>NZ_CM149685.1:0-4378656 GCF_056173665.1 Anaerobacillus sp. QJM3NY_17 | reverse complement strand
CGAAGTCCCTCCTTTTGTTCAAAAGTAAATAAAATTAATATCGTCAGCTTATTTCGGGCCACTGAATGATTCTTCTCATCAGACTGGGTGACATTGTAACAGACCCTTATGTTTTTTCACCAAAATAAAAACAGGCTGTATTCGCTGACGATAGTCGCCTAATGTGCCAACGTACAACCTTTGTACAATCATTTGAATATTCACGAATAATTATACTGTCCACAATATCAAAGCGGATCATATAATATAGAAGAAAGTCGAATTATTGACTGTGTTCACATGGTTGTGGACATAAAGAATAACATACCTGAATAACTGTCCACATAATTATCCACAGACTGTGGACTCTTTTAAATTCACTCTAGCTTATTCACGAGTTAAAACACAAATATCATAACAAAAGAATAGCTTGTTTGCAATGTTTTTCGGGAGGTTATCCACAGAGGACATATCTTGTGGATCAAAACTGTCCACAGCACTAGATTTTGTGTAGAACCTGTCGATAAGTGATGTGAATAAGTGAAAAGTGTCGAAATGAGTTATCCACACGGGTGTTTTAAGAGGTTTGTAAATGATTTGATCAATCTTTATTTGGTGGAGATCATCGTAGATTTAAATGATTGCTTTTAGTTAAAGTGTGTTTGATATTTTAATTAAACTTGACAATTCCCCATGTCTTTTCTTATAATTACTTGGACTGTCTTTATACAGTTTATCCTCAGGGAGGTGTAATAGAATGAAAAGAACGTTTCAACCAAACACACGTAAACGTAAAAAAGTTCACGGTTTTCGTGCACGTATGAGCTCAGCTAACGGACGTAAAGTCCTTGCTCGTCGTCGCCGTAAAGGTAGAAAAGTATTGTCTGCATAGACCACTGATCATCAGTGGTCTTTTTTTAAGATAAGGTTTATAATATGCTTATCCAAGTAACACTGGGAGTGTGCGGATTGAATAGCAACTACCGGATTAAAAAGAATTCTGAGTTTCAGAACGTTTTCAAAAATGGAAACTCAACTGCAAACAGACAATTTGTTGTGTATGTATTAAAGCGAAATGATCAGCCTCAATTTCGATTAGGTCTTTCAGTAAGTAAGAGGATTGGCAATGCTGTGACACGAAATCGTGTGAAGCGACTTGTGAAAGAATCATTCCATCAGTTGTCAGATCAAATCAAATTCCCTTACGATTTTGTCGTAATTGCACGAAAACCTTCTTCAGAGATGAGTTTCGAAGAAGTGAAGAGCAGCTTAACTCATGTGCTTAATAGAGCTCGTGTGTTGAGAGGTGTGAAACAAGTTAGTAAAGGAAGGGATTCTAAATGAAGAAAGTGGCTTTGATGCTAATTCGCGTCTATCAGAAGTTTATTTCTCCATTAACTCCCCCATCTTGCCGTTTCTACCCATCCTGTTCTCATTACAGTTTCGAATCTTACCAGAAGCATGGATTTATTAAGGGCTCCTGGTTGACGGTTAAAAGAATTTCAAAGTGCCACCCCTTTCATCCTGGCGGTTTTGATCCTGTACCGGATAAAAGGGACTAGTGGCATGCTTTTACTACATAAATCATTGTCGAGATATGATTGCAAGGAGGATGAAGCGTGAGGAAAAAAATAACCCTCGCATTTCTATTGATTGGTCTCGTTGCGGTCCTTTCAGGATGTAACATTAACGAGCCGATTGATGCAGAAAGCACGGGATTTTGGAGCGAATACATTGTATATCCGCTTTCCGCAGTCTTAACATTTTTCGCTGATTTGACTGGTGATGGAAATTATGGACTGTCTATTATTATTGTTACGATTTTAATTCGACTTCTACTACTTCCATTGATGATCAAACAAACGAGAAGTTCAAAAGCGATGCAGGAACTGCAGCCAGAAATGCAGAAACTTAAAGAAAAGTACAGCAGTAAAGACCAGAAGACGCAACAGCAGCTTCAGCAAGAAACAATGCAGCTCTTTCAACAGAATGGTGTTAACCCGCTTGCAGGTTGTCTACCAATCTTAGTGCAAATGCCGATTCTTTTAGGTTTTTACCATGCTATTATGCGTACACAAGCAATTGAAACACATACTTTCCTCTGGTTTAGCCTTGGCTCTCCAGATATAATTCTGGCAGTCACTGCTGGTATAACAACCTTCATTCAGCAGAAAATCATGATGGGTAGCGGTGGAACGGTGCAGCCTCAAATGAAGATGCTTCTATACGTTATGCCAATTATGATTATTGTCTTTGCTATTAACTTCCCTGCAGCGCTAGCGCTATATTGGGTTGTAGGTAACATCTTTATGATTGCGCAAACTTACTTTATTACGAAACCTACCATTAAAACCGCTGATACGAATACGGGGGGAGCGAAGAAGTGAGAAGCGTTACGGTAACGGGAAAAACGATTGAAGATGCCATTGAAAATGCGCTGAATCAAATCGGGACTGTTCAAGAGAATGTTAATATTGAAGTGTTAGAAGAGCCTAAAAAAGGATTTTTAGGTTTTGGAGGAAGGCCCGCCCGCATCAAAGTAAGCGAGAAACCTGACATCATAGAGCAAACAAGGGCTTTTTTAGAAAAAGTCATTAGCAATATGGGAGTAGAAGCCAGTATAGAAGGTAGAAGAGAGGATCGCGATCTTTATTTTACTCTATCTGGTGAAAAAATTGCGATATTGATAGGGAAACGCGGCCAAACTCTTAATTCTTTGCAATATTTGACAAATCTTGCCGCGAATCGATTTTCTGACCGATTTGTCCGTGTAGTACTCGATGCTGAGAACTACCGTGAAAGACGTGAAGAGACGCTAAGAAAGTTAGCCGATCGTCTTGCAGACAAAGCGATGGTTACGAAAAAGGATATACAGCTAGAACCGATGCCGTCGTTAGAACGTAAGGTAATTCACCTTTATTTGAAAGAAAAGAAGGGGATTTCCACTCACTCAGATGGAAAAGATCCACATCGCCGTGTGGTTATTGTTCCACGTAATAAATGATATGAAACCTTCGGGCACTTTGCCCGAAGGTTTTTTTGAGGAAAGATTGGGTTTTCTTTACTAGAAATCTCCATTCTTTTCACCCTTCTTAGGCTGGTTGTATGGAAAGCAAACTTATTTCTTTTTTTATGAAAATGGGTTACACTAAAAGGTATTGTGGATTAGTCTGTAGCTTTAAGATATGAAGTTATCCACTGTGGATAATTGGTTAAACTAATACTAGCTTATATTATATAGAAAACGTAAATAAATAGAATAAAGAAGTGTGATTAGAGAGGTGAATAACTTTGGAATATGAAACGATTGCTGCAATATCGACTCCAATGGGAGAAGGGGCAATTGCGATTGTCCGACTTAGTGGTTCAGAGGCGGTTGCGATAGCTGATCGGCTATATAAGGGCAAACAGGCGTTAGAATCCGTTGATTCTCATACGATTCATTATGGTCATTTGATTGATCCTGATACTGAGCAGGTTGCTGAAGAAGTGATGGTTTCAATTATGAAAGGACCCCGGACATTTACGAGAGAGGATATTGTCGAGATCAACTGTCACGGTGGACTGGTATCTGTAAACCGTGTGCTTGAGTTGGTTTTGCGTAGTGGTGCACGCCTTGCAGAGCCAGGTGAATTCACTAAACGAGCTTTTTTGAATGGTCGAATTGACTTGTCGCAAGCAGAGGCTGTTATTGATTTGATTCGAGCAAAAACGGATCGAGCAATGAATGTTGCGTTAAATCAAATGGAGGGTCGCTTATCGACGCTGATTGCTACCTTGAGACAGCAACTCCTTGAGACAGTTGCTCATGTTGAAGTGAACATTGACTACCCTGAATATGATGCAGAAGAAATGACGCAAGATCTTTTAACCACGCAATTAAAGCAGGTGGCTAAGGAAATTGAAGGTATTCTAATTACAGCACGACAGGGAAAAATTTTGCGTGAAGGTTTATCTACTGTTATCGTGGGACGGCCAAACGTTGGTAAATCATCCTTATTGAATAGTCTTGTTCACGAAAACAAGGCAATAGTGACAGACGTTCCTGGTACGACCCGAGATGTTATTGAGGAATATGTTAATGTAAGAGGCGTGCCTTTAAGATTAGTGGATACAGCGGGAATTCGAGAAACGGAAGATCTGGTCGAGCGAATAGGTGTTGAACGTTCACGTGAACGCTTGAAACAAGCTGATCTCATCTTGCTTGTGCTTAATTATAATGATGAGTTGACGCATGAAGATGAGAAGTTGTTCGAAGCGGTAAAAGGCATGGATGTTATTATTATCGTGAATAAAACGGATCTAGATGAGAAACTAGATTTAACTAAGGTAAAAGAATTAGCAGAAGAGCATCCAATGATTACGACTTCATTAAAACATGAACAAGGCGTTGATGAGCTTGAACAATCCATCTCTGAACTGTTCTTTGCAGGTGAAGTAGAGTCACAGGATTTAACATATGTATCTAATTCACGTCATATTGCTTTGTTAGAACAATCGCGAAGAACGCTTGATGATGCGTTAGGCGCTGTTGAAGCAGGAATGCCGGTTGATATGGTACAAATTGATATTACTCGAACGTGGGAAATTCTTGGAGAGATTATTGGTGATACAGTATCTGAGAGTTTGATCGATCAGTTATTTTCACAGTTTTGTCTTGGGAAATAAGATGATAAAAGGAGGAATACGGCAATGGGTTATAAAGCCGATTCTTATGATGTTATAGTCGTCGGAGCAGGTCATGCCGGTGTGGAAGCGGGACTCGCTTCAGCAAGAATGGGTGCGAAAACACTCATGCTTACACTTAACTTAGACTCTGTCGCTTTCATGCCATGTAACCCGAGTGTAGGAGGTCCTGCAAAGGGAATTGTTGTGCGGGAAATTGATGCACTTGGTGGAGAAATGGGACGAAATATAGATAAAACGCATATTCAAATGCGTATGTTAAATACAGGTAAGGGGCCTGCTGTACGTGCACTGCGTGCACAGGCTGATAAAGTACTGTATCAAAGTGAAATGAAACGAACCATTGAAGAACAGGATAATCTTACGCTCTTACAGGGCATGGTTGAGAAACTAATCGTTGAGGATGGCGTCTGCAAAGGAGTTATTACGAAAACGGGTGCAGAGTTCGAGGCGAAATCTGTTGTTTTAACAACTGGTACGTTCATGCGCGGTCGCGTTATTATTGGAGATCTTTCATATGAAAGTGGCCCTAATAACATGCAGCCTTCCGTTAATTTGTCGCACCATTTGGAGGAATTGGGCTTTGAGATGGTTCGTTTTAAGACAGGAACTCCTCCGCGTGTAAATAATAAATCTATTGATTATAGTAAAACTGAAATTCAGCCCGGCGATGAAAAACCGCGTGCATTTTCATATGAAACAACAGACTTTATTACAGACCAGCTGCCATGTTGGTTAACTTATACGGGTGAAGCAACGCATAAGCTCATCAATGATAACTTGCATCGATCTCCGATGTATTCAGGTATGATTGAAGGGACAGGCCCAAGGTATTGCCCATCAATTGAAGATAAAATTGTTCGCTTTAATGATAAGCCCCGTCACCAAATTTTCCTTGAACCAGAAGGACGCAATACGAAGGAAGTATATGTGCAGGGTCTTTCAACAAGCCTTCCAGAGGATTTGCAGCAACAAATTCTTAAAACCGTACCTGGTCTTGAAAATGTTGAAATGATGCGTGCAGGCTATGCCATCGAATATGATGTTATTGTTCCGACCCAATTGTGGCCTTCACTTGAAACAAAAACAGTGAAAAACCTCTTTACTGCAGGACAGTTAAACGGTACTTCAGGATATGAAGAGGCAGCAGGTCAGGGAATCATGTCTGGTATTAACGCTGCAAGGAATGCACAGGAGCGTGAAGCGGTGATTCTGGATCGTTCTCAAGGGTACATTGGCGTTATGATCGATGACCTTGTGACGAAAGGAACGAACGAGCCATATCGTCTATTAACATCACGAGCAGAATATCGTCTTCTTCTTCGTCACGATAATGCAGATTTAAGACTAACAGAACTCGGTTATGACATCGGCATGATTCCTAAAGAACGCTATGATCGTTTCCTTGCTAAAAAAGAAATGATCGAGCAAGAAATGAAGCGTCTTGCGAAGATTGTGATTAAACCAGGCGAGCAGGTTAATGATGTTCTTCCGGAGAATAGTACTGAATTGAAGGAAGCTATTCACGCAGCTAATTTATTGAAGAGACCGGAAGTAACTTATCAAGAGATTCATCAACTAGCACCAGCAGACTTTGAAATTCCTGAAGATGTTTCAGAACAAGTTGAGATTCAGATTAAATATAGCGGCTATATTAATAAAAGTCTTCAACAAGTGGAACGTATGAAGAAAATGGATGAAAAGAAAATTCCTGAGGGCATAGATTATTATGCGATTGGTGGTCTTGCAACTGAAGCGAAGCAAAAACTTGATGAGGTTCGCCCTCTTTCAATTGGTCAGGCTTCGCGTGTATCAGGAGTTAATCCAGCTGATGTATCGATCTTACTTGTGTATATCGAACAGGGGAAAATCGCTAAAATTGCAAAATAATGTACTAGTGGAGGGTCTATGAACGAGCAACAGTTTCAGGAGTTGTTAGAGGAGAAAGGGATTACTCTTTCTCCTGAACAGCTTCAACAATTTCAAACATACTATGAAATTCTAGTTGAATGGAACGAGAAAATGAATCTGACAGCTATCACTGATAAAGAGGAAGTCTACGAAAAGCACTTCTTTGATTCAATCATGGCGGCGTTCTCATTTGATTTCTCTTCTGACTATCATATTTGCGATGTGGGAGCGGGCGCAGGTTTCCCAAGTTTGCCTATTAAAATTTGTTTTCCACATTTAAGCATCACTATTGTCGATTCACTTAACAAGAGAATCGGTTTCTTAGAACACCTTTCATCAAAACTTAAGCTAACAAATGTGTCATTTTATCATGACCGTGCTGAATTATTTGGTAAAAACAAAGATCATCGTGAAAAGTATGATGTTGTCACAGCAAGAGCCGTTGCAAGACTTTCTGTCCTTGGTGAGTTGTGTCTTCCTCTCGTTAAACCAAACGGTTATTTTGTTGCGCTAAAAGGCCCAGGTGTAGAGGATGAATTAGAGTCTGGTAAACAGGCGATTAAGCTTCTTGGTGGAGAAGTTGTGAAACGAGATACGCTAACACTACCTAAAGAAAAGAGTGAGCGTAATATCGTTACAATTAAAAAAATCAAAACAACTCCAAAAAAATATCCAAGAAAGCCAGGCACACCAAATAAAAATCCTTTATAATAAAGATGGACTGCATTTGAACGGATAGGTGTTTCACATGGAACGCTGCTACGACGGAAGGAATTCGGTTTTGAAGCAGCGAATCAGTTAAGGAGTCGATTAAAGGTGGTGTTAGGCGATGAAGCATACGTTTTCACGTCTTTTCGGTTTGAACGATGAAAAAAGCGAGACGATGGAAGCAGAACAAGAGGAAGTGAAACAGCTTCTTGTTGAGGATATTATCCCAAACCGTTTCCAACCTCGAACAATTTTTATAGATGAGAGAATTACTGAACTATCTCAGACGATAAAGACCCATGGAGTTATTCAGCCGATCGTGGTTCGAGAACGTGAAGGCAAGTATGAAATTATTGCCGGGGAAAGACGCTGGAGAGCAGTGAAAAAGCTAGGTTGGGAGCGAATTCCTGCCATTATTAAGGAATTTAACGATTCTCAAACAGCCTCTATTGCGCTTATCGAGAACCTGCAGCGTGAAGAGCTAACAGCTGTTGAAGAAGCTATGGCTTATGCCCAGCTTATTGAGCTACATGATTTAACTCAGGAGAGCCTCGCTCAGCGACTTGGCAAAGGGCAATCTACTATTGCGAATAAGCTTAGATTACTGAAGCTCCCCGAGCCTGTTCAAAGAGCGCTTCTCGAGAAAAAAATCACGGAGAGACACGCTCGTGCTTTGATTCCACTTAAGAATCCTGAGAATCAAGTAAAAGTTCTCACAGAAGTTCTTGAAAGACAATGGAATGTGAAGCAGACGGAAGAACGTGTTGTTCGTATGCTAGAAGGCACTGTACCTAAACCGAAGCCTAGAAAAAAATCGGTTAGTAAAGATATGAGGTTGGCTGTCAATACGATCCGTCAATCGCTTGATATGGTAACAGAGACTGGTTTAACGATTGATACAGATGAAGAAGACCATGACGAATACTATCAATTTACGATCCGAATACCTAAAAAGAAGTAAACTCATCCAAACTGGATGAGTTTTTTTTGTACATATAAAACGTTAAACAGATAGTATTAACTTCAAATATGCTGAGCTGTTTTCTGTTTCTATCTCTTTCAGGGAGGAAATGGAATTTTATTGAGAATACCGTCCGGCTAATAACAAACGTGATAAAATAGAAAGAAAGAATGGTTGGAGAATGGGGTGACATCTTGGTGAATATTGTTGCTGTAGCAAATCAAAAAGGCGGAGTGGGAAAGACGACCACTTCAGTGAATGTAAGTGCCTGTCTCGCCTATCTTGGTAAAAGGGTCTTGCTTGTTGACATTGATCCTCAGGGGAATGCAACAAGTGGCGTTGGGATTGAGAAAGGCGATATTGAAAAATGTGTGTATAACATCCTCGTAGATGACCTAGATGCTGGAGACATTATTCAGGAGACGATTGTTGAGAATTTGCACGTCATTCCTTCAACAATTCAGCTTGCAGGAGCAGAGATCGAACTTGTTCCCACCATTTCCCGGGAAGTAAGATTGAAAAGGGCGCTAAATAAAGTTGAAAAAAACTATGATTATATTATAATTGATTGTCCTCCATCGTTGGGGTTATTAACAATTAATGCTCTTACAGCCGCAGATGCAGTGCTTATTCCTGTCCAATGCGAATACTATGCACTTGAAGGACTAAGTCAGTTACTTAATACAGTACGACTCGTCCAAAAGCATTTAAATACAGAATTAAAGATTGAAGGAGTACTGTTAACGATGCTTGATGCAAGGACAAACCTTGGTATTCAAGTGATTGAAGAAGTTAAAAAGTACTTCCAAGAAAAAGTCTATCGAGTGATCATACCAAGGAATGTACGTTTGAGTGAGGCGCCAAGTCATGGGAAGCCAATCATTGTCTATGATCCAAAATCTCGAGGGGCTGAATGCTATTTAGAACTTGCAAAGGAAGTGTTAGTCAATGACTAATCGTGGTTTGGGTAAGGGAATTAACGCCTTTTTCCCTTCCCAAAATGAGAACGAGACTGTGAGAGATATTCCCGTTAATGAGCTTCGTCCTAACCCTTATCAACCGAGAAAGAAGTTTAGTACTGAAGCGATTGAAGAATTAAGTGCTTCGATTCAAACTTTCGGTGTCCTCCAGCCATTAATCGTTCGTCAAAGCATTAAAGGCTATGAAATTGTTGTAGGTGAGCGGAGGTATAGGGCTTCTTTAGAAGCAGGTCTTACAACCGTTCCAGCTGTTGTGAAAGATTTAACAGATCGAAAAATGATGGAAATTGCTTTAATTGAAAACTTGCAGCGTGAGAATCTAAATCCGATTGAAGAGGCGCATGCTTACCAGAAACTGATGGAAGAAACAGATGTGACACAGGAAGAATTGTCAAAACGCCTGGGTAAAAGTAGACCGCATCTCGCTAATTTCCTTCGTCTTTTACAGTTACCTTCTGAAGTACAGGAGTATATTTCAGACGGAAAGCTCACGATGGGGCATGGGCGGGCGATACTTGGATTAAAAAATAAAGAAGCTAGAAAGCCACTTGCGGATCGAGTTCTTCAGGAGAAATTAAACGTTCGACAGCTAGAGAAGTTAATTACGGAATTGAATCAGAACGTTTCACGTGAAACAAAGAGAAAAGAGAAGTCAGATCCGTTTCTTAAGGAAAAGGAAGATCACCTTCGTGAGCGATTTGGTACGTCGGTTTCAATTAAAAGAATGAAGAAAAAAGGTAAAATAGAGATTGAGTTTTTTTCAGAAGAAGATCTAAATCGCATATTAGAAGTGTTTGAGAAAGAAGATAACGAATAAAAGCATAAACTGACATTCAGTTTATGCTTTTATTCTAGCTTAGTAGAATTTGAAACGAACTTAATGGGGTGGTAATGTGATTTATCTTGATCAAGCGGCAACGTCCTTTCCTAAGCCGCCTGAAGTTGTTCAGGCTATGACTGAGTGTATGACCGAATACGCGGCAAATCCAGGTCGTGGTGGACATGCTTTATCCAAGCGCGCTGATAACATGATTGTACAAGCACGTGAACAGCTGGCTGATTTCTTTGGCTTTGACCAACCTGAACGCGTTTGTTTTACAGCAAACGCTACAGGAGCTCTTAATCAGGCAATAAAAGGTTTTTCCTTCAATGAAGGGGATCATGTATTAACCACTTCTTATGAACACAACTCAGTACGTCGTCCTTTAGAATATATGAAGAAAACTTCAGGAATTGAAGTGGATTACATTAATCTGGAGACGACTGAGGAATTTGATGTCGAGGCATTCTGCAATGCCGTACGATCTTCTACAAAAATGATTATTGTTTCACATGGCTCTAATCTAACTGGTAAAATTATTCCTATCGATGAGATTGGAAAAATAGCCAGAGAACAGGGAATTACGTTTCTCGTAGATGCCTCCCAAACAGCTGGTATTATTCCTATTCATATGGAGCAAATGAGCGTTGATCTATTGGCTTTCCCAGGTCATAAAGGTTTACTTGGTCCGCAGGGTACAGGTGTACTAATGGTTAGCAAAGCGGTTGAGCTTAATCCTATATATCATGGCGGTACGGGGAGTAGTTCTGAGTTGGTCGATCAGCCACTAAAATACCCTGAACGCCTTGAGAGCGGAACCGTCAATACACCAGGAATTGCCGGGTTATTAGCAGGTCTCAATGCAGTGAAGAAAATGGGTCTTCATAAAATAAGAATGCATGAACTGCATTTAACTGAGCATCTAATAAATGGTTTAAAAGAAATTAATTATGTGAAGGTGTATGGACCTAATAAAGAACGCCTTGGAGTTATCCCTTTTACTATTGAAGGAATTGATGCTCAGGAAATTGCAATTATACTTGATCAGCATTACGAGATTGCAGTAAGAGCAGGCCTACACTGTACTCCGCTTGGACATGAAACGATCGGAACGACCACTACTGGAGCGGTACGATTAAGTGTGGGACCTTATAATTCAATAGATGAAATTAATAAAACCATCCAAGCAGTAGAAGAAATTGTTGAGGGGTACTTTGGCTGAGGAGATGTAGGAAATGGTATTATTAGGAACAGTTGTGAATGGTGCAGCCATTATTGCGGGTACGCTGATTGGCACGGTTAGCAGTCGCATCCCTGAACAAACGAAAACGACAATTATGCAGGGCCTAGCTTTAGTTGTTTCTGTTATCGGACTACAAATGGCCATGAAAAGCGAGCAGTTCTTAATTGTAATTGGCAGTCTGGTGCTGGGCGGTATACTAGGTGAGTATTGGAATCTAGAAGGAAAGCTGAATGGTTTAGGGAAGTGGATTGAGAGAAAAACTGGTGCTGCTTCGGAAGGCAGCGTAGCTCAAGCTTTTGTAACAGCTACACTCGTTTACGTTGTTGGTGCTATGGCTATTCTTGGGGCACTTGATAGTGGCCTACGAAATGATCACTCAATATTATTTACAAAGTCTTTAATAGATGGTTTTACTGCAATTATGTTTACAGCAACGCTAGGTTATGGTGTATTGTTTTCAGCAATACCCGTAATGCTGTATCAAGGAGTTCTTGCTCTCTTTGCTGCACAGATAAACCAGTTTGTCCCCCAAGCCCTTCTCGATGCGTTTATTGCAGAGGTAACTTCTGCAGGAGGAATTATGATTCTAGCAATTGGATTGAACTTGCTCGGTATTGTTAAAATTCGAGTAGCTAACTTTCTCCCTGCTTTATTAATTGCAGCTATTCTTGTCTCAAGTCTGTACCTGATGCCTTCGATGTTTTAGAATGCGATTATTTAATCAGGTTTTGTTAAGCAGTCAAAAATCAAGAAACCATATGATTTAGTAACAGAGATCTATATTAAAAAGACCCGTACTCTGGTTTTGTAAATGACCAGGATACGGGTCTTTTTGTCGACGTTATGGAAGTTGAAGAAGGTCATCTCCCCAATTTAAGGCATTGTTCTTCTCGAGTGACATATCTGATCCATATGCTTCAATAGATTGATGAAGACTTATAGCCATAACATCAGCCATTTTCATAACTAAATTTAATCGTGTATTTTGCAAAACAAAGTATTCCATGAATCCACTAACATTCACGATCCCTGTTAAATGAATATCCCCAACTTCTGGGAGCTCTTTTTTTACTCCCGCACCTGGCTTCACAGGGCCCTCTCCTGCCGTAATAATTCCAACAGAGTGAAGACGTCCGAGACAAGCATCAATTCCGATAATAAATGGACGAGTGTGCGTCTGTTCAATTGATGTCATCACTTCATTTAAATTCACAGCATGAACTGGTGACTCAAGCGTACCGTATACTGTTGCTTTTGGCTGAAGCTGCTGCAATTTGCTTCCAACAAGCGGGCCTAAAGCGTCTCCCGTTGAACGATCCGTTCCGATGCAAACGATCACAATTGAATCTGTTCTTCTCGTTGGCAGCAGAAGCGAAATCCTCTCACTAAGTGTTTCTATAGCAAGATCATCCTCATGATGGATTCGATATGCAGCAGGTTTTTTTTGAAAAAACTTGTCTCGAAGATTCATAGGATTCTCTCCTTTGTAATAGTAGTAACAGTATACGGAATTTTGACGTGATCTATACATACAAGATCATTTCTGCCGTGGATTTTACTTCAATTTCGTATTGAGTAAGACTAGGAGGGAATGCCATGATAAGCGGTGGAATGAAATGGTTGTTTCTTATATTAGGAACGATGATTGGTGCAGGCTATGCATCAGGGAGAGAACTGTGGCAATTTTTTGGTCATGAAAGCGTACTGGCTATCATTTTATTTACAGTCATGTTCTCGATTTGTTGTTATGTGATTATGAAAATAAGTTACGAAACGAAATCCACTCATTATTTGCCGATTTTGGAACGACTTGTGGGCAAAAAGTTAACCGGAATCTATGATTTACTCATTATCCTGTATTTGTTTACAACAACGATTGTAATGTTTGCAGGTGGTGGGGCAACGATGGAAGTGGTTCATCTACCTTATTGGTTAGGTATTTGTATTCTTGCTGTATTAGTTATTATCCTTTTCTTCTGGGATATCAACGGGATGTTATCAATGAATGCCATTATTCTTCCTTTGCTTATTATTCTCTTACTTTCAGTACTTGGATTGTTCATTCACTCGAATCCCTCAGCTATGCTTTTTAATTGGACCAAACAAGCGAACTGGCCAGCGGCTTTTACGTTCACAGCGCTAAATATTTTACCACTTGTCGCAGTCCTTTCAGCCGTCGGTCATCAAATTAAGCATAAAGGAGAAATTTGGATTGCGAGCCTTGGAAGTGGATTAATTCTCGGGGGAGTGTCTTTTCTTTATAATCAATCGCTCATACAGGTGGCTCATGACCTTCTTTTATACGAGATCCCATTGTTTGCGATCTTAAAAACGTATCCGTACTATATGATTTTGATTATGTCTGTCTTACTATGGTTAGCCATATACACTACAGCTGTAAGTGGAGTCTTTGGTCTTACATCGAGATTTCGAGATTTGCTTGGTCTTCCTCTATGGATTGTCGCTTTTATTATTGTCATGATTATGCTTCCGTTTACTGCGTTTGGTTTTTCTACACTAATTGCTTTTTTATACCCTCTGTACGGTGTACTTAATCTCTATATTTTAGCATCTATCTTGATTTTCCCAGTTCTTAAACGGTATGATTTGTTATCATAGTACTAAAAACTGGGAGGTATGTGGATTGGATTGGTTCGATTCTTTGTGGACGCCTACATATCAGTATTTAACCAATCGTGAGCTTTGGGGGAATATGGTCAAAAGTGCACTTACTATTTTAGCTATTTTAATTGGTACATGGATCTTTTTGCGAATAGCAAAATCAGCATTAGGTCAGATTTTCTCTATTCGTTTAAAAAGCCCCCTCCGGTTATCGGAACGTAGAGAAGCGACTCTCATAAGGTTGATTGAGAATGTTCTAACCTATGTTACTTATTTTGTTGCACTAGTTATGATTTTGAGTGAATTTGGCGTAGACGTTCGGACCCTAATTGCTGGAGCCGGAGTGGTTGGTCTTGCTGTAGGTTTCGGGGCACAGAACCTTGTTCGTGATGTTATTACAGGTTTCTTTATTATTTTCGAAAAACAGTTTTCTGTTGGCGATTATGTCCGTATCTCTAGTGTAGAAGGATTTGTTGAAGAAATTGGACTACGCGTTACGAAAATTAAAAGTTGGACAGGAGAACTTCATATCCTACCGAATGGTAACATTAGTCAAGTAACGAATTATTCTATTCATAATAGTATTGCCGTTGTTGATGTGAACATTGCGTATGAAGAACATATACAAGAAGCCGAGAAAGTGATCATTGATTTAATGGACGAGCTGTATGAGCAGTTTGATGCTATGATTGTGAAACCGGAATATCTTGGAGTCCAGGATTTAGGGCAGTCAGAAGTAATTCTTCGTATTATCTCAGAAGTGCATCCAATGGAGCACTGGGTCATAGGGCGAGAAATCCGAAAAGCGGTTAAACAACGTTTTGATGAAATTGGTATTGAAATTGCTCTGCCACGCGTTGTCATGTATCAGCGTGATGAGCAAAGTGAAGTAAAAGAAAAAGCATAAAGGGGGAATCCTTATGTCTGATAAAGACTTTGGCTTGAATGACATTGTCGAAATGAAAAAAGCGCATCCGTGTGGAGAAAACCGTTGGAAAGTAATTCGGATGGGAGCAGATATCCGAATCAAGTGTCTCGGGTGTGACCATAGTGTGATGCTTCCAAGAAAAGAGTTCTCTAGAAAATTGAAAAAAGTTCTTGAGCATGCGGAATCGTGACCGTCCATATTGGGCGGTCATTTTACTTATAGAGAAAGGGGGACGCTTGTTTTTTTGCTTCGTCATCTCTATAATTGATAAGGTATGTCGTTCGTTGAACAAGATGATCAAAAAAGTCTATTTATGGCTCATTTAGCCATCTTTATATTTATAAAAATCGCCTTCTGAGGCAGATACTTTTAAAGGAGTGACCGAGATGGCATTAACCACCGGTATTGTAGGACTTCCAAATGTTGGGAAGTCAACTTTATTTAACGCAATTACACAGGCAGGAGCAGAGTCAGCTAACTATCCGTTCTGTACAATTGATCCGAACGTTGGAATTGTAGAAGTTCCAGATGAGCGCCTTCAAAAGCTAACTGAGCTTGTAAATCCAAAGAAAACTGTACCAACAGCTTTTGAATTTACGGATATTGCTGGAATTGTTAAAGGTGCAAGTAAAGGCGAAGGTCTAGGAAACAAGTTTCTTTCTCATATTCGTCAAGTAGATGCGATTTCTCAAGTTGTTCGCTGTTTCGATGATGAGAATATTACACACGTTTCTGGTAAAGTAGATCCCATTTCTGATATTGAAACGATTAACCTTGAGCTAGTCCTTGCAGACCTTGAATCAGTAGAAAAGCGCATCGCCCGTGTTCAGAAAATGGCGAAGCAAAAAGATAAGGAAGCGCTAGCTGAATTTAACGTTCTCACAAAGCTTAAGGAAGCATTTGAAGAAGAACAGCCTGCTCGAAGCGTAGAGCTAACGGAAGAAGAAGAGAAAATTGTTTACGGCTACCATCTATTAACGAAAAAGCCTGTTCTTTACGTAGCAAACGTTGACGAAGATGATCTTCTGGACCCAACTGATAATGAATATGTGGCTAAAGTTCGTGAATATGCTGCAAAAGAAGGCGCAGAAGTTATCGTCGTTTGTGCGAAGATTGAATCCGAACTCGCTGAACTTGAAGGCGAAGAAAAAGATGCATTTCTTGAAGACATCGGAATCTCTGAGCCGGGATTGAATAAATTAATCCGCGCTTCCTATGACCTTCTTGGACTAGCTACTTACTTCACAGCTGGTGAGCAAGAAGTTCGTGCGTGGACATTCCGTCTTGGAATGAAAGCTCCACAAGCAGCTGGTATTATCCATACAGACTTCGAACGTGGTTTTATCCGCGCAGAAATTGTAGCTTATGATGACCTAGTTGAAGCTGGGACAATGGCTATCGCGAAAGAAAAAGGAAAAGTTCGTCTTGAAGGAAAAGAGTACATTGTAAAAGACGGAGACGTGATCCATTTCCGCTTTAACGTTTAAGATATAGATTCAATTTCTACGGTACTTGCTAATAGAGAATTAATTTGGTATAATCTAAAGCTGTGAGTAATTATCTTTGTATACTTACTCCTTGCTCTTAATTCCAGTTAAGAGCCGTTAGACCAAAAGGAGGTGAACGGAATGCGTAACTACGAAATTATGTACATTATCCGTCCAAACATTGAAGAGGATGCACAGAAAGCTCTTGTTGAGCGTTTCAACGGTATCCTTACAGACAATGGTGCGGAAATTAATGAAACTAAAGAAATGGGTAAGAAGCGTCTTGCTTATGAAATCGAGAATTTCAACAGCGGGATCTACATGCTTCTTAACATTAACAGTAATACTGAAGCGATTGATGAATTCAGCCGTTTGATGAAAATCAACGACGATGTTCTTCGTTTCATGACGATCAACCTAGAAGAAGCTAAAAAGTAATTGTTTTATAAATAGGAGGGGTTCTGATGCTGAATCGCGTCGTATTAGTTGGACGTTTAACAAAAGACCCTGAATTGCGTTATACCCCTAGTGGCGTAGCGGTTGCGAACTTCACACTTGCTGTGAATCGCCCGTTTACGAATCAGCAGGGAGACCGCGAAGCTGATTTTATCAACATTGTTGTATGGCGCAGACAGGCAGAAAATGCAGCCAATTTCTTGAAAAAAGGCAGCCTTGCTGGTGTAGATGGACGAGTTCAGACTCGCTCTTATGATAATAGCCAGGGACAGCGTGTGTTTGTGACAGAAGTGATGGCTGAAAGCGTCCAATTTCTCGAGCCTAAAGGTTCTAACCAAGGCGGTGGCGGAAGCGGTAACAGTAGTAACTACGGTGGCGGCAACCAAAACAGAGAAACCGGCGGTTACGGGAATCAGAACCAAAATCGTGATAACAACCGTGATCACTCCAATTTTGGAGATGACCCGTTTGCGAGCGATGGCAAGCCGATCGACATTTCAGATGATGACTTGCCGTTCTAATACTCTCTGTTTCGAGCGGTGAAAACAGAGATCGAATTTTAAATGCAAAGGAGGTAACTACCCATGGCAAGACCAGGTGGACGCAGAGGTCGTCGTAAAAAGGTTTGTTTCTTCACAGTAAACAAAATCACTTACATCGACTATAAAGATACAGATCTTCTTAAGCGCTTCGTATCTGAGCGTGGAAAAATTCTTCCACGTCGTGTAACAGGTACTAGCGCTAAATATCAACGTCAATTGACTCGTGCGGTTAAACGTGCTCGTCAAATGGCTTTACTACCATACGTACTTGGTGAGTAAGTTTTAAAACAGTGGGACAATGTCCCACTGTTTTTTCTATACAAGTTTATTCTGAAATAATGTTTTTTTACATTGTTTGAGAATAAGTGGTTTATCATTTCACATTTTGAGGGAATAAGAACCTTACAAGAGATCTGTAAGGAGGAACCACAATAATGAAAAATGTGGAAACAACAACAATTAATCTGACAGAGCAGCTTAGTATGAACTCCCTTATGGCATTCGTAAAAAAAGCGAAATCGTTTAACAGTCACGTGTCACTTTATCGTAATGGTCATAGCATTAACGCAAAGAACTTAACTAGCGTTATAACGTTCAATCTTACGGTGAAAGAAAATGACTCACTTCTTCTTATTGCTGACGGTGAGGATGCTACCGAAGCATCTATGCAATTAGAAGAATGGCTTCAAAATGAAATGGATAGCGCAAAAGAAGAGACTTTATCTCTTATGTAATACATAGTAGGCTGTTTAGAAAACAGCCTTTTCTTAATGCTTACTATTCAAATTAATGAAACATTTGCTGAAACGGGCAGAAATTCTTACAATGTAGTAAGGGGATTTCGACCCGTTTTTTTGAATTATATAAAAGGTAGTTTATTTAATTCGTGTAAACACTGGTATGGTAGGGCGTGAGACTGAATGTAGATTTATTTAGTAGTCGGACCTAATCGCCCACTTCCGCTTTACTGAAAAGGAGTTAATGATGAAGAATCGTGCTGTTGTACCGTTAGTTGAAGGAGCTGCGCTTGCGGCTGTGTTTGCTGTTTTATTTTTGGTAACGATGTATGTTCCTGTTGTTGGTGTAATTACTTTATGGGCTCTTCCAGTGCCGTTTATTTTAATGGTAGTTCGGAATGGGTTGAAGAGTGGATTGGTGATGTGGGCCGTAACTATCGTTATTGGGGTATTAACAGCTGGTATACCTTCGTTTGCTTTTACCTTAGTATTTAGTCTTGGTGGTTTAACTGCTGGGTACTTATATTATCTTCGTAAATCTGCGCTTGCTGTTTTACTTGGTAGTACCATTGCTTATGTTGTTGGTTTGGTTATCATTTTCATTTCAAGTATTTTACTTATTGGTCAAAATCCAGCCGATTTATCTATGGAAATGATGAATCAATCTTTTCGACAGGCTGAGTCAATGGCGAAAGCTTTAGGGGGGGATTCGGATCAAATTGCTCAGGCTAGGGAGCAAATTAGTTTGATTCGATATCTTATCCCAACTGTTCTTGTGTTAATGGGGGCGGTTATTGCGCTTATATCTCAACTTATTTCGGTGCCGATTTTAAAGAGGGTAGGGAATTTTCATCCACCAGTCTTTCCACCAATCCGAGAATGGTCATTTCCGAAGAGTTTTTTATGGTATTATTTAGTTGTTACTATTGTTATGATGGTAGGATTAGAAGAAGGATCTGCTGTATTTGTTGCATCCATTAACGTTTACTTAATACTCAACGCACTGATATTTGTTCAGGGGATTGCAGTCATTTACTTTTTTAGCCATCAAAAGGGGTGGCCCATCGTCGTGCCAATTCTGTTAACGGTTCTTGGCTTCGCACTAACATCATTTATTGTTATTATTGGAATCATTGATCTTGGTTTCGAATTGCGAAGGAGAATGAAATCATAGGTAGGAGCTGAAAGTATGCCAAAGTTTTTAACGAAACGGTGGCATGGTTATCATGTGGTAGCCTTGTTCGTCATTTCCATCCTGTTTATCGGCATCATCACCTATTACAACTGGATATTAGGGGTTGGAAGCGTAGTGGTCATGACGCTTCTTGTTTATACAGCGATTCGAGCTGAATCTTTATTTCAAGCTGCACTTAGGGATTACGTATCAACTCTGTCTCACCGCGTGAAGAAGGTGGGAGACGAGGCTCTTATGGAGATGCCTTTTGGAATATTGCTGTATGATGAGGATTATCACATCGAATGGACCAATCCATATTTGCCTATCATGATGGAGAAAGAACAGTTGATAGGACTTTCGTTGAATGATATATCAGAGCAAATTCTTCCCTTTTTGAAGTCAGAAGCGAATGAAGAAATTTTAACGATCCATGATCGTAAGTACAAAACGTATTTCAAACAAGAAGAAAGACTTCTCTATTTCTTTGATGTGAGTGAAAAAGTAGAAATACAACGTCTTTATAGCGAAGAAAAAACGGTTGTTGGGATTATTTATCTGGATAACTATGAAGAAGTAACCCAGGGACTTGGTGATCAGGTGCGTAGTAACTTAAACAGCTCTGTTACCTCGATTCTAAATAACTGGGCTGATGAGCAGGGAATTTTCTTGAAGCGAAGTTCATCTGAGAAATTCTTTGCTGTATTAAATCAAAAGATCCTTCAGGATTTGGAGAAAAATAAATTCTCTATCCTTGATGAAGTGCGTGAAGCTACTTCGAAAGAGAACATTTCCATTACATTGAGTATAGGTATTGGTAGTGGCCATAGTACACTTACGGAACTTGGTCAATTAGCTCAATCTAGTCTTGATTTAGCACTTGGACGTGGTGGTGACCAGGTGGCGATTAAGCAGACAACCGGGAAAGTGAAGTTCTATGGAGGAAAGACCAATCCAATTGAAAAGCGGACAAGGGTTCGAGCACGAGTTATTTCTCACGCTTTAAGAGAACTTGTACTGGATAGTGATCAAGTCATAATTATGGGACACAAAAATCCTGATATGGATTCTATCGGTGCATCGATAGGTATATTAAAAGTAGCACAGGCTAATGGAAAAGAAGGTTCTATCGTTTTTGATCAAAACCAACGGACAAGTGGTGTCTCAAGATTAATGGAAGAGATTGAAGGGAATGACCAACTTTGGGCTCGCTTTATTGACCCTGAAGATGCGCTTGAGAATTGTACACCGAATACGCTTCTAGTTGTCGTCGATACCCATAAACCTTCTCTTGTGATGGAAGAGCGCCTTTTACAAAAGCTTGACCATGTGGTTGTTATTGATCATCATAGACGTGGAGAAGAGTTTATTGAAGATCCAGTTCTTGTGTATATGGAGCCATATGCTTCTTCTACAGCTGAACTTGTAACGGAACTCTTTGAATACCAGCCTAAAAGGCTCAAAATGGACATTATGGAAGCAACAGCTCTTTTAGCAGGGATTATTGTGGATACAAAAAGCTTTACGCTTAGAACCGGTTCTAGAACGTTTGACGCTGCATCCTATTTAAGGGCACATGGAGCTGATACTGTTCTTGTACAGGAGTTTCTACGTGAAGACATTGCCCAGTATATTAGGAGAGCCAGAATTATCGAGAAATCGCACATCTATCGAAGCGGTATTGCGATTGCACTCGGTGAAAGAGATCAAACATATGATCAAGTATTGATTGCCCAAGCCGCAGACACGCTCTTATCAATGAGCGGCGTGATTGCTTCTTTCGTTATTTCAAAACGAACTGATGGTAAGATTAGCATTAGCGCAAGATCGCTTGGTGATGTTAATGTTCAGATTATAATGGAAGGCCTTAATGGCGGTGGGCACTTAACCAATGCTGCGACGCAAATTGATTCTGGATCAATCGAAGAAGCAGAAGAATTGCTTAAGGAAACAATTGATAACTATTTGGAAGGGAGCGAAGATGAATCATGAAAGTGATTTTCTTAGAAGACGTAAAAGGTAAAGGTAAAAAAGGCGAAGTGAAAAATGTGGCAGACGGTTATGCTCGTAACCATCTGTTGAAGAATAATCTAGCTCTAGAAGCAAATAATGCAAATATGAAAACTTTAAAAGCAAAACAGCGCAGTGATGATAAAAAGGCTCAGGAAGAGCTTGATGAGGCTAAAGCACTGAAGGAAACAATCGAAAGCCTTGAAGTTGAATTGGAAACAAAATCTGGTGAAGGCGGCCGTTTATTTGGATCCATTACAAGTAAAAATATTGCTGAAGAACTGAAAAAGCACGACATTAAAGTGGATAAACGTAAAATCGAGCTTGATGAACCAATCCGTTCACTGGGATACACGAATGTACCCATTAAATTGCACCATGATGTAACAGCAACTGTTAAAGTACATGTGGTAGAGCAATAATAGGTGATCACGGGTGGAAAATAGCGAAATGCTCAGGGGGAAAACAACATGAGTGATTTATTTGCTGATCGTACGCCACCTCAAAATATAGAAGCTGAACAAGCGGTAATCGGTGCTGTTTTCTTAGAAATTGATGCTCTGACAACAGCAACGGAAGTATTGCAGCCAGAAGACTTTTATAGAGCGGCACATCAGAAGATTTTCTCTGTCATGATTGATCTCTCCGAGAAGGGTGAGCCTGTCGATCTTGTCACGGTTACATCAGAGCTGCAGGATCTTAAAATTCTTGAAGAAATTGGTGGAGTATCTTACCTAAGTGATCTGGCTAATTCAGTTCCTACGGCTGCGAACGTTGAGTATTATTCTAAAATTGTAGAAGAGAAATCAATCTTAAGAAGACTTATTCGCGCCGCCACTGATATAGCTTCCGATGGATATGCGAAAGAAAATGAGATTGAAAACCTTCTATCAGAAGCTGAGAAATCCATTATGGAGGTTTCTCAGCGAAAGAATACAGGAGCATTTATATCTATTAAAGATGTTCTTGTAACTGCCTATGACAATATTGAAATGCTACAAAACAGTACGGAAGATATTACAGGCATTCCTACAGGGTTTTCTGAGCTTGATCGAATGACCGCAGGCTTTCAACGAAATGACTTGATTATCGTTGCAGCAAGACCTTCTGTAGGTAAGACAGCTTTTGCTCTTAACATTGCTCAAAACGTCGCTACGAAAACGGATGAAAATGTTGCGATCTTTAGTCTTGAGATGGGTGCTGAACAGCTTGTTATGCGTATGCTCTGTGCTGAAGGGAATATTGATGCACAACGTCTTCGAACAGGTGGACTGACAGGAGATGACTGGCAGAAGCTGACGATGGCTATGGGTAGTCTTTCAAATGCCGGTATTTATATTGATGATACTCCTGGTATACGAGTTGGTGATATTCGTGCTAAATGTCGACGCTTGAAGCAGGAGAAGGGCCTTGGCATGATTCTAATTGATTATATGCAGCTTATTCGTGGTAATGGATCTGGGGAGAACAGACAACAAGAAGTTTCCGAAATATCGAGGTCCTTAAAAGGCATTGCACGTGAACTTGAAGTACCTCTCATTTCACTATCACAGCTCTCTCGTGGAGTTGAGTCGAGACAGGATAAAAGACCAATGATGTCTGATATACGTGAATCTGGAAGTATTGAGCAGGATGCTGATATTGTCGCGTTCTTATACCGAGATGATTATTATGATAAGGAATCGGAAAATAAAAACATCATTGAAATTATTATTGCAAAGCAGCGAAATGGTCCAGTTGGAACAGTAGAGCTTGCATTTGTGAAAGAATACAATAAATTCGTTAACCTGGAAAGGCGTCATGATGAAGGTGACATGCCACCAGGTGCCTAAAAAAGCCTCTTTTATGAGGCTTTTTTATTATAGTTCACAAAAATGAGCATAATAAAAGCACTACATTTGTCTTATTTTTATTCGAAAGGAATAACTAAATAACGAACATAATTATATTTATTTATATAATTGTTCGGGTTTGTTGACTTACAACCATCAAATTGGTACACTTACCCTGGGTTTTTTAAAAAAAGAAGTATGCTTCTTGATGAATTAATCGTAGGAAGCATCTGGAGGTGCTCAAATGCCATCAGTAGTTGTGGTAGGAACACAGTGGGGCGATGAAGGTAAAGGAAAGATTACGGATTACCTCTCGGAAAATGCAGAAGTTGTCGCTCGTTATCAGGGTGGAAACAATGCAGGACATACAATTGTATTTAATGATACGAAGTACAAACTTCACTTGATTCCATCAGGAATTTTTTATGACGATAAAATTTGTGTCATCGGAAACGGAATGGTTGTTGATCCAAAAGCTGTTCTTGAAGAACTTGCCTATTTACATGAACGCAATATTAATACAGATAACCTGCGCATTAGCAATCGCGCACATGTTATTCTTCCTTATCACTTGAAGCTTGATGTCGTGGAAGAAGAGTACAAAGGCGAAAATAAAATTGGCACAACGAAAAAAGGAATTGGCCCAGCATATATGGACAAAGCTGCAAGAGTGGGAATCCGTATTTGTGATCTTCTTGACAGAGAAGTATTTGAAGAGAAGCTGGAGCGTAACCTAACTGATAAAAATCGTCTTCTAGAGAAAATGTATGAAGTTGAAGGCTTTAAAAAAGAAGATATTCTTGAAGAATACTACGAATACGGCCAAAAGATTGCAAAGTATGTTGTAGATACTTCAGTGGTCCTTAATGATGCCATTGATGAAGGGCGTCGTGTTCTATTTGAAGGTGCACAAGGTGTCATGCTTGATATCGATCAGGGTACATACCCATTTGTAACGTCTTCAAATCCAATTGCTGGTGGGGTTACAATTGGTTCAGGTGTAGGACCTAGTAAAATTAATCATGTTGTTGGTGTTTCGAAGGCTTATACGACACGAGTAGGTGACGGCCCGTTCCCTACTGAGCTTCATGATGAAGTAGGCGACCAAATTCGTGAAGTAGGAAATGAATATGGTACAACGACTGGCAGACCGCGCAGAGTTGGCTGGTTCGACAGCGTTGTAGTACGACATGCACGCCGCGTAAGCGGAATTACCGATCTTTCTCTAAATTCCATTGATGTACTGACTGGCATCGAAACGCTTAAAATTTGTACAGCATATAAGTACAAAGGTGAAGTTATTGAAGAGTTCCCAGCAAGCCTTAAGGTTCTTGCTGAATGTGAACCTGTTTATGAAGAAATGCCTGGTTGGACAGAAGATATTACTGGTGTGAAAAACCTTGGTGATTTACCACCTAACGCACGTCACTACATTGAGCGTGTTTCACAATTGACAGGTATTCCATTATCAATCTTCTCAGTAGGTCCAGACCGTAATCAAACAAATATGATTCGTGGCGTTTTTGCTTAATTGATCGAGCTGGCAGCTGAGACTGCCAGCTTTTTTTAGAACATTAGAAGTTGGAAAATTCTGCAGAAAAACGATTTTTGTGGTAAACTTGGACTATCAAAATTGTTAAACTTTGATGAGGTGTTCGCATGAGTCGGAATAAAAGACAGGTCTTTCGTCAGCAGCTTGACGTTCCTTTTGCTGCAAGGATGAGAATTATTGAAAAGAACACACCTGTCGCTACGGATTTTAACCATAAAATTTATATTCATGATATCGGACTCGAAGGTATTGGTTTTTCTGTAGATTTTGAAGCGCCAATGCATACGAATATGGAGTTTTCGATTAAGTTAAATGATGAACCATTTCGCATTACAGGTGAAGTGGTGTGGGGGAAGCCAAACGACCCTAATGATCCAAACACAAGAGCAAGCCACTTTTTTGGTGTGAAGTTTCATCTCAAAACGGATAAGGAATCCTCACTCATTTTTCAAGAGGTCAATCGTTTCGCCATTAAACGTCATCGTCGGAAACAAGAAATTCGTGAAATGATGAAAGAGCGATTAAATAAACAGGCAAAGGGGTAAATTAAGACAGGGTTAACTTACTCCATGGCTGTTTTTTTATTTTCTTTTCAAGATCTCTTGCTTTTTATGAAATCCAATGATATGATAAATCTTGTCGTCGTTACAAGATACTTATGACGAGCCATTAGCTCAGTTGGTAGAGCATCTGACTTTTAATCAGAGGGTCGAAGGTTCGAGTCCTTCATGGCTCACCATTTTCTTTAGATGAAAATGATACATATCGTCGCGGGGTGGAGCAACGAGCGTTACTTCATTGAATCAACATCGAGTTGTTTCGACGGATACGCATCGGAGCATAATCTTGCAGAGGACGAAACAGTGCACAGCATAAAGAAGCAAGTGCAGCAATCTTTCATTCATATCGTCGCGGGGTGGAGCAGTTCGGTAGCTCGTTGGGCTCATAACCCAAAGGTCGCAGGTTCAAATCCTGCCCCCGCAACCAAATAAAAATTTTAACTACGTCGATTAAACATCGATGATAAAATTTAATGGTAGTCCCTTTAGGGGCAACCTAAACTCACTGCTAGATGTAACTACTTTCTAACGTAAGTGAGCAAAATACACTCATAACTTGGTCTCGTGGTGTAGCGGTTAACATGCCTGCCTGTCACGCAGGAGATCGCGGGTTCGATTCCCGTCGAGACCGCCATTTAATCTATTAAATGGAATTAGTAATATGGCTCTGTAGCTCAGTCGGTAGAGCAACGAGCAAAGCTTCATCGAATTTCCGACGAGTTGTCCCGACACAGCTAGCTTCAAAGCAAGGCTTGTAGAGGAAGGGACAGAGGTTTTACACAGCATAAGCTGATGGACAGTATATCTTATATGGCTCTGTAGCTCAGTCGGTAGAGCAGTGGACTGAAAATCCACGTGTCGGCGGTTCGATTCCGTCCGGAGCCACCATTATTTTTCAATTAACAACGTACATATATCGCATATCTCTCATTGAGGGGTATGCGTTTTTTTGTTGTTGATTTTTAAAAGCGAACTATTTCCTGCAGTCGTGATCCTTATTTAAAGTGTAAGGTAATCGATGAAGAACCTTCCAGTTTTCTGGTATGAGTTGCCACGATCGTGACGAAATGACTACATTTTTATTACAAGTTGAGTATTTGTACCCATGTGACTTCCTGTATATGATAAAGTGCGAAACGTGAGTAAAAAGATAGTTTTAGCTATAGCAGGGGGAAGTCGCATGAAAAAAATAAATGTACGTCGTTTTATACAACTTTCAGTCATTGTAACGAGTGTTAGTACACTTTTTTGGATAGAACCAGTTGGTGCATCAGTTTATAATCTCATGAAGCCTGTTTATCACGTTTATATAGATGGAGAAAACGTAGGCACTGTAGATAGTCGAGCGGTGTTGAACGAGAATATAAAGGAATTAAAAAACGAACAAGAGGCAAATGGTGTGAAGTTATCAGTTGAGAATGACGTGGAGGTTGTGACGGAACGCTTATTTAAACCTTCAGTTGACAATAAGGAAGCACTCGAGCAATTAGATGAAGAAATTACGTTTACTGGTGAAGGGTATACCCTCTCTTTTGATGGAGAGCAGGTAGGGAGCTTCGTAAGTGAGGAACAAGCAAAAGATGCTCTATGGGAGTACGCTAAGTCCTTACTTACTGATGATAAAGTGAAGGAAATTGAGAGAACAAGTCTGAATGTATTCGAATCAGGTGATAAGCCTCATCCGATCGATGCTGTTGAGCTCTCACAACCGTTTACAGTTGAAAAGAATGAAGTGAACCCAGAGGATATTTTAACGGAGGAGGAAGGAGTGTCCCTCCTTAAATCAGGTTTTGAAGAAGAGGTAACATATAAAGTTACAGAAAACCAATCTCTTAAACAAGTAGCTAAAAAGTTTAAGATGGATGTTAAAGAATTAATGGAGAAAAATAACCTTTCTAGTGAGGATGAGATAAAGAAGGGTGATCAATTAAACGTTCTTGAGAAGAATAAATTTGTAA
This sequence comes from Anaerobacillus sp. QJM3NY_17, assembly GCF_056173665.1. Classification (NCBI taxonomy): domain Bacteria; kingdom Bacillati; phylum Bacillota; class Bacilli; order Caryophanales; family Bacillaceae; genus Anaerobacillus; species Anaerobacillus sp. QJM3NY_17. The sequence goes on along the minus strand of NZ_CM149685.1, from coordinate 4,351,510 downwards.
ACGTGATGGAAACGGTAGAAATTGAAAAAACAAAAGAAATTCCATATCAAGTTACTAAAAAGAAAAGTGATTCTCTCTTAAAGGGTGAGAAGAAAGTAACGCAAGATGGAGAAAAGGGTAAGAAGACTGTTACTTATAAAGTAAAACGTGAAAATGGAAAAGCCGTTGAAAAGAAAGTTGTGAAAGAAGACGTTTCTAAGGAACCTGTAGATGAGGTAATTAAAATTGGAACAAAGGTAATTCCATCAAAAGGAACTGGTTCATTTGCATGGCCTGCTGTAGGAGGAACAATTACAAGTAAGCAGGGCGATCGCTGGGGATCTTACCATAAAGGAATCGATATTGCGGGGGTATCGGATAAAACAATCCGTACAGTGGATAATGGAAAGGTTACAGCTGCAGGTACGCGAAGTGGTTATGGGAACCAGGTTACTGTTAATCACAATAACGGTTTAAAAACAACTTATTCTCACCTGGCGTCCATTTCTGTCTCAGTTGGCGATACGGTTCAGAAAGGTGACAAAATTGGAGTTATGGGTACTACAGGGGATTCAACAGGTATTCATCTTCATTTTGAAGTATATAAGAACGGTGATCTTGAAAATCCAATGAATTACGTGAAAAAATAACCTTCAGTGAAAACTGAAGGTTTCTTTTATGGCTTCCTGGCGAAAGATGTGTTTGAATGGCGAATGCATTAGTAGGACTTCATAAAGCCATTAGGTAACGGTGTTATAAGACGAAAGAGAAAGGACGTAGCGTTTCTCTTATAGAAGTTAAGGGAAGAGCGGTAGGGAATCGTAATAAAACCTACATAATATGATAAAATAGACAAAAGTATGCATGTTTCATATCAACGGTAAATTGATATTGTCATATCAAAGAAGGAGCGTTCATAATGGACAAGAAAATTCTTGTTGTAGATGATGAAAAACCAATTGCAGATATTCTGCAATTTAATCTTGAGAAGGAAGGCTTTACGGTGGTTTGTGCTTACGATGGAGACGAGGCCATTGCTAAAGTTGAGGAAGAGAATCCGGATATGATTCTTCTTGATATCATGTTACCTCAACGTGACGGAATGGAAGTTTGTCGTGAAGTTCGTAAAAAATATGAAATGCCAATTATTATGTTAACGGCAAAGGATTCTGAAATTGATAAAGTGCTAGGTCTTGAGCTTGGTGCTGATGATTATGTGACAAAGCCTTTCAGTACACGTGAGCTTATTGCGCGTGTAAAAGCCAATTTGCGCCGTCGTCAGCAGGAGCCTGAGAAAGAATCTTCACCGAACTCGCTTATTAAAGTGGGTGCGCTAACGATTCATCCAGATGCTTATCTTGTTACGAAGCGTGAAGAATCAATTGAGTTAACACATAGAGAATTTGAATTGCTACATTATTTATCAAAACATATAGGTCAAGTTATGACCCGAGAGCATTTGTTACAAACTGTTTGGGGATATGATTATTTTGGCGATGTTAGAACAGTAGATGTAACAGTACGTCGATTACGCGAGAAAGTCGAAGATAATCCAAGCCATCCGACATGGATTATTACAAGACGTGGCGTTGGCTACTATATGCGTGAACCGGAACAGGAGCAGTAAACTTTAGATGGGAAAGGTCGGTTTTTTTAAATCCATTCATTTTAAGTTTGCGATTGTTTATGTCCTTCTTATTCTTGTTGCCATCCAGTTTATCTCTGTTTATTTTAACGACAAGTTAGAAGAGCAGTTTCAGAGTAACTACGCTAGTTCCATTCGCGATCGTGCTGAGCTTCTAGCTGATAATGTCTCTGATCAGGTGAACAGTAAGAGCGATGAAGAAGATGATACGATTAATAACTTGATTAGAAATTTTAGCCAAAATGAAATTCGTCAAATTCTAGTAGTTGATTCATTAGGTCAAGTAGTCGGTACGCTTAATGATGATGGTCTAGAAGGAACACGTGCAACGAATGATTTCGTGGATAGTGCATTAAATGGTGTAGCTGAACAAGAAATCCTTCTTGATAGTGAAGGAGAGCGGTTTTTAGCTTATGGCTATCCTATTAAAGGTGAAACGAACACTACTGTTGGAGCGGTTTACATTCAGGCAAATATGAATCAGGTATTTGAACAAGCAGATGAAGTGAATAGTTTATTGGCTCAATCTGCCTTGATTGCCCTGGTACTGACAGGCCTACTTGGTATTATTATCTCTCGTACGATAACAAGGCCAATTTCGGATATGAGAAAACAAGCACTTGTGATGGCCAGAGGCGATTTCACTCGAAAAGTGAAGGTGTATGGAGAAGATGAGATTGGACAGCTTGCGCTTGCCTTTAATGATTTAACAAGAAGGCTTCAAGAAGCTAATGCCATTACAGAAGGAGAGCGACGTAAACTTACATCTGTGCTTGCTTATATGACGGATGGTGTTATTGCTACAGACCGAGAAGGTATGATCATTCTAATGAACGATCGTGCTGAGGAAATGATGAACGTTTCACGTGAAACGGTTCTTGGAACATCACTAAACAAAATTCTTCAGTTCGCTGAAGAGAAGACGTGGGATGATGTTTACAATGGTCCTGACTCAATGATTCTAGATTTAAGTGATGATCAACAAACGTTTATTATTCGAGTTAACTTTTCTATTATCCATAAAGAAGACGGTCCAATTAATGGATTGATTGCTGTCCTTCATGATATTACCGAGCAAGAACAGCTTGAACAGGAACGACGTGAATTTGTAGTGAATGTGTCACATGAGTTACGTACGCCTCTTACAACGATGAGAAGTTACCTTGAGGCGCTTCAGGAGGGAGCCTTGCAGGATCCTGAAATTGCTCCGCGCTTCTTAAGCGTCACGCAAAATGAAACAGAGCGTATGATCAGGTTAGTTAATGATCTATTACAGCTTTCTAAAATGGATAAGAAAGAGTATCATCTTGAGTTTACGGAAGTCGATTTCGTTGAGATGTTTGATCATGTGCTTGATCGCTTTGAGATGTCGAAGCGAGAGAATATTGAAATTGTAAGGCAGCTTCCGCGTTTAGCGATTTACACAAAAGTGGATAAGGACAAAATGACACAGGTGCTTGATAACATTATTTCTAATGCGATTAAGTACTCCCCGGATGGAGGTACTATCACAGCAAGATGCTGGACGATTGGGAAGAAGATCCGAATCAGCATTAGTGATGAAGGTGTTGGCATACCCAAAAATAATCTTTCGAAGATCTTTGATCGGTTCTATCGTGTAGATAAAGCTCGCTCACGGCAGCTTGGAGGAACTGGACTTGGTTTGGCTATTGCCAAGGAAATGATCCATGCCCATCATGGGGATATCTGGGCAGAGAGTAAGTGGGGACATGGAACAACGATCTACTTTACTCTCCCTTATAAGCGAATAAGGGAGGTCGAAGACAAGTGAGAATGACGAAGAAACAATTTGAGAACTTTAAAACCGTTTTACTAAATGTTCTCGTTTTAACTAGCTTGTTTCTAACGTGGCAGATTTGGACATTCGAACCTGAGTACGAAAAGGAAGCTGCTCCTACAGAAGCAAGTCCTGTTGGTATTAAGGAAGTAAGTATCAATGAAGTTGTAAAACCAAATCAGCTCGTTTATCACATTGATAATCAACATTTTACTTCCTTTTATTCCAATACCATTGATTCTTTTTACAATGAATTTATCTCCGGAATGAAAATCAAGTCCTTTACGATGGAGAATGATATGAAAAGTATACGGGAGACCGGCAATAGCGTAGAGCTTATTTTTCCAACATTGCTTTCAAATGACGTTTTGAAGAAACTAGTGAGCATTTCGAAAGACGATATTCCTTTGTCGACATTCGATCGCATTATCATTCCGTCTATTGCATCAGGTAAAAACAATGAAATCATTTTCCTCAATACATCCAATGGTGATGGAATGCGAGCTACGGTTGAAGCTTCGAATGATATAAAAGAATGGTATTCAAACGTCTTCTCTTCTTTTGAGGTTAATAGTAGTGAAGCTGAAGAAAATAAGATCTTTCGTGCCAAATCGTTTCAAGTTTCTGACGAGCTACCGACTTTTTATATTCCGATACAAGGTCCTTCTTTAGCGGCGTTCGGAGGAAGTTCCGATGAGCTAGCAAATGAAGAAGATTTTAAAGAAGCGCTTTTTCCTGAACAAGATCGTGTTGAGAAGAACTCATTCAACAATATTTCTGATCTTTATACTGACGGTAGCCGAGACTTAACGTTTAGTCATGAAAATGAATTTATGGTGTTTAAGAATCCACCTTCTACAACAAGTCGGTATGTATCGAATGAATCTCCTATTCTGGATGCCTATGGATTTATCAATAAGCATTTTGGTTTTCGTATCACCGATTACGATGATGATGAATATGTGCTGAACGAATGGATCAGATCTTCTGATAACAATACAGATCAAATTACCTTCCGACTATATACGGGTGGCTATCCAGTCTATAGCTCTTCAACAGAAGATCTTGATGAGATTGATGTAACTCTTGAAAATGATGATGTTAGCACGTACAAGCGAATGTTGAAGGTTATTCAATACGCTAGAGAAATTGGAGATCGTATGCTACCGAGTTATGAAGAAGTCCTTTCTCTACTAGACGAGGGAAGTTTTAAGAAAACCGAAATACAAAACATAACAATGGGTTTCACAATTGATCGGTCAGCAGAACAAAATTATGAGTTTACACTTATTCCCCAATGGTATGTGAAGTTGAACAATTCCTGGACACCGCTACAATCCATTAGCAATGAACAGGGAGGGGAATCAGTTGGATTGGAATAGAACGAAAACGATATTAATATTAACGTTTCTTGTGTTTAATATCTTTCTAGCTAGTGATTTATTTAAGAAGCAAACCGAATTAAGTGATCTCGAGCAGTATGAGCAGGTTACGATTGAAGATCAATTAAAGAATTTAAACGTCACATATGAGAAAAACCTTCCTGTTCAAACGGAGAAGATGTCTTTCATTAGTGGAGACGTTCATGAATTTACAGAGCAAGAAGAGAAAACGTTAGAAGAGGGAACAAGTCAGGACATTACGCTTGATGGACGAAAGTTAATCTCCACTCTTAAGAAGCCGTTCCCGATAAGCGATCCGGACGAGCCTTCTGCCTTTTCAATATTTCTAGAGACGTATGTGTATGAAGGTGGGAAGTATCAGTTTTACGCCCGTGATGAGAATAATCCAAACATTATTTATTTCGCGGAAACCTTTGAAGATCGTCCTATTTATAGCCAGGATTCAGGTATGCTAATTGTTACGCTTGAAGATGACAAGGTTGTCTCTTATACGCAAACATACTTGAACTTAAAGAAAATCGGCAAAGAACGTAAAATCGATCCAGCTTCTGAAACGATTGGGCTTCTTGTGAATCAGCAGGATATTTCTTTAAATGACAAAGTAGAAGACATGTCAATTGGCTATTACACAACGGTTACGAACGAGGATGACCGCGATACATTTGTTTTCGTTCCAACTTGGCATGTTGTCGTTAAGAACGAAAACAAGGATAAACCAATTCAGAACTATTATGTCAATGCGATTGAGAAAACAGTCTTTAGTGATCCTAAAGAGGTCGAAACCAATGAGCAAGAGGATGAGGAGGATTCAGATGACAGTGAGAAACCGGATCCTTCTAAGCCTAAAACGGTAACAAGCGATAAGTAGGAGAGGAATGGAATATGTCTCTTGAATTTAGTGTGCTTGCAAGCGGAAGCACTGGTAACGCCATTTATGTTGGTACAGAGAAGCATAAGCTTCTTGTAGATGCTGGATTAAGTGGAAAAAAACTTGAAGAACTGTTCGCAAAAGCCCATCTCGATCCAAAGGATCTAGATGGGTTGCTTGTGACTCATGAACATAGCGATCATATTAAAGGTCTTGGCATTTTTGCAAGAAGGTATAAGCTGCCTATATATGCAAATGCAAAAACGTGGGAAGCGATGTCAGGTCTAATTGGTGCAATACCAGTAGAACAAAAGTTTCAGTTTGATATGGATACTGTGAAAACTTTTGACGATCTTGATGTCGAATCATTTGGTGTCTCCCATGATGCAGCCGAGCCGATGTTTTATGCCTTTCATCACGAAGGTAAGAAACTTAGTATCGCGACAGACCTTGGATATGTGAGTGATCGAATCAAAGGAACGATTCGCAATTCAGATATGCTTGTATTTGAGTCAAATCATGACATCAATATGCTTATGATGGGGCGCTATCCATGGAATGTGAAAAGACGAATTTTAGGTGACATGGGTCACGTTTCTAATGAAGATGCGGGAGCTGCCCTATCAGATATAATTGGTGATCAAACAAAGCGTATTTATTTAGCCCATTTAAGTAAAGATAATAACATGAAAGACCTGGCAAGACTTTCTGTCCAGCAAACCCTTGAACAAAACGGCTTTGCAGTCGGGGAGCAGATTGCTCTATATGATACAGATCCTGCTGCGCCAACACTTGTTACGAAGTTATAACGAGAAGCTTGAGTGAGGGCAAGTAAGATAGATTAGTCTTGATTCTGAGGTCTCCTTTTTTAACTGAAAGGATTGGTGAAGAATTTGGGCTATTATGATGGTGATGAAAACAATCGACCGATGCGACAGAACGGTAATCGCGGCGGCGCATTTATGGCTGGACTGATTGGTGCCATTCTAGGCGCATTACTTATTCTCTTTACTGTGCCTGCTCTCTCGGATGTAGGCGTGCTGCCTGATATTCAACCACCGCAAGATGAAGAAGCGGAAGTGAAGTCGGAACAGCGGGCGATTACTAAAGATATTAGTATTGATGTAACAAATGACATTACGTCAGCTGTTGCGAATGTAAGCGAAGCGGTTGTCGGGGTGATTAATTTACAAAAAACAGATTTCTGGGCAGAGGATTACGGAGAAGCTGGAGCAGGATCAGGCGTTATTTATAAAAAAGAAGGCGGAGAGGCATTTGTTGTTACTAACAATCACGTGGTTGAAGGTGCAGGGCAGCTTGAAGTGAGCTTAAACGCCGAAAAGCGCGTTTCTGCAGAGCTTGTAGGCACTGACCCTCTAATGGACCTTGCCGTCCTTAAAATCCCTTCTGAGGCCGTTACAATGGTTGCTGAATTTGGTGACTCGGATACCCTCAAGCCAGGTGAACCAGCTATAGCCATCGGTAATCCATTAGGCTTTCTTGAAGGGACCGTCACACAAGGTATTATTAGCAACCCTGAGCGTTCATTTCCAGTAGATACCGATCAGAATGGGACAATTGATTGGAATGCTGATGTAATTCAAACAGACGCTTCTATTAACCCAGGTAACAGTGGAGGAGCGTTAATTAACATCTCAGGTCAATTAGTAGGGATTAACTCAATGAAGATCGCTCAATCAAGCGTAGAGGGAATTGGCTTCTCGATTCCAATCAATATCGCTGAGCCTATCATTAATGATCTAGAGTCGTATGGCGAAGTCAGAAGGCCTCAAATAGGAATAGGAACAAAATCACTCTCAGAGATTCCTACCTATCACTGGAGTGAATCACTAAAGTTGCCAGATAAAGTCGATTATGGAGTCGTAGTTATGAGTGTTTTTCCTACTTCTTCAGGTGATATTGCGGGCTTAAAAGAGCTTGACGTTATAACAGCAATGGATGGAGAAAAAATTAAGAATTCAATCGACCTTCGTAAATTTCTTTACACAAAAAAAGAAATTGGAGACCGAGTGAAATTAACAGTCTATCGTGAAGGTACGAAACAAGAAGTAGAAGTGACACTTGCCGAGCAGCAAAGCTCTTAAATAGTGCAGGAGGGGGAACTCTCCTGTTTCTTTTTGGAGAAACTTATGCACAGTGGATAAGTGAAATGAAGGAGAGGTAGAATGAAAATATATTGCTGTAAAGATCATGTTGAATTGGCTCTTGATGTAATGGTTGATGAAACAGAAAGTTTCCCTGTATTAGAAGAGCTTGAGAAAGAATCAAATGAGTTGTCCACAACATGTGAGTATTGCAAAAACAGCGCAACATATATGGTATCGAACTAATATTCGGTCACGACATGTGGGTGAAAAATGTGTATATGTGGATAATTTCTGTGGATAACTTGTTTATCGGCTGTGGATTTAAGAAAAAAGGATAGGTGTGGATAACTTTTGAACATAAGTATTGTTACTGTGGGGAAACTGAAAGAAAAATATTTAAAGCAGGGGATTGCGGAATATACGAAACGTCTCGGTCCTTTCGCAAAAGTAGAAGTGATCGAGGTCTCAGATGAAAAAGCTCCAGAGAACCTAAGTGACACTGAAATGCTTCAGGTGAAAAAGGCGGAAGGTGATCGCATTATGAGCAAAATTTCACCTGATGCTCACGTAATTGCCTTAGCTATTGAAGGAAAAATGAAAACTTCTGAACAGTTAGCACGCGACCTTGACCAGCTCGCAACATATGGAAAGAGTAAGGTAGCTTTTGTTATTGGAGGCTCCCTTGGTTTAAGTGATGATGTTCTCAAGAGAGCAAATGACACGCTTTCCTTCTCTAAGATGACTTTTCCTCATCAGCTAATGAGGCTTATTCTAGTTGAGCAGGTTTATCGTGCGTTTAAGATTAATAGAGGCGAACCGTATCATAAGTAAATGTGGATATAAAAGAATAGAGTCAAAATCTCAAGTTTTTCCGGAGAAAACATATTACTTTGTTCTCATTGTATTCAGTACAGTAGGAGCTAAACTTGGCTAGACCAAACACTGGGGTCATCATGTCTCTTTTAATCTCATATAGAAGCAAATATCCCCCTCATCTTTAAAGGTGAGGGGGATTTAAGGATTTCTATAAATATTTTATTTAATGGCTATGCTCACTTTTAAATTCTTTGCTTTGATAGTCGCATTCTCCATGGCCTGTAGAACTAGTGAGCCCTTGCCATTCAGAATATCAACATAGGACATATGATCATGGATGGTTATAATGCCGATATCCTCTGCAGTGACTCCAGAGATTTTTGCGATCGTTCCAACAAAATCAACAGCACGAATTTTCTTCTTTTTACCGCCGCTGAAATGGAGTTTCATAATATCTTGATTGATGCGGGCTGTTTTATTATTTCTTACAATGCGTCTGCTGTTAAGTTTTTCTTCGAAAGCTGCTTTTTTGCCAGCCAGTTCCAGATGGCTTGGAGCTTCTATAACTGGTAGCTCAAAGCCGATGTATCTTTCAATTGCTTTAATGAACTTTCCTTCAAAAGGCGTCGAAAACGTAATGGCTTTTCCTTTATTTCCAGCGCGACCGGTTCTTCCTGTTCGGTGTACATAGCTCTCTTTTTCCATAGGAACGTCGTAGTTGATAACAAGTGTCACATTATCAATATCAATACCTCTCGCAGCTACATCGGTAGCCACGAGATAGCGGAAGTTCCCCAGTTTGAAACCTTCCATAACAGAGAACCGGTCTTCTTGTTCTAGCCCCCCATGGAGTCTCTCGCAAGGGTATCCAGATTTCTCTAGTTCGCTATACACAGAATCAACGTGTTCTTTGGTTCTGCAGAAAATGAGGCAGCTGTCTGGATTTTCTACAACCGTGATGCTTTTAAGGAGTGAGATCTTTTCTTCTTCTCTCACTTCAATTAAAGAATGTTCAATGGTATCGGCTGTCATCCCGTCCGATTCAATCTCAATCTGAATCGGATCGTTCATATATTTATGGCATAGATTTTCAACATCTTTAGGCAAGGTAGCAGAAAAAACCATTGTTACTCGGTTTGAAGGCAGCTCTTTCATAATCGCTTCTACTTTATCGATAAAACCTCGATTAAGCATCTCATCAGCTTCGTCTATGATAAGATACTTTATTTGATCCAAAGCTAGAGTTTCTCGTTCAATATGGTCCATGACCCGTCCAGGAGTACCAACGACGCAATGAGTTTTTTGTTTCAATTCATCCTTTTGTTTCGTAAAAGGTTCTTTGCCATAAACGGACACTGCTTTAATGCGTTTAAACCTTCCGATATTCGTAATGTCTTCGCGGACTTGAACCGCAAGCTCCCTAGTAGGAGTAAGAATTAAGGCCTGTGGTTTTTTTTCTTCCCATTCAATCATATCGGAAACAGGAATACCAAAGGAAGCAGTCTTTCCACTTCCTGTTTGAGCTTTTACGACAAGATCTTGATTTTCTAATGCTAATGGAATAACTTCACTTTGAACTTCTGTTGGCGTTTCGTATTTTAGCACAGCTAGTGCTCTTTTTATTTCTTCGCTTAGATGATATTCTGCAAAACTTTTTTTACTCATTTTTCAACCTCGTTTTTGGTTTTTCGTCATATGTATAGAATTCTCTCCAAGAAATATTATATGCATTATCAGAATATGGTCCATTATACTTGAAAAGTGCGGGAGAAACCGGCTTTTATATTAAATTTTTAAAAGTAACAGATATAAATTGTCTGACATTACATCTGATAAAGCTTTAAAGAAATGGGGTCAAGCCTCCATATTGAAGCCAGACCAGCTTTCTTCTGTTGATTCTTGGTTTTTGCTCAATGCGATTGCTCATCACAGAGTTTCAATGAGGAAAAATCAAAATGGTTTATTAACATAGTCTTATAAAAAAGAGAGAAAAGCACGAATGGCTCTCCTCTCCTGTAACAATCTAAGAACGATTTGGTTCAAATGACTCAAACTTTACTCAAGAAATAGAAAAATTTTCACTTTTATTTGATCTTTCTTTTTCTTTAAATTCATCAAGAAGAGCACGCACTTCATCAGTGGATTCAGTGCTCATAAGCTGATTCCTTAATTCACTTGCGCCACGGAATCCTTTTACATAGATCTTAAAAAAGCGGCGAAGCGTTATAAACTGACGCGTTTCTAGTTCTGCTGAATATTTATCATGTAAATCGAGCTGCAATCTAAGAAGATCAAGCAATTCTTCACTCGTATGCTCTTTCTTCTCTGTTTCAAAAGCAAACGGATTATGGAAAATCCCACGCCCGATCATAACGCCATCCACGCCATACTTCTCAACAAGTTCAAGTCCCTTCTGACGGTCTGGAATATCGCCGTTAATCGTCAGAAGCGTATTTGGGGCAACTTCATCTCGAAGTTTCTTGATCTCCGGAATCAGCTCCCAATGCGCATCAACATTACTCATTTCCTTTTTCGTACGAAGATGGATGGAAAGATTAACAATATCCTGTTCTAGAAGGTGCTTCAGCCAGTGACGCCATTCTTCCACTTCCGTATAACCAAGGCGAGTCTTTACGCTGACGGGCAATCCCCCCGCTTTCGCTTCCTGGATGATGTCCGCTGCAACATCAGGACGACGAATGAGTCCGCATCCCATCCCTTTAGTGGCAACATTAGGAGCAGGACAGCCCATATTGATATCCACTCCACGATAACCCATTTCTGCCATGCCAATGCTCATTTCTCGGAAGTATTCGGGCTTGTCTCCCCAAATATGGGCAACAATTGGCTGTTCATCTTCTGTGAATGTCAATCGTCCTCTTAAGCTGTCTTTTCCTCTCGGATGGCAGTAGCTTGCAGTATTGGTGAACTCTGTAAAAAACACGTCAGGTCTCGCTGCTTCACTCACAACATGTCGAAAAACAACATCCGTCACAGCTTCCATTGGAGCAAGAACAAAAAATGGTCGAGGCAACTCGTGCCAAAAATTATCTTTCATAGTATATCTGAACCCTTTCCTTAAGGGAAAACAAGTTCCCAAAATTAAAAAGTAATAATGTTTCTATCTTATCCATTACTAGTTAGACTGAATTTAACCATTATATACTTTAAAAGCATTCAATGAAAAGTGCAAGAGGAAGAGTCGTCTTGTGTTTAAGTAAATCGACATAGAAACAAATCAAAACTCTATAACCTCTGGATAAGAACAAACAGACTTCAAAACGGTTAATGACGGGGCTAAAAGGGAAAATAGTTAGTGTGATTCCAAACAAGAATTTGGTTTGTTAGGAATTCTATCTTGGATAATATTTATTTTTCATGGTAGAAGTTGGTCTTTAAGCTACCTGGGATAGTAAATTTTTTTAAATAAGAATGATCCTACCTTATTTAACTTTATAATTTCCGATGTTAGTTTCTGTATTGTTTTTCAAGCCTCTTATTCTTCAAATAACGTGTAAAAATTAGTAAAAACGCATCAGATTATTAGATATTTTTTCTACAATTATAACAATTGACTATGATAAGGTATAATTAAGATAGAACATGTTGTGTACCTAAGAGTCGCCTTGCTTTTTATGACATGTGAGCATGAGCGCCTATTCTTTTTATTACAAATAAATGAGACAAGGAAGGGTATCATGAGCAAGAATCAAAAAAAAGACATTATCTTAATTGGTGCTGGAGTCATGAGTGCGACTTTGGGATCATTACTGACAGAATTAGCACCTGATTGGAACGTTAAAGTATTTGAAAAACTAGGAAGTGCAGGAGAAGAAAGTTCTAATGAATGGAATAATGCGGGGACAGGCCATTCTGCACTATGTGAACTAAACTATACTTCTGAAAAGACCGATGGGTCGATAGACATTGAGAAAGCTGTCAAAATCAATGAGCAATTTCAGCTTTCAAAACAATTTTGGTCTTATTTAGTAAACAATCAATTGATTGATAAACCACAGGACTTTATCAAGCCTCTTCCTCACATGAGCCTTGTTCATGGGGAAGATAATGTAAAATTTTTGAAAAAGCGATTGGAAGCGTTGTCAGCTAACCCATTGTTTAAAGGAATGGAATTTTCGGACGATCCTGAGAAACTGAAAGAATGGATTCCACTCATCATGGATGGAAGAACGTCAGATGAACCGATTGCTGCGACAAAAATTGACTCTGGTACAGATGTCAATTTTGGAGCGTTAACGCGCATGCTGTTTGAGCATTTAGAAGGTGAAAATGTAGAACTTCACTATAAGCATAGCGTAGAAGATATTAAACGAAATAGTGATGGCATTTGGGAAGTAAAGGTAAAGGATATCGACAACGATAATCTTGAGTATCACACAGCTGATTTCGTCTTTATCGGCGGTGGAGGAGGTAGTCTACCACTACTACAGAAGACTGGTATTCCTGAGTCAAAACATATTGGCGGATTCCCGGTAAGCGGACTCTTCATGGTATGCAATAATCCTGAGGTGATTGAGAAGCATCATGGAAAAGTGTATGGAAAAGCCAAAGTTGGCGCTCCTCCTATGTCTGTTCCTCACCTTGATACAAGATATATTGATAACAAAAAAAGCTTGTTGTTTGGACCATTTGCGGGCTTTTCACCAAAGTTCTTAAAAGGCGGGTCAAATTTGGATTTAATAGGCTCAGTTAAGCCCAATAATGTGTTAACAATGATGGCTGCTGGTTTAAAAGAGATGGGCCTTACAAAATATTTAGTGCAACAAGTCATGTTATCAGATGAAAAACGTATGGAAGAAGTACGTGAATTTATTCCAACTGCCAAAAGTGAAGATTGGGATATCGTAACGGCTGGTCAACGTGTGCAAGTAATTAAAGATACGGAAGGTGGAGGAAAAGGAACGCTTCAATTTGGAACAGAGATTGTTAGTTCCTCTGACGGTTCCATTGCTGCGCTTCTTGGCGCTTCTCCAGGTGCTTCTACTGCTGTACACGTTATGCTTGAGATATTCGAGCGATGTTTCCCAGAGATGATGGCTGATTGGGAACCCAAAATTAAAGAAATAATACCTTCATATGGCAAGTTACTAGGAGAAAATCCTGAATTATTCAAGGAAATCAATGCCTCAATAGTACAGACGCTTGCTCTCAATGAAAGTGAGCCCGCTTATAGTTAAGTTGTGATGAAATAGAGGAGGATTTGTAGCCTTATTTGCTAAAGAAACCCTGATTATATTTGGCTTAGTTGAAAAATACACAAAAAAAGCATGTAGCAATTAATTGCTACATGCTTTTTTTAATGGAATAAAATCAATGCCACTTTAATAAATTCAATTATGTAAAAAAATAGGTTTCTAAAAAGAGATGATTTTTAGGGGGGAATTGATATGGAAGGAAATGTGAATGTAGCTCCACAACCAGAGAGCAATGGTCTCGCGGTATCTTCGATGGTGTTAGGTATTATTGGACTTGTGCTTTTTCTAGTGCCAATTATTCCTTATCCTTTGGCAATATTGGCCATCATTTTTGGAGTAATTGCGAAGAAAAACCCTCTTAAGAAAGGATTTGCCGTTACAGGGTTAGTTACGGGAATTGTTACGTTAGGTTTGAAAATATGGTTTTGGGCAGGAGTTGCCTCATTAATGTAACGTGTTTGAAGGGAAGGGGAGGGATTAGTTTCTCTCATCTTCCTTTTTCTATTTCTACTTCCGAACCTTTACAGAACCTTTACAGAAAAGACTTAGTTTGTTTTACTCTTCCTTTCTTTAGGATTTCAATAAGTTGATTTAGTGTTTCTGCTTAAAATCTATAGATTGTAAAGAATATTAGGGGGAACTTAAAAAGACGAGTAGAACTTAAAAAGTAATGTATACAGAAAACGTACACATGCAAACAAAATCGTGTACTTGTAAACGAAAAACGTACACAAGTATACAAAAGTGTACGCATGTTGATTTGTAGGGATGTAAACATAATTGTTTACGTGTATACAGAAAGTGTACACATGTAAACGTATTTGTGTACAAGTACACAAATTTGTAAACTAGATAGAATGACTCATTGACTTCATTTGCAAATTTCTATAAATTTTAAGTTAATAGTAGAAATACTAGATTTCAAATATGAAAGGATGGATTATTTTATGAGTAATTCAAGAATTGCAGCAGTCGATGTAGGTAACGACTCGTTAAAAGGAATCTATGGAAAACTTGAATCTGATCTATACATACCAAACGTAATTGCTAGAGATATAGAAGATCGCCCTGTAATTGGAATTGAAGAGTTGGATACTAAAGATCCGCTTGATGGCATTCATATTCGTGTACACTCCCCTGCTCTACAAGATAACAACGCGATCTATCGGGTTGGCAATCTGGCGACAAAGAGTGACAACCCAACAGAATTAGATCCAGGAAGCGCAAAATCAGAAGAGGATCAAACTCTTGTAATGTTGTTTGCATCACTTGCTCTAGATGCTGTTGATCCAAAGAACTCAGCAAATTTCAGAAATCAGAACGGCGTTGTGGATGCGAATTACACGCTTGGTACAGGACTTCCACTACGTGAAGTGAAAGAAGGAAAGGACGTTGGATATCGCTCAAGACTTCTAGGATCCGTCCACCAGGTAGAATTTCTTGTAACGCCTAAGTACCAAGGAAAGAAAGTTAATATTAAATTTGATGAAGTGAAGGTCTACCCTGAAGGTTTTGCTGCTTACATTAATCTTGTAATGGACAGCGATTTAAACATCATTAATAAAGACTTAATTGATAAGCGTATTTTGATTCAAGATATCGGTGGTCTTTCTACTGACATCGCGGTTATTAAGAATCGTAATGTCGACGATGATAAGGCGCAGGGCTTTAATCTTGGAGTTGCTGAGTCACTAGAAGCCATTCGTGAGGAAATCCGCTCTAAGCATGGTGTGGAGCTCGACAGCCGTCGAGACGTAGTAGATATTATTACGAAGAAAAACGATCGTAATCATATTATGGTTCGCGGAAGTCGTACAAGCGTTCATGATATTACGGATCGCATTTTACTAGAACTAGCTAAGAAGCAATATCGCCATCTTCGTAACGTTTGGCAGAAGAACTCTCAATCTGAAATCTGCTATTTCGTTGGTGGTGGCTCCATTGTTCTAAAAGATTACCTTAAAACATTGAATAACAATCTTGATGGCTACAATATTGATTTCTTTGAAGATGAAAAAGAAAGCATTTGGATGATGTCGAATGCTTACTACAAGCTCATCTCTGACTTTAATCGTAAGAATAATAAAGACAAGCCCCAGGAAAAGAGAGAAGAAAAGAACAAGGTCAAAAACTAGTAGGGTGATTTGATGAAAAAGGCGGGGATGACGGGGATTCAGAGAGGACAGGCGATTACATTTCGTCTTCCCTCTGATACACCTGATCATATTCTAAAGCAGCTTCAGAAGTTAAAGGACGAAGAAAAGCGTAACTTCTCAAGCCGCGTTGCGGAGTATGTGTTAGATGGTGTCACGCAAACGATAAGGCGCGATAATGATGCTATTACTGTGCCTTTGCCTAAGGGATTAAGCAAAGCCCAACGAGATTGGCTTAAGCATGAGCATTCAGAAGCGCTTCTTGGCAACATCGTTTACCAAATTTTATCTGATCCAGTGCGGGCTGCATCACTCCTTGCATCTTTTAACAGCAACTCGATTGATATTGATCAGGCGCTTTATTTGCAAGATGAAGTTTCGAAAAGGACTATGCCAAAAGACGTTTATGAACCGATTGAAGCACCTTCCAAGTCGTCTGATGATGATTTGATGAATTTTGATTGGGATCAGGCGCAACAGGAGCAAAGTTCAGCGGTAGAGGAAGAAGAAAGCGCAGATGATTTGCTCGGCGGATTTCTTGATAAAATGAATAAATAAAAAAAAGAAAGGCAGCGGATATCCGCTGCCTTTCTTCGTTTTTGGCGATTAATCAATCGAAATGATTCCACTATCGCCTTGATTAATATTACCGGATTTTTTGATTTTCAACTTTTGTAAATTCGTGAAAATGACTGGAGTTGCAACTGAAGGTACGGAACGTCTGACGCTACTTAAATCGACCGTCATAAGCTTATCGCCTCTCTTAACTGTATCCCCTTCGTTTACAAGTGTTGTAAAGCCTTCTCCTTTTAAGTTGACGGTATCAATTCCTACATGGATCAATATCTCAACGCCGCTATTCGACTTAATGCCGATTGCATGCTTTGTAGGGAAGATGCTTATAATCTCACCATCAACAGGTGAAACGAAATGTCCGTCTTCAGGAAGAATTGCGAAGCCATCCCCCATCATACCTGCAGAAAACACTTCATCTGGAACTTCCTGCAGTGGAATAATTTTTCCTTTGACTGGCATGACGAAATCTTGCTCAGCTAGCGTTTTTGTAAGATTGATAGTTGTATCGTTGCTCTCTTTAGAAGCATGTGAATTTGTTCCGCGCATTGCATCTGCAACAAATTCCACATCAGTTCCTACGATGATCTGCAAGTTGCGGTTGTTAACTTTCACTACACCTCGAGCACCGTGACGCTTTAATTCTGCTTCGTCTACTTTTGCCATGTCATTCATTTGTAAACGGAGTCTTGTTGTACAATTATCAATAGATGAGATGTTATCAATGCCACCAATGCTGCGGATAAAGTGACCTGCCATTACATCGTATTTGTCTTCTTTTGTAGCTGGTGCATTTGTTGGATATGACATGTCTTCATCTTCACGTCCAGGTGTTTTGAGATTTAATTTTTTAATAAGGAAATAGAATACAACAAAATAGATTCCTCCGTAAATGATCCCAATAACAAGGAGTAAACCTGCCTTCTGTGCCAAGCCGTAATTTAGGAAAAAGTCAATGGCTCCTGCAGAAAAACCGAAGCCGTGATGGATATCCAGCACATACGCCAGAACCATCGAACTGGCAGTTAATAGAGCGTGAATCCCATACAATAATGGTGATAAGAACATAAAGGCAAATTCAATTGGTTCAGTAATCCCTGTTAAGAAGGATGCAAATGCGATCCCGATTAACATCCCGCTTACTTCTGCTCTTCTATCCTTTTTAGCAGCTGCAATCATTGCAAAACACGCTGCAGGAAGTCCGAACATCATAATTGGGAAGAAACCAGCCATAAATATACCAGCAGTTGGATCTTCTGCAAAGAATCGATTCAAGTCTCCAGTTGCACCGTTGTATTCACCAAAGACAAACCAAACTAAACTATTAAGGACGTGGTGTAGTCCGAATGGAATAAGTAGTCGATTTAAGAATCCGAATGCACCAACACCAAGTGCTCCTGCATCGATAATCCATTGTCCAATCGAATTAATGCCCTCTTGAATCGGAGGCCAAACAAATCCAAATATCCCTGCTAGAATAACCATTGCTGTTGCTGTGACGATAGGGACAAAGCGTCGTCCACCAAAGAAACCAAGCCAGGTCGGAAGTTTAATATCATGAAATCGATTATAAAGAAGTCCTGCAACAATACCAGAAAGGATTCCTCCAAGTATCGCCATATTAATATTCTCATTAACTGCTTGAGTTCCCTGTGTAAGAACAAGATAACCGATGGCACCGGCTAGACCGGCCGCACCATTGCTGTCTTTAGAAAATCCAATGGCTACACCTATTGCGAAGATAAGTGCGAGATTATCAAATATGGCTCCCCCTGCTGCTGCTACAAATGGAATACCAAGTAAGTCATCCTGCCCTAACCTCAATAGCAAGGCAGCAGCCGGAAGTACAGCAATTGGTAGCATTAAGGACTTACCAATACGTTGTAAAGCTCCGAGCATTTACGTTCAACCCCTTTCGAAATTTGAAAACGTTTTATTGTCATGTTCATCATAACAGCACTAAATATAGTTGTCTATACCAATTTCCTTGTGCAGGACGAATTTGGGTTTATACTGGTATAGACAACTGTACTTAATGGTGGTACGATTTTAATAACAAGATGAACCGAAAAAAGGAGTGTCTCATCGTGAATGAAGCGTGTTTTGTTATTGATCATGTGACAGTTTATAGCGAAGAACAAACGATCCAAAACGGCTATCTTAAAGTCGATAACGGTAAAATTATTGAAATAGGTCATACAGATGAACGTACTATAGCAGGACAAGAAAAAGTCTATTCGTTTAATGAAAGTGTATCTGTGCTTCCTGGAATGATTGATGTCCATATTCATGGCGTGAATGGAGCCGATACGATGGACGCTTCTACTGAAGCGCTTGATACTATTACGAAAGCACTTCCAGCTGAAGGAACAACGAGCTTTCTAGCAACGACTATTACTCAGGAAGCAAAAGCGATTGAGTGTGCTATTCAGAATGCAGGCGAGTACTTAATGGAGAGACAACAACCAGGACATGCGGAAGTACTTGGCATTCACTTAGAAGGTCCATTCCTTAATAGTAAGCGGGCAGGTGCACAGCCGCCACATGCCATGCAGCAACCAGATGTGGATGTATTTAAAACGTGGAATAAACTAGCAAACAACACGATTAAGCTAGTTACCCTGGCACCTGAAATAGAAGGTGGCATGGAACTTGTTCGATATTTAACAGAAAGAGGTATTGTGGCTTCAATTGGTCATTCCGATGCTTCATATGAGCAGGTCATGAAGGCAGTTGAATGTGGTGCCTCTCACGTTACCCACCTCTATAATGGGATGAGAGGTCTCCATCATCGTGAACCGGGTGTAGCAGGTGCTGCTCTGTTAAGTAAGCAATTGAAAACAGAAGTGATTGCAGATGGGTATCATGTGAGACCTGAAATGATTAAGTTAGCTTATTTTCAAAAATCAGATGCTGGGATGATTTTAATCACCGATGCGATGAGAGCCAAATGTCTAAAAAATGGTCGCTATGATTTGGGTGGACAAGATGTTGAAGTGAAAGATGGTAAAGCGCTATTAGATAATGGAACTTTGGCAGGTAGTGTGCTGAAAATGAAGGATGCACTTGCTAACATCCAGGCTTTTACCGGCTGTACTCTTGAAAACGCGATAAAAATGGCATCGGAAAATCCTGCGAAACAGCTTGGTGTTTTTGATCGAAAAGGAAGCCTTGCCGTGGGAAAAGACGCAGACTTTTTCTTACGATCCAATGATGGAGAAGTAATGATGACATTTTGTAATGGACATCTTGCATATACGAATAAAGGAGATGTAGAAAATGAGAATCATTGAAGCACATGACTATGAGCATATGAGTGAACTGGCAGCGAATTATCTTATTGATAAAATTCATACACATCCAAGTATGGTTTTGGGACTTGCGACTGGAGGAACTCCGCAAGGGACTTATAAGCATTTAATTCAGGATCATCAACGAAATCATACTACCTACAAGGAGATTACTACTTATAACCTTGATGAATATGTCGGTTTTTCAGCTGATAATCCGAACAGCTACCATGCTTTCATGTATGAGAAACTTTTTGGGAAAATCGATATTCCAAGTGCGAATATACATCTTCCAAATGGTACGGCGATTGATCTTAATGATGAATGTAAAACATATGAAGAAAGCATTAAAGAGTCAGGTGGAATTGATGTGCAACTACTCGGAATGGGTAGTAACGGGCATATCGGATTTAATGAGCCTGGGACTTCTTTTGAAGCTACAACACAAATAGTTCAGCTAGCTCAATCTACTAGAGAAGCCAACGCTCGTTTTTTTCACGATATTAACGAAGTACCACATGAAGCTATTACGATGGGGATTGCAACCATTATGAAAAGCAAAGAGATTTTGCTACTTGTTGCTGGTGAAGCAAAGAACGAGGCAATGAGGAAATTGGTTGAAGGTGAAGTGGACGAATCCTTTCCTGCATCGGTGTTAAACAGGCATTCTCATGTTACAATTATTGCTGATAAAAAAGCGTTATCAGGCGTAACAGTGCGCTGAAAGGAGTTATTTCCGATGATTGATAAGACGTCCCCATTACCTATTTATTATCAGTTAGTTGAGTGGATAAAAGGACTGATTGAAAGAGGCGAGTTAACCCCAGGAGATTCGCTTCCATCCGAGCGAGAATATGCAGAGCGCTTTGGCATTAGTCGCATGACAGTAAGACAGGCCATTACAGAGCTGGTTAATGAGGGTTACCTCTATCGACAAAAGGGAGTAGGTACCTTTGTTGCTGAGAAAAAAATTGAGCAACAGCTGATGGGGTTAACAAGTTTTACCGAAGATATGAAATCACGTGGCATGGAACCAAGTAGTAAACTAGTAGGGTTTGAAATTGTACCTGCTCCACCTTATATATCGGAGCAGTTAAAAATACAGGATCACGCACCTGTTTACGAAATTAAACGGGTCAGACTTGCTGATGGTATCCCAATGGCACTTGAGAAGACGTACATCTCGGCTAACCTTGTAAAAGGGTTGACGGAAGAAACTGTACAGCACTCTTTATATCATCACATTGAAAATCAGCTAGCGATCAAGATTGAGGAAGCGACCCAAGTGTTAGAGTCTTCTGTAGCAACTCAGCAGGAGGCAGAATACCTAAATATACAAAAAGGAGCACCGATACTGCTCATTCAGAGGAATACGAAACTAGCGGATGATACACCGCTTGAAGTAGTGAAGTCTTCGTACAGAGCAGATCGGTATAAATTTATGATTACACTTAAGCGTTAATTTCATTGAGGAGGCGTTCATTTGTTTCATGATTACTTCAACAAAATTAGAACATCCCTTCAAGTAATTGAAGAGAAAGAAGCCGTTTCTATGGAGCGAGCAGCAGTCGCTCTAGCTGATAGCATCGAAAACGGAAAAATCATTCATGTATTTGGATGTGGACATTCTCACATGATGGCGGAAGAAGTTTTTTACCGTGCAGGTGGGCTTGTGCCAGTTCGTCCTATTTTTATTGAAGACTTAATGCTCCATAGAGGCGGAACGAGATCTTCTGCTCTAGAGCGAACGAATGGATTAGCCCGGGAATTCATGGCGGACCAGGATATTCAAAAAGGCGATGTAGTGATCGTTGTATCGACGTCAGGTCGTAACCCGGTTCCGATTGATGTTGCCCTTCTTAGTAAAGAAAGAGGAGCGTACGTTATCGGCTTAACCTCACGAAAAGCTTCAAATGGACAATCATCTCGTCACAAAGAAGGAAAGTACTTGTACGATGTAGTAGATCAAGTGATTGATAACCATGTTGAGGTGGGTGATGCGGTGATTCAAGATACAGAGAATCAAGTCTCATTTGGTTCAATCTCTACCGTTATAGGAATGGGGATCCTGAACGGTATTACTGTAGAAACTATTCATCAGTTGATTGAACGGGGAATAACTCCTCCTGTGTTTAAGAGCGGGAATGTAGACGGGTCAGATGAATCGAATCAGGCATTGGTTGAGAGATACAAATCACGTATTCCGCTCCTCGAAGGCAATCAAGATTTTTAGCAAAAAAATCTCTTATTTTAAAGACTATGTAATTGAATGTTGTTGATATTAGACTCATTTACGCCCTGTGGTGACCAATCGGATTGGTCATCATAGGGCGCCCTTTCAGTAGAGCTGAAAAGTGGTTTTTTTCTTTATAGCGAGGTATTTTGTAAGCTTGCTTTTTATGCTTTGTTTCTGATTTCTGAATGAAGAGAATGCTCAAGATTCCTATAATGGTAATGAGCGTTCCACCGAGTATAATTACGAAGGCAGGGCTATAAATATTACCTAGAACATGTTAAGGAATATTTTCATGGAAATAATTTGGTGATGTGAAATGATAAATGCCGTTATAGTAACCGACGAGTAAACCAAATCGTTTATTTTCCATTGAAAACTCAAAAATAACCTGCCATCCTATTGGAAAGCAGGTGTTCCTTTTTAATAAACGCTGGCGCTTCCGCTTGAAAGGGATATCTTCACGTGATACTTCCCTGAACCATGTACTCCTGATATTTCCTTATTGCTAATCGTCTGCTCTTCTAAAGTGAATTTGGTTGAGATGTCCCCGCTGCTTGCCTCACTATCCAATGTGAAATCAGCATTGTCCGGAAGGTCCAAATCAACATCACCTGAACTAAGGTCAAACGATACATCCCCTGTTAACTGATCCATTTGAACTTTCATGTCACCTGATGACATTTCTCCCTCAAGTGGGCCAGAATAATGGGTTAAAATCACGTCTCCAGAACTTATATCAAAGCTTCCCTTTTCGGTTGAAAGTCGATCAATGATAAGACGACCAGATGAGCCGTCATGCTCGAAGCTTTTTGTTTCAAGGTTGGAAAGTTCAACATCACCCGAACTCATATCAATATCTACTTCGTTTAAAATGGTAGGATTTTCTTCATTATTGAAGACAACACTTCCTGAGCCAACCTCAAGCTTGAGATCGTGTTTAAAGTCTTCTGGGAGGTAAACAGTAACATCTGATCCCCCGTTAAAGTTAAAAAACTTATACCACTTTCGCTTCACTTCAACTTCAATCGCATTTCCCTTCTTTCTCACCGAAAGCTCTCCACTACCATTTAAGGTTGCTTTCACATCATCACGTGATTCAGTGACTATGTTCATATCACTGCTGTGCGTCAAAATACTAACTTGATTAATTCTTTCACTTAACTCAATGCTGTTCTCATCACTTCCTCGTGCAAAAAGAGAGGTGTTTTCAAATAAAATTAATAAAACCGCCCCTACTGCAAGCAACCCAACAATGACCATAAATCCACTTCTCACTATATTTCCTCCCCGAGTTTCCGTCGTTATGCTATTCCCTATGGTAATCTTATAGTAGTTCAAGTCATCTAAACATCATCTAGAGTATTAAATTGGAATAAGACTTGAGACGTAATGACGTATATTGGAGGCAGGCGCATGTACCTCACTATTAAAGAAACGGCAGAATATTTATCTTTACCAGAATCCTATATCGAAACGCTCATTCGAGAGAAGCGCGTTCGCACCATTTTTGATGGTGAGCAATATTTGCTATATAAAGAGCAGTTTAATACTCATTTTGAACAGCTGGAAAAAATGAAGAGACAATTAGAAGAAGAAGCCAATGAGCCGCTTCCAGAAGATCCAGATGTAAAAGATGAAGATTAAGTAAGGTTTAGAACTCAAGTAAGAAAGGATGCCACCGGCATCCTTTCTTTATTTTGTTAGCACTTCACTCATGATGGCATGTGTGTTTTGCTCACTATCTTCAAAAAACGCCATCCACGTTTCAACGTCATCTGTTTTCGCAACTAGGTGAGGTTTACTAATGAAAATCACCCCATTCTTCATTAAACGTTCGTAGCTTTTCTCAATATGACTTACTTCAAAATAAAGAACTGAGCTTGCATGTGCGAAAGTTTCTTTCTCTGGAATACTTAGTAGCAAGCGCAGCCCATTACAATCAAAAAAAGCCATCTGATTTGTTTCAAATAATAATTTAAGTTCCAAATGCTCTTTGTAGAATTGGACCGCTCGCTCCATCTTTTTGACGGGAATCGCTATTTGGCTCACCTGTTTGATCATAAGAGAAATCGTCCTCCTAATTATCTGGTTATTTTCTATTTCTCTCCAGTCCGTTGAATCTCCTCTAATCTTTCGTTTAGGTAATAAGAAATCGGGAATAAAGGATAGTACTAGAGGAGGGTATCCTTTTATGAGAAATTTGATTAAAAAAGCGATTAAATACGGTCCCATTATTTATCCGATTGTAAAGAAAATGCGAAATAAAAGAAGAACAAGGTAACCTAAAAATCCCCGGGAAATTTTTCCCGGGGATTTTTAATGATAGTTAATATGTGGTTACTTGGAATAATTTTTGAAGAATATACATGACATATTTATAGGGGGAAAGAGAGTTTTGATATTTTTCGTAGTCAGCTGTATAGGTTCCATCTTTATTTGACCAAATTCGCTCAAAATAGCGGTCAACATCCTGGACGACTTTAGTATCGTTAGGTGCTTTTAAATGAATATTCGTTTCCATATTGTAATCATCCAGGTTTCTAGAGGTATAGTTGCCTGATCCACCGATGATTGTGCTCTCTTTATTTCCTTTTATATACAATAGTTTTGTGTGAAATTGCTCTTTATTTGTGTCATACCAGCGGATTGTAAGATGCTCACTTCCTTGTTTCTCTAGCTCAGCTGTCACAGGAAGGTTAGGTAAGCCGATTTTTTGCTGTCCAAAGGCATTTTGATTGGGATCTAGTACGAGACGTACGTCGACCTCTCGTTCGGTTGCGTCAACAAGCGCATCAACGATATCCCGGTCTGCCAGATAAAACATTCCAATATAGATCAGCTCTTCTTTTTTGGCATCATCAATAGCTGTCACAACACTATCCTGAATTTTACTTTCTGTCACAATTTGAGCTTTAACATTAGAAGCAGCCTCGGGACTCTCATCGGTCAACTTAGTGTCTGGAAATGACGATACGTTTCCTCCAGAATAGGCGGCAACTGCTTTTTCAGTTTCGATAAGGTCATTTAGAATCTCGCCTTTCACTTTAAAGGCAATGTTAGAATGAAAACCGCTCGCATCATGAGGATTTGCAGACATGATAATACCCGCATCTTCTGTAGTCACCGTTTTACGATGGTTCGCTTTCACATTAAGCAATTCTAGATAAGATCGTGCAGTGACTTTTGGTGCTGAAGGTGCCATTGGGTTTGGAAGCCATCCTTTGCCTTCTTGCCCAAACCAGGTGATCCCCATTCTCCAAAGCCCTGAATAAAATAAGTTTGGATCTCGCAGCCGATCAAGATCAGTGAAAATAACTTCGGCGCCCATTTCCTTAATTTTATTTATTTGGTCAGCCTCGTGAGATCCATATGTTGTGTTCACTTCATCGCTAATGAGGACAACCTTCAGGTTAGGCTTCGCCTTCATTACTTCAACTACTGTATTCGCTAAGTCTTCACTGATTTTTGGATAATCTCTTTTCCCGTCCGTGTATCCGTTAAATAAGAAAAGGTCTAAAATAAGGAAATCATCGGCTTCTTGAATCGTACTGTTGATTTCATCAAAAATACTATGATCATAAACTTCTTTCTCCTTTTTGTCGTAAGTTAAGTCAAAAAGAAACTCGATGTCTTCATCATTTATTTGATGAACTTCACCTGCGTAGGATACGCCTTCAGGTAAAGGCTTGAAGCGGTGATAAGTGATAACGCCTACATAAATAACTAAAAATATAATGAATATCATCCAACGTTTTTTGCGATACCATGATCGTTTCTTCATATGTAGTGCTCCTCAGTTTCTATTTTCTCTTTATATACCCCGCGCCGTACAAATGTATCCCTCCTCTGAATGTGTTTTTTTGCATGCTGTAAGGTTGTTTCCATACCAAATTCCGCCGTATACTGTTGGATAAACAGCTGAAAGACAGAAAGCGGGTTTTGCATAATGACAGTTGAACATCATACTTATCATTTTGATGCCTATCCGATGTTTGCGTTTGTCCCAATGGGAAAGAAAAATAAACGAATTAGAACGGTAGGTCAGAAAGTACAAAAAGGCATGATTCATCGTCTTCACGAACATGTGAAACGGAAGGTTGGCGCTCTTATCCAGGAAGAGAAGCAGAAGTTGCAAACGTTTCTTGAAAAGGAAAACGAAGCCGTTTTACCTATTCCTTTAAATAAAGAAGATGAGCTTTACCCACATCTTACCAAACCAGAGCAATTATTGTGGCAAACTTTTTCACCGATGCATGGCCTCCCCATCCATAACAATTCTACTTATCAAGAGTTTTATTTACAGTTATCAACGGAAGATCTTGATCGTCATCTCGATCGGGTTATTCGAGATTACCTTTTTTGCGCGGAGTTAGCTGAAAAGTCTCGTGTAGAATGGGAAGAGCGCATTATAGAGGCGTATCAACTTCATCCGTTTATTCAATTGGCTAGAGAGAAAGAAAACGTTGTAAAAGCGGTTGAAAGGATGAATCACTCGCCTCTTATCTCCCTTTTAAATTCTCCTGAAGATCTTGCTTACTGGCGACACCGAGTCGACATTGTGATGAGACCTTACCGCGAAGTTCCAGATGAATGGTTATGGACCGAAAAGGGAGTTTGTCATCATGAGAAGAAGATGATGCTTCACCCTTCTAGTGGTGATGTTGAATTTTATTGTGAGGCCTGCGGATATGCGATTTATTATGATATAGAGGAAAACCTTGTCCATTTTAACGAGGAAATTGACATTGACCGTGCGAAGAAACGTATCGGAACGATTGAACGACAATTCAATGAAATGGTAGACAAGACTCCACGTTTAGTAGAAAAAATAGAGGAAGTGTCTCAAGCGATTCAAGCATTCAAGCCGTATGCACCGCTTTATGCTGAAGTGCTACAAGTTCAGCATACTTTATCAGAAGAAGAACTTGCTTTATTTGAAGCGCCATCTACGGTTACGGTTTATCAGCAGCTCAAAAGCGTGAGACTGCCAGAAGATCGAGCAGGCTCACCACTTATTTGGTTTTCCCATGTATTAACCGATACCATAGCACCTTTTAAGCCTCGGACAGTTTTTCCGGATTTGGATCAAAGAGAAATCACCTTTGTTCGAGACTACCTGGAAAAAGTAAAGTCAATCAGTCAAAATGTCCCTTCGAATGAGGAAGAGTACATGAATGTAAAGCAACATACGATGACAATTGGCGAGATGAAGTTATTGCTTCACTTCATTATCGGGCATGAAAATGAGCCACTTCATGTGCTCTCAAAAGTCTTTACCGGACAAGCAACAAATGCGATACGAGCACAAAGACTACATGAAAATGAGGTGTTCGGTCTTTTACAGAATTGGCAAGAAAAACATGTTGTCAAAGGGATCAAATACATGGAGAAAGACGGCTTGCTGCTTAAGATCTCCAAAGGCTATGGGCTGACAAAGAAGGCCAATCGAATGTTAAGTAGAGAGGGCGAATAGCTCAAAAAGACGATGTGAGTATCATCGTCTTTTTTTTGACGAAATGAATTTTCGGTGTGAAAGGACCTGATTATACTACCTAAAGGGTTTGTGGACAGGATGAAACCTTTTATCGTACGTTTCGTAGAAATAAGTAGAAGTTTACATATGGAGGGGATTGTATGGAACACGGACCGGGAAAAGTACTTTCTTTGAAAGGATTGACGAAGTGGTACGGAGAAAAGCTCGTTCTAGATAATATTGATCTTGATGTTTATGAAGGGCAAATTATTGGTTACATTGGTCCGAATGGGGCTGGTAAGAGTACCACTGTTAAAATCATGCTCGGATTAGAAGCTACTTACGCTGGTGAAGTTGAGATATTTGGAGAAAATATTAAAAAGAATAGCGTTGATTATAAAAAGAGAATCGGGTATGTTCCAGAATCGGCGGACCTTTATGATAACTTATCTGCCCAGGAGTACCTAACGTTTACAGGTGAACTCTACGGATTAGATGCTGATACAGCGGAATATAAAGCTAGATTGCTGATGAGAGTGTTTGAGCTTGAAGACGTTTATGAATCTCGTATTTCATCCTACTCAAAAGGTATGAAGCAAAAAGTCTTACTGATTTCTAGCTTGCTTCATGACCCTGATATTCTTTTTCTCGATGAACCGATCAATGGTCTTGATGCGAATAGTGTCATGGTATTTAAAGAAATCCTTGCTCAGCTTGCGGCTCAGGGGAAAACGATTTTCTACTCTTCACACATTATGGAGGTCGTTCAGAAAATTAGTAGCCGTATTCTCCTTCTAAATGATGGCAAGATTGTTGCGGATGGAAGCTTTGAACAGCTTCGTCAAAAAAATAAAGAGGGCTCACTTGAGGAGATATTTAATCAATTAACAGGTTTTAATGAGCATCAAAATCTTGCGGGAGATTTTGTGCAAATCGTGCAGCGTGAAGATGTATGAAGAACTTTCCAACACTAAAGATTCTTGACCTCTTTCGGTTCCTATTTGAGCGGCTGGATATTGATTATCCAACCTTGCGTCGAATACTTCAGGTAAAGCTAACGATGGATGGGAGACGCCCTACTACGATAATGAGCCAGAACATGAGTGGGAACAAAAAGAAAGATTCCAACCAGTTTCTTAAATCACTCTGGTTTTATGCTTTTATTGGGCTAACGTTGATTCCGATCCTGTTTTTTGGTGACAATTTTATGTTTCAGATGAGCTTGATTTTCGGTGTTTTAATGTTTTTAATTATGACGGCGATGATCTCAGATTTCTCTTCTGTTCTTTTAGACGTTCGAGACCAAACGGTTATTGGCACAAGACCTGTCGATCGTCGAACGATTAGTGCAGCACGGGCTGTCCACGTTACGATATATTTATTTTTCTTAACGGCTGCGATTGTTGTTGTTCCACTTATTGTAGGAACTGTGCAGTATGGAATTTTATTTGGAGTGTTATTTGTCGTTACAGTGTTTTTTAGTGATT
The DNA here is from genome assembly GCF_056173665.1 of Anaerobacillus sp. QJM3NY_17. Classification (NCBI taxonomy): domain Bacteria; kingdom Bacillati; phylum Bacillota; class Bacilli; order Caryophanales; family Bacillaceae; genus Anaerobacillus; species Anaerobacillus sp. QJM3NY_17. The sequence goes on along the minus strand of NZ_CM149685.1, from coordinate 4,322,465 downwards.
TGTTAATTGTGGCGCTGACAGCGCTGCTGTATTACATCATCTTAAAATTTTTTGGCGGAGAACGCTTAAGAGATGTCATTAATTATGTGCAAATAGGGTTATCGATCACCATCGTAGTCGGTTATCAAGTACTTGCTCGTGCTTTTGAATTTGCGGGATTACAGGTAGGCTTTTCACCAACATGGTGGAATCTCCTTTTACCGCCAGTTTGGTTTGGCGCACCGTTTGCTGTAGTGTTGAATGGGGCTAACGGAGCTTATTACTATATCTTTATCGCATTAGCTATTTTGATACCACTAATCGCTCTGTGGCTATATTTATCATTGTTACCTACGTTTGAGAAGAACCTTCTTAAGCTCATCGATCAGACTGGCCCATCGAAAAAGAAGACATTTAAGGGAATGGAACATTTGGCTTCATTTATCACGCGAAGCAGAGAAGAGCATGCGTTTTATCAATTTGCGGGGAGAATGCTAAAGAATGAACGTGATTTAAAACTGAAGATCTATCCTTCTCTTGGGTTTGCTATGATCTTTCCTTTTGTTTTTCTGTATAATAGCTATTCTGCTGGGCAGTCATTTGAAGCCCTTACTTCAGGTAACTCCTATTTAACGATTTATGCGAGCATGATGATGGTTCCGGGAATAGTGATCATGCTTCAATATTCGAGTAAAAGTAAAGGGTCATGGATTTATCATGTCACACCTATACAAAATTCTGGCGTGATTATTAAGGGTACGTTAAAGGCTTTTCTACTTCGCCTATTTGCACCTGTGTTTGTGGCTATCAGTGCGATTTATACCTTTTTATTCGGTTTTCGAATTATTCCAGATTTGATCATCGTATGCTTAATCGCTCTTATTTATAGCGTCATTTGTTTTCGAATATTGAAAGGCACGCTTCCTTTTTCGGAGCCTTTTGAATCAGCCGGGCAAAGTGATGGTTGGAAGACTATCCCGTTTGCGTTATTGATCCCTGTATTCTGGGTCGTACACTTCATACTAACCAAAGTTCCATTCGGTACCTGGGCGTATCTCCTTGTTCTTGCGTTTATCTTACCGCTTATTTGGAATAAGGGATTGAAACATAGCGAGTGACAGGCACTCCCCGATTCCTGTCGAATCAATAACCCACCTCATCATGAGGTGGGTTATTTAGTCTCCTAGTGCTTAGATGATCTATACTGAGGTTTTCAATTTGCGGGCGTATATCCACATGATGATGGCTGATAGTGCCATTAAGATAAATAAGAAGATATACGTTAGCTGGAATGATTCTGTACTATATGTTAATCCGTTAAGTTCAAGCATGATCCCACCAGCTACAGATCCTGAGGCGCTCCCAACAAATTGTATGAGCTGTTTCATACCAATGCCAGTGGCGATCTCTTCAGAAGGAAGAATGCGCGACACCTCGTTCGTTGTACTAGATGAAAGGCTTGAGAAGCCGAAACTTGTGAACATATAGCCAATCATAATCATGTATTCATTTAGAGGTGATAGGAAGTAGAAAATCACGGTGGAGATGAGAAGCAGACCGTGAGCAAGATAAATCACTTTCATGTTTCCGTATCGATCAAGTAGTCTTCCAACATAAATAGCGGCAACTGCTGAAAGCATGGCGCCTGGAAAAATAATATACCCTACGACAGAAGGTCCTTTTTCATAAACGTTCTGAAGCATGAGTGGCATAAGAAGTAAAATGGCAAAGTGGGTTGTGAACCCAAGATAGCTCATATACAATAGCTTTCGATATCCTTTGTTTTTAAAAAGAGACGGTTGAATAAAAGGAATATCTGTTCTTGTAATTCGAAGCCAGAGGAGTCCGCCTACGATAATGCCCAGAGCTAAAAACAGCCAATTAAAAGTTGAAATATAGAGTAGAAAGCTTGTAACAGTAGCCCCTGTCAATAGTCCTCCTATAATGTCAAAGCTTCCTTTACGAACCTCCTCTTCCGGAAGACGACGAAAGAGAATTGGTATGAGTAAAACTACAAATAAAGTTACAGTGAAAAGATAATTCCAATCAAGATACTCCGTTACGACGCCCCCAACAACAGGGCCAAGTCCGAACCCGAGAGATGATGCTGAAGCAATCATGGCCATCGCCCGTCCGCGACTTGAAAATGGAATGAATCGTCCCGCAAACACCATAGATAGTCCAGGAATTGCAGCTGCTCCGGTTGCTTGTAAAAGACGTGCAGCTAATAGTAGTGGAAATGTCTCTGAAAAGAAGCCAAGAACTGATCCGAGTCCAAATATGACAATCCCTGCAATTAAGAGGCGTCTGATCGGTAGATAATCCGATAGACGAGTATACGTAATCGTGAAAATTGCGAGGATAATGGAGTATCCAGACACAATCCAGGCGCCATCTGCAGGGGAAAGGTTAAATTCAGTTAATACATTTGGTAAAGCAACATTAAACATTGTTGTATTCATGACAACAAGCCAGACCGCCACACTTAAAAGAAGAATGGTTTTGAAATAGCTTGAAGTTGTTTTCTCGTTCATTAAAACCCTCCTGATGCGTTAGTAAAGCACCAGCTTATTGTAAACGATAAGCGCATGATTCGTCTCATTTCACGGTTTCAATGAAATTAACTCTTTTCTTTCTTCATCTTTTTAGCCAACATTTCTTTTGCCTGGTTATAGGTAAGCCCTGAATTTGCATTAAGACGTTTCACTGTCTCAATATCCGTTCCTGTTTTCGTTTTCACCATTCATCACCACCTTTCGTCGTTAGTTTCTGAATGAATCGATCCAATTATCCAGAGGGAAGTTCGGTTTATGGAGCAGGTAGGTTACGTGATATAATGCAAGCAGATAAAAAAACTCGAAAAGTTAGGATGACACGATGAGGAACGAACGAAGCGTGCAGGTGCAAGCAAAGCATCAAAAGAAATTTTTTAAAGGATATCCCCTTATATTCAAGGAAGCGATTGAGAATGCAGACGTCTTGAAAGAAGAAGGGACGATTCTAAGACTAGAAGATGAGAAAGGTCAGTTTATTGCAAGAGGCTATTATGGAAGGCAAAACAAGGGGTATGGCTGGGTGCTCTCACAAAATGAACAAGAAGCAATTGATCAGGACTTTTTTGTGAGGAAAATCCAGCAAGCCCTTCGTCATCGTACTTCGTTCTTTGAAGATCCAACAACAACGGCATTTCGTGTGGTGAATGGGGAGGGAGATGGCCTGGGAGGCGTAACCATCGATTATTTCGACGGTTATTATCTTATTAACTGGTACAGTGAAGGGATATATTCGTTTAAAAATGTTGTAGTAGAGGCGTTAAAACAGCTTGTGGATTTTAAAGGTATCTATGAGAAGAAACGCTTTGACGCGAAAGGTCAATATGTAGAAGATGATGATTTTGTTGAAGGAGAACGCGGCGAATTCCCGCTAATTGTGAAAGAAAATGGTGTGAACTTTGCTGTGTATTTAAATGAAGGTGCCATGGTTGGAGTATTTCTTGATCAGCGCCCTGTTCGAAAGTTAATCCGTGATCAATACGCGAAGGGGAAAACAGTATTAAATACGTTCTCCTACACAGGTGCTTTCTCGGTATTTGCGGTTGAAGGTGGCGCGACGGGTACTACAAGCGTTGATCTTGCTAATCGAAGCTTGAATAAGACGATCGAGCAGTTTAGCGTTAACGACATTGATTATGAAGAACAAAACATCCTCGTGATGGATGTATTTAAATATTTTAAGTACGCCGTTAAAAAGAATTTATCTTTTGATATGGTGGTTCTTGATCCTCCAAGCTTTGCACGTTCTAAGAAACATACATTTAGTGCTGCTAAAGATTATAAAGATCTGTTGAAAGATGCGATTTCAATTACGGAAGATAATGGTGTGATTGTCGCTTCAACGAACTATAGCGGCTATGATATGAAGAAGTTTAAAGGGTTTGTTGATCAGGCATTTAAAGAAACGAACGGTAAATATGAGCTGCTAGAAGAATTTACACTACCTGAAGATTTTCGTACGATTAAAGAGTTTCGTGAAGGAAACTATCTTAAGGTTGTTTTCATAAAGAAAATTAAATAGGGTATTTGCGTTTCACTGATATCTATTAACGGGGATAAAAAGATAAAGATCGTTGAATAGAGGGAGAGGTCGTACTCATGAAACTAATTGTATTCGGAGCTACAGGCGGTACAGGAAATGCTTTTGTGAAACAGGCCATTGCAGCGGGCCATACCGTCACTGCATTTGTTCGAACACCTTCAAAACTTGAAACGACTCACAAAAATTTATCAGTTGAAATTGGCGATGCGATGCAGTCAGCTGATGTGAAGCAGGCGATAACTTCTGACGTTGATGCCATTATTTCATGTTTGGGTGCTAATGGACTTGGAAAAACAACAGATCTTTCTACAATGACGGCAAATATCCTCGATGCGATGAGCATTCATGATGTAAAGCGGATCGTTTATATGGCTTCTGCTGGGATTAATAAAGAGATTCCTGGAGTGACAGGGTTTGTTGCAGGCAAGCTGTTGCAGAACGTCCTTGCTGATCATCGAAGAGCAGTCGACCTTCTTGCTGCAAGTGAAGCAGAGTGGACAGTGGCTCGTCCAATGGGATTAACGAATGATGATCGGACTGGAGAGTATCGGAAAGCGCGAAGTGGCATTCCAAAAGGCGGACGTCGCATCGCTCGATCAGATGTAGCTGATTTTATGCTTCATACCGTAACAGATCATCTCTACATTCGAGAATCGATCGGACTTGCATACTAAGAACCGTGAAGCTTAAGCTTCACGGTTCTTTCGTTATACGAATACCTTCTGGGAATGAATGACGCGCTCGCCAACTGCGCGAATTAATTCTGGTGGAAGTGGATAATTGAGAGCAGCAGGATCCATTTTTACCGCTGCGATTGTAGCGTCAAGTGCATCAAGCTTAATGTCATAATCTTTGAAATTAGCTGGAAGACCAACGTTCTGCTGCATTTCTTTTAGTTTATGAATGACAGCTTGTAGCAACGTGTCATTATTCTTGCCGGTTGTCTCTAAATGAAGGGCACGAGCAAGTTCCTTTATTTTTGGGAGATAGAGATCAGGGAGCATTTCCATTACAACCGGAAGAAAAACGGCATTCGCAAGGCCGTGTGGAATGCGGAAAAGAGCTCCGTACGCATGCGCAAAATTATGCACAGGAATGGCATTAAGGGCGAAGCTAAATGCCGTTATACCCATCATACTCGCTTGGAGCATTTCCATACGTGCTGTGAGGTTATCTCCCTGGTTGACGGCAGTTGAGAGATGTGACTCAATCAAGCGAATAGACTGGAGGGCATAAGCATCAGTTAGCGATGTGGCTGATGGTGAGGCGAATGCTTCAATTGCGTGAGTTAACGCATCAAATCCAGTAAAAGCCGTAATAATAGGTGGTAATCCCGTTGTCAATTCTGGATCCAATATAGCCATATCGGCATTAATAAATGGATGAATAATGTTTGTCTTCATCTTGATTTCTTCGTTATAAATCACGGCAATAGGAGATACCTCTGATCCTGTACCAGCGGTTGTAGGGATCGAGATGTGGGGAATTGGTATATGAGTGGCCTCTGGCCAGGATAAATAGAGAAGTCCTCCTGGAATAGCTTCTTTAATATCTGTTAATCCGTTGTGAAGGGCGTATTTCACCCCTTTTACGGTGTCCATCACGCTGCCACCGCCAACAGCGAGTAGCCCATCCGCACTTACTTCCCTGGCAAATTTAAGCGCTGCATTAACATCATGACTCCCTGCATCTTGATTGATATCAAGATAAATCCCTGCAAGTTCAGGGCCAGTCCCATGTGGTGTCAGATCGAATATCTCTTTGATCTTTTCAACGACACCAGCTTTTTCAAGTCCGTGGTCACTAAAGAGAACCACACGCTTTGCTTGAAGTCCTCTGAACAGATCGGGTACAAGTGCCCGAGTGCCTGCCCCGCTATGAATGGCCGTTCGAAGCAAATATTGAGAATATGTTAATGTCATACGGTTTTACCTCCTTTATTAAGATTGGTTAGAAAAGAGAAGACTGTACCAATTTCTCCGTTCGATTTCTGGCACCATGGAGGTGTGCACATGCTTCACCTGAGTATATGCGTCAAGAGAATGCTTGCCCATTTCTCTACCAATGCCACTTTGTTTGTATCCGCCAAACGGTGCATCATTTCTGAGCATATGCCAATCATTTATCCAAACAACACCGGCACGCAGTTTTCTTACGACCTTATAGGCTTTATTCACATCAGTTGACCAAACACCTGCTGCTAGTCCGTAAATCGTATCGTTCGCCATACGGATGGCATCATCAACATCGCTATACCGGATAACAGAAAGCACAGGCCCGAAGATTTCTTCTTGGGCGATCGTCATGTCGTTCGTGACATCGGCAAAAATTGTTGGAGAAATAAAATGTCCTTTCTCACAGCCCTTCACGTTAACTTCATTCCCGCCACATATAAGACGAGCCCCTTCCCGCTTACCTTTCTCAATGTAAGATAAGATAGCTTCTTTTTGCGTAGCAGAAACCACCGGACCCATATCTGTCGCCGGATCAATTGGATTCCCAATCACAAGCTTCTCAGAAAGCTCTTTGAGTCCATCGATTACCTGATCATACAGTTTATCTGGAACAAAGAGTCTCGTTCCGGATTCGCACAATTGACCAGAGTGAAGGAAGACACCGAACAGACTGCCAGGAAGGGCGATTGAAAGATCTGCATCATCCAGGATAATGGAAGGTGATTTCCCACCAAGTTCAAGCGTTGTGTTCTTCACTGTTTTAGAAGCTAAACTCATAATGTGACGTCCCACTTCAGTAGAACCAGTGAAAGCTATCTTATCGACTTTGGGGTGCGTAGCGAGTGGTTCACCAACGTCTTTTCCACTACCCGTGACAACATTTATCACTCCTCTGGGAACTATTTCAGAAATAATTTCAGCGAGACGGAGCGTTGTAAGTGGTGTATAACTCGCTGGTTTAATAACGATGGTGTTCCCCATGGCAAGCGCAGGTGCGATCTTCCACGTTGCAATAAGCATAGGCATGTTCCATGGCGTTATGGCGGCACAGACGCCGATTGGCTCACGCCAGATAAAGTTATGAGCTGGTCCTGGAAACGGAGGAGATGGCAGTGTTTCTGAATAGGTGTAATCGAGCACAAATTTACCGAGAGTCTGGAATAGATCCACCATCTGAATGATGTCATTGGATCCAAGTCTTCTAACGGTGCCACCTGAAGAGAGCGCTTCTAAGGCAACAAGTTCTTCTGCATTTTCCATGATTTTCTGAGCGATGGAGTAAAGGACTTTCGATCGCTCTTTTGGAGGCATCTCCCGCCATTCTTCATTATCGAATGCTTTGGATGCTGCCTCTACAGCTCGGTCAACATCTTTAGCGTTACCGCTCGTTACTTTTGCGATTACATCTCCAGTAGCAGGATTCATCACCTCGAACAGTTGACCACTTTCTGAAGGAGACCATTCTCCATTAATAAAAAGCGGAAATGACTTTATTTCTACGTTTACTGACATAGCTCTTCCTCCTTTACTTTAAAGAACGCCAACATCGGATTCAGAAGTACGGTAAATCTCGTTGATGTCTTTTCCTTTTGCGCGTGCAAGGATGTCCATCCTTACCGATAGCTGTTTCATAGAAAAGGCCATTGTGGCATCAAGTGTATTTCCGAATGCGCTATGTGTTTTTTCTCCTATTCCTTCCTGTGTTAACTGATCTGCAAGTGGGGCGAGCTGATTCATCTTATTTTGCACAATCTCAAAGAGGTGGGGATGTTCAGCAATCAGGCGCTGTAACAAGAAGGTGCCATAGCCGATATGACGTGATTCATCTTTTTTCAGCAATCCAACGCCTTTCATTAATCCTGGCATAACCTTGGCTTTATCAAGAGATTCGTAGAAAGAAAAATAGCCTGTTTCAGCAAGAACCCCTTCCACAAACATATTGTAGACAGTAGAAGCTTCAGCTAGCGCTTCAGGAGAATGGTCCTGTTGGAGTTTCCCCATTGCTTCCGGTAATATAGAATAAAAAATTTTCCGATAGGTGTCGGAGTGAAAACGGGACAGGTCCCCGGTTTGACCAATCTCATTTAGAAATACACGAAAGAATTCCGTGTGCTTTGCTTCCTCAAAAAGAAAAGTTGTTAAGTACATCTCTTCTTCTAATCTTCCTTCTTTTGCGATCACCATGATTAATGGCAGAAGGTCCAATGTGACTGCTTCTTCACCAGCCTGAAATTGAGAAATTAGTCTCAGTATCTCTTCTTGTTGATCCCCGGTTAGAAACTGCCAATCTTTTACGTCTTGAGTAAAATCAATCTCTCTTGGGTCCCATCCGCCAAATTTCTTCGCTTTTTGATAAAGACGAAATGGCAGGGAATCTTCCTGAAGTCCGCGGTTGCTTGTCGTTATCATTTCTTTCCGCATCTTTGACCACCTTTCAATACTTGCGATTTAATCTAGCAAATTTTATAATGAAGGAGCTATCTTAGAAAGCGCTTACATATACAGTTTAACGATTTTTGTACGGCAGTTCGATTCCTGAAAAGATAGGGGTGAATCATGTCGATGCATGAGGAAACGTGGATGCGATCTTTTCATCGGATGTTAGAGATGAAAGATCCAATCCAACGTTGCGAAGTAATGATTAAACAATGTCTTGCCCATTTTCCATTCATGCGTGCGAGTCTCTTTACTTTTTCCTATTTTACAGGTGTTGGAGAAGGCATTCTTCGCGTTGATCGTAGTGGAGTGTTTTCTATGAGCGCTATACGTGAGGATATACGGCGCATCCCACCCATTCAACGAGTCCTTCTAAGTAACAAGCCTTCTTTCCTGGTGATGGATCAGCATCATCAGCTCTTCCCCACAGAATATATCGAAGCTTATGATTTAACATCTGTCTTAATTATTCCATTAAGCATTGAGCGAATTGCTATTGGCTGTGTCCTAATTGATAAAAACGAAGAGGGTGTTACGGTTCATCAAGGGCTTATTGATGATGTGATGATTTATTTTCAACAGGCACTTGCTTATATGCTCCCACCAATCTCTCGGTCACCCAATCCCTTAAGCAAACGTGAAACAGAAGTTCTTCAATATGCAGCTGATGGCTACAGTACGAAAGAAATGGCCAGGTTATTACGAATCAGTGATTTTACAGCGAGAGATTATATAAGTACGGCGATTCGAAAGTTACAAGCTAATCATCGTGCCGAAGCAGTTGCAAAAGCATTAAGAGAAAAATGGATTCTGTAACTAACGGAATCCTTTTACTTTCCCTTGAATAGTGATGGAATTTTCAGTAAACTTTAAATACTAACCAGTTGGTATTTAAACGAACATAAGGAGGAATATGCGATGACCACTGCTGAGGAGAAGATTCACTACCGTACTTGCCCGCTCTGTGAAGCCACATGCGGCTTAGAAATTCACACGGTGAATGGAGAAGTAACGCATATTGAGGGTGATAAGAAAGATCCTTTCAGTAAGGGATATTTGTGCCCGAAAGGATTTAGTTTAAAAGAACTTCATCATGATCCAGAGCGCATTCGAGAGCCAATGATTCGAAAAGGAACAGAGTGGTTTACAGTAAGCTACGAGGAGGCTTTTAAGGAAGTTAGGAAAGGGCTTCGTCGTGTGATTGAAAAGTATGGTCGCGATGCAGTGGGCGTCTACCTCGGTAACCCTAATGTTCATAATCTCTCAGGTTTACTTTATTTACCTCTCTTTCTTCGTGCTCTCGGTAGTCGAAATCAATATTCAGCAAGCACAGTCGATCAGATTCCAAAGCAGCTAGCAGCTGAGTTTATGTATGGTAGTGATTTCAGTATACCGATCCCTGATATCGATCGAACACAGTATTTTCTTGTGATTGGAGCGAATCCAATTGTTTCAAATGGTAGCTTAATGACAGGACCAAATATGAGAGGAAGGCTGAAGGCATTACAAGATCGCGGTGGGCGTCTTGTTGTTGTTGATCCCATTCGTACAGCCACAGCTAAAGTAGCAGATGATCATCATTTTATTAAACCAGGAACAGATGGTTATTTTTTGTTTAGTATCCTCCATACGTTGTTTGATGAAAAGTTAGCGAAGGAAACTCACCTATCGGGTCATGTGAATGGACTTGAAACAGTGAAAGAGCTCGCGAAAGATTTTCCACCTGATAAGGTTGCTTCGATATGTGGTCTCGATTCAGAAACGATTCGCACCATTGCAAGGGATATTTCTTCCGCAACGTGTGCTGCTGTGTATGGAAGAATGGGGACATGTACACAAACATTTGGCACAGTAAATAGCTGGTTGATTGATGTGATCAATGTTGTGACAGGTAATCTTGATCGCGAAGGTGGTGTTATGTTCACAACTCCTGCAGCCGGTGGCAAGACATCTAAGAAAAAAGGCTACCGATTTGATCGCTTTAGAAGCAGAGTGAGCGAACTGCCAGAAGTACTCGGTGAGCTTCCAGTTGCGTGTTTAGCAGAAGAAATGGATACGCCAGGGGAAGGACAGATCCGTGCATTTGTAACTGTAGCTGGTAATCCTATCTTGTCAACACCAAATAGTAAGCGCTTACAAAACGGCATTGAAAATCTCGACTTTATGGTAAGCATTGACTGTTACCTGAATGAAACAACAAGAAATGCTAACGTGATTCTTCCAGCTCCTACACCACTTGAACGCTCACACTATGATCTTTCATTTTATCAACTGTCTGTTCGAAACATTTCTCACTACTCGCCTCCTGTTTTCGAAAAGAAAGAATCCCAGCTGGATGAGTGGGAAATCCTCCTAAAGCTTGCGACATTAGTTGGAGAAGAAGAGCCTGATGACAATGCAGCAGCGAAATTAGATGAGAAATCGATTCATTACCTCATTAAAAAAGACGTGCAAAATGAACAATCGCCCCTTTTCGACCAGGATCCGAAAGAGATTATTAGCGTCCTTGAGGGCAGAATTGGTCCAGAGAGAATGCTTGATTATATGCTTAGGTCAGGTCCTTATGGAGACCATTTCAAAAAGCAAGGTGGTTTAAGCCTAAATAAACTTGAACAAAACCCGCACGGAATTGATTTAGGAGCGTTAAAGCCAAGAATTCCTGAAGTATTACTGACTCACACAGGTAAGGTTGAGTTAGCCCCTGAAGTCATTGTAAAAGACGTGGCAAGGCTTAAAGAAGAATCGTCTGAACAAGTAGATATGGTATTGATCGGTCGAAGAAATTTACGATCAAACAATTCCTGGATGCATAATTTGCCTGTTCTTATGAAGGGGAAGGATCGCTGTACGTTATTGCTTCACCCAGAAGATGGCAAGCGACTTGACCTTCAAGATGGTGACCTCGCACAAGTTCTATCAGATACAGGTAGTCTTGAAGTAAATGTAGCATTAACAGAAGACATTATGCCTGGAGTAGGCAGCATCCCACATGGATATGGTCATAACCTAGATGGGACGAAAATGACGGTGGCTAAGGAAAATAAAGGCGTCAATACGAATATATTAAGTAATGAAAAAAGACTTGATGCTGTTTCAGGAACAGCTGTATTAAATGGTATACCGATTGTCGTTAGAAAAGCAAAAAGTGGGAGGAATGAACATGGCTTTGTACGCTCTGAATCTATTTAACGTAAAAGATGGAGAAGAATATGCTGAATACGCAAAAAGGGCAGAGGAGCCAGTACGTAAGTACGGAGGGAAGGTTGTTGCGATTGGGAAGCTACATTCATCACCAGAAGGGGATATCGAGCCGAGACAAGTGATGATGCTTGTTGAATGGGAATCCAAAGAAGGTATATACAAATATGTAAGTGATCCAGATCTTGAGGATTTGCATCCACATCGTGAGCTTGGAGTCGATGATTTTGTCTGGCATTTATTTGAGAAGTTAGAGAATTTGAGCCCCGTTCTAAAATGAGCAAAGCCCCCGCACTTTAAAACGCGGGGGCTTTGCTTTTTTCTATTCTTCGATTGGGAACCAGCCTGGTACGCTAAAAATGGCATTCCAAAGTGGATCAGGTAATACAAGTTCTTGCTGAGCGTCTTTTCGTAACGTCACTCGAATGCTATCTTCGTCACCGTTTTGAACTTTCTCAACCCAGTTCGGTTCCATAATCATTTCACGGCCAAGAGCGATAAGAGGTACACCAGTCTCAAGCGCTTCTTCCACTTCAACAGGGGTATGAAGTGAGCCGACACCAATGACAGGAACGTTGTGACCAATTCGTTCTTTAATCATCTCCATGCGTGGTGTAGCATCTTCTTCGCGCATTGAACCTTGATAGAAGTCGGATAGTGAAACGTGAACATAGTCCAAGTTCCGTGAAGCAAGTTCATCAACAAACTGAAGCGTATCATCCATTGAGATTCCAGGATTTTCGCGTTCTTCAGGTGAGATCCGATAGCCAAGAACGAAAGCGCCATTAGCATGTTTTTTGATTGCTTCCTGAACAGATTCTAGAACAGCTAATGGGAATTTCATACGATTTTCAAGGCTACCACCCCATGTGTCTTCTCTGCGGTTAGAATGCGGAGAAAAGAACTGTTGAAGAAGGTACGTATTGGCACCATGAAGCTCAACACCAACAAACCCAGCTTCGATAGCTCTTCGCGTTGCTTCGCCGAAAGCACGAATTGTTTCTTGAATTTCGTCTTCTGTCATTGCACGAGGAGTTTTCGAACCTTCTCGCTCAGCGGGTACAGCACTTGCGCTAAGAATTTCTTCATTCGGAACGAGCTCAGGAGGGCACATTCTACCTCCGTGGAATATTTGTAGAATCGCCTTTGCACCTTCTGCATGAATGGTGTCAGCTAATTTCTTCAAACCAGGAATCTGTTCATCACGGTTAGCGCCAATTTCACCAGCAAAGCCTTTCCCGTGTGGGAGCACATAAGCACATGCCGTAATAACTGCGCCAACTCCACCAGAACGCTTTTCATAATAAGCAAGCTCTTGTGCGGATACTGTACCATCATCATTTGATAAGAAGTTTGTCATTGGAGCAAGCATGACACGGTTTTTTAATTCTACGCCAGAAGGTAGAGTATAAGATTGAAGCATTTTTCGATTCATAGTCATTGTTGTCCTCCTTTTAATACACGTACTGTAATTCCAACTCTTACAGTTTAGCATGACAGCTTATTTCTTGTCTTTCAAAGTGCTTTTATGATGTGTCAGTAAAACCTATAAAAAAACCCGCCAATGATGGCGGATTTTAGTATGAGGCTATATTCGTTTAGAAGAGATTGCCTCTCGCATAAGCTGAAGAGAGTGCTTAGATTTTTCTTTTCGAGCGATCATGACGTTCACATAAAGCGCATCAACGAGACTTAGCTGTGCAATTCTTGATGCGAGCGCTTCAGAGCGGAAATCGGTTTCTTGTGAAACAGTATAAAGAGGAATATCAACTTTTTTACTTAGTGGAGATGTCGCCAGGTTTGTGATGGCGATCGTCGTTGCACCTGTTTCTTTTGCGATGTCAGCTACACGAAGCATATCTTTGTTCGTTCCAGAATGAGAAATTAAGACAGCCACATCGCTACTTGATAGCTGAGAAGCGGACATGATTTGTAAATGTGCATCACTGTATGAGGTTGAGCGTAATCCTGTTCGAATAAACTTATGCTGGGCGTCCATCGCAATAATCCCAGAACCACCATTTCCGTAGAATTCAATATGAGTTGCATTTAATAAAATCTGCACAGCTTGATCAATGGTTGCATTATCGAGTATGTGATACGTATCTTCAAGCGTTCGTATGTTGGAACGGAGGACCTTTTCTGCTACCTCTTTCGTTGAATCCGTTTCTGTGATGGTCTCATGGATATCCTGAATGGGATTCACGATTTCCGCAGCAAGGGCAATTTTCATCGCTTGAAAGCCTTTAAAGCCAATTCGCTTACAAAAGCGGAAAACGGTTGCATCTGCAACGTTTAAATCTTCTGCCACCTGATTAATGGTACTATGGATAATTTTATTAGAATGGTTCAAAATATAATCCGCCACCTGTCGTTCTTTTTCGCTAAATTGCGAATAGGAAGAGCGAATTCTTGGAAGGCAGTGACGGGTTTCCGTATCGGACATTTACATTCTCCTCTCTATCACTCCTGATTGTATAATTGTAACCGATTACAATTAAGATGAAAATAGATTCCACTCAACCAATTGAAACAAAAAATATTTAATGTATAATTAAATTATAGGAAAAAATATTTCATTCACTTAAGGAGTTTTAATATGAACGTCGGATTAATTGGTTTAGGTAAAATGGGATACAACCTTGCTTTAAACTTACGTGATCATGGACATAACGTTGTTGTACATGATGCCAATGATGAGCAAGTACAAAAAATGAACGAAGAAGGTTTTAATGGTAAGTCTTCTCTTAAGGACGTTGTAGAATCGCTAGAAACGCCTCGTATTCTTTGGATGATGGTTCCTGCAGGTGAGATTACTCAAGCTGTGACAACAGAATTGTCGACACTTCTTGATCGTGGTGACATTGTCATTGATGGAGGAAACTCTCACTACAAAGATTCAAAAAGCCGAGGTGAGATGCTCCTAGAAAAGGGAATTTCTTTCTTTGATGTTGGGACAAGCGGTGGTAAGTCAGGAGCTCGTAATGGCGCTTGTACAATGATTGGTGGAGATAGCGAAGTTTTCAAAACGATCGAACCACTGTTTAAAGATATTTGTGTTGAAGATGGTTACCTTTATGCCGGAGAATCAGGTAGTGGACACTTCCTAAAAATGGTTCATAACGGCGTGGAATACGGTATGATGCAGTCCATTGCAGAAGGCTTTGATCTATTAAGCAAAAGCGAATATGATTTCGACTACGAGAAAGTGGCGCGCGTATGGAACAACGGTTCTGTTATTCGCTCATGGTTAATGGAATTAACAGAGCAGGCATTCTCTAAAGATGCTAACCTAGATGAGATTCGTGGTGTTATGAACTCTTCAGGTGAAGGGAAATGGACAGTAGAAACAGCTCTTGATCTTCAGACAGCAACGCCTGTTATTGCTCTTGCATTAATGATGCGCTATCGTTCTTTAGAAGACGATACATTTACAGGTAAAGTTGTAGCTGCGCTTCGCAATGAGTTCGGCGGTCACGCAACTGAAAAAAGCAATTAATTTGGAAGATAAAGGAGGAAGCATGTTTGTATAAACATGCTTCCTGATCTTTTCTTACCAAAACATCTTGCGTTAATTGAACGCGCTTACAGATCTTCATCATAGGCAAGTTCGTAATAAGGACTACGAAAAGCTATACTAGTCAGTGAATAGGTCAATTACAATTACGATGTAGGAGGAATGGCTCATGACGATGAACAAGCAATACATGATCGGTGTAGATATCGGTACGACGAGTACAAAAGCCGTTCTATATAAAGAAAATGGGCAACCCGTTTCAAAACATAATGTGGAATATCCATTGTATACACCAACACCAGCAACAGCTGAGCAAGATCCTGAAGAAATTTTGTTAGCTGTAGTAGAGTCGATTCGAAAAGTGATTCAAGATAACTCATTAAAAGGGGAACAAGTAAAATTTGTTTCATTTAGCTCAGCGATGCACAGTTTAATTGGGGTAGATGAAAAAGGAAAACCACTTACAAACTGCATTACTTGGGCAGATAATCGAAGTGCGAAGTGGGCAGAGAAAATAAAAAATGAGATGGACGGTCATGAAATTTACCGCCGCACAGGAACGCCTATTCATCCAATGTCTCCCCTGTCCAAGCTTGTTTGGCTAAAAAATGATGAAACAGAATTGTTTCAGTCAATATCAAAGTTTATTTCCATTAAAGAATATGTTTTCTACCGCTTTTTCCAGGAGTATGTCATTGATTATTCCATTGCTTCAGCAACAGGATTATTTAATTTGGAGCAGCTCGACTGGGACGATGATGCGTTAAAAATCGCTGGAGTGACAGCAGATCAGCTATCAAAACCCGTTTCAACTACTCATATGATGAGTGGTTTAAAAGCGCCGTATATTGAAGAGACAGGATTAACTTCTTCAACGAACTTTATAGTTGGTGCAAGTGATGGTGTGCTTTCAAACCTTGGCGTTAACGCAATTGAACCAGGTGTCGTTGCTGTAACAATTGGAACAAGCGGAGCGATTCGAGCGGTAACAGATCGCCCTGTAACAGACCCTAAAGGACGAATTTTCTGCTATGCATTAACAGAAGATAAATGGGTAGTTGGCGGCCCTGTGAATAATGGAGGAATCACATTCCGCTGGGTTCGTGATCAATTCGCCGCATCCGAAACAGAAACGGCGAAACGACTTGGGATTGATACGTATGAAATCCTAACAAGAATTGCAGAGCAGGTTAACCCAGGTGCCGATGGACTTCTCTTCCATCCTTATCTTGCGGGTGAACGTGCACCACTATGGAATTCCGATGCACGCGGAAGCTTCTTTGGTCTTGCCATGCACCATAAAAAAGAACATATGATTCGAGCAGTACTAGAAGGCGTAATTTATAACTTATATAGCGTTCTTCTTGCATTAGAAGAACTAATCGGAGAGCCTAAACAAATTAAAGCAACAGGCGGCTTTGCACGATCCGCACTATGGCGTCAGATGATGGCTGATATCTTTAACCAAGAAGTAACCGTTCCAGAAAGCTACGAAAGCTCCTGCCTCGGTGCAATCGTTCTCGGTAAAAAAGCACTCGGCGAAATCGATTCACTAAGCATCGTATCCGACCTCGTCGGAGACACATTCAGCCATCAACCCAAAAAAGAAAACGTAGAAACCTACGCCGAACTACTACCAATCTACATCAGAATCTCAAGAAAACTAACCGAAGAATACACAGCCATAGCCAACTACCAAAATAAAAAATTGGGGAAAAACTAAAGCGGAAACACACCGTTTAGGACCGGCAGGCGCTGGAGCCTTTCAATATGAACACGTTTTTTGTGTTCAGGTTGAATGGTGAAGCGACCGAGGTTCTGGTGTGTTGTAGCTGGATGAAACTAAAGCGGCAAAACCCCGTTTAGACCCGGCAGACACTGGAGCCTTTCAAAATGAACACGTCCTTTGTGTTCAGGTTGAAAGGTGAAGTGGCCGAGGGTCTGGTGTGTTGTAGCTGGATGAAACTAAAGCGGCAAAACCCCGTTTAGACCCGTCAGACACTGGAGCCTTTCAACGCCACACAAAAAGACAGCCCGATTGGGCTGTCTTTTGTTATCCATCGAGCATTAATGCTTAATGGCTTCCTTCAATATTACCGTTGCTTGATCTAACTCGACGTCTTTCGTCAAAACGATCTCGCTTATGAGAAACTGCTGGGCATTCTCCAGTAGTTTTTTATCGTCAGTTCCGAGCGGTCTTTTCTTGTTAAGGGCAACGAGCTCACGGATCACTTCCACGTGATTGTGGATGTCTCCCGTTTTAAGCTTGTTCATATTATCCCGGTAACGCTGGTTCCTATTAGCACTGGGCTCTTCTACGTCAACTTCTTCATTAAAAGAAGTTAGCACTTCGTCCATCGTACTGACATCAGACACTTCACGAATCTTCAGGTTTTCCGTCTTACCTTTTGGAATCATCACCTGAATATCACGAAAAGGCATATTAAGAATATAATAGATCTGAGTTTCGCCCAGTATTTCTTTTTCCTCAATTGCTTCGACTATACCTGCACCGTACATGGGATAAAAAATCTTATCGCCTACCTCAAACAAGCGCCCACCCCCAAATTTATAAATTATAGCACATCTACTATTATAACATAAACAATTAATTTGTACGAATGTAATATTTTTTTCGTTGTAGCGGTATGTTTGATTGATCAGTGTAAACTCCATTACAATAATAGACATATATGGGTTTAACTAATAATGGAGGCGTTTACAAAATGAGGATTGGAATGATTAGTTTCTGGCACGTTCATGCAAAAGATTATGCCAAAGAGTCGCAGATTCACCCTGATACAGATATAAAAGCGATCTGGGATGAGAACGAAGAACGTGGAAGAAAAGAAGCGCAGGAAAGAGCGGTGGAGTACATAAGTGATCTAGACGTCCTTCTTAATCGAGAAGATATCGATGCTGTTGTAGTGAGCTCACCTACAAACATGCATAAGGAGATCATCATTCGAGCAGCGAGGGCAGGAAAGCATATCTTTACTGAAAAAGTCCTAGCGGCTAAAGAAAATGAGGCGCTGGAGATTCTAGAAGCGGTGAATGAGACTGGGGTAAAGTTATTTGTTTCTTTGCCCCGCGTTTATGATGGTTATACGGAAGCTATTCAGCAGTTGATTGAATCAGGTGATCTTGGCGACATCACACAGACACGTGTACGCCTTGCTCATAATGGAGCGACTGCTGATTGGCTTCCACAGCATTTCTATCAGAAAGAAGAGTGTCAGGGCGGAGCATTAATCGACCTTGGCTGTCATCCAGTGTACTTAACGAGGCTATTCCAAGGAATGCCGCAACGTGTCACAGCTCAGTTCGGTTATGTAACAGAGAAAGAAGTAGAGGACCAGGCTGTCGTGACATTTGGATATCAAAGCGGTTCCTACGGTATTGCAGAAACAGGGTTTGTAAATGATCACTCCCCATTTACCATTGAAATAAATGGCACTAAAGGATCAGCGGTATATGGCATGCCAGAGAAGGTTTTACTAAAGAAAGTATCTGATCAGTGGGAAGAGGTAGCGGTTCCAGATGACCGCCCATCCCCATTCTTTCAGTGGATCGACCACATTCAAAAGGATATCAAAACTGATGAAAACCTAGGACTTGCCCTTGAATTAACAGTGCTGATGGAGGCTGCTTATCGTGCGGAGGAGCAAAGACGTGAAGTCGTCGTCACTAACCGATAGTTTAACGTACGTTTTTAGGAAGTGAATGTGTTACACTAACTTCGACTAACGATAATGAGGTGTCTTATGAATACATTTTTACAATACAATCCAACTCGTCTTTATTTCGGGAAAGATCAGATCACTCAATTGCAAGGTGAACTTAAATATGGTGCGAAAGTTCTTGTTGTATATGGTGGAGGAAGTATTAAACGAAACGGCGTATATGATGCTGTCATGTCAGAACTTAAAAAAGTAAATGCAGAGGTGCATGAGCTTTCTGGTGTTGAACCAAACCCACGTTTAACAACAGTTGAGAAAGGTTCTGCCATTTGTAAGAAAGAAGGAATCGACTTCCTTCTAGCCGTTGGTGGTGGCAGTGTAATTGACTGTACGAAAGCGATCGCGGCAGGTGCCCATTACGAAGGTTCTGCATGGGATTTAATCACGCAGAAGGAGCCGATTGAATCAGCTCTCCCATTTGGTACGGTATTAACCCTTGCTGCAACTGGATCTGAGATGAATTCAGTTTCAGTTATTACAAATTGGGAAACAAAAGAGAAGCTCGGTTGGGGTTCTCCTCATGTATTTCCGACGTTTTCGGTACTAGACCCTACTTATACATTCTCGGTTCCGGAGAATCAAACGGTGTATGGCATTGTTGACAGTATGTCACATGCGCTAGAGCATTACTTCCATCGTACAAACAATACACCAATGATCGATGGATTTATTGAATCACTTCTTCGCACGGCAATTCAAACTGGTCCTAAGCTACTAAATGATCTTGAATCATATGAACATCGTGAAACGATGATGTACATTAGTACAACAGCCTTTAACGGAACATTAAGTAATGGTACAGATGGTGGGGACTGGGCAACACATCGAATCGAGCATGCGGTATCTGCTGTTTACGATATTCCTCACGGAGGCGGATTGGCGATTCTATTCCCGAACTGGTTAGAACATGTTCTTAAAGAAGATCCTTCCCGCGTGAAACAGCTAGCGGTAAACGTTCTTGGCGTTTCATCAGAAGGGAAAAGTGATCAAGAAGTAGCAGTTGAAGGGGCGAAAGCGCTTCGTGAGTTCTGGAATTCACTTGGCGCTCCATCACGTCTTGCTGATTACGAAATTGACGATGCTGAATTTGATGGTATGGTTGAGAAAACATTTATTAAGCCAGGCGTTGGCACTTATAAAGAACTGGATCGTGAGAGCGTTCGAGATATTTTACAACGTTCTCTATAATTCAAAAGCAGCATGGCGATTTTGCCATGCTGCTTTCTTCATATCGTCTATTCATCTATATTAATATGGCGAAACTCTCCTACATGAAAAAGTCCGAGGTCCGTTAATTTTAGCTCCGGAATAACAGGGAGGCTTAAAAACGAAAGGGTAAGAAAAGGATTGAAGTGATCTGGAGCACCAATTTCCTTTAATGCTTTTTCGATTTCTTCAAGTTCCTCTATGACAGTAGGATAGTCTTTATCCGAAAGTAGTCCAGCTATTGGCAGCGGTAGCTTACCAATCACTTTCTTTCCTCGAATAACAGCCAACCCACCTTGCATTTCCTGAATGACTTCTGCAGCCTTAATCATGTCTTCATCGTTCGTTCCTGCCATAATTAAGTTGTGCGAATCATGACCGACGGTTGTTGCTATTGCCCCATCATGAAATTGAAAACCTTTCACAACCCCAAGGCCAATGTTGCCTGTATGATGATGGCGCTCAATCACAGCCAGCTTCATAAGGTCTTTTCTAGAACAAGAAACAAACCCACCATTTTCATCATGATCAACCGTTAATTTTCTGGCCTTTGTAACTATTTGATTAGGAATGAGTTCAATAACATTCGCTTCTTCCTTCGAAACGGCTAGTTTCAGGTGATCTTTTCTTAGTGTGGGGAGATGAACAGAGCTTGTAATCCGATTCGAAGGAGTAACCTTTGCTCCCATTTTTGTCTTTCCAGACTCTGCAACAAGTTCTCCAGCACGATAAACATGAGAGATAGAAAAGGACTCAATGTCATCGAGCATAAGAAAATCAGCATCAAGGCCAGGCGCAATAGCCCCTTTCGTTGATAACCCAAAACATTCAGCCACATTTAATGATGCCATTTGAATGGCTAGAAGTGGATCTACCCCTTCTTGAATAGCAAGTCGAATATTATGATCGACGCTTCCTTCATTGATCAGGTCATCGATATGTTTATCGTCTGTACAAAACATGAATCTTCTAGCATTTCGTTCAGTTACAGCGGGAATGAGTTGTTTTAAGTTTTTGGCTACGGACCCTTCGCGAATGAATAC
Organism: Anaerobacillus sp. QJM3NY_17; assembly: GCF_056173665.1. Lineage (NCBI taxonomy): Bacteria > Bacillati > Bacillota > Bacilli > Caryophanales > Bacillaceae > Anaerobacillus > Anaerobacillus sp. QJM3NY_17. The sequence goes on along the minus strand of NZ_CM149685.1, from coordinate 4,301,296 downwards.
ATACATCCCACGTTTTATCCGCTCGAGCGCTTCTTCAGCCGTGATGCATTCATGATCCGTCGTAATTCCTGCCGATTTATAAATGTTTAGAGCATTGGAATGGAGCCCAGCGGCATGTCCGTCTATTTTCTTGTTTTGTGCATCGAATAACTTTTGCATCATAGAAGGTGAAGTATGAGCGACTGAAGGATAATCCATCACTTCAGCTAGGCCAAGGACGCGGCTGTGCTCATAGAAAGGTTTGAGATCTTCGGCAGAAAGGGTGGCGCCTGAATTCTCAAAGGAGGTAGAAGGCACACTTGAGGGAAGCATAAAGAATATATCCATCGGAACGTTTTCAGAATCCTGAAGCATATAAGAGATACCTTCGGATCCGCAGACATTCGCTATCTCATGGGGGTCAGTGACAATTGTCGTCACTCCACAAGGAAGAACAGCATTGGCGAATTCGGAAGGGGTGACCATTGCGGATTCGATATGAACATGAGCATCGATTAGTGATGGTACGATGTATTTCCCATCCGCATCAATAATATGATGACCTTCGAAATCTCCAAGTCCAGCAATCACACCATCAACAATAGCTACATCTGTCTTAATCAGCTCTAGGTTGTAACTATCTAATACAATTCCATTTTTAATCACAAGATCTGCAGGGCGTTTCCCCGCAGCTGCTTGAACTCTTCTGGTTAACTTCTCCATTATTATTCTCCTCTCATTTAGACAGAGGATGACATATTCACATTGCCAGAATTGTCATCGTAGTCAAACCATTTACGGTAGTTTGGTAGAAACCTTTGGACCTTATCTCCAAATTTATACGAAACCTGGTACGCATTATTAGCGTATTCTATAGATCTCTTGAACTCTCGTCAATAGCATCTGTCATCATCTCGAAAAAATACTTTCATATTCATATTGATAAATGGGTGGAATACAAGTAAACTACAAGTAAGAACATCTAAATAGACAAAAGAAAGCGTTTTTTTATCGAAAATTAGGCAAACGTTTGCACTTTACTAACTTTAACTAAAAGATGAGGGTGTAGAGACATGAATAGAATCTGGTGGAAAGAAGCAGTAGGCTATCAAATTTATCCTCGTAGCTTCCAGGATTCAAATGGTGATGGTATAGGTGATTTACAAGGGGTTATTCAAAGACTCGATTATATAAAAAATCTTGGCATTGATGTGATTTGGATTTGTCCCATGTACAAATCTCCAAACGATGACAATGGATACGACATTTCTGATTATCAGGATATAATGGAAGATTTCGGTACAATGAAAGATTTTGATGCGCTTCTAGAGGAAGTGCATAAGCGAGATATGAAGCTGATTATTGATCTCGTATTGAATCACACAAGTGATGAGCATCAATGGTTTATCGAGTCACGGTCCTCGAAGGAAGATCCGAAGCGTGATTGGTATATTTGGCGTGACGGTAAGAATGGCAAAGAACCGAATAACTGGGAAAGTATCTTTGGCGGCTCAGCATGGGAATACGATAGGAAAACAGATCAGTACTATCTCCATGTTTTCTCAACAAAGCAGCCGGATGTAAATTGGGAAAATCCCGCTGTTCGTGGAGCGCTTTATGATGCGGTGAATTGGTGGCTTGATAAGGGGATTGATGGTTTCCGTATTGATGCCATTAGTCACATTAAAAAACGCCCAGGATTCCCGGATATGCCCAATCCTGCAAATGAAAAATACGTCTCTTCCTTTGATATGCATATGAATCAGAAGGGTATTCAAGAATTTCTTCAAGAATTTAAGGATGAAACGTATTCTAATTATGACGTGATGACGGTTGGAGAAGCCAACGGCGTAAGCATTGATGAAGCTGATCAATGGGTCGACGAAAAAAATGGGAAAATGAATATGATTTTTCAATTTGAGCATCTTGGATTATGGGATGCAGTAGATAAACCTGAACTTGATATCGTATCTCTCAAGTCAGTGCTGACACGCTGGCAGAAAGGGCTTGAAAACAAAGGATGGAATGCATTGTTTGTTGAGAACCATGATAAGCCACGTGTAGTATCAACATGGGGGAACGACAAGGAATACTGGCGAGAAAGTGCGACTTCAATGGGAGCGATGTACTTCCTCATGCAAGGAACGCCTTTCATTTATCAGGGACAGGAAATCGGCATGACAAATGTTCAATACCCTTCTATTGAAGATTATGACGATGTTGCAGATAAAAATCGCTATCGCATCCAACGTGAAGCTGGTGTATCACACGAATCGATCATGAAAGTAATTTGGGCTTCTTCTCGTGATAATAGTCGCACACCAATGCAGTGGAACAGCGACTATAATGCTGGGTTTTCTTCAGGGACCCCTTGGCTAAAAGTCAATCCGAATTTTGTAGATATTAATGTACAAAAGCAAGAGAATGATGCCAACTCTATTCTAACTTTCTACAAAAAAATGATTCAGCTGAAGAAAGAAAACCTAGTTTTCACTTACGGGACCTATGATTTGCTTCTTGAAAAGCATCCGCAGCTTTATGCCTATACGAGAACAACAGAAGAAGATCAAGTTCTTGTTGTGACGAACCTATCAATAGAGCCAGCTGTATTTGAAACAAGACTGGTTCTAAAGCAAGATCAATTGCTTCTGAATAACTATCCTGTTGTGCAAGAAGTAAATGATTCGATCAATTTAAAGCCTTATGAAGCGAGAGTTTATCGAATAAATCGCTAATACAGACAGCCGATTCAATCGGCTGTTTATTTATTTTGTAGAAATTATTTACATTTATAAACGATAAATGTAATCTAATAATTTCCAAAAACGTCGAATAAAGAGGGTAAAAAAGAATAGATTTCTTGAAAAATTTACCGTATAGTGTTGATTAGTGGGAAGTATGACCCAATTCTATCTTTTCACAGAATACGAGTTTACTAGGGGAGGATTAAAATGAAAAAGTTAATCGTAGCTTTATTCTCAGTAGTTGCACTATTTATGTTCATGGGCACTGGAACTTTTGCAGCAGAAAATGATCATAGTGATATTTTACAGAAAATTGAAGAAACAAATGTTAAGATTGAAGAAGAGATTCAAACAGCACAGGCTAAAGGTAACAAACTATTGTCAACGCTTTCTCTTGAAACAACTAAGCTTGATGCAACACTCGCCTCCGCTCGTCAGGATGGGAAATCAGACGCTGAAATTGCTAAGATTGAAAAAGAAGTAAAGACTAAGAAAGCTGAACTTACTTCTAAATACAATCAAGAACTTGATAAACTAATTGACAATTTAATTGATAAAACAAACAAAATGACTGCAGACATGATTGCAGAAGCTGCTAAAGAGGGCATTCAGGCTGAATGTTCATGGGTATACGTACAAATTGGAGACCGCTGGGTATGGGTTGATCCGATTAAAGTTATCGGGCCATGACCAAAAAAGGTGCATCAATTTCATGATGTACCTTTTTTGTATCTTAAAAGCACTATATAATGAATACATACAAATCTATTGTTCCGCACTCGAGGAGGGTAAATGGTGAATGGTCTTGTTGTTGGAAGAAAGAATTCATATCTTGAAAGTGTAGAACAAGAATCAGCCTCCCTAAGTTTACTAGCTAAGGGAGCAGGCCTTGAATTTATGATCCATACAATAAATGAAAACACGGCTTTTTATATTTATCCTGGTAAGAACCCTGATGCATATGAGTTTTTCTATATTCTTAAAGGGCAAATAAAGTGTGAGGATCAGGATCTCGTTTTAAATGAAGGAGATTATTTTTCAGTTAAAGCTATAACAGAATTAATATTCTTTGAGGTTATAGCTGAAGCGCACCTTCTTTGGGTTATTAATGAACCTACATTTAGATTAATTAGTGAAGACATAATTAAATTGATACAAAATGTAAAGAGCGTAGGGGAAAAAGATAAATATACAAAAGAACACAGTGAACGTGTACAAAGTATGAGTATGAAAATTAGTAAAAAGATGAATCTATCCCCAGAAAATGTTGATAATTTAATTGTTGCGTCGATCCTCCACGACGTAGGCAAAATTAATGTTCCTGAAGAAATTCTCAACAAACCCGGTGGGCTAACCGATGAAGAATATGACATTATCAAAAAGCATCCAGCCGATGGAGCAGAGATGATAAAGGACACGTATTATGCTGATGTCAGCAACATTATTCACCAACATCATGAGAGACTTAATGGTTCTGGTTATCCAGATGGTTTAAAGGATGAAGAAATTACGATTGGCGCGAAGATCATTGGTGTCAGCGATTCTTATGACGCGATGACAGACGATCGTTCTTATCGAAAAGCGTATACGCCAGAATATGCCATGAATGAATTAAAGCGTCTTTCGGGTGTCTTATATGACGCTGAAGTCGTTGATGCTCTTGAAGAGGTTTTAATTGAAGATGGCATACTTAATAAGGTTTAACAAAAGAGGAGATGGGATAACATCTTCTTTTTTTGTATGTTCATATATCTTCTACAAACTTTATAGCGAAAGAAACAGTATCTTATTTCCATTGTTTCACGTGTAACATCGAAGCTGGTATGATAGTAAATAGAAAAGAATCGATATTTGAGGAGATTGGTATTGTGGGTAAACAGCTTATTCTTGCAGAAAAACCCTCTGTTGGACGTGATATTGCGAGGGTATTGAATTGTACAAAAGGTGGAAATGGTTTTCTTGAAGGAGACCGTTATATCGTCACATGGGCGCTTGGTCATCTTGTGACACTAGCTGATCCAGAAGTTTATGATGAAGCATACAAGACGTGGAAGCTAGAGGACTTACCGATGCTTCCTGCCCCACTGAAGCTAGTTGTTATTAAAAGAAGTGGGAAGCAATTTAGCGTTGTAAAAACGCAAATGAATCGGAAAGATGTTAGCGAAATTGTCATTGCCACTGATGCGGGACGAGAAGGGGAGCTTGTGGCACGATGGATTATTGAAAAAGCACGTGTCCAAAAACCATTAAAAAGACTTTGGATTTCTTCTGTAACGGATAAAGCGATTCGTGATGGTTTTAAGAATTTGAAAGAGGCAAATCAGTACAAGAACCTATACCAGGCAGCTGCAGCTAGGTCTGAAGCGGATTGGTATGTAGGCCTTAATGCAACTCGAGCGCTTACGACAAAATACAACGCACAGCTTTCTAGTGGCAGAGTACAAACACCAACGCTTTCGATTATTGCAAAACGAGAGGAAGAAATAAAAGCCTTTGTACCTGAACGCTATTATGGGATTTCTGCTGTTGTAGATGGTTTTACATTAACTTATCGCGATGCGAAATCGAATGATTCGCGCGTATTTGATCGAGACAGAATAGATACTTACCTAAAGAATTTATCGGGCAAACCAGTTCAGATTGAAGAAGTGAAAAAAGCAAAGAAAAAGACGTTCGCTCCAGGTTTATATGATTTAACGGAATTACAGAGAGACGCTCATAAACGCTATGGGTTTTCTGCAAAGGAAACTCTTTCAGCTACACAACGACTGTACGAGCAGCATAAGCTCGTCACATATCCTCGAACAGATTCTCGCTTTTTGTCTTCTGATATGAAGGATACGTTAAAAGAACGACTAGAAGCAGTGGCACCTTATGAGAAAACGGCTCGAAAAGTACTTGGGAACCCAATTCAAACTGGAAAGCACATTGTTGACGATCGAAAAGTTTCTGATCATCATGCCATTATTCCTACGGAGCAAACACCCATTATTCGCGAGCTTAGCGATAAGGATCGTAAGGTTTATGATCTCATAGTAAAGCGATTTGTTGCAGCACTATACTCTCCATTTGAATACGAACAAGTCACGGTTGTTGCGAAGATTGGCCAAGAGCATTTTGATGCGAAAGGCAAACGTGTTCTTTCAGCCGGTTGGAAAGAAGTTTACGATACTGAAGAAGAGGATGTCATTCTTCCAGAGCTAAAAGAAAAACAGGAACTTCGCGTTCTATCTCTTACAAGAACAGAAGGGAAAACAAACCCGCCGTCTCGTTTTAACGAAGGAACTCTTTTAACTGCAATGGAGAAGCCGGCTCAATTTCTTGGTAATCAGGATAAGAAGCTAGCCCAAACACTTGGTGAGACAGGCGGGCTAGGAACCGTTGCAACGCGTGCAGATATAATTGAGAAATTATTTAATAGCTTTTTGATTGAAAAGAATGGCAAAGACTTAACAATCACGTCTAAAGGAAAGCAATTGTTAGACATCGTTCCAGACGAATTACAATCCCCGGCTCTAACGGCAGAATGGGAACAAAAGCTTGAAGCGATTGGAAAAGGCGAACTATCGAAGCGGGCATTTATTGAAGAGATGAAGGCTTACGCAAATGAAACTGTTCAGAAGATCAAATCAAGTACGAAGAAATATAAGCACGATAACGTGACGGGAACCAAATGCCCCGACTGTGGGAATTTAATGCTCGAAGTGAAAAGTAAGAAGGGGAAAATGCTCGTTTGTCAGGACCGAGAATGTGGGTACCGTAAAGGTAAAAGTAAAGTAACGAATGCTAGATGCCCTAAGTGTAAGAAAAAGCTCGAGCTTCATGGCCAGGGAGACGCACAGACATTTATATGTAAGTGCGGTCATCGTGAAAAGCTATCGACGTTTAATGAACGACGAAAAAAGGAAAAGAATACCAAAGCAACAAAGAAAGACGTATCAAAATATATGAAAAATCAAGGCCAGGATGAACCGGTTAATACTGCTCTTGCTGATGCTTTAGCGAAATTAAAACTTGATCAAGATAGATAACAGGAAGCAGGGGGACCTGCTTCTTTTTTCATACCGATGTTATTCTTGTAATGAGAAAATAATAAAGTATGGAAATGGGTTCGTTTTGTAGATTGAAGGGTAATACTTCATTCACAACACATACCTTGTCATTCGGGATTGATTAGATAGAAAAGAGTAGATAGTTGCCTGAAGCAGTGATTACGTATAAAATGACGGCAGGTAATAGATGTTTCCTTCTTTTTTACTAATATCTACAAATTTGAGCATATTTTCAAACATTTCTGTTCACTTCGATTATAGTGAAGTTATGTACAAAGGACAGAATAGAAATGAAGAACTAGCAGTTGTTAAACATAAGGAGGCTATCCATGGTCGATTCGATTTTATTTAATATTATGCTTGTAGGTGCCCTTGGCATCTTTTCACAGTGGATTGCCTGGCGTTTTCACTTCCCTGCCATTGTCGTTATGTCCATCATTGGATTGCTTGTCGGTCCGCTTTTTGGATTACTTCATCCAGAAGATGTATTTGGTGACTTATTTGACCCGTTTGTATCTATCGCAGTTGCCATTATTTTATTTGAAGGAAGTCTAAATCTTGATTTTCGTGAGATTAAAGGGCTTGGGAGACCGGTCGGAAGAATTGTAACGATAGGAGCTTTTCTAGCGTGGCTCCTTGGTTCGTTATCAGCCCATTACGTTGCAGGTCTATCATGGGGCGTAGCATTTGTTATTGGTGGATTATTTATTGTCACTGGCCCTACGGTCATTTTGCCGTTATTGAGGCAAGCCAAACTAAAACCAAGACCCGCGAAAATATTAAAGTGGGAAGGGATTATCGTTGATCCACTTGGAGCTCTTCTCGCTGTATTTGCATTTGAAATTATTAAATTCTTAAAAGTAGAAGAAGCAACGGCAACTGTCCTACTTGTCTTTTTCTTAGGATCCCTTTTTGCCACATTATTTGGCTTCTTATGTGGTCGCGGAGTAGGTTGGATGTTCGAGAAAGGTTATGTACCTGAATTCTTGAAATCTCCAGTCGTGTTCGCAGTGGTGATTCTTTGTTTCGCAGTGGCTGATGAAATCACGCATGAAACTGGACTGCTTGCTGTTACGGCAATGGGTATTACTCTTGCCAATATGCATATCTCTTCGATTGATGATATGAGGCATTTTAAAGAAAATATATCAGTGCTATTGATCTCTACGATTTTCATCATGCTAACAGCTTCTTTATCAGTTGACACTTTGCTTGAAATTTTCCATTGGCAAATTCTGGTCTTCGTAATTCTGATGTTATTTGTAGTAAGACCACTATCCATTTGGTTATCAACCATTGGAACGGATTTATCATGGCAAGAAAAAACGCTTGTTGGCTGGATCGCGCCACGAGGTATTGTGGCATTAACTGTAGCGAGCTATTTTGCTAGTGTTTTACTTGATGCAGGATTTGAGGATGCAAAAATATTAATGTCACTTACGTTTGCATTAGTATTCGCTACTGTTGTAGTTCACGGCTTTTCTATTCGTTGGACTGCTGAGAAGCTTGGACTAGCGAGTGATGGCCAGCCCGGTGTTCTGATTGTTGGGGGTAGTACGTTCTCTACGGCGTTATCCAAAACGCTGAAAGAACTTAAAATCCCTGTATTAATAACAGACTCATCATGGCAAAGGCTGCTTACAACGAGAAAAGCAGGAGTACCTTTTTATAGAGGAGAAATACTCTCTGAGCAAACAGAGTATCGCCTTGATCTCACCCCTTACGAGTATATGCTTGCAGCTACGGAGCTTGATTCTTATAATGCGCTCGTTTGTACGACTTTCGTTCCGGAGATTGGTCGTAATAACCTCTTCCAGTTAAGCTTACGTAACGATCGAGGAGATGATCTTGAGGAGCTTGTTCACACGATCGGTGGACGTGTAGCCTTTAAAGAAGGAGCTACATGGGAAAGCCTGAATCGTAAGGTAGAAAGTGGTTATGTTTTCCGTAAAACAAACATCACTCAGCAATATGCTTATGATCAATACCTGGAAGAAAGAGACGATGAAACGATCATGCTCTTTGTGAAAAAGCCCTCTGGAAGTTTGGAGTTCTTCGCCCATGACTCTCAAACTAGAGCTGAAGCAGGTGATGTTATTGTTAGTTTGATGCCACCTAGTAAAGAATTTAATCGGATTAGAGAAAAGCTTGAGAAGCAGCGATCCGATGAGAAACTAGAAAAAGATAAAGAACAGAAGAAACAGAAGGAAGAAAATGAGTAAAAGCCCCCGTTTGGGGGCTTTTTGGTTATTTTCATTTAGTGTTTAGGCTCATTAGAGTGACAGGCACCGGCCAAAAATTCTTTTAAAAATCGGTCAATTCTTTCTTTATAAAATTCACGCGGTCTCGGATGTATTGAAGTATAAAGTCAGGTTCTGAATCAAAGTAGCTTAGTTTATTTTTTAGAAAAGTATCGTTAAGGGCATAAGGTCTCAAAATTTGGTGAAGTTCATTGATCTCTTTTTCAAGTTCTTTGGTGGTAAAGAATGTTTCTATTGTTTGCTCAAGCTTTAATCGATATCGAGTCCTAAAAGTAGGACAGGCTAGTAGTCTCGCTGTAAGCGTATTGTAGCCACTGATGGGGATATAGTCATGTTCCATCATTCTTCCGTTAATATCTCGCCCCCACGTAGCGTCATAATCCCATGGAATAACTTCAAACCGATTGGTTTCCCTGTTTTGATAAAGGGCGTAGTTTTGAATAAAGGCGTCAAAGTTTTGTGTGCAAACGACGCCACATAGCCAGCTCAAATATTTTTCAACGTCTATTAAATTGTTTATTTCAGTTTTAAACTTTTCTTGTGATAATGTGTTGATTTTATATAGAAGAATTTCAACTGAATGATCGTCTGATTCCAATCCGTATTTTCTCATATATCCATCAAGCAATGATTTCTTCGGTTTGTAATCATCAGGTCGAAGGAGTGAAAAATTGGCGTCATCATTTTGAGCATAGTAAATGGGCCCATCTGGTAGGTTATGATTGTTAAGATAAAATTCATCTATCGAATCCAGTTTTAAATAGATGCTTGAGAAGAGGTTATTGTGTGTGAGCATAATGTGCTCAGCTTTAGGAGTTAGTACATTCAATTTATGAAATAAATTGAAAGAAAGCTTACTTCTTAATAATGAATAATCATTGAATTCGGCATTTAAGTGCAGTGTTTTTTGATGATGAAATAAGTTCGTGTCATTAAACTCAACCATATACGATTTTTTTTTGAATTTTCGCGTGTGTGCGCCACGATAAGTTGTTTTCACCTCATAATTCGTTTGGTCTACTTGTAAAACAGCTGGTACAAGTTGATCGCTCCATTTATCTTTCTTTAGCTTTTTCATACCTTTTTTATCGATCGATAAATGATAGTGTGGAATGCTCATACGTCACTTCCTTTATCCTTTTCCTACTCATAACAAGATATGAGGTCATATGAGATCATGCCACTTAAATGGGAGAGAGTGGAATTTTCCGTAGGAACTGAACAAGCTCTTCATTTCTTCATATCATATAGTAATGCTAAAGCAGAAGATAAGGGAAGGGAGCAAACAGTGTTGAAGAATGTTTCAATGAATGTAGAGGTGCTATTACAACAAGCTCAGGAAGCAGGACTTGATGAGTTTCTTATTCAAAACCCGATCGAAGCTAGAGGTGGCAAGCGTAAGTCAGGGAAGAAATCTGGTCGTCGTTCAGGTAAAGGTTCGAGCGGTTGTCGTAGTCGTCGCTCAAGTGGAAAACGTAGCTCAGGGAAGCGTTCACGTTCAGGACGTCGTAGCTCAGGAAGACGTTCAGGTAGGCGCTCAAGCGGCAGACGTAGCTCAGGCAAACGCTCGTGCGGCGTGCGCTCTGGACTTTTCTCGACAGGGAGACGTAGTAACCGTCGCAGCCGACGCTCAGGTAGGCGTTCAAGCGGCAGACGTAGCTCAGGAAGACGTTCAAGTGGCAGACGTTCAAGAGGACGTCGTTAGATAATATTCGCTTTCATTTAAAGGACTGATTTTTTAGAGATCAGTCCTTTTGATGTGATATGCTTTTAAATAAAACGATTGGAGGTAGTGCCATGTACGATGTCACGATCATTGGAGCTGGAGTTAGTGGTATTTTTATGGCATATCAGTTAACGGAGCTACATCCAGAATATAAAATCATGTTAATCGATAAAGGAAAGAAGCTTTCCGACCGAAATTGTAGGCTTGGTTCACAACAAGAATGTTCTTGTGACGTTTGTGACCAATACATAGGGTTTGCTGGGCTAGGTAAATCAGAAGGTAAATTTAATTATACGAATGATTTTGGTGGTAGTCTCGGTAGAAAAATAGGTACTGCTCAGTCGGAAAAATTGATGTGGGAAGTCGACCGCATTCTTTGTTCTTTTGGCGGGGACAAGGCTGAGCTCTATCATACATACAGTTCGGAGTTAGAGGAGAAAGCCAAAAACGTAGGGTTAGATGTGTTCACGACTTCAGTTAGACACCTTGGGACAAACCTTTCTTTTGAAGTGTTTCAAAATTTGTATGAGTATTTGTTAGAAAGAATTGATTTAAGATTTGAAACGGATGTTTACTCGATTGAAAAAGCGGAATGCTTTGAGGTAACTACCTCAACAGGAAACGTGAAAACAAAAAATGTTGTTATCTCGACAGGTAATAGCGGAAGTGAGTGGATGTATGCCCAATGTGAACAGTTAGGTCTAGTGCCTGGTCCTGCTCGCCTTGATTTGGGTATTCGAGTAGAAATGCGAGGTGATCAGCTCACATCCATCTTGAAGGATACGTTCGAAACGAAGCTTCATATTCAACGAGAGGCATTTGAAGGAACGACGTACTGTATGAACCCAAATGGGCGAATTATAAGGAAATATCAACACGGGCTTGTTATGCCGGATGGACAGAATAAAAGAGAAAAGAATGCGCCAGGAAACAATTTGAACTTCACCTTATTTGTTCCTTCTTTTTATTCTTCGAAAGAGGAAGCGGATAACACTGCACAGCAAATTATTGGAGGGATTAATAGAGGTGGGGAGCGAATTGTGGTCCAGCGTCTGCGGGAATTAAAAAAACAAGAGGCTACAACTTCGACAATTCTAAGTTCGAATTCAATTGTTCCTTCCCTTGATGGAGAAGCTGGGAACTTGATAGACGAAGTGCCGAACATCTATCTTCGTGCGCTTCAGGAGTTTCTTTATTGCCTCGAAAAGCTGATCGGTGAGCCAATTGATGGAGAGACGTTACTATATGGTATGGATGGAAAGTTTTACGAAGCAAAGATCCAGACAAATGATCATTTTGAAACAGAAGTAGAAGGTCTCTTTTTGATCGGAGATTGCTCTGGTGAAACGCATTCTCTATCACAGGCAGCAGCAAGCGGTTTATATGTTGCAAATTTGATGTAAGAAAAAGATCGGCTCTATGGCCGATCTTTTGATTGCTTATTAAGACGCAGATGATTCGGATAGTGCTTTTTCACGTTTTGATAGAAATTTCAACGTGAAGATGGCAAATGCGAGCAGAGCAATACAGGTTAACCCAAGGTACAAGTTACTAAAAATGAGATTACTTCCTGATCGTGAAAGTGGATTCATCGAAAAAGTAACGTTTTTCATTTCAAGAAGCCTTCCGAAAATAGCTGAACTAAAAGCGCCAGCAAGGAAGTTCAATAAATTGAAAACCCCCATACCTACACCATTTTGGTTATCAGGTAGAATGGAAGACAGGAGATCAGCTGTTGAACTCTGGATGAGTGGAAACCCAAGGTAAGCTATTAATAGACACGGTGCAATAACCCATGCGTTGTAACCTGAAAACGTTGAGATGAAAAATGTTCCACTTGCGATCAGAAGAAGCGCTATTTTTACAACAAGTATTGCGCCACGCTGTTCGATGATTCTACCACCGATTTGGCCGATTAACCCAGCAGCCATTGCCCCGGGAAATAAGACAAGACCGATATTTAAGGTTGATAGCCCGTTAAGCTCTCGCAACATAATCGGGATGACGAAGATCAATCCAAAGAGCGCGGAAGTTCCAAGGAAACTAGTTAACACGGTGATCGTGTATTTGGTATTTTTCAATATAACGGGATCGATAAATGGGTGTGTAATCGTAAACGTTCGCCATAAGAATAGAATGAAAAAGACGGTAAAGAGGACGAGTAAATACCAAAGGAACGTTGTAATATAGAACAACAATGATGCTACCGATACGGCCATAAGCGCAGCACCTGGTAAATCAATGGATCCTGAACGCTTTTCTTCATTTGGTAGCCATTTTCTAAAGAGCGGAATGGCAAATACAGTCGCAACAGAGAAAAGGAAAAGGAAGCGCCAATTCAGCGTACCTCCTACAACACCACCGATTATAGGACCGACACCTGAAGCAAAGGCAACGGTGGAAGAGATCAATCCAAACACTCTTCCTTTTTCTTTAGGGAGAAACCGAATTGGAACAATAAAGGCAAGCGCTGGAATTGTTGCGCCACCAATTGCTTGAAGTATTCGTGCTGCTAGAAGAGTAGTATAGTTGGGAGAAAGAAAACCAATAAAGGCCCCTGTAGCAAAAATACTAATCCCTATAGTAAAAAGAGTTTTGATTGGATAGATATCCGCTAGCTTACCGTACATAAGAGAGCCAATGGCAAATACAAGAATATATCCAGTTAACACCCAGCTTACTTCTGATGGACTGAGATTAAAAGATGCAGCAATATCAGGAATGGCAACGTTGAACATCGTTCCATTCATAACGGCAAAAGCTAGAATCGTACAGACAAGAATAATTAGCTTTTTCCGCGCTGATGCATCTAAATTTTCATGTTCATAGTGGTCTGTCATAGCAGCCCTCCTTTAAATAAAGTTATTTTTTTGGAGTATCTATTAACGCTATTTATTTAGTATCACGAAATAACACACACTCTTCTACATCATAGAGGGCATTACATTAGAAGTAAACTGAGGAGACTTACAAAATCGGTCCTCCCTACACATATTTCCAGTTATAGACAACAGCAGTGAGATCGATTATGATGAATTAAGGAAAGACTGTCATGATGGAGGAACGGTTATGCCAACAATTAAGGATGTAGCAAAACGAGCAGGTGTTTCAAGAACAACAGTCTCGCGAGTGCTGAATGACAATGGTTATGTTAGTCATGAAGCAAGGCAGCGCGTCGTTGAAGCAGTGGAAGAGATGGGATATATTCCGAGTGCACATGCGAAAACAATGCGTACGAAGCGTTCGGGCGTTATAGGCGTTATTCTGCCAAGAATCAGTACTGAAACAGCCAGTCGTGTTGTTAATGGGATCGAGAATGAGCTTGCGGCCAACGGTTATCAGATTCTTCTAACCAATACCCAATTACAGCCTGAGAAAGAAATACAAAATATAAAGCTATTAAAAAGTCGTCAGGTGGACGGTATTATTTTGCTTGCCACAAATCGGAACCAAGAATTACTTGATACCATTTCAGATGCTTCTATTCCTTTTGTTGCAATTGGACAGGAATTAAATGGCGTCATGTCTGTCGTATACGATGACTATCATTCTTCATATAGTGTGACAGAGTCACTTATAGAAAAAGGTCACCGCCACATTGGTTTTATAGGTGTACCAGAAACAGACCATGCTGTTGGGATCGTGAGGAAACAGGGTTACCTTGATGCAATGAAAAAGCACGGTTTAACAGTGGAAAAAGGTTGGATTCAATATGGGAACTTTACATTTGAGTCCGGATATGAAGCTGCCAAACAATTAGTGGAGCAATCTAAATTAAAACCAACCGCTATTTTTGCCGTAACGGATCGCATGGCGATTGGAGCGCTTGGCTTGTTGAAAGAGCAGGGGATTCGCATTCCAGAAGATATGGCATTATTCGGTATCGGTGCTTCTGACTTATCCCGCCACGTGACGCCGGCATTATCAACTGTGGACTATTTTAATGAAGATGCTGGACAGAAAACGGCTCAGCTTATTTTAGAGCAGCTATCAGGGAAAGTTTTGGAAAAGAAAAAACTTAAACTTAACTATAGACTTATTGAAAGGGATAGTGTATAGTAACTAGTGAAAGCGATGTCAATTTCTTTTTAACCAATGTGGAATCGTTCACATATCACTCATTATTTAATTACTTAACGATAGACTAAAAAGAGCGAGGAAATGAAAACGCTCTTATTTCGCCAAATATGGAATCGATACCATGCGCAAGATATAATGTGAAGGGAGTTAATGATATGGCTACAAACCGTGAGATTGCTCAGGAAGTCATTGATGCTATTGGTGGACAGGAGAATATTCAATCTGTTGCCCATTGTGCAACAAGACTAAGAATTATGGTACACGACAAAGAAAAAATTGATCAAGAAAGAGTAGAAGGGGTAGAGAAAGTAAAGGGTGCCTTCTATAATTCTGGACAATATCAGGTTATTTTTGGAACAGGGACTGTTAACCGAATTTATGATGAGGTGACAGCGCTAGGAGCAACTGGTTCTACTAAGTCCGAAATTAAAGAAGAATCATCGAAGCAAGGAAATGCGTTTCAACGTGCGATCCGCTCATTTGGTGATGTGTTCGTTCCAATCATTCCAGCGCTTGTAGCAACAGGGTTATTTATGGGACTACGCGGTCTTGTGCTTCAAGAAGAGATACTTGCTCTATTCGGCTTAACACCAGGGGATATCTCAGATAACTTTATTCTATTTACACAAGTTCTAACGGATACAGCATTTATCTTCCTACCAGCGCTTGTAGCATGGTCAACCTTCCGAGTGTTTGGAGGAAATCCGACGATCGGTCTCGTACTCGGATTGATGCTTGTTACGCCTGCTCTTCCGAACGCATGGGAAGTAGCGGCAGGAAATGCAGAGCCACTTAAGTTTCTAGGGTTTATTCCAGTAGTAGGCTATCAAGGTTCGGTTATTCCCGCTTTTGTTGCAGGTTTACTCGGAGCAAAGTTAGAAAAACGAATTCGTAAAATAGTACCAGAAGCACTAGATCTTATTTTAACTCCGTTCCTAGTATTGTTAATTATGATTACTTTGTCGCTATTTGCGATCGGACCTATTTTCCATACGGTAGAAGAGTACATCATGGATGGTACGATTTATATTCTTGATCTTCCATTTGGTCTAAGTGGTTTAATCATTGGATTCTTCCATCAAATTATTGTTATTACAGGTGTTCATCACATTTTCAACTTCCTTGAAATTCAGTTGTTTGAAAACCTTGGCTACAATCCATTTAACCCAATTATTTCTGCGGCAATCGCAGCTCAGGGTGGGGCAGCACTTGCTGTTGGCCTGAAAACAAAGTCTAAGAAATTGAAAGCATTAGCCCTTCCATCTTCTTTATCTGCTTTTCTTGGAATTACAGAGCCGGCTATCTTTGGTGTCAATCTCCGGTATATGAAGCCATTTATCATGGGATTAATCGGTGGTGCAGTCGGGGGATTCCTCGCATCACTCTTTAAGTTAAAAGCGACGGGCCTTGCAGTTACTGTTATCCCAGGTACATTACTATTCTTGAATAGTCAGATTGTATTGTATCTACTTGTTAACATTATTTCGATTGGGATTGCCTTTGGTCTTACATGGGCATTTGGCTACAAAGACGGTATGCTAGATAAATAATAGCGAAGGGGATCCTCAATAAAGCGGATCCCCTTTTTCAAAATTTTAATGAACTAGGTGATTTTTATGACGGATCGAAACGAGCAGCTAAAGGATCTTGCAATGAAAGAAATAGAGGCACAACGTGAAACAGTTGAAAGTGACTACCGCCGCTCAGCATTTCACTTAATGCCACCTGCAGGGTTATTAAATGATCCAAATGGTTTTATACAATGGAAGGGCGTTTATCACGTTTTCTTTCAATGGATGCCTTTTAAAACGGATCATGGCGCTAAATTCTGGGGACATTATACGTCGACAGACCTCATTAACTGGGAGCTTGCCCCAATTGCCTTAGCCCCTGGGGACTGGTACGACAAGAATGGCTGCTATTCGGGAAGTGCGGTCGTCTCTGAAGATAAATTGATGCTTTTCTATACTGGGAATGTAAAAGATGAGCAGGGAAATCGTGAAACCTATCAGTGTCTGGCTGAATCTGAAGATGGGATTCACTTTGATAAAAAGGGCGTAGTATTAAACTTGCCTGAGGGATATACCCCTCATTTTCGAGATCCAAAAGTGTGGCAGCATTTAGAGAAATGGTACATGGTGGTTGGTACGCAGAACCTAAATGAAGAAGGTCGAGTCGCCTTATTTGAATCAACCAATTTAAAGGACTGGATGTTGAAAGGGGACGTCACAGCTTCTGGGGAAGAACCGATTGGTGATTTAGGATTCATGTGGGAATGCCCTGACTTATTTGAGTTAGATGGGAAGGATATTCTTCTCTTTTCCCCACAAGGGCTAAAGCCTACAGGATACTTGTACCAAAATGTCTATCAAACAGGGTACCTTTCTGGAGAAATGAATTATGTGAGTGGAAAGATGAATCACGGATCGTTTACAGAGCTTGATCGAGGTTTTGAATTTTATGCACCACAAACGACACTTGATGAGAACGGAAGAAGGCTGATGATTGGTTGGATGGGTGTGCCTGAGCAGGGAGAAGAGCATCATCCAACAATCGAACACAAATGGATACACATGCTAACCATTCCACGAGAGCTTTATTACGAAGGGGATAAACTTATCCAACGTCCTGTGAAGGAATTAGAAGCGATGCGACAGAATGAAGTGAAAAAAGAAATCACGCTTTCTAATGAAGAAAAGGAATGGGAGGAGTTTCACGGAACCACATATGAATTACTTCTTCATGTGCAGAAAGTGGAAAACTCGTTTGCTGTTAACTTCCGAAACAATGCCGAAATGATTTATGATGCTGATAAAGGAATATTAACGTTTAAACGAAAGAGTTTTGTTGATGGAAAGGATGAGTCGCGAAGCTGCTCCATCGATGAAGTTTATAACCTTCGATTCTATGTCGATTCATCCTCGATTGAAGTGTTTGTAAATGATGGTGAGGAAGTGTTCACATCAAGGTTTTTCCCTGAAGAACATGATGTAAGTCTTACCTTTAAAAGTAACGGCTATGTAGATGTGCAAGCGACAAAGTGGCTACTTGAAGCAAAATAGCAGAAAACCCCTCTGACCAAGTCAGAGGGGTTTTCATATTGGGTGGTGCTATTAAACGGAGCGAATAATTCCGCCCTCTACACGCTGAGCTGATCCATTTATCGCTGATGATAATGGTGACGCGAGAAAGGCTACTGTGTTTGCCACTTCTTCGACTCGTGCAAAACGTTGAATTAACGATGTTGGTTCGTTGTCTTTAAAGTAGTCTCGTGTAAAGTTATCAAGATCTTTCTTTTCTTCGGCAGCTGCGCCTTCCATGAAGCTTGCTACGCCATCTGTCCATGTTGGACCCGGTAGTACAGAGTTAACAGTAACATTTGAGCCTTTTGTTATTTCAGCAAGTCCGCGTGATAAGCTAATTAAAGAACTTTTCGTTACCGAGTATGGAAGCATTTGGGATAGTGGTTTAACGCCTGCTTCACTCGCGATATTCAGGATTCGTCCTGTATCCCTTGATAGCATAGCAGGGAGAAATTCGCGACTCAGTCTCACGGCACTAATGACGTTTGTTTGGAAATAACTCATCCACTCTTCATCTGATACGTCTGTGAACGGCTTAACTTCAAATGCCCCCATATTATTAATTAAGATGTCGAGCTGACCAATCTTGTTTACTTCTTCAATGAGTTGTTTGCTTTCGCCTTGCTTTGAAAGATCTCCAACAACGCCGTGTACATTCCCGAGTGATGATAGTTCCTTCACCACATCCTGTACACGCTCATACGTACGTCCGTTGATAATAACTTCTGCACCTTCTTTTAATAGTACTTCCGCAATTCCTTTACCTATTCCGGATGTTGACCCTGTAACAAGTGCTAGTTTGTCAGTTAATTGTAAGTTCATGATAAGCTCCTTTCAAAATACAGTCATACTTTATCAATTAGTCTATTGAACAGACAACGATCGTGCTTGAAGAAAAGCAGAGACAAATGAAGCAAGCGCTGTTATATCCATTAAAGTTAAATCATTCCACAAATTTGAACAAAATATGTATGAAATGTGACAAAAAAGTGATAAATACATGAGCAACTTTTGACATCTTGTGACACCTGTCACATTTATGAAAGGAACCTGCTACAATAGCCAATGGTAACAGTTGTTTCTGTCATTTTTTGTTTAAAATCTACTTAACTAATATATAGGAAGAAAGGAAGGTGGCCTGGCGGTGAAGCGAATGAAATCATTTTTTGCGCTCAGTATGTTTCTTGCAGTGATGGTATTGAGTGGCTGTAGTAACTTAACCGTTCTTGATCCAAAAGGACCTGTAGCAGAACAACAAGCGAATTTAATTCTTTTCTCTATTGGCTTTATGCTGTTTATTGTTTTGGTCGTGTTCGTGCTATTTACACTCATCCTTGTTAAATATCGTGAGCGTAAGAGTGGTCCTGAATACGAACCTCCACATATCGAGGGGAATGTGTTCCTTGAAATTGTTTGGACTGTAATTCCGGTAATTATTCTTATTGTCCTTGCAGTGCCGACTGTACAAACGATTTTTGCACTAGAAGAGGCACCGGAAGCGACGTCTCATAAAGATCCAATCGTGATTCATGCGACATCAGTCGATTGGAAATGGGTGTTTAGCTATCCAGAAGAAAATATTGAAACGGTGAACTATCTTCATATCCCTGAAGATCACCCAATTCTATTTAAATTAGCATCGGCAGATTCAATGGGATCATTTTGGATTCCGTCACTTGGTGGGCAGGAATACACAATGTCTGGCATGATGACAGAACTTTATTTGCAAGCTGATGAAATTGGTGAGTATCGCGGACGTAATGCCAACTTCACTGGTGAAGGATTTACTGAGCAGGTATTTACTGTAACAGCTGAATCTCAAGAAGATTACGATGAGTGGGTAGAAGAGGCGCAAGACGCACCTGAACTTACTCAAGAGAAATACAATGAGTTGATGCTTAAAGGTCATACAGAAGAGCAGACATTCTCAGAAACTCACCTTCAGTGGGTTGATCATGGAATGGACGCTGAATACGCAACAAAGGTCCGTAATGGCGAATCAACTGATGAAGATGAGTCCTCAGAAATGGATCATTCAGAAATGAACCATGAAGACTCTGAAAAAGATTCCGAGGAACACTCGCATTAAGAGAGGAGGAAGACACCATGAAATTGGATGAATTTTTTGTCACCGGGGATCCGCTGATCTATGGGGCGGATGTATCAATTGCACTAACATTGATTGGCGCAATCTTCGCCTTAACGTATTTCAAAAAGTGGAAATGGTTATGGACGGAATGGCTAACCACTGTTGACCATAAAAAACTCGGTATCATGTATATCATCGCAGCAGTTCTTATGCTTTTCCGCGGTGGTGTAGATGCCATGCTCATGAGGGCGCAATTAACGGTTCCAGATTCAAGCTTTTTGGATGCGAACCACTATAATGAAATATTTACAACGCACGGAACAATCATGATTATTTTCATGGCTATGCCGTTCTTAATTGGTTTAATAAACGTTGTTGTACCATTACAAATTGGTGCACGAGACGTTGCTTATCCGTTTTTAAACGCAGTAAGTTTCTGGACTTTCTTCATGGGGGCTATGCTCTTTAACATTTCATTTGTTATTGGTGGATCTCCATCTGCTGGTTGGACAAGTTATGTTCCATTAGCTGGTCTTGAACTAAGCCCAGGAGTAGGGCAGAACTATTACTTACTCGGCTTACAAATTGCAGGTATCGGTACATTATTAACGGGTATTAACTTCCTCGTTACGATTTTGAAAATGAGAGTACCATCTATGAAGCTTATGCAAATGCCTATGTTTACATGGTCTTCATTAATTACGATGGTTATCATCATCTTTGCATTCCCGGTTCTTACCGTGGCACTTGCACTTATGACGTTTGATCGTCTGTTTGGAAGTCACTTCTTTACAATGATGGATGGCGGTATGCCAATGCTTTGGGCAAACCTCTTCTGGATTTGGGGCCACCCTGAAGTGTACATTGTTATTCTTCCGGCGTTTGGTATGTTCTCAGAAATTATTAGTACATTTGCACGTAAGACACTTTTCGGTTATAAAGCAATGGTTTATTCCATGGTCGTTATTGCCGGACTAAGCTTCCTAGTATGGGTTCACCACTTCTTTACGATGGGAGCAGGTGGAGCAGTTAACTCATTCTTCTCCATCACTACGATGTTAATCGCCGTTCCGACAGGTGTGAAGATCTTTAACTGGCTATTCACTCTGTACAAAGGGCGAATACGATTTACGACAGCGATGCTTTGGTCGCTTGCCTTTATCCCGAACTTCGTTATCGGTGGGGTAACAGGTGTTATGCTAGCGATGGCAGCCGCTGACTATCAGTACCACAATACGTACTTCCTAGTTGCTCACTTCCACTACGTGCTCATCTCGGGTACTGTGTATGCTTGTTTCGCAGGTCTATACTTCTGGTATCCAAAAATGTTCAATCACCGTTTGAACGAGCGTCTTGGTAAATGGAGTTTCTGGATTTTCGTTGCAGGATTTAACTTATGTTTCTTCCCGATGTATTTCCTAGGTCTTGCAGGAATGCCTCGTCGTATTTACACTTATGGAATTGGAGACGGATGGATGAGCTTGAACGTACTTGCTACGTTCGGTGGTATGCTAATGGGAATCGGATTCTTGATTCTTGTTTATAACATCTACTATAGCTTCCGTTACTCTCCACGTGAAACAACTGGTGACCCTTGGGATGCTAGAACACTTGAATGGTCAACACCAGCTCCAGTACCGCATTATAACTTCGCTCATCTTCCTGAAGCGAAAGGACATGATGCATTCTGGATTATGAAAGAAGAGAAGAAACAAGGGAAAACACCTGAGAAGAAACCTTATAAACCAATTCATATGCCTAGTTACTCTGGCGTGCCGATTGTGATGAGTGTATTCTTCTTTATTGCAGGATTTGGTATGGTATTCTCTTGGACTTGGATGTCTATTCTTGGGCTAATTGGTGTCCTTGCAACAATGGTGATCCGTTCATTTGATTATGATAAAGGTTTCTACGTTAGCGTAGAAGAAATAGAAGAAGATGAGAAAAAAACTACTTTATAAAGGAGGCGTGAAGCATGGAATCAGTCGAATATTCTCCTAACACGCCTTTAGAATATCAGTCGGAAACTGGCCGACTGAATATTCTAGGCTTCTGGATTTTCCTCGGTGCCGAAATCGCTTTGTTCTCAACGCTGTTTGCCACTTATCTAGTATTAGTTGGTCGTACAGCTGGCGGTCCAGGACCAGAAGAGCTTTTTGAAATTAGTGGTGTGTTAATTGAAACATTTTTGCTACTAACAAGTAGTTTCACATGTGGACTTGCTATTCACTATATGAGAAATCATTCTCTTAAAGGATTGTTTCTCTGGTTAGGTATTACACTCGCATTAGGTTTAGGATTCCTAGGGTTTGAAATTTATGAATTTGTTCATTACATTCATGAAGGTGCTGCACTAACAACTAGTGCCTATTGGTCTGGCTTCTTTGTATTAGTCGGAACGCACGGTGCCCACGTAACAATGGGTATTGCATGGATTTCACTTATTTTGATTCAATTGAAGCAACGCGGATTAACACCTGACACAACAAGGAAGGTCTTTATTTCAAGTTTATACTGGCACTTCCTTGACGTTGTGTGGATCTTTATCTTCACAGCAGTCTACTTGTATGGGATGGTGATGTAAGATGGCCTCAAACAACGAGCAGACAAATAGTCATAGCCACTTCCCATGGAGCCACTTAGTTGGTTTCGGTCTATCGATCGTTTTAACACTACTTGCTTTATGGGTCGGATTCGCTTCAGACTTTAGTTTTAGAACGATTATGATTATTGTTGTCATCCTGGCATTGATTCAGGCAGCGATTCAGCTCTTAATGTTTATGCATATTACTGAGAGTGATAGTAGCCGAATTCAGGTCGGAACGATTCTTTACGCAGTTTTCATTGCGGTTGCAGTCGTTGCCGGTACAATCTGGGTTATGTCATTCGGCATGCACAATATGAATATGTGATTCAAAAAAAGCTGTTCACCTCTTGAGGTGAACAGCTTTTTTTGAATTGAAATTTTGTAGAGATTTATGAATCTCCACAGTACTGTTGAAAATTTAGTCTTCTATTTGTGACATTTTCTTTGCAAGTGAACGTTCCTTAAGGAATGGGCGAGCAAAGATGAGATAAGCCGCTAAATGAGCGAAAAGAACATTAATCGCGAAAAGAGTAATAAAGAGTGTATGTGCTACTGGAGTCATACCGCCACCAATGTAGAAAATAAGTAGCGCCCAGATTGCCACAATAAACGGTGTGTGTAAGAAAGCAAGCTTCTTATAATCCTGCCACAGAAACAACGGTGTAGCCGTGATAACGAAAAGATAGACCATATAGACATCCATAGTTAACAACTCCTTTTTATGATACCGCTTACAAACTAAGCTTATGTCGAAATAAAGAATAATTTGTGAATGTTTTGTTACAATTAGTATACCACAATTGTTCGAAAATTCTACACATATTTGAGATTTTTTCAGGATAACTTTATGATTTAGAAAGATAAAGAGGAAAGAAGGTGCATGATGAAGAGATTCATCTTACTTATCATATGGCTTGGGTTTATACTGTATTCAGTTTTTCTAGCGCCAGAAGGAAATGGTCCTTATCTTTCTGAATTATTAACGATGAATCAACCCGATCCCAGTTTACTTGCCATGTTTTCACTACTCGGAGTATTTCCTGCTGTTTTTGCTGTATTGCTGTTACGGAGCGACCGTGGTTCAATACCAGCATGGCCATTTGTACTTGGTTCATTTGTAGCTGGGGCATTTAGCTTAATGCTATATTTTATTTTAAATAAGAAGAAGGATGCCCCGAATCGAACGCCAGATAAGTTGAGGATATTACTTCAATCTCGTGGTCTTTCCCTTGTCCTTATTATGATAGCTCTTGGTTTAATGATTTACGGACTAGTTGCTGGAGATGCTTCTATTTATCAAAAAGCTTTTCTAGAATCGAATTTTGTTCATGTGATGACGATCGATTTTCTAGTTTTAACAGGACTCTCTATTCTGGCTTTACGTGAACGCGACCATGTGTCAGGAATACATGGTGTTCTACCGATTATTGGTCCACTCATGATTGTAATAAAAGGAAAACATTAAAATAGGAGGCTTAACATGCGAAGATTAGAAAAAAGCGAAGTAATTGATGCCGTACGACTTTCAGAATATGCTTTTCAATATAAAGTTCCTGATAAAGATTTAGAAGAAAAAATTAGGGGCTATAGTCAACATGAAATATGGGGAGATTTTGAAGGCGACGAGCTTGCCGCTAAGCTTCATTTAATTGATTTTGAAACATGGATTGCTGGGAAAAAGTTCGCTATGGGCGGTATTGCGTCGGTTGCAACATACCCTGAGCATAGAAGAGGTGGGAGAGTAGCACGTTTACTACAAAACGCCCTATTGGAAATGAAGAATAGAGGACAAACAATCTCTTTTCTCCATCCTTTCCAAATTTCCTTTTACCGTAAGTTTGGTTTTGAAGTTCTGAATGACTGGAAAAAGTTAAATTTTAAGAAGGAAGATTTCAAACTGTTACCACGTGTAAATGGTAAAGTTCGACGAATTGCACTAGAACACGTTTACGAAACGCTTAATCCAGTATATGAAGAATTTGCTAATCGATTTAATGGCATGCTTGTTCGAACGGAAAGCTGGTGGCGGGAACGGGTATATTCAGAAGGATTTCAGTTTGCGGGATATCGAAACGAAGAAGGCAGATTAACAGGATATGTGTACTATCAAGTAAAAGATCGTTCGATTGAGATAGAGGAATTGGTTTATTTGGATGGTGAGGCGAGACGAGGGCTTTGGAATTATATCTGTCAGCATGATTCCATGATTGATGATGGAACACTTCTGACGAATGTAGCCGATCAACTTCCTTTCTTGCTAAATAATCCTAAAGTGAAAACAATAGTTGAAGCCTATTTCATGGCACGAATCGTAGACGTAGAGAACTTTCTAAAACAGTATCCATTCAAGTTAGATAAGAATGAATCATTCTTTCTACATATTACAGATGAACATGCACAATGGAATAATGGGAGCTATCATATTAGCGCGGAGGGAGTTAATGTGTACAAGGGAGATAAAGAAAATGCCGCTTGTACGCATCCACCTAAACGTGGACTACGATGTAATATTAATACGTTGACAGCCCTTCTAACTGGCTATCAGATGCCGGAATTGCTTTATGAAGCAGGTTTACTGCAAGGACCAGAGAAGGAAGTAGCCATTCTGCAAAAAACAATACCGAATAGAGAAACGAATTTTATGGATTTCTTCTAATAAGTCCACCTTGGCCTGCTGCTTTCTCAATTGTTGAGGTAAATGAATTAATAATCGCTTTTGTTTAATTGAACCGTTTTTCATTAAAAAATCCCCTCTTTCAAATAATGAAAGAGGGGATTTTTTTGTTGATCTTCCTATGGACCGGATTTTTAAATTTATAATGTGCGAATCTTATCATCTTCTTTCCGTTTTAACTGTTCGTAATCTATATATCAGTTTGTTTGCATGTTTTTTACGTTAAAGCTCAAGCGGCTTCATTCTATAGGAATAAGGGTATGCTTCTTAATTAAGAATAGGAAACAAAGAGTGGTCGACCAACTGAGATTATTGGAAATATGCGAAGGCTTTTTTAACGGAAGCGCTTTGGAAGTCACAAGTTCAATAGAAAACAACATGAGAGGCGAGAAAACAATGACGCGAATAGGAATTGGCTTTATCATCATTGCACTCATTGGATCAATCAGTTTGGTAAGTGCTAAAGGATGGCCTTCATCAAATAATGGTGCATCAGAAGAGAGTGAATGGATCGGATCTTGGACAGCAAGCATGCAGGCGCCTGCTCAGGATGGAAACTCGCATGAAGGTTTTAAGGATCAAACAATCCGCTTAATACTTCGTCCCCATATGGATGGAGATCAAATGCGTATTCGACTGTCTAATGAATTTGGTTCATTACCTTTATCTATGAAAGAAGTAAGGGTTGCTGTCTCAAAAGAAGGTGCGAGCGTAGACGGCGAGACAGATCAAGTTATCACGTTTAACGGAGAGAAATCCGTTACAATTCCTCCAGGTGAAAAGCAGTATAGCGATTCGATTGAATTCCCTGTTGGTGCGGATCAGAATCTTGCTGTCAGTTTATCAGTAGATGGTGAGACTGGACCTACAACATGGCATCAGCGTTCAAACCAAACGGTGTACATGTCGGAGGAAGGGAATCATGCTGGGGATGCGGAAGGTACATCATACACTTCAAAAGAAGAAGCCTGGTTCTGGCTAGATCGATTAGAGGTGGTTTCAAATAATTCAGTAGATGGTGCACTCGTCATAATGGGGAGTTCAATAGCGAATGGCAATTATTCAACTATGAATGCGAATAACAGATGGCCAGACTATCTTGCCAATCGAATGAATGAAGAAGAAGCTCAAGTGAACATGTCTGTCTTGAATGCAGGGGTATCTGCGAATCATTTAATTAATAGCGAAGAAGGAAAAGGCGAGAACGCATTAGCTAGATTAGATCGAGATGTTTTAAGCCAGGAAGGGATAAAAGCGGTTCTATTGCACGAAGGTATAAATGATTTAAGACACTATCCTGAATATGATTCAGAGAAAATCATTGATCGAATGAAAGCAATTATTAAAGCAACTCATGAAAAGGGTCTTGATATTTATGGAGGGACGTTAACACCATATAAAGATTCCGATATGTATACAGAAGAAGGGGAGAAAACACGTCAGGAAGTTAACGAATGGATCCGGACAAGCGGAGCCTTCGATGATGTAATTGATTTTGATAAAGCATTGAGAGATCCTAACGATCCTGCGAAATATCTCTCGAAGTACGATTCTGGAGATCATTTGCACCCAAATGATGAAGGGTACGAGAAGATGGCAGATACGGTTGATTTATCGATGCTTGAATGAATTAGGACTTTTTATCTAAGTTAACATAAATAGTTAACGCCATTGACAATAACTTGAATAATTGATATTTTTATTAAAATATATTTTCTTATCCAGAGAGGTGGAGGGACTGGCCCTTTGAAACCTCAGCAACAGGTCCATCGGATACTGTGCTAACTCCAGCGGGTGATAAACCTGATAGATGAGAGCCCTCGGTTTTATTTTGTCAGCAACGCACTCATTTTGGGTGCGTTTTTTTGTTTTCTGGATGGAAAAGTAAGGAGAAATAAGATGGAAAGCAAGCATGGTTTTCAAAGGGAAATGAAGTCAAGACATGTGGTGATGCTCTCACTAGGAGGGGTCATAGGTACAGGGTTGTTTCTAAGCTCTGGTTATACGATCCAGCAAGCTGGTCCTATTGGAACGATACTCTCTTACTTGGTTGGAGCATTGGTGGTTTACCTTGTAATGCTATGTTTGGGAGAGCTTTCGGTACATATGCCTGAAACAGGTGCTTTTCATAGCTATGCCGCTAAATATATTGGAGGAGGAACCGGTTATACGGTTGCGTGGTTGTATTGGCTAACCTGGACAGTAGCGCTAGGGTCTGAGTTTACAGCGGCTGGAATGTTAATGCAGCGATGGTTTCCGTTCATCAGCGTATGGGTATGGAGCGCGTTGTTTGCAGGGGTGATCTTTGTTGTTAACGTCTTAACAGTTAAATTTTTTGCAGAAACGGAATTTTGGTTTGCTTTAGTAAAAGTGTTGGCGATCGTGCTGTTTATTATCATAGGTGCAGCGTCCATCGTAGGGTTTATTCCAATGGACTCTGGAACAAACGCTTCATTATTCTCGAACTTTACAGATGAAGGAATTTTTCCAAATGGGGCATTCGCCATTTTAATGACGATGCTGGCAGTGAATTTTGCTTTTTCTGGTACAGAACTTATTGGTATTGCAGCGGGAGAAACATCAGATCCTGAACAAACCATCCCAAGGGCTATTCGCACAACATTAATTCGGTTAATTCTATTCTTTGTCGGTTCAATTTTTATCTTATCAGCTCTTCTACCCGCTTCGGAAGCAGGAGTGTTAGAAAGTCCATTTGTAGCTGTGCTCGAACGAATTGGTGTTCCATTTGCAGCTGATATTATGAATTTTGTTATCCTAACGGCCATTCTATCGGCTGCAAACTCAGGGTTATATGCTTCATCAAGAATGCTCTGGTCACTTTCGAACAAGCAAACGATATCGCCTGTTTTTGCTAAGCTCAACAAAAATGGTGTCCCTCTTAACGCTGTGATTTTTAGTATGGTGGGTGGAGCACTTGCGTTATTTTCAAGCATTATTGCACCAGATACTGTTTATGTTGTTCTAGTCTCTATTTCTGGACTTGCCGTTGTTGTCGTATGGATGAGTATTAGCGCCTCACAGTTTCTTTTTAGAAAGAGGTACTTAAAAGAAGGAAATTCATTGAAAGAGCTCGGTTATCGCACACCTTTTTATCCTGTTGTTCCAGCTCTAGCTTTCTTACTATGTCTTGCTTCACTGTTAGGCATTGCTTTTGATCCTACCCAGCGAGTAGCGCTTTATTGTGGAATACCGTTCATTGCGCTGTGCTATGGAAGTTATTATTTAACAAAACGAGTAAAGAAAAGGGGGATAATTGATGCTACAAAAACACAATCCTATTAATGCTATTTTAGAAGATTTTAATATTGTGATATTGGACGGGGCTCTTGCGACAGAGCTTGAAAAATATGGGTGCGACTTAAATGATCCGCTATGGTCTGCTCGCGTCTTGCTTGAAAATCCAGAGCTCATCTATCAGGTTCATTTAGATTATTTTCGAGCAGGGGCTGACTGTGGGATAACATCAAGTTATCAGGCTACGATCGAGGGGCTGAAATCTCGAGGTCTGAATGAAGAGGAAGCAGTAGAACTAATTAAGAAAACCGTCCTTCTTGCCCGTAAAGCACGCGACGATTTCTGGGAACGAGAGGCTCATTTGAATCGTCCCAAACCTTTTATTGCCGCTTCCGTAGGCCCATATGGCGCATACCTGGCTGATGGATCTGAGTATCGAGGCGATTATCACGTTAGCGATGAGATGCTTATCGCATTTCATCGACCAAGAATAGAAGCATTGATCAGTGCAGGAGCTGATATAGTAGCTTTTGAAACAATTCCATCTTTTCAAGAAGCGAAAGTTTTAGGATCATTGATACAAGAGTTTCCTGATACTCATGCCTGGCTGTCATTCACCATTCAAAATGAAGAAAAAATTAGCGATGGTACTGCTTTAAAAGAATGTTCCAGATATTTTGAGGAGAACGAACAAATAGCTGCGATTGGTATCAACTGTGCTTCTCCATCGTTTGTGACAAGAGTGGTAAAGGAGATAGCTGGTCAAACGGATAAGCCAATTATTGTCTATCCAAACTCTGGAGAAGTCTATGAATCGAATTCAAAAACGTGGCAGGGGAATGAAACGTGTGATGAGATCGTAGATGGATCAAAAGAATGGTTTCAAGCAGGAGCGCGGTTAATTGGAGGATGCTGTCGTACAAGTCCGGAAGAGATCGAACGACTTTATGGAAAGTGGAGAGGTTGAACTTTTTTTCATAATGAAATAAAAGTCGGTCAGAGTGGCTTAATGACCGACTTTTACTTAATAAATTTAGCTTAAAACGGATTCGTCGCCCACTGCAATGACTGCTTGATGAAAATGCGAGGGTGCAATTTCAACTGGCCAACCATATATTCAGCGAGATCTTCAGGTTGCATATACTTTTCCTTATCCTGTTCGTCGAGCTTGTCGCCGAAGACGAGTTCAGTAGCAACAAGGCTTGGATTTAGTGTGAAGACGCGAATATTATTTCGGCGAACTTCTTGCATGAGGGCTTCGGTCATGCCCTGGATGGCAAACTTAGAAGCACTATAAGATGTTGAGCCAGCTGTTCCTTTTAGGCCGCTACTTGACGAGATTGTGATAATATCACCGCTATCATTATCGATCATTTGTGGAAGAACAGCCCGCGTTACATGATACGTCCCGTAAACATTCACTTCGAGAGTTTCCTTCCAGTCATCGGGCTCCATTTCTAAGAATGAGCCATATCGCCCCATACCAGCATTATTGATCAGAATATCTGCCGAGCCGAGGTCGTTTTTTAAGTGATCAACGGCTTTATTAACTTCATCAATCTCTGCAATGTTAGCAGGAGCAACAACGGCTTTAATACCGTAAGATTCTGCTTCCGCAGCGACTTCTTTTAGCTTGCTTTCTGTTCTGGCAATCAAGCCAACATGAACCCCTTCACTTGCAAGCTGAAGAGCCGTCGCACGTCCGATACCGCTACTTGCCCCAGTAATATAAGCGATTTTACCCTTAATGGATTGTCCCATAATTGATCATCCTTTCTTCACGTCTCTATCTAATAGTCTAAAGCTAGCATACCCAGAATTCAAAAATAAGCAATCGCTTACTAAAATTCATAAAAGCATCCGTATGTTTAACTATAGTCCTTAACGGTTACAGTTACTGTGGAAGCAGAGATAAGCTAAATGATATAAATCGATTAAACATAAAAAGGAGTTTTACATCATGCGTAACCAATTAAAACATTACATTAACGGCGAATGGGTTGAATCTACAGGTTCAGAAACACATGACGTAATCAATCCAGCAACAGAAGAAGTCATCGGCAAGATTAGTTTGGGAACGAAAGAAGATTTGGATAAAGCAGTTAAAGCAGCTCGTGCGGCATTCCCTTCTTTTTCTCAAACAAGTCGAGAAGAACGTGTGAAAATGCTTGAAGATATCGCGGCAGAATACGCGAACCGTAAAGAAGAAATTATTGACGTGATTACACAAGAACTAGGTTCTCCTCGATCCATTTCAGAGAAAGTTCATTACAATATGGGCTATCAACATTTCTCTGAAGCAGCGAAAGCACTGAAAGAGTATTCTTTCTCAGAAGATCGTGGCGATCATACAATCTTTAAAGAAGCAGTTGGTGTAAGTGGCCTTATTACACCTTGGAACTTCCCGACAAACCAATCGTCTACTAAGATTGCGAGTGCATTTGCAGCAGGTAGTCCAGTTGTCTTAAAACCAGCTGAAATCACACCATTTGCTGCAATTATTTTAACAGAGATCTTTGATAAAGTTGGCGTACCTAAAGGCGTATTTAACCTTGTGAACGGTACAGGCGAAACGATCGGTGACGGCATTAGCTCACACCCTGATATCGATTTTGTTTCGTTTACAGGATCAGCAGGCGTTGGTGAAAAAGTAATGAAAAACGCGGCAGAAACAATCAAGACAGTGGCACTTGAACTTGGAGGTAAATCTCCATTTGTCATGCTTGAAGATGCGGACATTACAAAAGCTGCTAAAGCTGCTGTAAGCCACATTGCAACAAACTCTGGTCAAGTATGTTCCGCTGGTACTAGAATGATTGTTCCTGCTTCTAGAAAAGAAGAATTTGAAGAAGCGGTAAAAAATGTTCTTCCTGAATTCCCAGTTGGCGATCCGAATGGAAACAACTATGTAGGACCACTTGTTTCTGAAAAGCAGTGGAATACCGTGCAGTCTTATATTCAAAAAGGAATTGACGAAGGCGCGACACTCATCGCAGGTGGAACTGGTAAGCCAGAAGGTCTTGAAAAGGGCTATTACGCACAACCAACTATCTTTACAGACGTGAAGAATGACATGGTCATTGCGCAAGAAGAGATCTTTGGACCAGTTATGTCGATCATCACATATGAAACAATTGATGAAGCGATCGAAATTGCAAATGACGTTGTATATGGCCTGGCAGGTTATGTCTTTGGTGAAGATAAAGAAACGCTTCGCAAAGTTGCAACAAGCATCCGTGCTGGACGAATTAAAGTGAACAATGCAGATATGGACTTTGCAGCACCATTTGGTGGTTACAAGCAATCCGGTATCGGACGCGAGTGGGGAGACTTCGGAATTGAAGAGTACCTTGAAACGAAAGCCGTACTAGGATTCCCTTCTTAAGTGAATTTGATAAATTATGAAAGAGAGCAGTTGCCATAATGGCAGCTGCTCTTTTTTTGGTTGGGTTGTAGATAAAAGTCGCAGAAATCACTTATTAAGGTCTGTAAAGAAACAACAAAACCTTTTAATTTTGCTCACAACTCCATGTTAGACGTAAGAAATGATAAATTAGTTTTGTATGAATTTAGGAGGTGCGAGATGTTTCTCTTTTTTCTTATCGTAGCGAGCAGCGTAGTTGGACTTATATTGTTGCCATTGAATGAGATCGGACTCATTATTGGATTTGGTATTATCGTAGGTTGCTTGCTTCGAGGGCTTTATTTGCTTCATGAAATTAATCGTAAGCTTGATCGGGAAAAGATGTGATAGTCTGTAAACTGTTCTTTTAAATGGAATCGACTATAAAGGTGCTAAGTTTTTATTAATCCAAGAGTTAGAGATGTCCATTAGAAAGAGTTTAATCTTTGGCACGCAAATTGGAGTGGCTGATTTTTCAACGTTAGAGAGAAAGTATTTCCAATGGCTAGGATCAGCTAGTTTATATGGTAACTGCGGAAAAGTATTTGGCGTAGTATAAAAGAGACCATCCCTTTAACTAGGGATGGTCTCTTTCAATCATCTACATAGCTTCATGTTTTTCTTCTAAATTATTCTTCGTTGAAGAACGTTTAATTAAGCTAGTCCCTACAAATACAGCAATTAGTATCGCAGCAACGATCACAAGGAATAGAACGTTAGAAGATAGCAGTTCAATCAAGCCTCCGAGAAGGAGTCCAACTACACCGAAATCTGAATCTCCGAACGTCGTTCCTTGAAAACCAAGTGAACCAAGCACTGGCAGAAGTAGTGCTGGTAAGAAACTGATGATTACACCATTTGCCATCGAGCCAAATACTGCTCCTTTACGCCCGCCAGTCGCATTACCGAATACGCCAGCTGCGGCACCGGTAAAGAAGTGAGGCACAAGACCTGGGACAATCACTTTTAGACCTAAGATCGGTAGAAGGAACATGCTGAGAAGTCCTGCGACAAAGCTAAAGAAGAAACCGATGATGACCGCATTGTTTGCGAATGGGAACACAGATGGGGCATCAAGTGCTGGAATCGCATTAGGTACGACTTTATCTGCAATTCCTTTAAAGGCCGGCACGATCTCAGATAGGAGCATTCTTACACCCGCTAAAATGATGTACACTCCAGCTGCAAACGTTAACGCTTGCATAAATGAGAAGACTAAGAAGTTTGTTCCACCGCTTAGCTCGGATTCGATGAACGCAGGCCCTGTGAAAAGAGCGACTACGAAGAAGAGAATCGCCATCGTAAGAGAAACGGATACAGATGTGTCTCGCAAGAAATTAAAAGACTTAGGTACTTTAATTTCCTCAGTAGATTTAGAGTTTTTACCAACTGCTTTTCCGACAGCAGCTGCGATTAGATAACCGAATGAGCCAAAGTGGCCGATTGCGAAATCATCGCTACCTGTAATTTTTCTTGTGTAAGGTTGCAGTAAGGCAGGTAAGAGGACCATCAGAGAACCAAGAATAATTGAACCAGTGACGATCATTGTTACGCCGCTAAAGCCACCAGTTGAAAGAATAACAGCAATCAGACATGCCATGAACATGGTGTGATGACCAGTTAAGAAGATATACTTAAAAGGGGTAATGCGTGCTAGAAGAATGTTTGCTACCATTCCGAAAAGCATAATCATCGCTGTTTCTGCGCCGAACGCATCCTGTGCTAATGCAACAATCGCTTCATTATTCGGAATGATTCCTTGAATTTCAAAAGCGTGATCAAACATACTACTAAAGTTATCAAGGGAGGCGACAAGCACGCCAGCGCCTGCCCCCAGAATGACAAATCCCATGATCGTTTTTAATGTTCCTGATATAACATTTGCGACGTCTTTCTTTTGAAGAAGGAGACCAATAAGGGCAAATAACCCTACAAGAATCGCCGGTGTTCCTAGAATATCTTTCATTATAAGATCGACCATGATGTTATGCCCCTTTCAAATTTGCTTCAATCGCCGTTCTTAGTTCCTTTTTATCCATCAAATTATTTAGCTTAATGACATTTCGCTTGCCGTCTTCTAGATTTTCAACAATCTCTGTTGAGCCTAAGAAGTAATCGGCGTTTTCAGATTTACTAGTTGTGAGATCTGTATGATCAACCTCAGCTTCAATTCCAAGCTCGTTTAGAATACTTTTCACGTTCATTTCTACGATAAAGCTGCTTCCTAGTCCATTACCACATACAACAAGAATTTTTTTCATTTTTATTCTCTCCCTTAGTTTGAGTATTTTGATACGAGTTTAATAATTTCTTCTTTTTCCTCTGCACCATAAATCATTTCTAGGTTTTCTTCTTCTGACAGCAGCTCCGAAAGTTGAGCAAGAGCTTTTAGGTGCGTTTCGTTATCTACTGCAGCGAGTACGATTAACAACTTTACCTGATGCTTTTCTTTAGATGAAAAGGGAACCTCTTGATCTAATCGAAGCAAGCTCATACCAACCGTATTCACACCTTCTTCTGGACGGGCATGAGGAATAGCGATTCCTGGAGCGATGACTACATAAGGCCCCAAATCTTCTACATTTTTGATCATGGCATCGATATAAGAAGAGGTGATTTGCTCTGTCGCAAGGAGCGGCAGAGCTGCTGTTTTGATCGCTTCTTTCCAATCTGCTGTCTGCGTAGCAAATTGAATGGTTTCTTCATGTAGTAAGTCATTTAACATAGGTCGTTCAAACCTTTCTATTGATAAGCTGGTTGGTGATGGAGCAAATAACTGATGTAATTCATTTCTTAGTTCTTTCTCATTCGTAATCGTGCCATGTTTTTTCATGATTTCAACGATCACATCTGGGTTCAAGTCAGTTTCTTCATGAGAAGTTGTTTGTACTTCCTCCATCCAATGAAGGATTTTCTCTTTTCCCTGCTGTGTCAAAATGGGATTCACCGTTAAGACAGGTAACGTGTCATGTTCCAATGATGATGTTGAGAAGACATAATCCACGTCGTAGTGGTTTTGTATGAATTGTCTTCTTGATACTGTCCCGATGACTTCCACATTTGTGAGAAGCTTTTCAAGCTGTCCTCTTAAAATATTTGATGTACCAATTCCTTTTTCACAAACGATAATCGCTTTTCCGAACGTCACTTCCGGAAGCTCTTCCTTCTGCATCCATGCTCCAAAGTGCATCGCTAGATAAGCGAGCTCATCATCTGGTAGCTTTTGAGACATCATCAATTCGATCGGCCAAACGGCACGTTTCGTAATGGAAAAGACATCTGGATATTCCTGTTGTACCGACTCTGTTAGTTCGTTTGTAATTGGAACATGATATTTCAATCGATAGTACGTTGGTTTAAGGTGAAGAAAAAGAGCTTCCTCTAGTTCATTGCGCTGTTCGAATAAGACACAAGCGTAAACTTGAAATTCATTAACGATCTCTCTAACAACTTTTCTAAGCTTGTTACTTTCAAGGCTACCAACAGTGCCTACTTCAGAATAATTGACCCTTGAGCCAAGAAGGTGCATCGTGATAAAACCTATCTCATCCATTGATAGTGAGAGTTTGAATTGAACTTTTAATTCTTTTGCAATGCTCTTTGCTGCTTCAAATTCTCTCGTTGAACAAACAGCGTGTTTTTCATCTGGATCGAGCTGGATGCGATGCTCGCCTTTCAAACGTTGAAGAAGAACGACAAGCTGAATGGCTAGAACATGGATCGTATCGTCCGTTAGCTCTACTTTTAGAATCGGCTCAGCATTCATAATGATTTGCTTCATCGGTATGAGGTGCGAATAGGTGTGTTCATCACCGTTCTTTAAGAGCGGATAAAGAAAATTCGTCATTTCGGTTAATTGTCCGTTGGTGAGAACCTCGGACAGAAAACGACTCAATATTCTCCGCTTGTTTTCCTCTTTACCTTCCACAACATAGCCGGTTGTTCTTTCAAATTGTAAAGTTAATGTTTCCTCGGCCAGAACTTTTTTCACAAGCTTTAAGTCCTTAGCGACTGTGCCGCGACTTACTTGAGTACGTTCCATAAAGTTCTGCATAAAGACTGGTTTATCGTTTGTTAAGAGTTCAACGCCAATTAAGGTGATGCGTTCCGGTTGAGAATAGTGGTACTGCCATTCTTTTAGTTCCTTCATCAATTTAGGAACGGTCTGTTTGGTCTCTTCAGAGAGATAGTATCCCATTCCTTGTTTAGTTTGGATAATGGGTAGCTTGTTCTCATCTAGCCAATCGTTAATTTTTTGTAGGTCATAATGGACCGTTCGTTTTGATATTCCTAATTGGTCAATGACATGATCTACCGTAACTAACTCTGTTGCATTCACGAGCTTTGTTAGTAAAAATGTGCTTCTTTCATCAAGTGACATGGAGATCTCCAACTCCCTTACAATTGCAAAATGATACGGATGAAACAAATCATGATTTGATATTGCTAAGTATATAGGCGATAGGGTTAATATGAAAGGGTTTGCAATGTGTTGTTTTTGTATTTTGTCAATTTGCAAAAGTGAACAGATGTGAAATTGGAATGTGTTTGAAGAGAGAAATTCGAATCAAATTCTAGAAAGAACCGTATATGTATGGAGTCAGTAGATTAACAAATAGGTAGGTGATATACTAACCAAAGAATTAAAAGAATCGATTCATTCTTTGGTTTTTCCACCCCCAATTTTCTAGAACCTTTTTAGATAATAGTCTTATAACTTCGCTTTATAAGGAGATGGAATACTTATGAACATATCCCAAGAAAACTTTGGAACGTTAAATGGTCAGGATGTAACATTATTTAAGTTGCAAACGAAAAGTGGTTTTGAAATTTCTTGTATTGATTATGGTTGCATTATTACTCGCATTCTCAGCCCAAATAAGAATGGACAACTTGAAAATATAGTACTTGGTTATGACACTTTGGAAGAGTATCTAACTTGTTCCAATTATTTTGGGGCCGTTATTGGGAGAGTAGCTGGAAGAATTGAAGGCGGTTCCTTTGAATTGGGTGGAAAAGAATTTCAATTACATAAAAACGATGCTAACAACCATCTTCATGGAGGCAGTAGAGGGTTTAATAGCGCAATTTGGAAATCCAAAGTGATTGAAAATGATCATGATGAGGGGACTATTGAATTTAAATATCATAGTGCTGATGGAGAAGAAGGTTATCCGGGCAATGTAGAAGTTGTTGTACGTTATACATTAAACAATCAAGATGAATTAACGATTCATTACAGTGCTACTTCTGACAAAGATACGATCATGAATTTAACAAACCATACTTATTTTAATTTAAGTGGGGATTTGAAGGAAGATGTGTTGAATCATTCTTTAAAGTTGAAAAGCAATTACTACCTAGAGTTAAACCGTGACATGATACCGACTGGAAAGCTATTAAATGTGCAGGGAACGTCTTTTGATTTTCGAGACGGGAAAAAATTGAGTGAGGGTGTGAATAATCCTCATGAGCAGAATTTATTAGTAGGTGAAGGGTATGACCATCCTTTTATTCTTGAAGATCATCAAGAAATTGTATTAAGTTCTGCAGGACGGAAGCTGACCGTTGAAACGAGCGAGCCTTGTGTTGTGCTATATACAGGCAACAGCATAAGGGAAGGTTTCAAGATAAGAGAGGTTCCTTCAAAAAAATATTTAGGGGTATGTCTTGAGACGCAAAAACATCCCAACGCTATTAATCAACCAGAATTTCCGTCTGTTGTGCTAAGTGAAAACACACCATATGAATCAAAAACACGCTATAAATTTCAAACGAGGTAACCATAAATCCTCATCAAGTCCTTTTATATACAATGGTGTTACAAGTACTATTTGTATCTCGTATAGGATCTATCTTGATGTTATTGGAATCTTTTCTGATTCGTTATAGTTTGTCTCTCAAAACCAAGAAGTCTTTTATTCGGAGGCTCCTTGGTTTTTTTCATAAAAAAATGTTTCGATTCATTTGAACTGGGAAATTAAGGTATAGGTGAAAGAAACTGGTGATTCAAAAGACCATCAGGTAGTTCCATACATAATGCAACGTCAGATCCCTAGCCTTCTCTTGCCAAAAAAATGAATTGGAGTGTTTGGATGTTAAAGAAGTTAGCCCCACTATCGTTAGCGGCAGTTGTTTTTGTAGGTGCCCCGTTTCACACCTCTGCAAAGGAAATGAGTGCGACGGACATTCTAAAGCAGTCGAATGAAGCAATGACTGAAATCGAGAGCTATTCTACAAAAACAAATATGGAACAGTCGATTCCTCTTAAAGGTGAAACGATGTCCATTTCTAGCGAATCTGAAGCGGACATAACGCTGAAGCCTTTCGCAATGCATCAGGTTGTGACAACACAATCGCCTGAGGAAGGTGAAGTCTCACTAGAGTCTTATTGGACAGAGGAAGGTTTCTATCAGGAAGATCCTGAAAAGGGCTGGATTAAGATGCCTGAAGAACTGACGCAAGGTTTAGAAGAGCTTCAAAGCATGACGATGGTGGAAGGTCAGATGTCGCAAGCCGAAGAACTTGGTGAAGAGATGAGCGTTGAAGAAACTGGCGAAGGATTCGTTTTAACATATGAGGGCGATGGCAAGACGTTAATGGAAGCATCTATGAAGATGTTTGAAGAGAGTATGTCAGGTGAAGACTCCGGGTCAATGAAAGGACTTATGGAGCAGATGACGATTAATGATTTTAACTATGAAGTGACGATCGATAAAGAGACTTATTACATGAAGCAATTAACAATGGACAT
The DNA here is from genome assembly GCF_056173665.1 of Anaerobacillus sp. QJM3NY_17. Taxonomy (NCBI): domain Bacteria; kingdom Bacillati; phylum Bacillota; class Bacilli; order Caryophanales; family Bacillaceae; genus Anaerobacillus; species Anaerobacillus sp. QJM3NY_17. The sequence continues at coordinate 4,262,609 of NZ_CM149685.1, read as the reverse complement.
TGATATGGATATGGAAATCGAGGGAGAAAGCATGAATATGACTCAATCGATGGAAATGTCGGTAGACAACTATAACGGTGTTGATGAAATTACCGTTCCAGCTAATGTGATTGATTCGGCGAAGCCATTGGAGGGCGGACAAATGCCTGAAACGGCTACTGCCAATCCTATGCTTGCCTTAGGTGGAGCGTCTCTAGTTGTAATAGCAGGCGGCCTATTGGTTTTCAGAAGGAAAACACGTACTCAATAATCTGTTGTGAAGAACCGCAAAGCATGATGCGGTTTTTTCCCTTTCTATAGGACGAGCAATTGAGGTGGAGAAATGAACAAAGTTTATGTTGTTTTGATGTGTGCAGGTCTATTTATAGCAGCCTTCTATGGCTATGAGTGGTGGCAGTCCACGCAAGCAGTTGAGCAAGTAGCTGCTGAAGAGACGGAGCAGTGGAATACCGAAGAAGCAAGCACAGTTCAGGAAATAGAAACGACTAGTAGCCAATCAAAAGAGCAAGACGTGATAATGACTAATGAAATAAATGCTAATGAGAAGGGCGAGGAAGTTGGTCGACTAATTATCCCTGCAATTGAAAAAGGATTTACTACTTATTGGGGAACAGATGAAGAAACGTTAAGTCAAGGTGTTGGGATGTACGTAAGTCAGTATACAACGACACCTGATCAGGGCCGCCATACCGTATTAAGTGGACATCGGGACACCGTTTTCACTGGTTTGAATAATGTTCAGAAAGATGATCCAATCTTTTTTGAATTCGATGGAAAACGATATGAGTACATCGTTGTCGGAATAAAGGTTGTTGATGAGGACGACAGGACGGTTATTGTCGACAAAGAAGAGGCGACATTAACGTTAACGACGTGCTATCCTTTTGAATTCATTGGGCACGCCCCTGAACGATATGTGATTCAATCTGAACTAGTGAACGTGATGGATATGTAGGTAACCCCGCCAGATAAACGAATGAAGCATATAAAAAAGTCCTGCCGTCTAGCAGGACTTTTTTATATGCGGGAAAGGGATGTAGATGGTCGTAAACGCGGTCTGATCTCTTGGACAAGATGATCGCCTTTTCCTAATTCATTTAATTGTAATAAAGTATGCGCAATGTTTTCTTCTACTTCATACGTTAGCCCTGTGTTGTAATCAATTAGAAAATACACCTTTCCATCTTCAACTGTTCCGGATAAGAGCTCATACTTATCGTATTCAAAATGGACCTCTGTTCCGTATTGGGTCATCTCAAGATACGTTTCGAAAGGGGTGACGGGGAATACTTCTAATTTACTCATGTTCATCCTCCAGCTATTTAATAGATTTTAATAAGCAGTCTATCCGAGTTTATCCTTCTCTATACATGAAAAAAGAGATTTAAAGAATGAAAGTTTTGTAGAGTGGGTTATGCTCAGATATTTGGAGGTTAAAGCTAAGATTTTGACTTATAGCTTATAGTGCTGTATCTTATTCCCTAGTAATTATATATGAATAATTAACATTCCTTTATTAGGAGGGAAATTATGAAGAATGTAATGAGAGGCTATTTGAATGCTTCGTTAATAGTAAAAATCACCGTTGCGCTAGTTCTCGGTATTATAGTTGGTCTTGTTTTTGGCAAGGATGCGGCCATTCTCGCTCCGCTTGGAGATTTATTAATTAAATTGCTATCGTTTCTTATTATCCCATTAATTCTATTTACATTGATTGTTGGTGTCAATCAAACGAAATTGAATAATCTCGGCCGTATGGGAGGTAAGGTGTTTCTATACTATGTTTTAACATCTGCTTTAGCTATCATCGTTGGACTAACAGTAGCGACATTATTTAATCCAGGTGCAGGATTATCAATCGATCCTAACCAATCATTTGACGTTCCGGATAATCCTGGGATTGTAAGTGTTCTTTTAAATATCGTACCATCAAACATCGTTACAGCGTTTAACGAGATGAACCTACTTGGAATTATTTTTACTGCTTTTGCTTTTGGTATCGCGATTTCTGCGCTGCGAAACTCAGAAGAACACGGTCAGCTCGGTGAGCACCTATATAAAGTAGTTGAAGGCTTGAATGAAGCGACTTTTAAAATTATGAATGTGATTCTGCAGTACGTTCCAATCGGAATTTTTGCAATCATTGCGAAAACAATTGGAAATCAGGGGTTGGATACGATTCTCTCGCTCGGAAACATGATCGCTGTCCTTTATATTGCTTTAATTGTACAGATCGGAATATATGTACTGTTCTTGCTATTCTTCAAAGTAAGTCCGAAAGAATTTTTTAGTAATGCAAGTAAGCCGATGATCACCGCTTTTGTTACGCAAAGTAGCTCTGGCACATTGCCACTTACGATGAACGCGGCGAAAGGGCTAGGAGTTTCGAAAAGTTTATATAGTTTTAGTTTGCCACTAGGTGCCACGATTAATATGGATGGAGCGGCAATCCGAATTGCGATATCTGCGGTGTTCGCTGCAAATGTCGTTGGCTCACCGCTAAGCTTTACAGACATGTTGATGGTCGTCATCGTTGGAACACTTGCCTCAATTGGTACAGCAGGTGTCCCTGGTGCAGGAATCGTCATGATCGCCACCGTGTTTGCTCAGGTTGGGTTACCGATGGAAACCGTTGCTTTATTAACAGCCGTGGATGCCTTAGTTGGAATGGGTGCCACTGGTCTTAATGTAACGGGAGATCTTGTTGGTGCTTCGATTATTAATCGAAAAGAAAGATTGGCAAAAGGGAAGACAGCTGAGTAATAAAAAGTCGGGCGATGCCTGGCTTTTTTTCTGCTAAATTTTATCTTAAAAAGGATAAAGACGATAGTGCATGTATTTGTATCCGCTTCCTAAAAAAATTCAGGCTAAATCTCACCCCGTGTGTAAGAATAATCCATTTACTTTTAAGAATCTAAATATTAAGATAACAATAACTTTAGAGCTTTCATGCAGAAAAGGAAATGGGGGATATGGGTGTCAGATCAACTTAAGGGGATTTGGAAAGATTGGAGATTGCATTTACTTGTGTTTGGAATTGTTGCGTTAACAGAATGGATTGGCGTTTTTCAATTTACAGTAGGGTCAGGCGTTATTCTATTATTGCCAATGCTGTACGCCATGCTTATTGGACTCGGTCTGTTTTTTACACCAGTTGTTAAAAAAACGCAGGCGCTTCATGCTGAACCGTTAATTGTGCTTGGGGTAACGTTACTTATCGCAAAAATCGGCGTGATTATTGGACCGTCCTTACCGAAATTAATCGAAGCAGGTCCCGCTTTGCTTCTGCAGGAATTCGGAAATTTAGGTACGATATTCATTGCTCTGCCAATTGCTGTTTTTCTTGGACTGAAGAGAGAAAGCATTGGCATGGCGCATTCTGTAGCAAGGGAGCCAAACGTTGGGCTGATTGTTGATAAATATGGCTTTAATTCACCTGAAGGACGAGGGGTTATGGCCATTTATATATTTGGTACAGTCTTTGGAGCTGTATTTATGGGAGTGATATCTGGGTTCCTTGCGACAATTACACCGCTCCATCCATTATCGTTCGCAATGGCTTCTGGGATTGGAAGTGGAAGTATGATGGCCGCTGCAAGTGGTTCGCTCGTTGCTGCTTTTCCTGCATTTTCAGACGACATTATTGCATTTGCAGGTGCGAGCAATTTGCTGTCGCTCTCAACAGGCTTATACATGAGCATTTTCATCGGTCTTCCTTTAACAGAAAAAATGTATCAGCTGCTAACAAAAGAAAAGTCACCTCAGGCGAGCATGAGGAAAGGAGCATAAGATGCTATTAAAAAATGTACAAGAGTGGACGTTATTATTAGTGATTTTCGGCTTGATTGCAGCTGTGGGAAACTGGATTGGGTATAGTGTGTTTCCGGTTTCAGCATTACCTGGTATGCTCGTTTTAATTGTCATTTGTTTAGCTGGGCTTATTCTTCAGCACGTTCTTCCTGTGAATATTCCAAGTGTTGCTTACATTGGTATTATTGGAATTCTTCTTTCGATGCCAATCATGCCAGGTTCTGAATATGTCGTAAAGTGGACGGAAAATATTAATATCCTTGCCCTTGCGACTCCTATATTAGCTTATGCTGGTATAGCAATCGGACGCTCCTGGACAGATTTTGTTAAGCTAGGCTGGCGAAGCGTAGTGGTCGCTATGTTTGTCATGGTAGGAACGTTTCTAGGTTCTGCCCTCATTGCTGAAGTAGTTTTGAGAATCCAAAACATTATCTAATCAGAAAAAACTTCCCGTGCGGAAGTTTTTTTATTGGAAAAGAACGGGTCTTTTATATGCGACAGAGTTTTTCGAGGCATTCAATTGAGTGACAGTAGGTTTTCGCGACGTTTCCTGTCAAATCGGGAGCGGGTAACGAAAATAGGGACAGGGCTGAATCATTTGTAAACCAATCCTCTCGATTGGGGGGCTCGTGACTGACTTCCTTCCAAACAGATAAAAGAGGGCTATAAATACGCGGGCCTTCTGTTACCTTGCACTTTTCGATGGTGCGCTTTTCTCCTGGTATTCCTTCCTTTACCGGATGGAAAAAATGTGGCCAAAAGTCTTTACGTGAACCAGTATGCGGATGATGTGATGCCCAATCTAAAATGTCGTTGAGGATTTCTTGCTTAGAAAAGAGAATCTGGTAGAGACGCTTTCCAAGATGGATCCGTTCCTTAACATAAAGAAAATGATTGGCAGTTTCACCAATTAGCTGAATAGAGGTATTATCATTCCTCGGAAATAATATCACGTTCATATTGAAAACATTCTGTAGCTGAAAAGGCAATGTTTTAAATACTGACTGATGGAAGTCGTCATTCTTTATTATGCGTGAATCGATGTAGTGTTGTTCATTGATAATCAGAGCTGTTGAAAGGATATCACAGTCCTTTTCAATCCAGAACCTTCTCCATACAACACTCATAAAAGAAGAGACGTGAAAAGCAGATAGTAGGTGAAAAAGTGGTTTCCTTCTTTTAATACTTTCTTGATAAACAAGAAGCTGAGGATAGGCATCCTGAAAAATAAGCCAGTTTCCTCGTTCCAAAAAAGAGAAGAAGGATATCTGCTGATCTACTGATAATAGGTGGGGGAGATATTCACCTTGTAGATCAGTCATTGTCCATCCTGCGTTCCGAGATACGAGATGGGCAAGGAAAGCCCAATGAATTTCTGGATGTTGGAAAAAGAAATTCAGATAAGCTTTGGTTCGAGTGACGTTATTTACATTTGCACGCTCTGTTTTTTCACGAATGGCTTGAACGAGCTGCTGCTCCTCCGCCGAAAATGAGGTGGGAGTTGAATGAGTGTTGATCGCGTTTTTTAACTCGTATATGAGAGGAGCAGATAGACTCTTTTTCTTTTGTGGTAGAAAGAATGATATTAAGGACTTCACAACTTTTCCACTCCCTTGTTTGCCTTTCTATATACGTATGAATGTAGAATCAGGAAAGAAGAAAGTCTTTCGAATGGTTTTGTTAACAAGGGATGCCTACTTGGGTGAGTGAGATCAAATTGTACCTATTTGCAACACAAAAACTGGTTGTGATTGTGGGTTTTCTATCTTCCTTTATCTACCACTAAACTTTGGATAAGTGTATGATAGAAGTATTCATAACAATTGCACGTTCATATTTTACTATTTGGCTCATTCACACGAGTAGAAATGAGCACGTTGAAGGAGGCCTAATTGCTACATGTCTCATGGCCGATTAAAAAGAGAGCTTCATTCTGAAGAGCTTCTCGAAATTATCTTTGATTATGCATCTCGTATCACGATTGAGAACAATCTGGACCGACTTCTGATGCTTATGGCTGATATGGGGAGGGATCTGACGGTTGCTGACAGATGTACGCTCTGGCTATATGATGAGAAAACAGATGAATTGTTGGCAAGAGTTCCTCATGGTATGGAAAAAATTCGTGTTCCTGCTACGAGCGGACTTGTAGGCTACGTCTATCAAACAACAAAGTCACTCGTAATCGATGATGCTTATGAGGACAAGCGGTTTTGTGCAGAGTTGGATGTGAAGACAGGCTACCGAACGAAGTCAGTCATGATCATTCCTCTTACGAATAAGAAGAATCAAAGACTTGGAGTCTATCAGGTCATCAACAAATTAACCGCTGATGAAGTATTTACAGCTCAGGACGTAAAGTATTTGAGCCTTGCAGCTTCTTATACAGCTCAAGCGCTCGAAGCTGTGTTAATGAACATTGAGATGGAAGAGGCTCAACGAGAGATCATTTTCAAAATGGGCGAAATTGGGGAAGTTCGTTCACAGGAAACAGGAGCTCATGTTAAACGAGTAGCGGAGTATGCAAAGTTTCTGGCGATGAAATCCGGATTGAGTGAAGAAGAAGCAGATCTCATTAAAGTAGCTTCACCGATGCATGACATCGGGAAGGTAGCCATTGCTGATGCGATTTTAAATAAGCCTGGTAAACTATCGGAAGAGGAGTTCAATGCGGTAAGGGAACATGCTAATATCGGCTATAACCTTTTGAAAAATTCTAATCGCAGTATACTAAAGGCAGCGGCCGTTATTGCCAAGGAGCACCATGAGCGTTGGGACGGCAAAGGTTATCCAGAGGGACTAAGTGGCGACGACATCCACATCTATGGCCGGATTGTTTCTGTTGCTGATGTTTTTGATGCGCTTGCTACGGATCGTCCTTACAAAATAGCGTGGAACGCAGAAAAAATTCTCGCTCATTTTAAAAAGGAGCGAGGAGGCCAGTTTGATCCCAATCTTATTGACGTTTTTTTAGCAAATATAGACGGTTTTCTCCAGATAAAAGAGCAATACAAAGATTAAGAAGCAAGAAGAGCGCCGGCGGCGCCCTTCTTTATTTTTGTAGAGAATGAAGGTTAGAAAGTTCCTGTGCGAGCGTTTCAGCGATGGCTTTCATCCCAGAAATACCTGCTTTTTTCTCTGCATCGGCATTGTAGTTCGTATTTGTGTTCACATCATAAGTAAACAAATCGTCACGCTCATTTTGAATGCATTCAATTCCTGCAAAGGCGATTCCGTTGGCTTTTAAGAAAGCTTCATAATTGGCTAAAACAGGATGATCGAAGTTTTCAATGATTTCAAATTTAGGAGCAGGTTCTTCTGTTGTCGGACAAAAAGAATCACCAACCTGACAAGCATCAGCTGGACATAACTCAAAACCTCCAGACGTATCGACACGAACGGCATAGAGGAATTTTCCGCCTACAAACTCACAGCGAGTAATCGAAGCGTCAGGAGCCTGAATGTACTGCTGAAGCAATGTGATCCCATCAATCGAATCTTCAAACGCATCACTCATCACATAGCCCTTCAACGTCTCTGGATTGTTAAATAGCTGAACGCCGAGTCCTTTTCCAGCTCGGTTATGCTTCGTAATAAATGGCTCAGAAAATGCATCAGCTGCGTTCACAAGATGATCCTTTCCGACAGCTGCAATCGTTTTTGGTGTAACGACCCCATGTTTTCTAAGGGCTGCGTATTGGGCAACTTTACTGACTTCAAGGGCTAGTGCGCGGCTATCGTTTAATACTCTTCGCCCATGACTCTCAAGCCATGATAGTACTGCTGCAGTATATTCGGGTGCATAGCGATGATCACGAGTGTGGGAGGATGCACTCATCCGATTATAGAAAACACCATCTGGTGGTACGTCACTTAAGTCGAAATTTCCTTCGCTCAGAAACCAATCTTCATATGGGACGTTAAGCTGTTCAAGTTCATGCTTAAGGGGCTTTGTCCATTCCTCGTTCTCATGAATGATATATATTTTTGCGCTCATGTAATAACCTCCTTTTTTATAACCGTTAAAACCTATCATTTTACTCAAGTATAAAGGAGTTTTCATCATAATCCCAGTGAAAACGTTCTATCACCTGTCCCAAAATAAAAAGCAGAGCTCGTTTGCTCTGCTTTAAAAACTAAATTGCCCAGTTTCCTTTGCGGAACACTGGTTCACTTGTCCCGTCTTCTTTAATTCCATCAATATCCATTTCTTCTGAACCGATCATAAAGTCGACATGCGTTACACTTTCGTTAGCTCCTGCCGCTTTAAGCTCTTCTTTAGACATGTTTTTTCCACCTTCAAGACAGAAGGAATAAGCATTCCCAATCGCAAGGTGATTCGAAGCATTTTCATCGAAAAGCGTGTTGAAGAAAATGATTTCTGCATTCGAGATCGGTGAATCATGAGGAACGAGCGCTACTTCACCGAGATAGTGAGCGCCTTCATCCGTTTCGATTAGATGCTGTAGTGTTTCATTGCCGTTCTTCGCTTCTGCTTTTACAATGCGTCCTTTTTCAAATGTAAGCGTGAAGTCCTCAATGACTGTTCCGCCGTAGCTAAGGGGCTTTGTTGAGGACACAACACCGTTCACACCAGTTTTATTCGGAATTGTAAACACTTCTTCTGTTGGCATGTTCGCAACAAAATGATCGCCTTTCACATTCTCACTGATTCCGCCAACCCACTGGTGAGCCTTTGGAAGTTCAATAGAGAGGTCTGTTCCCGGCGCACGATAGTGAAGTTTGCTGTAATGCTTATTGTTTAGGTAATCTACCTTTTGTTCAAGGTTAGCACTGTGCTCTTTCCATGCCTGAACCGGATCGCCAGTTGAAACACGAGTGGCCTGGAAAATAGCTTCCCATAACTTGGCTTCCTGTTCTTCCTCTGGTGCGTCAGGGAACACTTTCTGAGCCCATCCTTTAGAAGGAACGGCAACAACTGACCAGCTATTATGATCAGACATCATATAGTTGCGGTACCCTTCCATCGCCTTGCCTGCTGTTTTGCTTGCATTCGAAATGCGTTCAGGATCTACACCTTTTAAAAGATCTGGATTAGAAGAGGTGATTGAGAGAAAAGCCGCTCCGTTTTCTGCCATCTCTTCAAAGCCCTTCGCTTTCCAGGTCGGAAATTCTTTGAATGCTTCGTCAGGTGCTTTGTCAAACTTAATACGAGTTAAGGTTTCATCGTTCCATTCAACGTGGACATTTTTAGCTCCAGCTTCATAAGCGCTTTCAGCAATGTTTCGAACAAATTCGGCTGATGTCAGAGGAGCGTTTACAACAAGAGTTTGTCCTTGTTGAATATTTACTCCTACTTTAACCGCTAGATCTGCGTATTTCTGTAGATTCTCTTGAAACGTAGCCATAGTCGAAGATCTCCTTTTTTCACGTAGTTATACTTCTAAATTGTAGCAGATTTCTTGATTTTTAGTAAATTATTCCCTGATTACCTACTCATAAAGCAAGTTTCTGGCAATAAACCGTCCATTTCGGATATGTTATATGTAAAGTGAATACTTCCATCAGGAGGAGGTGGTTCATTTCCTTCTGATGGTTAGACGAACCAATCGAACCTTTAGTAGCACTTAAGGGTAGAATAAATCTTCTATATTGGAGTGGTAGAGAATGAGTATGAATTATGAGCTTGCAACATTTGCTGGAGGATGTTTCTGGTGTATGGTTGAGCCATTTGAAGAAATGCCAGGCATTCAAAGCATCGTATCTGGCTATACAGGCGGAGAGAAGCCTTATCCAACATACGAAGAAGTCATTTCGAAAACTACCGGTCATGTTGAGGCCGTTCAAATTACATTTGATCCTAACGTCTTTCCATACACTAAACTACTTGATCTATTTTGGCGTCAAATTGATCCAACAGATTCAGGCGGGCAGTTCTTTGACCGCGGTGACACGTACATCACAGCGATTTATTATCATAACGAAGAGCAAGAGAAACTGGCTGAAGAGTCTCGAAAAGAGCTAGAAGAAAGTGGACGCTTCTCAAAACCGATCGTGACAAAAATCCTCCCAGCCAAGCCATTTTACCCGGCTGAAGATTATCATCAGGATTACCATAAGAAAAATCCTGCCCACTACAATCGCTACAAAAAAGGATCAGGTCGCGCTGATTTCATAGAGAAAAACTGGGCGTATGAGAAAAACGATGACGAACTTCGCAGTCGTTTAACAGATATTCAATACGAAGTGACACAAAAAAATGGAACAGAGCGTCCGTTCCAGAATGAGTATTACGATAATGCCAAACCAGGTATCTATGTTGACGTTGTTTCTGGTGAACCACTGTTTAGCTCAACGGATCAATATGATGCTGGCTGTGGCTGGCCGAGTTTTACGCAGCCGATCAACAATCATTTTGTGAAAGAAAAGAAGGATTTCAGTCACTTTATGATTCGAACAGAGGTGCGAAGCAAGGAAGCCGATTCTCATCTCGGTCACGTATTTAATGATGGTCCTTTAGAGAATGGTCTTCGCTATTGCATTAATTCAGCAGCAATGAAATTCGTTCCAAAAGAAAGTCTTGAAGAAGAAGGATACGGCGAATACCGAGTTCTATTTGAATGAGAAAAGTTGATGTTGCGATTGTAGGCGGCGGTGTTGCTGGAATTCTTGCAGCAAGGAAATTAACCGAAGACGGGATTAATGTCTTAGTACTTGATAAAAGCAAAAGTGTCGGTGGCCGGCTCGCAACGAGAAGAATAGGAGATGGTCGAGCTGATCATGGGGCACAATTTTTCACCGTTCGAACAGATCAGTTCCAGCAATTTGTCGATGAATGGGAACAGAACCAATGGATATCAAGGTGGTTTGGAGACAAACATGCAAGATACAAAGCAACAAACGGTATGAATCAATTAGTAAAGAATCTTGCTAGTGGAGTACCGCATCAATTAAATAGTAAAGTTGAGCAAATTGAGCGGGCTGAAGAAGAGTACGTCGTTATTTCGGAGAAAGGTGAGCGAGTCCAGGCAAGCCTTGTACTTCTTACTCCACCAGCTCCCCAGACGCTTCAGCTTCTTGAAGTGAGTGACGTTCAAGTATCGGATCAATCGCTTCAGTCGCTCAACCAAATAACATTCGATCCTGCGGTAGTTGGCCTTCTGACTTTTAAAAAAGAAGACGAAACCAGGCTACCTCCTGAAGGGCATAAGGATTCAGATTTGCCTGATGGCATCGAGCGTATGGTTGATAATCGTGTAAAAGGTATTTCGGATGAACGTATTATAACGGTCTATGCAACTCCTGATTTCTCAAAGAGTTTTTATCATTATGAGGATGAAGCTGTTTTAGCTGATATCCTGAAAAAGATAGAGCACTTGCTTCCCCTTGAGTCGTTGGTGTCTCAACAATTAAAAAGATGGCGATATGCTCAAGCAGTGTACGTTCATGATCATCCGTTTCTAAACGTTTCTGATAAAGAGGCTATCTTTGTAGCAGGGGATGCATTCTTACATGAAAATGATCAAACCGGACGAACGCGAATCGAAAGTGCTGTTATATCAGGGTTAGCAGTAGCAGAAGAAATAAAGCAGTTGATGAAAAGGAAGACTTCCACGTGAAGTCTTCCTTTTTTTTCTGTATTCATCTTGTTCGAAAGTTTTGAAAACAGCCTATTGTTTCGTAACTTTTGCGTTATAATAAATGTAGTGGAAAAATTTTCATACTTGAAATAAATCAAGGTGAAAAGGGTGAAATAATGAATGTGATAACAAAAAACGACCATATAATTGAAAAAATCTTATCGCTTTTCCGATGGGTTTTTCTTCTCATTGCAGGGGCATATTATTATATTTTATTACAGGGCAATAGCATCGCTTTTTTGAGTTTGCTTATATTTGGTTTTGTTTATATGGCAGTCGCTGAATATGCGCTTCATCGAACGCCTTTAAATTCAAAACGATACCACTATATGACGAAAGTGAGTGTCGCTTTTGATTACATCGCTTTTCTATGGCTTATTGTGTTGACTGGAGGCGGAGGGAGTCCACTCTTTCCCATCGGATATTTAATTATCCTCCATGTTGCAGTGTATTGGAAATTTAGCGGAGGTATGATTGCAGCGCTTTTTCTAGGTGTTGGTTATACAGGAGTTCTTATTTTTAGCGGTTATTCGTTTACGGGTGAGGACCTGATTTCATATCTTCTAGATTTTATGTTCCTTATATTTATGGGGATTCTTGGCGGGATTATCGTTTCAAGAGAACGGAAGATGCGCTCCAAGAATACTCAATTAGAAGACATTGCGCGGAAAGATTTTTTAACAGATCTATACAATCATCGCTCCTTTCAAGAAGATTTACGTTACTGTGCTGAGCAGGAGAAGCCAATTCTTGTTGTTCTTGCCGATTTAGACTATTTTAAATCGGTGAATGATCAATTTGGGCATCTAGTTGGCGATAATGTACTCCGTAAAATAGGCGATGTATTAAAGAAACAAATTGGAACAAAAGGCAGAGCATATCGATATGGCGGAGAGGAATTAGCGCTTTTGTTGGATGCTGAGGATGTAGAAGAAGCGAGAGAATGTTTGCTACATATTCAGGTACTCATCAGAAACATGACCTTCACTGCAAAGGGCGAATATTTCAGTGTGACAATGAGCTTTGGAACAGCACTTTATCCTTTAGAAAATGGCATTATTCCATGCATGAAACTCGCAGATGAGCGGTTATATCTCGCAAAAAAACAGGGGAGAAATCGAATTTATTGGTATGATCAATATACTGAAAAGGATCACGTCTACTAGCGTGATCCTTCTTTATTTATGATCGAGGTAACGATATGTTTAGATGAATTTTCGAAAAGTGAGAAGTAGTTCAGCACATGCCGACTTGGAAACAATTCTTTCTGAATGACGGATGCCGGCTTGCCATCGTTATGTTTTGCAAGAACCTGGTCTTGAATGGAAAGAAGATAGTAAAGCTTTTCCTCTAATCGTCTGCGCCCGTTTGGTAATATACCAGCATGCGAACAAAAAACAGTCTTAAAGTCTTGTGATAGTACTTTTTGGAGTGATTGAATGACGTCTGGAATTGATTCAAACGCGAAAATACTTTTTGGTTGACTCATGACGTAGAGATCACCTGTAAACAGCCAGCCTCGTTCCTTCTCAAGAAGAGCCAAGTGATCTGGCGCGTGACCAGGCGTGTGAAGTAAATCAAATGTATGATGCTTTGTTACGACTCGGTGCTCGATTCCCCTAGCTTCGAATGGTTTTCGGGAGCCCCAAAAAACGCGCCTATAGAGTGGGAGGTGAGGTCTCGCACGACACAAAGGAATGCCTTCAGGATGAATATACATCGGTATTCCTGAAGAAAGCATCGAAGCATTGCCTGTATGGTCCTCATGGTGATGCGTTAAGATTATTTGGGTATAGTTCTCCTTAGAGAGAAAATCCATTATTTCTTTTTGAAGGCGGCTAGGTCCGCAGTCGATCAAGAGCTCATCTACAAGGTACATATATACGTTCATCCGAACGCCCCCAAGCTGAAAAGTCCCTTTTACAGCCTTAACCCCCTCGAATTCTGAAACGGTGAGCACAATCCATCACACCTTCCGCTAATCTACTTCTAGTATAGCGATTTTTGAGGAGAAAAAAACCTTCTCTCCTAGTTGGAGTGGTGTGGATATTGGCTAAAATTTGATTTTATTGTCCGAAATCGAAATTTATTGGCCAAATATAGATTTTATTAGCCAAATTCCATTTTTATTGGCCAAAACGCTCAAACAGTAAAAAGAGCTGCCGACACTCGGCAGCTCTTTCCAGTGATTGAAGCTTACTTCGCGATTGCTTCTAGCTCCACTTCCATATTTCCGCGCGTTGCTCTTGAATAAGGGCAAGTTTGGTGTGCCGCTTCAACAAGTTCGTTTGCTGTTTCTTGATCGACACCTGGAATTGTAACGTGTAGCTTCGCACTAAGTCCGAATGCGCCGTCTTCTTCTTTTCCGATTGATACGTGCGCTTCTACTACCGTATCTTTGATTTTAATTCGCTTCATGCGTGCGACCATATTTAAGGCGCTATCGAAACAAGCTGCATAACCTGCTGCAAACAATTGTTCAGGATTTGTTGCTTCTCCTCCCTGACCGCCAAGTTCTTTTGGCATACGAAGGTCCATGTTGATGACGCCGTCCGATGATTCTACTTTACCCTGTCTGCCGCCGTGTGCTGATGCTTTTGCAGTATATAACGATTCCATAATAAAATTCCTCCTAATAATTTAAGTTGTGCACAATTTAATTTTACAAGATTAAATATATCTCATCGTTATTTATCTGTCAACAGAAAGCGATCATGTTGACATAACAGCCAAATCGGGATAAGTTGATTGTGCACAACTTATTGTAAAGAAGGGGTTATCATGAACCATAACGAACAATTAAAACTAGAGAATCAGCTCTGTTTTTCTGTATATGCTTGTTCAAGGGAAATTACGAAGATGTATCGTCCTTATTTGAACCAGCTTGATATTACGTATCCTCAATATCTCGTTCTCCTTGTTCTTTGGGAAAAACATGAAACAACCGTTAAGGCGCTTGGCGCGGAGCTTTATTTGGACTCAGGTACGTTAACTCCCCTGCTAAAAAGAATGGAAGAAGCGGGTCTTGTGATGAGAGAGCGTTCGAAAGAAGATGAGCGCAGAGTGATGGTTCGTTTAACATCAAAAGGGGAAGGGTTGAGAGAGGAAGCTTCGATCATTCCAGACGCTATGGCGGCAAACAGTGGTTTATCAAAAGAGGAATTCACGAAGGCATTATCTGGCTTTCAACAGCTGTTGGACCATATTCATTCCGTGAATGAAAAATAGTAGCAATTTTCCAGATTAAGTTGACATAAGTTATTGGAATTAAGTATAATTATCTCGAATTCAAGATATTACGAGTTAAGGGTGAACGTTATGAATGATAAAGATCGTGAGCTTTCACTAAAGCTATTCATTGTCCTGGCTAGATCGAATCGCTCTGTTACAGATCATATTAAAACGGATATTCAAAGCTATGGATTAAATCCAACGGAATTTGCCGTGCTTGAGTTGCTTTATCACAAAGGAAATCAGCCGCTACAGCAAATCGGTGAGAAAATTCTACTTGCGAGTGGAAGCATCACCTACGTTGTCGACAAGCTTGAAGGAAAAGGGTATTTGAAGCGCAATCCATGTCCGAATGATCGACGGATCACACATGCTGTTATCACGGATGAAGGTAAAAAGTTAATGGATCGAATTTTTCCTAACCATGAGAAACAAGTCCAGTCAATCTTTGCCGGTTTGGATGAGTCTGAGAAAGAAACGGCCATTACACTACTGAAAAAACTCGGTCACTATGCAGAGGAGCTATAAATTCCTCTTTATTTCTTAATATGATCCAAAAAACCAGCTTCTCACATTATGTAGAGAGGCTGGTTTTTTTGAGTACTTTTGTTTCCTGCATCGCGGTCACGCCAAGCAGGCCAAATAAAGAGAAGCCAAATGTGTTCACGAATCCATGGAAAAAGACCATTAAAGGAATACCGAGAATAACGGTTTCATTCACATGAGCAAATCCATAAATCATAGCGGAACTCATCGAGAATAGCAGAGAAGCGAATGAAATTGAGAGCAACATTTGAACGGAATAATCCAATGTTGGCACTAAATAGACGAGACAAAGAATCGAAAAAACGATGAGCGGTGTTACGAATTCAACGACTGAAATAAACTCAAGAACGGGCAACGAATCCGATAGTGTAATACCAACCGCAATGAAAGGTGGTCCGAATAGAACAAAGATCGCAATCGTTTTAAACCACGGCTGAATGGAAGGTGCTTTTTTTAGAAGCATTTTCCCGATGAACGCCATCGTAATGGGTGTAATGAAAGCGGCATAGTGGAAATGAATAGATGTGAGCAGTACGATTACATCACTAAAATGGAGAATCTGGATGCCTGACCGATGTAGAATGAGCCAGAGTCCCCCAATGCTTATGTACATCAACCCCAGTTGAATGAGAACTTCAAAAATTGTGCTTCTCTTCCATGTTTGGAGGAGACGAGAAAATCCGTATAGCGCAATTAAAATCGTCGTAAGAAACCACGGAACGGCTAGAAGTACAGCGAGCGTTCCCTGTTCAATAAAGAAGGAAACACCAGCAAGAACAGCTGATGGAAGCTGAATCCAGGTGGCATAACGATAAAAGGAGTTCTTTCTCTGTGGGACGAGATTTAAGGTTAACGGCACAAGTACAAGATAAGCGAACATTAATAACATCATGACATATTGAAGTGTATCGATTGGAGTTGTGAGTAATTTCGTGACAACGAAGGCTACCCAAAGAAATAGACCGGCAAAACTGCTTGTTTTCATTATGATTTCACCTCTCTTTTAGTGTACGATGAAGAGAAGTGATAGAAAAGGAAATTCTGGGAAGAGAGGCGATTGAAATGGATCGAAAGCCAGTACTAGGTTTTGTTGGGATTGGTGTAATGGGAGAAAGCATGGTTCGGAACTTAATCAAAGCGGGATATCGCACGCTTATCTCAACGCGAACAAAAAGCAAGGCAGAAGCGCTTATTCAAGAAGGGGCAGAATGGCAAGATGAAGTGAAGGACGTGGCAGCGAATGCTGACGTAATCATCACTATGGTCGGCTATCCTAAAGATGTAGAAGAGGTCTACATAGGTGAGAAAGGGATACTAGAACATGCTAAGCCGCATTCGATTCTAATTGATATGACAACTTCTAGCCCGGCTCTTGCTGAAGAAATCTATCAGCATGCCCTATCAAAACAGCTCTACGCGCTTGATGCTCCTGTATCAGGAGGAGACGTTGGGGCGAAGGAAGGGCGACTCTCCATTATGGTTGGTGGAGAGTTAGAAGTGTACGAAAAAGCTCAACCGATTTTCGAAGTGATGGGACAAAATATTGTTCTTCAAGGCCCAGCAGGCGCGGGACAGCACACAAAAATGTGTAATCAAATTGCCATCGCAAGTAACATGATTGGCGTTTCTGAAGCGATTGTTTATGCGGAAAAGGCGGGATTGAATCCGACAACAGTTCTTGAAAGCATAGAATCTGGCGCAGCTGGCAGCTGGTCGCTAAGCAACCTTGCGCCAAGAATGGTTTCAAATCGATTTGAGCCTGGCTTTTACGTGAAGCATCTTATTAAAGACATGACGATTGCTCTTGAATCTGCCAAGCAAATGGGCATGCTGACACCTGGTCTTGAGCTTTCGAAAAAGCTCTACGAAGATCTTGCTGAGCGTGGAGAAGAAGATAGTGGTACACAGGCGCTTGTAAAACTATTTCGCGATGCCTAATTGAAAACGAAAGACCCAGAGCATATGCTCCGGGTCTTTCGTTGATTATAAAGGGAAGTTTCCCTCTGTTATCGAATAAACTGTGGTAAAGGCTTATTTATCTTTTTTTTGGGGTTTGTCGATTTCTTCTGTTACAACAAACGCAAGATCATCATTTCCGAAAAGGGATAGGACGCCAATCACCGTTTGATCTGGGATATGCTCTGATTCTTCTTTTGGTACAACGAGTTCAATGCTTTGTTTAAGAGCAGGGTTATTCACCTGATCTGGATAAGCTTTTGCGTAAAGCGTTTCTGGATTTAAGTCATTGTTTACACACCACTGAGCAAAAACAAGAATCATCATGTTTTCATCACGCTGATAGTTTTCAATAACTCTGTCTTGAATTTCTTTTTGGTCCATAGGACGACCTCCGTTTCAATACTCTACCGCTAGTGTACTCGCAGCTAGAATATGTGGCAAGTCTGTCATTTGTAAAATGATCATGAAGAATGTTCCAGCCTGAAGAAAGAGGTGTCACGACCTGCTATGCTGAAAGGAATTGAACATCATGGAGGCAAAAAGATGAGAAAAAAAGAGATTCGTAGCTGGATGATGTATGATTTCGCTAATTCTGCTTTTGCAACGACGATGATGGCAGCAGTACTCCCTGTCTTTTATTACGATGTCGTTGCCAAGAATATTGACCAAAGCCTTGCCACATCATATTGGGGCTATTCGCAATCCATTGCCGTTCTAATCGTAGCTTTTCTTGCCCCGATCCTTGGTGCTATTGCTGACTATTCTAATTCAAAGAAAACATTTTTGCGCTTTTTTGCTTATATGGGAATGATTGCGAGTGTTTTAATGGCTTTCGTGGGTGAAGGCGGATATTTATTTGCTTCTATTCTACTAATCTTTGGAACAATCGGTTTCTCAGGTAGCAACGTCTTTTACGATGCATTCTTACCCGAGATCGCAAAAGGGGAGGAGATGGACCGCATCTCAGCAAGAGGCTACGCTTTTGGCTATATTGGCGGCGGGCTTCTGCTTCTCGTTAACTTGATGATGATCCTAAATCCATCGTGGTTTTTCCTTCCGAATACGCTTGTCGCGACGCAGCTTTCATTCGCAAGTGTTGGAGTCTGGTGGTTTGTTTTCTCGATCCCAATGTTCAAAAACGTGCATGAAGTTGAGCATAGTCAGCCGAAATTAAGCGGCTCCTACGTGACAATCGGTTTTAAAAGACTTCGCACAACCTTTAGGGAATTGAACCACTATAAACAGCTGCTTCTTTTTCTAGTCGCTTTCTGGTTATTTAATGATGGCATTTCCACTATTATTAAAATGGCGACGATCTATGGAAGAGATATCGGAATAGGAGCGAATGATTTGATTGCAGCGCTCCTCATTACGCAGTTTGTAGGCATACCGTTCGCCTTCTTGTTTGGCTACTTAGCGAAGAAAATTCGCCCGAAACGAGCGCTTATGCTAGCACTATGGATATATGTGGGCATCGTTTTACTAGGATACTTTATGACAACTGCTACGCATTTCTATCTACTTGCGATCATGGTCGGCTTCGTTCAGGGGGGTGCCCAAGCATTAAGTCGTTCGATTTTTGGAAGTATGGTTCCGGATCATCGTCATGCAGAATTTTACGGTTTCTATGGGATTTCAGCTAAATTTTCAGCGATATTCGGTCCGTTTCTCTTTGCCTTCGTTGGTCAGGTAACAGGCTCAAGTCGACTTGGGATCGTATCGCTAGTTGTCTTTTTTCTAGCAGGCATCTATTTACTTAGTAAAGTGAATATCGAAAAAGGGAAAGAGCAGGCGAAGATTGTGATGGTGAATGAAGGGGTGGATATGTAATTAGCAGAATCGCGGAATTAAACTTATATTCTCGGAATTAATGATGGTTTTCGCGGAAAAAAGTGAGATATCGCGGAATTATCGAGAAAATCGCGGAATTAAGTGGTTTTCTCTACAGTTCGCACTAGGTAACAGACCACAAATAAGGCTCTGAGCAGTATAACACTGCTCAGAGCCTTCCTATGACATGAAACCCCTTACAAAATGGGGTCGAAGTGCTTTAACTCAAGTGAAAGCGTGCAATCTTTTCCTGTGTCATATGAGCGGTTGCCGATTTGTGTTTTTAATTCAGTTAGGCAGTTTTCTTCGTTGTGCCAGTAATCATGAATAAGAGGCAGGATACTTGTTGCTTCTTCTTCCGCTTGCTCAAGCAGCTCTTCAAAGGTCGCGGTGGATTCCTCGTCTTTAATAGCTGGATGGATCCAAGTGGTGCCTTCACGATTTAAATAATCTTCATTGCCAATTTGTTTTCGATAGGAAAAGGAAGAGACTTGTTTCTTTAAAAGTTGATTTTTCCATCCGTGTGGATCGAATAATATTTTTAGCGCAAGGACCATATCCCGATAAGATTGAGGAATATAGTCGTCTGGCATACGTTCAGCCGTTTCTGGATAAAAGGTTTGGATCAATTCATACAGCATGAGTTCAATAGGAGGATAGAGTGATTTGCCAATGTGAATCTCTTGGTAAACGGGTGTTTTCCACGTTTCTACATCTTTGTATTCTTTCATCAAAATGGTATCTATAATAATTTCAAGCTGTTGATGTCGGTTGCCTTCAAGACCGGCACGATAGTGGATATAAGGATGCGTGTTTCGATCAAGAATATGATGTGTCACAAAGCCAAGGATATATGCGCGAAGCATCGGATCGTCCTGCTTTCCGTATTCAATCATCTCCATGAGGAATGAACCACAATGATCTTGATGAAGAACTGATCCCGCTTCTTGAACAGGCTTATTCTTTTTCCAGGGCCAGAAATTATGATAAAAGAAAGGGTCAGGTCCCTGTGCACCAAGTCGAAAGAAAGGCAGGTCACCTTTGATCGTATTCCATATGCCGGCTTCCATCGCAGCTTCTTCTCCGAATAAAATATGTGTCCAGACATTTGGCATCGATTTATCCCCTCCTTATATGGCTTTCTATTAGTATACCTGAAGAGAACCTGTCTTCTTGACATAATCTTCAGAAAACATTTCTCTTTCTTTTTCCCTTAAATTCATAAATTCAAGCATATTAAAAGCCCGGCGCAGGCCGGGCTACACTTCTTACTTTATTTACTTAAAAAAACGTCTTCAATATCATCAAGCATCAAGTTAGCCGAAATGACGCCACCAGACGTATTCCAGATCGCATCACTCACCTCATGAACGTTACCGTCTTTGACAACTTGAAGGTTATTCCATAATGGATCATTTGTCCATTCTTCCGCAGTGGAATTCGCTTCGCCGTCTCCCGCTTCATACGTGAAGTAGAAGAGCACGTCGCCATCCATTTCTGGAATACGTTCTTTCGTTACTTCTTCAGCAAAATCTTCTTTCTGCTGTGATTTTGGACGATCAAAGCCTAGCTGCTCAAGGATAACGCCAGAGAACGAGTCTTTGTAATAAATTCTTGTTTGGCCAGCTAGAAAACGAACAACCGACACTTTTTGATCAAGCTCATCGCCAAGTTCTTCACTCATGGAGTCAATGCGGTCGGTGTAAGCACTCATCACTTCTTCGCCTTTGTCTTCCATATTTAGTGCTTTAGCGTAGAACTTGAAATTCTCCTGCCAGTCGCCTTTCAACGTTTCTGAGTAGACGGTTGGAGCGATCGCGCTAAGCTGATCGTAGATGTCTTCTTGACGTAGTTTATTTCCGATAATGAGATCAGGTTTAAGTGCAGCGACAGCTTCAAGATTCACTTCACTTTCTGTTCCAACGACTTCAACATCTTTCATATCGTCCGAAATATGCTCATACCACGGGTCGCCGAGCCATGATTGTACTGCCCCAATTGGTGTTACTCCCATAGCAAGTAGTGCTTCTGTTCCTTCATTAGTTAAAATGACAACTTTTTCTGGCTTCTCTGGCACTTCTGTTTCCCCCATAGCATGTGAAACCGTTCGAGTAGACGCTTCTTCCTCCCCACCAGAGTTAGTAGCGTTCTCATTATTACCACCTGTGCCGCATGCAGCAAGGATCATAAGTACACTTAGACTAACGATGAGCCATCCTTTTTTTAACATATGTATATCCTCCTTGTCATTGATAATCGTTTTCATTTACGATGTAATCATACTGAATTGTCACAAATTAGTCAACAGGTAAATGAGAGTGATTCTCATATTCATTGACACGTTTTCATTCTTTTCTTAAACTTAAAAAGGATGATAAAGAAAGGGATTAACCTTTATGACGCATAAATTACACTCGATGAATAAAAAATGGTTCGGATTAGCAGTTGGCTCGTTGCTTGTCATAATACTGATGCTTGCGAGCGTCGTCTATGGCTTAACAAGTATTACATGGACAACGGCCTGGCAAGCCTTTACGCAGTTTAATGGAAGCAATGAACATATTATCATTATCGAAAATCGCGTTCCGAGAGCACTGATCGGGGCTGCCGTAGGCGCAAGTCTTGCTGTCGCTGGTGCTTTGATGCAGGCGATTACTCGAAACCCTCTTGCTTCACCGTCCATATTAGGCGTAAATGCGGGGGCGAGTTTTGTGATAGTGATTGCGGTCACCTTTTTCTCTGTTACGTCACTTGCAGCATTTAGCTGGTTAGCGTTTCTTGGAGCTGCGTTCGCTTCCATCATCGTGTACGTGCTTGGCTCATTTGGTAGAGAAGGGCTTACACCTATGAAGCTGACCCTTGCCGGTGCGGCCATTGCGGCGATGTTTTCCTCATTAACGCAAGGAATGCTTGTGTTGAATGAGAAAGCGCTTGAAGATGTTCTCTTCTGGCTGGCTGGCTCGATTGAAGGGCGCAGTCTAAATATGCTTTACTCTGTTATTCCTTATATTGGACTTGGCTTAGTCGGTGCGCTTTTGATCAGTCCGAAAATTAACACTCTGGTGATTGGAGAAGATGTCGCAAAAGGACTTGGACAACGTACCCTGCTTGTCAAAGCTTTCGCAGCACTTTTTATCGTTTTTCTTGCCGGAGGATCAGTAGCCGTAGCCGGACCGATTGGTTTTATTGGCATCGTCGTACCACACGTTGCTCGTTTTTTTACAGGACCGGATTATCGTTGGGTCATTCCGTACAGCGCAATCATTGGGGCGATTCTTTTGTTATCAGCTGATATTGCCGCTCGGTACGTAATTATGCCGCTTGAAGCGCCGGTTGGTGTACTAACGGCTGTCATCGGAACGCCATTTTTCATTTATATTGCTCGAAGGGAGTTTAAACAGCTATGATGAAATACACTTCCTTTCGAATGAAAGCTGTTTCTTTTCTACTAGATCGCCGCTCGCTTTGGGTAATAGCGGGACTGACTGGCGCTGTTATCATCATCGCATTACTTAGTATTGGCCTTGGGGAGATATTTATGACCCCGGATGAAGTGGTAAAGGCGCTATTTGGTTATGGGAATGAGATGAATGAGCTTGTTGTGAAGCAGTTCCGCTTTCCTAGGATCGCCATGTCCATATTGGCTGGAGCGGCCCTTGCTGTATCTGGCGCTATTCTTCAAGGAATGATTCGGAACCCACTTGCGTCACCTGATATTCTTGGCATCACTTGGGGCGGTGCACTTGCGACGATTGGTTTTCTTACGATCTTTAGTGATAAAGCGAATGCCCTTACGGTAAGCATTCAATGGTTGCCGCTCGCTTCCTTTATCGGCGCTATTTTAGCAGGATTTCTTGTGTTTGGATTATCATGGAAAAATGGTATTTCACCGATTCGATTAGTGCTGATTGGGATAGGGTTAACGGCATTGTTGCAGGCGCTAACGACATTATTGATGATTATCGGTCCTATTTACAGAGCGTCTGATGCAAACATCTGGATTACGGGCAGTGTCCACGGAACGAACGGCCAGGATGTTCTGACGCTGCTGCCGTGGGTAGTCGTTCTGATGATTATTTTAATGGTTTACTCAAGACGGGTGAATTTGCAAGAGCTTGGGGATGATGTAGCAAGAAGTGCAGGAGCGATGCTTTTAAAAGACCGCATTGCGTTACTGTTAATTAGCACGGCGCTTGCAGGAGGGGCTGTTGCATTTGCTGGTGGAGTCGGATTCGTAGGTTTAATGGCACCGCATATTGCGAGAAAGCTCGTCGGATCGTCTTTCGGTGTAGTTGTGCCGGTGGCTGCGCTTGTTGGTAGTATACTTGTGATGATTGCTGACTTAATTGGCCGCACGCTTTTTTCACCTTTGGAGGTTCCGGCTGGTGTATTCACAGCGGCGATTGGAGCACCGTATTTTATCTATTTATTGATTCGATCGAGAAACAAATGATGAGGAGGTGGCGACGTGTACGCACTGCAAACGAAAGATTTAACGCTTGGATATGGAGAACAAACCGTTATCGATCAGCTGAACTTATTGATTCCTAAAGGAGAGATGAGCGTTCTCATTGGTGGAAATGGATGTGGCAAATCAACGCTATTACGAAGTCTAGCTCGACTTCTAAAGCCGCATTCTGGAGGAATTGTTCTTGATGGAGAGGCTATTGCGAATAAGCCAACAAAGGAAATCGCTCGGAAAATGGCTATCCTTCCACAGTCACCAGTCGCACCTGAAGGCCTCACAGTTCTGCAGCTCGTTAAGCAAGGACGGTATCCTTATCAAACGTGGTTTAGTCAATGGTCTGAAGCGGACGAAGATGCCGTTCAAAACGCGCTAAAAGCAACGCACATGGAAGAGTTTGCTGAGCGTAATGTTGATTCCCTTTCTGGAGGACAGCGGCAACGTGCCTGGATTGCGCTTACCCTTGCTCAGGATACGGATATAATATTACTTGATGAACCAACAACGTACTTGGACCTCGCTCACCAAGTGGAGGTACTCGATTTACTATTTGAATTGAATAAAGAGGATAACCGGACCATTCTAATGGTTCTTCACGACTTAAACCTCGCTTGTCGCTATGCCGACCATATTATTGCTGTGAAGGATAAGGGCATTTATGATCAGGGGAAACCTGAAGAGATCGTGAATGAAGAGCTTGTGAAGCAAGTGTTTGGGCTTCAATGTGACATTATCGAGGATCCGCTATTCGGTACACCGCTTTGTGTACCACATGGCAAAGGGAGGAAGGTAAATGGTCGCTGAGCACCCGGTGTTTACGAGAGACGAGAAAGAAAGGCTGAAACAGTTTCGCCTGACTGTGGGTGAAAGCAGTGCAAGTTTAGTGCAGCTACACGATGAGCATCACTTAAAAGGTCTTCTTGAACAGCTCGTGGAGGAAGGCCATTTTCCATCTATAATTGTGGCGGGATCACAGTTTATGAAAAGATATGGTTTTATGACGGTTGTGCCGATACTGTATGCTTTTACGATGTGGGATAAAGCGATTCTGGCTGGAACTGATGAGCTTTGCTATGAAGTTAATACAGATGCGGAGCCCTGGATGATGAAGCTTATGATTGATAACGACGTAGACGTCACCACTAATCAGAAAGATCGTGTTGAAATAAGAGTAGCACTTGCCAATAAACTGATTAACGAGAACCTTGCTCCGTTTGTTGAAGCAATGGTGAAAGCGACGAAATTATCAGCGGCGATTCTATGGGAGAATGTGTCCATTTACTTGTTCTGGCTCTATGAAACTCTGATGCCATCTGAAGGAAATGAGGAACAAGTGCGTCGAGCTAAAGAAGACTTTCATTTCCTTCTCACGGAGTTTAACTGCACAAGTTTCACCTGCGGCGCAAACCCGTTCATGCCGTATTATTCAGAGAAAGTGAAGCGTGAAGAAGGAGAGATCCGCTTCCGCCGTACTTGCTGTTTGTACGATCAAGTATCGGAAGGTGGCGCGTGCTGTAAGACGTGTCCTAAAGCGCGCTAGGAGTGGTGACAGGCACCACCCGGTTTAGCTCGAATACTGTCGAAATAGCTTGGCGTCCCCCGTTCGGGGGACGCCAAGCTATTTTTTCAGTTTTCTTTTGGAGGTGTAGCTTCTTATGAAGAGATAAAGACCGGCAATGATTATTCCGCCACCAATCCATTGCATCGTATGCAATGTTTCGCCAAGGATAAAATAGGCGAGAATACTAGCTCCGATCGGTTCAAATAGGATGCTCATTGAAATGACATTCACGCTCACCCACTTCACAGCCCAATTTAATAGAGAATGACCGAGAAGCGTTGGGAATATCGCTAGCAAGATGAAATATCCCCAGTCTGTAGCTGGATAAGAAAAGAACGGGTAGCGTAATACAACGTTATAAATGATAAGCGTAAGAGCAGCGATGCCATACACGATAAAGGTGTATGGCATCAGATCCAGACGCTTTCGAATGTTCTGACCGAACAAGAGGTATCCAGTTACCATGGCACATGCCGTCAGGGCTAAAAGATCTCCCCACAGAGCCATTCCACTAATCTTGAAATCCCCCCAGCTGATCAGAATAGAGCCGGTCACAGCGGTCACCCCTCCAGCAATAGCTAGAAGGGTGAGTTTTTCTTTGAAGAAAAGATACGTACCGATAAAGGCAAACAGCGGCTGTAATGTGACAAGAACAACAGAGCTTGCAACGGACGTGTAGTTGAGCGACTCAAACCAGAGAATAAAGTGAAAGGCGAGACTAACGCCTGCAAGACTTCCGAATCCCCAATCAGAAGCTTTAATATGACGAAAGGCGTTTCGATAGCTTCGTAGGATAATCGGTAGCATAATAAGTATGGCAAAAACGAGACGGTACATCGCAATAATCGAAGCTTGAGCAGTTGCTAGCTTGACGATGACGGCGGAAGTGGAGATAAATAGGATCGCGATTATAATGGCGATGTATGGCTTCGTATGTTGGTTTTTAAACAATGGGATTCAATCCTCCATTACGACTTAAACGAGTTCTGCTTCAGCCTCGGCTTTTTGATCATGCTGCACACAGCGGTTATACCCGCCGATGCGCTGTTCAATTTGCTCCCCTAGCTGAAAAAGCGCTTCTTCATGACCAACGCGGCTTACTAGCTGTACACCGATTGGAAGGCCTTCTTTACTAGTTCCGATTGGAATTGTAAGAGAAGGGAGCCCCCACACATTCGCATACGCAATGTAAGGCATATAGTTCAAGAAGGTTTTACGAATGGAGAAAAGTTCTTGATACAATTCTCCGTGAAGCGGTGCCGGTGAATGATAGACTGGCATAATTAAGATTCGGTCGTCCAAATAATCTTCTAAAATCTCATCTCCACGCTTTAGCGAAGCATGGATTTGTTTAATTTGTTTTTGGTTAGGCTTGAAAAGCTTCGTTCCAATAAGCGCCCACGATAAGTAGGGATGTACATCTGAACTACGGAAAAGCTTTTCCTTCATGTATTCACCGATTGGACTTGCTTTATCGTTTTCTAACATAAGCTTAGCCATATCGGCTCCCCCGTCGATCGACATCATTTGTTGCCACATAAGAGCGGCTTCTTCAAAAAATGGGGGATTTGCCTGCTCTTCAGAAAGCTCGCCATCAAACGCATCCTTTATGGTTGTGATCAATTGAAACGTTTCACGATTAATCGGATAGCGATGGTGAGGAACTGGGTAGACGAGTTTAAAATCTGCAAGGTTACGTTCAGGTGGTTGTTCATGAGCGATAATCTGGTTAATTAATCTCGCATCTTGAACAGACTTGCTCATCGCACCAATTCCTAGCATGCGTTCTTGCTCTGGCTTGTCAACAAAAGGAAAATTTCCTTCTTGAGATACCTGACGATTGCCGGATTTAAAGCCAATAATGCCATTAAAATGTGAGGGGAATCGAATCGAGCCGCCGATGTCAGCACCGAGACCAACTGCGGCACCGCCTGCAGCGATCAAAGCACCTTCCCCACCGCTGGATCCACCTGCTGTTCTTGAGGTGTCCCACGGGTTATTCGTTCTGCCGTAATGCTTATTATCCGTTTCCTGACAAAAACAAAGGGAAGGTGTATTCGTTTTTCCGAGTATGATGGCACCTTCTTCGCGAAGGCGTCTGACAACCTCAGCATCTTTCTTCTCGCGAGATCCTGCACGATACCCGAGGCCACCTGTTGTCGTCATGTTCGCTACATGAAAGCACTCTTTTACACTAATTGGAACGCCAAACAGTCGCCCTTTAGCATCTCCTGTAGTGAGGGTATAATCTGCTTTTCTAGCTTCTTCTATAGCTTGATCAAAGCGATCTTCTACAAGGCAATTTAAGGCTGGGTTAATGGCATTCAGGTGTTCAATATACGTTCTAACGGCATGGTACGATGAAATTTCTCTGTTGGAAATCTTCTTCGATAGGGACAAGGCATCCATTTCTAATAGTTTCATGCTATCCCTCCATATTTTACCGGCCTACCCTCCGGCATCAGTACATTACTGTATTCGTCTTGAACGTACAAAATCCTTTAAATCGAGACGTCACTCAATAGAAAAGGCATTTCATCTATGTCGAAATGCCTTTTCCCTTCAGTCTTACAACGCAACGGAAGATTCTGAAGGAAGAACACCATAAAACACGTTACGCTCATTTGTTTTCGGATGATAGTAAACGAGTAAAATGGTTTTCTGTATTTGCCCGTCTTCTGAGCTCGGTAACAGATCGATTACTGTATGCTTATACAGTTCTCGTTCTGATAGGTTTAACACTTGATAGTCTTCTCCAAGCAAAGCTGGTTGTTCATTTACAAGCTTCAATAGGGCGTTTTCTTCTTCTTTCTCAAGGCGATCACGCCACCACACCGTACGAGGCTTCTTTTTGGACTTTGATAAGTAATCGATTTTCATAAGTGATGTGACGCGGTCATGATGAGCTGGAGCATGCTTCTCAATAAAGTCAGCCAGGCGTCGGAATAAATCTTCTAGCTGATGACCAATTCGTGACCAGCCTTTTCCTTCCCAATGGCTGCCGAAACCTTGGAAGAAATCAAATGGAGATTGGAAAACTTCCGTAACAAGATACTCAATTGTTGCGTCCATACGATGATCATTCCAGTATTTTTCTAGCACGTCTTCTACCTGCTTAATGCGAATAACGTCATCAAAGGAAAGAACGTTATTTCCAAGAATTTCATAAGGTGCATGATCCATGTAAAGATAGCCATGTTTCTCAGCGCTTAGACGGACACCTGTGCCGCGTAGCATTTTCAAAAAGCCAAGCTGCAGCTCTTCCGGACGGAAGGAGAAAACGTCGTTAAACGTTTTTCGGAAAGAAGCGTAGTCTTCTTCAGGAAGTCCAGCGATTAAATCAAGGTGCTGATCAATTTTGCCGCCGTCTTTCACCATTGTCACCGTTCGTGCCAACTTCTCGAAGTTTTGCTTTCGCATCACGAGTTCATTTGTTGCATCGTTGGTTGATTGAATACCGATCTCGAATCGGAAGAGTCCGGGCGGAGCTTCGCGATTGAGAAATTCTAGTACTTCAGGTCGCATAATATCAGCCGTGATCTCGAACTGAAACACACAGCCAGGGCGGTGTTCATCAATAAGGAATTGAAACATATCAATCGCGTAGTTTCGTCTAATGTTAAATGTTCGATCAACGAACTTAATCGTTTTTGCCCCATTATCCATTAAGAAACGCAGCTCTTCCTTCATTCGATCTACAGGAAAATACCTTACGCCAACTTCAATAGAGGATAAACAGAATTGACAGGAATAAGGACATCCCCGACTCGTTTCAACGTAAGTGACGCGGCGACCGAGATCAGCAAGGTCTTCTTCGAATCGAAAAGGCGATGGAATCTCACTTAAGCTTAGTTTTGGTGCTGGTGGATTAATATGATTACTTCCATCTTTTCTGTAAACAATCCCTTTTACGTTTTCAACTGATTCTCCTGTTTCAATTGATTGAAGCAGTTCTTTAAACGTCACTTCTCCTTCTCCCATAACAATATAATTAGCCTGAGGAATACGATCGAGCCACTCATACACATCATATGAGACTTCAGGACCGCCAAGTACGATCGTGAGCGATGGATTTACTTTCTTTAACATTTCAATGACAGGAATCGTCTCTTCAATGTTCCAGATATAGCAGCTAAATCCAATGACATCAGCTTTCATACTGTGGAGCTCACTTACAATATTCATAATCGGATCTTTAATCGTATATTCTGCCATTTGTACATCATAATCTGGGGCAGCAGAGGCTTTCAAATACCGTAATGCGAGACACGTATGGATGAACTTCGCATTTAACGTACTTACTACAATCTTCATTCTTTTCCAACTCCTGATCGTTAATTTCTCTATTATATCACCTTCATCACAAATAATTTAGATAGGTTATCGTGATCATTTGTCGGCATATTCGTAAAATGTTTGTAATGAAAGCGTTTCCGTGAGAAAATAAGTGAAAAAATAAGGAGTGAGCTAATTGGAACTTGCTTCATTAACGCCTGAACACCCTTTTTCGGAACAAGACTTTGAATACACAGCATTACTGCCGAGTTATCGTGTCGATTTAAGGAATCCGAGGAATGAACAGCTCGATCGCTTTGTGAATGCAAATATGGTAAGCGACTGGTCGCAAATGTCTTGGAAACAGGTAGGAAGGCCGTTTGAAGTGAAGAAGCTCGCGAAAGAGCGTCTAGATTGGGAGTCTGAACATAAGCAGGATATGCCTGTGAAAACCTCGTGGGAGTTTTTTAATCGCTCATTTCACAATCTATTTATGCAAGATGTACCTGCCGAACAGCAGCGCTTGAAGTCTTCTCTAAAAGATAGCTTCAAAGGCTTTCATCTTCGTGATGTCAAGAATGGCCTGGGGGAGATGGTACGCTTATCTCTCTGGAATTATGTGCACCGCATCGAGGATGGGATTTGGGATCCGCGTGGAAAGCGAGCGCTTTTTGAAGGACTTGATGTAAAAAATCCTCGTATTCTCTTTCTTGGTGCTGCCGAAGGGTATGAAGCGATGCAGCTTCATGCGATGTATCCGGGTGGAGAAGTTGTCATGGTAGATTACGATGCCTTCTGTAAAACAGATCGTTTTGCTCATTTTCCGAATACGTATCCCTTTCTTGGAACAAATCCACAAACGGGCGGACCAAAAGTTTGGTACAAAGATCAAATGAACATTAGCTATCTTGTAAAAGACATTCGTGATCTCGATTTTCATAAAGAGTTTGATATTGTTCTAAGTGTAGGCTTGCTTGAACATGTGCCGGATGAACATAAACCAGCCATTTTAGAATGGCATCGCAAATTTGTAAAAGATGATGGATACGTCATTATGACAACACCTCGAAATCAGATGAAATCACGTCTTTATTATCATGTGATGGCTGATATGATGAATCATACGTATCGTGAGCTAATGGATATCCGTCAAATGGGACTCTATGCGTATGAAAACGGCATGGATATTGTAAGGCACGGCTATATTAAAGTGCATAACGGCATTATTGCAAGAGCGCGCTGATTACTAGCGATTCTTGCTTAACTATGATAAAAGTGAGGTGAGACAACGAATAGGAGGGATAAAATGAGTGTGCATTCATTCACTGCAGAAACGCTTCAAGGGAAAGACATGCCGCTATCAGAATATAGCGGAAAGGTTCTTTTAATCGTCAACACGGCTAGTAAATGCGGGTTAACACCACAGTATGAAGGACTTCAGGAGCTGTATACGTCGCTTGAGGACAAGCCGTTTGAAATTCTAGGCTTTCCTTGTAACCAATTTGGAGAGCAAGAGCCTGGATCGAAGGATGATATTGAGGAATTTTGCTCCATTAATTATGGCGTGAGTTTCCCAATGTTTGCGAAAATCGATGTAAACGGTAGCGATGCTCATCCTCTTTATCGCTATTTAACGCACGAAGCGCCAGATGTTGAACACGGCGACATTCCCTGGAATTTTACGAAGTTCCTCGTAAATCAAGATGGTCATGTCGTGAAACGCTATGAGCCAAAGACAGAACCAGCCGCTATTAAGAAAGATATTGAGGAAATGCTCTAAAAAGGTTCGGAATTTGTCGAAACGGGGTATATCATTTCTGAGGTGATAAATCAAAATGAAATGGTGGATTCCGTTTTGCTATATGATTGGCACGTTTTCAGGAGCGATGCTCAGTGGATGGAGCATGGACCGTGAATGGGATGTGTTTCCTTCATTTGCGATGGCAATTACAGCATTTTTCTTAAGCACTTTATATATTGTCGTTCGCGACGTCGTTCCAAAAGTCTTTGATGAGACCCTACGCAATTAGTGCGCAGGGTTTTTTAATTACCTATTAACAGCTCATGTCGAATGGATGGAAAGGTGGTTTGGCTTCGTATAGAAATTCCGATCGACCATGCTCCCATCTCCACGTAGCATAAGCAGCAAGACACGCATCAAAAGAATGCGTTGATTCGAGTGCTTTTTCTGGAATTCCTGTTACCCCCTCTTGCTCGAGAAAGTACTTTAGCTGATAGCGATGTTCCATTTCTGATTTATAAGCGAGAATAGATTCGATATTGGCTGCTCGCAAACCGATCGCGGCTCCAGGATGCACTTCCACAATAGTAGCATGTGGTGAAAGCGTCCTCGAGAGTGAGATTCCTCTAAGCGTTAAATAAACCATTCGCGTCATCGTTGGCGTCATAATCGATCCGCTTCGCATCCCGATTTTAACGATCGCTTTTCTGAGTGCTCTGTCTGCAGGTCGATCGCCACCACCTGGTTGGTAAGAAAGCGGGGCGTCGATTCCAATGATTGTGTTATGTGTAAGCTTTCCTTGCTGATAAATGTCCTCATCTGTTGCCCCTTCGATGAGCTGATGAAAGGAAAACGCGGAATCATCTCCATGGAAGATCGCTATAGAGGTATCCTTTGTATTGGATGGTCCTGATAAATCAATTCCGATAAAGCGTTTCATAACATCTCTCCTTTCGCTTAATTAAACAATAAGTGGAAAATGGGTTCATGTAAACGAGTAGTGTACGTTATAATGGAGGAATAGAAACGGACTGATTCGTATGATAGATATCAAGCACAAAGTATTTAAATTTGTTGGTGGACGAATTCTTAAGACGGGACTAGCTGCATTTCTGACGGCGTGGATTTGTGATGCGCTCGGCCTTCCTGTTCTCTTTGCTGTGATCACGGCAATTGTAACAGTCGAACCAACCGCATCGGATTCCATTAAAAAGGGTATCGTGCGTTTTCCAGCCGCTGCAATCGGGGCTGGATTTGCAATGCTATTTGAATCTATGCTCCATCAATCACCCTTCACTTATGCGCTAGCCGCAACCTTCACACTTATTGCCTGTCATAAGCTTGGACTTGATGACGGTATGCTTGTTGCAACGCTAACAGCAGTTGCGATGATTCCCGATACATCAGGAGAGTATATGATATCTTTTGTAGGAAGGTTGAGTACGACGCTCATTGGGATTGTTGTTTCAACAGCAGTAAACTACTTTGTTATGCCACCGAAATTCCATACTATGATCAATCAAGGTGTAAAGCGACTGTACCGCAACGCTGGTGATTTACTAGATCAAATTATCGCAGATCTTCCGCATGCCAAAAGACAAACACTCGTATATCAGCGCTTAAGTCGTGACCTTGAACGAACATACAAATTAATTGCCTATCAGCGGGAAGAGTGGAAATACCGCAGGCATAGCATTCATGAAGTTCGCACCTTTTCTGTTGTTCTTAAAAAACTGGAATACTTGCAGAAGATCCTTTACCATCTTGGAAATATGCTATTTACCGATACGAAAAATGGCATCGATCCCGAAGATCATCGCATCATTATTGAAGCCGGTCGTTCGATCTCCAAAGCTTTTCATAACCCTTCTACGCAGCTGACACAGGAGCATATCGATAGCATTGAAAAGCTCGATCAGCTATTTCATGATCTTGATGATTCAAGAGATGAAGCGACAGACCCCCGCCATCATTTTACAGGAAAAATGATTGTGATATTTGAGTTGCTTTCCTTGAATGATGTGATTGATGATTTGTCGATTCTAGAAGAAAAAGAGAGTAGGTACATGAACAGAGGTGAAAAACGTGACGCTGATCTTTGAAGAAAAGTGGGACCGTACGATAGCTGACAAAGATCGTAAACGAATCCAGGAAATTTATGAAGAGAACCCGATCCAAGAAGGAAAGCTTCAGTTTGTTCCAATTCGAGTGGCTTTTAATCATCGAAATGAACTGCTGGCTTCTGTTTGTATTCTAAATGGTATGGGTGATTGGAAATTAGATGATCGCCTGCTCTCTTATTTTGAAAATAACCGCTTAGTGGCAACAGAACGGTTTACCCATAAGTTAACCGTTCCATCTCATTCAGCTGTACCATGGACGTTTATTTTTCCGCCAGAGACGATGATTCGACAAGCTTCTCTCAAGAACTGGAGTATTTCCTGATTATTTTACAAACGAAAACAAATTTTAGGCCACATTTTACTATATTTCGTTTTCATTCGACGTTATTGATTTGAATCGGTAAAGTCGAATGCAAACGAAACGAGTAGAAATGTGGCTTTTTTTGTTTTATAACAGTTTTCCTTTTTAGAGGGTGTTCTAATAACCTGTACCAATTAAAGGAACAATATGATATAGTAAATTTGAAATTTTCTAACTATTAAAGGGGGAGAAGTTGCATGGGAAAGAAAAGAAGACTTAGTTTATTCGTTATTGTACTATCTATAGCGATGGTGCTTGGAGCTTGTGGAGGTTCTGATTCAGACGGAGAAGCAAACGGATCTCCTTCAGAGCTTAGTTTATTAACGGGAGGAACGGGAGGAACGTATTTCCCACTTGGCGGTGAACTAGCAAATATAATTCAAGATGGAACTGATATTGAAAGCGCCAATGCTCAGTCATCAGGTGCTTCTGTTGAAAATATGCAAATTCTCCAAGATGGAGATGCGGATATTGCATTTACTCAAACAGATATCGCGGCATATGCAACAAATGGTGAGTTAATGTTTGAAGATGGAAAAGTGGACAACATCCAGGCGATTGGAACACTATATCCTGAAACGATTCAAATCGTAACCCTTCAGGAGAGCGGAATTGCTTCTGTGGATGAATTGAAAGGAAAGAAAGTTTCCGTTGGAGCACCAGGTAGTGGAACATATGCGAATGCGGAGCAAGTGCTAGCTGCTCATGATATTACGATGGAAGACATCGATGCTCAGCATCTTGCATTTGATGAGTCTACTGAAGGCATCCAGGATGGCACAATCGACGCTGCTTTTATTACTTCTGGTACACCGACTGGTGCAGTAGAAGGTTTGTCTGCAGTGAAGCCAGTGAACATTCTTCCAATCGAGCAGGATAAAATTGATAAGCTGATTGAAGAGCACCCGTATTATGCAGAAGATACAGTCAAAAGTGGAACGTACGGTCTTGAAAGTGATGTGAAAACTGTCGCAGTTCTTGCGATGCTTGTAGCTCGTTCAGACCTTGATGAAGATTATGTGTATCAAGTAACGAAAGCGATCTTTGATAACTCTGATAAAATTACTCACGCTAAAGGTGAGTTTATTACAGCTGATACAGCGCTAGAGGGTGTTGGCATTGACCTTCATCCTGGTGCTAAGAAATACTTTGATGAAAAAGGTGTCGAGTAAAGTAGCGAATCTACAAAAAAAGGATGTGATGGACGCAGGTGAAAAGCCTGCGTCTTCTTACTATGAAACCTTCCGATTCAACGAAACAATTCATGTACCAAACGACAATTGCAGTTGCCCTTATTTTAGTCGTATTTCTTTACCCATTTTTTCCTGTGATGGCGCTCGAAAAAGGAGAGTCAGGCAAAGTTCTGGCATATGTTCCTTTTGAGGATGATGCGGCTAACTTCGACATTCGCTATACGCATTCTGTGCACAAAACACCTGTTCAGGAGTCTTATTATGTATCTGAATCTGGTGAGATTGTGCAATACGAACTCTCATACGAGAATTTTGCCATCGGAATGCCTTCAAATGCGGATGCAGGGGAACGATTTGTCCAGGATAAGGATGGATACAAGATTAAAGATATGAACAGGAAATTTCCGTTTATTGATATGAGAACGGGTCAGGTCGTCGCAAATCACGTCCTTCTTGTCCAAGATAAAGAGATTGAATTAAGTCGGATCATTGAGCCTGGTTCATGGCTTCACCTTGAATCAGATACAATCAGTTTATGGCAGTGGATGAAAGGAGTGAACGTGCTTGAGTGAGAAAGATCAGCCTCCGAAAACGAAGCAAGACAAAGAGCAGATGACAGATGAACAAACGCAGGAATTAATGGCGAAATTCGATCCCGAAGCAGGTCATCGTAGGCTGACAGGTATAATCGGATGGATCTCACTTGTTGGTCTCGTAGGCTTCTCCGTTTTCCAATTATACACAGCTATTTTCGGCGTTTTTACAGCACAGCTTCAGCGATCCATTCATTTAGCGTTCGCGCTCGGATTAATTTTTCTATTATTTCCTGCTTCCAAAAAGAAGCTGCGTAATAAGACAAAAGGGAAGTTTCAAGTTGCCTGGTATGATGGTTTACTAGCCATTATTGGTGTTTACGTTGGGATGTATTGGCCTTTAAATTTCGATGAACTTGTGTATCGGATTGGACGCCTTACAACGCTTGATTTAATTGTAGGGCTTTTAGCTATCCTGCTTGTTCTTGAAGCAACGCGACGAGTGGTAGGGCTTCCGATTACCGTGATTACGTCTATTTTCTTGCTTTACTCTTATTTCGGACCTTATATGCCGGGGTTTTTGCAGCATCGTGGATTAAGTATTGATCGCATTATTCGCTCGATGTACTACACGACAGAAGGAATTCTTGGAACGCCGCTTGGGGTCTCTTCCACATTTATTTTCCTTTTCCTCCTCTTCGGAGCTTTTCTCGTCAAAACAGGGGTTGGTCAGTACTTCAATGATCTTGCTCTCGTTATCGCAGGAAAACGGGTTGGAGGACCGGCAAAGGTAGCCATTTTCTCAAGTGCGCTTCAAGGAACCATTAGCGGAAGCTCAGTTGCGAATGTTGTGACCTCAGGTTCATTTACGATTCCAATGATGAAGCGACTTGGGTATCGGAAGGAATTTGCTGGTGGAGTAGAGGCAGCAGCATCTACAGGTGGTCAGCTTATGCCGCCAATTATGGGCGCAGCGGCGTTCCTAATGGTCGAATTTATTGGTGGTGGCATCACCTACTGGGAAATTGCCAAAGCGGCTGCGATTCCTGCACTCCTATATTTTACGGGTATTTGGATCATGACTCACTTTGAAGCAAAGCGCATTGGATTAAGAGGTTTGACGGAAGATGAAATGCCAAACCGAAAAGCTGTACTTGCGCGGATCTATCTTCTTTTTCCAATCGTCGCTGTTATCTTCTTCTTAATGTCAGGCACGTCCGTTACGCGTGCAGCTCTTTATGCGATTTTGTCAGCGATTATCGTTGGAGCAATTAATAAGGAAACTCGTATGGGAATCGGTGATTTCATTGATGCCCTTGCGAATGGGGCAAGAACCGCACTTGGAGTGGCGGCTGCAACCGCTGCAGCGGGGATGATCGTAGGTGTAGTAACTCTAACAGGACTTGGGTTAAAGCTTGCGAATAGTCTTGTTTCGCTTTCTGGTGAAAATTTGTTGCTCACCCTTTTCTTTACGATGATTGCCTCCCTTATTCTTGGGATGGGGTCTCCAACGACCGCAAACTACGTTATCACGTCAACAATTGCAGCTCCGGCTTTGATTGTATTATCTGTCCCCGAGCTATCGGCGCATATGTTTGTGTTCTATTTCGGTATTGTCGCAGATATTACACCGCCGGTTGCGCTCGCTGCATTTGCGGCAGCAGGTGTATCGGGAGGTGAGCCGCTTCGGACAGGGGTTCAATCAGCTAAGCTCGCGATTGCGGCATTTATCATTCCATACATTTTTGTGCTCTCACCCGAGCTCATGATGATTGATACAACGTGGCAAAGTCTTCTTTGGGTACTTTTCACGTCATTAACGGGAATGATTAGCATCGGCGCAGGAATGATTGGTTATTGGTACCGTCGAACTGTTTTAGTTGAACGGATCGCTGCAGTAGCGGCAGGCGTAATGCTTATTTATCCAGAAGGTTCTACAGATCTCATTGGACTCGGGCTATTTATCACTCTGTTAGCTCTTCAGTTTTTGATTAAGCAGGACGGTGGAAAGAAAGAAGTTGCGAATGCATAAATCGAAAAGTCGCTCCTACTAAGAGGGCGACTTTTTCTATGTAAAAACGCTAAGATCTGCTGATTCCCGGTAGAAGAAGAGTGTGATATGATGAAAGCGTCGTCATAAATAGAAATTCGTTTGAAGAGAAAGGAGTTCCCTTCTTTTTATCGAAGTGGAACCTGTTAGCTTATACTCTGAAGGAGGATCACAATGGATTATCGAATTGAACGAGACACAATTGGAGAAATCAAAGTACCAGCAGATAAAATGTGGGGTGCTCAAACTCAACGAAGCAAGCAGAACTTTAAGATCGGTAACGAACAAATGCCGCTTGAGGTTGTGAAGGCATTTGCGATTTTGAAGAAGAGCGCAGCACTTGCAAACCAGCGTCTTGGCAAGCTTGAAGATGAGAAAGCTGAAGCCATTGTGAAAGCAGCGGACGAAGTGATCAACGGCGATCATAATGAACATTTCCCACTTGTTGTGTGGCAGACTGGAAGCGGCACGCAGTCCAACATGAATATGAATGAAGTACTTGCATACCGTGCAAATGAACTTTTACAAGAACAAGGAAGCGAAGCACGTGTTCATCCAAATGATGACGTGAATAAGTCCCAATCTTCCAACGATACATTTCCAACAGCACTGCACGTTGCGGCAGTTCTTTCTGTTGAGGATCATCTTTATCCAACCCTTATTGAATTAAAAGAAACGCTTTATCAAAAAATGAAGGATAATGAACATATTATTAAAATCGGACGTACTCATCTTCAAGATGCTACGCCACTAACGCTTGGACAGGAAATTAGCGGCTGGCATCGCATGCTTGTAAAATGTGAAAACATGCTGCTTGAGAGCGTTAAGTATATGAAAGAGCTTGCGATCGGCGGTACGGCGGTTGGAACAGGATTGAACGCACATCCGAAGTTCGGTGATATGGTGGCCGAGGAAATTAGCAAAATGACGGACAAGACGTTCGCATCTGCTGAGAATAAATTCCATGCGCTTACAAGTCATGATGAAGTAGTGCATGTCCATGGCACGTTGAAAGCTCTAGCGGCTGATCTTATGAAAATCGCAAACGATGTGCGCTGGCTTGCAAGTGGACCGCGCTGTGGTATTGGAGAAATTACAATTCCAGCTAACGAGCCAGGAAGCTCGATCATGCCAGGCAAAGTGAACCCAACACAAAGTGAGGCGCTCACAATGGTAGCGTCCCAAGTGATGGGGAATGACGCGACAATTGGTTTTGCAGCAAGTCAGGGGAACTTTGAGCTGAATGTCTTCAAGCCAGTCATTATTTATAACTTCCTACAGTCTTCTCGCCTCCTTGCGGACGGCATGAAGTCGTTTAATGATAACTGTGCAGTTGGCATTGAGCCAAATGAAGAAGTGATCCAAGATTACTTGAAGAATTCACTTATGCTTGTGACTGCTTTGAACCCACATATCGGTTATGAGAACGCAGCGAAAATTGCGAAGAAAGCCCATGAAAATGGAACAACGCTACGTGAATCTGCCCTTGAGAGCGGTTTGCTCACAGCGGAGCAGTTCGATGATATCGTACGTCCTGAAGATATGATTGCACCAAAAGAATAATAGGAAAAAGCGGGATCTCTTTGATCCCGCTTTTTTGTACGGCGAAAGCAGCCCAAAACCTCCGGCTGTTTCACCCTTTAGATTGAGACAAAAAGCGTCTCATTCTAAAGGCTTCCAACATCCTACGGTTTTAAGCGGGCTGCTTTCGCTTTTCATGTCTAGCTACAGTGGCCCAAAACCTCCGGCTGTTTCACCTTTTAGATTGAGACAAAAAGCGTCTCATTCTAAAAGCCTCCAACATCCTACGGTTTTAAGCGGGCCACTTTCGCTTTTCTTTCAGGAGTGGAAAGCGTTTACACTTTCCGAGGTAAAATGGCCATGATGCCTTTGTAGATCAAGACAAGTGCAAATAGCAGCGCTGCTAGAAAGCCAACAACTTCGAAGACCGGATTAAGACTCTCGAGGAATGAATCTGCCTCAGACAAACGAAGTAATGCAAACCCAGCAATCATAGCGGCTACGAAAAGCAATGTTCGATCCAACATATCAGCACTCCCTTTGAAAGAAATATTTTTAGTGCCCTACAAATATATGCAGTGTGAGACGAGCGAAGAACTATTTTATTTTGGGGTCTGCCCCCTCTCTGTCCCCCTTTACGTACATTTATTCTCTTCCAACAGACAAGGAGTAAAATTCTTTTCATTTTGTTGACGGAATGAAAGAGTGCGAGACGTCTATATAAGTGAAAGCAGCGAGGTGAGAGTAGTGAAGCAAAAGCTTGTAGAATGGCAGACGGAAGAAGGATTTCGTGATGTGGTAAGCAACTATGCGAATGGACTTTATGCGGTCGCTTATAGTGTTCTTGGGGACTATCATCTTGCACAGGATGTTGCGCAGGAAGCGTTTATTAAGGCCTATTTGAAGCGAAACACGTTGGAAAGTCCTGAGAAGGTGGGGAGCTGGCTAACAAGTATCGCTCGAAATTTGAGTCTGGATATGAAGAGGAAACGAAAACGAATGGTTCAACTACTGGAGCATTCATTTCATGAGAAGACACTTGCAAATATGCTTGAAAAGAAAGAGACAGAGACAAGCGATTTGGTTTGGCATGCGCTGAATGAATTAAATGAAGATATTCGCACCCCTGTCCTTCTTTACTATATGGGTGGCTATTCGATGGGGGAAATTGCTTCGATGTTAGAACGCTCCATCTCTGCAATTGAAAGTTGTATTCGAAGAGCTAGATCAAAAATGAAAAAGGAGCTGTTTGAAATGGTTGAAAAGAATATGAGCGAGCAAAACGTTGGGGAAGAATTTGAGCGAAAAGTGTTTAAGGAAATACGTCTCCGTAAGGCGCTTTTCGATCAAGTTGAATTAACGAACGCAAACTTCATGAATTCGAACTTAGCACAATCAATCTTTTCTGACGCTTATATGGTAGAAGCGACCTTTACAAATATGAATATGAGCGGTATTTCTTTCCGAGATATTGACCTTAGCGATCTTAAAATCGAAGATGCACAAATGGGAGGGGCTGTTTTTCGTAATATCGGATTACCCCCTGAAGATCACTTTGCGGCAGGAAGAAGAGAGGAGCACATGCCAATTCTTTTCGAAAACTGTGATCTGCATGGGAGTACGATAACAGATTGTAACTTAAAAAATGTGAAGATCGAGAAATCTGAGGTAGAAGGTATGACAATTGATGGGATTTCGGTGGAAGAGCTGTTGAAGGTTTATGAGGAGAAGAAGAGTGAGTGAGCTTAGTGTGTCGATTGAGCAATATCGCGGACCCTCAGTTGAGATCGGATATAGGCTTGGATCACATGAACAAATGGAAGTAGTACAGGAGCGGTGTGAGAATTTTGTTCAACCGACAAATTTAGAAGAAACCCAACAGGTTTATCAACGCTTCGCTCCGCAGCTGCTAGATGAGATAATGGGGATAAGTGAAGCATTAATGATCTCTCCTCATAAGGCGCTCTCTCTTTTTAGTGGATATGATCTTCCTATACTAGAAGGGTTGGGCTGTACGGCTGTGATGACGAATCACGGTTATGTAAGA
This sequence comes from Anaerobacillus sp. QJM3NY_17, assembly GCF_056173665.1. Taxonomy (NCBI): domain Bacteria; kingdom Bacillati; phylum Bacillota; class Bacilli; order Caryophanales; family Bacillaceae; genus Anaerobacillus; species Anaerobacillus sp. QJM3NY_17. The sequence goes on along the minus strand of NZ_CM149685.1, from coordinate 4,221,762 downwards.
AATTATGATTTTGGTCCCGCTTTTTATGATGGAAGGTTGATTTTAAGACAGCCAGAAGAGAGCTATGCTACATGTGGTCACAGCTTATTCGGCATTGGTCTGCATGATGGGATGAATGAACATGGGCTTACGGCTGGGCTCCATTTTGTATCTACTCGTTTTCATCAAAAAGGACTAATGGCGGGGATCGTTGTAAGAATGGTGTTGGATACCTGTCGAACGATTGAAGATGCCATTTCGTTATTAAAAGTTTTGCCTCATGCGGACGAGTATAATTATTCTCTAACAGATGCATCTGGTAAATCAGCCATTGTCGAAATTGGGCCGTTTGGTAGCGAGGTAAGATGTGGAGAAACGCTTTATTGCACAAATCATTTTCAAGTGTCTAACAAACCACAGACCACTGAAAATTCCCTTCAACGGTTAGCGTATTTAGAAAAACATCCTAACGTAGAGGTTAGTGAATGGTTTGATGAATTTAGAAATCCAGCATCTCCATTATTTTTTAGAGAATATGAAAATCTATTTGGTACGCTTCACACCGTAATGATGAATCCGAAGGAATGCTTATTCAAAACGGTGATAGCGGGAAGTGATGAAGTAATGACGATTCACTTTAAGGATTGGGTTAATGGAAGTGCAGTAAGCAAACGTGAGCTAATTGCAGACCTTTAAGCAGCGGGGGTCAGACCCGAGCGACCCGCTGCTTTACTGCGTAAAAGAGCCGTTGATCTCAACTGAGATCAACGGCTCTTTCTATATCAATCATTACTTCTTACTTCCACTCTTTCACTTTATCAGTGTCTGTTACAAATAAGAAAATCTTACCTTTGTCCATTTCTTCTTCATAGCGTTCAGATTCATCTTTGGAAAAGCCGATTTCCTGCATTTTGGTGCGCAGTTCGTCGCCTTTTTTACTAAAGACATTTTTCAAGCTGCTGAGACCCATTTCCTTTTTGCCGATTGTGTTCGCATCAACGCTATCTGCCACGCGCTCTGTGCGGTCATCGTCATGGGAAAGCACGTAAATATCATCGTTAGCTACACCGATATTTTCTAGCTCTTCAATGTCGCTTTTTAATTTCTCATCATTCTGGTATTCGCGTACTACTGGTCTACTCACAATATTGCCTCCTTCAAAGATTGTTCTGCTTTTTTGATCTCACATGTACTATACACGCTCAGAAAAAGTTCTAAACGGGAAATTTGCACATCAATGTGCTGCGTGATTGTAGCAATGTAAGGCATAATAAGTTCAAAAGGTATTGTGATAGGGTATAGAAAGAATAGAACAATCCAATCAGGAGGCGATCGAAATGAGTTCAGAACAATTAGGCGTAAAAGAAGGGAAGCTTGCTCCGTGTCCAGATAAACCAAATTGTGTGTCAAGCCAAAGCACGGATGAGAAGCATGGGATGAAGCCGATGCCATACAATGGGACGGCAGAGGAAGCAATTGCAAAATTAAAAACAATCCTAACCAATCGAAAGCGAACAGAAATTGTAGAAGAGGGGACAGACTACATAAGAGCGGAGGAGAAATCAAAGCTGTTTAAATTTGTCGATGATATTGAGTTTTACATTGATACAGCAAATGAGAGCATTCACTTTCGTTCTGCTTCACGGACTGGATATTCAGATATGGGAGTTAATAAGAAGCGAATGAATGAAATTAAAGAAGAATTTCAGAAAGCATAAAACAACAGGTGCCTATGCGGCACCTGTTGTTGATTTATCAGAAGTCATTCGCTTCCTCATTTTCTTCTACTAGTGTATCTTCATTCTCATCTTCTCGGTCATCTTCTTCTCGTTCGGAAGAAAGGAACCAGCCTCCTAGTGCAATCGCAACAAGAACGCCCCAGAATGTGATTTTCCATGCTGGTTCTTTTGGGAAATCCTCAGCAAGAATGCCGAGGTTTGGATGAGCGAGCGTATAAATCGCAAGCTTTACCCCTACCCATCCAACAATCACGAAAGCAGCGGTTTCTAAACCTGGCTTACGGTGCAAAAGCTTCACAAAGTAATTAGCAGCGAAACGCATAATGATTAGCCCGACAATTCCACCGGTTAGAATAACGAGAAATTGTCCACCATCCATACCTCCAATTTTTGGTAGCGTTGTATGAGGTAGCGTTAGAGCTAACGCTACAGCAGCTAGAATGGAGTCCACGGCAAATGCGATATCAGCAAGCTCCACTTTTAAAACCGTCGTCCAAAAACCAGGTCCCTCCTCGGACTTTTGATTTTCCTTGTTCTTCTCTTTTCGATCGCTGAGTAAAAATTTTTTCACGATGTGATTTAAACTGAGAAACAAAAGATAAATCGCTCCAATGGCTTGAACTTGCCAAATATCAACGAGAAAGGAAATGATGAAGAGAGAACCGAAGCGGAAAACAAATGCTCCTCCAAGGCCATAAAACAATGCTTTTTTACGTTTTTGTGGGTCAAGATGCTTCACCATTATGGCCATGACAAGGGCGTTATCTGCTGCCAGCACACCTTCAAGACCGATCAGAACAATGAGCACCCACCCGTATTCCAGTAAAAGACCAACATCCATGGTTATCTCTCCTTTACCTTCTCATTAGTATTCCCAGTTGGACAGTCCCATACTAGAAAATACATGCTTTAAAAGGTAGATCTATCCTATATACGATTTCACTCGGAAAATCCTTTGAAATCTTTTATCGTTTTGAAATGATGCCAAAATGGTATAAGGTAAAGAGTGGAGGTGGAAACATGCGTTTAGAAAATAAAAAAGTAATCAGTCTTGTTCATCATGAATTTGAAGATTTGGAGCTTACTTACCCGTACTATCGTTTAATTGAAGAAGGGGCAACGGTACATTACGTTGGTGAGAAAGCAGGAGAGAAGTATATTGGTAAATATGGTGTTCCCGTGGTTGCCGATTATGCTTATGAAGATATTAATCCTGCCGATTACGACGCGATCCTTGTTCCTGGTGGATGGGCGCCTGATAAGATTCGCCGTTTCCCTGAAGTGTTGAAAATGGTTCAGCATATGGAAGAAAATAAGAAGCCAATCGGCCAGATTTGTCATGCTGGTTGGGTATTAATTTCCGCAAAAGTACTAGAAGGAAAGAAAGTGACAAGTACGCCAGGCATTCGTGATGATATGGAAAATGCCGGTGCGACTTGGATTGATGAGCCCGTTGTTGTTGACGGACATCTTGTATCTGCGCGTCGCCCGCCAGATCTTCCACAGTACGGAAAAGCCTTTGCTGATATTTTAGCGAAATAATATAAAAAGCTCACTCCTCATAAAATAGGAGTGAGTTTTTTATATTATTCTGTTACGCGATCCAGTTTTCCAGTTGCAGGGTCAATCACAAGCCCGTGAACAGGAAGATCCTTTGGAAGAAGCGGATGATTCTCAATCATTGATACGCTACCGCGCACGCCATCTTGAACCGTTGTAAATCCTTGTAGCCATGAGTGAAGGTCAATCCCTACGTGCTTCATAGAAGAAACAACTTCTTTTGTTACACTGTCTTCCATTTTGTGTAGCAACGCATCAGGATCTACTTTGCCCATTCCACAGTCATGATGCCCAATAACCCAAACTTCTTCCGCTTGAAGTTCATATACGGCTACAAGAATACTGCGCATAATACTACCAAATGGGTGACTCACTACAGCACCGGCATTTTTAACGATTTTCACATCACCGTTTTTTAGATTCATCGCACGTGGAAGAAGCTCTACAAGACGCGTGTCCATGCAAGAGAGGATCACGATTTTTTTATCGGGAAGACCTGTTGTTTCATAAGGGACATACTCTTTATTAGCGACAAATTCCTCATTAAATTTTAATACTTCATGAAGGGTATCCATAATATTATCTCCTTGTCCTTTTAATTTTTTTCATTTGGCATGCAGTTTGGTACACTAGTGATAAAGATCCTTCACTTAAAGGAGTTTATCGATATGAAAGATATACCAATTGATCAGCTGGTTCAACAAATGAATGCACGAATGAAACAGCTCACATACAATGTGGAAGAAAATGATGCAGATGTCGATGGCATTCGAGAAGAGCTGATTGCCATTAAAACTTATTGTGACATGCTGCTACAAGCATCGGGAAGTCATAGGTCTAAGCCTGCCGCCACCGCTGGAATTAAACCGATTCAGCAGCAAGCTGCCGCACCAGTTCAACAGTCGCTTTCATCAAAGCCGATGAAGGACGATGATGCGAACGAGGACTCGATTTTTGATTTTTAAGCGAAGCCGCCAAAGAGCGGCTTTTTTGTTTGCCGTTTTTAGACGCCGAACGCCTTCGGATAAACAACTTCTCCGCTAACATCTTTTAGCGCGTCTTTCTTAAGTTCTTTTACCATGAACGCATCTCCTGCATTAAAGGGACCAGAAATGTTCTGTTCAGAAGCAGGGACAAAGCCGAATCGTGGATAATAGTCTTGGTGACCAAGCACGACTACGTGACGATATCCAAGCGAAGTAGCTCTCATTATGCCATCTTTGATCAACATGCCCCCAACTCCTTCCCCCTGTAATTCGGGAACGACTGCGACAGGAGCAAGGGCTAGGGACGTGAGATTTCCTTTTTCTGTTGAGATGGTGATTTCACTAAAAAGGATGTAACCAACCGGATTCCGTCGATTATGTAGCGCGACAAGCGAAAGCTCAGGAACAAAGTGCGCAGACTCCCGAATCCTACTGACTAGCTTAATCTCATCTTCTCCACCAAATGCTTTTTGTAAAATGGTTGAGATGTCCTCATGATCTTGTAACTTTTCTTCACGAACTTCAATCATGTTTCCATCTCCTTTTCTCTATCTTATTTTTTCAAAAATGAAAATAAAAAGCAACAATATTGCCGTACATATCTTCTTACCACTATTTCCCGGGGAACCAATTCAAATTCAAACAAATTTACGCTAGCGAAAAAAAGCCCTCGAAAGAATCGAGGGCTTTCATGTGCTTATTGGAAAAATGGATATTGACGGCGTTCTTGTTGAACGGAAATCCATTTAACAGTTGTGAATTTATCGAGTGCCCATTCACCACCGAAGCGGCCAAGGCCTGACTCTTTTTCACCACCGAATGCCATATGTGCTTCATCGTTCACCGGCTGGTCGTTAATGTGGACCATGCCCGTTTCGATTTGCTGAGCAACCTGAACACCGCGGTTTAAGTCGCGAGAGTGAACAGAGCCACTAAGGCCGTATGGAGAGCCATTTGCAATTTCGATCGCTTCGTCTACTGCGCTAAATTTAAGGATTGGCGCAACAGCACCGAAAATTTCATCTTTTGCGATCGGCATGTCATTTGTTACGTTTGTTAAAATAACCGGATGCATCACGTTACCTTCCACTTCGCCACCAAGAATTTTCTCAGCGCCCTGTTCAAGAGAAGCGTTTAGTGACTCTTGAATGCGTTCAACTGCGTCATTGTTGATGAGTGGGCCAACAGCTGTTTTCGCGTCAGAAGGGTCGCCTACTTGAAGTGAAGCTACTTTTTCTTTGAAGGCTTCAACGAATTTGTCGTGAATGCTTTCATGCACGATAATGCGGTTGATCGCCATACAAATTTGACCCTGATGCAAGAATTTACCGAACGCCGCTGATTCAGCGGCCTGATCAATATCGGCATCATCAAGAACGATAAACACGTTGTTACCGCCGAGCTCTAGCGCCGTTTCTTTAATGTTCTTACCTGCAAGCTCACCGATATGTTGACCAACTTCGGTTGAACCTGTGAAAGAAATCAACTTCGGAATCGGGTGTGTGACGAACGCATCGCCAATTTCAGAACCGCGTCCCGCTACGACGTTTAGTACGCCTTTCGGCAGTCCTGCTTCTTCAAATAGTTCAGCAATTAAGAACCCAGCGGTTACTGGCGTTTCAGATGCTGGTTTTAGAACAACCGTGTTACCTGTTGCGATCGCTGGTGCAACAGATCGCATGGAAAGGTGAAGCGGGAAGTTCCACGGTCCGATGACACCGATCACGCCTTTTGCGCTTTTATATATGCGGTTTTCTTTACCTGGCGTATCTGAAGGTGCGATTTGTCCCTTCATACGATATGGGAACGATGCAGACTCTTTTACAACACGAGTGGCCGCTGCCCATTCAACATTTGCTTTGATTTTTGTACTGCCAGACTCTTTCACTAGCCAGTCAACGATTTCTTCTTTTCGTTCTGTCATAAGCGCCGCTACTTTATCAAGAATTTGTTGGCGCTTGCCTGGTGTTGTCTGTGCCCATGATTTTTGTGCTTCTTTTGCCGTTTTATAAGCTTTATCTAGATCTTCTTCAGATGCTGAATTTAATGTAAAAATTTCCTCGCCTGAAAATGGATTATAATTTGTTACAGTTTTGTCACTAGAACCTTTAACCCATTCACCGTTAATATATTGCTTTGTATATGTGTTAGCCATGAGTCATCCTCCTTTAGTGTACGTTAGAAAAGGTTCCCGAATGCTTAAAGGATTAAACATACTAGCGTACAAGAATGTTTTTCCAACATAAAAAAGGCGTGAAGGGACAAATTGATAGTAATCCCTAAAGAAAGGAGGGAGACAGAATGCCGGAACCAATCCCGTTTTTTTATCCAGCAGAGGCTGATGCTATAAAAAATGCACATGATGCTTATAACGTATATGTAAACGACGATTATGTGGGCGATAAAATTTTGTTCTCTCACTGTGAGAAAATTGAAGATCTTAGCGAGTATTTGAATCAAAAAGGCTTCTATAATTTCCAAGCGGAGGTTGAAGGAGATCATTACCACCTGCAAATGAACGAGCAGGATCAGGGGGAGCTTGTGAAGGATGAGCTCCACAGCTACCTCCGAGTGCACTAGCGATGGATTCGCTCCCAAATACGAAGCTTTCGCTCAGTTTGTCTCGCCGCTTCCTGTGCTTCTTCTACCGTTATTTCTTTAAAACGGATTTTCCCACCAGGTGGCAGCTGAGCAATAAGTGGCAAATCAGGACCAATCACCGTTCCTATCCGTGTGTAACCACCTGTCGTTTGCCGATCCGCAAGCAAGATTATCGGCTGTCCGTTCCCAGGCAGCTGGATGCCGCCAACCGGAACTCCATCAGAAATGACGTTCGCTTCATGATTTGTTTCCAAATCAGAATGAAGTCGATAACCCATTCGATTGGATTGAGGTGAAACTTCATGAGTGGAAGAGAAAAATTGTTCCACGACGGGAGCTGAAATCTGTTCATGGTGTGGTCCTTTCACGACGCGGACTTCAATATCACGATCATAATCAGGAATCTCGGTGTAAAATAGCCCGATTCCTGCTTTTTGTTTCACAGGTTTACCAACGAGTTCATCTCCCTTTTGAAGGGGACGTCCGAGACCAGCTGGCTCATAAACAGAGCGACTTCCCATATATTTTTCTGAATGGAAGCCACCTGAAACGGTCAGATAAGCACGTACCCCCTGACGCGGCTGACCAAATTCTAGCACCTGTCCTTTTTTTATATGCACAGATTTCCAGAGCGGAATGCGTTTTCCGTTCACCATGGGAGACAAATCCCCTCCCGTTACAGCGACCACAAAAGACTCTTCTGCAATCAGCTCAGGTCCTTGCATCGTAACCTCAAGTCCTGCCGCATCGCGCTTATTCCCGACTAGAATATTCCCCACCTGAAGGGCAAAGCGATCGAGAGCTCCTGACGCTGGCACTCCGTACTTCAAATAACCAACCCTTCCTAAATCCTGATATGTCGTATACAATCCTGGCTTTTCGACTGAAAATAACTTCATCGGTTTCCGATCCTTTCCATCACGATGTTTTCTTCACTAAATCGTTTCCGTAGCGCTTTAATAAACGCAAGTGCCGACGGTTCATCACCGTGAACACAAACAGTATCAGCTTCGATCGGAATGATCGAACCATCCACAGCCGTTACCGTTCCTTCTTTCACCATTTGAATCACTTGTTCAATCGCTGCTTGCTCGTCTCGAATTATCGCATTCTTTTCAACGCGAGGGGTAAGCGACCCGTCAGGCTGATACGTTCGATCCGCAAAAACTTCAGAAGCATAAGGAAGTGCAGCGTCCTGTGCAGCGCGAATCAATTCTGAATTTGCAAGTCCGAATAGAATGAGCTCTGAATCAAAATCCTTTACGGCTTGCGCGATCGCATTCGCAAGCTCAGGATCCTTCGAAGCCATATTGTAAAGCGCCCCGTGCGGTTTCACGTGCTGAAGCGGCACTTGATGCGCCCTGCAGAACCCGTGCAGTGACCCGATTTGGTAAAGAACAAGGGAATAAGCATCCTCTGGGGTGATGTTCATGTTTCGGCGTCCAAACCCAACTAAGTCTGGAAATCCAGGATGCGCCCCAATCCCAACGTGGTGCTCCTTCGCCCACTCCACTGTTTTATTCATAATATGCGGGTCGCCGGCATGATAGCCACAAGCCACATTCGCTGACGATACGAGCTCAAGAACCTGTTCATCCTGACCGACCACATAGGTGCCAAAGCTTTCTCCAAGATCACTGTTTAAATCAATGCGAAACGTCATTCGAACCCCTCCCTGCGTTCAAGTTCGTAAGTGCCATCTTCAACCTCCCGCTGAATCCGCTTGTACTCTTCTTCATTAATCGATTTAAAACGTAGATAATCTCCCTGTTCAAAAAGAAATGGCTCGTCTTCTTCAGGATCGAACAATCGAAGCGGTGTGCGGCCAATTAAGTTCCATCCTCCAGGGGAGTCAAGCGGATAAATGCCCGTTTGACTCCCTGCGATGCCAACAGATCCGGCTGGAACAGATTCCCTTGGACTCTCAAGACGAGGCAAAGCGATTTGTTCATCAAGCCCGCTTAAATAGGGGAAGCCTGGTAAAAAACCAATCATGTTAATAAGGTAGCTTGCACCTGTATGTAGATTAATGACGTCGGTAGGACTTAGGTTGTTGGTGTTGGCGAGATTTTCGAGATCAGGTCCATAGTCGCCACCATAAAAGGTAGGAATGGTGATCACATTTTTTACTTGATGGCTCTTTGTGTCCATTCCAACCGCTATGTTTTGAAGCAATGCAGTGATCTTCTCATAAGAAGTATCCCATGGATCGTAGTAAACAGCGACAGAATCATAAGCAGGAACCCATTCTATAAGACCAGTACCTTTTAATGAACGTAGCTTCCGACAAAACGCTTGAATTTGATCAGTTAGAGCAGGCGATATATCCTCCTGAAAACAGCATTTCACAGCCGCTTCACCGAGTGGATGAAAGGTGATCTCCATGACTAGTGCTCCTTTCGTTAATATCTTTTTATAAGTTAAGAATAGAACTTCGAAGAGATTCCATTTTTTATACCAGTTGATCGGATTTCTGTCCCTTTAAGTTTACCGAAATTTCAAAAAGACAACAAATTATCCATGGAAAAAAGCGCCATAAGCCTTATAATGAGGGTAGACACTGATCAGCAAAGGAGATCGCTATGAAATTACATACTGCACGCTTTGGAGAAATGGACGTCACGGATGATCGTCTGATCACATTTGAAAGTGGCATTCCCGGCCTTGAGCACTTTAGAACTTACTGTCTTTTACCCGCCGACGACAAAGATGAGTCTCCTTTTTACTTTTTACAATCAACTGAAGAAAGCGGTCTTTGCTTCTTTCTCGCAGATCCGTTTTCCTTTTATCCAAATTATGAAGTAAACCTTGATGACAGCACGCTCGCTCAGCTCAACCTCACCGATCCATCCCATGCGCTCGTACTCTCGATCCTTACTGTTCAAGGATCATTAAAAGACGCAACGATGAATCTAAAAGCTCCGCTCATCTTTAATACAGCGGAACACACAGGAAAGCAGCTCGTACTGAAGCAGGAGTATGGCATCAAAGAACCTCTTTTAAAGCAAGTAACGACAGAGGAGGGGGAGTAAATGCTCGTACTCGGACGTAAAAAGGGCGAATCGATTGTCATTAACGATGAGATTGAACTCAAGATTATTAGTATTGAAGGAGATACGGTGAAACTTGGGGTGGAAGCGCCAAAGAATATCGCCATCCACCGAAAAGAAGTGTATGAAGCGATTCAATCGGAGAATAAGTTAGCGGCGATGCAGGAGTTTAGCTTAGAGGATTTGAAGGAGTTTCAGAAGAGTAACAGTTCAAAGGGACCGAAGTCATAAGGCGGCGGTTCTTTTTTTATTTCCTAAGAATGATTCTCCATTTTAGGACTAAATGATTAGCAAAACGATGGCTATCGCTAGAATTTGACACCAATCCAAGTTTTTCTAATTATTTTTCAGAAAACTATTAAACATCTAAAAACCCCTGCCGATAATAGTGGTGTTAGGAAGTCCAAACGGATGTGGATTTTCTTGATAAAACCAATTACATGGAGGTAGATTTAGGGATGATTATTAATCACAATATTTCAGCTTTGAACACGTATCGACAAATGGGTGTAAACCAGAATGAAGCTACAGGGTCAATGGAAAAATTGTCTTCAGGGCTTCGTATTAATAAAGCATCAGATGACGCTGCGGGTCTTTCCATTTCTGAAAAAATGCGTGGTCAAATTCGTGGGCTAGACCAAGCAAGTCGTAATGCACAAGATGGTGTATCATTAATTCAAACTGCAGAAGGTGCACTTTCGGAAACTCAAAACATTCTTCAAAGAATGCGTGAACTATCTGTTCAAGGTTCCAACGATACAAATACTGCTGATGATCGTAATCAAATTCAAAAAGAAATTAATGAACTAGGAAAAGAAATTGATAGAATTGCTAAAGATAGTGAGTTTAATACTCAAAATCTATTAGATGGTTCATTTAAAGGATCTTTCCAAATAGGTGCAAATGAAGGTCAAAAAATTGATTTGTCCATCGGAGCAATGAGTTCTTCAGCTCTTGGTTTGAACTCAGGTGTTGAGCTTCAAACTGTTACTGGTGCGGGTACTGATCTTTTAAACGGAACGTATACAGTTGATGGTACTGACTTAAAGGATTCAGCTGGTAATAAGGTAGGAACTGTGGCTACAGATACAGTGACACTTGCAGATGATTCTACAATTCAATTTGATAAAACCAGTGGACTTGATTCGGGAGATACGATCAAAATTTCTGATAACGGAGATACTGCTACCCTATCAAAAGCCGAAGTTGCTGGTCAAAGTAATACAGTATTAGGGGCTGGAAGCTATGAAGTTAAGGATAATGGTAGTAATCTAGATGTTTTTAAAGGTGATACTAAAGTAGGAACAGTCGCTGGTACTACATTCACTGCTACAGATGGTACTTCAACATTAGACTTGGGAGCTACTTATGGTATGATCGCTCCTGCAGACGGCGATTCGTTTTCTGTTAATGGTATAGATGTATCAAATGGTGATATGGCAGAGGGGTCTATTACTGCTATTGATAAGGCACTGAAACTTGTGTCAGAAGAGCGATCTAAACTAGGGGCTTCACAAAATCGTCTAGAACATACAATCAACAATTTAAATACTTCATCCGAAAACATTACAGCTGCGGAATCCCGTATCCGTGACGTTGATATGGCAAAAGAAATGATGACAATGACGAAGGAAAACATCAAAGCTCAGGCTGCTCAAGCTATGCTTGCACAAGCCAACCAAGCTCCACAACAAGTACTTCAACTTCTTCGTTAATTAACTAAATTCACCGAAAGACCTTAGATCTTCTTCTAAGGTCTTTTTCTATAAAAAGGAGTGACGCTCTATGGATATCGCCGCCCTCTCAATCGTCTTAAACCAAGCCAAAATCCAACAGCAAGTTCAAACATCCCTGACAAAAACCGCTATGAATCAAGCTGAAAATCAATCAAATGATTTTATTAAAATGCTGGAGCAATCGGTTCAGCCTCATCTCGGGAGCAACGTGAACATCAAAGGGTAGAACCTCGCCTCCTAGGATAGGGAGAGAACACGATGGAAGTATCCAAAATCCCACCTACTTCGGGGTTGATACTAAACGTAAAAAAACCGGAAATTCCAAATGAGCCCCAAAACACTGATAGTGAAGAAATTTTATTTACAAAAGAAGCTTTGGTTACTCGATTAAAAGAACTGAATGACTTTATTGAACCTGCAAAAACAAACCTCAAATTCCAGCTTCACGATAAATTAAATGAATACTACGTCCAAATCATCGACACGAACACGGACGAGGTGTTAAAAGAAATACCTTCTAAAAAATTTCTTGATCGTTATGCAGCCACTGCTGAACTACTCGGTTTTCTAGTCGATCAAAAAATATAACTTCTCTGGAACTCTCAAGTTGAGAGTTCTTTATTTAGGTCTAATTACACCTTAAACTCTTAGGTTCCCCTGCCGATAGTATGAATAAGAGGAATGAACGGAGGAGATGTTCATGAGGATTTCCGGCTTAGCGACGGGAATGGATATCGATCAGATGGTGAAAGATCTGATGACGGCGGAACGGGTCCCGCTCGATAAGCTATCTCAACAAAAACAAACGTACGAGTGGCAAAAGGATTCGTACCGTGAGCTAAATACAATGATGTCTGATATGCGAACTGCAGCTTCATCGATGCGTTTGCAGTCTGGCTACAATGCGTATAAATCGACTTCATCTAGTACAGCTGTAAAAGCAACGGCAACATCGGCCTCGCTAGCAGGTTCCTATGACGTAACGGTGAATGAGCTAGCGCAAAGTGCGAAGCTAACTTCTGGACAGGCGATTACGAATGAAGCAGGCACATCAGCAAAAGGAACAGATAAAGTATTGAAATCAACTGAGACAGCATCGTTTCAGATAACGAACAGCAAAGGTCAAACGGCATCGATCAACATTACCGCTTCTGATACGTTCAAAAGCCTTGCTGAAAAAATCGCTGGTGCTGTAGATGATGGCACAGGTGAATCGCTCGGTATGAGAGCGAGCTTCGATAATACAACGTCGCGCTTTTTCATTTCTTCTAAAGCAATGGGTGGAGATGAATCGTTTACGCTAAGCGGGTTTAGCGATACCAATATAGAAAATCGTATCCTCGGTGGTGTAGCGAATACAGCTCAGGGAAAGTACGGTTCTGTTACGTTTGATGGAATTACTGTCGATAACCTGAAGACAAATGCGACAACGATTAATAACCTGAAGCTCGATCTCGTTCAGAAAGGAACAGCAACTGTATCCGTTCAAAGTGACACGCAGGCGCCGTTCGATATGATTAAATCGTTCGTTGAGAAATACAACGAGTTCGTTGATAAAACGCAGACGCTATTAACGGAAAAGAAGTATCGAGATTTTCCACCACTAACGGATGCGCAGCGAGAAGATTTAACGGATAAAGAAATTGAGCTTTGGGAAGAAAAAGCGAAAAGCGGGTTACTTCAAAGCGATTCGACCGTTCGAGGCATTGTAAGTGATTTGCGTAATGCCTGGATGTCTCCTGTAAGCGGTGTTCCTTCCGGTGAGCTAAATATGCTTTCGCAAATCGGAATTAACACCGGCGCTTATCAAGATGGCGGAAAGCTATTTATTGATGAGGCTAAGCTAAAGAGCGCACTTGAACAGAAGCCTGAAGAAGTAATGAATTTGTTTACGAGTGGGACTGATGGCATTGGTGACCGGCTTTACGATAGCGTCAACAAAGGCATCGATCAGCTTGGGAAGAAGGCTGGAACGCCGGGAACACTCATTGATAGTAGTTTTCTAACAACGAGATTGAAAAACTTAGATGAGCAAATGAATACATGGGAAGATAAGCTTGCGACAATTGAAAGTCGTTACTGGAAACAGTTTACGGCAATGGAAACGGCAATGGATAAAATGAATCAACAAAGTATGTGGGTACAACAAAACTTATTTGGTGGGATGTAGAAGATGAGAAGAATTGATGCACTAAATCAGATGCACGTTGTGACAAATCAAATTGCAAAATCGCTTGAAGAATTGAATCCTTCGATGGATGATAATGAACTAAATCAACTTGAGGGGATTAATCATATGATTAACCGTCGAGAAGAGACGATTAAATTGCTTGATCTAGCTATGAAAAATGAAGGAGATCAGTGGTCAGAGGATGAGAAGCATTTACTTGAGCAACTAAGTGGTCTTGAAGAAACCATTCAACCAAAGCTTTCTGAGCTCTATGCTGCTTTTTCAGATCAGATGAGACGATTTCAGCAGAGCAAATCAGCTACGAGTAAGTATAAGAGCGGACAGGCTTATAGCGACGGCGCATTTTTCGATCAGCGTAAATAGGAGGAACGGATATGGCAATGAAAAATCCTTATCAAACGTACCAGCAGAATGCAGTGACAACGTCATCTCCACAGGAATTAACATTAATGCTGTACAACGGATGCATTAAGTTTATTCGTCTTGCAGCGATGGCGATGGAAAAGAAGAACATCGAAGCGAAGAATACGAACATCATTAAAGCGCAAAACATTCTTCAGGAGCTTCGGAGTTCGTTGAACATGGAAATTGAACTATCGTCGTCGCTCGATCCACTCTATGAGTATATGATTTCGGAGCTCGTTTCAGCTAATATAGCAAATGATTTAGGTAAGTTAAAAGAGATAGAGGGATTAGCTGAAGATTTCCGCAACACGTGGAAAGAAGCAATGGAACAAATGAAATAACGAGAAACAAAGAGGGTGAATGCAATGGAAAAAACATCTCTGTTTGGAGTACTGCTTGGCTTTTTCGTTCTGATAGGAGGACTTATTCTAAAAGGAGCGAATCCAGCAGCTCTATTAAACCCCGCTGCCCTCGTCATCATTTTTGTTGGGACAGCAGCGGCCTTATTAATCGCTTTTCCGTTCTATGAAATTAAGAAGTTTCCAACGCTATTAAAAATTATTTTCTCAAATCAAAAGCTTGTAACCGAAAAAGAGCTGATTCCAATGTTTCGTGAATGGGCAACGGTTGCTCGACGTGAAGGATTGCTTTCACTTGAAAATAGTCTTGAGAAAATCGAGGATCCTTTTTTGAATCGTGGCTTTCAAATGGTGATCGACGGGCATTCTCATGAAGCGATTGAGGAAATTCTAGTAGAAGACATTGAAGCGATGAAAGACCGCCACAAAATGGGAGCGGGTATTTTTACACAAGCGGGTACATACGCTCCTACACTCGGAGTACTCGGGGCTGTTGTTGGGCTTGTTGCTGCACTTAGTCATCTTGGAGATATGGAGCTTCTTGGTAAGTCGATTGCGGCAGCTTTTATTGCAACGTTGTTTGGGATTTTCACAGGGTATGTGCTCTGGCATCCGTTTGCGAATAAGCTGAAGCGTAAATCAAGCGCAGAAGCGCACATTAAGATGATTATGTTAGAAGGATTGCTAGCTGTTCAATCTGGCGCTTCCCCTACAATGGTTGAGGATAAACTACTTGTCTATTTACCAAGTAAAGATCGTAACCTGGAAGAACTGAAGAAAGGGAACGAGGCCGGAGTAGGAGAAGGGGTAGGCGCTGATGCGTAAGAAACGGCATGAGGAGCATGAAGAACACGTTGACGAAAGCTGGCTCATTCCTTACGCGGATATGCTCACCCTTCTTCTCGCGCTCTTTATCGTTCTTTTTGCGGCAAGTACGGTTGATGTGAAGAAATATGAAGCGATCACTCAATCTTTTGAAGAAGTGTTGAATGGCGGAACAGGAATTATGGAAAGCGAGCCTTCAACAATGCAGCCTCAGGATGGATCGTTCGTCGGGTTAACAGAAGACGAAGACCCGGATGAGAATGACGAGAAGGAAGAAGAGCGGGAGGAAGAAAAGCTAGAGAAAGATCTGAATAAGCTTGAAGCGCTTAAAGGGCGAATTGATGAGTATATCGCAGATCAAGAACTCGACTCGTTCCTTCAAACGAAATTAACCGAAGAGGGCCTATTGATTACGATTAAAGAAGCTGCATTATTTAAAAGTGGGAAAGCTGATTTAACAGGAAATGCGAAGGAGCTTGCGAAGGAAATCTCTTCTCTTCTTGTGACAGACCCACCTCGTCGTATTACTGTTACAGGTCATACGGATGATCGGCCCATTAAAACGTCTCAATATGAATCAAACTGGCATTTGAGCTCTGAACGAGCGCTGAATTTTATGACAGAGCTATTAGAAAATAATAAGTTAAACCCAAAGCTATTTAGTTTTACAGGTTATGGAGAGTATCGGCCGGTGACGACCAATCAAACACAAGAAGGAAGAGCGAAGAACCGTCGTGTTGAGGTTTTGATTCTTCCATATAATGTTCAGAATTAACATAATGGGGTGGATAGGGTGAAACGAGTCGTAATTATCCTCCTAGCGGCACTAGGAATCGTTGGTGCAGGAGCGATAGCAGCCGTGCTTTTTCTTGATATCAATTTAAAAGAAGTGATTGCACAGCAGGAGAAGGAACCAACTGCGGAAGAACTGGCAGAAAGAAGTTACAGTATGGAACCATTAACAACAAATTTATCTTCAGAAAACTATGCGGTTGTTCAATTAAATTTACTTGCGGATAACGAAAAAAGTTACAAGGAGTTAGAAGTACGTAACCCTGAATTAAAAGCTATCGTTATTTCGATACTGGCTGGTTTATCGAAAGAAGATCTCAAGGGTTCAGAGGGTCTGAAGCAGTTTACCTTAGCAGTTCAAGCAGAGATTAATACTGTTCTACAAGATGGAAAAGTAGAGCGTGTTCTTGTAACGGACTTTAAAATTCAGTAAGCGGTTAACTTTTTAAGAAATTTTCCGATAATAACGGTATAATCCTCAAATTAGGGTACGAATAATAGAATAGGAGTAGTATTATAAATTGTCGGAAAGAGGTGACCGGATATGAATGTAAATAAACCGTCAGCACCACCTATTGTAAACCCTTACCAGAAGCATAATCCTGTTACGAAAGTGGAGCAGGTCAAAAAGGCTCCTCGAGAAGATGAGCTTCAAATCTCAAACAAAGCGAGAGAACTATACGACATGAAAACGGAACAAGAGCGTGAAGCCAAAGTAACCGCAATAAAGAAGCAGATTGAAGAAGGTACGTATCGTGTCGATAGTCAGAAAACAGCAGAGAAGCTGTTTGATCAGTGGTTCTAACAGGAGGCGGCACGATGGGGCAAAAGTTAATTACGGTTTTGAGCGAAATGATTCAATTGCATGAGATATTAATACCGCTATCTGAACGGAAGCATGAAGCGATTATTGAACGGGACATGGAGAGCTTAACAGATATTATGAAGAGTGAAAAAGATCTTCTTCTCCAGTTGAATTTATTAGAAGAACAACGCCAGCAGCTAACCTCTGAACTTGCAGGAGATCAGGAGCAAACGCTCAAAGAAGTATTGGGTAAGCTTAGCCCAGCTGTCAAACGAATGGTCGAAAGTAGAGCAAACGAGTTAAAGCAGCAAGCGGAGAAGCTAAAAGGATTAAATGAACAGAATGAGGAGCTTTTGAAAGACGCAATGGCTTTTATTCACTATATGATCGGTCATTTAACGACTCCGAGAGAACAATCGATCACTTACGGCAGGCCCAACCAGAAGAAGACAGCAGCACCAAGAGGTTACTTTGATACAAAGGCCTGACAGATCAGGTGAGGAAAGGGACGTGAAAGCATGACATCAACATTTCATGGTTTAGAAATTGGGAAAAGAAGTTTATATACGCAGCAGGCTGCTTTAACAACGGCAGGTCATAACATATCGAATGCAAATACACCTGGGTATTCAAGACAGCGTGTTGATATGCAGTCAACTTCTGCCCTCCCTTATTCCTATCAAACAGGAAGTGTTTCCTCTCAGCTTGGTACTGGTGTAAGTGTTCAATCGATTGAAAGAATTCGTTCCGAGTACCTCGATGGTCAATACCGCGAGCGGAACGCCATGCTAGGTTCTGAATCTATGAAGCTAGATACGCTGCAGCAGATCGAGGCGTTATCGGGTGAGCCAGGAGAAAATGGACTAAGCGCTTCATTGGATCGATTTTGGTCAGGGTGGGAAGATCTCGCTTCGAATCCAGATAGTAACGCAGCCAGATCCGTTGTTGTGAGTCGAGCTGAAGAGCTTCTTGATCAAGCAAAATCATTTCAATCAGGACTAACAAACGTAGCAGATAGTTTAAGTAAACAACAAGCTGCTGTAAAAGACCAAATCAGCTCAATTAATTCTCAGATTGATAGTTTAAATAAAGAGATCGTGAAGAACGGAAACGCGAACGACTTAATGGATCATCGCGATCAGCTTATTGATGAATTATCCGGTCTTATCGACGTTAACGTTCAAAAACAACCTAATGGAGAAATGTCGGTTACGTTTGATCAAACTAATCCTACTGGCGGGAAATTGAAGGGAATTCAAGATTCCCTTACGACAACAAATCAGCTTAAAAATGACCTGAACGGAATGTTTGAGCAGCTAGTTAAAGGACAGGATACGGTCGATGCAAGTGGGAACACCGTTCATACAGCAGGAATGAATGAATTATTAAATTCAGGGTTTTCGTTGGTTAGAAATGCAGATGGAACAATGCAACAAGGTAAGCCCCTCTTTGACACGAATGGGACTGGAAACACGTTTCTTGAACAAACGACCATCACGAAAGACGTGAAAGCGAATCCTGCTACGCTTGGCGCCTCTTCAAGAAACGATGCTCCGAGTAATGGTGACATTGCAATGGCGATCAGCAATTTGAAAGATCAGAGCTTTACGTTTGATATCTCTGGATCTAACGATAAGGTACAAACGAGTGTCAACGATTTTTATAGCACGCTTGTTTCACGTCTTGGCTCAAATGCGCAGTCTTCTGAGCGTACGGTGAATAATCATGAGTCCGTTCTTCAGTCCATCAATAACAACCGAATGTCAATAAGCGGTGTTTCACTTGATGAAGAAATGGCCAACCTCGTTCAGTTCCAACATGCTTATAACGCTGCAGCACGATATGTTAGTACGACTGATGAACTTCTAGATGTGATAATTAACCGGATGGGCGTCTAGCCGGAGAAGGAGTTATCGAATGCGAATTACTCAACAAATGTCATCAAGTAACATGGTGACACAAATGAATCGAAACCTTACCAATCTCGAAAAAGCCAATCAGCAGGTTTCGACTGGTACCCGTATCAACAAGCCATCTGATGACCCAATGGGTACGGAAAAATCACTGAAGCTATCGTCGCAGCTGGCTGATAATGAACAGTATGAGAGGAATACCGATTATGCGATGTCATGGATGGAGATGACGGAACAATCGCTTAGTAGTATTTCGAACTTGATGCAGCGAGCTAGTGAGCTTGGCGTACAGGCTTCGAATGGCACAAATTCAGCTCAAGAGCTGGAAACAATGGCAAAAGAATTTAAGCAGTTAAGGGAAGAACTCAAAGGTTTAGCCAATACGAAGCTTGATGGAAAATACATCTTTAATGGACAGAAAACGGAGCAACCCGTCGGAATTGACCAGGATGGGAATGTATCTTTTGATAACCAGTCCATCAATCAGCGAATTTCTCCATTTAGCGATGTGAAGATTAACGTTGATGCGGGGGAAGTATTTGATGGTCAGGTAAATTTATTCAAAGTACTTGATGAATTTTCTACGGCATTATCAAGTGGAGATAAAGAAGGCATGAATACCGTCCTTGGAAAAATAGAAGAAGGCGCAGAACAGGTTCTGACAAGCTGGACCGGTATGGGCGCTCGTCAATCTCGAGTGGAAAGTATGAACCAGCGTCTGAAGGATGAGAATCTAGCCGTTCAATCATTCCTTTCTAAAAATGAAGATGTGGATCTTGCGGAATCCATCATGAAACTTAAAACGGAAGAAAGCGTCTATCAGGCATCCCTTGCGGCAAGTGCCAAGATCATTCAGCCTTCTCTATTAGACTTTCTTAGATAACCAAAACCCCTCTCACATTTGTGAGAGGGGTTTTGGTTATCTAGTTCATTTATCTCTTAATCGTATTCGCCAGTCCCATCATTTCATCGGCCATCTTTATCGCCTGGCTCTGGAATTGAAGTAACCGCTGGGTTGAGATCATCTCGGTCGTTTCGTTCGCTAGATCAACGTTCGACATTTCGAGAAATCCCTGTCTCGTTTTAAATTCTTCCCCAGGAGCGACAAGCTCAAGCTGCTCATTATCTTGAAGAGAGAATTCATTTCCTCCCACATTGGTGAGAGCCTCGGGCCGATTAATCTTGGCGATGCTAAGTTGATAGGTTTGTTCATTTCCAGTTGCATCCGTCGCCACAATTTCTCCAGTATCAGAGATGGCAAGTTTAGCCGGATCGCTGTTAAATGTAATCGCATTTCCGCTCGTGTCTAGAATCGGGTTACCGCTACTATTCACGAGTGACAAAGTCCCATTCTGATTTTGTAGTTCGAATGATCCGTCCCTTGTGTAGTGAATACTATCACCATTTTGAGTTCGGAAATAGACGTTCTCTCCTTCAAGCATGACGTCAAGATCTCTGCCAGTTTCTTGTGCGGATCCTTGTTCATTACGAAGGGTTGTTAAGCCGATTTTTGAGCCGAAACCAACGCGAAGATTTTCTGGTGTTTCTCTTCCAGGCTCCGTCGCCTCACCTGTTTGGTTCGCATACGTTTGAGTTAATAGATTTTGAAACGTCGCTTCACGGCTTTTGTACCCTGCTGTATTCACGTTCGCAATATTATTTGCGATTGTATCTATTTTCTTTTGTGTCTGACTAAGTGAAGAAGAGGCTGTGGCCATCTGGATATTCAATCGTAACCCTCCTAGTAAACGCGACCAACATCATTGACTGACTTGTCGATGCTTTGATCATAAGTTTGTAGTACTTTTTGGTTTGCTTCATATAAACGATAAGTATTCAGCATATCGGTCATCGTGGTCGTCATATCAACGTTCGATCCTTCGAGAAATCCTTGCTTCACGGCGTACTGGTTGATGTCTGTCGTCTGGATATTTCTCGGTGCATCATTTTCATTACCTTCCCATTCGAAGACACCATTTCCTTGCTGTGCTAGCTTGGATGGATCGCCCGTATAGCCAATCCATATTTGTTGCTCATTTCCGTTTCTTTCACGAATTGTTCCATCGTCGGTCATTGTAAAAGAATCATCATTGAGTTGAATTGGCTGAAGATCTTCCCCAAGAACTTGGTATCCTTCGCTCGTTGTTAGAAATCCATCTTCATTTACTGAGAAATTTCCATTTCGTGTATAGCGAATGTCATTATCTTCAAGGCGAACACCGAATAAAAGCAGGCCTTTTTTACCGGTTTCTGCATCAATTGGAAGGTTCTCATCGTTGAGAGCCATGTCTGTTTGTTTGCTCGTTTCTTTAAGGGAACCGTTTGAGAAATTAGGAATGCCTTCTTGTGTATAGACGCCTTGTTGAAGAGTGCCAATGGAAGAGTTAGGGGTAGGTGTGTTCGTATTTCTTTCTTTTAGTAGATATTCAGGGAAGGAACGGAAGGTTGCTTCATCCTGTTTGAAGCCCGGTGTTTCGGCATTTGATAAATTATTCGTTAAGAATTGTTGCTTTCGCTCGCTTGCCATCATACCGGATGTTGCCGTATACATGCCTTTAAACATTATTTCGCTCCCATCGTAGTACTATCGAACGCGTACATTGAATTTTGTAACTCTATTATACCGTTTAAATATGGGAAAATTAAGTGAAAAAAGTCGTTTTTTAGGTTAAAACACTCATTTACTATTATTTTTGACAATGCTATGCTATCACTAACGAAAAAATTGTCGAATGAGTATAACTATGGTTTTGTATCCATTTTTTAACTTTAAAAACAGTTTTATACAAGGAGTGTGAAAAGCTTCGTGAACGTTTTTCAATCGATTAGACCGCTTGAACAAGCATTGAATGCGTCGATGGTGCAGCAGCGTACTATCACATCAAATATATCAAATGTTGACACCCCTAATTACAAACGTCAAACCGTTTCATTTCAAGACACCCTGCAGGATGCAACAAAGAATCTGCAGAGCTACAAATCCAACCCCAAACACGTCCCTTTTAGTAACGAAAATAATGCATCAAAGACCGTTGTCAAAACGGATCAAAATACACTTAATCAATCAAATGGCAATAACGTCGACACGGATGTTGAAATGGCCGAACTTGCCAAAAATCAACTCTGGTACAATGCGATGATTGAAAAGACCAACAGCCAGTTCCGTGATTTACAGAAAGCAATTAGAGGGAGCTAAATCATATGAATTTATTTAATGGGTTCAATACGAGTGCTTCAGCTTTAACTGCAAACCGTCTTAGAATGGATGTTGTTTCATCCAATATCGCAAACGCTGAAACGACTCGCTCTGAGCTCGTCGATGGGGAATGGCAGCCATACAAGCGAAAAGTGGTAGAGCTTAAGGAAAATTCGTTCGAGAGTAAGCTTCAAGCCGCAATGGGAAATGGCGAAGCGCCAACAGGAGTGAAAGTGTCGAACATTAAAGAAGATAATGCTCCTAATAAACTAGTTTATAATCCCGCTCATCCCGATGCGAATGAAGAAGGTTATGTGGAAATGCCAAACGTGGATATGGTGAAAGAAATGGTTGATATGATGTCAGCATCTCGTTCCTATGAAGCGAACGTAACAGCGTTAAACGCAACCAAAAGTATGTATATGAAAGCGCTCGAACTTGGTAAATAACGGTCGGGCATAGGAGGATCTTATGAACACAATTAGTGCACTTCAGCAGCTTCCAACACAAGCGAAGTCTCAGGTTACTTCGGGTGAAGCAACGGCTGATTTTGGTCAGATGCTTCAGGATGCGATCAAACAGGTGAACAACAATCAAGTGGCATCTGAACAGATGACGAATAAGCTTGTGACTGGAGAAGTTCAGGATGTTCACGAGGTTATGCTTGCAGCACAAAAAGCCTCACTATCTCTAAATTTAACGGTAGAAGTGAGAAATAAGGTTATTGAGTCATACCAAGAAATCATGCGTATGCAAATGTAGTATGTCAGGGATGGATAAGAGATGAACCAACAACTACTAAATTTTACAAGTCGCTGGAAAGAAACATGGGGTAGCTATTCAACGAAAACCAAATGGCTCATCGGAGGGACTTTTCTGGTCACTCTTCTTCTGCTTCTATTCCTTGTTTTTTGGATGTCTAAACCTAATTTAACGCCGATTTATTCTAATTTAACGCCGACAGAAGCTGGTGAGATCAAAGGGGCCATTGAGCAGAAGGGAATTCCGGTAGAAGTTTCAGCGGATGGAACAACGATCAGCGTGCCAAAGGATCAGGCGTCTGATTTAAAAGTAAGTCTAGCGGCTGAGGGTATTCCAAAAAGTGGTAACGTTAACTACAGCATCTTTAGTGAAAACATGGGCATGGGGATGACAGATCGCCAATTCGATGTTGTAGAGCGAGATGCGATGCAAAATGAACTGAGTTATTTAATTGAACAAATTGGCGGTATTCAGGAATCAAAAGTGATGATTACCCTACCGGCTGAAAGTGTTTGGCTTGATGAAACAGGTGAGACAGCTTCTGCCTCGATCGTCCTTACGAGGGATCCTGGTGCTCAGCTTGACCAGGGCCAAATCACAGGCCTTTATCATCTTATAAGTAAAAGTGTTCCGAATCTCCCTGTTGAAAACATTGTCATCATGGACCAGAACGGAACTGCTTTTGATTACGGCGAAAGTGGCGGCGTTGATACAACTTTATCCGCTTACCAGCAGCAAGAGGACATTCGTAACGGCATCGAAAAAGACATGCAGCAAGAATTACAGCAAATGCTTGGCTTGATTCTCGGACAAGATAAAGTGGTTGTTTCTGTAATGGCTAGCGTGGATTTCACAAAAGAAAAGCGCACGGAAGACCTTGTCGAACCTGTTGATGAAGAAACAGGTGAAGGCATTGATATTAGCGTTGAGAAAATCATGGAATCCTATTCCGGTGATCAAGCTGCTGCCCAGGATGGAACGGGTACAGATGAAGGCGAGATTCCAAACTATAATGCAGATGACCCAGATGCCAAGGGCGACGGCTCTTATGAAAAAGTAGAAGATCGCATCAATCGTGAAGTGAATCGTATTCATAAAGAAATCGAAGAAAGCCCTTATATGATTGATGATATTACAATTAACGTTGGTGTAGAGCCACCTGTCGCTGACGATATGACTAGTTTAACAGCAGCTCATATAGAAGATATTCGCACTGTGCTCAAAAATGTTGTCCGTACGTCTTTGAGTGAAAGTGATGTTCCGCTTGAGGATGCTGCTCTTGAAGAACGTATCTCTGTATTTGCGAATGAATTTAGAGGGCGTGCGGACTATGAAGAGCCAAAGCCAGACATCTTTTCTTCTGTTCTAGACAGTGTTCCAAGCTGGGTGATTTATGCGGTAGCTGGTGGCGTTGGTATTCTTCTAATTGGTGGAATCATTCTTCTCTTCCGCCGAAAAGGAAATAAGGATGAGGACGACTTCATGGAATTTGAACAGGCGTACAGTGTACCAGAGGATCACTACTTGCCGAGGGAAAAAGAAGAACGTGAAGTGGATATGACACCTGATGCACTAATTGGAAAAGATGAAATTGAAACTCTCGCAAAAAATGATCCGGAAGAGTTTGTGAAACTACTAAGACTATGGATGAACGAAGAGTAGGGGGATTGGATGGTGAGTAGTTTAGAAGAATTAACAGGAACTCAGAAAGCAGCGATCCTTCTCACTTCTTTAGGTGCTGACCTTTCGATTCAAACATTTAAACACTTATCTGAGAAGGAAATTGATCAACTTGCGCTTGGCATTTCAGAGCTTCGCAAAGTTGAGCCCGATGAGCGAGAAGCCGTCGTGGATGAGTTTATCCAGATGGTAAAAGCAAAGGATTACATTGCCGTCGGAGGAATTGAATACGCAAGACATATCCTTGAGCAAGCGCTAGGACCGAAAAGGGCAGAAGAAATTTTGTCTCGCTTAAGCATCAATTTAAAGGTAAAGCCATTTGCATTCGCAAAAAAAGCAGATCCTGATCAAATTCTAAACATTTTACAGCAGGAGCATCCCCAAACGATCGCTCTTGTCTTATCTTATCTTGATGCGAAACAATCTTCCAAAATTTTATCCTCGCTACCTCAAGAAAGTCAGGCAGATGTAGCAAGAAGAATTGCGCTGATGGATAGTACCTCACCAGAAGTGATTAGTCAGCTTGAAAAGATCATTGAAGGTAAGCTTAACGCTAGCGGTTCGCAGGACTATGCGTTTACTGGTGGTGTGGAATCAATAGTTCAAGTTCTAAGCAGTGTTGATCGAAGTACGGAAAGAACAATTCTTAGCTCGCTTGAGAAAGATGATCCAAGCCTAGCAGAAGAAATTAAGAAGCGGATGTTTGTCTTTGAAGACATTGTTACGCTTGATGACCGATCCATTCGCCTCGTCATTAGTGAAGTGAAAGATGAAGATCTTTCTATAGCGCTTAAGGTAGCGAGTGACGATGTGAAGGATACAATTTTCCGAAACATGTCTAACCGCCGGGTAGATACGGTGAAAGAAGAGATCGAATTGATGGGGCCACTTAGGCTTCGTGAAGTGGAAGAAGCGCAAACACGCATCGTTTCTGTCATCCGTTACCTTGAAGAAACAGGTGATGTCATGATTGCACGCGGTGGAGGAGATGATCTGATTGTCTAATATCATCAGAAAAACCTCTGGAGAGAAGCGAGCCGTTCCGAAAGTAATTGAGCAGCGAACGGTCGCAGAGCCAAAGCGAAATCGCATATTGCCTTCTCGTACTACGACAATTGAAGAAAAGAAATCGCAGCTTCTTGAGATGATGATCCGGCTAGAAGATCTTTATCATACAATTCGAACAAGACTTGGAGATGAAGAAGCGAACGTTCATCAAAATCTTGAGAAGAAGCAGGAACAAAAAGAGCTTGAGTGGCAGGAAATCACGAAGAAAACGTATCGAGAAGCAGAAGAAAGCGGATATACAGCGGGTTATGAAGCAGGCATGCAGCAAATTCATTTCGAGCTCGATGAAAAGAAGAAGGAAATGGAACACATGGTAAAGGGCGCTTATGACAAGAAGGAAGAATTAATTCAGGATGCTGAACCGTTTCTTCTATCGCTAAGCACAGCCATTGCGAAGAAAATCATTTTAAAAGAAATGGAACAAAATCCAGAGACGCTGCTTGGTATGGTGAAAGATACGCTAAAGAAAGTAAAGGATCGTGGAGAAGTCATTGTTCAAGTTTCAACAGAAGATTATCAGCATGTGATACCAATGGTTGACGAGCTTGAAAAACAACTTGATGTGAATGCGAGCTTAAAGCTTGTGCCGATGAGTGACTCGGAAGTCGGTTCAGGACTTGTTCATACGCCGAGCGGGTCGTACGATATTTCGATTAACAGTCAGCTTTCTGAGATGAAGAAACAGCTGCTTGCTATGTTTGAGGAGCGAACTGTCGATGAGCATTAATGTTGAGCCATATCTTTCGCAGCTTCATTCGATGGAAACGGTCCAGAAGTATGGCAAGGTGACACAGGTTATTGGGCTAACGATCGAATCACTTGGTCCAGAGGTTAAAATTGGTGAGCTTTGCTACCTTTATCCAGGACCATCAAAGGAACCAATTGAAGCAGAAGTAGTTGGCTTTCGCGAAAATCGTGTTCTGCTCATGCCGATGCATGACCTATCAGAAATTGGTCCAGGTTGCCTTGTAGTGGCGACAGGACAGCCACTTGAAGTGAAAGTGGGCTATTCACTGCTTGGAACGATTCTCGATGGGCGCGGCAGACCTCTTGATCACTCGGATCTCCCTGGTGGATTGAAGGCCGTATCCACAAATCGAAAGCCACCAAATCCAATGACGCGTCCCCGCATTACGACCCCCTTTCAGCTTGGTGTTCGCGCTATTGATGGGCTGTTAACAGTCGGTCAAGGACAGCGGATCGGTATTTTTGCCGGAAGTGGCGTTGGAAAAAGTACGTTAATGGGAATGGCGGCTCGAAATTCAGAAGCCGATGTGAATGTGATCGCCTTGATCGGTGAACGAGGACGGGAAGTAAGAGATTTTATTGAGCGTGATCTTGGTGAAGAGGGTCTTAAAAAATCGGTTGTCGTTGTGGCAACATCTGATCAGCCTCCACTACAGCGGATCAAAGGGGCGCTTACGGCAACGGCGATCGCGGAGTTCTTTCGTGATCAAGGAAAGAACGTCATGCTAATGATGGATTCTGTGACACGCTTTGCCATGGCACAGAGGGAAGTTGGGCTGGCAATTGGAGAGCCACCAACTAGTAAGGGATATACGCCAAGCGTATTTGCTCTTTTACCCAAATTGTTGGAACGATCTGGCACAGCTGAACAGGGATCGATTACAGCTTTTTATACCGTTCTAGTTGATGGTGACGATATGAACGAACCGATTGCAGATGCGGTGCGAGGGATTCTAGATGGGCATATTGTTTTGGATCGGAAGCTCGCTCAAAAAGGCCAATATCCAGCGATTAACGTTTCAGAGAGTGTTAGCCGTGTGATGAAAGAAATTGTGACTCCAAAGCATATGAAGTCTGCAGAAGAATTTAAGCGACTTCTTGCTGTGTATGTTTCTTCTGAAGACCTTATTAATATTGGCGCTTATAAAGCTGGAACGAACAGCAATATTGATAAAGCGATCTCGATTCATCCGGAGATTGAGAAATATATTAAGCAGGGCATTGATGATCAGGCTTCATTTGAAGAAAGTCAGGACTGGCTTTTATCCCGATTTGGAAAGGATGACTAACCATCGCAGCTTTTCAATTCCCATTTCAACGGATTTTGGATGTAAAAGAAAATGAAAAATCACAGGCACAGCTAGACATGGCGGAATCACTCAAAGCACAAGTGGATATCGAGCATTCCATGCGTGATCTTGAGCAAGCGGTTCTTTCCATGCGTCAGAGACTGGAAGAGCGTCAACAAGAAGGGGTTTCCATTATAGATCTTCTTAAGGAAGAAGAGCATATTACCTATCTTGAGGGGCAGCTCCACCAGAAAAGAAATCAGCTGATTCAAGTTGAACATCAAGTGAGTGAGCAGCAGGACACACTTGCTTCTAAAGTAAGAGAAGAGAAAACGTGGCAGTCAATCAAAGAGACGAGAAAAGAAGAGTTTTATCACGATATGAAAATGATTGAACAAAATGAGCTAGATGATTTAAATACCGTACGTGCGTATATGCTTGCAAGAAACGGCTAAGGGGTGAGGGGAATGCGAAAGCGACAGAAGAGTTCATGGAAAGAACGCATCATCCACGGTTTTCTCTTGCCGCTCGCGTTTATCGCTACGGTTATGCTTGTTGTTCTTCCGTTTCTTGGATACGATCTGTTCGCAATGGCCACTTCACTTAGTAAGAAGCCGATCGCATATGTGGAAGATAATTTTACCGCTGAGGCTACTGATCAAAATCAAGATGAAGTGCTAGAACAAGAAATCAATCAAAAGGATGGCGAAATCTCAGACTTGAAAAAGCAGTTAGATGAGCAAGAAATCGAGCTGAAGAAAAAACAGTCTGAGCTGGAATCGTTAGCTGAAGAAATGAAGAGCGAATTAGCTGACAAGGAAGAGCGTCAGAAGAAGCTTCAGGAGTTAGCAAAAACGTATGAAGGAATGTCAGCATCGAAGTCCGCGACGATTATGGAAAACCTTACGTTAAACGAGGCAGCTCTCCTGCTTGATGCAATGGGAAGCACAGAGCAAGCCGCTGTACTAGGCAAAATGAATGCAGCTGTAGCAGCAGATTTAACGATCGCGTTAAGAGATATTGAAAAAGCAGACGATCCTGAGATTGCTGCAATGCAAGAGAGAGTAACGCTCCTGATGAATGCGATTGATCGCGAAGATAGTTCGCTTTCTGTTTCAGACGTAGCTCATAATTTGTCAGAAATGACTGACGAAGAAGCGGCCCAAATCCTATCGGAGATGGCTCAGTCTAAAGAGGAGAAAGAAGTAGGGCTTTCCATTCTGAAAGAATTTGATGAAGAGAAGCGTACAGGGTTACTTGGAGAAATGGAAGAATCGATTTCTTCTAGTTACATAGCTGATTTAGCCAATTAAAAGGAGGTGAAATAGTGAACGCTATCCAGTCACTTGGAAAAAACATAATCGTTCAGCCTAAGGTTCGAACTGAAAATAGTCCAACTGGATTTTCAACGTTATTAAGTGCTTTAGGAAAAAAGCTTAATGTGAGTGAAAGTGAGCATTCAGAGACACATAACGAAAGCGAGTTAGAAGAGGGAGACAATAAGCCAACAAATAGTAGTGGTGAAGCCCCCGCGCACCTTCTCATGATGGGTGCTGTCAATGTTCCGCCAGTTCAACATGATCAAAACTCTTTATCGAAATCGCTTGCCCAACAAGGAACTGACATGAGTGGTGAACCACTACAAGTGAATGCTAATCGTATACAGGAGGAAGTAAGTCTACCCGGTTTTACAAAAAGTGAGTTTGTAGAAATCGAGCAAGTCTTACAAAATGAAGAACAAGTTCTTTCTGAAACGTTTGCGGTAGAGACGAAACTTCCATCTAATGTTATGAAGCTTATGCAAGAGTTGAAGATGAAAGAGCCGAAAGAGCTTCTTTCAATGATGGAGAGAATGGCGACTGAACCGAAACAAGATCAGAAACTTGTTATGGACTCCGATCAAAACGTCCAGTTAGATGGAGAAGTTATTGAAGTTCAAGTAGAGACTCCAAAACAGAGTGTTCCTGAAGGAGAAGAAACAAAGGCACTCGTCGAAAAGAGCGTATCTGGAGAAGTAGCTGATAATCAAGAGAAGCTTGTGACAGATCAAATGTCTGGAGATGAAATTCAGATAGACGAGAAGCCAGAAGCGCTTCCGCTAGCTAAAGGTAATGAATCTCAAACAACCATCAAGGAATCGACTACACCAGTTCCGGCTCGTTATGTTGCATCGGAGCTAAGTGAAATGATTACCGAGCGCATGCAACTATCGAAAAATGGAGATGAAACAAACATAAGAATTAAGCTTTCTCCAGAAAATCTCGGTCAACTTGATATTCGGCTAACAACTTCTGATGGGAAAGTGACAGCGCACATTATAACAGCGACTTCAGGGGCAAAGGACATGATTGAATCACAGCTTCACCAGCTACGTCATACGCTCATTCAACAGGGCATCCAACTTGATAAAGTGGAAGTCGTTCAACAGCCGCAGGGCTCACAACAATCGTTCATGCAGGATGGTCGCCAGGAGCAGGGTCAGGCGTTTCAACAAGGAAAGCACCGACAAGGGCGAAAAGGTGAATATGAATTAGAAGAGAATCCACTCGTAACGAATGAGCAAGAAGAAGGCGCATCTAGTGGGATTAATTACGCTATTTAGGAGGGGTGACATGAATACAGGTTCTGTCACAGCAACATCAGCTGTTCAAACACCAAAAACAGAGGCACCTGGTCAGTTAGGAAAAGATGATTTCTTGAAAATTCTCGTTGCTCAGCTCTCAAACCAGGACCCGATGCAGCCGATGCAAGATACTGAATTTATTGGGCAGATGGCGCAATTTAGTTCACTCGAGCAAATGACAAACATGAATAAGTCGATGAATAAATTTTTCGATAGTCAGTTACAAAGCTCGATGAAGGATTACGCACATTTAATTGGTAAAAGCGTTCAGTGGCAGGAGAATAACGAAGCGAACGCAGGTAAGGTAGAAGCTGTTTTATACAAAGAAGGCAAAGTACTCGCAGAACTTGATAGTGGCAAACAGGTAGATATCTCCCTATTAGAGCGTATCGAAACGGGGGAATAGTATGGTTCAAATCAATCAAGTTTATTATCCAAAGCAACCGATTCAACTAACTACAAAACAGGAGAATTTAAAAAATTCTTTTGCTGATCAACTAAAGCATTCGATCGATTCACAGATTTCATTTAGTCACCACGCACAGGTTCGACTTAAGCAAAATGGGATTTCCCTTTCGGACAATCAGCTCCAAAAGCTAAATGATGGAGTAGAAAAAGCGAGAGAAAAAGGATCAAACGAGTCGCTTATGTTAATGAAAGATCTCGCCTTTGTTGTTAGCGTCAAAAACAATAAAGTCATTACTGCTATGAAGCAGGATAGTATGGAGAATCAAATCGTCACAAACATTGACTCAGCACTTATTTTATAATGGCCGGACCGAGCAGGAGGCCGATTCGCTGTGGACCGATTGAAGCAGCGAAACAATTAGAGGGGGAAACAACTTGTTAAATTCAATGTACTCAGGCGTTTCAGGAATGAGAGGCTTTCAAACAAAGCTAGATGTTATCGGGAATAATATTGCGAACGTAAATACAGTAGGTTACCAGAAAAGTAGAGTGCTGTTTGAAGATCTACTCAGTCAGAGCGTGGCAGGAAACTCCGTAAATTCGAAACAGGTAGGTCTTGGTTCATCCGTATCGGCGATTAATATGGTAGATAGTCCCGGATCACCTATGACGACAGGGGTACAGACGGATTTGAGTATTCAGGGGGATGGGTATTTTACAGTAAGAAGTGACGGAACTGATTACCTTGCTCGTTCTGGGTCTTTTCAGGTTGATGCGACAGGAAATCTTGTGACAACACAAGGCTACGCAGTGTTAGATGATCAAGGTAACCCTATTCAGCAGATCGGTGAAATCAAAAGTATTGATCGTAATGGGGTTATCACTTATACAGATACTCAAGGAAATGAACAACAAACTTTGAATCTAGGGATAAGCACAGTGCCAAATCCAGGTGGGCTTAATAAAGTAGGTAACTCACTTTTTCGTGAAACAGAAAAATCTGGGGATGCAGTACCAGGGCTTCCTCAAGACTCACGCGTCGTCGCTGGTCAACTCGAAATGTCCAACGTTGACCTAACCGAAGAGTTCACGGAAATGATTGTAGCTCAGCGTGGCTTCCAGGCGAACTCAAGAGTGATTACAACTTCAGATGAGATCCTTCAAGAAATCGTCAATTTAAAACGATAGGGGGTAAGGGCTGAGGAGTTTCCTCGGCCTGCTCTGTTCATATGATACCGTTAACTAAATTAAACCGTGAAGCGATGATGTTGAATGCCATTTACATTGAAACGATTGAGTCAACGCCGGATACGATGATTCTATTAACGAATGGAAAACGCTACGTTGTGATGGAGACAGTCGAGGAAGTAAAACAGCTTGTTACGGAATTCTATCGTGATATTCACGTATTAGAGAAATAATAGAAGAACGGGGGTGACCATGTTGTCTGATATGCTATCGCCAGCAACAGTTGATGCACTTCTTTCTGCCATCGACGATAAAGGGCAAAAGAAGTCAATGAAGGATAGAAAAGTGCAAACATATGACTTTAAAAGAGCGCTTCGCTTTTCTCAAGATCACATCAGAATTTTAACTCGTATCCATGAGAACTACGCACGTCTCATGACGACGTATTCATCGGCTCAGCTTCGGACGATCATTCAAGCCTCCGTTCATTCTGTTGATCAGATGCCATTTGAAGAATTTGTGCAGTCGATTACAGAGAATTCAATTCTTAGTCTCTTTGTTGCTTCACCATTGCAAGGACAAATGGTGCTTGAAGTAGCACCGGAGCTTGCCTATGCAATGCTGGATCGAATGCTTGGAGGTCAAGGGAATCAGCCTGAAAAACTGACACACTTAACGGAAATTGAAACGGTTGTTATTGAGCGGATTTTCGGTAAAATCTTAGAAAGCTTTCAAGATGCCTGGACATCGGTACTGAAGCTAAAAACTGAGCTTAAAGAGCTTGAAGTTAATCCACACTTTCTTCAAATCGTATCTCCAAATGAAACAGTCGTCACCGTGACACTGAATGTAAAAGTAGGCGAAGTAACAGGTAATATTCGTCTTTGTCTTCCACATGTTGTACTTGAGCCGATTATGCCAAGGCTTTCAGCTCATCACTGGCTTTCGAATCAGAAAAAGGATCGGGAGCCTCAGGAAAGTAAGGAACTTGAGAAGAGACTGAAGAAAACTAATTTAGGCATTATCGCTGAGCTAGGCCACTCTGAAATCACGATTGAAGAATTTTTAAATCTAGAAGATGGAGATGTGATTCGGTTGGATCAAACCGTCTCAGATCCATTGATTGTGAGGGTCGATAACCGGGTGAAGTTCCATGGACAGCCAGGGACTTCGAAAGGTCGGATGGCCGTACAAATTACAGAAGTGAAGGAAGAGGAGGAAGTAGGCCATGACGGATAATCGCCTTTCAAAAGATGAAATCAACGCATTATTTCAAGAGACAGCAGCAGGAAGGGAGGAACCTAACGTGTATTTTCATTCAATTGAAGAAGAAGCATTAAATGAACTTTTTAGCGTTGCGATCGGAAGCCTTACAACAACATTATCTTCCGTTTTCATGCAGGACGTTTTTGTATCAAATGTTCAGATGAACATCCTTCCTGACGATCGCTTTAAACAAGAATTAGCCCTTCCTTATGTTGAGGCCGCGATTCGCTATGAAGGGGCATCTTCCGGCGAATCGATCATTATGCTCAATCCACCTGATGCCCAAGATATGGCTGACATCTGGCTTGTGGCAAAGGGTGAGGAAGGTGACGAGAGTGTTGATAAGAGTTTAACTGCTGTTATGACAGGAATGATGGAGAGCATACATAAAGGACTGAGCATGGCATCAGGTTCTTCATTTACAGGAACATTTACGAATCTTCAAGTTGTTTCAGAACCTACTAATTCTATGTTATTGGAAAAAGCCGCTGAATCAGTGTATATGAACGTTTCGTTTGAACTTTCCATAGGATCGATTGTTCAAACGGTTGTACACCATGTCCTTCCTGCATCTGTAGCAAAGCAAGTGAGTGAATTACTAATAAGTGAAGAAGATCTTCGGGAAGCCGTGCAGGAACAAGAGACACAGCAGGTAAAGGAGCATGAAGCTGAATTGCAGCAACAGCACCCATCGTCACATCAACAAAAGAATCATGAGGAAGAAGAAAGAGAATCGATGGATTCATTTGCGACGCGCGTGAAAGAACCTGAACCGAATATCCAAAACGTGCAGTTCACAAATTTTAGCCAGCAAGATCATCCGTACGGGGAACAAAGAAATTTGAACATGCTCCTAGATATTCCCCTTCAAGTAACGGTGGAGTTAGGGCGAACAAAGCGTATTGTAAAAGACATTCTTGAGCTCTCACACGGATCGATTCTTGAGCTTGATAAGCTTGCGGGAGAGCCAGTTGATATTTTGATCAATAGTAAACTCATTGCCAAAGGCGAAGTTGTCGTCATCGATGAAAACTTTGGTGTGAGAGTAACGGATATATTAAGTGCAGCAGAGCGTTTATCAAAGCTGCGTTAGAAGGAGTGCTTAAAAGTGAGACACCTTGTGATTGGCATCATGACACTCCTCAGCCTTGTCTTAGTAATGCCGCTTAACGCCATCGCAGCGGCAGATAATGGAAGTGTGAAAGACTGGCTCACGGAAAACGGGGATGACCCTGCTGATATAGAAGAGCAGCCTGCTGAAGTAGAAGGAGCAAACACAAATATTTTCTTTCTACTAATCAAGCTCGTTTTCTATACGATCGTCGTGGTTGGCCTCATTTATTTGCTGATTCGCTTTCTGTCCAAACGCCAACAAAAGCTTCAGCACCATTCCGTTTTCACTCAAATTGGCGGAACACCGCTTGGTAACAATAAATCCGTTCAAATGGTCAAGGTCGGGGATTCCCTCTACATGCTTGGGGTCGGAGATAACGTGAACCTTCTTAAGGAAATTCAGGGTGAAGAAGTGAAGCGTATTTTAGATCAAGCTGAAGAACAGCGGTCGGGCTTTTCGTTTATGAATCAAAAGCAAGCAGGAATTCAAGAGATGATTCAGGCAAGTTTGAAGAAGCAAAGAAACAAACGTAAGGATTATTGGGATGACGGAAGCGGAAGGGACGATAAGTGATGGATTTACTCATAAACTTAACGATCCCAGGACTAGATTTCGGTTCAAACGCAACAGAAGATGTTTCCGTTACGATTCAGCTTGTCCTGCTTCTAACTGTGCTATCGCTAGCTCCTGCCATTCTTGTATTGATGACGTGTTTTACACGAATTGTTGTTGTCCTCTCCTTCGTACGCTCGGCGCTCGCAACACAATCTATGCCGCCGAATCAAGTGTTGGTCGGACTAGCACTCTTTCTAACTTTTTTCGTGATGTCCCCTGTTCTTTCAGAGATTAATAGCGAGGCGTTACAGCCTTATATAAACGAAGAGATTGGACAGGAGGAAGCGCTCGATGCCGCAGAGCTTCCGATTAAAGAGTTTATGGCAGGACAAACACGAGAGAAAGACCTTGCCCTTTTTTATAAATACGCTGAGCTTGAAAAGCCCGAGTCGATCGAAGATATTCGGTTAACCGCACTCGTTCCAGCTTTTGCGATTTCAGAACTGAAAACGGCGTTTCAGATTGGATTTATTATCTTCATTCCATTTCTTATTATTGACATGGTTGTGGCCTCAACGCTTATGGCGATGGGAATGATGATGCTGCCGCCTGTCATGATTTCACTACCATTTAAAATTCTACTATTTGTGCTTGTCGATGGCTGGTATTTGGTCGTCGAATCACTTCTATTAAGCTTCTAAGGAGGACGACGATGACGCCGGATATGGTCATTTCACTTGCAGAAGATGCTGTTTATACCGTGATTATTATTTCAGCTCCGCTTCTCTTAATCGCACTTGGCGTTGGGTTAATCGTGAGTGTGTTTCAGGCGATGACGCAAATTCAGGAACAGACGCTTGCGTTCATTCCCAAAATCGTTGCCGTTCTGTTAACGATCGTTCTGTTTGGACCGTGGATGCTCACAACGCTACTCGATTACACAACGAACTTATATCAAAATCTTTATAGGTTTATCGGCTAGATATGGAAAGTGTCATTAACGCCCTTCCCTTATTTTTGCTTGTGTTTATGAGGGCGACATCTTTTTTTATAACAGCGCCGATCTTCTCAACACGAAGCGTTCCAAACCGCTTCAAAATTGGACTTGGTTTCTTTTTTGCGTTAATCGTCACGGCCGGATTAGGTTCTGATGCAGAGCTAACGCTTGATCTCGCGTTCGTGATCATTATTTTAAAAGAACTTTTTGTCGGGCTATCACTTGGATTTATTGCCTCCCTTATCCTGTATACAGTTCAGGTTGCGGGAGCGTTTATTGATTTTCAAATGGGCTTTGTGATGGCAAACGTAATCGATCCCCAGACAAGAGCTCAAGTACCGATTATCGGGAATTTCAAATACATGCTTGCTCTTCTCTTTCTAGTCTCCGTTGATGGTCACCACATGATGCTAGACGGGCTTGTTAGAAGCTATGAACTTCTACCAGCTGATGAGCTGCTGAGTCAGGCGGATAGTCAGTCCCTTGCAAAGTTTATCGCTGAAGTATTTGCAGGGATGTTCTTCTCAGCATTTCAGCTCGCGCTACCGATCGTTGCTTCCCTTTTTCTTGTGGATGTGGCGCTCGGCCTTCTTGCGAGAGCAGTACCTCAGGTGAATATTTTCGTTGTCGGTTTGCCGTTAAAAATCTTTGTCGGTTTCGTGCTTATTCTAGTGACGATTCCTACATTTTTCTTTTTACTGCGAGGGGTTTTTCAAGAAATGCTCGCTACGATGGGGCAGCTTATTCAAATACTGGGTGGGTAGTACGATGCGAACTTATCGCTTACAAATGGATCTCCAATTCTTTTCACAAGAAAAGACTGAGAAAGCAACACCACAAAAGAAGCAAGAATCTCGTAAAAAGGGTCAAGTGGCGAGAAGTGCTGAGATTCCATCCGCCTTTATGATGATTGGTGTGTTTTTGTTTATGTCTTTCATTGGTGGGTGGATGATTGAAAGCCTCGAATCCATGATTCGAGGCAATCTTGTTCAGATTACAGATTGGACGCTCACAGAACAGAATGTTGATCGCATGCTTAAAGAAAATGTGTGGCAGGCGGCACTGATCGCAGCCCCGCTTATGGGAATTTCGCTCGTCATGGGAGTTCTAGGAAACTATATGCAAGTGGGATTTCTCGTTTCCACAGATCCCCTTCAGGCAAAGCTTGAAAGAATTAACCCATTAAAAGGCGCGAAACGAATATTCTCAGCTCGAACGCTCGTCGAACTATTAAAGTCGTTAATTAAAATTACGTTTATCTCAGCTTGCACCTTTATTGTTCTTTGGAATAAACGAGACGAAGTGATGCTCATTTCGCAAAAGTCGATCGGTGAAGCAATGGCACTTGTTGGTTCATTGATCGTTCAAACGGGCTTAGCTGTTGGAATTCTATTATTATTCCTTGCCCTATTAGACTATGTTTATCAGAAATATGACTTCGAAAAAAACATCCGAATGTCGAAGCAGGACATTAAAGATGAATATAAAAAGAGCGAGGGCGATCCGCTCATTAAATCAAAAATTAAAGAAAAGCAGCGCGCACTTGGAATGAACCGGATGATCTCGGAAATTCCCCATGCTGACGTCGTCATTACAAATCCAACACACTTTGCTGTTGCGCTTAAGTACGATCCAAAAGAAATGGATAAACCGACAGTTGTGGCAAAAGGAATGGACTTCGTTGCGCTAAAAATTAAAGAAAAAGCAAAAGAGCATGACATCATAACATCAGAGAACGTCCAGCTAGCTCGAGCGCTCTATCACCAGGTAGAGATAGGTGACGGCGTCCCTGAGGATCTTTTCAAAGCTGTTGCAGAAGTGCTCGCGTACGTTTATAGCATAAAAGGCTACCCGGGAGGAGGGAACTAACAATGAAAATAAAAGATTATGCCGTGCTCGTTTCTGTCATTATGATTGTGATCATGATGGTTATTCCGTTCCCTCCGCTCCTACTTGATTTTCTTATTATGCTGAATATTAGTCTTGCTTTAACAATTATCCTTGTCGCGATGAATACGAGAGAAGCGCTCCAATTCTCGATTTTTCCATCGCTATTATTGCTAACTACGCTCTTTCGACTTGGTTTGAACGTCTCGACTACAAGATCCATTCTGACAAATAAAACTGGTGGACAGGTTATTGAAACGTTTGGTTCTTTCGTTGTTGGCGGAAGTGTTGTCATCGGACTCCTTGTTTTTCTTATTCTTGTTATTATTCAATTTATCGTTATTACAAAAGGATCCGAACGAGTAGCAGAGGTTGGTGCTCGATTTACACTTGATGCCATGCCGGGGAAACAGATGAGCATTGATGCTGATTTAAATGCAGGAATGATATCAGATCGCGATGCAAAAGAAAGACGTCAGAAAATTGAGCGCGAAGCTGATTTTTATGGGGCAATGGATGGGGCCAGTAAGTTCGTAAAAGGGGATGCGATTGCTGGAATCGTCATTACGTTGATTAACATTATTGGCGGATTGATTATCGGCATGGTTGTGCACGGCATGCCAGTTGGTGATGCGGCAACTACTTTTACGCTGCTGTCGATTGGTGATGGTCTTGTCAGTCAAATCCCAGCTCTTCTTATTTCGACTGCTACAGGTATCGTCGTAACGAGAGCGGCATCAGACGGCAATCTAGGTTCAGATATTACTGCACAAATTTTTGCATATCCAAAGCTGCTTTACGTTGTTGGAGCGGTTATTACGCTCCTTGGACTTGCAACACCCATAAACCCGCTTCTCACCTTTCCAATAGCAGGATTACTCGTCTATGGCGGTTGGACGATGCAGAAGAATCTTGATCAGACGAAGGAAGTTGAGCTAGCCGCTGGTCAAGAAGAAGTAGAAGAAATGAAGAAGCCTGAAAGCGTCACAAGTCTTCTTCAGGTCGATCCGATTGAGTTTGAATTTGGCTACGGGTTAATCCCTCTTGCTGATCAAAAGCAAGGCGGTGATCTTCTTGATCGCGTGATTATGATTCGAAGACAAATCGCACTTGAGTTTGGAATTGTTGTTCCAGTTATTCGCATTCGCGATAATATTCAGCTTGAACCAAACGAATACGTTATTAAAATCAAAGGAAACCGTGTTGCAGGTGGAGAGGTGCTATTAAACCAATATCTTGCGATGAGTAGCGGACTTGAAGATGAAACAGTCTCAGGGATCGAAACAGTTGAACCAGCCTTCGGACTTCCTGCTTTATGGGTAACAGAAGAAATGAAGGATCGCGCTGAGCTATCAGGATATACGATCGTGGATCCACCTTCTGTAGTATCAACGCACTTAACGGAAGTTATTAAGCGTCATGCGCATGAGCTGTTAAGTCGCCAAGAAGTGAAGCATCTTCTTGATAATGTGAGAGAATCGTCTCCTGCAGTGCTTGAGGAGCTAATCCCTAATATCCTTACAATCGGGGATGTTCAAAAGGTGTTGATGAGACTACTGAAGGAGAAAGTATCCATTCGTTCGCTCGATATGATTCTAGAATCGTTAGCTGATAACGGAGTTCGAACGAAAGATACGGATGTGCTAGCTGAATACGTGCGGCAGTCGCTATCACGCCAAATCACATCTCAGGTCGCCGTGCCTGGCGAAGCGGTTAAAGTGTTAACAGCTGGGGCCAGATTGGAGAAGCGATTCGCAGAATCTGTTCAGCAATCTGATCAGGGAAGCTACCTTGCGCTTGATCCTGAAACGTCACAGGCCATTTACCAGGAAGTACTTCAACAAGTAAGCCGCCTGCAGCAGTCAGGTATTCAGCCAATTCTACTAACGTCACCAGCGATACGCATGTATTTACGTCAGTTTCTCGAACGTTATATGCCGGAGCTGATGATCCTTTCCTATAGTGAATTAGAACCCGATGTAGAAGTCCAAAGTGTAGGAGTGATTAATCTACCATGAAGATTAAACGCTATGTAGTCAGCCATCTTCGCGAAGCAATGCCGCTGATAAGGCAGGAGCTTGGTCAGGAAGCCGTTATTTTAAATACAAAAAAGGTGAAAGTGGGCGGGATCTTTGGTTTTTTCCAAAAACAGCGTCTAGAAGTGCTCGCTGCCCTTGATGAAAAAAAGGTAGAGAAGGAAGAAACTCGAGAATTTGCCACGCTATTGCAATCTGAAAAAAAGCGTCGTGAAGAAACGCCTGAACGGGTTGAAAAAAGTCCAGAGGTGATTCAAGAGAAACAAACGCCGCCACGACGGGAGGCGCTTGAAGCCAATGTACTTGATGAGCTGAAGTCTATGAAAGAAATCATGATGCAGCTGATGGAAAATGAACGGCTACCAAAACAGTTAAAGCCAGTTCAAACGTATTTAGAAGCACAGGAATTCTCTCATGCGATTCGTTCAGGAGTGATGGCGGAACTAATGATTAAATCAAAATCATACCCTACTTACACGAAAGAAGATGCTTTTGAGTGGATGAGACAGGAATTCGCAAAGCGAATCAAGAATTATCCTGATATAGGAATAAAAAAGAAGAAGCTAAGATGCTTCGTTGGCCCAACAGGCGTAGGAAAAACCACAACGATCGCAAAACTAGCAGGTCATTTATTATTAAAAGAGCGTCAATCTGTGGGACTGATTACATCAGATACTTAT
The DNA here is from genome assembly GCF_056173665.1 of Anaerobacillus sp. QJM3NY_17. Classification (NCBI taxonomy): domain Bacteria; kingdom Bacillati; phylum Bacillota; class Bacilli; order Caryophanales; family Bacillaceae; genus Anaerobacillus; species Anaerobacillus sp. QJM3NY_17. The sequence continues at coordinate 4,181,325 of NZ_CM149685.1, read as the reverse complement.
CGGATTGCAGCAGTTGAACAGCTTCGGACGTATGCTGATATTCTCGGTATTCCACTAGAAGTCGTTCAGTCTCCTGCGGATTTGGGTCAAGCTCTAGCGAACCTTTCATCATGTGATGTCATTCTAATGGATACAGCGGGACGCAACTATCAGCAGTACAGCTACGTTTCACAGCTTGAAGAACTGCTATCCGGTCAAGAATTATCGATCACGCTTATGTTAAGCCTCACACATCGCTATTCTGATATGAAATCGATCACCGATAATTTTCACTCTCTTGGTATTTCTGAGGTGATGATGACAAAGATGGATGAAACAAAAGTTCGCGGCCCCATTTTTAACTTGATGGAAGAATACAAACTTCCGATCTCGGTTCTAACGACAGGACAAAATGTACCTGATGATATGGTGACAACAACACCGGATTTCCTTCTTGATCTGGTCATGAGGGAGCGAGTGAATGTCTGATCAGGCAAACCAATTGCGGGAAGAAGTGATGAAGCGAATTCATCCGAATGCTAGTGGGAAAAAGACGAAGGTTATTGCTGTGACAAGTGGAAAAGGCGGCGTGGGGAAGTCGAATGTATCACTGAATTTTGCCCTCAGTCTTGCAGCGCTTAATAAGAAAGTGATGATTTTTGATTTAGATGTTGGCATGGCGAATATTGATGTGCTCATGGGTGTAACGCCTAAAGAAACGCTTATTTCCATGCTGGAAAAAAAACTCTCTTTAAATGCTGTCATTGAAACAGGAGTAAATGGTCTTCAATACATTGCTGGTGGAAACGGAATTGGAAAGATCCTAACTTTAACAGGCAATCAGCAGAATCACTTTTTCCAGGAATTTGGCTCTCTTCAAGGCAAAGTCGATTACATTATTCTCGATACGGGAGCGGGCCTTTCCTATGAAGGGATCCGGTTTTTGCAGGCAGCGGATGACGTTTTTCTTGTGATTAATCCAGAGCCACCGTCTATTACAGATGCCTATGGCGTTCTAAAAGCATTACATACAAGAAATGCTCAGTTACCTGTTAAGTTAATTGTGAATCGATCTACTAATACTGAGGAAGCAGAGCGTACAGCGCGCAATTTCCAAAAAGCCTCTGCAAAATTTTTGAATAAGTCGATTGATGTACTCGGATGGATTCCGGATGATCCTATCGTTCGTAAAGCGGTGATTGCTCAGTCGCCTTATCTACTAGAGTATCCAAATTCCAGAGCAGCGAAGGCCATAGATGATTTAGTTCATGCTTATCTAGATTTTCCTTTAAATTATAAGCTTGGTGTAAAAGGATTTCTAACAAAGATGCTGTTTCATAAATAAGTGGGAAGAATTTTTCAGGTGGTGAACTTCATGAAACCCAAAATGGATAAACAGACAATCGAATATTGGAGAGCATGGAAAGAGGAGAAGAATGAAGAGGCTGGTAACAAATTGATTGCCCTTTATCGTCCGCTCGTTGATTTCGCTGTACAGCGCTATGCGGCAGCTCTTCCGTCATCCGTTCAGCGTGATGATCTTAATAGTTTCGCGTATCAAGGGCTTCTTGATGCACTTGAAAAATTCGAGCCAGAACGTGATTTGAAATTTGAAACTTATGCCAGCTGGCGCATTAAAGGGGCCATCATTGATGGGCTTAGGCAGAATGATTGGGTGCCACGCTCCGTTCGTGACAAAGCACGTAAAATTGAAGAAGCCTACGCTGCTTTAGAACAGCAAAATCAAACGTCAAGCAGCGACCATGATGTAGCAGAGTATCTTGGTATGACAATTGAAGAAGTACAGCGGGTGATTCAAGATGCTTCTCTGTCTACAATGGTTTCCGTAGACGAGCCCGTGCACGATGACGATCAGCAGCAAATTGAGCGTTATAGTGTAATTGAAAATGAACAAGCTGATTTACCAGAAAAGCATTTGCACCAACATTTTATTAAAGAGTTACTAGCTGAAACGATTGAACGTCTACCTGAGAAAGAAAAACTTGTTGTCTCTCTTGTTTATTTTGAAGAGTTAACACTTACAGAGATTGCAAGAATCTTAGGTTTATCGACAAGCCGAATTTCGCAACTACACTCGAGAGCGCTCCTTCGGATGAAGGGTGTCCTCCGAGCTAATAAAGAACACGTTCAATCAATGTAATCGGAGTGATTTCCATGTATCCATTCATCTTTATAAGTATTGCCCTTCATCTCGTGAGCTTTCTATGTATTGTTCTCTTGTTTCTAAAGCAAACGAAGAGTTCAGATGTAAGTGCAGAGATCGCCACGGGGATGGAAGTGTATATTGAACAGCTAGAGGAAGAAAATGATCGACTGATGACTGAGGTGAAATCTTACGTTGATAAACGTGAAAACCAGCTTGATACGCGGCTTCGTGTGTTAGAACATGGGAAGACCGTATCGCCTGAGGTGGAGGAGCAAATGAAGCCGGTCATTATCCAGCACCCTTCTGCTAACAACGAACGCAATCAAAAAGCTCTTCAGCTTCATTCACAGGGTTTTTCGGTGACGGATATTGCAAGAATCCTTAATTGTGGTGTCGGCGAAGTTGAGCTGATTGTGAATATTCATGGAAGGTCTGAACAGCGATGAAAATTCAGCAGCATGGCCAAACGTCACTGGACTCTTTAAAAATGGATCTCCCAAAAGGTAACAAGCAGGTAGCGTTTCAATCGGTGATTCAGGAAGCATCAAAGGAACTGAAGGGAGCAGAACTAAAGCGACTGCTACAGCAAATTGATCGTCAGGGGGAGCTGCTTGGAAAGGAACGAACGTTTCAGAACTTATCGGCATACAAGCGAATGGTGAAACAGTTTCTTGAGGAAGCAGTAAGTCAGGGGCTAACGCTATCTGAGAAAAACAGCATGGACCATTATGGAAGAAATCGAACGTATAAGCTTGTGGAAACAGTAGAGAACAAGCTCGTTGAACTGCAAGAAGAGATGAGAGAAAAAGAGAAGAATGGTATGACCTTGTTATCGCTTGTTGGTGAAATAAAGGGGCTACTTGTTGATCTTTCTCTCTAGTTCAAACGACCCATCTAAAAAAGGAAGTATTGACTCATGGTCATTTGCATGAGTTTTTTCTATAATTAAAACAAGAACATACGTTCGAAATGATGGTTGTGATTTCTTGCTTCCAGGATACTTTCATTCCTACAGACAGAGAAAGGAGAGGTGAGGATGAAGAATGGATGTCGTTTAACAAATCAAATGTATGATGATTTAAAAGGAAATCTCCTATTTAAGTCATTCATTCAAGAAGAGAAGCATTGGACAAGCTTTATGGAGGCATATGCATCAGAGGATCGTGAGGCGGTAAATAAGCTCAATTCACTTTTTCAAAAGTACTATACAGAAATTCGTTTTATTGCTTACGTCACGAAGCTGATTCGCTACACGGCCATCAACTTTGACCGAAAGCGAAGACTTGGGCATCTTCGCTTTCCTCTTATGCTCGATCAGCCTGTAGGTATGTCTGGTGATGCCTGGATTGATTTCATTGAAAGTACGGAAACGTGTGGTGAAACGATTTCATTTGCCGAAAGTTTTCAGCAGAAATCACTTTATTTAGGATATACCCGATTAACGCCAAAACAGAAGGAAGTTCTTGAACTTTTTTACCGATATGAAGCTTCTGATACGGAGATTGCAAAAATGGCGGGGATTTCTCAACAGGCAGCGAGCAGAAGGCGTAAACGTGCGCTTGAGAAGCTAAGAGAAGCAGGAAAGGAGGGGGATAAATGAGCATAACTACGGTGATTAATGCCATTATTGGAGAACTTGGATTTCCGATCGTCGTTTCACTATATTTACTCGTGCGGCTAGAAAAGAAAATTGATGATTTAACAAGTGCGGTGGCGGATCAGGAAACTGACAAGAAGGGATGACTATGGAGAAAAGACTATATACGCTTTTACAACAGGCAAAGCAGGAAGAGAAAGAAGAACTCGGCGCCATTATTCATCAATTTGAGAAGAAAATTGAAGCAGAGCTCAGGCAAACTTCCCCTCAAAACAGAGATGATTTGCGTCAGGAATTAGTATTAAAAGTTCTTGAAGCGGTGGAAAAATACAATATGGAGGATGTGCCAAACTTTGAACAATTTATTGAAGATCAAAAAGGGAAGGGGTAAGAAACTTTTTCCCTTTTTCTTCCGTATAAAGAGGTAGAGGTGAAGCGGATGCTTAAGGTTGAAATCGAACAAGCAGGTTATGAAAAGAAAGATAGCGCCATTCGTCTGATCGAATTTGAAGTGAAAGGCGGCGAACTTCTGGGGTTATTAGGGTCAAATGGAGCTGGGAAAAGCACAACAATCAAGACGATATTAGGGCTACTGAAAGAGTGGAAAGGAAGCGTGACGTTTGAGAAAGGGTCGCGCTATGCGTATGTGCCAGAGCAACCCGTCTTCTATGATAGCTTAACGCTGTGGGAGCATTTGGAGCTTGCTGCAGCGGCGGTTCTTGGAGACGAGGAATGGGAAGAGCGAGCTCAAGAACTGATTCGCTATTTTCAACTGGAGCACGTAATCCATAACCTACCGTCAAGCTTTTCAAAAGGAATGCGACAGAAGGTGATGCTCATAACGGCTTTTATGCTCAAGCCGGATATTTATATCATTGATGAGCCTTTTCTTGGACTAGATCCGCGCGCTACGAAGGATTTTCTCGCGCTTATTGAAAAGGAGCGGTCTCGTGGAGCAGGTATTTTAATGTGTACGCATGTGCTTGATACGGCAGAGCGAATTTGTGATCAATTCGTTCTGCTCGCAAACGGAACGCTTCTTGCTCAAGGTACGCTTGAAGACATGCGTGAGCAGTCAGGCGCTCGGGAAAGTTCACTTCTTGATTGTGTTGATGCCTTTATGGAGCAACGAATATGACGTCGTTCCAGCTATGGTGGCAACGCGAACGTGACGATCAGCGTTATAAAATCCGAGATCTTCGCTCAGCACTCGATTGGACGGTATGGCTGTATATTCTTATCCCAGGTCTCGTGATTGGAGTGGCGTACTACCGCTCCTGGTGGATTCTTCCGCCTGAATGGCTCGCGGAAGTACCGCAACAGTTGGCGGTTCTGCCGTTATTTATAGTTGCAACTTTCTGGACATTACGACTGTACACAGAAGAAGCTGATCAAGTCTATTTGTTGCAAAATGTGAGTCTTATGGACGGATTAAAGAAATGGGGAATATGCTATTCTCTTCTAAAGGGACTGGTCGCGACGATCATTGGAATGACCCTTGTTTTACCCTTGCTTATTACAGGATGGGGGTGGGGCATAGAGCGATGTGCCGTCACAGGCCTATTTGTCCTTTTAGTCAGTTGGAATATAAAAACTAGCCGGTATTTTATAGAGTTATTTGTTCCTTCTATTTGGGTGAAATGGCTCCCGATCGGTTTAGTGAACCTGATCTCGATCATCGTATTGCTTCTTATGAGTGGGATAGGATGGGGGTATGAATGGGCAGTTGCTCTTGGAGGAGGAAGTTTACTTCTCCTTTTACTTGTTCAGTTACGAGCACGAATGAATATGCGGGGGACTTTTTTCCATGATGTGGTGATGGAGCGCGGGCATAAGCAGAGCGTGACGAAATTTTTGATGGGGCGAGTAGGTGTTGCGCCAATGCCCCTTTTCACTCGAAAGCAGCCTATGCTTTTTAGAGGATCTAGGCGAATCAGTAAGAAAAAGTCTCCAGAAGTTAGAATGATAGACCTATATTTAAAATGGTTACTTCGATCAATGGGGAAGGTTCAGTACTATTTACAAGTCATTGGCTGGGGTACAGCAGCGATATTTCTGTTGCCTCTTATCGTCAAAGTGGTCGTGCTTCTATTTGCGCTCTATGCGCTGATTGGCCTTTCAAGGGCAGACTGGAGTGAATTCTCATCTAGCTGCTATGCCAATCTATTTCAATGGCATCAATCGATCCAAGAGGAAGCGGGGAAAAAAGCATTAAAACTAGTGTCGATGCCAAGTTTTCTTCTACTGTGTATCGTGACAGGGGTTGCTTTCCCAGGTTGGCTAGGAGTTGTACTCTTTCCGCTAGGCGGATGGTTTGTATTTAAGGAGAGTCTCCAGATCGTTCATAGAAACATGCAATCATAAAAAGTTTTTTATCATAAATCGAAAGGTGTATGAACAATTCGAGATTTCGTTGCTTCGATCAAGCGCTTTCCGCTATGATGGGAGAGTAGATTCAGATGAAGGAGCGGATAATGTGATAAAGGTATTTTTAATTATTGGTGCGATTAATGCGGCACTTGCAGTTGGACTGGGCGCATTTGGGGCACATGGATTAGAAGGAAGACTATCAGAAAAAATGCTAGAGACGTTTAAAACCGGTGTACAATACCACATGTATCACGCTCTTGGTTTAGTTGGTGTAGCCATTGCTGCTGACAAGCTTCAATCAGCAGGGCTCATGCAATGGGCTGGATGGCTCATGTTTGCTGGGATCGTCCTCTTTTCCGGAAGCTTGTACGTGCTTAGCTTGAGCGGAATTAAGATCCTTGGTGCAATTACTCCACTAGGCGGCGTCGCGTTTATTACAGCCTGGATTTTGGTTGTTGTGGCTGCGTTTAAGGCGTAGAGGTGCGGCGGTCGGCGGTTGATGGTGCCTGTCACCGCCCGCTATTTGTCGAACCGTGGCAGGCCGGTGCGGTTTATTGGCCAAAACAAAAAGCTGCCGGAAATCCGGCAGCTTTTTCTATACCCGCTAACGCGGAGAATATTGCGTCGTTTGTTGAAGAGGGTAGTTGTATTCAAGCTCTTCATCAAATGTAATATAGTCCAAATAAACCATGAGTAGAATATACCGCTTGCCTGTTTGAGGATCGGATAGAATAATATGATCTCTTCCGGCTGCTTCTACAATTCCTTTAAATACTTTGGCGTTCCATTTCTCATTGTTCTCGAAAGTCATGTACACGGTGGCGATTTTTCCAAGGTTTAGGCGCAGGATGTTTTCAATGTATGATTGCTCGACGGGTAGCTGTCCTGGAAAGCCTCCGCCTCCCTGTGTTGATGCTCCCTGAACCTGCTGGCCTTGAGGATAGCCTGAAGGATACTGTGCCATCTGTCCGCCTTGCCCTTGCTGCGGCATTTGACCATAGCCGCCCCCCTGGTTTTGTGACGGTGAAGTGTTCCAGTATTGATTGTTCATCATAACCCTCCTTAAGCATTCTCTTAGAAGCTGTTGTACACGTCTGCACATTCACTTTCGGTAGGCTTGTAGAAACAGTGGGATTTGAAGCGTCCTGCATTCCACTGGTTATACCACTGGTCAGGGCAGGTGCCGCCTGGTTTAAAGAACCAGAGAGAGTTGCTGGCAGGATGGTATTTCATCCCTTTGATGGCTTTGCGAGCAAGACGCTTATCTTTTTCGCGTGCTCGTTGGTAAAAGTAGCCTTTCTGAGTCGCTTCAAAACCGCCGGGACTCTGATAAACCATGTTGTTCATCGTGTTGATGTTCTTAAAATCAAGGCACCTCACCTTTACACGGTTTACCCCTACATTGCCTACCATCAGCATACCTAACTGCCCCTCACCTTCTGCTTCTGCACGCATCAAGCGAGCCAAAAGGTTTACATCATTTTCGTTCGTCTGAATCACCGCCATAACAACACCTCATCTCAGTTGTACCCATGTGCAAGAAGTAAGAAAGATGCCATGACTCTACGTAACTCATTGTATGTACGATTTGAAGGAATATGACTTTGACATAGACCACTCAAATACACAAAAAATCCCTTCAGACAATAAAGTGTCAGAAGGGATTTTCTCTATTAAACGTATAGGAATTGAGGCAGGCGCTCTTTCGGTAGGTGCGTTCCAACGTAGAAGCTACCAAATTCACCAAAACGAGCGCTTACTTCATCGAAGCGCATTTCGTAGACAAGCTTTTTAAACTGAAGCACGTCGTCTGCGAAAAGCGTAACGCCCCATTCCCAGTCATCAAAGCCAACAGAGCCTGTGATAATCTGCTTTACTTTGCCAGCATAGCTACGTCCGATCAGTCCGTGACTACGCATCATTTCACGACGCTCGTCCATTGAAAGCATGTACCAGTTGTCGTTTCCTTCGCGTTTTTTGTTCATTGGATAGAAGCACACGTAAGGAGCTTCTGCTAATTCTGGCTTCAAACGGGCCTGAATGCGCGGGTCATTATCAGGGTCGCTATCTTTTCCAGCCATATAGTTACTAAGCTCAACGACAGATACGTAAGAGTATTCTTTCACCGTATATTCAGCTAAAGTCGTTTTGTTAAAAGCATTTTCAATTTCATTTAACTCTTCCATAGTCGGACGGAGAAGCATTAACATAAAGTCCGCTTTCTGACCAATGATGGAATAAAGCGTATGACTTCCTTGTTTATGGCCTGCTGTGACTTCCCATTTTTCAAGGAACGTTAGAAATTCATTCATCGCAAGATCACGTTCTTCGCTTGAAAGCTGTTTCCATGCCGTCCAGTTCATAGTACGGAAATCATGAAGGCAATACCAGCCATCAAGAGTAACTGCTGCTTGATTCATATCTGATTCACTCCTTATCTTTTATCACACCAATAAGGCAGGTTACGTTTATACAGCAACTGCTCCTAAAGGTCCGATTGGTTCAACTAACCATCAGAGCAAATCAAACAATGCCCACTTTGATGGAAGTTTCCCTATATCCACTACCTACTATACCAATACTTGTACCTCTTTAAAAGCGATTGAGAGTGACGATTGAATGAAAAAGATATTCAGAAATCCGATGGTAAATCAGTACCAATGTTTAAATACGATTACGTTAGCTTATATTTAGAAGAGAATTAAGATTGAAAACTACTATAGTCCCTTTTGATTCGTCTGAAAAATAGAACTTTTGCATGCAAAGGCTTACACTTGCGGATTTATTTTCGTTTTTCGGGAAAAAGGGTTATCGTAGGAGTTGGATATTAAAAATAATGAGGTGAAACCAATGAGTGATCTTTTTACAAACATGAAAGACCAGGTTAAAGCAGGTTATCCGACAATCGTTTTCCCTGAAGGAACAGATGAGCGCGTATTAGCAGCAGCAAACCGCCTAGCAGAGGATGGCATCCTTAAGCCAATCGTTATTGGAGGAGAAAATGCAATCCAGGATAAAGCGTCAAGCCTAAGCCTTACATTGCACAGCGACCTTACAATTATGGATCCAGCAACGTATTCTGAAATGGATGCCCTTGTGGAATCATTTGTTGAGCGTCGTAAAGGTAAAGCAACAGCTGAACAAGCGCAGGATATTCTTCTTAACGTGAACTACTTCGGTACAATGCTCGTTCACACAGGCAAAGCAGATGGCCTTGTCAGTGGTGCGGCTCATTCTACTGGTGATACAGTTCGTCCAGCGCTTCAAATCATCAAAACAAAAGAAGGTGTGAAGAAAACATCTGGTGCTTTTGTAATGGTAAAAGGTGATGAGAAGTACGTTTTTGCTGACTGTGCAATTAACATTTCTCCTGACAGCAATGATCTTGCTGAAATCGGTGTAAGCAGTGCTGAAACTGCAAAAATGTTTGGAATGGACCCTAAAGTAGCGATGCTAAGCTTCTCTACTAAAGGTTCTGCAAAATCTCCTGAAACAGAGAAAGTTGAAGAAGCAACACGTTTAGCGAAAGAAATGGCGCCAGATCTAGTGATCGACGGCGAATTCCAATTCGATGCTGCTTTTGTTCCAGAAGTAGCACAAAAGAAAGCACCTGAATCACCACTTAAAGGACAAGCAAATGTATTTGTATTCCCAAGTCTTGAAGCAGGTAACATTGGCTACAAAATGGTTCAACGTCTTGGTGGATATGAGGCCGTTGGTCCAGTCCTTCAAGGATTAAACAAACCAGTAAACGACCTATCTCGCGGATGTAGCGAGGAAGACGTGTACAAGCTAGCATTGATTACAGCAATGCAGAGCCTATAATAAATGAAAGCCCCTGAAGGCACGCCTTCAGGGGCTTTATTTATTAGCCAAGTGCTTTTTCATTTCGAGTAAACACTCGCTGGTAGTTGAAATCGTAAAGAGACAGCTCTGGAATGGAAAGATGTGCCGTTGTTAATGATTCGGTATATTGCTTAAGCGTTTTAAGAGTTTTCATCATGATGTCGGAAACGCTTAGCTCTTCCCCAATGAGTTCACTTAACGAAGCCATCGTTTCGGGAACAATTTCAGGATAAGTGAATTTTGTTGGTTCTCCGTTCACGCCCCGCTTATAGAATTCCTGAATGATAGATGCGCGCTCTGATCCACTTCCATCGACACAAAGGTAAACTTGAACAGCGACTCCGCCGCGAAGTCTGCGTTGCGAAATGCCGGCAAATTTTTTCCCGTTAATGCTTAGGTCGTATCGACCCGGACAGTAAGATCCTACAATTTCCCTATCTTCAATTGTTACGTTATATGGCGACAAAATTTCCTGAATGAAATCGACCATTGCTTCGTACCCCGTATCAATGTCAATATGCTGCTGCTTTTCAGCTAAAACAAGTGAGAGATTTAACACTCCTGCATCAAGGACGACAGCAAGACCTCCAGAGTTTCTCACAATTACGCGATAACCTAAACTTTCTAAATAGTGAACGGCTTCCTCAAAGTTGGGAAGGCGTGTATCTTGTATACCGAGAACTATCGTATTGTGATGCACCCATGAGCGCAAAATCGGTGGGGATTCACCACTTCCAGCAGAATTACAAAGGGTATCATCCATTGCAAAAGATTGCAGCGCATCAAAGGATGGGCCTAGTGTTGATTGATCTATAATTCGCCATTTTGGCTGAAAAAGTATGGAATCGTTTGTTGGCATTTTCTTATCCCTTCTTCACTAACTAATCGTATTTATTATAGCAGAAGAAATGAGACATTAGACATCATCCGACAGTATTTCCCGGGTGATGACAAAACACTCGTCCTTTTTTCCTAATTTACTTCTTATTTTCCCTTTAAAACTTTGATTTTATAAAGAAATATATCTATTACGAAAAAAAGGAAATTGCGAGAATTGTCTAAAATGATATAATCATAATTACGGTAGTTTCAAGTTAGCGAGCGAGCGGGTATATACAGTAAAGAAATGGGAATGTATGTAAGAGCTTTCATATATGACTAAGATCATACGAAGAATCTACATATAGGAGAAACAACCAGCGTTGGATCGTTCTTCATGAACAGGAAACGGTGGTATTTACGTCGATTTGACGAAAGGGGACATGTTTATGAAGCTAACAGTTAAAATTATTGCAGGTCTAGTTCTAGGTATTATTGTTGGTGTTATCTTTAACTTATTTGCACCAGATGCATTTGGACCTGTCGATCAATATCTATTTGGTCCTGTTGGACAAATCTTTCTTAACTTAATTAAGATGCTTGTTGTACCAATTGTATTCTTCTCAATCGTGGTAGGAACGGCTGGAATAAGCGATCCGAAGAAGCTTGGACGTATGGGTGGGAAAACCGTTGCGTTTTTCCTTGTTACAACAACCATTGCTATTTCCATTGCGATGGCGCTTGCTTACTTAATTAAACCGGGTGTTGAAGGTTCATTCTCAGGAAATGCTGATTTTAAAGCAGAAGAAGCACCTCCTGTGTTGGATACTATTATTAATATTATCCCAACGAATCCGATATCGGCCATGGTTGAAGGAAACATGCTCCAAATTATCGCATTTGCTATCTTCGTAGGTTTTGCCCTTGCGATTCTTGGCGAGCGTACGAAAGCCTTAAGTAATCTTTTTGAACAGGGTAACGACGTTATGATGTATCTTGTTAAGATTATTATGGAAACAGCGCCATATGGTGCATTTGCACTTATTGCTTCCGCTGTTGGTGGACAAGGTAAAGAAGCGTTACAGTCAATGGGAATGTATTTCCTAGTAGTACTTGGCGCACTCCTCATCCATTTTCTCTTCACATATGGTAGTGCGATATATTTCCTTTGTAAAGAGAATCCAATTAAATTCTATAAAGCTTTTGCACCCGCAATGGCTGTTGCCTTCAGTACATCTTCAAGTAGCGGTACGCTTCCTGTATCTATGAAAACCGCTCAAGAAAATCTGAAGATTCCTAAGCAGGTGAGTAGTTTTGTACAACCGCTTGGGGCAACAATTAACATGGACGGAACGGCAATTATGCAGGGTGTAGCTACGATCTTTATCGCTCAAATTACCGGGGTTGATCTTACCTTTACACAACTCATCATTGTTGTCGTCACAGCAACGCTCGCTAGTATAGGTACAGCTGGTGTGCCAGGTGTAGGACTTATCATGCTCGCAATGGTTCTAAAGCAAGTTGGATTGCCAGTAGAGCCAATTGGATTGATTCTAGCAGTTGACCGTCTACTTGATATGACACGTACTGCTGTTAATATTACAGGTGACGCGGCATGTGCGATGTATATTGCGAAATCTGAAGAGAAGCGTGAAGGAAAAGAAGCAGAGACTGTTCTATAACATCATAAAGTATGAGATTCGAACCTTTTAAATGAAAAAAGGAAACAATTTCTCGTATATATAGCTATTGTTAGTCGTTCCATTCTTTCCATATGCCCGTTCAACAGGAGCCTTCCCTCATGATGTGTTTGATCACAAAGTGGGGGAAGGTTTTCATTTTGGAATGGGTGTTATATAATGAATGAATGATTTTGACGGAAGGAGCCTATCGCGGAATGCTCGAACGATTAAGCGAAGAAAAAGTATTTAAAGACCCTGTCCATCGCTATATTCATGTCCGATACCGTTTAATCTGGGAGCTAATTGGTACTAAGGAATTTCAGCGTTTGCGAAGGGTTCGCCAGCTCGGAACAACGTACCTAACTTTTCATGGAGCAGAACATAGTCGCTTTAGTCACTCGCTCGGTGTATACGAGATTGTAAGACGTATTAACGAGATTTTCTCTCAATATGATAGCTGGAACGAAGAGAACAGGCTATTAAGTATGTGTGCTGCGCTGTTACATGATGTAGGTCATGGACCTTTTTCACATTCATTTGAAAAAGTGTTTAACCTGGACCATGAAGACTTTACTCGGATGGTTATCCTTGGGGACACTGAAATCAATCAAGTGCTTCGAAAAGTAAGCGATGATTTCCCGTTGGAAGTGGCTGATGTAATTGCCAAAACACATAGCAACAAACTTGTGGTTAGCTTAATTTCAAGTCAAATTGACGCCGATCGAATGGATTATCTTCTTCGTGATGCCTATTTTACTGGAGTGAGCTATGGACAATTTGATATTGAACGAATTTTACGCGTCATGCGACCTGGTGATGATCAAATTGTGATTAAACAGAGCGGTATGCATGCAGTTGAAGACTATATTATGAGCCGCTATCAAATGTATTGGCAAATTTATTTCCACCCCGTGACACGAAGTGCAGAAGTGATTCTAAGTAAAATTCTCCATCGTGCAAAAAGACTGTTTGAAGAGGGGTATCATTTTCAACACGATCCGATTCACTTCTATTCACTATTTAAAGAAGATATTCGTCTAGAAGACTTTCTTAAGCTAGATGATTCTGTCGTTATGTTCTATTTCCAGATTTGGCAGGAGGAAGAGGATGATATTCTAAGAGACCTCTGTGAACGATTTATGAATCGAAGACTGTTTAAGTACATTGAGTTTAATCCAATGCAGCAAATGAATGCGTGGAGAGAGCTTTATGACTCTTTTCATGAAGCAGGTATTGATCCAGATTACTATCTTGAGGTTGATTCATCTTCTGATTTACCGTATGATTTCTATCGGCCTGGAGAAGAGGAAGAACGTTTGCCGATCCATTTGTTGAAACCAGGTGGGGATTTGCGTGAGCTTTCCCGTGAATCTGATGTGGTTGAAGCGATTTCTGGTAAGAAGCGAACAGACCACAAACTGTATTTCCCTGCAGATTTCATTCTTGAAGGAAATACAGATGCTACTCGTCGTATTAAGTCATTGCTTCAAATCGATTAGCTGTTCAAAAAGAAAAGTGATCCTGGCATGAAGACGACTTCCGCTACAGGTATCGCTAAATAGTGGTGTTTAAAACGTTGAGTTTAATTTGGGAGTGAGGTCCCGTTTCAACTGAACGTTTAAGCATCTTCTAATAGATAAGAAAGCTTTTTGGACAACCTGTAAAAAGTACATGGGAGGGGTGCAGGTTGCTAGAAGATCACGCGAAAGTGATAGCTGTGTTGAAGGAAGCCGGAGAGGTCATTGGACGTAAGAAATTACAGAAAATCATTTACATTTGTAAGAAGCTACAGTTTCCATTTAACGAGAAGTATCAATTCCATTTCTATGGACCGTATTCAGAAGAATTGACGCTACGAGTGGAAGAGCTTTGTAACCTTGGTCTTGTTACAGAGGTGAAGGAAAGCAAAGGTGGCTATTACCAATATAAATACACGGTAACAGATGAAGGTCATGAATTTCTCGGTCATTATGATTTCCAAATGCCGGAATTACATCAATGCATCGATGAAATTAATAGTCAAAGTTCACGTTTTCTTGAGCTTGTTTCAACCATTCTTTTCTTCGATCGCCTTTCAAAGGAAGAAGTGGTTGAGAAGGTTCATACCATCAAACGTAAACAGAATTATTCTGATGATGAAATTACTGAGGCCTATACATTTATAGAAAAGCTAGGATGCTAATGGTCATTTGTATCTAGTTTAATAGAATAAGATATTTCTACAAACAAAAGGTGCCCTTAGGGGCACCTTTTGTTGCGGAAATTAACTTTTTATCGAAAATTTCTTCTGACTCATTTCAGAGAGTTTTGTAAGGTCGACTTTTGAAAGAATGACACCAGCAACAATGATTGCAATCATTTGGAGAAAAGAGAATACCAGTGTGCTGATATAAGGAAATAGAAGTTCGGATATGTTAGGCAAGGTTCCTGCCATCATAAAGACTAGCGTAAAAGAAGAGACGGTATGGAAGGTTATCCCTGAAATCAATGCAATTGTATGTCTCGTTTTAAGAAGGGTAGGAAGCCAGAATGTCGAAAGTAGAAAGTAGCCGACTAGGATAATAAGTAGTGAAAAGAAACCTGCTAGTCCCGTATACTGATAGCCTCCGGCTGCTAAAATAATCGTATAAATAAGGGACGCAAGTAGGCCAATTGAGAAGCCAATTGCGGGGGAAGAATAAAGATATTTTTTCATAATCATACCACCTTTTACAAATACTTTGAGTTCACTACGTAAATACCCGTTTGATGATTAGTATAATCGTTTCTCTATATCAAAAGTTGGAAAAACAAGTCGAGAAAATAGAACTTATTTGTCGAATGACAAAAAGGGTTCAAAAGTCTTACATTATTGAAATGGAGTGAGGGAGATGAAAGAAGTGAAGGTAGGGTTAGTTGGATTTGGTTTTTCGGGAGCGACTTTTCATGCGCCAGTGATTGAATCTGTACAGGGGTTAACCATCACAAAAGTGGTTTCTTCTAATCCGAAGAAAGTAATTGAGCAGTTTCCAAAAATGGAAGTGGTCGCTTCAATAGACGAGCTTTTAAAGGATAGAGAAATAGAGTTAGTCATTATTACGACACCGAATGAATTTCATTTCCCAATGGCGAAGCAGGCTCTTGAAGCAGGGAAACATGTTGTTCTTGAGAAACCATTCACGGTAAGTGTAGAAGAGGGAGAAGAGTTAATTCAAATAGCTAAAAACCATGACAGATTGCTAAGTGTGTATCATAACAGGAGATACGATAATGATTTTCTTACGATTCAGAAGCTCATAAAAGAAGAGGAGCTTGGAACGGTCGTTTCGTACGAGGCGCATTATGATCGGTACAGTGCGAAGGTGCATGATCGTTGGCGAGAGCAGGATAAGAAGGGATCTGGTATTCTCTTTGACCTGGGTTCTCATTTAATCGACCAGGCACTGACTCTATTTGGCGAGCCTGAGGGCGTATATGGAGATGTTTTGACTCAAAAAGAAGAAGGGAAAACGGACGATTACTTTCACCTAATTTTGCATTACGGAAAAAGAAGAGTGATTCTCCACGCTGGCTCTCTCGTAAAAAAACACGGACCTCGCTATCAAATTCATGGAATAAAGGGATCATTTATAAAATGGGGTATTGATCCTCAGGAAGAAGCGCTGAAAAAGGGACAATTACCAGGTGATGAGCACTGGGGAGAAGACGAGAGCGATCAGTACGGCGTACTAACGAAAGATAATCGCGATAGAGTGATTCCAACCATACCTGGTTCTTATCAAACATACTACATAGAACTGCACCAAGCGATTTATGAACAAAGTACTGCGCCTGTAACAGCAAGAGAAGCCCTTACAGTGATCAAAGTGATCGAGCTTGCATTAAAGAGTAGTGAAGAGAAAAGATTAGTGAAATGGGTATGAAAAAAGATCTGCCCTGAATGGGCAGATCTTTTAGTTAAGCATGTGGTAGGAAAGCGAGCTGATAGAAGAATAGCACAGCGAAAAGATAAAGAAGCGGATGAACCTCACGCCATTTCCCTTTTACGATCTTTAAAATGGGGTACGTAATAAACCCAAGCGCGATTCCTGTAGCAATACTTGCCGTAAGTGGCATTGTGAGAATGATCAAGAAGGCAGGAAACGCCTCATCAAATTCACTCCAATCAATTTTACCAACGGCGCCAATCATTAAGCTTCCGACGATGATAAGAGTGGGAGCTGTGATGGCGGAAAGTCCAGATAGAGAACCGACAAGTGGTCCAAAGAAAGCTGAGACGATAAAGAGTACAGAAACGACAACTGATGTTAAGCCAGTTCGCCCGCCGGCAGCAACACCAGCAGAGGATTCAAGATAAGCACTAGTTGGGCTTGTTCCAAAGATCGCTCCGACAGTTGTTCCGATCGAGTCAGCAAGAAGTGCCTGACGTGCACGCGGCATTTTCTTTCCTTTCATCAAACCTGCCTGTTCTGCCACACCGACCATTGTTCCTGTCGTATCGAAGAGTGTAACGAGTAGGAATGAGAAGACAACGGCATATAATCCGTATTCAATCATATCCTTAAAGGCCTGAAGTGGACTTCCGAAGATGAAAAGTTCGGGAGCAGATGGAGCTTGCATGAAGCCTTCCTTAAATTCAAGCTGTCCTGTAAAAATAGCAATGATAGCTGTGATGATCATTCCGAAGAAGAGTGCACCTGGAACATTTCGAGCCATTAGAATAAGTGTGATCATAAGGCCAACAAGCGCTAGAAGAACTTCAGGGGAATGAAGATTTCCTAGACCAACAAGGTTTTCTTCATCTGCGATGATAATCCCTGTCATGCGAAGTCCGATAAACGCGATGAAAAGTCCGATACCTGCTGTAATACCAAGCTTCAAATTCGTAGGAATGGCTTCGATAAGCTTTTCACGAAACGGTGTTAATGAAAGAATAATGAACAGTAGTCCGGCAATAAATACGGCACCAAAGGCAACCTGGTAGGATACGCCTGCTTGTCCACCTACTACGGAGAACGCAAAATAGGCGTTCAGCCCCATACCGGGAGCGATCGCTATTGGATAATTCGCGAAAAGTCCCATCCAGAGTGTTCCAACAACAGCTGCAATAATCGTGGCGATGAAGACGGTATCGAATGGCACGCCAGTTGAAGATAGTATAATTGGGTTAACTATTACAATATATACCATTGTCAGGAATGTCGTTAATCCTGCAAGGAATTCTGTTTTAACGTTAGTTCCATTTTCTTTTAACCGGAAAAAGGAGTTAAACATGATAATACCTCCATTAAATACGAACGTTTTTTAAACACAAATACTATAATATTCGTAATAAAGCTGTTTGGCAAGGGGTAATCTAAAATAGTTGATGATAAAAGTGTGAATGGCTGTCGGATGAATACACTAGTTCAATTGTGATAAAATGATAGCGGACAATTGTGAATGAAGGAGGTACTAAGAATGGCAAATGAAGAAGAACAAAAACCAAAAAAGAAGCCTTCAACAGGTTTTAATATTTTAAGTGGGGACTCCACAGATGGACACGGCGGTTACGGAGTAGGAACGATTAACCTCGATAACGTTTCCCCTGTGATTATCGATCCGACAACGGATGAAATTTATGTTGATGTTGGCGCATTGCATGCACGTAGTGCCCTTGAGAAACGGAAGAAGCTCGTTAAGACACGTGAAGAAGTACCTGATGGCCATACTGCTTGGATCGTATGGGTTACCCTTCAACGAAGTGAAGAAGGTCCTTTCTATTACGGCATTGGTGCCTGTGAATTCTTCTTAAATGCCGAAGCGAAGCGGGCATGGAAAAGCATGCCAGAGCATGTGAATAATATGGATAAATCCATGAAAGGTAAAGTGGTCGTGGACCATATGGATGACAAATCCAAGAAAATGCTTCGTGAGTATTTGATTGAGTTCGATAAAGACGTCTATGAGCGTTCAAGTGATGACGTGAAATTAGGACTTCAAGACTAACTTTCATATCGTTTTCTGACTAATTGATAAAATCACTTGAGGTTTCCTAAAACTGAGCGTAAACTTATGTATACGCAACACATATAGCTAGGACCCAAAGCAGCCCGGGGAATCTTCCCCGGGCTGTTCTGGTTGTCTCCGAAAATGAAGTGAGCGCTTCCATGTTATACTCTTATATGTAGAAAGGGTGAGCTAAATGTGGAATCAAATCCCTCGTGAGAAAAAGAAAGAGCTTATTGAGCGCATTCAATCATATTTCTATGATGAACGTGATGAAGAAATAGGTGAGCTCGCAGCAGAGAATTTTCTCCATTTTGTTATGGCAGAGATCGGGCCAACTCTATACAATGCCGGTATTTCAGATGCAATTGGCATGACAGAGCAGAAGTGGATGAGTATTGAGCAAGACCTTGAAGCATTAAAGAAAGCAGATCCAAAATAAAGGGCTAATCAAAAGACGGATGTACACATCCGTCTTTTTTAACGGACCCATTGGAAGAAACGCTCCAAAAGTCCTTTCTGTTCATTTTCTTTTCCATTAGGGACCGTTCCGGGATGATCTTCACAAAGGTGAGTTGGTTCGGTTCCTTCTATATAATAAGTTAAGCGTTTCACAGGACAGTTTTCAGTAGCGATTAAACCTGTTTGCGCATCAATTTCGACACCGACAACATTTTCAGGCTCCTCAAAATCGGTCGCTTTTTCTTCCGCCAGTGCATCCTCAATGAAATTCACCCAGATTTTCTTCGTATACGAACCATCGTTTCGATGATTTAGCTTCTCTCCTTTGTCATAACCAACCCAGACGGCCGCTGTTAACTGAGGCGTAAATCCAACCATCCAGCTATCAGTTGAAGTAGAACCTGTTTTAGCGGCAGCTGGACGTGTTAATAGATGATCAACGCCTGAGCCTGTTACACGCGTATAATCATTTAAGGATTCATCGAAAACACCCGTCATCATGCTTGTCGTGACAAAGGCAGCATCAGGATCCAATACAAGTTCAGATTCAGATTTGTGTTCGTAGATGACCTTTCCATCTCGATCCGTGACTTTTTCAATATAATAAGGTGAGACGCCATATCCACCGTTAGCAAGCATACTATAGGCTTCCGTCATTTCCATCATACCTACGGGCTTAGTGCCGAGAGCTAATGAGGGAATAGCAGACAGCTTACTTCTAATGCCGAATGATTTGGCTGTATTCACGAGCGTTTTTTCTTCTAGAAACATGTGTGTTTTCACAGCGACTATATTATCTGAAAGAGCAAGTGCCTGGGCGAGTGTGATTTCATCATTCGCGTAAACATCCCCATAATTATGAGGTGAGTAGGTTTTGCGTTCATTATCATAGTAAAAAGTTGTAGGTTCACTGCGAATAAGCGTAGACGGCGTAAAGCCATTTTTGATTGCGGCATAATAAAGCAGCGGCTTAAACGTCGATCCTGGTGTCCTTTTGGCCATCGTTGCTCGGTTGAATTTACTTTCTGTATAATCGCGGCCACCAATCATTACTTTTACAGCTCCTGATGTAGGCTCCATGGCTACGAGAGCAGCTTGTATGTCGCTTTTTTTATCAATACTTGATTCTACCCATTTTTCGGCAGCATTTTGCATTGATGTATCAAGCGTCGTATAAACGTGTAATCCTCCTTGCTCAATAACACGTTCATCAAGTGAAAGTACGGATTTTAATTGCTTCTTAACCTCTTGTGCAAAATATGGAGCAATTTCAGGCTTAGTATCTTCTGTAAAGGTTTCGAGAGCCATCTGTTCCATATCTGCCTGGTTTGCTTCTGATTCGGTTAGAGCATGATTTGTTACCATCGCTTGAAGGACTGTGCTTTGTCGTTCCTCTGCTCTTTCTGCATCAGCATATGGAGAGTAATAACCTGGTCCTTTTGGAATGCCGGCGAGCATGGCAGATTCAGCAACCGAAAGATCCTCAGCTTTTTTTCCGAAGTACGTTCTTGCGGCTGATTCTATTCCGTATGATCCGTGACCATAATAAATGGTATTTAAATATCCTTCTAGAATATCTTCCTTTGAATAATGAACTTCAAGTCGATAAGCATAGAAAGCTTCTGCGATTTTTCGTGTCCACGTTTTATCATGTTCCAAAAATAGATTACGGGCGTATTGCTGCGTAATCGTACTTGCTCCTTGAACCTTGGCCATCGCTTTTATATCAGCGAGAATAGCCCCGCCAATGCGTTTGAAGTCAAAGCCCATATGATCATAGAAATGCCGATCTTCAATGGCAATCGTGGCATCTATGACATGAGGAGAAATGTGATCAAGGTCAACCCAGTAGCGATTCTGACCGTCTTTATTACTCTCGCTAATTACATTTTCTTTATGATCATAATAAATCGTTGTTTGCGGTACTTGAAGCTCAGGAGCTCCCATGAAAACAGTTAGCAAATAGAGCGATCCAACGGATAGCCCGATTATTACAATACATATCATCATTAGCCTACTTAGAAGCATTGTCCAACGCTTCCAATAATGGAATCGCTCAGTTCTGAGCCATTTCATGTGGTTCACCCCCACATCATCTTAAATCTAGTATGTGACAATCTAGAAACTCTTAAACACGTTTCTCTTCGGTAATTGTCCTTTTTATCCAACGCGGATAGGCTAGAATGGGCGAATGCGTTTCTTCAGATGAACAAGGGAAAATATTTGTCCAGCTTTTGAATAGGATGAACTATAATGAATGTTACTGAGAGCAGGGAGAGAAGAGTATGGAGATGATGATTGCGATTATCCTTGGAATTGTAGAAGGGATAACGGAATTTCTGCCCGTTTCATCTACAGGTCATTTGATTTTAACGGGATATTGGCTTGGTTTTACTGGTGAACGGGCAAAAACATTTGAGATTGTGATTCAGCTTGGCTCTATTTTAGCTGTGGTCGTGATGTATCGGCATCGATTTGCGGATTTATTATCACCAAATAGCGAGAGAAAAGGATTAACCCTGATTCATCTTATGCTTGGAATGATTCCAGCTGTCGTAGCAGGATTTCTTCTTCATAGCTTTATTAAAAGTTATCTTTTCTCCCCTTACACGGTTGTGATCGGACTTGTGATTGGTGGCGTGTTAATGATCGTAGCTGACTTAAAGAAGGAGGCGCCAATTAGCTCGAGCCTGGATGAATTAACATGGAAGCAGGCTTTTTCTATTGGAGTATTTCAATGTCTTGCTCTCTGGCCTGGATTTTCAAGGTCAGGTGCAACGATTTCAGGCGGCGTCTTGCTCGGAACAACTCATAAAACAGCTGCTGAATTTTCATTTATTCTAGCTGTACCAATGATGGTGGCGGCGAGTGGATATGATTTATTGCAAAGTTATCAGTATTTATCTGTATCCGACATTCCTGTGTTCCTAACAGGCTTTTTAACAGCCTTTTTAGTGGCGCTTTTGGCTATTGTAACATTTATTAAATTCATTGAACGCGTCCGTCTCATCCCTTTTGCGATTTACAGATTTGTGCTTGCTTTTTTTGTTTGGATGATTTTATTTTAGTGTTAATAGAGTCGTTCACTTAAATAACTTTTTGAGCCGACAGTTGAAAGTATAAAATTCTCTTGCTTTTTACACAGAGTCGACTATACTTTTCTTGTACTTTAAGAATGCTTAGATACATTTTTTTGCTACATACTAATGGTGTTTGGACCTATGTGGTTCGGGAACGGACTTAGTGTAGCAATGACATAGAGGAGTGGTTTACATGGAATTATGGTACACAGAGAAACAAACGGAACGCTTCGGCATTACGGCGAAAATTAAGCAGACGCTGCATACGGAACAAACGGACTTTCAGCGTCTTGATATGATTGAAACAGAAGAATTCGGTAACATGCTCGTACTCGACGGTATGGTTATGACAACGGAGAAGGATGAGTTTGTTTACCATGAGATGGTCGCACACGTGCCCCTTTTCACACATCCAAACCCAAAACACGTTCTTGTTGTTGGTGGCGGTGATGGAGGCGTTATTCGTGAAGTATTGAAGCATCCATCTGTTGAAAAAGCAACGCTTGTTGAAATCGATGGCAAAGTGATCGAGTATTCGAAAAAGTACTTGCCTACTATCGCAGGAGCGCTAGATGACGAGCGTGTTGAGGTTCTTGTTGATGATGGCTTTATGCATATCGCGAAAAGCGAAGGCGAGTATGACGTGATCATGGTTGATTCCACTGAGCCGGTAGGACCAGCTGCAAAGCTTTTTGAACGTGGCTTCTATGAAGGCATTTCAAAAGCACTAAAAGAAGATGGTATTTTCGTTGCACAGACGGACAACCCTTGGTTTAAAGCGGACTTAATTACGCAAGTATCAAAAGATGTAAGAGAAATCTTCCCGATTACGCGCGTATACACAGCGAACATTCCAACTTACCCGAGTGGCCTGTGGACGTTTACGATTGGATCTAAAAAGAATGATCCGCTTGAAGTACCTGAAAGTCGCTTCCACGAGATTGAGACTAAGTACTATACGAAAGAGCTTCACAATGCTTGCTTCGCACTTCCGAAATTCGTACAGGACCTTGTAAAATGAGCATGAAATTCGATGAAGCTTATTCAGGTAACGTGTTTATTCTAAGTAACCCATCCTTCGACGAAAGTAATGTGGTTATCTATGGTATGCCAATGGACTGGACAGTTAGTTTTCGTCCCGGATCTCGCTTTGGGCCAGGACGCATTCGAGAGGCTTCATTAGGACTTGAAGAATATAGTCCTTATGCAGATCGTCATCTTGAAGAAATTCGTTATTTCGATGCAGGAGATATTCCACTTCCATTCGGTAATCCTCAGCGAAGCATTGATATGATTGAAGAATATCTTGATTCGTTGCTTGAAGCGGGAAAATTCCCACTTGGTATGGGTGGGGAGCACCTTGTAACGTGGCCCATTCTAAAAGCTTTTCACAAAAAATACGATGATCTTGCGTTGATCCATATCGATGCACACGCGGATTTGCGTGAAGAGTATGAAGGAGAGTCTCTTTCTCACTCCACACCTGTTCGTAAAATTTGTGGATTGATTGGTGCTGAGAACGTATACTCATTCGGCATTCGTTCTGGTATGCGTGAAGAGTTTCAATTCGCCAAAGAATCCGGTATGCACATGGACAAATTTGAAGTAGCAGAACCACTTAAAAAAGTCCTACCAACGCTTAAAGGACGCAATGTGTATGTAACGATTGATATCGATGTTCTTGACCCTGCTCATGCGCCTGGGACAGGCACAGCTGAAGCAGGTGGGATCACATCCAAAGAGTTGCTTGAGGCGATCTCAGCCATTGCTGGTTCTGAAATAAACGTCGTTGGTACGGATCTTGTTGAAGTTGCACCAGCTTATGACCCATCCGAACAAACGCCGATTGCGGCTAGTAAATTTATCCGTGAAATGCTTCTCGGCTGGACTCACAAAAAATAATCCAGAGAGGCTGTATTCATTTTGAATACAGTCTTTTTTTGTTTGGATGCTCTGTATGTTCCGTGCGCGACTTTTAGCTTATTCGAGTGAAACCTTAGTTTCACACTGTATATATGAGCTAAAAATCAACACAGAAAATGAGCTGGGGTGGACAAGGCGCTTCCGCTTCTGATGATCTAGCTTCAGCGCCTACCCCCTCGAGGTCTTAAGTCGCCCCTCATTGTGACAAAGAACGTCACATTGAGAGTCGCCTTAAGCTGGTCGGGGGTGGACAAGGCGCTGCCGCTTTTCTTATAATAAGAAAGTTAATGATTTAGTAAGGACGTGAAGTGATGAGTGATCATCCGATTGAAATAACCATTGATTCCCGTATCCAATCGGGAAAAGAAAAAGAATCTACAAACTATTCCGTGCAGGGAAACCTCGTTGAAAAGGGAGAGGCGCTTTATTTACGCTATGAAGAAAGCCTTGAGATTGGCAAGGTTTCAACTACTGTTAAAATAGATAAAGAGCAAGTGACCGTGATTCGAAGAGGAGCGCTATCGATGCGTCAGCAATTTGCGCCAGGACAAGTGTCAGAATCTCTATATAAAACACCGTTCGGATCGATGCCGATGCAAATTCGGACGGAACGAATTGAGCAATTGGTGGACAAGGAGAAGCACAAAGGACGCCTAACGCTTCGCTATTTGCTTAACCTCGAGGAAGATGAAACGCAGCGACACGAACTGTCGCTAAGCTGGAAAGGAGCAAGTCAATGAACAGTGTGGAACAAAAGAAAGAACAGCTAAAAGAAGAAATCAAGCAGGCCGTATTAAAGGCTAGTCTTGCATCAGAGAGTGAAATGCCGGAAGTGATTTTGGAATCACCTAAAGACAAGGCTCACGGTGACTATGCGACGAACATGGCGATGCAGCTTGCTCGTATCGCGAAAAAAGCGCCGAGAGCTATTGCTAAGGATCTTAAAGCAAATCTTGATATGACAAAAGCAGGGATTAAGCAGATTGATATCGCTGGTCCTGGGTTTATTAACTTTTTTATGGATACTGCTTATTTAACAGAGCTCATTCCAACGATTCTTGATAAAGGAAACAACTATGGCCGATCTGCAGACAAGAATGAAAAAATCCAAGTAGAGTTCGTTTCAGCGAACCCGACTGGAAGCCTGCACCTTGGTCATGCACGAGGAGCGGCTGTAGGTGATACGCTTTGTAATGTGCTTGATCGTGCCGGTTATGATGTTTCGCGTGAATATTACATCAATGACGCTGGGAACCAGATTCATAATTTAACGGTTTCTCTTGAAGCTCGCTACATGCAAGCACTTGGAAAAGAAAAGGACATGCCTGAAGATGGCTATCAAGGTCAGGATATCGTTCAGTTCGGGAAAGATCTTGTCGAGAAGGAAGGCGACCGTCTACTTCAACTCGATGAGAAAGAGCGCTATGCTTACTTCCGCGAGTACGGTCTTGAGCGCGAGCTTGAGAAGCTAAAGAAGGATTTGAAAGAATTTGGTGTTGAATTCGATGTCTGGTTCTCTGAGACTTCTCTTTATCAATCAAGCAAAATCGATGATGTTCTTGCGAAGCTAAATGAACGCGGTGAAACATTTGAGCAGGACGGTGCTACGTGGTTCCGCTCGACTACTTACGGCGATGACAAAGATCGCGTCTTGATTAAAGGCGATGGTTCTTATACGTATCTAACTCCGGATATTGCTTACCACCAAGATAAACTTTCTCGTGGATTCGATAAGCTGATTAACATTTGGGGAGCTGACCACCACGGCTATATTCCAAGAATGAAAGCGGCAATCGAAGCACTTGGTTATAAGCGTGAGCAGCTAGAAGTGGAAATTATTCAAATGGTGAACCTCTTTAAAGATGGTGAAAAAATGAAGATGAGTAAGCGAACAGGTAAAGCTGTTACGCTTCGTGAATTGATGGATGAAGTCGGTATCGATGCAATGCGCTATTTCTTCTCAATGCGCAGCTCAGATTCTCACCTTGATTTTGATATGGACCTTGCCGTATCACGCTCGAATGAAAACCCTGTGTATTACGTGCAATATGCGCACGCTCGCGTATGCAGTATTCTTCGTCAGGGAGAAGAGATGGGGCTAACAGAAGATGCGGATCTATCTCTCATTACATCTGAGAAAGAAATGGACCTTCTTAAGAAGCTCGGTGAATTGCCTGAAGCGATTGCGGAAGCAGCGGATAAGCGTATGACGCATCGCATTACAAACTATTCATTTGAACTTGCTCAAGCACTACACAGCTTCTACAATGCTGAACGAGTTCTTGATCCAGAAGATCTTGCGAAAAGTGCGGCTCGTTTCAAACTTATGAAAGCCGTTCGTCAAACGATTCAAAACACCCTTGAAATCATTGGCGTAACTGCACCAGAGAAAATGTAATAAAAAAATCCTATCGCATGAGCGATAGGATTTTTTTATTTATGCGAATGATACGTTGATTAATTTTAAACTAATTTCGTAGGTTAAAAACTCTTACACGTTCACATTTTTTATAATGAATCGGTCATTCGGTCATACTTTAAAAAAGGGGTGATGTGATGAAGACAGTTTTGATTGCAACATTAACAGGATTTTTGGTCGGGTTAATTTTTGCGTTTTTGAAGCTACCCATCCCAGCTCCACCTGCATTCGCAGGCATTGCTGGGATTGTTGGGATATACCTTGGATTTAAGGCGTATGAATGGTTATCAGGGTTCTGGTCACTGTAAATTGAGATTTTTGATAGCTGCATCGATAGCGAAATAATTTTTTATTTCCATAATACAGAACCTCCACTAAGTCTTTTGACGCCACGTATCGCTGAAAGATCGTCGACAAGCTGCAGAGCTGCGAGGTCTTTTTTCTTTGCTTCAATCATGATGTCAGCATCTTCTCCGTATTCTTTCAACATGTCTATAAATGGAATGGCAAACTCACTGTCCACATAATCTGCATGACTCCGGTAGGCGCTAGCAGATTTGGGAGAGGAAAGGTGGTATTTCGGTAGAAGTCCTTTTGGCTTCCATGTTTCATGAACGCGTTCAAAAAAGCGCTCAGGTAGTCCGTCGCCTGGATTCGCAAGATGATGATGGTAATCGAAAATAAACGGGACGCCTGTTTGCTCACATGCCTCGAGCGTTTCTTTCGCATTGTATGTTTTATCATCATTTTCAAGCGTCACATGCGAGCGAAGATGAGAAGGAATGGAATCAAAATTCGCGTAAAAACGCTTAAGGGTTTCCTCTTTATCTCCGTAAGCTCCACCAATATGTATATTAACGATGGAGCGAGAGTCTAGTCCCATCGCATCTAGCATAGCAACATGATAGTCCAAGTCACCTATAGCATTGTCCGTTACGTGTTGTTTTGGACTTGTAAAAAGAGTGAATTGGTTCGGATGAAAGCTCACACGAAGGCGGTGCTTTTGAACAAGCTCACCGATCTCTTCAAACATGTCACGGAAAGGCGTAATGTAATCCCACTTTGCTTCAGGATGCGTCGCAAGCGGAACAATGGAAGAAGACATACGATACAAATCAATTTCATGTGCAATATTGTAGTGCAGCGCACGTAACGTACTCTTTAAATTCGTTTCTGTAATTGTATGAAGCTTCTCTGAACGTTCTTCTTCAGAAAGCTTTGACCAGGTGGAAAAAGTCATTGTACGCGCCGGTGAAGCTTCGTGCAACGCAAGTGCGTTTGATACATATCCAAATCTGAGCTTCATAATAAGTGGTCTCCTTTCAAAAAAAGGGCTGGTCATTTCTTTCCCTGTGCAAGCGAATTGAAACAAAGGAAAGCACATCGAACTTTTTAAAGAAACGGACTGAAGAGTCTTGCTAGTGGAGCAAGCACTCGGTTTCCGATCGTTCGATCTTGAAGCCTCTTCAAGTCGAGACGTTCACATTGAAGAATGTCTTTTTGGATCGCTTCTTTGATTTCAACGATGAGAGAAGGAGTGCTAATAATACAGTTGATTTCGCCATTAATGTGGAAGCTTCGTTGATCAAAATTCGCTGTACCAATGTCACACAATGTCTCATCAATGATCATAACTTTAGCGTGGTAGAAGCCGTTCATATATTGATAAACTTCTCCACCGGCACGAATCAGTTCAACGAGGTAATCATATGAAGCTTCTTTTACGAGAGGATGGTCGGCACGCATTGGCAAAATAACCTGGACTTTAATACCGCATTTCAGGGCGCGTAGCAGGCTTGTTTGAACAGTTTGTCCTGGAATGTAATAGGGGGAGCCAATGATAATAGATGTTGTAGCTTTATCAATATAGGAGGCAAAAGCTTCCTCTACACTATTACCATTCGTAATATGAAACGAGACTTTATGCTGACCTGTTTCAAGCGGCGGTATATAAACGTTATCCTTATTAATAGGGGAGTGACTCTCTTCCCAATCAAGGAAAAATTGATCTTGAAGTCCTTGAACGGCTTCGCCAGTCACGCGAAGGTGATAGTCTCGCCAATATCCAAACTTAGGATCCTTCCCTACATATTCGTTTCCCACGTTAAAGCCACCAACATAGCCAATCTCTCCATCAATAACAGTGATTTTTCGATGATTACGCTCATTTATGGAAGTGAAAAATCGAGGGAAAGAAATTTTTCTGGAATAGGAAAAAACGATGCCACAGGAGGTCATTTTTCTTATGGTGGTTTTCTTTAAGCTGTGACTACCTCCATAGTCCACGAGTAAATAGACAGAGACGCCAGAGGTTGCTTTTTGACAAAGATGCTCGATAACCATATGTCCCGTGGCGTCATCTCGAAAAATATAAAACATCATATGAATTTGATAGACTGCAGCATCAATATCATTTATTAGTGCTCTAAAAAAATCATCTCCATCATTAATGAAAGTCAGGTTTCCCGTCATTTTTTGACGTGAAGAGGAAGGAGCGAGTTTTCTTTTCTTATTGCCTGTATGAAGGTCGGTTATTAACCACAATATGAGTGCGAGTAGGACTGTTAAAAAGATCTCCACGATTTTCCCCTCCTTTCAATAGTTACTGTTGACTTAGTTTGTCCTAAACTTAAAAAAAGTAAAAAAAAATCTCTGACTGAATGCTCATTCAGTTATTTATGTGTTATACTGAAGTCAGAAAATTACTTTCATTCTGACTTAAAAGCGTTTTCATAAATTGTTTGAACTGTCGGGGAGCATCTTTGTTCAAGCATCACGAAGCGGCTAAGAAGGAATGACACGAAAGGAGAGGTTTGCCAGCATGGATGTTTTATTGATCGCTAACTGGATTGCTTTCATTCTTGTAACCGCTTACGCGTTCTTCTTGTTTGGGTATGTTGTGAAGACTCGATATGAATACATTAAGCTTGGAAAGAAAGCAGAATTTGATCATTCCATGAAAGAACGACTAGAAGCTATTGTAGTCAAAGTGTTTGGGCAAAAGAAATTACTTAAAGATAAGAAGAGTGGAACCATCCATGTGATGATGTTCTACGGTTTCCTTCTCGTTCAATTCGGTGCAATCGATATGATTGTGAAAGGTTTATCACCGGGGTCACATCTTCCTCTTGGACCGCTTTACCCAGCGTTTACGTTTTTCCAGGAGCTCGTGACGCTAATGATTTTAACAGCAGTTGTATGGGCATTCTACCGTCGCTATATTGAGGCGATCGCTCGTTTAAAGAAAGGTTTTAAAGCGGGACTTGTACTATTGTTCATTGGACTTTTAATGATATCCGTTCTTTTTGCAGGCGGTATGGAAATTATCTGGCATGATGCTGGTTATTCTTGGAGTGCGCCAGTTGCTTCGGGAATTGCTTTCTTATTCTCATGGATTAATGAAACAGCAGCGATTGCGCTATTCTTCTTTTTCTGGTGGATTCACCTGCTCGTGCTTCTTACGTTCATGGTGTATGTACCGCAATCCAAGCACGCTCACTTAATTGCAGGACCAGTCAACGTTTTCTTGGGTCGTACAAACAAAGTAGGGCAGCTTGCATCTATTAACTTTGAAGATGAAAGTCAAGAAACTTACGGCGTGAATACGATTGAAGATTTCAATCAGAAGCAGCTTGTTGATTTGTATGCCTGTGTGGAATGTGGACGCTGTACGAATATGTGTCCAGCAACGGCAACAGGAAAAATCCTTTCTCCGATGGATTTGATCGTTAAGCTTCGTGATCACCTGACAGAAAAAGGCGCAGCCGTTACATCAAGAACGCCGTGGGTTCCTGCATATGCATTTTCTAACACAGCAGGAAATCAAATTGCTTATCAATCACGTGCTCAGCAGGAAACAGCTGCAGCAGCTGAAGGGCTTGTGAGCGATGGATTAATTGGTAACGTGATTACAGAAGAAGAAATTTGGGCTTGTACAACGTGCCGTAACTGTGAAGATCAATGTCCAGTTGAGAACGAGCACGTTGATAAAATCATCGATATGCGTCGTCACCTTGTCTTAATGGAAGGGAAGATGGATAGCGATGTACAGCGTGCGATTACGAACATCGAACGTCAGGGCAACCCGTGGGGGATTAGCCGTAAAGAGCGTGAGAACTGGCGCGATATGCGTGATGATATCGTTGTTCCAACAGTAAAAGAAAAAGAAAAAGCAGGCGAAGAATTCGAATATCTCTTCTGGGTTGGCTCGATGGGCTCTTACGATAATCGTAGCCAGAAGATTGCCGCTTCCTTTGCGAAGATCATGAATGAAGCTGGCATTTCGTTCGCTATTCTTGGTAACAAAGAAAAGAATTCTGGCGATACGCCACGACGTGTAGGAAACGAGTTCTTGTTCCAGGATCTTGCACAGAAAAATATTGAAACGTTCCAAAAGCATAATATTTCAAAAATCGTTACAATCGACCCTCATGCTTATAACTCACTTAAAAATGAGTATCCTGAGTTTGGACTTGAAGCAGAGGTTTATCACCATACCGAATTATTGTATGACTGGATCAAAGAAGGAAAACTGAAGCCGAAACACGAAGTAAACGAGAGAATCACGTATCATGATTCCTGTTATCTCGGACGTTACAACGAAGTATACGATCCACCACGTGAAATTCTTCGCAGTATTCCAGGCGTTGAAGTGATCGAGATGGACCGCAACCGCGAAAATGGTATGTGCTGTGGCGCAGGCGGCGGTTTGATGTGGACGGAAGAAGATACAGGATCTCGCATTAACGTAACGAGAACGGAACAGGCACTTAGCGTGAAGCCATCCGTTATCGGAAGTGCGTGTCCTTACTGCTTAACGATGATGAGTGATGGTACGAAAGCGAAGGAAGTAGAAGAAGAAGTAGCAACACTAGATATTGTCGAGATTTTAGAACGCTCCATTGTTCAAAAAGAAACTGTTCTCCAATAGACTGTTTGGCAAAGGGTTAGCTTATGCTGGTTTTTACGACCGGCATGAGCTCTTTCCTTTGTTACTTTGTCGGTAAGGTGAGCGAGCGTTCAGTCGCAATTTAATCAATTATGGTAGCGTTTTCAAAAATGAGAGGAGAGGTTTTTGTGGGCAAAACGGTCATTGTTAGCGGTGTGAGAACGCCGTTTGGAAAATTTGGTGGGGCTCTTAAATCAATAGAAGCATCTAAGCTTGGTGGAACAGCGATTAAAGAAGCTTTGGTTCGCGCTGGAATTGATCCTGCGGATGTAGGAGAAGTGATTATGGGGTCTGTCCTTCAAGGTGGTCAAGGTCAAATTCCATCTCGTCAGGCAGCAAGACACGCTGGTATTCCTTGGGAAGTAAAGACGGAAACGATTAACAAAGTATGCGCTTCAGGTCTTCGTAGCGTGACGCTCGCTGATCAAATCATTCGCTCTGGTGATGAAGAAGTCATTGTTGCCGGCGGAATGGAATCGATGAGCAACGCCCCATACATCATGAAGGACGCGCGCTGGGGCATGCGAATGGGCGACAAACAAGTGGTTGATCTCATGGTGCATGATGGCTTAACGGGCTCGTTTGATGGTTGTCACATGGGCGTTTATGGAAACACGACAGCGGAAGAGTATGAGATTTCTAGAGAAGAGCAGGATCGCTGGGCGACAAGAAGTCAGGAGCGTGCTGTGAAAGCGATGGAATCGGGGATTTTTGCAGAAGAAATTATCCCTGTTAACGTGCCACAGCGAAAAGGAGATCCTCTCGTCGTTGAACATGATGAAGCACCTAGAAAAGGCACAACAGAGGAGCAGTTAGGAAAGCTAAAGCCAGTCTTCGGTGCCGACGGAACGATTACAGCTGGGAATGCACCAGGTGTAAATGATGGAGCTGGGGCGCTTGTCCTTATGTCTGAAGAACGTGCTTCAAAAGAAGGCAAAGAAGTCATGGCCACAATTCTTTCTCATACAGCAATTGCTGTTGAAGCAAAGGATTTTCCTAAGACGCCGGGTCTCGTGATCAATGAGCTATTGAAGAAAACAG
Organism: Anaerobacillus sp. QJM3NY_17; assembly: GCF_056173665.1. Classification (NCBI taxonomy): domain Bacteria; kingdom Bacillati; phylum Bacillota; class Bacilli; order Caryophanales; family Bacillaceae; genus Anaerobacillus; species Anaerobacillus sp. QJM3NY_17. Next base: position 4,149,025 of record NZ_CM149685.1, on the reverse strand, counting down.
GAAAATCAATTGAAGAAATTGATCTATTTGAAATCAATGAAGCGTTCGCAGCTGTAGCGCTAACGAGCGGAAAAATTGCCTCACTCGATGAAGAAAAGGTCAATGTGCACGGTGGTGCAGTGGCGCTTGGTCATCCAATTGGAGCAAGTGGTGCACGCATTTTAATAACACTTATTTATGAATTGAAGCGACGCGGCGGTGGCATCGGAATAGCAGCGATCTGCAGCGGCGGTGGTCAAGGCGACGCTATTATGGTTCAGGTATAGAAGGGAGCATGATGATGGAAATAAAAACAATTATGGTGATTGGTGCAGGACAAATGGGAGCTGGAATTGCACAGGTGTGTGCAGCTTCTGGCTATACAGTTTATTTAAATGATTTGAAGCAGGAGTTTCTTGATAAAGGACTTGAGAGAATTGAGAAAAACCTCTCGAAACAAGTTTCCAAAGAGCGGATTACGCAGGAAGATCTAAGCGGAACGATGGAACGTTTGAGAGCGACGACAGATCTGCAGGATGCAAAGCATGTAGACATCGTCATTGAAGCAGCTGTTGAGAACATGGAAGTGAAGTGTAACCTTTTCGCACGGCTGGATGAAATTGCGCAAGATCATACGCTTCTTGCAACGAATACATCCTCTCTCCCAATTACGGAAATTGCAGCATCAACAAAGCGCCCTGAGAAAGTGATTGGTATGCACTTTATGAATCCGGTGCCTGTCATGAAGCTTGTTGAAATTATTCGCGGTCTAGCAACAACAGACGAAAGCTACCAGGCCGTTGAAAAGCTAGCGATGGATCTCGGTAAGACAGCGGTTGAAGTAAACGACTTCCCAGGATTTGTTTCCAACCGAATTTTGATGCCAATGATCAACGAAGCGATCTACACCGTTTATGAAGGTGTGGCATCCCCTGAGGATATCGATAGCGTGATGAAGCTCGGCATGAATCATCCAATGGGACCATTAACTCTCGCAGATTTTATCGGTCTTGATACGTGTCTTTATATTATGGAAACGCTTCAAGAAGGATTCGGCGATGATAAATACCGCCCATGTCCGCTATTACGTAAATATGTAAAAGCTGGCTGGCTCGGACGTAAGACAGGAAGAGGCTTCTACCAATACCAGGATTAACACCACGAGGAGGAACGAGCATGGAGCTTGTATTTACGGAAGAGCAGAAGATGATGCAGAAAATGGTGCGTGATTTTGCGGAAAAAGAAATCGCGCCAATCGTTGAAGAAATGGAAGAGACGGATCGTTTTCCACGCGAAGTGATTAAACGAATGGGCGAGCTTGGTTTAATGGGGATTCCGATTCCAGAAGCTTATGGCGGAGCGGAAATGGATTATACGTCATACATCATTGCAATCCATGAGCTCTCAAAAGTGAGCGCCACGGTCGGCGTAATTCTATCGGTTCATACATCCGTTGGGACACTGCCGATACTAGCGTTTGGTACAGAAGAACAGAAAAAGCGCTACATTCCGAAGCTAGCAACCGGAGAATACCTTGGTGCGTTTGCGCTGACGGAACCGAGTTCAGGATCAGATGCAAGCAGCATGAAAACGCGCGCTGTCCGAGATGGCGATCACTACATTTTGAACGGCTCAAAGATTTTCATTACAAACGGCGGCGAGGCGGATACGTATGTTGCCTTCGCAAGAACAAATCCTGAGGAAAAAGGAAGCAAAGGCGTAACTGCTTTTATTATCGAACGTGACATGCCTGGATTTAGCGTTGGGAAGAAAGAAAAGAAAATGGGGCTAAACGGCTCGAATACGGTTGAAATCATTTTCGAAGATTGCCGTGTGCCAGTTGAGAATCGTCTCGGCGAAGAAGGTCAGGGATTCAAAATTGCGATGGCAAACCTTGAGAGCGGCCGCATCGGGATCGCGGCACAGTCACTAGGAATTGCTGAAGCGGCGCTAAATTACGCGACGGCTTACGCGAAAGAGCGTCACCAGTTTGGTAAGCCGATCGGGCAAAATCAAGGTCTCGGCTTCAAGCTTGCCGATATGGCAACAGAAGTAGAGGCAGCGAAACTCCTAACCTATCGTGCGGCTGACCTGAAAAACCACGGGATCCCTTGCATGCAGGAAGTCTCGATGGCGAAGCTCTTTGCATCGAAAGCAGCCGTGAAAGCCTCGATTGAAGCGGTTCAAGTCTATGGCGGTTACGGTTACACGAAAGATTACCCAGTAGAACGCCTATTCCGAGACGCGAAAGTATGCGAAATCTACGAAGGAACGAGCGAAATCCAGAAAATCGTCATTAGTCGGAACTTGATGAAATAGAGAAAAGCGGAAGTGACAGAGGGTCTGGTCACAGCAGCTGGATCAGAAAAGCCAGGTATATCCGTTTTATTGTCCAAACCACCAAAAAGGAGAGAAACAGGATGAATTTTCAACTATCAGAAGAACATGAAATGCTACGGAAAATGGTGCGCGACTTTGCGAGGAAAGAAGTAGAACCAACAGCGGCTGAGCGTGATGAAGAAGAGCGCTTTGATCGAAAGCTTTTTGATCAAATGGCTGAGCTTGGTTTAACGGGCATCCCATGGTCAGAAGAGTACGGTGGCATTGGCTCAGATTACTTAAGCTATGTGATTGCAGTGGAAGAGCTATCACGCGTTTGTGCGTCTACAGGTGTAACGCTTTCTGCACATACCTCCCTTGCAGGCTGGCCGTTGAATGCATTTGGTACAGAAGAGCAGAAGCAGAAGTTCTTGCGTCCAATGGCAGAAGGTAAGCTAATGGGAGCTTACGGACTCACAGAGCCAGGGTCAGGATCGGATGCGAGTGGGATGAAAACGACGGCGAAGCTTGATGGCGATCACTACATCTTAAATGGCTCGAAAATTTTCATTACAAACGGCGGCGAAGCGGAAATTTATATCGTGTTTGCTCAGACCGATAAAGAAAAGGGTCATAAAGGGATTACGGCGTTTATCGTTGAAAAAGGAACGCCTGGTTTCTCAATGGGTAAGAAAGAGAAAAAGCTCGGTATTCGCTCTTCTCCTACGCTCGAAATCATTTTTGAAGACTGCCGTGTACCTGTTGAAAATCGTCTTGGCGATGAAGGACAAGGATTTAAAATCGCGATGAAGACGCTTGATGGTGGGCGTAACGGAATTGCGGCTCAAGCTGTTGGCATTGCACAAGGTGCGCTTGATGCAGCAACAGCATATGCGAAGGAGCGTAAGCAGTTTGGCAAGCCGATCGGCGCAAATCAAGGCATTGGCTTTAAGCTCGCTGATATGGCAACGAAAATTGAAGCAGCTAGACTATTAACTTACCAGGCAGCATGGAAAGAAAGTCAGGGTCTTCCGTATGGTAAAGAATCGGCGATGTCTAAGCTATACGCTGGAGATATCTCGATGGAAGTAACAACAGAAGCGGTGCAAGTCTTTGGTGGCTATGGCTATACGAAGGATTATCCAGTTGAGCGCTATATGCGTGATGCGAAAATTACGCAAATCTATGAAGGTACAAATGAAATTCAGCGTCTTGTTATTTCAAGAATGCTGATGGCTGATTAAGAAGCGCTATGCATCCACTCGCAGAACGACTTTCAAATCAGGATGAACGTGCGCTCGCAAAGGCGATCAGTCTTGTTGAAAATGATGCTGAAGACAAACTGGAATTACTGAAGGATATCCACCCGATGACGGGGCGTGCCCACTATATTGGGATGACCGGATCACCCGGTGCCGGTAAAAGTTCGCTCGTTAACAGGCTGATTACCCACCTTAGAAAACAGGATCTCACTGTTGGTGTTGTGGCCGTTGATCCAACGAGTCCGTTTAGCGGGGGTGCCCTTTTAGGAGATCGTGTCAGGATGGCGGAGCATTTTACCGATCCTGGTGTCTTTATCCGAAGCATGGGAACACGAGGGAGCCTTGGGGGGCTTTCTCGAACGACGAAGGAAACGGTTCGCTTAATGGACGCGTTTGGATTCGATGTCATTTTAATTGAAACGGTTGGGGTTGGGCAATCAGAGCTCGATATTATGAAGATCGCGGATACGATTGCCGTAGTGTTGAACCCAGGTAGCGGGGACGTTGTGCAAGTCTTTAAAGCTGGCATTATGGAAATTGCGGATCTTTTTATCGTCAATAAAGCAGATTTACCAGGTGTCCCCAAGCTACTGGCTGAGCTTGAAAGCATGCTCGATCTGGTGAAGCATGATGCGCCGTGGCGTCCACCGATTGTGAAGGCGATCTCTGTTCAAAATCTAGGTCTTGAGAATGTTTGGAAACGAATGAAGGAGCATTTTGAATACAGTAAGGAGTCTGGTGAGCGCGATGCTAGACGCAAAACCTCACTTGAACGAGAAGTGATCGAAGTGGTGCATGATGAAATGATGAAGCAGCTTATGGAGCGCGAAGCAGAGGATAATGGCTGGATTGATGAAGTGAAAAGTGGCGCCATCGACCCTTACTCAGCCGCTGTGAAGCTGCTTCAGGATTATATGGGCAGCCTTGAGAGGAAGGGGATGGGAAGGTGAAGAAAAACGTTCCTTCGATGGTAAAGGATGAAAAGCTCATTCAGAAACGACGTGAGCAAATGATTAAAGCAGCGGTCTCCCTTTTTAAGGAAAAAGGGTTCCATCGTACGACAACGCGAGAAATTGCGCGTGTTGCTGGCTTTAGCATTGGTACGCTGTATGAATACATTCGCAAAAAAGAAGATGTGTTATATCTCGTTTGTGACAGCATTTATGATGAAGTGAGAGAGCGTCTAGAAGATCAGCTTAAGCCTGACATAACAGGAATCGAGCGTTTAAGGCAGGCCCTTCATGCGTTTTATCATGTGATGGACGATATGCAGGATGAAGTGCTTGTTATGTACCAGGAAGCAAAGTCCCTTCCGCGGGAAACGCTCCCTTATGTATTGAAAAAAGAGCTAGGCATGGCAGAAATTTTTGAGCGATTGATTGAAGAATGTGTAGCAGAAGGAAAACTTCGGCTTACAGAAGAGGAAATTTACGGAGCTGCTCATAACATTCTCGTGCAGGGACAGATGTGGGTGTTCAGGCGCTGGGCGCTTCGGTCTCATTATTCCATTGAAGAGTATACAAGAATGCAGGAGGCTTTTTTGATTCAAGCTTTAAATCCTGTAGAAACTACGAACCGATAGAGGAGGAACAGCAGTGAGTGTAGTCGAAACGTATAAACCAGTGAACCATGTTCGTTTTGTAACCGCTTCAAGTTTGTTTGATGGTCATGATGCATCTATTAACATTATGCGCCGCATTCTACAGGCGAGCGGTGCAGAAGTTATTCATCTCGGACATAACCGCTCTGTTGAGGAAGTCGTGAACGCTGCCATACAGGAAGATGCGCAGGGAATTGCAATCTCGTCTTATCAAGGCGGTCATATGGAATACTTTAAATATATGTATGACCTTTTAAAAGAAAAAGGCGCTTCACACGTTAAGATTTATGGCGGTGGGGGCGGCGTTATTATTCCTAAGGAAATTAAAGAGCTGCATGCTTACGGAATTTCTCACATTTTTTCACCTGATGATGGAAGTGATCTTGGTCTACAAGGGATGATCGATATGATGATCAAGGAATGTGATTTTCCGACGTTTAAACAAATTGATAACCAGATTGATCGCTTGCATGAGCGCGATCCGCAGGCTGTTTCGAGTCTCATTACCCTTGCTGAAAGCTATGGAGGAGAACGTACAGAAGAGACGGCGGCCGCTGCTGAGCAAGTGTTTGATAAGCTTAAGAATATGGCAACCGACTCTCCAGTTCTTGGGATTACTGGTACTGGTGGAGCTGGGAAAAGCTCCTTAACTGATGAGCTCGTACGCCGTTTCATTAATGAATTTGATGATAAGACGGTAGCGATCCTTTCCATTGATCCGACAAAACAAAAGACTGGCGGCGCACTGCTCGGTGACAGAATCCGTATGAACGCTATTCACAATGACCGCGTGTTTATGAGAAGTCTCGCAACGCGAAAATCAAAAACTGAGCTTTCACTTTCAATACGTGAAGCGTTAACCGTTGTGAAAGCGGCTGGATATGACTTGATCATTATTGAAACAAGCGGAATCGGCCAGGGGGATGCCGAGATCGTTGAAATTTCTGATGTTTCGATGTATGTGATGACAAGTGAATTTGGTGCGCCTTCACAGCTTGAGAAAATTGATATGATCGATTTTGCGGATTTGATTGTGATTAATAAATACGAACGCAAAGGCTCTGAAGATGCTCTGCGTGACGTGAAGAAGCAATATCAGCGTAGTCACATGCTGTTTGAGCAAAATCTAGATAACATGCCTGTCTACGGCACGATCGCAAGTCAGTTTAATGATCCGGGCACGAATACGCTTTTTAAAGCATTGGTTGATACGATTCATCGTAAATGTCGAAATGACTGGGCAACAAACATTGAAACAAGTGACATCGTAGAAAAGCTGAATCTCATTATTCCACCGCAGCGTCAGCAATATTTACAGGACATCTCTGGTTCCGTTCGTCGTTACCATGAATACGTTGAAAAGCAGGTTCAGCTTGCAAGGAAAGCATTCCAGCTTCAAGGGACGATTGAGATGCTAGAGAGTGCGGGAGACAATGACGAGACGATTGCAATGCTCTCTAAGATGAAAGATGAAAACATGGACGATATGCATGGGGAAACGCGTAAGATTATCGAAAGCTGGCCTGAAGTGAAAGAGAAATATAGTGGAAAAGAATTCATTTCCGTTATCCGCGAGAAAGAAATTGTAACAGAACTAACGACGAAGAGTCTTTCAGGATTGGATATTCCAAAGGTTTCTCTACCGAAGTATGAAGATTGGGGAGAAATTGTGCGCTGGGTATTGAAAGAGAACGTGCCGGGCTCATTCCCGTATACCGCTGGCGTCTTTCCATTTAAACGAAAAGGAGAGGACCCGAAGCGTCAATTTGCAGGCGAAGGAACGCCTGAGCGAACGAATCGACGGTTCCATTACCTCTCTGAGAACGAAGATGCGAAGCGCTTAAGCACCGCTTTCGATTCTGTGACGCTTTACGGAGAAGATCCTGACTATCGTCCTGATATTTACGGAAAAGTTGGCGAGAGTGGCGTGAGTATTTGTACACTCGACGATATGAAAAAGCTTTATGCAGGCTTTGATTTATGTGCACCATCGACTTCAGTATCTATGACGATTAATGGCCCTGCGCCGATCATACTCGCAATGTTTATGAACACGGCGATTGAGCAGCAAATTCAAGGGTTTGAAGAAAAAGAAGGTCGTAAAGCAAACGAGCAGGAGCTTGCTGATATTAAGGCAATCACGCTTAGCACGGTTCGTGGTACTGTTCAGGCGGACATTTTAAAAGAAGATCAGGGTCAAAATACATGTATTTTCTCAACAGAATTTGCGCTTCGGATGATGGGGGATATTCAGGAGTACTTCATCAATGAGAATGTGCGCAACTATTATTCAGTGTCAATTTCCGGTTACCATATTGCCGAAGCGGGTGCGAATCCTATTTCACAGCTGGCGTTCACGCTTGCGAATGGCTTTACGTATGTCGAGTATTATTTAAGTCGCGGTATGGATATCGATAAGTTTGCACCGAATCTTTCCTTCTTCTTTAGTAATGGACTTGACCCAGAATATACCGTTATTGGAAGAGTGGCGCGCAGAATTTGGGCGACGGTAATGAGAGAGAAGTACGGGGCAAATGCTCGTAGCCAGAAGTTAAAGTATCATGTGCAAACGTCAGGACGTTCTTTGCATGCGCAAGAGATGGACTTTAATGATATACGCACAACATTGCAGGGCTTAATGGCGATTCATGACAACTGTAACTCGCTTCATACGAATGCTTACGATGAAGCTGTCACAACACCAACAGAGGAATCCGTTCGTCGAGCTATGGCAATTCAAATGATTATTACGAAAGAGCATGGACTGACGAAGAATGAAAACCCACTACAAGGTTCATTCATTATTGAAGAATTAACAGACCTTGTGGAGGAAGCTGTTCTTAGTGAATTTGAGAAGATTAACGCGCGTGGCGGTGTATTGGGTGCAATGGAGACACAGTACCAGCGCGGTAAAATTCAAGAAGAGTCTATGCATTATGAGATGCTAAAGCATAGCGGTGAGCTTCCGATCGTTGGAGTGAACACGTATAAGAATCCAAATCCACCTGCAGAAGAAGAGTGGAACATGGAGCTTGCAAGAGCGAGTAAGGAAGAAAAGGAACAGCAAATTACAAACTTAAAGCAGTTCCAAGAAACACATTCGGATACGACAGAAGATGCGCTGAATCGCTTAAAGAAAGCAGCGTTAAGTAAAGGGAATATTTTCGAAGAATTAATGGAGACGGTGAAAGTAGCAAGTCTAGGACAAATTACAACCGCACTCTATGAAGTTGGTGGAAAATACCGTCGAAATATGTAGACCGTTAAGAACTTGTCAAATGCAAGCGTTCATATTATTGTAGGAGGAAGGAGTAGCCTTCCTCCTTTTCGTACGAAAAGGTACATCATTTGAAGGTGAAATCCTTCTATTTCAATAGATTTGTTTGAAAATCGTAGCATAGATTGCGTAATTTTGTTTATAATGAATGGTATGTTTTGTATTAGGATTTACAAGTAGCTTGAAATAAATGCTATCGTTTAAAAATAGTGATAAGCTAGTTTCTCAAATTAGCAGCTATTATTCATAGGAGATAATTGAAAGGGAGTGCCGATATCGTGAATAGCTTAAAGCAGCTGTCTGCTGAAGACATCCAAGAAACATCCATGATTGATATTATGTATTTCATCCTGCAGGACGAGAAAAAACCTGTTTCTTTCTATACGTTAATGGAACGAATTGGAAAAATGAAAGGTCTAACTTCTTCTCAGCTTCAGGACATGCTTGCAGAAGTTTATACAAACTTGAACACAGACGGTCGTTTCGTAACGCTTGGAGATAACCAGTGGGGCCTTAAGGGCTGGTATCCTGTTGAGCAATCTCAAGAAGAGCTTGCAACGACAATTAAACCAAAGAAACGCAAGAAATCAACTGACGATGAGCTTGGTTTCGATGAAGATGATGAAGACGATCTTGAAGATCTAGAAGTAGATGATCTTGACGACTTTGACGATGATGACTTCGATGATGATACAGAAGATTTGGACGATGAAGACATTGATGATGACGATGATGACGACGTGGAAGACGACGAAGAAGAAAAGAAATAATTTCTGTCGCTTCTTGACTTTCGGTAGTGAAATCGGTAGAATCATTTTTGGGCTTCACCAAAATACTAAACTAATTTATAGATACGATATGAAAACAAAAGTGCCCCCTCATTTATGGGATAGGTGCCACTTTTGTTTTTTTTGTTTTTTATACTTTAAGGATTTTAAGCTTTTTAAAGGGCTAAAGTATAAGAAGAACGATGGCTTCTGTTAGAACCTGAGGGCAAGTTCTTCTAATGAGCTCATTGATGAAATGCATTGAGAAGCTGGAATTTAGCCAGTACGAGTGGACCTTCCGATTAAGTTAAGAAAAATGTAACCATCTGCATTGATTTTATTAAAAAACATAAAATCTCTCGTTTCAGATGAATCCCCTTCCTTTCTTGAAGGGCAGAATACAAACCATGAGGGGGCAGAAAGATGACAGCAAAACATAAGAAGTACATCTTTGTAACAGGCGGTGTTGTTTCTTCGCTTGGTAAAGGAATTACAGCAGCTTCATTAGGACGACTTTTGAAAAATCGCGGCGTGAGCGTAACGATTCAAAAGTTCGACCCATACATTAACGTTGACCCAGGGACAATGAGTCCTTATCAGCACGGTGAAGTATTCGTAACAGATGATGGCGCTGAGACGGATCTTGACCTTGGACACTACGAGCGCTTTATTGACATTAACCTTTCTAAAAATTCAAACGTAACAACAGGTAAAGTCTACTCTACGGTTCTTCGTAAAGAGCGTCGTGGCGACTATCTTGGAGGAACAGTACAGGTAATTCCTCACATTACGAATGAAATCAAAGAGCGCATCTTCCGCGCAGGTAACGAAACAAGCGCTGATGTAGTTATTACTGAAATCGGTGGAACGGTTGGAGACATCGAGAGTCTTCCATTCCTAGAAGCGATTCGTCAGATCAAGAGTGACATCGGCAAGGAGAACGTTATGTACATTCACTGTACGCTTCTTCCTTATCTTAAAGCAGCTGGTGAAATGAAAACAAAGCCAACACAGCATAGTGTGAAAGAGCTTCGCAGCCTTGGTATCCAGCCAAATGTTATTGTTGTTCGTGCGGAACAGCCAGTTCCACAAGAAATGAAAGACAAAATCGCTTTGTTCTGTGATATTGATGAGCATGCGGTAATTGAAGCGCAAGATGCTGATACGCTTTATAAAGTTCCTCTTGCTCTACAAGCACAAAAGCTTGATGAGATCACTTGTCAACATTTGAAATTGAACTGTCAAGAAGCGGATATGACTGAATGGAATGAGCTTGTTGAGAAAGTTCAAAACCTCTCAGGCAAAACAAAAATTGCGCTTGTTGGGAAGTATGTCGCTCTTCAAGATGCTTATATTTCCGTTGTAGAGTCGCTCAAGCACGCAGGCTATGCATTTGATGCTGACATTGACATTAAGTGGATTAATTCTGAAACAGTTACGCAGGAAAACGTTGAGGAACTTCTTTCTGACGTAGATGGCATCCTCGTTCCAGGTGGATTCGGCGATCGTGGAATTGAAGGTAAAATCACTGCGATTCAGTACGCGCGTGAAAGCAAAGTACCTTTCTTAGGAATCTGTCTTGGTATGCAGCTTGCTTCTGTTGAATTTGCACGTAACGTTCTGAATCTAGAAGGTGCTCATTCAGCTGAAATTAAGCCAACAACGAAATATCCAGTCATTGACCTTCTCCCTGAACAGAAGGATGTTGAAGATCTTGGTGGTACACTCCGTCTCGGTCTTTATCCATGTAAGCTAACGGAAGGTACGAAAGCATATGCAGCTTATAACGATGAAGTAATTTATGAGCGTCACCGTCATCGCTATGAGTTCAGCAATCAGTATCGTACTGAAATGGAAGAAGCAGGCTTCATCTTCTCTGGAACTAGCCCTGATGGCCGTCTTGTAGAAGTCGTAGAAGTGAAGGATCACCCGTGGTTTGTTGCATCACAATTCCACCCTGAATTCACATCACGTCCAACTCGTCCACAGCCGTTATTCAAAGAATTTATTGGCGCTTCTATCGCTAACAGCAAATAATTACAAAAAGCCTCTTCTCCGTTCGGAGAAGAGGCTTTTTTAGGAGAAAGTAGCATTAGAATTCGTAGCCATGCTCTTCTAATATTTCCCTCGTAGTTAAATAAAGAGCATGATAAATGTATAAAGAAGTGAGTAGAGAAGGGTAACCGATTCGTTCCCCATCATCATTTGGCACGAGACCGGAAGTAAGCCCGGTGTTAATGTGAAAATGAACGCTTTGCTCAAGCAGAGGATCAGTTTCTTTCTTTGTTGCTGATATGCCTACAACCTGAGCTCCTGTTGCTTTGAATTTCTCAGCATGCTCAGCCGCTAGTTTGTCATCGTTAAACCGTGAAAATAATATCACGCAGTCATTTTCAGTTAATGTGGCATGGTCATGGAGAATCGCACTTGAAGGAAGCTTCTCAGATCCGTACACTGCTTCAAGAGCAGTACCCTGGAGCTCATGCTCGCCAAAAAAATAAACCGTCCCGCCTCCTGTTATCGTCTGTGCGAACAATCGGGATATATCTTCAATCACCATCTCATGCTGATCTTGAATAATCTTAAACTTCCCCATCAGCTGAGTCGTAAAAATCTTAAGCATCTTATCACTGCCTTTCAAAGTTTTTATAAAAAAGAGAACTGATTTTTGGTTGTATTTTGATATAAATATATGAATAAATCTCATTATATCTAAAGAGGAGATGAACAATTTTTTTGCTCATTGCAGGTTCCTATTATAACGAAACTACATGACACTTGCGAATTACAGCCCTCGATGTATAATCAGGAAGGGATTCAACAATTTGAAGCGAACATAAACAGTAAGACTAACTGAAAAGAAGGTGCTCTCACATGAATGAAAAAATTTTAATCGTAGATGATCAATATGGAATCCGAATTCTTCTAAATGAAATCTTCCAAAAAGAAGGATATCAAACATTCCAGGCAGCGAATGGCGTTCAAGCACTATCGATCGTAAAAAGTGAGGATCCCGACTTAGTCATTCTCGATATGAAAATACCAGGAATGGACGGACTTGAAATTCTAAAGAGAATCAAAAAAATGGAAGCAAGGGCGCTTGTCATTATTATGACTGCCTACGGTGAACTAGATATGATCCACGAAGCGATGGATCTAGGAGCAATTACCCATTTTGCGAAGCCTTTTGACATTGACGAGATACGAGCAGCAGTAAAAAAAGAATTAGCGTCGCTTTCATAAAGAAAGGTAACGCTTACATAAACAAATCCCATTAAATCAAGCTTTTCCCCTTCTTTTATGAAAGTGATATGCTATAATAGAACCGTGTTTTTGGAGAAATTGTAGAGCAAATGAATTCAGTTTAGCGGGAAGTTCTTGGACGACGGCATACATAAAAACATCGCGTTTGTGCCATCTTGAAGAAGACAGTTTTTCTGGATACATCTGCATGCTTCAATGACAAGTATTCGTTATTAAGATGTTCCAGGTATCATCCTGGCAATTTTAAATTATATTGAGGAGGATTTACCATGCCTTTAGTTTCTATGAAAGAAATGCTCGAAAAAGGTAAAGCAGAAGGCTACGCAGTTGGCCAATTTAACCTTAACAACCTTGAGTTTACTCAAGCTATCCTACAAGCTGCACAAGAAGAACAATCACCAGTTATCCTTGGTGTTTCTGAAGGTGCTGCTCGTTACATGGGCGGATTCAAAACAATTGTTACAATTGTAGAAGCGCTTATGGAAGAGTACAAGGTTACAGTACCAGTTGCTATTCACCTTGACCACGGTTCTAGCTTCGAGAAGTGTATGCAAGCGATCAACGCTGGATTCACTTCTGTTATGATCGACGGTTCTCATTACCCACTAGACGAAAACATCGCTCTAACTACAAAAGTAGTAGAAGCTGCACATGCAGTTGGTGTTTCTGTTGAAGCTGAGCTTGGACGCATTGGCGGACAAGAAGACGATCTTATCGTTGACGATGCTGAAGCTGCATACGCAATCCCTGAAGAGTGTGAGCGCCTTATCAACGAAACTGGTGTAGATTGCTTCGCACCTGCACTTGGTTCTGTTCACGGCCCTTACAAAGGCGAGCCTAACCTAGGATTCGACCGCATGGAAACAATCAGCAAAATGACTGGTGTTCCTCTAGTACTTCACGGTGGTACTGGTATTCCAACTGCTGACGTTAAAAAAGCGATCAAATTTGGACATGCTAAAATCAACGTGAACACTGAGAGCCAACTTTCTTCTGCTAAAGCAGTTCGTTCTGTACTTGAAGAAAAGCCAGATCTTTACGATCCTCGTAAATACATGGGACCAGCACGTGACGCGATTAAAGAAACAGTAATCGGCAAAATGCGTGAGTTTGGTTCTTCTAACAAAGCGTAATAACTTCTTAAAATCGGATCATCAAAACCGCTCTATTATGAGCGGTTTCTGATTTCCGTTTTTTAATCCCCTAACTACTACCTTGCGACTATTTTTCATTTATTTACAATCAAATCAGCTAACTTAAAACAAAATATGTTAAAATCTTTCTCGTAACCGCTTTCTAAAATCAAAGGAGGACGAACATAATGAAAATTTTCATAGATTCTGCAAACCTGAATGATATTAAAGAAGCACACGATATGGGAGTAGTAGCTGGAGTAACTACGAATCCATCTCTTGTTATGAAAGAAAAGGTGAATTTCCATGATCGTCTTCGTGAAATTACAAGCCTAGTAACTGGCTCTGTTAGTGCAGAGGTTGTTTCAACAACTGCTGAAGAAATGATTGAAGAAGGAAAACAACTAGCTGAAATCGCACCAAACATTACCGTAAAGGTTCCAATGAATCGTGAAGGGATGAAGGCGGTCAAAGCATTCTACGAAGCAGGAATTAAAACAAACGTAACGCTTGTTTTCTCTGCTAACCAGGCTTTGCTTGCAGCACGTGCTGGTGCGTCTTACGTTTCGCCATTCCTTGGACGTCTTGATGATATTGGTCAAAATGGTCTTGATCTCATCTCTGAAATCTCCGAACTGTTTGCGGTACATGGAATTGAGACTGAAATTATTGCTGCGTCCATTCGTCACCCAATGCATGTAACAGAAGCGGCTCTTCGTGGCGCTGACATTGGCACAATGCCACTTAAGGTCGTTCTTCAGATGCTAGAACACCCGCTAACTGATAAAGGAATTGATCAATTCCTTTCTGACTGGGAAGAAGCGAAGAAAGCAAATAAATAGTCTTATTAAATTGGCATGAACTTCCTGTTTTTGCCCATACTATTCTTAAGAAGTATCAAAATTCGACAGAAACATGAACAGGAATGAGATGCGGACGAAGAAGGGAGACCGTTATGGAAAAGTTGATGATCGCTGGAGGCCACCGATTAAGCGGTACAGTTCAAGTGAGCGGCGCCAAAAATAGTGCGGTTGCATTAATTCCGGCGGCTATTCTAGCAGATTCCACTGTCACAATTGATCATTTGCCGAACATTTCTGACGTGGGAATTCTCCGTGATTTACTAGAGGAAATCGGAGGACAAGCTGAGCTCGATGGAAATACATTAACTGTGAATCCACAGGACATGATTGCCATGCCACTGCCGAATGGAAAAGTAAAGAAGCTTCGTGCTTCTTATTACTTGATGGGTGCGATGTTGGGTCGTTTTAATAAAGCGGTTATCGGACTTCCAGGCGGTTGTAACCTTGGACCGCGTCCGATTGATCAGCATATTAAAGGCTTTGAAGCTCTTGGTGCAAAAGTAACAAATGAGCAAGGTGCGATTTACCTTCGTGCTGATGAACTGAGAGGGGCCCGTATTTACCTTGACGTTGTAAGTGTAGGAGCTACGATTAATATTATGCTTGCAGCCGTTCGTGCAAAAGGACGGACAGTCATTGAAAATGCAGCGAAAGAACCAGAAATTATTGATGTTGCCACACTGTTATCTAGTATGGGAGCGAAGATCAAAGGAGCAGGGACAGACGTCATTCGTATCGATGGTGTTGACGAGCTAAGTGGCTGTTACCACTCGATCATACCTGACCGCATAGAGGCGGGCACTTACATGATTATGGCAGCGGCGATGGGAGACGAAGTCGTCATCGATAATGTCATCTCGCAACATCTTGAGTCACTTATCGCAAAGCTGCGTGAGATGGGTGTAAAGGTAGAGACGAATGAAGACCAGGTTTATATTCGTTCACCACGCGAAGGCTGGAAAGGCGTTGACCTCAAGACACTCGTCTATCCTGGTTTCCCAACAGACTTACAGCAGCCGTTTACATCGCTCTTAACAAACGCAGAGGGTAGTAGCATTGTGACCGATACAATTTATGGTGCAAGATTTAAGCACATTGATGAACTTCGCCGAATGGGTGCGAATGTGAAGGTGGAAGGACGTTCTGCCATCATTAATGGAGCTGTTAAGCTTCAAGGTGCGAAGGTACGTGCTTCTGATCTGAGAGCTGGTGCGGCCCTTGTCGTTGCTGGATTAATGGCAGAAGGCGTTACGGAAGTTTCAGGACTTGAGCACATCGATCGTGGGTATGAACGACTTGTAGAAAAGCTGAGCAATCTTGGCGCGAGAGTCTGGCGTGAGAAATTAGATCAAGAAGAGCTTAAAGAAGTGGAAAGCTCTTAAGAATGCAGAACAGGCGGTGAAAACCGCCATTCTGTCATCTTTTCGTGTAAGCGTTTAAAAAATAGAGATCGTGTAAACTTAGGGGGAAGCATGATGGAAAGAAGTTTATCGATGGAACTTGTTAGAGTGACCGAGGCAGCTGCGCTTGCTTCAGCGCGTTGGATGGGAAGAGGCAAGAAAGAAGAAGCAGATGATGCTGCAACGACTGCTATGCGTGACGTTTTTGATACGGTTCCGATGAAAGGAACAGTTGTCATCGGGGAAGGCGAGATGGATGAAGCACCAATGCTTTATATCGGTGAAAAGCTTGGAACTGGATATGGTCCGCGTGTCGATGTTGCTGTCGATCCTTTAGAAGGAACAAATATTGTTGCGGCAGGAACATGGAATGCCCTCGCTGTTCTAGCGGTAGCCGATCACGGAAATCTTCTTCATGCTCCTGACATGTATATGGACAAAATCGCAGTTGGACCAAAAGCAGTAGGGAAAATCGATATTAATGCCTCCGTACACGAGAATCTAAAAGCAGTAGCTGAAGCAAAAGGAAAAAATATTGAAGACTGCGTGGCGGTCATATTAGACCGTAAGCGCCACGAAAAGATTATAGAAGAAGTGCGTTCTGCCGGAGCTAGAATTAAGCTTATTTCTGATGGAGATGTAGCAGCAGCAATTAACACAGCGTTTGATGATACGGGCGTCGATATTTTGTTTGGATCTGGTGGAGCACCAGAGGGTGTCCTTGCTGCAGTAGCACTGAAATGCCTTGGTGGAGAAATACAGGGTAAGCTGCTACCGCAAAATGAGGAAGAATTAAACAGGTGTAAAGAAATGGGAATTGAAGACGTCTCCCGCGTTCTTCATATGGAAGATCTTGTGAAGGGCGATGACGCCATTTTTGCAGCGACAGGTGTTACTGATGGTGAATTGTTAAAGGGAGTTAGGTTCCAGGGAACTTCTGGTACAACGCAATCCGTTGTCATGCGTGCAAAGTCAGGAACAGTTCGTTTCATCGACGGAAAACATAGTTTACAAAAGAAGCCTGATCTGGTCATTCGACCTTAAATCACTATAAAGGAAGCGAGATCTCATGCAACATTGGTTTTTACATGTTGAATATTCCTAAGGAATCTGGTAAAACTATAAGGTGCTGTATTATTGTTAGTATGTTTAGTTACCGAAACTATAATGTGAACGAAATAGATAGTAAACTAATCCTGGCTCATTCGATCTGTGGAGAAGAGGTACTTATACTCGCCGTGCTTTCTTTTGCAAGTTGATCATGAGCCAAAGATGACGCTCGAACAAGCCGAGAATTATCAGAGTAACGATTGCTAAGCAACACCTTCGTTGTGCACTTCCTCTACTCTCACTTAAGAGATGCCTGAATGGATAGCCTCTCACAGGATCTCAACAAACTCTTTCTCTCTTTATTTATTTTCTCAACCGTCAAATTGGTCAACTCTATACAACGTACTTACGTTGTGAAAGCAAACCTCTTTGCGCACTCATATCATTTTCCAGCCGTTAGGGTCAAACCTATTATTATATAAAAAGTGTGGTGTCAACATGGCAGTAAATATATCAGAATTAGAACAAATGACGTTAAAAGATCTATACGAACAGGCAAGACTATACAAAGTCTCATATTATAGCAAGTTGAATAAGCGAGAACTTGTATTTGCCATATTGAAAGCGCAGGCTGAACAATCAGGCCTTCTTTTCATGGAAGGTATTCTAGAGATTATTTCCTCTGAAGGATTTGGATTCCTACGACCGATTAACTACTCAGCTAGTGCAGAAGACATTTATATTTCCGCTTCACAAATTCGTCGATTCGATTTACGTAACGGTGATCGCGTATCGGGTAAAGTAAGACCCCCTAAAGAAAATGAGCGCTACTACGGTCTCTTACACGTAGCCGCAGTAAATGGAGAAGACCCTGATTCTTCTAAAGAACGCGTGCATTTCCCAGCGCTTACGCCGCTGTATCCTGAGAAGAGAATGAACTTTGAGAACAAATCAGGCAATCTTTCAACGCGTATCATTGATATGATCTCGCCTGTCGGGTTTGGACAGCGTGGTTTAATCGTAGCTCCCCCAAAAGCAGGGAAAACAATGTTGCTGAAAGAAATTGCTAACAGCATTACAACGAATCATCCTGACACAGAACTTATCGTGCTTCTCATTGATGAGCGTCCTGAGGAAGTAACGGATATCGAGCGTTCTGTTGATGGGGATGTTGTTCATTCAACTTTTGATGAAACACCGGATAATCACATAAAAGTAGCTGAGCTTGTGCTAGAGCGAGCTATGCGTCTTGTTGAGCATAAGAAAGACGTTGTGATTCTTCTTGATAGTATTACACGTCTTGCTCGTGCTTATAACCTTGTTATTCCTCCAAGTGGACGTACACTTTCAGGTGGTATTGATCCTGCTGCTTTCCATCGTCCAAAACGATTCTTTGGTGCGGCAAGAAACATCGAAGAAGGTGGAAGCTTGACGATCTTAGCGACAGCTCTTGTGGAAACAGGCTCTCGTATGGATGACGTTATTTATGAAGAATTCAAAGGAACAGGCAACATGGAATTGCATCTTGATCGACGTCTTGCAGAACGACGTGTTTTCCCAGCGATTGATATTCGTCGCTCTGGCACGCGTAAAGAAGAGCTACTTCTTCCAAAAGAACAGCTTGAAATGCTTTGGACAATCCGTAAGAGCATGGATGACTCATTTGAATTCGTTGATAATTTCTTGAAACGCCTTAAGAAAACAAAGGAAAACAAAGAATTTTTCGATCTATTTGAGAAAGAAAAAAGCGGTTCATCTCGCTAATTAGGGATTGTTTCGTCACAGGATGATCAATTGCATTGTCTCTACCTCCCTGCTATAATACTTCTATGTGTGCAGAAGCTAAAAGGTAATGCCTTTTAGCTTCATTTAACTCTGGTTCCTCAGGAATCAGGGCGGAAGGAGATGAAATTCATGAAACAAGCAATTCATCCTGGTTATGAAAACATCAAAGTTAGATGTGCTTGCGGTAACGAATTCGAAACTGGATCTACAAAACAGGACGGCGTCAGCGTAGAGGTTTGCTCTGAATGTCACCCGTTCTATACTGGACGTCAGAAGTTTAATGACGCTGGTGGACGCGTAGATAAGTTTAGAAGAAAATACAACCTAAAAGGTTAATGATAGAACAGGCAAGTTTTTACTCCTTGCCTGTTTTTTTACTCAATATTCTTAGTGGAAACAACGCACTTTTTATAAGGTAGGGGAAGATTTTTGACTCACCTCCGCACTTGTAGGAAGAAACGGCTCGAGCAAATAAATTTGCTCACTCGTTTCTTCCTACAAGTGAGTAAGTCAATGAGTGAGATCATACCCGATGAAATTATAAACGTTTAAAATCAATAATTGGATGAAAGTATACGCAAAATAAAGACTGTGCTGATCAGTCATTTTTTAATGCTTATGCTGGAGAAAGGAGAAGCGGTTGAATGCATGTCATGAAGCACAGCGGCTGGATTGAGGTTGTTTGCGGAAGTATGTTTTCCGGAAAGTCGGAAGAATTGATTCGTCGAGTGAAGCGAGCGACTTATGCAAAGCAAAAAGTCCAGGTGTTCAAGCCTAAAATTGATGATAGATACAGCGAAGAATCTGTTGTGTCTCATAATGGAATGTCCGTTATCGCTGTCCCAGTTGATCATTCACAAGCGATCCTGGACCGCGTCTCAGAGGATACAGATATGGTTGCGGTAGATGAAGTACAGTTTTTTGATGAAGAAATCGTAGATGTGGCTCAGCAGCTTGCTGATGAAGGCGTTCGTGTAATCGTCGCAGGACTCGACCAGGATTTTCGTGGCGAAGCATTCGGGCAAGTTCCTAAGCTTCTTACGGTTGCTGAATCAGTTACGAAGCTACAAGCAATCTGTGTTGTATGTGGTTCTCCAGCAAGCCGTACCCAGCGTTTAATTGATGGGAAGCCCGCGCATTATGAGGATCCGATTATCCTTGTTGGTGCGTCAGAATCCTATGAACCACGCTGTCGTCATTGTCACAAAGTACCAGGGAAACCAACGGCGCGAGACAATAAAGAGCAGCAAATATCAAAATAAGTCCGGGAAACCGGGCTTTTTTTAATGCGCGAAAACATCTGGTTTCATTTCCATAGAAGAGGAGAACGAGAATCTAACCAGTCATCTTTGGGCACCTTAAAACGAGGAGGTGACTGACTGATGAGAAAGGTTTCAACTATGATGATTGCATTCCTTTTACTTGTAGCTGCTTGTTCGCCATTAAAGCCACCAGAGGCGGATGGACAAGCGGGAGAAGGCCAGAATTTAAACACAGATATTAACTTGAATCCTCAGTCCTATCGCAATATGAGTGTTGATAAGCCAACAATTAGTGACGATCAAGATAAGATTCGTGAAGTCGTCGAGACAGAAGGTTTCGATGCTGGAGTCGTTTCAATTACAGGAAATCACGCGTGGGTCAATGTGAAATTTAGCAATAAAAATGAAGCGAGTTTAAATGAACAGAAAAAAAACCTCGCTGCTAAAATTTATCAAGCCGTACCGAGGTACAAAATTCATGTACGAGCAAGATAAACCCTCTCATGCGAGAGGGTTGTTTTGTTTTATTAGTGCTGGGCGCGTCGCGCTGCCTGTTGCAATGGATCCCAAACGCTATTGTAAGGGGGAGCATATGCGAGATCAAGATCCTCAATGTCATGAAGCGTCATCTGGTGGTAAAGAGCCGTTGCAAGCACATCAACTCGCTTATCAACGCCGTACTTTCCAATAAACTGTCCACCGATAATTCGTTCGTTATCATCTCGGAAAATAATTTTCACGCAAAGTTCACGAGCTTCTGGGTAGTAACCCGCAATGTCAGTTGCCTCGGTTGAGCAGCTTGAGAATGGTAAATTTAATTCTTTTGCTTCGTTAGTAGAAAGGCCTGTGCGGCCAAGAGTTAATCCGAAAAATTTAATAACAGAAGTGCCGACAATCCCCTTAAATGTATTTGGTTGCCCAATCATGTTAAGGCCAGCAATGCGCCCCTGCTTATTTGCCGTTGTGCCAAGAGGAACAAAGTCATCTCGTTCTTTAATGCGATGATAATGGGTTGCACAGTCTCCAGCTGCATATACGTCCTCTTTACTTGTTTGCATGTAGCGGTTCACCTGAATAGCACCGTTAGAAGTTGTATGAAGACCGCATTCTTTGAGGAAACCAGTATTCGGTTTGACGCCGACTGAGACGAGAACAAGGTCTGCATCATATTCTCCTTTGTCAGTCACGATTTTTTTGACGCGCTTATCCCCTTTGAAAGACTGAACGCCTTCATTTGTATGAACCGAAACATTGTTTTGCTTGGCTTCTTCGTGTATAAGCTTAGCCATATCGTCATCAAAAATACTGGCAAGGTGCGGTCCTAACTCAATGATGCGTACATTTTTACCGAGTTCACGGAACGTTTCGGCCATTTCAAGTCCAATGTATCCACCGCCAATGACCGCCACATTTTGTACGGAATCATCAAGATCTTTTATCACTTTTTCAGCATCGGGAATGGTCTTTAATGTATGTATGCCGTTAAGGTCGATGCCTTCCCAGTTTGGTTTAACAGGACTTACTCCTGTAGCGATCAGGAGCTTATCGTAATTTTCTTCAAAGTGATCATTCGTTTTTAAATTGATTCCTTTTACAATTTTGTTTTCAGTATCAACGTTTGTAACCTCATGGTAGACACGTGCGTCAATTCCATACTTTTCTCGAAATGTATCGACGGATCTTGCAATCAGTTTATCCGTAGATTCAATTTTTCCGCTAATGACATAAGGTAGCCCGCATTGGCCATACGAATAAATATCTCCCTTTTCGAGCGTCACAACTTCCGCTTCCTCATCGTTTCTAATAATTTGCATTGCTGCACTCATACCAGCCGCATCTCCGCCAATAATAACAAACTTCATCTATAAGCAGCCCCTTTCCTAATCGTTCAGTCTAGCCTACTTTCAGTTTACCCTTAAAAAATGATGTTAAAGCTATTTTTGCTTTTGACTGGCGAAATGTCCTATACTATAATTAGAATGTTATGCAACGAAAACGAGGTGAAAGATCTTGTTAGACCGTTTAGAAATTGTAGAAGAACGTTATGATAAGTTAAATCAGTTGTTGAGTGATCCAGAAGTCATTAATGACACGACGAAACTCCGCGAATATTCCAAAGAGCAAGCTAGCCTTGAGGAAACCGTTCAGGTGTATCGTGAATATAAGGAAATTCTCGAAGGCATTCAAGACGCGAAGGCGATGCTTGAGGAAGAAAAAGATGCAGAAATGCGTGAAATGGTGAAGGCAGAGCTTTCAGAGCTTACACCACAAGAAGAAGAGTATGCAGAGCGCTTACGAGTGCTACTTCTTCCTAAAGATCCGAACGATGAGAAGAACGTAATTATCGAAGTTCGAGGAGCAGCGGGTGGAGACGAAGCCGCATTATTTGCTGGTGACTTGTACAAAATGTACAGCCGCTTTGCTGAAATGCAAGGTTGGAAGTCTGAAGTCATCGAATATAGTTCAACAGAACTAGGTGGTTATAAAGAAATTATCTTTATGATCAACGGTGCCGGCGCATATTCCAAAATGAAGTATGAAAACGGCGCACACCGAGTGCAGCGTGTTCCTTCAACAGAATCAGGTGGACGTATTCACACGTCTACGGCCACAGTAGCCGTGCTTCCTGAAGCGGAAGAAGTGGAAGTTGAAATCCATGACAAAGACATTCGTGTTGATACATTTACTTCAAGTGGACCAGGTGGACAAAGTGTTAATACAACGATGTCAGCTGTTCGCTTAACCCATACGCCAACAGGTGTTGTTGTATCGTGTCAGGATGAGAAGTCACAAATTAAGAACAAAGAAAAAGCGATGAAGGTTCTTCGTGCTCGTGTGTATGATAAGTTCCAACAAGAAGCACAGAAAGAGTATGACGATAACCGTAAATCCGCTGTTGGAACGGGCGACCGTTCTGAACGAATCCGTACGTATAACTTCCCTCAAAACCGCGTGACGGATCATAGAATTAACTTAACGATTCAGAAACTTGACCAGATTCTTCAAGGGAAGCTTGATGAGTTCATTGATGCGCTAATTACAGAAGAGCAAACGCGCTTAATGGCAGAAGCTGGAGAGTGACCTTATGAAGACTGTATTCGAAGCCCTTAAATGGGCTTCTTCTTTTTTAGAGAAGCATGGACGTGAAGCGTCAGCAGCTGAATGGCTGATTAAGCATGAGTTAAATGTAACAAGAACGGAATTGCTCCTTCGAATGCAAGACGAAATGCCTGATTATGAAAGTTTTGAAGCAAAAATCCAGGAGCATGCAAGCGGCATTCCTGTTCAGCACATTGTCGAAAAGGAAGAGTTCTATGGTAGAACGTATCGGGTCAACCATCATGTTCTCGTTCCAAGACCTGAAACAGAAGAGCTTGTGGAAGGCATCCTTACAAGAGCGAAGAAGCTATTTCTTGATCCGACAAAGGCAACGATTGCTGACATTGGAACGGGAAGTGGGGCAATTGCAATTAGTCTAGCGCTTGAACTTCAAAATCGAGAAGTCACTGCGGTCGATATTTCTGAAGATGCTCTAGAAGTTGCGAAGGAAAATGCGCGACAGCTTAAGGCGCCAATCTCGTTTCTTCATGGCGATCTACTTCAGCCGTTAGCAGGACGTAAGCTTGATATCGTTGTCTCAAATCCTCCGTATATTTCTGAAGAAGAATACGCAACTCTTGACCCGTTGGTTCGAGATCATGAACCTATTCAGGCACTCGTTGGAGGAGAAGATGGATATGAGCTTTATCGAAGACTTGCGGAAGGTCTCCCTAGTTTGATCTCGTCTCCAGGATTAATTGGATTTGAAGTAGGAGAAAAGCAGGCGAGAACCGTTGCTACAATGCTTGAATCCTCTTTTGGTGAGGACATTGAAGTGGAAGTTGTGAAAGATATTAGTGGGAAAGAACGGATGGTATTTGGTGTTGTAAAATAACCCTGTCGATTCTACTCGCATTCTGGTGAAGAGTTCTACGTTTAAAACGTTCGATTCTGGCCAGAATGAGAGCTAGAAGGGACGGGATACAAGATGAATCAAAGAGGACTTATTAATCTATTAATCTCATTTTTTATTCTTGCTTCAAGTCTCCAGAGTTCGGGAATAGTAACAGCAAATCAACAGGTTATTCCAGACGAAGCGATTCGTCTTCGCATTTTAGCCAATAGCAATAGCAATGAAGATCAAACCGTGAAACGCAGCATTCGTGATGAAGTCAATGAATCGATTAATGAATGGGTTGCTGATCTAACTTCTATTGAAGAATCTCGTCATGTGATTAAAAGTCGTCTAGCCGAGATTGAAGCCATCGTAAGCAAGCAATTAGAAATGATCGGTAGTCGTGAATCTTTTTCCGTTACGTTCGGAGAAGTGGCTTTTCCAACGAAGCTTTATGGCGACTTCGTGTATCCAGCAGGTGATTATGAAGCTGTGCTCATTACGATTGGGGAAGGACTTGGGGATAACTGGTGGTGCGTATTGTTTCCACCGCTTTGCTTTCTTGATTTCTCAAATGGTGATGCCGTCCAAGCTGAAAGTGATGTAGTGGAAGAACCATCTGAAGAAGTAGAAGTTGAATTCTTCCTCGTCAAAATTATTGATACGATTGTTGAATGGTTTAAAGGGATTTTCAGTTAAAAGGTCTATTTTCCTCCTTCAAAGCATAAGACCATAACAGAACGGTATTGTGCTCAAAAAAGAATTTGAAGGAGGAAGATTCAATTGTTTCTAGTTAGAAAAGCAACTACTGAAGATGTCGCCGCAGTTTGGGATTTTGTGAAACGCTCTGGACTCGAAGTGGACGGGCTACCTAAGATTGAGTCCTTCCTTATCGCAGAATCAGAAGAGAAGGAGCTATTCGGTGTCATTGCCCTTGAAACGTTTGGTAATGCAGGTTTACTTAGAGCTCTCGTCTTAAACAGCTCCGAATCCACCTCAGAGCGTTTGCTACGTTTCTTTGATCAGGTGATTCAATTGGCGAAGAAAAACCAATTGGACGAGTTATACCTTACGTCAAAAGAAGAATCCTTTTTCTTTCAAGTTTTCGGTTTCTCGACAATTCCTGTAGAAAATATCCCAACAACGTTGAAGACAAATGAGTTATTTACAAATCATTCAGATCAGCGAGTGATTATGAGAAAACGGTTAACGTAGGGGATCTCATCAACAAGGTTATACACAAAATAAGCATTCCTTATCCACACAATGTGGATATTAGCGTAATAAGACGAAGGAAGCGTTTTTACGAATCGTGTAGAATCCTGTGGAAAGATCACATATCTCCCCGAAATAACCGGGCTTATTAGTATTTATGATATAAGAAGGTGTATAACATGGAAGGTATCCACACAAATGTTTGGTATGTGGATGAAAATGTGGATAGCGAAAAAAGTTATCCACAAATTGCGGAAGCAGCAGAATGTTTAAAACAAAATGAAGTCGTTGCTTTTCCTACTGAGACGGTCTATGGGCTTGGTGGGAATGCTTTATCTGAAGAAGCCGTCGCAAAAATTTTCCAAGCGAAGGGACGACCTGCAGATAATCCGCTTATTGTGCACGTTGCCTCTCGTCCACATGTGGAAAAGTTAGTAACGAGTATTCCGAAGCAAGCGGATGATCTGATGAATGCATTTTGGCCGGGACCTCTAACAATTGTTTTACCTGGTGGACAGAGTGTGGCTAGAAATGTAACAGCAGGACTCGATACGGTAGCCATTCGCATGCCAAATCACCCTGTAGCACTGGCCATATTAAAAGCTGCGAACTTACCTCTTGCAGCGCCAAGCGCGAATCTATCAGGCAAACCAAGTCCGACGTCAGCCGATCATGTCATTCATGATTTGAGCGGAAGGATCGCTGGCATTGTGGATGGAGGGTCAACTGGTGTTGGTCTTGAGTCTACTGTTGTGGACTGTTCTGGAGATGTCGTGACAATTCTCCGTCCAGGTGGTGTCACGAAGGAGCAGTTAGAAGAAGTGGTCGGCGAAGTGAAGGTTGATCCAGCATTAAGTGATGATGGCCAAAAGCCAAAGTCTCCTGGTGTAAAGTACAAACACTATGCACCGACAGCTCCTGTTACGCTTGTGGATGGCTCAGAAAAGCATTTGCAAACGATCGTGGACAAGCGTAGAGCAGAAGGATTGAAAATAGGCATCCTCGCAACAGAGGAATCAAAGTCATTATATCAAGCAGATATCATCATTCCATGTGGATCAAGAGATGACCTTATTTCTGTAGCGAATCGTCTTTATGATGTATTGAGGCAGTTCGATGAATCCGATGTGGATGAAATTTATAGCGAAATATTCACACATGAGGGAGTAGGAGCAGCGGTTATGAACCGGCTATCAAAAGCTGCAAACAATCGTGTGATGAAAGAATAGTAAAAACCCGCTCATTTGAGCGGGTTTTTTCATCGAGGCTAATTATTATTGCGTTTCTTTTCCACAAACTCTTCTACCATTTTCGTTGTTACGTAAGTTCGTGTAGGGATACTTCCTTGTTTAGCAAGTTCATTAATTTGAAGTGAAAGTTCATTGATCCGTTCAGTTGTATAAGATTTGTTCGCTTCACATTGTTCAACAGCATGAGCAATCGCTGCTTCGCGCTCTTTATCTAACTGAATAAACAATTTAATTTCACGATTTTTTTCATTAAGCTGATTTGAAATACCTTTGTGAACGCTCATCTAATTAGTTCCTCCATTTCGGCTCATTCCATACTAGAACATTACCCTTAACGAGCCCTTCTTAACCTATTATTCCTCCTTTCCCTTCTATTTTCAAGAGGACGTGCATAAAAGTTGAATAGCACGTCCCGGGAGGAGATGAAATGTTTTCCACTGCATTAATTGGTGAGCTCGCAACGTTAAGTATAATGGCATTTGCTCTCGGCATGGATGCTTTTTCAGTTGGACTAGGCATGGGTATGATCCCGCTCCGGCTTCGCCAAATTGCCAAAATCGGCGTTGTGATCGGACTATTTCATATGGGGATGCCACTTGCCGGCATGATCATCGGGCGCGTGCTTTCCGAGCATTTTGGCACGATTGCAACAATGATCGGCGGCGGTCTATTGCTTTTACTAGGTATTCAAATGGGACTATCATCACTTTCATCGAGCGATAAACCATTTGTCACTCCAGTGGGGTTTGGTTTACTTATTTTTTCTTTAAGCGTTAGTCTTGATAGCTTTTCCGTTGGGCTAAGTCTTGGCATTTACGGTGCAAGAGTGGTTATCACGATCTTATTATTTGGGCTTATTAGCATGCTCTTAACGTGGTCAGGCTTAATGATGGGTCGGAAATTTCAGAGCTGGATCGGCTCGTACAGCGAACTTCTCGGCGGTTGCATACTATTTGGGTTTGGGCTGAAGCTTTTGATTTTGTAATGTGCAGTTAAGTGTGTTTGGCCAATAAATCCAAATTTCAGCCAATAAAAAGCTCCAGGGAAGGCTAAGGTACTTGCGGACACCCTCCCTGAAGCTTAAGATAAGCTGAATTACTCCGTTATCCCCTGTAAAAGCCTCGCATAAGGAGAGTTTGCTGGGAGCATGATCACTGTTTCGTCGTTCAAAGTCGTTTTATACGACTCAAGCGTGCGATAAAGCTCGTAGAATTCAGGATCTTTACTAAATGCTTTGTTGTAGATTTTAGCCGCTTCAGATTCTCCCTCTGCGCGAATTTCTTCCGCATCGGCATCTGCTTTAGCAATTATGGTATCGACCTCTTTATCTGTTTCCGCCTTGATTCGATCGGAATCCGCGTCACCTTGAGATAAATACTCCTGTGCTTTGGATTCACGCTCTGAAATCATTCGCTGGAAAACGGACTGTTCGTTTGCGTCAGGGAGGTCGGTGCGCTTCATGCGCACATCCGTTACCTGAATGCCGTACGCATCGCGATCGAGGAGTTCATTTACTCGCTCCCGAACGTTATCGTTGAAGCTACCACGGTTAGATTTCTCTTCGTTTATGATTTCCTCATATTCAAGCTGACCGAGCTCAGATCGGATGACTGAGAAAATAAATTCACCCATTTTCGCTTCGGCATTTTCAATTGTTCGTGCATTAGTGATCATATCTTGTGGATCGCTGACAGACCAAACGGCGTAGTTATCCACAGTCATCCTCTTTTTATCTTTCGTTGTAATTTCCTCTGGATTGACATCGTAAAGCATTTGATACTTTGGTAGCGTCGTAACTGACTGAATGAACGGTACTTTAAATTTTAGTCCGGGTTCTGTTTCGATTTTAACGACGTCACCAAATTGACGAATGACCTTGTACTCGCCTTCCTTTACAACAAATAGTGTGCTGAAAAGCCCGCCAATCATAATGAGAAGGAGAACGATAAGTATTGCGGTTTTTACAATTTTTCTAGGACTCATCTTACGCCGGTGTTCATCCATATTAAAAACGTTCTCACTCATTCTTTTCACTCTCCTTTGGCTTTGGGGTTTCAGCTGTTTTTTCTTTTGCTGGCTGAATCGGTAAGTATTTGACGGTGTCTCCACCTTCGTCGGTAATGTAAATTTTCGTATCAGGAAGAACTTCTTCTAACGTCTCTAACACAAGGCGCTGTCTTGTAATATCAGGATTGGTTTTATATTCATTATAAAGAGCATTGAAGGTAGCAACGTCACCACGGGCTTGCTCGATTCGCTGAGCCTTTTCACCCTCAGCTTTCGAAATACGAGCATCCTTTTGACCTTCTACAACATTGAGCTCCTGGTTTTTGTATTTCTTCGCACCGTAGATTGTCGTTTCTTTTTGTTCACGGGCATCGACGACGTTTGTGAACGCTTTACGTACTTCATCATTTGGCAGTTCAACGTCTTGAAGCTTCACATCAAGAATGGAAATTCCTATTTCGTAACGATCAATTAATTGGGTGAGAATATCGCGAACATTTCCTTCGATTTCCGCTTTACCTGACGTAAGGGCTTCGTCTATTTCTGAGCTACCGATCACACCTCTTAATGAAGCGGATGTAGCATTATAGAGAATTTCTTTCGGTTCATCAGAGTAGTACAAATATTGTTTAGGATTCGTAATTCGCCATTGCACAACCAGGTCGGCGAGTACGATGTTTTCATCTCCAGTTACCATTTTTGTTTCCTCTGGAAAATCCACAATTTCTCCATCTTCCTCATCATATCCAAACGTTAAGCTGAACGTCTCTCTTGGTAAAATATCCACCTGTTGGATCGGCCATGGCAGTTTAAAATGAAGACCAGCCTCGCTTATTTCTTCATCTACTTTCCCAAATGTCATAATGACAGCTTGCTCTGATTCATCCACTGTATACCAGCTTGTAACTAGAATGACCCCCAGGATAAGAAATAGAACAACCGCACCTGACAGGATGACAATTTTTCTTTGTGACATCTAACTTCCCCCCTCGATTTTCTTATAACAAGTATTACGTGCAGATAACAAAAAGGTTTCGTAATTCCCATATTTTTTCACAATAACGGTTGGGCGATAGAGGGTGGATTTATCCCCCTTCATCTCTCATAATAGGAGGAGAAGGGAAGTGGACATGGTGAGAGTTTTATTTGTATGCACAGGTAACACATGCCGCAGTCCAATGGCGGAAGTGATTCTAAAAAATAAAAGCAAAGAAGTTGAAGCGAAATCAGCAGGTGTTTTTGCAGCGAACGGTGCTCCTGCGAGTCG
Source organism: Anaerobacillus sp. QJM3NY_17 (assembly GCF_056173665.1). NCBI lineage: Bacteria > Bacillati > Bacillota > Bacilli > Caryophanales > Bacillaceae > Anaerobacillus > Anaerobacillus sp. QJM3NY_17. The sequence goes on along the minus strand of NZ_CM149685.1, from coordinate 4,119,391 downwards.
TCAGGTTGAAATACTTCTAGAAGAGAAAAATGTTCCATTTGCCCATACGGCAAAAATGCTAGATCGACAGTTAGCAGAATGGAGCGATCTCCTTCTTACGATGACTAGTAGTCACAAAGCACTTGTACTTCGTGATTTTCCAGAGCTAGCTGATAAGGTTTATACATTAAAAGAATATGCAGCAACAGAAGATGAGAAGAAATACGATTCTTATCAAGAGAAAGCGGCTGAGATTGAAATGAAGCGAGCGGCTTTTCATCATGAGATTCAAAACGTTACAGGAGAAGATGAACAGCAGAAGCGCAATCAATTCGAAGCGGAAATGAAAAAAGATCTTGGAGAATTGCAAGCGCTTGAACAAGGTTTGCCTTCAATGGATATATCCGATCCATTTGGCGGTACAATAGAACAGTATCGAACAACTTATACAGAAATTGAGACAGCGATTGAGCAAATGATGGAACGGATCCGTCAAGAAGACATGGAGGGGTAAGAATGAAAGTAGCCATAGGTGCAGATCATGCGGGCGTTAACATTAAGGGTGACATCATCAAAGTAATTCAGGAGCTTGGTATGGAGGTCATCGATCTTGGGTGTGATTGTCACGATTCCGTGGACTACCCCGATTATGCGATTCCTGTCGCAGAAAAAGTAGCTTCAGGAGAAGCGGATCGCGGCATATTGATTTGCGGAACAGGGATTGGAATGTCGATTGCAGCAAATAAAGTCAATGGTATCCGATGTGCGCTCGTACATGATCTTTTTAGTGCGAAAGCGACTAGACTACACAACGATTCCAATGTTCTTGCGATGGGCGAACGTATCATTGGCCCTGGCCTTGCCACGGAGATTGCCAAGGTCTGGCTTGAAACCGACTATGAAGCAGGACGCCATGCTAGAAGAGTCGGCAAAATTACAGAATACGAAGTAAAAGAATAAGGGGGGCGTTACCTGTGGATGAACAAACAGCGCGTCAAATTACTCGGCATACGCTTGAAGCGCTCTCAGACCTTCAGAAAGATGCCCGTCTGACAGATCGTCACTTGCTCGTCATTGGGATGAGCTCTAGCGAAGTGATCGGTCAGCGCATTGGGACTGCTGGGACCGTTTCGGCAGCGGAGGCTATTTATGAAAGTATTGATGTGTTTCAAAAAGAAACAGGTGTTCAGCTTGCTTTTCAATGTTGTGAGCATTTAAATCGAGCGCTTGTCGTTGAGCGAGAAACGGCTTATGACAAGGGTTATGAAATTGTAGCGGCTATCCCGACTGCGAGAGCAGGCGGTTCGATGGCGACGCATGCTTATGCTCAAATGAATGATCCAGTTCTCGTTGAGTTTATTTCAGCGGACGCAGGAATCGATATTGGCGATACGTTTATTGGTATGCACATCAGGCATGTGGCAGTACCAGTTCGAGGTAGGCACACGTCAATAGGTGAAGCTCACTTAACAATGGTTCGCTCAAGACCGAAGCTCATTGGGGGAGAACGCGCCTCATATCTTGGGAAAAATGAGCATTGCTTTTAGCCTCAAAACCGAACAATAAATTAGTTCGTTTAAGTAATATACGGATCCAAACTTCTGTGGTACAATGCAATCGAGATTGCATCACAACTGTTCGTGTTGACGAATGGAAATATGTGTGGGATGGAAAGGGGATATCAATGCAAAACCTAGCAAAGCAGGATCAAGAACTTTTACAGGCAATGAAAGACGAGCTTGGTAGACAGCGCAGCAAGATTGAACTTATCGCATCAGAGAATTTTGTATCAGAAGCCGTTATGGAGGCGCAAGGATCAGTACTAACGAACAAGTACGCGGAAGGCTATCCCGGTCGTCGTTACTATGGTGGCTGTGAATATGTCGATGTCGCTGAAAATATTGCAAGAGACCGTGCGAAGCAGCTCTTTGGCGCGGAGCATGTGAATGTTCAACCTCACTCAGGGGCACAGGCGAACATGGCTGTTTATTTCACGATTCTTGAGCAGGGAGATACTGTTCTCGGAATGAACCTTTCTCATGGTGGCCATCTTACACACGGAAGCCCTGTTAATTTCAGTGGCGTGCAATATAACTTCGTCGAGTATGGTGTAGATAAAGAATCACAGCGTATTGACTATGATGACGTTCTTGAGAAAGCCAAAACCCATCGTCCGAAATTAATTGTAGCAGGTGCAAGTGCTTATCCACGCGAAATTGATTTCAAACGTTTCCGTGAAATTGCGGATGAAGTGGATGCTTACCTTATGGTCGACATGGCTCATATCGCTGGTCTTGTGGCGACAGGTCATCATCCAAACCCTGTACCACATGCTCATTTCGTTACAACAACAACACATAAAACCCTTCGTGGACCTCGTGGAGGAATGATTCTTTGTAAAGAAGAATTCGCGAAGAAAATTGATAAGTCTATTTTCCCAGGAATTCAAGGCGGTCCGTTGATGCATGTGATTGCAGCGAAAGCCGTAGCATTTGGTGAAGCACTTTCTGAAGAGTTTAAAACTTACTCCGAAAAAGTGATTGCGAATGCGAAGAAACTCGCTTCAGCACTTGAAAAAGAGGGGATTAATCTTGTTTCTAATGGTACCGATAATCACCTTGTTCTTCTAGATCTACAGAGTCTTGATATGACAGGGAAAGTAGCTGAAAAAGCACTTGATGATATCGGGATTACAACAAACAAGAATACGATTCCTTTTGATCCACAAAGTCCTTTCGTAACGAGCGGTCTCCGTATTGGAACAGCAGCTGTTACCTCACGCGGCTTTGGTGAAGCAGAGATGGAAGAAATCGCTAGTATTATTGGTGACGTATTGAAGCATCATGAGAACGAAGACGAGCTTCAAAAAGCAGAGAAACGTGTTCAGGAACTTACGGATAAATTTCCAATGTACGAAAGTATTTCCTACTAATATAGATGTACACGCCGGGAGCCTATGAACTTCCGGCGTTTTTATAGAGAAAAAACGACGAATCGACACCAAGAAAGAGTCTTGCTAACTTAATAGGAAGAGCGTGAATATTTCATCATCTTATAAAGCCTTGAATCAAACCGTGTTTTTATGTAGAATTGCGAAGAAGATTTAGGAACGAAACCAAAACGAAAAGGGGAGTGCATACGATGGGTAAAGTATACGTGTTCGATCATCCGTTGATTCAGCATAAGCTTACATACATTCGTGATGAGAAAACAGGAACGAAGGAGTTCCGTGAACTTGTAGACGAAGTGGCAGCACTTATGGCTTATGAAATTACAAGAGAACTTCCGACTGAAGAAGTGATGGTGAAAACACCTGTAACAGAAGCGAAATCAAAAGTTCTCTCTGGTAAGAAGCTTGGACTTGTTCCAATTCTAAGAGCCGGTCTTGGCATGACAGACGGCATTCTGAAACTAATCCCAGCTGCAAAAGTTGGACACGTAGGGCTATATCGCGACCCTGAAACGCTTCAGCCTGTAGAATACTACGTGAAACTTCCTGCTGACATTGAAGAGCGCGAATTTATCGTGATCGACCCAATGCTTGCAACAGGCGGTTCAGCTGTTGAAGCCATCAACTCCCTTAAAAAGCGCGGAGCTAAAAACATCAAAATGATGTGTCTGATCGCAGCACCTGAAGGCGTGGAACTTCTGAACGAAGCTCACCCTGACGTTGATATTTACATTGCTGGTCTTGATGAGAAGCTAAACGAAAAAGGATACATTGTTCCAGGTCTTGGTGATGCAGGAGACCGCTTATACGGAACGAAATAAAGGATTCCAAAACCTCTTCCCTAAACGGAAGGGGTTTTTTGATTGGAAGTAAGGAAACACGATTTAAGAGGAGTGTCTGAAAGGTCAAGAATGGTTCAATGAATCGGTGAAATAATGTGCGGATGACGACAAATGTGAAAAAAAGGTGACAAATTCCGCTGTATTTAATAGGGAATGATTCCCTGTTTCGTCTAAATAACACATCTCTGCTCGTGTAAGCGTTACTATCCTTGGTATTACTGGGTTTTTTGAGTGTTTTTCTATTTGTGAATTTGATCACACCATTTCCCCTAAACGCATTGACATCAAGTACACCCTATTGTAGACTTACAAAGGGTATAGTGATAAGGTTTTCATTTGCTCAAAATATGCTTTTCAATGACTCACCTTTATAGCAAAGGGGCGCTTGATTTGAAGGCGATGGCACTCTATACAACCATTCTATCTTATCTAGTTGGATCGATCCTTACTGGGGTGTTCCTAGGCAAGTGGATGGACAGCCTATTCGACACCTTTCCACTTTTTCTTATTATTGGCCTTTTGCTCGGTTTGGGCGGAGGGATTTATGGATTGGTTCGTCTTCTACATAAGTTTACAGGGGAAGATTAGATGACAGAATATACTCAAAGTTTCCGCCGTTACATGCAACTCACCCTGTATTTGCTCGCCATTTTCGTGATGGGTTGGGGAATTACCTCATATAAAGCATTATTCCTCGGGTTAATTCTTGGCACTATTTTCAGTATTTACAACCTATTCAATATGTTCCGAAAGATTAATCGTCTTGGTGAAGCGGCTGCAGAGGGTAAGAAGGCAAAGTCACTCGGTTTTTTAACGAGACTGGCCGTTGCTGGACTAGCCGTTGCAATTGCAACAAGATATCCGGAACACTTCAGCTTGCTAGGTGTGGTAATTGGGTTAATGATCACCTACATTATCATTCTCATAGATTCAATATCCAAAATACGCTTTAAGTAGGAAGAGAGGTGAAAAGCTGTTGGAACATCATGCACCTACACATGACTTTCTAGGACTTACTTTCAATCTTTCCAATGTTCTTATGATTACAATTGCTTCTGCTATTGTATTTATCCTTGCTGTTGTAGCAACTCGCTCGTTAGCAATGCGTCCTACGGGATTGCAGAACTTCATTGAGTGGGTGATGGACTTTGTTAAAGGACTTATTGGAAGTACGATGGACTGGAAAACCGGTGGGCGCTTCCTGTTTCTTGGGATGACGCTACTCATGTACATTTTTGTATCAAATATGCTTGGTCTTCCATTCGCCATTGCAGTCGATTCAGAACTCTGGTGGAAGTCTCCAACTGCAGATCCGACAATCACGCTAACACTAGCAACGATGGTCGTGGTTCTTACACACTATTACGGTGTGAAAATGAAAGGACCTAAGGAATATGGAAAAGGATTTTTCAGTCCTCTTAAATTCTTATTCCCGTTTAAGTTAATTGAGGAATTCTCCAATACATTAACACTTGGTCTACGTCTTTACGGAAACATTTACGCCGGTGAAATTCTGCTTGGACTTCTCGCAGGACTTGGTGGAGCATCATTCGCTGGAGCGCTTGGAGCCTTTCTTCCTATGCTCGCATGGCAAGGATTCAGTATCTTTGTCGGTACAATTCAAGCGTTTATCTTTACAATGCTAACGATGGTTTACATGGCACACAAAGTGGCAGATGACCATTAAAAAAAGGTATCAATGAGTTTTCATTATATAAAAAACTATTTTATGAATTATAAGGAGGAAGTTTAGCATGGGTTTAATTGCAGCTGCAATTGCAGTAGGTTTAGCGGCAGTAGGTGCCGGTATTGGTAACGGTCTTATCGTAGGACGTACAGTAGAGGGAATCGCTCGTCAACCAGAACTTCGCGGAACTCTTCAAACAACAATGTTCATCGGTATCGCACTAGTTGAAGCATTGCCGATCATCGGTGTTGTTATTGCCTTCATCGTACTAGGTCAATAATTTAAGAACTTTATAGTAATTTTGGATCGTTTCATGATGGCGGAGAAAGTTTCGAAATGAAACCTTCGCCATTCGTTTTGTATGACCTCTGAAGGGAGTGAACACGGTGTTCAATAGTTTAATTCTAGGAGCAGGATTTGCTGCAGGAGATATTATTTTCCAACTTTTTGCATTTTTAGTGCTTCTTGCATTATTAAAGAAGTTTGCATGGGGACCTCTTATGGGCATCATGAAAGAGCGTGAGCAGCACGTTGCGAACGAAATTGATGCGGCTGAGAAGAACCGCAAAGAAGCGGAAGCATTCTTGAATGAGCAGCGCGACGAAATGAAGCGTGTTCGTCAGGAAGCAAAAGCTATGCTTGAGAACCAAAAGCAAATGGCTGACCAAAAAGGTCAGGAATTGATCGAAGCGGCTCGTATTGAGTCTGAGCGTTTGAAAGAAGCAGCTACTGCTGAAATCAAGCGTGAGCGTGAAAGTGCAGTTGCCTCTCTACGTGAGCAGGTTGCATCACTATCCGTTATGATCGCTTCAAAAGTTGTCGAGAAGGAACTGGATGAGCGCGCTCAAAAGCAGCTGATCGATGAGTACCTTGATCAGGCAGGCGATCAGAAATGAGTAGAGATCTTGAAGTAATCGCAAAGCGTTATGCCGGTGCTCTTTTTGACATCGCTCGTGAGAACGATAACGTCGAGCAAGTCAAGAATGAGCTTGTCGTAGTAAAGGATGTTTTTCATCAAACACCGAACCTAATGAACGTGTTTGAACATCCGAAATTTACAGAAGCACAGAAGAAAGAGCTTATCCAAACAAGCTTTGGATCTTCTCTATCAGCACCTGTTATGAATACGCTTCTTACATTGATCGAACGAAAGCGTGTTGCAATCGTTTTTGATCTTGTTAGTCAATTTGAAAGATTTACTTATGAGCAGCAGCAAAAAGCGGCAGCGAAAGTTTATTCTGTGAAGCCTCTAACGGAAGAGGAGCAGATGAAGGTCTCTGCAGTATTTGCGAAACGAGTAGGCAAAACAACGCTTCTGATCGAGAATGTGATCGATCCTACTTTAATCGGTGGTATTAAAGTACGTATTGGCAATCGCATCTTTGACGGTAGCATTAGCGGAAAACTTAAACGCATGGAACGAGAATTAGTTTCAGCGAAGAGCTAGAAGATAGGGGTGAATATGCATGAGCATCAATGCTGAAGAAATCAGTGCGCTGATCAAGCAGCAAATCGCAAATTATCAAACTGATGTTAAAGTTGATGATGTTGGTACCGTTATCCAAATTGGTGATGGTATTGCTCGTGCCCACGGTCTCGATAACGTGATGGCAGGAGAGCTTGTTGAATTTTCAAACGGTGTTATGGGTATGGCTCAGAACCTAGAGGAGAGCAACGTTGGTATCATTATCCTTGGACCATACACTGAAATTCGTGAAGGCGATGAAGTACGTCGTACTGGACGCATCATGGAAGTTCCAGTCGGTGAAGAGCTTCTTGGCCGTGTTGTAAACCCACTTGGACAACCTGTTGATGGACAGGGCCCACTTGGAACAACAAAAACTCGTCCGATCGAAAGCCCAGCACCAGGGGTTATGGATCGTAAATCAGTACATGAGCCACTTCAAACAGGAATCAAAGCAATTGACTCTCTTATTCCAATCGGACGCGGACAGCGTGAGCTTATCATCGGTGACCGTCAGACTGGTAAGACTTCAATTGCGATCGATACAATTTTGAACCAAAAAGACGAAGATATGATTTGTATCTACGTTGCGATTGGTCAGAAAGAATCTACGGTACGTGGCGTTGTTGAAACGCTTCGTAAGCAGGGTGCCCTTGATTACACAATCGTTGTAACAGCTGGTGCATCTCAGCCATCTCCGCTTCTTTTCCTAGCACCATATGCTGGTGTAACAATGGGTGAAGAATTCATGTATAACGGCAAGCACGTTCTTGTTGTATACGATGACTTAACAAAGCAGGCTTCTGCTTACCGTGAACTTTCCCTACTACTTCGTCGTCCTCCAGGTCGTGAAGCATATCCAGGGGATGTATTCTATCTTCACTCACGTCTTCTTGAGCGTGCAGCGAAGCTTAGTGATGCAAAAGGAGCAGGTTCACTAACTGCCCTTCCGTTTATCGAAACACAAGCTGGTGACGTATCAGCTTATATCCCAACTAACGTAATCTCCATCACAGATGGACAGATCTTCCTTCAATCTGATCTCTTCTTCTCGGGTGTACGTCCAGCGGTTAACGCCGGTCTTTCTGTATCCCGTGTAGGTGGTTCCGCTCAGATTAAAGCGATGAAGAAGGTTGCGGGTACACTACGTCTTGACCTTGCATCATACCGTGAGCTAGAAGCATTCGCTCAGTTCGGATCTGACCTTGATAAAGCAACTCAAGCGAAGCTGAACCGTGGTGCTCGTACGGTTGAAGTTCTAAAGCAAGGACTAAACAAGCCACTTGCAGTTGAGAAGCAAGTTGCTATTCTTTACGCACTAACTCGTGGATTCCTTGATGATATCCCAGTTGGCGACATTCAGCGTTTTGAATCTGAAATGATGACATGGATCGAACACAATAAGAAAGACATTTTCAATACAATTCGTGAAACAAAAGCTCTTCCTGATGAAAAAGAATTCAACGGTGCAATCGAAGAATTCAAAAAGAGCTTCGCAGTATCTGAATAAGAGGGATGCGGCGGAAACGCCGTGGCCAGCTTAAAAGGTGGTGAAATGAGTGGCATCTTTACGCGATATTAAGTCGAGAATTACGTCGACTAAGAAAACAAAGCAGATTACAAAAGCGATGCAGATGGTTTCCGCTGCGAAATTGAACCGTGCTGAAATGAATGCGAAGTCATTCGTTCCATACATGGAGAAAATTCAAGAGGTTGTCGGAAGCATTGCAAATGGATCAAGTGGCGTACGTCATCCGATGCTAGAAAGCCGTGAAGTGAAGAAAACGGGCTATGTGGTTATCACATCAGACCGTGGACTTGCTGGAGCGTACAATAGCTCGGTACTACGTCATGTGTATAGAACAATTAATGAGCGTCACAACTCTACAGATGAGTACGCAATTATCGTAGCTGGTAAAGTAGGACTTTCCTTCTTTAAAAAGCGCGGAATGCCTGTCGTAGAAAGCATTGTTGGTCTTTCAGATCAGCCTGCCTTCGCAGACATTAAGGATATTGCATCTCGAACAGTAGGTATGTTTGAAGACGGAGCTTTCGATGAGCTTTATCTTTATTACAACCACTATGTAAGTGCCATTCAGCAGGATTTAACGGAGAAGAAACTTCTTCCGTTAACGGATATTGAGACGGGCGAAGGCAAATCACTCGCAAGCTATGAGTATGAGCCATCTGAAGAAGAAATTCTTGAAGTACTACTTCCTCAATATGCCGAAAGCTTGATCTACGGAGCGCTTCTTGATGCGAAAGCAGCCGAGCATGCATCTCGTATGACAGCGATGAGAAGTGCGACGGACAATGCGGACGATCTTATCGGCGATCTTACACTTTCTTACAACCGTGCTCGTCAGGCTTCAATCACTCAGGAACTTACTGAGATTGTAAGTGGAGCGGCAGCGTTAGAATAGCGGAAGTGGCCGTTTAGGCCCGACAAGCGCTGGAGGCTTTTGGAATGAACACGCACTTTGTGTTCAATCGAAAAGGTGAAGCGACTCGAGGGCCTGGCCACTGTAGCTGGACAGACGAAAAGCGGAACGAGCCCGTTTAAATCCGCAGGTTGTTGGAAGCCATGAGAATGAGACGGTTTATGTCTCAATCGAATGGGTGAAACAGCCGGAGGATTTGGCTCGTGTAGCTGGACAATACTACGATAAACCATAAATGCTATTTGAAAGACTTACTTTCAAAGGCAGCTTAAAGCAAGTTAGGAGGGAACAGGATGAACAAGGGATACATTACCCAGGTTATGGGTCCGGTTGTAGACGTTAAGTTTGAGAGCGGAAAGCTTCCAGAAATCTACAACGCCCTTAAAGTTAACTATATCGCTCAAACTGGTGCCGAAGAGAGCATCGAATTGACGCTTGAAGTCGCGCTTCACCTTGGCGATAACTCTGTTCGTACCGTAGCAATGGGTTCAACAGACGGTCTTGTACGTGGAGTTGATGCTCTAGATACAGGTGCACCAATCTCCGTTCCAGTTGGGGATATTACACTAGGACGTGTATTTAACGTACTAGGTGAGAAAATTGACCTTAATGAAGAACTTGGCGAAGTTCGCCGCGATCCGATTCATCGTCTAGCACCAGTATTTGATGAACTTTCAACAACTACTGATATCCTTGAAACAGGAATCAAAGTAGTAGATCTTCTTGCACCATACGTTAAAGGTGGTAAGATCGGTCTATTTGGTGGTGCCGGTGTAGGTAAAACGGTACTTATCCAGGAACTGATCAACAACATCGCCCAAGAGCACGGCGGTATCTCGGTATTCGCAGGTGTTGGTGAACGTACGCGTGAAGGTAATGACCTTTACTACGAGATGACTGATTCTGGCGTTATTAAGAAAACAGCAATGGTATTCGGTCAGATGAACGAACCACCAGGTGCACGTATGCGTGTTGCCCTTTCAGGTCTTACAATGGCAGAGTACTTCCGTGATGAGCAAGGACAAGACGTTCTTCTCTTTATCGATAACATCTACCGCTTTACACAAGCTGGTTCAGAGGTATCGGCATTGCTTGGACGTATGCCATCAGCAGTAGGTTACCAGCCTACACTTGCTACTGAGATGGGTCAACTTCAAGAGCGTATTACTTCAACTAACAAAGGTTCTGTTACTTCAATTCAGGCAATCTACGTACCAGCCGATGATTATACTGACCCGGCTCCGGCAACGACGTTTGCTCACCTTGATGCAACAACTAACCTTGAACGTAAACTTTCTGAGCAAGGTATCTACCCAGCGGTGGATCCACTTGCTTCAACTTCCCGTGCGCTTTCTCCGGAAATCGTTGGGGACGAGCACTATAATACTGCGCGTGAAGTGCAACAAACACTTCAGCGCTACAAAGAACTTCAAGATATCATCGCTATCCTTGGTATGGATGAGCTTTCTGACGAAGATAAGCTAACTGTTTCCCGCGCTCGTCGCATTCAGTTCTTCCTTTCTCAGAACTTCCACGTAGCTGAACAGTTTACTGGACAAAAAGGCTCTTACGTACCAGTTAAAGAAACGATCAAAGGATTCAAAGAAATCCTTGATGGTAAACACGATGATATTCCAGAGGACGCATTCCGTCTTGTTGGAACAATTGAAGAAGTAGTTGAGAAAGCGAAACAAATGGCGTAAATAAAAAGTAGGGTGGAGACCTATGGGCCTTCGCTCCCACTTTTGGCTATTTGGGCGATAAGCCAGCTTTTCTAATTACGATCACACCCAGGGAGGGGTACAATGAATACATTGGATGTCAGTGTAGTCACCCCTGACGGCCCGGTATACGAAGGGGAAGCTGAAATGGTCAGCGTAAAAGGAACTAGCGGTGAGCTAGGAATTTTACCAGGACACATTCCACTAGTTACCCCTCTTACAATCAATGCAGTTCGCTTCAAAAATGGAGCTGACACGCATGTACTGGCCGTTAGCGGTGGGTTTGTTGAAGTAAGACCAAAGCAGGTAACGATCCTTGCTGAGTCTGCAGAGCTACCTTCCGATATTGACGTGGAACGTGCACGTGCTGCGAAGGAACGAGCAGAAGAACGCTTAAATCAAGCGAAGCAGGATAATGTTGATTTCAAGCGTGCTGAGCTAGCGCTTAAGCGTGCAATCAACCGCCTGGATTTGGCAGGTAAATAAGGAAAAAGCACCAGAGGAGACGTTCCTCTGGTGCTTTTTTTCGCGGAAATATAGGTGTTAAGTTACATTATTAGGGAGCATGTCAGCTATCTTATTAATGGTTTTCCAATTTCGAATTGTTGCATACTCATTGACTCGAGTTAAGTAGGTCGCAAGCTTTGAATTTCGAATACTATCATGAAACAGAAGGAAAACGTCTCTTCCGATCAGCTCACATTCTTCTTTCTCAGAAGCATATGAAACAAGTTTTTCTTTAGCATCTGCCCGGAGTGGTTCCGCTAACATAGCTACATAAAGGCTTTCTCCAACAGCCTTTTCTTGCGCTTTTGCAATTTGTTCCTCGTGAAACGGACAACTCTCGATCATGCTTTGCCACTCTGTTGCAGATCTTATTAATACAGGCACTTTCAATCCGAACTCGGTGCTGATGATTTGTTCCATTCTTCTCCTTGAACCATCTTCCGATTCTTCTGAATCAAAAAAGACATTTCCACTTTGTATATACGTTTTCACATGTAGAAAGCCTTCCTTTGTCAGGGCATCTCGTAACTCAGCCATCTTTAGTTTGTTTTTTCCACCAACGTTAACCCCTCTTAATAATCCAATATAGCTCGTCATTCTTGTCCCACCCTTTATTCACTTTGATATGCCTCAGATTTGAAACTAGTCATGATTTAATTACGATGTGCTAAAGCGATAATCCTCCACAATTTCAATTATTTCATTCAGAATAATCATTTCTAGAAATTGTTTTTAGTTGTTTTTGATCATATACTTCATTCCACTTCCTGCTCGTTTGCACAAAGCTGCTTTGTAACAAGTAATCGGATGGGTACTTTTTAAGTAATACGGCAAGATGGCTACGAATGCTTTCAATGTCTTGATCGGTTAGGGGCGATGATGGAGTGATTCGTAGATTCAACGTTATAAAAAAATCTTCTTTTTCCTCACTTGTTGCCTGTTTTTTGAAATAGCCCCACATATGTTGGAGTGTTGTCCGCATACCTTTTTTAGTATAGGGGAGAGTTAAGCTTTCACTGATGAGATCATAAACATCAACTAGCTCTTCATGAGACTGAGCGTTTTTTAATGCTTCTCCCACCTTTTGATAATGTTCATATCCCTTTGCCATCACGGTATATTTGTTTTTTGCCCACAGTTTCTCTGTAAGCGTTCTGATTCTTTTGTCTGGCATACGATCACCTCTGTTCGAAATTTTAAAAAAACTTACAAATAAAAGCAAGAATAAGAGTTGGGATGTTGAATTAGTATACAAGACTAGCAACTTTACAGCACGATGAGAGGAGAGACCTGAATGGGTGAATCGCTTAACGTGTACCAAAATAGTTATCTCTTCGTAATGATGTTTCTTTTACTTGGCCTTCTCCTTCCAGCTGTTGCCCTAACAGCAGGAAGATTCCTTCGTCCTTCAAAACCAACACCTGAGAAACAAACAACCTATGAAAGCGGCATAGAGCCGTTTCACCAAAGCTGGATCCAGTATAACGTTCGCTATTATTTATTCGGACTGCTTTTTGTGATATTTGATGTCGAAACCGTTTTCTTATATCCGTGGGCGGTAGCTTATCAAAAGCTTGGTTTCTTTGCGTTCATCGAAATGATGATCTTTATTGTCATGCTCTTAATTGGCTTACTATACGCATGGAAAAAGAAGGTGCTGAAATGGATATAAATTTAGAGAATATTACACCGGAAGAATATGAAGAAATGAAGCAGAATGTGTTCCTGGCAACGCTTGAAAACGTAAAGGCCTGGGCCAGGAGTAATTCGCTTTGGCCGCTTACTTTTGGTCTCGCATGCTGTGCAATTGAAATGATGGGTTCAGGGGCTTCCCATTACGACCTTGATCGCTTTGGAACATTTTTTCGAACATCGCCAAGACAGTCTGATGTCATGATTGTATCAGGAACCGTAACGAAGAAAATGGCTCCTGTGCTAAAGCGTCTCTATGACCAAATGCCTGAACCTAAATGGGTTATCGCCATGGGTTCGTGTGCCACAGCTGGTGGCCCTTATATTCATTCCTACGCGGTCGTCAAAGGGGTCGATCAAATCGTACCTGTCGACGTATATATACCTGGATGTCCACCTAATCCAGCAGCACTTATCTATGGAATTAATAAATTACAGGAAAAAATTCGCTATGAAGCTCGAACCGGAAAGCGGGTGACCAATCGATGACAGATGGCAAAACACCTGAAGAGCTAGCAGAAGAAAAGCGGATAGCGGTCGAAGAGGCAAAACGGAAAGCCGCTGAGTTACGACAAAAGAAGGCTGCTGAAGCTGAGAAACCTGCAGACGACCTAGAGCTTCAGAAGAAAAAAGCAGTGGCTGCTGCAAAGGCCAAAGCAGCTGCCCTCAAGAAGAAAAAAGAACTGGAAAAAAATGAATCAGTAAGTGAAGAGTCAGACGACCTAGCGTTAGCGAAAAAGAAGGCTGTCGCAGCAGCAAAAGCCAAAGCAGCAGCTCTCAAGAAGCAAAAAGAATTGAAGAAGGATGAAACAACTAGCGAAGATGGAGCCGCTGATCTAGCGAAAAAGAAAGCAGTAGCAGCCGCAAAGGCGAAAGCGGCGGCTATCAAAAAGCAAAAAGAAATGCAGCAGAATGAAGCAATAAGCAAAGATGGGGATACCGATGCCGATCTAGCAAAAAAGAAAGCAGTAGCGGCTGCAAAGGCGAAAGCAAAAGCATCTGAAGAAAACGAAGAGCCTGTAGAAGAGACCCCTTCACCGAATCAACCTGTCCTTGACCGCTATCTTCACATCATTCAACAAAATCTTGGTGACGATCTTTTAGAAGACGCTTATATTAATCGTCTTGCAAAAGACGTTCCGACGCTCGTTGCTAAAAAACACACGTACTTGAAGCTCGCCCAATTTCTTAAACACAATGAGCTTCTCGCTTTTGACTATCTTTCAGAAACACATGGAACAGATTTTGAATCGCATATGGAAATTTACAATCATCTTTACTCCTATCAGAACAGCCAGAGCGTAGCGCTCAAGGTGAAGATAGATCGAGACGAACCAGTTATTGATTCCCTCACGTCCCTCTGGGTAGGGGCGGACTGGCCCGAACGTGAGGGATTTGATTTACTTGGCATCGTGTTTAAAGGGCATCCCAATTTAACACGAATTATGATGCCTGATGACTGGGTAGGGCATCCCCTTCGAAAAGATTATGAGCCGTATGATGTGGAGGTGTAGCAATGATACGGACAGAGGAAATGCTTTTGAATGTAGGACCTCAGCATCCGAGCACTCATGGTGTCTTTCGCATTGTTCTCAAAATTGATGGAGAAATCATTAAGGAAGCTAAGCCGGTTATTGGTTATCTGCACAGGGGAACAGAAAAAATTGCGGAGAACCTTCAATATACGCAGATCATCCCATATACCGACCGGATGGACTATTTGGCTGCGATGACGAATAATTACATCCTCTGTCATGCCGTTGAGACGATGATGGCAATGGAGCTTCCAGAGCGGGCAGATTATCTTCGCATTATTGTCATGGAGCTTGGACGAGTAGCGAGTCATCTCGTTTGGTTCGGAACATACCTTCTCGATATTGGTGCGATGAGCCCATTTCTATATGCGTTCAGAGAGAGAGAAGTCATCATTAACCTACTAACCGAAATTTCAGGTGGTCGTCTTACCTTTAATTATATGCGCGTAGGCGGAGTGAAGTGGGATGCGCCAGATGGATGGCTTGATAAAGTTCGTGCTTTTGTTCCTTATATGAGAGAACAGCTTGCTGGCTATCACGATCTTGTGACGGGGAATGAAATTTTTATGGCAAGAATCAAAGGAGTAGGTGCTTATTCGAAAGAAAAAGCATTTTCGTATTCCTTGAGTGGGGCGAACCTTCGGTGTACGGGTGTGAAATGGGACCTTAGAAAAAACGAATCGTATTCGCTTTATAACCGCTTTGAATTTGATGTTCCAGTCTTCCGTGAAGGCGATGCGCTAGCGCGTTACCATTGTCGCATGGCTGAGATCGAAGAAGCATTGAAGATTGTAGAACAAGCGGTAGAGCAAATTCCAACTGAAGGTCCTGTTATGGCAAAAGTACCGCGGATTATTAAACCGCCTGCAGGAGAGACTTACGTTCGAATTGAATCACCACGTGGCGAAATCGGGTGCTATATCGCATCAAAAGGAAAGAAGGAGCCTTATCGACTAAAGTTCCGCCGTCCCTCCTTTTATAACTTACAAATACTACCTGAGTTGTTAGAAGGGGAAAACATCTCGAACTTGATTGCGATCCTCGGGGGTATTGATATTGTGCTCGGGGAGGTGGATGGGTAATGATCAACGACATGCTTGGATCTACACCGAGCTACTGGCAGACACTTGGATTTTTCCTTGTAGGTGCTGCGATGTTGATGGTCGTACTCGGTTTTGTAACGTACGCTATTTTGGCAGAGCGAAAAGTACTTGGCTTCATGCAGCTCCGCCATGGTCCAAACAGAGTAGGGGGAAGGTTCGGTTTACTGCAAACGGTAGCGGATGTGCTGAAGCTGTTACTTAAAGAAGATACCATCCCGAGGGATGCAGATCGTCCATTGTTTATCATTGCACCGGTTGTCGCGTTTGCCCCAGCCTTCATTGTGATTGCCGCCCTTCCATTAACAGAACGGGTTTCGTTTGCGAACATTGGCGTTGGCTTGCTTTATTATATTGCGATTTCTGGCATTTCTACGATCGGAATCCTGGCAGGTGGATGGGCATCAAACAATAAGTACGCTCTTCTTGGTAGCATGCGCTCAGCGGCTCAAATGATTTCCTATGAAATTCCACTTGTCATGAGTGTGATCGGCATCGTGCTTTTGACAGGTTCGCTTAATTTAAACACGATTATTGCCGAGCAGGAGAGTGTGGCATTTCTTTTTAAGCAACCGCTCGCCTTTGTGATTTTTCTAATCGCTTCTGTTGCTGAATTGAACCGTACGCCGTTTGATTTACCCGAGGCGGAATCCGAGCTCGTAGCCGGATATCATGTTGAATATTCTGGCTTCCGCTGGGCGTTCTTCATGCTTGCAGAATACGTATATTTATTCGCTATGGCTTCGCTAACGACGATTCTATTTCTTGGCGGCTGGCAGGCGATTCCTTACTTATCTTTTATTCCAGGACCAGTCTGGTTTGCACTGAAATTTATCCTAGTCGTCTTCGTGATGATCTGGATTCGCGGTACATTCCCTCGACTAAGAGCGGATCAACTCATGTCCTTTGGCTGGAAAGTACTATTGCCACTCGCACTATTGAACATTTTTCTAACGACCGTTGTCATTGAAATCATTCGTTCATTCTAGATAAGGGAGGAAGCCCAACATGCGAGGACTTGCGAAAGGTTTAGCTTACACCCTCAAAAATATGACGAAAGAGAAAGTAACCTATAACTATCCGGATCAGCCACTAGCCTTACCAGATCGATTTCGTGGCATTCAGAAGTTTTATCCTGAAAAGTGTATTGTCTGTAATCAATGCGTCGCCATATGTCCAACTGACTGCATCACCTTATCAGGTAAGAAGCATCCAGACCCAAGCAAGAAAGGAAAAATCATCGACACGTATGATATTAACTTCGAAATTTGCATTCTTTGCGACCTTTGCACAGAGGTATGCCCGACCGAAGCGATCATTATGACGAATAATTTCGAGCTTGCCGAATATAGCCGGGATGATCTTTTTAAGAATTTAGAATGGCTCGATGAAAATGACACGAACCTTCGAAAGGAAAATAAAGTATGACCGGAGAGCTGCTCGTCTTTCTTTTCCTATTTCTTGTGACGATTACTGGCGGCTTGCTGATGATTAATCTAACGAAAGTGATTCATATGATGATGGCGTTAGTGCTAACTTTTCTCGGCATTGCTGGACTTTACGTGATGCTTTCAGCAGAATTCGTGGCTGTTGTGCAAGTTCTGATTTATTCTGGCGCTATTACGATCATCATGTTATTTGGCATCATGCTGACGAAACATTCTGAAGAAGAAACGAAAACAAGCTGGGCAAAGAAAGGGCTCGTTTTAACTGGGATCACCGTATTCTTTCTGATCGTCTTTAAAGGCATTCGTACTGTTTCTCTCGGGCCACAAGCAGAGAGCTTGCACGAAAATAATACGGAGCAAATAGGTATGATGTTGTTCACAGATTACGTTATTCCATTTGAACTTGTATCTGTGCTCCTACTCGTCGCTCTTGTCGGAGCAATCATTATTGCAAAGAAAGATGATCCCGATGATAAAGAAGGTGAGCAGTCATGAGCTCAATCCCGCTTTCGGCTTTTCTATTAACGGCGTTGATTCTTTTTTGTATCGGTCTCTACGGGGCGTTAACGAAGCGGAGCGCCGTCATCGTCCTCATCTCGATCGAGTTAATGCTGAATGCAGTGAACTTAAATCTTGTAGCTTTTGCAAAATATGGCGTAGGTGCTTCGATTCGGGGTCAGGTATTTTCTCTTTTTACCATTACAGTCGCTGCAGCGGAAGCCGCTGTCGGCCTTGCCATTCTTATGGCGCTTTATCGGAACAGGGCTACCGTCAATGTAGATGAAATGAATACACTCAAAAAGTAGCGAAGGGGGTATAAAAGTGGACTATGTCTGGCTTATACCAATGTTGCCGCTTCTATCGTTTCTCATCATTCTATTCACTAGGCCGATTCTTTATCGAAAAGCCGGCGTTGTGGGCACCGTTCTCGCTGGTGCTGCCTTTATTTGTTCCCTTCTCGTGCTTTACAGTCATTTCGTTCAAGGGAACTATCTCGTAGAACACAACTGGCTCTCCATCGATTTAGTGGTGATTACGGTGGGCCTTGAAGTGAATCCGCTAAATGCTTTGATGCTCGTGATCGTCACGCTTGTCAGCTTTCTCGTACATATGTATTCGATCGGTTATATGGCGAATGACGAGCGCTATGCAACGTTCTTTAGTTATCTTGGTCTGTTCACTTTTGCAATGACGGCTCTCGTTCTCTCACCAAACCTTCTTCAACTTTATGTTTTCTGGGAGCTTGTTGGTGTTTGTTCCTTTCTACTAGTAGGTTTTTATTTCTATAAACCAGAAGCAAAGGCAGCTGCAAAAAAAGCTTTTATCGTCACAAGGATTGGAGATATTGGTCTGCTTGTTGCGATTTTTCTTCTCTTTTGGCAAACAGGAAGCTTTGAACTCGATGTCATTTTTGAAGCGGCTCAGGCAGGTGATATTGCCCCTTCAATGGTCACGCTCATAGCGATCCTTATTTTCGTAGGGGCGATAGGGAAATCTGGTCAGTTCCCGCTCCACACATGGCTTCCTGATGCGATGGAAGGTCCAACTCCAGTCTCGGCTCTAATCCATGCAGCGACAATGGTTGCTGCGGGTGTTTATCTAGTTGCTGCCATGTATCCACTCTTCGCAAGTACAGAAACGGCTATGACAACCGTTGCCATAACAGGTGGATTCACCGCCATTTTTGCAGCGACAATCGCCCTTGTCCAGAAAGACATTAAACGCATACTTGCCTACTCAACCATTAGTCAACTAGGGTATATGATGCTTGCCCTAGGTGCAGCGGGCTACACAGCAGGAATTTTCCACCTGACAACTCATGCGTTCTTTAAAGCCTTACTCTTTCTTGCTGCAGGAAGTGTGATCCATGCGGTCCATGAACAAAACATCCATAAAATGGGGGGACTTCGAAAAAAACTGCCTATCACAGCAGTTCTCTTCTTAATAGGTTGCTTATCCATTTCTGGGTTTCCGCTATTTGCAGGTTTTTTTAGTAAGGATGAGATACTTGTCTCGACTTATGCGGATGGGCGCTACATTTTATTTGCGATTGCTTTAGTAACCGCTTTTCTGACAGCGTTTTATATGTTTCGCCTTTACTTCCTCGTCTTTTCTGGCACAGGTTCGAGTGAAGCGAAAGAGTCTTCTCGGGTGATGTTGATTCCAATGATTGTCCTTTCGGCTTTGGCTATTGTTGCAGGGTATATTCAGACAACGTGGTTCGGTTCGTTTCTTGGTGACTGGCTAGAAACGAGCCCGTATCCGATATTAGCCAATCATCATTCAGCACCCTCGTGGATTCCGGTCAGTGCGAGTTTGTTAGCCATTGCAGGAATTGGACTCGCCTGGTTCATGTATGTAAGAAAAGGCATGGCTCCAGTTGGAGGGAGCGAAGTGCATAAGCTGTTAACGCATCAATATTATATCGACGAAATATACGAAGCTACCTTTATAAAAGGAACCCGCGTGATCGGTTATTTCTGGTTGTATTTTGATCGCTTTATTATTGAAGGAGGCGCTCAAGGCATAACGGGAATTGTAAAGCACTTAGGAAAAGTAGGAGCAAGAATTCAATCCGGTCAAGTTCAAACATACGGCACCGTAGCATTCTCTGGTTTAGTGGTCGTGCTCCTATTAATTGCAGTATTTGGGGGGTATTTCTAATGGATGAGTCTTACTTGCTAACGATCTTGATTTTCTCCCCACTACTTGGTGTCATCGTTCTTGCTATGATGCCCTCACAGCATCAATCAATCAAAACAGTTGGTATTCTTGGCACAGTGCTACCACTAACGTTAACGATTTTTGTATTTAGCTTATACGATCGAACATTATCAGGCGTTCAATTTGCGGAAACACATCAATGGTTTGAGTTAATGACCGCGATTAGTCCCAACGAGCCTTACCCAGTGACTTATGACCTTGGGGTGACAGGGCTATCGCTTCTTTTTCTAATGCTATCTTCATTGATTACGTTTCTCGCCTCACTTGCAGCCCTTCGCATTCAAGAAGGTGTGAAAGGCTTTTATATCCTGTTTTTGATACTGGAACTTGGCATTCTCGGCGTTTTTTCAAGCGAAAACTTGTTTTTGTTTTTCTTATTCTTTGAAATGACTCTTGTTGCGATGTTTCTACTTGTAGGGAAATGGGGCGGATATGAGCGGGAAAAAGCAGCCTTCTCTTTCTTAGTTTACAACGGGATAGGCTCGATCCTATTGTTGATTGCCATTATCGTTCTCTTTGTTGAGACGAGAACGACGAATATTAGTGAGCTAACCTCGCTCTTACAAGAGACAGAGTCCTATGAAATTTTATCTGGAAACACTAGAATGTGGCTGTTTGCCCTGCTGTTACTGGCATTTGGTACAAAGCTTCCAATCGTACCGCTACATACGTGGATGGTACGAGTACACGTGGAGGCTCCAATCGCCATTGTGATGATTCACGCCGGTGTATTACTTAAAATAGGCGCATATGGGCTCATACGTTTCGGAGCGGGATTCTTTCCAGAGCAGCTAAAAGAAACGGCAGTTCTTCTAGCTATTCTTGGCGTCATTAATTTGCTGTATGGTGCTTTTATTGCCCTAGTTCAAACAGAACTTCGCGCTATTCTAGCCTATTCCTCGATTTCGCATATGGGAATCGTCATTCTGGGCGTTGCTTCATTTAATACCGCGGGTCTTCAAGGGGCAGTGTTCCAAACAATTTCTCATGGTCTTATTGCAGCGCTGCTGTTCCTGCTTGTTGGTGTACTGATCGACCGTTTTCACACGACAAAACTTGGAGAATTAGGTGGTATTGCAAGTCAGACGCCCCTTTTTGCAGGTTTTTTCCTGGCAGCCGGGCTGGCATCACTTGGATTACCTGGAATGAGCGGTTTCATCAGTGAATTTCTAGCTTTTTTAGGCTTATTTGAAACGATGCCTGTAATCGGAAGCATTGGCGTAATTGGTCTCATTTTAACAGCGGTTTATATGCTTCGCGCCGTTCTTGCGGTTACCTTTGGTGAAAGACGCCCAACGTTTGATAAGGAAAGAGATCTATCTGCCGTTGAGCTTGTTCCATCAGCTATTCTACTCAGTATGATTATTTGGATTGGTGTCTATCCTGCAGTGTTATCTAACACACTTCAAATCGCTCGTACACTCGGGATCGGAGGTTAACGAATGGATATCGATACGTTGCTAGCGTACCAATGGAGCAGTATGATGCCGGAATTCACTATACTAGTAACAGCAGTTGCACTCTCGTTGATCGATCTCTTTATGGATAAAAAGCGAGATAGGTCTATTCTCGTTTGGCTCGCAATCGTCGGCATCGCACTGGCCATTGTCTTTCTTATTTTTCAGTTTGATAATGGAGTTGTCACGATTCTAAATCAAACTTACCGACTGGATTCTTTTGCGAAAGCGTTTAAGCTTCTTATGCTAATTGGAACTGGTTTCGTTATGCTTCTAGGCTTGAAAACGAATGATCTAAGCGAAGTGAAAGGTGAGTACCACTACCTTCTTCTAACGGGTTTACTAGGTGGTATGATGATGGCTTCGAGTGCAGATCTGATTACGCTTTTTGTAGGTCTAGAATTATTAAGCTTATCTTCATATGTTCTAGTGGGAATTCGAAAGAAAGATAAGCTCGCAAATGCAGCGGCGTTTAAATATGTCGTTAATGGCGGTATAGCGACTGCGATCACGCTGTTTGGGATGAGCTATTTATTTGGACTTACTGGAGAAACGAATATATATGAAATTCAAGCGCTAATGGGAAGCGAAGTAGTAACGGAAAATCGTTATCTTGCCGTTTTTGCTTTTCTCATGATATTCGTTGGTCTAGCCTTTAAAATTACGGCTGCTCCGTTTCATATGTGGGCACCAGATGTATACCAGGGAGCCGAAACACCGATTACAGCTTATCTTAGTGTTGTTTCTAAAATAGCTGGATTTGCAATCACACTTAGACTGCTAATGGTACCGTTTGTCTTTGCACCTGGTACAGGAAAAGTGATTACGCCAGAGGGAATCAGCTATGAAACGCTACTTGTATCGGTTCGACCTTATCTTGTTCTATTAGCTGTTCTAACGATTCTTATAGGAAATGTGATGGCACTCAGACAGCTGAACGCAAAACGACTTTTGGCTTATTCCAGCATTGCGCACGCAGGGTATCTTCTCGTACCGTTTGCCGCTCTTTCTGAGTTAGTCTTTGATGCTGTGTGGTTTTATCTCGCCGCTTATCTGTTGATGAATCTGGGGGCTTTCGCTGTCATCCATGCCTTGGCGGAAAATGACGAGGAGGTCACGGTGGCTTCGTTTGCAGGACTATTTCAGCGAGCGCCGTATGTAACCATTGCTATGACGATCTATCTTCTATCTCTCGCTGGTATCCCGCTCACAGCTGGTTTCATCGGTAAGTTTGAGATTTTCATGAGTGCTCTTGGTACCGAACCGAAGCGATATTTTTTAGTGGTGGCTATGCTAGCGGGCACAGTGCTTTCCTATGTTTATTATTTTGGGCTGTTTATTCAAATGTACTTTCGACCTTCCCAAACAAAAAGGCCGGTTTTGGCATCAAATGGCATCGTCACCGTGCTAGCCATAACGGCAGCTGGAACCGTTTTGCTTGGGGTTTTCCCTTCCATTGCGTTATCCTTTATACATGATCATTTTCAATTTCTAGAGATTTTTAATCCTTAGAACAGCAGATCATTCTGCTGTTTTTTTCATGAATGAGTGCATTCCTACCAGATTATGACGAAAATGACTTATTTTGAATTGAAATAATCCCTTTTATAGTGGGAAAGTAGGGTATTCATTTGAGTGGAAATCTTTTATAATAGGCTCTTAGATGGAAAAATGTACGTTTGTCGAATGGTGCACTTGCAGATGGGGGGTAGAGAAGATGACAGAAGCACTGGCGCAACAATCGATTTTAACGATTGTCATTAACCTGGTTTTCATTATGATCACCTGGTGGGCGCTACAAACCGTTCGGTTCGATGTATTCTTTAAAAAGCCGAACAGTCCACAGGCGAAAGTCCTCATGATTTTACTAACCCTAAGCATCGGCTCCCTCGCAAGCAGTTTCTTCCTAGATTACTACAACTGGTCACTCCGTCTACAATATTTCTTTTGAAAAATGAAAAGCGAAAACCCCCGTTTAGGCCCGACAAGCGCTGGAACCATTCAGAATGAACACGTTCTTTGTGTTCATTCTGAATGGTGAAGCGATCGAGGGACTGGGGGTTGTAGCTAGACAAAGAAAAGCGAAAACCCCCGTTTAGGCCCGACAAGCGCTGGAGCCATTTAGAATGAACACGGTCTTTGTGTTCAATCTAAATGGTGAAGCGATCGAGGGACTGGGGGTTGTAGCTAGACAATGAAAAGCGAATGCGCCCGTTTCAACCCGACAAGCGCTGGAACCATTCAGCATGAACACATGCGTTCAATCTGAAAGCCCAAAGCGACTTAAGGGACTGTGGGCGCAGCAGCTAAACAAACACACCAGCGTTAACATACAGAAGCTTCGTACGGAATTTGTCGGGAACTGACTACAACTTCCATGTATGCACTCCCTCCTCGTGGTCACACTGAAAGATAAGAAGACCTGAACGGGGAGAGGGTTAAGATGAAGCTTCTAATCGGAGTATTATCTATTTTACTTTTAGCGAGTTTTTCAAATGGTACATCGGTCTCAATTGAAGATGACACGGAAGTAAAAGTAACCGAAATGGCGAATGTTTTATTAACCCACAATTATTCAATTGAGGGCTGGTCTCTTTACACACGAGAAAAAGTGAGTTTCATCAAGGAGTCCTTAGGGTACAAAGGTATTACGTCTAAGCTTACAGAAAGAGCACCCGGTTTTTCATGGGGTGATCTGGTAAAAAACGATGGAAATGTAAAAGTAAGTGGGACAAGAATTGATTCTAAGCTAGGTACGAAAGAAACACTGACACTCGTGTCTTATCCAGAAAACAATCGCATTAGCTCTTATCTTATTTACAAAATGGAAATAACAGGATTTTCTCAGGAGGAATGGCGAACAACGTACGAACGTTTTAAGGCACAAAAGACACAATTATATCCGCAAGAATCACCAGTTTTCACTTGTTTTGTAGGCGAGAAAAATGATACAATGAACATTGTTTTGTACAATGAAGCAGACAAGCTGTTAGGAGCTTTTTCCGCTTCAAAAGTAGAAGAAATCAATGAAGAGACGTTTGTATCTCTTTCCGCATACCATGAAGAGTGGGAAGAAGATCTTGTAACGAACAACAAGAGAATGAACATACAAATAGCATTACGCAATACAGGAATAGGCGGCGGAATAACCGCAACAATTGGCACACCAATAATTACGACTGAATATTAATATACAAATAGGACGCGGAGGGGAATACGTTGGAAAAAATCATCGTCCGAGGTGGCAGGAGATTGTCTGGCTCTGTGAAAGTTGAAGGAGCTAAAAATGCAGTCTTGCCCGTCATCACAGCATCTATTTTAGCAGGAGAAGGCACGAGCACGTTAAAAGATGTGCCTGCCCTTTCAGATGTACACACGATAAGTGAAGTATTAAGCTATCTTAATGTTGAGACGCAAATAGAAGGCAACACGATTAAAGTAGACGCAACAAAACCTTTGGAAACAGAGGCACCATTTGAAGCAGTTCGTAAAATGCGAGCTTCGTTTCTTGTAATGGGACCACTTTTGGCCCGTGTGGGTCATGCTCGTATTGCACTACCTGGGGGTTGCGCAATTGGTTCAAGACCAATTGATCAACACCTTAAAGGGTTTGAAGCGATGGGTGCAGAAGTTACGATTGGTAACGGCTTTATTGAAGCAGGCATCAAAGGAAGACTTCAAGGAGCAAAGATTTATCTTGATTTCCCAAGTGTAGGCGCCACTGAGAACATTATGATGGCTGCTGTACTTGCTGAAGGTACAACAGTAATGGAAAACGTTGCTCAAGAGCCTGAGATCGTTTGTCTTGCAAATTATTTGAACGCTATGGGTGCGAAAGTTCGCGGTGCAGGTACTGCTACAATCCGCATTGAAGGCGTAGAGAAACTAGTTGGAGCAGAGCATGCTGTCATTCCAGACCGTATTGAAGCAGGAACATTCATGGTAGCTGCTGCAATTACTGGTGGTAACGTTCTGATCGAGAATGCTGTATCTGAACATCTTCGTCCACTTATTGCGAAAATGGAAGAAATGGGCGTAGAAATTACAGAAGAAGGTCAGGGACTTCGTATTGTTGGACCTGAAACGCTCAAGCCTGTTGATTTGAAAACAATGCCTCACCCTGGATTCCCGACGGATATGCAATCCCAGATGATGGCGTTGCTACTTCAAGCGAAGGGTACAAGTGTGATTACTGAAACAGTATTTGAAAATCGGTTCATGCACGTGGAAGAATTCCGCCGCATGAATGGTAACATTAAGATTGAAGGACGCGCTGCTATTATCGAAGGGCCTTCTACACTTCAAGGTGCAGAAGTATCCGCTACTGATTTGCGTGCTGGAGCTGCTTTGATTCTTGCTGGCCTTGTAGCTGATGGCTACACTCGCGTTGATGAGCTTAAGCACTTGGATCGCGGTTACGTGAACTTCTCCGGAAAGCTTGCAAGTCTTGGAGCTGACGTTGAACGCGTAACAGTTGATGAAGATGCAAAGCCTGCAACAGAATCAACTGAAGAGCAATCAGTTAACATGAAACCAAAATTTGCATAATCTAATAATAAAGAAAAAAAGGAGGCCACTGGCCTCCTTTTTTGTATGCAACCAAAATAAATACTATATTTAATGACTGACAGATTATTGGGAAAAAACGTTTTGGCTGCTAGCATTTCTGTTCTAAATGGTTGTCCAACTCCATACGATGATAGGGGTAAACAATCGAGAAGGAGGCATGCGGATGAAGCGAATGGTAGGTTCACTTATTCTATTTGCAGCGATTCTAATCCTTCTTCCATCTATCCTGGTTTTACCTTTTGGAACAACGGAGATGAAGCAACCAGTAAGTGAAGGAAATCAGATGGCTGAGAAGAAGGTGGCAGAAGTGGTGGAAGTGGAAGTTCCGGTCTATCGTTCAGCAAAGACTGTGACGACGAGCATACCGATCGAAGATTATGTAAAAGGCGTTGTTGCTGCTGAGATGCCTACAGATTTCAATATGGAAGCTTTAAAGGCTCAAGCTCTCACAGCGAGAACATTTGTCGTAACAAAGCTCACAAACCCTCCTGCGGACCTTCCCGATCAAGCGGTTGTAACGGATACGGTTCAGGATCAGGTATATAGAGATGAAGCCGAGCTTAAGAAAGCATGGGGCAAAGACTTTGAAGAGAAATATGCAAGAATAGAAGAAGCAGTTCAAGCCACGGCAGGGCAAATTTTAACGTATGATGGGAATCCGATTTATGCTTCCTTTTTCTCAACAAGCAACGGCTATACCGAGAATTCGGAAGATTATTGGGAAAATAAAGCTCCGTACTTAAGAAGTGTCGAAAGTCCTTGGGACGTTGATTCTCCAAAGTATGAAGACAAAGCGACGTTTACAGTAGCCGACTTCGAAAAGAAGTTAGGAGTCACGCTCACTAATGACCAATCGATTGGAACGATCAAAAACTTGACGGAAGGTAAAAGAGTTGCGGAAGTTTCAATAAATGGGAAGCAGTTTACAGGAAGAGAAGTCAGGGACCTTCTTGGCCTTCGTTCTTCTGACTTCACATGGGACCGGAGCGGCGATACGATTACTGTTTCCACGAAAGGATTTGGGCACGGCGTAGGCATGAGTCAATATGGAGCTAATGGAATGGCTGAGGACGGCAGTGCTTACTCTGATATCGTTAAATATTATTATCAAGGTGTTGCCATTAGTGAAATGGAAAAATACGTGACGAATTTTACAGCCCAAAGATAAAAGGCCGCATTTAATGCGGCCTTTTATCTTTGGGTAAGTTTTGTGAATAGCTATTATTTGAAGAAGGGTAACTTAAATTTTTTCTCTTGTTTTCCGATAAGTGTTGTCCAATTTTTTACGAAAGCTGGCTCACGGTACTCCTTATCTACTTCGATCTTGCCAAATAATTTATCCTTAACTTGTACCATTGCTTCAGACAAAGCCTCAATATTATTTTTTTCAACCATAAGTCCGTTTTCCTGGTCTTTTATTAAATCTCTTGGTCCGTATTTAATATCATAAGCTACAACTGGGCAACCATTGTTTAGGCTTTCCATGATAACGAGTCCAAACCCTTCGTACTGACTTGGCAGGAAAGATGCTTTTGCAGTAGCAAATACGCTTTCTGGGTCATCTGTTAGCCCTTTTAAGAAAATGTGCTTTTCAAGCTGATATTCTTTGATTTTTTCTTCGAGCTTTTCTTTCATCGGGCCTTCACCATATATATCAAGAGTGAAAGTAGACAGCTGTTCTCTAGCCAATTGGAAGGCTTCGATTAAATGGTCAGGTTGCTTCACATCAGTTAAGCGACCGATGAAAACAAATTTATTTTCACGCTCTCCCTTCAGATTTAAGGTTGATGGCGCGATAGAATGCGGGATAATGCAAATCTTTTCATTGTTAAAAATTAAATGAGAGAGATCGTTTTTTTGCTCTTGGGTTAACGCGACGATATGATCAACTTCATCTGCATGGTCGATAATATATTGATAAGATGATTTGATATCATTGATATCTTCACTTTGTAAGTGTGTATTATGAAGAATTGCGATTTTCGTAAGATCGTTACCTTTCAGCTCACACATAGGTTTATCAAGAAGACGAGCGTCATTGATAATGGTAGAAGAATCCTCAATCATCTGCTCCAGGCAATAGCGGAAGAAATCTTTTTCTGTTTTAAATTCAAGGATGCCTTTTTCAGTGAAATGATGGATACGGATAATCTTGTTGTCACTCGTCCCATTGTATGTTTGGTTAACATAAGCATGTCCGCGATCATCATAATAGATTTCTTCAAGCTTATTTGTCGTCCCTTGTTTGTAATTGATCTTCCGATGGCATTTTCCTCGTTTATTAAATTCCTTTCGACACGCACGTTTGCGATTATAAGGATCCATAAAATCAATGAATTTAAGTGATCCATCTTCCGAATCGTAACTCTTATAAAGAACGTATTCGCCGTTTTCAAAATAGCGATAGGCTTTATTCTTTTTAATTTCACGATACGTAAGTCCTTCTTCCTCAAGTGGTTGTTCGACTCTATCACCAGAATAAGAACGATCGGCAAGATAGTCGTAGATGTTCATCATTTTCACCGAACGCGGTACTTTGTTTTCACTATAATATTGCTCATATATGTCCCCATAGTAAGGATTATAATTTGTTGTAATAATGGTATAGTTTAGGTCAGCCTGTTCTACTAATTTCTTAGTACGATCGAGGAGGGACTTTGTTCTGCCTCCAAATTGCTCGGGCAGTGTTGATGTAATGACGTAATTCATAATAGAGTAATCCCCTTCATTCTCGTCTTGAATAAATCAAAACGGATTTTAGTGCCAAAAGTGTTGTTAAAGGTTATATACCCTCATATTCAAGTAATCATTCTTACAAACAGATAACAAAATATAAAACAAGAAATAATGGCATATATAGAAAAATACGCCTAAAATCGTAAGTAAATACTGGGAAAACCGAATTCATGAATAAAAACATCCCCCTTATCAAAAAATAAATAGACATTTTTTTAGGAACATGTATATAAATCTCGCAACCTGACCACAATGTTGCTGAGGTGATGAACAAATGGGAGACGAAAAACAACGATCTCATCCTGTTGAAAAAAGCGCTTCTAAATGGCAGAAGCTAGCAAGGAAACGCTGGATCTATCCGGCAGTCTATCTTGGTTTTGCAGCAATTGTTCTTGCAGCCGTTCTTTGGATGCAAGGTGGGCAAGAAAATGCTGGCCCGAAAGATTTAAGCGGAATTGATGAAGAAAGAAGTGCCTTTGACACTAATGACGAGTCCGTTCCAGTCCTTGGTGATTCAGAAGTCTTTAAAGTACCTGCATCCGAAGATAGTGGTGTATTTGTGCAGAAACAATTCTATGACACATCAGCTAGCACGCAAGAACAACAAGCAGCCCTTGTTTTCTATAATAATACCTACTACCAAAATGCAGGAATTGACTACGCTAGTGAAGATGGAGCAAGCTTTGAAGTTAAAGCTGCTATGAGTGGAAAGGTTGTTAAAGTATCAGACGACCAGCTGCTAGGAAATGTAGTTCATTTAGAACATGCAGATGGGGTTGTTACTGTCTATGAATCGCTTGAAGCAGTTGAAGTGGCAGAAGGCGATAAAGTGAAGCAAGGCGATAAGCTTGGTAAGGCTGGAACAAACACATTTGATACAGACGCTGGTGTACACGTACACTTTGAAGTTCGTAAAGATGGTACTCCAGTTAACCCACTTGATGTTTTTAATCAACCTTCTTCAGCAATTGAAGGTCCAGAAAAAGCTGGAAATGAAGTTTCCAACCCATCAGCCTCAGAAGGTACTGATGTTGAGAACAAAGACAACAGTACAGAATCCGAAATGGATGCTGAGAAAGACGCCGAAGATGATGCAAAGAGTGCTGACGAGGATAAATCCGACGAGCAAAATAACAATGAGCAGAAATCGGATGATCAAAAATCAGATACAAAGGATTCAGAGTAACAGAAATCCCCGAGCAATCGGGGTTTTTTTATTTGTTTACAATTCAACATGACATCGTTCGACCTTTCCCGGGAAATAGCATGCTAATTCCAGTTTTATTGCTTAAAAAAGCATTGAAATTGCTCTGAATCTTGAGGATTAAAGAAATCAATTAGTAAATAATCGCATGCAAAGATGCGAAGAGAAATTCTATAGAAGAGGTTCTTTTAGGAAATGATTTAGCATACAAAAAAGGCAAAAATCGCTCATTATAAGAAAATTTAAATAAAATCCCTTGTCCCTCTTGACTTTTTGGTATATAACCACCTTTGCCTTAATAAAATGTTACAAAACTTAGTAAATGAGGGGCAGAGGTGAGAAGTTGTGGTAAGGCTTCGAAGTATTCTTGCATGCAATACTCCTGACATCATGTAGGTCGACCTGATGACTAGAGCTTCGTAGCATGATCACTTTATCAGTCTCATTTCGCATCTCTCACATCCAATTTAGGGAGGCGAGTGGTGTGCACGATTACATCAAAGAGCGAACCATCAAGATTGGAAATTACATCGTGGAGACTAAGAAAACGGTGAGGGTGATCGCCAAAGAGTTTGGAGTGTCCAAAAGTACCGTTCATAAGGATTTAACAGAACGGCTTCCCGAAATTAATCCGGACCTCGCCAATGAGGTGAAGGGGATTCTCGAGTATCATAAATCGATACGCCATCTCCGCGGCGGCGAAGCGACGAGAATAAAATATAGAAAGGATACGGAAAAAGAAGAAGCTGTCAAATAATACGCCTAAAAACGACATTTTTTTCTAAATACTTTCTTCCTGGTTCTTTATTTGTGGTACAATATACTAATGGATAAGTAGTTTAAACATACTAGGACTGAGACAATAGATGAGTGAAAGAATACAGGGAGGATAAGTCATGTTTTCACGTGATATTGGGATTGATTTAGGTACCGCGAACGTACTGATTTATGTGAAAGGCAGAGGCATAGTGTTGGATGAACCTTCTGTCGTGGCATTAGACACTGGTACTGGAAGAGCACTTGCTGTAGGTGAAGAAGCAAGACAAATGGTTGGCCGGACTCCTGGAAACATCGTTGCAACACGTCCATTGAAAGATGGCGTTATTGCAGACTTCGATATTACAGAAGTTATGCTGAGACATTTCTTGAACAAAATTAATGTAAAAAGCTTTCTATCTAAACCGCGTATTCTAATTTGTACGCCAACAAACATTACGTCTGTTGAAAAGAAAGCGATTAAAGAAGCTGCTGAAAAAAGCGGTGGAAAACAAATTTTCCTTGAAGAAGAACCAAAAGTAGCAGCGATTGGCGCTGGCATGGATATATTTCAGCCAAGCGGTAATATGGTTGTGGACATTGGCGGTGGAACGACGGATATCGCAGTTCTTTCAATGGGCGATATTGTCACCGCCTCTTCCATTAAAATGGCAGGGGACAAGTTCGATTACGAAATCCTGGATTACATCAAGAAAACGTATAAGCTTCTCATAGGGGAGCGGACAGCAGAACAAATTAAGATTAACGTAGCAACGGTATTTCCAGGCGGCCGGAAAGAAGAACTTGATATTCGTGGACGAGATATGGTTTCAGGACTTCCACGCACGATCACAGTGAAATCTGATGAAATTCAGCAGGCCCTTCAGGAGCCAATTACACATATGGTAATGGCCGCGAAGAGCGTACTTGAAAGAACTCCTCCAGAGCTTTCAGCAGATATTATTGACCGTGGTGTCATCATGACAGGCGGGGGTGCTTTGCTTCACGGTATTGATCAGCTATTCGCTGAAGAGCTAATGGTACCTGTACTCATTGCCGAAGAGCCAATGAGCTGCGTTGCAAAAGGGACAGGCCTCATGCTTGAGCATATTGACAAAATTGCAAAGAAAAAATTAGTCTAAATTAGAACGGAAACTATTCGTAAGGGTGTAATCATAATGGCGAACAACCATGAAAAGGTGAACCAGACCTCAGAGCATAAGGAACTTCCTAATGAAGAGGCCATAAAAACGAATAAGAATAAAGAAATGAAAGAGCGTAAGCCAAGGATCCGGTTAATTCCAATCTGGCTACGCCTTCTTCTCGTTGCCCTATTGCTCGTCGCTTCACTTGTAGCAGGTGCGATGATCGGTTACGGTGTCATTGGAGACGGAAGCCCTGCAGACGTCTTTAAGAAGAGTACATGGGTAAAGATTAGTGATATCGTCAAAAAAGAAGAGTAACAGTTAGGAGAATGAATTATGTTAGATAGTCAGGACATTAAGAAGATTATCCCGCATCGTTACCCTTTTCTGCTCGTTGATCGAATTCTTGAAGTAGAAGAAGAAGTAAGAGCAGTTGGTATTAAGAACGTAACAGCGAATGAAGAGTTCTTTAATGGACATTTTCCAGATTACCCTGTTATGCCAGGTGTGTTAATCGTTGAAGCACTTGCTCAGGTAGGTGCTGTCGCGATGCTGAAGAAGGAAGATAATCAAGGCAAGCTAGCTTTCTTTACTGGTATTGACAAATGTCGCTTTAAAAAACAGGTTAAACCGGGAGATCAGCTTCGTCTCGAAGTTGAAATCATTCGTATCAAAGGACCGATCGGCAAAGGTAAAGCAACAGCAACAGTGGACGGCGAAGTTGCAGCTGAAGCCGAGATTATGTTTGCATTGAAGTAGGACAAGCAAACCCCTATTTCCGTAATTTATACGGAAATAGGGGTTTTTTGGAGTGTGAAGTTCACTTTAGTAGAGGCTCGATGATGACTCAAATGTTGATGTAATGTTAAACGATCATAGAGACTATGTAAATTCTAACAAATACCCTTTTTTACCTGCTATGATTTACTCAACCGCTCCATAGCGGTAAAACTTATCGAGTTCAGGGAGGAATTTTGGAAATGAATAACAAGAAATTCATGCTCAAAATTGCAACTTCGTTAGTAGCTGTAATGTTAATCACAGCGTGTAACAGCGGTGAAAATGATTCTGAGAACGGCAATAACTCTATGAACAATGGAGCCAACACCGAAGAGCCAGCGGCTAACGAAAACTCTGAGAACTCTGCTGAATAAGAACTTTCTCTCCTGTCCTTCGTGGACAGGAGTTTCTTATTTCAATAGCAATTCGATTTTAAGTAGTTGTTTTATTCATCATTGCCATGATGGAGTTGCCACTTCTTAAACTCTAAATAGTCTGCGAAATCTTTTTTTGTAATACCTGAGCGCATCGCTTCTTCGATTAATTCTTTCCACTCCGTGTCGAGTGCCGGCTCCTCGTGATCTTCTTCTAATATGAACACTTCAATAGGAACCTTTAATTCTGCCGCTATTTTTTCAAGAAATTGAATAGAAGGATTAGCCTGTTGATTTCGTTCAATCGAACTTAAATAAGATTTGGCAACCCCTGCCCGTTTAGCGAGTTCAGTTAAAGACAGTCCCATACGATTCCGATAAAGTTTAATTTTTTCCCCTATCATCCCTTTACCTCGACTTTATCATTATTTATTGTGTTAATTTTATCAAGAACAATTTGTTCTGTAAACAGAACAAATGTCGTGTTTTTATATTAATTTTCTAAAAGTCTCTTTGAACAAAATAATTAAAATTTAAGAACGAGAGAGTATTTGGTAGGATATAGAAGATTATAAGCTGGTAACAGCCTTATATAAAGAATTTTCAGTCTTTTTAATCTTCCAAAATAAGACTATATTAGATGTACATTCTAAATAAAGAACAAAACGTTCTTTATTAATGTCGTTTATTGCTGAATTATATAAGGGGGATGGGGAATGAAAACGTATACTGACGAAAAATTGGATCAGGAATGGGTGACCCTTATTTCAATTGCAAGAAGAATGGGATTATCTAAGGAGGAAGTGAAGGATTTTCTAATCAATTCCTCAAAAAAATAAGGAGGAATGATGGTGATCAAATTAGGGGAAGGGACTTTTGTCTCTTATATTTTAGGGAAGAGGATTAAAATCATTGCGGTTGATAAACAGATCGCCAAACTCTACATCAATGACGAATATAAAGGGAAGTGCGATTTATCTTTTATTCTAGAGAAAATCCACGGACTTGAAAATAAAGAACAAGACATCAAAGGAATAATCCGAGATGAACAGAAAATGTACGATGAACTTAGGGAGGTTATACAAAACCAAAATATATCGTCTCATTATGAATAAAGGGAAAACGTAGGAGCAGTTTTTTGTTATTTATTTAGCATGGATTAACGCTCTTGATGGATTTATCACATATTGTGGAGTTCAAAATGGATGGATCGGAGAAGTGAATCCATTAATGCGAATGCTATTTCAAATGGATCCACTTGTTATCCTAATGTATAAATAGGTTTGTCTCTTTTTTTGATCGCCTTACTTTTAAAATTTCATCACTTTAAATCCGGTTTAATACGGATTTTATTAATCGTGGTGGCTTCAACATTATATTCTTTCATATTGTGTATCCACGGCTATTGGGTATATATCCTGTTAACTAAATAGATAAGAGCCTACTGGAAGATGTCGGCTCTTAAAAAAAACAATTTATTGATCAGACCCCTGTTTGGCACGCCACTTATTAAACTCCAGAAACTCCCTGAACTGGTCCTTACTTATACCAGACTCCATTGCTTCTTTAACGATCTTTTTCCATTCCGAGTCTAACTCACTCTGATGAATAGGATCATCTCCCTGAAGTAGTACCTCTACCGAAACATCAAGAACATTAGATATTTTATCTAGGAATTGGATAGAGGGATTTGATTGTATATTTCGTTCAATTGAACTCAGATATGACTTGGCCACATTCGCACGTTCCGCTAATTCTGAAAGAGATAACCCTTTGCGTAAACGATACTTCTTTACTTCTTCACCTATCACGTGTATCCCTCCGATGCTTCGACAAAATTCTTTGATTGTATGTAATTATACCAGTATGTTATTGTTCCGTAAATAGAACGAAAGCGGCATCCGTTCCGCCGCTTTCGTTCAGGTTACATTCCCTCATTTTTGAGAAACGCTTTGATTTCAGAAATTTTGATGCCCAATTCCTTCGCTTCTTTCATTAATTTAATCCATTCCTCGTCCAGATTTTCTTCCGTATGTACGCCCATGTAACTCCTCCTTAAACTCTTTCCAGGTAGTTCAGCCATCATAGAAGCCTTCTATCAAGAAGCTTCCTTAGATCTGTTTACTTTGCGCCCACTTTTTTTCAAAAATGGTTGCCCTTTTCTGGAGGATACTTTGTACGATCCATCATATATTTATGAAAATCCTACTATTATAATAGGCCATTAAACCTACGAAATGTGTTGTAATTTGTAAAAAATATCAAAAATATATGACTTTTTTTGTAAATAAATAGCTTTTTTTAAATTTGGTGTTAGGAAAATACATACATCCACTTGAGATGGTCAAAATAGGACTATTACAACGATGGAGGTTTTTCTATGAAAAAGTGGATGATGTTACTGATGACGATGTTTCTTTCCCTGAGTATTGCGGCTTGTTCGAATGCAAATGAAGAAGAAGGACCGGTAGAAGATCCCGAAATGCAAGAAGATACACCAGAAGATGAAGAGAATGTTAACGAAGACGATGGAACGATTGATCAGGAAGACGATGATACAATGAATAAGGATGGTTCAGAAGAAGGCGATAAAGATGAAGATGGTAACATGGATGAAGGGGACATGGACGACACTGAAAAGCAACCGAATGATGAAACTGAAAACCAGCAATAGGGACCTTAACGGGTCTCTTTTTTTATATAAAATTGTCTAAAAAGTAGGTGGACGGGAATAGTCAGAAAAAAGGAGAGTGCTAAATATGAAGAAGGTAGCCGTTATAACAGGTGGTGGATCTGGCATTGGAGAAGCCGCAGCTAAACGCTTTGCAAAAGAAGGCGTTCGAGTTTGCTTATTTGATTTGAAGGAAAGTCGAGCAGAACAAGTGAAGGAGTCGATCGTAAAAAACGGCGGAGAGGCGTTTGTCCTTAATGTGGATGTGGCCGATGAAGAACGAGTTACATATGGTTTGAAGCAAGTTGTTAACAAATGGGGACGCATTGATATTCTGTTTAACAATGCAGGAATTAATGGCACACTGAATCCGATTGAAGAAATGAAGGTTGATGAGTGGGATCAGACGATTGAGACAAATTTAAGAAGTACTTTTCTAATGGTGAAACATACAATCCCTTATATGAAAGAAGATGGAGGGAGTATCATTATTACTAGTTCCATAAATGGGAATCGGACTTTTTCGAACTTCGGTATGTCTGCTTATAGTACTTCAAAAGCAGGACAGGTAGCCTTTATGAAAATGGCTGCTCTTGAACTAGCTCAATATCACATTCGCGTAAACGCCATTTGCCCTGGGGCAATCGATACGAACATTGATCAAAACACAGACAAAAAAGATGGTGTAGAAGAAATTGAAATTCCAGTAGAATATCCTGAAGGAAGTCATCCGCTTGAGCAAAAACCAGGTTCGTCACAACAGGTGGCAGACGTCGTTTACTTTCTAACTTCTGATGCATCCAGTCATGTAACAGGGACAGAGTTGTATGTAGATGGGGCGGAATCGCTGCTATAATGACTTGCTGCTCGGGTTTCTTATTGACGACGCTCATTTGTCAGCTTATCGTTTAGGGTGAGGTGAAGCAGATGTTTACTAAAGTGCACCATGTTGCGATTATTTGCGGAGATTACGAAAAATCAAAAAAGTTCTATGTAGACACACTCGGTCTTAAGGTTATCGAGGAAACTTACAGAGAAGAACGAAATTCATACAAACTTGATCTTGCCGTCGGAGATCATACAAGAATTGAATTATTTTCATTCCCGAATGCGCCAGAAAGACCAAGCTATCCTGAAGCAAAGGGACTAAGACATATCGCTTTTGAAGTATTAGACCTTGATAAGGCCGTTAATCATCTAACAGAAAGAGGAGTATCTTCTATTGAAGATGTAAGAGTGGATGAGCTCACAATGAAGCGGTTCACTTTTTTCAATGATCCGGATGGTCTACCGATCGAGCTGTGCGAAAAATAATGAAATTTTCTAAAAATAAGTTGATTACTTCCAAATCCTGTGGCAAAATAGATCGTGAAAGCGTTTGCTTAGATTTGGAACAGTTAGCTTATTTTTTTATTTATAACTGCAAACGGTTTCCTAAAATTTACGGTTTTGTGCAAACGGTTTCACTAATCGTATTTTCAAGGGGGAAAAGGATGAAAAGGGGTAATCGAAGGAGATTTTCACTGTCACTCGTCGTCGTTCTGTTGATTCAATTGCTTGCTGGAGCTATTCCTGGAGCAGTGAAAGCGGCAGCAGTTAGTCCTCTCATAGACGGATCATCAGCTACGTTTATTTATGAAGGAGAAGGGAGCGAAGAATCGGTCCTTGTTGCAGGTGATTTTACAAATTGGCAGGAAGGGGCACTTCCACTCGAGAAGGTAGATGACGTCTGGGAGTTAACGATAGATGGTCTATCCGATGGACTTCATCAGTACAAATTTATCGTGGGAGATGAATGGATGAAAGATCCTTTAAATCCAAATGGTGGCGATAATAGTACCTTTACGATTGGCGAGGTGACAGACGAACGAATTGTCACCCTTGTTGGCGATTTGCAGGACGAGCTCGGTGCTTCAAAGGAATGGGATCCAACAGCTGAGGAAACAAAGATGGAAGCCGTGGGAGGAGGATATTATGAATTCTCTGGTGAACTTCCAGCAGGGAGTTATGAATATAAAATAGCGATCAATCAATCTTGGGGAGAGAGCTATGGTGATGGTGGAAACAATCTTAAATTAACGCTGGATGAGAAAACAAAAGTAACGTTTTATTATCATGATGGAACACATGCGATTGCAGATTCAACTACTTACACACCGCTAGAAGAAAAATCACCTAGACTTGTTGGCTCGATCCAGCCTGCCATTGATGCAGGAGCAGAGTGGAGCCCTGATCAGTCAACAGCGCTTCTGACTGATGATCAATTTGATAATGTCTATTCCTTTACGACAAGCGTACCAAAAGGGAATTATGAGTATAAAGTGGTACTTGGCGATAAATGGGGAGACGATTATCCTGCAGAGAATGCAAAGTTGAACGTCATTGAAAAGGCAGACGTCACGTTCTTTTTCAATGCCGATTCAAAAGAAGTAAGCACAGATTATAGTGCTGAAGGGTCAGATGGTGCAGTAAATAAGGCAAGTCTTCTACATAACTCATGGGAAGAAGCTTATCGTGCTCCGTTTGGTGCTGTGAAAGAAGGAAAGACGGTGACGCTACGTCTAGCAGCAAAGAAAGATGATGTAGCGAAAGCCGACCTCTATATCAAGAATCAAAATACGGGTACAAGCAAGCTGATCTCAATGGAGAAGGCAGCCACAAATGATGGGAAAGATTTTTGGGAAGCGAAAGTAACGCCTGAAGAAAAAGGACTTTACGGCTATAAATTTATTGTGCGTGATGGTTCAGCAAAAGCGGAGTATGGAGAAGATACGAAGCAAGGAGCGGCTGGAAAAGCAGTTGATACGAATGCTGAACTTTATCAATTAACGGTCTTCGACCCAGGATACGAAACGCCAGACTGGATGAAAGAAGCTGTTGTGTATCAAATTTTCCCTGATCGATTTAATAATGGAAATGAAGAAAACGATGATGCAAAGGAAACCGCACGTGGTCATGAACCAATTGAGCACCAGGAGTGGGGAGAGCTTCCCGATAATCCAAGGCTTTCGGACAGTGCAGATTATGATGGAGATAAGATATGGAGTAACGATTTCTTTGGTGGGGATATCCAAGGCATTCAAAAGAAGCTTGATTATATTCAATCCCTTGGTGTAAATACCCTTTATTTAAATCCAATTGCGAAGGCAGCATCAAATCATAAATATGATGCAGCGGATTGGAAAACGATTGATCCAATGTTTGGAACACCTGAGGAATTTAAAGCATTTACCGATGAACTTGAAAAACGTGACATGCACCTGATTATGGATGGCGTATTTAATCATGTTGGGGATGACTCCATCTACTTTGATCGCTATAGTAAGTACGATGTCGTTGGGGCTTATGAATATTGGTCTCGTATTTATGACCTAATGAATGACGAGGACATGAGTGAAAAAGATGCGAAAGTAGAAGCACGAAAACAGCTTGAAAAAGAAGGCCAAACGTTTAATGACGAATATGGCTTTCATAACTGGTTTAATATCAAAAATGAAAAAGTGAAGGATGAGAATGGGAAGGAACGCTACGACTATCAGGCGTGGTGGGGATATGATTCTCTTCCTGAAATCAAAAGCGTTGAAGGAGACGCAGTTGATTATGATAGTGAGTTAAACAATGAGAAATTTTCTGATTACATTATGTATGACAAAGATTCTGCATCGAAATCATGGTTAACAAATGGGGCTTCCGGATGGCGCCTTGATGTCGCAAATGAAGTCGATATGGAATTCTGGCGTGAGTTCCGTGATGAATTGAAATCTGAAGAAATGGCCGGTGCCGGAGCAACGCTGAAGGATGGGGAAGAGCCGCTGATTCTAGGTGAGATCTGGGATGACGCATCAAAGTACTTCCTTGGGGATCAATATGATTCCGTGATGAACTATCGTTTCGAAGGTGCTATTCTTGATTTCTTGAAAAATGGGAATGCAGCAAGTACAGATGAGAAGTTGATGGCAGTACAGGAGGATTACCCTGATGAGGCGTTTCATGCGCTCATGAATTTAATGGGATCTCACGATACGCCGCGTGCAATCTATGTACTTGGTGGCGGAACTGACACGTATGAACGAGCTGAATTTGATCCGAATTACGATCACGAGCTTGGCGTGCAGCGCTTAAAGCTAGCTGCGGTTCTGCAAATGGGTTACCCAGGTGCCCCAACGATTTATTCCGGTGATGAAGCAGGTGTAACAGGTTCTAAAGACCCTGATGATCGTCGCACGTATCCGTGGGGAGACGAAAATGCAGACTTAGTAAAGCACTATCAAGCTGCAGGAGCTGTTCGTACTGAAAATGCAGATCTTCTTGCATACGGGAAGCTCACAACCCTGCATGCAGACGGGGATGTCTATGCATTTGTTCGTACGAATGATGACGGTGCAGCAATCATTGCAGTGAACCGCGGTACTAATTCGCAAACGATCGAGCTAAATGTGAAGGAAGTTGTGAAAAACAACATATCATTTACCGATGGACTCGCGAAAGATGACAGCGTAACGGTGAAGGGTGGCAAGGTTTCGGTAACGATTCCTGCAATGACTGGCCGCATGCTAATAGCTGACGAAGGTCAGAATTTTGAGCGACCAAAAGCGGCTAGCGATTTGAAAATTTCTGCTGGAGAAGGAAGCGCAACCCTTTCTTGGACAGGAGATGCAGCGAAATACAAAGTGTATCGCTCAACGCTACAAGGGGCGATGTATGAAGAAGTGAGTGTAACGGAAGACAAGGAACTTACCGTTGTTGGATTAACTAATGGCCAATCTTACTTTTTTGCCGTAACGGCGATCGATAAGGATGGCAATGAATCGGTAAAAGTGGAAACGAAGGAACCAACGATTCCGCACATCGAGTGGAAAGAAGGAAAGTACGAAATTTCTTCAGTTTCAGTCATTGATGATCAAGTGTTGGATCTATCAAACACTTTCGCAATCGAAGCTAGTGTGAAAATAGATGGTGCAACGGAATCAAGTCTTGCAGAAGGATTAATTGGAAAACTTCAAGTGAAGCGTGACGGTGAGTGGCAAGAGTCTAAAGCGACTTACACAGGACAGGAAGAAGAGGCTAATGGATTTAAAGCGGAATTCCGCCCAATTGAGAAAGGAACATACGCTTACCGACTAGCTTTTTCAACTGATCGTGGGGCTACGTGGAAAACAACGAATACAGAAGAAGTCACGTTCTCTCAAAATGAGGATGATACGAAGGCCCCTGCAGATGCTGTGAAGCTTGAAGAGCCGTTAAAGGAATCTGGACAGGTAACATTAAACTGGGCACTTGAAGGAACAGACAACCCTTACTTATTAGCGGTTGAGCGGGATGGTCAAACGGTTGAACTTCTAGATAATGCAGAAGCAGTGACGTACACCGACTTCGCTGTTGAGAACGGCAAAGCGTACACCTATCGCATCGTAGCGTATGACAAAGCTGGAAATCAAACCGCTTCTAATAAAGTAACGGTAACTCCGGATATTGTGATGGTAGACGTAACATTTAAAGTGCATGCCCCTGACGATACACCGCTTAGCGCAAAAGTAACGATGCCTGGTGATCAAAATGGGTGGAGTACAAGTGCATGGGAAATGTCTCGTAATGGAGCGGTATCACCGGATTGGGAACTACAAAAATCTTTCCCAGAAGGAACGGTCTTAACGTACAAATATGCAAAAGGGGAGTCATGGGATCAGGAAGGACTTGCCGACCATACGCGTAATGATAAGTCTGATGATGACGTCAGCTTCTATGGTTACGGAGCAGAAGGTACAGATCTTAAAGTGACGGTAACTAACCAGGGCAGTAATAAAATGGTTGTACAAGATGAAATTTTCCGTTGGATCGATATGCCCGTTGTCGTAAACTCTCCTGAAAATGGTGCCGTTGTGGAAGGCGATACGGTAACTTTTAAAGGAAATGCGATCAAAGAAGGAAACCTAACGATTAATGGTGAGAAAGTAAATGTGAATGAGGATATGACGTTCACACATGAAGTAAAGCTAGTAAATGGTGAAAATGAAATACCAATTACAATTGAACCATCTGAAGAAAATAAATCTAAAATTTTCAATAACGATAGTGGAGCGATTGGAAAGAATACGAAGAAATATACGTGGAAAGTAACATCTGATGCTGGTGAAGCGGAATCGAAGGAACCAGTGAGGATATTTGGAGATAATCGCTATGAT
The DNA here is from genome assembly GCF_056173665.1 of Anaerobacillus sp. QJM3NY_17. Classification (NCBI taxonomy): domain Bacteria; kingdom Bacillati; phylum Bacillota; class Bacilli; order Caryophanales; family Bacillaceae; genus Anaerobacillus; species Anaerobacillus sp. QJM3NY_17. Next base: position 4,077,426 of record NZ_CM149685.1, on the reverse strand, counting down.
ACAGCTGTTGAGATCTCAAAAGAAGGATGGGACGAAGCGGATACGGTTGTTATTGCACGAGGAGATAACTTTGCAGATGCGCTAGCAGGGGCACCACTCGCGTATAAATTAGATGCACCTATTCTTTTAACGCGTGAAAAGGGGCTTGAGAAATCGGTCATAAGCGAAATTAAGCGCCTTGGTGCGAAGAAAGCGATTATTCTTGGTGGGACATCAGCCGTACCGAAATTTATCGCTTATCAGTTAGAAGGACTCGATTTGAAAGTGAAACGAATTTACGGAGATGATCGTTTCGAAACAGCTGCTAATATCCAGGCGAGTCTTGGTGGCAATCCTGATAAAGCTGTCGTAGCAAGTGGGATGAACTTCCCTGATGCTCTTTCTGCCGCATCTTACGCAGCAGAAAATGGCTATCCGATTTTATTTACGAAACAAGACACTGTTCCAAAAGCAACGGAAGTAGCCCTTCGCAGTGTCGACCAGGCGATCGTCGCTGGTGGTGAAGCAGTGGTTAGTGAGAAAGCGTTCAGCAAGCTACCGTATGCGAAGCGCTATGCAGGTGAAAATCGTTTTGGTACAGCGGCGTCAATAGCAACTGAACTTAACCCATCTCAGCACGTGTTCATCGCAACAGGCATGGACTTTGCTGATGCGTTAACAGGTTCCGTTCTAGCTGCCAAACAAGGTGCAGCGATGCTTCTAGTAAAGCCAGATGAATTGCCGTCTGAAACAGCTGAAGCCATTGAAGAACTAAAAGCAGATACGTACACCATTTTAGGTGGAGTCAATGCGGTTAATGATGATGTGGTGGAGGGATTGAAGTAGGCAATGCTTAATGGGGTCAGGCTCGCGCCTGACCCCATCAAAAGACAAAACACCAAAAAGTGTCCGCCACAGGTGGACACTTTTTTCGTTGCAAATGAACCTTGAATTGCATTGAACCTATAGTGGATAAGGGTTTAACGGTATGGGGTGAATGAGGTGGTCAGGTACGTACTTGACCCCCTCATTCACCTCTATTACCTCCCTCTCCATTTTCCTTCTAATGAATTAAAAAATATTTCTGAATAATTTACAAATTAACTATTCCCAAATTCTTGAAAGGTGGTATACTACAATTATTAACCCCGATATGGTAGAAATTCCCCATTTTCCTTACTAAAGGAGCAATTCGAATGGCTCGTAAGAAACGCAATTGGTTCCCTGGTGCTAAGTACCATATTATCTGTCGAGGGAATCGAAAAGGACCACTTTTTGAAGAGCGTATTGATCGTCTGAAGTACTTATTACTTTTAGAACAAGCTCGTCTCGTTTTTCCGTTTCGCCTACACGCATACTGTCTCATGACTAACCATGTGCATCTCTCCATCGAAACCTTCGATCATCCCCCTGGTGAAATCATGAAAGTAATCAACTCCAACTATGCAAGATATTTCAACGACAAATATGAGTACACAGGACATGTCTTTCAAGGTCGCTATTTCGCTGAACTTCTCGATTCGATTGATTATGAAATTGACGTGAGTAAATACATCCACCTTAATCCAGTTAAAGCTCGTATGGTAGTAAAGCCAGCGGACTATATGTGGAGCAGTTATCGTGCGTACATTTCTGATCGCAAGAATCCACACGCTTTCCCGGATTACATACTCTCACTTTTTCAGGAACCTTCCCGGGAAGCTTACCAGCGTTATGTCGAGAATAGTGAATCCTCAACACCACCAGATCTTGTTAAACAATGGCCAGAGCGAAAAGGTAGCAAAGTGTATGTGCTCTCCAAACTTCCAGAGTAACGATGGGAAAAAATCCTGTCATAAAAATTAATCACGAAAGAGAAGTGAACGAATGGAGCGCTGGATCTGGCTAAGTTCGATTCCGCATGTGGGTCCGGTGACACAAAAAAAGCTGTTGACCGCTTTCGGAACTCCTGAACGAGTCTATGATGCCTCTCTCTCTGAACTTCAGAATGTCCGTGGAATCTCTCGTCTTGCACGCGAAGCAATAATGGCTACCCGTTCACTTGAGAAACCAAAGCGCATTCTCGAACTTGTTCAGCAAAAGGAGATCTGGCTATTACCCCGAGATGACCCGCTTTACCCTGTTTATGCAAAAAATGTTCCTGAATCGCCCGTTCTCTTATATTACAAAGGTCATATCAAGCCAAGCTTACCTTCTGTCGCAATAGTTGGTTCCCGTTCTTGTTCTAATCAGGCGCGACGTGCTGCGAAAGAGTTATCCACCAAACTCTCAAGCCTGAACATCCCTGTTATTAGTGGTCTCGCTAAAGGAATCGATCATGCTGCTCACACTGCCTGCCTCGCAAATTGTGGGCAACCGATTGCTTTTGTTGCAAATGGAGTTGATACTTGTTACCCGAAAGAGCACCGCTCGCTCTTCGAAGCAATATCAATTGAAGGCGCTGTCATATCACAGTATCCACCTGGCACAGCACCTACACCAAAGCAATTTATTCAGCGAAATGCGTTAATCAGTGCATGGTCAAGTCATGTCGTGATTATGGAAGCTAAAGTGAAAAGTGGTGCTATGACGACAGCTCACTTTGCGCGGAAGCAAGCAAGAAACGTCCTTGTTTTCAATAGCAATGATGCTCGATTTAGGCAGGGGACAAACTGTCTAATGAAGCAAGGTATACGTCCTTATAATGATTTTCATTCATTTGAAAACGAATTAGAAAACCCATATACTCTTGAGTCACCAAACTAGTATACTCCCCGCTAGACTAACGTGTAATGTTCCCTCAAGGATCTTCAAGATCATCTCCCCGACTAGAGCATGATGGATCCAACCCATCAGGGAAGAGATGTAAGAAAGAAGAAGATAAACCTGCCTCTTAACCATCCAATCGAGCCATCGATAGGGTGGTTTTTCTTTGTGATTGGAAACTAGTACTTTAGACTAGTATGTGAGCAGAAAATGAAAGAGTAAGGAAAAATGAAATCTATCGTTATATATTAATTTCACCGTTTCTTTACAATGTGAAAGATTGAAGAAAGAGTTTTCTAGGAACAATTAGTGTCCCGTGAACGCGGACAAAAGCAGCGAAAACAGCGGTTTTGTATGTGAAGGGGGTCAGGCTCGCGCCTGACCCCTACCACAAAATGAAAGCGCCATCTAAATTTAGACAATTTACGCTATTTTTACACATCTGGGTCAAAAGTTATTGTATACTGACAATTGGTGGTATCATCACCAAAATTCGACTACATATCCGGGGGGATGAAATTTGAAACGAAGGTCAACCAGTCGTTTTATTAGCTTTGCGCTAATATTCTCAATGGTTCTTAGCTTTTTCGCGCTTCCTGTTTCTCAGTATGCTTCAGCAGCTGAAGACACATTTCAGGACTTAATCATTTCAGAATACATTGAAGGTGGGAGCTTCAACAAAGCGCTTGAACTTTACAATGGAACAGAAAATGAACTTGATTTAGCAAACTACACTCTTGAACTTTACTCCAATGGGGAGACCACTCCACAATATTCTTTACCATTAGAAGGTAAGCTTGCTACTGGAGAAGTCTTTGTACTTGCCCACGAAAAATCCAATCAGTCAATTTTAGATAAAGCTGATGTAACAAATCAATCCGTCGTTAATTTTAACGGTAATGATGTTGTTGTCCTCAAAAAAACAGACACGGTTATTGACTCTATTGGTCAAGTTGGTTCAGCCGGCGATTTTGCGAAAGATATGACGCTTGTTCGTAAAGGTTCAGTTAAATCTGGTGATACGGATACTACTGATGCGGTTGACATTACGAAAGAATGGACTCAATATGCAAAAGACACGACTGACTACCTCGGTGCCCACCAATCTGACGGCACAGCTCCAGACCCAGATCCAGAACCTATCGAACTCTCAACAATCACTGATGCTAGAAAAGTAGAAAACGGTACAAAAGTGAAAATAAAAGGCATTGCCACAGCATCCTTTGAAACTGGCGGCCAAACGAACCTGTTTATCCAGGATGACACTGCTGCCATTATTGTGCGTGCTGCAGGCATTACGGCTCAACCAGGTGATGAAGTAACTGTAGAAGGCGCCATGTCAGATTATTATGGCATGCAGCAAGTACAAACTAGTGCCTCTAATGTAGCCATCACAACGGAAGACAAAGGTATCCCGTCCCCTCAGTCACTCATATCCACTGATCTTTCCAAAGATAACGGTGAACAGCATGAAGCTGCATTCACACAATTTAATGATGTCACTGTTAAGTCAGTCGATGGCAATGGTAATTTCACTGCTGAAGACGCTTCAGGTGAATTTGTCATTAAACCAACAAATAAGTCTCTACTTGAAGTAGGTAAAACCTATGAAATTCTTAAAGGTGTTATTGACTACAACTTTAACGAATACAAACTCGTAACTCGAAGCGCAGCTGACGTTATCGAAACAGCTTTCTCAGTAACGGCAAATCCTGCATCAGGATCTGTTATTGAAGGCACGATGGTGAAGCTTGCGACAGCAGAAGAAGGTGCGACGGTTCATTACACAACAGATGGTAGCGAACCGACAGCTGAAAGCACAGAATACACAGCGCCAATTGAACTAACTGAAGATACAACGATTAAAGCCGTAGCAGCCAAAGACAATAAATTAAGTGAAGTCGCCACTTTTGATTACACTGTTTTAAAGTCTGCTGATGGCATTAGCATTCACGATATTCAAGGTTCAGACCACACTTCTCCTTATGAAGGAATGGCTGTTACGAAAATCGCTGGGATCGTTACGGCAAAAGACGGCAATAACGCCTTCTACATGCAAGAAGAAAATCCCGACGATAGCAACGCCACTTCAGAAGGAATCTATGTTTATAAAAGCGGCGGCGCTGGCGTAAACGTTGGCGACAAAGTAGAAGTAGACGGTCAGGTGAAAGAGTATAAAGAAGGTGGTTATAGTGACGCGAAAGACCTTCTCACTACTCAAATTACTGCCTCTTCCATCACAGTAGCTTCTTCCGATAACACTTTGCCAGAAGCGATCGTAATCGGAACAGACCGCACGCCTCCAACTGAAATCGTAGAAGATGACGAAATGAAATCTTTTGATCCTGAAACAGATGGACTGGACTTTTATGAAAGCCTTGAAGGAATGCTTATTGAGATTCCGGATGCAAACGTAACAGGGCCGGTGAAATACGATGAGCTTCCTGTATACGTAAACACAAGTAAAGATCAACTTCTTACTCGTGCAAACGGACTGCTGCTTTCAGCAGAAGATCCAAACCCTGAACGTCTCTTAATTGACGTTGATGGTATTGATATTGACGTAACGACTGGTGATCGTCTCGATGGCTCAGTCACTGGAATCGTGAGCTACGATTACAGTAATTTCAAAATCCGTCCAACGGGCACATTCCCATCCGTGATTGATGGTAATACAGAACGTGAAGTAACGAAAATGGAGTCATCAGAAGGCGATCTAACTGTTGCTTCTTATAACATTGAAAACTACTATCCTGGTGTTGGGGAAGAGAAAACAGGCAAAATTGCTGAATCGATTGTAAAGAACATGAAAACACCAGACATCGTTGGTTTAGTCGAAGTACAAGATAACAATGGTCCTACAGATGACGGCACGACAAGTGCAAACGAATCTTATGAAGCGATTATTCAAGCGATTGAAGAAGCAGGCGGCCCAACATACAAGTTTACTGAAATCGCACCTGAGGATAAAACAGATGGCGGACAGCCTGGTGGAAATATTCGCGTTGGGTTCATCTATAATCCTGATCGCGTTAATTTCTCTGAGAAGAAATCTGGTGATGCAACAACTTCAGTTGGCGTCGATGAAAACGGACTAACGCTTAATCCTGGACGCATTGATCCAACAAATGAAGCGTTTGAAGATTCCCGTAAATCACTTGCTGCTGAGTTTGAATTTAATGGTGAAAAAGTGGTTGTTGTAGCGAACCATTTTAATTCAAAAGGCGGAGATGGCGCACTCTTTGGCGCTGATCACCCTGTTGTTTTAGGAAGTGAAGTACAGCGTGTGAAACAGGCGTCCATCTTAAACAATTTCGTAAATGACGTCGTGACGAACATGGATAATGGCAAGGTTGTTGTTCTAGGTGACTTGAATGACTTTGAATTCTCAAAGCCAATCCAAACGCTTGAAGGCGACGTACTAACGAATATGGTCAAAAAGCTTCCAACAGAGCAACGCTACTCCTACAACTATCAAGGAAATGCGCAGGTGCTCGATCATATTCTCGTATCGAACAATCTAGCAAACCGTACGATGATTGATAGCATTAACATTAACTCTGATTTTAGTGAAGCAGATGGCCGCGCAAGTGATCACGATCCAATGCTTGCGAAGATTCAAATGAACAACAGCGTTGACCGCACTTCAGGAGAAACACGTTATGAGACTGCGGTTGAAGTTTCGAAAAAGGGATGGGAAAGTGCTGAAACAGTAGTGATCGCAAGAGGCGATAAGTTCCCGGATGCCCTTGCAGGAGCACCGCTTGCGTACAAATATGATGCACCAATCCTTTTAACGGAACAAAACAAGCTAAACACTGCTACTAAGAAAGAAATTAAACGTCTTGGCGCGAAAAAAGCGATCGTTCTTGGTGGAACATCCGCAATTTCGTCTTACACAGAATATGAACTAAAAGGCCTTGGGCTGAAAGTTGATCGTATCGGAGGAGAAACGCGTTACGAAACAGCTGTGAACATTGCAGCGAAGCTTGACGGGACGCCTGAAAAATCGATCCTGGCGAATGCCTTTAACTTCCCAGATGCCCTATCTGTTGCATCTTATGCAGCCAAAAATGGCTATCCAATCGTACTAACGGATAACGACAAGCTTCCTGCTGTGTCGAAGAAAATATTAAACACAACAGACGAGCAAATTGTCGTTGGTGGAAAAAGTGCAATCAGTGAAAAGGTTGTAGACAGTCTTTCCAATGCCGTTCGAATTAGCGGAGATGACCGCTATGCAACATCAGCAACGATCGCAACCGCTCTAACACCAGATGCAGACACAGCTATAGTAGCAACAGGAATGAAGTTTGCTGATGCGCTTGCTGGTTCAGTTCTTGCTGCGAAAGAAGATGCAGCGATCCTGCTCGTTAAGAAAGATAAGGTTCCAGAGAAAATTGCTGAAGCCATTAACGAAAATGACATGCACAACTTCCACATCCTTGGTGGCACGAATGCTATTAGCGACGACGTAATGAATGAACTAAAGAACAACTAAACTGGGAAAAAGGCGGGAATTCTCCGCCTTCTCCTTTTCTATGAAACTAGTTATAAAGTAATGTTTTGAATATGTTAACTATTATGACAAAAAGGACCATTCACCTAGTAGTCTAGTATATAATGAAAATCGCGGAGACATTCCGACAAAATTTGAGTTTTCGAAAGGGAAGGGATTACTTACATGAATATGAAAAAACCTCTTTTCGGCGTTCTATCAACAGCGGCATTAGCAATGGGAATTGCAGCAGCTTCACCGTCCACACCTGTTGAGGCGGCAGCGGGCGATTTTGATCTTACAATTATGCATACAAATGATACACATGCGCATCTAGATAATGCTCCAAAAAGGGTAACAGCTGTAGAAGAAATTCGTGCAGCTCGCGCCAATACAATTTTATTAGATGCTGGTGATGTTTTCTCTGGTACGCTTTTCTTCAATAAATATAAAGGTCTCGCAGACGTACAATTTATGAACATGATGAAATACGATGCGATGGTACCGGGTAACCACGAATTTGATGAGGGTCCAAAGACGTTCTCTGAGTTCGTCAAGCAAACGAAATTCCCGATCGTAAGCTCAAATATTGATTACAGCAAAGATCCTTATCTTAGCCCTCTATATAAAAATGAAATGGCGATGACTGGTGATGATGGTACCATCTATCCAGCCGTTATCCTTGATGTAAACGGCGAAGAAGTGGGTGTGTTCGGTCTAACGATTGAATCAACAGATGAGCTATCAAGCCCTGGCGAAACGATTTCCTTCCAAAATCATCAGGAGCAAGCTGAAAAGATGATTAAAATGTTCGAGGATAAAGGCGTAAACAAAATCGTAGCCCTTACTCACCTCGGAAAAGCGGTTGAAGTTGAACTAGCTAAATCAGTAGAAGGCATCGACGTTGTTGTTGGTGGTCATAGCCACACAACAATTGAAGAAGCGGTTGTAGTTGATACATTTGAAGATCCAACTCTAGTTGTACAAGCAAATGAATATAGCAATTTCTTGGGTGATCTTGAAGTGACGTTTAACGAAGAAGGCGTGCTAACTGATTGGGATAATGAACTTCTTGATTTGGGTAGTAAAAGTAAGTTCGAGCCTAACGAAGAAGCAAAAGCTCTCTATGATGAACTGAAGAAACCACTCGAGGAAATTGAGAAAGAAGTAGTCGGTCAATCTGACGTTTATCTTAATGGAAAACGTGCATCCGTTAGAACAGGTGAAACGAATCTAGGAAACTTAATTACAGACGGCATGCTTTACAAAGCTCAGCAGTTTACTGATGCAACAATCGCAATCACGAACGGCGGAGGAATCCGTGAATCAATCGATGAGGGACCAATTACGTTAGGAGAAGTTCTCACAACGATGCCATTCGGTAACAACCTCGTCACGCTTGATATGACTGGTGCAGAAATCATTGATTCATTGGAGCATGGGGTAAGCGGTGTCGAAACTCAGGAAGGTCGTTTTGCTCAAGTAGCAGGACTTCGATATTCCTTTGATAAAGATCTTCCTTCTAGTGAACGAATTTTAGATGTAAATGTGAAAACTGAAAACGGCTATGAAGATATTGATCTAGAAGCGACTTACACTGTTGCAACTAACGCATATATCGCTCAAGGTGGCGACGGATACGATGCAATGGGTGAAGCTGCCGCTGACGGTCGTATGAACGAACTTTTCTTCGTAGATTTTGAAGTATTTACAGAGTATCTCGATGAAATTGGAACAGTTAAAGCGAAAGACGAAGCACGTATCGTTGAAGCAGATGCTGAGCGTATCCAGGGTGAAACGCGCTATGAAACGTCTGTGAAAATTTCGCAAGAAGGCTGGGAAACTGCAGATACGGTTGTTCTCGCACGTGGCGATTCCTTCCCGGATGCACTAGCAGGAGCACCACTTGCTTATAAATACGATGCGCCAATTCTTTTAACAGAAAGCGGATCACTGAATAAAATGGCGAAAGAAGAAATTGCACGTCTTGGTGCGAAAGATGTCATTATCCTTGGTGGCACAAGTGCGGTAAGCAATTACGTGAAATTCCAGCTTGAAGGTATGGGAATTGAAGTTGAGCGTATTGCAGGGGACAACCGATTCGATACAGCTGCAAACATTGCAGCGCGTCTTGGCGGATCTCCAAATAAAGCGATTGTAGCAAACGGCATGAACTTCCCGGATGCTCTTGCAATTGCGCCATACGCTGCACAGAAAGGTTATCCAATTCTATTAACAGAAGCGGATGAAATTCCATCAGCAACTAGCAATGCGCTTAAAGGCATTGATGGATCGATCATCGTTGGTGGCGAAACAGCTGTTAACGGTAAGCTCGATGCGAAGCTACATGCTGAAGATCGCTATGCAGGGGACAATCGTTTCGGTACAGCGGCTGATATTGCTACAAATCTTAACCCTTCAGCACGCGTTTACGTTTCCACTGGCATGAACTTTGCTGATGCCCTTTCAGGATCTGTTCTTGCAGCGAAACAAAATGCTGCAATGCTATTAGTGAAGCCGAATATGCTTCCGAAAGAAACAGCAGAAGCGATCGAGGACATGGAAGCTTATGACTTCAACGTTCTTGGTGGAGAAAATGCTGTAAGTAACGACATTTTAGATCAGCTCAAAAAGTAATCCATTTATTAAGAAAGCGCGGGGAACGTCTCCTGCGCTTTTTTGATATTTATTTTATGAATAGGCAGGTATTGAAGAAAGGAAAGCTAATTGTATACGTAACGATTCGTTATAACGAATTATTTTTGGGGAGGGTTCTGATTGAATAGGTCGGGAAAGCGAAAAATCAGTCCGCTGTTGCTATTGATTCTCGTGATAACCATGCTTATGCCGTCTCAAGCGTTCGCCACTGCCAGTCTCGATGAAGAAAAAAATAATGTCTATTATGCTGCCCTTGGTGATTCACTCGCGGCTGGCGTCATGTCGAACAATACTCTCGGTTTAAGTTATGGCGACTACATAGCTCAGGATCTAGATCGGGTAGGTTTATTAGGAAGCTACGAAAAACCTTTTGCGGTGCCTGGAGCGACTTCTAAAGATTTGTTGAACGCTTTGATGGATCGTGACATGCAAGTTAAGATCGCCTCCAAAAATATGATAACGATTACGATCGGTGCGAACGATTTTCTTCAAGTACTCGGTTCGGAACCGGAACGATTGAAGGACCCAGAAGAAGTCAAAGAGATCATCACTGAGCTATCGGAAAATTACGCTTCTATTATGGGAATTATAAGAAGCGTTAATGCGTCCGCAGATGTTTATTTAATGGGATACTACAATGGTTTCTACGCGTTCCCTGAGGCTGATCAGCGTCCGCTCGTGGAACTGACAAAGACGGTGAATGGGATCATTAAGCAGATCGCGGCCGATTCATTCAGCCACTATGTTCCTACCTATGATGCCATTTCAACGGATTATGCAACCTATTTGCCAAATCCTAAAAACGTCCATCCGTCGGCAGCAGGTTACATGGCGATCGCCGATGAATTTTGGAAGCAAGTGAAATTGAATTTGCCAACAAATGTTGATAGAATCGCTGGAGCTAATCGGTATGAGACAGCAGTGAAAATTTCTCAGGAAGGGTGGAAGCAAAGCGCGCAAGGAGTTGTGATAGCAAGAGGCGATGATTTTCCTGATGCGTTAGCTGGTGCTCCGCTTGCCTATGATTTAAATTCCCCTATTTTATTAACACACTCTGACGGTCTTGATCAAATTGTAAAGGATGAGATTGAACGACTCGACCCAGAGTTCGCGATTCTTCTTGGAGGAGAGCAGGCTCTTTCCAAAGATGTGGAAGATGAATTAGGCAAAATGGAAATTCCAGTTGAACGAATAGCAGGAGCGGATCGCTATGAAACAGCTGCAATGATTGCAGTGAGTCTTCCTCCATCAAATAAAGCTGTTATTGCGAACGGCATGAAATTTCCAGATGCTCTTGCAATTGCTTCTTACGCAGCGGAAAATACGTATCCTATCTTGCTAGCAAAACAGAATCAGCTTCCAGAAGATACGGCCGAAATTCTCAAACAATATCCTGAGAGTATTGCCGTGGGCGGTACGGCTGTTATTTCGGAAAGCCTTTTCGAAAAGTTACCAAAAGCAAAGCGATACGGGGGTAAGAATCGTTATGAAACAGCTTCAATTATTGCAATGGAATTAAATCCATCGCATAAGGCTTTTGTCTCAACGGGTCTTGAATTTGCAGATGCGCTAACCGGAAGTGTTCTTACTGCCAAAAGGGACAGTAGTTTTTTGTTAGTAGATCCATATAATATGCAGGATGCGGTCATTGAAGCAAAAGAAAAGTTAGGCATCTATCATTTTACGATTCTAGGAGGTCCGAAAGCGGTTAGTCCTTCCATTGAAAGGGAGCTTATGGGAGTTGAATAGTCGAATAATGATTTCTGAGGGATCAGCTTACGAGCTGGTCCCTTTTGTTACCGAAAATTGCAGAATTATGGCAATTTTTTACTCGCTAATGGTAGACTTGTAGAGTATAAAATCTACTGAAACACTTTGGTCAACTATAGGGGGAGCAGGATGAAGAAAAGCATCTATGGAATCAGTTTACTTTTATGTAGTCTGTTCATCATTTTGGGAGCAGGCAAGGCAAATGCCATGCCTGCGTTACAAGAAACGCAGGAGCTCGTTCAGCCTTCAGGAGAGACATTTAAGGCGTCACTCAGCGGCAATGAGAATTTTCATTGGTGGACGGCGAACGATGAATCTGTGATTAAAATAGGGGAAGACCAATACTGGTATTACACTCGTATTGTTGGTGAACGTCTAGAAGTTACACAAGCTAGATTTGCTATTAATAAAAAGCCTTCTGACGCGGCAGAGCTTGAAGATGTGAAGAAGCTCCAACCGACTGAAGGAATGAATACAAAGCAAAAGGAGATTCCAAATACGGATGATTCATTTGATTTATTGAGTGCAGGAGCGAAGGAGGACACGCTTGTTTTATTAGTTGAATATAGCGATGCAAAAATCACTTATTCAGATGCAGACTGGCGTAACCGATTCTTTGGCGCTAGCGGGAGTACGCTAAACCACTATTATGATGAGGTTTCAAAAGGAAAGCTCGGATTTAAAGGGGCTGCCGAATCAAGCGGAACAAATGATGGGATCGTAAGGGTCACATTACCGTATGCTCACCCTCGTCCTGAGACGGCAACAAATCCAGATAGTACATACTCACAAATCATAAAAGATGCGCTAAAGGCATCGAATGATAAAGTAAACTATGCTCAATTTGATCAAAATAAAGACGGTTCTATATCCTCAGAGGAATTACATATTGTCACCATTGTGGCCGGTGGTGAAGCAAGCTATGGAGATACGGGGAAAGTGGTTTGGGGTCACATGTCGAGCCTTTATGAAAGCGAAGCTCCTCGTCTTGATGGAGTAAAAGTAGGCTCTTATCAAGGGAACGGCGGCTACACGATGTTTGGGGAGAAACATGGAGGACATATGGCAACCGTTGGAATTATTGCACATGAAATGGGCCACGATCTGGGGCTACCGGATCTTTATGATACGGACGGCACTTCAGATGGTGTTGGCATCCACAGTTTAATGGGGAGCGGTTCTTGGACAACCCATAACAATGAGTACGAAGGAGCTTATCCAACTCATCTCGATCCATGGTCCAAAATGGTGCTTGGCTTAGAGCGACCTATAGAAGTGCAAAATAATGGCTCATATGAAGTTGGGAATTTTACTTCTGACGACTATTCCGTATTGAAATTAAAAACAACCGATGAATCGGAGTACTTTTTAATTGAGAATCGTCAGTTTACTGGCTTTGATATCGGTTTAGCTGATCAGGTGGCGTCGCCTGGAATTGCCATCTGGCATATTGATGAGCAGCAGCTGAAAAATCGTCAAAACAATAGAGATGAATCACATAAAGCGGTGGATGTGGAAGAAGCAAATGAAAGTAGATTGGGTTACCCGGAGTTAGATCAAGATCCAAATACGCGATTATACTACGATCATTATTATAGCGGGAATGGCTACAGTCGCTTTAATAGCTCTACATCACCAAATAGCAAAGTGTATTCAGGGGCTAGTTCAGGCGTTTCAGTTACAGTTGTTGATCCGAATAGCGATACAATGACGGTTTCAGTGAAAGTGCCACAGGGAGACGATCAGCTTCCACCTGTATGGGCTAAGAACGCAGAGCTTACGGCTAGCTCTATCAAAAATGACAGACTGACATTAAATTGGTCAGAGGCGACAGATGCTTCTGGCGTTGAATCTTACATCGTCTATAAAAATGATCGCGTGTTAAAAGAAGTGGAAGCAATGACAAGAAAGCTTACCGTTCAGGGGCTTACTACGAATAAAGCCTATAACTTTCGAGTAGAAGCGGTGGATAAGAAAGGCTATGTTACAACGAATGGCCCAGAATTGACCGTGAAACCGTCAGCAAACACAGTAAAACGAATTGAAGGTGCGACTCGTTTTGATACGGCAGCGAATGTGAGTGCAAAAACGTATGATAAGGCGGATACGGTCGTAATTGCGAGAGGTTTAGATTTCCCAGACGCTCTCTCTGGTGCGCCCCTTGCTTATCAACTAAAAGCGCCTATTCTCCTTGCGAAAACGAACGAACTTCCAAAGGAAACGGTAGATGAAATCGACCGACTCGGGGCGAAAAAAGCGATTATCCTGGGTGGAGTTAACGCGATTTCACCTGCAACGGAAAAGAAAATTAAGTCACTCGGACTAGAGGTTGAGCGGATTAGCGGGGATAATCGCTATGATACTTCCGCAAACATTGCGAAGCGCATGGGAGGAGATCCTGAGAAAGCCGTGATCGCCTACGGTCTTAATTTTCCAGATGCCCTTGCGATTGCACCATATGCTGCGCAAAATGGCTATCCCATTTTGTTAGTGGATAAAGAGACAATCCCTGCGGCAACAAAACTCGCGCTGAAAAACATTGATGATACGGTTGTCATCGGTGGTGAAAGTGTGATTACAAAAAAAGTGTATCAAGGTCTTCCGTCACCAGAGCGTATCTCAGGTGCCAATCGGTTTGAAACGGCAGCTAAAGTGAAAACCACCTTTTATCCAGAAGCTAAATCAGCTTATTTGGCGACAGGATTCGGCTTTGCCGACGCCCTTGCAGGCTCTGTGCTAGCGGCGAAAGATGGCGCACCCCTTTTGCTAGTAAAGTCTGATGAGCTTCCAAAAGAAACGGTAGAAGCTATGAAAGGTATGAACGATTTCAACTTGCTAGGCGGTCAGTCAGCTATTAACGGAAAAGTTGAACAGCGCTTATTTCAGGAATAATGCGACAAAAAATACTTTCCAATAGTAAGAGATACAGGGAATTTGACCTGTATCTCTTATTTTTTGTAATAAATAACAGGATATCTCTTAAACTTTGTTGAATTATAGCCGATAGTAAAGACAGAGTGTCGATATTTGTGGCAGCAATTTAATTGGAATGAGGAGGATCTGGATGCAACCTTCATTGGTCAAGAAAGCAATAACTGGTTCTGCGCTTGTCGCTGGAGTAATGTTTGTTCAACCTGATGGTGCAGAAGCAGCGTTTGGGGATCAAGAGCTTAAGCAAGGCATGAAAAATCAGGACGTCAAAGAGCTACAGGATGTATTGAAGGCGAAGGGGTATTTTACTTACCACACGTCAACAGGATACTACGGTCCAATTACAAAGGATGCAGTCAGCCAGTTCCAACAGGCTGTCGGGTTAAAGGTTACGGGGGTAGCGACAACGGATACCCTTCAGAAGCTAGGAGGAACATCAAAAAGTCAATCGTCAGCTGCGTCGTCTTCATCCACTTTGCAAGTCGGATCCCGCGGGCAAGAAGTAACTGATCTTCAGTCCAAACTGAAAGCGGCTGGCTACTATTCCTACAACGTGGATGGGATTTATGGTCAAATTACTCAGAAAGCTGTACAGGATTTCCAAAAAGAAAAGGGGCTTTCCGTAACAGGGAAAGCAGATTCTACAACGATCAGTGCCCTTGCAAACGCAAGTTCATCAAGCTCAAAATCATCAAGCTCTTCTTCCGATATTTCCATCGGGATGCGGGGGAGTGCAGTAACGGATCTTCAGTCAAAGCTGAAAGCAAAAGGCTATTATACATATAATGTAGATGGCATTTTTGGTCAAATCACGAAGAAAGCAGTACAAGATTTTCAAAAGGCAAAGGGACTGTCACAAACAGGCGTAGCGGATAGTAAAACCTTATCGGCCCTGTCAGAGAGTGGGAATGCAGCAAAACCTGCGAGCGGCCTTATCATTGGCTCTCGAGGAAGTGCCGTAACAAATCTTCAGCAGCTATTGAATGATCGTGGCTACTATTCCTATAACATAGACGGGATCTTTGGTAGTATTACGCAAAAAGCGGTCAAAGAGTTTCAAAGTATCGTAGGTTTACAGGCTACAGGCATTGCGGATGATAAAACGATCGATGCTTTGAAATCCAGAAGTCAGCAAGAGACGTCAACAGTTCTTAAAGTTGGTTCAACCGGGAGTGCTGTAACGGATCTACAAAATAAACTTAAAAAAGCAGGAACGTTCCACGTTGAGGCGACAGGCTACTTTGGCCCTGTCACTGAAAAAGCGGTCAAGGACTTTCAGAAAGCAAAAAAACTGCAGGTGACAGGCACTGCAACAAAGGAAACAATGAATGCGCTTGACGGCTTAACAGATAAAGTCGAGTCATCCCCTTCAACTGGAGAAGATTATGGTGATTTGTTAAAGAAAGGCTCAACAGGATCACTTGTGAAAGAGCTTCAATCTAAATTACAAGCGATTGGTTTATATAGCGGTCCGCTTGATGGCGATTTTGGAAATGGAACAGATCGAGCTGTTCGAAACTTCCAATCACGTAACAAGTTAACGGTTGATGGTATCGTCGGACCAGCAACATGGGAAAAGCTAAAGCAATCGACAGGATATGAAGGGAATAGCAATGGGGACAGCGGGAGCAGCAGTTCCAACTTTAGCGTGATGGACCTTATTGCAGATGCATCTGTATACATAGGTGTTCCTTATGTGTGGGGTGGAAACACGCCAACACAGGGCTTTGACTGCAGCGGATTCCTCGTCTATGTGTTTAACAAGCAGGGCGTTTCATTGCCAAGAACAATGGCACAAATGTGGAACGTTACAACAGCTGTTAGCTCTCCATCCGTAGGAGATATCGTGTATTTCACAACATACAAACCAGGTGCGTCACACGGAGGCATCTACATCGGAAACAATAAATTCATCCACGCCGGCTCTTCAACAGGCGTCACCATTAGCGACATGACATCAAGCTACTGGGCACCGAGGTATTTAGGGGCGAAGCGCGCGCATTGATTTTTTTAAAAGGGGTCAGGTACGTGCCTGACCCCGCTTAAAGACAAAACCAGCAAAAGTGTCCACCTATCGCGGACGCTTGGGCTGGTTTTTATTCATATAGTTGGCGGGGATGGTGTTAAGAAAGGCTATGTAGCGAACGGTTTAGCAGTTACTGTCGCTCTTAAGGGAGCGGTCTTTGCTGCTAAAAATGACGCGCCGTTAATTCTTTCAAAGAAAAATGAGTTGTCTGCATCAATGGAAAAATCAATCGATGCTCAGCAACTAAACCGCTTTGTTCTTCTCGGCGGTCCGGATGTTATCCATGTTGATGACGACCTCGCTAAACTTACGGTAAAATAATCTTAACTGCCTTCTGATTTCGGTCAGAAGGCTTTTGTATAGCGTAAAGGGGTCTGACCCCTCTCTGTCCCCCACTACAGTAAAGGAGTGAAGGAACAATGACCATAGCCGGAAAAACAATTAAACAGTGGAAAAGTGACCATCCATTGTTAAACGATCTTCTTCAATTAAAAGAAGTATATTGGAGAAATCCGCAAAAAGGAAAAATCGCTCCAACAACTGAGCTTTCGATGATAGACATTCAAGATGCTGAAGCTCGTATGAAACGCTTTGCTCCTTATTTTCGCAAAGTATTTCCAGAAACGAATGGCATCATTGAATCTCCTATTTCAGATATTACCAAGATGAAAGAGAAGCTAGAGAAAGAAGAAGAGATCAGCATTCCAGGGGATCTTCTTCTAAAACGGGATGATATTCTCCCTATCGCCGGCAGCATTAAGGCGCGTGGAGGCATTTATGAAGTGCTCAAACATGCAGAAAAACTTGCGATCGGACATGCGATTTTAACGAAAGATGACGATTATTCCATTCTAGCTGACAAAAAGTTCACTGAGTTCTTCTCAGCCTTTTCGATTGCGGTCGGTTCAACAGGAAACCTCGGTTTAAGCATCGGGATCATGTCAGCGAAACTCGGCTTTAATGTCACGGTCCATATGTCGAGTGATGCAAAGCAATGGAAGAAAGACCTTCTTCGCGAAAAAGGCGTTCAAGTTGTGGAGCATCAAGCAGACTATGGTGCTGCTGTAGAAGAAGGCCGAAAGCAGTGCGAGAAGAAGCTGACTTGTTATTTTATTGATGATGAAAATTCAAAAGACCTCTTTCTCGGATATGCAGTAGCAGCGCTTCGGTTGAAAAAGCAGTTCGATGAACGCGGCGTAAAGGTGGACGCTGAGAACCCGCTTCACGTGTATCTTCCATGCGGAGTAGGCGGCGGCCCTGGCGGCATTGCTTTCGGGCTTTCTCAGGTATTCGGAGAACACGTGCATTGCTACTTTGCAGAACCGACGCATTCCCCGTCAATGCTTATCGGCTTAATGACAGGCTTACACGATCAAGTATCCGTTCAAGACTTTGGGATCGACAACATCACTGCGGCAGACGGTCTTGCTGTAGGAAGACCATCAGGATTTGTTGGACGCGTAGTTCAACCAATTCTTAATGGTGTTTACACCGTCACGGATGAGCGGATGAAAGAAATGCTCGACTGGATTTATGAAACCGAGCAAATTAAGCTTGAGCCTTCCGCTCTCGCAGGAATGAGTGGGCCACAAGTAACAGCGGTAGATGGAAAGAGTATGCGTGGTACGCATCTTGTATGGGCAACAGGTGGGAGCCTTGTGCCGGATAAGGTGTGGAGAGAAGAGTAAAAGGGGTCAGGTGCGAGTCAGACCCCCAATAAAGACAAAACCACCAAAATAAGCTGAAAAGTCCCCACATTGAGGACACTTCAGCTTATTTACTTCCTGCAACTTATGAAACAATACGACCTCCAAATTCGTATCTATATAAAGATTGGTCAAAAATGTAAAATGATCTTATTTGAGGGGGCGAGGAGTTGGAATTGTTCTTAGAGATGTTAGGATTAGCAGGTGATCTTATTTTTTGGAGAGATCCTCCAGATGGGCAGCGGATCGAAGCGAATATTGCCGCACTGATGGCATATAGTTGGTTCGTCGAGCTTATTGAGAACCCTCAATATAACAAGTTAATTCAAGAAAATTCTTCTGTACGAAATGTAATTGGAAAAATGAACATAAAAAAGCTTGAAAAATCACCGATGTATGAAGATCGAAAAGAACGGAAATTGAAAAATGTAATCCAAAAACAGTTAGCATCCGGTTGAGAAAACAAATGAAACCGATTTCTGTTTCACAACCGAATGAGTGCGGAGGGAAACAAAGTGAACTTTTACATTGCATCGAGTTTTCAAAACAAACAACACGTGCAAACACTCGCTACAGAATTAAAACGTCACGGCTTCAAGCATACATACGATTGGACGAAAAATGAAAAAGCCGCTACGTTCGATGAACTTGCTTCAATCGGAGAAGCAGAATTAGAGGCAGTAAGAACAGCTGATTTCCTAATTGTTCTGCTTCCAGGAGGAAAGGGAACTCATATTGAACTTGGGATTGCATTAGGTCGAGACACCCCGGTTTACCTATTCAATGAAGATGGATTCCATAACGCAAAAGAAGCGAGCACTTTTTACCATACTAGCGGGGTAACGAGAGTGGAAGGGAGTCATGAGCAACTCGTTAAAACCATTTTAGAAAAGCAGCATAGCTATTAAAAGAAAGGGGGTCAGGTTCGCACCTGTCCCCCATTTTAACTTGCCTCCTCCATCAAACCGTCTCAGCTCTCACTCTACGCCCACGCACCTCACGCACTACTTTCCAAATCACAAACACACCAAGTCCAATAATTAAAATACTGAGGGTGTACGTCAGCTGCACTGGTTTATCATCTTTCACAAAGATGCCAAAGTAGCCCCATAAAAACACGATTGGATAGATCAAATCGTCGTTGTAAAGACTGAAGTAGACTGCAAGTCCTGCACCGATAATGAGCATGATAATCGTCCAGGTTAACTCATTCATACCAAAAATCAGCGATACGTTATTTTCTTGCGCGACGACGAATGCATCCACGATCGTTGCAATCGATGTCCAAGCGAGATAGAAAGAGAACGGTACGCTAAAAAAGGAAGATCGCTCAGAATTTTTCGTAATAATAGCGTAAAGGATAGACAGAGTAATTAATGAACCCGCGATAAACAAGAGCGCAACCGATTTACTTACAAGGAGAGCTGTTCCTGATAACAGCATGCTAGATGCAAAAAGATAGGAAACTTTCACATAGAGGACCTGATCACACTCACTCGCTGTGAATTGTCTAACGAGTGAAATGAGCAAAAGTAAATAAATTAATAACCAAATCGCGAATGTATAGCCGGCGGGGGCAATCAGTACATCATTAGTACCCGACATATCTCCTGAGAAGAGGAGTGAAGAGGCGAGCAAATACAAGTAAGCAGCAATCGTAACGAGCTTCATGGTCATGACCGTTCCTCCTTCATAGGTCTAGTTACTCGTATGCTACCCCGATTGGAGGATTCCTATTAAACGAAAAAAGAGAAGGGGGTCAGGCGCGAGCCTGACCCCCTTCACAAACAAAAGCAATAAAGTGTCTCTCACAGAAAGACATTTTGCTTATAGAAAGTTTCATTTTCCCTAAAATAACTCATCTCTAATAAATGGAAAACCAGAGGGGGAAACTAAATTTATCTCCCATACCCCAATTCATCTAACAACTGCCCTGCATGCTTTATAAATAGCGCTTCAAGCTCGCCGTTCAATTCTTCACGCCAGCTGCCGATTTTTCCTTTTCGGAACGTAACGGATTCCTGTGGTTTGATGTTTGCCGTCATTTTCGTGATCAGTTCTTCACGATTGTAGCTATGCGCTGTATCACCCCAAAGAAAATCAATAATCTCCCCAGTGGCTTTTCTTCTGTTCTCTTCTGATGACATCAGGTCTTCAAATCGAACAGAGTGAACGTTTGGACGCCCCATCCACTCACTAAAACTTCGGTACCACTCAGCAAAATGAGGTTGCACGGCAACAAAAGGCGTGATCGGAACGCCCCCTTCGATTAGAAATTGAATCCGATCGTTGTGCGTAAATCCTTCCTGCATAAACGTTTCATAGAGATGGTGAGCTGGCACCTTTGGAATAAAATGTGCGTATGAAATGAGCACGTCACGTGGATCTCTCAGTACAAAAATTTGTTTTAACTTTAATTCTTCAAAAAATGTCTCCCACTCTTTGGAATAATGGAAATGTCCATTTAAGAAGCTGTGGTTAGGAAACGCTCTTGCAGTGGCCAATTTTTCCGCCGTTTGGTAATGATAATGTCCGTACATACCAATAAACGGATCATTTTGCATACCAGGTACACCGAGCAGTAGTTGTTTTAAAAGATGCGTCCCGCTTTTCGGAATCGAATTTAATAAAAAGCGTGGTAGCTTTGTGTCAGTCAATCGTGTAAACCTCCTTTAATAAGCAAACGTGGTGGACTTGCTTTACTATCCTATGAAGAAGAATGGTAAGAGGAGTGGACAGGGGGCCCGCCTGTTTACACATTTAAGTACCCGTTTTTCACCAAAAAGGATTTAATCGATTGAACAGCTTCTTCAATCGTTTCCGTTTCCGTATCGATTGTAAGCTCTGGCGAAACCGGAGCTTCATAAGGCGCGTCAATTCCTGTGAACTGACGGATCTCACCTTTTCGTGCTTTGGCGTAAAGGCCTTTAGGGTCACGGTTCTCACACGTTTCCACACTGGCTTTCACATAGATTTCAATAAATTCTTTGTCTCTGAAAAGTCCTCGAATCTTATCTCGCTCTTGCTGAAAAGGGGAGATGAACGCAGCAAGTGTCATAAGGCCAGCATCAACAAAGAGACGAGACACTTCTCCAATTCTTCGCATATTTTCAATCCGATCCGCATCAGAAAAGCCAAGGTCTGCGCTCAACCCGTGTCGAACGTTATCACCATCTAGCCTGTAAGTATGCACGCCTGCTGCATGTAAGGCATTCTCAAGCTCAACCGAAATCGTTGATTTTCCTGACCCGGATAGTCCTGTGAACCAGAGGACAGCGCCTTTGTGCAACTTCATTTTTTCACGATCCTGTTTTGTCACGTTTCCTTCATGCCAGGTGACATGTTTTTCTTTCATTTATTCGTCCTCCTTTCATTAAATCATCACAATAAACCGAACGATTAATAGCGTCGTTACCATAACGATCAGCGTTAATGGGAAACCAATTTTCAAAAAGTCGTGGAAGCGATAGCCGCCGGCGCCATAGACGATCAAATTCGTTTGATACCCAATCGGCGTCATAAAACTTGCGGAGGCTGCAATTGCGACAATCATCGCAATGGGGAGGAGGTCAATCTCAAGCGTATGGGCAACCTCGATGGCAATGGGAAACATAAAGACAGCGGCAGCACTATTTGTCATCATTTCTGTAAAGATATTCGTTAACACATAAATGCTTAGCAACGTTGCAAGAAGTCCGAGCGGCGCTGTTAGTTGGATAAGGAGACCTGCCATCGAAGCGGCTACACCTGAATTCAGCAGCGCTGTACCAATACCAAACGAACAAGCGATCATAAGGAGAACGTGCCATTGAATCAAATCACGCGCTTCGCCTGGCGTCACAACCTTTGTTAAAAAGAGAAGCAGCGTCGTAACGGCCATAGCAGTTAGCATGGAGAGAACGCCAATCGTAACGAGAATAATCATGACACCAAGCAACCCGATCGAAAGCCAGCCTAATCTGATTTGACGCTGCGTAACGAGCTTATGATCGATTGGTGTAATGTCGTAGAAATCCTTTTTCTTATGAAACTGCTCACCCGCGATCATTAAGAGAACGTCACCTGGTTTTAAGACAATATCACCAATTTTCGATTTCAGGCGCTGATTTTGGCGATGAACAGCGATCACGGCTGCTTGATGCTGGTGTCTGAAATTGGTGTCCTTTATCTTTTTGAAAAGGTGTGACGAATGAGGTGTCACAATCCCTTCAATAAGCTGGTGATTTTCTGGAAAATAAGAGCCGGAGCTTCCCTGTAGCTGTAGTCCCTTCATCCGCTGGATCTCAGCGATCGTTGAGATGTCACCACTAAAAACAAGCCGGTCTCCTTCCTTCAGAATCGTCTCGCCTGATACAGGCGCGATCGCACGCTCGTGACGCATAATGCTGACGAGAAATAACCCCTTCAAGCTCCGTAGCTGCGCTTCTTTTACAGTGCGATTGATATAGGGGAATTGTTCTGTAACAAGCACTTCACCGGTGTATTTTTTGAGCAATTCAGGTTCAGTGAAGGATGAAGAACGTCGATCTGGAAGCAGCTTGTTACTAAAGAAGATCAAATACGCGAGACCGAATAGCGTGATCGGGATTCCGACCGCACTAAGCTGAAAAAAAGAAAAACCAGCATAGCCGTTTTCGAGTAGCAGTCCATGAACGACAAGGTTTGTCGACGTACCAATTAACGTAATGGTGCCGCCAAGAATCGTAGCGTAGGAAAGCGGAATAAGAAACTTCGAAGGAGACACCCTGTTTTCATCGCACCATTTTTTCACCATTGGCGTAGAAGCGATCACGATCGGAGTATTGTTCACAAATGCCGAAATGATGGAGATTGGAAATAGCAATGTAGTCAGGCGTTTCTTTGGCGAATGCGAGCTTTTTAGGAGACGTTGAAAGAGGCGATCCACAATGCCACTTCGCTGAATGCTTCCAGCCACGATGAATAGAAGGGCAATCGTAAGCATCCCTTCATTCGAGAATCCGGCCGTTGCTTCCTCAGGCGTAATAATGCCAGTGAATAGAAATAAGACGAGAACCGAGGCTAGAATGACCTCAGGTCGTCCTTTTTCAAAGAAAAGACAGAAAAGCATGATGCTCATCGTGATCATAACGAAATAGAATGCCATCATTCAGCGCGCGCGGCATCATTCGTCTTCATGATCGTGCTGCACCTCATCTAATAAAATCTCAATCACTTCAGGGCGAGAAAACTCTTTCGGAGGTCTTTGGCCATTTTTCAGCATCTCTCGAACCTTTGTGCCGCTTAGATGAATGTGAAATTCGCCATCGTGTGGACACGTTTTGGCAGTAGCCATGCTCGAACACTTGATACAATAAAACGCGTGCTCGAAGGCCATAATCTCAATGCCGATTTCGTCTTTTGCAAATTGGTGAAAAATGTTCTGCGCCGCGAACGTATCGTAATAATCGCCAACACCTGCGTGATCACGGCCGACGATAAAATGTGTGCAGCCAAAGTTCTTCCGAACGAGACTATGAAAAATCGCCTCGCGCGGGCCAGCATACCTCATCGCGGCTGGGAATACGGAGAGAATGACGCGATCAGACGGATAATAGTTTTCTAAAAGAGCGCTGTAGCTTTTCATCCGAATATCCGCTGGAATGTCATCTTTCTTCGTTTCGCCAACGAGTGGATGGATGAGAAGGCCATCAACGGTTTCAAGTGCCGTCTTTTGAAGGTATTCATGTGCGCGATGAATCGGATTGCGCGTTTGAAAGCCAACGATTGTTTTCCAGCCGCGCTGTTGGAATGTTTCTCTTAATTCTGCCGGCGTTTGAAAATGGTCTTGAAGAGCTGTTGGGTGCTGAAGGAGCGTGATTGGGCCACCGAGGTTAAACGCTTCCTGCTCGTACGTTTTTTGAACGCCTGGATGCTCAGCGTCGTTCGTTCCATAGACGCGTCGAGCTTCTTCTGTTTTGTCTGTTTCATAAATATCTTCTACTTCCATTAATCCATAGATTTCCCCGTCTTCACCCTTCAGGCAAACAGTAGGACTAGTAAAAATCTTGTCACGCGTTTCTTTGGATACAGAAAGCGTAATAGGCAAGCTCCAGATTGTCCCATTTGCGAGCCTCATTTTAGTTAAAACGTGCGTATAATCTGTTTGATTCATAAAGCCCGTTAACGGACTAAAAGCACCGATTGCGATCATATATAAATCGGATAAATTCCATGGTGTTAAGGTGACGACCGGAAACATTGTGGCCTTCTCGAGAAGCGCCAGGCGATCCTCTTCACATGGAATGCGGTTTATTAGCTGACCGCCATGTGGTTCTATCATAAATAAATCTCCCTTCTTGCTTGTTCACATATAGAGTTGCTACTAGCTTATGAAAGAAGGAGAGGAGAAGAGAGGGCTAATGAGAAAAATGGATGAGGGGTGTGTTTTTAAAGGGGGTCAGGCGCGAGCCTGACCCCCTTTAAAAACAACTGTCTCCGCACGAAAGACACTCCAACACATTCGAAGATATCCTCTCTTTTCCTTCTTGACCCTACTATCCTTTTGGACTACACTGTGTAGTGTGAGGTGGAAGCGATGAAAATTCATCAGTTCAAAACGAATGAAACAGGGTTAAACCGCTTTTTCGGCTCTCTTGAAGCGAAGGTTATGGACATACTCTTTGAAGGTCCAGAAATGACGATCAAAGATGTGAAACAGAAGCTTGATCAAGAGAAAAGTACGAACTTTAACACGGTTATGACGGTCATGAATCGTCTCGTGGATAAAGGAATTCTAGTAAAACGAGTTGAAAAGCGCACGTCAATGTTTAAGCCGCTTCTATCGAAAGAAGATTTTTTACAAACGCAATCGAAGGAATTAACAAAGGATCTAATGGATGAATTTGGTCCGCTTGCTGTGAATCATATGCTTGATGCGCTCGATGAAGCGGATCCAGTTTTGATCGAAAAGCTTGAGCAAAAAATCAAGCAGCTAAAGGAGAAGTAAGATGAGAATAAAACAGCCGCGATTTTTGTTTATGCTGTCTTTTTTTCTTGTAGCCACGATGATTGTTCAAATGTCACTATACAGTCTGCATTTATATTCGAACTGGACGCTTATGTTAAGCGTACTTGAAGCCTGCCATAATATGCTTCGCGCGATCGGTTTATCATCTATGAACATGCTATTAGAAGTTCTGATTCTCTCAACATTTTCATTAATCGTGATGATGATCGTGAAGCAAATTTATCGATATGTCACCTTTTCGAAACGGCTGTCGCTTCTTCGTGAAGACACTGTCACACAGGAAGTCATTCGGAATTACGATTTAGGAAAGCAGGCACTCGAAGTGATTAGAAGCGATGAGCCTATCGCGCTTACGTATGGAATGATTAGACCCAAAATCGTTCTGTCGACTGAACTAGTTAGCCTGTTGAGCAAAGAAGAGCTGCGCGCCGTGATTTATCACGAAACTTTTCATCAGCAGCATCGTGATCCATTGAAAAAATTTATCATCACCCTTCTCGTCCACGCGCTTTGGTACGTGCCGATTTTGAAATGGGTATCGAATCACTATCACACGCTACGCGAAATTGCCGCGGATCGGTTTGCGATGAAAGAAGCAAATATGCTGGATCTTAGTAGCGCGTTATTAAAACTATTAAAAAGCGATCACCGACAGCGTCATGCGTTTGCCGTATCTTTCGCGGAAACGTCTGTGAACGATCGCATACAACATATTCTTGCGCCAGAAAAAGAAGTGCATGTAACGCTGCCTGTTGGTACAGTCCTTTACTCACTTTATATTGTGTTAGGGTTATCCATCATGTTTATGGTGGCAACACCCTAATTCTTTTCGGAAACAAACACTACATCGTGTAGTGTTAAAATTAGGAGGGAGTTAATTTATGAATTTATCACAAAACGTTGCTCTTGTCGTATTACGAATCGTACTCGGTCTCATTTTTACGGTTCACGGTCTTGATAAATTTGCTGGAGGGATTGGAAATACCGCTGGATTTTTCGAGAGTATTGGCATTTTGGGTGGTTTAGCGTATGTCGTTGCAACGTTTGAACTAGTCGGAGGTCTTCTTATGATCGTAGGACTAGGCACACGCATTGTTTCTTTGCTTTTCATGATCGTCATGCTAGGAGCGATCTTTACGGTTAAACTAACGACAGGATTTATCGGAGGGTATGAATTGGATCTTGCTCTTCTCGGTATGTCAGTCGCTGTTTTGATTAGCGGAGGCGGAACCATTTCCGTTGATTACAAATACTTTTCGAAACAATCATAGGAGGAAGAATCATGGCAAATTCAAATAAGAATAATAAGAAGAAGAAGCAACCGAACAAACAAGCGAAAGCTCAGCATCAGAAAAAATCGAAAGCGTGGATCTACTGGTTAGTGGCCGCTGTCGCTGCAGTTATCGTAATCGTGATCGTCGTTTCAAGCGGCTCGAGTTCTGATGGTTCAGAGGAAAAAGCGATGGAGCAACCATTTCTCGGTGATGAAAATGCGCAGGTAGAAGTGATTGAATTTGGAGATTACAAATGCCCTTACTGTAAAGCATTCGAACAGTCCTTTTTCCCGCAAATTGATCAAGAGTTAATTCAAACAGGGGAAATCAAATTCTCGTTTATCAACTATCCATTTATTAATGTTGATTCTGATCGATCAGCTGAATTTGCTAAAGTGGTGTACCAGGAGCTTGGGAATGACGTGTTCTGGGAATTCCATTCATTAATGTATGAAAAGCAAACAGAAGGCACGGAACAGCAGGACATTTACACCGAAGATTATCTTGTCGACACGTTAAAAGAAGTGACTGATGAAGAAAAAGCACAACAGGTACTGGCAGCTTTTAAAGATGGCGAAGGAGAAGCGGCGATCGACTACGACTTATCGAAAGCTCGTGATCTCGACGTTACTGGCACACCAGCTCTCTTTGTGAACGGCGAGCCGTTTGAAGGACAAACAATTGATGACCTGAAGAAAATGGTAGAAGAAGCGAAGGAAGAGTAAAGGAATTACCATCATTGTCCACCGTGGGTGGACAATGATGGTTTTTTGTTTGTGAAGGGGGTCAGGCGCGAGCCTGACCCCCTCAAAACACAACTGTTCCCCCCACTCCCGCAATCATGTATAATAAACCTGTTACCAATTACATAGTGATCGATTCAGGTGTCTTTTCAATGAAGACTTAATAGGGAAGCTGGTGCAATTCCAGCGCGGTCCCGCCACTGTAAATGGTCGCCTGCTGCAGAATCCACTGTTCGTAACAGCGAATGGGAAGGAGCAGCATGCGATAACCATGAGCCAGGAGACCTGCCTGAGTCTAGCGCGAACAGCCTACGAGGATAGGGATGTGCGAACGGATTCAGGTGCTGCCTTTGGCACACCGTTACTTCCATTCGACCATCTCCATGCCCTCGTGCGTGGGGATTTTTTAGTTTAGAGACATCAGAAAACAGGAGGAGAAACACACATGAAAAAGCTTTATTCACTACTCGTTTTACTTTTTCTCGTTACAGGAATCATCGCAGGTTGCGGAGCGAGTGAAGAGAACAGCGCGACAAATGAAGGAAATGCGAATACAGAGCAAGCTGAACAGTCAGAAGATAGCGCTTTCCCAGTAACGATAACGGATGCATTGGACCAGGATGTTACGATCGAAAAAGATCCTGAAAAAATTGTCTCCTTAATCCCGAGTAACACTGAGATCCTTTTCGACCTGGGAGCAGGGGAAGAAGTCGTTGGCGTATCTGACTTCGCCAACTATCCGGAAGAAACGGCTGATATCGAAAAAATCGGCGGCATGGAATTTAACGTGGAGAAAATCATTTCTCTAAAGCCTGATCTCGTACTTGCACACGGCTCAAGCGCACATAACTCAGAAGCAGGTCTACAGCAGCTTCGTGATGCTGGAATCACCGTACTCGTTGTGAACGATGCGAAAAGCTTCGATGAAGTGTACGCTTCCATCGAAATGATCGGACAAGCAACTGGTGAAACGGAAGAAGCGGAAACAACGATCGATGAAATGAAGCAAGATCTTGAAGACATTCAAGCAAAAGCAGAAAGCATTAGTGAAGAAGATCAGAAAAATGTCTTCGTCGAAGTTGCCCCTGCGCCTGAAATCTACTCTCCAGGGAAGAATACGTTTATGGATGACATGCTAACGATGATTCACGCGAAGAACGTGACGCACGATCAGGAAGGCTGGAACCAGGTGGATCAGGAAGCGATTATCGAAGCGAATCCTGACGTGATCATCACAACGTACGGCTACTATACAGAGAAGCCAGTTGAACAAGTGTTAAGCCGCGACGGCTGGCAGGACGTAACGGCTGTCAAAGAAGAGCAGGTTGTTGACGTACACTCTGACCTCGTTACGCGCTCTGGCCCTCGTCTTACTGAAGGAGTAGAGGAACTTGCAAAAGCGGTTTACCCGGATGTTTTTGCTGAATAAACGGTTCATTGCCTATCCGATTGCGATAGCACTCTTAATTGGTGCCATGCTCCTTGGCATTTCAATCGGTACTGTTTCAGTTCCAGTGCTTACCATTCTAAAATTAATCGGAAGCGAAGTTTTGCACCTTCCATTCATAGGCAAAACCGATCCAATGTTTACAACAATTGTGATGGATATTCGCTTGCCGCGCGTCATTTTGGCAGGTCTTGTGGGGGCGTCTCTTGCGATAGCAGGGGCCGCCTTTCAAGGTCTTTTGCGTAATCCACTAGCGGATCCGTACGTGCTCGGCGTTTCATCCGGAGCATCAGTTGGAGCGGTACTCGTGCTGTTTTTCAACCTGTCCATTCCGTTTGTCGGCATGTTCACCCTACCAGTTATGAGCATCGCTGCATCGATTCTCACGATTTTTCTCGTGCTCTTTTTCGCACGACAAATAGAGCGATCGATGCGCGTGGAGACGATCATCCTAACAGGAATTGTGTTTAGCTCATTTCTTGGCTCACTTCTGTCACTTATGATCGCTTTAACTGGAGAGGAGCTTCGTCAAATTATCGGCTGGCTCCTTGGAAGCGTGTCGATGCGAGGATGGGAATATATCGGAATTATTCTTCCCTTTTTCATCATCGGCTCAGGGATCCTGCTCTTTAGCAGCAGGGAGCTGAACGCAATGTCGTTTGGTGAAGAACGCGCTCAGCATATCGGCGTGAACGTCGCGAAACGAAAGCTTTGGATTCTCATCGGCGGCTCGATTTTAACAGGGGCAGCTGTTGCGGTTTCAGGAACGATTGGTTTCGTTGGCCTTGTGATTCCGCATTTAACGCGCCTTCTATGGGGCCCGGATCACAGGCATTTACTGCCACTATCCATTTTACTTGGAGCTGCTTTTCTGATCATCGCTGATTTGATTTCACGAACGATCATTTCACCAACTGAACTACCGATTGGCGTCATCACATCGCTCATCGGTGCCCCGGTGTTTGCCATTATTTTAATACGAAGACGTAAGGAAAGAAGAGGATAAGCATGCTAAGCGTACATTCTGTTACAGGAGGATACCCCGGTCACGACGTACTTGATGACATTTCGTTTGATGTGAATCAAGGTGAGCTTCTCGGGATCGTTGGACCAAACGGAAGCGGCAAAACGACTATTTTTAAAATGGTTAGCGGCATTCTAAAAGCAAAGTCCGGCTCGATCTTGCTTAAAGATAAGCCGCTCTCAAGCTACTCAGCGAAACAGCTAGCGCGCGTGCTCGCGGTTCTTCCACAGCATGCGGATCAGGCTTTTCCTTATACCGTTAAAGAAACCGTTTCGCTCGGACGCTACGCCCATCAGACGGGATGGTTTCAAATGTGGAGCGAGCATGACGAGGCGGTTGTACAGCGTACAATGGAGCAAACGGGAATCGCCGCCTTCGCGGATAACTACGTGAACGAACTCTCAGGCGGTGAGCGTCAGCGCGTCTTTCTCGCACAGGCGCTTGCGCAGGAACCCGAGATTCTCTTATTAGACGAGCCGACGAACCACCTCGACCTTTCTTATCAAAAAGAACTGCTCGATCTCTTAAAAAAATGGACGCGCGAACAGGGGCTAACAGTGATTTCGATTTTTCACGACTTGAATCTGGCAGGTCTGTACTGTGACCGCCTGCTTCTTCTTGAAAATGGGAAAATCAACATGCACAACAAGCCAAATGACGTCCTAAACGAACAGCGCATTCAATCGGTTTATCGCACAAAAATTGAAAAGCATCCGCATCCGACCGTGCCAAAGCCACAAATGCTGTTATTGCCAGAAAAACAGGCAGAGGATCAAAGCGATCTTACCATTGATGAGCGCTACCTTAAGCGGTCAGATAACATGATCACGCTCACGACACCATTTCCGCTTCGCACGATGTCTTCGGGTGTTGTAGGATCTGGAACTGGCTGGTATCGCACGTTCGTCAACCGCCACGTCCCTAAAAGCTACAGCTGTTCAGATCATAAAGAAGAAATGGCGACGTTTTTAGAGGAGCACGGCATCGATCCGACAGAAACAGTTGGCATGATGACGGCCGTTCGATTAGAGGATGTCTCTTACCGCTTAGTAGAAGATGAAGGCGTTTCGGTATTTGTCGTTGTAACGGCAGGCGTTGGAAACGCCGTCGATGCATCGAAAAGCGCAGAGCACGTATACGAGCCGCTCCCTGGAACGATCAACACGTGGATTTTCGTAAACGGAACGCTCACAGATGAAGCGTTCATCCAAAGCATCATGACCGCAACGGAAGCAAAAGTTAAGGTCATGCACGACCAGCAAGTAAAAGACTCGGTGACAGGCACCATAGCAACAGGTACTTCTACAGACAGCATTCTGGTCGCCGCGACACAGCGTGGACAGCATCAGGCATACGCGGGCACGATTACAACGCTCGGAAAATTGATTAGCCTCGCCGTTTACAACTGTACGACAGAGGCACTTGAAAAGTACCGTACGAGGCTCTCGCTATGATCATGTATCACCTTCTTGCGATTAGCCTCGCTTTTTTTCTAGATCTGCTGATTGGCGATCCACCAAAATGGCCGCATCCAGTGAAGTGGTTTGGCTCACTTATCAGCTTTCTCGACAAACGCTGGAACTATGGTGCGAACCGCAAACAAAAAGGTGCCCTCATGACG
This sequence comes from Anaerobacillus sp. QJM3NY_17, assembly GCF_056173665.1. Taxonomy (NCBI): domain Bacteria; kingdom Bacillati; phylum Bacillota; class Bacilli; order Caryophanales; family Bacillaceae; genus Anaerobacillus; species Anaerobacillus sp. QJM3NY_17. The sequence goes on along the minus strand of NZ_CM149685.1, from coordinate 4,046,016 downwards.
CTCACCGTTCTTGTCGTCGTGATCACTCTAACCGGTTTGACCGTTTTTCTTGCTTACACCCTTCACCCGCTTGTGGGGATTTTCTTTGAAGGCATTCTCATCGCAACTACGATTTCGCAGAAAAGTTTGCGCCAGGCGGCACTGGACGTATATAAGCCGCTCCAGCAAGGTGATATGACAGAGGCGCGACGCAAGCTTTCCTGGATCGTTGGACGTGATACAGATCATCTCGATGAAAGTGAAATCGTGCGAGGCACTGTTGAAACGGTCGCTGAGAACACTAGCGACGGCATTACGGCACCGCTATTCTGGGCGCTTATCGGCGGTAGCGTTGGGGCGGTGGCCTACCGAGCGATTAACACGTGTGATTCAATGGTTGGCTATCGAAACGAAAAATACGAAGCATTTGGCTATGCCTCTGCGAAGCTTGATGACGCTGTGAACTGGATTCCAAGTCGCATCACAGGCTGCTGCATGATGCTTTCCAAAAAGCCGGAGCATACCGCAAGAAGCCGCGCCTGGCACGTTCTATTTCGCGATGCAAAACAGCATCCGAGTCCAAACAGCGGGTGGGGAGAAGCGGCAACGGCAGCGCTTCTCGGCGTGCAGCTTGGCGGGGTGAACACATATAAAGGCATCGTCTCAAACCGTGCGCTTATCGGTGATCCCATTATTAAGCTAAGCGCCATACATATTCCAAAAGCGATTGCGATCATGAATCGCACGAGCATTCTTTTTCTATTTATCTTATGGATCGGAGGGCTTTTCATTGCTACCATCACACGGCTCTAATCCGCACTATTTATATGAATCGCTGAGTATCGCACAGCCTGAGGAGACGCTCGATTTCAGCGCAAACCTAAATCCAATCGGTCCTCCAAAGGCGCTGATCGAAAAGTGGCCTGACGCTTTCAACCTCATCACAACATACCCTGACCCCCACGCGTCCTCGCTAACGAAAAAGCTTGCAGCAATGCACGATACGGAAGAAAGTCACGTTCTCGTAGGTAATGGTGGTGCTGAGCTGATTACGCTCGTCGGCCGTTTTCTTTTTCATAAACGAGTTTGCATCGTGCAGCCGGCTTTTTCAGAATATGAAGAAGCGTGCCGTAGTGCAGGATGCGAAATCACTTACCATATGCTTGAAGAGGGATGGCGTCTTGACCCAAATCCTCTTATTGAAAAAATGAATCACCTTGACGCCATTTTCCTCTGTACACCAAATAACCCAACTGGTGTTTCATACGATGCTGAATCAGTCAGAACCTTGATTGCTGAAGCGGATAAAAGAGCTTGCTATTTGATCATCGATGAAGCCTTCGCTGACTTTTTACAAAAAGAGCCCTGTTATACCGTAGAGATCTTGACAAATAAGCGCTTGATTATTCTGCGCTCGTTAACGAAAATGTTCGCCATTCCAGGCTTACGTCTAGGTTATATGATGGCGCATCCTGAAGTGATTCGCACAGTTAAAAAGCTCAAGCCACACTGGAGCGTTAACGCTTTGGCGCTTATGGCGGGGGAGATTTGTATCGAAGAACAGGCGTATATGACGCTAACGCGAAAGTTTATCGAGGAGGAGCGGGAGAAACTCCAGACTTTTTTTGAAAAGCATCGCTATATCTACTCACGATCAAGCGTGAATTTTTATTTGCTAAAAGATCCTGAACAAATTGATCAAGCGCCGCTTCTACTTTACTTAATGAAAAACGGCATCGTCCCAAGGCATACGGAGAATTTTCCGGGTCTTAACGGGCGATGGCTCAGATTTGCGATTCGAACTTCCGATGAAAACGACCGACTCATGGAGGTGCTAGCATCATGGCGACGCTGATCTTCATAACCGGAGGCGTGAGGAGCGGGAAAAGTCGTTTTGCGGAAAAGCGAGCAGCTTCGGTCCGGACAGAAAACAGTACGCTTCATTACATCGCCTGCGGTCAGGCAAGTGACGTAGAGATGGAAGCGCGAATACGCCGTCACCAGCAGGATAGGGAAAAAGCCATCGTTCCATGGCAAACAGTTGAATGCCCAAAGGATGTAGGAAGCGCCACCGCGCAGCTTGGGGCAAACGCGGTTGTTTTGCTTGATTGCGTAACGACGCTTCTATCTAATGAATTGTTTCAAAACGGAGACTGGTCAAACGCCATTTTTCAGGAACAGACGAAACAGAAAATTCAGCTTGATATCGAAAAACTTAACGAAAGCTCAGAAGCCCTCGTCATTGTTAGCAATGAACTTGGGCATGAACCGTTAGAAGGGGAACTTGTCTCCGTTTATGCGCGATTGCTTGGTGAGATTCATCAGTGGATTGTTAGCCAAGCGGACGAAGCTTATCTGATTGAAATGGGCCTGCCGCAGGTTATGAAGGGAGACGGAATCACATGAAGGGTGTCATGATTCAAGGCACGGCATCAGACGTTGGCAAAAGCTTGATCGTGACGGCCCTCTGCCGTCTTCTTGCAAACGAAGGCTATGCCGTCGCTCCGTTTAAATCACAAAACATGTCGAACAATTCTTACGTAACAATGGAAGGAAAAGAGATCGGACGGGCACAGGGCGCGCAGGCAGAAGCGGCTAGAACCGAAGCGAGCGTCTGGATGAATCCGATCTTATTAAAACCAAGATCCGATCAGCATGCGGAAGTGATTCAGTTCGGAACCTCTTACCGTACGCTCTCGGGTAAAGATTACCGAGAATCGTACTACGAGATGGGCATAGAAAGCATTGAGCGTGCGCTCGATCACCTGCAGCAAAACTATGATGTGGTTGTGATGGAAGGAGCGGGCAGCCCGGTTGAAGTCAATTTAAAAGATCGCGAGCTCGTGAACATGAAAGTGGCTGAAATGGCCGATGTACCTGTCATTCTTGTGGCGGATATCGATCGCGGCGGCGTGTTTGCAAGCATCGTCGGCACGCTTGAGCTCCTGGATGCTCACGAGCGGAAGCGGGTAAAAGGCATCATCATTAACAAATTTCGTGGCGATCCAGCGCTCTTCGAAGATGGTATTACATGGCTTGAAGAGCGAACCGGTCTACCAATGATCGGCGTCCTTCCTTACGTAGAGCATCATGTGGAAGGGGAGGATTCTCTCTCGCTTACCGATCGATTTACACAGAAAAAGGGTGCGGTTGAAATCGTGGTGCTTCAGCTTCCCTATATTTCAAACTATAGCGATATGGAGCCGTTTAACGATGAGGACGTCACAGTTCGCTGGGTGCAGCACTCGGATGAAGTTGGCGAGCCAGATGCAGTCATTATTCCTGGAACGAAAAGTACCATCCGTGATTTGGATTGGTTGAAGGATCGAGGTTTTGACGACGTGTTACAAAGCTACATAGCACGCGGCGGAAGCGTTATTGGCATATGCGGTGGCTATCAAATGCTAACGGAGACGCTGATGGATCCTTATGGCGCAGATACAGGGGAGCCTGGGAAAACGGTTGAAGGAATGGGGCTCATTCCCGCGCAAACGTCGTTTCATAAAGAAAAAACTACCGTACGAGCAAGCGGTTCACTGCATTCAGCTACTAATCTAGCAATGACAATCGAAGGCTACGAAATTCATCTAGGGGAAACACGTTTTGCTCATACATCAAAACCTTTTCTCCAGATCGAGGGTCGGCCTGAAGGCTACTATGGCGAAGAAGGTCGTGTGATTGGCACGTATTTGCATCATCTTTTTCATAATGATGAATGGCGAACCGAGTGGCTGAACCGTCTGCGAAAGCGGAAAGGCTTACCGCAACAAGAGCTGATCAACCGTGCGAGTATGAAAGAGAAAACGTACGATCATCTCGCCAACCAGCTGAAGCCACACTTGAACTGGGAGCTTATGAAAAGCATCATGTTTCAGCGTGAGCGACAATGAGTTGGTGGCAGGGATTTCTTATTAATGTGCAATTTTTTACCGTTATCCCGGTGCGACGCGAACTTCCAATGGAGCGGGAGCCGTTAACGCGCTCGATTCAAACGTTTCCGATTCTTGGGCTGCTTCAAGGTATGCTATCGGCAGCGCTTCTTTACGGGCTCATCGAATGGACGCCTTTTTCGTCGCTAGCGATTGCGTTCATTACATGGGTGTTTCTGATGGCGCTAACGGGCGGTCTTCATCTTGACGGCTGGATGGATGCGAGCGATGCGTTTTTCTCGTATCGCGATTTAGGGAAACGTCTTGAGATTATGAAGGATCCACGGACAGGGGCTTTCGGCGTGCTTTCGGTGATTGTGCTTCTCTCGGCAAGGTTTCTTTTTCTTTATGAAATCATTCAAATGGCGACGTTCAGCTCGTATCTCCTCATTGCGTCCATACCCTTTTTAAGCAAAAGTGTGATGGGGTACTTCTTGCTAAGCATTAAGCCTTCGAAACAAGAGGGGCTTGCTTACTTTTTTCAGAAATCGATTCAGCGATCAAGCTTATGGATTTATCCGATTTATTGGCTCACGCTCATTGGAATGATGGTGCTACTCTCACCGGAGGTTTTTCTAGGCATGCTGTTGTTAAGTGCAATGACAGTTCTTTTTGCGACCGCGATGAGAAGAAAGATACTTAGGTGGTTTAACGGCGTAACCGGAGATGTGCTCGGCGCGAGCGTTGAAGGAATGGAGGTGATCTTATGGATGAGCGTGTGGCTATTACATTATTTCGTCATGGGATAACGGATGATAACAAGCGCGGTGCTTATATTGGCTGGACAGATACACCGCTTAATGAAGCCGCAGAACTTGCTACAGTCGACGCTGATCAGTACGATCTTATTTTCATGAGCGACTTGCAGCGATGCATGCAAACAGCGAAACGCCTCTTTCCGAATCGGAAAAGAATTCCCGTGCCTCTGTTGCGGGAAATCCTGTTTGGGGAATGGGAAGGAAAAACGTATGCCGACCTTGAACATGATATCCAATACAGAAGCTGGATTGATGATCCATTCGTCATGTCTCCACCTGGAGGTGAGAGCTTCGCTCAATTTGGTCAGCGAATTGAGGAAGGGTTTAAATCGGTAATCGAACAAGTTATTGAATCACCAAATCAAAGAGGCATCGTGATTACACACGGAGGCGTTATTCGCTATTTGCTTACCAAGTATGCCCCAGATAAGCGTTCGTTTTGGGAATGGAAAGTTCCCCACGGTTCAGGAATCGAGCTTGAATGGAAACGAGATGATTTAAGGAGGGATATGCGATGCACTTCGTTACAGGAGGTGCCTATAACGGCAAATCGAAATGGGTGAAAACGTTCTACGGATTAACGGAGGATCACTGCTGGAGATCCGCTTATGACCAAATGAAAATCCCGCTTAATGTAAGCCGCTTTTACGGAGATGTCGTTGTTCTTGAAGGTGTAGAACAGTGGATTAAAGGACTTACGGCTGACTCGGGACATGAAGAATGCCGGGCAATCTGGCAGTCGCTACTAGGCATCTGGCGCTCGTGGGAAAGTGAGCAACATGAGCGGACGGTCGTGATCATAGGCGCGGATATTACTAAAGGAATTGTACCAATGGAAAAAGAAGAGCGTGAATGGCGTGATTTAACAGGATGGGCGTACCAGGATTTAGCGGCCATAGCGGACCGTGTTGATGTGATCTGGTACGGACTCAATCAGCAGCTAAAATAATCGAGGGGGAATAGGGATGAGAATTTATACACGAACAGGTGACGAGGGAAAAACGAGCATTATCGGGGGAAGAGTCGATAAAGACGATGTACGAGTAGAAGCTTACGGTACGGTAGATGAAGCGAATGGCTTTGTTGGACAGGCGATCGTTGAATTAAGCGAGCTTGGCTCAGATCAATTTACGGATCTTCTAGAAGATTTGGAGAAAATTCAGCACGAGCTTTTTGACTGTGGCGGCGACCTTGCGAACGTCTCACCAAAACGAGAAATGAAGCTAATGGAAGAGTCGATTACGTACCTTGAAGGACGCATCGATGAATTTATTGAAGAAGCGCCGGCGCTTGAGAAATTCATCTTACCGGGTGGAAGCAAGCCGTCCGCAACGATTCATATCGCTCGCACAATCACACGTCGCGCCGAGCGCCACGTTGTTACGTTAAATAAAGTAGAAGAAAACATTCCACCCGTCCCAATGAAATACTTAAACCGCCTATCAGATTACTTTTTCGCCCTTGCTCGCGTGATCAATTTCCGTTTGAACGTAAAAGACGTGGAGTACGCAAGAAGCGCAAAAGTGTTCCGCGGCGGCAAGCGTAAAGGAGAGTAGGCATGTCGGGGAAACGCGCAAGCCTTCTCGCCATGTTCGTTGCACTATCCGTTGTTGGCGCGCTTATTAAAATCCCATCCGTCATCGGAAGCGTTGCGCTCGATGCGTTTCCGGCGCTCGTAGCCGCCGTTCTTCTCGGAAGCAGGAGCGGTGCGCTGATCGCAGGATTCGGTCATATACTATCTGCGCTTATTGTCGGATTTCCGCTCGGTCCCATGCATCTACTAATCGCGGCAGAAATGGCAGCGCTCGTTTGGCTTTTCGGTGCGCTTTATGAGAAAAGTAAACGAAAAATAGCTGTTGGACTCTTTTTAGTAGGAAACGGAGTTATTGCTCCACTACCGTTTCTTTTTATGCTCGGCACGGGCTTTTACATGGCGATTATGCCAGGGCTAGTTGTTGCGTCAGCGATCAATCTCGTACTTGCGATGGCTCTCATCCCGCGGTTAGCAACGATTTTTGAGAAAAAAGGACTTGCGAGCTTATGAGAGATGGTACGATGATTCCGCTTGATAACGGATACCTCGTGATCACAAGCGATAACAGCGGAGGCATTGGAGAGAAAGAGCATGATATCGTGAACGTGCCATATGATGTGCTTTCTTACTTCGCTTTTCGCGTTGCGGTAATGGAAAATATCGCACATGGAGCAACGCCACTTTCCGTCGTTTTACATAACTTCTGCGGCGGCGCAAAGTGGGAGGAGCTTGTGGGCGGCATCGAGCGAGGAAAAAGAGAATTAGGCATGAACGAGCTTACGATCACAGGAAGCTCCGAAACAAATATGCCTCTCCTTCAATCAGCGCTTGGCGTTGTGGTAATTGGAAGGAAGCAACGTAACGAACTTCAGGAAGTATCGCTAAGTGATGGTATCCGATTCGCCGTAGTCGGTAAACCGCTCGTTGGCGATGAAGTGATGAACGAGCCGAATGCGATAGCACCACTTGATCTGTTTCAGTGGGTGAGTGAACAGGAAGGCGTTCGAGCTGTATTGCCTGTTGGATCGAAAGGGATATTGTATGAGTTAAATGAGCTTCTGGCTGAAGATGAAGTGACGGCTGAAAAGATACAGGTAGAGCTAGATGTTCATAAATCATCAGGACCTTCTACTTGTTTTATAGTTACTTATGGAGAAGAAGTAGAGGAGCTACTACGTGATCGAGCGGGTAACTTGTTTCATGTAGTAGAAATAAGAAGGGGTCAGGCACGTGCCTGACCCCTTTAAAATACAAAAGCTATCTGAAGTCCATTAAACGTGGACTTCAGATAGCTTATTTTTATATAAATTTGAAAATTTGGAATTAATTTAATATTAAGGTAATATGTACAATATCTTAAATGTTAGAAGGGAGTATATCGATGGCAAATTTATTTAAGAACCTAGAGTTGCTTTACCCGAAGCTCGTTGAGTTAAGAAGAGATTTTCACATGTATCCTGAGGTTTCTCTACAAGAAATAGAAACGCCGAAAAAAATTGTTAATTATTTAGAAAACCTCGACGTAGAGGTGAGAACTGGAGTTGGGGGGAACGGTGTCGTTGGGACGATTCGCGGGGGGAAACCTGGAAAGACGATAGCATTACGAGCTGATTTTGACGCTTTACCAATACAAGATCAAAAGAAAGTGCCTTACAAATCAAAAATTCCTGGAGTGATGCATGCGTGTGGTCATGACCTACATACCGCAGCGCTTCTTGGTGTTGCTAATGTGTTAAGTCAGGTAAAGGATGATATAGAAGGTGACGTGGTTCTTATCCATCAGTTTGCCGAAGAAGTGGCTCCTGGAGGAGCAGAAGCCATGATTCGTGATGGGTGTTTGGATGGAGTAGATGAAATATATGGAGCTCACGTTTGGGCTGATGATCCGATCGGTCATTTACTTTTTCATGATGGATACACGATGGCAGCTGCCGATACATTTGATATCACAATATCTGGGAAGGGTGGGCATGGTGCCATGCCTCATCAAACGGTAGACCCAATTGTCATTGCAAGTCATGTCATCCTTAGTTTGCAACAAATTGCGAGCAGAATCACAGATCCATTGAAATCAGTTGTTGTGACGGTAGGGTCTATACATAGCGGTGATGCTCATAATGTTATCGCTGATCAGGCAATTATAAAAGGAACAGTCCGCACTTTCGATAATGAAGTTCGAGATAGAGCTGAAAGCATGATTTCGCAATTAAGTAATATGACTTGTAAAGCTTATGGTGCAGAAGCAGAAGTGCATTATAATCGGGGACATATGGCTCTCAAGAATCATAAAGACCAAACAGAAAAAGCCTCGTCATTAGCAAGATCGCTTTTCGGTGCCAAGAATGTGTTCGACAAAGAACCAATAATGGGAGCGGAAGATTTCTCTTTCTATCTTAATGAGGTCCCGGGAACTTTCTTTTTTGTTGGAGGAAGAAATCCTGAAATTAACGCGGTCTATCCTCATCACCATCCCAACTTTGATGTAGATGAGCGAGCCATTCTGAATATAGGGAAAATGTTCCTATCACTTGTTCACCCTGAAGCAGTTCCGCTCCTTTCTGTAAAAACGGATCAATCAATTAATAATTAAATTCTATGGAGGTGTCTGTTTGAAGCGACTCATGATTCTGACCTTAACTCTCGTTCTTGGTATAAGTCTTGTCGGGTGTTCGTCTAATGCTAATAGCGGTTCCGAAAGTAATAAGCAAACTACAATGATTTTCGGAAGAGGTGGAGATTCTGTATCCCTGGATCCAGCTGTTGTAACAGATGGCGAATCGTTCAAAGTTGCAGAAAATATCTATGATACTATTGTTCAATTTGGGGATATGGATACAGAAGTTCACCCGGCTCTTGCATCTGATTGGGAAGTTTCTGAAGATGGTCGGCAGTATACGTTCACTTTGGAAGAAGATGTAGTTTTCCATGATGGAACAGCATTTAATGCAGATGCTGTTGTTTACAATTTTGAAAGGTGGATGAGTCCCAAAGAGGATCAGGCGGAACCCTTTGCTTTCTATCGTTCGATGTTCGGAGGGTTTAAAGGAGATGAAGATCATATCATCAAGGATGTGAAAGCAATTGATGAATACACAGTTGAGATCGATTTAAAAAGACCACAAGCTCCATTTTTGAAAAACTTATCGATGACGCCTTTCTCTATCGCTAGTCCAAAAGCACTAAAAGCAAGTGGAAGTGACTATGGAAAGCAACCAGTCGGAACGGGTCCTTTCGTCTTTAAAGAGTGGAAACGAAATGACAAAATAGTTTTAGAGAAAAACAATGATTATTGGATAGACGATTATCCCAAATTGGAACAGGTGATTTTTAAATCGATTCCAGACAATGCCGCTCGATTGAATGCATTAAAAACGGGGGAAATTGATATGATGGATGGAGTTATGCCAAGTGATGTTCCGCAAATTGAAGACAATTCGGATCTCACAACATTTACTAGACCATCAATGAATATTGGATATTTGGGATTGAATGTCACCCGGGGCCCTCTGAAAAGTAAAAAAGTGAGACAGGCATTAAATCATGCTGTTGATAAAGAAGCTATCATCAAAGCCTTTTATCAAGGACAAGCTGAGCCAGCTAAAAACCCGATTCCTTCATCTATCCAGGGATATAATGAGGACATTACACAATATGATTATGACCTCGATAAATCCAGGACCCTACTTGAAGAAGCGGGATATGCTGATGGGTTTGAGATGGAACTATGGGCAATGCCAGTATCACGCCCGTACATGCCTGATGGGCAAAAAGTAGCAGAAGCCATCCAATCTAACTTCAAAGAAATAGGAGTAGAAACGACGATTAAAACCTATGAATGGGCAGCTTATGTCGAGAAAGTCATAGGAGGAGAAGCAGATTCCTTCCTCCTTGGGTGGACTGCTCAAAATGGTGATGCAGATAATGTGTTGTATACTCTCCTTGATAAAGAAATGGTAGGAAGCAGTAACTCTTCTCGCTATGAAAGCGAAGAATTGCATAATCTTCTCGTAGAAGCTCAGTCTACAGTCGAACAGGAAGAAAGAAATGAGCTTTACAAAAAAGCTCTCGAAGTTATCCATGAAGACGCACCGTGGATTCCACTTGTTCACTCAACTCCAGTAGTAGCAGGGAAAGATAATATAAAGAAATTTAACCCCCATCCTAACTCGAGTGTAGAGATGTTGAAAGTAGAGTTTGAGCAATAGTTTTGTGAGGGGTCAGGCACGTGCCTAACCCCACATACAAACAAAAACCGCGCATTGTCCGCCTGAGGCAGACAATGCGCGGTTTTCTATCTATTGAACTACTCTTTAAAATGTTTTCATACGATTTTCTCTCTCATACTTCTTCTCAAGCTCTGTTAATGTGAGGCTATGAAGTTGAGTAAGGTCTTCTCGATTGTGTGGTGAATTTAGTAACTTACGAATTAGGTAGGTTCGACGATCAATCATGCCTTTACGGAGTTGAACTCCCATGAACACAACCTCCTTCCTTTACTATCATGCTGACTCTAGCATAACGCGTTTTGCTTCTTTTGTGTGTTAAGAAATTGTGAAGAAATTAACAAAGAATGTGTGAAAGGAGGGAGAAGTGGAGCGATGTGCGGTGAAGGGGGTCAGGCGCGCGCCTGACCCCCTTCACATACAAAAAAGAAACAAAGTCCACTCCACACGGACATTCAAATGAGCTATACTCCATGTTTCTTTAAAATTTAAGCTAACCCGATTTGGATTCAGAAAAGGTTAAGAAGAAATATGCAACTAAGGTCTTTATTTTCTGAAAAATCACAAAAAACATTGCGTGTAGAAAAAATGTGTTTTATAATAACTAAGGTAAGCGCTTTCTTTTACTTTTTTAGGAAGGAGACTTGATTTGTGGATTTGAAAATAAGTGATAAGTCATGATGATGTCGCCGTTTTCACTGAGTTTTGTTTTCCAGGGGAAAAGTGCATTAATTATAAGGCGAACAATCATGGTACATTAATTTCGTTAATAAGGTAAGCGCTTTCCTTGTGAAGCTTATAAACATGTTATAAGTAGATTGGTTTAATTTATTTGCTCTATTACGCAAATCAACAAAATTACTTGGAACGGAGGTCTACGCCTATGATGTGGGTGATTGTTAGTAGTTTTCTTGTTTATACGGGTTTTGTCGCCTGGCTTTCTTGGTATAAGACGAGAGAAACAGACTTAACAAGTTCCGATGGTTATTTTCTGGCTGGTCGAAGTTTAACGGGTATTGTTATTGCAGGATCACTTATTTTAACGAACCTCTCAACAGAGCAAATGGTAGGACTGAATGGACAGGGGTTTGGTGAATCAATGGTCGTAATGGCGTGGGAAGTAACCTCGCCTATAGCGCTTATATTCATGGCTTTTATCTTCCTTCCAAGGTATTTAAAAGCAGGAATATCCACGATCCCTGACTTTCTGGAACAGCGGTATGATCTTCGAACGCGACAAATTGTTTCGATTCTATTTCTTCTTGGATATGCGGTTGCTTATTTACCTACCGTCCTCTATTCTGGTGCACTTGTATTAGATAGTATTTTCTCGCTGTCAACCATTAGCGGGACGAGCCAGTTTACAACCGTCATGATCGTTGCTTTTGCGATCGGAATTATTGGCTGCTGCTATGTCATCTTTGGTGGGTTACGAGCTTGTGCCATTAGCGATACGATCAATGGTGTTGGGCTAATTATAGGAGGATTTCTGATTCCCTTTCTTGCATTAGTTGCTCTTGGAGGCGGCAATCTTGTTGATGGAGTAGATAAACTACTTCATGCCAATCCTGCCAAGCTAAATGCGATTGGAAATCATGAATCGTCTGTTCCGTGGACGGTGCTTTTAACGGGTCTTCTTTTTAATAACCTTTTCTATTGGTGTACCAACCAGGCAATTATTCAACGGACGTTAGGAGCAAAGAATCTCGCAGAAGGACAAAAGGGAGTTTTGTACGCAGGCTTCTTTAAAATATTTGGTGCCTTCTTTTTAGTTTTACCTGGGATCATTGCTTTCTTACTTTACGGAGAAGGTGGACTTAAGAACGCTGATATGGCGTATCCGTCATTAGTGACAGATGTTCTTCCCCTGGCGCTATCTGGGTTTTTAGCTGCCGTTCTATTCGGAGCAATTTTAAGTTCTTTTAATGGAGCATTAAATAGCTCTATTACTCTTTTTACTTTGGACATTTATCGTCCAATTTTCAAACCCAATGCAAAGGAACGAGAGCTTGTTAAAGTGGGAAGGATTTTTGCCGGTGGACTTGCAGCGGTTGCCGTAATTGTGGCGCCGTTCATTATCTTTGCTCCTTCGGGTTTGTACTATTATCTTCAGGAAATGTTTGGTTTTTACAATATACCGATTATCGCCATGGTACTTGTAGGCTTCTTTAGTAAACATGTACCGTCAAGTGCACCAAAAATAACGATTCTAGTTCATATAGTCGTTTATGCTCTATCAAAGGTGTTGCTTGGCCACGTGAATTTTCTGTACGTTCTTTCCGTTCTGTTCCCACTCAACATTTTTGTTATGGTGCTAGTTGGTAAGCTTCGACCGAGAACGACAGCTTACGAATTATATGATTCTAAAAAAGTCGATCTCACACCATGGAAGCACGCCAGGATTTTCTCGATTTTTATCCTAGTACTGATGATCGGTGTTTATGCTTTCTTCTCTCCAATAGGAGTGGCAGAAGCTAGTACCGAATATTCACCAATGTCACTTGTTTTCATGCTTGGAACGTTAGTTTTAATAAGTGGAGTGATCTGGTTCTGGCGAAGTACGACATTGAAACAAAGGAAACAGGAAGCAGAGCGATCGAAGTTTAACCAGGCTCTAAAACAATCATCACTATAAAGAAAGGGGATTTTACATGTCAAAAGTAACTGCAGGTATTATCGGAGGTGGCCGCATCGGTCAATTACATGCTGATAACTTAATTCAATCACCTTACTATCAGTTGAGAAGTATTTCAGATATTCATATCTCACACCTTGAGGGGACGGTATATGATAAGGAAGCAATCATTACAACTAACCCTAATGACCTCTTTTTAGACCCTGAAATCGACGCTATTTTTATTTGCTCATCAACAGATACGCATGTTGATTTTATTAAACGAGCTGCACAAGCAGGAAAGCACGTCTTTTGCGAAAAGCCAGTCAGTTTTCAAATTGAAGAAACGCGTGAAGCTCTTCAAGTTGTTAAAGACGCTGGGATCAATTTTCAAGTTGGCTTCAATCGTCGCTATGATAAGCATTTTAGGAAAGTATTTGAAACAGTTCGTTCCGGTACAATTGGTGAACCGCACGTGATCAAAGTAACTTCTCGAGATCCTGAAGCACCACCAGAAGCTTATATCCAGCGATCCGGCGGTATGTTCATGGATATGACCATTCATGATTTTGATATGATTCGTTATTTATCTGGAAAAGAAGTTGTAGATGTCACAGTGAAAGCAGCCAATCTAATTGATGAGAAATTCAAACGAAACGACGATGTCGATACAGCCATCATCACGCTAACTTTTGAAGACGGTAGTCTTGGAGTAATAGACAATAGTCGTCAGGCGGCTTATGGATATGATCAACGAATCGAAGTTTTTGGAGATAAAGGCGTTGTTTCTGCTGAGAATGAACAAAATACGACCGTGAAAATTAGCACGAGAGAATCGGTGACAAGTGATCATCCTAAATACTTTTTCCTTGATCGCTATAAAGAAGCTTATGTAGAAGAAGTGAGGGATTTTGCTTTATCTATATTGGAACAAAAGCCTTTAACGTGCAGTGGATATGACGGGTTACAGGCTGAAAATCTTGCGCTCGCTGCCCGCTTATCGTGGCAAGAGGGTCGAACGGTTACACTTTCTGAGCTAATTCCAGTAAAAATAGATTGAATTTTTAAACATCATGTTGTAGACTCGAATATAGACAAGGTAAGCGCTTACCTTAATTATTGTGAAGGAGGAAGTTGATCATGTCTCAATTGCTTATCAAACCTAACCAGGCAACTGAAGAAGGCAACATACTTAGAGTAACTCCTGAATCAGCGGGGTGGGAGTATGTGGGCTTTGAAGTCTACTCGTTAGAAAAGGGGAGTACGCTAAAGCAGAACACAAACAATCAAGAAGTTTGTCTAGTTTTGCTAAGCGGAAAAGCAGATGTCCAAACGAATAAAGAAAAATTCGTGAACATCGGAAAGCGTATGAGTGTATTCGAAAAAATTCCACCATATTCCGTTTATATACCAAACGATGATCATTATGAAGTAACTGCTTTAAGTGATATGAAACTTGCCGTTTGTTCTGCCCCCGGTAGAGGATCTTATCAAGCAAGACTAATTGCTCCAGACGATGTTGGCGTAGAAGATCGAGGACATGGAAAGATGTCTCGTAAAATTCACAATATCTTACCAGAGCAAAAAGAGGCGGACAGTCTACTTGTGGTAGAAGTATATACACCTGATGGAAACACTTCAAGCTACCCACCTCATAAGCATGATCGCGATCATTTACCATATGAATCCTATCTTGAGGAGACATACTACCATGAACTTAATCCACCTCAAGGTTTCGTGTTCCAACGAGTTTATAACGACAATCGGAGTTTAAATGAAACACTGAGCGTTGAGAATGGAAATGTCGTTCTAGTTCCGGAAGGGTATCATCCCGTCTCATCAATTCCAGGATATGAATCCTATTATTTAAATGTAATGGCTGGCCCCAAAAGAACCTGGAAATTCCATAACGACCCGGATCATGAATGGCTATTTGAAAATGTAATGAAGTAATGCCTTTAAGGTAAGCGCTTAACCTAACTGGGATGGAGGAAAACGAATGTATCACCTTGATTTCAAAAAAGATCGCCCTATTGATTTAATCGGACTTGGAAGACTGTGCATTGATTTGAACGCAAATGAAATCAATCGACCGATGGAAGAAACTTATTCTTTTACGAAATACGTCGGAGGTTCACCAGCAAATATTGCTATTGGAGCAGCGCGACTTGGCTTGAACAGCGGATTTATTGGGAAAGTCTCAAGTGATCAAATGGGAAACTATATCGTTGATTATCTTGAAAGGAACAAAATAGATACGTCAAGTGTCGTGAAGGACCAGACAGGAGCAGTAACGGGTCTTGCCTTTACTGAAATTAAAAGTCCCGAGGAATGTAGCATCCTCATGTACCGTGATAATGTAGCCGATTTAAAACTTGAAACAACAGATATTTCAGAAGACTACATTAGGGAGTCCAAATCACTTCTGATTTCAGGAACTGCCCTTTCCCAAAGTCCTTCAAGAGAAGCTGTTTTTCTTGCTCTTGAATACGCACGCAAACATGACGTCATCGTGATCTTTGATATTGATTATCGTCCTTACAGCTGGAATTCAGCCAAAGAGACAGCCATCTATTATAATCTTGCTGCTGAAAAGTGTGATGTGATTATCGGAACAAGAGAAGAGTTTAATATGATGGAACAATTTGAGAAAGAGGATAAAAATGATCAACGTACCGCTCAAAAATGGTTCGATCATCATGCGGAAGTCGTCGTAATTAAGCATGGTGGGGAAGGTTCGATCGCTTATTCCAAAGACGGTAGTGCACATCGTGGCGGGATTTTTAAAACAAAAGTTCTGAAAACATTCGGTGCTGGTGATTCTTATGCTTCTGCATTTATATATGGATTACTTAATCACTGGGATTTATCTGAAGCGATGAAATATGGAAGCGCTTCAGCAAGCATTGTTATCTCAAAACACAGCTGTTCGGAAGCAATGCCAACGAGTGAAGAAGTTGATGAAAAAATTCGCACATCAGAATTTCAACCAGTCTAAATTTAGGAGGAAATAATATGACAAAAACAGCGGTAAAAACAATTCAAAACTATGTAGGTGGAGAATGGATTGATTCGAAAACGAAGGAATATCAGCCGGTATATAATCCGGCAACAGGAGAAGTCATTGCTGAAGTTCCGATTTCCACAAAGGAAGACCTTGATCATGCAGTAGCGACTGCGAAGGAAGCATTCAAAACATGGAGTGAAGTCCCGGTACCTCGTCGTGCACGAATTCTATTTAAGTACCAGCAGCTCCTCGTCGATAACTGGGATCAGCTTGCTGAGTTAATTACAATTGAAAACGGAAAAAATGTGAAAGAAGCAAAGGGAGAAGTGCAACGTGGCATTGAGTGTGTGGAATTTGCTGCAGGTGCTCCGACATTAACAATGGGCTCACAGCTTCCGTCAATTGCAACAGGGTTAGAGTCAGGTGTTTACCGTTATCCAATTGGGGTTGTTGGTGGCATTACACCATTTAATTTCCCAATGATGGTCCCATGCTGGATGTTTCCGATGGCTATCGCAACTGGAAATACCTTCATTATGAAGCCATCAGAACGCACGCCTCTCCTTGCTAATCGTCTGGCGGAGCTTCTTGAAGAAGCAGGGCTTCCGAAAGGCGTATTTAATATTGTGCATGGCGCTCATGATGTGGTGAACGGTCTTCTTGAACATAAACAAGTAAAAGCGATTTCGTTCGTCGGTTCTCAACCAGTGGCAGAATACGTGTACAAAAAAGGAACAGAAAACCTTAAGCGTGTTCAAGCGCTAGCAGGTGCTAAAAACCATTCGATTATTCTTGAAGATGCTAATTTAGAAAATGCAGCAACGCAGGTGTTAAATGCCGCTTTCGGTTCGGCTGGTGAGCGTTGCATGGCTTGCTCGGTTGTGGCTGTAGAAGAAAGTGTAGCTGATCAGTTTATCGAAACGCTCGTTCAGAAGTCGAACGAAATAAAAATTGGGAATGGCCTGGAGGACGATGTTTTCCTTGGACCAGTCATTCGTGATCAGCACAAAGAACGGACGCTTCAATACATTGAAACAGGTGAAAATGAAGGAGCGAAACTGATTCGCGATGGTCGTAAGGATCAGGATATTCAGCGAGAAGGTTATTTTGTTGGACCGACCATTTTTGATAATGTGACGAGCGAAATGAAAATTTGGCAGGATGAAATATTTGCTCCGGTTCTTTCGATTTCTCGTGTGAAAAATCTAGAAGAAGCGGTAGAGCTAACAAATCAATCCCGCTTCGCTAACGGAGCTTGCCTGTTCACAAACCACGGCGGTAAAGTACGTACATTCCGTGAAACGATTGATGCAGGTATGCTTGGAATTAACATTGGCGTGCCGGCCCCGATGGCCTTCTTCCCATTCTCTGGGTGGAAAGATTCGTTCTATGGTGATCTTCATGCTAACGGTTCTGACGGAGTGGAATTCTACACGCGCAAAAAAGTAGTTACAACACGCTGGGTATAAAAAGAATAGCCGGATAGGTGCAAACCGTCCGGCTTTATTCCTTGATGAAGGGTTATCCATTATTAAGTTAATTTTTTCTTTATTTTCATGGAGGTGATCATTTGAGAATGACAATGGCTCAAGCACTCATAAAATTTTTAAATCAACAGTATATGGATCGAGACGGAGAGGAGCAGAAGCTCTTCAAAGGGATTTTTACCATCTTTGGACACGGCAATGTTCTTGGACTTGGTCAGGCTCTAGAAGAAGATTCTGGGGATCTAGAAGTTTATCAAGGGCGTAACGAACAGGGAATGGCGCATGCAGCGACAGCATTTGGGAAACAGAAACGTCAAAAGCAACTGATCGCATGTACCTCATCAGTGGGTCCAGGTGCAGCGAATATGATCACAGCTGCCGCTACTGCTACTGCTAATAATGTTCCTTTGCTTCTTCTACCAGGAGACACTTTTGCTTCGCGTCAGCCAGATCCGGTATTACAGCAGGTTGAACAAACACATGATGCAAGCATCACGACGAATGATGCCTATCGTCCTGTGAGCAAATATTGGGATAGAATTACGAGGCCAGAACAGCTGATGACTGCGATGTTAAACGCCATGCGTGTCTTAACAAACCCTGCAGACACAGGTGCTGTTACGATTGCTCTTCCTCAAGATGTTCAGGGGGAAGCATATGATTATCCGGAGAGCTTCTTTAAGAAAAGGGTACATCGTTTAAATAGAAAACAGCCAAGTGAAACAGAACTAAATGAAGCTGTTCAATTGATTCGTTCAAAAAAGAAGCCCCTTATTATTTGTGGTGGTGGTGTCCGCTATTCTGAAGCAGGCGATACATTAAAAGCATTTGCAGAAAAGTATCACATTCCTTTTGCTGAAACACAGGCAGGGAAAAGCGCTGTAGAAAGCACCCATTCTTACAATCTTGGTGGAGTAGGTGTAACAGGGAACAAAGCAGCAAATGATTTGGCGAGAGAAGCAGATCTTGTCATAGGAGTAGGTACACGTTTTTCTGATTTTACAACGTCATCCAAACAGCTTTTCCAACATACCGATGTTTCCTTTTTAAATATTAATCTATCAGATTATCATGCAAATAAATTCGATGCGACAACTTTAGTGGCGGATGCCAAAACGGCCCTTAAAGCATTAGATGATCATCTTGGCACTTATTTCACTACTTATGGAAATCAGATTGAGCAAGCGAAAGCAGAGTGGCAAGATGAACTTGAGCGATTATATAAGACGAACTATGAAGACGAAAACTATCAACCTGAAATTGAGAGTCAACTTGATTTATCCGAGTATCAACAAGTTCTTAAGTCTTCACTTACACAGACAGCAGTTCTAGGAGAGGTTAACCGTTCTATTGCTGAAAATGCGATTGTTGTAGGTGCAGCAGGTAGTTTGCCAGGAGATCTCCAGCGCATGTGGGTGACTCATACCCCGAACACGTACCATATGGAATATGGTTATTCTTGTATGGGATATGAGATTGCAGGAGCACTTGGAGCAAAAATGGCAGCTCCAGATCAGGAAGTGTATGCCATGGTTGGAGACGGAAGCTACATGATGCTCCACTCCGAGCTAGTTACTAGCATACAAGAAGGGCTTAAAATTAACGTCATTCTTTTTGATAACGCCGGGTTTGGCTGTATTAATAACTTGCAGATGGGTAACGGCATGGGGAGCTTTGGGACTGAGTTTCGAAAGCGGGACAATCAGCAGTTAACTGGTGAGTTAATGCCAATTGATTTTGCGAAAAGTGCGAGCGGATATGGGGTGAAAACCTATTCTGTTCGAACAATGGATGAACTTCAAAATGCGATAGAAGATGCGAAGGAACAGAACGTATCAACGCTTATTGACATTAAAGTTTTGCCTAAGACGATGACGGATGGCTATGGATCATGGTGGCACGTTGGCGTAGCTGAAACGTCGAAGAAGGAAGCGATCCAACAAGCTTATAAAGAAAAGGAAAAACAGTTAGAAATCGCACGTCGCTATTAAGGGGGAAATCATGTTTCGTGAAAACAGTGTAAAGCTAGGCATTGCGCCAATTGGATGGACAAATGATGATATGCCGGAGCTTGGGAAAGAAATTACATTTGAACAATGCGTCAGTGAAATGGCGTTAGCGGGTTTTTCTGGAACGGAGATTGGCAATAAATATCCTAGAGATCCGCATGTATTAAAGCGAGCTTTATCCATACGAAATATCGAAATTGTAAGCGCGTGGTTCAGTGCTTACCTCACAACAAAACCATATGAAATAACGGAAAAATCCTTCCTTGAGCATCGCGATTTTCTTCATGAAATGGGAGCAAAGGTAATCGTCGTATCAGAACAAGGAAAAAGCATTCAGGGTCAGGACATTCCGCTCTTTGAGTATAAGCCGTCTTTTTCAGATCAAGAATGGGAACGACTTGCTTCAGGTCTTGATCGGCTCGGGGAACTGGCACATGAGAAGGGGATGAAGCTTGTTTTTCATCATCACATGGGAACAGGTATTCAGACAGCGGATGAAATCAATAGACTGATGGAGATGACTGATCCTGAGAAAGTTCATCTTCTTTATGATACAGGTCATTTGTATTTTTCAGATGAAAACCCGCTTGACGTGTTGAAGAAATTTCAGCATCGCGTTCATCATGTTCATCTGAAAGATGTGCGCAATCCGATCGCCAATCGCGTGAAAGAAGAAAAGCTCAGCTTTCTCCAGGCAGTGAAAGAAGGAGTATTTACCGTTCCAGGTAACGGTGATATTGATTTTGAACCGGTTCTGAAAAGCATTGGCGAATCAGATTATACAGGCTGGCTTCTCGTCGAGGCAGAGCAAGATCCTGCAATTGCCAATCCATTTGAATACGCTCTTATGGCGCGCCAGTATTTGAAAGAAACTGCAGGAGTGTAAGGGGGATCATATGGAAAAAGTAAAAGTTGGCATCGTAGGGCTCGGACGACTTGGCAGACAACACGCAGAAAATTTAGCTTTTCGCATTCCTCATTGTGAGTTAACCGCCATCTGCAGTGTGGTTGAAGAAGAAGTGTGGGAAGTTCAATCTAAATGGAAGATTCCATATGGCTACACCACCTATGAAGAAATGCTCAAGAACAAAGAGCTGGATGCGATCTTTATTGCGTCTCCATCTGGGTTTCATTGCAACCAGATCCAGTTAGCACTTGAGGCCGGCTTTCACGTATTCAGTGAGAAACCATTGGGATTATACTTAGAAGAAGCAATTGACGTTGAAAAAGCTGTAAAAGCACACCCAAATCAAGTGTTTATGCTTGGATTTATGCGTCGCTATGATAAATCGTATTTGGCTGCTAAAGAAAAGATCGATCGCGGTGAGATTGGAGATCCGATTTTTATTCGCTGCTACGGTCTTGATCCAGCTGCTAAAATAGAAAGTTTCCTTCAATTTGCTGAAGCTAACTATAGCGGAGGACTATTTCTAGATATGGCGATTCATGACCTTGACCTCGCACGGTGGTATCTTGGAACAGAAGGGAAAGAAGTTTGGGCGATTGGCGGAGGCTATGAGCGAAAAGAATTCGATGCCCTTCAAGATGCTGAAACAGGTGCTGCCATGGTTCGATTTGAGAACAACGCAATTGGTGTTTTTCTAGCTGGGCGGAATTGTGCTCATGGTTATCATATCGAAACCGAAATTATTGGGACGAAGGGAAGCCTTCGAATAGGAACCGTCCCTGAACGTAATCAAGTGGTTCTCTTTAACGAGTTGGGAGCGGTACAAGAGTGCGTTGATGGTTTTCTTGAACGTTTCGAGCAGGCATATCGTAGTGAGGTAGAAGAATTTATATCTTGTATTCTCGAAGGTCGAAAGCCAAGTGTGACAGTTCAAGATGGCGTAGAATCCACAAGGCTTGGCTATGCTTGTAAGGAATCCTTTGAGAAGCGTGAACTTGTTAAAAATAAGGCGCATACAGGTATCGTTTAAGCAGGCTGAGCGTTCAGCCTGCTTTTCGCATAGCTTTTCCAAGAAGCCAAACACACTACATAAATGGTATGATGAAAAATAGAAGAACAGTGAAGTTTGGAAAGAAAGGAGGGGAACTGATGAAAGCCACAATCTATGATGTAGCGAAAGCAGCAGGTGTCTCAATTGCAACGGTTTCTAAGGTTATTAACCATACCGGTAAAATTAGTGAAGCGACGCGTGTAAAAGTACTTGAGACGATGAAGGAGCTAAACTATCATCCAAGCGTAGTAGCCTCTGCTTTAACAGGAAAACGAACCGAAACTCTAGGGCTCTTGGTGCCGGACATTTCAAATCCATTCTTTTCAGAAATGGCAAGAACGATAGAGGATCGCGCTCATGATCGAGGAATGAGCGTCATTATGTGTAGCACCGATGATCAAGCAGAGAAAGAAAAGAAATACATTGAGCTTTTACAGCGGAAACAGGTAGATGGTTTAATTATCGCCTCTGGATTTCGAGACAAAAGTTTATTAGATGAATTAAAGAGAAATAAGGTGCCGCTGGCTATGCTATCTTTTGATGACCCTTCCCTTGATGTAACCACGGTATCCGTCGATGACTACAAAGGCGGATATGAAGCCGCTTCACATCTCATATCACTTGGTCACCGTAATATAGCCATTATCGGTGAAGACGTGCATAGTAGTAGAATGAGAATTTTTGGGTATCGAGATGCATTTGAAGCTTTTGGAGTACCATGTTTAGAAGAGAATACGCTAAGAACAACGGCTTCTCTCGAAAATGGTGCAAAGTGCGTTAAAGAGTTGCTTCAGCGTGACCATCCTCCGACAGCGATCTTCGCATGCAATGACCTCATTGCTATTGGAGCGATTCAGGGAGCAAGGGAATTGGGAATTAAGGTGCCTTCTGATTTATCAATAGTTGGTTTCGATAACACTATTTTAGCAACGACAACCGTGCCGGCCCTTACAACAATTTCTCAACCTATTGAGGAAATGGGGCGTAAGATTGTTGATGTGTTGATTGAGGAAATACATAAACGAGTTGTTATAAGAGAAAGAGTTCTCTTTAAGCCGTCACTCATTGTAAGAGGTACTACGACTGCTTTCAAAGAAGAGATCAATGAAGGGGGGCAGGCGCGCGCCTGACCCCCTTCACAAACAAAAAAGCCACAAAGTCCGCCCTAAGCGGACTTTGTGGCTTTGCCTCTATAAATCTCTTTCATTCTCTCTCTATTGCCATCTAACGCGCATACACATGCTGCCCAATCGTCTTAATCACATCACGCGAATAAATCCATTCATCGGACACGCCACTCGGGTTGTAGTAATACGTCGCACCGCCAGATGGATCCCATCCGAAGTACGCATCCTTCGCAGCTCGGTAAGAAGAAGCATCAGGCGTGAGCCAGTACTGGCCATCATTCAAAGCGGTAAACGCATTCTGTTGATAAATCACCCCGTATGTACTCCCTGGAAACGAAGAGGATTGAACGCGATTCAAGATAACAGCGGCGACCGCAACCTTACCTTCATAGAGCTCACCACGAGATTCACCATTTACAACGTGTGCGATCATCTCAAGATTACTCAGCATGTTCAACGTATTCGTACCCGCTACGCCATCTGCGCTAAGTCCAAAATCCGCCTGGAAATTACGAACCGCTTCTTTTGTAACCGATCCATAATAGCCCGTTGGCGTCGTATGGAAGTAATCGAGCTTTTCTAAAATTGACTGCATGTGCTGAACTTCGGATCCTCTTGATCCCGTGTCCATCATTGCTGATGCATTGTCCTCCAAGACGAATAAATAAAAGCATGATGCAAGGACGAGGGAACCAAGGACATGTACAAATTTCATTAGCAAACTCCTCTCCATAAATTAACCTCCATTATAATACAGGTAATTGAGGAAAGATATGGAACGGAATGCCTTCCTTATAGATTGGAAAATAACATCGATAGTCTAGTTTTAACCAAAATAAGGAGTATAGTAGGTTCCTTCTACCTAATCAAACTTCAATTTTCCTCTTCTATAAAAGGATAAATGGTCCACTCCATCTGCTCAAGTTCTCTTAGGAAATAGCATTCCTGACGGTAAGGATGCTATTGGAGAAGGCGTTGAGAAGACTTAAATGTTTTAGTTGGTTAATCAATAAGCAAGACTCAGTAACGTAGCTGAGTCTAGAAAAAAACTATTTCATTCGACAAACAATGCTATAGCTATGCGACAAAAATCTATATATAATCCTCTTAGTGCTATTGAACGGAAGGATGATGAAGGAGCAGGGGGACGTGCTCGTATGGCACCATATATGAGAATGATAGGGGAAAAGAAACGAATGAAAAAGGCACTTGGACTATTATCAACCGCAATCCTCGCAGGAAGCTTGCTTGCTCCTGCTACTTCAGCTGCTACAACCGACACGGAGATTATGAGAATTGAAGGAGCTGACCGCTACGAAACGGCTGTAAAAATCGCTAAAGTAGACTATGAAAAAGGCGATACACCTGAAGTTGTTTTCGCAACAGGTCTCGATTTTCCTGACGCCCTTGCAGGAGCACCGCTTGCTTACGAGATGGATGCACCCATCCTATTAACACAAACCAAATCCATTCCAGCTAAAGTTAAAGAAGCTCTAACTTACTTCGGCGTTAATCACGTCACGATTCTTGGCGGCACGAAGGCAATTTCGAAGGATGTCGAAGCCGAGCTAAAGAAAATGAATATTGATTATGATCGTATCGCAGGAGCGAATCGCTATGACACGGCAGCTAAAATCGCCGCTGAACTTAGCCCATCTCCATTTGATACAGCTTATGTAACGTATGGAGGGAATTATCCTGATGCTTTATCCGTTGCAGCGATTGCAGCGCTTGAAGGCAGTCCGATCCTTTTGACTCAAACAAATTCACTTCCTGTTGAAACGGAGAAGGCACTTAAAAATTACAGTGAATCGATTGCGATTGGCGGACCAGCTGTGATTAGTAACGACGTTTTGAAAAAGCTTCCCACCGGAGAGCGAATTGCAGGTGAAGATCGTTATGATACGTCTGTGGAAGTCGTAGAAGAGCTTTACGGACCAGCGTTTGCGGTAACACTAGCAACAGGAGCAGGCTTTGCCGATGCGTTAACGGGATCGATTTATGCAGCAAACGGTTTTGAGCCGGTAGTGTTAACGAAGAAAAACGGTTTATCGGATCAAGCTAAAGCATTTTTCCGCGAGAGTGAAACAGAATTCTACACGATTCTTGGTGGAAAAAGCGCCATTGGCGTAGGCGTTGAACAAGACATTAATCACTTATTTGATTAAAATCTACGAAAAGCTCAGACCCACGTCTGAGCTTTTTATTTAGTTGAGGAAAAAACTTCCTATTCGACAAAAACAGCCTATAGCGCAACCTTCGTTTCTCCTATATAATCCTCTTAGTGTAAAGAAATGGAAGGGTGATGAAGGAGCAGGGGACATGCTCGTTTTGCTTAAAAAATGAGAATGATAGGGGAAAAGATCCGAATGAAAAAAGTACTTGGACTAGTATCAACCGCACTCCTGGCAGGAAGCCTCATTGGTGGGCCTGTTGCCTCTGCCTCCACCCACGATGCGCTTATGAAAAAAGCGCAGAAAATGACGATGAACGACGGTTATGATGACTGGGAATACATCTCTGAAGTCGAACCAAATAATAGTTACAAAGAAGCAAATCCCTTCATAAATGATGACGTCATGACCGGTAAATTAACCGATCAGGATCAAGATTTCTATAAATTCGAAGTCGAAGCAGACGAGCCGGTCTCCTTATCTTTCGGTGCAGGTACGGATGAAGAAGAGCCAACAATGGAGCTTTGGGTTGATCTATATGATGAGAATCAGGAGAAAATCACACCTGATTACGAAGAAGGCGAATACGGTTACTATGGAGGTATCGAGGAGCTTGAGCCTGGAACCTACTATTTCAGAGTAACGGATTCCGCTAATAAAAATAATAACGTAGACTACTATTTCTCCGCCTTCACGTACTCCAATGATCCAATCGTGATGAGAATCGCAGGGGAAGACCGCTACGAAACAGCAGTTGAAATCGCCAAGACAGGATTTGAAGAAGGCTACACGCGACACGTTGTTCTTGCGACAGGACAAAATTTCCCTGACGCCCTTGCAGGAGCGCCACTTGCTTATCAATATAGCGCGCCAATCCTTCTCACCCGAACGAAAGAGCTACCTGCTTCTGTGAAAGAAGCACTAACCTATTTTGGAACAGAGCACGTCACGATCCTTGGTGGGCAAACAGCTGTTTCAAAAAATGTGGAAAAGTCCCTCACAAAAATGGGCATCACATTCGATCGTATTGAAGGAAAAGATCGCTACGAAACAGCTGCCAAAATTGCGAAAGAAATCGATCCATATTTCAGTGATACAGCGTTTGTCACCTACGGAGGTAACTTCCCAGATGCGTTATCTGTCGCCTCCATTGCAGCTTTTCAAGGAAGTCCGATTTTATTAACAAAAACAAAAGAAATTCCAGCTGTAACAGCAAAAGCATTAAAAAAGTACAATGACACATACGTTATTGGCGGAACGGCCGTTGTCAGCAACACGGTCTTCAACAAGCTCCCACATCCAAAGCGGATCTCAGGAGAAAACCGCTATGATACATCTGTTCAGGTGGCAAAGCAACTCGATACGTCGGGGTATGCAGTTAACCTCGCAACGGGTGAAAACTTCGCAGATGCTCTTTCCGGCTCCGTTCTTGCCGCAAACTTCTACGAGCCTGTTCTCCTAACGAGAAAGGACGAGCTACCTAAGGAAGTTAAAAAACTATTTATGGATAAAGATACATTCTTCTTCACGATCTTCGGTGGGCCGAATGCGATTAGTGAAGATGTAGAGGATGAGATTTGGGAGATGTTTGGAGAATAGGAGAGCATAAACAAAATATAAGTAAAATGAAAGAAGGACAGTGCCCAGGCACTGTCCTTCTTTCATTTTATATCAACTTACTACGCTTAACATAATCTTCGCCCACCCAAACAATGCGATCCAGAGAGGAATACTTAATGAGACGCTCCATACCATTCCTTTAGCAAAATTGCCTTCTTCCTGGTAATGCATATGCTCATCCCCTTTGACTGAAAGTCCATCCGGTTAAGGCAGGGTGACTTTCATCTATCATACATGAAAACGCAATCATAATCTGTCGTTCTACGAAAAAGAATCAGGCGTGTTTTGGTTCATTTTGTTTAAACCCTCTTACTAGAGTATACCCCGTTTAAGCAATTGATATACCGGTTAATAGAATGTAGAGAAGAAGCGCTAAATAAATTTACAGATAATTAACAATCATTCTATGGAAATTACTTGAAAACGGTGGTATAATCGCCAAATAGTTTACTAGAAAACGGAGGATTTGGAATGAAAGGGAAAGAGAATCAAAACCCGATGTGGGATGAATTACAGCAATTTGTGCAGCAGGTTGAGGGAGAAGCGAAGCAGGCAGGCGAGGCGAAGCCTTACATAGACCAGATTCGAGACATCCTATCAAAGAACATGTCACTATCAAAACTAGAAATAGAATAGCAGAAAGAAAGCCTCTTCCATTTCAATAGGAAGAGGCTTTCTTTTACTAATAAGCTAGCTAATTTCGAGATGGTTCTTCAACTTCTGTGTAATCGACTGCTTCTCCTGATCAGATACAATGTAATACCAGAGACCGTCAATCATCTCACCGCTGCCATCAATTTCGAATGTCTCCATGTTATTACGTGCGCCTTTGTAGTTCTTGAAAATATCATTCATTTCTTTAAACGTCATGTTCGTCTTAACGTTGCTGCCGACAGCTTCAAGCAGGTCGGCGATTTTATTAATGCTTCCAACGTTCGCGCCTTTGTCTATAATGGCCTTAATGATTTCACGCTGGCGATCGTTTCGTCCAAGGTCACCTTTCGGATCTTCATAGCGCATGCGAGAGAAAGCGAGGGCTTCGTCTGAATTTAAGCTTACTTCCCCTTTAGGGAAGGTGTAGCCACCGTAGTCGAACGCAAATGGATTGTCTACTGTAACGCCATTCAATGCGGATACCACATCTTCAAATGCTTCCATGTTTACTTTAAAATAATAGTCAATCGGAACGTCGAGGAAATTCTCAACGGTATCCATTGCCATTTCAACGCCCCCATAAGCGTAGGCGTGATTCATTTTCTCAACTGTACCGCGACCGATAATTTCCGTTCGCGTATCGCGTGGGATATTGAACATGATCATTGAATTGACATTTGGGTTTACAGTAATCATGATCATTGTGTCGGAGCGCCCCTGATCATTCTCTCGTTCATCAACACCCATTAAGAGAATTGAGATCGGGTCTTTCTCCTTCGTCTCTACTTTATCCGCTCTTAGTGTAGAGGTTTCACGGCTAATGGGCTCATGCATGTCGCTTGCAGTGACTTTGACGGAGTCATATAAATAATAGGCGTAGCCACCACCTGCTAGTACAAGAACACCAAGAATGACACCGACGATGATAAAGAACTTCTTCATTTTACATTCCAGCTTTCCATAGAGTAGTTGTCTGTTTGAAAGGTTAAAAGTCTATCTTTCATTATAAGTCGAACTATTTTGCAAAGTAAATACCTACCAGAAAATGAACAGCTCGAGATGCACAGAGTCGAAGATTATGGTAACATCATAAAAAGACGTTCTTCAAAAAGAACATGCCGGTTTCTATAAAACAATGAATAGAACATGCTACAGCAAAGAAAGGGGAATGGGGAAATGATTGATATCCACTGTCATATATTACCCGGGATCGATGATGGCGCCCAAGAGTTAAACGATAGTCTTGAAATGGCACGTCAGGCACAATCGCAGGGCATTACCCAAATTGTCGCAAGTCCTCACCATAAGAATGGAAGCTATGATAATAACTTGCAAGATATTCTGACAGAAGTAAATCTACTAAACAAAGAACTAGTGAGGAAAGGAATTGATCTAGCGATTCTTCCTGGTCAGGAAGTTAGAATATACGGAGAGATGGAAGAGGATCTTGATGTGGATCTTCTTACCGTTAACAATTCAGGGGTTTACATGCTAATTGAATTTCCATCAAGCCATTTGCCGCGCTATGCAAACAAGCTTCTGTTTGATCTTCAGCTAAAAGGGATCGTTCCCATTATCGTTCATCCTGAGCGAAACCGTGAGATCATGGAGGATCCATCCAAACTCTATCGTTTAATTAAAGAAGGCTCGCTTAGTCAGGTAACGGCATCCAGCGTAACGGGAAGAATGGGCAAGAAGATAAAAAAATTCTCGCTTGATTTGCTTTCGCATAACCTGGCACACTTCATCGCATCCGATTCCCATAACACAACCACAAGACCATTTGATTTAAGAGATGCCTATGAAACGGTTGAAAAAGAGTTAGGGACTTCTGTACGGTACATGCTTCAAGAGAATCCAGAAGACATGGTTCTAGGAAGAATGATCGACAAAGATATCCCTGAACGCATCAAAAAGAAGAAAGTGCTTGGCCTTTTTTAAGCAAGAAGAAACACGAAAATCCGCTTATTCGAAAAATAAGCGGATTTTCCTATGAAGAAATTTCGTGAAGATATTATAAAGGAAGCGTTTTCTTCGACACTATTCGACACCGTTCTATGTATCTATCTTACTATTTAAGGGATTAATGGTTTTAACGTAAAAAAAACCCTAAATTTTACTGATTTTCTGTGTTATAGTAAAACCTGTAATTCTTTCTGTACTAAAATAAATTACGATTGCGTTGGAGGCACCTTATGGAAGAAACGATTAGTTTAAAGGAAATTTTCGAAGTACTCAAAAAACGTCTTGCACTCATTCTACTTATTACTCTACTCGCTACAGCTACGAGCGGTGTTGTCTCTTATTTCTTTCTTACCCCAATTTATGAAACTTCAACCCAAATTCTAGTAAACCAAAAAGCAGATTCCGAAAATGGATTTGACTATAACCAAATAAAAACAAACGTGGACCTTATTAATACATATAGCGTCATTATTAAAAGTCCAACGATTCTTGACGATGTAAAAGAAGAACTTTCATTAGATATGACAACAAGTGCGCTTAATAACAAAATTTCAGTAAGCAATGCGCAAAACTCTCAAGTTGTTTCATTATCTGTTACAGATCCTGATCCTGCGATTGCGGTTGATATCGCGAATAAAACAGCAAGCGTATTTGAAAAAGAAATTAGCAACATTATGAATGTCGATAACGTTAGCATTCTTTCAAAAGCTGGCTTTGAAGGCACACCTTCTCCAGTGAATCCCAATCCGGTCTTAAACATGGCGATCGCATTCGTCGTTGGATTAATGATTGGTGTTGGACTAGCATTCTTACTTGAATACCTGGATAACACGATTAAATCAGAAGAAGATATCGAGAAAGTACTTGGTGTTCCTGTTCTTGGAACAATCGCTGTCATTGAAGATAAAGAAGCTGGTATCTCGAAGAAAAAAGGTAAAAAGTCAGTAAGGGGTGAAGCACTTGAGTCGTAAAGAGAGAGGTTCCGTTAACGTGAGTAAAGAAAGAAGTCTTCTCACGCACCAAAATCCAAAGTCTCCGATCGCGGAGCAGTATCGTACAATCCGAACGAATATTCAATTTGCTTCTGTTGAAGAAGACATGCGTACGATTATGGTCACTTCTTCTGGTCCAATGGAAGGGAAATCGACAACGATTGCAAACCTTGGCGTTGTCCTTGCACAGCAAGGGAAAAAGGTGCTGATCGCCGATACTGATCTTCGTAAACCAACCGTTCACTATACGTTCCGCGTCATGAACACAAGAGGATTAACAAACGTCCTCACGCGCCAGGCGACGTTAACAGAAGTCACAACAGCAACAGAAGTACCAAATCTTGACGTGCTAACAAGTGGACCTGTGCCACCAAATCCATCTGAGCTTCTAGGTTCTAAAGCAATGGATGCGCTCATCGAAGAGGCGCTTTCGCACTATGACATTATACTCTTCGACTGTCCTCCAGTACTTGCGGTGGCCGATTCTCAAATTCTTGCGAATAAAGTTCAGGGAACTGTGCTAGTGATTAGCAGTGGAACGACAGAACGAGAAGCGGCAGTAAAAGCAAAAGAGCGCCTTGATTCAGCTAAGGGGAAGCTGCTTGGGGTTGTGCTTAACCGTAAGAAGATGAAAGATGGTAGCTATTATTACTATTACGCGCAGAAATAAATAGGAAAATACTTCTTTTTAGAAGTATTTTTTTGGGAGAATAGCGTGACTTAAGATGTGCGCCTTAAGTCACCTTAAGCGTTCATTAAAAGGGGGAGTGGTGAAATGAAGGGGACGGATCAATTGCCAAAGTCGATTCGAAAAGCCATTCGGTATATTAAGCAAGATGCACCAGATCAGAAGCTGCTAGAAATTCAGGGGTTATTGAACAGATCCATTGAAGAGCGAATGACAAAATCAAAAGTGGGGTGCAAGTAAATGACTTATCGAAAGCGGTTATCGTCGTTAATCGTGATAGATTCATTGATTGTAGCTTTTGCGATTTTTATTAGTAGCTTTCTTTTAAATTATAATGATTTTCTTTCGTCAAAACCCATTATCGCAAGCTCGATTGTACTTTTACTTGGTCATCATTTCTTTTCATACTATTACAAACTATACAAACGAGCATGGCAGTATGCGAGTATCGGGGAGCTAGTCGTTATATTCCGAGTCGTGACTTTCTCGATTGCTCTAGCAGCTCTAGCGCAATTCGTTATGCTACAGGATATCTACTTCCGAGCACTTTCGATCACGTGGATGATTCATATGCTACTTATCGGTGGCTCACGCTTCGCCTGGAGAATGTTCCGAGATACGTATATGAATACGAAGAATAAGAAAAAGCGCGTTCTCGTTATTGGTGCTGGATCAGCAGGGCGGATGATTGTCAGGCAGTTAAGACAGAGTGTTGATTCTGACTTGAATCCAATAGGCTTTATCGATGATGACATCCGAAAGCAAAACTTAGAAATCATGGGTGTTCCTGTTCTTGGCTCAACGGATGATATCGAAGAACAAGTAAGAAAACTTGAAATCGATAATATTGTCATCGCTATTCCTTCTCTTTCAAAAGGTGAAATGAAGCGCATCTATGAAGAATGCTCGAAAACAAAAGCGAAGACGCAAATCATTCCAATGATTGAAGACTTAATGACTGGTAAACTGTCGATCAACAGCTTCCGTGATGTAAAAGTAGAAGATTTATTAGGCCGCGAGCCGATTAAATTGGATACAGACAATATCGCAGAAACACTAACAGGAAAAACGGTGCTCGTTACTGGGGCCGGTGGATCGATCGGTTCTGAAATCTGTCGTCAGGTTTCGAAGTTTCATCCAGATCAAGTTGTTCTACTCGGTCACGGTGAAAACAGTATTTATACGATTGAAATGGAACTCCGAAATACATACGGTGATGCCATTACGTTTATTCCGGTCATCGCGGATGTTCAAGATCGTGAACGGATTGGAGAAGTGATGAAGCTTCATCGTCCAAATGTTGTGTATCATGCAGCAGCGCATAAACACGTACCTTTAATGGAAGCAAACCCGCATGAATCGGTGAAAAATAACGTCATCGGAACGAAAAATGTTTCGGAAGCCGCAAGCGATGCGGATGTTGATACGTTCGTAATGGTTTCAACAGATAAAGCCGTTAACCCAACAAGCGTTATGGGCGCAACAAAGCGTCTTGCGGAAATGGTCGTTCAGCAGATGGACAAGATCAGCGCAACAAGATTCGTGGCCGTTCGCTTTGGTAACGTCCTTGGAAGCCGTGGTAGCGTTATTCCACTCTTTAAGAAGCAGATTCAAGCAGGTGGACCGGTTACAGTGACCCATCCGGATATGGTTCGTTACTTTATGACGATTCCGGAAGCATCGAGACTTGTGATTCAAGCTGGTGCCATGGCACGAGGCGGAGAGATTTTTGTGCTTGATATGGGTGAACCGGTTAAAATTGTTGATCTTGCGGAAAACCTTATTAAACTGTCCGGTTACTCAGTAGATGAAATTGGAATTAAGTTTGCGGGCGTACGACCTGGTGAGAAGCTGTATGAAGAGCTTCTTGGGAAAGATGAGGTTCATGACGAGCAGATTTATCCGAAGATTTATGTTGGGAAGTCGATTAATGCGGATTTGAGCGTTGTGATGGATTTTGTTGGTCGGTTTGAGGATATGGATAAACAAGGAGTTCGTGGGATGGTGTTGGATATTGCTCATAATAAAGTTAACCACACTAATGAACTTTCTTATGCTAAGTAAATCTTCGGCCATCTTTTAGAATTAAAGGTTCCCCACTCCCTTTCATCATATATTTTATAACTTAGGGTGTTGGATAAAAGATGACTGCCAACACCTCACTATCAATAAATAGAAATACTAATCATACATAAGCGAGGTAATTGATTTGACATATTTAGTAGTTGTTGCACACCCAGATGATGAGGTTTTAGGAGCAGGAGCAACAATATATAAACTGGCACAAGAGGGACATTCCGTAAATGTATGTATTCTATCAGGGGAAGTTAATGCAAGGAATTTTCGTCCGTCAACGGATGAGTTGAACGAGGATGTTAATAGTTCTATGGCGATGTTAGGTGTTGATAACGTTATTGTTGGAGACTTTCCTAATATTGAATTAAACATGGTGCCTCATATTAAACTTGTTCAATTTCTAGAAAAGGCAATTATAGATTCTGGTGCAGATACAATCATTACTCACCATCCTGCAGACTTAAATAATGATCATTTACATACTTCATTAGCCTGTCAGGCAGCGGTTAGATTATTTCAACGCCGATCAGATGTAAAACCGTTGAGAGAACTTCTCTTTATGGAAGTTCCTTCATCAACAGAATGGGGACTTAACAAATCGATGAACCAATTCTCTCCTAATACCTTTATTGAGGTTGGTGAAGAGAGTGTCGACAAGAAATTAGAGGCCCTTAGGCAATACCGTGGAGTAATGAGAGATTACCCTCATCCTAGAAGTCATGAAGCTATTAAAGGTCTTGCTGCTTATCGAGGTGGTCAAGCTGGTATGAATTATGCTGAGGCTTTTGAAAGTGTAATTAGACGCGGATTCTAATAAAAAGAGAGAGAGGGGAATGATCTTGAAAAAGAAAATTGCATTTGCTACTTGTGTTCAACTAGGACTAAGTTGTATTGAAGAGATCTATCGAATCGGTGGAAATTTAGATCTTCTTATTACACTTAAAGATGAAAAAGCGAAAAACAAGTCTGGAAGAGTCTATTTAGATGATATTGCTCAAAAACAAAATACGCCTTTGTTAAAAATTAATAATATTAATGATCAAGAAGTGATCAATACTTTAAAAGAGTATGAAATTGATTGGCTGTTTATTATCGGGTGGTCACAGATAGCTAAAAAAGAAATACTTGAAACTCCTACATATGGATGTATTGGAATGCATCCCACGTTATTACCGGTTGGTAGAGGAAGAGCAGCTATTCCGTGGGCCATTATTAAGGGATTAGATCAAACGGGTGTTACTATGTTTAAACTTGATGAAGGCGTTGATACGGGCAAAATTATTGCTCAAGGAGTAATTGACCTAAACAATAATACGACAGCAACAGACTTATACAAAGAAGTTGACGAAATGCACGTTTCCCTCATCTCACGTTATTGGAATGGAATTGTTAATAATTCTATAACACTCGAAAAACAGAACGAAGCGGAAGCCACAGAATGGCCAGGAAGAAAACCTGAAGATGGAGAAATTACTTCTAATATGACCATAGATGAAGCTGATAAATTGGTAAGAGCAGTCACTCATCCTTATCCAGGAGCGTTTTATAGGGTTGATGGAAAAACGCTCAGAGTATGGTCAGCTGAAAAAAGTGCAACTGAAAGTGAAATCAAACTTAATGATGGTTATTTAAAACCTGTTAAGTATGAGATTGAGGGATAGTATGCGGAATCTGAGTATACAAAAACTAATTAAGAGGGTATTTGATATTACGCTTTCTCTAGTCGTTCTAGTACCTTTTCTACCACTCTGGCTCATTATTGCTCTATTAATAAAAACAACTTCATCTGGACCAGTAATGTTTTTACAAGAGAGACCTGGCAAGCATAAAGATATCTTTAAAGTATATAAGTTTAGGACGATGAAGCCTGGATCAGACAAAATGGTTAAGGGTCAAGAAGTTCTGAAAGATGATGACCGTATAACATCGATTGGTAAGTTCCTACGAAGAAGTAAGCTAGATGAAATTCCTCAAGTATTGAATGTATTAAAGGGAGAAATGAGTCTGGTTGGGCCACGACCCGAAAGAATTGCTTCTCTTGAAGATTATACAGATGAAATTGCTAAAAGACTTAATATGAGACCGGGGATGACTGGGTTAGCACAGGTTAGTGGGAATATTCATCTTTCTTTGGACGAGCGGTATTGGTTAGATGTTTATTATGTGGAGCACTTTAGCTTATGGCTAGATGTGAAAATCATACTAAGAACTATTGGTGTAGTATTACTAGGAGAAGATAGATACGTTAATAATTCTCTAGTTAAAGTTAGTAAAGAAAGAGATGAAGTAGCTGCTACTGACGAGGAGAATGATTCAAAATGATAAATATACTTGTCACAGGTTCTAAAAGTTTTGTGGGTACTTCATTCCGAAGATGGATTTCTCAATATCCTCAAAACTATTCTGTTGATACAGTTAGCTTGCGAGGCAATGAGTGGAGAAATAAATCTTTCGAAGGTTATGATATCGTTCTTCATACTGTAGGAATAGCACATGTAGATGCTAAGCCAGAAATGGAACAACTCTATTATAAAATAAACCGTGATTTAACTATTGAAGTTGCAAAAAAAGCAAAAAACGAAGGTGTTAAACAGTTTATATTTATGAGTAGTATCATTGTGTATGGTGACAGTAGTCATATAAACAAAACAAGAATAATTGATGAAACTACAGTGCCGATTCCCGCTAATTTCTATGGAAATAGTAAACTTCAAGCTGAAGAGGGAATTAAACCTCTAGAAAGTGATGATTTTAAAATTGCTATTTTAAGACCACCTATGATTTATGGTAAAGGGTCTAAAGGTAATTATCCAAAGTTGTCTAAAATGGCTCAATTATTACCTTTGTTCCCTGATATCCGTAATCAAAGAAGTATGCTTCATATAGATAATCTTTGTGAATTTATTCGTCTTATGATAGTTAATGCGGAAAGAGGAATATTCTTTCCTCAGAATAAACATTATGTGAATACGAGTGAGATGGTCAAAATGATTGCTGAAGCACATAATAGAAATGTTAAATTAACTAAAATATTTAACCCTTTTTTAGGTATTGTAGGTCGAAGAATAGGGGTTGTTAATAAAGTATTTGGTAATTTGGTTTATGACAAAAGTTTAAGTGATTATAAAGAGAATTATAGAATTAGAGATTTGCGAGAGTCCATAATAGCTACAGAAAGTGAGGACTATCAATGAGTTCATTAGAATTTCAAGGAAAGACAGAAGATTTAGTTTCAATTATAATGCCAGCTTACAACTGTGAGAATTTTATTGGCCTCACACTCGAATCTGTTATATCTCAATCATATAATAACTGGGAAGTAATTGTTGTAGATGATTGCTCAACTGATAATACAGCTGAGGTAGTTAAGGATTATATAGAAAAAGAATCTAGGATTAAGTACCATAAACAAAGTGAGAATTCTGGGGCAGCATTAGCTCGTAATTCAGCTATAGATATAGCGAAAGGTAGATATATTGCCTTTCT
Source organism: Anaerobacillus sp. QJM3NY_17 (assembly GCF_056173665.1). Lineage (NCBI taxonomy): Bacteria > Bacillati > Bacillota > Bacilli > Caryophanales > Bacillaceae > Anaerobacillus > Anaerobacillus sp. QJM3NY_17. The sequence goes on along the minus strand of NZ_CM149685.1, from coordinate 4,009,736 downwards.
AGATAGCGACGACATATGGGTTCCCAAAAAGCTGGAAAAGCAAATTAAATTCATGAAGGAAAATGGATTTAATTTCACTTGCACAAGCTACACAAAAATAGATGAAAATGGAAATTCATTAAATGAATTTAGGAAAGCTAAAAAAAGAAGAGATTATAATGGGGTATTATATGCTTGTCCAGGAAACTCGACTGTAATATATGACAGTGCAAACTTGGGGAAATTCAAGATCCCCAATATAAAAAAAAGGAACGACTATGTTATGTGGTTACAAATTCTAAAAAAAGAAAAATATCTACATGGAATAGATGAACACTTAGGAAGTCAACGAATTTTAGATGGCTCTATTTCAAGTAATAAATTTAGCCTTATAAAATATCATTGGAGAGTTTATAGGGAAATAGAAAATTTACCTTTTCTAAAGTCAATAAATTTAGTTTGTTACTGGTGTGTTATCTCCGCTTTGAAATTAAGGTGATATTCTTTACTTGAAAGTTTGTAGGTTTAATTATTATTACGAGTCTTTAATTAAATATATATAAAAGAATGTGTTAAAAAGATGATTAATAAAAACTATAAAATCTATATGCAAAAAAAGTAGAATAATAGATGGAATTAATAAAGATGTGAGGGATTGAATTTGGAAACTCCTGGGCTTGGAACGAATAATAAAATTAATCTCATTTCAATCTCCTGGTCAATCTTTGTAATGGGGTCATATATAGGGTTTGTTTATACAGATGTTTATAATCCATTTGTGATTTTTTCTTTCCTAGTATTTGCACTTTGTGGAGTGCTATTGTTTTTCGCAAAGGCTTCCTTTGATTACTTTATTATTTTTTTTGTTGGTTATCATACGATATCGGGAGTAGCTTATCAAAATATTTACGATTCAATATCTTTGATAATATACAGTGTAATTATACTGTTTATGTATCTATTGATAAAGCGCTTGGGTAGGAAATCAATAAATTACCTTTCATATATTTTAATGATTATTAACTTTATTAATTTTATTATTATAAATTTTTCTCCAGTTACAAAAACAAGAGTTAAGTATATATATAGTTTTGCTATTGAAATTAATTCTGTTGATTTTCTGAAATTTAGTATAACAGCTTTAGTTGCCTTACTTTCGTTTATATTTGCTTGGTACATTAAGTCAGATAAACTAATATTAAAAATATTTAAGTATGTAACTATAATAACAAGTCTATATATAATATTTTTTAATGGAAAGTTAAGTATATTAGGATCATTTTTTATTGTTGTTATTGTTTCAACTTTACTTTTCAAATTTATTAAAAACAACATAATCCAAAATATTACAATAGCAGCTATTCTCGGTATATCGTTTAGTTCATCATTGTTTATTAAACCTATCATAGCTTTATCTGAAAAATATGGTGTTAACTATAAATTAATTCTAAGTGGTAGAGAAGAGTTATGGGTTGAGTATATGAATTTCTTTAGTAGTTCTTCATTAATTCATAAATTATTCGGTACAATTTATATAAGAAATATTAACAATATTGGTGGTTATCAACAAATACATCCCCACAATCAGTATTTATCAATATTAATGAGTACTGGACTCATAGGATTATCCATGTATTTTATACTTTTTTTTATTGCATATAAAAAAAGTATTCTACTAAATGATAAAAAAGGGTTTATGTTAATTCTAACGCTTAATCTTTATGGTATCACGGATGATTATATCTTCTTGACGGTAGCTTGTATAAATGCATTCTTTGTTGTTTACTATTACAGCATCCCCAAATATTTAAGCATTACTACTTGAATAGAAGAATTAACATTCAAGTTAAAGAAATCTGAGGAGGTGAGCTAATGAATGAAATGAACTTTGAAGATGTTCAAAAATTGTTTATTAATATTGAGGCAAATAATGACGTTTATAAATTAAAATCCCAAGAAATTACATACTGGAAATTAATAAGAAAGGAATTATTTGAGTATATTATTTATGAGAAAGGATTTTCCCATCCTGCCCATCCAATGACAAAAATGGATAAAATAAATAGACTAACATTATTAATCAAATATAGTTCGTTAAATTTGTTGAAAAAGAAAAACATAAAAAAAAGAGATTACTTAATATTAACTCATGGTAGAAAAAGCAAGTGTTCTGGGAGTTATGTTGATATCTATTTGTACGATATTTTAGAAAAATTAAAGAAAGAAAAAGAGAGTTATTTAATCGTAGATAGACCAGATCACTATGGAAAACATTTTGGATGCTTTGAAACCAATCAAATATATTATGAGAGATTTGGACATTTAAAGAGAAGTGGATTATCACATATCCTTCCGAAACAAATTGATTTAAAAGAGACTAGAGAACAACTTAAACATATTGAGAATGAAATAGAAAAGCATCTTAAAGTAAGAGTGAATTTGATTAAACTTGTGGAGCAAAAATTAATAAGGTTTAATAGTGATAAAAAATATTACGACAAACTATTAGACAAGGTGGCACCAAAAGAGATTTATCTCGTAGTATCCTATGGAAAGGAGGAGCTTATTGCTTCAGCAAGAGAGAGAGGAATAATAGTCAAGGAAGTTCAGCATGGGGTCATAAGCAACTATCATATGGGTTATTATTTTCCTCATAAATATGATATTCCTTATTTCCCAGATGAATTAATTACTTTCGGTGAGTATTGGGCGAATAGCGTAGATTTTCCTCGGAATAGTATTCAAACGGTAAATCAGTTTAAATGTTTAAAACCAAAATACGATAATACTTTTGAGGAAAAAATGAAAAGCGATGCTGTGCTCTTTATTTCTCAAGGAAATATAGGTGCTCAGTTATCCAAGGTAGCAGCGACTTTCTTAGAAAATAACAAAGGTGTTACAATTTATTATAAAATGCATCCCAATGAGTTTAACAACTGGAAAGAGAGATACAAAGAATTAGCTGAATGTGAAAACATCTCGCAACTTAAGGTTATAACAACTGAGAATACTATATATGAACTCTTTAAAATATGTAGGTATGTTATTGGAGTAAATAGTACAGCTATTTATGAATCTCTATTATTTAATTGTGCGACTTTTGTGGTAGATATAGAAGGATACCAATATATGAACTACTTAATCGAAAAAAATTATATTAAGTTAGTTTCGAAGAACTTTACTTTTAGAGAATTGAAAAATAACAAATTGAATTTATTGCCAGACAAACAGTATTTTTATAAATAGCTTTGAACTGTTAATAAAATCACGTTCAATTTAATTAAATTATTGGAGGATTAATTATGTTAAGTAATAAAACAATTTTAGTAACTGGTGGTACAGGATCATTTGGTAAAAAATTTATAAAAAAAGTCTTAGAACAAGATATAAAAAAAGTTATTGTTTTTAGTAGAGATGAATTAAAACAATTTGAAATGGCACAAGAGTTTACAGATCCAAGAGTTAGATTTTTCATTGGCGATGTTCGTGATAAGGATAGATTATATCGGGCTTTTGATGGAGTTGATATTGTAATCCATGCGGCTGCTTTAAAGCATGTTGGAGCGTGTGAATATAATCCTTTTGAAGCTGTAAAGACTAATATTCATGGAGCACAAAATATAATTGAAGCAGCAATTGATCGAGGGGTTCAAAAAGTTATTGCCCTTAGTACTGATAAAGCAGCCAGTCCTGTGAATTTGTATGGCGCAACCAAATTAGCATCAGACAAATTATTTGTAGCGGCTAATTCATATGCTGGTGACAAAGAGACAAGGTTTGCAGTAGTACGTTATGGTAATGTTGTTGGTAGTCGAGGAAGTGTTGTTCCATTTTTCAATCAAATCAAACATTCTGGTGAAATACCTATTACTGATGAACGTATGACACGTTTTTGGATCACCTTAGAAAAGGGAGTTCAATTTGTAATCGATAACCTTGAACGCATGAAGGGCGGAGAAATTTTCGTACCTAAGATTCCAAGTATGAAAGTTACTGATTTAGCACAAGCAATCGCACCAGAATGTAATGTTAAAATTGTAGGTATTCGACCAGGTGAAAAACTTCACGAAGCGATGATAACTGAAGATGATGCTCGTAGAACACTGGAATATGAAAAATACTATGTTATTCAACCTGAATTTCCATGGTGGCGTGAAGAGTACTCAAATGGTGGAAAATCATTAGAAGAAGGATTTAGTTACATTAGTAATGTTAATGATCAATGGTTAACTGTAGATGAGCTAAAGAGTTTAGTGAAGGAGTAAATAAATTCAACACTAAATGGAAGGGTGTTTAACTTGGGAAATAATGTTGAAAGTCAGAAGTATTTACCGTATGGACGTCAATGGATTGATGAAGATGATATACAAGCCGTAGTAAATGTACTAAAAGGGGAATACTTAACAACAGGTCCATCTGTAAATGCTTTTGAGGAGCAGTTCGCCAATTATGTTGGAGCTGAATTTGCAGTATCGTTTTCTAACGGTACTGCAGCACTTCATGGGGCTTGTTTTGCTGCTGGTATTAGTAAAGACGATGAAGTAATTACTACACCAATGACATTTGCAGCAAGTGCTAATTGTGTATTATACCAAGGGGGAAAACCCGTTTTTGCTGATATTGATGATAAGACTTATAATATTGATTTCAGAAGGGTTGAAGAACTTATTACTCATAAAACAAAAGCAATCATTCCCGTTCACTTCACAGGTCAACCTGTTGCGCTAGAGGAAATAAGGGCAATAGCCAAAAAGCATAATCTCGTGGTAATTGAAGATGCTGCCCATGCAGTAGGCGCTACCTATAAGGAGAAAAAAATAGGATCGATAAGTGATATGACCATGTTTAGCTTGCATCCTGTTAAACACATTACCAGTGGAGAGGGTGGAGTAATCACCACAAATAGTAGAGAATATTACGAAAAATTAATACAATTCAGATCTCATGGTATTACTCGTGATAAAGAGAAGATAAAGGAAGATCAAGGGCCATGGTATTATGAAATGCAATTTTTAGGCTATAACTATAGGTTAACGGATATTCAAGCAGCATTAGGAGCTAGTCAGTTAAAGAAAATTGATCGATTTGTAGAACTAAGAAGAAAGTATGCTGCGATGTATAACAAAGCCTTTGGTGAAGTTCCTCAAATCACCCTGCCATACCAAGCTGAAGAAGGAAATTCAAGTTGGCACATCTATATTATTCGTTTAAAATCGGACCAATTAACTGTAGATAGAAAAGTAATTTTTGAAAGATTGCTCAAGGAAAATATCGGTGTTAACGTTCATTATATACCAGTTCATTTACTTTCATACTACCAAGAGTTAGGTTATGAAAAGGGGATTTGTCCTAATGCAGAAAAGTTATATGAGGAAATAATAACAATTCCTCTATTCCCATCAATGAGTGAAAAAGATGTGAAGTATGTTATAAGTAGGATTAAGAAAGTCATTTCCAAACACTCGAAAAATACTCAGTCTACGTTAACAAACTAATTTAACTATAGTAACTTTTGAGTTTTTAGTTCAATTTGAAAATATCATTATTATTGTTTTGAAACAAAGATTAATTGTGATAGGAAGTAGGGGGAAGATATGAAAGTTGGGGTAATTATACAGGCTAGAATGGGATCAACAAGACTTCCAGGTAAGGTGATGAAAAATCTTCAAGGGAAAACTGTTTTGTCCCATGTCATAGAAAGGGTGAAACTAGCACAATTAGTAGAAGAAGTTGTAGTAGCAACTACAGTAAATGAGATTGACAATGTTATTGAAGCAGAAGCAATTGAATGTGGTGTTAAAATCTTTAGAGGTAGTGAAGATGACGTTCTCAGCCGATACTATCATGCATCTAAAAATAATGGTTTTGATGTTATTGTTAGAATAACATCAGATTGTCCCGTAATAGATCCGAATATAATTGATGAAATGATTAAAACTTATCTAAATCAAGAAGTAGAACTAGTCACAAATGCAGGATCGGAAAATAATAATAGAACTTTTCCTCGTGGATTAGATACAGAAATTTTTTCTTTCGCTGTATTAAAAAATGCTTATGTTAATGCATCCCAAAATTATCAGAGAGAACACGTTACTCCCTACATATATGAACAAAGTAATAATAAACTTTTTTATAAGAATGAAATCGATTATTCAAAGTATCGACTCACATTGGATACTCAAGAGGACTTCGATTTAATGAATGAAATATATTTAAGACTATATAATAAAAAGCATGCTTTTTATCTTGATGATATTATTAAACTATTAATTCGAGAACCACACCTCTTCAAAATGAACTCACATATAGAACAAAAGAAACTTAATACTACACAGGGTTTGAAAGAATGAGAGTGCTAATATTTACTGAGGGTGGTAATGAATTAGGATTAGGACATGTTACTAGATGTAGTTCCCTATATGATGAGTTATTTTTTCGGAACATTAAGGTTGAATTTATTATCAATGGAGATATAGGAAATATAGAGCTTGTGAAAAAGCGAAACAGCAGAATAATAAATTGGTTATCTGCTGAGTTCTTGAATCAATATATTGAAAAAAATGATTATTGTATTGTAGATTCTTATTTGGCGAGTGAAGAAATTTATAGAGTAATTTCGAAGTGTGCAAAAAAGAGCGTTTTTATTGATGATAACGGGAGGGTTAAATATCCGGAAGGTATTGTAGTTAATCCATCACTTATTTCTGATGTTATTAATTATCCTAGTAGTAAATTTAATCGTTATTTACTTGGGGCAGATTATATTATTTTAAGAGATCCTTTTATCAAAGTTAAAAGGGACTCAATAAACTCTAAAGTAAAGGATGTTCTATTAACGATGGGAGGATCTGATGTACATAATCTCACTCCATCAATCTTAAATCAATTTAGTAGTGAATATTCATGGTTGAATATACATGTAGTAATTGGGGATGGATTTAATAATATTGATGAAATCAAGAAAAACACTGCCAAAAATATTTTTTATCATTATAGTGTTACAGGCGAAGAAATGAAGAAAATTATGTTGGAGTGTGATATCGCTGTAACAGCAGCGGGACAAACTATTTATGAGCTAATAGCGACTCAGACACCATTCATTCCAATAAAATTAGTTGATAATCAAGAGAACAATGTTGCAGGATTGAAAAAATGGGATTTAGTTCGAAATGTCCTTGAATTTAAAGATGAGAACTTATTGGAGAATATAGCGTTTGAATTTGAAGAATTAATGGACATGAATATTAGAAATGATTTAATTAACAAATACAAAAAAACTATTGATGGGTTAGGTAGTGAAAGAATTATTGAAATATTAACCTCAACAAACGAAATCGATGATAAATATTCTCTAAGAAAAGTAAAAGAAGAAGACAGTTATGATGTTTTTAAGCTTTCTAATGAAGATTACGTTAGAAAGTTTTCGATTAATAGTAGTAAAATCAATTGGGAAGAGCATGTAAGATGGTTTGATGATGTTAAAAATTCAAATGAACATGTTTTTTATGTAATAACTGACCATATGAACACATTTTTAGGACAATTAAGATATAAAATGCAAGGTGATTCAGCAATTGTAAGCATTAGCTTATGTAAATCATTGAAGGGAAAAGGATTAAGTTATATATTTCTAAATCAAAGTTTAAAATGCATTAAAAATGAAAGAGAAGATTTGAATACTATTGTAGCTTATGTGTCAGAAAGTAATATCTCATCAAAAAAACTCTTTGAGAATTCGAATTTTAAACTATGTGAAAATGAGGACGGACTATTAAAGTATATCTATCCACTACAATGAAGGGGGAAATTAAGTGAATATTGGGAATTTCGACACTTCCAAAAGTGTTTTAATAATTGCTGAGATGTCTGCTAATCATGGTCATGACATTGAAATTGCAAAAAGAACTATAAAAGCAGCAAAAGAAGCCGGAGCGGATGCAATTAAATTACAAACGTATACAGCTGATACTATAACTATTAACTGCAACAATGAGTATTTCAAAATAGACCAAGGTACAATTTGGGATGGGAAGATCTTATATGATCTATATAAAGAAGCCTATACTCCGTGGGAGTGGCATGAAGAGTTAATAAATTATGCAGAAAAACTTGATTTAATTTGTTTCTCAAGCCCGTTCGATAAGACAGCCGTTGACTTTTTAGAAGATCTAAATGTACCAGCTTATAAGGTTGCGTCATTTGAAATAACGGATATTCCATTAATAGAATACATTGCTTCAAAAGGTAAACCTATTATTATTTCCACTGGAATTGCTTCGCTTGGTGAAATAGATGATGCTGTAAGTGCTTGTAAAAGAGTTGGTAACGAGCAAATCACTTTATTGAAGTGTACTTCCGCATATCCAGCAAAGATCGAAGATGCGAACTTAAATACAATGAAGAATTTAAAGAAAACATTTAACGTTGAAGTAGGTTTATCTGATCATACTTTGGGGAGCACTGTTCCGATAGTTTCTGTTGCTTTAGGAGCAAGAATTATAGAAAAACATTTCATATTAGATAAAGACATCGGTGGACCAGATGCTAGTTTTTCGATGGATAAAAAAGAATTTAAAATTCTTGTTGAATCAGTAAGAGATGCAGAAAAATCATTAGGAAACGTAGATTATGAGCTTTCTGAAAAAAAACGTAAAAGTAGAGAACTTTCTCGTTCTTTATTTGTTGTAAAAGAAGTTAAAGAAGGTGATTTTTTCACTGAACAGAATGTTAGATCAATTAGGCCGGGTTATGGATTAAAACCCAAACATTTAGGGGCTGTTATTGGTAAAAAAGCAAGGCATGATATATCTAAAGGAACCCCAGTTACTTGGGATCTCGTAAAGTAAGAAATTAAAAAATATTGCTCTGATGTTAATTCTAAAACCCTAAGAGAGGGTAAATAAGCATTTGGGAAGTGAAGTAGAGTATTTATGTTGAAGAAACTCCAAAACAATATATTTCTAAGAAATTCAGTGTTGTATACAATTGGAAGTATGTTAACTCCTATAGTGGGGTTGCTCATGCTCCCTATATATACAGATTATTTATCACCAGCGGAGTATGGAATAATGACCACTATTCAAACACTTGTTGGTCTCCTGCAACTGGTTTTATTGCTCTCTCTACATTCAGCTGTTGCACGTTTTTTTTATGATTTCTTAGATAATCAGGATAAACAAAAAGAGTATTTAGGGACTATATTTGTTTTTGTTTTAATTTTTTCTACTGCCTTAGCAATTCTCCTATTAATATTTAGTAATCCAATTGGCTTATTACTATTTAAGAATATTTCTGTAAATCCATATTATTACTATTTAATCGGATTATCTTGGGTCTCTGCTTTACTGGCATTACCACTTGCCCTTTTAAGAGCAGAAGAAAAAGCTGGATATTTTGTTTTGATTAATGTACTTAAAACATTATTTATTATGGGTATAACTACTTATTTAATAATAGTTAGAGGATTAGGAGCAGAAAGCGCATTAATTTCCCAATTGATAATAACTTTTTTACTGGTTTTAACTACATTTATCATCCAGTTTAGGTCCTATAAAATCTCATTAAATTGGCTATATGTAAAACAAAGTCTATTTTTTAGTTTGCCTTTATTACCACACGTTGCAAGTGGATGGATTATTAGTTCATCTGACAGGATTATCCTGGAAAAATATGTCGATATATCTGATATAGGTATCTATGCTTTAGCAGCACAAGTTTCAATGGTATTATCATTATTCTTTACTAGTATAAACAATGCTTTAATACCCAGGTATACTAGGTTAAGGAAGGAGGGGTATGAAAAAAAAGCAAATAAGCTACTTCATATATTTTCCTTTGTCGTTCTGGTTTTCGGGATAGCATCCATACCAACTGCTATCTATGCAATTAAATTTTTCACTGCAAATCAATATCATGGAGCAATTACACTCATACCATTTTTACTTATAGGTCAAATAGTGAAAGGCTTTTACTTTATACCAGTAGCAAAGCTCTTTTACTCTAAAAAAACAAGAGCTATTGCAACTAGTAGTACATTCGCGGCTACACTAAATATTATTATTAATATACTAGCTATTCCTTTGATTGGGTTATATGGTGCGGTCCTTTCCACAATTATTGCTGAATTAGTTAGGTTTCTATTTATTCTTAGAGCTAGTTATAAGATAAGTTATAAATAATAAATATTACGATAAAACGCACCTTTCTTAATAACTGGATTAAGTGTGGCACCTTTTTGTGAGAGTATAAAGCATGTAAAGTAAAATTTCATTAATCTGAATCATGGAGATAGTTTTCGTGATTCATAGTTAAAGAGTGTTTAGAATAGTGCCATTGATTTGTGACGCTGTTAGTGTTATCTAGCCTTATCTTTCAAGGGAACGAATTATTAATTATATGATCAGAGGAGAAGTATGATGTAGTTGAAGTTGTTTCATTAGGAAGTTCTTAAAAGTTTAATATACTTGCATATAGATTATAGAGAGAGATTAATAAATGAATGGTTTTTTAGTCAAACATTTTAATCAAAAAATCATCATTCATTCTATGGATTAATTAATTATTAAAGAGGTGATTCTATTGAAAATAACAATTGCAGGCACGGGTTATGTTGGTTTATCCAATGCTGTTTTATTAGCCCAGCATAATGAAGTTATAGCTCTTGATATTATTCAAGAAAAAGTTGATATGATAAATAATAAAAGATCTCCCATTGGTGATAAAGAGATTGAAGAATATTTAGCAACAAAAGATTTAAATTTAAATGCAACTACGGACAATTATAAAGCATTTAAAGATGCAGAATATGTCATTATTTCAACCCCAACTAACTATGATCCCAAAAAGAATTATTTTAATACAAGAACGGTTGAAGCTGTTATTGCCAATGTTTTGTCTATTAATCCAGACGCAGTAATGATTATTAAATCAACAGTACCAGTAGGGTATACAGAAAAAATAAGGGAAAAATTTGAAACTGAAAATATTATTTTTTCACCTGAATTTTTAAGAGAAGGTCAGGCTTTACATGATAACTTATATCCTACAAGAATTGTCGTCGGAGAAAAATCTAATCGAGCAGAACTTTTTGCTGATTTATTAATAGAAGGTGCATTAAAAGAAAAGATTGATGTGTTGTTCACGAATTCAACTGAAGCAGAAGCAGTTAAACTTTTTGCTAATACATATCTTGCGATGAGAGTGGCTTTTTTTAATGAACTAGACTCCTACGCGGAAGTAAGAGGGTTAGATTCCAAACAAATTATCGATGGAGTCGGGCTCGATCCCCGAATAGGAAATCATTATAATAATCCTTCCTTTGGTTATGGTGGCTATTGTCTACCTAAAGACACAAAGCAGCTACTGGCGAATTATGAAGATGTCCCTAATAATATTATGGCCTCAATAGTAGATGCTAACAGAACAAGGAAAGATCATGTTGCGGAAATGATTATTAAAAGAAAACCAAAGATTGTAGGTATCTATCGACTAACTATGAAAATGGATTCAGATAATTTTAGACAATCAGCTATTCAAGGAGTCATGAAGCGTATTAAAGCTAAAGGCATTGAAGTAGTAGTTTATGAACCAGCTTTTGGTGAAGATGATTTCTATAATTCAAGAGTTATTAATGATTTTGAAGAGTTTAAGAAAGTTTCAGATGTTATAGTGGCTAATAGATTATCAGATGATTTACAGGAAGTAGAAGACAAGGTTTACACAAGAGATTTGTTTAGTAGAGATTAAGGAATTACGGGGAGGGTTCGACACCAGTGAAAAAGTCTGATTGAGATCACCTTTTTAGCTAGTTTCCTATTTTTCCATGGAAATACCCCCTGAATGGGTATAATGGGTACGAGCAAATACCGACCATTAGGTGGCTTTCTTGTGCTTCGACAAGAGCCAAAGCAATCAAGTTTTCACTCCGTATTATACGATGAAATTCCAGAAAATCATATCCTTAAAAAGATCATCACCGTCATCGATTTCCGTTTCATTGATGGCCATGGAGACAGGTTCTTCGTCCCACTGAAGAAGGAAATAGGTTAGCCCCACCTCTGCCATTTTTTGATCCACTTAGGACAAGAAATTGATCCCCTCGTGCCATAAGTGAGCCACTATCACAGGAATCACAGGGACGGTTCTTGTGATTCATAATTAGATTTACAGGTCTTTTCCAAAGTGTAAAATAAGTGAACCAGGTGACTAACCACTCTATTGATTAGCTCACCTGTTTTTTTGAGTTGAGCAGAAAAATGAATCAGCAGAACCGTCCCGTTGGTTCTTACAAAAGGTTAGAACGCTTCCTAATGGCCATATTTGGGAGGCGGTTAAGCTACAGAAGAGAGGAGATGAGAGCGTAAATAGAATAAAAGTAACGAAAGGGTTGAAATGAAAGAAGGGCAAGGTGAATTGTCCTGTACCTCTGTTCTCAGTGCATTTGGTTTTTCTGCCTTGTATAAGCAAATGAACCAGCAGAACCGACCCTCTGATTCATTTATTTATATGTGATGTAAAGGTTAAACTAGAGTAAACGTTTTTCTTTTAAGATTAAAGAGCTTTAATCATGCCATCTTAAGAAGAAAGCAAAAAATGGGTCTGATATATATATTGTGCCATCTTCTTTAACCCAATCTAATACGGGTTCTCCTTCAATATCGTCTTTTGCTATATCTGATATTTTAGTTAATACTCTAGTAATTTCATGCGCCTGTGGTACATTCCCAACAATTACTTGCTTCAAAGATTCTCTTAACTCCTCATAGCTAATATCTACCTTAGGACCAGTCTTAGAAAGCGCTTTTAAGATCCCTAAATATATATCACCCTCAGTACCATCAGCAAATTTTCTCTTCACTCTATCGGTTCGTTGTCTTGGTCCCCTTGCCAATCTCTCAAAAGCAATTTTAGATGTAGATAATTTAACGATATACCTATAAAAATCCGATGCATCATCAATTTCATTAATTATCATGATATTATCTTCTCGTGCACGAATTTTATTTTTAAAACAAAGCCTTAAACAGAATTCCTGCATTAAATGCGGGCTACCATAGCTCTCTTTAGCTAGCTCGGTTATTGTAACATCTGAACAATTGATATTTAATTCAGGAAAACCTTTATTTGCTATTTGTTTTAATTCCATATAACTCCAAAGTGGAATACTTAATTGTTGTACTCTACCTGTCATTTCTGTTTCAACCTTTACAGCATCATACGCTCGGTGAGGTACAGCTAACACTATTACTTTAAGTCCCTCAAAAATAGGATCTTTTAATGATCTAACAATTGAAGTTTGAATTTCCTTATCAATATAATGAAAATCGTCTATAACTAAAGGCATGGCATTACTAAGCAATGCATCAATTGCACTAAGACGTGAATTTTTATAGTACGATTTTGATAACTTATCTCCATATCTTTCTGTGTGAGCCTCTGTTAGAGTTGCAACAGTTTTCGCTATTCCTACATTTAATCCACCGTCAAGTTTATCAGAAAGAGTTTCGGACTTATCATTCGACTTCTCAATATTTTCTTGGGTATGTACTTCTAACTTATCATTAATCATGTTCCAAATATCTTCTTCTGATTTAACTTGACCTCCAAAAATCCATACGCCATCTTCTTTTGAAATTAACTTTTTACATAGTACTGTTTTACCGCTTTTGGTTGGACCAGTAATAGACAGTAGTTTGTAACCGGTATCTAAATAATCTCGAAGTTGCTCTTCAAGGCGTAAATCCTGTCTTAGTATATAAGTGATTTTGGGCTGACCGCCAGCAATAAATATATCACTTGTTTTAATTACCAACATCTTTACCTCCTCTTTTAAAATATGAAACTAACTTTCACAACTAAGACATTTCTATATCTTCAATTAAATCCCTTCTTTTACCACTAAGTTGCCTGGATGGAATTACTGGGAGAGTTGTAAACGCTAGAATTGTTAGTAACGGTGATAAAATCCCTTATAACAACGGTACCAAATTCCCCACTAATAACGGATAATCATTCTATATAACTTTTAGACATGGAGTGTAGAGTGATGGTCCAGACTGGGGAATTTTTTATGATTAGAGAACTTTTTCAAAAAGGTTGGTCAATAACTGCGATTTCTGACGAAACCGGGTTTGATCCCAAGACTATACGAAAGTACATAAAAAGTGATGAGATACCTAAAAGGAAGAGCAGCCAAGCCACTTCGGAAAGTAAATTAGATCCGTATAAAGAGTATCTTAAAACGAGAATAAAAGAAGGAACGACAAACTGTTCAGTGTTGTTTGATGAGATAGAAGCATTAGGGTATGAGGGTAAGATGACTATTCTTAGAGACTTTGTAAGGCCATATCGTACAAGTCCTAAAAAGCAAGCGACTGTTCGATATGAAACCTCTCCTGGTAAACAGGCTCAAATGGATTGGGGAGAGATTGGCAAATATGAAGTAAATGGAGAGCAGAAAGAAGTTTATGCTTTCACTATGGTATTAAGGGACATGGGGACAGGTTCCTCGTCCCAACCCGTAAAGAAGGATCCACCTCTGCCATCTATTTGATCCACTTAGGACAAGAAAATGATCCAGTCGTGCCATAAGAGAGCCACTATCAAAAATGATAGTGGCTTTAATCTTCATTTTGCAGGTAGTGAAGTTGGAAAGACAGACTCCTTGTCCCCAGCTATAAACGCGAGAATAGAATTGTGAGGCCATGGGGACAGGTTCCTCGTCCCACTAAAGAAGGAAATAGGTTAGACCCATCGCTGCCATCTTCTTGAACCACTTAGGACAACAAAATGATCCACTCGTGCTATAAGTTAGCCACTATTACAAATGATAGTGGCTATGATACTAATTTTGCAGATAGTGAAGTTGGAGAGACAAGCTGCCTTGTACCAACTATAAACTCTAGAATAAGATTGCCAGTATTGGCTGGATTGAACTTTATACTTCCATTTCGATTATGTCATAATAAAGAAAACATAAGAACAGTATGATCTAATTAAGGGAGGTTCCTATGATAAAGTGTGATCGTTGTCGGGATAGAGAAGCTACAATTGTTTTGACAGATGTTCGGCAGGAGCAGCTTTGCGATCGTTGTTTTAACGTGGGACATGGGGACAGGTTCCTCGTCCCAACCCGTAAAGAAGGATCCATCTCTGCCTTCTATTTGATCCACTTAGGTCAAGAAAATGATCCAGTCGTGCCATAAGAGAGCCACTATCAAAAATGATAGTGGCTTTAATCTTCATTTTGCAGGTAGTGAAGTTGGAGAGACAGACTCCTTGTCCCCCAGCTATAAACGCTAGAATAGAATTGTAAGTGTGTGATGAATTGAATTTACTTCTCCCATTTAAATTATGTCATAATAAAGAAAATACAAAACGTAAGAACAGTATGATCTAATTAAGGGAGATAGTTATGAAAAAGTGTGATCGTTGTGGGAATAGAGAAGCTACCATTATTTTAACTGATGTTTGGCAGGAGCGGCTATGCGATTGTTGTTTTAACGATGTGGTTGCCGATGAAGTAGGAGTTAGGTTAGAGCCTATACTTGAAGATTTAGAAGTGACCGATCACTCTGGGACTAGTAGGATGTTTACAGTTCAACAGCGGCTTCATCCAGAGGGTCTATTCTTGGAGGCTACTGAGAATATAGAATATGGCTACGAGTTTGCGGTGCATGGTGAGCTAGAGTGCAATCAAACTGAATTATATGAGAGATTAGTAGATAAAGTGAAGCGTGGTGTATCAAAACGGTTTACAAAGGTAGGGGTATTTCCTAACGGTCAAACATATCAATCCATCATTGATGACGAGGTAGTTGGACATATTGATCACGATGAGATGAGCCCATCGCTACCTATGATTGTAATAGATGGACAACCTTATACATGGGAACGAATAGGTGAGATGGTTAAAAGCTTCGAAGGATTCCAAATTCAAATGAAATTCTTTGATAAGACAGACGATGTGGAGTAGGTTCATAACAGATGTACAGAGTCTTATCCTTTCCCACAAAAGTGTTGGCGGGACACAGGCATACTCCCGCTGTCATCCTTCTTTTCATTGTTATCGCAATTTAAAATTGATTTTGTTGAAGGATTCTTGGTATTGGTGTCTAATAAATAAAAGTGCTTCCGTTTAGTGATTACAAAAGACACCTCTTTTCCCCTTTTTTAGAAGTACCCCCCAGTATCTATCCACCACATTTTTGTTTAACTCTTTTTTCCTTTTCACTAATTCCTTTCTTAGAATTCCCAACTTGTATCTAATTTCGTTCTTAATAACAGCCGAAAAAGAGGTGATGTTCATCTGCCAAGAAAAGCTAGAAAGAAAAGTAGCTCTGGAGTCTATCATGTAGTCTTCAGAGGGATTAACCGTCAGACGATTTTTGAAGATGAGGAAGACAAGGAGAAATTTTTAGAAGTCCTTGCTCGATACAAAATAAAAAGTGGCATTGAACTATACGCCTACTGCTTCATGGATAATCATGTCCACCTGTTGGTAAAGGAGACAGAGGAGAGCCTCGCAATTTTTATGAAGAGGCTAAGCTCGAGTTATGTGTATTGGTACAATTTAAAGTATGAAAGATGTGGCCATCTATTTCAGGAAAGATTTAATAGTGAGAACGTGGAGAGTGATGCCTACTTTGTGACCGTGTTGAGATATATTCATCAGAATCCCCTTAAGGCAAAGTTGGTCAGAAGTGTATGGGACAGTAAGTGGACGAGTATCCATGAGTATGTACGTATCATAAAGCTTGTTGATATTGACAGGGGGTTACGTTTATTCTCTGAAGATCGGAAAATGGCTCGACGACGTTTTATCCTTTATATGCAAGAGACAAATCAAGATCAATGCCTAGATATCAAAGAGACTATAAAACTTTCAGATGACCAGGTTAGGGGCTATCTTCGTACAATAGGCATTCTTAGCAACAGCATGCTACAGCAAATGGATCGAGAAGAGCGAAATGTTGTTTTAGCAAAGATGAAAAGAATCAATGGAGTTTCCATCCGTCAGATCTCTAGAGTAACCGGGATCTCAAAAAGCGTGATTGATCGCATAAAGTGAAAGATGGATATGGGTTTGTAATGATATTATAAATCCTTATTCAGAACACTTTTTCAAAAAATCATTCGCTATGATAAGCATAAGGAGGAATTGGCTTGTCTTCGAACGTTACCAGTATCGGACTAAGAGGTTTGGAAGGGTATCGAGTGAGAGTGGAGGTTCAGGCAGTGGATGGGATGGAAACCATCGTTATTGTGGGGCTACCCGATGCTTCTGTGAAAGAATCGAAGGAGAGAGTAGCTGCAGCTCTTCACTCTATGAATCACTCCCTTACCGACCAAAAAATCATTATTAATCTGTCTCCCGCGGAGCAGAAGAAAAATGGGCCATTGTTTGATCTGCCTATGGCAATAGGCGTACTCCTCAGCTTGAAGGAAATTCAAGTGAATCTCTCAGAAGACTTTGCATTTATTGGTGCTCTTTCCCTGGATGGTGGAATTCGGCCGGTAGAGGGGATGTTGCCTGCCATATTGGCGGCGAAGAGGCTTGGTCTTAAGAGGTTATATCTGCCTTTTGATGAGGCGTTACCCCACTTGGAATTTAATGGGTTAGATTTGATTTATGTTTCTACATTAAGTGATGTCATTCAGCACCTTTACGGCCAGACAATCCTTTCATTTCGTCCACCAATTACACAAGAAGAATCGATCATCGAGAGCACAGTTGATTTCTCAAAAGTCGTTGGCCACTCGTACGCAAAGCGAGCATTAGAAATTGCAGCAGCGGGCGAGCATCATGTATTCATGTCAGGCCCCCCGGGGTGTGGAAAAAGTATGCTTGCCGAAGCCTTTCCATCTATCCTTCCCCCTTTAACAGAAGAAGCACGACTTGAAGTCATGAGCTTGTATCAGCTAAATACCTGCAGCCCCGCATCATCCCGCGAGCCACCCTTCCGAAATCCCCATCATTCTGCATCTGGTGTTTCCATTATTGGAGGAGGACAAAATCCCAAGCCAGGTGAGGTTTCCCTTGCTCATAAAGGAGTCCTCTTTTTAGATGAAATAGCTGAATTCACAAAAAAGACGCTCGATATGTTAAGGCAACCTCTTGAAAGCGGAAAGGTGACGATTAGCCGTGCGCATTCAACCGTTAGTTACCCCGCTCAATTTATTCTGATAGGGGCGATGAATCCATGTCCCTGTGGCTACCTTCATTCGCCGACCCATTATTGCACTTGTACTCCAAAACAAATCATCGCCTACCATAATCGACTCTCAGGTCCGATTCGTGACCGGTTTGACATTCACCTTTCCCTAAAACCAGTAGATTTGCAAGCAGATCAGGAAAAAGAAAAGGAAAGTTCAGATGAATTTCGAAAACGAGTAACTGCAGCAAGGGAAAGGCAGTACGATCGCTATGGAGAACAACTTTGCAATGGCAGAGTCTCATACGACCAATTAACAAAAAGCAATTTTCTATCAAACAGTCAGCAGCATATGATTCGCCAGCTATCCTTAAAGAACAACTTAAGCAATAGAGCACAGATTAAAATTTTAAGACTAGCCCGTACTATTGCTGACCTGCAACAGGTTAAGACGATTTCTGATGGTCATATTTGGGAGGCGGTGAAGTTACAGAAGAGAGGGGAGGAGAATGGACATCGATTGAGAGTGAGGAAAGGGTTGAAGTGAAGGAGGGGCAAGGAAATTTGTCGTAAATCTGGAAATGATTTATTGATAGATGTTCGCCGGGACGATGTACCTGTCCCTCCGTCCCTCTGCTGTTTTTTTAATTACTGGTCTCGGACGGTTCTCGTGATTCCACTCATCCATAATGAAAAACTGATCTTCATGTTAAACAAACGTTTGATTGATGCGACTTGACGAGCATTTATTTCTCAAGTGCACAGGAATTCAGCAATAGTGTGCAAATCCAAATCATAAGCCTTGCGCGAACATCGCTGACTTGAATGGTGAATCGAGCATTTCAAATGCAAAAGCAAGAATGGTTAGGGGTGTCGATGAATGGGACTTTGTGATTTGATATTGAACATGTTCGGAGAAGAAAGAACGATTGCTATTGAGCAGTTTAAAGAGTTTAACGAAAAAGGTAATGTTGTATAGTGAAACTTAAAATATGATTTCTTCTTTATAGAAGGACTATTTGCTTATTCTACCGAACTGAATTCTAAAGATATGTTATATAGTGAGAAAAAGCGAGGTGAAATGTTATGCAGACTAAATTAACACTTCTTTCTTGGAACATAAGGCAAGGTGGTGGAAATAGAATAGAACATCAGCTTGAAGCAATAAGCAGCTTGTTGCCTGATGTTGTTGCACTTCAAGAAATGACCATAACAAACGTTGATCGGTACGTTGATGGTCTCAAAGGGTTAGGTCTTCAACATTCAATACATACATTTGAGAATACAAAAGATCTTAGCTTGTTAACTGGTCCAAGGAAGTACGGTTTATTAGTTGCGAGTAAATTTCCAATCACTGTAGCCAATAACTTTTCTATACCATGGGAGGAAAGGGTGTTGGGTGTTCAAGTGAATAGTTCGTTTGGATGTATTGAGGTCTATAATACTCATATTCCGCCAGGTTCTTCTAATGGTTGGGTGAAAATTGATACCTTTGAAGGGATTTTTAATAAATTAGCCTGTCATTCCAGAAATCATCGTATTTTATGCGGAGACTTTAATTCGCCGCAGCTAGAAACTAAAGATGGAGAAGTTATTACCTGGGGACAAATGTTGCATAAAGATGGCATATGGAAAGTCTCTTCAAAAAAGAAAAGGTGGGATGACGGAGAAAGAAGTATATTTGAAGGTTTAGTAGATTACGATTTAAGAGATGTCTTTCGAACGCTATTTGATTTTGAGAAAAGAGAATATAGCTTTGTTTTAAAACGTAAAGAAAAACTTTTTCATCGGCGGTTCGACCATTGCTTTGCATCAATGACGTTGAATCCAGTGTCATTTGAGTACTTGCATCATTTTAGAGAAGGGAACTTAAGTGACCATTCTCCTTTAGTAGTTAAGTTTAAGCCTGAAATGATTGATAAGAGTGATCTAAAATCATCAAATAGAGAGAGGTTTGGGGATCAAAAAAGTGGAACAAATAAAATGAAATCAAATAAATTTTCCTACGAGGAAGGGGAATTTAAAATACATAAATAAGAATGGTGGAATTAAGGGGACGGTTCGAGAACAGTGAAAAAGTTCAAGTTTTGTACAATGAAAGATAATCAAACCTCTAGAATTGCTTATAAGGCTCGTTTGATATACCGCGAGACATTATAGTACCCCTTAAAAAGCTTATTTTAAGAAAGTGACCATTTTTTCACTGATCTCGGACGGTTCTCGAGATTCTATCTAGAAATAATAATGCCGGCTTTCTATAATAGTGTACTATTGTGATCATATTTACTGAGCAGAAAGTATTCACTTTATTCTATTAACAGAAAATGTATTGCTAATAATAGAAGCTCAAGAATCTGCAGATTCTTGAGCTTCTTAATCTTAAAGAGAAAATCCGTTCAGCTAAGACAATTATCCAAAAGGCTAGTCTTCGTTACTTTTACCTTTCTCTATTCCTCCCCTGGCACAACATTAGGATTATGACAAAACACATTTTTAGGATCATACAAGTTCTTAACCTTCACGAGACGCTCGTAATTCCCTCGGAACGCAGCTTTGACCACTTTCTCGCTTGGCGTAATGCCATTTAAGTAAGAGGCTTCGTGATGGGAGGATGGCAGTAGACTTCCATAAACCGAATCTGCCCACTTTTTGCATAGATCGAGTTCCACATCCATCGCCATAATATCGGTAAGAAGAACGAAGTTGGCATCTCGGATGGCGTATGGCGTTGCGCTTGAAGCGACACGATTCATTTTACCGTGAAGCGACCAGAGTTGAACCAGTATACTTGGCGCTGGTGCTTGATCAATTTTCGTTAGAAGCGTTTCGATGACGTCATCTGTTAATCCTTTGAAGTAGAGGGAGGTTCCGTGTACGGGAACGTGCTCTGGGACCATGACGTCGAGCTTGCTTTGAAGCTGGGTATACGGCATGATGCCTGTTCCATCAACGATCGGTTCGGCTAGTTCTCTTAAAGGCTTGATAACCTCTTCGCCAATCGAAGGTGTTCCAGCGAACATGCCAGTCAACATGATGACTTTTTTCATATGTAGAAATTCTGGGATGAACGGTGCAGGTGGCAAGGTTGTCATCGTTATGTTAATCGACACCTCGTCAGGGGCATTGTTCATGTAGTCTTGAGCTTTCTTAATGACGTCTTTCGCGTCTTTGTAATTATACATCACATCCAGGGCTAACACTTCAGGACCCACTTCATGCAGCTGATAGACAAATTCAGTAACGACCCCGAAGTTACCGCCGCCTCCACGGAGTGCCCAGAAGAGGTCAGGGTGACTCGTTTTGTTTACTTCAATTAACTCACCCGATGCAGTAACAACGGTTGCGCCAACGAGGTTGTCACAAGTTAAGCCGTATTTTCCTCTTAAATAGCCGAGTCCACCATTCAGTGTTAAGCCGGCAATCCCGGTTTCAGATACGGTTCCAGTCGGTGTAGCGAGACCGTATTTCTGTGTTTCGTTATCTACATCCTTCAAAGTGGCTCCCCCTTGGACATAGGCCACTTTCTTTTCAGCATCTACCGTAACCTTGTTCATGGTAGATAGGTCGATCATGACTGCATGATCACCTACCGCAAGACCACCCAGGTGGTGTCCGCCAGCTTTTACTGAGACGGTTAGGTTGTTCTCATGAGCGAAAGAAACGCCAGCTTTTACATCCTCTTCCGTCTCACAGCGCACGATTACCCCCGGTTTACGATCAATCGCACTGTTCCATACCTTGCGTGCTTCATCAAAATTCTCGTGGTTTGGCAAGATTAATCGCTCGCCAACTTGCTTTTCTAATGTTTGAAACATAAAATCCCCCCCAATTGGATAAATAAAACAGGGTTCATTATAACACACGATGGATAATATTGGTTAGAAAAAATGTAGTAAAAAAGAAATAGGAATCGGCATCACGGAGACGGTTCTCGTAATTCTCTCATTTATAATGAAACAACTGATCTTCATGTTAAACCAACATTTGAATGGAGCCTTTACGAGTAGCGCTACCATCAATACTTAAATTTTCATTCTTATAGTTATTGGCGCCCTGTCATTAGATGGCACTGTGCTACCGGTTGAAGGAATGATGGCCGCGATTCTGGCCGCGAAAAAGTTCAGCTTCAAACGTTATTTCTTCCATTTGACCCCAAGATTCCTACGTTAGAAATTGACGAGATCGAATTGGTTTACGTTCAAAGCATGCAGGATGTCGTTGATCTTCTCTCCAGTCAACAGATCCTGTCAGTGACTAAGCCAAAAGCAGGGGACTAAGATCATCCGTTTCTATAAGAGGGTAAAGGTAAGGTACCTAATTACCTTGGTTCTATCAAGGCAGTACTAGAGAAAATGTTTATAAGGATATAACGAAAAGAGGCTTATAGAAAATAAGAAGTAAAGGTAAAGCACAGTAATAAGTTAAAGGTTAGTAAATGTATGTAAAGATTTGATGTCCTTAGTAAGGGTGCTATTAAGAATCGTCTATAATATATGAGGGCTAAATTAAAAGGTATTTACATAAACAAGGAAGGTTTTCCTAATAAGTAGTTAAGCTTCTGGAAGTACGTAAATCTAATTGTATATCTTTACACTATTCGACAAAAAAACCTGTATCTCTATAGAATCGCGAGTGCTATTATAAGAAAGGTAGAAAAATGTAGAAAACCTATAGTATCTTTCGTTAAGCTGTTGTTTTTACGTCGGTGTTACCTTATAATGGACAACGTTTGGTAACAAGATGGAAAAACAATTTAAAACATTAACCTCCAGGAAGGAGAAGGAAATGCTACTTATTCCTTTTATATTGTGTCTCGTTTTAGCTATTGGTATTTATGAGCACAGACAACATCAAAAAAACATTGAGAGTTTACCAGTTAGGGTGAACATTAATGGAATTCGAGGAAAATCAACTGTTACCAGGCTAGTAACGGGAGTACTTGTGGAAGCTGATATGCGGACGGTTGGAAAAACAACAGGGACGTCGGCAAGAATGATGTATTGGAACACAAGAGAAGAAAAGCCAATAAAGAGAAGGCTTGAAGGTCCCAATATTCGTGAACAGAAAATGGTTGTTAAAGAAGCCGCAGACTTAAATGCAGAAGCGTTAGTTAGTGAATGTATGGCGGTTAATCCGGACTATCAAGTGATTTTTCAAAAACAAATGCTCCAAGCAAATATTGGTGTTATTGTGAATGTTCTTGAAGACCATCTGGACGTCATGGGTCCAACGCTAGATGAAGTGGCAGAAGCCTTTACTGCAACGATTCCGTATAACGGGCATTTGATTATTACTGAATCACCTTATGAAGAATACTACAAGGAAATTGCAAAGAAAAGAAATACAAAAGTTATAGTAGCCGATAACTCAAGAATTTCTGATGAATTTCTTCTAAAGTTTGAATATATGGTATTCCCCGATAATGCCTCTCTCGCACTTGCGGTTGCTGAAGCGATTGGTATTGACGAAGAAACGGCATTTAAAGGAATGCTGAATGCTCAGCCAGATCCCGGTGCAATGAGAATTTTACCTCTAGGTAATCCCAATTCTCCTGCCTTTTTTGTAAACGGATTTGCAGCGAATGACTCAGCATCTACCCTTAATATTTGGGAACGTGTAGATCAGCTGGGATATCCTTCGAAAAAACCGATTGTGATAATGAACTGCAGAGAAGACCGCGTTGACCGAACAGAGCAATTTGCAAGAGACGTTCTCCCTTATATTGAAGCACATACACTTGTTTTAATTGGAGAAACAACGAGTCCAATTGCTAATGCATTTGATGCGGGGGTCATCCCAGCCGATCATTTGCTCGATCTTGAGCATTATACAACGGATCAAATATTTACTGAGTTAGAACCGTTTTTGAACGATAAAGTACTATATGGTGTTGGAAATATTCACGGGGCTGCAGAACCATTGATTGAAAAGCTTAATCAGTATAAGTTCAAGCAGCAAGTCAGCTAGGGGGAAGCATAGTGTTTGGTTCGGATTTATATATTTCGTTAGTTATCGGTGTTATTTTAAGTTTGATTTATGCAGAAAAAACGGGGATTCTTCCAGCTGGATTAATTGTTCCAGGATATCTTGCGTTAAGCTTTGATCAACCAATTTTCATGTTAACGATGTTCATTATTAGTTTGCTAACCTATTTAATTGTTCAACATGGTATAGCGAAATTTACGATTCTATATGGTAGACGAAAATTTGCAGCGATGTTAACAACAGGAATTGCTTTAAAACTTATCTTGGATTTCGCTTATCCTATTATACCTTTTGAGATATTTGAGTTACGTGGGATTGGTGTTATTGTACCTGGTTTGATCGCAAATACGATTCAAAAACAGGGTGTTGTACCTACACTAGGAAGTACCATACTCCTTAGCGGTATTACATTCTTAATCATGTTCTCATACTATCTTATTTAGGGTGAATGTAAATGGCTAGGAAGTTGAATTTTAAAGAAACAGTATTAAAGAAGTTGAAATGGCATAAGAAAAGAACACTTACGCACACTTTTATTGCCTTAGGATTATGTATTATTTTGATTATTCCTTTCTCCTATTTATTAAAACCTGGAGAGTCGGAAGCAGTTGATAATGATGCCGTGGTAACAGCAACAATGGTTGGCGATATCATGTTAGGGCGCTATGTCGAGAAAGCAACAGATGCAAATGGTAATGATCATCCTTTTGAATATGTGAAACCTTATTTTGAGAACTCAGATTACGTATCGGGTAATTTTGAAAATCCTATTGTGCTAGACGAAAATACGCAAAAAGTAGATAAGTCAATAAACTTGAAGACTACTACTGATAGTGCTGATGCACTTGATGCAGCGAATTTCACTGTCGTTAACCTTGCCAATAATCATACGCTTGATTATGGCATTGAAGGTCTTGAAGATACGCTTACTACTTTTAAATCAGCCAATACGGATGTTGTTGGGGCTGGAAAAGATCTGGAGGAAGCGAAGCAGATTCATTACTCAGAAGTGAATGGATTAACAATTGCAACACTAGGTTTTAATGATATCTTTGAAAATGATAGTAGAGCAGGAGACACAAAGGGTGGCGTTCTAGAAGCCAACCCAGAATATTTAATCCCATTGATTAATGATGCAAAAGAGAATGCGGATCTTGTGTTCGTCAATATCCATTGGGGTGTTGAGTATGAGAATGAGCCACACCCTAGACAGGTGGAACTAGCTCATGCCATTGCTGATGCTGGTGCAGACGCCATTATCGGTCATCACCCGCATGTTTTATCAACAGTAGAAATGTACAATGATACGGCTATTTTCTATAGTCTTGGTAATTTTGTTTTTGACCAAGGATGGTCGAGGACGCATGATACGGCAATGGTGCAATATCACTTGTACAAAGATGGGACAGGAGAGTTCGAAATTATTCCTGCCACCATTAAAAATGCTCAGCCAAGACCTTTGACAGAATTAAATTGGTATAACAGTTTTAAAATCACCAGACAAATGACTAAGAATTTAGATGATAATGGATGGTCTAAAAAGGGTGAGAGCATTATTTTGAAAGTAGATCATTCAGATATAATGAAGGGAGAGTCCCTTGGAAAGTAAAAAATTCATTATCTTACTGTCGGTTATTTTTTTAGTTGGTATGGGTGCATTTTTTAAGTTTTATGGTCTTCCCCCCGATAATCTACCGTTCTCAACTGCTCCAAATTTTGATTTGGAAGCTGGAAAACCTTTAGAATCGAGTGAAGGTTATGGAGTTAGTGCATCACATCCCCTGGCTGTTAAAGCTGGTATGGAAGTGATGGAAAATGGAGGGAATGCGGTGGATGCTGCTATTGCAGTATCCTATGTTCTTGGAGTAGTAGAGCCCTATGGATCTGGTATCGGTGGTGGGGGAGAAATGTTGATTTATCCTAAAGATGATGAACCCATCACTTATATGTATCGTGAAAATGCTCCATTAAGTGGGGAAATGCCTTCTGAATATTCAGGGGTTCCTGGTTTAGTTCAGGGGATGGAATCGTTACATGAAGATTATGGATCAGTTGATATGACACAGCTTATTACACCAGCAATTGAAATTGCAGAAAAAGGTTTTGAAGTTGATGAAGCACTATATGATCGGTTGAAAGGTGCGCAGTATCGAATGCCTACAAGTGATATTCCTCACTTTTATCCTAATGGGAAACCGATTAATCCTGGTGTTACGCTGAAACAGAAAGAGCTTGCTGATACATTAAGAAAGATTAGCAAGGAAGGTTCAGATTCTTTCTATGAAGGTGAACTTGGAGAAAATTTTCTGGAAGCGACAGATGAAATTAAGAGTGAAGATTTACAATCCTATTCAGTATTGAAGCAAAAACCTGTGAAAGGAGAGTTCGCAGGATATGATGTTTATTCTGCCCCAGCCCCTTTAGCTGGAATAACCCTGATTCAATCGTTACAGATGGCAGAATTAATGAATATAGAAGAAACAGTAGATGAACCTGCAGATTTTATACATATCGTTGGTGAAATTACAAAGAGAACTTATAACGATCGTATTGATAATATTGCAGATCCTGGTTTTGAAGATATTCAAACAGAAAAGTTAACAAGTATGGAATATTCTAGCGAATTAGCTGAAGATATTTCAATGGAACATTTGTCTGATAAATATGAAGTGAATGATAGTCCAGCAGATGATGAAGATCATGATAATACGACACATTTCGTAGTCATTGACAAAGATGGGACGATGGTTTCTGCGACTCACACACTTAGTAATTTCTTTGGTTCTGGAAAATATGTTGATGGTTATTTTGTGAATAATCAGCTGAAAAATTTCAGTGAGAGCAGTGACTCTCCTAATAAAATAGAGCCTGGTAAGAGTCCACGTAGCTTTACAGCTCCAACCATTTTATCTAAAGATGGAAAACCGGTCATTGGAATAGGCACTCCCGGTGGGAAAAGAATTCCGATGATGATTTCAGAAGTGCTTATTCGAAATCTTACTTTTAAAGAATCGATTGAAAAAGCGATTCAACAACCTCGATTCTACGTTGAAGATGAAAGAATTCAGTTGGAGTCAGAAGAAGAATACCCTGAAGAAGTAGCTGAGGAATTAGAAGATCGGGGTTACGAAGTTGAGTACTATGGTGCAAGTCAATATTACGGTGGAGTACAAAGTCTAATTGTCAATTATGAAGAAGATATGCTTTATGGTGGTGCTGATCAACGAAGATTGGGAGCATGGCAAGTTAGAAATTAATAAATATTTTACGAGATTAAAACAAAAACTAAATTTTTTAGGGAGAGATAATTCATGAAAACAGTTCTACGTGAAGTAAGTCCTTTTATTTTATTAACATTTATTTTCGCTTTTATGGTCACATTTAAAGAGGTTGATACGTTAACTGATTCAGAAAAGACTTCGATTGAGGAACAGCAATTGATTATTGAACAGCAGGCAACTGAAAATACCCCAAAAGATTTGGATACAGCGAAGTCAACGTTTAAAGTTACAAATTAATAGGTCTAAAGGCACGGTTCTTGTATACAAGAACCGTGCCTTTTTACTTCTTTTTATTTTCTGACAAATATCTCGTTGACTTTTCGACAAGATTCACAGTAATCTTTAGAATGTACAGGGGGGGGATATTTTGCATATAGAGGTAAAATTTTCATGCAAATGGTGGGTTATTGTCTTTTTTTCATTTTTACTTGTTTATCAATCTAATGTTTCAGCTGAGGATGACGTCTCTCAGAAAATTATTAGTGAAGCGGAAAGTCATCTAGGTACGCCATTTTTCTCTGGAGGCGAATCAACAGAGGGTTTCAACGGTTCTGGATTTGTTTACTATGTTTTTCGTAACAGTACGAATATTTATGTTCCAAGGTATTTATCTGAACAGTGGGATATTGGGTTAGAAGTTGAAAGAAGTGATTTACGTCCAGGTGATGTTGTCTTTTTTAGTAATACTTACAAAGAAGGAATTTCACATAACGGCATTTATTTAGGGGATAATCATTTCGTTCATGTAACAACTTCTGAAGGTGTAGCAATTGATTCCTTCGATGATAGTGAATATTGGGAATCGAAATATACTGGAGCGAAGAGGTATGATAACTTAGCGATTGATTTAAGCGATTCTCCTATTGCTAAAGAAGCGATTTCGTTACTCGGTGCGCCTTACAAAAGCGGAGGAGATTCTCCGGAAGGCTTTAATATATCTGGATTTGTAGAGTATGTTTTTCAGACAGCAGCTGATACAACGATTCCAGGGTTAACCGAACAACAGTGGGAAATTGGTGAAGAAATTGGGGGAAATGATTTAAAACCAGGAGATGTTGTTTTCTTCAGTAATACTTATAAAGAAGGAATCTCCCATAACGGTATATATCTGGGTAATGATCAGTTTGCACATGTAACGACTAGTTCTGGAGTAGTTATTGATTTTATTCAGCAAAATGATTATTATCGCACAAAATATACTGGGGCAAGACGGTATAGTAACGTGAACCCGCAACCGTCTAATACCGTAGCTAAAGAAGCAATGAAATTACTCGGCACTCCTTATAAGAGTGGTGGAGATACTTTATCTGGATTAAGTAGTTACGGCTTCATTGAATATGTGTTTAAAGAAGCGGAGGACATCTACCTTCCATCAACAAGAGATCATCAATGGAAGGCAGGAGAAAAGGTTTTAAAAGAAAACCTTCAACCTGGAGATATTATTTTCTTTAGCAATACGTATAAGTCCGGTTTATCGCACAATGGGGTGTATTTGGGTAATGATCAATTTGCCCATGTAACGACTTCAGAGGGAGTGACAATCGATTATTTGGATAATAACTCTTATTACAATGAGCGATATACCGGCGCGCGACGCTATGATTCTTTAAAGCCAAAACCAGATAATCTTGTCGCAAAAGAAGCCATTGACTTAATTGGATCTCCATATAAAAGTGGTGGTGAATTACCAACAGGTTTCGATAGTTCAGGCTTCATAGAGTATGTCTTTCAAAGTGGAGGAGACACATTGGTTCCTCGAAAAAGGGAAGACCAATGGCTACTCGGAAAAGAAGTGGATAAAGATGAACTTCAGCCAGGAGATGTAGTGTTTTTCAGTGATACGTATAAGCCAGGTCTATCACATAATGGTATTTATATAGGGAATGATCAATTTGTTCATGTTACGACGTCTTCAGGAGTAACCATTGACTATATAGATAAGAACAATTACTATCATTCAAAATATACAGGGGCAAAACGTTACGAAAACCTTCAGCTAGAGGTTTCTGATCCTGTCGGTGAATTGGCCATTTCGTTAGTAGACTCTCCTTATTTAAGCGGTGGCGATTCACCAGAAGGTTTTAGTAGCTATGGATTCATAAAGTATCTCTTTAATGAAAGTAAAGGTATTGTTCTACCGACCTCAAGAGATGATCAATGGAAACTAGGTGAGGAAATTTCAAAAGAAGATCTTAAACCTGGAGATGTCGTCTTTTTCAGTAATACTTATAAAGAAGGTCTGTCACATAATGGTATTTATTTAGGTCAAGATCAGTTCGCTCATGTTACAACATCAGCTGGAGTGAAGATTGATTATCTAGATAAAAATTCTTACTATAGCTCGAGATATACGGGAGCAAGAAGGTATAGTGAGATGAAAATTCAAGCGGTAAATGATGTGACGACTGAAGCATTATCACATATCGATGCTCCATATAAGAGTGGTGGGGAATCGATTGATGGCTTTGATAGTTCCGGTTATATTCAGTACGTTTTTCAAACTGTGCTAGAAACAGTAATTCCCCGTACTACAGCTTATCAATGGAAAACAGGAGAAGAGGTTACTGAAGACCTTCAACCGGGAGACGTGGTCTTCTTTAGTAATACTTACAAAGAAGGAATCTCGCATAATGGCATCTATTTAGGGAACGATCAATTTATTCATGTGACAACCTCTAATGGAGTTGTGATCGATTATCTTAACAAAAGCGACTATTACAGCTCAAAGTATTCAGGTGCGCGTCGCTATAACGGCCTTAAAGTTGTAGCTGAGAATGCAATTACGAAAGAAGCAATGAATCTTATTGGTTCTCCTTATGAATCTGGCGGAGAGACGCCTGAAGGTTTTAATAGTTCAGGATACATTCAATATGTATTTGAAAAGGCAGCTGATATCTATATTCCAAGATATACAGAAGAGCAATCGGCTGTTGGTGAATCGATTTCACTTGAAAATCTTAAGCCTGGTGACGTTGTCTTTTTTGAAAACACCTATAAAGAAGGCATCTCACACAATGGCATTTATCTTGGAAATGATCAATTTGCACATGTGACAAGCTCAGAAGGTGCTACGATTGATTATCTAAATAAAAGCAATTATTACTCATCTAAATTTGCTTATGCTAAACGATATGACGGACTGAAGTTACAAGTAGACATTCCAGTAGTATCAGTTGCTGCTAGTTATCTGGGAATTCCATATGAGTTAGGAACTGAGAGAATGCCAGACTACTTTGATTGTTCGAGCTTCGTTCAACATGTTTATAATGAATTCTATGATATTTACTTACCTAGAACGAGTACTGACCAATGGGAGTTCGGAGAGCCAGTTGCGAAAGGTGATTTGCAACCAGGAGATGTGGTCTTCTTTAGTGATACGTACCAACCTGGTATATCTCACAATGGCATTTATGTTGGAAACGGTCAGATTATACATTCAAATGGACAGGCCGGTGAAGTATCTGTCGGGTATTTGGATCATAATTCCTACTATTCACCTAAGTACACAGGTGCCAGGAGATATAATCTAGAAAATGATACGACTACGAGTAGTATTGTAAAAGAAGCAAAGAATTATCTTGGTGTACCTTACTTAACTGGCGGGAAAACACCAGAAGGTTTTAATGCTTCTGGGTTTGTGCAATATGTTTATGCCCAAAATGACATCGTCCTACCAAACTATGGATCTCAACAAATCGAAGTTGGGAGTTATGTCGATAAGACGGATCTTCAGCAAGGTGATCTTGTTTTCTTTGAAGGGAATTATATTCATCCTGGAATATACGTAGGGAATAATGAATTTATTCATGTGACTGAAACGTATGGCGTTTATATTTCGAATTTGGAAGGAAGTAGTTATTGGGCTCCCAAGTATAAAGAGGCAAGAAGAATAATTGAATAAATGTGTAAAAAGTCAGGGACTATGTCGTTCCTGACTTTTTTTATATAATGTGGGTGAAGAGGAGAGTGAGTTATGATACTAGATTTGCAAAAGATTTTAGAGATAGAGGATCAGTTTTCACAAAACAGCTATCGAGGAGATGTGGATGCTGATCAATCTTTAATGGTAAAGCAAGGAGTAATTCCTGTAATAGTCTCAGCCCCTCATACAACAAAACAGATAAGAAATGGTGATGAGAAGGAGGCAGATGTTTACACAGGTGCAATAACTTTGTTACTCCATGAAATAACAGGCTGTCATGTTATTTTAAATACTAAAATGGGGGAAGATCCTAATTACGTATTAGATGGACATTACAAAGACGTTCTTAGAGAATATTGCTTGAATCATGAGATTGGTTTGGTAATTGATTTACACGGTGCTGCCTTAAATAGATCATTTGATGTTGATTTAGGTACAAGTAATGGAAAAACACTTTCCAAACAGAAACTTGATATTATGATTGATCGTTTTCACAAAGAAAACATAGAAGTAACTGTCAATAAGCGTTTTACTGCATCACATCCTGGGACCATTACTTATCATTCTTCTAATGCATTGAAAATGGAAGCCGTTCAGATCGAAATCAATCGGAAGTATCGGGATCCTAGGAGAGAGCTCGATTTGTTTGATAGAATGGTTAAATGTTTAAGTGGAATTATTAAAATAATCCCAAATTGAAAATAATGTGATTTAGGCCATCTCTATGATTTTTAAAACTGATTTGTATGAATATGAGTCAAAGAAAGAGATTAACAGAACAGTTCCACTGGTTGTAGGGATAAACATATATATTTTTATCTAATTAAATAAACATGTAAAAACAACTTAAAACTAGAAAATATGACCAGGTATCTAGACATAAATTTCCTTTTGTCGTACTCTAATATAAGGTTTTAAACAAAGGGGGATTTTTTTGTACAAACTATTTAAAATAGGGGCATTATCCATTTTCATTGCAATTTCGTTAATTGGATGTGGAAAAAATGCACAAGAATTAAGTGGTAAAGAAATAATTCAAAACTCACAGGTATCTGCTAGTGAGGATACAAGAGATAGCAAAATTGAAGAAAATAGTAATCCTGGTCCAGGAGAAGTAGGTCATATTATAAAGGATGATCGAGGAACCGCTGAATTGATAAAGGTTGAAGAAGTCAATGAAATAATTGAATTGGATCCTGTAATTTTCACCATTGAAACAATGGAGATATTTCAACTGACTGAGCTTTCTGAGGAATACGCTAATCAAATGAGTCATTTCACTGATAGAGAGATAGACCCTAAAAAAGGGTTTGTATTTCTTCAGGTAACTTCCCATTTGGAAAATACCAAAGACCAATATGTAATTTTTGAAGGCATAGACAAAATTGTGACAAACAAAGGTCAGCAAATTGATGGTTGGAATTCTGATTTTATCCAAGATACAACTGAACTTAAAGGAGATTTAATGGGAAAAGTTAATGGACCTATGTATGATGGGTTTATATTAAATGAGAAAGATATCTCCACCTTAAAGTTCTTTACCTCTGATGTCACGGAACAGGAGACATATGATCTAATAGCGGATGGAAAAGAAGTTACTCTTACGTTTGTTCATTAATTGAAATACATACTTTAGCAACTTATTGATTGATTTGTGATTTTGAAAATAATCTAAACCTAGAAAAGTGCTCGAATAATTTATTTAACCAAAACTGAATATTTTACTTAAAGAAAACCAGGTAGCTAACAATCTTAATTCTTAGCTCACCTGGTTTTTCATTTTGAATAGTAAAGTATTGAGTAATAACATCAACAGTACAGTCCAAGTAATTCGAATGTAGAAATATCAATTTTAAAGAAGGGAAAATCGTTCGTTATATAGAATACTATTTCTTATGTTACTAATAGTGAATGGAAGAGTTACTTCAAACGGATTGAAAGGTTAATTGAAATAATAGTTTGTTAGTCAATCCATTTAACAGACCTACTAAGGGTTCTTATACTTTAATAAGGAGCGACTTGAAATTGGAAAATGTGCTTAGTATCAGTGAAGCATTTAATCAGGCTGGATTAGGAGTGGTTCTTTATGAAGAATTGGAAGTAACCACTTTCAAAGTTATTCACATCAACCAGATTGCTAGTAGTATGGTCAATATATCTAAAAATGAAACTATTAATCTCTCTTACAAGAATGAACAAGAATTGACTATACACCTCGATCGATTTTCTAAGAGAACGAGTAAATTGTTAACAAACCAGGAGAGAAAGATAAAAGAGCAATATCAAATTGATGAACAAAATAAACTAGAATTTCATTCTTCATTGATAACATATAATGAAAAGACATTTATTCTAGAAGTGATAAATAAAGAAGTAATTAAAATGCCGAGCTCAGATAGTGAAATGATAAAAATATTATATGATCAGGAATTAGGTCTCCCTAAATCATTTGTTTTTCTTGATCGTTTGAATTCTGCACTTGACAAGGTTAAGAGAACAAACTTAATGGTATCTGTTATTATGATTAAAATAACAAACAGTGAAAAAATCGTAAAAAACTATGGGCAATATATTCATAAAGAATTAATGATTATATTATCGAATAAATTGAAAGCATGCTTAAGAGTGGAAGATACAATCTCGAGATTTGACGATGATATTTTTGGGGTTTTTCTTTCTGAAGTTACAAGTAGCGAAGTAAGGCGAGTAATAGATCGACTTTTGAAGGAGTTATCAAGTCCAATACATATACAGGATTATGAAATTTCAATACAAATTAACACCGGTAGTTCCAATTACACAAAGGGATGTAATAAAACTACTGAATTTTTAGTTGAAGAAGCAAAAAATAATTTATTGAAGAACGTAAAAGAAGAAAAATTCAATAGCTTTATTTCCAAAAATAAATTCGAGATTAGTGCTTCACTCAAAAAAGCTCTTGAAAATAATAAAATTCAGGTTTTTTATCAACCACAATTTGATATTTATTCTGAGACAATAAGTTCGGCAGAAGCCTTAGTTAGATGGTATCATCCATCTTTGGGTCAACTATCCCCAGCTGAATTTATTCCTCTTGCTGAAGAATCAGGATTAATAAACAAGTTGGGGTTTTACGTTATTGAAAAAGTGGCGAATGATTTGCAGAAATTTAAGAAATGTCAAGAAGATATAAGAATAGCCATTAATCTTTCAGTTAGACAATTGTTGTTAAAGGAAAAGTTGATTAATCAAGTGAAGAGAAGTATAGATTGTAATGACTTGAAACATATTGAATTTGAGATTACTGAAAGCCTACTTGGTGATGATACTCATATTAAGTATGTCCATGAATTAAAAAAACTTGGTTGTACGATAGCGTTAGATGATTTTGGTATAGATAGGTCTTCACTTAGCCGAGTTTATAACTTGCCTATTGATACTTTGAAAATTGATAAGCAATTTGTTTTGAACATCGAGACAAGTGAAAAAAAACGCATAATTGTACAAATGATTATTCAAATGGCTCACAAATTAGGTTTAAAAGTGGTAGTAGAGGGAGTGGAAACAAAGCTTCAATATTTAAGTATGAAATCAATAAATAGCGACATGCTGCAGGGTAACTATATTTCTAAGCCCTTGTCCTGTTCTTCGTTTCTTCACATGTTACAAACTCAGGAGGGAAAATGAATACGAATTTTGATATTTATGATGTTATTAGTTATATTGTTCCAGGTACAATAATGTTTATTATTTCCTTAAAATTATTAAATGAAACTGCATACAGTATGGGGATGTTAAGTCTTTTACAGAACGAAAAAATAGGTGCTAGCTTTATTAAAGTCTCCTTTTTCTTATTTGTAAGTTATTTGTTAGGACAGGCCATTCAAATGATTAGTTTATTCTTGGAAAAAGTCTTCATTAAGAAAAAATATTCTCATATTTTACTAGAAGAAAGTGAAGATTTGCGTAGGTGGATAAAAAAGGCGCTTATTCAGAAGTTTGGATTCTATGAGGGATTTGATGTGAGAAATATTGTGCTTTTAAAATATACAAATGGGGAGGTTCCTGTTACTGGGAAGAGTGATAAAAACAAAATACAACAATTATTCTCAATATGTCATTGTTATATTTTACAAAATAACAATGCACATAAAACCGCTATTTATAATAGACAATATAGTTTTTTGTAAACGCTAGAATAAAGTTGACAGTAATCGCTTGATGAGATTTTACACTTTTGCTCTATTAACCTAATACTTTAGTAAAATAGTCTGTAAGGTTATTTACTGGAGGTTAGGGTGTTGGAGGAGAAATTAGTGTTATATGTTAAGATTCAAGAATTACATAAGCGGAAGTTAAAAATAGCACAAATTGCTAAGGAGCTTAAGATCTCAAGACCAACTGTCTATAAGTATTTGGCGATGAGCTTTGATGAAGCAAGAGCTTACACTGAACAGCCACTCGGAAGGAACAAGAAGTTAGACAGCTACAAAGACTGGATACTTGCTTGGTTAGAAGAGTACCCTCATCTGAGTGCTGCACAAATTCATGATTGGCTTCTCGAGAGATATCCCGACCTCATGGTCGGTGGAAGTACAGTGAGGTCTTACGTAAAAGAAGTCAGGGAAGTCTATCAAATTGAGAAAAAGGTAAATGTTCGTCAGTACGAGGCAGTTCCTGAACAACCAATGGGAAAACAACTTCAGGTAGACTGGGGTGAAACAAAACAGAAAACGACTGATAGTAAAGAGATCAAACTGTACTTTATCGCATTTGTACTCGCCCACTCAAGGTATAAATATATGGAATGGCAAACATCTCCTTTTACCACAAGAGATGCGATTCGGTGCCATGAAAACGCATTTCAATTCTACGGAGGACATACCAACGAAATCGTGTATGATCAGGATCATTTAATTACAGTCAGCGAGAATGCAGGACAGCTACTTTTAACAGCTGAGTTTCAAAGTTATGTGAATGAACGTAAGTTTAGAATTCATTTATGTAGAAGAGCTGACCCTGAATCCAAAGGCATGATTGAAAATGTAGTGAAGTACATAAAAGGTAACTTCGCAGACAGTCGAGTTTTCAGTGATATAGAGGATTGGAATCACCGAGGATTACAGTGGCTCCAGCGTACTGGGAACCATCAAGTTCATCAAACAACGAAAAAAAGACCAGCAGAAGTGTTTCTCCTCGAAAAGCAACACTTACAGCCAGTCTCTTCGTTACTTTCATTTGAAAGTACCAGTAAGCAAAGTATAACAAGAACCGTAAGCAAGGACAATACAATCCGTTATAAGTCAAACCGTTATTCCGTCCCACTAGGGACTCACCAAACAAAGTCTGAAAACCTTGTTTTGATTGAACTGAAAGGTGATGAACAACAGACACTCGTGATTCGAAAGGAATCAAAGGGTGAAGTGATCGCCGAGCATGAGATTAGTTTAGAAAAAGGGAAATTGATTCAAAACCGCAATCATATACGTGATCGCTCAAAAGGAATTGAAGAGTTTAAACAACGTTTGATTTCCTTTTTCGAAGATCAAAATCAGGCAGCTGTTTATTTTGATGAAATTAGCCAGAGATACCGACGGTATCGTCGAGACCAGTTCGCAATCATTCATCGGGTGATTCAACGGTATCCA
The DNA here is from genome assembly GCF_056173665.1 of Anaerobacillus sp. QJM3NY_17. NCBI lineage: Bacteria > Bacillati > Bacillota > Bacilli > Caryophanales > Bacillaceae > Anaerobacillus > Anaerobacillus sp. QJM3NY_17. Next base: position 3,972,790 of record NZ_CM149685.1, on the reverse strand, counting down.
TCATTTATCGATTCTGCGATAAGCAAGTGTATGACAGACAGACTGTTCAGTGCAAACGATTTTCGTGATCTTGCACATCATCTTCATACAACGAATCATCAACCTGTCCAAGAAATAGAATCGCATTATTCAAATCTAGCCAAACATACTGATATTAAGGCCTCTACTCGATCCTTAAATACGTATACTAGCATTTTAGGAGGTAGGGTCTGATGAATAAGACTGTGAATGAATTACGGGAACAATTTCGTCAGTTACGACTGGCAGAAACCGCGGAGAAGCTCCCACAGCTTCTTCGCGAAGCTGAAAAATCTTCATGGACTTACTTAGAATTCTTAGAATCTATTACGGGATATGAATTAGCAAAACGTGAAGCAAAAAACCTTGAAAAAAGAATGAAATGGGCACGCTTCCCTTTCGAAAAGTCACTAGATGAGTTTGAATTGAAAGGCCAAAACGTTCTGACTGCAAGAGAATTAGCTCAACTCAGAGAGTTAAGCTGGCTGGAACAGCAGTACAACTTAATTCTTCTAGGTCCGCCTGGCATTGGGAAAACATACATCGCCATTGGACTTGGACTCGAAGCCGTTTACAGAGGATTTAATGTTTACTTCGCTACTATGGGTGAGCTTGTACAACTCTTAAAGACTGAAGAATACCTAAACAAATCAAAGGTACAACTCAAACGCCTTAGAAGTGCTGACCTGGTGATTATTGATGATTTGATGTATATGGCAATGGATCAAAGAGAAGCAAACTTATTCTTTCATCTTATTAATCATTTATACGAACGAAGTTCGATCATCCTTACATCAAATAAAAGTCCTGATGAGTGGGGGCATTTAATTGGGGATCAGGGCATAACAACAGCCATTTTGGATCGTTTACTTCATCGTGTTGAAGTTATCCACGGCGGAGAAAATGAGGAAAGTCATCGTATGAAGAATCGGAAAAGCATTTTTTCAGCAGAAGTGTAAAAAGGAAACGAGCAGAAAGTGTAAAATTCAACTTGACGTCTACATTTTTATAGAAGTTTATCCACAGTTTCTTTTTTAACAATAATAATTTCAATTATTATGCTTATGTTTAGACCAGGAAACACACACGTTGGAGAATGGCAGTTCATTTTTTTAGTAGCAATAGCTTTCTTTATTCTTTTTTATAAAGGGTATAAGCGTTCATCGAGGATATTTGTACATTCTGTTTATCACAATTTTTTGTTATCAGCAATAAATAACCCAAATAAAGATAATTAAGTATAACTGAGTTAAATTCCCAATCGGTTGTTTTTAAATGTGAAAAAGTTGTTTTTTACCAGTCTCGGACTGTAGTGTTTCATTTCTTAACTAGATAAATAATATTAAGTTAATACATATAAAGAAGGTGAACGAATTGTGAATGTGGTTCGTTCACCTTCTTTTTGATCTTTTACTTTAATGAATCAGAGAACTGTCCTGATGATTCCGGTGATTTTTCTTATCTATCTTTAAGGGAAACAAATTCGCTATTGTGGTCATATACACGTAGAGTAGAGGTATAATCAAAAATCGGTGTTGGCAACTTCGTTTCTAGCTTATAAACTAATTTATCCTGCTTTCCAATCCAATAAGTGATTTCTAAATTCTTTACTAATGCACCTGTTAGAGAGGTAGATAACTTTGCGGCAGGTCCGGCGAAAAAGGAGAGTAGCGGAGAGATTTCAGACATCATTTGATCTGCATTTGTTTCAATATAGATACCAACACAATCTACCCCATCGATTGTTTCTTGACCGATTACTTTTAACTTTGTGTCAATTTTCGATTCGAAATACTGATTCATTGAATTGGAAGGATTTAATAAGGATGAAAATAAATCAATGAGAACTTGTTCTTCAGGAAGATAACTAGTCATAACCCAGGAATCTGTGGAGTCGTCATAAATACCATACTCGGTAGTACTAAAATAAATCTGTTCTGTCGCAGGTTGTATACCTGTTCCTTCAGCTGCAATATTCATATAGGCTTCAGTAATGATACCTCCATTCATCCTTGCCTGAGAATCATTCGTTGCGTTGTAAGTATAAGAAATTCCTGCAAGGTTACCTTCGAAATTCATATTCCCCTCCGCTTTTATAGATTCAATCTCCATCATGTTCTCTTGAGCCTCTTTCATGAGTTTCTCTGGATCAATAAACTGATTACTAACAAATGACGGCATGCTACACCCGCTTACAATGAATAGACATAGAATGAGCATTTTCACCCGCATTCGTCCCTCTCCCCTTTATGAATGTCGTTTACACGTTGACTTGCACCGATCGTCGTCAACCCTCTTAACGTATTTTAGAGAAGGTTTCTTTAGAACATACTCCCTCATAAATTCCATTTATTTATAAAACAAGTCATATATTTACTGTTCAATAATTATAAATAAATTATTGATTTATTATTTCACGAGAAACGAGAGAGGAGCTGAGGTTATGTATTGTGAAACTTGTAAAGAAATTCAAAGCCGGGGAGGGAATTACTGTGGAAAGTGTGGTACTCCCTTGGTGACTGTAGGCAATGAAGGGGAGAGTCGATCATCTTATGAAATGGCAAATACCCAAGTAGTCTCATCCGGAGTGAACGTAAATCTTAGCAATATAAAGAGGACTTCAAGTTCTTATTTTTCTCTATTTAAGAAGGTGTTGAAAAAACCGTATGGAGAAGCCCAACAAGTTGGAGCTGAACAAATTCTGAATGCAATGATAACCGTGTGTTTATATGCATTATTTTTACCTTTAATGGTTTACTTTGGGGCTAAAGAATACACAGAGTATATCGAAAGTCCATTTTTAAATGTTGTACTTAAACCTGCATTTGGATATGCGATTTTTATTTTATTAGTAGGCACTTATACATTTGTGTCGATCAAACTTGGAAAAGGAACCGCGAGCTATAAAGAAGTCATCTCCAGGTTCGGTGTATTTCTTATTCCTTTTTTAGGTCTATTTGTAGTAGCGCTTGTTATGGCTATCTTACAAATAAAGTTTTTTGCTGTTGTATTACTACTAGGGTTTTTAGGTTCCCTCTTAACCGTCCCACCACTGGTCATCACAACGTTTAGGAAAAACACAATGTCAGGATTGGATTCGGTTTATTGTACGCTTGTCACTTATTTAGGAACATTGATTACGATCGTCATAATGGCAAATATCCTTTTTTCTGCATTGGAGGAGATGCTCCAGAATTTCATGCTTTTCTAAACCAAAGAATCACGGGGGACGGTTCCCGTGATTCATTTTGATTAAAGTAAGATTGTGAAAGAACAGTTGAGCTAACAATTTGCTAAGTAACTTAACTGTTTTTATAGAAGAACGGTGAATCAGTAGAACTGCTGAATATCAATTAGAATACAACAGTTTTCAGTAAAGAGGTTCTAACAGTTTCCGATAATTAGGAATCAACACATAGAATCACTGGTCTCGGACTGTACCAGCTGATTCTATGTTTTAGAATTACTAGGTAATTGACTTGTTTCCATTTGATTCTTCAATTGTTTTACGTATTCTTCTACTGTTCTCTATCAACATAGCGAAACCCATTATTAGAGCAGAAAGAAAAATCCCTCCAACTATTGAAGCGATACCGAGTAGCCAACCGTGAGGATCCAAGGCAATGATTAACGTAATTGCTAGAATGAACCCTCCGAAAAATGATATCCAACCAAACGTACGGAGAGCTTCTACATTTGTACCTGATTCCATTAACAAACCTCCTATATGGATTTTTGTCCCTACAACGCATCTTATTTTGACTACTAAGTTAATAGAACACTTGTAGAGTGATTTTTCTATGAATAGCGTGGATGGTCCGAGACTGGTGAAAAAGTCTAACTTTTTTAAGAAGTGTTTTAATGAAAGAAAAACGAGCCCTTAGAATTGCTTATAAGGCTCGTTGGCAATACGGAGAGATATTTTAGTATCCCCTAAATAACTTGTTTTTTGTGAAGTGATTACTTTTTCACTGATCTCGAACCGTCCCGGTGATTCACTTTGAACCAATATGGCAGAGTTGATTTGGATAAAGAAAGGTAACAAAGAGGGAATCTTACAATTTTTAGGTTTGAATTTTTTTAAAAGGGTACTTAATTAGGGTATATGTAATTATTTGTAAAAAGCGCTTGGAGTATATAAGAAAAGAATCAAGATTCACTTTTTCTAGTAAAATAGAATCGTTTAATAGGTCTTCTAATTAGTTCAAACAGACTGTTTTCAATTAATTGGTAACCAATTCACTCTGTCACATAAATCTCATTTATAATCTATTATGGAAGAAACTAATACAAATAAAAACCAGGAAGAACTGAAAAAGGAGCTACTTATGACTAAAAAACGTTTCTTACTTACTGGCATCCTTTGTAGTGCATTATTTATAGGAGGTTGTTCTGCTTTGACTAATTCAAATGATGAGACTGGAAAAGAGAAAGAACAAAAAGCAGATAAAAAGACTGAGGAAGAAATGATAGAGGACAAATATTTTGTTTCAGTACAAGACTATACAGGGGAAGAATATACGCTTGATAATGGTGAAGAGACAGATAAAATCGCTGAAGAAAATAGAGAAGAAGTGGAGAGAGCAATCAAGAAGTACTTCAAGGACGAGTACAAAACAGAGGTAAAGGTACATAACATTACTGGTGCAACGGGTGGTGCATCTGTATCTGTAGAGTCAATTGGTCAACCGCATTTTTACTCGTACGCCATTATTCCGATTGACAAAAAAACTAGAGAAATAGACTCTTCAGGAGTTTGGTCTCAAGAAGGTCAAGTTGAAACAGCAATCATAAGTGGATTGTATGCGTGGATTAATGAAGATAAATTCAATAAGCTGGATCAGTATATAGAGGAAAAAGTGAAGGAATATCCAATTGTCGGGATTAATGAAGAAGCTAATCAAAACGGTGTAGGAAATTATCATACTACCCCTTATTACAAAGTAGTCATTTATGGCGGAGTCGTGGAAGAAAAGCTTCTACAAGCGTATATGGATAACCCTGACCGCTCAAAAGAAGAGTGGGCCAACATGTTAGAAGGTGAAAAGGTTGATCCTTCGATGGTAGCTGTTCTCACTCAATTGTATATGGAAGATCCTAATGTTGAACCAAGCAAAGAGATATTTGATGAAATCGTAAATGATTTATCTGAAATGGAAGAATTAGCTGCTGGGCAATATGGTTTTATTCTACATGATAATACAATCGATAAATACAGTGGTCAAAATGTAAAGGACAATAGTTTAGAACAAACTTATCCTGATGAGATTATTAAAGAATAATCCAATGATTTATTGAAAGGAGTGGGGGTGTGGGAAAGATTACTATTAATAATATCAGTGATGTAGATTTGGTAGAACTCTCGGGATTTCACGCTTATCGGAACCCTTTCCTTAATGAAACCTTAAATGTTAACGGAAATACTTATAGAGTAATTGATAAAATTAAAATAATTTCATCAGGATTAAATGCTGTTACCGTATTAAAAGTAAATAAAGACACGAAATTACGGGAAATAGCTGTTATTTATGTAGGAACTGATCCAGCAAGCAAACAAGATGTTTTTACTGATCTTCAACTAATCGGTTCCGATATTCCTCAGCAATTAAAAGATGCAAAAAACTATTTTGACCAGATGGAAGGAAAGTACGGCGATATCTCTTACGTAGCTGGAAACTCCCTCGGAGGTGCTCTTGCAAACTCAATCGCAGTACAAAATCAAGATGTTAAAAGTGTAACTTTGAACCCAGCCATTTTACCTGGTGAACTAATCCCTTCTTCAAACTTAAACGTAAATAGCACCAATTACTTTATGGAATACGACCCGTTGACAAACGGAGAGGAAGCTTTGGATCTTGGTGATCGTATCCCCGGGAAAGTTTATCGGATTGGAGGGGGGACGCCGACAGGATCTCTTCTTTTAGGTGCTAACCATACTGGTTATCTAGAAGGTGATATGAAGGATCAACAAGTAGAAGTTGGTACAAAGGGCGATGTCGGTTACGGGTTTATTCGCGTTGGTGCTGATGAACACATTGTCACGAGTATTTGGACAGGAGAATCTCTTCACGGAGGGAATATAAGTCGAATCGAATTGAATGCAGATACGATCAATACGCTCTATCAAGGAATCTATGATTTGGTTGGAAATCGTCTATCCCTTTCTTCCGAATACATTGGGAATTCCGTAAGTATCGTCGAGGACGAGAGAGCTCAATTTGAAGAACGTGTAACAAATTTGAAAGAAACGTTTTCTACGTTTGTGGAGGATCTAACTTCGTCCCCTGTCTTAAAAAGTATTACCGCAACCGGTTACCTTATCCAGTTTGAACTGGATAGTATGAGAACGATGTTAACGATGGCCGAGGAACGTTTTAGAAGCTTGAATGCGTTCCTAAATTCCCCCCCAGCAGAAATTGCTGAACACCTTCTTAATATGGATGTGAGTGTGGAAAGCATTTTTGGAGAAATTCGCAATAAAATTAATGAGATCGAAAGTTCATTTGAAGATCTTATACAGCATGTCACTTACATAAGAGAAGAGAAACTACCTGAATTATTTGAGGGCGGAACCGATTTTATTTATGATGCTGTGGTTGGGGAATTAGCCTCTCATTATGACATCATTAACCAAAATAACGGTTTATTGTCACAGCAAATCATGAGTTTTGGAACAAGTGTCTCAGAAACGGCAGCTTCCCTTTTCGATCGAGAATTATCTTTAGCGGATTCCATTAAGTCTAAAGTGAATCAAGTTCAAGATATAGGGAAAATATCAAAAGTAGAAAAATCACGTTTGCTGGACTCTCACTATTTACCAAATGGCCTCTCGATTAAAGAAAAGGTATTAGAAGAAGGAACGGAGACATTTATCCAAGCGATTTGGCAGTTAATTATTCCGCCTCTATCAGCGATTAAAAGTGTCCTTTCTTTATTCGGGAATTCATTGACTCTATTGATTCAAACAATCCGATTCATTAACGTCCAAGCTACCTCTTCTTTGCCAGCAAAATTAGTAGGTTTGTTTAGTAACTTTGATGAGCAAATTAATGAGCTCATTTCCATCACGCTCACGCCATTAGAGCAACTACAAAATATGGTGGAAGGACTTGAAGAAGGTACTCAGCAATTGTTAACCAATTTCCCAGATCTGATCGATCGCTTCAAGCCTTATATTGATACAGCACTGTTTAACATTAGTAAATATCATGATGTTCGCTTGTACAATTTAAGTTCGAACACAATCTTAGAGGAAATGATTCTATTATTCTCAGATATCATCAACCAGCTTTCACATCAAAAAGCAGTATCTGTGGAAGCCCTTGTCGAAGAGTCAGAACAAGTGGTAGAGAATCTTAAATTGTTTCATTCACAGGTTGAGAGAGGGACGATTTTTTAACAGGGGGCAAAGCTAGTGAGTATTGCGGAACGAAAAAGCCACTTGTGCGAAGTTTTGAGCCATCAATTGCGGAGAATGGAGCCAGTGAATGCATAGAAGAGAGCCACCGGGTAAATTTCACTAGTGACTCTCTTCTTTAATATGGTCAACGAGGAGCGACTAAACTATGCCTTTCACGCATTGATATGTGGCCATCGATTATTATTTTATAAGAGTCATGTACAATCCGGTCAAGAATCGCATCAGCTACCTGGGCTTGTCCGAGTTTGGAATGCCACCCTTCGGGTGAGAACTGGGAACAAAAGATGGTAGAAGTCCGCTTGAGCCTCGCGTCGATAATTTCTAAAACGTGGAGCACTTGATCTTGAGACAGCTCACTCAGGAGCCATTCATCCAATATCAATAAATCAATCGATCTGTACTTTTTAATCAGTTTGCGAAAACTTCCATCTGCCTCATGTTTGGCAACTGCGAGTTCATCCAATAATTCGGGCAATCGGATATATTTCACCTTGTAGAACTGCCGGCAGGCCTGAATGCCGAAAGCATTTGATATCCATGTCTTTCCATTGCCTGAAGCGCCCATAAGGATAATATTATGATGCTTCTGAAGATAGGTGCCGGACGCCAGCTCTAAAATTAACTGCTTATCCAACTTACGGTCAGCGTGATATTCGATCAGTTCAACGGCTGCGCTCGAGTCATCAAATGTGGCTTGTTTAATCAATCGGTCCAGCTTATTCGATCTTCTGCGATCATATTCTGTATCCACCAATAGGTTAAAACGATCATCAAAATCCATGCCTTGGAAGTCTTTATTTTCATTCTGTAGTTGATATAACTCCGCCATTCCACTCATCTTCATGTCCATTAACTTTCGTAAGGTTTCTTGGTTAATCATTTTTTATCCCTCCCAAAATAGGTAGCGCCTCTGGTAAAACCATAGTCCTCTGTTTGCGGTTCTCCAACTAGCTGTTTGTTCACTTGCTTTTTCTTCTGCCTCTCCAAGATACTTTTAAGAACGGCAACAGTGGGATGGGAGGATATCTCCAGTAAGGTCTTGGTCGCTTCCTCAAGCTCAGATTCCGTTCTTTTAGAGGCTGTACTTCTCAACCCGTTCAATATATTCAAAGCTTTCTTTTCGACATTTGTTTTCAAGATATGTTCAACTAGTCGTTCCGTATTCGGTCCGACAGTCCTTGCCCATTTCCGGTTGTTTTCTGGATTGTGATCGAGATAAAGCCGATGGTGGTCTGGCATGTGATCCGGATTTGTGGTATATGAATCTTCTGTTTTTTGTTTACGTGGATGGGATGCAATCCGCACATCTTTAAAGTACAATTCAATTACATCCGCAGTGATTCGGACATCGACATCCTCGCGGACGTATTCATAAGGGACGGAATAGAACTTATAGTCCACTTGAACGTGGTAGTTCGGTTGAACTTTGGCAGTCGCCCATTCCGTCATCTTGAACCGTGTTGGAGGTAGAGGATGAAGGTGGCTCTTCTCCTCTTCTTCAAACACTTTGGACCTAGAACCCTCGCGCTTTTGGAAATTCATCGTATTGATTTCTTCCAGCTTTTCAAAGATTCGTGCATTTAAATCCTCTAGATGAAAACACTGATAGTTTCGTAGTGATGCAATGATCTGCCTTGATATGTATCCGACAGTTCCTTCTACACTCGCTTTGTCTTTCGGCTTTCTGACGCGACTGGGCACCACAACCGCCCGGTAGTAATCGGCTAATTCCCGGTAAGCTTCATTGATCATTGGATCGCCCCGATGGGGCTTAGTCACGCCTGTCTTCAAATTATCAGGTACCAAAGCCTCGGTAACGCCTCCAAAATATTCGAATGCATGAATATGTGCACGCAGCCAGGAAGTTGATTTCATATCAAGAAATGCCTCTACATAACTCAACTGACTGTAGGGAAGGGTTGCAATGAATACACACGCTGGTATAACCTCGCCGGTCGAAATTATCTATGATCTTAAGCGTCGTTCCTGCCCAGTCCACCTCTAAGATCTCGCCTGGCTTTCTTCTGATTGGCATGGTTAGCTTATACTTCTTTGCGAAGTTCCCATATTTTTCAGCGAATGTTCGATAGGCATAAGGGACTTTTCCATCTTCTCTAGCTGCACTGGCATATTCGTTATGCAGAAGCGTCAGGGTGACATTTTTCTTTTGAAGTTCTTTGTGAACCCACTCAAAATCAACGGGGCAGTATCCCTTTTCAATAGCTTGTTTTTCAGGGAACAAGTAAGTCCCAAGCCACTGATTATTCATGGAATCCTCTAACTCCCTTAACCCTCTTTCTTTAGCCCGCTGGATAACTTCAGCAATAGTATTTCGCGAGTGGCCGGTACTGGAACTGATCGTCCTCTGGCTTATACCATCGAACTCCATCCCCAGAATCTTCCGATAATTAACCATAAAAAAATCCTCCTTCTACACAAGTGTCATGCTTTTTAAGCATGTTACTTAAGTATACCGGAGGTATTTATCGTGAAAATATGTTTTTGGCTCTATATTACGCATACGGTGGCTCAATCTTCCGCAATTGGTGGTTTAATTTTGCGCATAAGTGGCTCATTTATTATGCAATATTCAGCTAGGGAATCGGCGGGACGGTTCTCATGATTCATTCATAAATTACTGGTGGATAGGTGAAAAATCGCCTTTGATTTTTTTAACCTCAAAGAAAAACCAGATGATCTAATCAGTAGATTAGATCATCTGGTTTATTTAAATTATGTGTGAAAATGAATCAGTAGAACCGTCCCGGTGATTCTTGCACATTTACTCAGCTTTATTAATAACCGTATTCAACGTTTCTTTGATTTCCTTCAGCTCTTCCATTGCCTTTTCTTTTTCATCTGATTTAACCGCTTCAAGATAAGACTGGGCATGGTCAGAAAGAGTGTTGTAAGCTTCTTCGCCTTCCATGCGCGTAATGTCGCTTGAAATCATATCGATGAAGAGAGCACCTTCTAGAGCAGTAATCGTGGATTTATCTTCTCCCCATTCTTCTTCGCTTTCTTCATATTCATGAAGCGCTACTTTTGAGAAGCCGCGAATAAACGCATGGTTAACAGCTTCTGGGTCGATCTCTGCCACATCGTTTTCAAGACTGAAGTTCTTCTCGATCAGTGCTGCGTCTTCTTCAGCGTGGTTCATGATGTAATTTGAGATCGATTGATAGAATGCCCATCCTTCTGCTTGTTCTACACGAGCGTGTTCAGGATCCTCTTTTGCTTCCTTCGCTGCTTTTGTAGCATATCCTTCAGGTAGAGCGCCAGTTGCAAGGTAGAACGTCTTCATCAACGTTTTATCGACCATTTGGGTAGCGAGTACAAATTGAAGGTTATTATCGTTTTCTACAGCGGCTTCCATGTCACTGAAAGCACCGTCGATTTGAGAAACCATGGAAGTATCGTATGCAGCGTCGCGCTTTTCAACCGTTCCTTTTAACACTTCATAGTATTCCTTCGCTTCTTCAATCTCTTTGTTCACTTCTTCTGCGTTGCCCCAGTTTTCTTTCACTTCGTCAAACTCATGCTTAACCGTTAAATGGAAAACTTTTTGCATTAGCTTATCGTAAATTTGTTTCACAACTTCGCCATCTAGGTCACCAGATTTTCCAGCTTCTAAAGCAGAAGAGATCTGTTGATCCATATCGCCTTCTCTTTGCTCAACAAGAGGTTGTAAATCGTTATGATAAAGATCAATCACAGCCTGATAGTCAACTTCTTCACCTTCAGAAGCTTTCTCAAGCTCTGCTTTCCCTTCATTAAAAGAAGAAATGAAATCAGCATCTTCTTCCTTTTCTTCACCGTTCTCTTCAGCCGCTTTTTCCGTGCTATTCTGTTCTGAATTTTCATCAGCAGCACTTTCATTGGCAGAATTACCGTTTGATTGTCCGCAAGCAGCTAGAACAAGTCCTAGCGCAAGAAATAAATATAAGATCTTATGCTTCCACACGTTTGGTTTCCCCCTATTTTCTATGTAGTAATCGTTATCATTTCATCATTAGCATATAGAGAATGATTCTCATTGTCAACCAGATAATGAGAATCACTGGGAATGGGCGGCATAGGTAGCATCGGCGGGAGCGCGCATCGCTGGCGCATCGCTGGGACGGTTCGTGTGATTCAATATAAGATGAAAACTAGAAATAAGAGTGATAGAACAAAAGGTGAGTCTTGGGTATTTAGGCAGCGACTCGACTTTTTGGGGGAAGAGAGGCGAAAAAGGCCTAGTTAAACAAACGTTTGATTAACTGGGAATAAACAGATTTATCAAAATATCTACATACAGATGAAGGGAATTTCACAAGCAAAAAGAATATGTAAACGAACTAGAGATAATCAGGAGGTGATCTTGTAAATGGATTAAAATCCTAAGTCCCTAATAACTCTTATCTAAGTACCATGACTTCATTTCCTCCAAATCTTAACCCCGTTTTACAAAAGTATGAACCTACCACTAATTAACTTATTTTCATTCCAAATTTTGATCTCATTTTTCATCTACTAGATTTATATCCCAAACGTCTCTTCTGACAATCATCTCATCCTCGCATTACCTACCTCTATCTCAATCGTCTCCGTTAATTTGAGTAGTGTACAAATTCAATATGCTCTGACAATCAATTCAGAGATTCCGCCTCGACCAATCGAATAGGGAGAATATTTATGCCACGAGAAGCAAGAAAAAGAAGCAAGACATCGATTTATCACGTTATTTTTAGAGGAGCCAATCGTCAGGAAATTTTTCATGATGATCATGATCGGATTCGATTTCTTAACGCGCTTGAAAAGTACGCCCTGTTGTACGAAATGAAATGCTATGCCTGGTGCCTTATGAACAATCATATCCATCTTCTATTAAAGGAAGGAAACGAAGAAATCTCACTTACGTTAAAACGCCTCGCCATAAGTTTTGTCCAAACCTATCATTTTAAATATCGTACATCTGGACATCTCTTCGAAGATCGGTTTAAAAGTGAAAATGTGGAGTCAGTCAAATACCTTCTTACCGTGGTGCGTTACATCCACCAAAATCCATTGAAAGCGCGGATGGTTAGGAGTGTAGATGATTGGCCATGGAGCAGTTGTGCGGAATATTATCGGGGTTACTCCGAAACGAAATGGCTAGATTGTGATTATATCCTGAAATTCTATGGTCATAATAGACGTTTAGCTACTGGGCATTTTAGGGAGTTTAATGAACGAATCACTGAAGATTGTTGTTTAGAAGATGTAAACGATGAAAGAAGAAGATTAACCGATGATGAAGCGAGAGACCTCATAAGAAGCAGTCTTGGTGTAGTGGAAATTGCTCAGGTAAAGAGCCTCCCTAAAGAGAGAAGAGATCCGTTGATAAGAGAGTTAAAACGAATCAAAGGGGTATCGCAACGGCAGATGGCAAGAATATTAGGTGTTTCGCAGTCATTGATTTTTAGGGCGTGAATCGGGAGAACCGTCCCGCGGATTCAGATTCAGAAGCAGTCTTGGTGTAGTGGAAATTGCTCAGGTAAAGAGCCTCCCTAAAGAGAGAAGAGATCCCTTGATAAGAGAGTTAAAACGAATCAAAGGGGTATCGCAACGGCAGATGGCAAGAATATTGGGTGTTTCGCAGTCGTTGATTTTTAGGGCGTGACTCGGTAGAACCGTCCCGACGATTCAGTAAGTAGCAATCTGACACCGCTTCACACGAGGTGTATTCGTTAACTCTATCAGAAACTTTTCAAACCCTTCATCAACATTTTCCTCATTTTCATCGATCGTTAATAAACCTTTCGAGAGCAATCCATTCGTGGCACTATCTAAACGAATTTCTAGTTCTCTATCAGAAATATCTTCGAAAATCTCATCTTTTATCAAAGCTGCCGCCTGAACACTGTCTATTAAAAGTAATGATAATATGTATTCTTCAGCAGATAGAGTGTAAGACTTAAAGGTGTAGTCTCCTTTCGGTCATTAGTTTTAAGTAGCTACTTATAGTAGGTCAAACAAAATAAAGAACAAGATTGCTAGTATCACCAATAAAATGGAGTATAGAATAAGAATTATTCTAGCTTTAAACCAGTTGTGTTTTTCATATAATCGACTTGCTACGTATTGGGTCAAACCGAATAATGGAGCGGTTACTATTACTGAAATTTCTAGGTCATCATGGGAAGCCCAACGATAAAATCCTAATCCCGCTGATTTACTAATCAAATATAAAAATGAAAAAAATAGATTAATGATTAGGAAAAATCCAATAACACCGCAACAAACAGCTAATATATTCATCATATTTATCAAATCCTTTTCCCTACTTTAGCATGCGAATCACTGGAATAGTTCGGTTGGTATATTTGAAAGGTTAATTGTAGGTATATATAAGAGGTAAAGAGATTCGTTCTAGTAATGAGTAGTTCACTAGCTTTCCTGTATTTCACAGAAATTCCCTAAATAGAACAAGCAAACTGCTTCTATATTCTATTACCCCCACACCTCTTCTAACGTACTCCTGAAAAGCTCATTTAACAGTTCCGTTGGATCCTCTGATTCATAATCTAAACTTTTTGTATAGGCTTCTAATTCCTCAATCTCTTTCTGTAAAAAGGAATTAATGACATCAATTCTCGGCTCAGCATTTAATTCTTCCCCAGCGATTTTACGTTTCAATAATGTAGTAATCTCTTCATGGAGATCTGATGACAGAGCTGCATCTTCAAATAGTTCGTGAAAACCAATTGGCGGGATCGACTGATACTTCTTTATCCACCTCGCAGCAAGAACAGGTCTAAGAACATAGAAATACTTCTTAATCCGAACCGCATCTCCCTGTAGATATTCTCTGAAATTCCCTTTGGCCATGTTTAGGTAATGGTACAAACAGGATGTAGGTGAAAAGATCTCGCCGCCGAAATTTCTCATTTGCTCGGCTGTTGAAAAAGATTCGTAGTAAACGATATTTGAGTGTAGCCACTCAAGGAGAGGGGGATTGGATTTTCGAAATAATTTAAGAGCTTTTGTCAGTTCCCAACCGCTCATATCCATTAAATCATCCACGGGAATGGAGACTTTATCTCTCATTGGAATTTCGATCACATCTCTTTCTTGATCAATGGACAAGTACCAGTCTTTTCGATGAATATAGATAAAGCGAACGTCGTAATCAGAATCCTTAGAATGAAAACCCCACGCTCTACTCCCCGATTCACAAGCATAAAGGATTTTAATATCGTGATCGATCTCTGTTTGTTTAATGACATCTAGTATGTGGTCTTGCATAAAAATCACCTACTTAGTTAAATTATGGTTTCCATATTATGATACTACAGGAGTTACTGTACTGAAAAACTGCTAACTGGGTATATCAGTACAACCACCTTGTAGAGTTCCCCAACTATATGCTCGTTTTTTATGGAACTAACAGATTGGAAATAAATTGAATTGGGTAAATGGTAAGATAGATATCGAGATAAATCCTTTTATGAAGAGGATTTCATAATGAGGTAATTGAGGTGAAGTCATGGGGATTTATGGAGAGTTATATAGTCTTCAAGGACTGATAAATGGAAAAGCGAGTGACATAGCGGATCAATTGCGCCGTCTACGAGAAGCGAAAGCTGAAATTAATCGTGAGCAAAATGTGTTGCTCGGGGAAATTCGGAATTTGCGACGACCTGATTTATCAGATCAATGGGTAGGACCACTTTCTGATAAATATGATGCTGATCGAGAGGCTTCCTATCAATCCATGGTTCAGATAGGGAATGAACAGTACGATTTGTACCAAAAGGTTATCGATTCACGTATTCACTCTCTTGAAGCCCAGCAAAGTCACTTTAGCTTTCTAGGGAGTCTCGCACATGAAGCAGAATCTTTGTTACATAAAGGTGAAGATTATGCAGAGGACGTAACAGCGAAAATCAATCATATTAAAGGGAGGATTTTCTGATGTATAAAGCCGTTTCAGGCGGAGGATCTTCTACGGAGATTAAACTTAATTATTCAGAAGTGATCACGAAATTGGAAGAAGCGAAAAATACCGTTCAACATCTAACGTTACCAGAACCTTCAACAGGTCAACTTGGCCGTAACAAAATGAACTATACAGATGCCTGGATCAATCGCGAACAAAACCTCCAAAGTTTATTGAAGGATTATATGACGGTTGTGCAAAAAAACCTTGAAGATACGAAAGCGAATGTGGATTCACTTAAAGAGCAGGATGAAGCTATTACAAGATTTTAAAGAAGGGGTAGTCGTTATAAGTGAAAGTCTATGAAGCTTCAACCTTATTTGATACGATGTCGACAAGAAGAAGGGAATACGAGACGCTAAGAGAACAATTGATTACCCTACAAAAAGCATTTCAAAGCATCGTTGAACTTGATGAAGCCCTTAAAGGCAAAGGTGCCGATGCGATCAAAGGCTTTTATCAGGCTCAACTTGATGTGTTAAGTCTATGGATTCAACTCGTTGATCGAAATATTGCATTCTTTAGTGAGATTCCTGAAAAGGCTGCGTCAAGAAATCTTGAAAACGAAACCGTTGAGCTTCCTTTTTTAGAAGATGAGCTATCGAACAGCGAGAATAGAGCTAAAGAAATGATTGCAGATCAACAGGAAGATCTGCAACGGATTTTCGATCGCATCAGCGACATTCAACCACTGCAAGTTTTTTCTCGAAACGAAGTCGATCAACAACTTGATGAAGCAAAGATGAAACGAGAAAAGACGATCGAAAGCGTTGAACAATTTGATGAAGAACTAACGAGTAAATACACGATGATGGAAAGCAATGAGCAGGTTCTAACCGCTTTGTGCAGTGAATTAATGAATGCCTCGAGTCAAGGGAATCAGGTTTCATCGATCTACTACGATGCGGAGTCTTTTCATTCGAGTGATATTTATTCGGCGATTGCTGCGAGTCAAGCGGAAGCGGCTAGCGTGAAGAAAGAGCAAACTTCTCAGGAAGTTGAATCGGCTGTGGAGGAAAATGAAAATCCTTTTATTGAATCGGTTAATAGTTTTAAAGAGATTGGTACTGATTTTTGGGCTGGCTTTCAAGAGCGTGGCGAAAAGAAAATGGATTCTCTCTACGACTTTGGGAATTATCTCACCTCAGGATTATTCGAGGGGGTAAGAGGTGCTGTTAGTGCAATGGACGAACGATCTGATAAAGCTATGGATTCACCGTATGATTTTGTGAATTACTTGACGAGTGGTGGAGCGGATCTGGTGACAGACGCGTTAAATCCTGAAGATGATTTTTCGAAAGAGCATTGGTTGAGTAGTTTTGGGCTGGCATCGATGGTTGCTGGGGCGAAGGTGAGTGTTCCTAAAAGCAGCACGGCTAAGATGAACAGCATCAAGCATAGTGTTCATCCGGACGTTACAAGGAAAGTCATGAAAGAGACTTATCAAAAAGTGGTGCAGGGTCCACTGATGAATACGCGAGTGGATATGAAAGAGATTGTGCGGAAGGTCCTTGATTATAAGGTTCCGTTGCGAACGGATTATGCTTTGGCGGGAGTTGGAGATATTCCTCATAATACTGTGAGAGATATGGGGAAGAATGCTAGGGAAACGTTTAATCTTAGTAGTGTGAAGAAGGATAAAGGGACAGAGGGAAATAATAGAGGTAATTTAACTAAAGAAGTCAAAGAGATAGATTTTGGAAAACATATAATAAAAGGCGAAAATGGCAGAAAAAAATTAATGCCAATTACTAAATATGTGACAAGCGATAATTATAAATATACTACTGATGAACTTGGGCGTATTGTTAATGTAGAAGCCTCTGAGCTTGTTTTAAAGAGAGCTGATAGAAACAAATATGCCCAAGCAAATGTAGGTGGTAATGATAGGTTAGTAGACGATGATGGTGGCCATTTAATAGGAGCACAGTTTAATGGTCCTCCAGATATTGATAACCTCGTACCTCAAAATAGTCAAATTAATAGAAGAGGTGGAGTTTGGTATGATATGGAGACAGAATGGGCCAATGCCTTAAAAGAGGTACCACCTAAAAAAGTTTCTGTTAAAATTCAACCTATTTATTCTAGTAAATCTATGCGGCCAGATATATTTATAATAAAATACAAATTTGAAGGAAAAAGACAAGTTAGGCTAGAGATATCAAACCAATCAGGAGGTTAAAATTATGAGTTTTGAACTTCAATTAAATAACTTATATGAACAAATTGCACAACATCTTAACGAATTGATACCAGTTGAATGGAGTGAGGTTTATTTCAATGGAGAAGTAAAGGGAAATGAGGGCGGTGTATATTTTTTCTTCATCCCTGTTGATAGTCAAAATGAAGTAGTTTACTCACATGATATACCAGATTTATATAATGTTAGTGAGAAATCATATGATCAAGAACTTCATAAATTGTTTGAACTTACTACTAAGGTACAGCAGGTGTTTATAGACAATGATCAAGAACCGTGGTTTTCAGTTGCATTCATTTTAAATGCGTCTGGTAAATTGAATGTGCATTTTGACTACACTAACTGGCATAACAGCGAATTCGGTCCTACAGATCGGATTGAGTATTTTGAGTTTAAATATGTAAATCAAAATAAAGAACAATTTGATACAGACTTAATGAAGAGAATGGCGGCCTTTGAAGAAAAATAAAAAAAGTGTGGGACAAATTGAATTGTAGCCTTTAATATGAACAGTTCAGTTAATAAAAAATGACCTGGGGGACATGGGGACAGGTTCCTCGTCCCACTGGATCTGTTCAAGCAAAATATTATACGCTGAAGAAGTAATGAAGGAAACCCGCTGAGTTAGCTGATGCATCCGCTTGGTGGGCTTTTTTTGTTGTTATGAAATGTTTTATTTTGAGACAAGCCTTTTTATTTATATGGTAAAATTATCAAAAAGATATTATTTTGATGGGGAATAGATAATGAATGAAACGATCAAACTTATTCCAAATGATATACAAACTATTAAAGTCGTTAAAGATGAAACAACTAAACTAATTAAACATTATGCTATCCAATATAGGAGGGACATGGAAGCAGGTACAGATTCCTCTTCTCACCGGAAAGCGAGGTATTAGGAGGGACATGGGGACAGGTTTTTCCTCCCAACCAGTGACTTAGGACATATCCAATAAAATAGTAAAAAATACCATATTTAGCTTTATTAGAGGATAGGATCTTACCTATCCTCTTCAAGTTAACGGCTATAGCCGTTAACTTGGCTTGTTTAGACATACTTAATCGACTGTACCACCTGGCACAACCTAATCCGTGGAAGTTCTTCATCTCCCCATTCTTCCATTCCTGACAAGCTCGTTTTCGATACTTCTCTTTAAACTCATCAAGGGACGTGGGGACAGGTCACCCGTCCCGTTAGTGATGTCTTCAGTCTTGTTTTATATTTGCTGGGACAAGGTACCTGTCCCGCTGTACCCAAGGGCACCTCAATTTAAGTATTGGAATATTAGTGCTGAAGAAATTAAAGATTTAAGAACGGCAATATCTGATGTTAACTTTGTCAATCCAAGCGGTGTTCATGGAGGATTGGTTCAACTAAAGCGCATAATGAATTAATTACAATTATAGATACTTCCAACGACTATAATACATTTGTTAGACGACTTAATAATTGGGCTAATTACAGACTTGAAGGTGGGGTTATGGCTTTACCAAAAGGTCTTAGATTAAACTAGGAGGATAATATAATGGAAAATCAGGGATGGGTTTCAGTTTGGTTAGGTAATATTGAAGAAAATCACTCCGTAGGAGATTATTTGGATATAACTTATGATGAGGATGGTGAATCCGTCTCCTCCCAGTTTTTTATTGACTTTAATATTGATAGGGATGATACAGATGAGGATACTATAGAAAAAGTAAACTATAAAAAAAGAAGTAGTGATATCTCTACTTTGTTAAGTGGGTGTTCATATGAAGAGATTATTATTCCGAAACTCATGGGAAATATAAAATTGGAAAAATCATATAATGCAGTAATTCTCATATATAATTTTGAATATAACAATGAAATTACTTCAGCCGGAGCTTTTGATTTTATAACTACTACAAATTATGAGTGAGAATATTAAGGGACGTGGGGACAGGTCCCCAGTCCCGTTAGTGATGTCTTCAGTCTTGTTTTACACGGCTATGGGGACAGGTACCTCGTCCCACCGGGAATCTCGGAGTTAGTATAGAAGCGATACAGTCATTCTTTAGTAATTGTAGAATGTTTATGATCAAATCTGCAAAGTTGTTTTATTAGATAATTGCTGGGCCAATGTATCTGTCCCTTTGTCCCCCAGGTGTTCTCGCTTAGCCTTTATGAGTGGTCTCGAACCCCCCCTGAAGGTTTCAACTATCTATATTATAGATTGCAATTCAAGAGAGAACGTTATTCATAGTGTCTAATTTATAGGTTATAGTTTAGTATGAAGTAGGTGTCTCCCTCTTCCCGAGTTCTTCGATAATGTCTTTAAGGTAGGAATCTTCTCCAATGTTGCCAGGGAAGATGATATATGGGAAGTTGGGGAATTTGCTTTCAATTCCAGTGATCCAAACTGGTACTCCTTTCTTTATTTGACCTAGAACTTGAGCTTTTTTTACGTTTAAGCCCTTTTTGGCTATGTCACTAGAGGTAATTCCTCCCTTGGCAATAATAAAAGAAGGTGTGCTTTCAAGCTTCATTACAATACTACTAAGGGCATTGGATATTTGAACGGAAATTTCTAATAGGTCCTCATCGTCCATATCCTTCGATATAAATACTTCTCTGCTTGTAAAGATAACTACATTCTGCCCCTTTTGAATTAAATTCTGTGCTTGATTTGATATAGTTTGAATAACCTTTTTTTCATTTTGCTTAATCACTTTTTGAATATTAAATTCCAAAAAAGTTACTGGTAGATTTGAATCCATTAGTGCTTTCAGTTGTTTAGTTGTTTTGTCTACATGAGAGCCAACGATGATTAAACCACCGTTTTGATTGTTTGTATTCAGTAATTCCTTACCTGTTAATAATGGTTTGTCAGGAATTCTTCCAAACACTTTAACAAAAGAAGCTGCAGATCTGATGATGAAATTTTTCTTGTTTGCAAGGGACAGTCGCAACGATTCACAAAAAAATTCTAACTGACTATACTCAGTGGCATTCACAATTACTTTTTTTTCATTTGATATGGAATCTAGTTTATTCATTAATGGATATATGTTTGCTTTTTTCAATTCTTTATGATCAATATACATACACTCATTCTCTTTATATAGTCCATTGGTTTTTTCCTCGATATACAATCCAAGGTGCGAATGGTAATAACCAAAGGTCTTATCCTTGGAAAATTCAGTTTCTGCTATAGGAACTAATTTATCATTTTCTTTTAAATAATGAACATTGTCAATCGTGATACGTCCGCCCTCAAAAAAGCTTGGACAAATGATTTGTCCATCCATTTCGCGTCCTGTTAACTCTCTAATAGTCGCAGAGATAATATCCATCTCCAAGATATAATGGCCGCGAAGAGTGGAGTCTCCTCTACAAATAATTACAAACTCTTTGCCACTTTCTTTCGAAACCTTAACGATATTTTTAGCTATTTCTTGATGTGTTTTAATCGTTTTTTCTTTTGAAAAACTCCTTGAATTAGTTAAAATAAAAAACATTTCCTCAGATTCATTAAAACCTTCCCTAACGGAATTAATATCCCAGCAGGTATATACGGAAAGATTGTGAATGGTTTGAACTCCGGTTGGATCATCGTCTAAGACAATTATTTTCCTGTCCATTAAATTCATTACCACCTTTTGTTGTTTTCTGGATTTCAAAATAATTCAATTACTATTTTATATGAGCTCCATAAGGCAAGGACTGTAGTTCCAATCAATACAATATTTTCAAACCAATTATTAAGAAATTGAGTCGGTAAATATTTTTTTCTTGTAGCTAGAAACAGCAATCCAATTGCTATAGCAGGAAGGCATGCTGCTTGTAGAATTGTGGTCATTAAGGTTAATTCAATGAAGCCGGGCATTCCAGGTATAAACCAAATAAATGCTGAAAACATGAAAAATATAGCAATGTACTTGTATAAAGGATCGCTCTCAGTTGTGGAATACTTTTCTTTTCTTTCGGGTTTTATAATCCATAGGTTATCCATGGCAACATTGTTATAGCCGTGGATAATGCCAAGTATTGTACTATATAATGCACCGAAAACTCCTAGGTAAAATGCAAGTCCACCTATACGTCCAAACTCTCCTTCTAATGCCCTTGCGATGTCACTTAATGATGTTACTTCAATACCTTGCGGACGAAGAATTTCGGCACCAACCACCCAAATAGATAGATTGATAACAACCATTATAATTATGGTGAAAAGCAATTCATTTCTTTGTATTTTCTTATATGATGAATTATTCCAACCTTTTGCACGGATGGAACGTGGATATAGAAAGTTAACTATTGAGCCAGCTACTGCACCAATCATTGATAATGTTATGGCTAACGAACCAAACAAACCGGTTCCCTCTGGCATTTCAAATGTAAAAACGCCTTTTGCTAATTCATTTGGATCTGGAGTACTCGTAAGCGCTAGGTAGATAAATGCTATGGTCATAACAGCCAATAAAACTTTCATGACGTTCTCAAGTTGAGAATAAACGTTCGTTCTCAATAGGAAAAAACAAGAGATAATCACAATAACTGACCAAAAGAAAGGGCTTCCAAAACCGTTGAAAATATAATAGAGTGCCTCACCAGATCCCTTCACCATATTTGAAATAGCCATATGCCCTAATACAATAGCCATTGTCATAAATAGGAACGGATAGATTTTACTAATTCTTGTATAGGCTTCAAATAATGATATTTTTTCGATGTTACAAAGTTCGAAACGAGTCAGAATATTGACAACGATAAATCTAATCATACAAGCAATTACTAAAACCCACATTAGAGCATATCCGTAATGTGAACCTGCAACCGAGGAATCTACTAAATCTCCAGCACCAAGCCCTGTTAACATAAAAATTACCCCAGGTCCTAGAGACTTCAGTGTTTGTTTCCACGTCAATTTTTTGAATTCAACTTTTTCCGGTTGAGGATTATACTGTGGTTCCGTGTTAATCATTATTATCCCCCCATAACTTTCTTAATGTTTTGGATATAATTCATTGAATTTTGATACTGTGTTTTTTGCGAGTTCTCCTAGAGTCGTAGTATCAGACATCATAACCACAATACGATAACCTTTTTCATATAAATCCTTAGCTTGATGAATATTACTCGCAACCGTTGCCAGGGCTTTGTCTGATTGTAATACTAACTTTTCTATTTTACTAATTGTCTCCTTAACTTCGTATGCCTGGGGATTCCCAAAGTAACCCATAGATGTAGATAAATCCATTGGTCCTATAAATATCCCATCAATTCCTCTTACATTTAAGATTTCTGGTAAATTATCAACTGCTTCCTTCGTTTCAATTGCAACAAACAAACTGATTTGTGCGTTTGCGTGTTCAAGATAATCTTTACCATTCATAGCAAACCCTCCAGCCCTCGGACTTGGCGCAATCCCTCTAAAGCCTTCGGGAGGGTATTTACAAGCCTTTACTGCTTGTTTGGCTTCTTCTACGGAGTTGACATAGGGAACTAATATTCCGTGAGCTCCGGCATCGAGAACTCTTTTAATTACTACAAAATCATTCCATGGTACTCTTACAAAAGGTGTTACTTCATAACTTGATAATGCATGGAGCTGATGAAGCAATGACATTATATCTCCTGGTCCATGCTCCATATCAATTACTAAAATGTCAAAACCAGATTTCGCCATAATTTCTGCAGTTATGGGACTTGAGGCTTGTAGCCACCCAGCGGACATTTTTTTATTACCTAACAGCTGATCCTTTACACGGTTTTTAAATACATTGTTTAACTTTAGCACTTGAAACCCTCCTCGATTGTTTTCGTTTATATAAGTAGCAAGAAGTATGCCAACTTTTATGATTTTATATATTATTCAAAAAGCGCAGTTTAAAAGGGTTGTGAGTTTATTAAGTATAAATTTAGTACTTCATTGGTTCATAATATTGTTTAATGAGACATATTTGTTTCAACAATTTGTGTCATTAAACGAGAAAGGAAGGGTAATTATGTTACGATTAAGAAAACTTTTAATTGGGCATCTTCCTATGGTGTTCTGCGTTTTTTGTAAGCGCTATCTCTTGCGTTCATTCGTTTTTTAATAGTGAAATATAGTTACTATCCCATGGCCCCATAATAAAAGCTACTATACGAACTAGAAGGGGGAAATTAAGTGATTAAAATTGCTTTAGTTGTTCCGTGCAAGGACTTTATCAAAGATGCTGCTACTATTTTTAAAGAACATGATGAATTAGATTCAAATCAACAAAAATATCTATTTGAGTTTGAGGAGATTGTAATTGCTGAGGAAAATCAGCATGCTAAAATCCATGCAGATATTATTATTACTCGGGGACTACTAGCTGAAATTTTAAGGAGAGTTTCTGGGAATATCCCAATTGTTGAAATCGCTGTTTCTTCTTCTGATATACTTCGCACCATTCGTAAGTGTAGTGAGCAATTTGGTAGAAGGAAAATAGGTGTCATTGCTGCAAGCAACATGTTAGCAGGTTTAAATAATATATATGATTTACTTGATGCACCTATCGAAACGTATAGACTGGGTACTAATTGGAACGGGAGTTATTTGGTAAAAGAAGCTCATGCTAGTGGTTGTGAAATTATCCTAGGTGGAATTAAAACGTGTAAATATGCGGAAGATTTAGAAATTGATAATATGGTAATTGAATCAAGTCCCGAGGCGCTGTGGCAAGCAATTACACAGGCGAAGATAATGGTTATCACAGCTTTAAGAGAACAAGAAAAGGCAAAAAGATTACAGGCGATCCTTGATGGTTCTAGCGATGGGGTTATTGTGATAAATGAGAGTAACGAAATCGTAATGTTGAATCCTAAAGCAGCCCAACTAATGGACCTCGACAAGACTACTAATGAACAAAAAATAGAAAACACAACTATTTTACCGGAGTTTAAAGTATTAATGCAAGATACAAATGAGTATACAAATGAGGTTTTTCAATACAACAAAATAATGCTAAATATCAATAAACGCTTTATTAAAGTTAAAGAAGTAGTATCTGATATTGTATTTACAATTCAAGCGGTTCAAGACCTACAATTACTAGAGGGCAGTATAAGAAAACGAATTTATAGTAAAGGTCATACAGCGAATTTCACTTTTTCAAAGATTATTGGAGAAACAGAAAGAATGAAACAAATTATAAAAGTAGCAAAAAGATATAGTCGTACGAATTCGAATATCCTTTTAATAGGTGAAAGTGGTACTGGTAAAGAAGTATTTGCTCAAAGTATACATCGTGAAAGCAACAGATTTTCCAATTCGTTTGTGGCAATTAACTGTGCGGCTATACCTGAACAGCTCCTAGAAAGTGAACTATTCGGTTACGTGTCTGGAAGTTTTACTGGAGCTAATAAAAATGGAAAGGCTGGACTTTTTGAGATCGCTCATCGTGGAACTATTTTTTTAGATGAGATCGCCGAAATACCGTTAACCCTTCAGGCCAAACTCCTACGTGTTCTACAAGAAAGGGAATTTATGCGGGTAGGAAGTGATGAGGTTATTAAAGTAGACATTCGTCTTGTCGCTGCAACGAACAAAGATTTAAGAACTTTAGTGAAAGAGAATCGATTTAGAGAAGATTTGTTTTATAGATTGGATGTTTTAAGGATTGAATTGCCTACCTTAGAACAACATAAAGGTGATATTCCTTTCTTGGTCGAAGATTATTACCATAAAAATTATCCTGAGATTGAAATTACAGAAGAAGCGAAACAATTATTAATGCATTATTCATGGCCAGGAAATGTGCGACATCTCTATAACATTTGTGAGCGATTAGCTGTGCTATACACGCCTAATATTACTCAGTCAGATGTAAAAGCAGTTCTTCACAACACCTCACCTGGAAAACTTGATGACCATCCAACCAATGAAAAAGAACGCATTCTACAAACATTAATTAAAACACAATATAACCGTAGCAAAACTGCAAAGAGTCTAGGTATGAGTCGATCAACACTCTGGAGAAAAATGAAAGAATATCAAATTACTGTAGATAGAGGTTTGTCTTGAAATGAAGGAAATTGGAAATCACGGGGGTGGTGCTCATGAGGCACTTGAAAGTATAAACAGATTTTCGCAAATACTAATCAAAAAACCAGTTAAATCACCACCTCATTGATGAGCTAACTGGTTTTCTATTAGGAATAGAGAGTGAATCAGTAGAACCGTCTCGGTGATTCTTTACATGCTAAATCAATGTCTTATCTTGGTCCACTCGCTGAGGCTTGGCTAGAGGATTATCATGTTAATAAAACCTTCATTTCTTGTAAAGGTATCCATCTAAGCCGAGGAATTAGTGAATCAAATGAACAGCAAGCTCGCATTAAAAGGAAAATGTTAGATAGTGCGGATATTAATTTTGTGATGGTGTATTATAGCAAGTTTGGTCTCCGGGCATTCGCTCGTTTTGCAGAGTTGGATATGATCGATCACGTTCTTTCCGATCAAAAGCTGGATAATGATTATGTTCAGCAATTATCCGAACGTGCAATGAATGTGATTCGTGTTGATACTTAGACTACTCAGTATCCTCCATTTTGAACCCATGCCGATTGGCTTTGGGTTTCTTACTTTTTATAAATGAGAGCGGTGGACTAATATGAGGGAAAACCATGTTTTTCACAGTTCTTGAATGATACTAATGGTTCATTTTAGAGTTAAAATCTCTTACATAAGTAGGGAAAAGGGCTGTTCTTAGTGAACTCTCGTAAGCTAAAACTGATCTCCATATAAAAAAACAGGAAGCTATTACTTAGCTTACCTGTTTTTTTTATAATAAATTCAGTTAATCGGTAGAACTATTGTTCATAAGATCTGTGCTACCGTTTTTAAGTTTAAAAATATAAACGATCGAAATTGGATAATGATGATCGTACCCATTCAGACTAGGTAAATGGCATATTAAACAAACGTTTGATTAATATGCTTTTTAAACTAACCCTACTAATCATATTCACAAAATCCTAGAAAACCTCCCTCAACGTGATCTGACCACCCCTCAACATATAGTCAGAGAGATAATGTGACATGATTGTTGTAGACAATTTTTGTTCATGCAAAAATACTTATAATAATAAATGTCAGATTAATTAACATTTTCTAAAAATAAGATTATGGTTCTGAAAAGTGAAAGGGGAAGTTGGAATGGATTCGATGTTTTTGATGAATAGTCTTTGGGTGATGTTCTCAGCAGTACTCGTTATTTTGATGCTAGGTGGCTTCATTTTACTTGAAGCTGGGTCAACACGAATGAAAAATGCTGGCCATATTGCTGGTAAGACGATCTTCACATTTGGGATTGCTTCGTTAGTCTTTTGGGCAGTTGGGTATGGGTTAATTTTCGGTGAAGGAAATGCTCTCTTCGGTTTAACGGACTTTTTCTATTCAGGTTATGAAATTGAGGGATTAGGACTTTCGGCGCCAGTTTTCTTCTTATTCCAGTTAGCGTTCGCAGGTATTTCATTAACGATCGCATTTGGTGGCTTTGCTGAACGTGCGAAACTAACAGCTTATATTCTGTTTGCGGTTTTATTTTCGGTCCTCGTTTATCCTGTGATTGCCCACTGGATTTGGGGCGGCGGCTGGTTAGCTGAGCATGGGAAACAGGACTTTGCGGGTTCAACGGTTGTTCACCTTACAGGTGCAATGGGCGCTTTTGCCGCAACGATTCTTTTAAAACCACGGATTGGTAAATACAATAAAGATGGTTCTCCAAACAACATTGCCGGACATAATCAGGTATTTACGGCGCTTGGTGTGCTTGTTTTATGGGTAGGTTGGTTCGGATTTAATGCAGGTAGTACGTTATCTGCTGACGCTGCATTCTTTGGATTTGTTGCCATGAATACAAACTTAGCAGCAGGTGCTGGAGCTGTAGCCGCTTTGGTTGTGGCGTGGGCCGTAACAGGAAAAGCGGATGTGCCAACGATGTTAAACGGTGGATTAGCAGGATTAGTTGCCATTACAGCTTCCTGTGCCTTTGTCGACACATGGGCAGCGGTTGTGATTGGATTAGTTGCCGGAATGATCGTATTTTACAGCATGAGATTTTTCGAAAAACGGAAAGTGGATGACCCCATCTTTGCTTTATCTGTTCACGGTGTAGCAGGCGTTTGGGGTACGTTATCAAACGGTTTGTTCGCAACGCCAGAACTTGCGACTGTTGGGAAACCAGGACTTTTCTACGGAGGCGGCTTCGAGCAGCTAGGCGTTCAAGCGCTTGGTGTTGGTGCGAGTGGGGCTTATGCCTTTGGTGTTTCATTTCTTCTTTTAGTGATCATTAAGAAAGTGCTAAACGGATTACGTGTCACTGAAGAAGAAGAGATTATCGGTCTTGATCTGAGTGAACACGGTAGCTATGGCTATCCAGAATTTTTGCAGACGAGCGAACAGCCAGTACAACAAGGTGGAAAAAGCTCAAAATCCGGTTAATTGAGATGCAAAGGGGCTGTCGATATGGATGACGGTGTTGAAACTTATGAGGATCTAAACAAAATGAGAGAACAACAAATCAAGAACGTTGCGACAGATCATTTTGCACTGAATCATTTCCATGATCAGCTGATGAGTCAAATCGTGCATCTAGCAGTAGAGAAAGTGAAAAAAGAGTGGGGGCCACCTCCCTCTCCTTTTTCATTTTTTTTAATGGGAAGCGGCGGGCGGTTTGAGCAAGCGCTATGGAGTGACCAGGATCATGGGATTGTCTATGAAGTTACGAGCGAAGAGGCGAGCAACTATTTTCTTAAGCTTGGAAAAGAAATCTCGGTTGGTCTCAATACGATTGGATATGAATTCTGTGATGGAAATGTGATGGCGTCTAATCCACTTTGGTGTAAATCAATAGAAGAGTGGAAAAGGCAGCTTGAAAATTGGATGGATGATGAAAGTTTTGAAGCCATTCGTCATTTATTGATTTTTATTGACGCGAGAGTGTTAGTTGGTCGGTATACGTTTATTGAAGATTTAAAGCAAGTCATTCACTCTAATATCGAGGAATCACCATACTTATTAAAAAGAATGCTGAAAAATACGATGAGGCTTCAAAAAGGGATCGGTGTATTCGGACAAATACTCGTCGAAACGCATGGTACTCATACTGGAGAAATCAATTTAAAACAGACGGCTTTATTTCCCTATGTTAACGCAGTGAGGCTTCTTGCATTGAAGGAGAGCGTGATGACGACGTCTACTTTAGCAAGACTTGGTGCTTTATCAGACATTAGCCGCTCGGAGTGGAAGCAGTATGAAGATAAATTTAGGCAGCTTTTACAGTTTCGACTTCGTTATGGAAAACAAGAAGATTATGAAGCCGTTCATTATGTGACGATTGATTCCCTTCCTAGAGAACAGAAGAAAGAGCTTAAGGAGATTATGAAAAAAGGGATTGAGCTTTACAACGACACCACAAAGCACATCGAAAAAGGGTGTTCTAAATGAAGATGAATCAAATGGTTCAATATTTAAAGCAGCTGTCCGGTAAGGTGAATACGAGCATGTACGCATCAATTCAAGATCAATCAAATCCTCATCATATTTCCATGCTAAGACAGATGCAAAAAGAAATAAAAATGAAAAACACGTTAGAAGTACCCTTAAATCAATTACGAGTCGTTGTGTTTGATCTTGAAACAACTGGTTTTTATCCGAATAAAGGGGACACCATCCTGTCGATTGGGGCGGTGAAAGTAACCGGTGAAACCATCGAAAAAGATACTTTTTATTCATTAGTTCAGTCTAGTAACGCCCCATCCGGAGAGGTTACTGAATTAACGGGCATTAAGGCGGAAGATCTGGATTCCGCACCGCCCCTCTCAGATGTGCTCGCTCGATTTTATGAATTTATGAAAGGGCACACTTTAGTTGCGCATCATGCGAAGCATGAACAGTCTTTCATGCAACAAGCCACCTGGAGTTTGATGCGTGCCAGTTTCGATCATCGCATTGTGGATACTTCCTTTTTAATACGAATTGCTGATCCGGAGCTAAAAGGGTTTCAATTAGAAGAGTGCTGTACAAATTGCGGAGTTGAGGTAAAAGATCGCCATCATGCCCTGGGAGATGCCAAAATGACAGCTGAGCTTTGGTGTTATTACTTGAAGAGAATTCAGGAGATGGGATTTACGAATTTGCGTGAGGTTTATGAGCGGTTGGCGCGGATGGGGTAGTGGTGACAGGCACCATCCCCATTATGTTACCTACTGTTGAGAATCACGGAATGTTTTCGTAATTCCTTCTCAAATACTAATAGATTTCTGTATTTAAGACTCTGGTAAGAAGCAGGTAGCTAATACTTCTTTGATTAGTTACCTGCTTCTTTTGTTTGTATAAGAAAGTGAATCAGCAGTCCTGGCCTGCTGATTCGAAAACCATATCCCTCTTATGTATTACTAAACAAAACAACCCACCGCAGTCTAACGGTGGGTTGAAATTTAAAACCACAATAATCCAATGGCAGCTCCTTCAATAATAACTAGGACTGAAATGGCACTAAGCAGTAGATTTTTTTTACTTAATTTACTTTTACTAGATATAGTTTCTTGACTATCATGCAACTCATTACGTGGTTTAGTAGCTTCAGTTTTTTGTGAATTCTTATTTGCTTCCGATTGTGGTTCATGAGACAAAATAGCACTAGCCACTGCAAATTCAGTCGTGTGCGACAAACTAATCGAGACACTTTTTAATTCCTCGCCTAGGATTCTAACATAAGGCTCCCCGTTTTCTTTATGACAAATCTCAATCTGATGATATGGTAAATCAATAAAAATACGACCACATTTCCTGATTGCTTCCTTAGCGCAAAACCTTGCTGCAAAGTGCTGTGGGGGATCTTCTTGTAACATGCAATAAGCCATTTCAGATGGAGTAAATAGTCTCTTAAAGCTACTGTCCCCTTGAACATCTACTGTTCCTCGAAACGACTCTACCATTTCAATGTCAATTCCAGAAGAAATGTTCTTTGTATTGTTAACATGGTTAGTTGCCGAAAAAAGTTCTTCCTCTTTACTTACTGAAGTTTTTGGGGTTTTATCAAGTAGTACGAGAAGTTCCCCAACTGTTTCCGCTCTTTTTAGTTCACTTGTCGGTAATTTTATCCCGACCTGCTTTTCAAGACCAGCAACGAATCTCTCGAATAAAAGTGAGTTCAGTTTAATAGGTGTTTCCTTATTTACAGACGCTAGGGGGACTTCCTTGAAATCTGCGATATATGTCATGATTTCTTCCTTTTTTGTATTCATAGCCACCCCTCCAAACAAAGTCTGCAAATCAATTCATCTTCGCCACGAGCATTCACCATTTTTAAAAGGACACGATTCCCCTCAATGAGTTCATTCATCGATTTATAACATTTGCTACAGCAAGGGACTGCTTCTTTTAAAATGGTATTTTTATTTTGTTTTGCTAGATCCGTATATTTATTCAAACGTTCTTTTAACTTTAAAAGAAACTCTCCAGCTGTTTTCCCCTCTGTAACACGGTGATCGAAAGTTAGGGTTAGGGAAAGTGTTTCAATACCATTATCTCCAGCGTACCCCATGCCAAGAATAGCCGATTGATTTTTACTGATTAGCGGAATAAACCACGGAATTTCCAGGTTAGTTAGATCTGAAATATTAAAGGTAGCACTTGTTAGTGAATCGATCGTTAATGTGTTTGAGAGATAAGCCTCATAATGAAGCTCGATATTTTTCATGATATGGTTAACGGTCAACGTATCCGCTGTTTTAATAGCAGGAACTTTTAGACCATGTTCACCATCCATTGCAATACCTACATGAATGTTCTCATGGTAGACAATTCCTTGATCTGTAAACATGGCATTGAAAACCTTATATTCTTTGAGTAAAGCGGCTACTTCGTATGCTGTAATAGCCAGAAGTGTTACAGGGGTATCTAATGTACGCAAGTAGTCTTTCACACCGGATATTTGAACAAATTGTGTTAACACACTAGGTAGAGAGGGATGATGTCCTTCGCTTAGGACTTTAATTTCTTCTTTCTTTCGCCTTGGAACTTTAACAGCACTTGGATAGCTGATTTCTAATTTTAGTGGCTGATTTGTAGCGAGCGACATTTCTGATTTGGAAACGGCATGGTCATTATTCCGCAAAGCTTTCCTTTTAGACGGTGGAAGATGGGCTGGTCTTATCGTGTTAAGGCTTGTTCTAGATGATTGAACTTCGCCGAGGTGTTCTAAAACATCCTTACTCTTTATAAGAGATCTACCAACAAAAACAGCTTGATCAATTTGTCTATCTTTCATAAGTAAAAGAGCTGCCTTTGAGAAACGAGGAAGTTCACCAGCGTCTTGTAATCTATTGTTAAGTGGTAAAGAATCATTGATGAGACTAGTTTTTTCGACGTATTCGTCCTCACCAATTCGTGCGATCAACTTCCCCACTTCAATTTCTCCTGGTTCAATCAATCCTTGTATGATTCCAGTTTCAGGGCACGTCACTTCTTCCGTCGTTTTAGAGGTTTCAACTTCACATATCGCTTGTCCTTTCGTAAGGTAGTCGCCATTTGAAACAAGCCAGGTTGTTAGGGTAACCGTGTCGTCGTTGACATTGATGGCAGGCATTTTTATTTCAGGCATGTGTAATGACCTCCGTTACAGCTTTTACAATATCAGCATGATCAGGTAATGCGAGTGATTCAAGCGGCCGAGAGGATGGGATCGGAACTTTTGCAGGACCAACTCGTCTTGATCGCCATTTTGTTCCGTTTAATTTCTCGTGTATTTGTGAAATAAGCTCGCTACCAAATCCACAGAAGATCTGCCCTTCTTCCACGACAATGAGATGATTTGTTTTCTTAACTGACTCAATAAAGGGTTGTATATTTAAAGGGTGTAATTGAGTAGGGGTGATGATTTCGCACAAGATCTCGTGTTCATCAAATAATATTTCAACTGCTTTCTCAGCTTCTTCGAGCATTTCACCATACGCGACGATAGTAACATCGGCTATTTCATTTGAGGGGCTAATTTTAAGCATGGGATAATGACAATCACTTTCTTCGATCGTAAAGCCTTTTATTGGTGGAGCTACTTTTTTAGAATAGAGAACTTTGTATTCAAATAGTAGTGTAGGTTTGTTTGTAAGTGTTAATTTTTCATATACGTTCTCAATTGCTGAGCGCTGGTGGATCGCAATCGCTTCAACGTGTGGAATGCCAAGAAAATGTTTTTCAAGGCTCTGGCTGTGGGTTGGCCCGTATCCACGCTTCCCGCCCATTGGCGTTCTAATGACGATTGGTACTGTTACTTTGTCATTGAACATGTAAGGGAATTTAGCAGCATGGTTAATGATTTGATCAAAGGTTAAACTCATAAAGTCACCGAACATGATCTCAGTGAACGGTCTCATTCCTCTCAACGCAAGACCATTCCCAATACCAACAATCGCCTGCTCGGAGATGGGCATATTTAAGATACGATCCGGATGCTGGTCTGACAGCCCTTTTGTTACCTTGAAAGCACCACCATAAGGTGAGCGAATGTCTTCACCAATATGAATGAGGGTAGAATCGTTCTTTAAAGTTTCCTGGAATGAATCCCTGATGCGCTCGGCTATTCGCTTATTATTTCCTTCATCATGCCAGGCTTTCCATTTTACAACAGGTGTTTCTACTCTTTCTTCTTTTAAGGAAGCAGGATATGAGTCACTTTCGGATTGATTAATTGCCTTCTGAATGCGTTCCCTTGCTCTAATGATACTTTCAGATACCCAATCCTCTTCAGATGAATATAGCTGACTCAATATATCCTGTGCACGGTACGTTTCAATTTCTTCAGGATTACGATCGTCATCTCCTTTTGAGTGGGCCATTAATCTGTATGTATCAACAATGCATATTTCAGGGCCCAACCCGTTTCGAATCCGTTCGGAAGCTTCCTGAACAGTTTGCATAAGTTCTTCCAGGTTCCATGTCGATGTGTGAGTATAACGTATACCAAAAGCTTCGGCCCGGCCATTAATGGTTCCAGCGAGTGTTTCCTGCTGCGATGTTGATTGGGAATAGCGGTTGTTCTCAACAATGAGAAGGAGGGGGAGTTGGTGTTTGGATGCAATGTTCAGACTCTCGTAAACGGCCCCTTCTCCTAACGTACCATCTCCTAAGAATACAGCGCCGATTGCGTTTTGACCTTTCAGTTTCTCTGCCAACGCCATTCCTGCAGCGACTGGAATAGTGCCTCCCTGTATCCCATTGGAGTAAAAGCCATCCTTACAAAGGTGCTGACTGCCGCCTCTACCTCCACAGACGCCTGTTTCTTTACCCATAATTTCGCTGATCAGTCCCTCAACGTCATCTGTCCATGCAAGATAGTGTCCGTGGCCACGGTGGTTTGAGAAAACAAAATCATCTTTTTGAAAAGCTCTTGCAACTGCTATGCCAGTGAACTCTTGTCCAATACATGTGTGGACAGTTCCGTAGAGTTTACCTTGAGAAAAGAGGTCAAGCAACGCTTGCTCCGTTTCTCTTATTAAAATTCCGGTTTGGATAATTGTTTTGTGATCAATTAGAGACGAACTTTTGACGATAGTCATTTAACACCCTCCTATAGTGGAATTATACCGTTCTTTTTAAAGAAGAAAATTTCATTCGTTTCTAATAAATGATTTATATATTTTAATATTGTATACTATTAAGAACGTTTTGTCCTCTTTTATTGGTGGATTAACTTATATAACGAACAAATGTATTATGTTTCAATAAATGAATAGAATGTGAAAACGACCGCTTTTGAGAAGAGGCTATTAAATATTAGGCTATGTTAATGAGTGTTGTTGATTTTGGTTCCTCACAAAACCACCTTTCACTCGATTGAGCCGACAATTGAAATATAAACAATATAAGCTAACACAGTTAAATGTGGAGTCAGATTACCTTACGATAAGTTTTAAATAAAGGAACTTATCCACTTGTGTTCTTTATAAAAAACGTTATAATATGATTAATAGCTTTTTAAAGAACGTTAGAGGTAAAAAATTACATAAATAAGTGAAATTGGAGGGTGTTATGGAAGAAACAATTAATCTAAAAGAAGTATTAGGTGTTTTAAAGAAAAGGTTAATTATGATTATTGCTTTGGTAGTTTTATCTGCTCTTACAAGTGCTGCTATTTCTTTCTATTATTTAACCCCAGTTTATGAAGCCTCCACTCAAATTCTTGTGCACCAATCAAATGAGGATACAGTCCTTGATGGTAATCAGGTACAAACAGACCTAGACCTGATTAATACGTATAACGTAATTATTAAAAGTCCACTAATTTTAAATCAAGTGATAGAATCAATGAAATTGGATCTAACGGCACAAGAATTGAATAGTCAAATTGAAGTTGCTAATGCGGAAGAGTCGCAAGTAGTAGAAATTTTCGTAGTAGATGATAATCGAAATAAAGCAATCGCAATTGCGGACAATATCGTAAAAGTTTTTCAGAATGAGATCAATGAAATTATGA
The DNA here is from genome assembly GCF_056173665.1 of Anaerobacillus sp. QJM3NY_17. Classification (NCBI taxonomy): domain Bacteria; kingdom Bacillati; phylum Bacillota; class Bacilli; order Caryophanales; family Bacillaceae; genus Anaerobacillus; species Anaerobacillus sp. QJM3NY_17. Next base: position 3,937,714 of record NZ_CM149685.1, on the reverse strand, counting down.
ATGTAAATAATGTTAGCGTCTTATCCAGCGCAAAAGAAAGTACTAGCTTGAATCCTATTAGTCCTAACCCTGTTATGAATATAGGGATTGCATTAGTACTTGGCTTAGCTCTATCAGTTGTACTTTCCTTCTTTCTAGAATATATGGATAGCTCCATTAAAACTGACAAAGAAATTGAAGAGATCCTCGGCGTTCCTACACTTGGTATCATCAGTTATACTAGCCCCAAAAAGCTTATGCAAACGCAGAATAAAGTATCTAAAAATAAAGTAGGAGGTAAGACCATTGAGTCACAGAATTGATCATACGACGTTGATAAGTCGTGCACTTGGAAGAGTTTCTTTTCATAACAAACATTTGCCTATTTCTGAAGGGTTTCGTACGTTAAGAACAAACATTCAGTTTTCAACGGGAAGAAAGAAAGTTAAGTCCATCGTTGTTACTTCTTCTCAATCAGGAGATGGTAAAACGACGACAGCATCTAATCTTGCCATTGTAATGGCACAGCAGGGAAAGAAGATATTATTGGTAGATGCAGATATGAGAAAACCGAGCCTTCATATGATATACCATTTACAAAATCGCATTGGTTTATCTAATATCCTCTCAGGACAAAGCAAATTGGAAAAATGCGTTCGTAAAACAGATATTCAGAGGTTAGATCTCTTAACAAGTGGACCTATACCGCCTAATCCTTCTGAATTATTAGGATTTGAAGAGATGGAATATTTAATAGAAGATGCCAAGCAACGATATGATTTAGTTATCTTTGATACGCCCCCTTTACTAGTGGTATCAGATGCACAAATTCTTTTAAATTTATGTGAAGGGTCTCTATTAGTTTTGAAAAGCGGTAATACAAGTAAACATGATGCCAGAAAGTCGAAAGTTCTTATGGAAAATGCAGAAGCAAAATTTCTTGGTGTTTCATTGAATCAAAATAAAGAAAAGAAAAACAAGAATAGCTACTACTATACAAATTAACTGTGCGATCAAGTATTCCGCTATCGTTCTTTAATAAGAACTACGAAAGGAGAGGAAGTTATGAAAGTAATTTTACTTTCTGGTGGATCTGGTAGAAGACTTTGGCCACTTTCAAATGATTCAAGATCTAAACAATTTTTGAAGGTACTATCTGATGAACACGGAGAGAAGCAATCCATGGCACAAAGGGTTTGGTCGCAATTAGAAAGAGCGAAATTATCTTCCTCGACAGTTATAGCTACTAGTAAAACGCAGGTTGAAATGCTTCAAAAGCAATTGACGAGCAAGATCCCTCTAGTGGTTGAGCCTGAAAGAAGAGATACGTTTCCTGCAATAGCACTTGCCGCCACTTATTTGTATTCAGTGCAAGGAGTAAAACTAGATGAAGTCGTAACAGTCCTACCGGTAGATCCATACGTAGAGGATGAGTTTTTCACGACTATTAAGCAGTTGGAGAATGTTATAACAACAACACCTGCTGATCTAGCTTTGATAGGAGCCAAACCGACGCATCCATCAGAAAAGTATGGCTACATGATACCTTCAGATGAACCAATTAGTGGATTTATAAAGGTGAAAAAGTTTATTGAGAAGCCGAAAGAAAAACTAGCGGAAACTATTATTGAAAATAACGGATTATGGAATTGTGGCGTTTTTGCATTTAAATTAAACTTCGTGATTTCCTACTTACAGAAAGCAGGATTTCCAATTCAGTATGATGAGTTAGTTAAACAATACGATATCCTTCCTAAAAATAGCTTTGATTATGAAGTAGTAGAAAGAACGAGTAACATCATTGCTATACCTTATCATGGCTACTGGAAAGATCTTGGTACATGGAATACGTTAACTGAAGAGATGTTAACGAAACAAATTGGATTAGGAAAAATATGTGATGTTTCTTTAAATACCCATATCGTGAATGAACTAGAGATTCCTATAGTTGTATTAGGAATACCAGATGCAGTGATCGCAGCAAGTCCAGATGGAATACTCGTTTCAAATAAAGATGCTAGTCCAGGCATTAAAAAACAGTTAGATGACTTTAAGGAAAACTCAAGATTTGAAGAACGTCTTTGGGGTTTCTGGAAAGAATTAGATCGTTCGTATACTGCAAATGATGCGGAGGTTGTTACAAGAAAAACAGTAATTAAATCCGGGGCTCATCTTAAATATCAGTTTAATCCCAATATAGATATTGTTTTGACACTAACAAATGGTCAAGGGCAATTTGTTAAGAATGAGAAAGTTCACTATGTTCAAAGTGGAGCTGTCCTTCAAATTTCAGCTAACACTCCTTATGCTCTGAAAGCTTTAACTGATTTGGAAATGATTGAGGTGCGAAGAGGTAAGGTGTCTTCTGGAGAAGGTTCGATTTGCTTAATGGAAAGCTGGAGTGAGATCGAAGAATTATATGCGCCAATAAATAATGTTTAATTGAAGGAGGGACTAAAATGAAGAAAGTAACGAAAGCCATCATTCCAGCTGCTGGATTAGGGACTCGTTTTCTACCAGCAACGAAAGCCATGCCAAAAGAAATGCTTCCTATTGTTGATAAACCAACAATTCAATACATTGTAGAAGAAGCAATTGCTTCAGGTATTGAGGATATCATTATCGTAACAGGTAAAGGAAAACGAGCAATTGAGGATCATTTTGATCATGCTTTTGAACTTGAGCAGAATTTATTTCAGAAGGGAAAGTTCGAATTGTTGGAGAAAGTTCAACACTCCTCCAAAGTGGATTTACACTACATCCGTCAAAAAGAGCCTAAAGGCCTTGGTCATGCAGTATGGTGCGCAAGGAAATTTATTGGAAATGAACCATTTGCCGTCTTACTAGGCGATGATATTGTTCAATCAGAGAGACCTTGTTTGAAACAGTTAATTGATGAGTACTATGAAACAGGTACGTCTGTTATAGGTGTAAAAACAGTAACTGATGAAGAAACTCGCAGGTACGGTATTATTGAACCGTTCTCTATTAAGAACGGAAGGGGTTGTGAAGTAAAGAGTTTAGTTGAGAAGCCACAAAACAATCCGCCGTCAAATTTGGCTATTATGGGCAGATATATTTTAACTCCTGAAGTGTTTACCTTTCTTGAGAAACAAGAAAGTGGCGCAGGAGGTGAGATTCAGCTAACCGATGCGATTCAAGGTTTAACACAAAGTCAGAAGGTTCATTCATACGAATTTGAAGGGGAGCGATTTGATGTGGGTGAAAAAGAGGGCTTTATTATTACAACAATTGAATTAGCTCTCAAAGACCGTGACTTGCGGTATAACATTATGTCAGCCATGGAGAGTATTCTGGCAAGGGAAAAATCCGTTAAGTAAAGGAGGGCTTTTTTTGCAGGACAGCAAAATACAGGATCATCGTAAGGAGTTCGATCTATCTACAATACAGCCTGCAGGTGGAAGAAATTATTTAACCTACAAACGGTTGTTGGATATCGTCCTTGCAACAATAGGATTAATGGTTTTATCACTGTTATTTATCATTATTGCTGTCTTGATTAAACTGGAGGATCCTAGAGGAAATGTTTTATTCAAACAAATCCGGATCGGAAAGGACGGAACTAAATTTCATATGTATAAGTTCCGTTCAATGGTTTCTAATGCTGAGGAATTATTAGATGAACTTCTTGATCAAAATGAAGCCAGTGGTGCTCTGTTTAAAATGAAACAGGATCCGCGCATCACAAGAATTGGAAGATTTATTCGTAAGACGAGTATTGATGAACTACCTCAACTCTGGAATGTACTAAAAGGTGAAATGAGTCTTGTTGGACCTAGACCCCCACTTGAAAGAGAAGTAGCCGCTTATTCAGAAAGAGACCTTGTGAGACTGATCGTAACACCAGGTTGTACCGGTTTGTGGCAATTAAATGGAAGAAGCAGCCTTGGTTTTGAAGAAATGGTTACTCTGGATCTACAGTATATTCAAAGCAGATCACTCATGGTAGATCTGAAAATTATTTGCAAAACCTTTTTGGTATTCTTTCGGTCTGATCACGCTTATTAGGGAGTGCAAGTATGCTTAAAGATTCCATTCTTCTATCAAGCTATCGAATGGCGAAATCGCTAGTTGCTTTATTTATTATGATGATTCTTGCAAGAATTCTAACCATTAATGAAATGGGGGTTTATCAACAGATCCTACTTATTTCAATCATGGTTGGTGCATTGGTTCCATTTGAAATGCAAACCACTTTCACTTATTTTTACAACAAAACTAATGATGCATTAGAAAAATCTCGCGTGCTATCTAATACATTTATTACTTTATTAGGACTAGGGTTACTGACATTACTTTCATTTATTATTATTTTTCATAATGGTTTCTTTTTTAGTGATAGTTACCTTAGAAAGTATTCGTTTTGGTTAGGGTTATGGTGTTTTGCAACGATTTTAGGTAGTTATCTGGAGAACCTCTATGTTTCCAGCAAAAGGGTAAAGGTTTTTAGTATCTTTACACTTTTATACTATTTGGTCTATTTATTAACAGTCGTTTATGTAGCTTATATCAGTCACAACCTTTATTGGATCGTTGTTACGATCGGGGTTATGGAAATCGTTCGTGTAATTCTTCTACATGCCATCTATCTATTATTAGAAAAAATCATTTTCTCCTTTGATTTAGCCATTATTAAACGGCAGTTTCACTATACATTATCTGTTGGTTCAGTTACGGCACTTGATGTAATCATGCAATCAACAGACAAAGTGATAGTTAGTTTATTCTTTGCAGTTGAAACATTTGCCGTCTTCTCAATTGCTGCAAAAGAAGTTCCATTCATGGCGATTATTACAGTCTCTGTTATTACTGCAATGCTTCCAAGGTTAAGCGGAATATATAACGTTGATCATAATCGGGAAGGTGCATTGAAGCTTTGGTCTTCGACTAGTCGTTCTCTTGCAGTGATAATCTTTCCTCTGTTCTGGATTCTACTCTATTATAATAAGCAGTTTATTGAAATGATCTATTCAGACATTTACCTTGGGGCTTCACTTATTTTCGTTGTATATCTACTTAAGTTTCCATTAAGATTTACAGTCTTCTATACGTTACTTCAGATTTCAGGAAATCAAAAACTTCTGTTGCAGAACACGGTAATCACTGTTGTTCTGAATATCGTCTTAAGCTTTGCGTTTCTTTACTTTTTTGGTTACCTGGGGGTGGCAGCAGCAACCGTATTGGCAGCTTATATGGGGGTTTACCTTCAACAAAGGGATGTTTCAAGAATCTTCAACATTAAACAAAGAGACTTGCTTCCATATAAACAAATTTTTATTACGTTTGTAAACTCAGGTTTGATTGGACTATGTATCTTTTTTTTAACGATGGCATTACCGATGCACCGATATGTCGCATTTATAGTTGGCGCTATGCTGATCATGATTATTTCTTTATTACTATCGGCAATGCGTAAAGAAATTGATTTATCACGTTTTTACTCAAAATCCAAGAGGCTCAAGTTACTTGTGGAAAGAGGAGAAAAAGCGTGAAAATGAAAGGTTTAAAATCTATTAATGAGGTGATGAGATGAAAGGAATTATTCTTGCTGGGGGAACTGGTTCAAGACTCTATCCTTTGACAAAGGTAACCAATAAGCACTTATTACCCGTGGGTAAGTATCCAATGATCTATCATTCAATCTATAAGCTGAAAGAAGCAAATATTGATGACATTCTTATTGTTACCGGAAGGGACCATATGGGAGATGTTGTAAACCTTCTAGGGAGTGGTCATGAGTTCGATGTCAACTTCACTTATAAAGTTCAGGACAATGCTGGTGGAATTGCAGAAGCTCTTGGACTTGCAAAATCGTTTGTTGCAAATGAAAAAATGGTTGTAATTCTTGGTGATAATATTTTTTCTGAAGATATTTCTGGCTTCGCAAAAAACTATGATCATCAGGGTGGAGGGGCGAAGATTCTCATTAAAGAAGTGGCTGATCCTAAGCGTTTTGGAGTACCAGAACTTCTAAATAACCACATTCTTTCTATTGAAGAGAAGCCAGTAACGCCTAAATCAAATTATGCTGTTACTGGAATCTACATGTATGACTCTTATGTTTTTGATATTATCGAAGGTCTTACTCCTTCTGAAAGAGGAGAACTAGAAATTACAGATGTTAACAATGCTTATATTCATAAAGGTAATTTAACGTTTGATATTTTGACGGGTGAATGGACGGATGCAGGTACTCATAAATCATATGCACTGGCTAATCAGCTAACTGCAGAGGTGGATTTTAGTAGGTTGTTTGAAAAAGAAGCTATGTTAATGAAATAAAGATATTTTCTTGGGGGTGGGAGCATGAAAGTAATTGATACTAAATTAGATGGCGTGAAAATAATTGAGCCAAAAGTTATAGGAGATCATCGAGGCTACTTTATGGAGAGTTATAATTTAGAGCGCTTTAAGGAGCATGGAATTAATCATACATTTATTCAGGATAATCATTCACTTTCTAAAGAAATTGGAGTGTTGAGAGGGCTTCATTATCAAGATTCTCCTTATGCTCAAACAAAACTAGTGAGAGTGTTATCTGGAGTGATTTATGACGTTGCTATGGATCTGAGAGAAGGGTCAAGAACTTATGGAGAGTGGACGAGTGTAATATTGAGTGAAGAAAATCATCGACAGTTTCTAATTCCAAAAGGTTTCGCACATGGATTCTGCACACTTGTACCAAATACACAGGTGCTCTATAAAGTAGATAACGCTTATTCTCCACAACATGACAAGGGAGTACTATGGAATGATCCAGACCTGTCTATTGATTGGCCATCTCTAACTCCAATACTTTCGTCAAAGGATTCAGATTTACCTCGATTAAAAGAGATTAAGGCACCTATATTTCAGGGGGGGGCATTAAAGTGAAAATACTCATAACTGGTGGAGCGGGGTTTATTGGAAGCAATTTCATACATTATATTCATAATAAATATCCAACTTATGAAATCGTGAACGTAGATTTCTTAACCTATGCTGGTAATCTAGAAAACTTAAAATCCGTTGAAGATAGCAGCCGGTATGCATTTATCCATGGTGATATAAGTGATTGCGATTCGATGAAACCTGTTTTCACCAATCATACATTTGATAGAGTAATAAATTTTGCAGCTGAGTCTCACGTTGATAGAAGCATTAGTCAACCTGATTGCTTTGTAAAGGCAAACGTTGTTGGAACACAAACTCTTCTAGATCTTGCTAAAGAATATCAAGTTCCGAAATTTATACAAGTATCCACTGATGAAGTGTATGGTTCTCTTGGAAAGTCAGGTTTTTTCACAGAAGAAACGCCCTTAGCCCCCAATAGTCCTTATTCTGCTTCGAAAGCAGCGTCTGATCTACTTGTCTACTCTTATTATAAGACGTATGAGATGGATGTGAATATTACTAGATGCTCAAATAATTACGGTCCATACCAATTTCCAGAAAAACTAATTCCGTTGATGATCACTAATGTACTAGAAGAGAAAAAACTTCCGGTTTATGGTGATGGCAAGAATATAAGAGACTGGTTGCATGTAAAAGATCATTGCTCTGCTATTGATCTTGTCATGCATCAAGGCGTAGCTGGAGAAATTTACAATATCGGAGGTAATAATGAACGAGAAAACCTTGAATTAATCCAAAAGATTGTATGCACTTTAGAGGCATCTTCGGACCTTATTGAGTATATCGAAGATCGACCAGGTCATGATCGTCGCTATGCGATTGATGCGCATAAAATCTCAACAGAACTAGGGTGGAAACCGACCTATACATTTGATGTAGGATTAGAAGAAACGATTGATTGGTATCTCTCAAACAAAGAGTGGTGGAAACGTATCAAGTCAGGAGATTACGCTACGTATTATCAAAATCATTATCAAATGGAGATGAGGTAATGAAGGCGATAAACCAATTGATACCGATTGCTAGAAGGAAAATTGTGAGGGGATCATATGAATGAAACGCCTGCAGTAAGCATTATCATCGTCAACTATAACAATGCAAAAGATACAATTAGTTGTCTAGAGTCATTGAAAAAAATGACCTATTCAAACTATGAAGTAGTAGTTGTTGATAATTGTTCTACAGAGGTAAAAGAGCTCACTAATTATATGGCCAACCAACGATTCAAGCTACTCCAGCTTAACGAAAATATTGGTTTTGCTGGAGGAAATAATGCTGGGATTCGGTTCTCTCAGGAAAAGTTTAAGGAACTTGACTATGTCTTGCTACTAAATAACGACACGATTGTAGAATCGGATTTCCTTCAACCTCTAGTTAATGAATGTGAAAAGGATTCTGAAGTAGGGGCATGCTGTTCTCATATTAATTATTATGATCGTCCAGATGATACTTGGTATAGCGGCGGTGGAATTAGGTGGATCATTGGTACTCCTTTTCATAGAACAGAGAAGAGAAAAATGATTCAGGCAAGAGATGAGGATTTTCTAACTGGGTGTGTCTTGTTAGTTCCTATTCATATTATTCAAGCTGTAGGTTATTTACCTGAAGATTATTTTCTTTATTTCGAGGATGTAGCGTATAGTCTCGAACTTAAAAAAGCAGGATATCGCCTTCGCTATGTTCCTGGTTCGCTAGTTTACCATAAAGTACAGGCAACGACCGGATATCGTTCTCCATTATCAAATTACTATGGTACACGTAACAACTTATTGTTTATGTCCAGGTATGCAAAGAGACATGTGTATTTTTGCTTCTTACTCTATTTCTTAATGAAAAATATCGTGAAATATACAGTTTACTATATAAAAGGTAGAGAATTCATAGGAATAAGAAAGGCTATTATCCAAGCATTTCAAGACTTCTTTAGAAGAGATATTGGAAGACGAGTTCAGAGGACGGGATAGTTTAAAGCTATAATAATCGAATGAAATGGGGAAAAGGTATGAAATATATTAAGAAATTCATTCCATATTTCGCTAAAAACTGGGTGAAACAATTTTTATTTCGATCCCGTCATTCGTCTGTCTATATTGGGCATGGAGTCGAAATCGATCCCTCTACTAGTAAAATGGGAATAAATTGTGGCATCAACGATTATTCAAGGGTATCGCATACAACGATAGGAAACTACACATACGCATCAAGGAATTGTAACATCATGAACAGCCGCATAGGTTCATTCTGTTCTATTGGTCCAGGCTGTCAGATGGGGCTTGGTTCACACCCTGCCCATTTTGTGAGTACTTCCCCTATCTTTTATTCAACATTTGGTCAACTAAATAATGAAACTTGGGTGGATAAGGATTACTATGAAGATTTTCAACAAGTGACGATAGAAGATAATGTTTGGCTTGGGGCAAATGTAACTGTGTTAGATGGTGTAACAATTGGAGAAGGTGCTATTTGTGCTGCGAGTTCCCTTGTTACCAAGGATGTTCCACCTTATGCAATCGTAGCCGGGGTTCCAGCTAAGATAATTCAGTATCGCTTTGAAGCAGATATTATTAATAAACTATTGAGTCTTTCTTTATTCTCTCGTGATGAAGAATGGTTAAAAAAACATTTAACGGGCGCAGTGCAACCTGAAGAATTATTAAACCGTAGTGAAATCCATGACTTGTTAAAAACAAATGAACAGAAATATGAAGTGTACAGCTGAATCTTGTGAAGAAATCTAGTTGACTGAGTTGTGGTTAATAAAAGTAGAGGGGGAAACCTCCCAAATGATAGGTGAGAACGTTCGAGAAATCAGAAGAAAAAAAGGCATCTCTATGACAGAACTAGCTGAACGATCGTTAGTATCCAAATCTTATCTAAGCAATATTGAAAGAAATTTAAAGACTAACCCAACAATAGATATTTTGCTTCGAGTTAGTCAAGTACTTGATGTTGAGTTATATGATCTACTAGATGATAATCCACCAGCTACAGGATTTGATCACAGATGGTCACAAATTGTGGATTTAGCAAAGGAAGAAGGAATAGATAGTCATCACATAAGTGATTATAAGATGCTTTTTGATTTTATTAAGTGGCATCGTCAGCAAAGTGTTGAATAATGAAACGTAATTTACAGCTTTCCGAAACCCTAATGAGTAGGGTGTTCCTAGTGTTCATACTATTACTACTCATCTTTATCAGATTTACCTTATCTGATGGTATGATGAAGGAAGATATTGAAATTCAAATGCTAGTGGATCAGAAGTATGAAGAAGGGGGAGGAGTGGTCGAACTGCCCCCAGGTACAATTCTTGTTGAGAAAACTATTATTCTAAAAACTGGGGTGCACCTTAAGGGTGATGATACTGGCAAGACTACTCTTAAGTATAAAATAAATGATAATCATTCTTTAAATGATATGAAAATATTAGAAGCTGAATCAGGCTCTAGCAATATTAAAATAAGCCAAATAACATTTGATGGTAATAAACAACATCGAAAAAAATTTATTGATGACCCAAATGCCCATACGATCAGCTTACCCTTTACCCATAATTTTGAAATCACAAATAATACTATCATCAATTCAGCGGGAGCTTCCATAGTTCTTTATAATTCTGAAAATGGTGTTGTTAAAAACAATACGATTAAAAATAGTGGCTCAAACGGTATACTCGGTTTACAAGCGACTAGAAATATAAAAGTAATTGATAATATAGTTGAAAATATAGATTTCCAAAATGGAATTTACTTTAGTTATCAGGACGGAAAAGCCAGCGAGAATATACTAATAGAAGGAAATACTGTTAAGAACGCAGGGGACTTTGGTATAGAGGTGGGTCACAATGTTAAATCTGGGGATGAACCACATCAGGGTATTGAGATAAGAAAGAATAAGGTAATAGACTCACAAAATGCTGGCATAGCTTTTCGTACAGTAAGTAACGGTATAATTGAAAACAATTATGTTGAGGGGTACGGAGAAAATGGTGGATACGGGGCAGACGGTTTATTCATTGAAGGTGGATTTAATAAAGCTTTTAATATCAAGGTATTAAAAAATGTGGTCGTTCAGAAATATGACAGTGGAGATGCAAACGGCATCTATGTTACAGGTATAGATGGAATTACGATACAAGGAAATAATGTTCAAAAAAGCAGAGGGCGAGGTTTGTTTGTACAAGCATCTAAAATAGGAGAAACAACGAAGGATTTTCCTAACGGATTACGAGAATATCAGAGAGTAAATATAATTGATAATACTTTTTCGAAGAATAAGATCGATGGCATTCACTTACAGGGAACAGCTTCTACAGATAATGTAATCAAACATAATATAGTTAGTGAGAATAATGGAATTGGAATACTGATAGCAAATTTACACATTAGCACTGGTTTGCTAATTGAAAACAATGAAGTTACAAATAACAGTAAAATCGGAATAGAAGTATATCAACAGAAGGATTTTCAAATATTAGATAATACATTGACTAATAATGCAGTAAATAAATTTGATGAAATTGATTATTCAATAAGAGTTGTTAGTACTACAGATGGGCTTCTTAAAGGTAATGAGATTAATAATAAGAGTAAGGACCAGTTACTAACAGATCATATAATCATTGAGAGTTCCTCAAATGTTCTTATGGAAACTAAAAAATCAAATTAAATTGTTCTCAACAAAGAATTTATGTAGTGTTATATTGAACGAAAAGTTATTTAGTGTTACAATCGTTCTATATAAAGAACGAAGAAGGCGGTGTTATAGTGAAAGTTTTACATGTGGTTAGGCAATTCAAACCATCGATTGGTGGAATGGAGAACTTCGTCGATAGTCTTACAATTCATCTTAAAAAACTGGGGATTGAATCAGATATACTAACGCTAGATAAAGAATTTTCTACAGGCGACAGACTGCCTGCTTTCTCTTGTGAGAACGGCATAAAGATAATGAGAATTCCTTACGTTGGTTCAAGAAAGTATCCCGTCGCTCTTTCTTCCATCACCTATCTGTCTGAATATGATCTCATTCATATACATGCAGTAGACTTTTTTATTGATTACTTCGCTATACTTAAAGCATTTCATAAAAAACCGATCGTCCTCTCGACACATGGGGGTTTTTTTCATACAAAGACCCTTGCGCAATTCAAAAAAATTTATTTCCAAACAGTAACTCGTTTTAGTTTACAGCAGGCAAATCGAATTGTAGCTTGTAGCAATAATGATTACGATTTGTTCTATCCCATTGGAAAGCGAAAAGTACAATTAATTGAAAATGGAATTGATTTTGAAACTTTTCATAGCGTGGCTGATAGTGAAAAGAAGAAAAATAAATTTGTTTTTATAGGAAGATTTTCAAATAATAAAAGAATTGATAAGTTACTTAGGTTGTTTGCTCTTTTGAAAGAGAGCCAGCCGGATATTTCACTAAGTATCGTTGGAAAAGATTATGATCACTTAAAAAATACATTTCATAAACTGATTAAAGACTACCAACTAGAGAGGCACGTTACAATTAAAGAAGCGTTGTCTAAAGAAGAACTATTAAAAGAAGTAGGAGCATCAGAGTATTTCATTTCAGCTTCAGAATATGAAGGATTTGGAATGTCTACTTTGGAAGCGATGTCGGCTGGAGCGATTCCAATTCTGAATAATATACCATCCTTTAGTAAAATGATTGAAGAGGCTCAGAATGGCTATTTAATGGATTTTAATGATATTTCCTCCGTTATTGATAAAGTGACTGACATAATCTGTTCTACAAATCAAGATAAACAACTTTTGAAAATGGCGGCTATTGATACGGCAAGAAAGTATTCCTGGATGTCGGTTGTAGGTCAGTTTGAAAAAGTATATTCCGATACGATTAAGAAAAAAGTTGTTCACATATAGGATGGGCGGTGCTGAAATGAGTAAGGTAGCGATTACAGGTGCGAATGGACAACTTGGCCAAGAATTAGTTAGGTGTTTTAAAGGACTAAATTATACTATCTATCCTCTAGGGAAAGAAGATTTAGATATTACTAACCATGACCAGGTAGATAGAATTATTCAAAAGATTCAACCTGACATCATTATTCATTGTGCTGCTTTTACAAACGTTGATCAGTCTGAGCGATATACGGATCAAGCGTTTCTAGTAAATGGTATTGGTACTCGTAATATTGCTGTGGCTTCAAATAAGGTAGATGCGAAACTAGTTTATTTAAGTACAAATTATGTATTTGACGGAAAGAAGTCGGGACCATACTCTGAGTATGATTCTCCCAATCCAGCTGGAATATATGGTAAATCTAAGTTGGCTGGAGAGCAATATGTAAGAGATTTAAGTTCAAAATTTTTTATAGTGAGAACTTCTTGGTTATTTGGTGGGAGCGGAAAGAATTTTGTAACAACAATGCAGGAGCTTGCTAAAAAAAGAGAGCGTCTATCAGTAGTAGATGACCAAATTGGGAACCCAACCTACACAATTGATCTTGCAAGACAAATTATTAACTTAATTAGCACAGAGAAATATGGTATTTACCACGTTTCGAATAGTGGCCTATGTAGCTGGTATGAATTAGCTAAAGAAATTTTTGAAAGATCTAACATATCTATAGATGTGTCGGCCGTTACAACAGAAGATTATAATGCACCTGCTCCTCGACCGAAGAATTCAGCTATGGAGCCACTTAACTTAAGGCTTAATGATTTCAACGCAATGAGAAACTGGAAGGAAGCACTACAGGACTATATTGAGGAACTTGATCGGAATGCACTTTGGAAAGTTAATTAGGTAGGGATGTATATGAATCAAATTCAACTATCACTAAAAGAGAATCATTTACCTCTTATGCTGATTATTTTATTCCTAGCGTTCGTAACGGGAGTGTTGTCTACAGTTAGCCTTATGGAAATGGTACTGCTGAGTATCCCCATACTAATTGTGCTGTGCTATCCTATTTCCATTGAAAAGCTGTTTTTAGCAGTAGCTTTAGTGATTTTTATAGATATATCTTTTATTTCAATACAAGGGTCTTACATTAGAATCTATCAATTATTACTAATGGTAATCTGTGTGAAACTTTTCATAGAATATTTTTTGGAACAAAGAAAGTTATGGAAGGTGCCACTTTTTTTTCTCATAAATCTTTGGGTTTTGAGTTATTTCTTAAGCTATTCTCATGTGCTAAGTATGAAAGATTTTTGGATAACAGTTGTAGGGCAACTTTTTCTAAATGTTTTTTTCTTTATCTCAGTGCAGTGCATTCGTGAGAAGGGTTTGAGTTTTTTTTATAAAACTTTAAAATTCACTATTTTATCAGGGTTTATTGTGGTCGTAGTTGGTATCTTGCAATGGATTGGTTTTTTTATGGGGATTCACATTGGAATTAGTCACTATGATGCTATAGGAATACCAAGACCTTCGTCCTTCGCATACGAACCAGATTGGTATGGTTTGTTTGCAGGATATACATCTATTTGGTTTCTTGTACTGTTCATTAGAAGAGATTCTAGTTTGTTCAGTGAAAAGTTTGTACAAATTGGCTTAGCTGCAAGTTTCATGGGTTTATTTATTAGTATGGCAAGAGCAAGCATTCTTGCCTTCATTTTAACAACTCTCATTTTACTGGTAATTACATGGAACGTTCGAATTATTAAGATTGCTGCTTCTTCCACAGTGTTTTTATTACTCTTGCTCGTTGTTTTATTTATCGTAGATAGTGAAATTGTTATGAAAGTTTATAATCGTTTCAACCCTACCACATCTGTCACAACAGACAGGGGAGCTGCTGACAGTAGATTGGGATCAATCGAGTTAATGTTAGACTACATTCCTAAGCACCCGATTGTAGGTAATGGGAGCGGTGGAATGGCACTACTTTCAGAGTTAGAAGAAAACAGAAACAAATATGCTGGTGGTGGAGATCTAAACACAGGAAAGGGAAATGCGAACATTTTCTTATCGGTGCTATTTGATACTGGAATAGTAGGATTAACTATTTTTATCACTATCTTATTGCGTATTAGTTGGATGCTTAAAAATACATTTAACAAAAATAATTACATTTCATTAGGCTTAATGGGCTGTTGTATCCTTTTGCTAGTAAATTTCAACTTTAACAATGGTTTTCGTATGGGATTTGTGTGGTTTCATCTTGCTTTGATTACATCGTACTATCTACTTAAGAGAAAACGGGACGATGAAGTTAAGGAAACTGCAAATAATGATGAACTTTATCGTTCGTTATAAAGAAAGGTTTGTAACGAACGATATTAAATGATGGATACGACTGATGGAAAGGGTGCCTGGTAATGAGGAAAAGAATAGGGGTCGTGGGGACTGGTTTTATTGGTACTGGACTTACCAAAACATTAAGAAATCGAAACGATATTATGATCGGGAAGGTTTTAACAAGGAGGGATCCTGCTACAGTCAAGGGCATCCCTCTGGAAGATTTAACAAATTCAATAGAAGACTTTCTAGAAAACGCTGATTTAATTGTTGAATGTAGTGGAGATGTACTATACGGCACAGAAGTAATAGACAGAGCAATGAAGGCTTCCTTACCAATCGTGACAATGAATTCCGAATTGCAAATTACCACTGGTTCTTATTTTGCAAAGAAAGGTTTTATTACTGAAGCAGAAGGAGACCAACCTGGCTCTCTTGCAGCACTTCGTGAAAACGCTTTGGAAATGGGCTTTAAACCAGTGGTTTATGGAAATATAAAGGGGTATTTAAATGAAGAACCAGAGATGCAGGATATGACTTTCTGGTCGAAAAAAAATGGAATTAGTTTAGAAATGGTGACTTCATTCACAGATGGTACAAAAGTGAATATAGAACAAGTATTAGTAGCCAACGGCCTAGGAGCTACAATTGCGGAGAATGGTTTATTAGGCCCAGAAGTTAAAAGTGTTTTCCAAGGAGGAGAAAAGCTTGCGGTAGAGGCTACAAGTCGTAATCATTCATTAAGTGATTACATATTATGCCCTAGTGCTCCTGCAGGAGTATTTATAACAGCAGAGCATACTAGTGATCAATATGATGCTTTAAAATATTTAAAAATGGGTGATGGCCCCTACTATACACTACTTCAGAATCATCACCTCTGTCATTTGGAAATTATAAAAACCATTAGAAGAGTATTTAGAGGTGAAGGGATTTTATTGAATAATTCCAGAAATCCTAAATTTAGTGTAGCTGCGATAGCTAAGCGAAACCTCCTACTCGGAGAATCTATTAATAAAGGAATCGGTAGCTTTGAAGTTAGAGGAACAAGTATAAAAATAGAAGATTTTCCACGCCATATTCCAATAGGTCTATTATCTAGAGGGAAAATAACAAAGTCAGTAAAAAAAGGGGAGTATCTTACTTTTGATAATGTAGAAATACCAGATAGTTTAGCTCTAGAAGCTTGGAATCAAACTCTTCATTCTTCAATTAATATGTCGGGTAATGAATTGATAAACGAATTGCCCATTTCCACCTAAACATGAAAGGTTTAATAAAAATAATCTAAACGAACAGGAGATGTTTAGATGAAAATTTGTCTTGTGGGTTCAAGCGGTGGTCACTTAATGCAGTTGTATCAATTAGAAAAATGGTGGAGAAAATATGAAAGGTTTTGGGTTACATTTGAAAAAGAAGATAGTTGCTCTTTGTTGAAAAACGAAAAGCGATATTGGTGTCATCATCCTACTAATCGTAACGTCAAAAATTTGTTGAGAAATACTATTCTATCCTGGAAAGTACTAATGAAAGAACGTCCAGATATTATTATTTCAACTGGTGCAGCTCCTGCCATTCCTTTTTTTTATCTAGGCAAACTATTTGGATGCAAACTAATTTACATTGAAGTTTATGATCGTATCGAACTTTCAACTCTCACAGGTAAAATTGTTTACCCTATAGCTGATAAATTCATCTTACAGTGGGAAGAGCAAAGAAAACTTTATCCCAAAGGTGAATTCCTAGGAGGGTTATTATGATATTTGTAACCGTGGGTACACATGAACAACCTTTTAATAGGTTGATTAAAGAAATTGATTGTTTGAAAAAAGATGGCATTATTTATGATGATGTATTTATACAGATTGGTTATTCTTCTTATATTCCTGAGTATTGCGATTCTGCAAAATTAATCAGCTACGATGATATGGTTAAAAAATCGAATGAAGCGCGAATAATTATTACTCATGGAGGACCAGGAAGTATTATGTTGCCATTATCTATAGGCAAAATCCCTATAGTCGTTCCGAGGCAAGAAGAATTTAAGGAACATGTCGATGACCATCAAGTCTATTTTTCTAAACGTCTCGAAAAAGAAAAAAGGATCATATCTATTTTTAAAATTGAAGAATTGAAAGATAAAATACTTGACTATTCTACGCTATGCTCTACAGTATCTAATAACAAAGTAACTTCAAATCTGGATTTTTTCATTGGTAGATTGGATGAGATTTCGATGGAATTAGTTCATAAGTGAGTGGGAAATTTCAATTAAGAAACAAACGAGTGAAGAGATAAAATCTCTTCACTCGTTTGTTTCTTAAGTTTCTTTTGTTGAAAGTTCAATAATTTCTTTGAAAATATTTAGTATTTTATCGATAGTAGCTTCATTTAGATCTTCAAGTCCTTCAACTGCTTTTAATAATTTGTTTTCAAATTCACTTGGACCATCAGTATCATCATTCTCTTTATAAATTACATTTGATTCGGAATAGTTAGGCGAATTTAAAATGTTTTTTTGTCTCGTTCCACCAATAAGGAGAACATCGTCATTTGAAACTGTTCCGTTTACCTGTCTTAATACAACATAATAAATCTGGGTTGGAATGGTTTGATTATCTTGAAAAGTGTTATTGACGAATGATCCATTTCCTACCACTGTCAGTCGGACACCTGATTTTCTTGTATCTTCTACAGTCGACTTCCCATTATTTAATAGAATGTTATTGTTGATTTCGAAGTTATTTTGTTTGTATAGACCGATACCTTCATCTGCGCTAGCTTCAATGTTATTAAACAAGATTTTAAGTCCAAAATTTAACTCATCTAAGTTAGCTACTAAGATACCTTCTTCACCGCTACTAATAATTTTATTTAAAATAATTTCGTTGTTGAGTGAACTTTCGCCTTGTAACTGAATCCCGACACTTTTGCTATTTGTTATATTGTTCTTTTGAATCAATAATTCATTGTATCTTCGTCTACCATTAGGGAAGTCCTTTGTGGTTACTCCCATAACAGATGCCTGTGCAAAAATTCCTCTTCCATTACTATCTATAATTTGGTTTTGGATAACATGAACCATATCTACTCCAGTAATATAAATAGCGTTTGCATCACCTGTTTGATTCGTTTGTTTAATAATATTATTCATTACACGAACATCAACAGCTTTATTCCGAAATCCTTCTATGAAGAGACCGTCTCCACCGTATCCGCCGTTTTGACCGTACCCTTCTACTAAATTGTTCTCAATTACTCCAAAACTTACAGTTCTAAATGCAATACCACTATTTCTTGAGTTATACACTTTATTATCCCGAATCATAATGTTTTTATGGGGGGGATGGCCTTCATTAACTGTATGTCCAATTTCAATCCCAAAATCAGCAGCATTCCTGACGATATTTCGCTCTATTGTAATATTGGAACACGATTTCCCAAGCTGATAACTAAAGAATATTCCATTTTGATGGTCCGTATTTTCGATTAAATTATCATTTATGGTTATATTCTTACATTCTTGTAGAGCAAGAATTCCATTAGAGCCACTATTAAGAATTATACTATTTTGAATTACTCCATTTTTAGAGTTATAAAGAACTATAGAAGCACTAGCAGAGTTAATAATTTCTATATTATTTATTTCAAAGCTATCGACCCAAGCAATCTCTACAGAATGAGCGTATGGATCGTTTATAAGATCTGGTCTACTATCCTTCATACCATCAAATGTAATATCACTAAGTTTAATATTGTTGCTGCGGTCTGCAATTAGTAACTTATGACTTGCTGAAGACCCGCTAGAACTTTTAGGATTAATTCTGATAATAGTTTTCCCTTTTCCAGCCCCTTTTAAATGTACTCCCGGTTTCAATAGGAGTGGCTCTGTCAGAACATAAATGCATTCAGAAGCCGTGACAATTCCGCCACCTGAAGCACTTACATTATTAATCTGTTCTTGAAGTGTATTCGCTGAACATAGTTCCATTTAATCCCTCCTTAATTTATCCCCCTTTGTATTAAAGGTGTAAATATTTTGTTTATGAACTAGTATATGGAGTCATTAGATATTATGGAATAGGAGCAATGTCTATTTTTATTGAATATGATAGTAAAGGTCATCAAAATAGCCAGCTTTAATATTTAGAAAATTGTTGCACTTAAATTTTTTGTGCGTTATAATGAACGTGAGATCTAACAAATACATAAAAAGGAGGTGGAAACTAATGAAAAGAACTTATGAAGCTCCAAAAGTTATTGATCATCAAATCATCCAATTCGAAACAAAGGCCTCTGGTAAAAAAGATAAAGATGATAAGAAAAAAGGCTTTTAAGTAAGAGAGGAGACTGATTATGATTATGTCTATGCTTGAGAAGATGTATACTCAAAAAGATCTTTATGAAGGGGGAGAAGATACCTACATATCAATGCTGAACGATATTAATGTGTTCGCTATAAAGTCCCAAGTGTACCATTATCTTAAGTCTTGTCAGCAGAAAAGTAGTTATTCGATATCCCTTATGAACCAATTAAAAAGTTCTTATGAGAAAGCATCTTATCAGAATTTAATGCTAAGACATGAACTTAATCATCTCCTCGATTGTTTTGAAGCAGCATCTTTACAAGTTATTCCATTAAAAGGAATAGTCTTCTCAGAAACTTATTTTAATAGTTTTTTAGCTAGAGGGACAGCAGACATCGATTTACTCATTCGCTCTTCCGACCTGCAAAAATCAATAAACCTTGTGAAAAAGGCTGGTTTTACTATTGAAGAGTCAGAAGATCCATCTAATAACCATTGTTCTTTTGTGAAAAATAATCCTAATAGTTCTTTATCTGTCTCCGTAGAATTGCATTGGAATTTAGATAAGGAATATTATTCCGATGTGCATATAGACCCGTTTTGGGATAACTCTATTTCCTATTCTAATTACAATTATGTAAGGGTTCTATCGGTACAAGATACGTTTTATTTCACTTCTCTCCATGCTGTACGACATAAAATGGATTCGTTGAAATATTTTATTGATCTTATTCAAATTCTATCAAATCATGCAGAGGAAATTGATTTCCATAAATTAAAAAATCGCGCCAAGTCTGATAAGACATGGAGAAAAATAAATGCTTGTCTGTCAATTTTGTACCAGGAGATTCCGTTTCTTGAAAAAATAAAATTTTACCCTTTTCGAAAACGTGTCCTTTTTTGGAGTTTAAGTAATGCACGAAAAGCTCAGAGAAATCATAAAGATCTTTCATATTACGTATATAAATTTTATTTTAATCATTGTCTTTTTGATTCTCCTAAACATCTAATTACTTCAACAAAACTGTTTCATGTTATCTATCCTCCTAAAATATATTTGAAGAATTTTCTAGGTGAAGATAAAGATAATCATTCAAGGTGGGTATTACTAAAAAAATATTACTTGGTACTTTTGCAGCAAAATTCGCTCAAATATCATAAGGCATAATGAATAAGGAGGAGTAACTTATGAATCAGCTATGGATTGAGATAGGTGATCACAGTATAAGAATTAATTCGCAGTCAGAGCAGGCCATTCAACACATTGTTAATGGATTTAAAGTGGTACCGACTAAACAGTCAAAAAAAGCTAACCTAGATATTGTAATAGAATACGGATACGGTTATCCTTTTAATAGTTTTGATGTAGATATCACAAAGGATAATGGAACTGTTTTCTATGATCGTGGGGATTATATTATTGAGGTCGACTCAAGCTATACGACTGCAAATATAAAGGTTCTTAATGATTTTGCTTTGAAGCATGCTCTCATGAACTTATATAGTGTTTTTATTGTCCATGAACAGTGGGGATTGCTTATTCATTCTTCATGCATGAGAGAAGGTAACCAAGCTTATCTTTTTTCAGGCCAATCTGGTGCTGGTAAATCTACTGTGGTTGAGTTGTCTTATCCACGTGCTATTCTTTCCGATGAAGCAACAGTAGTTAAAATAACAAGTAGCGGTACGAAAGTTTATGACTCACCATTCCGAAGTGATACAACTTCATCTTTTCAAGAACCATCGATCGAACTTGGAGGAATTCAACTTCTTGAACAGTCTGAAAACATTAACCGGTTTCGGTTAGAAAAATCCGAGAGTATGATGAGCTTATTTGATAAAGTCTTCTACTGGGCAAGTGATCCAGTTGAGACTAAAAAATTATTTGAGTTATTAAGTCAACTTGTTAGTAATGTACCAGTTTATAGGCTTCAATTTCAAAAAAATGATTTATTTTGGAAGGAGATTAGTTAATGGAAACTTATATTCGCCAATCTGATCTTGAAGCAGTAGAGATGGATGGAACTTGGGTTGTTCTACATCCTGTCGATTACACAGTGACAAAGTTAAATGCCCTAGGAGGTGTATGTTGGGAGCTTCTTACTAAGGAACAATCAGTTCAGTCACTAACTGAGAAAATTCAGAGTGATTATGAAGTTTCTACCGAAATTGTACAGAAAGATATTAAGCAATTTTTGAATGAAATGGTGGACGCCGGATTAGTAAAAAAATGAAGAATCAGTCCCAACTACTTAAGAAACTAATTAAATCTAATGAATTTCTTGAGGTCCCGTCACAAGGTTTCAGTATGTACCCTATGATTAGTCAAAATAATGTTTGTGCCTTCGAGCAGTTTAATCTAAAAAAATTAAAAAAAGGTGATATTTTGTTGTTTGAAACGAAAGATGGTGGCTTAACGGGACATCGCTATTTGCGAACTATTTATCTAAATGGGCAGATAGGATTTATATGCAAAGGAGATACGAATCTTTATCCTGATGCACCAGTATTTGAGGGGGAGGTTATTGGAAAATTAACAATGATCAAGAAAAGTAGAACAACAATAGATGTCACAAAATGGTTCATAAAAATTTATAGTTTTTTACTATGTCATTCCCGCGCGGCATCAATTTTATTACACATATACGTTCATAAAATATTAAAGAAAAGGAACAGAAAAGCCAATGAAGAGTCTAGCGCCAGTTAAAAGATTACTTGAGACAGGTGACATTAAAGGTTCCTTAACTTTTTTATCTTCATATATCAAACCGTACTGGAGAAGCTACTGCTGTCTCCTTTTTATTTTAATAGTAGACATTTTTCTAATTTTACTCTTTGCCTGGTTAATGCAACATATTACTGACAGTGCGGTGAATGGGGATTTTAAAGAGTTAAAGACACTTTTCACTGTTGGATTAATTGCACTAGTTGTTACAGGCATCGTAGATTATTTTGACTCCTATTTAAGAACCTACACTGTAAGTCATGTAAAGAAAGATCTTCGAACACAATTGTTTGAAAGATTTCTTTCTATTCCATATGCATCTTTTGAAAAGAATCATTCTGGTAAACTACTATCACATTTAACGAATGATATTGATAAGATCCATGGTGCCGTTGGCGGAGTGCTATTAAATTTAGTTCGTCTTCCTATCCTAGTTATTTCTATTTTTGTGTATCTTGTTTTATTGAATTGGCAATTATCTCTTCTATTTATCGTACTCGCTCCATTAACGATTATTTCAGGAATTGTCTTTGGAAAGCAAATGAGAGACAGGAATCGTCTTATTCATAAACAAGTGGAAGATATGCACATCACATTAAATGATTCATTCGCTGGTAATATGGTTCTTCGGACGTTTAGTCTTGAAACGTTATTTCTAAGACGCTTCCAACAATCATCGGACGAACTTCTTCATACTGAAATGAAAGAGGCCTCTATTCGTAGTTGGTTTAGTACAGCCGCTAATATGGCAGGAACGATGTCTTTCTTTATTACGTTAGGACTAGGGGCTTTTCTTGTAACGCATGGGCAAATTACGATTGGGGTATTACTCGCTTTTGTAAGTTTAATGCAAAGGTTGGTTTATCCTCTAACTTCCCTTGCAGAACAATGGGGGAGCTTTCAGCGTTCGATTGCTGCTGTTGAACGTATTATGGAAGCAATGCAGGAAAAACCAGAAATGAATCTTAAGGATCATATGAATCCACCTATTAGAATGAAACGAATGATTGAGTTTAGAAATTTGGACTTTCACTATCAGCAAAATGATGTGTTATTTCAAAATTTTTCATTGAAAGTGCCTGCTGGTAAAGTTACTGCTCTGGTTGGACCGAGTGGCGCAGGAAAAAGCACACTGTTCCATCTCCTTCAACGTGTTTATCAACCTCACAGTGGGAACATATTTTTTGATGATTTAGATGCCTTCGCAATGTCAGTAAATCAACAAAGAAGTTATTTTTCTTATGTACCTCAAGACACATTCCTTTTTAGTGGAACAATTGAAGAAAATATTGCATTTGGTAGGATAGGTGCTAGCAGGTTGGAGATAATTGAAGCTGCTAAGAAAGCAAATGCCCATCAATTCATCGTGGAGTTAAAAGGTGGTTATGAAACAGAAGTAGGGGAAAGAGGATCAAGATTATCTGGTGGACAAAAGCAACGAATTGCAATTGCTAGAGCCATCTTAAGAGACGCACCTATTTTGTTGCTAGATGAAGCAACTTCTGCGTTGGATAATGAATCAGAACGTTTAGTCCAAGAAGCCATAGAGCGACTTATGGAAGGACGCACAACTATAATGATTGCCCACAGGTTGTCTACAATACGGAATGCAGATCATATTGTTGTAATTAACAAAGGTGAAGTAGTAGAACAAGGATCACACGTGGAGCTAATGCAGTCTGGAAGAATGTATGCCAATTTGTATAACAACAATGGGATGAGGATAGCTCAGTAGGCATGTTGGGTGTCTGTCACCACCCATTTATGTGGAACTATTTAATAAATATTTATATTCTTTGTGTGAAATGGTTTCTTTATCAACCAGAGGAAGTTGGGGCTTTGTTTAGAGAGACGTCTCAAACAGTATATTTCTTAAGTTAAACAAACGATTGATTAAAGAGTTTCTATTCTATTTTTTAAGTTAGACTATAAAACTTGAAAAGCCAGATAAGCTAATTGTTTGCTTATCTGGCTTTTTCGTTTTATGAATGTCATTGGACAGAATCGTCTCGTTCATGTCTACTTCGCATACGTCTCCTTAATAACCGGTACAGACAACGCCCCAACGACAAGTAACACACCTGAAAGCAAGATCATAAACGGCATGGAAGATCCGATCAATGGGAATAAAACAAAGCTTAAGCATGAAGCAATAATTTGCGGTAAACAAATGCTACCGTTAAATAACCCAAGATATGTACCCATGTTCTTCCCTTTCAACGCGTTCGTTAAGATCGTGAATGGGAATGTCATCATTGCGGCCCAAGCGATTCCGATTAACGTAAAGGAAATAACGAGTGCCCACTGATTGTGCACGAAGAAAACAGATCCAAATCCGATCCCACCTAGCAATAAGCTCATGGAGTAATAGAATTTGCGTGAGTTGTTTGGAATTCTGGATAACGCGAGAGACCAGAGTACGGCGCCAATCGACTGAACGGCTGTTAAAATCCCAAACCAGTTCCCGGCATCTTGATAAGCTGCGCTAGAAGGGTCGCTCGTATTCCAAACATTTAACGCAATGGCACCGGTGCCATACGTCCACAAGTATTGAAAACCTATCCAGCAGAATAATTGAACGAGTGTAACGGTCCAAAATACTTTTGGAGCGCTTCCAAGCAATTTGAAAATGTTTACCTTTTCTTTCGTCGATTCTTTCGAAATGCCGTGATAAACTGCGAACTCATCTGGAGTATACTCTTTTACTTTCCATACCGTTATCAGACTACAGATGATGAGAACTCCTGCACCAACATAAAATGAAAGGACGACAGATTGTGGCACAACGCCTTTTGGTGCGCTGTTTGAAACGCCGATAATTGTTAATAGAAACGGGAAAATACTAGCTAACACAGCACCACTATTTGATAAAAAGCTTTGGATCGAATACGCAAATCCTTTTTGTTCTTTGTTCACCATGTCCCCAACCATCATTTTAAATGGCTGCATCGCCATGTTTGATGAGACATCCATAAAGAGAATGGCAATGGCGCCAAACGTCATGGCTGTTACTGCAGTAAATCCGAAACTACCCGAATTGGGCAAGAGACACATGACAATGACAGCAACTACAGCTCCAACGAGTAGATAAGGAATTCGTCGGCCAAGCCCTGGAATCCAGGTCCTATCGGAAAAATATCCAACTAAAGGTTGGACAACTAATCCAGCGAGTGGCGGTAGGATAAAGAATAAACCGAGATTATGAGGATCTGCTCCTAAGGTTTGGAAAATGCGTCCCATATTCGCGCTTTGTAATGAAAAGGCCATCTGAACCCCTAAAAATCCGAAGCTAATTAACCAGATTGTCGTGAGAGGTAGAGCGGGTAATTCTTTTTGATATCGCTTTTCATTCGTTGTGGCAACTTGTTCTTGTAACATAATTTCCTCCTGTATATGTATGGCGTATAAATAAGTGAACAAAGAAAATGCAATCGCTTGCATGAGAATTAAAAAATAAAAGCTGTACTCGCGAATGGTTCGATCAGCCTTCTGTAAAGTGAATTAGTCGTGATAACGCTTTAGTTATAAGCTTTATACCTCACTAGGATCGTGAAGTAGTAAAGGAATGCATCATTAATATGGTAAAGCGTTTTCTTTGAATAGTATATACTAATCTTTAACATTTACGCAACCGTTTGCATTAATGTTATTGTGAAAAATAATGTTTTAATGTCAAATCAATTTCTAATCTCAACGTAATGAATTTGTAACTTTTACCTATTTTATCCGTATATAAAAGTGTAAATGTACAGGAAAGAAGGTTACGTCTATGAATAAGGTGTTAGTTTTAGGCTTTTTTCTTTTTATCTTACTCATTCCTGTAAATGTATGGGCGGTTGAGTTTTCTATTGAAGCGACCGATATCACTGCCCAACTACACGAGGACGGTCAGGTAGATGTAAAAGAAAGCCACACGTATGAATTTGATGGAGATTTTAACGGCATCACAAGGAGACTTATCTCGAAAGAAAAGACGACAATTAAGAACTTCCAAGCTACTGAAAATGGGAAGGAACTTAAGGTAGAGAAAGATGGTGATGTTTATAAAGTATACCGTGGTGGCTCTGATGAAACCGTAACTGTCGACATCACCTATACGATTACTAATGGAGTGGAACGATTCGAAGACGTCGCCCAGTTTTATTATCCTTTTTTTGACGAAAGCAATGAAACGACATACGAAAATATGACGATAACGGTTGTACCTCCCATACCTGCTGATGTGAAGGCAGCGTACGGATATGATGAAGCTTATGATGCTGTTGAAACGATTGATGAGGGGACAGTCGTTTTCAATCTCGGGGAAGTATCGAGTGAGGAAAACGGCGATATTCGCGTTGCATATGATGCCTCACTTTTTTCAGAAGCAACTTTGACAGCTGAAATGCCAATGCTTGGTGACATTCTTTCTGGTCAAGAGAAAATGGACGCGGAAGTAGCTGCCGAAAGGGAGGCGAGAGAGCGTTGGGGTGGGGTTGCTCCTGTGATTGTTGGTGGATTGCTTCTAATTGTAATTGGATTGCTCGTTCACGCAATCAGAAGAAAGAGGTTGACTGAGATTGAGATTGAACGGCAGATTAGCGGAAATGGTCGCTTTCCAGATACAGAAATGAGCTTGCCAGCAATTCTATTGTTTACAGGAGGTAATCTTAAAGCATCAGCGGTTATTGCTTCGTTACTTGAACTTGTTCGAAAAGAAAATATCAAAAAGATATCAGATGAAGAGTTTGAACTAGTGAATAGAGATACTGATTTTAAGCATGAAACTAGATTAATCGAATGGCTATTTGATGATATTGCTTCAAGTCATATCTTTCACGTGAAGGATCTGGAAAGCTATGTGGAAGAGAAGAAAAATCATGAGAAATATCAAAAAAGCTTTTCAGGCTGGAAAGAAGCGGTACGGAGAGAGTATAAGCAGTATGACCTGACTGAAAAAGCAGTGAAAACCCGTTGGATTTCAGGATTAGCCGCACTTGGATCCTTCATAAGCATCTTCTTGTTTGCTTATCATGAACTGTTTCTCTGGATGCTTCTGGTTAGTTTGCTTTTCCTTTTCTTTCTCATCTTTCCCATCGCCTACCGACCGTTAAATGAAAAGGGAAGAAGAATTATGGAAACAGTGACGCCGCTAAAGGTCAGCGATCAATGGAAAGAGTGGGATCAGAATGAACAAGTTCCGGCTCTTCTATACCAAATTGGAGCCGGAAAGCGAAAGGTGTCCGCTCAATTTGCTTCTACGTCACAAAATAATGAGTGGATGATTTACCTACTTTTAGCTGAAACGTTTCAGTCAGGCTTTGAAAAAGCAGATCAACATACTGCCGTATCAGCAGCTGGTTCTAGCGGTGGCGGTGGATCAGGCGTAGGAGGTGGGGGAGGAGGTTCAGGGGCGTTTTAGAAAAAGCCCGCTGAAAAAGAAATCGTCTTTAAAATTAACTTACAAGATTATACAGAAAAACCAGGGGCTAATCTGTTAATTGATTAGTTTACCTGGTTTTTTTGTGGATTTTTGAAATTCATTTATTAACTTTCGTTTATCTGCTTTATGTGTTGAAAGACAAAAGAAAGATGGAGATCACTTTTTAGCTACCTGAAACCGTAAAACCGGAACCCTTCCATTAACAATATGATAGCAAATCCTAATGACAACGAAGAAGAACACGGTGATGAAAGCATTGAAATTTGCTTGGTGTTGAAGAAATCACAATCACCGTCAAATGTCCTTTTCTTTTTTATAACGATGTTAAAATCCCCCATGTAAATCGACCTATTTTCTCCATAACCCTTAGTCCAAACGTTTCGTTTTCGCCAGATTTAAAAGGGAAGGAGATGGAAATCGAGAATGACGGAGTGGTAGAGTCTTTAAAAACGGAGGAGGAATGAGATGAATCGAAAGAAAAAGGTAACGTTGTTGTGTAGCACGCTGATATTGACATCAGTATTTGCTAGCTCTACGATGGCAGCGCCGAACGCCAAACCAGTGCAAGCGCAAAGCCAAGAATACTCGATCTCTGGTTTTATTAGTCATGCGGAGCTAAGTAAAAAACTTCAGCAAATTGATAAAAGCAGTCAGGGACAGGTTAATGTGGAGGTTGCAGGTTACTCCAATCAAGGCCGTGAAATTTATAAGGCGACAGTTGGATCGGGTGACAAAGTCATTTTAGTACAAAGCGAAATTCATGGGAATGAAAAAACGGGTACGGCAGCACTATTGAATTTACTGCAGAAGCTTGGCTCGAATTCGCCAGAAGCAAAGAAAATCAGGAATGAAGTGACGATTGTTGCCATGCCGATGGTGAACCCGGATGCGACAGAGTTAAACAGACGGGGAAATGATATGTCCTGGAGTGAAGTTGTGGAAGATTTCCCTCAGCTCGCTAGTGCGTTGCCATCCTGGAATTACTACACGTATACGAACCAATATTGGGATTATGATTCGAATCCGGGATTTGATGTGAACCGAGATTTTAATCCAAATCTTAACTATGTGCCACAACCTGAAGATTTTCCAAATAACTCTTCAAATCCAGGCTGGTACATTACTCCTGAAGCCCAAACGGTTCGTGATGTTTACAAAGGGTTGTTGAGTGAGTATGGAGTAGTCGATGTGTTCGTTGATTTGCATCATCAAGGCGAATATTTTGTTGAAGGCACAGATGATAAAGTGACGCTTTCGATTTCAGGGGATTTTGTTCCTGATCCTGAAAGTGAAGAAGGCTCGAAATACAGTGAGTATGCTGATACATATGATGGTGATTTTTCAAAGCAGTTAAATGTTGCTGCATATAACGCTCTGCAAGAACGAGGGAATTCCCCATTTGATCATATTAGCCTGTATCCACAGAATCTTGATTTACCTGGTACTGCACTTGGTTCCTTTGCACTTAATGGAAGCGGCGCAGTGCTGTTTGAGGTAACTGGTCAAACGCAAAGCTATGGTCAGAAGGAAAAAGGAAGGCTGATTAAGGCCGTTGAAATTGGACTTAATGGCATTATTGACAGCGTAGTGAGCGAAGATGTTTATGAAATTGACCCTGAGGATTATGATAGCATCCCATTAACAGAACGATAGTCCAGTTAGATACAGAGTTTTATAAGCGGAAACACAACCAATCATTGATGATTTAGAGGAGGATATATATGAAAAAACAAATTCTTACATTAACAGTAGCAGGAACGATGCTTGTGTCTGGTTCGTTTTTAACAGGGAATACGGCTTTAGCTGGAGATAACGGACCGAATGGACCGAACTATGGTGGCAATGAAACGATAAAAAATGAACGCCTGCATTCTTATGAAGAAATGGTGAGCTTTTTAGAAAAAGTCGATAAGCGCTCTGAAGCGTTGGAGCTTGAAGTGTACGGTCAGTCGGTTAAAGGGAGAGATCTTTACCTTGCTAAGTTTGGTACCATGAACCCAGATAATCCAACAATTCTATTCTTAACACAGCAGCACGGAAATGAAACGTTAACGACGGAAGGCGCTCTTGAGATGATTAAGTATTTATCTTCGAACGGAAACAATGTGCAGAATATCCTTGATAACGTGAATGTGCTGATTGCACCGCGACTTAATGTTGATGGGGCAGAAGGTGATGTGAATTTTTCATTAGAAGACTATGTTTCTGGTACGCATACACGCTATAATGCCAACGAAGTTGATCTTAACCGTGATCATGTGGATCGCGAGCAGCCTGAAACACAGGCGCTACACGAGAATGTGCTACAAAAATATTCGCCGGATTATATGATTGACCTTCATCATCAGGGGACGCAAACAACGTTAGGCCACACGGGCGAGCTTGTGTCTGGTTCTATTCTTTATCCTACAAACGGAGACGTTGATCCAGAAGTGGTGGAGCAGTCTAAAGAACTCGGATCCGTTGTTTATAACGCGGTTGAAGCAAAAGGATATGGCCTACTGTCGAAGTATCCGGGAGGAAGTGCGCCAACAATTAGTCGAAACGGACTCGCGATGGAATACGGTATTGCAACACTTCTTTTTGAAATGCGTGGTATGGCCGATCATTATCGCGATGATTACGTTCTCGGGCAGAAGAGTAATGGTTATTTAATCCAACAAGCGGTTACGGCAATGAAAGCGAGTCTAAATGCACTGGCAGATGATTCGATTGATTCAGCAGATACTACTTTCTGGGATACGCTTCCGGAAAGTAATTATGATGGGGAGTAAGTAAAAAAACCTACGATATAAGAAAAAGATAGTTTAAATGTGAGAGATAAACCTATTAGAGATTTAATAGGTTTGTCTCTTTTTTCTTGTTTTTAACGAAAAAAGAGGTGAGAGGGTAATGAATCCCACTTGCACGACAAGAAAATTTTCCTTTTATTATAATTTATTTATAATAAAAAGAGAAATTTCTCTGAAAACGCTTGATTTTCATTTTGTGGAGGATTAGAATGAACCTAGTTGAAGAAAAGATAAAATAATCTGAAGGGTGGCAATATTGAGTATGAACCCGGAAATGAATAAGATCACTGATTTTAATATGGATTTTTTTAATCTTAAAGGAAAAGTTGCAATTATCACTGGAGGTAATTCAGGACTAGGGCAAGGATTTGCGCTTGCGTTAGCGAAGGCAGGAGCTAATATCTTTGCGGTTAGTATGGAAGAAGATGACGACAGAACGAAGAAATTAATTGAAGCAGAGGGCGTTCAATATCATTTAATGCTTGGAAACTTAACTGAAGAAGGCGTCTGCAAGCATATTATTGATAAATGTTTAAGTGTTTTTGGAAAGATTGATATTCTCGTCAATAATGCCGGGATTAACATCAATGAACCAGATGTTACGAAGTTCTCCAGACTTCAGTGGGATAAAATGGTGTCTGTCAATTTAAATGCTCCGTTTGAACTGTCACACGAAGCAGCAAAACATATGATTCCACAACAAAGCGGAAAAATTATTAATACGTGCTCACTGTTCTCTTATCTTGGTGGACAATGGTCGCCAGCTTATGCAGCCACAAAGCATGGTTTGGCTGGATTTACAAAAGCGTATTGCGATGAACTCGCTCAATATAACATTCAAGTGAATGGCATTGCGCCTGGGTACTTTGCAACAGACGTAACAAAGAACACGCGAGAAAATCCTGAAAGCAATCAGCGCGTACTGGATCACATTCCAGCGAATCGCTGGGGAAACATTCAGGATCTCATGGGAGCGGTTGTTTTCTTGGCATCTGACGCTTCTAACTATGTAAATGGAACGTTACTTAATGTCGATGGTGGTTACCTCGTACGATAAATTCTATTAAACTATCATAATAAAAAAGGAGAATCAATTATGAAAAACCTATTAGAAGAATTAAAATCTCTACTTTCTGAGGATCAAATCGTAACAAATGAAGAGGCGCTCTACGATGCATCAGCTGATCGCTATAAGAAATACGCAAAAACGAAAAATGTACTTGATGTTCCAGCACCACTTGCGATCGTGTTTCCTCATTCAACGGAAGAAGTTAAAACGCTTCTCATGTTCTGTAATGAAAATAATATTAACGTGATCCCTAGAAGTGGGAAAACAGGCACTGAGGGTGGACTTGAGAACTGGAAAGAAACGACGCTCGTCATTGACGGTTCTAAGATGAATGAAATTATTAAAATGGATACGTACAACATGCAGGCTACGGTTCAGTCTGGGGTGAAGCTTCAAACGCTTGAAGATGAGCTACGTAAATTGGGCTATACGACTGGTCACTCACCGCAGTCCAAGCCAGTTGCTCAATATGGTGGCCTTGTTTCCACAAGAAGTATTGGTCAGCTTTCCACTTTGTATGGTGCGATTGAGGATATGGTTGTTGGCCTAGAATGTGTTTTTCCTGAAGGACAAGTTTCAAAGATTAAGAACGTTCCAAGACGTTCTGGCGGCCCGGATATTCGCCACATTGCGATTGGGAATGAAGGTGCACTTTGTTATATCACAGAAGTAACGGTGAAAATCTTTAAGCACAATCCAGAGAATAATGCGTTCCACGGCTACTTGATTAAAGATGTTGAAACTGGGATCAAAGTGCTACGTGAAGTCATGGTGAATGGTTACCGTCCATCTGTTGCGCGCGTTTATTCTGAAGAAGATGCAAGACAGCATTTTAAACATTTTTATAATGATAAGTGCGTTTTGATTTTCATGGCGGAAGGTCCAAAAGGAATCGTGGAAGCGACTAACGCAGGTATTGAAGAAGCAGTTGAAAAGTTCCAGTCAGGAATTGTTGAAAAAGTAGATTCGTCGCTAATTGAAAACTGGTTCAATAACTTGAACTGGGATGAAAGCCGCATTGAGCGCGAAATCCAAGATATGATTGATCACAATACTCATGATGGGTTTACAACAGAAGTGTCGGCTGACTGGGAAAGTATCCCGAAACTTTATAACAATGTTATCGAACGGATTAAAAATGAGTTTGATCGTGCAGATGAGCTAACGATGCTTGGCGGTCACTCTTCTCATAGCTACTTGAACGGAACAAATATGTATTTTGTTTACAACTACACAATTAATTGTGCACCAGAAGATGAAATGCGCATTTATCACCACCCGATTCACCAAATCATTATTGAAGAAACGTTGAAGCTTGGCGGCTCTATGTGTCACCACCATGGTATTGGGAAGTATCGTTCTGAATGGACAAAAGAAGAGCACGGTTCTGCATACTATATGCTTGAGAAGTTGAAAGAAGCGTTTGATCCAAAAGGCATCATGAATCACGGAACGATTTTCCCTCAACCTAGCGAAGTGAAAAAGTATATTAGAGGCTAGGAGGGAAATCATGGCGAATCGATACATCATGGGGATTGATAATGGATCACAAAGTACAAAAGTAGTGATCTTTGACCTAGAAGGAAATGAAGTCGCTTATGGTTCACAGGCGTTAAGGGAAACCTTAACACCTGAACCAGGCGTCGTCATTCACCCAGACGATGACTTATGGGATAGTGTTTATTACGGTGTGAAAAACTGTTTAGCAAATTTCGACGGTAATCTGAAAGAAATCGAAGCAATCGGGTTATGTACAATCCGATGCTGTCGCGTTTTACTTAATGAAGACGGTGATTTAGCCCATCCAGCGATTAGCTGGATGGATGCTAGATTATCAAAACCGTATGAGCACAAAGATGATCGCGTACAGTATGTGACAACAACTTCTGGCTATTTAGGATTACAGCTGACGGGAGAATACAACGATACGGCTGGTAATCAGGAAGTATTTTGGCCGATTGACCGTGAAACGTTAGATTGGTCGACGGATGACGCCGTAATTGAAGCGAACGGCTTACGAAGAGATATGCTGTTTAACCTTGTGAAACCAGGTGAAAAGCTCGGTTCCATTCGTAATGAGCTTGCAAAGGAATTTGGTTTAAGCGAAGGCATTCCAGTCGTTGCTACTTCGAACGATAAAGCGGTGGAAGTGCTTGGATCAGGTATTCAGAACGACAGTTCAATCATGATTTCATTGGGTACCTTTATTTCTTCCATGTTATTAAGAGACAACTATTATGAGGACGCGAAAAACTTTTTTCCAACCTTTGCATCCATTCCTTTTAAATACGTCTATGAATCTAACGGTATTCGACGTGGATTATGGACGGTTAGCTGGTTTAAGAAGTTAATCGGTGAAGAGCTTGTAACGGAAGCAGAAAAGTTAGGGATCTCGGAAGAAGAGTTCTTGAATCGTAAGGCGGAAGAAGTTCCTGTTGGTAGTGAAGGGTTGATTACGATCCTAGATTGGTTAGCTTCACCTGATAAGCCTTATCGAAAAGGGTTAATGCTAGGCTTCGATCAACGACATTCTAGGTACCATATTTATCGTTCGATCCTGGAAGCGATTGCATTTAATATTAAAAACAACATTGATGAGATGTTAGATGAAATTGATGTGGAGCTGAATGAATTAGTCGTGATCGGTGGGGGTTCCAAGAGTGATGTCATCATGCAAATCCTGTCCGATTTATTTGGGTTACCCGTGCATCGGCGGAAGGGAAGCAGTAGTGCCTGTTTAGGGGCAGCCATTAGCGCTTCGAAGTATTTAAGTGTTTACGATGATTTTTCTGAAGCGATTGAGCAAATGGTGAAAACGGAAAAAACGTTTGAGCCGAATGCGGAGAATTACAATTTTTATAAGACCTTAAACGAAACGGTTGTACAGCATGTGAGAAAGCATACGGATGAAATTTTTAAACTTTCTTATCCGATTTTTAAATAAGAAATGGATGATCCTTATGAAATCCAATAATCTGAAACGATATTTTCAATTTATGCTTATAGTGTTAGCGGCAGGTGCTATTTTTCCACTCATTTACCTTCGAACAAATTATCAAGGGACGATATTAGAAGTGTATGGGATGAGTTTATCGCAATTAAATAGCATTTTTTCCGTTTTAGGTGTCGCGTTTATAATCGGTTACTTTCCAAGTGGGTGGATTTCGGATCGGTTTTCCGCTAAGAAACTCATTTCTGTTTCTTTATTTTTTGTAGGATTAGCTGGTATTTGGTTTGCTCAAGTGCCAAGCTATCCAGTTGTCATTCTCATCTTTGCAATTTGGGGGATCTTCTCTGTTTTAACCTTCTGGGCAGCCCATTTAAAACTTGTGAAGCTCATTTCAAAAAAAGAAGAAGAAGGACGCTTTTTTGGGATTTTGGATGGCGGTCGAGGTGTTGTTGAAGCAACACTAGCGAGTATCGCAGTGTTTATCTTTTCAAGAGTACTTGGAACAAGTACAGCTGTAGCGGATAAACAAGACGCGTTGGTGAATGTTATCTATCTGTATTCAGGCGTACTGATTGCAGTTTCTGTTCTGATTATGATTTTTGTGGATGTTGAAGATAACTCTACTAAGAAAACAGAAAAAGATGTGAAAAAAGGACCACCCCTAAATTTAGCGACTTTGAAAAAAGTTTTTGCTAACAAATTTGTCTGGTTACTTGGTGGCATCATTTTTATGAGTTACATTGTGACGTGGACCGTGTATTATTTTGGAGGGTTTTTAGAAACGAATGTTGGAATGAATGCATCTATTGTAGGGACCATCACAGTGACAATGCTTTGGATGCGGCCAATTGGTGGTGTTGTCGGAGGGTTTTTAGGAGATAAATTTGGGAAAAGCAGTATCCTTATAATAGCCTTGGGATTAGCGACCCTCTTTTTGACAGCGGTTGCAATATTACCAACAACTTTGCCGAATTTTTACTTTAGTGCATTGATTATCTTAAGTGGTTTATCTGTCTATACGATCCGAGGTCTTTATTGGGCGCTACTAGGCGATTGTGACATTGATGACGAAGTACTTGGTCTATCAATTGGTTTAGTTTCATTTATTGGTTACTTACCAGACATTCTATTACCGCTCGTTATGAGCTTGATGCTTTCATCCTTTGGAGATGCAGGGGGTTACAATGCATACTTCATCTTTAGTGCAGTAGCTGGTGTATTAGGTATCATCATTACGCTAATCTTTAAAACGACAGTTAATCGAAACGTGAAATATACTGAGCAAGAGTCACACCAAAGCGCAGTATAAGAAGCGGAATCTATTCCAATAATAGACAGGCAATCGTAATTTTCGATGAGGAAATTACGATTGTTTATTTTATAGTAATTTTATTCATATAGTTTGCTTAGTGATAGTAGAAATTAAAAGCTTAAGGGGATAGACTTATAGGGAAAAGAAAAACGAGTTGGAATGAAATCAGGTTCCAACTATCAGTTGAAAGAGAATGAAAGGCGTATTAGCTGACTTATTTCATCAATGTTAATAGGATATAACGATTATTCGTAGTTAGCAACCAGTCTTATCGGTATGGCCTAGGGACTGGAGCAAGAAAGGAAGGGAATGGCAATTAAATGATCAAATTAGATACGGCTAATTTAACGAAATTAGAAGAAGAAGTTCACGGCAAATTATCGGATGTTGTTGCTACAAACGATAAGTTGAAAATCATCGATGCCGCTGAGCTATGTGAAGTCTCTCCCTCAAAAGTGTCGAAGCTCGTTCGGAAATTAGGCTTCGATAACTTTAAGCAGTACAAGCTTTACTTTAGCGGCCAGCAAATTAACCTTGAAAAACAAAAAAAATCAAATGAAATTGAGCGATTGATGCAGTTTTTGGAAAACTTCGATCCTGCCCTTATTGATGATTTTGTTTCTGTTTTTCAAAAGTATAAGAAGGTGATTATCTACGGTCTTGGACCATCTTTTATTAGTGCAGAGTACTTTGCGTACAAGTTGACAGTTGTCACAAATAAAAATATCACCGTAGCACAAAGTGAAGACTTTGCGAGCCGACTGGCAGATGAAGATACGCTTCTGATCGTTCTTTCCGTTACAGGGAAATTCTCATCGTTTGAAAATTTATTTACAGAAACAAAGCAAAACGGTGCAGATATCATGCTGATTCTAGAAGAGTATGTGAACACGTTAAATTCGATGGCGGACTATATTTTCTATTTATCGAAGTTTAATCAGGATAACAGCCTGCTTCCTTTTGAAAAAACGAGAACGGTGTTTTTTATTTTTATTGAAGAAGTGATTGCGAGGATTAGTGGGGGAGGGGCACGATGAATACGGTATTAGAAAAGCGTCTTACTTCATAGGGGAATGAGGTGAGACGCTTTTTGTGTACAAGTTAAGCAGAAGGAGTATCTTCATAAGTAATCGTTAGACTCTGAACCTTTAGATCATCTGCTTGTCTGTCTAAAGATTTGACAGCCTGTTCAGACTGATTTTCTAAAGCTGTTAGCAGAGTGCGCTTTGTCATTGTATAACGCTCGGTTTCCTCTACCATTGCTTTAACAATTTCGCCTTGCTGATCTTCGCTAATGATAATAGTCCGTACCAAATTTAGAAACTGTTCATCGATATGATGAATGTCGTCAATGGCATCCTGAAGCTGCTTTTGCTTATGTAATAGACTTGTGGATTCAAGAATTCGTTCTCTTACTGTTAATGAATGTAGTTCTTTCAAGAAAATACCTCCTTAGGCAACTCATTAAATGAGTGAAAAAAGCGTAGAAACTCGGTCATCTTCGTGAAACAAATCTTCAATAGCTTTTCGATACTTTTCGATATAGTCATACCCCTTAGTTACTTGCTTACGAAGAGCAGACAGTTCATAGTCGAAATCAACACCTTGAAGAGGAGGAATAGATTCGTGAACAGAGATATGACGAATGGTTTTACTGAGTCGACTGAAATAGATGTGCTTTCGAAGATACATGCTATAATGATCTGGATTTTGCTCAATATCATTTACTTTCGTAAAAACTTGATGCTTTTGTTTTAAGTATTCTTCCTCGATCTCTCTATTCACAGCGAGCTCAAACCTTCGGATTGCCTCTTCTTTTTCTTGAATAACAGTTTTTCCATCCCGATACATGCGAAGAGACGCGGATATATTCACCAAGATGGTCTCACCATTTTGACTTGTGGAGTAAACCATATCTGTACCCTGATAGGATTTATTACCAGACCTAATGGCCTCAAGCATTTCAGCTATACTATGACTGGATACGATCGTATCCATAAGTTTCTTGTATTCTTCTTTATTTAAAGTCTCAAGCTGCGAGAGAATTTGCATGTAATTATGATAAAGTCTGGAAGCCAAGATTGCATCTCCAGCGATAGGCGGTGGTTGGAGAATCACTGAATCGAAGCGAATCTGATCCATTTTCCAAATAATATCCTCAATGTCTTGTAAATCTTTCTCTACTTTCTCAAAGACATGCACAAGCTCGGTTTTTTGGGCAGTTGTAATATAGTTGGCTTCTACTAACTTTCCGAAAATAGTGTCGGCGTTTTGAGTAATGACCTGAACATTATCGAGAAGGTCAGGAACTTTTTCGTTCATGCTTTCGACCATATCACTAAATTTTGATTGGTCGAGCAGATATGTGCCCGATATATTTGCGATTGGGTTGCCGTTTAATAGTTCAGGATCGAAACCTACCAAATCCTTAATCACTTGATCATTTCCATCTTTTTTAGAGGCAACCGTATAATTAATGGCAAGCTGCTGAAAGTCTTCAATAACATGGTCAGGAATTTCATCAACCAATTCACGAATGCCTTTATAAGTTGGGTTTGTATCGATCATGTCTACTTCCCCAAGAGTAACAAATCCTCTTACACCACTTGCCCCATATAACGGATCATCATAGGAGATGGTTTGATGAACCCTTTTTGCTTTTTGGCTGTAGTAATCTTTGGTGAAGGCTTCGAGGGCTTTGGGGTCTATAGTGTAGATAGCATTTCGGTTATCAGGCGAAATGGAAAATGTTTTTGCAAGTTCTCTTTGGAAATTAGTATCAGCCTCAAATAACTGATAGTAATTAGTTTGTGCACCATTTACACTATAGACTTCATCAAATGTGTTGTATAAAAGTAGAGCAGTTGTATTATTGTTATGTGCTAGTGAATGAGAAAGTCCGATTATCGGGACAGTATTGTCTTTCTCTGAAATTTGAAATTCATTTTTTACATCTTTAACAAATTCATTTGTCATCTGCGCTTGTGAATAATCTTTACCAGCAAACATAGCTTTAATGTTATAAGTCCAATCGTCATTTCCTTGGGAGCCCTGTGAAATAACATATATTTCATTGATATCATTTTCTTTTGATTTAAAATGAATTGCTGTACCGTCATAACCTGAAGTATCTCCTTCAAGTCTGACAGACTCCGATGAGTGGAAGATATCTATGTTAGCAGGAAGAACTTCCCCGAATTCTTCAAGATAAATTTGTTGTACTTCTTGAATGAACTCTTTATCGGAAAGATTGCTATACTCCAATTCTGTTATTCTTAGACGAAACTCGCGAGAATTTGATAGTTGAATCGTCATAAGTTTACTCACTTTCCGTAATGAATTTAATGGATTCTAGCCAATGATAGATAGTGGTTTTGTAATCTTTCTTAACTTGATTACAGTGACTGTCGGCATTACCCTTACTACACTCTGAAAGTGTTGTCACTTCAATAGCTCCATTATTTTCTGTGTTCTGAACCATGGCGACTACTCCAAAGTAACCATCTTCATCTTCATAAAAAGCTCTTTGTATAGTGCGTCCATCAAGTTTTTTTTCTTGAAATTGAAGAGGGAGGTCAAAATTTTCTTCAAGCGTTTGCAAGCTAGACTCCATAAATTCAGCTTTCATAAATTGATAGTATTTAATATTGATTCTGGTACTGACATTATTATCTTTTAGACCAATACTATATTTTTCAGTACCGTCTTGTACATAATATCCTCTTTCATCTATAACGCCCTCTTGAGGAAAATTCATACTATAAGCACCAGTTTCAGAAAGAAAAGGATAAAATCCTTCTTCTGTTTCGTTAATTGATTGAATGAACCCCTTAGTAAATTCATCTTCAAATGCTTTTACATTCGGCAGTTTCTCTGTATCTACTTTCTCTGGATCCGTTGTTTGATTTTCTTCACTCATTTGACAGCCTCCTAAAAATATAGATAAAACCATGAGTAGACTAATAATTAATCTCATTGTGATCCTCCAGCTTCATATGGTTGTTATAGGGCTCTTATTAAAAGATACAATAGATATCCTTTTCTTGGAATGTAACTGAGAGATTTTTTTGTTTGGTCAGCGAAGTAGAGACATTAGTACTAGCTGTGCTATGTTTGATTTATTGTCGTTTTGATGAATGGATTTTTTCTGTTAAGTGTTTTTTCTCCTATTGCTTTCTGTACAATCTGGAGTATTTGCTTAGACTAATGAGAGAACTCTTAGAGTAGAGAGGTTAGTTGGTTTGGCGATAACCTCCCCATTATTATAGTGAGATGCCTGTTAACGTTCGCGGTGTTTTGATTTGTGGTTAATTGGATGTTTCGTGTGTTTCTTGATTAATAAAATGAATGCTTTCAATCCAGTTAGTGAAGGAATTTTTTTTACTTTTTATCACTTCTTCACAATTTGATAGGTCCACTTTACATTCTGAAGTGTAAGTTACCTCAACAGCCCCGTATCTTTTAGTATTTTGGACTAGGGCCACGTATCCATAATAACCCTTATCAGTCTCGAAGTAAGCTGTACTTATTGTACGATCATCCAATTCCCTTGTTTCAAAATTAAGTGGGGATTTTGAATTTTTTATTAGCGTTTCAATTCTTGATTCTCTCAATTCTTTCTTCATAAATTCAAGGTATTTTATAGATATTTCAGAATCAGTATTTTTACCTTCTACACCAACAAGGAAACTTTCAGAGACTTTTTGTATGGAATATCCCATCTCACCTATTACTCCTCCGGAAGGGAAGTCCATTGTGTAGTGGTTGGTATCTGATCGAAAAAGATAGTATCCCTCCCTTGTCTCTTTAATGGATTGTAAGAAACCTCTCGTAAACTCATCTTTAAAAGCTCTTACTTTAGGTAGTTCTTTAGGATCAACTTTTTCAGGATCAGTTGTTTTGATCTCATTACTTATTTGACAACCTGTTATAAGAAAAGAGAGAAGAATGATTAGAGTAATTGGTTGTTTCATTGATACCTCCAAGTTAAAGGTTATATGTCTCTTCTATTAAAAGATACAATAGATTTACTTTTATTGGAATGAATAGTGCTAATCCTACTTTTATTTTATTTATACGAGAGGAGTAATTAGTGAAAAACTTTCTTTTTCTCTTCAGGATTCTTAGTCTGTTATTCATAAGTGAGTGTGCCAATAAAGAAAGCAGCACCATAAAAGATAGAGTAGAAGAAAAATACTTTCTCTCTGTTCAAGAATATACAGGGGAAGGTTATACGCTTGCGAAAGGTGAAAGAAACGGTGAGATTGCGGAAGAACATAGCGAAGAGGTTGATCGGGCAGTAAAGCAGTATTTTAAGAGAAACTATCAAACCAAAGTAAAGGTACATAGCATCGTGGGAGCAGTAGACGGTGCAATTGTTTTTGTCGAATCGGTGGGCAAACCACATTTCTACTCCTATGCAATTATCTCTGTCGATCAGCAATCAGAGACAGTAGATTCTACTGGGGTTTGGTCGCAAGAAGGTCAGGTTGGAGCTGCTATTAGTAGTGGATTATACACGTGGATCTATGAAGATGAATTTCAGAAACTTGATCAGTATTTAGATGGAAAAGTGAAAGAGTATCCTGTAGTAGGTATCTCTGAAGAAGCTAACCAAAATGGTGTGGGTAATTATCATACAACCCCTTATTATAAAGTAGTCATTTACGGTGGTGTTGTGCAAGAAAAACTTTTGAACGAGTATCTTGAAAATTCGGATCTCCCAAAAGATGAATGGGTCAATATGTTAGAAGGGGAATCAATCAATCCGGCTATGGTTAGTGTTCTTATTCAACTGTATATGGAGGAACCTGGTGTTGAACCAAACAAGGAAATATTCGATCAAATCGTGAGTGATTTATCCGATATGGACGGACTACCGATTGGAAAGTATAGTTTTTTACTGCATGATAATACAGTTGATAAAACGAATGGACAGAATAATAAGGAAAACACCCTGGAAAGAAAAGCTCCGAATTATATAATAAAGAGGTAAAGGTGTTTTTATTGATCAATTGTATATTTTAACAAATATCTTAAAAGCGGCTAGTTTATGAGTTTGTCATAAAGCTAGCCGCTTATTTTATCTCTCAAATAATTTACTCAAAACAACATCATTTAGAGTTATCTGGTTCATTTTTTAACTTGTTCTTCCACGCTTCAAACCCATCCCGCTCGACCGATAATTTCTCCATAATCGTTTGCCAGGCATCGACTTGTTCAGGCTTTAGTTCTTGGAAAATGGAAGTGAGGTGCTGTTTTTGTGTGTTGCTCAGCTTTTCCTCTAAATGTTCGCCTTTATCCGTTAGAAACAGCTGTTTAACACGGCGGTCGTGTTCCGCTTCTGATGTTGTGACAAGTTCTTTTTCGATTAAAGTTTTCATTGGTCGATGAAGCGCCTGTTTGCTTACTTCTAACAGTGATAATAATTCATTCACGCTAAGTCCAGGAAAACGTGCGATGAAAAAAAGAATGCGGTGGTGAACGCGTTGGATGCCGTACTCTTCAATCATAATATCCGGTTCTTCTGTGAATGTTTTGTAGGCGAAGTAAAACATGGCTAACACTTCATTCATTTGTTCGTTCGTTTTTTCCTTCATCACTACCCCCTGAAGCTTTGAACATATCGCATTGATTGTATTTCCTAGTATACCACTGCGTCCTTTTTGCCACCAATAAAGAGTCAACAAGTTTGACCTATATCATTTTGTTTGATACCCTTTTATTAAGTCAACATAGTTGACGTTATTTAAGGAGTGTTCAATGATGCAACAAACATATACAGTAGGGAATTATTTATTAGATCGATTATCTGAATTAGGGATTCGTCATATGTTTGGCGTACCCGGAGATTATAATCTTGCGTTTCTTGATACGATTCTTGAAGATGGAAAAATGGAGTGGGTCGGAAATGCTAATGAGCTGAATGCAGCTTATGCTGCGGATGGATATGCAAGAATGAATGGTGCGGGTGCACTTGTCACAACATTTGGCGTTGGAGAACTCAGTGCAGTGAACGGAATTGCTGGCGCATATGCTGAACGCGTGCCGGTGGTGAAAATAACAGGCACTCCAACAACAGCTGTCATGAATAATGGATCGCTTGTTCACCATACGCTTGGTGATGGGAAGTTCGATCGCTTTGCGAGAATGTATGAAGAAGTAACGGTGGCGCAAACGACTTTAACGGAAGAAAATGCGGCACAGGAAATCGACCGCGTCCTGCAAACATGCTGGATGGAAAAGCGTCCGGTACATATTAATCTTCCAATTGATGTGTACAATAAGCCGGTTAACAGACCAGCTTCACCATTGAGTTTATCATTTGAAGGAAATGCTGAAGTGCTGGATGAAATGGTGCGTGAGATTACGAGAGAAGCAAATGAAGCGACTCAGCCAGTCATTTTAGCTGATTATGAAGTGGACCGTTTCGGAGCACGTGAAGCATTGCTTCGTTTTGCAGAAAAAACAGGTTACCCTGTTGCGACGTTAAGCATGGGAAAAGGAGTCTTCCCAGAATCTCATCCTCAATTCAACGGGGTTTATAACGGTG
Source organism: Anaerobacillus sp. QJM3NY_17 (assembly GCF_056173665.1). Taxonomy (NCBI): domain Bacteria; kingdom Bacillati; phylum Bacillota; class Bacilli; order Caryophanales; family Bacillaceae; genus Anaerobacillus; species Anaerobacillus sp. QJM3NY_17. The sequence continues at coordinate 3,894,470 of NZ_CM149685.1, read as the reverse complement.
AACTGAGCTCTCCGGAGGTACAAAAACGAGTAGATGAAGCCGATGTTATTTTCCAGATTGGTGTAAAGCTAAGTGACTCGATTACGGGTGGTTTCTCTCATCAATTTACGGAAGAACAGGTTGTCGAGATCAATCCGTATGGCGTGAAGTGGAAGGAAGCAAAATACGCTCCAATTTCGATGATTCAGGCGATGGATGAACTAGCTGCTCGTCTGGATCGATATGAGGGAGAAGCGGAGGCAACGCGATTTGCAGAGGATGAGGTTTCTTCAAGTTCAAATGAAATCACGCAGAAGTGGTTTTATGAGCGAATGGCTAAATTCTTGAAGAAAAACGATGTCCTTCTAGCTGAGCAAGGAACGTCTTTCTTCGGTGCAGCGACGATGCCTTTACCTGAAGGGGCGCGTTTTATCGGTCAACCGCTCTGGGGTTCAATTGGTTATACATTGCCCGCTTTACTTGGCTCACAGCTCGCAGACACTGAGCGACGAAATCTTTTGTTTATCGGGGATGGCTCATTCCAGCTAACAGCACAGGAACTGTCGACGATCATGCGTCATCGTTTAAAGCCAATCATTTTCCTCATTAATAATGATGGTTATACGGTTGAACGCGCGATTCATGGACCTGAGCAAGTTTATAACGATATTGCGACTTGGGATTATCAAAAACTTCCGCATGCGTTTGGATCGGAGGAGCACTTCACGACGTTTAAAGCAGTGACGGAGGAAGAGCTTGATCAGGTGCTCGCTAGTGCTAATGCAGAAGATGAGAAGCTTTGCTTTATCGAAGTTGTCATGCATCGTGACGATACGCCGGAGCTGCTATCAAAGTTAACGAAGAAGTTTGCGGCGCAGAATAATTGATGGAATGAAAAACGTAAGGAATGAATGATAGGGAGTTCGAATCATTGTTATTGATGATTCGGGCTCTTTTTTTCATATTTTAGTAGCTCATCTAACTGACATAGATTGACACTAGGTCACCCTTATTCCTCTTTCATATTTCCTATGCTTCGACAGAACCTCCCATGGTTTCTGGTTCCTAGTGCCTATATAATAGAGTGGTGCTTATGACACTATTTGGGAAAAACGGGGGATGGTTGAATGAGGAAAGTGGTTTTCTATCTAGTAGCTAGTCTTTTAATATTAAGTGGATTAACGTTTCCGGGAAAAGGTTATGCAATCAACGATGGTCATGACGAGTTGAAAAATGAAATTAAAAAGGTGGAGCAGAAGAAAGGAACGACTTTTACTGGAGAAGAACTTGAGAAAATTCAATCACAAGTAAGAGACAAGCTTGCTACTGATCCCAATAAGGTAAAAACTCTAACGGATTACTGGGAGAATGAACCCAATGATACGTTGGATCGAGCGAATCTATTAAATCTCGATGATACGGTGTATGGCACGTTTGAATGGGATGATGTTGACGTCTATCAAATTGAAGTGAAAAATCCGATAGAATTGGTTGTTTCAGGCGCTTCACAACGTGGGATTGACCTCGGTTTCCTTCTTGCTGATGGACATGGGGACTGGTTAACTCCAGATGTTAATGAGGTTTACGACGGAGTTCAAATTCAACTATATGTGATTCCAGAAGGAACTTATTATATAGGAGCTCTTGATTTAAATGGCGGTGGTTCAGATAGCATGTATGCTTTATCTGCCATGAATATGGAGTATATTGATCGCATCTCAGGTGACGATCGCTATGAAACGGCGATCGAGATTGCTAGAGCAGGGTGGCCAAATGGAGCAGATAATGTGGTTCTTGCGACCGGTTCTACTTTTCCAGATGCACTAGCAGGGGCACCGCTAGCATTCCAAATGGATGCACCGATTCTTCTAACTCCAAAAGCCAAGCTTGATAAGCGCGTAAGGAATTTAATGAAAGATTTCGGCGTGAAGAAGGTAACGATTCTTGGTGGACCGAATGCTATATCGTCAGCGGTAGAAAATGAATTAAAAAAAGATATGAAGTTAACCGTTAATCGAATTCAAGGAGAGAATCGATACGAAACAGCAGCTGCGATCGCGGAGACGCTTCTACCAAATCGAACGGCAGTCGTAGTTGATGGTGGGAACTTCCCTGATGCTCTTTCCATGGCTCCATATGCAGCTATGTACGGTCACCCAATCTTTCTAACGGATACAAATGAATTATCAAAAGCAACAAAGGATGCGATGGCAAGTTATACGAAAACGTACGTGATTGGCGGCCCGAATGCGATTAGTGAGAAAGTGAAAAAACAACTTCCATCGGCAACAAGGATACAAGGAAATGATCGTTATGAAACATCAATAGCTGTTACGAAGAAGCTGAAGCTACCCACATACGGCGTCTTTGTAGCGACGGGTGAAGGATTTGCTGATGCTTTGACTGGGTCTGTCTTAGCAGCCAAGTTTGGTGCACCTACGATTCTAACTAAGAAAAATCAACTACCAGAGTCTACTTATAAATTCTTCAAAGAAGAGCAAACGACTGATTATATTATTTTAGGTGGAACAAGTGCTGTTGGACCTGGTGTAGAGGATGATATTCTTTCGTTGGATTGATGGTGAATGGTGCCTGTCACCGCCCGAAGTATGAAAAGTTATGTCGAAATATAGGATGATTCATGAACTTCTCCTTCCCAAAATACACTAACAGTATAGTCTGCTGCATAATTGGGAGGAGATTCAATGGCGGTCCACACAGTAATAATGGGGGATAATCTTTGGCGCATTTCAATGACCTATGGTGTCCCAATCTCCACTTTGAAGACAGTGAACGGTCTCGTTTCTGATCGGCTTGTCCCTGGCTTGAATTTGTATATCCCCGATCAGGAGTTACCTGAGCGATATTATCAAATTAAAGAGGGAGATACGTTTTGGAACCTTTCTCAAAAATATAAAACATCCGTGCTAGCAATCGTTGCGGCTAATCCTAATATTAATCCGACAACGATTCCAATCGGTGCAAGAATTCGGATTCCTACTATGCAGAAATATCCTATGGAAACCCTCGTCTTCTTTGATGCAATAGAAGGCTCACCTTACTTAGAAACGTTGAATGAATTAGCAGATTCTATAACCTATTTAGCTATCTTCACTTACTCATTCACGACTGAAGGCGAGCTTATTACAATCGATGATGATCTAATCTTAAAGCAAACGAAACAGTTGAACATTAAGCCATTACTTGTCATCAGTAACTATGACGTGCAAATGTTTAGTGCGGAGTTAGCCGCTACGGTTCTTCAAAATAAAGAAAGAAGAGCAACACTCGTTCGAAATCTCGTTGCGAAAGTAAAAGAAAAAGGCTATGCAGGAATTAGTATTGATTTCGAATTCGTTCCACCTGAGAGAAGAAATGATTTTACCTCCTTTTTAATGGAGTTAAAGAAAGGGCTGGGTAATCTAACACTCCAACTCAATGCGCATGCCAAAAGCAGCGACATACCAACAAACCGTTTAGTCGGTTTTCTTGACTACAGGGCGGTTGGTGAGGTTGTGGACATAGTTTCCATTATGACGATTGACTACGGTTACGCGATTGGTCCAGCTGACCCGATCTCACCTGTGTGGTGGATCGAACAGGTATTAACTTACGCCACTGGGGAGATCGATGCTCGCAAAGTCATGATGGCGATGAGTTTGTATGGATATGACTGGACGGTGCCGATTCAGTCTAAACCAGCTCAAATGATTTCTGCGCAAATAGCCCAGAATCGAGCAGTCAATGCGTGGATTCCGATTCAATACAACCAAACCGCACAGGCGCCAAACTACCGCTACACCTTTGCAAATACGTCGCACTCAGTTTGGTATGAAGATATCCAAAGCGTCACAGCCAAATACAAACAAATGCAAGTTTATGGTTTGCTGGGTACGACTTACTGGAGGCTTCGCTTTTCGTTTCCGCAGAACTGGGCGTATGTGAAGAAGAATATGCTTGTGCGAAAATAAAAGAGCTATTCAAAATTGTATCATTCGTTCTTTGAAGAGCTGATCATTTGGTTGAAAGAATGTCAGTACTTGAAAACGAAATATCAACTCAAGAACCCCAGGAACCCCCGAACTTCCTGCGGTTCTTTTTTGTGTTGAATATCTTTAGCTAGATAAAATTTGATATTAATTCTGGTCGTAAACTGCTAAAGATGGTATATTTTTGAACCGATAACGAAAGGTAAGTCGTCTATCATACAGGTGAATCCAGGGGGGAGCTAGTTGGGGGAGAAAAAAACAGACAATGAGTTTGAGAAAAATGAAATCGTTAGGGAGTTGATTGATGACTTTGCCGAGCAGATTAAGCGGCTTGCTTATACATATGTGAAAAATTGGGCGGTAGCGGATGATATTACGCAAGAAGTATTTATTTCTTGTTTTAAAAACATAGATCATTTCAGGGGAGAAAGTAGCTATAAAACCTGGTTGTTTAAAATTACGGTCAATCGATGCAAAGATTATTTGAAAAGTAAGTGGTTCAGGTCGATAGTACCTTTTCGCGAGGATGAAAAGGTGGAGGTGGCCACTGGGCTTGATGAGATACTCGTTCAAAAGAGCGAAGGGGAAGAGATTTCTCAGAAGGTTCTTTCGCTTTCGGTGAAATATCGAGAAGTGATTATATTGTTCTATTATGAGGATTTAAGTCTTCAGGAAATAGAAGAATTAACAGGTATTAAAACAGAGACGGTTAAAACAAGATTAAGGCGTGCTAAATTGCAACTTCGTGAGCTTTATAAGGAGGTTGAGTAGATGGAGGACAAGCTGAAAAATCTTCGTAAGGATATGGATGGAACGGTATTGAAGAAGGGCGAGGTGAGTGAGAGGGAGAAGGAGCGGATTTATTACACCGTAATTCATAGTCGTTCTTCCAAGCGGAAACCAAGACGATTGGTCCCAGCTCTATCTTTCGTTACTTGTTTACTTTTGGTATTTATTCTTGGGTCTAATGGAGTTGCTAATTATTTTGGAACAGAACAAGGGCTGGAAAAAGAAGAACAAGAACAACCAGATTTATCTGTTGGTGATGATGAAGTAGAGAAAAAAATGGAGAATGAACAAGCTGAATTTGATAAAAGGAAATTTCCTGATGAGCATTACCAAAAAATTTATGACTATTTATTGAAATGGGAGTTGCCAGAAGAAAATCGCATTTCATTGGAGGATTCAGAAATTCCGTCCAATATTGAATACGAGAATGGTTATAGTTTTTCGAAAGATACTGGATATATTTCGAGTATTAATTGGGGGCAAAGAGACCCTGAAGTTGACGATCAACCTCTTCCGACAGAAGATCAATATATGGGCGTCGTTATGGGATATATCAATGAAAAGGCAGCTGACATAGAAGTCGAACTTTTATCGCCTCCTGTCGTGGGAGTCTATAATAATGAAGTTGATTTTAGGTGGGTTGTGAACGTTGATGGTATTAAAGAAATCCATGATCGGAGTGCGTTAGTGAGAGATCGGATGGAACTAGCGATGAACTATTCGGATGAACTTCCGGCATTAAAAAGCGAGATAGATAAAATCTATACAAAAGCGGACACTCTTGCAAACGACTCCGCATCTCTTGAAGACGATAGCATTGAAAAAGCGAGAGAAATTGAACAACAATATGTCGTCCTTAAGCAAAGTATCGTTAACCTGGCTGGAATCATAGATCTAGCACGAAAAGATAAATTGAACGAACAATCATACTAAGGAGTTGTCCCAAACATGCCATCCACTAAAACAATACTGATTTCAATCGTATCAATCGTCCTTTTGGCTCTTGGACTTGGCTATTGGTTTATCTCAGATATGAATACAACTTTACTAGAAGACAAAGGCGTAACTGAAGCATCTGATGAGGGCTCAGCAGAAGCGGCAGATGAGATTGATCATGAACGCTATATTGATGATGGATCGGATTCAACAGCGAATAATGATATACCGAGTGAACAACATTTTATGAACACTCTTCACGGCATGACACATCAGAAAGTTTTTGCTGATGAAAAATGGACGCTTGTTGAAATGACCGATGAGCGTATTGACGACATGCTCGCCATTCTGGATCAAGTCGAAGGTAAGGGAGAATATGAACATTACGACTTATATGAGCAAGCGTTAATGAAATGGAAAAACGGAAATTTTGAAAATGCGGTCTACGTTCATAACGAGCTCTGGAGATTGAATAACGGGTCAGTCGGAAAGGCGAGTCGGTTATTGTCTGCTGATGAAGAGCAGGTATTTGTTGATGAGCACTACTAAACTAAAGAAAGGATTGAGAGATAAATGATGAAACTAGAAGTTTCCGAAACAGAAAAGTCCGTTTTTCTTGATGGATTAAGGTTGTGGTACAACAAGGAAAGCGGAGCAATACACCTGAAGGTACCTGGGGTGAAGGAACTTCATTATGTAAAAAAAGGTTCAGACCTGTATGAGCCGTTGCTTCAAGAGGTTCAGAGGGTTTCAAAAGACGATTAAATGAATGGTGCGGGAGTTAAACAAACGTTTGTTTAACTCCCGCCGTTTTATTTTATGTAAAGCAGTGGACTGGTTTGAGTTACAGGGGGAGTTAGAGCGGAATACTAGTTTCATTCATAACGATATAAGTCATTCGCCATTTGACGAAACACTTCTGGAGTTAGAGAATGAATACATGAAGCGAGATTTACTGACTGAGTGGGTCTTTTTCTAAATGAACTTTAAAAAGGAGCTCTTACATGCTAATTCAATGCACCAAAAAACTATTAGATGAAGTGAAAGGCGACGTAGCGATAGATGTAGATGAGGAACCTTTACATTCTTGGCATGCTAACGTCATTAAGCTTGGACGGAAAAAGGTAGTGGTTCTCGTTAATGATCAAAATCGCTATGCAATTGTACTATATGGTGTAAAAGCGAAAGACTTTAAGCAATTGGATCAGCTATTGCTTAAAGGAATTGAACGAGTGTATGCGGCAGAAGGGATTAAGAAAGAGATTATTAATCAAGTCGTTCAGAACGCAGGCCAGACGACTTATGCCAAAACTAAAAATCCCACGACGGTTGCGAGATTAAACAAAGCTTGTGAAAACGTGGAATTCGGTGAAGATATGATTGACCCTGATACAATTATCCAAGAAGAATTGAGTCAATGGGTTAGCAATACGTTGTATGGAAACGGAAAGAATAGCTACATTGTACCAAATGAGGAATTGTACAAAGACTTAGAAGAGCTTTCAGGTGGGGAGATTTTTAGTATAGAGGCGGTAGTTCTGAAGGTAACGCTGCAACTCAGGGATTATAATGTATGGCGAAGGTTAAGAGTACCGACGAATACAACCTTTTCGAGTTTCCATAGAATTTTACAAACCACTTTTGGGTGGATGAATGCTCATCTTCATGATTTCATGATTTATCCTTTGGAAGCAGATAAACATAATAATCGTCCACTGATGAACTTAGTCAGTAGTAAGCATGCTTTTGACTTTCAAGGAGAAACGCCAATGGCATTAGAGGGAGGAAAGAAACTTTCGGATTATCTGCCTGCTCGCATGGTGTATACCTACGATTATGGAGATTACTGGGTGCATGAAATTGAGGTAGAACGAATCATTCAAAATTCAGATTTAAATTATTCTGTCTGCCTTGATGGGGAAGGGAATGCTCCTCCTGAAGATGTAGGTGGAGAAGGTGGATTTGAAGAATTCCTCCAAATTGTTAATGATGTGAATCATCCTGATCGTAAGGATATGATGGACTGGGCTATATCCCAGGGGTATAAGTCGTTTGATAAAGATGTTATTAATCGGTTGTTGAAGAAATAATGACAATTCGAAAAGGTATATTAAAGCATCTCTGGGTCACTTCCAGGGGTGCTTTTTAGTTTGATAGAAACGAGTCCTTAGTGCCTTCTTTCGTGTTAGAAGGTTGTTATTCACATCCAGTTAATTACCAGTTCGTGTTAAAATAATAACAAAAAAGAGGTGCTATCATGAATACAAAGAGAGACAGTGGGATTAAAGTGGCCGCCTTCTTAGTGGGTTGGATGATTCTTATTTTTGGAGTAATCACTGGCATCATTGTGTGGAATGTATCTCAATCCTGGTTTGGTGGTTTGAACGTTATTGGGAGTAGCTTATTCTTTGGGGTTATTCTGCTTGGACTGTCTCAGATCATGACTTACCAGGAGCAACAGCTAAGTGAAACAGAAGAACTAAAACGTATGATAAAAGATCGGCAGGAATGAAGATGGTTAGTTCATATATGAGTGCTAAGGAGTTGAAAGAGTGAGTCGGTTCTACATAAGTAGGGGTTAAGGATACGCTGAACTCACAAATTCATTAGCTCTTTTCAGTTACTCTTCCCACTAAATTCTTCTTCAAGATAATAAAAAACTTGACCCTCCAGTTACTGGAGGGTTTATGATTGTTCTGTTATAAGATATTGAGGGGAGAGCAATTATGAAACAAGAAGAATTAACAGCGACCTCAAGCGGCTCAAAGAAATCCATTTATTTCTTTATTTTTATACTTGGTGCTCTTAGTGCGTTTGGTCCTTTAACAATTGATATGTATTTACCGGCACTTCCTACGTTGGCTGATGATTTGCAAACCAATGCGTCTATGGCACAGCTAAGTTTAACAGCTTGTTTAATTGGTTTAGCGTTGGGGCAAATCGTGGTTGGACCATTTAGTGATATACAGGGAAGACGTAAGCCACTCATCATTTCACTAACTATTTATACGATCGCTTCGTTACTTTGTCTGTTTGTGACGTCGATTTGGCCATTCATTGCCCTTCGTTTACTTCAGGGACTTTCAGGTGCAGCCGGAATGGTGATTTCAAGAGCGAGTCTACGTGATAAGTTCTCAGGAACAGAGATGACGAAGTACTTTGCCCTACTTATGCTTGTGAATGGAATTGCACCAATAGCTGCGCCAGTTGCAGGCGGACAGCTTCTCCAATTTTTATCATGGCGTGGTGTTTTTGGCGTATTAACTGTGATCGGCGCCATTATGTTTTTTGCGGTTCTATTTGGATTAAAAGAAACACTGCCTGTTAATAAGCGAAAAACAGGAGGGTTCAAAGAGGTTCTTCAGACGTACGGACTTCTTTTTAAAGATAAAGTCTTTTTCGGTTATGTGCTCGTACAAGGATTTGTGATGAGTGCGATGTTTGCGTACATTTCAGGTTCCACATTCGTGCTTCAAGAAGTGTATGGACTTTCTGCTCAAATGTTTAGTCTTGTTTTTGCGTTGAACGGCGTTGGACTAATCATCGCGACCCAAACTACAGGAAGGCTTGCCGGAAAAGTAGGAGAGAGTCGCCTGCTTGTTTACGGTTTATCGCAAGCTATGATCAGCAGTATTTTATTGCTAATGGTGATTGCAATGGATGCACCTGTTATCTATGTTTGCATTCTTTTGTTTTTCACCGTCTCAAGTGTAGGTGTGGTGAATACATCCGTATTTTCACTAGCACTTGAAAATCAAGCTGAGCATGCCGGAAGTGCTTCAGCATTACTTGGTTTATTACCATTTCTTCTCGGTGCTATTGTTGCCCCAATTGTAGGATTAGGGGAAGGTGGTTTATCAATGGCTCTTGTGATTGCAGCATGTGAACTGATTGCCGTAGGAGCATATGTCTTTCTTGTTAAAAGGAACAAGAAAGTGTATCTTGTTGCGAATGAAGCGAGTTGATGGAATGGGGTAAGACTGCTGGTGCCTGTCACTCCCCGTTATTTGTCGAAGGCTATTCTTGCTCTTTCGAGAATATTATTTAGTGCGGATGAAGGCATTGTAAGGATCATGTCAGCTCTATTAATGTTTTGTAAAGAATAGCTATTATCCCTCCACAGCGAGAGTCACATCCTTATAATAGAGGTATCAAGTCAAACCACAACGGGATGTGAGCTCATGCAGAGAACGAATCAAGGTCAAAGCGAAATCATTTTTCTAAGTGCGATTACTTGTTTATTTCTAATACTCGTTCATGTTTTGGAAATGCTTTTCTTTGGAGAAGGACAGTCATTGAATGAGATTAGCTCTATTACTTATCAACTCAGTCAATTTGGGATTGCGATGTTTGCAGTGATCGTTAGCTTATATCTATTTAAACCATCGCCGAAGAAGGAGAAGCGATTAGGTGCTTTTGAAGTTTCTAAGGTTATTCTTCTATTCGTTCTCTGGAGCCTTTTCTATCTTGTTCTTGCAAAAGTAGCCACGAACGTAGAGATGTTTACCGGTTGGAAAGATTCTATTCTTACTTTTGCCATGGGGGATTCATTTTATCACTTGTCTTTTATTTCAGTCGTTCTACAATTTCTTCTATTTCTCCCTTTACTGAAGCTTGTTCAAACTAAAGTTGGTTGGTCGATTCTATTAGTTATTGCTGGACTGGTTCATTACTATTTCGTATCTCCAGTCTTAACGGAAGGTAATGCATTTCTGGCCCAAGACGGTTTGCTTTTGAAATGGCTTTTCTTCTTTGTTCTTGGAGGTTACTTAGCTCGGCACTGGGATTCTGTACAGAATTTTCTAGAGAAATTCAATCGATTCGGACTTGTACCATTGATTGGATTAATTGTTTTCGAGGTTACCTACTATTTGATGAATGGCTCTATCTATCAGGCAGAATGGTTTCTTATGATAACGGTGCCTGTGATAACGATAACCTTGGTAGGGATTTATCGATCAGTTAGAAAAGTGGTGCTGTTGGATATTTTCTTGCACTCCATTGGGGAAAACACAATAGGCCTCTATTTTATCTTTCCATTCATGATTTTCGCGTATTCAAGTATTTTGCCAGATGCGGTATGGCAAAAAGAATATATTGTACTTATCTTCACCCTAGTGCTTGGAACGTCGGTTTTCATTAGTAAGCTAGTAAGGTTAATTGTCATCAACATCGAGGGGATAAAAGGCCCTGTTGTTAAAACAAAGATGCTGAATCAACAGGAACTTGGAATTAATTAAACGTTTGATTAATCCATTCCAATGAACGTAAAGAACCCATCATATTTAGGTGATGGGTTTTTTTTGTATCAATATCTCCGTTAAAATTAGTGTGATAAGAAGCGGATCTCAATCTATGAGAATAGACACATGCATGACTAATTGACTAGTTTTTAGTCAGATATGCTTGAAAACGAATCTATAAGTGGTAATATTAACGTTATGTGTTGGTTATCATTGGTTTTTAATGGATATAAACGGAATTCAGAAAGCGCTATTCAATCAGTCGACTTTACGTCTCTTTTAAGGGGGTAGAGTTCTTTAACGTTATTTCAATCAAACGTTTTTTTTTTTGAAAATAAATAGCTGTTTTGCCTAATTAAAAGGAAAATTAATGGTATAAAGGAAGAGATAAATGCTTGTTAAACGTCATCAAGTTGAAAGAAAAAATATTGCAGTGAACGATGTGCGATGGGATGGAGAGATGTTAAGCTTCCAGATAAAAAATGAAGAAATTCATGATTTAGAATCTCTCAATCTATGTCTTATAAATCGAAAGAACGAAGAATATATATGGCTGGATTTTAAACAAGAAAGTGTCGGCTCTTTTATCAATTTCAGCTTATTTAAAGAGAATTTCAGTGGGCTAAGCTCCGGGAAATGGGATTTCTTTATCATAAATGGCCGAAGTAAGAGCGTGGATAGAAAGAGAATTGGTGTCTATCAAGCCCCGATAGCTTCTAGAGCACACAGGTATTTGAAACCGATTGTTGACATGGAGGAGCAATCTTGGATTCCTTATCTTACGGACCGGAATGAACTTTCTTTACATATAGGAAGTATAAGTGAGTTAGAAAAAGTTAGTTTTGAAGTTGTTGATTTCAAGAGTCAGGTCATCTCCATGGAAGAAGAAGACAACCGCCTTATTCTCCATATCGATCAGTACTTTCCTTCTTCACCAGTTGTGGTTCACACGAACGGTTTAACTTCTCGAAAGATCCCTTCAACTTATCATCCAGAAGATAAATCTTTAGGAATTTATAGTGAAAACAAGAATGAATTACTAAATGGAGACGGTGAGCTTCAGCTTCATTTTAAGCGAGGCAATATCCTCGAAGTTTATACGTTAATTTTTGAGAGTCGTCTAGTGACCCCACTCGTGCAACCTTCGTTTACTAAAATAGTGAAGGGACAGCTTCATGCTCAGAACTTACGTGTTACGCACGATCGCATCTTATTTGATGTTTCTACGAATTTCATCGAATATGCGAGTGAAATTCAATTTTATTTGAAGAAACGTAAAAGAGATGAAATCGTGAATTTGGAAGTTTCCCGTCATTTACATGGTTCAGTGGAAGAAATCGGTGTATCTATAAGCCAATTCAATGGATTATTTACTAACACAAGCCGCTGGGATCTTTTTGTTGAAATTCGGTACGCTAACCTAGTTGAGGTAAGAAGAGTCGGCGAGTATAATAACCCTCTTAACCACCTTGAACGGCATGTGGGCCACCTTCCTATAACAGAGGATCTTTATCTCTCACCTTATTTAACAAATGATCATGAATTTTCATTTTACGTTAGTACTGAGGAGCAATATTTAAAAAGTAAGTACCCTGGTAATGTTTCGCTACATCGTTTGAATCTCAAACGAAATGGTGAACTGCAATTGACAGCTACCGTTTCAATGAAAAGGATAGAAAGTTTTGAAGTGAAGGAGCTTGTTTTAAGGTTACGAAGTGATAAGAGCAAACGAGTAAGTGTACCTTATCATAAAGTGGTGGAAACGTCCGCTAATAAACAAAAAGTAAGTTTCCGCATTCAATTAAATGAAGTTGAATTTGAACAGTTTTATTGGGACTTTTTTATTTCAGTAAAAGTAAATAATCACGAGACGAGATTAATTAGAGTAGTTAGTGATAATTTACTTATTCATAAGCAATTGAAACATCGGATGTGGAAATACACTTTAAATCAATCCAATGGCTACATGATCTATCCCTATATCACGATTAATGGTGGGGTTAGTATCACTTATCGCTATAAAGGCGAATATGAGAGCATAAAGTACAAAATGAATGAGTACATTGCGTACTATTTGTATATCCTTTTCTACTGGAATGCGTTTTGGAAACCTACCTGGTTAATTCATGAGAAATATTCAGAAACAGCGCAAGATAATGCCTATTACTTCTTTAAACATTGCTTTGAAGAACATAAAGATAAGAAGGTTTACTATGTTATTAAAAAAGGGTCTGAAGATGAACGTAATTTAATTCCTTATAAGGAACGAGTCGTTTATTTCATGAGCATTAAACACCTTTTCTTAATCCTATCTTCCAAAGTGATTGTTTCATCTGAATCGAAGGGACACGGTTATGCCTGGAGGGTAGCTCGTGGACCGATTCGTGATTATGTGAATAGTAAGCGCTACGTGTTTCTACAGCACGGTGTGTTAGGTCTGAAGAAGGTAGAAAATACGTTTAAGGTTGGTTCGGCGAATTCAGCTGATTTGTTCGTTGTGTCTTCAGATTTTGAAAAGCAAATCGTCATGGACCACTTTGGATATAAAGCGAAGAACATTATTGTGACGGGCTTATCAAGATGGGATGTAGTAGAAGATCGTTCCCAAGAGCTAACCGATAGCGGTAAGAAAGAGGTCTTTCTTATGCCGACCTGGCGGAATTGGCTTGATGAAGTAGAAGAAGGCGAATTTGTGCTATCCGATTACTATAAAGCTTATAATGCTCTGCTAAACTCTAATGAGCTACATGACACGCTAAGGAAAAATAATTTGCTTCTCAATTTCTATGTTCATCCCAAGTTTATGCCCTATGTCTCTCATTTTACTAGTGAAAATGAGCATGTAAGAGTCATTCAATTCGGTGAGGAAAAGATCAATGATCTTCTGATGCGTTCCAGTATGTTAATTACGGATTATTCCAGTGTCGCCTGGGAAATGTATTATCAAAAGAAGCCAGTGCTATTTTTCCATTTTGATTTGAGTAAGTATAATGAATTGCAGGGAAGTTATATGGATCTTAACAAAGAATTATTTGGAGATGTCGCATACTCTTCCGCAGCGTTAGTTTCAAAATTCGAAGAGTATGCGAGCACGAATTTCGCTGAAAAACCTGAAATTAGCAGCAAGCGATTTGAGTACTTTAACTATATTGATGATGGTAACAGCTCAAGGATCTTTTCTGAAATTAAGAAAAAAGAGAAAGAAGTAACAAGAAGAAAAACGCTCAAAGAAGTGTTGAAGAGCAGCGATGCTGTCTCCACAATGTGGAGAAGGTATAAAAAATACCCTATTGTTAATCAAGTAGGTGGCAAACTTCTCGCAACGTTAAGGTCACATTAATTAAGTGAGTCCAATGGTTAGGTTACATTGGGCTCTTTCTTGTGGATTTGTTTAGAATGAATTTTAGATCCGAGGAGAGGGGGATCAAAGTATCGTAAATGCATTCTAATTAATTTAATAGAATAAATTTTCTGAAATCTATTGAAGTTTGCCTATTTATTCTCTATAATGAGCATCAGTTGCAGGAAATAGATAATCGGTTCAATAAATGTAATCCATTACATTTTTGCTTGAATTCTCACTATCAGCCATTTATAGTTTAAAATAAAGATACTATTTTAAACACTAGGGAGATAATTGAAATGGCGAATATGACAGATGTAGCAAAGCTTGCGAATGTATCAACAGCTACTGTGTCCAGGGTAATTCAAAATCCTGATGCTGTAAAAGAAAAGACGCGAACGAAAGTGCTTCAGGCAATTGAAGAATTAAACTATCAGCCAAATGTTCTGGCTCGTTATTTTAGAAGGACTGAAACAAAGACAATCCTCGTGATGGTTCCTTCTATTGAGAATAATGTTTTTCCGCAAATGATTGCCGGAATTGACTTGATCGCCCATCAATCGGGTTACAAAGTGCTTCTTGGAAATACCTATCAAGATCCGGATAAAGCTTACAGTTATCTTGAAGAGTTGAAGCAGAAACAGGTAGATGGGGTGATATTATTAACAACGAGGTTGGATAACAACGTTATTACCGACATTGCTGACAAATATCCTGTTGTGCTTACATCTGACTTTATTGCAGGTCTCAACGTTCCTACTGTAGCCATTGATAATATTAGCAGTGCACGTAATGCTGTGGAGCATTTGCTGCAGCTTGGACATCAACGAGTTGGAATGATTACAGGTCCGTTAGATATTTCGTTAAGTCGGGATCGGTTAAAAGGTTATCGACAGGCGCTTCTTGAGCACGGCATAGGAGTTGATGGTGTACTTATTCAAGAGGGAGATCATAAGTACGATTCTGGTTACAATCAGATGAATATGTTTCTTGCATTGGAAAACCCTCCTACAGCTATATTTGCTGCAAATGATAGCATGGCGATGGGGGCCGTTAAAGCGGTAAAAGCTCACGGGCTTCGAGTACCGGAAGACATTGCAGTTGTTGGTTTTGATAACATTCAGTTCTCAGATATCTTTGAGCCGTCGCTTACGACAGTAGCGCAACCTTTTATGGAAATGGGACAAAGATCTATGGAACTCCTTTTGAAGCAAATTAATGGTGAAACCTTAACGAAAAAGCAGCACGTGCTTGATACGAAACTTATTATCAGAGAGTCATGCGGTTATAAAAAGCAGGTTTAGTCTTGATGACTATTCTGTTTCACTAAAATGTAATCGTTTACTTTATGAGAGGTGGAGAAACCTTTATTTATAAACACTTTAACACTTTATCATATGCATAAATGTAATCCATTACATTTATGCAGTCTACTATTTCCAGGAGGTGAAGAACGGACTATCGGCTGAGGTAAACAAATCAACTTTTTAAAGGAGAGATAGTAAATGGCAAATATACCTGTTGCAGTACAGATGTATACGTTACGAGAGGAAAGTAAAAAGGACTTCATTGGTACTTTGAAAAAGGTTTCGGACATCGGTTACCAGGGTGTGGAATTTGCTGGGTATTACGATATGTCTGCAAAGGATTTGAAGAAAGTAATGGATGATCTTGGATTAATGGCAGCTTCTAGCCACATTCCTCTCGATAAACTATTGGAAGATTTAAGTAGTGTGATAGCGTATCAGCATGAAATTGGAAGTACCAAGCTTGTTTGTCCGTTTCTTGCACCTGAAATGCGAACAGAGGAAGGGTATTCGGAGCTCATTCGAAGCTTGAATGACATTGGACAAGAGTGCTCGAAAGAAGGGATCACGTTATGTTATCACAATCATGATTTTGAATTAGAGAGGCTGTCGAATGGTAAAACGGCGCTTGAGACCATTTTAGATGAAACGAACCCAGAGTGGGTGAAGGCGGAGTTTGATATTTATTGGCTCACTCGGGCTGGGGAAAATCCGGTAGAGTGGATGAAGCGATATCAAGATCGCACGCCTCTTGTTCATTTGAAAGACATGACCACGGATGGGGAGCAATTCTTCGCTGAGCTCGGCACAGGAGGGGTTGACCTTAATGGAGTCCTCAATCAAGGCGATGTGTCTAACGTTGACTGGTGGATTGTTGAACAAGATAAATGTAAGCGCTCTCCTATCGAAAGTATTGAAATGAGTATGAACTATTTCCTTAGTAAGCATTCTTGATCAGTTGCTATCTAGTCATTACTACAAATTAGGGGGTAAAGCATGAAGAAAGTAACGGCTTTATTATCGGTTTTGGTGTTGTTGCTGTTAGCGGCATGTGGGGGGAACCAGGGAGCATCTGGAAGTTCTGATTCTGGCAACGGGGATGAGAAGGTAATTGAAGTTTGGCACATTGAAACGGGTGAACGGGAAAAGCTTTTTCAGGAAGTAGCGAAGCAGTTTGAAGAAGAACATGATGGTGTGAAGGTGAAGTTACTTCAAACACCAAACGATGCTTACAAACAGAAATTAGCTGTCTCGATGTCAGGTGGAAATCCTCCAGATATCTTTCAGAGCTGGGGTGGCGGCTGGTTGAAGCATTTTGTTGATCAGGGAAATGTGCAGGATATTACTGAAAATATCGATCAAGAACATTACTTAGAAATGGCATTAAATAATGGGACATTCGATGAAAAGGTGTATGGCGTTCCATTAGGTTTATCGCTCGATGTGATTTTTTACAACAAAGAAATCTTTGAAGAGTATGATCTTGAAGAACCAAAGACGTATGAGGAATTTACTGAAGTGATTAAGACGCTGAAAAAGAATGATGTGACGCCACTTGCGTTAACGAATAAAACGAAATGGCCAGGAGCGTACTATTTAATGAATTTTGCAAGTCGCATTGGTGGACCAGATTTATTCGAGAGCGCATTTAATCGCGAAGGACGCGGTTTTGATGACCCTGCTTATGTTGAAGCGGGTGAGTATATTCAAGATCTCGTCAAGATGGATGCATTTAATGCTGGATTTAACGGTATTCCTTACGATGAAGGCCGCGGTCGACAGCTCATGTACTCCGGGCAAGCTGCGATGATGGATATGACGATCTCTTTCTTAAATAACGTGAGAGAAGAAGCTCCACAGTTCGAGGAGAAACTTGGTTTCTTCGTATTCCCGACGATTTCAGGTGGGGAAGGAAATGAAACGCAAGTCGGTGGTGCCACTGGACCGGTTTGGTCAGTTGCGAAAGAATCTAAAAATCCTGATTTAGCAGCTGAGTTTATTCAAGCGTTAACGAGTAAAGAAACAGCACAGAAATTCACGGATCGCACGGGAACGCTGTCAGCTGTAAAAGATGTTGTTCCTGAGGATGAATTTGTAAAGCAGTTCTATGATGTAGCTCAGAATGCTTCTCATATTCAAATGCCTTATGACCAGACACTTCCTCCAGAGCTTGCTGAACTTCATAAAGATACGACGCAGGCACTATTCGGTCTATCAATGACGCCAGAAGAAGCAGCTAACAAAATGGAAGCCAAGGCAGAAGAGCTTCTTGAATAAGTGAAGGAGGGGATGAGTCCCCTCTTTCTTATCTACAGAAGGGAGAGCTTTACATATGGAAACAGCTGAAGTGGCGAGAAGAAGCGAGACGACGAGAGTGGCTCACGGAACGAAGAAGCGCAATATGAGAAAAGCGGTCACGATTGGTTTATTCACAGCGCCAGCCCTTATTGTTTATCTTGTCTATGTGATTTACCCCATTTTATCTACATTAGGTTATAGCTTCTACAGCTGGGATGGAACGAATGACAAAACGTTTATTGGGCTCGATAATTACATTCAATTATTTAACGATGCCGTCTTTTGGACTTCGCTTACGAACAATGCATGGGTTGTTCTGACGTCTGTCTTTGTGCAAATTCCACTCGGCATGATCATGGCGCTGATGCTGTTTGCGCCTATACGAGGCATTCGCTTGTTTAGTAGCGTTTATTTTCTTCCATTCTTAATGTCTACGGTTGCGATCGGCCTCTTATGGGTGTATATGTTTGACCCAATCAACGGGATTATTAATCAGATTGTGAATTTACTTGGCTTTGAAAATGTAGCATGGCTTAGTGATGAAAACACATCGTTGATTGCGATCTTATTAGTAGTCGTTTGGCAGTTCTCACCTTTTTATATGATCCTATTTAAGGCAGCTATGGTTGGGATAGGAGAGGAACTCTATGAATCTGCCCAAATTGATGGAGCGAATTCCTGGCAGAAGTTCTTCCACATCACGTTACCTTTGCTTATGCCAACCATTGTGAGTTCATCCATTCTAGCCATTGTTGGATCCTTAAAGGCTTTTGATATTTTCTATATTATGACTGGTGGTGGACCGAATCACGCAACAGAGCTGATGGGCACTTATATGTTCAAGCAGGCTTTTATTAACTTCAATATGGGCTATGCAAGTGCGATTGCGTTTCTAATGTTTCTCATTGCGCTCGTTGTTACTGTACTTATCCAAATCGTTGATTATAACCGCAAGAAGAAAGGAGCTTTCTAATGGTGCAATCACTCAGGAAGATGCCTTTGTATCTAATCGGATTA
Source organism: Anaerobacillus sp. QJM3NY_17 (assembly GCF_056173665.1). NCBI lineage: Bacteria > Bacillati > Bacillota > Bacilli > Caryophanales > Bacillaceae > Anaerobacillus > Anaerobacillus sp. QJM3NY_17. Next base: position 3,875,569 of record NZ_CM149685.1, on the reverse strand, counting down.
TTGCTTTTGGTTTTCACAGGTTATCCATTTGTTTATATGATTTCGACCTCATTAAAAGATCAGAGCACTTTTTTTGAAAGACCATTCGCTATTTTTACCTCGATCGAGTGGGGTAACTACGCGGATGTATTCCAGATGGGGCTAACTCGTTATTTTTTAAACAGTATCCTAGTTTCGGTTGTGGCAGTTGTGGCGGTTATGTTAATTGCTGCTCTAGCAAGTTATCCATTAAGTAGAATGAATTTCAAGTTTAACCGTGGTTTATTTCTTCTTTTCATATCAGGAATGATGCTACCAATTCATGCCACGCTTATCCCAATCTTTAAGCTGTCTCAAAATATGGGTTTGTATGATTCATTGCTAGCTTTACTTGGACCTTATATTGCTTTCAGTTTACCGATTTCGATCTTTATTTTAACGCAATTTATGCAAGAAATTCCGAAGTCATTAGAAGAAGCGGCGAAGATCGATGGTTGTTCTCATTTCGGTATTTTTTGGCGCATAATTCTGCCGATGTTAACGCCGGCTCTTATGACGGTTTTTATCTATAATTTTATTCATTTGTGGAATGAATTTATCTTTGCGCTCGTTCTCGTATCTAGCCCTGAGAACATGACCCTACCATTAGGATTGCAAGATTTCTATGGAGAGTTTTCAGTAAATGTCCCTGGTTTGATGGCGGCATTAACACTTGCGAGTCTTCCAATGCTCGTTGTGTACCTGTTCTCACAAGAAAAAGTAGTAAAAGGACTAACGGGTGGTGCAGTGAAAGGTTAGGGAACCTGGAAAGGAGTGGGAGATTATGGAGAAAATGAAAATTGGTGTCATCGGCTGTGGCAACATTAGCGACATTTATTTAACGAATCTTCGCGAGTATGCGAATCTTGAAGTGGTTGCAGTAGCTGATTTGAATCACGAAAAAGCAGTTGAGAAAGCAGAGAAATATGAGATTGCTCGTGTTCTGGATGTGGATGTCCTTTTGGGAGATCCGACCATAGAACTCGTTCTTAATTTAACGATTCCTGCGGCACATGCGGAAGTTAGTTTACGCATATTAGAAGCAGGAAAGCATGTGTATTCTGAGAAACCGCTAGCGATAAAGCTTGAAGACGGGCAAAAGGTGCTAGCGAAGGCGAAGGAAAAAGGTCTTTTAGTAAGTGTTGCACCTGATACATTTCTCGGTGGTGGACTTCAGACGTGCAAGAAACTAATCGAGGATGGCGCAATCGGGGAACCGGTTGCTGCGACCGCCTTCATGATGGGTCACGGACCGGAAAGCTGGCACCCTGATCCAGCCTTTTTCTATCGAGAGGGAGCGGGGCCGATGTTTGATATGGGTCCTTATTACTTAACTGCTCTCATTCATTTAATTGGCCCGATTCGTCGACTGACTGGATCGACAAGGATCACCTCGCCTGAACGGATGATTACAAGCGAACCGAAGTCTGGACAGACGATTAAGGTTGAAACGCCGACGCACGTTGCAGGCATTTTGGATTTTGAAAATGGTGCGATCGGTACGATCATCACGAGCTTTGATGTATGGGGAGCGAAAACTCCTTTTCTAGAAATCTACGGTACGAATGGGTCGTTAAGTGTACCTGATCCGAATACGTTCGGCGGTCCGGTACTAGTAAGAAATGCGGGAGAAGTTGAATGGAAGGAAGTTTCCCTTACGCATGGATCGATTGAAAATAGCCGTGGGCTTGGTGTGGTGGACATGGTGAACGCTTTACGAGAAGAGCGGAAACCACGGGCAAATGGTGAACTTGCTTATCATGTACTAGAAACGATGCATGGTATACATGAATCCTCAGTGAAAGGTAAGCATTATGAGATGACGAGTAAGTGCAAGCAACCTGATGCAATGCCAAGTGACAGTTTATCTGAGACGATGGAGGGATAGGGAATGAAAAAATTGAAAGTAGCGGTTATCGGTTGTGGAAGTATTGCGAGACGGCGTCATTTGCCAGAGTACAATGCAGAGGAAAATGTGGAAATTGTAGCGGTTTGTGATGTGGTGAAAGAGCGCGCAGAGGAGATGGTTAGTTTGTATGGCGGCACGGCATATACTGATTATCTCACGTTACTTGAAGATGATGAAATTGATGCGGTGAGCGTTTGTTTACCAAACGCGTTGCACGCACCTGTATCGATTGCGGCCTTGAAAGCAGGGAAGCACGTTCTCTGTGAGAAGCCGATGGCGACTTCAATTGAGGAAGCGAAAGCAATGAATGAAGCTGCGGAGATAAATGGCAAAAAGCTAATGATTGCTCATAATCAGCGATTCGTCGCGTCACACGTGAAAGCGAAGGAATTGATCCAAGGCGGCGAGATTGGAAAGATCTACAGCTTCCGCACCACGTTTGGTCATCCTGGACCTGAACGGTGGAGTATTGATGGAGCGGGTAGCTGGTTCTTCGATAAAGAGCGAGCGTTTATCGGAGCGATGGGAGACCTTGGCGTACATAAATCAGATCTCATGCGCTATTTGCTTGGAGAAATTGTGGAGGTAGGCGCGTTTGTAGAAACGAAGGCGAAGGATAACACGGATGTGGATGATAACGCGGTGTGCATTCTTAAAATGGAGACGGGAGTGATTGGCACACTCACAGCAAGCTGGTCTTACGTTTCTGGCGGTGATAATTCAACCATAATCTATGGGGAAAATGCGGTGCTTCGCCTAGAGGATGATCCGGAGCATTCACTGGTTGTTCAGTACAAAAACGGTGATGTCGTGAATTATGAGCTTCAGAAAATCCAAACGAATGAAGCGGGGGGACAGCAAACGACGCACGTGGTTGAGAATTTCGTGGATTGCATTGCGAACGATACTGTACCAGCCGTCAGTGGTGAAGAAGGAATGAAATCGTTGCAGGTGATTCTAGCTGCACTGGAAGCGAATGAAACGAAGCGAGTGGTTGAGGTAGAGGGTGAGCGGGCGGTTATTTAGGGGGTAGGTGGTATGTTGGTGCGCGGTTGCGCGGTGCCTGTCACCACCCGAACTATGTCGCTAAATGTCGAACAGGCTGACGAGAGGAATTGTCAGCCTGTTTTGAATTAATGGATAGAAGTTTTAGGAATAATTTTTGTACGGGCATCTAGCACTCGCTTTGCTTTTCCTTCGGAGCGAGGTATTGAGTGTGGCTCTTTCAATTGGATATCCACTGATATAAGCGTTTTGATTTTAAGAGTTTTTCCAAGACTCTCAACAAGCTTCACCGCCATAGGATGGTTAAAATTCATTTCTAGCTTTTTATAAAACTCCTGCTCTACTTCGACATGCAAGGTTACGTGATCTAAGTGGCCTTTTTTCTGCAAGTGGATTTGATAGTGCGGGACGAGTTCTTCTAGATTACAAATATACCGTTCGATTTCAGAAGGAAAAACGTTAACTCCTCTGATAATGAGCATATCATCAATACGTCCTTTTACACGGCTCATTCTTGTGGTTGTTCTGCCGCAAAGACACTTTTCTCTCGTAATGGATGCAATGTCGCCTGTTCGGTATCTTATTATTGGAAGAGCTTCTTTTGTAAGGCTAGTGAAAACCAGTTCGCCGTATTGTCCCTCGTCGACTTGATCGAGAGTATCAGGGTTAATGATTTCAGCGATAAAATGATCGTCTGCGATGTGGAGGCCATTCTGACATTCTGCACATTCCATTGCAATGCCCGGTCCCATTACTTCACTTAATCCATAAATGTCCGTTGCTTTCAGGTGAAATAATTTTTCGATCTGAAATCTCATTTCTTCCGACCAAGGCTCAGCGCCAAGAATGGCGAATTGTAATGAGGTTGAAGCTGGATCAATGCCTTGCATCATCATCGCTTCTCCAATGTTGAGGAGATAGGATGGAGTGGAGCAAATAATTCTGGGCTTAAAATCTTGAATTAGGGTAATTTGATTAGCTGTATTTCCGCCTGATATCGGGACTGTTGCGCAGCCAAGTCGCTCTGATCCTGCATGGAGACCGAGACCACCCGTGAACAGTCCATATCCGTAGGCGTTATGAAGGATGTCTCCCTTTTGTCCACCTGCGAGTGTGATCGATCTTGCAACAATATCAGCCCAATTTTGAATATCATTGTTTGTATAGGCGATTACGGTTGGTTTACCGCTCGTCCCAGATGAAGCATGGATGCGGACAACTTCGTCCATAGGACAGGCGAGCATCTTGAAAGGGTAATTTTCTCTTAGGTGATGTTTCTTTGTAAATGGAAGTCGTTGCAGGTCGTCGAGTGACTGGATATCATCTGGGGTTATATGTATGTTCTTGAAAGTCTCGTGGTAGAAAGGGATGTTCTGGTAGGCGTGTCTGATTGTTCGTTTTAATCCTTCTAATTGATGGGCGTGCATTTGAGCGGTGCTCCAAGTTTCTCGTTCAGAATAAATTGCCATACGGTAGCCTCCTTGTATGATACAAAATAAACGACAGCGAGGATAAGTGTCATATTAAAGGTACCTTTTTATGGAAGCGTGGTCAATGAGATTTAGTGGAATTGTGTCTTTGGTCGTGGTGTGGAGGACGGTGCCTGTCACTGCCCGATATATGAAAGAATTTGTCGAATGTTTCTCTCTTCACTATTGTTTTGATATTAGGCAGTTATAAAAGAGGGATATGCTGTTTAGTAGCGAACTTTGTAGGAGTTATACCATAACAAAATTCATATTAAAGGAGATGGTTTACCGTGTCGTTTATCGAAGTGAACGAAACACCGCTCTATTATGAAGATTATGGTCCAAAGGATGCACCGGTTTTGGTTTTTAGTCATTCGTTATTTTTTAACTCAGATATGTTTCAACATCAGGTGGAGCATTTTTCAAAAGACTATAGAGTCATTTGCTATGACCACCGCGGTCAAGGGAATAGCGGGAGGTCTTCTTTAGCAAACCTCGATATGGATACGCTTACAAATGATGCTGCTGCGTTGATTGAAAGTCTTGGGATTGAGAAGTGTCATTTTATCGGTAATTCGATGGGTGGTTTCATAGCTCTAAGACTTGCGGCTAGAAGGCCGGATCTTCTTCATTCGTGCGTTGTTCTTGGAAGCTCTGGTGAAGCAGAGTACAAGAAAGAGGAGTTCCAGCCGCTTGTTACACAGCTTCAGAAGAATGGGGCGGAGGAAGTTGTGGATACGCTGATGTACATCATGTTTGGTGATGCATCGCTTGGGTCGATGGAATTCGAAAGAGAGCGTACCTACTGGAGAGATTATATGAAAAAACTTGAGCCATCCATAGGGGATGCGGCTCACCAGGTTATTCATCGAAAGAGTGTGCTTGAGGAGCTGGAAGGCGTAACCGTGCCGGTTCTTGCTGTTGCAGGCGAGCAAGATCATGCGTATACGATTAAACTGTCCGAGAACATTGCGAAAGCAGTTGAGAATGGACGATGCGAGGTTATAGGTAGAGCGGGTCATTCGGTAGCGCTTGAGAAGTCTCCGGAAGTGAATAAAGTGTTGGAGAAGCATCTTGTAAGATTGAAGGTTCGTCAGGGAACTTAAATATTTATACTTAATGGAGAGAATTCTCCATCTAATGTTTGGAAGAATTTTATTTCATAGAATGATTTTGAGAGCCTCGGTTTGATCGAGGCTCTCTTTTTATTTGGGGGTAGAAACGATTAGGATGTGATCGGAAGATAGGGGAATAATGTAATGGTATTTGTAGCAAAATAATTAGGTAGGTATACCATTTGTTGGGAGGTTCTTAGTGATGTGGAAGAAAAGAAACGGTTTTTGGAGTTTAGTGACTGCTGCTCTCCTATTGCTTACTTTTTCTACGAGAGCAAGAAGAGGAACTAGAAAAGCCATTCTTAAAGGAGCGGATGCAGCAATTGACTTAACGGATCAATGGAGAGGGAAGGCTTCTAAAACGACTATGAGAAGTGAAGATGATATCGAAGTGCCACGATATCCTTCGTATGTAGGTTATGAAGCGAATCGAGAATTAAACGATAGAAAGGGTGCGGAGAAGGTTCGTAAAGTAAACCCCACTCGCTTCAAGAACGCTAAAAACGTTATGAACGATGAAGTGATGCCTTATCATATGGCGGAGATTGCTGAGGAGTTCGATTTAAATTAAGAGGTGCCTGTCACCGCCCGAACTGTGCAATTATTTGTCGAATGAAACAGAGCCCGCTCTCGGGGAGAGAAGGGCTCTGTTTGTGTATGATCGACCTATTGCGAGAATAAGTTATGGCTTTAATAAGATGCCATCTAATATCTTGTCCCACATCAACGTGTTATCTGGTTGGTTAGGCACTTTCAGAATACAAATATCCTCCATCGGAAGGTGTGTATCCTGAACGATTTCGAGGTTTGGATCAGGGGTGAGCAAGAGAATATGAACTGATCCGTTTACGCACTTCTTTAACGTTTGTTGCATTTCGATCGCTTCTGCATAGTTACCAGACCATCTGATAAATAGAATGGAGGAAGCCTGTTGTAATTGCAGAAGAAATCGTTCAATCCGTCGCTCTAGCTTCTGTCGATAGGCCGGGTAGGTATCGCTCCATTCTTTATTAGGAAGAATGGGGAAATCATGAACAGACAGCATATTATTATGCGTATCTTGAACAAAATAAGCTTTTGAATTTTGAGCAACTTCGTTATCGTCGAGGAAGTTTGCTTGTCCATCTATGCGTTGTAAATTTTCTAGTAACATGAAATCTTTAAACTGATTTTGAATCACTCGATTAATGTCAGATAGTTTCGGAGTAACTATCCAGTCAAAAGGCATTGAAAATTTCCTTAAGTGATTTCTTCTTAGATGACCTGCAGGACTGCATGAACTACCCAAACTCACGATAAGATCGTACGGTTTTTTAACCTCGTCTAAATTCAATAAAGCACCTCCTATAAAATGAATTACTACTAGTAGATGCTTTATTGACCGAGTTGGTTTGTGTTGGTACCTAAAATGTTGATAAGTGGATGTTGAAATCGAAGTAAAGGAAGATTTCTATTCCACTTCCACCGCAACTGCCCTCACAGGTGATCCATCCAATCCTTCAAGTTTTAACGGCAGCGCAATGATGAGAGGATTTTCAAAATCGATCTGGTCGAGGTTACATAAATTCTCTCCGATAATACCGTTGTTGGAGGTAATAGCTTCATGAACTGGAAATGTTGAACCACCTGGTTGATCAACATTAAGCGCATCAACAAAGAAAGTGGTGACGCCTTTTTCTAATAGTGTATTAATAATGTCGACAGATAGGTAAGGGTAGTTAAAATAAGTCTGTGTTCCTATATGTTTAGACCAACCTGTATGGAAAAGAGCGATCGTTCCTGGAGCGATGCTATCGATTTGGTGTGCTACATCGTTTAATGTGATTTGTTCGCCTGGCTCTTTGCCTGTTACATCAATGACGTGGCCGGGTCCCATCACCTTCGTTAAACTTGATTGATCGATGGGATCGCCATCTTTCTGGAAGTGGAAAGGGGCATCAAGGTGTGTGCCGGTATGTGTGCCGATATTCATTTGGGTCACCTGATATCCGTCTTTGTCATGCTCCGCTACAGGATAGATGTTCGGTTTCGGATCACCTGGGAAAACAGGCGTATCGTTATGAACTGGAATCGAGAGATCAATGATTTTTTTGAAATTCATTTGGGACTCCTCCTTCTTAAACAAACGTTTGATTAAAGGTGAGAATAGCAGGATACGTCTACAGTCTTTCCTTTTCTTCAGTTTGTCATGAAGTTTGTTTGATCACAAGTTATGCCATGTTTGAGTCTCCTCCGACATTCCTGTAAAATACCTAATCAGACAAACGACGAAAAGGTGTAAGATATGAAATCAATGATTGTAATTGGATCTGGTATTTTAGGAGCGTCAACGGCTTATCATCTGGCTAAGCAGGGAGCGGATGTGATGCTCGTTGATCGGAAAGATGCAGGACAGGCGACAGAAGCGGCGGCTGGGATTGTATGTCCATGGCTAACGAATCGACGTGGAGGGGCTTTCTATCGTCTCGTTGAAGCTGGGGCGCGTTATTATCCGGAATTAATTGAAGAGTTGAGAAAAGATGGCGAAATAGATACGGGCTACGCTCGCGTTGGCGCGATTAACATTTATTCAGGTGAGGCGAAGCTTGAGAGAAAGCTTGCGCTTGCGATGGAGCGACGGAAGGATACGCCTGAAATGGGAGAGGTGTCACGGCTTTCAGCTGCTGAAACAAATGCGCTGTTTCCTCCGCTTTCAGATCATTACGCCGCTGTTCATGTGAGTGGGGCAGCACGTGTAAATGGCGGAGCTTTACGAAATGCACTCATTCGAGGAGCAAAAAATCACGGTGCGAAGGTGATTCATGGGGATGCCTCACTTTTATGGGTTGATGCGAAGGTCAACGGAGTCGAGGTGAATGGCGAGAACTATTTTGCGAACAATGTGATTGTCACTGGAGGTGCTTGGGCGCGTGAACTGCTTCAGCCACTTGGGATGAAGTTCCTCGTTTCACCTCAAAAAGCCCAGATTGTGCATCTCGATCTGCCTGAAACGGATACAGGAAAATGGCCAATCGTCATGCCACCTTTTATTCAGTATTTCCTACCATTTGAAAATGGGCGAATTGTCGTCGGGTCCACACAGGAAGACCAGGCTGGCTTTGATCTGCGCGTTACAATGGGGGGGGTTCAGCATATTATTGATCGTGCGTTGAAAGTGGCTCCGGGTCTATCGGATAGTACGTATGTGGAGACGAAGGTAGGCTTCAGGCCGTTTACGCCAGGGAATGTTCCGATTGCAGGAGCGGTTCCTAGCGTGAGAGGACTGCTGGTGGCGAATGGTCTTGGAGCTTCGGGATTAACGAGTGGACCGTTTCTTGGCGCTGAGCTTGCGCGGTTGGTGCTTGGGGAGAGGAATGAGTTGGATCTAGGAGAGTATCATCCTGGGAGTGCGTTTGGGTGAGCTGTCTCGTTTGTGGAGAAGAATTTGATAAATGACCGAAAAATAAAAATATTCTAAAGAAAACCTTTTCATCCAAGGGAGCTTCCTATATAATGGGAAAATCTCTGAGGTATGAAGAGGTTTCTTTTTTTATGGATTTTTTGAGATTCGGAAATAGTGCTTAGCTTATTCATCTCTACATAAATCGAAAGGAGCTTTTATAACAATGACAACTGACTACTTACATTATCCCTATGCTTCTCAGCGCATGACAACAGTAGCGAACAAAGGAATGGTGGCCACCTCCCAGCCGCTAGCGGCACAGGCAGGACTAGATCTGTTGAAAAAGGGAGGGAATGCGATTGATGCGGCGATTGCGACTGCGGCAGTATTGACGGTAGTGGAGCCGACGTCGAACGGGATCGGCGGAGATGCGTTTGCTCTTGTTTGGACGAAGGGTGAATTGCACGGTTTGAATGGAAGTGGACCTTCGCCACAATCGATCTCCATTGATTCAGTCAAAGAACGTGGGTATAATGAAATTCCGAAATACGGTTGGATTCCTGTTACTGTGCCAGGCGTTCCGGCATCGTGGGCTGCTTTGTCGAAACGATTTGGGAAACTTTCCTTAAAAGAGGCGCTTGCGCCGGCGATTCACTATGCTGAGGAAGGTTTTCCGGTTTCTCCGATTTTAAGTAAGTTTTGGAAGAATGCTTATGCGCATTTTGAAAAAGAGTTAAAGAAAGAAGAGTTTCAGCACTGGTTTGAAACGTTTGCACCGGACGGTCGTCCGCCTGAAGTAGGCGAGGTTTGGAAGTCGATGGGTCACGCGGAGACGTTAAGGCAAATCGCAGAAACCGATGCCGCTTCTTTTTATAAGGGAGAAATTGCAGATAAGATTGATGCTTTTTCGAAAGCGTATAATGGGTATTTGACGAAGGAAGATCTTTCGGGGTTTGCACCTGAGTGGGTCGATCCGATTTCGGTTCAGTATCGCGGATATGACGTTTGGGAGATCCCGCCGAATGGGCAAGGACTGATTGCGTTATCTGCGCTGAATATCGTAAAAGGGTTTGATTTTGATCATAAAGATTCCGTCGATACCTATCATAAGCAAATTGAAGCGATGAAGCTTGCTTTTGCGGATGGACAGAAGTACATTACTGACGAGCAGGAGATGTCAGTCGCGGTTCAGGATTTGCTCTCGCCTGCTTACGGTGAAAGTCGCCGTCAGTTAATTGGTAATGAAGCGCTTTTGCCATCTCCTGGCCATCCTCCAAAAGGTGGTACTGTCTATTTAGCGACGGCTGATGATGAAGGAAACATGGTCTCGTTTATTCAGAGTAATTATATGGGCTTTGGTTCAGGACTTGTGGTGCCAGGCACCGGGATTGCACTCCAAAATCGCGGGCATAATTTTTCGATGGATCCTGAGCATGACAATGCGCTAAAAGGTGGAAAGCGGACGTATCACACGATCATTCCTGGATTTCTCAGTAAAGATGGTAATGCGGTTGGACCCTTTGGTGTGATGGGAGGCTTTATGCAGCCGCAGGGTCATTTACAAGTGATTACGAATCTGATTGATTTTCATTTAAATCCGCAGTCTGCCCTTGATGCGCCGAGGTGGCAGTGGGTTGACGGGAAGCGCGTGTGGGTTGAGTCGACTTTCCCTCCTCATCTTGCCGAGGCGCTTAGCCGAAAAGGTCATCAAATCGAAGTTCAGTTGGAAAAGGGTGCGTTCGGCCGCGGACAAATTATCTGGCGTGATCAGCAGTCAGGTACTTTATTTGGAGGCACAGAATCAAGAACAGACGGAACGATCGCCGCTTATTAAAAGGGGCGTGAGGTTTCGGAAGGTGGTGAGTCATGCAACAGTGGCATCTTTTTCTCGCTTTTTTTAGAGTGGGAATGCTTGGGTACGGAGGAGGACCTTCTTCTATTCCACTGGTACATAAAGAGGTAGTTGAGAAATACAAATGGATGGATGACGATGAATTTGCGGACATTCTCGCTTTAGGAAATTCACTCCCTGGTCCAATTGCGACAAAAATGGCGGGGTATATTGGGCATCGAGTGGCAGGAATTACGGGGATGCTGAATGCTGTGCTGGCAACGATTGTGCCGACGATCGCAATTATGATTTTCTTACTAACGTTTCTATCCACGTTTCGAGAAAAAGCATGGGTACAGGGGATGACGCAGGCCGTTGTTCCAGTGGTTGGTGTTATGCTAGCCGTGTTAACGTATGATTTTTTCAGAAAAGCACAGGGCAACTTAGGGTGGGTTTTAACAATTGCGTTGACGGTTGCTTCCTTTTTATTTATTGAAATTGCGGGGATACATCCGGGGATTGTAATAGGATGTTTGCTGCTTTATGCGTTGCTTAAGCCGACTCGTAATGCTGGGAAGTCCGATGATGATCAGGTGAGAAAGGGGCCGTCCTCATGATTTACTGGGATATCTTTGTGGCGTTTTTCATACCTGGAATTGTTGGTTACGGAGGCGGACCTGCGTCTATCCCGCTTGTAGAAAATGAAGTTGTTGGTCGGTTCGGCTGGATGAGTGTGAATGAATTTAGTGAAATGCTAGCGATGGCCAATGCGCTACCTGGACCAATTGCGACGAAAATGGCAGGTTACATAGGGTTTCAGCAGGGAGGGGTTCTTGGCGCATTTGTTGGTGTGTTTGCGACAGTGGCACCTTCGCTCGTTCTGATGATTGTCCTACTGAGTTTATTAAATCGGTTTAAGAACTCACCAAAAGTGAAGAAAATGACGGCCCTCATTCGCCCGACGATTGCGATCTTGCTTGGCGTGATGGCGTTTCAGTTCTTTGCTAGTTCATATGAAGGTGCGGGGCTGGTTCAAACGATCTTTCTGATTGTGGCTAGTTTTGTACTGATGGAGAAGATGAAAGTGCATCCAGCGTTTGTGATTGTCGGGGCACTGGCGTATGGGGCAGTGTTTCTGGGGTAGGAGCGGGTTCGCTGGATCGCGAGTTAGCGAGTGCCTGTCACCGCCCGAATTAGCGCGAATAAAGTCGAGTTTTGCGGAAAAACAATTCCTTCTAAAAAGGAATTGTTCTTCCGCATTTTTGGATTTGGATATAAGAATAAGGAAGTCTTGCCACGCAAGGTTGCAGTTTCATACGAGTAGGTTTAAAATATGAGTATACTCATAAATGAGCGCAGTCATAAATTAACTGAGCTGTTAGGAGGTTATGATGAGCGGACTACGTGAACAAAAGAAGCAGGCAACGAGAAAGACGATCATGGAGGTAGCGAAAGGTCTTTTTCTTGAAAAAGGATATGAAGCGACATCAACAGAGCTTGTAGCAAGGAGGGCCGGGATCGGTTCAGGAACGTTATTTAATTACTTTCCTTCTAAAGCAGAGCTTCTCGTTGAAGTGATGCGAGCGGAATTTACAGGTATGGAAGAGAGGATGGATCTAAGTTTTGAAGTTCAGGAGACAGCTGAAGCTACCGTTCGAAATTATTTAACGAAGCGTTTGGAAGGCTTCAGTTTGCTAGAGAAGAAGCTTTTTCGAGAATTGATTGTGGCGTCATTGAATGCTTATCAAAGTAAACCAGAATTCCTGCAAAGCTTGATGCAGCTCGATTTTATGTTTATTGAAGAGCTGGTTGAACTTCTTAAGGAAATAAGGCGACTAGGTAAGCTTCGGGATCATTTCGAAGTAGAAATTGCCGCTGAGCTTATTTATAGCTCAGTGATGTTTGAAACGCTTATTTACCTTTACCAGGAGGAGCGCAGTCTTGAAGAAGTGTTAGAGCAAACGGGTCGTAAGCTTACATTTATTTTAAAGTGAGGTGAATCGTGATGGACGTATGTATTGTGGGTGGCGGTATTGCAGGATTAACCCTTGCTTATTGTTTGAGTGAAAGAGGAGATCAAGTCACGATTGTTGAGAAATCTCCTTCGATACGAACGGAAGGCTATATGATTGATTTCTTTGGAGCAGGTTATGACGTGGCTGAAAAGCTGGGCATGCTCGATGATTTAAGTCGTATTCATTATCCGATCGATTCTCTTTCTTTTTTGAAGGGAAATGGCTCGGAGAAATACAGGGTTTCCTATCAGTCTCTGCGTGAGTTATTAAATCAAAAGCACTTCAATTTTATGCGCGGAGATCTTGAGACAGTGCTTTATGAGAAGGTTCGAGAACAGGTTACGTTTCGGTTTGGGGTATCTCCAGAGCGAATTGAACAGGATGCGGAAAAGGCGCATGTGAGTCTCTCAGATGGTACGAAACTTACATGTGATTTAGTTGTAGGTGCGGACGGTATGCGATCGAAAGTGCGCTCTCTTTCGTTTAAGGAAGAGAAGGAGCCAATTCGCTACATGGGTTATTATACAGCGGCTTATATTGTTGAAGACCCTGCTTTTCTTGAAAAAATTGATAAGAATTTTTATACGTATTCGGAACCGAATCGCCAGGTTTCTGTGTATCCGATTCGAGGCAATAAAGTGGCGACGTTTTTCTTATATCGCTATCCAGAACAACAGGGGCATGTGCAAAAGGAAAAAGCACTGGAGCAACTGAATGAATATTGTGGTCATATGAATTGGATTGTTCCAGATTTGCTCGAAGCAGGCAAAGAGGCGAAGGATTTTTACTTCGATGAGGTGTCGCAAGTAGGATTATCCCAGTGGCGAAACGGCAGGATTACTTTTGTGGGTGATTCCTGTCAGTGCATTTCGTTACTAGCCGGGCAGGGTGCTTCCATGGCGATGGCGGGAGCATATACGCTTGCAAAATCGCTTGATCAACATCCAAATGATTTGGAAGCTGCGCTTACGGATTATGAACGGTCTCTCCATCCAGATATCGATAAGCTTCAGAAGTCGGCTAGAAGGTTTGCGAGCTTCTTCTTGCCTTCTTCTTGGTGGGGGATTTTTGTTAGAGATGTATTGACGAGGGTATCGGTATGGCCGGGAGTGAGGAAGTTAGTGAACTTTAGTACGGTGCGGCTGCCGAAGTGAGTTTGCGTGAGTTCGCAAGTCGCGAGTAGTCGCGAGTGCCTGTCACCGCCCGAATTAGCACACATATTGTCGAAACTAAAGCCCGCGCTCATGTGAGCGTGGGCTTTAGGTGTGTTGTTTATTCGACTGGAATTAATTTCACCGGCCCTAGCGTTTCGATCATATCCCCATCACTGGTGAAGAAGACGAAATCCCCCGTTCCAACAATGCTATCTCCTAGTATGGTGTTTACTGTTGGTAATCCACTTGGGTTATAAACGAAGAAGTTTGTGCCTTCTCCAACGTTCGTTACTTGATACCGACCTTCTGGGATATCGCTGCCAACAATATATTGGCCGGCGCTGAGTTTAATAGGTTCTTCGTTTTTCTTTACGATGGTTTCTTCGAGTTGATCAATCTCCTTTTTCTTTGCTTTGATTGTGTCATCTAGTGTGCTCACTTTATCCTTTTTCGCTTTAATGTCATCTTCAAGCTTGCTCATTTCTTTTTTCGTGCTTTCTTTTTCTTTTTTTAGCTTTTCAATATCTGCAGAGACATTTTCCTTCTCATCGAGTAACTTTTTTACTTCCTCAGCTTTTACTTTAGCTTCTTCTAGATTCTGAGTTTCAGTCGCAAGCTGCTCTTCTGCACTGCTCATTTCATTTTGAATCGATAGAAGCTTCTCACCTTCTTCTTTCGCTGCCTTTTCAGATTCAGTAATCTCTGCTTTGATTTTCTTCAAATCCTCGGTGTAGTTTTCTTCAAGATCCGCGTTCCCAATTAACACTCCGATTAAAACGCTGACAAGGATGGTTGCGATTACGCCTCCAATGGAGAGGGTAAGGATTAGGCCTTTTTTCAACACACATTCCTCCGAACATGTCTTAGTAAGCTACTATCCTATGTATATTGCTGGGATAGGTCATTTATCACATAAAATGGCGAGTCTGTGTTTCGGAGGGACATGCTATACTGTGAAAAAAGTCATTTTACAAGAGTGTAAGGAAAGGATGAGAGATGGTGATTTTCCAAATAAAAGTAAGCCTAGTTGAGATGAAATCAAAGATTTGGAGACGACTTGAGGTAGATGATTCGATCTTTCTTAGTGAGCTACATGAATACATACAAATTGCTTTTAATTGGTCGAACGCACATCATCATTATTTTATTATAGATCATCGCGATTTATTTACATTAGGTGATGAAGAAAGTGAATTATTCATTGGTCCCACACAAGTAGATTCTCAAAACGCTGGAATGGAAATGCGTGATGAACGTAAAGTTCGGATTTCGGATGTTTTAAATGAGGAGCAGGTTTCATTAACATACGTTTATGGTTCGGAGGAGAACTGGCGGCATGAGATTTTTCTGGAAAAAGCGTTTAGCGGTCGGAAGGATGCAACTTTTCCAACATGTTTAATGGTCTATAAAGGCGCACCTGAAGAAGGGAAGCGACATCAGTATGAGCAAGGAAAAATGCCTTCTGCAGGTGAGATGAAGCGTATTAATGAGCAACTTGCTGTTTTTAGAGAGAGTGAGGTAGGTGAGCATGATCTGTGGAAAGAGCTTTTTGAACTTACGATGGCCTATAGAAAGCTTCAACCTTGGAAGTGGATTCATAGCAACGAGATGTTCATTGTAGAAATACCGGGAACGGATGAAGTTGCTTATTGTTCGGTGCTCGGGATGAATGGGCAGCACTTTGGGCTTGGCGTCCACCTTGGTAATGACGGTCTTGCTTATAAAATGGCGGTAAGGGATGGCCGTGATGATATTCAGACTGTAATTGAATATGAGCGTAGCTTATTGCTGGCGTTTCAGGCTCGCGATGAGTTAAAGACAGAGGATCTTCGGTGGATTAAAAAGCTGGGGCTTCGTTTTCGTGGTCGGCAGGAATGGCCGGTTTTTAGAAGTATGTCATCCGGATATTATCCGTGGCATTTCTCTCGAAAGGAAGTACGGACGTTTTGTGAGATCTTAAAGCAGGCGATTCACGTGGTAGAAGAGACGGAGAAGAATGACGCCTACTTGTTAGAAGGTTATGATGGGCGGTGGCGTGCACGGTTGCTGGAATCAGGTCAGTGGGTAAATGGCGTGATGAATGCTGTTATACACCCTGAAGAGGAAGAGGCGGTGCTGATTTCCGAGATTGAAATGAGGCGGATTCAGAAATATAGACAGGTGAAAATGCGTCTTGAGTTTGCATCATACTTTGAAGAAGAAGCGATTCAGGAAAGAGATGGAGAACGTCCGTTTTTTCCGAATGTTGTTCTTGGGGTTGAAGATGAAGGGGCTATGATCGTTTATTATCAGGTGTTTGAGAGAGTAGATTATGGAAAACAGCTACAGGCTGCACTAGTAGAAATGCTTAATAAACTCGGTTTCTTGCCAGCTGAAATCTGTGTGGATTCAGAACGAATTGCACTCAAGATCTCAGCTCTGACAACCAAACTCGGTATTAGATTAGTGCGTGTTAATCGTCTACTTAATGTGGAAGAGGTTAGGCGGTGACAGGCACCGCCCGATGTTTGTCCTTCTTTGTCGAACGGGTGGTATATCAGAAAGGGATCCTAGCCTCAAGAATGGTACTACTCTTTTAAAGCGAGCTCCTTTTTAGCTATAATGAATGTATGAACCGAGCCAAACAGTTGGCGGCTCAAGAGGAGAGGCTTATATGTCATCAGATAAACTCAATCATAATAAAGGTGAAGCACTATACCTTCAAATAAAAGATGTTCTGATCAAACGAATTCAAACCGGTGCCTGGAAGCCGAATACGTTGATTCCTACTGAACAGGATCTCATCAAAGAATTTGATGTAAGTCGAACGACAATCAGGCAGGCGATTTCGATTCTTGTGCAGAATGGCTTGTTAGAGAAAAAGCAGGGGCGCGGAACAGTAGTCAAACCACAGAATTTGATCGGAAATCTTGGGAAGCTTAGGGGCTTCGCTGAAGAAGTGTTGGAACGTGGACAAACTCCCCATTCAAAGGTGCTGAGAGCAGAATTTCGTGATGACCTTTACCATGAGAACGATATGCTGAAGGTAACGGAAGGTGAGCCAATCCTTCTTGTGGAACGTATTCGTTTTGCGGACGAGGTGCCGATAGCTCTTGAACGAACGTGCTGGCCAAAGGAAATTGGCGAGATTTTAATTAAATTTGATCTTAATCAGGCGATGTATTATGAAGTACTTGAACAACATCACTATTATCTCAAAAAAGCGAGTGAGCGAATCACGGCCATTAACGCCACGATCAACGAAGCAGACGCACTTGGTATTCGCCCTGGTGAAGCGCTCCTGGAAATGACGCGTCTAAGTCTTGGTATAAATGATCATCCGATCGAATATACGAGAACGAAGTACCGGAGCGATCAATATCACTATAATATTGAGCTTGAGAGGTAGAGTGAGGTCAGGAAATAAATACATCACTTATTGATAGTAATAACTGTGAACGATAAATGAAAAAGGGTTTGCTCTCCATTTGGAGAGCAAACCCTTTTTTGACTAGCCTATTTTATTGGTTTAGTTCATCTGCTTAGCAACATGATCCTCATTAAATTCTTCAAGATGCATGAGTTTTTGTAGCTTCTTAGAAAGCAAGAGCAGGATCACACCTAAACTTAGAGCAGCGACACCTAAATAAATGAAGATTTCAAGATAGCCCGCTGATGTTGTGAGTGAAGCGATGTAACCTGCAAGGTAGTTAGCAGCAGCGTTACTTAGGAACCAAACACCCATCAATAGTGAAGCGATTTTCACTGGAGACATTTTACTAACTAGAGAAAGTCCGATTGGTGAAAGCGATAGTTCGCCAAGTGTATGGAAGAAGTACGTCACAACCATAAATAGCATGCTAGCTTTCACTGCAATGTTTCCTTCATCACTACCGGTCATCATAACCGCCGGAACCATTACCATGAATCCGACACCAAGTAGGATTAAACCGAATGCCATTTTTGTAGGAATGGCAAAATCACCGCGTTTTGATTTTGCTAGTTTTAGCCAAATGGCTGAAATGATTGGTGCTAGCAATAATACAAACATGGGGTTCAGTGATTGGAAGAAGGATACTGGTACTTCGTAGCCAAAGACCGTTCTATCTATGAAATCCCTTGTATAAAGCGTAAAGGAAGCACCTGCTTGTTCGAATCCTGCCCAGAATGTAACGGTGAAAATGGCTAGGATTAGAATGACTGAAGTACGCTGCTTTTCGATTTTTGTAAGCGGCTTAGCTTTTCCTTCAATCGTTGGTGTTACACGGTTACTGGATGGTGTTCTTCCAATATTACCAAGATATTTTTTAGAAAGTAGATTAAAAGTAATTTGTCCGATAATCATCCCAATTGATGATGCTAGAAATGCATATTTAAATCCAAATGTTTCAACGCCGCCTGTATTTGTATAGAAAACATTAGCGTATAAAAGACCGGCAATTAATGGTGAAATCAAGCCACCAAGGTTAATTCCCATATAGAAAATGGTGAACGCTGAATCTTTTCGCTTATCGTTCTTACTGTATAGCTCTCCAACAAGAGTGGAAATATTAGGTTTGAAAAAACCATTACCGATAATCAGTAACAATAACCCGGTATAAAGGCCCCATTGTTCTTGGACAGCAAACAGTGTAAAATCACCGATGGCCATTGTAATACCACCAATGGTAATGGCCGTTCTTAATCCGATGAATTTATCGGTTAAATAACCACCAATTAATGGTGTGAAGTAAACAAGACCAGTGTACATACCGTAAAGCAGTAGTGCTTTATCTTGATCCATCCCCAGTCCTCCGCTAATTAACTCAGCGGTTAAATAAAGAATGAGAATTGAACGCATACCATAAAAGCTATAGCGTTCCCACATTTCTGTGATAAACAAAAGATACAAGCCAGGAGGGTGTTTTAGCTTCCCTTTTTTCGTTGGCTTCTCGTCTATGGTGGTGTCCATAATCAAACCTCCAATTTTTTATAACTTCCCCATTTTAGCAAATTATTTGTCAATTTAAAGCGTTAATGAAAAAGTGCACCTTTTTGAAATCTTTGCAAATATGTAAAAAAACAGAAGGAGGTATCACGGATTCATTGTCGATAATTGGAGGTTTTTTGATTCAATAATGCCTTTAAACCGTTAATTTGGTTGCATTTAAGAAGGAATGTAAAGATTTATGAAAAATAGACGAAGCATTCTAACGATTACAGTTGAATTAAAAAAATAAGGAGAACGACCTAGTCGTTCTCCGGTGATATTTGGTTAGCTGACAAGCTCAATATCGTATTCATCAAGCCATGCGTTGATTTGAATCAAGTAGTCGAGGAGACCTTTCACTTGATCGGTATTCAATCCTTCTGCCTCATTCGAAGCAATCGCACGAACTTTTTTCGTATCAATTAATGAAAGAATAGGGGAATCTGGATTGTCGAGAATGTCGATCATCCAATTTTGTACGCCCTCAAGATAAACTGGGTCTTTATCACTTGGATACGCACTTTTCTTACGATAAAGGACATCATCTGGAAGCGTTCCTTTTAGAGCGCGACGTAGAATTCCTTTCTCAATGTCATCGACGTTTTTGTAATCAATTGGAACGTTCCACAGGTATTCAACGATCCGATAATCACAGAAAGGTACGCGTACTTCAAAGCCTGTTTTCATACTTGCACGGTCTTTGCGATCAAGCATAAACGGTAGGAATCGTGTGATGAAAAAGTAAGACATTTGACGCTGTTTCGCTTCAAACTCACTTTCGCCTTCAAGAAATGGAATTTCTTCATAAGCTTCTGCAAAACGCTCTTTCTGGTATTGCTCAGGTTGAATTTGTTTTTTCGTTTCTTCAGAAAGCACGGAAGAAATGCCTTTTAGGTTCACGAGCCATGGATATACTTCAGCATCCAGATATTTTTCCTGATGGAACCATGGATAACCTGAGAATACCTCATCGGCAGACTCACCAGAAAGCGCCACGGTAGCATCCTTTTTCATTTCTGTGAAAAGAAGATAGAGCGATGTTTCGATTTCACCGACGCCGGGCAGATCTCGTCCTCTCATTGGTTCAAGGAGATTTGAAAGCAGCTGGTCCGCTCCGAACGTGACAGAATGATGGTCTGTTCCAACATGGTCAGACACTCGTTTGACCCACGGCTCGTCCATATCATGTCTGAGGAAATCCTTTTGGAAGTGATCTTCGTTTTGGTCGAAATCGATCGAGTAAGTTCCTAGCTTTTTGTCTGATTGTTTGAATTCTTGAGCGGCAAGACTTGTTAGGCCACTAGAATCAAGTCCTCCTGAAAGCATCGAAACAACAGGCATATCAGAGATGAGCTGACGTTGAACAGTATCTGTTAAAAGCTCACGAATTGTTTCAGTAGTTTTATCAACATCATCTGTATGAGGCTTTGATTCTAACTTCCAATAGCGGTGCTCTTCGATGGAATCGGCTGTTGCGATCACGTAATGCCCAGGACGAACTTCATCAATCCCTTTGAAAATAGCCTGTCCAGGTGTTCGCATAGGTCCCATTCCGAAAACTTCAGCAAGGCCTTTACGGTCGACTTGTGGTTGCACGGATGGGTGCGCGAGAATCGCTTTCATTTCAGAGCCATAGAAGAGTGAATCGCCCTGTTTTGAATAGAAAAGCGGCTTGACACCGAGGTGGTCACGGCCAAGGAAAAGCTGTTGTTCTTTTTTATCCCAGATCGCAAATGAGAAGATGCCGTTAAAATGTTTCACGCATTCTTCTTTCCATTCCATGTAAGCGTGTAGGACAACTTCTGTATCTGAGTTAGAAGTGAACGTATGTCCTTTCTGCTGTAGTTCCTGTGTTAATTCTCGATAATTGTAGAGTTCCCCGTTATACGTAAGAACAAGTTGTTGATCTGATGACGTCATCGGCTGTTTACCGCCGCGAGGATCAATAACGATCAAACGACGATGAGCGAGTGCCGCCTGTTCTGATAGCCAGAATCCTTCTTCATCAGGTCCACGGTGAGCAATAGAATCTGCCATTTTCTTTAGCGTATCTTGCTCCGTTGAGAGGTCACCAGACCAATTAATCCAACCTGTAATGCCACACATAACAATTCCTTCTTTCTTAATAGATTGCTTGAATTTCTAAAGTACTTTCCAATCGTATTCCTCTTATTTGGGGAGGGTCAACATGTGAAAGAGCCTGTAAAAATGGTTTTATTTTCCTTGGTTGGAAAAACAGTAGTGTAATAGTCTTGCTCTTTAGGAAGAGGTGGGAAATAATGGTGCCTGTCACCGCCCGAAAAAACTCAAGTTTTGTCGATCACTTCTCCCGTGCGTTGCCTACTTGTGGACAATTAATTTCAAGCAGTGATAAAATTAATAAGATGTGGATAAGTATGACAGGGAGAGGAGGGTTTGAGATGAGACAGGTGCTACTGCTGATGTTATTTGGTTTTCTCGTGTTTATATATCCAGCACAGCAATTAAATCAATATGATTATCATTCTGCCGATAAACCGACGATCAGTGAATTTGCTTATCTCCCAGATGCAAAGTTGATTCCTCCCCCGACGTCAGTTTCACTTCAGAAACAAAAGCTCATTGGCCCTTTTGTTCCGTTTACGAGTGAGCAGAACTTTCAGGATCATCTTACATATCCTCAAAAAAACATGATGCAAATAGAAGCTTTTCCTGATGCGAGAGGCTTCCTGAATGTATATGCTGTTCACTCTAATTACCTCATCAACCTTCTATAAACAATCATTCACTAATAGCAATGATGCCGAACTACTATGTCATTTTCTTGAAAATTTTAAAATGGTGAATGCCCATAGTTGAGCGAAATAATGATGGCAAAGCAAGCTTGAACGTTTCGGATGGGCTGTTCTTTTAACCCTCCCAATTATGGGGAGGATTAAGCTCTCAGGGAACTGTCTAGTCATCGTGTACTGCAGTTAGTGTTATCTTATTTTAAATAAGTACAATGTTTTGATAGATAAAGAGGAGGCAATATTTTGAGTGAAAGTAAACCGTTAGAAGAGTTAATTAATGAAACGAAAATTCATAAAAAAACACCGCTTCAAGAAAAAGCGAGAAGAACGTTTATGATTACATTAGGTGCCGTTATTATGGCTGTTGGTCTAGAAGTTTTTCTAGTACCCAATCAGGTTATTGACGGAGGGATTGTTGGTATTTCCATTATGCTCTCCCATTTAAGTGGCATTAGCTTAGGAATTTTCTTATTCGTTCTTAACCTTCCGTTTATTTATATTGGCTACAAACAAATTGGCAAGACGTTCGCTTTCTCAACGCTGTACGGTATCGTGATTTTATCCATATCGACTGCGCTATTGCATCCTGTCCCGGCTTTTACTGATGACATTCTCTTAGCCACATTGTTTGGCGGAGTGGTCCTTGGAATTGGGGTCGGAATGGTCATTCGTTTTGGTGGATCACTTGATGGAACAGAAATTCTTGCGATTCTTGCGAGTAAAAAGCTTCCGTTCTCTGTTGGAGAAATTATCATGTTCGCGAACCTGTTCATTCTTGGTAGCGCAGGATTCGTATTCAGCTTTGATCGCGCGATGTATTCATTGCTCGCCTACTATGTTGCTTATAAAATGATCGATATTACGATCAAAGGTCTTGATGAATCAAAGTCCGTTTGGATTATTAGTGATAACCATAAAGAACTCGGCGATGCTATTTTAAGCCGCTTAGGCAGAGGGGTAACCTATTTGCACGGCGAGGGTGCTTTTTCTGGTGATGATAAGAAAGTGATTTTCTGTGTGATCACTCGACTAGAAGAAGCGAAATTAAAAGACATTGTCGCTGACCATGATGATTCGGCTTTCCTTGCGATGGCCGATATTGCAGAAGTAAGAGGCGGTCGCTTTAAGAAAAAAGATATACATTAGTGATGATATAAAAGTCGTTTGAGAGTTGCGGGGGATGATCCTCTAGCGACTCTTTTTTTTGTGGTGTAATTCACGCATTTGGTTTATTTCGTGGGTGAGTGTTAATTCCTTTTGATCCTTTGCTCCTTTTATTGGTAAAATAATAGAAATATCTATTGAAGGCAGGTGTGTCGCGTGGTAGTTATCGTCGTTAAACTTTGTATATCAGCTTGTCTAGGACTCATGATTGGAATTGAACGCGAGTTAAAGCATAAGCCTCTAGGTTTAAAAACGTGTATGGTCATTGCAGTGAGCAGCTGTTTATTAACGATTGTTTCCATTGAATCCGCTGAAACGTACTCTCAGATATCTGACAACATCCGAACAGATCCAATGCGACTTGCTGCTCAAGTTGTTTCTGGAATCGGTTTTATAGGGGCGGGCGTTATTTTAAGACGAAATAACGATGCCATCTCAGGATTAACAACTGCGGCGATTATATGGGGAGCTTCTGGACTAGGTATCGCAGCAGGAGCGGGATTTTATTTTGAAGCGTTTGTAGGGGCGAGCTTGATCCTGTTTAGCGTAAATATCCTTCCCTGGATTATCAAAAAAATTGGCCCTAGCCAGCTAAGACAGCGTGAGATGAGAGCAAAAATTACGCTTCGAAAAGGAACGAACATTACCGCATTTATGAAAACAATCCAGGCGGCCGATTTTGAAATCAAGCACGTTCGCGTTCGCGATACGAAGGAAAAAAACCATCAAATAGATTTGCGTCTGCTTACCTTTGAAGCGAATCATACGACTAGTATTTATCAGCAGTTAAGAGACATTGACGGCGCAACGTTTGTGGAGGTTGAGGGGTAGCGCGTAGCGGGGCACGAAGGTGCCTGTCACCGCCCGATTTAGCTCACATTTTGTCGAACTCTAAACTAAGTGCTTCGGAGTGGCCATTCGTCGTATTCTAATGTTTCCTTCTCCTGAATAGAGTAATACAGAGGTGCGCTACTTCTATTTTACGACGTTGGAGATGACGAACGATGGTAGTTGTGCTTATTAAACTAAGTATTTCAGCTTTGCTTGGATTACTGATTGGAATTGAACGCGAGTTAAAGCATAAGCCACTCGGTTTAAAGACTTGTATTGTCATTGCAGTAAGCAGCTGTTTGTTAACGATCGTGTCGATTGAATCAGCGGAAACGTTCGCGGAGCTTTCCCCGAATATTCGAACGGATCCAATGCGATTGGCCGCTCAAATTGTTTCTGGGATTGGTTTTATCGGTGCTGGTGTAATCTTGCGGCGTAATAATGATGCGATTTCTGGCTTAACAACTGCAGCGATTATTTGGGGAGCATCTGGATTAGGAATAGCAGCGGGTGCCGGTTTTTATTATGAAGCTTTTGTTGGTGCTGGATTGATTCTGTTCAGTGTGAATATTCTTCCATGGATCATCAAACGGATTGGACCAAAGGCACTTAGACAGCGGGAAATGCGTGCCAAAATCACGTTAAAGAAAAGTGTAGATGTGACTCATTTTATGAAAGCCATTGTGGCAAATGATTTTGAGATTCGACACGTTCGTGTGCGAGATACAAAAGATAGAAACCCGCAAGTTGAGTTGAAACTTATGACGTTTGAAAAAAATCATACGACGGATATTTATCAGCTTCTTCGAAAAGTGGAAGGCGTAAATGAAGTAGAGGTTGAAGGGTAAATGAGTCGTTGCGTGATCTAAAAAGGGAAGGAGGTAGCCATTTATGAGCCACCTCCTCTTTTTTATTTTTTCAACGGTGGTAGTAAGGAAAATTCATAGCCCTCGGCGCGGATTTTTTTGATTAGATCTGGGAGCACCTGGATAGTTTGTTGTAGTTCATGAAGGAGAATAATGGCACCATTTTCAAGGTTCTGAATCACATTTTGTAAGATTTCTTCCGGATGGCGTGCAAGTTCCCAATCCATTGAGCTAATTCGCCACATCACCGTTGTTAAGCCAAGATCCTTAGCTGCTTTAATTGTATCAAGGTTATATTGACCAAACGGCGGCCTAAAATAAGTCACAGGTGAGCCGGTGATTTCGTGGATTTTTAGCTTGCTGTATTCAAGCTCCTCAAACTGCTCGGCATAACTAAGTTTTGTTAAATTAGGATGTTTGCAAGAGTGGGTGCCAATTAGGTGACCTTCATCTAGTACTCTTTTCCAAGGTCTTTCTTTATAGAGGAGGCGTGACTGCCAGAAAAACATGCCTTGTACCTCTTCCTTTTTTAAAATATCGAGAAGTTTAGGAAGCACACGTCCTGGACCATCATCAAAGGTTAAGATGACTGTCTTATTTGCTCCTTTTTCTCCTGATGTAATGACGTTTTGATCAATAGAGTCGTACACGACCCTTGAGCTGTCAACGACTCATGGACTTTTAATCATCATCGTTTTCTCCTTTCTTTAGCTCTGCCAGACTTTTTTCGTACATGTTAACCATTGCTGAGATTTCTTGTGTCGCAGAATGGTGCTCTTCAACATACGTAGCTGCATTTTCACCTAGTACTTCTCGGAGAGACGCTTTCTCGATTAAACGAATAGCATATGTTAAGAATTGATTGATGCCATCATAAACGAAACCAGTCTCTTCGTTCGAAACGAGGCTCATGTTTCCTTTGTTTTTTGAGACGAGTACAGGTAAACCGAAACTCATCGCCTCGAGGATAGCAGAGGATTGTCCTTCGCTATGAGATGTATTAATCACACCATCTGCATTTCTGTATAATGCTTCCATCTCTTTATGAGGAATTACTCCTTTATAAGTCACCCAGTCACTGTTTTCTAAAACTAACTGCTGAACGACCTCTCCCTCATTAGGCTCTATTATTGGGCCGACAATTGTTAAGTTAATGTTTGGGTGAGTTTTGCGTAATTCCAGTAGACTGTTAATTGCGAACGGAATGTTTTTTACTTTTCGTATACCTGCGGGAAGAAGAAAATGGAACGTGTCCGGTGTGGTGTTCTCTGGTACGTTTCTTTTTCTTGAGGTAACCGTTCCTTGAGCAATCACATAAAGCTTATTTTCTAACTTCGGTAAAATATCGAGAACAATGCGCCTAGCCTTTTCATCAAAAACATGGACTGCTAATGCATTTGTTAAACAGGCAATAACATCGTTTTTTCTAGTTGGGTTCTTTAGATCATGGTTCAAATCCGTTCCCGTTAGTGTAACGGTATAATTTGTGATTGGAAGGCTTATTGCTTTTATAAATTGATAAAAACGATAAGCATTAAAGCCGTGAATCAAATCAGCATCTTTAAGGGAATGATGCTGATCGTCTTGCTCTGTTATGGAGATCACTTCCGTTTCGACACCAGAATGATTCAATCCATCAGCGATACGCTGAACGGTGATCGTATTTCCACGAAGCTGGTGAAAGAAAGGGGTAGCGAGGATTACTTTCATGCATGCTCATCCTTTGTTCGTTTGGGTTGTGTGGGTGGTGACAGGCACTCCCCGATATTTGTCATATCATGTATTCTCAACTTCCTTCTGATAAAGTTTGATTGAAGGAACAGTTGTGATTTTGGTTCGTACTGTATATTAGTTTACTAAAGATTAGGAGTGTGACAAATATGAAGGGGTTTTTTCGAAGGTTAATTGGATTAGAGAAATGTATGATTTGTCATAGGAAACCTACACGTCCTCAATATTATTTAGATGATGAGGGAAATCGGAAGCCGGTTTGTTTTAAATGTGTGTCCTATGCGGAGAGAAGGGCTTATCGGAAGGCGTAATGGGTGTTAAATAAACGTTTGTTTAATATCAAAATAAAAGAGTGAAGCGTCCTATGAATAGGGCGCTTCACTCTTTTAACGTAGGCTAAGCTTGCCTGTACTTATTTAAGCTAGTTTACTGAGATATATAAAGAAAAACATGGCAGCATGTTATTATTTCTTTTATCCTTATAATGTTTCACTGCTATACTCATTAAGGAGTCCGCTGTGATAAACATTTCATTATGGTTGAAGAAGACCTTCTGGTTATAATAGAACGAGGTTTGTTTTGAAGGAGGAAAAGCATGAAGCAACACGAAGAAACGCCTAAAGATGATCCGCGATACCTCGTGGCCAATCGTGAAGCGCTTATTGGCGTTGGGCTTGTTTTAATAAATTTTATACTCTGGTATGGATTTGCCTACGGTTTTGGTTCAAAACCAGTAGAGGAGTATAGCTATATATGGGGATTACCAGCGTGGTTTTTCTACAGCTGTCTGCTTGGAACTGGGATTGTGATTGTCCTCGTAATTTTAGCGGTTGTCTTTTTGTTTAAAGAAGTTCCGTTTGATGAGGAGGAGGACGAATGAATTGGCAAGTTGTGATTCCTCTCCTTATTTTTCTTGTTATTATTTTTCTTATTGGCTTTTATGCTTCAACACATTTGAAATCGACTTCGAACTTTTTGCAAGAGTATTTTCTAGGTAGTCGGCAACTTGGTGGACTTATACTCGCGATGACTATGATTGCTACATATGGAAGTGCCAGTAGTTTTATCGGAGGCCCTGGTGTAGCTTACACGATGGGGCTTGGTTGGGTGCTTTTATCGATGTCACAGCTTGCAACTGGTTACTTTGTATTATCTGTTCTGGGGAAAAAATTTGCGATTATGTCTCGGAAAATTCGGGCGGTAACGTTGATCGATTTTTTAAAGGAACGTTACCAAAGCAAAGCGGTTGTCATTTTATCTGCGCTTAGTATCATTATTTTCTTATTTTCTGCGATGGCTGCCCAGTGGGTCGGGGGTGCAAGACTCATTGAATCGCTGACAGGGTTGCCTTATACGGGAGCACTGTTTATTTTTGCGGTGTCTGTTCTTGTGTATGTTATTATCGGAGGATTTCGCGCGGTTGCGATCACTGATACGGTTCAGGGCATCGTGATGTTAGGTGGCACGCTTGTTATCCTAATTGGAACGGTTATAGCGGGTGGTGGCGTTGAGAGCATTGTTACCACGCTTGCGTCTGAGAATCCTGACTTAATTTCTCCTTTTGGTGCTGATCGATCTTTAACACCACTTTATGTATCGTCTTTCTGGATTCTCGTGGGCGTTGGGGTCGTTGGTTTGCCACAGGTTGCCGTTCGAGCGATGTCTTATAAAAGCTCAAAAGGCATGCATCGTGCTTTAATAATTGGAACGATCGTAGTTGGCGTCATTATGCTCGGAATGCATCTCACTGGGGTGTTTGCACGCGCGGTGCTTCCTGGAATTGAGGTAGGAGATACAGTTATGCCGAGAATTGCTCTAGAAGTGCTACCCTCCTGGCTCGCGGGCATTGTTTTAGCTGCTCCTATGGCTGCTATCATGTCGACAGTGGATTCGCTGTTGTTACTTGTTAGTTCTGCCATCGTGAAGGACGTCTACCTGAATTACGTGAAGCCTGAAGCGAGCGATCAAACGATCAAGCGAATTAGCGTAGGTGTGACGATGGTATTGGGAATATTGGTGTTTGCAATGGCTGTTAACCCTCCTGACCTTCTCATTTGGTTAAACTTATTCTCCTTTGGAGGCCTTGAAGCTGCTTTCATTTGGCCGGTTGTGATGGGACTTTATTGGAAGAGGGGAAATGCGAGTGGTGCAATGGCTTCCATTCTTGTAGGAGTTGGAAGCTATATTGGATTTAATACATTTATGCCAAATGCATTTGGGATGCATACGGTTGTGTTGCCGGTACTGCTTTCGTTTCTAAGTTATGTGAGCGTGAGTTTGATGACGGAGAAGAAACATGCTGTGGTTCAGGAAGAAGTAGTATTGAGGTTATGGAAGGTGTGAAATGGTGCCTGTCACTACCCGCTTTTTGAGAGAATTTGTCGAATGATAAATAAGGAAATATTAATTAGGAGCTCTTCTTCATTGGAGGGCTCTTTATTTATATTTGGATAGCATTCTATAGTAAGCGGACAAATAACTGCAATGGGACAGTAATTAAAAGTGTTTTACGAAAAAAATAAAAACAATTAAAAAATGACCGAGAATGCTCATTTTCTCTACACTTATATACAAATTTCGACTGAAAAAGGTTGAGATTGCTCAATTTTTTGTAGGTGAAAAGTCCATATTTTGGATTGTTAAGCTCTTATTAGGATTAAATGAGTAATTTACTAAACATTCAATTAATGGAATAATTATGCTGATTACTTCATCCTAAGGAGGAATACCATTTGAATAAGAGAGCGCTAACAATTACTTTGGCAACAGGTCTGGTTCTAAGTCCAATGTCTTTCTCGGTTGATGCAGCTAAGCCTGCTCCAAATGAACAATCTGACCACGCATTTGACAACAAAGTGATAAAGAAAATTAGCAGCGAAAACATGTATAACAACATTGCCTTATTATCAAAGCAACCTCGTGCATCAGGTACAGAAGGGGAATACAAAGCGGTACAGTACATAAAAAGTGAGTTTGAACGCTATGGCTATGAGACGGAATTACAGCCTTTTACCATTCAGGAGTGGGATGGTGGAGCTTCATCGCTTTCTATTAATGAGCAAGTCTTTTCTGGCGATGTTTATACGTTTGAAGGATCCATTAACGATCACGCCACAGGATCTCTTGTTTATGTAGGACTTGGTTCTCAGGATGAAGTAGGTGTTGAAGTTGCTGGGAAGATCGCATTAATTGAGCGTGGGACTTATAGTTTTTATGAAAAGATTCAGAACGTCTATGATAAGGGAGCAATTGGCGTCATTATGTTTAACGGAGAAGGACGCTCTGGCAATTCATTTGGCTACGCTTATGAAGGACAGGATATCCCGGCGGTAGCGATAACAAGAGAAGCTGGCCTTCAACTTGTGGAGCAGCTGAATAATGAAGACGTGAAAGCTACTGTAAGCGTAGAAAATGCTGGGACAATTGATAAAACCTCTTATAACGTCATTGCGAAAAAAGAACCGCACCCGAATAAGGATAATGGACAAATTGTCAGCATTGGTGCGCATCACGATTCCGTCCCTAATGGTCCCGGAGCTAACGATGATGCATCTGGAGTAGCGGCAACGCTAGAATTAGCCAGAATCATGGCGAAAACCCCTACAGATACAGAGCTTCGATTTGTTACATTTGGTGCTGAAGAAAAAGGATTAGTCGGTTCTTACCACTATGCAGACTCTTTGACTGATGATGAAATAGAAAGCACGGTTGCTCATTTCCAAATGGATATGGTGGGAAGTCGTGATGCTGGGGAACTTATTATGTTCACGCCTGATGGGAACAAGAATCTTGTAACCGATCTTGGTGCTTCAGCTGGAGCGAGGATTTCAGGCGCAGTTGATTATGGAGAACTCGGAAGAAGCGATCACGTGCCTTTCTTTCTAAAAGGGATACCGGCTGCTCTCTTTATTCATGCGCCGCTTGAGCCGTGGTACCATTCTCCAGATGATACGATTGATAAAATAAGTAAAGAGAAACTCCAAAATGTTGCGGAAATTGTAGGAGCAGCCGTCTATCAGATTGCACGACCAGATACTCCTGCACTTGAGAAGGCGCGAGTTGCGCCGAATCCAGCAGACTATGATTTTGATGATCGTCCATTGTAAGAGAAAAGGCTTAACGAGGTGGGGTGGCCCCGCATCGTTAAGACTTATTTAGAATCTTGGCATATTTTGTTTTGACACTAACATAGGTAAATGGTCTATCCAAATAGGGTAGATGTCTATGATAAAATGAATAGTATCAGCTGCAAAGCAGGGTGGGCGGCGGTACCCCGTTTATGAAAGGGGGTGCTGCCTATAATGATGAGCACATACGAGGCGCTTGTATTGATGATCAGTTTTGCTTCTCTCGTGGTCACGATTATTACTGTTTCCAGTAATAAAAAGAAGTAACCCACCCTGCCCCGGCCAAGGATTAAGGTGAGTTACTTTTTGCCTTTTGAGCCGCCGCTCGTCATGCGGAGCAGCTGTATGGACGCTGGTGCGAAAGCACCGGCGTTCTTTTTTTATACTTTATGTTATCTAGCTCTATTATATGCAATGAAGGGTGCTGTGGCAAGAGGGTGATGGTATGATGGTGCCTGTCACCACCCGTTTTATGGTGGATAATGTCGAATGCATACCATGTCATTTGGGGCAATATCTTGCCTGAATAGACGAAGTATATATAATAACCAGCTAATACCTTACGTTTTGTATAATGTGCGATGGCATTTGCTTTGCTATAGTGAATAAAAAGCCGAAAAGGATGAGTGTGAATGGGGATTAACCGAAGTCGTTTACAGAGTCATCTTGAAGAACTCGCTAAGATTGGAAAGATTGGGGAAACAGGAGTCTGTCGTCTTGCTCACTCGAAAGAAGATCGGGAAGCTGTGGAAGTTGTAAAGGGATGGATGGAAGAGGCTGGACTAACTGCTCGAATTGATGGTTTTGGGAATTTAATTGGCAGAATAGAAGGCTCAGAAAAAGATAAGGCAATCCTCATGCTTGGCTCTCACATCGATTCTCAACCTTATGGAGGTCGCTTTGACGGCACGGCTGGAGCTCTTGGAGCGATTGAAGTTGTACATACGATGAAGGACAACGGCGTATTACCAAAGCGAACGATCGAAGTGGTTTGTTTCTCTGATGAAGAGGGTTCACGTTTTAATAAAGGTGTTTTCGGAGTTCGGGCTCTTGCTGGCCTTTTAGAAGATGGTGAACTCGAGCGAAAAGATAAGAAAGGGATGACACGAAAAGAAGCACTGAAAGAATTCGGTGTCGAGCCTGATCTTTCACAAAGCCCGGTATACAAGAAAGGCGATATTGAAGCGTTTCTCGAGCTTCATATTGAACAGGGACCGGTTCTGGAATCTAAAGACAAACCTGTAGGAATTGTTTCGGGAATATCAGGTCCTATCTGGTTAACCGTTACACTTGAAGGATTCGCTGGACATGCAGGCTCTGTTCCGATGCCGTTACGAAAAGATGCGATGGTTGGAGCCAGTGAGATCATTACGAAATTTGATCAGTTAATAAAAGAAGAGGGGAAAGAAACAACGGTTGGGACTGTGGGAAGTGTGCAGGTATTTCCGAATTCACGTAACATCATTCCTGAAAAAGTTGAATTTACAATGGATTTGCGTGACATCGACCTGGAGCACCGTACGATGCTTGAGAAAAAGCTTTACACGATCATTGAAGAAGCCGCCACGACTTACAAACTTACCTATACGATCACCGAAGATACAAGAAGTGAGCCGCGCTATTGTGCTGACTGGATTAAAGAAATCATGAGTGAAGAGGATAAAGCGCTCGGTTTCGAATCCCCTGTTTTAATGAGCGGACCATTCCATGATGCTCTGTTTATGTCGTATATCAGTGATTATGGGATGATTTTTGTTCGATGTGAAAAGGGGATTAGCCATAACCCGCTTGAGTTTGCGGAAATGGATGATATTGAGAAAGGAGTGCAATTGCTTTATCAAACAGCAGTGCGGATTGCTCAGAAGGAGTAAAATTCGCAGATAATGAAGTTGTTTCATGAAGGAGTTTCACATTTTCAACTTTTTTGGTCACCGTAGTAAATAGAAAAGTCGGTATGCTTTCATTAATATGTACCCTGTGTAAAGGACAGTTTAAAAAAGACTAGGCAACATTAAGAAGATGATTCCTGTATTGAACAGGGGTCATCTTTTTTAAGTTCCACTGACATCTATCCAGGTTGTAATACATCATATAACTCTTAACTTCACGTTTTAATTCGATTAGTGTTTGACAAGGTTTTATTGAGGCTTCGTCTTTAAAGTGACCAAAGAAAGATTCCTGTGGGGCATTATCCCAACAGTTTCCTCTTCTAGACATAGACTGATCTAAACCGTATTTCTTTAGCTGTTTTTGGTAGGTAGGGTGAGTATAGTGAAAGCCTTGATCAGAATGAATAAAGGCATTCGCATCTAGTTTTGCTTTA
Source organism: Anaerobacillus sp. QJM3NY_17 (assembly GCF_056173665.1). Classification (NCBI taxonomy): domain Bacteria; kingdom Bacillati; phylum Bacillota; class Bacilli; order Caryophanales; family Bacillaceae; genus Anaerobacillus; species Anaerobacillus sp. QJM3NY_17. The sequence continues at coordinate 3,842,910 of NZ_CM149685.1, read as the reverse complement.
CGGTTGTTTTTAAGTTTTACTAACGTATCTGTCGCTAGATCGAGCGTAATTCGGTCAGACACATGATAAGCTAGGATCTCATTCGTAGAGCCGTCCTTTATGGTAGATAGATACGCTTTCTTCTTATTTCCATAAAACAAATAGGTAATGTCAGTTAGAAGTACTTTCCCTGGGATGCCTTGTTTGAAGTTTCGCTCAAGTTTGTTTGGTACAACGCTGTGCTCTTTCGTTGCTTTCGCCATACGACGATAGGGATTCGCTCTTCTGATCGGACATACGATTCCGTATTTTTTCATGATTCTGCGTATGCGTTTTAAGTTATAGGTTATTTGATACTGGTTAGCTAGCGTCATCTTGATTTGACGTGCCCCTTTTTTTCGCTTTTTAAAGGCATAGGCTTTTAGGATCCAGTCTTTTAAAACTTGGTCTCGCGCCTCGTTTTCTGTTCGACGCTTTCGAGCACCTTCAGTGAAATAACGATAATAACCAGATCGTGAGACACCCACTACGGAACATAAGTATCGGACCATATTTTTAAGTTGATACTCATGGATGATATGGCGGATTAATTCAAACTTGAGAGAAGCAGCTAATTTTATCTCTTTTTTCCCATCCCCTTTTCCATCATTTCGAGCTTTTTTAGGAGATCATTCTCTGCTTTTAATAGGTTATTTTGAGCTTCTAAACGTTTGTATTTTTCCTCTAAAGACAGTTCCTTATCTTTGGATCTTCCGGAGCTTTCTTTACGAGTGTCAGTAAGTCCATTAATCCCTTTGTTTTTATAACCCTGTCTCCACCTTCTCGCGGCAGAATGTACTCTTTCGTGTCCGAGAGTATCGACATCAAATCCATTTTCTTTAAAAATCTGACTCGGTAGTTTTCCTTTTTCATACTCCGTAATGAATATTCGCTTAAATTCATCACTGTATGTGATTCCTTTTTCACTAACTGATTTCACAAATTTATTAGAGGCAAGTGTTTTGACATCTTCCTCTGAGAATACTTTCTTACTCATTAATAATCATTTCCCATCGTAGAATTTGTCCTCATTATACATAAAAGTACCCTATAGGGCAGACTTTTTTTAAGTGTCTACTCTATAGGGTACATATTACATTGGCATGCCGACTTTTTCTGTAAATCCACAAAATGATGAGAAGGTTAATGATCACTTATCTTATCAAAAATAGTAATCGCTTGTTTAATTTCTTGAGGGATCGCTTTTGCATGGCCGGTAGTTGAGTCAAAATTCACCTGTATGACCTCTGCTTTTACAAGAGTTTCCTCATTTCTTGTTATAGTGTGCTCAAGTTGAAAACTACTCTGACCTATTTTAGTAATTCGGCAGTACACATCAAGGAGATCATCCAATTTTGCTGGTTTGATGAATTCAATCGTTATTTTCCTTAATACCGGATCAAACAACCGATCTTCAGCAAGTTTCTGTAATCGATCACCTAAGACGTGTCGGAAATACTCAGTGGTAGCAATGTCAATATAAGTAGAATAGTGGGCATTGAATACAATTTTTTGACCGTCGATTTCGGAGTAACGAACGCGGATGGGAAAAGAAAAGTGATAGTTATGTAACATGGTTTACCTCAACTTTCGATTTTCTTTATTTTATCACAATATTCCGTTATTATTTTGCGTATCGCTTCGAAATTTCCCGGGTAATGTCTCTATGTGGAAGAGGAATTTCGTTTTTATTCGTGAAACATGTAGGATAGAGACAATTTGAGTTAAGGAGTGGAATGTGGATGAAACCCAAAGTGTATATTACGCGGAAGTTGCCAGATGAAATTGTGAAGCCTATTCGTGAAACATGTGAAGTAAGGATGTGGGACAAGGATAAAGAACCAGTGCCGCACGCTGTCTTAGAAGAAGAAATTAAGCGTGTGGACGGGCTTTTTTGTATGTTAACTGAACAAGTAGATCACTCACTTCTAAAAAAAGCCAACAACCTGAAAGTAGTAGCCAATATGGCTGTAGGTTATAACAACATTGATATTGAAGCAGCTAAAGAATGCGGGATTGTTGTGACGAATACTCCGGGGGTTCTGACGGAAACAACAGCCGACTTAACCTTTGCTTTACTAATGGCTACCGCACGCCGAATTCCTGAAGCATCCAATTATTTGCGTGAAGGAAACTGGGAAGCCTGGTCACCTATGCAGCTAACAGGGCAGGATATCTATGGGGCGACATTAGGGATTATAGGCATGGGGAGAATTGGGGAAGCTGTGGCGAAAAGAGCTAGAGGATTTGATATGAATGTGGTTTATCACAACCGTCGTCGGAATCAGGAAGCAGAAAGTAGATTAGATCTTCAGTTTAAAGAGTTTGAAGATCTTTTAAAGGAGTCTGATTTTGTATGTGTTTTGACACCATTAACGCCTGAAACTGAGAATTTAATTGGGGTAAAGCAGCTTGAAACGATGAAGAGGAGCGCTGTTTTAATCAACACAGCAAGAGGAGGAATTGTAAATGAAGATGCTCTTTATGAAGCCCTAACGAATGGTGTTATATGGGCTGCGGGTTTAGATGTTTTTAAAGAAGAGCCAGTACCGCTTGATCATCCCTTGCTTCGTCTTTCAAACGTCGTTACCCTTCCTCATATAGGGAGTGCAAGTGTAAAAACGAGGTTGAGAATGGCAGAAGTCGCTGCTATGAACTTATTGAAAGTACTTGAAGGAGAAGAGGCGCCAAATAAGGTGTAGAGGCAATAGTGCCTGTCACCACCCGATACCACCGGATTGGTGCCGAATGCTATATAAAAGAACAGGCACAATGGCCTGTTCTTTTATATGGCATAAAGTTAGTTGATTTCCATCACATTCTTAAAGTCTTCAATTGTATTATAAGGTCTCACGGAATTTCGGCGAATCTGTAGCATGTCATCTCCGGGCTGAACGTAGCCAGCTTGTACAGTAAAAGCAAAGTCGATTCCAGCAACATCCATTGCTTCCATCGTCTGTTCATCGTAAGCCCCATAAGGATAAGCAAGTGCGTTTGTATCACCAATTAATTCAATGCTTGTTTCTACATCTTCTTGAATTTCAGGAAGAGATTTTGAGATTAGATAAGGTGTGCCGTTATCCAAATTGTGAAAACTGTTGGTGTGGCTTGCATATTCGAAGACGTCGCTTGCTGCTTCAATTTCTTGATGACTGAGATATTGATTTGTATCAGTATTATATGGAACGGTTTTGTCTTTATTTCGATTCGTAATCAAAAATTCAACAGCGTGAAAATCATATTTCTTCAATACCGGATAAGCTTCTATGTAATTATTCTTATGACCATCGTCAAACGTAAGTAAAACACTTTTTTCAGGGACAGGTATTTCGCTAGTTATATATTTTTCGAATTCCTCAAGCGTTAACGTAAAAAAACCATTTTCATGCAAAACATTCATTTGTTGCTTAAAGTCTTCAAGTAAAACAATGGTGCTTGATAGATTACCATCATCGCCATAGTGTCTCTCTTTCAAATTTTCTTTGGAGATTATATTATGATAGGTTAACACAGGTATATGAGGAGCAGCTCCTCTTTCAGCAGCTTCTTCTAGTTTTTGAATTCTAAGTTCTTGCTCATTAATTTTTTCTTCTTCATGATCTTCTTGATGAGAAGCTTCAGCTGTAGAACTGCTTTCATTAGTAGATAATGTAACTTGATCTAGATCAATAGTGCCCATGTCGCCCCATCCAAACCCTACTAAACTCCCGATTATAGCTAGTAAAACAAAGCTAAATAAGTGAATTTTTTTCATTTATATCCCCCTTTTTGCCGAATACTTCCCTATACTACCATTAATTTGGTTTAATTTGGTATTAAAATTACAAATATATAAAACCTTGCGAGTGCCTGTCACTCCCCGAATCCTGTCGATAAAATTTGATTGACGAGTAAGAGGGGGAAGATTATTCTTGGAGAAAGAGAAGATTACTGACAAGGGAGGAAGAAAAATGACGAAGCTACTTTGTTACAGGAATCTATTAAATCCACATGCAACAACACTAATGGTATGGTGAGAAAACCAAGAGTTTGGCTTCCGAATCATTTCTATCACATAGTGAGTCGAGGAAATCGTAAAGAACTTTTGTTCTACGATAACAGAGATTATCGAACGTTTTTGTCTATCCTCGATCAAGTCTTCGAGACACACCCGTTTGAGTTAGCTTCTTATTGTTTAATGAACAACCACTATCATCTTCAACTTCGCTCCAAAGAACATTCCATTTCAAAGATCATGTCACTCATTAACAAACGATACGCGACTTATTTCAATGGAAGATATGAGTTAACTGGCCACGTTTTTGAAAAACGCTATTTTGATGAACCGTTAAATAGCTCATCAAACATGCTTGAAGTTAGCCGTTATATTCATTTGAATCCCGTAAAAGCAAACCTTGTCTCAGACCCAGAAGATTATCCATGGTCGAGCTATCACTACTACCGTTTACGTAATAAACCTAATAAACCCTACCTTTATTTACTTCCGTTAATTGAAGGCTATCCTGGGACTATCCATCAAAAGAAAAAGCAGTACTGTAAGTTCGTGATGGCACGAAGAGATGTTATTGTGCAATCCCTTTTATCACAGAAGGAAGGTTTAAGCTAATTTCAAAATAAAAAAGATGCCGACTTTATCCGGCACCTCCCCTTAATCAAACGTTTGTTTAATCTTCTATTTCTACTTGTAATCCCACAAGACCTTGTATTCTCCCTCTTCTTTTATTACAAACACTTCCTGAACGAGATCAAAATTTCCAAACTGATCGTGAAACTGAAGCGTGACTTTCATTGTGTAAACTTTTTTCATGATCACTCCATTTACTCCAGAACGCCAATTTTTCTTTGTTTTTACTTTGCCAATATCGAACGTAAACGAGGTAGCGCCAATATCTTGTGTAATCAGCTGTGAGCGTAATTGACTGTACTGTTCATCTGAAAACCGATTCTGCATTTCTGGATGAAAAAGGTTCCAGGCTTTTTTGAAATCACCACTTTGCTCATATAAATAGAATTCCTTAACAGTTGCTAAGGCTTGTGATTTAGGCTGTTGCCAGATCCAAATAGCGATGCTGCCACCGAGAAGCAGCAAGACGATTAAGCTAAAAATAACCTTTCCTGAACCTCCGCGCTTCCTCCTCGTTTTAAAGTATGACAACGTCTCGTCCTCCCTGAAGCTTGACTATTAAAGTGTATGACGGGCGGAAGTTGTCCCATTCGAAGACATATTTCACTAAATTTTAATCTTTCCTCAGAGAGTTTCACGATATAATGGTTTAGGAATTGACTTTTTATAAAGTTGGAGGGAAACAATGAAGCGAAAGTTACTTTGGATGATCATGCCTATGTTGATCGTGGTAGCGGCATGTTCTGAATTAAATCGAGATAAAACGACGTCTGAATCACATAAAGAAGCTAGTGCAGAAAATCAAGGAACAGACACCGACGTTCTTACAGAAGAAGACCAATTGTGGGAACTCCTCTATCAGAATCGTTCAGATGAAACGACATTAAAGGAGATGGAGGATCTTTTTCATGAGGGCGTTTCGCCAGATACAGTAAACAATGATGGCGTATCACCAATCACTTATGCGGTCATGGAAGGAGATAGCAAGCTTGTTGAGTTCCTACTTCTGAATGGGGTAGAGGTACATGATCATGAAGAATCGGATCACGATGGGGATGCTGAAGTAAATCATGAGAAAAATGAGAACCTTCTAGAAGTAGCAGTCGAACAAGGAAATAACGAAATTGTTGACTTGCTATTAAAAATGGGTGCTCATTTTGAAATCGGAAATGAGAAAATGTTAGTCAAAGCTGTAAAGGAAGAAAACATCGAGCTCATCAAAATTTTATTACACAATGGTTATAATCCGAACCTAGAAATAGAAGTGGAAGGCGAGCATGATACTTTATTAACTTATTCCATCGCACAAGGAAATGAAGAAACAAGTGCATTACTCCTTGATTCTGGAGCAAATCCAAACTTTACGGTAGAAAAAAACGATGAAAGTGCACTAGTTACGGCAGTCACCAAAGAAAAGTCTACCGAACTTGTTTCTTTGCTACTAGGTAGAGGTGGGGATGCGAATGCTCGTTACGAAGGAGATCCATTGCTATTTGAAGCAATCAAACAAGACAATCCTTCACTTGTTGAAGCTTTCCTCGTAGCGGGAGCCCTTCCTTCTTCTATTGAGGAAAGTGAAGAGGCATTTGCGTTAGCGGAAGAGAGCGATCATTCTGCGATTGCAGAGCTGCTTCAGCAATATGGCTGGTAAACGTCAAAAAGGTATTCGTTGGTAGTTACCAACTGATACCTTTTTTGTGATTATTTACCATGAAGTACATCACTCAAACGATCAGGGTAGTTCGTAAACATCCCCGTTACGCCCCAGTCTAATAAGCGCGTCATTTGGTCTTTCTCATTCACTGTATAAGGATGAATGAGTAAACCAGCGCTTTTTACTTTTTGTACGTACGTTTCGTCAATTTTTGAAGCAGACATTCCGACGCCGACTGCATACTCAGCTAGTTCTTGAAGTTCTCCCTCAGAAATTGTTGCTGGCTCTTTATATGAGATGAGCTGAATAAGCGGTAAATTAGGATTGAGGTTATGCATTTTCAATAGACTTTCCTGACTAAAAGATTGAATAAGCACTTTACTAGATCGTTCATTAACACCTGTTAAATTGTACTTGTTAAGAATGCGAAGGAGCTCTTCTTCCATACCAGGATATACCTCGGGAGATTTCGTCTCAATATAATAGCGAGCATCCTTCCCGAATGTTTGGAGTACTTGTTCAAGAGTAGGCACTTGAAGCCCTTCGTAAGCAGGATTAGCTTTCTCAGGATATTTTTCATTAAACCAGCTACCTGCATCTAACTCTTTTAGCTGCTCAAGTGTATAGTCTTTTACAAGGCCTGTCCCGTTTGTGGTCCGATCAACTGATTCATCATGCATGGCAATGAGTTTACCATCCTTCGTCATCTGAAGGTTGATTTCAATGTAGTCGCCTTTCATTTCATCCCCAAGTTTATAGGATGCAAGCGTGTGTTCAGGAGCATGTCCAGAAGCACCTCTGTGAGCTACGTTTAATAGTTTGTTAGAGTTCATGCCTGGAGACTTGTCCTTTTCAACTGCTGAGGCAGCTCCAGTCGGGAGCATACTTGCAAATAAGAAAATGCTCATTGATAATGCTGCAATTTTAAATCTCCGCTTCATCTTCATCACTATCATCCTTTCAAAATCGATTCAACTGATAGTATATTCAATGAATGTAAATGGTGATTTACATAAGGCGGATTTTTAAATAGAAAAGGGCGAATTCAATTGTTTTGTTAGAAGCGTTGAAGTGGAGGTTAGGAGGGATGGACAGGAAAAAATGAGGGGAAGGTCTCTTGAAAGAGGCTAATAAACCTGTAACGTGGTTCAAAAGTGAGGGGAAAATAGCACTCGTGGTATCAGGACTTTTAGCATGAGAATATTAATAATTTCGACATAAACCGCGGGTGACAGGCACCATTTAACCACCGCAGGCACGCCCCGCGGTGGTTTGATTTTAATCCTTCCTAGCAACAGACTTTCTTTCAACTAGTTCTGTAGGAAGTTTATAATAGCGATCCACTTTCTCGAGTGAAAGCTGCTGGAAGATAAGGTGAACGGCAAGAGCGCCGGCCTCATATTTGGGTTGTTTAATCGTTGTTAGCGGTGGTGAGACATATTCGGATAGCTGGATGTCATCAAAGCCAATGATGGAAATATCATCTGGGACAGAGATTTTCTTTTCATTAAATGCCTGAATGCCTCCGATCGCCATTTCATCATTTCCGTAGAAAACAGCTGTGGGGAGGTTGCCTTGAGCAATTAGCATTTTTGTTGCACGATAGCCACCTTCTCTAGTGAAGTCACCTGAGATTTTCCATCTCGTTTGAAAACGAAGCTCGTGTTCCTTTAATGCTTGTTCATATCCTTTGAAGCGCATTTTATTGTCATGAGAATTATATGGGCCGCTAATATAAGCGATATCCTTGTGACCATTCTGAATTAACTGTTCCGTTGCGAGATAACCACCCTGAATGTTATCGACCTCTACTTGAATAACGTGATCATTGTTTAATGTTCGATCAAGTACGACCAGAGGAAAGCCTTCACGAGCTGCTTCACTGATGATTTCATCAGTTATGTTGTGAGCTAAAATAATTGCCCCATCAACGCGCTTTTCCGTGAGAAATTTTACCGCAGTGGATTGAGCGCCACCTATTGAGCTACAGGCGATCAAGTCAAAACCATTTGTCATGGTTACTTCTTGAACGCCCTTAATCAGCTCAGAGTAATAGGGTCCTGAAAGATCCTTTAGAATCAATGCAATCGTATTTGTTTTTGTTCGCTTTAGGTCAGAAGCAAAGCCATTTTTTTGATAGTTTAGTTCTCTGGCGGCGTCTTGCACTTTCTTCACCGTTGCAGGACTAACTTTTTTTATGTTATTCAATGCGTAGGAAGCCGTTGAGACGGCTACACCTGCGCGTTTTGCTACGTCCTTTATCGTTGCCATCTTTTCACATCCTCTATCTAGACAACTTTATAATATGTTTACTTTAAGTGTACAACTAATTGTTAGCAATTGTCAGGTGAATCATTTGCCCGACTTCTTCCAGCTCACTTTTATTTAAGACCTGACATTGTAAATCCTTCCACAATGTATTTCTGAAAGAAAGAGAAGATGATGACGATCGGAACGACCATAATAGCAGCTCCTGCCATTTGGAGGGCGTAGTTATTTGCATATTGTCCCTTCAGTAGTGACAGCCCAACAGAAAGCGTATATAGTCTTTCATCATTTGCGATAATTAACGGCCATAAGAAGCTGTTCCAAGCGCCAATGAATGTTAAGATTCCCTGCACAGCAAAGATTGGTTTTGCGATAGGAATGATAAGTTTAAAGAAAATATAGAACTCACCAGCGCCATCAAGGCGGGCCGCTTCAATTAAATCCGTCGGAATCGTCGTCATGAATTGCCTGAAGAGAAAAATACTAAAGGCGACGGCGAGGCCGGGGAGAATGATTCCGGTCATTGTGTTCGTTAGCCCCATTTCATTTAATAGAAGGTAAACAGGGATCATCGTCACTTGGGCTGGGATCATCATTGTAGCAAGAACGATGTAAAAGATCTTTTCTTTTCCTTTAAAATTAAATTTCGCAAATCCATATCCTGCCATTGCGTTTAATAGAAGACCAAGGAAAGAGAAGAGTACGATAATCAGCGTATTTTTCAAATAAAGCCCAAAGTTTAAGCTTTGAAAAAGGTTTATATAGTTGTCTAACGTTGGATTACTTGGAATGAGTTGTGGCGGTATGTTTAAGACGTCACTTTCTTGCTTGAACGAGCTTGAAAGCATCCAAAGAAAAGGGATGGAGACAACCACGCCACCTACGATGAGCAGTAACGTCACAAAAGGCTTTTCGATTTTTTGTAAAAAGGATCTTGATTCCATTCTTTTCACTCCGATCCTGTCTATTAATATTCTGTATCCGATTTTCGCACCTTAAATTGAACAAGCGTGACAATGATAATGAAAATAAAAAGAACAAATGAGCCTGCAGCTGCATAGCCAAATTCGCTGAACTGGAAGCCGTTTTTGTAAATAAAGAGCGCCATTGATATGGTTCCATCTAGCGGGCCACCATCGGTCATGACGAACGGCTCTTCGAAAAATTGCATCCAACCAATCAATGTTGTTACGGTCACAAAGAATGTGGCGTATCGCAGTAAAGGAATGGTGACATTGAATAACACCTGAATCCGATTGGCGCCGTCAATTTGTGCCGCTTCATAATAAGATTTTGGTATGCCTTGAAGAGCGGCAAGAAAGATGATCATGTTAATCCCGATTCCTTTCCAGACGGCAAGAATAATAAGTGATAGTTTTGCAATCGTAGGTTCTGTTAACCATGGAATCGAATCGACAGAGAGCAACGAAAGGATATAGTTAAAGAGCCCGTACTCGGTATTGTAGAGGTAGCCCCATACGACTGCGATCGCAATAATATTAGTAATGGATGGCATGTAATAGACTGCCCGAAAGAACGTAAACAGTTTTGATGTTCCGTAGTTTAATAGAAGGGCGATACCGAGAGAGAAGAAAATGACGAGTGGTACCCCAATTAACACATAGAAAATCGTGTTAAAAACAGATTTATGAAACAGATCGTCTGAGAAAAGATCCACGTAGTTTTCGAATCCAATAAAGCTAATATTTGACCAGTCAGCAAGCCCTTTAAGGTTCAGATCCGTGAAGCTGATAAAAAATGCGATGAGAATCGGAACAATACTGAAGACAATTAATATGAGAACTGCAGGGGCGATGAACATTAGTCCATGTCTTGCTTGAAAGGCATTTCTTAGTATACTGCGCATGTTATCCCACCTATCTGAAGAGCGCTTTTCTTTCGATAAAACGGAGTTCAGACGATATACGCCTGTAACTCCGTCAGTGATTAGTCTTCTAGCATTTCATTTGCTTTTTTGCTAAATTCATCAAGCTCTTTATCTACATCTGCACCGCCAACATTAATTCGTTCAATTGAGGCTAGTAGTTCCTGAGCCATTGCTTCAAATTCCTTCATTTGTGGAGCACCTTCTGTATTCTCAAGCTGCTCACCTAGCGTGGCGTACATTTCATTATCGCTTAAAGCAGGGTCTTCCCAAGCTTCCACTCGAGATGGAAGAGTGTTCGATACATCAAGCCATTCCAATTGTGTATCCACATCGTTCATATAGGAAAGATACTTTAGCGCTTCGTCCACATTTTCAGAGTTATGGAAGATAGAGAAGTTCGATCCTCCGATACTTGATGTATTTGTTTCCTTCTCAGGCATAACGGCTACATCCCACTTGCCTTCAAGATCTGGAGCCTGGTCGTTCAAAATGTTAATCATCCATGGCCCGCTGAAAAACATTGGTTTCTTGTCGTCTTTGAAAGCCTGGACAATATCAACGCCTTCAGCTGTTTGACTGAGTCCTTCTTTAAAGTAGCTGTTATAGTACTTCATTGCTTCGCGGAATTCTGGACTGTCGAAGTTTAGATCTTTGTTCTCAACGTCCATCTCGTATCCATTTTGCCATGCAAAAATAAACGGGGTGATTTGATCGTTCATATCAATATCGAGTCCATAGTAGTCGTCTCCACGATCGGAAAGCTTTGTTGCTGCGTCTTTCAGTTCATCCCACGTTGCAGGAGGTTCTTCAAAACCAGCTTCCTTCAATAAATCTGTACGATAATAGAGGACGCGTGTTTCAACGTACCAAGGAACGCCAATGACTTGATCATCGAATGTCATGGAATCAGCAGCACCCTCGAAATAATTCTCTGGCTTAAATTCAGGGTAGTCTTCAAGATAAGGAGAAAGATCAAGTAAAGCACCGGCATCTGCGAATTCAGGTACCCAGGTTGTTCCTAATTGAACAATGTCTGGTCCTTTTTGGGAAGCGACAGCCGTTAGCAGCTTATCATGGGCGTTTTCCCAGGGGATGGCCTGAACCTTTACTTTTATGTCAGGATTATCTTTCTCGAATTTATCACTGAGCTCACTAAGTTTTTTTCCTTCTTCACCCATTGCCCATACCGTAATTTCCTTTTTGCCATCACTTGAACTACTGTCATCGTTTGAACAAGCTCCAAGAATCATTGAAATTGTAAGTAAGAACGTAGCCAAAAGTGCTGCGGTTTTCTTCTTCATGCAATCCATCTCCTTTTTCACTCTATTTTCCATGCCTACTAACTTGCGACTGACAAACAAACCTTATTGAAACGTTTCGATATTTCGATTATAATCAAATGTGTATCCGCTTTCAACACTTTTGTTAAAATTATTTGAAAACGGTTATTAGAAGCTTTACTAATATGGTTTTATGAAGAAATTTAATGAAATCACTCTTTGACTAATTATTTTAGACATGCTTATAATTCAACTAAGATAAAATTGAAACGTTTCGATAAAAGGTGAGGAGGAAAGAAATGAAACCTAATGAATTGAAGAACTTACTTAGTCAAATGACGATACATGAAAAAACAGCTCAGTTGATGCAGCTCGCAACGCCTTTCTTTAAAGGGGCGAAAGAAGCTGGGGAGATAACGGGTCCATTAGAACAGCTAAACCTTGATGAAGAACAGGTTCGTCATAGTGGTTCTGTTCTCGGAGCATCCGGAGCGGAAAATATCCGCAATATCCAGAAGACTTATCTTGAAGAAAGTAGATTAGGGATTCCTCTTCTTTTTATGTCTGATATCGTTCATGGCTATAAAACGATTTTTCCGGTTCCACTTGCCATTGGATGCTCATGGGATCTGAACCTTGCAGAAGAAAGCGCAAAAGTGGCAGCTCGGGAAGCGGGCGTTTCGGGCATTCACGTAACCTTTGCTCCGATGGTTGATCTTGTTCGAGACCCTAGGTGGGGACGAGTGATGGAATCGACTGGAGAAGATCCACATTTAAATAGTGAATATGCACGGGCATTTGTGAGAGGTTTTCAGGGAGAAGATTTGAGAAACGATGCTGAACGAGTTGCCGCTTGTGTGAAGCATTTCGCTGCATATGGTGCCGTTGAAGGCGGTCGTGATTATAACTATGTTGATTTATCAGAACGAGAGCTTCGCGAAACCTATTTACCTGCGTACAAAGCTGCCCTTGATGAGGGTTGTGAAATGGTGATGACGGCATTTAATACGGTCGATGGCATCCCGGCAAGTGGGAATAAGCGGTTAATGCGCGATTTACTACGTAAAGAATGGGGTTTTGATGGTGTCGTGATCTCTGACTGGGGGGCCGTGAAGGAGCTCATTCCTCATGGTGTTGCGGAAGATGAGCGAGAAGCTGCATTAAAATCGATTGCTGCAGGAGTGGATATTGAGATGATGACCTCGACTTATGTTCACCACCTACCACAGCTTGTCGAAGAAGGCGCTATAGATGAAGAGGTCATTGATGAAGCTGTACTTCGAATTCTAGATCTGAAGGAGAAGCTCGGATTGTTTGAAAATCCATTCAGAGGGGCTGATGTTGAACGGGAAAGGGAAGTTGTTTTATGCGAAGAACATCGGCAAGTGGCAAGAAAGCTTGCTCAGAAATCAAGCGTGCTGTTAAAAAATGATTCTGTGCTTCCTCTAAAGAAAGAGCAGAAAGTAGCGCTTATCGGACCATTTGGAGAAAGTAATGACATTCTTGGCCCGTGGTCTTGGTTAGGGTCAGGAGATGAAGCCGTTCTTTTAAAGGAAGGATTGTTATCAAAAATAGACTCTTCTCTTTTGCAAGTTGCTAAAGGGTGCGATATCGAAAATGGCTCAAAAGAAGCGTTAAAAGAAGCGGTTGAGGTTGCAAAGGATGCAGATGTGATTGTGCTCGCTCTTGGAGAGGATTCAGATATGAGTGGTGAAGCAGGTTGTCGAAGCGACATTCGTCTTCCGAAGGTTCAGCTTGAGCTCATTGCTGAAATGAAGAAGCTGAATAAACCTATCGTTGCTGTGCTCTTTAATGGACGGCCGCTTGATCTTCACGGTGTGGTTGAGGAAGCTGATGCGTTACTTGAGGCGTGGTATCCAGGAACGGAAGGAGGGGCGGCAGTTGCTGATCTTCTTTACGGAGATGCGAATCCTTCTGGACGGTTAGCGATGTCGTTTCCACATTCAGTTGGACAGGTACCTGTTTACTACAATCACTTTAACACGGGACGTCCGAAAGATGCGCCGGATGCGCAAGTTCGCTATGTGTCGCAATATCTTGATATTCCGAATGAACCGGTATTTCCGTTTGGTTTTGGATTAAGCTATACAGACTTTACTTACCGTAATGCGACACTATCCGATTCTATTATGAGTGAAGAAGATTTAGTCGTTCACGTGACTGTTGAAAATGTTGGGTCATATGAAGGTGAGGAAGTCGTTCAGCTATATGTAAGAGATATCGCTGGAGAGGTTGTACGACCAATGAAAGAGCTGAAAGATTTTAAGAAAATTACGTTACAACCCGGTGAGACAAAGGAAGTTGTCTTTACAATAACAGAGACGCAACTTCGTTATCATCATAGTGATTTATCTTTTGAAAGCGATCCAGGAAACTATATTGCTTTTGTTGGTTCTAACAGTCATGACGTTCAAGAATTGCCATTTAAATTAGTGAAGTAAAGGAGTGGGGCTCGAGTGATAATGATCGATCGAGGAAAAGCATGTTTACGAGCTGGAGACATGGAAGCCATTTTTCTAAAAAGTGGAGATCTTTATGAATTAACGACGGGAAATATTATGATCAATCAAGTGCTATCGAATGCTATTGATGGTGCATTAAATAATTTATATTTACGAGTGTTTACGAATGAAGAGATTAGCACATACCCTTTAATCGGAACTAAATCCAATAGTACTTTTCAATTTGGAACGTCTGAGGCAATTTGGAGAGGGAAAGTTGCGGATGTGCACTATACCGTTGCTTTTCATCTTACGGAACAGAATCTTTGGTTCTGGAACGTCACGCTTGAAGGAAATGATGTTGAAGTAGACGTTGTATACGGACAGGATCTTGGACTTGCTGAAAAAGGCGGTGTTCGAACAAATGAAGCATACACGTCTCAGTATATGGATCATACCGTTTTTGAAGAGGATGGTTACATCGTTTGTACACGTCAAAATCAACCACAACAGGGGGGATTTCCTTACCTTCAACAAGGTTCACTCGGGAATACAAAAGGCTATTCTACAGATGGTTTTCAGTTCTTCGGGTTATCTTATAAGGAAACAAATGAACCAGAAAGGTTGAAGGAAGAGTCGCTAGTAAATGAAATCTATCAATATGAATTCGCCTATACAGCTCTTCAAACAGATCGCGTGATGTTAAATGGAGAAAAAGAATTCACTTTTTATGGACTATTTCAAAATGATCATCCTCATTCGACTTCAAAGCCTGTTAGTCGAGATAACATTATCGCTTCTTGGGATTCGATTAAATTGGACCCACACCTAGAAAAAGCACAAGAACGAGTGCAGCATCACGTCGGAGCTCCTATGCAATCACTTAATATGACAGAGGAAGACATCATCGAATTATTCCCTAATCGTCAACAAGAAGAGCGTGAGAATGGGGCGCTACTATCTTTTTTCACCGATACGTATGAGCATGTCGTATTAAAGCAAAAAGAGCTTCTAGTCGAGCGGCCACATGGGCATATTTTGATGTCTGGGGAAAATGATCGATTGAATCGGAATGTTATTTCGACAACGTCCTATATGTATGGTGTTTTCAATTCCCAAATTTCTTTAGGAAATACATCGTTTCATAAGATGATGAGCAATCAGCGTAATCCCCTTAATGTTCTTAAAACGTCGGGTCAGAGGTTGTATGTGGAATACGAAGGAACCTATCGACTTTTAACAATGCCTTCATTATTTGAAATGGGATTTAATTACGCGCGCTGGTATTACAAATTTGAGAACGACACTATTATCATCACAAATTTTACAACCGTTGATTCTCAGCAAGTGCAGTTAGATGTGAGTTCGAAAAGTGGTAAAGAATATCGCTATTTGGTTACGAATCAAATCTCAATGGCTAACCATGAATATGAAGAAGTCTATGATGTGGAGCAGAAAGGTCGTGTTTTAACGTTCCGACCACATAGTTCCGAAAGTACAAAGGTCAATCCTAACCTCACTTATCAGTTGTCCGTCTCCGGTACTGATATGGAAGTGGGAGATGAGCGTCTACTCGTTCATCCTATTGAAGAAGGGGATGCTTCGCTTGTTGTGCTTCAAATTCAATCTACACAACAGTTCTCATTACATATACAGGGGACACGTGATGGAGAGTATGCTCCTTCTGAACGAGATGCAAGTGCTGAAATTAAACGCTACCGGGACTATATAGGAAAGGTTATGAATCAGTTTCATCTCAGTCATAAAGAAAAGAATGCCGAGTTAGACAGAATGAACGCACTTGCTTGGTGGTACACGCACAATATGCTTGTGCATTATTCTGTTCCAAGAGGTCTTGAGCAATCGATTGGGGCAGCTTGGGGAACACGAGATGTTTGCCAGGGGCCAACTGAATATTTCATGGCGACGCAGAATTATGACTCTGTGAAAGAAATTATTCAAACAGTATATGCTCATCAATATGAAGATGAAGGTAACTGGCCACAGTGGTTTATGTTTGATGAGTATGGGGGTGTTCAGCAGGAGGAAAGTCATGGGGATGTTGTGATTTGGCCGCTAAAAGTCGTCGCTGACTACCTTGCTGTAACAGGTGATCATAAAATTTTAGCTATGGAATTACCATATACCCTGCGAGAAGATTTTACATTTAGCGAAAAGAAACATTCATTGAAGGAACATATTAAAAAACAGATTGAGTATGTGAAACGACATTTTCTCAACGATACCTTCCTTTCTTCTTATGGTGATGGGGATTGGGATGATACCCTTCAGCCTGCGAACGCTCAATTAAAAAAATACATGGTGAGTAGCTGGACGGTTGCGCTGACTTACCAGGCTGTGCGTAAGTTTGCGGATGCACTAGTAGAGCCTGAATGGAAAAAGGATCTTCAGGAGCTTGCACTTGGAATTGAACGCGACTATCAGAAATTTCTCCTCGATACAGGAGTTCTTCCAGGGTTTTTATATATGGAAGATCAGGAGCGTCCTGAAAAGATGCTTCATCCAGAGGATAAGAAGACAGGTATCCATTATCGTTTATTACCGATGATTCGAGGGATGATCAGTGAGCTTTTATCTGCAGAGGAAGCAGGAGATCATTACCAAATTATTAGAGAAAAGCTCGCATGCCCGGATGGTGTTCGATTAATGGATAAGCCTGCGAATTATAAAGGTGGAGTGAGTACTCATTTCAAAAGAGCGGAGCAAGCAGCGAACTTTGGAAGAGAAATTGGACTTCAATATGTTCATGCACATATTCGTTTTATTGAGGCAATGGCGAAACTTGGCCAAAGGGAAGAAGTTTGGAAGGGGCTACAAGTTATTAATCCGGTTGGTATTACGGATGTGGTGTCAAACGCAGAGAAACGACAAAGTAATGCCTACTTCAGTAGTTCAGATGGGAAATTCAATACGCGTTACGAGGCGCAGAATCGGTTTGATGATCTTAAAAGCGGATCAGTTCCGGTGAAAGGCGGTTGGCGGATTTATTCAAGTGGACCAGGAATTTATATGAATCAGCTTGTAACAAATGCACTTGGCATCCGCCAGGAAGAAGGAAACATGGTGCTTGACCCTATCCTTCCTAATAGACTAGATGGCCTTCAATTGCACTATCAGTTCTGGGGGCTGGACGTTACTTTTCAGTATCATCTAACAAATGAAGAAAGAAAAGTTCATATTAACGGTCAGCGAGTTGAAACAGCTCTTAGCTCTAATCGTTATCGTGAGGGCGGAATGGTTGTTCGAAAGGCAGTTGCTGAAAAGTATTTGAATAGCGGCATGAACACTATTGAAATTTGGTTATGATGTAACATTTGAGGTAATTGTGGAATAAAATAATGAAACCGGGATATCGATACGTTTCGATATCCCGGTTTATTTTTACCTTATTTAATTGAGAAATTCTCTTTTATTAATAAATCTTCTGGTTTTTCGCCAATGCCATCTTCATGGAAGTATTCCTTAATAATGCCATCTTCCAGGTAGTTTGCGATCGCAACCATAGACATTCCTTGATCAAGCGCGAGGTACGCTTCTGTTACTTCTCCAGTTAGGACATTTACCGAATCATAAAAGCCGTATTTCCCGTAAGTACCAAAGTCTTTAAGTGTTTTTAAGTTCTTGTACACTTCTTTAGGTGCGTACTCTAATGCAAGGAAAGACGCGTGTGGTGTTACAATTGCTCCTTCTGCACTATAACCGTCCATACCAAGAGGAGTTGCGCCAAATTCGGAATAGTCTTCAGGAGTTGCGGCAGGAGATAATCCCCATGCAGGATAGCCAAGCTCTTCTTTTGCATACTCGATTTGGATATCCACATGCTTTTGATTATTTAAGCCGAGGGCATTTCGGCCAAGTTCCTTTTCTTTCAAGACAAGACCCGGCATCAAGGCTTCAAACATACTACCTCCCCAGCTTGGTACATACTTTTGGTCATTGTATGTATAGTGACCTTCAAATACATCAATCCCATCATATGTTTTGGTATAGCCTTCTGGTACTTGAGATTGCCAATCCCAGCTTCCAGGCATTGTCCGGTACATTTTCCACCAATGTTCTACAGGAACGTCTCCTTTACCAATCGAGATATAGCTCGCAAGGCGTGGTTCTGTATAAAACGCTCCGTAGTGATGCTCTGTAACACTTTCAGTTGCTACATCGTACCCTCCGCGCATTTGGCCAACCTCTGAATCGTAGAGCTTAGAATAGTCCATCGCTTCCACTAATTCACTTGTTTGATCATTTAACTCAGGATAAGCTTGTCCGGCTACGATTAAACCTGCGGATAGCCAGCCGTTATCAACGGTTGAGATGAACTCACCCCAGTCGGTCATAAGTGAACCATCCTTAGTGAAGTACCAGTTATAATATAAACCATTCCACGTCTCGAGTTCTTCTAATGTTTGAAGTGTAGTTTGAATCCTGTGGACTGCTTCATCTCTTGAAATTATCCCAATTTCTTGAGCAGATATTGTACTCATGAAATACATGCCGATGTTTGTTGGTGATGTAAAGTCTTGTACTGTCTTTTCACCATTCTTCATTCGAACGGCATCATACGTTAATCCAGTCTTTTCATCCGTGAAATCTTCAAAGTACCGATACGTCGTCTTTGAAATCGCTTTCAATTGTTTGGAAAAGGCATGATTCTTTCCTTTGGTAGAACTTTCAGCATTAGTGACTGGCAAGGATCCGGTTAAAACAATGGCTGCTACAAGAAAAAACAAAAGAAATTTTCTCATGAATCCACTTCCTTTCAAAATTAGTGAAACGTTTCGATTTTAGTATACATAAGGAACGGAGGATAGTAAACGGATTGAATGTAAAATATCAGAATTTACTAAAAACAGACCGATAGACATGGGAGAAAGGTTGGATAGTAAGGGGGAGAGAGATTCGACATAAACCGCGAGTGACAGGCACCATCATAAGCCGATAGGATCACTCCTATCGGCTTCCTTTATACCCGAGTCTTCTCGATATTTCTTTCCCGGCTTGTTTCAGAATGGGTAAATATTCAGCTAAACGCTCTTCTGACATTTGAGGAACGGTGCCTGTAATGCTGATCGCGTACGTTGCACTTCCGAGATGGTCAAAGATCGGAACAGCGATGCAGCGAATGCCTTCTTCGTGTTCTTCGTCGTCAATAGCGAAGCCATTTTGACGAACTTTTTCTAATTCGTTTTGAAATTCTGTAGCGTCCGTGATGGTCCGATCTGTTAGCTTAAATAACTCTTTAGTTGAAAGGAAATCGTTTAGTTGCTTATCACTCGAATATGCTAAGATCGCTTTCCCTACACCTGTGCAATGAAGCGGAGCTTTTCGCCCAGTACGAGAGTATATCCGAATCGTGGACTGTGTTTCCACTTTATCAAGATAAATGACTTGATGATCTTCTTCGATCATAACAAGGTGAGCGATTTTTGAAGTTCGTTCACTTAATTCTTCAAGAACATTCCGCGCGACTTCTAAAATATTTAACTCATCGACAACCACATGGTACATCTCAATGAATTTCAACCCAAGTCGATAAGATGTTTGATCAGCCGAGCGCTGGATATATTGGTGTGACTCAAGGGTAGAAACAAGTCGATGAATCGTGCTTTTTGCCACATCAAGCTTGTTAGCGAGCTCTGTAATGCCCATTCCTTCTGGTTTTTCTTTCAATAGTTCTAAAATTTGAAGTGATCGATCGACAGACTGAATCATAACATCTTCCTTTCCTAGACCGATCACGACAATCAGAACGATTTAATTCGAATTGACAAGGGCATGTCGGCCTTTTTGTACTTCATCACAATATTGCTTTGCGAGGGATTGTAGTTCGCTGTATCGCTTTTCTGCGATTAAATCTTTTTGTAATAGGGAGCCACCAACACCTACGGCAGCTGCCCCAGCTCGTATATATTCCGCTGTATTTGAAAGACTTACTCCGCCGGTTGGCATCATGTTCACGTGAGCGAGAGGGCCTTTCACATCTTTAATGAAGGTTGGTCCAAGTACGCTTGCAGGGAAAATTTTCACAAGATCTGCCCCAGCTTGTTGGGCTTGCAGTATTTCTGTCGGCGTGAATACACCTGGTATCACAATTTTACCATATCGATTAGCGGTCAAAATGGTTTCTGTATTCATTGTTGGAGAGAAAATGAATTCGGCACCAGCGTGAATCGCCATGTTTGCTGATTGCGCATCAAGAACGGTACCTGCCCCAACAACTGCCTGACCTTTAAATGCAAGATTTGCTTCGCGAATCACATCAAGTGCCCCATCAGAATCAAGTGTGATTTCAATTCCACTAATACCACCATCTACGATCGCTTCAATCACTTGCATCACTTTATCTCGGTCAATTTTTCGAACGACGGCTACAACACCACCGTCAATCATTTTTGTTAAGATCGCCTGTTTCATTCTCCCACTCCTTTTATCTTAATACATCCTGTTTCGTTGCATTTAAAGATTCAATTTCTTGAATCGTTGGAAGCCCTTCAATATCGCCAAATACAGAAACAACGATGGAACCAATTAATGAGCCAAGATCAACAGATTCTTGAAATGTTTTCCCCTTCAGAAGGCCAGAGAGAACTCCTGCAGCAAAACCATCTCCTGCTCCTATGGGATCATTCACTTTAGAGACAGGATAGCTTTTCACAAATCCATTCTCACCATTTGCTGTGGCAAAGGTGGTCCCAATTGCTCCGTTTTTTATCGCGATTTTCTGAACGCCAGAGGCTAGAAAAAATGAAATGATTTCATCAGGATCACTTGTACCTATCAATTGTTCAGCTTCGTCTAGTCCTGGAAGAAGAATATCCGCTTGTCTTGCGAGGTCTAGCAATTTTTCTTGTCCATTTGGAATATTCTTCAGCAGTTTTATTCGAATATTAGGATCAAATGAAACCTTAATTTCATGTTTTTTAGCAAAGTGGAAAACCTCATTCACTAGCTCATAACAAGATTCACTCAACAGAGGAGTAATGCCAGTTAAGTGAACGATTCTCGCCCTTTTTATGTAGTCCCAGTTGATGTCTGCTGTAGTCATAGTGCTTGCAGCGGAACCACTGCGGTAATAGTAAACTTGATTGCGATCTGTTCGCTTTTCTTTAACATATAAGCCCGTTTGTTCTTCAGGGTCCATAAGGACATTCGTTGTATCGACCCCTTCGCCACGAATGGCATTTAATGTAAAATGACCTAATTCTTCATCGCCCAGCTTACTGATCCAGCCTACAGAGTGACCAAGCTTTGAAAGACCGATCGCTACGTTTGATTCAGCCCCGCCGATTCGCTTGTTAAACTGATTCGTATATCGAAGAGGGCCGGTAGAAGCGGCATCAAAAAGCACCATGGTTTCACCGAGTGTGACGACATCCAATTGTGATTGCATAAACTGCCTCCTTCTTGTTCCTTAATAAGGAACAGTGTTCTTCATTATGATTTCACTTTACTGAATTATGAAAACGATGTCAATTTAATTATGTGAGAATTTTCAAAAATATAGATCATGAGTATGAATTTTCTGTAAATACATTGCGTGAAAGTAAACTCTTATAAGACAAATATGGTAGGATAACGATATTACGACTTACAAGTATTGGGAAGGAGCGGTACGATGAAATTTGATTACCATACGCACCATGAACGCTGTGGTCATGCAGAAGCAGGAATTGAAGATTACATAAAAGCAGCAATCCAAAATGATTTGCAGATGATCGGAATTTCTGATCATTCACCGTTTTTTGCAAGTGAGAAGGATCGAGCGTTGCCTCGCATTGCTATGGCCAAGAGTGAGTTCGCTTCTTATGTAGAAGAAGTGCTCTCGCTTAAGGAAAAGTACCGTGGCAAGATTGACGTTTTGCTTGGTGTTGAATCTGACTTTTTTCGAGACCATTACCCGTTATATAAAAGCATTTATGATCAGTACCCGTTTGACTATATAATTGGCTCTGTTCATTTTAGTAATGGAACTAACATCTTTGATAAAAGTCGATGGGAAAATTTAATTGAAGAAGACATACGCAAAGAAAAAGAGCATTATTACAAGCTAATCGTAGAATCAGCTGAAAGCCGCGTCTTCGATATTCTAGCCCATATTGATGCCATGAAGGGATTTTATCCAGACTTCGCAAACGTTCAAACACCTGAAGTCGAAAAAGCATTGAAGCGACTCGGAGAGCTTGAGTCAACGATTGAAATCAACACATCTGGTAAGCATAAAGACTGCGGCGGCTGGTATCCAGCGAATGACATGCTCGAAATGGCTTGCCATTATGGTGTGGGAGTTACTTTCGGATCTGACGCTCATTGGCCTTCACGCGTTGGAGAAGAATTTGAAGAAGTTCGAACAAAGCTGAAGGAGATTGGATTTAAGAATTGGACGGTGTTTCGAGAGAGGAAGAAGGAGTTTGTTGGGATGTGAGGGCGTAGAGGAGTGGGGAAGACAAATGTCTTTCCCACTCTTTTATTTTTTCCTTCTCTTTTGTACCGTAACCGTAGTATTGACTAAATAATCTGTCGATTTTAAAATCAAGGGTTGTAAAACGCTTACATCCCCTTTATAATACAACTAAATCGATTTACTAAATCGGTTTAGTAAAATCACTTTAGATGTGGAGAATGATTTATGAGAACTGTAACTATGGCAGACGTTGCAAAAAAAGCACAAGTATCGAAGAGCACCGTTTCGCAATATTTAAACAAACGATATGACTATATGAGTGAAAAAACGAAAGTAAGAATTGAAGAAGCGATTAAAGAGCTTGGTTATCAACCAAACATTGTAGCCAGGAGCTTGAAACAAAAATCTACGAAAACAATTGGAGTCATTGTTGCTAATATTCTCCATACTTTTTCAACAGAAGTGAGTAGAGCAGTAGAAGATTTGTGTCATGAAAAAGGTTTTCATACAATCATTTGTAATGCTGATGATGATCCAGTTAAAGAAAAGCGTTACATTGAAATGCTTCGTGCCAAACAGGTGGACGGATTGATTATCTTTCCAACGGGTAACAACCGTGAACTCTACAAACAAATGTTGGATGAAGAATATCCGCTCGTTTTTCTAGATCGTCTAGTTCCAGATATTCCAGCATCCTCTATAATGCTCAACAATGAAAAAGCTTCCGAATTAGCTGTTGAACATTTTGTTCGTAAAGGGCATAAGCGTATTGCCATTATGACTACATCTTTTATAGATAACATCTCTTCACGGTATGAGAGAGTAGAAGGTTATAAGAAAGCTCTGATTGAACGAAACATTGAATTAAAAGAAGATTATATCCAATGTGTTGATCCAGATTTGATTGCTTCATCACTTGAAAAGATGTTAGCACTTCCTTCACCTCCAGATTGTATTATTGCAGGAAATGATTTTGTACTAAAAGAAGTGCTTCGTTTTGCCAAGCAGCAATCTTTGCGCATTCCTGAGGACTTATCTGTTATCGGAATTGATGATGTACCGTATGCGAGTTTCTTTACTCCTCCCATCACGGCAGTTGCGCAGCCTACTTTTAAAATGGGTAAAATGGCAGCTGAGATTTTGTTGGATAAAATTAACAAAACGACAAGGATAAATGATCAGCCAGAGTATCGTTTTGAACCAAAATTGATGATAAGAGAATCAGTTAACTAAATAGAAGGGAGATCGGGCATGAAAAAAGATGTTGTTACGATTGGAGATGCGATGATCACATTTGATCCTTCACATCATGGCCCAATGCGGTATGCTTCCAATTTTGAAAGAAAAGCAGGTGGAGCTGAATTTAATTTCGCTGTTGGATGTGCAAGGCTCGGGTTACAAACAGGATGGATTAGTAGGTTAGGGAATGACGAGTTTGGAAAATATATTCGTAATTTTGCTAGAGGTGAGGGAATCGATGTTTCAGAAGTGCAATTGCTCGATCGATATTCAACCTCGTTGAATTTCAAGGAGATTAGAGAAGACGGTAATGGTCGAACGTTCTATTATCGTCATCAATCACCTACGGAAGCACTGACAGAAGCTACCCTTGATGAAGCTATGCTGAGACGTTGCAAGGTGTTACATATAACTGGCGTTTTTGCTGCAATTAATCCGGAAAAGAATATTTCACTTCTCCAAAAAGCTGCCACGATAGCAAAAGATAATGGAGCGATAATCACTTTCGACCCTAATATACGATTGAAATTGTGGTCTCCCGAAGAAGCTAAGTACGGCTTAACAGAACTGCTTCCATATGTAGACGTACTGCTTACTGGTGAAGATGAAGCTGAATTACTTTTTGGAGTTCATGAACCTGAACAAATTGCGCAGGATTGTCAAAGATACGGTATTTCAACAATAGCGATCAAAAAAGGTGAGCATGGAGCTAGTGCTTATAAGAATGGTCAACTTGTTCATGCGCCAGCAATACCTCCAAAAAAAGTGGTCGATACGGTAGGAGCAGGAGACGGGTTTGATGCAGGGTTTGTTTATGGATTACTAAATGGCTGGACTCTTGAAAGAACTCTTAAGTTCTCAAATGCAATTGGTTCTATGGTAGTGAGCGTTTATGGAGATAATGAAGGGTTGCCAGAACTAAGTGAAGTTCTTACACAGCTTGGAGAAAGAGAATTTATTGAGAGGTGAGATAGATGAAACTTCAATTAGCATTGGACAGGCTATCCCGTGAAGAGTGTTTAGACATTTTGGGAGAGACATATGATTCCATCGACTGGATTGAGATTGGAACTGGTGTTATCAAATAATACGGAATGTCAATTGTAACGGAAATCAGAGAGTCCTTTCCTGAATTAATCATTGTAACAGATATGAAAACATGTGATGCGGGCAAACATGAAGCTGCTCAGGCTTTTGAAGCTGGGGCTGATATTACGACAGTCATGGCTTTCGCAGCAGATCAAACGATTTCCGATATGTTAGACGTAGCCTTAGAGCATAAAGGCAGAGTAATGGTTGATTTACTGGGCGTTACTAATAAATTGCGCATCAATCAGCTCCAAAACCTTGGAGTCGATCTCATTAGTCTACATTTTGGTAAAGATATGCAGAAAAAAGGAAATATCACCGGTGATCTCTTTGAACTTGTAAGCGAATCCTCAGGTATAGAAATTGCTGTAGCAGGTGGAATCAACCTTGATTCTCTGTCATCAATTCTTTCTTACGCTCCCGATACTTTAATCGTTGGGGGAGGCATTACGAAGCAGGATAACCGTAAACAAGCGGCTGCACAAATTAAGGAGGCGATCAAGGAATATGAAAAAAGTCATTCACACTGTAGTTAATGAAGTTAATCAGGTGTTATCAGAAGTGAACGAAGATCAAGCGAAGCAGCTTTCAACTCATATAGAAGAAGCTAAAAGAATTTTTGTGACTGGTGAGGGACGTTCTGGACTAGTGGGAAAAGCATTTGCTATGCGATTAATGCATGGTGGATATGAGGTATATGTTACAGGGGAAACCGTTACTCCGAATATCGAAACTGGTGATTTGTTAATCGCTATCTCTGGATCAGGTTCAACTCAGTCTATCTGTTTTTATGCAGAAAAAGCAAAAGAAATAGGAGGATGTATTTCAGCGGTTACAACGAATGACAGCTCTAGGCTTGCTGGAATAAGTGATCATGTGTTAGTCGTTCCTGCAGCAACTAAAAAGAGATTACCAGAAGAGCCTAGTACGATTCAGCCGCTTGGAAACCAATTTGATCAATCGCTGCACTTGCTCCTAGACGCTATTATCATCTACACAATTAATCAATCAAAGCAAACGGATAACGAAAGAATGACTTCCAAACACGCAAATATGGAGTAGAGGTGTACTAAATGGCTAACCTGCTAAAAGTACAGGAGGCAAAAATTATTCCTGTCATCCGTAAAGCAAACCAAAACAATATCTTACCAATTGCTCAAGCTTTATATGAGGGTGGTATTAAAGCAATCGAGATTACAGCTGAAACACCAGAGGTTGAAACGTTGATTAGGAAAGTTAGAGATAGTTTTGATGGGTTATTAATAGGTGCAGGAACTGTGCTCGATGGTGAAACAGCCAGAGCAGTTATTATGGCAGGGGCCCATTTTATTGTTTCTCCTACGGTGAATCTAAATACAGTTAAAGTGGCGAAAAGATATGGAGTCCCATGCATTATAGGTGCCTTGACCCCAACGGAAATGGTGACAGCTTATGAATCAGGGGCTGATATGGTGAAAGTTTTTCCGGCGGACACAATGGGCGCTCGTTATATAAAAAATATTCTCGGTCCTCTACCTCAAATTGAAATAATGGCAACTGGTGGAATTGATAAGGAAAATATGTTTGATTACTTCCAAGCTGGAGCTAAGGTTGTTGGGATTGGAGGCCAACTTGTTCAATGTGATCATCTAACATCAGAAGACGATTTCAATAGTTTAAAAGAATTGGCAAATCAATATGTTGAAAAGCTAAGAGGAGCAAATCATACTTCATTATTTGAAAGCGGATTCAGAAAATAAAGGGGGAGATTTTATGAAATATGTATCTACATTATTGTTAGTTATGATTTTATCTCTAGGTTTTTTGACGGGTTGCGGTAACAGTGAAAATGCTGGAGCAAACGAAAATGGCAAGATTAAAATCATTGCAGCGCATAACCAAACTTCGCCTGAAAATCCTTACCAATATGGGATGAAGGAATTTAAAAAAGTAGCTGAAGAAAATGGAGACGGCAATATTGAAGTAGAAGTACATGCGGGAACTCTGGGCACAAGTGAATCAGAACTTGTGGAAAAGCTTAAGCTTGGCGGCGCTGATGTTGTTCTTGTGTCTCCAGGTTTTATGTCGAAAACAGGTATTAAAGAAATTGATCTATTCGCTATGCCTTACGTATTTGATAGTTATGACCATTGGGAGAAAGCAGTTGAGGGAGAAGTTGGCGATCAAATTGCTGAAACGATTAATGAGAAGTCTGATAATACATTCAAAGTTTTGGGCTATTGGACAGCTGGAGTTCGTCATTACTATGGGAAAAAGCCATTGAATTCCATGAAGGATATTGAGGGGATGAAATTCCGGACGCAAACTTCTGGTGCTATTGCAGAGTATTGGGAAGAAACTGGAGCTGTACCAACATCGGTAGCATGGGGAGAGTTATATCAAGCTTTACAACAAGGTGTCGTTGATGCCTCTGAGAACGCTTATCCATACTTCGTTCAACAAAATCACCATAAAACTAAAAATGGAAAGTACATCACAGAAACAGCGCATGACTACACGACTCGCTTATTACTCATTAATGGAAAGAAATTTGATTCTTATACAGATGAGCAAAAAGATGCCGTATTAAAAGCAGCTGAAGCTTCAGTAAAGAAAGAGATTGAGGTCCTTCACAAGCAAGAAGAAGAGTACAAACAAAAAGCTATTGATGAAGGGGCAGAAGTAAATGATATTGATCGTAAACCGTTCATTGAATTAGCAAAGCCTATTCAAGACAAAACAGCAGAAGAAATTGGTGCGACGGATCTTTTGAAAAAAATTCGCGATTTGAAATAAGTAAAGAGTGAAGCGAGGGTATAGTCGGCACCTTCGCTCTTATTCTAATCATTAGCCTTACGCTTGTAGAAAGGGGAAGTTAGCCGTGCTCGTTAAGCTGCTTGAGAAAATTCAATTAACTGTTGGTGTCTTGTTTCTAGTTGTCTTTTTTATCACGATCATTATCCAGGTTATTACGCGGTATATGGGGGTTTCAGCTATTTGGACGGAAGAAGTTGCGACTTATTCCTTTATTTGGGCCGTGTTTATGGGGGCATCCGTCATGCTCAATCGAAGAGAGCATTTTAAATTTGATCTTCTATTGAATAAGTTAACTGGCAAAAGTAAGAACAGCCTATATCTCATTAATGATCTTATTCTTCTAGTATTTAGTACAGGTTTATTTTATTTAGGAATAGAAGCTGTGCAAAACTTCTGGAACTATACCTGGGTTTCTATCCCGGAATTAAAAATGGGGTATGTATGGATTTCAATTCCGATTATGGGTGGAACGATGATGATATATACGTTTGCTCACATTTTACGTAACGTAAGAAGCTTCTCTAAGAAGGAGGTAACCGAATGATTGGTATTCTGTTAGTTGGTCTCTTTATTATCCTGATGTTTCTTGGTATTCCTATTGCTTTCGTAATCAAAATTGTAGCCCTGCTAGGAATTATGAACGTACCTTATATTCCTGAAGTAACAGTACCAGTTAAAATGCTGAACGGTCTCGATTCGTTTGTTTTATTAGCCGTTCCTCTTTTCATACTAGCAGCTAACTTGATGAATAGCGGCCAAATCTCCCAAAAGTTAATAGACTTAGCACTAGCAATTGTCGGGCACATCCGTGGTGGATTAGCACACGCCAATATTCTCGTATCTATGCTCTTTGCAGGGGTTTCAGGCGCAGCTCAAGCTGACACGGCCGGGGTTGGTAAAATCCTAATTCCTAATATGAAAAAACAAGGATATGACACTGAAACAGCTGTTGGTATTACAGCGGCCTCTTCTACAATCGGTGTTATCATTCCCCCAAGTATCCCGATGATCATTTTTGCGGGGCTAACAAATGTATCAGTTGGCGCTTTGTTCTTAGTAGGAATTATCCCTGGTATCCTCGTAGGACTCGGTATGATGATCATTGTTTATATTCTTGCTAGGAAGAGAGGATATCCCACATATCAGAAAGCTTCAATGAAAAATTTCTTGAAACAGTTTGTTGGCACAATTCCTGCACTAATGACACCCGTGATTCTGATTGGTGGGATTATCACCGGAATTTTCACAGCGACTGAAGCAGCGGCATTTGCTTCACTTTATACAGTCATCATTGGCCTTTTTTATTACAAGACACTAAAAATAAAAGATTTCCCTAAAATTTTAGTGGATACGTTAACACTTAGTTCATTATCCTTATTCGCCTTAGCCGCAGCAAATGCTTTAGGAGAATTGATGAGTTACTACCAATTATCATCATGGGCGGAACAATTTTTCGCAAATAACATCGATAGTAAATGGGTTTTTCTATTAATTATCATTGCATTCTTCCTCTTTGTAGGAACATTCATGGATGCTATACCAGCAATGATTTTATTTATCCCAGTGATCTTGCCAGTTGCGATCGGCTTTGAGATTGATCCCATTCTATTAGGTATCGTTACAATCATGACATTAGCTGTGGGTCTAGTGACGCCCCCATATGGTTTATGTTTACTCTTAGCTGCGAAAATTGGAAAATTACCAGTTGAACGTTCACTAGGTGCCGTTATGCCATATATAGCTATAGTACTCGTAGTACTGCTAGTAGTTGCATTTGTACCGGATGTTGCTTTTTACTTACCAAAGGTGATTAATTCTAATTTGTTTTAATTCAAGAATTTAATATGGAACGGTTTTGCTTTATTAGATTTCAATTTATAATTTCATTTATGACCTTTATATTAAGCTAAAAGTCGAGTGAATCTATATTTTATTTGAAGGTGTCAAACCTATAGAAATCAATAAGTTTTATTAGCATAGAATAGTTAAAAAGACAGTAAGAATGCGAGGTGACTAATTACACCGCGCATTCTTTTTTAGGAAATCAGTTGAAATTTTCAGATTTTTGTTTTATTCTTTAAAGTGAAAATACGAAAAATTGTATATTGAGGTGAGGATATGGAAGGCAAATGGGAGAAATTATACAGCAAGAATGGACTGGCAGCTAGGAGAATTGCAGCTAATCTAATAGCGATCGAGCCAGGAAGCCGTATTCCTCGCGTAAGTGATTTTGTTACAGAAACATCACTTGGAAGGGGGACAATTCAGGGAGCCTTACGTCTACTCGAAGAAATAGGAGCTATTGTTCTTGAAGCAAGAGGACACCTTGGTACGTTTCTTGTTAGAACGGATCGAGAACTGCTTTGGGATATTGCAGGACTTGGTTCTGTTATGGGGGCAATGCCTTTACCATATTCGCGAAAATATGAAGGCCTTGCTACTGGTTTAGTTCAGGTGCTTGAAATGATGAAAATACCTTTTAATTTGGCTTTCATGAGAGGCTCATCGAATAGAATAGAGGCATTGAAAGCTGGAAGATATGATTTTGTGATTGTTTCAAGGCATGCGGCTGAGCTTGCTGTTCGGAATGACGCTCGTATCGAAATGGCAAAAACATTTGGAAATAACTCATATGTTTCCGGACATGAAATCTTTTTTTCAGACTCTAAAACAGAGCGTATTCAAAACGGCATGCGGGTAGGTATTGATTATTCTTCAGCTGATCAGCATCTTCTAACGGAGTATGAAATAGAAGGTATTGATGTTCAGCTAATTGAAGTGAACTACATGCAGATGATGGAGATGCTTAAGAACAATGAAATTGATGCAGCAGTTTGGAATAAGGATGAAATTATTCATTCTGAAGGAATGGGCAAAGGATCGTTTCGTTCGATAAAAGCTCAGGAACTAAGTCGGAAGGTGAATGAGGCAACTATGCTCTTAAATAGGGAGAGGATAGAACTTAGAGATGCACTACTCGACCTGTCAGTATTTAACGTCAAGGAGCTACAAGTTCGAGTAGAAAAGGGGGAAATTTATCCTCGATATTAGGCGGGATTCCATTTTGAATCCTTATGATTTTAATATACTAAATCCTGTATATTGGAGGGTGGTTTTTATGACAACGATTAAGGAACGACTAGATATTCTGAAAGCTGGCGATGTGATTAGTGAGGAAGCATCAACTATCGCTGAGGAAGCGGTGCAAAGATTAAGTGCCCATACGCAAAGGCCGCTTCCTCAAAATAAAGTAGAAATGCTCGTTACTCATCTTGCATCAGCCTTAACGCGTATGTCCCGCGGTGAATCAGTCGATGGCCCACCGGAAGAGCTTTTTTCAGAAATAGAGAAATCTGAGCAAATTGATCTAGCGAATAGAGAGATTAATTGGCTTAAATCCAATTGGGGTGATGAAATTCCAAAATCTGAGATCGCTTTTTTAAAAATGCACTATGTATCTATTTTTAAAGAAATGAAATAGGAGGAGATTTTTCATGAAAATTGTTATTGGTGGACAGGTAGATAAAAAGGAAGTCGAAGCCCTAGTGAAGGAACATGGACCAAATGGAGTGGAAACTTCTATTAAATCAGATGTAGAAGCGGCAATGGCAGTGAAAACAGGTCAGGCAGAATACTATGTTGGAGCGTGTCACACTGGTGGTGGAGGTGCGTTAGCGATGGCGATTGCTATTATTGGAAAACCAAGCTGTGAAACTGTTTCAATGCCAGGAAGAAAACCGAGTGAAGAGAAAATTCAACAGGCTGTTAAGGACGGAAAGAAAGCATTTGGTTTTACTGCTGATCATATGGAAACAGTCGTTCCAATGATTATGAGAGCAATTAAAGCACTTTAATTTAGAAGGGGGTTCGTCAAATGGAAATGGTTCTCGTCATCTTGATCGGGGCTATGGCAGCTGTTCTTGCAAATTTAAATTTAGCTGTGTTTAATGACGGCTTACGGCCAATTGTACCTGAAAATACTGAAGGGCGAATGGGACGTAAAGAGCTTGGTTTAACGGCCTTTGCTATGAGTTTTGGACTTGTAGTTGGTTTTGGGATTCCTTTTACCATTACTGCGAGTATTATCCTTATCCATAGCATTCTGCTTGGAACAGATATCATTGGATTAATTACCCCGCGAAATAAATGGGGTACGCCTGTTGCGGCAATTGTTGGTGGCGCATATGGTGCAGGTTTGTTAGTTGGACTAGAAGGATTTGTCACCTTATTTGAAAAACTACCATTGAATTTCTTAGATGCGATGGGGCAAGTGGGATCCCCAGTTGTTGTCACCTTTATGGCATTTCCAGCTCTAGCAGTGGCGTTGCAATTCAGTGTTAAAAAAGGTGTTCTGACATTTATCACATCAGCCATTATTCGGCAATTAGCTGTATGGTTAAATGAAAGCGGTGCCATGGCTTTTGGTGATACGACGGTTACGTTAAATCAAGAAGGAATGGCTCTCATTACTGGAATGATTTTCTTAATTACATATGCTGTGCGCCAAAAACCTGAAGGAGAAGGTAGCAGTATTGATCTTGCTTCGGTTTTTAGCGAGAGAGTGAATCGCATTAAAAAGCATGTAATTTATTTCATGATTATGGGGGGGCTGATTGCTGCGGCTACGAACCTTCTGATTATGGCTGGAGATCCGATATCATTAAATTTAATCGCAGACGGAAAAGTAACAGATGCTGCCATCGCTGCTGGAGCCCGAGCGCTGGGATTCATCCCACTTGTTGCTAGTACGGCGATTGCAACAGGTGTGTATAGTCCAGTTGGGTTTACAATCATTTTCGTTGTAGGGTTGCTTGTTCCTAATGTATGGGTTGCGGCTATCCTTGGTATTGTTACTGTTTTTCTTGAGGTTATGTTATTGAGTCAGATTGCACGTTTCCTTGACAAATATCCTGGAGTTCGACAATCAGGAGAAAATATTCGTACAGCGATGAGTCGAATTTTAGAAGTGGCTCTTTTAATTGGTGGTGCAAACGCAGCTAATGCTATTGCTCCAGGGCTTGGATTTTTTATCATTGCAGGGTTCTATTTGTTAAATGAGATTGCAGGCCGTCCAATTGTGCGAATGGCAGTAGGACCGATTGGCGCAATAGCAGTTGGTATCTTGGCGAATGTTCTTGTCGTACTTGGCCTCATGCAAATACCACAGTAGAAGGAGGAGATAAGATGATTCAAACGGTTAGAGGACCAATTGCTCCTACTGAGCTCGGGATTTGTTCCGCTCATGAACATCTTTGTATTGATTTATCACGAATTAAAAATGATCCTGACACTATTCTTGACGATATAGGCGGAATGGAAGAAGAACTTCACTATTTTAAAGCTTCAGGTGGGCAGGCGATGATAGAAGTTACGAATGACGGAATGGGTCGAAATGCAAGTCTCCTTAGAAAGTTAAGCGAAACGACAGGAGTGCATTTGATCGCAAGTACCGGTTTTTACAAAGACCCATTCCTTCCAAACCAAGCGACTGAGTGGAATCGCGATCAGTTTGCACAATACATGATTGATGAAATAAAGAATGGAATTGAAGGAACAGACGTTTATCCTGGCGTTATTGGAGAAATAGGGAGCAGTCACTATGAAATCAAGCCTATTGAAGAAGAGCTCTTAACTGGTGCGGGAATCGCAGCAATGGAAACGGGGCTTCCGCTCACCACACATACAACGCTCGGAACGATGGGAGTCGAGCAAGTTGAACTTTATTCTGCCCTTGGATTGCCAATGAACCAATTGATTGTGGGGCATCAAGACCTTAATCAAGATGATGAACGAGTACTTTCTGTTGTGGAAGCAGGGGCATTTGTAGGATTTGATACGATTGGAAAAATTAATTATCGACCTGATGAAGAGCGAATTCATACAATTTGTCATCTATTTGAAAGAGGATATGGTGCGCAGATTTTATTATCAGCTGATTTAACTAGAAAGTCACATTGGCATAAGCACGGAGGTATTGGATATGACTATGTTCTCAATGAATTTGTTCCTCGTTTAAAAGAAGCAGGCTTGTCTGATGAGGATATCAGAATGATGTTAATCGATAATCCTGCTCATGCTTTCAGTCGAAAGGGGATTGCATAACATTGAAACACCAGGAATCTGTTATACCTCAGATGTCACTTGCAGAAGCAACAAATAAACAATTTGAAATTGTGGATTATATCACAAAGGAATTTAAAGACAATGAAATGTTCCATGATGGCGATCGCGGTGTGCATCCGATCTATAAACGACCTAGAACAACTGCGAAAGTTGAGAACGTTCTTGCTAGTATTTTTGGAGGTGATCAGGCAGTACTTGTACGAGGATCGGGTACCGGTGCAATTCGATCTCTCTTAAGTGCCCTCCTTGAACCGGGAGAATCTATGATTATTCACACTGCACCTATTTATATGACGACTAAAGAAACGATCCGAATGCTTGGGTTACGAACGGAAGAAGTGAATTTCAATGATTTAGATGCTATTAAACAAAGTCTTCCTCATTCAGAAGCAAAGGTTTTCTATATCCAACATGCAAGGCAGCAACCAATCGACACTTATCGTCTTAAAGAAGTGATTAAGTTAGTTAAGACGATCAACCCTGAAATGATTGTAGTTGTTGATGATAATTATTGTGCATTGAAAATGCATGGAATTGGTGTAGAGGCTGGCGCTGATTATTCCACTTTTTCCGGATTTAAGCTACTTGGACCTGAAGGAATTGGAGTAGTGATAGGGAAGAGCGCCATTAAAACAATTCAACAGCGAAATTATTCTGGAGGCAGTCAAGTTCAGGGACCAGAAGCGATGGAGTTACTTCGATCCCTACCTTTTGCACCTGTCTCATTAGCTATTCAGAGTCAGCAAGTTGAAGTTCTATGTGACTTGTTAAATAAAGGTGAAGTGTATGGAGTAAAAGAGGCATATATTACAAACTCTCAATCAAAGAATGTCATTGTTGAACTGAAAGAGCCAGTTGCCCGTGAAGTAATCGAGCGAAGTAAGGCCTTTGGAGCAGCAACATATCCAATTGGAGCAGAATCACGTTTTGAACTTGTTCCAATGATTTATCGAGTTTCTGGTAGTTTCCTCGAAAGTACACCCGCATTACTTGAATATGGTTTACGGATTAACCCTATGAAGGCTGGAGCAGAGACTGTTATTCGTATTCTTCGAGAATCATTGCGAGGAGAGTAAGTATACATCAAGACATAATCTATACGCTGTTGTTTAGGAGGCTACTACATTGTTTCTTTCACTTACAAAGAAGAGAAATCCAGAACTCATTAAAGCGGGAGTAAAACTTCACCAATCTGGGCTTATTCCTCCCAATACGTATGTTCTCGACCTTGACACAATAGCCCACAATGTCAGAAGAATGGCGCAAGCTGCTAAAGAGAATGATTTCACATTGTATTTTATGAGTAAGCAGCTTGGTCGTATAGGCGATCTCGGGAATTGGATTGCGGAACATGGAATTGAAAAAGCTGTTGCCGTTGAATTTGAAGAAGCTTACCGACTATATCATTCCGGTGTCAGTATTGGTAACGTGGGTCATCTTGTCCAACCTGGGAAACATCAGTGGGATGAGGTTCTTAGTTTCGATCCAGAAGTTGTGACGGTTTTTTCGATTGAGCGAGCAAGACAAGTATCAGATGCAGCTATGAAACTGGGAAAAAAACAGGAGGTCATTCTGCGAGTAATCAATTCATCAGACACGATTTATCCTGGACAGTGGGGAGGATTTCAGGTAGAGGAGCTTCAAGGTTTTATTTCAGAGCTAAAGCAGCTGAAAGGAATCGAAGTAATGGGCGTTACTTCATTTCCGTTATTGCTAATGGACAAAGAACGTAAGGAGCTATTATTTACAGAAAACCTGAAAACAATACTTTCGGCAAAAGCAATACTTGAAGCATCGGGATTTCGCATTCGTCAGGTAAATGGTCCAAGTGCAACAAGTACAGAAACGATTCCAATGCTAAAAAAAGCCGGGGTTACACATGGGGAACCTGGACATGCTCTAACAGGGACTACCCCACTTCATGCGGTTCGAACTCTTCCTGAGGATCCTGCTATTATCTATGTATCTGAAGTCTCTCATGAAGACGAGGAGAATTTTTATGTGATTGGAGGAGGGTTTTATGAAAGGGGAAATATGACAGGCGCTTACGTCGGAAGCTCCCCTGAACGTATTTTTGATACATTTTTAAAAGGCAAGCCTTTAAATTCTGAGTACATTGATTACTATGGAAGACTTGAACGTGACTCAAGAGTATCTATCGGTGATACGGCAATATATGCTTTTCGGACGCAAGTGTTTGTAACAAGGGCAAATGTTGCCCTTGTTCGTGGGTTACATGATGGTGTTCCAGAAATTGTACATTTTGAAAGGAGAGGTTAACGATGGGACGTATCGTAGTGCTCGTTCTCGATAGTTTTGGGATTGGAGCAATGGATGACTGTGCAGATTTTGAGCCAGGGGACTGCATAGCAAATACGTACGAGCATATTCGAAAAAAAGTACCGATGGCCATTCCCACCATGTATTCGCTTGGACTTAATCAACTTGTAGATGAAACCGGAACACCAAAAGGAGCTTACGGAAAAGCACGACTCGCACACTACGGAGCTGATACTTATATGGGACACCAAGAGATTGTAGGAAGTCTTCCGAAACGTCCTGCCAAACGATTGATGAAAGACGTTCATAAGAATATAGCTACGAGTCTACTAAGGGAAAATTTCAAAGTAACTTATCCTTTTAAAGATTTGCCAATATTGTTAATTGACGATGCAATCATTGTTGCAGATAACATTGAATCAACCCCTGGAAATATTATTAATGTTACGGCAGACCTGACAAAGGTTTCGTTTGAGTATGCGCTTAAAGTAGGAAGCGTTGTAAGGAAAGTCGTTGATACAAGTCGAGTTATTACATTAGGCGGTCCTCACACTTCGGTCGAGCGACTTCTATCAGTAGTAAAAAAAGGGGAAGCGGGGCAGTGGGGAATTGATAGCCCTAAAGCAGGCTTGTATGGGCCAGACTATCAAGTTCGTCACCTGGGATATGGTGTTAACGTACAAAGACAATTCCAGACCCTAGCTGAATCTAAAATTCCAGTTTATCGAATTGGGAAAACGGCAGATGTACTCGAAGGAAAGCATTTGGCTTATTCTATTGTGAATACAGCGGAGGTGCTTCAACAACTAAAAGAAGCATTTAGTAAAGAAAAGCATGGGGCTTTTCTAGTAAATGTACAAGAAACGGACCTTGCTGGTCATGCAGAAGATACGAATTGGTATGCATCACTTCTTGAAGAAGTAGATGATTGGCTGGAGAATTTTATTCCTCTACTTAAAGAAGATGATATTTTAATAGTAACGGCCGATCATGGGAATGACCCTACGATCGGACACTCAAAACATACAAGAGAGTATACTCCTCTTATGGTTACTGGTCCTAAAGTGAAGCCAGTATCGATTGGGACAAGAAATACTATGGCAGATATAGGGGCAACCTTGAGTGATTATTTTCGTATTGAATCCACTGAAGCAGGTACTAGCTTTCTTAATCAAATCCTCAAAAACTAAGGAGGAGTATATATGAAGAAACGAATTTTTATAATACCGATCGTGGTTCTGCTGTTGAATATCTCTGTCTTTTCCACAGCTTCAGCTACTGCCAACGGAGAGAAGCTGAGTCATGGTAGTCCGAAGAGTGCTGGAATGAATGCTACTACACTTGAGGAAATTGATGACGTAGTACAAGAAGCTATAAGTAATGATATAACTCCTGGAGCAGTGGTACTTGTGGCTAAAAGTGGTAAAGTCGTAAAAGAGTCTGCCTATGGAGATGCACAAAAATATGATATGGGAAATCTATTAGAAAGACCAAGGAAAATGAAAAAGAAAACAATGTTTGACCTTGCCTCTTTAACTAAAGTAATGGGAACAACGCAAGGAATTATGAAGCTTGTCAGTGATGGGGAATTATCAGTAAATGATCGAGTAGCAAAATATATTCCTAATTTTGCTTCTAATGGTAAGGACGATATTACAATCGCAGACCTTTTAACACATACCTCTGGCTTAACTCCTTGGCAGCCGACTTATTTTCATGCTAAGAATTCGGAAGAAGTTCTAAACTATATTAATGCACTTCCACTCGAATACGAAACCGGTACAGATCGTCGCTATAGTGATTTTAGTTTTATGACGCTAGGGTTTATCATTGAGGAAATAAGCGGAGAGAAGCTTGATGATTATCTTCAGAAAAATATTTATGAGCCATTGAAAATGAAAGATACGATGTTTACTCCTTTAGATCACCTTGATGATAAAATCGCAGCCACCTCATGGGGGAATCCTTTTGAATATAAAATGGTGGATGATCCTGATTTCGGCTACAACGTTCCTGAGCGAGCTGAGGATTTTGGAAGGTGGCGAACTGAAACACTTGTTGGAGAAGTTAATGACGGTAATAGTTTTTATGCAAACGAAGGTATAGCTGGACACGCTGGCTTGTTCTCCACGGCACGAGATCTTGCCGTACTTGGACAGGCGATGTTGAATGGTGGGAGTTACGGTAAAGTGAAGCTATATGATCAGGAGGTTATTGAAGACTTCACAACCCCACAGCGTTTTGGACAGGGCTATGGATGGGAACTCGACAAGAGCTGGTACATGGGTGACAAACATTCAGAAGCGACTTTTGGGCATACAGGTTTTACAGGGACCCAAGTGATCTTTGACCCATCTAATGATCTCCAAATTATTGTGTTAACTAATAAACAAAATAACGGCCCTCTCGAATCTGGATCCTATCCAAGCACTGGAGGACTTTCGAAACATATCGCGAATATCGTATACGAGTCTATTCAATAATAACTCAACCCTGATTAGCTTCCTTTCTTGGAGGTGCTCAGGGTTCTTCTATTTTAACAACGAGGAGAGATGCTGAATGAGGGAAAAGAGAAAAGTGATTTTAGATTGTGATCCAGGCCATGATGATGCGATTTCGATTATTCTTGCAGCTTCTAGTGATCATATTCAGATTGAAGGCATTACGACGGTAGCGGGGAACGTAGATGTTGAGAAGACAACGCTTAATGCGTTAAAAGTATGTGATTTCATAGGGCTCGACGTGCCAGTTGCTCGTGGAGCTGAGCAGCCACTAGTTAAAACGCGTGAATTCGCACCAGACATTCATGGAGATTCTGGTCTTGATGGACCAGAGCTTCCGGAAGTTCCAAAGAAAATGATGATCGATCAGCATGCTGTCGATTTTATCATTGAGAGATTGATAGCTTCTGATGGAGAGATCACGCTAGTTCCGACAGGTCCCCTCACGAATATCGCTTTAGCGATTGAAAAGGAACCTGCGATCGTTGGAAAGATTCGTGAAATTGTACTGATGGGGGGAGGGACGTTTGGGAATTGGACACCTACGGCGGAATTTAATATTTATGTCGATGCCGAAGCGGCGGATGTTGTTTTTAACAGTGGAGTGCCTGTGACAATGTTTGGTCTAGACGTTACGCATCAGGCGATTACAACGCCAGCGATTCTTCAGGAGATTTCTTCTATTGGCACGAATGTTTCGAAATTTGTGGGGGATCTTCTTGTATTCTTCACGAAAACGTATAAAGAGGTTTTTAGTTTTGAAGGAGCTCCCATTCACGATGCCTGCACGATAGCGTATTTAATTGATGAATCGATTTTTGAATTCGAGACGGTTCGAGTGGATATTGAGACAAAAGGAGAATTTACATACGGTACAACGTGCGTTGATCGTCTGCATGTGACGAGAAGAAAGCCGAATGTGAAGTTTGCGCATGGCATTAATCAAGAGAAGTTTTGGGGATTGTTGATTAATGCGTTGAAGTGAGAAGGGCGGAATTCGTGGTGCCTGTCACTCACGAATTCGCGAGTGACAGGCACCACGAACCACTATTACCTCCTCTTGTGCTAATCTCCAGTCATCGTTAGAATAATAGTAAGACAATTCAGTCAGGAAGTGTAAGCGTATGCATAGACTGAAAACAATTTCTCTTCAAACGAAATTATCTTTAATGATATTGGGACTATTATTTACAGTATTGCTTATTCTTGGTTTGATTTTTACCAGTTTATATTCGACAAGTGTTGAAGAACAGATGGGAGAACGGGCGCTCAATGTCGCTCAGTCAGTGGCCATGATGCCGGCCGTAATCAATGCGATGAAGTCGAATCATCCATCCGATACTATTCAGCCAATCGCAGAGGATCTTCGTTCTAAAACAGGAGCGGAGTTTATTGTAGTAGGAGATAAGGATGGTATTCGGGTAGCTCATCCGTTACTTGATCGCATTGGTAAACATATGGTTGGTGGCGATAGCCAGCAGGCTTTAGTAGAAGGAGAATCGTATGTTTCTAAAGCAGAAGGATCGCTTGGGTCCTCACTTAGAGGAAAAACACCTATTTTTGATGATGGTGCCATTATCGGTATCGTTTCTGTTGGTTTTTTAACGGAGGATATTGAACAGAAAGTAGATCAATTTGAATTAAAGGTTATGAGTTTAATAGGCACAATTTTGTTACTTGGTTTAGCAGGTGGTTTTTTTATCGCGAAGAATGTGAAGAAGTCCATTTTTGGTCTCGAACCATCAGAAATTGGGGCTATGTTTCTGGAGCGAAATACGATTCTTCAAACGATCAGGGAAGGGATTATTGCGGTTGATGCGAAGGGAGAGATTACCCTTGCTAATCAAGAAGCTCATCGTATGCTAAATAGAAAGGCAGATGAAAATTTAGAAGGAGAAGACATCGTCTCTGTTCTCCCAAACACAAGAATGCCAGAAGTACTACGGTCTGGAGAGTCAGAGTATGATCAGGAAATCATCATCGGTCATAATCATGTGATTGTAAATCGGATTCCTATCATTCAAAAAGGTGAAATTACAGGAGCTGTTTCGAGCTTTAGAAGGAAAACAGAAATTGAGGCTTTATCACGAGAGCTCTCTCAAGTTCAAAGCTATGCGAAAGTTCTTCGCTCTCAAACGCATGAGTATGCCAATAAACTATATACCATTTTAGGATTAATTCAGTTAGGAGCATACGATGAGGCGATTGAATTAATACATAAGGAAGCGATTGGTTATCAGGAGGTTGTACAGCTTTTGGTGAAAGCTGTGCCAAATCCAATTATTTCAGCTCTGCTTTTAGGGAAGTATAACAGGGCTCATGAGCTTCATATTCAATTTTTAATTGATGAGGAAAGTAGTATGAGTGACTTTCCTGAGCGGATGGAGCAAGAAAAGATTGTAACGATCGTTGGGAACTTAATTGATAATGCGATGGATGCTGTTCTTGAAAAGCAAGATGAAGAAAGAGTGGTCCATTTATTTATGACGGACATTGGGAGA
Source organism: Anaerobacillus sp. QJM3NY_17 (assembly GCF_056173665.1). Lineage (NCBI taxonomy): Bacteria > Bacillati > Bacillota > Bacilli > Caryophanales > Bacillaceae > Anaerobacillus > Anaerobacillus sp. QJM3NY_17. The sequence goes on along the minus strand of NZ_CM149685.1, from coordinate 3,801,768 downwards.
GATTTGATTTTTGAAATAGAAGACTCCGGTAATGGCGTGCATGAAGAGGAATTGGAACAGATTTTTGAGCGAGGAGTTAGTAATAAAGAGGGGCAAGATCGAGGAATCGGACTTTCTCTCGTGAAAAATGCACTCGAATATCTTGGAGGGTATGTCACCATATCAACAAGTCGTTACGGTGGAGCTGCGTTCACAGTTGTGATTCCTAAGGGGGAACAAACGAATGTCTGATATTGAAGTGTTAATTGTAGAAGATGATCATCGAATTGCTAGAATCAATCAGAAATTTACTGAAAATGTACCGGGATATGTAGTTATAGGAGTTGCTTCAAGCATTACGGAAGGGAAGGAACTTCTAGAAATAGTAGAGCCAGACCTTGTGCTCCTAGATATCTTTTTTCCTGAAGAAAGCGGACTTCACTTACTTTGGCACATCCGTAAAAATTATAAAGAAACAGATGTGATGATGATTACTGCTGCGAAAGAAATCGAGGCGGTTCAGGAAGCAATGCGTGGAGGGGCAATTGATTACATTATTAAACCGGTTATCTTCGATCGCTTTAAGCAAACTCTAGAAAAATTCAAACAAACGAGAGGAAGAATGAATCATCAGAAGGTTGTTAGCCAGGAGGAAGTGGATCATTTATTTACAAGACAAGGAACGGGTGAAACGGTCGCGACTCAAGTCGCTCCAAAAGGAATTGATCCCTTAACGTTATCGAAGCTGACAGAAGTACTTTTATGCCACACGCCTCAAGGCATGACGGCTGAAGAAGTCGGAAGTGAGATGGGGTGTAGCAGAACAACAGCGAGAAGATATTTGGAATACATGGTTTCACTTAGACAGGTGGATGCTGACTTGTCATATGGAACAGTGGGTCGTCCTGAACGACGCTATCATTCCGTAAAGAATGAAAGGTGAAAAGGGCCGCTTCAAGTGGAAGCTCATAAGGAGATCTCACTTTAGAAGCGGCTTTTTTCATGATGCTAAATGTTCCTTTTCCTCTTCTGCTGTTTTTTTACTGAGCTTGCTCTTTATAATAGGTAGCGTAAGAGAAAGAAGTGACAGAATGAGGAGGACGACGGTTACTGTACTATCGAAAAACGTCACATAACTCCCATTTGATATCGTTAGCGCCTGTCTAAATGATTGCTCCATCATTCCTCCTAGAATAAAGGCGAGAATGAGCGGTGCTGCTGGAAAGTTAAGAAGTCTCATTATAAAACCTATCACTCCAAATGCTAGTAAGAGATAAAGGTCAAAAGTGCTGAAGCTCACTCCATAAACCCCAATCATACAGAAGATAATAACAAGTGAGATTAGTAGCGCTTTTGGAATGTAAAGAATCCGGGCGATAAACGGAATAAGCGGCAGATTTAAAACTAGCAAGAAAAGGTTGCCAAGATACATACTAGCAATCACTCCCCAAAATACGTCCGGATGATCGGTCAGCATTAACGGACCTGGTTGTACACCGACAACGAGGAGGGCACCAAGCAATACAGCGGTTGTGCCAGAGCCTGGGATACCAAGCGTTAACAGGGGAACGAAAGCCCCGCTCGTTGCGGCGTTATTAGATGTTTCTGGGGCAGCGAGTCCTTTGATATTTCCTTTTCCGAAAGACGAAGGATCCTTAGAAATTTTCTTCTCTGTGATATAGGACATGAAGGAAGCAATAGTTGCACCAGCGCCTGGTAGCACGCCAAGAATAAATCCGAGCACAGAATGACGAGCGATCGGACCAGAGATTTCTTTTGCTTCTTGCCTCGTGATTTTCAATGAGCCAACATTGGAGTTACCGTCCATCATTTTTGATTTTCGGGACAAAATTAGCGAGCAAACCTCAGCAAGCGCGAAAAGTCCTAGGGCAATGATTAAAAAGTCGATTCCTTCAAGAAGGTTCGGATTACCAAAAGTAAAACGCTGTGTTCCTGTTTGCTGGTCAACTCCAATTGTAGCAATGATTAAACCGATCGTTGCAGAGATTAACGCCTTCACAGTTGAGCCTTCGGACAAGCTTGCAATCGCTGTTAAACCAAGCAACATAAGGGCGAAATACTCAGTCGGACCGAATGAGACGGCAAAGCTAGCCATTAGAGGAGCAACTAGCATAAGGGCAACAACACTCACGGTACCACCAGCGAAAGATGAAATAGCAGCAATAGCGAGTGCTTTACCAGCCTTACCTTGTTTTGCGAGCGGGTAACCGTCAAAGGAGGTGGCGACAGTTCCTGATATACCCGGTGCATTTAATAAAATGGATGAGGTAGATCCTCCGAAGACGGCACCATAGTAAACTCCTGCCATAAGAATAAGGGCTGAAGCTGGATCCATGCCATAGCTTAAAGGAATCATAATGGCGATCGCTGAGATAGGACCCAGTCCAGGGAGCATCCCGATTAGTGTGCCAGCAAGAACGCCAATAAAAACAAAAAGGATGTTCTGGAAGGTTAAGACAACCTGAAAGCCATATAACATATTCGAAATAGTGTCCATCATCTTTCCTCCTTTCTAAAAGGGAAGTAGGCCTTGCGGTAAATAGATTTGAAGTAAATAGTTAAATGAAAAATAAAGGACAAGCGTAAAGCCGATTGAAACAGCAATCAATGTTTTCCATTTTGTATAACCAAGCATACGTGACGTAACGAGTAGGAATAAGATTGTGACAATCACAAATCCTAGGAGCTCAAATAAGAGAATATAGACAAAGATAAGGCCAGAAACGGCCAGTAACATGAGCACTTCATCTTTTTTAATGTCACTTTTTTTTCGATCTTCAGTAGGGTTCAGAATGAATAGTAAGATCGAGAGCGCTGCGAGTAAAAATCCCAGTCCTTTCGGTAGTGCGTCGGCATCTACGATGGCGTATGGAAAAGCTGGCAGCTCAAAACTAAGGAAGAGATATAAAATGGAAATAAGCAATAAAACAATGGCTACTTTACGTTCAACACTTGCTAGCATGACGAGTCACCTGCCTTTAATAAATATGAAAGGTCAGCGTGAACTGACCTTTCGCTCTATCCTTATTTTGCTAAACCAACTTCGTTCATCAATTCTTCCATCGTTTCGTATTCTTGATCCAGAAATTCTTGAAATTCCTCACCGGACATAAAGTTATCATTCCATCCAAAATTGTCACGCTGTGTTTTCCATTCATCCGTCTCCATCATGTCTTTGACAGCTTGCTCATAGAATGTAGCTGCTTCTGCCGACATATCTTTTGGTCCCATAATGCCTCTCCAAACGATGAATTCGTCATCGATCCCTTGTTCTTTTAGCGTTGGAAATTCGGATACTGTTTCGCCTTCAAGTGGCTCAGGTGAAGTTATAGCAAGAACTTTCACTTTACCAGCACGTGCCTGTTCCGTTGCTTCTGCGAGACCTGTTGAGTAGACATCTACTTTATTCCCAAGCAGCATGCTCATTCCGCTACCATCCTGAGCAGAAACATATTTCAGTTGCTTAATATCAACACCACCGGCTTTTACGGCTTTAACGAATGCCATGTGATCCATGCTTCCTGGAGAAGAATCTCCCACAACTGACACAGAGGTTGGATCTTCTTTTAGTGCATCAACAAGATCATTCATACTATCGTATGGCGAATTAGCAGGTACAACAAAAGCTGTATAGTCCGCAATTACACCCGCAATTGGTGTGAAATCATTGTGTCCAAGCTCGGATTGTCCGTTTAATGGAACAAATAAAATCGGGGGTGATGTGATGAAAAGTGTATGATCGCCACCTTTCTTATCGACATAAGACCAACCAACAGCACCTCCACCACCTGGTTTATTGGCAACAGCCATACGTTTATCGATAATATTTTCCTTCTCCATTACTTTTGAGATTGTTCGAGCAGTTGTATCCCAACCACCCCCAGCTCCAGCCGGCGCAATCATTTCGATGGGTTTATCTGGACTCCATTCACCATTATCGCCTGAAGAATTTCCCGCACTTTCATTACTTCCACAAGCGCTCAATAGAAGAACGCTCCCCAACAAAAGGGACATGAACAAGTTCATTTTTCGTCTCATAGTGATAACCTCTCCCCTTAATGTAATCGCTTACAGATTAACTACCAACAATATACCTGATTATTTTAGTTAGATTAAGAAAAGGGAAATAAGAAAGGTTTGTTTCATTTTGTACATTATGTTCATAAAGTTTATGAAAGATTATGAGTTCGCAAGTGACAGGCACCACCTAATATACCGCTACTAAACAAACGTTTATTTAACGTATACACTCATATTCTGAAATAAAGCTACAGAAATAAAATAAATAAAACGGTATAAAACTCCAAAATCATTCCAATGACCCGGGTATAAAGATAGATAAATCAGGGTGTTTTTCTCTTATCTATGACTTAAGTGGTATAGACGACTATAAAGGAAGAGGTTACGATTTGAATAGAATATTCTGAATGTTATTTTGTTTCATTGAGGAGGTAGCTCGTTATTACTTGTATTCAATAACAATGGGGAGGGCACTATGAAAAGAAAAACGCTGTCACTGCTTTTGACCACCGCGCTTGGTACGTCACTTTTAGCTCCTGGATCTGGTTTGGCTGCACCTGGTCCAACGATTGAGAAAGCGGGTAAGATCAACATGAGTCAAAGTAAAAGTCATCCAACTTTTTCGTGGGACAATCCTGGACCGACATCGCCTGTGCTGCATCCTGGTTCAGTCAAAGGGGCCGGAATGCGAGAAGAACCACTTAATGAGATTGATGATTTGATTGAAGGCGCCATCGATGAACAGGTTATGCCTGGCGCGGTTGCGTTTGTAGCGAGAAGAGGACATATCGTAAAGGAAGAAGCTTACGGTTATGCTGCGCAATACACAGATGATGAGTTTACTGAAATGAACATCCCAATTCCGATGAGTAAGGAAACCATTTTTGATCTTGCCTCAATTAGCAAACTTTTCACAACAACGGCGGCAATGACGCTCTATGAAGATGGGGAATTTAAGTTGGATGATCCGGTAGCGAAGTATATTCCGGAATTTGCAGCCAACGGAAAGGAAAGCGTTACCATCGAACAACTGATGACACATACATCGGGATTCAAACCATGGATTCCACTCTATACGATCGAAGGCGATCGAGAAGATCGCCTGGAGTATGTTTTTAACTATCCACTTCAATCAGAGCCGGGGAGTGAGTATACATACAGCGATCTTAACATGATTACACTCGGTGCTCTCATTGAACGATTGTCTGGGATACGTCTAGATGAATATGTAAAAAAAGAAATCACCAATCCGCTTGATATGAAGGATACGATGTACAATCCTCCTGCTGAATTAAAGGAACGAATTGCGGCTACGGAATACCAGCCATGGACGAACAGAGGGCTTGTCTGGGGGGAAGTTCATGATGAGAGTGCCTGGTCATTGGACGGAGTCGCTGGTCATGCAGGTGTTTTCTCGACAGCATCCGATCTCGCTAAATTTGCTCATATGTTTCTGATGGAAGGACGCTATGGTGGGACACGCATTCTTCAACCGGAGACGGTGAAACTTTTAACAGAAAATCGGATTCCAGAGTTTCCAGGTGACGATCATGGCCTCGGTTGGGAGCTTCAACAAGGTTGGTTCATGGATGCTCTATCTGAAAGCACAACGCTCGGTCATACAGGTTATACAGGGACGTCAATCGTTGTCAGTCCAACGAATCAGACAATTGCGATCTTATTAACGAATCGGGTTCATCCGACGCGTGAAACCGTATCTACTTCTCCAACGAGACGGAAGTTTGCAAGAAAGGTAGCCGATGCGATTCCAGTTGCGATGAACAAGAAAGCTGATCCCTGGTTTGCCGGCTATGGAGATAACGAATCGAAGTATCTGACTGCTAAAGTTAACGTGCACAAAGAATCTATTATTACTTTTGATACGTGGTACCAAATTGAGGAAGGCTACGACATGGGAACAGTAGAGGTTTCAGAGAATGGGAATGAATGGACCGAAGCGCTTCAGCTAACAGGAAGCAGTAAGAAATGGGAGGCGAGAGAAGTCGCTCTTCCTGCAAACACAAAGTACGTTCGCTTCACATATAAGACAGATGGCTCTACAAACAAACGTGGTTGGTATGTTGATGATTTGAAGGTGAATGGCTCAACAGTCACGCTGACGAGTGATGAATGGATGAAGCGATCATATTAAAAACCAGGAGGGATAGCATGCGAACGAGACAGAAACGGATGATTGTCACTTTTCTTGCATTGTTAATGATCTTTTCCCAGGCAGTTATGTTACCGGGGAAAGCTTCCGCAAAAAAAGCAGGTTCACCCGAGTTGATTTTAATGGAAAATGTTCCTGAAGTGAGTTCAGAATTTGATGGGAAAAGCATTGCATTGCATGCGCTTCACATTTACGATGATGGTCACTTTATGAAAACAGATCAAAATCTGAAGTGGAAGTCATCCAATAAAAAGGTGGCAAAAGTAGATCGTGAAGGGAACGTAACGCTGACAGGTAAGCGTGGCCGGACGTTCATTACGGTTTCAGATGGTAAGAACAAAGATCGGATTGCCCTTGATTATAAAGTGGATAAATCAAATAAAAAATCATCCGCTCCGTCTTTGATTAAACAGAAAGGGCAGCAATACGACATTATCGAAAATGCGATTGACGGTATGACGATGGAAGAAAAAGTCGGTCAAATGCTGATGCCGGACTATCGAAATTGGAACGGTGAAAATGTAACAGAGATGCTTCCGGAAATTGAAGCGCAAATTGAAGAATATCATCTTGGAGGCGTGATTTTATTCAGAGAAAACGTGGTTACAACCGAGCAAACGACAAAGCTTGTTGCTGATTATCAGGAAGCATCCGAGAAGTACGGTCTGCTTATGACAATTGATCAGGAGGGAGGCATTGTAACGCGTCTTCAGTCGGGCACAGATATGCCAGGGAACATGGCGCTCGGTGCTACGCGTTCTAAAGATCTGACGAAGGAAGTTGGACATGCGATTGGGGAGGAGCTTGCCTCCCTCGGTATTAACATGAACTTCGCACCTGATATGGACGTGAACAACAATCCCGATAATCCTGTTATTGGTGTTCGCTCATTTGGAGAAGATCCAGAGCTTGTTGCGGACCTTGGTATTGCGTATACAAAAGGTCTTCAGGAAACTGGCGTTGCAGCAACGGCTAAGCACTTTCCAGGACACGGAGACACAGCAGTTGATTCACATCTAGGACTTCCAGAAGTGCCTTATGATAAAGAACGTCTCATGGAAGTCGAACTCTATCCATTTCAGAAGGCAATGGAAGCTGGGATTGACGCGATTATGACAGCGCACGTGACGTTCCCTAAAATCGATGATACGAAAGTGATTTCCAAAAAAGATGGTACAGAAATTTCTCTTCCGGCCACACTCTCGCACAAAGTTTTAACAGAATTAATGCGTGATGAGATGGGGTATGAAGGCGTCATTACAACGGATGCGATGAACATGGGTGCTATCCAGGATCACTTCGGATCTGTTGACGCAGCGATTCGCGCAGTGAAAGCGGGTACCGATATCGTCTTGATGCCAGTTGGACTTCAAGAAGTGGCAGAAGGATTATATGGAGCAGTTGAATCAGGTGACATATCTGAAGAACGGATCGAAGCATCAGTGAAACGAATCCTAACATTAAAAGTAAATCGCGGAATCATCAAGTCGGAGAACCCGAGTGACGTAAATGAACAAATTCAAGATGCGCTCGAGACAGTAGGGTCAGACGAGCATAAAGCCGTTGAGAAAGAAGCGGCGGATAAATCCATTACGCTTGTAAAGAATGACAATGTCCTTCCTCTTGACGGGAACAGTGATGATCACGTTGTCGTTATCGGACGAAGTTTTGTTGAATCACTCGGTAACTCAGTAAAAGCAGCGCATGACAATACGACGGTTATTGAAGTAAATGCAAGCTACACACTAACAGATGAACAGCGTGAAACTCTTGCGTCCGCTGATCAAATTATCATTGGCACGTATACGTACAGTGTGAGTACGCGTTCGCCTGAGCATCCACAGATGATGATGGTCGATACGATTATGAGTGAAACGGATGCGGATGTGATTGCGATTGGAATCAGAAATCCATATGACATTATGGCTTATCCGAACGTTGACAGTTATATTGCTCAGTATGGTTTTAGAACAGCTAGCTTTGAAGCAACAGCAGCTACCATTTTTGGTGAAAATGCCCCGTCAGGTAAGCTACCAATAACGATCCCGGGGGAAACGGGCGGCGTGCTTTATAACTTTGGTCATGGATTAACGTACTAAAATTGTGATCGGGAAGACTTGTTCTTCCCGATTCTTAAAAAATGGGGAGGCGTTTTAAACATGAAAAAGTGGCTTGTGATGGTGTTAACTACGATGCTTGTCTTATCATCATTATCTGTGGCATTCGCTGATAACAATGGGAAAGGACACGGTCATGATAAGCGTAAGAAGTTTAAGCTTGGTGTGGAAGTTCTACTCGAAGATCAAAAAGAGCTTATCGAAGGAAAAAGCGTTGGCCTGATTACAAATCCTACAGGGGTAGATCAGGAGCTTAATAGCATTGTTGACTTGCTTCACAATGATTCCGATGTTGATTTAAAGGCACTTTATGGACCGGAACATGGCGTTCGTGGAAGCGCACAGGCAGGAGAATATGTCGAGTATTATACGGATGAGGAAACAGGGTTACCCGTTTACAGTCTCTATGGATCTACTAAAAAGCCGACGCCAGAAATGCTAGAAGGCATTGATGTTCTTCTTTTCGACATTCAGGATGTAGGCACGCGTTTCTATACGTACATTTATACGATGGCCTATGCTATGGAAGCTGCCAGCGAGAATGACATTGAATTTATCGTGCTTGATCGTCCTAACCCTCTAGGTGGGGAAGCGGTGGAAGGTCCCGTTCTTGATGATGAATACTCTTCGTTCGTTGGAAAATATGAAATTCCACTTCGTCATGGCATGACAGTAGGTGAGCTTGCTTCACTTTTCAATGAAGAATTTGAAATCGGTGCTGATTTAACAGTCGTCGAAATGGATAAGTGGAAGAGGGATATGTATTACGATGATACGCCACTTGAATGGGTATTGCCCTCGCCTAATATGCCAACGCTCGATACAGCACTCGCTTATCCTGGAGCTGCCTTGATCGAAGGAACAAACGTATCCGAAGGTCGAGGCACCACAAAGCCATTTGAATTAATTGGTGCACCATTTATTAACGCAACAGAACTTGCCAGTGAACTGAACGAATTGAAACTTCCAGGCGTTGATTTTAGGGCAGCTTCCTTTACTCCTTCGTTTTCGAAGCATGCGGGAGAGTTAACACATGGCGTTCAAATTCATGTGACTGATAAAGAAGCGTTCAAGCCAGTCAAAACAGGATTAAGCCTCGTGAAAACCATTCACGATCTCTATCCTGAAGACTTTGAGTTTCGCGCAGAAAATAGCGCAGGCGTCTCATTCTTTGACCTTCTCGTTGGAAACGGATGGATTCGAGAAGGCATTGAAAATGGAGACAGCGTGAAAAAGATGGAGAAGCAGTGGGAAGATGATTTAAAAGATTTTAAAGAAGTAAGAGAAGACTATTTACTATACTAGATAGATTGATAAGCACTCGCATAGCGTCGAGTGCTTTTTTTATTTTATGTAATAAAACTTCACAAAAACACTTACATTATTAAATAAAACTTGTTAAACTGAAATTATTAGAAAATTCAATTCGATGAACAGATATAAAGGAGGGCGGATCACGAACGAAATAAACAGGATTGATTAGGGCACATTTGTAGACAGTTACTACATAGCCAGAGGCTCCATCAATATGAGGAAACGGAATACATCACGAAATCATAAGAAGAAATGGGGAAGGCTTGTGAGAAAAGAAGAACGCTTAGCAGGGGAGATTCTACCACATTTAGGTGGACCATCGAACATTAACTCGTTAACAAGTTGTATGACAAGACTCAGGGTAACACCGATTGATGAAACAAAAGTAGATCTTAATCGATTGAAAGAAATTGACGGCGTGCTTGGCGTTGTGGAAGCCGAAACAATCCAAATTATTTTAGGTCCTGGCATTGTGACAAAGGTAGCTGAAGAAGTTTCAAAGCTGAGTGGTGTTGATGCGGAGGATTTGGAAGATGATGAGAACATTTTTGAAGGACTCGCAGATCAAACAAAATCAGATCTTAAGCAAAAGAATGCAACGCCATTTAAGTTATTTTTACGAAAAATAGCTAGTATATTCATTCCACTTATTCCAGCTATTGTTGCGTCAGGATTAATTGCTGGAATAACGAATATTGTGATTCGATCAGGTGTTGATCCGGAAACGTCACTTGTTTCTATTCTAAATTTTATTGGTTGGGGCTTGTTTAGCTACCTTGGTATTTTCGTTGGGATAAACGCAGCCAAGGAATTTGGTGGAACCCCTGCACTCGGCGGTATCGCTGGTATTTTAATCATTAACCCAGCACTTGCTGATATTACGCTTTTTGGTGAACAGCTTGTACCTGGTCGAGGCGGCTTAGTAGGCGTCATGCTTGCAGCGTTTTTCATGGCATGGACCGAGCGCCGCGTGCGTCGTTTTGTTCCATCGTCTCTTGATATTATCGTGACGCCAACGATCTCTGTTTTGATTACGGGATTTGCGACATTAATTGTCCTACAGCCAATTGGTGGATTTGTATCAGACCTTATCACAAAAGGGCTACTAGGATTGATTGACGCAGGAGGTATTTTCTCCGGATTGATTCTAGCAGGAACGTTCCTTCCTCTAGTTGTTACAGGGCTTCATCAAGGGCTTACGCCTGTTCACATGGAATTAATCAACACGATTGGTGATGATCCATTGCTTCCGATCCTTGCCATGGGAGGCGCTGGTCAAGTAGGGGCAGCCTTCGCGATATATTTCAAAACGAAAAATAAGAAACTAAGAAAAGTGATCAAAGCTGGCTTGCCAGTCGGCATTTTAGGGATCGGAGAACCACTGATTTTCGGTGTGACGCTACCACTTGGTCGTCCATTTATTACAGCATGTCTTGGCGCAGCTATTGGAGGCGCGTTTGCCGCATTCTTTAAAGTGGCGACAATTGCGATCGGAGTATCTGGCTTACCGCTGATCTTCCTCGTGAATTCGAATCAAATTTTATATTATATTATTTCTCTCGTTGTTGCTTATTTCTTTGGTTTTGTCTTCACGTATCTCTTCGGGTTTAAAGAAGAAATGACCGTTGCGATTGATAAAGGGGCTTCAACGAACACAGCTGCATAAGAAAATGGAGGGTCAGATGTCATGCTTGGAATATCTGTTTATCTTGGAAGTGATGGAGGAGATGTTGAGCAACGCTTAGAAAGAGCTAAATCAATTGGATTCGATGCTATCTTTACATCCCTCCATATTCCTGAGGATGATCATTCGCTCTATCAAACTCGTTTGAAAGAGCTTGGTCAATTAGCAAGGAAATTTGAGGTGGAGCTTGTTGCAGATATTTCGCCAGAATCCATTACCCATTTAAATATTCAACATTATGAAGAGTTATTGGACTGGGGAGTGAATGGCGTTCGTCCGGACTATGGTTATACTGATGATCTAATTGTTTCTTTATCTCAGTTGATGAAAGTGGGCTTAAATGCAAGTACTGTTTCTAGAGAGGAAATTGAGACGTGGCTTGAATTGGGTGCAAACGTTTCGAACCTAGAGGCGTGGCATAACTACTACCCAAGACCAGAAACTGGATTAGACGTTGATTTTTTTTCAGAACGAAATCGCTTATTTAGAGAATATGGCATTCAAACAATGGCATTTATTCCAGGCGATCAAAACCTTCGAGGACCGATTTACTCTGGCCTTCCAACACTTGAGAAACATCGTTCTATGTCTCCTCATATGGCCTGTGCTGAGCTACTTTATCATTATCAAGTTGATAAAGTTCTGATAGGAGATATTTCAGTCAGTGATAACCAATTAGAAAAGCTTTCACTCCTTGCAAAAGGAGTGATTCCGCTTGAGGTTTCGAAAGTGGATGATCAGTTTGAAAGTTTTCATGTGAAGGGAAAACATAAGAACCGTCCCGATCCAGCGCGGGATGTGATCCGTTCAGTAGAGTCGAGACAATTACAACATCGTCCTGTACCAATACCTTCATTAAAAAGAAAACGCGGCGCCATCACGATTGATAATATGAACTATGGCCGCTATGCTGGTGAAATTCAACTTGTAAAGCACGATCTTCCGGAGGACGATCGTGTGAATGTTATTGGAAATGTGATTAGAGAAGATTTGCCTCTATTAAATTACATTGGGGCATCTCAACCATTTGAATTACTTTTGAAAACTGATGCTACTCATGAAAGGAATTAAGACAATGAATTTAAATAACATCCAGACCGAGCGTAGAAATCAAAACACACTGAACATTGATCAAATGACAACATATGAAGTTCTTAACATCATAAACGAGGAAGATCATGTTATACCAGACGCTATTAAAGAAACCCTACCAGTTATTGAACGTCTTGTTGATCGAATTGTAGATGGCTTTCAACATAATGGTCGCTTAATTTATGTTGGGGCAGGGACGAGTGGGAGACTTGGCGTTCTTGATGCCTCTGAATGCCCTCCAACGTTCGGAACGCCGTCAGATCAGGTGATTGGTGTGATCGCGGGTGGCGATAAAGCTCTTCAATATGCGCTTGAAGGTGCTGAGGATGATGAAGAGCAGGCTGTCTTAGACATGAAAGAGCTGTCGCTTACGAAGGAAGACGTGATCGTAGGGATTGCAGCTAGTGGACGCACACCTTATACGGTAGCTGCAATGGCTTATGCCAAAGAAATTGGTGCAACGGTTGGGGCGATTACGTGTAGTGAAAATACAAAGATGGAAGAAGTCGCTCACCACAGCATCGTTGCGAATGTCGGCCCAGAAGTTGTCACGGGATCGACGCGGATGAAAGCGGGGACGGCCCAGAAGCTTGTATTAAATATGCTAACGACTGCTTCGATGATTAAAATTGGAAAAGTTTATAGCAATTTGATGGTTGATGTTGTACCAACAAATAGTAAACTTGTTCAGCGTGGTAAGAACATTGTTGCAGAAATTTCAGGTGTATCTGCTGAGGAGGCGGAGAAAGCTCTTGAAGAATACGGATCAACGAAAGGAGCGATTCTTTCGTTACTAACAGGATTAAAAGGAGAAATCGTTCATTCGACATTAGAAAGGTATGATGGGCATTTGCGAAAAGCGATTGAATCTGCTTTTGTGACAAGCTAAGGTAAGAATCGCTAAATAAGATATGCTAAAATGAAATGATTGAAAATCTATTCAGGTAAAGGTGGGCTAGGAATGAACGGAGGCCTGATCAGTATTCAGGAATCAATCACTTCATTAAAACCTTCAGAACGAAAAGTAGCGGAATACATCATTCATTATCCGGAAGAAGTAATCAACCTTTCCATTCAGAAACTCTCGAAACGAACAGAAGTGAGTGAAGCGACAATTATCCGCCTTGCTCGAACGCTGAACTACAAAGGGTTTCAAGAATTGAAGCTTCGAATCGCGGGTGATCTTGCAACGAAGCAGACGAGCAAATCTTATCAAGAAATATCGATTGATGGGACGGTGGATTCGTTTATTGAAAATGTATCAAACAATAATATTCAATCGATTAATGATACAATTTCTGTTCTATCAAAAGAGGAAGTAGAGAAAGCAATCACTGTTTTAAGTCGTGCGAGGAAAATTGCGCTGTATGGTATTGGAGCATCAGGATTAATTGCCCAGGATTTCAAACAAAAACTTTCTCGTATTAATCGCTGGTGTGAAGCTGCAGTCGATTATGATACACAAGGGACGATTAGCGCAAACCTCGGAGAAGCTGACGTCGTTTTCGGCATTTCTTATTCTGGCCAAACAAGAGACATTATTGAATCTCTGAAAATCGCAAAAGACAATGGTGCCATTGTGATTACCTTAACCAAATACGGTACAAATCCAGTTTCTGACCTCGCTGATATTAAGCTTTTCACAAGCTCTCTTGAAAAGAGCATTCGAAGTGGTGCGATGAGCTCACGTATTTCTCAACTGAACGTCATTGATATTTTGTATGTTGGCATGACCAGTCGAAACTACGATGAGAGCGTTGCTGCACTTGAGCGAACGCGAAAAGCAGTTGAGGTTGTGAAGAAGCATGTATGACTTTGATACTTACTTAAAAATATTAATTGACGAAAAGGAGCTCCCTGGTGCTGTTCTTCATGTTCAACATAAAGGGAGCACTGTTTTTCATCAAGCTTACGGTCGTTTTCAAGACAGGATACAACAATCTCACACCATGAATATCACAACGCTTTTTGATATAGCCTCCCTAACAAAAGTGGTGGCAACCCTTCCTTCTATCTTATGGCTGATCGACAACACGTCAGTTGAATTAAATCACACCATTCAAACCTACATCCCAGAATTGAACCATTCAGATATCACGATTCACCAAGCACTTACACATACAACAGGCTTACCTGCAGACATTGATCCGCCTGTTCAACGAGTCGATAATCGGTTGATTTTGCAAGAAGTTGTCAACGCAGATCTTATCCATCAACCAGGGAGCGTTGTGCAGTATAGTGATCTAGGCATGATTTTACTTGGAGAAGTAATAGAGCGAGTGAGCGGCGTGGATTTACCTACCTTCACGAATACTAAACTCTTCAAGCCATGGGGGTTAACGAAAACGATGTTCAATCCTCCGCAACACCGAGAAATCGCTTCAACAGAATGGCATAACGATCATTACGTTCAGGGGGAGGTGCATGACGAGAAAGCGCTCCACCTCGGCGGAGCAAGCGGAAGTGCAGGTGTATTTTCTACAGCTCAAGATGTCGGAAAATTCGGTCGATATTTTCTGTATCCAGAAACGCAGCAGGTGCTGTCACCAGAGACGATTAGGAATGCTAGAAAGCATGTGATACAAAATCGTGGGCTTGGCTTTGAGGTTTGGAACGGAGAAGGAAAGGCATTATCATGTGGAAGGGGGTGGTCAGAAGGAAGCTTCGGCCACACGGGGTTTACTGGTACTAGTTTATGGATTGATCCTAAAGAAGAGCTGATCGTCACTTTTTTAACGAATATCGTGCATTACGGAAGAAACCACAACATGAGACAGATTAGACCTCATCTTCATTCTTTGATTCATGACTCTTTTACTAATTAAATGAGGGGGAAATATTATGGATAAAATGAAAGCGTTTACTTTTTCTGGTTTTCTAGCGTTGATTCTTGTTCTATCTGCGTGTAGCTCAGAAAGTGGTGGGAATTCGGGAGACTCTGAAGCAAGTGAAGATAGCGTTACGATAACGATCGGAAGCTGGAGAACAGAAGACAAAGCAAGCTATCAAAAAATGATTGATGCTTTTAATGAAGAAAATCCGGATATTAACGTGGAATTCAAACCTTCAAAGAATACGGAGTATAACACGATCTTAAATACGGCCCTTCAAAGTGGGGAAGGTCCTGATATCATTCACCTTCGCCCTTATACACCGGGCATCGAGCTTGCGGATGCTGGATACCTTGAGCCGCTAGATGATCTGGAAGGACTAGATCAATATCCAGAGGAAACCCTTGCTGCTTCGAAAGGATCGGATGATAAGCAGTACGGTGTGCCGCTAAATATGAGCACGACGCAAATGTTCTACAACAAGAAAATGTTTGAAGAAATGGGTCTTGAAGAACCGCAAACGTGGGAAGAGTTCATGACGCTAAATGAAAAAATAAAGAAGGAAGGTACTACACCGATCGCTCTTGGAACAAAGGAAGGGTGGCTCTTATCATTATCGCACGGAATTATTGGTCCAGCTCACTATGGTGGTAATGAATTTGTTGATCAAATTACAGCTGGTGAGACGGATTTTACAAGTGATGAATTTCAGAGTTCGATTGACGCGATGGATGAACTGAAAGAATACTTCCCAGAAAATTACGAAGGTCTTGGAATGGAAGATATTCGTACGATGTTCTTTACAGGTGATGCAGCGATGTTCCCACTTGGAAGCTGGGAAATTGAAGTGCTACGTGAAATGAATCCTGATCTTGAACTTGGCTTCTTCCCAATGCCGTCTGCTGTAGGAAAAGAACCTACGATTACAACTTGGGTAGATGGATCTTATGCAATCAATGCAAGCTCGGAGCATAAAGATGCCGCGAAGAAATTTCTTCAGTTTATGACAACAGAAGAGTTTGGCACGATGTTCACAGAAGAATTTAAAATGATCAGCGCAATCCCTGGTATTGAGTCGGAAGATGAACTTGTCAATGCGCTTGGAAAAGCAGCAGAAGAACAGTCAACACCGTACATGATGCTCGTTCAGTTCGCTGGTGGAAATCCTTCCACAAAAGCGACGATCGAAACAGAGCTTCAGGGGATGTATCTTGGCGAACGTACACCAGAGGAAGTAGCAAAGACTATTCAAGAAAGCGCACAGTCCTGGTATGAGCCACTACAGTAATAAGGGGCGGACAATATGAAACTAGCTACAAATTCAATCGTGAAAATCAAAAAAGAAAGGAACTGGAAAAGGTGGACCATTCACCTTTTCCCGATTCCTGCCCTGATTATATATGGACTTTTCATTGTTTATCCTTTGTTTGCAGCCTTAACCTACAGCTTTTTTGATTGGAAAGGAATTGTACGTGGGGAGTTCGTGGGGCTGAAAAATTTTAAAGATCTGTTTACGCTGGAGCCTTTTTCGGGACTGTTTTGGGGCGCATTTGGCCATAACATTCTTTATTTTGTACTACAGATGATTTTCCAGAACGGCCTTGCTTTTGTACTTGCCTATATTATTTATAAAAAAGTGAAGGGATCGGAATTTCTTAAAATTGCTTATTTCCTGCCGCGACTTCTATCCGTCATCGTTGTCGGTTTTCTCTGGAAGCTGATTCTAAATCCTAACTACGGTGCACTGAATGTGATTCTTGAAAAGCTCGGTTTGGAACAGCTTCAAAAAGCGTGGCTTGGTGATCCAGATACAGCTTTGATTTCTATTATTCTCGTTAACTGCTGGTATGGTATTGGGTTCGGTGTCCTTATTTTTCTTGCAGGTCTTCAGTCGATCCCGAAAGAACTGTTCGAAGCAGGCAAGCTTGATGGCGCAGATGGTTTGTCGATGATACGTAAAATCGTGCTTCCGTTAATGGTTCCTTCGTTCATGATTATGACAGTCCTCACATTTATTCAGTCATTTGAAGCGTTTGAACTCGTCTACGCGATGCAGGGATCGCAGGGAGAACCTTACCATTCTACTGATACGCTTGCGATTTACTTTTATCGTCTCGCATTCGGAGGTTCTGCAGGAGGATCGACAACGGCAGTCGGATTAGGATCAGCACTTGCGGTGGTGCTCTTTCTCTTTATCTCATTCTTTACCGCACTCTATTTACGCTATATGCAGAAAAAACAAGTGGACATGTAAGGAGGCGATACTATGAACCATACGATTTGGACGAGACCGTTTTACTATGTATTTGCTTTTCTCATCGCATCCATTAGCATCTATCCAATTCTATTAATGATCCTCTCTTCCTTTAAAACAAGCGCAGAGATTTTCACAAGTCCACTCTCATTCCCGAAGACGTTCACGCTTGATACGTATCGGAATTTACTAGAGATTATACCGTTTACAACGTATTTCATGAATAGCGTGTTTGTGAGCGTCGTTTCTGTTCTATTAATTTTGATTACCTCGTCACTTGCCGCCTTCTATATCGCACGCTTCACTTTTGTATGGAATAACATCATCTTCTTTTTCTTTCTGATGGGAATGATGCTTCCGATCAAACTAGGCATTGTACCGCTGTTTATTTTAATGAAAGATCTTAATCTACTAAACTCGCTCTGGTCACTGATCTTTATGTATGTTGCCACGGGAATACCACTGTCGATTTTGATTTTGACTGGATTCTTTCGAACGATGCCTCGTGAACTAGAAGAAGCTGCACGTATTGATGGAGCTGGAAACCTTCGTATTTTATGGAGTGTTGTGCTACCACTGATGAGACCGGCGCTTGGAACCGTGATGATCATCCAATTTATCCAAGCCTGGAACGATTTTTTCTTCCCACTTATTTTTATTACCGATGACATGAAAAAGACAATCCCAGTTGGCATGCTTTCCTTATTTGGCGAATACTCTGCAGATTGGGGAGCCCTTTTTGCCGGTCTGACCCTTGCGTCACTTCCGATGATTGTCCTCTTCTTCATCGCATCAAAACAATTTATGGAAGGACTTACTCAAGGTGCAATCAAATAAGCGATTCTACATTGGCATAGACGGCGGAGGAACGAAAACTCTAGGATTATTGTGCAATCAAAACGGAGTGATTTTAGCTAAAAGTACGGCTGGTTCGACTAATCTAAAATCTCGCGCAGAACAAGAGGTGCGATCTGCCATTCATCATTTGATCACGGAATTAACGTCGGGATTAAAAGATGGAAAGCTTGCAGGAATCTTTGTTTCAACGGCGGGTGGTGATCGAGAAGAGGATCAGAAGCGCTGGGAAAGATGGCTGAGAGAGAGGCTTCCGAGTTTTGAAGGGATTCTCAAAGTTAAGAACGATGCTTACGGTGCACTTGCAAGCGGTACATTTTCGATGGAAGGGACCGTTCTCATTGCTGGTACTGGTTCGATTTCCTATTCGATCGATGCAAATGGTTCCCGTCGTGTGGGAGGCTGGGGCTATTTGTTTGGTGATGAAGGAAGCGGCTACGATATTGGGCGGAAGGCGCTCCGGACAGTTGCGATGATGCATGATGGAAGAATGATGTTGGACGAAGCTTTTTGTAGTAACATCCTTTCCTTCTTACAGGTAAACGGTGCGCCTGAAATAATTACGGCGATTTATGAGGATTCCTATGCGCGTATGAAAATCGCTTCTGTTGCTGAGAACGTCATCGAGCTTGCTGAGCGACAAAATCAAACGGCGTTGAAGATCGTTCAGAGAGCTTGTGAAAGTTTGAGTGAATTAGTTCGTGCTATCGAGATTAGGGGCAATCAACTTGTGATTTGCGGAGGGCTAATGCAATCCTCCTTCTTTCGAAATGGGTTTCTTGAAGAATTGAAAACAAGAGGGGTAAGCGATGTGTATTACCCTAACTTATCTCCAGCTGTAGGGGCATGCATTTGTGCACTGCTTTGTTGTGGCGTACCGATCGTAGACGAACGAAAAGTAAATCTGATGTCGTCTCATCACGTAATGGACGGCTAAACTAGGGGAGAGATGACGTTGACAGATGTGAATGAGATGAAGACAGAAATGCGAAATGCTAAATCGGAAAATCTGCACCAATTTTCAACGCTTCAAATAATCGAACTGATGAACGAAGAGGATGGGAGCGTAGCCGGAATTGTAAAAACTGCCCTTCCCGAGATTGAGAAAGTGGTTGGTCAAGCTATTGCTGTGATGAAAAAAGGCGGAAAGCTCTTTTATTTTGGAGCTGGTACGAGCGGGCGTCTCGGCGTGTTAGATGCTTCTGAGTGCCCGCCGACATTTGGTGTTGCGGCTGACCTAGTGAATGGGGTAATTGCTGGAGGAGACCGAGCGCTCAGGTATCCAATCGAGGGGGCCGAAGATAGTCGGGAAACGGGGGGAGAGGATATAAGGAAGCATGTAAGTGCACACGATTTGGTTATCGGTATTGCTTCAAGCGGAAGAACCCCTTATGTGCTTGGCGCTATCGAAGAAGCGAATAAAATGGGTGTAGTGACAGCAGGGATTTCGTGTAATACAGGCGCATCGCTTTCAAAAATGGTTACATATCCGATTGAATTACCAGTAGGTCCCGAAGTGGTGACAGGTTCAACTCGACTAAAAGCAGGAACAGCACAGAAGATGGTATTAAATATGATTACGACAGCATCGATGATCAAGCTTGGGAAGGTCTATCGTAATTTAATGGTGAACGTTCAAGCATCGAATGAAAAGCTACGGAAGCGAACAGTTTCGATTATTCAGGAGTTAACGAGAGTGAGTGAAGCAGAAGCTGAACGCTACAGTGAACAGGCAGGAGGTGATGCGCGGGTAGCGGTGCTGATGATTTTGCGGAGAGTTGATGCGGATCGAGCGAGGCAACTGCTTGAGGAGAAGGATGGGGATTTTGTGGCTGCGATGGAGGGGTGAAGATAGGTAAGGGGTCAGGTGCGTTACCGGTGACGTACCTGACCCCTATTAAATACATCTGTTTTCTCAACAAAGACACATCGCATTCTTTCTATTAAAACAGCCCCTGCGGAGTTACCGCAGGGGCTGTAAATATTTATTACATCATTAAGTCCGCTGGTGAGTCATCAAAGTAGAGCCAGTGAAAATATTCTACTTCCGCATCAGACATTCTCAGAACTTCTTCTCTGTTCATTGTCGTTTTGTCGCACAAAAGATCAATAAATTGGTTTCGTGCTTGCTGGCTCATTGTAAATCCTCCCTGTATTTTAAGCGGCAATTCCTGTTTGGTAACCGCTTTCAATTTGTTAATTTTATTATACATCTCACAATGAGATGATTCAAATACCAAAATGAGATATATTGCAGGGAACCGATGTGAAATTGCTATGAAAGTGAGCGGAAGTTCGGGGAATAAGAGTAATAAAGAGAATGTATGTTCTTGTTTTTTGGATTTGGCTTGAAAAAAATGTGTATTTTGGTTGTTTCCTCCTTTTAAACAAACTGGATGAAGTGATCTTTATTCTAGAAGAGATGGTTAGAATCAAAATTAGAGATGGATTTAGAAGGAGATTTGTTCCCTCTGCAGGAGTTTTTTCCTATTCAATGGAAGTAGAGAAGATGTAGAAAGGGAGTGTGGATGATGGAAATAGAAATTGGAAGTGCCAAGAAACAAAAGAAATTGGAAGAAAGCCTTTATGATTTTACTTTTGTTGGTGATCCCCAACTTTCACCGGATGGGAGCTACGTTGTTTATGTAAAGAAAGTAATAAATGAGAACAAAGAATATACTTCAAATTTAGTCATAGTAAATCGCGATACTGAAATTGAGCATGATTGGACATATGCTTCTGGGGAGAAAAAAGATCACTCTCCGCGCTGGTCGCCTGATGGGAAGACGATTGCTTTCGTTTCGAATCGATCAGGAGAAAATCAAATATGGCTTATCTCAACTGATGGTGGCGAAGCGCGACAACTATCTGATTTTAAAAGTGGTGTTTCCGCTCCTGTTTGGAAACCCGATGGTTCTTCGCTACTTGTTTTAAGTAAGGATACAAAAGAGAAAGAAGAAGGACGTAAGCCTCTCGTTGTGACTGACTTACGCTATAAAGCAGACAGCAGTGGTTTGCTTGACAATCACCATATGCAAGTTGTCTTGATCGAGGTAACCTCAGGTGAAAAGAGAATAGAATGGCTAACAGATGCACCATTTAATCATTCTAGCCCTAACTGGTCACCGGATGGACAATCCATTGTATATGTGAGAGATCGATATGAAGAACAGGGGTCCTACATGCGAGCCGACATCTTTATTCAGGGTCTGAATGAAGGATCAGAGCCTGATCAGTTAAATCGTGAGGGTGGGAGCTTTAGCACACCGAACTGGTCACCAGATGGGAAGAAGCTCTCATTCATTGGGCATAACTTTGAGCATGAAGGAGCTACGTTGAATAAAATCTGGACTGTTGACATAGCGAAGAAAGAGTTTACTTGTTTAACAGAGGAGGTTGATTTAGAGTGTTCGGATGTATTGATTTCAGATATGCACTGGGGAGGCGCTTCTCCTGGTGCGATGTGGAGCCAAAATGGAGATGGACTCTATTTCCTTGCTAGTAAAGAAGGAAACACTGGTGTTTATTTCGTCGGAGAAGATTGCACGGTTCGACAAATAGCGGGTGGTGACAGGCACCATTATGCATTTCACTACTTGCCAGGCGCGAATGAAGCGGCTGTTGCAATTAGCGATCCACTTAACATTGGCGATATTTATACGCTTTCGTTTCATGGAGATCGGGTAAATGAACTGTGTTTGTCTCAATCAAATGCTGACGTTCTCGAATGCCTGGATCTCTCGACACCAGAAATGTTTACATACGCTGGGAAAGACGGTTTGGAGATTCAGGGCTGGCTCATGAAGCCAAAGGATTTTAAGGAAGATCAGGAACATCCCCTTATTCTTGAAATTCACGGTGGACCACATATGATGTATGGTAATTCATTTATGCACGAATTTCAGCTTCTTGCAGCAAAAGGATATGTTGTCCTTTATACGAATCCACGTGGTAGTCAGGGATATGGACAAGAGTTTGTGAATGGTTGCCGAGGAGATTATGGTGGGGGTGATTATGAGGATTTGATGGCGGGTGTTGATGCCGCTTTGAACAAGTATTCCTTTATTGATGAAGCTCAACTTTTCGTGACGGGAGGAAGCTACGGTGGCTTTATGACGAACTGGATTGTTGGGAAAACCGATCGATTCAAAGCAGCGGTTACCCAGCGCTCCATTTCGAATTGGCAGAGTTTCTATGGCGTTAGTGACATCGGATACTTTTTCACAAAGTGGGAAGTTGGAAGTGATTTAGATGAAAACCCTGCTAAGCTATGGCATCATTCACCGCTTAAGTATGTGGACCAAATCGAAACCCCACTTTTAATTCTTCATAGCGAAAATGATTACAGGTGCCCTATAGAGCAAGGAGAACAGTTATATGTGGCTTTAAAGCATCGTGGGAAGGAAACGATGTTTGTAAGATTCCCAGATTCTGATCATAATTTATCAAGAAGCGGTCATCCAGAACTACGAGTGGAACGACTTAAGCATCTAGGAAACTGGTTCGACAATTACCTAGAAGGAAGACAATAAGAAATCTTTCGACAAATAGCGGGCGGTGACAGGCACTTTTTGAGATCTTCCCTTGACGCCCTTCGAGAAAGATACTATACTATTGAAAATAGTTAAATAATATTGAAAACTCTTATCAAGAGTGGCAGAGGGACTGGCCCTGTGACGCCCAGCAACCATCTCAGTTCGTGAGAAAGGTGCTAATTCCAGCAGACGAGCAATCGTTTGAAAGATGAGAGAGAGTTCAGCGCTGCTGATAATGATGAAATGATACAACTCTCTCTGTACTTTACAGAGGGAGTTTTTTTATTGGGAGGGGATTTTAGCAGATCGAAGCACTTTTGCGCTTTTATATTTTAGCGCTAAAACGCTTTACATTACTATATGAACTTTAAAGGAGATTGAGAAATGAAGAAATCATTGTATTTATTAGGTGCACTTATTTTAGTCTTTTTGGCAGGTTGTTCTGGAAATGAGGCTTCTGGAGATTCAGAAGATGGCCCACTGAAGGTAGGGGTAACGGCTGGTCCGCATGAAGATGTGATGAACAAGGTGAAGGAAATCGCAGCGGAAGACGGGTTTGAAATTGAAGTGATTGCGTTTAATGATTATGTGATGCCAAATACAGCCCTTGATGAAGGGGAATTGGATGCGAACGTATTTCAGCATGAACCTTATTTGAATGATTATGTAAAAGAAAGAGGACTCGAGCTTTCCAAGGTAGCAACTACGATTACTTTCCCAATGGGAATTTATTCTGACAAATATAAGAGTCTTGATGAATTGCAAGAAGGCGACAAAGTTGGCTTGCCTAACCATTCAACAGGTGAACCTAGAGCGCTAATGTTGTTTGAGCAAGCTGGCATTATTGAGTTGAAAGATGGCGTTGGTGTTAAAGCAACGATCAAAGATATTGAGAAGAACCCTTATAATCTCGAATTTGTTCCATTAGAAGCTTCACAAATTCCAAGACAGCTTGGTGAGCTTGCGATTGCAGCAATTAATACGAACTTTGCAATGGAAAGTGGACGCGTACCGAAAGAAGATTCTCTTGAAATGGAACCCGAAGATTCCCCGTGGGTGAACGTGATTGCAACACAAACAGAGAACAAAGATGATGAACGTATTCAAAAGCTAGTGAACTATTATCAATCAGATGAAGTGAAGCAATTTATCCAGGACGAATTTAACGGTTCTGTTGTTGCATCCTGGTAATTCGAAAGAGGAGTGAGCACGATGATTCGATTAGAAAATATAACGAAAACGTATAAAAGCGGTGAGACGATTACGAAGGCGGTTGATGATGTTTCCATAGAAGTTGAGAAAGGAAGCATCTATGGCGTCATCGGTTATAGTGGTGCTGGAAAGAGCACGCTTGTCCGAATGGTGAATCTTCTGGAGCGACCGACAGATGGAAAGGTATTTATCAATGACATTGAGCTCACTTCTTTGTCTACTGGAAAGCTTCAAAAAACAAGACAGCGCATCGGGATGATTTTTCAGTCTTTTAATTTATTGAAAACAGGCACTGTGTATCAAAACATTGCCATTCCGCTGAAGCTTACGGGTCTTCGTAAAAAAGAGATTGAAGCGCGAGTTGATAAATATTTAGGTATCGTTGGGTTATCGGATAAGCGGGATGCTTATCCTTCCCAGCTATCAGGTGGTCAGAAGCAGCGTGTGGCGATTGCCCGTGCGCTTGCTCATGAACCTGAAGTGCTACTGTGCGATGAGGCAACGAGTGCCCTTGACCCAGATACGACAGAATCAATCCTATCTTTATTGGAACAAATCAATCGTGATTTTGGAATCACGATTTTACTCATTACGCATGAAATGCACGTTGTCCAGAAAATATGTCATGAAGTGGCTGTGATGGAGAACGGGAAGGTGATTGAACAGGGGCGAGTGATCGATATCTTTAGTAAGCCTGCTACAACGACGGCCAAACGATTTGTTCAGTCGTTATTCCAGGATGAGCTTCCAGAGTCGCTTGTGTCTCGATTGAAAGAGCGTGGTCAGATCGTGAATCTTTCATTTATTGGGGAGAAATCAGGTAGTCCCGCTCTTGCGCTTGTTAGTAAGAAGTTCGACGTGTATCCGTCCATTTTAGCAGGGAACATTACACAACTGAAGGATCAGCCTTTTGGTAGGCTAGTCGTTCATTTAGATGGGGAAGCGGAAGAGACGGCTCGGGCCGTTGCGTTTTTAGAGGAAAGTGGCGTCGTAGTAGAAGGCTATGTTCAGGAGGTGGAAGCTCATGTCAGCTAAGGTATCGGAGTTTATTGATCTTTGGGGTGCAGACATTTGGAACGCGATTATTGAAACATTTCAAATGGTTGGGATCTCACTACTGATTTCAGTGTTGATTGGGCTCCCGCTTGGTGTGCTACTTGTTTTAACTAGACCTGAAAAAGCATTAGAAAATAAAGTTCTTTTCCGCATATTAAATGCGGCTATAAACGTGATCAGGTCGATTCCATTTATCATTTTACTGTTTTTCATTTTACCTTTTACAAAAATGATTGCAGGTACAACAATTGGAGTAAAAGGTGTGATTGTGCCGCTCGTTGTCTTTACGGCGCCGTATATCGCAAGGTTGATGGAGTCCGCTCTTCTTGAGGTCGATCGTGGAGTAGTAGAAGCCTATGAAGCAATGGGGGTAAAAACCAGACACATTATCTGGCATGTTCTTGTAAGGGAGTCTCGTTCATCGATCGTTCTTGGATTAACGATTGCGACAATTGGACTGATTGGGGCAACGGCAATGGCTGGGCTCGTTGGAGCAGGTGGGCTTGGTGATCTCGCTTATCGATACGGTCATTTGCGATATGAAGTCGATGTGATGTACGTTACGGTATTTCTCCTTATTGTCCTTGTTCAGGGACTCCAATCGTTTGGGAATGTTCTCTCCGCTCGTTTGAAGAAGGATTAAGTTAAAAGAAAATCTTTTTATTTCATTGTCATTAGCAGGTGTGTCTTCAATAAATGAACTTCATGATCAGTTTGTTCATCAGATTTAGGAGGAAGAAAAGATGGAATCAATTCAGGTAAGAGCAACGCCAGGACATTATGAATGTCGATCAGGTATCCTTCAAGAATTACCACGATTGCTTAAGGATGGGCAGTTTCAAAAAGTGTTTGTGATTTCTGGACATCAATCTTGGGGAGCAGCTCAGGGTTATTTTCCAGATCTATCTGCCTTTCATGTAGCTTATTCTACGTACAGTGGTGAATGTTCAGAAACGGAAATTAAAAGACAGTCTGAATTAGCCAATATTCACGGTGCCGATTTGATACTCGGTGTAGGTGGTGGAAAGGTTCTGGATGTAGCGAAAGCGGTTGGTAATGAAGTAAACAAAGATGTGGCTCTTGTGCCAACGCTCGCGTCTACTTGTGCCGCAACGACGCCACTTAGTGTGAAGTATTCAGACGAGGGAGAGTTTATTGAGTATACTATTTTTCCAAGAAGTACATATCTTGTTCTTGTAGAGCCTGAAATTCTTGTGCAGTCACCAATCGCTTATTTGAAAGCAGGTATTGGTGATACGCTGGCCAAATGGTATGAAGCGAGAGCACTCATTGAGGAACTGCCTTCAACGCCAATTCCCATAAAACTAGCGTATGAAGTAGCAAGAAGCTGCCGTGATGTCCTTGTAGCAGACGGAGAAAAAGCGGTTAGGGATCAACAGAATGGTCGTTTGAGTGATGCGTTTATCCGGGTGATTGAAACAAATCTTTTATCAGGAGGAATGGTAGGAGGTCTTGGCGATCGCTATGGTCGGATTGCAGCGGCACACTCCATTCATAACGGTTTAACACACTTATCTGAAGCTCATTCGTTTCTTCACGGTGAGAAAGTAGCTTATGGCATACTTGTGCAACTTGTACTAGAAGGTGAGTGGGAAGAGGTGAGAGGTTTATTTGCCTATTATAAAGAAATAGGTTTGCCCCTCTCGTTAGAGTCAATTGGCATTGAACCAACAAATGTGGAGAGCATAGGTCAAGTTATCGCAGAATACGCTACGAGAGATGGGGAGTCCATTCATTTCCCTTCAGGTCATGTGACGAAAAATGATGTAGTGGAAGCAATTCTTGGATTAGAAGCATTACAAGTTACGTTAAGTTGATTAGGCATATCTAGTGAGAAAAAAAGTCCCCTGGAAGTTACTGTTCAACTTCTAGGGGGCTAAATATGATAGATGGATTTTGCGAGTAGATCAAGATGGCGATTGCGATGTTCCTTCCATTGACATTGTTGATCAGCACCTGGTTGAAAATAGTTCTTGATGAGTAATAAGATCATTGAAATGTTCCCCTCCGATTCAACGAATGTGTTGGTTAGCGCCTATTAATAATTTCCTGTTCAAGAACGTAAATGTTCTCCATGTCCAGCACCTCCTTGTTTCTCTCTTTCCTTGTTAATTACAGTCTACGCCGTATGCTTATCAAATAAACCAGTCACCAGTTCGGTTTTCAACTCATACTTAAGATGGAGATTTCCTAAGCCTTTTCCTCCATTCGACAAATAGCGGGGAGTGACAGGCACCAGCGCTTGACAGTGCCACAAATTGGTAGTATTTTAGATTAATGCCGACTAAACTTATATGGATTATAAAGTTTTGGTTTTATAGAGAAAATAAAAGGGGGAAATAGCGTGGATACATTTTTAGTCATTGTGAATATTGCCATTTTACTTGTTCTTATTGGTGTTTTAATTAAGATGCAACAGAAACATGTGTCTTTTAGTAAGCGTGTGTTTGCTGGTTTAGGATTTGGGGTTGTGTTAGGTGTTTACTTGCAAGCTGTCTTCGGAGCTAGCTCAGAGATTGTGAGTCAAACATCAGATTGGTATAGCATTGTAGGGAGCGGATATGTACGCCTTCTAATGATGATTGTTATACCCCTTGTCATGGTTTCGATCATTCAATCGATTACGAACCTTGAGAAGACTTCAGAGCTTGGCAAAATGTCAGGCTGGATTATTGGAATTCTTGTATCAACCGCAATGGTTGCAGCGATTGTTGGTGTAGGTAGCTCGCTCGTCTTTGATTTAAATGCAGAGCAAATTGAAGCAGGGCAAGCGGAACAGGATCGTGGAAGCTATCTAGAAGAAACGCTTGGTAGTGTGAAAGATATGAGTACGCCAGATAAAATTCTTGCGTTTATCCCTGCAAATCCGTTTGAAGATATGACAGGAGCTCGCCCGACCTCAACGATTGCCGTTGTTATATTCTCAGCTATTGTTGGAATCGCGGCACTAGGTGTACGTCGTAAAAATCCAGAGCAAGCAGCCATCTTTACGAAAGGTGTGAATGCTGTCTATGCGATCGTTATGAGAATCGTCACACTAGTTCTTCGGTTAACTCCATTCGGGATTATGGGCTTGATGGCAACTACCGTCGCTCAAACGAACGTAGGCGGTATTCTCGAACTCGGGAAATTCGTTCTTGCATCCTATTTAGCACTGCTTGTGATGTTTATCATTCATTTGATTTTGGTTGCGACAGGTGGATTAAATCCACTAACATATTTGAAGAAGGTATTACCTGTTCTTACGTTTGCCTTCACTTCTCGTTCAAGTGCAGGGACAATTCCTTTGAATATTTCCACTCAGAAAAATAGCCTTGGTGTTGATGAAGGAACAGCGAACATGTCTGCATCCTTTGGTGCAACGATTGGCCAAAATGGTTGCGCGGGAATTTATCCAGCGATGCTCGCAGTTATGATTGCGCCAACGGTAGGTATTGATCCGCTCAGTCCTGGCTTTTTAATCCAACTTGTCTTAATCGTTGGCATTAGTTCGTTTGGTGTGGCTGGAGTGGGAGGCGGAGCGACATTTGCTGCGTTAATCGTTCTTTCTTCTATGAACCTACCCGTTTACTTAGCCGGTCTTCTCATTTCTGTTGAGCCACTCATTGATATGGGGCGGACGGCGTTAAATGTGAATGGTGCGATGACCTCAGGTACACTCACATCACGAATTCTTGGCAAGTTGAACCACGATAAGTTCAATGATTCAAATGCTGTTGAAAAAGATATTGCCGTTTAACTAACGGATGAAGCCCGCTTTCCATAGAAGGCGGGCTTTTTTTTATGAGAAGAATAACTCGATTGACATAGTGCATCGTCATAACCCGGTCAGTTTGTTGTTAGGAATTTTTCCATGTGAAGGAAGTGCAACCACCACCGTCGAAAAAGATAAAGGTACAAACGGTCAGGGGGAGAAGCGTATGTATGGGATCAGATTACTCATCGTGGTTTTGATAATGTTGATGGCCGCTTCATGTTCGTCTAAGGCTACAACCGTTCATCATGAAAAAACAGATACCGTTCATTTAGTTCCTGAGGGGTTTGAGGGGAAATTGATCGTGATTTACAACGTGGAAGGCGCTCCGAAATTAAAACAAGAAAAAGGATTTACAGTTATTCCCTATAGCGAAGACGGTACGTATTTAACTTCAACGGAAGATATGAAATACGGGGCAGTAACGGATGAATTTTATTACGTGGATCAAAAAGACAAACGTACTGAAATTGATACAAGCTGTACGTATTTGTTCCCAAATAGCGGAATCACTATAGAAGATCGCCGCCTCCTTTATAATGCTTTTTATTTAACAGAGTCACACTGTAGTGAAGATTTTCATGGTAAAGGTCCTGAAAATGAAGGGAATCGAAACATTCTCGCTAGCGTAGAGGAGAAGTTAAAGAAAGAGGGGATTTTAGAGTAAGGTTCTTTAAATTGAGACATATCGAGGATTCAAGCTTTTCACAAGAAAGTAAACCACACACTTGAACAGCATAAAAAATGACGGCGCATAAGGGCCGTCATTTTTTATGCTGTTCTTTCCCAAATACGCTCCACCTTCATTAACTCTTCTCCTTGAAAGGTGAGGCAATAGACATCAGGCATATCGAGATTTTCCCAAAAGTGTCTATCGTACTGATCATCGAAATGACTCATCATGAGAACCATTAAATTCCCATGAGTACCAATCACTACGCTTTTTCCTTTGTATGTTTTTAGTACGTTTTGTAGGGCGCTCACTCCTCGGCTACGAGCGAGTTCGTTGGATTCACCACCAGGGTAGCTAAACGTTTCATCTTGCCAAACAGCGTCGATCGCGGATTGAAAATCATCAACAGGTTGTCCAGCAAGTGTTCGCTCTTTAAATGCTTCTATAACTTTAATGTCTATCGAGTGATGTTTTGCGATGGCTTCAACTGTATGAATCGCTCGATTATAAGGGCTAGAAAGCACAACATCAATTTGTTTTTCTTTCATTAGATGTGTAAGGCTCTTTTCATCCCTGTTGCCCTTCGGTGATAATCCTCGTCCGTATTCATCAGGTGTATAAGAAGAATGAGCATGACGTACAAGATAAATTTTCGTTTCATTCATTTAGCGCTTCACCTCTTTAAAGGAGCGGGGGTCAGGTCCGCACCTGACCCCCGCTCTTCCATTATTTCCTCTCAAGCATAATACGCGTTAGCTGCGTGCGGTTCTTTACACCAGTTTTCTCATAAATTCGACTTAAATGCTTTTTGATAGTCACTTCGCTTAAGGAGAGTTCAGCAGCAAGATTAGCATTTGAGTATCCTTGGATGACGAGTGTAACAACTTCTTCTTCACGCGGAGTAAACTGAAATGGATGGTGTGGTGTTTCGGTTAGATTTACGCCGAGCGCCTGGGCGAATGTTTCAAGGTACTGGGAAAGACGAGCGTTTCTTAAATCAAGTTCATAAGTCCTGGAAGGTCGGTCTGGACCATAGTCAAAATGCATTGCCTCGTGTACTTCGCTGAAACGGAACTGCTCTAATAAATCTTGATAAAAAGGAAGCGGTGTCGATGCAACGAGAATTCCTTCTGTTAGAACAAGAGGCAGAAGATGATACAAAAGTGCCTGGCGATCTTCCATTTGACTCACATTTTTAACACCGAGGTATCGAATGACCCACCCTGCCGGCTTATCCTGAGACAAAATACTTTTTTCTTCTGCAGAAGACAGCCTCTTAAAATAACTTCTTGTAACAGGGCTTTGCTGTAGCTTCTTAAGCGTGCTGGACTGGATTGGAATAAGAAACGCGATTCCAATGACTTTTCCACCACGGTGACGTAGCAGTTTCACATGCTGAATCCCTACAGACTCAATCATTTCCTTCGTTATATAGGCTGATTGCTTATCACGGCTCTTTGGAACATGTTGCTGAAAACCCTTGGTACTTTGATCATCATCAAACAACGCTTCATTCATCGTGGGAGGACTCTTCAAATAAGGTAGGACCACGTCCCAATCGTCTGAGCTAGCAGATGTCATGCTATAAGTAGAGAGCGTGTCATGATCAAATAAAGAAGCACGCATCATTGGTTCACCAAGCAAGTAGAAGAATTCGCTAATTTCGGTGGAATCCATGACACGGTCATGCTTTAAAAAGGATCGACAATAGAGCAGGGCGCGTTTCCATAATTGATGATAATACGTGGGTTTTCTTCTACGCAGGTCGTCTCTCATTGCCCGTTGAAAAAGAGTGTTAAGCTGCCACCCTGACTCTGTTTCCTCAAAAAAGGAAAGGGATACGAGTGCTTCAAAATCTTTTCGCGAGATCGTTTGATCCAGCATTACTTCAAGCTTTTCCTGTTGAATGTAGTGACCAATCGACGCCACTTCTATGTAGGGAAGGAGGCGATCATCTTCAAGTTCACTTAGCCATTCTTGGACGACGGTTCTATAAATTTTCTGCTCATCCTTTTCATTCCATTCCTGCGTCTCGTTTAGTTTCTGAACGCAAAGCGATAATGCATAGGGATTACCAATTGAAAATTGCCAGGCTAACTTAGTGAGCTCTGGTTTAAGAGTGCGAAAGGCAGAATCATACTGTCCGATGCTGAAACCTTTTAATTCAATGGAAGTAATGAACGGATACCAGATCGATGCCCTCCAGGATTCCCTGAGCTTTTTACGTCCGCAAAAAATAAGAATGCTTGAAGAGGGAAGAGATGGAAGGAAAGATTGTCTAAACCATTCATCTAATTTCTCAAAGCGTTCATAGGAGTCAATGGCTATGACGAAACGAATTCCTTGTTGTTCAAGATGTTGAATATGCATATTAATTGCCTCAAGAGGCGAAATGTATAGGTTAGATGCTCCCATTTGCTCCAATAGTAATTGGAGAAAAGCGGATGGTTCAGCCTTTGAATACTGTGCGTTTACAAGGTAGAAAACAATATCTCTGTCTGACGCTTCCTTTTGATAATGCGTCATTAGCTCACTTTTTCCTGTCCCGGGCTGTCCATATACGGATAGAATGCTGCTACCGTTTTGATCTAGCAAACGAGAAAATACGGCTAACTCTTTTTCTCTCGTAATATTAAACGGAAAAGCCTTCGACTGAATTTGTTCTTGATTGGGGTTATCTGGAAGGTTCATCCTTATCACACTCCACTGAAAAAGTACTCGATTTTTGTCTAAGTAGTATACTTTCGTATACTACCCTCCAATTCCTTCTTTTGATAAAATTAATTTAAACAATATTCAGAATTTACAAAATAAGGGAGGTATCGCAGTGGAAACAGGGAATAACCCTGAAAAAATGGGCCAAACCCCTCGCAAAACATCGAGTGGTATGGAGGAAAATGTCGCAGGACTGTTGACCTATGTGCTGGGGTTCGTGACAGGTATTATTTTCTTGTTGATTGAAAAGGAAAACAAGTTTGTGCGTTTTCATGCCATGCAGTCGATCGTTGTGTTCGGAACATTATTTGTCGCAAGTCTTGTTATGAATGTGATTCCAATTATAGGATCGCTTGTCTCTCTTCTTATATTGCCACCGCTAAGCTTAATTGTTTGGATTGTCTTAATGGTAAAAGCTTATCAGGGACAGATGTATAAGCTACCGATTGGTGGTGAATTTGCAGAGAAACAGCTAGAGAAAATCAAATAATAAAAACCGCATTCCTCTATTATGGGAGGAGTGCGGTTTTTGTCTTACTTACTTATTTATTTCTTTGTTGTGAGTTCTTGATCCACAACTTGTTTTAAATAGTTCATCACATCTTTTTGGAGATCTGGACGATTAAGGGCAAAATCAACTGTTGCTTTTATGAATCCAAATTTATCACCAACGTCATAACGCTGACCTTCGAACTCATGAGCAAAGACTGCTTGCTGCTCATTTAGCACCTTAATCGCATCTGTAAGCTGAATTTCTCCGCCTGCACCTTTAGGTAGGTTCTCAAGAATGGAGAAGATTTCAGGAGTTAAGATATAACGTCCAAGAATGGCATAATTAGAAGGTGCCTCTTCAAGGGATGGTTTCTCAACGAGTGACTTAATTGGAATAATGCCGTTGTCAATTTGTTCTCCCTTAGGAGAGATGATTCCGTATTTAGAAACAGCATCGTCAGCCACTTGTTGAACACCTACGATTGAAGTGCGGTAACGATTGTAGCTATCCATTAGCTGGCCGATACATGGTTGGTCTGATTTTACAATGTCATCACCAAGGAGAACAGCGAAAGGTTCATTGCCGATAAAGCGGCTAGCACAATTAATGGCATGCCCAAGTCCTTTAGGTTCTTTTTGACGAATGTAGTGAATGTTAGCGAGATTAGAAATTTGTTGTACTTCTTTTAACATCTTGTCTTTTTGCTTCTTGATAAGCGTTTCTTCGAGCTCATATGATTTATCGAAATGATCTTCAATAGCACGCTTTCCGCGACCGCTAACGATGATAATGTCTTCAATTCCAGCAGCGACAGCCTCTTCTACAATATATTGAATCGTTGGCTTGTCCACGATTGGTAGCATTTCTTTTGGCTGTGCCTTAGTTGCTGGTAAGAACCTTGTTCCAAGACCAGCGGCAGGTATAATCGCCTTTCTAACTCTCATGTTGAATCCTCCCAGTAACTAATTGTTTTCAAAATCCCAATAAGTGCTTACTAATATTAACATATATCATGACTATTTTCCTGCATTTTCATAATGAAAAGACATGACGATAGGAAGACTTCACTCGAATTAGCCTAAAATCAAGAATCAACAATTTAAGCTAACGTAGCTTTCCAAATAAGAAGCCATTCTTCATTATCGTTAGCCTCCATAACAGATTTTTCGACAGCGATAGTCGGTATCCTTCTCATTTGGGTAATGTTATGATAAAGCATAACGAAATAACGCTTTCCTTTGTATTTATTGGGTCTTGTTTGCTTTTATTGACCTTTACTTCTCATTTCTTCATTGTTTTTAATTACATCTAAAAGGGTAATGTAGGTTAACTATGTATAAGTCTGTTTAAGCATAAAATGGATCATTTTTTTCAACGATAGAATCTCCTATTCCCATAGCAATCAAAAAGTATGTGCCGGATTTAGATTGCATAGGTCACTAAAGTACGTGATTCTAACTAAGCATCCATTTATTGCAAGTGATTGTAGGGCCACAATCTTAATGAGAGTGACGAAGGATGTCAGTATGTTAATTAAGACGTAAATGCATTATGAAATATTAAAATACTGCTCATTTCAAACTCGCTTTTCTGCGATAAGTCTTTGTTTATTCTTAGAAAACGACAGCAATGGCCAATGATTGTTCACACAATTGAAAGAAAATAAATTACTTTTCCCTTATTTTTACAATGATTCTTTAACCTGTATCATGTATACTTAAATATTAGATTGAAAAGGTTTATGTAAGTCTCTTAGATTAAAAGAGAGATAAGGCGAAGTTGTGAAGGGATGAAAAGAAATGAAAGAATTGTTCTTTTCCGTGCTTCTCGTCGTGAAGAATGAAGAGAGGTATATACGAAAGTTGCTGGAAGGTGTCTTGCAACAGGAGTTTCCTCAAGATTCATATGAAATTCTAGTAGTAGATGGAATGTCGTCCGATCGAACGAAGGATATTATAGAAGATGTTAGTAGTAAGAACCCGGGAAGAATACGGTTGTTTGAAAATCCGAAAGAGACGTTGCCGACAGGATGGAATCTTGCCATTCAAAACGCGAAGGGGCAATACATTCTTCGAGTAGATGGTCATACTATGATTCCAACTAATTTCCTTACGAGTTATTACGACTTAACTCAGCGTCAGCCAGATATGGACTGCGTTGGTGGAGTCATTCGAACAGAAGGAAAAGGGTTCTGGGGAACGATTAATGCTTATGTTTACTCACATCCTATGGGCGTTGGGAACTCTATGTTCCGCATCACAAAGAGCTCTAGCAAATGGGAAGGGCGAGTAGATACCGTGCCCTATGGCGCTTACAAACGTGAAGTGTTCCAGAAAGCCGGATTATTCAACGAAAACTTAAGAAGAAGTGAAGATATTGAATTTCATGCGAGAGTACGGAATCAGGGTGGCAAGTTTTATTTATCAAGCGAAATTGCTTCCACTTACTACGCAAGAGATAGTCTGAAAGCATTTGTTCAGAAATCCTATGCAGATGGAAAATGGGGTATTATTGCATCGAGAAGTACTCGAGGTGTGATGAGATTCCGACAGCTTGCTCCGTTAATAGCATTTCTAACTGGAACAGGTCTTGGAATTGGAGCGCTATTTAACAATGGGTTTCTAATCAGCTTAATCACGCTCGTTACTATTTATATGATGATGATCGGCATTTCTTCGCTAGGAGTTATTAAAAAACATGGTTTCCGCGCTTATTTCCCAACTGTGATGCAGTTCTTTTTGCTTCACTTTACGAGAGGACTTGGACTAGTAGGCGGATACTTTAGCAAACAATACTGGAAGGTGAAGACCGGTCATGAAAAATGGGCAAGAATTACTACCGACCACATTTCTTGATAATGAGACGATCCTTGCATATCGTAAGCAGTCTCAAACATTAAGTTACAAAGAAGACCTGTGGTCATGGTACGTACTGCGTCGAATTTCGATTTACCTTACAATTCTTTTTTGTAAGATGCGTATAAAACCAAATACGATAAGCTGGATGAGTGTATTCTTCATTCTCATTTCAGGCTTATCACTTGTGATCGCTACACCACTATCCATTATACTTGCGGCGCTCTTCTACAATCTCGGTTATCTACTTGATTGTGTAGATGGTGAAGTTGCTCGCATTACGAAGCAAACGTCGTCGAAAGGTTATTATATTGATATTATTATCCAAGCAGCTGCTCTACCTGTCTTTTTATCGATGGTTTTAACGGTATTAAGACAAGCTGGAATGCTAGATGTTAGTATTCTCGAAATGGTTCTTGTTTATGCGACGTTTGTTGCGATTATTATGGCATTACTCGTTCCGATTGCTTATCAATTAACGAAGCTGACGATGTCACAATCAACCACTCAAGATCCTGTTAATTCGATTCGAGATGGATCATTATTCTTTGATATTGTAGCTGTTCTGCTCGGTCTACCTGGTTTCTTTGTAGCTGTCGTTGTTATCATCATTGTTGAACAACTAACAGGAGTAGATCTGCTACTTTACTATATATCCTTTTTCCTTGCCATGCTTGTATTAAAGACAGGCCTACGGGTCTTCATTACATCACGTTCATTTGATAAAAGCTAATATTCAATATAAATCCATTATAAATCATAATGAACTCGCGTGATGTTAAGTGTTATTAAAGATTGTAAATTGTATGTTAATTCACGTCTCGTAAAAATTATTAAACACTACTAACTGGAGGGGTCGAAATGAAGAAGGTTTTGACTTACGGTACATTTGATTTATTGCATTGGGGCCACATTAATATATTGAAGAGAGCGAAAGATCTTGGTGATTATCTTATTGTAGCTATTTCAACAGATGAATTTAATGAAATTAAAAATAAAAAAGCATATCATAGCTATGAAAATCGCAAAATGATATTAGAAGCAATTCGCTATGTTGATGAAGTGATTCCAGAAGAACACTGGGAGCAAAAAGTAGATGACGTAAAAAATCACGATGTAGACATCTTTGTGATGGGTGATGATTGGGAAGGGAAATTTGATTTCTTGAAAGATCATTGTGAAGTCATTTATCTTCCTCGCACAGCGGGAATTTCGACATCGAAAATCAAGAAAGAGCTACTTGTATCTAACGGATAAGCAATTGTAGAAAGAAAGAATAAATAGTTGAGGTGCTAGGAATTGTTATGGGACAAATTAGTGTAATAGTAACCGTTTATAATAAAGAAGACTATATCGAAAAATGCCTTGCTTCCCTATTACAGCAGACTTTTCAGGATATAGAAATCATTCTGATTAACGATGCATCAACTGATAATAGTAAGGGGATTATTGAGCGTTACAGCGATTCGAGAATGACTTGCTATCATCTAGATAAAAATGTTGGTGTCTCAAAAGCGCGCAACATGGGGATCGAGTACGCTTCAAGCGAGTTTATCTATTTTGTTGACGGTGACGATTACCTGGCGCCATACACACTAGACCTTCTCCTAAACAACATAGGAGAAGATCACTTCATTGGTGGTTCTATTTTCAAAGCTGGAAAAATTGCTATTCCAATGGAAATCGGGGAAGATTCCTACTATTTGCGTAGATTAAGTGGTGGAAGAAAAATCAAAGCACTTCGTCGTAGGAGTGCTACTAACTTGTTGCTACGCAAAGACTTTGTGGATGTTCATGAGCTTCGTTTTGATGAACAAGCTACCTTTTACACGGACCTTACCTTCTCCATTCCAGCAATAGTAAATACAGAGGAGATTCCGATGATTACAGGCGTTCCCACTTATTTAAAAGGAGAATGCTATGATCCGATCGACCACCCAACTCTCATGCTCCATTCTGTAGAGGAGAAGTTGCCTGATTTATTTTATGTCTATCATAAAATGAAGATGTCGTACGCTGATACGAAAAGCATTAGTCGCTATTTGGACCTTCTCTTGTTAAATTATTATTCAAAGAGCATAACTAATAAAGCCGTGAAGAACTCTAACGTTTTGTTTGATCATTTCACTGCTTTAAAGAACAGTCTCTCTTTAGTAGCACCTGGAAGGATTAAGAGACGGAATATCATCGAACGAAGAGAGCATCGTCTTCTACAAAAGGGGAAAAAAGAAGCCGTTCTGAAGTCAATGATGTTTCGAGTACGCTTAAGGCAGTGGCGTAGATCATTGAGGAAGAAACACTTACTCATGCGTCAGCTTTACCGAACGGTTCTTGTGAAAATGCCAATGAAACCGAAAAAAGTACTTCTTGAGAGCTTCGGTGGTAAGGGGTATTCAGATAGCCCTCGCTACATTTATGAAGAACTGTTAAAAAGCGATCATAAGTATGATTATTTATGGGTTTATGATAAAAAGAAAAAGGATATACCGGGGAATCCTAAGCAGGTGAGACGCTTAACCCCCGCTTACTATTACCATCTTGCGACTGCCAAGTACTGGGTATCGAATGCCAGAATGCCAAACTTTGCGATTAAACGTCCTGAGACAGTTTATTTACAAACATGGCATGGTACACCGCTCAAAAAACTGGCAGCTGATATGAAAGAAGTACGTATGCCTGGCACGACAACAGAAAAATATAAGCGGAACTTTTACAATGAAGCACAAAAATGGGACTATCTCGTTTCGCCAAATGATTATTCGACTTCTATTTTCAGAAGAGCCTTTAAGTTCGGGAAAGAAGTTCTTGATGTGGGCTATCCGAGAAACGATATCCTCTATCTTGAGGATGAAGAAAAAGCTAGACGTCAGCAGGAAATAAAGGCTAAACTTGGTATTCCTGCTGATAAAAAAGTCATTCTTTATGCCCCAACGTGGCGGGATGACGAGTTTCACGGTAAGGGGAAGTATAAGTTTGATTTAAAGCTGAACCTTAGCGAAATGCAGGAACGTCTTGGTGACGAATATGTGATTGGTCTACGCATGCATTATTTAATTGCAGAGCATATTGATACGACTGGAATGAGCGATTTTGTATACAATTTATCTGACTACGGAGATATTGCGGAGCTTTATTTATTATCAGATATTCTGATTACTGATTATTCATCCGTATTCTTTGATTTCGCAAATTTACGTCGTCCCATTTTATTTTTCACTTATGACATTGAAAAATATCGCGATTCTCTTCGCGGATTCTATATGGATTTTGAGAATGAAGCACCAGGTCCGCTTCTTAAAACGTCGGACGGTGTCATAGATGCGATTGAGCATATCGATAAAATAGAAGCTACCTATCAAAGCAATTTTGATGCATTCTATGATAAATATTGTCATCTTGATGATGGGCACGCTTCTAGAAAAGTAATTAATAGGGTATTTGAGCCCGAGAAAGCTGAAATGTAGATAGACTTTAGAGAAACAGGGTACTGCCGCTGGTGAAGGCGATATGGCACTATCCTGTTTTTTCAAAGCGACAGCGCATTTCGAATAGAGGTAATCTACTACTAGTCGGGAGTATGGTGTCCATTTCATGAAAAAGCTATTGAGAATGTTGAAAATATATCCGTTAATGAAGGCGTTTAGTCGACTTCTTTTTGTGGCGTTGGGCCGTTTTCCAGCAAACAAGCGCCTTGTTATTTTTGAGAGCTTTTCTGGAAAGCAGTACAGCTGTAATCCAAGGGCGATCTACGAATATCTGTTAGAGCACGACTATGATTTAGACATGATTTGGAGTGTTGAAGAATCTCATGCTGAGTCTTTCCGTAAAAGGGGTATACCTACTGTAAAGCGTTTTTCGCTAAGATGGTTTTATCTCATGGCTCGTGCTCGTTATTGGGTGACTAATAGTCGGATGTCGCTTTGGATTCCTAAGCCTTCTCACACTGTCTATGTACAAACTTGGCATGGAACGCCGCTTAAGAAGCTTGCAGGTGATATGGAAGAAGTGTACATGCCTGGAACAAACACGCTTTCCTATAAAGATAATTTCTATAAGGAAGCAGCGAAGTGGGATTACTTAATCTCGCCGAATCGGTACTCATCTGAGATTTTTGAGAGAGCATTTGGTTTTAAGAAAAAAATGGTAGAATCGGGCTATCCACGTAATGATCGTCTTCATCTTGAAAATCATCAAGAAAAAATTGATGCATTGAAAGTGGAGTATAGCATTCCTACAGAAAAAAAAGTGGTTCTTTATGCCCCAACCTGGAGAGATGATGAATTTTATCAACCGGGGAAATATAAACATGAGCTGAAATTAGATCTTGATTTATTGAGACGTGAAATCGGCGAGGAATATGTTATTGTATTAAGGATGCACTATTTAATTGCAGAGCAGTTTGATCTTTCTCCATATGAAGGATTTGTTTTTGATTTATCACTTGGTGTCGATGTCAATGATCTCTATTTAATTTCTGATGTGTTGATTACAGATTATTCATCTGTCTTTTTCGATTATGCTAATTTGAGGAGACCAATTATTTTCTTCGCTTATGATCTTGCTTCATATCGTGATAAATTGCGTGGCTTTTACTTTGATCTTGAAGAAGAGGCGCCAGGTCCTGTCGTGACAACATCTGAAGAAGTTTTACACGCCATTCAAACGTTTGAAAATGAAGGATTTGGCGTATTTGAAGAAAAGTATAACGATTTCTATAACACTTATTGTTACCTTGAAGGAGGGTCTGCTACCAAAAAGGTTGTTGACCAAATTTTTGTTAGTGAGGCAAAATAAGCATGAATTCTATGATTGCAGTTTTAAAAGAACAAGTTAGCAACTTCTACCTAATTAATCGGCTTTCGGTTTATCAGGTAAAGAGCACGAATAGCAATAATTATCTTGGTATGGTTTGGGAGATTCTAAATCCCCTTTTCCAAATGAGTATTTACTGGTTTGTATTTGGCTTTGGAATACGAAACGGGAACCCGGTTGATGGCGTCCCATTTGTTCTATGGATGTCCGCTGGTCTTGTTGTATGGTTCTTCTTTAATCCTGCTGTTATTCAAGGATCAAAGTCGATTTATACTAGGATATCAATGGTATCCAAAATGAACTTTCCAATGAGTACGATTCCGAGCTATGTGATTATGTCAGTCTTTTATCAACATTTGATTTTACTTGGTATATACTTTGCAGCAGTGTTATTAACTGGCCAGGGGGTATCCTGGCATTTGCTTCAACTACCGTATTATATGTTTGCTTTAATTATTCTCATTTTTGCCATCTCTCTCATTACGTCGACGCTATCGACAATCGTTCGAGATGTGCACAAAATGCTTCAGTCGTTTATTCGGATGTTTCTTTATTTAACACCAATTTTATGGACAATTGATGATCTTCCTGGATTTATTCAGATTGGGATGAAACTTAATCCGCTATACTATATAGTGGAAGGCTACAGAGATGCACTTCTCGGCATGGGCTGGGTTCATCAGACACTGCAATATACCCTTTACTACTGGGTAGTCGTTGTGCTCTTACTGATGATTGGTTCCTACCTGCATATGAAGTTCAAGAGTCATTTCGTAGACTATATTTAATAAGGACTGTCGTTTATGAGTTATTCAGTTAAATTAAACGGGATTACGAAAAAATATAAAATGCACAGGCAGAACTCTGATAAGCTCAAGGATATTCTTCTCCCTGGTGGCTACGGGGAGGATTTCTATGCCATTCGTGATTTAACATTTGAAGCAGGTGAAGGTGATGTCGTTGGTATCATCGGAGTGAACGGGTCCGGGAAATCAACGTTCTCAAACCTTGTCGCTAATATCACGCCACCAACTAGTGGGGAAATTGACGTAAAAGGTGATGTTTCCCTTATCGCTGTTTCTGCTGGCTTAAATAAAGAGCTAACAGGGCGCGAGAATATCGAATTGAAGCTGCTTATGATGGGATATAAGAAAGACGTTATTGAAAAGATGAAGCCTGACATTATTGATTTTGCAGATATCGGTAAATTTATCGATATGCCTGTTAAAAAATATTCCAGTGGTATGAAATCACGTCTAGGTTTTTCAATATCCATTAGCGTTGACCCAGATGTTCTGATCGTCGATGAGGCCCTTTCTGTAGGTGACAAGACGTTTGCCGATAAGTGCCTTGTCAAAATGGAGGAGTTTAAGGAACGAGGAAAAACAATTTTCTTTGTTAGTCATTCAAACGGCCAGATGAAGAAGTTTTGTAATAAAGCAATCTGGCTTGAACATGGCACGATCCGTGAGTATGGCGCAATGAAAGATATCATGCCGAAGTATGAAGCTTTTATTAAAGAGTATAAATCGTGGTCGAAAGAAGAAAAGCGTCGCTTCAAAGAAGAAGGAATGAAGAAGCAGGAAGGTCTTTTAGCTGCTGATTCAGAAGAGAAAGGAAAACGAAAGAAATCCAGACTCTTGTCTAGATGATTTGCTTCCTTCTATAGCAGAATCGCTCTCATAGAGAGCGATTTTTTCATTATTTGCGCTGAATTTATGGGAATGAATGTGATATGATGAGAAGGAATTTTTTGGTGACATAACAAGAAGTGGGGGAGTAAGAATGGCTATATTAGTAACAGGCGGTGCTGGATATATTGGAAGTCATACGTGTGTTCAGTTACTTAATCAAGGTTCCGATATTGTTGTCGTGGATAACTTTTCGAA
Organism: Anaerobacillus sp. QJM3NY_17; assembly: GCF_056173665.1. NCBI lineage: Bacteria > Bacillati > Bacillota > Bacilli > Caryophanales > Bacillaceae > Anaerobacillus > Anaerobacillus sp. QJM3NY_17. Next base: position 3,759,416 of record NZ_CM149685.1, on the reverse strand, counting down.
TAGTAAAATGGAATCGCTTGATCGTGTGAAAGAGTTAACTGAGCGAGATTTTCCGATTTATGAAGTGGATCTACTTGATCGATCTTCTTTAGAAATGGTGTTTGAAGAAAATGAAATTGAAGCAGTCATTCATTTTGCAGGCTTGAAAGCTGTTGGCGAATCGGTTTCCATGCCACTTCATTATTACCATAATAACTTAACAGGGACGTTCATTCTTTGTGAAGTGATGGAGAAATTTAACGTTCGAAACATTGTGTTTAGCTCATCTGCAACCGTTTATGGTATGCCTGATCTTATGCCAATCACTGAAGAAGCCCCTTTAAGCGCAACGAATCCGTATGGACAAACGAAGCTCATGATTGAACAGATTCTTCGTGATCTTCATGTTTCTGATTCAAACTGGAGCATTGCCCTTCTTCGCTATTTCAATCCAATCGGAGCTCATGTGAGCGGAAGAATTGGGGAAGATCCTAACGGGATTCCAAATAACCTCATGCCGTATATTAGTCAGGTTGCGGTTGGAAAACTCGAAAAGCTTAGCGTGTTTGGAGATGACTACGATACAGCAGATGGTACAGGCGTTCGTGATTATATCCATGTGGAGGATCTGGCTAACGGGCATTTGAAAGCGTTAGAGCATATCCTAGGTACAACGGGAGTAGAAGCGTATAACCTTGGCACGGGAAATGGGTATAGCGTGCTTCAGATGGTGAAGGCTTTTGAAGAAGCGACTGGGAAAGAAGTGAAGTACTCCATTGCTCCGCGCCGTCCTGGCGATATTGGAGAATGCTATGCAGATCCGGCGAAAGCTGAAGCTGAGCTTGGCTGGAAAGCGGAAAAAGGCATTGAAGAAATGTGCCGCGACACGTGGCGCTGGCAGTCGGAAAATCCTGATGGGTATAAGAGGGGTCAGGTGCGTACCTGACCCCCACGGAGGACAGCTGTCTTTCTATAGAGGACACTAAAGCCCGCTCATTAATGAGTGGGCTTTAGTGTTTAAATATTGTATATCTGCCAGTAGGGTTGTGAAGAATTAGAAAGAAATTCTAAGGAGGTTCTCGTTGTGGCTGGTAAACGATTCAAACCAGGTAATGCGGATCGACTACTTGATCCGAAACGAAAGGAAATTATTTCACCTGAACAAGTTATCGCTCATCTTGGTGTAAAGGCAACCGATCATGTAGCTGATTTAGGAGCGGGTAATGGGTATTTTACATTGCCGTTATCGGAAGCAGCTGAAAAGGTTTATGCGGTTGATATTGAAAAGCAGATGCTAGATCTTCTTCAGAAGCGTGTTTCAGAAGAAGATCTAGCTGGACATATCGAGTACGTTGTCAGTAGCCTAGAGCAGATGAATTTGGCAGATCACGTCGCTGACAAAGCGATTGCGGCGTTTGTGATTCATGAAGTGCCCGATCTTACGAGAGCATTCCAAGAATTTAAGCGAATTATTAAGGCGGGACAGAAATTGCTTGTACTTGAATGGGAAGCCATTGAAATGGATATGGGCCCACCACTTCATGAGCGAATTTCTTCTGAGAAGATGATGCAGATTTTTAAAGAGAATGGACTTGAACCTCAAATACACCATTTTCATGAGTCTGTATATGGGGTAACTGCGGAAGTATGAGGGGAGGGTCAGGTGCGTACCTGTCCCCAACAAAAGACAGCTGTTCTCAAAACAAAGACAAAAAAACCAACTCTCTTCATTGAGAGCTGGTTTCATTTATTTTGCTCAACTAAAACTTCGTTCGATTTAGTCTTCCATTGGTGTTGAGAAGCGGAAGGATTCGCCTTGAAGCATGGCGTAATTATACAAGAACAGGACTACATCAAAATCCTTATCCGCCATATACTCTGTTAATATCTGATCATCGTTATAACGGATATCATAAACAGTCGTATTGGAGAAATGCTGGGCAATGTGGAACGCAATTGGGTTTGCGTAGGAATCTTTTAAAATCAATAGTCGACTTTCTTCTTGAACGGCAGGGTTCTCGATTGTAATTTCAGCTGTATTGTTCATGTACAGCCCACCAAAATCGATAGGATCGTTATCTCTAAATATGTCTGTACCATAGACCTGTTTAAATGTACGCTCTTTGCCGTTCCAGGTAATTTGATAGTTATCAAATAGATTATCTTTAGGTAACATGTGACAGATCTTTTCACCTGTTGCATCAACCGTTAAATAAAGCTGATTATTATAGCTTCCAATAAATTGTTTGTCGTTATAACACTTTAATTCATAGTCACTGTCGTCTTCGTTCATGTTTGTGTAGTAAGTTGAATTCTCAGAGAGAAGGTCTGCTACTTTTTGATAGCCTTCAAACGCCCCAAACATGTTCCAGTGATGGTCTGTCTTGAAGTAGCGCTCTTTCAATTCATCATCAGTATATTCTTCTTTAAATTCTTTCCCAACATCAACTGTTGGGATGCTCTTTTGGTTAAATTTTGAGAAAAAGTAATCTTTCTTTTCTATTCCTGTTCCCTCTTCAATATAAGACGGCAGGATGTCGATGGTATTCACTTTATGAGGAAGAGAAGCAAAATAAACTTCCTTACCCTCATCCTTTATCGTTGTCGCAAATTCATTTAAGTTATCAACTGCCTCATCAATAGGGGTAGAAGGCTTACTATAACTCGGTTTTGGGATGATCCAATTCGAGTCAGATACATAGTAATCAAAAATATAGGTTTTGTTCGTCATTTGCTGATATTGAAGATATGATTTCAACCAGATATTTCGACCGGGAAACTGATCAAGAAAATACGATTCAAAATCGTTCATGTATTCTCCGTTCGAAACATTCTCAATCGAAAGGTCAGGTTTTTGAGCTAGTTCTCTTTTTTCTACGTCAGATACTTCAATATCTGCTGAAACTGTAAGATAGAAGAAAACGGTAAAGATAAACGCAAAGAATAAGATAATGAGCATCCACTTCCTTGCCTTTTCAAGTCGCTGAATCATAGCAAAGCTCCTTTATTGGCATTAAAACCTGAAATAAATAAATGGGTTGTAACTAGAATTGACTAATCGAACCATAGCGAAAATCATTAGCGTCATATAAATCGCTGGTTCTGAGAAAAGCGTGACGACCTGTAGTCCCTTTGCTTTCGTCGCCATTCGATTGTAAATGTTGCCGATATTCGCTATGAAAGGTGTGCTGAAAATAACGCCAGCTAGGAATAACACCCAGTTATCATTCCACTGCAATAGGAACATTGAATCTGCGAAAGCAGCCTGATTAAAGCCGAACATCGTTTGTAAGTATTCAAATGAATACGTAAAGTTATCAGCGCGGAAAAAGACCCAGCCGATCATGACGAGCAGTAGGACATAGATATGTTGAAGAGGCGACCATAGGCGACTTAACCATTTACCAAATCCGAGGCTTTCAATTACGATAATTGCCCCGTAGTAGAATCCCCAGGCCATAAACGTCCAGCTAGCGCCATGCCAGAACCCAGTAATCGTCCACACGATTAGAAGATTACGTACCTGCACAAGCTTTCCATGGCGATTCCCACCTAGTGGGATATAAACGTAATCTTTGAACCATGTCCCAAGAGAAATGTGCCATCTTCTCCAGAATTCTGAAATGCTTTTAGATATGTAGGGGTATCGAAAGTTCTCTAGAAAATCAAAGCCAAACATTTTTCCTAGACCAATGGCCATGTCACTATACCCTGAGAAATCAAAGTAAATTTGTAGTGTGTAAGCAATAACACCAATCCACGCCATCATCACGCTCATTTCACCTGCGGGAGTGTTAAATGCCTGATCCGCAACAACTGCGAAACTATTAGCTAACAGTACTTTTTTTGATAAACCAATAATAAATCGTTTGATTCCTTCGTGTACCTTATCAGCAGTTATAGAGCGAGAATGAATTTGTTGATCAACGGTGTTGTATCGAACAATTGGCCCTGCAACGAGCTGTGGGAAAAGAGAGATATAAAGAGCTAGTGAGAAAACATTTTTCTGAACGGGTGCGTCTTTTCGATAAATATCAATGACATAGCTCATCGCTTGGAATGTAAAAAACGAGATTCCAATTGGAAGAGGCAGCTCTCCAAGTTCAAAACTTGTCCCAAAGGAGCCATTAACATTAGCTAATACGAAGCCTGCGTACTTAAAGTAACCAAGAATTGCAATGTTACCGACGATCGATAACGTTAGGAGGAATTTTTTTATTGCGAGCTGATTATGAAAATAGCCAATTCCTCTCCCAAAACCATAGTTCATTATAATAGAGAAGAGCATCAGAAAGACATACTGTGGTTCTCCCCATGCGTAGAAAACAAGACTAGCAATAAGAAGCACGATGTTTCGAAAACTTTTTCTAGCAAAAAAATAAGAAAATAAGACGATCGGCATAAAAGCAAATAAGAAAACGAGATTACTAAATACCATATAGCTCCTCCAATAATTAAATATAATCCACCTAATACTATAGCATTTATACCTTTGAAATTTGCTTTTCTTCAATATTTTACAAAAACTTAAAATACATGAGGCAGAATGAAAAGAATATAGCCGTCAAAAAGTAAATTAATCAGTAAATATTTACTTGACTATAGTCCTTTTGTACCTTAATCTATAAATATGAATGCGCTTTCATTTATGTTGTTCGGTGTTTTTTAGTAAACAAACAGGAGGGGTTATTTTGAGAAAGGTAATCGGTCGAGTTAGTTTCTTGCTTATTCTGATGTTAGTTCTCGGTGCTTGTTCTAGTGATAATAGCTCAAGTGAAGGGTCGGCGGGAGACGGAGATAGTAATGGTAAAAAGGTGACAGCATGGGCATGGAACATTAATGTTCCAGTTCTTGAAGAAGCGGCAGAGAAGTTTAAAAAAGAAAATCCGGATTTTGAACTAGAGGTTGTGGAACTCGGTCGTGAAGATGTTTATTCGAAATTAACGACTGGCCTTCAAGCTGGAGGGAAAGGGTTGCCAGATATCGTACTTGTCGAGGATGATCGTATTCAGGGTTATATGGAAACATTCCCCGATGCGTTCGTAAATGTATCTGATAAGGGGTTTGATGAAAGCAAGGATAGCTTTCCTACTTATAAAACAGACCTTCTTTCAAAAGAAGATGCAATGTATGGTTTCCCATTTGATGGTGGTCCAACGGGCGTTTTTTATCGAACAGATTACTTTGAAGAAGCTGGTGTAAATCCCGATGATATTAAGACATGGGATGACTTTATTGAAGCGGGGAAAAAGATCAAAGAAGCTACAGGAAAAGCAATGCTTGGCCTTGATTTGAATGGTGATGACGGTCTTTATCGTATGATGATGACGCAGCAAGGAACATTCTATTTTGATGATGAAAAGAATGTGAACTTCACTTCTGAAGAATCTAAAATGGCGGCAGAAAAAGTACAAATGATGAAAGAAGCTGGACTAGTTAAAGATACAGTGGGTTGGGACGCGTGGATTAGTGCAATGGCACAAGGTGATGTTGCGACGGCTCCTTCTGGCGCGTGGTTGAGCGGTTCTATTACACAGCAAGCTAAAGACACAGAAGGTAACTGGGGAGTGTTTAAGCTTCCGGCGTTTGAAGAAGATGGAAACCGTGCAGCGAACCTTGGTGGAAGTAACTATGTGATTACAAGCGCGAGCAAGAATCAGGATATGGCTTACGATTTCATGGAATTCTTTACTACTAGTGATGACGTACAGCTAACGGCGATGGACAATGGTTTATTTCCAACGCTGAACACGATTTATGAAAATGATGCATTCACAAAGGATGTGGAATTCTTTAGCAATCAGTCAATCTGGGAGCTGTTTGCAAGCGAGATGAATGATATTCCTTCTGTGAACTATACAGGTAATTATGCGCTTGCAAGTGATGAGTCAATCAAAGCACAATCCGAAGTGATGAATGGTCAGAAATCGATTGAAGAGGCTTATAAAGCGGCTGAAGATCGGTTGAGGAATCGGATTCAATAATAGTGCGGGGGTCAGGTACGCACCTGACCCCCTATAAAGACAAAAAGAAGAAAGTGTCCGTAATAGATGGACACTTTCTTCTTGTGTAACAACTTCCATTAATTGTTAAGTAAATAAAGTAGTAAACTTTTAGTAAAAGTTTACTTGACTATGTTTACCTCTTCGACTATTCTAATAAGTGTAGACGCTTTCATTACGAATTTTGAAAGTTTTCAGTAATTAATTGGAGGGGTAGTCGATGAAGAAGGTAACGGGTCTAGTTAGTATAAGTATGATGCTTGTCTTAAGTCTGTTTCTTGCGGCGTGTGGGAATGGTGGAGATGATAGTGAAGGATCAGGCGATAGCAATAAAGTAACAGCTTGGGCTTGGAATATTAATGTACCGGTGCTTGAAGAAGCAGCCGAGAAATTTAAAGAAGAAAATCCGGATTTTGAACTAGAAGTTGTTGAAATGGGTACTGACGATGTTTACTCGAAGTTAACAACTGGTCTTCAAGCAGGAGGTAAAGGTTTACCAGATATCGTTCTTGTGGAAGATGACCGCGTTCAAGGTTATATGAGTGCTTTTCCGGACGCATTTGTAAACGTTTCCGATAAAGGATTTGACGAAATGAAAGAGAGCTTCCCGTCTTATAAGACAGAGCTTGTTTCAAAAGACGGCGCCATGTACGGATTCCCGTTTGACGGTGGACCAACAGGAGTTTTCTATCGCACCGATATTTTTGAAGAAGCTGGCGTAAATGCGGAAGATATTAAAACGTGGGATGACTATATCGAAGCTGGTAAAACAATTAAAGAAAAAACGGATAAAGCAATGATTGGTCTTGATCTGAACGGTGATGACGGTCTTTATCGTATGATGCTCAATCAGCAAGGCACATTCTACTTTGACGATGAGAAAAATGTAGCCCTCACTTCAGAAGAGTCAAAAAAAGCAATGGAAGTACAAAAGAATCTAAATGAAGAAGGACTAGTTAAAGAAACAGTAGGTTGGGACGCATGGATTAGCGCTATGACTAGTGGAGATGTTGCGACAGCTCCATCGGGTGCATGGTTGTACGGTTCGATCACTCAGCAGGGCAAGGATACTTCAGGAAAATGGGGATTAATTGAGCTACCGGCGTTTGAAGAAGGTGGCAATCGCGCATCTAACTTGGGCGGAAGTAACTACATGATTCCTAGTGCAAGCGACAATGCTGATCTAGCGTATGATTTTATGGAATTCTTCTCAACAGATGAAGATGTTCAATTAACTGCAATGGAAGGTGGTTTGTTCCCTTCACTAAACACGATTTATGGTAACGAGGCATTTACAAAAGAAGTTGAGTTCTTTAACAATCAGCCGATCTGGAGTCTACTTGCTGACGAAATGGATAGCATTCCTGCTGTTAACTACACAGGAGACTATGCCGTAGCGAAGGATGAAGCTGTTAAAGCGCAATCTGAAATTGCGAACGGTAAAGGCATTGAAGAAGCATTAAAAGCTTCAGAAGATCGTTTGAAAAACCGTATTCAATAAGCTACAGAAATCATCAGGGGTTGATTCATTTCGACCCCTGTCATGTTAAGGTGGGATATTCATGAATCGAGCGAAACGTTTTCCATATTTATTCGCAGCTCCGGCCATTCTGCTTTTCCTAGCATTTACCGTCTATCCGATTATCGCTTCCTTCGTTCTCAGTTTTCAGGAACGAGTTGGTGGAGAATACGTTTTTGCAGGATTGAAAAACTATACGCGTCTCTGGAATGATGATATTTTCTGGACGGCGATGCAGAACACATTCATTATCTTTGTTGTTCAAGTCCCAGTTATGATCATTCTTGCAATGGTACTAGCCAACGTGTTGAACAACCAGTTGTTAAAGCTAAAAGGATTTTTCCGCGTCTCATTCTTTCTTCCGGCTGTCACATCGCTTGTAGCTTACTCGATTTTATTTTCGATCATGCTTCAAGAAGAAGGAATTATTAACACGGCATTAAGCTACATTGGGATTACCGCAATTCCGTGGTTATCTGATCCGTTTTGGGCAAAGGCTTCGATCATTATCGCCATGACGTGGAGATGGACAGGATATAACATGGTTATTTTCTTAGCAGCTCTTCAAAACATTCCAGAAGATTTATACGAAGCCGCTTCTCTTGATGGAGCGAATAAGTTTAAGCAATTTTTCTACATTACTGTTCCACAACTAAAACCCGTTATTCTTTTTGCAGGTATTCTGTCAACCATCGGAACGCTTCAGCTTTTCGACGAGCCATTCAACTTAACAGGCGGTGGACCGGCGGATTCAACGATGACCCTTGGACTTTATATTTACCAGAGTGGATTTGAATACTTTGATTTCGGCTACGCTTCCGCAATTGCATACGCGGTTGTTGTGATGGTTGGTATTCTCTCCATTATCCAATTTAAGATAGCAGGTGATGATTAATGGCTAAGAACCTTGAGGTAATTGAACAGTCGACGAATAAACTCACCCTTGCTCAAAGGCAACAAAAGAAACCTAAGAAAAAGAAAAATAAGCTAAAAGCCGTTTGGATGTATACGCTACTAAGCATCTTCCTTGTTGTTTCGATCTTCCCGTTCTACTGGATGTTTATCGGGGCGACGAACGACTCTAGTAAAATGTTTACGAACCCGCCAACGCTTTTACCTGGCGATCAGTTTATGACGAACTTAACCAATCTAAATGAGTCAATTGGTATTTTCAGAGTACTGTTTAATTCTCTCTTCGTCTCAGGACTTTATGTAGTGATTTCCCTTGCAGTTTGTGCGAGCGCAGCCTACGTTCTAGCGAAGTACAACTTCAAAGGGAAAAAGTTCATCTTTACTGCATTCTTGCTTTCCATGATGATTCCTTACCAGGCAACACTGATACCGTTGTTCCAAATGATGTCTGATTTTAATCTATTAAACACGTACTTTGCAGTTATCGCACCGCAATTGTGCTTCCCATTTGCGATTTTCTTATTAAGACAGAACTTCCTGGCATTCCCTACAGAGTTGATGGAGTCAGCACGTCTTGATGGCGCAAGCGAAACGCGTATCTTTATCTCGATCGTCATTCCATCGATGCGACCAGCTTTAGCAGCTGCTTCGATCTTCCTTTTCATGACGCAGTGGAACAACTTTATGTGGCCGCTCGTTGTATTGAATACGAACGATATGTACACATTCCCTGTTGCGCTATCTAGCTTAATGGGACTCTCTTATATCGACTACGGTCAAGTGATGATGGGCGTTACGTTAGCGACTGTTCCGATCATTGCATTCTTCTTAACACTGCAAAAACAATTTATTTCAGGTATGCTCGGAAGCGCCTTGAAATAGTAGGAGGCTGTTATGCTGGAAGCGAGAAAGAACCACTTTTACTTAAATGACGAACCCTTCCAAATTCTTTCAGGAGGTCTTCATTACTTCAGAGTTGTCCCTGAGTATTGGAGAGATCGCCTTCAGAAGCTGAAGGCACTTGGACTGAATACAGTAGAAACGTATATACCATGGAATTTTCATGAACCGAAGAAGGGTCAGTTTCATTTTGAAGGAATGGCTGATGTGGAGCGGTTCATAGCTGAAGCACAGGACGTTGGGCTTTATGTTATTGTTCGTCCTTCTCCTTATATTTGTGCAGAGTGGGAAATGGGGGGACTTCCTTCTTGGCTACTAAAAGAAGATGACATGGCACTTCGCTGTAGTCATCCTGCTTTTCTAAAACATGTAGAGGAATACTTTAATGACCTTCTTCCACGGTTGAAGCCTTTCTTACAAAAGAACGGCGGTCCGGTGATTGCCTTTCAAATTGAAAATGAATATGGCGCATATGGCAACGATCAGAACTATCTTGAGTTTCATAAAGAACAGTACGAGAAACATGGCATTGATACGTTTTACTTCACATCAGACGGACCGGATTTCATTAAACAAGGTTCAATGGATAATGTCATAACGACGCTGAATTTTGGCTCAAGGCCAGAAGAAGCCTTTGCGGCACTTGAAGCGATAAAACCTGATTCACCTAAAATGGTCGCGGAATTTTGGATCGGCTGGTTTGATCACTGGAGCGGCGAGCATCATACACGTGACGCAAAGGAAGCAGCGGAAGTGTTCCAGAAGTTAATGGATATGGGCGCATCTGTGAATTTCTACATGTTCCACGGTGGAACAAATTTTGGTTTCTATAACGGTGCGAATCATTACGAAAAATATGCTCCGACGATTACTAGCTATGACTACGATTCGCTTTTAACAGAATGGGGCGACGTGACAGACAAGTATCTCGCAATGGCGGAGGTGTTGAAAAGCGTAGCAGACGTTTCGATTGAAGACGTTTCTAAAGTTGAGACGAAAAGCTATGGAGAAGTGAAGCTAGTGGAGAGCGCAAGCCTGTTCGATGTTCTCCAAGAAGTAGGAACCAGGGTAGAGCACGTTGCACCACGGAGCATGGAGAAGATTGATCAGAGTTTCGGCTACACGCTTTATCGAACGTCGATTAACGACACTGGAACGTTTGAGCTTGATACAACGCCAATTCATGATCGAGCTTTTCTTTACGTCAATGGGAAACATGAGGCGACGATTTCAGTAAATGATGAGTCAAAATCGGTTATGATCCCGTTTCCGAATGAAGTAAATGCTCTTGAAATACTTGTTGAAAACCTTGGAAGAGTGAATTATGGAAAACATCTATCTGACCAGAAGGGGATTGTGCAGAATCTCTGGCTAAACAACCAGTATTGGTTTGACTGGGAAATGATTAAAATTGAAGGAGATCGTTTACCGAAGACGTATTCATCAGGAGAACGTTATCCGAAATATTTCAAAGGCGAATTTCATGCTGATCAATGCTATGATACATTTGTTGATTTGGAAGGGTTTACAAAAGGGAATGTTTATATTAATGGCTTTAGTCTTGGTCGCTACTGGCAAACGATGGGACCACAGCAGCGCCTTTACTTGCCAGGTCCACTGTTAAATGAAGGTACAAATGAAATTGTCGTTCTGGAATTAGAAGGACATACTGCAAGCAGCGTAAAACTAGTGAACGAACCTAAACTCGGATAAAGGATCGATGGCAATGAGCATTCTGATTAACCAACAGCAGTTTCATCTAACAAATGGAAAGATCAGCTACATCTTTCATATTTTAAAAAATGGTCAGCTCGGTCATTTGTATTTCGGAAAAGCGCTTCGTCCTGATCGTGATTATGGTCATTTTCAGAACACGAACAATCCAACGCCGGCTAGCTGTCATTCATATGAGAACGACGCGGCTTTTTCGCTTGAAACGATTAGGCAGGAGTACCCGGCCTATGGAAAAGGAGATTTTCGAGAGCCTGCCTTTATGGTGTTAGCAGGTCAAAAGCCTATAGCGAACTTTGTTTATAGATCACATGAGCAAGTGAAAGGGAAGCCTCGCTTGAAAGGTTTGCCGGCCACTTATGCGAATGCGCAAGAAGCGGAGACGTTACTTATTGTGTTGGAGGATAAGTATCAGAAGGTTGAGCTTCATCTCAGCTACACGATTTTTGAAAATGAATCTGTGATTGCGAGGAACGCGCGTCTTATTAACAACACAGATAGCGAGCTATCCATTGATCGAATGATGTCACTGTCTGTTGATCTTCCTTATGCTGATATGGAAATGGTGCACCTCTCAGGAACATGGGCCCGTGAGCGTCATGTGAAAACGAGGAAATTAGAGCAGGGCATTCAGTCCGTTTCGAGTATACGTGGAGCAAGCTCTCATCATCACAATCCATTTCTTGCACTAAAAACAATGGATGCAACAGAACATACGGGTGAAGTGTTTGGATTCCAGTTCGTGTATAGCGGGAATTTTCTAGCGCAAACGGAAGTTGATCATTATGGCGTGGCACGTGCGCAGCTTGGTATTCATCCGCTTGGTTTTAAGTGGAATCTTAGTCCCGGTGAATCGTTCCAATCACCAGAAGCGATTATGGTTTACTCTGATCAAGGATTGAACGGGATGAGCCAAACGTTCCATCATCTTTACCGCAATCAGTTGATTAGTGAACAGTGGAAAAAGAAAGAGCGTCCTGTCTTAATTAATAACTGGGAAGCTACTTACTTTGATTTTAATGAAGAGAAGCTTATTCATTTTGCGAAAGAGGCAAAAGAACTTGGTGTTGAACTTTTCGTCCTTGATGATGGTTGGTTTGGGAAGAGAAACAATGACCGATCTTCACTAGGAGATTGGACGGTTGATCTTAACAAACTCCCAGATGGCATTGCCTCTCTAGCTGAAAAAGTGAAGGAAACGGGATTGCAATTTGGTTTATGGTTTGAGCCTGAAATGATTAGTCCTGATAGTGAGCTCTACAGAGAGCATCCTGAATGGGCTGTAGGTATTCCAGGTGAGCACTTTACGCTTGGCCGGAATCAGCGCGTACTTGATTATACGCGTACAGAAGTAGTGGACTATATTTTCGGACGAATGAAAACGATCATTGAGTCGACGAATCTGGATTATATTAAATGGGATATGAATCGGAACATTACGGAGGCCTACTCTGCAGGTTTAGAGCACCAGGGAGAGTTTTTCCATCGTTACATTCTCGGTGTCTATGATCTTTATGAACGGTTAACATCAGAGTTTCCAAATGTACTGTTTGAATCGTGTGCGGGCGGCGGTGGTCGTTTTGATCCGGCTCTCCTTTACTACGCCCCACAAGCATGGGCGAGTGATGATACAGACGCGGTGGAGCGTCTGAAAATCCAATATGGTACCTCTATCGCTTATCCTATCTATAGCATGGGTTCTCACGTATCAGCCGTACCAAACCACCAAACGCTTCGTTCAACTCCGCTGTCAATGCGGGCAGATGTTGCGTATTTTGGAACCTTTGGTTATGAATTGGATCCTTCAACCCTGTCTGATGAAGAAAAAGAAATTGTAAAAGAACAAATTAAACGATACCAGTCATTTCGACAGCTTGTCCGTGATGGTGATTTCATTCGCTTACAAAGTCCATTTGAAAGCAATGAAACGGCCTGGATGGTCGTTTCGTCGAATCGAAATGAAGCGCTTGTTGGCTGGTATAAATCATCAAGCACTCCGAATCCACGCACCAATCAGTTTGTGAAATTAAAAGGTTTAGCTCCTGATCGTCATTATAACGTCGATGAGGAGACATACTTCGGAGATGAACTGATGCAGCACGGCATTCCGCTTCCGGTTGAGTTCAATGGAGCGAATGGCGAGCAAGCTGAGCGCGGTGGTGACTTTCAATCGAAAGTGTTTTATTTAAAAGCAGAATAAAAAAGGATGATGACCATGGCAACGATTAAGGACATCGCACAAAAAGTGAAATGTTCACCATCGACTGTTTCACGCGTCCTTAACTACGATGAAACGTTATCTGTTTCAGATGATACGAAAAAGCGGATTTTCGAAGTGGCAGAAGAGCTTTCCTATAGTAAAAAACGCGGAAAAAAATCACTAACACCGAAAATTGCAATTATCCATTGGTATACCGAAAAGGAAGAGTTGAATGACCTGTATTACATGTCGATTCGACTAGGAGTCGAGCAGCGCTGTCAGGAAGAGCGGCTTGAACTCGTGAAAATTTTTAAAGATAACTATGATGAATTAGAAAAAGAAAACATTCAGGGCATGATAGCCGTAGGTAAATTTAGTAGTCAAGAAATAGCTTCATTAAATAAAGTCACCCCTAATATCGTATTCGTTGACTATGATCCAGACAATGAAAAGTACGACGCGGTTGTCGTTGATTTTGAAAAGGCGACCAAAAAAGTGCTCGATTATTTTGCGAGTAAAGGTCATGAGAGAATTGGCTACATTGGTGGCAGAGAAACATTTCGAGATGCTAGTGCTGAAATTGTTGATGAACGCGAAATCACGTTCAAGCGCTATATGACGGAACGTGATCAGGATCATGAATCTTACGTGTACACAGGATCGTTTACGGTAGATGATGGTTATTCCCTTATGAATCGTGCGATCGAAGAGCTTGGAGAGAAGCTACCGACTGCGTTCTTTGTAGGAAATGACACAATGGCGATTGGGTGTCTCCGCGCTCTTCATGAGAACGGCGTAGCTGTTCCTGATCGCGTTAGCTTAATTGGAGTGAATGACATTAGCGTTTCGAAGTATGTTTATCCTGCTTTGAGTACGGTCAAAGTGTACACAGAACTGATGGGTGAAACGGCTGTTGGCCTTTTGATGGAGCGTCTATTGAGAAGGAAAGTAGCCAAAAAAGTGACGATGTCGACAAAACTGAAGCTGCGGAAGAGCAGTAAATAAACGAGGCCGGGTGAAATTAATGAAAACCCTATACGAAACATTTCGAGAGGTGTATGGAGAAGGTGGCGAGATAAGAAGCTTCTTCTCGCCAGGGCGCGTCAATTTAATTGGCGAACATACGGATTATAATGGGGGACATGTTTTTCCATGCTCGCTTAGTATTGGTACCTATGCCGTTGCTAGGAAAAGAAAAGATAATCTTATTCGGTTTTATTCGCTGAACTTCAAAACGCAAGGTGTGATGACAGTTGATTCAACAAGTCTTGCGTATGATGCTGAACATGATTGGGCGAATTACCCGAAAGGCGTTGTTTCGATCTTTAAGGAGTCAGGTTATGACGTTAGCGGATTTGATGTCCTTTACTTTGGAAACATTCCGAATGGAGCGGGACTTTCGTCTTCAGCGTCAATCGAACTTGCGACGGCTGTTCTATTAAATGAACTAAATCACCTTCATCTTGAGATGGTAGAAATGGTGAAGATGAGTCAGCGTGCTGAAAATGAATTTGTAGGCGTAAACTGTGGCATCATGGATCAGTTTGCCATTGGGATGGGGAAAGAAAAAGCAGCGGTTCTTCTTGATTGCAACACGCTTGCTTATAGATACAGCCCGGTAGTTCTAGAAAAAGCTTCACTCGTTATTGCAAATACGAATAAACGAAGAGGGCTTGCTGATTCAAAATATAATGAGCGACGTTCTGAATGTGAGCGGGCACTCGCCGAGCTTCAAGAACATGTTTCGATTCAATCACTTGGTGATTTAACAATTGACTCGTTTGAAGCGCATAAACACCACATCACAAATCTGATTGATCAGAAACGTGCGAAACATGCAGTTTATGAAAACGTTCGTACGATTGAAGCGGCTAAACGTTTAAAGGCTGGAGAAATTGGAGCATTTGGTCAGTTAATGAATGAGTCACATGTTTCCTTGCGCGATGACTATGAAGTAACTGGTCTTGAGCTTGATGCTTTAGTAGAAGCTGCATGGTCAGAAGAAGGTGTGATTGGCTCTCGGATGACTGGGGCAGGATTTGGTGGCTGTACGATCAGCATTGTGGAGGATCAATTTTTAACATCATTCCAAACTAATGTAGCGAAAACATATAAAGAGAAAACGGGCTTAACACCTGAATTTTACGTTGTGGAAATAGGTGCAGGAGCAAGAGAAATAAATCAGCTTTCGGAAGCACTGTAATTCTGGAGAGGAGTGGAGAGAAACCATGACGAACATCGATCAAGAGATTAACCGTCTCCTCCAATACGGATTGAATAAACATCTTTTTCGTGAGTGGGATTTATCATATGTTCGCAATCAAATTCTAGAAGTTCTTCAGCTTGAGGAGATCGATACAAGTGATGTTCCTGCGGATATTCCAGATAGCCCTGTTTCTATTTTAGATCGCATCCTGAATTGGGCATATGATCATGATCGACTAATAGAAAATACGGTAACTTATCGTGACTTGCTCGATACAAAAATTATGGGGTGTTTAACCGAGCGACCTTCAGAAGTGATTGAGAAGTTTGAAGCGACTTATGAACATGCCGGCCCTGAAGCAGCAACGGCTAACTTTTATCAATATTCAAAAGACGTTCATTACATTCGTACCGATCGCATAGCAAAAAATGAAGACTGGCTTACGGAAACAGAGTATGGTGAGATGGAAATCACGATCAACCTTTCTAAACCAGAGAAAGATCCGAAAGCGATTGCGGCAGCCAAAACGATGAAGTCAAGCGGCTATCCTGAGTGTCTGCTTTGTAAAGAGAACGAAGGGTATGCGGGACGATTAACTCATCCTGCGCGACAAAATCTTAGGATGATCCCTATAACCCTTGAAGAGAAACAGTGGTATTTGCAGTACTCTCCCTACGTTTACTATAACGAACATGCGATTGTGTTATACGGTGAACACGAGCCGATGAAAATTTCACGAGGTACGTTTGACAGACTACTAGAGTTTGTTGGCAAGTTTCCTCATTATTTTATCGGCTCGAATGCTGATCTACCAATTGTAGGCGGTTCGATATTAAGTCATGATCATTTCCAGGGAGGGAAGCATGAGTTCCCGATGGCGAAAGCAGAGATGGAGCGAAACGTCGTTCTATCAGCTTATCCGAACGTGAAGGCAGGCATTGTGAAGTGGCCGATGTCTGTGCTACGACTTCAAAGCAACGATCGAGATGAACTTGGTGAACTGGCTGATGCGATTCTTCAATTCTGGAAGGGATATAGTGATGAGAGTGTTGATGTTCGCGCGGTTACAGGTAATGAGTCTCATAACACGATTACACCTATAGCTCGTCGAAATGGCGAGCGCTATGAGCTTGATCTTGTACTCCGGAACAATCGAACAACGAAACAGCATCCAATGGGACTTTTTCACCCCCATGGAGAAGTGCATCATATAAAAAAAGAGAATATCGGTTTAATTGAAGTAATGGGGCTAGCTGTGCTTCCTGGTAGATTACAAGAAGAGCTTCACTTGCTTGGTGAATCTCTTATAAGTGAAAATCCGCTAGAAAGTATTAAGCAAGATGATCGCATTCAGAAACATGTTACATGGGCTGATTCTCTTCTTAAGAAGTATTCAGACCTGAATTCATCGAATGTACAGGGACGATTGCGTCATGAGGTTGGGTTGATCTTCTCCAATATTTTAAGCCATGCAGGCGTTTTTAAACGAACGGCTTCAGGTCAGGAAGCATTTGACCGCTTTACACATGAGTTTAACAACCATTTAAACCAATAAGAGCTTGCCGATTCTGGCGGGCTTCTTTTCTCATTGATGTAATACTCAAAAAATAGATCGGTAAAAGGAGCTAACATGATGTATGTAGGTGTTGATTATTACCCGGAACAATGGCCGAAAGAGCGTTGGACAGAAGATGTACGATTGATGAAAGAACTCGGTGTGAATGTCGTTCGAATTGCTGAATTCGGCTGGCAGCTGATGGAGCCTGAGGAGGGAACGTTTGATTTCTCGCTTTATGATGAAGCGATCGACCTAATGACAAGTAACGGCATCGAGGTAGTTCTTGGGACACCAACGGCCACGCCGCCTGCGTGGATGGTTGAAAAGTATCCAGAAATTTTACCTGTGGATCCTAACGGGACAGTCATTTCATTCGGAGCGAGACGTCACTATACCGTGAACAGTGAAGTATATCAAGAATTGACAGCAAAGATTGTTGAGAAAATGGCGAAACGCTATGGTCAGCACGAAGGAATTATTGGCTGGCAAGTAGACAATGAATACGGTCATGAAAAATCTGATCGAAGCTATGGAGAAGTGGATCAAAAAGCATTCCAAATTTGGCTACAGCAAAAATACGAAACGCTTGATGCTTTAAATGAAGCTTGGGGTACGGTTTTCTGGAGTCAAACGTATACAGCGTGGTCACAAATTCCTGTGCCTCGTAAAGTATTACAGGAACATAATCCAAGCTTGCTTCTTGATTTTGATCGTTTCTGTGCGGATGCGTATACGTCTTATAATAAGATTCAAACTGACATTCTTCGTAAACATATTCGCTCGGATCAGTGGATTACGCATAACTTCGTATTTACAGACTTAGCGATTAATCAATGGGATATGGCAAAGGATCTTGACTTCATTTCATTTGATAACTATCCGGTATGGGGCGGTTTACCAGAACCGATTGCGCCTGCTGCGATCGCACATCAACACGACCTTTGTCGCTCTTCAAAGGGTGGAAAAGGCTTCTGGGTAATGGAAGAACTTTCAGGAGCGCAAGGGTGGAGTCGCATCGGTTACTTACCTCGTCCAGGTCATATTAAACTTTGGACGTATCAGGCGATTGCTCGTGGAGCGGAAGCAATTGTTTATTTCCGCTGGCGTGCGGCACGCTTTGGGACGGAAGAGTTTTGCCATGGTGTGCTCGATCATGATGGTAAGCCAAAGCGTAAATATAATGAAGTAAAAGAAGTAATCGATTCTCTTAGCGTGTTTGGAGATGATTGGATTGCGTCTAAGTACCAGGCGGATGTCGCTGTGTATTATGATGTAGAGAACGCCTGGGCATGGGGTATTCAGCCACAAAGCAATGCATTTGAATACAAGCGAGAATTCCTCCGCTTCTATAGCCCTGCGCACCGTATGAATGCCATGACGGACATTGTGACGAAAGAAAGCAAGCTGGATGGGTACAAAGTGCTCGTTGTACCGGTTTATTTCCTTACAGACCCAGTTGTAAACGACAAAATTTCACGTTTTGCTGAGCAAGGTGGAACGGTGATCTTATCCTATCGCGCCGGTGTGAAGGAACAGAATAACTTTGTTGTAGAAGATACGTTGCCAGGCGCATTACGTGAGCTTGCAGGAGTAGAAATTAATGAATATGAATCACTTCAGCTCGGACAAAACAACGAGGTTGAAGGCGTTCAAGGTGCAATGAAAGGTATGAGCTCCGTTGCTTCCATCTGGTGTGATCTTGTTGAGCCGACAACTGCGGAAGTACTTGCTGAATATCGCTCTTGCTTCTACGAAAAAACGGCGGCGATTACAAAAAACACATATGGAAAAGGCACGGTCTATTACATTGGCTCTGCACTCCAAGAGGAAATAATGGATGCTCTTTATGCAGAAGTTTTCCAAGAAACAGACGTAACAACGATCGGTTCAAGTGAAAACGTAGAAGCTGTCACACGTACAGGACAAGACGGGGCGGTATTCTTATGTGTTGTGAATCATTCGACGGACGAAAAAGGTTCGCTAACATTGCCGAAAGGAACCTGGGTAGATGCCGTTTCTCATGATGAATTTAGTGGAGAAATGTCTATTAAACCGCTTGGATCGTCTGTACTAAAGCTTAATTAGTATTTTCCGGGAAATAACGATGGATATCGACGAAGTTTTACTAAATGGAGGGAATAACATGGCGATTTTAGTTACTGGTGGAGCCGGTTATATTGGTAGCCATACGGTTATGTACTTGCGTGAGCAAAAAGAAGACGTAGTCGTGCTGGATAATCTAACAAAAGGTCACGAGCAAGCTGTGCTTGACGTTCCTTTGTATAAAGGGGACTTAACAGATGGGAAAGTGATTGATCAAATTTTCGCCGATCATTCGATCGATTCTGTCATTCACTTTGCTGCGAGCTCGCTAGTTGGAGAAAGTGTTTCGAATCCGCTTGAATATTATCGAAATAACGTAGCGGGTTCTCAGGCGCTTGTTTCAAAGTTAGTTGAACACGATGTAAAGTACATTGTGTTCTCTTCGACAGCGGCCACCTATGGGAATCCAGAACGTACGCCGATTCAAGAGAGTGACGCTACCAATCCAACAAATCCATATGGCGAAACAAAGCTAGCGATTGAGAAGATGCTTCGCTGGTGTGATGATGCTTATGGGCTTAAATCAACCTCTCTTCGCTACTTTAATGCTGCTGGTGCTGATCCGGAAGGAAGAATTGGGGAAGATCATCAACCCGAGTCTCATCTTATACCAATTGTTCTACAAGCTGCACTTGGTCAAAGAGAAAAGGTATCTATTTTCGGTAATGATTATGATACGAAGGATGGCACGTGTGTGCGCGATTATATTCATGTGCTTGACCTTGCGCAGGCTCACTACCTTGCTTTGAAAAAGATGAAAGAAACGAATGAGAGCGGCGTATACAATCTTGGAAATGGAAAAGGGTTTACGGTTAAAGAAGTGATTGATACGTGTCGAATCGTGACAGAAAAAACGATCGAAGCAGAAGTAGCGCCACGCCGTGCCGGAGATCCAGCGACACTGATAGCCTCTTCGTCGAAAGCAATGAGCGCACTTGGCTGGAAGCCAGTATACCCAGAGCTCGCGCAGATTGTATCTCATGCCTGGAGCTGGCATCAAAATAATCCGAATGGATATGAGTGAGGGGAAAATGTAAGGGGGTCAGGCGCGAGCCTGACCCCCTAAAAAGACAAAAAGAAGGAAATGTCCACCCTCAGAGGACTGAATAGGAACGAAAGAAAGTCCCTTTTTATTGTGTTCGGTATCTCTTCCAATAGGCGCCACAAATGGCTAGGAGAGTTGAGTAGATAAAGCA
The DNA here is from genome assembly GCF_056173665.1 of Anaerobacillus sp. QJM3NY_17. NCBI lineage: Bacteria > Bacillati > Bacillota > Bacilli > Caryophanales > Bacillaceae > Anaerobacillus > Anaerobacillus sp. QJM3NY_17. The sequence continues at coordinate 3,739,110 of NZ_CM149685.1, read as the reverse complement.
CTTAAAAAATGTAGCAATTGCCGAGAAACCAATGAATAGAAACGGGACTTCTGTTATGTCGCTAATTTCTCCGGCGAAGCTCTCCAAATTAAAGGTGAATCCTGTATTCAAGCCTGCTGCTAATAGCGACATCATAAAGGCGTATAGCAAGCCGAAGATAATCATGCGGTGGAACTGAATCGCTCCTTCCTGGTGCATCCGATAACCTGCCGAAATGAATAAACATAGTGGAATCAGCAAACCAATCATCATGTAGATCTTCGTGTTACCTGGGTCGCTAAATAAGTAGGTGAAAATAGAAATAGATTCATTTGTTTCGATCTTCATCCCACCAAGTACTGAATAGATCATTTGAAATTTCTCGCCTGGAATATTTATATCGAAGGTAAGGGAAGAAAGGTTCAGTGTGTTCCATAGAAGAAACCCTCCTTGAAAAACGATGATAAGAAAATAACTCGCCGGAATATCTTGAAAGCTAATAAGTGAGTTATCTTCGAACATAAAGCGATAAAGGAAGAGAATCATCAAGACGATTGAGATGGAGACCCCTAGTGTGAGTGTGCGCACTCCTTCTTTAAGGGGAGAAGAAGTTAATTCTTTCATTGAACGACTGCCGTACAAACTACCAATAAACGAAAAGATTGTTCCAAGGAATAAACCACCAAATAAAGCTTTCAAAAGCGGATAGTTATTTTCAATTGATAAACTCGAAACGATTCCACCCTCTTGTGCAGAAGCTTCAAAGTTGAATCCAGCGAAAAGAGCGATCATCGCTGTCAGTAATCCGTAAATCATTCCGATAAGAAGTGAAGAAAGCCAGTATTGCTGGAGGGTACACGTTGTTTTTCGTCCATACATATATCCAGCAAGCAGTAGTGCAACGAGAGGTAGTAATAAAAGAATGAGCATTCCTGAATGGAGTTCGATCTCTCCGCTCAATAAATTTCCCGCCCCTTGCGTGTTGAAAGAAAGGGTTGAATTGAGAAGGTGAGCTGACATCCAGTAGTCTGTCATTCCATAAAAAGGTTCTACAGTTAACTGGGAATTTTCGTTGCCAAAGTAATAATAAAAATCATTGATTACTTCCGTTGGACCTAACTCAGTGAATTCTTCAAGGGTTTGCTGAAAAGTAGCGGCTTGTTGCTGAAATCCCTCCGATACAATAAACGACATAATACCAACAACTAGAAATGCGAGAAAACCGCATAGTATCGCAAGCTTTTTATTAATGGCGCTAAGATCTGGTATCGCGTGCGAGGGAGCTGCTACTTTTTCTTTTACGCGTTCTACTTTAAATGGAATGAGAGTGAGTTGAAAAGAACCGCACTGAATACAGTAGGGATGATCACAAGTATTCGATGTACCACAATCTGAACAAAACTTTGGTGATGCAGTCGTGACGGTGTGATGTTCTGTGTGAAGCTGAAATGTCCCATCAAAGGGGCAATAATTATCACCAAACGGAACTTCGTTACCACACGTTGTACAGTACATGACTTTGATCACCTCCTAGCCGTTTTTCGAACCACAACACCCACAAAATAAAGCCGTCTCAGGGATTTCTTCCTTGCAGGTGGTACATTGAACTGTCGGTACTGGTATTGGTGCTTCTGATAATTGAACTCGATTGCCACAGCTGCCGCAAAACGTATCCTCTTCATTAACGGCTGCTCCGCACTCACATACGTCACCACCCGGTTCCTTTCGCAATTGACTCTCTAAAGCTCTGTTCGCTTGATAGAGTTCTAGATCATATTGAAGAAGGCGCTCAGCTTGTTCATTTAATTCGGGTTGTTGGATCTCCCCTTTACGGATCAAACGATAGGTGAGTTCGCCAAGCTGACTAATGATTCTTGTTCGGTTTGTGGCAGCATCGCTCGCGTTTTTCTTAAGTTGTGAAACTTCCTGAGCTGTTTGAAGCTTGCTTTTTCCTTGCTGAAGACCATCTTGAAGTTTTGATAGTCCTCCGCCTATTTTAGTTTGCAAATCTGACATTATCATTCCTCCTTATTAAGTGAAATAAAAGTTTCTTGTCAGGATTTTCAGGGAGCTTGTGCTTTTCACGTACTTTTTCATAGTTATGTACAAAGTCCTTAATCATGTTAAAAAATGCATAGGAAAATAGTAGGGAAAAGTGGTCATAATTAGAAATCTCTCCCATATGATTTGGAATAATGGGTGGAGGTGGGAAGATGAATTGGTGTCATCACTGCAACAGGGAAGAGGCCGGTGCATTTTGTGTAAAATGTGGACAAAAGGTAACAAGAACAGCTCCTGCACAGGTAAAGAAAAATGGGTGGCTGTTATGGGGAGCAATCGTTGTAGGAATTATGATCGTACTAATAGGCAGTTTTTTTACATTAAGTTGGATATCTTCTCCTGAACGTGCAGTTGATCAATTTCGAGAGGCTCTGTTGCAAGAGGATTATGAAGCGATCGGGGAAGCTATTCCAAAGGTTAATCCTGTCCTTTCGCATGAAGCTGAGATTGCGAGTTTTGTATCGTTATTAAAGAATCATCCAGATCAACGGACGCTATTGCTTCAAGATTTAGAACGACAAGCAAGAGCGATAGAGGACCATACACTCCTGAGTCGGAACGAAGACTTGCTTATCCAATTGGAATTAGTAGAGGAAGGGAAAACTTTTTATCTTTTCAATGATTATGTCATTTCACCTGTACCTATTTACGTACAGCTTCATACACAATTCTCTAAAACAGCTCTATTTATTAACGAAGAAGATAGCGGCACAATTGGAGAAAAGGGGAAGAAAATGGGTCCGTTCCTTCCAGGGGACTATCATTTTGAAACAAAGTTAGAAAATGAAGGTTATAAGATGCGGGGAGAAGCGGAAGTAGAATTGATTAAACCGGGCAAACATTTAGAAGTGGACCTTCCTGTAAACGGTGCGTTTCTAACACCTGATTCCAATTATGAGGATGCTCGCTTGTTTATTAATGGGAAAGATACCGGGGAAACGATTAGCAAAACCGGTCAAATAGGTCCCTATCCAACAGACGGTTCGGTTGTGATGCATGCAGAAAAAAACTTCGAAGCTGGCGTAGTTAAAAGTCCTTCCGTTCAATTTGAAGGTGATGATGTTTATTTCGTTATTGATTATAGTGAACAAGAGCCTGTAGTGATCGAGAAGGAAGTGGCAATCGATGTTCCAGAGACTGATCATGATGAGTCGAATGCAGTAATAGCGGCAGTAAACACGTATTTATATGACTGGATAATGGCTTATGAGAATTTAGATACGGGCTACTTTTCAAATCTAACACCTGAGCTAAATTCGTATTTTGAAGATCGCTTTATTTCTGTGAAAGAAAATAATGCGGCCTTTACGGGAGAAGTGTTAGAAGCAGCTTTTGACCTCGACAGCCTCTACATCGATTCTTCCGGAAAGAAAGCAGAAATCGACGTTCTCATTACGATGGATTCAGCGAACCATGACCGAGGCGAGAGCAATGTGAAGACAGAGGTAACCTCAAGTGCGTTTCATTATAAACTTGTAAAAAGCGGAGGGGAATGGTTGATTGATAGTCGAGAAGAAGTGAATAACATCGATTTAACAAATGCTGTGGTATATTAAAGTGGTATCGCAGAGGGGGTCAGGCGCGTACCTGACCACCTCTGTGATATAAATTACTGATAATTTCAAAAAAACCATTGCAATCATGAATACGTTTACAATATAATGTTATAAAAGGTTATGATGTTTAAATAAACATTACTACTTATATCGGAGGTTCGGCTATGATTGAAATAGTAAAGGAACGGAATCCAAATCTGGATGTGCAGTCGGTTGACTCGGCAGCTTTTAAGACGTATGGCAGAATTCTTCATGATTTCCCATATGAACAGATGTCGGAGTTAATGAGGGAAACGGTTATTCCTGAACAAGGAAATCAGTACGTTCCTTCAAAAGAAGAACTTGAGGATGATCGTATCAAAAAGTTCATCGAGAACAGCTACTATGGAGGGATGCCGGTCCAAATTGGGTACTGCAACGGGAATAATTCTTCTCTTGGAGGACTTGAGTTTCATAAGGGCAGCGAGATAAACGTGGCAGTGACGGATTTTGTGCTCCTACTAGGACATATGAATGACGTTGTGGATCATACATACGATGTGAAGAACATCCAGGTATTTTATGTTCCAGAGGGCACCGCGATTGAAATGTACCAAACGACGCTTCACCTTGCTCCTTGTAAAGTAAGTGATGAAGGATTTAAATGTACGGTGATCTTACCTGAAGGCACAAATTTACCATTAGCGCAATCGCAAAGAGGGCACGATCCGCTTCTATTCATGAAAAATAAATGGCTTCTTGCTCATCGTGAACATGAACGTTTTATGGCACAGGGCGCACACGAAGGAATAGTCGGTGAAAATATAACAGTTGCTTACAGCAAGCTATAAAGGAGGACAAGCTCATGTCTGGTATTACATTCACATTAGTATCGTGCGTCTTTTTCATGGCACTTGTTGCTTGGGTTTCATACTTAAAAACAAGAAATTCAGTTAATGACTCGGATGGTTACTTTCTCGCAGGTCGTGGGTTAACAGGAGGATTTATTGCAGGATCTCTTTTGCTCACAAACTTATCAGCAGAACAGTTAATTGGTTTGAATGGACAGGCCTATAGAACAAATCTTTCCAACATGGCCTGGGAAGTAACGGCGGCTTTTGCAATTGTCATTATGGCATTAATTTTGCTGCCGCGCTATCTTGGCGGAGCCTTCTCAACATTACCTGAGTTTTTAAGTAAACGATACGATGAAAGCGTTCGCAGGTATACAGTTATTCTGTTTATGCTTGGTTATATGTTTGTAACCATTCCATCAGTACTGTATTCAGGAGCGCTTGCTATTCTTCGACTTTTTGATGTACCAGAGCTACTCGGTATCTCCTTTCAATCCTCTGTCTGGCTCGTGATTTGGGTTATTGGTATTATCGGTGCCATCTATGCGATCTTCGGAGGATTAAAAGCGGTGGCAGTCTCCGATACCCTGAACGGAATTGGTCTTCTCTTTATTGGATTAATTGTTCCAGTACTAGGTTTTATAGCACTTGGAAATGGCGACATGTTAGATGGGATAAAAACCATTACGACAGAAAACCCTGAGAAATTAAATGCAATTGGCTCAAGTACGGATTCTGTTCCGTTTTCAACGATTTTTACCGGTATGATTTTTATGAATATGTTCTACTGGGGAACAAACCAGTACGTGATTCAACGAACGCTTGGGGCGAAAAACCTTGCTGAAGGACAAAAAGGAGTTCTTTTATCAGGATTCTATAAATTAACTGTTCCGTTTATGATGATGATTCCAGGTGTTATTGCCTTTCACCTTTATGGCAGTTCAATGGATCCTGTTGATCTAGCTTATCCAACGGTTGTATCAAATTTGCTACCTACATTTATGTCTGGACTCTTTCTAGCTGTGCTTCTTGGTGCCGTGTTCTCAAGTTTTAACTCTCTATTAAATAGTGCGGCTACGATGTTTGCGCTTGATGTATACAAAGCAGGTATTAATAAAAATGCAACAGATCGACAACTAATCAATGTCAGTAAGTATTTTGGAAGCGTTCTCGCACTTGTCTCTTTTTTCATTGCGCCAATGCTGATGAACGCACCTGATGGATTATGGGATTTGATTCGCCGTTTTACAGGATTCTTTAACATACCGATCATTGCGATTGTTCTTGTGGGGATAGTTTCCAAACGCATTCCTGCGCTTGGTGCAAAAATCGCGATTATCTTCCATGTGATTACGTACTACATGCTTGTATGGGGATTAAACCAGCTATTTAGCATTGAGATTACGATGAACTTTATTCATATCTCGGCGATTCTTTTCCTTATTGAAGTCGCTATCATGATGGTCGTCGGTCGCATTAGTCCTCTTCCTGAAGCGTATGAATTTAGAGCAAACCCTAAGGTTGATATGGTTCCATGGAAGTTTACGATTCCAGTCTCTGTTGTTCTGATTAGTCTAGTTGTTATGGTTTATATCCTATTCTCACCTATTGGACTTGCTTATGCGGGTGGAATGGTTTCAGCATGGTTCTGGCCATCAATACTAGGTGCGGCTGTAGTCGGAACGCTTTGTTATCTTTTCGCATTAAAATCCTGGAATAAAAAATACTCAGGTTTTGTAACAAGAAAACATGAAGAAGCGGTAAACGCTGAGAAAAAATTTAGAAGTGCTTAAACAAAAAGTACGTAGGGGGAATTACATTGAATACACTAAAGACTAAACCTGGTTTTGAAGCGAAGCAAAATGGAGAAGAATTCGAAGTTTATTTTGACCGTCGCTTATTGTTTCGGCATTCACCTGCCCGCCCGTTTATTTTCATTGGTAGCGGTGAAGAAACGATTGATATGTATAGAGGGAATTTTAAAATAAAGGATTATGTAGTGGAACGAGTAGCTCTTCGTTATGCCACAGTGCGGTATGAAGGAGAGACGTGTCGAATTGGCTTTCGTCACTTCTCTCATGATCATGAATTACTAACAATGGTATTAAAGCAGGACAAAGATGGACTTCGCGTTTCTTTCGAGCTCGTCGATCCACTCTTTAATCGCTTCTGGGTTCGCGTTGTAGCCGATGCAGATGAGAAGATTTATGGTTGTGGGGAACAGCTTTCCTACTTTAATTTAAGGGGAAAGAATTTCCCTTTATGGACATCTGAACCTGGTGTGGGGCGGAATAAATCTACGTATACAACTTGGCAGGCCGACGTGAAAGATCAAGCTGGTGGTGACTATTACAATACGAATTATCCGCAACCAACCTATGTATCTACGAATAAATATTATTGCCATGTAGAGACAACAGCATTTGCAGACTTTGATTTTCAAAGAGACGATTTTCATGAGCTGCATATCTGGGAAGCGCCAGCCTCGATTCTTTTTGAAACGGGACAAACATATAAGGATCTCGTTGAAAAACTAACTTCTCGTCTCGGTAGACAGCCCGAGCTTCCCGAGTGGACGTATAATGGCATCTGGCTCGGAATGCAAGGAGGAACAGAACGAGTACAAAATAAGCTTGATCGTGCTATTGAAAAAGGATTGAAAATCGGTGCTGTTTGGTGTCAGGACTGGCAGGGAAAGCGTGTGACGTCATTCGGTAAGCGGTTGATGTGGAATTGGAAATGGAATCCGGAGGAATACCCGGAGCTTGACCAAAAAGTAAAAGAATGGAAGCAAAAAGGGATTCGTTTTATGGGCTATATTAACCCCTATGTCGCTGTGGAAGGTGATCTTTACCGTGAAGCTTATGACAACGGCTATCTTGCTACAGCGTTAGATGGCGGTGATTATATCGTTGACTTTGGTGAGTTTTATTGCGGCGTGGTCGACTTTACAAACGAAGCAGCATGTGAATGGTACGAAGATGTCATTCAAAAGAACATGATTGATTTTGGTATGGACGGATGGATGGCCGATTTTGGTGAGTACTTGCCGACTGATCTGAAACTTCACAATGGTGAATCTGCTACAAAAATGCACAATGCGTGGCCAGTGATGTGGGCAAAAGTGAATCACAATGCTGTAAAGAAAGCTGGACGATGGGGCGATGTTGTTTACTTTATGCGCGCAGGATACTCAGGAAGTCAGGGGTATTGTCCACTTCTATGGGCTGGTGATCAAAGTGTCGATTGGAGCCTTGACGATGGTCTTGCATCTGTTATTCCAGCCGCTTTATCTGCTGGAATGAGCGGGAATGGCGTTCACCATAGTGATATCGGCGGATATACAAGTCTTCATGGGAACAAGCGGAACAAAGAACTGTTGCTTCGCTGGGTTGATATGGCGGCATTCACTCCCGTCATGCGAACGCACGAAGGCAACCGTCCTGACGATTGCTTCCAGTTTGATCAAGACGAAGAGACGCTTGAGCATTTTGTCAAAATGACGAACGTTTATACAGCACTTAAGCCTTATCTTAAAGAGCTGAGCAAAGAAAATGCTGAAAAAGGAATACCGATGCAACGTCCATTGTTTATGGAATATGAGAATGATCTAGCCTCTTATGACATTCAATATCAATATATGCTTGGATCAGATATGGTTGTCGCCCCGGTTTATGAAGAAGGAAAAGAAAACTGGTCCGTGTACTTACCTGAAGATGAATGGGTTCATTTATGGAGTGGCAAAGAGATGGGTGGAGGACAAGTTGAAGTAAAGGCTCCAATCGGAGAAACTCCTGTTTTCTATCGAAAGGGTTCTTCTTATGCAGACGTATTCCAAAAAGCAGCCCTTGAGTTAAAATAAGAAAGTAAATATAAAGGTTACTACCTATTTTAAAACATAATAATGTATGATATAGTATTTGTAACAAACAGAGGAGAAAGGTTGTGACCAATCGTGGCTAAAACAAGCATTCTATATGTACCAATTGGTAGAAAAACGTTTGATCTTGAAGCGGGGGAACTACAAAGAAAGAAAAGTTCAGAATTTCTTCATAGTGTGACGGCAAATGTGATTGAGCCTGAAGAGATCATCACATCACCTGAAGATCTAGAAGCTTTTCTTGAAAACGTTAACAGCGAAGACATTGTTGCTAGTATTTATCAAAGCGTCACGTTTGCGGACGGTGAATTCATTGAGGCCCTCATTAAAAAAGTAGAAGCGCCAGTGATCGTCTGGTCCGTTCGTGAACCAAGTGTTGGCGGGAGACTTCGCTTAAACTCCTTAACCGGCGGCAATAGCACAAGTCATGTGCTTCGATGTGCGAATCATCCATTTAGCTTTGTATTTGGGAATGGCGATGAAGCGCAGGTGCAAAAGAGAATCAAGATTCAGCTAAAGGTTCAAAAGGTGATTGAAGATCTCAAAGGTCTCACCATTGGTGTGATCGGGGAGCATCCTCCAGGCTTTTTCTTTTCAGGAACGGATGAAGAAGCCTTGCAAAAACAGCTTGGTGTGACAGTGAAAAACTTTGATTTAAACAAAGCGTTTGAGGAATGTGTGAAGCTCCCTCGGGAAAGATGGGAAGGCGCGATTGAACGAGCGGAGCAGCAGGTGATTGGCCTAAATCGTAACGAAGAAACCGTTCAGCGATTTGCTCAGTTTACAACGTACGTGCAGGAGCAAATTGATGCGGAAGATGTTTCGGCGCTTGCGATACGTTGTTGGCCTGACTTTTTCAATGAACTTGGCGCTGCAGCATGCTCAACTCTTTCTCAATTTACAGAAGACGGTGTGGTTTCATCGTGTGAATCGGATATTCATGGTTCCGTTTCGATGTTTATTCTTCAGCAGCTAACAGGAAGCGCCCCATACCTTGGTGATATGGTTCACGTGAACGAGGCGAGTAATTCAGTTGTGTTCTGGCATTGCGGCGCAGGCGCGTATTCGCTTGCACATCCTGATCAAGGCGCTCGACCTGGCGTTCATCCAAACCGTAAGCTCGGCTTTACGATGGAATTCGGTTTAAAGCCAGGTCGCGTAACGATGTTCCGAGTTGGTTATACGCCAGAAGGTTATCGCTTGTTGGTTATGAGGGGGAACGCATTGGATACGCCGCAGCGCTTCAATGGTACGTCTGTCGAAGTGGAACTGGAAACGGAAATAAATGATACGCTATACGGCTTAATGGAAGAGGGCTTCGAACCACATTACGCCATTATTTATGATGATGTTGCGGATGAGCTTGTTGAACTTGGTAAGCAGCTTGGGCTTGAGACGACGATCTATACGAAGAACTGAAGGGAGACAGTTGCATGAAAAAGGTCGCCATTGGCCAGGCCGGGGGACCTACGGCCGTCATTAATGCTACCCTCGCAGGGTTTGTGAAGGAAATCGAACGAGATCATGCCCTGCTTTTTATTCAAAATGGTTATGAAGGACTGGCGCACGGAATGTATCTTGACGGAGATAGTGCGATGCTTAGTCGCGTTCATCTACATCAGGATGTCCCGGGTGCGTGCCTTGGTTCTGGACGCTTTCCGTTAACAGATGAGCATATTGAAAATGGTGTGCGCTTGCTTCAGGCGCAGGGTGTCGATGTGCTTGTTTTTATCGGTGGTAATGGAACGATGGAGGCGCTAGCCAAAGTAGAAGCCGAAGCGAGAAGGCAAAACGTTTCGCTTCAGGTTCTTGGACTCCCTAAAACGGTTGATAATGACCTTGGAGGGACGGATCATGCGCCAGGTTTTGGAAGCTCAGCACGATATGTCGCCCAGGCCACAAGAGATATGAGCCGGGATCTCGCGTCGATGCAGAACTTTGAAAAGGTCAGGGTTCTTGAAACGATGGGAAGAAATGCCGGCTGGCTTTCCGCAGCGTCAGGGTTATTACAAGAATATGAAGAAGAAGGCCCTCATTTTATCGCTATACCTGAGCGCCCTATAAAAAAAGAAGTCCTTCTTGAGAATGTAAATACGGCTTTGAACCGGTTTGGTTACGCAACAGTCGTTGTAAGTGAAGGTGTTTTATTTGGGAATAGTGGTCAGGTTGAGAGAGGAAATGTGGATGGCAGAACAATACTGGGTGGCATTTCAAGTCAAGTGGCTCACTTTTTAAAAAATGAGCTAAGCGTTATGACAAGGGCTGAACTCCTAGGAATGAATCAGCGAAGCTTCTCCGCAGTCATATCAGATGTTGATCGAGAAGAAGCTTATACGGTTGGAAGAGTTGGCGCTGAATGGATTCGTGAAGGATTATCAAACGTTATGGTTTCAATTCAAAGGAATGCTCATCATCGTTATTCGGTGAGAATGCTTCCGATTGAACTTGAAAAAGTTGTCGCAGCTGGTGAACGTGTGTTGCCTGATGCGTTCATTCAAAATAAGAAGGCTTACTATGAATGGTTGAAGCCGCTCATTGGAGAAGATCTTGCGACGTATCCACCACCTATAAAGGGGAATGAGATCTATGTCGATTAATCAGATAGATCCAAATGGGGATGCTCTTTACCTCCAAATCAAAGATGTCCTTATTGAGCGCATTCAGACTGGTGCGTGGAAATCGAATACGCTCATTCCAACAGAGCAAGCGCTCATTAAGGAATTCGGTGTGAGTCGAACAACAATTCGTCAGGCGATTACGATTCTCGTTCAGAATGGACTGCTTGAGAAAAAGCAGGGCCATGGGACCATAGTCAAGCCTCATCAATTGGTTGGGAATCTTGGGCAGCTGAAAGGTTTTGCGGAAGAAGTAATGGAAAAAGGTCAAGTTCCTTCGTCAAAAGTTATCCGAGCTGAATTCAAGTATAACCTTTTCCATGAAAGTGAAATGCTTCAAGTGGCAGAGGGGTCACCGATTCTACTTGTAGAACGAATACGATTTGCTGATGAGACGCCAGTTGCGCTTGAACGCACATGCTGGCCAGAATCGATTGGCAAGCTACTAATTCAACATGATTTAAATGAAGCGAAATACTATGAAATACTCGAAAACTATCAAATTTATTTAAACAAAGCACAGGAGCGAATTGCAGCGATTAATGCGACGTTGGATGAAGCGGATTCTTTGGCGATACGGCCGGGTGAAGCGCTACTGGAAATGACACGTCTCAGCTATGGACTGAATGACCATCTAATAGAATACACCAAAACGAAATACCGAAGTGATCAGTACCACTACAATATTGAATTGAAGCGATAGAAGGGAGAAATGGTTATGCCATTTATTAACGGAAAAACAATGCTGGATCATGCTTTTCAAAACGGATATGGGGTAGGTGCTTTTAGCGCCCATAATGCGGAAACAGTGCTAGCAATTTTTGAAGCAGCTGCTGAGGAAAAAGCACCAATTATGATTCAAGTTGGACAAAAGGTGATTCAAACGCTAGGTATGGAAGCATTAAAAGGTCTAATTGATACGTACGAAAAAGAATTTGATGTTCCTGTTGCGATTCACCTTGATCATAGTCGTCAGTTCGAACAAACGATGCAAGCTGTTCAAATGGGCTTCCAATCCGTTATGTTCGATGGTTCAGGTTTATCGTTTGAAGAAAATACGGCGACAACGAGGAAAGTGGTCGACATTGCAAGAGCACTAGGCATTGGTTCTGAAGGTGAGATTGGTAAAATCGGTGGAACGGAAGATGATATTACCGTTGATGAAAAGGACGCCCTTATTACAACTACTGAAGAAGCTGTTGCTTTTGTAGAAGCGACAGATGTTGATTATCTCGCTGTATCAATTGGAACAGCACACGGTATTTATAAAGAAACGCCAAATCTTCGGTTCGAACGACTGAAAGAAATTGTGGCGGCAGTCGAGCGCCCTGTCGTTCTTCACGGCGGTTCAGATGTGCCAGATGAGCAAGTACAGCGCGCGATCTCTCTAGGTATTGCGAAAATCAATGTTGATACTGAGCTACGTCAAGCTTTCACTAGAGGCGTGCAAGAAGCTTTTGGCGAAAATCAAAATGACATTGTGCTCGCGAGCTCACTTGGTCTTGGCCGTTTACGAATGAAGGAAAAAGTACAAGAAAAAATTCGCGTATTTGGAAGTCAAGGAAAAGCAGAAGAACTTTTGTCAGAGAAAAAGGTAGTAACGTTATAAAAAGGGAGGATGATGTTAAAGTGACAACGCAAACTTCAGTACGAACGTACGGATTATACATTAACGGAGAATGGCGAGATAAAACGACAACGGATGATGTGCTAAATAAATATACCCAAGAAATAACGGCCAAAACGGCTGCCGCTGAAGAACAAGATGTAAAAGATGCGGTCCAAGCTGCCAAAGAAGCTTTGAAAACCACTTTTTCTCCTTATGAACGATATACGGTACTTATTAAAGCAGCTGCAGTGCTCAGAGCTCGTCAAGATGAACTAGGTGAAGTGCTGGCGAAAGAAGTTGGTAAGCCATTAGCCGAGTGTAAGGGTGAAGTAGGAAGAGCTGCTTTAACTTTGGAAGTTTCAGCAGAGGAAGCCAAACGGATCCACGGCGAAGGAATCCCAGTGGAGTCAGCGCCAGGGTCTGAACAGCGTCAAGCTTACACGAGACGATTTCCGATTGGTGTTGTCGCAGCGATTACGCCGTTTAACGTGCCGCTAAATCTTGTTTGCCACAAAATTGGCCCAGCGCTAGCCGCCGGGAATAGCGTTGTACTAAAACCAGCTGAAGTTACGCCGGTTTGTGCGATTCTGTTAACAGAGATTATGGAAGAAGCAGGTCTTCCGGCAGGCCGCCTGAACCTTGTCACTGGGGACGGGGCTACAGTAGGTGAATGGCTTCTATCTAACCAGGACGTGAACATGTTTACATTTACGGGAAGCCCTCGCGTTGGTCAGCATATTCGCGAAAAAGCTGGTTTACGTAAAGTAGCGCTTGAGTTAGGAAATAACTCCGCAACAATTGTGCATCACGATGCAGATGTTGAAACAGCTGCTACTCAGTCCGCACAGAAAAGTTTTAATAACGCTGGCCAGGTTTGTATTTCTGTTCAACGCGTTTATGTTCATGAAGATGTTTATGAGCCGTTCCTTGCAAAAATGAAGGAAGTAACAGAAGGCCTTGTTTTAGGAGATCCAATGGATCAGGCAACCGATGTTGGGCCGATGATTGCTGAGCGTGAAGCCATTCGTGTAGAAAGTTGGGTGAACGAAGCGGTTGAGCAGGGAGCTACTGTTGAAACAGGCGGAGAAAGAAATGGCGTCTTCTACCAACCTACTATTCTTTCGAATGTAAATGATAATATGAAAGTATGTCGCCAGGAAGTTTTTGGACCAGTCGTTGCCGTAAGCACGTACCGTTCCACCGATGAAGTGATTGCGAGAGTGAATGATTCGGAATATGGCCTTCAAGCTGGCCTATTCACGAACGACCTAGCGTTTACGTTAAAAGCGATCAATGAGGTACATGTGGGTGGACTGATTATTAACGATACGTCAGGTTATCGCGTTGACCATATGCCATATGGTGGTGTGAAGAAAAGCGGAACAGGAAAAGAAGGTCCACGCTATGCGATTGAAGAAATGACAGAAGAAAAAATTATCGTTTTTAACGGATAAGCGAAGAAAGGGGGCTGATTTTATCAGTTCCCTTTCATCCTGTTTTATTCGTATTCCAGGGCACGCTATCCTTTGAAGAAGCTGAAGGAGAATGAAGATGTCGATCATAACCATATTGCTGCCGATCTTCTTCGTATTTGGAGTCGGATATATTGCGCAACGTTTTCTTAACTTGGAGACAAGGGTGCTTTCAAACCTCGCTTTATATGTCCTCGTTCCGCTTCTCGTTTTTCGAACATTTTATGAGCAAGAAATTGATTCCTCCTATGGTTATTTGTCGATCTACATGCTTGGACTTTGCTTTGCGCTTATTGGGATCGTGAGCATTCTCTCAAAACTATATGGCTATACCGAATCAGAACGATGCGGATTGGTTTTATCGAGCGCGTTTATGAATAACGGAAATTACGGAACTCCGCTTGTTCTCTTTCTGTTTGGGGCAGTCGGGATGGAAACAGCGATTGTTTTAATGGTGTTGCAGCAACTGTTAATGAGCACACTTGGCGTATATTATGCCGCAAAGGGAAGTCCGGACCACGATGGGATAAAGGCAGCTTTAAAAGCTGTTAGGAAAATGCCGATGGTTTACGGCGCCATTGTCGGGCTGTTGTTTCAATGGTTACATCTTCCTTTGGGTACAATAAGTGATGGCGTGGATTTAATTGCGGATGCGGCTATTCCCGTTATTATGGTGACGCTTGGTATGCAGCTTGCGAACATTCGTATTCGGGCGATTGACTGGCGCAAGCTATCAACGGCATTATCACTTAAGCTTATGGTTGCTCCGCTGATTGCCGCTGGCATTGTGCTTCTTATGCCTGTTGATCCATTGACAAAGCAAATTATGATAATAATGGCTGCTACCCCAACTGCCGCGAACACGACAATGTACGCGATTCAGTTTCATACTGAACCCCAAAACGTTTCAAGCGCAACGCTTGTTTCCACCGTGTCGAGCTTAGCGACGATGCCGGTGGTCATTTATTTAGCGACGACGTTTGTATAAAGTGGGGGTCAGGCGCGAGCCTGACCCCCACTACAAACAAAAAAGGCGAAAGTGTCCACTCACAGCGGACACTTTCGCCTTTTTGATCATCAAATAAATGAAGCAATCAATAATGCGAGAAAGATAATCGAGATTAATCCAAGAAAGATCACGCCCATTTTGCGAATAGCAGGAGGGAAGCGATCGGTTAGCGGTACTCGTATAAGAAAAATCATGATGGTAACTGATAGAATAAGAAGTAAAAAGTAACCCAAGAGTGACACCACCTAATTCGTTTTTAATTGTTGTTCCCTATGAAAGGTGAAATCAATCATAAAGCCCGCTGCGTAAGCGGGCTTTATAATTGAATGACTTTATGGATGTTGAATAGTAGTAGGGGATGCTTCAACAATTTCTCCCTTAAATGCTGATTGATAGATTGCGCGAATATCATCCTTATGAAGAGGAAGAGGGCTTCTTGCAAGCAGTCTTTTTTGTTTCAGGCCATCTTCTGTTAAGGACTCCAGGGCGTTAGCTGGAATTTCGAATCCACCAAGAGTACTGGGGATGCCAACGTCTTGAACGAGTCTTTCTAGCATTCGTACGCACTCATACGAGGCTTCTTCTTCTGAAAGGAATTGTGAGTTACCGCCAAGTGCATTCAGAATATCTCCCATTCGTTTCGTACAACTTTTTCGAATATATCCCATCACGTAAGGAAGAAGAACGGCATTGGAATCACCATGAGCGATATGAAATTGCCCGCCAAGAGGATAGGCAAGAGCATGAACTCCTGCTACGCCAGCATTAAAAAAGGCAAGGCCAGCGATATAACTTCCGTTACTCATATCGATTCGTGCTTCGCGGTCTTCTCCATCCGAAACAGCACGTCTGATCGAGCGACTAATTAACCTAATTGCTTGGAGAGCGAGGCCATCCGTTGTCGGGCTAGCGTTAATCGAGACATAAGCCTCAATCGCATGGGTAAGCGCATCGACACCGGTTGCTGCGGTCACTTTTGCTGGAACGGAAACGGTTAACTCGGGATCAACGATGGCTGCATCAGCTAGAAGATAGTCGTGTGTGACGACATCTTTTGTGCTTTCGAGTGAAAGAACAGATATATTTGTAACCTCTGACCCGGTACCGGCAGTTGTTGGAATTAATATTTTTGGCAAACCTTTATCGGTTATCTGTCTGCTTCCTGATAAGTTGAGGTAGTCAGAAACAGAACCTTCATGTACTGACAGAACAGCTGTTAATTTCGCGAGATCTAGCGCACTTCCTCCTCCGAGTCCTATAACGAGGTCAAATGCATTTTCTTTCGTATAGTTGACGAGTCTTTCGCCGATGGCAAGCGGTGGCTCTGGCTGTATATCAGTATATATATCGACTGAATATCCGGCCTCTTTTAAAGGAATGCTGACGCGATCTACGATACCGATATCATTTAATACAGGGTCAGTTACGACCAAAATTCGCTTTACAGCATACTTTTCAACTTCAGGTAAGAGCTGTGCAAGTGATCCCCAGCCAGTGTAGCTTAGTGGGGTGAAGACGAGTTTGGAAAAAGTCATTCAAATCCTCCTTTTATTCGTAGTAGCCTTCTGTTGATTTACGGAAATTATTAAACTGGTTTGAGTCATGACCGAACCATACCTGACTATTCGTTTCCTTTGCGAGTCGTCGGATTTTTTCTACTGATGCTGCGTAGCCGAGAGAATCATAGATAATGCCAGGTGGTTTGATAGGTGGCCCAAAACTTTCGGCTGTATAGACGGCATCTGAGGCGAGAATGATTCCACCGGTTTCCGGCATCTGAATATGCAGACCAATCATTCCCCAGGCGTGTCCACTGCCAAAGTTTAATACTTTAATACCTTCTGCAAGTTGCACATTGTCTTCATTTCGCTTAATGGTTTGCCACTGAAGATTGTTTTTAATCCATGCATCAATATCCCCCCAAATATAGGCGCCTTCTTTCTGATTACGCGCATAGGACTGAAGGGTTCCGTTCAATTCATCTTCATGAACAATAATGGTAGCGTTCGTAAACATCTCAAGACATCCTGCATGGTCAAGGTGGAGATGAGAAGCGACAACGAATTTAATGTCTTCAGGACGTACATTCAGCTGCTCCAGGCGGTTATGAAGGTAGCATTCCTCACTAGCTTTATAGGGGAAAGTTTGCTGTGTCGCTTCTGTCCAACGGCCTTCTGGTCCCATCGAATTTGGATTACAAGCTGTATCAAAAAGGATCTTGCCGGCCGGGTGATCGATTAGAACTGTGTAAATAGGGAATTCAACAAATTCAGTTTGGGCATTGGGATTCGTAATCGTAGCGGGATTGTGCATCGCAATCATCCAGTTTTTATCCATACTCATACGCCCATTATCCATTACGTACAATTTCGGGTGTTTGTTAATAATGTTCATTCATATTCCTCCTATTATGTTGGTATAAATTGTGAAAAATTTCATTCAAGGGCTGAGACGCTAGCTTTTTAACGCTAAGGGTATTGAGACCATACAGATGATCTTTGGAATACTTCTTTCTTAAGTAATGGTCTGGTGTGGGTGCGTTCAGATAGCACAGTTAGCTCTTTCCTTACGACTTTTAGTGATGCAAGTTTGGTGCCAACTTTTAAAAGCTGACAACATAGCCTTTTTAGACAAATCATCAATTGTTAGGTGATTTTTTTCACCAGTAGGCAGGTATTTGTCTGAATAGATTGAATATAAAGTGGTGACGTAGTTCACCATAAGTTGATAAATTTCACCATTTGAAAGGTGGGTTTTATGCTGAATGTAGCCAAAACAACTGGTTGGGAAGAGGTCTTTTCTTCCTTACACAATGGGGTTGTTATGATAGATCGAGAAGAACGAATTATTTACATGAATGGATCAGCTGAAGACCTTCTTCGTGTACAGCATTGGAAAGGGGCAACTATTCGTGCTTTCGTTCCAAATTCAAGAATCAGCGAAGTACTTGAAAACGAGCATAGTTTAATAGGTGAACGTCTGCATCTGTTTGATCGTGAATGTGTTGTCAATCGAACGCCTCTATATCAGGACGAAGAGCTTATTGGCGTCATTAGTATCATTCAGGATATTACGGAAGTGAAACACTACCGCGATTTGCTGCGACAGTTTGAATCAATTATTGAGTTTTCGACAGACGGATTATATGTTGTGGATAAAGAGGGAACGACGATTTACGTTAACTCAGCATATGAAGAAATGACCGGCTTTCCGCGCTCTGAATTAATTGGGCGACATATGAAAGATTTAATGCAAGAAGGGTATATCGATCAGTCCGTTTCTTTGCTTGTACTAAAAGAAAAAGAGCGGGTGTCCATTCTACAAAAAATCGGGGGTAAGAAGGACGTTATCGTGACGGGAAGTCCGGTTTTTGATGAGAATCACGAGATCGAATTGGTGGTAACAAGCGTAAGAGATATCACACAATTAAACGGTTTGCGCTCTGAGCTTGATCGTGCCAAAACTTTCTCCGAGTTGAATCAAAATAGGTATTCCCTTCAATTGAAAGGGGTAGCTGACAAGGTTGTTTTTCGAAGTAAAGAAATGGGCCTCATTTACGAGAAAGTACAACAGGTAGCTCCATACCCTACAAGCATATTATTAACTGGAGAATCAGGCGTAGGTAAAGAAGTTGTGGCTAATTTAATTCACTATGAAAGTGATCGGAAGGACAAGCCTTTTATTAAAGTGAACTGTGGAGCTATCCCTGAACATTTATTAGAATCAGAGTTATTTGGTTATGAGTCAGGCGCGTTCACTGGAGCGCGTAAGGAAGGAAAAATCGGTTTGCTCGAATTGGCCCAGGGTGGGACGGTTATGCTTGATGAAGTAGGGGAGATGCCTGTTTCACTCCAAGTGAAACTTCTCAGAGTTTTACAAGAGAGCGAGTTTTATCGGATTGGTGGAAATAAACCGATTAAACTTGATATTCGGATCATCTCTGCTACAAATAAACAGTTGTTAGAAGAAATCGAGAAAGGTTCATTTCGCGAAGATTTTTATTACAGGCTTCAAGTTATTGAGATTTCTATTCCTCCGTTAGCTGATCGTGTCCATGATATTGAAGTATTGGTAGATCATTTCTTTTCTTATTTCTGTTCGAAATATCATATTGAAAAACGGATGACTAAGGAAACACGTAGCGCCTTGCTTACTTATCGCTGGCCTGGAAACGTTCGAGAACTGAAAAATATGATTGAAAGCCTTGTCGTATCTGTTCCTACCATCTCTATTGAACCGCATCATTTACCAGTCCATATTACGGATTATCGTATAAAAGGGAGCGAACCACTTTCATTGAAAGAGCGAGTAGGAAGTTTTGAAAAGAGAATCATATTAGATACGATTCAACAACATCCATCTCTTCGTTCTGCAGCTAAGGAATTAAGGATTGATCATTCAACGCTTGTGAAGAAAATGAAAAGGTGGTAAAAAATGACTATAATTTGAAGGTTAAACCGGTTTGAAAGAGGTAATAGAAAGATAAGTGTTCAGATTATTTGGAGTAATTTGTTATTAAGCGAAAGGGGAGAAGAGAATGAGACCGCTATTGTTGACTGGTTTTGAGCCTTTTCTTGAACATCGTCATAATCCAACTGAGCAAATCGTCAAGGAATTGGATGAGGAAGTGATAGGAGGCTATGAAATTATCTCACGTGTTCTTCCTGTTGATTATGAGCGAGCATCAGAAATGCTGATTGAGTATGTTGAACAATGTGAACCGATTGCTGTGATCATGCTTGGACTTGCCGCTGACCGAACAAAAGTAACGCCTGAGCGAATTGCAATTAATGTGAATGATAGTGTAGAAGATAATGTGGGGCGTGCGCCGGAAGATCAGCCAATCGTGGAAGGTGGACCGGCAGCTTATTTCTCAACTCTTCCTATTAAAAAGATGACTGAGGCACTTGTACAAAATGGTATACCTGCAGAAATATCCAATACAGCTGGAACTTATTTATGTAACAACGTGATGTATAGCGTTTTGTATGCACTTGAACAAAAAGACATCGATATCCCAGCAGGATTCGTTCATGTTCCACCTACATTCGAGATGACGCTCCATCATTCAGCACATACTGGTTTTCCGTTCACTAGCATACGAGACGCCATTAAGATTATGATTCATGCTTTATCGGATTTAGAAGGAGATTAACAGAATTTTGAAACTCTCATGACGTTGAGTTCGTATAAGTAGTATGGGGGTCATAAAAATGACAACTTGTCAGCAATGTCATTCGGAGTGGACGTGGAAAGAATCGTTCCTTATGTTGTTTTCGTTTAAAAAAGCTGTTGTCTGTCCCTATTGTGATAGGGAACAGTATTTAACACGTCGGGCAAGGAATAACTTATCTGTTATTCCAAGTATTGTTGCGCTTCTATGGTTACCAATGATCGCATTCCAAGTTCCCATTTCAGTCATTATCCCAATCGAAGTCGTGATGGCGGTTGGTACGGTCTTCATTCTTCCATATTTTTTTGAAGTAACTGATCATAATGAGCCGTTATGGTAGCGAAAATAAAATGTGAAGCGTTTCTAACGGAAACAAAAAAGCGAATGCGGCCACATTCGCTTTTTTAAATGCTGATTTTGTTTGGTTGTTCAATTGAATGCTTGTGCAGTGGACTTGAATGAATCACCTCAATAAACGCATGAACAAGTTCGGGATCAAACTGCGTTTCAGCACATTTTTGTAATTCGTCTATCGCTTCACTAATTGACTTTGTTTTTTGATAGGGGCGCTCAGTCGTCATGGCATCAAAGGAATCGATAATTGTTAACATGCGAACAAGTCGAGGGATTTCTTGTCCGCTTAATCCGTACGGATAGCCTTTCCCGTCATAACGTTCGTGATGAAGTTCAACGAGTGGAAGAAGATCAGCTAGCTCGCGGTTTGTTGATACAATTTCCCTCCCCCAAATGACATGTTTCTGAACCATCTCCCACTCATCCTTCGTAAGCTTTCCTTTTTTGTTGATAACGTCACGAGGAATCTCAAGCTTTCCGATGTCATGAATGAGTGCTCCCATGACAAGTATTTTCTGATCATTGCTATTCAAGTTAAGCTTGTTGCTGAACTCAATCGCATATTCATAAACTCTTCTGCTATGTTTGTACGTGTACACATCTTTATAAAGAAAGATTTTTAGCTGCTGCTCCAATAATTCCATTTCTTTGTTATTATAAAAGGTTTTAGCAGGTACATTATCAGCGTCAAAAATACAAACGTTGTTCTTTCCTTTAGTCTTGGCATAGTACATCGCTTGATCGGCTTTTTCAAGGACTTCTGAGGAATCGTACATGTCCTGGTTGTATTGGATGATTCCTGCAGAAAACGAGAGACAGCCGTGTGGAAGCACTTCGACTCCTTCGAAATATTGATCATTGATGTCTTTTCGAAAATGATTGATGAATTGATAGGCTTCGAGTTCCGTCTTACCAGGCATTAGCAGTGCAAACTCTTCTCCTCCATAGCGAGCAGCTGTAAACGCGTCGCTCGCACTCTTTTTCAATTCTGCTCCGAAGTGTTTAAGAAGCTTATCTCCTTGAAGGTGCCCGTGCTGATCATTGTATTTCTTGAAGTCATCAAGGTCGATCAAACCGATTGATAGAGGCTGATTTGCTAGTTTTGCTGTTTTGATTTCTTCTTCCATAAGAGATTTGAAATAGCCATGATTGTATAGTTCTGTTAGATGATCAATGTCCGCTTTTTGGGATACTTCTTGATAGAGCTCAAAATATTGTTTGAAGGAAATGGAGAGTAGCACGGCTACAGTTAGAAATAATAGAACGCCAAGTATAATTTGCTGCTTCATGAGTAGGACAAGATTCAAGGAAAGAATTAACGTGATTAAATAACTTGAGATGGTTTCCTTTAACATTCCTTTAACAATTTGAAGAAGATTCTCGGTGGCGGTTAAAACAAAGAAAAACCCAATGAATAACACGTTCAGCAGAAAATAAACGCTAAGCGAAAGCATATACGAAGTTACATTAAAAAATGATAGTGTTCCGATAGTTCCACCAAATAGAAAGAAAGCTTCATACGTTCCAATAATCATGATGCTATAAATAGAGAAATTAAATAAATGCTTCCACCAAACAACGCTTTTTTTATAAAGAGCATAGATGATCGAGGTTAGTAACAAGATGGTTAGCGCCATATGAATACCAAATACAAATAGGACTGCCAAATAGATCGCTGAATCCATTGATAGGGAATTGCCGCTTGGTGGCAATAGAATTGTATAGTGATTCAATAGTAAAATTGCCGCTACAAACGTGAAGGCCAGACTCCAGTTAAGAGGTGTATATGTCAAGAAGTACTGAGTGAGAAATAAAGAAATCCCTGTGATAGATGCCAGTGTAATATACACGCTTACAACATTAGTGAATTTCTGAAATATGCCCTTCATGTCTCGATCACTCTCATTTAAATTTAGTTTTTTAGGAGAAGCAATGCCTCTCCATCTTGATTAAACCAATTTAAATCCAGAAGTTAGTGCGATAACAGCAGTAGTAATGATAGCGATATTCACAAGGATGCCTGTTAGCTTAATGCCCTCTTTACGTTCCATGAACGTCACCTCCCTTCATATTCCTTTTTGAGGCGCAGGTGATTTGATGAGGTCTTCTGGATGTTTGGACTTAACCATAACGCGCTGGATGAAAATAAAAATACCAATGTTCATAATGATGTCGCCAATACTAATGACTTGATCTTTTGGATAAGGATCAGTAATAGGAATGATGTCACCGAGAAACCCAAAGGCAGTACTGTCGGTTAGGACTGCATGTTTTCCATAGAGACCATTTTTGATGGCTTCTGCATATGCGGGATCAAGTATGTTTGCCGCTTCAAGTGATACCGGCATTCGCCCTCCATTGATCGCCATTACGATAAAGTTAAGGAGCACTCCTATGAAAAGAAGCATAATGCCGATGTTCATTTTACGATTTAACCAAAGAAAAATGAGTCCTACAATATAAATAACCATAAAGAGTGGTGCGCTCAGCGTGCCGAGCCAGGAATAGGAAGATTGGAATGTGAAAATGCCAATTTCAATAAGAAGTAACAGGGGGAAGATCCAACCTGCTTTAAAGGAAAGAAAAGCAAAGCCTTTTAAGCTGCCTTTGCGTAAGTACCCGACAAGAATAGATAATAAAATGCCGTCAAAAACCATTGAGTCACCCGATTTG
Source organism: Anaerobacillus sp. QJM3NY_17 (assembly GCF_056173665.1). Classification (NCBI taxonomy): domain Bacteria; kingdom Bacillati; phylum Bacillota; class Bacilli; order Caryophanales; family Bacillaceae; genus Anaerobacillus; species Anaerobacillus sp. QJM3NY_17. The sequence goes on along the minus strand of NZ_CM149685.1, from coordinate 3,715,896 downwards.
TGTAGTTTTATTAATAGTTTAGCAGAGGTTTGGATGATTAGGAAGAATTTTCTGAAATAATATATTGATTTCCAATCTGTTAGAATAGGTGCGTTAATATTGTTGATTTCTTAATGCTTGGATCATTGATATAGCCATCTTATAACTTTGTCTTCATTCTAGTTCTTTCATATCTAAAATTGGAGATTCTATCGTAATCTCTGTTTCGTTTCTTATAAAGTGAAAATTCGTGATAATATATAGAAAAGAAAGTTTGGGAGGTAGGATGTTGGAAAATGTATATATAGGAGTTGACCTTGGCGGTACAAATCTCCGCGTCGGTCTCGTAGACGAGAGCGGACGAATACTACAAGTAAAACAAATACCTACAGAGGCAAGCTTAGGTTACGAATCGATTATAACTAGAATGGTTGAACTAATAAAAGAAGTAAAAAAAGCGTATTCAGCTGTATCTATTGGGATTGGTTCACCCGGGCCGCTTAATCCTTTTGATGGAGTTGTTGTATCACCGCCTAATCTTCCAGGTTGGCAAGATGTTCCGATTACAGTAATGGTAGAGGAAGCGATTGGTATCCCTACGTATCTTGTGAATGATGCTGACGCTGCTGCTCTTGGTGAAGCATTGTATGGAGGAGGAAAGGGTCGCGAAAGCTCATTTTACATAACTGTAAGTACGGGGATCGGTGGGGGTTACGTTCAAAATAATCGCCTTATTCAAGGCGAGCATGGCTACAGTGCTGAGGTCGGTAATATGATAATTAAGCCTGGAGGTCAAAAGCATGCCAACATGAACGCAGGATCTCTTGAAGCACTTGCTTCTGGGACGTCGATTGCAAGAGAAGGTAAGGCACGACTTGAAATTTCGGATGGTGCTGAAGAAGTTTTTGAGCTTGCGGAACAAGAAAATGAGGAAGCTGTTGCTATTATTGACGAAGCTATGGATGCACTAGCGATAGGCATTGCGAACATCGTTCATTCTATTGATCCATCTGTTATTATACTTGGCGGTGGCGTGATGCAGGCAAAGGATATGATTCTACCACTTCTTAAAGAAAAAGTAGATTCTTATGTATACGAAGGACTACGTGGGAAAATAGAGATTGAACCAGTACATCTGCATGATAAGGCTGGGATAATTGGTGCCGCTATGCATGGCCGGCAGAATTTTGAAAATGAAAAATATAAAGAAAATTAGGGGGCACATAGTATGTACCAACATGAACCACTTTTTCTAACGCCAGAATTTAAGGATCGTCTTTGGGGCGGCACAAAACTGAGAGATGTATTCGGCTATACGATTCCAACAGAAACGACTGGAGAATGCTGGGGAATTTCAGCTCATCAGAATGGGCCAAGTGAGGTAAGAAATGGTCCGCTTGCAGGAAAGAAGTTAAATGAAGTTTGGGATAGTCATCGTGAATTGTTCGGGAATGAAGACGGAGAGCATTTTCCACTTTTGATTAAAATTCTGGATGCCGATCGTGATCTTTCTGTTCAGGTTCACCCTGGTGATACATATGCAAGAGAAGTAGAAGGTGAAGCCTATGGGAAAACCGAGTGCTGGTATATTATTGATTGTGATCCAGGTTCAGAACTGATCTTTGGCCATCATGCACAGTCAAAAGAGTCTTTTGAAGAAATGATTGCAAAGGGTGAATGGGACAGTTTACTACGTCGTGTTCCGATTGAGCCAGGTGAATTTTATTTTGTACCAAGCGGAACCATTCACGCAATCGGTGCCGGAACGATGATTCTTGAGACTCAGCAAAGCTCTGACACAACTTATCGCGTGTACGACTATGATCGTACAGACGTAAATGGAAACACACGTGAGCTTCATATTGAACGCTCGGTTGATGTATCCACGATTCCGCATGAAGATCCGCCGTTCTCACCTGTCGTAACGGAAGAAGAAGGATTAAACCAGGTTGAGCTTGTATCATCGGAATATTTCACGGTTTATAAATGGGAACTTGATGGAGAATATTCTCTTTCGCAAGATCATCCTTATTTACTTGTTAGTGTGCTGAGTGGAGAAGGCATGATTATATCTTCAGAAACCTCTCACTCTGTTAAGCAGGGAGACCATCTAATCATCCCTGCCACAATGAAAGATTGTAAGCTAGAAGGCGATCTTGAAATGATTGTTTCTAAAAGTAATAAAGCATAGTTCTAAGCCAGCTCGAAAGTGAGCTGGCCTTTATTATTTCCGATGAATATTCGTAGGGATTATGAAAAAGCTCATTTTTGTTCGAGGCCCTAAATATCCTGTATAATATAAAATTAAGAAAAAGGATGTAGGATGAGGGAGGATGCCATGCAAAAAGTACTATCCTTTATTAAACCATACAAGGTGGCGGCGATTGTAGCGGCCCTTTTAATGCTTGTTGAATTAGCCGTTGAACTTTGGCTACCGCTATTTATGGCGGATATTATTGATAACGGTATTGCGAAGGAAAACCTTAGTGTCATTACTGAACTGGGGATCTGGATGCTTGTTTTAACGGTTGTCTCATTTATTGCTTCGATCGTTAATACTTACCTTGCTTCATACGTTAGTCAACATTTCGGCTTTGACCTCAGAAAAGCTCTCTTTGAAAAGGTACAGTCTTTCGCTTTTGCTGACTTTAACCGCTTCCCCACTTCATCTCTTTTAACAAGACTAACGAATGATGTGAATCAGGTGCAGCTCGTAGTATTTATGGGACTCCGTATTATGGTTCGAGCCCCGCTGCTTGTGGTTGGTGGGGTAATCATGGCCTTTGTTGTCGATGTACAGCTCGCCCTTCTTTTAACAGCAGCGATTCCTTTAGTCATTGTCTTTCTTTATTTTGTGATGAAAAAGGGAGTTCCGCTTTTCAGCTCAGTACAGGAAAAACTTGATCGAGTTAATGGAGTGATGAGAGAAAATCTAGTTGGCGTTAGACTCATTAAAGCTTATCTTCGAAGTAAGCATGAGCAACAAAGGTTTAAAAAAGTGAACGAGAATTTAATGAATCAAACGGTAACATCTCTTCGCTTGATTGAACTTGCTACGCCGGTACTGTTGATTCTTATGAACGTGGCAATTGTTGCCGTAATCTGGTTTGGCGGAGTGAAAGTGGTCGGTGGAACAGCTCAGGTTGGTGAAATTTCAGCCATCATTACATATGGCACACGGATTACAGTAGCGCTAACCATGTTTTCGTTTATTTTGATGCTTCTTTCACGAGCAAGAGCTTCTGCCTATCGGATGGAGGAAGTGTTGGATACAAATACGTCTTCCAAAGAAGCATCAGGTGTTCAGCCATTAGCGTTAGAGAAACTTCAGTTTCACCATGTGAGCTTTCGTTATCCCGATTCAGAGGACGATGTGCTGCGAGATATAAATTTCACTGCAGAGAAAGGACAATTCATTGGTGTCATGGGTGCGACAGGTTCAGGTAAGTCATCCATGGTTCAGCTTATTCCAAGATTGTATGAACCTGTAGAAGGTCACATTACGTTCAACGGACAGGATGAGACGGATATCGGTATTGATGAATTAAGGAGCCGTATGGGAGTGGTTCCTCAAGAAGTTGTGTTATTCAGCGGCACCATTGCTGAGAATATTCGCTGGGGAAAGGAAGATGCTACCGCAAAAGAGGTTGAAGAAGCGGCTAAAGCAGCCCAAATCCATTCGTTTATTAAGACGCTTCCTAATCAATATGAAACGGTACTTGGACAAAAAGGAATTAACCTTTCTGGAGGGCAGAAACAGCGTTTATCGATTGCGCGTGCCCTTATCCGTAATCCGGAAATCCTTATTCTTGACGACAGTACAAGTGCACTTGATCTAAAAACAGAAGCTGAGTTACAAAAAGCGTTAAGGCATCGTGAAAGCATGATTTTATTAATTGCTCAGAAAATCAGTTCAATTAAAGAGGCGGATAAAATTATTTTGCTTGAAGATGGCGCAATTATTGGAGAAGGGACTCACGAGCAACTTCTTCGGAACAATGACGTTTATCGTGAGATTTATGTGTCTCAGTACGGAGAGGAGGCGTCCAATGAGTTCAAACAACAAACCCTCTAATAAACAAGCGAGAAAGCGACCAGATGATTTGAAGGGAACTGTTGCGCGCATCTGGCGCTATTTATCGATGCAAAAAGGATTGCTTTTCCTCGTCATTGTGATGGTTCTTTTTAGTTCAGGATTTAGTCTTCTAGGGCCTTATCTAACGAGCATTGCAATTGATGAATATCTTGTACCAGCTGATTTAAATGGATTACTGCTCATTCTCGGACTATTAGTCGGGGTGTACGTATTACAATCAGCAGCTACCTTTCTCCAAAACTACTGGATGATTGGGATTGCACAAGAAACGGTCTATCGAATGCGGAAAGATTTATTTCATCACCTGCATCGTTTGCCGATTCCATTCTTCGATAAGAAGACGCACGGAGAGCTAATGAGCCGATTAACAAATGACATAGAAAATGTGAGTCGAACGTTAAATAGTTCTGTGATCCAGATCTTTTCAAGTGTGCTCACTCTTGTTGGTACGGTAGGGCTGATGTTGTGGTTAAGTCCGCTGCTTACTTTAATTACGTTCACTATCATTCCTCTTATGTTTCTCGGAATGAAGTGGATCACGAACCGAACAGGACATTATTTTAAAGAACAGCAGCGTAATCTAGGTGAGATGAACAGTGTTATTGAAGAGACGCTCTCTGGACAGCAAATTATCAAATCATTTTCTCAAGAAAAGCGTGTGCTAAAGCAGTTAGATCAAAAAAATGAAGCGCTACGTACTTCAGGATTCTGGGCGATGACCTATTCTGGTTTTATACCTAAATTGATGAACGTGTTAAATAACTTAAGTTTTTTACTCATAGCAGCGGCAGGCGGTTGGCTGTCTATTAAAGGGATGGTTTCGATCGGTGTGATTGTAGCCTTTATCCAATACTCTCGACTTTTCACGAGACCGCTAAACGATCTTGCAAATCAGTTTAATACGATACTATCCGCGGTTGCAGGTGCAGAGCGTGTTTTTACTATTTTGGATGAGAAAGAAGAGCGTCCGGATGAGGAAAATGCAGTAGTAATGAAACAGGTAAAGGGAAAAGTGGCGTTTCGAAATGTTTCATTTGGCTATGATAAAGAAGGTTCGACGCTTAAGAATATTTCTTTTGAAGCGAAGCCAGGTGAATCGATCGCAATTATTGGGCCAACTGGTGCCGGAAAGACCACCATCGTAAACTTATTGATGCGTTTCTATGAACTGAATGGTGGCAAGATTGAAGTAGATGATCATGATGTTACGAAAGTGACAAGAGAAAGCTTGCGGCAAAATATGGGATTCGTTCTTCAGGACACGTTTCTTTTCAACGGAACGGTTCGCGAAAACATCCGCTACGGGAGACTGGATGCAAGCGATGAAGAAGTAGAAAAAGCAGCTCAAGTTGCTAATGCTCATACGTTTATTTCCAGGTTATCAGAAGGATATGATACTGTATTGAACCAGGATGGAGGGGGAATTAGTCATGGTCAAAGACAGCTTCTCTCCATCGCAAGAGCGGTGCTTGCCGATCCAGCGATTTTAATTCTCGATGAAGCCACGAGCAGCATTGACACACGAACTGAAATTCAAATTCAAAAGGCGCTCTGGGCGTTAATGGAAGGTAGAACGAGCTTCATTATCGCGCATCGCCTGAATACGATTCAACGAGCTGATCAAATTATCGCCCTCGATCATGGTGAAATCATTGAGAAGGGCACACATGAGGAATTGTTAGAACAGAAAGGTTATTTGTGGGGTCAGGTCGGTACCTGACCCCACTCAAAGATAAAACAAAGCGATTGTCCACCATACATGGACAATCGCTTTGTTTTGTGAATAAACAGAAAAATAGAAGGAATCATATTGCAAGAAAGAAATGAGTATGAGTAAACTAAGAGCAAGAAACAAATTAGGAAAATGTTGTTAATCATTGGAGGTGTGAAAAATGAATGAGGAAGAGAGGGAAAAAGCATTTCAATCTGAGCTGCAAAAGCTCAGGGTGAAAGATTACATATCAGAGCAGACATACGGTACTGTTTCGAACGCGTATCAAAAAATGATGGATGAGGCTATAGAAGCGGAGGAAAAGCATGAGGAAGTAATTGTCCCACGAGAAATAGTTCCAACTAAGTCAGAGGCGCCAAATCCTGTAAAAGAAAAGAAAGTGAAATCAACACAGGAGCTTAGAGATCGAAATTTAACATGGATTCTGGTTATTGGTGTGGTGTTCTTGTTACTTGGTGCGCTGGTACTTGCCACTAGTACGTGGGATGTGATGACATCGATCATGAAGACCGCGCTCATTGGCGGAATTGCGGCTGTGTTCTTTGGGATTAGCTGGCTCAGTGGACATAAGCTTCGCATTGAGAAGACTGCCTTCTCCTTTTTAGTTCTCGGAAGCCTATTTCTGCCTATCGTCGTATTTTCAGCAGGTTATTTTCAACTTTTTGGAGATTGGTTATCTGTGAGAGGCGATGGGAATGAAGTGCTTGGTCTTATTGGTGTTTTGGTTTGTTTGCCTCTCTATTTCCTGCAAGCAAATCGGCAACAATCACGTTTATTTGTTTGGTTTTCTTTTGTGACGTTAAGCTTCGGTGCGGCCTTTTTTATCCAGGTATTCAACCCGCATGTAGATCTCTTTTATCTTGGAATCGTGATCTTTAATGGACTGTTGCTCCTAATCTATGCTCAAACAAAAAATATAAAGAGTTTCGCTCTTTTTACGAAAGAACTTCCTATCTATGCGCAGGGGAATCTTATTCTCTCAACGCTGCTCCTACTATTCTTTTATGAAAGTGACGTTTTTTATAGTTTTAATGTGATCGTGACGGCTTTTCTTTATCTTTCTATGATTTTTATTGGAAAACAAAAGGAATATCATTTTGTCTTTACGTTCTTACTTGTGTATGGCATTTATCAGCTTATTGAGCACTCGTTCCTTGAAGCTGCGGACGTTATGTTATACGCACTTGTCGGCTTTATTTTTATTGGCTTACAGTCGGTGGATCGTCTTCAAAATCCATATATGAGAAAAGCATTCCAACTGACAAGTGGTGCTGTATCACTATGTGCATTCTTTTTTATCACATACAAAGGCTTGATTTTGCGCTTTGATGATCCGTCCTGGCTGCTTGTGTTTGGTTACTTGCTCATTAGTCTTAATTATATATACCTTGCTAATCTATCACGCTATCGAATTTTTGGTTTTTTGGCTCCACTATTTCTAGCTGCTGCAGGACTGTATGCGATAAGTTTACTTTATACGAATCCATCGGTTGAAACAGTGATGCTTCATTTGTTTTTTACTGGCGTAACGATATATGTGGGTGGCTATTATTTGAATACATGGAGCGCGACAAAAAGAATTCAAACTGGATCGCTCTTCGTTTCTTTAGGTCCTATGATGCTCTCCCTATTGCTTGGTCTTCTTAGCGAGCTATGGTGGCTAGAAAGTATACTATTATTCATGTTAGGAATTGTTCATCTATCGATCTATCGAAAAGGGAAGTGGAAATGGCTTCGTCAAACGGGAGCGTTACTGCATTCTATTTCATGGGGAACTGCGCTGTTGGCGCTTTATCCTTTATTGGCGAAAAATGATTTCTATGAAGATAGCTTGGGTGCGCCATTCCATACGGCGATTGCAGCGCTACTCATTATCGGTACTCATTTTATTTGGCAAAAAAGGAATGTAAAAGACCTGGAGGAAATGGCTTTTTGGACCGGTGTCAGCTTCTATGGATTGGCATTGCTTCTCTTGTTCGGCGCGACGGTAGAGGAATTATTTGTTCGCTCGGGACTGTTGGTAGGAGCTATTGGCGTACTCTATCTGATCTTTAAGCGCACAGAGGAAGAGACGTTATGGCCAGTGATCAGTGTATTTACTTTGGGTGCTTATCTTTCTGTTGCGGAAGCATTTCCTATTCAAGGAATGTTTCAGTGGATTATCGGGGCGGTTCTGCTGATCCTGATTGCTGACACGCTTGGAAAAAAAGACGTTGTTATACAGCGTAGTTATTTTTATTTAGGACATGTCTATTTGCCGATCGCTCTCATTTATACCATTTTAGAGCAGGGGAATGAGCCAGTCTTATATATCGTTGGCCTTTTCGTTTATGCTTATTCCGTTCTAACAAGGAAAATCGAATGGGAGGTTCGAACGTTTCTTTATGCAGGTTTTACCGTTCTTCCTTTTCTCTACATGGCGTTAGTTGATACTTTTGATTTAGACGGTGAGGCATACACGTATACAGGATTTGCATCAAGTATCATTATGTTTGCGCTTTGGTTTTTCCTTGGTGGAAGGTGGAAAGAGAGGATTAAGTGGTATGCGGTTCCATTTGCTATCTTAGGATTTCTTCCTTTTATAACCGAATACAGTGAAATCAGTTCTGTGCCTTTTAGTGTTGGTCTACTCTATGCGATTCTGCTGCTTTACTTGATTCACCAATCTGATTGGCAGATCATCACGATTATCCCTCTCCTATTCGTTCAAACGCTGGTATTTCTTCTCCCCGTTGAGACAATGGAGATGCGAACGCTTCTTTTTGTAGGAGTGGCAGTAGGGATGTTAACTGCGGGCTTCCTTATTCATAAAAGGCTCTATTCCTTTAGAGTAAAGCAACTGAAGGAAAAGCATATTGATTGGTACTCCGTAACAGCTCTTTTAACCGTACTTAATCTTTATCAAGAGCTTACATTCGACTCTTTCTGGGCTGATGAGTTACGAGCACTGTTTATCTTTGTTTTTTTCGCACTTCAAGTAAGGAGAGTGCCGACTGGTTTGGCTGCAAAAGTAATGAAAAGCATTACTGCCCTGTCATTATTAGTCCCTTATTACACGCTCCTTCATCACATTGAAATCAATAAGTATATTGTGACAGAAGTTTATGTATTGCCATGGATTGCGTTAACGATTTATTTATCAAAGCGTACGTGGAATCAAAGCAAGCAAATCATGAGTTTCATAGAATGGAGCATTCTTTCAATCGTAGCAGCAGTTCTTGTAGGTGATGCTTTGATGAGTAATACAATATATGATGCGATCATAGCTGGTGGGCTATCCCTTGGTTCCGTGCTTGCAGGTTTTTACTATCGCATTAAATCATACTTTGTCATCGGATGTAGCGTTCTTCTTTTGAACCTTCTTCTGCAAACGCGACCTTATTGGGGGAATATGCCATGGTGGGCCTACCTATTAATCGCAGGAGCTACACTCATTACTGTTGCAAGTTTCTACGAATGGCAGAAGCAAAATAAAGATAAAGAAGGAAATACACTACTTCAGTTAAAAAAACAACAGTTTATGGAAAAGTGGAAGCAATGGCGTTAAAGAACAAAAGCTGTTTCTATCAACGTGTTTTAGAACCGTTTATAGAGGCAGTTTTTTGTTTTGCTGCTAATCTTATATGAAAAACAAGTTGATTCTATGAAGCTACTACGATATATAATGACGTAAAGGTAAGAGAGTCTCGTGAGCGAGGACAGGTGTCTTTTGAGGGGGTCAGGTACGTACCTGACCCCCATCAAAAAAAGGAGGTTGAGCGATGGCACGCTGGATTTACGTTGTTGGGGGTTTTTTAGTGATTTTGTCATTTTCTTTTTTTATCTTCTATTCTGTAAGGGCTTTCAATATTACGCCTGATCGCCCTTCTGCCTCCTATAAAGCACCGGATTATCGTTTCGTTCTTGTAACGGAGGAGATCGATAACGATTACTGGCGACTTGTGGAGGAAGGAGCGCGGGAAGCGGCTACAAACTACAATGTTTCACTTGAATACACAGGGCCAAAACAAGCGAACCTTGAAGAACATATCAAAACGATTGAGATGGCAGCGGCATCTAAACCTGATGGCATTATGGCACAGGGATTAAATCAAGACGTATCCGCGACAATTATCAATAGTGTCACAGAGAAAGGAATTCCTTTTCTCACAGTGGACACAGATGCTCCTGATAGTAAGCGTGTGGCATATGTAGGCACAGATAATTATTACGCTGGATTTCTCGCAGGTCAGGCGCTTCTTAAAGATACAAATGACGAAGTAAAGGTTGGGATTATTACGGGAAGGTTTGATTCAGCGAATCAAAAGCTTCGTGTAGAAGGGTTTAAAGATGCTATTAAAAATAGCGATCGCGTCGATGTTGTTGCCATCGATGCCTCACAAATTACGCGAATACAAGCAGCGGAGAAAACGTACGAAATGATAAAAGCACATCCTGAAATCAATGCTTTTTATGGGACGAGCGCTCTTGATGCGATCGGTATCGTGCAGGTTCTTGAAAGCATCGGGATGACCGACCAGGTTTATGTTATTGGTTTTGATGTACTTCCTGAGACGATGCAACTACTTAAAGATGGAAAGTTAGAAGCAACAGTTGAACAAAAGCCATATGAGATGGGATATAGCGCGGTGGAATTAATGATACAAATTATCGAAGGAAAGGATGTTTCAACGTATCATCATACGATGACAGAAGTATTGAGAAAAAAAGACTTAAAGCAACTAGAAAGAACGACGCCGGGAGGGATTAAACTACCATGAAAATCCAGGGCAAATTTATTCTCTTTTTTACCATGCTCGTCATTTTAATGAATGGTGTCGCTTTCTATTTGTTTCATAGCAGTCAACGAACTATTGATGATTACCATACGAGCTTTGAACGCTTTATCGTGCTGAACGAAATATCACAGCAAACAAATAAAGTGTATGAGGCGATGAATACCTTTCTAACAGAACGGACACAGAAAGAATTAGAAGCATACGCCATGGAGAGAAAGATTCTCTCTGAAGAAAAAGACGAGCTTCTTAGCTCGGTAAAAAATGAAGCGAACGATCAAACCGTCACGAATTATGAAAAGATGATCGAAAGCTTCCTGCTTGAATGTGATATTACAGTGCAAGCTTTTCAACGACAGGATATTAATCAATATTCAGGTCATTTAAATGAAGCAGCCCAAATCTCAGCATTTATCCAAGAAACGACGCTAACATTAATTAATTCTGAGCTAACGGATTATCGCATGTTTTACAACCAGATGGAGGAAAAGAGTACGTATTTGCAGTGGATGGGCATATCATTATTCGTTTCGATGATTTTATTTAGTTTGTTGATGGCATTTTGGTTCTCAAGAGGTATCACAAGGCCCATACACGAGCTTGCAGCAGCAGCTAAGAAGCTATCGAAAGGGGACTTTACGGCGAATAGAGTAGTTGTGAGATCTAGAAATGAGCTACAGCTACTAGCGGATACTTTTTATCGCATGCAAGAGAACATCCGAGGATTAATTAAAGAGATAAAACAGAAATCAGAGTTAGATCAGCTGTTGAAAGAAATGGAGCTCAAAAGTCTTCAAAGTCAGATCAACCCACATTTTCTTTTTAATACGCTAAATACGATTTCGAGACGTGCCTATATCGAAGGCGCGGATCAAACGAGTGAGCTCATTGAATCTGTTGCCGCACTTCTTCGTTACAATCTAGGAAATTTAGCGAAGGATGTCACATTAAAAGAAGAACTGAATATTGTTCGAGAATATTTCTTTATCCAGCAGTCACGATTTGGTGAAAGGGTTACGTTTAACGTAGTGGCAGATGAAGAGGTTCTTGATTGCATGATCCCTGTCTTAACGCTTCAGCCGATCGTGGAAAATGCGTTTATACATGGAGTGGAGTCGTATGAAGAAGGGGGAGAAATCGTCATTCGGGTCTATTCTGATCAAAATGATGTTGTTGTGGAGGTGGCAGACAATGGTGTTGGAATTGATAAAGCAAGACTAACACAGCTTCTCTTCAATGACGGCCGATCGGTTTCTGAGAAGAGACAAGGACATTCGACGGGGCTTGGCATGCAAAATGTAAAAAAAAGAATTGAATTATACTATCAGGAAACAGGCACGATGACGGTGGAATCCACAAAAGGTTCAGGTACGACCGTTCGTCTGAATTTACCTTATACGAAGATGAGAGGAGATGAACAGCTTGCTTAGGATTATGGTTGTAGATGACGAGCAGTTAGAGCGTGAAGCGGTCGAATTGATGATTAAAAGAGAATATGGAGATCAAGTCACCATTCAGAAAGCGAAAAATGGACGAGAAGCCATTGAATTTGCCGAAAAGTTTCAGCCCGAGATTGTCTTTATGGATATTAAAATGCCAGGTATCGATGGGGTAGAAGCAGTGAAAACGATAAAGAGAAATCAACCCGAAATAAAATTTATCATGCTATCCGCGTTCGATACGTTTGACTATGCCCGCGAAGTGATGAAGCAGGGAGTGAAAGAGTATTTACTAAAGCCAGGGGGAAAGCAAGAGATCTTTTCCGCCATTACCCGTCTCTCAGCCGAAATTGAAAATGAACGAGTAGAAGCTGAGAAGCAAGATCATGTACAAGCACAGCTGACAAAAGCTGTTCATCTTCTAGAAGGAGAGTGGATGAACGCGATCCTAATGGATCACGTCACAGAGTTTAGTCCTTCAGAGTGGAGTGAGCTGTTAGGCTTTCAGACGACAGTTGGGTATGCGGTTATCTTTAAATTTCCTGAGGAAAGAAAAGCGATCGTCAATGAAATGGTTCAGTGGGTAAAAGAAAAAATGAAATCCAACGTGCCTGGTGAGGCGATGATTGGAGTGAGGGATGATACGTATTTACCCTGCTTTCTTTTTAGTGAAGATCTTCTGGAGAAGGATAAACGATTAAAAGCGAAGTTACAGCCTACGTTAAGACAACTTCTTCATGAATTTTATCAGGATTTCCGAGAGGTCGTATGTATCGGCGTTGGCAGACCTTATCAGAAAGCTGATCAATTTGTTGAATCTTATCGCGAAGCGCTTCATGCTGTAAACACACTAGACTTTCAACGAGAGGTCACATATGCCTTTTATCAAGAAAGCAAGATTCCTAACGTACCGCGCCAGAGCGGAACTCAGGAGCAGGAGTCTATCGTGATCAACGCCATTAATAATGGTGATTTCACCAAAGCGATGCAAGAACTTGAAGTGTATCTTGGTATGATCTCAGGTGAACAGCCTGCTATATTTGTTCAAAAGGTGAACGAGCTCTTTCTTGTTGCAGAACGAATTTTACAAAATAACGGAATTTTCTTAACTTCCTACAAGTACATTCAAGCGGAAAGCGAAAATGAGGCAAGAAATCTAGCCAGAGCAAAGCTTCGGAAATTGAATGAGAGTGTGCAAACATGGCGTTCGCTTCATGGAGGAGATCGTCTTGAACAGGTGAAGCAATACATTCACACACATTATCATGAGCAGCTAACACTCGAAGAAGCAGCTGAGCATGTTGATCTTAGTCCTTATTATGTAAGTAAATTATTTAAAGACAAAAGTGGTATGACGTTTATAGATTATGTTACAGAAGTTAGAATTACAGCAGCGAAACGAGAAATGCTTGATCCTTCAAAGAGCTTGAAAGAAATTTGTTTCAATGTTGGTTATAAGGACCCAAATTATTTTAGTCGAGTGTTTAAACGAAAAGCAGGTTTTTCACCATCTCAGTACCGTGAACAATTGCACGTATGACAAAAAAAGAAACCGACTAGCGGTTTTTTGTTATTGGAATGGTAGATCCTTCAAAATGCCTTTCTGTATATACTTCTGCATGGAGTGAAGTTCTTTCATGACTCTAGCGTTTTCTCTATCATTCTTCCACCAGTTGTCTCCCTGTCCAGATTCTCTGTCATCGGGGCAGAGAGTATAGGAGATCCAGTCCGGCATATAGGTGGTGAGAGTTAAGTGACACCTTTTCATGTGATAGGGGGAGCTCACAATCAGAAGTCTATTGATGTGATTCAGCCCAAATGAGCGTTGAAGTACCATAAGTGAAGCAATGACGTTTTCTGTCGTATTCGCTGCTTCGAGTTCGAGAAGAATATCTTCCTCGGGTACGCCAAAGTTAAGTAAGTGGTTTTTCATCCAAATGGCTTCTGACTCTTCTTCTTTACCCCATCTTGCTGCAGATCCGGAAACTAAAATTTTTGGAGCGCGCTCGTTATGATATAGTCTGGCTGCTTTTTGAACGCGATGGATCGTTTTTGCACCAAAAACGAGAATGCACTCTCCATCTTTTCCATCATCTACAATGCTATCGAACATGAAAGAAGTAATTTGTTGCCTTGAGAGATTGTCCAGATTAACTTCAGAAAACATCATTTCTCTTTCACCTCGTTAGGACATTTCTTAGTAACTCTCTTCTCCTTTTAATCAAGAGATCCTTTCTTTCGTAGTTCTGTACTAGCTTATGAGCAAGACCACAAAAAAGTGAAGATAACAACAAAAATATGAAGGCGCTTACATGGGTTGGGAGCCATTCAATTTGATAAAGTAAATGTAATAAAAGAAACGGGGGGATTGATTGTATGAAGGGAACGTTGAAAAAACTTACGGGATGGATTCTCGTTCTTGTCCTCGCTCTTGTACCACTTTCTGCTTGTTCAAACTCTGGGGAAACGAATAGCAGTAGTGAAGGAAGTGCTAGTAAAGAAGAAACGCTTGATATTTTTAGCTGGTGGACAGGTGCTGGTGAAGAGGATGGATTGAATGCGCTAATTGACTTATTTAAAGAAGAATACCCTGATATTGAAGTAGAAAACGCAGCAGTTGCGGGCGGAGCAGGAACGAACGCGAAAGCCGTGCTTGCAAGTCGCATGCAGGGTGATGATCCACCAGCAACGTTCCAGGTTCATGGTGGTTCTGAATTGAATGATGGATGGGTTGCGGCTGACAAAATGGAAACGCTTAACGACCTGTATGAATCCGAAGGTTGGGGAGATAAGTTTCCTGAAGATTTAATTGATCTTGTTAGTAAAGATGGAGATATCTATTCGGTTCCTGTGAATATTCATCGCGGAAATGTTCTTTGGTATAACACGAGCATTTTTGAAGAGAACGGTGTCGAGCCGCCAGCGACGTTTGATGAATTCTTCGCTGCTGCTGACCAATTACAAGAAGCTGGTGTTACGCCGCTTGCTCTTGGAGACAAAGAGCCCTGGACAGCAACTCATTTGTTTGAGACTGCGCTCTTAGGAACGCTTGGAGCAGATGATTACAAAAAGCTTTTCACTGGAGAAATGTCGTTTAGTGATCCGAAAGTAAAGGAAGCCGCTGAGAACTTTAAGAAGATGCTCAGCTATGTGAATGAAGACCATAGCTCACGAAATTGGCAGGATGCTTCCCAGCTTGTTGCAGATGGAGAAGCGGCGATGAACGTTATGGGAGACTGGGCAAAGGGTTATTTTGTGAACGACCTTAACTTAAAGGTGAAAGAAGACTTTGGTTGGGTGGCAACACCTGGAACAGACGGTATGTTTATGGTCATTACAGATACATTTGGTCTACCAAAGGGAGTTTCAAATCCTGAAGACGTTAAGAAATTCTTATCTGTTCTTGGTTCTGTTGAAGGACAGGATGCGTTCAACCCATTAAAAGGCTCTATTCCAGCTCGTGTTGATGCCGATCTCTCGAACTATGATGAGTATGGGAAAGAAACAATTGAAGACTTTAAAAATGCTAGTCTTGCTCCAAGTCTTGCCCACGGATCGGCTGCACCTGAAGGCTTTGTCACAAAAGTGAACCAGGCGATTAATATCTTTGTTACACAGCAGGATGTGGATCAATTTATTAGTTCGCTAGAAGATGCTTCAGGCGATCTTAAGTAAAAGAGGATGGGGGGAGAGGGATTGCTCTTCTCCCTTTTTCTATCGTAAGGGGGATGAGGATGAAGACTGAAACAATGATAAACCAATCTGTTAAAGCTGTAACAACTCGAAAAAGACGTTCACTTACGAAAGATCACATAATCGCCATTGCATTCCTTATTCCATCCATCCTATTAGTAGGTGTTTTTGTTTATGGTTTTATCGGATGGACTGGCTATGTCTCTTTGAGTAATTGGAATTCACTTGTACCAGACTTTTCATTTGTTGGATTGAAAAATTACATCTACTTGTTTAGTGATTTTCGTTTTCAAGCTGACTTACGAAATACACTATTTTTTACGATTCTCTTCATTCTAGTCGTGATTGTGGTGGGGCAGTTTCTTGCCATTCTTCTTGATCAAAAAATCCAGCAGGAGTCACTCTTTCGAAATATCTTTTTCTTTCCGATGGCGCTTTCGTTTGTTGTAACGGGTGTAGTTTGGCAATGGCTATTAAACCCTTCGACAGGTGTTAACCTATTTCTTGAAAAGATTGGTCTTGATTCAAAATGGTACACGGATACAACCATTTTCCCTGCAATTGGATGGGGAAAGATTGAATTCGGGATTCCGGTAGCGATGATTGCCGTTGTGATTGCTGCAGTATGGCAAATGACGGGCTTCTCTGTTGCCATGTATCTTGCCGGTTTACGTGGGGTGCCTGAAGAAGTGCGAGAAGCAGCGAGAATGGATGGAGCGAATGAATTCCAAGTATATTGGAAAATCATCATGCCGATCCTTCGCCCGATTACGGTTAGTGTCATTATTATTATGGCTCATATTTCACTTAAAATTTTCGATTTGATTTACGCAATGACAGGTCCTGGAGCGAACTTTGTAACCGATGTTCCAGGTGTATATATGTACGAAACGACGTTCCGTGGTAATTATTACGCAAACGGAGCAGCCATTGCTGTGGTCATGCTTCTCGCTGTTGCTATCTTTATCGTTCCATATCTGTGGTCGAGTCGAAAGGGGGAAACTTGATGGCGATTAGAACGATCACCCGTCCGCTTCTTTATGCTCTCCTTATTGCTTTATCATGCTTTTATTTAATGCCAGTTTACGTCATGATCATAACGAGCCTGAAGCCTCTTGAAGAAGTGACCTTAAGTCAAATGTGGCAGTTACCTTCAACACTTGATTTTAGTAGTTATTCAGTAGCGTTTACGAAGCTTGCTCCAAACTTATTAAATAGTTTCTATCTTGTTATCCCAGCTACATTGCTATCAGCGTTATTAGGATCACTTAACGGCTACGTACTTTCAAAGTGGAAGTTTAAAGGCGCAAATACGCTATTTACGGTTATTTTGTTCGGAATGTTTATACCCTATCAAAGTATCCTTATCCCGCTCATTCAGTTTCTTAGAGAAATCGGATTATATAATTCTATTGCAGGGCTTATCTTTGTTCACGTTGTGTATGGGATTCCGATTACGACACTTATGTTTCGCAATTTCTATGCTAGCATTCCTGATTCGATGATTGAATCTGCCAAAATAGATGGGGCAGGGTTTATCGGAATTTACCGTTTCATCATGATGCCTTTATCAATTACAGGGTTTGTTGTAGTCGCAATCTGGCAGTTTACGAACATCTGGAATGAATTTTTATTTGCTGTCACGATCACAACATCTGATCAACAACCTGTTATGGTTGCTCTTCAGAATTTATCCGGCAGTCAAATCGTTCAATGGAATGTACAAATGGCAGGTGCACTCCTTGCTGCACTGCCAACTCTACTCGTTTATATTTTCTTAGGTAAGTTTTTTGTAAAAGGATTACTTGCGGGATCAGTAAAAGGGTGAAATCCACTTTTGATAAGAGCAGCTCATGCTGTTCTTTTTTTTACTCATTTACGTTCTGTGATGACCTTTCACATGGATGATTCAAAAATCGAGAAAACAACATCATGAGATAACATTGCTATTTTTATTTGAATGAGTGTCTTAAATAGAGGGATTTCGATGCTTTATCTTGAAATTTGTTAGAATAGTTAGAAAAATGGTAAAATTAATAAGTGATCTTATAATAGTGGAGGGGGAGTGCTGATGTTTCATTCGTATAAAGTAGATGGTTACTTTGATGAAATGCTTGAAGAAGGCAAGAAACCAAGGGGACATTGCAAACCGTTCCATGAGAAATTAAACGAGGTAGCTCCGGAAGAATTACAGTCGAGGTATGAACTAGCGCAAAGCGATTTTCTTCGCCAGGGCATTACGTTTACCGTTTATAGTGACAATGAGGGTACAGAACGGACAATGCCATTTGATTTTGTTCCCAAAATAATTCCACCAGACGAATGGCAACATCTTGAGCGAGGACTCATGCAGCGATTTGATGCGCTCAATGCTTTTCTTGATGACGTCTATCACGAACAAAACATTCTTAAAGACGGCATTATTCCACGGGATCTGATCGTCAATTGCCAGCATTTTTTCGAACAAGTGGCAGGGATTGATCTTCCGAGAAGGCAGCATATTTTTATGGCAGGAATTGATTTAATTCGGGATGATAATGGGGAGTATCGCGTTCTAGAAGATAATCTTCGTAATCCCTCTGGCCTCTCTTATGTTTTTCAAAACCGTTATGTAATGAGAAAAGTTTACCCTGAATTTTTCAATCAATATTCTGTTCAATCTCTTGAACAGCAATTTTCATATCTTCACTCAGCAATGGCCTCGCTTGCTCCTGATGATAGCACATCACCGACGATTGTATTATTAACACCTGGTGTTCATAATTCAGCATACTACGACCACTCTTTTATTGCTCAGCGAACAGGAATTGAACTCGTAGAAGGCAGAGACCTTGTTGTGAGGGAGCGACAGGTGTTTATGAAAACTGCTCGTGGATTGAAGAAGGTAGATGTGATCTATCGTAGAATAGACGACGAGTTTCTTGACCCACTGGAATTTCGTGAAGATTCGCTTCTTGGGGTTCCAGGGCTCATTGATGTGTATCGTGCGGGAAATGTTTCGATATTAAATGGTATTGGTAATGGAGTTGCCGATGATAAAGCGATCTATCATTTTGTTCCTGATATGATTCGCTATTATTTAAAGGAAGAGCCACTAGTGAAAAATGTCGATACATATCTTCTGAGATATGACGATCAGTTGGAATATGTTCTTGATCATTTGTCAGAGTTAGTCGTCAAACACACGAACGCTTCAGGCGGTTATAACATGCTCATCGGTCCTCATGCTACGGAAGAGGAGATTGAAGCCTATCGAGCGCAAATTTTAAAAAATCCATCTGAATTTATTGCTCAACCGACAATTAAATTATCTCGCCTCCCAGCATTTAAAGAAGACCGCTTTGCTGCATGTCACGTTGATCTTCGCGTGTTTATATTTGGTGGAGAGAAGACTCACGTATTTCCTGGTGGGTTAACACGTGTCGCTCTCAAGGAAGGGTCTCTTGTTGTCAATTCTTCACAAGGAGGCGGAGCGAAAGATACGTGGGTACTAGAAGAGAATCCAATTGTAACGGGGGGGAGTGACAACCATGCTAAGCAGAGTAGCTGATTCGCTTTATTGGTTAACCCGAAATGTCGAACGAGCAGAGAATAATGCGCGATTGATCGCGGTTAAGTTAACGAGTCGTCTTGAGAATGCCAATCCAATCGAAGAGACGAATCAGAACTGGTATGAACTGATTGAAATAAGCGGATTTCAAGAAGTTTTTGATGAAGAACATGATCGATCGATGGATCGAAATGTGATGGAGTTTCTACTGTTTTCAGGAAAAAATCCTAATTCAGTACTCAATACAATAACTATTGCTAGGGAAAATGCACGCGCCGTTCGAGAAATTATTCCCAATGAACTATGGGAAAGTATTAATTCTTTTTATTTAAAATTAAAGCAACAAAGCCACACGCCATGGACGATGGAAGAAGTTAGCGATATTTGTGAATTTGTTAAGAAGGAATCTCTTCTATTTCAGGGGATTGTTGAAGCAACAATGCCGCGAGGAGATGCTTATCTTTTCATGGAGATGGGTAAACACCTGGAAAGAGCTGAGAAGGCAGCTCGCATATTAGATGTTTATTATCACAAAAATTTAGAGAGCTACCAGAATACAGAAATTGTGGAGTATCATCACTGGTGGTCAGTTCTTCAATCTGTGAGTGGACATGAAGCTTACATTAAAACGTATCGACCGTTGATTAAAAGTCGCAATGTCGCTGAGTTTTTCATTTTAAATGCTGAGTTTCCGAGGTCAATGATGTACTGTATTCAAAAAGTGCGAAATGCATTTGTCGCGCTTGAAGATGGTCATGTCGAACATTATTCAGAATCACTTGCACAAGAGCTCGAGCACCTTGCCAATGATCTTTATGATTTTTCAATCGAAGAAATTTTGAATCAAGGAGCTCATGCGTTTCTTCAGAGTTTTCAACACAGATGTATGACGATCGGCATGCACATTACGAAAACCTACTACCTGGGGGAAGTTGTGATACCATGAAATATGAAGTTACCCAAACGAACACTTATCACTATGAGCTGCCAGTAAGGCAGAGTATTAATCAGTTCAGATTGCGACCACTTCATGATGTGCAACAAACGCTTCATGACTATCGCGTTCGCATCCAACCTGAAAGTAAGACTTACGGACATACCGACTATTGGGGCAACTATGTTGAAACGTTCTATCTATGGGGTGAACATCAAGATCTTGAAATTGAAACGATTTCAACGATTGAAATTCATCCACTTGCGCTGGATGTTACTTTACCACTTACGGATAACCAGCTAGCTGAACTTCATTCAGAATCTTTTAAGCAAGCACATGCCGAATATATGATCGAAACGGATTATACGACAATCTCCAAGCACGTGATGGAAGAAGAAACGCGAGAGCTTTGGGCAAATGCTAGAGATGAACTTGACTTCGCAGTGAAGCTTAATGAACATATTTATAACACGATGGAGTACGTGTCAGGAGCCACAAATGTTGAAACGACCGCTGAAAAAATTCTCACTCATCGTACAGGCGTTTGTCAGGATTATACTCATCTAATGCTTGCGCTCTGTAGGCATCGAGGAATTCCAGCTCGCTATGTTAGTGGATATATTTATATTGGGGAGAATTCCGCTTACCGTGGGGACGCGGCAACTCATGCGTGGCTTGAAGTAAAAGTGCCGGGCCTAGCCTGGATTGGCCTTGATCCAACGAATAATGCCGTAGCTCGCGAACAGCACATTCGGATTGCAGTAGGCCGAGACTATCGTGATATTTCTCCTCTAAAAGGGGTATATATCGGCGGAGCTCACACGCTTAACGTTAGTGTAGGTGTAAAGAATCTAGAAGAACGGGTCAGCGGGTAAGAAGCTGCCCGTTTTTTATATTAGAAATTCTTCCATCACTAAAACAGCTTGAAAGCATGGAAATAGTAGTAGCATTCATGTAAGGTTTTGTTTATTAGATATTTTTTTCTTAAGCGATACCTTTACCGCTAATCAAACAGAAAAGAGGCGACAATGGTTGATTATTTCACCTCCGCTAGCTCAATCAATCGTAGAAGAAACAGAGAGGATCATTAGTCGCAATATTAATTTTATGGATAGTGAAGGAAAAATTATTGCTAGTACTGATCCAAATCGTATCGGGCACTTCCATGAAGGAGCCTATAATGTTCTGCAACGGCAACAAAGTTTAGTGATCGAAGAGGATGATGAGTTAGAAGGAACGAGAAAAGGCATAAACCTCCCCGTTTTTTTGCATGACCAGATTATTGGTGTGATCGGTATTACCGGAGCCCCTGAAGAAATCAAACAGATGGGCGAGGTAATCCAAAAAATGACTGAAATTCTTGTAAAGGAAGCTTACTTTGATGAACAGCTCGAACTAGAAGATCGAGCGAAAGAAGCGTTTATTGATGAATGGATCGATGGAAAGTGGGAAAATGATAAATTATTTGCATCAAGAGGATGGATTCTTGGCATCAATGTCCATATTCCGAGAGTCGCTGTCATTCTTGATATGATCGGGATGAATGATCTTATTTATAATAAATTATCAAGCTACCAAGCTGATGTTAAAGGAGAACTTGAAATTCAGCGTTTTCGTCGAGATATTCTTCAAGAGATTCAATCGAGGTTTCCACCCAATAGTCAGCATGTGATCATACCAACAGGAAGTACACGTTATATTCTTTTATTATCCGTTAATGATCAAGTGGCCGAGGTGAATCGTAAAGGAAAGATTCAATTTCGACTGGAACAAATCCAGCAAGCTATCGAATCTTCTTACCCCTTCACAATGGCTGCGGGTATTGGAAGGATGTATACAACGCCACGAGAAATATCAAGGTCTGTACAAGAAGCAGAGAAAGCCTTGCTTCATTCCAGAAAGCAGAGTAATTTGTTTTTCTATGATCAACTTGGCATTGAATCTTTTGTGTATGATCTCGCCCCAGAAGTGAGATTAGATTTTGTTGAACGGGTTCTCCCTTTAGAACAATTAGAGAAAAAAGATCAAATGATTGAAACGCTTGAAGCTTTCTATAAAGCAAATGGCTCCATTCAAAAAGCATCGAGTGATTTATATATCCATAAGAACACTCTTCAGTACCGCTTAAAGAAAATTAGTGAATTTACTGGATATGACCCTAGAAATTATGAGGATGCTGTTCTTCTGCAAGTAGCTCTTGCTTTTTATAAATCCAACCCTACGTAAAAGACACTTTGAAAAAAGTGTCTTTTATTAT
Source organism: Anaerobacillus sp. QJM3NY_17 (assembly GCF_056173665.1). Lineage (NCBI taxonomy): Bacteria > Bacillati > Bacillota > Bacilli > Caryophanales > Bacillaceae > Anaerobacillus > Anaerobacillus sp. QJM3NY_17. The sequence continues at coordinate 3,693,441 of NZ_CM149685.1, read as the reverse complement.
GTGTACTAAAAACATATGTGTAATACGCATTTTTTTAGTTCTCTGTAACATAGAAAGCTTTCGTGAGATTTAATAAACTAATAGTAGAACATAATTCGGGAGGCATAACAGATGAGAACATCAATTCAAGGGAGCATATACAACAAGTTAGAGCGACTATACGGAGAACAAAGAGCGCTTTCTGTGACATCTGAAGTAATGGAACTAATTAAATCATATAAGCGAAAGCAAATAGAGCCTGAGAAAAAATGGGTAGATGAAAAAGATATTATGATGATTACTTATGGTGATTCTATAAAAGAAGAGGGGGAAGTTCCTCTTAGAACGCTTCGAGAATTTTTATCTGATCACCTTACTAATGAAATCAATGCGGTGCATATTCTTCCTTTCTATCCTTATACGAGCGATGACGGATTTTCAGTAATGGATTATAAAACAATAAATGAAGAGCTTGGTAATTGGGACGATATTCAAGCGCTTTCTAATCAAACGGATCTAATGTTTGACGCTGTTATAAATCATATTTCAAGTGAAAGTAATTGGTTTAAAGAATATTTGAAAGGAAACGAGGCTTATCAGGATTACTTTATTGAAGCTGATCCTGAAGCGGATTATAGCAAAGTGACGCGTCCTCGCGCACTTCCTCTTTTAACAAAAGTTGAAACGAACAATGGAGAGAAGCACATTTGGACGACGTTTAGTGAAGATCAAATTGATTTAAATTACGAAAGTGATCGTGTGCTCTTTGAAGTCCTTGATATTCTTCTCACTTATGTTGAGAAAGGAGCACGCTTTTTAAGATTAGATGCGATTGGCTTTATGTGGAAAAAACTAGGTACGACATCGATTCACCTGGAGGAAACTCATTTGCTAGTGCAGGTTATGAGAGAAGTACTTGAAGAAGCAGCACCGGGAACGATCGTAATTACAGAAACCAACGTTCCCCATAAAGATAACATTAGTTATTTTGGGGACGGTTCAAACGAAGCCCATCTTGTTTATCAATTCCCTTTACCTCCATTGACGCTCCATTCCTTTCAAACTGGCGATGCATCGGAGTTAACGAAATGGGCCAAATCCCTTGAAGCTACTACGGAAACAACCACTTATTTTAACTTTTTAGCTTCCCATGATGGAGTAGGTGTTCGACCTGTAGAAGGTATCCTATCAGCATCTGAAGTGCAGAGAATGGCGGATAAAGTTCAAGAGAATGGTGGTTACGTATCTTATAAAAATAATGGTGATGGAACAAAGAGTCCATATGAATTGAACATTAATTATTTAGATGCGATTTCAAATAATGGAGAATCGAATGAGAAAAAGGCAAAGCGGTTTATTGCAGCTCAATCAGTCCTGCTTTCATTGATGGGCGTACCTGGTATCTACGTTCATAGTTTGCTAGGCTCTCAAAATGATCAAAGTGGCGTCGATGAAACAGGACGATACCGCTCGATTAATCGAGAGAAGCTAACACGATCAACGCTTGAAGATGAACTTCAAAAGGAAGGAAGCTTACGGAATCTAGTTTTCAATGATCTTAAGAAGCTTATCAGAACGCGCAAATCAACTAAAGCTTTTCATCCCAATGCTTCTCAAGAAGTGTTGGAAATGGATCAGCGCATTTTCTCTGTTGTTCGTACGAATGAACAGACGGGAGACAGAGTTGTAGCGATTACAAATGTTTCGGATGACACCGTTACGCTCAAACGAGAAATACTTGATCTTTATTTTGATGGTACTGCTTTCGATCTCATTTCCGAGTGTGAAATTTCTTCGAATATAACGTTATCTCCTTATGAAGTTCTTTGGGTGTGTGCAACATCGGAGGTGAGTGAATGAGAATCGTTATAGCTCCTGATTCTTTTAAAGGATCTATGAGTAGTCTTAATGCCGCCCACGCCATTAATCGTGGGATAAAGGAAGTTATTCCTGATGCAGAAACGATTCTCATACCAATGGCAGATGGTGGAGAAGGAACAGTAGATGCATTAGCTACTATTCTTAATGGGCAAGAGATCGCCGTTGAAGGCATCAGTGATCCTCTTGGCCGGCCAATTAGGGCGACATATAGTTGGTTAGAATCAACATCTACTGCGATTATTGAAACAGCATCTGCTTCAGGTCTCCCTCTTCTTAAAGAAAGTGAACTCGATCCGCATCAAGCCTCTACTTATGGGACAGGACAGTTAATTGAGCATGCTCTGAATAAGAAGGCACGAAAAATCATACTCGGTTTAGGTGGTAGCGCAACTGTTGATGCAGGAACTGGTTGTTTTGAAGCGCTCGGGGTTCGGTTTCTCGATCAGAAAGGTGAAAGAATAAAGGCAGATGGAGCATCTCTTGCTCGTATTTCTTCTATCGACCTTACAGCATTAGATTCTCGTCTGAATGACGTAGAAGTTGTAGTAGCGTCTGATGTAACGAATCCTTTACTTGGGAAGGAAGGCGCTATTTCTGTGTTCGGTCCACAAAAGGGTGTAAACGATATTAGTAGATTTGAAGCTGGAATGAAAAACTATGCGAATAGAGTGAGTGAAAAATTTGGCATGAATCTGGAGAACAGCGATGGAAGCGGAGCAGCTGGCGGGTTTGGTTTTAGCCTACTAGCCTACTTAGATCCAATTTTTATGAGCGGCTTCTCTTTACTTGCTGAGCATAGCTGTTTAAAAGAACAAATGAAGTCGAGTCACTTAGTGATTACGGGAGAAGGAAAGCTAGATGCCCAAACGTTATATGGTAAAGTGCCTTCGGGTATTTCTCGGCTAGCTAAATCTGTTAATGTTCCTGCGATCGCTTTCGCTGGTACTTCTACGATTCTAGAAGATAGGGAGATGGGCATTATGACCGTTCTACCTATTATTGATGAGCCAATGGAATTGAAAGAAGCCATGACTCGAGGACCAGAGTTATTGTACCGTGCAAGCAAGCGCTTTATGACGCTTTATCAATGGATTAATGAGGGGAAGGGAGAATAGAAAATGAGCCAATTCACAATGCTAGATTACGTGGTTCTTGTTGTTTATATTCTTGGGATTGCTTGGTTTGGAGCGCGTTTTGGAAAGAATCAAAACACGACAAAGGATTACTTTCTTGGCGGAAGAAGCATTCCGTGGTGGGCAATCGGGCTTTCAGTTATGGCAACACAAGCGAGTGCGATCACATTTATAGGTGCACCTGGTTGGGGATATGAAGGTGGACTAGAGCGCATTAACACGTTTATTAATGTGCCGCTTGCAATGGCTTTTCTTATCGCTACAATTGTCCCTTTTTTCTATCGAGCAGAAGTTTATACGGCTTATGAGTATTTAGAGAGACGCTTCGGAACGGGAACACGAACATTATCCGCCGCCCTCTTCTTAGTGGCTCGAGGACTTGCGACAGGTGTCGTTCTTTATGCCCCAGCATTAGTACTATCCGTTGTAACTGGATGGGATATTAAGATAACGATTATTTTAATGGCTGTGATAGCGGTATCATATACCGTGCTTGGTGGGATCAGTGCCGTTATCTGGACTGACGTAATCCAAATGTTCGTATTATGGTTAGGTGCGGCTATTAGTATCGTAGTTATTTTAGTGAAAGTTCCGGGCGGAATGACTAGTATTCTTGCCAGCGCTTCAGACGCAGGTATGCTCCAATCGCTCAATTTCTCCTTTGACCTTTCCATTGAATATAGCGTATGGGCTGGTGTGATTGGCGGCTTCTTCCTTCATGCTGCTTACTTTGGAACAGACCAAAGTCAAATTCAGCGTGTTTTAACAAGTAAGTCAATACGCGAAAGTAAACTTTCACTCGTTCTAAGTGGAGTTCTATTAATCCCGCAAATGCTGCTTTTCCTTTTTATCGGTATACTTTTGTTTGCATTCTATCAAACATTTGGTGACCCAAATGTTGATAACTTGAATGAACTATTTCCACTATTCGTTGTAAACCAATTACCAGCAGGAATTTCGGGTCTTATTATTGCAGGGGTGTTTGCAGCCGCTATGTCTAGCCTGGACTCTGCTCTTAATTCATTGTCAGCCGTGTCGATTCGAGATTTCTATGGTCAATTCGTTAAAAAGAATGCATCGGATCAGCATTATTTAAAAGCATCGCGATGGGCTACAATTTTTTGGGGAATTTACGCAACAATTTTCGCTTTCTTTGCAGCTAATCTTGGTCCGGTTATTGAAGCTGTAAATAAGATAGGCTCCTATTTCTATGGTGCACTTCTGGGTGTGTTTATCCTCGCCATTTTTACAAAGCGAACAAACGGCGTAGGTGCAGTGACTGGTATTATAGCGGGGATGCTTTCTGTTTGGGGCGTTACTCAGTTTGCTGAAGTATCATGGTTATACAATAATTTCGTAGGGGCGATTGTTTCAGTAGGGGTTGGATATGTTGTTAGCTTTATTGGAGCAAAACCTAAAGCTGAGAAACTAGCAGGGCTTACGCTGTTTGATTTAGATGACGATATACAAGAAGTGTTAAAAGCACGTTCTGAAGCAGCGTCGTCTCTAAGTGATGAAGAAATTGAAGAAGAACGCCGTACGTCAAGATGGCCGATTTATTTAGTTGGGTATTTCGTTGTCGTTATGATTGTGCTCTATCTCATAGGCCTGATCTAAAGGAGGTTATAGAAGATGACTTATTATATTGAACCAACAATTGATCGGCAGAAAGCTTTGAAAGCGATGAAACAATATACCTCTAGTCTGCTGCTGCGCATCGTTGAAAATAAAAAAAGGATTGAATCGAGTGAACTCGTTTATCTCCCTTTTTGGATGTATGAGTATCATCTAAAAACAACCTCATTAAAAGAAGGAATTACCGGAAGAATTGCAATCGAGTCAATCTCTGAACAAGCAGCTATTCTACCAGTGGACTACCCTCTTAAAGAAGGGAAGGTTCCTGGGGAAATGTTTACCCATTGTTCTCCAGATCCAGATAAAGCAAAACATGCGTTATATTGGGAAGCGTTTGGAAAAGAAAAAAAGAAAAAACAGATCAACATTTCTTTAGAGGAACCATCCAAACTGTATTTGCCTTATTGGGTAGGCTATATCAAAGGAAATAGAAGAGAAGTTTATATGGTGGATGGCGTAACTGGAAAAGTTGATTTACCAATGAAAGATTCTTTTCTCCATCATTTAAAAAATCAACTGAAGCACAGCTCGATATGAGCTGTGTTTTTTTGATTTTACTTAAATGTGATAATCAACACTAGAAGCCTTAATATCTTACGAAAAGCAAGAGCATTTAAATATTTTAATAGGTTAATAAATATTTTTTAGAAAATATTGTCTAAACCAATAATAAGTAGGGAAAGAAATAATTAGTAATACTGAAAATTATGATAAAGGGTGATGTCATTTGTCGGATTCCATCCATGTAACGATTAATGGTAAAAGTGAACAGATTTCAAGTGAGAAAAGTGTGCTTCAAGCACTTAATGATCATAATCTAGACTTGCCGAGCATATGTTATCATCCAAGTCTTGGAGCTATCGAAACTTGTGACACATGTATGGTGGAAGTAAACGGAGAAGTTGTAAGAGGTTGTTCAACGACTCTCTCAAATGGAGATAGCATTAACACAACAGCTTCTCACGTAAAGGAAGCTCAGAATATTGCAATGGATCGTATTCTTCATAATCACGAGCTTTATTGTACTGTCTGTGATTACAATAACGGCACGTGTGAAGTACATAATACGGTGAAACAAATGAAGATGAATCATCAGGCGATTCCTTTTGAACAAAAACCAGACCCTGTTGATAATTCAAATCCTTTCTATCGATACGATCCAGATCAGTGTATTCTTTGCGGACGCTGCGTCGAAGCTTGCCAGGATGTGCAGGTAACAGAGACGTTAACAATTGATTGGGAGAGAGAACGTCCGCGCGTCATCTGGGATAATGACGTTGATATTAATGAATCTTCTTGTGTTTCTTGTGGACATTGCTCAACCGTGTGTCCTTGTAATGCCATGATGGAGAAAGGCATGGAAGGTGAGGCTGGCTTTTTAACTGGTATTCAACAGGATACGCTTCGCCCTATGATCGAATTAACAAAAAACGTGGAAACTGGGTATAATTCTATTCTTGCGATATCTGATATGGAATCGTCCATGCGTGAAAATGAAATTAAAAAAACAAAAACCGTATGTACGTATTGCGGTGTAGGATGTAGTTTTGACATTTGGACAAAAGGGAGAGATATCTTAAAAGTAGAGCCACAAGTAGAAGCTCCAGCGAACGGGATTTCTACTTGTGTAAAAGGGAAATTTGGCTGGGATTACGTAAATAGTGAAGAACGTTTAACAAAACCACTTATTCGAGAAGGTGATTCATTTAGAGAAGCAGAATGGGAAGAGGCACTTAAACTCATTAGCCGAAAGTTTTTTGAGGTGAAAAAAGATTATGGTGCAAATGCTCTTTCCTTTATTAGTTCTTCCAAGTGTACAAATGAAGAATCGTATTTAATGCAGAAGCTAGGAAGAAGTGTCATTGGAACAAATAACATTGATAACTGCTCTCGCTATTGCCAAACTCCAGCAACGGTAGGGTTATTCCGTACAGTAGGCCACGGTGGTGATGCTGGATCGATAAAAGATATCGAAATGTCTGAGCTTGTCATTGTTATTGGATCGAACACTTCGGAATCTCATCCTGTTTTATCAACAAGGGTAAAGCGTTCGAATAAATTGAACGGTCAAAAACTCATCGTATCCGATTTGAGAAAACATGAAATGGCTGAACGCTCTGATTTATTTATTCGTCCTTCTTCAGGTTCTGATCTTGTTTGGCTCTCTGCCGTAACGAAGTATATTATTGATCAGGGGTGGGCTGATGAGGCTTTCTTGAAGGATCGCGTGAATGGTCTTGATGACTATATCGCCAGTCTTGAGAAGTACACTATGAGCTATGCATCTGAAGTAACAGGGATTAAAGAGGCGGAATTAATCCAAATCGCTGAAATGATCCATGAAGCAAAGACAACTGTAGCGCTATGGGCAATGGGCGTCACACAACATAGTGGCGGGTCAGATACGAGTACTGCCATCTCAAATTTACTTCTTGTTACTGGAAATTATGGCAAACCAGGAGCAGGTGCCTATCCACTTCGAGGTCATAATAATGTCCAGGGTGCGAGTGACTTTGGAAGCATGCCTGATAAAATGCCTGGTTACGAAAATGTGACCGATCAAAAAGTGCGTGATAAGTATGAAAAAGCATGGGGAACGCCACTTCCTGAAGAAGTCGGCTTAAATAATCATGAAATGGTCGAACATATTCATGAAGGAAAATTAAAAGCGATGTATTTAAAAGGAGAAGACATGGGAATTGTCGATTCTAACATTAACCATGTTCACGCTGCATTTGAGAAGCTAGACTTCTTCGTCGTGCAAGATCTTTTCCTTACGAAGACAGCGCAGTTTGCAGATGTCGTACTTCCAGCGAGTCCAAGCCTTGAAAAAGAAGGAACGTTTACAAACACGGAACGCCGTTTTCAACGTCTCTATCAGGCACTAGAACCACTTGGTGATTCGAAACCCGACTGGAAAATCATCATGGAAATCGCAAACGAAATGGGAGCAGGTTGGGATTATGACAGTCCGAGTGACATTATGGCTGAGGCTGTTCAGCTTGCTGACATGTTTGCTGGGGTTTCTTATGAACGTCTTGAAGGATATAAGAGTCAGCAGTGGCCAGTTGCGGCAGATGGCACGGATTCACCACTACTCTTTACAGAAGAATTTCCGTTTCCGGATGGAAAAGCAAGACTATTCCCAGTCGAATGGACAAAACCACTCGAGTACGATGAGCAGTACGATCTTCATGTTAATAATGGGCGTTTGCTAGAGCATTTTCATGAAGGAAATATGACGTATCGAAATGAAGGCATTAAATCGAAAACACCAAGTACGTTCGTTGAAGTTTCTCCTGAATTAGCAGAAGAAAGAGGGTTATCTGACGGAACGTTAGTTAGACTTGTGTCACCATATGGAGCTGTTAAGATTAAATGTCTTGTAACAGACCGTGTGCAAGGAAAAGAAGTATACATTCCGCTAAATGATCAAGATGATGCGGCGATTAACTTACTTACAAGTAGCAAGGCGGATAAAGATACTGACACACCTGTTTATAAAGAAGTGAAAGCGAAGATGGAAATTTTGAAAGACAAAGGGACTTCACCACTTCCAAAGATCAATCATCGCTATGGAAATCCACAGCCTCAAAAAGGGGTCATGGTTGAGCGGAAATGGGCTAGAAAAGATTATCTCTTCCCTGGAGATATGGTGAAAAAGGAGGGCATTAACTATGGCAAAAGCCATTAAGCAAATCAAACGTATTGAAGTTTCTGAAGAAGAGAAACGCGCGAGTGATCTTAGAGAGATTGAAGATGCTTTGATTGAAAATAAAGATGCCCTTCTTGAAACATTAAGCGTTGTAGGTGGGATGAAAGATCGAGGCATCTTAACGCTTTTAAACGGTCTTTTTGGAGAAGGCGACCGCGTTCTGAAGGTCATCGTCGATCTATTAAATGTTCCGGAAAATACAACGGCGTTAAAAAATCTGATGCTTCTCTTTGGAGCAGCAGGAAAGATTAATGTTCAGGATCTTGAGCCATTGCTTTTAAAGGTAAACTCAGGTATTGAGAATGTTGCTGAGCATTCTGAAGACAACGAGAAGACTAGTTATCTGAGTCTTCTTCGCGCACTAAAAGATCCGGAGATTAATCGATCTTTAACCATTCTAATCACTTTTTTGAAAGGGATGGGGAAAGATATTGAGAACGAAGAGCAAATGACCGATAAATCACAGTCCTCTGAGGCGAGACAGGATCTTTAACTTTCTATAATTTCGCTGAAAAGCCCCGCAAATTGAGCGGGGCTTTTCAGCGTGCAGCTTTACTTTTTCTTTGTGAGATGATGACAAAGGCCATAAACGTAAGCACTATACCTAATGAGTCTGGTACAAGCACATCAATTAAATGTCCCGTTCTACCCTCAACGAGACTTTGATGGTATTCATCAAATAATGCATAGAGAAAAGCTGTTAATGAGCCTAGGATAAGGGATGCTTTTCGATTGCTTTCTTTCCATGCCATGATACATAAAAAAGCTAGTAAACCGAACGAGGCAACATGGGCTCCTTTCCTAAGAAAAAATTCAACATATTGATATGGCGCTGAAGGTGTAACAAGTGCACCATCATAGGTGAATTCAATTGGGGGTAAATCCTCTTCTTGGATCGAAATCATTCCTTTAAAGAACGGTTTCATATCCTGTTTTTGATAAGGGGTATTAGAGGAGATGAAAAGTATGATCATCATTAAGAGTGCGAGGCTAAGCCATTTTCGCTTACCGAACCATTTCATGCATTTTCCACTTTCTTTCTTAAGCAGTTTAGTCCCTATCATACCGAATTTCGTGCATAATAGGGAGTGGTTTTCCAAAGAAATATTAAGATTTTGTGTTGATCGAGTGAAGGGGATCTGAAATTATTTCTGCTCACTTATAATAGAAAATAGATGAAAGAGAAAGGAGATATAAGATGAAGATTGCTGTCATCGGTACCGGTTATGTCGGTCTAGTAACAGGAGTATGCCTAGCTGAAATCGGCCATCAAGTAACGTGCGTTGACGTCGACCACAAGAAAATTGCGATGATGACTGACGGCTATTCGCCTATTTTCGAACCTGATTTAGAGAAGTTAATGAAAAGAAATTTATTGGATGATCGGCTTCACTTTACAACAGCTCATCAGGAAGCATTGGCAACGGTGGACGTGATCTATATTGCGGTCGGTACACCACAACGATCTGATGGAACGTCCGACCTTCAATACATCCAGCAAGCTGCCCGACATATTGGGACATCACTTCAGCAGGATAGTATCGTTGTAACGAAAAGTACGGTCCCCGTAGGAACAAATGAACTGATACAAAAGTGGATTGAGCAAACGTTAAGGTCGAACATTAAAATAGAAGTTGTTTCAAATCCAGAATTCTTACGAGAAGGTTCAGCTGTATATGACACGTTTCATGGAGATCGAATTGTTATTGGATCAGAGAATAAAACAGCCGCCGCAGTATTAGAAGACATTAATCAGCCTTTTGGCATTCCAATTTATCATACGGATCGGAAAAGCGCTGAACTAATTAAATATGCGTCTAACGCATTTCTAGCAACGAAGATAAGCTTTATAAATGAAATATCAGCTATTTGTGAAAAAGTTGGGGCAAATGTAGATGATGTGGCTCTTGGAATGGGAAAGGATAAGAGAATTGGGGATCAATTCCTACAAGCTGGGATTGGCTATGGGGGCTCGTGTTTTCCAAAAGATACAAACGCTCTAGTACAAATTGCAGGTAATAACCAACATAACTTTCAGTTGTTGAAATCTGTTATCGAGGTCAACAATACTCAGCAAAATAAGCTTATTCAAAAAGCGAAAGAGGTAGTTGGACCACTTCAAGGGAAAAGAGTAGCGTTACTCGGTTTAGCTTTCAAACCTAATACAGACGATATGCGTGAGGCGGCCTCTATCCCAATTGCTCGCTCTTTAGTAGAAGAAGGAGCAGAAGTTCTTGCTTTTGATCCCATTGCGATATCGAATGCTAAAGGCCACTTGCCTAAAGAAGTGATCTTTAAAGAATCCTTAATAGAGGTTTTAACTGGAGCAGATGCGGCACTCATCATAACAGAATGGAAAGAAATTAAAGAGCTAGATTTAGATGTATATGTGAAACGAATGACTTCTCCCATTGTGATAGACGGAAGGAATTGTTATTCATTAGAAGATACGGCGAAATATCCACTACACTATATCTCTATAGGTCGGCCCACCATTAATCAATTACAAGTCTCTTCAACGGTTTAATAATTCGACAAAGCAGCCTTAGCTGTTCGTCGAATTTTTTTTGAACTTTTTATATTGAGCTATTTACGTAAACATTCTTACTGAGGGGAGGGGGGCTCGCTCCAGGAAGCTTCTTTATACAAAAATTTTACTCAAATGAGCAAAAATCGAGATCTAAATTTGTAAGATAACATAGCTTGAAATTTTAATAACAGATCAAAAATATCTCGAGTTCAGAATATTTTTACTTGAAAAAACCATCCACTTTGGTAAAATATGTTTGTCAGTACACTTTATGGAGACAACTAGGATTTCTGAATGAAATAAAAAAGATTGAATGGAGTGGTGAAATGGTAGAGAAAACGTGTGATAAATGTCAAAAACCTTCTTATAGCAGTAATTATCAAGGAGAATGGATTTGTCCATATTGTGGAAAAGATTTAACGGAAATTCAAGTGAACAATGAGGACTACCTTTATAAGGCAGTAGTAGAGAAGAAATAACCTATAATGGACCTACTTATTTTCTTTAGGACGAGCTTTGCGTGAAAAGCTCTGGGTGATGGTTAGTGGTACTTGTCACCTGAATGAAAGACGCCTAGAATAATGAATATTCGACTTAAAAGGATAGTGTGATATGGGAGAGTTTATCAAGTTAATCGTTGCCATTGTTAATGAGCTTCATGATATTGTCATTATGTTAATGTATAGCCTAGGCTTTTCCGTCACAGATAAACAACTACACTTTTGGGTGATTGGCTTACTAGGGATGGGAGGATTTATTGTTGTGCAATTCTTGTTCCGTATACTTGCAAATTGGAGTATCACAGCGATTTCGTTTATTTATACGGTAACTGTATTGCTTGTAGTCGTTTTTGCCATTGAAATTCAACAGAAAATCACCGGAAGAGGAAATATGGAGTTTGCAGACGCTGTTGTTGGACTGCAGGGCTTTATTGTGTTATTTATACTATATGTGGCCATACGCCTTATTTTAATTGGAATAAAAAAGCTACGTAAATCAGTAACAAATAAGAGCGATGCGAAGTAGATGACCTGAAGTGAGGGTTGTCTTTTTTATTTTGTTCAAAAAAGATCAATAAAATAGGAGAGCTACGATTCGCTCCCCTTCCCCGGTTTTAATATGTCATTTGTGTAAGGAAAGCAATAGCTGCTCCAATCACAATAGCTGAAACGGGTAGAAGAAGATAAACCATCTTCTCTTTACGTTGTCGTCTGTACTGGATTTCCTCTGGCGTTAGCCATGATTCTCTCATCATTCATATCCCCCTTGGTTCTTGCAACAATCGCAGTGGAGGCCGTATTCGGCAGCTGGCTGACTGTCGGAAATCAGTCCGCGAAGTCCCTATAGCTTTGCGTCATCATTTTTCAATGATTTTGCCATTCTCGTACGATTAGTAGCATATAAAAATAAGAAAACGAAGTCATAAAAAATTAAAAATTGTCGAAAAATGACTACAGTTTCAAGTATAGCGTATTCTGGAAACGATGTATATTGGGAAAGTGCATTTAATTTGTTTTATCAAATATAGATTTTGTAGAGCAGGTTTCCCAATGTCATATTTAAAGCGTGAATGCTTTCTTTCGAAGATTTCGTAAAGCCCGGTTTTATTGAGAAAGCGTAAAGCAAACGCTAAAATAACAAATAATCGAACTCCTATAGAGAGCCTTCCACCCTTTAAAAACAGAAAACGAAGCAGAAAAAAGAAAACAGTAAAAAAACACTTAAAATCCACTATTAGCGGCTATCGCAATAACAACTCCTAACAGAATGGATAGGATAGGAATGGCAAGGAAAAGGATCTTTTCCTTGCGTTTTTTTTGAAATTGAATTTCTTCAGGAGTTTTCCAGTTTCGTCTCATATGAATCCGCCCAGTAACGTCACTTTCATGTATAATGCGCGTGAAAGTGATGTGTCTTTTATTTTTATTATCGGTTCATTTGTTTAAATAATTTAGCCTTAAATGTCGAATTTTATGAAATAATCTTTATGGCCTGTTTTTATTCAAAATAATGGTAGAGAATAAGGTCTAAAGAATTATGGAGGTGTTGATACATGCCTGTTATTTACCTGGAAACATTGATTGAAGCTCCTATTGAAATCTGCTTCAATTACGCAAGAAGTGTTGAAGCACATATGAGAAGCACAGAGCAAACAAATGAGAAAGCGGTAAGCGGGGTTACGAAAGGATTGCTAGGCAATGGTGATGTCGTTACATGGGAAGCGACTCACTTTGGCATTAAGCAAAGATTAACCGCCAAAATCACTGGGATGCAGGAACCAGATTGGTTTATTGATGAAATGACAAAAGGAGCATTTAAATCGTTTGTTCATACTCATCGTTTTGAGGAAATCGATGATGTAACGTTAATGATCGATGTATTTAGTTATGAAGCTCCATTCGGTTTAATTGGTGGCATCGCAAACCTTTTGTTTTTTAAAAAGTATATGAAAAATCTGTTAGAAAAAAGAGCCATTAAATTAAAGAAAATGGCTGAACGAACGGAATAGTCTTTTCCCGATTAGGCGATACTTAAGAGAGCTTATGTAGGGAGGAGACAATCATGTCGGTGTCCTGGACTATCGTTTCGGTTTGTATCCAGTGCTGGTTAGGAATCGGTTTTTTGATTTCATGTATGGCAGTACTTACACTAATAGGGCATGAACCAGCTCCTTTCATTGTGGATGGTGTATCCTCCATCATCCAGTCAAGAGAGTTCCAATACGGACCTTTGACGTTAAGTTTAGAAAAAAACGGAGAACTAGGATTGGCACATTTTGTCGTTCGTAAGCTAGGTCACTTCTTTGTTTACAGTTTCATAGCATTAGTATTACTACAGCTATTTAAAGGAGACCCATCAGTTTTTCGTACATTAATTGTCATAATAATTGTAGCTATTTTTGCTGTAACGGATGAATTTATTCAAGCCTTTTTACCAGAAAGGACAGCGTTAATCACTGATGTGATTGTGGATCTTGCAGGATGCCTACATAGCGTTATCCTTTATAAAATATGGCATTACTCCATCTTAAAAGCTCTCGCATAGCGGGAGCTTTATTAATGTGAAAGCTCAGCTTATACTGTTGAGTTTTGGAACAGAGCGTAGAAGCAAAATGCAACATTTCTCATTAACATATACCCTTTCAAAAATCACTACTATTATTTTTATAGTAAAAATAACCTATAGTTTCGACAATGTACCTGGGTATTCTATGTTATTTTTGTAATATTCGTCATTTGGATGATATTTTAATGTAAAATTTATGCTAAAGTGTTAAAAAGGGAGAATAGAACTAATATTTTCTTAAAAAATCTTAGGGGGAAAAGATTTGAAACTTTTTACGTCACTTTTGATTGGCATTTTAGCATTTTCTTTATCCATGAATGGTGTTCAGGCTGCAGGAGAGTCAGTTACGGTTAAACTAGTAAACTATATTAAGGATACGACCGTAATCAAATTTAATGTGACAGGCAGTTATCAGATTGAAAGTAGTAGCATTAAAATAGACAGCTCCCAGGCTGATGAATACAGTGTAAAAGCTGAAGCGGGTAAAGTGGTCCTTTATCGAGGCAATACCCAGCTTGAAGATTTCGGGGACTCTATGACGATTGTTCCAACAATATCCAAAGCGATGGACAGCTATGTGGGAATAGGTGACAAAAAATATCTCGGAGAAATGAAATTTGCAATTGATGGAAAGTACATCCGTCCGATAAATACGCTCTCTATTGAGGAATATTTAAAAGGGGTAGTGCCAAGCGAAATGCCGGCCTACTGGGGAAATAATGGTGGAATGGAAGCATTAAAAGCCCAGGCAATCGCTGCTAGGACTTTCGCTTTACCACAGAAAGATTCTCTAATGGATAGTCAATCCAGTCAAGTTTATAAAGGTTATGACTGGTATCAAACGACAAACGAAGCGGTAGATGCAACTGCTGGAAAAGCACTAAAGTATAACGGGAAGTACATAGGTGCCTTTTATTCTTCCACAAATGGTGGAATGGTTATGTCCAATACGAACTCGTGGGGAAGTAGTTGGATTCCATATTTGCAGACGAAAGTAGATCCATATGATGAGAAGATGATAACAAGCTTTGATTATTGGGACTATACATTAGGAAAGCAACAAATTGACACTAAAAAACTAGATTTGAAAAAGCCTGAGTCCTGGTGGTCTAACGTGACTGAGCTAAGTTCAAACGTAACAGAAATAAAGAATATGAAGTCATGGCTATTATCTAAAGGGAAAATCAAATCTGCAGATGAAATAAAAATCACCGATATTTCGAATATTAATTTCACAGTTCCACCATTTAAATCTGATGAAGTATTAAGAGGTAGTGTCGAGATTCAGTATTTTTTAAAAAGCAAAGATGGATTTGTTATGGATACAAATGGGGAATTGAAAAAGCATACGATGAAAATCGAGGATACTTCTTATAATATCCGATTTATGATTGGTACAACGATTATGAAAAGTCCTTATGTGAAAGAAATTAAACAAACGAGTAATTCATTTGTCGTCTCAGGTAGTGGGTTTGGGCATGGTATTGGAATGAGCCAATACGGAGCTTATCAACAGTCCAAAGATGGACGTAATTACGAACAAATTCTATCATTCTATTATCCTGGGACAGAATTAGTCAAAGAATCATTTGAAACAAACTTGATTACACGACTTGCAGGAAATAATAGATATGAAACTAGCGTAGCTATATCAAAAGATGGGTGGAAGCATTCCTCAGATGTTGTTGTACTTGGAAGAGGAGATCTTTCAGTAGATGCTCTTACGGGAAGCGTTCTTGCTAAGAAGTACAATGCTCCATTACTTTTAACAAAAAGTGAGGGACTGCCTTCTGTCGTTGAGGAAGAATTAGATCGTTTACAACCTGAAAAGATTTATATTCTAGGTGGACCAGCAGCCATTTCAGAGAAGGTAATTGATCAACTTTCTACTAAAGGATATATTTCTGATGTAGAAAGAATAAGCGGTCAAAATCGATATGAAACGTCAATCGCAGTTGCTAATGAAGTAGGGAATAGTAATCAAGTGATCGTGACAACAGGAGATGACACTTCCCCTGATGCTCTATCAATCGCTCCTTATGCAGCTTCAAAGCAAATTCCAATCTTATTGACTAATAGTGAAAAGTTAAGTGAAGCTACTGGTTCGTATATGAATACAACGAAACCTGTTGCGGCTACGATTATCGGTGGGCAAAATGCGGTTTCAAGTGTTGTTGAGGACAAACTTGCTACAACTTCAACGGTCAAACGAGTTGCTGGCGATAATCGTTACGAAACAAGCGTGAAGATTGCAGAAACATTTGATTTTGAAAATAAGAGTGTTTTCTTTGCAAATGGAGATGTATTTATTGATGCACTTCCTGGATCGCCCTTTGCTGCTGCCATGAGCGCACCAGTCATTTTAACGAAGCAAAATAAACTATCGAATGAAGCTGAACAGTATGTTAAGAAATCAATGAGTAGAGAATACTACTTCTTGGGCGGGGAAGCTGCTATTAGTAAACCTGTTGAAGAAACAGTTGATAAACTATCAAATTAGCAATGGACACCTCTCTTAAAAATAGAGAGGTGTTTTATGTTATTATAATTAAAATGGGTAATTTCATTTTTATAAGAACGTGGACATAACGAGAGACATATAGCAAAATAAACTCAGATAAGGATGTGATGTCTTGCACCAGGAAAAAGAAATTGAAATACTGTGCGATGCTTTACGAACATATTGGAATGAACATCCAGAGAAAAGTCTCGGTCATTTGTTGAAAGATCTACATAACAAGTACGAAAAAACAGAAGCGTTTACGGAAACGGATGATAAGCACTGGTTGCACTGGTTGCTAGAAAATAGTAAGCAGCGAGATCTTATTGAAAAAAAATACCGTAACCAATCTCAAATTAAAGATTTAGAGCATCATATTCGTCCTGAGCTTATGGAAGTGATCAAGCGATTTGTAGATTGAGTCAATTGCTTTGTTACTGCTAGAGAAGCTCGTAGATTAGTTGCTAATATAAATGAAAACTTACTATGTAAGAATCACTAATTAAAAGAGCCGTACTCGTCATAACGAGTACGGCTCTTGTTTTCCTTATAATCAAAAGGGGGGATTAAAGGGATTACTTAATGTTTCGGTTTATACGCTATTACGCTGGGGGTAGAATGGTAGGAAGAATGAAAGAATTTGATACAGTTCTCTTCGTGGGATAATATGGTAAAATTATACGAGTATACTTAGAAAGGGAGTGCTAAATATGGGAATTAGATTTGGTATTATGGGAACAGCCAATATTGCTAGAAAAGCTGTTATTCCAGCTATTCAAAATGCTCAAGGTGCTGAAGTGGTAAGTGTTGCTAGCGGTAGTGGTCGAGCAAGAGAATTTGCAGCAGAAATGGGTATTGAGCATTATCATGACAGTTATGAAGCGATGCTAGATGATCAATCAATCGATGCGGTTTACATTCCACTTCCCAATACATTACACAAAAAATGGACAATTGCAGCGGCTCAAAAAGGAAAGCACGTACTATGCGAAAAGCCTGCTGCCATTACAGCCCGTGATGCCATGCAAATGGTGCAAGCCTGTGAAGACAACGGTGTTATTTTTATGGAAGCATTTATGTATCAATTCCATCCCCAACATGAAATTGTAAGAGAAGTGATTGCTTCAGGTGAAATTGGTGACGTCAAGCATATGCGTACTAATTTTTCATTTTATATCGGTGACAAACCAAATAACATCCGTCTCAACAGTGAACTAGGTGGTGGCAGCATCTGGGATGTGGGATGTTACTGTATTCACTCCTCTAGGTTCATTATTGGAAGCGAACCATTAAAAGTTTACGCTCAGGCTTCCATTCCTAAGGAAGTTGGCGTAGATCTTTCGGCTGCAGGAATCTTTACGTTTGCAAATGGAGTAACAGCTTCATTTGATTGTAGCTTTGAACGACAAATGAGCAATTCCTATGAAATTCTTGGTACAAAAGGAAGTATTCATGTTCCATTTGCATACCGTCCAGACGCGCCTGGAGCTGGTGGTTTAATTCGAATTAAAAATAGCGAAGGCAACGTGAGAGAAGAAATGGCTGAAGGTGAGCAGTATACACTTATGGTTGAACATTTCACGCGTTGTGTTGAAAACCAGCATACACCATCATATTCCGGCGAAGCGACAGTAAATAATTTGAAAACGATAGAAGCTTGCTATGAATCTATTGATAAAAATCAACCAGTTGAGCTAGTATAATAAAAAAAGCACATTGGATTAGCCAATGTGCTTTTCTAGAAGTTCCTTCGTTCCTTCTGAATAGGACTTCTTGCTTGAAATAGAAGTGATATTCTTTTCTTCTGGTGTTTCACCTTCTCCAACCCAATGAAACGTAATGTTATCTAATTCATGCTCTCTAGCAGTTACAGCCATAACCATATCGCCGCCGCTATCTCCAAAAACAAACACTTTATCGGCAGATTGGATTTCATCAATAATCCACGTCGCTCCAATTTTTTTAGACAAATCTGGATGAATCACATCGACCCCATAAGTGGAAACGACTGTTTTATTACCAGATTTAGAAGAAATCGAATCTACATCATCTGCGTATTCCTGTAGAGCTTCTCGTGTTTTCTTTAAGTGCTCTTTATTACCAGGGTCCCCATGTACGGCTTCAACCGTACCCATCGATTCTTTCGTCTGATCCCATTGAATAAGACCATCATATTGTTCTTTTTGACTAACTTTATATAATTTATCTTTTACCTCATCTTCAATCACATATTCCTCATCTAGCTCCCAGGAAGAAATATCGGTTCCGCGCCCTTTTATCGCCCCGTGCTCAGAAACACAATATAGGGAAGACCAATCAATTTCATCATCAAATAGAGGGAAGAGGTGATCGGAAAGCCAGCCTCTAGAACGCCCTGTGACGAAAGAAAGAATATGTCCCTCTGTTGCTAGCTTTTCAATCATCTTAACAACTTCTTTATCTGGTCTAGCATTCTCATCTGTTAGAACGCCATCAACATCAAACATATAAAAAGCCATATTAGCACTCTCCTATTCGAATTAAATTATGACTAGTATAGCGTTGGGGAGGATGGAAGGGCAAATAAAAAACCCGACTCAAACTGAGCCGGGTTTTGGTTATTAGATGTGTACTTCAGCTTTTGCTGGGCTTGAGTCAGGTACTCTATCATGGGAATCAGGTACTCTATCGTGATTTCCAAGTGTAACTATTCCTACCAAACTAGTAATAAGTAGTGCATTTACCATTAGTTTTTTCATTTTATTTCTCCCTTTCTAATTCATGATTTTTTTCCTGGCATCGTTCGCTAACCTAAAATAAAAACTTGAATTTTTATATTGGCCATTATTAAAATAATGGTCTGCCAGCATTTCACCGTACTCTGAAACATAGTACCAATGATTTTTTTCTTCAAAATACTCCACTGCTTCTTTCAGGAGCATTTCTTGATTTTCACTTTGTTTCGTATTAAGTTTTAAAATCAAGACTTTAAAATGATGAATATATTCTAAGTACTCTGTTTTAGTGACTAGTTCCATTCCTTCATCGATTGAATTACGAGCTAGTTCATAGTCACCGCTTTTTGTATACTCAGAAGCAATTAAATAAATTGTTTTAGCTCGATCTTCAATCTCATGGACTTCACTGTTTTGTAATGCTAGTTGATAATATTTTAAAGCCAAAGCAGATTCATTTTGGCAAGAATACACATATCCAAGGTCGTGATAAATAATACTTTTTAATCTTTTATCATTGAAAGACTCTGCATATTTTTGAGCATTTTGAAAGTGATGCTCTGCTTCTCCGTAGTTTAAAATGACTCTATTATTAACGCCTAACAATATTTCAGTATCAGACGCTCTTTTAAAGTTATACTCTTTGTTAAACATCTCCAAGCACTTGATTGCTAGATTGTTGGATAATGTGATTTGACTAAGGCGATTATGAACAAGTGCCTGCTGATAATAAAACTCCGCCCACTCTGCCGAATTCGATTTCATAGAAGTGAGAAGAAAATGCGCCTTTTTGTATTGCTCACCTGCTTCTTTAAACTTACTATTCTGGTAATAGTATAATCCTAAAAAGTAAAAGTAATAAAATTCTAGTTGTTCAGATAATCTTTCTTGTACATGATATAGTCTTTCTAAAATATCATTAGCTTTATCAGATTCTCTTAACAATATATGGTATCTAAATGATAGAAGGAGATATTTAGTTAAAGTATCTGGATCTTCTACACCATCAATCTCTTCATCAATACGGTTTTTAAAATTTATCACTTCTTCAAAATTACGAAGACGCATTTCTTTGTACCAGGCATCAAGATCAAGATGAAGTTTTTTCATTTTATCTTCATCATCAACCTGTTCTAAAGAGACACCTAGCTCATTACATAGATGTTCGACAAGTTCTTCACTTGGCTGGGCAAGTCCGTGTTCAATTTTACTTAGATAAGGAATAGAACAGATACCGGAAGCAAGTTGTTCTTGAGTGATGCCTTTCATTTGTCTGAAGTATCGGATTTTTGCTCCAATCATTCTTTGCTCCCTTTCTCCTAGAACTATTTGATTACAGTTTACTAAAAATTCTCAGAAAAGAGAATAGTTTTGAGGTTGGGAAATATAAACGAATTTATAGGGTTTAAATGCCTATTTTCGACGTAGTTTTCCCAACATGAGTTTGTCGAAAGAATTTTCGAACGATACTGACCATTATATGGTAAAATGATGAAAATGAAAAGGAGGTGTCGAAAATGCAAGAAGATCGGTTAGAACGCGTAGAAACAATGATCACGAGTTTGATTCAAATTATTGGAAGTATGCGGAAAGAACAACATAACCTCGAAGAAAAACTCCAGGCAATCCAGCAACAACACCAAAACCTTCTACACGAACGTGTTTAACCCCTTTTTCAGCGATAAAACTCCCAAATAAATGCGACTTTACTCCCCCTAAACCATTTTTTTCTAACTCTTATTGTGATACTATTCTAGTGATTTGTCGAAAAATTCGTTATAGACTAGAGATAGCAGAAATGAAGTTATTCAATCATGGGAGAGGTGTCACAACTGAAGTCAAAAACTATTTTTCTTTTGTTATTATGCAGTTTCTTCTTTTCAGTAAATCCTGAATTATCAGAAGCGGAATCTGATAATGAGACAGAGCGTATTCTTGTTACATATGAACAGACTAAAAGTCCATCAAGAGATTCGAAACTTTCTACCAAAGTAGAAGTGATTAATGTACCTGTCAATGAAGTAGATAAAAGGATTGAACAGTTTGAAGCAAATAAAGATGTTCAGCATGTCGAAATGGACCAACCAGTTTATTTAATGGATTCAGTACAACCCAATGACACTTTTTTATCATATCAAAAGCCATGGATCGACCAGATTCATCTCATAAAAGGGTGGGAGCTTGCTAATGTTGAATCAAGTTCATTAAAGGTTGCGGTAATTGATTCAGGAGTTGATCTGACTCATCCAGATTTAAAACCAAATCTTGTAGATGGGATTAACCTAGTGGAACCGTCTAAATCGGTTCAGGATATTGATGGTCATGGTACAAAAGTTTCTGGACTTATTGGAGCTCTAACGAACAATCAACTAGGGGTAGTTTCTCCTTCGCGTGGAACTTCAATTATGCCAATTAAAGTGACAGAAAATGGTACTGGTAATTTATCAACCGTTGTTCAAGGTATTCGTTATGCAATTGATCACGATGCAGATGTAATTAATTTAAGTTTAGGAAACTATAATAACTCGTTTGCTCTAAGAACTGTAATTGAAGAAGCGATTTCAAAAAATATTCTTATCGTAGGTGCAGCCGGTAATGATAACGATTCAGGTGTGGTTTTTCCAGCGGCTTATCCTGACGTTTTAGCCGTAGCCTCTGTTAAAACAGGAACTGAAGAAAAAGCTTCCTTTTCAAATTATGGATCATTAGTTGATATTGCTGCTCCTGGCACGGACATTTATAGTACTTCATTGAATGGAGAATATGCTTTTGACAAAGGTACAAGTATGTCTGCGCCAATTGTCGCTTCATCAGGTATTTTACTAAAGGAATATGCTCCATATTTAACGAATAAGCAAACGTTTAAATTATTAAAGCAAACGGCTAGTGCTCTGACTAGTTCATACGACCTTGGAAGTGGCGTGTTAAATATGGAAGGAGCTATTAACGGAGTAACAGAGTTTAACCGTATCTATGGTGACACTGCAATTGATACAGCAATCGAAATTTCCAAAAACAATTGGACTACGTTGGAGGAACAAACGCTATCCATTGGAGGCGATAACAAGAAAGGTCGCTTCGTAGTACTTGCTCGCTCAGATGAATTTCCTGATAGCTTAGCCGCTTCTCCGCTTGCTTCTATGCTTGGTAGTCCGATTCTACTCACGAAAAAAAATAGTCTATCTATCAATGTAATGAGGGAACTTAGTAGGTTATCTGCTAATCATGTTTTAGTTATAGGTGGGAATAATGCAATTCCTGAAGCAATTACAGAACAGCTTAAAGCGGAAGGGATATCGAGTACACGCATTGCAGGAGATAACCGCTATGAAACAGCGACTAAAATTGCGAATATCGTCGGTAGTGAAAAGACAAAAGAAGCATTCATCGTTTCTGGTGAAAAGTTCCCAGATGCTTTGTCTATTTCATCTTTTGCATCAAGGTTCGGAGCCCCTGTTCTTTTTACGAAAAGTGATTTTTTACCAGCTGAAACGAAGGGTTTTTTGAACGATTTTGATCCAGACAAAGCTTATGTTATTGGTGGAGAATCGATCATCGGTAAGAGAGTCTACTCTCAAATCCCATCTTCCAATACGGAGAGAATTGGGGGAGAAGACCGCTTTGATACAAACTTCAAAGTATTGCTAAGGTTTGGAGTAGCAGAAAATAGTGAGGGAGTCTACTTTGCTACTGGTCTTAAGTTTCCAGATGCTTTAACTGGTGGGGCGGCTGCATCGTTATCAGGTCATTCTATTATTTTGGTTCACCCTACTAGAGAGAATAATGCTTTAGAGAAGTCCATTCTCTATTTGAATAATCAAGGAATAAATCAATATCGGATTCTAGGTGGTCCAGCAGCCATAAATCAAACAAAAGCTTGGGATATTGATCAAATGCTTGTTCAATAAAAAAGAAGCGTCAGTGAAAATACTGACGCTTCTTTTTAGTGTGCCCGGCATGTGCACACGCTTTAGGGTTCAAGTCCCGAACGGTGAAGGTTGTAGTAACCGTTAGCCAAAGGCAAGGGTGTCCAGGGCGACTTGGAATCTGAAGGAAGCTGGAGGCAAATCTCCGACCTGAGGAACACGAACCTTATAGAAGGCTATCATTCTTGGACGAAATGGCTAAACACATTAAAATCCATACAACCAAAGGGAATGGTAGTAAATAAGGCGGGTATATGGAGAGGAAGTTTGTGCACTTACCCGGGGAGATCTGATGACGAGCCGCACACTTGCGGTAACTGACTTTCAAGAAGCCACTGAGTCATCAGAAGTCAGCCGAGGTCGTAGTACCACCCCAAACTCGAGTTGGGACGGGAAGGACCGAATCATGAAAAGAGAACAGGTTTCTCCGATGTACGCATCATTCGATGACACAGAACATATCAGCTCAACTTATGAGGGAAGAGTGAAGTCTCGGAGGGCATACGGAGCGTGGAGAATCGATGTCACACAAGGAACGAAACCTGTCACGTGGAGGAAGAAAGCATGTTGGAAAAGATACTTCATCGAAACAATTTAAATGGAGCCTATCGACGAGTGGTGCGAAACAAAGGAAGTCACGGGGTCGATCACATTCCCACGTCCGAACTGAAATCCCAGATCTCGGAGTCCTGGAACGACATCGAACCCCAACTCCTGGATGGAACCTATCAACCGTCACCCGTCCGTCGTGTCGAAATCCCGAAACCAAACGGAGGCAAACGGAAGCTAGGAATTCCAACCGCCATGGATCGCTTGATCCAACAAGCTATCAACCTTTATCTTCAACGGATCTACGATCCGTCGTTTTCCAACTCAAGCTTTGGATTCCGACCAGGAAAACGAGCGCACGACGCGGTTCGAAAAGCGCAAGAATATATCAATGACGGATTTCGGTGGGTGGTGGATATCGATTTGGAGAAATTCTTTGATCGCGTTCACCACGACCGACTCATGCGTACATTAAGTTATCGTGTCAAGGACAGTCGTGTCCTTCGAATCATTCGGAGATACCTACAAGCTGGAGTTATGGAGAACGGCTTAACACAGACGAACCAAACAGGAACACCACAAGGTAGTCCTTTAAGTCCCCTTCTCTCAAATATCGTGTTAGATGAATTGGATAAAGAGCTAGAGTCGAGAGGCATTCGGTTCGTCCGATACGCTGACGATTGTCAGATTTACGTAGGCTCAAAAAGGGCAGCCGAGCGCACTCTTAGAAATATCAGCCAGTTCATCGAGAAGACATTAAAACTGAAGGTTAATAAAGAAAAGAGTGCGATTGACCGACCGTGGAAACGAACGTTTCTAGGTTTTAGTTTCACCCCACACCGAAGAGCGAAGATCAGGGTCGCAAAGCAGGCGATTCACCGTGCGAAACAGGAATTCCGACGCCTAACGTCACGAAAGTGGAGTATAGCAATAGAAGAACGAATCAGGAAGCTCAACCGATTCATCGTGGGGTGGCGTAACTATTTTCAGCTCGCTGAGACACCTTCAATCTTCAGAGAATTAATGGCATGGTTGAGAAGAAGATTACGGATGATTCGATGGAAAGAATGGAAAACCCCAAAGACAAGGAGAAAACATCTTCTTTCTTTAGGTGTAAGAAAAGCGAAAGCTTTTGAATGGGCAAACACAAGAAAAGGCTACTGGCGAGTTGCCAGTAGCCCAATCCTCCATCGACCCCTAAATGACGACTATTGGCGCAAGTTAGGATTGAAGTCGTTAGAAGAACGTTAGATTTTCATGAAACCGCCGTATACGGACCCGTACGTACGGTGGTGTGAGAGGTCGGGGGTTAGTCACCCCCTCCTACTCGATTGTTATCTAGTTAACTGAGCGTTTGAGAGGATTTATTCACTACGTCATTATTAAGCTTTTATGGACAAAAGTCCTAAAATATCTACAAATTATCAAAAAATTTCACAATTTTAACAGTTAAAGATTGACTCTTAATCTCTTTATAATTAAACTGAAAATAGTGAATTATTATAATAATTCCACTCATAAGGAGGATCGATTGCAGGAACTTCACAAATTACTAAGGGGGATTTAATTAAATGACGTTTAAGAAAAAAGTCCTGACTATTGTTGCGGGCGCTTCTCTTGTTGCTTCTTCATTCGCGGGAATGACGTATAATCCAGAAAAAGCTGAGGCTGCTTTAACAGAAACGAAGAAATTTAAGCTTCCTGTCACACAGGAGATTGCCTCACTTGCTGCAAGTGAACAATCAAAACAGGAATTAATTATTGTTGCAAACGAACACGGTGGGGCTGATCTTACAAAAGAGCTTGAAAAACTTGGAGTGAAAGTAAAGAAGAATACAAACAACTATTTGTATCTTGCTGAAGTTCCAACAAATAAAGTTCTACAGGTATATCGTTTAGACTCTGTTGGTATGCTCGGGGCGAACAATGAAATCGTGCTGGATGAAGGTCCGAAAGAAGATACTGATCTTAAACCGAAAGTGAAAAACCCTGAAGATGTTGTTAAACCTGCAACCGAAGAAACTCACTCAGCAACCGGTGTTGATGAATTCCACGACAAGTACGATGGATCAGGAGTGAAAGTAGGGATTATTGACACTGGTGTCGATCCAGGCCACGAAGCCTTTACTCAATATAATGAAAAAGGCGAAATTATTTCTTCTAAAATTAAAGGCGTCGTAGATACAGTAGGAGAAGGAGACGTGTGGTTTCAGCAGGAAGCAGCTGAAGGCGACTCTATTACTGTAGAAGAAGACACATATAAAACAGAAGGTATTGATGCGGAAGACGATACATATTATTTCGGTACGTTGAATCCAGCATCTTATGATGTAGATGGAAAAGGCAAGCCGTTGTATAGAGACTTAAATGGAGATGGAACAGGAGATGCTAATTTCGATGTTCTTCTCGTAGATGACAAAGTCTATATCGATATCGATCAGGACAAAGATTTCACTGACGAAAAAGCATATGGCGAGGGCGATGTTGATAACATGGACCTTAACCCCGAAGACAAAGTAGCTGGTGCTAACTTTAGAATTGCAAGTCCTAGTCCTACTTATCAAGGTCATCAATTCCCGGATTCAACATTGTATCCATTCCCAGTTGCGACAATTTTCTTTGATGGTGACGGTCATGGTACACACGTATCTGGTATTACGGCTGCAAATGGGCCAGACCGAGAAAATGAAACTGGCGCTGTAGCAGCTGAAGGTGTAGCACCTGGGGCAGATCTATACGGTCTAAAAGTATTTGACTCCGCCGGCAGAACTTACGGCTGGAGTATTGCGAATGCAATGTATCTTGCTGCTGTACCTGAAGAGTTAGGTGGATTTGGTACAGATGTCGTAAACATGAGTCTTGGCTCCTCACCAGACCTTAATGATGGATCCGGTGCTTATGCGAAAATCATTGAAGATATGGGCGAGCTATTCGATACGATTTATGTCACTTCTGCTGGTAATGATGGACCCGGCGTGGATTCTGTAGGTGCTCCTGGTGATGGAGTGAAAGCTCTTTCGATTGGAGCATACATTAACAGTAAGATGTGGGCAACTGAGTATGGATACTACCCATATGGGAAAAATGCAGATGGATCTCCAGTACAAGGTGAAGGTCTATGGTACTTCTCAGCAAACGGTCCAACTGAAGACGGTCAACAAAAACCAGACTTCGTAGCACCAGGATCTGCTTATGCTTCTTTCCCAGAGCATTTAGGTAATTACGAAGTTCTTCAAGGAACAAGTATGTCTTCTCCATATGTAGCTGGAGCGGTAGCAACACTAAAGCAAGCTGCCCTTAAAGATCGCATTCCGTTCGATTACGAGCTTGCTCGTGAAGCACTTATTCAAACAGCTGTTCATGTGGACGGCTACACGCGTGTTCAAGAAGGTGCTGGTCTAATTGATGTACCCGCAGCCTATGAATACATTCGCAAGCATTTTATTAATGAAGTAAAAGAAGTCAATGTAACGGTTTACCACGGTGAGAAAGTTTCTGGTGGACCAGGACTTTATGTTCGAAACAAAGAAGTACCTGAAGAAGTTAAAGTAACGGTAGAAAACCCAACAGATGAGACGAAAAACCTTAATATTTCATCAAACTCTGATTGGTTTACTCCTTCTGTGAAAAGCATCAAACTTGCACCAGGTGAATTTAAGGAAATGACTGTGAATTATGATAAGAGCAAGATGAATATTGGTGTTAATGCAGGCACACTTTTGATCGATGATCCAGATACCGCTTATGCAGAAGCACGTTCTTTCCAAACCATCATACTTGGAGAAGACTTTACTTCTGAAGATCGTTTCCGTTTAACACATGAAGATGAAGTGCAGTCTTCGAAGACGAAGAGTTATTTCTTTAACGTTGAAGAAGGCGCACAAGAAGTGCGATTTGCCTTGGAAGCTCTTAAAGAAAACGATGAATTCCAGGGACGTGTTCGCATGCTTGTTATGAATCCTGATGGCGATCAGGTTAACGCATTCCAGGGGTATGCTGGTTATGATGGTATTGGCGTAGAAGACTATGTTGCGAAAAGTCCTAAGTCTGGTGTTTGGGAAGTAGCGGTCTATGGTACTGCAGCTCCAAAAGACGACCTTGATATGAACAAATTTAAACTAGAAGCATTCGTTCAGGATATTGTATCTAGCCCAGGAAGAATTGCGCTTGGTAGCGCTATGCCGGGAAGTGAAGTATCTAAATCTGTCACATTTGAAAACTACTTATCTACGAAACGCTCAGTAGAAGTAGTAGGCGGCGCATTTAGTAAGCCTGAAACAATGAAAAGCCGTGAAACAGTCAAAGGTGAGGGCGGCGTCTATGATAAGACAATGACCTTGAAGAATAATATTTCTCTCGATGTAGCAATCGGCAATACGAGTGATGCGGGCGATGATCTTGATCTTTACCTTTATCGTTCAAAAGATGGTAAAACGATTGGGGATTATATTGCAATTGATGCAGACGGAGATTCTGAAGAATCGTTCTCTGTTAAAAATCTTCCAGATGGTGAATATACAATCCGTGTAGAAGGTTATTCAACGGTTGGAGATACTACAGATTTCGACCTCTCTGTTACAGAAGCGAAGGTGCTTGAAGCTGGTGAAAAAGGTGCCGGTAAGATTGAAGTTACTGGTAAGTCTAGCTTTGATTTAGGGGTAGGTAAGAAAGCAACGACGGATGTGAAAATTACGACACCAGAAAATAGTGGTAAATATACAGCTGGAGTATTCTTGAAAGATAAAGCGACTGGTGAAGTTCTTTCAATCGTGCCTGTTGAAACAGATGGCGATATGGTAGAAGTGGTAGCAGGGGACAATCGCTTTGAAACGGCTATTGAAGTATCAAAGCAAATGTACCCAGAAGGAACTACTGCTGATACAGTATTCATCGCAACTGGATTTAATTTCCCGGATGCACTATCTGCTGGACCATTAGCAAGTGCTTACGATGCACCAATTTTACTTGCTAATAAAGATGGTATGCTTTCAGATGAAGTTCTAAACGAAATTTCTCGCCTAAAAGCTAAAAATGTGATGATTCTTGGTGGCGAAAATGCAATCTCGAAGAAAGTAAACACGCAGCTTGCAAACATAGGCGTAAGTACAGCTGATATCGAGCGCCTTAGCGGAGACACTCGTTATGATACGAACGTTCAAATTATTAATAAGCTTGCTGAAAAAGGTTCAACTAGTAAAGCGGTCTTCCTTGCTACTGGTAAAAACTTCGCAGACGCCCTAAGTGCAGCTTCCATTGCTGGTGCTAACGATATGCCAATTGTACTGACTGATGGAAAAACGATTACTGAAGATGCGAAAAAGCTAATGAAAGGTAAGCAAGTATATGTTCTTGGTGGAGACGCGGTAATCTCAGATGAGGTAGTTGATATGACTGATGAACTATCGCTTACGACAAAACGCCTTGCCGGAGCAAACCGTTTTGGTACGCTTGTTGAAATTCATAAAGAACTAGGTACAAATACAGATCAACTGTTTGTTGCTAATGGAATGAACTTCCCGGATGCACTTGCAGCTGCACCACTTGTTGTGAAAGATCAAGGTAGTATGTTCCTTGTGAAGAGTGATGAAATCCCGAAAGAGATTGAATCTTATCTTGTTAAGTACTTTACAACAACGGATGTATCTGGAGCTAAAGTTCTTGGTGGAGAAAATGCCGTGAACAAAGATGTGAAGAATCAACTAAACAAATGGTTAAATAAGTAATTATCCCAAAAAGCCGCTCTCCTAAAAAAGAGCGGCTTTTTTAATTTATACTTGCAATCATTTTCCCTTTATTACAATAATATTAATAGATACCATTATTCGACAGATTTCAGGGGGGAATGTATGAAGAATGTAGTATTATTGATTGCGATTATTGGGTGTCTAGCACTTGTAATATCAGGAAAATTTCATTGGGACGATAAGATTGCTCAAACAGGTGAGAGTGTTAGTGCAGAAGTCGATTCAAACTCGAATTTAGATACTCGAAATAGTGAACTTAATGAAAAGCCGGTAAGTGATAAGGATTTAGAAAAACTTGTTTCCAATTTTCCAGAGCAGGTACAGGAAAAAATGATGTCTTCTATTGATCCGATTTCAGTCGCTATTGTTGGGTCTGAATCGATTGGAATAAAGAAAAATGGACTCAAGCAAAGCGTTGAAAAAGGTTTGGAAGAGTCGTTTTGGAAAGGGGCTTTTACTGTGAAGGCGTTCACCTTTGAAGAAGCCACAACAAAGACGATTGTTCAGGATGAGTTATATGATGATGTTATCGACGAAAATCCAGATATTGTTGTATTAGAAGCCTTTACGTTAAATGACAATGGGAAGGTTATTATTGATGAAGGGCACCAGAATCTTTCGACTGTTATGTCAGAGTTAAACGAGTCGTTACCTGGTGTGAGCATTATGCTAATGCCCTCTAACCCAATTGCGGACCCCGGCTATTATAATATTCAAATCAATGCGTTAGGAAATTATGCTGAAGCGAATGACCTCATTTATTTAGATCACTGGTCAGTCTGGCCAGCTGTTGATAGTACAGAAATAGAAGACTATTTAGTAGACTCAAGGCCAAATGATAAAGGCTTTGAAGTTTGGGGAGAATTTATCGTGGATTATTTCAGTGGTCACTAAATAGGTAGCCTTCCTTATGAATAGGAAGGCTTTTGCTTTTTTATGTGTGTTTTAATAAGATGGTACTGAACATGCACCATCATTCGACCAAAAGGAGAGTCAACATGGCACCTGTTAAAGTAATGAGTGTATTTGGGACAAGACCTGAAGCGATAAAAATGGCGCCGCTAGTGAACGAATTAAAAAAGCATCCACAATTTATTACGCCACTTGTTGCTGTAACAGCGCAACATCGAGAAATGCTTGATCAAGTTTTATCTATCTTTGAGATAGAGCCAGATTATGATCTCAATATCATGAAAAGCAAACAGACGCTTGCTGATATTACAACGAGAGCCTTAAATGGTCTAGATTCAATCATGAAGGAAGAAAAGCCCGATCTCGTACTTGTTCATGGTGATACCACGACGACGTTTGCTGCAAGCCTAGCTGCTTTTTACAATCAAGTAGCTGTCGGTCACGTGGAAGCTGGTCTAAGGTCTTTTAATAAGATGTCGCCATATCCAGAAGAAATGAATCGTATGATGACCGGTGTACTTGCTGACTTGCATTTTGCACCGACGATGCGAGCATTTGATAATTTATATAATGAAGGAAAAGTAACAGAACGTATTTATATTACTGGAAATACAGCAATTGACGCTTTGAAGCATACTGTGAAAGAGGATTATTCTCATCCACTTTTAGAACAAATTGATGGCAAGAGAATGATCCTGCTTACTTCACACCGACGTGAAAATCATGGAGAACCAATGAGGAATATTTTTCAAGCAGTTCGCCGCATTATAAATGAATATGATGATGTGCATGTGGTATTCCCTGTTCATTTAAATCCAGCTATTAGACAGTTAGCGGATGAAGTGCTAGGTGGACAGTCACGTGTTCATTTAACTGAACCTCTTGATGTGATTGATTTTCATAATTTTGCATCAAGAGCTACGTTGATCTTAACGGATTCGGGTGGTGTGCAAGAAGAAGCTCCATCTCTTGGTTCACCTGTTCTTGTATTAAGAGAAAATACGGAAAGACCTGAAGGCGTATCAGCGGGTACACTAAAACTTGTTGGAACGGATGAAGAGACGATCTATTCCACGGCATCAACTCTTCTCACAAGTAAGGAAGAGTATTACAAAATGTCTCAAGCATCTAATCCTTATGGAGACGGTGAAGCATCTAAGCGAATCGTTGAAGCGATTTTATATTATTATGGAGTATCTGAAACGAAGCCCGCCCCATTTGTTGAATAAATGATGAAAAGCCTTTCTGCTTAGAGTGCAGAAAGGCTTTTTTGATGCTAATGTTATATCGTCCAAATCACACATTTTAGAATAATTTGTCAAGGAGCATAGAAGTTCCAGTCATACTATAATAAAATGTAATAGATTACCATGATAGGAGAGTGGGATATGAAGAAAAGGTTAATTGTTCATTTTTTTCTTTTGTTGATCGTGTTTTTTTTCAGTCCGTCATTTGCTGCAGCAGAAAAATACATAGTTATTGATCCTGGACATGGGGGACGTTTTACAGGTACGTCTGGTTATTCTGGGGACCAAACAGGCTTTTATGAAAAAGTTGGGACACTTGAAATCGGTTTAAAACTAAAAGAAAAATTGCAAGGAACCGATATCAAGGTATTTATGACAAGACAAACGGATCGAGATTTTGCGCAAGATTCAAAGGAAGATTTGATTGAAAGAACGAAAATCGCAAACAATTACGTAAAGGGGAATAATGACAATTCACTTTTTATCTCCATTCATCACAATGCCTACCCTTTTAGCACGCTCGTAAAAGGATATGAAACCTACTATTATAGTAAAGCGGCAGCATGGGATGAGGAATACCCACCAGATCCCATTCAAGTTAACTTTGAATCCGAAAGTCGCAGGTTAGCGAGTATCGTTCACCCGCAAGTGCTGAGTAAAACCGGGTTGCTCGATAAGGGTATCCAAAATGATCAGGCTTTCTTTGTTATTCGAAATGCACAGATGCCGTCTGTGCTCGTAGAACTTGGCTATATGTCGAATCCTTCAGAAGAAAATCTGATCAAAACAACCCGTTTCCAAAATGATGCAGCTGATGCGCTTGCTCAGGCTGCAATTAAATTCTTTAAAGTGTTTGAAGTGAAAGACAGTAGCGGAAATGAAATTAAGCAATTCACTTCACGAGATGATGCGATAACCTTCGCTAAGACGCTTAAGAATGTCACGGTATTTGATAAAGATAAGCAGGAAACGATCTATGATTCTACTAAAGTAAACTATGAGGTGTTTAGTAAAGGAAAAGCCGAAGCTGAGTCTTTTACTGAGCTTTCGGATGCCATTATTTATGCAAAAGAGCGAAAAAATACGAAAGTGATTGATAAGAAGCAAGGCACGGTCGAGTGGTCGAATTATTTAACGCGCCCTTATCAAATCCAGAGCAACGATGGCTCAAGTCACGGTAATTATTATGAAAAGGGTCAGGCCATTGCAGCGGCTAAAGTAATGAAAAATGTAAAAGTGATCAATCGATCGTCTTCTGATATTCTTTGGACGAACATTTCCGGAGAAAATGTTACAAAGACTCTTAATAGTAAAGCCCTCTTTGGAAGCGACCGATTTGAAACAGCTGTAAAAATATCAAAAGAAATTTATCCTAATGGATTTAAAAGTAGTAAAGAAGAAAAGACAGTTGTCCTTACGAATGGATTAGGTTATGCAGATGCCCTTTCTGTTGGCCCTCTTGCTGCCCAACTAGGAAACGCGCCTATCCTGTTAACTAGAGGCTCTTCACTTGACCCCTTTTCCGAAAAAGAAATCAATCGATTGGATGCTAATAAAGCCCTTTTGGTTGGTGGAGAAAATGCGATTTCAGATAAGGTTGAAACGCAAGTGAAACAATTAGGGGTATCAGTAGAACGAATTGGTGGAATCGATCGGTATGAAACAAACTCTATGATTAATGAGAAACTTGATCATGTTGAGGGTGTGTTTGTAGCGAATGGCTTGAGCTATGCAGATGCGCTGGCAAGCGCACCAATCGCTTCATCAACCGATTGGGCGATTATTCTAACTGATAAGAAAAAAATAACAGCGGAAGCTCTCTCGTATGTAAAAGGAAAGAGAACAGCTATCCTTGGTGGCGAAGCTGCAATTTCTTCAAATCTAGAAGAACAGTTGAGAAACTTGAATGGCACTACTGTGAAGCGTTTGGCTGGCGAAACAAGATATGAAACGCTTTCTGCTATTTTAAATGAATTCAGTGATGAAATGGCATCAGACACCGTGCTCCTTTCAATAGGTCAGGACTTCCCGGATGCCCTGGTTTCTTCCGCGATTGCTTCACAAAAAGGTTCGCCGCTAATACTTGTACACGATGAATTGAATTCATCTGTTCAAGATGCTCTATTTGAATTTGGAATGAAGAATCGGGTAACATCACTGTTCACTGTAGGTGGAAAAGTTCAGGATAAGCCTAAAAACCAGGTGGCTAATCGATTGTACTAATTAAGGACTTTTATAGTTATTTTAAGTATGGAGGCCGATATGAAAAAAATAGGAATAAGTTTACTTCTAATGATACTTCTTACGACTGGGTGTGGGACAGCGTCATTGAAAAATGGCTCAAGTGAAACGAGTAAGGTCAGCGGAGAAACGAGCGAAAGTAGCGAAATGAATTTTATGATGTATCGACCTGAAACAGGTGTAACAAAAACGTTCAAGTCACAAGGGAAACAGCTCTTTACAGAATACATTGTTGATCAAAATGAAGAATATATTCAAAGAGTTATTACCCTTGGTGACATGGAAACGACTCAGGTAGTTCAATGGACGAAAGATCGAGCTTCCATCGTAGAAGAAAGTCAATCAAGTAGTAAGGAAAGTGTACTAAATGGATACGAGTCATTAGAAGAAGTAGAGACGCTGTTCGATCGTTCCGAAAAACAAGATGGAATAGAAATAACAACGGTGGATAAAGTTGAAGTTCCTTATGGCAGCTTTCATGACGTAATTCAAGTTACTAAAAGGCAAGATCAAATGATCATGACGATTTTCTATGCAAAAAGTGTGGGAATGATTAAGCAAGTATATGAAACAACAGAAGAAAACGCTGAAAGAGAAATAGCGGAATTAACCAAAATCGAATAAGACAATAAAAAGCAGCCGACTGGGCTGCTTTTTTATTGAGGGAGAACTCCAAAAGTTATTCGACAAAAGATGGCAATTCAGGTTGAATTATGAAAGAATAAGTTAATCGTTTCTACTTTTTGAGAAACGTTAAGATTTTGTAAATTACGGTTGAATAAAGGGGGAGATGAGCGAAAAAGTGTAGAGAAAAGTCGATATAGCAAGGGTTATTACCTAGGATGCCACGCTTCTGATATTGGTAGACGACAGGAGCGGAATTATATAAAATATAATATGACGTTTGGAAATATAAATGCAGTTAGATTAGGAGTTAACAAGCGAATGATTAAAAAATTACTTAATGATTGGCGAAACAACAAAGATCTGCTTTATCACCTAACCGTATCCGAGCTGAAATCGAATACAGCTAGAACATATCTTGGAACATTATGGTGGATTGTCGATCCGATTCTGTATATGGCGATTTATTATTTTCTCGTAGGGATTGTGTTAGATCGAGGTGGAGACGATTACGCTGTTTATCTTTTTACAGGTTTAATCCCGCTTAAATGGGCAACCGCTTGTATGGTAGATGCGACTACAGCGATTTCTTCAAAAGCGAGAATTTTGCAGCAGGTCTATGTGCCGAAGCTAACCTTTATTCTAGTGAGACTTGGTGTTAACACATTTAAGTTTCTTGTGAGCTCTGTCATTATGGTTTTGTTCCTCTACTTTAGTGGAGTGGAGTTGACAGTTAACGCATTGAATTTCTTTATATTAATCGTATTGAACCTTCTTTTATTGCTACCAATCATGATTATTATGGCTCATATTGGCGTGTACTTAAAGGATATTAAGAACATGATGCAATACATTTCGCGCACATTGCTTTATCTATCTCCAGTACTCTTTCGAATGGAATCGGTGCCTGAAAATATAAGAGGTCTTCTTTACTTAAATCCTTTTACAGATTTTCTAGTTTCCTATAGAAGTATCTTACTTTATAAAGGCCAGCCACTGTGGGGTAATCTCTTCATCATATTAGCGATTTCACTAGTCCTATTGTTTATTGGACTACGCATTTTGAACAAATACGACAAACAATATGCCAAGGTGATTTAATTGAAAAAGGACATTATTGAACTTAAAGATATTTGGGTTTCTTATCCTGAGCATTCAGATAATCCATTGAAACAATTGCTTAGCAAAGAAAAAAAGCAGTTTTGGGCATTAAAGGGTCTAGATTTCACTGTAAAGAAAGGTGAAGTTCTTGGTATTATTGGTCGAAATGGCTCAGGAAAGAGTACCCTTTTAAAGCTCATGAGTGGCTTAATTGAACCAGATCAGGGAGCTTATCATGTTGAAGGGAAGCGGCCGATGCTACTCTCTCTTGGTGCAGGGTTTCAACCTGAGTTATCCGGAATCGAGAATATTTACCTAAATGCCCTTCTGTTAGGAAATCGCAAAAAGAAAATCGATGATAACCTTGAAGCGATTATTGAATTTTCCGAGCTAGACGACTTTATTTATAAACCGGTAAGAACGTATTCATCCGGTATGAGAGCAAGACTTGCGTTCTCTACTGCTATTATGCTTGACCCAGAAATTCTATTGATTGATGAAGTTCTCGGGGTAGGGGACTCTGCGTTCCAGAAAAAATGTAAAGATGCCATATTAGAGAAAATCCAACAGGATCGGACCGTTATTCTCGTTACGCATTCATCAGGTCTTGTGAAGCAGATCTGTGATCGGGTTGTCTGGATTCACCGCGGTGAGCAAAAAGCGGTTGGAGATACGAAAGAAATTGTCGAGCAGTATGATGAATTTATGAAGGCTAAGAAAAAATGAAGCACATCTTAATGGTTCTTTTTAAAGACATTGATTACGATGCACGGGTTCAACGTGAAGCCATTGCGCTTGCCGAAAGTGGCTATCAGGTAACCATTTGCTGTTTAAATGAATTTGATACTGATCCGCCTTTTTTGCATGAATTGATCAAGATTAATAAGCTAGCCATTTCAACAAAACAGGCAAAGAAGGGAATGGCTACTGGACCGTCGCGAAAACCATCTGTTGTAGCGAAAATGGTTAGAAATCCAGCCGTGAAGCTGGCGAAGGATCAATATGCCAGCTACGAGTTTTACAAAAAAGTAAAGGGAACGATGGCTTCTGAAACCATTCATGCGATTCACTGTCACGATTTAAATACGCTCGATACCGGTAAGCGTTTAGCAGAACATTTTCATAGCAAGTTGATTTACGACTCCCATGAACTTTTTAATGAAATGACCGGTCGCAATCCGCTTGATCGACGTTTTGGTTATTATTTGGAAGGCAAGTTAATGAAACATGTTGATCGTTTTATTACCGTAAATCCGTTTTTGATCGATAAATTCAATAAACGCTATGGCGAACTACCACCCTCAATTTATTTGCAGAATATACCGCTCCTTCGTTTGGAACAAGAGCGTAAAAATGATCATTATTTTCATCATCTTTTTGGGATACCTACTGATAAGATCATTCTTCTATATCAAGGAGGGTTCTCGAAAAATCGCGGAATTGAGCTTTGTGTCAGAGCCATGAATCATTTGCCTGATCCGTATCACCTTGTTTTGCTTGGCGATGGCGATATAAAGGGAGCACTTGAGCGTTTAGTGGACGAACAGAAGCTCACCTCAAGAGTGCATTTTCATCCTAAAGTACCGCCTTCAGAAATACTTTCACTAACAAAGGAAGCAGACATTGGACTCGTGATGTACGAAAATGTAAGCGAAAATAACTATTATTCTACACCGAATAAAATATTCGAATATATGTTAATGGGGCTTCCAGTAGTATCTTCTAACCATCCAGGGAAAGCCTATTTATTAGAAGAATATGACTTTGGTTTACCTGTTGCAGAAGATGAACTAGCCATTGTAAAAGGTATTGAAGCTATTCAGCAAAGAAGCGATTATTACGTACAAAAATGTAATGAAGCGAGTAAAGTATTGAATTGGCCGAATGAATCCCGAAAGTTAATTCAAATGTATGGTGAATTATTTTCCAAGTAAGTAAGGAGAATTCGTAGATCTTAATTTCTGAAGTTACTGTGAGTGAGGAGTTGTAATTATGAAACTTGTCGTAATGGGCCTTGGATACATCGGGTTACCGACTGCTGTCATGTTTGCAAGGCACGGCGTTCAAGTGCATGGCGTGGATATTAATGAGCACGTGATCGAAACGTTAAAAAATAAGACGCTTCACATTGAAGAGCCTGGTCTAGGTGAGATGCTGGTTGAAGCAATTGATTCAGGTCATTTAACTTTTGGAACAGAACCGGTGTCAGCAGATGGTTTTATTATTGCTGTACCAACGCCAGTTAATCCTGATAAAACGGCGAACTTAAATTATGTGCGATCGGCGGCTAAAATGATTCAGCCTTTACTAAAGGAAGGGAACCTGGTCATTCTTGAATCAACAAGCCCTCCTGGCACGACGCTGAAGGTGCTGTCACCTATTCTAGAGTCATCGGGCTTAAAAGTCGGAAAAGATTTGTATGTTGCTTATTCTCCAGAGCGGGTATTGCCGGGTAAATTACTGGATGAACTTGTTCATAATAATCGAATAGTAGGCGGCGTGAATGCTGACTCGAGTATAATGACAGAGAGAATTTACAAAATCTTTGTAAAAGGAATGATTCACCAGACTGATGCAACTACTGCAGAAATGGTAAAATTAATGGAGAATACGTATCGGGATGTGAATATTGCGTTAGCTAACGAATTGGCGCGTATTGCAGAACAGGTGGGATGCGATATTTGGAAAGCTGTCGAGTTGGCTAACTGCCATCCAAGGGTTAACGTACACTCACCTGGCCCAGGTGTTGGAGGGCACTGCATCGCAGTTGACCCCTGGTTTCTAGTTGAAGCAAGCCCAGGAGATGCTAAGTTGATTCAAACAGCGCGAGCAATCAATGATGATGTCCCGAAAAGGATCGCCAACCAAATTAAGGAGCGAACTGAAGGAGTTGCAAACCCAAAAGTATCTTTACTTGGACTTGCTTATAAAGGAAATATTGGTGATGCGCGTGAAAGTCCATCACTGACTATATTGCAGGAACTCGAAGATATGGAAATTGAGTGTGCAGTTCATGATCCATACGTAGTCGATAAGCGGATTAAAAACCAATTTGATACAGTAGAAGAAACTGTACGCCATTCAGATTGTCTCATTATTTTAACAGATCATAATGAATATAAGGCGTTAGACCTTAAATCTCTAGCTCCTTTGATGCGTCATACGTTGCTTTATGATACGAAGAATTTAATAAATAAGGAGCAGGCAGAGAGTGCTGGCTTCCGTTATGAAAAAGTAGGGGAATCCCAAATCAACACGAATTTATTACATTTATAAAGGATGAATGAGATGAAGGAAGCATTGTTAACGAAGTTTGAAACAGGTAATGCACGTGTAGGAGTTATTGGACTTGGCTATGTAGGACTTCCCCTTGCGGTTGAAATGGCACAAAAGGGTTTTGAAGTATATGGAATCGATGTATCTAAAGAAAAAATGGACATTCTAAATAACGGGAAGAGTTATGTAATGGACATTTCTGATAACCAAGTAGAGGCCATTATTGGTAAGAACTTCTTCCCTGGAGATGATTTTTCAGTTATCTCTAAATTGGATGCTGTTAGTATTTGTGTCCCAACACCTCTTGCTAAAACAAAAGAGCCAGACGTTTCTTACATCAATGCCGTTGTTGAAAAATTGGTTGAGTTTATGACAGAAGGAACGCTAGTTGTTCTTGAAAGTACAACTTATCCAGGAACAACAGATGAATTGATTAAAGCTGTCATTGAAGAAAAGACTTCTTTCCGTGCGGGTGAAGATTTCTTCCTTTGTTTCTCACCTGAGCGTGTCGATCCAGGTAACCAGCAGTTTAATACAAAAAACACACCTAAAGTGCTCGGTGGTGCAACAAAGCCATGTCTTGAACTCGGAGTCTCTCTTTATAGCTCGTTCCTTGAAAACATCGTTCCTGTTAGTTCAACAAGCGTTGCTGAAATGGTTAAGCTTCTTGAAAACACTTTCCGTAGCGTTAATATCGGTCTTGTGAACGAGCTAACGATGATGTGTGATCGAATGGGAATCAATGCTTGGGAAGTTATTGATGCAGCAGCTACGAAGCCATTTGGCTATATGCCTTTCTATCCTGGTCCAGGAATTGGTGGACACTGTATTCCGCTTGATCCAGCTTATCTTTCGTGGAAAGCAAAGATGTTTAATTTCTATAACCGTTTCATTGAACTTGCAAGTGATGTGAATGGAAACATGCCACGCTATGCGCTTAATCAAGCTGCAGATATTTTAAATGATAATGAGAAGTCCATTAAAGGATCTAAAATCTTTATTTTAGGTATGGCATATAAGAAAAACATCGATGACCTACGTGAATCTCCAGCACTTGAAATTTATCGCCTTCTTGAAGATAAGGGAGCACACGTGTATTATCATGATCCGTTTGTTTCAAGCTTTAAGAATGGAGAAGAAGTTGTTTATTCCGTTGAGCTCAACGACCAGAACCTTGATGACGCTGATCTCGTTGTCATCGCGACTGATCACACAACAGTAGATTATGATTATGTCATTGATCGTTCTAAGCTCATTTATGACACACGGAATGTAACAAAGAACTACAAAGATTCGAAAGGTAAAGTGACGCTACTAGGTGGACAGCAGAACTTTGATCTACCGACGAATGTTGAAGAAAACTCAAGTGTGAATCCTAAGTAATTGAAGTAAAAGGAGAATTCTACATGAAATTTGATGTTAGCCCATTTTATACAGAAAATATCGAGGTTTCTATTAATGAGGGTTGCTTAAACAACAAAATGATCGCAAGCGGAAGAAAAGCAAATTCCCTTCTTATTCTTTCTGGTAATGGGGAAACACAAGCTTCATTAGAACTAGCGAGACTTGATCAACGTGTGAAGGAACTTGTTCGTTTTGATGAGGAACTGCAACGAAAGAGTGAGTCATATCAATCACTGCCACGAGAGCTTCAGGAAAATATCATAATTCAAAAAGCGAATTTCTATCATTCAGAAGAGCTAAGCTCATACCAAACAGACATGGTGCTTTTAGAAGGAAGCTTTACAAAAAGGTTCTTTGAAGAAGCATTTCTTGGAACGTTACATGGTTTAGTTTCCGAAGACATCAATGGTACGATTGCAGTCAAATTACCAATGAATGAAGAAATTACAGAGGACATTTCAGAAGTTGTTCTTTGCTTAAACCAATTTTTCATAGCAACTTCTATGGGGTTTGAAGATGGTTATTTCTTTTTCCTGGGAGAACCCCGGACTGCACTTCCTGAAGAACGGATCAAGCAAGAGGTTACAAGTGGCCTACTAGCTGCGATTTTGAAACTTGAGAAAGCACTCCAAAAGTTGAATCAAAGTCATCCTGTGGTCCAAGAAAAGAGTGACATTCAAGAAAATGATGAGATTGCAAAAGCGGTGGCAAATCAGAATCTTGATCAAATGATTCAGCAACAGTTTCAAATTCGAGAAGCTTAGTGAACAGCTTAAGGTTCTTAAAAATGATTCAAAAAAGAAAGAAAAACAGATTACTCAGATCACAAAGAAATACAACCGTGCTCAGCACATCGTAAACCACTTGGATTCAAATGCGTCGGCTAGATATTTAATTGGTGATGCTGTCATGGGATCAACAAAGTCATTCGGTCGAGCCATTCGACTTCCGAAGCGACTTGTTCAAATTTACAGGGACGCTAAAAATGGTAAATTAGGTCGAATTAAGAATGGTTCTGGATCATTTGAGATTGAACCGATCGATGATGGAAATGCCATTCTCTTTGTACCAACTAACGGGGCGGGTCTTGGACATCTCACGAGATTACTGGCTATTGCAAGACGAGTAAAGCGTATTGACCCATCTAAGAAAATTATTTTTCATACGACGAGTTCAGCCATGCACTTGATATTGCAAGAAGGGTTTCTAGGTTACCACTTACCTTCCAAAATGCTCTTTCCTAAAGAAATGAGCGCAAAGCAGTGGAATGCGATGCTACGTGATCATCTTGAAACGGTTATTAGTATTCACCAGCCAGAAACGATTGTTTTTGATGGTGCGTTTCCTTATGCGGGTCTTGTTGCCTCAATGCGTAAAAAAGACGGATTGAGAAAGATCTGGGTGAAGCGAGGACAGCATAAAGAAGGTAAAGCAGAGTTAGTGGAATCGAAAGAAGCAGAATTCGACGAGGTTTATGTTCCAGGTGAAGCTGGTGGGGAAAACAGTATGCGAAAAGAAGGAATGAAAACGTACTGTGAGCCAGTGTTATATCTTGATCGAGAAGAGCTAAAGGATCGTGAGAGTGTTCGTCGACAATGGAATATCCCAGAAGGTATGAAGATGGTGTATGTTCAGCTTGGAGCAGGTAAAATCAATGACATTCATTCAACGATTTCTATTCTTCTTAATGAACTGCTAAAGAGAGATGATGTTTTCGTGGTAATTGGGGAATCCATTATTGGTAATCGAATGGATTTAAAAATGGATCGTGTTCTGACACTAAGAGACTATCCGAATTCGATTTACTTCAATGCTTTTGATCTCATCGTTACAGCTACTGGCTATAATACATTCCACGAAGTGATGTATTTTGGAGTGCCATCGATCTTAATTCCCAATGAGAATACAAAAACAGATGATCAGGTGGCAAGAGCCATGATCGCTGGAGACGCTGGGGCTGCAATCGTCTTAAGAGATCCAGGCGCTACTGATTTTGAAAAAGCGATTCAAGAAGCTCTTGATGAAGAGAACAATCGAAATATGAGGAAAAGTGCTCTTTCACTTATGAAGGAGAATGGAGCACAGCAAATGGCTGAAATGATTGTTCAGAATGTAGCAGCTAATAAATAGAATTGGATTTGGGAGAGTGAAGATGATGAAACGAAAAATTCTAGTGCCAATCGCATTTAATAACTGGGCTTTAACAGATGTGAATGAGAGTCGTTTAACGAAAGAATGGATTGACCATCGTATGGAGATTTTCATGAAATACACATGCAAAAGTCTTAAAGCCCAAACGAACCAGGATTTCACTACAATTCTTCAGTATGATCAGCGTTCAGAAGAGCATGTGATGAACGCTCTTAAACAGCACGATCCACTTCCAGATAATATTAGATTCGTGCCTAAGAATGCCTATAACAAAACATTAGAACGTGAAATTCAGGACTATGATGAAGTGTACTTCGCCCGCATTGATTCTGATGATATGTACCACAAAGGTTATTTTGATTTTCTAAAAGATCATCAGCCAGTTGAAGGTACTGAGGCACTTATCAACCAGTATGGCTATTTTTATGACGAGTATTCAGATAAAGTAGCAACTGCCAAAATCAAATCACCACCTTTTTATACACTTATTTATAACGTTGCTGAATATTTAGAAGGAAAGCGCCACCCTGTAAAAGGGCATTTATCGGTGCACAGCCTGAAACATGAATTGTTAGAGCCAAGAAACTATGTGCAAGTTATTCACTCGAATAACATGTCTACATCATTTGAAAATCGCTACATCGATGGATTAGTTGAAGATGAGAA
Organism: Anaerobacillus sp. QJM3NY_17; assembly: GCF_056173665.1. Classification (NCBI taxonomy): domain Bacteria; kingdom Bacillati; phylum Bacillota; class Bacilli; order Caryophanales; family Bacillaceae; genus Anaerobacillus; species Anaerobacillus sp. QJM3NY_17. The sequence continues at coordinate 3,650,447 of NZ_CM149685.1, read as the reverse complement.
TGAAAAAAATCAAATTCTCCGTAATTTCTGGGGATAAACGTTTGTATGAAAAGCTGTCGGGTTGTGCCGACGGCTTTTTTTACTAATAGTTCTTGGTGTTTATGCGCTAAATGAAAGCGACTTAGAAAATAGCGATAAAATAAGTGGAAGCTTATTTGTAAATAGAAGCAAGAACCCTTCATGCGATTGATTTCATAATAAAGAATGCCACCTCATTTTTTAACAGTAGCTTAAAGGAAAGATGTAAAACATTCGAAATTTACCATTTAATCCTTTTTTGATCATGTGGAATCATATATAATTCAAATAAATGGTATTCAATTAATCAGCTGCTTTGGCAGTAGAATCAGGAGAATGGTATGTTGAAAAATCAATTAACACATTTACAAAATGAGTCATTTACCATTCCTGAATCTCAACGCTCCAGACTAAGGTGGTGTGGGTCTAGAGCTTCAGGGCAACATATACTTCACATTAGTCAAAAACCAGGTATTCTCTCGATCATTAATCAAGATCCTCAGCTAGATGTTGTAAATATTTTCGCTAGTGAAGACTCGATAGTTCTTACTCATCCACTAAGTAAAGATTGTGTAAGTACCTTTTGGTCGGGGGATTTGAAGAGCGAGATTCCTTTTCCTATGAATTACTTCGATGCCATTATTACGGAAGACACGTTAATCGAAGTTATGTCTTCGCAGAATAAAGAAGTCCAGAGATTACTTAAACCGAATGGGAAAATAATTGTAACTGAAGCATTAGAACATGCAGGAGAATTAAGAGATGAGTGGGAAACACTATTTCATAACTTTGAAGAAATTGATATGCGCATTGATGAACACTACGTGAGTTGGGTTGGACGAAATGTTGTAAATCCCCCTACAGATTATGGGGAGGCAGGGAAAGCTTTTCTTGAAGAAATAAGAAAAGTCATAGTGAAAAAGAAAGCTAAGCGTGCTGCCTTGTTACAAAAAGAGCTAGAAACGAAAAGAAATGAGGAAGTAGTTAGGCTTGAAGAAAAGAATAAACTTCTTATGCTGCTCCCTATTATCAAGAAAAAGCACGAAGCGCGAATTGATCAAATCCAGTTAACGAGTGATGAGAAAAAGCGCATTCTTCAAGAGCCGGAAGAAACGATAGTGAAACTTAACAAAATGAGACCTGAAGAGCAATTAGCTCATTTTTCAACGTTAGGAAAAATGACAATTGTCTATTGGGATTCCGAAGTATATAGAAAAAATAGTCTTAAGCTTGCACATCAGTTAGTGGAAACACTGAGGAATAGGGGTAAAAATGTCGTTTACGTCTATGAAGAGGAAAACGAATTGATAAATCCCATTCACCTTGATGGATCGAGGTTCTTACAAATTTCAACTTCTGAATTCTGGAGAAGCCTCCATTTATTTGAAGAGCCAGAAATGTATATTACTCATTCTGATCTCCAAATAGCCAAAAGAATGGGGCGATTGCAGTGGAAGAAATGGAGTATCTTCTATTTACCAGAAAAGATAGTAGATCGTGATGCTCACTTATTTCTGATGAATAGTCTTGATCCAAGTCACTTTCTAGTGTCAATGGGACGCATGCATCCCATTAAATTAAGGGAAGAAAATCCTGTAGTGAACACATTAACTAATGAATCTTCTCGTATTGTAATCGGTTTTGTTGGTGATCTTGGAAAAAACTGCATTGATTATCAAGCAATCAAAGATTTGCTCGTGGAAAACAAAGGTCTAGGTATAGAGTTAATAGGGTACAATCTACCAGATTCAAAGCCTATCAACTCGAAAAGACTTACGATCAGAGAGTATGCAAACGATGTTGATTTAATGAAAAGAGTCGGAAGATGGACAGGTGGCATCCTTCCATTTCGATATTCGGCGTCAACCTCCGCGCTTGTAAAGATGGAAAGCTTAGGCATTCCTATATTTCATATTAAAGAATGGAGTGCTCCACTAGAAGATCAGGAAGTTATTTCTTATGGTAGTGGAGAGAAAGTCAGTGTCTTGTTAGAGGAAGCTGTCTTACACTTAGAGGGGAGGAACGCTCGTTGAAAATCCTCTATATTTATCGCTATTTATTACTAGGTGGAGTGACGACACAACTTGCGAATAGACTTGGGTTTCTAAAATCGATTAGTGATCCCCACTTTATCTTTCTATCCGATCATGGGGGACAGACTGCCTTTGGAGATTACGAGAAAATCCATGTTATGACAGAACCATTGACCATCTATCAGTATATAAAAGAACATGATTTCGATTTAATTATTGCAATTGACACGAAGGAAATAACGGACTACTTAATAGAAGTTCATTGCAAGACCCCCATTATTCAAGAAGTACATGGTATATCTTATAAGCTAAATTATTTAGTAGAAGAGGATCAACGCCATTTCCAGGGGTATATTGTGCCTTCGAATTATAGTAAAAACAGAATTATAGAAGATTATTCTGCACCCGAAGAGCGAACATATGTCATTCCAAACTGTCTAGATACGACATTGTTTTCCCCCAAAGAAGTAGAACCGATTACAAATAAAAAGATCATTTGTTGGGTTGGAAAACTCAATGATCATAAAAATTGGCAAGGTTTTTTGGACCTCGCAGCACGAATTTCTCAGAAGAGAGATGACTGCGTTTTTTGGATTGTCGGTGGAGAGACTGCTTCGTCAAAAGCAACTAAGCACCTTTTTCAGGAAGCAAACAAGCGAGAGCTCAGTATTCACTGGATAGACCGGATGGAGTATAGTGAAATGCCAAAGCTGTATGCAATGGTGGCCAAAAGCGGTGGTTGTACAGTGAGCACTTCCAAAGGAGAATCGTTTGGGATGAGTTTGATTGAAGCGATGGCTTGTGGATGCCCTGCAGTAGCACCGAGGGTTGGAGCTATTCCTGAAATATATCTGGGGGATTTAGGGCGCCTAACATATGAATTACACGATTTGGTAGCGTGTGAGTCTATTGTGGATAGTCTCCTTGATAATGAAAAGGAACGAAATGAGCAAATTCAAAAGGGAATTCAAAAGGTACAAAAACACTATTCAATTAATCAAGTCGTCACCCAATACTTTGAGCTACTTCAAACATTTTCTACTGTTCAAAAAGTCTGGTAAAATACCGGGCTTTTTGTATGTCGTCCACTTCTACTCGTAAATAGCTATTGTTGTTAGCGACAATAGTGGATGGAACAAATTTAACAATAGGAATTATGAACTGAGTGTAAATTTTTGTTTACACTTCTGATCCATTCCTCAATCAACTTTTCTTTCGAATCATAACGAAGTATAATGAAAGAAGTGTTTTTATGTCGTATTCTGGTTAAGAGGGAAAGGATTCATTATGAAGATTTTATATATATCTCAACATTTCCCGCCCGAGATAGGTGCAGCTCAGGCGCGCGCCTATGATATGTCAATGAACTTGGTAGAAGAAGGCTGCGATGTAACAGTAGTTACATCATTTCCTAATCATGTTTCTTCCAAAAAAATATTTCAATCGAGCAAGCATCTTGGTTTAAATGTTATTCGTACTTTTGTCGTACAAGATACAAAAAAGAGCAAGCTCAGAAGAATGCTGAATTACTTTTCATTTATGACAACCTCTATCATAGCCGGATTATTTGCTAAAAAACCTGACGTCGTCTTTGCTACTACCCCTCAACTTTTTGTTGGGCTTTCCGGTTATGTATTAAGTAAACTGAAACGTGCCAAATTCGTGATTGAAGTTCGAGATTTATGGGTGGATTTTGCAGAAGTTTTAAATCAAATTAATAATAAAAAATTATTAACGCTGGCTCGGAAATTAGAATGGTTTCTTTTTAAGCAAGCTGATCATATTGTTGTAGTTACGCATGGGTACAAACAATACCTTATTGAAAAGGGGATCCCTGAAAATAAAATCGATGTGATTACTAACGGTGTTAATCCAACTGAGACAGGAGTTCTAGTACCTGAAGAGGGAATGAGGATTCGTGCTGAGCACGGTCTGGAGAATCAGTTCATTATTTTATATGCGGGTAACATGGGAATTGCTCAAGGCTTGAAAACTGTACTTGAAGCGGCAAATTTTCTGAAAGATGTCTCTTCGATTACCTTTGTTCTTATTGGTGAAGGGGCTGAGAAAGAACGTTTGCAACAGTATCAAAAGGATAAAGCTCTTCAGAATGTTCTGATCCTCGACAGCCGTGCCAAACAGGAATTGAACGGCTTTTATGCGGCTGCTGATTTATGTCTTGTTATTTTAAAGAATCATCCTCTGTTTGAAATTACGATTCCTTCAAAACTATTTGATTGTTTGGCTATGAATAAACCGATTCTATTAGGAATTGGTGGAGAGTCAAAAGAAATTGTCAAAAGTTTAAATGCTGGACTATTTTTTGAACCAGAAAATGCTGAGTCGCTTGCGAACGTTGTGTTAGAAGCGACTTCTAATCCTAAAATTATGGAGTTATTAGAGAAAGATGTACGAAGTAAAATGTTGTTAAAATATAATCGTCAGGAGCTATCCAAGAACCTGGCTCACTTATTAGAATCTACTCAGGACAATGTAAAAGGTTGGTCGCAATGAAAAAAGTGTGTGTCATCACGTCTATTCATTCTCCATATGATGGACGTATTTATCATAAGCAATGCAAAAGCTTAAAAAGAGCAGGCTATGACGTTGTGTTAATTGCTCCAGAGCCTGAGGTGGCTGAATCTGAAGAAATTCCTCTCATTACCTTTAAACGTCCTTCAGGTGTAAAGGAGCGTCTTAAGTCAACTTTTCATTTGTATAAACTTGCGAAAAAAACAAAGGCGGATCTTTATCATTTTCACGACCCTGAGCTTATGATTGTAGGGGTTATGATCGAGGTGTTTCTTAAAAAGCCAGTTATTTATGATGTGCATGAGCATTACCCGAATACAATCATGGGGAGGGAATATATTCCTTCTTTAGTGAAAGTCCCTATGAAATATGCCTATGTTGGCATTGAAAAATTGGCGTTAATGAAAATGAGCGGTGTGATTTATACCACAGAAGAAATTGGTCGTCGTTATCGCCACTATAATGGGTGTAAGATTGAAAATTACCCTCTCAAACAAATGTTTCCAGAAGCAGCTAAAGAAAAAGATAAAAACCAAATTATCTATTTGGGGGGAATTACGAAAATTAGGGGGGTATTGCAGCTGCTTGAAGGTTTTGGAGAAGTTGTGAAAAAAGCTCCTTATGCGAAATTGCTCTTTCTTGGTAGTTTTGAATCGACTGCATTTAAAGAGGAAGTAGATCAACTTATAAACAAGTTGGGTATTGATCTGAATGTAACGTTCATCAGCAGGGTACCATACGAACAGATATCGGCATATGTCGAACGTTCTGCCATTGGGGTTCTTCCGTATCTACCTTACCCCAACCATCTTGTTGCCCTTCCTAACAAGTTATTTGAATATATGGCTGCTAGTAATGCTATTATCGCATCAAATTTCTCGCACTATGCGAAAGTAATCGAGAATAGTCAGGGTGGCTTAGTTATTAATCCCGAAGATCCTAAAGATATAGCCATGAAACTAACTCAACTTCTTAGTTCCCCGAGTAAAACAAAAGAGCTCGGTGAAAATGCCAGAAGAGCCTTTGAAAACACGTACAATTGGTCTTGCGAGGAAAAAAAACTGCTTGAATTTTACCATGCTTTATTAACAAGGTAGCGGTGAAATTGGAGAAGCTTGAAAGAAGCGGGGAATTTTAATGAAAAAGCAATCAAGAATAAAAAGAAGGCGGAAGAAAAGCTTATTTCGCAGACTGTTAACGTTTGTACTGTTGATCGTTCTTGTCCTTATTGGTTATGGTGCTTATCTTGCCTATAATGCCTATGATGCAGCATCTGGCTCCTATCAGGGATTATCTCGAGGAGAAAAATCAGCCCTTCGTGATGCGGAGGTTGCAGTAACGAAGGATCCAATTTCGATATTAATCATGGGAATAGAGGATTATTCTACAGGCGGCGAAAATGGTCGAACCGATACGCTAATGGTAGCGACTGTTGATCCAGATTCAAAAAAAGTCAAATTACTAAGTATCCCTAGAGATTCGAGAGTAGAGATTGTTGGTAAAGGGATTGAGGATAAAATTACTCACGCTCACGCTTATGGTGGAACAGAAATGACGATTAACACTGTAGAGAATTTCTTGAATATTCCAATTGATTATTATGTGAAAGTGAACTTTGAAGGATTTAAAGATGTGATCGATGAAATCGGCGGTATAACGGTGGAAGTCCCATTCGATTTCATTGCGCATACCGATGTACCAGGTGGTAGAGCAACGTTCACAGAAGGCCCAATGAACCTCGATGGAACAGAGGCACTAGCTTATGCACGAATGCGTAAGGATGATCCTCGCGGTGATTTCGGTCGAAGTGATCGACAGAAGCAGGTTATAAAAGCTGCGATGGACGAAGTTTCAACAGCATCAGGTTTACTAAAGTTGGACGACATTGCTCAGCACATTGGAAATAACATCGAAACGAACTTGAAGCCAACTGAATTATTTGCTCTTCAAAAAGCTTATTCTGGTGTAAGCTCATCTGATATCGAAAGCCTTACAATTGATGGTTCGGATGAAAGGATTAACAATGTGTATTATTTTAAACCAGATGAAGAAAGTGTAGCTTCACTTAGTCAGCAACTAAATGCTACTTTAAATTCAACTAAATAAATGAAAAAAAGCATCCGCTTATGGATGCTTTTTAACGTTTCATTGTACTTGTAAAAACAAGTAGTTTTTTTAATGTATTGATTAAAGGTTTCCGCTGATTCCCAATTAAACCAATGAGTTCTGCCGTAAACTGAATCACAACAAGCAATAAGATAAGCAAGAAAAGTGATCCCCACAGCGTAGACGCTGAGAATAGAATGGCAGTAATACCAAAGAAAAAGCTGAGAAGGTAAATAATGATCACGGTAGATTGGTGAGAAAATCCAATAGCTAGTAAACAATGATGGATGTGAAATTTATCAGGCGTTGAGATTTTTTGCTTTCTTAATATTCGTCTAATGATAGCAAAGAATGTGTCAAAAATGGGGACTGCAAGAATGATAACAGGGATGATCAAACTAAACACCGTCACACTTTTGAATAATCCTAGCATAGACATTACTGAGATGGCAAACCCAAGAAAAAGAGCTCCGGTATCTCCCATGAAAATGCTTGCAGGGTGAAAGTTGAAGATCAGGAAGCCAAGAGTACTACCTATTAAAATCACGGCTAGTGCAATGACTACAAGTTGATGGTCAAGAATGGCCATTGTTAAAATAGAACCTAAGGCGATAGTGGATACACCTGCAGCTAATCCATCAAGACCGTCGATTAAATTAATGGAATTCGTTACCCCAACAATCCACAATACTGTAATAAAAAAGCTCATAAATCCGAACTCAATTCTACCTACGAATGGAAGTGAAACGAATTCAACCTGAAGTCCCGATGAGGCAACAATAATAGCGGCAATAATTTGACCAACAAGTTTAACTTTCGGTGAAACAGCCAGTTTATCATCAAAAACGCCTAAAACAATAATGAGTGTTCCAGCGATAATAATTTCTGGCATATACGGTGAATAAGGACTAAGATATAAAAAGCCTGCGACAGTACCTGCAAAAATAGCAAGTCCGCCAGCTGAAGGCATAAGCCCTTTATGAACTTTCCGTTGATTTGGTTTATCGGCTATTTTAAATTTAAGTGATACATATTTAACAATTGGTGTAGCAATGATAGCGACGGTTATAGAGATGATAAACGCTATGATATACTCTGTTAACGAATACAATAAAATCCCCCTCTAACTGAGGAATAGTAATTCATTCCTTTCATATCATATCAAAATAAGTGTGTATTGCAAGAGGTTTCTTAGCGTGCATTCTTTCAAAATCACTCATGGCATTACTATCTTTCCCGAATAAGGGACTTTCATGTTGAATGATAGAGGTACATTTAATTACCAATACCCTTTAGAATTAATAAGTAATCTTTTTAGACATCATATTCTTTATAGAGTTGTCCATTTGAAAGGATTTTCGCCTGTCCACTTGTAATATTCGTCATCCATTCAGTAAACTGCTCTTCTAATCCGCTTTGGATAAGAGTTTGAACTTGTACATTCTCCATATAATCAATCTGATCTAATAAGTAATTCGATGAACGAATTTCATTTTCGACTTTCCCTAATAAAGAATAATCAATTTCTGTTGTCATTTTTTCCATTAGTCTTCGCTCTACGATTCCAGTCGCATTCAGCCCTTCTGAAACCGATTGACCGTAAGCGCGAATTAAACCGCCTGCGCCTAGTTTAATTCCACCAAAGTAGCGGGTAACGACTACCGTAGTATCTTTTAGGTTTCGTTTTTTTAACACTTCAAGCATTGGTACACCTGCTGTGCCCGATGGTTCTCCATCGTCGTTAGCTTTCTGGATAAGGTCTTGCTCTCCAATTAAATAAGCTGAGCAATTGTGCGTAGCACTTGCATGCTCTTTTTTGATCGATTGGATGAATTCTTGCGCTTCCTCTTCGGTTGGCGTCCTTTTTACATGTGCAATAAATCGTGATTTTTGTATAGTGATTTCGTTTTTTCCATCACCTTTGACTGTATAATATGAAGTAAGCATTTGGTTAACCTCCAAGATAATCATTGAACATTCTTTAGAATGAAAGGGATTTGTTTCTTACCATCGAATAGTACATAATTAAAGATTGTGATTTAAGAGGGAAAGTAATAAGTTCGGTTAGTGTCTTTCTTATTATAAGTTTCTTAAATTAATCCATCAAATATATATCCTCAAGTCATAAAAAGACGGTCAGATACGAATTTTGTAAAAGAAGTACTTTTGGACTATCTTTTCTTAGTGTCCGTCCCTTGAAGGAATGGAGGGGTTAGCTTGGATTTTCAGAAGCTTGATCCAAATTCATTAGATGTCATTCTTGACAGGACAATGGAGAGTATTAACACAAGTAAATCAAAATTGTTCGAAATTGGAGAGCTGTCTCATGACGAATGTCAGCAGATCAATAATCAACTTCAATTATTAAAAGAAGAATTAGAGACCGTTCAGGGTCTCAGGCAAGAAAGGCTTCATATGGACAGAATCGCTCGAGCTGAGCTTGTAAAGATTAGTAAGAACTTTCAAGACTATGGAGAGCCGGAGATTAGAAACGCTTATGAGAAGGCTTCAGAAGCCCAAATTAAGCTATCTGTTAGTATGGAGAAGGAATCGCGCCTTAAAGACCAGATTGCAGATCTAGAACAGCGGATTTCTTCACTTCAAAATACGTCGGAAAAAGCCGAGTCTTTTATGAGCCAAATCTCAACAGTTCTTAGTTATCTTGGAGGAGAGCTAAGACTCTATGGTGAGGTCATTGAAGACGCTAGAAGAAAACAAGAGTATGGGCTTAAAATTATTGAAGCACAGGAAGAAGAGAGAAAGCGTCTCTCAAGAGAAATTCATGATGGCCCGGCCCAAGTTCTTGCGAATGTGTTATTAAGGTCACAGTTAATTGAACGAATTTATGAGAAAAAGGGAAAAGATGAAGCGTTCAAGGAAATAAAGGATATGAGATCCTTAATTGAGGATGCTTTAAAAGAAGTTAGGCGACTTATTTATGATCTTCGTCCAATGGCTTTGGATGACCTAGGTCTAGTGCCTACGTTATTAAAGTATTTAAATAAAGTGGATGATCGCTCAGAGGCAACGATATATTTCGATTATTTTGAAGGGATCCAACGACTTCACGTTCGGCTTGAGGCAGCGATCTTTCGACTTGTACAAGAAGCGGTGCAAAATGCGCTGAAGCATGCTGATGCAACTGAAATAAGTGTTGACCTGAATCTTGATGGTGATAAGATTGTGGTAACCATTGAAGATAATGGAATTGGCTTTGATGTGAACGTTCGTAAAGATCAATCTTTTGGATTGATTGGAATGAAAGAGCGTGTCGGTTTATTAAATGGGACAATTCAGGTTCAATCAACGCCGAACAAGGGTACATATATATTGATAAGAATCCCGATTCATGAACAGGAGGGCGTGTAAGAGATGTATGCAGCTAAAACCAAAACGAAAATTATAATAATAGATGACCATCGCTTGTTTCGCGAGGGAGTTAAACGTATTTTAGACATGGAAGATGATTTTGAAGTGATCGCTGAAGGTGATGATGGGGATGAAGCACTTCGTCTTGTCGAAGAAAATAAACCTGACGTGGTCTTAATGGATATTAATATGCCGCATGTGAATGGGGTAGAAGCAACAAGACAGCTTATTGAACAAGTACCGGAGACAAAAGTCATTATTTTATCAATTCATGATGATGAAACATATGTCACGCACGCAGTGAAAACAGGGGCAGCAGGGTATCTATTGAAAGAAATGGATGCAAACTCTCTTATTGAGGCTGTTAAGGTTGTTGCATCTGGTGGAGCTTATATTCATCCTAAAGTAACGCATAATCTTGTGAATGAATATCGTCGTCTTGCTACGGAAGGTAAAAGACCATCGACTCAAATTGGTTACAAAGAAGTTGAGTATCGTAAACCACTTCATATTTTAACACGTCGAGAATGCGAAGTTCTTCAACTGCTAACAGACGGAAAAAGCAATCGCTCTATAGGTGAAGACCTTTATATTAGTGAAAAAACGGTAAAAAACCATGTTTCCAATATTTTGCAAAAAATGAATGTAAACGACCGTACTCAAGCGGTAGTAGAGGCAATTAAAAAAGGATGGGTTAAGGTGCGCTGAGGCGTGCCTTTTTTCTTTGGGGTATTCTACTTGTTATGAGAGGTAAAGGTAAAGAGAAAACAAAATGAAGACAAAAAAATAGCCTCCAATTTTGGAGGCTATTTTTTGTACCATTATGCGCGCTTTGCACCGAGGTAACGTGGAGACCAGTAAGAGTTATCCATGTCACTGATTGTTACTCCGTATGAAGAAGAAGAGTGAATGAACTGACCGTTACCGATATAAATACCAGCGTGAGACGGGCCGGATTTATAAGTTTCAAAGAATACAAGATCCCCAACAGAAGGTGAAGAAACTTTGTCTGTTGCGTTCCAGATGCTAGCTACAGTACGTGGGATGGATTTACCAGCTTTGTTGAATACGTATTGTAGGTAGCCGCTGCAGTCAAAACCAGATGGTGTAGTTCCAGCCCAAACATATGGTACACCGATGTATTGCTTAGCAATAGATACGACAGAAGAGTTAGATGTTGATGCACTTTTTACCTGTGATGAAGAAGATGAGCTTACAGAAGAACCATTAAGTGCTGCAAATGTGTTTGATCCTGCAATGCCATCGACGCTAAGACCATTTGCACTTTGGAAGTTACGTACTGCTTGTTGTGTAATGGATCCATAAATGCCGTCAACGGAATAGTTGTAGTAGCCTTTTGATTTAAGCTGACTTTGTAGATTTGTTACACTTTGTCCACGATCACCGTGACGAAGTGTGCTGCTGTATGTATTAGAAGAGCTGCTTGATTTAGATGAAGTTGAACCTTTTAGTGCGCTAACTGTTTGTGGCCCTACAACACCGTCTACGCTAATGCCTGCGCTACGTTGGAAGTCGCGAACGCCATCTTCAGTAATATTTCCGAAATATCCAGTTGCTTTATGGTAATCAAAATAGCCTTTATTATCAAGTTCATTTTGTAGTTGAGTTACGTCAGAGTTGCTCATGCCATTGTATAGGGTACGGTCGCCTAGTGCTGCTTCACTTACGTTTGGTGCTAATAAAAGAGTACCTGCGAGTGTAGTAGTGATCACGACTTTCTTAAACATATTATAATTCCCCCTGATTTATAAGTTAAAACCTTTTATTTTCTCTATCACGATTGCTAGTTTACATGATTGAGATAACAGGAGGATGAATATAACATTACAATTATGTAACAGAATACCTGCCTAATTTACTAAAAGTTTCATTTTACGACATTTACATTAAAAAATATGGTGAGTAATGGTTGACAAATTATGTGAAAAATATTATAAGCTTTTGTTGGCACAAAGCCAAAAATGCTCTATCATTAACTTGACTGGTTTTTAACGTAAATCGTATGAAGTACTTAATAGATTGAAGAGAGGCGTTAATATGAAGACAGTTGCTATTGTAACAGATAGTACGGCTTATATACCTGAATCAATGTTAAATGAATACGAAGTGACGATGGTTCCGCTTAGCGTAATATTCGGTAATGAATCCTATTTAGAAGAAAGAGAAATACAGGCAGAGGATTTTTTTGAAAAAGTAAAGAAAGAAGATGAGCTTCCTAAAACTTCTCAGCCTTCTATAGGAAGTTTTGTCGAAGCATATGAAACATTAGCTCGTTCACATGATGAAATTATTACGATTACTCTTTCCAGCGGTATCAGTGGTACTTATCAGTCAGCTCATTCAGCTGGAGGAATGATTGAAGGCGCGGACGTTCATGTTTTTGATTCAGAGATCAGTTGCATGATGCAGGGTTTTTATGTTCTAGAAGCAGCACAAATGGCGCAAGATGGCTTTAAAAGTAAAGAAATATTAAATCGTCTTCATAAGATAAAAAGTCAAGGGACGAATGCTTATTTCCTTGTGGATGATCTTAGCCATTTACATCGAGGTGGCAGGTTGAATGCTGCACAGCTTGTAGTCGGAAACCTTCTTCAAATAAAACCCGTACTAACTTTTGAAGATAAAAAAATTGTTCCATATGAAAAAATTAGAACTCGAAAAAAAGCATTAAATAAACTGATGACGCTATTTGATGACGCTGCAAAAGGCGGAGGTATCATTAAAGCAACTGTCATCTATGCAACGAATAAAGAAGAAGCAGAGCTTTTGAAAGCTGAATTAGAAGAAAAATACGCGAACGTAAGCATTATTTTAAGTTATTTCGGACCAGTTATTGCTACACACCTCGGTGAAGGTTCTCTTGGACTCGGCTGGTATCGTGTATGATCGTTAAAATCGAAAAGGAAGCAAACCCATGAGGTTTGCTTCCTATGTGTTAAATAACCAGCAAGTATATATACCTGAATTGCTTAATCAACCTTCTTACTCCCTCAATTTCGCTCCAATTGGTATGTTCAACTCGATTCCCACTCAACCGCAAAATCCCGATTTTTACCCGAATGTTCAACTTATGAATTTTTTATATGGAAGGCATTTATTAATCGATGAAATCCCTTACTCATTTCTTGAACTTCATGAACACTATTTAAATGGCTATCTTCATTTTGAACCCGGTATTCAAAGCATTGATGGAAAAGCAACTTGTATGAGGTGTGGAAGTACTGATTCATTTTCATTTTTCGCGTGCTCGCGCTGCCATAGTAAGAACTGTAAATATTGTAGAAAGTGTATCAGAATGGGAAAGGTAACATTTTGTTCTCCACTATATTCCATATCCAAGTGGATAACAAAAAATGAAGATAAAGCTGTTTTAGAGTGGTCTGGCACATTGTCGGATGGTCAAAAAGAAGCTTCTAATGCTGTTGTCATGGCTATTCAACATAATCTTACTCTCCTTGTATGGGCTGTTTGTGGTAGTGGTAAAACAGAAGTGTTATTTAATGGTTTAGCTCATGCCCTCACCAATCAAAAGTCCGTATGTATTGCTACGCCACGTACAGATGTTGTATTAGAATTAGCTCCACGCCTACAAAAGGTCTTCCCTAGTCTTGTGATTTCTCCCTTATATGCAGGTCATTCCGATCCTCATTCTCATTTTGTTGTTTCTACGACGCATCAATTGATGCGTTTTAAGAATTACTTTGATGTCATGATCATTGACGAAGTAGATGCGTTTCCATATAGTGTGGATTCTTCTCTTCAATACAATGTTGAAAAAGCGAGAAAACAAGGCGGTTCCCTCATTTATTTAACAGCAACACCTTCACCGTTGATTTTAAAAAAAGAAAATCTACAAATCGTACGGATTCCCTCAAGGTACCATGGTTTCCCACTTCCTATTCCATCTTGTCATTGGAGTGGCAATTGGAGAAAGAAAATAAATAAAGGTTACCTTCCTCATATATTAATTGAATGGATAAAGAAACAAGTATCTGAGCGAAAGCCCGTCCTCTTATTTCTTCCATCCATAAAAATCATTAATCAAACAAAAGCTGTATTTGAAAAAAATCACTTCCGATGTGAATCTGTTCATTCTGAGGATGAAAATCGAGCCGAAAAAGTTCTCCGTTTTCGAAAAAAAGAAATCCCTATTCTCCTCTCATCGACTATTCTCGAAAGAGGCATTACGATTGAAAATATATCAGTAGCCGTGCTAGGAGCAGAGGATGAGGTATTTACAGAGAGTGCCCTGGTGCAAATTGCCGGAAGAGCTGGAAGAAGTAAGAGATTCCCAGATGGAGATGTTCGCTTTTTTCATTATGGTAAAACAAATGCCATGTTAGAGGCTATAAAACAAATTAAGAAAATGAATGTTGAAGCGAGGGAGAAAGGTTGGCTCAATTAAATCGTTGTACTATGTGCGGGGAAGATGTAAGTCGAAATGTATCCTGGAGCTGGTTGGTCGGAATAAAAAGTGACCCGGATTGTTGTGAGCTGTGCCGTAAGCAACTTGTGCTAATTGAGGGAGACTTATGTCGGAAATGTGGGCGGCCTCTAAATAAACTTCCTAGTAAATTTGTAGAAAATCAGTTCTGTTCTGATTGTAGAAAGTGGGAGGAAAAAGGATGGGGAAAAGTTCTTATCCATAATAAGTCGTTTTATGAATACAATGCTTTTTTGAAAAACACGCTTGCTCTTTATAAATTTAGAGGGGATGTTGAAGTGGGAAGAGTATTCTCACAGTTGATTCAAAAAGAGTTAAAGAAATCTTATCCCTTTATCGATCAAGTTATTCCAATGCCAACTAGTAAGGAAAGACTCTATGAGAGAGGTTTTAATCAATGTGAGGTTTGGATTGAAGGGACATCATTTGAACAAGAGTCACCACTGATCCGAATCAAAAACGAAGAAAAGCAAAGTAAATTGTCCCGAGAAAAAAGAATGAATCGTACAGAAGACATGTTTCGCGTAACAGAAGGATCTGCACTAAATGGAAAAAAGATACTTTTATTAGACGATCTTTATACAACGGGAACAACCATTCACTATGCAGCGCTCACCCTAAGAAATGCAGGTGCATCTGAAGTTTATTCCCTTACATTAAGCAGGGGATAAAGCAATGTCGAAAAATATTCAAGAAAACGCCTTCATTCGAGTTATATCAACAAAAACACCCCTTTGCCAGTGTGTAAATATAAACGTATAATAAATATGTGGCACTGCCATGAAGATTTTTGAAGGGAATGTTGAACAAGATGCAGGGAAAAGTAAAATGGTTTAACAATGAAAAAGGATTTGGCTTTATTGAAAGAGAAGATGGCGACGACGTATTCGTTCATTTTTCAGCAATCAGTGGGGAAGGATTCAAATCCCTTGAAGAAGGCCAAACAGTTGAATTCGAGATTGTTGATGGAGCTCGTGGACCACAGGCTGCTAACGTAGAAAAAGTATCTTAAATTAAATTAATCGCTTAAAGCTCCTATCATTTGATAGGGGCTTTTTATTTTTAAAAGCTATTTTAGTTTATACTGATGTTTTTTTAGATTAAGCTTATCGATCGGGTTATATAATAGGAGGATAAGCCCTTATATGTATGTATTTGTTAAAAAATGTCGGAATTTAGAGTGTTTTGTGAAAAAAACGTAAAAATATTTGTGATTTTTTAAAGTTTATAGAGGGTAATAGAGGGGGTATAACGAATAATATAGTTATAGCATGGAAGGAGGAGTGCCACATGATGAATTTCAACATCCGTGGTGAAAACATTAAAGTTACACCTGCAATGAGAGAATATACTGAGAAGAAGGTAAGTAAACTTGAAAGGTATTTCGATACTCCACCTAATACCGATGTTCATGTAAACATGAAGGTCTATAACGATCAACAAATGATTGAAGTAACCATCCCTATGCCAAACCTTCTACTTCGAGCAGAAGAAGAGCATCAGGATATGTATGCAGCAATTGATTTAGTTGTTGAGAAGCTTGAACGACAAATTCGCAAGCATAAAACAAAAGTTAATCGCAAATTCCGTCAGGAAGGTAGCGTTAAATATATGTTCCGCGATGAATTAAACCCTACAACAACAAGTGTTGCTGAAGCTGATATGGATGAGGATGACGATCTACAAGTAGTGAAAACAAAGCGTTTTACATTCAAGCCGATGGACGTTGAAGAAGCAATTCTTCAGATGGACATGCTTGGACACAGCTTTTTCGTTTTCTCAAACGCTGTTACAGGAAGCACAGGCGTTGTCTATCGTCGTAAAGATGGTAAATACGGATTGATTGAGCAAGATTAACGAATAAATAAACAAGGGCAGGGGTGATCACCCCTGCCCTTTAAATATGTGCTGAAGTTTGTTTTTTTATCTACATTAATATAGTTGTAAGAAGGCATGGTTTTTTACTTTCTTGTGCCTCTAGCAACTAATTGTTAAAATAACTACATAGTATAAAAAATTCTTAGTTTAGTTAGATATATGATAGCACTCTACTGACAACAAAAGAGGAGCGTTTTGATGAAAGGTTTATTACGAAAAATCATACCCAATGGCAATGAACGTCAGGTTAGTCGCTTACAGAAGATTGCAGATCAAGTAGAGACTTTCTCAGATGAAATGAAGAAGTTATCTGATGATCAGCTCCGTAACAAAACGGAAGAATACAAAGAACGGATTCAAAAAGGTGAAGATCTAGATAAAATGTTACCAGAAGTGTACGCTACCGTTCGCGAAGCATCTGAACGTGTTCTTGGTATGCGTCCATTTCCAGTACAAATTATGGGAGCGGCGTCTCTTCATGAAGGAAATATTGCTGAAATGAAAACAGGTGAAGGTAAAACCCTTAGTGCCACAATGCCTGTTTATCTTAATGCCTTAACTGGTAAAGGTGTACACGTTATTACGGTCAACGAATATCTTGCGAAGCGTGACGCTGAAGAAATGGGAGAACTTTACCACTATCTTGGTTTAACAGTTGGACTAAACATTAGCGGACTGTCAAAAGAAGAAAAAGCCGAAGCTTATGCTGCAGATATTACGTATGGAACAAACAATGAATTTGGTTTCGATTATTTGCGTGACAACATGGTCTTATATAAAGAAGAAATGGTTCAACGCCCTCTTCATTATGCCATCATTGATGAAGTTGACTCCGTGTTAATTGATGAAGCAAGAACACCCCTTATTATTTCTGGGAGTGCTGAGAAGTCCACCACTTTATACATTCAAGCGAACCAATTTGTTAGAACACTAAAAGAAGAAGACGACTATAATGTTGATATCAAAACAAAGAACGTTCAATTAACGGAAGATGGGATTACGAAAGCAGAAAAATTCTTCGCTATTGAGAATTTATATGATTACAAACATGTACAACTAAACCACCATATTAATCAGGCGATGAAAGCTAATTTTATCATGCAACTCGATATGGACTATGTTGTTCAAGATGAGGAAGTTGTAATCGTTGATTCATTTACTGGACGTTTAATGGCGGGACGTCGCTATAGCGATGGACTTCATCAAGCGATTGAAGCGAAGGAAGGTCTTGTAATCCAACGTGAAAGTATGACGCTAGCTACGATTACATTCCAAAACTATTTTAGAATGTATGAAAAGCTTTCTGGTATGACAGGTACAGCCAAAACCGAGGAAGAAGAATTCCGGAATATCTACAATATGAACGTTATTGCGATTCCTACGAATAAGCCAATTGCTCGTATGGACTATCCTGATCTCGTTTATAAATCCACTAACGGTAAATTCCAGGCACTCTCTAGAGAAATTGAAGAGCGTCATAAGCATGGACAACCCATTCTTGTTGGTACAGTGGCGGTAGAAACATCTGAGTTGATTTCGCAATTCCTAAAGAAACGCGGAATTCCTCACAATATACTAAACGCCAAAAACCATGCTCGTGAAGCGGAAATTATTGAATCTGCTGGTCAAAAAGGTGCGGTAACGATCGCGACAAACATGGCTGGACGTGGTACAGATATTAAATTAGGAACAGGTGTACTTGATCTTGGAGGTCTCTTTATCTTAGGTACGGAACGTCATGAAAGCCGAAGAATAGATAACCAGCTTCGCGGACGTTCAGGACGTCAAGGGGACCCAGGTGAATCAAGGTTCTATATTTCTATGGAAGATGAGCTAATGAGAAGGTTTGGCTCGGATAATATGATGAACATGATGAACCGTCTCGGGATGGAAGAGGATCAGCCGATTGAATCCAAGCTTGTATCAAGAGCAGTGGAGTCAGCACAAAAACGCGTCGAAGGTAATAACTATGATGCTCGTAAGCAGCTTCTTCAATATGATGATGTGATGAGACAACAGCGCGAGATCATTTATGCTCAACGTGCAGAAGTACTTGAATCAGATAATTTACGTGAAATTGTCGAAACGATGCTGACTTCTGTTATTACACGTATCGTTGATGCTCATACAGGTGATGAGGATATTCAAGAAGAGTGGGATCATCAAGCAATTATTGATCACGCGAAAGGTATCTTCCTTCAAGAAGGCCAGGTAACAGTGAAAGATATCAAAGGCCTTGATAAGGAAGAAATCGTAGAACTTCTTGTTGAGAAAATGAAAGTAAATTACGATGAAAAAGAAGCTGCATTCGAACCGGAACGCATGCGTGAATTCGAAAAAGTTATTCTTCTGCGCAGTGTTGATCGTAAATGGATGGATCACATTGATGCAATGGATCAGCTCCGTCAGGGAATTCACTTGCGCGCTTACGGACAAAATGATCCTTTACGCGAGTATCAATTTGAAGGATTTGAAATGTTCGAGGACATGGTTACAGAGATAGAAGAAGAAGTCTCTACCTATATTATGAGAGCTCAGATTGAAAGTAATCTAAAGCGAGAAAAAGTAGCAGAAGGCAAAGCCGTTAATCCAAAAGAAGAAGGAAGCTCGAAGCCAAAACCTGTTAAGAAAAAGCAGGATATTGGACGAAATGATCCTTGTCCTTGTGGTAGTGGCAAGAAATATAAGAATTGTCACGGCAAAGCAGAATAATGCCGGGCAGGTGTTCAAAGCTGAACACCTGCTTATTCTATGTAAAATAACGAAAAACTTGAGGTGCAGACGATGGAAATGCATGAAATTAGAAGCGAACTAAACACAATTGAAACACGATTAAACGACTTTAGGGGGTCTCTTTGACCTCGAAAATAAAAGAGCCCGTATCGATGAATTAGACATTCAAATGACTGATCCAGATTTCTGGAATGATCAAAATGCCGCTCAAAAAGTGATCAATGAATCAAATTCTCTAAAAGAAGCTGTTAATGAGTTCGATTCTCTTCAAGAAGAATATGAGAACTTGGAAGTTTCTTATGAACTTGTGAAAGAAGAAAACGATCAGGAGTTATTTGAAGATCTTGAAGTAGAAATTAAAGATCTAAAAAAAGCAGTCAATCAATTTGAACTTACGCTTCTTCTAAGCGAAGAGCATGATAAAAATAATGCGATTCTTGAACTTCACCCGGGTGCTGGTGGTACAGAATCACAAGACTGGGCATCGATGCTTCTTAGAATGTATACGCGTTATGGTGAGAAAAAAGGATTTAAAGTTGAAACGCTTGATTACCTCCCTGGTGATGAAGCTGGTGTGAAAAGTGTTACGTTAAACTTTAAAGGTCATAATGCTTATGGGTATTTAAAAGCAGAAAAAGGCGTCCACCGCCTTGTTCGTATCTCACCATTTGACTCAAGCGGCAGACGTCATACTTCTTTTGTTTCTTGCGAAGTAATGCCTGAATTTAATGATGAAATTGAGATTGACATTCGCACAGAAGATTTGAAGATCGATACGTATCGTGCGAGTGGTGCTGGTGGTCAGCACATTAATACGACTGACTCTGCCGTTCGAATCACTCACCTTCCTACTAAAGTAGTTGTTAGTTGTCAGGGAGAACGTTCTCAGATTAAAAACCGAGAACAGGCCATGAAAATGTTGAAAGCAAAGCTATATCAATTGAAAATTGAAGAACAAGAAGCAGAGCTCGATGAGATCCGAGGCGAGCAGAAAGAAATTGGCTGGGGTAGTCAAATTCGATCTTATGTTTTCCATCCATATAGTATGGTAAAAGATCATCGTACAAATATGGAAGTTGGGAACACTCAATCTGTCATGGATGGCGATCTCGATCCATTTATTGATGCTTTTCTCCGTTCTCGTTTAAATGATTGAAACTAACTTCAAGCCTACCTGTAGAATCAGGTCGGCTTTTTTTATTTAAAGGCTATGTTAGTGTACGTTGTTTACTTTTCGGTCGTTTACCCTTTGTGATCACCAATCGCTTCTTCATGTTTCTGTCATAAATGGGGCAAAGTATAAAGGGAGAAAGAAGTGCTTCAACTTGATAACGCGCTGCTACAATGCGGTTTACACCCCATATGCCCGATGATATACTACTGAAGGCTTTTGATTAGAAATGAGCAGTGACTTAAATCATAGAGGTAAGTGAGTGAATGCAGTTATGATAGCAACGTTAGCGAAATTTACAGCAAGAAAGGTTTCACCAGCACATAAGATACTTGAATATTTAAGCGTTATGGTAGGATCCGCCCTTGTGGCGATTGCCTTTAACCTTTTCCTACTCCCTAATAGCATAGCTTCTGGTGGGGTAAGCGGGATCAGTACCATTACAAAAGGAGTCTTTGATTGGAAACCGGCATATGTCCAGTGGGCTTTTAATATTCCATTGTTTATAAGTGGTTTAATCTTTCTGGGGAAAAAGTATGGTCCAAAAACCTTGGTCGGAACTCTCTTCTTACCTTTTGTCGTAAAATTGACAGAGAACGTAGAACCAGCGACAACAGATCCGTTATTAGGTGCCCTTTTCGGTGGTCTTGGAGTTGGGATTGGCCTTGGAATTGTATTCAGGGGAAAGGCCTCTACTGGAGGTACGGACCTTGCTGCACAAATTGTAAACAAGTATACAGGAGTTTCGCTCGGAACGTGTGTATTTATGATTGATGGCTTAATTGTCGTTGCTTCAGCGTTTGTGTTCAGCCTAGAAGAAGCACTTTATGCCCTTATTGCTATGTATCTAACAGGTAAAACAATTGATGTTGTTCAACTAGGATTGGGCTACTCGAAAATGGCTCTTATTATTTCAGATAAAGAAGAAGAACTGCGTGAAGGAATCATCACTGTAATAGATCGAGGTGTGACAAGAATTTCAGGTCAGGGTGGATACACCAATGATAAGCGTCCCATCTTAATGGTTGTTGTTGCGCAAAATGAGGTTACAAAGCTAAAAGAGCTCGTGAAGGGGGTTGATCCTTCAGCATTTGTGATTGTATCCAACGCCACTGAAGTGCTAGGAGAAGGTTTTAAAAGAGAGTAAGCCGGCTATTGTAAATGAAAGTGAGCTCCATTAGAGGTGAGGTTTTTACTTTGTCCAATGGGTGGCAGTATATATGAGGAGTGAAGATAATGAAGAAGTGGATGGGGTTTCTGTTTGTAGTTGTTCTGATTTTTAGTTTAGCTGCATGTGGTGCGAGTAATAATGAAAATAGCAAGAATGAGGGCTCTTCAAAAGAAGGTAACTTAGAAAATGGGAATGCAGGCCAACCTTCTGGTGAATATGATGCTAATGCCGCAGAAGCTACATATCAAACGAATTGCTTAAGCTGTCATGGAGACAACCTTGAGGGGAAAGTAGGGCCACAACTTTCAAATGTAGGCTCACGGTTATCGAAAGATGAGATTCTCTCTGTCATTCAAAACGGGAAAGGGCAAATGCCTGGGAATATTTTACGTGGAGATACGGAAGTGGAAGAAAACGTAGCAAGCTGGCTAGCGGATATGAAATAAGTAGAGAAGAAGCACTGAATAGTGCTTTTTTTATTGTCGTATTTTTGATTATAAACTTGGAAAAAGGAGGATGTAATATTACGAAGGAGAGAGGGTATCTCTTGTATTTCCCTTCTTGACAAAGTTAAGCATAGATAATTGTGTAATAATCTATTAGTTATTAATGTATTATTGCAGAAGATGTCAGATCAAGAGAGTCTTGAAATAAAAATGTAATAAAAATTTGTCTTAAAATAGCGAATTTGTTTGTTATAATATCTTCAGATGTAAAGGAACTAATCAAAAATAAAAACACCAATAATAAAACTAACTCCTAAGAATTTGCATCGAGAATTTAAGCAAGTAGGAAGTGGTACAGTTTGATCGAAATGAAAGATGTTTGGAAAACATACGACAATGGAATCAAAGCCATAAACGGTATCGATATTACAATTGATAAAGGTGAATTTGTCTACATAGTAGGACCAAGTGGCGCCGGTAAGTCAACATTTATGAGAATGATGTATCGGGAAGAAAAGCCTACAAGTGGAAAAATCGTAATTAATGGAAAAGATGTTGGCAAATTGAAGAGTAAGTACATCCCTAAGCTACGTCGCGAAATCGGCGTTGTTTTTCAGGACTTTAAACTTTTGCCAAGATTAACCGTTTATGAGAACGTCGCTTTTGCTCTTGAAGTCATCGAGGAAAGTAAAGCAAATACGCGCAAGCGAGTCATGGAAACGCTAAGTCTCGTTAATTTGAAAAACAAAGCAAGGTTCTTACCAGACGAACTTTCAGGTGGGGAACAGCAGAGGGTTTCAATAGCAAGAGCGATCGTCAATAACCCTCACATTCTGCTAACAGATGAGCCTACCGGGAATCTGGATCCAGAAACTGCATGGGGCATTATGGATTTACTAGATCAAATCAACAATCGCGGTACAACTGTTATTATGGCAACCCATAATAAGGATATTGTGAATACATTCAGAAAACGTGTTATTGCAATTGATGGCGGTATAGTTACCCGTGATGAAGCAAGAGGTGAGTACGGGTATGAAAATTAAAACGTTTGGTCGCCACGGAAAAGAAGGTTTCAAAAATCTTGGTCGAAATGGCTGGATGACCTTCGCTTCGATTTCTGCGGTTACCGTTACACTACTTTTAGTCGGCGTTTGTCTCGCATTGCTTCTTAATTTAAATGCTTTTGGTGATCAGCTTGAAAGTGATGTTGAAATCAGCGCATTTATTGATTTAACGGCTCAGCAAGAACAGCAAGATGAACTTAAGTCTAGGATCGAGAACATTTCTGAAGTGGAATCTGTTACTTATCAATCTAAAGAAGAAGGATTGGATAATTTAATTGATAACCTTGGGGATGAAGGTGAAGTGTTCGAGTCATTAAGAGAAGAAAATCCTTTAAGTGACGCATTCCTGGTCAAAACCAAAGATCCTAAGAATGTAACGGCAGTGGCTGAAGAGATTAAGCAGCTAGAAAATGTACAAGATGTTGAGTTTGCAGAAGATACGGTGAACAGACTTTTTAAAGTTCTTGAGATCGCACGAAATGTTGGACTGGCCCTTGTGGTTGGATTACTATTTACAGCCATGTTCCTCATTTCTAATACTATTAAACTAACAATTGTTGCCAGAAGTCATGAAATTGAAATTATGAAGCTAGTGGGAGCAACGAACTGGTTCATTCGATGGCCATTCCTAGTAGAGGGTATCCTAATTGGAATTTTCGGCTCGATTATCCCAATTGGAATTCTAATCTACGGCTATTACTATTTAATTGAATTAATAGCAAATCGTTTCCCAACTTTATTCATCGATTTACTACCGGTAACACCGTTTGTTTACCAGCTATCAGGGTTGTTAATTATCCTCGGTGTGATTATCGGAGTATGGGGAAGTCTTACATCAATGCGTAAATTCTTAAAAGTTTAAAATGAAAATTAAGAGATAAATAGATTCATCTATTTTGGGGGAGGAACAAAGATTGAAGCGTAAAATATTAGCAACGGCTCTAACATTGACTCTAGGTTTAAGCGGACTAACAACTGCAGCACTTCCACAAACGACTGAAGCCGCAAATCTTGATGATCAACTTAATAATGTCAAAGAAAAGCAGTCTTCAAACCAGGAAGAGCTTGAGCAAAAGGAATCTGAACTTGCGGACGTGAAAGCAGAGCAAGAAGATGTTCGAGCAGAAATTGAACAGTTAAACAAAGAAGTAGCTGAAACGGATGAGAAGATTTCAGTGAAAGAGAAGGAAATTAAAGATACAAATGCTGAAATTGATCAGTTGAAAGAAGAAATTAGCGCTTTAGAAGACCGTATTGCTGAGCGTGATAAGTTATTGAAAGATCGCATTCGCTCTATGCAACAAAACGGTGGCGGAACAGTTGATTACATGGAAGTTTTACTTGGTGCTACTGATTTTGGTGATCTAGTAGAACGCGTTCTTGCTCTTAATACAATCGCTGATCAAGACAAAAAGATTCTTGAAGAGCATAAAGCGGACAAGCAGGCAGTAGAAGAAAAGAAAACTCAAGTAGAAGAGAAACTTGCCTCTCTTGAAGAGAATAAAGCAGAGCTTGAAGATCTTAAAAAAGAGCTTGATTCTAAAAAAGCTCAAAAAGATAAGCTAATGAAGTCCCTTGAAGAAGAAGAAGGCGATCTTCATAATCATATGATGGACTTAAATGAAACTGCTGAACTTCTAGCAGCTCAAGAAAAAGCAGTAAAGCAAGAGATTAAGCGTGCTGAAGAAGCAGCTCGTAAAGCTGAAGAAGAGCGTAAAGCCGCAGCTAAAGCGGCAAAAGAAAAAGCTGAAGCTGAAGCACAAGCGAAAAAGGAAGCAGCGGCAAGCTCAAGCAAGTCTAGCAGTTCAAATAGTTCAAGCAGTTCAAATTCAGCACCGGCGCCAACTCCTGAGCCAGCACCAGCGCCTTCTAGTAACGCAACATTCATTAAGCCTGCTGCTGGTCCAATTACATCTGGATTAGGCCGCCGCTGGGGAACGTTCCACGCAGGAATTGATATTGCTCAAGGTGGTCAAAACCCAGTATCAGCTGCTGCAGATGGAACAGTATTAAGATCTTATCATTCAGATTCATATGGTAATGTAGTTTTCTTGACGCATAGTATCAATGGTCAAATGTACACAACAGTGTATGCTCATTTGCAAAATCGCGCAGTTTCTACAGGTCAGTCAGTAAGTCAGGGAACTTACCTTGGTACAATGGGGAATACTGGTCATTCAACTGGACAACATTTACACTTTGAAATTCACAAAGGTTCATGGAACTCTAGTAAGTCAAATGCTGTTGACCCAATGAATTACATTCGATAATTAGATGAGCCTCGCTTCAATGGGCTTTCCCCCTCACAATTTGAGATGGAAACATAATGAAAACAACTGAATCATATAGTACAATAAGATGAAAAGGCATCGCATCGTTATGATGGGGTGCCTTTTCCTTCAAATTAGAAGAGGTGAGTACAATGAAGATACAGGGGAAAGTTGTCGCTTTACTTGTCGTGATCGCCCTCGTAATCGGTTCAGGTGGTACATACGCGGCCTTCACTTTATTACAGGACGAGCCTGAAGGGAGCACTCAATCTTTAACTCTTGGTTCCGGTAATGAAATAGAGACAGAAGAGCTAACGAAAATTAACAAAGCTTATGAATTAATCCAGGATCGCTATGTAAATGATGTCGATCAAAAAGAGTTGTTAGATGGAGCTATTAAAGGAATGGTAGATACTCTTGAAGATCCCTACTCAGTCTATATGGACCCTAAAACAGCCGAGCAATTTAGCCAATCACTTGGTTCTTCCTTTGAGGGAATCGGGGCGGAAGTGAATATGACTGAGGGAAGAGTAACGATAGTGTCACCTTATAAAGATTCACCTGCTGAGAAAGCAGGCCTCCGTCCGAATGATAAAATCATGACGATCGACGGTGAAAGCACAGAAGGACTTGATTTGTATGATGCCGTATTAAAGATTCGTGGGGAGAAAGGCACGGTTGTCACGCTCGGCGTTCAACGCCCAGGCGCTTCAGAGACTATGAAGGTAGAAGTGACTCGTGATGAGATCCCTATCGAAACGGTCCGTGCAAGTACGGTAGAAGAAAACGGAAAAACAATCGGTGTCTTGCAAATCACTTCATTCTCAGAGGATACAGCTAAAAGCTTCTCAGAAGAGTTGACTAAATTAGAAAAACAGGACATTGATGGTTTGGTACTTGACGTTCGTAATAATCCAGGAGGCCTGTTAAATGTTGTTTCGGATATGGCGGAAGAACTGATTCCTAATGACAAACCTTACGTTCAAATTGAAGATCGTGAAGGAGAGAAGCAGCGTTCTGTTTCTACTCTTGAAGAGAAAAAAGATTATCCTGTCGTAGGACTTATTGATCGTGGGAGTGCATCTGCTGCAGAAATTCTTGCCGGAGCGCTTAAAGAAGCAGGCGATTATGATTTGGTCGGTGAAACGTCATTTGGTAAAGGAACGGTTCAATCAACGCTAGACCTTGGAGATGGCAGTAATATTAAACTGACAATGTTTAAATGGTTAACACCAGATGGCAACTGGATTCATAAAGAAGGAATTGAGCCAACGGTTGAAGCAAAGCAGCCTGATTACTTCTATGTAAATCCATTATCTACTGAAAAGACGTTAGAATTTGATCAGAACAGCGAGCAAGTAGAGTCTGCGCAAATCATGCTCAAAGGCCTTGGTTTTGAACCGGGACGCAAAGACGGTTATTTTAGTGATAAAACAGTTACAGCAGTAAAAGCTTTCCAACGTTCGAATGATATAAATATTACTGGGAAAATAGATGAAAAAACTGCGCAGAAACTTCAGGAAAAAATTATTGATTCCATTCGCAATCCTGATAACGATGTGCAGCTTAAGACAGCGGTGGAGCTCCTTGCTAAATAATTTCAAGAAGGAAATGAACTGTTGATGTCGAAGCTATTCCGCAGGAATTCCTGCGGATTTTTTTTCGACCATGATAAGCACGTTGAACAAGTAGAAGACATTTTTAAAATGATGTAAACTAGATTGGTTGTCTCATGATTATTTGGCAATGTTAGGGTATTTTCGATAATTCTCTCATGACAGAGCGGAACATTCATATAACATAGCCAGTCATTTAGTAACTGCTAACAAGCATGGAGGAATATAAAATGGACACTTTTGGCCTTTCAATACTTAAGGGAATTATTAGTTTTTTCCTTCATCCCCTCACGTATATTACGATTATTGGAGCATTTATGCTCGGCCTTTCACGAGTAAAACGTGATAGAAGAGATTTTCACACAAGAGTACATGATGTTTTGGACGATGTTCCATTTGCTATCATACCTGGATTATTGATTGGAGCCGCTTTTCTGATACTTAATCTTTTGCTTGGTTTAACGATTCCTTTCAGTACCACCGTAGCAATGAGTCTCGGAGCATTTCTGCTTTTAGTAACAGGACAAATTCGTTTTTTATCACCTGCTTTTGTGTTCATCTTACCTACACTAGCAACGTTTTTTTATACTCCAATCGATCTCGGTAACGATACTCTCAATACGATGCAAGAGGGGGTCGGGAATGCATCGCCGATTGCGCTCGCTATTTTAGTTGGCTTTCTAGTATTCATGGAAGGGTTATTCATTACGATGAATGCCGGGAAACAGACGTCACCAAGACTCGTAGAAAGTAAACGTGGAAAGTTAGTGGGGGCCCATGAAGTCCAAAGACTATGGCTTTTACCACTATTCCTCTTCCTTCCAGTCGGTCAGGTTGAATCATTTACATGGTGGCCTCTTCTTGATTTTGGTGCTGGCACCTATGCCTTTATCTTATTGCCATTTCCAATTGGCTTTCGAAAGCTTATACACCATGCATTACCCCTTCCAGAGATGAAGAGTAATGGTAGGCAGGTTGCTCTTCTCGGGGGAGCGACGGTCTTAATTGGTCTAATGAGTTACTTTTTGAGTAATAAATGGATTGCATTAGTTGCAATCATTCTAGTGATTCTTGGACGAGCTGGTATTTTACTTCTTCATCGAGGTAAAAATAAGCCTGCCTATTTCAATGAACGAAATAAAGGACTTGTTATTCTCGGAATTCTCCCTGGCTCACCTGCAGATCAAATGAACTTACAAGTTGGCGAAGTCATTTCTAAGGTGAATGGGCTACCTTTAGGAAAAGGTGTAGATTTTTATACGGCTCTTCAACGTAATGCCGCTTTTTGTAAAATGGAAGTGCTTGATGTTAATGGAGAAGTTAGGTTTGAGCAAAAAGCGCTTTATAATAATACTCATCATGAGCTTGGTTTGCTATTTGTAAAAGAAAATCGTTTTGAGGAGCAAGAGGAAGCACAATAATAAACGAATCGTTAGAAGAAGGCTGAGGCTTTCTTCTTTTTTGTTATGCTATTTTTCGTTAAATAGCAAAAGTTATGTTTCTCTTTGTCACTTATAGAATTAAACCTATTTCAACAATAAAGTTGTACTTGTTTCTATGCCATTTAGTTATAGGTTCTATTCAAGAAATATATGGAAGTTAGAAAACCGTTTCATCCCTTGGATGATTGCGTTTACAGTGATTTTCTATGTCTTGTATGTTAGCAAAACGCTTGCTACACTTTGATCATTCTTAACGTAAAGGAGCATGTCGCAATGACTGGAGAAAAGCAGTTGCAGCAACAATTAATGGATCTTAATGAAAGAGAAATGAAGTTGCTTCAAAAGTTTGAAATAGAGCGTGAGACAATTATGAATCAAATGCACGGTAGCGCGTCTGTCGTTACAAGAGCTCCAATTTCCGAAATCGTAGAAACCCTTGAACGTTCTCAAGTGGCGATGGGGCCGCTTTACCTGACAGATCTACTAGAGAAGCATTATAGAATCACTATTTCAAAGTCATCCCTTTTTAATATCCTTGAAATGCTCGCAGAGTCAAAAGATTATCCTATTACTCGGATTAGTGAAAAAGGATTTAAATATAGTAAATAAGCTATAAAGGGTTGAATTTTGTCATTTGTTACTAACAACACAGATTTACTCGATTAGGGTAGTGTATTAGCAGAGCCATTAAGAAAGAAAAGGTGATTAGAATGGACAATGTATTCGAAGATACAAATATGAAGTCTACCAATGAGTCAAGAACGGCTAAAGCAACCGTAGTCAATCCGACTCATACAAATATTCATGGAACATTATTTGGGGGTCAACTGATGGCCTTCATTGATGACGTTGCTCTTATTTCAGCAACTCGTCATTCAAGAAGACCCTGTGTAACAGCATCAACTGATTCAGTGGATTTTCTTCATCCGATTAATCAAGGAGACATTGTTTGTCTTGAATCCATGGTGACGTGGACACACAAAACATCAATGGAGGTTTTTGTTAAAGCAATTGCAGAGAAAATGTTCACTGGTGAACGTCACGTATGTGCGACTGCGCTGTTAACATTTGTAGCCCTTGATGAAGAAGGAAATCCAGTTGAGGTACCAGGTGTTTACCCTGAAACAGAAGAGGAGAAATTCTTGAATGAAACAGCTGTTGAACGAAAAGAGATTCGTAAAGGTCGCAAAGGTGAAAGTAGAAAGCTAGCTCGTGAATTTGGAACTCCAAAGCCCTGGGATGCAGCTCAGTTTACTACATTGTAAAGTCGTTTCTTATCCTATGTGATAAGAAACGACTTTACAATGATGAGTTTTCTTTTCTGATCATAGCATTCTCTCCCTAACTTGTTGTAAGATGGGGGGAGAAGTTGTGATTAGAGAGGGGAACTTACCAGTATGCAAGGAATATTAATTGCTTTATTCGTTCCGGCAATTATCATGGTCGTGTTTACGCGAGTTACATATAATACTTACGTTAGTTTCGGGTTAACGATTTTATTTATGTGGGCTGTGTTTGGTGGAATCGATCATCCGATACATTTGATTGTCTTAACGATTTTGTCAGCGCTTGTTGGATTTTATTTTTCAATGAAAACACAAAAACAAAATAAGAAAAAAATGAAGTAGCGCCTATTTTAAAAAGAATAGGCGCTTCTTTTTCGTCCAATACTGGTAAATGAAGAGACACATTAGGCAAATAATATAGAGAAATAGAATGAGTAGGCCTGAAATCGACTGATGGAATAGCTGTAATAGAATACTAACTAACGTAAAAAAGTAAAGAATGCCAAGAAGATTTTTTAATGTGGTTTCAGTGAAAGAATCTGTCATTTCTGCTCCGATTCTAGCTCCAATGATCGCTCCAATCACTAAGAGAATGGCAAGGGTGATCGGAATGGTAACCGTTTGAATATATGAGAAGAAACCGGTCAATACAATGAAGAAGATGGAAGTTAAAGATGTACCCACTGCAAGTCGTGGCGGAAGACGTAGTACATGAATTAATAGTGGTACCATGACAAAACCGCCCCCCACTCCAAGAGTAGAAGAAATAAATCCGCCTAGTAAGCCGATTAAAATTGTTCGAAGAGGGGAAACAGAAATAGAAACATTTTCTTCATCTATAGTTTGTCCTTTGGAAAGCATGGATATGGAAAAGTATGCGAGAAGAACGATATATAAGATTGAGATAACTGGACCATCGATTTTGCTCTCTTCCAAATATAAGACAAGTGGTTTAGCAACCTGTGTTCCGATCATGCCACTAATCGATAGAAAAAGAGTCACTTTCCATAGAATTCTTTTACTTTGAATATACTTCAAAGATCCAGAAATCGAAGTGCTCATGCTATAAAGAAGGCTAATGGTGATTGCTGTTGCAGGTGAATAACCAAGTAACAAAAGAATAGGTGTGAGGAGAAATCCCCCGCCTACGCCAAAAAATCCTGAGACAGCACCGATTGAGAGGCCAAGTGGTAAAGCCCATAAAAGCAGCAATGTTAAAACTCCTTTGTAGTAAAACTTAGTACTGCGTGAATTCCGCTACACTGTGAATCAACCTTTAACAGCATACAATAGTTTTGTATGAAGAGAAAGATAACCTTGAAAATAAAATGCGAATATCAGTTCGCTTTAATTGAAGTTTAAACCATATTCTGTGATATAATAAGTGACATGGATGATAGGAACGGAGGCGAAGATGGTGGAAAAAAAGTTCGAGTTGGTATCTGATTATGAGCCTCAAGGCGACCAGCCTGAAGCCATTAAGAAACTTGTACAAGGTGTTCATAATAATGAACGCCATCAAACGTTGCTCGGCGCAACAGGAACTGGTAAAACGTTCACAATGTCTAACGTGATACAAGAGGTGAATAAACCGACCCTCATTATTGCGCACAATAAAACGCTTGCTGGTCAATTATATAGTGAATTTAAGGAGTACTTTCCGCATAACGCTGTGGAATATTTTGTAAGCTATTATGATTATTATCAACCAGAAGCGTACATACCTCAATCGGATACATTCATCGAAAAAGATGCAAGTATTAATGACGAAATAGATAAACTACGACACTCTGCAACATCAAGTTTGTTTGAGCGTAATGACGTCATTATTGTAGCAAGTGTTTCTTGTATTTATGGTCTTGGTAATCCAGAGGAATACAGAAGTCTAGTACTTTCAATTCGAAAAGGAATGGAAAAAGATCGTGATCAACTGTTGCGCGATATGGTCGATATTCAATATTCCCGGAATGATATTAATTTCACACGTGGTACGTTCCGCGTTAGAGGAGACGTTGTGGAAATTTTCCCTGTCTCACGAGATGAACACTGTATTCGCGTCGAATTTTTTGGAGATGAAATTGATCGAATTACTGAAGTGAATTCCCTAACAGGTGAAATTCTTGGAGAAAGAGAGCACGTGGCTATATTCCCGGCTTCCCACTTCGTTACCCGTGAAGAAAAGTTAAAAATCGCGATACAGCGAATTGAAGCTGAGCTTGAAGAGAGACTGAAGATTTTAAATGAAGAAGGCAAACTTCTTGAAGCTCAGCGTCTTGAACAGCGAACGAGATACGATATTGAAATGATGGCTGAAATGGGCTTTTGTTCAGGAATTGAAAACTATTCTAGACATTTGACACTAAGAGAAGCAGGAGCAACGCCATATACATTAATGGACTACTTTCCAGATGATTTCTTAATTATGGTTGATGAATCTCACGTTACGCTTCCCCAAGTAAGAGGAATGTACAATGGAGACCAGGCAAGAAAAGGTGTGCTAGTGGATCATGGCTTCCGCTTACCATCAGCAAAAGACAATCGCCCTCTTCGCTTTGAAGAATTTGAAGAGAAGGCTCATCAATTTGTTTATGTATCTGCAACGCCAGGTACCTATGAAGAAGAGCATTCAACCAAAGTCGTCGAACAAATTATTCGCCCAACCGGTCTTCTTGATCCGACGATTGAAATTCGTCCAATCGAAGGTCAGATTGATGACCTATTAGATGAAATCAATCAGCGGTCTGCACGTAATGAACGGGTACTTGTGACGACGCTCACGAAAAAGATGTCAGAGGATTTAACGGATTATTTGCTTGAAATGGGGGTAAAGGTACGATACCTTCACTCTGAAATAAAGACTCTCGAAAGAATTGAAATTATTCGTGATCTCCGATTGGGTGTATTTGATGTTCTTGTTGGTATTAACCTTCTAAGGGAAGGTCTCGACATCCCAGAAGTATCTCTTGTTACAATTTTAGATGCAGATAAGGAAGGGTTCTTACGATCTGAGCGTTCTTTAATTCAAACAATCGGACGTGCTGCTCGAAATTCAGGTGGTCATGTTATCTTGTATGCTGATAAAATCACCAATTCAATGGAAGTGGCAATGAATGAAACGAGTCGTAGAAGAGAAATTCAACAAGAATACAACGAAAAATACGGCATTACGCCTACAACAATTCAAAAGAAAGTGCGTGAAGGTATAAGAGCAACGGTTGCAGCTGAAGATGGAGAAGAATACAAGATTCCTAAGCAAGGTAAGATGACGAAGCAAGAGCGTGCTAAAGTGATTGAAAATGTGGAAACTGAAATGAAGGAAGCTGCACGAGAACTGAATTTCGAACGTGCTGCAGAACTTCGTGACCTACTATTAGAGCTTAAAGCGGAAGGATGACGAACAGATGGCAAACGATGAGATCGTCGTCAAAGGGGCCAGAGCCCATAATTTAAAAAATATAGATGTATCGATCCCAAGAGATAAGCTTGTTGTTGTAACAGGCTTGTCAGGATCAGGGAAATCATCTCTAGCATTTGATACGATTTATGCAGAAGGACAGAGACGGTATGTTGAATCGTTATCAGCATATGCAAGACAATTCCTTGGACAGATGGATAAGCCGGATGTAGATGCTATTGAAGGTCTGTCTCCCGCCATTTCCATTGATCAAAAGACAACAAGTCGTAACCCTCGTTCAACGGTTGGAACGGTAACCGAGATTTATGACTACCTCCGTCTTCTATTTGCAAGAATCGGACGTCCTGTTTGTCCACGTCATGGCGTAGAAATTACGTCACAGACGATCGAGCAAATGGTTGATCGGATACTGACTTATGAAGAGCGAACTAAGCTCCAAATTCTATCCCCAGTCGTTTCAGGTCGTAAAGGTGAGCATGTGAAAGTATTAGAAGATATTAAGAAGCAAGGCTATGTTCGCGTACGAGTAGATGGAGAGATGTTGGAAGTTGCGGATGAGATCTCGCTAGAAAAAAACAAGAAACATTCCATTGAAGTTGTGATTGATCGTATTGTAGTGAAAGAAGGCGTTCAATCAAGATTAGCAGATTCACTTGAAACCGCCCTTAATCTTGGTGGTGGCCAGGTGATCGTAGATGTGATGGGGCAGGAAGAGCTTCTTTTCAATCAACATCATTCCTGTCCGTACTGTGGTTTTTCAATCGGGGAATTGGAGCCGAGATTATTTTCTTTTAACAGTCCATTTGGTGCTTGCCCTTCTTGTGACGGCTTAGGACTGAAACTTGAAGTGGATCTTGACCTAGTCATACCGGATTGGGACAAATCCCTTCGAGAACATGCCATTGCACCTTGGGAGCCGGTAAGTTCCAATTACTACCCGCAGCTACTTCAAAGTGTTTGTAATCATTTTGGAATTGATATGGATACCCCAGTAGACAAAATTCCTAGAGCACAGCTCGATAAAGTGCTTTATGGTAGCGATGGGGAAAAAGTTTACTTCCGTTATGAAAATGATTTTGGGCAGGTTCGTGAAAATAACGTTCCTTTCGAAGGAGTTATTCCAAACGTTGAACGACGCTATCGTGAAACTAGTTCTGATTATATCCGTGAGCAAATGGAAGCCTATATGGCACAAAAACCTTGTCCAACTTGTAAAGGTTATCGATTAAAGAAAGAAGCTCGCTCAGTCTTAATTAATGGGAAACATATTGGCGAAGCAACGGAGTATGCGATTAAAGATGCTGCTGGCTTTTTTGATCAGTTGGATTTAACTGCAAAAGAAGCTACAATCGGAAAAATGATTTTACGAGAAATCCAGGATCGACTTGGCTTCCTTGTCAATGTTGGTTTGGATTATTTAACGCTTAACCGATCAGCTGGTACATTATCCGGAGGTGAAGCGCAGCGGATTAGACTTGCAACCCAGGTAGGATCAAGATTAATGGGTGTACTGTATATTTTGGATGAACCGTCTATCGGACTACATCAGCGTGACAACGATCGTTTAATATCAACCCTTCAGAACATGCGGGATCTTGGAAATACACTTATCGTTGTGGAGCATGATGAAGATACGATGTTAGCGGCAGATCATATTATTGATATAGGACCTGGTGCAGGAGCCCACGGTGGATACATTACGTCAGAAGGCTCGCCTGCTGAAATAATGGATGACGAGGATTCTTTAACAGGGGAATATTTATCAGGCAAGAAATTTATCCCTGTTCCGAGTGAGCGTCGAAAACCAGACGGTCGATATATTGAAATAGTAGGGGCAAAAGAAAATAATCTAAAAAACACTAAGGCGAAGATTCCAATTGGATTATTCACCTGTGTAACGGGTGTATCTGGCTCTGGTAAAAGTACACTTATTAATGAAATTTTATATAAGGCACTTGCTCAGAAACTCCATAAAGCAAAGGATAAACCAGGTGAGCATAAGAAAATAAATGGACTCGAGAATGTGGATAAAGTCATTGATATCGATCAGTCTCCAATTGGCCGCACGCCACGTTCAAATCCTGCAACATATACAGGAGTTTTTGATGACATTCGTGATGTTTTTGCACAAACAAATGAAGCGAAAGTTCGCGGGTATAAGAAGGGACGATTCAGCTTTAACGTCAAAGGTGGACGTTGTGAAGCCTGTCGTGGTGATGGGATTATTAAAATTGAAATGCACTTCTTGCCAGACGTTTATGTGCCGTGTGAAGTATGTCATGGCAAACGCTATAATCGTGAAACGCTTGAAATTGAATACAAGGGTATGAATATTGCCGATATTCTTGAGATGACGGTAGAAGATGGTCTAGATTTCTTTAAAAACATTCCAAAGATTAATCGTAAGCTACAAACGCTTTATGATGTCGGGTTAAGCTATATTAAATTAGGTCAGCCTGCAACAACCGTATCCGGTGGTGAAGCACAGCGTGTGAAGCTAGCTTCACAACTTTACAAACGTTCAACGGGTAAAACCCTATATATTCTTGATGAACCGACTACGGGATTACATGTAGACGATATTTCAAGGTTACTGGAAGTTTTACAGAGACTTGTTGAAAACGGTGATTCTGTCCTCATTATTGAGCATAATCTAGATGTCATCAAAACCGCTGATTACCTCATTGATCTTGGACCTGAAGGTGGCGACGGTGGTGGTGAAATCATTGCAACCGGCACACCGGAAAAAATTGTAAAAGAAGAGCGTTCCTATACGGGAAGTTACCTTGCCCCAATTCTAGAGCGTGATAAGAATCGGATGAAGAAAAGATTAGAACAAACACAGTCAGTATAATTGGAAAAGACAGCGATCGCTGTCTTTTCGTTTTTCTTTTTCATTTTTGAAACTTTCTTTTTGACGAATCGTATAGATAGTTAGAGAATATTGAAAGGGGAAGCAATTATGTCTGTTGAGAAAGTGATGTCCTCCCTTTGTTATTTTAGCGTTTTTTTCGCACCGTTTCTTTTCCCAATCATCGTTTATTTTGTGGTGAAGGATGAAGAAGTTTCTTACCATGCGAAGCGCTCGATTGTTTCTCATCTCCTTCCATTCCTCACTATCCTTCTTGCGTTAGTGGCTGTTTTTATGATGGATATAGGAGTTGTGATCATTTTAGGTTTTCTATTGTTTAGTTTACTAAATGTCATTGTGTTTGTTTGGAACATTGTCAAAGGTATTCAGGTTCTCCGCTGGTAATCGTACGGGGGTTCACACGAATTTAAAAAAGGAGATGTTTTGAATGAATGAAGAACGTAGAATGATTTTGAAAATGATTGAAGACGGTAAAATATCAGCTGATGAGGGTGCGAAACTGTTAAAAGCTCTTGGCACAAACGAAAAATCCGAAGAAACGAAGCAAGAGAAGTCTTCAGATTCTAACGCAGATCGGTCGGCTCCAGCATATAGAGTAGGTCAATTCGTTGAGTCGCTCATTCAAAAAGTAAAGGATATGGATCTTGATTTCAACTTTGGTTCTTCTGAAGAGGTTTCCCATGTTTTTGAACAATCAGAGGTTTCGACGGATACACTTGATGTTCATGTTCGAAATGGGGAAATTACATTTCAGACTTGGGACCGCAACGAAGTAAAAATTGATTGTCGCGCTAATGTTTACAGAGTGTCTAATC
This sequence comes from Anaerobacillus sp. QJM3NY_17, assembly GCF_056173665.1. Taxonomy (NCBI): domain Bacteria; kingdom Bacillati; phylum Bacillota; class Bacilli; order Caryophanales; family Bacillaceae; genus Anaerobacillus; species Anaerobacillus sp. QJM3NY_17. Next base: position 3,613,742 of record NZ_CM149685.1, on the reverse strand, counting down.
AGAAAGATGCCATGGATAAGCTTCTCCGTGAAACGTACTTTTCCGTTGATAATGATAAAGTAACTTTTAAATCAGAACGTGCCGATGTGAAAGTGAATTTAGTTATTTATGTTCCTGCAAAAGAATATCAAGGTGTATGGATAACGACCTTCAATGGTGACGTTACCGGTGAAGGAATGAACTCTGCGAAAGCGAAGTTAAAAACAGGGAATGGTAAAATTGGCATTCGAAAATCTACGGTGAAAGTGCTTGAAGCTGAGACCGGAAACGGCGCAATTTCTGTAGAAGATACAAATGGAGAAGTTTGTGAGCTCGAGACAGCAAACGGCCCAATTACAATTGATGGGACATTTGTTGAAGCGGATGCGCAATCAATGAACGGAGCTATTCGTCATACTCTTACCAATCCAGTAAGCGGAAGTGCAGACCTTAAAACAGTAAACGGTACGATTCAAATTGTTGTGCCGAAGGGTATGAATATTAAAGGTGATCTAAAATCGACGATTGGAGCGATTACGACTGACCTTGATCATATGAGTATTATTCGCGAGAAGAAAGAAATTTCTCACCGATTGAAGAAGTTTAGAACAGAAGAAGAATCAGAACATAATTATCGAATTGAAGCCAATTCGACTGCTGGTTCGATTTCAGTGTCGTATCTTTAATGGCTCGAATAAGGTGTAATTAACAGTTTATACTATTAAGGTCAATTGTAAGGAGGAATCGTGATGCGCCACTGGATTGTAAGCTTACTCGTCAACAGTATAGTATTAATGGTCGTAGCAGGATATTTTGAAGGTTTTTACCTTCAAGGAATCGGGTCGGCTATACTGGCAAGCGTGCTCCTTGCAATTGTGAATGTTTTTGTGAAGCCGATTTTAATTTTACTTACGCTTCCCGTTACGATTGTCACTTTGGGTCTGTTTCTCATTGTCATTAATGCTATTACGCTTATGATAACGGCCTTTTTAATGGGAGAAGCTTTCGTAATTAATGGTTTTATGATGGCCATTCTTGCTGCGCTTATTATAGGTTTGTTGAACTTGTTAATTGATAAAGTGATTATCGAACCTATTCGTAATAAAGCCTAAAAGCACGCCCTCTTGTGAGGGCGTGTTTTTCGTCGCATTCGGAAGTGCTTTTTCTGGTAAGATAATAAGAAAAGGAGGGGTGTGCATGTCATTTCATAACCAGAGCATTTTGCCTGCTGTTAGGAAGATGCGTGATTTTGAAACATTATTGAACAGTAAGTATACATATATCGTGCTTTTAGATACGCACATTGGTCAGTTGAAATCGGTGATAAAGGAAGGGAATCGAGCAGGGAAAAAGATTCTTCTTCATGCTGATTTAGTTCAAGGGTTAAGGAATGATGAACACGGTGCAGAATTTCTCTGTCAGGAAGTAAAGCCTGCTGGATTAATTTCTACAAGATCGAGCGTTCTTTCCGTAGCTAAACGTAGAGGTATTCTTTCTGTACAGCGTTTATTTATGCTTGATTCAATGGCTCTTGATACTAGTTACAGTATGGTTAGGAATACGAAGCCAGACTGTGTCGAGGTATTGCCTGGTATCATTCCACAGGTTTTTGAAGAGCTACATGAACAAATTAAAGTACCCATTTTCGCAGGAGGATTTATTCGTTCAGTAGAGGATGTGGAAGCGGCGTTAAGTGGTGGTGCTGCTGCTGTAACGACCTCGAAGAAAGACTTATGGAAACATTTTCAACCTGATTAAACAACTTGACATCGCTTACATTGTTTTGGTTTAATAGTAGATAAGTTAATAGCTCGTGCCTGAGATGAGGAGAACCACACGCATATCTTATCAATTGATAAGATCGATTGTTGTGGTTTTTTTTAATTTCCCTTTTAGAACGACAGAAAGAGGGAATAGACTCAAAGAAGAGTTTTAGCTAAAATCAAAGGAAGGTGATTAAATTGACCCCATTTATTGGTGAAATATTAGGAACTATGATTTTAATTATTTTTGGTGGTGGCGTTGTTGCAAACGTTAACTTAAAAGATTCTAAAGCTCAGGGAGGTGGATGGATCGTTGTAGCCCTCGGTTGGGGACTTGGTGTTGCGATGGGTGTTTATGCTGTTGGACAAGTTAGTGGGGCTCACCTCAATCCAGCTGTAACATTAGGACTAGCTTCCGTTGGCGATTTTCCATGGAGCGATGTACCGAGCTACATAGCGGCGCAAATGATTGGTGCATTTCTCGGTGGATGTATTGTGTATTTTCATTTTCTACCTCATTTTCGTAGAGAAGATGATAAAGCGCTTAAATTAGCTGTATTTTCTACTGACCCTGCTATACCGCATACGTTCAGCAACTTTTTAAGTGAGTTTATTGGGACGGCTATGCTGTTAATTGGGTTACTAGCGATTGGTTCTAATGAATTTACAGATGGACTGAATCCATTCATCGTTGGTTTTCTCATTGTAGCGATTGGTCTATCACTAGGCGGTACGACTGGTTACGCCATTAACCCTGCTCGTGATCTTGGTCCAAGAATCGCACACTTTTTCTTACCTATTCCAGGTAAAGGTGATTCGAATTGGCAATATGCATGGATTCCAGTTATAGGGCCAGTGTGTGGGGGAATGTATGGAGCCATTCTTTTTAAAGCGGTAACAGAAGCAAGTTATGGTATGATTTTCTGGATAGCTACAGTGATTACAGCCATTTTATTTATTGTGCTGTATCAGCTTAGTGATAAACTTCAAGATTCTGTTCACTCTTCTTCAGAGGCTAAAAATTAATCTTCATAACTATATTTAGGGAGGAATTATTATGTCAGAGAAGTTCATTCTATCATTAGACCAAGGAACTACGAGTTCACGTGCCATTTTGTTTAATAAGAAAGGTGAAATTGTAAACGTTGCTCAAAAAGAATTTAAGCAGTATTTTCCTAAGGCTGGTTGGGTTGAGCACGATGCTCAAGAAATCTGGAGCTCAATTCTTTCGGTAATGGCTCAAGTACTTTCGTCCACTTCTGAGTTGTCTGCGAAAGATATTGAAGCCATCGGGATTACAAATCAACGTGAAACAACAGTAGTTTGGGATAAGAATACTGGTAAGCCAATTTATCATGCAGTTGTATGGCAGTCTCGCCAAACAGCCGGAATCGTCAATGAATTAAAAGAACAGGGTTATGGAGAGATGGTTCGAGATAAAACTGGTCTTCTAATCGATGCTTACTTTTCTGGAACGAAAGTTAAATGGATTCTGGATAATGTTGATGGTGCACGCGAGAAGGCTGAGAATGGGGATCTTCTCTTTGGTACAATCGATTCCTGGTTGATCTGGAAACTATCAGGCGGAAAAGCACACGTGACGGATTATACAAATGCTTCTCGTACGATGATGTATAACATATATGACTTGAAATGGGACGATCAGTTGCTTGAAATGCTGAATGTTCCTAAGTCAATGCTTCCTGAAGTTCGCCCATCTTCTGAAGTATATGCTAATACAGTTGATTACCACTTCTTCGGTCAGAATGTCCCAATTGCTGGGGTGGCCGGAGACCAGCAAGCAGCATTATTTGGCCAGGCATGTTATGAAAAAGGAATGGCTAAGAACACATATGGTACAGGTTGTTTCATGCTTATGAATACAGGTGAAAAAGCGGTTAAGTCAGATAATGGACTTCTCACGACAATCGCATGGGGCGTTGATGGAAAAGTGGAATATGCTCTTGAAGGTAGTATTTTCGTCGCGGGATCAGCGATTCAATGGTTAAGAGACGGATTACGCATGTTTAACGAAGCGCCAGAAAGTGAGCGTTATGCAGAACGCGTTGAGTCGACAGACGGTGTGTATATGGTACCTGCCTTCGTTGGTCTTGGTACACCTTATTGGGATAGCGATGTAAAAGGTGCTGTATTTGGATTAACAAGAGGAACGAGTAAGGAGCACTTTGTTCGTGCAACTCTTGAATCACTTGCTTATCAAACAAGAGATGTTCTTGATGCGATGACAGCTGATTCTGGCATCGACTTGAAAACACTTCGCGTCGATGGAGGCGTAGTAAACAATAGCTTCTTGATGCAATTCCAAAGCGATATCATTGGTGTACCTGTTGAGCGCCCGACTGTTAGTGAGACGACTGCACTTGGTGCAGCTTATCTTGCAGGACTTGCGACAGGATATTGGAAGAATAAAGAAGAGATCAAAAAGCAGTGGATGATTGACCATACATTTGATCCTGAAATGAAAGAAGATCAAAGAGAAGAGCTTTATGGAGGATGGAAGAAAGCTGTAAATGCTACAATGGCTTTTAAATAATCCTTTTTTGTAGGCACAGTCTTCTAACTGTGCTACAATGGAGACAAGTTAATATAGTTCTGGTCGGAGAATAGGAGAAGACCACAGCGCCCAAGCATAGTTTGTTATGCTCTGGTGTGTTGTGGTCTTTTTTTGTCCTTTAAACCAGTTTTCTTAGTAGGAATGTTCAATCTTATGCTTAAGAAGCCCTACATTAGGGGTAAAGTACTGAAGAGGTATTAATTAATCATTTTAAAAATGTAAGTGTTTATATAACAAAAGGGAGTGTGTTCATCTTGGTTAAACCATTTTCAGGATTACAAAGAAGCGTTGTGCTTGATCAAATTGTATCAGAGGAGTTAGATGTACTCGTTGTTGGAGGCGGAATTACAGGGGCAGGTATCTTGCTTGATTCTGCATCTCGTGGAATGAACTCGGCTGTTATCGAAATGCAGGATTTTGCTGCTGGTACGTCAAGTCGTTCAACGAAACTTGTTCACGGTGGATTGCGTTATTTGAAAAATCTCGAAATTGGATTAGTCGCTGAAGTTGGGAAAGAGCGAGCGATCGTTTATGAAAATGCTCCTCACGTTACAACACCTGAATGGATGCTACTACCAATTATTAAAGGCGGTACATTCGGCAAATTTTCTACTGGAGCTGGTCTTGCACTTTATGACAGACTGGCTGGTGTTAAACGGAAAGAAAGAAGAAGCATGCTTTCTAAGAAGGAAGCGCTAGACAAAGAGCCACTTCTTCGTAAAAGTGATGTAAAGGGCGGCGGATATTATGTTGAATATCGCACAGATGATGCCCGTCTCACGCTTGAAATTATGAAAGAAGCCGTTCATCGCGGTGGAAAAGCTGTAAACTATGTGAAAGCAGAACAGCTTTTATATGAAGATGGTAAGATTGTTGGTGTACGAGCTAAAGACGTTGTAACAGGTGAAACACGTGAGATTAGAGCGAAAAAAGTTGTGAATGCAGCTGGCCCATGGGTCGATGAAATTCGTGGTCTTGATCAATCGAAAAAAGGTAAGCACATGTTCCTAACTAAAGGGGTTCACCTAGTATTTGATCAATCTAAATTCCCACTTCAACAAGCCGTCTATTTCGACACGCCATTTAATGATGGGCGAATGATGTTTGCAATCCCACGCGCCGGCAAAACGTATATCGGTACAACGGATACGCATTATACGAAAAATCCTGTACATCCGCAGATGACAGTAGAAGACAGAGATTATATTGTTGATGCAGCGAACTATATGTTCCCAAGCATTAATGTAACAAAAGAAGATGTGGAATCAAGCTGGTCAGGTGTACGTCCGTTGATTCACGAAGAAGGAAAAGACCCATCTGAAATTTCTCGTAAAGATGAGATCTTCCTATCAGATTCCGGTTTGATTACCATTGCTGGTGGTAAATTAACGGGCTATCGCAAAATGGCTGAAAAAGTCGTTAGTCTGATTGCGGATCAATTTAAAGAAGAAAAATATAAGAAATTCCCTGCTTCTACTACAAAGAATATGGTTCTCTCTGGTGGCTATGTTGGAGGAAGCAAAGGCTTTAAGGAATATGCAACAGAACAAGTTCGTAGAGGTACAACACTTGGTCTAAGTGTTAATGAAGCAGAAACCCTCGTGCAGCGATATGGTTCTAACATTGAACGAATTTATCAAATCATTGAAACGGTCGGAACGGAAGCGAATTTCCATAACTTAAGTCTTGAAGTATTCGCTACCCTTATCTATGGTATTGAAGAAGAAATGGTGGCAACTCCACTTGATTACTTCAATCGTAGAACAAGTGCCCTTTACTTTGACATTGATTGGGTTCGTCGCTGGAAAGAGCCAGTTATCGAGTATATGGCTAAGCGACTTAACTGGTCAAATGAAATGAAACAAGCACACATTCAAGAGCTAGATAAGCAAATGCATGATGCTGTTGTGCCATTAAAAGTAAAATAAGCTTTTCAAACCGAAGCATTCGCTTCGGTTTTTTGTATTTTAAGGAGTGTTAATCTTTTGAAGGGTGAGAGTGGGTCAGGTACGTACCTGACCCCACTCTCAAAAAGGGCTCCAATTCTGTATGTGCTTTGAAATAGGAAATGGTACAATAGGGGAAGTTGAAATGGAACCGTCTTTTTGGTTCTTACATAGGAGGTTTACGAATGGTTAAAGTTCGTATGAAAGATGTCATTGAGAAGTTCAGTCTTGAGCTTGTGAGCGGGGAGGAAGGGATTCATCGTCCGATCACAACGAGTGATATTTCACGACCGGGACTAGAAATGGCTGGTTTTTTCACTTATTATCCAGCAGAACGTTTGCAGCTACTCGGAAAGACAGAGATGTCCTTCTTTCATGGTTTAACAGATGAGCAGAAAGTAGAGCGGATGCAGAAGCTCTGTACAGACGAAACACCTGGGATAGTTCTTTCTAGAGATATGGAAGTTCCTGAGGAATTGATCGCGTCATCTAAAGAAAAAGATGTTCCTATTTTACGATCTAATATGACAACGACTCGCTTAAGCAGCCGCTTAACGAATTATCTTGAGAGTCAGCTTGCGCCAAACACTGCGATTCACGGTGTTCTTGTGGATATTTATGGCGTAGGTGTACTCATTACAGGCTCGAGTGGCGTAGGGAAAAGTGAAACAGCTCTTGAGCTTGTAAAGCGTGGTCATCGTCTTGTAGCAGATGATTCCGTGGAAATCCGTCAGGAAGCGGAAAATACGCTAGTCGGTAGCGCTCCTGAATTAATTCAACATTTACTTGAAATAAGAGGCCTCGGCATCATTAACGTCATGACGTTGTTTGGTGCAGGTGCGATTCGAAACTACAAAAAGATCTCCCTAGTGATGAATCTAGAACTTTGGGATTCGAAAAAGGTTTATGATCGTCTTGGTCTTGAAGAGGAGTATATGAAAATCATTGATTCGAATGTGCCAAGACTTGTTGTGCCAGTTCGTCCAGGACGAAACCTTGCGATCATTATAGAAGTAGCAGCGATGAATTTCCGTCTGAAAAATATGGGGATGAATGCAGCAAAGCAATTTTCAGAAAGACTGACAAGAGAGATTGAAGATGGAGACGAGCACGACAGCATCTAATCTTAATCAAGATATGGATAAAGGAGAGACAACGACATGCTAGCCTCAATACAGCCTCTTGATCGCGTCGCGCTAGAGCTGGGACCGATCTCGATTTACTGGTACGGCATTATCATTGCTTTTGGAGCTTACCTTGGCTTGCTTCTAGCTATGAGAGAAACAAAGCGCCAGGGCCTGCCAAAAGAAACCTTTGTTGATCTAATTTTATGGGCTGTCCCCATAGCCATTATTTCAGCGCGTATTTACTATGTTATTTTCCAGTGGAGCTACTACAAGGATAATCCTGGTGACATCTTTGCCATTTGGGAAGGTGGTATCGCCATTCACGGTGCATTAATTGGTTCTGTTATTACAGCTATTATTTTCACTAGAAAGCGTGGACTATCTTTCTGGAAAATTGCTGACATCGCTGCTCCGAGTATTATACTAGGGCAAGCGATCGGACGTTGGGGTAACTTTATGAACCAGGAAGCGCATGGGGGACCTGTCACAAGAGCATTTCTCGAGAATCTGATGCTTCCGGATTTTATTATTAATCAAATGTATATTGACGGGACTTATTATCACCCGACATTTCTTTACGAATCTCTTTGGAACATAGCTGGAGTCGTGCTGCTTGTAATTCTTCAAAGAACGGCCGTTAAGCGAGGAGAAGTTTTCCTTGCTTATGTAACATGGTATTCTATTGGCCGGCTTTATATTGAAGGGCTACGTACAGATAGTCTAATGTTAACGGAATCTTTAAGGGTAGCACAGGTGATTTCAGTCGTATTAATTATTGTGTCGATCGCTTTAATCATTTATCGACGCAAAGTAATGAAAGCAAAGCCTTATAACGAAAAAGGATAGGAGGAGTGTCATTGTGGGCATTTTGCGACGGGGCTTAAAAGCAGGGCTCATAACAACGTGGGACCTTGGGAAAATTATTTTTCCAATCACCTTAGTAATGACCCTCCTTCGTTATACACCTGTTCTCGAATGGATCGTTACGTTAATCGCTCCTGTCATGAAATGGATGGGCTTGTCTGGAGACGCAGCTATTCCTCTTGTGCTAGGGAATTTCTTGAATCTTTATGCGGGGATCGGAGCCATTCTTACACTCGATTTAACGGTCAAAGAGGTGTTTATTTTGGCTGTTATGCTTTCCTTCTCACACAATTTGCTTATTGAGTCAGGCGTAGCTGCAAGAGTGGGTGTAAAGTTATGGGTTATTCTTGCCGTTAGACTGGGGCTTGCTGTCCTCTCTGCTTTTATAATCAACATTGTCTGGCAGGGTGGAAGCGAACAGGCAGCGTATGGTTTTGTTTCTCAAACGAATGAAATGGTTACCGGTTGGGGCTCTATTATTCTTCAAGGATTAGAAAAAGCATCGTTAGGTGTTCTTCAGCTCGCTCTGATCGTGATTCCACTTATGATTTTCATACAGGTTATGAAAGACTTTTCCTGGCTTTCGACGTTTTCTCGCTGGATGGCTCCAGTGACGAAGGGGTTAGGTATGAAAGAAAATACATCTACAACGCTTGCTGCAGGTCTTGTTTTTGGGCTCGCTTATGGAGCAGGAGTAATGATTCAAGCTGTAAAAGAAGATGGCGTTGAGAAGAAAGACCTTTACTTAGCGTTTATTTTTCTTGTGGCGTGTCATGCTGTCATTGAGGATACTCTTATTTTCATTCCTCTTGGAATTCCTGTTATCTGGCTTCTTCTCGTAAGACTTGTAACAGCCATACTTTTAACGATTATCGTCTCAGTAATATGGAAGCGACGTGAATTGAACGCTTCAGAAAGAAAGGAACCATCGTATGAGCATTAACACAATTTTATTTGATTTAGACGGAACACTGATTAATACGAATGATTTAATTATGGCTTCATTTAGGCATACGTTTGAACACTTTTATCCAGGTCGTTATGAGGATGAAGAGTTGAAGCAGTTTATTGGAGAGCCACTTTATCTGACATTTGCTAAGCATGATGAAAGTCGAGCGGAAGAAATGGTCGCTTTTTATCGTGAACATAATATCGCAAATCACGATAATCTTGTAACGGAATTCGATGGCGTTTTTGAAACGATTAAGACGCTATCTGAAAACGGATATAAGCTTGCAATTGTGACGTCGAAAATGAGAAACACAGTTGAAATGGGGTTAAAGCTAACTGAGCTTGATCAGTTCTTCCCAGTTGTCATCACAGTTGATGAAGTTGAGAACCCTAAACCGCATCCAGAACAGCTTGAAACAGCAATGAAGGAGCTTCGTTCAGTTCGAGAAGAAACGATTATGGTTGGAGATAGCCAATACGATATTCTTGCTGGACAAAACGCAGGTGTTACGACTGTAGGTGTTTCGTGGACGATTAAAGGGAGCGACTTCCTGGCGTCGTTTAAGCCAGATTACCTTGTTGACCATATGGGAGAACTTCTTGCGATTGCTGGAGTCGAAAAGTGAGAAACACGGAGCGGTACCCCGTTACTGGTAGCAACGCTCTCTGGCAAATTTATAAAACAGTCCCCTTTTGGAAGGTAGTTAAGAATTTTATTGTTATTCAGCTTGCTCGGTATACCCCGTTTATTCCGATGAAAAATTGGTTATATAAGACATTTCTTGGAGTGAAAATCGGCGATCAAACCGCATTTGCCCTAATGGTGATGCTCGACATTATGTTTCCGGAGAAAATTTCAGTCGGGAAGAATTCGATTGTTGGTTACAATACGACCATTCTTGCTCATGAATATTTGATTGATGAGTATCGACTTGGAGATGTTGTGATTGGCGATCGCGTAATGATCGGAGCAAATAGTACTTTGCTTCCTGGCATTACGATTGGTGACGGAGCGATTGTTTCAGCTGGAACGCTTGTTCATAAAAGTGTGCCAGCAGGGGCTTTTGTTGGTGGGAATCCGATGCAGGTGATTTATACGAAAGAAGAACGAGCAAAGCATGATATATAGAAATCCCGTAGCATATTGCTACGGGATTTCTATTAGTTATTCGTCACCTTGATCAGTTAAAATTACCGGGCCGTCTTTTGTAATTGCGAGCGTATGCTCATACTGAGCTGATGTAGAACCATCTACTGTGCGAGCTGTCCAGCCGTCTTCGTCAATTGTGCTATATGGTTTACCGATGTTTAGCATCGGTTCAATTGTAATCACCATACCTTCTTTCAATCGTGCTCCTGTACCAGGTTGACCAAAGTGTGGAATCATTGGTTCTTCGTGAAGGGTAGGTCCAATGCCGTGTCCTGTGAAGTCACGGACAACGCCAAAGCCTTCTGCTTCAGCGTATTTTTGAATCGCATGGCCAATATCGCCAATACGATTGCCAATGACTGCCTGCTCGATACCAAGGTAGAGGGACTTTTTCGTCGCTTCAAGCAAATGCTGTTTTTCCTCTGAAATTTCTCCAACTGCATACGTCCATGCAGAATCAGCGAGTGCGCCATTCAAATTGACAACCATATCAATTGTAACGATGTCGCCTTCTTTTAATTTTTTCGAACCTGGGAATCCGTGGCAAATGACATCATTAACTGAAGCACACGTTGCGTAAGGATAGTCCTGGTATCCCTTTTGCTCAGGTGTCGCGCCGCGTTCTTCTAGAAAGAGTTCAACAAAGTCATCGATTTGTTTGGTTGTTACACCAGGCTTGATAATGCTTCGTAATTCTTTGTGACAATCGGCAAGTACTTCGCCTGCTTCTTTCATTAATTGAATCTCTCGATTTGTTTTACGGTGAATCATATTTTCGCCTACTTTCTGCGTATTCATTTGTTCTATTAGGTGTTTCTTCCACCTGCTATTGGCTATTATCGTTTATTTTCTAACACGTTATGCGGAAGAACTTCCCTCAGTTACTGTAACAAAAAAACCCGCAAATTGCAGGTTTATTGTTTAGCTTATATTAATGAACCAAAAATAAAGATATCAACAATATAAGCCAACATAGCTATTGATTAAAGTAAATAAAATCCTATCCCCATGATTAAGTAAGCAGCAAGTAATGTTGCTCCTTCAAACCAGTTTGTTTCTCCATCATTACTAATCACAATCATAAGTAAGACAGCTGTTACCATAGTGACAAGCTCTGGTAATGTAAAGACGAGTGGCATTTGTACTGGGAAGAAAAGAGAGATTAGGACAAGTAGCGGTGCAACAAACATCGCAACTTGAAGCGTGGATCCTACTGCAATTTCCACAGCAACATCCATTTTGTTTTTGTAGGCCATAATAATAGCTGAAGCATGTTCAGCGGCATTTCCTACAATCGCTACAATAATCACCCCGATGAATAACTCGCTCCATCCAAACGTTTCTCCAACTGTTTCAAACGTATGAACAAGGCTTTCTGACACGTAAGCAACGGCGGCTGTGGAGAGTGCTAGAACGAGCATTGCTTTTTTTCTGCTCCATTCAGGCTCTTCATGTGCATGACCACCTTCTTGGTCTGAGACGTGCTGATAGACGCCGCGGTGAGTGACGAGCTTGAAGAAGAGAGCGGCAAGGTAAAGAATGATGAGGATAATGGAAATGCCTGTACTCAATGAAATGGCTTCAGCGTCACTCATGCCCATTGAAAAAACTTCAGGAATAACAAACGCTACGATGACACCAAACATAAGTAATCCTGAGTTGTGCCTTGCATCATATACATTGAATTTTTGCCTTTTGAATTTTAAGCCCCCAACGAAAAAGGATAATCCAGCAACAAGGAGTAGATTCCCCAGTACTGATCCTGTTAGCGAAGCGAGCACAATTTCAATTAAACCTTCTCTTAATGCAAAGATAGAAATGATCAGTTCAACAGCATTGCCAAATGTGGCGTTTAACAATCCGCCAATTCTAGGGCCAGAGATAACAGCAAGGCTTTCCGTCGCTCTTCCCATAAAAGCAGCAAGAGAAATGATTGTTAAGCAATAGACAATAAACATTAGTGTTTGCGACCAGTGAAGAAGACTTCCGGCAACGGACAATGGTACTCCAATAATAACTAGGAAGAAGAAGATTTTATTGACCACATGACACATCCTCTCTTTTCATCATCTACTCTTTTCCTCATTATAGATTTCCTTAATTGGAAAAGAAAGTTTCTTTCAAAGCTATTACCCTAATTTATCAATAAGTGATCCTGATGAAGACGGGATGAGTCATAAATCGACATCATTCCTTAAGATTACCTAAAAAATAAAGGGGATTCATATTGGAGTACAGAAAAGGAGTAAAGGGAATAATGCCCCTTATCGGTTGACGAAAAAAATAAAGGCGTGTAAACTACAAATAACTTCATCTTGTTAGTATGTTAGCGAACTAAAGGAAATGTGAGGTGCACAAAATGACAAGACCATTCGTATTTGAGAAGCCGCTCGGTATGCGCGATACGCTACCGGTACTATATGACTTGAAAACAAGTATTCGTGAAAGAATTCAGCGTGTAACAGAGGGATGGGGCTATCGTTTTATGAACACCCCTACGCTAGAGTACTATGAAACGGTCGGAGAAGCTTCTGCTATCCTTGATCAGCAGCTTTTCAAACTACTTGACCAGCGTGGCAATACGCTTGTCTTAAGACCTGATATGACCGCCCCAATTGCTCGTGTCGCTGCGTCTAGTCTAAAGAATGAGCCTTTTCCACTGCGCCTTGCTTATGATTCTAATGTGTTTCGAGCGCAGGAAGACGAAGGTGGAAAACCGGCAGAATTTGAACAAATAGGTGTTGAGTTAATCGGTGATCGCACGACGAGCGCCGATGCAGAAGTGATCGCATTAATGGCAGCCGTTTTAAAAGAAGCCGGTCTTGAAGATTTCCAAATCGCGATTGGCCATGTTGGATTTATTCAGGAGCTGTTTCTTTCGATCGTTGGTAACGAAGACAGAGCTGCCGTTCTACGCCGCTATTTATATGAAAAAAACTATGTAGGGTATCGCCAGCATGTAAGAGAAATGCCGCTCTCTACAATTGATCAAAAAAGACTTATGGCTCTCTTAACGCTCAGAGGTGATGGTTCAAAACTAGAAGAAGCCATTGAGTTGCTGCCGACTGACGCTGGTGAAAGAGTTCTTGATGAGCTTCGTACACTTCTACATACGCTTGAAGCATATGGGGTAGCTAACCAGGTGAAATTTGATTTCACTCTTGTAAGTCACATGAGTTATTACACGGGAGTTGTGTTTGAGGGATATGCCAATAACCTTGGTGTACCGTTAAGCAATGGCGGACGCTACGATGAACTGCTGTCGCGTTTTGATCGTCCGGCACAGGCAACAGGGTTCGGTATTCGTTTGGATCACCTTGCTGAAGCACTTGGTGTAACGAGTGAGGAAAAGCTCCCATATGCGATTATCTTTAGTCCTGAACGAAGAGAAGAAGCGATTCAACAGGCGTCAGAACGAAGGGCTAATGGTGAAAAAGTTGTGGTGCAGGAGTTAAGTGGTGTCACAAACCTTGATGCTTACTCAGAACGTTTTGATGACGTCACGTATTTAATCGGTAAGAACGGAAAGGGGATGTTGTAATGCTGACGATGGCAATGCCAAAAGGGCGTATTTTTGAAGAGGCGGTAGAATTGCTTCGAAACGCGGGTTATCAACTTCCCCCTGAGTTTGATGATTCAAGAAAATTAATTCTCGATATAGAAGAAGAAAATCTTCGTTTCATTCTAGCAAAACCAATGGATGTTCCGACATACGTGGAGCACGGTGTAGCGGATGTTGGAATTGCTGGGAAAGATGTCATGCTAGAAGAAGAGCGCAATGTATACGAAGTACTAGATTTAAAAATTAGTGGATGCTATTTAGCTGTTGCAGGTCTTTCGGATGGACCAATTAAAGGCGTTGCACCAAAGATTGCTACAAAGTATCCGAACGTAGCTTCTAACTATTTTCGTCAGCAGGGTGAACAGGTTGAGATTATTAAGTTAAACGGATCGATTGAGCTTGCTCCGCTAATCGGCCTTGCTGATCGTATCGTCGATATTGTTTCAACAGGAAGAACGTTAACGGAAAACGGTTTAATGGAAACGGCGTTTATTGAGCCAATCACATCTCGCTTTATTGTGAATCCAGTTAGCTATCGAACGAAGGATGCAATCATTGACGATATGGTCGAGCGTCTTTCAGCGGTTGTGGAAGGAGAGAGCGCAGATGAAAATCGTTAATAGGAGCGAAGGGGTATCTATCAAACGATCGATTGAGCAGGGAACAGAAGAGCAGCGTCAGGCTGTTCTTTCTATTCTTTCGCAAGTTAAAGCAACTGGCGATGAAGCCGTTAAGGAAAATACAAAGAAGTTTGATGGAGCAGATTTGAAAGAACTTCGCGTGTCAAATGAAGAAATCGAACGGGCATATCTCGATTTATCTGATGAACTCATTACGACGATTAGAAAGGCGGCTGGCAATATTCAATCATTTCACGAACGCCAGCGTCGTCAATCATGGTTTACAACTTCTGAAGACGGTACAATGCTTGGACAAAAAGTAACACCGCTTGATTCTGTCGGTGTTTATGTTCCGGGTGGCAAAGCTGCATATCCTTCTTCCGTATTAATGAATGTTATTCCTGCTGTCGCTGCAGGTGTGAAGCGAATTGCGATGGTAACGCCACCTGACTCAGACGGAAATGTTCCTTCAGGTGTACTTGTTGCAGCGAATGAAGTGGGTGTATCGGAAATCTTTAAAGTAGGTGGAGCGCAGGCTGTTGGCGCGCTTGCTTACGGGACGGAATCGATCGCACCCGTAGATAAAATCGTCGGTCCAGGAAATATTTTTGTGGCCCTTGCGAAACGAGAAGTATTTGGGATTGTTGATATTGATATGATCGCTGGTCCAAGTGAAATCGTTGTTCTAGCCGATGAAAAGGCTAATCCAGCTTATGTGGCAGCAGACTTATTATCGCAGGCCGAACACGATGAGCGAGCTAGCGCTGTTCTAGTGACAACTTCAGAGACACTAGCTGAACGTGTTCAAGAAGAGGTGAAGCAACAGCTTGTCGAGCTTCCACGAGCTGAAATTGCATCTAAGTCAATTGATGATTACGGAATGATTTATGTCGTGAATCATCTTGCCGAAGCGGTAGATGCCGTCAATGAACTCGCTCCTGAGCACCTTGAAATTATGGTAGAGGAACCAATGACGCTTCTTGGGAAAATTCGTCACGCAGGAGCTATTTTCCTTGGTCCATATAGCTCAGAGCCTGTTGGTGATTATTTTGCCGGCCCGAACCACGTACTACCTACGAACGGAACAGCTCGTTTTTCAAGTCCGCTATCAGTAGACGATTTCATTAAAAAATCAAGCGTTATTTCTTATAGTAAAGAAGCAATGAGAACAAACGGTAGCAGCATCGCAGCGCTCGCAAAGCTTGAAGGTCTGGATGCACACGCAAGAGCCGTTGAACTTCGATTGGAGGATTTATAATGGGTGAAGAGAGAAAAAGTTCGATTTCAAGAGAAACATCTGAAACATCGATTAACCTTTCGTTTGGGGTAGATGGAAGCGGGAAAACAGATTTACAAACCGGCGTTCCTTTTCTTACTCATATGCTGGATCTGTTCACGAAGCACGGAAAGTTTGATTTAGCCATTGCTGCGAACGGAGATACCGAAGTAGATGATCACCACACAACGGAAGACATTGGTATTTGTCTAGGGGAAGCGTTGAAACAAGCACTTGGTACGAAAGAAGGCATTAAGCGGTATGGAAATGCGTTTGTGCCGATGGATGACGCGCTTGCGCAGGTAGTAGTTGATCTAAGCAACCGTCCTCATCTTGAATACCGTGTTGAATTGCCATCGAATCGCGTAGGGACATTTGATACCGAATTGGTTCATGAGTTTTTATGGAAGCTTGCTATTGAAGCAAGAATGAACTTACACGTAATTGTTCACTATGGCCACAATACGCACCACATCATTGAAGCCATTTTTAAAGCGCTAGGACGTGCGTTAGACGAAGCAACACTTATTGATCCTCGTGTAAAAGGCGTGCCATCAACGAAAGGAATGCTGTAAATGATCGGAATTATTGATTATGGAATGGGGAATTTATACAGCGTTAGTAAGGCACTAGAACGTCTCGGTTATGATTATTTCGTTTCCGAAGATGAACAGGAGCTTTCAAAAGCAACGGGGCTCCTTCTTCCTGGAGTCGGCTCCTTTCGAGACGCAATGGCGATTTTGACTGAAACAGGATTAAAGGCTTTTATTGAAAAAGAAGTGGAGGCAGGAAAGCCACTTCTTGGGATTTGTCTTGGCATGCAGCTTCTATTTGAAGAAAGCGATGAGAATGGGTATGCGGAAGGCTTTTCTTTTTTGCCAGGAAAAGTAAAGAAGTTCCCCGGACAAGATTCTTTAGGTAACGCTTATAAAGTTCCACATATGGGGTGGAACAAGCTAGTGATCGAGCAGCCAGAATCGTTTTTAATGAATGATGTCGGTGAGGAACACGTGTATTTTGTTCACTCCTATTATGTTGATACGAACGATCGGGATGTTCTTATTGCCACGGCAGATTACGCTGAGGAAGTTCCAGCAGTTGTTGGTAAGGGGAAGGTGTTTGGCACCCAGTTTCACCCGGAGAAAAGTAGCCATGCTGGCCTTGAGATCTTAAAGAATTATGCTCAATACATAGAAGGGAATGACGCATAAGATGCCAATTACGATCTATCCTGCTATTGATATGAGAGGCGGCAAATGTGTACGCCTTTTGCAAGGTGACTATAACAAAGAAACGGTTTACGGCGATTCACCATTTGATATGGCAAAGCAATTTGCAGATGATGGGGCCGAGTGGATTCACATGGTTGATCTTGACGGTGCGAGAGAAGGAAAGCGCGTGAATGATCGTCACGTTCTTGAAGTCGCAAATGGGTTATCGGCGCGAGTCCAGGTTGGCGGCGGGATTCGAACTGAAGAAGATGTCGCTTATTATCTTGAGAACGGTGTTGATCGTATTATTCTCGGTAGTAGCGCCATTTCAGATCCTGACTTCGTGAAAAGAATGCTTGAGCGTTATAAAGAAAAAATCGCGATTGGTATCGATGCAAGAGATGGGTATGTCGCTGTCGAAGGATGGTTGAAAACCTCTGAAGTCAAAGCGGTGGATCTTGGCAAAGAACTCGCTGAACACGGAGCGGAAGTTTTCATTTTCACTGATATTTCAAAGGACGGCACGCTGTCTGGGCCAAACGTTGAGGCAATTGCTAAACTTGGTGAGGCTACAGGGAAAGAAGTGATCGCTTCAGGTGGGATAAGTAATCTTGACGATGTAATTAGTCTTCAGCAAAGAAGTGATTCGATTAGCGGTGCGATCATCGGGAAAGCTCTTTATACAAATCAATTTACATTAAAACAGGCGTTGGAGGTCTAGACATGCTAACAAAGCGCATTATTCCATGTCTTGATGTAAAAGACGGCCGCGTTGTGAAAGGTATCCAATTTGTTGGTCTGAGAGACGCAGGTGATCCAGTTGAATTAGCAAGAGTGTATGATGAAGAAGGCGCTGATGAACTCGTTTTTCTAGATATATCAGCTTCTCATGAAGGAAGAGAAACGATGGTTGATGTGGTAAGACAAGTTGCAGCAGAGCTTGCCATTCCTTTCACTGTTGGTGGAGGCATTAATAAGCTTGAGGATATGAAGCGTGTACTTCGTGCCGGAGCGGATAAAGTATCCATGAATACTGCAGCAGTTCTTCGTCCGGAATTGATCCGTGAAGGCGCCGATTATTTTGGAACGCAGTGCATGGTTGTGGCGATTGACGCGAAGTGGGAAGATGAGACGAAATCATGGCGTGTGTATACGCACGGTGGTCGGACTGCGACGGATTGGGATGCAGTTGAGTGGGCAATCAAAGCACAGGAAATGGGAGCAGGAGAAATATTACTAACTAGTATGAATGCGGATGGCAGTAAAGATGGTTTTGATGTTCCTTTAACGAAAGCAGTTGGTGATGCCGTCTCAATTCCAGTGATTGCATCAGGAGGAGCAGGGTCATCAGAAGATTTTCTTGAAGTCTTCCATGATGCTTCAGCAGATGCTGCTCTTGCGGCGTCCATCTTCCATTATAAAGAAACCTCTCTATCACATGTGAAAGATTACTTAAAACAAAACGGGGTGGCGATTCGATGAATACCGAAATGATCCAATTTGATGAAAAAGGTCTAGTGCCAGCGATTGTACAGGATGCAGCAAGTAAAGAAGTTCTCACACTTGCTTATATGAACAAAGAGTCCCTTACGAAAACGATTGAAACAAAAGAAACGTGGTTTTACAGTCGCTCTCGTGAAGAACTCTGGCATAAAGGAGAGACTTCAGGTAATACGCAACAGGTATTGGATCTACGTTATGACTGCGATCAAGACGCCGTCCTTGTACTTGTGAACCCTGCGGGACCTGCCTGTCATAAAGGAACCTATTCTTGCTTCAATGATTCCTTACTTTCAGAAGAAGTAAAGCCGGACGCTGATCGCTTCGCCATACTCAATACGCTTGAAGAAGTGATTGCGAAAAGAGAAGCAGAGCGTCCTGAAGGGGCGTATACTACGTATCTCTTTAAGGAAGGTGTCGATAAAATACTGAAGAAGGTAGGAGAAGAGGCTTCTGAAGTTATTATTGCAGCGAAAAACCGCGACCACGAAGAACTTACGTGGGAATCAGCGGATCTCATTTTCCACTGGATGGTTCTGTTAAGAGAGCAGGAATGTTCGCTTGATGACGTCCTTCAAGTACTTGAGGAACGACACGCTTCGAAGTAATGAAACTTTATTCTCTTTTGATCGTAATAAGAGTAAATTCAATTACGAGAAATGGAGAGAGGTCGTATGTTTGTAGGGTTTATGTTTGTGGGACTTGCTATTGGGCTTTTTCTCGGACAGCCAGGACCTGGTGTACTGCTTGGAATGGGAATTGGTTTTATTGCGCAAGAAATTTCAAAGCGCAAAAAAGATATGTGGAAATAAAAGCGAGCCGCGGAGCTCGTTTTTATTTTGGGCAATTGGGACAGAAAGAAACAATTTAGTTAGCTTGAGTGTGCCGCTAGCCAGGTTTTACTACTTATTTTCTTTTATGACTTCACCCTGATGTATGTTATACTTTTGAACGGATATGACTGGTAATAGAATTATTCGAAGCGAAATTATTGGGGGGAAACATGAGGAAAGAACTTCATGCTTCTTCGGAAATGAAAGGCCGACTGATTCCGTTCGTTCAGGACGGAGATTATTTTTATAAAAAGGCTATGAGAGCCTATCAGCAACGGAATTTGGATAAAGCAAAACAGCATCTTGAACGTGCGGTTAAACTTGTCCCCGAAGAAGTCGATTATATATGTCAACTTGCAGCGGTCCTGTCGGAATTAGGCGAATATGAAGCATCAAATGAATGGCTCAAATTTGTACTTGACGATCTTGATCCTGAATACTATGATTGCTACTTTTTTCTTGCGAACAATTACGCACATATGGGTCTGTTTAAACAAACGGAAGAGAATGCGCGAACTTACCTTGAACACGAACCTGACGGAGAATTTATTGAAGACGCAGAAGAGCTCGTAGATCTTATTTTATTCGAGCAGTCGGAAGATTTACCTCAGGAGATTGGTGAAGAAGAGCAGCTGATTCAAGAACATGAAGCTGCACGTAAAGCCATTGAATCCGGCCAATTTCTTGATGCCATAGATTTACTGGAGCGGATGACGGAGGTTTACTCTGAATTCTGGCCTGCCTATAACAATCTTGCGCTAGCTTATTTTTATAGCGAGCAATATGAGGAAGCTATTCAAGTACTAGATGATGTTCTGACGAAAAATGAAGGAAACTTGAATGCGGTTTGTAATCTCACGCTTTTCTATGATTTCCTTGGGCAACATGTCAAACGTGATGTCATGCTTGAACGGTTGAAGAATGTTTATCCGATTCATCCTGATCATTCATATAAGCTAGGGAGTACATTTGGATTCCTAGGTCAACATGAGCTAGCATATCACTGGCTACGTAAAGCAGAAGTAACACGACACACATGGGATGCACCATTCTATCATTGGCTGGCTGTCTCTGCTTTTCACCTCGATCGTCCTGATCTTGCGAGACGTAATTGGAAAAAAATGCAGCAAGTGGAATCATCTAATGAAATGGCGAGCCGCTATCTTGCTGAACTAGAGCAAGAGACGCTTGATAAAAATCGGCTAAGCTATCGATCCCAGATGTCGGTCGCAGAGGAGCATGAAGCGAAACACGATTATTATTCGAGAATGACGCATCTTATGTTGCTCTATACAAGACGTGATCCTGAAGGCGCATCAATTCTGCAATCGTATTGCAGACGTAAAGATGAGCCCCTTATTGTAAAAGAACTGTCAGCTTATATTGCGCTTACGCTTTCTGATGAACCAGTTCAAATTGTAAATGAAAAAGATGAATATATGGTTTACACACAGACAGACTTCCCTGATCATGTTCTTTCAGGTATGCGTGTGATTGCTGAGCTCGAGCAGGCAGACATCAGTGACTCTGATTTGCATGAGCTAATTGCGATGATCTGGTTACCTTGTTATGTTAAGCTTTCAGAAAGTGGCAAAGCATTTCAGAATCAGAAAGCCACTGCTGCAGCCATGCTCTACATGTGGCATAAAGTTAACCAAACGGATGTGACTCAAATCGACGTAGCAAATGCGTTCGGTGTATCTGGGTCTACGGTGTATGCCTATCGTAAAAAGTTAACCCGATTACTATAGAAAACTGGGTATGTTGAGCATCCTATTAGACTTTTTTCTACTAATCGGATATGATTCTAAATAAGAAATATTACTTTTTAATAATGAATATAATTAAATTACTAATAGAAACGTGAAGGAAGTGAAACAGATGAGTGAAAAAATTTATGATGTCATTATTGTCGGTGCCGGTCCTGCAGGTATGACTGCAGCTGTATACACTTCTCGTGCTAATCTCGATGTTCTTATGATTGAACGCGGGATTCCGGGCGGACAAATGGCAAATACAGAAGATGTAGAAAACTATCCAGGATTTGATAGTATTCTTGGTCCAGATCTATCTACGAAAATGTTTGAGCACGCGAAGAAATTTGGTGCTCAATATCAATATGGTGATGTAAAAGAAATACGAGATAACGGTGATTACAAAACAGTTGTCTCCGGAAATCAAGAATTCCATGCGAAAGCTATTATTGTAACAAGCGGAGCTGAATACAAGAAAATCGGTGTACCTGGTGAAGCTGAGTACAGTGGCCGTGGCGTATCTTATTGCGCAGTTTGTGACGGGGCTTTCTTTAAAAACAAAGAACTCGTGGTTGTAGGTGGAGGAGACTCTGCTGTTGAGGAAGGTGTGTATCTTACTCGATTTGCATCTAAAGTAACGATTGTACACAGACGTGATCAGCTAAGAGCACAGAAGATTCTTCAGCAACGTGCGTTTGATAATGAAAAAATCGACTTTATTTGGAATCATACAATCAAAGAAATTCTAGGTGAAAATGGTAAAGTGAGCAAAACGCTTCTTGTGAACACTGTAACGGGCGAAGAGCGTGAATTCAGTGCGGATGGCGTCTTTATCTACATCGGTATGCTTCCATTAAATCAGGCCGTTAGCGGACTTGAGATTACAAATGAAGAAGGTTATATCGTAACAGATGAAAACATGGCGACGAAGGTTCCTGGCATCTATGCAGCTGGTGACATTCGCGACAAAATGCTTCGTCAAATCGTAACTGCTACTGGTGATGGAAGTATTGCGGCACAATCTGTTCAGCACTACATTGAATCACTAGAAGACGCAGGAAAAGAAGCGTTAGTCTAATACAAAAACGAAGCCGGGAATTTCATGACTCCCGGCTTTACGTTTGCCCCATAAACCTTATTTCGACAGCTTTCGAGCGGCATCGGGTGGTGCCTGTCACCGCGTCATTCGCTTTTAATTTTGCTGTAACAGCGGTGAAATACAAATGGGGTATACTATAAATAGATTTAACCCCCCCTTTAAATAGATTCATTCATTGGCACGGGCATATGCTCCGTGCTCTTTTTTTGTGGAGTTGAGACGGTTCGTAACAGCTTCTCCAAACCGATCTCATTGTTCATGATAAGCAATCATAGTATACTATGTATAGAAAATCTTGAAGTCTGAGCACATAAGGCTTTCATATAAAAATCGGATAATTGAATTGAGGTGACAATTGTGCAACGTGTAACAAACTGTATTTTAAATGACGAAGCAAATGATCGAGTACTTTTACTACAAAAGCCAAGACGCGGATGGTGGGTTGCACCAGGTGGAAAAATGGAATCGGAAGAATCAATCCGTGATTCAGTGATCCGAGAGTTTCGAGAAGAGACTGGTGTCTATTTGAAGAACCCAAAACTAAAAGGCATTTTCACATTCATTATTAAAGAAAATGAAGTAACAAAATCAGAATGGATGATGTTTACGTTTCTTGCAACGGAGTACGATGGCGAGCCAGTTGAGAAATCAGATGAAGGAAAAGTCTCCTGGGTAAATACAGATGATGTTAGTGAGCTTCCAATGGCTCCAGGTGATTATCATATACTTGATTATATGATGAAAGGTCACGGCATTATTTACGGTACATTTACTTATACACCTGACTTTAAACTTCTTTCATATCGATTAGACCCGTCTTAAATAGAAGTGTCACAATAAGAGAAATTGAGAAACGGAGTGGGGAAAATGACCGATTCGCTTGATAAACGCATTCATATGGTCATTATTACAGGAATGAGTGGTGCTGGTAAGACAGTGGCAATGCAGTGCTTTGAAGATATCGGCTATTTCTGTATTGATAATCTGCCACCCGCGCTCTTACCGAAGTTCGTTGAAATGGTTGACGGTTCGGAAGGGAAATTAAATAAGGTAGCACTCGTGATGGATTTGCGTGGTGGGGATTTCTTTGACCATCTCGTGGAAGCTGTTGATCACCTCGATTCACATGAGCGTCTTGATGCGGAGATTCTTTTCCTTGATTCAAAGGACTCAACACTTGTCAGACGCTATAAAGAAACAAGACGTTCTCATCCGCTTGCACCAGAAGGTTTGCCGCTTGAAGGCATTAGGAAAGAAAGAGAAATGCTTGAAGAGCTAAAAGGGCGCTCTCAGCAAATTATTGATACGAGCGACATTAAGCCAGTTCAGCTAAGAGAAAAAATCATGGACCGATTCTCGAACAATGAGAAAGAGAACTTTGGTGTCAATGTGATGTCATTTGGATTTAAATACGGTATTCCAATCGATGCTGATCTAGTCTTTGACATTCGTTTTCTACCAAACCCACACTATGTGGAGCATTTGCGTCCAAAAACAGGTGTGGAAGAAGAAGTCGCGAACTATGTATTTAAGTGGAAAGAAACACAAACATTTCTAGCTAAATTAATTGATATGCTTGCGTATATGCTTCCTCAATATAAACGAGAAGGGAAGAGCCAGCTCGTCATTGGGATTGGATGTACGGGTGGAAAGCATCGATCTGTTGCATTTGCAGAACACATTGGTCACCATTTCGAAACAGAGTATCGCACGAATATTACGCACAGGGATATCGAAAAAGGGAAGGGTCATAAATAATATGGATGACACTAATCTGCCAAAGGCTGTCGTCATTGGTGGAGGAACAGGCCTATCGGTACTTCTTCGTGGACTTAAAAAGTTTCCTGTCGACATTACTGCGATTGTCACTGTAGCTGACGACGGAGGAAGTTCAGGTCGATTACGTGATGAGTTTGATATACCTCCTCCAGGTGATGTACGAAATGTTATTACAGCGCTATCAGAGGTTGAACCTTTGTTAGAAGGACTTATGCAACATCGGTTTAAAAATGGGAATGGGCTATCAGGTCATTCCCTTGGCAATCTAATGCTAGCTGCTATGACGGACATTACTGGTGATTTTGTAACAGGAGTTAGAGAAATGTGCCGCGTTCTTAACGTACGTGGCGAAGTTCTTCCTGCATCAAATCGAAGTATTGTTTTACATGCTGAAATGCGTGATGGTACTTTTGTTCAAGGTGAATCACAAATTCCAAAGGTAAATAAAGCAATTAAGAGGGTATTTCTTTCACCACCAGGCATCAAAGCGCTCCCCGAATCTCTACAAGCTATTCGTGAAGCTGATTTGATTGTTCTTGGGCCAGGTAGTCTATATACAAGTATTCTACCGAATTTACTTGTTCCGGGCATTGCTGAGGAAATTCAGCAGTCTAAGGCAAGGAAAGTGTATGTTTGTAACGTTATGACTCAGCTAGGTGAAACGGAAAACTATACGGCGAGTGACCACGTGCAGGCACTCATTGATCACATCGGCTATAAACTTATGGATACGATTATTGTAAATGAGGAAATGATTCCATCTTTCTATGCAAAACGTTATGCACAAGAACGAGCAGAGGTTGTGCAATATGACGAAAATCGTCTAAAGAGCTTTGGTTTTCATGTAATCAGTGATAAAATTATTCAATACGATGAGAAATATGTACGCCATGATGCGAAGGAAATATCATCGATTCTTTTATCCTTATTAGACGATAAAAGATCATGATGGGTCAGTGGGGCCCCTGCATGAAAAAGGGGGGATGGCAATGTCATTTGCTGCTGATACAAAGAAAGAATTGACGCAGTTAGAAAGTAAACCTTGCTGTGCAAGATCAGAACTAGCAGCACTTATTCGAATGAATGGATCGATCTCGTTTGGTAACAGACAGCTGATTCTAAACATTCCGACTGAACATGCTGCCATTGCAAGAAGAATTTATACGCTCATTAAGCGGATATACAACTTCGATGTTGAACTACTTGTCCGTAAAAAAATGAGGCTGAAGAAAAACAATGTATACATTGTCCGTGTCTCAGCCAAAGCAAGAGATCTCCTTGAAGATCTCGGTATAATGGATAACGCCTTTACGTTCACTAGAGTAATCTCAAAGGATTTTACCAAGAAGTCTTGTTGCAAACGTTCTTATCTAAGAGGAGCATTTCTTGCGGGGGGATCAATCAATCATCCTGAAACCTCTTATCATCTTGAGATCTTCTCAATGTACGAAGAGCATACGGAATCGCTTTGTAACTTAATGAATGAATTTGGATTAAATGCGAAAATGCTTGAGCGAAAGAAAGGGTATATCGTTTATATCAAAGAAGGCGAGAAGATTACGGAGTTCTTAAGTGTTGTCGGTGCCCATCAGGCGCTGCTCTATTTTGAGGATGTACGCATTATGAAAGACATGCGGAATTCTGTTAATCGAATCGTGAATTGCGAAACGGCTAATTTGAATAAAACGGTAGGCGCGGCTTTTCGACAGGTTGAGAATATTCGCTTCATCCAAAAGGAAGTTGGTTTAGAAATTCTTCCTGATAAGTTAAGAGAGATCGCTGAACTTCGCGTGAAGCATCAAGATGTTACACTGAAAGAACTCGGTGAGATGGTTACTGGAGGAGCTATTAGTAAATCAGGAATCAATCATAGATTACGAAAGATTGACCAGATTGCTGATAAGCTTCGTGATGGTAAACCGATCTCCTAAGCCTTTCGGACAAGTTAGAAAAAAGCTTCCACCTATAATGGTGGAAGGTTGTTTTCTAGCAGTACAATAGATAGCATGAATCTTCAAAGAAAAACCCTATTTTTCTTAATGAAAGCATTGGAAATAGCGTTTTTCTAAATTTTTCACCTTTCGAGATAGCGCTTACTTTTTTAGGTAATTTAACACTTTAGTAAATTTAAAATCGAGAGGCCACAAAACGAGCTATCATAGCTTTAGTTTGAAAGTGGCGAGTGCAAGGGAAACTGGTATAGCGCTTCTGGTGTTCTGATCGACTGTTTTAAATAAGGGGAGGAATGAACAAGTGATTCAAAAAGAAGTTGTGGTTACTTTGGATACAGGATTACAGGCACGTCCAGCAGCTCTGTTTGTACAGGAAGCAAACCGATTTAACTCGGATATCTTCCTTGAGAAGGACGGTAAAAAAGTTAATGCCAAAAGCATCATGGGCATCATGAGCCTTGCTGTTGGTACTGGTTCTTCTGTTATTTTAACTGTTGATGGTAATGATGAAGAAGATGCGATGTCTTCATTAATTGATTTTATTCAAAAAGATTAGCAAAACCTGGCTGTGTGCCAGGTTTTTGTTTTGCATTAAATTGTTAACGTTGCGAAACATTCTTAAGAGAATAGAGTTATAGAGAGTGGGATCATCCATTGTGGTTCATTGGCTGCTCAAATAGCAGATGGTTCAAAAACAACGCCTATTCTAAGAAAGAAAAAGCCTTTCCCTACATTGTTGGGAAAGGCTTTTTAGGGTCTATCTTATGCTTTCTTTTCCATTACTTCATCAATCAAGCCGTATTCTTTCGCTTCAGTCGCTTCCATGAAACGGTCACGATCTGTGTCGCGATCGATTGTTTCAAGTGGTTGACCTGTGCGCTCAGAAAGAATTTTGTTTAGCTTCTCGCGCATTTGGATGATGCGTTTTGCGTGAATTTCAATGTCAGAAGCCTGACCTTGAGTACCACCGAGCGGTTGGTGAATCATTACTTCACTGTTTGGTAGAGCATAGCGCTTACCAGGTTCACCAGCAGCAAGTAGGAAGGCACCCATTGAAGCAGCCATACCGATGCAGATTGTTGATACTTTTGGCTTAATGAATTGCATAGTATCGTAAATCGCCATACCTGCAGTGATTGAACCACCAGGGCTGTTGATATAAAGTGAGATGTCTTTATCTGGGTCTTCAGCAGCAAGGAAAAGAAGTTGTGCAACGACTGCGTTTGATACGTTGTCGTCAATTGCTGTTCCTAGCATAATAATACGGTCCTTAAGAAGACGAGAATAAATGTCGTACGCTCTCTCACCGCGGTTTGTTTGTTCAATTACCGTTGGAATTAAAACCATTTTAAATTCCTCCCTTATATTTGTGGAATATGTAGTTGCTGTATGTTCATCATACCTAAAAGGTCAGTATAGGTCAAATAAAGTGCTGTCCTATTTTTTAATCGATGAAAAGGGTTTGATTTTTCTTTAACCACATACACCCATTTTCCCCGCATCCCTTTATTTTAAACAGAGCGAATGTTCCTTTTTTTTAATCGATCGTCTGCTAAAAAGTAGGCTAAAATTCGTCTTTCTACCTGATTACGTATTTGAATGGAAGAATAGCGGTATGTTTGATTGTAACCTCGACAATATACTTTGCAAATCACAACATCTTCTTTCGTATCTTCTATATAGACGCGGATTCCTCTATCATGAAGCATTGCTTTTGCCCATTTTAAGTCAGAGGAGGCTAACGTTATAGCGGCATGAATTAGTTCCAGATAAGGGCGCGGAAGTTTCATTTTCGAATGGTTCACCCATTTCGTGTCAATTTCCAGCACTCTTTTCAGGTAAGGAAGTAAGAGGTAGTTTCTTAATGCCTTCGTTTCTTCTTTACTTAATTGGAACATGATCATCTCCACCTAACAGAACATATGTTTGGTATAACTTTACTATGAGACAGGTGAGACGTCAAGAACTGAAGCGATACCTTTTCTATGATATGAATGAAATGTTTGGATAATAGCTTTGGCCAATATTGTTAATATCTCACCGTTCACCAGAGCAAAAAAGCAACAGCGTTCATTAACATGGTATAGATAAAATGCTCTTATACACTATTGATTACTCATTGATCGTCACTTGGAAGCTATGAAATTCACCTTGCAAAAAAAGGGGGCATATCGTATAATAATCCTTGCGCTAATGAAGCGCGCCCGTAGCTCAGTCGGATAGAGCGGTGGTTTCCGGTACCGCGTCAGTCGGGGGTTCGAATCCCTCCGGGCGCACCAAATACATAATTCCAATCCCTTTCGCTAGTGTGAAGGGGATTTTTTTATGATAAATGTCATCTTTGTTCGCTTAGATCCAGGGAATGAATAGTATCCTTCATTTTGAACAGAAAAAAAAGAAGAGTAGAACTCGTCCACTCTTCTTGCGATCAGTCTTACCTTCTAACAGGGCTTATCTTTGTCATCGTCATGTCCTTTGCTGATTGCTCCACTCATCGTGTGTTTGAAGCCTGAGTGCATTCCAGTAGCGCATAGTCCAAGCCATAATCCTATAAAGAAGGCTTTTTTGAAGTCTTCCGGTTCAACATAAATGTGGCTCATTACAATTCCGATTCCAATGGAAAGAATCGGTAAGAACCTTACCGGAAAACCAAACACCTTAAAAAGGTGTACAACTCCAATGATGACTGGAAGCAAAGCAATTCCATATACAGCTAAATCCATGGCATTTGCCTCCTTTTTCTCTCTCTATAAGACAGTTTATGTAGAAATTTGACTAAGGGACGGGCTATTTCATCATTTTCTTTAAAAATGGTGTCAAAATCCCCTTTTAAAAAACAGAAAATTCTGGTCATTTTCATTTTTTTCATACCATAAAATGAAGCGATATAGTATGATGAAGGTGGAGGGATTGCGATGGAATTAGGATTGATACAAAAGCAGACAACGAAATTAGTCATGACAACCCAGTTGCATCAAGCGATTTCTATACTCCAATATTCTACGGTCGAATTACTGGAGTACGTGAAAGAACAGGCTCTTGAAAATCCATTAATTGAATTACACTCCCCTTCATGGGATGGTGGCGTTCGTTCTTCAAAACGCTCTTATGATACGGGGCTTAAAAAAGATCCACTCGAATACGCTGAAACAAGAAAAAGTTTGCATGATGAGTTACACGATCAGGCGAGGTGTCTACACTTTCCACGTAAAAGGGAAGCCGTTGTGCATTATTTAATTGATAATATTGATGAAAGTGGTTACTTAAGAATAAATGAGACGGAGGTAATGAATTACTTTGATGTCGAGCACTTTGAGATCACTGAAGCCATTAGAGAGATTCAATTACTTGACCCACCAGGTATAGGGGCGCGCTCTCTTTCCGAATGTCTCTTTTTACAGTTAAATGAGTCGGGAGAAATTTTCGAGCTTGCTCGAGATCTTGTTTCCTATCATTTGAAAGCGCTAGCAGAAAAGAAATATCGTGAACTCTCGAGAGAATTTCATGTTCCTGTGGAGCAGATACAGCGGGCTGCGGATATAGTAGCTGATCTCGATCCTCGTCCAGGATCAAAGTGGGGTATTGATAAACCATCCTACATTGTTCCAGATGTCATGATAGAAGAGAAAAATGGTAGATTCTCTATTGCATTACTTGATGACGATTTACCAGCAATGAAAGTGAGCAACGCCTACCGTTCTTTTAAAAATAACGAAGCGGAAGAGTATCTAAAGGATAAATATCAGCAAGTCAGCTGGTTATTAAAAAGTATTGAGCAAAGAAAGCAAACGCTTCGAGCAATAATGGGCGTTTTTATTGTTCACCAACAAAATTTTTTGAGAAATGGGATTAGTGAGCTTTCTCCAATAACCTTGAGGGAAGTAGCGGTGGAAGCAGATGTCCACGAGTCCACGGTAAGTCGAGCGATTAAAAGCAAATACGTTCAAACGCCACATGGTCTTTTCGCCTTAAAGGACTTATTTACTTCCAAGCTGTCTAGTGAGTCTGGAGAAGCTGCTTCTTCCTCTAGTGTAAAGCTATTCATTAAGGAACTTGTGGAGAATGAGAATAAGATGAAACCATTATCAGATCAAAAGATTGTAGAAGCTCTTCATATCCAGAAAGGGATTGAAGTATCGAGGCGTACGATTGCAAAGTATCGAGATGAGTTAAAGATCTTAAGCTCATCGAAACGAAAACGATTTTCGTAGCGGCTACACTAGTCGCTTTTTTTTTGCGTTCGAAAGGCTGTCTGAGTAAACTAGTAAAGTAATGAAGGGAGGTTTAACGTGTGGAAAAATCGGTTATTTTATATTCGAAAGAGACATGCCCACTTTGTGATGAAGCATATGAACTACTTCTTGAGCTTCAGGAAGAGGAAATGTTCTCTCTTCAGATAGTTGATATTTATAAGGATGAGGCACTGTTAGAAAAGTTTATGCTGATGATCCCCGTCGTTGAAATCGATGAGGAAGTAGTGGATTATGGTCGAATTTCAAAAAAATCGATAAGAAAACGCTTACTTTAAAAATATCAGTATAACATAGTTGCCCATACTTTTGGCAACTGCTACAATGAAAATTGTAAGAAGTTCTTTTTGATCCAGGTGGGACTAAAAATGTCTAAGCGGGACATAATACGTCTCGAGGAAAAGAAGAACAGCAGGGGAGACGAATTATGCGCTCATTATTGTCACTTCAACAAAAATTATTGCCGGACATGTTAGATGTTATGAATAAGCGCTATCGGGTATTAAGACAGTTGAGGCTAATGCAGCCAATTGGCCGTAGAAGTCTTGCGAACAGTCTGGGTATAACCGAACGAGTTCTCAGAAGCGAAGTTACTTTCTTTAAAGATCAGGGGCTCCTACATATGTCTGTACAAGGTATGCAACTGACGGAGGAAGGCGAACAGCTACTTCTTGAGCTTGAACCGGTTATGGATGAAGTTTCCGGGCTCGATAATCTCGAGAAACGCTTGAAAGATAAACTTGGCATTCCGGAAGTATTTATTGTCCCTGGTGATAGTGATGTGACCCCCTGGGTAAAGAAAGAAATGGGCAGAGCCGCTGTGGGACGCTTGAAAAAGTTTCAGCTAAAAGATAGAGTGATTGCTGTAACAGGCGGTACCACGCTCGCAGGTGTGGCTGATATGATGATTCCTTCCTCAGATATGGAAGGGACGCTGTTTGTTCCGGCTCGAGGGGGCCTAGGAGAACAGGTTGAAAATCAGGCCAACACAATTTGTGCGAAAATGGCAAGAAAAGCCCATACTGACTACCGTTTGCTTCATGTTCCAGATCAATTGAGCGAAGAAGCATACCAATCCCTTATTGAAGAGCCTGGCGTGAAAGATATCCTTGAGATTATCAAGTCTGCCGGTATTGTGGTTCATGGGATTGGGGAAGCTAGAACGATGGCGCAAAGGCGTAAATCTACGCTTGATGTTATTAATAAGATTGAGCGTGAGGATGCTGTCGCTGAAGCGTTCGGGTATTACTTCAATCAGTCTGGTGAAGTCGTTCATAAAGTGAAAACGATCGGACTGCAGCTCGAAGATTTAGAGCGAAGTGAACTAGTCATTGCGGTAGCCGGCGGCCGTTCGAAAGCAAAAGCCATCGAAGCCTATCTTAAGACGGGGATTCAAAGTATCCTTGTGACTGATGAAGGCGCCGCTAAAGCGTTATTAGAGGGAGATTCCCTTTATTAAATAAACCACACCTCGGGAAACGAGGAAATTCAAGGAGGAACTACACAATGGCAACAAAAGTAGGTATTAACGGTTTTGGACGTATTGGACGTAACGTATTCCGTGCAGCATTAAACAACCCTGGTGTTGATATTGTAGCTGTAAACGATCTTACAGATGCAAACATGCTTGCACACCTTCTAAAATACGATTCCGTACATGGAGAACTTAATGTTGAAGTAGAAGTTAACGGCGAGAACCTTGTAGTTAACGGAACTGAAATCACTGTTCTTTCTGAGCGCGACCCAGCACAACTTGGATGGGGAGATCTTGGTGTTGAAGTGGTAATCGAATCCACTGGACGTTTCACAAACCGTGACGATGCTGCGAAGCACCTTGAAGCAGGAGCTAAGAAAGTTGTCATCTCCGCACCAGCTAAAGACGAAGATATTACAGTTGTTCTAGGTGTTAACGAAGACAAGTACGATGCAGCTAGCCACCACGTAATCTCAAACGCATCTTGTACGACAAACTGTCTTGCACCAGTTGCTAAAGTATTGAACGACAAGTTCGGTATTAAGCGTGGTCTAATGACTACAACTCACTCTTATACAAACGATCAGCAAATTCTTGATCTTCCACATAAAGACTACCGTCGTGCTCGTGCGGCAGCTGAAAATATCATCCCAACATCTACAGGCGCTGCTAAAGCAGTATCTCTTGTACTTCCAGAGCTTGATGGTAAGTTGAATGGTATGGCTATGCGCGTACCTACACCTAACGTATCAATCGTTGACCTTGTAGCTGAACTTGATAAAGACGTTTCAGTTGACGAAGTAAACGCTGCTCTTAAAGAAGCTGCTGAAGGCGACCTTAAAGGATACCTTGGTTATAGCGACGAGCCACTAGTATCAAAAGACTACAACGGTAACCCGAACTCTTCAATCGTAGATGGTCTTTCTACAATGGGTATCGATGGAAACATGGTTAAAGTTATCTCTTGGTACGACAACGAGTGGGGCTATTCTAACCGTGTAGTAGATCTAGTCGACTACATCGCTGCAAAAGGGCTATAATAAGAATTGTTAATAGAGGAGGAGGAAGTCTTGAGCCTTCCTCCTTTTCCATTGTCATTACTAACGATATAGCTATATTTAAAAGGTGGTATAAACGACCTTTTAAAACTTTATGCAGAGGAGGACATGCGTGATGAACAAAAAGTCAATTCGTGATGTCGAGTTAAAAGGCAAAAAGGTATTTTGTCGCGTTGATTTCAATGTACCTATGGATAATGGAAAGGTAACAGATGAAACGCGCATTAAAGCAGCACTTCCAACGATTCAGCATTTGGCTGATCAAGGAGCAAAAGTCATCCTTGCGAGCCATCTTGGTCGTCCTAAAGGTGAAGCTGTTGATGAGTTACGTCTTGATCCGGTTGCAGACCGTTTAAGCGACCTCATTGGCAAAACAGTAACAAAAACTGATGCAGTCTATGGTGAAGAAGTAGACCGTGCGATTGCAGGTCTTGAAGATGGCGACCTTCTTCTTATTGAGAATGTTCGTTTTGAAGCTGGAGAAGAGAAGAATGATGAAGAACTTGCGAAGAAATTTGCTGCAATGGCAGATCTTTACGTAAATGATGCTTTTGGAGCTGCACACCGTGCTCACGCTTCAACAGAAGGCATCGCTCATCATATTCCTGCTGTAGCTGGTTTTCTTATGGAAAAAGAACTTGAAGTTCTCGGAAGCGCGCTAACTGAGCCTTCTCGTCCATTTACTGCAATTATCGGTGGAGCGAAAGTAAAAGACAAAATCGGTGTGATTGATCATCTACTAGATAAAGTGGACAACTTGATCATCGGTGGTGGACTTGCTTATACATTCGTAAAAGCGCTTGGCCATGAAATCGGTCTTTCTCTTCTTGAAGAAGACAAAATTGAGCTTGCGAAAACATTCATGGATAAAGCGAAAGAAAAAGGCGTTAATTTCTATATGCCAGAAGACGTTGTTATTGGCGACGATTTCTCAAATGATGCAAACACGAAAATTGTAAGCATCGAAGACATTCCTTCTGACTGGGAAGCGCTTGATATTGGACCAAAAACAAGAGAAACGTACAGCAAAGTTGTTGCTGATTCCAAGCTAGTTATCTGGAACGGCCCTATGGGTGTATTCGAACTAGATGTTTACGCTAATGGAACAAAAGCAGTAGCAGAAGCACTTGCTAATGCAAATGATACCTATTCTGTTATTGGTGGCGGTGACTCTGCAGCAGCGGTTGAGAAATTCGGCTATGCTGATCAAATGAGCCATATCTCTACTGGTGGCGGTGCTTCACTTGAGTTTATGGAAGGTAAAGAACTTCCTGGCGTTGTCGCACTTAACGACAAATAAAATACTTATGACTTAAATTTATAAAGGGATGGTGAGTGAACATGCGCAAACCAATCATCGCAGGTAACTGGAAGATGAACAAAACACTTACGGAAACAAAAAGCTTTGTTGACGAAGTGAAAGGACTTATTCCTAATGGCGATCGCGTAGATTCCGTTGTCTGTGCTCCTGCTCTTTTCCTTGATTATTTAACGGATGAGCTAGAAGGAACAGCACTTCAAGTAGGTGCTCAAAACATGCACTTTGAAGAAAATGGCGCGTTTACAGGTGAAATCAGCCCTGTCGCACTTAACGATCTTGGAGTAGGCTATGTGATTCTTGGTCACTCTGAACGCCGTGAGCTATTTGGTGAAACGGACGAAATCGTTAACCAGAAAACTCATTCAGCGTTTAAACATAACCTAACACCGATCATCTGTGTTGGTGAAACGCTTGAACAGCGTGAAAGCAACGTAACAGAAGATGTCGTTAAAGGACAAGTTCAAAAGGCAATCGCTGGTCTTACAAATGAACAGGTAGCTCAATCTGTCATCGCATATGAGCCGATCTGGGCAATTGGAACTGGCAAAACAGCAACAAGCGATCAAGCAAATGATGTATGTGCATTTATCCGCGGCGTCCTTAAAGACGAAACGTCTGACGAAACAGCTAATGCGGTCCGTATCCAATATGGCGGCAGTGTGAAACCTGGTAACATTGACGAGCTTATGGGTAAATCCGACATAGATGGAGCTTTAGTCGGCGGCGCGAGTCTTGATGCGAAATCTTTCCTTCAGCTTTTGGAGGCTGGTCAGAATGCCTAAAAAGCCAGAAGCTTTAATCATCTTAGATGGTTTCGGCCTTAGAGATGAAGAAAAAGGAAATGCCGTAGCTCATGCGAAAAAACCGAATTTTGACCGTTACTGGAACCAATACCCACACGCTACCCTACAAGCGAGTGGTAAAGCAGTTGGTCTTCCAGACGGACAAATGGGTAACTCAGAAGTTGGCCACTTGAATATCGGTGCAGGACGCATTGTTTATCAAAGCTTAACTAGAGTAAATCTTGCAATTGAAGAAGGTGACTTCTTCGAGAATGAAACATTTCTAGAGGCTATTGACCATGCAAAGAAAAAAGGGACAAGCCTACACTTGTTCGGACTTCTTTCTGACGGTGGTATTCATAGTCACATTAAACATCTTTTCGCTCTTCTTGAACTTGCTGCTAAGCAAGGTTTAAAAGATGTCTATGTTCACGGTTTCCTTGATGGTCGTGATGTTGGCCAACAATCTGCGAAAACCTACATTCAGCAGTTAGAGGAAAAAATGGAAGAAGTCGGAGTAGGTCGTCTTGCGACTCTCTCAGGACGTTATTATTCCATGGACCGCGACAAGCGTTGGGATCGCGTAGAGAAGTCTTACCGTGCCCTGGCATACGGTGAAGGCCCTTCTTACAAAGATCCAAATGAGTTAATTGATGATAATTACAAGAATGAAATCTATGATGAATTCGTTCTTCCTTCCGTTATGACAGAAGAAGACGGTTCACCGATTGCGACGGTAGATGATGAGGATGCAGTAATCTTCTTTAACTTCCGTCCTGACCGAGCAATCCAGATTTCACAAGTCTTTACGAATGATGATTTCCGCGGTTTCGATCGTGGGGAAGAACGTCCGAAAGATCTTCACTTTGTCTCACTCACTCGTTTTAGTGAAACAGTTGGAGGCGACGTTGCTTTCAAACCAACAAACCTTGATAACACGCTTGGTGAAGTACTAGCTCAGCAGGACTACAAGCAGCTGCGTATTGCTGAGACAGAGAAATACCCACACGTTACTTTCTTCTTTAGCGGTGGACGCGAAGAAGAGTTTCCTGGGGAAGAGCGCATTCTTATCGACTCTCCGAAGGTTGCAACCTATGACTTGAAGCCGGAGATGAGTGCCTACGAAGTAACGGACGCGTTACTGAAAGAGCTCGATGCCGATAAGCACGATGCGATTATCTTGAACTTTGCTAACCCTGACATGGTAGGGCATTCCGGAATGCTTGAACCGACAGTCAAAGCGATTGAAGCTGTTGACGAATGTCTTGGTAAGATCGTTGATAAAATTTTAGAAAAAGGCGGAAATGCGATTATTACCGCTGACCACGGGAACTCTGATGAAGTCACGACGCTTGATGGCGATGCGATGACTGCTCATACAACGAATCCTGTACCTGTTATTGTTACTAAAGACGGTGCTGAGCTTCGTACAGACGGAATTCTTGCGGACCTTTCACCAACCCTTCTTGATTTGCTTGGCGGCAAGCAACCGAAGGAAATGACAGGGAAATCATTAATTAAATAACTTACATTTAAAGGAGATGACACGTTATGCCAATCATTACTGACGTTTATGCACGCGAGGTCCTTGACTCCCGCGGCAATCCAACAGTTGAAGTAGAAGTATTTACAGACGCAGGCGTTAAAGCACGCGCAATGGTACCATCTGGCGCATCCACTGGTGAATACGAAGCAGTTGAACTTCGTGACGGTGACAAAGATCGCTACCTTGGTAAAGGCGTAGAAAAAGCAGTAGCTAACATTAACGAAACAATCGCTCCAGAGCTAGTAGGAATGAGCGTTTATGACCAACTTGGAATCGACCACATGATGATCGACCTTGATGGTACTGATAACAAAGGCAATCTAGGTGCTAACGCTATTCTTGGCGTATCTATGGCTGTTGCACGTGCAGCTGCTGAAGAGCTTGAACTTCCACTTTACGTTTACCTTGGTGGTTTCAATGCCAAAACTCTTCCAACACCAATGATGAACATTCTTAATGGTGGAGAGCACGCTGATAACAACGTAGACATTCAAGAATTTATGGTTATGCCTGTTGGAGCACCTTCTTTCAAAGAAGCACTTCGCACTGGCGCTGAAATTTTCCACAGCCTTAAAGGTGTTTTGAAAGAAAAAGGTCTTAACACTTCTGTAGGTGACGAAGGTGGATTCGCTCCTAACCTTGGTTCAAACGAAGAAGCGATCCAAACAATTATCGAAGCAATCGAAAAAGCGGGCTACAAGCCTGGTGAAGAAGTAATGCTCGCTCTAGACGTAGCATCTTCTGAAATCTATAGCGACGGTAAATACAACCTTGCTGGTGAAGGCGTAGTGAAGACATCTGAAGAAATGATCGAATTCTACAGCCAGCTATGTGAAAAATACCCAATCATCTCAATTGAAGATGGTCTTGACGAAAACGACTGGGAAGGCTGGGAGAAACTTACTCAAGCTCTTGGTGAGAAAGTTCAACTTGTTGGTGACGATCTTTTCGTTACAAACACAAACAAACTTTCTGAAGGAATCGAGCGCAGTGTAGGTAACTCTATCCTAATCAAAGTGAACCAAATTGGTACACTAACTGAAACGTTTGATGCTGTTGAAATGGCGAAGCGCGCTGGATACACAGCTGTTATTTCTCACCGTTCTGGTGAAACAGAAGATACAACAATCGCTGACATCGCTGTTGCGACTAACGCTGGACAAATTAAGACAGGCGCACCGTCTCGTACGGACCGCGTAGCTAAATACAACCAGCTTCTTCGTATCGAAGATGAGCTTGAACACCTTGCAATCTACGGTGGCCGTAAAAGCTTCTACAACTTAGATAAGAAGTAAGTTGAACAAACCCCCGCGTGAAAACGCGGGGGTTTTTGATGGGTTCTTTTCTTTTTTAACCTATGTTAATGAACAGTGTCGGTTTCTGGCTGATTTGCGTGAAGTTGAGATTTCACGCAAATCAGCCACCACTCTTATCGGAACAACGTCTACAAAAACAGTCGTTACCGTTCAAGAAGTGTTAACACAATGTTAAGAAGGTATGAGAATGTCCTGTATTACCGAAATAGATTGCTTTTACTGAAAAATTTATGGTAAATTGATAGTATTGGAAAGGCTATAGTCCGGGAGGTGGAATCATGCATCTTGCAGCTACAATTGCATTAGTTATCGTTTCAATCTTACTTATTACTGTCGTATTGCTTCAGTCTGGTAAAAGCGCCGGGTTATCAGGAGCCATTACAGGTGGAGCTGAGCAATTATTCGGAAAGCAAAAGGCCCGCGGCTTTGAAGCGGTTTTAAATAAAGTAACGGTAGTACTTGCCGTATTGTTCTTTGTTCTTTCAATTCTCGTTGCGTATCTCGTGTAATGTGATAAAGGAAGCAGCAGGTGTTGAACCACTTGCTGCTTTTTTCATTGGAGGAAATGAAAGTATCAAATTCAGTGAAGTCGAAATCTGGCGCCGCCAAGCTCCATTGTGGCAAAAAGCGCTACATTGAGGCTCGTATTAAGCATGTCGCGTGTGAAATAGGCGCTTGTGCTTTTTTAAAGAAGAAAGAAAAGCAAGTTTTTTGTCGAATGAAACAGGGAAATAAGCTAGAAGAACACATTCCTTTTTACTGAGGACGGAAACCGTTAAAATGCATATAAGGACTTCAATAGACAGGATAAATCGTTGTTTGAAGGTCAAACTAATGAGTAGGACTGGATTATTTAGAGGAGGATCACATCATGAAAGTAGTAGCACCCAAGCCATTTACATTTGAAGGAGGTAATCGCGCGGTACTAATGTTGCATGGCTTTACTGGTAATACAGCAGATGTCCGAATGATGGGACGTTATTTGCAGGAACAGGGGTATACGTGTCATGCCCCACAATATGAAGGACATGGCGTTCCCCCAGAAGAGTTAGTACATACAGGTCCTCAAGACTGGTGGAAAAACGTCAAAGAGGGGTATGAATTGCTTGAAAGCATGGGGCATGAGGAAAAAGCTGTTGTGGGATTATCGCTTGGAGGCGTATTTTCTTTAAAGCTCGGTTATACTGTTCCTGTAAAGGGAATCGTACCCATGTGCGCCCCAATGGATATGAAGGATGAAGAAACGATGTATCAGGGTGTTCTTTCTTACGCAAGAGAATATAAGAAATTTGAACGGAAGTCTCCTGAACAAATTGAAGAAGAAATGGAAGCGTTCAAAGAAACCCCAATGAACACGCTCGGAGAACTTCGAGACCTGATCTATGATGTGCGTGATAACATTGATATGATTTATGCTCCGACATTTGTCGCTCAGGCAAGACACGATGAGATGATTAATACGGAGAGTGCGAATGTAATTCATGATCATGTAGAATCAGATGAGAAGAGCATGATATGGTATGAGAATTCAACACACGCTATTACGCTTGGAAAAGAGAAAGAGGAACTTCATAAGGACGTGCACGCATTTCTTGATGGACTTGATTGGTCTAAATAATCTACGGATATATTTTACTAGAAAGAAGGTGGAAGACAATGGCAGAAGAACATGAACAGAGAATATTGAGCTTCATGAAAGAGGAAGCATACAAACCACTAACTGTACAAGAACTTGAAGAAGTTTTTGGAGTGAAAGATTCCAGTGAGTTTAAGGAGTTTGTGAAAACCCTAAACGGGATGGAAGAAGAAGGTTTAATTGTAAGAACAAGAAGTAACCGCTATGGCATTCCTGAGAAAATGAATCTTGTAAGAGGAAAGCTACAGGTTCATGCAAAAGGCTTTGCATTCCTGATTTCAGATAGCGACACTGGCGAGAAGGATGTTTATATTAACCAGAGTGACCTTGAGGGAGCGATGAATGGAGACCGTGTCATCGCACGACTACATCAAAAATCATCAGGGACACGTCCAGAGGGGACCGTTATTCGTATCATTGAGCGTGGTGTTAAGCGCACAGTTGGTACATACTCTGACAGCAAGCATTTTGGTTTTGTGATTGCGGATGATAAACGAATCCCACATGACATTTTTATTCCAAAAGGGTCTACTGGTGGTGCGGTTGACGGCCACAAAGTCGTTGTTGAAATTACGAAGTATCCTGAAGGACGTATGAGTGCTGAAGGACGAATTACAGAAATACTAGGACACAAGAATGATCCTGGAGTAGATATTCTTTCCATTATTTATAAACATGAATTACCAGGTGAATTTCCGGATGCAACGATGAAACAGGCCAATGACACGCCTGATCAAATTGATGAGAAGGAAATTGAAGGTAGACGTGATTTGCGTGAAGAAACGATTGTCACGATTGATGGTGCTGATGCAAAAGACCTTGATGATGCGGTTAACGTTGTTAAACTTCCAAACGGGAACTATAAATTAGGTGTTCATATTGCAGACGTCACGTATTATGTCACTGAGAACTCTCCAATCGATCAAGAAGCGCTTGATCGTGGTACAAGTGTCTATCTTGTCGATCGTGTAATCCCGATGATTCCCCACCGATTATCAAACGGTATTTGTAGTTTAAATCCTCAAGTGGATCGTTTAACGATTTCGTGTGAAATGGAAATTACAACGCAGGGTGAAGTTGTGAATCATGAAATTTTCCCAAGCGTTATTCGTACAAATGAGCGAATGACATATACGGATGTACGTAAAATTCTTAAACGTGAAGACGATGAAGTACTTGAGCGCTATAAATCTCTAGTTCCATTCTTCGATGGCATGGGAGAACTAGCTGAAATCTTAAGAAAAGGTCGCTTTGAACGAGGGGCTATTGATTTTGATTTTGCGGAAGCGAAAGTTCTTGTAGATGAAGAAGGGGCACCACAGGAGATTGTTCAACGAGAACGCTCGGTAGCTGAACGCTTAATTGAAGAATTTATGCTTGTAGCGAACGAAACAGTTGCACAACATTTCCACTTCATGGAAGTTCCGTTTATGTACCGTATTCACGAAGATCCGGATTCAGACAAACTCAATACATTCTTTGAGTTTATTACAAACTTCGGTTATGTCGTACGAGGTAATGCTAACACGGTGCACCCGCGTGCGCTTCAAAAGCTTTTAGAAGAAGTGAAAGGTGAGCCAGAAGAAGCGGTCATCAGTAAGGTTATGCTTCGCTCTATGCAACAGGCGAAATACTTCCCTGAAAGTCTCGGCCACTTCGGTTTATCGACAGATTTCTATACGCATTTCACATCGCCAATTCGTCGTTATCCTGACTTAATTGTGCATCGTTTAATTCGTACGTACCTGTTTGAGAAAAAAGTCGACAATCAGACAACTTCTAAGTGGGGCGAAGCGCTTGGTGAAATCGCTCAGCACGCTTCAGCGATGGAACGACGTGCAGTTGACGCTGAACGTGAAACCGATGATCTGAAAAAAGCTGAGTTTATGAAAGATAAAATTGGGGAAGAGTTCGAAGGCGTGATTAGCGGCGTAACAAACTTTGGCTTATTTGTTGAATTGCCAAATACGATCGAAGGGCTTGTCCACGTTAGCTATTTAACCGATGACTATTACCATTATGACGAAGGTGCTTATGCGATGATCGGCGAACGTACCGGTAACGTATACCGCATCGGTGACGAAATCGCCATTCGCGTCTTAAATGTTAACATTGACGAACGAGCGATCGACTTCGAAATTGTTGGCATGAAGCCACCGAAAGAACGTCGTCGTAGAGAAAGTCCTAAAGTTATTGAAGGCGGAAAGCGTAAAAAACGTGGGAAGTCATCGAATAAAACAACTGATGCAGGACAGAAAAAAAGAAAGTTCTCTCCACCTAAAGATGGTCAGGGAACGAAAAAGAAAGCAAAAAACAAAAAGAAAAAACGTCGAAATAATAATGCCTAACTAGCGATATTTCGATCATGTCGGTCGGAGTAAGTCATCTTGACTTATTCTGACCAAATTGATATAATGGAGTTCGACGTTTGAGAGGGGGGACGGTCATGCCAAAAGGTGATGGTGGACTCATTGCACAAAATAAGAAAGCAAGACACGATTATTCTGTTATTGAAACATATGAAGCAGGTCTAGTTCTACAGGGAACTGAAATTAAATCCATCAGGGCAAGACGCGTAAACCTGAAAGACTCTCACGCCATTATTCGTAAAGGCGAAATTTTTCTTATCAATATGCACGTCAATGAATATGAGCAGGGAAATCGTTTTAATCACGATCCCACCCGTACTCGTAAGCTATTGATGAAGAGGAAAGAGATTGATAAGCTCCTTGGCTTAACGAAAGAACAGGGCTATACAATTATTCCGCTTAAGGTATATATTAAGAATGGTTATGCGAAAGTACTTCTAGGTCTTGCCAAAGGTAAGAAAAAGTACGATAAGCGCCAAGATCTGAAAGATAAAACGATGAAGCGTGAAGTGGATAAAGCGTTGAAAGAGCGTCAGCGGATATAGTTTCCATTTGATTGGAAGCTGATCTGTGTTATACTAACTATTACCGAAACAACATATGAAGCTTAAGTGCTTTCCCGTTTTCGGTTCTCATTTCTTATATGGGGACGTTACGGATTCGACAGGGATAGGTCGAGCTTAAGTCGCGAGTCGAGTTGGCGAGCTACGTTAAAAACGCCATGCCTATAACTGGCAAAGAAAACAACAACTTCGCACTAGCAGCGTAAGCTGTTTTGCGGTTCCTCCCTCCATCGCCCATGTGGTAGGGTAAGGGACTCAACTTAAGTGGGATACGCCAACAATCCACCGTCTGAGGAAAGTTGGAAGAGATTAACCAGACTAGCTACAAGGACGCCTGTCGTTGGGCAGAATTGTAGTGAAACACTAATATAACGACTACACTCGTAGAAGCTTAAGTGCCGATATCTCTGGACGTGGGTTCGACTCCCACCGTCTCCACCAAATACATATTTGGTGGTTTTTTATTTGCAAAAAATCACTTCACTAAAAAAGCGGAGAATGTGAACTTTCACGTTCTCCGCTTTTTTTAGTGACTAATTTGTTTCCCCTGGAGACGTTTAGTAAAAGAATCAGCTTGATGGGTGACCGCAACATGGCCGAGTGCTTTTCCTAATCCAAAAGAAGGCATATTTCCATAAAGGGTTTCATAGTGAGAGCTCGGAAGGACGTATGTTTCATGATAAATACCGACAGCACGGTTATTTCCGATCTTTTGATTGAAGTTTTTCCATGCTTTTAAATGAGCTTGACCATGCGCATAATGGCGTAGGTCATCAGATGAGCGCCAGTATTGAAGAAGTAGCGTTGTACGGAAACTAAAGAAGTTTTCCATAGAAAGGCATCCTAACTGTTTATTGGTGCTAAGCTCACGAATCATGCCAGGCATCGCAAGAAAGACTGGAAGCCATTTATGCACAGCCCACCACTGATTGATTCGCATGCCAATGAGAAATACTACTACGTCCTGTCCTTTATCCACCGTGTAGCGCCCGCTAAAGACTTGATTTGCCATCTGAATTTCCTCCTCTAGCGCTTTATTTTCGCAACCTTTGCCCATTCAATAGCAGCTTTTGTCGTTCGTTTCCCATAGTCAAGAGTCATAAGCCAGAACTTTGCATCCCCTTGATCACCATACGTTTGTACAATCATCTCCTCGATGGCTTCATAAGTCTTGAAGCGATCGATTAGTTTGGCGAGATAGCTTTCCAATTGCTTTTCAACTGCTTCATCACTTTGATGCTGACTAAAAAATAGCTTAAGCAATAACTCATTTTTCTCTAAAGCTACTTCCTCAACAGGCGTTTCCATCCACTTTTTGAGCGCATCCCAGCCCAGTTGTGTTAATTCATATTCCTTTTTGTCTGGATTACCGGATTCGCTTTGTTTTTGGACCGTAATAAGTTCTTCATCCAAAAGACTTTTCAGCGTCGGATAAATTTGACCGTAGCTGATTTTCCAAAAATGATTCAAGCTACCATCCATCATTTGTTTCATTGAATAGCCAGTGCGACAACCGGTAGTTAGTAAGCCTAAAATAGCAAATTTCGTATTTGACTGTTTTTCCATATTTCTCACCCTATATCTAAAAGATATGTATCAATTAGATATATAATAGCACGTTTTTTTAAAATATGGAAATTGAATAATGGCTTTTATTTACAGTTGGCATTATGTTTATCAACTTGTTCAAATACAATCTAAAAAAACAAGCCGCCCTTTTGGACGACTAGTTTGGTTTTCTATTCAGATGCTACTTTGGTTTCTTCGTGGACTGAAACTTCCAGGTTGCGTTGAGTAAACACTTTTTTGACAAGCGTAAGCGCATTAAGAACTCGTGGAAAGCCTGTATAGGGAATGAGTTGTATGATAGCTTCCACAACCTCTGATGCCATCAGCCCGGAGGTGAGTGTGGTATTGATGTGAAGTTCAAGCTGAGGTTCTGTTCCTTGAGTCACAAGTGATGAAAGGGTAACGAGCGCTCTTTGCTGATTCGTTAACCCATCACGAGAGTAGATGTCTCTGTAAGCAAATTCGATAATATATTTACCAACATCAGGAGCAATTTCCTTCAGATCATCTGAGATTTTCAAATGAGTTGATATGTCGTCATTTGACGATAATGTGTATTCCATTAATTTATCTAGAACTTGCTGCAGGAGATCTTTTTCCATTGTAAAAGCATCCTATAATATATCCTTTAGTAGGATCAGGTGTCCTACTATACCGCGCGGAAGCTTTTGTGTGAAATACCTCTTTTGATTAGAGTCTATTCGAATGAGATATACAACTAGATAGAAGGCTTAATGTAGTTTATAAAAGCACGGGATGCGTAAGAGATATATTTTTCTTTTCGGAGGATAATCCCGAGGTCCCATGGTATTGAAGGATTTACAATCGGGACAGAGACCACATTATCTTGATTGATTTTTCTGAGAATGGATTTAGGAAAGAACGTAA
Organism: Anaerobacillus sp. QJM3NY_17; assembly: GCF_056173665.1. NCBI lineage: Bacteria > Bacillati > Bacillota > Bacilli > Caryophanales > Bacillaceae > Anaerobacillus > Anaerobacillus sp. QJM3NY_17. The sequence goes on along the minus strand of NZ_CM149685.1, from coordinate 3,569,029 downwards.
TTCCTAAATTGTGACTAACCATATCGCTTATGAAATCCCATTGAGAACTAACATACGATATTTGAGGCTCAAAACCTGCTTGGCGACACTGTTCAATCATCTGATCATGGAGCATGAAGTCTTCACTAAATAGAATGATCTGCTCATTTCGTAAATCACTGATTGAGACCTCACTTTTTTCGGCGATTGGATGCGAACTGTGCACAAAAAGCATTAATTCTTCCTTTGTAAACGGAAGTGTTTCAAATCTTGTATCATTAACAGGTAAGAGGCCGACTGCAAAATCTAGTTCTCCATCAAGGATTTTTTGTTGAGCAATGTTAGCTCCGTGCTCCATTAGTTCAATCGTAATGTCGGGGTAGAGTTCTTGAAATCCTTTCAAAATACCTGGGAAGTAGAGGGCGCCGATGAGTGGCGGGAGGCCAACTTTAATGTGCCCTTTCTTTAAATTCATCATGTCATATAAGTGAGAAGAAAGATCATCCACCAAATTCAGTATTTTTTCACCTTGAAGATACACGATTTTTCCTGCATCGGTTAGTTCGCTCGATCGTGCCGAGCGATCGAGTAGTTCAACATCTAACTCGGCTTCTAAACTTTTCACCATTTTACTTAAAGTTGGCTGTGAGATGTAGAGCGAGTGTGAGGCTTTCGTAAAGCTTTTTTGCTTCGCAACTTCAACGAAATAGGCTAACTGCTTAATGTCCATATGAAAGCTCCTGTCTCTATTCCCATCAGAATGAGAAATGTATTATGGTTTATTGTAGTAGCAAATCATACGCGAATTCAACCATAGACGGGGATTCTAGACCTATTTTATACGAGAGCTGTTACATATGTAAAAAAGAGGGGTAATGAAGAAGGCAATCAAATATCTTATGGAGGTGCTCGTTTTGAGTAAAAAAGTATTAATCATTTCCGGTGATGCTGTTGAAGCACTTGAGATTTTCTACCCTTACTATCGCTGTCTAGAGGAAGGTTTTGATGTGACGATTGCATCCCCTACCGCTAAAAAACTACAAACGGTATGCCACGACTTTACAGATGAAATGGAAACGTTTGTTGAGAAGCAAGCCTATGGAATTGAATCACACGCAGCGTTTGCAGAAATTAATCCGGCAGAGTACGATGGTTTAATTATTCCAGGCGGACGAGCACCAGAATACATTCGAATGGATGAGAGCGTACCTGGCATCGTAAGACATTTCTTTGAAGAAAATAAACCAGTAGGTGCAATTTGTCATGCGGCACAGGTTCTTAATGTGGTTCCTGATATTATGAAAGATCGCGAGTATACCGCGTATCCAGCTTGTAAACCAGATGTAACCGCATGTGGCGCTACATACATTGATGAAAAGGTCCATACGCGCGATAATCTCGTCTCAGGGCAGGCATGGCCAGATTTACCAGGCTTCATGAAAGAATTTCTCCGTTTATTAAAATAATGATACACGTAACCCCCTGATTGATCGATCAGGGGGTTCTTTAAGAGGAAGGATATTTCGTTTGGCCAATAGCTGAAATGACAGAGCCAACCGCCTGAATCCAGCTTCCTACGACATTAATATTTGTTGCTTCTTCATTATTGAGTTCTTTAATTCCTGAAATTGCTTGTAGTGAATTACCGACCGCCTGAAGGAAGTTTCCATAAATGCTATACAACGCTGAAGCAGAGACTTCTCCGTCTAATGCATCTGCAAGAGATACCCCTCCACCAAGAGCTTGAAGCCAGTTTCCGTCAATATTCAGTATTTGCTTCACTCGATCATCAAAATCAATCAGAATCCCTGTCACAACCGTCGAATTCCCAATTGCCTGAAGCTGATTGCCAATCTTGTCTAATGAAGGGGGAGTAATCGTATCAGCGATTAGAGCGTTTCCTGTTCCCTGCATCACATTTCCAATAAGATTTAAACTATCAAGTATTGAGGAGGGGATTTCTTTTATAGGTGTACTTCCAATAGCGGCTAAGATCGTTCCAATTGCCTGTACCCATGATCCAAATACACCTTTTATTTCATTGTTCATGATGTGATCGCCTTCTTCAAAAGTCGCCCTATTGTATTCTATACAAAATAGGAAAATTGGTTAATCAAACGGGGGGATTTGATTGGAAACTAACTCACATCAACATTCAAAGGCTTAATATAGACGTTCTGGCGATATTTAAAGAAGAAAATAGCTGTGATTGCCATCGACATTATTCCAAAGATGACAGACATCATTTGAAGTCCGATCAAATCAAGCATCAATCCCGTTAATAAGAGCACAACTTGAAAAATAATGCGATCAAGCATGTTGCGGAATGAGAAGAAACGACCGTGATATTCTTTAGGTACCCTCGTTTGGAAAATGGTAGCAGCTGTTGGAAAGAAGCAGCCGACTGAGAAACCGAATACCGCAAATGCTACAACGGAAAGAATCGGGCTGTTTGCGAAAAAGAGCAGCAGTTGAGAGAGGCCAATAATAAATGAAAAAAGAAATAAAATTGTGTATGGTGATTGTTTCCTAGAAAGCCTTTTGACTGCGAAAGCACCGATCATGAAGGAAAGACCTTCAGCGGTGTAAATCCAACTTTTGATGAGAGGATTATCTTGAAGCTCACTAATACTAATAACAAGCAAATTAAAACCACCAATAAACAAAAGAGGAACCATCGTCATAATTAGTGTCATTGTCACAATGGGCAGCTGTTTGATAATAGGGAACAAATGCTTAAAGCCACTTTCTGCTTTTGAACGATGCGAAACAGAGACGGTCGGTTCATCGATCGCAAGAAAAAGCGTAAAGATTACAAGTATAAGGTAGGCTCCTAAAGAAAGAATATACATAGTCGATAAAGACATGATCACAAGAAAGATTCCGGCAATAGCTGTACCCAGTACTCTTGAAAGTGTAGCGACATTCATATGAATCCCGTTCATTTGCAGGAGCTCTTTTTCTTTCACGACAAGTGGAATGGCGGCTTGGAGAGCAGGAAAGTAAAAAGCCGCAGCGGTCTGAATAAGAATGAGAAAAACAACCATCCAGAGAACGGACCCCGTTTGAAGAGCCACTAACATAAAGATCACGCTAATGGCTCGTGCAAGTCCAGCTACGATCATCACCGTCTTCTTTTTCACTTGATCGGTCACTCGTCCTGCATAGGGGCCAATCGCTACACCAGCAAGAAGTCCGATCGCAAGTATGACAGCTTTCATAAAATCAGAAGGCACTTTCTCTTGCATAAATTCTAAGTTACCAATAATACCGAGCCATAAGCCGAGTCCAGCTACAAATTCACCGGTTAATAAAATCCAGACATTTTTGTTCTGCCACATCATTTTGACCTCGATCTTCTTAGTTTCTAATATCATACCATGAGCGGTAAACATAAATTACGGAATTCGAAGAAAGTTTTAATGTTAACGAATGGTAAAGGACCTAATATAATCCGATCGGTATGCCTTCAGCTTATTTTGTTTATGCTAGAAAGAAGGAGGTGAAGGGAATGGCTATGGATGTATTATGCGAGGTATCAAATTGTGTCCACAACCGAAATGGTAAGCAGTGTGGAGCAGACGAAATCTACGTTGTCAGTCATAAAGGAAATCAAGCAAGCAATAGTGAAGAAACGGATTGTAAAACATTTGAGCCTGGAACCCTTTAAACTCTTTGAGGCGTTACCATTAAAAAAGCCGTCCTCAAGCGAGGGCGGCTTCTTCTTTATGCTTCCAATAGTTGTTTTAAATGAGCATAGTCTTTCTCTATGGAGCGCTGAACCAATTTACTCAGAACAGGACGAGCAAGTGAAAAAAGTCTTCCTGGATTTCCTTCAACGACAGCCTTAACGACACAACCTTCACCTGCAACTTGTACTTCTCTTGTGACTTTAATCGGAAACGTACTATCAACGCTTTCGATTTGAATTTTGTGGTACGGATTGTATTGACGAACAATAAAAGTGGTTTTGATTTCTTTTCCGAGAAATTTAGCTACTTGATCGTATGTCGCCCCTTCTCTCAACACCCCATTGGTAAACTTAGCCGAAACCATACCGCTTTGCCAATCTGGATTGTTCTCGAAATTTGTGATGTAGTTAAAAACAACTTCAGGTGGCCGCTCAATCAAAATACTTGTTTTCACTTCGATTTTTTTAGTTTGCATTGTATCTTTTCCCTTGTTCTACATAATTTTTAAGGAATGTCCCAAGCAGCTCTTTCCACCTTTCCTCATAAGCGGAATGCCAGTTAGGATCAAGTAGACCTGATGTTTGATGAGAAAGGGAGAGGATCGTTGCTTCACGATCTTCTTTTAGTGTATATGCGTAGCCACTCGTAACTGCCCCTGTCATGCCAAGAAGGCCATTTAAGCGAATTTCATATGGTGCATGTAGATAAGTGATGGTACCCCAAAGAGCCTGACTGTTTTTTCCCTTTTCTATAAATCGACCACCTATTTCATTTTCAAATGAAAGTGTTGAGTCATCTCCACATAAGCGATAAGCCCACCAGGAGTTAATGTCTTCTGTCAATGTAGAAAAGACTTTCTCGATCGGTGCTTCAATGCGCACTTCCTGTTCAATTTGAAACGTATCGAGCTTAAAGTTGTTATCCATTTGAGTAATGCCCCTTTCAATAGTTGATTGTAATGTTAATAAAGAGGAAGTAACGTTTGATTGAACATGACTCATCCACCGATCAGCCATTTTTTGTAGCGAGACAGCGTTTAAAAAATTCAGCCGCTGTCTTCCTTTGCGGCGAACAAGCATAAGGTTGGCTTCTTCAAGGATTGTGAGATGCTTCATAACTGCATAGCGACTTATATTAGCGAAAGCCTCACTTATTTCACCCGTTGTTTTTGGACCGTTATTTAGCAAGTCCAAAATCTCTCTTCGAATGGGGTGCGTTAATGCTCTGAATGTGATCGATAGTTCTTCTTCTTTGTTCATCTCATCACTCCGAAATGTGACTATAAGGTAACATAATAAGTGGCCCAATCGTAAGCTATTCTAACCAAACCAACAAGTGAGAATGACAGGTAATGAATGGAATATTTACTTGGCTATCAAATGTTTATAAGAAATTTCTGATATTTGTTTGCGTTAAAGCATGAAAACTAGTATCATCAAAGAATATAAATTTGGAATTGAATCAATTATCTAATTTTATAGGTGATGTGGAAGGGTGATTGGAATGGAAGGCAAAAAAGATCTTCGAATCAGAAGTAAAGTAATCAGTGAAGGTGTAAATCGAGTACCTAACCGCTCCATGCTTCGAGCAGTCGGTTTTACCGATGAAGATTTCAAAAAACCAATGATTGGTGTAGCGAGTACGTGGAGTGAAGTTACGCCGTGTAACGTACATATTGATTCTCTTGCGCGTGAGGCGAAAGCGGGCGCTAAGGATAACGGCGGCGCGCCAATGATTTTTAATACGATTACCGTTTCTGATGGTATTGCGATGGGTCATGAAGGAATGTTTTATTCTCTCCCAAGTCGTGAGATTATCGCTGACTCGATTGAAACGGTCACAAATGCAGAACGTCTTGATGGCATTGTAGCGATTGGCGGCTGTGACAAAACAACGCCAGGTTGCTTAATCGCAATTGGTCGTATGAACATTCCGTCCGTATACGTGTACGGTGGTACGATTCAGCCAGGTAAACTGAATGGAAATGATATCGACATTGTTTCATCATTTGAAGCGGTTGGACAATATCAAGCTGGAACAATTAACGAAGAAGAGCTACACAAAGTTGAATGCTCTGCATGTCCTGGAGCAGGAGCGTGTGGTGGAATGTATACCGCAAACACAATGGCCTCTGCGGTTGAAGCTCTAGGGATGAGTATCCCAGGATCATCCTCAACACCTGCAGTGAATGATTATAAAGAATCTGAATGTCGTCAGGCTGGAGAACTAGTGGTTTCTCTTCTTGAAAAAGACATCTACCCTCGTGACATTATGACAAAAGAAGCATTTGAGAATGCGATCACAGTCGTAATGGCCCTTGGTGGTTCAACTAATGCCTTCTTGCATCTAACGGCAATGGCTCACTCAGCTGGTGTCGACTTATCATTGGATGATTTCGAACGCGTTCGCGAACGTGTTCCATACATCGCAGACATGAAGCCGAGCGGTAAATATGTGATGCAAGATCTATATGAAATTGGTGGCGTACCTGCTGTCATGAAGCTTCTTCATGAGCATGGCTTGCTTCACGGAGATTGCCTCACAGTGACTGGAAAAACGGTCGCAGAAAACTTGGCCGAAGCCCCATCGCTAAAAGAAGGACAAGAAATTATCCGTTCTCTTAATGATCCGATTAAAGCAAGCGGACCACTTGTTGTACTTCGAGGTAATCTAGCTCCTGAAGGTTCTGTTGCAAAAATGTCCGGTCAAAAGATTAGCCACTTTGCAGGACCAGCTCGCGTTTATAATAACGAAGCAGAAGCAACTGCAGCAATCGAAGCGGATGATATTAAAGAAGGTGACGTTCTCGTTATTCGTAATGTAGGTCCTAAAGGTGGACCAGGAATGCCGGAAATGCTATCCATTACTTCCATGATTGTTGGGAAAGGATTGAATGGGAAGGTAGCGCTTATGACAGACGGTCGCTTCTCAGGTGGATCGCACGGTTTCGTTATCGGCCACGTATCTCCGGAGGCATTTGTTGGTGGACCGATTGGCCTCTTAAAAGAAGGCGACACCATCACCATCGATAGTGATAAGCAACAAATTAATTTTGACGTGACAGATGAAGAACTACAGCGTCGCCGTGCAGAATGGGTACGACCTGAGCTTAGATACAAAACAGGAATTCTAGGTAAGTACGCAAGACTCGTTTCCTCATCCGCAAAAGGTGCCGTAACGGATTTGGATATTGAATAAATTTTCGTCCAAAAGCCAGCTTTCTTCTGTATGAAGAAGCTGGCTTTTTCATTTTATTCAGCAAAGGAAATGATTGAGCTGCGGAGAATGAATTTGTATAGGTAAAATAAAAGCTAGAGGAGTGAGTACCCATTTGATAATGAAAGAACACGATCCCCCGCTACATCTCCACAAATTAAGTACCTTATTGGATCGCCTCCCTTCTCATCATCTACGCTTTGAAGAAGTGAAGGAGCAACTTTCCATGTACCAAGCAGGAATATCAGGTGAGAAATCCATGGATTTCCCTCTAAGTTTTTTAGACGATAAGCTGTTTTCAATCTATCATGACTTGCGTATTTCTGACGGTGTTCATCATTTTCAAATAGATACGCTTGTAATCAGCCAGCACTATCTTCTGATTCTTGAAGTGAAAAACATTTCAGGCATTCTTCATTTTGATCCTACATTCAATCAATTAATACGCATTTCTGACACGAAAGCAGAAGCCTTCCCAAATCCCCTCACTCAGGTGGAACGTCAGCGTTCCCAACTTCGCGCTTTACTTCAAAAAATGAAAATACCTGAAGTACCTATTGAAACGCTTATTGTCATCGCTAACCGAAGAGCAGTTATAAAAGCGACCGAGGCGGTTCAATTCATTTCTTCAAAAGTTATTCGAAGTGAGTACCTGCCTACAAAAGTGAAGTCACTGGATCAACGATATGGGGAATTATGGTTAACGATGAAGGAAGTAAGAAAGCTGGGGCGTACTCTTGTTAAGCTACATGAGCCGCTTGACCGAGATGTACTGAAGCGATTTTCAATTTCTCGGAATGACTTGCTAGTTGGTGTAGCTTGTCCAGAGTGTGCTCGCCTGGCTATGAGGAGGCTGCACGGTAGGTGGTATTGCGAGAGGTGTGGTGCCTATTCGCGTGATGCCCACTTTAGAGCGCTTCAAGATTATGCGTTGCTTGTGTCTAGAGAGATTACGAATCAGGAGGCGAGACGGTTTTTGAGGATGGATTCCGGAGATGCTGCTACTCGTTTATTAAAATCTTTAAAAATGGAGTCAACTGGATCCACAAAAGGAAGACGCTATAAGTTAGATTTTCGGTTTTTTGATGTTTCGCGGAATTAATTGAATTTCCGCGGAAATAATACGTGTTTTCGCGGAATAAAATCGAATTTCGCGGAATTATCCAGAAAATCGCGGAATTAACTGGATTTCCTCCACCAAGCAACCACAAAAAAAGCCCCCCACACGCGTGGAGGACCCCCATTACTATTTAGACGACCCGGATTTCTCAAAGTTAAGATCCCAAATCACTCCATAGGCATCCTTAACCTTCGCAAATGTCGCTCCCCAGAAGGTATCCTGAAGCTCCATATAAACGGTGCCTTTTTCTTTCAAGCGCACATAGAGCGCCTCAATTTCTTCAGCGCTATCCAGTTCGAGGGCAAGAGAGATGTTATTACCTACAGTTACGTTTTGGTTCAAAAAAGTATCCGATACCATGAAAAAGAGCTCATCTTTTTTGAATCGTGCGTGCATGATGTAATTGTCCATTTCTGGTGGTGTTTCGAAGTCTGCTTCTCCAAACGTTTGGAGATCGGTTATCTCGCCTTCGAAGACTTCCTTGTAGTATGATAAAGCCTCTCGCGCTGTGCCTTCAAATGTGAAATAAGGAATCGGATGGTGCTTCATAGCCTTCACTCTCCTTTAAATGAGGTCGCTTGTCTATCTAAATCTAGTATAACGTTATGAATAGAAATACTAAAGAACATTCGTTCGTCACGAAATGTCACAATTCAACGAGGGTTTTTCGTAGGGCATATGAAAGGAACTCACGCTCTTTTAAAGAAAGGAAGAGTGGCTTTTCAGAGCGAATTAGTAAAACAATAGGAGGTGCTGTATGTATCAGAAAGTAATTGATCCAAGGGTCTCAGAAACAGATGGAGCAGGGCATATTAATAATACGGTCATTCCAGTGTGGTTTGAATCTGGTCGAGATCCGATTTTTCGACTGTTTAATCCAGATTTAACCTTTCATGATTGGCACTGCGTCCTTTTAAAAATGAATGCGACATACCTCTCCCAACTCTATTACGGAACGCCGATAACCGTATACACTTGGATCAAGAGAATTGGGCGAACGAGTTTTGAGGTTTATGAGGAAATTCATCAGAAAGAAAAAGTTTGTGTAACAGGATCGGCCACGTATGTGAACTATCATTTTGATCAACAAAAAAGCATGCCAATACCAGATGACATACGAAATCAGCTTGAAGCACATCTTTACACAACTCAAAAAGCCACTAGCGAGTAACTTCGCTAGTGGCTTTTCATAAAAGTTAAATGTTGATTTTAACGTCAGCATCTTTCTTTAATTTCTCAACTAATTCTTGAGTTTTCTTCGATTTTTGTTCATCTTCTAGACCTTTTTTGATCTGAGGTTTCACATCTTCATAAGCTGGCATTTCTTCTGAAGTACCCTGTTCTTTTGCTTGATCATAATATTCTTTCATTTCTTCTTCAGTCACTTCATCCACTTCGATTTCCTGGTCGATGTAAGTTGTATATTGGATGTTCTTCGCAATTTCTTTTTCAAGATCTTCCATTGTCATGTCGCTTTGTTCAAGTGCTGCTTCGAATTTCTTCTCATCTTCATAGCCCTCTTTAATACCAGCAAGCTCTTCTTTGACCTTATCGTCGGAAGCTTCAATGCCTTCTTTCTGAGCGGCTTGGAGAATTAATTCCTGTCCAACCATGCTTTCAGCGACTTGTTTTTTCATTTGGTCTAGCTGATCTTTAGGCACTTCCTGGCCCATTTGTACGTACTGCATTTGGCTCTGGCTATAAAGGGCATTGAAATCTTCCCCTTTAATTTCTTCACCATTAACGGTTGCTACTACCTTATCTGCATCAACTTTATCAACTTCCGGTTGTTCCTGCTCTCCGGATTGTGCTTGTTCTTCTGTATTTGTATCTTCTTCTTTCTTGTCATTACTGCTTTCTTCATTTCCTCCACAGGCAGCTAATACAACGATTAGTAAACCTGTTATGAGTAAGTAAGTTAATTTACGCAATTCACATGCTCCTTTCAAAAGGCTGTGTCTATTGTTCCACAAAAAGATAGAGTTGAAAACCCCTAACAGTAAGTATGGGATAAATACCATATTCTTATTACATTCTTTCGTGATTCAGGTGGAAGCACTAACTTCTAGGATGCCTAGCGCATAGAGTAATAAGAAGTTTATTACTAAGAGGTGAGACTCCATGATTAATGGGAAGCAGTATGTTGAGCGTATTGATGCGCTCAATAATGAAGTATGGATTGCAGGAGAGAAATGCACAGGCAAAATATCGGAGTTAGCACCATTTAAAGGAATAGTGAAAAGCAAAGCTGCTCTATACGAGTATCAGTGTAAGGAGGAAAATGAAGAGCTTTTTCGTTATGCGTTACCTCATTTAAAGGAAGCATATGGGTTTTCCTATCATCAACCAAAACGAATAAAAGATTTATCCAATCGTCGAAAAGCAACACAGGAGTGGGCAAGGTTGAATGCGGGGTTAATGGGGCGCTCGCCTGACTATATGAATACATTACTTATGACGCTTGGTGTTGCGGCTAAACATTTTGCTGAGGACCGGGAAGTCTTTGGTGACAACATCAAAAGATTATATGAAAAAGCAAGAACAGAAGATCTATCCATAACGCATACATTTATTAATCCCCAGGTAAATCGGTCCATTGGTCAATATTTTGATGACTCTACGATCACAGCTGCTAAGGTTGTAGAAGAAAAGAAGGAAGGCATTGTCATTCATGGTGCAAGATTGTTAGCGACACAGGGGGGATTGACGGATGAACTGCTTGTCTTGCCCGCAGGTGGGCATACGTTAGATGATTCGTATATCTTTGGTTTTATGATTCCATCAAATACAAAAGGGCTCAAATTTCTATGTAGGGAATCATTTTGCTATAGCGATTCGAAGTTCGACCATCCATTAGGCTCACAATTTGAGGAAATTGACTCTATTGTTGTGTTTGATCAAGTGCTTGTACCATGGGAATGTGTTTTTATATATAAGAATATCCAGACCGTTGCTGCAATGGAAGATGCGACTGGTATGTACACGTTTCTGCAATTTCAATCAGTGTGCAGGCAGGTTGTGAAGTTAGAGTATATTCTTGGGCTGTGCGAATCAATGGGAGATGCCATTCAAATTCAAGAGTATGAGCATGTGAAGCAAAAAATGAGTGAAATTATCACAACTCTTGAGATTATGAAAGCTCTGTTACTAGCATCGGAGGTCAATAGTCAGCTCAATCACTATGGAACGCTTGTACCTGATAGTCAGCCGTTGAAAGCTGCCAGTCAATACTTTCCAACTGTTTACCCGAGGTTAATTGAAATTATTCAGTTGCTCGGCGCAAGTGGATTAATTTCCATACCAACTGAAAAAGATTTCAATTCCGATATCCAAGAAGATTTAGCACAATATTTGCAAGGAGCGAATATTGAAGCGATAGAGCGAGTCAGGTTGTTTCGAATGGCCTGGGACCTTGGTATGAGCGCCTTTGGTTCTCGTCAAACACAATTTGAAAGGTTCTTCTTTGGGGATCCCGTCCGTCTTGCAGCTGTTCATTACAACCGATATTATACTCAGCCATATGTCGATATGGTTGAGGCATTCTTAAATAAAGTAGGAGAATAAAGTCGCCGCTGTGCGGCTTTTAATTCGATTTGTAAGCGTTTTCTTAAGAGTGGAAGGAGACGGGATTGTTATTAACGAATGATGTGAAGGGGGCACAATACATAGAGGAGTTGAAGATATGCTAAAAGCATCTATTTCATTTTCGAATCGCATCATGCAACGCTATTTACCCGATCCGTTTTTATTTGTGATCATCCTCACTTTCGTGGTATTTGCATTTGGACTTGTTTTTACTGGAAGTTCACCGGTTCAGATGGTGCAATACTTTGGAGAAGGGTTTTGGAGTTTACTAGCTTTTTCTATGCAAATGGTACTCGTTCTTGTAACAGGATATGTTCTTGCGAGTAGTCCTCTTTTCAAGAAAGGCCTCCGTTTTCTTGCGGCGAGAGCGAAAACGCCTGGACAAGCCATTGTGTATGTCACACTCGTATCGTTAGTAGCAAGCTGGATCAATTGGGGATTTGGTCTCGTGATCGGAGCATTATATGCGAAAGAGCTTGCTAAAAAAGTAGAAAAAATAGATTACCGATTGCTGATCGCAAGTGCCTATAGTGGGTTTCTTGTGTGGCATGGTGGGTTAGCTGGATCGATACCATTGACTATTGCAACACCTGATCATTTTACAGCCGATCTCATTGGAACCATATCAACGAAGGAAACAATCTTTTCCCTATTTAATCTCGTTATTGTCGCGTCATTATTTATTCTGTTACCCCTTATTAATTACTTTATGTCTCCAGCGGAAGAAGAGCGTGTCCAAATTGATCGCACTTTGCTAGAAGAAGGGAACCTTCATGCTACAACTGTGGAGGGAGATTTAACACCTGCTGAGCGTCTCGAGAATAGTCGCGTCATCTCGATGATCATTTCATTTGTTGGGCTTGCTTATCTTGTTTATTATTTCGTAAACGCCGGATTTGAACTGAATTTAAATATCGTGAATTTTGGCTTTCTCTTCCTGGGCATTCTTTTTCATGGTACACCGCGTCTGTTTCTTGAATCTGTAGGTAATGCAGTTAAAGGAGCTAGCGGGATTATTATTCAATTTCCTTTTTATGCAGGGATAATGGGGATGATGGTGGCTTCTGGTCTTGCTGCTCAGCTTTCAGAAGGGTTTGTTTCCATCTCAAACGAATTTACCTTTCCATTCTTTGCTTTTTTAAGTGCAGGAATTGTGAATTTCTTTGTCCCTTCTGGTGGGGGGCAATGGGCGGTTCAGGCACCTATTATGCTAGATGCAGCAAAAGCGCTTGAGGTTTCCGTTCCTAAAACGGCAATGGCTGTCGCATGGGGAGACGCCTGGACAAATATGATCCAACCGTTTTGGGCATTGCCTGCTCTTGCGATTGCGGGATTAAAAGCAAAAGACATTATGGGATACTGCTTTATTGTTCTAATCGTAAGTGGAGTGGCAATTTCGTTAGGGCTTGTTTTCATAAGTTAAGGGAGGGGATTTCCTCCCCTTTGCAATAGGGTAGTGGATTGATTTAATTCGCGCGATCTAGCTTTTGGTTTCGTATGATTCCATAGATTGCAGAAGAAGTGAAAAAGAGACAAAGTATAACAAAAGTAAGGGTGTAGGCTAATTTGCTCTCACTATACATATCATAGGCAAACATCCCCATTGCCACGGCGCTAATGAATAGATTGATCAGGGTGAAAGGATGAAATTTCGGTTTATTCATTATTCTCCTCCTTTTCCTGTCAGTTTAACATAATTTCTCAAAAGAATTAGGCGACAAAATAAAATCGACAGGCATAATAAATTTCTATCAATCCAAGGACATGTAAAAGAATATTGTTTAGAGTTCGTCAAAGGTCGTTCATACTCCATTCACAAAAATGTGGTACCGTATGTGGTGAGAGGATGATTTCAGTATGAAGAAGGAATTCCAAGAACGAATAGAAGAATGGAAGAATTTTTTATTTATTTATAAATTTGCTCTGGATGAAATTAATACAAAGTTAACTATCTTAAATGATGAATTTCAATTTGTGCATCAACATAACCCTATTGAGCATGTAAAGTCTCGCATTAAGTCACCAGAAAGCATTATGGCGAAGCTTGAACGTAAAGGTCTTGAAATAACAACTGAAAATGTAAAAAAACATATAAACGATATTGCTGGAGTTCGTGTGACGTGTTCCTTTACAAATGATATTTATCGAATCTATGAAATGATTGAAAGTCAGGATGACATTCGCTTAATCGATGTAAAAGATTATGTTAAGAATCCAAAGCCGAATGGCTATAAAAGTTTGCATCTGATTGTTGAAATTCCAGTCTTTTTATCAAAGGGTCCTGAGTTAGTAAGAGTTGAAATTCAACTGCGTACAATTGCAATGGATTTCTGGGCAAGCTTAGAGCACAAAATTTATTATAAATTTGAAGGTGAAATACCTGGAAATCTTAGTGATGAATTAAAAGAGGCAGCCGAGATTGTGCATTACCTTGATGCCAAAATGATGAGAATTAAAGACGAAGTAAATGAATTTAAAGAGCATGAAAAAGAAGAGAAGCAAACAATAACTTAATTTAGGGGTGTTCATGTGAAGAAAATTCGCTGGGGAATCATCGGTTGTGGGAATGTGACAGAGAAGAAGAGCGGCCCGGGTTTTCAGAAAGCCGAGAATTCAGAGCTCGTTGCTGTTATGCGTCGAGACGCCACACTTGCTGAAGACTATGCTAGAAGACACAATGTTCCAAAGTGGTACACAAATGCAGAAGCACTCATTGATGATGAAGAAGTAGATGCGATTTATATCGCTACGCCACCATCAACACATAAAGAATACGCCATTCTTGCAGCTAGAGCCTCAAAGCCTGTTTATGTGGAAAAGCCAATGGCACTAAATACAGAGGAATGCGAGGAGATGATTAAGGCATGCGAAGAGAACGACGTGCCACTGTTTGTTGCCTTCTATCGCCGTGCTATGCCTGCCTTACTGCAAGTGAAGGAAGTAATCGAGAGTGGAGCTCTTGGTAACATTCGATTTGTTACTACGGTGCACCATAAGAAAGCTTCTGAACAAGAAAAGAACGGAAACTTGCCATGGCGCGTGCAGCCGGAAATTTCAGGCGGTGGTCACTTCTTTGATCTTGCAAGTCATACGTTAGATTTTCTTGATTATGTACTTGGACCTATTGAAAGTGTAAATGGATTTGCAACGAATCAGGCGGAGCTATATCAGGCTGAAGATATTGTCTCTGGTTCATACGTCTTTGAATCAGGTGTTCACGGTACGGGGCAATGGTGCTTTAATTCTTATAAGAATGAAGATTGGAATGAGATTGTTGGTGATAAAGGGTCACTCCTCTATTCCACTCTCCAAGAGCGTCCAATGATTCTGAAAGATGAACAGGGCGAACGTGAAATCGAAGTCGTCTACCCTGAGCATGTTCAACAACCTTTAATTCAGACGATCGTGAATGAGTTGAATGGAGAAAGTCATTCACCAAGTACTGGTAAGACAGCTTTACGAACAAGTAAAGTAATGGATCAGCTTGTGGCAAATTATTATCAGAAGAGCGGAAGCCTATAAAGTAGGCTTCTTTTTTAATTCGTTAAAAGTGATTTAAGGGGTAAAATTCATAATATGATCATTTTCCATTTGACATTGATAATCATTATCAATAAAATAAGTATTAGAATAGTTTATCTGAATAGATCTAATTGCCACAACGATAAGCAGGTATATATAGAAAGGGTGCTTTAGACATGTATGAGATGATTCAGGATACAATTGTTTCGAGAAGAACGATTCGCAAATTTCATCCAGACGATATTCCTCTACATACAATTGTGGAGATACTTGAAGATGCCAAATGGGCTCCAAACCATAAATTTAGAGAACCATGGGAAGTTGTCCTATACAAAGGGGATGGGAAAGGTCAACTCATTGATCAAGTGCAGGAAAGCATTGTCCGAAATGAGTTGGATGAAGAGAAGAGCGAGAAGAAGAAGGAGAAAATCAATCAATTCATTAATGAAATCCCCATTCATTTAGTTGTTTATATGAAGTCCTCTGAATCAGCTAAAGAAAGACATGAAGATTTTGCAGCTACATGTGCGTTCATACAAAATGTCCAGCTTCTTTCCTGGTCAAAAGGACTTGGGGTCGTGTGGAAAACAAATGGATTTATTTTTGATCCGGTGTTTCGAGAAGGAATCGGGCTAGAAGCTGATGATGTTATTGTTGGCATGCTTCATATTGGAAAGCCCGCTGTTATTCCGAATCCTAAAGAGCGGAAATCCATTAAGAACAGCCTCACAATTTGCGACACGGCGCCCCAATCTAAAAAAGAACATTCCTCTTATATGTAAAGAGGAATGTTCTTTTTTCTATGCTACTTTTTCTACTGGTACGTTTTCTTTTTTACGTGCGTTCCACAGCTGATAACCAAACCATCCAGCAGTTAAACATGTGATGACTCCACCCATGAACATGGATGTCGCATAAGGTAGCTGAAATCCTTCTGGTGCAAGAAAGAGATAGGTAGCTACGGTCATAGTCATGAACAATGCTGGAACGCTACAAATCCAATGGAATTTTTGCTTTTTAACTAGATACATGGCCGCTGTCCAAAGCATCACAGTGGCAACAAGCTGATTCGTGAATCCTACGTATCTCCAAAGGAAAGTGTAATCAATTTGGGTTAAAAGAAAAGTTGGTGTGGCCACAGCTGCCGTTAACAAAAGCGTTTTGCCTTTTCCATCTGCCGCTTCTGACTTTCCTTTTTTAGTAAACAAATCAGCTAACATCATTCGAGACGATCGAAGTGATGTATCTCCCGTTGTGATCGGAAGTATGATAACACCTACGATTGCTAAGATGCCTCCAAACGTTCCAAGTAAGGATGAACTGATTTCATTTACAACCCCAGACGGTCCTCCTGCTGCAAGGGCATCTTGAAGTCCACCTGTACTTCCAAAGAAAGTCATTCCGGCAGCCGCCCAGATAAGAGCAATTACTCCCTCTGCAATCATCGCTCCATAGAAAACCTTTTTTCCATCGCTTTCACGTTTCATTGTTCTTGCAATGATTGGGCTTTGAGTCGAATGGAATCCTGAAATCGCTCCACAAGATACTGTGATCATTAAGAGTGGCCATAATGGCAAATTATCTGGGTGAAGATTGGCTAGTGTTAAGTTTGGTACAGGATTGTCCATAAAGAACAAGCCGATTGCGATTGACACGGCCATCAAAATAAGAATGACGCCGAAAATCGGATAAATACGCCCAATAATTTTATTAACTGGAAGAATGGCTGCTAAAACGAAATAAGCAAAGATTAAGACTAAGCTCATTGTAAAATTAAGCGGTGTAACCTGCGCCATCAGCTGGGCAGGTCCAGCTGTAAAGGCAGCAGCTACTAGAATCATCAGAACGATCGAGATAATATTGATTGTTCCTTTTGCGCCCTTCCCAAGGTAACGACCTACGAGAGATGGATATTGTTCACCGTTATGTCTAAGCGACATCATACCGGAGAAATAATCATGAACAGCCCCTGCGAAGATGGAACCAATGACGATCCAAATAAACGCAACTGGTCCATAAAGAGCACCAAGAACGGCTCCAAAAATAGGACCTAGTCCAGCAATATTAAGTAGCTGAATCAAACTTCCTTTCCACCAGCTCATTGGCATAAAGTCCATGCCGTCTTGCTTTGTATATGCAGGCGTTTCACGATCATCGTCTATGCCGAAAATTCGTTCAACCACCTTAGAATAAACGTAATAGCCAACAATCAATAAACAAATGGCTCCGACAAATGTGATCATGTCTCCCGCCTCCTTTTCGATGTATGAAAATATAACATTCATTCTACTCACCACCGGGAGAAAAAACAATAGAATTATTCAGAAAAAATACATTTTTCTATTAATTCAAACGTTTTCACTAAAAATTGGTTCGTTTGACCTGGTGTTAACTAGTAAAAAGGGTGTGAATTACACGAAAACATCATCTGAATATTCTTTCTTTTGGTGATATTGTCAGATTAATATAGGTAAGGTGCGAATAACTTACAAAGATATAGGGTGAAAATACGAAAAAGTGGGTATATAGAGAAAGACGATACGTGTGATCGTCTTTCAATCCTTTGAGGAGGTTGTTTTTCGTGTCAGAACGTATTGCGTATTTTGATAATAGTAAAGCTATATTAATATTGTTAGTAGTGGGCGGACATATGCTGACTCCATTTATTGACGATTCACGTTTTTTGTATAGTCTCTACCACGTTATTTTTATTTTTCACATGCCTGCATTTATTTTCCTAGCTGGTTATTTCACTAGAAAAGCATCTGGAACTAGGTATTTCTGGAAAATATTCACAACATTTTTATTACCTTATGTGATTTTTCAAGTTGTTTATTCGATTTATTATACAAACCTTTATCAAAAGTCATTTGCAATCGAGTTTCTAACGCCGCGATGGGCAATGTGGTTCCTTTTATGTATAGCCGCTTATAAACTGATTTCACCGCTTTTGCTTAAAATGAAAGCAAGCATTTTGCTTCCATTAAGTATTGGTGCAGGGCTCGCTGTGGGTTATTTTGATGTTGAGAGATTTTTATCATTAGATCGACTTTTTGTTTTCTTGCCTTTCTTCGTACTTGGGATGGTCATGGGATGTCGAAAAAAACCGATCAGATTTCCACATATGAAGTGGATAGCCCCTGTTGTGCTCGGCGGATTGTTCCTACTGTTTTATTTATACAAAATAGAAGGACTTGCTGATCTACTTTATGGTACGTATGTTTATGAATCAAACACAGACTTGTTGATTCGACTAACTTATTATGTTGGTACAGCAATTGTGATGTTCTTGTTCTTTTCAATGATTCCAGAGGGACCAATTGTATTTACACCACTCGGATCAAGAACTTTTGCGATTTACTTGTTCCATGGATTTGTTATTAAATGGTTCTTAGAACAGCAGTCGTCTGAAGTTATCGCCACGATATGGGGCGTACCTTTTATTTTAGTCTTTACTTTATTTATTTCCACTTTGTTCGCAATGCCTTTCTTTTCGAAACTATTGGCGTTCGACAGGTGGCTACCATCTCCTGACAAATTGACATCTGCACGAAGATAACAAAAAAACGGTACGTCACTATTGAGTGGCGTACCGTTTTTTATATGGGATGGTTGATTCTGATATGAGCTTCGTGGAAAGAGTGGCAATTAGGCTTTCATTGTGTCACGCTCTTCAGGCTGAAGAAGAACGTCTTCTTTACACGGATAGGTTTTCTCAATATGTTGTTCTCCCCAAGCGCAAAGTGAATCCAGAATTTCTTTTAAAGACCATCCATAGTCCGTAAGAGAATATTCAACCTTAGGGGGGATTTGGTTATAGACCTTTCTTAGTATCACACCATCTGTCTCTAACTCACGTAGCTGTTGGGTCAGCATTTTCTGAGTAATGCCAGGCATCAACTTTTTAAGTCCACCTGTACGCTTTGTGCCTTCTATTAAATGACAGAGTATGACGACTTTCCACTTTCCTCCGATCACTTCCAGGGCAGCTTCGACAGGAATATTATATTTTTTCATCGTATATACTCCTTACAATAAATATATGGTTGAATTCTATACTCATATCCTATCACCTATAGCTTTGTTTAACCAGAAAAATGATGATACACCCGGACCCCTTTTCAAAACCGATCAAACATCTACGCAACGTTTAAAATGAGTTACACTAGAGAAGAGTTAATCAAATCGTAATACTTTCTTCAGGAATCACTAATTTTTATTTCTTATGATGAGGATATCCTATAAGAGGAAGGAACGATGTTGATGAGTAAGAAAGGATGGATTGGAAGTATCTTTCTTGTGCTTTTGATCGTAGTTGGATGGTGGATGGTTTCTCCTCTTTTTCTTGATGAAGTGGTTGATGAAGATCTCCCGACAACGATTGAAGCAACAACTAATGCTGAAGAGACATCCGATGAAGAATCACCAGCTGTATCCCACTCAGGGATATTCGTCGATGGTGATGATACCCATCATGCTTCAGGTAACGTCACATCGTTTTACACCGATTCAAAACAATGGGTTAGGTTTGAGAACTTCGAAGTGACGAATGGTCCTGACTTATATACTGTACTCGTAAAAGAAGGGCAGTCAACAGATGAAGGAACGATACTTGGGAAATTGAAAGGAAATGTTGGCAGTCAGAACTATCGCATTCCTGATTCGTCTTCACTTGAAGAAGGCGATCGGATTGTCGTTTGGTGCAAAGCTTTTGAAGTTGATTTCGGCTTTGCGGAACTGTTTCATAAGGAATAGAGGTGAAGTGCATTGGCAGAGAAAATCCTACTAGTGGATGATGAAGAATCCATACTTGACGTTAGTAGGAGGTATTTGGAGAGAGATGGGTATCACGTGGTTACTGCAGCAGATGGAGAAGAGGCTATAAGTAGGTGGGAAAAAGAGAAGCCAGATCTCATTGTACTTGATTTGATGATGCCGTTAAAAGATGGAATGGAAACGGCGGAGGAGATTCGAGCGGTCGATGATGTTCCTATTATTATGCTGACAGCTTTAGGTCAGGAACGAGATCGTCTTTTAGGATTAACGGTCGGCGCGGATGATTATTTAACTAAACCGTTTAGCCCAAGAGAGCTTGTTCTTAGAGTGCGAAATATATTGCGTCGGACGAAACGACAACATGTGGAGAAGGCCTCTTTCTTAACGTACGGTGAGCTTACAATTGATGAATCTCGAAGAAAGGTAACAGTCGATCGGAATGAAGTGGAATTGACTGTTAAGGAATTTGAACTTCTCTATTTGTTAGCCAGTCATCCTACACGTGTCTTTCCTCGCTCACAATTGATTGAAGCGATATGGGGATATGAATTCGACGGTGATGGCAATACGATAAATGTTCATATAAGACGTCTACGTGAAAAAATTGAAAAAGATTCAGCAGAGCCTAAATGGATTAAAACCGTATGGGGCATCGGGTATAAGTTTGAAGGAGAATCAACATGAAATTGCGAACGATGCTAATGCTTGCCAATGGGATATCGATTGCTTTTATCCTAGTCTTTCTCATTATTAGTTACGTAAGAATGGTCCTTTCACCTGAACTGATCCTCACCCTTACGTTCATTACGATTGGAGCTGGTTCTCTATCGATGTTGGCTCATTTTATATTCACATCGCAAATTTTGAAGTCAGTGAATCAGATGACGGAAGATACGAGCAGAATCGCTGAAGGAAAGTTCGATGTCAAGGTGGCAGAGCAAGGGCCAACAGAAATACAGGAGCTTGCACAGCATTTCAATGTGATGTCCGAGAAGCTAAATCTAATGTTTTCAGAAGTGAAGCGTTCGGAGCAATACAAAACAGAATTGATTGCGAACGTTTCTCATGATTTAAGGACACCTGTTTCTTCGATTCGATCCTTTGCTGAAGCACTTCAAGATGGCGTCGTTACAGATGAGAAAACAAAAAGACAGTATCTAGATACGATCGAAAGAGAAACAGAACGGCTTAGCCACTTGATTGAAGAGCTGTTGAATTTATCTCAACTAGAAAGTGGCACTTTACCATATGAACCTAGATTCGTTCACCCTGACGTCGTTTTAGTTGAAACGCTACAGCAGTTCGATCGCAAGCTACAAGAGAGAGAGATTGAACTTGCAGTTGAAATTGATGAAGAGCTAGGTGTCATCCCTATGATGCCAGACCATATCAAACGCGTGCTTACGAACTTAATTCAAAATGCAATCGCGTTCTCAGATGATCATTCTACGATCCATATTACACTGAAAAAGGTTGAGACAGCTGCTCTCTTCTTTATAAGAGATGAAGGAAACGGAATTCCGAAAGAAGAACAAGAACGGATTTTTGATCGTTTTTACCGTGTTGAGAAATCGCGTAACACAAGGTACGGGGGTTCCGGACTGGGTCTAGCCATATCGAGACAATTGATTGAGCTTCATGGAGGGAAGATAGGCGTTGAAAGTAACGTAGGTCATGGCAGCGAATTTTGGTTTATGCTTCCACTTGAGAAGAAGGAGGAATAATGAATGAAGATAACGAGATGGTTTCTGTTAATTGGAATTGCGGCAGTGCTCGTATTTGCTATTCCAAAACTTTATGATGTGATTTTTAAACGTTCTTATGGAAGCGAGCCAGCACAAGCTGTACAGGATAATGAAGCGGTGGCGACTTTTGCAGGAGGATGTTTCTGGTGTATGGAGCCGCCGTTTGAGAAATTAGATGGCGTAAGAGAAGCGGTCTCAGGCTATACTGGCGGGAATACAGAAAACCCTTCTTATGAAGAGGTATCTTCTGGTGGAACCGGGCATGTAGAAGCTGTCCAAGTATATTATGACCCTTCCGTTGTGAGCTATGATACATTGTTAGATGTATTTTGGAGACAAATCGATCCTACTGATGATGAAGGACAGTTTGTTGATAGGGGAGACCAATATTTATCTGGAATTTTCTATCATAATGAAGAGCAAAAGAAAGCTGCTATAGCGTCTAAGGAAGAAATTCAAAGTTCAAACAGATTTAATAAACCTATTGTCACGCCTATCGAACAAGCAGAAACATTTTATGTAGCGGAAGAGTATCATCAAGATTATTACAAAGAAAATGAACTGCGTTATAAATATTATCGAAATAATTCAGGACGAGATCAGTTTCTTGAGAAAGCATGGGGAGATGATCTTGAGGTAGATGCACCAGAAGCGAAGACAAATCTCACGTATTCTGATGAAGAGCTAAAAGAGATGCTTACACCGATTCAATATAGTGTGACGCAAGAGGACGACACAGAGAAAGCTTTTGATAATGAGTATTGGGATAACAAAGAAGAAGGAATCTATGTCGATATCGTTTCAGGAGAACCTCTTTTTAGTTCAGCGGATAAATATAAATCAGGAACAGGATGGCCTAGCTTCACAAAGCCCCTTGTACCTGAGAACATTGTAGAGAAAGAGGATAAAAGCTGGTTTACGGTTAGGACGGAAGTAAGAAGTAAGAACGCTGACTCTCATTTAGGTCACGTGTTTGAAGATGGCCCTGAACCAACAGGTCTCCGCTATTGCTTAAACTCTGCAGCGCTTGATTTTATTCCAAAAGACGAAATGAAAGAAAAGGGTTACGGAGAATATTTGGATGAATTTGAAGAAGGGGCAGAATCCTAATGGATTCTGCTTTTTTTGTTCATGATAGAAGAATAAGAGTAGTTGAATAAGATTTCTACATTGAATACATACACTAAGGGGTATATAATACAGATCATGTGAGGTGAATAAGGGTGGAAAATAAAAAGGCAGATGGACGTGTGCAACAGTTATTAGCGAATGAGCGCACGTTTCTAGCATGGGTTCGAACTTCTATTGCGATCATTGGTATTGGTTTTCTAACAGCAAGCTTACATTTTACTAGAGCTGCTGGAGAGAGAGCTGATGATCAGGTCGCCGTGTTCATTAGTTTCTCATCTTTATTTTTTGGATTATTAACGATCGCTGGAGGAGCGGTGCAGTTCTACCGAACGAAAAAACGCATTATGAAATTTGAGGTTCCTTCTTCTTCATGGATTGTTGTGTTTCTTCTTATAGTAGTGTTGTTAATGATTGCACTGATCGCCACGTATTTTATTATTCAAATCAATTGGCTTTCTTAAAACCAGGGTGTTGACATTTCATACAGGTGCGTTATAATACCCCTATAGGTATTAAAAAACACAATCGAATTCGATTTACAGATAAATTTTTTTACTTGATTTTATACCCCTGAGGGTATAAGGTGAGGGGGAAATGAAATGCAATACGATAAAGCAGTTATGAATCGATTGAAGCGAATTGAAGGACAAATTCGCGGTGTTATCCAGATGATGGAACAAGAGAAAAGCTGTGAAGACATTGTAAATCAGCTTTCTGCCACTCGTTCTGGTATCGATCGTTCGATTGGATTAATTGTAAGTTCAAATCTTGAACAGTGTCTTCACCAACAGATTGAACAGGGAGAATCTACTGATGATGTTGTGAAGGAAGCTGTTAATCTTTTAGTAAGAAGTCGATAATAAAAAAATTTAACACATTATATACCCCCTAGGTGTATAAGAGGAGGAAATAGAATGAGTGAACAAAAGAAAACAACGATTGTACTATTTAGTGGAGATTACGACAAAGCAATGGCTGCCTACATTATCGCGAATGGTGCCGCCGCATATGACCATGAGGTAACCATTTTCCATACATTCTGGGGGTTAAACGCTCTTAGGAAAGATCAGCAAGTTGAAGTCAATAAAGGGTTCCTAGAGAAAATGTTTGGCAAAATGATGCCCCGCGGTGCTGATAAAATGGGTCTTTCAAAAATGAACTATGGTGGAATGGGTAAGAAGATGATTAAGAACGTCATTAAGAAGCACAATGTAACAGAACTTCCGCAGCTGATTGAGCTTGCGCAAGAACAGGAAGTGAAGCTCGTTGCTTGTACGATGACAATGGATCTTTTAGGTCTTCAAAAGGATGAGCTGCTAGAAGAAATCGAGTATGCAGGTGTTGCTGCATATCTAGGCGACGCTGAAGATGGTAACGTCAATCTCTTCATTTAAGGAGCGAAAAGAATGGAACTTTTGCTAATAGCTGTCATTGTGATAGCTGGATGGTTCATTTATAAAAAGGTAGGACCAGGAAAAGGTGTAACAACGATCACCTCTGAAGAAGCAAAAAGGAAGTTTGGCGATCGCAATGTTCAATTTATTGATGTTCGTACACCTGGTGAATATAAAGGTCAAAAAGTGAAGCAATTTAAAAATATGCCGCTCAACGAACTTAGCAAACGCACAAAAGAACTGGATCCTAATAAAGAAGTCGTCGTGATTTGTCAAAGTGGAATGAGAAGTTCAAAAGCTTGCGGAGAATTGAAGAGACAAGGATTCACGTCTGTATCGAATGTTCGCGGCGGAATGAATATGTGGAAATAGGAGGAATTAGAATGTCTGGTTATGTAAAAGATGTAACGCCAACTGAAGTGAATAACATGTTGAAGGAAAATAAATCAATTAGTATTGTCGATGTTCGCGGACCTGAAGAGGTGGCAGAAGGAAAGATTCCTGGTGCCTACAATCTACCGGTTAATGAATTACAGGGAAGAATGAATGAGCTTGATAAGGATACAGAGCATATTATCGTCTGCCGGTCAGGTGGCAGAAGCAGCATGGCTTCTATGGTTCTAAAATCAAACGGGTATTCCGTGTTAAATATGACAGGCGGCATGCTTGAATGGACTGGAGTAACAGAATAACGACTACAGGAGGTAGACTAATGATACAAACTGATCACGTACTCGATGCAAAGGGTCTAGCGTGCCCGATGCCAATTGTGAAAACGAAGAAAATGATGAAGGATCTTGAATCAGGAGTCGTTCTTGAAATTCTAGCAACAGATAAAGGATCAAAAGCAGATCTTAAGGCATGGGCTGACAAAGTAGGGCATCACTATCTTGGAACAATTGAAGAAGGTGACGTTTTGAAACATTATCTTCGTAAGGCTTCAGATGGTGAGACGACACTTGAGCAGAGTCATCCACATGTGATTTCAAATGCAGATCTTACAGCTAAACTCTCAGATGATGAAATGACGATCGTTGACGTAAGAGAACCAGCAGAATATGCGTTCAGTCACCTTCCAAATGCGATTTCTTTGCCACTTGGCGATTTAGATAACCGTATGGCAGAGTTAGATAAAGGGAAGAAGATTTATGTAGTTTGTCGTACAGGTACAAGAAGCGATCTTGCGGCTCAAAAGTTAGCTGAAAATGGCTATGATGTGATCAATGTTGTGCCAGGAATGTCCGAGTGGGATGGTCCTACTACATCTGATCTTTAAAAGATAAAAGGGCGGGGATTTTTTCCCCGCGTACAACTTAATTTTTTTTGGAATCATAAATACGGATGGGGGTATATGGGGTGGATTTGAAACAAAAACATGCAAGTGAAGTAGCAAAAAAAGTGATTAATAAGCAAGAGCTTTTTATTCTCGATGTAAGAAATGAAGAAGCTTATGGCGATTGGAAAATCGAAGGTGAATCTGTTACGTCTATGAATGTTCCTTACTTCGATTTAATTGACGGCGTTGAAGAGATCCTGCCAAAGCTTCCAAAGGATAAAGAAATTCTAGTTGTATGTGCAAAAGAAGGTTCCTCTATCTTTGTAGGTGAAGAACTCGTTGAAGCGGGAATGGAGAATGTATCTTATCTTTCTGGGGGAATGAAGGCATGGAGTGAATACCTTGAACCTGTTAAAGTAGGCGATCTTCCGGGAGGAGCACTCTATCAATTTGTTCGCCTTGGTAAAGGGTGTCTTTCATATTTGATTGAATCAAATGGAGAGGCTGCTATTGTGGATGCGAATCGAATGATTGAGAATTACACAACCTTTGCAGAAAACAAAGGCCTTACGATTAAAGCAACATTTGATACACATCTTCACGCAGATCACATTTCTGGGGGGAAGACGTTAGCTGAACAGATAAATGGAACGTATTACCTTCCAGAAGAAGATGCTGGTGAAGTAACATTCGAATATTCAGCACTTAAAGAAGGAACTTCAGTGTCTATTGGAAACGTAACAGTTGAACCGATCTACTCGCCAGGACACACCATTGGAAGTACGTCACTTATGATCAATGATGCTTACCTTTTAACTGGTGATATTCTATTTGTTGAATCAATTGGTCGCCCGGATTTAGCTGGCAAAGCTGAAGATTGGGTTCTTGACCTTCGCACAACACTTTATAACCGGTATAAAGAGATGGCAGGGGAATTAGTTGTTCTTCCAGCTCACTTCTCAAAAATGGCTGAGCTTGATGAAAATGGAGCCGTGTCTGCAAAACTCCAGGATCTTTACCAAAAGAATGATGGTCTAAATGTGGAGAAGGAAGAAGATTTCAGAAAAATGGTAACCGAAAATCTTCCTCCACAGCCTAATGCTTATCAGGAAATTCGTGAAACAAATATGGGGAAAATTACCCCTGATGAAGAAACAAAAAGAGAAATGGAAATTGGACCAAACCGCTGTGCGGTTAACTAATAAGGAGGAATTACAAATGGATGCACAAAAAACATTAGATACAAAAGGGCTAGCATGCCCAATGCCAATCGTAAAAACAAAAAAAGCAATGAAAGACATGGAGTCAGGTGAAGTTCTTGAAGTTCAAGCGACTGATAAAGGAGCTCAAAGTGACCTTACTGCATGGGCGAAATCAGGTGGTCATGAACTAATGAAGTCTGAAGAAACAGACGGCGTGTTCTATTTCTGGATTAAAAAAGCTTAGTAAATGATAGGAGGTACTGAATAAGTACCTCCGTTTTAATGTAAGGGGTGAACAGGATGGATTTGAGTTTTATAATAACGATTTTTGCAATTGGATTTATTGGATCTTTTATTTCAGGAATGGTTGGAATCGGTGGCTCGATTATTAAATACCCGATGCTACTTTATATCCCACCACTACTCGGTTTTGCGGCATTTAGTGCCCACGAAGTTTCTGGTATTAGTGCAGTTCAGGTATTCTTCGCAACCATTGGTGGTGTTTGGGCTTACCGTAAAGGTGGTTATCTTAATAAGCAATTGATCCTCTACATGGGGGTTAGTATTCTAATCGGTAGTTTTATTGGAGGATATGGTTCGACCATTATGTCCGAACAGGGAATCAATGTCGTCTATGGACTGCTTGCTGCGATTGCAGCTGTCATGATGTTTATACCGAAAAAAGGCATTGATGATATACCGCTTGATCAGGTGAAATTCAATAAACTACTTTCATCAGCTCTTGCCTTTATTGTAGGTATTGGCGCTGGGATCGTTGGCGCCGCAGGAGCATTCCTTCTCGTTCCGATCATGCTCGTCGTGCTAAAGATTCCGACGCGGATGACGATTGCATCTTCTCTTGCGATCACGTTTATTTCTTCGATAGGTTCGACGGTTGGAAAACTCGCAACAGGGCAGGTTCTTTTACTTCCTGCTGCGATAATGATTGTCGCAAGCTTAATTGCTTCGCCACTTGGTGCGAATGCTGGTAAGAAAATAAATACAAAAATTCTTCAATGGGTGCTTGCTGCCCTTATTCTTGGAACGTCTATTAAGATTTGGATTGACCTTCTCTCATAATCGAAAAAAGCTGTCTCTCTCATTGCTACATGCAATTTGAGGAGACAGCTTTTTTTATACTTGTTGCTTAATTTCTAATTCTTTAATCTGATGTCCATCAACTTCACGAACTGTAAATTGATAGCCGTCTACGGTAAATGATGTTCCTTGTTCCGGTTCTATATCATGAGTTAAGATCCAGCCACCAATTGTATCCACTTCAGTATGATCAATTGATGTTCCGAGTAGCTCATTGATATCACTAATTAAAGCTTTTCCATCGACGATTGTTTGTCCATTCGAATCTTCTCTTATAGGCGCTTTTTCATCAAAATCAAATTCATCTTGAATTTCGCCAACAATTTCTTCAAGTATATCTTCCACAGTAACGAGTCCGGCCGTTCCACCATACTCATCGACTACGATCGCGATATGATTATGACTCTTTTGCATTTTCGCTAGCAGTGTCTTAATATGAGCTGTTTCAATAACGTGATTAATGGGGTGGATGTATTCATTAAGTATAAGCTCTTCGCCCCATTTGTACTGTGTTAAAATTTCTTTAATGTTTACGACCCCAACGATTTTATCTTTATCCCCATCAGCGACAGGATAACGTGTATATTTACCGTTCTTCATGATCTCAAGATTTTCTTCAGTAGTGTTGTCCAAAAATAGACAGGTCATTTCCGTTCTTGGAATCATGATTTCTCGGGCCATTCTTTCATCAAATTCAAAGATATTATTCACAAATTCCATTTCGGATTTATTGATTTCCCCACTTTTGTAGCTTTCAGATAAAATGAGTCGAAGTTCTTCTTCAGAATGGGCTTGTTCATGCTCATTCGCTGATTTAAGACCAAATAACTTTACCACGCCTCTAGCTGAACCATTTAATGCCCAAATAAACGGATACATTATACGATAGAACCAGATAAGTGGACCAGCTAGAAGTAAACTAACAGCTTCCGCTTTTTGAATTGCAAATGTCTTCGGAGCAAGCTCACCAAGAACAACGTGTAGGAAGGTTATAATCGCAAAGGCGAGCGCAATCGTAACAGGTGTAGCGATTGAGTCAGGAAGGTTAATAAGCTCAAATAAAGGATGCAGAAGCTGTTCAACGGTTTCTTCACCAAGCCAACCAAGAGCTAGCGCTGTAATGGTAATACCTAATTGACATGCTGAAAGATACCCATCTAAGTTACCAAGTACCTTTTGAACGGCTTTGGCTTTCTTATTTCCTTCACTCGCAAGTGCATCTATTCTCGTTCTTCGAATTTTTACGATCGCAAATTCAGATGCTACGAAAAATGCCGTTAATACAATTAACAATAGAACAGCAATTACTTTGATTAGTTCCAATAAGGCCCTTACAGAGTTGTAAGGGTTCACCTCCTATGTAATAGTTATTGTAACGTTATTATAACGATGTTTTCCTCTTTTGGGGTAACGTAAAACAAAAAATTCTACCTCAATGAGAATGTTTGAACGCTCCAGGTTGTAAGAAATAGATTTTATCATTCATAAGATGCTATGATCATTTTTGTGACCATACCTCACCAACCTGATAATGATATCGTGAGCGTTTATGTTATAGTTTTTTCAGAATCGGGGTTAATTATGAAAAAGTCCACCAAACCCTTGATAGGGATAGGAGTATGTCTCCTAATCGTTATTATAATCACCTTTTTAATCAATCCGCCATGGTTGGCTCAAATGCGTTCATTTATTTCGCTTGATTCACTCCCTCTTCTCGCTGATTACTTTCGCTCCTTAGGAATATGGGCGCCTGTTATTAGTATTGCTTTAATGATTGCGCAAGGAATTCTCGCGCCGCTCCCATCCTTTGTCATTACAGCAGCTAACGGTCTCGCTTTTGGAATTCCACTTGGCTTCCTCGTTTCTTGGTCAGGTGGAATGGCAGCTGCTCTCGTGATGTTTTGGCTGGCAAGGTGGTTTGGAGCCGCATTTGTTGAAAAAGTAACAAAGAAGAGCGACCTTCTTGAGAAGGCCAATCGGTACAGTGGGAAAAATGGTTTTTTCTTAATACTCGTAGCCAGATTAGTCCCGATTGTATCGTTTGATTTTATTAGCTTTCTTGCAGGGTTAAGTCGCATTTCATTTCGATCGTTTGTGTTAGCTACTGCGCTAGGTCAAATTCCTGGAACCATTTTATACACAATTGTAGGTCATGATTTAGCAAACTTAGAAAAATACCAAACGCGGTTTATATGGGCAAGTGCGATCATCATTGTTCTGCTTCTATTCGGGAAAAAGAGGTCGAATCGAAAAAAGCTAAGCGGATCAGTATAAACTTTAGCGGTGCATATTACTTTCTTATCAGCTTCACTGACCTTATGATGTAGATGAATAACTAAATCAATGGGAGCGATGAAAAGTGGCAAAAATCATAGTGATTTATCAAGAACCGAAAGATGTCGATGAGTTTAAGAACTATTATGAGAACAATCATATGGCTCTTGTAAAGGATGTTCCGAACGTTACGAATGCTGAAGTTAACTATGTGACGGCAGCAATGAATACAGACAAGAACTATTTCTTAACAGCTACTATTGAATTTAGTTCAAAAGAGCAATTAGAAGAAGCAATGCAGTCACCGGCATGGGCAAAAGTATCAGAAGATGGACAAAACATGATGAAGTTCTTAAATGAGGCTCCATTATTACTTATAACAGAATAGCAAAGGAAAGAGCACTTGAATCTTATTTCAAGTGCTCTTTTGTTTAAGTTTTTTTCTAGGAGGTAAATAGTTGGTAGGAATAACCAAAGGTGAAGGAGGAGTTTATTAATATGAAAGCACTATTTCTAAATTGTTCTCTTAAAACGAGTGAAACGACTTCTAACACGGATGCTCTTTATCAAGAAGCAGAAGCGATTTTTAAGAAAGAGGGAATTGAATCTGAAAGCATTCGCATAAGCGATTATAAGATCGCTTATGGTGTTTCGGAAGATGAAGGTCATGGAGATGAATGGCCAGTTATTTTTGAAAAAGTAAAAGAAGCGGATATTATCATACTAGGTACTCCTCTCTGGCTAGGTGAAAAGAGTAGTGTCGCTACGCTTGCAATCGAGCGATTATACGGAGGAAGCGGATTAACAAATGAGAAAGGGCAGTCGTTATACTACAATAAAGTAGGCGGCGTCGTGATTACAGGAAACGAAGATGGTGCTAAGCATGCAGCGGCTTCTGTGCTATACGGGTTTTCTCATATTGGCATTACCGTTCCTCCAAACGTAGATGCTTACTGGGTTGGAGAAGCCGGACCAGGCGCTTCTTATATCGAAGCGAACGGTCAAAAGAATGACTTTTCTACCAGTCATGCGAAAACAATGGCGTATAACTTAATTCATTTTGCACGAATCTTTAATGAAAATCCTATTCCTGCTAAAGGGAACACGATGGAATAATGCAATGAGCTAAGCCTCTTCCAATAGGAAGGGGCATTTTTTAGGCTATGGTAATGATTATTGAATGACGGCTCATTCGAGATCTCAATAAGATGATCTGGTAATGAATTGGAAAACGAGAACGCGAATTCACCGGCGCGCCCAGAGTCACATATGTTATTAAACGACCAAATACGGGGGGATCTCAGTGGATGAACTGATTTTGTTTCTGATTCTTTTCATTCTTCTTGTCATTATTTTACTTGCTGTAGCAGGCATTATTTAAGCGTGACAAATAAGTAGAAATGATAATTCTATCTAACTATGGACACCAGCCTAATCCTTCTTTTTCTTACGACATATAGTATTAGTAACCTTCCAGGAAAGGGGGTTTTCTAATGAGTGGTGGAAAAGAGCAAGGGCATGGCGGAGGCTACGGTAAAGGCTTTGCGTTGATCGTAGTATTGTTTATTCTTTTGATTATCGTTGGAGCTGCGGCAGTTGGTGGAGCTAACTACGGCGGTCAGTGTGGTGGTTACGGAAAAGGTGGCTACGGCGGTTACGGCGGAGGATATGGCTACTAAACCTTTCTTGTTAAATTAGCATGAAGGGAGGGATACGCATGAGTTACGGTTATGGTCAAGGTTTCGCGCTAATCGTTGTATTGTTCATTCTTTTGATTATCGTTGGCGCAGTATGGGCTTACTAAAATAAGCAAAGCACCCGATTCGGGTGCTTTTTCTTATGGAACATTATTGAAAAACAATTGTTTTGTTGCCGTGAACAATAACACGCTTTTCAAGGTGCCATTTCACTGCGCGATAGAGGACGATGCGTTCAATGTCTTTGCCATGTCTTTTCAAATCGTTCACATTATAACGGTGAGTAATACGAGTGATGTCCTGTTCGATGATTGGACCTTCATCAAGCTTTGCATTCACATAATGGGCTGTTGCCCCGATAATCTTGACGCCTCGATCAAAGGCCTGTTGATAAGGGTGACCACCGATAAAGGCTGGTAGGAATGAATGATGAATATTAATGATGTCGTTGTGATAAAGGTTAATAATTTCTTCAGGTATGATTTGCATGTACCTTGCAAGAATAACCGTATCGATCTGTTGCTCTTCAAGTAAATGAAGATGTTCAGCTGTTGCTTGTGCTTTCGAATCTTTTGTCACTGGAACATGATAAAAGGGGATCCCAGCGCTTTCCGTTAATTCTTTAAAGTCTAGATGATTACTAATAACCATTCCAATTTCCGCATGTAGCTCCCCCAATTGCCATCTCCATATCAACTCTTGAAGACAGTGATCTTCTTTCGTAGCAAAAATAGCGAGACGAGTTTTTTTAGAAGAAGCCGTTATGGACCATTCCATTTGAAATGGAGATGCCGTTTCTTCAAAAGCCCTTTTAAGTTCTCCTAATTGTTCGTTTAATTGAGGGTGGCTAAATTCGATGCGCATAAAAAAGTGTCCCAAAACAGGATCGGTCGAATGCTGATCAGAGTGAATAATATTTGCACCATTTGTGAATAAAAACGTTGAGACAGCTGAAACAATTCCTTCTCTATCTGGGCAAGATATTAATAAAATGCCTTTATCTAAATTTCCCTTCATCATTAGCCTCCATTTATCTAGTAAATATTTTCAATAATACATTATTTCAAGGTAAAGCGCAAAAGGATTTTATGGTCTAGGATTTTTCTGTGAACTGACTGTTTAAGTTCTATCTTGTTTACCATTGTAATGATGCGAAAAATCATCATGGGGCAATAAGAGGAAATAATAAGAATAAGCAGAATTACTTATAAAAACTTATATAAAATCGAAAACACTTAATAAATATTGATTTATTACTTACGAAAACTTATAATGTAAGTGCATGGAAATGAGGTGTAGGAAGTGTATCAAGAAGAAAGAATGCTAGCGATTTTAGATCATCTAAAAAAACACGGAAGAATATCTGTAGATCAAATTTGCGAGTTATTTCAAGTGTCAAGAGACACGGCGAGACGTGATCTTGTGAAGCTTGAAGAAGAAGAAGCCGTTACGAGGACAAGAGGTGGAGCCGTACTTCCTCAGCTTCGTCATGAGATCCAGTCGTATCATGACCGCTTAAAAGTTGTGTCAAAGGAAAAACAGCGAATAGGCAAAATGGCCGCAGGATATGTTAACGCTGGTGACGTCGTTATTCTTGATGCATCCACAACCGTTCAGTCATGCGCTGAATTTCTAATTGATAAACAAGCAACAGTGATTACAAATTCCATTCATCAAGCAGATATTCTATCGAGCGGAAGTCATATTGATATTCATCTTCTTGGAGGCAAACTCGAGAAAGATCATCGTTTCCTATATGGTTCGGCTGTAGTCGAAAAGGTGGCGACCTACAATGCAGATATTGCTTTTATAGGAGTCATAGGAATCTCAGAGCAGGGATTAACCATTGCTCATGAAGAAGATGGAATGGTGAAAAGAAAGATGATTCAACAATCTCAGTATGTTATCGCACTTGCTGATAATTCAAAGTTCTATCGTTCTGAGTTTTTTACTTTTGCTCATCTTGAAGATATTGATCTTATTATTACGGATCAAATTCCTGAAGAGAAAGTGCAGGAAATGCTAAGGCGACATCAGGTTAAGCTCGTTGTTGCAGAGACTTAAGTTTCTAGAATGACGTCATATAAAGAGAGCTTATGATTTTCTAAAGAATGGACCGGCGTAACCAATTGGGCGTGACGGTCCGTTTTTTTGTGTCTTAAAAGGGTAACTACTAGTATGAAGAGGTTCATCTAAAAGTAAGCATATTTATTGGTCAACAATTTTTCATCTGATAAGATAAACTGTAATGATGATTTTTACATTAAAGGAGCGGAAAGAATATGAAGTTAAGCGTACTTGATCAATCACCTGTATCAAGAGGCAATACGCCAACAGAAGCACTTAGAGAAACAACAGTACTTGCACAAGAAGTTGAGAAGCTAGGCTTTCATCGATTCTGGGTTTCAGAACACCATAGTACGAAGAGTCTGGCTGGGTCTAGTCCTGAAGTCCTGATCTCACATCTGGCAGCGAACACAAAGCGTATGAGGATTGGCTCTGGTGGAGTGCTGTTACCACATTATAGTCCATACAAAGTAGCGGAAAACTTCCGTATGCTTGAAACGTTAAATCCCAATCGTATTGATCTTGGGCTTGGACGCGCTCCAGGAGGGATGCCGAATGTTACAAAAGCTCTCGCTGGGGGGAACAGTATGGGGATTGATAACTATTTAGAGCAGGTGAACGAACTAGCTGCCTATTTGAAAGGGGAAGACCCTGAGAGAATGAACGTACGAGCAACACCGCTTGGAAGCACGGCACCTGAGATGTGGTTGTTAGGATCAAGTGGGGCAAGTGGAATGATGGCAGCGCAGCGCGGACTTGCGTTTACCTTTGCACATTTCATTAATGGATATGGTGGAACGAATGTGGTTGACAAATATCGTTCTCGTTTTGTACCATCTGAATTTAACGAGACACCGAAAACAAATGTAGCTATATTTGTCATTTGTGGTGAAACAGAAGAAGAAGCAGAATATTTGGCATCTAGTTTGGATTTATCGATCTTATTAATCGAACAAGGAAAGTCAGGTGACGGATTTCCATCCCCTGATGAAGCGCGTAGCTTTCCATATACAGTGTTTGATAAAGAACGGATTCGGGAAAACAGAAAAAGAATGATCGTAGGTAGTCCGACCCAGGTGAAAAAACAAATTGAAGAATTAGCAAATGCTTATCAAACAGATGAAGTGATCATTAATACGATTACACACGATTTTCAAACTCGACTGAAGTCTTATAAACTCATTGCAGATGCATTTCAAATAGATGAGAAACCCTCTTCTTGACAAAATGAACTGTAATAATTAGAATTACACTATACCTTGACTCAGTTGGAACACAAACTAGTCTTCCAAATAAGGAGGTAAATGATGATGAATCAATTACATCAACAAACTCAATATCAAAAAGGTGATTGGGTAAAAGGAAAGTCAGTCCATGATGAACTAATTCATGGATATGTTGAATCTGTAAATAACTATCTTGGAACGATTAAAGTATTTGTTCTAGAATGTGATAATCCTGAAACTGTAGGAAAAGTAATCGAAACTTTCCAGAATCGTATTTCCCAGCTGGAGGAACCAAATTTTGAACAGGATGAATCCTTCTTGTTAAACCTTATTGAAGTTTCTTTAATTACGAAAGATAAACAATGGTTCATGGAACTTTCTGCACAACTTAAGCAGCTTCGACATGAGTCGGAGGAAGCAGTTCCCTGTTAAAATTTTCTTGCCAGCTACAAAAGAAGTACGATAGGATGGAAGTGGAAGAAAGTGTTGGGAGGCGCTGCAATTGAATAGTGATTTTACTCTCGCCGTACACAGTCTGGCTTTGCTCGCAATTAAGCCAGGGCAGATGGCAACTAGTGATTATCTTGCCGGAAGTGCTTCTGTCCATCCCGTTCGTATGAGAAAAATTCTTAGTTTACTCAAGAAAAACGGTTATATCGTTTCAAAAGAGGGTGCTGGAGGTGGGTTTACTTTATCTTGTCGTGTAGAAGATGTCACGCTTGATAAGATCTATAACCTTACCTCTATAGGTACTCTCCAACCAAGGTGTCCTGATTCGAATCAGTATTGTCTTGTGGGAGCGAATTTATCAAATGTACTGGGCGATATTTTCACAGATGCTGAGAATCATTTAACAGCATTCTTGAAACAATATACGATTCGTGATATTATTCAAAGCCTAAAACAAAAACAATTATAAGTAATTGTTTTTGTTTTATATCTTAACTGTAACAAAAAAAGTTTCAATAAAATTATTGGGGGTGAGCAGACATGAGTACAGGTCTGGTGGTAAGAAATGAAGGAAGCAAGCTTAATATGAAAGATTGGAATCGATTAGAAAGATCCGGTCAGCTAATTAAGAGAAACAACGGAAGATTTTTGATAAAGCCAGAACATACAAATCGCGATGTATACATTATTAAAAGTGGTAATATTGCCATTTATCATGCGGATAACATGAATGAGTCTCTAGCAGTTCTTGGGCCGAATGATGTTTTGGGCAATCGCTCTATTTTTGTACATCAAAACTTGTATGCAAAAACAATAACTAATGTTGAGCTCATTCAACTTGATCAAACGTCCTATCGTGCTTTGTATCTGGCTTACCCTGAATTAGCAATTAAACTAACAACGGAGCTTTCAAGATTAAAATTAATCATTGATTTTCCTGAACGCACAGCAACTTCTTTTGTGAAGCAGGTTAAAAATGGATTTCAGAATTTGATTAATAAAAATACTAGCAAAAAGGGAAGATACTGCCACAATTGCTAATGATTTTTTGTTTTCTAACTGTAATGATATATGTTACATTATAGTATAGGTGAGATAGGTTATTAGACCATCAATTGAGAGAAATTTTATGGATAGAAAAAGGGGAGAAATAAACGATGTCTGTTAGTGTACAAGAGAACAATCGTGTTCTAGATGTTATGAAAGATCGTCATTCTGTAAGAAAATTTGAGAAAGGAATCGAAATTCCTGAGGAAGTTATGAATGAGATTTTAAATGCTACGATTGAAGCTCCGTCTTCTTGGAACCTTCAACATTGGAAGTTCCTTGTTATTGAAAGTGATGAGCAAAAAGAAAAGCTACTTCCAATTGCTTTTAATCAGCAGCAAATCGTAGATAGCTCTGCTACTATTGTTATTCTAGGAGACCTTGAAGCTAATCTACATGCTGAAGAAATTTATGGCCAGGCAGTCGAATTAGGATTTATGGAAAATGCTATAAAAGAAACGCTTGTTAGCCAAATCAATGGCGCTTACGAAAGAGAAGGCTTTGCTTTAAGCGAAGCAATCAAGAATAGCTCGTTGGCTGCAATGCAATTGATGCTTGCTGCAAAAGCAAAAGACTATGACACAGTGGCAATGGGTGGTTTTAATCCAGTTGCCCTTGTAGAAGAGTTTAACATTCCTTCACGTTATGTTCCAACAATGCTTATTTCTGTTGGTAAAGCAGCTGTTGAAGCGCATGGAACAGCTCGCTTCCCACTTGAGCGTGTTGTCGTGAAAGAAAGCTTCTAATCTTAAATCATGTTAAAGGAAGGGCACTGTCCCTTCCTTTTTTCTGTCTTAACATAGTCTTGATAGCTAAACGCAATAGTCTCACTACACTTATTTTTCATAGTGTTTCTAGCGAGTGTGTATTTGAGAAATGATGAAACGTCGGAATGATTTCCATTCCGTTTTCTGATTTAACGATAAGACAAGGTATACTAAGGAGAGATCGTAAGGGGGAATATAATGGAACAAAAAGCAAATACGGAGAAAAAAATGAATTGGCGCGGACTATCAAAATTAATTCGTGATACAAATCCTTCAAAGTCTCTTGTAGCACTTGCTATTGCATTGAGTATGATTGGAACCGTAGCTGGATTAATCGTGCCATTTTTTACGAAAAATCTAGTTGATCAGCTCTCAGGTAGCTCGCTTTCTTCGGGAGTTATTACATTATTAATTGCTGCCTTTGTTGTTCAGGCGATCTTCTCTGGTTTATCTATGTACCTCCTGTTGTATATAGGGGAGACAGTGGTAGCTCGGTTGAGAGAGCGTTTAATGAAGAAAGTCCTTTCCCTTCAAATAACTTATTTTGACAGCAATAGGGTTGGGGATACGACAAGTCGTATTGTGAATGATACTGGAGTAATAAAAGATCTTGTCTCGAATCATTTAATTAGTTTGTTAACGAGTACGCTGTCGATTGTCGGTTCTATTGGGATATTACTATACCTTGATTGGAAATTAACAGCCATTTTACTTGCGGTTGTCCCTATTATGATGATTGGGATTCGTTTTATCGGAAAGCGAATGTATAAAGTATCAAAGGGATTGCAGGAAGAAACGGCTAAGTTTACAG
Source organism: Anaerobacillus sp. QJM3NY_17 (assembly GCF_056173665.1). Lineage (NCBI taxonomy): Bacteria > Bacillati > Bacillota > Bacilli > Caryophanales > Bacillaceae > Anaerobacillus > Anaerobacillus sp. QJM3NY_17. The sequence continues at coordinate 3,530,954 of NZ_CM149685.1, read as the reverse complement.
CAACAATCACACAAGTATTATCAGAAGTTCGTCTTGTGAAATTCTCGATGGCAGAGAATGTGGAAGAAGAGAATGGGAAAAATGGCATTAAAAATGTCTTCTCTTACAGCATGAAGGAAGCGAAAATCTATGCCCTTCTTATGCCTCTTATGACGTTATTGTTAATGGGGGTTCTCGTCGTCATTGTAGGCTACGGTGGCGTTCGCGTATCAACAGGAGAACTATCAGCTGGAGAGCTTGTCGCTTTTCTTTTATACCTTTTTCAAATCATTATTCCATTCAGCTCAATGGCAAGGTTCTTAACAGCAATCCAAAAAGCAATGGGCGCAACAGAACGTCTGCAATTTTTACTTGATCATGATAGTGAAGAACGACTGAGCGGAGATGAAGTTGAAGATCCAGCAAAGGTGCTTTCATTTCATAACGTTGAATTTTCCTATGGGAAAGAACTTGTGTTGAAAAAGGCTTCCTTTGAAGTACCACCCGGTAAAATCACTGCAATAGTTGGTCCAAGTGGTAGCGGTAAAACGACTACATTTTCATTAATTGAACGATTTTATCAACCTCAAAAAGGTGAAATCGCACTTGGCGGAAAAAATATTCATGACTTTTCACTTGTCTCATGGCGGAAGCAAATTGGATATGTCTCTCAGGAAAGTCCGCTCATAGCAGGAACCATTAAAGAGAATATTGTCTATGGGCTAGAAGAAGATGTTTCGGATGAGAAAATTGAAGAGGCAGCAAAGCAAGCTTATGTCCTGCCTTTCATTCAAGATCTTCCAAACGGTTTTGATACAGAAATTGGCGAAAGAGGAATCAAGCTTTCTGGTGGGCAGCGACAGCGGATTGCAATTGCAAGAGCGATTGTTCGAAATCCATACATTCTCTTGTTGGATGAAGCTACATCTAGTCTTGATAGTACGTCAGAAGTTCAGGTTCAACGTGCGTTGAACAATTTAATGAAGGGACGTACGACGATTGTTATTGCTCATCGTCTTTCGACCGTTGTTCATGCCGATCAAATCTTAGTTATGGAAAACGGTATTGTATCAGATCAGGGCACACATGAAGAGCTATATATGACAAGCCGTCTTTATAAGGAGCTTGCTCAGCAACAGTTTCAAATTGAAGAAAGTTTATAAGAAAAGGTGTCGGGATCTCCCGACACCTTTTTTAAGTATTAATTAGATACACCCGTTGAATGCGCTTCTCTTTTTTCTTCCTTCACTTTTTCAAGGAAGCGTTTTGTCTCAGCGACAACAACTCCTGAAAGACCGAGAAGTCCAATCAAGTTTGGTAGTGCCATTAAGCCATTGAAAATATCAGCAAGAAGCCAAACAACGTTTAGTTTTAACGTTGTTCCGACAAAAACGGCCAATACGAAAACGAAACGATAATATTTAATCGACGCGTCTCCAAAAAGATAAGAGAAGCATTTTTCGCCATAGTAGGACCATCCGAGAACAGTTGAATAAGCAAATAAAATAAGTCCAATTGTAACGATGAGCGCTCCAGGAACACCCAGGAATTTCTCGAACGTCGCTGTCGTTAAGGCTGCTCCGTTCAAATCTCCACCATAGAGATCACCCATAACGAGCGCGATTCCAGTGATGGAACAGACAACAATCGTATCAATGAACACCTGTGTCATAGAGACAAGTGCCTGACGTCCTGGGTAATCGGTTTTAGCAGCCGCCGCCGCAATTGGCGCAGAGCCAAGTCCAGCTTCATTCGAAAATACCCCACGTGCTACACCATAACGGATTACGGCACCAATGGCACCACCAGCAGCAGCTTCACCTGTAAAAGCGTCTGAGAAGATAAGGGAAACAGCAGCAGGAACAAGACTAAGATTCATAAAGATCACGACTAATCCACCAATAACATAAAATAAGGCCATAACTGGAACAAAGTAAGCCGTCACTTTACCGATGCTTTTAATTCCACCGAGAATAACCATTCCAGTAAAGAACATTAGGACAAGTCCAGTAATCCACGGAGCGATCCCGAAAGTAGCGACAGCATCTGCTACTGAGTTGGACTGTACCATATTTCCGATTCCAAAAGCTGCGAAAGCACCAAAAAAGGCAAAAATCATCCCAAGCCACTTCATATTAAGTCCTTTATCAAGGTAGTACATCGGCCCACCGGACATTTCACCATTCGAATTCACCGAACGGTACTTAACAGCAAGGATTGCCTCAGCATATTTCGTTGCCATTCCAAAGAGAGCACTGATCCACATCCAGAGAACGGCACCAGGTCCACCAACAAAAACAGCCGTTGCGACACCGGCAATGTTTCCTGTTCCGATCGTAGCGGCAAGTGCCGTCATCAAAGCCTGGAAGTGAGAGATATCCCCTTCTGCGTTTTTATCTTGTTTCTTCGTGAAGGCTTGCTTCAACGCATATGGAAGCATGGTAAACTGGAGAAACCCAAGGCGAATAGTGAGGTAAATACCCGTTCCCACAAGTAGGACGAGCAGAGGCCACCCCCATACAAATCCACTAATGTTATTTAATGCTGCTTCCAATAAGAACTCCTCCTTTATGTATCTTAATACTAAATATTCTAACAAATTACCACAATTACCTTTCAAATACAAAATAATTTTTTTAGGATGCTGTCGAATAATGATACAAATAAGGTTTTTACATCATCTTTGAAGCACTCTAATGGATGGAAATAAGAATATTTTGTATGGTAGATAAAGTAGAGGAGGATGCTAGATGAAGTATTTTGATTTCACAAATAAAGTGGCCGTCGTTACAGGTGGAGGCAGAGGCATTGGTAAAACAATTGCACGTGCTCTATCCGAAGCGGGAGCTACTGTGGCCATTGTTGGTAGAACAAAAGAAGTTCTTGAAGATGCAGCAAAAGAAATAAGTAAGGAAACAAATAGATCAGTCGTTGCATTTGTAGGAGATGTCACGAATGAGGGAAGTATTCAGCAAATCATAAGTGACATTCATGAAAGCATAGGGACAAATAACATTCTCGTTAATAATGCTGGGAAAACTGTTCGAAAGACAATTGAAGATCTTGAACCGGATGAATGGGACGATGTGATGGAAACGAATGTGAAATCAGTTTATATGATGACTAGAGCAGTTCTCCCTGATTTAAAAGAAGGCGAAGGATCTAGGGTTATTAACATTGCATCGATGGCAAGTGAAGTTGGACTCCCTTTTTCCACCCCGTATGGTCCAAGTAAAGCGGCTGTAGTGCAATTAACAAAACAGTTATCACAGGAGCTCTCCCCACTCGGGATCACTGTTAATGCGATAAGTCCTGGCTTTATTAAAACGCCGTTTAATGAAAAAGCATTAGAGAATACTATTCTTTTAAATAAAATCAAAGGAAGTAATCCCATGCATCGAGTTGGTCGGTTAGATGAATTGATTCCAACCTTTTTATCTCTTGCATCACCGTATGCGAGCTATACGACCGGACAAAATATTGTTGTTGATGGCGGAACGACTTCCCACGCTTTCTAAAGAGCAACTTGAAAGTACAACGATTCCCATTTATAATAAATATAACCTGAAAAGTAAAAGGGGCAAATTTTATGTTATCGGTGATTCTTAACTAACGTAATTTTATAGATAGATTGGCTTTTAAAGCAGCATATATTCTATGCTTATTTAAATATGCCTTCTGTCAATTTAGTTAAGAACACAGAAAAGCTCAAGAATGACAACAACCATTCCAGCTGCGCTCTGTGCGCAGCTTTTTGTATGCTTTTTAGCATGGGAAATGGGTGTCGTCTACCCTTTTATAGAAGAGCTACGAATGAACCTGTGTTCATTCGTAGCTCTTTTTTTGTTGGAAAGGAAGTGACATGAATGTTAATTGAATGGAAGTTTTTCTTAAGATGCGCGAACATATACGAATCGAGGAGGAAGAACATTGAACGAACAAACTATGGTAACACTTGAATTTGATAAAATTCGAAGCGAAGTAGCTCACTATGCCCTTTCAGAAGAAGCAAAAAGTGAGATCCAGAAAATGAGACCGTTGCATGATAAAGAGGTTGTGCAAAATCGATTAAATGAAACGACAGAGGCGAAAGAAATTATTAAGAAAAGTTCAAGCGTCCCTCTTCATGGTCTTCATGGCATTATCCAGGTGATGAAACAATTAAACAAAGGTGTTCCTTTACGGCCAGATCAGCTGATAACTGTGCTTGATTTAATCGAAAGCGGCCGGAAACTGAAACAGTTTATGACGGGGAAAGAATGGCTGGCGCCTACAATTTCAACTTATATCTATTCTCTTTATGAGATTACAGATCTTGAAGAAGAATTGAAACGAGCGATCAGAAATGGTGAGATTGATGATGCAGCGAGTAAGGAGCTTGGGAGAATTAGAAAGAAAATAAACGTTTATGAAGAACGAGTGAAAGAAAAACTGAATCATCTTCTGCGTTCATCTTCGAAAAGGAAGGCACTTCAGGATACGATCATCAGCGATCGAAATGGCCACTATGTTGTCGCTGTGAAGAAAGAATATCGGAAACAAATAAAAGGAACCGTTCATGACCAATCTTCAAGCGGTTCGACTGTATATATTGAACCTGAAGAAGTTCGTAAAGTTCAAATGGAATTAAATGAAGTAAAGGCAGATGAATACTTGGAGGAACAGCGAATTCTAAGCAGATTAACTGGAGAAGTGGAGCGATATGCGCAAGAGATCTCAATCAACATTGAAACAATGACACACTACGATTATATTTTTGCAAAGGCGAAATATAGTGTAGCGATTGATGGCAATCAAGTAAAGCTATCAAGCGAGCCAATACTTGAGTTACAAAATGGTCGTCATCCCTTACTCTCTCATGAGGCTGTACCGCTTTCCCTTGAGTTAGGGAAAGCATATAAAGGACTTGTGATAACCGGTCCCAATACTGGTGGAAAAACCGTATCAATTAAAACAGTCGGGCTTCTTTCAATGATGGTGCAATGTGGTTTACACATACCTGCTGATGAGTCTTCTGTTTTTGGGATGTTTGGATCAATATTAGTTGATATTGGAGACGGACAGAGCATTGAACAATCGTTGAGTACTTTCTCTTCTCGAATATCGAACATTATTTCTATTTTACAAGCAGCAGCGCCGGATTCTCTTGTTATTCTGGATGAACTTGGTTCGGGTACAGATCCCGGTGAGGGGATGGGTATTGCCGTTTCCATTTTAGAACAATTGAATCGTCTGGGGTCAACTATTCTATCCACAACACACTATAGTGAAATGAAAAATTTCGCTTCAGCTCATCCAGATTTTGAGAATGGATCAATGGAGTTCGATCCAAAGACATTGCGTCCAACGTTTAAACTACGGATGGGTGTTCCAGGGGAAAGTCAGGCATTTGCCATCGCATTACGTCTTGGTATGCATCCGAATATTATTGAGCGAGCTCATGAAATCACGTACCAAGAAAAGCAATCCTATCGAGAAGGGTTCAACCAAAAAGATAACTGGCACTATGAGCAGCAGCTAAAAAGTAAAAAAGTAGAGAAACCGCGAAGCCAGAAAAAAGTGGAGGTCGAGAAGATTTTTGAGAATTATTCGATTGGAGATAGTGTAGCGATCCCTTCGTTGAAAGAGAAAGGAATCGTTTATAAACCAATGGACGATTTTGGGGATTTGATTGTAATGATAAATGGCCAAAAAGAAACGATTCATACGAAGCGTGTAAAGTTACTCTTGCCTGCTAGCGAGCTTTATCCGGAGAATTATGATTTTGATATCCTATTTGAAACTGTTGAGAACAGAAAGAAAAAGAAATTGATGAATCGCAAGCATATTGATGGTGTGAAAATTGATTATGAAGAGTATTGAAAAGCAAAGAAAAAATTCTAGTTTGGAACCACACTATAAGTAACGTTATCTTAATCCAATTAAAAGAAGGTAGTAAAGGAGGGAATAGAGAAGAATCGTTTATAGCAACTATAATGAGGAGGTATGAATATGAATTTCGGAGCTTTTTCTTTAAGTTTAAGTGTAAAGGATATCCAAGCCTCAAAGCATTTTTACGAAAAATTAGGTTTTCAATCGTTTGGAGGAGATATTTCTCAAAATTGGCTCATTATGAAGAATGGCAGTACCGTCATTGGCCTGTTTCAAGGGATGTTTGACAAAAATATTCTAACGTTTAATCCAGGTTGGGATGAGAACGCTGAAAATCTTGAAGTGTTTACAGATATTCGAACACTTCAAAAGCAGCTAAAAGAAAACGGAGTGAATATTCTTTCTGAAGCGGATGAATCAAGTGAAGGGCCAACGAGTTTTACAATAGAAGACCCTGATGGCAATCCCATTCTTGTTGATCAGCATAGATGAAATCGAGAATCGATTGTATCAGCTACTAAAGATTTCTTTGATTGCATGAAAGAAATTTGAATGTAAGAGTGGTAGATTTCCTAAAAAACAATTTCTCTGCGTAAAATTCCTTCCTAAAGGGTAATGCATCTAATAGAACATTCTGCTCAGGCAGAAAAGATGGCAAAGTGGAGGATGAGAGAGATGCAAAAAATGAACAGAGGAATTTTAACAGCAGTTTCCTCAATTGCGATTGCTCAGGGTTTGAAGATCCTAACTCATAAGGTGCTAAAGGGAGAATGGGATGTGAAGCAAGTTGCGACAACGGGTGGAATGCCTAGTTCGCATTCAGCTGGTGTTGCAGCCCTTACTTCTTACATTGCTTCAAATAAAGGATCTCGTCATACAGAAACGGCTCTCGCCACTATTTTCGGTGTGATTGTTATGTACGATGCCCAGGGGGTTAGGCGTCATACAGGAGAAATTGCTGCTCTAGTAAACGATCTAGAGGATAATCTAGCGACGATCTCTGGAGATTACCCTAGCATGGAATTTGTGGAAAGGGAAAAAGAGTTGAAAGAGCTTCTTGGACATCAACCTGTTGAGGTCCTAGGTGGAGCCATATTAGGGTCAGCTTTAGGCTTTCTTTCAGCTAAATATGAGAATAAGTAGTAGAGAGAGGAAATCATAGGCGCTTCGCCTATGATTTTTTTCGTGAATTGGCAGATCGCGGAAATAATCGCAAAATCGCGGATATATTTCAGTTATCGCGGAAAAAATCGACTTTTCGCGGAAATATCCTAAGTATCGCGGAATTAATAGCTTTCTAAAGGAATCATCGGATCACCAGCACATTACATAAACAGATTTCTTTCTTTTGGAGAATGATTTTGAAATAATAATGAATGCAAACAGGTTAGAGGAGGAAATAAATTGACACATACAACGAAAACAACTGAAGCGTTATTTAGAACGTTCAATAGTGAAAAATTATCTTTAGAAAATCGCACAGTTATGGCGCCAATGACTCGAGGCTTTTCACCAGGAAACGTACCAGGTGAAGATGTAGCTGGTTATTATCGCCGTAGAGCAGAAAATGGCGTGGGGCTAATAGTGACAGAAGGAACTGGGATTAACCATCCTTCATCGGTTTCAGGTGCGAGCATTCCTGTCTTTCACGGTGAAGAAGCACTAGCAGGCTGGGAAAATGTTGTGAAAGAAGTCCATGAAGCTGGCGGTAAAATTGCACCTCAGCTTTGGCATGTTGGGATGACCCGAAAAATGGGGGAACTGCCAAACGAAGAAGCACAACCAGTTGGTCCTTCAGGTCTAGCACTATCTGGTGAGAAGGTAAACGAGCCTTTGACAACAGAAGAAGTGGAACAGCTAGTTGAAGCGTATGCAGATGCAGCAGCAGATGCGAAGCGACTTGGATTTGATGCGATTGAACTTCACGGAGCACATGGTTATTTGATCGACCAATTTTTCTATGAGCAGACAAATAAACGGACTGACCGTTATGGTGGCGATCTTGTAGGGAGAACTCAATTTGCTGTAGAAATCATCAAAGCCTGCCGTCGTAAAGTGGGGCCAGACTTCCCGATTATTTTCCGTTTTTCTCAATGGAAAATGAACGATTTTAAAGCGAAGCTTGCGACTACATCTGAGGAATTAGAACAGTTCCTAACGCCGCTCGTTGAAGCTGGAGTAGATATCTTCCACTGCTCAACACGTCGTTTCTGGGAGCCTGAATTTGAAGGTTCCGAATTGAATCTAGCTGGTTGGACGAAGAAACTAACTGGTAAGCCGGTTATTTCAGTAGGCTCAGTCGGACTAGATGGAGAATTTACAAGCTTTGCTGGAGCAAATACGACAAGTCTTGATGGTTTGATTGAAAAGCTTGATCGTGAAGAGTTTGATCTTGTAGCAATTGGTCGCTCATTATTAATGGACCCTGAATGGGTAAGCAAAGTACGTGATGGCCGCGCAGATGATTTATTACCATTTGATAAAGAAGCTCTCCAAAAATTATACTAAATAAGTGAAGTGGTCATAATTTGACTGCTTATAATAAAACCAAGTATTTCTCTAGAAAGAGGGATACTTGGTTTTATTCATAATACATAGGATAATAACGTTCTATTATTTTCCAAAAAATGCTAAGATAGGTGTAAAATCTATAAGTAAGAATGATTAAAAAATAACCATTATGGAAGTGACACGGCAGATGCAATCTTTATTAGCGAACTTTTCCATCTTATTATTTATGCACCTATGCATCCAAAGCGTATACTATCTTGCCTTTCAGAAGCGGTGGCCGAGTCAGGTTGTCGCTGTCGCGCACATATTCATTGTGGCAATCGGTATTATTTTCCTTTATATGTTGCCGGTATCGTTAGACGGGTATCTATATGATTTACGAACCATTCCTATGGTAATACTAATTCTGTACCATGGGTATCAATATGGCATTCCCGTGCTCATAATCATTACACTAGCTCGATTCGCTTTTCCAGGTGACTTTATTTACTTAGAGATCTTTTTCACCTTGTTAATCCCAACAGTTGTAACAATGCTAGTACGACAGAAGCTTTTTCGAAACCTCACATATTTGAAGCTGTTTTTTTATTTTGTTGGCATCTGGTTTATTTCAGATGCGATCGTTGGCTATATCATTTCAGAAGACATCACGCTCTATTCTTATTTAATACGGTTTATCTCCTTTCAGCTATCTGCCCTAATTATGTATTTCTTTATTCAAATGAGCACTAATAATCTTGAGATGAGTCAGCAACTTCGCTTTTATGCTGAACACGACTCTCTGACCGGATTACTTAATCTGAGAAGTTTTCTAAAGAAAGCGAAAGCTCAGGAGACTCATTTGATAAAAATGGTAGCCATGCTTGATCTTGATTTTTTTAAGCAAATTAATGATAAATATGGTCATCTTAACGGGGATCGCGTTTTGGCTGAATTTGCCATGTTCCTTTCAGATCAAAGCGATAATTGGCTCGTTGCACGATACGGAGGAGAAGAGTTTATTGTCATGCTTGAAGCATCAACGAAAGATGAGGCATATGATCGCATGAAGGATTTGCAGCACAATTTAAGTAAGCAGCGATTTATGACCGAGATGGGAGACGAAATAAAGGATGTTTCTGTTTCAATTGGATTAGCTGAACTCGATCTTGAAAAACCATTAATGGCATCCGTTGAACGAGCAGACAAGTCTCTTTACAGAGCGAAGAAAAATGGGCGAAACGAAGTATGCTTTTAGCATTTTGCACATTCGTTGGTTTAAAAAGATGAATTTGCGGAATATAACAAGTGTTAAGGTTTTTAAAGGAGGACGAATTGTCATGAAAGTACTCGTTATTGGAGCAAACGGACAAGTAGGAACACATTTAATTACAAAATTAGCAGAACGCGGTCATGAGCCAGTTGGTATGATTCGCGATACAGATCAAGTTAAGGCGATTGAAGATGCAGGCGGTAAAACCGTGCTTGGCGATCTTGAAAAAGATTTCTCACAAGCGCTGTACGGATGTGAAGCGGTTATCTTCGCTGCAGGTTCAGGACCGCACACTGGCGCAGATAAAACCATTATGATTGACCAGGAAGGTGCGATTAAAGCAGTTGATGAAGCGAAGCAACAAGGAATTAAACGCTTTGTCATGCTAAGTACTGTTGGATCTGATTATCCTGAAAAAGGTCCAGATAATATGAAGCCTTATTTACATGCGAAGAAACGTGCCGATGAGCACTTGAAAGCAACAAACTTAACTTATACTATTCTTCGTCCAGGTAGTCTTTCAAATGAGCCTGGAACAGGACAAATTAGAGCAGCCGAAACACTTGAAGATAAATCTGGTGAAATACCACGTGAAGATGTGGCTGCTGTTCTTACTGAAGTCTTGGAGAACAAGCATACGTTTAACCGAACATTTGAAGTTTTAAATGGCGATCAATCGATAAGTGATGCCATCGGTGAATTGTAAGAGCAGTTATCTAGAGAGACTTAACTTATGTTAAGTCTCTCTTTTACGTTGGAGAAAGTTACTAATTGAATTTCTTAATGGGCTATAGTAAAAATTGAATAGTGACTATTTCCCCAAATTTAAAGGTGGGAATTGCGCTTCAAGCTTACAAATGATAATGTGGTAAAGGTCAGTGCATGAAAGCGTTAACACAAAGGAGTAGAGAGAGAATGAACATCTTAGATTGGCTAGAGAAAATTAATGGAGTTCTTTGGGGAGCACCAAGCCTAATTTTATTATTTGGGACAGGTGTCTTTCTCACATTTATTCTGAAAGGACTGCAGTTTCGAAAGCTGGGATATGCTTTCAAATTAGCATTCTCAAAAGAAAAAGAAGAGGATAGCAGTGCTGAAGGTGACGTTAGTAACTATAAAGCTCTGATGACAGCATTAGCTGCCACGATAGGAAATGGTAATATTGCAGGAGTTGCTACAGCGATTACAATTGGGGGTCCAGGTGCGATTTTCTGGATGTGGATTGTAGGTCTTGTTGGAATGGCAACGAAGTATGGAGAAGCTTTGCTTGCGATGAAATATCGTGTGAAAAATGATAACGGAGAGTATGCCGGAGGGCCGATGTATTATGTCGAAAAGGGACTAGGGTCAAAATGGAAGTGGCTCGCTATCTCGTTCGCTTTATTTGGAGCGATTGCCTCACTCGGAATCGGAAATAGCGTACAATCAAATACAATCGCAAGTGTTGTTGATGAAAGCTTCCAAATTGATGGATGGGTAACTGGGATTATCCTTGCTGCACTTACTTCGCTCATCATCTTCGGTGGCGTAAAGCGAATTAGTTCTGTTGCAGGTTTCTTTGTTCCGATTATGGCGGTTCTCTACGTAGTTGGTGCACTCATTATTATCGTCATTAACATAGATGCTGTTATCCCAGCTATGAAGCTGATTTTTACATATGCCTTTTCACCTATATCGGCGGTAGGAGGATTTTCAGGTGTTATTGTAATGGAAGCTGTAAAATCAGGAGTTTCCAAAGGGATTTTCTCGAACGAAGCAGGACTTGGTACGGCTGCCCTTATTGCTGGTAATGCGAAAGCCGATCATCCAGTGAAACAGGCTCTCGTAGCCATGACTGGTACGTTTATCGTAACGATCATTGTTTGTACAATGACAGCCCTTGTGCTCCTTATCTCTGGATTTTGGGACCCAACGGGAGGAGACCTGTCGGGAGTCGTGCATGATCCGAATCTAGAAGCAGGTGCTTTGACTACGGCTGCATTTGGTTCAAGTCTCGGTCTGATCGGAGAGTATATTGTAACTTTCTCCGTTATTTTCTTTGGGTTCTCAACCATTATTGGTTGGTACGTATATGGTTATAAATGCTTTGAATACCTAGTTGGTACGAAAGTAACCATTTATTATGGAGCAGTATATGTATTGGCATGCTTTGTTGGTACAGTTGCGAACCTGACTACTGTTTGGGCTTTTGCGGATATGGCAAATGCTTTGATGATGATTCCAAACTTAATTGCGTTATTATTACTTTATAAAGTCATACGAAGCGAAACAGATGATTATTTTAATCGTTATCTTGTAGAATCTCAAATGAAAAAAGCGAGTTAATCATTTGATGTATAGAGACATTTTCTTCATTTAATGAAACAAAAGCGCAGCTGGAAAAAATCCAGCCGCGCTTTTGTTATTTCTCAGGAGTCATTTTTTTAGATGGAGCTGATTCGTTACCAAATATATTTACAGAAGTTACATAGTATGAGGAGGTTGAAGCGTCGGGATCTGAGAAGCTCTTACGTTCAAGGTTAGAAATGCTCTCAATTTGCTTATAAACACCGTATGCGTCAGCTTTGTAAATGCGGTATCCTACAACATTTTCGTCGCGAACAGCATGCCATGATAAGAAATTCCCACTAACGCTAAGGTTTGTTGGAGCATCTGGAACTTCGTTAGGATCTACTTCTTTTTTCTCTTTACTCGGATCTTCCTTTAACTCTGTAGAAACAACAAGTCTCTCCTCATGTGTTCCTTTTGAGCGATTAAATGTTCCAACACACGTAATAAGATTCAACGTGCGTGAATCAGTTGTTCCGAATATTTTTTCGATAGGAGAGTCGTTGTAAGGATATCGTTCTTTACCAGTGACAACGAATGTCATTTTTTCCCCCTCTTTATCAGTCAAAATAATTTCGTCACCTTTTGAAAGCTTCTCAAGATAAAAGAAAATAGCCGGTCCTGTTTTACTATCTACGTGCCCAGCTAAGACAGCATTTCCTTTTGTTCCTGGTTTAAAGCCAGGTTCAAACCAACCAACTTTGTTGATGTCCTCGGGAACACCCATTTGTCCATTTTCTAATATACCGACATTTTCAACGGGAGCTTTAACATCGATTGCAGGAATCTCTACTTGTACAGGCTCCATTCCCTCTTGAACGTTTTGGGATTCTTTGGCTTCTTCGAATTTCTTCTTCTGATCATCAAGAAGAAGAAATTCGTCTGATAGCACATCTGGTTTCTCTATCTCTTCTACCTCTAACGCAGCATTCGTTTGTTCTTTTTCAACGGCTGTATTCGTTACGGGTTCAGCGTAGTTATTGTACCCTGCGAGTACGAGCCAAATAATCGCACCAACTACGAGCAATAAGACTTTTTTCACGTTCTTCACCTCTTTTACTTAAGTTATATCTTAGCATTTTTTATTGACTATACTCTTATATAGCTAACGAAATCAATATTCAAATGGATCATTTTTTTGTGAAATTGAAAATAAAAATATTGACCATTCCAAAGTACTGGTGTACTATGTAACTAATACACCAACACATTGAGGGGGAACTATATCATGAAGAATTGGAGTGGGTTATTACGAAAGGAATTTCGTGTTTCAAGAGCCCTTCTATTAGGCGTTACAGCGTTTGATTTACTAGTAATGATTGGATTTTTTCTTGCCTCTGCAAGATGGGAAATCCCTTATTTAACAGCTATTATTGGAGCCGTACTAACGGCGATGCACGTCTTCTTTTTGCCACTCTATTTATTAATTAGTCTGAACACTGAAGGAAGGAACTTACACCTCTGGCTACACAATCCACAATCAGGAGCTCGTTTACTCGGAGCTAAATTGCTAAATGGGTTATTAGCATTACTGCTATCTATTGGTATTGTCAGTAGTTTATCTCTTCTAGCTTATAACCTTGAACCTAGCCTCATTCAACTTCCAATTGATAATGTGTGGCTGTTCGGATTTTATTTTCTCACCGTTATTATTACAGGATCAGTCTATATGGGGGTTTGGCTAATCTTCTATTGGACTTTGTATCAAGTTCTGAAAACGTATATCGGCAAGTGGGCACTTCTTCTTATTCTCTTAATTGTTGGTTTTATCAGTTGGTTTGGTTCATGGTTGAGTGGGACTCGTCTTTATGAAGTGATGATCGAGTGGGGGTATGTGGAGCTACCGTCACCGTTAAATATGGAGGTTAGTCAGCAGGCATTTGAATTAACCGTTTCAACATTTCCGTTTGCAATTGGGAATGTATTATTTGATCTCATTACTATCATCCTTGTTTTCATAATGACATGCTGGGTACTTGATCGAAAAGTGGAGGTGTAAGGGATGGGAGAAGAATTTAATCCCTCAAAGCCGATTTACCTGCAGCTAGTGGACCGCATTAGCTGGGAGATTATTAAAGGGGAACGAAAAACTGGTGAAAAGCTTCCTTCTGTAAGGGATATGGCCATTCAATCAGGCGTAAATCCAAATACAGTGTCGAGAACTTACAATGAACTGGAGAGGATGGAGATTGTGGAGACGAAACGAGGGCAGGGGACGTTTGTAACGGAGCAAAAAGAAAGACTGACCGAACTTCGAGAACAGCTCAAGATTAACCACATCCAGAATTTCATTGATGAAATGAAGCAAATGGGATTTTCTCGAGAAGATATGATTGAAGGTATTCGAACTTACGTTACGAACGAAAAGGAGAATCAATCATGATTACATTCGAGAACGTATCTAAACGTTATCTTAGAAAACAAGCTCTATCAGATGTGAACGTAAGAATTCCTGAAGGGAAAATCATTGGCCTTGTTGGCTCCAATGGTAGTGGGAAATCTACTTTCATGAAGATAATCGCAGGTCTTGTAGTGCCTAGTGAAGGCAAAGTAATGCTTAACGAAGAACAAGTTTCGAGGCGTTCGGCAAATAAAGTTGCTTATTTATCAGAGTTAGACGCTTACTATTCATTCTTCACAGTGAAAGAGACAATCCGCTTTTTTGCAAGTCAATTTAGCGATTTTAATCTTGAAAAGGCCCACGATATTGTTAAATTTATGGAAGTGGATCAGGATCAAAAGGTGAAGCATTTATCTAAAGGAAATCGTGGGAGATTGAAGATTGCACTTACCCTTGCGAGAGATGTACCTATTATTCTGATGGATGAGCCGTTATCAGGTCTTGATCCGATGGTGCGAGATTCAATTGTGAAAAGTTTACTTTCTTTTATCGACTTAGAAAAACAAACGGTAATCATCACGACACATGAAGTAACGGAAATCGAACCATTACTTGAAACGGTTATTGCGATTCGAAATGGTAAGGTTCTCGCGCTCGAAGATGTTGAAACCATTCGCGAGCGAGATCGTATGAGAATAGTAGAGTGGTTGAAAAAGTTGTATCAAGAGGAGGGGTAAAATGGCTGTAAAACCAGTTGTTCAGATTCGAGATTTAACAAAAGTAATTGGAAAGAAAACAATCATTGATCAACTTTCATTTGATGTATACCCAGGTGAAGTGTTTGGTTTTCTGGGGCCGAATGGAGCAGGAAAAACAACAACAATTCGGATGATGGTTGGTCTAATGAGAATGACGGAAGGCGAAGTTCTCATTGATGGAAGCAGTATTAAAACAGATTACGAGAATGCGATTGTAAAAGTAGGAGCGATTGTTGAAAATCCTGAAATGTACAAATTTTTGACTGGGTACCAAAACCTTGTCCATTATGCTCGAATGGTCAAAGGTGTTTCAAAAGAACGCATTCAAGAAGTCATTCAATTGGTTGGACTCCAAGGTCGTATCAATGAAAAAGTGAAGGGATATTCACTTGGAATGCGACAGCGTCTTGGACTTGCCCAGGCACTGCTACACCGACCTAAGCTACTCATTCTAGACGAGCCAACAAACGGACTAGACCCCGCGGGTATTCGAGAAATCAGACAATATTTACGAACGCTTGCAAGAGAAGAAAATGTTGCTGTAGTTGTTTCTAGTCATTTATTATCCGAAATCGAACTCATGTGTGATCGAATTGGCATTATTCAGGCCGGAAAAATGGTCGATGTGCAGCGAGTGAATGACTTTGTTCAAAATGATCACGCCGTTATGGTTTCATTTGAAGTCGATCCAGTAGAACACGCGGTTCACGCTGTTAAAGCAAATTTCCCTGATTGTGAGATGGAAAAATCGGAGCGTAAGTTGACGATTAAAATAGAACATGAGCTTATTCCAGAGGTAACAGCTGTTCTCGTGGAAAAGGGCGTCCGCGTATACGGTATTCAATCCTCTGTGAAAACGTTAGAAGATGTGTTTCTGGAAGTAACTGGGGGTGAGCAAGTTGTCTAGTATGCTACATTTAATACAAAATGAAAACATGAAGATTTATAGAAGAGTTGGAACGTGGGTGATGATCGGACTTGTGGTGGCAGCCGTACTTGTAGCAGGCATTTTTACTAATATGAATGTAAGTGATGAGACTACGAACTGGCGCACTGATTCTGAAAATGCGATCCAACAGGCAGAACAAACGCTAAAAGATTCAGAGGGAATGCCCAAAGCCTTTAAAGACAGTCAGGAACGTTCTATTGCGATAAATGAATATCGGTTAGAGAATGATATTCCCCCTTTAGAAAGTGATTCAATATGGAGTTTTATGGATAGTTCAACTGGCATTGTGAGTTTAATTTCCATCTTTACGATTATTATCGGCGCAGGTGTTATAGCGAGTGAATATTCGTGGGGAACCATTAAGTTATTGTTGATCCGACCTGCTTCACGCACGAAAATTCTTGCTTCTAAATTTATTTCAACGCTATTATTTGCGCTATTTTCTCTCGTCATCTTATACATTTCTTCTTTTATTATCGGCGGGTTATTCCTTGGTTTTAGTGCAGTCTATCAACCATACCTAACTTATTCAGGTGGGGAAGTGGCCGAAACGAGTATGGCCATTCATTATATTGTTGAATATGCACTTGCCAGTGTGAATTTGCTTATGATGGTAACATTTGCTTTCATGCTATCGAGTATCTTTAGAAGTTCCTCTCTTGCGATTGGATTAGCTATATTCCTTATGTTTACAGGGAGCCAACTTACTTTTATTCTTAGTCAATACGATTGGGTGAAGTATATCCTCTTTGCCAATACGGACTTAAGTGTTTATTTCGATGGTTCACCTATAATTGAAAGTATGACGCTCGGTTTCTCGTTGACCATGCTTCTCGTCTACTTTGTTTTGTTCTTGTCATTGTCATGGCTACTATTCACGAAACGTGATGTAGCATCATAAGGAAAAGCCGATCAGGTATGCTGATCGGCTTTTTGATTCTTCTTTTTTCGCTTTCTATACAAGAAAAATAATCCTATAAGAACGAGCGGGGCCAAAATAGGTGAGAGACCAATCAAAAGTACAGCCACTGTGGAGAAAAAGGAAAGGAGCCCATTTACAGTTGTCATTAGCAGTTTTTTTGCCTCTGTTAGAGTTTGAAATTCATTCTTATCAATAGAAGGAACAATAATTTTCTGCTGTTCGAGTGAAATCGTAACAGTCGAATATTCACTTTGGTTATTGAGGTAATTTAGTTGACCTTTCAGCTGTTCGACCTCTTCCTGTACACGGGAAAGCTCATTAGATATAGCTAACAGATCTTCTGTTTTAGTTGCTTCGTTAAGAAATGATTCCAGTCGTTTTTGAACAGCTTCTTTTGCTTTCAGCCTTGAGGTAAGATCAACGTAGTTTTCGGTGACATCGGTTCCGGATATCGATTTTTGTGGAGCTCCTTTCCCAAGCCCTTCAACTGCATTGAGATAAGAGTCAAATTCAGGTTGGGGTATGCGTACGGTCATTGATCCAAAGAGAGAATCTTCTTCTGAAGCAATACTTTCTTCGACAACATAACCTTTATAAGTTCTAGTTAGATCTTTGATTTTGGCAGTAGCCTTAGGTAAACCTTCAACTGTTAAGGAAAGGTTTGCATTGAAGATTACCTTGCGATCTTGCTGTAAGGCAGGCGTTTCTGATTTTTCTATAGAAGACGAATTTTTCTCTTTTTCTCTTTCATTTCCTCCCTGGTTTTCATCTGTGGATTGATCAGTTGAAGTAGCTATATCGCTACTTTCATTTGAAAAGTTTCCATTATTAGAACTACATCCTGCTAGTAAAAGAATTGATGTACAGATAAGAAGGATCCATCTTCTCATAAGTTTGTCCCCGCTTCGTGATTATTTGTAAATCGATTAGAAGTTTCTTAAAGAATTAGACGGTGTAAGACCTGCGGAGGTTACAATTTCCATGATATGATAAAGGATAACTGAATAAAAAAGGGGTTGCCTTTTGTGCATTCAATTTTAGACAATGCGAACATTATGGACATAGTCATTACAATTTCTGTGATACTAGGTCTATTCCTGATTCGATTTCTGATCAAATTATGGCTGACAAAACGAGACAAAGAGGAGAATTACCCAAACGGTATTCGACCAGCTTTCCTCTCATTTATAAATTGGACAACAGGGTATGCCATCCTGCTATTTGTTTTATTTTATTTTTCCGATAACAGTTGGATGTTTAGTCAATTATTTGCAATTGGTAGTGTTGAAATCTCGTTGTTTCTTATATTAATTGCACTATTTATCATTACTCTTGCAAATCGACTTTCAAAGATTGCAACTTCCTTTCTTATGCCTCCGCTTTATGATCGATACAGCCTGGATACAGGCTTGCAATTTACGTTCAATCGTGTTTTTCATTACACATTGATGGTGATAGCGGTCGTTATTAGTTTAACGACAGTCGGGATTGATCTAAGTGCTTTAACGGTCTTTGCAGGAGTACTTGGGGTTGGAATCGGTTTTGGAATGCAGAACATCGCAAATAACTTTATTTCTGGTTTAATTATTTTATTTGAAAGACCAATTAAAGTAGGTGATCGAGTGATCATAAACGATGTTATTGGAGACATTGAAAAAATTAACATGCGTGCCACGATTATTCGAACACTAGACAATGAACGGATTATTATGCCAAATTCGTATTTTATCGAAGAGCAGGTTGTGAACCACTCTTATGGAGACTCAAGATTGCGCCTCGTTTTACCAATAGGGGTGGCATACGGTTCAGATGTGGAACTTGTGAGATCGCTATTGCTTCAAGTAGCTATGGAAGAAAAAGAGAATTCCATGTATGTGCTTGAGACTCCTCCTCCTTTTGTGAATTTCCTTGGTTTTGGTGATTCATCACTTGATTTTCAACTATTCATTTGGATCTCGTCACCAAAAGCAGCGGTAGAAACGAAGAGTAATTTAAACTTCCGCATTAACCGAATTCTTGCAGATCACAACGTTGAGATACCGTTTCCACAGCGTGATTTGCATGTACGTAGTTTGGATGCTAAAGTGATCGACCAATTAAAAAAGAGATAGAGCAAACTCACATCATTTTCACATCATTCTTACAAATTTCTTCGTAAGTTGTTGTCCATAATAGGTATTGTAAGAACATACCTATGAAGGGAGATTGATGAAGATGAACAAATGGATGATTGGTGTTGCCTCTATGGTTTTAGCTGGGGGGATAGCTGGAGCAAATGTTAATGCGGCAGATGACGAGTCAACTGAAATAGAAGAGCAAACAGTAGGGCAAACCCAGGAGATGGCAGGTACTAGAGGACATCATGGGAAAAGAGGTCACTTCGAAGACCGCTCTCTAGATCGCGAACTGAAAATGGCAACTGCTGAGAAAAAAGATCAATTAATCGACCTTTTGCTTGATCAGGATGCTTCTAGTGTTGAAGGTGTCGATGAGCTTCAGAAAGAGCTTGCTGATCTAAACTCACAGCTTGATGCGATGCATGATGAAGCACAGGCTGCTCATGAAGAGAGAGAGTCTAAGAAGCAGGAACTTGAAGAAAGTGGAGAGCGTCCAGAGTTAACCGACGAAGAGAAAGCCGCAAGAGAAGAAATGCGCGAAGAGATGGAAGCCAAGCGAGAGCAGGCTCAAGAAATTGTGAAACAAAAAAATGATATACTTGATCAGCTGATTGAAAAACTTAGCTAATCTTAGCGAGAGATAGGGGCCCCCTATCTCTTTCGTATGTTTTGAAGACATGCGGCTGATTTACTGTCAGATAAGGCTAGGATAATATAAAGAGTATGAAAAGCACATTTCGTCTAAGATGTGAAAAGGGAACGGAGTTGAGAGAGATGGAGCACGTTTTTGTGATAGATGATGAACAAAATATACGTGATATTTTAGAGAAGTATTTAAAAAAAGAAGGGTTTATTGTCTCAACCTTTACAGATGGGGCAGAAGTGTTAAGTGCTCTAGAGACAATTGAACCCGATTTATTAGTATTAGATATTATGATGCCAAATGTTGATGGACTTGAACTCCTTCGACGGTTAAGAAAGTATTCTTACATTCCCGTTATCGTTGTTTCCGCAAGAGATGAAGAGCTTGATCGGATACTAGGCCTTGAACTTGGCGCTGATGATTACTTAACGAAACCTTTTAGCCCTAGAGAACTTGTTGTGCGTATTAAGAATCTATTCAAACGGATGAATCGCCTAGAGAAAAACCATTCTTCACAAGAAATTACTGTTCAGAACGTACGTTTAAATAAGAAAAAACGACTGTTATTAGTGAATGAGGAAGAAATGCCTTTAACGCCGAAAGAGTACGATGTGCTCGCCTATCTCCTCCAACATCCAGGACAACCGTTTACAAGAGAGAGATTAATTGAAGCCATTTGGGGTTATCAATATGTAGGTGATGGTAGGATTATTGATGACCTTGTGAAAAGGCTACGTAAAAAGATGTCAGATGCAAATGCGCAAGCGAAGATTGCAACAGTTTGGGGGTACGGCTATAAAATCGATGAAGAAGTTTAATATCGGTACCAAATTGTTTCTTAGTTATATCGTTCTTATTGTTGTTATTCTGCTTATTACTACTATTTCATTTCAATATTTATTTCAAGAATATCTTGTGCGCGAAACGAGAGAACAGCTGCAAAAAGAGGGATTGCAAATTAGTCAGATGCTCGAAGATCGACAGTGGAAGGGCGAAAATCCACCTAATGGGTTACTTGATCGCAGAAGAATTGAAATGGCAGGCAATTTAATCTCATCTCAATTTATAATTTATAATGCAAACGAGAAGGCAATTTATTCGAATGTCGATGAAGTGGTTCGAATTGATTATGAAGAAAACAAAGGAAAATTATATGTTACAGAGGAAGTGCCAATTAGTCTTTCACGAGAGCAAGTTGGCAGTATTGTGCTATTTACGAAGGTAGAAAGTCTTGAAGGTTTCAATCGGATTATTCAGCAATCACAGGCTGTTAGTCTTTTAGTATCTGCTGCTGTTGCCGTGCTCCTTGCTGCTATTATGCAGAAAGGAATAGCGGGGCCAACTCGATTACTTGCCAATCACATGAGGGAATTTACGATGCGCAAGGAACAACCCCCGTTGACGCTTAAAACAAAGGATGAAATCAATGAACTTGCTAAGACATTTCAAGAACTAACGGAGCAACTTCGAAAAAATGATTTTGATCAGAAGGAATTCCTTCAAAATGCGTCTCATGAATTAAAAACACCTCTAATGGCCATTCAAGGGAATGCGGAAGGGATTCTAGATGAAGTAATCGTAGGACAGGACGTCGAGTATAGTCTTGAAGTGATCGTGAAAGAAACGCAGCGTTTAAAAAAGATCGTGCAGGACATTTCTTATTTAACTAGGTTAGAAACAGTAGATGAATCTTTTACTTATGAAGTAGTCGATCTTCATCACGTGTTGATGGAAGTCATCACTGTGGTAAAACCACTTGCACATCAACGGCAAATAGAGGTAAGGTATGACATTGATCATACCATAGACCTTAAGATGGACAGTGATAAAATGAAGCAAGCTTTTATGAATATTTTCGGTAATGCCCTTCGATTCGCTTCATCCGTTATAGAAGTACATGTCCACCAAGATAATCGTCAAGTTTATATTGAGGTTGAAGATGATGGTAAAGGCTTTGGCGAGAATCCAGAGCGCGTTTTTGAACGATTTTATACAGGTGACAAGTCAGGTTCTGGCATTGGTCTATCGATTACGAAAACAATAGTAGAAAAGCATAATGGTAACATTTACGCCGAAGACAATAAAAAGGGAGGAAGGATCGTGATCTCGATTCCTTTTCAATCGTAGTTAGAACTTTATGTTTTATGCTCACTTAACTTTTGTAGAATTTCTTTGCTTTCTTGTTCACTCAAAATACCGAATTTCTGACAGAGTTGTGTATAGCCAGCCAATTTCTTAAAATTAACCGAAGATGATCTTTTCATCATACTCACCTTTCTTTCCTTCAGGAAACTTTTTTAGGTATCAACAATATATGCATGAGCAGGTTGAAAGTGATAGGTGAGTGTCTTTAGAGTTGAAATAAATCTAAGTCAATGTAACAATAAAGCTTGTGCTAAATTAAAGCATCATGTAAGATGGAGTTATCAATATTTAGTGATATATAAATGTTTGGAATACTATATATGGGTAAAATGTACGTAATTTAATAATTGAGTATACG
Organism: Anaerobacillus sp. QJM3NY_17; assembly: GCF_056173665.1. NCBI lineage: Bacteria > Bacillati > Bacillota > Bacilli > Caryophanales > Bacillaceae > Anaerobacillus > Anaerobacillus sp. QJM3NY_17. Next base: position 3,508,780 of record NZ_CM149685.1, on the reverse strand, counting down.
GTGTCGTAGAACGACTTAATAGGGAATCCGGTCGAATCCGGAGCTGTCCCCGCAACTGTCGTGTGGACGAGGCAAGAAACCACTGGAGTTAATTCCGGGAAGGCTTGCCAAGGAAGAAGCACAAGCCAGTAGACCTGCCGTATAGTCAAAAACGTTTCTATTCTTCGGGGGTTGAGGGTGAGAAATGGCAGGGTAAATGTACGAGTATGTCCATTTATACGTTGTCGTTTTCTCCAGGCTCACTCTTCCGAGAGTGAGCTTTTTATTTTGGATGGATAAAGGAGAGAGGTATATGAGTACTGTAGCAGAAATGACAGTAACAAAAATGATGGAGGAAGTAAGAACGCTCCTAGATGAGTACCCGTCACTTGCTAGTGAGAGTTTTATTGAAAAAACAATTGATGGTATTTCAGAAGAATCAACGCAAGAAGAGGTTGGTAACATTCTAGTTTTAAATGCCCTTGAACGAATCAGCGCAACAGAACCTGACTGGACTTATGTGGCAGCAGCTTTTCATCTTCATTCGCTCTATCGTAAATCTCTTTCACATCGTTCTGAGAAAGAGGTATATGGTGGGGGAAGCTTCTATCGCCTTCTTCAACAGCTGACAGATGAAGGGATTTATAACAAGGCACTCCTTCAGTCTTATTCCAAGAATGAAGTAGGGCAAGTTGCTAAGTTAATCGAGCCATCAAGAGATCGTTTGTTTACATACATCGGACTACGAACGCTCGCAGACCGCTATCTAGCTACAGATCATGATAAGAATGTGTATGAATTACCTCAAGAGCGCTTTCTAGTCATTGCTATGACGCTCATGGTAAATGAACCAAAAGATAAGAGATTAAATCTAATTGAAGAAGCGTATTGGGCGCTATCTAATTTATATATGACAGTAGCAACGCCTACTCTTTCAAATGCAGGAAAAAGCTATGGACAGCTAAGCTCATGCTTTATCGATACGGTGGATGACAGTCTTAGAGGAATCTATGACAGCAATACAGATGTAGCGACCGTTTCGAAAAATGGTGGAGGAATTGGAGCATATCTCGGGAAAATTCGTTCTCGTGGTAGTGATATTAAAGGGTTTAAAGGAAATTCATCTGGGGTTTTACCGTGGATGAAGCAATTAAACAATACAGCTGTGAGCGTAGACCAGCTAGGACAGCGTCAAGGTGCTGTTGCTGTTTATCTTGATGTCTGGCATAAGGATGTTTTCGAATTTCTTGATGCCAAGCTTAATAACGGAGACGAACGAATGAGGACACATGATCTTTTCACGGGTCTTTGTATTCCAGATATCTTTATGGAAGCAGTGGAAGACCGTGGAGACTGGCATTTATTTGATCCTCATGAAGTACGCCAGGTGATGGGCTTTTCACTAGAAGATGTGTATGACAAAGAAAAAGGATCAGGAGAGTTTCGTATGAAATATAGGCAATGTGTGAACCATCCTGAGCTTTCAAGAAAAACCGTGCCGGCTATTGAGATTATGAAGCGAGTCATGAAATCACAATTGGAAACTGGGACGCCTTATATGTTCTATCGAGATACGGTGAATCGAGCGAATCCGAATAAGCATGCTGGTATGATCTATGCTTCCAATCTTTGTACGGAAATTATGCAAAATATGAGTGCAACGACCGTTGAAGAGGAATTCACGAAAGACGGTAAGATTATCATTACGAAAACGCCTGGTGACTATGTCGTTTGTAATCTATCAAGTATTAATCTTGGGCGTGCGGTTACAGCTAATGCACTAGAGCGATTAATTCCAATTCAAGTAAGAATGCTGGATAACGTGATCGATATTAATACGATCGAAGTGCCTCAAGCCCAGTTAACGAATGAGAAGTATAGAAGCATTGGTCTTGGAACGTTTGGTTGGCATCACCTCCTTGCGAAAAAAGAGATTGTCTGGGAAAGTCATGAAGCGGCAGACTATGCGGACGAACTATATGAAACAATCAATTATTTAACGATACAGGCAAGTCATGAGCTTGCCGTTGAAAAAGGAAGCTACTCTCTCTTTGAAGGCTCTGATTGGCAAAATGGGGAGTACTTTAATCAACGAGGTTACGTTAGTGAAAAATGGCAGTCCCTTAAGGAAAGGGTCCAAACGAATGGTGTCAGAAACGCCTATCTTTTAGCGGTTGCCCCTAACAGTTCAACAAGTTTAATAGCCGGATCAACAGCATCAATCGATCCGATTTTTCAAAAAGAATACTCTGAGGAAAAGAAGAACTATAAAATTCCTGTTACAGCGCCTGATCTTTCACCTGAAACGACCTGGTATTACAAATCGGCTTATCACATTGATCAGCTTTGGAGTATTGAGCAGAATGCAGCCAGACAGCGTCATGTGGACCAATCAATATCGTTTAATATCTATGTGCAAAGTACTGTAAAAGCGAAAGACTTACTGAACATTCATATAACAGCCTGGAGAAAAGGTTTGAAAACAACCTACTATACACGAAGTACATCTGTAGATATTGACGACTGTGAAAGTTGCGCAAGCTAAAGGAGGAATTGGAATTGACTACGATTCAACAAAGAAAGCTATACGATGTCTCCGCACCGAATAGCTCGACTGGAATTATTAATGGAGAAAGCTCAAACGTTTTAAACTGGGATGATGTCCGCTTTAGCTGGGCATATCCTATGTACAAAAATATGCTAGGAAACTTTTGGACTCCGTTTGAAATCAATATGTCGAACGACGTGAAGCAATGGGAAGCATTAAGCGAAGATGAGCAAGATACGTTTAAGAAAATTATTGGTCTTCTTGCTTTCCTAGATTCGATTCAAACCGACTATTCAAGTAAGGTTGCGGATTACTTAACAGATTCAAGCCTTTCTGCGCTCATGCAGGTGCTTTCGTTCCAGGAAGTTGTGCATAATCAGTCATATAGCTATGTACTTTCTTCCATTGTAAATAAAAATGAGCAAGACCGCATTTTTGAATATTGGAAGCATGATGACGTGCTCCTAGAACGAAACCAATTTATTGCTTCTGGTTATGAAGCATTTGTTAAAAATCCAACTCCACAAACATTTTTTGAATCGATTGTTTATGACATTATTCTTGAAGGGCTTTTCTTCTACGCCGGGTTCGCTTTCTTTTATAACCTTGCTCGAAATCAAAAGATGGTGTCTACCTCAACAATGATTAACTATATTAATCGGGATGAGCAGCTGCATGTGACGTTGTTCGTTAATATAGTGAAAGAATTGTTCAATGAGCATCCTGAACTGAATACGAAAGAAAATCATGATTTCATCACCAATACATTTCGTGAAGCTGCTGAGCTTGAGATGAAATGGGGAGAATACATTATTGGTAATCGTTTCCCTGGTATTACAATGAACGAACTCAATGACTACATTAAATTTATGGCAAACAATCGCGTCAATCAGCTTGGTATCGAACGCCCATTTGAAGGTCACCGAGAGAACCCTATGCGGTGGATCAAAGCCTACGCGGATGTGAACGCTGGGAAAAGTGATTTCTTCGAACAGAAATCACGTCAGTATACAAAAGTGTCTGATGATAATGGATTTGATGATTTATAAAGAAATGAAAGAAAGGTCAACTCAAATAATGAGTTGATCTTTTTTTAGACATTAAGAGTAAAAGTAATGTACGACAAAAAAGAAATTTTGTGGTAAGATACTAAAAATCATTTTGTACTTTAACGTGAAAGAACGTATTCATATAAGGAGATGTAACATGAGAAAGAAACGAATTGTTGTTAAGATTGGGAGCAGTTCATTAACAAACGGTAAGGGAGAAATTGATCTAGTTAAGCTCATTGATCATGTTAACGCCCTCGCATTAATTCGTCAGGAAGGACATGAAGTACTTCTTGTTTCTTCAGGCGCAGTTGCGGCAGGTTTTAAAGAACTTGGATATCCAGCAAGACCCGTCACGTTAAAAGGAAAGCAGGCTGCAGCCGCTCTTGGTCAAAGTTTACTTATTAAATCTTATATCGAGGAATTCAGTCAGCGGAACATTTCAGTCGCTCAAATTCTTTTAACACGCCCCGATTTCTCGAATCAAGAACGATACAAAAATGCGTTTGATACGCTTTCTGAATTGCTGGCAAGAGGGGTCATGCCGATTATTAATGAAAATGATACGGTTTCAACGGAAGAGTTAAAGTTTGGTGACAACGATATGCTTTCAGCTCTTGTAAGTGGACTTGTGCATGCAAATGAATTGATCATTTTGACGGATGTGAACGGTATATATGATTCCAACCCAGCAACTAACCCTGATGCCATCAAGTTTCATTCTCTCACTGAAATTAGCGACAAGATGATTGGGCAAGCAGGGGGAGCTGGTTCGAGTGCTGGAACTGGGGGCATGAAATCAAAGCTAATCGCAGCAAAGACAGCTTTAAATCTGAGCGTTCGAGTTTTTATTGGTCATGAAACAGGTAGCGAAAAGTTACTTCGAATTCTCTCTGGTGTCGGAGATGGAACTTATATCAGTCGAGAGAAAGCAACATCTTTCCCAATTAAAAAACAATGGATTGCGATGCACTCTCACGTATCAGGTCAGCTTTATATTGATGAGGGTGCAGAAAAAGCGATTGTTTTAAATGGCAAAAGTTTGCTTTATGGCGGAATCAAGCAAGTAGTTGGCTCTTTTGAGGTTGGAGATGTTGTGGAAGTACTCGGAAAGAATGGAAAACTTGGAAAAGGACAGGTTCGATATTCATCTGCTTTCTTGGAGAACGTGATTCAAGATCACGAGAATGAGAACGCCACAGTTGAAGTCATTCATAGAGATCAATGGGTGTCAGAGATGATGAGGTTATAAGAAAAAAGAAGAGATGTGTCCGAAGATGGAATGAGGGCGCATCTCTTTCTTCGAAGTAAAAATCCACGATATAAAAAATCATATGGCTTTAGTACATAATAGTAAAGGATGGTAGAATAGAGCTACTAATCTAACTGAAGGACTGGTATAGCATGTTATCTTTAGCAGATCGATATCGTAAATTTGAATTTCAATTAACGGATCTCGAAGATCAAATTATTCAATACATTCTCCAAAATCGATCGGATGTTGTCAACATGTCAGTGCAACATCTTGCCCAGCAAACTCATACAGTACCGAATTCTGTTATGAGACTTATGAAGAAATTGGAGTATGAAGGGTTTACGCAATTGAAACTTAGATTGAAAGATGAAATGGCCACAAAAGAAACAAAAAGCCCATCTTTTCAATATGAAATGGAACGAACGATGGAACTAACGGATAAGCGGTTGATTCAATTGGCTAGTGAGTGGATTCATCATTCTCAACGTCTTCTAGTGTTTGGGGCGGGAGCACATTCTTATATAAGTGAATTAATTGTGATGAACATTAAGCCATTTCATAAAGATGTTACTTTTTCTGAACACCGTCATGAGAATATGGCATCCTTACAACGCTTTACTAAGAAAGACGTTGTCATTCTGCTAAGTCAATCAGGAGAAACAGATCAAACTCTTGATCTTGGGAAATATGCGAAAAATCAAGGAGCTAGAATCATTGGAATGAGTCATATTGGCGAAAGTAGCTTAACTGAGCTAGCTGATTTAATGCTATATTGTTACGCTCCAAAAGAAGAGACAAAAGGCTATAACACTACAAATTTCGTTCCTATGGCCATGATTGCTCGGTTATTAGTTGAATCTTACCGTAAGCTCTGTGTATAAATACACAGAGCTTATCTATTTCTAATAGTTTTTGTGAATGCGCTAACAAAATGGCGATCCGAACCTTTAAAACAATTATGATGAGTTTGTAAGCGATTACTTGATGAGGAGGTAAAAAATGAATCTACAAAACGTCACTTCTCTCGATTTAATTAAGATAAATCAAAATAATGCTACAAAACGTGAAGCGATTGAATCATTAACTGAAGCGCTGGAAGTAGCAGGAAAGCTATCAGATAGAGATCAATACTTCAACGCTGTGTTAGAACGAGAGAAGCTTTCACCGACAGGTTTTGAAGGTGGACTTGCGATTCCGCACGGTAAATCGAAAGGTGTTAAAGAGGCAGCCTTCGCTGTAGCGACAGTAAGTAAACCAATAGAAGATTGGGAAAGTGTGGATCCGACAAACCAGGTTGATTTGGTTTTTCTACTGGCTATCCCTGAAGCGGAAGCAGGATCAACACATGTCTCTCTCTTAGCAGAGTTAGTCACACGCCTATCTGATTCAACTTATAAAGATCAATTAGTCAAAATGAAAACAGCAAATGAGTTATATGAGGCTCTTGGTGACGCTGAAGAGAAACCGCAAGAGGAAGAAGTCACAAGTAAGGAGACTCGACCGCTTGTGCTAGGTGTTACGGCCTGTCCAGCAGGGATTGCTCATACTTATATGGCAGCAGAGGCTTTAATGAAGGCTGCAAAAGAAATGAATGTAAGAATGAAAGTAGAGAAGCAAGGTGCGAATGGTATTGAAGGTCGTCATTCAAAGAAAGACTTAAGTGAAGCAGTAGGCGTAATTTTCGCAAATGATGTAGCTGTAAAGGACCAAGAACGCTTCAAACACTTACCTACTGTGAAAACGAATGTGGCTTCCCCTATGAAAGATGGCAAAGGATTAATTGAAAAAGTTCTTCAAAAGAAACAATCTTCCACTTCAAACACGGAACATCTAGATGAGATGAGTGAAGATGAAGACAACAAACCTTTTAAAACCGAAATAAAAGATTCAATTCTAACGGGAATCTCGTACATTATTCCAATCATCGTTGCAGGTGGGATGATTTCAGCATTTGCAACGCTTATTGCGCAAGGGTTCGGATTAGAAGATGTACTAGCAACCGAGGGATCATGGTTATTCCAGGTTAAAACGTTAGGTGGGCTGTTATTAAGCACACTAATGGTTCCGATCCTTGCTGCCTACATGGCATACTCTATCGCGGATAAACCTGGTCTCGGACCTGGATTTGCAGCTGGTGTCGCGGCCAATATGATTGGAAGCGGATTCCTTGGTGGGATGCTTGGTGGTTTCCTTGCTGGTTATCTACTGAAATACATGAAGCAAAAAATTAAGCCTAGTGGTACTTTTGCAGGATTTGTAAGCTTTTGGGTGTATCCGGTGCTCGGTTCTCTTATCACCATTTTAATTATGTTATTTGTCGTTGGCGAGCCAGTTACGTGGCTAAATGAAACTCTACTTAACGGGCTTGATGGTATGACAGGAACGAATGCGATTATTCTAGGAGCATTGATTGGAGGTTTTGTATCCTTTGATTTAGGCGGTCCAGTCAATAAAGCCGCATACACATTCTGTATTGGAGCCATGGCGAGCGGTAACTTTATTCCTTATGCCACTTTCGCTTCAGTAAAAATGGTTTCCGCTTTCTCCGTTACAGCAGCTACCATCATTGCAAATAAATCGTTTAATCAAAGTGAAAAAGCTGTTGGAAAACAGACGTGGATTCTTGGTTTAGCAGGAATCACGGAGGGAGCCATTCCGTTTATGATTAATGACCCATTACGCGTTATTCCTTCACTTGTAGCGGGATCAGCGGTGACCGGAGCGATTATTTCTGTAGCGAATATCGGGTTAAACGTACCTGGCGCAGGTATTTTCTCACTTGCTCTCCTTCAAGGAGGAACGGGCGGGGTTATGAATGCAGTCATTTGGTTTGGTGCCGCAGTAATTGGTGCAGCCATTTCAACGATCCTTCTTATCTTAACGAGAAAACAAAAGATCAAAAAATATGGATATGAAAAAGCATTAAAGCAACAAGCAGCATAATTTTTAAATGAGGTGAGCAGCTATGACAAAAAACGTCCACATCGTCCCTCACATGCATTGGGATCGAGAATGGTATTTTTCAACAGAAGAATCACGGATTTTACTCGTAAATAATATGGAAGAGATTCTAACAAGATTAGAAAACGATCCTGATTATCCTTACTATGTATTAGATGGACAAACAGCGATTTTAGAGGATTTTTTTGAAATTCGTCCGAAGCAAAGAGAACGCGTGAAGAAACTTGTTCAAGCAGGTAAGTTGATTATTGGTCCGTGGTACACGCAGACGGACGAGATGGTTGTTGGGGGAGAGTCCATTGTACGAAATCTTTATTACGGTATAAAAGATAGCGCAGAATTTGGTGAGCCAATGAAAATTGGCTATCTCCCTGATTCTTTTGGACAATCTGCTCAGATGCCGCAAATTCTAAATGGGTTTGATATTAAATATTCGATTTTCTGGAGAGGAACTTCTGAGAATCACGGTACGGATAAAACCGAATTTTATTGGACTGCTCCTGGGGAGTCAAAAGTTCTTGTACAACTTATGCCGCTTGGTTATGCCATTGGGAAGTATCTACCTGAAGAAGAAGCTGCATTACAAAAAAGAATGGATAAATATTTTACTGTGCTCGATCGAGGCGCTACAGGCGAAGATGTGCTCCTTCCAAATGGACATGACCAGATGCCTATCCAGCAAAACATATATGAAATAATCTCGGTATTGAAAAAACTTTATCCAGAAAGAGAGTTTTTCTTAAGTCGTTATGAAGACTTGCTCGAGAGAATCGAGAAAAATGAAGGTCTTGATGAGATTTACGGTGAGTTTCTTCACGGTAAATACCAGCGAGTCCATAGAAGTATTTACTCAACTAGAGCGGATATAAAAGCAGCAAATACTCGGATTGAGAATAAACTGACGAATCATCTAGAACCTTTAGCATCACTCGCCTACAAACTAGGATTTGAGTATCATCACGGTTTAATTGAGCCGATATGGAAAGAAATTATGAAAAACCATGCACACGATAGTATCGGATGTTGCTGTTCTGATAAAGTTCATGCGGAAATTATGGCGCGCTTCCAGAATGCTGAAGAACGGACAGACCGCTTGGTCGATTTCTATAAACGTAAAATCACAGACCATATCAATACAGATCGCAAAGAGGATCGTCTTGTTTTCTTTAATCTTCTTCCTGAGGAGCGCGAAGAAGTAACAACAACGACTGTCACGACAAAGTTTAGTTCATTTAAACTCATGGACGACCATGGAAAAGAACTCGAATATGAAATTCTTTCTACAAAAGTGATTGATCCCGGTTTAATTGACCGACAAATCGTGCATTACGGAAACTATGATCCATTTGTGGAATTTACAATTGAAGTGAAAACCCAACTTCCTGGTATCGGATATCACACTTACTATGTAGTTGAAACAAACGATCATCAGCTAGCACTTCCAAGAGAAATCCATCGCTCCGTTGAAACGGTTGCTTACTCGATTCAGTTTGAGCAAAACGGTACGTTATCACTAACTGATAAACAGACTGGTCAAACTCATGTTGGCGTTCTTGGACTTGAGAATGTTGGGGATGATGGAGATGAATATGATTTCTCTCCTTTAGAAGGAGAAATACCACGCTTTAGTGCTGAGGAAATAACGGATGCTCAAATCAGTTTACAGTCAACACCACATACTCATCATGTTAAGATCGCTTATCAATGGATTGTACCGGCGGATCTTGAAGCGAGAAAGCAAGATGATGGGCGTATGGAAACCATATATTTCCATATTGAGCTTACGATTCCAATTGAAAGTAATGCGATCGAAGTTTCATGTAAAGTTAAAAATAATGCGAAAGATCACCGGATCCGCGTCATAGTTCCAACAAATATTTCCAGTTCTTTTTCTTTTGCAGATCAACAATTTGGTACAATTGATCGTAACGTTATCGATGATGGAATGGCGGTTTGGGAGTCAGAAGGTTGGGATGAGCGACCGGATGCGATTTATCCTTTCCTTAGTTATGTGGGACTAGAAGATGAGAAAAAAACAGCCATGGTCATGACAAACAGCGTGAGAGAATATGAGATTATTGGAGAGCGTTTTGACACTATTGCGCTCACGCTCTTTAGAAGCGTTGGTGTTCTTGGAAAGGAAGAACTTGTTCGACGACCAGGACGTCCATCAGGAATCAAATTACCAACACCTGATTCACAAATGCTTGGCGAATATACCTTTGACTTTGGATTCGCATATGTGGAAGGAAATCGAGATGCAGCTAAAGTAGCCCAACGTGTGAAAAGATATGTCAGCCCTTTTCTTTCGTATAACAAAATCCCGCATAATGCAATGAAGTTGAATCCAGAAAACGTTCAAGTTCCTTCTGAATTCAGTTGGTTTTCTTTTGAAGAAACAGAGCTAGTGATGAGTACGTTGAAAAAGGCTGAATCTGAAGATGCTTTCATCATTCGATATTATAATCCTTCTCGTCAAGATCAAACGATTAGGTTAGATCATCCCACTATTTATAAAGTGAGGGAAGCGAATTTAAATGAAGTTAGGGTTGATAATCAACACAAAGAATCCAACATATTGTTTTTACCTAGTCAGGTGAAGAGCTTTTTGATTCAATAGCCAGGGAGGTGGAGAAATGAATGTATTGATTGCAATGGACTCATTCAAAGGTTCTCTTTCCTCGAAGGACGCAGGTGAAGCAGTTAAGGTAGGTGTTAAGAGAGTCTTCCCAAATAGTTTCGTTGAAGTTATTCCTGTGGCAGATGGAGGAGAAGGGTCACTAGAGGCAATCCAGACAATTCCCGGACAGTTCGAGACGGCGGAGATTCATCAGCTAGACGGGAAGTTAAGGGATGCTCGGTATTATCGAGCGGGTCAAACTGCTTATATTGAATCAGCTGAAGCAGTTGGATTACACTTGATCTCTTCTGAAGAACTTAAACCTTCACTGTTAACAAGCTACGGTGTCGGTGAATTAATTCAGGATGCAGAGGCCAAAGGCGCAAGTGACATTTACGTTTTTCTCGGGGGGACTGGTACTACGGATGGAGGACTTGGAATGTTACAAGCACTTGGATATACGTGTTTAGATCACTCCGGTAAAGAACTGCCACTCCTCCATAACCCTTTGCAACATACGATGACGATCCGTAAAAGTAACACGAAGCTGAGCGCTAACCTCTATTTGGTGACAGATGTAGATAATTCTTACGCAGGAAAACGTGGAGCGGCTTATGTTTTTGGACCACAAAAAGGGATGAAGAAAGAAGAGATTCCCTCTTACGATGCTGCCCTTCATAGAGTGGCAGACCTTCTTTCTATATCCGAACGACAAAAAGGTGCTGGTGCAGCCGGTGGAATTGGCGGAGCTCTCTATTCTCTTGGCGCAACTTATGTACCTGGTATAAAGTGGATGCTTCAACTTTTAAAAGTAGAGGAAAAGCTGTCTGTCGCGGACATTGCTTTTACTGGTGAAGGGCAAATCGATCGTCAAACGGCTTATGGGAAAGTACCGGCTGGTGTTGGAGAACTAGCCAAAAAGCATCGTGTTCCTTGCATTGCATTAGCAGGACAGGTCGTTGAACCAGTGCATAACTTATATGAGAAATTAACTGGAGTTGTTTCGATACAGCAGGGATGCCATTCACTACAACATGCGCTTAAACCAGACATCGCGAAAGCACAACTTGCTTTTTCAGCTGAACAAGTAATGCGCATTTGGAGTAGCGAAAGAGACAAGTAAACGATGAATAGTGATCAAAGCCCGATTCCTTTCTAACGCAAGAAAGGAATCGGGTTTTTCTCTCCATTATTTAACTAAAGATTTCCTCATGAGTTCTTTATAAGTTGAAATCTTCTTTGTTAACATGTCATCCGTCGCGAGCAGTGTTTCAATTTGATCACGAATATACTGCTGGTGTTCTTCAAGAAGATTAAGACGGGCATTCGCCGTGTGCTCTCCTTCTAGAAATAGCCGCGTATATTCTTTGATCTGGGATACGGGCATTTGGGTTTCTCTTAATTTCTTAACAAATTGCAACCATTGCAAGTGCTTTTCGTCGAATTGTCTAACACCACTATCATTACGAACAGGCTTAATGATTCCTTCTTTTTCATAATAACGAAGGGTATGAGCACTTATGTCAACCTTTTCGGCTATTTCACTTATCGAGTACATTCAATCGCCTCTTACTTTTTAGTTATCGTTTGACTTAGAGTGCACTCAAACGTCTACAATAAGATTGTATCATAATGAATAAGTGGAGGGATTGGCATGAAGTACACCGTTATTACAGGAGCAAGTTCAGGTATTGGATATGAAGCTGCACTAGCGTTTGCGGCAAGAGGGAAGAACCTTGTCATTGCTGCGCGTCGCACAGCCAAATTAGAAGAGTTGAAAAGCGAAGTACACAAAATCAATTCTGACCTTGATGTGATTATTCGTGAAGCAGATTTATCTTTGAATGATAATGTTTACGCATTTTATGAAAGCTTAGAAAATATTGAAATTGAAACATTTATTAACAATGCAGGATTCGGTAATTTCGATCCAGTTGGTGAGCAGAAGCTTCCTAAAATTGAAACAATGCTTCGTTTGAACAATGAGGCGTTAACGATTCTTTCGTCCTTGTATGTTCGTGACTATGCGAATGTAGAAGGAACGCAATTGATTAACGTTTCATCTGGTGGAGGCTATACGATCGTAGCCGATGCCGTGACGTATTGTGCAACGAAATTCTTTGTAAGTGCCTTTACAGAAGGACTTGCTCAGGAGCTTCAAGGACAGGGAGCAAAAATGCAGGCTAAAGTTCTGGCACCTGCAGCGACGGAGACAGAATTTGCAAACCGTTCAATGGATGTAGATAATTTCGAATATGAAGGGACTGTGCCAAAGTTCCATACAGCAAAAGAAATGGCAGACTTTATGCTAGATCTTTACGATAGCAATAAGGTCGTTGGAATCGTTGATGGCAATACGTATGAATTCCAATTGAAAAACCCAATCTATCCTTATGTAGCACGCAACCGTTAAGAAAATAAAATCCTCCTGTCGTGATGACGGGAGGATTTTTATTTTATGTAAGTTTCATACTAAATTTCTGAAGTAAATCCATTAACGTTGGTCTCTCATTCCCTTTTCGTCCAATCACATTTGTGGCGGTTACTAACGAATTCAGAACGGCTTCTTCCGTCGCTTCCCCAACGGCACGAAAAGCGGTGTCGATTTCTTCTTCATGAATGGTTTCTAGTGATTGAGTTTGCGGTTTATATTGATGAGAGACTGTGTTAGCGGTGGAAAACCCAATGATAACTTCACCACTACCTGTTGTGATAATCGATCCTGTTCTTGCAAGACCTGTAGAAGCCCGTTTAATAATGCGATGAAGCTGTCTTTCAGAAACGGGAAGATCTGTTGCAACAATCACCATGATGGACCCTTTATCCCTTTCTTCCCATGAATGAAGAAGAGCTTCTTTTAACTTCTTGCCTACTTTCTTTCCATTCACGTGCAGATCACGAAGAATACCAAAGTTTGTGACAACAAGGACACCAATGGTATAGCTCCCATGTTGGAGTTTTATTTTTCTTGAAGCAGTGCCAATTCCACCTTTTAACGAGTAGCATAGCATGCCTCTCCCAGCTCCAACAGAGCCTTCCTCTAATGTACTAGAAGTATTTGCGATTGCTTCATGAACGTGATGCTTTCGAACGTGACGCCCTCGAATATCATTTAAGAACATATCATTACATTCGCCGATAATAGGATTAACCGTGCCGGTCGTGTTGCCAATCTCAGGATTTTGTTCCAACATATAATCAAACACCGCATCGGCAGCCGTTCCGATACTTAATGTATTCGTTAAGATAATTGGCGTCTCAAGCGTACCAAGCTCATTCAGCTGAATGGTTCCCATTGTTTTACCAAACCCGTTAAGAACATAGCTGGATGCGATTAGTTTCTGCTGATACAGATTCCCTTGATGCGGTAGGATCGCTGTTACGCCAGTTTGAACCTCCCCATTATTCAGAGTGGTATGTCCGACGGTTACTCCTTCCACGTCCGTAATCGCATTTTTTTCGCCAGGCTCCATTTCCCCGATTGTAACTCCGTAATCTCGCAATCTTTTCTGACTCAAATGATCACTCCTCTTTTCTATTAGTTTACTATTATTTCTATTTCATCCAAGTCCCTAAAGCAAATGTTAACTGTAAAATATGGTATAATTGACGAGACGTATAGAGAGTAATTTGAATTTGTCATGCAACAGATAACTAGTAGAAAAGAGTGAAATAGAATGGGCCGTAAATGGAATAACATTAAGGAAAAGAAAGCATCAAAAGATGCGAATACAAGTCGAATTTATGCAAAGTTTGGTCGTGAAATTTATGTAGCAGCAAAGCAGGGTGAACCGGATCCAGTAGCTAACCAGGCTCTTCGCTTAGTTCTCGAACGTGCGAAAACATATAACGTACCAAAAGCAATCATTGACCGGGCGATTGAAAAAGCGAAAGGCGGAGCAGATGAAAATTACGACACACTTCGTTATGAAGGATTTGGTCCAAGCGGATCCATGGTGATCGTTGATACGTTAACAAACAACGTAAACCGCACGGCATCTGACGTTCGTTCAACATTTGGGAAAAATGGTGGAAACATGGGCGTGAACGGTTCAGTTGCCTACATGTTCGACTCCACAGCCGTATTCGGAATTGAAGGCAAATCAGCAGATGAAGTACTTGAGTTGTTAATGGAAGCAGATCTAGATGTGCGTGACATTATGGAAGAAGATGAGGTTGTTATCGTCTATGCTGAACCTGACCAGTTCCATGCGGTGCAGGAAGCATTTAAGAATGCGGGGATTACTGAGTTTACCGTAGCTGAACTTACGATGCTTGCCCAAAATGACGTTGAGCTTGCTGGAGAAGATCAGGAGCAGTTTTTGAAAATGATCGATGCGCTTGAAGAATTAGAAGATGTGCAACAGGTATATCATAACGTTGAACTAGGCGAAGAATAAAACAAAGACAAAAGAGCGGGCTTCCGGATTTCGGAGGTCCGCTCTTTTAATATGGATTGACATTCGATTATGAAAAATGTTCGTTATTTCTTCTTTTCTTTTTTAATGCTAGAAGCGATGTCTTTAAAGATGCATAGTTTCCAATCGCTGCATATCCGTAAAAATAACCCATAAAGATACCAGCTACAAGGTGATGAGGATGGCTATAAAAGACTGAGATCACAAGTCCTAGAATGATCGCTAGTGTTGGAACAAAGGTACGAGGTATAGGTGTGAGAATCTTGATTAATTGTGTCAGAATCATCACTACAGGCACCGCAAGAACAGCGTCCCAGAAGTTTGTATGAATAACAGGAAATGTCATGACCAAATTCCTTCCCAATACAATAGAATGCTTCTAGTCTTTTCTTTTTTGAATGTTTCTAACCGAAGTTTATTAGAAAATATGTTTTGTGAATAGGGGAGTTCAGTGATTTTGTGGAATAATATGTTAATATTGGTGATGTGGATAATAGAAGTAGTTGTTCAGTTAAAGGGCAGGATTGTGGAAGACTTGAATTCAAGATAATTAGCGTTATGAAACTAAATTCAGTCTAAATCGTATGTTTAATATGAGGGTTTCAGGCAGATGAGAATGAGGAATTCGTTGAACTTCTATATTGGAAATGCAATACGTCTGTGAGTAATGGAAACCAAAATAAAACGTTCAATAATGCTATAGCCTCTAAACAATATATGGAATATTATACTGAAAATGGGATAGGAATTACCCATGCATATTAAGCTGGTTGGGTATTTGCTGTTTGGAAGCTTTATTTTAATGCTTCTAATTGGATTAATTGGAAACATAATTTTCAACTAAAGGGTTCACTTGTAGAATCTGACCCAAAAGGATATTCATTTAAATTATTACTGACTTAATTATATAATTATCAGTTTAATAAGGAAGGAGAAAGTGTGTGTCTGACTATTTAACGGTTAATAATAAGAAAATCTATTATGAGGTTCATGGTGATGACCATCTACCTGTATTTTTGTATTTACATGGCGGACCTGGAGTTGGTTCCTATGATTTCATAGAACATCAAGGTAAACGACTTTCAAAATTTATGAGGGTCATTGCAATAGATCAAAGAGGGGTGCTTCGATCGGATCCAATCGAAAACGAAGAGTCTTTCGGAATTCGTGATCTGGTAGAGGACTGTGAAGCTATTCGTAACCAACTGGGTATAGAAAAGTGGGGTCTCATTGGTCATTCATTTGGCGGGTATTGGGCTGTTCAATATCAATTGGATTATCCGGAGAAGGTAACATATCTATTGTTGGAATGCCCGACGCTTGACCTGGAGAGCTCTGCTCGCTCACTAATTACGGGAGCAGTTGAGGAGTATAAAAGATTAGAAAAATATGAAAAGGTCAATGAGTACCTTGCTGCTTCAAAGATAAGAGAAACTGAAAAGGTTTGGGAAAAATGTATAGAGGCTCTTATTGACTTGGGGGAACATAAGGACAATTTGTATGTCCATGGGGAAGACAAACAATTCTTTGATCGTCTTGTTGAAAACTCCGGTATTCCACAGGAAAATTGGGAACGGGCAGCGAATCATCAACAAAAGTTATATCAAGAAGGGAAAGTATTTGAATCATTGTTACCGCAACTCGATTCGATTACTTGTCCGATGATATTGATGAAAGGTAAATATGATTGGGTGACCAGTAATGATCAACTGACTGCATTTGCGAATGGAGAGACCAACCGTAAAATATCTATATTTAATGAAAGTGGGCATTTTCCGAGGTACGAGGAACCAGAAACGTATGCAAAAGTAATAAAAGAATTCATATCAACTCACTGAAAAATCATAAATACTGATCCTGACTAATCGGGGTGTTTGTCAAGTTAGAAAAGAAAGATTTTCGCACAACATTAAGTTTATATCTTGACTTCAAGTCTTACGGAATCTCGGAGCTTATCTTTAATAGATAAGCTTTTTAGAAATTATGATTGAGAAACTTGCTTCTTTTTGAAATGATTGGTCTTGAACACAGTACAGTTGTTGGAAGTTAGGTGAATTGAAATGAATCTAATGAAAGTAATAATAGTGTCAATGCTAAGTTTTACTATCCTATGTGGGTGCGGGGCCGGATCCGATACTATTGAAATTCAAGGAGAGTATAAATTTCTCACTATACAAGGTGTAGATAATAATGGAGTGGTAATTAAAGAGACTAAAAAAGAAGTAGAGGATATTGATAAGATTAGTACCTTTATACAAAAGATAGAAAGTGTTGAAGTAACTGAACAAAAACCAGAAAAAATCAAAGAGAAGAATAAGTTATTAAATGAAAGTGGTAATTACATAATTGCTTTAGCAGAGAATGAAAAATTGCAGGGGAAAACCTATTTTATTAATATGTTTGAAGATGGTTCTTTCATTTACCAAGATCCTTCTGGTACCAGGTTGAAATATGTTTCGATTGAAAACCATCCGAAGTTATATGAAGAGGTTAAAAAGTTGCTAATGATTTCATTTTAGTAATATTTATAACCTGCTTTGTTCAATTATCTCGGAGCAATTCTTTAGTAACAAATAATTGGAAATAAGGATCGGAGCACAAGAACCAAATAAATGGAGGCTTTCATTGAATTACTTACTAAGAATACTACTAGCAATAATAATATCTGCACCTGTTTCAGTTTATGTTTCAATAATTGGAGAGTCTTTTCTTAGATGGGTACTTGGACTAGAAAGCGATTATACTGATACAACTGGAACTTTAATAGCATTACCATTTTTTATGGTTTTTCTTATATACTTTACGGACTCCCTACAACTTTTATCGCGGATGGATTGGTTAGGCTGCTACCATTATCTAAATACAAGTCCCTCATTCAGTTTGTAATTTATTCATTATCGGGATTAGTTTTGTCTTTTCTTTTATCTGACTATTCATTGAATACAGATACATTGATTATTGTATTGATTCCAGTGTATTTATATTTATATATACTTACAATAATCAGGAAGAAACCTAATAAAGAATCGAGTATTAATGCCACCTAGATATCAGGTATTAGGGAAAGTTGTTTAATTAACAACATAGAGCGAGAGCTGAAATAGGGGTAGTACCAACATTTTACCGTAAAACTCACGCTAAGCTATTTTTTTCCATGAGAAACCCGGAATTCTGGACGCTAATGAATTCCGGATTTGCTAACATTAATTGATCTAGGATTGTAAGAAGTTAGACCTTTTTCGTTCAGATGTCGCGCAATCATAGTCTGGTTGTATAGATCTTCTGACTCAGTATTTCTAACAAAAGAAACTTGTTTATTCTATCTTTCTAAGGGTGAAATTGTTACAGAATTGGAGGGCTTGTTGGAATTACTCAAAAAAACTTGATTCTCTAAAACCATGCAGTGATTTATCTGGAAAAATAATTACTATTACATATTAACTATTAATGTAAGGATGTAGCCACTACTAAAGAACTGTATTCTTTAGATTATGTAAATAGAGAAGGATATTTAGTCTACTCAACGAAATCCTTCTTAATAATTTAAGGAGGTGGATACGTCCTCTCTGTCTAGTCATACATATTAATTATGGGAGGTTTATGACATGAAGACTGCATTGTTTAGCAAAAAAGTATCTCTTTCTCTTCTTTTCGCAATGTCATTGTTACTACTTATGATTTCTCCCGGGGCCAATGCAGCCAAGGAAGACAATTTGTTGTTTACTTATGCCTCTTTAAGTCCTAACTCTCAAACTGTTAGCTATACAGCTGATTTTAATGCAAGTTGGGGTGGCGGTTCTTCAGGAGACTATTACACAGTCCGATTGTATTGTAATGGTGGCAATACACCAAATTGGTATCAAACCACAAGTACGACCTCAGAAAGTTCCTGGTATTGTAAATATCCTACTAATGGAACGTATTACCCAACATTAGCAGTTACTAATCAAAGAACAGGCCAAACTTCTTCAGATAGCGTTAAGGTGACAGTTAATTAAATAAAAAAACAGGCTGTAAAATTTATTACAGCCTGTTTTTTTATTTAGATTTTAAAGAATTTTCTAATTGTTCACTTAGTATGTCGATAGCAATTTGCATTTCTTCGGTTGTACTCTCTTTACTTCCAATACCTATATTTATTTTAATGGAAGAATCACCATCATTATTTATTTCGCTTGCTAAAACCCCTCTTGATAGACCAGGAAAATCTTGTTCTACCCCGTCAGATAAGTCCTTTGCTATAAGCAGGTTGGTTTCAGTTCCATTTCTCTGTACTTCAAAAAGCATTCTCGCAATTTCCCTTCCATTATGAGAGTAAGTTGCATCTTTTTTTCGAACATTAACATCGGAATATATTGAAATAGAATACTCGCTATTAGTTCTTTCATCATCACTTTCATTATAGTTTACATTTATTCCTCTTTCTAATAATTTCTTTTCTAGGTATTTACTATAGTTTATATTCTCAGATTCCTCAAATTCTGTATTTTCGACAATGGATACCGACTTGGCTAAAGAAGTGTTTACTGGCTCCTCAGTTTTTTTGGAAATATCACAACCTACTAGAATTAGTCCAAGTGTTAGAGAGCAAACAAAGGAAATAAATAAATTATATTTCATTTTGGCCTCCTAAAAGAGATTTTAATCAACTGTATGTATTATTCTACCTTATATTACTAGCTTCCTTTAATAAATTTTGAAAAGGGTATTTGGCACGAGTCTATTCAAAGTATTTATAGGTAAAATGTCTGTTATATAATATATTCTTACAAGATAACTTGCACTATATTGTTTATTTTGGGGAGAGTCGTATCTTTAATAAGTTAGGCTCCATTATTAAACGCTGTGCGAAAGAAAGATCAATCCTCTGTCGCAGAAGATCTCAAACCCATTTATCAAGCCAATACCCATGAGGAAGCTAGAGAGAGGTTTGAAGCATTCAAGGAAAACTGGCAGAAGAAATATCCGAAGGTCGTGAAATCCTGGGAACAGGATCTAAGCGTTCTCTTAACATTTTTGAGCTATCCTTCCTCCATTCGTCCGATGATTTATACGACGAATATCATCGAACGGACGATTAAAGAGATCAAGAAGCGCACAAAAACGATGAATAGTCTGCCAGGAGAAAAAGCTGCCGAGAAAATCGTTTACCTCCAATCCAAGGACTACAATCAGCGCTGGAGCGAGCGAAAGCTACGTGGTTTTATCACGGCCTTTCCTACTTTACAGGGGATGTTTCTGGAACGGTATGGGGTCATGGAAGAATAAAGTCAAAAGCGACTTTTCTGGCAGGGACCCTCGGGGCCCTGCCAGAACTTCCCACCTCAATGAAGGCTAGAGGATATCCCTATCTTTTGAATTACACAAACTTAATGACACTACCATTGATAGGGGTCATAAGTATTGCGTTCTCAATATTTATGTTTCAACCAGGAAGTGATGAAATCATTTCAGAACTACTTAATTTTTTTGGAATAGATATATGAGTAATATCCTACTAGGTATTTTCACTAACGGTTGCTAAAGCAAAAGAAAGAACAGTAATCGAGTATTGGAAGTAAAATGACAATCTTCCACAAACTCGGAGCGATTGCTCAATAAAAGGTAAGGAAGGAGTGAGTTCATAGTGAATTTTCGAAAAGCAAATGAAGAAGATTTACCAGCCATTATTCGGTTACTTGCCGATGATAAATTGGGGTCCCAACGTGAACGTTATGAAGAACCACTGCCGGATGACTACTATAAAGCATTTGCAGCCATTCAAGCACAAGATGGAAATGAGATTTTACTAGCTATTGACGATCAAAAATTGGTTGGCTGCCTACAATTAACAACCATTCCTGGTTTAGCAAGACTGGGAATGAAACGAGCGCAAATCGAAGGTGTACGTGTAGACAAGTGTTACCGCGGAGAAGGAGTTGGAGAAGCTTTGTTTAAAGAAGCCATTGCAATAGCCAAAACTGAGGGGTGCGGCCTAGTGCAATTGACCACCGACAAACAACGTGAGAATGCTCATCGTTTTTATAACCGACTAGGATTTCTAGCGAGTCATGAGGGTATGAAATTAACATTTTAGTTAGAAAATCTACTCCATAATATCGGAGCAATTCTGTAATATCATATCAGCGTAAAGGTTAAAGGACGATCTACATTAATCGGGCGTAATTCCGCACAAAGGAATTACGCCTTTTCTTTAAAGAAAAGGTTGAGTAAATGAGTAGATTTTGAAATAATTGGAACAACATTAACCTTATTAAGGGAGGTAATACGGTGGAAATAAGACTCGAGTCGATTGCTGGAATGTTAAACGATTTGAATGGAACCTTAAGTATCACCAATATTTTGCTAGGAATAATGACTGTTATTCTTGCATCGCAATTGGTTATCAACGTAAGGAATAATAGAAATAGATAAGACTAACGAATAGGCTAGTGCTTGTTACATTTAATTTAATAGGTCTCAATCATTTAAATGAAATCGGGGGGATTATATGAGTATGGGTGCTGCTTCTATAATGTTGATTTTTGTTACGGTAATACCTATTGTAGCTGTTATTTATATTATTAGATTGTTCTCGAAGAAATAAATACATAATCACTATTCTGTTATATCGGAGCTTATCTGTAATATAGTTAAGCTCCATTTCTATGAAATATAGATGGATTTATCAGCGCTACTTTGAAATAATTGGTATTGATGATTTTGATATTACCATTTTATGATTTTATCAAGATATGGATGGGAAGGTATGGATTATTATGACGCAACTATTAAAAAAAGGAGATAAAATTGGGGTTTTTACTCCTTCTTCACCTGCAACGGTAACTGCTCGACCACGTTATGAACGTGCAAAATCTTTTTTGGAAGAAAAGGGATTTATTATTGTAGAAGGCAGTTTAACTGGCAAATCAGATTTTTACCGTTCAGGTTCACCTAAAGAGCGTGCACTAGAATTTAATGAATTACTTAGAAACCCAGAAATTAAAATGATTATGTCTACTATTGGGGGTACAAATTCTAATAGTATGTTGCCTTACATAGATTATGAAGCATTTGAACAAGATCCAAAACTCGTCGTAGGATATTCAGATGCAACAGCGATCATACTTGCGCTCTATGCTAAAACGAATGTACCTACATATTATGGACCTGCTTTAATTCCATCATTTGGTGAATTTGAGCCACTAGTAAATGATACGTATCGTTACTTTGAAAATTATTTTACAAAGGGAGAAACAATCCCTTATGAAATACCAATGCCTTTATACTGGTCTGATGAACCTGTAAATTGGCTAGATAAAACTAGAGAAAAAACATTATATAAAAATGATTGGATAGCTGGAATCAATGGGGTTGCAGAAGGTCGATTGATAGGTGGAAATGTGAATGCGATGTATGGTTTTATTGGCACTGAGTATTTTCCTTCGATTAAGGTTGGGGATATTCTGTTAATTGAAGATTGTGCAAAGAATGCTTCAATAGTGGAAAAGAATTTCGCTATGTTAAAAATGCATGGCATTTTCAGTAAAGTTTCGGGTATCATTTTAGGAAAACATGAAGGTTATGATGATCTAGGAACAGGCAAGAAACCTTTAGACATACTTTTAGAACAGTTAGATGGTGTTAAAGTACCTGTACTAGCTGACTTTGATACTTGCCATACTCACCCGATGCACGCCTTAGCAATAGGCAAAAAGATAAAGTTAGATGTTGGTGCTAAAACAGTCCAGTGCATTGAGAAGTGGATAGTGTAAGAATTATTATTGTCTCGAATTTAAGTCTACTGTTAAATCGGAGCGATTCTGCAATATCATAGCAGCGTAGAGGTTGAGAAACGATCTTCATTAATTGGGCGTAATTCCGCACTTAGGAATTACGTCTTTTCTTTTAAGAAAAGGTTGAGTAAATAGTTCTGGTTTGAAATAATTGGAATTGTAGAATTGATTATTTCTGTTGAATAAGCTGTTTACGTACCGAGTTAAATTTGACCAAAGAAATAATTTATTTAGATACTCACATGATGGGGAGGACGATTAGTTGATTTTGCATACCGAAATATATGGAGAAGGGGAGCCAATTGTTTTTTTACATACTGGGTTACAAACTGGCAATAGTGATTTTGTGAAACAAAGAGAAGAACTTCAAAAAAGCAGAAAAGTAATAGTACCAGATTTAAGAGGACATGGGAAATCAGTAAGTGTTGATTTTAGCAACTATTTTGAAGATGCTGCAGAGGATTTGAAAGAAACAATCGATCATTTACATATTGATAAACTTCATTTAGTTGGTTGCTCTATTGGAGGATTAGTAGGTTTAATATTTGCAAAGAAATACCCTAGCAAAGTATTTAGTTTAATTTTATCAGGGATCACAGCCGATAAGCCGAGTAATTGGAAGGAAATGCATCTACAAGAGGTTAAATTCCAACAAGAACTATTGGAGAATGATGAAGTGACTAATCAACTAGACCTGATACATGAATCTGATTGGAAAGAATTTATTTATATGGCTAGAGACGAAAACTGGTATCCCTTTGAATATACTTCTGACTTAGATAATATTAGTGCTCCGATCCTATATATGGTGGGCGAAGGAAATAAAGCAGAAGTGGTTTCTGCTGCAAAATACCAAAGTAAACATAATAATTTGCATGTGAGTGTTATCCCATTTGCCTCGCATTTAGTCCATGAGCAAAAGCCAGAAATGTACACTAATATCCTATTAGAATTTCTTAGTGAAATTCAAATTAAACAATAAACTATCTTCCGTTATCTCGGAGCGATAGCTACACAGTGGTTATCGCTTAATAATCTGGTGCAAGATTTGAAGAAACGTTATTCTATTAAGGGGTGAAGTTATGGGGATTTGGTATTTCTTAATATTATTTGTAGGAATATTTTTAGTTGTTAAGGGGCTACTTGGGAATAAAAGAAATGGCTTGGTATTGATAGGGGTCATAAGTATTGCGTTCTCAATATTTATGTTTACACCAGGAAGTGATGAAATCATTGCAGAACTACTTAATTTTTTTGGAATAGATATATGAGTATTCTCCTACCACTAACGGTTGTTAAAGCAAAATAAAGAACAGTAATCGAGTATTGGAAGTAAAATGACAATCTTCCACAAACTCGGAGCGATGTTTGAATAACAAAGGGAAGCTCACTTTTAGAATACATTATTCTCACTGTATTAAGGATGGTTGATAAGTTTGTTAGTTGATGGAGAAGTGGTTATTGTTTTTGGAATAATATGTTACATAGCGGTGAGGGGAATATTCGCATTAAAACTTAAATACAAAAAGTCTTTTATATGGTTGAAAGAATTATTAAGAATGCTAGCTGTAATATACATATTTGTGGTTATTTCAGTAACGCTATTCCCATTGGTATTAGGTGATAACACGTACGGAATGAATTCTTTTAGGTCATTAAATTACACTCCTCTTACCTCTATATTCAGAGACATTGAACAAATAGGTACAGCTTATAATGGAGATACACTGTTTATGCTCAAGCTGATAGTGAAAAATGTTGGTGGTAACATACTATTGCTGATGCCGTTGGGATTCTTTGCTCCGATGTTATTAGATATGTACAAGAGGCTAAAGAATACACTTTTACTTGGACTTCTTGCCTCTTTATCTATAGAATGCCTACAATTTGTTGAACTTCTTTTAGGAATTGGATTGGGACGCGTAGTCGATATTGACGATGTTATTTGTAATGTACTAGGGACTGTTTTGGGTTTCCTTGTTTATAAAATGATATTTGCTAAATTGAGTAAGGCTATGACACCATCCCAACGATCAAGTGGACTAATGAATAATTGAATTTCCCTTTATTAAAGTATCTCAGAGCGATAGCTACACAGTGGTTATCCCTTAGCAATCTGGTGCAAGATTTGACGAAACGTTATTCTATTAAGGGGTGAGGTTATGGGGTTTTGGTATTTCTTAATATTATTTGTAGGAATATTTTTAGTTGTTAAGGGGCTACTTGGGAATAAAAGAAATGGCTTGGTATTGATAGGTGTCATAAGTATTGCGTTCTCAATATTTATGTTTACACCAGGAAGTGATGAAATCGTTTCAGAACTATTAAATTTTTTTGGTATAGATATATGAGTAATCTCCTACTAGGTATTTTCACTAATGGTTACAGTAATCGAGTATTGGAAGTAATATGACAATCTTCCACAAACTCGGAGCGATTATCCATTAAGAGAATCGTCTTCTACGGTGCAGAACGAAAGGGGAATAATGAATGTTTAAATGTAAAATTAACGAAGATACTGAACTTCGTTTACTAGAATTAAGGCACTCTGAAGAATTATTTCAACTCATTGATGCTTCAAGAAATAGTTTGCGTAAATGGTTACCTTGGATTGACAGTACAAAGACAGAAGATAATTCAAAGGGATTTATTGAGGGAACATTAAAGCAATTCTGTAACAATGATGGGTTCCAGGCGGGAATCTGGTATAAAGGTGAATTAGCAGGGATTGTTGGATTACATACTATTAATTGGTCACACAAATCTACTTCCTTAGGTTACTGGCTTGGAGATTCTTTTCAAGGAAAAGGATTAATGACAAAGTCTTGTCAAGAAGTCATAAATTATTGCTTTAATGAACTTAATCTCAAGCGTATAGAAATAAGAGTGGCAACTGAGAATGAAAAAAGTTTAGCCATTCCACACAGATTAGGATTCAAAAAAGAGGGCTGTCTCCAAAAATCAGAATTGCTCTACGACGAATATGTAGACCATTATGTGTTTGGTCTAATTAATGAAACTTAGAATAGGTATCTTGATTTCGAGTCTTCAAGAATCTCGGAGCGATAGTTTAAAAGAGTTTTTGCTTTATGCTCCAAAGTTGCTGTTATTTGAACATTAAAGAGAAAGGAATTGATAATGATTCGTTCAATATTTTCTATAGTAAGTTTAGGGTGTATATTTTTATTGACCGCCTGTATAGGGGAGGATTACGATTTCACTCCTCCAACAATGACAGTTTGGTACCATCATCTAAACGATTATGATTCATATGAGCTTAAAAAGGCTTCCGTGAATTGGGAAGGTCCTAATGAGGAATACAAAAAGACTGTTGTTGATTTTCAATCATTAGGAATCGAACAGAATCAAATTAAGGTCAATGCTGGTTCAGAAGGAAACCTAGAATTAGGACATTCTGATTTTCAATTAGAAGAGTTTCAAGTATCTCTGTGGCAAAACAATGAAGAGATTGAATTGCCTGTAAATAAATCTAATGGTTTTCAATTTCCAGATTCAAAAGGTAATTATATCTTAGAAGTGAATCTGTCTTCTGATATGGGAGATGTTCAATATGTGGGTAACATCGATCTAAATTAACACTAATTTAGGGTGAATTTTAGAATTTATCCTGATCCCAAGTCTTCTGGTTTATCGGAGCTTATCTGTAATAAGATAGGCTCTTTTTATTTATAATAAAAGATTGAGTTATGAACAATAATTTGAAATAATTGGTATTAGAGATTTGAGTAGTTATCTGGAAGACTTGGATACTAGATGTTTTAGTAAATGAGATACGTTTGCAGTGAAGTTTACCGAATAAAATGGGGTGAGTATTAATGGTGAGGCAAAGACTAGGAATATCTATGGTTATATTAGGGGCGATTGTAATGATTATAAACATTTCTTTTCTTAGAACAAATGACTATTATGATGTTATACGTGGACTTTCCTTTGTAATGTTTATGGTAGGAATATTTCTGATTCCTAGATACTCAAATTCAAAAAAAAACATATGATTTAAATCGAATTCAGTTATAGATTTATAAGTCTAAATTTACGAAATTACCTACATAAGTAATAGAGTAAAATTTGGGTTCGTTAATTATGCGGATATTGATTTAATCTCTATTAAACTTTATATTTAAAGGCTAGGAATATGAATAACGGTTGAGTATGTTGTTCTGTAATCTCGGAGCTTTAGTTAAATAAGCCCAATATTTGTTAGTAATATCAACAAGAAACTTTAACAAAGCCTTAGAAAAAGAAGGTCGTAAACAACCATAGATAAAGGCTGTGCTTCTCTTAGACCGGATGGCTGTATAACCATAGTTCTTTCACCTGTGATTTTAGCCGTAAAATAAAGGATGTTCTGTTGTTTAGCAATAGGACTTTTCCTTATTCCGTACTTCATTTAGTGTAGTCACGAAGGGCGTTCGGTGGTACCCCTTACAGGAACAACACGAGACGAAGATTCACTTGAGGCAGGTGGTCTTTCTGCCAAAGTTAGCTGAGGTTGTACCTGTGGTAAGCATCCACCGGTTAGCCGCACGTGGCCATCGAACCACTTTCGAATAACTCCACGGAACAACATACTTTTCATACAGATTGAGATCCACCCGTCATTCAAGTGGATCTTCATCCTTTTAATGCTTCGAAAAATCGGGAAGAATGGCTTCCTCCTGAAACTCATGAAATAGACGAGTAAACATTTCTACGCTGTCTACGAATTCATAGAATCCGAATTCCCTCAATTTCGTTGTAGCAGACATTACATCATAGTCACAGTTGAAAATGAAATCTCCGAAAGCCCATAAGGCAAGCTTGTCATAAGGAATGTCCTGAAGCTGATATTTCTGTTTCATTTGATCCCATAACTCCTGCTTATCGGCCATCATCTCAGAGAGTTGAATCGGCGGCTCAGCTCCGGTGGCTTCCATATCAAAGTAGTCAGCGATTGTTTTCCAAATGTGCTCCCAGCGGAAGAAATCCCCGTTCGTCACGTTGAAAATTTCAAATGCGCACGCTTCCTCCACCGCTGCCCACTCGACACATTTAGCGAGAAGGGTTGCATCCGTTACTTGAGCAAGATAGGGGAGTGCTTTTCCCGGAAAACGAAGTGGTAGACCAAGCTCCTTGGAGATCGAAGCGTACGCACCGATGACCATCGCAAGGTTCATAGGCTTTCCAACAGAAAAGCCGCAAACGACATCCGGGCGAAGAATGGTCCAGCTCCAGCTTTTCCCTTCCTGAGCGCGGCGCATATAGTCTTCCTGGTTAAAATAGAAGTTCGGCGGCATATGACGAGCATCCGTTTCCTTCGCCGGTGTTTTAATCGGCCCAAGATGCACGCCGTAGGCTTTTGCTCCCTGCATCAATATGAGACGATCCAGGTTGTCGGCGGTTTCTTCCACGGCATTTAATGTATTTTCAAACATCGTCTGGTTGACTTCCACTTGCTTCTGCGGATCAGATTCATAGTCCTGATAAGCCGCATAAATAAAATGGGTCACTTTTGAGAACGACTCCAATTTCTTTCGGACATTTTGAGCATTCATCATATCCGCTGATATGTAGGTGATGTCCGATTCATCTTCCGGAATATGACGGGATATGCCAATGACATTCCAGTCTTCTAGTTTACTCAAGTGTTTGGCAATATAGCTTCCGATGACTCCTGTGGCTCCGGCAACCAAAGCTGTTTTTTTCTGCATATTCTGTACCTCCAAGATTAGAAAAGAATATTTTACCAATGGATAGAATCTTCCCACGACTAACTCCTTTTAAACACCTTTTCCCAGGAATGCCTTGTGGAAGAATTCATCAAATGAGTGGATCGACGTCCTTAAATTTTTAATTGTTAAAACGAACAGGAAAAAAAAGAAGATGAATTTTCTCAAACAATTAAGGGACTTAAACTTCAAAAAGATCATTATCAACTATACGTAGGAACTGCTTTTAGTGGTGATACATCAAACAATACTATCTTTACAACTCCCAGAGAATTTGAAGTAAAGTAATTAAGCTAAGAATGCGATTGTTGAATAACTCTAGCATAAACTTCCCACTTCCTGGACATAATAAAATCAAGATTACTAGATTCGTAACTTGGGGGAGTGGATTGGATGTTGTTATCGCTTGTTTGGGAAAAGTATAATCTTGATAAGAAAATTGAAGGATATTCTCCATTAACGCTCAAGACTTACTATTTTCAGTACAATCAGCTCTTATGTCACTTTGGTAATGTTGATATGAATGTGATTACGACAAATCAGCTTAAATCATATTTATTGAAAATGGGGAGTCATTTAAAGCCTTCTAGCTTAGGGCATCGTATCCGGTGTATACGATCGTTGTTTAAATGGACTTATGATGAAGGGTTTATTCAGAAAAATCCAGCTGCTAAATTGAAAGAACCTAAGCTTGGTAAAAGGATACCAAAGTTTCTTACTGAAATAGAAATTGAACTCTTGAGAGAGGGTTGTCAGAACACGATGGAAAAAGCTTTGTTTGAATTCTTTTACTCAACTGGTTGTCGTATTGGTGAAGTTGTGAAGCTCAATCGTGAAGATATTAATTTCCATACAAATTCAGTCATTGTTCATGGAAAAGGGGACAAAGAAAGAGAAGTGTATTTTAACACACGCTGCTCAATCTGGTTGAAACGCTATCTTGATGAGCGTGGTGATCTTGATCCTTGCTTATTTATAACTGAGAGAAGGCCAAAAAGACGGATGAGTATTGACCTTATTCGCTATATCATTAAACGAATTTCTAGAAATGCAGGGCTAAAAAAAGAGATTCACCCTCATCAATTAAGACATAGCTACGCGACGCATATGATTAACAACGGTGCGCCTCTTGAGGTAATCCAAAGTTTGATGGGGCACGAGAAAAGCGAAACAACCAAATTGTACGCCCAGCTTAGTGGAAAATTAAGATACGATTTCTATACGAAGTATTTCTAAGAAGCTCATTTAAACGACCATACTTAGTATTGAGCTGACGGGCACACGTGCCATTATAATGATTCTTCAAGTCAGCAAGTTAATCTTAAAAGCACCTATTCATTTCTTTTTTTCTTCAGCAATATATAAATATAATGACATCAAACCAGCCTTCTTTCATACAATACTGTTGGGGTGGGAAAAATGCCAAGAGTGAAATACACAAGTAAAGACATCGACTTAATGGCAAGGATGATGAGAGCAGAAGCCGAGGGTGAAGGAAAGCAAGGCATGCTATATGTAGGGAATGTCATTGTGAATCGTGCAAAAGCGAATTGTTTAGATTTCCAAGATGTGAGAACTATTCCTCAAGTTATTTATCAAGTCCAGGGAGGGAATTATTCTTTTGAAGCAGTTCAAAAGGGTAATGTCTTCTACAACAGAGCAAGATCGGCTGAGAAAAGGTTAGCGAAAAAGAATTTGGATTATTGGAGAGAACACCCAGGGAAATATTCTCTATGGTATTTCAATCCATATGGTCCTTGTCCTCCTACATGGTACGGTCAGCCTTTCGCTGGTCAATATAAAAATCATTGTTATTATGAACCAGCACCTGGAACATGTGGCAGTGTCTATATTGGTGGGTGAGTCTTTTCTATTCAGAAATTAAGATATGAAAGCCTTCTTGAAAGCGGATGCTACTTGCATTCGCTTTTCATTTGTATTTTATCTAATTGAAAAAATAATTAAATGATATTTGAAGAAAGGACTGTAAATTCCTGTTATCATCAAATAAATTGATAAAAAATTAAACTCTCACCATATTAAGGCGAGAGTTTAGTTGATACTATTAAGATTTTATATAAAGAAAGTTCTCAATTATTTAATATGTTGAAGGTCATCATTTAATTTCTTTGATTCATGCTTGAAGTATAGATAGAAAGCTATCCACATCACGCTATAAAAAATGGTTGATATAATGAGGAATATAAGAATGTTTATTGCTCCACCTTCAATCCAACCGATTCCATACGCTAGGATAAAGTAAACGATTGTTACTGTGAAAAAATGTAAAGCCGTTTGCTGTGGAAGTTTTAGTGAACGAATTTCAAAGTATAGTGGTGTCACGGTAAATAGCCATCCACAGAAAATGGCACCTAAGGAGTTTGTCACAAAAAGGCTTGAATCAAGTGTCGTTTGTTCTCCGAAAAAGATCACAGCGTACGTCAGCAAAACAGCCAGGAATCCCCCGAAAAATAGTCCTATCATACTTCTAAATAGAAATGTTTTCATTTATTTGTTCCTCCTATTCATTTTTAGAACGTCTTTCAATTTTCCTACATAGTGTCTTGAAGCATATTCTTTTTTGCCAGAGTGGAAGTGTACAGCAAGTGTTCCGTTAAAAGATGGCTCAAAATGATTGATTTCGTGCAGATTAGCAATAACGGATTTGGAGAGGCGTATAAATGTACTAAATGGAAGACTCTCTTCTAGCTCATATAATTTCTCCTTCACTTTAAAAACACCTTCGGAAGTTGTCGCCATGACCTGATCCCCCTCTGAATGGAAGTAGTGCACATGATTTGGTTTTATAATGTGCTGCTGCTCGCCTTTTTTTCCTACAATGAACTCTGTTTTTTGTGTATTAAGATAATCGAGTATCTCTTTAATTGAATCATCCACTTCTTTGCAGTGAATCGTAACGCTAGTTTCTCGATACTTCCCGTCAACGTCGAGTGAAATTTTCACTTGTTCACGTCCTTCCTTTTGCGTCCTTCTTATGGTTAGTATAGATCTGGAAAAGGTGGATGTCATTAGAATGAAGGTAAGGGGTCATTACTTGCGGATCAGATGCATCTGGCGACGTTTCTCTTACGTTGCAATGACGGAGGTTGCTAAGAACAATTTAAGCTGCTAAAAGAAATGATTGCCAGTAAGATACTGTTTTGAAATAATTGGGAGTGAGGAAATAAAGTGCGGAGGTTAATCAAGATGGGACATATTGTAGCAGCGATTTATGTAACGTTAGGTTTTTTATTATTTTCGTTTGCTTATTTTGATGGGTTTTATGTGACTTGGTTTGATGAGCTTGGTATTAGCATTATTGTATTTGGTATCGCTTTGCACCTAGTTATTTTCATAAGAGAAGATGAAAAGAAGAGAACCTACCATCAGAAGCGAGAAAAGGAAGAAGAAGTTGATGAAGAATTTTAACCGTTTTATAGTTAACGAGCAAGGAGGAGATCGTTGAAAAGACCTATAGGTGTTTC
Source organism: Anaerobacillus sp. QJM3NY_17 (assembly GCF_056173665.1). Lineage (NCBI taxonomy): Bacteria > Bacillati > Bacillota > Bacilli > Caryophanales > Bacillaceae > Anaerobacillus > Anaerobacillus sp. QJM3NY_17. The sequence goes on along the minus strand of NZ_CM149685.1, from coordinate 3,476,961 downwards.
ACTCATAAGTTATTTCTATTTATTTGGAGCTGTTGTTTTACTAGTAACGTCAGTCTTTTATGATCCGAATGCGAATTCTATCGGAATGGCAGATCGAGTTGGATTACCGGATGCACCGGAAAGGTTAGTGAGAGTAGGTATCGCTTTTCTTTCTTTAGGGATGATTTATGGATATATGAGGTTGAAAAAGTGGGGATTCTGGATGATGATTACTTATTCCATTGTTTTCGGATTCATTAGTTCAATCCATGTTTCGAATCAATCTCAGCAACCCTTTTTCGGGAATATGCTTTTTTCAGTGGTTGTAATAGTTTATACCATATATGTTAGAAAAAATTTTCTGCAAACGTACGATCAGGGCGAGTAAGTTAAGGAACAATAAAAATGATGTGAATAAGCTAAATAGAGTGGGTGGAAATAACGGATCAACTTCAAGTACAAAACGAGTAATTAAGAGAGATTTTAAAAAAATAAAAGAAGTAGATTAGCAGATATTAATCTTATCTTGAGTAGTTCATTTTTAGCTGAAAAAGGGTAGATGATGCTATAAATGAATGTTAAAGAGAGAGGGTATGGTGCATGCCGAAATGTAAGAATTGTGGTTATCAATTTAAGTGGATAGAGATGACAAAGAATACAATTGGAATGAAGCAGTTTATTTCAGGGATAACATGTCCAAACTGTCAGGCACCTCATTATTCTCAATTAAGAAGATCTCGCTATATTCCTTTCTTTATTCTTTTTCATATTTATTTGATGTTCTTTCTTTTTTATAGCGAGAAATTCACAGTGTCTTTGTTTATTGGAGGTGTTGTCGTTTTCTTGCTATTATTGATCTTCCTCGTTCCATATATGATTACTTTGAAATATGGGAAACAACCGGATTTATATTGAATGCGTTTATAGGGTTGCAACATTAGCCTGTTTTTTGATGGAGGAGTTATAAAAATTGCTTGTGATGGGCCGATTTAAAGGTGAATAGAAACGGACATAAAGACACAATTCTTTTTAAAGAGAAAGGGCTCACCTTCTTATGTGATAAGGTGACCCCATCTAATCAGTTCTTCGCTTTTTTGTTCGCTCGATCTTCTTCCTCAGTTTCGAGCATGCCGTAATCACCATTCATCGCCTGTTCATCTAAATCCGCACCATATTCATTCGTAAATTTGTTTCTATTGTTTTGATTTATTTCGCTTTTGCTTGGTGTCTTTTTGTCCATGATATTCACCTCCACTGAATAGGTTGGCTAATCATGGAAAAAGTATACCTATTAAATGAGCCGGATAACCACTATTTCTGAAACATTTCACACACTTGTCCGTATGAAAGAAATAACCATTTTATGGAGGTGGTAGGAGTGTTCGGAGAAAAATCAACTTGTAGTATTTGTAAAAAAGAAATCAAAGGAAATGATGTTGTCTATGTTAAGATGCGATATCCTTCACATAAAGGTATGACGGAAATCAAAGCATTTCTGAAAAACGAAGGTACGTTCATTTGTGAGACTTGTTTTAAAAACAACTAAGATTAAAAAAAGCGCCTCGCCCTTATAGAAAAGGGTGAGGCGCTTTTGGGCGACATCCATTATTGATAATTAATGATCGCTGGATTTGGATCAAGTTGCAACACTTCGGATGGGGTTAGAACCGGTTTATCTTTGTTATAGAAAATTTTAAATCCGCCGTATTGAACAGGCTCATTTCGAACAAATTTACGGTAAAGCGACATTTTCGTTCCATAGTCGCCGTATCCGTCAAAGTTTAGAGCAACCTCTACGTTATCTGTTGGCTTGATTGCCTGTTTGTTCGTCACAGCGTGATCAGTGAACTGGTGGACGAGAACAATCTTATCAGGTAAATCATTATCTTCAACAAATTTAGATACATAGTCGACAACTTCCTGTACTTCTGAGCCATCCACACTACCTAGATCGATACCTGGTGTTTGACCTTCTTCTACATGGAACTCCGTATCAATAGCAACGTGAACGTAAGGAAGCTTAAGCCATTTTTCAAGAAGCTTCACTTGATGAAGAGCAGTGTCACGACCCAGCTGAACATCTAGCATTAAAATGGCATTATGTTTCTTAGCAAGCTCTGCGTATTCGTCAATATCCTCTTCTGAGGTCATGTGATAATATTTACCATTCGGTCCTGGATCGCGCTGAGCAATCGTTGTGATTAACTCAATTGTTGGAATCGCTGGGCGGTTTGGATCAGCATCGGAATAAGCTTGTGTTTGTTCTTTTAATTTCGTCATCAGGGCTTCAGGTTCCATCTCACCCAGAATGCCCATTTGAGTGGAGTTCGGTTGACCATAGTAAGCAACAAGGCGGTAATCTTTTAGAATACCATCCGTTTCATCAGTTGTGCCTTCCATTAACGTTTCGCCAACAGGTGTTTTTCTTGTGCGATCTTCACCGTGGGCTTCAACGACAGGCATTTTCGCTAATTCTTCTTCAGTCATGGTTTCCTCAAGCGGTTTAGCGTTCTCAGAAGGCTCCATGGCTTCGAAAGGTTGAGTGGTCTCTTCTTTTTGTTCCGTCTTGTCTTCGTTTTCTTTGCTTTCATCTTCATTCGTTGCTTGCTGATCAGTTTTTTCGTCAGTTTGCTCGTTTGTTGATGCGGTGTTCGAACAAGCGGCAACTAAAGCAACGAGAAGGAAAAGGAATAGCTTCCTCATGATGTTCACTTCCTTATGTAAGTTAATGAGATTCATAGTTTTGTCAAAACGACCCTCTCATTCTAACACATCCCGAGTAAAACCGAACGAATAGACGGGTAATAAGGTAAAATGAGGTAATCAGTACTATATTTCATTTCAAAAGCGATCGTCTACAAAGAAAAGCTGCCGTCCTTTTAAAGAGATGGCAGCTTTAAAGTAATATTGGCAGGTGAAACAATTTTACATGTAGAGGTTCATTCAGTTTAGTCAATGGAACGCACGTACTCAGCGATTGCGGCAACTTCGCCTTCTTCGAATTGAGGTTTTTTTCATATTCATGGCGTTCAATAGCGTCGTCGATGGTTTCAGCACTTCCATCGTGTAAATAAGGCGCTGTTGCAAAGACGCCAAGTAGCGTTGGAACATCAAACTGAGAAGGTGTTCTAGTATAAGGAAACCTTCATTTTATGTAAACCCTTTATTATCAATTGATTGAAAAGTCAGTGCTGTTTTGGAAAATGCGTTGAAATGCCAAAAAGCAGTGGAACGAGTTCCACTGCTTTTTGGGTATTTACTGTGTTTTATTTCTAATATAATCTCGTATCATTCGTCTGTGGCTTCCAACCATCAGCTCTGGAAGATGGTCTGAAGAGAAGTATCCTAAAGCTATACTTTCTTCAGTGTGGGTGAGATCTCCAGCATACTCGTTTGTAACATAAGCCGTTGTGACAGAGTAGAATTCATCACCGTTATCTGCTTTCGTGAAAAATTCTTCACCAGAATAGAGTTTAAAAAGAGTGAGCTTTTGGATTGTTAAACCCGTTTCTTCAAAAGACTCTCTTACGGCTGTTTCTTCCGTTGATTCTCCTGGTTCCATCAATCCACCAGGTAACCCCCAGCGTTTTTGTTTTTCGTTACGCTGTTGGAGTAGAATTTCTCCATTTTCGTTTAAGATTATTGCGACGGCCCCGACTAAGATCAGTGGCCGATGACCAACAACGTCACGCAATTCCTTCACATAATTCATGCCTATCGCTCCTTTTCATCCTATTATAAAGGAAGATCTCTTTTCGCGAAGATCATGATGGCAAGGGCATAAAGGACGGTACCTAGTAAGAAAAGGAACGTCATTGATGGCCAGATTTCAACAGAACCTCTGGCAATCTCAACTGGCCGAAATGTTGAAAAGAGAGAGAGATTCACCATCCAATCGAGTTTATCGCTCATTTTCCCGATTAAATCCATTCCATAGAAGACGATGGTGAGTAATCCAGAAAGTCCAAGTGCCTGTCGCTCATCATTTAATAAGGAAGAGAATAGAAACGAGTAGGCTGAAATGACGTAGAACAAAAGAATACCGACGAGATTAACCTTCATAAACGTCATGGCTTCAAACGGCTTATCATCAATTAATATTTCTGTTCCAATGACTCCTGCAAGAGCAGTTGTTAATCCGATTATAAGAAGTCCGGTGAGCAGCACAAGAGCTTGAGTGAACGCAATTTTCTTTCGTGAGTTTGGTGTTGCTAGAATATAAGCCATTGAGCCTCGTTCAATGTGACGAGCCATTAGCTGTGAAGCTGTCATTAAGCAAAAAATCGATAAAATGACTATATACAGTAATCCATAATATTCCCCTGCAATAAAGTCACTTACATGCTGAAATCCACCTTCCATTCCAAATGCAGCTAGAAAGCTTTCGGGCATAGACTCCATTAATTCATTCAAACCAGGTGCATCTGCAATCGAAGGGTAGATGCCGATGATAAGAAGCAGGTAAAGTGCAGAGCCAATTGCATAGCTAGAGATGGACTTGGCATGGACTTTTAGCATCCTAGCATAGAGTGTCATATTCATGATTTCTCTGCCTCCCTGTCGTAATAAGTAAGAAAGACTTCTTCAAGGTTTTGTTCATGAATATCAATGTTCCGAATCTGATAATCTCCTAAAGCAGTAATAAATTGATTGTAGTCACCTTGAACCGCTATTTCTGCGCGGTTATCTATGACTGATATGACCTCGAGGTTACTTTCTTTGATACGCTTTGCTTCTGCTTCAGTAGCAAACGTAACATCAAAAAGACGACGCTGCTTTTGCTGCAGATCATGAATATTCTCGACGACAACAATTTTTCCATCTTTAATGATCGCAGCTCTGTCACACGTTCGTTCAATTTCGGAGAAGCTATGAGAAGACATTAGGAATGTAGTGCCTTTCTCTTTCTGCTCCATTACAATTTCAATGAAAATTCGCTGCATGAGCGGGTCAAGACCAGAGGTTGGTTCGTCTAATATAATAACTTCAGGTTCATGCATAAAAGCAGCTACGATCCCCACTTTTTGTTTCATTCCTTTGGACATTTTACGAATAGGAGTTTTTACATCGAATTGAAGTCTATCAATTAGCTGATCACGGTATGTGGTGTTTTTTAGATCTCTCATTCCGCCAACTAATTGAAGGAAACCGATGCCATCCATTCCATCTAGAAAGGCTATTTCACCAGGGAGGTATCCGATCTTCCTCTGGATTTTGGCAGCATCTTTCCACGTATTCACTCCATCTATCGTAGCCGTGCCTTTTGAAGGCTTCATGAATCCCATTAAGTGACGTATCGTTGTCGATTTACCAGCACCGTTTGGGCCGAGAAATCCAAATACTTCGCCTCTAGGAATAGAGAACGTAACATCGAAAATTCCTTTTCCGTTTGGAAATTGCTTTGTTAACCCGTTTAATTCGATCATTGAGGTGCCCCCTCGGCTGATTTTTGAACTATATTATATTATATATTTCATTTTTATCATAAATGACTCTATAATAATAAGCAATATTTATTGAACTCATATTTAATATAAAGTTCAATAAGTGATATACTAATAATGGTGATGAGAATGAATGGATTTGAATTACGTAAACAACAGAAGCGCAAAGATATAGTGGCGTCAGCTTTTACGTTATTTAACGAAGAAGGTATAAAAAAGGTAAAGATTAGTGACATTGCTCGTTTTGCTAATGTCTCTCAGGTCACGATTTATAATCATTTTACGAGTAAGGAAGAGCTTGTAAGAGCGGTGCTAAAAGACTATATGAACAATCAATTTAAAGCTTTTAAAGAGGTAGTTCAGCAGGAGCATTCTTTCGCTGAAGTGATTGAATTGATTATTTTTGAAAAGCATAAGGCAGTCCAAAGCCTTAATCCATCGCTTCTAGCAGAAATGTTAACGACAGATGAAGAGCTGAAGGATTACGTGGATTATTTTTATCGGACACAGACACTTCCGTTATTTGTGCAACTCTTAGAAAAGGCACGTGAACGAGGAGAAATTAATGCTTCGCTTTCGATGGAGTCGATTATGCTATATCTCAATGCCTTAAAGACAGAGGTGCAGCGCATTCCAGCCGAAACATGGTCAGAGCGAAAGGACTTTCTCGACGATGTTCTTCAACTATTCTTTTATGGTTTAAGTGGTGGTCCAGTTTCAAGTAGGAATGAATCTGAATAATCATTCATAAACTGAAATGTGTGTAAATTTTCACAAAATTTTAATAGTTTGTTAATTTATCTAACACACACCTGTTGTATAATGAAACCATACAGAGGGAAAGTTGGTGAATTTTGTTGAAAAAGCTGAAAAAGTTAACCTTTAAACAGCTCGTTGATCAAAATAAAGCAGAACTTCTTAAAAATGAAAAAGAATTAGCTGAAATAGAAAAACGTATTGATAATAGACACGTTTAATTCAAAGGAAACAGTCGTCAATCGGCTGTTTTTTTGCATGAATTAGAATCATATTTGTTGCTTCTCCCTGTGCTAAACTATAGAAAGGAGGCGGTCGGATGGCGAAATTAGTAAGTTTGAATGTAGGGAAACCTATTGAAACGCCCTACAAAGGGAAGTTGATCTCTACAGGCATATACAAACAACCAGTGAGTGAATCAGTTTATGTATCTAAATTACAAGTAGAAGGAGATGGGCAAGCGGATCTTGTTCATCACGGAGGATCAGAGAAAGCCATTTGTGTTTATCCCTTGGAGCATTATGCCTATTGGGAAGAACGTTTAAGATGTGAACTGAAGGCTGGTGCATTTGGTGAGAATTTTACAGTAGTTGGAATGGATGAGACAGAAGCTCGTATCGGTGATATTTATCGAATTGGTGAGATTCAAGTACAGGTTAGCTTACCGAGGCAGCCATGCTTTAAACTCGCGAAGAAGATTGAAGTTGATAACATGCACTTATTTGTGATGGAAAATGGATACAGTGGTTATTATCTCCGAGTGTTAGAAGAAGGTGAAGTTAAAGCCGGGGATGAAATAACCCTTGAGAGTCGTCCAGATCATGATGTAGCTGTTGCTTTAGTCAATCGCGTTACGTACAATGATCGAAAAGATCGCGCTGGGCTCGAAAAGGTATTACTTGCAAAAGAACTGAATGAAAACTGGTATAACAAGCTAAGTAAACAGTTGAGCGCGCTTTAAGTTGCGCGCCATTATTTTTTAGCCATTCTATAATAAAAGACGATCAGCATAATAATCGTAACGAAAGTAACGGTGTATTTAACAATCTGCATCAGTTCCATTGATTTCTCCTCAAATAAAAGCTGGAACCGAGTGGATCCAGCTTATCTGTAAGTTAAACAACTTTTTCTTTTAATGCTTTCCCAGGTTTAAAAGCAGGTGTCTTTGAAGCTTGAATGAGAATTTCTTCACCAGTTTGCGGGTTGCGTCCTTTTCGGGCAGAACGTTCCCTTACTTCAAAATTACCAAATCCTACAAGCTGCACTTTTTCCCCTTTCGCAAGTGCCTCAGCAATCGTATCCATTAACGTGTCTACCACTCTTGCAGTATCTTTCTTTGACATTTCCGATCTTTCCGCAACTGTCGTTAGAAGTTCCGCTTTATTCACTAAGTTTCATCCTTTCTAAATTTGCTAGTTTCAATGCTATGGCACTATTTTCGCCAGTACATCAGTGATTTATACATCGTGAATAAAAGAATATAAAAAAGAGACTCTTAACGAATCTCCAGTGATTATAGGATATTAATAGTTGGATAGTTGTTTGTACTCTTTTTGAAGGTCCGTCAGTGTACATTGATACAGATGGTGGTCAGCGGTGGAATAGGCTCCTGCCTCAATAAGCTTCGAAATGTAGTAATTTCTACGTTGCTCTAGTGCTTTTCTGAGCTGATTGGTTTCCATGAGCACATCCTCCTTAACGATTTTTTATTCCCAGTATGTCCTGGGGCTATGCATTTTAATCAAAATTAGATGTGACAGATTGGACAAAGGACATGTAGGATTCTTAGAGCGCCTTATACATAATTGAAGCTTTTTATAGAAATGAGATGATGAGCAATGAATGAGGAGCAAATTATTTGTGCAATTGAAGCCATTCAATGGGATTACGAAGAAGCTCTTGTACCTGAATCTATTCACTATATTCAAAAAGATGACCTAGTGATGATCAAAAATGATAAATCAGCAAGCGTCTATGCGAATAAGGTTGTTCGCTTCAGTCGAACTCTTAACGAGGTTGAAGAAGCGATAGCGTATTTTCAGAACAGTCCCTTCTCCTGGTGGATCCAAACAAGTTCTGAGTCTAGTGAACTCGAAAAAAAGCTTATTAAATTGGGGATGAACCACGCAGATACATACGTTGGTTTAGCAAAGGAACTAACAGAAGAAATTCCGTCATCATCAGAATATATCCATAAGGAAGTGACAACGAAAGAAGACGTTCTTGGGCATGTAGAGACCGCAGGGAAGGTTTGGGGTTATGACAATCAGGCGATGCAAGCTGCTATTAATGAAAGAGCTTCTTATCTTCAGTTCGCTGAGCGAAGAGGAGGCTATACGCTCTTACTAGACGGAAAGTATCCAATCGGTTATTCAAATTATCGCTATAGTAAGGATGGGAAAGCTCTTTATTTAAATGGAGCAGCGGTTCTGCCTGAATATAGAGGGAAAGGGATTTACAAAAACATGCTGAAGGCACGTTTATATAAAGCGAGTCAAAGAGGATGCGAGATAGCGGTGACGCAAGCGAGAGTCGGTACTTCTGAACCTATTCTACGAAAGCTGGGGTTTAGGGAGTATGCGGAGTATAAGCAATATATCCGAGAATAGAAGCGCAAACAGTAGCCAACCTTTTGTGAAGATGCTGTAAATCTCATTGTGTTTCTGTAAAAAGGTAGGATTGCGAAGAGAGAATCTGGAATACTCAACGTGAAGAATTAATCCTTCGCCTTCTTAAACTTCCGTTAAAAAGGAGCTGTTCTGTTGTTGAAAACCTTTGTTCTAGACACCAATATTCTTTTGCATGATGTTCATTCCCTATTTCGATTTGGTGACAATCACGTTGTGGTTCCAGCGATTGTGATTGAAGAAATCGATTCTAAGAAGCGGTTGATGAATGAGGTAGGTCGTAATGCACGAGAATTTAGCAGAATGTACAAAAAACTGCGAGATAAAAACAAAGGCAAGCTCGATGAACCGATTCCATTTGAATCTGGAGGAACATTTCGAATTGAGTTAAATCATCGCTCTTTTGATAAACTACGAAATGAGTTTAGTGAAGATTCCAATGATAACCGCATTATTGCAGTATCGATTAACTTAAGCACGGATGATATAGGAGATGTCGTTCTTGTTTCAAATGATATGTTAATGATCGCGAAAGCAGATGCCTTAAAAAAATCACTTGAGTTACCATCTTTTTTTCCTGAACTATATGAAAATGATCGTCTTATTGAGCACGTCGATCGTCTTCATAGAGGCTATCATGAAATTCTAGTGCCTCCTGAAATCATTGACTCTCTTTATAAGAGCGGCGAACTCTCTATGAATATTCTGCGTGAGTATATGAACACAGAAGTTTATAGTCAAGATTTTATCCTTTTAAAAGATATTTTTGGAAGTAGTCATTCTGGGATTGGAAGAGTATTAATTCGAAATCAGAAAGTAGTAATTCAAGGCCTAAACCGAGAAAGTGAACATATTTGGGGAATCCTCCCAAAAAACGTGCAGCAGCGTATGTTAATGGAACTGTTGATGGATAAAAGTGTTTCACTTGTTTGTGCAACTGGAAAGGCGGGAACGGGGAAAACGCTTCTTGAACTTGTTGCAGGACTTAGTCAGACGGAAGACGAGCAGCATTATCAAAAGCTACTTGTTTCAAAGCCCGTGGTACCAGTTGGAAATGATATCGGCTTTTTACCTGGTGAGAAAGAAGAGAAGCTTAGACCCTGGATTCAACCAATCTATGATAATCTAGAATTTTTATTTGATGCCAGTAATGAAGAAGAGTTAACAAACATTTTAACTGGCTTGAGGACGCTAAAAGTCGAAGCGTTAACGTACATAAGAGGGAGGAGCATCCCTCATCAATTTGTGATTATTGATGAAGCTCAAAACTTATCTCCACATGAAGTGAAAACGATTTTAACAAGAGTAGGCGAGGGAACGAAGATTGTTCTAATTGCGGACCCCGAACAGATTGATCATCCTTACCTCGATTCAGTGAACAATGGTTTAACGTATGCTGTTGAACGGCTAAAGCAGGAAGATGAGGTAGGAATTGTCCACTTAACGAGTACAGAGCGAAGTAAGCTTGCTGAAATAGCTGCTCGACTTCTTTAAGTAGTACGAAGGGATGATATCCTCAAAAAATAAAATGGGAAATTAGACCATATGGAACTAGACAAACCGATCTTTTCTATCAGATAATTCAGTTAAAAGAGAGGGGCGCTAAACATGAGTGATGTTAGATTAATACCATTCGAGGTTAATGCAGTCGTTCAAGAAGCAGGAATTCTTCCAGATGGGATTGAAATGATTCAAGCACCAGCGGTATGGGAAGAATCTGAAAAAGGAAAAGGACGAATCATTGCGGTAGTAGACACAGGTTGTCAAATTGATCATCCTGATCTTCAATCACGTATTATTGGAGGTAAGAACTTTACGCAAGATTTCGGTGGAGATGCAGATCGTTATGATGATAATAATGGTCACGGTACGCATGTCGCCGGAACGATTGCAGCAACGAACGGAGAAAAAGGGGTTCAAGGTGTTGCCCCAGATTCAAAGCTCTTGATCGTTAAAGTACTGAATGAAGCAGGAAGTGGTTCATATCAATCTATCATTAATGGGATTCGGTATGCCATCGATTGGAAGGGGACAGAAGGTGAACGGGTAAATGTGATCTCGATGTCGCTCGGTGGACCATCTGATGTACCAGAACTTCACGATGTTATTAAAGATGCCGTGAATCAAAATATTTCAGTTGTGTGCGCCGCTGGTAATGAAGGAGACGATAGAGAAGACACATCTGAATTTGCTTATCCAGGTGCCTATAATGAAGTAATTGAAGTAGGAGCGGCCTCTTTCCAACGCACGCTCGCTCCATTTTCCAATACGAATAATGAGATTGACTTAATTGCACCAGGTGTAGATATTCTTTCAACTTATCCTGGTAGTGAATATGCTGTTCTTTCTGGAACCTCAATGGCTGCTCCGCACGTATCAGGGGCACTGGCACTTCTCATGAATGTTTCTGAGAAGGAATTTAAGCGCACGCTTAGTGAAGCTGAAATTTATTCACAGCTTATCAAGAGAACCGTGCCTATCGGTTGTACAAAGCAAGCTGAAGGAAATGGCCTTCTCGCTTTAAATTTTATGAATCAGCTCGAATCGCTCTTTAATATTTATACAACCGCGTGGGATCAAACTGAAGTGAAATCAGAAAAAGTAACGAAATAACTTCACAAGTAAAGTGAAATCAATATTATCATTTACATCACAAATCGTAGTGCGAATTAAGATTCGCACTACGATTTGTGTGTTATATAAATATGTTGGTGCATGATATTTCCAATCTAAGGTGGTGAATCAGGTTCAAAAGAAGTGGACTTGAGAAAAAGTATGTAAAAGGATTCACTATGCAACAAAGCATTCATTTTTGATGTGAGCTAGGAGGATCTTCATAAGGTTAATGATATTTTCCTAGTTCTTATTAGGTACACACCCATGATAGATGCATAGGATAATTTATACATTGTGAAGGGATTGAGAAACTATGTACTATGATCCTTCTGTGCATCCTTATCATCACTATCAACGTCCGCCAACTTATAACGAGGAGAGACAGCCTGGTTACGAACCTTTGCCTCAATTGACAAAGCAAGGTCTTGCATCTCCATCTTCTAACAATGCTGGAAGTAGGGAATTCAAAGATTATGGACCGAAACCATTTGTCGCTAATATTAATGAAGCAACGAAGCAAAACGATACCTTTCGCACAGCTTTATGGACAGGTGAACATTTACAATTAACGTTAATGAGTATCGATGTTGGTGAAGACATTGGTTTGGAAATGCACCCGAACCTTGACCAATTTTTGCGAATTGAACAAGGGCAGGGAAAGGTGCAAATGGGGAAACGTAAAGATTCTTTGAATTATGAACGAGAGGTTTATGATGATTATGCTGTATTTATACCCGCTGGCACATGGCACAATCTCACAAATACTGGAGATGTTCCGATTAAGCTTTACTCGATCTATGCTCCACCTAATCATCCTTTTGGAACGGTTCATGAGACAAAAGAAGATGCTATAGCGGCGGAAGAAGGCGAGCGTAATCGAAACTCAGCTGTGTTTGGCAAAACGCCAGATGAATGGGTGAAATACACGGAATTCTTAGTAAATGAAGGGTTGGAAGATGTCGAAAGAGGTATAAATGCAACACACATTCTTCAAGAGTTTATTCTAATGGGAGTGCTGGTTGGAAAGGGTTACTCTCCTGAAAAAGCCTATGAAATAGTGGAAGATTGGGAGCGAACTGGACAGTCCAAACTTCTTCAACAAAGTAAGAACATGTAGAAAATAGCTTAAGAAAATGAACAAGATGCTCTACGGTCGTAGATTGATCAGGGTTCGAATTGTTTAACAGAAATTTTTCACCCCAGAAGAGCTTAAAAAGGATTAGCTCTTCTGAGGTGAAACCATATTTGTGCTAATTGGAAGTTTAACTTCAAAAGGAGTCATCACTTTCTTTCGTGTTTTGTGGGTCATCCGTTCTATTTGCTTCTTGTATCTTTATTTTTTCAAGTTGTTCGATCATATGCTTGTAGTCTAGCTGGCTAATATTAGGGTAATGATTGATTTTTCTTTTAATGTCATCTAACTCAGTAGGGAGTTTATTTCGACTGTTATTTGAAAACATAGCCGCAACGGTTCCTGTAATAACACCGATCGTTCCAATTCCGACCATCATTAATACCGCAGCAACCAGTTTGCCTGCAGCTGTTTCAGGATAGAGGTCTCCATACCCCACCGTAGTAGTAGTCACAACTGCCCACCAGAGGGCATCACCATATGTCTCAAATTCTGGTTCAATCCATTTCATCGAAAGCGCTGAAATGAAGAGGAGTGAGATAACATAGACAAACGCACGATCAATTTTATATTTGGTTAGAAAGAGTTCAAAAACAGACGTGCGGTGATTAATAAGTGCGACTAATCGAATCACCCGTATAAAGCGGACGAGTCTTGCGGTCCGAAACAATTGATCGAGCGGAATAATAGCAATCAAATCCAGCGGATGTTGTTTGATAAAAGTCCATTTGTGATCACTTAAAAAAAGCCGCGTCGCATAATCAAGTAAGAATAAAATCCAAATAAAAAAATCGAGCGCTGCGCCTTCGGGATCGGGTAAATCAATGACGAGTGAAAAAATAAGGAGAAGGGCGAGCACAAATTCATAAATCAATCCTAGAGACTGCTTTTGCAATGGATCACCTTCTTTTGTCTATTTATCACTATTTCGCTATCAAGAAGAATCTCCCTGCAAAAAAAGAAGTCCTCCATAAATTGGGGGACTGAAGTTAAGCTTTTTTGATAAAAGCAAAAGAACTTTAGATTGGGATGATGTCTCCATCCCATGATTTCTTGCGAATGAAGTAGGCATCTTCAATGGTTGTTTCCGCTTCACGAAAATGATCGAAGGGTTTTGTGATATCAATGTATTTAATCAAGTACTGTTTATTTAATCGTTTCATGTGAATAATCCGCTCCTGCTCTAGTTGAGCGATTTCGTTAAGAAGGATTTTCCCTTCCCACACACGTAAAGGAAGCTCTCTTTTCCAAAGAGAAATGGACCCATGAAAAAGAATTTCCCCTTCATGAAGCCATATTAAATCGTCAGCAATATCTTCCCATTCATTTAACTCATGTGTCGCGATAAGAACAAGCCTTTTTTCGGCATATCTTGATAGAAGGGAGACGACGTTCTTTCGTTCACGACTATCGAGGTAGTTTAACGGTTCATCAAGTAGCAAAATAGGAGGACAGTCAAGAATGGCTTGTGCAATACCAACACGCTGTTTCACTCCTTGAGAGAGAGCTTTAATTTTCTTCCTTTTACATGTTTGAATATGTAGGGCTTCCATCGTTTGATCAACGGCATCCTGGTGAAGGACCCCTTTTAATTCACACATATACCTAAGGAACCTCTTCATTCTCATTTCTTCATATAATTCGATACCTGTTGGAAGAAAGCCGATATTCTTACGAATAAAGGGGAGGGAGGTATCAACTGTTCTCCCACCATATTCAATGGTGCCTCTATGTGGTCTTATTGCTGTTGCTAGAAGTTGTAGTAAGGTAGATTTACCAGCGCCGTTCTTACCAACTAGAATGGTGATTCCGGAACCAAGTGTTAGTTCGGGAATAGCAAGTGAGAATTGTTTTCGAGTATATTTGATGTTTTGTAGTTGAATCATACCCTAATCTCACAAATATTGAAGATGCAAACTCTTCCGATACGATAAGAAGAGCATGGCAACTCCAAGTCCAAGGATAATAAGGTAGGAGACAACAAAGAGTAAGTCTTGTTGAAGTGCTTCACCAGATAGTTCGAAAACAGTATAAGGTAATACAAGAAAAGTAAGCGCCCATCCAGCAAGTGAGGCGATAAATCCGGCAATTACCCCTTTATGGAACATGACAAAGGCAAGCAAACCTGTCAGAAAGAGAAGCGGCGCGAACCAATGCAAAAGAAACGTAGCGGGGTTAACCATCGTATTATCTTTCACAATATATAAGGTAGATAACAGGGCCAAACCAATGTTTACGACTAAGACAACAAGCAATTTACTTAAGAGAAGAAGTGCTGGAGGAAAAGGTGTAATCGATTCGACCATCCGCATTTCTTTGTTCCAGGTTTTATAACTATAAAGCACACCAAATAATAGATAAATGGGAACAACGATAGGAAATAAACTGTCTGATTCCATGCTTCCAGCCGAAATCATCGTTAACATTGCAAAAATCAATACGCTAATCAGCCAGTAAGCCCAGTGATAAGAACGGAATTGATTAAGGCATTGCTTTGTTAGTGACGGTTTTGCAGGCTCAGGTTTTTCATCGAAATCAAATTCGATTTGAGAAGGTTTAAGTTCATCGAAAGGATCCTGTAACGAAAGAAGCAGCTTCTGTGTATCCTCTGAACGGGGTGACGTTGCCAGATATGACTTGATCGGCTGCTCTAGATCTTCTTCTAACTTTTCTAATTCAAGATCGATGTCTTGCATGGCTAACTTCCTCCTTTCGTTCTATTGAAGCTTTTAGTTTCTTCAAGGCATGAAATAAGTTCGACTTTACTGTACCGAGTGGAAGTTCCAAAGCTTCTGCAATTTCTTGATACTTTAATTCCTGGTAAAACCGTAAATACACAATTTCTCTTTGCGTCTCAGAAAGCGTATCGAGCTGCTTGAGAAACTCCACGCGTGATTCTTGCCTTTCAAATAGTTCCACTACTGATGGTTCTCGGTCAGCTTGATCTGGAATGAAGTCGAGAATTTGCTTTTCTGACCTAAATCCCGCGCTTTTCCAATAATCTCGGCATTGATTTGTGGCCACCTGGTAAAGCCAGGGCTTGATCTTTTCTGGGGTTTTCTTTGTTTTTAGTTGTTTAATTAATTTCAGGAAGGTTTCTTGAACAACATCTTCGGCCTTTCTTCTATCACGTAACATCCGTTCTAGATAACCAAGAAGCGGAGCATGATAACGATGAACAAGGGCTTCGAAAGCAGCCTGATTTCCACGTGCCATAGCGACTACTAGTTCCTCATCTGTCATGAACCATCCTCCTTTCTAGTCTGATGACCTTGCATCACTTCATCCCATATTTTCTGCCATTCTTCGTAAGGAATGAGAGTAGAAGGTTCTCGAAACAAGGTGAAATCTGCTGCGAATCCCGGGTCTACCCAGCGTTCGCTATATATTCGATCTAGGACTTCTTTCACTTGCTTACTATCTCCAACAGCAATGGCTTCGTTGATCATTGTGAAAATCTGGTTAGCTTTGATTTCTTCCTCACTGTAGTCTTCCAGTGGGATATCATCTTGAATCTTGATAACAAGGTCGCGGATTTGACTGGCCTTTTTTTTATTTCCATTTTCTAATTCATAAATGTACGTATAAGCACTTTGGATGGCACTTGTTACTAGCTCGCCGTCCTCATACCCATAAATCTCAGTACCATCATGGAATAAACTCACTTGAAAGAGCAATTTCATAAGATAAGTTTCATCCATTTGATAGAAAGTGGATTCGCTTAGGATATAGTTTTGATCAATAAAACCTTGTTGTCTCACGTAATTGGCCCAGCGAATATTCTCTACAGGAACGATAAAAAAATGACGCATAGGCTCTATTTTTTTCGTTAAATAGTGGTTGGTGTATAGAAGGCGTTTGTCCAATTCCTTCATGAGCTCAACAGCACGATCACGATTGTAACTGTCCGTTACGATTGACATTGGATAATAAGTAGAATCAACTTCAGTCAGATCTCCAGCATAAAGGTCTAATTTAGAAGTTTTCCCTTGAAGTTTATAGGTTCCAACATTTGTTTTAAGTTCATCGATTGTGCCATATAAGGGTAGTGCCATACTTGAAACTTCAACATTAAAAGTGGCTCTATTCGAAATCCCAATATTCGTTTGTGATTCTCCGTTCATGTCATATAAATATTGATGCCCTGGCAATGGATACCAGGCTGTTTGAGAAGGCATAATCATTTGATCATTTCCAACATGGCCCGGATAGTATTCCTGACCATTATTAGATGCCCATAGTTTGTATGGTCCTTCATATTGAATACGAATAACAGGTTCTTTCATATTTTCAGGTAAAGTAACGGTCAGAAAATCATTCTCTTGAGTAAATGGAATTGGATGTTGATCAATCGTGACTTGGTTAACTGAAAATGTCTGATTCAATGTGAATTTCATGAACTCCTTTGTTTGAAATTCTGCTGATGGTAGAGTGAGAGATGCATCAATGAAAAGTGATTGATCTTCATGCTGAATGGATAAGTCAAATTGTTTTATTTCAAAACGTTCTGGTTGATAGAGCTCTTCTTCCTCTTTCATAAGAGTATTAGGAGAAGAAAGGGAAGGGAAAGACATGTAACTAGCTTGACCGTTTTGTTCGTCTGTTATCAATGGAGATTCTTGTTTAATCTTACTAAATTCATCAGTTCGCTCCTTCCAGAAAGAAGCATATGGAAGATACGAAATCACGACAATTCCTATACTGATCATGAGTGCAACCTTCCACAGCCACGTATATGGATGAGGTCTGCGTTTATTGAGAATGAAAATGATGAGTACCAGGAGAAAGGAAGAAACCGTTAAAACAAAAATGCGCTGTAACTGTAGTTCTTCTTTCACTAATTCAATTCCCCAGGTGCCATTAACAAGAACAGAATCGACAAATAAGTAGGTTAGATGGAACGCTTTAAGATAAAAGTGTCCGCCTTGATCAATAATGAAAATTTCCATGAATAGCGTACCAAACATCCAGGCGCAGAAGGCGATTAAGTAAACAAAGCGATTTTTAATAAGTACCGATAAAAGCATGCCAAGAGTTAAACTAATAAAGAACGCTACTTCGTATTGAGTCCCATAGAAACGCAGAATTGTGAACGTTTCTTCCACCGGAATGTTATCTCTCATAGCAAAGATAAAGTAGGTTCCACTCATTAGGACCGTATATATCGTCATATAGATGAGCGCGGACATCAATTTTGCTGATATGAATACGAAATTGGACACGGGAAATGATTGGTGCCACTCAAATGATTCATTCCCAACGTCTCGTCGTATTAAATAAACGCCAATCAGAATACTTAAGCCAATAACGAGAATGAATATAAGAGAGTGCGTTGTTTCATAGGTTGTTCTGTAGAGGTTGCCATGTCCTCCTTCTTGATCTGCACTCATGCTAAAAAGTAACCAGATCAAATATAAGAAAGGAAGAGGTGCGAAAAACCAGTTTTTATACAAAAAAGAAAATTCAAGCTTAAACTGGATAAGCCATTTTCTCATAGTCCATCACGCCCAATCAGTGCCATGTACCCTTCTTCAAGGGTAGGATCCACGGCTTCGGCAAATTCAAATGGTGCTACTGGAGATATTGCTCGACACCTTAATCCTGTTGCTTTTCGTTTTGTAAGTGTCATTTGTAATCCATTTAATTGGTCCCAGTTATTATCAAAGAGGTCGAACTCCCAAACAAGTCCATTCCCCTTACGTTGAAGCTCATCTGGTGTGCCTTGAAAAAGAATGCGCCCTTTATTTAGAACGATCAGCGTATCACAGCTTCCTTCAATGTCTTCTACAATATGCGTAGAAAGAATGACGGTTTTTCGGCTAGAAACATCAGCTAGTAAGTTGCGAAAGCGTAAGCGTTCTTCAGGATCAAGTCCAGCAGAAGGTTCGTCGAATATCATCACAGCGGGTTCTCCATAAAGCGCCTGGGCAATGCCGAGACGTTGCTGCATTCCATTTGAGAACGTCTTAATTTTTTGATTCTGTTGCTTTTCTAAATTAAGGGCATGAAGCAATCGTTTTTTTTCTCGCTCATGATCATAATGGTGGTCTCGTTTCAACTTCCCAACATAGTCCAAAAACTGAGATGCAGTAAGCTGCGGATACAGCTTGAAATGTTGAGGGAGGTAACCGATTTCTTTCCGAACACTTGAAGCTTCTCGGTTAAGTGAATAACCTTTAAGATAGATTTCTCCGGAAGAAGGCTTTGAGACCGCAGCTAGCATTCTCATAAATGTTGTTTTTCCAGCACCATTTGGACCAATAAGCCCTACCATGCCTCCTTCGATGGAAAAAGTGAGGTTATGTAGAATCTTCTCTTTTTTGAACTGTTTAGTTAGATGAGATACTTCAATCAAAATCGTTCATCCTTTTACTAGTATTCTATGGCTAAGACGATTATAGTCGATAAAAGGTTTTGTTATGGAAAACAAAAATCCTCTGCACGATGCGTGCAGAGGATTGGTTTTAAAGAGGTAATACATAGAAGAGAACACAGAAGAAATGAGCAAGTGTTCCAGCTACCACGAAAAGATGCCAAACTGCATGATGGTATTTAAAAGCTCTCCAGACATAGAATACCGCTCCAATTGTGTAGAGAACACCCCCAACAATGAGAAGCATCATTCCGTTTGGAGCCAAGTTCTGCGTGAGTGGATTCCAGGCAAGAACGATCAGCCAGCCCATTAAAACGTAGAGAATGGTTGAGACAAATAGAAACTTTTTTACAAAATAAGCTTTAAATACTGTTCCAATAATCGCGAGTCCCCACACGATGCCAAATAGTGTCCAACCTAGCCAACCTTCAATTACAATAAACAAGAAGGGGGTGTAAGTACCAGCGATAAAGAAATAGATAGAAGAGTGATCAAGTATTTCGAAAAAGTCTTTCGCTTTCCCAGGTGGAAAGATGTGAACGAGTGTAGAGGCCGTATAAAGCATCAGCATCGTTGTACCGAAAAGTGTAAAACTTACAATATGCCAGGCAGTTCCATAGAGAGACGCAAACACAATTAAGATGACTAGAGCGGCAACGCTTATGATAGCTCCAATTCCGTGAGTAATATAATTTGCTCGCTCCTCGCCAACTGTAAACGTATGAGTTGTCATGATTCGCATCATTCCTTTAGATCAATTACTAGAAGTATACTACATGATTTCCCGAACGTCATTTCTGATCGAACCTTATTTTTTAAGATTACGTAGTTTTTCTGCTTCTTTTAAGAGATGGTAAGTGTAAAAATCTTTTTCTTCTACTTGTTCTGTGGCAGCTGCCATAACGAGAAACTCTTCCGCAATTTCTTCTCGCATTGAAGTAAGTAACTTTTCACTGTCAGTAGTAACTAAATTATTCTTTTGATCCACGGTTGGTTCGCTCCTTCAACATTAAATGATAGTCTCATTGTGCCTTAAGGAAGCGATTTTATTCTAAAATGACTTATTTTATTTTCACCATTTCCTTAGTGATAGAGCGATAGACATGATATCCACTAGTAGAAACCCCAATAGTACCTGCTCCAGGGAAAACGCTGTCGCCACAAAGCCACAATCCCTTGAGACCAGTACGGTGAGAAAGACTGTTGAACAAACTAAATTCATTCGTTTGTGGGAAACCTCCAACCATGCCTTTAGGTCTTTTCGTAAATCTTTCCCATGCTCGTGGTGCACCTGTCATTTGTAATTCGATTCCACTTCTTACATTAGGTATCACTCTTTCAATACCTGTGAGCATTTTCTCAGTTAGCTCCTTTTTATATTGATCGTATTTCTCTTTCGTATCCCAATGGTGAAGCTCTGTATGTGTACTGACTGTTAATGTGCGAAAGCCCTCTGGCGCACGAAAGAGATCATTGGATTTTGAAAGTGACAAGAAGAGGTGATTTCCTTCGGTCATTTTTCCATTATCCGAAAAGACTTGACTAAAGAGGGACGTATATTCAGGGATGATTTTTTCATCTAAAGCAAGATACATCGTAAAAGCTCCCCACTGAGTCATTTGACTTCGTTTTCTTAACTTAGTGGGGAGTTGTTCTTGAAGTGGTTCTGGAAGAAGTGGAACAAAGCCCTGTACAGGTAAGTTATTAATAAGGTGATCAGCTCTCCAACTCTCCCCTTTTTGATCGACAGCTACCCAACGGTTGTTTTCACGCCGAATCGATTGAATTTGCTTTCTCTGGTAAGTTCGACCACCGTTCTGTTCAATATATTGCTGTAGTGTTTCAGCGATGCGATACAATCCACCTTCAGAGTAATATGCCCCTTCGTGATAAATATCGAGAGCAAGAGCACCCATAAGTGCTGAGCACTCTTCACTAGTTGTTTGCATGCTATCAATTAATTGTCCATCAATAAAATGGTGAAAGTCTAGTGCATCATTAAGATTATGTTTTTTCAGAAGATCTCCCATTGTTTTCCGAAGGTAGGGAACCAGTCCGGGAGTTCCTGGTTTGAGAGATAGTAGAAGCCCTTTCCATTCTGATAGGGTGACTGGAGGTACAACAGGGAGAGGTCCAATTAACTTACGTACTTCGGCTCCAATTTTCCATATTTCTCGATAGAAAGAAACAATTTGTTTGGAGTGTTCTGGAAACTGGGTAGCGCATTCTGATAAATGGCGATTTCGATCTGTATAATAAGGCATGACGCGATTGCCATCGTATATTCTCATAATTTCATCCAACGAAAAAACAGGGAAGGACAAACCGAGTTCTTGGAAAATGCGATAGTGTAATCCACCTTCTTCGAACCCCATCCCCATCGTCGCTCCAACAGGGAAGAGAAAATGCCCTCGTGTAAATTTTCCTGCTGATCCACCCCATTCATTCGATGCTTCAAGTATTGTTACGTTGTAGCCTTCTTTCGTCAGTAATGCTCCAGCAGTCAGTCCGCCAATGCCACCACCAATAACAACAATATCCATAATGATCCCTCCAAGATGGTCCGAGCTTGATATCCTTCTATTATAATAGGTATGATGTTGCAAATCATGTATGAGTGTGTCGAGAAGAAGCTTAATGAATGAGAAATTTCCATGTTTGTACCGGGGTACTTGTCCAGCCACAAAGTTAAAAGAAACATAAGATAAATTAAAGAGTGAGGTCAGGTCCCCCCTCTGTATATACTCACTCTTTGTGACCCATTGTAGAGTCAGAATTTATTCTGACTCTTTTTTTTGGCTATGTTAGATAATGCATGTATAATAGCCTATTGATTCGGATCAAAGCGCATGAAATGAGTGCATTCCACTTTCGGCCCTCTATCAGAGCAGTTTGCTTTCGAATCTTGTAAAGAAGGGGGAATCAACCTTGCTTGAAATTATCGAAATAGGAACAAATGAGCATGGAAGAGAGCTGACGATTCGAGAGCTGATTAAGAAACTTGAAGAACATCCTCTTGATCCTGCATTTGAACAAAGTGGAAATTTTATTTTTCCTTATCAGCCAGTCCGTGATGCAAAACGATATGCTGGTTGCAGAGCATTTTTTGGCGACTTCGCGATGATATCATGCCGTTTCTTTATTGTGACGGATGAAAAGGTACTTATAGAAGAGTTGATAAAGGCAATTAAAGAAAATCAAGAACGCATTGATTATGGAAGGTTAAGAGAAGTTCAGGTGAACGGTCGAGTATCCCATTAATTATGCTATAATCAGGATATTCTGCTAGTGATTGGAGTGAATGAAATGAGTCTTGAAACACTTCAGGAACAAGTCGATGGATTGATGGATAAATACACCGAGCTTCTCCTTGGAGATACGAGCCCTGAGCTGAAGGAAAAAGTGAAGCTATGGGCGATGTACACGCATCTTTCAAAAACGATGCCTCCTCTTGCGAAACATTGGAATCAAACGTATCCTGATGCGAAGGATGCCATGAAAGAGCTAGTGACCGAAATCAAAACTATGAACGAAGAGCATCGTAAAGCCCAACAGGATAACCAGAAAGAATCAGATAAGTGAAACCAGGACTTCCCTGGTTTCTTTTTTTTTGGCTACATTAACGAACGTTTTTGATTTTAGCTTATTCGAGAATCAACCATTTAAGCTAATATAGGATTTTGTTTCATTTCAGAAGCTCATCCCTTGAGAAATGAGGTGATTGTTAAGAAAAAAGGTTATGAAAATAGATGAGAAGAGAAGTATCCGATTTTGTAACATTTAAATATACTATTTTAAGTTCCAGTTTTTTTCGTGAAGAGCGGGGTATAGAATACTAATTCAAGTAAATATTTAAAAAAATTTATTACGGAGAAAATCTATCAAAAATAGACTAAACGACAGCATATCATGGTAGAATAGCATTAAAGGCGAAATATGGCGGTATTTGATACTATATGCCGATTTTCTCCACTATATATTTTTTTAGACGTTTTGTATGCGTTTACATGGAGGGGTTATGATGGAACAAGTAATGCGTAATTTCTTTTTATACATGGGGAAGAATAAAGTAGCTACAAAAGTAGCGAAACGGTATGGTATGCGCTTTGGAGCTAGCCGGTTTGTAGCCGGTGCGTCTCTTAATAGCTCTGTAAATGCTATTAAGAAACTAAATGAAAAGGGACTTTCTGTTACAATCGATCATCTTGGTGAATTTGTAGATAACGCCGCTGAGGCTGATGAAATGACAAACCACTGTATTGAAGCAATTGAGCGAATTGCAGCAGAAAATCTTGATTCTCAGCTTTCTCTTAAACTCACATCAATGGGGTTAGACATTGATTACGATATGACGATGAAAAATATGCGCCGAATTCTTGAAGCTGCTGATCAGCACAATGTCTTTGTTACGATTGATATGGAAGATTTCGAGAGGTGCGGAAAAACAATAGAGATTTTTACTAACCTAAAGAGGGAGTATACGAACATTGGTACAGTTCTTCAAGCCTACTTATACCGCGTAGCTGAAGATGTAGAAAAGCTGAACGATCTATCTCCAAATCTTAGACTTGTTAAAGGTGCTTATAAAGAGTCACCAAAAGTCGCATTTCCGGATAAAAAGGATGTCGACGAGAATTTCAAAAAAATCATTAAAATGCACTTATTGAATGGAAATTACACAGCCATTGCGACCCATGATGATCGCATCATTGAATACACAAAGAAGCTCGTAGAGGAATACAATATCCCCCGTTCTCAATTTGAATTTCAAATGCTATATGGTATTTGTGTAGATAAACAAGATGAGCTCCTTAAAGAAGGTTTCAAAATGCGTGTCTACGTACCCTATGGAAAAGACTGGTATGGATATTTTATGAGAAGACTTGCTGAGAGGCCTGCAAACGTAGCTTTCGTCCTTAAAGGAATGATGAAATAGTGAAAAGCGGACGAATGTCCGCTTTAAAATAAGCTTTGTTTAAATTTATAAAATTTTGTCAAAAAAATCCGTGTGATATATTGCTAAATTTCAGAATATATTTTATAGTATAGACAGAGGAAATGATCTCGCTCTTTTTTTTGAATTAAAAATGAATGAGCATTCATTCAACAGAGGAGGTTCGCTATGACACGTAGCATTCATAAAGTAGCTGTATTAGGAGCAGGAGTAATGGGATCAGGCATTGCCGCCCACCTGGCGAATGTAGGAATTCCAAGTTTGCTATTGGATATTGCACCAAAGGAACCGAATGAAAAGGAAAAAGTCAAAGGACTTACACTCGCTGACCGTTCTGTCAGAAATAGACTTGCGGCAGAAGCGATTGAGAAACTTAAGAAACAAAAACCGGCACCGCTTTCTAAGAAAGATCACATTCAATTAATTGAAGCGGGAAATATGGAAGACGATATGGAGCGCTTGCAAGAAGTTGACTGGATCATTGAAGTTGTTGTCGAAAACCTGGAGATCAAGAAAAAAGTATATGAAAAAGTAGATGAATATAGACGACCTGGAACCATTGTTAGTTCGAATACTTCCGGTATTTCCGTAGAAGCAATGGCTGAAGGTAGATCAGAAGATTTTAGGAAGCACTTCCTTGGTACGCACTTTTTTAACCCACCAAGATATTTAAAGCTTCTTGAAGTGATTCCAACGAAAGACACGGATCGAGACGTCCTTTCCTATATGAAAACATTTGGTGAAGATACTCTCGGCAAAGGTGTCGTAGAAACGAAAGACACGCCAAACTTCATTGCCAATCGAATTGGAACTTATGGCCTGCTTGTCACAGTTAGAGAAATGATGAATCGCGGCTTTTCAGTTGGAGAAGTAGATTCTGTAACTGGCCCAGCAATCGGCCGTCCAAAAAGTGCAACGTTTCGAACACTTGATGTAGTTGGACTTGATACGTTTATTCACGTAGCGAACAACGTTTTTGAACAGGTTGAAGGTGATGAGAAAGAAGTATTCCGGATTCCTGAATTTATGCAACAGATGAAAGAAAAAGGCTGGATTGGAGCAAAGGCAGGTCAGGGCTTTTTCATAAAACAAAAAGGGGCAAAAGGAAGCGAAATTCTAGAGTTAAATCCATCTACGCTTGAATATGAACCACGACAGAAATTAAAAACAGCTTCTGTTGAGGCAAGTAAACAAGCGAAGTCAAAAGCGGATAAACTGAAAGCGCTTGCTTACGCGAATGACCGCGCAGGTGAATTAATTTGGAACATCATGAAGCCTGTTTTGCTTTACTCTGCTGAGAAAACCTATGAAATTGCTGATGATATCGACGCCGTCGATCGTGCCATGAAATGGGGCTTTGGATGGGAAATGGGTCCTTTTGAAACGTGGGATGCTCTTGGAGTTGAGAAATCAGTGGCTCGAATGAAGGAAGAAGGTGAAACGATTCCTGAATGGGTTGATCAAATGCTTGCCTCAGGGCAAACGTCTTTCTATAAGCAGGAAGGTGCCACTCAATCTTTCTACCATAATGGTGAGCAAAGAGTAGTGGAGGAAAGCAAGAAAATTATCCACCTTAAAGGATTAAAAGCGCAAAATCGCGTGATTAAGAAAAATACTGGAGCAACGCTTCTTGATCTTGGAGATGGGGTTGCAGGCCTTGAATTCCATTCCCCAAACAATGCAATTGGAATGGATATTCTCCAGATGATTAATGAAGCCGTTGATGAAACGGAGAAAAACTTCGAAGGACTTGTGATTGGAAACCAGGGCAAAAATTTCTGTGTTGGTGCCAACGTCGCGTATATGTTAATGGAAGCTCAAGATGATAATTTCTTTGAAATCGAAATGGTTGCAAGGAAGTTCCAACAGTCCATGGCACGTATTCGCTACTCTCAAAAACCAGTCGTAGCAGCGCCGTTTCAGATGACGCTTGGCGGTGGGGCAGAAGTGTGTATGCCAGCAGCTTCCATTCAAGCTTCTTCAGAAACATATATGGGCCTCGTAGAAGTAGGTGTTGGCTTGATTCCAGGTGGAGGCGGAAATAAAGAACTTTATATGCGTCAGCTAGAGCAAACGCCTCCAGGAGTTAATGTTAACTTAACTGATATTGCAGCCAACGTTTTTGAAACGATTGCGATGGCGAAAGTTTCAACATCAGCTCATGAAGCAATGGAACGAGGATTCATTCGACCTCAGGATGGTATTAGTGCTAACGCGGATCACGTTCTTCATGATGCAAAGGAAAAAGTACTTTTCCTTGCTGAACAAGGCTATCAGCCACCTGTTGCTAAAAAGATCCCAGTTGCTGGAGAAGCAGGTTATGCTGCAATGCTAATGGGAGCGAAAACGATGAAATGGAGCGGTTACCTGTCCGATCACGATTTAACGATTGCGACCAAACTTGCTCACGTCATTGCGGGCGGAAAAGTAAAAGAAGGAACATTAGTCGATGAGCAGTATCTTCTGGATCTTGAGCGTGAAGCGTTCCTCAGCCTGCTAGGAGAGCCAAAAACGCAAGCAAGAATGCAGCATATGTTACTTAAAGGAAAACCGCTGCGCAACTAGTATGGAGGAGGGAAGTTTGATGAAAGAAGCAGTTATTGTATCCGGTGCTAGAACACCTGTTGGAAAAGCAAACCGTGGAACGCTTGCCAATATGCGTCCAGATGATCTTGGAGCACTTACCGTTAAGGAAACGTTAAAGCGTGCCGGCGGTTATGATGGTGAAATAGATGATGTGATTATGGGATGCGCTATTCCTGAAGCTGAACAAGGGCTGAATGTAGCTAGAATGATTGGAGCTAGAGCAGGTCTTGCTGAGACGGTTCCAGCCATTACAATCAACCGATATTGTTCTTCAGGTTTACAGAGTATCGCTTATGCTTCAGAACGCATAATGCTTGGCCAATCCGGTGCCATATTGGCTGGTGGAGTGGAATCGATGAGTCTTGTGCCGATGGGCGGTCATGTAATAAAGCCCAATCCTGCTCTTGTAGAAGAAAAACCTGAATATATTATGGGAATGGGACACACAGCGGAAGAAGTCGCACGTCGCTTTGAGATTAGCAGAGCAGATCAGGATGCTTTTGCACTAAGGAGTCATCAGCGTGCAGCTCAGGCAATCAAAGATGGGAAGTTTCAGGATGAAATTGTTCCGATCGAAGTAACGAAAAGATGGATTGATGAGAAAAACAAATTACAGGAAAAGAAAGTTCTTTTCTCACAGGATGAAGGTGTTCGGGCAGATACGTCACTTGATGTTCTCGGTAAGTTACGTCCAGTATTTAATGTTAGAGGCTCTGTGACCGCCGGAAATTCATCACAAACAAGTGACGGAGCAGCAAGTGTTCTCGTCATGGATCGAGAAAAAGCTGAAAGTGAAGGCTTAGCGCCTATGGCTAAGTTCAGATCATTTGCTGTTGCTGGTGTAGCACCCGAAATAATGGGAGTCGGACCGGTTGAAGCGATTCCTAAAGCTCTTCGACTCGCTGGACTTGAGCTATCTGATATTGGGTTATTCGAATTAAATGAAGCTTTTGCATCACAATCTCTTCGCGTCATTAGAAAGCTTGGACTTGATGAAGACAAAGTGAATGTAAATGGTGGAGCGATTGCACTTGGTCATCCACTTGGATGTACAGGGACGAAGTTAACCTTAAGCTTAATTCATGAGATGAAACGCCGCGGAGAACAATTTGGCGTTGTGACGATGTGTATTGGCGGAGGAATGGGCGCTGCTGGAGTGTTTGAAATTCTTTAAGAGCAACGAAAACAAGGGAGGAAAACAAGCATGTCTAATACAATGAACAAAACGGTTAAAGGTGCAAGCTTCTTGATTGAAGATCAAAAGGCAGAAGATATTTTCACACCGGAGGATTTTTCAGATGAGCATGTCATGATGGGGAAAACAACGGAAGACTTTGTAGTAAAGGAAGTCGTTCCAGCGCTTGATAAAATTGAGAATCATGAATTTGAAATTTCACGGAAGCTTCTCGAAAAAGCTGGTGATCTCGGACTTCTTGGAGCGGACGTCCCAGAAGAATACGGCGGTCTTGGCCTTGATAAAATCAGTTCATCTGTTATTACTGAGAAATTCGCTCGTGCTCGTTCGTTTTCCCTAAGTTATGGCGCCCATGTTGGAATCGGTTCTCTACCTATCGTCTTTTTCGGAAACGAAGAGCAGAAGAAAAAGTATCTTCCAGGTCTTGCGTCAGGAGCTACAATTGCTGCTTATGCTTTGACTGAGCCTGGTTCAGGTTCTGATGCTCTTGGGGCTAAAACCACAGCTAAGCTCAATGCTGAAGGAACACACTATCTTCTAAGCGGTGAAAAGCAGTGGATCACGAACTCCGCTTTCGCAGATGTATTCATTGTCTATGCAAAAATTGATGGCGAACATTTCTCTGCTTTCATTGTTGAGCGGGATTCCAAAGGTCTTTCAACTGGTCCCGAAGAAAAGAAAATGGGCATCAAAGGCTCTTCTACAAGAACATTGATTCTTGAAGATGTAGCCGTGCCAAAAGAAAATTTACTAGGAGAAGCAGGTAAAGGGCACATCATTGCGTTTAACATCTTGAACGTTGGTCGCTATAAGCTAGCAGTAGGTACTATTGGTGGAATGAAGCGTTCGATCGAACTTTCCGCTAAGTATGCTTTAGAGCGTAAGCAGTTTAACACGCCAATTGCAAAGTTCTCTCTCATACAAGAGAAACTGGCGAATATGGCAGTAGCAACATACGCGACAGAAAGTTCTACTTACCGCACAGGAGGTCTTTTTGAGCAGAAGTTAGGAAAGCTTTCGGATGAAGAACAAAAAGACGGAGCGAAAGTCGCAGAAGCAATTGCGGAGTATGCAATTGAGTGTTCACTAAATAAAGTGTTTGCTTCAGAGGCGCTAGATTATGTTGTAGATGAGGCAGTACAAATTCACGGTGGATACGGCTTTATGTCTGAATATGAAGTTGAGAAAATGTACCGTGATTCTCGTATCAATCGTATTTTTGAAGGAACGAATGAAATCAACCGCCTTCTAGTTCCAGGCACGCTTGTCCGTAAAACAATGAAAGGCGAGCTTCCATTCCTTGAAAAGGCTACTGCACTTCAAGAAGAGCTCATGATGTTAACGCCACAAGAAATTGGTGATGCACCTCTTGAACAGGAAAAGCATCTCGTTAAGATGGCAAAGAAGATTATGCTTATGACTGCAGGTACAGCTGTTCAAAAATATGGCAAGGCTCTTGATAAAGAACAAGAAGTTTTATCAAACATGGCAGATATCGTAAGCGAAATTTACTCTATGGAATCAGCCGTACTTCGCACAGAGAAAGCGATTAATAAAACTGGTGCAGAAAAGCAACAAAATAAACTTCTTCTAACACAAGTTTTCTGTCAGGAAGCTTTCAACCGTATTGAAGCTCATGCTAAAGAGACTTTGGTTGCCGTCGAAACAGGCGATTCACTTCGCATGATGATATCTGCTCTTCGTAAACTATCACGTTACACGCCAATTAATGTTATTGCGAAGAAACGTGAAATCGCTGCAAGCATTCTTGAACAACAGCGTTTTACGGTTTAATAAGCTATCATCGCTATACTAATGTAAAATAACAATTTGAATTGGTCATAACCGGTAGGATCGTAACTAATTTCCAAACCATGTTCTCTATTGTCCCTCCAGAAATGGGGGGATTTTTTTCTCTTAATTAGGAAAAATAGTGAGTGGAATAATGAAAGGATTTTGTTAATAGATGACGAAATTTACTTTTAGGTGCATCTGTATTTGTCCAACTCCTCTCATGTGGTAAACTAACGTTATAATCACTTGAGTGTCTTTAAGGAGGAACAGATTTGCCCATTACATTCTATGCATATCCCAAATGTGGTACATGCCGTAAAGCGAAGAAATGGTTCGAGCAAAACGATATTGAAGTAAATGAAGTACACATCGTCGAAAATCCGCCCTCAAAAGATGAGTTAGCTGTCCTGCTTAATTATAGCGGCTTACCAATTAAGAAATTCTTTAATACGAGTGGGCAGAAATATCGAGAGCTTGGATTAAAAGATAAGGTCGCTACATCGACTCAAGACGAATTGCTTGAAATCCTTGCTTCTGATGGGATGTTAATCAAACGTCCAATCGTAACTGACGGAGAAAAAGTTACTGTTGGGTTTAAAGAGGATGTATTTGAGGAAACATGGAAACGATAAAATAGTTGCTTAATTAATAATAACTATTATACGATAGTTATTGTAAATAATATTGACTACTAACCTTTATTAAGAGGAATTATTTCAGGGAGGAATTACTAATGAACTTACCAAAAGATTTTCGCTACTCAGAAGAACACGAATGGGTGCAAGTACAAGAAGACGGAAACATCCGCATCGGTATTACAGACTTCGCACAATCAGAACTTGGAGATATCGTTTTTGTTGAGCTTCCAGAAGAAGGCGACACGATTGAATCTGACGAGCCGTTCGGTAGCGTGGAATCTGTAAAAACTGTTTCTGAGCTATACGCACCAATCTCAGGCAAAGTTCTTTCTGTCAATGAGGATTTAGAAGACAGCCCTGAATTCGTTAATGATTCACCATACGAAAAAGCATGGATGGTCGTTGTAGAACCTTCTGAGCCTTCTCAAGTAGAAGAACTAATGACAGCTGAAGCATACGAAAAAATGGTAAGCGAAGACGAATAAATCAGTCATTCATTTTATAGCTCTCCATTGCTAGTCGAATTATGAGCGTAAAAGTCCACTCATCATCGTAAACTCTTATTAATGAATGTGTTTCCTAATTTCAGTCATAGAATGAATACATGATGGCTTTACGGAATGACACAATAAAGAGGGGATGATACCAATGATTGAGACACCTCGCCCAATGCAAAGAATCGACGTTACTCGAAAGGTATATGGTAAATTTGATCAACAAGCGATGAACTTGTTTATGGACAAGGAAAGAATTGGCCGTATCTTATTCTCAGATCAAGGAAATCAATATGAGTTTCTTGAAGGATTTGAGATGGAGCAAAACAAAATTTATCATTACGAACAAGTAATCGAGCAAAATGGAAGGTATGTAGAAGACTGCGACCTCGGCTGGTGTTAATAAGAAAAGCGAATACGCTCGTTAAGGCCCGACAAGCACTGGAACCTTATGATTCGAACACGCTCTTTGTGTTCAAATCATAAGGAGAAGTGATCGAGGGACTGAGCGTAGTAGCTGGACAAGAAAAGCGAATACGCTCGTTAAGGCCCGACAAGCACTTCTCTTCTAACGCCAACGACTTTATTACTGCAAAAAAACCGGCCAAATGGCCGGTCTTTTTTATGCTTTGTTTTTGCGAATATATTTAATCGTTGTGATTAGACCATCAGCTGACGGTCTTCCAAATGGGCTTGACTGTAAATATTGCGCCATTAATTTGCCGTTCTCATCGATAAGAAAGATGGCAGGCTCTCCATGCTCACCGTGATCTTCATAAGGGTCGTCTTCTCGATGCATCATAACGCCAAAGGAGTCAATTGCCGCATTCTCTTTGTCACTTAGTACTGGGAACTCGAGGTTATGCTTTTCTTTCATTTTTCTAAGAGATTCTAAGCTCTCTTTTGCAATTGCAATTGGATGGACGTCTAACTTTCTAAAAGCACCTAGATGCTCTTGAAGCTCTTCTAATTGCTCATTACATACAGGGCACCATTCTCCTCTGAAAAATACGAGCATATGCCAACGCTTGTCTTCCTTTTGGTGCTGTTCAAATTGAAACAGTTCACCTTCTGTATTAATTAACGAAAAGGATGGTACTTCCTGTCCAAGTTTTAACTTTGCCATTATGACCACTCCAATCTTTAATCTTATTGATTTATTTCCACCAGTTGAGCATGATAAAACATAATTGTGTGGTTTAGTGTGAGTAGGGTAAAGGGAAAATAGGTACTGGAAAAGAAAATGACCTATGGAGGGAATTACTATGGCTTTGTCGAAACAAGAATTACAGCATTTTAAAAAACAATTATTAGATCAAAAGAAAGATCTTTTAGATGGTGGTGCAAGTCACCGAGATGAAAATGCCGCACTATCTGAGGAAACAGGAGAATTAACATCGTACGACAATCATTTTGCTGATATGGCTTCTGAATTGGATCAACGCGAGAAAGATATTACACTAGAAGATGCAGCTAGAGAACGACTAAGCTTAATTAATACAGCACTTGATCGTATTCGAGAAGGTAATTACGGAATATGTGTGGATACTGGTGAAGAAATTGATAAAGAACGGCTTGAAGCCATTCCTTATGCAATACGTACCAAAGAAGCACAAGATCAATTGGAAGAGGCCAAAGACAGCAATAGACCGGATGATGAGGCTACATTTGAAACGTCAGGCAATAGAGTCGATGATCGCCTTCGCACAGTAGATGATCTTCAGAATGAACACGGTAATTCAACATCTGAAACATATTTAGAAGAGGACGATCCTGATCAAGACAATGATTAACAAAGCTGTCATTCATCTGGCTCAATGAGTAGCTGTTGTATCTAACACTTCAAAATGAATAAATTAAATCATATGCCTTGAAACGAAATGCTTCAACTACCATATGCTATAGTAAATGAATTGATACGACAGCTTGAAATGGAGCGTTGTGCCATGACTGATAAAGTAATTATTGTAGAAGGAAAGACAGATAAAGAACAGTTAATGAGAGTGTTAGATGAGCAAGTGGAGATTATCTGCACTTATGGAACGATTAGTTTTGACAGGTTAGAAGAACTTAGTGAAGAGCTTGAGGAGAAGGATGTATATGTTCTTGTAGATGCTGATGATGCCGGTGAGAAATTAAGACGGCAGCTTACACAAGAAATTCCACATGCCGAACATCTCTACATTACAATGCTTCATCGTGAAGTAGCAGAAACACCTATAAATTATTTAAATAGGATTTTAAGGGCGGCGAAATTTAAAGTAGTGACCGTCCAATAATCAAGAAATGAGCGAAAAGGAAGCTTAACGAAGCTTCCTTTTCGCTCTTACATAGAATGGGGTATTAACATGCAAGACATAACCGATGAATCCATGGTTAGTGAACTTTTACAAAAGGAAGGCACTGTTTTTTTCTTTTACACGCCTTTTTGTCAGACGTGTAAAATTGCAGAGCGAATGTTACAAATTGTTTCGAGCTCTAAAGGGGTTGAATCACATATCTACTCATGTAATTTAAATTATTTTCCTTGGGTAGCGGAAACACTTAAAATACAAAGTGTACCTGCATTAACAGTTATTAGGGAGAAGGGCGGAAATAACACCCTTTTTGCCTTCGAATCAGTCGTAACTGTGGATGCATTTCTTAGTGAACACAAATTCGTTTGATGAAATTTGACCAATTTATCGTTATTTTCTGGTTTTAGAAAATCGCTTCAAGACGGGCTTGAATGAATACGCAATTCGCTGAAAATTAAGCAAGATTAATAATGATAAATTAATATAACAGGAAGTAAAGAAACAGTAACATTGTCATAAAATTGTATTTTCGTTCATGCTGATTGAATGGTATAACTGAATAGAGTCACCTTTCCGATGTTTGATACGAATGGTGACGCATTTTTATTTTAATTACTAATTTAGAATTCTCAAACTAAAAACATCTAAGAATCCAACCCGAGAAGCAATCAATTAGAAATTGACTGCAAGATGAGAGGTGTATAACATGACAACCATTTCAATCAGCACAATGGGAAATTTCGCAAATCATAAAGAAAATAAAAAAGATAATATTACATTAGAAGATAAAATTGATAGTATACAAAACGGAAACCAGTTATTAAGAAACCAGCTATTAGAAGATTACCAACCGTTTATTAAGAAAATCACGTCCAAAGTTTGTAATCGTTATATCAATCATTCGATGGATGAGTTCAGTATCGGACTTTCAGCTTTTAACGAAGCGATGGATCAGTTTCGAAAAGGACAAGGAAGTAGATTTTTAACCTTTGCTGATATGGTGATTAGAAGAAGAGTCATCGACCATATCCGTAAAGAAGCAAGACAAAATAAGTATATTTATCTTGAGCCTGAGGAACTTGATGAGGAAGGCCGACTAGAAGATAGTTTTGCAGAACAGAAAGCTGCACTTGATGTATACGAAATGGACAGACAGCGTGAAGTAAGAATGTATGAAATTGAGGAATACGAACAATTGTTGAAGAAATTTAGCATTACGTTTAAAGTTCTGAGCAAAAACTGTCCTAAACATATTGATGCAAGAGAAAATGCAAAGATGATTGCGCAATTGATTGCTCAAGATGACATTCTTTCAAGTTATTTGCTAGAAAAAAAGCAGCTCCCTATAAAAGATTTGCTAGCGCTCGTTACATGCAGTCGAAAAACGATTGAACGTAATCGAAAGTATATAATAGCAGTGGCGTTAATTCATCTGGGTGGATTTAATGCGCTGAAATCATATATACAGTAGTTGAATTAAGGGGGCCAGGGGATGAAAAATGGGGTCATAATGGACATTCGTGGACGTAAAGCGGTTGTATTAACACCCGATGGGGAGTTTACTACGATCAATTTGAAGCGAAATCATACGTTAACAATCGGCTCTGAAATTAAACTTACACCAAAACCATTAAACAAGAAAAAAGGTTATTTTACCCCCTCTATGCCCACCCTGGCCGGTATGGCAGCAATTTTGTTATTAGTTGTAATCGTGACAGGTGTGATTCCTGTTAGACAAAATGACGCAGTTGCGGCCTATGTAAGCTTTGATATCAATCCAAGTATTGAGGTTGGAGTCAACTCCGACCTTGAAGTTGTTCAATATCAAGCGTGGAATTCGGACGGTGAAGGGTTAAACTTAGATCAAGAGGTAACGAACATGCCTCTAAGCGAATTTGGAGGGCTCCTAGTCTCGAAACTCGACAAAGAGGGGTATCTAACAGAAGATAGAAAACTGCTTATTGTCGCCTCAAATGTAGAGAAGAAAGAGCGTTATCAGGCGATTAAGGATCAGCTTGAGAATACGATTCAAGGAATAGAACAGAATGAAGCATTAGTCAATCAAGCAGTTGCTATTACAACCATACTTGATACTGACTATAGTACTCGAGCAAAAGCTATAGAAAATGGGATAACACCAGGAAAATATATGACTTATCTTGCTGCTGTTGATCGGGGAGCTACGTTATCAATAGAGGATGTACGGAATTTGTCTGTCAAAAACATGGATGAATTAGAGACCGAAAGCATGACCGCAGTGGAATCAAAGTCGAAAGATCGCTCTTTGGAGCTAGAAGATTCTGTCGTCCAGTTGAACGATAAGACGGTACCTAATCAGAATCGAGAAGATAGTGATTTAGTTCTTCAGGAGCCTGAGCAAAGCTCTTCTGATAAGGTTGAAAAGGTGGAGAAAGAACAAAAGGACACGCCTTCAGAACAAGAAACCAGCCCGTCAGATCAAACTGAAGACTCTAAAGATAACAACAAAGTGCAAAAAGATAAAATAGAGAAAAACGAAGACAAATCTAATTCTATAATAGCTAAAGAACAAGACAAAGAAAAAAAGAAAGCTGAAAAAGTAAACGAGAAAATAGAGAAATCTCAGGAAAAATCGGATAAAAAAATAGAAAAAGCTCAAGAAAAAGAGGATAAAAAGGACAAAAAGAAAGACGAAAAGCAGGATAAAGACAAGAAAGACAAGAAAGACAAGAAAGATAAAAAAGACAAATAACGCAACATGCTATTATTTATTTTATTTTCATTATTTTAAGCCAGAGGGATCCCTCTGGCTTTTTTTATGGTGTGTTTATTTTGATGTCATGATGTCGGGCAATGCCTTTGCGATATCAAGAAATGATGATTTGTCATCAAACACATGTGCGATTTGATGATCTTGATTAAGCAATACAGTTGTTGGGACACCTGTACAACCAAATTTGTCGTAAGTTTCTCGTCCACTGTCTTGTAAAACGAGGAAAGGAAGATTGTTTTTGATCGTGAAATCTTTACCGGCTTCTTCTGACCGTTCACGACCTGTCACGTTAATTGTTAAGAATGCTAATGTATCAGTATCTGCATGCTGGTAGAACTGTTCTTTCATCGGTAAATCTTTCATACAATCGGGGCACCAGGAAGCCCAGAATGTAATCATAACTGGTTTCCCCCTGAAGTCCGTTAAGCTGATGATTTCTCCGCTTTGTACTTCTTCTAACGCAAAGGACGGCGCTTGCACTATCAATCACCTCTTCAAAATTATTCTAAGGCTACTTTATCAAAAATTCGATTCTAATCAAACTTAATACACTGTAGGCTCTGTTTCACGATAATTTGGATTAACTTAGACATTCTTTAAAAAAATGAAAAGAATGATAATTCCGAAAAAGTGTTTGACACTAATGCGCCACCTTGCTAAAATAAACTCAATTAAACAAAAACAAAATATTCTTACTTATCTAGAGAGGCGGAGGGACTGGCCCTATGAAGCCCGGCAACCGTCAAACCAATTGTGGTTTGAAAAGGTGCCAAATCCTGCAGGAGAAATCCTGAAAGATAAGCGGAGCTGATGAATAAATCAAGCCTCTCTGTCTTTCGGAGAGGTTTTTTTATATTGAAGCGACGTTTTCTTATAGCATTGGTTCTAGATTTATGGCTCATTATTATAGCCTTAATGAATAAAGACGGATTGCTCGAAAGGGGTGATAGGGGTTTGGAAAGTGAGACGAGATACGAAGCTCAGAACGTATTGATTGGATCGTTCACACTTGAGTCGGGCGAGACGCTACATGAAGTAGAACTCGCTTATGAACGCGTTGGACCAGAAGACGCTCCCGTTATTCTTGTCTGTCATGCATTAACAGGAAATCAATATACAATTGGTGATTCGGAGCCCGGCTGGTGGAAAGGATTAATAGGAAAGGATGGCTATATCGATACTTCCGAATTTCAAGTTATAACGTTTAACGTTCTTGGAGGATGTAACGGTTCTACAGGACCGCTATCGATTAATCCAGTCACCAGAGAACAGTATAAAGCGGACTTCCCATTTGTTTCAGTGAGAGATATGGTGCACTCACAGAAAAAGGCACTTGAAGTGTTAGGTATCGATCACCTTCATGCTGTGATTGGTGGATCACTTGGAGGAATGCAGGTTCTTGAATGGGGTGCCCTTTACCCAGATGGAATGGAGCATCTGATTCCACTTGCAGTAACTCCAAGCTTAAATACGTATGGAATAGCTTATAACGCGATTTCTAGATTTGCTATTACAAACGATCCTGATTGGAAGGATGGATACTACGATCCTCATCACCAGCCAACATCGGGGCTTGCAACTGCAAGAATGATCGGTATGATTTCTTATCGGACAGATGAAATGTTTCAAAAAAAATTCGGTCGAGCGGCGATCGAAACTTCAGAAGAAAATCATAAAGAAGCACAGTACGAAGTGGAATCTTATTTACACTATCAAGGAAATAAGCTTGTAAGCCGATTTGATGCAAATAGCTATTTGTATTTATTAAGGGCAATGGACACACATGATATTAGTAAAGGGCGAGGTAATCTTATATCCATCATCAAGAACATTAAAGCGAGCATTCTTGCTATTGGATTTAAAGGGGATTTAATCTATCCTCCAGAAGATTTAGAAAAATTGTTTGCTCAAGCTCATTCTTCTCCGTTTTATTTAATCAACACGAAATTTGGTCATGATGGATTTCTCGTTGAGTTTGATAAATGGGGACCGCTTATAAAGGAACAAGTAACATTAACTAAAAATATCGAAGGAGTGAAGTGAAATGGCAGAGAAAAAATATAATTTGGAGACAATTGGAATTCATGGAGGTTTACAAGCTGATCCAGCTACAGGCGCAAGGGCTCTACCGATTTATCAATCGAATGCTTATCGATTTAATAATACTGATCACGCAGCCGATTTATTTGCCTTAAAGGAAGAAGGGTTTATCTATTCGCGCATCGGCAACCCTACAGTCGGTACACTTGAAGAACGTATTGCTCAACTAGAAGGTGGTGTTGGAGCACTAGCTCTTGCAAGTGGTATGGCTGCCATTACAACTGCCATTCTAAATGTAGCCAATAGCGGAGACGAAATTGTATCTGCTTCGACTTTATACGGTGGAACGTATAACCTCTTTTCTGCTACACTTCCGAAATACGGAATAAAGACCAATTTTGTTGATCCAGAAGATCTGGAATCATTTAAATCAGCCATTACTCCAAATACGAAAGCTATTTTTGCAGAAACGATAGGCAACCCGGGTCTACATGTATTAGATATTGAAAAAGTAGCAGATATTGCACATGAAGCTGGAATCCCACTTATTATAGACAATACATTTGCTACTCCGTATCTTTGTAGACCAATTGAGCATGGAGCAGATATCGTCGTTCATTCCGCCACAAAATGGCTTGGCGGAAACGGGTCCACAATGGGAGGGATTATTGTCGATGGTGGTAAATTTGATTGGAATTCACCTAAGTTCCCGGGCTTCACCGAACCCGATCACACGTACCATGGCATAGTATTCGCAGAAGCGCTACCCGAAGCCGCGTATATCGTGAAAGCAAGGGTCCAGCTCCTAAGAGATACAGGTGCTGCGCTTAGTCCATTTAACGCTTTTCAAATTGCCCTAGGTGTAGAAACACTCCATGTTCGTATGAAAGAGCACATTGCAAATACTCGAAAAATCGTTTCTTACTTAAAAGATCATCCGGCAGTTGAGTGGGTGAGCTATCCTGAAGATGAGGATCACGTATCGAATCAATTGGTGCCAAAGTATCTACCTAAAGGCGCTGGAGCTGTCGTCGTATTCGGAATAAAGGGAGGACGCGAAACCGGAGCAGGAATCATTAATTCAGTTGAACTTTGGTCTCATGTAGCGAACGTGGGAGACGCGAAAAGTTTAATTATTCATCCTGCTAGCACGACCCACCAGCAGCTAAGTGCGGAAGAGCTAACAGCTTCCGGTGTGCGAGATGACCTCATTCGTTTATCTGTTGGAATTGAACATATTGATGATTTAATTGCTGACCTGGATCAGGCCATTGCAAAAGCAAAAGTTGAAGCTAACGTATAATTCAGCACTAAAGCTCTCTTCCATTTGAAGAGAGCTTTTTTTAGTTTAGCAGTTTTTTACTTCATTAAGTCTAATGTTGAATGAGAGACTAAGATGGCTAGTCTTCAAAGCTCATCATATATACACATGACAACTGTAAATAAACATACAGAAAGAAAGCTTACCTTTTTGGTGATGCAATGGTCAATTACGAAAGAGGACTAAGCCGTTTGGTCGTTCCTAGTTTAATCTTTTTCTTTTCAATAAGTAAATCGAGTCGTGATTTTTTCTACTATGCTTTTTCATAAAAACGAGAGCTTCGCTATGATGCTACTCATTGAGATAGGTTTGTTGTTTCATTCAATTCGTATCAAATTGGATAAAATAATTAGAACAATCCAGGTTTATACTTGAATGAGTTATAGCTCAGTATAGGAATTCTCACAGAAGATAGCACTGCGTATGGCGTTGGCAGGTGTAAAGTATATAAGATATATTTAAAATTTTTTGGGAATGGTTTAAAGATCAGGAGAGGGCTTGGCCAAGAAAAGGTACAGATGGATCCAGATCTTTCTTTTAAATTTCCTTGTCATAAAACAACTAAAACTGTAAGCGTTTTATTGAATTTATAATTAAAAATTTTTCGTGTGATTAAATCTCACGCATACCAACGTTGTAAGCGTTTCCAAATAGATTGATATATCGAAATTATCAAAAAACTTATATTTTAGGTGTTGACCTTAAGTCCAAACCGGCGTAATATAATCCTCAATTAAACAAAGTATTCAAATAACTCAAACACACAATTAGGACCCCGGATTACGTTGGTCCTATCATTAAACACTAACGCTTTACTGCGTCTACTTAACAAACAGAAAGGAGTGAACAAGGTGAGTGAACAGTGGATCTACCTTAACGGAGAATTTGTGAAGAAAGAAGATGCCAAAGTATCTGTATACGATCATGGTTTTCTCTATGGCGATGGGGTATTCGAAGGAATTCGCATGTATGACGGAAATGTCTTTCGATTAGAACATCATTTACAACGGCTTTATGATTCAGCTCATTCAATTATGCTTAAAATAACGCACACTATGGAGGAAATGACCGCCATTATTGTGGAAACGCTGAAGAAAAACAACCTTCAGGATGCCTATATCCGCATTGTTGTATCACGCGGAGTTGGGAACCTGGGACTTGATCCTTTCACATGTAAGGAACCTCAAGTGATCGTTATTGCAGAATCACTAGCCTTGTTCCCTAAGCGATTATATGAAACAGGAATTGATATTGTAACGGTAGCAAGTAGAAGAAACCGATCGGATGTCTTAAGTCCGAAGGTTAAATCGCTCAACTATTTAAATAACATTCTTGTAAAAATCGAAGCGAATTTAGCTGGTGTCAGCGAAGCTCTAATGTTAAATGATCAGGGATATGTCGCTGAAGGATCAGCTGATAATATATTCATCGTAAAAGGCAATGTGATCAAAACACCGCCTGGATATGTTGGTGCATTAGAAGGAATTACGCGAAATGCCATTATGGAATTAGCAAGACAAAAGGGATATGACATGAGAGAAGAAACTTTCACACGTCATGATGTCTATGTTGCAGATGAAGTGTTCCTAACTGGAACAGCTGCTGAAGTTATTGCGGTCGTAAAAGTAGATGGTCGAGAAATTGGTGAAGCAAAGCCGGGTAAAACGACGAACGAGTTGCTTGGAGCATTTCGAGATATCGTCACTGTCGATGGTGTCAGTGTTTACCCTTCAAAACGAGACGTTCAAGCAGGATAATTCTTACAAAATAAATATCAATAATCGATGACGAGGCAAAAGAAACAGGAATTGGTATTAACCAGAGAGCCGGTAGTGGTGGAAGCCGGTATTACCCCCTGTATCGACATCCCCTCCGAGTGCTGATCTGAATCAAGTAACATAGGATCAGCCAAGTGTTCTAAAAACACTTGTTATCAAAACGAGCAGTTTGCTCATGAGGCGGCATCTTTTTGTCGCAAAGTAGGGTGGTACCGTGAAGTCTTTTCGCCCCTATGGACCGTAAAAAAAGCGGCGTAGGGATGAGAAGGCTTTTTTTTATTAGTAATAAACAGTGAAATACGCAAACCCGTTATCGAACGGAGGCGTGCAACACAATAAAGCATTGGAGGGTATGAATATGCGGGCGAAGGCTAAACCAGAAGCCGAAGCGGTAACAGCGGAAATGACCGGGGCAGACGTATTGATTGACTCTTTAAAAAAAGAAAATGTTGAAGTTCTCTTCGGATATCCGGGAGGAGCAGTTCTTCCGATCTATGATGCACTTTATCGATCGCCAATTAAACACATTCTCTCAAAGCATGAACAAGGTTCCATTCATGCGGCTGAAGGATATGCGAGGGTTAGTGGGAAACCTGGTGTAGTTATTGCAACATCAGGTCCAGGAGCAACAAACCTCGTAACGGGGATTACAGATGCCATGATGGATTCATTACCACTGGTTATCTTCACTGGGCAGGTTGCAAGTACGGTGATTGGTACAGATGCCTTTCAAGAAGCAGATATTATGGGAATTACAGCACCAATTACAAAACATAATTATCAGGTGCGTGACGTTCAGGATCTACCAAGAATTATTAAAGAAGCGTTCCATATTGCAACAACAGGACGTCCCGGTCCAGTTCTAGTTGATATCCCTAAGGATGTGGCGAACAAAACCATTTCACCCGGCTATGATTCTACTATTCATCTACCCGGCTATCAGCCAACTTTCTCGCCAAACATTTTGCAGATCAAGAAGCTCGCGGATGCGGTTGGTGCAGCAAAGAAACCGGTGATTTTAGCTGGAGCTGGTGTTCTCCACGCGAATGCAGGAAAAGAACTCGTCGCTTTTTCTGAGAAGCATCGCATTCCAGTCATCAATACATTACTTGGTTTAGGAAGCTACCCTGGCAATCATCCTCTATTCCTTGGAATGGGAGGAATGCACGGAACGTACACAGCGAATATGGCACTTTATGAATGTGACTTGTTAATTAGCATTGGTGCACGATTTGATGATCGATTAACAGGTAACCTTGACCATTTTGCCATTCATGCAACGGTTGCTCACATCGACGTTGATCCTGCAGAAATTGGGAAAAACGTTCCTACTCAGATTCCAATCGTATCTGATGCAAGAGAGGCATTGAAGAAGCTTCTAGATATTGATTCACCAGTTCCAGATACAGAGGATTGGCGTAAGGTGCTAACTCAAAATAGTGAAGATTTCCCACTTTGGAAGAAAACATCTTCAACGGAATTTCTTCCACAGCGAGTAGTTGAACTCGTGCATGAATACACGAAGGGAGACGCTATTGTTACGACGGACGTTGGTCAACATCAAATGTGGGCGGCTCAGTACTACGCATTTGCAGATGCCAACCGATGGGTAACATCTGGTGGACTTGGCACGATGGGCTTTGGTTTCCCTTCCGCGATTGGAGCACAGCTCGCATTCCCTGAACAAACGGTTGTGGCTCTTACAGGAGACGGGGGATTTCAGATGACATTACAGGAGCTATCGACTCTGCAAGAGTTAAACCTTCCTGTGAAAGTAGTCATCATGAACAATCAGACGCTTGGAATGGTGAGGCAGTGGCAGGAAGCTTTTTATGAAGAACGCTATTCTCAATCCCTTATACCTGTACAGCCAGATTTTGTGAAGCTTGGTGAAGCTTACGGTATCCAATCTTTTAAAGTAACCAATGAAGAAGAAGCAAAAGTTGTTTTTGAAGAAGCCTTTTCTCACCGAGATCCAGTTTTGATCGACTGTAGAGTAGCTGGAAAGGAAAATGTATATCCAATGATTGCACCTGGTAAAGGGCTTCATCAGATGATTGGGGTGAAACCATGAAACGAATCGTAACTGCAACAGTGATTAACCAAAGTGGTGTTCTAAACCGCATTACGGGGTTGATGACCAAGCGGCAATTTAACATTGAAAGCATAACGGTTGGTCATACCGAGACAGAAGGGGTATCCAAAATGACCTTTGTCGTTAATGTCGACGGTGATGCGAAGATTGAGCAGCTGATCAAACAGCTCAATAAGCAGATTGATGTTTTGAAAGTAACTGATATAACGGATCAAGCTATCGTTGTCCGAGAATTAGCGTTAATTAAGGTGATAAGTAACGCCCAAATTAGAAGTGAGATTTCAGGAATTATTGAGCCGTTTAGGGCTTCTATCATCGATGTCAGTCGAGAGAGCATTACCGTACAAGTAACGGGTAACTCCGACAAAATTGAAGCGATTCTAGACCTTCTTAGGCCATATGGCATTAAGGAAATGGTTCGAACAGGTATAACGGCTTTCCCAAGAGGAAGTCAAAAGTCAGTAACAGATTTGAAGCAGTATTCCATTTTAAATTAACTAATAAACCTAAATATGAAGGGATGAATGAAAATGGCAAAAGTATACTATAACGGTGATATCAACGAGGGAATGCTAAAAGGAAAGAAAATCGCAGTAGTTGGTTACGGATCTCAAGGTCATGCGCATGCACTAAATCTTCGCGAGAGTGGTTTTGATGTAACAGTCGGCTTACGTAAAGGGCGTTCATGGAATCAAGCAGAGGAAGATGGTTTTGATGTAAAAACAGTAAAGGAAGCAAGTGATGAAGCAGATGTTATCATGATTCTTCTTCCAGATGAGTATCAGCCTGAAGTGTACAAAGAGGAAATCGAACCAGGTCTTCGTGCTGGAAATGCGCTAGTCTTTGCTCACGGGTTTAACGTTCACTTCAATCAAGTTGTACCCCCATCAGATGTGGATGTTTTCCTTGTTGCTCCAAAAGGACCTGGACACCTTGTAAGAAGAACATTTGAAGATGGTGCAGGGGTTCCAGCACTATTCGGTGTTTATCAGGACGTATCTGGTAACGCAAAAGAGCTTGCACTAGCTTATGCAAAAGGAATCGGCGGTGCTCGTGCTGGGGTACTTGAAACATCCTTCAAAGAAGAAACTGAAACAGATCTTTTTGGTGAACAGGCGGTCCTATGTGGCGGATTATCCTCACTAGTAAAAGCTGGATTTGAAACGCTCACGGAAGCGGGA
Organism: Anaerobacillus sp. QJM3NY_17; assembly: GCF_056173665.1. Classification (NCBI taxonomy): domain Bacteria; kingdom Bacillati; phylum Bacillota; class Bacilli; order Caryophanales; family Bacillaceae; genus Anaerobacillus; species Anaerobacillus sp. QJM3NY_17. The sequence goes on along the minus strand of NZ_CM149685.1, from coordinate 3,432,909 downwards.
TATCAACCAGAAGTCGCTTACTTCGAATGTTTGCACGAGCTAAAGCTTATTGTTGACTTGATGTATGAAGATGGTATTGCTGGTATGCGTTATTCGATCTCTGACACAGCTCAGTGGGGGGACTTCGTATCTGGACCACGTGTTGTTGATGCTGATACAAAAGCGCGTATGAAAGATATTCTTGAAGATATCCAAACAGGTAAATTTGCGAAGGGCTGGATCCTAGAAAATAAACTAAATCGTCCAGAATTCCACGCGATCAACGAGAAAGAGAAGAATCATCCAATCGAGCAAGTAGGAAAAGAGCTTCGTGCGATGATGCCATTCGTGAAACCAAAATCAAAGAAGGAAGTGGTTGCCAGTGCGAAAGATTAATGTATTCGATACAACGCTTCGTGACGGAGAACAGTCAGCCGGAGTCAATCTGAATGCATTAGAGAAGCTGGAAATCGCGAAGCAGCTTGAGAGACTTGGAGTCGACATTATGGAAGCAGGCTTTCCTGCTGCTTCCAAAGGTGACTTCCAGGGTGTGAAGAACATTGCTGATACTGTAAGGGATGTATCCGTTACTGGTCTTGCGAGAGCGAATATGAAAGACATTGATGCAGCATGGGATGCTTTAAAAGGTGGCGCTGATCCAAGACTTCATGTTTTTCTTGCAACGTCTCCCATTCATATGACTCACAAGCTAAAGAAGACGCCTGATGAAGTAGTTGAAACAGCAGTTGAAGCAGTGAAGTATGCCAAGAAATTTTTCCCGAAAGTGCAGTGGTCAGCAGAAGATGCTTGCCGCTCCGACCGCTCCTTTCTTGCAAAGATTATTAAAGAAGTGATTGATGCAGGAGCATCTGTCATTAATATTCCAGATACAGTTGGATACAGAAGTCCACAGGAATACGGAGAACTGTTCACTTATTTGCGAAACAATGTTCCGAATATTGAGGGCGTTGATCTTTCTGCCCATTGCCATAATGACCTAGGGATGGCGGTAGCGAATTCCCTAGCTGCGATTGAATGTGGCGCGACTCAAATAGAAGGAACGATTAATGGTATTGGAGAACGCGCTGGTAACGCAGCAATTGAGGAAGTTGCCGTTGCGCTTCGAATTCGCAATGATTTCTACCAAGCAGAAACAGGATTGAAGCTTGATGAAATTAAACGAACAAGCAACCTTGTCAGCAAGCTTACTGGCATGGCGGTTCCTGGTAATAAAGCAGTTGTTGGGGCGAATGCTTTTGCTCATGAATCAGGCATTCACCAGGATGGAGTATTAAAAGAAAAAACAACCTATGAAATTATTAGTCCACAGCTTATCGGTGTTCAGTCGAATAGTCTTGTTCTTGGAAAACACTCTGGCCGTCACGCCTTCAGAGATAAAGTGAAGGATTTAGGCTTTGAACTTGACGAAGCGAAGATTAATGAGGCATTTGCAGACTTTAAAGATCTTGCTGATAAGAAGAAGCAGGTTACGGAAGATGACCTTTTCGCATTGTTAACTGATATTCAAACAGATGAATTTGTTGATAAATATGAGATTCATAGTATTCAAGTACAGTATGGAACTGCAAACATTCCGACGGCTACTATTTCAATTGAGAAGCCTGATGGAACCATGATTCAACAAGCTGGAACAGGATCGGGTAGTGTAGAAGCGATCTATAACACGCTTGAAGCAATGATTCCTGGCACACTTCAGCTTCAGGACTATCGAATTAATTCCGTCGGTGGTGGAAGAGATGCTCTTGCTGAAGTTCATGTGCGAGTCATGTATAACGGGGTTGAGTCGAATGGTCGCGGCACAGCGCAGGATGTTCTTGAATCTTCCGCTATTGCTTACTTGAATGCAGTGAATCGCGTTCTTGCTCGTGAAAGCTATCAAGTTAATAAAAAAGCGCACGTCTAACAGGGAGGTTAGAAGGATGAAGAGAAAAGTTGCGGTATTACCCGGTGATGGAATTGGTAAAGAAGTAATGGAAGGAACGATGAAAGTTCTAAATGCCGTGGCAGATCGATTTGGCCATACGTTTGAATTTCAACAGGGAAGAATTGGAGGGGCTGCTATTGATGAGGATGGCTCGCCACTACCAGATGAAACACTGCGCATCTGTAGGGAAAGCGATGCTGTTCTACTAGGTGCTGTCGGTGGTCCTAAGTGGGAAACTCTTCCTGGCCATCTTCGTCCTGAACGAGGTCTTCTTGGTATTCGAAAAGAACTAGGCTTGTTTGCGAACCTTCGTCCTGTGACGGCATTTGAAAGTCTATTAGATGCATCTCCACTTAAACCGGATCGGATTAAAGGTGTGGATATGTTAATTGTTCGCGAATTAACGGGTGGTTTGTACTTCGGTACTCCGAGTGAGCGTCGTCAAAATGGGAAAGAAGTTGTTGATACGCTTCATTACACAAGAGAAGAAATCGAACGTATTGTGGATCAGGGATTTGAAGCTGCAAGTAAGCGAAACAAGAAATTAACGAGCGTAGATAAAGCGAACGTTCTAGAATCAAGCCGAATGTGGAGAGAAATCGTTGAAGAAAAAGCGAAGAATTATCCTGAAGTAGAAGTGGAGCATATGCTTGTCGATGCGGCAGCAATGAAACTGGTTCAAAACCCGGCTCACTTTGATGTTATTGTAACGGAGAATCTATTTGGAGATATTTTGAGCGATGAAGCCTCGATGATCACAGGATCACTTGGAATGTTGCCTTCCGCAAGTCTTCGTAGCGACGGTTTTGGAATGTATGAACCAGTACACGGTTCAGCGCCAGACATCGCAGGGAAAAATCTTGCGAATCCACTGGCGATGATTTTATCAAGTGCAATGATGCTGAAGTATTCATTCGATATGAATGAAGAAGCGGAGTCAATCGAAAAGGCTGTGAAAGAAGTACTTGATGCCGGATATTATACGAATGATCTTGCAAATGGCTCGCCGAAAGCACTTGGGACAGACGCTATGATCAAGAAAGTGATTTATCAATTAGAAGAAGCGGATGCCACAGCAGGCATCATGGAAGCATACGCTTAATGACAAACAGGTAAGAGGAGGATGGGTGTGGAGCCGAAAACGATTATTGAAAAGATTTGGGATAAACACGTTGTGCATGAAGAAGAAGGTAGCCCGGATCTCCTATATATAGACTTGCATCTTGTTCATGAAGTAACTTCTCCGCAGGCATTTGAGGGTCTGCGGATGAATAATAGAAGTGTAAGAAGACCAGATTTAACCTTTGCTACTATGGACCATAACGTTCCAACCATTGCACGTCATATTATTAATGACCCTGTATCAAAAGTTCAAATGGAGAAGCTTGAAGAGAACTGTCATGAATTTGGAGTGGAAATCGCCGATATTAATCATCCAGATCAAGGGATTGTTCACGTCATTGGTCCTGAGCTAGGCTTAACGCAGCCAGGAAAAACGATCGTTTGTGGTGACAGTCATACCTCAACACATGGGGCGTTTGGTGCCCTTGCCTTTGGGATTGGAACGAGTGAAGTAGAGCATGTTCTTTCTACTCAAACGCTATGGCAATCAAGACCCAAAACAATTGAAATACGTGTGAACGGACGCCTTGGTTCTGGGGTGACCGCTAAAGATTTAATTCTTGCTGTTATTGCTAAATTTGGTGTTAATGCAGGTACTGGCGCGGTTGTGGAGTACACAGGCGAAGCGATTCGAAATATGACAATGGAGGAACGTATGACTGTTTGTAACATGTCGATTGAAGCTGGCGCAAAAGCAGGGCTTATTAGCCCAGATGAGACGACCTTTTCCTATTTAAAAGGAAAAAGACATGTTCCAGAAGATTTCGATCGAGCCGTTGTTGAGTGGAAAGAGCTCGCATCTGATCCAGGGGCAACGTATGATGAAGTGCTCGAAATTGGAGCTGACGAAATCGAGCCACAAGTAACATGGGGGACGAATCCTTCAATGGGATCTTCTGTTTATGCTCGCGTTCCTTTCCCTGAGGATTATGCAGATCCAGGTGACCAAAAAGCAATTAAGCAAGCACTTGCCTATATGGATCTTAAACCGGGAACACCTATTCAGAATATAGATATTCAATATGTTTTCATCGGATCGTGTACGAATTCACGATTAAGTGATCTGCGCTCAGCTGCTGATATTGTTCGTGGTCGAAAAGTTCATGAAGGTGTGACAGCTCTCGTAGTACCTGGATCTAAATCAGTGAAGGATGCAGCTGAAGCAGAAGGGTTAGATACGATCTTTAAAGAAGCTGGGTTTGAGTGGCGAGAAGCAGGATGTAGCATGTGTCTTGCGATGAATGATGACATTGTTCCACCAGGCGAGCGCTGCGCGTCTACATCTAACCGTAATTTTGAAGGGCGTCAGGGGAATGGCGCTAGAACACATCTTGTCAGCCCAGCAATGGCTGCAGTTGCTGCCATTGAAGGCCGATTTACAGACGCTAGAAAAATAAAACCTCTTGTAGTGTAAAAGGAGTGAGACGTCCTGGAACCGATTAATAAATACAAAGGGATCGTTTATCCCCTTGAGCAGGTTAACGTAGATACAGATCAAATTATTCCGAAGCAATTTTTAAAGAGAATTGAACGGCAAGGCTTTGGTCAGTTTCTTTTTTACAATTGGCGGTTTGATGATGATGGTCAACCGCGTGAAGATTTTAATTTGAACGAACAACAATACCAGCATGCTTCTATTCTAGTGTCGGGTAAAAACTTTGGGTGTGGTTCATCAAGAGAACATGCTCCATGGGCCCTTCTAGATTATGGTTTTCGAATTGTCATTGCGACAAGCTTTGCTGATATCTTTTATAACAACTGTGTAAAAAACGGTATACTTCCTATCGCTCTTGATCAAGAAACGATCTCGGAGCTTTTTCAAAAAGCAAAGGATGGATACGAACTTAGCGTAGACCTAAGTAAACAGCAAGTAATTGATGGAGAAGGACTAAATGCGTCGTTCGAGATCGATCCTTATTGGAAAGAAATGCTGTTAAATGGATGGGATGAAGTATCTCGAACTTTATCTCTCGAAGATAAAATTAAATTATATGAAGAAAAACAACTTGTAGGAGAGTGAATGACGTTGGGAATTACCAGGAGAAATATAACGTTCATGTCGTAAAAGCAATGGAGAATTTGCTGGAAGCCGTCCACAGGACCCCGCTTCAGCAGTCGACAACGCTTAATGATTATACAAATAAAGATGTCTTCATGAAGATGGAAAACCTTCAACGAACGGGTTCCTTCAAACTTCGAGGTGCCTATAACAAAGTTGCGTCGCTAACGGATATTGAGGCAGCGCGAGGGATTGTTGCTGCATCGGCTGGAAACCATGCTCAGGGAGTGGCGCTTTCTGCTAGAGAGCGTGGAATTAAAGCTAAGATTTATATGCCCGTCCATACACCGACAAGCAAAATTGATGCGACGCGATCTTATGGAGCAGAGGTTGTTCTTGAAGGAGAATCGTATAACGAAGCGTTTAGTGGAGCGGATCGTGAGCGTGTTGAGAAAGGGGCCACATTCGTTCATGCTTTCGATGATCCTGAAGTAATGGCAGGACAGGGAACGGTTGCACTCGAAATGATGCAACAATGTCCTGACTTAGATACGATTCTCGTACCTGTTGGAGGTGGAGGATTGTTAGCTGGAATGGCGATGGCGATTAAGTCGTTCTTTCCTCACGTGAAAATCATCGGAGTCCAGGCTTCTGAAGCATCTGCGACATGGAATCGATTTAAAGGTACTGGTCCTCTTGTCCTTCAATCTGTCAAATCGATTGCAGACGGTATTTCTGTGAAAGAAGCTGGAAAATTAACTTTTCCAATTATTGAAGAGCTTGTTGATGATATGCTAACCGTGTCAGAAGAAGAAATTGCTGCAGCGATTGTCTTTATGCTTGAGAGACACAAAACGCTTGTAGAAGGTGCGGGTGCTGCATCGATAGCTGCTGTCTTATGCAAGTCAAATCGTTTAGAAGGTAAGAGAATTGGTGTTGTTGTTAGTGGAGGGAATGCGGATCTTGCGAAAATATCCCTTTATAAACAACTTTCTCAACGAGCGAAAACCATCAGGCGAATAAGCTGATGGTTTTCTAATGGGATTCAAAGTATATATTTTAGATTATTCCGACTTTTTGCTCAGTAATTGACACTCATAAAGTACCATGCTAGAATTCATTTAGCACTTAACCACAGTAAAGTAATAACAACTATATATCTCTTATTCAGAGAGGTGGAGGGACTGGCCCTATGAAGCCCGGCAACCGTCAAACGACTCGTTTGAAAAGGTGCCAATTCCTGCAAAGCGATTGCTTTGAGAAATGAGAGGAAGACATCGATTTATCAAATGCCTTTCTGCTCAAAGCAGAAGGGCATTTTTTTACTTTACTATACAAAGTGATAAGCGAATTAGGCTTCTAAGTGCACAGAAATAAAGAACAAAGGCATGGGACTGAAGTCCTTTTTCAGGTAGCTGATCATGCAAATGCATAAAGGATGTGAGACATGTGATTGAGCTTAAAGGCATTAATAAGACCTTCTTTTCGAAATCCGGGAAGGTGGAAGCCGTTAAGGATGTTAACCTTGAAGTCAAAAAAGGCGAAATATTTGGTGTTATTGGCTACAGTGGTGCTGGGAAAAGTACGCTAATTCGAATGCTTAACCTTCTTGAGAGACCTACTGATGGGACAGTCACAGTAGCTGGTAATAATCTATCTTCTCTTAATGGGAAAGATCTTCGTGCAGCAAGACAGGAAATCGGTATGATTTTCCAGCATTTTAATATTCTCTGGTCAAGAACGGTACGTGATAACATCGCCTTTCCTCTTGAAATATCAGGTGTTCCGAAAGAAAAGAGAATGAAGCGTGTTGATGAATTAATTAACCTTGTTGGACTCGAAGGTAGGGAAGGAGCTTATCCTTCACAGCTAAGTGGTGGACAAAAGCAGCGAGTGGGTATTGCGAGAGCACTTGCTAACAATCCAAAGGTTTTGCTTTGTGATGAAGCTACTTCTGCTTTAGATCCTAAAACGACGGATAGCATTCTAGAACTTCTGACTGAAATTAATCAGAAACTTGGCCTAACGATTGTCCTCATCACGCATGAAATGCACGTCATACGCAAAATTTGCCATCGTGTAGCCGTTATGGAGAATGGACGAGTAGTGGAGAATGGTTCTGTCCTTGAAGTTTTCCACCATCCACAGGAAGAGATTACGAAAGACTTTGTTAATCAGCTAAGCGAGCCTGAAGAAATGAAGGAATCGATTGCACATCTGGCAACGAGTCAGGATGGAGAACTTGTTCAGTTTACCTTTGTGAAAGGAAAAACAGGTTCACCACTTGTGACAGAGTTGATTCGTGAATTTGATGTGGAAGTCAACATTATTCAAGGGAAGATTTCTCATACACAGGATGGTCCTTATGGAAAACTTTCTGTGTTCCTTAAAGGGGAACCAGTTGTGGTAGAAAAGGCCTTGAATTATGTGCAGGCCCAAGGTGTTAAAGCGGAGGTGATTACGAATGACTGAATCGTTATTTCCTAACGTCAGGTGGGAATCTATGTGGGAAGCCACTCTACAAACAGCGTACATGACGGCAATTTCGGTTCTGGCAACGTTTATTCTCGGAATCCTCCTTGGTTTATTGTTGTTTCTAACAGGTAGAGGGAACATATGGGAAAACAAATTTGTGAATAGTATTATTGCCGGAGTCGTGAACTTATTTCGCTCCATACCATTTATCATTTTGATTATCTTGCTGATCCCTCTTTCGGTTTACATTATAGGGACGATGCTAGGTGCTAATGCTGCCCTTCCAGCCCTTATTGCAGGAGCAGCGCCATTTTATGCGAGGATGGTTGAAATTGCTTTACGTGAAGTAGATAAAGGGGTCATTGAAGCTTCTCAGTCAATGGGAGCATCCAATGGTTCGATTATTTTTAAAGTGCTTCTACCAGAAGCAATGCCAGCCCTTATTTCAGGGATTACTGTGACGGCGATAGCTCTTGTAAGCTACACCGCTATGGCTGGTGTTGTAGGCGCAGGGGGTCTCGGAAACCTAGCTTATCTTGAAGGTTTCCAAAGGAATAATCCTGATGTGACACTTGTTGCAACAGTATTGATATTAGTAATTGTTGCGATTCTTCAGGTTTGTGGAGACATTGCAACACGAGTAATAGACAAAAGATAATGAGGAGAAAAGGAGAGATTATGATGAAAAAGTTTTTATCGCTAATCGTAGTTCTTGCTCTTGCAGTGCTTGCTGCGTGTGGGAATAATGGCGGAAGCAGCGAAGGTTCTGGTGACGGTGAAGATTCGAAGAAAATCGTAGTAGGTGCCTCAAACATCCCCCATGCTGAAATTCTTGAAGAAGCTAAGCCGATGTTAGAGGAAAAAGGAATAGAGCTTGAAATTAAAACATTCCAGGATTATATTCTACCTAATAAGACGCTTGCAAATGGTGAATTAGATGCAAACTATTTCCAAACAATTCCTTATATGGACTTGCAAATGGAAGAAAACGATAATTATGACTTCGTGAATGCTGGAGGCATTCATATCGAGCCAATCGGTGTTTACTCTCAGGATTACAAGAGCTTAGATGAGTTTCCTGATGGTGCTCAGATCATAATGAGTAACTCTGTTTCTGACCATGGACGTATGCTCTCATTACTTGAAGCACAGGGTCTTATCACATTAAAAGAAGGCGTAAAGGCTTCAGATGCAACGGTTGAAGATATTGCTGAAAACCCTAAGAATATTGATTTCAAAACAGATGTTGAGGCTTCACTGCTTCCGCAGATTTACCAGCAAGGTGAAGGTGATGCAGTGATGATCAATACAAACTATGCGATTGATGCAGGACTTAATCCTCAAGAAGATGCCATCGCACTTGAAGATTCAGACTCACCATATGTGAATGTGATTACAGTAAACAAAGGTGACGAAGACAATGAAGCGATCAAGGCGTTAGTAGAAGTTCTTCATTCTGATGAAATTCAGAGTTTTATTGAAGAAGAATACGATGGCGCTGTTGTACCAGTAGACGAATAAGAAAGAAAAAAAGGTTCTCCGCCAAAACGACGGAGGACCTTTTTTTAATTATTTTAATGTTGGAAAACTGGCTTCATCGCTTCTTTTAACGTTTTTGCAGAATGGTGCAATTGGTCTAGCTCGGTTTGATCAAGGTCAAGTTCAATAATTTCACGAATGCCGTTGTTATTTACAATCGCGGGTACGCCAATATACAAATCATCTAAACCATATTCGCCTTCAAGTAACGTAGAGATGGTAAGAATAGAGTTTTCATTTCGAATAATTGCTCTTGTTAACCGTACGAGGCCCATTGCGATACCGTAGTATGTTGCTCCCTTACGATTAATGATATGATAAGCCGCATCGCGAACATTGACGAAAAGCGCATCAAGATCTTCTTTAGCCTCTGGTTTATCTTTAATAAGAGACATGATTGGTCGACTACCGATTGTAGCATGACTCCAGACAGGAAGTTCAGTATCACCATGTTCCCCGAGAATATAGCCATGTACATTTCTAGAATCTACATTAAAATAGTCGCTCAGTAAATAACGGAATCGAGCCGTATCGAGAATCGTACCTGAGCCGATAACCCGTTCTTTAGGCAAGCCTGAGAACTTCCAAGTCGCATAAGTAAGCACATCTACAGGATTCGTTGCAACGATAAAAATACCATCAAATCCACTTTCCATAACGCTTGAAACGATTGTTTTAAAGATCGCAGTGTTTTTATCAATAAGGTCTAAGCGTGTTTCACCTGGTGCCTGATTTGCGCCCGCTGCGATCACGACAATATCTGCGCCTTTGCAATCGGGATAGTCGCCAGCCCAAATCTTCATTGGAGCGCCAAAAGGAAGGCCGTGATTTAAGTCTCTTGCTTCCCCTTCCGCTTTTTCTTTATTTACGTCGATTAGTACAAGTTCGTTTACTAGTTCTTGATTCAATAACGAGAAGGCATAGCTTGTCCCTACAAATCCAGTGCCAATTAATGCTACGCGCGTTGTTTTTCCTTCATACATCATCTTCACCTCTGCTAGTAGATATTGTCTTCATAAGCATCATAACGTATCCGTTTACTTATTAGTGTGACATACATCACATGTAAACGCACTCATCCAAAAACAATTTAAAGAAAATGATGGATAGCTTTGTTACCCAATTCTCATACTAGTAAGGATGATATTGAATAAAGGAGGCCTGTGTCTTGAAACAGGAACAGGAATTTAACAACTTTGCAGAAGCGGCGCTACATGATTATAAAGAAGGATTAGGAATGTTTACAGAGAAGATGCCGCAGTTAGCTAAGAAGTATTCGGCATTTACTGAAGCGTGTTTTAAAGATGGGGAAGTGAGTCAAAAGGAGAAACAAATGATTGCGCTCGGAATATCTATTTTTTCACAAGATGAATATTGCATTATCTACCATACGAAAGGTTGTCTTGATCAAGGATGTTCTGAACAAGAAATACTTGAAACGGTAGGAGTGACAGCTGCATTTGGTGGTGGCGCAGCGATGAGCCAGGCCGTTACTCTCGTTCAGGAATGTATGAAAGATTTGAACCAACCGAAGCATTAATGAATTCGTGTTTCTACTATTTAAATAGTGTATTGTGTCGAAGGACTGAAATAGGGTGGATATGGGAGGAAAAGTAAGAATGGATGTTTTTTAACTATTCAGAACTTCTTTCACCACTCCGGAAACCCCCTCAGCCCTTAAAATGCTGTTTGTAGCTACTAATGTAACGTGGTAAAGTAATTTTGTAAGTAAAACGATATTGAAAGGATTGATTCATTATTAGCCCCATGCGGTTAAACCACACACCTGAAATGGAAAAGGCGATGTACCAGTCTCACGGAGTTGGCTATGCGGAGTATAGTCGTAATTTCAACAAGCGAATGCAAGTCGAGCGAGAGCGTGAGCTGGATCACCGTCGGAGTCTCAAAATGGTTAGTGAATTCGACCGTAAACTATCTAGATGAATCAGCATCCAAAATAACTATGATATACGAAAAACCAGTCTTACGACTGGTTTTTTTGTATGAAGATAATCACGTGTATTTCGTTGTAGCTGTGGTGATTAAATGGTAGGCTTAGAAAGGTATGCAACGAAAATATAAACGATTCATTCTCAATTTGAATAGCAAGCTATACCTTGGCTAACGCTAGAAAGTATGAGTCTTGCGTTCCTTGATATTAGTTTGGATTTGTTATAAAATAAGAATGAAAATAGATTGAGAATGACTCAGCACACATTCCTTGACATACACCTTATAGGTACTACAATAAGGAAGGAATAGTATAAACGTTATTGGAGGTATTCACAAATGGCAGCATCAACTCTAAAGATTGAGAATCTTCATGTTTCCATTGAGGGAAAAGAGATTATCAAAGGATTGAACCTTGAAATAAATGGTGGAGAAATTCACGCAGTAATGGGGCCGAACGGTACAGGGAAATCTACCCTTGCTTCAGCAATTATGGGCCATCCGAAATACGAAATCACTGAAGGCAGTGTCTTCCTTGATAATGAAGATGTACTTGAAATGGAAGTTGATGAGCGTGCAAAAGCTGGACTCTTCCTTGCAATGCAATATCCAAGTGAAGTAAGCGGCGTAACAAACGCTGATTTCCTTCGTTCTGCAATTAATGCTCGTCGTGAAGAAGGCGATGAAATTTCTCTAATGAAATTCATCAAAAAGCTAGACGGTAAAATGGCTGAACTTGATATGGGTGAAGAATTTGCACAGCGTTACCTTAACGAAGGTTTCTCTGGTGGTGAAAAGAAACGTAACGAAATTCTTCAGCTTATGATGCTTGAACCAAAAATCGCTGTTCTGGATGAAATTGACTCCGGTCTAGATATCGATGCGCTTAAAGTTGTTTCTAAAGGTGTTAATGCTATGCGCAATGAAAGCTTCGGTTGCTTGATCATTACTCACTATCAGCGTCTATTGAATTATATTACTCCTGATAAAGTACACGTTATGATGCAAGGTCGCATTGTGAAATCAGGCGGCGCGGAACTAGCACAGCGTCTTGAAGAAGAAGGTTATGAGTGGATTAAAGAAGAACTTGGAATTAAAGACGAAACAGTTGGTCAAGAAGCGTAAGCAGTAAGGAGGATGACAATGTCAGTGGATACGAAAATTGCATTCGATCAAGAATACATTAAATCTTATTCAGAAAAGCGTGAGGAGCCGCAATGGATGGCCTCTCTTCGTTTAAAGGCTTTAGAGAAGTCAGAAAGTCTTCCAATGCCAAGACCTGATAAAACAAAAATCGATAAGTGGAATTTCACTTCATTTAAACACGATGTAGTCGGAGAAGCGATTTCATCACTTGATGATCTTCCTGAAGATGTGCGCGATCTTGTTGCTAAAGATCAACAGTCAGGAAATCTTCTTGTGCACCGTAACTCTACACCTGTTTTCAATCAGCTATCGAATGAGCTGAAAGAACAAGGTGTGATTTTCACAGATATTCAAACAGCTCTTCAAAATCATGGTGATCTAGTTGAGAAGTATTTCATGAAAGACGTTATGAAGGTTGATGAGAACCGTTTAACTGCCGTTCATGCAGCACTTCTTAATAGCGGTACTTTCTTATATGTACCTCGCAATGTAGAAGTTGAAGTGCCAATCCAAGCACTAAATTGGCAAGAAGACCCTGAAGCTGGGATATTCAACCACGTGATTATCGTAGCAGAGGATAATAGCTCTGTGACATATGTTGAGAACTTCTTATCTTATGGTCACGATGTTGAATCCGTTGCGAACATTATTGCTGAAGTTCATGTAGGACAGAATGCTCGCGTTACGTTTGGTTCTGTTGATAACCTTGCAAAAGGTGTCACTACTTACGTAAATCGCCGTGCAAATGTGGCACGAGACGGTAAAGTTGATTGGGCTCTTGCTCAAATGAACGATGGAAACACGGTTTCTACAAATACAACGCACCTTATTGGTGATGGTTCTTATGCTGATTCTAAGACTGTAACAATCGGTCGTGGAAGCCAGAGTCAGAACTTCACTAATCAGATTTTCCATCACGGTCAAAACTCTGAGGGTGTTCTTCTTGTGCACGGTGTCCAAAAAGATAGTGCTAGCGCCATCTTTAACGGTGTTACGAAGATTGAACACGGTGCTAAGAAATCAAACGGTGAGCAAACACAGCGCGTTCTAATGATGAATGAGAAAGCGCGTGGGGATGCAAATCCGATCCTTCTTATTGACGAAGATGATGTTATGGCAGGCCACGCTGCATCTGTTGGTAAAGTTGATCCAATTCAGCTTTATTACTTGCAAAGTCGCGGGATTTCCCGTCAAGAGGCTGAACGTTTGATCATCCACGGTTTCCTCGCTCCAGTTATTAACGAACTTCCGATCGAAGGTGTTCGTAAACGTGCGGTTGAGGTAACTGAAGGGAAAGTTAATTAAATGATGAATGTCCAGGACATTCGCAAGCAGTTTCCCATTTTACATCAAGAGGTAAATGGGAAACCTCTTGTTTACCTTGATAGTGCAGCAACGTCTCAGAAACCTACTCAAGTAATTGACGCAGTAGAGCGTTACTACAAGGAAATTAACTCAAACGTTCACCGTGGTGTTCATACGCTTGGAACACATGCGACAGATGCCTATGAAGGCGCACGTGAAAAGGTTCGTGAATTTATTCATGCTTCTTCAACAGAAGAAGTGATCTTTACTCGCGGAACAACCACAGCCCTTAATATGGTCGCTTCAAGCTATGGACGTGCAAATCTTCAAGAAGGTGATGAAGTTGTCATCACACCGATGGAGCATCACAGCAACATTATTCCATGGCAACAGGTTGTAAAAGCAACTGGAGCCACTCTAAAATATATTCCTCTTCAACCAGACGGAACAATTGCGCTGGAAGACGTTGAGAAAACGGTAACAGCAAACACAAAAATTGTTTCTGTTATGCAAGTTTCGAATGTGCTTGGGGCAATTAACCCGATTAAAGAAATTGCCGCGATTGCGCACCGAAATGGCGCTGTTATGGTTGTTGATGGGGCTCAAAGCACCCCTCATATGAAGATTGATGTTCAGGATCTTGACTGCGATTTCTTTGCATTTTCTGGTCATAAAATGTGCGGACCTACTGGGATAGGCGTCCTCTACGGGAAGAAAAAGCTCCTTGAAAACATGGAGCCATTTGAATTCGGTGGAGAAATGATCGATTTTGTTGGTCTGTATGATTCGACATGGAAAGAGCTCCCTTGGAAATTTGAAGGGGGCACACCAATCATTGCAGGTGCGGTTGGTCTTGGAGCTGCGATTGATTTCTTAAATGAAATTGGCATGGACAACATCCAACAGCATGAAACTCATCTTGCTAAATATGCTATGCAGCAGTTATCAACTATCGAAGGCGTATCCATTTACGGACCTGAAAAACGTGCTGGGGTTGTCACTTTTAATAGTGATGACGTTCACCCACATGATGTGGCAACCGTACTTGACACAGAAGGCATCGCTGTCCGCGCTGGACACCATTGTGCTCAGCCACTAATGAAGTGGCTAGAGGTATCGGCTACTGCGCGTGCTAGCTTCTATTTATACAATACTGAAGAAGACGTGGATACGTTTGTAGCCGGATTACGAAAAGCAAAGGAGTTTTTCGGTAATGTCTTTTAATAATCTAGACCAGTTGTATCGACAGGTCATTATGGATCATTATAAAAATCCAAGAAATAAAGGGGAGCTTGAAGAAGGCGCCCTTAAAATAAACATGAATAACCCTACATGTGGAGATACAATTCAGCTTCAGCTGAAAGTAGATGATGGGAAGATTTCGGATGCGAAGTTTATTGGAGAAGGTTGCTCTATAAGCCTGGCATCAGCGTCGATGATGACACAGTCAGTTAAAGGACTTGAAGTTGATCAGGCCTTGAAGCTATCCGGTATTTTCTCTGATATGATGCAGGGGAAAGAATATGAAGAAGAAGATTTCGATCTAGGCGACATTGAAGCACTTCAAGGCGTTTCGAAGTTTCCTGCTCGTATTAAATGTGCAACACTCTCCTGGAAGGCAATGGAGAAGGGTTTCAAGGAACAGGATGAAGCTTAACCCGCTTCCAGGTGTTGTCACCGCTTCTTTTTCATACTAGAATGATGGAAAGAGAACATCAGCCAAACACTGACATGTGTAATGTCAAGGAGGGAAATAAAATGGCTAAAAAAATGCCTGAAGTTGGCGAATACCAATATGGTTTTAGTGATAAAGACGTTTCGATCTTCCGTTCAGAGCGTGGATTAACTCCTGAAATTGTAAAAGAAATTTCTCGCATGAAGGATGAACCACAGTGGATGCTTGACTTCCGCTTGAAATCGCTTGAACATTTCTACAGCATGCCAATGCCTCAATGGGGCGGAAACCTTGCTGATCTAGATTTTGATGAAATTACGTACTACGTAAAGCCTTCCGAGAAGTCTGAAAGATCATGGGATGAAGTACCAGAAGAAATCAAAGCGACATTTGATAAATTAGGTATCCCTGAAGCTGAGCAAAAATACCTTGCGGGTGTTTCTGCACAGTACGAATCTGAAGTAGTTTACCATAACATGCAAGAAGACCTTGAGAACATGGGGATTGTGTTTAAAGATACAGATACTGCACTTAAAGAGAACGAAGATCTTTTTAAAGAGTATTTTGCGAAAACAATTCCTCCAACGGATAACAAGTTCTCAGCTCTTAACTCTGCTGTATGGTCAGGTGGTTCATTCATCTACGTTCCTAAAGGTGTGAAAGTCGATACGCCTCTACAAGCATACTTCCGAATTAACTCTGAGAACATGGGTCAGTTCGAGCGTACGCTTATCATCGCTGATGAAGGTTCTTCTGTACATTACGTTGAAGGTTGTACTGCACCGGTTTATACAACTAACTCTCTACACAGTGCTGTAGTTGAGATCATTGTTAAGAAGGATGCATACTGCCGTTATACGACGATTCAGAACTGGGCTAACAACGTGTTTAACCTTGTTACGAAGCGTGCAGTTGCGGAAGAAAATGCTACGATGGAATGGATTGATGGTAACATTGGTTCCAAACTTACAATGAAGTATCCAGCTGTTATCTTAAAGGGTGAAGGCGCTCGTGGTATGACGCTTTCCATCGCTCTTGCTGGTAAAGGACAGCACCAGGATGCTGGCGCTAAGATGATTCATTTAGCACCTAACACTTCTTCGACAATTGTTTCGAAATCTATTTCAAAACAAGGCGGTAAAGTAACATATCGTGGTATCGTTCACTTTGGCCGTAAAGCGGAAGGTGCTCGCTCAAACGTTGAGTGTGATACGCTTATCATGGATAACGAGTCTACTTCTGATACAATTCCTTACAATGAAATCCTAAACGATAACATTTCACTTGAACACGAAGCGAAAGTATCGAAGGTTTCTGAAGAGCAGCTCTTCTATCTGATGAGCCGTGGCGTATCTGAAGAAGAAGCAACTGAAATGATCGTAATGGGCTTCATCGAGCCATTTACGAAAGAACTTCCTATGGAATATGCGGTTGAAATGAACCGTCTCATTAAATTTGAGATGGAAGGTTCAATCGGTTAAGCTTCCATTTTAAACGAACCGGATCTTCCGGTTCGTTTTTTATATGTGAAAGTGTAAAGGGCTAAATTCTAATTGTTATTTCAAAATAGTATGAGGGATTTTCACTTGCTATTTTCGGGTAATGATATGAGAATAGAGAAAGAGAATCGAGATGAGAGGAAGAATTGCATGATTTACATAGGCGTAACAGGGTGGGGAGACCATGATGATCTTTACCCACCAGGTGTAAAAAGCAATGAAAAACTTTCGATATATGGTTCGCACTTTCCTACTGTTGAAGTTGATTCGTCCTTCTATGCTGTGCAACCAGAACGTAATTTTCAGAAATGGGTAGATGAGACACCAGAAGGGTTTCGGTTTGTCGTTAAGGCTTACCAGGGTATGACTGGCCATCAACGTGGGGATATTCCCTTTGAAACAAGAGATGAAATGTTTCAAGCTTTCAAGGAATCGGTTCGTCCCCTGCGAAATGCAGGAAAGCTTGCGATGGTGCTTTTTCAATTTCCTCCCTGGTTTGATGTGAATAAAGATAATGTTAACATCTTGAGGGATTGTAAACAGCGGATGGGAAATATTCCATGTGCGGTAGAATTTCGACATCAGTCCTGGTATCATGAAGCTTTTCGTGATAAGACGCTCTCATTTCTAGAGGAACAGGGTTTTATCCATACGATTTGCGATGAGCCACAAGCTGGCGAGGGATCGGTTCCTTTAGTGATGGAAACCCTAAACCAGGATCAGGTCCTTGTCAGGTTACATGGTCGAAATACAAATGGATGGACGAATCCAGGTAATCGCCATAACTGGAGGGAAGTTCGGTATTTATATGATTATAATCAAGAAGAACTCTTACAATGGAAGGAACAAATATTAGAATTAGAACGACAATGTAAAAATGTATTTATTTTATTTAATAATAATTCAGGAGGTCATGCTGCTAATAATGCTAAGGAAATGATTCAAATGCTTGATATTGAGTACACGAATTTAAATCCGAAGCAACTTGATCTCTTTGATTTATAAGGAGTATACCTATGGTGACGTGGTTCTTATTATTTATCATTGGTCTATTAGCAGGTACGATTGGAAGCCTTGTCGGTCTTGGGGGAGGCATTATTATCGTTCCTGTTCTTCTCATTATCGATCAATATACGAACTGGCTTTCTGATTTAACGCCTCAGAAAATTGTAGGTAGCTCGATCGTTGTCCTCGTCGTGATCGGTCTTTCCTCTACACTTGCTTACATGAAAAAGAAAAGCGTTGATTATAAAAGCGGAGCGCTTTTTTTTCTAGGAAGTGGACCAGGGGCTATTCTAGGGGCGTGGCTAAATAAATTTATTCAGGTTGATTATTTTTCCATTTATTTTGGGGTATTTATGGTGCTTGTTTCCATATTATTAATGGTAAGGAACCGTTTACGCCCTATGAAACTAAATGGTCAATTTGAACGAACGTATACGGATCCGAATGGGACAGAGATGAACTATAACTTTTCTGCCGTAGCAGCTGTTATTGTTTCATTTATCGTTGGGGTCATTTCAGGTCTATTCGGAATTGGTGGCGGCTCACTTATGGTTCCTGCCATGATTCTACTATTTGGTTTTCCAACATCGGTTGCTGTTGCAACCTCCATGTTTATGATTTTTCTTTCAAGTATAACGGGTACCCTGACGCATTTAGCACTTGGTAACATTCAGTGGTTTTTACTAATCGGTCTCATTCCAGGTGCATGGATTGGAGCAAAATGCGGTTCATTTATTAATCAGAAACTTTCGGACAAATCAGTGGTTGTTATTTTACGATGGATGTTAATTATTGTAGGTGTCCGATTAATCTGGCAGGGAACGATGGGATAAGAAAGGAAGAGTGTCTTGACTTCTAGAACATTACAATTTTATTATACAAACGATCTTCACAGTCATTTCGCAAATTGGTCAAAAGTCTCTTCATATTTGAAAGAGAAGAAGCGAATGCATGAGCTTCAAGGGACACCTTATCTCCTTCTTGATTTAGGAGATCACTCTGATAAGGTGCATCCAATGACAGAAGGAACTGTCGGGAAAGGTAACGTTCAGTTACTAAATGAGCTGGAATATGATTATGCCACTATCGGTAACAATGAGGGTATTACGTTTTCAAAAAAAGAACTAGAAGAGCTTTATTCAGACGCTAAGTTCGAGGTGATTGTCGCCAACCTCTATCATCAAGATGGTACAAGGCCTTCCTGGGCTGTACCTTACAAGATCCATGAGTTAAATGGCATTAAAGTAGGAATTATAGGTGTTACCATCCCTTATGAACAATTCTACTCACTACTTGGATGGCAGATTGATTCTCCATTCCATTTCTTACAGTCCCTCATTGATGAAGTACGCAGTCAATCAGATGTTGTCGTATTGATGTCACATATGGGCTTAGGTAATGATGAACAGCTAGCAAGGGAAATGAATGGGCTTGATGTTATTATTGGAGCCCATACGCATCATGTGCTGAAGCATGGCATGCTTGTAGAGGATACGCTTATTACTCAGTCTGGTAAAAACGGGAATTACGTTGGAGAAGTTTCGATTTGTTTTGATATGGAAACAAAGAAAGTGATTGAGAAGGAAGCATATGCGATAACCGTCCGGAATCGTAAAGAAGACGAGGAAGCGAAGGCCATGATTCAACAACTAAGTATTGATGCACATAAGATGCTTGAAGAGGTCGTCTGTCGTCTTGAACAGCCTCTTGAATCTGAATGGTTTCAACGCTCGGTTCTAGCTGATGAGTTAGCTGCCGCTCTTAGAGAGTGGTGTGGAGCGGATATTGGCATGATTAACGCTGGTATGTTGCTTGATGGGTTACCAGAAGGAAATGTATCAAGAGAAGACCTTCATCGCATTTGCCCTCATCCTGTTAATCCTTGCAAAGTGGTGCTAAAAGGAAGCGAGTTACGAGAAATCATTTCTTATTCTATGTCAGATGAAATAGTGAATTTAAGTTTTAAAGGTCTCGGTTTCCGAGGAGAGGTAATGGGGATCATGGCATTCGATGGGCTTGAGGTTACCTCTGTCAAAATGGACGACGGCCTCTATCATGTAACAGATGTTTTTCACAACGGAAATAAGCTTGTTTCTGATGAAGAATATGCCGTTGCCACGGCTGATATGTTCACATTTGGGAAATTCTATCCTCAAATGAAGCATGCTAAAAAGAAATACTTTTTACCTGAAATGCTTCGAGATCTCCTTGCATGGCGTTTAGAAAATAGACATTAAAACTTTCAGTGTTTGATTGTCAAACATGCTCTTTGTCTCATATAGATATAGTGATATTCATTCAGGTCAGGAGGCGGGAATGACGTGATCACTATGTCACCAATCATGATTGACGGTCATCCTTTTACAGCGGTCAGTATGCAGCTTCCGAAAACGAATTTTCTAGCGGTCATGAATGACAATGGGTATATCATGTGCGGCGCACTCGATGTAGCCTTACTTAATGAAAAGTTAAGTGACCGAAAGATTATCGCAGGAAGAGCTGTTGGTGTACGGTCTATTGAACAACTGCTTGATGCACCGCTCGAATCTGTTACGCTTGAAGCAGAAGCGCGAGGCATTACGATTGGAACTAAGGGTAGAGACGCGATGCTTAAGATGATGTGAAGAAAGCCGTAGCACTTGCTACGGCTTTCTTTTCGATTATGAAACATTTAATAGCTTGATTTTGGCTCTTTCTAGGAAATTGTCCATACTTCTCTTCTCCATGGCATATACATGAAGAAGA
This sequence comes from Anaerobacillus sp. QJM3NY_17, assembly GCF_056173665.1. Lineage (NCBI taxonomy): Bacteria > Bacillati > Bacillota > Bacilli > Caryophanales > Bacillaceae > Anaerobacillus > Anaerobacillus sp. QJM3NY_17. The sequence continues at coordinate 3,412,525 of NZ_CM149685.1, read as the reverse complement.
GAAGGGAGGGTTCATGTTGTTTCGAACTCGTAGAAAATTCTTTAGAAAGGGGCCGCTTCCCTTTCGATATGTTTTTGTCATCTCCTTTATTATTTTTATCTTTACTACTGTTCAAGGATTATGGATTGTTAATAAAGGAATTGAACCAAGCTTAATCAGTATTGCTGAAACAAAAACACGTCAAGTTGCTGCGCAAGCAATAAATGATGCCATTTCAAAGAAGATCGCAGACGGTATTGACGTTGAGAATTTAATTATCGTTCATGGTAATGATTCCGAAAAAGTACCAAGTTATAGCTTTAACTCGCAAGTTTATAATCGATTGATCTCAGAGGCCACAGAACGAGTTCAAACTTACTTAGATTATGTTGAAGCTGGTGATTTAGATAAGCTGGAAACCTTTAAGAATGATATAGATATCGATTACGAAGGTACCGAAAATCAACAAGGAATCGTATACTCCATACCTTTAGGGATGGCTACAAATAATGTTCTTCTTTCAAATTTTGGGCCGAGGATTCCAGTACGGTTTGAAATGATTGGAGATGTGGTCTCTAATATTGATACAAAGGTGAAAGAAACGGGAATTAACAACACGTATCTTGAAGTGTATATCAATATTAAAGTTGAGATGAACGTAATTATTCCTTTCTCTACAAAGAATACTGAAGTTTCGAACTCTGTAAAAATTGGAGATTTATTTATTCAGGGAGACGTTCCTTATTATTATAATGGTGATAATGGAAATGGTGGAAATCCATCGATCGTTTTGCCGAAGCCAGATTAAGACAAGGAGGCCATTAACCAGCTTCAATGTTCAATGTCGATAGCTAAAAAAATGGTTCCCTTCTAATAGAAATATCTCTGGAATAATCTACAATTGCACAAACAACGAAAGTAAGGTATACTTTAAAACTGAACTTAATATTGTTCCTTATCTTATACGATGAGGTAGAGGAGCAGATCCTCATGAGTACGTGTTGGGAGAATGACACCAATGATCAGCATCGAAAGGGAGATCTGCCGAAGCATAAATAACGGTCACATTATTTGTGTTGGGGCGACATTGAAGAAGTGTCGAACTGTCATTATGAGTCTAACTTGTAATGGAGAACTACTGATCGGGGTGGACACTTAACATTGACTCGGTGAAGCGAGCAATGATAGGACCAATCCTATCATTGCTCGCTTTTTTGCGTTCAAACACGACGAGAAGGCTGAGGGATAGGCGTCCATTCCGGTTATGATGACCAATCATTTATTAGGAGGATATTCATGGAGAATTCAGTTCTATCCATTATTCCACCACTCGTAGCTTTGCTAATGGTAGTGGTGACTAGAAAAGTGCTTCCTTCTTTAGGAGTAGGCATTATTCTTGGTGCGCTAATGATCAACAATTGGAGTGTACCAAATTCATTAGAAGAAATTTATACAATCGTAAAAGGGATCTTCATTGATTCCGAGAGCGGTGGTTTAAATACTTGGAACATGTACATTATTTTCTTCCTGCTTTTATTAGGGATGATGACGGCCTTTATTTCGATATCAGGTGGAAGTCGCGCATTTGGCGAGTGGGCCATGAAACGCGTGAAAACAAGAGTAGGCGCACAGATTGTCACAGCGGTATTTGGTATTATTATTTTTATTGATGATTACTTTAATTCGCTCGCAGTTGGGAACGTAAGTAGACCGATTACGGACAGGCACAATGTTTCAAGGGCAAAGCTTGCCTATATCATTGATTCAACTGCAGCACCAATGTGTATTATTTCACCTATTTCAAGCTGGGGCGCTTATATCATCGCGTTAATTGGTGGTGTATTAGCAACGCATAGCATTACAGGTGTTGGCGCGTTAGAAGCTTTTATCAGAATGATTCCAATGAATTTGTATGCTCTCTTTGCACTTGCGATGGTGTTCTTTGTTAGTTATTTTGACATTAATCTTAAGGCAATGAGAGTACATGAAGACCGTGCACAGAAAACAGGAGAAGTGCTTGATCCGAATCAAGGTGCCGTACCTGGTCAAACATCAGGACTACCTGAAAGTGAGAAGGGGAAAGTAGCTGATCTTGCATGGCCTATTATTATGCTAATTGCTGGTACTGTGACGTTTATGGTCATCACAGGAATTCAGGCTGTTAGCGGAACGGATACAGCCGTGACAGCTTTGTCTGTCTTTGAAAATACAGACGTTGCTGCTTCTCTCCTTTATGGTGGAATCATTGGACTTATAACTTCTCTCCTCTTCTTCTTTCCAAAACGAATGGGTGGAGCGGTTCTTGGAAAAGGAATTTGGGAAGGCATTAAATCAATGCTTCCAGCCGTATACATTCTTTTCTTTGCATGGACATTGATTGAAATTATCGGCTCACTAGGGACTGGTAAGTATCTTGCAGGACTTGTTAATGACCACATTGTGATTGGCTTCTTACCAGCTATTTTGTTCCTACTTGCAGGTGTTATGGCGTTTGCAACGGGAACTTCGTGGGGAACATTTGGCATTATGCTTCCGATCGCAGGAGAGATTGCTGCTGCTACGGATCCTACCTACATGCTTCCTGTACTTGCCGCTGTTCTTGCAGGAGCTGTATTTGGAGATCACTGCTCACCAATTTCGGATACAACAATTCTTTCTTCAACAGGCGCGGGTAGTCACCATATCGATCATGTGATGACACAGTTGCCTTATGCATTGCTCGTTGCAGGTATTTCGTTACTAGGATATCTGGTTCTTGGCTTTACTGGTAGTTCCATTCTTGGTCTTGTGGCAACAGCGATTCTATTCGGATTATTAATTTTCATGCTAAAAGGAAAATATGCCAACAGACCAGTTGAAATGGCAAATCATTAATCAAACAGGAGGATATTCCTCCTGTTTTTTTATGTATTTTCACAAAAATAGAGAGATTTATATAGAAAATTGAACGATTCATACGAAAAATGTAAAAAGATTGTTTTGACAAGGACATACGTACTAGATATACTATAAACAAAATAATCTGAATTTACTTAAAAGTCTTAACCTTTTTCTGGAAGGGGGCTTATGGTGAAAAAGGTTAACATTTGTCTAAGGGGGTAATTTATTTGGAAAATCGTGCGCAATGGGGGACAAGGGCTGGTTTTATATTAGCCGCAGTTGGTTCAGCAATAGGTCTAGGGAACATTTGGAGATTTCCGGCCGTAGCCTATGACAACGGTGGTGGAGCATTTTTTATTCCTTATTTATTTGCATTATTAACAGCCGGAATCCCAATTCTTATTCTTGAATTTACATTGGGTCATAAATTCCGTGGATCCGCACCACTTTCGTTCTTTCGAATGAATAAGAAGATGGAATGGCTTGGGTGGTGGGGCGTTATCGTTGCATTCGTCATCTCCACATACTACGCGGTAATTATTGCGTGGGCCATCTCTTATAGCTATTTTGCATTTAATCAAAGTTGGGGTTCTGATACAGAAGCATTCCTCTTCAATGATTATCTGAAATTAACGGTTGATCCTGGACAAACAGGTAGTATCGTACCAGGCGTATTTCTCCCATTAATTGCAGTATGGATCATTACACTTGGCGTACTTCTTGCAGGTGTTAAAAAGGGAATTGAGCGTGCTAATAAAATTTTCATTCCTACATTAATTGTTCTTTTCTTAATCATTGTGATTCGAGCAGTGACACTGCCTGGTGCTGCTGAAGGTCTAAATGCATTCTTTACACCGAATTTTGACAGCATTACTTCAGGAAGTGTTTGGGTTGCTGCATACGGACAAATTTTCTTCAGTTTATCCATTGCTTTTGCTATTATGATTACTTATTCTAGTTACTTACCTAAGAAATCAGATATTACGAATAACGCGTTTATTACTGGTTTTGGTAACTCGGCGTTTGAACTTCTAGCAGGTATTGGGGTATTCTCAGCGCTTGGATTTATGGCTCAGCAGCAGGGGCTTAGCGTTGGCGAAGTAGTGAGCGGTGGCGTAGGACTAGCCTTCGTTGTCTTCCCTCAAATTATCAATGAGTTCCCAGCTTTGAACGGGTTGTTCGGATTCTTATTCTTTGCTTCACTTGTACTTGCAGGTTTGTCTTCGCTCATTTCCATTTCAGAAACATATGTTGCAGGTGTTTCTGAGAAGTTCGGAATTTCTCGTACGAAAGCTGTTCTAATTGGTGGAGGGATTTCCTCTATTATCTCGATTCTGTTTGCAACGCAAGGCGGATTGTTCTTCCTTGACGCAGCTGATTACTTTATTAACCAGTTCGGAATTGCCTTTGTAGGACTAGTGGAGGTGGTTGTTGTAGCATGGGTACTTCGTGAGCTTAATACGCTTGAGTCACATGCAAACGGCATTTCAGACATTTCACTGAAGTACTGGTGGAAAGCTTGTCTTGGAGTCATTACTCCTCTCGTACTTGGTTATATGATGTTCGATCTCTTTAAGACAAATCTTCTTCGTCAGTTTGATACACCGACTGGGAACTATGAAGGCTACTCAAACGGCTTTATTCTTTATAGTGGCTGGGCTGTCGCAGGATTCGCCCTTCTGGTTGGAATTCTATTCAGCCTAAAGAAATGGGATGCGAAAGCTGAACAGCAAAAGTATAAGGAGGTAAGCTAATATGGGTGGTAGCGCGATTTTCATGATGGTAGTTGGAATGGTTATTATATGGGGTGGTCTTGCGGCTAGCATTTTGAATGCTGTAAGAGTATCGAAAAAACAATAGAACATAAAAAGAAGAACTAGCGAGCTAGTTCTTCTTTTTTGCTTACTTTTTGTTGCGTATTCGTTCCTGTCGTTCCCAGAGCCTCAACGAAGGATAGGGATCATACGACCATTCTGTTCTTCCGTTGTCTTTATAGATGCCATAGTGAAGATGTGGCGGGAACTTTCCAGCCGTTCCTTTTGGTCCATATCCAGAGCTACCAACATACCCAATGATTTCACCTGGCTGTACAACATGACCTTTCTCAATGCCTTTTTCAAACCCATTTAGGTGAGCATAGTAGTGGTAATTGCCATCGATATCCCGAATCCCGATCCGCCATCCACCGTATTCATTCCATCCCTTCGTTTCGACAGTTCCGTAACTTGTCGCTTTCACTCCAACACCATAAGAAGCGAAAATATCCGTTCCTTCGTGAATTCGAAGTCCGCCCCAGCCACGTCGATCGCCCCAAGTGCTTCGGTAACTATAGTTTGCGTGAAGTGGTACGGGAAAAGCATGCTTATCGAGTTTAAGCGTTTTGAATGTATGATAAACAGCACTATTACTTGTAATCGTCCTTACTGCCTGGTCACGATGATAATAATCCCAAAGACCAATTTGAATATCTTCTAAAGAACTTCCATACTGTTGTATGAAAGACCCAATTGTATAAAGTAGATCTTCGTCATTAGTACGCTCGGCTTTGCCATCTCCATTGCCATCGAGGCCAATTCCATTAAAGAACGATATCGAGATAGGGTCGTGATCTTCTTTATTTGGATTCGTACTCCCAGACCATTTCTCAGGCGTAATATAGATAGCTATTGCACCTTTTTCACGAGGAATATCTTTTTGTGAGCGCCTAATGCTTCGTTCATATTGATCAATACCAGCATAGATGTACCAGGGGACTTGTGTGACGGCTTCCATCTTATGAAATAACATCTTCCGTTCGCTTCTTAGTTTATCTTCGTCTATATCAGCAGCTCGAACGTTTATAGGGATGAGGAAGAAAAGAATAAGGATAAGAAAACTATATTTTCTCAAGTGTTTCTTCTCCTTTCGTAATTTGTCATTACCCTTAGTTTGGTTTTCCGTGCGTAAATCATTAGAACTAAATAATGGAAGGTCTAAAGTCTTAATCCTCAATAGATTCACACTTTTTATAGAAATGAATGAGTTACCTATGGTATTCTTTATTACAGAAAAGTAATAGGTGAGGTGAGTGTAGTGAGTAAGAAAGAAGAATATTTAAGAAAACCAGAGTGGTTGAAAATAAAACTAAATACAAACGAAAATTATAAAGGCTTAAAAAAGATGATGCGCGAGAAAAAGTTACATACGGTCTGTGAGGAAGCGCGTTGTCCGAATATTCATGAATGTTGGGCTGTTCGTAAGACGGCAACCTTTATGATTCTTGGTGATGTTTGTACTCGTGCATGCCGTTTCTGTGCAGTAAAAACTGGTCTTCCAACTGAGCTTGATTGGGCAGAGCCTGAACGCGTTGCGGATTCCGTTGAACAGATGGGACTAAAACACGTGGTCATTACCGCTGTAGCGCGAGATGATTTAAAAGATGGTGGCGCGGCTGTTTTTGCTGAAACCGTACGTGCTATTCGTCGTAAAAATCCGTTCTGTTCGATCGAAGTTCTTCCATCAGACATGGGTGGCCAATATGAAGCGCTTGAAACACTAATGGATGCGAAACCGGATATTATGAACCACAATATCGAAACAGTGGAGCGCCTAACGCCAAGAGTGAGAGCACGCGCGAAATATCGTCGTACACTAGAGTTTCTTCAGCGTGCAAAAGAAATGAATCCTGAGATTCCGACTAAATCCAGCATCATGCTAGGATTAGGTGAAACAAAAGAGGAAATCATTCAAACACTTGATGATCTTCGTGCACATGATGTTGATATTGTTACACTTGGGCAATATTTACAACCATCGAAAAAGCATTTAAAAGTAGAAAAATACTGGACGCCTCAAGAGTTTCTTGAGCTCAAAGATATTGCGTTAGAAAAAGGCTTTAAACACTGTGAATCTGGTCCAATGGTTCGTTCGTCTTATCATGCTGATGAGCAAGTCAATGCAGCCAAGCAAGCTTCGAAGTAATGGATAAGTAATAATAAAGATAAAAAATCGGCCTTTATCGGGCCGATTTTTTTACTTCGACATCATTTCTTTTCCATCTGTATCATTTAAGTCTTCATTCATTTCGCCCTTCATCTCACCGTTCTCGTTCTCTCCATCACTTACCTTTTTCCCTTGTGGCGCTTTCTTCATTTTGGCAATCGTTTCTTCTATGCTCTTCTCGAGTTCTCCATTTGCAGTGGAGGCATTTTGATATCGCTCGACCTCAGCAATCATTCCTTCTTCGTCAGAAACATAGACATGATAATATCTTGGAATGACAGAAAGAGCCGTTTTCTTTACTTGATCTGCAGTGGCATCACGATCTTTTGTTGTTGTTTTATAGCCAATGAGAACTTCTTCATCTGTTACTAGCGTTGCGACATCACTGACATAAGGTAAAACAATTGCCATTGAACCGATCATATCCGACATACGATCACGATCAAGGTAGGCTATGTTCTCGGGTTGTTTTTGAGAATTCATGTTGTTAGTATTTCGTGTATGACGCACATATCCAAAGCCACCCTTTTTGGACTTTTCCTGAGAGTTAGCGGTGTTCATACCGTATTCATCGGGATCCGTTTTAACAGGTGTTAAATCTGCGTGGTCAAAGGAATCTGTCGCATTTTCTCCCTGGCATGCCCCAAGTCCTAATACGAGTGGCAGTATGAGCAGAATTTGTTTTTTCAATAACCTTCACCTCCATACTGTTATCATGACCGAACTCTGTTCCTTTTTTACTGGTATTACTTGGACAAATCGAATAAAAAAGGTATCATAAGACTAATGAGCCCATTTTGAAATGAGGGATAAAGAATGATAAAAGTAAATCAACATACGTTTGAGTTGATGAAGGATGAAAGAGAAGGTTGGAACGAAGAAGCTTTTCTTGCTCGATATAGTGAGATTTTGGATAAATATGATTACATTGTTGGGGATTGGGGCTATGGTCAGCTTAGATTAAAAGGATTCTTTGAGGACCGTAACCAAAAAGCAACTTTCGATACAAAATTCAGCACGGTGCTTGATTATTTATATGAATACTGCAACTTCGGCTGCCCTTATTTTGTATTAAAGAAGCAGAAGAAGGAAAAACCGAAGAAACAACAACAAGAAGCATAAGCCCTATGGGCTTATGCTTTGTATGGTTTTTCGGAGTCTTTTTCTGGATCATCGTGTGGTGGATGTGAGCCAGGGTCCTGACGAGGTAAATGTTGGTGAAGATTTTTATTTTCGTAATTAAATGCACTATAGGAACGCTGCCCTTCTCGCCAAGGTGAGGTTTTACCGAGCTTTTTATTCACCGGTGAACCGTATGGACCTTCTGGCGTATCTTCAGGGAGGACGTAATTTCGCCCTTTCTCTACGTTAGCGAAGTCTTGATAATCTTCTTCATCAAACATGAATAAACACCACCTTTAGGAGGTAGTGTATTCATTGTCTGATAAAATATTAGTGACTTAAGACTTCTCTCAAGAAGTTGCGAAGTTCTTCAGCATCTTCTTCATTGAGAGAGTAGGCATGCTCGAGATTTCCAGGCTCATTTAGATCATCGTGGCCGATAATTGCAAATTTGCCTCCTTGAATATCGAGGACTAACGATTTTCCATAAAAGCGATCTGATTTTACAATACAAAGGTCAAACCGATGATTGCTTCCCATAAAGCAGACGAACCTGGCTTCAGTGGCCTCCTGTTCGTCGTAGATGAGTCGTTCATCTTCCATCATAGCACCCTCCTTTTCTAGTTAACGCTATCATACCATCTTATGAGGCGTTCTCATACAAGCTTTCATTAGAAAATGTAAGCCGTTGCATTTTAAGATATGATAAAATGAAGAGAAGTATTTAATACCGTTTCAGAAAATGGTGATTGAATCATAAGTGTTAGAGGCAGGTGCATGAGTATGTATTTTGTGGATCGTAAGAAAATAGAAGAACAGCTGGTTTATTTCGATAAAATGATTGTTCTCATGAAGGAAAGTTCTTTTCAAACAGAACTTCATTTTCTCGGATTAGAGCGAATTCATCACGTTGTCATTGAGAGCATGATTGACGTAGGGAACAGCATCATTGATGGATTCATTATGCGAGATCCCGGGAGCTATGAAGATATTATTGAAATCCTAGCTGATGAAAAAGTAATATCAACTGAAAATACTATTATGTTAAAAGAAGTCGTGGGCATGAGAAAACCACTAATGCAGCAATATGTTATGCTTGATCATGAAGCATTGGAGCAAAATCTTCGGAAAAACCTCAGTGCACTAGAGCAGTTTCCTACTGATATAAGAACATACTTAAATCAAGAATTAGGGGCTGTTTCAGCTTTTCTTCCAGATAATGAAGATTGATGTTAAGGTAAACACACATTGTAAAGAAAGTAAGGTGTTTTTGATGAAAAGAGTAAGAAACGATCAGCTGACATTTTTTATTCAAAAACCCGAATATATGAACCGCTTTCATTAATGAAAGCGGTTTTCTTATGGATTGGATAAGTAGAAGGAGGATAATAAGTACATGAAAAACTATAAAGGCTATTTAATTGATCTAGATGGTACGATGTATCGGGGCACTGAAAGAATTCACGAAGCAGTCGAGTTCGTGAAGCGTTTAAAGGAAGCAAATATTCCCTATTTATTTGTGACGAACAATTCATCAAAACGGAAAGAACAAGTTTCTGATAAGCTTGAGGCGTTTGGTGTACCATGTACGCCAGATCACGTGTTTACAACCAGCATGGCAACAGCAAGTTATATCTCTAATAAGAAGCAAGATGCTTCGGTTTATGTGATTGGAGAAGAAGGCATTCGCGATGCCTTAACGGATGAAGGTTTAATGATTCAAGACGACAATCCAGACTATGTTGTCGTTGGGATTGACCGTTCAATCACATACGAAAAATTTGCGAAGGCGTGCATTGCCGTTCGAAACGGAGCTACTTTTATATCGACAAACGGAGATATTGCGATTCCAACTGAACGAGGATTGTTACCCGGTAATGGTTCATTGACGGCAGTCGTGACTGTTTCAACGGAAGTAGACCCTATTTTTATTGGGAAGCCTGAACCTATTATTATGGAACAAGCTCTTGCTCAACTTGGAACACCGAAAGAAGAGACGTTGATGGTTGGGGACAATTATCGCACCGATATTCTTGCAGGCATCAATGCCGGTTTGGATACATTGCTTGTTCATACAGGTGTAACAACGAAAGAACACTTGTTATCAGTCGAAAAGCAACCAGAGTACACAGCTCTTACGCTAGATGAATGGCAAATATAAAAACGCCCATTGGGCGTTTTTATATTTGCCGTTATTCTGTTTTTTGAGCTCTATGGGCAAGTCGACTAGATGCAGCTGCCGCAATAGCTCCAACAATATCGTCGAGGTAGGTATGGCATGCACCACTGGATTTATCATTTAACTTTTCGAGAATGCCAGGCTTTTGTTTATCGATAAAACCATAGTTCGTAAGGCCAATCGATCCATATACATTTACAATTGAAAGAGCGATGATTTCGTCTACGCCATATAGACCTTCATCTTTCATTAATATATCTTGTAGAGGCTGATCTAGCAGTTTTCTTTCCGTAAGTTCGTCAAGCTGAATTCCCGTGAGCACTGCATTTTGCACTTCTCTTTTTGAAAGTACACGTTCTACATTTTGTATGCAAGTTTCCATTTCAAGGTTAGGGTGATATTTTTCTTGGAGATAGAAAACAAGGTCTGCGATATCTTTGATCTCGACACCACGTTCTTTTAATTTACTTCTCGCTGCTTGTTCTACAAGGTCCATAGGTTCTTGGCCCATTCTTGTCCCACCTAACTTTATAGTAAATTGGTATTGGATGTTATTGATTATATTAGTATATGGTAAGTCAGGAAGAAATATGACACTAAACTTCTGTGACTACTTTACACCGATTGGGCGCGCGGGGCATATAGTACGGTATTAAGACGAATTGCCGGAGGGTCAATATGCTTGAACGAGAGGTTTTTCATCAATATGGAATCGTTATAGATCAACATAATGTTAAAAATAGTGGATATTTGCTTCGTACATCTGATCAATCTGAATTTATTTTAAGACGTGCATTAAGTGAACAAGAAAGTGAATTTCCCTGGTATGTAATGGTTGCAAACTTTCTTAATCAACAGAATGAACCTACAATGTTACCGATTTCTTCAAGAAGAGGGAAGTATATAGAGACAATTCAGAATGAGGCGTATGTTCTTTATCAAAAACCGTATGATCGAAATATTCGCATTCATCACAATGATGGGAGTCGGCTAGCGCTATTTCATAGGAAAGCAGGTAATCTCCTAGCAGCTTATAGTGAATTACCAGAAATTCAACCTTGGCAGATGCGGTGGCAGTACAGGATAGACCAACTTGAATCTTTTCGTGAGGAATTGAAGAATCAGACTCAGCCTCTCAGAGAATTTGATGAATGGTTTATAGAAACATTCCCCTATTATTCTGGCTTATCAGAGAATGCGATTCAGTACATTGTGGACTGTGGTATTGACATGGGAATGAATCCATTTCAGATTAGAACTCTTGCGTTTAATCGGTATACAGCCAATTATCACCGTACATCTGAAGGGCTATTTCCGAATGATCTCATCCTTGACCATCCAGCGAGAGATCTTGCTGAGTGGATTAGATATGAGCTAGTTGAGGGCGAGGGGAATTTTGAAGGCATCAGGCAATTTATGTGGAATTATCATGAGAGGCGTACGTTAACTCAAATGGACTGGAATCTACTGTATGCTCGTTTGTTATTCCCTCTTCCATATGTAGAGACAGTGGAGCATTACTATAGTGATGGCAATTTAAAGGAGAAAGAAAAAAGTTTTGTGAATTTAAAGCAACTTGTGAGAAGAGAAGGAGAAAGGGAGGAAATGTACCGTTTGTTGTTTCAGGAATTGATGGGTGAATATGGCAAGCAAATGAGAAGAGTAGATTGGTTAAGTTAAAAATAAAAACCCCCTCCATGACAGAGGGGGTGGATGTGTTTGGTTTAAAATACTTGCTCGAGTTCAGTTACGCCAGGAACTTCTTCAAGAAGTGCGCGTTCAATACCTGCTTTAAGTGTGATAGTGGAACTAGGGCAACTGCCGCATGCTCCCATTAAACGTACTTTAACTACGCCTTCTTCGATGTCTACAAGCTCTACGTCTCCACCGTCACGCAGAAGGAATGGACGTAGTTTATTCAATACATCTTGTACTTGCTCTTGCATCATTCATCGACTCCCTTCATACTTCCATTATACTAATGATTAAGTTAAAAATCTATGTGCTAATGTAGAATGATTATAATTCTCATCCTAACTTTATCATGGTATGAATCCATATTCAAGATTGGAACATGAAAAAGGCGAATGCTTCTTTTCTACATGATAGGAATAGGGTACAATGAAGGTAAATTGATTGAATAGAAAGGACGTTTTCACCATGGAAGAAGTACTCGTCTATGGAGCAGGTGAGCGCTGTGCAAGCTGTGTAAACTTGCCTTCTTCAGAAGAAACGGCTGAATGGCTTAAAGCGGCCCTCGACCGCAAGTATCCTGATCGCCAAATAGTCGTTCGATATATTGACATTCATAGTAAACTCTCCGGTTATGAGGCGGCTTTTGCTTCAAAAGTGATTGATGAAGATCTGTTCTATCCAGTTGTTGTCGTCCGAAATGAAATTGTGTCAGAAGGTAACCCTAAATTAAAAGACTTATATGCTGTTCTAGAAGACCGTTCTGCAACGGCTTAAATGATAAAACCCGTGAACAAATTTGTTCACGGGTTTTATCTTACGAAAAAGTATATTTACTTCTTATAAAGGTCAACCTTATTAACCGTTATGATTCTTATACATCCATAATATACCTGACTTGAGTAGACGAGGAACTCGGCCAGTAAGTGGACGATTCGCCATGACACCAAAGCCATGCTTGCTTCCGAGTGAGCCAAGCGTTCCTTTGATTTTAATTGGTGGAAGCGCAGGTGGCGTTTCTTTTTTCCATTGCTTCTGCAATACGAGAGCAATTTGTTCTGCTTGTTCCTCAGCAAGCTGAGCACTTGGTGCATGTGGCAAGCTTGCACAGTCTCCTACAACAAAAACATTCTCATGACTTGGAACAGAATGATAGTCATTTAATACAATACGCTTCTGGGCATCTTTTTCAACGTCAAGATCTCTTACGATTTTGTTAGGCTGGATGCCAGCTGTCCATACAATTGAATCACAGTGGACAGGCTCTCCATGATTAAAGAGCGTATTGGGTTCGACCTTTGTAATATTTGATTCACTAACAACTTCTACATTACGCTCCTCAAACCAGGATTGAACGTATTTTCCAAGTCGTTCTGGGAAGGCAGAAAGAATAGTGTGTCCTCGATCAAATAGCTTAATTTGAAGATCTGGCCTACTTTCATGAAGTTCACTTGCTAGCTCCACTCCACTAAGTCCTGCACCGACAATACCAACGACAGATTTAGCGCCGAGGTTGTTCAATACTTCATACGTTCTTCGAGATGAATCAATCGTTTGAATGCTTAGAGTATGAACATCTGCACCTGGTACGTTATGATACTTATCTTCGCATCCTAGTCCAATGACGAGCGTGTCATATGCAAGGTCATCATCGTCATTTAGGTGAATGACATTTGAATCTAGATTTATACTAGTGATTTCGCCGTATTTGATTTCTAGCTTCTTATGAACTGGGAATTGAACACGTATGTGATGATCACTTGCTGTTCCAGCGGCAAGGGCATAATATTCGGTTTTCATACTGTGATAAGGGTTGCGGTCAACAAGCGTAATTGTGAGGTCTTCTGGTAGATCAGATGCAAATAATTTCTGTAGGATACGCATACCACCGTATCCGCCGCCTAATAGCACTAGCCTTTTCATGATAAGAGGTCCCCTTTAATAAAATTGCATAACGCTGTCTCCCTATAATAAGTAGAAAAGATGAAGAAGAAATGATGAATTAGGAAGAAAAAAGGAAGCGACACGCGCTATAATATAGTTATACGATTCATTATGTTATGACAGTTAAAAGTATAGCGAAACTGTGACTTATGTACAATAACATTTCTTAAATGCTTAACTGAGGAGTGGCTTTACTGTGAAGACAATCGAATTTTGTGCGGGAAACTTGAGAGAGAATAAGCTCGTATGGGAGGCCCTGGAGAAGATCCACGATATTGAATTAATTGACTACGGCTGTCTTGGTTATTGTGGGAACTGCTACTCTGAGTCTTTTGCTATCGTAGATGGACGTTTAGTAAATGCGGATACATCTGAAGCTTTAATAGAGAAAATAATGCGAAAATTAATCGATGAAAATTAAGGGCTTTCATTGCTCAGTTTCTGTGTTATAATGACAAAGGTCCATTGAAGTCTAATAGAGAGAGAACGGACTTTTTATTTTCCGCGTACACGCGAAAAATGTCGAATATTCAGATAACAAAACACTGTTTGTAAGCGCTGTATTTAGCTAATTGCTATAATATTTCTATTTAAAATCTGGTAATGGGGTAGGCTATGCTTATAAACGGGTTCAATAATTAACAAGGGGTGTAAAATATGCAAATTTTATGGGGATTCGGTGGTATGGCTGTGTTATTTGCCATCGCACTAATCTTTTCTACAAATCGCAAAGCGATTAACCTACGTACGGTACTGGGTGCACTTGCCATTCAGGTTGCATTTGCATTTGTAGTATTAAAATGGGAAGCGGGTAAAGCTGCTTTAAAACAACTATCACTATTCGTTCAGGATATTATTGGATATGCAAATGAAGGAATTGGCTTCCTTTTCGGTGGCTTAATTGGAAATGAAGACATTGGAATGATCTTTGCATTTCAAGTACTAACGATCATTATTTTCTTCTCTTCTCTTATTTCTGTGCTCTATTACCTTGGAATTATGCAGTGGGTTATCCGTATTCTTGGTGGAGCAATTTCATGGGCGCTTGGAACAAGTAAAGCGGAGTCACTCTCAGCTACTGCAAATATCTTTGTTGGTCAAACAGAAGCGCCACTTGTCATCAAACCTTATTTAGATAAAATGACGAAATCAGAACTTTTTGCAGTTATGACAGGAGGACTTGCTTCGGTAGCTGGTTCGGTCCTAATTGGTTATTCTTTATTAGGTGTACCGCTTGAGTATTTACTAGCGGCAAGTTTCATGGCAGCACCAGGTGGATTGTTAATGGCTAAGCTCATCATGCCAGAGACTGAAACACCAGAAACAGCGAAAGAAATTAAGATGGAAAGAAACGAAGATCACGTAAACGTGATTGACGCTGCTGCACATGGTGCATCAGACGGTCTGAAACTTGCTTTAAACGTTGGAGCGATGCTTCTTGCGTTTATCGCATTGATTGCCCTGCTAAACGGTTTACTTGGAGCAGTAGGTGGATGGTTTGGCGCAGGAAGCATAACGATTCAGCAAATTCTTGGGTATATCTTCTCACCACTTGCCTTTGTTATTGGTGTTCCGTGGCAAGATGCTGTTCAAGCAGGTAACTACATTGGACAGAAGTTAATTCTTAATGAATTTGTAGCTTTCTCTTCTTTCGGTCCAGAAATTAGTGCTGGGAACCTAACTGACAAATCAGTTGCGATTATCAGTTTTGCTCTTTGTGGATTTGCGAACTTCTCTTCTCTTGCTATTCTACTTGGAGGCCTTGGAGGTCTAGCGCCTAAACGTCGTCCTGAAATTGCAAAGCTTGGAATGCGCGCAATCCTTGCAGGTACGCTTGCAAACCTTTTAAATGCTGCAATCGCAGGTATGCTAATTTTCTAATTTTGAAAGCCTCTTTTATAGAGGCTTTTTTTTATATCGTTTTGATTGGTTGTATTGAAAACGGAAGGCGAAGCGGTGTTGTTTTTTGCCTGTTTTACGGTATACTTGTCTAAATAATAGACAGGGGGGATCACTCGTGAGTAGCTTTGAACATACATTGCCATATGATCGTATGATGGGGGACGTCTATGTTCCGCATTGTCCATTTTGTCATAGTGAGAATGTTTTAACGCCTATGACAGAACGAGATTACCAACAAGGTTGTGAAGAAATCAAAACAAGACTCGTGATGCCTTGCTGTAACGGCAAGCTCATGATTGAGAAAATTGATAGTGATTATTTCTGGACGACAGAAGCTGTTCGAAAGAGCCATTAAAATATAGAAAGAGTGAAAGCATTGCAAGAGATAACATATACAAAAATGCATGGTCTTGGTAACAATTACATTTACATCAACTTATTTGAGCAAAAGTTAGAAGAAAAGAACCTTCCTCAATACGCAAGAGAAGTATCGGATGTTTACACGGGTATAGGATCGGATGGAATGATCTTGATTTGCCCATCCGATCAAGCAGAAGTGAAGATGAGAATTTTTAATAAAGATGGTTCTGAAGGGAAAAACTGTGGCAATGGCCTCCGCTGCGTAGCTAAGTATGCATATGAAAACCAGCTGGTTTCTTCAACGAAATTTGCCATTGAAACGCTAGCAGGACTTGTACAGGCAGAAGTTCATTTAGCGGATGATCGTGTGGAGACTGTTACGATTGATATGGGGAGACCGGAGTGGACAAGAGGTAGTCTTCCGATGAACGGAAATTCAGAAGACGAAGTGATTGATGAAACGGTGTTTTTTGAAGAAGAACCACTTCAAATGACGGGAGTATCGATGGGGAATCCTCACATGGTGATGTTTGTCGATAATATAGAAAAGGCTCCTCTCACAACAGCAGGACCTTATTTTACAGATCATCAGCTATTCCCAGAAAGTATTAATGTTGAATTTGTTGAAGTAGTCTCTAGCAGTGAATACCATTTTCGGGTATGGGAGAGAGGCTCTGGTATTACTCAAGCTTGTGGAACAGGCGCATGTGCAGCAGTAGTAGCAGGCGTATTAAATAACAAAACATTAAAGGGTACAGAGGTGACAGTTCATCTCGCAGGCGGCGATCTGGAAATTACGTGGGATGAAGATGATCACATCTGGATGACTGGTCCAGCAGTGACGATATCAACTGGAATTTATTATACAGGGAAATAACTGGATATTTGTAAATGATAGGATATTGTTATAGAATAATAAGTGGTTATGAATAGAAGGATCATTCAAGACTCCGCCTGTGAAAAGATACGGCGTGAAATTCTATGCGCAAAAATGACTCAAGCCGATATAGTACTTGGCTTGAATTACCCGGAACTATTGGCATATGGTCAAAAACTTGATAAGAAGCATAATCTGATATTACAGTTGAAATACAATCATTAGGCTAGCGAAGTGAGTATTTCTGTTTGATAGTGTTCAATTGTTGAGCTTAGTTCTATAGCACGATATACTAATAGTAGCATTACGGTGATTGGAGGGATTTAAATGATCCATTTATCTGAAGCTGCAGCAGCACAGGTAAAAGAAATGATGAAGCAAGAAGAAGGCGACAATCTTTATTTACGCGTAGGTGTTAAAGGTGGCGGCTGTACTGGTTTAAGCTACGGCATGGGCTTTGATACAGAAATGAAGGAAGATGATCAAGCTCTCGACGCTCAGCATGGCGTAACGATTATTATGGATAACGAAAGCGCACCCGTTTTAAACGGTGTGAATATTGATTATAAACAAAACATGATGGGCGGCGGATTCACCATCGATAATCCGAACGCGATCGCATCATGCGGCTGTGGTTCTTCGTTTAAAACAGCGACCAACGCTGGTACGCCGGAGAATTGTTAAGAAATTAAATATCGGATAGGGTGAGTCATGACCCGTATCTTAAAGCTTCTCCAACGTTCAATTGTTTATTGAACGTGTGGGGGAGTTTTTTTATTACTCTCTTTCCATTATAGGTTTTGCCTTAAGCTCTCTGAACAATTTATGAGCTTTTTAAATGTAACCTTAATCCAGATTCAATAATGAAAAATTTCTTTTTTTATGTCTAAAAAAAGGGATTTTAGTCGTTCCATCGAACACAGTGATGGTGAAGAAAATTTATCTTCTATGAGAGTTAACATTCAAACGATCAATTTGTAAATTTACAAATTGATCGACTTTGCCAGGAAGAATGGAATGTCTATTCTAATTATGAAAAGGAGTGTCACACATGATTGAAATTGGAGTTGGGTTACAACTTTACACGTTGAGAAACGAATGTGACAAGGATTTCTTCGAAACGTTAATAAGAGTAGAGGCCATAGGCTACGAAGGTGTTGAACTTGCAGGATTGCATGGATATGAACCATCAGAAGTAAAAAACAAATTAGATGAACTTGGGTTAAGCGTCATTGGACATCATATCCCGATTGAGCGGATTGAAAACGATTTGGAAACTGTTATAGAGGAACAAAAAGTACTTGGAAACAGCCGAATTATTTGCCCGTGGCTTCCACCTGAAAGAAGAAGTCATGAGGACTTTTTAAAGGTAGCTAAGATCATGAAGAATGCAGCGGAAATTTGTACTGAGCATCAAATGGAATTAGGATATCACCATCATGATTTTGAACTTGGTCGAAGTATTGAAGGTAGTGAGCTGTTCGGAATTTTAGAGGCGCATTCTTCCATTCAGGCTGAATTTGATATTTATTGGCTTAACCAGGTTGGTCATGATCCAGTTGAGTGGATGCAAAAGTTCTCAGGTAGAACACCAATCATTCATTTAAAGGACCGCTTGGATGATGAGAGAGAAGCAACGGCTATTCTTGGCACTGGTAACATTGCGATTCAGGAAGTAGTGGAGCAGGGGCAGGCATGCGGCGTAAAATGGTGGGTTGTTGAGCAGGATGAATGTGATGTTGATCCGATTGAAAGTGTGACTCAGAGTTATAAATATTTAAGAGAAATACAGCTAAAAAAATAAAATGGTTAAAATATTCAAAAAATAATGTTGAAGATTCTGTGAACTTACGTTATGCTGTTTGTAATCGATTTCATGAAATCGGTTACAAACGAAGGGAGGTTCTTTTGTACTTTCTGAGGAGGATGAAACATGGCAACAATTGCTGATGTCGCACACTATACAGGTCTATCACGAGCGACTGTGTCACGTGTCATCAATGATTATCCACACGTAACTAAAGACAAGCGTGAATTAGTTCATAAGGCAATGAGGGAACTAGGTTACTTTCCTAATACATCAGCTAGAAACTTGCGAAATCGAAGAACAAATCTAGTAGCTGTGTTAATTCCAAGATTAACGAATCCGTTTTTTACACTGGTTCTTAATGGAATTGAAAGCGTGGCTGAAGCGAATGGATTTCAATTGATCATTTGTCAGACGAAATCTAGTAAAAAGAAGGAACTCGAATACTTGAATTTGTTACAGACGAAGCAAGTTGATGGTGTTATTTTCACTTCGATTGAAAATAATTGGGAAGAAATTCAGTCCTACACGGCACATGGACCGATTATACTTTGTAATGAATATCATCACGATGCGACGGTACCAATGGTTCGATTGAATCAAGTTCAGGGGAGTTATTTAGGAACAAAGCATTTAATTGAGCGAGGACATAAGCGGATTGCTTATTGTATGGGCTCAACAAGCGGGTTGTCTAATGATCGCCGTAAAGGAGTCTTTCAAGCGATTGAAGAAGCTGGCCTAGAAATAAAGCCAGAATGGATCTTCCAAGATACATACACAATGGAAGACGGCGTAAGAACGTTTAACAAAATTCTTGAATTAACTGAACGACCAACGGCTATCTTTACCGGAGGAGATGAAGTGGCAGCTGCAATGGTGAAGGAAGCAAAGCGAAATGGATTAGATGTTCCGAAAGATATAGCGATACTCGGATTTGACGATCAGCCAATTGCCAGCTTAATTGAACCAGAGCTAACAACCATTTATCAACCCGGTGCAGAAATTGGCGGACAAGCTATGTCTATTTTTATTGATTGTTTAAAAGGGCAGTGTGAGCGTACAACTCAAAGTGTTAAAGAATTACCACTATCGCTTGTTATTCGTAACTCTACATAACTTGCGATAAATGTAAGCGTTAACTTGTTTATTGAAATCGATTACAATTTTGAAATCGATTTCAACCAAATCTAAGGGGGATTTAGTATTATGCGAATTATGAAGAATAGTAAACTACTTTTTATCGTTTTGGCTCTTATCCTAGTTCTATCGGCATGTAGTTCTTCAAACAATTCTTCAAGTAATAACAACAGTTCTGGTGATGAAAATGCAAGTTCAGGTGACGAAGAGAAAGTAACACTCGTTTATGCGCGTGGTAAAGATGCAACAGGTGCAACCGATGTAATGGTTGAGGAATTTATGAAGCAAAACCCGAATATCGAAATCGAATTCCGCGAGATGCCGACCGACACAGGAGCACAGCACGATGCTTATGTCACAATGTTGAACGCTGAATCATCAGAAATTGATGTATTCGATATCGATGTAATCTGGCCAGCTGAATTCGCTCAAGCAGGATATGTGCTTCCATTAGACCGTTTTATTGAAAAAGACGGTATTAACATGGACGATTACAACCAGGGACCAGTTACGGCAGCAACATTTAACGGAAAGCAGTGGGCGATGCCTAAATTTATTGATACTGGTATGCTTTTCTATCGCTCTGACTTAGTATCTGAAGCTCCAAAAACGTGGGATGACTTGATGACTCAAGCTTCTGAGCTAAAAGGTGAAGACGGTACGAAGTTTGGTTACCTCATGCAAGCGAAGCAATATGAAGGTCTTGTAACAAACGCAGTTGAATTTGTCGGTTCTTACGGCGGTGCGTTTATTGATGAGAATGGAGAAGTTGTTATCAATAGCCCTGAAGCGATCAAAGGTATTTCAAAAATGGTTGAAATCGCAAACTCTGATTTCGTTCCAGGTAACATCAATACGTTTACTGAAGTAGAATCTCATACTGCATTTATTGAAGGTCAATCTCCATTTATCCGTAACTGGCCATATCAATTCGCACTTGCGAATGATGAAGAACAGTCTAAGATTGTTGGAAACGTAGAAGTAGCTCCACTTCCTGAAGGTGACGCTGGTTCTGCTTCAGCCCTTGGCGGTTGGATGGCAGCCATCAATAATTTCTCTGAACATCCTCAAGAAGCATGGGAGTTCTTGAAGTTTATGACTGGTAAAGAAGGACAAAAAATTGATGCAATTAAAGGTTCACACGCTCCAACAATTCCTGCTCTGTTCGAAGATGAAGAAATTATCGAAGCGAACCCATTCTTTGGAGAAGAAGGATTCCAAACAGCTCTTGAAGCAGCGGTTTCACGTCCGGTAGCACCAAACTACCCTGAAATCTCTGAAATCATTCAAATTCACATTTCTAAAGCGATCGCAGGAGAAGAAACTCCTGAAGAAGCAGCGGCTGCAATGGAAAAAGAAATGAATGAAAAGCTAGAAAAATAATAGAGAAGGTCATTAGCCTTCAATACGAAGGCTAATGTCTTTCCTACATATTCTTTGAAAGAAATTTCATAGTATCAAAAAGCGGTGTTTAGTTGCGATCTTAACTGAGTGAGCAACAAGACACTTTTTCCTAAAGAGAGGAGCGTTGGTATGCAGACAGATATCGATCCAAAAGAGCCTATTAAAGTGGAGAAACAGCCCAAAAAGAAGAAAAAAAACGATGCGGTTGTCGGTTATTTACTTCTTGCCCCAGCACTGATTCTAATTCTAGCAATTTCTATTTGGCCAGTTTTCCAGTCATTTTATTTTAGTCTTTTCGACCTTCGTCTCAATGAACCAACTAAATCAGAAGTCCATCTCGATTATCAAATTGACCTGGACCGCTATTTGCAAAACTATCCCTTCCTAGTCGGGGCAATTAATTCTGAAATTGATAATGGAAATTCAAGTGAAGAGCTGACCGAGATGAAAACAACATTAGAAAATCTCGATGCCAGTATTAAAGAAAACCCGCAAGCAGCAGAAAATTATGACGTGATTAATGAAAAGCTAGACAAGTTTGAAAATATTCCTGACGATATGAAGTACGTTGAAATTGATGAAAGCGTAGCAGAGGATTTTACGTCTTCCGTTAAAACAATCAATAATGATTTAATGTCGATCAATGAAAATGGAAGTTTGGAAAAAGGCGATAAGATTGTTGGTTTATCATCCGCACTAACTGAAATTGTTGTTGAACCGAACTTCATTGGACTTGAGCATTACAAAGAAAATTTAACTGATCAGCGGATGTGGAAGTCTCTTTGGAACACGAGTGTATTTACATTTATTTCTGTTCTAGCTGAGCTCATACTTGGTCTAGCGATTGCTCTCCTTATTAACAAAGCTTTCTTAGGGCGAGGATTAATTCGTGCAAGTATCCTAATTCCGTGGGCGATTCCAACAGCGGTAGCAGCCCTCATGTGGAAGTTCCTTTATGATGGTCAAAACGGTATTGTAGCGAAGCTCTTTGAAGATGTTGGATTGATCGATCGAATGTCGATGCTTCTCACTACGGATACAGGTGCAATGTTCTCTGTTATCTTCGCTGATGTGTGGAAAACGACACCATATATGGCTTTACTTCTTCTAGCAGGACTGCAAACGATCCCATCTTCCCTCTATGAAGCCGCATCAATTGATGGAGCGAATAAGTGGAAGCAGTTTGTAACGATTACATTACCACTTTTGAAAACAAGTCTTCTCGTTGCTCTCTTATTCCGTACTCTAGATGCATTCCGAGTGTTTGACTTAATTTATGTATTAACTGGCGGAGGTCCAGCGAATTCAACCGAAACGATCTCGATGCTCGCTTATACATTGATGTTTACTCAGACAAACTTTGGTGAAGGTTCAGCTATTTCAGTAGTTGTATTCATCTGTGTTGCCATAATTTCTGGAATCTTTATTAAATTACTCGGTGCAGAACTAATAAACGACGGAACTGGAAAGAAATGAGAATGTATTTTATCATGAAGAAGGAGGGACAGCCAGATGAATAAGAAAGCGGGACCGATGTTTTACGTTTTCCTAGTTGTGTTTGTTTTTGTTGTCATGTTTCCGTTCTTATGGATGCTTGCAAGTTCGATTAAACCACTAACAGAGCTCTTTGGTGAAAAAGCGTTCAATCCTTTTACGAATAACCCAACTCTACAAAACTATGTATCCGTTTTCGTAGATTATCCTTTCCCTCGCTATCTTTGGAACAGTACCGTTGTAGCGACAATTACGACTGTGTACACCGTACTGGTCGCTTCATTCGCTGCTTATTCCATCGCGCGTCTGAATTTTAAAGGAAAACCGATTATATTGGGGATTGTCTTATCTGTATCCATGTTCCCACAAGTAGCGACGATTTCACCAATCTATATTTTTCTAAAAAACTTAGGTCTTACAAATAGCTATCTTGGCTTAATCATCCCGTACACAACGATCACGCTGCCATTATCGATCTGGCTTCTCGTTACGTTCTTCCGTAAAATTCCGTTCGATCTTGAAGAAGCAGCGAAAATCGATGGAGCATCACTATGGCAAACGTATTGGAAAGTGATTATGCCACTTGCTGTACCAGGTATTTTTACAACAGCCATTCTCGTATTTATTGCAGCCTGGAATGAATTCTTGTTTGCCCTTACGATTAACACGGCTGATAAGTTTAAAACGGTCCCGGTCGGAATTGCCCTGTTTCAGGGTCAGTATACGATCCCTTGGGGAGAAATTTCAGCAGCGACCGTTGTTGTAACCGTTCCTCTTGTCATTATGGTTTTGATTTTCCAAAGAAGAATCGTGTCAGGATTAACATCAGGTTCAGTTAAAGAATAGATAAAAATAGGAGTGGATTTTAATGCTAAACGTAACCGTATGGAATGAAAATCGTCATGAACAGAGTAGTGAAGAAGTAAGAAGCGTGTATCCAAACGGAATTCACGGTGCCATTGCTGAATTTCTAAAAGAGGATTTTGAAGTGAAAACGGCCACTTTGGACGAGCCTGAACATGGCTTATCTGAAGAGGTGCTGAACAACACGGACGTTCTTCTCTGGTGGGGACATATCGCGCATGAAGAAGTATCTGATGAAATTGTGAATCGCGTTCATCAACGAGTTCTTGATGGAATGGGGCTTATCGTCCTTCATTCTGGTCACTTCTCTAAAATTTTCAAGAAGCTAATGGGGACAGGCTGTGATTTGAAATGGCGTGAAGCGGATGAGAAAGAGAGAATGTGGATTGTCGATCCAACCCATCCGATTGCGGAGGGACTTGGTGAGAAAATTGAGCTTGAGAGAGAAGAAATGTATGGTGAGCATTTTGATATCCCAGCACCAGATGAACTTGTGTTTGTAAGCTGGTTTGAAGGCGGAGAAGTCTTCAGAAGCGGTTGTACATATAAGAGAGGACAAGGAAAGGTTTTCTATTTCAGACCTGGTCATGAGACATATCCAACTTATTACAATAAAGAGATCCAGCAGGTTATGAAAAATGCTGTAGCCTGGGCTAAACCTACGACGATACCAAAGCCAGTCTATGGAAATGCAAAACCGCTAGAAACCATTGCGTCTAAATAAGAGATTGAATGAGGAGGAGAAACCATGAATGAATTAAAAATTGGTGTTATCGGATGTGGGAGTATTGCGAAACACCGTCATTTACCAGAATACGCGGCAAACACACAAATAAAAATTGCTGCTGTGTGCGATATTGTGAAAACAAGAGCAGATGAAACAGCGGTTCTTTACGGAGCAAAGTCCTATGAAAGCTATGAGGAGCTACTGCAAAATAGTGAGATTGATGCTGTAAGTGTTTGTACGCCAAACTACCTTCATGCCCCGATTTCTATTGCTGCATTAAAAGCAGGAAAGCATGTTCTTTGCGAAAAGCCAATGGCAACATCACGTGCAGATGCTGAAGAAATGATTGAAGCAGCTCGCACAAGTGGGAAGAACTTAATGATTGCTCACAATCAACGCTTCGTTCCTTCCCACGCAAAGGCGAGAGACATTCTAGCAAGCGGTGAAATTGGCAAAGTGTATAGCTTTAGAACAGCTTTTGGACATCCTGGACCTGAAGGTTGGAGTGTGGATGGGAAAGATAGCTGGTTCTTCGAGAAAGAGAAAGCATTTATTGGAGCAATGGGAGATCTTGGTGTGCATAAGACCGATCTTATCCGCTATTTATTAAATGAAGAGATCGTAGAGGTAGGCTCGTTTGTTGAAACAAGTGCGAAGGAGTTTGCTACAGTTGATGATAATGCAGTGTGTATTTTAAAATCTGAAAGCGGTATTATTGGAACGCTAGCTGCAAGCTGGGCTTATACAGCGAGTGAAGATAATTCAACGATTATCTATGGCGAAAAAGCGATTCTTAGACTTGAAGACGATCCAGTGAATTCGCTTGTTGTTCAGTATCAGACAGGTGAAGTGGTGAAATATGAGCTTGGTGGTATTCAAACAAATGATAGCGGCGGCCAATCGAGTTCACAGGTTATCGACAAGTTCGTAGATAGCATTGTGTCGGATAAAGACGTTCCTGTAAGCGGTATGGAAGGGATGAATTCTCTTCAAGTGGTTCTCGCAGCACTAGAATCAAATGAAACGAAGAAAATCGTTAACCTGAGGTGATCAAGTGAATAAATTACGTATGGGGATTATCGGGTCTGGCGGCATCGCCCAGTCCCGGCATATCCCAGCATACCAGCAGCTCTCTGAACAAGTAGAGTTGTTTGGTGTTTATGATGTCGATTATGAAAAAGCGCAGCAGGTAGGGCTTTCTTGTCATATTCCTAATGTGTACGAGCATGTACAGGATATGCTAAATGAAGTAGATGCCGTTACGATTTGCACACCGAATAAATTTCATGCGGATCTAGCTGAGCAAGCTCTACTCGCAGGTGTTCATGTTCTCTGTGAAAAGCCAATGGCGATGACAGTTGCCGAATGTGATCGGATGATTGCAGCAGAGAAAAAGTCTGGCAAAATCTTATCCATCGCTTATCATTATCGCTTCATGAAGGAACCGCGTGCGGCACGTCAACTTATTCAAGAGAATGAAATCGGTGATCCAATGGTTGCAAGAGTTCAAGCCCTTCGTCGCCGAAAGGTTCCTGGCTGGGGCGTGTTTACGAATAAACAGCTTCAAGGCGGCGGTAGCTTAATAGATTATGGATGCCACTTTCTTGATTTAAGTATGTGGCTAATGGGCAACGCGAAGCCTGTTGAAGTGTCAGGAACAACATACAATCGTTTAAGCAAAACGCCTGAACAAGTGAACCAGTGGGGAGCATTTGATCACGAGACGTTTAATGTGGATGATCATGTCACGGCATATATCCGTTTTGATAATAATATTTCTATGCTCTTTGAAACATCCTGGTCAGCCAACATTGCAGAGGACAAAGAGTCTGTTAGTATCTCCGGTAGTGATGGGGGTCTCGATGTTTTTCCATTTCAATTAAATAAAGCTCAGCACGGCATGCTTTTAAATACGAGCAGTCAATGGGTACCAGGAGATGAGGACCCAGGATTGCCTCAAGCTGCGAATTTTGTGAACAGCTGTCTTGGACTAGAGGAACCGATCGTAAAATCAGAAGAGGCGAGACGTGTGTCACAAGTAATTGAAGCAATTTATGAAAGCTGTACAACTGGGAGAAGCATTCGACTTGATTAAAAACATAAGAGGAGTGGTCCTATGAAACTAGGTGTATTTACTGTACTATTCTCAGATAAGTCATTCGAAGAGATGCTCGATCATGCGAAAGCATCTGGACTTAAAGCGGTGGAAATCGGAACGGGAGGTTATCCAGGTAATGCTCATTGCAATCTGGATGAATTGCTCGAAAGTGAAGAGAAGCGCTTGGAATATCTTGATAAAGTTCATTCAAGAGGACTCGAAATTAGTGCTTTTAGTTGTCACGGAAATCCGATTTCTCCTGATAAGAAATTTGCTGAGGAGTGCCACGACACTTTCGTTAAGACTGTGAAATTAGCATCGGCAATGAACGTTCCAGTAGTGAATACATTCTCAGGAACGCCCGGTGATAGCGAAGACGCGAAAAACCCAAATTGGCCAGTAACGCCATGGCCAGCGGAGTACTCAGATATTTTGAAGTGGCAATGGGAAGTGAAGCTAGTTCCTTATTGGAAAGAGTGGGGGCAATTTGCTAAGGATCATAATGTGAAAATAGGTCTTGAGCTTCATGGTGGTTTTCTTGTCCATACACCTTACACGATGCTTAAGCTTCGTGAGCTAACTTGTGACGCAATCGGTGCAAACCTCGATCCAAGTCACATGTGGTGGCAAGGAATTGATCCTGTCGCAGCCATTAAAATTCTTGGAAAAGAAAATGCGATTCATCATTTCCATGCGAAGGACACGTATATCGATCAGGATAATGTGAACATGCATGGATTAACAGACATGCAGCCCTATGGAGAAGTGAAGACACGAGCATGGACGTTCCGTTCTGTTGGTTGTGGACATAGTAATCAAGAATGGTCTCACATGATGAGCGCACTTCGTACATATGGCTATGACCATGTTGTAAGCATTGAACACGAAGATCCACTTATGTCTATTAACGAAGGCTTCCAAACGGCTGTTAAGAACCTTCAATCTGTTTTAATTGTTGACCAGCCGACTGAAATGTGGTGGGCTTAAGTTTATTTATAAAGAAACCCCGATGCCAGTTGCATCGGGGTTTTGCTTTTTTATCTTACTCTGTTTCCTTTTTCCATTGTTCATCGATTAACATCTTACCAGGCCATGTATACGCCATAATCCCACCATCAGCTGTAATATCTTCACCTGTCACATAAGAGCTATCGTCAGATGCTAAGAAAAGAGCGACCTTCGCCATTTCATCTGGGCGACCAAGTCTACCAAGTGGTGTAATCCACTTATTCGCATCTCTAAATTTCTGACCCATTTCTTCTTCTTTTGAACCGGCAAGCTCATCAATAAGTGGCGTTTCAATCGTACCAGGAGAGAGAGAGTTTACTCGTATTCCCTGTCTTGCATAGTCGATTGCCATGGCTTTTGTAAAGTTTGTAATGCCACCTTTTGCTGCGTTGTAGCCTGAACGATCCAGATCAGCTGCTCGACCTGACATCGATGACGTATTAATAATCGATCCACCATTATCCATCATGAGTGGAAGTAAGTATTTGCTTGTTAAAAATGTACCGCGCAAGTCAACTGAAACAATACGATCGAATAATTCGACTGGGTATTCGTGGACTTTTCCACCTTCCTGGTCAACCCCTGCGTTATTAAAGAGAACATCAATCGTGCCATATTCCTCTTTGACTTGGTTAGCAAAACTCGTTACGCTTTCCTCACTTGATACATCAACGTGGAAAGTTTTTACATTACCTCCGTTGTTATTTAGCTTCTCAGCTGTTTTACTCATCTCTTCTGTATTAACATCAGCACATAAAACCGTAGCTCCTTCTTTTGCGAAAAGCTCAACAGTGGCTTGTCCAATACCAGTTGCAGCTCCAGTAATTACCGCTGTTTTATTTTGTAATCTACTCATTGATAAGTCCTCCTGTAAACAGATTATTTTAAGTCTATTTTGGGTTTACCCGCTTCAAGAAGAAAATAATCACAAGGAATGTGCTGTTAAGAAAATATTTTTCATGGAAAAATACGGTACTAGTGTAAACTATTTGTCATATCTCAAGAATTCTGACGGTGATAAAATGACTGTATAAGGAGGGGATTCTGTTGTTTACTGTAAAGATACATGAAGAGGGATCTGGAGATTTAGAGGTGGAGAATTTTGAAGTGCGCTATCAAGCTAATGTCGCATTTAAAGAAAAAACGCTCACATACTCTAATCGTTCAGGGCGTTATGAAATTACGTTGAATGGTTCAGGTGAAGAAATTCTAGCAACCAAAGTAGGGCTTGGTTGGTGAAAACATACATATTAAAAACCCCGTACAAGTGTACGGGGTTTTTAACGTCTTAGTGAGAAGAATGGAAAAGGTTTTGTTTAACGGTTTTCCAGTTCGGTTTTGGCGTATCTTTAAGACTTTTATAAAGAGAGAAGCCAAGACCTGCTATCATCACGATGATAAAGAGAATCTCATCCATGTGTACCCCTCACTTTCCTTGAACTTACTTTTTTTTATCGAAAAGACTAGTGCTGTGAAGCGGCTGTACCTTTGCATCAGGATCCATATAGGATTTTGCATTATTAACAGCTGTTGGTGCTTCACCAAATCCAGAGGCGATAAGCTTTACTTTGCCGTCATATGTAGCAACATCACCAGCTGCATAAATACCAGGAATGTTTGTTTCCATTTTGGTATTAACAACAATGGAGTTCTTTTCAATATCAAGGCCCCATTCTTTAATTGGTCCAAGGGAAGAAATGAAGCCGTAGTTCACAATAACTGCATCCACGTCTTTCGTTATTTTCTCTTCACCTTTAACTTGCTCGAGAACAACCTGGTTAATGCGTTCTCCGTCACCAATGAATTCAGTAATGTTATACGGCGTTTGAATGTTTACAGAAGAGTTCATAAGCTGTTCAACGCTGTGTTCGTGAGCTCTGAACTTATCGCGACGGTGAATAAGTGTTACTTCCTCAGCAATTGGCTCAAGCATATTAGCCCAATCTACTGCGGAATCTCCTCCACCAGCAATAAGAACTTTTTGTCCTGCAAATGCTGTGAGATCATTTACGAAATAGTGAAGGTTATTTCCTTCATAAAGATCAGCACTTTCTACTTTCAAGCGACGAGGTTGGAAGGCCCCAACACCAGCAGTAATAATAACCGCTCGCGTATAATGCTCTTCTCCTGTGTTTGAACGGAGGTAAAGAGTGCCGTCTTCTTGTTTTGTTACTTCTTCAACAGACTGCTCCAAAGCAACCTCTGGTTGAAATTGATTCGCCTGTTCGACAAGATTATCGACAAGATCTTGTGCGAGAACTTTTGGAAAGCCAGCGACGTCATAAATGTATTTTTCAGGATAGAGTGCAGAGAGCTGCCCTCCAAGCTGTGGCATACTTTCAATAATCTTTACTTTAAGTTGGCGCATACCACCGTAGAATGCGGTAAATAAGCCAACAGGACCTCCACCAATAATCGTTATATCATAAAGTTCATGTTGGTCAGTCATAAGTCAGTCCCCCTATAATTTATTCAATGTGCTTTCATTATTATAATCATAATAAAAACGGAACTAAACCCCTAAGGTGAAAACACCTCTAGAACTTTCATTATAAAGGTTGAAAAAGAAAAAAAAAAGAATATGATTAGAATGGAGCGTCAGATTTGAAAATTTTATGACAAAGTGCGGGCTAGATCACCATTTTTTACGGTCTAGAACGTGAAATACTTAACAATGTCTCTTGATCTTATTCAATATTGTTCATTTTTGAGAAAGAGATTCCTTATATTTAGCGTTTATTGACGTTTCACGATGGGACAATGCAGGAAAATCTACAATATGTCCTAAAAAAATACCGATAAAAGGTGGATGTGATTCAAGTGAGTAGGCCAAAAATCGCAATTTTAGGTGCAGGGTACGGCGGTATTATGACAGCAGCTCGTCTTCAAAAAGAGATGGGAACAAATGAAGTGGAAGTTACGCTTGTGAATAAGCATGACTATCATTACCAAACAACATGGCTTCATGAACCAGCTGCAGGAACAATGCACCATGACAAAACAAGAATTATGATCAAAGATGTCATTGATATGAACAAAATCAAATTTATTAAAGACACAGTCGTAGAAGTAAAGCCGGATGAAAAGCGCGTCATTCTTTCTAACGGTGAACTTGAATACGATTACCTTGTGCTAGCACTTGGTTTTGAACCAGCTACGTTTGGTATTAAGGGTCTTAAAGAAAATGCCTTCAGTATTCGTAGCGTAAACTCCGTTCGAAAAATTCGTGAACACATTGAATACCAGTTCGCAAGCTACAATAATGAGTCTAAGCGTCGCGATGATCTTCTAACTATTATTGTCGGTGGCGCAGGATTCACTGGAATTGAATTTGTTGGTGAACTTGCTGAACGTGTTCCTGAACTGTGCAAAGAGTTCGATATCCCTCGTGATCGCGTTAAAATCATTAATGTGGAAGCGTCCCCAACTGTTCTTCCTGGTTTTGATGAGGAGCTTGTAGAATACGGAATGAATCTACTTGAACGTAAAGGTGTGGAATTCCGTACGAGCACAATGATCAAAGAAGTAACAGAAGATGGCGTTATTTTGGGTGAGGATGAAGAAGTAAAAGCGGCGACAGTTGTTTGGACTGGTGGCGTGCAAGGTAACTCCATCGTTGCAAATTCTGGCTTCGAAACAAACCGCGGCCGTGTTCCTGTTCGTAAAGATCAGCGTACACCGGATTACGATAATGTTTTCGTTGTTGGAGATTGTGCTCTTCTTATTAACGAAGAAATCAATCGTCCATTCCCTCCGACGGCTCAGGTTGCGATCCAAGCTGCTGGAGCTGTATCTAAGAACTTATTGAGCCTTGTGCGCGGGAAAGAGCTTGAGAGCTTTACTCCTGACATCAAAGGTACGGTTGCTTCACTTGGTAAAGGCGAAGCGATTGGTAAAGTTGGGAATAAAAAGCTCTATGGTAGCACAGCGTCTGCTATGAAAAAAGTGATTGATAATCGCTATCTCTTCATGCTTGGTGGGCCAGGGCTTGTCTGGAAAAAAGGTAAGCTTAAGCTATTTTAAGATCATTCGATAAAGAGGGCAAAGACGTCATGTCTTTGCCTTTTTTTGCTCTTATGAAATGATTCATTTGTGATCAGCGCAATAAGAAAAACGAAGGCGATCGTCATAAAGGAGATGACGATCAGCCAAGTTTTTCTAATCTATTCAATAGAATAGGGGCTATAGTAAAGTCTATGAACGTACTACTTTATTTATTCCAGGGGTGGATTTCGATTTGACCGAAAGAGGAAAAGTATGGTTGGCGGCAGCAGGCATTGTGGAATTTGAGGGGAAGTATCTCGTCGTGATGAAGAAGTATGGTGGATTAAAAGGAAGATGGTCTTTTCCTGCTGGATTTGTGGATCCGGGTGAAACGGTTGATGAAGCAGCTGTCCGAGAAATTTTTGAAGAAACGGGTATTGTTGCAGAAACGACTGGAATAGCAGGAATTCGTTCAGGTGTCATTAACAAAGATGTAAGTGATAACTTAGTGGTTTTTTATATGAGAAGAACCGGAGGCACGCTAACGTCTGAAACAAATGAAATTGGAGAGTCCCGATTTTTAACAAAGGAGGAACTGCTTACTGATCCACGTACGTCGTCTATGATTCCTTCTTTTCTGAATGGAATGGATCAGTTTATAACGGAGATGAATCCTGGAAATCAATTTCAGTACACGTCTTACAAATTGTTATATTCGAGCTTCAATAAAAAGTGAAAACTTTAAAACGAATGGAAACACCTCGGTTATAGATGGAAAGGTCCGATTCGCTCACATCACCTACTAATGGTTGAAATGATTTGATAAATGACGAAATAATCTGATAACTAAGGATGTATTCGCTTACACGGGCTGTCAGTGAGAAATTTGGTGTTTTTCTTTTTCAACGTTTCTTGATATATTATCAGAAAATTACAACAAAGGAGTGGTTGATGTGAGAAGACAACAAAATAAGGCGAAAGCAACTGATTGCCCTTATTGCCAGGGAAAGGGGTACTTTCAACTACTTCTTGGTGGATCGGAAACATGCGATAACTGTGGAGGAAGTGGAGCAAAACAAAATCCAACTAACTAAGCGTTTGAGAGCGCTTAGTTTTTCTTTTGGTTCAAAAATAATAATGTATGGATTGAGGTCTAGCTCCAGCGCTTGTCGGACCTACCGGACGCTTGCGCTTTTCTTGATCTAGCTCCAGCGCTTGTCGGACCTACCAGTCGCTTGCGCTTTTCTTTTGTTCACCCTCTGTTCATTGACTAAAATGGGACAATCCAGTAAACTAACAATGATTACTCGGGGGTGAAACGATGGCGATTCCACAGCTGATTATTTCGATGCTGCTGTTTATTGTGCTTTTCTTTGGAATTGGATTCCTGCTTAACATGCTTCTACGCTCGACATGGATTATGGCAGTTGTCTATCCTGTAATCGTTATCATGATTATTGATAACGTTACGTTTTTTCAATATTTTTCCTCACCAGGTTCTTCATTTAAAGCGTTAGGTACTGATCTTCTTTCACTAGGAAGTGCCGATGCGATTATTTTAACTGCTGGACTTGTTGGAGCTGTGTTCGCTGGTGTTGCGATCAGAATGCTTCGTGTAAGAGGATATCAGATGTTTTAAAAGCTTCGCCAATTGTTGGCAGAAGCTTTTTATATGTGTAAAAGCACGTTATCTTGATGAATAGGTTTTCACTTCTCTGGAAATGAATAGATCATGAGAGGAGTGGAAAATGTGCGATTTATCATGCTGATCGCAAAAGGGATGATCTTTACAGGTCTTTTTGCAGCAGCGTTGCTATCAACTTATTTATTATTATCGGGTTTATCAATGCAAGATGTAACGAAGTGGATTTTTCCTCAGCAGACTGTACTCAGTGAAGAGGATAGGACAAGCCTAGCGACCTCTCAGGATTGGTCACAGTATCCAACGCATACCGTAACGGCTACAGGTTATACGGCAGGTGAGGAATCAACAGGGAAAACACCTGAGCATCCTGCATATGGCATCACCTATTCTGGCGTAAAGGTAAAGCGGGATCTCTACTCTACGATCGCTGCCGATACGTCCGTCTTTCCAATTGGTAGTGTACTCTTTATTCCTGAGTATGGCTTTGGGGTTGTAGCAGATACAGGAAGTGCGATAACTGGGAAGAGAATTGATCTGTATTACGACACAGTTAATGATGTTTATAATGAGTGGGGGAAAAAGACACTCGACGTATATCTGATCGAAAAAGGTGATGGAACCTTAACGGAAGAAATGTTGTTAACTTTGAATGAAGAAGAGTCGATGCAAGTTTTCAGACAAGAGTTAATGAGTGAGAAAGAATAACAGAAGCTACAAAACGTCGGAGAGTATACTCTCCGACGTTTTGCGTTTACCTCTCATTTTCTAAGAAAGCATCTTCCCCTTCAAAAGAGGGATAGCGATCAGGATGAAGAATGGCTGCAAGTTTGACGAGGCCGGTCATTAGACGTGGTGAAGGGCGACAATAAAGCCATTCTTCAAGTACATGAATGGGACTTTCTTGAAGCTTGTCCCAGTCCTGACGTTTTTGAACGATTTTTGGATTTACTTTATTCTGTCGAACGCCAACCCAGGCAAGACAAATATGGTCTGGTCTTCGCTTTACGACATCTGCCCAGTCTGTTTGAACAGAAGCGAGTTCCACATCACGAAAAGAATTTCTCGCTCCTGCCAGTTCACTAATTTCAGTCAGCCAGTTTGTTTTACCAGGTGTGAAAATAGGCTTTGGCCACCATTCCCAATAGATATCCGGCTTCTCTGGGATTTGATCACTGATTTTCTTGTACTCCTGAATCAATTTTCTGAAACGATTGGAAAGGGAGAGGGCTTCCTGCTTTTTATTTGTAAGCTCTCCAAGAGTAACGAGATCGTTACAAATATCCTCAAGGGAATTGGGATTTAATACTGTATAATATAGACCAAGTTCGTCCATGCCTTCAATATTTTTCTCCATTCCTGGAACGCTCAGTGATGCGAGAATAAGGTCTGGTTTCAACGCTTCAACTTGCTTCAAATCAATTGAAAGATCGGGACCAAGACGTGGAAGACTCCTGATTTGTTCTGGCCAGTCGGAAAAGTCATCAACACCGACAAGCTGATCTGTTAAACCAAGGTAGGCGCATAGCTCAGTATTACTAGGACACAATGAAACAATTCGCATTTAAGTCCTCCTATATTTAAGCGATTTGAAAAGCATAGTATAAAATTAAAGTTGAAATAATTCCAAGCAAGCCACCAACGAGAACTTCGATTGGCTTATGCCCTAATAGCTCTTTTAATTCTTCAATTTTCTCTCGTTCTTGCTTTTGCTGCCAATTTTTCGCTTCAGAAACGAATCTATTGAAATTAAGAACAAGCTGGTTTAGTACAATGGCTTGCTCTCCTGTTTGTCTGCGAACACCGGTTGAATCAAACATCACAATAATGCTGAACATCGCTGCTACGGCAAATATAGGAGAATCAAGGCCAGTCTCAAGTGCAACTCCAGTCGCTAAAGCTGTCGTAGCGGCGGAATGAGAGCTTGGCATGCCGCCTGTTGCGTTGAAGAGGGACCAATTAATTTGTTTCGTTGCAATAAAATAAATCGGTACTTTCAGAAACTGGGCAAATACAACGCCAAATAACGCTGCCCAAAGGGGGAAATTTAGCAAAATATCCATGAGTGACAACATCTTCCTTTCTAAACTGTTCCTACTGAATGGTGTACCCGAAGAAATTTACTTTCAATCGAGTGAATGATTGAAGTAATGGAGATCGGTTGAGGATAAACTTTCAAGTCTTTGCTCATTTGGTGGTTCAATTCAATCTTAGGGGATGAAATCCTTACCTAACTTCCATTTAAAACAAGGAATATAATACATGAAATTGTCAGTCTATTATACCATATCCCTGTGAAGTTGTGATTTGACACATGGTAAGATGGGGAAGCACCAGCGTCTTCCATTGACACGATTTCTCTTTCGTGTTAACTTATTAGTGATTTACCAAACTAAAGGATCAATTGAAAGGTTGTTACGTTATGAATGCCGTTATTCTTGCAGTTCTCATCATGCTAGGGCTAAGCCTTTTTCGTATACATGTTGTCATTGCACTTGTTATTGGAGCGATCGCCGGTGGTTTATTAGGAGGACTTTCTCTTAATGATACAATCGAAGCGTTTAGTTCAGGGCTTGGAGGAGGAGCGACTGTTGCATTGAGCTATGCGTTGCTTGGTAGCTTTGCTGTAGGTCTTACTCGCACTGGACTTCCTGAATTAATTGTTGAGCGTGCTCTAAAGATGGTTAATCGTCGTGGAGGAGATCGGAAGAAGGGACTTGCTAAAGTTCTTATTCTCTTTGTCATTCTTCTCATCTCATGTTTCTCTCAGAACCTAGTCCCTGTTCACATTGCGTTCATTCCTATTCTTATCCCACCTATTCTTCAGGTGTTAAATGAACTTGGAATGGATCGTAGAGCGGTAGCAGCTGTTCTTACTTTTGGACTAACCGCACCATACATTCTGTTACCGGCTGGTTTCGGTAAAATATTTCACGAAATTCTTCAGTCGAATATGGCTGATAGTGGCATGGAAATTGAACTTTCCTCTATACCGACAGCTATGCTATTGCCAACAGCAGGTCTCGTGGTTGGTCTCCTTATTGCGGTCTTCTTTTCATACCGCAAGCCAAGGACATATAAACAGCTATCTATTGCTCAGGAAGATACATCTGAGACATATAGTTATTCAAATCGCTCCATCCTATTTGCCATTTTATCTGTTGTCGTTACCCTTGCTGTTCAGATTCCAACTGAATCAATGATTCTAGGCGCACTTTCAGGTATTATCGTCCTTTATATTACGGGGAGCATTCGATTGGCTGAATCTGAAGCGATTTTAACAGACGGTATGAAAATGATGGCATTCATTGGTTTTGTGATGCTTGCAGCGAATGGGTTCGCTGAAGTTCTAAGACAAACGGGTGAAGTTCAATCGCTTGTAACACAAGCATCCGGATTAATAGGCGATAATAAAGCGCTAGCGGCTCTTTTGATGTTAATCGTCGGATTGTTTATTACGATGGGAATCGGATCATCATTCTCAACCATTCCAATTATTGCAGCGATTTATGTTCCACTTGCTATGGAATTAGGATTTAGCCCAATGGCAACAATTGCGCTTGTCGGAACTGCCGCCGCCCTCGGAGATGCGGGTTCCCCTGCATCAGATAGTACATTAGGCCCTACATCAGGACTAAATGCAGATGGTCAGCATAATCACATTTGGGATACGGTTGTCCCAACGTTCTTACACTATAATATCCCGCTTATCTTATTTGGCTGGATTGCAGCTATGATCTTTTAACTAAGAAAAACACGGTGAGTGCTCTCCGTGTTTTTCTTTTTGATTATTATAGAGCATTCTATAAAAGAAGGGTCGGTATATTCTGTTACACTAAATAAAACAGCTATGAAATGAGGTGGCGTATGTACTTTGGTAAAGTAAAGGAGCAAAACAGCGATCGTGTTCCTCCTAATCAACGCGTAACGAAGGGATGGCCAGTTCTACACGTTGGTGACGTTCCATATTATGAAAAAGATCTTTCAAATTGGGATTTAAGAATAGGAGGCCTCGTTGAGCGCCCTACGGTTCTAACCTTTGAACAGCTAATGGCTCTACCTGAGACGTCACAAACAAATGATATTCACTGTGTGACAGGCTGGTCGAAGTTTGATAATGAATGGGAAGGCATTGCAACACGGACGATAGCAGATCATGTAGGCATTCGAAAGGAAGCTAGGTTTGTTATGTTAGAGGCAGAAGAAGGATGGACTACGAATCTTCCGCTTGAAGATTTTCTTGCAGAATCGAGCCTTCTTGCTTACAAACATAACGGGAAATTGTTAACCCCAGAACACGGCTATCCGATCAGAATGGTAGTGCCCCATCTGTATTTCTGGAAAAGTGCGAAATGGATTCGCGCAATTAAATTTCGGTCAGAAAATCAGCAGGGCTTTTGGGAACGGAATGGTTATCATATGTATGGTAACCCGTGGAAAGAACAGCGATTTGCTTGGGATTGAAAACTGCCTTTTTGGCAGTTTTTTTTGTTCAGAAAGTAACTAGATATGGTGAGAGTTTTGTAGTAGACAAAACGATTCGTTTACAAAAACAGGGAAATAAAGATGGATGTAGAATTTAGATAGTTATAATAAATAGGAATGGGAAAGCTTGAAGCCCCATAATAGACTGACAGAGATGTAATGGACGAATTGAGTAGCCGATCTTCTCCTTTTGTTTTATGAGTCTGATCTAATAGGAGTGATATAGTGAGTATAGTACAGGATCATATATTGAATCATATATCATGTGGTATTTTAGCGATCGACTTAGATTTTCGCATCATACACATTAACGAAGTAGCGGAAAAGATTCTAAAAGTTAAGCGTGAAGATGTGTTAGGGGAAAATGTATACGAAGTTTTCCCGTTAGCGCCAGAAGAAGTGCGCCATGTGGAGCGGACGATTGAAACGGGAGAAGAGTTTTTCATTGAAGCTATGCCGTATAGCTGGGGAGTTTATAACCTGTATTTAACCATTCAAACAAGGGTTTTACGAGAATCTGATAAAATGTATGGAGCAATGGTAGAATTCCGGGATATGACTCATTTGTATGAAAAACAAGAAGAACTGATTGATCGCATGGAGAACATGGCAGTGAACGTAATCCCTCTTATGGATCAACTGGGATTATTACCTCTTCAACCTGTTGTGGAAGAAGTAGGTTTTCAATTCCTTCTTGATATAGGACTTCAAAAAGTAGCTGATATGAAAGTGAATACACTTATTATCGATTTATCGTCTGTTACCTCTCTCAATCAAGAGTTTTCTGAAATGATGTTAAAGTTATGCGGCTCATTGAACCTCCTTGGGGTGGATATCATGATTACTGGGGTACGTGCAGAAACGGCGATAAAGTGGATTTCATCAGGAACGGATTACATAAAAACAACCTATCATCCACACGTACAGGCTGCTATTTCAAAGTATAAGAATAGCCGGTTATAGAAAAAGAGCGTTCTCCTAAAGCGGGGAACGCTCTTTCATCTAAATGTTAAATTTCAAGGTTTTTGAGTGTCGTTTGCAATGTTGCCTGTTCTTTTTCAAGTTTGACTAATGCCGATTCGAGCATTTTTTTGTACAAAGAGAGAATGAGCTCACCGTAATTGGAACCAGGAACAGCCCACTTTCCATTCAATGCCTGCCATGTTGTGGCAGAGCCACGTGTCACAAGATCGAATCTTGGATCAACTTTTTCGTCCCATGCCGGAAGAGGAGATGTGGAAGCATATGCATAGAGGTGTTGGATATGAGCAAGAACGCCAGTCGAAGCATTTGGAAAGGTGGCACCTGCTGCTCCGCCTCCGGTCGCTCCAATTCCCGCGAAATTATTTTGCTCTGGTTTCACATCGCCAGTAAAACGAAAGAAATTTGTTTCGTGAAGTGCTTGAGCATA
Source organism: Anaerobacillus sp. QJM3NY_17 (assembly GCF_056173665.1). Taxonomy (NCBI): domain Bacteria; kingdom Bacillati; phylum Bacillota; class Bacilli; order Caryophanales; family Bacillaceae; genus Anaerobacillus; species Anaerobacillus sp. QJM3NY_17. The sequence continues at coordinate 3,373,548 of NZ_CM149685.1, read as the reverse complement.
AGCAATATCACCGCGAATGGAATATTTCTTACTATGGGCCAAATATAGGGCAGCAAGATCTGGTGCTCCAGGATTAATGGTTCTTGTATAAGCATCCATTTGCTCAGCTGATAAGACCGCATTGCCCTGTATTTTATAACCTTTGTCTGGAACCGGCACGGGAGGGTTTCCTTTTTCAACTAGTATAAATGTTTCTATACCTGCTTTGTTTAATTTTTCTGCTAAGACTTCTGCATTTTCTTTTTCCTTAAATGCGCCAACTTGAATGCGGTAGATTGTTTCCTTGTTGACGACAGTGGTGGCTATAAAACCCCCAAAGCCTTTTTGAATTAACATGTTCAGATAGGTTTCTGCATTTTCTCGCTTGCTAAAAGCTCCCGCAATCACTTTATATAAAGTGCCATCGACTGGCTTAGGTTTTAACGGTAGTTTCATGGCGGTTGCAGTTGCATCAGCAATGACAGTCGATATGTCTGTCATAAATGCAGGGTTGGTGAGGAGTTTAAGGTCTTTTTCACTATCAACAAATAACACTTCAATAAGCAATGCATTCATTTTCGTTTCGCGTAAGACATGAAAGTTGGCGCGTTTTTTTCCGCGATCCAAGATGTTGTATTTCTTTAATATGTCGGTTGAAATTTTGTTGTGGATAGTCGATTGTAGTTGGACGGTTTCATTTGGAACAGTGCCATTAAAGATATATGTTTCAAACCCGCTCCCACCTGCAGCATTATGGTGAATGCTAAGGTAGAAATCAGCTTTGATCGCATTTGCAAAATTTGTTCTAGGTTTTAAGTCAATGGTTTTATCGGATTCGCGTGTTAATGCCACTTCTACTTCGTATTTTGAAAATAAACGATCTCTTACCATACGAGCAATAGCAAGGTTGAAATTTTTCTCTTGATAATTTTTATACGTTGCACCAGGGTCTGTACCACCGTGCCCTGGATCAATTATGATTAACGTCAAGTGACTCCCTCCATCATTGTCGGATACTATTAGTATATTTATACCAATTCAATCTGTCTGGACAAACCGTACAATTAGGAGAAGTTTCTTGAAAATAGGCTTTTTACCACAGTCAATAGTGTAACTGTTCAATAAAAAATTATAGTGGTTCATGTTACGGAGTGAGTTTATATAGTGGTTGAACAGCTGGATCACTTGCAATATGCTCTGGATAAATGAAGCCTCGGCCATCGTCTGAGAAAGAGATGCCTGCTTTTTGGAAACACTCCTGAATAAACTCTGAACAGATGTATTTGTCATTTGGTATCGATTCAAGGTCGCCAATCACGACGCTTGCCAGGATTTTAAGGATTTCTTCTATGTCATAAAGCTTACCTGTTAGATCAGCGCCTCTTCTTAGCATTGCATTACGCTTACTTTCGTCTAAGTTCTTTGTGAGAGAATGCCTTGCAAGATAAAGCTTTCCTTTGTATGGATGACCTGAATTGCGATAGTCTTGGAAATAATGAGATAGCGGTACGATGCGTACACCGTAACTTTCCACGCTTTCTAGCATCATAATGCGATCCATCCACCGAAATAGAAGGGCAACGTGACTGAATTGGGATTTGGATACGTTCTGAATGATTTTACTAACTGGGTAAGAGCCACTACAAAGGAGAAGGTCGCCTGTTTGAATGTCATTTCGAGCAGATCGGTAGTTTTTGACGGTTAAGTTAACGTAACGGTTTGCTGACATGATGAACCTCCTATAAATGAGCTTACTCTTGTAGTTAGATACATAAACCATTTCTCCTTCTTTTTACCATTGGAACAGTAGGACCAAAACAGTTTCGAGATAATAGTGAAGAAAATGGTTGTATTTGCTGAACAAATAATCCTATAGTTAATTGTGAGGTGAATGAGGATGGATTTCTTAAAAGCAGTGGTGGTTATCGCATTTCTTCTTATGACGGCTAATATCATTAAACCCTTTGTAACATCTTCTAGAAAAAGAGCAGCAATGTTTGCCGGCTTTTGGCTATTGCTATACATAGTCGTCTGGGGCGTTCCGACCTTTGGCGGTGCGCCAACTGATGAAGCGATCGGGAATGGAAATGAATCATCAGGAAACAGTCAGCAAAATGAGGATGAAGTCCCGAATGATGTGAAGGAAGAAGAAGCTCAGATTGAAGAAGAGATTGATTTTGAACCTTCATCGATTGAATTGATTGTAAATGCTCCGGAGTTACTAGGTTTATCACGTGAGGAATTTTTATCGAACTTCCCTAAGAGCGTTGAGCCAGATCGCAAGGATCCAATGAAAATGACATTTGAAAATGGTGAAGTTATTTTCAAAGATAATGTTGCCGTTGAGATGAATTATTTTCCAGAAGGGTTACGTTACCTTGAGGATAATCGCCTTCTCCTCGCGAGTTTAGGTTTTGAAGTGGAAGAGGTTAGAAAAGGGTCGAATCCATTTGAGAAGCCTGTAACGATCTATCTTATAGAAGGTTTTACTGATGTGACGATTTATGGAACGGAAGGTAAGAGTGAATCCCCTTCCATTGAGAAAATTCATTTGCGGAAAGAATTTTATCCAGCATCGTTAGAGCCTGAGGAAGAAGAAAGGAATACAGAAGAGTAAAAAACTCGCGTAAGCGAGTTTTTTATATTTTAACCGCTACTCGGTAAGATAAAAAAAGCATGATCGTTGAGATGGTAATAGTTACGATTACCCAGGACCAAGCAAGTGTCATTTGACCAGAGTCAATGGCAACATAAATAGCCGTGGGCATGGTCTGTGTTTTTCCAGGTAGGTTTCCGGCGAACATTAAAGTCGCTCCAAATTCCCCAAGTGCACGAGCAAAGCTTAAGGTAATCCCAGAGATAAGAGCGTTTGAAGCAAGTGGAATTGAGATGACTCTTAGAACCGTCCATTTTCCTGCTCCATCTACCCGTGCCGCATCCTTAATATCACGATCTACTGATTCAAAACCGACTTTAGCTGATTGATACATGAGAGGGAATGCAACGACACTTGCCGCGACAACACCTGCTTGCCACGTGAAAACGAGTGAGTGCTCGAAGATTGTCTCAATCCACTGACCAATTGGACTTGAAGCGCCAAAGAGGACGAGTAGAATAAAGCCAACAACCGAAGGAGGCAGCACAAGCGGGAGCATAATAACGGTATCGATCAAACTTTTCCCGCGAAAATTCTTTCCTGCCATTAGGTGACTAATGATAATACCGAGGACAGTCACGATGATACTTGCGACCAGAGAGATTTTAAGTGAAATTAATATGGGATCAAGGAATTCAGTCATTTGCGGTCACGTCACTTTGGAAACCATAGGATTCAAAAATCGCTAATGCTTCATCGCTTTGTAAGAATGTGAAATAGTCCCTGGCCTCTTCGTTAGCTCCTTTGACGATCCCAGCAGGATAAATGATCGGTGAATACGATTGGGTAGGTACATCTTCTACCAATGTTACTTTGCTAGAAGAGTGATAGTCGGTTTCATAAACAATACCAGCATCGGCATTACCTGTTTCAACGTAAGTCAGAACCTGGCGCACATCTTTACTGAAGATTAGCTGATCTTCCATCGTATCCCACTTGTTTGCGTATCGTAGCGCTTCTTTTGCATAGGCTCCAGCTGGGACTGTTTCAGGCGTTCCGATCGCAAAACGACCTTTATGACTTTCATCTAATTGGTCAAAGCTACTCAATTTAGATGATTGGCTTTTAATTAGAACGAGTTTATTTCGCAGTATATTTGTTTCGATTTCAAGCAGGTCTTCCTTTTTAATATCATCGAAATAAGACTCTGATGCAGAGAAGTAGACATCTATAGGTGCGCCTTGCTTGATCTGATTGGCTAGAACACCGGATGATGCAAGATTTAGAGTGATTTCTGTATCAGGGTGTTCTTGTTCGTAAAGAGAATTTAACTCTTTCATCGCATCACTTAAACTAGCCGCCGCGGCAACCGTTATATTGGCTGTTTCTTCTTTGCTTGATTGACATCCTGCAATGGAGAACACCATAAGGATAAGAAGTAGTAAATGCTTCATATGTAAGATCCTTTCATCTGCTAATCTTCCATCTATTATAACGAAACTTCCTCTATTTGTACGGTAAGAAGACATAGAAAAATTGAATCACTTTATGATTTATCGCAAAGTGATCCAATTCAAATGTGGGATAGAATCGTTAGAAAAAGAGTTTTGGTTTAGGTTGTTTTGTATTACTTCGCACAAAAGGATTTTTAGTTGAAGAATCACATTTCGAATCGAATGGATACTCAATTGCCTGCTTGTATGGCGGAGGTGCTAATTTAGCGTGATGACTTTCTCGGTATGATACATCAATTGTTTGCCCACGAACATTATCTTGACTTTCTAACTCAGCAGCGACGATGGAACCTATTTGTTTTCCGAGGCGAAGTCCTTCTTCATTATCAACTGGGAAGTGCACTCCAGCATAGAGTCGTGAGTCAGCGCACTCTTTCGCGAGTTCTCTTAATCGTTCTTGCTCTGCAGGAAAGAAATAAGAAAGAATTTCTGCTGTAGCTGCTCCTACCGTTGCATGTCCTGATGGATAGGTGGGATGTCTTGGGGTACAGAGCAGGGATTTGAAATTGTGATCCAGTTGATTTGGTCTTGCAACATTCCAACGGTATTTTAAATACCAAGCCGTTGTAAAAGCATCATTCATGCCGGTTGCTACGCCTGCAAGAATTCTTGCTGCTCGAGGTGCTGTTACGTTGTACGTATCAATTAACTTATCAATAATCGGAGTCCATTGTTTACTGGCTACACCAGTCCCCCAATATTCAGCTAAAGTGGCTTGCTTCGGATTAAGGTCTTTCTGTGCATGTTTGACCTTTTTTAACTCACTGTCCCAATCGATCGATGCTGGTGGCTTGATGTCCAGTCGAAAGGGTCTTCCGCTTAATGTGGTAAAACGCCCTGGTGGTTTATTACGGATATAATAATCCGGCCATGATCCAGCGTAAGGTTCTTCTGGATTATGAGGCGGCTCGTTTTCACCTGCATACGGAAGCTCTGACCATTTTTTATAATTCTCTGCCATAGCTAGTTCCTCCTTCAATCACTACTCCCTATAGTAAATGCGAGGCAGTTAAGAGGGGTGCTAAACTAAAAGGCATATTCTAGAAGGTTACGTGTTAACGAACCATGCCGTTTCTTATCGCATAAACTGCAGCCTGAGTTCGATCATTGACACCGAGTTTCCCCAAAATATTACTTACATGTGTTTTCACTGTTTTTAATCCAATGTATAGTTCTTCGGCAATTTGATTATTTGTTTTTCCTTCGCCTATTAATAGCAGAACTTCTTTTTCGCGTTTTGTTAGATCATCATGCAAAGACTTCTTTTGATTTGAGCGTAATTGGTTCATCATTTTTTGAGCGACCTTCTGTTCGATTACGCTTTCATCCTGAACAGCCTTACGAATGGTCGAGATAATTTCATCAGCAGAAGCTGTTTTTAGAAGGTAGCTAAAGGCACCTGCTTCAATCGCAGGAAACACCTGCTCATCATCATAGAAACTTGTTATGATAATGATCTTTGCATTTGGCCTCAGGGTCATGATTTCTTTTGTTGCCTCAATGCCCGTCATCTCTGGCATAATAAGATCCATTAAGATCACATCAGGATCCATTTCATTCACTAGAGTGACAGCTTCCTTACCATTAGAAGCTTCGCCTACGATTTGAAAATCTGGTTCTGTCAGAAGGTAAGCTTTCAATCCTTTTCGGACCATATCGTGGTCATCAACAATCATCATCTTAATCTCTGGCATCGTTCAAACCCTCCAACGGCACACGTACTTCAACCAGGGTTCCTTCACCAGCGCGAGAAGAGATGCGGAACTGTCCGCCGATTTCATCGCATCGCTCTTGCATAGAACCTAGTCCGTATGCTCCTTTTTTGTTTTCATTCATTTCAAACCCTTTTCCATTATCTTTTATATGTAATAAAAACTGGTTTTTCTTAAGCTTAACAGTAATTCGAATTACAGATGCTTCAGCATGCCGGAGTGCATTCCCGAGGCTTTCTTGAACGATTCGGAATAAATTCTCTTCAATTCCGTTAGAAAGGTCGGGAAGATCATTTAGTGTGACGTGAAAGGTAACCCCGGATTTTTTTTCTAACTCATCGACAAGCTTTCTCACCCCTTCGCATAATGAATCTTCAGATAGGTGAATCGGACGGAGGTGGAGTAGAAGTGCTCTCATTTCAACTTGTGCTTTACTTGCGAGATCTGCGACATCCAACATTTGTGATTTAGCGGTTTCAATATCTCGATCCATCATCTTTATGGAAGCAGAAGACATCATATTTAGCGCGAAAAGCTGTTGACTGACAGCATCATGAAGGTCTCTTGCAAGTCGTTGACGTTCCTCGATAATGGCTGCTCCTCTTGCTTTCTCAGCTAAATCCGCTTTTTGGTTAACTAAATTCTGTAGAGAGGTTACTTGCTTCTGAAGCTTATCAGCCAGTTCGTTTAATTCATTACTAATCCGACCAATTTCATCTTTGTCTGTCATTTCCATTTTTTCAGTGAACTTGCCTCTCGAAAGAATGATGATTTGGGTGGAGATATCTTCAAGTCGATTTCTGATGGAGAGTGTATCTTTATAGCTGAAATAGCTTCCTAACAGAACCACAAGAAGCATGACTAAAAGCGGTGATAGTAAACTGAATAGCACAGATACGGCATTAGGCTGGAAAAACAGTGCAATTTGGATAACTAGGAAATAAAGAACCCCGGTAAATAAAGCAGTATAAAGAAGCGACTTGAGTAATTTCCATCTGAGCGTTGATTTATTCACATCTATGGCACCTTTCTCTAAATCCGATCAACTCGTAAATCAAGTACGGAGAAGTCAAGATAGAATACGATTCGTTGGAGAGCGTCATCGAAATCGTCTGTTTTGTAAGTTAAGCCGTGACCTTTTCCGACGTTGTCCTGATTATGCTGATCAATTGTAGCCGAAAGTACATGGGCTGTGCCGTCAATCTTAAATGGGATATCATCTGGGAAAATAATATTAATATCACCAACAAATCCTGATAGCGTAATAACGGTTTCTTCCTCTGGGATAAGAGTTGTTGAAAAATCGAAGTTATAATCGCACACAAAACTCCAATCATTCATCGTATGCACCTGCCAATTTGGCTTATTATAGGAATGGTCTTTCACGAGACTGAATCCCTGGCTTTTTCGAAATTTCCCCAGGAACTTAAAACCAATCATTACGAATATAAGCGGCCATAGTTTCCAAATACTCCAGAAACTAAAGTCAATTACCTCCAAACGATCAAGGATCAGAAGTAGTCCAAAGGTGAGTAGTAGCACACCGGTTGTCCATTTCTTCCTTCTCGTTGAAGGTAAGAGGGCATCAAAAAGGTACTTTCCACCGAGCAGAAACAACAAGAAGGGATAAAAAAAGACAATTGCCTCCGTCATTTCCATGGAAATAATGCCGATATTTATAAGAAGAAGAAAGATTCCGAGAGCAACGAAAAAAATCGCGGCGAGGAATCGTCCAGTTTGTATACGTTTCATCTAATCTCCTCAATTCATTCTGTCTCCTATACATGAACATATTTGACAGTTGATAGCTTGTTTCCTGCAATAACACTGGATCGTCACTTGAAGTAACTTGAATCTGGAAGAATATATTTCCTTTTAGGGAAATAGTGTGGTGTAATGGTTTGTTTTGATACTAGTTTCCAAATACGATCGCGGTTACAATAGTGAAATATTAATAATTGTTATCAATTCGTCTCTATCTAGAGTGTATAGGAATATGTGAGGGAATTGGAGTTTCTTACGATTGAACTTTTCTCAGTCTTAAGGCTGAATTTTCATGTTAAAATGGAATCGTTTAGTGGAAAGTATGAAAGAAGAGAAGGATGAAGCGTTTCGAACTCGAATAGATGTAAGAAGAGTATGGTTCAAAATGAGAGAGGGAATAAAATGAAACAAAAGCGCATGTTTAAACTGGCCGTTGCTGGATGTGTTCTAGGCATTATCGCAGCAGTGCTCTCAAGGTTTAATGTGATACCTCTAATTCAAGTCAAAGATATTTCGTTTTTAACTGCTTTTATTTTTCCAGCGTTTGCTGTACTAGGTTGTTATTTTGTGAAAACAAGACCTATTGTAGGAGGGTTTAGTCTCCTCGTTTCAGCAGCAGGAGGAATTATTTTTCTATCGGTTTTTTATATTATCCCAGCAGCTTTTCTCGTAACTTCAGGATTTTTAAGTATTTTATTAAAAGAAGAACCACAATTAGTCGCAAACAAATAACCGCTCTCCAAGGTGCGGTTTTTGTTATGTTTGTAGGAATTGGTGAATGGCTTGTGACACTTCCACAGGCCTTTCTTCTGGGATAAGGTGTCCGGTATGAGAGAGGATAAGAAGATCTGCATCTGGCAGGTCTTTTTTCATGCGTTCACCTACGCGTATAGGCACAAGACGGTCGTCGGTTCCCCAAATTAAGAGGATAGGGAAATTAATTTTATTTAATGTGCTCGTAGATAAATCCTCTTCTCGATCTCGTATGAGGCGAGAAAGTGCAAGAAAGAAACCTTTTTCATTAAAACTCGATGTGTAGCCATCGATGACTTCCTGCGTGAGAAGCTTATGGTCATAAACGAGATGTTCGAAATTCTTTCTTAAATTGATGGCACTCATTGAGAAGCTAAGACAAAACGGAAAAAAAGGGAGATAAGAGCATAATCGAATACCTAATGAAGAAGATTTAATATAGCTTGAGCTACATAGGAGAATGAGCTTTTCAATCCGTTCTGGGTGTTGAATACACGCGCGAAGGGCAATTTGTCCTCCCATTGAATGTCCAATCAAGATAGCTTTTGAAATTTGCATCCGTTCAAGAAGTCGGTTTGTAAGAGCAGCATACTCATGAAGCGAATAATGGATATCACAGTTCTTTTCGCTCTCGCCGAAGCCTGGTAAATCAAAGCACAATAAGTGATAGTTCTTTTTAAGAAGGGGAAGAAGCTTACGAAAACTAAAGGAAGAAGAAAGGAAGCCATGAATGAAGACAAGTGTATGGACATGAGGGTTAGTATGTTTGTAATACTCATATGCCAACGTCACGTTGTCGATTTGTATCCGTTCCTTACTTGGGATAGACATGGTTTCATCACCTCTCCTCCATTCGCTATTTAAAGTTTGGCTTACTTAGTCATACTTTATCCTACTCTTATAAAGTTGAAGGGCCGAATGAGAAGACAAAAAAAGAGACGAGGCGTTGGCCTCGTCTTCAAAAGGGGGAATATAGATAGCTTACTACTCCTGTTATTCCCACTTTAGAAAAAGAATATACATATAAAAGAAATTAATATGAAAGTAAAGATGTAACGAGGACAATTGTGATGGCAGCTGGGACAAAGTAACGAATTAAACCATACCAGAGTGGGAAAATGACCCGCCCTATTTTAGAAGACATCATCACTTCGTCAGCTAATATTTCTTTCTTCATCTTCCGAGAAACGAAAATAGAGATAAGAAGGGCACCGATTGGCATTAATAAGTTACTTGCCAGAAAGTCCATCGTATCAAAAATTGTTCTGCCAAATATGGATATGTCTCCAAGGACACCAAATGACAAAGCGGAAGGGATCCCGAGTAAGAATACGCAGAATCCTGCGATCCAGGAAACTTTCTTACGATTTCCTTTACCGCGCGTTACTGTAGAAACAATGATTTCCATCAAGGAAAAAGCTGATGTTAACGTTGCAAATAGCAAAAGCGCTAGAAAAACTGTGAAAAACAAACCGCCAAATGCCATTTGATTAAAAACAGCAGGAAGAACAGTGAAAATAAGTCCAGGTCCTTCTGTCGGTTCAAATCCAAATGCAAAAACAGCAGGGAAGATGGCAAGTCCAGCTAGAAATGAGATTAACACGTTCAGGCTAACGACTGATACTACAGATCCAGTTAAATCAGCTTTTCTATCAAGGTAAGAGCTGTACGTAACCATTAAGGAGATCCCGACGCTGAGCGCAAAGAACGATTGGCCAAGGGCATCAAGAACACCTTCTGCTGATAACATAGAGAAATCAGGCTTTAAAAAGAAGGAGACCCCTTCCATTGCGCCATCAAGAGAAAGCGAACGCCCAACAAGCACAAGAAAAAGAATAAAGAGAGCAGGCATCATATAACGGCTTGCTGTTTCGATCCCTTTTTGAATACCGAATTGCACAATGGCTACTGTTATCGCTAAGAAAAGAGCCTGTGTGAGAAGAGCGGTTGAAGGACTTCCAATGACTTCCCCAAACAACTCTTCGTAACGGCTATTTTGAAGTCCTGTAAGTGACCCCGAGAAGCTTCTTGTTAAGTACGTAATCACCCATCCTCCAATGACACTATAGAAGGAAAGAATAATGAAGGAGGCGATAACGCCTAGATAACCAAGCCATTTCCAGCTTGCTTTCCCAGAAATGGATTCATAAGAAGAAACGGCATTTTGCTGTGAGTGTCTCCCAACAACAAATTCTGCAAGAAGCATTGGCGCACCGACTAAAACAGTGAAAAGAAGAAAAATAAGGAAAAATGCTGCTCCACCATTTGTACCCGCCATATATGGAAATTTCCACAGTGCACCAAGCCCGATAGCTGATCCAGCTGAAGCCAAAATAAATCCGAATCTTGACGACCATTGATCATTTGATTTCATCTTGTCACCTCATACAATATAGTAAGTCCAATTGAATGGCATTTTATCACTATAGCGAGCGGAAAGAATTCAGTCAATATCAAATATTCATGTATTTATTTACCACACGCTATAAACCTTGATATTACTGAAGTACCAGCCATTCCCTCTGTTTATTTTAATTTGAAAGTAAATGCTTTATAATACATTCTTGTCTTGCTATTCCTTCAATAGAAAGGTATGATTCTTAGAAAAGGCTAGTATGATGTTTTGTCTAGATTAGAAATCTATGTTATACTAGTAAAGTTGAAAAAATTTGTTAGGAGTGTTTTCATGGCAGAGCAATATAACGTCGGTGATATCGTTGAAGGGAAGGTAACTGGTATTAAGCCTTTTGGTGCTTTCGTTGCAATTGACGACCAAAAGCAAGGACTAGTTCACATTTCTGAAATCTCTCACGGGTACGTAAAAAATATCGAAGATCAACTTACTGTAGGAGACGAAGTTAAGGTTAAAATCCTTAACATTGAAGAAGGTTCCGGTAAAATCTCTCTTTCAATCCGTGCTACTCAGCCTAAACCTGAGCGTCCGGAAAGAAAGCCTCGCCCGGCAGCACCGAGCGGCGGAAACAAGAAACCACAACAAACTTCTTCTCCACAAGGCTTCAACACGCTTGAAGATAAGCTTAAAGACTGGTTGAAAGAATCTAACGACCGTCAAGCTCAATTGAACAAGCGTCTGAAGAAGTAAGTAATGACGAAAGAAGGCAGCCGCGGCTGCCTTCTTTTTTTTTATGTTGTTGCGCGATCGGGATCATGTGAAAGCTCTTCTGTAGGTTTGAAAAGTAATGTTAGGCAATATAGCCCACTTAGCCCAACTAGGCCATAGACAATTCGAGCAAGTGCAGCATTTTGTCCACCGAAAATTGCCGCGACAAGGTCAAATTGGAAAAATCCAATGAGGCCCCAGTTGACCGCTCCGATGATCACTAACGCAAGAGCAAATCGTTGTAATGTGCTCATAAGAATACCTCCTTTTATTAGGAAACATAATGATTCTTCTATAAGATGATTAAAACTTCACCAAATTATACATAGCGGCTCCACTTAATTCCTATAAGCAGATTGCTTTATTTTAATAATTGATTGAGGCATAATAAAATGGAACTTCCATCAAAGCTATTTATTTCTGATGGTTAGTTGCACGAATCAATCCTTTTGGTGGTCATTTACTCTCACCTAAATTTCTTGCATTACTAAAGATAAAGGGTGAGTTTTTATTGCGCCTAAAAGCGAAGTTAAACGTGATTTGAATTAAAGGAGGACATAACATTGAATAATTTTACTTTCCAAAATCCAACAAAATTGATCTTCGGTAAAGGGCAGCTAGAAGCGCTCAAAACTGAAGTGCCACAATACGGAAAAAGAGTCCTCGTTGTTTATGGCGGAGGAAGCATCAAGAAAAATGGTGTTTACGATAGCGTAATGAACACATTAAACGAAATCGGTGCTGAAGTATTTGAACTTAGCGGCGTTGAACCAAACCCACGCCTAACAACTGTTCATAAAGGTGTCGATATTTGTAAAGAAAACAACATTGATTTCATCCTAGCAGTAGGTGGCGGTAGTGTTATTGACTGCACAAAAGCTATTTCTGCAGGTGCTAAATATGATGGAGACGCTTGGGACTTCGTAACGAAAAAAGCATTCCCTGAAGCAGCTCTTCCATTCGGTACAGTTCTAACGCTAGCAGCAACTGGTTCAGAAATGAACCCAGGTTCTGTTATCACAAACTGGGATACACAAGAGAAATACGGTTGGGGACATCCACTTGTACACCCGAAATTTTCTATTCTAGATCCTGAGAATACGTACACAGTGCCAAAAAACCATACAGTTTACGGCATGGTGGACATGATGTCTCACGTACTTGAACAGTACCTTCACCCTGAATCAAATACAGAGCTACAAGAAAATATGCAGTTCTCTGTTCTTGAAACAGTGATGAACACAGCTCCAAAACTTCTTGAAGATATGCAAAACTACGACCACCGTGCAACAATCATGTTGAGTGGTACAGTAGCGCTCAACCAATCTCTACAGATGGGTGTTCGCGGCGACTGGGCTTCTCACAACATTGAACACGCGGTATCAGCTGTTTATGATATTCCACACGCTGGTGGCCTTGCAATTCTCTTCCCGAACTTAATGAAACACAACCTTGACGTGAACGTTGATAAGTTCAAGCGTCTTGCTGTCAAAGTTCTTGGCGTAAGCGAAGAAGGTAAATCAGATCGCGATGTTGCGCTTGAAGGTATCGACAAGCTAAGTGCGTTCTGGAGCAGCCTTGGTGCACCAAACCGTCTTGCTGATTACGACATTGACGATAGCCAGCTTGATCTTATCGCTGACCGTGCGATGGCTAATGGGGCGTTTGGTAATTTCAAATCCCTTGAGCGCGACGACGTGATGGCGATTTTGAAGGCTTCTCTATAAGGTGAAATGATAGGACCGTTCCGTTTTGGAGCGGTTCTTTTTGTTGTGTTGTTTAGCTGGGGATGATTTTTAGCTCATTTTCGCAATGTGTGAGGGAGGCGGTTAGTACAAATGAATTTGTCCACCGCCTCCCTCACACATTGCGACCTTTAAGCTCCGCTTAAAGGCGATTGCAACTCTGGTTTCAATCGAATGAGCTAAAAATCGAGCATCTCACATTGTTGCTCCAAGAGAAATATAGTTCAAGTTCTAAAGAGCTCAAGTAACTTTAAAAAGAAATCTCTCCAGGTAATCGCTTACATGGGTCGGTGTTCTTGATTTCGAATGGGTCTTGGGCTAAAGTAAAACGTGAGTGAAGAACAAAAAAATGATAATTGGAGGCTAATTATGACTTCAAAAGTAAGTTTTGATTATTCAAAAGCATTGTCGTTTGTTGGCGAACATGAAGTAACATACATGGCGGATGCAGTGAAGGCTGCACACGATGCGCTACATAATGGAACAGGGGCTGGCAACGATTTTCTTGGCTGGCTAACGCTTCCACATGATTATGATAAAGAAGAATTCTCACGCATTCAGAAATCTGCTGAGAAAATCAAATCAGATTCTGACGTGCTTCTTGTTGTTGGTATCGGTGGTTCTTATTTAGGTGCTCGTGCAGCAATCGAAATGCTGAACCATTCTTTCTATAACGTTCTAACAAAAGAAGAGCGCAAAACACCACAAGTTTTCTTCGTAGGTAACAACATTAGCTCAACTTATGTACAGGACCTCTTCAGCGTACTTGAAGGCAAAGACGTTTCCGTGAACGTCATTTCAAAATCTGGTACAACGACAGAGCCTGCAATTGCGTTCCGTATTTTCCGTAAATTCCTTGAAGAAAAATACGGCGTAGAAGAAGCTCGTCGTCGCATCTATGCGACTACTGACAAGTCAAAAGGTGCTCTTAAAACACTAGCTGACGAAGAAGGATACGAAAGCTTCGTGATTCCTGATGATGTTGGTGGACGTTATTCTGTTCTTACAGCTGTTGGACTTCTTCCAATCGCAGCAAGCGGAATATCCATTGAAGAGATGATGAAAGGTGCTCAAGATGCACAAGATGACTTGAACACATCTGACATTGAATCTAACCAGGCTTATCAGTATGCAACGGTTCGTAATGCCCTTTACAACAAAGGCAAGAACATCGAGCTTCTAGTGAACTATGAGCCATCTCTACACTATTTCTCTGAGTGGTGGAAACAGCTCTTTGGCGAAAGTGAAGGTAAAGACAACAAAGGTCTTTATCCAGCATCCGTTGATTTCTCAACAGATCTTCACTCCATGGGTCAATATGTTCAAGACGGCCGTCGTAGCCTGTTTGAAACAGTATTGAACGTTGGGAAAGCGCGTCATGAGATCACAATCGAAGAAGACGACAAGAACCTAGACAAGCTGAACTACCTTGCTGGTGAAACAATGGACTTTGTTAACCAGAAAGCATTCGAAGGTACAATGCTTGCTCATACAGATGGTGATGTTCCGAACTTGATTGTGAACATCCCTGAAATGACGCCTTACCACTTCGGTTACCTTGCTTATTTCTTTGAAAAAGCATGTGCTGTTTCCGGTTACCTACTTGGCGTGAATCCATTCGATCAGCCAGGAGTAGAAGCATACAAAACAAACATGTTTGCGCTTCTTGGTAAACCAGGATTCGAAAAAGAAAAAGCTGAGCTTGAGGATCGCCTTAAGACAAACGAATAGAACGAACAAGAGAGAGTGCCTCGGCGCTCTCTTTTTTTATTCAAAGATAAGTAAGAATGAAATTCAGTGAAGTCTAGCTCCAGCACTTGTCGGAACTAATCGAGCGCTTGCGCTTTTTTATTCATGAAATCTCCCTCATTGGACACGATAAGCGTAGACTACGTAAACAGGGAGGAAGCGCACATGATTCCAATGAATTCCGTGCTTGAAGGGAAAACGATCGAACTTAGTATTATGGAAGACAAGCTCCGCCAATTAGGCTATAGCTATGGAGGCGGCTGGGAATACGATCACGGCTATTTCGACTATAAAATCGATGATGAAGACGGATATCTTTTTCTAAGAGTACCAATCAAAGCTGTAAAAAAAGAGCTTGATGCGGATGGCGCAATTGTTGAAATTGGACAGCCTTTCATGCTCTCTCATATGTATCAGGCAGGTGTTGATCCTGAAGGCAATATCGGGAATATCTCAGCATCGTTTAATCAGTTCCAAGAGCCCACAAATAAAGATGCTGAAATTGATGAAGAATGGCTGAAATACGGAGAGCGATACGTGAAAGAACTAGACGCCGCGCTCTCATCTTATGTGTGAATCACGAGTAAGAGATCATCAGATGCAATAAGAAATGAAGGGGAGGGGTTCATGACGAGCTCACTCCCTCTTTTTACACCAATCATCAGGATATCTTTTTCATTTAGTTGCTGTGCTACATCACAAAAGGACTCTTCACTAAACGACTCAGCACTCATGAAATCAAGCTGATTAGGCTTTAAATGCGTTAGCATCTCAAGCAAAGTAGTAGAAATCCCGTGAGAGAAAACGCTATTCGTCATAACCGTACTGAGTAGGTGGGCACTTTCGATTACCTCATTCGCACCAGCTCGCTCAGCATTCACAATTTGCTCAGGCGAAAGAATTTCCACAATTGTATACACCGAAGGATTGATCCCTTTAACCGTTAAAAGGGTAAGGATTGTCTGCATATCCACTTCAATTTCACTTTTATACTGATCCGCTGTGATAAGAACGGTATGCGCATCGCTAATCTTCGCCTTTCGTAATGTGCTGTCCTCACCAGGGTTTCCACGAATGAAATGAATGCCTTCTTTTTGAAGTGGGTTTTCCGTAAGCGAATGATCAATGAGCACGATGGATCGTTCAGGCTGATTGGATAACAGCGCCTTGATCGTATGTCTGCTGCGCGAATTCCAACCAACCACAACTACATGATTGGCTCGCTCGTAACTTCGCTCTCCACGACCAAGCGCCCCCTGCGTCATCACAAAGGAAGAAGCAAGCTTCGCCATATAAAACGTCATAAAGCCAGCGCCAAACATAATAAATACCATCGCAAAAGCTTTCCCTCTCACCGTCTCAGGTGATGTATCACCGTACCCAATCGTGGAAGCCGTCACGATCGCAAACCACACCCCATCGAAAACGGTCGGAAACATTTCCGGCTCCACCAGATGCATGATAAAGCCCATCGTTATAAGAATTAGCACAATCAGTGCACCTAGTTGTAATACAGGCGGATAGCGGGATATATAATAAACTAAGTCACGTAATCTCAAAGTAAAACGCTCCTTTCTCCACATCCATTATGCCCATCAATCACTGGAAAAAAACGACACGTGTGTGATCAATCGCAACAGGGTAAAGAAAGGATATGACAGTTTAAAAAAGGGTGAAGAAACATGAGAGCACTATCATCATTCCTCGTATCGCTCGTACGCCTGATTTTTGGCATTATCGAAGCGATTCTTGGAATTCGCATATTGCTGAAACTATTCAGCGCAAATCCAACAGCTCCATTCGTGCAGTGGATCTATGACTTTTCAGCGCCATTATTATATCCATTTCGAAACATCTTTCCAACGACGGAATTCGCTGGACAATATGTCGTTGAATTCTCTGCAGTGTTTGCACTGATTGTGTATAGTATCGTGGCATCACTCATTGTACGGTTTGTGGCAATGGGATTAACGAGTCGGGAGAGAAGATAAGAGATGAGAAACGCTGGGACAGCGTTTCTTTTATTGGTTATACGACTTTTATTATGTAATAGAACAAGAAGAAACCCTCTTGCAACCGTAAGAGGGTTTTATTTTGAAGTAAAATAGAATCGAACTACTAAGCTATTTACCTGCCCAAATTTTAAAAAATAGTATATTCTTGATTTAAGTCAATGAAAGTCTTCCTCAGACGAAATACAATAGATTTAACTTCAAAGTCGAGGAGGCTCTTATATGGAATTAAAGACAACAACTAATCAAAACATGCAGCAAAAAGCAGCAGTCTTTTCAGCAATTGCATTACTTATCATGACATTTGCTGCATTTTTTGCTCAAGGGTATGTTCATAGCTCATTAGTCATTGAGGGAGATGCAGTAACAACATTAAAAAACATCCAAGCATCTCAAGTCTTGTTTCGTCTTGAGGTACTTGGATGGCTCATCATTATCATTATGGATTTAATTATTTCGTGGGGCTTTTATGTTTTCTTGAAGCCGTTTCATCCTGGTTACGCATTATTAGCCGGCTGGCTTCGTTTCCTTTACACAGCCATTCTAGCCAATGCGGTTTCACATCTAGTGATAACCAATAGTGTTGTTCAAAATTCAGAGTTAGGTACGTCATCGCGCGTGGCACAGCAAGCGAGGGATTCCATCACAGCTTTTGAAGCCATTTGGTCATTTGGATTAATCATTTTTGGCCTTCATCTGATCGTAGTCGGGTTGATCGCAATGAAAACAATAATGATACCAAAAGTGATTAGTATTCTAGTTGTTTTAGCAGGCTTCAGCTACTCGCTAGTTCATTTCATGTACAATTTCATCCCACAAATTGAAAACGTTATTGGGCTACTAGAATTAATTCTGATGGCTCCCATGGTCATCGGTGAATTAGGTTTTGGGATCTGGTTATTCGTAAAAGGAAGAAAAATAACAATGGACTAATCTACAATCCTGAGATTAGATAAGGACCTCTTCTTGATACGACTTAAAGATTCTGGCTTAATTCCCAGGTAGCTTGCTAGTTGGTACTGGGGAACCCGGTCAATTAAATCGGGTCTTTTTTCCATCAAATTGTGGTAGCGCTCTTCTGGCGTCGAAGAAATGAAGGAGGCGAAATTATCCCTCATAGCACCCATATCTTCTTCAATCATTTTGCGAGTCAGTTCTTCTAATACCGGATGCATGTCGTAAGCTTCCTGCTCAGTAGATAAATCACCTACAATAAGCGTACAGTCTTCCAAGCAGCTAAGAGAGTATGGAGAAATTTTGTCGGGAGTATGCTGATTAAAAATCGTGACACTTTGTTCTTCCGTATAGAAATTGAACGTATTCTCCTTTCCATTTTTATCGACACCGTAAAGCCGTACACATCCCTTTAAAACAAAATAGCATTTGTCAGGAACTTCACCTTGATGTAAAAGGACCGTTCCTTTCTTAAACGTAGCAACAGGAATATCGATTGTCAGCTTTCTTAATTCGGATTCACTGAGATCCGAAAACCGTTTCATATATTGGATAAGGATATCTTTCATGAATTCATCTCCCTTATCAAAATTGTATATATCTTTTAGTATAGCATCACTAAACAGGTAGAGGTAAGGCAGTTTAAAACAGCTTATTCAACCAACATTGCAGGTTGAATAAAGAAAAATGAACATGATGTTTATTTTTATAAGTATACTTAATGAACGAAGCTAAATATTGGAGGAGATTTGTTTGGACCTATTTTTATTTATATCCGTAATCGTTGGGATGACGTTTATCTTTTTATATTTTGTAATGAATTTTGACTTGAAAAAGAAGAAGTTAGAGGTAGAGGAAAAGAAACTGGAGTTGGAAAAAAGGAAGTTGGAATTAAAAGAAGAAGCAGGGGAAGAAGAAGAAAAGTTTTAGAATGAGTAAAAGCCCCTCAAAATACTTTGTGTACATTATACTTTATGTACATTGGTATGATGTTAAGGGGCTTTTGATATAGAGGCTGCCATTTCGAAATGAGATTTATGTACTTTCGCATATTTCAAAAAATAAGTTGCCCTCACAATAAAAGCTATGATAAAATAAATCTTGTCGACAGGAAATCGCTGTCATAATACGGGGCATTAGCTCAGCTGGGAGAGCGCTACACTGGCAGTGTTTTACTCTTTCATTGGGTTACGACTCGTAGACATTTCAAGGCTTTTACTTGAAAGTCGAATCAAGGTCATAATATGGATTAAATACAAACCTTCTTGGACTCTGTACATGAGTCTAAGGAGGTTTTTTTGTGTTGTTAGAAACATTACAAAAAGAGTTCATTGTGGAACGAAAGTTTGAAGGTTTAAAGGAATCCAGTCTGACTTCTTATGTGAATTTGTTTAAGCATTTTAATGTGTGGCTCTTCTCTAAAGACATTGAACAACTTGAAGACATTACTCCACGGAAAATCAAAGAATACTTGATGGATTGTGCTGACAACGGAAACAAACCCAAAACGGTTAATTCAAAGTTGAAGTTGCTTCGTTCATTCTCTCGGTGGATTGTTGAGGAGAATTTATCTGAAACGAATTTCACAAAAGGAATCAAATTAATGAGAGAAGACTCGTCACCAAAGATTGTTAAAACAGAAGATATTCAATTGGTGCTATCACATTTAAGACGTATTAAAAGACGTGAAGACACATTTACCTCACGGAGAAATTATGTGCTCATATTGTTCATGGTTGGTACTGGAATGAGATTAAGTGAAATTGAACGGTTGAATTGGGAAGATATAGACTTTCCCTCCCACCTCATTTCTATCAATGAAAGTAAATCACGAAAACGTCAAAGTATTCCTTTGTCTGACTCATTAGCACGAGAATTATTAGATTGGAAGTTATTTGTGGAACGGAAATTTGATAAGGCTCCTAATCCATTATTTGTTACACGTGAAGGTAAAAGGTTCACCAAAAATGGTATTCAAAATTTCTTTAAAAGATTGAAGAAAAAACTTGGGATTGAAGGGGATTTTTCACCGCATACCATGAGGAATTATTACATTAAAAGTCTCCTGAAAAATGGAGCGAATTTGAGAGAGGTTCAATTGTTAGCAAGGCACTCAAAAATCAGTGTTACACAAGGTTATATTGGTTATTTTGCACATGAATTAAAGGAAACGATGGACGAAACGAATCCATTAAGAGACTTGATTTAACAAATAAAAAGAGAGCCAACGGTTGAGCACGTTTGGCGACGTGTTTGACCTCAACGCATTGACTCCTGTGGTTAGGATTCAATTATAACATGGACAAGTATGCCCATTCAACGGAGCATGCCTTGTTCCTGTATGGCTCTCTTTCCAAATGGAAGGAGACAAACCAGTGTTAGAACTAAGGAAGTATGAAGTGTTTAATTCATTGGGAGAACTCAATGAGTTTACTCATGAAGTCCTTTCAACATTTAACCTCAACGAGAACACAAGAGGAGTATTTGTGTTGCTCTCAAAGTATAGCGTCAAGTTTAAAGGTGTTTCATATCTTAAAGTGCAAACCATTGCTAACACATTGAAAATATCATATAAAACCGTGCAACGGTCACTTAAAGTACTTGTTGAGCTTGGTATTATTAAACGTGTGAAGCAATTGAGGAAAATTACGGGAGGGCTTGGAGCGTCTTTAACCATTATGTGTCCTAACGTCTTGTCCCATCGTGAGGAGAGCACGGGGTTAGTCACGACATACAATTTGGAGCCGGTTGAAGCAGTTGAAACAGATTCTATTAAAGCAAGTAATCATTTAAAAGATAACGATATAGCCCACGATTCTTCATACATATCAAATCAAGTCCCTACGTGGTTTTTAAACCTTGTAAAACCATTCTTCAATAACAATGTCATTCTCAAATTGTGGTACAAGGTTCACAAGTCGTTTGAGATTTACTCTAGTATTCCCTATGAAGTAGATATGGAGACGACTAGAAATGTTATTAAAAGTGTTATCTATTCTATTAAAACAGGACGTGTGAAAGGTTCCTTGTTTGGATACCTGTGGACAAGCATGAGGAGCGCTATTGAGGACAATGAAAGGGAAATTTCTGCTGAACAAAGGAGAAATGCGGGAGTAACACCTATATATGATTGGCTTGGTGTATAGATTGATAGATTCAATATATTCCAAAGTATGGTATATTTGAAAAGAGATTGAAAGGGGAGGATAAGCGTGGATTTTATTGAAATACCTACTGATAGCGAGGGGTTTTATTCTTTGGTTTGTCCGTATTGTAGTGAACGTTTCAAAGCTATGGGGGGAGATATAGAGTCTGAAGATACCATAGAGCTATACTGCCCGTCTTGTGGACTAGTCGATGAACCATCTAA
The DNA here is from genome assembly GCF_056173665.1 of Anaerobacillus sp. QJM3NY_17. Classification (NCBI taxonomy): domain Bacteria; kingdom Bacillati; phylum Bacillota; class Bacilli; order Caryophanales; family Bacillaceae; genus Anaerobacillus; species Anaerobacillus sp. QJM3NY_17. The sequence continues at coordinate 3,352,279 of NZ_CM149685.1, read as the reverse complement.
CTTCCTACCGCCTGAAGTAATGGAACATGCTGAAACTTTAATGAAAAACTTTGTAGAGAAAGAAATATACAATTCCTTTAAAAAATCTAGTAGAAAAATGAAAGGCTCGGGATTAAGTATGAAATTGAACAAACCTAAGGAGGAAACGCCTAAATTACTTACAGAAGATGATAATTTAGAAAAGATAGATTTAAATTGTTGTAATAGAGTGATTAAAGTTAATATAGACCAGAAAATGGCAAGTGTGTATTGTCCATATTGTGGGGTGAACTAATATGAATGAACAAATTAGACTTACTGAAAATGAGTACAAAAAATTATCTATGAATTTTAGAGGAATTGCTAGTAGGTTCCTAAGGTCGCATTTTCAACAAGCAAATGATAATTTAATTAGATTCCTAACATTTATTGATAAATCACCAACAATATGTGAATTTATTGAAAGTAATCATACTTCAGATTATGATATTAAAGATATTATTGAAAATAGAAATGGTCTTAGTAAATTTGAAATACCTGTAGAATATTCAGAAGAAATTTCTTTTATCTATCAATTATTAAAATACATTGCAGAAAATGATATTGAATATTATAACGTTGCTTATGGTTACAACGACGGACGAAAAATTCAGGACGCTGTTAGCAATTTTAATCAACAAGTTGTAAAACCTCTTGTCGATTATATAACAACTTATTTAGGGGAGATGGCGATAGATATGGGATTGGATAAAAAATCAAGCACTCAATATAATATTAAGAGTTTTAGAGGTCAGTTGAACCATGCTGAAGGTGAGGCTACAATTAAAGCAAATCAAACCTATAATGAATCAGTAGAGGAATTAAAAGAAGTCAGTGAAAAGTTTGCTCAAGCACTCATGGAGGATGAGACTATTTCCGCTTCTGATAAAGAAGAAGCAGTTGAAATTTTGGAAGCTGCGGTGCAAGAAGCTGAATCTGATAAACCTAAAAAGATTATTGTAAAAACAGCGGTGGATAAGATTAAACAAATTGGTGAAATTGCAACTTCAGGTAGTGCGGTTTATTCTTTTGGTACTCAAATTGTAACTTTACTACAATCACTTCCATTTATGTAATTTAACGCAGAGGGACTCCTACATGGAGCCTTCTTTTTTTTACTTGGAACAGATTTTGAAAAGTCAGTGGTTCCCAATTGTCCAAATGGGGAAAATATATTTTAACTAATATATCCAAAATACATTGAAAAATATATCAATGGAACACTCACTAATATATCACTAGAACGTCCACAATTGCCTTATACGGTGTTTTCTAGTATGCCAGCGTGTAATTGCATTCAGAAGCCACTAACAAGCCTTATAACGGAATTACGGCATTGCGTAATCGTTGTATTACTCATCTATTGAAAACCATTCATTGAAGTCTGTAATTTGAAAATGCTCAACAAGTTTTGCAAAGTGCTCCTTGTTCAATTGAGTTTTCATTCCACGTCTCAACTCACTTATTGTGGACTCTCTAAGTCCAGTAGCTTTAGCAAGTTCCTTCCCTGTAATATCATGTTGTTTCATTATTTTATCTAACTCAAAGTGTATTTTCATATGTGTAACAAACTCCTTTTTACAAAAGAGTATAACCTGTTTGCGTAATTGCGTAAAGCAGTCACAATATGCTTCTAAAACTGTTATATACATTATGACCGTGCACGTGTTTAATACGTGACTCGCTTCGCTCCTCCATTCACTTCGTTCATGACTCCTTTACAAGTAATACAATCCTCCTTAAAACAATTACAACAATAGAAGTAATGACCCCACGAGCTGTCATCAATGGATAAAAGCCGGCGGTTATCCTTATTATTTTTGTGGATGAACTTATATAAAGACTCCTTTTTGTGAAAATATCGTTGCGTAGCAACCAACGAACGGAGTGAGTTGAATATCACTTGAACTTAAACACAGTCAAGACTAAGAAGAAATGTTTGATTAGTTAACGAGTAAACGTGAGTAATAACGAGTATTATCAATTAAAAAGGCTATTTAGTAGCTATTTTGCAATGTTAACTTTTTACCCTATATTTAGGCACTTTATGTTAGCTTTTTACCCTATGTTTCACAGGTCTCTCAAGAATAAGAAGAAGTAGTAAAATGGATATGGTAGTAAATTTGAGTGAATTAGAGAAAAATGGAGTTTTAATGTGATTTACCATGTTTTTTGACATAGTACCTTTTGCGCAACAAGTCCCCTCATTATTAGTACCTTTTGCACAAACCCTTTTAAACAATCTTTGTTAGAGAGGTTATATTATCAAGATAAGAAGTAATTTCAGACGTAAAACGGCTGTATCCCTTGGGAGAGTAAGGGGGGAGGCGGTTTTTAGGAGGTAAACTTTTGAACACATAACTTATCAAAAAGGTAAAGTTTTGGACACATGACATAAGGTCAACCTTGTGTTTCTTTGTAGATAATACTAACAAATAGAGGTTTTAAATTATTATAAGCGTCTCACTTGCTAGATAAGGTAAAGGTTCAAACCACCTTGGTTGTGAAATTGCATTATCAGTCGCTCTATTATGTACCAAGAGTTATTTCTTGAGTACGGGTAGAACGGAGAGTTTGAAATGGATAAAAGAAGGTTAGCAATAGTTGATTTAGATGAAATGGAGATTTTGAAGGAGTTTGCAGAGGGTGACCGTGTAGTATCCAGGGAGCAAGCAGAGAGTTACAAGGAGATTCAAGAGAAAAGGAAATCACGTCAACGAATGTTTACTTTTGCACGAATGGACAAAGTTGATTCTGTAAGGGAGGAAATTAGATTGGGTGAAAGTGACTTGACTGTTAAAGACCTTGGTTATTATTTGTATCTACAAACATTCGCAGATTACACTGGTATCTTATATAGGAGTACACATGAAAAGGAAAAGCCAATGAAGAAGGTGGACATTGCTAAAATTCTTGGTATCTCAAAGCCTACTGGACTAAAACTAGTAAAGAAACTTGTTGATAACGATATGCTTATTGAGTTGGATAATGGATATAAGGTTAATGAGAAGTATCATTTCCGTGGTTCTACACGCAGTAAACAGGTTGTCAAAGTATTCTCGACTAAGGTACGTGAAGTCTACTCGGAACTAACCCCTTCAGATTTAGGGATAATGTACATGATTCTTCCGTTTATTCATTATAAGTCTAATATTATCTGTAAAAATCCTAGTGAGATTGACCCACGTAAAGTTGAGGCATTCTCGTTGGGGGAACTTGCTGATTTATTAGGATATACTCCAAGAGAATTGAGTAGAAGAATATCTAAAATGCAATTTGATGATTATATTGTATTCTCTAAAACCACTAAACAAGGAAAAGCACATTACACGGTTAATCCCCTTGTGTTTTATCGCATGGATGGAGAACCGAGTGAGGATATTGTTGATACTTTCTTGATACATGGAAAATAACATTGTTTATAAGAGATTGTGACTGCATGGTTGTATGGAAGTAACTTCAGCCACTTATGTAAGTAAGAAGAAAGATATTCAGTTTTGCTAGTATATGACGGTATCCTTGTTCAAAGCTGTTTATCTTTTACTTATAAGGTTGTACAGGAATAGGTGCAGCTACTTATATAAGTAAGAAAGAGAATGACTCATTTAGTGAGTCTTATTTTATTTTGGTTTCATGGTGTTCAATTGATTACTAGCAAGGAGGAAAAGAATGCAATGAGAAAACTAGAACCTAACGATATAAAACCTATCAGAGAATACATTATGTGCTTGTCTCAACGTCAATTTGCAAGTTTGATAGGAGTATCTCAAGCCACAGTGTTCAAATGGGAACATGGACAATTAAAAAAATTAAGTCCTAAACATTTAGATAAGTTAGAACAAAGCGTTTTCCGAGTAGTTGAGCGGGAGACGCTTTTTAAATTGATTGACCAATATCATACAGACAAAAAAGGAGAGATTATGTAATGAACAAAAAAGTAGAGAATTTCGAGAAAGCGGTTGAACGTATCAAAGGCAATGTGAAAAGTATGGAGCAAACACGGAACGAATTGAAGGAGAGTATTCGACCTCTTCATCAAAAGAAATATGAACTCACAAAACGTGGAAGTACCTTGCCGGACATTAAAAAAGTAGACAAAGAAATCTCTGAAATTTATGATGAGGTACGTTTTTACGATAAACAGATTGAAATGACAGAAGAATTTGCTGAAGCTGAAAAGCATGAAGAAGTTCTTGCATTGGTTGAATACCGTGAAGAACGTTACAAAGAAATGCAAAATGAAGTTAAGGCATTGAGAGAAGAATTTGTAAGGATGAAACTTGAGTATATGAAGCAGATTCATGAGAAGTATTCCAATGTGCATGAACTTCAGGCAGAACTTGAAGAATTGAATGACGCAATTTACAGGGAAGGGAATAAAGACCTCTTCGATAATCCAAAGAAGCTAAACAAGAAAGAATTACAAGGGTTCTCTTCTTATGGTAGACGTGACGTTGACGTTGCATTCCCAACAAAAGAAGACGTGGAAAAAGCAACAAGTCAAAGTCCTTCATTCACATTAGAGCTGTATATCAAAACGGGAGAAATTGTATTAGACGCTAATCAAGCAAGATTGAAACTCTTTGAACTTGATAAAAAGAAAGGCGGTAAATAAATTATGATGAACAATGAACGCTTACGACAATTAAACGAAGAGGGAAAGATTGACGAACTACCGGCAGAACTTAAATTACGTCTTGGATTCCTACTCCTTGAGGACGAAAAGGAAGACGACCAGGAGAAGGAAAAAGAAGAGGAGAGTGCCAAAGAGGAAAACGATAAAGATAAGACGGCTCTTGAATTACTTGAGGACGGATATAAGGAAAAGGAATAACACACGGCTCTCCAACACGGGGAGCCTTTTATTATGGGAGGTTTTGAGTGTTGTGGATAAAGAAAAGGCAGTTGAAGGAGATAGAAAGGATTGTGGAGCAAATTCAGGAACTTGAGTCCTCCTTTGATTCTCTACAAAAGAAAGTAGATGAACTTAAAAATATTATTAGGGAGAGTGAAGTTATGGTTTTCAGCTATGAATATGAGTTTCAAGTTGTGGAAGGCGGTCTTGATTGTACGGTAATCGTGTTAATCGATTCAAAGGAAGTGTTAAACGTTCCTCTTGGTGTACATGCAGATTTCATTACGATGAAAAAGGAATACGCAAAGTTTATTGATTTGTTTGAGGAAGACTTCAGGCAGTTCAAAGGGAGAGCTTGTGAAAACACGATAAGTGGGATTCGTTATCGTAGAAAAAAGGAGATGAAATAACATGAGTGAAGAAATTGAAAGATTGACAATTGACCAAATCTCTTCAGAGCTTGCACCAATTCGGACAAATAATTCAAGAAAGCTAACAGAGAGGGAATATAAGCTTGCTGTACTTATGGCAGGACGTGAAATGAATGGAATGACTATTTCAGAATGTTATAAACTGGCTGGAATCAAAAGCACTTCACACGGTGCACAAATACGAGAGAAGGAAGCTTTTAAACGGTATATGGTGGAACTGCTAGAGTCTTGGAATAAAGAACAAATGGGACTCATGTTTAAAACACTCCATGATTTAGCAGGAAAGTCAAAGAGTGAAAAGATTCGTCTTGAAGCTGTTAAGGTGTTCTTTCAAATAACAGGACAGTTTAAGCAGGAACACAGTCACACAGTCAAAGTTGAAGATGAAATATACGACACTGAACAGAAACGTAAGGAAATGCTTGAGAGTATGGAAGACTTGGATTTGGATGAACCGAAAAACAGAGAGAAAAACAACTAAATAAATAGATAGGAGATTATGTGATGAAGAACGCTTATCGAAAAATAGGAAATCAAGTTGAAATTTTTGTGCAATCTGTTGAAGGCATTAAAACAGCACTTGTTAGTATTGAAGACTTTGAAAGAGTGTCAGCTATTCCAGGTACTTGGTCTACGAACCGTAATAATCGAAACGGTAAATATTATGTGCATACAACTTATTCGGTAAACGGTAAAAAAACTCATATTTACTTGCACCGGTTGGTTATGAGCCTTGAGAATATAAGTGAGTTGCATGTTGACCATTTGAATCATAATTCACTTGATAATACACGGGAAAACTTGAAGGCAACGAGTCACAGACGGAACACAAAACGTAAACAAGACTTCATTGAAACAGAGAAGATTGGTGACACGTGGCATGTTTGTAAAGATAATGAAGTTCTGCACAAATGCAACGATAGAGAAGAAGCACACCTTGTGAAACTGATTTGTGAGGTCATTCATTTTCCTCATGTTGGGGAGTTTAGTAGTTTTGATTTACTTTTCAGGAAACACGGCTTTGATTATTCCATTCTTTCTGCAAATTTGGGAGGTGTTGGCACATGCTAACACTTCTTTTTGTTTGTTCAATTGTATGTGGAGTCATTCTAAACAACGGTCAAAATACACGCAATCAACAATTTGCTCTTGAAAGGAGATTATCAACATATGAAAAAACATGAGGTATATAAAATGTATCAAGAAGGTGCAACTCATTTTCAAATTACTCAAGCAACAGGTGTTCCAAGAAGTACCGTGGGACATTGGATTCAAACTGGTATCGCAAAGGGAGATATTCAAGACCGAAACAATAAAACTCCTCTGAGGACGCAAGTTTTTACTCTATTGAAAGCAAAAAAGAGTGAAAAAGACATTGCAAGAAAGTTAAAGGTTAATATTTCAACTGTCCGCAATATTAGGGCAGGTCTTCAGGAAGAAGGTTTTATTTATAAACGAGTGATTGAAGACATTCTTGACTTGAGGTTTTCGGAGATTGAAGAGTTATTGCTTTCAATGAAATTAAATTCAAGTTGTGTGTCGTTTGAAAGTCTCAAATACCTTGAAGACGGTTCCCTTCAAATTCAATTCTTTGAAGATGAAACGGAAAGGAATAATGAAGCTCCTAAATGTGTAACTCTTGTGTATGAAATTGACGAACTTGAAAACGTAAGTGAAGAAGAGTTCTTGAAAATGGTGAAGCAGGACTTTAAGAAGGGTGAACGTGCTCTTTTCTTTGATAGCAAATATGCAAAGTCAGGGAAAGAGCTTGAAGAACATTATGAAAGAGTTCTCAAGACGTATTACGAAGAAGGTTGGTCAATTAGTGCTGTCTCTTATTCGACTGGGATTAGTTCTGACAGAATAAGAAAAGCCTATCGAAAGTATAAAGCAGATGGGTTAGAGAGACCGGAAAGGAAAAAATTACGGTACTATGATGAACCAATTAAATAAAGAAAAGGAGCCTTGTGTGCTCCATGCGTTAAAGAGTCTTCCAATTGTGGGAGGCTCTTTTTCAATTATAAGAAGAGAAAGGAATGAAGACTATGGCAACATTAGCAGAACTCATGGTCAGAGTAGGTTCTGACATAAGTGAGTTTACACGTGGTATGAGCACGGTTGAAAATAACTTGCAATCAACAGGACGTAAAATGACTTCAATGGGCAAAAGCATGACTGGAGTTGGTGCAAAACTCTCCGCAAGTGTGACTGCTCCATTGTTAGCATTGGGAGCCGGTGCAATTGTCACAGGCGCTAAGTTTGAGCAACAAATGGCAAAAGTTAGTGCGGTGAGTGGTGCAACAGGTTCTGACTTCAAGAAATTGAGTTCAATGGCAGAGGAGTTGGGAGCTACAACACGTTGGAGCGCAACGGAGAGTGCAGAAGGTATGGAGTTTCTAGCTCGTGCAGGTTGGGGAGTGGATGAAATAATGTCTGCAATGCCTAACATGTTGAACCTTGCAACAGCTTCAGCAATCGACCTTGGTACTGCTTCAGATATAACTTCAAATATTATTAGTGGATTTGGAGCAAAGGCAACTGACTCTGCTAAGTATATTGACGTACTTGCTAAAACAACAAGTTCAAGCAATACAGACATGTTAGAACTTGGTGACGCTATGAAGTATGTAGCTCCTGTGGCTAATGCAATGGGATGGAGTGTTGAGGAAGCAAGTGCCATGATTGGAAAGATGAGTGACGCAGGTGTGAAAGGTTCTCAAGCAGGAACTGCTCTTCGTGGAGGTTTACTACGTCTTGCAAATCCTTCAAAGGAAGCAAGTACACTCATGGACGGTCTTGGAATGGCAATCTTTGACGCTAATGGCAAAATGAAAGACATGCCTTCTGTGCTTAAAGAAATTGAGGATGGAACAAAAGGTATGACGGACGAACAAAAAGCACAAACGCTTGCAACAATGTTCGGACAAGAAGCTGTTTCAGGATGGATGGCAGTTCTTGACGTAGGTTCCGAGAACATGAAGGGATTTACTAATGAACTTACAAACTCCAAAGGACAAGCGCAACAAATGGCAGACGTTATGGGAAATACTCTCATGGGTAAATTTGATACCTTCAAGAGTGCCATGGAGAATGCAGGAATACAGATTTCAAAGATACTTGCACCGGCTCTTGGAACATTCATGGATAAAATAACGGGACTTGTGAACAAATTTGCATCCTTAAACCCTGCATTGTTAGCAGGTATTGTGGCATTTGGTGCACTAGCTGCTATTATCCCTCCTATCCTTATTGGAGTCGGGTTGGTTGCCCAAGGTGTTGGAGCATTAATAACGATATTCGGTATGGTATCGGCTCCAGTGTTGGCAGTAGTGGCAGGAATTGCATTACTTGTCGCAGGTTTAGCAATTGCCTATGCAAAGATTGAACCATTTAGGAACCTTGTGAATAACACGTTCATGAAGATTAAAGAAGTTGTAGTGAATGCTTTGACGGTAGTTGCGGAATATGTGAAAACGAAACTTGCAACGCTCACACAATTTTGGAATGAAAATGGAGCAATGATTCTCCAAGCGGTTCAAAATGTGTGGAATGCTATTTCTCCAATCATTGACGTAGCAATGAAACTAGTTCTCATGATAATCAAAGGTGTCTGGAGTGCAATCAAGAATGTAATCAATGGAGCTTTGAACGTTATTATGGGACTTGTGAAAGTATTTGCAGGACTTTTTACAGGTAACTTCGGCAAAATGTGGGAGGGAGTAAAGCAACTCTTCATGGGAGCAATTGAACTCATTTGGGGACTCATGAACCTATCCTTCTACGGTAAGATTGTCAAAGTTGTAAAGAGCATGGCAAAAGCACTCGTTTCTCTTGTGAAAGGTCAATGGGATAACATTGTGCTCAAGTTCATGTACGGTAAGGACAAAGCAGTTTCTATTGTTGAGAAACTTGGAAGTTTAGCAGGTAAGGCATTCACCGCAATGAAAAACCTCCTTGTGAAAGTTGCTACTGGAATTTGGAACTCCATAAAGGCAACATTCAATTCAATGAAGTCCGGTATTACTAGTACGTTCAACGGCATTAAATCAGTCGCTTCTAGTGTCTGGAATGGTATCAAGAGCACTATTACTAGTGTTGTGAACGGAATCAAATCAACTGTGAGTTCTGTATTCAACGGAATCAAATCAGGTTTATCCACAACTTTCAATGGTATTAAATCCGTTGCTACAACCGTTTGGAATGGTGTGAAGAATGCTATTACAAAACCAATTGAGAGTGCAAAGAATACCGTTTTGAAAATCATTGACGCAATCAAAGGTGCTTTCAACAAAATGAAGATTACTATTCCTAAACCTAAGTTACCGAAAGTTAGTGTTTCCATGAAAAAAGGAGTCATGGGGATTCCATACCCTGACTTCAATGTGAACTGGAATGCAAAGGGTAACATTTTCAACGGTGCTTCATTACTTGGTGGAGGACAAGGAGTTGGAGAACGTGGAGCGGAAGCAGTTATTCCAATTCAACACAAACGTTATATGGCTCCGTTTGCTCGTGCTATCTCTGACAATATGAAGGATGAACTTAAACACGGTAACGGTGGAGTTCAAAACACCTTCAATATTGCAGAGCTTGTTGTGAGAGAAGAAGCAGACGTGAAACGCATTGCAAGAGAACTGGCTTCAATGCAAGAAAGAAAGAGACGTACTACAAGGTAATTTAGAGGGGAGTCCACGTGACTCCTCTTATTTAATTTAAAAGGAGAGATTATGTATGAGTATTAAACAAATTATGATAAAGCTAAGACCACACATTATGAGAATGGAAGGTGTGGAGCGGTTCAGGGTTGAGAAATACGGCAGACAACGTGGGATTGTTGTGGTTAGAGTTTATTATTCTCTGGATTGCAATATGGAGGAGAAAGAAATTCTTGTTCAATACAGGTTCCACGGTCACATGCTGAAATTTGATAAGTATTTGTAATCAATGAGAGGAGTGTTATGGCTCCTCATGCGATATGTAAAAGATAAATGCAACACAATCGCTGTCTCAAGCGCTATAATTAATAGAAAAGGTAATGGTTGGAAGATTGTCGAATTTAGTATTAAGTCAGGTGAAATACAAGGGGATATGAAATGATTAAAATAAAAAATCCATACAGTAGAAAAAGATACACACTGGTGGGAAAAATGTCTAGGAAATTCACTGATAAAGTTGTTCCATTAATTAGGAAGATACCTGTTGACGAAGAGTCCGCGAGATTAATTCCCAAGTTGTTGTCAAAAGTAATTAAAGAATTTGAAGAGACTTATAAAAGAAAAGATGTAACAAATGAAATACCGGATGGGATTGAGGTTGATTTACTTTCAATAAATGTTGCTGAATATATTCCAATTGAAAATGTAGACAATCTGCAAAAAGGATTAAAAAAGCTATTTAGGCGCTATGAACCAAAAACATTTTCCACTAATGATATTACAAGAATAGACGAGTTCTGTAATGGAGTTAGGGAGAACATCCATGGTGGATGGTGGAGTGATTTTGGAAGCCTGCCATTTAATAAGGAAGATAAATTAAATGATTTTATAAGTGAATTGAGAGTGCGTGGAATCCAAATTTCTTCATCTTCAATCATTTTAGAGTTTATTATTACTCCATCTGAAAACTTTTTGAAAGAATTTAAAGAATGCGTAGAGAAAAATGTTGAGGATGGAGAAGTGTTTTCTCCTGAGAATAGAAAATATTATAAAAAACGCAGAATAAAACTATTTCAAAGAATGTATCCGGGTTCCTTTATAAAATCAGTATACATTGAAGATATGCTATTAGAGATAAAATGGAGAGTCTTGAAAGAAGTTAGTAAATACTTTGAGTTATATTTTAATAGCCTTAATGTTGTGTCACCAAGCGTTGAAATTTTTACAATTAAACAAGAATCTTGTACATATAAAAGAAATGAAAGTGAAAAAAGAAATGATTTTTGGAATTCTATATGCATGACAGGATATGATTCTTTTGAATTATCGGAAGATGGATATTGGCAAGTATTTCCTAGCACTGAATACGATATGTTGGACAGCTCAATAAAAGTTACATGTAATTCTAATCTTCCTACTGAACGAATGTACGGACATTTAGGTAATCAAGTATTAGCACAAACTGAAGATTTTTCAACAAACTTATTGTCTTTGTTGGTTATAAGAACCTACGTAATCGAGCTTAGTAAACAAATTGCGCTTAAACAAAAGAATATTTATAAATCAATCAAGAAGGAGAGACCAAATTACAAAAAACTAATAAATATTAGATATGATTTGGAACGGAATCTTAACATTCTAAAACGATTCAGGAATGAAGTTGGAGAAGATGATTTTAAAAAAATCAAACGTAATATTAAAAGTAATATAACGGAGTTTGAACTTGCAAGACCTAGGTTTTCCAAGAAATCTTGGTTCGACTTTATTGTAGATAATACCAAATATTTAATTGATAAAACTTATGACCATTCCCAATATTTTGCTAAATCCATAGATGACGTAACTAGATTACTTGAAGTTAAAACAAATAATTCTCTTCGGAAGAGAACGTTTTGGCTAACCTTATTTACATTGGCTTTTACAGTTATAGCAGCATTTATAGCTGTGGTTTCAATTCTTTTGACATATTCTCAATTGGACAATGCTGATAAATCAAATTTAGGTGAGCTTCTTCGTCCTCTAATAGACTTTTTTAGAGGGATAATCTAGTTAATGGTATAACTTTGTGAGCGCACGTACATTGTGTGGTATGACCTGTGTTGAATGAACCTTTTCTATTACCTTGTGGAATGCCAATGTGTGAGAAAGTGTAGTTATTATACGGAATAATGCGTTCACATTGCGTCAAATTGTTAGGTAACTCCATGCTTGAGACCATCCCTTGAAATACCCTTGCTGATGACAATGGAACTGACAATGTGTTTATAATGGTGTCCCTATATTGAGGACTCTGTGTGCGCCTCGTATTCTCCACATTGTTATACATTATCGTAGACAATAGCACTCAATCAGACTCATTGTGGTTCATTGAGATATACATTGATATACCCTTATGTATCAAGGCATGAAGCTATACAATGTATAAAGAAATACATAAATGAAGTATTCATAGATTGAATCACCCTTGATACAACAAGACTCTAATGTATCACTATTCCAATGTGTTACATTCAGACTGCATGAATACTACACGGGTATACAGGCACACAACTCAATTTTAGACACACGAGTCCACGCAAGGAGGACAACACGAGTGAGTCAAAGTAGAAAGTTTGTAGACCCCCACCCCACGGGGGAGCTACCCCCAATATCTCCTGCAACGGACTCCCTAAAAATACACACAATTTTTTTCAAACTTGAGGGAGAGCACTCTTCCTAACAATAAGAACGAACATTGACTTCATTGTGTTACATTAGTATACTCAAATTAAAAAATAACAGTATAACGTAAATGCGTTATTTACATTGAAGGAGAGTGTGTGCATTGGAATTTGTTCAACCAATTAGGGACGTTGCTATCATTGAGGACTTCAAACAATTGTTAAACCGTGGCGCACAAGGCAAGAGGAACCGTTTCTTATTCATACTTGGTATCAACACAGCTCTACGAATAAGTGACCTTGTGAAGTTACGAGTTAAGGACGTGAAGAACAAGACACACTTAAAAGTAAATGAAGATAAGACCGGCAAAATGAAGCGTCAATTTATTGGAGCAAACTTGAAGAATGAGATTGACTTGTATTGTGAAGGTTTGGAGGACAATGAATATTTATTTCCTTCACGAAAAGGAGATAAGCATATATCCAGAGTGCAAGCCTACCGCATATTGAACAATGTTGCAGACATATTAGAGCTTGAGGAAATTGGTACTCACACAATGAGGAAAACATTCGCCTATCATTTTCACAAGAAGACTCAAGAAATTACAATTTTAATGGATTTACTTAATCATTCTTCACCAAAAGTTACACTTAGATATATCGGGATGAATCAAGATACACAAGATGAAGCATTAAAAGATTTCTCATTGTAGATTAGGTAGTGCAGTAACCTCTTAAAGTAAGCAGTGTTCTACTTGTCGTTCGTGAGTGACACTCACAATGCGTTCATTTGGGGGTCTCCTATTACCTCTAAATACACATAATCTCTTTTACCCTCTTTGTTTCCCGTTGTGGAGCAAGGAGGGACTTTTTTTATTATTCAAGAAATAAACCTTGACGGTTACGCATTGGACTGTGTACAATATCAATTAGTACAAAAACATGTACAAAGTCCAAGGTTCCATAATACCTTGCTACATACGGGGCATTAGCTCAGCTGGGAGAGCGCTACACTGGCAGTGTAGAGGTCAGCGGTTCGAGCCCGCTATGCTCCATCACTATAATAGAAAGAGCCTTTCATCGTTCAAATCGAACATATGGAAGGCTCTTTCTTATACGATCAATAATAGCCCTCATCCCATATCTTAGGTAATTAATTTTAAAGTAGTAACTTAGAATGTTCTAGGGAAAATCACTCCTGCACGATATATTAGTTGTTAAACCTACTAAAAACTAAATTAAACATTCAGCGGAAGTATGAATGAGGAGAAGGTGGAACTATTTCATGAAACACCGCAACTTAGGAAATACAGGAATAAAAGTGTCGGAGATTGGATTTGGAGCATGGCAACTAGGTAATGAAAAAGACTGGGGAAAGATGACAGAGGATGAAGCGATTCATTTAGTAAAGAACGCGATGGATTCAGGGTGTACTTTCTTTGATACTGCTCCTAACTATGGAGATGGGAAAAGTGAAGAACTTCTTGGAAAAGCTTTTAAAGGAAAAAGAGACCAGATGGTCATTAGCAGTAAATGTGGCCATCATTCGAATGGTGAACAAAACTTCGAACCTGAAAAATTGATGAGCTCAGTAGATGATAGTTTACGAAGGTTACATACTGATTATCTTGATAGTCTACTTCTTCATAATCCGCCATTCTCAACTCTTAATGGAAACAGCCCACAGTTTGAAGTACTGGAAAATCTAAAGAAGCAAGGGAAAATCAGAGCATATGGAGCTTCGGTCGATACTGGAGTAGAGATGGATGAACTATTAAATAAAACGGATAGTCAGGTTATTGAGGTTATGTTTAATCTCTTTCATCAAGAACCAGCGGCTGCGATACAATCAGCTGAACGTCAAGGGGTTGGCGTGATTACCAAGGTTCCTCTTGATTCAGGTTGGCTGACAGGAAAGTATGATGCAAATAGTAGATTTAGCGGAATTAGAAGCAGATGGAGTGCAGAAGAAATTGAGAGAAGAGGAAGGTTAGTCGAAAAAGTTCGTCGTATTCTGGGGAAGGATCGTTCAATGGCACAAGCAGCACTGCAATTTATTCTTTCTTATCAAGAAGTGTCTACTATTATCCCTGGAGCAAAAGATATTCATCAATTCAATCAGAATATAGCTGCATCAGAAGGTAGCTTATCGATAGAAATGATCAATAAGTTAAAGGATATTTGGGCGGAAGAAATAAAGGATTCGAAGCTACCTTGGTAAATTTAACAAATTAAAAAACTATGTTGCTTAGGTGCCTTTTTTAATGTAGCACTGTCTGATTTAGGAGCAGCAATAAATTTTCGTTCATTCCCATTTTCGAAATTAGAGTCTTGGAAATGGAAAGTTTAAGGACAAAGATGGTAACAATATGAGAGATACGGTATATGGAAGCTAACATAAAAAATGATAAGTAAAGAGGTGTCTCTATGCTCTCGTTTATCGTAACAGTACTCATATTGTTTTTAGTGACCATTGTGGTTATACGCTTTATGGGGAAGTCCGCCTTGGCTCAATTTACCCCTCATGACTTAACGGCCTTATTTTTTATTGTTACCCTGGCGATTAAAGCAATCAAAGTCGAAGGGGTTACTCAAGCATTAATAGGGATTGCGATTATTATTATCATACATATCTCACTATCAAAATTAAGTCTATACAAACACCTCAATCGATTTGTCATTGGAGAGCCAACGATTTTGATCAAACATGGCAAGTTAATCAAAATGAATCTTAAAAAAAGTCGCTTTTCTTTGTCAGAATTACTATCAAGTATAAGAAGTAAAGGCTATGCTGACATTACCAATATCCAATACGCTATTCTTGAACCAAATGGAGAAATAAGTGTACTTCCAAAAGAAGAGTCCATGCCTGTGACACCCAAAATCTTAAATTGTCATGTAGATTATAGTAGTCTCCCTATTGCAGTAGTCATTGAGGGGAAAATACAATATAAAAATTTAGAACTTATTCATAAAGATAAAGAATGGTTATTAAAAGAAATCAAAGCAGCTGGTGTTTCAAGTATAAAGCATATTTTTATGCTTCGGTAAGAGACGATGATTACTCCTTAACCGTAGACAATGGTAAAGGAAATCTTGGAACATTAAAATAGAATAGCTAAGGATTAAACAATTTGACCATCAACTAAAGCTTCTCAAATTAAAGGGAAGGTTATCGAGCAGAAACAGTGGAAAAGGGGCTTAGGAGTTATTTTCATATTGAAATGCTGAGTAAATCATCAAAAAATGAATGGGCGAAGCATCACGAGAACCTCCCCCACGATTCTTAATAGCTGAATATTAGAAGGGTCTGATTCCATTTTTGGGGATCGGGTCTGAGTGGTTTTGAGGTTTAGTTAATAGAAGCCGGCTTTCACAGATCCTCACACCTGCAGTCGTATTCAAATCCCCAAATTGTGCACTAAAAGTTCGGAAAATAAAAGTTATCACAATGCTAATACGGTTTCTCCTGTATAGTTAAAGCATAATGCAGGAAAAGTGAAGACGGAACTAAACATAACCAAGGGGGAGATAGAATGCGAAGGATAATTTTATCGACTGAAAGCGGTGCCGACTTACCAGTTGATTTAGCTGAAAAGTACGATGTTCAAGTCGTTCCCATGCACATCATTATGGATGGAAAGGATTATTTAGACGGTTCATTGCCGGTCCAGGATATTTATGACTATTACGAACGCACGAAGAAAATCCCTTCTACTACCTCCACAAATGCTCATGAGTATCAAGAGTTTTTTGCGACTATAAGAGAGAAGTTCCCAGATTGCATCATTGTACATATTGGTTATACATCAAAAGCATCTTCTTCTTTTCAAAATGCTGTTATTGCTGCGGAAGTATTTGAAGACATTTTTCTCATAGATGCTTTGAACGTTACTGGCGGATTAGCTGCAATTGTATTGGATGCCGCTAAAGTTTTAGAAAAAGAACCTGACATTGAAGCGGAGCGTTTAGTTGAAAAAATAGAGGCGATCGTTCCTAAATCAAGACTGGCTTTCATCCCAGGCAGCCTTGATTTTCTTAAAGCGGGAGGACGGGTAAGCAATATGGCTTCCCTGATTGGAGCTCTATTGAAAATAAAGCCATGCATCGAGTTGAAGGATGGAAAGCTTATGTCTACAAAGAAGTATCGCGGGAAAATGAGTGGAGCTAGTGAAAAACTTTTGAGTGATTACTTAAATGAATTCAACATCGATAGAGAGCAGCTCTATTTTATCTACTCCATCGGACTCGATGAACGGATCAAACAGCGGATGGATGAGGTCGCCAAAGAAAACGGATTCCAGAATATACGTTGGATCCAAGCGGGCGGTATGATTTCGACTCATTCTGGAGCCGGGGGCTTCGGGATAGCAGGATTAGAGCAATAATAAAAGCTAGACTAGTATTGAGTGCAAAAAATTCGATACATCTAATGACGATAAAAAAACCGCCTGGAAAATCTCCAGGCGGTTTTCTTATTTACCTCACTCCTCATAATAAGGATAACTAACCAAGTTAGTAAAAATCCGATACCCACCAGGAACCTGATTCTGAATCTGACGGTACCATACTAAGTTCGTATAAATGTAAGTTCCTTCACCATAGTCTGCTTTCAAAATTCCGCCTTCAAATGCGTCTTCCCCTGGATCGGCGACGCTTACGTAAGTTTCAAATTCATCTGACCAGTTCATTGGGAAGTAGAGGCCTCTTTCTTGGACCCAGCCATCCCAGTCTGATTGCTTGATCTTGTTTGGATAATTAAAGATTGTCGCTTCTGGTTTTAATACGTTAATCGGAGCATCTTCATCTGTGACGCGCCACTCGATCGAAGGCTGGCCGATTTCTAGTTCATATGGTGCGGTAGTGTTCGTGTCCCAGTTATCCCATGGTTTGTTGTATTGCACGACAAGGTGACCGCCATTGTTGCCGTATTCGAGTAAGCGCTCGTTATGCTGTAGCAAGTCTTCTCTTGAAAGATACGCTCTGATTCCAGTGACGATCGTATCGTATTGAGAGAGATCTCCTGATGCTAAGTCCTGCTCGGTTAATTGGGTAATATCCATGCCTACATTCGACAACTGATCTGCCACCTTATCAAATCCGCTATCGACATATCCGATTTTAAGATCCTCAGGATAGTCGAGCGGGAAGGCTACGCCGTTAACCGCGGCATCTGATACATAATAGTTTGTGCCAATATGATCGTACTGAATGATTTGGACGTTTTTACTAAGTGTTTCGTTTCCAATCTGAGCTTGCGGAACGATCTGGAATTCGCCTTCTTCTACATTTTGTGGAGGCGTTAGTGTAAACGAAATGGTTTTCATTTGTTCATCAGATCCAAATGAAACTTCCTGCGATTCAGGTTCAGCTGTCCATCCTTCTGGTAACTGAAGGGAGACGTCTGTTTCAAGAGCACCTTCCGCAAATTTTTCCACTTCTACATTCATCGTAACGTTTTCTTCAATGTCTTTTGTGTTAATCACTAAGTTTTCAGGAGAAGGTTTCACAGATACCTCTGGTAGTAGGGCAACGCGTTCTTTTGGAGTGAAGGCTTTTGTAACAGTTTGTCCTTTCACCTTAAAACGAATATTTGCTTTTATCGCATCCGGTGTGTAGGCATCATAATAGTTTCTTGACGTAGCTTTTACATTATAATCAAACTTTACCTGATCTCCCGGTGTTAAAGAGGAAGAATGATGCTGTCCGTTTACGACCCAGTCTTCTGGAATGGAAAGGGTAGAGGATAGATCGTTGATTTTAGATGTGCCATTATTCGTAATCGAAACGCTTACATTTGTTGTATCATCCGGTGTTAGTTGTGGATCGGCAACCTCAACATCTACTTCCAACTGTGCAGCTGTAAACATCGTGTTTGTTAGCTGTTCTTCTTTTACTTGAAGCTTATGATTTAGAGTGTTTCTTAAATCATCAGATAGCTTGTTGTCTTTCTCCATCTGCTTCATGAGCTTTTGAAGCTTCTTGTACGCATTTTCAGCTTGAGTAAGTACGTTCTCGTGGTTTGGATAGGCACTTTTCACCTTTTCAAGATCCTTTTGGAGATGGATCAGCTTTTGTTTGTATTTATTGCCGCCTTTTGAAAGGGTGTTAGCGTAATCCGTGAAATCATAGGGAATGTTTTCGTAGATGCTTTCTTCCTGTTCCGGAATATCGCCAACTGTTGATTTAACTAGCTGTAGATTTACGGTTTCTGGGCCATCTCCAACATCTCTTCCCATTCCTTGGGATTCATGTAAGTAACGCGCTTTTTCACCAAGTTGCGGGTAAGTCATGTCATAGTGTTCGTCATAGATTCCGATTTGGATAGAAGTTGTAGTTTGTTCTTCTGTTTCAGCAGGGAGGTAGAGTTTCTTTACTTGCCAGGTGGTTAAGCCATCTTCAAGTTGTTCAGGAAAGACAGAAGAGTCGGCTGCATCTTCAAATGCTTTTTGGGTAAGCAATGTCATGGCGCGGTGATGACCATGCTGGGAGTCAACGTTGCGAAAAGAGGGCATGATGATGTCTGGTTTAAATGTTCGGATGTCGTGAATGAGTCGTTCGTAGGTTTCCGTTTCTCCCCATTTGTTCAGCGTTTCTTCAGGTGTTTTAGAGAAGCCAAAGTCTTTGATGCTGTCTTCAAAATCTTCGTTTAAGAAAAAGGTTTCGATTCCAAGGACTTTAGATGAAGCTTGCAGTTCGTTTGTGCGGATGATGCCAAGTCCATCGCCAAGCTCGTTACCGATTTCATTTTGACCACCCTGACCACGAGTGGAGAGTAGGAACGACGTGTCCACACCTTGTCCACGTGATAAATAAGCAAGGAAATGACTACGCTCATCATCAGGATGTGCACCAGTATTCATAAAACTTGCTGTCGTAGTTAATGGAACGACAGATTCCCACAATGCTAAATTTGCATCCTGTGTAGATGAATCTTCTGCAAAACTAAGTGTGGAGCTTGTACCAAAGGCAGAAAGGATCAAAACCAACGATAATAAAATCTTCCCCAGGTTCTTCAAATAAATCCTCCTTCGTCTCCTGAATGAATTTAGTTAGTAATAGAATATAACTAACTTAAAACCATTATAAGCAGATTCATCCAATAAATGGAACCTACTTTTGTACCGTTTGAATGGTTATATAGTCACAATTTAACAAAATAAATAAAATTTTCTAAATTCATATTATAAGACAGCAATTAGAAGCATTATTGAGCATTATAACTCTCAGTTTGTGAGAAAGAGGATAAACAGTATTTTACATTTATTTGATCAGCCTTTATAAATGAAAGTAATCGTTAGTAAGTAATCTTAACTAACTAAAGATGTTTCTGCTTGTTTTTTATCTTTTATAAAGGAGTACACATTTATGCAAAAAGGCGATGCCGCATATATCAAAAATATAAATAAACAACTTGTGTTGACGTGTATTCGAGATTTTGAACCGATTTCTCGCTCGCAGATTTCCAAAAGGATTCAAATTAGTAAACCCTCTGTTTCACTGATCGTTGAACAATTGTTAAAAGAGGGCTGGATCGAGGAGAAAGGACCGGGGGAATCGACGATTAGTGGGGGGCGAAAGCCTGTTCATCTCGTTTTTAATCCTAAAGCAGCTTATGTGATTGGCGTTGATATCGGTGGCACAAAAGTAGCTTCTGGGGTGACATGTTTAAACGGAGAGGTTCATGCTTATCGGGAATTTTCCACAAGTGAATACCTTGAAAAAGATTTGTTTAAGCGCTTACAAAGGGACGTAAATAGTATGCTTCATGATTTACAGTTAAGTAATGAGAAAATCCTTGGGATGGGCATCGGTGTCCCAGGTGTAACGAACGTGGAACATGGCATTGTATTGGATGCTCCTAGCTTACGTTGGAAGCGGTATCCCGTTCGGAAAATAGCGAGTGAGTACTTTCCGTTTCCAATCTATGTTGAAAACGACGTCAATACGAGCGTTCTTGGTGAGCAGTGGCTTGGTGCCGGAAAGTCGCTACAAAATCTTATTTTTATCGCGATAGGTACAGGAATAGGCAGTGGGATGATCATTAACGGAAAACTATTTCGAGGTAGTCGTTACAGTGCGGGCGAGATGGGATATTTAGTGACAGATTTTCAAAGTGCAAAAAGCTATCATCCCACTTATGAGGGCTATGGATTTCTTGAGAGTGTCGCAAGTGGTTCATCTATCGGGAATAAACTTTCTGAAATAAAGAACACGCCGTTAACAGCAAAAGAAGCTTTTATTAGTTGGAAAAAAGGGGATGAGGATGCGAGTGAAGTGGTTGAAAATGCAATCGAACATTTAGGATTTGGCATCGCTAATTATGTGTCTTTATTCGATCCTGATCTCGTCATTATAGGAGGTGGTGTAAGCGAGTCATTTGAGGATTATAAGCATTCGTTAATTGAAATTGTAGAGCATTTCACACCACAGAGCTGCAAAATTGTTCCGTCAACGTTTGGAAAGGAAGCCGGTATTGTTGGGGCAGCGGCGCTATTCCTTGAAGAAAATGATTCAATTATCCAATTATGAGAAGGGGGAAATGAACGTATGAAACGTCAATTTCGATGGATGATGTTAATTACCATGCTAGTGTTCGGCATCATCCTAACAGGGTGTATGGCAGGGAATGAAGAAGCGAGTAGTGATGGAGATTCTGGCTCTGAAAGTGAAGGTGACTTGGAAGACAAGGTTGTCGTCTATTCCCCGCACGGTAAAGATATTTTGAGTGAATTCGAGAAACAATTTGAAGCGGAATATGATGTAGATATGGAATTTCTCGACCTTGGTTCACAGGAAATCCTAGACAGGGTTCGCTCTGAAAAAAATAATACGCAAGCGGATATATGGTGGGGGGCGCCTCAAGTGATGTTCGATGAAGCCAAGACGGATGAGCTTTTACAGAAATATGAGCCAAGCTATGCCGGTTCTTTAGATGATATGTACCATGATGAAGAATGGTATTGGACAGGCACTTCTCAAACACCTGAAGTGATTCTTTATAATAATAAAGAAATTTCCGAAGAAGAGGCTCCAAAAGATTGGGATGATCTCGTAGATCCGAAATGGAAAGATGAATTAATCATTCGTTATCCACTTGCTTCAGGTACAATGCGTACGATTTATTCTTCTATCATCTATAAGGACTACAAAGAGACGGATAGCCCTGATGCTGGGTATGAGTGGCTGCAGAAATTAGACGAGAATACGAAAGAGTATGCTGCCAATCCAGAGATTATGTACAATCAGGTAGCGAAAGGCGTAGGTAATCTATCCGTTTGGAATATGCCGGATACCGTTATGCTAGCTGAAGAGAAGGGGTATCCGTTTAGCTATGTGATTCCTGAGAGTGGAACGCCGGTCTTAACAGAAGGAATTGCGATTGTTGAAGGTGCGCCGCATCCAGAAGCAGCGAAAGCTTTTTATGAGTTTGTTAATTCTGAGGAAGCAGCTAAGCTACTAGCTGAGAAATATTATAGAATTCCAACGCGTGATGATATTAGTGATCTTCCGGAGTGGATTGAAGAAACAGAAATCAATGCGATGGAGATCGATTGGGAAGTTTTCCAGGAGAAGTCTGATGAGTGGATGGAATACTGGGACAACAATATTAAAAACAGTGAAAAGCAAAAAGAAGAGTAGATCTCCAGAAAGAGGAGTTGTTGGTTATGACAGCAGTAACCTTATCTAATATTACAAAACAATTTGGCGATGTCACTGCCGTGAAAGAGTTGGATATCACGATTAAAGAAGGGGAGTTTTTTACTTTCCTTGGACCTAGTGGTTGCGGAAAAACAACAACTCTTAGGATGATCGCAGGATTTTATTATCCTTCAGCTGGGAAAGTGAAATTCGATGATCGTGATATGACGACAGTGTCACCAGAAAAAAGAAACACGGGCATGGTTTTCCAAAACTATGCCCTTTTCCCTCATATGACCGTTTTTGAAAATGTGGCCTTTGGGTTAAAAGTAAGAAAAGTGAGTAAAGCTGAGGTGAAAAGAAGAGTAGAAGATGTGCTAGAGAAAGTGCGATTAAAGCAATTTATTGAACGTCAAGTGAGTCAGTTAAGCGGTGGACAGCAACAGCGCGTCGCTTTAGCAAGGGCTCTCGTCATTGAGCCGGATATTTTATTGCTTGATGAACCATTAAGTAATCTTGATGCGAGATTACGAGATGAAATGAGAAATGAAATTCTCCGTCTGCAGCGTGAGTATGGCATTACCACAATCTATGTCACGCATGATCAGGTTGAAGCCCTTACGATGAGTGATCGAATCGCTGTCTTTAATGTGGGGAATTGCCAACAGATTGGAACGCCAACTGAAATTTACAATCAACCGGTAAATGATTTTGTTGCTGAATTTATTGGCGAAACGAACTTGTTTGAAGTGAAGCAAAGGGATGGAGGTCTCCTTTGTGAGGATTTGAATCTTCTTGTTCATGCGGATCCCCCTGGCGAGGAAGTATTCAGTAAGAATGAAAACTTTAAAATGTCCGTTCGTCCAGAAGCCATTATCTTATCAAAAACAAATATAGAAGGTGTGAATGTTTTAGAAGGAAAAGTGGATCTTGTTCAATTCACAGGTGAGTCGGTTCATAGCTTCATCAAAGTTAATGAAGGTCACGCCACATTAAAAGTAACCGATTTAAACCGGGGACCGAGTACATATCTACAAGAAGGATCTGATATTTATGTTCAACTACCACCTGATCAGGTTCGAATCGTTCCAGTGGCAAAGGAGGGATAGAGGTTGTTAAACGCAGAGAAAAGAAAAACGATCCTTCTTCTTATACCGATTATCCTGGTCCTCGTTGGATATGTTCTCTATCCAACAGTTGAAACGTTTATAGAAAGCTTTAAGAAAAATGGGTTATTTACTCTACAAAACTATGTGGACTTTTTTGGCCCTAAAGCACAAGCGAATTTAGAAGCACTATGGAACTCGGTTTACATATCCTTATTATCTGTTTTACTAAGTGCATGTATTGGCGTACCACTTGCGTTTATTTTTACAAGGTATAATTTTCCTGGTCGTTCCTTTTTCTCAGGAATAGCGATCATGCCAATTGTTTTACCTTCACTTGTTGGAGTAATGGCATTTATGTGGCTTTACGGAGAAGCGGGACTTATCCCGGTAGCGCTTCAAGACTTACTGAATTTAGAGGAAGTTCCATTTAGCATAGGCGGTGTGACGGGAATTCTTCTCGTTCACGCTTATACAATGTATCCGTATTTCTATATGACGGTTTCTTCAGCACTTAATAATGTCGATCCGTCGCTGGAAGAGTCAGCAGCCAATCTTGGATCAGGACGTTTAGGAGTATTTTGGAAGGTCACATTTCCATTATTAACACCCGCTTTAGTTGCAGCATCCCTGCTTGTCTTTATGGTTTCGATGGCTTCCTTTAGTGCTCCGTTTCTACTTGCTGGAGGGTATCGAGTGCTAAGTCTCCAAATCTACTTTTCTAAAATTAATGGCGATTTGGAAATGGCGGCAACGCAATCTGTTATTCTCTCAGCCGTTTCGATTACCTTCTTATTATTTATGCGTTGGTTCCAAAATCGAAAAGACTATCGAATGGGATCAAAAGGGATTGGTGCTCACAGAAGTGAGGTCAATAACCCAATCCTAAAATGGGTGATGGTGTCACTTGGAATAGTAGCGATGATTGTGCTTTTACTGCCACATGCGGTTTTAGCGATACTATCTTTTGTTCCAGAAGGCGCGTGGACGTGGCAGAAGTATCCTACTTCTTTCAATCTTGAAAACTATCGTTTACTGTTTGAGGATCCGAATATCTGGGATCCGGTTCGTAATAGTTTAATCATGGCTTTCATTGCATGCTTAGGATGTTTTGTATTCGGAATAATTACTTCTTATGCACTTGTGAAAAGAAAATTCTTCGGTAAGAATTTACTAGATATTCTTGTTATGCTTCCATGGGCATTACCAGCTACTGTTGTTGGAATGAATCTTATTTTAGCGTTTAACAGTAAGTCGATTTTCTCGTTTGGTCAAGTACTTGTCGGTACATTCTGGATCTTGCCTCTCGCATATTTTATTCGTTTTATACCACTCGTCGTGCGGTCGACGAACGCTGTACTGGAGCAAATGGATGATTCGATAGAAGAAGCCGCACAGAATTTAGGAGCGAGATGGTTGTATACATTCAGAAGAGTTGTCTTGCCGATTATTATGCCAGGAGTTCTAAGCGGAACTCTGCTAGCTTTTGTTCAGGCTGTTGGAGAGTTTCCGACGTCTGTCTTGTTGTATACGTTAGACAATCGCCCAATTTCCATTGAGATTATGAATCAACTAAGGATGTTTAATCTTGGTCAGGCTGCAGCCTATGGCATGATTCAGGTTGGTCTTATTGCGATAGTAATGATTATTTCTTATAAATTCTTCGGAGTTAAATCAGAAAATACGCTCTAGTACAATGAGGTGAAACCATGAATAAAAGAAAGGAAGATTTTGAGCTAGAAGATGGCGCTTGTTTTCCCGGGAAAACCTACGTAGACGAACTGCTTAAACCGGTTTTCAAAGATCAGCGTGACTACTTATTTGATGCGATGTTTATGATTCATCGCGCGCATACAACGATGCTAAAAGAACAAAAAATTATTACCGCAGGGGAAGCAAAGAAGATATTGGACGGCGTAAATAAAGTGGCAAAGATGGAGAAGAAACTACTAAACTATGTGCCAGAATACGAAGATTTCTTTTTCCTTGTTGAGGCCGAAGTGGCGAAGGTAATTGGTGACGATTTAGCAGGCAAGATGCATATCGCGAAGAGTCGAAATGATATGGGTGAAGCGATGTATCGGATCGTAATTCGAGATCATATGCTCGATCTCTTGAGTAATGTAAGAAGGTTAGGCCAATCGCTTGTCACTCAGGCGGAAGACCATCTTCATACGATCATGCCCGCCCATACGCACACGCAGCCTGCGCAGCCAACAACCTTTGGTCACTATCTCCTAGCCATATCCGATAATCTATCAAGAGACGTGGACCGCTTGTGGCAAGCGTATCAAACAGTCAATCGTTCTCCGATGGGGGCGGCTGCTATTACAACCACTGGATTTCCGATCAGTCGAGAACGAATGGTTGAGCTACTAGGGTTTGATGATGTGATGGAAAATTCCTATGATGCGATTGGGACAGGAGACTATTTACTAGAAACAGCTTTAACATTAGTTAGTTTGATGACAAACATGGGCAGGTGGATTCAAGAGCTTCTCCGTATGGCGTCTAATGAAGTAGGATTACTTAAAGTTTCTGATGCTTATGTCCAGGTAAGTAGCATTATGCCGCAGAAAAGAAATCCGGTATCATTGGAACATTCAAGAGCACTCGCTAGCAGCGCAGTTGGCGAAGGACTAAGCGTCATCCAAATGATTCACAACACGCCATATGGAGATATTGTGGATACAGAAGATGATTTGCAACCGCACCTATATAACGGGTTCCATAAAGCGAATCGTGTTACCAAGCTATTAACAGCTGTCATTACGACAATGAAATTCAACAAGGAACGAGCACTTGAGCAAGCCAAAACAAATATGATTACGATTACTGAGTTAGCAGACGTCCTCGCTAGAGATTATGGTGTGCCATTTCGAAAAGCACACCAGATTTCGAGCTACGTAAGTAAGAAAGCAAATGATGCAAAGAAAGAGTTATATGAAGTGAGCGTTTCTGAAGTAAATGGGTGGATTGGCGGCGTGCAACTTTTAGAAGAAGATTGGAAAAATATCTGTGACCCTTCTACGTTTATTGAGAGAAGGAGCGTAACAGGTGGGCCAAGTCCACAAGTTGTAGAGCGGATGGTGTTGGATCGTAAAGGGCGGTTGAAGAACCTCACCGAGAAGATAGAAACGTATTCCACCCAGATCAATTCGATTAAAGAGAATTTGAAAAGTTGATAGAGCAGTAGTTAAGCGGGTTCTAATGTGATTGCTCGTAGTAATGAAGGGATTTTTTGCACTTATTTTTTTAAATCCTGAGTAAAAGAATAAATATTTGATAGTTGATGGATCCCCATAACTGATCCTGTTGAAAGAACGTGACTAGGAGAAAAAATCCGCGTTATGTTTCACTCCTACAGATTGCAAAAGTCCTTGGAAACAAGGGCTTTGTTAGTGTGGAATTACTGATCGTTGAAAAACGTGTAACTTTGTGGGTAAGCGGGAAACGAAAGTATAGGTGAATGGTAGAGACAGAAGGACAGGTTTTTGGTCTTTTGTCTCATGAAAAGAAACGAGTAAATTAGCGTGATGATAGGGGGACATGATGAGTAAAAAAGTTGCCCTAGTAACAGGGAGTTCAAAAGGACTCGGCAAAGTGATTGTCCAAAAACTTGCTGAATCTGGAATAAAGGTAATTATTAATTACAGTAGCAATCAAGAAAAAGCAGAAGCGGTTGTTCATGATATTCAAGAGCTTGGTGGAGAAGCAGTCGCTATTCAAGCAGACATCACAGATCAAAAAGATGTTGAAAAGTTGGTAGCTGTTTCACGAGAGACTTTCCAGCAACCGATTGATATTCTCGTCAATAACGCCACTGGTCCACAGCCAGAATTTTCGTTGGAAGAAGTGTCTTGGGAAGATTACTTGGATCAGCTGCATTTTACCGTGAAGGCCCCTTTATTACTTTTAAAAGAGGTTATGGAGCCTATGAAAGAAAAAAAGTGGGGGCGCATTATTAATATTGGAAGCGAAGTTGTGGAATTAGGCAATAGCGATTTTTCGAATTATGTTACCGCAAAGTCTGCGGTCATTGGAATGACTCGCTCCTGGGCAAATGAGCTAGGGAAACATGACATCACAGTCAATGCTGTGCATCCAGGTTTTACTCCGGTTGAGCGCCATGGTGACGTTTCCGAGGCAAGCGCAGGTAGTTATATTGACGGCCTTCCTTTGAACCGGTTAGGGAAACCGGAAGATATTGCCTACATGGTGCGTTTTTTAGCAAGTGACGAGGCTAACTTTATTACTGGACAAAATATCAATGTAAATGGTGGGAACACCTTTGGAGTATAATTTTTCCTAATTTAGTAGCAGATAACGCCTAACTTAGGAGAGTCTCTAAGCTATTTTTTTGAAATCAAGTTTCACTATCTGAAGGAGGAATTACAAATGACAAACCAACATTCAGAAAATCAGAAAACCCTTAAAAATATTAAAGATTTGATCAAAGATGAGAAAGTAGCAATGTTAACTACTATTTCTCCAGATGGCAAGCTGATGTCTCGTCCTATGCAAACACAGGAAGTCGAATTGGATCAGGAAGAGATCTGGTTTATTACCAAAAAAGATACGGATAAATATGAGGATATTAAGCTTACTCCTGCCGTAAACTTAGCGTATGCAGGATCATCTTATGTGTCGATTAGCGGCACTGCTGAATTGGTTCAGGATAGCGTGAAGAAGAAAGAGTACATGAATAAGGTTGTTGAAAAGCTATTAAATACTTCTGCTGATGATCCGGATGTTGTACTGGTTAAAGTCACGCCGGAAATCGCTGAATATTGGGAGTCGGGAGTGAATGTTAAAACGGTCAAAGAGTTTGTGAAAAAGGTGACAACCAGTAAATCATTAGAAGAAGGCAATGATTTAAAAGATACGGTACACTTTAATAGGAATTAGAATCAGCAGAAATGATTCTATTGATTCGAGGTCAGTAAAAAATCTCTAACGAATTTGTTTAACGTAAACCCTCTTGCGCAAGCAAGGGGGTTTTAAATATGGATGATTTCAGAAAACAAGTAAACTAGGGGGAGGCTTTAGTATGACTCCCATACAATCTGCTATGCAACAGTGAATCGCTAGAACCGTCCCGCTAATCCAAAACAAATATAAACAAAAATAAATACATTTGTTTATGTTGACTTATTTGGTTTTATTGTTTACTATTTCAATACAGGCAAAATAAGTGTTTATATTCAGAAAAATGAAACAGATAATTGCAGTTAGCCTTTAGAACCTATACTGGTTTATTTTTCTGAGGTTTACACCTTTATTTGTAAGCGCTTGCTAATTTGAAGAGGAGGAAAAATATGGCGAAAATAGGTAGTAAAAGTACAACCGGTTGGAAGGCGACGATATCCGTTGCGATGGCAAACTATATTGAAGCCGGTTCGATCATCGCTGCGGCAAGTAGTTTAACGTTGTGGCAAGCTTATCTTACACTGGACAGCATGGCGATAGGGTTATTGAGTGCCCTGAGTGCTAACGCTTTTGGTGCTGCGGTTGGTGCATTAGTTGGTGGTTATTTATGTGATAAATATGGAAGGAAATTTATTTATACTTATGATTTATTGGCCTATATGCTGGGCGTGTTGTTGATCGCTCTTTCGTTCAATTTTCCTATGCTTTTAATAGGAACCATTATTACTGGTATTGCAGTAGGAGCGGGTGTGCCAGCTTCATGGACGTATATTGCAGAAGAAGCTCCACATGAAAAACGTGCCGCTCATGTTGGAACAGCACAGCTTGCCTGGTCGGTGGGACCGGCAGTAACATTTTTACTCGCCGTTCTTCTTGCTCCATTAGGTTTAATGGGTAGTCGGCTTATATTTGTACATTTACTTATCATTGCATTTATTACCTGGTATATCCGACAGGGGCT
Source organism: Anaerobacillus sp. QJM3NY_17 (assembly GCF_056173665.1). Lineage (NCBI taxonomy): Bacteria > Bacillati > Bacillota > Bacilli > Caryophanales > Bacillaceae > Anaerobacillus > Anaerobacillus sp. QJM3NY_17. The sequence goes on along the minus strand of NZ_CM149685.1, from coordinate 3,323,022 downwards.
ATCTGAATCTAAAATTTGGAAAGAGGGGAAAGAACGTGAGAAGCAAAGTGGCTTATCTGGAAGCTTGTCACGGAGCTCTCTGAAAGAATTGTTTACTCTCAAAGTGAATCGCGAAGCTTTGTTCTTATTAGTGGGAATCTATCTTTTCTGGAACTTAACTGCAGGTGCAATGGGTTATTTTATGCCTTACATATATGAAAATGTAGGTGGATTATCAAGCGGACAAGCTAATTTACTTCAAGCATTTTTATGGATGTTAACAGTGGCTACGACATTCTTTGTCTTTATGAAATTTGGAGATAAGTATAGCCGTCGGTTTTTATTTGGTTTAGGCGCTGTTATGGGAATCGTGGCGTGGATTATCTTGACGTTCATGCCAATGAATTGGTTTTCGTTATTTGCTTTCGTCATTTTATGGGGATGTGCCGCTGGCTTTGGTGCTCAAGCGTTTTATGGTTTATGGGCTAGTGAGTTATTCCCAACGAAGTATCGTGCGGGAGCGCAGGGCATTATGTTCTTCTTAGTTCGGTTTGGTATCGCAATATGGTCGTTTCTACTTCCCACAGTTATGGACAACCTCGGGTTTCAAGCGGCTGGAATCGTTATGATTGTTTTCTTAGTAATCCATTTCTTGATTGGCATCATTCTTGCCCCAGAGACTAGAGGTAAAACCCTTGAAGAAATCGAGGAAGAGCGCTTTGGCCAAAAAGAAACCGTGGTAATAGAAGAAAATAGGAACTTTAATTAAAAACAAAGTAAACAAAAGTGTTCAAAAATAAACAAAAGTTTGATATGGTATAGATAATGAATTTATAAAATTGCTTGTTTGGAGGAGAAAAAATGATTCAGAACCGATGGGATAGCCAGGAAGCGAATGATCGAAACGGTGTTGAAGAGCTTGTTTATCGCTCTAATTTATTAGGAAGTGATCGTTCAGTATGTAATTTTGGTGGAGGCAATACGTCCATGAAAACGATTGAGAGCGATTTCAAAGGCGAAGATGTGGAAGTCATGTGGGTGAAAGGCAGTGGTTCCGATCTCGCTACGATGGGAGAAAAGGACTTTACTGGATTAAAGATGGACGATATCCTCCCGTTGATGGAAAGAGATGAAATGACTGATGAAGAGATGGTGGGATATTTGTCTCATTGTATGATTGATAGTAAACATCCACGTTCTTCTATCGAAACGTTATTGCATGCCTTTTTACCTTTTAAACACGTAGATCACACACATCCTGATGCTATTATTAGTCTTTGCTGTGCACATAACGGTAAAGAAATTGCAAATGAAATATTCGGCGATCGATTTGTTTGGGTCCCTTACGTTCGACCAGGATTTACGTTATCAAAAATGATTTCAGAAGCTGTTCGTCAGAATCCTCAGGCTGATTTAGTTTTAATGGAGAAACATGGACTTGTCACTTGGGGAGAGACATCACAAGAAAGTTATGAGAAAACAATTTCCGTGATTCAAGAAGCTGAAAGTTATATAACAGAAAAGCAAAAACAAAAAGCGATGTTTGGTGGTCAAAAGCATGAGTCGTTAAATGATAACGAACATCAAAAGGTTTTAAGTCACATTCTCTCAGTCATTCGAGGAGAAGTTAGTGAGAATAAAACCATGCTGCTAACGTATTCCGATGATAAGGAAGTTTTGGATTTTGTTAACAGTGAAGATGCAAAAGATCTTTCACAAATAGGCGCTGCATGTCCGGATCACCTTGTTCATACGAAGAGAGTTCCGTTGTTTATTGACTGGGATCCCCAAAATCAAGGTACGGAAGATCTTATCCAGTTGATTAAAGCAGGAATAACGGATTATAAAGAGGAATACATTCAATACTTTGAGACAAATCGTTCCGAAGAGGACAAAATGTCTGATCCATCCCCGCGAGTTATTCTCATTCCAGGTATTGGAATGATTAATACTGGAAAAGACCTGAAATCAGCTAAAGTGAGCGGAGATCTCTATCATAGAGCAATCGCTGTGATGAAAGGAAGCACTGCACTTGGAGAATTTGTATCACTTAATGCAAATGAATCTTATCATATCGAATATTGGCCATTGGAACTTTATAAACTAAGCCTTTCGCCAGCAGAGGCTGAGTTTTCTCGAAAAGTTGCGTTCGTAACAGGCGGTGCAGGTGGGATTGGCGCTGCAACATGCGAGCGTTTTGCCAGGGATGGAGCGCATGTCGTAGTGGCAGATATCAATGTGGACGGCGCTGAACAGGTAGCGTCTAATCTGGAAGAAAAGTATGGAGCTGGACGAGCGATTGCTGTAAAAATGGACGTTACGAAAGAAGAAGAAGTGGCTGAAGCGATACAACAATCCGTTTTGAAGTACGGTGGCCTTGATATTATCGTCAACAACGCTGGGTTGGCCAGTTCAAGTCCTTTTGAAGAAACGACTGTTGAAAAATGGGATATGAATATGAACGTATTAGTAAAAGGATATTTCCTCGTTGCTCGAGAAGCTTTTAAGCTCATGAAGGAGCAAGGAATAGGCGGAAATATGGTGTTTGTCGGCTCGAAAAATTCTGTGTATGCCGGTAAGAATGCTGCTGCTTATAGTACTGCTAAAGCTGCTGAGGCTCATCTTGCCCGAACAATAGCTGCTGATGGAGGCCAATACGGTATTCGAGTAAATACGGTATTACCTGATGCTGTGATTCAAGGTTCTGCGATTTGGGATTCGAAATGGAAAGAAGAAAGAGCCGCTTCGTATGGAATTGAACCAGATCAATTAGAAGAACACTACCGTAAGCGAACCATTTTGAACGTTAATATATTGCCTTCAGACATCGCTGAATCGATCGCGTTTTTCGCATCAAGCAATGCTGAGAAAACTACAGGGTGTATGATTACGGTTGATGGCGGAGTCCCAGCAGCCTTTACTCGCTAAATCATTGAATGGAGGTTTTCCAATGCCAATCGGAAAGAAATCGTGGATTATCCCAGATGCCTATATTCCTCCTAAAAGTTCTGGATCTTTAGAAAGTCACGAGGCGATCTGTGTGTTAAACCGTAACCAGGAGACTGTGCACTTGGACATACACCTGTACTTTGAAGATCGAGAACCGATCAAAAACATAAAATATGAGATTCATGGAAATCGTACAAAGCACTTAAAAACAGATTCCCTCCATATAGATGGGGAATCTGTCCCAAAAGGGGTCCCATATGCAATTGAAGTTACGAGTGACCTACCAATTGTCGTGCAATATAGTAGACTAGATACGACTCAATCTGAAAACGCTTTAATGACAACTTTAGCATACGCAGCGGATTAATAGATACTGAGTATTGGAGAGGTGAGAGATAATGGGGAATTCTGATCGATACTATCATTTATTTGAAGAGCAACAAGAAGATAGAGGAATAAACCTTGAAGAAGTGAAAACGAAGCTTAGAAAATTAAACATAGAAACACCTTCCTGGGGATATGGGGATTCAGGTACACGATTTAAAGTTTTCCAACAAGAAGGAATTCCACGCGATCCTTTTGAAAAAATTGAAGATGCAGCGCAAGTCCATAAACTCACAGGAAACTGTCCGGGCGTAGCTATTCATATTCCATGGGATAAAGTCGATGATTATAAGAAGTTAAAGCAGTATGCTATCGACCATAATGTTCATCTAGGGGCAGTAAATCCAAATTTGTTTCAAGACGACGATTATAAATTTGGTAGCGTCACCAATTCTGATGCTTCGATTCGTCGGAAAGCAACAGATCATCTTTTAGAGTGTGTAGAAATCGCTAGAACGATTGGTTCTAAAGATGTGAGTCTTTGGTTTGCTGATGGCACAAACTACCCTGGGCAAGCTGACTTTAGGAAACGGAAGCATTGGATGCAAGAGTGTTTGAGTGAGATGTATGAGTCCATGGACGATGATATGAGAATGTTGATTGAGTATAAATTCTTTGAACCAGCCTTTTATCACACTGATCTAGCTGACTGGGGTATGGCCTATAATATGGCTCAGAAGTTAGGTCCACAGGCAGAAGTATTAGTAGATACTGGGCACCACCCCCAAGGAACGAATATTGAACATATTGTTGCATATCTACTAGATGAACAAAGGTTAGGCGGGTTCCACTTTAATAGCCGAAAGTATGCGGATGATGATCTCATAGCAGCCGCCCATAATCCATATGAACTGTTTTTGATTTTCTCTCAAATCGTTTTAGCACAGAAGGATAATGATCCAAGCGTTCGAAAAAATGCGGATAATATTGCATATATGCTTGATCAGTGTCACAATTTGGAACCGAAGATCCCAGCTATGATTCGCTCAATCACGAATATTCAAACACTTTATGCTAAAGCTCTCCTAATCAACTTAGCTGACGTTAAGGAAGCTCAAGAAAGAAATGATGTGTTAGGTGCTGAGCATGCGGTAAGGCAGGCGTTTGAATTTGATGTAGCCCCTCTACTTAAAGCGATGAGAGAAGAATCTGGTTTACCGATTGATCCAATGAAGGCTTACCAGGAAAGCGGTTATGGAGAAAAAATCCTTTCTCGCGGTAAGGGCGGTGCAAGTTGGTGAGCGTTTTAGCGGTTGATATTGGCGCTGGTAGCGGCAGGGCGGTGCTAGCTGAGCTAAAGGGTGATCTACTTGAACTGGTAGAAATTCATCGTTTTACTAACGATCCTGTCCGAGTGAGCGGACGATTCCAATGGGATATTCTTCGTTTGTTTCATGACATTAAGCTTGCGATAGGAAAGGCGGTTGAAACTGGGGCGAAGCTTGAGGGGATCGCGATTGATACCTGGGCTGTTGACTTCGGACTACTGGGTAAAGATGGAGAGCTCCTAAGGAATCCCTATCACTATCGAGACCATCAAACAGATGGGGTTATGAAAAAAGTTCATGAAGATTGGATTACTCAGGAGAAGCTGTTTGAAAAGACAGGAATTCAGTTCCTAACATTTAATACGATCTATCAATTGATGGCGATGAAAGAAAAGAATGAGTGGTTACTAGAAAAAGCTGAGTCGTTACTGATGATTCCCGATCTTCTGCGCTATTTTTTAACTGGGATAAAGAAAAGTGAATTTACGAATGCGACGACTACACAACTTTTTAACCCTAATTTAATGAAGTGGGATAGCGAGTTACTAGATACTTTAGGGCTTCCTGAGAAAATCTTTCAAGAAGTAGTAGGGCCGGGTACCATTATAGGACATTTAAAAGAAGACCTGTGTGAAGAACTGGAGATTTCTCCAATTCCCGTTATCGCTGTTGGGGAGCACGATACAGCATCAGCTGTAGCTGGCGTTCCAGCATTAGATGAGTCGTTTGCATATTTAAGCTGTGGGACATGGTCTTTAATGGGTACGGAAGTAAAAGAACCGGTGATCAATAAAGAGGCATTGGAATTGAATTTTACAAATGAAGGCGGAGTGGGAGGACGCTTCCGCCTTTTGAAAAACATCATGGGGCTTTGGATACTAGAAGAATGTCGACGAATATGGGGTCATCATGAAAGTACGAATTATGAGCGTTTAATGGAAGAAGCTAAAGAAGTGCCAGCTTTTCGATCTTTCATTGACCCAGATTATCCGTTGTTTTTAAACCCATCAAATATGCCGCAACAAATTCAAGAGTATTGTAAAAATACAAATCAACCGATTCCTGAATCTCGAGGAGAAATTGTCAGGTGCATTATAGAAAGTCTGGCAATGAAATACCGATATGTCTTTGAACGGACTGAAAAACTGTCGGAAAAAGAATTTTTTGGATTGCATATGGTGGGCGGAGGGATAAAAAATAAGATGTTGTGTCAATTTACCTCTAATGCCTTAGGTAAACCCGTCTGGGCGGGTCCTACAGAAGCTAGTGCCATAGGGAATATTCTTGTTCAATTAATGGCTCTAGGTCGAATTACGGGAATTGATGAAGCAAGAAAAATAGCATTGAAAGCAACGAAAATGGCGTATTACTTCCCGGAAAGTCAGGAATCCTGGAAGACAGCTTATGAAAAGTTTTGCCACTACATTGGTGAAAGCCAACCTACGATTTAAGAGGAGAAATAAATTAAATCAAATGATAAAATAAAGAGTGAGAATAGAAGAGTTAATGGTTTAAAGAGAGGTTGAATGCTGATGCTTGTGGCAGAAAGACAGCAAAAGATTGTTGAGCTCGTAAATGAAAAAACAAGTCTTCGTGTTTCTGAATTAAGTCAAATATTTTCTGTGACAGAAGAGACGATTCGACGTGATTTAGAAAAACTGGAAAAGGAGAAAAAACTCCGTCGAAGCCATGGCGGAGCAGTGAAACTTCACCAAAGTGCTAGAGAGATTCCCTATACTGAAAGGGAAGTGACGAATGTACAAGAAAAAAGAGAAATTGCTCTTGAAGCAGTAAAGCATGTTGTGGAACGCGACACCATTATTTTGGATGCGAGTACAACAGCTTATTATATGGCTAAAGCACTGCCCGATGTGCCTATTATTGTTATGACAAATTCTCTTAATGTAGCATTGGAACTTAGCAAAAAGAAAGAAATCACTGTGATATCAACAGGTGGAATTCTAGATTCTAAATCAATGTCTTATCTTGGTCCACTCGCTGAAGCTTCGCTAGAGGATTATCATGTCAACAAAGCTTTCATTTCTTGTAAGGGTATCCATCTAAGCCGAGGAATTAGTGAATCGAATGAACAGCAAGCTCGCATTAAGAGGAAAATGTTAGATACTGCGGATATTAATTTTGTGATGGTTGACTATAGCAAGTTCGGTATCCAGGCATTCGCTCGTTTTGCGGAGTTGGATATGATCGATCACGTTCTTTCCGATCAAAAGCTGGATAATGATTATGTTCAACAATTATCCGAACGTGCAATGAATGTGGTCCGTGTAGATACTTAGATCTTTAAATACGGTCCAAATGGAACTCCAGTCAGTTGGCTGGAGTTCCATTTGGAATTACCGGGAATCACTGGGGCGGTTGTAGCGCCACGCAAAGGGTGCATCATATAGTGGGCGGGAATCCCCGGTGAGTAAGATTAAGCAAATCGCTCATATCGAGTCTTGGACATTAGCGGGTAACGGTGATGTTAAGCGTAGACAGCAAGCTAGTTGGCTCAAAGCATAAGCTGAAGGAACAAAGCCCCGAAATTCCAAATGGGAAGGTTCATACTTGGAACCGCGTAGAAAACAACTCTCATTTAGTCGTTATGCGAGAGTAAAAAAGCTTCCCCAGGGCCAGTGCCCTGACATACTAGACACTGTTATGATTGATCAACGTGGGAGACCCTAAGCGTTCTTTACTTAGAGAAAGTAGGATAATAAAAAAAGGAAGCCTAATAACATTAGGAAGGGTAAGGTTAGGGCATAGTGCAGGTTAATGCGAGAGAGAGGGAATAGTTGCGGTGAATTGAGTGACAAAGCAAGACAATTATTCGAGGATTTGTTAGCCATAATAATCTGCGGTTTAATGTTGTTTGTGATTATAAAGAATATAAAAAAAAATGGATGAAACCTTCCCAGGAGAATAATAGAGATGGTGCCTAAGTCATCTTTTGTATCAATTAGCAGTCCTGGTGAGTTAATTCAGGACAACGAGAAGAAGAATGATTAAATGAATTAGATTGTTGAAAAGCTGCTAAATAAGTCTGCTGATGATCCGGATGTAGTAATGGTTAATGCAACCCCCGAAATTTCCGAATATTGGGAGTCTGAGGTGAACATTAAGACGATTAAGGAGTTTGTAAAAAAGGTGACTGGTAGTCATTCATTAGAGGAAGGCAAAGTTTTAAAAGTTACGGATCACTTTAATGAAGAAACGAGCTAGCTACTTATTTTCCTTCTGGTTTTTTAACACCAGCTATATTAATTGAAGAATAATCGTACTCCTATAATTACTAATAAAACAGAAAGCATCTGAATAATAATTTTGCCGGGGATGCGTTGAGATAAAATAACTCCTAGCTGTGCGCCAATTATTACACCGCTCCCCCCCCACATGACAGATACCCAGTCAATACTCCCATAGAAAAATTGGGATAAGACGCCTACGGAGGAGTAGAGACATAATGAAAAGATGGAAGTCGCCGTTGCGTGATGAGTTGATAATTTGAAAACATAGATAAGTATCGGAACGAGTAACCATCCACCACCGATTCCAAGATAGCTTGAAAGGATCCCCATTGTTATGCCTAGAGGAATGAACCAATTGAATGAAGGGTGACCAACACCATCAGGCTCATCACTCTCTTCTTTTTCCAATAGTGTAGGCGGTATTTTAGGGGAGCGATTTAAAGTTTTACTGAATAAAAAGACGCCAAGAGCAACAAGTATAGTTGCAAATATGACATAAAAATATTGGGAGGAGTACCTATGAAGAAACCAAACACCCAAGATTGATCCTGGTAACGCACTTATTCCTATAGTAAGACCAGTTTTATAATCAATTAGATTTTGCCTAGCGTATCCTATGACACCTGAAAGAGAGTTTATAAGTACAATAACCATCCCTGTACTGGAAGCAAGTACCGGATTCATTTGAAAGATTAGTAACAGAGCCGGGACAAAAATAAATCCTCCACCGGCGCCGACGATTGTACCATAGCCGCCTGCCAGAATTCCGATTATAAGAATTAACACCCCAATACCTATGTCCAAGTGAATTCCCCCTTAGTTGATTTTCTATTAAATTTTCTCACTTCGGGTCCAAACTGTAAATTCAGTAAATGTAATATGGTATAACAAAATAGAATAGCCGTCATTTTTTTGTTACGTGATACAATTTTAATAATTACGATACTAATCTGTTACTACTTCTATTTGATAAGGGATGGGATAACTTATGAATGAAAAGAAACTTCATCACTCCTGCTGTACTGGAAGTCGAGCAGAAGTACAGAGTGACTTAGGAAAAGGAGAAAACGTAAAAAAACGCGAATTTTCTAAAAGAGAGCGGATTAAATTCCGTAATAAGTTGATATATATCCCGGGCGGGGAGTTTCTGATGGGGACAAATGATGAGGAAGGCTTTATATCCGATGGGGAAGGTCCTACTCGGTCTGTGAAATTATCCCCTTATTATATTGATTCTCATACAGTGACGAACGAAGAATTTGCACAGTTTGTCGAAGAAACAGGATACCGTACAGAAGCTGAAATATTCGGTTGGTCATTTGTATTCTATAAATTCCTTCCTAAAGATACTGAAATGAAAGTACAGCAGTTGCCTTCAACCCCTTGGTGGTATGCGGCGGAAGGCGCGTATTGGTTCCAGCCGGAAGGGAAGGAATCTTCTATTGAAGAGCGAATGGATCACCCGGTCATTCACGTTTCTTGGAATGATGCCATGGAATTTTGTAACTGGTCAGGAAAGCGGTTACCTACAGAAGCTGAATGGGAAATGGCAGCTCGTGGTGGGTTAGAGCAGAAGAAATTTCCATGGGGAGACGAATTGACTCCTGGTGGAAAGCATTACTGTAATATTTGGCAAGGAGAATTTCCAAAAGTTAACACAGAAGAAGACGGATTTGTCGGAACAGCTCCATCTCAGTCTTTTCCACCGAATGGGTATGGTCTATATAACACGGCAGGAAATGTATGGGAGTGGTGCTCTGACTGGTTTGCAAAAACCTCTGACTTAATTTCTATAGTGAACCCGAGAGGGCCAGTAAAAGGTGAAGCGAAAGTAATACGTGGAGGCTCGTATCTATGCCATCCATCATATTGTAATCGATACAGAGTAGCTGCACGAAGTTCCAACACGATCGACAGCTCTAGCGGAAATATGGGATTTAGGTGTGTAGTTGATGCGAATAGTTAAAGGTATCTTATTCAATAATAAGAGCTGCAGGTGAGTAACCTATGAATATAGAAAGCTTACGAATGTTTTGCCGTGTGGTAGACGAAGGAAGCATTAGTAAAGCGGCGCGATTGGGGTTCGTATCCCAACCTGCTGTTACCAGGCAAATCAGACAATTGGAAAATCAATATGGTTTGTCGCTATTCGACCGAAATAATGGGAAATTAAAGTTAACGAAGGCCGGAAAGGTACTTTATCCCTATGCCCGAGAAATCATTGAGTTAGATCATATTTCTCATGAAGCGATGCAAGAAGTCCTTGGAAATCAGGAAACAGTATTGAATGTTGGGGCCAGTTTAACAATCGGTGAATATTTGTTGCCCGGTTTATTGGGACGATTTAGCAAACTTTATCCAGATATAAAATTCAGCCTGTTGATTGGGAATACACCGTATATGTTATCCAAGTTAGACGCCAATGAAATTGATATTGCAATGGTTGAAAGTGAAGTGAAGAGTAAAGAATATAATATCCAAAAAATTGCTGATGATGAATTGGTTCTCGTGAGTTCCTTCAGGCATTCATGGAGCAAGAAGGATGTCATCAGTATTGACGACCTGGCAGGGGAAAAGATGATATGGAGGGAGAAAGATTCAGGGACGAGACTGATTGTGGAAAATGCTCTCCGAAAGAGAGGAATACTTCATAAGATCACTGATGAGATGGAACTAGGGAGTATGCAGTCCATTAAAAGTGCTGTAGAAGCTGACTTAGGTGTTAGTATTCTCCCTAGAATTACCATTCAAAAAGAATTGAAATATGGAACATTGAGAGAAATTCCGGTAAAAGATTTCACCTTGATGAGAGATTTGTGGATTGTGCAAAAGCTACATCGTTTCAAAAAAAGATCACAGTCAAATTTTGAAAAATTTATATTAAAGTAATCCATTAGTATGGGGACAAATACTAGTTAATAAGTAAAAAACTATAATCTGTTTGAAAGGAACAGAATTAGACATAGAATAAAATTCTTTGAGAAAGTACGTATCCTGGCTACTTGTTACTTTTGTTGAACCATGTAAATTTGGTTCAACCTTTTTTATTAAAAAGAGAATTTTATATTTCGACAATGTTAATTAATTCTCATAATGATTTCTATGGACATAAGTATTAATTCAATATAGAGGCAATACAACTGATATTTCTTAAGTTGTAACAAAGCTACTCAAATTAATTCCCTAAGATTGTACAGGAAAACAAGAATATTTAACGTTGAATATTAATAAAGTGGAAGGTTAAACTGAATAGCCTAAATGAAAAAACAGATATATTATTTCCAACTATTCCTAAATTTCAAAGGCGTTGTACCTACTCTTTTTTTAAATAAATTAATGTAATGGGTAACATTATCAATCCCAATTTGATACGTAATTTCATTAATGGGTAAATCAGTATACTTTAATAAATCCTTAGATTTATTTATTCTTGTTTCGATCAAATACTCAATAGGAGTAATACCTACGGAGGATTTAAATGTTTTCGCTATTTGATATTTGTTTAATTTATATCTCCTAGAAAGGTCATCTAAGGTTATTTTTTTTGAATAATTTTCTTCAAAAAACGATTGTATATCAAAAATGTATGTGGGTATTTTGGTTTCATCGTTGTAATTTGATCGTGTCTTTTCGATCATTAATAGCGTTAGAAGATTTACGATTTCCCTAGCCGTAATGATTTCAAGACTTCTAGTCTTATGCTTTTGTAAATTTATCATGGTACGAATGATATTTTGAGCTGTATTATCTTTAACCGTAGTACATACATTGTGATCTTGTGAAAAATCTAAATAATAATCCTCTACTTGACTCCCGTTAATATGAACCCAGTAAAATTCCCATAGTTCTTTACTAGTTTGATAATATTGATGATTTCTACAATCTATAAAGCATATTGTATTTGGTTCTAATAAATATTCTTCATTTTGATAGAACAGCCTCCCTTTACCGTTTCGTGTATAAATAATCAAATAGGACTCAAGGTTATGTCTCTCTGTAAAGTAAGATGAATATGCTTTAAAGTGTCCAACTTCCTGAATGTATAAATAAGAATTTACAGTATGTTTTGACGGGTTTAGTGAGAGCCTCAAAGAATCCTCCGTCCAATCAAAAGAACCATCTTCTAACCAAGCAGACAAAGTAATTCCCCCTTTTTTAAATTATGTAATATCCAAGTTAATTCCACCAAGATACTATTATTTTTTCACAATATAAGTCGATGTTATTACAAATGAAAACGCGTACAATTATGATAATTCAGATAATAAGGAGGGTAAAGATGTCTCAAGTAAATACATTAATAAAATATGATAAACCTAAAATCGGTCTCTATTCAACCGGTCTTAATGCATATTGGGAGCAGTTCCCTGGTCTAAAAAAAAGGTTGATGGGTTACGGTAAATTTCTTGAAGCTAATATGAGCGAGTGGGGTGAGATTTATAACTTCGGATTGGTTGACTCAGCAGATAAAGGAAGAGAGGCTGGAAATTATTTTAACACAAATAATGTAGATATTATATTTGTACATGCAGCCACCTATGCAACGAGTTCTATGATCCTGCCGATTCACCAACGATCGAACGCAAAAGTAATTATTCTAAGTTTACAGCCGACTGATCAATTAAATTACAAAGAAACAAATACTGAAGAATGGTTAGCTAATTGTGGAGCTTGCCCTGTTCCAGAATTCGCAAACGCTTTTAACCGTTCGGGTATTGAATACAAAGTAGTAAGTGGCTTGTTAGGCCTTGACAAGTCATCGGATATTTCTGTTGCAAACGAAGTAACAAAAAGTCATCCACAGGCAATTCGTGCTTGGAAAGAAATTAAGGACTGGATTCAGGCCGCATATGTAAAATGTGTATTAAATAATGCGAAATTTGGTTTTTTAGGCAATACCTATAATGGGATGCTTGATTTATATAGTGATTTTACCATGATTCAAGCGCAAACGGGCATTCAAGTGGATGTTTTGGAAATGTGTGACCTTAATGAAATAATGCAGAAGGTAACAGATGCAGAGATAAGACAGAAAGAAAAACAAGTGAAGGATATGTTTCTAATAAGTGAAGACTCTCCTTCAGAAAAACTAGCAAAGAAACCGACTAAGGAAGCATTGAATTGGTCATATCGTGTAGCGGCCGCTCAAGAGAAATTAGTGAATGAAAGAAAGCTAGATGGTTTAACTTATTATTACCACGGAGCACCTGCCAATGCTTATGAGAAACTGCAAAGTGGATTTATTGTAGGTAATTCTCTTCTTACTGCGCGAAATGTTCCGGCAGCTGGCGAGGGTGATCTAAAAACAAATATTGCGATGAAAATGTGTGACATTCTTGGAGTAGGTGGAAGTTTTTGTGAAGTAGTTACCACAGACTACGTACATGAAACGATTTTATTGGGACATGATGGTCCATTTCACTTGGATATATCTAATGGCAAACCTGTGCTGAGAGGTATGGGGTTGTACCATGGTAAACAAGGAAGTGGTGTTTCAGTAGAGGCTAAAGTTAAATCTGGTCCTATTACAACGCTTGGTTTGACACAAACTTGGGATGGAAAATTAAAAATGATTATCAGTGAAGGAGAAGCAACTAATGACGAGGTAATGAAAATAGGAAACACACAAACACATGTGAAATTTAATAATGATCCTGATACTTATTTTGAAAGATGGTTTGAAGAAGCTCCAACTCACCATTGTGCAATGTCAGTAGGGAAGAATGCAAGTTTATTTAAAAAAGTAGGAGATTTAATGAAAATAAAAACAGTTGTTATTTAAATTAAACTAAGATGTAATTACAATTCATAGTTTCAATAGAATGAAGTATAAGATCAAATAGGCTAGACTAGTTGCACATGAGAAATTTAGAAAGATAAGCTCACCCCATGAAAACAAACACAAACAAAATTAATGATCTTTGTTTGTGTTGACTTAGTTGGGTTTTGAGTGTAATATAATAGCTAATAGATGTAGGAATATTACAAAAATTAAGAAAATTAATTATATTAAAGGGGGGTATGCGGTTCAACTGGAATTTTTATCTTTTAATTAGAGTGTGGGTCTAGCTGGGTATTCAACATGATCATAAGTGTTGAATAAATTGATAGCGCTTCCATAATTATTAAATCTATTTGATTTTTTGTGAAATATGTTAGGGAAAGGTTATCAATATTAAAAATTTATAAGGGGGCGATTTGAATGAAAGGTTTTAAAAGAAAATCTGTTAGAAACCTGGGACTAACTAGTTTTATTTTAGTGATGCTACTCATATTTAGTGGTTGTTCAGGATCAAATGACACTAATAACTCAGAAGTGGAAGGATCTGAAACTGGTACGTTAAGAATAGCAATAAGAGATTATTTAACTGATGAGGCTGAGAAAGTGATAGCCGCATTTGAGGAAAAGAATCCAAATATTAATGTTGAGCTCGAACCTTGGCCCACAGAAGAAGAACAATATAGACAGAAGATCACAACTAATCTTGCAGCAGATAATCTACCTGATATCATGGCAAGTTGGGGAGGAATGGTCACCTTTTTTGCAGATGCTGGAGTTACTTTGAACTTAGATGAAATGCTAGAGTCTGATTCTGAATTAAAGAAAGATTCATTTGAAGAAGCATTTTTAAATACGGGTAAGTCTTTTGGTAGCAAAACGAAAGATGAGGTACATATGCTACCGCTAGGAGCTGATGCTGTAGTTATTTTTTATAACAAAAGGTTGTTTGATGAAGCCAATGAACCTTATCCAACAAGCGACTGGGATTACGATGAGTTTATTGATGTTTCTAGAAAACTAACTAAAAAAGATGAGAGTGGTAATATAACAACTTATGGAGCAAATATTAGATATAAGTGGCTGTCTGTTTATCAACCGGTATTAAAAAACTTCGGAGGGGACCTGGTTAATGATGCAGGAGATAAGGCAGTTTTTGATAGCCCTGAAGCAATAAAGGGATGGAAAGCGCTTTTAGAACCTGCGAAGGAGGGAATATTTGTCCCTTTGTCGGTTCAAAACGATATGGGGAGCGACAATGCTCCGTTTTTAGCTGGCAAAGCAGCTATGCACACTGGAGTTAGGGCCCAGGTACCAATGGTAAGAAATAGTTTGGAAGACGATTGGGATGTTGTAGAACTACCTTATATCAACGGTGAAAAGAAAGTCGGGGCAGGGGCTGTTGGATTCTCAATATCATCTGGCACAAAAAATAAAGAAGAAGCGTGGAAATTCATGGAGTTCATTTACGATGCTGAAGGCGGCATGAAGATATTTGCAGAGAATTATTCTGTAGTTCCACCGATAAAGTCACTATATGATAGCGCGTTTTGGACTGACCTACCAGGTCCCCCTTACTCAAATGAAGTTTTTACTGACACTTTAAAGTATTCCGTTACTTCACCTCCTTTACCGGTCGAAGCGGGTGGTACATTTAAAAGTGCAATCGATGAAGCTTTAGAAACATATTTATTGAGTGAAGAAGCAAATTTAGAAAAGGTGATGAAGAGTGCTGCAGATAAAGCAACTAAGGGACTCAATAATTAGGAGAAATTTATGATGAAACTAGGTGCTGGGGAATGCTCCCAGTACCTAATATTAAAAATTGATTGAGGTGAGTGATCACAGTGAGCAGTACGTCTGAAAAATATTTTACTCATATGAAAAAAGGTTTTAAGAATAGAGATAATTGGTGGGCACTATTATTTCATCTTCCAAATCTGCTTCTTTTTTCAATTTTCACTTTTATTCCAATTGTATTTGCTATTGTCCTTTCATTTTATAATTGGAATGTAGTAGAATCGCCAACTTTTATAGGAATAGACAATTTCATTAAATTTTTTCATGATGAGAGAGCAGTTACTGGATTGAAATTAAACATTCTACTCATTTTATATTCAGTACCAACTGCCGTTATTATTAGTTTTTTAATGGCAGTCTTGATTAATCGTAAGATGGTGGGAGTAAATATATTAAAGACTATGTATTTTTTTCCTATTATCATATCCTTGGTTTCTTCAGCGGTTATTTGGAAATGGATTTATTCGAAAAACTTTGGGATTTTAAATTACTTCTTAAATTTGTTCGGCATTCCTTCTGTTGATTGGTTAGGGGATGATCGTACAGCATTAATAGCTGTAGCAATCGTTATCATATGGAAACATATTCCTGCTACACTTATCATTTATATGGCAGCTTTACAGAGCGTACCCAAGCATTTATACGAAGCAGCCTCTTTAGATGGTGCTAGTTCATGGAAGAAAATGATTTATATAACTTGGCCAATGGTTTCAAATGCGACATTAATTTTATTTATATTAAATATGATTTGGACGTTTTTTGGATCGTTTGATGCAATTTCGGTATTAACCCAGGGCGGTCCATATGGTTCTACGAATATTCTTATTTATTACTTGTATGAAAAAGCATTTGTTGAGCTTCAGTTAGGATATGCATCTGCTCTTGGTACAGTTTTAATTGTCATCTCGCTCATAATAACATGGGTGCAATTTTCATTGAATAAAAGAGGTGAAGGATAATGAACTTAGAGTGGATAAAAAAGAAGATCGTCGTTTTATTAGCATGGCTGTTAGGTTTTGCTATGTTCTTCCCTTTTATATGGTTATTCATTACTTCGATTAAACCTTCGGAAGAAGTGTATCTTTTCCCACCAGAGTTTATTCCTTCTACTATAGAATGGGTTAATTACTTGTTGGCTTGGGATGAATTAGGACTACAGACTTTTATTAATAGTACTATATTTACTAGTGCGGTTTTAATTGGACAAGCCATTATGTGTTTATTGTCCGGCTTTGCATTAGCAAAAATACCATCAAAGGGTCAAAAAGTATTTTTTATTCTACTTTTGATTTCCATGATGGTACCTAATCATGTTAGTCTCGTTCCGACTTTTGTGATTATTAAGAATTTGGATTGGATTAATACTTATCAAGGCCTCATTATTCCTATGATGGCGCAAACTGGTTTTGGAACGTTTTTATTTAGACAGTTTTTAGCTGAAATTCCTGATGAGATGGTTGAGTCAGCAAAAATGGATGGTGCGAATTGGTTTAGAATTTTTATTTCAATTTTTCTCCCTTTAAGTAAACCTATCGTAGCTACCTTCTCTTGTCTAACTTTTCTAACTGCCTGGAATATGTATCTATGGCCACTAGTTTTAACACAAGATACAGATCTTTGGGTACTTACATTAAAACTAGCAGAAATGGGTTCAGAATATTCTTCTGCACCGTGGAACGTTTTGATGGCTGCAAACTTATTAGCTGCTTTACCGGTAATTATTATTTTCTTATCTGCTCAACGCTTCTTTGTTGAAAGTTTAGCGTCAACTGGTATGAAAAACTAATGATTATTAAATTCAAAAAACATTTACTTAATGAGTCTGGAGAGAGAATAGATGGATTATAAAGTAGAAAGTCTGAGGTGTGAGTACAGAAAAAATCCAATCGGCTTAGACGTGAAACGACCAAGGATTAGTTGGAAAATAAGTTCCAATTATAGAGGTGTTGTTCAAGTAGCATACCAAATTCAAGTTGCTGTAAATGATCGGAATCTTTCGTCAGTCTTTTGGGATTCAGGAAAAGTAGAATCCGATCAATCAGTTCATATTTTGTATAAGGGGCCTGATTTGTCATCTCGTACAAGATATTACTATCGTGTCAGAGTTTGGTGCAATGATTCGAAAGTATCTGAGTGGAGTGATGTGAACTTTTGGGAAATGGGGTTTTTGGACAAAAGTGAATGGTCAGGGAGTTGGATAACAGGAGAGTTCTTTCCTAAATCCACCAATATCGATTCGTGTCTCATGCTTCGTAAGACATTCACTTTTAATAAGAAGGTTAGAAAAGCGAGGTTGTATGCATCTGCTCTAGGTTTATATGAAATCCATCTTAATGGACAGAGGATAGGTGATTGGCTTTTTACCCCTGGATGGACTTCTTACAATAAGAGGCTACAATATCAAACATATGATGTTACTGAGTTATTGAATAATGAAGTGAATGCTATAGGGGCCCATATTGGAAATGGATGGTATAAAGGTAACCTAGCCTTTCAAGATCAGCGAAATATATATGGTCAAGAATTAGCACTATTATGCCAGTTACATATTATTTTTGAGGATGGCACTGAAGATATAGTTGTAACGGATGAGCATTGGAAAGTCGCTACTGGACCGGTATTAATGTCAGAGATTTACCACGGGGAAACCTATGATGCACGGTTAGAGAGGGAGGGATGGACCCAGTCAGATTATCTAGACTCAGATTGGGCAGGAGTAAAGGTCATCGACCATTCGAAGGACGTACTGATAGCTCAAGAAAATATGCCTACACGCGTCATAGAAGAATTAAATCCAGCTTCCATTATAAGAACACCTTCGGGGGAAACGGTGTTAGATATAGGGCAAAATATGGTAGGGTGGATTCACTTTAAGGTGAATGGAGTACGTGGGAAAAAAATCACACTACAACATGCAGAAGTACTTGATAAAGAGGGGAATTTTTATGTTGGTAATTTAAGGGCGGCGAAACAAACTATAAACTATGTGTTAAAAGGTGGCGGGGAAGAGGAATACGAGCCTTATTTTTCTTTCTATGGCTTTCGCTATGTGAAAATAGAAGGATGGCCAGGAGAATTTGATCTGAATGATTTTACTGCTAAAGTGATTCATTCAGATAATCAAATTACAGGAACATTCGTTTGTTCAGATCATATGATCAATCAATTGCAACAAAATATTGTATGGAGTCAGAAAGGCAATTTTCTTGATGTTCCAACCGATTGTCCTCAAAGAGATGAAAGACTAGGTTGGACTGGGGATGCTCATGTTTTTATGCGAACAGCTTCTTTCAACATGAATACAGCTTTATTTTTCACGAAGTGGCTGCGAGATCTAAAGGCTGACCAATTACCAAATGGAGGGGTGCCTCATGTCATACCACATGTACTTCGTGATGAAGACCATTCTTCATCAGCCTGGGGGGACGCAGCAGTTATAGGCCCCTGGACACTCTATGTCTGTTATGGAGATAAACGAATACTAGAGGAACAATATGAAAGTATGAAGGATTGGATAGAGTATATACGAAATCAAGGAGAGAACGAGTATCTTTGGAATACTGGTTTCCATTTCGGTGATTGGCTTGGTTTAGATGCGAAAGAGGATAGTTATGAAGGTGCAACTCCTAAGGATTTGATAGCAACAGCATTTTACGCTTATTCAACACACTTGCTTGGAGAAGTAGCTCGCCTATTAAATTACAATGGAGATGCAGAAAAGTACGTACTTCTTCATCATAATATTCTTGACCATTTCCGCAATGAGTTCACCACTTCAAATGGTAGTTTAATAGCCAATACTCAAACTGCGCATGTATTGGCTCTAATGTTTGACCTCCTGCAAATAGAAGATCGTCCAAAAGTAGCGGACGCATTAGCTAATTTAATAATAGAAAACAATATTCATTTAACAACTGGGTTTGTCGGAACGCCATATATATGTCACGTATTGTCACGTTTTGGATACAGTGATCTAGCTTATAAATTAGTGTTTCAAAAAGATTATCCCTCATGGCTTTATTCAATAAATAAAGGAGCTACGACAATTTGGGAACATTGGGATGGCATCAAAGAGGATGGTTCTTTTTGGAGTGATGATATGAATTCGTTTAATCACTATGCTTATGGAGCGGTAGGAGACTGGTTATATCGTTCAGTTGCTGGTATAGATACAACAATAAGTCAACCTGGCTACAAACATATTAATATAAGCCCTAGTTTTGAAAAAGAGTTAAGTTGGGTTAAAGCTAGCTACGAAAGTATGTATGGCACAATTCGATCGGAATGGAAAAAGCTTTCAAAGGGTATGGAGATCAGTTTGGCTATACCCCCTAATACAAAGGCAACGGTCATATTGAAGGGGATAAGTAATAGAGAAATAATAGAGAGAGATGACTCGGTTATAATTGATATGGAAGGTTTGTTGGATTGGAATTTTGACGAGGGAAATATCACATTACAATTAGGATCAGGTGAATATAATTTTATTATTTAAATATAAAGTTCAATAAGATATTTCTATGTAACTTTTTTAGTTCAAACATAACTCTTTTAAGATCTATAATATCTCAAAAAATATACAATTACAGTCTGAAAGATAAGTGAAATAATCTATTAGAAGTGTTCGTTTTACTATTGTAAAGGGGTTGATAGACTTGAAGCCAAATATTATATTTTTAATGACTGACCAACAAAGATGGGATTGTATAGGAAGATACAATAAACATATTCATACTCCAAATATTGATCGATTAGCTGATGATGGAATTGTATACAGCCAAGCGACATGCCAAGCGCCAATGTGTGTCCCAAGCCGCTATTCCATGATGTATGGTTTATATCCGTCACAACTAGGCGTGCGAACTAACTATGATGGTATTACAGATGAAAAGGCTTTACCTGCAGACCCTCTTCCGGAGCTCATGCGAAAAGCAGGTTACCAGACCGCAGGATTTGGTAAGACTCATTGGAATCATAATACAGATGAAATTGAGGAACCATCCACACGGGGATTCGAGCATCGCGCAGTCGGGTTGACTCGATCGAATGGTCACTACGAACAAGGTGCTGTCATGATGGGGGAAACGCATCCGGAGCGGATGCAAGCCTACACGGATGAAACCAAAGATTATGGAGCGGGAGAAGAGAATTCAAATGGGTATATCGGCCGCACCAGCGAAATTCCAATGAACTATCATCGCGATGGGTGGGTAGCTGAAAAATGTTTGCAATTTATTGAAGAAGACAGGATAGATACAGAAAGACCATTGTTTTTGTATTTGTCGTTTTTGAAACCACATGCAGGTTTTAATGTTCCTAAAGAATTTGAGGATCTTTATAGCCTTGAATCCATCCCTGACATAGAGCAGCCACCCTGGGATATGGAAGCGGATACGCATCTCTCATCAACGGATGCTCTGAACCCTGAAAGTCTTGAGGATTATCATGAGAAGCGAGATGTATGGGAGGCAATGAGCCCACTAGAACGCCGGCGCACAACGTTGAGATATTGGGCAAATTGTTCATGGCTGGATCATTATTTCGGTCAGGTTTTAGAAAGTTTGCGGGAGCATGGTGCGCTAGACAATGCTTTGATCGTATTCTGTTCGGATCATGGGGAGATGTTGGGTGAACGACGTTTCCGTTTTTCGAAATATTGCTTATATGAAAGCAGTGTACGTGTTCCGCTTATTCTATCAGGTTCTTTTATTCATCAAAACAAACGTGGAATCACAGATGATAGGCCAGCCGAGTTGACAGATCTCGTACCTACGTTATCTACCGTTGCAGGCTTGAAACGGAATCCGATGCTTCCTGGTCTTAACTTACTGGATGATCAGTTACGGAAGGGTTCGTTTTGTGAATTTCATGGTAAAGGAGTACCGGTTCATGCTGCTCCAGCATATATGTGGAGAAC
Source organism: Anaerobacillus sp. QJM3NY_17 (assembly GCF_056173665.1). Classification (NCBI taxonomy): domain Bacteria; kingdom Bacillati; phylum Bacillota; class Bacilli; order Caryophanales; family Bacillaceae; genus Anaerobacillus; species Anaerobacillus sp. QJM3NY_17. Next base: position 3,301,698 of record NZ_CM149685.1, on the reverse strand, counting down.
AAGTGAATGGAAACTGATTCTTTATTTAGAAGGTGCAATTGGGGATGCTGGAGAGGCTTCCCATGAAATTCAAGGGGAACTTTATCATATAGTAAAAGATCCTAGAGAGTTTGTTAATTTATATTCAAATGATGAATTTGCCAGAATCCGAGAACAATTGAAGACAGAACTGTTAATGCACTTGGCAGTTGTTTGGGCAAAATCTCCAGCTTTTAACAGTCTGAGAGGAAAAGTGGGGTTAGAACCGTTGCAAAGTTAAATCAATTACTGGATCTAATGTCTGAATATTCAGATGAATAAAATATATTATGTGCTAATAGATTTAAACTGATCTTTATATTAACGAATTTTTTAGCAAGTTATAACTTTGGGGTTTTACAACGTAGGAGGGAGTAGGTATATGGAAGATTATATAGAATTGAAAGAGCAGTTCACCTCAACTTCTCCGCCGAGTAGTCTTTTTCCATTGCTATGGTTGCATGGCGACCCACGAGAGGATGCATCTTCAATTCGTCAAGAAATTGCTGCCATGGATGAAGGTGGGTGTGGAGGATTTATTATTGAATCACGTCCGCATCGTGATTATTTGGGAGATGGTTGGTGGAGAGATCTTGACATTTGCATAGATGAAGCGAAGAAAAGAGGTATGAAGGTCTGGATATTTGATGAAGAATATTATCCATCAGGTATTGCAGGTGGTAAAGTGCTCCAGAGTATGCCTGAGGCTCGAATGAAAGTGCTCGTTAAAGAGTCTATATATTGGAGTGCTTTGGAAGACGAATTTGACAAAAATAACTTTAATGATTGGGAAATGATATTTAAATATATGTGTGTACCTTACGATACAAAAGGTGTTCTCCAATGGAGTTTGGGTATACGTTTTAATGAAATAGAGGATTTGTTGTCATGGCAGTCCTCGGAGGTAAATGAACCGTCATCTTGGATGATCCATGTAATAGGTATAAAACCATCGTGGAGCGGTCGAATGTATGATAAAATGGTCGATTACCTTGATCCAAATGTTACCGATTGTTTTATTAATTTAACATATGAGAAAACAAAGGAACGTTACGGTCATATTTTTGGTGATATTATCCAAGGATTCTTTGGCGATGAGACAAGCTTTGAAAATTTTGCTTCCTATGATGTTTTATTTGGTGAAGATACCCCTTGTATGCCTTGGACACGATCTATGCGTGAGGCGTTTTACAAAAATAAAGGATATGACTTATTCGATGAAATTGAGTGGCTGTGGTACGAGCATACTGACGGTCGTGCTGCTAGGGTGCGTTTCGACTTTATGGATACGATTACCCAACTATTCTCTCAGAATTTTTTTGCAAGAATCCAATCTTGGTGCCATACAGAAGGAGTAAGTTTTATTGGGCATGTAGTTGAAGATAACCAAGCTCACATGCACCATGGGTATGGAGTTGGGCATTACTTTCGTGCAACTCGCCACTTTGATATGGGTGGCTATGATTTCGTACTGCGTCAAGTTGATTCAGAGCAAAAGTTGGAGCCTTACGAAGAAAATTACCCTCAATTTTCTCACTATCGAGAAGCCTCAAATCCTGATTTTTTTCATTACACACTGGGTAAGCTGGCACAATCTCAGGCCCATCTTGAAATAGGAACCGATTTGGTTATGTGTGAGAATTTTGGAGCTTATGGTTGGGACCTTGGTCTTCGGGAGATGAAATGGTTGACAGATTGGATGACCGTACGCGGTACAAATTGGTATGTTCCGCATGCATTTTCTCCTATCTTTCCGGATGTAGATTGTCCACCACATTTTTATGCAGGCGGTAATAACCCGCAGTGGAAATTTTTTAGAAAATGGGCCGACTATGCTAACAGATCTTGCCTTATGCTAAAGCGTTCAGAGCACGTATCAAAGATCGCTGTATTGTATCCGGCTGAGTCTCATTGGGCTGGTGATGAAACTTTGCTTGATAAGGTTACTAAGGAACTAATGAAAGATCAATATGATTTTGACATCCTTTCAATGGATTTATTAATGAATCATGATCGGTGTCGTCTTGTAGAAGGTAAGTTATGTATTGCTCAGCATCAGTTTTCATGTGTTATTTTGCCTGGAATAGAAACTCTGCCAGTAGAGGTCCTCGAAAGACTTCTGCAATTTCGCGATTCTGGGGGACTTCTCCTTCAGGTAGAGTGCGGAGTAAAGAAAGACTGTAGGGGAAATCATCCTCTGATAAATTCATTAATTTTATCTTTAACCGAGAAGGAAGTACCTGTTAGTTTATGCAATTTGACTGATATTCTTGATCACTATCCATACTTGAGAAGCTTGCAATTGAAGAATGAATTCCCTGAACTTCGTTTTTGCCACTATCAAGGGAGGGAACTTGATATCTTCTTTGTCAATAATGAGAGCTTACAATCAGTATTTGAGGATACGGTTATTTTTAGCGCTTCCGGAACGCCAGAAATATGGGATGCGATGAGCGGTACAGTCATTAAATTGCCTGTTTACCATCATGTCGGTGAGAAAACGTTTATTTCGATGAGATTAGCTCCTTATGAGGGAGTATTTATTGTATTCCGTCCGAATGGTCTTGACGATCGCGACGTGCCGATAGGTAATATTAAATATGATGATTTTATAACTACAGATGATCGAGATAACCTAGTACATGCATCTGAAGAGTACGCTCTTCCCCTAACTGACTGGAAAAGCACTCATATCACCAGCCCTATCTCATCCTTAGACGATGGTAACGCCCTTCCGCATCCTGGAAACTGGATTACGCAAGAAGGATTCGAATCTTTTTGTGGTACGATATCTTATGAATGTGAATTTATGATGAATAGCGTATTGGTGGAAAGGATTTATAATGGTCATGCAAGCATAGATCTTGGTGAAGTTCATGAAACGGCTAAAATGAGAATCAACGACCATAAGTTGTCTATAAAGATATGCCCTCCGTATGTTTGGAAGGTGCCAAAAAATGTATTGCAGGAAGGGAAAAACATACTAATAGTCGAGGTAACGAATACGCTTGGAGCTGCAGTTAATAGTGATTTTAATCGAATCCATCCAGCTCCTGCTGGTTTGATGGGTCCTGCTAAGTTGGTGATTTACTAGACACAATAATGGCTGAAGACCCCCATGCCTTTTAACACAGTTCTTTTAAATGAGGTTGTACGACAAACAGCATTGGTTAGTAAAACATTTGGATAATTTTGGTATATTAATAGAATAGAAGTGAGTTTCCCCTAAATTAAAAGTTAACAAAACCATGGGAGGGAGCTCACTGGTCTATATAAATAATAATCCCAAAATATTAGATACTCTTTGATATATAGGTAAAATGAGATAACTAACGTATTTAAGGAGAGATAACCTTATGGAAATGAACGGCTTAATGGGAGTCTTATACCGAATTTCTGAATGGATTATGAGAATAGCATATATCAATATTCTATGGCTAGCGTTTACTATTGCAGGACTAGTGTTTCTTGGTATTTTTCCAGCAACCACAGGTATTTTTGCAGTGGCTAGAAAATGGCGATTAGGTGATACACATATACCTATTTTTAAAACTTTCTGGAAATCATATCGAAGTGAATTTATAAGATCAAATGTATTAGGATATTTAGTTGTTATTATAGGTTTGATCTTGTATCTCGATTTAAGAATTGTTCAAAATATTGATGGCTGGTTATCAACGTTGTTGTTCATTCTACTGTTCTCGTTGATTTTTATTTATTTTTTTATTGTGATATTCCTATTTCCGGTTTTAGTACATTTTAACTCAAAAACTTTTCAATATTTAAAGAATGCCATTTTTGTAAGTATTGCTTATCCTATTCATACTGTGCTCATGCTTATAACGTCTTTTCTTCTTATAGTTATGAATGTTAAGTTTCCGATTTTGCTTCCATATTTTTCTGTCAGTATTTTAATAGTTTCAATAATGTTTATTGGTTATGATGCATTTCGAAGACTAGAAGAGAAAGAAAATAATTATTAAAAATAATAGCTGAGGATGAATAGTTCTCTTTTTTATCTCCCGGATTGCTTGTCCTGTCCATAGGAAAAGTTAGCAGACAAACCGCTTCTTTTTCTATTTGATAATTTAAATGATGGTTAAACCTTAAAACTACTATCCAGAAATCACTTTCTGTCAGTAAATGACATAATTTTTTGAGATTAATCGCTTGGGAAATCATAGTTAAATAAAGAGCTAGCGTATAATATGCGAGGAGGACCTGGTATGAACGCAAAAAAACCTAATGTTGTATATATCTTCAGTGATCAACATCGAGCTGATGCTGTAGGATATGAGAATGATCCCAATGTTAAGACACCAAATATGGATAAATTAGCAGATACGTCACTACAATTTTCCACAGCTGTATCTTGCATGCCAGTATGCGCGCCGTATCGTGCAAGTTTAATGACCGGACAATACCCATTAACTCACGGGGTATTTTTAAATGATGCTCAATTAAGCAATCAAGCCGTGTCTCTAGGCAAAGCTTTTAAAGATGGAGGTTATAGTACAGCTTACATTGGAAAATGGCATTTAGATGGCCCAAATAGAAGTGAGTTTATTCCCCGAGAAAGGAGACAGGGTTTTGATCATTGGTGTGTGTTGAATTGTACTCACGATTACAATGAATCAAAATATTACGACAATGAAAGTGTGTTAAAGCAATGGGAAGGTTACGATGCATTCGCTCAGACCAAAGAAGCGCAACGTTATATCTCTGAATATAATGATGATAAGTCTTTTATACTTGTCCTGTCGTGGGGACCGCCGCATGATCCTTATAAAACCGCTCCGAAAAATTATCAGGATATGTATGATCCACAACAAATAACTTTAAAGGAAAATATCCCAGAAGCATATAAAGAAAAGGCCAGGGAGGAGTTAGCAGGTTATTATGCCCACATTTCTGCCTTAGATGATTGTATTGGTGACTTAATGCAAACAGTGAAAGACAAAGGGATATTAGAGGATACAATATTTATATACACGTCCGATCATGGGGACATGCTCCACTCTCATGGAGAAACACGAAAGCAAAGACCTTGGGATGAATCGATACGTGTGCCGTTTTTACTTCAATACTCGCGTGAATTCGATGATAATGCAAGAAAAGTTAGCATTCCATTTAACACACCAGATATTATGCCTACCTTGCTTGGATTATGCGATCTGCCTATTCCTGAGACGGTGGAAGGGACCAATTATGCCCCACATCTCCGTGGAGAAATGACACTTCAAATTGATGAAGCATTGATTATGTGTCCACACCCTTTTGGGGAATTTGTTCGAGCCAATAATGGGAGAGAGTATCGAGGAATTCGGACAGAACGTTATACTTATGTAAAGGATTTGAACGGGCCATGGCTCTTGTATGACAATAAAGAGGACCCATTGCAAACAGAAAATTTAGTTGATCTACATGAATATGAACAGCTTCAAAAAGATTTGGATCAAAGATTAATGCGGTTATTAAAACAGAGAAATGATGATTTTTTACCTGGAGAAGCCTATATTAACAAGTGGGGATATGAAGTTGACCAAGAAGGAACGATCCCATTCAAGTTGTGATGTTGACGCGTGTGTATATCTTCAATGATAGTTAAGTGTCTTATATGTTACAAGGCATACGTTTTTCTAGATTGTAATTATACTAGGTTTCATTGTGATCAAAAACTTTGCCATCTAACTATGGGAAGACAATATGTCTCTCTTAAAGTGAAAGAAGCCAGATGAAATAATAAGACATTAACACTACTTTACAAGAAAGATGGCGAAAATAGAGAGGTCGATTTCCTATGCTTGTGGCAGAAAGGCAGCAAAAAATTGTAGATGCCGTCAATGAAAAAAATAGCCTTCGTGTAAGTGAATTAAGTCAAATGTTTTCTGTAACGGAAGAAACGATAAGGCGGGATTTAGAGAAGCTTGAAAAGGATAAAAAATTAAGAAGAAGTCATGGAGGAGCCGTTAAAATAAACCAAAGCTCTCATGAGATTCCTTACTCAGAAAGAAAGGTTATCAATGTCCAAGAGAAAAAAGATATTGGTATTGAAGCGGTAAAACATGTAGTTGAAGGGGATAGCCTTATCTTAGATGCGAGTACTACAGCATATTACATGGCTAAAGCCTTACCGAATGTTCCTTTAACTGTGGTTACGAATTCAGTTAAAGTTGCAATTGAATTAAGTGAGAAGAAAGAAATTACAATCATATCAACCGGTGGAATACTAAATACAAGGTCAATGGCCTATTTAGGGCCTCTAGCAGAATCATCTTTAGATGATTACCATGTCAATAAAGCATTTATATCTTGTAAAGGTATTCACTTAGTAAGAGGTATCAGTGAATCCAATGAACAACAAGCACGTATCAAGCGAAAAATGCTAGAAAGTGCGGAGATCAATTTTGTAATGGTGGATCATAGCAAATTTGGGATTCAGGCATTCTCTCGATTTGCGGAATTGGATATAGTTGATCATATTCTGTCTGATCAAAAAATAGATAACGAAATCTTTCAGAAATTATCGGAACGTTCTATGAATGTGATTCGTGTCGGGACATAATTATAAGAAAGACTTAGAGTCAAAGTGAATTTATCAATCTATATATGTGAGATTAAATTGGAAAGCTAAACGTATTCAGGATATTTGATTTCGATTATATATATTGTGTTATCACAACTCCTTTGTCTTTTGTGGCAACAAAGGGGTGCAATTTTTCTGAAGAATATTATCCTCAAATAAATGGGTATACGGATTATGAATAAAAAACGAGTTAGCTCCTTGTTGAAGAAAATTGTGAAGATGAATCTATTGTTTTTATATCAATGTACATTTAATTAAATGATATTTATGAAAAACCCTCTTGCTCCAGCAAGAGGGTTTTTCATACAGATAATGGAAGAGGTTCCACTACTAATAGAGAAAGCCAGATGATCCATTTTGCCACTTTCGTAATATAAGGATAAAGACTGTGAGATTTTTAGTATACTTGAGTTAGTAACAAATTAGATAACATATACTTCATATAATATGGTCTTACTGACACAACGTAAGTTAAAGGGGGAAGAGCTCATGAATATAAAGCGGATTCATACAGGCTATTTACTAGGCTTATCGCTGCTTATCAGTAGCATCATCTATTTCTTCGCATCGAATTGGCAAGGAATCGAGCGGGTGGAAAAGATCGGGCTTGCGATTGGACTGATGTTGTTGTTCTTTATTGTAGCGACAATCCTTAGTCGTTTTCAGCATTCACACCGATTTCTAGAAAGATGGCTCTGGCTGACTGGAACGATTGCGTTTGGAGTTAGCGTGGCGCTTATTGGTCAAACGTATAATTCACATGCCGATTCGTATCTCCTGTATCTGATCTCGCTGGTTCCAGCGCTCGTATTTGGTGCACTTACGGGATATAAAGCGTTTTATGTCTTAGGTTTTTTATTAAGTCAGCTCGCTTTTTATTTCTATGTGTTTCCATCATCCTATTTTCCAGATTGGGAGCCAGAGACAGCCCTGATTCTAGTATTCATCTATTTACTATTCACTCAGGCTTGGTTTTTTCTGTCGCGTTCCTCATGGCTCCGTTCTAATTGGATCATGTTCGGTAGCTTTTGTTTCATTCAATATGTCTTTATCGCTTCTAGTTTTGGCTACTGGGAATACAGCACGATTATGGCATGGCTTTATGTCGGCTACGGATTAATCAGCGTATTTCTTTGGAAACATCGTGAAGAAAAGGAACTGTTTATCTTATCGGGGATTGCACTAGGATTATTTTTATTCGGGAAAATGTTAGAAGGGTTAGGCGATACGTTGGGGGATCTTCTGCCGTTTTTCTTACTAATTGTTGTTGGGTTAATTGTTTTTCTGACTGTTAAGTATCTTCCTAGATTAGAACTAAGTGAACAGGGTTCCGAAACTCGGAAGCGCGTGTTTAAATCATCCTTACTCTTTGTTGTGACTGTAGTCAGTACAGTGATGTTAATCTCCGCCTTTTCAGGTATCATATATCTAATCTTCAGCTGGGACAACGCACTTGCACTTATGTTTTCATCTCTTTTTTTATTGTTAGTACCAGGTCTCGCATTAAAAGAGAAAATCCCGTTTTTATCAAATATCCTCCTGCTGTCTGGGTTATCAATCTTAGCATTAGCTAACTTAATAGATGCCTTTTCCAATCGTTTTCAACCTGAAACGATCATTGTTATGTTCATCTCTTTCGGTATGATTGGAGTCGTACTTAAACTCATTGCGAACCCCTGGATTGGTTCGTATGCCTATCTGCTCGCAAACGGAGTACTTCTTTTATTTCTCTTTAAAATGGAAGAATCACTTATTTCGTTGGATTCCTACGAACCGCTACTGTTGCTCGTTCTTATCGTTGGTAACGGATTGATTCATATTCTCGGACGTGATGGATGGTTCAATCGCAACGCGCTCGTTTATAGTATCGTGCCACTGTTTATCTTAACGTTCTTCTTTGAAGGACAGTGGTTATATTGGCTTTTAAATAGTGTGTTTCTTCTTCTATCCACGCTACTTGTCTTTTACAAACCTTGGCAGTCGAACCCATTTCGCTATTGGATAGGGCTCGTGTTATGGTATGCGTTTCTGTTCTACAAGTACTATGACATCGCATGGTCGCTCGTTCATAAATCGATCACGCTATTGGTAGCTGGTCTTCTTGTATTAGTCATTACGCGAACGGTATCACGAAAGTACACACAAACGACTGATGAAGAACCCACTTTCGTCGCAAGTAGATGGAAATTAATCTGGTTGGTTGTCATTCTGATGATTTCGTTCGTCACCTATAATGGCGTCAAAAATGAGGTAGCGCTTCAATCTGGGAAAGAGATTCGTCTTGCTCTTGCACCTGTTGATCCCCGCTCGATGTTACAAGGGGATTATGTGACGCTTCGCTACGATATTTCAACGTTGTCAGGTGCCGTTCTTCCAGCTAACAAGAAAATAAAAGTTGTTCTCGCTTCTACTTCGGATGGAAGTTATGAGTATGGAGGGTATTACAAAATCGAAGGTGATTGGAATAAATCATATGAACCTTCTGATGACGATATTATCGTGAATGGCACCACCTATTCTGATCATGATGTCCAATATGGTATAGAGAGTTTCTTTATTCCGGAAGGAGCGGGGAGTACATTCGAAGGTAAAACGACAGCCAGTATTAAAGTAAGCGAATCTGGAAATGCAATACTCATAGATTTAGACTAAAATGAGAAAAGCCACTTTGTTTTAAGGTGGCTTTTCTCATTGGATATTTACGTGAAATATTTTAAGCCTGCTTCTTCTACCTGGTATGTTAAATCTACATAATTATCTAAAGAAGTGGGAATTTGGTGAGTTCTTTTTCATTGATATATCTCAATATGCTTAATCTTATAATCCCCATATTCATCTGTTACGACATAATAGTCTTTGATCCGCTCATATATGCTCCATTCCCCAGCTGCATTCATAAAATCAAAAACTTCATAGGTGCTCACGATCGCTTGATCAGTCTGCATGTCAATATGGGTTACATCATTTAACGTGAATTTAAAGATCATTCCCTGACCGCTTATCTCGTCTAGATAGTTAGCCATTTCATGATAGGCCTGACTGTCATACAAAAGCTGGTCTTCAATATAACCAAAGTTTTCGTCTCGCAATGCCGTTTCATAGTTCCCTCTAAAATTGATGATAAAGTTAGCGAGCCTTGCTTCATCATATGGAACATCGTACGTGTCTTCTTCCTCTTCTGCATATTCATCATACGCTGAAACCTCATTGTAGAAGTTAAAGGTGCTGGCGACTTCATTTTCATCCATTGGCGATTGCGACCAGTTTGTTAAGAGATCCGTCATTGTGTATATTGGGATTGAGAAGGCAATCGACTCATCGCTCGTTAAAAGGGCGGAGTTGATGCCAATCACTTTTCCTGTCTTTCCATCTAACAATGGACCTCCGCTGCTCCCGGGTGAAACTTGGGCATCGATTTGGTAGACGTTTTCGTATTGAAATTCGGATGCAAATGAACGGTCAAGCCCGGTGAGATATCCGATTGATGCTGTGTTTTCTAACCCTTGGGGGCTTCCAAGTGCGATTACTTCTGTTCCAACTTCTGATTCTTTCATTTCCATCTCCAAAGGAGAAGTACCTTTTAAATTCTGTACTTCAATTAAAGCGACATCATACTGATTAGAGATGCCAATCACCTTGCCACTCATTTCTTGGCCATTCTGATCGCGCAAGATGACATCAATATAGCCAGCCACCACATGAGCATTGGTTACAACTGTTCCATTATCCTGAAACAAGAAGCCAGACCCGAGACTATCCTCCGTTAAAATGGTATACACTCTTGTTTGTGCTTCACGTATGATTTCTTTCTTATCTTTTTCTGTGGATGTTTGAGGGGAAGGAACTTTCTGTTCTGTCGTGCTTTTTTTCTGAGTAACGTTTGGTGATGTGGTTGCACTTGCTTCTTTTTCATCTTCTACTAGTTTCGTAGACTCAGCGATTTTTTCGACTGGGGTTTGAATCGTTTCTTTCGTTCGTTCTTTATCAAGAACGAAAGCGTAAATAAAGACACCGCTCATTAATAAAAAGGTAAGGATGATACCGGTCAACCACCATCGGTTTCTCTGCTGATATCTCGTATAAGAGTGGCCACACTGGCTGCAAAACCGAGCATTTTCTATGTTTTTCGTCCCGCACTTTAGACAAAACATAATCATCTCCTCCTTCATATTCTTTGTTGATTATTATACCTTAATTAAAAGTATGAGAGGGGTCAAAAATAGAATATATAGGAAGTAATGTAGAAACAGCGAAAGAGAACGGACGATCATTTGAATTTGTACTCGCTCAGTTTAGTAGGAATTTCATCACACTTTTACCCCACTCTTATTAGGTTATATTTCCTATTTATCCAGAAAACGAGACCTCCTAATTGCGCATCAAATAGAAGAGGAGTAAAGTGTCTCGATGTTAGAAGTCTTTATAAGAAAGGGTGGATGAAATGATGAAAGATGGCTTTGTGAAAGTGAATGATGTCAACCTTCATTACGTAACAGAAGGAGAAGGCGAACTGATGCTGTTTCTCCATGGTTTCCCTTATTTCTGGTACAATTGGCATCATCAAATGGAAGAGTTTTCGAAAGATTACCGTGTCGTTGCTGTTGATATGAGAGGGTACAACGTATCTGACAAACCTGAAGGGGTTTCTTCATATGATATGTCCATTCTAGTCGAGGATGTAAAACAGTTGATTGAAGCGTTTGGGGAGAAGGACTGCGTTTTAATCGCCCATGACTGGGGCGGAGCGGTAGCTTGGACGTTAGCTTACACCTCACCTGAATATGTGAACAAACTAATCATGTTCGATGCGCCTCACCCGTATACATTTAGACGAGAGCTAGCAGAGAACCCAGGGCAGAGAGAAGATAGTAGTTATATGGCATTTTTCCAGCGACCTGATTCTCATGAAGCGCTGGTTGAAAATAATGCAGAGCGATTAAGAAAGATGATGACGATTCCTGGAAAGAAAAAAGGTTATTTAACCGAAGAGGATGAGGAGAAATACATAGAGGCTTGGACACAGCCGGATGCGATGAAGTCAATGCTTAACTATTACCGGGCTATTTCTTTCTATCCGTTCGAAGAGCACGTACAAAAGCCATTGGAACTTCCGTATCAAATGTTTGATTCGCCAACGTTAATCATTTGGGGCGATGCAGATCCCGCTTTTGAAAACAGCAATCTGGACGGGTTAGAAGAGTATGTTAGTGATCTTACAATTCACCGAATGGAAGGCGTAAGCCATGCCCCGCATCACGAAAAACCGGAAGTGGTTAACCACTATATGCGCGACTTTTTAAAAAGTAAGAGATGATGAGGAGGGCTGTCCCTGTTAGGGGGCAGCCTTTTTGCTACTCTAATAGTCATTGAAGTATTAGCCTAATCCTGCCCCATAAAATGCAAGAAAAAAGCAAGATCCGCTTCAAGGTGTTTCTTCATTAGTTCTTCTGCTTCTTCTGGATTCCGGTTTCTGATTGCCTGGCAAATCTGATCATGTTCATCAATCAAATGTGGCCGCTTATGGTAGACAACAGTTTTACGAAAGAGGTATATGATCGATTGCATTCGATCCATTATTTTAATCATTACTTTGTTGTTGTTCGTGTCTAAAATAATTTCGTGAAATGCTTTGTTAGCTTTCATAATTTCTTCGGTTCTACCATTTCGTCCGATGTCTACACATTTTTGTAGCTCTTCAATCGCTTCTTCACTCATATATGTAGCCGAAGCGCGCGCAGCAAACCCTTCTAAAAGAATACGGACTTGAAAGATTTCTCTCATATCTTTTTCAGTTGGGAGGACGACTCGTTTATCCTGAATCAAATCTTCTTGCTCAAGCTTACGAATTGCCTCTCTTATTGGAGTACGACTCACACCAAGTTCTTTAGCCAGCTTTTCTTCTGTCAACTTTGTGCCGCCTGCAATCTCTCCGTTTAACACTTTATCTCGAATACTCTCATAGGCATGCTGATAAGCCGATTGTGAAGCATTTTTTTTCATAATAAACTCCTGCTAATAACAATTTAGTTTCTTAATGAACTATTTATTTACCAATTCTCTACCTTGAATTATAGAGTGAAACTCTCCAAATGAAAAGTGATCAATATTTTTGTATACAATTTTATATAAAATGTATACAAAATATAAAAAAACGTGTACACTCAAAATAAGAAATGAAAGCGCTGTAAAAAAAGGAGAGATTAAGATGAATGAAAATATAGGATTTATTGGATTAGGAATTATGGGTAAACCGATGGTGAAAAATTTAGTGAAGTCAGGTGCAAAAGTAACTGTCTTTGATATTAATGAAACAGCTGTACAAGAATGTGTTGTATTTGGGGCAAATGGTGCTCTATCACCAAAAGAAGTTGCTAAAGAGAGCTCAATTATCTTCACGATGCTTCCTAATTCCAACCACGTAAAATCCGTTATTACAAATGAAAGCGGAATCATTCAGGGAGCAAAAGAAGGAACTGTCGTCGTAGATATGAGTTCCATTTCTCCTGTTGTGTCTGAAGAGTTGGCAAATGAATTGAATAACTATGGTGTTCATATGCTCGATGCACCTGTAAGCGGAGGGGAGCCAAAAGCGATTGATGGTACATTGGCCATTATGGTTGGTGGGGAAGAGAAAGTATTTGAGAGAGTACTGCCTGTCCTACAAGTTCTTGGTAAAGATATTACGTTAGTTGGTGGGAATGGTTGCGGTGCTACAGCTAAATTAGCAAATCAGATTATCGTTAACGTAAATATAGCGGCTATGTCTGAAGCACTTGTACTAGCTACCAAAGCAGGAATCGATATAGAAAAAATGTATCATGCGATTCGTGGTGGACTTGCTGGTAGTGCGGTACTAGATGCGAAAGTCCCTCTCATTTTAGAAAGAAACTTCGTAGCGGGTGGTCGCATTGACATTAATATGAAGGATTTAACAAACGTGATGGAAACAGCACATGAAATAGGCGTTCCACTCCCACTTTCAAGTCAAGTTCTTGAAATGTTTAGTGCTCTTAAAGGAGATGGAAAAGCTGGTGATGATCACGGTGGACTAGTGCAGTATTATGAGCGTTTGGCAAATACAGTTGTAATAAAGGATGTGAAGGAGCATGTCTAACCAGCTAGTAATAGAAGAGCTTCCGAAATTAAAATCAATTGATTACGAGTCCATTTCTGATCTTTGGAAGAAAGAGAGATCTGATTTTAACCATCAGATTGTTGTACTAGATGATGATCCTACTGGAGTACAGACTGTTCATGGGGTGTCCGTCTATACAGATTGGACAGAACAGACAATCAAACAAGGATTTGAAGAAGATACTAGTATATTTTTCATTCTAACGAACTCCCGGGCATTGTCAGAAAATGACACAGAAATTCTTCATCGAACGATTGCAGAACGTGTTAGCCACGTTGCGAGTAATCTAAATAAATCTTATCTCATTATTAGTAGAGGGGATTCGACTTTACGAGGGCACTATCCACTTGAGACAGAAGTGATGAAAGACCGTATTGAGGAGAGCGATAAACCGATAGACGGTGAAGTGATTATCCCGTTTTTTAAAGAAGGCGGGCGCTTGACAATCCATAATGTTCACTATGTTCAAAATGAGAGCGTCCTCATTCCAGCAGGTGAAACGGAATTTGCGAAAGATCGCACATTTGGTTTTAAATCAAGCAACTTAACAGAGTGGGTTGAAGAAAAAACATCTGGAAGGTTTAAGAAAGAGGACGTTCAGACGATCTCTCTAGAAGATATTCGTGAACTACGAATAGATAGAATGGTAGAGCAATTATCAGCCGTGACTGATTTTGGGAAAGTGGTCGTTAATGCTGTGGAAGAAGAAGATATTAAGGTATTCACGATTGCCCTAATGAAGGCTATGAAAAATGGAAAACGCTTTATCTTCAGAACGGCAGCCACATTCACAAAAATAATTGGTGATATTCCAACAAAGCCACTTCTTACAAAGGAACAATTAATTGCGGAAAACGCTACGACTGGAGGACTTATTGTTGTGGGTTCTCACGTACAGAAATCTACTGATCAACTTAATGCTTTAAAAGAACTCTCTCAAGTTCACGCCATTGAATTTGACTGCCACCTTGTTTTGGAAGCTGAAGCGTTTAAATCCGAAGTAAAGCGTGTTAGGAAAGAAGCTGAAGCAAAGATTGCAGAAGGAACAACGGTTGTGATCTATACGAGACGAGAACGGTTAGACCTTGGTGATGGAATGAAGGAAGAGGAGCTTAAACTTTCAGTTGAGATATCAAATGCTGTAACGAGTATTGTAAGAGATTTCTCCATTGCACCTAAATATGTTATTGCGAAGGGCGGCATTACGTCTAGTGATGTTGGAACAAATGGTCTCCAAGTGAAGAGAGCCACAGTTCTAGGACAAGCGGCGCCCGGTATTCCTGTTTGGGAAACAGATGAAGAGAGCAAATTTCCTCACCTTCCTTACATTATTTTCCCTGGAAATGTTGGGGCGGTTACAACGCTGAGAGACATTGTTCAGAATATAGAGACTGTATAACCTTTAAGGAGTTGACATGATGGTAACTGGCAACATGCTTATTTTAATCTTTCTACTTTCTCTCGTTGCTTTGTTTGTTCTTATTTTAAAATTTAAGCTTGAGCCTTTTCTTGCACTGATTGGTGTAGCATTCGGAACAGCGCTAATCATTGGAATCCCTATTATTGAGATTCCCGGCATTATCACGAGCGGTTTTGGTAATACTCTTGCTGGCGTTGGAATTCTAATTGGACTTGGTGTAATTTTTGGACAGTTTCTAGCTTCTTCAGGGGCCGTAGAGAAAATTGCCCAATCTGTACTTAAAGTTTTTGGAGCAAAAAAATCAGCAGCTGGTCTGGCTCTTACCGGGACCGCTGTATCAATTCCAGTTTATTTTGATGCCGCATTTGTTATCCTAACGGGATTAATCAAAAGTTTATCAAGAAAAACGGGTATTTCAATTGTGACGTTTGTAACAGCGCTTGGTGTAGGGCTGATTGTGTCGCACAGCATGATTGCTCCTACGCCCGGGCCACTCGTTGTTGCTGAAAATACTGGTTCAGATTTAGGACTATTTATCATATATGGATTAGTTTGCGCGATCCCTGCAACATTAGTAGGCGGCTATTTCTACGGAATGTTTATTGGAAAGCGCGTTCAGTCGAAACCTGATGATGAGGCTGAACAAGAAGTCGCAGTAGCAAGAGAAGAACCGTCAAAGGAAATTAGTACAGGATTAGCTTACGCGATGCTAGTCCTACCAATCGCTCTCATTTTAGCGAATACTGTTTCACAGCTACTGGTTCCAGGAACAACTTTTGCTTCAGCACTTGCTTTTGTTGGAGATAAAAACATGGCGCTGTTTATAAGTGTAATCGTTGCCATTTTAGTATTAACGCCTTATATAAATGCACCAAAACAATCTCTGTACACGGAAGCCATTAATTCGGCAGGTGTCATTCTCCTTATTACTGGTGCCGGTGGTGCTTTTGGAGCTGTCATCAATCAAAGTGGGATAGGAGACCATTTAATTCAAACGATGCAGAACTGGAGTATTCCTGCTCTATTGCTAGCCTTTATTTTCTCTCAAATCCTACGAGCTTCATTAGGTTCAACAACCGTGGCGCTTGTCACCACTTCAAGTATTCTAGGACCGCTGGCTCTTGACCTTGGCGTTTCACCTGTCTTATTAGGTCTTGCGATTTGTGCCGGAGGGGTTGGACTTTCGCTTCCTAACGATTCTGGATTCTGGGTCGTTAGTCGATTCGGTAAATTGACCGTATCTGAGACAATTAAAGCGTGGACAATTGGAGGTTTTATAGCAGGATTAAGCGCATTTGGAATGGTATATCTTCTTAGTTTATTCTCCGGCATTTTACCGGGTATTTAAGCAGGGCACTTGCCCTGCTTTTTGAACTGATATCAATTGCTTTGACTTTATCGTAAAGTAGTGATTGCTTCACTAATAGGAACTTTATTCATTAATGTGAGTGAAAAACAGTTGATAGAATTTACTCATTTCATAGTGAAATGTTGAACTGCTATTATTTCAATTTTCTAAAAACCAGTTGACACTCAATAAGAAACCGCTTACAATAAAGTCAATCAAAGCTTCTACGTAAACGATTAAATGAGTCGTTCTTCTTCGATAATGAACCAATTAAGTGAATAATCAAGGAACATTCATTTTTTTTACTAGAAAAAGTAATCGATTACGTAAACGATTAATTATAGGTGAGGAGAGATTATGGAGACGAAACTTAGAGCGTTACCTAGAAGAAATGTCCGTAGTGTCCCAAAGGTCAACAGCTCCTGGAAAAAGGTTTTACATAACTATGAATTGTACTTATTTCTACTTCCTACGTTAATTTACTTCATTGTCTTCCACTATGTCCCTATGTACGGTGTCCTCATTGCGTTTCAAGATTATATGCCCACATTGGGGGTTTCAGGAAGTCCCTGGGTTGGTTTTGAGCACTTTGAACGTTTCTTCAATTCCTTTCAGTTCTGGACTCTGTTAGAGAACACCCTCGAGCTCAGTGTGCTGCAATTATTATTTGGCTTTCCGTTACCGATCATGGTTGCTCTTCTTTTAAATCAGTTAAGAAATCAGCGTTACAAAAAATTCGTTCAAACTGTTATCTATGCTCCTCACTTTATTTCGGTCGTTGTTCTTGTAGGTATGGTGTATGTTTTCTTCTCACCGAACGGTTTAATAAACAATTTCCTCATGATTTTTGGTGCCGAACCTGTTCATTTTATGTCACAGGCAGGTTGGTTTAAACCACTCTACATTTCTTCAGGCTTGTGGCAGGAGACAGGGTGGGCAGCGATCATTTATCTTGCAGCGTTAGCTGGTGTTAGTCCAGAAGTTCATGAAGCAGCAATTATGGATGGAGCAAATAAATGGCAGAGGATCCTTCATGTCGATATTCCAGCGATTTTGCCTACCGCGATGATTTTATTAGTTCTATCGGTAGGAAATCTAATGAACATCGGATTTGAGAAAGCGTATTTAATGCAAACTCCGTTGAATGTCTCAGCAGGAGAGATTATCCCAACTTATGTGTATAAAGTAGGTTTACAGAGTGCTCAGTACAGTTTTGCGGCAGCGGTTGGATTGTTTAACGCAGTGATTAACTTTATCTTATTGTGGGCAGTTAATAGGGCTGCCAAGAAATTATCCGGTTCAGGGCTATGGTAAGGGGGAGTAAGTTATGACTCAATTTGTGATGAATCGTTCGAAATTATGGTCAAGAAAATCGAAAGAGGATAAGATATTTGATCTCATCAACTTCCTCTTTCTTACGACACTCTCACTCGTCGTTTTGTACCCGCTGTATTTTATTATCATCGCTTCGATTAGTAACCCTGATAGCGTCTACAATGGCGATGTATGGTTTTGGCCTCAGGGAATCACCTTTGAAGGATATGAACGAATCTTTCAAGATAATCGGATTTGGACAGGTTATAAAAATACGGTGCTGTACACCGTCGTTGGAACATTAGTGAATGTTACGTTAACCCTCATGGCAGCTTATGCGCTCTCGAGAAAAGATTTAGTAGGTAGAAATTTCTTCATGATTCTGTTTGTTTTCACCATGTTTTTCTCAGGGGGATTAATCCCAACTTATTTAGTCGTTAAAAACCTTGGTATGGTAGATACGATGTGGGCCCTCATTATTCCAAAGGCGGTTGCGGTTTGGAACCTGATTGTGGCAAGAACGTTCTTTCAGTCGACGATTCCAGACGAATTGTTAGAATCAGCCAAAATGGATGGGTGCTCAAATACGAAATTCTTCTTAAAGATCGTGTTACCACTGTCGAAACCGATTATCGCTGTAATGGTATTGTTTTATGCCGTTACACATTGGAACTCGTTCTTTGATGCTTTAATTTATCTAAATAATGAAGACAAATATCCGTTACAGCTAATCTTAAGATCAATCCTTATTCAAAATGAAGCTTCTGCCAGTATGGTTGGCGATGTTGAATCGTTTGCTGCTCAGCAAAGAATTGCTGATTTAATCAAATATGGTGTCATTATTGTTGCTGCTATACCGCTGTTAATTCTATATCCTTTCATACAGAAGTATTTCGTAAAGGGAGCTTTAATTGGAAGTATTAAAGGTTAACCATTTGCTTTACTTCATTATTAGGAGGTGGATCGCCGATCAAATGGCTTTACTGAAATTGCTTGTGATTGCCGTAAATTAAAACCATTCGGGGGGAATTTAGTGATGGGTAAACGAAAAAGTTGGTCTTTTCCTTTCATATGTTTGTTACTCTGTTTCATTCTTGTATTAAGTGCTTGCTCTTCTAAAGATAGTAGTTCTGATGGGAAAGCCGAATCGGCTGATTTCAATAAAGAAGGGCTTCCAATTGTAGATGATCAAGTCACCCTGGAATTTGTATCACCAAAAGCACCGCTCGCACCGAAATACGACAAGATGGAAATTTTCAATACGTTAGAAGATATGACGAATGTAAAAATTGAATGGAGTAATATTCCGGATGATGGTTATGAAGAAAAGAAAAACTTGATGCTCGCAAGTGGTGACTTGCCTGACGCTTTTTATTCAGCGAAATTTACGGATTTGGACATTGTGAAGTATGGACAGAATGGCACGCTCATTCCACTAGAGGATTTAATTGAAGAGCATGCGCCTAATATTCAAAAGTTGTTTGAGAAGAGGCCAGAACTTAAGAGCATGGTAACTGCTCCTGATGGACATATTTATACGCTGCCTCGTGCTGAGGAAGCTGGACTTGGAGCTGTACCAAACTTTATGACGATTAATAAATCCTGGTTAGACGAGTTAGGATTGGAAATGCCAACGACTCTTGACGAGTATCACGATGTTCTAGTTGCTTTCAAAGAGAAAGATCCAAATGGAAATGGTAAGCAGGATGAAGTTCCTTTAAGTTTTATGTTCAACTTCTGGACTGGAAACTTCGGCGATATGTTTGCAGCATTTAATATGCCAGATAACGTTGATCATCGCATTGTAAGAGATGGAGAAGTGATCTATACAGCTGTTCAACCGGAATATAAAGAAGCCATAGACTATTATCATCAGTGGATGGAAGAAGGCTTGATTGATAAAGAATCATTTACTCAAGATGTCTCTCAGTACTTTGCTAAAGGGAAAAACGAAAAATATGGTTCTTATATTTGGTGGGAATCGGAAGAAGTAGTCGGTCCAGAATTGAAAGATGATTATGTCCTCTTACCACCGTTTGAAGGTCCGAATGGAGATCAAGTTGTTGGGCGATCCAACTACTCAGACTACTCTCGTGGAGAGTTTGCGATCACTTCCGCAAATGCAAATCCAGAAATCACGATGCGTTGGGTAGATCAGTTATATGAAACACAAATGTCAGCTCAAATTAACTGGGGGCCAATTGGTACCATTTTTGAAGAAAAGGATGGAAAACTCGTATTGAAAGAACAACCCGATGATGTGGTGATGGGTGAATTAAGACAAAAGGTAGCACCAAATGGACCAGTAGCCATTTTGAAAGAAGACTTTGAGGAATCTGTTGAAATGGAACCGCGTGCAAAACAGCGTTTGGAAGATTTGAATTCGATCTATGCGCCTTTTCTTGAAGAAGAGAATTACCCGCAAATCTTCTTTAGTCCTGATGAACTAGATGAAATTAATCGTCTAGAAGTAGATATTAAAGAATTTACGAATCAGAAGAAAGCTCAGTGGCTAATGGAAGGCGGCGTAAACGAGGAGTGGGATAGCTACAATAAGCAGCTTGAAGACATGGGTCTAAGTCGCTTAATGGAAATATACCAAGATGGATTGGATCGCTTTAAAAAGAATCAGTAGAAAATAGAATAGGCATGATGAAGAAAGTTAGAACATGATTGAGATGTTCTAACTTTCTTTACAAACTGGGAGTGTTAAATATGTTGAATGTTGAGTTGGAAAAATCACTGATAGCTTATTGGGGATTCTCTGAAGGAGAAGGGAAGCACGTCCATGACGGCTCTCGTACAAATCCTATTCACTATGTGTTTAATGATCGTTCCGATTCACCTGTTCATGAAACTCAGTGGCGAAAAGGAATCAACAACCACGCACTTTTATTTGATGGCTATTCAACATGGGTTGAAAGTAAAGAAGGGGTCCCTACAATTGAACAAGCGTTTACCATTGAGGCATGGCTAGCCCCACGTTCATTCGGCGGGATTGAGGATGAACGGTTAACAGGTATTGTTAATCAACATAACAGAAAGATGAATCGAGGGTTTATCCTTGGTGTTCATCGCCATGGGAAATGGTCATTACAACTTGGTGTAGAAGATGAGTGGATCGAAGTTTGGGCAGATAATTGTCCATTACCAAAGTTGAAGTGGTCTCATCTTGCAGCAAGCTTTAACGGTAAAGAAGGGCGTATTCAATTGTATCTTAATGGTGAAAAAGTCGCTGAGAAAACAATCGCTCAAAACGTTTCTATGACGGTGAGTCATGATGCGCTCTTGATAGGTAAAAGCAATGATGCGCTTACGATTGAAAGCGTGTTTTCATTGAATATGTTCAGTGGTTTAATCGATGATATTAAGATTTATAATCGAGCATTAAATGACTCGGAAATAAAAACGAGCTTCACTAACTATCTATTACCTTATAAAGGAGAGATTCCACACCTACCTTATGAAGAAATTGCGATCGATCGAAACATTTATGATCATGACCCATTCCGACCTAAGTTTCATTTAACACCACCGGGTCACTGGATGAATGAACCACATGCGCCACTTTATTTCAAAGGGAAATACCATCTGTTTTATCAGCATAATCCACAGGGCCCTTATTGGGGTAACATCCAGTGGGGACATTGGGTGAGTGATGATCTCGTGTATTGGCGCGATTTACCTATTGCCATTGAAACGGAAGCGGATGATTTAGCTCCGGACGGGATTTGGTCAGGAAACGCCGCTTATGATGAAGATGGATTACCCGTTTTGTACTTTACAGCAGGTCATTCATCAAAGAAGCCAAATCAGATGACAGGTCTTGCAAGAAGTACGTTTAGGGAAGATCAAGATATCGATTTAAAGAAATGGAGAAAGCATCCCGTTCCCGTAACGGTTCAGCCTAAAGGATTGGGCTTGCATCATGATGGGTTTCGAGATCCTTTTGTATGGAAAGAAGAAGACCTCTGGTACCAAATTGTTGGGACTGGTATAGAGGGGGTGTGTGGAGCAGCCATTATATTTACTTCTGATAACTTAGTAGATTGGGAATGTAAAGGCCTTCTATATGATGATAAGGATCAAGAGTTTCCTTTCCTAGGTGAAGTGTGGGAACTGCCGATTTTACTTCCGCTTGGCGAGGGAAAGCATCTATTTATTATTAGTCCTGTTGGAAGAAATGCTGATGTAGAAGTGTTTTATTGGATTGGGACATGGGATAAACAGGGTTATCGCTTTATACCAGATCAGAAAAAACCGCAGCTCATTGATGTAGGCGATTTTCATTTCACAGGACCAAGTGCCATGATTGATCCAAAAACCGGTCGTTTGCTTTTGTTTACAATCGCCCAGGGAAGGCGTTCGCTTAAAGCTGAATATGAAGCAGGATGGGCACATAATGGAGGTCTTCCTCTGCAACTATGGTTACGAGACGATGGAAGATTAGGCGTTAAACCGATCGAAGAATTAATAAAGCTTCGCAAGAAAAAACTTGTTTCATTAGAGAATCAATCTGTTGAAGAGAGCAATGATATCTTAGCTAATGTGAAAGGAAATATGCTTGAAATCTGTGTTGAATTTCAAGATGCGGTTGCGAGTGAATATGGTGTAAAGGTTTTAAAGTCTGATCGTGGGAATGTCGAAACGCTCCTATACTATAACCGTCAAGAAGAGACGTTGAATGTTAAAAAGAAAACAAATGATTCAAACCTGGTCCAATCTCAAGGTGGGGAACTTCTACTAAATGGAGAACAGTTAAAGCTTCATATTTACGTCGATTGTTCCATCATAGAGTGCTATGCCAATGAATTAAAAAGTATAACGACGAGAGCATACCCTGAGATTGAAGCACTAGGTATAGCGGTGTGGGCGAATGATCACATAAAAGTGAAGTCGATGGAAGTTTGGGAGATGGGGCCTGGATTTTAAGACTTTTTGTCCTTGAGTCATATTGATGAAAGCTAGTCACCTTAGTTGCCCGAATGGATAAGTCACTTATTTTGAAGGGAGCTTTACAAACTCATGTTCAATCGCTGTAGGTTGAAAGTGGTTTCTCTGACTGTCTTATTAGTAATCAGTAGCCTTATGCCAATCAGTATTTCGAACCCTGTTCAAGCTCAAACGACCATTACAAATCCAAGTTTTGAAACTGGAGATTTAACCGGGTGGACAATTATAAGCGGTAATGCATTCAATGAGAAAGATGTGACAGATGAATCGCAGTATTGGGATAAGCAAACGTTTGATCAAAAGAACTTCTGGCATATATGGGGAGGGCGGGGAGACGACACTAAAGTTGGGATCATGCAGTCTGAAACCTTTACTCTTGGTGGAGATGGTCAGATTGATTTTCTTACAGGGGGAGATTCGGACGCGGATCACTTATCGATCTCTCTCGTTAGAGAATCAGACGGAGAAGAATTAATGAAGGAAACAGGGACTGGGACAGATACATATTCCAAGAAGAGTTGGGATGCCTCAGCTCATATAGGCACAGTTGTTAGGATTAAAGTTGTTGATTCAACGACAACGGGGCATATCAATCTTGATGATGTGAATGTTCCTGCGACCCCTTCTTTACATGACCATGTGGAGCCTTCTATTTATAATCATGATTTCGAATATACGGCACTAACTCCGTACGAAATAAGGGGATGGGAAATTGTAAGCGGAGATGCATTTGGCCCAGAAAGCCTTGTTCATGAAGATGAATGGAGTGAAGGCGATGAATTTTTGCATGAGGGGCGCTACCATTTATGGAATTTTAACGATGGTGGAGACGATCAAGTAGGTGAGCTGCACTCAGAGCCATTTACGATCGATCAAAATGGCGGAATCGATTTTCTTATTGGAGGAGGGAATGACGATGAGAATCTATATGTTGCTCTCGTAAGAACTTCTGATGGAAAAGAGTTGCGAAAAGAAACCGGACGAGATACGGAAAAGTACCAGCGCGTTTATTGGGATGTTTCAGAATACATTGGTGAAGAAGTGGTTATCAAAATCGTCGATAATGCTAAAGGGGCGTTTGGACATATCAATGTTGATGACTTTCGAACAACCAATTCTCCTTTCACTGATGGGTTAATGGCTCACTGGAGTTTAGATGAAGGTACTGGTCAGGATACTGTAGAGCAAGTCACAGGAGAAACCAACTTAATTGATTACCATCTCAGTAAGGGAGTCTTTCAGGAAGCCAAGGATCCGCTGTGGAAAGACGGCATTTCAAACGGTTCTTTATTATTTGATGGGTACTCTACCTGGATTACGCATAGCCCTACGAAACTACCAGTGCCTAAAGAAGCGCTAACGGTTGAAGCCTGGGTAGCTCCAAGAAATTTTGAACATGGAGACGAAGGTCGGTTATCTGCAATCGTGAATCAGCATAACCGGGAAAAGAAAGAAGGATTCATACTAGGGAATTTCCGACATGGCACGTGGGGGTTACAGTTTGGTACTGGTGAGGATTGGCATGAAGTGATGTCAGATACACTACTCCCTTTAAATGAGTGGTCTTACATTGTCGCAACGTACGATAGCACCACTGGAGAAGCTGTTTTATACCAGAATGGTGAAAAGGTATCATCACGAAAATTTGATGCAGGATCTGCGATTGAACCGAGTGTAAGAGATTTATTGATCGGAAAAAACAATGATGGTATGTGGTTGTATGGCTTTGATTTAAATATGTTTAGTGGCCTTATGGATGAAGTGAAAATCTACAATCAAGCCTTGAGTTCTGGGAATGTGAAAGATTCCTACGAATCTTATGTAAGCGCTTTAAATGGTAATCTACCAACCGCTGATGTAAAAACCGATCGCAGTCTTTTAGCGGACGACCAACATCGGCCACAGTTTCATATGTCTCCTCCGAACCATTGGGGAAATGAACCAGGTGGTCCTATTTACTTTAATGGTCAATATCATGTGTTCTATCAGAGTAATCCTAGAGGTCCATACTGGAATCATATTCGCTGGGGGCATCTTGTAAGTGATGATATGGTTCATTGGAGAGATGTTGACGATGCCGTTATACCTGGGCGCTATGATGTTGATCCAGAGGGGGCGTGGGCAGGTGGTGCTGTTGTCGATGATAATGGTGTGCCTGTCATCTTTTACACAGCGGGTGATGATCGTGATCAGCCTAATCAGCGCATTAATTTAGCAAGAAGCACGTATTTGCAGGATGGGGATAACGATCTTAACCGTTGGGAAAAGAATTCAGAAGTGATTCTAGATCAAGAAGAAGGACAGGGGATCATGGGTGAATTTCGAGATCCTTACGTTTTTAAAGATGGTGATACCTGGTACATGTTAGTGACTTCTGGTAAAGAAGGAACTGATGATAAAGCCGTTGGAGGTACCGCACTTGTGTATTCTACAAAGGATGCCAGTTTTGAAGATTGGACCTTCGAAGGAGACTTATTCGTTGGAGATTATGGAACCTATCCAGAAACTGGACGGGTTTGGGAGCTGCCGATTTTGCTGCCATTAGGCGATAGCGGAAAACATATCTTCTTGATCAACCCTGCCAAAATGGAAAGGGAAGAGTATCAGTCGAGGTATACGTACTATTGGATTGGAACGTGGAATCCGGGTTCCGCTAAGTTCACCCCAGATAATGAAACCCCGCAATTACTCGATGTTGGAGACCATTTTACTGGACCAGCTGGAATGGTAACGCCTGATGGAAGAACCGTTATTCATAGTATTACGCAGGGAAGGCGTCCAGCAAACGACGATTATGATGCTGGCTATGCCCACAATTATGGTTTGCCAACAGAGGTTTTTTATCGAGATGATGGTAAGTTAGGGATGAAGCCGATCCAAGAGTTGAACGAATTACGTGGCGAGCAGCTTATTAATCTTACTTCTGACACCTCTATGGAAGAAGCAAATCAACTTCTTTCCGACATAGAAGGAGATATGCTTGAGATCCAGTTAGAACTAGACAATGGATCTGCTAATGAAGCGGGAATTAGCTTAAGACGTTCACCGAATGGCGAAGAGGAAACAATTGTGTATTACAAAGAAAGTAGTAAGGAGTTTTGGGTGAACCGAACGAAATCAAGTCTCGATCCAGATGTGGAAAAATGGTACCAAGGTGGAGAGGTAGATACTGATTCAGAGACGATCAATCTCCATGTATATGTGGATCGTTCTGAAATCAATGCCTATTTAAATGAACAAAAAGGGTTAACCACAAGAGCCTATCCGACAAGAGACGATGCGAAAGGTGTTCAGCTCTGGGCAAATGAGCAAAGTGAATCCGTCACCGTAAAATCATTACAGGTTTGGGAGATGAACTCTGCGTACGAAAAGGTGAATGCTACTGGGGTATCACTCCATCCAGAGTCGCTAGAGTTAATTGCTGGAAATACAGAACGATTAACACCTGAAGTGAAGCCGGCTCAAGCAACGAATAAAGAGGTGATCTGGACTTCAAGTAATCCAAGCGTTGCGACTGTTGTGAATGGAAAAGTTACGGCTCATTCAGAAGGTACTGCTACGATTAAAGCGGAAACAAGGGATGGAGGTCATACGGCAACGAGTGCGATTGCCGTCGTTGAAGAACCCCCTCATGATGAGTTAGTGAATCATGATTTTGAAGCTGGTAACTTAACGGGGTGGACTGTCATGGAAGGCGATGCCTTTAGCGATCTTGATGTCACGTCTGCTGATGATTGGGGGTGGGGAGGTCCATTTAATCAAAACGGAGCTTTTCATCTATACAGTGTTTATAACGGTGATGATGCCGAAATTGGAACGATACGTTCACAGAAATTCACGCTTGGAGGAAATGGACAAATTGATTTCCTCGTATCAGGTGGGAACGATATTTATAACCTTTACGTTGCACTAGTAAGAAGTTCAAATGGGAAAGAGTTAATGAAAGTAAGTGGGGGGAACCAGGAAGGCTATACCCGAGTTAAGTGGGATGCTTCTCATTACATTGGAGAGGATGTTTATCTAAAGGTTGTTGATCGTTCCAAAGGTTCATGGGGGCACATTAGTATTGATGATGTGAATGCTCCGGTAGAGCCTCCGAATAATGTAACGATAACGAACCCCGGTTTTGAAACGGGAGACTTGAGCGGGTGGACGGTTACCGGGGAGGCCTTTAGTGACCAGGATGTAACACAGGAGGATGAGTGGGAATGGGACTGTTGCTTCAATCATCAAGACGCCTATCACCTGTGGAATTTCAAGGATGGCGGAGACGCCGACATAGGTGAAATACAATCAGGGACCTTTACCCTCTATGGAAGTGGGTGGATTGACTTTTTGATTGGTGGGGGGAAGGATAGTGATCACTTATATGTTTCTCTCGTACGCGAGGCTGATGGGAAGGAGCTCTTTAAATCGACCGGTACAGAAAGTGAAAAGTATAAGAGAATCTACTGGGACGCTTCTTCCTATATAGGGGAAGAAGTATTCATCAAAGTGGTGGACAATGCTACCGGCGGATGGGGTCATATCAATGTTGATGATTTTCATGTGTTCAATTCAGAAGAAGACATTCTAACGAGTGAGCGGTATGAAAAATACCGTTCACAGTTTCACTATACTCCCGAAAAAAATTGGATGAATGACCCTAATGGGCTTGTTTATCATAATGGAGAATATCATGTGTTTTATCAGTATAATCCGACTGGCGTAACATGGGGGCCAATGAATTGGGGGCATGCGGTTAGTACGGATTTAGTAAATTGGGAAAGACTGCCGACTGCGCTAGAAGAAGATGAGAACGGATTTATATGGTCAGGTAGCGTTGTCGTAGATGAAGACAATACGGCCGGGTTTGGGAAAGACGCCATGGTGGCCATGTTTACGCATGAAAAAGGCGGAAATCAAAGTCAAAGTCTCGCTTACAGCAATGATAACGGTCGGTCGTGGCAGAAGTATGCTGGAAATCCCGTCCTCACAAACCTCGACCAATTCTCCGTTTTCAGAGATCCGAAAGTATTCTGGCATGAAGCATCCAATCAATGGGTGATGCTGCTTGCAGTGGAAGATCAATTTCAAAAGCAATTTGTTCGCATCTATCATTCGGAAAACATGAAAGATTGGACGTTTGCGAGCGACTTTGGTGAAAATCAAGGATCACATGAAGGAGTTTGGGAAGTGCCAGATCTTTTCCCATTGCCAGTGGATGATGATCTAAACAACACCAAATGGGTGATGCAGGTAAGTCTTAGTAAAGGTGCTCCTGCTGGTGGATCAGGTGTGCAATATTTTATTGGTGATTTTGATGGAGCGACCTTTCATAATGACAATCTAGCAAGTACCGTACTATATGCCGATCATGGGGCTGACTATTATGCGCCGCTAACTTTTAATCATGTACCTGATGGACGTCGAGTTGCGATGGGATGGATGAACAATTGGGAGTATGGTCAAGCGATTCCAACTTCTATTTGGCGAAGCAAAATGACAATCCCAAAGGAATTAAATTTGAAAAGCATTTCGAATTTAGGTGCTCGCCTCGTTCAAACTCCTGTCAGTGAGCTTCAGAGTTTAAGAGGGGAAGAAAATTATTGGACGAATGAAGTAGTGGTACCTGGTGAGAATCTATTATCTGATATGAAAGGAGATACGTTAGAAATTGTTGCTGAATTTCAAACAGATCAATCAACAGCGAAAGAATTTGGTTTTAAAGTTCGGGTAGGTCATGACGAATTCACAGAAGTTAGTTACAACATAGCAAATGCTACGTTATCTTTAGATCGTTCTATGTCTGGTGATACGAGTTTTAGTAGTTCTTTTGCTGCTAAGCACGAAGTAGTCATGTTGCCTTCGAATGAGTCAGTTACACTTCACTTATTTGTTGATCGTTCTTCTATCGAAGTGTTTGGAAATGATGGTGAGGTTGTGTTATCTAATCAAATCTTTCCTGAATTAACGAGTGATCAGGTAGAACTATATGCGATCGATGGTGAAGTAACTTTAAACTCTTTAGCTATCTATCAGTTAAATGGAGCCAGTATTATCAATACGAATTAAACTCGTTCTTAAAGTAATATATCCTCTTTATTTAACGTAGAAAGTTAATTGACAGCGCTTACTTTAATAACTATAATTAAAGTTATA
Organism: Anaerobacillus sp. QJM3NY_17; assembly: GCF_056173665.1. Lineage (NCBI taxonomy): Bacteria > Bacillati > Bacillota > Bacilli > Caryophanales > Bacillaceae > Anaerobacillus > Anaerobacillus sp. QJM3NY_17. Next base: position 3,272,783 of record NZ_CM149685.1, on the reverse strand, counting down.
ATATACGTAATCGTTTACTTAAGCTCTTTGTAAGAGCTTCTTTTATAAAAAGTAACGTAATCGATTACGCGTCACGTGATTCGCAGTTTAAAAGGGCGAATAATCTGATAAGTAGGTGAATAGGATATGGGCACCGTTAAAGATGGAAGCAATATGCGTTCAAAAATGAAAGATGTCGCTCAAAAAGCAGGTGTCTCAACGGCCACCGTTTCTCACGTGATTAACGGAACGAGGTATGTTTCTGAAAATACGAAGAAAAAGGTCTATCAGGCTATGCGGGATCTTAACTACAGTCCGAACTTCGTAGCTAGAAGTCTTAGAAGCAGCAGTTCAAAAACGATCGGTTTGATTATTCCTGCTAAAGAAATGGATACCTCGGGCTTTTTCTTTATGTCAATTGCGCACAGCATTGAGAAAAAGCTTAAAGAAATTGGCTATCAGTTAATTTTAAGTAATTCAAACGAAGAAATCGAGAATGAGATTCAACAAATCAATATGTTCAAAAACCAAATGATTGATGGGTTAATTATGGCTCCAACCTACGGAGATCATAGCTATTTAAAAGAATTTGAAGATCAGTTACCCATTGTATTCATTGATCGAAAGCCAGAGGGGATTGATTGTGACTGTGTGCTTGTCGATAACTTCAAAGGCACGTATGAGGCGATGAATCATTTAATTCTAAAGGGGCACCAGAGAATAGGATATATATCCGGACCACTTGGACTAACGACTAGTGATGAACGACTTAGAGGATATAAACATGCTTTACGAGAAAACAATCTCCAGGTTGACGAATCAATGATCGTGATCGATGAAGCCTCATTGGAAGCTGGGAAAAATGCTATGGCGTTTTTACTGGAGCAATCCAAATGCACGGCAGTCATGATTGGGAACAATATTCTCACATTAGGTTCCGTTGTTACGTTAAATAAAAGCAAGATTCAAGTGCCTGAACAGATGGCGGTTATTGGTTATGATAATTATGAATGGACAGAAGCAACGAATCCCCCGTTAACCATTATTAAACAGCCTATTCATGAAATAGGGGAAAGGGCAGCAGAATTGTTGCTCGCTCGTTTAGATAATCCACAGAAAGAATCTTCCTGTGTGAGCTTGCCATCAAGCCTAGAAATACGAAATTCATGTTAAAAGTAGCAAGTGAGTATGTAAACGACGGGAGGAGAGTGAGTTGGGAAATCATAAATATAGGGTATTTTCTTTTTTAGAAAAAGCAGTAGATTTCCTCTTTCTCAGTTTCATCTGGGCGATCATGTGTGTTCCGATTATCACGATTTTTCCTTCAACAGCAGCTTTGTTCGGTGTGGTACGAACATGGCAACTTAAAAAAGGAGATGCAGGTGTTTTCATTACTTTCTTTAAGTTGTTTAAGGAGAATTTCAAACAAAGCTTTGGTTTATCCCTTATTTGGAGCTTAGTTGGACTTTCTTTATACCTAAATTTCCAAATCGTATCTTTATCTGGATCAGTGCTTGAAGTTGTGATTTTTATCGTAAGTGTCTTTCTAAGCATCATTTTTGTCCTTATGACTATATACTTATTTCCGATGATGGTTCACGTGAAAGCAAAGTGGCACGAACTGGTGCGAAATTCGTTTTTTCTTGTTGTAGCAAGTCCATATTCAACAATCATAATTGGGGTTGTTACCCTTGGGACAGTCTATTTCTTGTTAGATAACCCAGCAGGACTATTTTTTATCACAAGTACGTTAGCTTACTTTATTAGTTATTGGTTTCTTAAAGCAATTAGTAAACTACAAATTAATTAATGGTTTAGTTAAAAACTTTGTTGAAGGAAAGGGTGCTGAATATTGGGTGTTGAACAAGTCGTTCCTCGAAGCAACTATTCAGAGAAGCATAGACCTCAGTTTCATTTCACTCCAGAATCAAATTGGATGAACGACCCAAATGGGATGGTTTATTTTAACGGAGAATATCATTTATTCTATCAATATCATCCTTATAGTAGTGTTTGGGGACCGATGCATTGGGGACACGCAGTGAGTAAAGATTTGATTCACTGGGAGCATCTCCCTATTGCGTTAAAACCCGATCAAAACGGGGCTATTTTCTCGGGCAGTGCAGTTGTCGACTGGGATGATACAACTGGGTTCTTTAATGGGCAAAGTGGTCTCGTAGCAATCTTTACTCATGCGGATACATATCCTGGATCCGACAGACCACGCCAACGGCAGAGCCTAGCTTACAGCAGCGATAATGGGAGGAGCTGGACATTATATAAAGGGAATCCGGTCCTATCAGAACCTCGGATTCTAGATTTTCGAGATCCTAAAGTTTTTTGGCACAAAGAAACGAATCGTTGGGTGATGGTCATCGCTTCAGGGCAATCCATTAGTATCTATACGTCATTAAATTTAATTGACTGGGAGTTTGCCAGCACGTTTGGAGAGAAAGAAGGATCGCACCAGGGGGTATGGGAATGCCCTGATTTATTTAAACTACCAGTAGACCACGATCCATCCAAACAAAAGTGGGTATTACTCGTTAGCCTTGGCGACCATCCAGATGTCGATAGTGGTTCAAAAACACAATATTTCATTGGTGAATTTGATGGTAAAACGTTTCGAAACGATCATCATCCAGATCATGTGTGCTGGCTTGATCACGGGAGAGATAACTACGCAGGCGTAACGTGGTCAGATTTACCAGATCATGATGGGAGAAGGATTTTGATTGGATGGATGAGTAACTGGCGCTACGCGAATGAAACACCTACAGAAGGTTGGAGAAGCGCGATGACAATCCCTAGAGAGCTAGTTTTGAAATCCACAGTAGCTGGTGTCCTACTTACCCAACTGCCAGTTACAGAACTTAAGAATATTAAAGAGCCTCTTGTACTGTTGAAAGAACAAAAGGTAACATCAGGTGAAAATGTGCTAAGCGGTATTCATGAAAACACACTTGAAATAACCATTGATCTTAATCCCCGTTCATCAGAAATAGTAGGTTTAAAGGTCTTAAAGTCTGATAATGAAGAGACAGTCATCGAATATAATGCAAAAACAGATAGGCTAACTTTTGATCGAACTCGATCAGGAGATTCTTCTTTTCATTCCTCTTTTGCCTGTAAGCAGACAGTAAAGATGGACTCACTTCATGAGCGTTTGCAATTGACCGTATTAATTGATCGATCCTCCATTGAGATTTTTGGGAATAGTGGGGAAACGGTCGTTACAAATTTGGTGTTTCCTAAAGAGGATAGTAATGGTCTGGAGTTATACAGTAGCGATGAAATTTTTATTCATTCGATGGAGATAAATCGATTGAAATCAGTGTGGACTAATTCATAACTTGTATTTGGGAAATAGGAGAAAGACATGTACCTACTGATAAAGTTAAAAGGTCGAGTTTCCAATTGGAAACTCGACCTTTTAACTATGTTTTACTATTAAACGACTTAATAGAATTAGAGTGACGTCGTTTCGCTTTTCTTAAGCAAGTGAGCAACGTCTTCTGCTTTCAAATTTATAAACATGTTAATAACGAACAGGATGACACTTAAGACAAGAAGATTAGGAAAGATCATGAGAAGAACGGTTAGGGAAGTATTGCCTGCAAGGAAAAAAGATAGTCCAAGCATAAATAAAGGGAATGACACGTTATAAAGCCAGAAATGCAGTTTTGCTAAGAGCGTTTCACTAGCGTTAGGGAATAGAATATAGATAAAACCGAATAAGCCCATGGAAGCCCAACCTAATAGATTAATATGAGCATGAGCGCCTGCCAAACTGTGATCCCCCATCATCTCCATCACTAACCCCATACTAACTCCAATTAGGAAATAAAGAGCTGCCAATTTAAGAAACCATATCCCCATTCTCATTACCCCTCCCATACATGTTAGATAGCCCGTTTAAGTATATATCGCTAGAAGGAGGATTATGCCGAATATAACTGTTTGTTCCAAGAGCGAAGACCTTATCCGTCAATTATTTGTGAATATCCTTGTCTTTCTAAACTTTTTCACTTCTCATTTTGTTACAATAAAACCAACCAAAGCTAGCTTTCTTACAAGAAGATAAACTCTGAAAAAGGTAAGGTGTCAAAATGAACATGAAACAGAAATGTGCCAAAGCAGCTCTAGAATACATAACAGATGAAACCATCATCGGTCTTGGGGGCGGAAGTACAATTGGATATTTAATTGACTTTATTAAGGAAGAAAAGTTAAATGTAAAAGTCGTAACCCCATCTCTAAAAACAAAGCATCTATGCGTAAATCAGGGCCTGGAAGTGCTACCAACAAGTACCGTTGAGGAAGTAGATGTTGCATTTGATGGTTGTGATGAGGTTGATAAAAAGTTACATGCACTAAAGAGCGGCGGTGGTATTCACACGCAAGAAAAGCTCATTGCTCAAATGGCAAAGGACTATATCTTGCTCGTTGATGATTCTAAAGTTGTTCCGGAATTAAGTTATCAGCATCCAGTCGTACTGGAGATTTTGCAAGATTCACTTGCATTTGTACTAAAGAAAGTAGGAGAGATGGAAGGAAAGGCAGAAGTGCGTTCAAGTTCTGCGAAGGATGGATATACAGTTACCGATTATGGAAACTTTTTAATTGATGTTTGGTTTGAGAAAGGGCAGGAGAGTGTTCAACTTGAAAAACGCCTGAAAGAAATACCTGGTGTAATTGACGTCTCCCTTTTTGCGAGTGTTGTTACAAAAGCATTAGTGGCAAGTGAAGAGGGTATTTACGAGATTTCAAAATAAGATGATCTATTGCTAGTGCCTGTCACTTCTTACAAGTTAGTAAGGTAGTGACAGGCACTCTTTATTTTTGATTCTCAGTCCCCCACAAGTGCATCTGCTCTAAAATCGGCATCAACGTTTTGCCTTTTTCCGTAATCGAATATTCCACTTTTGGTGGGACGGTATTTTGTTGTTTTCGATCGATGAAACCTTCTTCTTCTAGTTCTTTTAACTGATGACTCATCACTTTATGTGTGACGCCTGGTAGTAACTGGCGTAATTCATTGTAGCGAAAACTCCCATCCACACAGAGGTGCCACAAAATCACCGTTTTCCATTTACCGCCGATTTTCTTTAATGTATATTCAATCGAGCATTTTAGTTTTCCGTTTTGATCCACTGGAGAATTCATGTTGGATCGACTCCTTTCTTACCTTTTGGTTAGTATCGCACAAAAAAGTGCGTTCTTACATGATCATTTTGTTCTCAGTATAATAAACGTATGTTGACAGAACATAATCACTAAGGAGGAGTTTAAAACTATGTTACCATATCCAAGAAGTTTTTCTCATATCGGACTATCGGTTCCAAACCTCGAAGAAGCTATTAAATTTTATAAGGAAGTATTCGGCTGGTATATTTTGATGGAGCCATCTGATGTGCACAATGATGATTCCCCGATTGGACAAATGTGCCGTGATGTCTTTGGAGACGATTGGGATACGTTCCGAATTGCTCACTTATCAACCGGAGATAAAATTGGCGTCGAAATGTTTGAGTTCCCGGAAAATGAAACGCCAGAAAATAACTTCGAATACTGGAAAACAGGTATTTTCCACTTCTGTATCCAGGACCCTGATATTGAAGGAATCGTTGAGAAAATTAAGCAGCACGGCGGGAAACAGCGTATGCCGATCCGCGAATACTATCCAAATGAAAAGCCATTTAGAATGGTGTATGTGGAAGATCCGTTCGGCAATATTTTCGAGATCTATTCTCATAGCTATGAACTGACTTATTCGGAGGGTGCTTATTAATTAGAATGAAGAAGAACCAAGAGACTTATTCTCTTGGTTCTTTTTTCATATGTTAAATACCTACGTAGTCAAAAGAAGAGAAAAATAGAGGAATGAATTGAAATCAATAAGTTTATTTAAGGAGAAGGGTTTCTTTCGTGATTTTACTTTAATGCTTGATCCAGCGTTCCAAGATTTCTACGCATTAAGCTAAAATAATCTTCTTTGTTATTAATATCATCCTCAGTAAGAACAGATAAATTGTGAAGACGAAGTGCTTTTGCTCCAATTTCGGACTGGAGGCTTTGTGCCACCTTAGGGGTAACGTTTTGTTCGAACAATACATAATCCAGATTTTTCTCCTTAGCCGTATGAATAATTTCTTCAAGCGCTTTTTGAGATGGCTCATTTGACGGAGAAAGCCCGGAAATCGCAATTTGATGAATGCTATAACGGTTTTCCCAATACCCATAAGCAGCATGAGAAACAATCATTTCAGGATGATCTTTGGAATCTACTAAACGAGCAAACTCTTTATCCAGTTCAGTTAAATCGTTTTTAACTTTTTGAAAGTTGGCTTCGAAATCCTCTTTTGCATCTGGCTTAAGTTCAATTAATGTCTCTTTAATGTTTTCCGCCATTCCTATCGCCTTATTAGGGTCAAGCCATACGTGAGGATCTTGATCTCCATGGTCATGCTCATCCGAATGTTCCTCTTTAGAGTGCTCTTTGTGTTCTTCTTCCGAATGCTCGTCATGTTCATCACTATGTTCTAAGGTTTCAATTCCAGATGAAGCTTCAACAATCTCTACATCACCTACCGAATTAGCAATAGCTTCAGCATAGCTTTCCATTCCTAACCCGTTATAGATAAATGCATCTGCTTCAGCAATCTTAATCATCGTTTGTGTCGTTGGTTCGTAAGTATGGGCATCAGATCCAGGTGGTAAAATCGAGACAACTTCAACATATTCCCCACCTATTTTCCTTGTGAAATCCTCAATAGGAAATAGCGTTGTATAAATACTTAGTTTTGTTTTTTCACTACTTTCATTAGTAGCAGTTGTACTTGTTTCTTTTCCAACACACGCAGCTAAGACCAAGACAGTCATCAAACATAATAAAATTTTCCCGTATTTTAAATTCAAAATATTCCCTCCCTCGTAAAATTCTATTTTTAATATTATCGTAATGATTTCGATTTGTAAATCAAAATCATTACGTTTTGTGTTAAGATATTTTAGAGTCGAATGGATAGGGAGGAAAATGAAACATGAAAGTACCAGTTTATTTGATTAGTGGCTTTCTTGGAAGCGGGAAGACAACTGTACTTCTAAGTATGATAGAAAAATGTAGAAAGGAAGGGATGAAAACAGGCATTATTCTTAATGAGTTAGGTACAAAGAATGTGGAGGAAACGTACTTTAAGGAACAGAACGTAAAGACATTATTAAATGGATGCATTTGTTGCTCGATTCAGGATGATTTAAACGAAACACTACGGTCATTTAGCGAAGAAGATATTGATGTATTGTTAATAGAAGGAACGGGGGTTGCCAATCCAATCGATATAGAAGCGGCATTAACGACTCCAGAATTTACCCGGATTTATGAGTTGAACTCGATGATAACGGTTGTAGATGGAAGTCATTTTCTTGAACACCAACACTTCTTTACAAGTAGTAAAGAAATTCGTAAGTTATTAAAACAACAGATTTCCTGTGCGAATTTGGTGATTCTTAATAAAGAGGATTTAATAACAGAATCTTCTATAATGAAAATATATAAGAAAGTGAGTGGTATGTTGAAAGAAGATATTCCTGTTTTTAGAACAGCTTTTGGAAACATTACAGAAACCGAATTATTTAAAAAAAGATATGGTCTTCGTACTCCTATAACGAATGAGAATCACAGAGATGTTGGACATCGTCACAACCACTCTTCACTTCGAAGTATTCAGATTGATGGGTTTGCGGAAGTAGATCGACTACTTTTCGAAAAATGGATTACTGAGTTACCATTGGAAGTTTTGAGAGGGAAAGGTATTGTTCGATTTAAAGGTGAGCATATGAACTATCATTTTCAATTTGCCTCTGGAGAGCTAAGACTCTTACAAACTGTTGGAGAAGAAATGAACCCGATTATGATACTCATAGGAGATTCTTTAAACGAAGAAAAGTTAAACCGGAATTTTCATTCAAGCATGTCTGAATGAAGTTCATTTCATTAAATGGTCATGAGTGATCTGGATGGACATAGAATAATAGAAGCACTAATAGATTCTAAATCGAATCAATTATGATTTGCAAAGTGAGAGGAAAAGTCTTATAAGACAAATATAAGGTGGTATGGAGGTGGATGTATGATTCATACTGTAAGCAATAGTATAAAGGATTTTATAGGAATCCTATTGTTTTTAATCTTTGTTATCTTATTTTTATTTAATACACAAGTTCTTCAGTATTTTCAGTTTGATTTCCCTAGTGAATGGTTAAATGTAAATGCTATTTTTATTAGTATTTTATTAGAAGCGATCCCGTTTGTTCTTATAGGTGTGTTTGTATCTGCGCTGATTCAATCGTTTGTTTCTGAAGAAACTCTTCAGAAAGTGTTACCGAAACACGCGTATCTAGGCTTGATTTCTGCAGCGCTACTTGGTGCTGTTTTTCCTGTTTGTGAATGCGCCATTATTCCAGTGGTAAGAAGGTTAATTAAAAAAGGGATGCCGCTTCAATTCGGTGTTGTCCTATTAATGGCTGCACCTATTCTAAATCCAATCGTAGCCGCATCTACATACTATGCCTTTCAACAGGATCTTACTGTACTTTATTTCAGAATGGGATTGGGCTTTGTCTTATCCATCATTATTGGTTTTGTGATGTTCCGGATTTTCGGTACTACAAATCAATTAAGATGGACAAAGGAAGAACTTATTGGAGAGACAAGAACCATAACTACGATGAAAAGAAATAAGTGGAAGCAAACGTTCTATCATGCTAGCGATGAATTCTTCGATATGGGGAAATACCTCATCATTGGTGCGTTTTTAGCCAGTGTGGTCAATGGGTTTCTTGACCGCAACCTCCTTGCTTCATTTATTACAAATGAAGCAGAATCAACGGGCGTTATGATGGGGCTAGCGTTTATTTTATCTCTCTGTTCAGAAGCAGATGCTTTTGTAGCAGCTTCCTTTTCGAATCAGTTTTCTAGTACGTCTTTACTTGCTTTCCTAGTCTACGGACCGATGCTTGATTTGAAAAATATGCTGTTGTATTTCGCATACTTTAAGACAAAGTTTGTCTTAGTTCTTATGTTAACCATAACGGTAGTTACATTTTGTTCTGTATTAGTGGTAAGCGGTTTTTTAAATTAAGAGAGGAGGAATGGGTTTGGACGAGAGTAAGTCGACAGCTTCACTGCAGTTTCATATGTTTTTAAGAAGTATTATCTTAATGGGTTTTTTCTTATTAATCATCAAGCTAGTTCTGAGTGAAACGATCCTTCTTTATGTTGCTCCGAAAATGCTTCCGTTTGTTTATTTTGCAGGTGGCTGCTTCTTTTTAATAGGAATTATTCAATTTTTTAAAAGTATGTCCTCAAACCTGGCGGAGGAGATTGAATGTAACTGTGGTGCAGATCATCATATGAAAGGGTCATTTGTGCGTAAAACGATTATTTATCTGTTATTTATCCTTCCTGTTCTAGGAGGATTAGGGCTTCCTCAAAAAGTAATCGATAGTACAGTAGCGGCAAATAGAGGCATTCAATATGGGGGAGGGTTGTATACAAAACCACCAGATAGCTCGGCAGCTTTGTCAGAAGATCCGTCAGATACAAATACACAAGACGTGGATAAATTTCTGGAAGATCCAGAAGCTTACATGGAGGAAATGGATGAGCGAGTGAAGAATGAAGCAGCTAAATCTCCTGCTTCAAACACCTCTTCGGGCTATTCTGCTGATTATAATAAATACGATGAGCTTGCAGCAAAATATTCAAAAATGGACCACATTCAAATAACGAATAAAAATTACCTCGATGTGATTACAACAATCGATTTGAATTTGGAGCAATTCATTGGGAAAAAATTGACGATTAAAGGTTTTGTGTACCGTGAACCCGATTTTAACGAAAAGCAAATCGTTGTCGCTAGATTTGGTATGAACTGTTGCGTGGCAGATGCAAGTGTCTATGGAACTTTAATTGAAAGTGATCAAGTTCATTCCATTGAAGAAGATACATGGGTCGAGGTAACTGGAACAATTTCGAACACATCTTATAACGGTCAAGAAATGATGCTTTTACTACCAGATGAAATGAAGCAAATTGAGGCCCCTAAAGACCCATATGTTTATCCATTTTAGAAAGGGAGCATATCCCTTTCTTTTCTTTCATATATAAAATCAATTTGGAATGAGAGATTGCAATATAAATTCATCTAGTATACAATACAAATCGTAATAGTTACGATTTAAGAGGTGCTCTTATGTATGAATGGATAATTATAGGTGGAGGTATTCATGGTTGTATGATCGCAACCTCCCTTTTGAATAGCGGTAAAGTTAAAAAAGAAGAGATCTTAATTATTGATCCTCATTCCGGACCGCTTGAAAGGTGGAAGGAGAGAACCGAGCGCATTCAGATGCCGTTTCTTCGGTCGCCTTCTGTTCACCACATTGATGTGGCTCCTTTCAGTTTAGACAAATATGCGAAAAAGATTAACTATGAAAACCCTTTTTACGGTTATTATGATCGCCCCTCATTAGATCTCTTTAATCAACATGCAGCCTCCGTTTTTGAAGAAGCTTGCGTACAAGATAGTTGGTGTCAAACGAAGGTGAAGCAAATGAAGAAACAAGGACCATTTTGGGAAATTGAAACGGAAGATCACTGCATTTATTATACAAGAAATAGTGTTATCGCGATTGGTAATAATGAACTGAACTATCCGCCATGGGCAACTGAATGGAATAATGGATATCACATTTTTGATGCTGAACTAAACATGGACAACATAAAGCCACCTTTTTTGATTATTGGAGGAGGAATTACGGCAGTCCATACAGCTATTGGTCTATCTCATCGGTTTCCTGGGGAAGTTACATTAATGTCTCGTCATCCATTTCGTGTACATAACTTTGACAGCGATCCTGGGTGGCTTGGACCTAAATATTTGGACGCTTATTCACAGGTTAAGAACTATGATATTAGAAGAAAGATGATTCACCAAGCAAGACATATTGGCTCCATTCCTTCCGAACTTTACAGTCGTTTGCATCACTTAAAAAAGCAAGGAAAATTATCGATTGTCCAAAGTGAAATTCAAACTGTTTCATGTGAATCCAATATTTTAATGACAAAAGAATCAATCGTTTATCGACCAGCCACTGTTCTCTTTGCTACAGGGTTTGAACGAGCGATAACAAATCAACGTTGGCTTCTTCAATTAATCGCTAAAGAAGACCTTACGTGTGCTAATTGCGGTTATCCAATTGTGGAAGAAAGCCTGGAATGGTGCCCACACCTATTTGTCATGGGGCCTCTTGCGGAGCTTGAGATTGGTCCAGCTTCGCGCAATATTATTGGAGCGAGAAAAGCAACAGAACGGATTATGAAAAGTTCACGGTTTAAATCGTAATAATTTTGATTTGGAGAATGGAAAGTATGACCAATAAAGTCCCAGTGACAGTGTTAAGTGGATATTTGGGATCTGGTAAAACGACGTTGTTAAATCATATTCTTGCAAATAGAGAGAAGCGCCGGATTGCTGTGATCGTCAACGATATGAGTGAAATTAATATTGATGCTGAACTAATTAAAAGTGGTTTTGCTAGAACTGATGAAAAGTTGGTGGAACTTCATAATGGATGTATCTGTTGTACGTTAAGGGAAGATTTGATGATTGAAGTAAAAGAATTGGTGGAAGGAGGAGAGATTGATTATCTGGTTATTGAATCAACAGGCATTTCGGAACCGGTTCCCGTAGCTCAAACCTTTACATACATGGACGAAGCGTTAGGCATTGACCTTAGTCGCTTGTGCAGGTTAGATACAATGGTTACCGTCGTTGATGGTAATCGATTCTGGCATGACTATAAATCAGGAGAAACCTTAATAGATCGTGAGGAAGAATCGTCAGAGGATGACCAGCGTGAAGTGGTGGATCTATTAATTGATCAAATTGAATTTGCGAATGTTCTATTGCTTAATAAAACAGATTTAATGAATAAAACAGCGATAGGAAAATTAGTATCCGTCTTAAGTACACTTAATCCTGATGCCATTATTATACCAACAACTCATGCCAATCTTTCTCTTGATCAAGTGCTCAACACAAAGTTATTCAACTTTGAAGCTGCAAGTCAGAGTGCTGGATGGATCAAAGAACTTAATAATGAACATATTCCCGAAACTGAAGAATACGGTATATCTTCTTTTGTCTATCGGAGGAAGCGCCCATTTCATCCTGGAAGGTGGCTATCTTGGCTTGAACAATGGCCAGACGAAATTGTGCGCGCAAAGGGATTCTTCTGGCTTGCTTCTCGAAATAACGTAACGGGATTATTGTCTCAAGCAGGTCCATCCCTTAGTATTGAAGCGGCTGGAAACTGGGTTGCAACCTATTCGATTGAAGAGCAAAGACAGACGATTGATGAAGCTCCTGAACTACTAGAACACTGGGATGATCTTCACGGCGATCGCATTACGGAACTTGTGATGATTGGTCTTCATTTGGACCAGGAGCAAATCGAACAGTCGCTTGATTGTTGTCTATTGACTGATCATGAGATGGAGGAAGATTGGTCGACATTCTCTGACGATTTACCAAAATACCACGAAGAGAGGAAGAGTTAGATGGCTAAAAAATCTAAAGTAGCTAAAGAAAAGAAACGTCAGAAGCTCGTTCAGCAATACGCTCAGATTCGAAAAGAGTTAAAAGAAAAAGGAGATTATGAAGCATTGCGTAAGCTGCCTCGTGATTCTTCACCAACTCGTCTTACAAATCGTTGTGAAGTAACAGGGAGACCGAGAGCATATTTAAGAAAGTTCAAGATGTCCCGAATTGCTTTTCGTGAGTATGCTCATAAAGGACAAATTCCTGGCGTGAAAAAATCTAGCTGGTAAAAAGGTGAAATGGGTGTAAAATACAAGTGACCTCTTATGATTAGGAGGTCACTTCCGTTTAAACAAAGCTAAAAAAAGATAGAATACCTACTGATGGATCTTTTTTAAATCCAATTCAGCTGCCCCTTGAAAGACGTCTACTAGAATTTCCATTCCTTTCTCTATTTTATCCTGAGTGGAATGAGTGAAATTGAGACGCATTGTATTTTTCTTCGGATCTGAAACATAGAAAGGAGCTCCTGGTACATAAGCCGCACCTTTTTTTACAGCCGTATTTAATAAAAGCGTCGTATCAATTCCTTCTGGTAGTTCTACCCAAAAGAACATGCCGCCTTTAGGAACCGTATAAGAAAGTCCAGGTAGATCAGCTTGATCAAGCAATCGTTGCATGACCTTCATTCGTTCAAAATATGTACTCCTGAGGTTTTGAATGTGACCGTTCAAATCAAAGTCGGAGCAAAGGTGATAGAGTGCTTGGTGAGCAAGAGAGTTTGAATGCAAATCAGCCGCTTGCTTTGCTTGTGCCATAATGCGGATGATTTGATGAGGTCCTTTGATCCAACCTGTTCGTAACGCAGGAACAACGGTTTTAGAAAAGGTACTCGTATAGACTGTGTGCGATCCATCGTCTAACGCAGATATAGGAGTATATGTTTTTGTTCCATCGAACTTGATTTCTCCATACGGATCATCTTCAAAAATAATCACTTTCTTTTTTATTGCTGTATCAAGTAGGTGTTGTCGTCGTTCAAGTGACCAAACTTTTCCCATCGGATTTGAGAAGGTTGGGACAACGTACACACACTTCGGCATATACTTTTTCATTTTATAATCAAGATCCTCTGGTACCATTCCATGCTCATCCGAATCAACAGGGATAATTTTCACTTCATACGATTGAAAAACCTGTACTGCTGCAAGATAAGTTGGGTTTTCTGTTAGAACAATATCTCCGGGGTTAAACATTACCCGCGCAAATAAGTCGATTGCTTGTTGTGAACCAGTGGTAAGCATAATATCATCCACGCGTGAAGCGATGCCCTTCTTGTCCATGCGATCAACAAGTACCTCTCGAAGTGGAGCATATCCCTCTGTGGCATCGTATTGAAAAGCCTTTCCTCCTGACTGAAATGTTTTCGAAAATGCATCTTGTACTGCCTCTACAGGAAAAAGTTCGTCGTCTGGTAAACCTCCCGCAAACGAAATGACATCTCCTTTATTCGTGATTTTTAAAATATCGCGCACTGCAGATGATTGAAGATGCTGCACTCTCTTAGCAAATCCGTACCTCATGACCAAAACGCCTTCCTTTGTTTTAATATTTAAAATATTGTCATTATAGCATTTTAATGCGTTGAAAGGCTAGTGTGTTTTGTTTAAAGCTAGCAATATGGTTAGATTCAATAAAACAAAGTTGAAATACCAAATTAAATTAAAATAAAAAACTCAAGTTCTGACTTCAGAAATTGAGTTAGGATTTGAGCGGTATACTCTTATAGAACTTAAGCCATTTCTTTAGCAGTAACAGGTAATGAAAATAAATCAGCGAACATCCAATGAGAATACTAAAGGTAGCAAGCCACTCAACTACTCTGCCACTATCGAAAATAATAGGCAAAATAGAAGAAAGTATTATTCCTGCGAGTGTATAAGCGAGAAAATGATACCGATAAAGGCTCCTTTCCTTTCTAGTTAAATACCAATCAATAAAGATAGAGATCGGTACACCAATCAAAATGAAAAATGGAAGCATTAGATAGGCATTAAGCATCGCATCTGAGAGATGGAATGCACTCTCAATAGTATTGTCAAATAGATACATTAAAGTGTGTATGATAAGTGACACAGTAAAGGCTGAAAGAAAGGATGATAAAGTCCTAAAGATAAAGGTCATAAGTAGAACTCTCCCAAAGATTGTTTTCAAGACATAAGCTAGCAACTAACGAGGTTTAATTATTCCTTTTTGTTTTCTTATCTATAAAATTATTCCATAAATACTAGTTAACTTACAAGTGTGAAATAATTTCTGTCGGTGAGTGTAGTTTCGTCTCCATTATGAAGAAAGCAGCTTATAGTAAGGAAGCTTATGAAACTATTTTTTATTGGATAATTCATTAATAGTCTCTAAATAAGATGAAAGAAATAGAAATAAGCATGAAGCCAGTTCGCTTCATGCTTATTTCTATTGATCTGTTTTACTCCATAATCCCCACCGAATCAAATCCACCTGCAGCAGCCACCACTTCAGCGCTACCTTCACCGTAAAGGTCAATAGCAGATTGCACGATAGCTTGTCGAGCATCACTGAAGTCGGAGTTAGGTGTGAGGTATTGAGTCAAAGCACGATAATAGATTTGTCCAAGCTTCTCACGGCCAATGTCTTGAGCGGTTAGGTAAGCAGCGTGATTAATAATCGAAGAGTTGATGTGAACACCGCCGTTATCTAAGTTAGCTGGAAGGTCGTAAAATTCATCCATATGGGATGGATACATTCCTTCGCCGTTTCCATAAGCAACATAAGCAGCACCAACAGGGTATTTACTAGGATTACTTAAGCTTCTAAGAGAAGTGCGTCCATCTGCAACGGCAGCAGGTGCCATAATGTCTTCCCCGATCTCCCAGTCTGAGTCATCAATTAATGCGCCGAAAATATCCGAGAAGGATTCATTCAAAGCGCCGGATTGAAAACGATAGATGAGGTTAGCTGAATTAGATGTGACCCCGTGAGTCATTTCATGTGCTGCTACATCCAGGCTAGCAGCAAGAGGGATGAAGAATTCACCATCGCCATCTCCATATACCATGTAAGTCCCATTCCAGAAAGCATTGTTGTAATTATCTCCGTAATGAACGACTGATTGGATCTGCATGCCGTTATCATCGAGAGAGTTCCGTCCATGCTCACTTAAGTAATAGTCATACACTTGTTCCGAATTATAGTGAGCATCAACAGCAGGTTCTGCAAATTCAGATTTAAACGCCGCGCTTTTGTTTGAAAACAATTCAAGATAATTTTTTGAGTAATCATAGGTGATGATCCCATCTAATCCTTCGTGACTGTAATCAGCTAGTTGAAAAACGGTGCCTTCTTTTTCACCTTTGCTTTTTGTCACGTGGAGAAGACGATGATCGCCGAGTACCCCGGTACCAGTCCCGGTTTGGGTTTTAAAATGACCTGCGTCCATGATGGCGTTATATTGATCCACAACTTTACCAGACGTAGCATCAACAAAAACATACCAGTTACCAGGCTCATCACCTAAGAAGTTCACATTCACTTTGTAGGTGAGGTGATTTTTTCCTTCAAATGGATATACAACTAACTCGGATGTTGGAACTTGATCTAATGTAGAAGGAGCATGAGTAGAAGATTTTGCGACTTGCAATGCTTCTTCTGAAGAAAGGGTAGGTTTAGTATCGAGCTTACTTGCTTCGATATCTTCATTATAAGCTCCGTTTACGACAGTGATTTCATTATCCATATTGTAGTGAACAATAATCTCAGCCCCTTCGACGGGGACGCCGTTCTTTGTTTGATTAAACCTGACGTGAGTCATTCCAAGTTCATCCTTGGCGGAATTGTTCTTTTTTAGGTCTGCTTTTGGATTTTTGATATTAACTTTTTCTTTATTTTGTTGCAAGTAGTTTAGAGCATCTTCAGCAGAAGTAGAAGAACGTTTAACTGCTTGCTTCTCTTTCACGAATAGCGGAACGTTCGCTTTTTCGTTCCATTGCTTAACTATCTGGTTCTCCACTTGATGATCAGGCTGGACGGCTAGAACATTATTATAAGGGAGCGATGCAGTTATTAAGGCAGTCGTCATAACAAGGGGGGCAATAAACTTTTTTCTCAAATAAATTCCTCCTAATATGTAATCTATTTACAATTATAAGGTGGAATTGAACTTCTCTCATGAGGCCTTGTAATTATCTTAAAATATAGAATAGTTAGAAATAATGGTTATATAGAACTATTAATAAACGTTTAGCAACTTCATTAATCTCAATTTTTAAAGTGAAACGGGAATGGAGAAGTTTAAGTAGAAGGTTAAAAATAGGTAAAAAGTAGAAAGGATGTGAGTGGATGTTGTTTTCTCAAGAAAATGTTATTTACCACTAAAAAGTGAAAATGATTTTTCTGGTTCTATGGCGATTCCATCTATTAGATACTTGAAATTAAAAAGCTACGGTCCAGGAAATGGACCGTAGCTTTTTTGATGAGCGATTAGCTTTTCGAAGACGACAATCGATTATAAATCACTAACACCATGATTAGAACGATGAGGCACACACCAATTAAAATACCAATCAGTAGTTGAAAAGAGGATGACGTTGTTTCTGTATCTTCTTCGTTAATCGATTTAAAAGCTGCTGTCTCCGTCTCAGAGAAAAGGTTTAAATTCTCCGCTTTATCTTTAATTGTGCTATTTTCTTTACTCATGGAAAGAAATAATTCACTTAGGGTATTCTCAGGGTTAAAAACTTTTTTCTCGTTAAATGAAATCGTCTTCTGATCTTCAGAAATCTCTTCCATTTCCTTCGAGTTTGAAGAATCATGGATCAAGTCAGTGTTTTTCTTGAACTTGTTTTTTTGATATTCATTCGGTAATAACTCGTTTATGTCCGTATTTGCTTCTACTGCCACTGGAACAAGGTGACAGCAGAGAAAGATCGTTGTAATAAGACAGATAATTTTAGGCTTCATGAGCCTCATCCTCTTTAGTTTGTGTCCATGACCGTTTGTTTAAAGCATATTGAATAATGATCAGGACAATTAAAATAGCGGTTAAAATCATCGCACCTTCAGTAAAGAGCGTTTGTGTACTGTTCTGTATAGACATATACACGCGAGACATTGGATCAGTAAAGCTAAAGTTCGGTGTCGAAAGTGCAAGTAAAGGTGTCACAAACAGGGCAACGAGGCCAACTGTGACTAGCCATCCTAATAAATGATGTCCCATAAAGGCAACGCGAATTAACGCTGCACAGCTTAATAAAAGTAAGATCGTAAAGATTGTCCATTCCATTGAACGATCGTTTCCTAAAGGGTAAATCGATAAGCTGTAGAGACTTATAACGAGACCAACGATACTTGTCAGCATTAAGAATAAGATACTTTGCAACCACCACGGACCATGTTGGAAGTAGTAGCTTGCATAACCAATCAATAAGCTGCTTAAGAGAATAATGAATAAAATCACAACAGGTGGAAGATTCGTATCTTTCTTATCTGTAAAGACGCTACCGGTGACGTCAATTGGAGTAGCTAGGAAATCATAGACGTAATCATTTGATCGACCATCTACAAACGCATTCCCCATGACGTTAAAGACATCATCACGAATCATAAGGGTTGAAGCAACATTCGTGTCCCACTTATTATTAAGTGTGTTAGCGTCTGTTTGCACTTCAGCCACTCGAGACTGGAGTTCATCAGTGTAGGTAAGAATTTCGGATTGGCTATCTTCAATTGAATCCACCCAATCATACAAAGAACCCATCTGACTTTTAACTTGATCATGATTGCTCATAACTTGCGTACCCTGCGTAGTTTCATCAGGGGTTTGTTGCTGAGCTTGTTGCATCTGGTTTAGAACGTTATCTGCTTCTTCTTCAATTCCATTCAAGCTTTCGAGTAACTTCGCTTGCTGTGTGTCGAGAACGTTTTTGTAGTCCGCTAAAAAGACAGTGAAATCATCTTGTAACGTCGTCAGGGCGTCGCTCGTTTTTGGTACTTGAGTTCCAACCGCGTCCCATTGGCCTTCTTCTTTGTTGGTTAGTTCTAACATGCTATTCACTTCTTCACGAAGGTCATTGTCCTGTAGAACGGTTTCTTTCACGTTGTTTTTAGAAAGCATACTATTTAGCGTTGCTTCATATCGATCCAGGTATGCATAGTACTGAAGAACATCCGTCAAATTCGTACCTTTGATCGGACGTTGGAAAAAGACGGATAGCGTATCTTTTCTAGCTTGTGATAGAGCAGGTGATGCTAGAATCGCATTTTCTTTTTCATTAATGCCGGATGAAATACGATAAATCTTATCAGATACCATTACTAGCAAGTCTTTTAACTCGGTATTTGACTCTTTTAATACATCAACCTGTTCCATTAACGTTTCTTTTTGAGAAGAGAGCGTTTCGTTTTCTTTTGTTAGCTTTTCAACTTCCTTTGTTAACTCTTCAATTTGTACAAGTAAACTTTTATTCTCTTCAGTTAGCGTATCGATAAGCTTCTTTAGCTCTTCCAATTCGCCGTCAAGTGGTTTGTCGCCGCCTTCTTTGGCTAAAAGTTGCTGCTCGGTTTGCTTTATCCGATCGTTGAGCGTTAATAACGTTGTCGATGCGGTTTGAAGATCTTCTACTTTTGGTTCCTCGAGCGCAATCAACGTTTCCTGTAGCGTCACAATTTCCTGTGCGATGGCTAACAACTCATTGCGTTCTGCACTTAAATCAACTGGAGTTGGACCATTTGTTTCTCCATCTTCATCGATCACAGGAGGCTCTTCATCCTGTAAGCTCTTTAGAAGTTTCGTAAGGTCTTCCATTGGATCTTCTTCTTCACCTGGCTCTTCCGGATCAACGGGTTCTTCTGGATCTTCAGGGACCTCAGGTAGTTCAGGGTCATCGGGAATGACAATCTCATCTCCATCACCGAGCTTATTACTAAGCGTGGCGATTTCTCCTTCTAGTTCATTTAAAACCATGGAGTCTTTTAGCTGCTGATAGTAATTAAGAATTCGCTCTTGTAGCGTATAGAAATCGTTAACCTGGCGCTCAACCTGGTCATACCGAAGTTCTTTTAAACCAGCAAACATTTCTTGCTGCTGCATCATCTGATTTTCTACCTGAGACATGTTTTCAAGAACGCTCTCAGATTTACCTTCGAACAATTCTTTGTTGTTCATAAACATCGGTTGAGGCATTTCAGTTGCCTGTGAAATCGAATCGACTGAATCAGCTTGAATTTGTTCAAGAACTTCTTGTTGTTTCTGCTGATACTCACGATAGTCATTCGTATAAGTAACAAAGTTTGCTAGATTTTCTTGAAAATCTTCCATCGTATTTGTTTGATCTGCTGCTCGTTCCTCAGCATTTTCTGACGTTGATTGAAGATTGGCAAGCATCGACACTTGCTGCTCCATTTGCTCAGCAAGGTCTTTGGAGCTTGGTGTATAGAAGGAGAGCATTGTTTGCTGGAATGCTTTCTCTTTCTCTACAATTTGATCAAACTCTTGTTGGATGTTGACGAGATCGTTTGATACATAGTTCCAATAAAGAGAAGACATCTTCGTATTAACGCGATTTGTTGCTTGCTCAAGTTCAAGCAAAACTTTCTCTTTATTGATGGCATTTAGTTGATTCTGAACCGTGTATTCTAGTTTTGTTTGTTCAGGTTGGTTTTCATCATAAGTTAGAATCTTCTCAGAGAATGTTGACGGGATGTACACTATGGCATCATACTTTTGATTGTTTAGTCCATTTTCTCCGGCACTACGTCCAACGACTTCCCAATTGTATTTTGATTCAGATTTAAGAATGGGAGGGACGTCATTTCCGAACTTCACTACTTCCTCGTCTTCTTCTGTTCCCGTATCTTCATTAATAACAGCGATGGTTTTCGTTGCGCTCTCTTTCTTCTTCATTGGATTTTCTCCAATGGAAGTAAAGTATATGAGTGGAAGAACTAAAATGATCGCTGTTACGAGAATGAGTTTAAGGATGCTTTTCTTCTCTTTCACGCATGTACCTTCCTTTCTATTTGGACAAGTGGAACCTGGATTTTTTGCGCTTGTTCGCTTTGAACGTAATAAGCAAATCCGGCTTTAATATCGGGTTCTTTCCGGTCAAAAGGTAGATTAATGAGCGTTTGATCGGATTTCTTCATTAATAGTATAATTTGACGAATTTGCTTTAATTCGACCGTAAGCGGATCGTATCCTTTCGTTAGTTCATTGCTACTGCCAGATGCGATAATACTTAAGCCGAGGTGGCTATAGTTTTTCATTAATGCGGTCATTCGATCCTGAAGGAGGTTTCCGAGAGTTTGGGAAAATCGTCCATATCCATCAATAAAGAGGAAAACTCTTGAGAATTCAGCAAGTGTTTGGCCATTATTCATACTCTCATGATAGGTGATTGCACGTGACTTGAATTCAGTTGTCACTTGTTCAATCCATTCTTCGATTTGTTCTTTTGTTTCTAAATAAGTCGTGTTTACTTCGTCTTTTAGATGAAAAAGTCCGCGATCGATTGAATCAAATATAGCAATATGATCACCTTCTTGCTGTAACGCTTGCTGCGTAAGAAGACGCATGATATTGGTTTTACCTTTCTGGGCCTGTCCAAGTACAAGACAATGGGAAGTCTGCGCAAAGGAAAGGAAAACAGGCTTAACTGTTTCTTCATGCAATCCAATCGGATAAGTTTTCTTTGATTCCGAAGCTGGAATGTACGTATGGAACGTCTTTAACGTAAGATCAGTCGGTAGCATTGGAATAGCTTCAGGCTTGCTCACATCACGGTATTTGTCTTGTAGCATTTGGACTTCTTCTTTCAATGAAGCTAGCTGTTCATAGTCATCTTCCCCTCTAGTTGGTAGCACTATTTGACCGAAGTGTGTTTTCTCCTTCTTCATTATGGCTCTACCCGGTACTGCTTCTGGAGCAAAGGGGATTCTTCCAAGAACGGTGTAAGCTTCTGAGTTATCTAATAAATAATGGACAATTTTTGTTTTAAGGTTATTCATCAGTGCCTGACGAACCGAGTTCAAACGCGTAGCGCTCAAGATCATATAAATACCGAGCGACTGTCCGTCTCGCGCAAACTGAGTGAAGATCGGATCAAGGTCCATCAGTTCTTCTTTTACGAGATCATAGTTATCGATCGTAATAAAGAGAAGAGGAAGAGGTTTGTCATTTAGACGATTGTACATCGTAATGGAGCTCACTTCTTCACGCTGAAAGAGTCGTTTACGCTTCGTAAATTCTTCCTGAATGAACTTCAACAATTTGTTTAGTTTGCGTTCCTCATCTATTAAGAAATAATCTCCCGTATGAGGCAAGTTCTTAATGGATAATAAACCACCGTTACCGAAATCAAGTATATAAAATTGCGCTTCTTCCGGCGTGTTTGTTGATGCGATGCTCATAAGTAACGTTAAGATGGTTTGCGTCTTCCCAAAACCTGATGAGCCAAATATGCCAACATTGCCATCCTTAATTAATTCATAATCGTATGGAGATTGTGCTTGTTTTTCAGGTTCATCCAGCAGGGCAAAGGCGATTTTCTTCTTATCTGATTCAAAATCATGACGATACAATCGCTTTTCGAGTGGTGGAAGCCATGGACTCGGCAATCTACTGAGTCCAAGTTCCTGCTGGACATCTACGATTTTATCTACAATTACTTCGATTTCACTTTGCTTCTTTTTCTTACTTTCTTTTGATGATGATAGCTCTGACAGAGGAACGAGACCAAGATCAGTAACTAAGGCAACCTCATCTTCCATATCGGAGGTGTCTTCCATATATGTCGCTCGGCTATAGGCCGATTGAAATAAATCGTACACCTCATTATTCCCAACCTGTAAGTATGCCCGACCTGTCACGGTTAGTGATGCAGCATCACCGTTCTTTAAAATTTCACGACTATCCTCTACGTTTTGTACTTTTAGAGCGACGCGGAAACGAGCGTTACTCCAGATCTGATTATCAATTACGCCACCAGGTTTTTGCGTGGCAAGAATGAGATGCACACCTAGACTTCGACCAATTCGTGCAGCACTGACAAGCTCTTTAATAAATTCTGGCTCTTCTGTTTTTAACTCAGCAAATTCATCAGAAATTAAAAAGAGATGAGGCATAGGTACAGCCGCTACGCCATTTTTATAAAGAACCGTATAGTCATTAATATGACTCACTTCATACTGATCAAAGATGGTTTGTCGTTTCTTTAACTCACTTTTTATGGAAGCGAGTGCTCGCGTACTGAAATTTTCGCTACCTTCTATATTTGTAATTGTCCCTAACAAGTGAGGGATTTGTTTAAATGGCTGTGCCATACCTCCACCTTTATAGTCAATTAACAGAAATGCCACTTCATGTGGATGGTAGTGGACGGCTAGCGAAAGAATATATGTTTGTAAAAATTCACTCTTCCCGGATCCAGTTGTACCAGCAAGTAATCCGTGGGGACCATGAGCTTTCTCATGAAGATTTAATTCCACAACATCCTGGCGCCCTTTAAGTCCCACTGGTGCTGCAAGTGATTTCGATGATTGATTCGTCACCCAATTATGTGAAACCGGTAATTCATCAATATCTTCCATATTCAACATTTGCAGGAAGGATACTTTCTCAGGAATGGAATTCGTTATGCCGCGCTGGTGATTCAGCGTGCGGAGCATTCGGGAAAACTGTTCATTACCACTTTGCTTGTGCTGATCAAGTTCGAATGAAATTTCGGCTGCTTTTTTCTCTTGAATGAGAATATCGCCTTCGCTCTTGTTAATATAGCGAATCAGCGTATGGATATTGTCTGATAGGCTCTCTTTAGCCTCTGCAACGAAAATAGTTGAAAGACCAAGATGTGTATGTTCACTTTCTAAGTACTCCAAAATGACATGGTCCGAGATTAAGTTGTGATTCGAAATAATAAACACATAATGTGGTGCGAATCGTAGCTTTTCTTTATCTTCTTCTAGATCCCGTTCTCGAATCATTTCATAGATCGAAGAGAGGAGCTGATCTCGCGTTTGCTCATTATAAATAAACCCTTTTGCAAATGATCCCGGCATTTGCAAGTGCGGTAACCATTTCATCCATTCCCATTCGGCGTATTCCTCTTCATTAAAGATGAAGACAAATCGGATGTCATGATAGCTATGGAAGAAGGCCAGCTGTCCAATGATTTGATGCAGTTCATTTTTAACAACTGCTTCTTTTCCGATAAGGCCAATTGCTCCCTGGAATAAGTCTGCGGTAATAGGAAGGGAGTGCAGTTCATTGTATACTCGCTTCAGGTTCTGGGATTCTTCTAATAGTTCATCCATTTCTCGTGTCGACATGTCAGCTGAATTAACGGATATTTTATAGCTTGCTGGTACCGTTCCCGTTCCTAAGCGAAATTGAAGGAAGTCAGGACTCTCTAGGCTACGTTCCCATAAACGGTCAGAAACCTGCTCGGTTAAGTATTTCATTCGCTCAAAGCTAGGGTAGTGGAACGTAAGAACTTTTCTCTGCTTTTGAGCCAATTCATGAAGTTCGTGTCGCTTATCCTCAAGGTATCTTTTATATATCCGTTTCTTACGTGCTTTTGATTTCTTTTGATGACTTTTATCTTTAAAATATTGCACTGTCGATGTAACGAGTGTTGTCGTAAACATAACAACAGAAATAAGAATGAAAATGCCTCTTGGAATAAGAATCGCTACTAACCCCATAACGATAAGCATCATTAATGGAGGAAGGATAATAATCCAAAGGCTTCGATTATTCCGATCAGATTCTTGAGTAGGGAAGGATAGATCAATCTTATTCTCAGGTAATTCATACATCATCCTCGGCGTACGACGATAGTTTGGGTATTTTTTCTTCATTTCAGATGACGGAATCGTGGCCTCTGGGAGAGAGGTTTCAAACGTCTCTGGACTTGTTACCTCAAGCATATCCTCAGCTATTAGTGTCAATGTCATCATCGGCAGGAAAATCATGTCACCGATTTGAAGTGGTGATTTACTATGTAAGAGCGAACCATTATGATAAACGGTTGTTTGACTAGTAGCTGTAATTGTCCAATGTTTCTTCTCACGGGTTAAAACAAGGCTAACTTTTTCAGGAAGAGCCCTCATTTGAATCTCTGATGAGGACCTCGAAATGGTTACTTCCTGCTGATCATCAATGTAGTAAATGTGCTTCTTCGCTTTAGGAGTTATCATGATGGCAACTTCTTCAGAACCTAATTCAAAAGTAGAGCGCTTATTGAGAGACAATGGAATACTCTCTTCATCATCTTTTTGCAAATGAAAGTTCTCGTTATGAAGCTGTACCGAGTAGACATGCTCGTCTGAATTGGACGAGGGTATAGTAAAAGTGTGATTGATACTAGTGCCAATTGTGATAGGGTGGTTTGACTGCTTATCAAGTTCAATCATTTGATACGTACCACGAAAGAACACCCATAATTGCTCCATTATTTCACCTCCGATCTATTTTTCTTCTTTTTTCTGGTCACCTTGTTGCTTCTCTTCATTTGTTGTTTCCTGCTGGGCTTCTTCCTCTTCTTGCTGCTGCTCTTCTATTTCTCTTTCGTATTCTTCAAATTCTTGCTCTAACTCATTGATCATCTGCTGCTTTTTCTCGCTTTCCAGATCTGAATCAGCTTTAACCTGTTCCTTGCGCTTCAAAATGCCATACATTAATAAGTCGCGATCTTCTAAATAACGTGCGATTTCAAGTGCTTGTTCCGCTTCTCCGCGTCCAATATGAATCCAATACTTATAATACCTTGGGTCAGATTGAAGGGAGATCGTATTACGCACACTTTCTTTTTGTTCATCTGTTAGAGATTCATTGATGATATAGGAGAGGGCTAGCTGATATTGCGTCACTTTTGGAATGTCGTCAATGTCATAAGATTGAAGCGAGTTCACAACCTCACTATACTCATTCGTTAAAAAGTTCTCCTGTGCCTGGACGATATTCTTCTGCTTTGGTTGGAGAAGAAACAAAGAGTAAAGAGAGTAGAGTAAAGCTGGTAGTAAGCAAATAGATACGCCAAGAAGGAAATAACGACTTGTTTTCCACTTCTTTTTATTCACTTTAATGAATTCAGATTCTTTCGTATGTAAGTGTTCAATTTGTGAATGAATGATTGGCTGAAGCTCATGAAGTGTTTTGGCTTGAAGCACTTGTTTTAGTTCAGATGACAGTGTGAGCGTGTCAGAATAATGTAGGTATTGTTCAAATGATTGCTCTGGATTCATCATAGCTGCAACTGTTGCTCGTGTTTCATCAAGAATACGTTCAGGATCTTCCTCATAAGGGGGAAGACTTTCCTTTACGCCGAAATGTAAAAAATGTGGCGTCAATCCCTGATCCAGCACAAGATTATCTGGACAAATAATTAAGTTAAGACGCTTGTAGCGGTGGTCCTTTACTTTTTGCACCAGTTGATAGGCACTTGTGAGACGATCGCTTTCAGTCATTTCCTTAAGCTTCGCTGGAAGAGCGATAATGGAAGGTGAAAGTTTGTGCTGGATGCTTACCTCATCCTCATTCATTTCAATTGTTTTCGGGATCCCGGTATGGATCTCGCTTAGGAAATGAACTTCTGACAATTCATCGAATTTGATTTTCTCTTTCTGAAACAGAAAGGTAATGACATCTTTTTCGCTAATAATTTTTGCATCTATTTGTGTTTCAAGATAGGGTTTCACTTGATTCGACATGGTTGTGATCTCCTTCAAAGTATTTCAATTCGATCTCCTGTCATAATCCCAGCATCAATTAATCTCTCATTAGCGGCTACTACCTTATGCTTATTCACTAGCCTAACCCACCCCGTTTGATCTGGAGGAGTTTGGATTTGTTCCGTTTGGCACACTATTTCAATGAGTTTCTTGACTGAATGATAGTTTGATAGTCTGAGGTCAATAAAGCGACCTTTTTTGTAATGATGGAGATCGACCGTTACTTCAATGTACATATAGTTCACCTCATAAGGAAGGAGCGCCTAAGCGCTCCCGATCAATTCTTTATCGCTTATCCGCGAATTTGATTAGCAATTTGTGCGTCAGCATCTTCAAGAGATTTCGCAGTGCTTGCTAGTTGTGTTGAGATATCAGCGAGGAGACGTTGCATGTCTACGAAAGATGGACGAAGAGACTGATATTGATCACTAAAAGCTTGGCTTGCAGCACCTTCCCACATACCTTCTAACTCAGCAATCATTTTGTCTAAATTACCAATTTGTTCCTCTACTTTACTTTCTTCTGTTTGATAGCGTTGAGACATCGTAATAAGTTCTTCCGGTGTTACGCGAATTTGACCTGCCATTCAAAATCACTCCTCTTAAATTAGTAATGTGTGCATTATTCCTACAGAACTGCATCAGTCTTTCTTATATATAATTAGCATAATTTGTAATAACTTGATAGGTTTAATACACACATCGGCAAAAAATGTAACTTATATACTATGACATAATACCCCTTAATTTCCAGTTAATAAACATAAAAAATGAAAAATATGGAATTGTAATAAAATAAATGGAATTTTTGAGTGTTATTCCTAAGTATGAAATAGCTTTCCAGTATAATTTGACCGTTATCAGTCTAGCACTTGTTCAAAATTGGTTGATTAGTCAAACTGATCTTGAAGGAATATCTAACAGGTTAACGATGTTAGGAAAAATGACATAGGTAATTTTGATTGATGAAACTTTGTTACATAATTTAACAAATCAGTTGAAGCGGTGAATGTAATGCTTTAACGTATTGCGTAATTCAACGATTTGGAGGAATCATATGTTATCATCCAGTGTTGGTTATCTGTTGCTTTTAGTCTTTGGAGTGTTTTTTACAGGTCTTACGTTTTTCATGCAGCGAAGACGAAAACAGGCGATGACGGCGGAGCAGTATAGTACCGCTGGTCGTAGCGTAGGTGTAGGGTTAACGAGCGCGTCAATTATTGCAGCATGGACGTGGGCGGCTACCTTAATGATGTCCTCTTCGACTGGGTATCAGTACGGGATAAGCGGACCATATTGGTATGCTGCTGGTGCTTGTATTCAAGTGTTGCTGTTTGCGATTGTAGCCATACAATTGAAGCGTAGGGCACCAAATGCGCATACGTTTCTTGAATTTATCGGTCAGCGTTTTGATAAGAAAAATCACCGACTGATTATGGTCTTTGCTCTTATGACCAACATTTTAGTCACAGCAATGGTTATTCTCGGCGGAGCCATTGCTCTAAATTCCCTAACAGGTATGAATTTGTTTGTAGCAGCCTTTCTCATCCCCCTTACCTTCACGATCTACACCATGATTGGCGGATTAAAAGCTTCCTTTGTCGCTGATTACTTCAATACGATTATGATCTTTTTAATTCTTACCATTTTCGCGGTAGCGATCTACATGAAATTTGGAACAACCCCCATCTATGAAGGACTTCAAGATCTTCCATCTTCTACATCAATGCTTACGATGGCTTCTATTCCAGGACTCTTTTTCGGTATGATTAATATTATTGGTAACTTCGGTGCCGTTTTCGTTGATCAGGCCTACTGGCAGCGAGCAATTGCTAGTAAAGATAGTGCAACTTCACGAGCATACATATATGGAGGAATTGCCTGGTTTTCTATTCCTTTTGCGATTGCCACTTTCCTAGGTGTAAGTGCAGCTGGTCTTGGCGTGCCGATTAGTACTCCAGATTCTGTTGCGCCTGAAATGGCTTCCTATCTTCTTGGTAGTGTAGGGTCAATCCTTTTTCTCGCAATGCTATTTATGGCCGTAATGTCGACTGGAGCAGCAGAATTAACAGCTATTACGAATATTGTCGTAACAGACATTTATCGTCATTCGATCAATCCAAAAGCAAGCAGCCAAAAATTACTCAAAGTATCCCGAAAAGTAACGTTAAGCTTTGGACTAATGATGGGGCTTCTGTCTATTCTCCTTTTCTATGTAGGGATAAGTTTAGGGTTTGTGTATATGGCAATGGGCATCTTCGTAAGTGGAGCCGTTATTCCAGTAACGTTAGGATTATTGTGGAGAAAAGCGACGAATGAAGGAACATTTTATGGGGCATTGTCTGGATTTATTCTTGGAGTAACAGCTTGGATTACGTCCGCATATGTAATGTTTGGAGAAGTGAGTGGTGGTTCGCTCGGACAGCTTGAATCGATGTTCTTCGGGAATATTACCGTGTTTATCGTAAGTGGTGTTATTTCTGTTGGTCACGGACTAATGGCTAATCAAGAATTTGATTTTGATACATTGAAAGATAAATTCAAAAGCTTTGATGACGAAGAATTTGAAGAAGAGGAGGAGATTCGACTTGAACGAGCAGCTCGATAAAGATGCGAAACTTTGCGTAAGGTGGGCCATAGGGTTAACCGCTGTTTTCATCATCATCTTCCCAGGAATTATGTTCATCACTGGCTATGAATACAGTTTAAGTTTCTTTAAAGGATGGACGTATGTATCACTAGGGTGGCTCATTATCGCAGGACTGTTTATTGCCATTCGGCCAATTGTGGAAATGATAAATGAAGGAAAAGAGTCTTAAGGTTTTAGATAAATAAATTAGATGAACGAATAGTCGTGTTTAATAACAAGTACTCCCATGTGTTACTTGGTGAATGCTTTTTCTTTTTGCTCAAGGCGCAAAGAAATGGTTATTTTTCATAAACCTTCTGAATTAAGATACGTGCTTTTTTCAGCGTGCAGTACCAAATGAAGTTGGAAGCTTTAAGTCTATGAAGGAAAAACCTTCTCCTCTTTTTGTAAAGAATCACATTGCTTATTGGGTTACGGTTGCAAAAATTGTTTTTACCGATCCACAAGATATGAGCGTTAGTCACGTTGAGAAAATATTCGAAACGTGGAACGGAGCGGTCTCCACTTTTGTATCATGATGGTTCGTTTGATATGAATGTTGGACCGATTGAATTCAAATATAAGAGTAAAGCAAAAACACCTCATCAAATTTAATTTGGATGAGGTGTTTTCATTATTGTTGCTCCACTATTTTTCTTCGACTAATGCTTATATGTTCACTGAAAAGAGTAGGCAGCGTCATGCCAATGATAATAATCACAATACCTGCAACTTGCAGAACCGATACTGTTTCACTTAATAAGATGACGGAAACCATGACAGCGATCGGAAGTTCAATCGCACTAAGAATGGAGGATTTCCCAAGGCCGACCTTTGGAATCGCGATGGAAAATAGGAAAACAGGAATGATCATTCCAAATAAGCCAAGTGCAATTCCGTAGACCCATAGTCCTTCTGTGAGCAATGTACCATTCCAAATAATTTCAGGAGATTGAAAAACCGCTGACATCAAGAACGCAAAAAAGGACACGATGACTAATCGGTTTGATGTATTCATTTTGGCGTTTGCTTTCCCATTGAAATAGAGGAAGAGTGAATAACAAAGTGCTGCTCCAAGCCCCCATAACCAGCCTTGCAAAGGGATGTTTGATAAGTCAGCATCAATGAGTCCTGCAGCAGGAATCGTTCCGCCAATTAAGATAATAAGTGAAAGTATTTCCATTCGTGTTGGAAGCTGGCGTTTTGAAATACTTGAGATTAGCATGCCAATCCATGTGAATTGAAAGAGCAAGACGACAGCTAGGGATGCTGGTAAATAATTTAATGATTGTCCATAGAGAATATTCGTTAAGCCTGTAAAAATCCCCGCGAAAATAAGGATTTTAATTCCAGAGAAACTTAGCTTTTGTCGATTAGTGATGAGAAAGATTAGCACGGCAATCAAAAAGCCGATAAAGAATTGACTCGTAACAGCTTCAGATGCTGTAAAGCCACTACCTATTGCTAATTTAATGATGGTTGAAACAACACCGTAACTGCTAGCCCCGATAATGACGAGCAACGGATATAAATACATTTTCATTGAACAATTGCCTCCAGTTAAGCTCTAGCTTTATAGTATCTCGATGAAAGCGCTTTTGATTTGAAAAACACAAATTCAAATATAGCTTAGATAGGATGAATAAAGCAATGGTTAATTGAGGAAAAGTGCCTGTCACCACCCGAATAATGCTCTTTTTTGTCTAATCGAAAGAGGTAACTTAATACTTTTATCAAATGAAACAGTTTAAAGCGAAAAATATTTTGATGATTTTTAATAAATCATAAATGAAAAAAGTTGGACTATGTGAGTTCCAACCTCTAAAGAAGTTTTCTGCTTTGTAGCAGTTATTTATGTAGCTATTCTATGTTAATAAACTAGCGCACAACTGATCTCAGAGACTTTCCCAATCAAAGGATATGTTCGTTCGGGATTAATTGTTAGAAAATTTAGATTTTGTAAACTACTTTACATTAAAGTAAAAAATCAAATTATATAATAAATAAAAAGTAAGTGGTACTCAAAAGGTGGGGATGAGCCTGGGGGATTGGAATGTCGTCAAAGAAGAAGCTACTTTTTATTTAAGTAAATTGATTCAAATCGAAACAACAACGAAGCTTCAAAATGAAATGGATGCTATTCTCTATTTAGCAAAAATCGCCGAAGAAAATGGTCTTCAAACTTCAATTCAGAAGACGGCAGCAAATAGAGGAAATATCATTATATCTCTAAAAAAAGAATATGAGTCGCCTGTGGTTTTATTGTCTCATGTAGATGTCGTTCCAGCGAATGCAGAAGATTGGAAGGTTCCTCCGTTTAATGGAGAAGTTGTAAATGAAGAGATATGGGGAAGAGGAACCATCGATACGAAGCAACTTACGATAACACATTTAATGGTACTTATTCTATTAAAACGAAATGGTATTGATCTTAAGCGAGATATTGTGATGGTAGCTACTTCGGACGAGGAGAGTGGAAGTCGTTATGGTCTTCTCCCATTTATACAAGAGAATCCAGGCTTTTTTAATCAAACAACAGTCTTTAATGAAGGGGGAGGATTCCCAATCCTCATAGGTGACAGAGCATATTACTTATGTGAGACAGGGCAAAAAGGTCGTGCCATCGTTAAAATAAACGCAAAAGGTCAAACCCCAAGCAATTCCTATTTACCCGATCAGTCAAGTCTACAAACCATATTGCAAGTGATACAAAAATTAAAGCATATCAAACTAAATGATACCATTCCTTCTTCTACAAAAACGTTGTTTGAAACAATCGCTTCAGAATATGGACATTCTTTCTCTGAGTTACAACTTGATGATTTTCTCGAATTGGTGCCAGAATATCAATCACTACTTCGGGCAATGGCTTCAACTACTGTTACTGTAACAAAATGGAATGGGGGAAGAAAGCATCCTATCCTTCGAGGAGAGTATGAACTTCATTTAGATTGTCGACCTGTTCCTTCAATCTCTAGAAGTGAATTTGAGAATTGGCTCAACACGATTCTAGACGGATTACCTGTTGAATGCAGCATTGAATCGTATACCGAAGGATTTGAAACGACCTTAAACCAGTCACATCTTGCATTATTTGAAAAAGAATTAAAAAAAGAGGTTCCTCATGCAAAAGTAGTACCGTTTCTATCTATAGGAGGTAGTGACTCAAAGCATGTTGTATCCTATGCTTCTCATATTTACGGTTACTGTCCGATGTTACCTGATATGACATTTGATCGAGTAATTAAAATGGTACATGGGGTGGATGAACGGATCCCATTGAATTCTTTTATTTTGGGGATCAAGAACTTGTACAGATTGTTAGTTGGAATAGGGGGTGAGGAAGATGAAAGCAATGGTACCTGATATCACATTTGAAAAAGCAGATCAGGCTGTTCAACTAATGAAGCAGAATGGAATTGATTCGTGGCTCATTCTGACGAGAGAAGGCTCAGATCCAGCTCTCCCTTTATTAGTAGGCATCCGCTCTGTTCATATGGCAGCTATTTTCCTAAGAAGTAATGGAGAACATTTGGCATTAACCTCTGTTAGCGATCGAGGAAGCTATGAAGCGATCGGCTTATTTCATAGAATTCTTACTTATGAAGCTAGTATGGAAGAATCGTTTCTAAATATTTTTAACCAGCTAAATCCTCAGAAAGTAGCTTTAAATATATCTGAATCCGATCATTTATGTGATGGATTAACTCAAGGGATGTACCTTTGGTTAGAAAAAGTTCTTGGCAGGAATCGATTACAACAGATTGAGACGAGCAGTGAAAGGCTCTTGAAGAAGCTACGTAGTATCAAAACTCATTCTGAAATTGAGCAGATACAACAAGCGATTACGATGACGACAGAAATCTATCAGGTAGTCTTTGGTCAGATAGTTTGCGGGATGACGGAAATTGAAATAGGGGATCTTTTTGTTCAAGAAATGAAGAGGAGGGGCGCTTCGAATGGTCTCGGCCATCCGCATGATCCTCCTCTCGTTTGTATCGTTCGAAAAGGATTAGCCCATCGCAAACCAGCGAGTCATGTAACGAAGCCTGGCGATCTACTTATTATTGATTTTAGTCTGAAATTAAATGACTATGTATCAGATATTGCGAGAACTTGCTATTTCCTACCGGAACAAGAAACGTATCCGCCTGTTGAAGTTCAGCATGCATTCAATACGGCTATTGCGGCTATTGATGCTTCTATCGAATCGTTGTTACCTAACAAGGCGGGATTCGAGGTAGATGCAGCTGGCAGAAAAGTGATAGAAGAAGCCGGATATCCAACGATTCGTCATTCGGTCGGTCATCAGGTAGGAAGAGAAACACATGATGGAGGGACGATTCTCGGGCCAAAACGTATACCGATTAGACCAGAGGTTGAAGGAGTTATTGCTGCTGGCGAAATTTACGCTATTGAACCAACCGTTATTCAGGACAACGGTCTTCCTTGTATCCTTGTAGAAGAGAATGTTCTGGTAACGGAGCAAGGGCCACTTATTCTAAGTGAAAGGCAAACTGAACTTGTCATAATCGAGTCAGGCAGGTGAACGCTTTGAATCTTATGGGAAAAGCAGAACTGTGGCTAAGAAATTTAATTAAAATCGATACAACAAATGAAAAGCAAAGTGAAATCCTAGCGGCTACTTATCTCAAAGAAGAATTAGCAAAAGAAAACATTGATTCTACTATCTTGTTCAGTACAGCTAATCGCGCCTCTATTGTGGCTAAGTTACATGGGTGTGGAAAGAAAGAAGAGCCCCTTGTCCTCCTTTCTCATCTTGACGTTGTAGCCGCCAATGAACAGGAATGGTCTTATCCTCCTTTTAGCGCTGCCGTTGCAGGTGAAGCTATTTGGGGGAGAGGGACTCTTGATACGAAACAGTTAACCGTTATGCATTTGATCGCCTTTATATCATTAAAAAGGAAGGGGTTCCTACTAAATCGAGATATCTATTTCGTTTCGACAGCGGATGAAGAAAATGGAAGTGCGGAGGGTATGTCCTATTTAGCGAAAACTCATCCGGAAATTTTTAATGGAGCAACGGTTCTAAGTGAGGGCGGAGGTTTTACTGTTGAAGGAGTTGATCAATGCTACATGCTGTATGCCTGTGGTGAAAAAGGTACAGCTAGAGTGAAATTAACTGCCACTGGTGAAGGTGGGCATGCGGGTAGTCCACCAGTAAATCAAGCGATCGATCATCTAACACATGTGTTAAGTCTTCTTCAAGAAACGGGATTTGCCTCCTCGACCTATAACGTTGAAAAGTTTTTTAAGCTACGCATAAAAGAACAGAAGCTTATAAATGATCAGCTTAGTTTTGTTCGTCAATTACGTGAGTACATGTCGCAACTCACTTATACAGTTGAACATATTAGCATAGGGGAACAGCTAAATGTTGTTCCTTATAAAGCAGAGGCTATCATTGAATTTAGACTTCTTCCATATCAAACTGAAAAGCAATTTGTGGAGCAGATCATTCCGCTCCTTGCTCGTAAGGAAGTAGGAGTCGAGATTCTTTCTTTTGAACAAGGTTATGAAAGTGATGCGCTTAGTGAAATGGTTCAATTGTTCAAAAAGTTTTCGTTTCGTGAGAGTCGAAGTATGGAGTGGGTCCCATTTACGGCGCTTGGTAAAACTGATGGTCGATTTATAGGTCAGAATGCTAGAAATATCTATGGCTTATCCCCAACGCTCACGCCTTTTACGGAGGTACTCAAAAGGGTTCATCAGGTAGATGAACGAATTGAGATCGATTCATTTCAATATGGCGTAGAGATGATGAGAAATGTTGTTCAAGAATACTGCATGATGAAAGGAGGGGGCGAAGTTGTATCAAGTTCAACAAGAGAAAATGAATCAAGTGATTGACCATCTTCAGCAATTGGATATAGACGCATGGCTTATCTATACATCAGAAGGCAGTGATCCATGCATTCCCCTTGTAACTGGAGTAGGAACTGTTGGTCCAGGGGTCTTTATGGTTACGAAAGATCGTCAGAAATTTGCACTATGTAGTAGTATTGATGCTCAAGATATTGAGGAATCCAGACTTTTCGATAAGGTGTACAAGCATGATGGTAATTTAGCTGGCCTTTTAACAGGTGTGATATCAGAAATGAAACCTAATAAGATTGCCTTGAATTTCTCAGTTGAGGAACACCTTGCCGATGGGTTAACCGCTGGGAGATACCGCTGGCTCACTAGAACCCTATGTGAAGTTTTTAAAGGAGAGATTGTATCATCTGAAACATTCTTATCCTCCATTCGAAGTATTAAAACAAAGACCGAAATCAATAGAATTGAACAGGCGATTAACATAACCGAGGAAATTTACAGTACCGTCTTCCAAAGAATGAAAATTGGAATGTCAGAGAGAGCGCTTGGGAAGCTTTTTGTGGAAGAAATGGAAAAGCGTCATGTTGTAAACGGTATTGATCGTAAGCTTTCTATGCCAATCGTTTTAAAAGAGAACGTTGCACACAGAGAGCCTGGAGAGGCAGTGGTAAAGGGCGGTGATCTTGTTATTTTCGATTTTAGTGTGGATGTGGAAGGATACGTCTCTGATATTGCCCGAACCGTTTATTTTCTGAAAGAAGGAGAAAGTGAACCACCAGATCATATTCATCAAGCATTTCAATCTGTCCATGAAGCAATTTCGATGGCTGGGGCAGCGATTAAACCAGGTGCAAAAGGTTATGAAGTTGATGATGCAGCGAGAAGGTTTTACTTGTCGCAGGGATTTCCAGAAATCTCCCATGCTACAGGACATCAAATAGGAAGAGATGTGCACGACGGTGGCATACTTCTTGGACCGAAATGGGAACGGTATGGGGCAGCACCACTTGGAGAAGTGAAAGAAGGAATGGTTTTTACGATAGAACCTACTCTTTTCTTAGATAATGGCATCCATTTTATCGTTGAAGAGAATGTTGTTGTCACATCTGAAGGGATTCGTTACTTGACGACTAGGCAGAATGAACTCATTCTCATTCCATTCAGCAAAGAACGGGAGGAGAAGGAAGTTGAAAAAGTATCTGATTAAAAGGCTACTCCAATCTATTCCAATTTTAATTGGTATTACAATTATGACCTTCGCCATCATGCAACTTGCCCCGGGTAATCCCATGCAAACAATGATTGACCCTAAAATATCCGCTGAAGAAATGCAGCGCGCTCAAGAAAATCTCGGTATGAACGATTCGCTACCTGTGCAATATGTCACGTGGCTAAAGGAAATTGCGCAGGGGAACTTCGGTTATACAGTGAAGACGGGTCAATCTGTCGGAGGGCTTATTGTTGAAAGGCTACCAGCTACACTACTATTAACGGGAACAGCTTTCATCATGGCATTTGCAATCGGTGTGCCACTCGGCGTTTATTCTGCAACACATCGCTACAAGCTACCAGATTATGTGCTAACCGTTATTTCATTCGTAGGTATTTCCATACCATCCTTCTTTTTTGGATTAGCATTAATCTTTATTTTTGCATTAAAGTTAGGTTGGCTTCCAACTTCAGGAATGATCACGGTTGGAGCAGATTATAGTGGATTTCAATTGTTTGTAGATTACCTCAAGCATGTTACGCTACCTGCCATCGTTCTAGCACTTCCAACAATAGCGGTTGTGATGAGGTTTACAAGGTCCAGTATGCTTGAAGTTCTCAATCAAGATTTCATTCGCACAGCTGATTCGAAAGGATTAAGTAAAAAGGTTGTTTATTTAAAACACGGACTGAGAAACGCTTTAATTCCTGTCATTACGATATTTGGTCTTTCCATCCCATTTCTATTTGGAGGAGCTTACATTACTGAACATATTTTTAACTGGCCAGGGATGGGGAGTCTCGGTATCCAATCGATTGTAGCTCGAGAATATCCAGTTATTATGGCATTGAATCTCTTTACTTCGATCCTAGTTATGTCAGGAAACCTACTAGCAGATGTGATGTATGCATGGGCAGACCCGAGAATTAGATACTGAAAGTAGTTAATGGAAAGGGGGAGTGAGATGAATGGCAGCTTAGAAGTTTCTGAAGAGAAGATCATTGTTCAGACAGAGGAAAGTAAAAGTTGGCGAGATAATGCAGCTTGGAAGCGATTTAAGAAGAACCGACTTGCCTTAATCGGTGCTGTTATTCTCATGGTGTTGTTACTGGCATCGATCATGGCACCTGTTCTTGCACCTTATAGTCCCTATGACTCTATCAAAAGTGAAGCAGGTACATTAGATGTTCTTGCACCTCCAGGAAGCGAACATATTTTAGGAACCGATAGTCTTGGAAGAGATATGCTTTCACGCATTATATACGGTGGTAGAGTCTCATTAAGCGTTGCATTTGTAGCCGTGATGATTGCAACTGTCACTGGTGTTCTTCTCGGAGTCATTGCAGGTTATTACGGTAGATGGATAGATACGATTATTATGCGTATTACCGATGTTGTGATTTGTTTCCCTGTTTTGTTTCTAGCTATTACGGTTGCAACAATTTTAAAACCTAACCTATTTAATGTCATGCTTATTATCGGCCTCGTTAGCTGGACAACCATGACCAGGCTAGTACGAGGTGAAGTTTTAAGACTAAGAGAGATGGACTACATCGAAGCAACGCGAGCAATGGGACAGCGAGACTTCATTATCATTATGAAGCATATATTGCCGAATATCATGGCACCGATCGTTGTGCAGGGGACGTTGCAAACTGCAGAAGCGATCTTAACAGAATCAGCCTTAAGCTTTCTAGGCGTTGGTGTTCAACAACCTGTTCCAAGCTGGGGTAATATGCTGAATGAAGCCACTTCTATTATGGTATTACAATTCAAGCCGTGGGTATGGATGCCGGCTGGATTTGCGATATTGATTACAATTTTATGTATTAACTTTGTTGGTGACGGTCTTCGAGATGCTTTAGATCCAAAAATGAAAAATTAAAAGGGGCGGTCTAAATGGGGAAAAAGGGTTTTGTAGGGATTATTTTCTTAATATTCACTCTTTTATTAACAGCTTGTTCTTCTACTAATAATGCAGAAAAGGCATCTACTGCCGAAACAGAGGAGGTTGTTGGCGGAACAGTTACGATTGCTTTTAACAGTGAGCCAGGAAACTTGAATCCAGCGATCTGGGCAACTACATCTGATACCGACATCACACACATGGTATTCGATTCTCTAGTTGTTCCCGATCAAGAATTAAAGATGGAAGGGCGTTTGGCTGAGAGTTGGGAAGTATCTGAAGATGGTAAAATATATACATTTAAGCTAAAAGATGGGGTTACATGGCACGACGGTGAAGCATTTACTGCGGACGATGTTGCCTTTACGTTCACTTCGCTTGCAGATGGAGCCTATGACTCTGGTGCCTATTGGAGGGTAGATCCACTTGTGGGAGCTGCTGAATACAAAGAAGGTAAAGCTAAAAGTATTGAAGGTATTGAAGTAGTAGATGATACAACAATTAAATTTACAACGAAAGAACCTTTTGCACCTTTCGTATCTGGGTTATTTATTGGAATCTTACCGGAGCATGTGCTAAAGGATGTTTCCCCAGGTGAGTGGGCCAAACATGAATCTAATCGCTCTCCAATTGGTACAGGACCATTCAAATTCGTGAAATGGGAAACAGGTCAATACATTGAATTAGAAGCGAACAAAGACTACTTTGGAGAAACGCCTAAACTTGACCGACTGATTGCTCGTTTTGGCGATGCGAATACTATGCTAGCCTCAGTGCTTAGTAAGGATGTCGATATCTCCCCGGTTCCTGTTTCTGAAACACCTTCAGTTGAATCACTGGATTATGCGAGTCTTGTGACACAAAATTCACTAAGTGTTTATTATGTAGGCTTTAACACGAAAAGTGCTCATTTCGATGACCCTAAAGTACGACAGGCATTGGCTCATGCTGTAGACAAGGAGTCGATTGTCACTTCCATTCTTGGTGAATATGGGAATATAGCGGATGATATTTTCCCTTCTAAGCACTGGTCCCATAGTCCAGATCTACCGATCTATGATTTTGATACGGCCAAGTCAGAACAACTGCTAGAAGAAGCAGGTTATGAAAAAAATAGTGAGGGGATTTATGAGAAGGATGGTAATGAGTTGAGTTTCATGATGGAAGTACCAACCGGAACGAAAGAAAGAGAAAAGTCCGCAGTCCTATTAAAGCAAATGTGGGAAAAAATTGGTGTGAAAGTCGAACTGAGATCGCTTGATTTTCCAACGCTTGTAACGAAGCTTCTCCCTAAGACTGATGACGGAAAACAGCGTGAAGTAACGAAGGATGACTACGATGCATACATTCTCGGATTTGGTATTGAAGTAGATCCAGATGAATACCGTAGTTATTTCGGCAGTGAATATATGCCTCCTAATGGTTATAACTTTGTCGGGTACTCTGATCAAAAGGTAGATGAGCTTTTAGAAGCTCAAACAACGGAAATTGATTTTGATAAGCGTCAGCAGTTGATTTGGGATGTTAGCCAAAAGTTAGCGGAAGATGAAATTTGGATTCCGTTATACGAACAAGAATCACCGTTCGTTGTAAACAATCGTGT
Source organism: Anaerobacillus sp. QJM3NY_17 (assembly GCF_056173665.1). Lineage (NCBI taxonomy): Bacteria > Bacillati > Bacillota > Bacilli > Caryophanales > Bacillaceae > Anaerobacillus > Anaerobacillus sp. QJM3NY_17. Next base: position 3,233,253 of record NZ_CM149685.1, on the reverse strand, counting down.
TAATGGGTTCGAACCAGATTTTCGTGGGGTAACATTTAGTGCTGAAAGCTGGTCAGTATCAGAGTGATGATTTCAAATAAGACACAACGAGGGTTCGGGTGTCCCCCGAATCTTCTCACTTACAGGAGAGTGAGATGCTAGAAAGAATTGAAAAGCTGAAGAAAATAATGCAGAAAAATCACCTTGATGCTGTGTTTGTCAATTCCTATGAAAATCGAAGGTACTTGTCCGGCTTTACTGGGAGCAACGGATACGTTTTCATTACATCAAATGACCATAGTTTAATCACTGATCAGCGATACGCAGTGCGGGCAAATGAGCAGACAGAAGGATTTGAGATCTATATTTATGGAATTGATCCATATGAAATGATGAAGGACATCTTCTCTACAAAAACAATCAAGACGATTGGCTATGAAGCTAATTCATTAACTGTGCAGTTCTTCCATAACCTTCAAAACTTACTACCTCATATGGAATGGGTTCCGCTTTCTTCAGAATTCCATTCGATGAGGCGTTTAAAAGATGAGAAGGAATTGAAGCTAATCAAGCAAGCTGTAGAGATTGCAGATCAGTCTTTTCATGAGCTTCTCCCTCGGATTCAACCGGGAATGACGGAAAAAGAGGTGGCTGTGGAGCTTGAGTATTTAATCGGGAAAAATGGGCATGATGGACCAGCTTTTGGCACGATCGTAGCTTCTGACATTCGCGCAGCTTTACCTCATGCTACGCCTTCATCAAATGTGGTGAAAAATGATCACTTTCTTTTGATTGATTTTGGTGTAAAGTACAAGGGTTATATGTCTGACATGACAAGAACGATTTGGATTGGCTCTCCCAATCAAGAACTACAGCAATATGATCGAATTGTTCATAAAGCCCTTGAACAGGCGATTGCCGTGATAAAGCCAGGGAGGACAGGTCATGAAATTGATGCTGTCACGAGAAGGGTCTTTCAAAATGAAGGAATTGAATCCTATTGTCTCCGTGGACTTGGGCATGGTGTTGGATTAGCTATTCATGAGCATCCAAGAATCGTACTGAATGGGGAGGAAGTAGTAGAAGCTGGAATGGTTTTTACGGTTGAACCAGGTTTATACGTACCGAATAAAATAGGCGTAAGAGTAGAAGATATCATTCATGTGACGGACCGTGGCTGTGACATACTGACAAAAACTCCACGGCATATCCATATTTAAATTAGGGGGGATGAGATGGATCCTTTATTGAAAGTCCAAAATCTAAAAACATATTTTTATAGTGACCAGAAAGAAACCCCTGCTGTTGATGGCGTCTCATTTGAAATTAATAAAGGAGAAACTTTGAGTATTGTTGGAGAGTCAGGTAGTGGTAAGAGCGTTACATCGCTCTCAATACTTCAGCTGCTCCCCAAACCTCATGGAAAGATTATCGGTGGAGAAGTTCTATTTAAAGGAGAAAACCTTGTCACGAAAAGTGATGGAGAGATTAGAAAAATTCGAGGCAATGATATATCAATGATTTTTCAGGAACCAATGACATCACTTAACCCTGTTTATACTGTAGGAAATCAAATTGTAGAAGTCCTAGTCTTACATCAAAAACTCTCAAAAAAAGAAGCTAAAAAGAAAGCGATTGATATGCTCACTTTAGTCGGAATTCCTTCGGCAGATCAAAGAGTGAATCAATACCCCCATCAATTATCAGGCGGGATGCGGCAACGGGTCATGATTGCGATGGCCCTTGCCTGCAATCCGGATCTCCTTATTGCAGATGAACCCACAACTGCTCTTGATGTGACAACTCAGGCGCAAATCCTCGACTTGATGAATGATTTGAAAACCAAACTGGATACGTCCATTCTTCTTATCACACACGATCTTGGTGTTGTGGCTGAAACTGCTGATAAAGTGGCGGTCATGTACCTTGGAAGAATTGTCGAATACGCAGACGTTGAGACATTCTTTGAATCTCCTAAGCATCCATACTCACGCGGATTGATTCAATCCATGCCAGGCTTGAAAGATCGCGTGGCTCGTTTAAGCCCTATCAAAGGTCAGGTACCCCATCCATCTGACGTTAAGTCAGGATGTCGTTTTGCTAGTCGATGCGAGTATGTTGAGTCCATGTGCTTAAGTGAGGAACCACCGCTTATTGAAGTAGGTCGGAATAAAACAAGATGTTGGATGAATAGTGAAGACTGGACAGGCGAAGGGGGGATTAATGATGAACGAGAGACTGTTGGAAATAGAAAATCTTAAGAAATGGTTTCCGGTAGATACCGCAGGTTTCTTCTCGAAGGAAAAAAGTTATGTGAAAGCTGTTGATGATATTAGTTTTTATATTGAGAAGGGTGAAACGTTAGGATTAGTTGGTGAATCAGGATGTGGAAAATCCACAGCAGGCAGAGTAATCCTTCGTCTTCTAGAGGCATCTGAAGGAAGAATAGTTATTGAAAATGAAGACATTCGTGCTCTGAGTTCGAGGGAATTAAAAAAGAGAAGAAAGAACATGCAAATTGTTTTTCAAGATCCATACGCCTCATTAAATCCCAGGTTAAAAGTTGGACAAATTCTTGAAGAGCCAATGAGCATTCACTTGAGTCTTTCGAAAAAGGAAAGAAAAGAGCGCGTAAAGCAGATTATGAATGATGTGGGCTTAAATCAGAGCTATCTTGATCGGTATCCCCACGAGTTCTCTGGGGGACAAAGGCAACGGATCGGCATTGCGAGGGCACTTGCAGCGAATCCGAAGCTCATCGTTATGGATGAGCCTGTATCCGCACTCGATGTTTCGGTTCAAGCGCAGGTTCTCAATTTGATTCAAGATTTACAAGAGAAGTATGACTTAACATATTTGTTTATAACGCATAACTTAAGCGTTGTGAAGCATATATCGAATCGAATCGCTGTGATGTATTTAGGTAAAATTGTTGAAATCGCTGACCGAGATGAATTCTTTCATTCTCCAAAACATCCTTATTCAAAAGCTCTATTATCAGCGATTCCAGAACCCGATCCTAAGCAAAGGAAAGAAAGAATTATTTTAAAAGGAGATATTCCTAGTCCAGTAGATCCACCCGATGGATGTAGATTTCATACGAGGTGCCCATACGTGATGGATACTTGTCGGACAAAGACCCCTGATTTGAAGGTTACAAATAAAAATCACTTTGTAGCATGTCATCTTGAACAAACAGTAGAGGAGATTAATTAATGAAAATGTATGATGCAGTGATTGTAGGTGCAGGAATTATTGGTTGTTCCATTGCTTATTTTTTAACAGAGAAGGGTTTTGCGAATGTTCTAGTCATTGATAAAGGAGGCATCGCTTCAGATGTTACGGGTCTATGCCCGGGAGGAGTTCGTCAGCAATGGGGTACGGAAATTAATTGTTTAATGTCTAAAGCGTCCACCGAGTTTTTTAATGAAATTAATGACAGATTAGAACCAGAACATGAAATTAAATTTCGCAGTGTAGGTTATATGAATACGTTTCATTCAGAAGAAGCGAAAGCCAAGTATGCTGAAAACGTAGCGTTACAAAACTCTTTGGGGATTCCGACTAAGTTTATATCTCCCCAGGAAGCGAAGGAATTAATTCCTGGTATTAACGAATCAAGTTTTCTGACAGCAGCTTTTTGTGAAACGGACGGATTCGTAGATGATGCCTATCATGTGACACAAAGTTTTGCGGATGCAGCAAAACGTAAGGGTGTTGAATTTGTAAATGATACGGTGAATCGTATCGTTGTCGAAAATGGCGTCGTGAAAGGGGTAGATTGTGAGAAAAGAGGACTTATTGGGGCTGATCGAGTTGTTAATGCAGCGGGGTTAGGTTCTAAGAAAATGGCTGAAACTGCTGGTGTTGCTCTACCGATTGAATTTGAAATCAGGCGAATTTTATATACGAATCGAGTCCCCAAGCGAATTTTAGAGCCCCTCTTAATTTCGTTTGAGAAGGGATTTGCTGCAAAACAATTAACGGATGGTACATTGTATCTAAGTTATTTAGGTAAAGATCTTAAACCACCGTTTAACTCCTTCGATTATCAAGTGAGGGCTGCGGAAGTAGGAACGGAAATTTTCCCTCCTCTAGAGAGTTTAGTTTTCCATACACATGTTGATGGTCGATATGACAGCACATCCGATCACCAGGCAATTCTTGGTGATGTAGATGGAGTACTAGGGTATTATCAGGCGGTTGGAATGAGTGGACACGGGTTCATGATGTCCCCATCTATTGGTGAATCTCTTGCAGCGATGGTCACAGGAAATATTCCTCAAGTGGATGTATCGAGTCTACATTTTAATCGCTTCCAAACAAATCAACTAGTCTTTGAACCTAGCGTAGTATAGGAGGTATATGCATGACAACATTTTATATTCATTTTGTAGACTCAGATGTATCATTAAAAGCAGAGGTGCTTTCTGAGCAAGCTCCTTCTACAACGGAGGCTTTTGTTCAAGCACTATCTGAGCCGATTGAAACTGCAGGCACACATGCGATGTATACTGGCAGAGAAATTTCAATTCAATTACCTGTTGATACGTGTCAAGACAGCAAGCTTCATGATCCTGCGAAGGAAAATTTAACGTGCTTCCCTACGCCTGGTGATATACTTTTTACGTTTATGCCAGCATATGCCTGGGGTGGAAATCCATCGCCAATCTATGACTTTGGTCTTTTCTATGGAAAGGAAGCGAGAACCTTCTTTCCAGCCGGTTGGTTGCCTGGGAATTTATTCGCTAGAGTTGTAAAGGAAGATTTAGAAGAGCTCGAAGAAATGGGGAGGATGATTCACATAAAAGGGAGGCAAAAAGTGATTCTATCACTTGAGTAGCTGCTTAAAAAGCAATAGGTGATTGGGCTAATACTCCGCGCATTTGCTATATAAATGCGCGGAGTATTTCTATTATAAAATGGTCTTCACAATAGAACTTTCTCTAAAACGACACTCTTTTTCCCAAGAAGTGTTATTGACAGTCAATCTAATTCAAATGTATTATTAATATACTATAATAATGATTTAATATACAATTAATACTAATTTCCATTTTCGTTAGAATTTGTAAAAAAATATCATTATAGTAATAAAACCTCTTATTTGTTGAATTTAGGTTATCGGTTTTTTTAAGTTTCAAATAAACCAGCCAATCCCATTAGATTAGCTGGTTGCATATTTATGAATTATGTTAAAGATCGTAATGTAGTGAGACACGCGTCAATATCCTCAGTTGTATTGTAAATATGGGGTGCGATCCGTATAACATTCTGTCTTGCTGAAACGATGAACTTGGCTTTCTTCATTTGCTCCTCAATTTGATGAGCAGCGTCCACGTAAATGGCTGTATTCGACCCTTTTTGAATGGCGCGATCAGGACTTGCTAGACGAAATCCTAACTCATCTGCTTTAACAATTGTATAAGCTGATAGCTTTTGCAAGTGCTGTTCAATCTGTTCCATTCCGATTTTCTCAATGAATGAAAGAGCTGCTTCAGCAATATAAGCGTTTATAACAGGAGGGGTCCCTGTATTGAAACGTTGGGCTGATGGAGCATATTCTAGCTCTTTTAATTTGAAGTCAAAGGGATTTCGCTGTCCAAACCATCCTGTAGTTGTCGGTTGCAAATGTTCTGCTACTTCTTTCTTCACGTATAGAAATGAAATTCCTGGTACACCTAGTAGGTACTTTTGCATCCCGGTCATAAGGATGTCGATTCCCATTTCCTGAACATCTATTTTTACGTTCCCAGCTGATTGATATGCATCTACCATGAGAAGAGAGCCATTTCGATGGGCAATTTCACCAATTTGTTTTACATCGTGCTTAAATCCATTGTAATAAGAAACGTGAGGAATACAGGTTAAAGCAGTATCTTTTGTGATAAATTTCTCGTAATGCTCAAGTGGGATTGTATGGTTCTCTTCAGGTATATAAGTTATACGGAAGCTTTGAGCTTGCTGCTGAGCCAGGAGTGCTTGACCAATGCAAGGAAAGTCCATTTCGGTGACGCAAACATTCTTCTCCTTTAGGTCCAGCGCATGTAGAACACTTGAAATCGAATCTGAAACGGATGAGAGGACAGCAACTTCATGTGGAGAGCAATTGATAAGCTTAGCAAATTTTTGTTTCGCTGCATTTACTTTGTCCATCCATAACTCCCACGACATGCCATCTTCAATCAAACTATCTTTGTAGTTCTCAATCGCTGTAATCACGTCATATGACAATGCACTTTGTGAACAGCTTGAAAGCATGACCTTCTTTTGTAAAATTGGAAATTCTGCGCGAATTCTAGTCGTTACCAGAGTTTTCATTAGCACTTATTCCTTTCATATGAGGTGAAGAACATGAATGATATCTTACAAGAGTTTAGCTTACTTAATCCCTGGTTTGATCATTTGCCTTACACCTGGACAGATTTGTTTGAAAATACAGATAAGGTATCATTTAGAAAGCATGAAACTATTTTTATTCAAAATGAAGTTGGTTCCTACATTTATTTGATTGAAAGTGGACGAGTGCGGCTTTTCTTAATCTCTCCAAATGGAGAAGAAAAAGCGCTTTCGATCGTTGGGCAGAATGGCATTATTGGTGAATGCTCTTTGAATCAAGATTCACGTCATGCGTCAAATGCGATCACTGCTTCAGATGTTATTCTTCGAAGAGTACCTAAAAAGCAATTTATCCAGTTTCTTTCTGCAAAACCTGAATACATCCTCCAGACTTTAGATTTAATTACAAGAAAATACCGTTTACTTTGTTCTCAAACGCTTCATCTAAGTTACATGAAAGCACTACCAAGAGTATGCGCCGCCTTTATTCAACTTTCAATTCAATATGGAGAAAAGGTAGGAGAGAATAAAGTGAAAGTATCTATTAGCTTTACGCATCAAGAAATGGCAAATTTATTAGGAACAACTCGAGTAACGATTGCGAAAAATATTAAATGGCTCGAAAGTGAAAATTATATTGTAAAAAACGGTAAATCCTACATCATCAATAATATTGAAGATTTAGCAGAGCTTGCTAATGAACAAATGATGCTTTTATAGTTGTATTATAATTAGAAGATTCAGAAAAAGATGTAAAGTGGTTAACAAAATGACTAGAATATTAGATGTTGATGTTGAAAAAACAATAATTGTTATCCTCGTTTATTAAAATAAATAGATTACAAACTGGTAGATTATAAAAGCGCTTTTCACTATTGTGAAGCGCTTTTTGCCATGTCTATATCTATGAGAGCTTTTTAAATCAACCACGACCACACGTTTCCTTTCAGTCTGTGACATCCCTCACTTTTCTTCTTCTTTCTGATTCAACTGTCGAAATTCGCACACAAGACAGACAAAAACCGTTCAAATTCATCTGCTCACTCATTTTAGCGTCTAAGGTAACCTAAGGAAGAAGCGAAAAGAGACTTTTGTCATAGGAGAATGTATCTAAATGGTGATTATTTACGTATTAGTTACTTTGCGCGTATGTGAATAGTCATTAGAGATGATGGAGGGGGATTTAGTATGAGTGAACTATTTCTAGCAAGACTACAATTCGGATCAACAACGATTTTTCACTTTTTGTTTGTTCCATTGTCGATTGGGCTTGTCTTTCTAGTAGCGGTCATGGAGACGCTTTATGTTGTGAAAGGAGAAGAAGTGTATAAACGAATGGCGAAATTCTGGGGGCACTTGTTTCTCATTAACTTTGCTGTTGGGGTAGTGACGGGGATTATCCAGGAATTTCAGTTTGGGATGAACTGGTCTGAGTATTCTCGATTTGTTGGAGATGTGTTTGGAGCTCCGCTTGCGATTGAAGCGTTGCTTGCCTTCTTTATGGAATCAACGTTTATTGGTTTATGGATTTTTGGATGGGAGCGGTTATCGAAGAAACTTCATTTAATGTGTATTTGGCTCGTCTCACTCGGAACGTTGATGTCAGCGTTATGGATTTTAGCAGCGAATTCATTTATGCAGGAACCAGTAGGTTTTGTGATTCGAAACGGAAGAGCAGAGATGAATGATTTCTTCGCACTCCTTACGAACCCGCAGCTATTCGTCGAATTTCCACACGTAATCTTTGGTGCACTTGCAACCGGTGCTTTTTTTATTGGAGGCGTGAGTGCGTATAAAATTCTCCGTAAACAGGAAGTCGAATTTTTTAGAAAGTCATTTAACATTGCCATGATTGTCGCATTTGTTTCAGGTATGGGTGTTTCGTTTAGTGGCCATGCACAGGCGAAGCATTTAATGGAATCACAGCCAATGAAGATGGCGGCTAGTGAAGCGCTATGGGAAGACAGTGGAGATCCAGCAGCCTGGACGGCTTTCGCGTTGGTTGACTCCAAAAATCAAGAAAATTCATTTGAAATCAACATACCTTATGCACTCAGTTACCTTGCTTATGAAGAGTTTAGTGGTGAAGTACCGGGTATGAAGACCTTGCAAAAAGAGTATGAAGAAAAATACGGAGAGGGGAATTATATTCCTCCAGTTAAAACGACTTTCTGGAGCTTTCGCATTATGGTGGGTGCTGGAATGCTAATGATTTTCACTTCATTCCTCGGGTTGTTACTAAATTTCTACAAAAAGCTTGAGGGTAGCCAATTTTACTTAAAAGGAATGGTGTGGCTCATTTCGTTTCCATTTATTGCGAACTCAGCTGGATGGATTATGACGGAAATCGGACGTCAACCGTGGACGGTATTTGGATTGATGACAACTTCTGCGTCTGTCTCTCCAAACGTATCAAAGGCGTCCTTGCTTTTCTCATTCCTATCGTTTACTGCGATTTATACGATTCTCGCTATCTTACTCGTTTACTTATTCGTTCGTGAAATTAAAAAGGGATCAGAACATACTGCTCATGAGGACAAAGAAGTGGCAGTTGATCCGTTTGATCAGGGGGCCTATTTATGATCGCACTTAATGAACTGTGGTTTATACTCGTTGCTGTTTTGTTTGTTGGGTTTTTCTTTCTCGAAGGGTTTGATTTCGGTGTGGGTATGGCCAGTCGTTTCCTCGGAAGAAATGAGCTAGAGCGGCGAATAATGGTTAACACGATTGGACCATTCTGGGATGCGAATGAAGTGTGGTTATTAACAGGAGGAGGCGCAATATTTGCGGCGTTTCCACACTGGTATGCAACGATGTTCAGCGGTTATTATATACCGTTTGTGTTTGTCCTTCTTGCGCTTATCGCTCGTGGAGTTGCCTTTGAATTTCGTGGAAAGGTGGATACCCCTAAGTGGATCAAGTCGTGGGACTGGGTTGTTTTCGTTGGAAGTATTATGCCGCCATTTCTATTTGGGGTTCTTTTTACAAGTATTTTAAGAGGAATGCCAATTGATGAACAAATGAATATCCATGCGGGTTTTAGTGATTATGTCAATGTATACACGGTATTAGGTGGGGTAACGGTGGCCATGCTTTGTTTCTTACATGGACTTGTATTTCTCACTCTGAAAACTGTTGGAGATCTTCAGAAGCGTGCGAGAAAATTAGCGAGCAAAGTGATTTATGGTGTTCTGGCTTCATTAGTCGCTTTTGTTGGACTTTCATATTTTGAAACGGATTTATTCAGCAACCGCGGTGTTATAAGTGTAACGCTTATTGCTCTGATTGTACTCAGTTATTCTTTGGCGATCGTATTTTTGAAAAAGCATCGTGATGGGTGGGCATTTGGAATGACTGGCGCAGGGATCGCATTAACGGTTTCAACCATATTTGTAGCATTATTCCCACGCGTAATGATTAGCTCAATCGATGCCGCTTATAATTTAACCGTTTATAATTCTTCTTCTGGAAACTATTCATTAAAGGTGATGACCATCGTGGCGCTCACGCTTCTTCCTTTTGTACTTGGTTATCAAATCTGGAGCTATTATGTTTTCAGAAAGCGTGTAGATGGTAAGGATATGGTTTACTAATGGGTAAAATTCTATTTCAATTAAAAGATGTCAAAAAGGTGCTGTTTATCCTAACGGTATTAACCGTTATTCAAGGGACCGTGATTATCCTGCAGGCGAAATGGCTTGCAGAAGCAGTAACAAGACTCTTTGATGGAGAAGCACTGCAACGGATTTTATTCGTTGTTTCGCTTTTCCTCATAGCTTTTATTATCAGGCATCTTGTTAAGTTGATCATGACCAAAGTAACCGATCGTTATGCTGCTCAAACGGCTGCTTCTATAAAGAAAGATGCCATTGCAAAATTGTTTGCGTTAGGTCCACGCTATGCAGCGAAATGGGGAACAGGCAATCTTATTACGTTATTAATTGACGGGGCAAAACAATTCCGACTTTATTTAGAGTTATTTATTCCTAAATTAACGGCCATGCTTATTGTTGCTCCGCTTGTCCTTATCTATGTTTGGACTCTTGATGTGACGTCAGCTATTATTTTAAGTCTCACTCTACCAATATTGATTGGCTTTCTGATCTTACTTGGATTAGCTGCGAAGAAGAAGGCGGATAAGCAGTGGAGCACACATCGCATTTTATCTAATCATTATGTTGATTCCCTTCGTGGACTTGAAACTCTGAAGTATCTTGGATTAAGTGGAAAACACGCCAGAAGCATTCAAGAAGTGAGTGAGAAGTATCGGAAATCGACGATGAGTACGCTTCGAGTAGCTTTTCTTTCTTCATTTGCTCTCGACTTTTTTACAATGTTAGGAATCGCTACAGTCGCTGTATTTCTTGGATTGCGACTTGTAGAAGGAGAGATATCTTTAATGCCAGCTCTTACGATTTTAATTCTTTCTCCTGAATTTTTTCTTCCAGTTCGTGAGCTAGGAAATGATTATCATGCAACGTTGGATGGACAAGATGCAGGAAGAAGGTTATTGGATATGATTCAAACACAAGATTTTAAAGAAGAAAATGGAGCGATTCCTCATTGGTCTGATAAAGACCTTTTAACGATTCAAAATCTTTCCGTAGATCATGGAAATGAAAGAAATGCTCTTCAAAACGTCTCTTTTTCAGTAAAAGGAAAGCAGAAAATAGGGATCATTGGAGAAAGTGGTTCTGGTAAATCGACTTTGATTGACATATTGGGAGGGTTTCTTGAAGGAAGTGAAGGGACCATTGAGATAAATGGTCAGGAATTGGACCATCTAAAGCATGAGGAATGGCAGAAGCAGTTATTTTATATCCCGCAGCACCCTCATCTTTTTCATGATACTTTAGCAAATAATATCCGTTTCTATAATCAAGATGCTTCATTAGAAGCGGTCGAACGCGCAGCAGAGGCAGCTGGTTTGAGGAAAGTCCTTGATCATCTTCCTAATGGTTTAAACGAAAAGATCGGGGAGGGCGGAAGAGAATTAAGTGGTGGTCAGGTACAGAGAATCGCGTTAGCTCGCGCATTTCTTGAAGATCGCTCCATTCTACTTCTAGATGAGCCAACAGCCCAGCTTGATGTTGAAACAGAATACGAGATAAAGAAAAAGATCCTTCCCTTATTAGAAGATAAACTTGTTTTCATGGCCACGCACCGTCTGCATTGGATGAGAGAGATGGATCTGATTCTTATGCTTGAAAAGGGTAAAGTGGTTGAGTTTGGTACTCATGAAGATCTCATGTCTAGAAGAGGTAGCTACTATCAAATGGTGTATTTGCAAATGGAGGGGGTCTCATAATGGAGAAGAAAGGATGGATTCTTCCCTATTTAAAAGAGAATGCAAAGCTCTTCTCGCTTGTCATCCTGCTTGGTTTAGTGACAGCATTTTCAGCAGCCTTTCTTATGTTTACATCCGGATTTCTCATTTCTAAAGCTGCCACTAGACCGGAAAATCTTCTATTAATCTATGTGCCAATTGTTGCGGTAAGGACATTTGGCATATTACGTGCTGTTTCAAGATATAGTGAGAAGTTGCTAGGTCACCATATTATTTTAAAGGTTCTTTCACATATGCGCTCTCGATTATATGAAACCATTGAACCGAGAGTTTTAAAAGAAGGAGCCAGTATAAAAACAGGAGATCTCCTTGGTGTGATGGCCGAGGACATTGAATATTTACAAGATGTTTACGTAAAGACGATCTTCCCTTCTGTGATCGGTTTCTTTTTATATGCAGTCGCGATAGGAATGCTTGGAACTTTCTCCTGGGTATTTGCGGGATTAATGGCCACCTATGGCTTTATTCTCGTCTTTCTCTTTCCTTTAGTGTCCTTATTAGTTACCCGTAAAAATGTAGCAATGCTAAAAAGTCGTCGTAGCTCTCAATACAGCACGCTAACAGATGGTGTGGTTGGAATTGGAGACTGGGTCTTTAGCGGTCACCAGAAAACGTTTATTGAAAATGTTGAAAAGGATGATGCGGAGATTTATAGGGAAGAGAGACGTCGGTCTGCTTTTGTTTCTTATCGAAATTTTGCTGCTCAGTGTGTTGTTGCAATCATTGTTTTATCTATGCTTGTTTGGACAGGAAATCAGAGTATGGATGGACAGATTTCCCATACGCTAATTGCCGCATTTGTTCTTATTCTCTTTCCATTAACAGAGGCCTTTCTTCCACTCTCTGATGCTGTGAGTGAACTTCCAGGATATGAAGATTCGATTAATCGATTGAAAGGATTGTCATTGGAGAAACCTTCTGAGGAAGAATATGATGAGAAAAGCGTTTGGAAAAACAGTCATCTTCGCTTTGATAAGGTTAGTTATCAAACGAACAAAGGACAATGGATACTCAAAAATATCAATCTAGAAATACCTCAGGGAACAAAGCTTGCTATTCTTGGTCCGAGTGGTTCTGGTAAAACGAGTCTTCTTAATCTTATGAAAGGAATCTATTCTCCTTCTGAAGGTAGTGTGTCTATAAACGGTTTAGAGACAGCTCTGACTAATGGGAATAAACAACAGTTAAGTGTACTAAATCAACAGCCTTATCTTTTTGATACATCGGTATTGAATAACCTTCGACTCGGGAAGCCATCTGCTACAGATGAAGAGGTATATGAAGCGGCGAAAAGCGTCCAACTTCATGACTTTATTGTTGCATTACCTGAAGGCTATCAAACTTCTATGGAAGAAGCGGGAATGAGATTCTCGGGAGGAGAGCGTCAACGAATTGCACTAGCTCGTATTTTGTTGCAAGATGCACCGATCGTCCTTCTGGATGAACCTACTGTTGCTCTTGATCCTCGAACGGAACAGGAATTACTCTCTACAATTTTTCACGTTCTTGATGGTAAAACCGTTGTTTGGGTTACACACCACCTTGTTGGAATGAAAAGAATGGACCAAATTCTGTTTATGGATGAAGGTGAAATTGTAATGGAAGGAAAGCATGATGAGCTGCTCGTGTCGAGTGACCGCTACAGAAGGCTTTATGAATTAGACACGCCATTTCAATTAAAGAAAGTTAATGATGAAATGAAAATGATAGGATAAAAGACCTTGTAAAGGGAATGCAAGAGCATGATTGAAAAGAATTCATTTAATTTTGTTCTTTTTGAAGAACCTAAAATAAGGGTTTTTACTAGTTTGTTGACATAATTGTAATAAACACATGACGTAAATAGGTATTAGGTACTATATTGTGCAAAGTTTATAAAAACCGTATTAATCTGTCATATTTATGTAACCGACTTGTTATTGGACTAAAATCACTGTGTTATATTTGCCTGTTATCATGTGGAACATGGGTGATTGAGAGATAAACAAACCAACACCAATATTAAAAACTCTCAGGAGGAATGTATACATGGTAGCTCGTAAAAACATTGTAAGAAACGTGGTTACATCCACAGCACTAGCTGGAATGATGTTTGCTAGTCCAGTAGTTTCAGAGGCGGCACTAGGAGATCAAACACTTTCTTATGGTGAAAAACACGGCGACGTTGTCGAGTTACAGGATGTACTGTCTGCCAAGGGGTATTTCAACTATGATGAATCCACAGGATACTACGGATCTATTACTGAAGGTGCTGTAAAGCAATTCCAAAAAGAGCACGGTCTTTCAGTTGATGGTATCGCAGGTCCAAATACATTTTCAGCAATGCAAAGCGTAAATAATGGACAAGCTATGCGTACGCTCGTTCAAGGTGATCACGGTCACCAAGTACAAGCACTACAAGAAGAGCTTGGCGGTTATTATAACTATACAGTAGACGGAATTTATGGTCCTATCACTGAACAAGCAGTTCGTGCGTTCCAAGCTGACAATGGTCTATCGGTAGATGGTATTGCAGGTAAGAACACGTGGTCTGTACTAAACGGTGGTAGTGCTCCAGCACCGAAAGAAACAGCTAATAAGGAAGCAGTTCAAACATCTACTACTTCTAATTCCACGCCTGCAAAAGAATCAAACACTGAAAGTAAGTCTTCACAGGCAAGTGGACAAGAAATTCAGATGGAAGCAACAGCTTACACTGCTTTCTGTACAGGATGCTCTGGTGTAACAGCAACTGGTATTGATTTGAGAGCTAATCCAAATCAAAAAGTAATCGCTGTTGACCCTGATGTAATCCCACTAGGTTCTAAAGTATATGTAGAAGGTTACGGAGAAGCCGTTGCTGGTGATACTGGCGGCGCAATCCAAGGTAATCGAGTTGATCTATTCATGGCCGACCAACAAGATGCACTAGACTTTGGTCGTAAAACAGTTACTGTAACGGTAATGGACTAATTAAATAAAAGATAACTGCCTGATTAAGAAATCAGGCAGTTTTTTTTATCCTTAATGAAAGCTACATAATATAGAAGGTGATTTCCAACTCCATTACCTAGTTTCCCGGGTGGTTTTTATGTTTTCTTTCTTATGATATAGTTTCAAAGGTTTGAAATTGTATTGTTTGAGAGGGGCTTTTCAATGCGAAATAAAATCATTCGGTGGAGTTTCTTTTTCGTAGGTCTCGCTGTTCTTGGTCTAGGGATTGCAATGACCATTAAGGGGAAAATATTTGGAATTGGTCCCTGGGATGTTTTTCACTATGGCTTATTTAAGCAGTTTGGATTAACGATCGGAAGCTGGTCTATTCTAACTGGGTTTATTATACTAAGCTTCACTTCACTTTATACAAGGTCACTTCCGAAAGTGGGGGCTTTTCTAAATATGCTGCTACTGGGATTATTTATTGATTTCTTCTTATATGTTTTACCAGATCCTGAAACATTGTTGGCACAAGCCGTCATATTCATTGTCGGTGTTGTTGTGCTAGGTTACGGTATTGGTTTATATGTAACGTCTGGTCTCGGTGCTGGACCTCGCGATGGTATTATGTTACTCATTGTTGAAAAAACAGGTTGGCGCATTGATTGGGTTAGAAATGGTATCGAAATTACTGTGTTACTCCTCGGTTGGATGCTGGGAGGACCAGTTGGTATTGGCAGTATTATCATTGCTTTTATGCTAGGTAAGATCATTCAATTTGCACTACCTCAGTGTAAAGCGTTACTAACAGCGATATTGCATTATCAACATCCTGTGTCATCTAATGAATCCTCTTATTAAGCTGATCAATGATTCAAAAAGATCAAAGAACGATAATCATAACAAAAAAGCCTACCAATAATTCTGGGTAGGCTTTTTTCTATTCATTTTTCTCGTAGATACTATTCTTTTCCACCAATTTGGAGAGGGAGGGCTATAGAGTTAATTTCTGATGATCTCTTCTTTCAATTCATGTTCTTTAATATAAGCAAGCGGAAGAAGAGAACTTTCGAAATCGAATGGTTTTAACTCTTTTCCGGTTGAAAGACGATTTGGATAGTCAGGGTTTGCGAGAGCGCTAGTACCAAGGCTAACAAAATCACCTTCTTTGCTTCCGATAAGGTTAGTTGCTTTATCTGGATCACCTAGCTGTCCATTTGCGATCACTGGAATGGAACTGAAGGCTTTCGCTGCCGCAGCTAACGTTTTCGTTCCCTCTCCAAATGCAGGTTGAGTTGCATCAGGATCTGTGACGTGGATGTAATCAAGCTCTTTTTCTAGAATGGAGAAAATGGTTTTAGCAGATTTTTCGCCTTCAGGCCATTTATAAGCCGGGTCAGCAACTTTGATTTGAGATATACGAATGCCAACTGTAAAGTCCTCTCCTACTTCATTTCGAACATCTTCAATCACTTCAACTAGAAGTCTCAGCCTGTTTTCAAGTGATCCACCATATTCATCGTTTCGATGGTTTAAATAGTCTGTTAAGAATTGGTCAAGAAGATATCCGTTGGCCCCATGAATTTCAACACCATCAAATCCAGCTTCTTTTGCATGCCGGGCAGCACTGATAAAGGAGTGTCTCACTTCCTTAATATCGTCGATCGAAAGGGGTGTTGGTTTATCAAAGTGACCTGATCCTCCATAAAAGCCAAGCTGTTCTCCTTTGGGAGGAATATTAGAAGGTGCTACAGTTACATCTGAATATGCATTCCCTTGACTTTGTCCACCTGCATGCATCAGTTGGGCAATTATTGGAGTTCCGAACTCGTGAACGGAAGACGTGATATTTCTCCACGTCTCAACGTGGTTTTTATTTGTTAACCCGGGCTGGTTTAAATATCCCTGGCTATATCTTTCATCCGTATAGATGCCTTCAGTGATGATAGCACCAAATCCTCCTTTCGCAAAACGCTCATAATAATTGCGCATTGTTGTTGTTGCGCTACCGTCATCTGTTGCCGTTATTCTAGTCATTGGAGCGACGATAAAGCGATTTTTTAATGAAATCTTTCCTAGCACTTCTGAAGTATATAAGTTTTCATATGTCATGATTATCATCCTCTCTTTTATCGTGTGTATGGAGTAATTATAAGGGGGGAGCCTTAGATTACACGAAAGTTATGCTCAGTATAGTAGAATCCTCAATGGCTACTACTTCATAGAAAAACCACCCTTTTCTTTAAAGGGTGGTTTAGAGTACGTTTATCTGATTTGTCCAGTACCTGTCATGCAATATTTAATCGTTGTTAAAGCAGGGAGACCCATAGGTCCTCTAGCATGTAGTTTTTGGGTAGAAATACCGATTTCCGCCCCAAAGCCTAGAGCAGAGCCGTCTGTAAAGCGAGTGGATGCATTGTGATAGACTGCAGCCGCATCTACAAGACTGCGGAATAGGGATGCAGATTTAGCATCTTCTGTAATAATCGCTTCAGAATGCTTCGTGCCATACTTTTCAATATGATCAATTGCCTCTTCAGTGTTTTCGACTGTTTTGATTGCAATTTCAAGACCAAGGTATTCGTTACTCCAGTCATCTTCATCAGCAAGTACAGCATCTTTAAACGTGTTTACGATATGCTCATCACCATGAACTTTAATGTTATGATCAGCTAGTGATTTTTCAAGAACGTCCAGATTTTCTTCAAGCCATTTCTTGTGAACGATTAGTGTTTCAACTGCATTACATACAGCTGGCCGATCTGTTTTGGCATTAATCAAGATGTTTATTGCCTTCTCAGCTTCAGCTGACTGATCAAAATAAATATGACAGTTACCTACGCCTGTCTCTAGTACTGGGACAGTTGCATTGTTCACGACTGTATTAATTAGAGCGCCGCCTCCACGAGGAATTAGAACATCAATGTGTTCTTTCATCGTAAAGAGTTGACTCGTTGCTTCGCGATCAGTTGTAGCGATTAGTTGAACCGCGTCTACAGGGATTTTGGTTTTTGGAAGTGCTTCATGAATTACGCGAACAATCCCTTTGTTGGAATTAAGAGCGTTAGAACCACCTTTGAGGACGATAGCGTTTCCTGATTTAAGTGCAAGACCCGTCGCATCAACGGTTACGTTTGGACGTGCTTCATAAATCATACCAATAACGCCGAGCGGGACGCGGACTTGTTCGACTTGCATGCCGTTATCAAGTGACCAATCAGAAATGACTTCTCCAACCGGATCTTCTAGCTCTGCCACTTCGCGAAGACCATTAGCAAAGTCTTTTACGCGTTCTTTAGATAAGCTTAAACGATCCATAAACGCTTCTGTAAAGCCTTTTTCTTTACCGCGCTCAAGGTCTTTCTTGTTTTCATTTAGGATATAATCTGTTTCTTTTTCGAGCTCATCGGCAATAATCAGTAGTGCCTGATTTTTTTCCTCAGTTGTAAGCAAGGAGAGGGCTTTGGAAGCCACCTGTGCTTGCTTTGCTTGTTCTTTTACATTTACTTTAATCGGATCTAGAGTAGTCATCAAACGCCTCCTATATTTTTTTCTTCTATTTTATCTCAGACGTATAGGGCAGTAAAAGGCTAATCTTAAAATATAGGTTCATCTAAATGAAAAGATTAGAATTAACTGTCCCTAATGCTGTAATGAACGATTGATGAAGGGGAAAACCCCTCACAATCATCGTTCTTTTTATTATGAACCGAGTGGAATAGCTAGCTGATCGTGATAAACAAAATCATTGATATGAACGGCTTCTTTCACTGAAATATCAATAAGCTCAGAAATTTCTTCAGTTGGAAGTCCTTTAATCATTTTCAAATGCTTGGAAGAATAGTTTGTAACACCCAGACCTATTTCTTCACCATCCATATCTGTCAGTTTCACAACTGCCCCTGGCTTAAAGTGCCCGTGTACATAATGAACGCCTACAGGTTGAAGACTCCGTTCATGTTCAGAAATCTCAGAGCTTGCTTTATCAGTCACGATGACTTCACCTTCAGGACCTGAATTGAAGGCTATCCATTGTTTCTTGTTATCAAGCTCGGTTTGACCTTCTGGGGTAAAGTAAGTTCCAGTTGCTGTTTGATGAACAGCATTATAAATAATTCCTTTAGTTGTTGCGTTTCCAAGGAAAGAAGGTGTACCTGATGCCATAGCAATCTTGACTGCATCAATTTTCGATCTCATGCCACCAGTGCCGACAGAACTACCAGGTTCTCCGGCAGATTCTTCGATTTCTGGAGTAATTTCAGTTACGTGCTCTAACAGTTTAGCATCCGGGTTCTTTCTCGGATCTTCACTATATAGTCCATCTATATCAGAAAGAATAATAAGCTGATCGGCACTCACAAGTGCAGCGACTTTCGCTGAAAGGGTATCATTATCTCCGAATTTTAGACGTTCAACTGTTACGGTATCATTTTCATTAACAATTGGAACGATTCCTCGTTCTAAAAGTACATTAATAGTGTTTCTTGCGTTGTTGTATCTTTTGCGATCAGAAAAGTCACTGCGCGTAATCAGAATTTGTGAAGCAGTGTAGCCGTGAGATATGAAACGTTCTGAGTAAGCTTCCATTAACAGTCCCTGACCGATTGATGCAGCGGCCTGTTTTTCTGAAAGTGATGTTGGACGTTCTAAGCATCCTAGTCTGCGATATCCAGCAGCTACTGCGCCAGAAGATACTAGAAGTACTTCATGTCCTTCATCTTTAAGCATTACAATGTCATCTACTAGTCGTTCAAGTTTTCTTCGGCTAATGTCTCCGAGTCTGCTCGTTAAAGAGCTGCTTCCGATTTTAATTACGATTCGTTTCTTTTCGTCGTTTAGATTCATTATTTCACTCCTATATAACTTGCCGTTAAATGTGTGATTGCTTTAATCAATTGACTCTATGAGTATAACAAACGCTTATGTGCTGACAACAAGACTTGCCCAAATAGTCCGAATAAGTGGAGAATAACTAAGAATATGGACGATGTTTGCTCTAAACTCGTTTAACATACGCTTAGAAGATGAGAGGCTTGCTCACCACTCCATATAAGAAGTGAAAAACATGAATTATTTACAATAATATCCATTTTATTCGCGGAGCTGTATAAGTCTAGTGAAGAACTTTTGCTTAATGTAAGGGTTTTCATTTGTGGAATTGTATAAAGTGACTGTTTTATACAAAGCCACTATCGATGTCAGACAATAAGGATTGAAGTCTGGTATACTGCTGATTAAGGTATAATAAAGGGGGAGCGCCATGAGTGTAATTGATGTATTATTCATTCTGCTTTCGGTTTTATGGGTAAGTGAATTTATCATGAAACGAGGAAAGAAAAACACAGAAACCTCTTCTTCTGAAAAGCGGTCCTTTGTTTTTATTTTGTTAGCGATCTCTGGTGTGATTATAGGAACGCTCTATTTTAGTGGGGTTGATCTTTTCACATTTCAAAACAACATATTTAATCAAGTTTTAGGGCTCTTTCTTTATGGAAGTGGGATTGTATTGAGATATTGGGGTATTCAAGAACTAGGACGCTTTTTTTCTAGAAATGTAGTAGTAGAAAGCAAAGTAGATCTTGTTAGTTCTGGTCCCTATCGTTTATTACGCCATCCTCTATATACTGGACTACTACTAATCATGATAGGATTTCCATTATACATAGGCACGTGGGGCGGCATTTTACTATCCATTCTACTCATTGTCCCGGCTCTCTTATACCGTATCCGGATTGAGGAAAGAATGCTCTATATGTCAGTTGGAGAAACTTATCACGAATGGGGAAAAGATAGATATAGGATTCTACCGTTCATTTATTAAAAGTTATCTTCATGGTTTGCGTTCATTTTGCGACCATTCGGGTCATCAGAAGAGCTTGAGGCATATTACAAAGCACGGCTATCGCTTGGGATATTAATCCATCATCAAATATTGGGATTAGCTCAAGTGAATGAGGGAACAAGAAAGAGATGACACAATAGTGAAAGAGGATTTAACACATGAATTATTCTAAGACATCGATTAATTTACGCAACAGCTTCTGGTTTCTTCCAGTCGTATATGGCACCATATCTATCGTAGTTGTCGCTCTAAGTACTTGGATTGACATTATGTACATTGCGCAATTGGATGGAACAATTCCAAAGCTATTTCTAGCTACGGAGAAAATCGCTCAGGCACTATATGCTCCGTTAATTACGGCTATATTAACCATGACAACCATTTCATTCTCGTCTATTATGGTTGTGCTGACAACTTATTCTTCACAGTTCTCACCGAGGGTGTTACAAGATTTTATTTCTGACCGCTTTACACAGCACGTGCTAGGTGTTTTTGTGGCAGGATTTATCTTTGCCCTTGTGAACATGCTTCTATTAACTGGTAAGGATGGTCGGATTATCTTATCGCCTCTCTTAACAGTGATCCTTGCGATTGCGTGTTTATTGTTCTTTGTATTGTTTATTCATCATTCGGCTACTTTTGTTCAGGTCAACAATCTGATTGAAAAAATCACCCGCAGATCGTTATACCTTGTAGAAAGTAAAAGTGAATTACATGAAGGTGAAACTTTTGAAAAGTGGGATAGATGGGAAGAAGAAGAGCTAAAAGAAGAGGCTGGAATACCGATATACAGTGAGAAAATGGGCTACATTCAGCGAATACCTTACGCTAAACTAGTTAACTTGGCTACTAAATATGAAAGTGTACTAAGACTAGATGCAGATGTAGGAAACTATGTACAAAACGGATCTAGGATTGCCACGATTTGGGCCAAAGATGCTTCTTCGGTTTCATCCAGTGATATATTAAATATCATTGCAATTGGAACAGAGAGAATAAATGACCAAGACTTAGAATTTTCAATTCAAAAACTAGTTGATATTGCTCTTAGGGCTATTTCTCCCTCTGTTAATGATCCTCACACGGCTGTGAACTGCACGAATCGAATTGGTACCATTCTCGCCAAAATTGGCAATACGTATGAACCTAAGGAAGCGTTTTTTGATGATAAGAGAAATTTACGTGTATTAACTACGCCTAAGCCTTTCTTTCAATATCTTTATAAGGCCTTTTATCAGATTAGACACTACGGTAAAGACGATGTATCCATGTTAAATGGTATACTTGATGCACTTATTTTAACCGCGGATGGTCAACGGAAAGAAATTAAAGCAGATGTTCAGCGATTCCATCACTACTTACTAACAAGTATTGATCTCGATGAACTTCCTGATCTTGATCGGGAATTTCTATTAAATACTTCCCGAGTATTAGATGACACATGCAAATAGTTAATAAAGGCTCCCGTTCTAAAACGGGAGCCTTTAATTTTGCCGCTCAGCATGGGCGAGTGTTTCGTCAGGTAGTTTAAATTGTTCAAGAACACTACTTTCTTGATTGCGAATCACAAAGTTTAATGGAAGACCGGTTTCTGGTTCAATCCAGATACTAAAAGTCATCTTGTCAAAATGTCCTTCTGTGATTTTACCTTGAACAAGAACAGTGGAATGAGTTCCATAGGTAGCGCTATGATTGGTGATTTTCCAGTTACGCTGATTTTCTAAGTACGAATGGGCAATAGAGCGAACTTTTTCCTGATCCTTCTGTATATCAATCATTTCTGTAGAGGCTAGGACATTTTCATATAACATTTCTTTTGTAAGAGAATGTTCACTAACACTAACAGAACTATTCTTAGGTAAAAGACCAACTTCAGATGCTGCAAATAGTCCAGTACTAACTACTAGGAAAAGAAGAGTAAGGTAGGTTAGCGCAATAGGAAAAAGGTTTTGTAGAGGTTTTATCAGATTGAATCTAGAAATGGATGTTTCCTTAATTCTTCTTCGAATATGATCTTTATGAGTATGATCGAAGGTGACAGCTTTTGTATCGATCATTCGCGAACGAAGGTCTTTCAATCGTTTGTCCATTGTCACCCTCCTTAGTACATTTCTTTAAGTAGCATCCTGGCACGACGTAATCTTGTTTTAACCGAATTTTCTTTAATTGATAACAAATCACTGATTTCTTGAACCTTTAAATCCTCAAAGTAATGAAGAAAAATGACTTCTCGATATTTGGCTGGAAGTTTAAGGACATTTGTAGTAAGTTCTTTATTTTCTTCTGACCCAATTAAGGCCATGTCAGGTTCAGAGTTGCTATGTTTAAATGTATTTAATAAGGATTGGGCGAACACAATATTTCGATAAGACCAGCTTTTGAGTACGTCTTTACATTTATTCGCAGTTATAGTTAATACCCAGGATTTGAGTGAGGCTTCCATATTAAAGGTATCTAATTTTGTATAGCAGGCAATAAAGACTTCTTGTGCAACATCTTCCGCTTTTTCTTTGTCTTTTAAATAACTGAAAGCAAGCCAAACAACACTTTCACCGTATTCATCCATTATCATTTCAAGGACCGCTTCCTTATTGGTAAGGTCAAGATATTCTGTTGATTCTTTGTTCCCCAAGGTTGCGCCTTCCTCCTTCGGCCCTTCAAACAAAAGACGATCTGCATGCGCGAAGGGTTTTATATAGTAAGTTTTCCATAATTTGTGTGTGTGTTTATTATAGAATAGTTTGATGTAAACTGGGTAGATTTTCCTTGAATTATATTCAAAATGTCTTATTTGAGAATAGGAATTCATGCTGGTCATCCTTCTAATATCTGATAAGATGAGTCAAAAGAAGGAGAACGCTGTGATGATGTGGAACGATTTCTGAGAGGAAAAAGACTCAAGTAAAGGATGAATGAAATGAAGAATGCAGCCCTAATTCCTACAAGTGCAAGTGATCGAATTCAATCAATTGATGCCATGCGTGGTTTTGCTTTGCTTGGTATTTTTTTTGTTAACATGGTCGATTTTCATTCTCCATGGATGTACGTTGATAAAATAAACTACTGGGGTGATCAATGGAATCAGCTTTTCATGAACCTCATTGATTTTTTTGCACAAGCCAGTTTCTACCCGTTGTTTTCTTTCTTGTTTGGGTATGGTTTTATTATTCTACAAAACCGAGTAACATCACGTGGCTCTAGATTTCTTCCTATAATGCTAAGACGCTTGCTATTCCTATTTATCATTGGAATCTTTCATTTTGTTGCCATTTGGCATGGAGATATTCTATTTACGTATAGTCTATGTGGATTATTGCTACTTTTCTTTATCCGAATGGAAGGGAAACGACTATTGCAAATAGGTCTGGGATTATGGTTGTTTTATGCCGTCATATTCTTTCTCTTGTTGCTACCGTTTAGTACGGCTGACTTAACATCGCATGACCCAGAAGCGATAAGAAATTCGATTCTGGTGTATGGTTCGGGAAGCTATATTGAGATTTTAAATGAACGAGTAAGCGATTGGTATTATGTAAATGGAGGAGTAAGTGGCGTTTTTCTTTTATTTTCTATTTTTCCTTATTTTCTAATAGGGGCAGCTTTTGCGAAAGAAGGATGGCTCAATGGGCATCGCAATCAGCTATCATTAGTGAAAAAGTTACTAGTTATCGGCTCACTAGGATTCTTGGTGAAGTTAACGCCTTTTGTTTTTGAATCTTACGCCTTTTCCCATCTTCAGGATAGTCTCGGTGGACCACTTGTTTCACTCTTTTATATGGCGGCTATCTCGTTAATTTATTATTCAGGAAGAAGTCTTAAAGCGCTTGAATGGGTAGGGAAAATGGCTCTTACGAATTATTTAATGCAATCTATTGTTAGTACGCTTATTTACTACAATTATGGATTGGGTTTTTATGGAGAAACAGAAGTAAGCACCGGGGTTCTTTTATTAATTTGTATTTTCCTTATACAAATCGGATTCAGTAGAGTCTGGCTATCTAAATTTAAGTATGGACCAATCGAATGGATTTGGAGAATGGTGACTTATCAAAGGCGATTCCCGTTAAAACGTGATCAGAAAGAAGGAATTGTATATGAAAATCATTGAGAAAGCAGTCGAAATAGCAGCGTTGGCTCATGATGGCCAATATAGGAAAGAATCAACGCTCCCTTACCTTTCTCACCCAATAACAGTTGGATTCTATTTAATGGAATCAGGAGCTTCTGAAGAAACGATTGCAGCAGGAATTCTTCACGATGTGATAGAGGATACATCAATGACGTATGAGATGTTGAACGAAGAGTTTGGTCAAGTTGTGGCGAATTTAGTAGCAGCGTGTTCTGAACCTGATAAGCATTTAGAATGGGAAAAAAGAAAAGAACATACGATTGAAAAGATGAAGCAGGCGCCATTTTCAGTAAAACAAATTACTTGTGCTGATAAACTTCACAACTTAACGACAATCAAACAAGATTATGATCAAGTAGGAGAACAAATTTGGCAGAGGTTTAACCGTGGTCGAGAAAAGCAAAAGTGGTATTATGAGTCGATTTACAATAGTTTACTAGAAGGCCTCTCACCTCAAGAGGCTCACTTTCCTTTGTTTAGTAGGCTAAAAATAACGATTGAAGAAGTGTTTTAGTATTGAGCTATTTTATGGCTCGTTAATTTTATGATTATATTTCCTACTCTAGGGTATTGGTAATTATATTCAAATAGAAGTAGGAGGCATCGTAATGGAAATTATTCTTTATGTAGCAGTAGCTATTATCGCAATCGTGTTCGCAGTATTAAGTGTATTTTTAATTAAAGTGTTAAAATCTACTGAAAAAACTCTTTCTAACACAGCAGAAATGATCGATTCTTTACAAGGGCAGATCAATGGATTGTCGAAAGAAACCACAATGATGTTGCATAAAACAAATGTACTTGCTGATGAGGTTCAATCAAAGGTTGGTCAATTCTCACCAGTGTTTGAGTCAGTTAAAGAAACAGGAGCTTCTCTTCAAAATTTATCACGTTCTTTTTCTAAGCTAAGCCACTCTGTTGAAAAAGGTGTTGAGTCGAAGCAGGGAAAAGCTGCGGAGGCGGCGAATTGGGGAAGTACTGCTCTGACAATGTGGGAAAAGTATCGATTTAAGAAATCAAACATTCAATCTGTTAAGGAGGAAGGATAACGATGAAAGATTCAAAACCAAACCATGAGGTGAAGGTTGAACGTGAGCCAGCACCAGAAGGATATTCATCCTCAACTAGAGAAGTGATTCGTATTGATCGAACAGATCCAGTGAAGTCAGAAAGTCAGTTTAAAGGTCCGGCAATAGCGGCCATAGCAGGTAGTATGGTAGGAGCAGCAGCTGGTGTTCTGCTTGCACCAAAGGCTGGAAAAGAGCTTAGAAATGATATTAGTGATAGTGTGACAAAGGCAAAAGATAAAAGTGTAGAAGTATCAGGTAACATGAAAAATAAATCGAGCGCTTTTGCTCAATCCGTCAAAACTAAATCAAATGACATTGTGGACAAAGTGAAGAATCGCAAAGGTGAGAAAGAAACACCTGCTGCAGAGGAAGAAGCATTAGTAAGCGGTTATTCAATCAAGCGAGCAGCAGAGTTAGACGAGTCGGAAGTTCCAATGTCTACAGTTGTTAATCGCGATGTCGAAAAGATAATCGTCGAAACAGAAGGTGCTGAAACGTTTGATGATGTGATTGAACGTGATGTAGAAAGAACTCTTGAAAGAGATCCAGACAACCCTGAAACGTTAGACGAAGCAGCCGAAATGGAACTGAAGAGAACTTATCGCAAGCGTAAATAAAATAAATAATGAACAACCGCCAAACGGCGGTTGTTTCATTGATGTAGAAAAGCAGATAGGCGCCTATGCGCCTATCTGCTTTTCTGGCTTTATAGTTAACTTATGGTCTATGAGGGATGGATTGAATTCACTTTCGTTGCTTCTCTTACCACATTTCTTGCTTCTGAAGCCTCTCGCTGATCTTTCATAGCTTTGTTCTCAATTTCTTTAATCGTCTGGATTGTAGGACCAGTCATGGTTTAATATACCCTCCTAAATTTGTTCTAGTAAACTCTTCCCCTGTCTCATAAAATAAAACGAAAATTCAGTAAAAAGTTGTAAAATGGTAAAAAAGAACGTGCGTCTTCTATAATGCGCTTACATTTCTTAATAATGAACGTTCAATAGGGCGAAAATGTGCGAGATTTGTAATCTCGTGACTAGTTTCGACGAAGTTATTTTCAATCGGCTTTAGATGGTGCACAATAATGATAGGAAGTCACATGATCTGAGACTATATCGCAAAAAAGGTGGGCATACGATGAAGAAGATATTAATTGTGGACGACCAGTATGGCATTCGAGTGTTATTAGGTGAGCTATTTAAGAAAGAAGGGTATCAAACACTTCAAGCTGCGAACGGTTTGACGGCAATTGAGCTTTTTAAGCAGGAATGTCCTGATCTCGTAATCCTCGATTTGAAAATGCCCGGTATGGATGGATTAGAAGTATTTAAATCGTTAAAGAAGTTTGATGAAAAAGTTCAGGTTATTTTTATGACTGCATACGGTGAATTACAGCTCGTGCAAGAATTTATGAAACTAGGAGCAATCACTCATTTTGCTAAACCATTTGATATAGAAGAAGTTTGCCGAACAGTAAAACGCGTATCCCCGCTGGATGAAAAAGAAATGGCCCGTACGAAGTAAAGAGTGAAAAGCCTGTCTCCATATGGAGCAGGTTTTTTACTGTAAGGAAGTCGAAACCTTTCATTATGTTAGAACGTATAGCTATCACAATGATAAAAGGGAGAGCTGTGAATGAACAACCACGAAATAGATTTTAAACTATATGGGGATGATATGCAGTTTGTAGAAGTTGAACTAGATCCAGGGGAAACTGTTATTGCTGAAGCAGGGAGCCTTATGATGATGGAAGATCATATTGAAATGGAGACTATTTTTGGCGATGGAAGTGGTCAACAAAGCGGGATAATGGGGAAATTATTTAGTGCAGGTAAGCGTGTTTTAACTGGCGAGAGTTTGTTTATGACGGCTTTTACAAATGAAGGAAAAGAGAAAAAGCATGTATCTTTTGCTTCACCTTATCCTGGGAAAATTATCCCTATGGATTTAAGTGAATGGGATAAGAAGATTATTTGTCAAAAGGATGCTTTTCTAGCTGCAGCAAAAGGCGTATCAGTAGGTATCGAGCTTCAGAAGAAATTAGGCACTGGTTTCTTCGGAGGAGAAGGGTTCATCATGCAGAAGCTAGAGGGAGATGGTATGGCTTTTGTCCATGCTGGAGGAACGATCCACAAAAAGGAGCTTCAAATTGGGGAAACGCTTCGTCTAGATACGGGTTGTTTAGTGGCGATGACTGGAGAGGTGGATTACAATATCGAGTTTGTTAAAGGAGTAAAGACAGCTTTATTTGGTGGAGAAGGGCTGTTTTTTGTAACGCTTAAAGGGCCTGGAACTGTATGGGTGCAGTCACTTCCGTTTAGTCGTCTTGCAAGCAGAGTATTTGCAGCTATGCCTCAAACGCCAGGTGGAAGTAAGGGCGAGGGAAGTATGGCAAGAGGTCTTTTCGATATGTTTAATGGGGATTAATAGAACCAAAAAGCTGCCTTTCATCAATGATTATCGATGAAAGGCAGCTTTTTGTATTTTACTTAATGACGCTTACGAGATTTAGTAGTAGATGGTCTTGGTACGTTCTTTCTAGTGAGTTCAAGATCTAGCTTTTGGGTGATTTTCTCAAGATACTTTTCTTCACCAGGGAGTAATAGCGTGACAACTGAACCCTCTTTCCCCATGCGTCCTGTCCGTCCTGAGCGATGCAGGTATGTTCTTGCATCTTCAGATAAATCATAGTGGAAAACATGAGTAATATTATCGATGTCTAGTCCTCTTGCAGCAAGGTCAGTTGTTAAAAGCAATTGGATTTGGTCATTACGGAAACGATTTAATACATTCTTTCTTTCCGTTTTATTTGTCGAACTATCTAATACATCGAATGAAATTTTCTTAGTTGCAAGAATGTCTTTCAATCGAGAGAGGTAGTTACTGTTGTTAACAAAGGCTAGCGCTTTTACACCGTCTTTACGAGCTAGCTTCCGCAGTAATTCTGGCTTCTCTCGTCGATTTGTCACATAGTAACTGTGGTCAATCGCTTTTTTGTCTTCTGCTGTAGCTTTGATGCTTAAGACGGATGGATTATCAGATAGTTTCTTTGCCTGCAAAAGCACTTTATCACTGAGCGTGGCAGAGAAGAAAAGGAGCTGACAATCTCTAAGCGCAGATTGACAAATATAGGAGACATCTTCAAAGGTAGACGGATGTAACACTTGATCGGCTTCATCAGCTACAAGGGTTCTTACTTCGTTCATTTTCAATTTCTTCATATCAATTAGCTCGGCAATTCTATTGGGTGTACCAACGATAAGCTGGGGGTGCTTCTTAAGCTTGTCTAACTGTCGTTTAATAGCAGCTCCCCCAATCATTGAAGCAGCTGTCATGTTACTGCCCTTTAGGAATTGTTGAGAAACTTCAAAAACCTGCATGGCGAGTTCTCGCGTAGGAGCAAGAATAATGGCCTGTGTATTTTTTTTATTTGGATCAAGCATTTGCATAATCGGTAAAAGGTAAGCAAGTGTTTTTCCAGTGCCGGTTGGAGCTTCAACTAGTAAGTCTTCTCCGTTCAAGATCCGAGGAATGGCTTGTTCTTGAACCATTGAGAAATTACTAAAGCCGGCAGCTTGCCAGTTTTCAGAAAGAAAAGGGTGTTGATCAAACATTGTCATATCGTTGCTCCTTTATTTTCGTATACAGTTGGCCACAGGGGGCTTCTGTTAAATGTCGTATCAGTACTTTATGTCTTTAACACTTTCATGATTGGTGCGCTTTTGTAGTGTTTCATCTTATTTTAACATAGTAGCCGTTGTTCAATACTTTCTCTCTTTACCTAGCTCTTTGGTTTTACCACAATAAACACCAGGAAATAAATAATGACTAGTCCACTAATTCACTATTGATCAGGTTCCTTTCATGTTTTGTTGCTTATTTAGAGGGAATGATTAGGAGAGAAGGAGGTAATGAACGTGAACGGATATTTACTTAGAAAGATGTCAGTATACACATTACTAGCAGGTATTGTGGCCGCTATATTCATTGGTATTACCCTTGGAGAAAACTTACCAAATTATTCAACTATTGAAGAACCTTATCCAATGCGCTGGATTATCGCATTAGGTGCATTTGGTGTTAGTGGAATTATTTCATCCATCCTCTATACTGGAGGCGTGATTGCCGACATCATTGTTAGAAAAGATGAAGGCAACTCTCTATAAATTGATAAAGAGCGCATCGCTTAGATGCGCTCTTTCTACGTTTTATATAACGATCGTTATTTATTAACAGTAACTCCTTCATTGCCGCGGTAAACATACCATAGAGATCTGTTGATCTCTCAAACAACGAAAGCCCTACCTCTCTTCCATCCTTACGGCTCCGAAGCCGCGCCAGTGTGAGTGAGGAGGATCAACAGCAATTGTAGTATGGCCATTAACTTGATACAAGCCAATTAGAATCATGCTGTTCATACCTTTCCAGTTATGAATTTTAGTTCTCCTTATTTTAAAGGAGCTAGTTGTTAATATCGGGTTTTTGTTACCCCAACTACACATTATACACGCTTGAGAAGGATTGTCAACTTTTTATTTGTTAATTATTTCCTCGAGAAATAAACTATTAAGCCAAGGGCAATCCCTAGCAAAGCACCACCGGCCACTTCAGCAGGCTGATGACCTAGAAGTTCATTTAGTTCAACATCTCGTCTCGCGTGAAATAAATCAGGATAGTGCCCCGATAATAGTTCGATGTCTTCATCTAGGTCATTGACCAATCGAGCGATCTCGCCCGTATGTCGTCGAATGCCCTGTGCATCATACATGACGATCACTCCAAATACGACAGCCAGTGCTGTTTCGACAGAGCTTTTTCCTGTTTTTAATGCTGTGTAAGTAGCTAAAGCAGATACACCTGCAGAATGAGAACTTGGCATTCCTCCCGTTTGAAAGAAAGGGCGCCAATCCCAATTTCCCGATTTCGCTTTATGTGTTACTATTTTTAATCCTTGTGCTAGCATGATCGCTGATAAAGCTGTATTCATTCCCTGGTTCATTTCGTGTTCACCTCATCGTTATTCTGGCAAAAAAAGCACATGATTATGACGTCTATCGGAGAAATTATGTAAAAAGGCGAAAGGAGGACTTCATATGAACATAACGCGTAGAGAAGCAGAAATGATTCGAACAGCTCTATCACCGTTAATAGATGATAACAACAAAGAAACATATGCAGGGATATTAGAAAAATTGGTGCTCACTCCGACTCTTTATCAATTTAGTGATTGGGAAGGGTTTATGAATGATTGTCTAGTTGATAACGAAGAATCAATTAATTAGTCAGGGCTACTCAGCACCTGACTAATTTTATTTGATAAGACACAAAGAAGCGAGCCAGATAAGAATTGTTTACATATGATGGATATTAGAGAGGAGGGGGGAAGCAAAGAAAGGGAGAGTGAAATAATGGCAAGTAATTCAAAATATACAATTACTAGAGATTATATTGATAAAGGTAAGTCCAGACCAAAAGAAAAAAATGATGGAATTAGCTTTATTGTCGCTCATGATACAGGTAATCCAGGTTCAACGGCATACGTAAATCGAGCCTATTTTGCTAAAAATATTATCTCAGCGTCTGCTCATACGTTTATTGATGATTCGATTATTCTTGAAATCATTCCATTAACTGAAAAAGCATGGCATGTACGTTATGTAACGGAAAAGGACAATCTCCTTTATAACGGAGATGCGAACGATAAAGCGATCGGTGTGGAACTTTGTTGGGGAGGAGGTATATCCTTTATAGAGGCATATGACCGCTATGTTTGGTACCATGCTTATTTATGTGATAAATATAAACTCGATCCTGAATCAGATATAGTTGCCCACTCAACACTTGATCCAACACGTAGAACAGACCCTGAGAATGCATTAAATCGCTATGGAATTACATGGTCAACTTTTATTGAAGATGTAACAGGCGTTTGGAAAAACTTTAAAGAAATAAGTAGCCCTGGGAAGGTGAAATCTACTACTAGCACACTTATTGTTAGTGCAGGTGATCGTGGGAAAGAAGTTGAGAGAATTCAAGACCTTCTCATTCGTGTAGGAATGGACCTGCGTGAATTTGGGGCGGACGGCATTTTTGGAAGAGAGACGCAGGAAGCAGTTGAGAAATTTCAGCGATTAACAGGTCTAGTGGAAGATGGGATTGTTGGTCCGAAAACACTTGCTGCTTTGAAGCGAGCTCCAAAAGGTGGATTCGCTATGAATGCTCCAGTAAGACCTTATCCTGGTCGATATGTGATGAATGGCGATCGTGGCAAAGATGTAGAGGCCGTTCAACGAGCGGTTAATGTGAACCCCGATGGTATCTTTGGACCCGCAACTGAAAAGGCTGTAAGAGCTTATCAGAAAAGAAAGGGATTATCAGTAGATGGGATTGTTGGTCCAGATACATGGAATATGCTTTTTTAAGTAGCGCATTGAGAACCTCCAACGCAGCTCTTCCAGCTTACAATGCAACAGAGGCAGGTATCGTCTCACTATCGAAATCATTGGCAAGTCGTTATGCGAAGCTGAAAATACGTGTGAACGTTATTTCGCCAGGACCAATTGATACCCCTCTTGCTTGGAAGTTATATGGCACAGAGGATGGGTTTCAGAAAGCCTATAAACAACATCCTAGAGGGTCATTTGGAACGCCTCTTGAAATCGTAAAAGTGGTTTACTTTCTATCAAGTGAGGACGCAAGTTATATTAATGGTCATAATCTTGTTGTTGATGGTGGGTATACCCTATCGTAGAAAAAAGCCCGTTATCGTTGATAACGGGCTTTTTTCTATGGTTTTGGAACCAGTAAATCAGGCATCCACTGCTTCATATGAAGATTCATTTCATTTAATAAATCAGGTTTTACTTCACTTAGCGGGTGGACTTTATACTCATTATCTACATAAGTCGGTGTAAATGCTGGGGAAGTGATTGAGAGCATAGAGTTTCCTCGGAAATTCTTTTTGACGAATTCAACCTCAAGAATGCCTCCGATATCTTTGTAATCCCCTTTTTGACCTGACCAAAAATTACCTAGTGAATAGGCAACCAATACATTGCGCTTGTCGTTTGTTTCAATCCATTCCAACGGCTGGAGAACGTGGGGGTGATGACCTAAAATCAGGTTTGCTCCCGCTTCAGCTACATAAGAACTGAGTTCTAGCTGGTTATTGTTTGGATAGCGTTCATATTCATTTCCAAAGTGTAAGCTTACAACTACCCCATCCGCTACCTTTTTGGCTTCTTGAATATCTTGAGTTATGAGTTGCTTATCAATGTAGTTCACAAGATAAGGTTTATTTCCAGGAGGGCGGAGGCCATTAGTTCCGTAAGTATAGGAGAGAAAAGCCAGCGTTATCCCATTATGTTCAATCGTTCTAATGATAGTGCGATCTTTTTTTGAAACATAACTTCCTGTATAAAGAACGCCGATTTTGTTCCAATGTTTAATCGCATTTTGGATGGCTTTTTCTCCTCGGTCTAAAGTATGGTTATTCGCCATCGATACAATATCTACTCCGGAATTTTTAAGTGCGTCCCCAACTTCTGTTGGACTATTAAAAGAAGGATAAGATGAAAGGCCGATTGATGTCCCGCCGATGACGGTTTCTTGATTGGCGATCGTAATATCAGCTTTCTTTAATTGGTTTTGAACATCTTCAAGCATTGGATTAAAGTTAAATCCATTGCCTACTACTGCCTTTTCATAAACTCGGTCGTGAATGAGTATATCTCCCACCGCCGAAAGCGTTAAGGAAGCATTCTGAATAGCTGTATTCTCCTCAGTTTGTTGAGAGATGTTCCGATAGGTCGTGAGCAGCTCAGACGGCTGCTGAGGTTCAGTTTCATTTTGTGTAGAAAGCACAACTATGAGACCAGCTACAATAAAGAAAAGTATTCCAACAATAACGGATGTTTTTTTCATTAAGTTCACCCATATCCATATGTATATTATTAATATGAAATTAGTTTGCATCACCGTTATATTATCACCTTTTGATGAGAAAAGCATGTTCCTATCAAAAGGATAGACATGGTGAATTCACCATGTCTATTGGGGCGTATGATGTGGTCGGATTTTATAGTTTGAATTAGAGCTCACTGAAACGGTGTGAATGTTTTCTAGAAAAGTAGACAGAGTGGTATTTTCTTGTTGAAGTAACTTCGTTAAGGTTGCTTTTGTACTTGTCCTATAGACGCCCTGTAGAGGTTTAAGTGTCCCATCTACCAATGGAATTGCGCCATCTGCATGATAACGCAATACGTTTTTAATTAGTTTACTTGTTATAGATGTTGAAATGGAAAGTGTGTCTACTTCAATAACCCATGCTATTTCTGTTCTAGCGAGAGATAGTCCGGCATGCAATCCTCCTATAGGTCCCCTATTTGGATAAAAGTCCGTAATGATGCGAATATTTGTTGGGACGTGTGGTAGTAACTCTCTAGGAGTATTTGTAACGATAATGACCTCATCTGCAATTTGACTCATTTTTTTGATCTGACATAAGATGATTGGCTCATTATGATGTAGTAGAAGGGATCTATGGTGACCGTTTACATAATCATTACGTCCTCCGGCTAAAATGATTCCTGTTAGCATGCTCATCACCTTCCAATTTTTTGTTACCTTAAATGTAATATGGTTGAGGAAAACTAGGCTGTAAACAATGTCACATTTTCAAGAGAAAAATGATTGAGGTGTGATGTATATCACACTTAGAATGGAGTGGAACTCTTATAATGATGCTAAGAGAAACATTATAGGAGGCGAAAATCATGAAAGTTACTTGTCCCATCTCCACTATGAATAAAGGCGGATACAATACACAGTCATTTTCAAAGGGTAATTTTATTAAATTAGCAGAATTAATGTATGAACAACAGGTTAAGCGTGGAGAAACGATTTATTGGGAAGGCAATGAATCGAATCATATATATTATTTGAAAAGCGGAGCAGTAAAACTTACGAAGAGTTCTGATGAGGGTAAAGATCTTGTACTCTATCATTTTCAAGCAGGAGATCTGTTCGGAGAATTCCATGATGATAGTCATGTGCAGAATAGCTTTAGTGCAGAAGCCATGACGGATTGTAGTCTAGGTATCATCCAGCAGAAAGATCTTGAAACAATTTTATGGCAAAATGGGGATCTTGCCATTGAGTTTATGAAATGGATGGGCTATATGCAGCGTTTTACCCAAACAAAATTACGCGATTTGATGTTCTTCGGAAAGCATGGAGCACTCGCTTCAACTTTGATTAGAATCGCCAATACTTATGGGTTTGAAGAAGGATCAAGTATTCGTATGACTACGAAGTTTACAAATGCGGAGCTTGCAGACTTGATTGGAGCAACTCGAGAAACGGTTAATCGAATGCTCAACCAGCTTAAGAAAGATGAGATTATAGCCTATGATGGGGGAGAAATCCTGATTGAAGATCTCGATAAATTGAAAGCCATATGTCATTGCGAAGGCTGTCCAAAAAACATATGCAGGTTATAAGGCGTGAGAGTTCAGGAGTTTTAATCCTGAACTCTTTTTTTGTCTTGATCGTGATGGCGTGCGGAGGTTGTGGAAGAGGATACTCGCCAAAATCGATAAATATTGGCTAAATTCAGATATATTAGCTAACTCGTGAATGTTCTCTTGTTTAGTGAGTTTAGTCACAGATTAGGAATGTGTATTCTCATACAATAAATCTATAGTGAAGTATAAAGGAGGATGAGTGATGGGGGCTCTTGAGGAGAAGAAAGAAACAGCGAGAAAAGTTGTAATAAATAAGGGAGGACCAAACCTGAAAGGGACGATGGTCGCAGTAATGTTACTTGGTGGCTTTATTCTATTATCCTGGTTTGGGGTTTACTGGCTATATATGGTTCGTCTTTAGAAAGGGGGAAAAGAGATGCACATGCACAAATTAGAAAGACTTTGGCTTATGATTGGAAGCGGGACACTTATTCTTTTTCTTTTAGTCATTGGTGTGAACGCTTTCGCAATGGGGCATACGCCACCGAGTGATAACGAAATTCTTGATCCAACAAAAGTAGATGTAACTGCGCCCTTTGATCAACCTGGTTTAAAGAAAATAGGTGAGAATGAATATGAAGCGGTTTTAGTTGCTCAAGCCTTCACCTTCCAATCAAATGATGAGCTGAAAATACCTGAAGGGGCTACCGTTCATTTTAAAGTTACTAGTAAAGACGTTGTTCATGGATTTCAAATCCCAAAGACGAATGTCAATATGATGATTACTCCTGGGCACGTGAATACCATTACACATACGTTTGATGAGGCAGGACAATTCCTGATTTTATGTAATGAATATTGCGGGGTAGGACATCAGGCAATGGGTGTACCTCTGGAGGTGACGAAATGAGTCATTCTATAGTAGATCGAAATGATGCAAAGCTCAGTATGGCTCATTTGTTAATTGCCTTTCTAGCTGTTCTATTAGGTGGTATTGCAGGATTACTACAAACGTTAGTAAGAAGTGGAACAATTCAGTTACCAGCAGGAATAGGATATTATCAGCTTTTAACTGCACACGGGATCTTACTCGCACTTATTTTTACAACTTATTTTATTATTGGGTTCTTTTATGCCGGCATGAGCAGAACAATGGGGAAGTTCTATGACCAACCATACCGTATGGCGTGGCTGGGATATATCATAATGACGATTGGAACAGTTCTTACAACTGTTATGGTTTTATTAAATGAGGGAACGGTTCTGTATACTTTCTATGCCCCGTTAAAAGCGTCTCCATGGTTTTATATTGGATTAACGTTGTTTATTATCGGAACATGGTTAGCGGGCGGTGCGATGTGTCATCAGTACTACATTTGGAAAAAAGTTTCTCATGAGAAGCTATCTCCATTATTTAGCTTCATGGCTGTGATGACGATGGTACTGTGGTTTGTCGCTACGATTGGTGTTGCTGTTTCAGTTATCTTTCAGTTTATTCCCTGGTCATTCGGTTGGGTGGATGAAATTAATATTCTTCTAAGTCGTACGCTTTTCTGGTATTTTGGTCATCCACTCGTTTATTTTTGGTTATTACCTGCCTACGTCTGTTGGTACGTTATTATACCCGAAATTATAGGTGGTAAAATTTTCAGTGATTCTTTAGCACGTTTGTCTTTCGTCCTTTTCTTGCTATTTTCGATACCGGTAGGATTTCATCATCAGTTACTCGAATCTGGCATTTCTCCTTTTTGGAAATTTCTACAGGTTGTGTTAACGTTTATGGTTATTGTTCCTTCACTCATGACGGCCTTCTCACTATTCGCTTCTTTTGAAATCGCTGGTCGTCGCAAAGGGGCAAAGGGCCTCTTTGGATGGTTCAGAGTATTACCATGGAGAGATGCGCGGTTCTTTGCGCCCATGGTCGGAATGTTGATTTTCATTCCAGCTGGTGCTGGTGGGATCATTAATGCAAGTAACCAAATGAACCAGATTGTGCATAACACGCTTTGGGTAACTGGGCATTTCCACCTTACCGTTGCCTCAAGTGTGGCTCTTACTTTCTTTGGCATTGCTTACTGGCTAATTCCTCATCTTACTGGAAGAGTATTGACGGGGAAAATGCACAGCATTGCGAATTTGCAAACAATTTTGTGGGCGATTGGCATGTTTTTTATGTCAGGAGCCATGCATACAGTGGGTTTACTTGGTGCACCGAGGAGAACAGCTTATACGACTTATCGGGATAACCCTGATGCATTAGGGTGGATTCCATATGAAGTGACGATGGCCGTTGGTGGATCAATCCTGTTTCTTGCCATTTTGCTGTTAGTTTACATTATTGTGAACCTCACGTTTTTTGCACCAAAAGGAAAAGAAGATTTTCCGATTGGAGAAGTGGCAGAAGATGCAGAGAAAACGCCTGCTATTTTGGAAAACTGGCGACTATGGCTTAGTATTGCGACAATACTCATACTTGTGGCTTATACAGTACCGGTCGTTCATATGATTGAACATGCACCACCCGGGTCTCCTGGGTTTAAATTTTGGTAATCAAAGCGCCGGTTATAATCCGGCGTTTTTCTATTGTACATCAGTTTGGTATAGTTAAGTTGGAAAAGAGGAGGGGTATAATTGAAAAAGTCTAATATCTTGTTTATTGGTGCTGGGCGCATGGCTGAGGCTATTTTCTCAGGACTTAAACAGTCTGGAAATATGGGGACAATTACGGTAACGAATCAATCTGATCAGAAGAAATTGGATGATTTGAGAAAAACGTATGATGTTGAAACAGGAGTATGGCAGGATGTCATTACCGAACATGATATTGTCATACTAGCAATGCCCCCAGCAGCACATCCAGCTGTTCTTAAAGAGCTAGCTGATCGAGTAACAAATCAATTTATCATTACAGTTGCTGCAGGCATAGGTCCTTCTATTTTAGAAGCATCACTTCCAGGACGTCCAACAGCCTGGATCATGCCGAATACAGCGGCTGATATCGGTGAGTCAATTTCATTATTCACGTGTGGAAATCACGTTACAGAGGATCATCGTGAAGCACTTCAGGTCATTCTGGATGCTATCGGAGAGTCTGAAGAGTTGTCTGAGAAGCAAATTCATGATCTTACTGCAATTACGGGAAGTGCTCCAGCATTTGTTTATCACTTAGCAGAGTCACTTGAAAAAACGGCTGCGTCTTATGGATTAACTGCTGATGTAGCGAGGAAGCTTGTTGTGCATATGATCTATGGATCTGCTTCAATGCTTAAAGATGGGCGAGACGCAGGAGAATTGCGTGATCAAGTGACAACACCAGGTGGGGCTACTGCTGCAGGACTAGATGTTCTGAGGAAAGGAGATTTCAGTCAGCTTCTGCATGAGGCGATTCTCGCTGTAAACGACAAAGCGGCTGAACAGGCGAAATAAAAAGAGGATGCCCATTAAAGCGGGCATCCTCTTTTTGATTATTATAAAATATAAGGTCCTAACAAGAAAATGAGTATTCCAAGATTTAATCCTAGCTGATAAGAAGTACGCTGAAGAATGGTCCATTCTTGGTCCTGTCCTATTCGACTGATGATGAAAGAGACAAGGAAGATAATCACTGGCCAGACGTATGGAGCTCCTTCAAACGTAAGATAGGTAGGGGCAAGGTTTTGAAAGGGGCCGTCAAGAATCGAAGGTAAGAAAATCATCTGGGACCCAACGCAAAGGAGGACAATTGTCCATTCTACCCAGCTCTTATCCTGCTCAACTGCAGTTGTATTTGCAAAATATAAGTACATTAAAGCAACTGCCGGTAGAATCAGAAAACCAAAGGAAAAAGCTAGCATTGCGAACATACCTACAATTGCTGTGAATGTATAATAAAGAGCGAATTTCAGATCATCTTTTGACGTTTCATTACTGCTCTCAATTACGGTTGAATCAGTAGATGCCCCATGTAAAACCAGGCCATTGTCTTCTTGGTCCATCCAAACTAGCGATTGATCTGTAATCGAAACAGGTCGTATTGAAAGTTCCTCACTTGTACTTCTTCTAGAAGCCACCCATTCTCCATCCTGGCGAGATGCTTCATAAATACTTATAACAGAACGTTTCGGAGATATTTCGCCGTCTGCACTAAACAACAGATGAGGTTTTCCATCTACTTTAGTTAAAGAGAAATAGTTAGGCCTTGGGAAGCTATCTCCTGTTTCAACATTAGTGATTTTCAAGAGGTTAACTTTAGCCTCTTCTCCACTAATACTTTCGCCGAAGTAAGTGTTAATCACTCTTGTTCCCTGTCTTGTTGCACTAACTGTATATGTAAACGTCAAGGTTTCATCTACCTGGATCATCTGGAGATTGCTGTATAATTCTCCTGACGAGAGAGGGGTTTCGTGAATAATAACTGGTTCTTTGCCCGGGTCAAATGTTAGAAATTGATTTGTATCTTCTGATTGAACATAAAGAAATAACTGTCCATTTTCTGCAAGGGTTCCACCTTTTATGTATTGAGGTAACTTCGTTTCTGAATCAATTGTTCCTTCTGGAGAAATGGCGTAAACCGTGTGGCGTGACCAGGCTATAACCCCATCATTTGATGCATTTATACCTTCAATCTTATTCAGGATGGATTGCTCTTCTCCATTTCGAGCATAGATAATTTCATCCTTTTTTTTGTAAATGGCTTGTTTATCATCAACATAGAAAGAGTACCCTTCAGGAATAACATACTCGAGATTTTCTGAGGATGTTTCAAGCTGTTCGTTTACGACGACTTTTCGCACAGGATCGCCGCTGAAATATAGCGTACTTACTTCTTCTTCATGTTCCA
Source organism: Anaerobacillus sp. QJM3NY_17 (assembly GCF_056173665.1). Classification (NCBI taxonomy): domain Bacteria; kingdom Bacillati; phylum Bacillota; class Bacilli; order Caryophanales; family Bacillaceae; genus Anaerobacillus; species Anaerobacillus sp. QJM3NY_17. Next base: position 3,193,348 of record NZ_CM149685.1, on the reverse strand, counting down.
CAAACATTTCACTATCCTCAGCTGCTACGTCTAAAGCAATTGTTCTACTCCATTCTTCGTCGGGTTTTTCTTGAAGAATTGACAGCTGATGGAGAAAAATTAATAACAAAATAACGAGGCCAGTTAGTATGGGAAGCCCAAATTTTTTCATTCAATCACTCCTTATTCCTTACATACGTTTGAATTTTACACAAGTTTCAAAAAATTTACAATAGGTTTTAGTTTGAATCGCCAAAAGATTTCGTGAATACAATACGGTAGCTAAATTCAGGGGGTACCGTTATGGATATGAAGAGGGTGAATGAGAGAATAGATGAGTTAGTAAAAGAAGCAGTAAGTCACCAGGAGAAGAATGGCTCATTTCATTACTGTTTTGAGAATAGTCTTCTAACTGATGCAGTTATGATTGTGCTCATAAGAACACTTGGGTTGAAAGAAGAAACATTAGTGGATCAGCTTGTCCATCGTTTGCTGATGAATCAGTCAAGGGGCGGGTATTGGAAGCTATTTGAAGATGATGAAGGGAATCTTTCGGCTACAGTTCAGGCGTATCATAGCCTCCTTTATTCGGGGAAAATAAAGCGGGAGCATCCTCAGATGAAGAAAGCTGAGTTGTATATCCGAAAGTGGGGAGGGATAGAGAGAACGGATTCAATGACTAAAGTTTTTCTAGCATTAAATGGTCATCTGGAATGGCCACAGCTTTTCCATTTTCCGATGTTATTTATGCTTATTCCTGGTTCCTTCCCGGTTTCTTTCTTTGATTTAAGCTCATATGCCCGCCTCCATTTTGCGCCAATCATCTTATGTCAGGATCTACGCTATTCGATTAAGACGAGCTGGACACCTGATCTCGCTCATTTATTAAATGAAGAACGCGTTTTTTCAGACGCTATCAAATCATTATGGGATTCCATAGTTCAATTTCCAGATAATCAGTTGTTCAAAGCAAGAAAGAGAGCTGAACAATATATGTTACAGCGAATTGAAAGTGATGGAACGTTATTAAATTATGCTACTGCCACATTTTTCATGATTTATGCCATGCTCGCCCTTGGTTATGAAAAACAGTCTCCGGTTATTCTACGTGCTATAGATGGTTTGAAGGGGATGTTGTGTTTGTCAGAGAATCATATTCAAAACTCTCCCTCTACGATTTGGGATACTGCTCTAATAACGCATACGCTCCAAGAAGCAGGACTTTCAAGTGTTGATCCTATCATTATGAAGGCAAGTAAATATTTAGGAAGAAATCAACAAACAAAGTTTGGAGACTGGGCGATGGCAAAACAGAATATTATACCTGGGGGATGGGGATTTAGTGAAGGAAACAGTATTCATCCAGATGTAGATGATACGACAGCTGCCCTGAGAGCAATGAAACATGCTTCTTCCTCAAACAGCTGGCAGCGAGGAGTGAACTGGATACTTGCGATGCAAAATAAGGATGGGGGATGGCCCGCATTTGAAACAGACCGAAAAGCTCTTCTATTGAAAGATCTACCGATCGATGGAGCGCAATCTTCTTTTCCTGATGATTCGTCAGCCGATCTTACCGGAAGAACTGTCGAATTTCTATGTAACTTCGCTGGGTTACAACATAATCATCCATCAGTAGTAAGAGGAGTAAAGTGGCTTGTTAGCAACCAGGAGAGTGATGGTTCATGGTGCGGAAGGTGGGGGATTTGCTATGTTTACGGTACATGGGCAGCTGTAACTGGACTGAAGGCAGCGGGGTATAGTGCGTCTTTTCCTGCAATCAGTAAGGGTTTAGAATTTCTTAAAAAGATTCAGCAGGAAGATGGTGGATGGGGAGAATCATGTAAAAGTGATGAACAAAAAAAGTATATTTCTCTTAGCTATAGTACACCTTCCCAAACCGCTTGGGCAGTTGATGCTTTAACAATTTGTGGAGATAAATGTGATGCACTTCATAAAGGAGTAGAGTATCTTACGAAAGGCGCTTTTGAAAATAAAGAACTCACTTATCCAACAGGAGCAGGATTACCAGGTGGCTTTTACGTTCACTATCACAGTTATAAAATGATCTGGCCGCTCCTTGCCCTTGCCCATTACAGACAATTGTTGAATCAGGAGTGAAAGAAAGAGCGGATGCACGATATGCATCCGCTCTTGATCGTTCTACTTTGCTTCGACGCCGCTTTTTTCAACTTCATTCACAGTGATTTCTCCAGTTCCACGAGGAATTTTTACTGTGTGTATCTTCTTCGCTTCAAGTGCTCTTGCAATAGCATTGGTTGCGTCTGAAGGGTCAATTTTGTCCCCGCAAGTATAGACATCTACTGAAGCATATCCGTGTTCAGGAAAACTATGAATGGTAAGGTGGGATTCAGCAATAATAACGGCGCCACTAATTCCCTGGGGCTCGAACGGGTGGAAGACTACGTCTCTAATTTCGGCTCCAGCTTCAAGTGCTGCACTAGCAAAGGTTTCTTCTATATAGACTAAATCGTTTAATTTCTCTTTGTTACAGTTCCACATTTCAGCGATAATATGGTGACCTAATGTTTCGATGGTAATAGCCTCCTTATTGGTTGCATCCTATAGTTTTGATTTTAGTAAATCGTTTTATACAGTTTTCTCCCCTATGAATGAGATATTTAAACATTAGGAGTGTCTTGATTTGACACCTTATGTTCAAAAGTTTAAACTTAAGAACAATAAAGAGACTTGCCTGAGGAGATGATACGATGGAAGTGATAGAAGAAATAGTAAGAACACAAAGAGAGTATTATTATAATGGAGAAACGAAATCGTATGCTTTCAGAAAACAAAAGCTAGAGACATTAAGAAAAGTCATTAAAGAATATGAACCTGAAGTATTAAAAGCACTTAAGGAAGATCTTCATAAATCAGAGTGGGAAGCTTATACAACTGAAATTGGTTTTCTGCTTGAAGAAATAAAGTTTACGCTAAAGCATTTAAAGGAGTGGATGAGCCCTGAGAGAGCGAAGTCGCCTGTCACTCATCTTGGTTCTAAAAGTTATGTTCATCGAGAGCCATATGGCGTTACATTAATTATTGCTCCTTGGAATTATCCATTCCAGCTGCAGATTGCCCCTCTTGTTGGTGCCATTGCAGCGGGGAACTGTGCCGTTTTAAAGCCATCGGAACTAACACCCGCAGTGTCTGCTGTGATTGCCAAAATGATTCGAGAAGTCTTTCCGCGAAAGTATATTGCTGTCGTTGAAGGTGGCGTAGATACGAGTACGGAGTTATTAAAGCAATCGTTTGATCATATTTTCTTCACAGGAAGTGTTCCTGTCGGAAAAATTGTGATGGAAGCTGCGGCTAAACAACTTATACCGGTAACGCTTGAACTTGGCGGAAAGAGTCCGGCCATAGTAAATAAAGATGCTAATTTAAACTTAGCTGCTAAACGAATCATGTGGGGTAAATTCACAAATGCTGGACAAACGTGTATCGCTCCAGACTATTTATACGTTCATCGTGATGTAAAGAAAGCATTGTTAGAACAAATGGCTCAAGTCCTGGTTGAATTCTACGGAGAAGATCCATTGTCTGATCAGAAATACGGTCACATCGTAAGTGATCGTCATTTCCAAAGATTAAAAGAATTCCTAAATGATGGTGACGTATTAATAGGTGGGCAACATAAAGAAAAGGAACGTGTCATTGCCCCAACAATTATGGATAATGTGTCTTGGGAAGATCCTGTCATGCAAGAAGAAATCTTTGGTCCGATCCTTCCTGTTCTTGAATTCACAGATATTCATACTGTGATTGATGATGTACGCAGACGCCCAAAGCCACTTGCTCTTTATTTTTTCTCAGAATCTGAAAAAATGCAAGATTTGATCACTTCTTCTATTTCTTTTGGAGGCGGATGTATGAACGACACGTTAATGCATATCGTCTCACCTTATCTACCATTTGGTGGTGTTGGTTCAAGCGGTACTGGAAGCTATCATGGTCAAGCGAGCTTTGAAGCATTTTCTCATCAGAAAAGCATTGTGAAACAAACAACGAAATTCGATTTTGCATTTCGTTATCCCTCTGCTAAAAACGGGCTAAAAATGATAAAAAGGATCATGGGATAACAAGGTTTTTTCTTTAGTGATCTACCGTGTCGTGATATGATTACGAAAAGCAGTACTCGAATGATTCTGAGCACTGCTCTATTCTCGATTAACTTAGGGGGAAGTAGATATGAGTAAAGGTGTTATTAGTCTTGGTGAAGCATTAATTGACTTTATTCCTCTGGACAAGGACAATCTCACGTATCAAAAAAGTCCTGGTGGTGCTCCTGCAAACGTATCCGTTGGACTTGCACGTCTCGGTGTTAACTCCACGTTTCTAGGGAAAGTTGGGGATGATGTCCTCGGACGATTTCTCCAAGAAACGCTAAAAAATTATGGTGTTGATGTATCAACGATGATCCTAACTGAGTCAGCCCGAACCGGAGTTGTCTTTGTTACAAATGCAGAAAACGGAGAGCGTAGTTTTGACTTTTACATAAACCCAAGTGCCGATCGCTTTTTGCATGCAGAAGAAATAAGTGACGATTTATTCGAGCGTCACCGTATCCTTCATTTTGGATCAATTTCAATGATTAGTGAACCTTCTAGAAGTGCAACTAAGGTAGCGGTTGAAAAAGCAAAAGAAAATGGATTAATCATTTCTTATGATCCGAACTTACGACTAGGCCTATGGGAAAGTGAAGAAAGAGCTAAAGAAACGATCGTTTCAATGTTATCAGAGGCAGATATACTAAAACTTTCTGAAGAAGAGCTCACATTCATTACAGGTGAAGAAGCGATCGAAGATGGAATTAAGAAGCTCGCTCATTATCGTATTCCAGTGATCTTTATTACTATGGGTGGTGAAGGTAGTCTCGTTTTCACACCAGACTACTCACTTAGAGTACCTGCTATGAAAGTTAAAGCCGTTGATACAACAGGCGCAGGAGATGCATTTGTTTCTGGCATTTTACACGGCTTCAATGAATATGAAGGCTCTCTTAGTGATCTATCGCGTGAAGAGCTTGAACGTATGACGCAATTTGCTAGCGTGTCTGGTGCTTTAGCAGCTGCAACGAAGGGTGCAATGACCGCTCTTCCAACGAAAACAGAAGTGGAAGAAATATTATTAAAAGAGTCGAAATAATGAAGCACCCCCGCTAATGTGCGGGGTGTTTTTGTGTACAAGATCGCCATTGCACAAAACTAGAATGAAGTCTTGCTGTAAGATACAATGAAAAAGGAACTTATAAACTATTCGGAGGTGCATCGTATGAACCGTGATTTTTTATTAGAATTGTTATCAACCGCTTCTCCATCAGGAGCTGAAATGGAAATCCAGCATAAATGGATGGACTATGTAAGAGAGTTTGCAGATGACATTAAAACGGATAACGCAGGTAATGCGATCGGAATTCTTAATCCAGAAGCAGAATTTAAAGTGCTTCTTGCAGGACACTGTGACGAAATTGGATTTATGGTGAAGCAAATTGATCAAAATGGATTTATTCGCGTAGAGAAATTAGGTGGAATTAGTCATAAGCCTGCTATTGGCATGAAAGTAACAATTCTAGGCACACATGGAAAGTTAACAGGTGTATTTGGTGTCAATGCAGAACATCACGGAGGGGCGAAAGAGTTTCATTTCGAAGACCTCTATATTGACTGTGGTGCAGCTACAAAAGAAGAAATCGAGAAGTACGTCCAAATTGGGGACCTCGCAGTCTATAAACGAGAAGTTGAGCACCTCTTAAATGACCGAATTAGTGGAAGAGGATTAGACAACCGGACTGGTTCATTTATCGTAGCAGAAGTTCTTCGTGAAGTAGCCAAGCGTAACCCTAAAGTAGGTGTTTATGCTGTTAGTACAGTGAATGAAGAAACAAACATGGGTGGTGCTTATTTCGCTGGTGCAGGAATTCAACCAACAATGGCCATTGCTTGTGATGTTACATTTTCTTCAGACTATCCTGGAATTGATGCAAGAAAGCACACAGAGGTTGATCTTGGAGGTGGACCTGTTCTTGCGAAAGGCGCTCCAATCAATATAAAAATCAATCAGCTCCTTGAAAAGGCTGCTAAAAAGCTTGATTTGAAACTTCAGTATGAGTTAACACCAAGAATGACAGGGACGGATGCAGATAAGCTTCGTTTAACAGGATACGGTGTTCCTGTATCACTTGTGTCCCTTCCGCTTCGCTATATGCATGCGCCGGTAGAAACAGTAAGTTTAAAAGATATGCAGGAAGAAATTGATTTGCTCGTGGAAATGATAGCGGATTTAACAGGCGAAGAAAGTGTGAATCCACTAACTTAAATAATAATATTGACAAAATTGTGACAATAGTGCTAAGATGACAGAGTGAAAAATAACGGTAAAGGAGAGTGTGTGTGATGAGACATATTTTGAAAGATATCCAACAACTAACTTCATGTACTCATAGACGCACTTTGCCAGGGATGTAACCCCTTTGTCACAGTAAAGGAATCGGCGCGCGTCATAGACGTGTGCCCTTTTCTATGTCTTAAGAAGTCATTAGACATAACCGCATGCGGTTATGTCTTTTTTGGTTTCTGAGAAAAGTGACAGTGGGGAAATGAAGTGATCCATGTAAGGAGGATGGTGAAATAGTCAATCAGAAAGCATAACTGTAGGAAAAAGTTAGGAGGGATTAAGTTGTTCTCTATTTTACGGAAATTGAGCTGGTTTTTTAAACAGCATTGGAAACGGTATAGCATTGCTATTGCTTTATTGATTTTTGGGGGTATTCTCGAGGTCATTCCACCAAAATTAATCGGAATGGCCATTGATGAAATAAACGTAGGAAGCTTAACCTGGGAAAGCTTACGAAATTATTTATTTTTTTATGGAGGGTTATTGCTCGTCGTCTATATCGTCACATATATTTGGATGTACCAATTATTTGGTGGTGCCTTTCTAGTTGAGAGGGCGCTCCGATCTAAATTGATGAAGCACCTCCTTAAAATGACGCCATCCTTTTATGAGAAAAACCGAACTGGAGACCTGATGGCAAGGGCCACAAATGATCTAAAAGCTGTCTCCCTTACCGCAGGATTTGGTATTTTAACATTAGTAGATTCAACGATCTTTATGTTTCTTATTTTGATTACAATGGGCGTTCTTATTAGCTGGAAATTAACGCTTGCGGCTATTCTTCCTCTACCCCTTATGGCTCTTGCCATGAATCGTTACGGAAAAATCATTCATAAGCGCTTTACAGCTGCCCAAGATTCGTTCGGAGATATGAATGATCAAGTACTAGAATCGATTGCAGGAGTTCGAGTAACGCGTGCTTATGTACAAGAAAGGGCAGATCAGCAGAAGTTTCAGAACTTAACGGAAGATGTATATAAGAAAAATATTGAAGTAGCAAAAGTAGATGTTTTATTTGAGCCAACTATTAAAGTTCTTGTCGGGATTAGTTATTTAATTGGGTTAGGGTATGGAGCGTATCTCGTTTTTCATAAAGTCCTAACACTCGGAGAACTGGTGTCATTCAATGTGTACCTGGGGATGCTCATATGGCCGATGATTGCGGTTGGAGAGTTGATCAACGTCATGCAGCGAGGAAATGCATCGTTGAACCGTGTCTTAGAGACGCTGTCTCATGAAGAGGATGTGAAAGAACACCATTTTCCTCAATATCTGGATACACCAGGTACGATCGTTTTTGAAGATGTTACTTTTACGTATCCCTCTTCATCTGTTACGAATTTACAAAATGTTTCATTTACTCTGAAGAAAGGCCAAACATTAGGCGTTGTAGGGAGAACAGGTAGTGGGAAAACGACATTACTGAAGCAACTTTTAAGAGAATATCCAGTCGGTAAAGGGAAAATCAAAATTTCTGATGTGCCGATCGAAGAAATTTCTCTCGAAACTCTGCAAAACTGGATTGGTTATGTTCCTCAGGATCAGATGCTTTTCTCAAGGTCGGTGAGAGAAAATCTTCTGTTTGGTAAAAATAATGGAACAGATCAAGACATTGATCGAGTGCTGCGGCTATCCGACTTTAAAAAAGATATACATGTGCTCCCTGAAGGGCTTGAGACGCTTGTTGGAGAAAAAGGCGTCGCTTTATCAGGTGGACAGAAACAAAGGGTATCCATTGCGCGAGCTCTAATGATTAATCCTGAAATATTAATTTTAGACGATGCAATGTCTGCCGTTGATGGAAAAACTGAAGCACAAATTATATCCAATATTCGCAATGAACGTTCTGGGAAAACGACGTTTATAGCCACGCATCGTTTGTCGGGTGTTCAGCATGCTGATTGGATTATCGTTCTTGATGAGGGCAAGGTGATTGAGGAAGGAACTCATAAAGAGCTTCTTTCTAAAAAGGGATGGTATCGTGACCAATTTGACAGACAGCAGCTTGAGGATTCATTGAAGGAGGTGCTGTAAATGAATCGACAGGTAGGAAAGCGATTAGTTAAGTATGCACTGGGTTTTAAGAAAAATATTCTTATTGCTTTACTCTTATTAATGGTAGCTGTTACAGCAGAGCTCTCTGGGCCTTTCATTGCGAAACGTATGATTGATGTCCATATTATGGGGATTGAGTATCCCTGGTATGAAACAGATCAGGGAGAAGAAGCTGTTAAATATGATGGGGACTGGTATAAACGAAGTGATCATTTTGGGAGCGATGAATTTAAAGGAGAGGAAGTAAGGATTCTTCAGGTAGGTCGCGACTACTATTTCGTTGATGAAGCGATCGCATACGATGGAGAACGGTCGGTTGACGACAACCTTATCACGATTCAAAAGGATGGGGAACAACAATCCTATCAAGCTAAAGAAATAAGCAATGAAGAACTGCTTGCCTTTTATCAACCGCAAATAGAACCGATGGTCTGGTTAATAGCGCTCTACTTTGGGCTTCTATTGTTCGCATCCTTTTTTGAATATGGGCAGGGACTTCTATTGCAAACCTCTGCTAACCGTATTATTCAAAAAATGAGAACGGATGTTTACTCCCAGATTCAGCGTTTGCATATCAACTATTTTGATAATTTACCAGCCGGTAAAGTTGTGGCAAGAATTACGAATGATACGGAGGCAATAAGAGAGCTTTATGTGACGGTGCTCGCAACGTTCTTCACAAGCATCTTTTATATGACAGGGATATTTATCGCCTTATTCTTGCTTGATGTAAAGCTTGCGTTGATTACATTAACGATTGTGCCACTCCTTCTGATTTGGATCTTCGTTTATCGTAAATATGCGTCGAAATTCAATAAGGTCATTCGAACAAGGATTAGTGATATTAACGGAATGATCAATGAATCCATTCAGGGCATGTCGATAATAAGAGCTTTCAAACGTCAAGAGAAGACTGAAGCGGAATTTGAAGAGCTGAATGACAGCCATTTTACTTATCAAAATAAGCTATTGAATTTGAATTCCTTAATGTCACATAACCTTGTGAACATTCTACGGAATATTTCATTTGTAGTATTGATTTGGTACTTTGGGGGAGCTTCATTAACGGCTGGGTCTATTGTGAGTCTCGGTGTTCTTTATGCTTTTGTGGATTATTTGAATCGCTTATTTCAACCCGTTACAAATATGGTGAACCAGCTAGCTAATTTAGAACAGGCTTTAGTAGCGGCGGACAGAGTTTTTGAGCTTCTTGATGAAAAGGGGGAAGATGTATCAGATGGTGAATTTCCTCGTTATGATGGGAATGTCACTTTCGATCATGTTTCGTTTGCATACAAAGCAGAAGAATATGTGTTAAAGGAACTATCATTTGAAGCGAAAAAAGGTCAGACGGTTGCCCTAGTGGGGCATACTGGTTCAGGGAAAAGTTCAATTATGAATTTATTATTCCGATTTTACGATAACCAAAAAGGAACGATCTCTATCGACGGTCAAAATATTCAAGATATTCCAAAGCAGCAGTTAAGACAGCATATGGCGATCGTGCTCCAGGATCCATTCTTGTTCACTGGAACGATTGCTTCGAATGTAAGTCTTAATGATTCCTCGATCTCAAGAGAAAAAGTTGAAAAGGCTTTAAAAGATGTGGGAGCAGAGCAGCTGCTTCGATCTCTTCCTAACGGGTATGATGAGGCAGTGATCGAAAAAGGAAGCACGCTTTCTTCGGGGCAAAGACAGCTGATCTCTTTTGCAAGGGCACTAGCGTTTGACCCTGCTGTCTTAATTCTTGATGAGGCGACTTCGAATGTTGATACCGAAACAGAAATGATTATTCAAAATGCGCTGGATATTTTAAAAAAGGGTCGTACCACATTTATCATTGCTCACAGACTCTCAACAATTCGAGAGGCTGACCAAATCCTTGTTCTTCACCAAGGTGAAATCGTTGAACGAGGCGATCATGATCAATTGATGAAGCAAAAGGGAAGGTACTTCCAAATGTATCAGCTTCAACAAGGGAAAAAGGTTGAGCAGGCTGTTTAGTAGATATCAGTAGATGAAATGAATCAAAGCCGTAGCTTAAGCTACGGCTTTGATGTTGGAGGGTGCAAACCCCATTCTTTTTCTATTAGATATGTTAGGTATACTGTTGATTCTCGATCTTTGGCTTATTTTAGTGAACTCTTTATCTCACTCGTCTTTCAGTCTGAAGAGAGTAATAAGTAGTTGCATCTATCGTTGAGAGGGGCGGAATCCAGCTTGTTCGGCTTCATCTGTGTTACAAAACATTTCTTCTGCTTTCGTAATCTCGTAATATGATCCTTCAGGAACGTGGTAAATTTTATCTCCTTTAGAATTAATGTTCCCTTTAATGTCACAACCTTGTTGAGATCCCTTGTCAGTAGATGTGGAGTCAGATGCTTCAAAGGATTCGTTAAATCCTTCTTCGCGAACGTAATCTTCAATACTCCAAATGCCTTTGCCTTCTTCTTGAGCCTTACGCTGAATTTCTTGGAATGTATCAACGTACTTTACGTTTGGCTGATAAATATAAGCAACTCTTGCTAGTCCTTCTTCAAGGAGCATCTCATTAAACATCTGATCGCCAATCCATACGTAAGCAAGCAGTCGACCGTATTTGTCGCGTTCTGAAACATCTATCTCGACACCAATTTCTTTTCCTTCTAGTTGATTCTTAGCAAACTGGGAGGCTTCAGGTCCATAGGGTTGTACAGGTTTACTGGGATGCTTTGTTTCCGGAGTGTCAACGAGAAGGAGTCTAATTGTTTCTTCTCGATCTTCAAGAGTTACTTTCAATGTATCGCCATCAACAACTCGATCCACTGTTGCCGGAATTGTGTTTTCTTTTATTTCTGTATCAGATGTGAGTGTAGCGCATGCAGATAAAAATACGATGATAAAAAGAAAAGGCAGTCTTATTCGTATCATTTGTTACTCTCCTTTCCGTTCCACTTAGGTCTTAGACGCCCATATTAGGCATAATCTAAAAGGGGGGTGATCCAATTGAATCACGGATGTATTTACTGTGAGAAAGAATTGCTCTTCCCGTGGGAACGACGAAGATTGGTTTGCGATGAATGTCATTATGCAATATCAGACACCTATCATGAAGATTATAGAGAAATTGGTGAAAGAAAAATAGAACAGAAAGCCCGTCATTAATGACGGGCTTTTCTTTGAGTGTTCTAGTTCAAGCGTTCCAATATCTCCGTTTCTAAACGCTCGTCTTCGCTTTTCATGTCTAGCTGCGCGGGCCAAATCCTTCGGCTGTTTCGCCCAATCGAATGAGACAAAAAGCGTCTCAATCTCATGGGCTCCAACATCCTGCGGATTTAGGCAGGCCCGCTTCGCTTTTCTTAATACCTTTTAACGGCTAGGGTGCAGCGGGATATGCAGATTAGTTCTTCTTGTTCGTCTACGATGTTGATTTCCCACACCATTGTTCTTTTGCCGATGTGGATTGGTTCGGCGATGGCTCGGACGACGCCGTCTTTTTTGCTTCGGAGGTGATTAGCGTTGATCTCCATCCCAAAAGTTGCTTCGTTTTCTGAATCTAGATTAAGTGTGCCGCCTATGCTGGCTGCTGATTCTGCTAGGGCTACTGATGCGCCACCGTGAAGAAAGCCAAGTGGTTGATGAGTGCTTGGTCCAACTGGCATTTCGAGAACAACTTTTTCAGGTGTTAATGTAATGGCTTTAATGCCGAGTGCCTCTAACATTGTATTTGCAAATTCCATCGTATTACCCCCATTTTTATGTACTTATTTACAGTATACACGAGGCTAACGTGAGAAAAAGAGAAAAGTTAGCGATCGATAGGCTGTAGCATTTCTAAATAAACTCCTTTTTACTTTCATTCAGAGAATAGAGGATTATTTTCACGAATTTATGCAAAGGTGAGGGAGTGGTTCATAAATATAAAAAAGTCAGAGACCAAATGGATCTCTGACTTTCTCATCGTGTTAAATGAAATAGGCTAATAATAAACCAATGGCCATTAACAGTCCGAATTGTGTATGCATTTGAGCAGTTGCTTGCATAGCAGGCATCATGTGAGCTGCTTTTGTTTTTCCTTCAAATAAGCGGATGGCTTTAAATGCTTTAGGGATGCTTAATATTATCAACAAAAGCCATAAAGATGAATCAATTGTAATAATAAGTCCAACCACCCAGAGGTAGGATACGATAAACATACCTTCTAAAAATGTTACAGCCTTATCATGTCCGAGAAGAATCGCAAGTGTTTTACGTCCTTTTTCTTTGTCGCCTTCTAAGTCACGAATATTATTCGCCATGAGGATACCGCCAACTAGAATGGATATAGGAATCGAAACGAGAATGCTTTCAAACGTAATCACACCTGTTTGAATAAAGAAAGAAAGTAATACAAGTATTAGTCCCATAAATACACCAGCAGCAATTTCACCAAATGGTGTGTAGGCGATTGGATACGGACCGCCAGTGTAAAAGTACCCTGCTGCCATGCAGATTGTTCCAATAACCGCAATCCACCATGTTGTAAGGACACAGATATAAACACCTAAAAGAATCGCAATGCCGAAGAAAATAAAAGCAAGGTTTAATACTGTTCTTGCACTAACACCATCTCGTACGATAGCGCCCCCAATTCCTACACTCCCAGCGTGATCGAGACCCCTTTTGAAATCATAGTATTCATTAAACATGTTTGTTGCAGATTGAATAAGAATAGATGCGATCATCATCGCCATAAACAATCCAAAATGTAATGTATGACTTTGAAGGGCAAGCATTGTGCCCAGAAAAACCGGGACGAAGGAAGCAGTTAATGTATGCGGCCTGAGTAAACGCCACCATACCTGCCATGTTGGTTTTGAAGGCGTGACTTTGTTCAGCTTATCGTTGCTGTTATTCATACGCTCTTCCATATAATTGTGTCTCTCCCTTTAGTAATAAACTTCTTATAAATTCCCCTTGTGACCATTATAGTTTAAAAAAATGGATAAGGGGTGTCAATCCTTTTGTCAATATCAAGAAGTCTCTGTCAATAGAGGAAAGTAGCGAATTTCCCTTCAAACGAAAGAGAAATGAAGGTTATTCTAAGTTTGAGGTGGGTAAAAGTAGTTATTCTTCCATTCAAAAACGATCCTTCGTTCGAAGGATCGTTTTTGAATGATTAATAATATGGGTAAGGATATGGGTATGGTCTGAAGAACGCAATACTTCCTAGTCCTACTCCTAAAAGACCGCCAAGAAAACCTCCTGCAAGTGCTCCGAAGAAAAACATGCCTGGTCCTTCGGGATGTTGTGGTCCGTCACAATTGCGATTTAAAGGGCGGATATAAACAAATTCATTATCAACTTCTTCAACGTGACCTCTATGCAATTGACCGTCATGACACTTGATTTCAACACATTGTCCTATGTGTTGACGACAAACCCCATGGTAATAGTGTCTGGACAATATAGACCCTCCCTTATGCATTAGTTTATAAACGACTGCAAAGCAGCGTCTACTTTTATCAGTGTATGCTCACTATTTTTTTTGCTAAGGGCACTTGCGGAACATTAAAATGGTTTTTTTCTATGAGATGGGGAATCTATACATAAGAACCATTCATACGGTTAAACAGCTTCGTTGACAGTCTTAGCCAGACAGGTGTATCCTTTAATTAACTGTGGCCGAGGCTAACTCGGTCTGCTTTTGCATGGACAGAAAGTTGGGGGGAGAAGACGGTGTCTACAATACAACATCAAGAATTATTTAGCCTGCTTCATCAAGGTGTAAGTAAGGCAGAAAAGCGGGGAACGTCCGTGCTTGTTAGTCAGGTGCTATCAGTAGCTGCTGTCGATCCCCTCTCCTTTTATGCTGCAGGTTCGTTTACTAACGAGAATGATCGAACATTCTGGTCGGACCCTGAGAATGACACGACAATAGTGGGCCAGGGTTGTGTGAAGCAATTTGAGGCTCAAATCGATCGTTTTCGTTCAATTGAAAGTGATTGGCAAACTTTTTTAGAACAAGCGATCATAGAGGGGGCTCCTTCAAGGCCAGGTGTTGGACCGGTTCTGTTAGGTGGGTTTTCATTCGATCCAACTGCCCCAGATAGCGGTGAATGGGATTCCTTTCCTAAAGGCGGGATGGTTCTTCCAGAATTAATGTTAACTTCAGCTGGAAACCATGCTTGGCTCACACTCAACGCAATTGTTAGCGCAGGAGATAATGTGGAAGTTATATCTGAAGCGCTTTTAGATAAGCATGATCGTCTTTTTGAGAAGCTTACGTCTCATGCCTATGCAGATGTCGATGCTATTTCAATAGAAGAAATACGACCTCAGGAATGGAAAGAAACGGTCAGAAGTGCTGCTGCTAATATTAGAAATGGCCATCTTGATAAAGTCGTTTTAGCGAGAGAAATTAAGCTCCAGTCGACTCAAAACTTTTCATCAACCCAAACACTGACAAATTTAAAAAAACAACAAAGTGATAGCTATGTTTTCGCGTTTGAATATGGAGACAAATGCTTTCTTGGAGCTTCACCTGAACGGTTAGTCAAAAGAGATGGACAACAAGTGTATTCGACTTGTCTTGCGGGCTCTATTCAACGAGGTGAATCGAAGGAAATGGATGATGAACTTGGACAAGCACTTCTTCATGATCAAAAGAATCGAATTGAGCATGATCTTGTCGTTCAAATGATTCGATCAGCTATGGAAGAGGAGTGTGAATTTGTTCAGGTACCGTCAAGGCCGGAAATTCTTAAAACGCCTCATATTCAACATTTATTTACTCCTGTTGTAGCAAGGGCTGGTAGAGAGACAAGCCTTTTTCGTATGGTTGAACGGCTTCATCCTACCCCTGCGCTTGGCGGTTATCCTCAAAAGGAAGCCGTAAATGAAATTAAGCGAATAGAGAAGCTTGATCGAGGTTGGTATGCAGGACCTGTTGGTTGGGTTGATTATCAGGGAAATGGAGAATTTGCTGTAGCTATACGCTCTGGTTTACTTAAAGGAGAAGAAGCAACGCTATACGCTGGGTGCGGTATAGTTGGAGATTCTGACCCTGATAGTGAATATGAAGAAACCAAAATGAAGTTTAAACCAATGCTAACAGCTCTTGGAGGTAAGAAATATGACTGACCAGGAAATACTAGCAAGTTACGTAGGGTCATTTGTTGATGAGCTTGTACGTTCAGGTGTTAAACATGCTGTTATTAGTCCAGGATCGCGTTCTACCCCGCTCGCAATGGTCATGGCTGAACACCCGTTACTAAACGTCTGGGTGCACATCGATGAGCGATCTGCTGGTTTTTTTGCGCTTGGCATGGCCAAATCGCATAAGGAACCTGTCGCACTTCTATGTTCTTCAGGTACGGCTGGCGCTAATTACTATCCTGCTGTTATTGAGGCTGCACAATCCAATATACCGTTGATTGTTTTGACTGGCGATCGCCCGCATGAGCTTCGTGATAATGGAGCTCCACAGGCGATTGATCAAATCAAGCTATATGGGGACTATGTGAAGTGGTTTATGGAAATGGCGATGCCTTCTTCCTCTTCAGATTTAAATCGGTATATCAGAACTGCGGCTTCTAGAGCGACAGCCGTTTCTTCCGGTCTCCCTGCTGGACCTGTGCATCTTAATTTCCCATTTAGAGATCCCTTGATACCAGATCTATCCTATTCAGGTCTTTTTTCAGATGGTAGGGAGAATTATGAGCCGTGGGTAAATGCGGCAGATCACATACGTGTTTTAAACGAAGATGCAGTCACAGATTATGCAAACAAATTAGCTGGCAAGAAAGGTATTATTGTGGTCGGACCTCAGGATAACGACGAATTAGCTGAACCGCTATTTGCTCTTGCTGAGGAATTAGGTTATCCGGTTTTAGCAGATCCACTTTCAAAATGTCGGCATATTGATTCTCCTAATCTTGTAGAAGGGTATGACGCCTTTCTTAGGGGCGAGGTGGATTCAGAGCTATACCCTGAAGTAGTGATTAGATTTGGGGCGATGCCAGTTTCAAAAGCTTATATGCTCTTTATGAAGAGTGTAGCAAGCCCTATTCATATAGTTGTGGATGAGAGAGGATGGAGAGACCCTACTCTTTATAGTTCTGACATGCTTACAGTTTCCTCTGTATCGTTTGTAAACAGTCTTCTTCCTGCTGTGCAAAGCAACAACTCTACTGAGAAGCGGTGGTTACACAAATGGAAGGCCATTAACCAAACGACTCTCACCTTACTTCATGAAGATTTAGGAACTGACGAGCTATTTGAGGGCCATGTGTTTAGAGAATTAGGGAAACTGATGAGTGCGAATGATCTCCTGTTTGTAGGGAATAGCATGCCTATTCGCGATATGGAGAACTTTTTCTTGCCAGAGAATTCTCGACCTACTGTAATGGGGAATCGAGGAGCGAATGGTATTGACGGTATTATTTCAACAGCTCTTGGAGCAAGTACAGCCTATTCTTCTAGCGTGCTGGTGATTGGTGACCTTTCTTTCTACCATGATATGAATGGTCTGCTTCTAGCTAAGCTATATGAGATCAATATGACGGTTATTGTGGTTAACAATGATGGCGGAGGGATTTTCTCATTTCTACCTCAGCGCAAGCAGGAGAAGCACTTTGAGAAACTCTTTGGCACACCACATGGACTAAATTATGAACATGCTGCCGCATTATATGAGGCAAGTTTTGAACGCGTATGGAATTGGGAAGAGTTTAGTTATGCGTATGAGAAAAGTCAGAATCACCATGGGCTAAGCATAATTGAAGTTCCAACTGATCGTGATGCCAATCTTAGGCTTCATCGAGAGATGTTCGCGAAGGTTTCGAAGGGAACAGCAATAGTCCTGCAGGAGAGTTTTAAATCATGATTTATACCGTTGGTGGACAACCTTTTCATGTCGAAATCGCAGGAGAAGGAGAACCTCTTCTATTATTGCATGGATTCACAGGATCGAGTGAGAACTGGTCTTCTTTTATGAAAAGATGGTCCAGGCTATATAAAGTGATTGCAATCGATCTTATCGGTCACGGCGAAAGTGCGAAACCGAATGATGCTTCTCAATATACTATGGAATCTATGGGGAGTTACTTGAAACAACTATTAAATTCACTTGGGATCGATCAACTCCATTTGCTTGGCTATTCCATGGGTGGACGTTTTGCTTTGTCATTTGCTGTCCAGTACCCTTCGCTCATTAAAACGCTTATTCTGGAAAGCAGTTCACCTGGGCTTTCTACGGAAGATCAAAGAAGAGAACGAGTGCAGAAAGACCATGCACTTGCCAGGCGAATTCAGAAGGAAGGTATTGAAGATTTCGTAACCTTCTGGGAATCTCTTCCGTTATTTTCTTCGCAGAAGAAACTTTCACCAAGTATTCAAAGTGAAATAAGAAAGCAGCGTTTGAGCAATACTGAAATAGGACTAACAAATAGTCTAATTGGAATGGGAACGGGGGCACAGGCTTCCTATTGGAGTGTGTTAGAGAAGATAACCTTTCCAGTCCTTCTAATAGTTGGGGAGTACGATCAGAAGTTCATTTCAATTGGGAAACAGATGAAAAAAAAGATTCCTCAGGCTGATTTTGTGCAAATTATTGGCGCAGGGCATACAATTCATGTAGAAGAACCTGAAATCTTTGATAAAATGGTAGTAGCTTTTCTAAAAAAGCATGCAGATTCTAATCTGTAAATTTTGTTACATAAGGAAGGAGAATTTCTAAATGATTCAATGGAAGACTGAACGAGAATTTGAAGATATTCTTTACGAAACGTATGATGGTATTGCTAAGATTACAATCAACCGTCCAGAGGTGCGCAATGCATTTACGCCAAGAACGGTTAACGAATTAATTACCGCTTTTTCATTTGCGAGAGACAATTCAGATATTGGTGTTATTGTTCTAGCAGGAGCTGGAGACAAAGCTTTCTGTTCTGGCGGTGACCAAAGTGTTCGTGGTCATGGTGGTTATGTAGGTGATGATGAGATTCCTCGTCTAAATGTCTTGGATCTTCAACGCCTCATTCGTGTTATCCCTAAGCCGGTTGTTGCAATGGTATCAGGTTATGCGATTGGAGGAGGACACGTCCTTCACGTGGTATGTGACCTGACAATTGCTGCAGATAATGCTATTTTTGGTCAGACTGGCCCTAAAGTTGGTAGCTTTGATGCTGGATACGGTGCAGGATACCTTGCTCGTATCGTAGGTCATAAGAAAGCTCGTGAAATCTGGTACCTATGTCGTCAATACAATGCACAAGAAGCACTTGATATGGGACTTGTTAATACGGTTGTTCCACTTGATCAGCTTGAAGCTGAAACAGTACAGTGGGCACAGGAAATGCTTGATAAGTCACCAACAGCCCTACGCTTCCTTAAAGCTTCTCTTAACGCCGATACAGACGGTCTTGCAGGACTCCAGCAAATGGGTGGAGACGCAACGCTTCTTTATTACACAACTGACGAAGCAAAAGAAGGACGCGATTCATTTAAAGAAAAACGCAAACCGGACTTTAAACAGTTCCCACGTTTTCCTTAAATCGATTGCTTGAAACAGCTTGATGGATTCCCATCAAGCTGTTTTTTTCAAATAGTCTATGGTAATGAAAGAAAGGATGTTAAAGATGGATACGATGCCAAATTGGCTACATAAACGTGCTTCTATGACGCCTGAGCGAGTGGCGCTTATCGATAATGGCAAACAGTTAACTTATAAACAGTTACAAGTAAAGGCAGTTAAGATGGCAAATGCTCTAAAAGCAAAAGGGATCGAAAAAGGAAAGCATGTTGGTTTTTATATGGAGAATGGATTAGACGCTGCCGTTTGTTTACATACTCTGATGTACATTGGGGCTGTCATTGTTCCATTGAATCATCGATTAACAGGACCAGAGCTATCTTTCCAAATGAACGATGCTGAGATTTCCTATGTGATCACTGACAATTCACTTGAGAAGAAAGCTAGTGATGCAATACAAAGTCCGGTAAATATAATCATCTGGGAAGATGTTCACCCAGGTGCTTATCAGTTAGAAGAGTTACAAACAACTATTGAGTTACATCAGCTTCATACGATTATGTACACTTCTGGCACAACTGGAAAACCTAAGGGTGTTATGCTTTCATATGGTAACCATTGGTGGAGTGCGATCGGTTCCAGTCTTAATCTTGGTTTAGATATGAATGATCGCTGGCTGTGTGCGGTTCCAATGTTCCATATGAGTGGACTTTCTATTCTATTGCGAAGTGTTATTTACGGAATCACAATGGTTATTCAACAACGGTTTGAACCGCGTGTCGTTAATCAATCGATTCAAAAAGAACGAATTACAATTGTATCGGTAGTAAGCGCTATGCTGAAAAAAATGCTCGATGACCTTGGAACCGATCATTACCCCGAAACATTTCGCTGCATGCTTCTTGGAGGTGGTCCAGCTCCATACCCGCTTCTTTCTACTTGCGAGGAGAAGCATATTCCTGTCTTCCAGACATTTGGTATGACGGAAACTGCCTCTCAAATTGTGACGCTTTCACCTGAATATATGCTAGATAAACAGGGGTCAGCTGGAAAGGCGCTTTTCCCATCAGAGATTATGATTAGTCTTGATCATAAATCCCTTTCTGCTTTAGAGCATGGAGAGATTCTCGTGAAAGGACCTACGATTACAAAGGGGTATTGGCGAAGGGATGATGCAACAAGAGCTGCATTTGAAGACGGGTGGCTTCATACAGGCGATATTGGTTATCTGGATGAAGATGGCTTTCTCTTTGTATTGGATCGAAGGAAAGACCTTATTATATCTGGTGGTGAAAATGTGTATCCCGCAGAAATTGAAGCGGCGATCCTTGAGCATGTAGATGTGGAGGATGCAGGCGTAACTGGGGTTAAAGATGAGCAATGGGGAGAAGTACCTGCAGCATTTGTTGTTAGTAAGAATCGCTCTTTGACGGAACAGCAGCTGCTCGATTATCTTTCAGAACGTCTTGCGCGTTACAAGCTACCTAGAACGATTACTTATGTGGATAGCCTTCCTAGGAATGGGGCAAATAAGCTACAGCGAAATTTATTAGTAGATATGAGTGATACGATATGATGCAACTGGAGAGTGTTACTCTACGTCATATTCGAATGAACCTAAAATCCCCTTTTAGTAACAGTTTGGAAACAGTCACTGCTCGAGATTTAATTATCGTCGAAGTAAGAGATTCTGAAGGGGAAGTAGGTTTTGGAGAAGGAGTTGCCTTTACGTCGCCCTGGTATACAGAAGAGACGCTTCAAACTTCCTGGCATATGCTAAGAGACTTCATCATTCCTAAACTCAAAAACCAACTGATTGCTCATCCGTCCGATGTGGAAGGAATATTAGCGGGCATTCGAAGAAATCCAATGGCTAAATCTGCGATTGAGGGTGCGATCTGGGACTTATATGCTAAAAGAGAAGGAATTAGCCTCTCAAGAGCATTAGGTGGTTCTTCACAGAAGATTAAGGCAGGAGTTGCCGTAGGCGCTTCGGATCCTTCAGTTATGCTAGAAGAAATCCATAGAAGAGTTGATGAGGGATATGAACGAATTAAAGTGAAGATCAAACCTTCGCAGGATATTTCGATTCTAGAAGCAATACGTCATTCTTATCCAAACTTATCGTTAATGGCAGATGCGAACTCAGCATATTCTCTGCAAGACATCGATCGTTTAAAAGCACTTGATCCATTTCATTTGCTGATGATTGAACAACCTCTAGCAGCTGACGATATCGTAGATCATGCGATTTTACAAAAAGAGATTGAAACACCGGTCTGTTTGGATGAAAGTATACATTCTTATGATGATGCCCGTCGAGCGCTCGATTTAAATAGCTGTAAGATTATTAATATTAAACCCGGACGTGTTGGAGGGTTATCCGTTAGTAAGAGGATCCATGATTTATGTAGTGAAAGGGGGATACCTGTTTGGTGTGGTGGCATGTTAGAGTCCGGAATAGGAAGGGCGCATAATATCGCGCTTTCTAGTTTGGCTAATTTCACAATACCAGGAGATGTCTCTGCATCAGCACGGTACTGGGAAAAAGACATTATTGAACCTGAAGTGGAAGTGGAGAACGGTTTGATTACTGTTTCTAAAGAGAATGGGATCGGATACGAAATAAACTGGAAAGAACTTGAGAGAGTGACGGTTTCTAAAGAAGTTTATTAACATAGCTAGGGAAAAGATAACAAAAGGCAGAACCTTCTAAAGGTCCTGCCTTGTTTTTATACTTCAGAATTTTTTGCGATTCGCGCATCGAATATAAACGGTCCGAATGGGATAACGGAGGAGACAACTGCGAGCGCGGCTTTAATGAAAGACCAGCGCTTAACGATTGTGACATATAGAATTACGGCAAGATAGAGAACAAACAGTCCGCCATGTAACGCTCCAACAATCGTTACGGCCATAGGGATATCCATCATATATTTAAGGGGCATCGCGATTCCTAATAATAATAAAAATGATATTCCTTCTGCGTAGCCGACGCCTCGGAATAGTTTCAATGGTTGTTTCAACAATGTATTTCACTCCTTCATCATTATCTGATGTGATCTGCTTCACATAAACAGTTACAGGCAGTTTACAAATAGTATATCAATACTAGTCCTACAATAGAAGTTGAAGTTTTATCGATTTCTTGACAGTTTGAATGCAAATACTCCTAATCAATTTTTTATTCACAGAAAATTTAGTACTAAGGCATTGTTTTCAAATGTTTTGTAAGTGATGATTGCTTATACGTGCCTTTATCGAGTAGAATGAATGAGGGTAACAATAAATCAACTCTGAAGGAGATTTGTATGAATAATAACAAAAAGGCAATCTTTATATACATTCCAAAGTCCAAAGTTGATGAAGCCAAAAAAAACATGAAGAAGAATGATTAATAGACGATAAAAAACAGTCGAACCGTAATGGCTCGACTGTTTTATTTATGATGAATTAATAAATTTCAATTGCTCAATTTTACAATATTAAATAAATGAAATGATAGCTGCAATCACAGCAACCGCGCCAATGATCATAAGGATTGTACGTACCATTGCTATTCCTCCTTGATAAAGTCAATTTAGTTCATACATAACTATATTTTTGCTGCCTTCTAGAATAATGCGCTGACAACAAATGCTACTACAACAACAATACCGATAATAACGAGAACTTGTTTTAACATAATGACTTCCTCCTCTAATATAGCAATGTCCTTTGCTACTATTGATATACCCTATTCATTTTTTATATCAAACCTTTTTTTGAAATAAATAGTTATAAATGACTACTTTCAGAAGAAAATACTTCAAGTTACAAAGCGATTTATGAATAGCGTTCCAGTTATCTGGGTTTTTATGCTTGAAAAATAAAAAGAAGCCTTCCTTTATTTGGAGGCTTCTTCGTTTATTTAAACATTTGTTTCTGAGTGGGTAACTATTGTTTAGGATGTACCTTCATCCGCTCTTGCTGGAAAAATTCTTTTAGCTCCGGGTTAAGTAAGTCCGGCTCCTCATCATTTAAGTTCAGTCTGATCAGCTTGCCTTCAAGGTAATCCATAATACCGATAATCGTACCGTTTCCAAGCTGCTTCTGAAAGATGGTTTCGTAACGAATGCTGCTCATCGGAGCCCTCCTGTTGCGCGTTTTTTTCTACTATAGCACGTTTGGAGAGCGAATTATTGAAGTTAAACTTCTCTTAAATAATTTGTAATCAAAGCGCAACAAAGCTTAACACAGTGACATAGTTCAGTCTTTTTGAACAGGCTTTTGCGAAATGATCATTGGCTTATCACATAAGGGGCATTGCTTTTGATCAGGTTGTTTCTTATCCTCTATTTTCATCCATCCTTTGCAAAATTCACTACTGCAAACCCATGCTTTCACCGTTTTACCTTCTTGTTGAATTTTCTTCTTGAAGGCATCCGTTAAGAAACGAGAGACGGGTGTTTGTTTACCAAGGTGTTTCTCAGGGGAGCAAATATAGAGCTCTTCCTTTGCACGTGTAATGGCAACGTAACAAAGGCGACGTTCTTCCTCAAGGTCAGCAGTCGGATTTTTCATATAGAGCTGCTTATGAGAGGCTTCTTTGTCTTTCATCGTATTGAGCGCAGAAACGTGCGGTAGAATCGTTTCTGAAGCACCAATGACGTAAACCACAGGGAATTCAAGCCCTTTAGCCTGATGAATGGATAGTAGTGAAAGCGCGTTAGAGGCGCTAGCTTTTTGTTTATGCTCATTGAATCGTTGTATGATTCGATCGACGTAGGCAAGGAACTCTGGGATGGTTTCAAATCGTGAGCTCGAGAACTCAAGCTCGTCCATCATTTCTTTAAGAGTAGTCTTATGCACAGTTAATGCTTCGTCATTTGCGCTGTCCAGATGTTTCATATAGTCATCTCGTAACAATTGAATGGCTTTCTGGGGTCGATGACGTTTAGCTTCTTGAACAAGGCGGACACGTCGATCTATCGATTTTTTTTGAAAATCACGTAGTGTTTTCCAGGATTTTAAATGTAACAAAGGAAATTCAACTGGATCAACAAAATTTTCCATCTCAATGTGGCGCATACCTGATTCTTGATTAATAAAAAGGGATGGGAGTATGGCGGCTGTCGCATCAAGATTTTGGTGCTCGTATGCGAGGCGAAGGTGCTCCATCATTCCTTTAATAATCGATTGCTCGTAAAAGACCTGTTTCATTCCCTGTGCGTTGAAAGGGATGTCCTGTTCAATCAACTGCTCGAAAATGGCTCGAGCATTCGTATAAGTTCTTGTAAGAATGGCAATGTCTTTCCACTCTCGCTTCTTTTCTCGAATATGACGGAGGACATAACCTGCTTCGTCTTCTGTTGTAGCAGGGCGAAGATAGTATGGTTGCTTTCCGTCTTTGTCTGTAGCGTTCATCGTTTTCGTTCTTCGATACGTATTGTGCTTAATTACATGGTTTCCGAGTCCAACAATGGGTGGAGCTGATCTATAGTTTGTATCCAGCGTTACGACGGATGCCTCGGGATAAGCACGATCGAACTCTAAAATGATTGAGCTATTTGCACCATTAAAAGAATAGATAACTTGATCATCGTCACCCACTACAAATAAGTTGTTTTGAGGAGCTGCAATTTGTTTAATTAATTCATATTGAATTGGATTCGTATCCTGGAATTCATCTACTAAAATATATTGAAATCGATTTTGCATTTTTTGAAGTAGAGCGGGATTTTGATTGAATTCTCGATACATATAGACAAGAATGTCATCAAAGTCAATATAGCCATTAGCCGTTTTCCACTCTTCATATTCAGAGTAGGCTTTCTTTAATTCTTCTGTTTCTTTACTGTCAGGGATATCTGCAGGCCCCATCATTTTAACTTTGCAGGCAGATATTGATGAAAGCATAATCTCTGGTAAAGATGCTTCAGGACTCTTCATTTTTTTTAGAATATTCTTCATTATAATTTGTTTGTGACGATCACTATTCAATATTTTTTGGTTATAACCGAGACTCCTTAATAATTTCAAGAAGATAGAATGAAATGTTCCTGCTGTTAATCTTCCGGAGTCTTGAGAAGAGACACCTGGTAAGTGACTGATACGCTGTCGCATTTCTTCAGATGCCTTTCGAGTGAAAGTAATGAGTAGAATACTAGAAGGATCTTTTTCCTTTACTGTCATTAGAAAAGCTGTTCGTGCTGTTAAAACAGATGTTTTTCCACTTCCGGCTCCGGCAATTGTCAAAAGAGGGCCTTCAGTATGCTTTACTGCTTTTGTTTGAGGTTCATTCAGACGTATACCTTTTTCCTCTAAAGCATGAAAAAAAGCCTGCTCTGCTTTATCTTCCAATGGTCTGAGAGACGAGTGGGGTGTTAAAGGAGCAGATAGGTCCAATTCAGTCACTGCTTGATGCGGTGTTGTAGTAAAATTCATGATCATCACCTGAACTATTCTTATGGATTCATCCCTTCATTTTAACATAAATTTAGGTGTTTTCGTTTTTAAGGAAAAGATTAATATTTATCCGAAAAGGGTAAAGTGACAAGCAGGATAGGATAAAGAGGAGGAAAAATCAATGGAAAAATTTATTCAAGTTGTAGTGGATCATGATAAAAAACAATTTCATGTGGAGTCAGAAGCGACCGAAGCAACCAACTATGATGCGCGAGTTGAAGAAGCAAAGAAACAGGGACGTGACGTTGGATCATTTCGCTCTAGGCTTGATACTGTTGAGAAAACCATTGATGCTGCTCAACATGAATACAAAGGGTATCGTCATTTAGAAGAAAGTCCTGTTTAAATTTTCATGGAGGTGAGAAGCAATGGTACGTGAGACGTATTTTGTAACACCTAAAGGTGAGCTTCATGAGACAAATGTTGGCACTCAAATGAATGCCTTTGAAATTAGAGCAAGTCAAGAAGAGAAAATGGAAATGGAACGTGTAATTGAGAAGTTGCGCTCTCAGAAATATGTGCAACAAAATGATTTCTTTTCACTGAATCATTATGATGAAAGTGAAGTAGACCGTCATCGAGATTGGACGGATGAATCAATTTATGAATTATATAAGATGATCCATCGACTAGGCACACCTCATACAAAGCAACAAATTGATCAAATGGGCGTATTATCAGCTCTAAACCACAATACAAGAAATTGAGGATGAACAACTAGTTTTTCTCCATGAACTCCGCTCATGCCCTTCCTAAATGGAATCAACTACATAAAGTAATAGTGTAGTGAATGAATTTTAACGAGGGGGATAAAGATGAGCGGAGGATATGGTAAAGGTTTTGCGTTAATTGTTGTTCTGTTTATTTTACTAATTATTGTTGGAGCTGGCGCAATGGGCGGCGGTTGTGGTCCTGGACCAGGTTATGTAGGCGGAGCAAACTACAATCCTTATTGTTGCTAAATCATAAAGAGAAGAGGCTGGGACAAAACCCGGTAAATTAAAAAAAGAGTGGCCCGCGAACAACGTAGTTGTTCGCGGGCCACTCTTTTTATGTTTTTCATCTCATTTTAATAAGAAAATAAGGACACCATCTGATAAAATTAAAGTTACCACACAATAACCATCGGAGGTGCCCTTATGTTTAAAGAGTATAACATGAATCAAGTGATTTTACCTATGGATTTAGGAATGAAACTTCAAGAAAATGATATTGCCTATGCCGTTCACGACCTGGTCGAACAGATTCCAGATGAAGCTTTCTCACGTTTTTTACGCGATACAGGATGTCCCTCTTATCATCCACGTATGATGATGAAAGTGATTCTATGTGCGTACACGCAATCGGTTTTTTCAGGAAGAAAGATTGAAGCCCTTCTTTACGATAGCGTTCGCATGATGTGGTTGTCTCAAGGTTATGAACCGAGTTACCGTACGATCAATCGCTTCCGTGTCCATCCCGAAGCTATGGAGCTTCTTCGCGAGTGCTTCGTTCAGTTTCGATGTCATTTGGTTAAAGAAGAGGCGATTGATCAGGAAGCGATTTTTATTGATGGAACCAAAATTGAGGCGAACGCCAATAAATTTACGTTTGTTTGGCGCAAGTCTGTTGAAAGGTATAGTGCCAGTCTGATCGAAAAATCGAACCAAATGTATGATGAGTTGGTTGAAAACGAAATTATTCCTGAGATCAAGCGAGAAAATCCGGAACAACTCTCCATTGAAGAGCTTTTAAAAATCGAAGAAAAGCTGGAAGATAAGGTGGAGGAATTGAGTGAGAAGATTGACGCCAGTGAAGAGGTAAACGAGCGAAAAAAACTTCGGTCCGAGCGAAAAGGGCCGAAGCAATCCCTCAAGCAGTTGAAAGATATCGTAGGGCGCAAACAGAAATACGAGACCGACATGGCCATTTTCGAAGAACGCAACAGTTATTCGAAGACTGATCACGATGCCACTTTCATGCGCATGAAAGAAGATCACATGAAAAACGGTCAATTAAAAGCTGGTTACAATCTCCAAATTGCGACAGAAGGACAATATACGCTCGCTTACGATATCTTTCCAAACCCGACGGATACACGTACATTACGTCCCTTTCTCGACCATATCGAGAACGACTTTTTTACACTCCCTGACTATATCGTCGCCGATGCCGGTTATGGAAGCGAAGAAAATTATAAGGATGTTTTGAAGAATCGTGAGCGCAAGCCACTGATAACATACAGTACCTATCGCACCGAGAAAAAGAAGCGTTTCAAGCAGAATGAATTCAACACAGCCAACTGGGCCTACAACGAGGAAAGGGATTCGTTCATATGTCCGAACGGACAACAGTTGATGTTCCGTCACCTCTCTCATCGAACCGATCGTGGAGGTTTCACACGGGAATTCAGGGTTTATGAATGTGATGACTGTTCAGATTGTCCTCTTCGTTCGCAGTGTACCAAAGCGCAGGAAGGGAACAATCGCAAGATCTATTATAATGCCCAATGGGAAGAGCAAAAGAAAATCATTCGAGAACTGCTTTCAGAAGAAAAAACGGGAAAAATCTACGGTCAACGGAAAATTGACGTAGAACCAGTTTTTGGATTTCTGAAGGCTAATTTGGGTTTTACTCGAATGTCCGTTAGGGGCAAAGAAAAAGTCAAAAATGAATTAGGCTTTGCGCTCATGGCGGTGAACTTGAGAAAGTACACCGCCATGATTACCGACAAAGCTAAAAAGAATAGGAACAAACACGCCAAAAAAGGTCCCGTTCATCAAAAACCGATGAACGGGACCTTTTTTTCAGTAATTTAGGCTATTTATGTCCCAGCCTCTTTTCTTTATGTATTTCTCTGTTTTTTATGTTCTAAAAAAAATGAAATCAAAAGTCCTTCTATTAAAACACAAAAACTATGCTGTAAAGAAGGAAGCTGAACAATACTAAATAAAATGGATTGTATAACTAATAACGATAAAATCATGTTTCTCAGTGGATAATCGTTACGGAGAATAACAAGAAACGAGTCTCTCATTTGTTCTTTTTTGATTGCTAAAAGCTGGTTTTGAGTGACCCATAAAAGGATTGGGACCATTATGTACGATGTGTACTCTCCTCTTAGATAATAGAGAATCAATGCTCCGAGTCCAATTAATCTGATATACACCCATGTGTAGTTTCCTTTACGAAAGAAAATCCTAATCAATAGAAAGGTCTGTGCGTTAGACACTGGTATCAATTGAATAATCCAGTTCAAATACTTTCTTGCCTTCACTTTATTCTGTAAAGAAGGCACATCGACGAATTGGTTTGCGAATTGCTCAAACCGAGCAGTTTGTGATGATTCAAGTTCAATCAATCTTTCCCACTGAAGCATCGAGTTTTGACGAAATAGTAAGTAAAGGTATGTAATGGGAAACATAAGGAATAAGGCACCAATAAAAACATATCCTTTCATGGTGAAGGAAAGAATAGTGAAATTGCTAATGAAAAGGTAAAGACGCAGCCATTTTTTCTTCGTGAAGTAAGATCGTATGATCGTAAAAAAAGACAATATAAAGAGCAAGAGTATCATGACATAAATCCATGTTAGTAATTCCAAAGGAATTTCTAAATGAATGAGGGCAGGAGCACTTACTAAACTAACGATTAAAATTATCGGCAGTGAACGAATCAAAGAATAGAAGAAAGTATATTTAATGTATTGCCTCATACGATCTTCACATGCGATTAAAAAGACGCGATCCGCTTGAAAGAGAAAGAACTTTCCTTCAAGAATACTTAGTACTACGCTCATGATGAGGGCGATCGCAAATAGGAGTGGAAATGGCTCAGGTATAACATCGATTAAACGTTGATAATAAACAATTCCTATTGCTCCGCTTAGCAATAAAGCGATCAAAAATCCGCCTTGCATGATGTAAGACAAATACTTAAGTCGATGCCGCAGATAATTATTAAATCGAATCTTCCATAATTCTCCCAATAAATCACCCCTCTCCCGAAATAAATTAAGAAAAATCGAAACATTCTGCTATGTCTTTTCGTATAAGTAGTGTATCCAAAAGAAAATAGCAAAAATCCTTTCATTGCTATGGTAAAAAAGACTTAATATATCTCTAGTTTGTTTGACACCTAATAGGATGAGGTATGAAATCAATATAAAGAAATTCTACTATACTTAAAGGATGAGTGACATGAAAAAATACATAGGTTTATTAATGTTTGTAGGTGCACTAACTTTCACTTCGGGTTGTGGCGGAGAACTATCAAAAGTTGCTGCTGATCATTCAGAAATCGTGGTTTCTACTCTTGAGAATAAAGCAGAAGCAAAGACGGATTCAGTTGAAAAACCAGAAGTTGAGAATTTATCTAACGAACTTATCAATCATATTATTCAGGATACAGATGAAGAGGGTAAAGTTAAACAGTTTCAAACAATAGCAGAGGTTGAGCAGGACTTACAAAAGATAACCTCAAAAGAACTCGCTTCTGAAATTGCGGATGTTTATTTTGCAGAGCGTGAAGGTGATCTTTACTTAGTACCAACAGAGCTATTCCCGTGGGTGAATACTGATGAGTCATATGAACTGGAGAAACTTAATGAATATGAATATGAACTGACACAATCGAATGAGTCTGACCTTTATGGCTCTTACACAATAAACATCCATTTTCTTTATGAAAACAACCATTGGATCATTAATGATTTTGAGATTAAATAATTCAAACGCACGGAACTTTTGGTCCGTGCGTTTTATTTTTTGTACAGGTAGATTGGACAAGCACAGGCTACTCTTTTACAATAAAGTAAGAAACTAAAGGACGAGGTTATCAAATGAGCGAATTTATGTTTACAGATTACTATCATAATCAGGTAACATTTTCTTTCGAGGATCATCCTTACTCTCCCGCACCAAAACATGTTTGGGTTATTTGTCGCCTCGAAAAACAGTGGCTGTTAACCGAGCACTCTCGAAGAGGCATTGAATTTCCAGGTGGGAAAGTGGAAGTAGGAGAGAATGCCGAAGAAGCCGCGGTGCGTGAGGTATATGAAGAAACAGGTGGAGTTGTTAAGCATCTTCAATATGTAGGTCAGTATCGTGTTGAAGGAAAAGGCGGGACAATTATTAAGAATGTCTATTATGCTGATATTGATCGTCTCGTAGACAAAGAAGATTATATGGAAACAAAGGGACCGGTGAAGCTAACAACACTTCCGAAAGATATTCACTTAAATGAGCGTTATAGCTTTATGATGAAGGATCAAGTACTTACTTATAGTCTAAAACATCTTAATTATTTGTAATGAGAAAAAAGTCCAGTTCATTGTACTGGACTTTTTTGCTCGTAATTATACAAAATCCAATAAGTCATTTTCTTCAAACAAATAACAGATGGAGAATGCACTATTCATTGGCAGAGCCTCTTTCAGTAATTTCCCTGCCAGGTTCAACATGAATGGTGGCATTTCGAACGTCATGATCCTTCTCTAACTGGGCTTCTATTTTGTCCGTAATCGTATGCCCTTCTTTAATATTTAAATGAGGTGCTACCTCTACAACGGCATCGACAATAATATCATTTCCGGCCATCCGTGCTTTAATATCCACTAATGTTTCTACCCCTTCAATGTTTTGGATCGTCGCCTCTATATCATTCAATTTCTCTTTATCAAATCCATCCGTTAACATGAGTGATGAATCTTTAAAGATATCATAAGCCGTTTTGCATATGATAAGACCTACAATAAAGCCTGTAAGAGGATCTAGCCAATGCATGTTAAAGTGAGCACCAATAATTCCAATAAAAGCACCTAGACTAACGAGAGCATCTGATAAATTGTCTTTAGCTGCAGCCATTAGTCCGAGGCTATTCGTTTTTTTAGCGAGGCGGTAGTTAAAAAGATAAACGCCTCCCATAACGATCATTCCAAAAAAGGCAACCCAGGCAGAGCTAAGTGGAGGAGAGGAGACTTTACCACTGAGTAAGACAGTAGCTGTATGGAAGAGGACTTGTATTCCAATCGCAAACATAACAAATGAGGCGAATAGAGAAGAAACGGTTTCTGCTCGAGAATGGCCATATGGATGGTTCAAGTCTGGTGGCTTAAGAGAGATTTTCATGCCAATTAAAACAGCAATGGATGCCACGATATCTGATGCGTTATTCCATCCGTCTGCTAAGAGGGCTTCTGAACCAAAGAGATACCCTGCGCCTAATTTGATCATTGAAAGTAGTAAGTAAGCTGTTATGCTAAGC
The DNA here is from genome assembly GCF_056173665.1 of Anaerobacillus sp. QJM3NY_17. NCBI lineage: Bacteria > Bacillati > Bacillota > Bacilli > Caryophanales > Bacillaceae > Anaerobacillus > Anaerobacillus sp. QJM3NY_17. The sequence continues at coordinate 3,161,715 of NZ_CM149685.1, read as the reverse complement.
CATACACCTCTTAGTGCGCTCATTGTTTTCACCTGTCTTATATAAGAATATGTTCTTCTATATGCTAGCAGATGGTATTTGGGTGGGTCTATAGCAATCATTTTGCAAGTGGTAAGACGTGTAGGAACCCATCATATTTGTGAGTGGTGGCTAACTAGTTTGCCCAGTCACAACAAAATAAGCCCCTCTTAAGAGGAGCTAGTGTTTAATTAATTTCCGTTCTAACCATTCGACCCCTAAATACATGATTGATGAGAGAATCGCAATCATAAATAAGCTCAGTAAAACCAATGTGAAATTAAATACTTGGAAGCCATAAATAATCATATAACCAAGACCTTGTTTTGAAACGAGAAATTCCCCAACAATAACGCCGACCCACGATAAACCCACATTTACTTTCAAGGTAGAGATAATCGCTGGAAAGGAAGATGGCAGGATTACTTCAAAGAAGATCTGGCGCTTATTACCACCAAATGAGCGAATAACTTTGATGAAGTTTGGTTCAACAGTATGAAATGCGTGGTAGATCACAAGAGTAGTAATAATAACGGAAATAGAAGCACCCATCGTAATAATGGAGATGTAACCTGGACCAAGCGCAACTATGATGATCGGACCAAGAGCTACTTTAGGCATGGAATTCAATACAACAAGATACGGATCTGAGATTCTAGAAGCTTTGCGTGACCACCATAGAATTGCCGCGAACACGGTTCCAAGTACTGTTCCAAGAAGAAATCCAGCAATTGTTTCAAGTAACGTTACACCAGTGTGTAACAGTAATGAACCATCTGTTACTTTTGTTATAAAGAGAGAAGCAATTTTAGAGGGGTAGCTAAATAATAACGGATCGATCCATGTGAACCGTCCTGCTAATTCCCATAAAGTGAGAAATGCAAAGAGAATACACACTTGAAAACCCAATATTTCATTTCTTTCCCTTTTCAACTCTCTTAGATAATGTTGATGCTTATGTTTAAGTTGGAGATGGTTCAAGAGAATCAAGCTCCTTCCAAATCAGCTGGAAATTCTCAGGGAAAGCAGAATCATTCCTAGCTTCAAAAGGAAGTAATTCTTTAAGGGAAGCTGGGACTTGAAAAGTTCTCGCGATTTTCCCGGGACGAGGCGTTAAAAGGATGATGCGGTCTGACATCGCAATCGCTTCTCCAATATCATGAGTCACCAGCAAGGCGGTTTTTCGATGCTTTTTTAATGTTTTAAACACAAGGTCTTCGAGTTTTAATTTTGTTTGATAATCAAGTGCAGAGAAAGGCTCATCTAATAACAGTAGATCAGGATCTGTTGCAAGTGTGCGAACGAGAGCTACGCGTTGACGCATTCCACCTGAAAGCTGATCAGGATAGGCCGAGCGGACATCGCTTAACCCCATGCTATCCAATAATTCCAATGTTTGTTCTTTTTTATCCGCTGTCAACTTGTTTAGAAGCTTTAATCCTATAAAACAATTTTCTTCAATTGTTTTCCAAGGAAACAAGTAATCCTGTTGAAGCATATAGCCCATTCGTTCGCCGGGAGATTTTATAATTTTATTTTGTAGAGAAACGCTCCCTTCAGTAGGTTTTACTAATCCTGAAATGATCGACAACAGAGTAGATTTCCCGCATCCACTAGGCCCAAGGAGGGAAACGAATTCTCCTTCTTCAATAGCGAAAGAGAGGTTGGAAATCGCTTCTTTGGCAGCGTTTTTCGTTAAATACACATGTGAAATAGCGTTGAGTTGAAGGAAAGACATTATTTTCCCTCCTATTTTTGCGCTTTTTCGGCATAGCTATTATCTACTAATTTGCTATGATCAACGCGTTTTGGGAGCTCTCCTGCTTCATCCATAATATTTTGTAAGTTATCCCATTCTTCTTGATCCAGTGATGGGTTTGTAGCGAATGAATGCTGGCTTTTGTAACGATCTACTACAGTTGTAATGAGTTCAAGATCGGTATCCTGAAAGAAGGGTTCAATTGACTTTGCAATTTCTGCAGAAGAATGAGTATCTACCCACAGTTGAGCCTCATAAAGTGCTTTTGTAAAACGCTCTGCTACATCAGCATTTTTACTCAAATAACTTTCTTTTGCCATAAATCCTGTATATGGAATTTTCCCTGATTCTTTTCCAAATGAAGCTACAATGTGTCCAACCCCTTGTTCTTCAAAGACACTTGCTGTTGGCTCGAATAACTGAACGTAATCGCCAGTTCCAGAAGCGAATGCGCTTGAAATGTTTGCGAAATCAATATTTTGAATGAGGTCCAAATCGTTTTGTGGATCAATTCCTTTCTGTTTCAGCACGTATTCACCAGCCATTTGTGGCATACCACCTTTACGTTGGCCAAGGAATGTACTTCCCTTCAAATCTTCCCATTCAAAATGATCGACTTTTTCTCTTGATACAAGGAACGTACCGTCTGTTTGTGTAAGTTGAGCAAAGTTTATGACAGGGTCATCAGTGCCTTGTGCATAGACATAAATGGACGTCTCTGATCCTACAAGGGCGACATCAGCTCCGTTAGATAGTAGAGTGGTCATTGTTTTATCTCCGCCCCAAGTAGTCGTTAATTCGACATCAATGCCATGCTTCTCAAAAATACCCTCTGAGAGTGCCACGTATTGTGGTGCATAGAAAATCGAGCGTGTAACCTCAGCTACTCTTACCTGATCGTTTCCACTATTTGTACCACACGCCGAAAGAATAAGAAGAAATACACTTGTGTATATACAAAACGTTATAAACCAGTTTCTTTTCATTATCTATCCTCCACATTTGTCACATGAGGTAGGCTCATGTTTTAGATACTATAGCCTATGTATTTTAAAACAATTGGTGTTTTGAATAGGTAAATTAATGGAGGTAGATAGAAAGAGGAGGATGCGCGAAGTTGAGGTGAATGAGTCTTCAAATAAAAAAAGCACCCGTTAAGGTGCTTTTTGCAATGAGACTAAACATTTGGGCCTGCTTGTTTGATTTCGTCAGCTACATTTGAGAATTTGTCGAAGTTCTTCACAAACTTAGTAGCGAGATCTTTTGCTTTCTCATCATATTTCTCTTGATCTTCCCATGTTTGTTTTGGCTGCAATACTTCTGCTGGAACACCTGGACAATGAGAAGGAATATGCAATCCGAAAATAGGGTCTGTTACTGTTTCGATACGATCAAGTTCTCCATTTAAAGCCGCCTGGATCATCGCTCTAGTATATGAAAGCTTCATGCGCTCTCCGACACCATAACCGCCCCCAGACCATCCGGTATTTACGAGGAAGACTTGAACATCATGCTCCATAATTTTCTCGCCGAGCATTTCTGCATAGCGATGGGCAGGTAATGGCAAGAACGGTGCACCAAAGCATGTAGAGAAAGTGGCTTCTGGTGAAGTGACGCCTCTTTCTGTTCCGGCTAACTTGCTCGTGTAACCTGATAGGAAATGAAACATGGCTTGTTCCTTGGTCAGTTTGCTAATTGGAGGAAGGACGCCAAATGCATCTGCCGTTAAGAAAATAATCGTGTTGGGATGTCCGGCAACGCTAGGAATTGCAATATTAGGTATGGCGTCAATCGGATAGGCAGCGCGAGTATTTTCAGTTAGACTAGTGTTATCGTAGTCTGGTTCACGCGAGCCGTTATCCATCATAACGTTCTCAAGAACCGTTCCAAAGCGAATTGCATCCCAGATTTCAGGTTCTTTTTCTTTTGATAAGTTGATGCACTTAGCGTAGCATCCACCTTCAATATTAAAGACACCATTCATAGACCATCCGTGTTCATCATCACCGATAAGAGATCGATGAGCATCTGCTGAGAGCGTTGTCTTTCCAGTTCCAGATAAACCGAAAAATAGAGCAACATCCCCCTCTTTACCTACGTTAGCAGAGCAGTGCATTGAAAGAATATTTCGCTCTGGTAATAAGTAGTTCATAACGGTGAAAATAGACTTTTTAATTTCTCCAGCATATTCTGTTCCACCAATTAAGACGGTTCGTTTCTCAAAGGAGATAATAATAAATGTTTCTGAATTTGTGCCATCCACTTCTGGATCAGCTTGAAAACCAGGTGCAGAAATGACAGTGAATTCAGCGTCATGTTCTTTTAACTCTGATTCATTCGGGCGGATGAACAGCTGGTGGGCGAAAAGGTTATGCCAGGCATATTCATTAATAACCTGAATGGGTAGTCTTGATGACTGGTCAGCACCAGCAAATCCTTTAAACACATAAAGTCCCTTTTTCTCACCGAGATAGTTCAACACCTTTGTGTAAAGGTTTTCAAAACTTTTTTCGGAAATAGGTTGGTTTGTTTCCCAGTTCACTTTGTTCTTTACGGAATCTTCCTTTACAATGAACTTGTCCCCAGGAGAACGTCCTGTATATTTTCCGGTTTCTACGCGAAGAGCTCCTGTAGCTGATAGTTGCCCTTCGTTTTTAAATAGTGAATGTTCAACCAGTTCAGACACTGATAAATTCACATGTGGATTATTCTTATTTAATATCGCATCCAATAACGGTGAGGAGAAGGAAGCTGTTTTCATACGTTAAACCCATCCTTTTTTAAAGATTTCGTTGATTGACTTGTTTAACTCAAAAATAGTATAACACATTCATTTAATTATTCTATACTAATCTATGTATTTTTTGCATAAAAAGTGAAAAATGGGTGAATGACTATTTCTTTAGGTTGAAATCCTGTCGCCATTATATAGGAAGTGATTATTTTATGGGTAAAGGATTAGGGTAGTGGTTCGGTCGCTTCGCCCTTGAATTCGAACACAAAGCCCGTGTTCTTTTCGGAGGGCTCCAGCGCTTGTCGAAGCTAAACGGGGGCTTCCGCTTTTCTTCATTGACACATCCTTTCATGTGCGTTATTATATGTCGAGAATGGATACTCTTATCCCGAGCAGGCGGAGGGACAGGCCCGATGAAGCTCAGCAACCAACTCCTATACAACAGGATTAAGGTGCTAACCTGCAAGACGATAGTCTTGGAAGATAAGAGGCGAAAGGCATGAGATATCAGCTCCTTTTCCCTCTGATTGTAGGGAAGGGCTTTTTTAATGTCGTTGAGATTGATGACGCTATAAAAAAAGGTAAGACGATAAGAAATTGAATTCGTTCTCTCGTTTCGGCACAGGGTAATAGGGAAATGAGTACCGTATCCATTACAACATAATTAGATAGGATCCAATCCTTAAGGAGGTACTTGAGTGAGTAATCGTCGTTTGTTTACTTCTGAGTCAGTAACAGAGGGGCATCCTGATAAAATTTCAGATCAGATTTCCGATGCCATTCTGGATGATATTCTTGCGCATGATCCAAATGCGCGCGTTGCCTGTGAAACTACAGTAACAACTGGTCTTGTTCTAGTTTCCGGTGAAATTACAACATCACACTATGTTGATATTCCGAAAGTGGTTCGTGAGACGATTCAAACGATCGGCTATACACGTGCGAAATACGGATTTGATGCTGAAACATGTGCTGTTCTTTCATCTATTGATGAACAGTCTGCAGACATCGCTGCAGGTGTAAACGTTGCTCTTGAAGCACGTGAAGGTACGATGTCAGATGATGAAATCGATGCAATTGGTGCAGGTGACCAGGGGCTTATGTTTGGTTACGCTTGTAATGAAACAGCGGAATTAATGCCGCTTCCGATTTCTCTTGCGCATAAACTAGCGCGTCGTTTGAGTGAAGTAAGAAAAGAAGAAATTCTTCCTTATCTTCGTCCTGATGGTAAAACACAAGTAACAGTGGAATACGATGAAGCTGGTAAGCCGGTTCGCGTTGATACCATTGTTGTTTCTACACAGCATCATCCTGAAATTTCACTTGAACAAATTCAACGTAACATCAAAGAACACGTTGTGAAGCCGGTTGTTCCTGCTGAATTAATTGATGAAGAAACAAAATACTTCATCAACCCAACAGGACGCTTTGTTATCGGTGGACCGCAGGGTGACGCAGGTTTAACAGGAAGAAAAATCATTGTTGATACTTACGGCGGTTATGCGCGTCACGGTGGCGGTGCTTTCTCAGGTAAGGATGCTACGAAAGTAGACCGTTCTGCGGCATATGTTGCTCGTTATGTTGCTAAGAACCTTGTGGCAGCGGGTCTAACAGATCGTTGTGAAGTTCAACTTGCTTACGCTATTGGGGTTGCTCAGCCAGTATCAATTGCTATTGATACATTTGGCACAGGAAAAGTGTCTGAGGAAAGTCTTGTAGAGCTAGTAAGAGAGAACTTCGATCTTCGTCCAGCAGGCATTATAAAGATGCTTGATCTTAGACGTCCCATTTATAAGCAAACAGCTGCGTATGGACATTTTGGACGTACTGATATTGACCTTCCATGGGAACAAACAGATCGTGCAGAATCCCTTAAACAGGGTGCCGGAATTTAATTAATTTCTAAGAAGAGGCTGGGACATAACTAGCTTGAAATAATGAAAAAAGGTTCCGTTCAGCGTTTTTGATGAACGGAACCTTTTTTGTTTGGTTATTCCTAAGATTATTGGATCACTCTGCACTCATGGCGGTGTACTTTCTCAAGTTCACCGCCATGAGCGCAAAGCCCATTTCATTTTTGACCTTCTCTTTGCCCCTTACGGACATCCGAGTGAAACCCAAAATAGCCTTCAGAAATCCAAAAACTGGCTCTACATCGATTTTCCGTTGACCGTAGATTTCACCTGTTTTTTCGTCCGAAAGCAGCTCTTTAACCTTATTCTTTTGTTGTTCCCACTTGGTATTGTAATAGATTCTCCGATTCGTGCCATCTTTGGTCTTTGTACATTGTTTACGTAAGGGACAACCGGTACAATCTTCGCATTCATAAACTTTAAATTCTCGTTTGAAGCCACTCCGGTCAGTGCGATGAGAGACGTAACGGAACGGCAACAGTTTCCCATTTGGGCATGTGAATAAATCTTCTTCTTCATTGTAGTCCCAGTTGGATACGCGAAACGTATCCTTCGTAAAGCTCTTCTTTTTCTCTTTGCGATAGGTATTGTACGTGATGAGAGGGATTCGCTTGCGATTCTCCAGGACATCGATGTAGTTTTCTTCGCTTCCATAACCGGCATCCGCGACGATGTAAGGTGGGAGTTTAAAGAAATCATTCTCCACACGATCTAGAAAGGGACGAAATGTGCGTGTATCCGTTGGATTCGGGAAGATATCATAAGCGAGCGTATATTGTCCCTCCGTCGCAATCTGGAGATTGTAACCGGCTTTGAGTTGCCCATTTTTCATATAGTCATCTTTCATGCGCATGAACGTGGCATCATGATCGGTTTTGGAATAACTGTTCCGTTCTTTGAAGATAGCCATATCGTTTTCGTATTTTGTTTTGCGCAATACGAAATCCTTCATTTGTTTAAGGAACTGCTTCGGTCCTTTTCGCTCTGAACGAAGCTTTTTTCGTTCGGTTACATCGGCACTGGTTTCAATCTTCTTATTGTATTCTCCGACTTTTTCTTCTAGCTTTTCTTCTATTTTAGAAAGTTCTTTAATGGAAAGTTGTTCTGGACTTTCCCGTTCGATTTCGGGGATCACTTCTTTTTCAATCAACTCATCGTACATCGCATTCGACTTTTCAATCAGACTCTCGCTGTACCTTTCAACAGCCTTGCGCCACACAAATGTAAACTTATTGGCATTCGCTTCAATCTTCGTACCATCAATAAAGATCGCTTCATCATCAATGAGGTCTTTTTGAACGAGCTGACAACGAAACTGTACGAAGCCCTGACGAAGAAGTTCTTTGACTTCTGGGTGGACACGGAACCGATTGATTGTGCGATAGCTGGGTTCATACCCTTGCGCTAACCACATCATCCGTACACTATCCTTGAGGAGACCTTCAATCTTTCTTCCTGAAAAAGCCGATTGGGTGTACGCACATAAAATAACTTTCATCATCATACGTGGGTGATAAGCAGGGCATCCCGTATCACGTAGGAACGCAGAAAAAGCTTCATCCGGAATCTGTTCGACCAACTCATGGACGGCATAGGCGATATCATTTTCTTGTAATTTCATTTCTAAATCTAAGGGCAAAATCACTTGATTCATGTTATAATCTTTAAACATAAGGGCACCTCCGATGGTTATTGTGTGGTAACTATAATTTTATCAGAGGTTGTCCTTATTTTATTGTTAAATTAAGATGAAAATATAGAAAGAGTGGCCCTGCGAACAAATTCTTTGTCCGCAGGGCCACTCTTATTTTAATTTACTGGGTTTTGTCCCAGCCTCTTCTTTTTTTTGCTCTATCATCCTTTTTGACATCCGTTATATTGTATTGAATTATCATAAAATAGATGGGTGTTGTGATAAAATGGAAGAAAAAATGGAGGAGTGTAATGTGTGAATACTAGTATATTCGGAGAAACCGTGACCGATGTGAATGAACTAAAAGACATGGCAGGAATACCGAGTAAATTGGCTGCAAACAAAGTCATATCTTTTCTTGATAAACACTGTAAAGAGTTCATATGCCGTACACCATTTATTACGATTGCCACCCAATCAAGTACGGGTGGTGATGTTTCGCCAAGAGGCGATGCACCGGGGTTTATTCAGGTTCTAGATGATCATCATTTATTGATACCGGAAAGACCGGGAAATAAACGAATGGACTCATTGATCAATTTATTAGAAAACCCAAATATCGGTTTGCTGCTGATGATTCCCGGCCGAGAAGAAGCGTTGCGTATTAATGGGAAGGCCTTGATTGTAAAAGATAAAACGCTGCTAGAGCAGTGTGAATATAAGGGGAAAACGCCTTTGTTAGGTATTGGAGTAGAAGTAAAGGAATGCTACATTCATTGTGCCAAAGCCTTTAAACGATCATATCTTTTTGAACCTGAACGATGGCCGAGTACTGAGGGGCTCGCCCCAGCTGCCAGAATGCTATCTGATCATGCAAAAATAGGCGAAGAAAAAGTGATTGAATCGTTGAAAGAAAGTTACACTAAACGTCTTTATTGAACAGAAATCGAGCTCAAACCTTTGTGTATGTTTGGTTGAACAATGGAGCAGTAAATGAGATCATACGTATTTGCTATTTTTCGCATTTCATCTAGCGCGTACAAGTTGTGACCATGTGTTGCGAAGATAGAAGGTGCAGTTAAGCCGATTTCGTTAATCCCAAATACAGTAAGAATCATTTTTTTCTCCTTTCTAAGCATATCGAGCTAATCTTTTAATTCCAATTGTTTTCTCATAATCCTCTACTAATCGTCCGAAGATCGCATCCCATGATTGAGTAAGTGCATAACGACGTCCTTCATAACCCATCATTCTCCGTTCGGTATCATCTGATAAGAGACGATTGATAGCGTGGATATATTCGTCTTCTTTATACGGAGAGCAGAAAAGACCGTTTCTTTCTCCAGTGACAACGTCGGATAACCCTCCAGCATTTGCAGCGATAACAGGGGTCCCGGAGGCAAGTGACTCCAATGCGACATTTCCAAATGTTTCAGTAGCTGATGGAAAGATGAAAAGATCTGAAGTAGCGTATAGCTCTGCTAATTCTTTCCCTTCTCTATAACCGGTGAAAGTGACGTTGTTAGGGACGTTTTCTTGAATATGAGGGAGGGCTGGTCCATCACCAACAATCAGCCACCTTGTTTGTTGTTTCAGCTGATCTGGTAACTTCCACATGATTTTTTGTAATGTTTCAAGATTTTTTTCTGGAGCGAGTCGACTAACAAATAAAAGAATATACTTCTCCTGAATATTATATCGTTCACGTAGCGAGTGATTTTTTCTAATCGGAGAATAGTGTTCGCAATCGACGCCTCTTCTCCAAAGCTTGAGGTTCTTAAAACCTCTTCCTTTTAATCGATAGCGCGTTTCATTGGAAGGAATAAAGGTAGTGGAAAATGGTTGATGAAACCAGGTTAAGTATTTCCACATAAAAGGAGAGAACCATTCAAGGTGGTAATGCTTTAAATAGTCATCAAAATTAGTGTGGTATGAAGCAACCATAGGTATGTTATTTTTCTTTCCGTAATGTAGTCCGCACATGCCAATATTAAAAGGTGTCGCGACATGAAGAAGGTCTGGTTGAAAATCTTTAAGTTGGTTGCGGATAAGACTTACGTTAGGAAGGGCAATGCGACATTCGGGATAAAGGAAAAACTTCATACTGGTAAAGCGGTGAATATTACTTGAGAAAAGGTCATCATCTTTCTGACAGTTAGGAGCAAAAAGCATATAATTAACCTGCTGACGGTCCATATACCTGGTTAGTTTACCAAGAGTGCGAGATACTCCGTTAACCTGTGGATAGTAAGTGTCAGTAAAAAGTGCAAGTTTCATGAATAGCCCTCCCTTTTTCAGCTTAGGATGAAAGTTGAAAGAATACCGGATCCGCCACCAAGTATAAAACCAACAAGAACGTCAGAAGGATAATGATGACCTAAGTAAATCCGCGATATGGCAACTAGACTCCCAAGAGCCATTAAGGGAATAGCTAGTGAAGGAATATGAAAGATAAACGGTGTAAGCACAGAAAAAATAGCCGTTGTATGTCCTGATGGAAAAGAATGATCTTTTAGAGGGTATACGAGTATCTTTGTTTCAGGTAGAGCGAGATATGGCCTGTGTCTTGGATAATGCTTTTTAATAAATTGAACAGGTATATGACTGACAGCAAGGGCAAGCGCAGCTTGAAACGCCCATATCTTTAAAGGAGCAGGTAACAGGAACATCAACAAAAGTGTACTTAAAATCGTTGCCCGAGCACCACCCGCATGCGTAACAAATCCAAAAATAGAAGTAAGATACCTTGAATGACACGTTAAATTCACAAACCGAAACATCGTACACTCACGCTCATAAAGCCACCCAACCACTTTACTCAAAAAGAATCCCCCTTCATCCTATGTGTTACTTCTATCCTATACGAGAAATTTAATGCTACTATTAAAGAAATCTTAAAGAATTGTTAAGAGTATAATGAAAAGCGGAGACGAGCGTTTAGAAACGGAGATATTGGAGCTCTTGAACTAGAACACGTCCTTTGTGTTCTGGTGAAAGAGTGAAATATCGCAGTTTCTGCGAGTCGCAGCTAGCCAAGAAAAGCGGAGACGAGCGTTTAGAAACGGAGATATTGGAGCTCTTGAACTAGAACAAGCCCCTTTTGTTTGAATTGAAAGGTGAAGCGACCCAGGATCTGGAATATATAGATGGCTTTCAAGAAAATACATAAGATCGTCCACACTCTAACGCTCCAAACGTTTTCAAAAACCACACAAAATACCATGAAAAAAGACCAGGAATACCATCCTGATCTTTTTCTTCAAATTAATGTGAAGTAAATAACATAACCGATTGCAAGTGCTGTTGCGACGATATAAACAAGAAAAATCGGATTGCTAAAGAAAGAAGATTTCACCCTGGCGTTCCCTTGATTATCATATTCGCCTTTTTGATTTTGTCCGAGTCTGTACGTCATATATGCCCCTATAAGCAAGGTGATGACGACGAGCACGATCAAGACCATGGTCATTTTGTACACGGAGGCCACCTCGATCCATTAGGATTGTATTGGTAACCTTCCTCAAACTAGCGATAAATATGCGTGCTTTCTAGAGCGGCTTTTGCTCTTTGTAATAGGCAGCTTTTTCAACATATTCTCTTCGAATGCGGTTCATATCCTTTCGATCATCCTCTGTTAATGTTCTAACAACCTTTGCAGGTCTCCCGAAAGCAAGGGAATGAGGGGGGATTTTCTTACCTGGTGGAACAAGGCTTCCTGCGCCAATAAAGGAACCTTCCCCGATCTCAGCTCCATCAAGAATAATGGAACCCATTCCAATAAGTGCCTCTTTGCGAATAATACTACTATGAAGGATTACCTGGTGGCCGATCGTCACACCATCTTCCAGAATGAGTTTTTTATTTGGACTCTGATGAAGTACACAATTGTCTTGAATATTGACCTTATTTCCAATTTCAGTTGGGGCCACATCTCCACGTATGGTCGTGTTAAACCAGACGCTGCTATGTTCCCCGATTGTCACATCACCTGTAATGGTAGTATAATCCGCAATATAGACCGTTTCATGAATCACTGGTTTTTTGTCATGATAAGCATAAAGCATTCCAATCCCAACTTTCATTTATTATAGATGAAATCCTTTCCAAAAGTAGTGTATCAAAAAGAAGGAACCTACATAAGGGGGCTAATGTCCATGCGTATAAAAGAAACTGAATATCCAAAAGCGGTTATTGTGTTAGTTCATGGAGCAAACGAACATCATCGAAGGTATGATTGGCTCGTTTCTAAGTGGATTGAAGCAGGCTATCATGTAGTGCTTGGCGATTTACCTGGACAAGGTGAAAGTACTAGAAGACGGGGCCATATTGATTCATTTAACCAATATATTGAAACGATTGATAAGTGGATCAAGAGAGCTCATGAGTATAAGCTACCTGTGTTCTTACTTGGGCATAGTATGGGAGGACTTGCATCCATCCGTACGATTATGGAAAAACGTCCTTCTCTAACTGGAGTCATTTTATCTTCTCCGTGTATTGGACTAGTTAATCCCCCTAACAAAGGTGTAGACTTGCTCTCAAAAGTACTAAATCCAATTGTCCCTTCTCTAAGGTTAAATTCAAAGCTAGAACCGAACATTGGGACAAGGAATCCAGAGTTCCACAAACGAGATCAAGAAGATCCATTAATGGTTCAAAAAGTATCTGTTAGATGGTACCGTGAACTTCTAAAAGCGATGAAAATAGCCAATGAAGGAGCGAGATCATTTCATAATTTACCATTGCTTGTATTACAGGGTGGCGACGATCGAATTGTAGATAAGCATGCTGTTATTTCATGGTTCAATCGCATTCCATTAACAGAGAAAGCATTTAAAGAGTGGGATGGATTTTATCATGAGGTGTTTAATGAACCAGATCGTGAAGATGTATTTCAAACGGCAAAATCATTTGTTGAGTTAAAACTTGAATTATTAGAGCGTAAGGAAAATAAGATAAATAATTAATACAGGAGTGGGATCACTTGAAAGTACCAAGTCAACCGTGGACGCTAATGTATAGTATTTATAGACGCGTCTTACCGAGGGTTCATCATGAATTAGAATATTGGAGGAAGCGGGCTGAAGAAATCCCTAATCCTGAATTGAGAAAGCAGGCGTTAGATAGCATTGATTCAAAAACGTTTCACTGTGAAGGTGGAGGGATTTATGGATTGCTTGCCGGGAAAGAAATTGATCGTTCTATTTCATTTATCGCAGCTTACCAGACGATAAGTGACTATCTGGATAACTTGTGTGATCGAAGTACTTCGCTTGATCCAGAAGACTTTAGTGCATTACATGAGGCAATGGCGGAGGCTCTTTCCCCTGAAGTTGAAGCTTCAAATAACTATTATCGGTATCGTGAAGAAAAAGATGATGGAGGCTATCTATTAGAACTGGTTCAAACGTGTCAAAAAGTCATTCGTGAATTGCCGAATCAAAGGGAAGTGCAGCCTGCCTTACTTGAACTCTGCCATTACTATTGTGATCTCCAGGTACATAAGCATGTTACAGAGGAAGACCGTGTTCCAAGGTTGAAAAGCTGGTTTGACCAGCATAAGCAACAGCTTCCAGAAATGACATGGAATGAATTCTCAGCGTGTGCTGGATCAACCTTAGGGATTTTCTGTCTTGTATCTTACTCATTAGGAGACATGATCCCTAAGGGCGGTACAGCTATGATTAAGGAAGGTTATTTCCCCTGGGTTCAGGGTCTTCACATAATGCTGGATTACTTTATAGATCAGGAAGAAGATCGAGCAGGTGGCGATTTGAATTTTTGTTTTTATTATAAAGACAATGATGAGCTCGCTCAGCGTGTTGCTCACTTCATTAAAGAAGCGGATAAAAGCGTTGAAAGTCTTCCACATTCTTCCTTTCATCGATTAATTAATCGCGGTTTACTTGGTATTTACCTTGCGGATCGTAAAGTAATGGAACAGAAAGACGTGCGCTCTCTTGCTCGTAAAATTATTCGAATTGGAGGAAGATCGAGCCTTTTCTTCTACTTTAATGGTTGGGTTTATAGAAGACTTCACAAAGCGTCTCAGTAAAAGCGTATAAAAAACGCTCTTTCGTGAGAAAAGAAGCCTATAGGATTTTGAAAGGGGCTCTTAAAATGAAAAAGCGTTACTATGTGGCTGTAAGTTCGGGCGAGATACTCGAAGATCAAGGGGCATCGAGCTATAATTTTGAAATCGATGCGGATGAGGAAGATATCTTCAAGCTCAGTGAGCTATTTGATCTGACAGATAAGGATAGTCGCCTATCGTTATATCGTTCACATGTTCCAGCTATGAGTTATCATGAAGATAAGAACAATGATGATTATGATAATCATATGAAAGAGATCTATGGTCTTTTACACAAATTAGGGAATAAGAAAACAAGAGAACATATCGAAACGATGGGAATTCTATAGAGAATAGGGGCTGTGCAGATGCACAGCCTCTTATTTTTTGCTGATGGCAAGAATATAGGGTGGTTCATTGATTTGGTTAATAAATTGGTATTTTAGAACTTGATACTGTGACTGATCGAGATCTGAAGCGAAATCTGACACCTTTTCACTTTCAATTTTACCTTCTGGATGTCCTGGGTAGACGACTAGAATAAGGAGCCCTTCTGAACGAAGCAAATGTAGGATGTCTGTTACTGCTTGGATCGTTTCTTCAGGTTTCGTCACAATAGTTTTATCTCCACCTGGGAGGTAGCCAAGGTTAAAGATTGCGGCAGAAACGTTTCCTACATCTTTCGTCTCAATTTTGCTATTGATTGAAGCGTGACTCTCGTGGAATAATGCCACCTGGGCAGATTGCTTAGCTTCTGTCAGCCTTTTTTCTGTAGCTTCAATCGCCTCAGGTTGGATATCAAAGCCATACACTTTTCCTGAATTCCCAACTGATTCAGCTAGGAAGAGAGTGTCATGTCCGTTTCCACAAGTGCCATCAATAGCAATGCCTCCTTCTTTTAATACTGAATTCAGTAGCGTTCTTGTAAAAGGTAATATTCGTTGCATGATCTGTAATCCTTTCTAACAATTAAAATTTTCTTAAATGAGTCTTCTGAAACTTATCCTATCAATTTATTAGGACGTCGAGGTTTAGAGTGGCTTCTTGTTTGCTTCTAACTAAGTATGACTTTACCATGATCGACCTTTTACTCCAACTAACATCTTTATGTGTTTGGGAATATCTGGCTCGTGGTACAGAGTACTATACAAAAAAATGAGGTGATCATATGGCAGAGCATGAAAAATCACATAAACAAGGCGAAACTAATAATCCCGAGCAATTACCAGATAAGGAAAAAATCAGCTCGACGAGGATGCTTCAGAAATGAATGTCGATGCGATTCCATTAGAAGATTTAAAAGAAGAACAAAAAGAAGAAAAAGATAAGCCACATTCCAAAGATGATTCGGCTAGTCAAAAAAAGCATCGTAAAGGATAACGTACCCAATCAGGGTGCGTTTCTTTTTTTGAGATATCCGCTTACTGTATTAATTGGAATTGTTCTTTTGGCACACATGCTAATTCATCGAATATAAGGACAGCGGATGTATAGATTACGAAAAAAACGTCTATTCTGATAATGTTCTTGACATTTCTCACAAGTATTCATACAATACAAATTATATACGTAACTAGTGAAACCAAAGATAATGATAAGGAATAGTAACAAAAATTCTATTACTAGAGAGTTAACGGCTGGTGGAAGTTAACATAGGAGATTTGTGAACTCACCTTTGAATCGGAAGCCTGAATAGAGTAAGGTTGCCCGTATGCCTGCGTTAAAGGCCTTAAGTGAGTGCTGTTTCTAGCACTAAGCCGGGTGGTACCGCGGGTGATTGTGAATATTAGATTCTCAACCTCTCGTCCCTGTTGATGAACAACGGGGACGGGAGGTTTTTTTATTTTTTTGCAAGGACTGGAAGGAGAGAGTGACAATGGCATTTGATCACAAAACAATTGAGAAGAAGTGGCAACACTTCTGGGAAACAAACAAGACTTTTAAGACAGAAAACGATGCTAATGGTGAAAAAATTTATATTCTTGATATGTTCCCATACCCCTCAGGGGCTGGGCTACATGTTGGGCACCCTGAAGGATATACAGCTACGGATATCCTTTCACGTATGAAGCGAATGCAGGGATATAATGTTCTTCACCCAATCGGATGGGACGCATTTGGACTTCCGGCAGAGCAATATGCTCTTGATACAGGAAATAATCCACGAGATTTTACTCAAAAGAACATTGACACATTCCGTCGTCAAATTAAAGAGTTAGGTTTTTCTTATGATTGGGATAGAGAAGTTAATACAACAGATCCACAATACTATAAATGGACACAGTGGATTTTCACAAAGCTTTACGAAAAAGGACTTGCGTACGTAGATGAAGTGGCTGTTAACTGGTGTCCAGCACTTGGAACGGTTCTTGCGAATGAAGAAGTGATCGACGGTAAAAGTGAACGTGGAGGCCACCCGGTAGTTCGTAAACCAATGAAGCAATGGGTTCTTAAAATTACAGAGTATGCCGATCGTCTACTTGAAGACCTTGAAGAGCTTGACTGGTCTGACAGCATTAAAGAAATGCAGCGTAACTGGATTGGGAAATCTGAGGGTGCTGAAGTAACATTCACGATTGACGGTCATGATGAATCGATCGATGTGTTTACGACGCGTCCTGATACACTTTTTGGAGCTACGTATATGGTCCTTGCACCTGAGCATCCTTTCGTTGACAAAATTTCTACTAGTGAACAAATCTCAAAAGTTGAAAGCTACCGATCAAAAGTACAAACAAAGAGTGACCTTGAGCGTACAGAGTTATCAAAAGAGAAGACTGGCGAGTTTACTGGCGCGTATGCCATTAATCCAATCAATAATGAGAAGCTTCCAATTTGGGTAGCAGATTACGTTCTAATGAGCTATGGAACAGGAGCTATTATGGCAGTTCCAGCTCACGATGAGCGCGATTATGAGTTCGCTACTACATTTAATCTTCCTATTAAAGAAGTCGTTGCTGGAGGAGATGTATCCAAGGAAGCTTATACAGAAGACGGAAAGCATGTGAACTCTGATTTCTTAAACGACCTTGAGAAAGTAGAAGCAATTACGAAAAGCATTGAATGGCTAGAGGAAAAAGGAAAGGGAACGAAAAAAACGACGTATCGTCTTCGCGACTGGTTATTTAGTCGTCAGCGTTATTGGGGCGAGCCAATTCCAATTATCCATTGGGAGGATGGCACAATGTCTGCTGTCCCGAAAGAAGAGCTTCCTGTCGTTCTTCCTGAAACAACGGAAATTAAACCGTCAGGAACTGGCGAATCTCCTTTAGCTAATATTGAGGATTGGTTGAACGTAGTTGATCCTAAAACGGGCATGAAGGGCCGACGTGAAACAAACACAATGCCGCAATGGGCTGGAAGCTGTTGGTATTACCTTCGCTACATTGATCCGGATAACGATGAAATGCTAGCTGACCCGAAAAAACTCGATGAGTGGTTGCCTGTTGATATGTATATCGGCGGTGCGGAACATGCGGTTCTTCACTTGTTATATGCTCGTTTCTGGCATAAAGTTCTTTATGATATCGGTGTTGTGCCAACAAAAGAACCATTCCAACGTCTCCGAAATCAAGGGATGATCCTTGGTGAGAACAACGAGAAAATGAGTAAATCAAAAGGAAATGTTGTTAACCCAGATGAAATTGTCGAAAGCCACGGTGCTGACACGCTTCGTCTATATGAAATGTTTATGGGTCCGTTCGAGGGTTCTATTGCATGGTCTAACAATGGTTTAGATGGCGCGCGCCGTTTCCTTGATCGTGTGTGGCGTTTATTTGGTGAAGGGGATCTAACGAAGTCTTCTATTTCTGAAGAAAATTCAGGAGAAGACATGGAGCGCGTCTACCACGAAACAGTTAAAAAAGTAACTGAGGACATGGAAGGCTTACGCTTTAATACAGCTATTTCACAAATGATGGTATTTGTGAATGAAGCATATAAGCAAGAGTCAGTTTCCGTTACATTAATGGAGGGCTTTGTGAAGTTGCTATCTCCAATCGCACCGCACCTTGCTGAAGAGCTGTGGAGTGCGCTTGGACATGAGGATACACTCGCATATGCAAACTGGCCAATGTTTGACGAAAGCAAGCTTACTGTAGATGAAGTAGAAATTGTAGTGCAAATCAATGGAAAACTTCGTGCCAAAATTTCTATTCCGACTGAAGCATCTCGTGATGAAATGCAAGAAATTGCTTTAGAGCATGAGAAGATTAAAGGTCAACTTGATGGCAAAACACTTCGAAAAGTGATTGCAGTACCAGGAAAGCTAGTTAATATTGTAGCTAATTAAGGTTGAACCCTCTCCTAACGACTAAGGAGAGGGTTTTTGAATGTAAACTACGGATGGGAAATTTTTAAACAACTCGAATAACCTTTTCCTAAAGCTGAGAATACTACTAAGATGAGTGGAAGATAGATTTCTTGTATTGAAGGTGCAAATCATGTACGATTGAATTTGTTGAAGTGATTATAACTGAAAAATCCATATTAAAACTGTACGAGAGGGGTATGTTTTTATGAGTAACGAAATTAAGACGGTAACACCTCAAGAGGTTCAAGAGTTACTTAATGAGGGCAAAAATGTTTCATTAATCGATGTTCGTGAGGATGAAGAAGTAGAAGAAGGCATGATCCCTGAAGCAAAGCATATTCGTCTTGGCACACTTCCGGAACGACTTGATGAGATCAATAAAGAAGAAGAACATATTATGATTTGCCGTTCAGGACGTCGTAGTGAGCGCGCATGTGAGTACTTGCAAGAAGCTGGTTATGAAGTGAAGAACATGGTTGGCGGTATGATGAAATGGGAGGGTAAAGTGAAATAGCCCTGCTAAAAAGGAGAGAGATTGAATGGCGATATGGGGAACGGCTTTAGCAGCTGTTGCATTTACTTTAGGATTATGGAGAGTCATTTATCCTTATTCTTATATGAAGCCAATTAATATGGAGCGGTTTGATGATGATAAATATTGTCTAATCGATGTGAGAGATTACATTCTTTCACACCGGACACCTTATGAAAAAGCAAAGAACATCCCGCTTTCTTATCTAGGCAGACAAACGAAAGAAAACGAAGTGTGTGATAAAGAGATTATTGTTCTTGCGGAAGATCGAAAAGCAGCACGTCTTGCTGTTAAAATTTTGATGAAACAACGCAAGCAACCTATTTATTACATGACAGTTTCTTAAGTACGACGTCTTTTGGAGCTGGTCTCTAAAAGGCGTTTTACTGAATCTTTAATCCTAGTAAGTTGATAAGATTAATAAATCATAGCACTTTTTTCTCCATTGTCCAAGTAAATTGCCTTAAAGCTCTCTATTCATTTTGTTGATTCCTAGGTATATCGCTCGGTTCGTAAGTGGATCAAAATATGAGAAAAACAATCGTTCTTGCTCATGGTCTGGTATAATGATGGAAAAGACTACACCGAGGTGTTGAAATGAAAGCAGATCTTATACGTGCAATGATGGATTTACAGGCTTTGCGACAGCTACAGCCTAACGCATTAGGCAAGCAACAGCCGTCTACTTTTTCCTTTACAGACATGCTTGAGCAAGCTCTCTCAACTCAAAGTACAGGACAGCGAATGAAAGCAGAAGTCCCTGTAAACTCAACCTCGGTGAATTCCTATGGCACATACAATTCCCAAATAGTACCGTCGACTAATTCTTCGTACACATCTTCATCGCTTGAAATTGATGGATATATTGAAGAATTATCGGCTAAATATAGTGTTGATCCAAAACTTGTTCATTCGATTATTAAACAGGAATCTAGCTATAAATCCGATAGTGTTAGCGGAGCAGGAGCTATGGGATTAATGCAATTAATGCCCTCAACTGCCACTTCACTTGGTGTGAAGGACCCTTTTGATCCTGGACAAAACATTGAAGGTGGCGTGAAATACATTAAGCAAATGATGGATAAATATAATGGCAATATTAAGCTTGCATTAGCAGCTTATAACGCTGGACCTGGGAATGTTGATCGTTACGGTGGGATTCCTCCATTCGAAGAAACGCAAAATTATGTTTCAAAAGTAATGGGTCATTACCAGACATAATAAGTAAAGGCTGTCTCGTCGACCGCTCTTCAGCAGTCGTAAAGGAGGCAGTTTTTTATATGGAACGGGACTTAGAACCGTTCCAATCTTGACCAAGATGGGTCATGGTTTCTTATGGCCTTAAAGATAATAAAGATAATTGTTATACTAAACACGAGGTGAATAATTTGAACGAATTTAAAGAAATGGGACTTGATGAACGTCTCGTTAAACAACTAGAAGTTCAGGGTATTAGTACCCCGACCGATATTCAAAAAGAAACAATCCCTGTTATGTTACAAGGAAAAGACGTGATTGCTCAGGCCCAGACAGGAACGGGTAAAACTTTTGCGTTTTTACTACCGATACTTGAAAAAATGGATACAGAAGCACCTGAAGTGCAGGCTCTTATTGTAACCCCGACACGAGAGCTAGCCATCCAAATCTCATCGGAACTAATGAAGTTAGTAGAACATCGCGATGACATTAATGTACTAGCTGTCTATGGTGGTCAGGATGTAGAGAGACAGATTAAGCGCCTTAATAAACAAGTACACATTGTTGTAGCAACGCCTGGACGTCTGCTTGATCACGTTCGGAGAGAGACCATTGACTTATCCCATACTTCTTATCTTGTATTAGATGAAGCTGATCAAATGCTTCATATCGGTTTCCTAAGAGAAGTGGAAGATATTATTAGTGAAACGCCTGAAAGTCGTCTTACAGCTCTTTTTTCTGCAACGTTATCAAGTGATATTAAACAGCTTGCAAAGAGATTTATGCGTTCCCCTGAGAAAATTAGAGGGAAGGAAAAAGGGAAAACTGTCGAAGAAATCGAGCAGTTTGTAATTGAAACGACCGATCGGAGGAAGTTCGCATCGCTTACCGAAACCATCGATGAGGTCAGACCGTTCCTCGGGATTATTTTCTGCCGTACAAAGCGTAGAGTAAGTAAACTAAATGGAGATTTAAAAGCAAGAGGCTATTTAACTGACGAGCTTCATGGTGATTTATCACAGTCGAAACGAGAAGGTGTCATCAAGCGATTCCGTGATGCTAAAATCCAGCTTCTAGTAGCAACAGATGTGGCAGCGCGTGGTCTTGATATCGAAGGTGTTACCCATGTCTTTAATTATGATATTCCTCAAGATACAGAGAGCTATATCCACCGAATTGGTCGAACGGGACGAGCTGGTGGCGATGGAGCTTCGTATACGTTTATTGCTGCAAAAGATCAGGCCTTTATTCAAATGATTGAAAAGGGAATCGGTAAAAAACTTGCCAGAAAGAGCGTTGAGGGTGCATTACCTTCGCATGAAGAGCGTAACGATCGTAGAGAGAATGATCAAAGAGGAAGAAATCATCGATCTTCACGGAAGCCAGGGGCATCGAACAATCGAAATAACGGAAGAAATCGAAACAAACGATAAGTTAAACGAAAGAAAGAGGGACCTGTCTATGGACTGGTCCCTCTTTCTTTGCATGTATTCACCTTAAAAATATCTAGTGGTTGAACTAAACGGCGGATTCCGCTTTCCTTTCGGCTGCGCTTTTTCCTGCTGTATAGCCTGTGACGAAGGCTGATGTAATATTGTATCCGCCGGTATACCCATGAATATCGAGTACTTCACCACAAAAGTAAAGACCAGTTGTGAATTTTGACGCCATTTCTTTTGGGTTAATTTCTTTTAGAGATACTCCGCCACCTGTTACGAATGCTTTATCGATTGGAAGCGTACCGTCTATGGCCACCTGGAACTGCTTTAATAGCCGCACGTATTCGCGCACTTTTTCTTTCGATAAGTGAGCGTAAGTTGTATCTGGAGAAATTTCTGCTTTGTTAAGTAGAAAGAGCATATATCGCTCTGGAACTTTACTTTTCCAAATGTTCTTAATCGCTTTTTTTGGCTCTTCTTTTGCGAGTTTCATATGCTCGCGAAATAATTCTTCTTCGTTTTGATCTGGTACGGCATCAATTTGTAAGGGAATATACTGAGCATTAAATTTTTTCATTGCTTTAACGACATATTGACTGCAGCGAAGAACAGCGGGGCCAGATAGTCCGATATGGGTGAAGATCATATCCCATCGATGTGTCTTTATTATCTTTCCTTTTGGATTGAGAACGGATAGGGCGACATCTCTTAACGATAAGCCCTGCAGTTCTTTATTTTTGATAAAAGGTTCACTAGATGTAAGAGGCACTTCAGTAGGATAAAGATCTGTGATGGTATGACCACCTTCTTTTGCCCATGCATATCCATCACCTGTTGAACCAGTATGTGGAACAGATTTTCCTCCTACTGCAATAACTACATTTGAAGAGTGGATCTCTTCTTTTGTTTGTAGCTTCACTCCAGCTACTTCTCCATCCCTATATAGAACTTTCTCAACTGGGGTGTTTACTTGGATAGTCACATTCAACTGGCGTACTTTGTTTAGGAGCGCATTTACAACAGATTTTGCATCATCAGTTACGGGAAACATTCTACCGTGATCTTCTTCTTTTAATTTAATGCCTAGATCTTCAAAGAATGTGATGATATCCTCATTATCAAATATGTTAAATGCACTGAATAAAAACTTCCCATTACCTGGAATGAATTTAATTAGTTCATCTAGTGGAAGGCGGTTAGTGACATTACACCGTCCTCCCCCAGAAATGGCTAGTTTTCGCCCAAGCTTATTCCCTTTATCAACGAGAAGTACTTTTGCTCCATGTTCAGCCGCTGATACAGACGCCATGAGTCCGGACGGGCCACCGCCAATCACAATGACATCATAGTTCATACTTACACCTCTCTCATTTTGCTACACACAAACATACCACAATTTGTACTGATTATAAAAGTTTCACAAAAATTTATATTTGTTGTTACTAGGTAAATAGCTTAAAATGGAGAAGTGTATTTCATAACTGTTGAAAATTGTTGATAGATGACGAATAGATATAGTTGAATGGTTAGAAGTAGGAGATGGAGAAATGTCTGATTCAAATGTGATTAGAGGGACGATGCTGTTATCAGCAGCCACCCTTTTTTCTAGGATTATTGGTATGATTTATATGTTTCCTTTTACAGCACTAGTTGGTACACAGGGGGTAGCGCTTTATACGTATGCTTATACTCCTTATACCATTATGCTTAGCCTGTCTACGGTTGGGATTCCATTGGCTGTTTCTAAATTTGTATCTAAATATCATACTCTCGGGGATTATCGAACTGGTCGGAGGCTGTTTAAATCAGGACTTCTTTTAATGTCTCTTACTGGATTCGTTGCGTTTTTAGCTCTCTTTTTATTGGCAGAACCAATTGCTCATATCGTCATTGATGAAGGTAATGAAGGTAACACGATTGCTGATGTAACATTGGTTATCCGTGTTGTGAGTATGGCGTTATTGATCGTACCGATTATGAGTTTAACTCGAGGGTTTTTCCAGGGGCTTCAATCAATGGGGCCAACGGCCGTTTCGCAAGTCGTTGAACAAATCTTTCGTATTGTTTTTATTCTAGTATCAAGTGTTATTATTATGAAATTTATGGACGGAGATGAGGCAACTGCTGCTACGTACGCTACGTTTGGCGCTTTCGTTGGTGCAGTAGGTGGACTGATGGTCGTCTTCTGGTATTACAGAAAACGTAAACCTGCTTTAGATCAACATTTGGCTGAAAGTACGGTTGATCATAATGTGTCGTTAAAGGATATGTATAAAGAAATTATTACGTACGCTCTTCCGTTTGTCGTTGTTGGTCTAGCAATTCCATTGTATTTGCAAATTGATACTTTATTAATTAATCCGGCGCTAAAGAGTATTGGTTATGATAAACCCGCTTATGAAGAAGTTTTTGCGATTATTACAGGCCTTGCTCATAAATTGATTATGATCCCAGTTTCTCTTGCAACAGCTCTTTCAATGACGATTATACCGGCCATTACGAAATCATTTACAGCAAATCGTGAAGGTGCTTTGCAAACTCAGTTAACACAAACCTTCCAGATTTTATTGTTTTTAACTACTCCAGCCGCAATTGGACTAGCGGTTCTATCTGAACCGATATTTAGAGTGCTATATCCTACAGTGAATCAGGAACTCGGAAGTTCGTTGTTAATGTGGTATGCGCCAACTGCTATATTGTTTGCTCTTTTCTCTGTAACGGCTGCTATCCTACAGGGAATAAACAAACAAAAATTTGCGGTTTATAGCTTACTTGCAGGATTAGCCCTTAAAGCAGGATTAACTTACCCATTCGTCACAATTTTTGAAGGGAAAGGTTCTATCCTAGCTACAAATCTTGGATTGTTTACATCGGTGTTAATCACAATCATTATTATTAAGAAATATACTGAATACGAATTTGGTTTTCTTTCAAGGAGATTGCTGCTTATCGGTATCTTTGTTGTCGTGATGGCCGTGGCTTCTAAACTTTCGATACTACCATTGGAATTTCTCATGCCTGATTTGTATCTTTCAACAAGTGAAGGTGGTAGCATGCTGTATTCAATCATTAACCTGTTGATTGGAGTAACAGTTGGAGGAATTGTATTTCTATGGCTATCCTACCGATCAAACCTTGCAGGCTTAATTTTAGGAGAGCGATTCTCATTCTTAAAAAGACGTTAAAAAATGAAGGCCAAAATGGCCTTCATTTTTTTGAGAGATGATATTAATATCCGTAGTCCTCATCTCTTATTCCAATTTGTCTTTCAATCCTTGTAATTCGACGATCCTGTCGTCTTAATTGACGCTCAATTTCTCTTAATTGCTGTTCGATGTTTCCTGGGTATCCTGGTTGGCCAGGGTAACCGGGCTGACCAGGATATCCTGGGAATCCGGGATACATTTGATACCCTTGCCCTTGCTGACGATCATACATAAAGATCCCTCCTTAAATAGGTACCTGATAGTGTATGTGAGTGCTGGGCAGTGTTGCTGGGCATATGTCCCGTGTTATACTGAGTTTTTCTGATACCAGCTTAATTGTTCTCCAATTCCAAGACCTTTGAGAGGAACCTCATATATGTAATTGAAATGATTTAGCTGCGGTTCAAGGTGTTTGCGATAGACAGATCCTCCGTGCAAACACACAACAATATCTGTAGACGTTTCATACTGAGAGAATTGCTCAATTACTTTTTGAGCCCATTCCTCACGTTGATGATGTGTAAATGTTTTGATGGATACATCATATGGGTCCATGATGTCGTCTGGTAATAAGAGGCCGTCTTTGGCATTATAAAAATACATGCGATCATAGTGGTGTGATGCATACTCAAGCGTTTTTTGAAATAAAGGACTCTGGTAAAATTCTGTAACAGGCGCTGATTTATTACTTTTCTTACGAGCCGTTGCTAAAAGTCCAACTTTCACAGTCATTCGATTCACTCCAAACGTGCATATTGGCATTTAACGTTTACATACCCTTCAGAACTAGAAAGTATGCTAAAAAAGTAAATAAATAGTGGAAAAAATATGGAAAAGGATTGATTTTATGCGTTTAGATAAACTATTGGCAAATATGGGCTATGGAACTAGAAAGGAAGTAAAAAAGCTTCTTAAGACAGGCGTTGTCCGCGTTGATGAAGAGATTATTAAAGATCCAAAGCAACACGTTAACACTGAACAGAACCAAGTAACGGTGCATGAAGAAATAGTTGAATATCGAGAATTTATTTATTTGATGATGAATAAGCCAGCAGGTGTGATTTCAGCAACGGAAGATGAAGACGATGAGACCGTCATTGACATTCTCATTCCTGATGATCAAGTTTTTGAACCATTTCCTGTCGGTCGTCTTGATAAAGATACAGAAGGATTGCTTATCATTACGAATGATGGAAAGCTCGCACATCATTTAACGTCACCAAAACATCATGTTCCTAAAACATACTTCGCTAAAATTAATGGTGTTGTTACAGAAGAAGATGTTCATGCTTTTGAAAAAGGTGTCACTCTTGATGATGGTTACGAAACAAAACCAGGTGAATTGACCATTCTATCATCGGATGAGGTCTCGGAAATTGAATTAACGATACATGAAGGGAAGTTTCATCAAGTAAAGCGGATGTTTGAAGCAGTCGGAAAGCAAGTCGTTTATTTGCAGCGGATTCAAATGGGGGATATTCACCTTGATCGCGATTTAGAACCGGGGGAGTACCGCGAATTAACAGCTGAAGAAGTAGACATTCTGCATAAGTAAGTCTTCCTCAGATGAAGGAAGGTTTACTTTACCGTTTTCTTTTCGTGTAGCTGGGGAATACCCTTACTAGTCAGTCGCGAAGGAGAGGATGTTCATGATTAAGGTTGGAAAGGAAGTGCTGAATCAAAAGCTTAAGAATGATTCAACAGCTGAATTTGTTGTAAAGCAGGTTTATTTCGATCGATCACTTTCTAAAGCAACGTTTGTTGAGGTTCAGAAAAAAGAAACAACGAATAAGCAGAATGCAATACCAGATCATCATTCAGATGAAATGCTTCATTCTATTCAAGCCTCTGGGGGGCAGTTTACTCCTGATAACTATCCTGTTACAGACGATGACCGAAAAGAAAAGGAAGCCGATGAAACGATGATTATTTCATATAATCAGATCAATTGGGAAGGTGATGATTACCTTCTTCATAATCAACAAGAAGAAGTGCAATCTTCGGTTCTAATTGATCAATGTTCATATAAATCGTTGGATAAATGTCAGGTTCTAACGGAAGATGGTGAAGAGTTAGGGAAGGTGAAAGATATCGTGATTCATAAGGATGGACAGATTGAAGGATTTTATCTTTCAGAGGGTTTCTTATCTGATTTTCTTTCAAGTGATCACCCTTTTCTAAGTGCGGATCAATCTGTAAGTTATCGTCATGATAAAATCATGGTTCCTGCGAATTATCATCACTCATTATTGAAAAAATAAATGATGCAAGCCCTGCTCTAGTAGCAGGGCTTTTATTGTGGTCTCCTTAATTAGAGGGCTGTGTTAATAAGCGTTGTTGAATTTTAAGCGAATACTCTCTTCAATGATTCAAAAATCGAAAAATCAACAATAGAAGCTAACATATCCAAAATTAAAAGTGAAAGAGACCAAAAATAAAGGCCTTCGTCAGAATGACATTGACGAAAAGCCAGGTTTTACGAGTGAATTTATTTTGTTATCCAACTTTTACTCTCTTGCTTGTGGTTGTCCAGAATCCTCGGTTTGGGCTTTTGACTAGTTCATTGTAGGCCAGCACGTTCAAATCTCTTTGAACAGTGCGCTGGGTAATCCCAAACTCTTCAACTAACTCATTAGTGCTGACAGTACCATGCTTGCTAATAAATAAATAGATAGACTTGATACGGGTCATCATACGATCAGTTGAAGTAATACTCAAAGAACCACTCCCTAACATGTAATCAATGCCTTATCCTTAGCATAAATAGTGACTATTAAAACCATATGAAGGAAACGTAAAGATATACTTAATTTTCTAATTGTTCCTTCGATTTTTTCATGAAAGTTTGGTTGAGTGCTCCGATTATGACTGGAAGTGATTTCTGGATGTGTTGGGTTCCCCAACTTGGTGTATTGACGAATAGGTATGACCACTTTCATAAGATAAGCGATTGATTGGTATTATTATTTAATTCCACTCCTACTCCCATTTCCCTCTTTTGGGCGAACTTACACCCCCTCTTTAAAGTTTATTTTACAATAATTCTGTTATTTCGGCAAAAAATTTCATTTCTTTTGAGTCAAACTTCCTTATCGAACTTACCTTTGCTATTCTTAAAGGACTAATATTGAGAGGAGGCGTGTGCTGGTGTTATTTCGAATATTTATTAAAAATGCGATTAAATTAAACAACCGGTTTATGATCATTGTCGCTATAGCATTAGTGATCATAAGTGCTTTTGTTATGCGTTTACTCGAACCTGAGACATTTCCTTCACTCTTTGATTCATTTTGGTGGGTTATGACGACCGTTACGACAGTAGGATATGGAGACTACTTCCCTGTCACAGTTGGAGGAAGAATCTATGCAATGTTTCTCTATATCGCAGGAATTGGATTAATTGGTGTGGTTATCGGTAAGTTTGTGGACGGATTTGCAGAAATTAAAAAGCGAAAGGAGGAAGGGAAAATGCCGTATCAGGGAGATAATCATATTGTTATAATAGGGTGGTCACAAAAGGCGGCATATGCCGTATCAGAGATTAGGGATTCTGATAAATGTGAGATTGTCATCATTGATAAACTACCAAAAACCCCGCTAACAGAAGATAACATTCATTATATACAGGGGGATGCGGCTGAAGAAGCCACTCTCAAAAAAGCGGATATAATGAAAGCGAAGGCGGTTCTGGTGTTTTCGGATGATGCTATCCACGATTCTCTTCTTGCTGATGGGAAATCGTTGATTATTGCTAGTTCGATCGAACGCATGTCAACTGATATTCACACAACGGTTGAAGTGATGAAAGAAGAGCACATAAAGAATTTCACTCATGTCCAGGTAGATGAATTTGTACTTTCGCATGAAGCTGTATCTCGCATGGCGGTTAGATCAGCATTTACGAAAGGAATATCAGGCGTCTATTCTCAGCTATTAAGTCGAGGACATGGTGATAATTTATATGAAATAGCTGTTCATCCAGATTGGAATACATATAGGGAAGCCTTTCAGGACTTATTACAGCAGGGTGCCACATTGGTTGCAGATGGTAACCGCATGGATATAAATCGCCGTCTTGATGAACCAATTTCACGTGACGCAAAATTATTTGTTATTTGTGATAAAAGTGTATATGAAAAAATAAGTAGGCGGGTGTAAATAATATGGAGAGTATAAATTGGAAAAAAGAAGTGATCAATCGAAAAGAAGATATGTTAGCTGATTTAAAAGGACTTTTGAAAATCGAAAGTGTGCTAGAAGAAGAGCTGGGAAATGAAGAAGCACCGTTTGGTCCCGGCGTAAAAGAAGCTCTTGATTACATGCTTGCTTTAGGTGAGCGAGATGGCTACCAAACGAAGGATGTTAAACATGTGGCAGGACATTTAGAATTTGGTGAAGGAGAAGACATTGTAGGTGTGCTGTGTCATGTGGACGTTGTTCCAGCGGGAAATGGTTGGACGACTCCAGCATTTGATCCTGATCTACGCGATGGGAAGTTGTTTGCTAGAGGAGCTATTGATGATAAAGGACCAACTATTGCTGCTTATTGGGCGATGAATATAGTGAAAGAGCTTTTGCCTTCAGTCTCAAAGCGAGTGAGAATGATTATCGGGACAGATGAAGAAAGCTCATGGCGCTGTGTAGACACATATTTTAAAAACGAAGAAATGCCAGGCATGGGTTTTGCACCTGATGCAGTTTTTCCCATAATACATGCGGAGAAGGGGATTGCTGATTTCGAATGGGTTTTTCCTGTAAAAGACACTCAGAAAGAAGGAATGATTCTTCAATCATTTCATTCCGGTCAGCGTTTGAACATGGTTCCCGATTTTGCTAGTGCTAAATGTGAGGGGGATGAAGCTGAGTTACTTGACGCAAAGAAAGCATTCGAGCTATTTTTAGAAAAGAAAGGTTTAGAAGGTCGTGTAACACTAGACCAGGAACTATCACTTGAAGTGCACGGTGTATCTGTCCACGGATCTGCTCCCCATGAAGGAGTAAATGCAGCCTTCAAATTAGCTGAATTTCTAGATGAACAAGCTCTCGATCAAAACGGTGCCAACTATATTGGATTTATTACTATGTGGCTCCTGAATGATTTTACTGGGGAGCGGTTTGGTGTAGCTTACGAAGATAAGGTAACAGGTTCTCTAACGATGAACGCAGGTACATTTGCATATAAAGCTAATCATGAAGGGCGAATAGGAATTAATCTGCGCTACCCTGTTACATGCTCATTCGATGACGTTAAGAGAACGTTCAATAAAGTAACTGAACCACTGGAAGTGCAAATGAATGTAGTTGATCATATGACACCTCATCACGTACCTGAGGATCATGAACTGATTCAAAAGCTTCAAAAGGTGTATGAAAAGCAGACTGGTGAGCAAGCGAGACTTTTATCGATTGGTGGAGGGACTTATGCGCGTTCACTAAAAGCGGGGGTTGCGTTCGGTGCTTTATTTGAAGGGAAGCCACAACTCGCTCATCAAAAAGATGAGTATGTTGATGTAGAAGATTTATTAAAAGCAACAGCCATTTATGCTGAAGCTATTTATGAACTTGCAAAATAATAGAATGAGCGCCATGCCAACATTGGCATGGCGCTGACTAATTAATGATAAATCAAAGATCACTTCTTTTATTTAGAGCTGAATAAATCACTTGAAAGGTATCGTTCACCGGAATCGCAGGTCATTGTGACAACAACTTGGTCAGGTGATAAACGTTCAGCAACTTGCATAGCAGCATATACGGCTGCACCTGATGACGGTCCCACAAGAAGTCCTTCTTCTCGAGCGAGTTTCCTGGTTACTTCGTATGCCTGTTCATCTGAGATTTTAATAACTTCATCATAGACAGACGTATTAAGAATATCTGGAATAAAGCCTGGACTTGTTCCAACAAGTTTGTGTTTTCCAGGCTTTCCACCAGACAACACTGGTGAGCCTTCAGGTTCTACAACATGAACGGTTAAGTCAGGGTAGTGTTCTTTCAATACTTCTCCTGTTCCTGTTACGGTTCCGCCAGTACCAGCTGTTGAGATAAAGGCTGCCGGTGTAACGCCGAGCTGCTTCATTCCTTCAATAATCTCAAGAGCCGTCGATGTCCTATGAGCATCCGGATTAGCTGCATTCTCGAATTGCATTGGGATAAAGCTATTTTCAATAGTTTCAGCAATTTCTTTAGCCTTTTTAATTGCGCCAGGCATTTTCTCAGATGATGGAGTTAATACGACTTTTGATCCGTAAGCTTTAAGAAGCTTGATTCGCTCTTGCGTAGCATTATCGGGCATAACAATAATAGCTGGATATCCTTTAGCCGCTGCATTCATGGCAAGGCCAATACCTGTATTTCCAGAAGTAGGCTCGATGATTGTTGAACCTTCTTTGAGTAACCCATCTTGCTCAGCTTTTTCAATCATATTGAACGCTGCGCGGTCTTTTACGCTTCGACTGGGGTTGAAATACTCTAGTTTGGCGTAAATTTTTGCTCCGTCGGGATTTGGAACACGGTTTAATTTAAGTAATGGTGTATCACCAATAAGATCAGCCATATTTTCATAGATCATATAAGCACATCCTTTTCAGACAAGTTAAGGTTATTTACCTTATTTAATTGATAAGAGTATAGAGAGTAATAATATCGGTGGAGCCCAACAGATAATGATTCCTATTACTGTTCCCCATTATAGCAAAAGATAAATCTTAAGTAATAAGAACTAGCTTAAAAGTAAAAAGATAAAAGATTATTCAGTTTTTTTGATAGAATAGAATTAGGATAGAAAGAGTGAGTAAGTTGAATACACATTATTTTATAGCACTCCCCATACAACCACAACTTAGAAGAACGCTTCAAGAAATTCAAGAAAGCTCTCCTTTAGAATTGTTTAAACATGTGGTGTATCCTGAAGATTTTCATATTACAGTAGCTTTTTTAGGTGGAGCAGAAGAAGAACAGTTATCTGTACTTCATCAAGAGTTGGAGAGGGTGGTTAGGAATATTAAACCCTTTAAGGTTATGCTTGAAGGGTTAGATCATTTCGGTCATGATAGACGCCCAAGAGTACTTTACGCTTCCGTTCATCGAACAGAACCGTTGGAAAGAATTCATCAAGAAATACTCCGGGTGAGTGAATTGGCAGGTTTTCCTGTTAGTGAAGGGGAATATTCTCCTCACGTTACACTTGCAAAAAAATGGCGCGACTCTAGTAAAGAAATACATCCTGATTGGCCGTCACTATTATGTGAAAGTCAGGAAGTCTCAAGCATTCATCTATATCGAGTTGAACCTAAGGACAAACCGAGATACAAATGTGTGGCCTCTTATGAATTCACTAATTAATAAGTTCCTTATGATCACCTTGCAGATTGGCCTTCTGTTCGGGTTTTACATTGTAGGAGGTTATCTCCAAAAGGTCTTATCACTTCCTATTCCAGGAAGCGTTGTTGGAATGCTCCTTCTCTTGTTGGGACTTTATTTAAAGTGGATTCCCGTGAGTTGGATTTCTCAAGGAGCAGCTACATTATTGAATCATTTACCGTTGCTTTTTATACCAGTTACTGTCGGTATTGTGCAACATCTCGACTTCTTTAGTGGAAAAAGTCTCTGGTTAGTTCCAATCGTTCTGATAAGCACATGGATTGTAATGGGAACGACAGGATTGCTTGGCCAGTTTCTTGCTAATCGAAAGGAGTAGAGAAAAATGATGATCATGCAAATGATTCTATGGTTTACGATTACTTTATTGTTATATGTTGTTTTCCGGCGTCTTTATCAGATATTTCCTTATCCATTTATGATACCAGTGCTAACGTGCACTGTTATTCTCGTTATCATCTTAACGTCCTTGGATGTGTCATATGACACGTATTTCAGCGGGGGGAAATGGATTGATGCTTTATTAGGACCTGCCATTGTGGCACTTGCCTTTCCGCTATATCAACAAAGGGAATTATTAAGTAAATACAAATTAGAAATACTTGTAACGGTACTAATAGCAAGTATAGTAGGCATTTTGTCAGGATATTGGCTTGCGGTCATAAGTGGGTATAATGAAATGATTGTCTCCACAATTATTTCAAAAAACGTGACAACCCCTGTTGCGATGGAAGTAGCCAGTATGACTGGTGGAGAGCCAGCTTTTGCGGTTATTTTCGTCATGATCGCTGGGATTGGCGGTGCTGTCACAGGGCCATGGTTATTTCAGCTACTTGGTATATCCAATTTTCTTGGAGTGGGAATGGCTTTTGGTGGGGCATCACACGCCATTGGCACTTCAAAAGCCCTTGAATATGGAGAGAGAGAAGCTGCTATTAGTTCTATTGGGTTAAGTTTATGTGCCCTAAGTGTCTCGATACTTGGACCGATATTATTAAGTTGGTTTTCATGAAAATCTAAATCGAACAAATGTCAAAAAAAGATTTTCAAAATAAGATAGGTAGTGACAAACGGTTGTAAGCATCTCAGCAAAGGATGGGATTCATATGATACGAGATTATTCCGCATATAAAAAAGTGAGCCAGGCTTTTACAGCCTATTGGGATGACTTTCAGACGATTACGGTAATGGCTGATATCTCGTTAGATGTTCAAGATGCCTACACCCTTACTGATGGACATATAGATCTTTCAATTGAAGTAAAAGAAACCTCTAAAATGGGGAAAAAGAGGCTTGTTTCGTTACATGTTGATCATGAATATAGTCCAGGCAACAATTATTTTCTAGTTCATTCGAGTGGTGAAACAAGTCTTGTTTTTACTGGGAAAGTTGTCAGAACTGATTTATTTGATGAACGCTATTATTATGATGGTGAACTAGGGGCAATTCTAACTGAGAATGGAACCATCTTTCGAGTATGGGCACCGACTGCTACAGAAGTAATCGTCAATATTTATAATGAGGAATTCCAAAAGGTAAAAGAATTACCGATGCTAAAACAAGAACAAGGTGTATTCGAGGGGTTATCTCCTGAAGATGGAGAAGGAACGCTGTACACTTACACAGTGTATGTGAATGGAGAAATGCGAGAAACGATCGATCCTTATGCGAAAGCCGCTACGTCTAACTGCAAGTTTGGGATGGTAATGAACGCTTCAAATACTAACCCTGATGGCTGGAACCCTATGGAAAAACCTACTTTTGCAAAACCATCTGATGCGGTCATTTATGAACTTCACGTCAGAGATTTTAGCTCACAAGCAAAAAGTGGTCTTAAAAATAGAGGGAAATATAAGGCATTTACAGAAGAGCCACCGCCTAAAGATGGTCTTCCTTCTGGGATTAATTATATAAAGTGGCTCGGTGTTACGCATGTAGAACTTCTTCCAATTCAGGATTTTGGTAGCGTAGATGAAATGAAAGCTCCTCCGGGATATAATTGGGGCTACGATCCTATCCATTATTTTGTGCCAGAAGGAAGCTATTCATTAAATTCTCATGAACCTTACACGCGAATTAGAGAAGTAAAAGAAATGATTGGGAAGCTTCACGAGAAGGGATTGAGAGTGATTATGGACGTTGTTTATAATCATGTCTATCAACTCCATGCATCCCCTTTGGAAAAAATTGTGCCAGGTTACTACTTCCGGTTTGATCATGGTGGAAAACCTTCAAATGGAACTGGCGTTGGGAATGATACGGCGTCAGAAAGAAGAATGATGAGAAAGTTAATTGTAGATTCTGTCGTTTACTGGGCAAAAGAATATGGTGTTGATGGGTTTCGCTTCGATTTGATGGGTATCCACGATAAGGAAACGATGAATGAAGTGCGTTATGCGTTAGATTGCATTGATCCATCGATATTGATTTTTGGTGAAGGTTGGCATATGAACACCATCCTACCTGATCATCGGAAAGCGATGAGCTCAAATGCGCGAGAAACGCCTAGAATCGGCTATTTCAATGACCACTTTAGAGATTCAGTTAAAGGGAAATTGTTTGATACAGGCTCTACAGGCTTCGCTAATGGGAATTTTTCAGTTAAAGAAGATGTAAAGAAGTGTATAATGGGGAGTGTTGGAGATAAATTTATTACAGCATCTCAATCCATTAATTATGTGGAATGTCACGATAACCATACGCTATGGGACCGCTTAAATCGCAGTCATCCTAGTGTGAGCGAAGAAGTGAAACAAGGCATGCATAGATTAGCTACTGCCATTACAATACTTTGTCAGGGAATTCCATTTATTCATGCAGGTCAGGAATTTTTCCGAACAAAGAATGGGGTAGAAGATAGCTATAAATCTCCAGATAAAATTAACCGATTTGATTGGCAGAGAATGAGAGCTGTCCAAGAAAATGTCAAGTATATTAGAGGACTAATCTCGATTAGAAAACATTTTGAAGCATTTAAAATGACTGAAGGTCATGACATGAATCGAATTAACTTTATCGATTCTCCAGGGCCTATTCTCGCATATCGAATCAACCAGCACCATACTAGCGAATCGATTATTGTGATTCATAACGGAGGATATCATCCTGATGTGATCGATATTGGAGATGGAGACAAATGGGTCCTTGTTGAAGGTGAACATGCAAGTGTTGAACCGCTAAGAAAAACATCTGAAAAAGTCATATCTATTGCACCGTTTAGCACAATTGTTCTAATAACGAGTGATTAACACATGAAGATTTCTTCAACGTGTGTTATAATTTTTTATTCGTAGACGGTTTTTAGCTAAGTCCGGAGAAGATCTCGCTAAAAACGCAAAACTTCCAGAATCTACAAACTAACGGAAATCGAAGGTGAATTTGTTGGATAACATTTTAGGCGAAGGCTGGCAGGTGACCCCTGCTGGCGGAGCGACAGGCGAAGCATACTTAGCTCAATATGGAGACGAGAAATTATTCCTAAAACGGAACTCCTCGCCTTTTCTGGCTGTTTTGTCGGCGGAAGGAATTGTACCGAAACTTCTCTGGACCAAGCGACTTGAGAATGGAGACGTTATTACAGCCCAAAAGTGGTTGCCGGGGAGGGAACTGAAGTCCTATGAAATGAAGCAGCCGCGAGTGGCGCAAATGCTTTATAAAATACATCGGTCTTCAGAACTTCGAAGGATGCTCAATCGGCTTGGGAAAAAGCCCCTCTCACCTGATGTGATTTATCTTGATCTATTGCAGAAGTTTGAGAATCATCATCGGAGAGACGTGGAA
Source organism: Anaerobacillus sp. QJM3NY_17 (assembly GCF_056173665.1). Taxonomy (NCBI): domain Bacteria; kingdom Bacillati; phylum Bacillota; class Bacilli; order Caryophanales; family Bacillaceae; genus Anaerobacillus; species Anaerobacillus sp. QJM3NY_17. The sequence goes on along the minus strand of NZ_CM149685.1, from coordinate 3,125,739 downwards.
GTGATAAGAGCCCTTTCGTATTTAGCTGCAAATAAGAATGACCTTGAACATGTCGAAAAAGTTGTGTGTCATTGCGATGTCAATCATAACAACTGGATGTTTAGCGAAGAAGGGAATCTCTATTTGATTGATTGGGATGGAGCGGTAGTGGCAGATCCAGCTTTGGATATTGGGATGCTTCTATACTGGTATGTTCCAAAAGAAGAATGGGGAGAATGGCTCGGTCATTATGGGCTAGAGAATACAGAAAGCCTTCGCCACCGCATGTATTGGTATGTGGTAGCGCAGACCTTACTGTCCATTTACTGGTATGATCTTAAAGGCTTAGACGGGGAAGTTGAATTCTGGAAAAGGGATTTAGAAAATTTGAATCATTATCGACTTATTGATACCGATCAATAGTATCGACCCACTGGCTAAGATGAGGCTGGTGGGTTTCTATGTGGTTTAATAAATTTGTTTCTGTCGCACCTGTTACACTATATTGCTCAATTTGATTGAGGATTTGTTTGATTTCTGGTGCAATGCCATTATTTTGTTGCAGGGAATTGGCAAGGCGCTGAATTTGCTCACACTCTGAAGTTGTTCCAGAGCAATCGGTTTGATGATTTTTGAGAATATCAGCGAGTATAAAAAGCTGGTCGCGATGTGATAGTGGCATAATTGTTCCTCCTTATTTGTACTATTAGATAGCGTGTACATGTGTGTAGGAATTATGCCGGTTGAATAATGAAAAAACACGGATTACTCCGTGTTTTGAAATGAAAAGTTTCTTTTATCTGCTTTTGGATATGTTATTTAGTGTCCCCTTTTGCTCCCCAGCCAAAAAGTGCAACCACGGAAACGACGATGACAATCCAGGGTGCCCACATCATGAGAAAGTGCTCCATTTATTCACCCTCCTCCCTGTCTCTAGCATAACCGATATTATTAAATGATTCTGGTTTGCTTTTCAACAATCTTGTTACTTTTACATACCCCCTCCCTCGCCTTTCTATTCTTAAGAATTCATGGTAAAATGTCGATTGTGTAAAAACGGTGATTAGATAATAAGGAAGTGAAAGTATGCGTCAACGCAATAAGCCATGGGCAGAAGATATGTTTGCAAAGAATCCTCAATTCGTTCCGACGAACCCTACTGATCGTAAAGGAAATTGGAAAGATGTTTTCGATAATAGTAATCCGATACATTTAGAGGTTGGAACTGGTAAAGGTCAATTTATAATCGGTATGGCCAGACAGAATCCCGATGTGAATTATGTTGGTTTAGAGCTTTCATCAAGCGTAATGGTGTCAGCATTAGAGAAATTAATTGAAGAAGATGTTCCAAATGTTCGTTTGTTGAATGAGAACGCACAAGATTTAAGCACCATTTTTGAAGAAAATGAAGTCAGTCGAGTATATTTGAATTTCTCTGATCCTTGGCCTAAAAATCGTCATGAGAAAAGAAGACTTACCAATAAGACATTCCTTGATCTTTATCGGGATGTTATGAAACCAAATGGAGAAGTTCATTTTAAGACAGATAATCAAGGGCTTTTTGAATATTCTCTTCATAGCTTCTCCTTATATGGGATGATACTTAATCAAGTTAGCCTTAACTTGCATCAGAGTAATATGGAAGATAATGTGATGACGGAATATGAAGAAAAGTTCTCATCAAAAGGTAGTCGGATCTATCGATGTGAAGCACAGTTTAGAAGTTGAGTCGTTTAAATGCGGCTCTTTTTTTGAATATTATTGAAAGCGGTTTCTTTTAGTGAGAAAATGAAACTAATCTTATAAAGGTGGGATTTCGATGGAGCAGTTACAAGTTGGGAGTTTATCCATTACATGGCTTAGAGGTGGCGTGACTCATATGGATGGGGGCGCAATGTTTGGAGTTGTACCAAAACCATTGTGGAGTAAGCGGTACCCGGTAAATGAAAAAAACCAGATTGAGCTTAGAACAGATCCTCTCCTTTTACAATGGCAGGGCAAGAACATCTTAATTGAATCAGGGATTGGAAAAGACAAATTAAGTGAAAAACAAAAAAGAAATTATGGAGTTGAAGAAGAGTCAGATATTCATGGATCCCTTGAAAAACTTGGACTATCTGCTGAGGAAATTGATATTGTCTTAATGACACATCTTCATTTTGATCACGCGAGTGGATTAACAGAGCCAGATGGAGATGGATATAAACCAACGTTTCCGAATGCTGTTATTTATGCTTCAGAGGTAGAGTGGAACGAAATGAAGGAGCCAAATATTCGTTCGAAAAATACATATTGGAAAGAAAACTGGGAAGCGATTCAAAACAAAGTTCATATATTTAAGGAATCTTATGAAGTCATTCCAGGGTTGAATATGTACCATACAGGAGGACATAGTGATGGACATGCGATCATTATTATGAATGAGGGCGAAGAGCGCTTGATTCATATGGCAGATCTTATGCCAACTCATGCCCATCAGAATCCTTTATGGGTTCTTGCATACGATGATTATCCGATGACATCGATTTATGAGAAAGAGAAATGGATAAAAGATGCTGTTGATCAAAATTCGTGGTTTATTTTTTACCATGATGCGATTTATCGTGCTTTAAAGTGGGATAAGGAGTACAACGTGACGGATGAAGTAAAACGAAATGTGTGATAGTAAGGGGACTGCTAAATGGCAGTCTTCTTTTTTTGTTCAAATAAAGCTTTGTTCAAAGTGTAATGATAAGCAATTGTGGTTGATAGAAAGTCTCGTATGATCATTTGTGATTGTTTTTGATTGTTTTTGAATAAATTTGAACGAAAATGATTGACTATTGAAAGTGCTTTCATTATAATGAGATTAGAAAGTAGGTGATGAATTGTTAAATGCTGAACGTCATTTCATCATTTTACAAGTTCTTAAAGAAAAAGAAACGGTTACGGTACATGATTTGAGCGATGCAACTGGAGCTTCAGTTTCAACTATTCGTCGTGACCTTGTCCAACTCGAAGAAGAGAATAAGCTAAAGCGAGTACATGGCGGAGCATCTCTTTTTCACTCGAAGTGGACAGAACCGTCGCTTGGTGAGAAATCAACACAGAATTTGACCGAAAAGGAAAAAATCGCTTCTTACGCCGCTGGATTAGTTAAAGATGGTGACTGTATTTTTCTTGATGCAGGGACAACTACTCAGAAAATTGCTGAGTTTTTATCTGACAAACAGGTGATGGTTGTGACTAACGGATATCCTGTAATTGAGAGTCTTCAAGGAGATAGAATAACCACCTATGTGATTGGTGGGAAGTTCAAATCAAGAACAGGAGCTATGACAGGAGTAAAGGCGCTTGAAAGTATTGAAACATATCGATTTGATAAATGTTTTATAGGTATAAACGGTATTCATGAAACGTTAGGATATACAACAGCTGACCCTGATGAAGCCATTATCAAAAGAGCAGCGATTAAACTATCGCGCGAACCATACATTATTGCAGATTACTCGAAATTCGGAGAAGCGGCATTCAGTAAGGTGGCTGATCTTGAAGCATGTGCCATCATTACGAACGAAAATTCTGAAATGCTCTTAGATAATATTAGTAAACAAACAACAGTAGAAGTGGTGAAAATATGATTTATACAATTACATTAAATCCATCAGTTGACTATATTGTTCGACTGGATGACCTTAAAACGGGGCTTGTTAATACAGTAGATGAAGAAACAAAGATTGCCGGTGGTAAAGGCGTTAATGTTACCAAAGTATTAAAACGACTTGGACACGATTCTACAGCGTTAGGATTTGTAGGCGGTTTTACAGGTCAATTTATTGAACAATCACTAAAAGATGAAAGCCTACATCCTCATTTCATCCATGTTGAAGGTGATACGCGAATTAACATTAAGTTAAAAAATGGTGAGGAAACTGAAATTAATGGACTATCCCCAATGATTTCTGAAGGAAATGTTGAGAAATTACTTCAACAACTTTCACAAACTGTCGCGGGTGATATCGTCGTAATGGCAGGTAGCGTGCCGACTAGTATTGATCAAAATATCTACTCTAATATCTTGAAGTCCTTACCAGACGGAGTGCAGGCTATTGTAGACACCAAGGGAAAAGCATTGGAAGAAACCGTGAAAGCAAAGCCATTCCTAGTGAAGCCGAATCATCATGAACTTGGCGATTTGTTTGGAGTTAAAATAACTTCAGTGGAAGATGCAGTTGAATACGGGAAGAAAGTGCAACAAATGGGAGCAGTGAACGTGATAGTCTCAATGGCCGGTGATGGGGCTGTGCTGATTACATCTAATGAGATTCTTTTCGGAAATGTCCCGGTCGGTAAAGTACAGAATTCAGTTGGAGCAGGGGATTCAGTCGTAGCTGGTTTTCTAAGTAAATATATTGAAACTGAGAATTTGAAGGAAGCATTCCAATCTGGAATTGCAGCAGGCAGTGCAAGCGCATTTTCAACAGGCTTTTGTACAGCAGAAGAAGTACAAGAATTAAGAAAGCAAATTAGGGTTCAGACTTATGAAGAAATGGGAGGTCGAGGTATATGAGAATCACAGAATTATTAACAAAAGAGACAATGATTCTGAATCTTGAAGCGGATTCAAAAGATCGTGTTATTAATGAGCTATCTGAAAAACTAGAGAGAGCAGGCAAATTACAGGACCTTAACGCGTTCAAAAAAGCGATACATGCGCGTGAGAAAGAGAGTACGACTGGTATTGGAGAAGGTATAGCCATTCCTCATGCCAAAACAGCAGCAGTAAAGGCACCAGCGATTGTGTTTGGACGTTCTAATGCGGGTATTGATTATCAGTCTCTTGACGGTCAGCCGGCGCACCTGTTCTTTATGATTGCTGCGACTGAAGGTGCAAACCAAACGCATCTAGAAGCGCTATCAAGACTATCTTCATTCTTAATGGATAACGAATTCCGTAAAGGGCTTCTTGAAGCAAGAACGGAAGAAGAAGTTTTGCAAGCATTTGATCAGAAAGAAGAAGAAAATGCTGATGAAGAAGAAGTAGAAGAAACAACTGAAGTTACTGGGAAAATATTAGCTGTTACAGCATGCCCTACAGGAATTGCTCACACGTATATGGCTGCGGATGCGCTGAAAGCGAAAGCATCTGAAATGGGTTATAGTGTCAAAGTTGAAACAAATGGATCTGGAGGCGTGAAAAATCGTCTAACTGATGAAGAAATTGAAAAGGCACCTGGTATTATTGTTGCTGCTGATACGAAGGTAGAAATGGAACGTTTCAAAGGAAAAAAAGTAATTGAAGTTCCAGTGGCAGAAGCAATCCGGAAGCCAGCTGACTTGTTGAAGCAGGCAGCAAATGGCGATGCGCCAGTCTATAAATCTTCAGGGTCATACGAAGATCAAATCAGTGAGAAGAAAAACGAAAGAAAAGGAAAGCAATCAGCTTTCTACAAGCACTTAATGAACGGTGTTTCGAATATGCTTCCGCTCGTAGTTGGTGGCGGTATTTTGATAGCCCTTTCATTTATCTTTGGTATCAATGCTGCAGATCCAGATGACCCAAGTTACAATGCATTTGCAGCAGCACTTAGCACAATTGGCGGTGGAAATGCCTTTGCCCTTATGATTCCAGTTCTTGCAGGATTTATTGCAATGAGTATTGCCGATCGTCCTGGTCTTGCTCCTGGTCTTGTTGGTGGCTTGATGGCTTCTACAAACGGTGCAGGGTTCCTAGGTGGACTCATTGCTGGTTTCCTTGCTGGTTACGCTGTTCTTCTTTTGAAAAAGCTTTTCTCTGGACTACCACAGTCTCTAGAAGGGTTAAAGCCAGTCTTGCTTTATCCACTGTTTGGTATTTTTATTACAGGGATTATTATGATGTACGTTGTAATCGAGCCAGTTGGGGCTCTGAATACAGGGCTTGAGAACTGGCTGAGTGGTATGGGCACTACGAATAAACTCCTTCTTGGCTTAATTCTAGGAGGAATGATGGCGGTAGATATGGGTGGTCCAATTAATAAAGCGGCCTTTACGTTTGGTATTGCGATGATTGATGCAGGTAATCTGACGTATCATGCAGCGATTATGGCAGGCGGTATGACACCACCACTTGGACTCGCACTTGCAACAACACTATTTAAAAATCGATTTAACAAAACTGAGCGTGAAGCAGGAAAAGTAGCGTATGTGATGGGGGCTTCATTCATCACAGAAGGTGCAATTCCATTTGCAGCAGCAGATCCAGGCCGAGTGATTCCTTCCATTATTGTTGGTTCATCTGTTGCAGGTGCATTAACAATGTTGTTTAATATAGCTTTACCAGCACCGCATGGCGGAGCGTTTGTTATCTGGTCTGTAAATAACATCTCATTAACTCATATTCTTCTCTATATCCTTGCCATTGTCATTGGTACAGTTATTACGGCATTGATGGTAGGAATATTGAAGAAATCTAGACCACAAGTACAAGCATAATAATGAGAGGTCCCAAAAGGGGACCTCTTTTTTGCTATATTTATGGATAAGCAAATCGAAATTCATATAAGTAATGAATAGAATCCATCGTTTAAAAAAACTGAAGCGAACCTTTTTTACCACAATATGTTAATGACACAGTCTTGATGAGAGCTTGTGAGATGGCGTGAGAAGCGATATAAGTCGATCTCAATCACGTAGTTTACGTTGAGATTCGAATGATAGCGTTTTCACTATGTATCTTGCACGTATGCTTATTTCTTGCTTCATAAAGGTTGAAGCGTGGTGGATGCAGTGTTAGTATAAATGACCGTAGATGATTTTTCGGAAATCCAAAGGAGGCAATCATGCTAGAAAATAAAACCGTAACGTTTATCGGAGCGGGTTCAATGGCAGAAGCAATGGCTGCAGGAATGATTGAGTCAGGTACTATTGAACCTGAACGTATTATTATGACAAACAGAAGTAATGAACAACGTCGTCAGGAACTTATGGAGAACCACGGCGTATTGGCGACTCAAAGTATAGAATTCGCAGTTCGTGAGGCTAATGTTGTTATCCTAGCAATGAAGCCAAAAGATGTTGAACGTGCACTTGAAGGAATTGAAGATTTCATTTCAGATGATCAACTTCTCTTATCAGTTCTTGCTGGCGTACCATCATCTTATATTGAGGATCAGCTCGATGGAGAGCAACCAGTGATCCGCGTTATGCCGAACACTTCAAGTATGATTGGTAAATCCATTTCTGCCCTAGCAGCAGGAAAACATGTAAATGATGAGCAGGTGTCAATTGCCCGCGCACTTATTCGTTCTATTGGCGAAACAGTCGTGATCGAAGAAAAACAAATGGACGTATTTACAGGTGTTGCTGGAAGCGGACCGGCTTACATTTATTATGTTATTGAAAGTTTAGAAAAAGCAGCAATTGAAGGCGGTATTGAAACGGAAACAGCAAGGAAAATGGCTGTTCAAACTGTACTTGGTGCTGGAATGATGGCAGAGCAATCAGAAGACTCTCCAGCTGATCTTAGAAAGAAAGTTACTTCACCAAATGGAACAACTCAAGCAGGTCTTGAGGCATTGTATGAAAATGGTGGAGGAGAAGCTTTTGAAGCCGCTGTTGAGAATGCTGCAACACGCTCAAAAGAAATTAGCAACGAGTTTAATAAAAAACCTGTTATTCAATAAGAATCGGTGCATACCGGTTCTTTTTTTTGCTGTGCTCGTTAGTATCCCATTTTTATACTAAATCATATGAGATAAAAGGAAACTTATATAGCCGTTATGAAATCGTGAAAAAGGGTATGGGGCTATAAAGGTAGAACCAGAATCTATCCTCTCCTTCCTCGTATTGGATGTTTTTTTCTATAAAATGTTAGTAGAATAATAGATGGAATATGATATGATAAGAATTGGATAATTTGTTTGATAGAGGAGGAAAAAATGATGAAAAAAGGGATTTTTGCACTTATTGCTGCGTTTTTGATCGCATTACCTTTCGCGAATACTGCAGCACAAGCTGAAGCTGATGTTAGTGGTGATGTAAAGAAGGGTGTTGCGGGTTACCTTGGGGAAGAGCATTATGACTATGATAAAGGTTCTCTTAAAGTTGTAGATGCTGAAAACATTGAAGTTGATAGCTCGGCAGATAAGGACTTTAGTAAGGTTTCTATGATGCTTGTAGAATTCACGACAGTTCGTGACAATATCTTCTTTGAAGATCATACACAGGTCCTTTTCTATGACACTGAAGCTAATGCTATTATTCCAGACTCAAAAGTATTAGACATTGAAAAAGCAAAAGAATACAAAGACAGTCATGCAGACGTAACGGGTGAGCATCTTCATATGAGTGTTATTCTAATTCTAAGTGCGATAATGCTTGTTGGTCCAGCACTTCTTGCTTATCTATGGTCAAAAAATAAGTATTCAACTCTTCGTTTTAAATTACAAAATAATGTATACGATACGAATACTACTTTCTAATTAATTAATGTATGTAACCCCCTTGCGATTCTTCCGCAAGGGGGTTTTAATGATTCAAGACTTCAAAAGGAAGTCCCAAGAAGCCTAAAGAGTTAGTCCTCTTATTGAGCTTGTAATTCTACTAGTGTGCCTGTTTCAGCATCAACCATAAATTCAAGCTGTTGAAGCTGGCCTTCTTTTTCACAGGTTAGTCCACCAGCATAGACTGTGAAGGGGAGGTCGAACTTTTCTACTGAATCCGTTTTCATGTGAATCCATGAACCTTTGACAGTATAAGTGGATTTGACAGCTCCCTTCACAGCTTTTAGTGCCTTTTCAGGTGATATATACGTTTTTTTAGAAGCAATCGTTGAAGTAGTAATAGCTGCTGCTCCAGCTCCAATAAGCGCTCCAATTAATAGATCTCTTGTTCTCATTACTATGATTCTCCCTTCCTTTAATGGACGATTTATTTTCCATCTTCAGTATATCTGAAGTTAGCTCTCTGACCAAATATTTCTATAGAAAATCCGTGACACTAGCAACAATTATCTAGATTCGATACAATAGGAAAGGAATAGAGGAACGATGGAAGGGGATACATATGGAAAAAGAAACTCTCTCGTTATTTAAAACATTAACTGAATTACAAGGTGCTCCTGGTTTTGAACATGATGTTAGAAAATTCGTGAAAAGTGAGATTGGCAAGTACACGGATGAAATTATTCAAGATAATCTTGGAAGCGTTTTTGGAGTTAAACGAAACAATGGCCCACGCATTATGGTAGCTGGCCACATGGATGAAGTTGGGTTTATGGTTACATCAATTACTGAAAATGGGATGCTTCGTTTTCAAACACTTGGTGGATGGTGGAGCCAGGTGCTTCTTGCTCAGCGTGTTCAGGTTATGACCAAAAATGGTCCTATTCCTGGAGTTATTGGTTCGATCCCTCCACATTTGCTTGATGATGCTACACGAAACAAGCCAATGGCTATTAAAAATATGCTCATTGATATTGGTGCGGATAACAAAGAAGACGCAGAAAAAATTGGTGTCATGCCTGGACAACAGATCGTACCGGTATGTCCATTTACGCCTATGGCAAACGAAAAGAAAATCATGGCAAAAGCGTGGGATAACCGCTATGGTGTAGGTCTTGCCATTGAGCTGTTGAAGGAGCTTCAGAATGAAGAGCTTCCAAATGAGCTTTATTCTGGTGCTACAGTTCAGGAGGAAGTAGGTTTACGTGGGGCACAAACAGCAGCAAACATGATTAATCCTGATCTTTTCTATGCTCTTGATGCTAGTCCTGCCAACGATATGACTGGAGATAAAAATGAATTTGGCCAGCTTGGTAAAGGGGCTCTCCTGCGTATTTATGATCGATCAATGGTTACTCATCAGGGGCTAAGGGATTTTGTGCTTGATACAGCGGAGAGCAACGAAATTCCTTATCAGTATTTCATCTCTCAAGGTGGAACTGATGCTGGACGAGTGCATTTATCTAATAACGGAGTGCCATCTGCAGTAGTAGGAATTTGTTCAAGATACATTCATACGTCTTCATCAATGATCCACGTAGATGATTACGCAGCAGCAAAAGAACTATTGATTAAATTAGTGAAGTCAACAGATCAAACTACAGTAGATAGCATTAAAAGCAACGTGTAAGTGAGAAGGGGCCAAAACGGCTCCTTTTCTTATGAGATCTTTTAAAAAATGGTGGAGGGAAGATGTATGGATAAAGTTGCAATCGGGTCGACAAATCCTGTGAAAGTTAATGCAGTCAAAGCTCACTTTAAAGGTGAAGTATTGGGGGTGAGCGTTGAGTCAGGTGTCGCTGAGCAGCCTTGGGGTGATGAAGAAACACTTCTTGGTGCTAAACAAAGAGCAATAGCTGCAATGGAAAAAGGGCATTCGACAATTGGTATAGGTCTTGAAGGTGGAGTACAGATGGTAGGGGAGCACTTATACGTTTGTAATTGGGGAGCACTTGTAGATGAGATAGGGAATGAAGTAGTAGCCGGTGGTGCAAGATTACCACTTCCTGAAGAAATTAAGAAGAAGTTAGAACAAGGGGAGGAATTAGGTCCTGTCATTTCAGATTATGCGAGACGAGTCGATGTTAGCAAAAAAGAAGGCGCCATTGGTGTTTTTACCAATGGCGCCGTTACAAGAACTGACATGTATGAACAACTAGTTTCTTTACTGGTCGGTCAATATCAGCTGATGATTCGTTAATTTGTTTCTAAAATATAGGACAGGGCTTTTAGTGCCTGATCAGTATTTTCCACTGTAACTTGAGCTTTGTTCGATAGCTCCTTTAAAGGATGGTGCAATGATTCAGGGCGAACTAGAATAAGTGGTTTGCCAAGGGTGATAGCTGTAGCAGCATCCATTGCACTGTTCCATTGTTTGTAACTTTCACCAAATAGTGCGAGGACAACATCTGATTTTTCAAGAAGAACCTGAGTTCTGAGGTTATTGATCTCTGAAGCTGCTTCATCCTTCATAATAGCATTAGGCTGATTGCCTTTAATTTCTTCGCCAATGGCGTCAGAACGCTCATGATTTTCCATGGGTCCTACGAAGTGAATAGGTAATTCCAGTTTGATTGCTTTTTCTTTTAATTCATTTCTCCAGTTATCGTGAATTTGTCCAGCAAGATAAACAGTTAAGTCCATTTGTAGTCCTCCTTTAATTTGATACCGGTATTATTGTAGCATGGCTTTTTCATATATTCCCAGTAAAGTGAACGAGTAAAACCTTTCTCGATAGTAGAAGGTTAAATTACAATTTCTGTTTGAATAAGGCAAAATGAAAATGCCTGTTAGTTCTGAAACCTTAATCAAACGTGGTAAATAAGAAATTTGTGTATACTAAGTAAGGATCATCAGTCTGGAAGGAGAAAGTAATGAACGGATTTTTGCAAAGGAAAGGCGTAACTCTATCACCACGAGTCTATTTTATTACAGCTCTAAGCTACATGGCTCTTGGTCTATTTTCGTCGTTAATTATTGGCTTGATACTGAAAACGATTGGAGGGCAAATCTCATCGTTATCATTTCTTGTTCCTATTGGTGAGCTTGCGATGAGTTTAATGGGACCAGCGATTGGTGTCGCCGTAGCGTATGGTCTACAAGCTCCTCCTCTTGTCTTATTTGCATCGCTTCTAGCGGGTGCAGCGGGTGCTGAGCTTGGCGGTCCAGCAGGTAGTTACGCTGCAGCGATTATCGCGGCGGAAGCAGGCAAACTTGTTTCCAAGTCAACTAAGTTAGATATTATCGTGACGCCACTAATCACTATTTTTGCAGGTTATGGAACGGCAGCTCTTATCGGACCTGGCATTCAAACATTACTGACTAATTTTGGTTCACTCATTATGTGGGCGACAGAGCAACGCCCGATAATTATGGGAATCATAGTAGCTGTTCTTATGGGACTAGCTCTTACGGCTCCGATTTCTAGTGCGGCCATTGCAATCATGCTAGGATTAGAAGGCATTGCTGCAGGAGCAGCTACAGTTGGTTGTGCAGCTCAAATGGTTGGTTTTGCTGTAAGTAGCTACCGAGAGAATGGGGTAGGAGGCGTTATTGCTCAAGGAATTGGTACTTCTATGTTACAAGTTGCGAATATTGTTCGAAATCCATGGATTCTTCTTCCACCTACGCTAGCTGGCGCTATTCTTGCCCCGATTGGCAGCGGTTGGCTGACGATGTTAAACAACCCATCAGGTGCCGGTATGGGGACGAGCGGCTTTGTTGGACAAATCATGACATTGAACGTTATGGGCGCCGGAGGAAATATTTGGACAGCTATTCTTCTATTGCATTTTATTGGACCAGCTATTATAAGTCTGCTAATATCCGAGGTAATGAGAAAAAAAGGACTCATTCGTCCAGGAGATATGAAAATTAATACCGATTAGTACTAGGAGGTTTATCATGAAGAAATTTGCCACTCATGAAGAATATTTACAAGCAATTAAAGAAGGGAAATCGGTTTTGTTATTTTCCGCAGATTGGTGCCCTGATTGTCGCGTTATCGATCCGTTTCTTCCAGATTTAGAAGAGAAGTACTCTGAGCTAGATTTCTATTACGTTGATCGTGATGATCATATTGAACTTTGCCAAGAAATGGATGTTTTTGGCATCCCAAGTTTTGTAGCCTTTAATGAAGGTGAAGAGACAGGAAGATTTGTAAGTAAGATGAGAAAAAGCAAGGAAGAAATTGAGGAATTTCTTACAGAAGTTAAGTAATTTCGTACAAAGCTATGCGTGGCATAGCTTTGTTTTTGTATTGGTTTATTTCATGGTATGATAAAAGAACATCTCAATTATAGGTGGTGAAAATATGGAACCAAAAGAATTGAAGAAATTGCTCGAAAAACGTCTTCAACAAGAAGACCGTGAGCTTACATACAATCAAAAGGAAGAAAAACTTAGGGTAGAGGATAGTTCAACAGGTAAAGGAATTAGTCTTGGATTAAAGGGATTGTCTGCTAAGTATGAAGAGCGAGGCGAAAAGATACTAGATGAAGTCGTTCATCATGTAGAAGAAACGTTAAAAGTAATGAGAGAGAAGCAAGAACTTAATGGTAAAGAAAACCGCATCTTTCCAGTCATTCGCTCGGGGTCGTTTGCTTCAGAAACGGAAGCTGGCGTTCCATTTGTTTTCGAAGAACATACGGCGGAGACAAGAATCTACTATGCACTTGATCTTGGTCATTCTTATCGCTTGATTGATGAGGAATGGTTAAAGAAGGAAAATTGGACGAAAGAAGCCTTGCATGAAGTGTCATTGTTCAATTTAAGAGGGTTATCTACTGAAGTGAAAGCAGATACGGTTGCAGGAAATACATTTTATTTCTTGAATACAAACGACGGATATGACGCAAGTAGAATTCTTAATGATTCATTATTGGAACGCATGGCGAAGAGTGCGAAGGGTGAATTAGCGGTAGCTGTTCCTCATCAAGATGTCCTGATTTTTGCTGATATTGAGAATGAGCAAGGTTATGATGCACTTGCACAGTTGACCATGCATTTCTTTTCTAGTGGACTCGTACCAGTAACTGGACTTCCCTTTATGTATGAAGATGGAAAATTAGAGCCGGTATTTATTATGGCGAAAAACAAACCGAAAAAATAACTGTTTGATAAAAGGAGTACATGGACAATGAACATGTTTTACAATAAAGAAGGCGTTGGAGATACTCTAATCGTTACTTTAGGAAGTACTGAACGAGAAGATAAAGCAGTTCAGCGCAAAGAGAATATTGCACGTATTTATAGTAAAGAAACGAATAAAACTATTGGCTATAATCTATTTCATTTTTCACAAATCCAGGAGTTAACAAGCTCAGGTGTCGTTGAGGAAAGCGAAGAGCTTGTTAATGCTGTCAATCGGGCCATCCAAGCTAACGGATTTGATGATGAGCTTGTGTACGATGCTTCCCCTAAGTTTGTTGTGGGTTATGTCGAGGAAATGGAAAAGCATCCGAATGCTGATAAATTAAATATTTGTCAGGTGAACGTAGGACAAGAAAAGCTCCAAATCGTTTGTGGTGCTCCAAACGTCGACAAAGGGCAAAAGGTGGTCGTTGCGAAGGTTGGAGCCGTCATGCCTTCTGGTATGATCATAAAGGATGCGAGCTTGCGAGGAATTGAATCAACTGGAATGATTTGCTCAGCAAAAGAACTTGCACTACCAGATGCTCCTCAGGAGAAAGGGATTCTGGTCCTTCCAGAGGATCATGAAATTGGTACGGAATTTAAGGCCTACTAGAAATTTTTCTAGTAGGTTTTTTCTTTCTATAAAATTGGGAATAAGGAATATTGAACCTATTTTTGCGGTTTTAGACGAAGAACCTGTTTTTTTTACGAAAGATTTTAGAAACAGCCTTACAATGATAGGGGAGTTTCCGATAAAATAGAAGAATAAATCGACCTAAAAGGGCTTAATTAGAAAAGGTGATAGTAGTTGGATAATAATTGGATAAAAAAAGCGTGGAATAAATTATTTGACCTTGATGAGGAAGAAGAACCTCAAAGAAAGGAAACAGATGTTAAAGAAACAAAATCGTTAAAAGACCGACCTGATCGAAAACACTCCATTGGGCGGATGGAAAATGCGAATCGGAAGAATGAAGCAAGGATTGTTCACCAATACCCAAGAGAAGGGAACTTTCGATTCCCTCTTATTCCGGATCATTCAAATAACCAAAAGAATAAAGAAGGGAGAAAAGAAGTCCAACGCCATCAAAGTGAACAGATTACTACGAAAAAACCTAAGGCTGAGAATCGTAATCAGAGCATCACTTCTCCGAAGAAAGATGGCCCCTCCAGCAAAACGACGAGGGATGGGCTTTCAGAAAACAACGGTTCAGTAACAAATAAAAAATTCTCAGGTGTGAATTTCAAACCATCTCAAATCCCATCACCTATTTATGGTTTTAGCAAACGTCCTGTTACTGAAAAAATGGAAGAAGAAGTAAAAAAATCGCATCCAAACAATCGATATACATCACTCGATAAAAGTGACGTAATTGAAAAACTTATCCAGGAACCTGAACCTTATTCACTAAGCGAAGGGAACGGCATACTGACGGATTCAGATCAAGTTACTCAAGGTGTCGATCAGCAAGAGACTGAAGCCGTTAGTGTGAAAGAAGAAACGACAAGCAAGGCAATTGTTAATGAAGAAGAAAGAGAAGACAATAGAGAGGTCTTCATTTCTGATAAGAACAACTTTGGAGTTAAAAGCGATGCTTCCTTACCTCTTGAGACAGAAAAAGAGAGTGAACAATCTAGTGAAGCCGATTTGGAAATCAGTCAGCCTGAGAAACAGTGGGAGCAAATAGAAACTCTCACTGAAGATGTAACATTAGAAGAAACAAACGACCTTCAAAAGAACGAGATGTTAGAAGAGGAAAACGAAGAGAAATCAGAGTGGACTGCTGATTATGAAGTGACAGATGATATAGAAGAGGACTTTATCATTTCAGATGAAGATTTTATTGTTGAGAATCAAAATGAGGAACAGACAGCTATTGAAGAATCACCAGAACCAGAACCAGAACCAGAACCAGAACCAGAACCAGAACCAGAACCAGAACCAGAACCAGAACCATCTAATCAACTCGAAGTAGAACAGCAGTTTCAGCGAGAACAAATAGAAGAATCAATTGAGGAGTCGTCTCAACATCTTGAACATAAGGAGAAAAATGTTCAAGAACAATCCGGACGGGATTCCGCTCGACCAAAGCCGCAGGTTCCTTACAATGTAATGATGCTTGCGAATGACCGACGTCATTTAACAAAAAAACCAGGCAGTGGAGCAGAATATAAACTTCCTCCTATTTCACTTCTTGATATCCCTCCTCGCAATGAAGGTAATGACGAGCAGTGGCTTGAAGAGCAAAGGGAACTATTGGAGCTAACCCTTTCAAACTTTAATGTACAGGCTAAGGTAGTAGGGGCAACAATGGGGCCGACGGTTACCCGTTTCGAAGTGCAGCCAAGTCCAGGAGTTAAGGTGAATAAGATTACGAATTTAAGTGATGACATTAAATTAAGTCTAGCAGCTAGAGACATAAGAATGGAAGCACCGATACCTGGAAAGAATGCAATAGGAATTGAGGTGCCAAACCCTACGAGTAAGCCTGTATTTATTCGGGAGATTGTTCGAAGTGGAGCATTCCAATCTGAAGGTTCACTATTAAATGCGGCGCTCGGTTTTGACATTGCTGGGGAAGCAAAAATAACTGATATTCAAAAAATGCCTCATGGTCTTATTGCGGGTGCTACAGGGTCTGGTAAGAGTGTATGTATCAATTCGATCTTAGTGAGCTTATTGCTTAAAGCAAATCCTAATGATGTAAAGATGATGTTAATTGATCCTAAAATGGTAGAACTTGCACCATATAATGGCCTGCCACATCTAGTCACACCAGTTATTAATGATGTGAAAGAAGCTACTACTGCTTTAAAGTGGGCAGTGGATGAAATGGAAGAGCGTTATGAGAAATTTGCGGCAGCTGGTGTTCGAGATATCAAGCGATATAACGAGCGAGCGATAAACCACGGAGAACCTCAGCACAAACTACCATACATTGTCATTGTGATTGATGAACTCGCTGATCTAATGATGGTTTCACCACAGGACGTTGAGGATGCGATTTGTCGAATTGCACAGAAAGCAAGAGCTTGTGGGATTCATCTACTAGTGGCAACGCAAAGACCGTCAGTTGATGTAATTACAGGGCTTATTAAAGCGAACATCCCTACACGTATTGCTTTCTCTGTATCTTCGCAAATTGATTCTAGAACAATCCTTGATACAAGTGGCGCTGAGAAGCTTCTAGGAAAAGGCGATATGCTTTGTTTGGAGAATGGATCCTCGAAACCAGTTCGATTGCAAGGTAATTTTGTTTCGGACGAAGAAATTGAGCGAGTGACATCCTACGTACGTAAGCAGCGGAAGCCGAATTATTTGATCAAAAAAGAAGATTTAATGAAGAAGCAGCAGTACGATGATCAGGAAGATGAATTGTTTGAGGAAGCGTGCATGTGGGCACTTGAACAAGGTCAGGCTTCTTCTTCTGCACTGCAACGTCGTTTCCGAATAGGATTCAATCGAGCGGCAAGACTAATTGAAATGATGGAAGAACGTGGATTAGTATCTGAAGCTATGGGAAGCAAGCCTAGAAGTATTTTAATGACGAAAGCTGATTTTGAAGAAACATTCCTAAAAGATATGCACGTATAGTGCATATCTTTTCTACTTGTTTTATAGAGCCAGGTTCTATATGATAAGTAGTGTTAAGCTAATGTTAAATTATAGTCAGATAAGTGAATGGTTGAACATAGAGAGCTCACATTCGAATGACGAAACTACTTGAAGGAGCCCCATTATGAAGGAAATTGAACTTAAAATGCAAGGCAAAATAAAAAGGCTTACGAACCGAACCTTTAAATTTGATGAGCGTGTAGGCGAAGGCTGGTTTTCAGCTGTTTACTTCCTAAAGACATGCGAAATTGTGGAAGAGTTCAAGCCGGACAATATTGTGACAATGCAGTTCTTTCAAAAACATGATGCCGTTCTTTGTGGTTCAGATGAAGCAATTGCACTCATAAAAACCTTTGCGAAGGACCCTGAATCGCTTGAAATAGAGTCGCTAAAGGATGGGGATAAAATCTCTCCATTTGAAACGGTTTTGAAAATTAAAGGGCCATATCAAAACTTCGGTTTTCTCGAAGGAATTATTGATGGTATTCTGGGCAGAAGAACATCCGTCGCGACGAATGTTTATCATGTAGTGAAAGCAGCACGATCATCAGGTATCCAAAAACCGGTTATTTTCATGGGCGATCGTGATGATCATTATACTCAACAAGCGGGTGACGGGTATGCTTCTCATATAGGGGGGTCTACTGCACAGGCAACCCATGCGATGAATGAATGGTGGGGAAAAAGAGGAATGGGAACTATGCCTCATGCCTTAATTCAACTTTTTAAAGGTGATGTTGTTGAAGCATCAAAAGCTTATTATGCGAAATACCCTGAAGATGAATTGATTTCTCTTGTTGATTACAATAATGATGTTATTACGGATTCATTACGTGTAGCAAGGGAATTTGGCAAGACGTTGAAGGGTGTTCGAGTTGATACCTCTCGTACGATGGTTGATCAGTATTTTTGGCGTAATCCTGATGTTCTAGGGACGTTCGATCCAAGAGGGGTTAATGCAGAACTGATTTTTGCACTTAGAGATGCCCTTGATAAAGAAGGCTTCGAGCATGTGAAAATTGTAGTAAGCGGCGGTTTTACGGAAGAAAGAATTCGAACGTTTGAATCTCAAAACGTTCCTGTTGATATTTATGGTGTTGGAAGTAGTTTGCTTAAAGTAGACATTGGATTTACAGGAGATAATGTCATTCTTGATGATAAAGCAGAAGCTAAAGCAGGCAGAAAATATCGACACAACCCGCGTTTAGAGCGTGTTGAATAAGCAAAAAAGACAGGAACAAAATCCTGTCTTTTTTGCGCCCGTAGTGCCAAATTACTTTGATGAATTATATTGGAGACCTGTCTCTTTTTCTGCTATAATGTAGTATTGAAAAGAAAAGCAGCGCATACTTGTAATGACATCATATACTAAAAAAGGTTACGCGGAGAAGAAATGAAAGTGTGGAGGTTCTGAAATGACTATATATCACTTTGTTGGCATTAAGGGATCCGGGATGAGCGCTCTAGCACAAATCCTTAGCGATATAGGATACAGTGTACAGGGTTCAGACGTAGAGAAACGTTTCTTTACACAGGAGGCTCTTGAACAAAAAGGTATTACTATTCTTCCATTTGGAGAAGAAAATATTAAAGAAGATATGATTATTATCGCCGGCAATGCATTTGATGATCAGCATGAAGAGTTAGTGCGAGCAAGAGAAATGAACCTTCCTGTTTATCGCTACCATAAATTCCTTGGAGATTTTATTCAAAAATTCACTAGTATTGCTGTAACAGGCTCTCATGGTAAAACATCAACCACTGGTTTGTTGTCTCATGTTGTTGGGGCAGCAGAACCGACATCGTATCTTATCGGAGATGGTACTGGTAAAGGCGTAAAGGACAGTCAGTATTTTGTGTTTGAAGCATGTGAATACCGTCGTCACTTTTTATCTTACCAGCCTGATTATGCGATTATGACAAACATCGATTTTGATCACCCAGATTATTTTTCAGATGTTGATGATGTCTTTTCGGCATTTCAGGAAATGGCAATGCTTGTGAAGAAGGGTATTATTGCTTATGGTGATGATTCTTACCTTCAGCAAATCCAAACAAAAGTACCAGTCGTATTCTACGGCTTTGATGATCAAAACGATTTTCAGGCAACCAATATTAAAATTGATGAACACGGGACAACATTTGATGTTCATGTTCGTGATGATTACTATCGTACATTCCAGATTCCGATGTACGGGAAACACAATGTGCTGAATGCTTTATCTGTCGTTGCTCTTTGTCACTATGAAAATCTTTCAGGAGATGCAGTAGCTGCTCAACTTGCAAACTTCAAAGGAGTTAAGCGAAGATTTACAGAAAAAGTCGTTGATAACCAGGTACTAATTGACGATTATGCGCATCATCCAACTGAAATTAAAGCAACTATAGAATCAGCACATCAGAAGTATCCAAATCGTGAAGTTGTGGCCATTTTCCAACCTCACACATTTACAAGAACAAAGACGTTCCTAAATGAATTTGCAGATGTGTTAAAAGAAGCAGATGTTGTTTACTTATGCGACATCTTTGGTTCGGCACGGGAAGATGCAGGTCAGTTATCGATTGATCAACTGATTGAAAAAATCCCTAATGCTCACATGATCTCTGAAGATTCCATTCAGCAGCTTAATGACCATGATAAAGGAGTACTTCTTTTCATGGGAGCCGGTGATATTCAGAAATATCAAGAAGCATATGAGACCGAAAAAGCGTCTATTTAAGCGAGAAGGCTCCTTGAGCCTTCTTTTTTTTACTATTCTCCTGATAGAGAAGAATGAGAATATGTTATAAAAAAAATTAAAAAAGGAATAATGAAACTTGTAACGAATTAATTATGGTGTAGGGTAGTAAAGTAGACTCATTTTTCGTTCGTATGTGAAATGACAAACTTGTGTTTACGAAAGAGGAATGAAGGGAAGAGATTCAGAAAAGGGAGGTGCCAGCACATGGAGATTATTTTGTATTTAAGTGTAGCTATTATTGCGATTGCATTTGCAGTTCTTGTTTATTTCGTAGCCCAAACTCTCAAATCCTTGAAGGATACGCTGAGTAATACGGCGAAAACACTTGATAGCCTTGAAAAACAAATGAATGGTTTAACAACTGAAACTACTGCACTGTTACATAAGACTAATTTGCTTGCAGAAGACATTCAGGGGAAATCTGAAGCTCTGGATACTGTTTTTGTACAAGTAAAAGAAGTTGGAACATCACTTGGAAAGATGAATCATTCATTAAGAAATATTTCTGGAAAAGTAACAGATGAGGCAGAGCGTCAATCTGAACAAGTTACAAAAGTCGTTCAGTGGGGAAATGCTGCCATGCAAATATGGCAAAAATGGCAAGTTAAGAAGAAAGCCACAGATCAGTACGTTGATTCAAAATAATAGGAGGTATTTATATGTCGGATAACAACATTAACACAAAAGATTTTATCATTGGTTCACTTATTGGTGGTATCGTTGGAGCAGCGGCTGCACTACTTTCAGCACCTAAATCAGGTAAAGAACTTAGAAGTGATCTAAATCAACAAGCTGGAGCAGTGAAGGAAAAGACTTCTCAATTCCGTGATTCTGCAGTAGAACGTAGCACAGATTTTGCTAACCGTGCTAAAGAAAAATCTTCAACAATTTACAAGCAAGTATCGGATCAATCGAATAACATTGTTTCAAAGATTAAAGATCGTAATCTTGAAACAGAAGAAAATAGTGATCTGCATACTCAGGCAGATGCTGACGTTGAGAGCTTCCAACAGGATCTTAGCGATCATTTCTCTGAAGAAGAACCAGCTTCAATGGAGAATCCTACTAAGTCCTAATTTGTTATATAGAAATGAAAAAGAAGAAGCATAATGCTTCTTCTTTTTCATTTCCTGTAAACTTCTTTATAATGAATTTATAGCAATTTGAAGGGGGATAAACTTATGGCCATTACAAAAATAACTACATCAGAAGATTTCAAACGCATCAAGGAAGCTAATAATCAATTTCTATTATTTAAAAATAGTACAACTTGCCCAATAAGTGCTCAAGCTTTTGAAGAATTTCAGAAGTTTTCCGAGGGTGTGTCAGAAGACGTGTATTATTTGAACGTGCAGGAATCACGTCCTTTATCAACTGAAATTGCTGACTCATATGGAGTAAAGCATCAGTCGCCACAAGCGCTAGTGTTTAATGAAAATGAGGTTGTATGGAATGATTCACATTGGAGAATCACTAATACCTCGTTATCGGATGCTGCGAAAAAATATTTAAAGTAAACGGCTTTATAAAGCCGTTTTTCTTTCACTGACATGGTTTAATGCTTAAAAGCGTTTAAGAATTAAAAGAAAAGTAGTGACATTTTATTTTTCATCGTATATAATAACCCTAATCACTTAAACAGATAGGAGTGGAGATATTATGGCTAATATCCAAATTGATGAGTTGAGAGAGAAATTAGACGAGATTAACCTGCAGCTGCTTGATTTAATTAATGAGCGTGCTGAAGTGGCGAAAGAGATAGGTAGAGTAAAGAAAGCACAGGGGATTAATCGTTTTGACCCTGTTCGGGAACGTAAGATGCTTGATTTGCTTACAGAGAAAAATGGTGGGCCTTTTGATAATTCCACTCTTCAACATATATTCAAGGAAATTTTTAAGGCAAGCCTTGAGTTACAGGAAGACGATCATCGTAAGGCGCTTTTAGTTTCAAGAAAACGCCAACCCGATAATACGGTTATTGATATTAAAGGCGAAAAAGTTGGAGATGGCGGGCAAGTTCTTATTTCAGGACCTTGTGCTGTTGAAAGCTATGAGCAAGTTGCTGAAGTAGCGAGGGCTGTTAAGAAGCAAGGATTTAAAATGCTTCGTGGTGGAGCTTTCAAACCACGTACATCGCCATACGACTTCCAGGGTCTTGGAGAAGAAGGATTAAAGATTCTTAAACAAGTTGCTGATGAGTACGATCTAGCTGTAGTCAGTGAAATTGTAAACCCTGCAGATATTGAAACAGCAGTTAAGTACGTTGATGTAATTCAAATCGGAGCACGTAACATGCAGAACTTTGAGTTACTTAAAGCGGCAGGATCCGTTGATAAGCCGGTTCTTCTAAAAAGAGGTTTATCTGCGACAATTCAAGAATTCATTAATGCGGCAGAATACATCGTATCGAACGGTAATACACAAGTAATGCTTTGTGAACGAGGAATTAGAACTTACGAAAAAGCAACGAGAAACACGTTGGATATTACAGCAGTTCCAATTCTTAAACAGGAAACTCATTTGCCAGTTCTAGTTGACGTAACGCATTCAACTGGACGCAAAGATCTTCTATTCCCTGCAGCAAAAGCAGGTCTAGCTATTGGAGCAGACGGTATCATGGTGGAAGTTCATCCAGACCCAGCTGTAGCTCTTTCCGATGCGGCTCAGCAGTTAGATATTCCACAATACGAACAATTTGTTAAAGATCTAAAAGCAAGTGGTTTATTCAATCCAGCGAAAGCTGCGCCTTCTACTTTATAAGTAGAAGGTTTTTTTCTGTGTATGATGTATGAATCCTCAACCTGATGTTCCTAAGTGGCTTGGGTTCTATTGGAATAAAAGAACGTAAGAGTGTTATCATATATAAAGATGGAAGCAAATACGACAGATTTATGATTTAGTCTTTGAAAATTTACGCTTATATAAAGCAAAAAGCGACTAAATATGCTATCTTTAATACAGTATCTAATTGTGAAATAACCTACATAATCATAATAGCAGGTGTTTCACAGCTAATAGTGGTTTATTAGTGTGAGTCGATATAGGTTTTGGTTTGCAGTCAAACGGATAGTATCGTATCATTAAATAAATTAAAGTCCGTAAGAGCATGAAGGAGGATCATCGTGAATACAACGATTTATGACGTAGCGAAAGAAGCAGGAGTATCAATGGCAACTGTATCAAGGGTTGTGAATGGCAACCCTAATGTTAAGCCTGCAACAAGAAAAAAGGTATTAGAGGCGATTGAAAGACTTGGATACCGTCCCAATGCTGTAGCAAGAGGTCTTGCTAGTAAAAAAACGACGACTGTCGGAGTTATCATCCCTGATATTTCGAGTATTTTCTTTGCTGAGCTTGCTCGCGGTATTGAGGATATTGCTACAATGTACAAATATAATATTATCTTGAGTAACTCAGATCAAAATAAAGAAAAAGAAATTCATCTTCTAAATACGATGCTTGGAAAACAGGTAGATGGAATTGTGTTTATGGGCGGTAAAATTACAGAAGAACATGTTGAAGAATTTAAGCGCTCACCTGTTCCGATTGTTCTAGCAGCAACCCTAGAAAAGGGCCAGGAGATTCCGTCAGTTAACATTGATTATCAAAAAGCTGCATATGAGCTTGTGACTAGCTTTATTGAAAAAGATCATAAAAAAATTGGACTTGTTAGTGGTCCATTAGAAGATCCAATTAACGGTGAAGAAAAGTTTCTTGGTTACCGAACAGCTTTAGAGGATGCAGGTATGAAAGTTGATGAAGATTGCGTTGCAATTGGCGACTATACGTATGACTCAGGTATTGAAGCAATGGAAGGGTTTCTTGAACTAGATGAGAAGCCAACAGCTATCTTTGCAGGTACGGATGAAATGGCACTAGGCGTTATTCACGCTGCACAGGACAACGGTTATAACGTTCCGGAAGATTTCGAGGTCGTTGGATTTGATAACACAAGACTAGCAACGATGGTTCGACCAACGCTTTCAACCGTTGTTCAACCTATGTACGATATTGGTGCTGTTGCCATGCGTCTTCTTACAAAATTAATGAATAAAGAAACAGTAGAAGAACAAACGGTTGTTTTACCACACCGTTTGCAACATCGTAATTCAACTACTCATAATCAAGATTAAAAAAACGAGCCTAGGCTCGTTTTTTTATTAATTTACTATTTGATAAAGCGCTCGTTCGCAAGTTAGTTTGTTTTTTTCTGTGATTTCCTGTTTCCTTGGAATGGGCTCATACAAATCAGCTTTATCATGCCAATTCTCTGGAAGAGAAAGTGGTGAGAGTGGGGCCCACCTTTCAATCCATTGTTTTGGTAGGGCACCGTCTACTGATAGCCCTTTCATTTCTAACCAAATTCTTGACCAAGCGCGTGGTACAACACGCCAGATATCGTAACCACCCCCGCCAACGGCAATCCATTTTCCATCACAATACTCATGAGCTAATTGGTGTGCTAGTTTTGGAATGAACTCATAGCTTTTCATGGAAACAGAGAGATGTGTTAACGGATCATAATAATGAGCATCTGCACCATTTTGAGTTAGGATTACATCCGGCTTGAAAAAATCGATTACTTTTCGAAACGAATCCTCGTACACTTCCTGAAATGACTCGTCCTCTGTAAAAGCGTCAATCGGAATATTAAATGAAAACCCATATCCTTTTCCTTGACCTTTCTCATTAATATTTCCTGTTCCAGGAAATAAATAGCGTCCCGTTTCATGGATAGATAGTGTGCAAACATCAGGGTCGTCGTAAAAAGCCCACTGCACACCGTCTCCGTGATGGGCGTCAGTATCAACATAAAGGACCTTTGCACCGTATTTTTGTTTCATGTATTCAATGGCGATTGAACTGTCATTATAGATGCAAAAGCCTGATGCTTTACCTCGGAAACCGTGATGGAGTCCTCCGCCTATGTTAAGGGCATGATCAGACTTTCCTGTCATAACTGCATCAACTGCAGTCAGCGTTCCCCCAACAATAAGAGCACTAGCTTCATGCATGTTCGGAAAGATTGGAGTATCTTCTGTTCCAAGACCGTAGTTAGCTGCAACAGAGGATGCAAGGTTTCCTTTACTAGCTTTTTTTACAGCTTCTATGTAGGCTGGGTCATGAATAAGAGCAATCTCACTATCGGTTGCAATCCGAGGAGGGACCACTTCTTGATCATTTAAAGCATTTATTTCGGTAAGCAAGTCCTGTGTGAGCTTAACACGTATATGATTGAAAGGATGATCGTCACTGAATTTATAATTTAAATAGTCTGAGGAATATACAAAAAGGGAGTCGCACTTCATTTTTGAACACCCGGCATATTTGGCCAGAGAACCTCATAACCTTCATTTTTAATATCGTTTACAACGGAAGTGGGATTCATCGTTTGTATTCGAAAAACGATATTTTTGAATTTTTCATTGTGACTACACGGGTAGACTAGAACGCTAATAATGTTAACATTGCGCTTTTTAATGATTTGGGTAATATCGGCCAATTGTCCTGACACATTTTCCACCTGTACTTCAATATGTGAACTCGGCTGGTGTGCCCCTGTCAAAAGGATTAACGTATGTAACATATCCGTTTCAGTAACCATTCCGATTACTTTTCGGTTTTCAACAATCGGAATCGAACTAATGCGCTGCTCATAAAAGATCGTAGAAATTTCTTCTACAAAATCCAATGGGTGAGCTGTAATGACGTCTTTCTTCATAATAGAGGAAAGAGGAGACTGTAACACTTCCTTGTTTGGATTTGAGTCAAGAATTGATGGACTAGCATCTTTAATATCTCGATCTGATATAATGCCAGTGAGCTCCCCTTCGCTATTTACGATAGGGAGATGGCGAATGTTTTTTTCTCTCATCATTTTAATGGCATCCGCAATGGTTTGGTTCTCTTCAAGTGAAAATACATTTTGATTCATAATTTCTTCAATGACCAACTTGGCTCACTCCTTTGCAATCTTAATACATGAAGCGATTATGGAATCGCAGGCGATCAAACGCTTGAACAGAGTCCTGGTTAATTCTTGTCCCAATTCTAGCCATTAAGCAATTTGCAGGATGAGAGCTTATTTCAGGATCATCCGTTGCATACCACTCAAGACCTCCTGCATTCATCATTTTCTCCATCACTTTACGATAATCCCAAACTGATAAACCTGTTCCTTTAAGGTCCCAATGCCAATAATACTCGGTAGTTATGACGATGTAATCATTCATTGCATCGTCCATAAATGACGTTTTGAGAAGGCTTTTGCCGACTTTAGCATTACGGTACTTTGGAATAACTTCAATCGCTCCTAATTCAATTAAATCTTCCATATTGCCTTCTGACCAACGCTCAAGTGGGTCTGGATATAGAAATGTGACATAGCCTACAATGGTTTCTCTTTCCCTAGCCACAATGATACGGCCTTCAGGCAGACCAGCTATTTCAACCAGTGCTTTATGCTGTTGTTCCGGTGGGCGAAATGCGACAAGGTCCTTATGTAAATGATAGGATGCCAGGCGATCTGGAGTAATTGGTCCTTCAATAATAAGTTTTCCATGCGGGGTGTTCTTCTCGATTGCATTATACGTTTTACGATGTTCCATCTAGTCACCACCTTTTAATAATGGTCTCAGTTCTTATTATACATGAAACGCGATAAATGTAAGGGGTTTCAATGTTATTTTTTGAAGTTTTGTCATTTGTTAAAAAATTAGGAATTTATGTTATACTATCAGTGAAAGACATGAAGGAGAAGGAGGAGATTACTTATGGAATTGAAACCGCTTTCTGCTACATTGGGTAATCATAATTTACAGGATTATGAAGCTACATATGAGAATTTTGATTGGAAAGACGTGGAGAAAACATTTACCTGGAGTGAGACAGGTAATGTCAATATGGCCTACGAAGCAATCGATAGGCACGCTGAGTCCGATCGTAAAAACAAAGTAGCTCTTTATTTTTCTGACCCAACACGAGATGAGAAGTATACGTACAGTGAGATGAAATCAATGAGTAACAAAGCAGGTAACGTTCTAAAAAAAGTGAATGTCGAAAAAGGAGATAGGGTCTTTATTTTCATGCCAAGATCTCCTGAGCTATACTTCATTCTACTCGGAACGCTTAAGTTAGGTGCGATTGCTGGCCCACTTTTTGAAGCCTTTATGGAAGGTGCAGTAAGGGATCGTCTTGAGGATAGTGAAGCAAAGGTACTTGTTACAACACCTGAGCTACTTGAGCGCGTTCCGGTTGATGAGCTTCCTAATCTCGAAAGTGTTGTGCTAGTAGGAAATAACGTTAAAGAAGAAGGTCCTTATATAGACTTTTATAAGCATTTTGAATCAGCAGAAAAGAAGCTTAAAATAGAATGGGTTGACCGTGAAGATGGTATGATTCTCCATTACACATCAGGTTCAACTGGTAAGCCGAAAGGCGTACTTCATGTTCATAATGCGATGATACAACACTATCAAACGGCGAAATGGGTACTTGACTTAAAAGAAGATGATGTCTACTGGTGTACAGCTGATCCAGGTTGGGTAACGGGGACGTCATATGGCATATTTGCTCCATGGCTTGCTGGAACGTCGAACGTCATTCGTGGTGGTCGTTTTAGTCCAGAAGATTGGTACGGTACGATCGAAAAATATGAAGTAACTGTATGGTATAGTGCTCCTACTGCATTTCGTATGCTTATGGGTGCGGGAGATGAGATCGTTAAGAAATTCGAACTTTCATCTTTACGTCATGTACTAAGCGTAGGAGAGCCATTAAATCCTGAGGTTATTAAATGGGGTAACAAAGTTCTTGAACGGAGAATTCATGATAACTGGTGGATGACAGAAACGGGAGCTCAGCTAATCAGTAATTATCCATCAATGGAAATAAAGCCAGGATCAATGGGCAAACCAATTCCAGGCGTGCACGCAGCAATCGTAGATGATCAAGGAAATGAACTTCCTGCTAATCGAATGGGGAACCTTGCGATTAAAAAAGGCTGGCCATCAATGATGCGAGCGATTTGGAATCGTCCTGAAAAATATGAAAGCTATTTCTTAAAAGGAGACTGGTACGTATCTGGTGATTCAGCTTATAAAGATGAGGACGGATACTTCTGGTTCCAGGGGCGAGTCGATGATGTTATTATGACTTCGGGTGAAAGAGTTGGTCCATTTGAAGTTGAAAGTAAACTAGTCGAACATAGTGCTGTTGCTGAAGCTGGGGTGATTGGGAAACCGGATCCTGTGCGAGGTGAAATTATTAAAGCCTTTATTTCACTTAGAGATGGTCATGAACCGTCTGATGAGTTGATGGAAGAGATAAGAAATTTCGTTAAAAAAGGACTTGCAGCTCATGCAGCACCTCGAGAAATCGAATTTAGAGATAAGCTTCCGAAAACGAGAAGTGGTAAGATCATGCGTCGCGTATTAAAGGCGTGGGAGCTGGATTTACCAACTGGCGATTTGTCTACAATGGAAGATTAGGTAATAGAAAACAGCCTGCAGCATAATGCTGCAGGCTGTTTTTTTACTGGTCGTTATTGCTTGTGTTGCCGCCGGTGCTATTTGAATTATTTCCGCTGTCAGCACCATTTGTAGGACTACTGTTTCCATTGTTATTTCCATTACCGGAGTTGTTGGAGTTGTTATCATTTGCATTTTCACCGGTGTTGGTATTCCCTTCATTTGAAGGTGAATCTTCTGAGTTGCTGGATTCATCACTATCATTATCGGAGGGAGCATTATTTTCGTTCTCTTCATTATCAGAAGCTTCATCATTTTCTTCATCTGTTGAAGGTTCTGCTTCTTGCTTTTTCTCAGGTTTTGGCTCTGGTTTATCAGACCAATCTCCATTTGTTACTTTAGCCGATGGTCCCGATTCATTCCCAGCTACATCAACTGCTGTTACGTAATAGGCATATGCACCAGAAGGGATGTTGAATGAGCTACCATCAGATGCTTTTACGCTTCCAAGCTTCGTAAATGAACTACTACCGTTCGAAGCGCGATAAATACGATAACCAACAATATCACTTTCACCTGAAGCACCCCAATTTAGTGAAGAGCCACTTATTGAAACGCCACCAACTGCGCCTGGTTTTTTCCCATTTTCTGAAGCAGTTTTTCCTTCTGAAACGATATTTAAATCACTAAATCCAGAAGGGAGAAGCTGTGAAATATCAACTCCTGAGAAGTAATCCTCTTTAATCATGACTCCGCTGGATACAAACTCTTCTGGAGTGGAACTAAGTGCTTGATAGGTCTTACCATTCATGATGACATAACGTCCTTGAGTGAGACTGTCATCCACTTCAGTTGGTACATACTTTGCGTTGAATAGATCAGTTTTGACAAGTCCGGCTTTTTGACAGAGATCAGAAGCGAGCTTTCCAGATATACCACAGAACGAACGTCGCACAATACCCGTTGGCATTTTGAATGATTCTTTTGGATCCATTATTTCTGGTTTTTTATCATAAGCGGCATTAGCAAATAGTGCCCATAAGTTTTTGTTTCTGTTGGCATATTGACTATCCATGCTAATTTGTTTGTCATATCCAGTCCATACACCTAGTGAAACATTAGGATTGACTGCTACAAACCATGAATCATAATAATTTTGTCCAGTTCCTGTTTTTCCTGCCCAATCAGAAGCGAATTTTAATTTCCCTGGAATGTCTTGGGCAGTACCCTGGTTAACTACATCACGCATCATATCGATTGATAGATAGGCAGTTTGAGGACTGAAAACATCCACTGGTTCTGGTTTTTGTTCGAAAATGGTGTTTCCATCGCGGTCAACTATTTTATCAATTAAATAAGCATCAACAAACTTTCCTCCATTAGCAAACGTGCCAAATGCGTTGGTATTCTCTTCGACACTTACTCCCCGTTGTAGCGCACCAATTGCCATTGAAGGATTGGTTCGATCATCAAGAGTCATTGTACTAAAGCCCATCTTCACCAAATAGTCGGTTGCGTCCACTGGGTTCATTTTATTATAGACTCGAACAGCTGGAACGTTATAAGACCTTTCCAACGCTTTACGTGCAGTTACAAGACCATGGTAGTTTGATGAATAGTTACCAGGATTATATCCATCTTGAATTGGTAAGTCTGGCACAATATAGCCAGGCTGAACTTTTCCCATTTCCATTGCCGGGGCATAGTCAAGCAATGGTTTCATTGTAGAACCGTTTGATCGATAGGCGTCTGTAGCATGGTTAAGTTCTTCTTGCGCGAAATCCCTTCCACCAACAAATGAAAGAATTTTTCCAGATTCATTTTCGATGAGGATACTACCTACTTGCATAGGAAATTCTTTATTTTCAAGCTCTCCAGTTTCAGGATTTTGCACGGAGAGGGTTTTAGCACTTTGGAAATAGCTTCCGTTTTCTAGCACTTTATCTCTTGCAGCATTCATAGATTCATAAATATCTTTGTCAATTGTAGTATAAATTTTATATCCATTTTTGCGAAGCTCTTTCTCTGCATTACTCATAAATTCAAGGAATACATCTGAATTTTCTTGAACTTCTTCCCATTTCAAATCCATTTTCTTGGCTATTTCCGTTGCAGATCTACCAGTAACGTTAGCATCATAAGTGATTTGATTGTAATAGTCTACACTCTTCGAAAGTTCCTTCCCGTCATATCCTTCTTCATTCGCGATCTGCTCGGCAAGAACTCGCTTCGCACGATCTTCAATCTCAAATGTAAGGTAAGGGTATTTTTCTACTGGCGAAGGCGAAGACTCAGCTAGATTTTTTTCAATATCGTATTCTAGCGCTTTGTTATACTCTTCTTCAGTGATTGTTTCTTCTTCATACATACGATATAGAACAAATTCCATCCGATCGATTCCAGCTGAAAGATCCTTCTTTACCTCACCCGAATTTGTAAAAGGGGTGTATGTATAAGGGTTTTTGGGAATACCTGCAATGAATGCAGCTTGAGGCAAATTTAAATCACTAGCATTTACACCAAATATGCCCTGTGAGGCTGCTTGTACGCCCGCAATATTATTACCGGAAGCATTTCGTCCATAAGGAACGATATTAAGGTATGCTTCTAGAATTTCTTCTTTATTAAAGAAATTTTCGAGTCGAAGAGCGAGTAGCATTTCTTTTGCTTTTCGTTCGAAAGAAACTTCTCTTGTTAGAATCTGGTTCTTAACTAACTGTTGTGTTAATGTACTACCACCGCTTCGATCATCTGAATTGGTGACTTCTTGAAGAACGGCACGTCCAATTGCTTTTGGAACAATACCATCGTGATCGAAGAAATATTCATCTTCTGTGGAAATAACTGCTTTTTGTAGAAGAGGAGAAACGTTTTTTAACTCAACCTCTTTTCGCTCAATATCAGAACGAAAGTTACCAAGAAGAACATCACCTGCAAAATATACCTCACTGGTTTCTTCATAGTTATAAACGTCTCTCTTCATCTCATCGTAAGAGCGAATCGGTTCATCTTTAACAAGTGATGCGAAATATCCTGCACCAACACCACCGGCGAAAATAGTGCCCATTAGACCTAGCACGATAAAAATAAGAAATAAATTCCAAGTCACTTTGTAGGCGATCCTGGACCCGGTTAAGATGTTATATTCTTGTAATCTATCAATGAACGCGTTCCACTTCTGCCTGATAGAAGAAAAAAGCTCTCGCATTCCTATACCCCCTCAAATTAATCCTGTTTATTATAGCATATGTCGTCGAGATTTGTATAAACTGGTAGGGATTTCTGTAGGCTTAGAATTGACATGATTTTACCTTTGTGATATTAATTTAATTAGTGTTTTTTAATGAACGACATGCCTTGATTGGACGAAGTAGCATTTTTCTCCCTTTTTCAGAGAGCTGATGTGCGGTGAGAATCAGCATAAAGGAAAATGTGAATTACCTCCATGAGCATCTAATGGGAAAGACAGTGTCTGTGTAGCATTAGACGGTTCAGACCGTTATTCTGACTGAGTGGGAGAAAGGTTACTTTCTTCAACAAGGGTGGTACCGCGATGAAACTCGTCCCTTTTCTGGGGCGGGTTTTTTTTGTTTTTTTGCCCATTTGGATTATTTTAGTGGTTTGCCAAAAGATATTATTAACGAAAGGAAGTCGATTACATGCACATATTAGAAGAATTAGAAGCAAGAGGACTTTTAAATCAAGTTACAGATAGAGAGGGCCTTGAAAAGGAACTTTCAGAAAACCGCATTGCTCTTTATTCTGGCTTTGATCCAACAGCTGATAGCCTTCATATTGGGCATCTTTTGCCTATTCTAGCCCTACGTAGATTTCAGTTAGCTGGCCACACGCCGATTGCGCTTGTTGGTGGAGCTACTGGGCTGATTGGTGACCCTAGTGGCCGTTCAAATGAACGTACGTTGAATTCAGAAGACATTGTAAAAGATTGGACGAATAAGTTACAGGGACAGCTTGCTCGCTTTTTGGATTTTGGAACAGATGCGAACTCTGCAAAAGCTGTAAACAACTACGACTGGATTGGGGAGCTAAATGTTATTCCATTCCTGCGTGATGTTGGAAAGAACTTTGGTTTGAACTATATGCTTGCGAAAGATTCTGTTACTTCACGTCTTGAAGCGGGAATTTCTTTTACAGAATTTACGTATATGATTCTTCAATCATATGATTTTCTTCAGCTTTACCGGAAAGAAAACTGTCGTCTTCAAATTGGAGGAAGTGACCAATGGGGGAACATTACAGCAGGTCTTGAACTGATTCGTAAAGAAGAAGGCAGCGAAGAGTCTTCAAAAGCCTATGGAGCAACATTCCCACTTGTTACGAAGAGTGATGGTTCTAAGTTCGGTAAATCTGAAGGTGGAGCGATTTGGCTTGATGCCGATAAAACCTCTCCTTACGAATTCTATCAGTTCTGGATTAACACAGATGATCGTGATGTTGTGAAATTTCTTCATTACTTTACATTTTTAAGTATTGAAGAAATTAAAGAGATTGAATCAAAACATATCGAAGCACCGGAAAAGAGAGAAGCTCATCGTACTCTTGCTGAAGAAGTGACAAAGCTTGTTCACGGAGAAGAAAAGCTTCAGCAGGCAATCAACATCTCGGAAGCGCTGTTCAGTGGTGACATTAAACAGCTAACAGCTGATGAAATCCGTTTAGGATTTAAGGATGTTCCTTCTTTCCATGTAGAAGATAATGAAAAGGGACTTATCGATCTTCTTGTAGAAGCTGGTATTTCTTCATCTAAGCGCCAGGCAAGAGAAGATGTTAAAAATGGAGCGGTGTATATCAACGGTGAACGGTGTCAGGAAATGGATAAAGTTATTTCAGAAAGCGACCAAATCGAAAATCAATACGTGATTATTCGTAGAGGGAAGAAGAAATATTTCCTTCTTACGTATTAATCATTTAGCTATTTTAACTAATACTGGTGATTCCCAATAACGGTTGGTTATCACAGAGAGTAAATGAGTAAAAAATCACCAGCGGTTATGAACAGCCAATCATTAAGAGGAAGACCCTCCCATTGAAAAGAGGAGGATCTTCCTCTTTTTTTTATATTTTTTGTACTAAGTAAATTTGGACATAAAAAACCCCGGAATAAGTTCCGGGGTTTTTGAAACAGCTTAACGAGAGTAGTACTCAACGATAAGAGCTTCAGTGATTTCAGCAGGAAGTTCAGAACGCTCAGGAAGACGAGAGAACGTACCTTCAAGCTTATCTGCATCGAAAGTAAGGTATTCTGGAACGAAATTGTTTACTTCGATAGCTTCTTTGATGATGTCAAGGTTGTTAGACTTCTCACGAACGCTGATCACTTGACCAGTCGCTACACGATAAGAAGGAATGTCAACGCGTTTGCCATCAACTGTGATGTGGCCGTGGTTAACTAGCTGACGAGCCTGACGGCGAGTGCGAGCTAGACCTAGACGATAAACAAGGTTATCAAGACGAGCTTCAAGAAGAATCATGAAGTTTTCACCATGAACACCTTTCATTTTGCCAGCATCATCGAAAAGACGTCGGAATTGACGCTCAGTCATGCCGTACATGTGACGAAGCTTTTGCTTCTCTTGAAGTTGAAGACCATATTCAGAAAGCTTTCTACGCTGGTTAGGTCCGTGTTGACCTGGAGCGTAAGGGCGCTTTTCCAATTCTTTACCTGTTCCACTTAGAGAAATACCAAGACGACGAGAAATTTTCCAACTTGGTCCTGTATAACGAGCCATAATTAGCTCCTCCTTTATACCATTATTATTGGTATAAAATAAAAACAGTGTCGTGATTCCGGTTTGTGCACATTGTGTTTTCACACGCCTTCACCTCGACAGCCGGAGGTTACGCGGCGTACCTATTAAAAGGAACACAATGAAATCACAGCCCGTCACGCTGCTGCCCATTCTTATTTTACACAAATGCTATTGTAACTCTTTCAGTATTAGATGTCAACTTTAGTAGAAATGAGATGGATAGATAGCACGTCGACATCATTTTTAGGATATAAGAAAGATAAATACCTCTTCACCTTATAATAGAAAGCGCTTACAATGGAAGTGTATCTAGCTATTTTTATAACAGGGGGTTATAACTTTGACAGGGAAGCATCGCTTTGAGACAAAAACAATTCATGATGGATATGAATCTAAATCGCATCACAACAGCCTGGCATCTCCTATTTATCAAACATCAACTTTTACATTTGAAACGGCTGAGGCTGGTGAACGAAGGTTTGCAGGTGAGGAGCCTGGCTATATTTATTCAAGACTTGGAAACCCTACTGTTCGAATGTTGGAAGAGCGGATTGCCTCTCTTGAAAATGCTGAGGCAGGCTTAGCGTTTGGTTCGGGAATGGCCGCCGTGTCTGCTGTTCTTTTGAACCTAGTGAAGACAGGCGACCACATTCTTTGTTCAGAAGGGGTCTACGGATGTACTTTCGGATTACTTAAAATGTTAGAAGAGAAATTTTCGATTGAACATGACTTGCTTCCGCTAGACTCAGTTGAGCAATTACAAAAAGCAATTCGTCCAAATACTACAGTTATTTATATTGAAACTCCGATTAATCCAACATTGAAATTAATTGATCTTGAAATGGTTTCTGCGGTCGCAAAAGAAAAAGGAATTAAGGTTGTGGTGGATAATACATTTTCGACTCCTTATTTACAGCGCCCGCTAGAATTTGGCTGTGACATTGTTTTGCATAGTGCAACGAAATATATCAGTGGCCATGGAGACGTGGTAGCTGGTTTAGTTGTGGGTGACCAAGAGACCATCTCTTCAATTGCTAAAAGTACGCAAAAGGATATAGGTGGAATTCTTTCACCATTCGATGCATGGCTATTGTTAAGAGGCTTAAAGACCCTCCCTATTCGAATGGATCGTCACTCTTCAAATGCTAGACAAATTATGCAGAAATTAGCTGAGCATCCTGCCATAACGAACGTGATGTATCCAGGTATGGAAGAATCTTCATCGTATGCTATTGCTCAAAAACAAATGAAGAGCCCAGGCGGTTTAATTAGTTTTGAAATTGCGGGGGAAAAGAAAGACTCCCAAGCCTTCATGAATAGACTTAATATGATTAAAATAGCTGTTAGTCTCGGGGATGCTGAAACCCTGATTCAACATCCCGCTACAATGACACATGCCGTTGTCCCGGAAGATGAGAGATTAAGAATGGGGATTAGTGAAACTCTTATTCGCCTTTCTGTTGGTCTTGAAGCATGGGAGGATATTTGGGAAGATATTCTTCAAGCGTTAGAGAACTAAAAAAAGCCATTAGAGAAATTCTCTAATGGCTTTTTAAGTAGTATAGGTACAAAATACTTTACTTTAACTCTAAAGAAAATCTTGCAATGCTTCAGTAAATTTCTCTAAATACTCCTGATCCAATTCATCGAAACGGCCAACTTTAGGGCTATCGATATCAAGTACTCCGAGGAGCTTATCTGAAGTGTACATTGGCACTACAATTTCAGATTGTGAAGCAGCGTCACATGCAATATGTCCGGGGAAATCATGAACATTGTCAATTCGCATCGTCTTGCCTTCTTTAGATGCTGTGCCACAGACTCCTTTACCGTTCTGAATACGAACGCATGCTGGAAGTCCCTGGAAAGGCCCGAGCACAAGTTGATCGGTCTCTTTTTCGTATAAATAGAACCCAACCCAATTGACATCTGTTAGAAACTGATTTAATAAAGCAGAGGCATTTGCAAGATTAGCGAGCTGATTTGTTTCACCATCTAGCAGTGCTCTTAGTTGTTTAATTACCATTTGATAATCTTTTTCTCTTTTGCCTGAATAGGATTCGACTTCAAACATGTCAAGACACCTCTTCCTTACATCGAAATTATGAACATCATATCAAATCTTGCAGATTAATACACATATTTTGTCGTACGATTAATAAAGGATTGCCTATGTTATTACCGAATCAATAATTTAGATCGTATTATTTGGAGGTGGTTCCTAGTGAAACAGGAGCGAGATACAGCATCGAAGCGAAGTGTCATACAGGCCGCCATTCAACTTTTCAATACAAAGGGTTTTAACGGTACTTCAGTGCGAGATATAGCGGGTAAAGCGGATGTGAATGTTGCCTTAATTTCGTATTATTTTAACGGCAAAAAGGGGTTAGCTGAGTTTCTAATGACGTCATTTCTAGAAGGGTATGTAAAGGAACTCGAAAAAGTATATCAGCAGCTTGACGCGCGATCTGCCAGAAGCTGTCTCGCTGAAGCTATTGAAAGGATTATGGAGTATCAGTATCAGAATAGGCAACTCGCCAGGTTTGTACTTCGGGAGATCACTTTTGATTCAGTGCTTGTTCGGGAAATCATGACCACTTATCTAGCAAAAGAAAAGTACTACTTTAGCAAAATATTTGAGGTGGGGTTTGCAAGGGAGGAATTTCGTCCACAATCCATTGATTATATCATCATGCAAATGAGAGGCATGCTTTCTATGCCATTTTTGCAACCTCAATATATACTAGAAGTGCATCATATTCAGCCAAATGAACATTACTTTATTGAACGATATACGAAACAATTAAATGAATGGATAGAACGATATATTTGTAAGACTGGAATTTGGGAAGCAAGGCCGTTCGTTATGAACGGCTAAGCAAGGTTGGTGATTGTAGAGAGTGTGTAAGAAGTCGTTCTGCTCCTTGACCAATCCCTTTTGCGCTATGAGCATCTGAGCCATAGACGAGAGGGATTTCTCGTTTTATTGCTTCACGTATAACCCAGTCAGTTGGATATGGCTCTCCACATAAAGGTTTCACTGTTCCGGCTCCATTATAATCTAATGAAAAGCCGCTTTCTTTAATCGCATCAAGTAATGTAGAGATTTCCGAGAAAAAGGAACTTTTAGACGGGTGTTTTTTCTGGAATTTATTTGCTAAAGTTATATGTCCAATTCGAGTAGGCTTATACTTTCCTAGGTCAGCATGGACTGACTTCAATAGCGTTTCGTAATACTTTTGGTGAACCATATCAACGGAACCCAATGAAGCAATTAGTTGTTCAAAAGCTTCTGGACTATAGTCAAGGCAAGTATAGTTAGTTCCTTCTTTCAAAAAATGAACAGAAAGAATCGCATCATCTAATTGTGGTCCTACTGTATTAAGAAACTGTCTTGTCTCTTCTTCATAGCCTTCAATAAAATCAACCTCTAGTCCACAGTTAATTTCAATTTTTCCCTTAAACTTATGTTTTAGCTGCTGAATATTTTCAAAGTAGTTTTCTAGCACTTCCCATTTCATTCCGCTATCTTGATTTGGAACAGGGTCATGGAAATTTTGTGGGAGAGGAGCGTGTTCAGTAAATGTCATGCCTTTGTAACCGAACTGAATAGCAGCTTCTACGTAATCCTCAAATAAATCTGTTGATCCATGTGGACAAAATGGAGAGTGTATGTGTCCATCATATGAAATAATCATCCAAAAGCACCTTCTTTCAATAAATGAAAAAGTTTATAATAAAATCAAGGATTTTAGTTGTCGAATATTGAATTTATTTAGTCAAAGAGGTAATTACATGGTATCATAAAAACATTGATGAAATTCGTACATATTCGTTTATAAAAGATCTATATCTGATGATTTAGACTGCTGTTTTAGCATGTATACATAAATTGATGATGTGGAAGAAGGGGTGCTTCCGTTGGAGTATATTGTCATTGCGATTATTTTACTTGTTGCCGTCATTTTATACGGCACTTTTGCTAGAAGAAAAATATACAATGAAATCGATCGTCTAGAAGAATGGAAGATTGATATATTAAACAGACCTGTGACAGATGAGATTTCGAAGGTGAAAGGTCTAACAATGTCAGGTCAAACGGAAGAAAAATTTGAAAAATGGCGTGAAGAGTGGGATGAGATCGTAGCAGTTAAGCTTCCCAACTTGGAAGAGCAGCTTATGGATACCGAGGAAGCTGCTGAGAGGTATCGCTTTAGTAAAGCGAAAGCAACATTAGTTGAAACTCGTGAACGATTAGAACAGATTGAAAAGCGTATTGAACTGATGTTAGAAGATATTAATGAACTCGTTTCGAGTGAAGAGCAGAATAGAACAGAAATTGTTTCCGTTCAAGAGGTGTTCAGGGAAGCCAAACAGCGACTTCTTTCACAAAATCGTTCACTTGGTAAGGCTTATCCTACCCTAGAAGCTGAACTCGAAGAACTTAAACAAGATCTTAAGCGCTATGAACAACTAACCGAAGAAGGTAACTATCTTGAAGCTAGAAGTGTGTTGAAAGAAATCCAAGAGCGGTTAACAGCTGTTCAAGAAAAAATTTCTGTTACACCAGAATTAATAGCGCTTGTGCATACGCAGATACCTTCTCAACTAAAAGAACTTGAAGATGGAACTTCCGTGATGGAGTCTGAAGGCTATGTACTTGATCATTTGGAAATTCAAGATCATATTGAACACGTCGAATCGGATTTAGTCAGATGGGATTCGGCTATTGAGAAGACGGAAGTCGAAGAGATCAAGATAGAAATTGATACAGTGCGAAGAAATATTGAAGGACTATATGATCAATTGGAATCTGAAGTAGATGCAAGGCATCTTGTTACGGAGAAAGTAGAGGAGCTTGAACATGAGCTGCTTAAAACTAATAATCACTTTCAAGACTTGCAAGAAGAAACGAATGTTGTGCAGCTCAGTTACCGTTTAGAGGAACAGGAATTGAAAATGATTAAGGAAATTGAGAAAAAGATTTCTGATATGCATATTCGATTTAATGCTGTTATTGAAGCAGTTGAAGGCAATAAGCAGGCATTTACCACACTTGCTGAAACGGTGCTTTCCTTAAAAGAAGATCTTGCTTCAATTGATCATGAAATGCAAATTCAAAAAGAGAATTTGCATATGTTAAGAAAAGATGAGCTTAAAGCGCTTGAGACGATTAAAGATTTGAAGAGAAGATTAATTGAATCAAGAAGAATGATGAAGTTAAGTAATCTACCAGGCATTCCAGAATCATATTTAGATGGTTATGAACTGGCAGAGGATATCATTGTAGAATTAAGTGATCGTCTTTCAGACGTACCGCTTGATATTTATCAAATTAATGAAGTGCTTTCTGATGCTGAACGTGCGGTTGAACATAGTACTGAAATAACAAAAAAGCTTGTCGAAGACGCCATTCTGACCGAACGCTTGATTCAGTTTGGGAATCGATATCGAGGGAAGCACAGAAGTGTAGATGAACTGCTTCAAAAAGCAGAAGATCACTTCAGACAATATGAGTACGATGAAGCATTATCAACAGCTGAAGCTGCCATTGAAAAGGTTGATCCACAGGTGCTTCAATCGTTGAAAGATGATGTAAGAGAACCTGTTAAATCATAACTCTCCTCATTGAGGAGAGTTTTTTGTTGTAATCAGTATTTTTCTTTTTAAAAAAACGCAGACAATTTGTCTGCGTTAGAAAAAATTATGATGTTCTATCTTTCTTAGATATTATCCATCCTACTATTCCACCTATGATAGCGGGTACAATCCATCCTACGCCATCACTATAGAGTGGGAGCTTATGTAGAATGGTAATCCCAGGCATTATAATCCCGGCGCCCTCAAGGGCATTGGGGACACTTATAAGGATTGTCAAAATGATAGCCCCCCTATAAACGTAGTGATGGATAGAAAATAGGTAGCTCATGAATGTTAAGAAGATCAATACAATTGCTACAGGATAAATCGCAATTAAAACAGGTAATGTAAATGTAATCAATTGAGTCAGTCCAAGGTTTGCCACAAAAGCACTGAAAATTGTAATGATCAGAATAACAAACTTATAAGAAAGCTTTGGATACGTTTTTGAGAAATACTCGCCACATGCCGTTACTAGTCCTACAGATGTTGTTAAACAAGCAAATGTAATCGCGGCTCCAAGAAGAAATGTGCCAAATGAGCCGAACAGGTAACTCGCAACACTAGAGAGGATTTCTCCTCCGTTATTGACTGAACCAAGAAGGTTAACACTTGTAGCTCCTATATAGGCAAGTGATAAATAAATACCCGTTAACCCTATTGCTGCTAGGATTCCAGCTTTCAATACAGCGATGGAAATGGTTTTTCGATCTGTGATGCCTTTATCCTTGACGGCTTGAATCACCACAATTCCAAATACAAGAGCTGCAATTGCATCCATCGTAAGATAACCTTCAATGAACCCTTTAAAGAAAACGCCGTCCTCATACTTCGCTGAAGGGGCTGAAAGTGGACCTGGTGGATGGATAAAAGCTCCTACGATTAAACTTCCAAGAACTAGAAGTAATAAAGGTGTCAAGATCTTTCCCACTCGATCCACTAATCTTGAAGGATTCAGTGATAACCAAAACGTAATACCGAAGAAAATAAGGGTATAGATAAATAATGGCATCCCGGTAACATTCGTTGATTCATTCAAAAATGGCACGACACCAATTTCAAATGCTACCGTCCCGGTACGTGGGATTCCAAAGAATGGCCCAATCGCAAGATAGAGGATCGCAGTGAATACAAATCCGAAAGTGGGGTGAACTTTAGAAGCAATATCTTTTAAGTTTCCCCCCGTTAACCCAATCGCCGTCACGCCTAAAAGAGGAAGTCCAACCCCTGTGATGAGAAAACCAGCTGTTGCTACCCAAATATTACTCCCGGCAGAATGACCGAGCGCGGGTGGGAAAATCATGTTTCCTGCTCCAAGAAAAAGAGCAAAAAGCATTAATCCTATTGTCAAAATGTCTTTATTTGATAATTTCAACTTCATAAGGGCCTCCTGATTAAACTGTTTAACATGTCCTAATTTTCGGACTTCATATTAACACAATTGATCGACAAATCATAACAAAACCAAAATGATTAATAATTCAAACAATTTATCTGCCATTCTAGCAGCGTTCGTTCGACCTTGGTAATCATAACCATTCTTAGCGTAACGAACAAAATGATGAATCTATCTCATTATCTAGAATATTTGATTTGGTGATTTGTTTGACCTATGGTAGGATTATTAGTTGGAAATATAAGATGACTGAAGGTGTCATAATATGATTTATTTGGATAATAGTGCTACAACGCAGCCCTATAAAGAAGTACTTGATGCATATCGAAAAGCAGCTGAAAATTTTTTCGCTAATCCATCTTCTCTCCATCGAAAAGGTGGAGAAGCAGAGCGATTGTTTCGACAAGCGAGAATGAGTATTTCAGATTTGTTACAAGTTAAAATGAATGAAATTATTTTTACTTCTGGTGGAACTGAGAGTAATAATTTGGCTATTAAAGGTTCAGCACTTCAATATATGAATCGAGGTAAGCACCTCATTACTACGAGTATAGAACATGCTTCCGTTTTGGAGTCCTTCCGGCAGCTTGAATCCATGGGATTTGAAGTGACGTATTTACCTGTTAACAGAGAAGGAGAAATCTCTCTAGATGATCTTGAAGAGGCGCTCACTCCTGAAACCATTCTTGTTTCTATTATGCACGTGAATAATGAGATGGGTGCCATTCAACCAATAAAAGAAGCGGGAAAGTTGATTAAACAAAAATCACGTGCCTTCTTTCATATTGATGATGTTCAGGGAATTGGTAAGGTGCCACTCAACTTTAATGTAGTACAAGCGGATTTAGTCTCTTATTCGGCGCATAAATTTCATGGGCTAAAAGGTAATGGGATATTAATAAAACGAGATAAACTGTCTTTATTTCCACTGCTTTCAGGAGGGGGGCAGGAAAGCGACATTCGCTCAGGTACAGAAAATGGTCCTGGAATCGTCGCGATGGCAAAGGCTCTTCGAATATTTTTAGGTAAAGCGGATGTTCAAAAGGAGAAGTTAAAAACATTACAAACGCTGTTGCTAAAAGAACTCTCCGATATTGAAGGCGTGAAGTTAAATAGTACTCAATTAGGTTCTCCGCATATTGTTAATTTCTCAGTCCCTGGTATTAAGCCGGAAGTATTGATTCATACGCTTGAGGAAAAAGAAATTTATGTGTCAACTCGTTCGGCGTGTTCTTCCAAAACAGCAGCAGCAAGCCACGTATTAACATCTGTTGGTTTATCAGATCAAGGGGCAAAGTCGGCTATTAGAATAAGCCTTTCTTTTGATACAACGATAGAGGAAGTAGAATTCTTTCTTGAAGAGCTTCAAAAAGTAATACCCAAACTAAAACATGTAATGAGGTAATAGCTATGTATGATCATATCATTCTTCGCTACGGGGAAATTTCACTTAAAGGTAAAAACAGAAAAGGATTTATCACTGCTTTGAAAAAAAGAGTGAAGCAGGTATTGTCTGACTATCCATCCATTGAGGTTCATCAATCTTTTGACCGAATGATTGTGAAATTGAATGGAGAGGATCCAGATCCGATAATTATGAAGCTAAAAACGATTTTTGGCATTCACTCCCTTAGTGTCGCCATCAAGACAGAACACGATCTCGATCTTATTAAAGAAAAGGCATTACAGCTTGTTAAGGATCAAATGGGTAATGAAAGTATGACTTTCAAAGTAACAGTTAGGAGACCTTTCAAGCAATTTCCACATCGCTCACAAGATATGAATCGCGATATAGGCGGTTATGTTCTTACTAATACAGAAAAATTAACGGTGGATGTCCACAATCCTGACATGGAATTGAAGGTAGAAGTGAAGCAAGATGGTGCTTATCTTAGTTGCGATAATTCAGAAGGTGCTGGAGGTCTTCCAACTGCTCAAGATAATAAGGTAATGTTGATGTTATCAGGTGGTATCGATAGTCCAGTCGCGGGTTATTTAACGATGAAAAGGGGAGTAAAAGTAGAAGCAGTTCATTTTCACAGCCCTCCTTTTACAAGTGAGCGTTCACGCCAGAAAGTAGAGGATCTTGTAAAAGTTCTCTCTCGATACGGTGGAGACATTCGCCTTCATATTGTCCCGTTTACAAATACACAGAAATCAATTCAAAAAGAAATGCCTGATAATTACAGCATGACAATTATGAGAAGAATGATGATGCGAATCACGGAAAAGTTAGCAGAAAAAAGTGGAGCACTTGCCATTGCAACAGGGGAAAGTCTTGGACAAGTAGCAAGTCAAACGATTCAAAGTATGAATACAATTAACGAAGTGACAAATTATCCTGTTCTAAGGCCTCTTATTTCTATGGACAAAATTGAGATTATGAGGATTTCAAGGGCTATTGACCTGTATGATATCTCGATTCGGCCATATGAGGACTGTTGCACGGTGTTCTTGCCAGATGCACCTAAGACAAAACCAAAACGGGAACATGCAAATAAATTTGAACAATACTTACCAATTGATGAATTAGTAGAAGAGGCTGTAAGTGGTGTTGAAACGATTGTTATTAAGGAAAAAGATGATTCATTTGATGACTTACTTTAATCTTCCAACATTTAACCA
Source organism: Anaerobacillus sp. QJM3NY_17 (assembly GCF_056173665.1). Classification (NCBI taxonomy): domain Bacteria; kingdom Bacillati; phylum Bacillota; class Bacilli; order Caryophanales; family Bacillaceae; genus Anaerobacillus; species Anaerobacillus sp. QJM3NY_17. The sequence goes on along the minus strand of NZ_CM149685.1, from coordinate 3,081,908 downwards.
TACTACCAATAGTTAATGAGAATAACCCTCCCTTCTCTATCAAATGATAGTGTCAAGGAGGTGAACAACTCATGGCTAATAACAGCTCAAACAACCTTGTTGTACCAGGTGTACAACAAGCTTTAGATCAAATGAAATACGAAATTGCTTCTGAATTTGGTGTGAATCTTGGTCCAGACTCAACTTCACGTTCAAACGGTTCAGTTGGCGGCGAGATCACGAAGCGTCTTGTTCAACAATCTGAACAGCAATTCGGAGGATACTCCAAATAATTTAATATAATGGCTTGGAGAAGGTGAATTAGACACCTTCTCCTTTTTTATCGGCAATAATGTTCAAAACTTTCATACTTTTATGTATAATGTAATTATTGCAGAATAAAGGGGGATAAGAATGCAGGACTTAATTGCACCTGAACATTACAATCTAACAAGCGAGATGGAGCGCTTTACTTCTAAAGAAGATAAAGTGGCCTTAAAATGGCGAAGTGATCAAGGCGAAGTTCAAGAAATTACATATAAACATTTATTTGAAAAGGCGAATCGCATCGCTGGCGCGCTAACTGCCCAGGGATTAACAAGTCAAGATCGTGTTTTGATCATGATGCCCAGGTTAATTGATACATATGCCGTATACATTGCCTGTTTGAAAGCGGGTCTAGTCGTTATTCCTTCTTCAGAAATGTTGAGAAAAAAAGATTTGATCTATCGAATTAATCATGCCGAAGCAAAAGCGGTTATCTGTGAAGCAGAACTTATTGAATCATTTGAAGGTGTAGAAGACGAAGCGCCTTCTTTGGAACATAGATTCATTGTAGGCAATCGTGCTAATGGATGGATATCTTTACTGGATGAAGCTAAAAATGAAAGCGCTTCTTTCGCTGGCGTGGCCACATCAAGAGAAGACATGGCATTCCTTTCCTATACGTCTGGAACAACGGGAAATCCTAAAGGCGTTGTTCATAGTCATGGTTGGGCATATGCTCATTTAAGAACTTCTTCAGCCTCATGGCTCGATATTCATGAGGGAGATAACGTTTGGGCAACTGCAGGACCAGGGTGGCAAAAATGGATTTGGAGCCCTTTTGTTGCCACATTATGTAGTGGCGCAACTGGTTTTGTTTATAGTGGTAAATTTGATCCAGAAGCGTACCTTGGTTTTCTTTCAGAATATGATATTAATGTTTTATGTTGTACACCAACAGAGTATCGCTTAATGGCAAAGGTAGATGATTTAACTAGGTACAAATTGCCTGCTCTCAGAAGCGCCGTTTCAGCTGGTGAGCCGCTTAATCGTGAAGTAATTGATACGTTTAGAAAATATTTTCAGATTGATGTTAGAGACGGCTATGGTCAAACTGAGAATACATTACTTGTTGGCATTCTAAAAGGCATGGAAGTAAAGCCAGGTTCAATGGGGAAACCAACACCTGGTAATCAAGTGGATATTATTAATGAAGATGGTCAACCTGTTCAGGTTGGAGAAGTGGGAGACATTGCCGTCCATAAGGATGTACCTGCTCTGTTCAAACGGTACTATAAGGATCAGGAACGTACGCAAATGGCGTACAGAGGTGACTATTACTTAACGGGGGATAAAGCTTCCAAAGATGAGGATGGTTACTTTTGGTTTGAAGGTAGAGGTGATGATATTATCATTAGCTCCGGATATACAATTGGACCATTTGAAGTAGAGGATGCTCTTGTGAAACACCCGGCTGTACAGGAGTGTGCGGTCGTTGCAAGTCCTGATGAAGTTCGCGGTAATATAGTAAAAGCGTATATTGTACTGAAAGATCCCAATCAAGCGGGAGATGCTTTAGTTCGTACACTACAAGATCATGTAAAAGAGCTAACTGCGCCTTATAAATATCCAAGAAAAGTTGAATTTATTGAAGAACTTCCGAAAACAACTTCAGGTAAAATTAGAAGAATTGAGCTTCGTCAAAAAGAAACTCTTGGGGCGTCTTAGAATAGAGGATACAGTAAAAAATAAGAAGAAGACCTTTGAGGTCTTCTTCTTATTTTTTTGCTTTATTTTTAATTAAAGCTTCAATCTTATTTGCCTGATCACCTGCATTATCCTGTTCCATTGCTTTTATATATGTCGAGCGGTTCTCAAATGTTTCACGTACGGATTTTAAGAAAGAAGCGTCTGATAAATCTTCCTCCAATAGAACATTCGCATAGCCTGATTTCTGGAACGATTGGGCGTTCAAAATTTGGTCCCCTCTACTTGCAGCTCTTGATAATGGGATGAGTAACATTGGTTTTTTCAATGCAAGGAACTCAAAAATAGAATTTGAACCAGCTCTTGAGACAATTAAATCAGCCATGGCTAATAAGTGAGGAAGTTCATCTGTTACATACTCGAATTGCTTATACCCCTGCATTTGCAAATTTTCAACCACTTGCCCTTTACCGGTAAGGTGGAGAATATCATATGTTTGTAAAAGCTCATCTAACTGATTGCGAACAGCTTCATTGATTCGTTTTGCACCAAGACTTCCGCCCATAATTAACATAACAGGCTTTGTCCCAGTGAATCCGGCAAAAGAAAGGCCAGTGGAGCGTTTGCCACTTTTCAGTTCATCACGAACAACTGCGCCGATATATTCCGCTTTGCTTTCAGGTAAATGGTTTACCGTTTCAGGGAAAGTTGTACATACCTTTGAGGCGAAAGGGATGGCTACTTTGTTAGCGAGTCCCGGTGTTAAATCAGATTCATGAATAATGACAGGAACTCCATTCATCTTTCCGGCGATTACGACAGGTACAGATACAAATCCCCCTTTAGAGAAAATGACAGAAGGCTTTTCACGTTTAATAATGGAAAAAGCCTCTCCTACGCCTTTAATTACTTTAAAAGGATCTTTGAAGTTATTCCAGTCAAAATATCTTCTTAGCTTTCCGGTAGCAACATGATGATAAGTAACCCCTTTGACAGGTTCAATTAACTGACGTTCAATGCCGTTCTCAGAACCGATATAATGGATATCCCAGTCGTCTTTTAAAAAACGAGGAATTAGTGCTAAATTAACTGTAACGTGCCCGGCAGAGCCGCCACCTGTAAATAAGATTTTCTTTTTCAACGAGATTTCCTCACCTTCAACAATTGTCTTGCATATACTCTTTGTTATTCTTATTGTATCATGATTGAAAAATCAACCAAGAGTTTGATGAAAAACCAGAAGATTCACAGTTTATATGAGGAATGATACAATTAGCTCACAATTTACATTTACATAAAGGAGAGAACATCAGTGGGAACGCTTTGGTTTGGTGGTAAGATCTATACGCTTGAACATGAAAATGAAACGGTAGAAGCCGTCTATACAGAAAATGGCCGTATCAAAAAGGTCGGGTCTAAATCAGAACTAACCTCTATGTTCGAGAAAGAAATGACAGAAAAACATGATTTAAAAGGGAATGTCATGATTCCTGGTTTTGTGGATAGTCATCTCCACATGATTGGACATGGAGAAAAACTTCTGCGTCTCGATTTATCGGAGGCTACGTCAGCGGAAGAGATGAAAAGACATCTGATTAACAAAGTGAATGATACAGCCTCATTTGACTGGGTGATTGGGGAAGGTTGGAATGAAAACAACTTTCAGGATCGCAAAATCTTCCACCGTGATGAATTAGATGATATTGCTCCAAATAATCCAATGATGTTAACAAGAGTGTGTAGACATGCCATACTTGCGAATTCGATAGCCCTTGATCTTGCAGGTATAACGGATGATACACCAGATCCTGAAGGTGGCGTAATCATGAGGGATAATGAAGGCAGAGCAACTGGTTATTTATTGGATCGTGCCCAGGAACTAGTAAAGGATGCTATGCCTGAAGTAAGTGTTGAATACCTTGAAAAAGCTCTATCTTGCTCAGTCGATGACCTTGTAGCGAAAGGCGTTACAGGTGGCCATAGTGAAGATCTAAATTACTATGGTGGTTTTAAACGTACTTATGAGACCTTCGTAAATGTCATCAACGGACAACGTAAATTTAGAGCTAATTTATTAGTCCATCATGAAGTAACCGAGCAGATGCGCAAGCAAGGGTTAGGTTTCGGTGATGGAACAAATTATGTAGAGCTAGGTGCGATGAAGATTTTTGCTGATGGCGCACTTGGTGGTCGTACTGCTCTATTGAGCGATCCATACAATGATTCTCCTGATACGTCAGGAGTTGCGATTCATAGCATTGAAGGACTTACCGAACTTGTGAAGAAAGCAAGGGTTCATGATATGCCTGTGGCTATTCATGTGATTGGTGATTTGGCACTCGAGTATGCAATTGAAGCGATTGAACAGTATCCTGCTCCACATGGGCTTAGAGATCGCCTTATCCATACGCAGGTCATGCGTGATGATTTGTTAAAACGATTAAAAGAACTTTCAGTTATTCTTGATATTCAGCCAAGGTTTGTCGCTTCGGATTTTCCATGGGTAATGGAGCGTCTCGGCGAAGCAAGAATGACATGGTCATTTGCGTGGAAAACGCTGCTTGATAGTGGCGTTCCAATTGCAGGTGGATCAGATGCACCGATTGAACCTGTGAATCCATTGTTAGGTATTCATGCAGCAGTTACGCGAAAGCGTCCTGAGGAAACACATGGTGGATATTATCCTGAACAGAAATTATCTGTGTTTGAGAGCGTCTCTCTTTTTACTAAAGGAAGTGCGTTTGCAATTGGAAGAGAACGTGAAAGAGGTATGATTAAAGAGAACTTTGCAGCGGATTTCACTGTATTAAATCGCGATATTTTTAATTGTGATCCAGACCTTATTATTCAAACAGATGCTGTTATGACAGTCATTGATGAAACAATCGTTTATCAAAAAGAGCGTGGTTCTCTCTCATAGAAAAAATTCTTTACTAATAAAAACCTATGTGAATTTATATTGTTGATAACTCGTTTTTTTAGCTCAAAACGATTGGTTATAACAGATCGTAAATGAGCCGAAGTTCAACGATGTTCGTTAACATAGTCAATAAAAAAAGAAGCGCCGCACATTTTTGTGGCGCTTCTTTCGTTTAGAGGAAGCTTCTTTGAACTTTATGCCAGAAAGAATTGTTTTTAAGCTTAACAGTTTTAATGCGTTTTTCTGGGATATGAATTTGAATTTCTTGAGCATGCTGAATGCTCATTGCTTCATTGTCAATACCAATAACAGGATAATCATTACCATCCTGAATAACTTGAAGAGAAAGCGTTCTCTCATCACTTAATATAAAAGGAGAGCCGAGCGTGCGGTAATGATTATTGTTTAGTGAAGCGAGTTCACTTACTTGCATACAAGCAAGCTTAGGATCTACCACTGCACCGTTTACGGACTTATTATACGCCGTGCTTCCTGTTGGTGTGGAAACGATGAGACCATCTCCACGAAATGTTTCAAAGTGAAAATCTTCCACATAAACTTCCATGGCAAGTGTCTTAATAATTGACGAACGAATGGTGCACTCGTTCAAGCAATAGAAGGATGATTCATTGTTCACTTTTACTTCAATCGTCGGGTAACGACGAACTTCAATGCCTTCTGACAAAATGTCTCCCACCATATTTTGGATGTTGTCGATGTGGAAATCACAATAAAATCCGAGCTCACCAGTAGAAATTCCTACATAAAGGCAATCTTCTCTGAAACCTGTTTTTCTTACGGCTTGAAGGAAAGCACCATCTCCTCCAATACTTGCAATAATGCTAGCTTCTTCAGGGTTTTCTACGATATGAAAATCGTTTTTTTCTGCTAGTGCCTTTAACGGTTCTACTTTCTCCTGAATTTCTTTTGACTGCTTATAGAAAAAAAACAAATTACGCCGATTTGGCATGTAGATTCCTCCCTGTCTATCTGTTTGTCTTCTTTACTTTATCATTATCGCTTTTTAGAAAAAAGAAAAAATTATGATTTCGCTCATTTATTCAAGGCTATGAACGAGTGCGGAAAGAAGAGTAAAGTGTACTTTCTATGGTTCCCTCTCTCGACACATTAAATTTGTTCAAACGCTTCTAAGGAGTGCGATTCCTTATTTTGTATGGTATTCTCAAAAATATGAAACCAATAAGTTGGCTTCATCGTACATAAGATAGCATCAGGATATAGAGGAGGCTTACTATGAATGGAAAACGATGGATCGCCCTCGGCATTACCGTTGTTCTGATTATCGTATCAATCGTGTTTAATTTTGTTTCTAGTCTGGCATTTGGAGGATGGCAGGAAGAAATGAACACAACGGACCAATTTGCAGAGACGGTTATTGAGGAAGGTAGTAGTTCGAATAAGATTGCGGTTTTGAATGTGGAAGGAGTTATTCAAGATACTGGAACAAACACTAGTTTTCTTCCACAGTCTGGATACAATCATGCTGTGTTTATGAAACGTTTGGAGCATGCTGGGGAAGACAACAGTGTTAAAGGCATCATTTTAAGACTTAATACGCCGGGCGGCGGGGTAGTAGAAAGTGAAGAGATTCATGATAAGCTCTTAGAGATTAAAGAGAAAACGGATAAACCCATTTATGTTTCAATGGGAAGCATGACGGCTTCTGCGGGTTATTATATTTCAGCTCCAGCTGATAAAATCGTTGCGAGTCCTTCCACGATTACAGGTTCCATCGGTGTTATTATGCAGTCGATGAACTATGCAGAACTAGCTGAGAAGGTAGGAGTGAAATGGGAGACAATTAAGAGCGGTCCACATAAAGATATTATGTCTCCTAGTCGTGAAATGACTGATGAAGAACGGGACATTCTCCAATCAATGATTGATAATTCATATGATGAATTCGTTCGGGTAGTTAGTGAAGGTAGAGGAATGGATGAAAGCAAAGTAAGGGAGCTTGCTGACGGAAGAATTTATGATGGCAGGCAAGCGAAGGAAGTTAACCTTGTTGATGACCTGGGAAATCTTGAAGATACAATTGCCGGTATGAAAGAAGACGTGGGAGATCGTAAGTTACAAGTGGTGCAATATAAGCAAAACTTAGGATTAAACTCTCTCTTTGAAATGACGGCCGCTAAGCTCATGGGGCCTGATAAAGATCTCTTAGGCATCCAGCAGTTATTATCCACTCCACAATCCCCTGAGTTAATGTATTTATATTCTGAATAAGGAGGCAGGCAGAATGGATGAAACAATGAGTACGACTGCCTCTCCCGCATCTTTAGAGAAAGAAGTGAAGCACGAGCGTTTTGCTGGCTTCTGGATGCGCTTTTGGGCATATTTAGTTGATATTATTGTTGTAGCAAGTTTGAATGGAATTCTGATTACTCCTATGATCAAGGGGTTTGATCTTCCTGCTAATGAACCTGCCTATCTGCCGCTACAGGCGATATTAACAGGTATCGTGTATTACGCTTATTTTATACTGATGACTAAGTTCTTATCTCAAACGCTAGGGAAAATGCTTTTTGGTTTAAGGGTAGCCTCTGTTAAAAGCACGACTTTAACATGGGGAACGGTTATTTTTAGAGAAGGCATTGGACGATTTATTAGTAAAACAATCTTATTTGTTGGTTTCCTTGTCGTTGCTTTTACGAAAAAGAAACAAGGAATCCATGATTTGTTCGCTGATACAATTGTTGTGCACGAAGAATAAGAACATACTGAATGAATAAACCTGTCCATATTGGGCAGGTTTATTTTATACTCTATTTTCATGAATACTGTCTCAAAATAGAAAGGTATATGGGAGGAGGCTATTCATTGATTATTATTCTTGTTGCTATATTTGGCTTATTAGTGATCGCCTCCTTACCCCTTATTGTTTTTTCGACAGTAAGAGTAACGTTCACAATAGAACACTCTTCTTCAGTTGAAGAAATTCAAATAGCTGTGAAAGCCCTCTTCGGATTAGTTATTTATGAGACAACCATACCACTTGAAACGTTATTAGAAGGTGGGGAAGAGGCTGTCAAAGCAAGCAAAGAAGAAGAGGGGCTGAAAGGTGACCTCAAAGAGGTCATCCAGTTACTGAAAAAAACGCTTGGGGCTAAAACATCTGTTTTGTTTTTTCTTAGGAAGACACGATTTCGAACGATTCAATGGGAAACAAATTTTGGAATGGGAAACGCTGCAAGTACTGCAGTAGTAGCTGAACTTATTATGAATACAAAAGTCGCTATCTTCACACTTTTATCACATTACTCTAATCTTCATTCAGTCCCTCAACTCATCGTAACACCAATTTATGAAGTGAAAACGATTCAAACTTATATACGATGCATGATTACATTTAAACTGGGGCATGCTATGATCGCGGCAATTAAATTAATGAAGTCTCAAAAGAATGTGCAGGAGGCTTAGCGGTTTAGTAAGTGAAGGAGGAAAACACAAAATGCCTGAACATCCAATTGAAGGACTTATGCAGACTGCAATGGAAAATCTGAAAGACATGATTGATGTCAACACGATTATAGGTGATCCTGTCGAAACCCCTGATGGAAGCGTCATTCTAACGGTGTCAAAGGTTGGATTTGGATTTGCTGCTGGTGGTAGTGAATTTATGCTAAAGCAACAGTCCAATCAGCGTGATCAGCAAGGGCAAAGCAAAGGCGATCCTTTTGGTGGAGGTAGTGGTGGTGGTGTTTCCATAACGCCAATTGCGTTTTTAATTGTAAGTGCTGGCGATATAAAGATGATACACCTTGATAACACCACACATCTTTATGAGAGATTGCTCGATCTTGCCCCACAGGCAATTGAAAAAGTACAAAGCATTCTTCAGAATATGAATCATGAGACTAAGGGAAGAAGAGGAAACGATCACCAAAGCGATTCACAATCTTCGCGACATACATCCCAAGGAAAACACCTCTTCCGTGGTCATAAGAGACAGCAGGATGACGATAAGCAGGATTTGGATTTTTAAGCTACTTTTAATTAAAGTAGCTTTTTTATATGGTCTTTAGATTCGATTCTTCTGCCATTGTGGGTTATTCTAGAAAACTAAGTTGCATTAATCGAACATAAATACCTCTGATTCATAAAAACTGAGCTAGAAAGCCTTAGCTGATTTCTTGAAATCAGAAGCGATGGCATATATGATGAAAACAGTCGTACATACGACCAATTATGAAGGAGGTATGAACATGGCTAATATTACATTTAAAGAAACGCCGATGACACTTTTAGGGGAAGAAGTAAAAGCGGGGGACAAAGCGCCTGATTTTACTGTTCTTGCTAATGATCTATCTGAAAAAACGCTTGATGATTATGCAGGTATTCGTCTCATTAGTGTCGTACCATCACTAGATACAGGCGTTTGTGATGCTCAAACACGTAAATTTAACGAAGAAGCTGCTAAGCTTGATAACGTGAAAGTGTTAACAATTAGCGCTGACCTCCCATTTGCACAGAAGCGCTGGTGCGGTGCTGCTGGAATTGAAGATGCTATTACTTTATCTGATCATCGCGATCTTTCATTTGGTAAAGCTTTTGGCGTAGCGATGGAAGAGCTTCGTTTATTAGCAAGAGCTGTTTTTGTAGTAAACAGTAAGGACGAAGTTGTATACACAGAATATGTTAGTGAAGCAACAAATCACCCAGATTATGACGCTGCACTTAACGCCGCTAAGCAAGCTGAATAATGTAAACAAACATGGCAAGGACTTCGATGACGTGATCGGAGTCCTTTTTTAACGGAATTGTATTGTGATCTATAATTCATAGACGTTAGTGTAGAAAACTCTCGATTAGCCATAAACTTTTGCAAAGTATAAAAAGTCTCTCTCGTAACAGATGATCTTCCGATGTTGCGAAAGAACTCAAGACTGTTTACAATAGAGACGGCGAACTGATAGGAGGCCAATCAATGACCGAACTAACTGTAGAAAATTTATATAACGTGCTTGATGAATCGACGCTAGTTATTCAAAATAAATTGGAAATGTCGTATCTTGAAGCTCTCGTTGAGACAGGTTTAAACATATTTGAAAATAAAGTATTACAAGAGGAACTAGATACGGATACCGTTGTCCGTCTTAAAGCTCTTTATGATTCATGTGATCTTGAGGATGCTAAGAAAGAAACAGTGCGTAAAGGGATCCAGCTTGCACTTCTGAAAGGGATGAAGAAAGGAATTCAGCCTCATCATGCCATGACTCCAGATAGTGTTGCGCATTTAATCGGTTATCTTGTGAAAAAATATAAAGATGTATTAAATATAGAGGAAATGAAAATTCTTGATCCTGCAGTAGGAACAGGAAATTTACTCACTTCTGTTCTAAACCAATTAGAAGGTGAGAAAGTTGAAGCATTCGGGGCGGAACCAGATGATCTTTTATTACATTTAGGTTTTGTTAATGCGAATTTGCAAAAACACCAGGTAGAATTTCTTCACCAGGATAGCGTAAAGCCACTTTATATTCCCCAGGTTAATACGATCGTAACTGATTTACCTGTTGGTTACTATCCCCATGAGGAAGCATCTGCAAAATACGAATTAAAAGCAGAAGAAGGGATGTCTTACGTTCACCATCTTCTTATCGAACAAAGCTTAAATATGACAGAAGAGTCTGGCATGCTCTTCTTTATGATTCCAAACTTTCTCTTTGGAGATGATGGAGCCAAGCAAGTGAGGAATTTGCTAAATGATCGCTCTGTTATCCACGGCATTATTCAATTGCCTACAAGTTTATTTGCGAATGAGTCGCAAGCTAAAAGTATTCTTGTTACTCAGAAAAAAGGAGAACATACGTTAAAGCCTAAACAAGTTATGATGGCAAAGCTTCCATCCTTCTCCAATCGTGAAGCGATGTTGAACATGATGCAGCAGATTAACGGGTGGTTTTCACAGCTTTCTTAAAGGTTATGAAACGTTTACAAATCTGAATTGGCGGAATACTTGAATGTAAGCGGTTTTCACCTTGAATAAAGTAATGGACGATGTTTAAATAATAAGAGTGCTAAAGATAGAAGGGTCTTACCCTTCTATTTTCGTGTCGTATTCTAATTTTATTGAATTAAAGGAGCTGTCACATATGGCGAAAATAATCGCAATCAACGCCGGTAGTTCTTCGTTGAAGTTTCAACTATTAAATATGCCGGAAGAAACTGTTATCACTAAAGGACTCGTGGAGAGAATCGGCCTTGATGACGCCATTTTTACAATAGAAGTGAACGGTGAAAAGAAAGAAGAAATTACTGATATTCCTGATCATGGAGTTGCGGTTAAAATGCTATTAGATAAGCTGATTAGCTTCTCCATTATCTCTTCCTATAATGAAATTGAAGGTGTTGGACACCGTGTGGTTCACGGCGGTGAGAAATTTGATGACTCTGCATTGATTACGGATGATGTACTAGCTAGCATTGAAGAAGTATCAGAGCTTGCGCCATTGCATAACCCCGCTCACCTTGTTGGGATTCGTGCATTCCGTGAAATTCTACCAGATGTTCCATCTGTAGCCGTATTTGATACAGCTTTCCATCAGTCTATGCCTGAGCAGTCGTTCCTATATAGTCTCCCTTACGATTATTATAAAGATTATGGTATTCGTAAGTACGGCTTCCACGGAACTTCTCACCAGTATGTTTCAGAGAGAGCGGCAGAGATGCTTGGTCGCCCGCTTGATCAATTGCGTCTCCTTTCTTGCCACCTTGGTAACGGTGCGAGTATTGCAGCTATTCAAGGCGGAAAGTCAATTGATACATCAATGGGCTTCACTCCACTAGCTGGTGTAACAATGGGAACTCGTTCAGGTAACATTGACCCTGCTTTGATTCCATTTATTATGGATAAGACTGGTCAAACAGCAGAAGAAGTAATGAATACATTGAATAAGAAAAGTGGTCTTCTTGGAGTGTCTGGTTTCTCAAGTGATCTTCGCGATATCACTAGTAAAGCAGAAGCTGGAAATGAACGTGCTGAATTAGCACTAGAAGTATTTACTTCTCGTATTCATAAATACATTGGGTCTTATGCAGCGCGCATGTCAGGACTAGACGCTATTATTTTCACAGCAGGTATCGGTGAAAATAGTGATGCTGTTCGTGCACGTGTACTTCGTGGCCTTGAATTTATGGGCGTATATTGGGATCCAGCTCTAAATAAGGTGAAGGGGAAAGAAGCTTTCATTAACTACCCTCACTCACCTGTCAAAGTAATGATTATTCCTACTAATGAGGAAGTCGTCATTGCGCGTGATACAGTTAGGCTTTCAAAATAGACTTTAGAGAAACAGCGTATCTTAACAGATGCGCTGTTCTTTTTTTACTCCTTATTCCACCTTTGTTGGAAGTTTTTGATTGGAAAAGCTACAATATAGGAAAGAGTTGTAAGGGAGTGAATTTGAATGGTGTGGACAGATAGAGAACAAAAAAGAATGAACGGCATAATTCAATGGGAGGAAGAGCACTTTACGCATCATGCAACGGACGTAGAGCGCACTTTCCAGAAATGGTATGACTATCAGCTTAATCAGCTAGAGTCACCAACGAAAAACCGTTTGTATGCTGTAATTGATTCAGCTCTTTTTCATATGCATTCGCTTATACAAAACTCACAATCGCAAGTGGATGCCAGTCATCGATTGTTAACGGATGCAAGGTTATTTGATCCTAAAATTGAACAAATTCAGGATATGAAAAACCTCTCGATTGATCACCTTGTTTACATAGCAGATCAACAAATTGCCCGTCAGCGAATGGTATCATTTGCTCAAGGAGGACTTGCTGGAACGGGGAGTTTTCTACTGCTGGGTCTTGATATACCTGCTGTACTTGCTATTAACTTGCGTACTGTTCAGCTAATAGCGATGACATATGGCTATCCAGTAAACTATCCTTCCGAAATGATGATCGCTCTTAAAGTATTTCACATGGCAACATTACCGAAAGTGCTACAAGAACAAGCCTGGAAAACGTTAGAGGAAGAGATAAAGCATGAGCAAACGCATCCTTATTTTTATGAAGGGCCTGAAGAAATTGCAGACGGAAATTGGCTACAAGGACCAATGAAGCAAATTATAAAGGGAACTGTTCTTATGATGTTAAGGAAAAAAGTAATTCAAGGAATACCGCTTCTTGGAATTGCCATGGGAGCGGGAGTGAACTATAGATTTGCGCGAACGGTAAGTGAAACCGCACATAAATTTTATCAGAAACGTTTCTTGAATGAGCTTGAAAAGGGGGACGTAGGATGAGTGCAGAAGATCACAAAAAAGATGCACCATTGATTCGAGCTCTCATTGTAACCGTGAGCGATACAAGGACAGTTGAAACGGATAAAAGCGGAGATGTTATTTATTCCTTACTTGAAGAAAACAATCATATGGTTGGGCAAATGAAAATCGTAATAGATGAACAAGAAGAGATCCGCCAGGCGATTCAAAAAGGTATAGATGATAAAGACGTTGATGTTGTGCTATTAAATGGTGGAACTGGAATATCCAAAAGAGATGTTACGTATGAAGTTGTTGAAGCTATACTCGAAAAGGAGCTTGCGGGATTTGGAGAACTATTCCGCATGATTAGCTATACAGATGATATTGGTACTCCAGCGATGCTTAGTAGAGCCATTGGTGGGGTGACAGGTGAAACGGCAATATTTGCTATGCCTGGGTCTTCAGGAGCAGTCAAATTAGCAATGTCGCGATTACTGCTACCGGAGTTGCCGCATATTGTCCGTGAGCTCCATAAATAAAGAATGTCTTGTAACGAAATTTATGTGACCATCCATTCCGATTTCAGATTCAATCATCCTATTTTTAGAAGCATTTTTCATCCTTGCTTTGGAAACAATATAAGCGCAAGTCCGAAATGATAGGAGGATGTCTTATGGCTGATAAGAAAAAGGAACTGATTTACGATGAGAATGGCGAAATGGCCGTGCATCAGCAGTTGAGTGAATCATACCAGAGTGGTGTCATTGATCAAGAAGAAACTAAAAAAACAAAAGAATTACCACGGAAAGCTGACAGGAAAAGTTATTATTAAAAAGCAAAAAGTTCATGCTGAGCGCATGAACTTTTTTATTTATGATCGTTTTGAATTGCTGTTTCTAATGGAACTTCACCATGATTAACGAACTGGGAAGTAACGAAAAGCGAGATAACATCCACCAGTTAGGAAAAATGAGAGAAAACCTGGTGAATAGGATGCAGGAAGAATAATGTAAAAGATAAGACCAATTAAAATCGCGACAAACCCTGGTCGATTCAAGAGCTTGGCCTTCTCAGATAATTCCTGGAGCATCGCTGAAGTAAACCTTCCTTTTTTCACAATAATAAAATCAGTCACGATTACAGCTGATAACGGGATAACGAAGGCTCCAAGAAGTGAAATAAATGACTCGGCCTGGTTAACAAAAGTAGGGAATCCACTTAATATAACAGCGGCACAACCTAGTAATACCGCACTTTTTACTCGACCAAGAGAGGGGAATGTATTAAGCAGACTATATCCTCCTGTATAAGCATTGCTAATGTTAATCATAATCATCGAGCAAAGGGCTGAAGCAAAAATGAGTATCAATAGGAGTGGTGACTGTGTTTGTTGACTCGTGATTAAAAATGGGTTCCACGTACTAGCTACTGAAGCGGTGTAGGCTCCGAGTAGTGCTGTTAATGTGAAACCAATCGTATTTCCTGAGAAGATTCCCCAGAATGCATGCTGAGTGGATTTTGCGTACCTTGCCATGTCTGAAGAACTACTAACACCTGATACATACTGCACAAAAGCGAGGCTGGCAAAGAAAAAGAAAGAGCCTAGTTCAGGACCGTGTTTAACTGATAGAACGGTTGAGTAACTCTTCCCGTTAATAGGAGTCTGAGAATACACAAACAACATGGCAACTCCTCCGGCAAATAGAAGAGGGAGAAAGTACCTTGTGGCTTTTTTGACGGCATTGAATCCTATTAATGCAAGTAAAGCCATTACTGAAGCGAGAAATAGAGATGTTGGTAGAAAAAGAAGGTCGATTGAAAAAGCACGTTTCATCAGCTCTACAACCATATAAGTACCTCCAATGGTTTGTACAGAAAACCAATAGAGCGACGTGATGGTTCTTACGGGAGAGGCGAAGTATTGAGCTCCTTTCAGACCAACAAAAGCTCTTACTGCATACTGTGAAGGGATACCTCGACGTGCCCCTGGAAAAGAAAGGTAAGACACGAAAAGGAATGCAAGACTTGCTCCAAATACAGTGGCGAGAACTGCCCATACAAAACTAAGGCCGCCTTCGAGGACGGCGAGAGCTGGGACGAGAAAGTTACCGGCATTGACAGAAACGGTCATTTGAATCATGGCATACTCATACCATCTTGTTGTGCGTAATTTTTCTGGGACTGATTCAAGCCCATAACGCTCAATTTGAATAGTAGAAGAGGTTTTGCTTAGACTGCTCATATTATCTCCTTTAAAGTTACGGACTTATCTTTATTTTAGTTCGCAAAAAAGAATGAAGCAATCCTGATTGCTCGGTTAGGAATAATATTTGCTGTTTACACTCAGCATAAGGGTGAGGTGATTAATAATGAAAAAGTTTGTTGTCATAACCTTTGCTATTTACTTGTGTCTATTTACAATTCGAGCAGAGGCTTCTACATTAGAAAACAGCTTCTCGTTTAAATGTATGGTAGTAACAAATGGAGTTGAACATGAATGGGAATTTTCCAGTCCGAACGAATTTGAGGTAGAGAATGGAACGGTCGTTGAGAAAGGTGATCGTGCAAAAGACGAAGTAGAGGCGTTATTTCAGCATTTGGAAGTAACTGAAATCGCGCGCGTAGAGGAATTAGTAAAGAAAATGGACACCTTTGGTTATAAAAATGCAGAGCGATTTGAGTTGAAATGGATGGATGCAAGTGGAAGATTATATACTTGGGTCTGGAACCAAAACGATCGGTAGACTTTGAATAGCGGTTTCGTTAAGATGAGGAAAGACGTGAAAGGAGCCGCATTCAAGTGAAGAATAGTTTTGCAGTCGTTTTAGGTGGTGCAATTGGTGCTACACTACGAGCGGTGGTGGGAACCATATTGAATGGCAGTCCCTTATCGACTTTTATAGTAAATATAGTAGGTTCCATTATCCTTGGGTTTTTCTATCAATACAATCATTCAAACAATCGCTTTTCAGAGCCAGCGAAAAAAATGATTGCAACTGGCATGATAGGATCATTTACGACTTTTTCAACCTACTCCCTTGATCTTTTGGTCTACATAAAAGATGGTCAGTTTATTAAGATGGGCCTTTATGGGGGCGGCACTATTGTAAGTGGAATTCTAAGTGTCTTCCTTGGAGTCTTACTAGCTAAAAGAACGAGGAAGGTGACGTAATGGAGTGGTTAATGATTGCGATCGGTGGAGGTATAGGGGCATGGCTTCGATATATAACGGCATTAATAGTTAACCGATGGAACACTTCTCAATTCCCGCTAGCCACTCTACTTGTTAACCTCATAGGAAGTTTCATACTAGGGATGGCTTTCGGAGCAGGCGATTGGGGGACTGGGATATCGACTGGATTTCTCGGAGCACTAACGACTTTTTCCACCTTTATGTACGAGGCTTTTGAACTAGGCTCAATAAAGCTTTGGCTTTCTGTTACATATATATCAATTAGCTTAATTGGCGGGTTGTTAATGGTGGCAGTGGGGTATATGATAATGGTGTAAAAATATTCCGATAACTAATACGATCTATTGATGAAATAGATTCACCCCTTAAGTCATTCCCTCATTTAATGGTATTAAATGTTATACAATAGAGGTAACAGTATATGGCTCGTTAGAGATAAAGGAGGAGTATCAATGCATATTGGAGTGCCTGTTGAGGTTAAAAACAATGAGAACCGTGTAGCAATGACCCCTGCTGGCGTATTGACCTTAACGCGATTAGGTCATGAAGTTTATATCGAAAAAGGAGCGGGCGTTGGATCTGGTTTTGGGGATGACCAATATCTTGAAGCTGGAGCTCATCTGGTAGAGACGGCCGCTGAAGCGTGGTCGAAGGAAATGGTCATGAAAGTAAAGGAACCACTTCGAGAGGAGTATGTCTACTTTCGTGAGGGTTTGATTTTATTTACATATCTTCATCTTGCTGCAGAATCAGAATTAACCAGGTCTCTTTTAGAAAAAAAAGTTATCGGAATTGCCTATGAAACCGTTCAGTTACCAAATGGCTCGCTACCTCTTTTGACACCCATGAGTGAAGTTGCTGGTCGGATGGCGGCTCAAATAGGGGCTCAATTTCTTGAGAAACCTAAAGGAGGACTCGGTATTCTTCTGGGCGGCGTCCCTGGGGTTAAAAGAGGTAAAGTGACGGTTATTGGTGGAGGAGTCGTCGGAACGAACGCAGCGAAAATTGCGATGGGGCTTAGTGCCGATGTGACAATTATGGATTTAAGTCCAGAACGAATGCGTCAGCTTGATGACATTTTTGGTACTGAGATTAATACGATGATGTCCAATCCACTTAATATAACAGAAGCCGTGAAAGAATCAGATTTAGTGATTGGTGCAGTGCTTATTCCAGGGGCAAAAGCACCGAAGCTTGTAACAGAAGAGATGATCAAAGAAATGAAGGCGGGCTCTGTTATTGTTGATGTAGCAATTGATCAGGGAGGTATTTTCGAAACAACCGATCGTATCACAACTCATGACAACCCGACATACACAAAATATGATGTTGTTCATTATGCGGTAGCGAATATGCCTGGAGCTGTTCCGCGTACATCAACCATTGCCTTAACGAATGTGACTGTACCTTATGCCGCTCAGCTTGCGGATAAAGGTTATAAAAAAGCCTGTCTTGAAAATGAACCTTTGCTAAAAGGAATTAATACGATGGACGGATTTGTAACGTACGAAGCAGTAGCTGAAGCCCATCAGCTCACATATAAAAATGCTCGCTCACTCCTTGAAAAATAGAAGTAGAAATAAAGCAGCTAACCGTTAGCTGCTTTATTTTTTTATCGTATTAAAAAGCTTAGAAATTTTCATCAGCGTTGAAGGGTTTTTATATAGTTATACGAATCATAAGAGAGGGAGGTGAATCATCAAATGGCTTTTTGGAGTAAAAAAAGCATTAAAAACAATCCGCAACATTCAATCGGGATAATAGATGCAAGCCTTCATGAGATACGACAGGCTGTCGGAGCATTTGCTGAAAAGAAAAGAGATGGGATCTCGTTGAAAGTATTGGTAAAAGAAAATAATGAACTTGATTCTTCTCTCCTCGCTCCCCATCTTGGAGGCATTCCTTCTAAATCATTTTATATGTCAAAAGAGACATTCGAACTCTTTGAAGAGGAAAACCGTCACATTCCTTTTTGGATTGATGCAGTGCAAAGAGCGGTAGATGCATACATTCGTTCTGAAAAAGCACCTCCAATTATTGAAGGAGACCCGTATAAAAAAATTAGTTTTTTTAAGCTAGAGAAAAAAGCTCTTTTAACAGAACGACCGCCACTGGATTTCTATTTTACAGAACAGGAAAGTATGGTTACACATAGAAAATGGGAAAAATAACGGGAACATTTTTCTCGATCATTCGTATGAAAGAGAGGATGGGAGGTCGCGGTATGAGTTTTTTATCAAAGTTTTTTGGAAAGAAAGAAGAGAAGAAGGTAGAAGAAAGAACGGTTTTTACGATTCAGGTAGGAGATATCATCACATATGATCTTGAGGATTATGAGGTTGTGGGGACGCTAACATATCATAATAAAGGTTACGAATGGCAAGCATACCAGTTAATCTCAGGATCATCTTCGATCTGGCTTAGTGTTGAAATGGATGATGAACTAGAGCTAGGCATTTATCGAAATGTAAAAGAAAAAATCTCGAAACCAATTCCTGAAGAAATAAGCATTGATTCCGTTATTTATTATAAAGAGGAACATGGTTACGCAAAGGTGACGGGCAATGGACGAGGAAGTAATCTAGATGGACAGGAAGTCGAGTATTATGATTTTTCCAATGAAGATGAATCAAGTTATCTATCCATTGAAGTCTGGGGTTCCGAAGTAGAAGTGAGTAAAGGTTACGCGATTGAAGATTATGAAATCAAAATTCTTGCTGGAAGCAAATGAGAGGATGAAAGCGAATGTTTAAAATGTTTAAAAGAGTAAAAACGATTATGTCTTCTGAATTAAACGCTGCACTTGATAAAGCGGAGGATCCCGTAAAAATGCTAGAGCAATTTATGAGGGATATGGAAGCGGATATAAGAGAAGCAGAAACCGCTGTTGCAAAACAAATCTCTAATGAAAAGATGTTAAAGAAAAAATGGGACGATGCTAATTCTATGGTGACTAAGCGTCAGGGGCAAGCTGAGAAAGCTCTCCAAACTGATAACGATGATCTTGCAAGAAGAGCGCTTCAGGATAAGAAAGATCATGAAGCCAAAGCGGAAACATTAAAGGTATCGTACGAAAGAGCAAAAGCTGACGCCGACTCTCTTCGCTCAAAATTAGATGAAATGAAAGAAGAATATCGTCAAATGCAACTGAAGAAAGATAGTTTGAAGGCTCGAGCTGAGTCAGCTAAAACAAAAACAAAAATGAATCGCGCCATGTCTGATATTGGTGGTGATGATTCTAAACGAGGATTTGAGCGTATGGAAGAAAAGGTCCTTCAATATGAGGCAGAAGCTGAAACAAGTGAAGATATGCGTTCCAAAAATCGTTCGCTTGATGATGAGCTTGAGGCCCTCGATAAAAATAATGGAATCGATGATGAATTAGCTGAGCTAAAGAAAAAAATGGGGAAAGAATAACCTTTCCCCTTAAATGGGGTGGAAGAATGAAATGGCTAATAGGATTGCTGACAGCATTCATTCTGCTCTTATCGGCATGTGGGATTACGAAGGATATTCTCGAAATTGTTGAAGACCGCTATCAGCTTGAAGATGTTGTAGCGAGTAGCGTGGATTCAAACGATACCTCAAAGGTCTATCTTGCTGAGGAAGATATTCCTTCTGTTGCCACCTATCTTAAGGAACAAATAAAGCCGAATGAAGTCAGTGAATTAAAAGAAGGTAAGCAAATTCTTGTTTATGATGACTATATCGTTACATTAGAAGAAAGTGATGAGCCATCAAACACACTAGTTGAAGTTGCGACAGTTGGCTTTGTGAGAGATAATTACCAGCCGGATTTCTTTGATGGGTTGCTAGCTTACTACATTCTTGATGAAATACTTGATGTAGACGACTGGGGCAAGAAGCAGAAGAACCGCTGTCAGAGCGCTAGCGGAAATTGTTATGGCGGTTATGGATCTACTGGAGGTTCATATAAAGGACCGTCCACGATTCCATCATTCCGAGGATCTAATCGTGGGGGCGGACCTGGAACAGGAAAATAAACAAAGGAGGATCATGACATGGGGCCATTTCTATTAACATTTTTTTATTTTATAGCGGCGATTGTCGTTGTTGTAGTTGGATTGATTGTGTTTGAATTGATCACGACGAAATATAAGGACTGGGAACAGATTGAGAACGGGAACACGGCCGTTGCACTTTCAATAGGTGGTAAGATAATCGGGATTTGTTTAATACTAGCATTCTCTATATACCATAGTTCGGATGTTCTCGAAACAATTATTTGGGGAGCGTATGGTGTAGTGCTTCAATTAGTTGCCTATTATATTTTTGATTTTCTTACTAGACGATTTTCGGTTGAACAGAAGCTTAGTGAAGGTGTCGTATCAATAGGCATTCTATCGATGTGTGTTTCAATAGGCCTGGGCTTAGTAGTAGGAGCATCAATTACGTAAAAAGAAATGATCAGCTGAAGGTGGAAGTCATGAGCAAGACGTTAAGTAAAAGCAGTCAATTGTACTGGGCTTCAGGAATTGTATCCATTTGCGGTATTATTTTTGAAGTGCTGTTCGGCGCACTGGGTTCTTACATACTCGGAGACGGGGTTAAGCAATACACGTTAACTATTTCGCTCTTTCTAACAGGTATGGGTATTGGCGCATCATTGAGTGAAAAGGTAGTTAAAAACCTGATTACGAGATTCATTGCAATTGAGCTTCTTATTGGCTTAATTGGAGGATTTTCAAGTTTTGCTGTGTTTGGAATTACAGCTTTTGCGGGAGAAGAAGCAACAGCCATTGTACTCTATTCCATTATTCTCATTGTTGGTGGACTAACTGGTCTTGAATTACCCATTCTTATTCGGAAAGCGAATGAGATTGGCGTGGAAATGAACAAAAGCACGGCCAGGGTGCTCTTCTCTGACTATGCTGGGGGACTTGTAGGAGGAATGTTATTTGCTTTTTACCTTCGTCCGGAATTCGGTCTAGTAAAATCAGCCTTCCTTGTAGCTATTGTAAACATTCTCGTTGCATTTTGGATGATTTATTCATTTAGAAAAGAGATCGTCTATCAAGGAATCTATATTGGAGTAGCCTTTCTTCTGTTTGTACTAATGATTGGTGGGACTTTATTTGGAGAGGAGATGGCGTTCTCATTTGAGCAGCGCCTATACAAAGACCCCATCATTTACTCTGAGGAAACATCCTATCAGAAAATAACCTTAACGAAGGAGCAGGGAGATCTAAGACTTTATTTGGATGGACAGCTTCAGTTTAGCTCAAGTGATGAACATAGGTACCATGAAACACTTGTCCATATTCCTATGGCTGCTGTTAAAGAAGCGGAGGATGTTCTTATACTTGGAGGTGGAGATGGACTTGCGGTTAGAGAGCTACTTAAATATGACGATCTGAAATCCATTACGGTAGTGGATCTAGATCCGGAAATGGTAAAACTAGCGAAGAATCATCATTTATTAATGGAATTAAATGAGCATTCACTTGAGGATAAACGTGTCGATATTCATAATGAAGATGCCTTTCAATACATTGAAAAACAGAAAAAAATGTTTGATGTCATCATATCTGATCTCCCAGATCCAAATAATGAGTCTTTGAATAAGCTTTACACGTGGGAGTTCTACTCTTTATTGCGCAATCATTTAGATGTAGATGGGGCGCTAATGGTGCAGGCGACTAGTCCTTTATTTGCGAGGGAAGCTTATTGGACGATTGATCGAACGATTTCAGAAACTGGACTACGAACGTCAAATTATCACGTTGATATTCCAAGTTTCGGGAACTGGGGTTTTGTTATGGCAACAAGGAATCCTGTAGCTCAAGAGAAATTGGATATTTCAGTTCAAACCGATTATCTTTCAGACGAGATGATTCCATCTCTTACTGTATTTGGTAAAGATGAGGACAGTCACATGGTGAAAGATGGCAATAAAATCAGCTTTGAACCTAATACTCTAATTCGCCCTCATTTAATTGAAAAATATGAGAATGCCTGGTTGTATTATTAGTTTAGATCGTTTATCAAAGGGAACGTAATAAGTAGAGAACCCACTTCCTAGCGTTTTAGGGAAGGTAATGAAACCCAATTGTTAAAGGAGCGATAACAAATGAAAGTTACATTTCATGGTCATTCAGTTGTAGAAGTTGTTACGAACAAAGCAAAAATTTTAATTGATCCTTTTATTTCCGGTAATGGTCAATGTGATTTAGATGCGGATCAAGTTACTTGCGATGTGATATTGCTAACACATGGACACAATGATCACGTTGGTGACACAGTTGAAATTGCAAAGCGAAACGATGCATTAGTCGTAGCTCCATTCGAACTTGCTACATATCTTGGTTTTAAAGGTGTTAACACGCATCCTATGGCAATCGGTGGGGCGCATGAGTTTGAGTTTGGTAATGTGAAGCTAACTCAGGCATTCCATGGTTCGAGCTACACTGAGGAAGAAAACCAGCAAATCATTTACACAGGGATGCCAGCGGGTATTCTCTTTAGCGCAGAAGGTAAAACGGTCTACCACGCGGGTGATACTGGGCTTTATTCTGATATGAAGCTATTATCTAATAAGCAAATTGATCTTGCGTTTCTACCAATTGGTGATAATTTTACTATGGGTCCTGAAGATGCAGCTATCGCTGCAAAATGGATAGGAGCTGAAATAACCGTACCAATTCACTACAATACTTTCCCGCTTATTGAACAAAATGGCGAGGCGTTTACTGAAAGCCTTGAAGGTACAAAAGGTAAGGTTCTTCAAACAGGAGAAACAATCGAATTGTAATCAAACACAAAACCGATGCCCTGCATCGGTTTTGTGTTTGATAAGCGTATTAAATACGCGGACTTGAACATACCCTTTTAGAAAGACTATGAGGGGGAATCATTGTGAAACAACGATTGTTTTTATCCGTCTTGTGCATTCTGTTTTTGATGTATGATGCTATGCCGCGCTTTCAAATTGATTTAACGCTAGAAGGTGCTTTTTTTAGTCTCTGGCTTTTATTTGCCATTATGGCACTTGGTGGAAATCTTTCTGGATTATTTTTTGGAAAGCAAGAGAGAAAACCTATGACAGTTAATGATTCAGTAGAAGAATTAAGAAAAAAACAATACGGTCGTTGAAGTTATAGGTCTGTGTTATGTATAATGAAGTCAATTCAAACACCACTATAACAGAAGTAGTTTAGCTACTGATACAGATGTGCATGTAGAAAGTATGGTGAAAGAAATTGACAACGAAACATGAACAGATCCTCTCTTACATTGAAACGCTAGAAGTAGGAAGTAAAATATCCGTGCGTCAAATTGCTAGAGAATTAAAAGTTAGTGAGGGTACAGCATACAGAGCGATTAAGGATGCTGAAAACAAAGGGACGGTCAGCACGATTGAACGGGTTGGGACGATCCGAATCACAAAAAAAGAGAAAGAAAATATCGAAAAACTCACGTATGCTGAAGTAGTGAACGTCGTCGATGGGCAGGTGCTTGGAGGAAGAAATGGTTTACATAAAACCCTTCATAAGTTTGTTATCGGTGCGATGAAGCTAGAGGCTATGATGCGTTACGTCGATCCTGGTAGTTTGCTCATAGTCGGTAATCGCGACAACGTGCATAAAATTGCACTAGAAGCCGGGGCGGCTGTCCTTATTACTGGTGGTTTTGATGCGCAGGATGATGTGAAGAAAATGGCGGATGCATATGATTTGCCAATTATATCTACCTCCTATGACTCCTTTACAGTGGCAACAATGATTAATCGTGCGATATATGATCGATTAATTAAGAAAGAAATAGCTCTAGTAAGTGACATATTAACGCCGCTTACGAAAACGAGCTTTCTAGTGACAACAGAAAGTGTAGGTCGCTGGCATGAGCTAAATGAATCAACATTGCATAGTCGCTATCCGGTTGTGGATCCAAATATGAAGGTTCAAGGCATTGTGACATCTAAAGATATTTTAGGTGAACAGCATGAAACGTCAATAGCTAAGGTGATGACAAAACACCCGCTCACTGTTAATGAGCAAACGTCCGTCGCTTCTGCAGCTCATACAATGATCTGGGAAGGGATAGAGATGCTTCCTGTTCTCGATCAATATCAGCGACTTATCGGTATTATTAGTAGACAGGATGTACTTAAGGCTCTTCAAATGATTCAGCAGCAACCACAGATAGGGGAAACCTTTGACGACCTTATTACGAGTCAAATCAAAGATATTTCCACTGGATCGGAAAGTCGCTATAGCTGTGAGGTAACACCTCAAATGACGAGCCTACTTGGAACGTTATCTTATGGTGTTGTAACAACCCTAGTCACTGAAGCTGGGAGTCGAGTTTTGAAGAAATACAAAAAGGGTGATTTAGTAGTAGAAAACATTACACTTTATTTCATCAAACCGGTTCAAATTGATCATACAATTGAAATTGTGCCTAAAGTTCTCGAGGTATCAAGGAAATTTGGTAAAGTAGATGTTGAAATTTATCATGAAGGTGCGGTCGTAGGAAAGGCTCTTATGATGGCGCAATTGATTGATCGATAAAAAAACCGCCAGAAATAAATCCGTGGCGGTTTTACAAGTAAACATAGCGCTGTTAGTTTAGTTTCATATCCTTTGCTTCTTCGATTGCAAATGGAAGATAGTGTCGATACTTTTTATAGCCGACTGTAACGTTTACAAGACCAAGTAAAATAAAGACAGCGGCAACAATCACAGTGACCGTTGATAAAGAAACGGTAAGCGTATTAATGGCAAAAAAGACAAGGAAAAGTCCGAGTGCAATGCTTGCTTTTGAATTAAGCCATTGAGTTGTTGCGACACCGTTATGTCGAACAGCTTTTACTCGATAAAACAAATAGAAAACGATTGAAAAGACAATTAATATGACAAAGATAGGCATGACTGTTTTCCTCCATAATTCAAGGTTCTTTTCTATTGTATAGAATTTAGTACTGAAAATCTATGACATATACGTAACAATTGGGAAGCGGTCGAAAGGAGAAAGTTGATGAAGGAACAAATATTAGATGCTATCGAACAATATGAGACCATTATAATTCATCGTCATGTGCGCCCAGATCCTGATGCACTTGGCTCGCAGGGAGGACTTGCCGAGCTTATACAAACTTCTTTTCCAAAGAAGCGTGTGTTTACGGTTGGTGAAGAAGAACCATCACTTACATTCCTGAACCGAATGGATGAGGTTCAGGATGAAACATATCATAACGCACTTGTCATTGTTTGTGATACGGCGAATCAGCCTAGGGTTAGTGATAACCGATACCGTAATGGCAAGCTCTTAATTAAAATCGATCATCATCCAAATGAAGACCCTTATGGTGATCTTCTCTGGGTGGACACTTCTTCAAGCTCTGTTAGTGAAATGATTGTCGATTTGTACCTTACTGCTAAGGAACGAGGGTACAAGCTTTCTGAAAAAGGAGCTTTTCTTCTTTATGCAGGTATAGTAGGTGATACCGGACGTTTTATGTTTTCTAATACGACTCAGCGTACCTTTATGTATGCAGGTGAGCTCTTGAAGTTTGGTGTAGATACAGGCTCTTTATATAAGGAACTATACAAAACGGAACAGCATATCGCTCGCTTAAACGGATATGTCTTACAGCATTTTGAAACATCAGAAACTGGTGCTGGATGGATGAAAATCACAAAAGAAACAGTTGCTTCATATGGCGTAACGGCTAGTGAGGCATCACAGCTAGTGAATACTTTCTCTAATGTAGCGGGTTTGAAGGCGTGGGTTTTCTTCATTGAGGAACCAGATCAAATTCGTGTTCGTCTTCGTTCAAAAGGGCCTGTTGTGAATACAATTGCTGCTCAATTTAATGGTGGCGGACATCCAATGGCTGCGGGGGCAACTGTTTATTCGTGGGCAGAGGCTGATGACGTTCTTGCGGAGCTAGACAAAGTGTGCGAAGAAGTATAATAACAAGTTAAAAGACCGGGGTCTCCTTTATTGAGAGAGCGCCGGTCTTTGTTGTTACCACATTTACACTTGATCATGCGATTTAGGTATAAACCACGAACCAAAGCTTGTCACGTCTTCGTGCACGTCGATGTTAAGTGATTGCAATTCCTTTTTAATTAGAGCAGTCATTTCGTGTGACTCTGCGTAAGCGGATCGCCCATTCATTAAATCAGCAATTTTCGCTCTCGCGATTTGTTTGCGATCAATAACCATCGCGCCACCTCCCAATTTTCTATACTCTTATCATATACTACACCTAAGAAAATTGCGACTTGTCTGACAAAAGGTCACAAAATAGTTTTATTTTCGCTATTGAACGAGTTCAATTGTAAGCACCACCTCGACTGTTGTCCAAAGAATAAATTGCTTCACTTTAAAACCATATTTAATATTGTCAATCATGAGCGTTTTGTTTTCGAGGGATTGAATGATAAAGCTTCTGGTTCTAGAAATCGCTCCGAGATCCTTGTTGAGAAGATCATTTAATTCGGTTTGAATTTCTTTCTTTAACTCGTGGCGCGTTAATGAGTTTAATGGTAGATCATTATCTTTCTCGAAAGTGACTTCGATTTTTTTGACGAGAAGAGTTTTTTCGATTTCTTTATTATTATAATTTACTTGATCATCGAGCAATGTTTGATTTTGGGTTTTTAAGTCCGAGATTTCAATTTTTTGTTCTTTAATCGTTGTGATCTGCTTTTCGTACATAATGCCGAATAGCATCAGAAAGAATAACCACCCAAAGATGACCCCTACAGAAAGACCTGCAAGAAATCGTTGCCACCCTTTTCTAGAATAAATTTGCGGAACTCTCATAAGGAAGAGCGTTCCTGAGTAAGCCAGTTAATGATCTCCATACCTGCCTGCGCCCCACCAAGCGCACAGAAAATCCATAAAAATTGGCGCATGATTTCATCTGGAGAACCACTGAGAAAACTTCTTTCCATGTTATTTATCGTATCAAATGTTCCGCCAATTGCTGCGGCAATCGCCCAGATTTTTAATCTTTGTGCAACGATATAGATCCAGTGTAGTGGTGGCTCACCAGAAAGGAATGCCCCGATTCCTCCGATAATTGACCCTCCAACAATCACACCAAATGCAACGAAAAACGCGATAATTAATGTTACGAGAGTTACTCTCTCCATTTTGATTCCTTCTTTCGTATCAAATTTCATGAAGTAACTTTTTCTGTCTTCACAGCACATAAAAAGTTGAAGAAAAAGTGTGTGATTATAAATCAGCCTATTTTTCGCTTTTAGTACAGCCTATGCAATTAGGAGAGAGGGATATGCTTGATAATGTTTGTTTGAGAAGGTGGAAGTATTTATAATAGAAAGTAATAGCAAATTGAGAGTGGGATTATATATGGAATTTGTGCATCTTCGTGTTTACAGTGAATATAGTCTGCTAGATAGCCCAAGTCGAATTGAATCACTTGTTGAATCTGCAATACAAAAAGGATTTCAGTCTATGGCTCTGACAGATAAAGGAACAATGTATGGGACAATTCCATTCTATAAAGCATGTCAAGCAAAGGGAATAAAGCCAATAATCGGACTAGAGGTAAGCGTTGGGGATGAGTCTTCTCTCCATCAGCGGGACCAACATTTGGATAACCTTGTTCTACTTGCTGTTAATACGGAAGGTTATGAGAACTTATTGAATATCAGTACGCAAATGCAAAGTACAGGGGGGCCACAACCATACATAGATAAAACAAATTTATTTGAAAGATCAGATGGTCTCATTGCCTTATCTGGGACCCTTCATAGTGAAATTGGAAAAGCCCTTCTTTATGAAGAAGATACGGTCGCCTTACAAATGGCAATGGAGTATCAACGTGTTTTCAAAGAGGGATTCTATCTCGAAATGCAGGATCATTCTCTTAGAGAAGAAAGACACCTTAACTTGTTAATTTCCAAGCTTGCCAATAAAGCGAACATTCCATTAACCGTTTCAAATGCGGTTCACTATATTAATCAAGAAGATGGGGAAGCACATGATTGCTTAAGGTGTATTGATACAGGGCAACGTTATGAAGAGAAAGACAAGGTGGCCTTACCTAATCATGAATATTATTTAACCTCTGAGGAAGAAATGAGAGAGCGGTTTAAGGGTTATGAGGAAGCTCTTGCAAACACAATTAAGATCGCCGCAAGATGTTCTGTCGAACTGAATTTCGAACAAACGCACTTACCCGTTTATCCAGTTCCTGACGGAAAATCGGCTTTTGAGTTCTTGAAGGAGATATGTATAAACCATTTAGCTGAGCGATATCACGATCCAGGTATACATGTGACGGACCGATTAGATTACGAACTTTCAATTATCAATGAGATGGGATTTAATGATTATTTCCTAATTGTTTGGGATTTCATGAAATATGCTCATGATCATCATATGATTACAGGTCCGGGGAGAGGATCGGCGGCTGGCTCTCTCGTTGCTTACTTATTGCATATAACAGATGTGGATCCTATCGAACACAACCTTCTATTTGAGCGCTTCTTGAATCCAGAACGAGTTACGATGCCAGATATTGACATCGACTTTCCTGATGTAAGAAGAGATGAGGTCATTGAATACGTTTACGAGAAATACGGACATGACCGAGTAGCCCAAATCGTAACATTCGGTACGCTTGCTGCAAAAGCTGCAATTCGTGACGTTGGAAAAGTATTAGAAGTAGATACGAAGCTTCTGGATGCGATGTCTAAAGCAGTTCCTTCAAGACCTGGAATGACGTTGAAACAGGCAAAAGAAGAGTCAAAAGCACTCATGGATCTCATATCATCTACCTCTGAAGGAAAACAGGTTTTTGACATAGCAAGTACGATTGAAGGGCTACCACGTCATACATCAACACATGCCGCAGGAATTGTTATTTCAGCTGAGCCGCTTACGAAACATGTACCTTTACTTGGTGGTCATCATATTAGTTTGACGCAGTTTCCCATGAACGATTTAGAAGAAGTAGGTCTTTTGAAAATGGACTTTCTTGGACTTCGAAATTTAACTTTAATTGAAGGGATATTAAATGATATCGAAAGTGAAACAGGCGTGCGCCCTTCGCTTTCTACAATTCCAATGGATGATCAACCTACCTTCTCACTGCTGCAAAAAGCTGATACAACAGGTGTTTTTCAACTTGAATCTGATGGCATGCGTCAAGTGCTGAGGAGGCTGAAGCCAACTGAATTTGAAGATATTGTTGCTGTTAATGCTTTATATAGGCCGGGTCCAATGGAAAACATTCCGCTCTTCATTTCAGGTAAACATAAAGAACGTTCAATTGATTATCTCCATCCAGATCTTGAACCAATTCTAAAATCAACTTATGGAGTTATCGTGTATCAAGAGCAAATCATGCAAATTGCATCAAAATTAGCAGGTTTTTCTCTTGGAGAAGCGGATTTATTAAGAAGGGCCGTATCTAAGAAGAAGCGTGAAGTTCTTGAATCTGAAAGAGAGCATTTCGTTAGTGGTTGTCTTGCAAAGGGATATCCTAGAGAAACTGCTGTTAAAGTATATGAGTACATTGTCCGATTTGCGGATTACGGATTTAATCGGAGTCATGCAGTAGCTTATAGCGTGATTGCTTATCAACTAGCTTATTTAAAAGCTAACTATTCACGTTACTTCTTTTCGAGTCTATTAACATCTGCAATCGGAAACCAAGATAGACTTGCTATGTATTTATCAGAAGCGAGACAGAAAGGCATGACGGTTCATCCGCCGTCAATCAACAAAAGCAAAGAAACCTTCACTGTTGAAAATGAGGCCTTGAGATTCGGTTTGCTTCCAGTAAAAAATGTCGGTAAAAATGCTATAGAAGAAATCTTAGATAAGAGGAATCACTTTTATAAAAGCCTTTTTGATTTATGTGCAAGAATTTCACTAAGAATAGTAAATAAGCGCGCACTTGAATCGTTGATATTTGCTGGTACGATGGATGAGTTCGGGGTAAGTCGTTCTTCGATGCTCGCTTCACTCGAAGGGGCCATGAACTATGGCTCTGAACAAAATGGACAAAAAGGTTTTTTTGAAGATGGTGAGGCTGAACCAGCTTACGAGAGCGTTCCCCCTTTTGATGAAAAAGAAATGCTTGCATTCGAGAAAGAAGCAATTGGGTTTTATTTAACAGCCCATCCTCTTGATCCCTATTTAGAAAATTTGAAGGGATACGTAAGAGATGTTACGAGGGACGCCATCAATGCTTCAGATCGAGCTCCATTAAGGTTAGCTGTAGAGGTATTGAAGGTCAGAAGTATTCGCACGAAGAAAGGACAAATGATGGCTTTTCTAACGTTGGGTGATGAAACGGGAGAAATAGAAGGAGTCGCCTTTCCTGATGTTTGGGAGCAATTGGAGAGTCTTTTATCGAGAGGGCAATTTCTTTACGTTGATGGTGTAGGGCAGAAACGAAATGATCAAACGAATATTATTATTTCTAGAGCGATGAAGCTAAGTGATGTTCAACCAAAGAAAGAGAAGAAAACCTTATTTCTGAAAGTTGAGCCTCACCATAAAAGTATGCTAAGTGAAGTGAAGGGAGTGCTTCGAAACTATGAGGGTGATGCAGAGGTCGTAGTTTATTATAGTGAAACAGATAAAACCGTAAAGCTCGGTAAAGAATGGCTTGTAAACCCTGATACTGACTGTCTTCACGCCTTGAAAAAATTACTTGGTGAAAACAATGTTGTGAAAAAGCCTCGATGAAAATCTTTACAGCTAATGGTGATTTGTTATAATGGTGAAAATAGAGTGGTCTGACCACTGCCCAATTGTACTAGGGAAATTGTTAACATCATCTAATGCTTCTGAAAAAAGGAGAGTGGGTTTATTGTCCATTACGAGAGAAGAAGCTCTACATATTCACAGAGTGAGACAAGGAAAACTAGAATCTAAATCGAAGGTGCCGGTTCGAAACGCTACGGATTTAAGTCTAGCTTATTCACCAGGTGTTGCAGAGCCTTGTAAAGAAATTTATGATGACAAGAATAAAGTATATGAATATACGATGAAAGGAAACATGGTTGCCGTCGTATCCGATGGCACAGCCGTTCTTGGACTTGGAAATATTGGGCCGGAAGCAGCACTTCCTGTAATGGAAGGGAAAGCAGTGCTTTTCAAAAGTTTTGCTGGTGTTGATGCATTTCCTATTTGCTTAAATACGACTGATGTAGATCAAATTGTGCAGACAGTAAAGTTAATGGAACCTACTTTTGGTGGTATTAACCTTGAAGATATTGCTGCCCCTAATTGTTTTGTAATCGAAGAAAGATTAAAAAAAGAAACAAATATCCCTATTTTCCATGATGATCAACACGGCACTGCCATTGTTACGGTAGCAGGGCTTGTCAATGCTTTGAAACTATCAGGTAAGAAAATGAGTGAAATTAAAGTCGTTATCAATGGTGCTGGAGCTGCAGGCATCGCCATTATTAAGCTTTTGAATCGTTTTGGTGTAAAGGTTATCATTATGTGTGATTCGAAAGGTGCTATTTACGAAGGCCGTTCTTATGGAATGAACGACGTGAAGGCAGAAGTTGCGAAGTATACAAATCGTGACAAAGCAGAAGGGTCATTGAAAGAAGTTATTTCAGGCACAGATGTTTTCATTGGGGTTTCAGTTGAGGGAGCACTGACGAGAGAAATGGTCGAATCTATGAACGACGATCCAACTATTTTTGCAATGGCTAACCCTAATCCTGAAATCATGCCAAATGATGCAAGAGAAGCAGGAGCTAAGGTTATTGGTACTGGGCGATCAGATTTCCCAAATCAAATAAATAATGTTCTAGCGTTCCCTGGAATTTTCCGAGGCGCACTTGATGTTAGAGCAACTCATATTAACGAAGATATGAAGGTTGCTGCTGTACATGCTATTGCAGAACTTGTTGCTGAAGAAGATTTGAGCGCCGACTACGTTATTCCCGCACCGTTTGATCCACGAGTAGCACCTGCTGTTGCTGCTAGTGTAGCGAAAGCTGCGATGGAGACGGGTGTGGCTCGTATAAACGTAGATCCTGAATCAGTTAAAGAAAAGACACGTTCTCTCGCTATTATTGAAGAAGATAACGAGTAAGTGGGGAAGAGCTTGACTTTCTCACTTTTTTCTTGCATTTTATTTATGGAGAACATGAAAAACAGCTTATCTTCTAAACATTCATTTTGGTTAAGAGGCATTCACGGTTCCAAACCGCAAATGTCTACTTTTCCTATTTGTTTTCAGTCAGGAAAGGGTGTTGATTTCCCATGATGAGTCAGGGGAAAGTTTATCAGAATATCCTTCAGAAAATAAAAGCGATTATTTATAACGATGGTTTACAAACCGGTGATAAGCTCCCTTCGGAAAGGGAGCTTTCTGAGCGCTTAAATGCCGGAAGATCTTCCGTAAGAGAAGCGTTAAGATCAATGGAAATGCTTGGTCTAATTGAAACTCGTCGAGGAGAAGGGACATTTATTGCAAATGCTAGAGATCATCGACTTGTAGAAGTCATTGCCTCCTTTATTCTAAAAGATACTAAGTCTAAAGAAGATCTGTTAGAAACTAGAAGGTTAATTGAAAAAGATATTCTAAGGGTGGCGTGTGATCGAATCTCAGATGAATATCTTGATCGATTAAGAACTATGATGGAATATAAGGACAACTCTTCCGGTCGAAATATTTTTTCGACTGAATTTGATACAGCTTTCTTCCGAGTTATTGTTTCATCAACTCATAATCATCTACTCATGAGGTTATGGGGAGAGCTTGCGGATTACCATCAGACAATTTGGCACCAGTTAACTTTCCGCCCTAAAGAGTATTATGAATCCATGATTGATGCATTGACTTCTAGGAATAAGGAAAGTGCCATTTGTTTATTTGACACGTATGAAATAAAAAAAGCGGAAGAATAGCAAATATGTTTGATATTGTGAAAGGGATGGTCAACTTTGTTAAAGGATCTATTCAACAAGAAGAAGAAGTATGCGACGGTTCCCTCAGATAAAATAAAACAAGATGTACCTGAAGGCATTATGACAAAGTGTCCAGGGTGTAAAAGTATTATTTATACGAAAGAGCTGGAAAAATCGCATAAGGTTTGTGTGAAATGTGGGTATCACCATCAAATGTCAGCCCCTGAAAGATTAAAGGATACGCTTGATACAGGTTCTTTTACAGAACTGGATGCAGATATGATTTCAGAAAACCCGCTCTCTTTTCCGGATTATGTTGAGCGTTTGGAGAAGGATCAAAAGAAATCCTCATTGAATGAAGCGGTTGTAACGGGTGAAGGAACAATAGATGGCTACCGAACAGCTATTGCAGTAATGGATGCACGTTTTCGAATGGGAAGCATGGGTTCAGTGGTAGGAGAAAAAATCACAAGAGCGATTGAGCATGCGCATAAAGAAAAAATCCCGTTTATTGTCTTTACTGCATCGGGCGGTGCTCGAATGCAAGAGGGTGTTTTGAGTTTGATGCAAATGGCGAAATCCAGCGTAGCGCTTAAAAGATTTAGTGATGACGGTGGACTATTCATTTCTATAATGACACATCCTACAACTGGTGGTGTATCAGCGAGTTTTGCTTCTGTAGGCGATTTTAATTTCGCTGAACCTAAGGCTTTGATTGGCTTCGCTGGTAGGCGAATTATTGAGCAAACGATTCGTGAAGATCTTCCAGAAGATTTTCAGACAGCTGAATTTCTCCTTCATCATGGTCAGTTGGATCGCGTGATTCATCGAGCTGATATGAAGAAGATACTCGGTCAGGTACTAATGATTCATGGAAATGGAGGTGAAGAATAATGGCACAGAGACTTGATTTTGAACGACCTCTCCAAGAGTTAGAAGATAAAATTACTGAATTACATTCTTTCATGGAAGAAAAGAATGTGGATCTTAATGATGAGGTTTCTCGTCTTCAAAAAAGACTTTCAAAAATGGAAGAAGAAATTTACGAGAATTTAACAGCGTGGAACCGTGTCCAATTGGCTAGACATCCTGAACGTCCCACAACTTCTGATTATATCGATCGTATTTTTGAGAACTTTCTTGAATTGCATGGTGATCGACTGTTTGGTGATGACGAAGCGATTGTAGGTGGTATTGCAACCTTTGAAGGAAAACCTGTTACGGTTATCGGCCATCAGCGTGGTAAAGATACAAAAGAGAATCTTAGACGAAATTTTGGAATGCCACATCCTGAAGGCTATCGTAAAGCGCTTCGTCTCATGAAACAAGCCGAAAAATTTCAACGTCCCGTTATTTTTCTCCTAGATACTAAAGGAGCGTTTCCTGGTAAGGCAGCGGAAGAAAGAGGGCAAAGTGAAGCGATTGCACGTAACTTGATTGAAATGGCGGGGCTAACCGTTCCAATCATTTGCATTGTTATTGGAGAAGGTGCGAGTGGAGGTGCGTTAGCGATTGGCGTAGGTAATCACGTGCACATGCTTGAAAATTCATGGTATTCCGTTATTTCTCCTGAAGGAGCTGCGGCTTTGTTGTGGAAGGATTCTGGTTTAGCTCAGCAGGCAGCTGATACTATGAAAATCACGGCGCCAGATTTGAAAGAACTAAATGTCATTGATGAGATTATCCCTGAAGTAAAGGGAGGGGCTCATCGGAATACGGAAGAACAGGCGAAGGCGATTCAATCGGCACTTGTCAAATCACTTGAAGAACTGACACAACTTTCCAAACAGGAGCTTGTGAATCAACGCTATGAAAAATACAGAAATATTGGACAATATACGTTTGTAACCGATACCATTGGCTTAAAATAAGGAAAGTGCTTTCTCGTTATAGAGAAAGCACTTTTTTGCGATGTAGCTTAGCTATTGTATTCAACGACCGTATTTGATATTTTAATAACACAAAGAATTAATGAGGTGAACAGTTATGAAACGTATTGGTGTACTAACCAGCGGAGGAGACTCACCAGGAATGAACGCTGCTATTCGAGCTGTCGTTCGAAAAGCAATCTACCATGATATTGAAGTTTATGGGATCTACCACGGATATACCGGGTTGATTAATGGAAATATAGAGAAAATGGAAATCGGTTCTGTAGCTGATATTATCCATCGTGGCGGTACAATGTTATATTCTGCTCGCTGCCCTGAATTTAAGACACTTGAAGGTCAACTGAAG
Source organism: Anaerobacillus sp. QJM3NY_17 (assembly GCF_056173665.1). Lineage (NCBI taxonomy): Bacteria > Bacillati > Bacillota > Bacilli > Caryophanales > Bacillaceae > Anaerobacillus > Anaerobacillus sp. QJM3NY_17. Next base: position 3,046,477 of record NZ_CM149685.1, on the reverse strand, counting down.
GGTGTAGAGAACTTAAAGAAATTTGGTATTGAGGGTCTAGTCGTAATCGGAGGAGATGGATCCTACCGTGGAGCTCAGAAATTAACTGGTCATGGCTTCCCGACGATTGGAATTCCAGGAACGATTGATAATGACATCCCTGGAACAGACTTTACGATTGGTTTTGATACAGCACTAAATACAGTTATTCAAGCTATTGATAAAATTCGTGACACGGCGACATCTCATGAGCGTACATATGTGATCGAGGTAATGGGACGTGACGCAGGAGATATCGCTCTTTGGTCAGGTCTGGCTGACGGTGCTGAATCAATCCTCATTCCTGAGGAGAAGTTCGAGTTGTCCGATATCTTGAGTCGTCTGAAGCGCGGCCATGATCGCGGAAAACGTCACAGTATTATTGTTGTTGCTGAAGGTGTTGGAAGTGGTGTTGAAATTGGGAAACAAATCCAAGAAGAGATGAACATGGAAACACGTGTAACCGTTCTTGGTCACGTTCAACGTGGTGGTTCACCAACTGCTTCGGACCGAGTTCTAGCAAGCCGTCTTGGAGCACGTGCTGTTGAACTTCTACTTGAAGGAGCAGAAGGGCGAACAGTTGGTATTCAGAACAACCAAATTGTTGATATGGATATTAACGAAGCACTCGCTCTACCACATGAAGTCAATCAAAAAATGTGTCAGCTTGCAAAGGAATTATCTATTTAAAAAGACCTTAAGTGGTTCACCCCTTTAAACATAAGGGGTGTATCGTAATGTCTGAAAATGTTACATAACATAGTTGTTATGAAGAAAACTAATTGAAGCATAGCTTTTTAGGAGGAGACAGACCCATGCGCAAAACTAAGATTGTCTGTACGATTGGACCAGCAAGTGAAAATGAACAAACTCTAGAAAAATTGATTAATGCAGGGATGAACGTTGCTCGTTTGAATTTCTCACATGGTGATTTTGAAGAACACGGTAATCGTATTAAATCAATCCGTGCAGTTGCTGAAAAGCTCGGAAAAAACGTTGCGATCCTTTTAGATACAAAAGGCCCGGAAATCCGCACGAACAATATGGAGAACGGTGGGATCGATCTTGAGGCTGGTCAACAGCTTATCGTTTCTATGGAAGAAGTACTTGGTACAACAGAGAAAATCTCTGTCACATATCCTGACCTTGTTAATGATGTTCATGTTGGATCTAAGATTTTACTTGATGATGGATTGATTGAACTTGAAGTAAAGCAAATTGAGAAGAATGAACTTTATACTGAGGTTCTAAATAATGGAACATTGAAAAACAAAAAGGGTGTTAACGTACCAAACGTGAGCGTTAACCTTCCTGGTATTACAGATAAGGATGCTGCAGATATTGAATTCGGCATTGAACAGGGTGTAGACTTTATTGCTGCGTCATTCGTTCGTCGAGTATCCGATGTTCTTGATATCCGTAAACTTCTTGAGAAGCATAAAGCAACTGACATTCAAATTATCCCTAAGATTGAAAACCGTGAAGGTGTTGATAACATCGATTCCATCCTTGAGATTTCAGATGGTTTAATGGTTGCTCGTGGTGACCTAGGTGTTGAAATTCCTGCTGAAGAAGTACCTCTTGTACAAAAGCAGCTTATTAAAAAGTGTAATGCACTTGGAAAGCCTGTTATTACTGCAACACAAATGCTTGATTCTATGCAGCGTAATCCTCGTCCAACTCGTGCGGAAGCGAGTGACGTTGCCAATGCTATTCTTGATGGCACAGATGCAATCATGCTTTCAGGTGAAACAGCTGCAGGATCTTATCCGGTAGAAGCTGTTCAAACTATGCATAACATTGCTTCTTATACTGAAAAATCATTAAACTTCCGTGAGCTTCTTTCTGTAAGAAGTAAAGAAACAGAAACAAATACAACAAATGCGATTAGTGAATCAGTAGCTCACACAGCTTATAACTTAAACGTCCCAGCAATTATTACAGCTACTGAGAGCGGACATACAGCGCGTATGATTGCTAAATACCGTCCGAAGGCACCGATTGTAGCTGTAACAAATACGGCTAGCGTATGCCGCAAGCTTGCTCTTGTATGGGGCGTTCATGCACAAGAAGGACACAAAGTATCAACAACAGACGAAATGCTAGAAGTTGCAGTTGACGCTTCAATCCAGTCTGGAATTGTAAATCACGGAGATACAGTTGTTATTACTGCTGGTGTTCCAGTTGGAGAATCTGGTACAACGAACTTGATGAAAGTTCACGTTATCGGTGATATTCTTGCAAAAGCTCAAGGAATTGGGAAAACATCTATTTCAGGAAGAATCGCTATCGCAAAAAATGCTCAAGAGGCGATTGATAAAGCAGATGGAAACACAATTCTAGTTACGATTGGCTCTGATAAAGATATGGTTCCTGCTCTAGAGAAGGCAGCAGGACTTATTACAGAAGAAGGCGGACTTACTTGCCATGCTGCAGTTGTAGGTCTTAGTCTTGGACTACCTGTCGTAGTTGGTCTTGAAAATGCGACACAACTATTCGAAGAAGGTCAACAAGTAACACTTGATGCAACGACTGGAATTATTTACAACGGGAAAGCAAGCATTCTATAAGCAAGATTGAAACTTTTAAAAGGCTGTCGAGAAAATCGACAGCCTTTATTATTTAACTTATTTTGGGTATTCTTCACTGGGGATTAGGTTAATGGTGCAATTGAGTTCGAAAATTATTTTAAATCACGTATAATAGTGTTAACGGGACAATTTCCCGATTATGATTGAGGGAGCTATGTCATGTTTCGTATTTTGTTGCTTTTTATTATTATCGTTCCAGCTCTAGAGATCGCTTTGTTACTTCTGTCAGGAAGAACACTGGGACTTATTCCGACAGTATTATTGATTATTGGTACAGGGATTCTAGGGGCGTGGCTTGCGCGTAAAGAAGGGGCAGAAACGATCCAAAAGGTTAACAGACAAATGCAATCAGGCCAGATGCCTGGAGATGCTATTCTAGATGGTCTATGCATACTCGTAGGTGGTGTCGTTCTACTCACACCAGGCTTCATCACAGATGCAACAGGATTTTTACTTCTCATCCCGGCAACGAGAAAACCTTTTAAGAGATGGATTAAGAAATTCCTTGAACGTCGAATGAATAATGGTCAGTTTATGTTTATTAGAAGGTAAAAATTCTGCCTTAGAAACGTATAATGAAATGTCCTTAAGGAGCTTGAATACATATTCAAGCTCCTTTTCTATTGGAAGAAATAAAGTGTGATTTGACATTGTATAAACAAGTAAATTATATTAATTGATAGGTCAATGGTTGACCTATCAATTAATTAAGGTTTTATTGTTGACATCAAGGAACTCATCTAGTATATTAGTTGATGAGTCAACGATTGACCCATCAACTGATTGAAGGAGGAGGATGCGTTGAAGAATTCTTGTTCAAATGAAGGCGAAATTTTATATCAGTTAAATGATATTTACAAGCAAATGAGCCCTAAATTCGAACGATGCACCGGCATCAGTCAGTCTCGCTTAGAGCTCCTGCATAAATTGTTTGAGGTTGATGAAATTAGCCAAACAGCATTGCAGAAAGAAGTGAATATTGATAGCGCTGCTGTAACGAGACATTTAAAGCAGTTGGAAGTGAAAAAAATGGTTGCTCGTCGTAAAAATCCAGATGATAACCGGTTTACCTTCGTGAGGTTAACAGAAGAAGGCAGAGATCGAATTGCATCTTTTCGGAAAGAGAAAGAGCAATTCATTCAAAAGGTACTAAAAGATTTTACTGAGCAGGAACAATCAGAATTATCGAATATGCTTAACCGTATTCAAAATAACATTAAAGATATTCAATACTAACTAGAAAAGTACTAAGGAGAATTAACGATGAATGCAACGAAAATAAATGACTTTAACGAAATTATTACAGGGCGCCGCTCAATCCGCCATTATGATCCATCCGTGAAAATAAGTAAAGAAGAGATGACTGAAATACTAACTGAAGCAACACTCGCACCCTCTTCAGTGAACCTTCAACCATGGCGTTTTGTCGTTATTGATAGCAAAGAAGGAAAGGCGACATTAGCACCACTTGCTAAATTCAACCAGTCTCAAGTTGAAACTTCTTCAGCAATGATTGCCGTTTTTGTTGATATGAACAGCCTGGACTATGCTGATGAAATTTATGACACTGCTGTACAAAAAGGGTATATGCCTGCAGAAGTTAGAGATCAGCAGCTTCCAGCGATTAAAGGGTTGTTAGAAGGAATGTCAACAGAGCAGTTTAGAGAAATGAACATCATTGATGGTGGTTTGGTATCCATGCAGTTAATGCTTGCTGCACGTGCACACGGTTATGACACCAATCCAATTGGAGGATATGAGAAAGCTCAAATCGCTGAAGCTTACGGTATGGATAAAGAGCGTTACTACCCAGTTATGTTGCTTTCAATTGGTAAAGCAGCAAATGAAGGCTACAAATCTGTACGCTTACCTATTGAATCGATTGCAGAGTGGAAATAAAAAATTAAAAATTGAAAAGAGGAAATGAACAATGATTATTATTCATGCAGGATTACAAATTAACCCGGCTAAAGAAGAAGAATTTCTTAAAGAAGTGACAACTTTGATTGAAGCGGCTAGAAATGAAGAAGGTAACATTTCTTATACACTTTCAAAAGAAGTTGAAAAAGAGAACACTTATAAAATGATTGAAGCTTATGAAGATATGGCTGCAGTCGATGCGCATAACCAAAGTGCTCATTTTCAAGCTTTTGTAGGTAAAGCACCAGAATATCTAGTTGCACCTTTAGATGTTAAAGTTTATGACGCTACTGAGATACAAAAATAATAATTAGTAGATAGCGAGAACCTTTCGGCTCTAGCATGGCAGTATCGTCTAAATGAGACGTTGCTGCCATGCTTTTTTTGCTTTTATTATTAAAGGAGATTTGATAGAGTCACCCAGGCCGATTTTTCTATTAGAGATTCATCTAATTGGTTGCGAGCAAAGGATGTAAGAACCACTAAAGTTAACAGTGTAATTAAACTTATACTCCTTTGATAAAAACCCAAATGTCCTTAAAAACATTTGCGTGATAAAGAGTTTTTAGTACCACGAGAAGAACTGGGCCGATGATTAGACCAATGAATCCAAATAGTTGGAAGCCTACAAAGAGAGCAATCAATGTTGCGAGAGGATCAAGTCCAATATTCGATGATAGCACTTTAGGCTCCATGACTTGCCGCTGAATCACGACAATTCCATAAAGAATAGAAAGTCCTATGGTCAATCCGTAGTTTCCGATTAAAAAGGAATAAATCATCCATGGCACGAAAACTGCGCCTGTACCAAGGTATGGTAGTAAATCGACAAGCCCAATGATAATCGCTATGGTAATCGCATAATCTACTCGTAAAATAAAAAGACCAATTAAAACGATAATTGCTGTCATTGAAATAAGGGTAAGCTGTGCTTTCAAAAAACCAAAAAGAGCGCGTCTTAAGTCAATATAAACGGTGCTAATACTTTCTTGGATATCAGTTTTTACTTTTAGTTTCATCCAATTTATGAACTTATACCAGTCTTTACTAATAAAAAAAGTGGCAAGCATAGAAAAGATCAGAACTGTTAGGATCGTAGGTAAGCTGACAATAAACGAGCGGATTCCTTCAACAAGAGATTGAAGTATATTCGTAAGGGTAGTTGTAATGGTTGTTCCAATGGACTGGATATTATCGAGTACTGTGGTTTGTTGATCTTTGTTCAAATCCTTAAATAATTCTTCAAGCTGATAATAAAGTGGCATGACGTGAGACACGAAAAGATCTTCTATGAATAAGACAATTTCTTGGAAATTTCCTGGTAATACATTTGCGAGGTATACAACGCCTTGTACAACTTCATTTACTAGCAGAGCAATAAAGGCAGCAAGGACTCCGATAAGGAATAGAATTGATAGGGCTACAGCGAGCGGCCTCGGTATTTTCGCTCGGTTTTCTAATAAGTCTACGAGAGGGTTAATTAGAAAAGCGAGCAAAAGAGCGATGACAAATGGATAAGCAAGATGCCAGATATAATAAAAGGAGATCAGAGAAACAATAATAAGAAGAATGACAAGTAGAAAGCGTAAGATTCTATGTATGTACTTCCAATTCATTTGAATCCCCCTTATGTCTTTCCTATATTTTACACCGGTTGCTTCGTGACAATCAATTGGGATTGAGGTGATCCGTGCTTAAATTCATAAAATTTGTTATACTATAAGAGTTCTGTTAGTGTGAAAGAGGGAGTTATATGACAATTATTTCACAGCCTACCATCTTTTTGCTAATCTTACTTGGGATCGCACTTGTAGCGAAGAATAGCTCACTGATCATTGCGGTAGTCGTTTTGTTACTAATCAAAGCAGTGGGATTAGGTGATAAAGTGTTTCCGATATTCCAATCCAAAGGCATTTCATGGGGCGTTACGATTATAACCATTGCCGTACTCGTTCCAATTGCTAGTGGTGAAATAGGATTTAAGCAACTTGGAGAAGCTGTCAAATCTTCCTATGCCTGGATTGCGATGGGGGCAGGAGTGTTTGTAGCCATCATAGCTTCAAAAGGCATCGTCTTACTTCAGAATGATCCGCATATTACGACAGCACTTGTATTTGGTACTATTCTTGCAGTTGCTGTTTTTCAAGGGATTGCTGTAGGTCCATTAATAGGAGCTGGAATTGCCTACATGGCTATGAAGATTGTCGAACTTTTTAACTGAACGACTGTTCAGGAAGGGGCGGTTGTGCAGTATTTCTTTGATTATCAATTCAGATTTTCGGCATGTGAGAAAAAAAGGAATTGATGAAATTATGCATATTCATTCACAAATATCAGAGAATTGTTTATAATGAGAACTGACGCACCAACTTGTACATAGGTTCTTATTTTTTTTGGAGCGTTTTAAAAGCGTTATCAAAGCAGAATTTTTAGAAAATATCAGAGCCAATAATATGGAAAAGGAGAGGGAGACGTATGACGACTACACGCGGATTAGAAGGCGTAGTTGCAACAACATCATCGATTAGTTCTATCGTTAATGATGTCTTAACATACAGAGGATATAACATCGATGACCTCGCTGAGAATGCTAGTTTTGAAGAAGTAATTTATCTTTTATGGAATGATAAACTTCCAAATAAGACAGAACTTGAGGAATTTACAGCTGATTTTGCCAAAAATGCAGCTATTCCTGAAGAAATCGTTGCTCAAATGAAGTCTTATCCAAGTGATAAAGTACATCCGATGGCAGCTCTTCGTACTGCTGTTTCTACACTTGCTTTATATGACGAAGAAGCAGATGATATGAGTGAAGAAGCGAATTATCGTAAGGCGATTCGTCTTCAAGCTAAAATACCTACTGTTGTAACCGCTTTTTCCCGGGTTCGTGAAGGAAAGGATCCAGTAGAACCTAAGAAAGATCTAAGCTTTGCAGCTAACTTTTTATACACATTAACTGGTGAGCTTCCGGAAGATGTGGCTGTGACAGCTATCAATAAAGCCCTAGTCCTTCATGCAGACCATGAACTGAACGCTTCCACTTTTACCGCTCGCGTATGTGTAGCTACTTTATCTGATATGTATTCAGGTGTCACAGCAGCGATTGGTGCTCTTAAGGGACCTCTTCACGGTGGGGCAAATGAACGCGTGATGGCTATGTTAAGTGAAATCGGCAGCGTTGATAATGTCGAACCTTATTTGCAAAATGCATTTGATAACAAAGAAAAGATCATGGGCTTTGGACATCGCGTTTACAAGACAGGTGACCCGCGTGCGAAGCATTTACGAGAGATGTCACGTCAGTTAACTGACCTTACAGGTGAAACAAAATGGTATGAGATGTCAACGAAGATGGAAGAAATCGTTACAAGTGAGAAAGGTCTTCCACCTAACGTAGATTTCTATTCAGCTTCTGTTTACCATAGTCTTGGCATTGACCATGACCTGTTCACGCCACTTTTTGCAGTGAGTAGAGTTTCTGGTTGGATTGCTCATATTCTAGAGCAATATAGTAACAATCGCCTCATTCGTCCACGTGCAGAATATATTGGTTCAACGAATCAGACATATGTAAAAGTAGAAGACAGATAGAAGAAAACTCAGGGAGGATCATTTCTTCCCTGCTTAGCTAACATAAAAGTTATTTCAATAGGAGGAATACAGAATGGCAAATGGAGAGAAGATTACCGTAAATAATGGTGTACTAAATGTTCCAGATCACGCAATTATTCCGTATATTGAAGGAGATGGGACTGGTCCCGATATTTGGGCAGCTGCCTCTAAAGTTATCGAAGGTGCCGTAGACAAAGCTTACGGAGGAAAGAAGAAAATTGTATGGAAAGAAGTATATGCAGGTCAAAAAGCCTACGATAAAACAGGTGAATGGCTACCAGCAGCTACTCTTGATGCAATTCGTGAATACATAATTGCAATTAAAGGGCCACTTACAACACCTGTAGGAGGAGGCATTCGTTCTCTTAACGTTGCACTTCGTCAAGAGCTTGATTTATTTACTTGCCTTCGTCCAGTTCGTTATTTTAAAGGAGTTCCTTCTCCAGTAAAACGCCCTGAAGATACAGATATGGTTATTTTCCGAGAAAATACAGAAGATATCTATGCTGGAATCGAGTTCCAAAAAGGATCAGATGAAGTGAAAAAAGTGATTTCATTCCTTCAAGATGAAATGGGTGCAAAAAACATTCGTTTCCCTGAAACTTCAGGCATTGGTATTAAGCCAGTTTCTGAAGAAGGAACGAAGCGTCTTGTTCGCGCAGCGATTCAATACGCTCTTGACGAAGGTCGTAGAAATGTAACCCTTGTTCATAAAGGGAACATCATGAAGTTCACAGAAGGCGCATTTAAAAACTGGGGCTATGAAGTGGCTGAACAAGAATTTGGAGATAAAGTCTTTACTTGGGCTGAATACGATCGTATCGTTGAAGAAAAAGGTAAAGATGCTGCGAACGAAGCTCAATCTAAAGCAGAAGGTGAAGGCAAACTCATCGTGAAAGATGCGATTGCGGACATTTTCTTGCAACAAATTCTTACTCGTCCAGCTGAGTTCGACGTTGTCGCTACAATGAACCTTAATGGTGATTATGTATCGGATGCTCTTGCAGCGCAAGTTGGTGGAATTGGTATTGCTCCAGGAGCAAATATCAACTATGAAACTGGTCATGCTATTTTTGAAGCAACGCATGGTACAGCTCCAAAATATGCTGGTCTTGATAAAGTAAATCCATCATCTGTTATTTTGTCAGGCGTTCTTATGCTTGAGCACATTGGATGGAATGAAGCAGCTAAGCTAGTTCTTGATGCCATGGAAAAATCAATTGCGAATAAAGTTGTAACATATGATTTTGCGCGACTAATGGACGGCGCAACAGAAGTGAAAACATCTGAATTTGGTGATGAACTAATCAACAATATGGACTAATTCAACAGACCACCAATTTTGAACTGGATTAAAGGAGTGGCTATTAAATGACAATGAAACGTAAGAAAGTTTCCGTAATTGGTGCAGGATTTACAGGGGCAACGACGGCTTTTCTACTAGCTCAAAAAGAACTTGCTGATGTAGTACTTGTAGATATCCCAAATCAAGAAGGTCCGACAAAAGGAAAAGCTCTTGATATGTTTGAAGCAAGCCCAGTTCAAGGATTTGACTCTAAAATCACAGGGACTTCAAGCTATGAAGATACAGCTGATTCAGATATTGTTGTTATTACTGCTGGAATTGCAAGGAAACCAGGGATGAGTCGCGATGATCTTGTGAATACTAATGCCAAAATCATGAAGAGCGTTACTCAAGAAATCGTAAAATATTCTCCTGAAACGACAATAGTTGTTCTAACAAATCCTGTAGATGCCATGACGTATACGGTATTTAAGGAGTCAGGTCTCCCTAAAAACCGTGTCATCGGGCAATCAGGCATTCTTGATTCTGCACGATTCCGTTCATTTATTGCTGAAGAATTAAATCTTTCTGTGAAAGATATTACCGGTTTCGTACTTGGTGGTCATGGTGATGATATGGTACCACTTGTTCGCTATTCATTTGCTGGAGGCATTCCTCTTCAAAGCCTTATTTCTGAAGACCGGCTTAATGAAATTGTAGAACGTACACGTAAAGGTGGCGGGGAAATTGTAAGTCTGCTTGGAAATGGTAGTGCTTATTATGCTCCTGCTGCATCTCTTGTTGAGATGGTTGAAGCCATTTTAAAAGATCAACGTCGTGTGCTTCCTACAATTGCTTATCTTGAGGGTGAATATGGCTATGATGGTCTATACCTTGGTGTGCCAACAATACTTGGTGGCGACGGGATTGAAGACATCATCGAATTAGATTTAACTGACGAAGAAAAGAAAGAGCTGGATAAATCAGCCGAGTCTGTTCGCAAAGTTATGACGGTATTAGGTTAATAATGCCATTAAAGTAGATCCGGTGTTAACCGGATCTCTTTTACAATATTATAAGAAAGCGCTTTCTTATATAAGGGGGAGTAGCTGTGCTTTTAGGGAAAAAACGAAAAATTGGACGAATGATTGAAGAGATTTCTGTTGGTGAAAAGCTTGAAGTATCAGAAAAAATAGAGGATCGAGATCTTCTTCTCTACCTTGGAATTTCCAACGATAACAATCCCCTATTCATTCAGCATGATTATGCCTCTATGACGCCTTTTAAAAAGCCGATTGTTCCGCAAATTATGCTCCTTGCTATCGTAACAGGTGCTATTTCTAAATATTTGCCAGGACCCGGAAGTAGTCTTAAGAAACATGAAGTGAAATATGAAAACCCGGTTCATCATTATGAGACGCTTCACTTCAAGTTTGAAGTCATAAACGTGTCTAAAGAAGCACATGAAGTCGTCATAGCTGTTAAGGGTGTAAACGAATCGGAGGATTGCATTTTAGACGGAACTTTCACTGTCAGCCCTCCATATCCTGCTAAACCACTAACAAAGTCAACTTCATTTGATAATTTTTAGAGCCCATTTTGGGCTCTTTTTTTGTAACGAAATTTCATACGTATGGAAAACGGTTAATATCGTGGATAGCTTAAGTTTTTCTTTTGCCTTTGTGAAAAAAATAGTATGATGAAAGTATTCAGGCTAAAATAAAGAAAACCGCCTGGTATAAGAATCGGTATTGATGAATGGGGAAATTCGTTAGGGGGATTTGACAATGGCTCAAAAAATACTAGTTGTTGATGATGAAATATCAATTTTAACATTGCTTCAATTTAATCTTGAACAGGCAGGATACGAAGTCGTCACTGCTGAAAACGGTGCTGAAGCTTTAGAAGTCGTGATTGAGGAAAAGCCGAATTGCATTATCCTTGATCTCATGCTACCTGAAATGGATGGATTAGAAGTATGTAAAGAATTGAGACAACGTCATATTCACACACCGGTGCTGATGTTAACTGCAAAGGATGATGAATTTGATAAAGTGCTTGGTCTTGAACTAGGTGCTGATGATTATATGACGAAGCCATTTAGTCCAAGGGAAGTAGTGGCCAGAATCAAAGCTATTCTCAGACGAGTGAAACAACTTGAGGAATCAAAGGCTGCTAGCCAAATGGAAGAATCCGAAAAAATCCAAGTTGGAGAATTGGAAGTATACCCTAATAATTATGAAGCATTCTTCCAAGAAGAAATTATGGAGGTAACCCCGAAAGAATTTGAGTTACTCGTTTATCTTTTACGTCATAAAGGACGTGTACTTACAAGAGAGCAGCTGTTAAGCGCTGTATGGAATTATGATTTTGTAGGAGATACGAGAATTGTTGATGTGCATGTTAGTCACTTACGTGAAAAGATCGAACAGAATACGCGCAAACCTGAATACATTAAAACAATCAGGGGTCTTGGGTATAAGTTAGAGGAGCCCTCAATTTAATGAAAAGATTTCGTTCACGCTTTCTTAATGCTCAATTTGTTATCCTCTTTATCGTATTTTCTATGATGATCGTTTTCCTTGGCAATTTATTTGAAGGAATTCTATTCGAGAGTGCTAGTCAGGAAGCTCTATCGAATATGTGGCTGATATTGATTTTTTCTTTTGCAGCTGCTTTTTTTATCATTATATATATTAGTCTTCGTATCTCCAATCAGTTAACGAAGCCCTTGGAGGGAGCATTAAAGGTTGCGAATGAACTAGCTTCTGGAAATTTCAAGGCAAGAACATATGAGTATAAACTAGACGAGACGGGACAACTTAGTCATGCTTTAAATATACTTGCTAGAAATTTGCAAACCATGACCACATCTTATGAAATTCAGCAAAATCGCTTAATGACACTCATTGAAAACATGGATAGCGGCTTAATTCTTATTGATTCAAAAGGTCATATTAATTTAGTAAACCGCTTTTATAAAGACACTTTTCAAATCCAAGTAAATGATTATATGGACCTGCTTTATTATGAGGCTATTCCTTATCGAGATATTATTCGTATTGTTGAGGAGACACTTCTTGTAGAACAAACAGTGCGTAAGCAGGTTGAGTTAGAAGTGGGAATTGAAATAAGGCATTTTGATGTGTCTGGTGCACCAATTCTTGATCAGGACAATAAGCTGAAAGGTGTTGTCCTTGTTTTTCACGATATTACAGAATTGAAGAAGCTCGAACAAATGCGCAAAGACTTCGTAGCGAACGTTTCTCATGAATTGAAAACGCCGGTGACTTCGCTCAAAGGGTTTGCTGAAACATTATTAGATGGCGCTATGGAAAATAAAGCTTTTAGAACTCGTTTTCTTACCATTATTCTAAATGAGAGTGATCGACTTCAAAGTTTAATTCAGGATCTTCTCGATTTATCTAAAATGGAACAAAAGCATTTCTCATTAAACTGGCAAGTTGTGGACTTAAAAGAGGTTATTGATGATTGTTTGTTAATGACTCAAAGCAAAGCAGAAAAAAAGGGCATTGAAGTGAATGTCCAATATGAGGGGAATCTTCATATTAAAGGAGATACAAATCGTTTAAAACAAGTGTTTCTGAATTTAATTGCCAATAGCATTACGTATACACCGGAAGAAGGCAAAATTACGATTTCTGTTCAAGAGTCAAGTGACATTGTTCAGTTCATCATTTCGGATAACGGAATTGGCATTCGTAAAGAAGAACTTCCTAGGATATTTGAACGTTTCTATCGAGTGGACCGGGCTAGAAGTAGAAATTCAGGCGGAACGGGTCTTGGGCTTGCTATAGTGAAACACCTTGTTGAAGCACATCATGGTCGTATTGATGTGAAGAGCGAACTTGGAGATGGGACAACATTCGTGATTACACTTAACAAAGAGAGACATTTCTAAACTTTACGATTTCTTTACACTCTATTTATATGTCCTTTAAACTATTTCTGTAAAGTAACAATTGACCCCTTCATCATGACGAGAGCATATTTTTGAGACGAGTATAACTCGTCTCCTTTTTTTTAGATCATATTATGGAATGCCTTCTATACAAAATCAAAACTTTATTGAAAATGTTAAGTCGTGATTTTATTATGCTTTATTTGTTTATTGGCGCTTGTTTTTCTTTCTTTTTGCCATCGTGGTAAAATGAAAGGAGCAGGCGTCGCTTTTTATAATTTTAGCGATAATAAAACGTCTATATGAATGAAACGGGAGGATTTCGATTGAAAAACAAATTAGTATTAATTGATGGAAATAGTATTGCTTATCGTGCATTTTTCGCATTGCCATTGCTAAACAATGATAAGGGTGTATATACGAATGCGGTGTTAGGTTTTACAACGATGTTGCTGAAGATTATTGAAAATGAATCACCAACTCATATGCTCGTAGCGTTTGATGCAGGAAAAACCACGTTCCGTCATAAGACATATACAGAATACAAAGGTGGTAGACAAAAGACTCCTTCTGAATTGAGTGAACAGTTTCCTGTCATTCGTGAGGTGCTAGATGCCTTTAATATTAAGAGATATGAAATTAAGAACTATGAAGCAGATGACATTATTGGAACGGTATCAACCATTGCGAGTAAGGAAGATTGGGAAGTTAAAATATACTCCGGTGATAAGGATCTTCTTCAGCTAGTTTCAGATAACGTTCATGTTGCTTTAACTCGTAAAGGGATTACAGATATTGATACATATGACCCTGCATTTCTTAATGAAAAATATGGACTTTCTCCAGATCAAATTATCGATATGAAGGCGCTAATGGGTGATAACTCGGATAATATCCCTGGGGTACCAGGGGTTGGAGAAAAAACGGCTCTTAAATTATTGAAGCAATTTGGCACAGTTGATGCGGTTTATGAGTCGCTTGATAAAGTGTCGGGCAAAAAGCTTAAGGAAAAACTTGAAGAGAACCGTGATCAGGCCATGATGAGTAAGGAACTCGTAACAATATTTAAGGAGACGCCTCTTGAGCTTGGAATAAATGATCTGTCATACAGCGGATATGAACATGATGCTGTAGTTTCATTATTTAATGAGCTCGGCTTTAAAAACCTTCTTAATCGAATTGGTGGAGAGCAAAATGAAGAACAAGAAATAGATGAATTGTCTTTTGATTTGGTTAAAGAAATTGAAGAGCATCATTTAATCAGTCCTTCTGCCATGATCGTTGAGGTAATGGAAGAAAATTATCACAATGCGGAAATACAAGGTATTTCTATTGTGAATGAAAATGGGAATTATTTCATACCAACCGAAGTCGCAATGTCTTCTAAGCTATTAAAAAACTTCCTTGAAGATCGATCTCAGAAGAAGTGGGTGTTTGATGCGAAGCGAGCAGTTGTTGCTCTAGGGTGGAAAGGGGTTGCGCTAGAAGGCATTACGTTTGATTTAGTAATTGCTTCTTATTTACTGAATCCCTCTGAGTCAACGCATGATATATCTGCTATTTCTCGTCGAGAAGGCTTTTCAATCGTTTCCTCTGATGAATCGGTTTATGGTAAAGGGGCAAAACGCAAACTTCCAGAACAAGACGAGCTTGCAGACCACCTTGTTCGAAAAGCTTTCGCTGTTTTCCAATTAAAAGAGACACTTGAAGAACAGTTAAAAAAGAATGAACAATATGAGCTATTTCACGATCTTGAAATGCCGTTAACCCTTGTTCTTGGTGAAATGGAAACAAAAGGTGTATCCGTTGATACGAAATTCCTTGAGAAAATGGGTGCAGAGTTAAATGAGAAATTAAGCAAAATCGAAGCAAGGATTTTTGAACTTGCAGGTACAGAGTTTAACATCAATTCGCCTAAGCAACTCGGTGAGGTTCTATTTGATAAGCTAGAGCTTCCGGTGATTAAGAAAACAAAAACTGGATATTCAACTTCAGCTGATGTACTCGAAAAGCTTGAAAGTAAACACGATGTTATTCCAGAAATTCTTCTTTACCGTCAATTAGGGAAGTTGAATTCAACATATGTAGAAGGTTTACTAAAAGTGATCTATTCTGATACTGGGAAAATTCATACAAGGTTTAACCAGGCTCTCACGCAAACAGGTCGACTTAGCTCTACAGACCCTAACTTACAGAACATTCCGATTCGTTTAGAAGAAGGCCGTAAGATTAGAAAAGCTTTCATTCCATCTAATGAAAACTGGGTTATGTTTGCGGCAGACTATTCGCAAATTGAACTAAGAGTCCTTGCACACATCGCTCAGGATCAAAATTTAATCGAAGCTTTCCAACAGGATGAGGATATTCATACGAAAACAGCGATGAATGTGTTCAACGTTAACAAGGATGACGTTACGTCGAATATGAGAAGACACGCGAAAGCTGTTAATTTCGGAATTGTTTATGGTATTAGTGATTATGGTCTTTCTCAAAGTATTGACGTTTCGAGAAAGGAAGCTGGCGAATTCATCGATCGGTACTTAGAGAGTTTCCCAGGGGTGAAAAATTACATGGAAGATGTAGTTGTTAAGGCGAAAGAAGAGGGGTATGTATCAACAATGCTCCAGCGAAGAAGATATCTGCCCGAAATTAACTCAAGGAACTTTAATCAAAGAGGGTTTGCTGAAAGAACGGCAATGAACACACCGATTCAAGGAACGGCTGCTGATATTATTAAGCTTGCGATGGTTCAAATGGATACGCGATTAAAAGAAGAAAATCTAAAAACGCGTATGCTACTTCAAGTACACGATGAATTAATTTTTGAGGCACCAGAAGAAGAAATTGAAACGTTAAAACGGATCGTACCTGAAGTGATGGAATCTGCAATCAAACTGGATGTACCGCTGAAAGTTGATTATGAATATGGCTCCACCTGGTATGATGCGAAGTAGGCATCAAAGGAGAGGGAATAATGCCTGAATTACCAGAAGTAGAAACAGTTAAACGCACGCTCGAAGAATTAATCGTAGGGAAACGAATTACAAATGTATTAGTAAAATGGCCAAAAATCATCAAGAAACCTGATGATGTCGAAGCATTTAAAATGAAGGTGATTGGACAGACATTTAAGGGTGTAAGAAGAAGAGGGAAGTTTCTAAAGCTTATACTCGAGGATGATGTGATCGTTTCGCATCTTCGAATGGAAGGGAAATATAAGTTAACATCTATAGAAGAAGAGTTTGATCATCATACTCACGTATTCTTCACTTTTGATGATGGGACAGAACTTCGATACCATGATGTACGTAAATTTGGCACGATGCACTTGTTTCCGATTGGAGTAGAAGAAAATGAGTTGCCGCTTGCTCAGCTAGGTTATGAACCATTTTCTGATCAGTTTACCCCAGAAGTTTTACAACAGGGGTTTAAAAAGACTTCTAGGAAAGTAAAAACGGTATTATTAGATCAAACAATCGTTGTGGGATTAGGAAATATTTATGTGGATGAGGCATTGTTTAAAGCTGGTATTCATCCTGAGCGAGTGGCTTCAACGTTAAAAGAAAACGAAATTGAAGAGCTTCATGCTGAGATTGTGAATACGTTAAAAGATGCTGTAAACAAAGGTGGAAGTACAATACGTTCCTATGTAAATAGTCAGGGAAAAGTTGGAACTTATCAGGACAGTTTATTTGTCTATGGTAGAGCAGGTCAAGAGTGTAAGAGGTGCAATGGAGAACTTTCCAAAATCGTAGTCGGTGGGCGCGGTACGACATTTTGTCCTGACTGTCAGATAAATGAGTGATTCGTAGCGTT
Organism: Anaerobacillus sp. QJM3NY_17; assembly: GCF_056173665.1. Lineage (NCBI taxonomy): Bacteria > Bacillati > Bacillota > Bacilli > Caryophanales > Bacillaceae > Anaerobacillus > Anaerobacillus sp. QJM3NY_17. Next base: position 3,029,313 of record NZ_CM149685.1, on the reverse strand, counting down.
GGATGGGCTGCTTTCATATACTATTTAAGATTTTAGTATGGAAGGAGCTCGCCTATGTACTGGGTTTCTCTTTGTTTCTTAGCACTTGCAGTAAGTGTAGATGGATTTGGGGTCGGCTTAACTTATGGCTTGCGAAGAATGAGGATTCCTTTTAAGTCAATTCTCATTATTTCAATCTTTTCGGCGGTCTCCATGTTGGTCGCTATGGGGTTTGGGTCCCTTTTACAATTATGGATATCAGATATATTAGCCCAGCGTATTGGAGGCGGCATCCTTATTGCGCTTGGTGGCTGGGTGCTGTATCAAATGTTTCGTAACAATAAAGAAGCAGAAAAAACTGTTTCAGAGCGAATCCTTCTTCATTATGAAATTCGCTCGCTTGGAGTGGTCATCAGTATATTAAGAAAGCCGACAACAGCCGATTTTGATGACTCCGGTACGATTACAGGTATTGAAGCTATCATGCTCGGTGCAGCATTGTCGCTAGATGCCTTTGGAGCAGGGATTGGTGCGTCAATGGTTGGGTTTCCACCAATTGAAACTTCTCTTTTAATCGCATGTATGAGTTCGTTATTCCTGCTTTTAGGTCTTAAGTTTGGTAACTTCACTTCAAATATTAAATGGATGGATAAACTTTCTTTTTTACCAGGGTGTTTACTCATCATTCTGGGCTTTATGAGAATGTAGGAAAGGAGAAGATACGATGGATATAGGACTTACCGGTGGAATTGCTAGTGGAAAAAGTACTGTGGCAGAAATGATTCGCCGATATAACATACCAATAATTGATGCAGATGTGATGGCAAGAAAAGTGGTTGAACCTGGTGAGCCAGCTCTAGAAGAGATTTTTCGTTTGTTTGGAGAGGAAATGAAGGATGATAATGGTGGGCTTGATCGGAAGAAGCTTGGCTCTGTTATCTTTAAGGACGATGACAAGCGTAAGCAATTAAATCGTGTTCTTCATCCCGCTATTCGAAAAGGAATGCTTGACGAAGCTGCAGCTTATAAAGAACAAGGAAACGCTCACGTGGTATTCGATATTCCGCTGTTATTTGAAAGTAAACTGACTCATATGGTAGATCAAACACTTCTTGTCTATGTTAATGCTGACGTCCAGTTGAAACGATTAGTGGAGCGAGACGGTAGTACAGAAGAAGAGGCAACTGATCGCATACATTCTCAATTGCCTATCGAACAGAAGAAAAAGCTTGCTGATGAAGTGATTGATAATATGGGAACACGTGAAGAAACAGATAAGCAGCTTAGGAACATTCTAACTAAATGGAAAATCATTTAAAAAAATACGCCTTTCTGGCGTGTTTTTTTGTATTTATTTAGACGATTGCTCAGATATATGACGATTTACAAAAATAGTGTAAATTAATCTTTTCAATTGCATATTATATGTTATACTAATTTTGTGATAGGGGAAATAAGTATAACACATATATGGCGGGAGGAACGCTGGATGAAATCAAGAGTAGCGATTAATGGCTTTGGAAGAATTGGGCGTATGGTATTTAGAAAGGCAATTATGGAAGATAGTTTAGAAGTTGTGGCAATTAACGCTAGCTATCCGCCGGAAACGCTCAGCCATTTAATTAAATATGATAGCATTCACGGTACATTTGATGGAGAAGTAGTCCCTGTTGAAAACGGGATAAAAATTAATGGTAAAAAAGTTGTTGTTTTAAACAACCGTGATCCGAAAAGTCTTCCTTGGAAGGATATGGGGATCGATATTGTGATTGAAGCCACTGGTAAATTCCGTACAAGAGAAGAAGCAGCCTATCATATTGATGCGGGTGCTACCAAGGTAATCATAACAGCTCCTGGTAAAAATGAAGATCTTACAATTGTGATGGGCATAAATGAAAGCGAATACAAAAATGAAAAACATCACGTTCTTTCAAACGCTTCTTGTACAACCAACTGTCTTGCTCCTGTAGTACAGGTGCTTGATAAATCCTTTGGTGTTGTCTCGGGAATGATGACAACTGTGCATGCGTATACGAATGACCAAAAAAATATCGACAACCCCCATAAAGATTTGAGAAGAGCTCGCGCTTGTGGTCAGTCAATCATACCGACTTCGACAGGAGCGGCAAAAGCAATTTCTAAAGTTTTACCACACCTTGAGGGGAAACTTAACGGCATGTCACTTCGTGTACCTACACCAAATGTCTCACTTGTAGATCTTGTAGTAGATCTTGAGAAGGATGTGACAATTGATCAGGTTAATGATGCTTTAAAGGCTGCTTCCGAGGGACCGCTTCGAGGAATTCTTGGCTACTCTGATGAACCTCTCGTTTCCATTGATTACAACGGAAATGATCATTCATCGATTGTCGATGGACTTTCTACAATGGTCGTTGAGAATAAGAAAGTAAAGGTCCTTGCCTGGTACGATAATGAGTGGGGTTACTCATGCCGAGTTGTTGATATGGCGAAGTATGTGGGAGAAAGAATACCCGAGAGATTGAAAGCAATCGTATAGAAAGTGGGAGAAGAGGCGGTATATCACCGCTTCTTTTTTTATAAGCTTGTGTTATTGATAGCTCGATTTTTGTTCGAATCAATGGGTTGACACAGCGCGTAAATACTACAAAAATCAACAAGGCTCGTTAATATAGTCGGTATGTAAAATAACGTAATGATAGTACTCGCGAAATTCACATCTTAGTTAAAGGAGCAGTTAACGATAAACCAAATATATTTGAATGATTGAATCATACTACAGTTAATAGGATAAAATTAGTCATATAAGAATATAATGAGCTTTAATGCTCAATAACGACGAACTAACAAAAAGGTTCTTTAATTTATTCTTGCAAATCTATTTTAAAAGCCTTATACTATTTTTCGTGAACTTCTTTTATAGCAATTTGGCATTGAAAACTACTTAAAGGGTTAGGACCTCATCGGACTAACTTTCCCCCGTGGTGGATTTTCGATACCGCATGCTAATCAATGCATGAGTAAATTTAAAGGGGGAATTTTGCTATGGATACAATGGGTCGTCACGTCATTGCTGAACTATGGGGCTGTGACATTGAAAAATTAAACAACATGAAATTTATTGAAGAAACGTTTGTTGAAGCTGCTCTTAAGTCCGGTGCTGAGGTTCGTGAAGTTGCATTTCATAAATTCGCTCCACAAGGCGTTAGTGGTGTTGTTATTATTTCTGAATCACACTTAACGATTCACAGTTTTCCTGAACATGGTTATGCAAGTATTGATGTATATACTTGTGGAGATCTTGATCCGAACGTTGCGGCTAACTATATTGCTGATGCTCTCGGTGCAGATTCACGAGAAAACATTGAACTTCCTCGAGGCATGGGTCCGGTCAAACCTAAAGTTAGAGAAGAACAGTCAGCGTTTACTTCATAATAATACAATGATTGAAAAGGGTGCTCAGTGCACTCTTTTTTTATATTCACTAAGAAGACATCTCGCTTTTCCTATCGGTCCTATTCCTTTCAATGTGATTGATTTATCAGTCATTTATTGCTATTCTTAAAAAAAATAGAGGAGGACCTGGGGTGGGAATAAAAGAATTTTTTAGCAACCGTTCTGAAACTGGGGAAAGACATCCGAATGATGCTCTTAAAACCCATTATTTTAAAGCGACAAAGGAACAGGCTTTTACAGAAGCGAAAGCCGTCCTTCAACAACACTATAAAGGTGAAATCGTTACGAATTCTCCGGAGCGTGGAGAATTTGTTTTTCAAGTGAAAGGTCCTAAAAAGGCCCTTATTGTTGTAACAGTTGTCACGGTTCGTGCTTATAGAACTGCCGTTGATTTCTCTGTTTCAACAGAGACGCCACTTCCAGTTGATTTCGGATACAGTAAGAAAGTCATTGCAACCATTTATAATGATTTAAAAAAGAAACTTACGTTAATCGGAACAGGGATTTCTGAGCAGTTTTAAGGGTAGGTGTGTCTTGACACATTTTATGCTAAAATAGTAGTAGAAATCTTGTTCGTTTAGTGGAGATGATCTTATGCGTTGTCCCAACTGCAATCACAATGGTACAAGGGTGCTTGATTCTCGGCCGGTTCACGAGGGCCGTTCGATTCGTAGGCGCCGTGAGTGTGAATCGTGTACGTATCGATTTACGACATTTGAAACAGTTGAAGAAATACCGCTTATAGTAGTGAAAAAAGAAGGAACTAGAGAAGAGTTTAGCAGGGATAAAATTCTTAGAGGTTTAATTAAAGCCTGTGAAAAAAGGCCTGTTCCACTTGAAACTCTAGAAACAATTGTTAATGAAATCGAACGTGATCTTCGTAATCAGGGAGCTTCCGAGATCAGTAGTGATGTTGTGGGAGAGCTTGTTATGGATCAGCTGGCAAAGGTTGATGAAGTTGCTTATGTTCGATTTGCTTCTGTCTATCGTCAATTTAAAGATATTAATGTCTTTATCCGCGAATTAAAAGAATTAATTAACAGAGCAGAATAACAAAGGGGGAGCTTCGCGTAAGCTCTTTTTTTGTACGGTTTCAAAAATTATGAGGAATACAAAGGTGAAGCATATGCATTGGAAAGAACTTCTTCCTGTTGATACGCTTCAGATTGAAGCATCCGGACTTTTGCACGAGTATGATCGAAGAGTACTAACATTGTTATATCAACCTTTAATCGGGGCTCCGGCCTACAGTCTTTATATGACTCTCTGGAGTGCTCATGAGCAGCAGAATCATTTTGTTACAACAATGACTCATCATAATTTGCTACTTATGATGAGATGGGATTTGAAGAGAGTACTTGAAGAGAGACGTAAATTAGAAGGAATTGGCCTGTTGAAAACATATGTAAAAGACAGTGGAGATCCTAGACATTTTACTTATGAATTGCAAGCTCCTCTCACACCGGAACGCTTCTTCAATGATGGCGTACTGAATATTTATTTATTCAATCGATTAGGACGTAATCGATACAATGATCTAAAAAAGCACTTCACAGTGGAAAAGGCAGATCTAGCTGAGTATAGTGACGTGACTGCATCATTTAATGAAGTATACGATTCTCTTCACCCGTCTGAAATGACTGGTATGAGCGAAGTAGAAGAGGAAGTAACGATAGAGAAACGTGATGAAAATAAAGGCCTTGTTTTTACTTCTTCGCAATTCGACTTCGATATGATGAAGCAGCACATTTCTGATATGATTGTCACTGAGAAAATGTTTACAGAGTCTGTTAAGAAAACGATTGAGCGACTTGCTTTTGTGTATAAAATTGAACCATATGAAATGGGCCGGATTGTGGAACAAGCTGCAATTCACCATGACGAACTTTCTGATGATCTATTGCGAAAGGAAGTAAGCAGTTGGTTCGCGCTTGAAAATCGTGGCAAAGTGCCTGCTCTCCAATATAGAAGTCAACCTGTTTCTTTACAAGAGTTTCATAAGAAAGAACCTGAGACAGAAGAAGAGAAAGCGGCGCAGAGATATGAACAGATGACGCCATATGATATTCTTCAGCGGGCAGCTGAAGGGGGAAAACCTTCTGAAGCAGATATGAAGCTTGTGGAGCGAATAATGGATGAACAAAAGCTGACTCCTGGTGTTATGAATGTCTTACTTGATTTCATTCTAGAAACGCAGGATAAGAAGTTATCGAAGAATTATGTAGAAAAGTTTGCGAGTCACTGGGCAAGGGCAAGGGTAAAGACAGTAAGAGAAGCAATGAACCTTGCCATTAAAGAGCTTCAGCAACCGGCCAAGAAAAAAACAGGCTCTTCCAATCGTGGGAAACCTGCCGCTAGAAAAGACAAAGTGCCTGAATGGATTTCAGATCAAAAAGAACCGGATATGTCTCATGAGGAGCGATCTGAGAAACAGGATCAGCTTAAAAAGATGCTAAGTAAATATAAGAAATAAGCGGGGTGAACAAGAATGGAATCAATCCAGGAATCATTTAACAAGATGCCAGGCAATAAGAAATTCCAGGAACAGTACCAAGAGATGAAGAAGGCTATTATGGCCGATGAAGATATTCGTGCATTTATTGAAGAGCATGACGAGGTCGATGACAAAATAATTGATAGAAGTCTTGCAAGACTATATGAATATACAACACAAGCAAAGCGATGTGAAGGATGCCCTGGTCTCTCGAACTGCATTAATATGATGGAGGGGTACGAGCCTGAGCTATTTATTAATCGTTCGGTGATTGATATTCGCTACAACCGTTGTCCAACAAGAATTGAAGATGATAAGAACAAAAAGCGTAATCAGATGATTCAAAGCTACTATATTCCGAAAGAAATTCTTCAGGCTACCTTCGCGGATTTGGATGATGAAGATCCTGTTAGAATTGAAGCGATTGGGACGGCGATTCAATATGTAGAAGATTTCGTTCCTGGTGAAACCACTAAAGGGCTTTATATTCATGGAGGTTTTGGGGTAGGGAAAACGTTTATTCTCGGGGCTATTGCAAACCAGCTGGCGAAAGAAAAAGGGGTTCGTTCTCAGTTTATTTATACTCCGGATTTCTTCCGTCAAATGAAAAGCGCCATTCAAGATCAATCTATTGATGAAAAGCTTGATTATTTAAAAGAAACACCGCTCTTGATACTTGATGATATTGGAGCGGAAAATATCTCAAGTTGGGTACGAGATGATATTCTTGGAACTTTATTACAATATCGTATGACTGAGGGGTTACCAACTCTGTATTCATCTAACCTGGACTATGCTTTGCTTGAAGATCATTTAGCTTATTCCCATAAAAGTGGAATTGAAGAAACGAAAGCTAAGCGGATTATGGAGCGAATTAAGCACTTTACCACGCCTGTATTTTTAGAGGGTAAAAATAGACGAGTTTAAAGTCTTCCATTACGGAAGGCTTTTTTTTGGTTCTATACATCATTTCGCATATTCTGCCATATAGATTCTAATGAGAAGGTAGTGGACAGGAGGGAATGCGTTGGTTTCGATAACATTTACTGATATAGATGACTTCCAATTTGTATTCGATCAATTGAACAAGTTCATTAAAATCGGTGACTCAGTCATTGTAAATGAAGAAGAGTTAAGTCTTTCTGTTGCGATAGGCCCATATGATACAAAACTGTGTTATCAGATTTCTCAATGCATTGCTAACTGTGTGAGTACCTTCTATGAGAAGCGTTGGATGGAACAGCTATTAACTTCAACGTATTATTATCAAGATAAAGATGAAATTGGTGAAATTACATCCATTGCTCGAAGTATTGGAGATGGGGATAAAGAAGACTATCCAGGTGCTCATCGCTATGCTAATCGAAGGGACGTACTGCTTCAGTCAACATTATCGTGTATTGAACAGGGTGGAACCATTTTGTTTGATTCTTTTTTAAGATTTCGAACGGGTCCTTATCGTGCTTTGCTAAATGAATTGATTGGAGAAGCGATTGACGAATATAAACTTGAACAAGAATATCAAAACTTCGTTGAAGGTTTAAGAATTCTATTGCGATCCAGGCAATCTCTTCAGAAAAAAGTAGTTCTTGTTTATGATAAAACATATCAATTATTTGATATGAATGGGTCACTATTAACTGGTATAGAAGGGAAGTTGGAAGATCTTCCTGTTGGGCTAACCATAGATGAGATAGATTCTGAAATTCTATTTCCCCTTCTGCTGCTTGCTCCAGAAGAAGTTTGTATTTACACGGATGATTCCGATGAGGGGCTCATTCAAACAATCCGAAATGTGTTTGAAGAAAGGTTAAGTTTTTTTCCGTATCGTATGTCTAAACTATTTTTTTCAGGCAATCCTTAAAATAAGCTTGATTTTCATATGTACACTACTTATAATACCTACATACACGCATATACGTAATTGTTACGATAAGGACATGGGATGTGTTGTTAGCTTTCAGAGAGGGAAGGATTGGTGCGAACTTCCTAGCGAGACGAGCATACTTACCACCTTTGAACTCTGCCCTGGAAATGGGGTGGCGTTTCTGCTACGTTACAGCAGTCTGAGCCGTATAGGTTATTATCTTATGCGGGAAGCAGGGTGGAACCACGAGATCAACACTCGTCCCTTTTGGGATGGGTGTTTTTTATATGCAAAAAAAGGAGTGAAGAAGCATGGCTGAAATGGTAAAAATAACGTTTCCTGACGGTTCTGTAAAGGAATTTAATAAAGGGACAACAACGGAAGAGATTGCAAGCTCAATCAGCCCGGGCCTAAAGAAAAAGGCTCTTGCAGGAAAAGTGAATGGTGTTCTTTTTGATTTGAGACGCGAAATTGAAGAAGATGCTTCTATTGAAATTGTAACACCTGAAAGTGAAGACGGTCTTGAAGTGCTTCGTCATAGTACAGCGCACCTTATGGCACAGGCAATTAAACGCCTCTACAGTGATGTAAAACTAGGAGTAGGGCCGGTTATTGATAGTGGTTTCTACTATGATATTGACTGCCCTGTATCTATTACGCCTGAGGACCTGCCTAAGATTGAGAAAGAAATGAAGAAAATCATTAATGAAAATCTTGAAGTGAAGCGTATCGTTGTAAGTCGCAGTGAAGCAGAGAAAATGTTTAAAGAGATTGGCGATGAGCTCAAATTAGAGCTATTAGAAGCTATTCCTGCTGACGAACAAGTGACAATTTATGAACAGGGTGAATTCTTTGACCTTTGTCGTGGACCACACGTTCCATCTACTAGTAAGATTAAAGCCTTTAAATTACTTTCGATTGCAGGCGCTTATTGGCGTGGAGATAGCGAAAACCAGATGCTTCAACGCATTTATGGAACAGCTTTTCCAAAGCAATCTCAAGTTGAAGAATACCTTCATCTTTTAGAAGAAGCTAAAGAACGTGATCACCGCAAACTCGGTAAAGAACTTAAGCTATTTACTATTTCCCAAGAGGTAGGACAGGGACTTCCGATTTGGTTGCCAAGAGGGGCGACTATTCGTCGGACGATTGAACGATATATTGTAGATCTTGAGGAACGTCTTGGGTATAACCATGTATATACACCTCACCTTGCAAATGTTGATCTATATAAAACAAGTGGTCACTGGGATCACTATCAGGATGATATGTACCCTCCGATGAAAATGGATGAAACAGAAGAACTTGTTCTTCGTCCAATGAATTGCCCGCATCATATGATGATTTATAAAAACGATCTGAAAAGCTATCGTAGTCTTCCATACCGCGTTGCGGAGCTTGGAACAATGCATCGATATGAAATGTCTGGAGCGCTAGCAGGTCTTCAGCGCGTACGTTCGATGACGCTAAATGACGCTCACATCTTCTGTCGTCCTGATCAAATCAAGCAAGAATTTATTGAAGTTGTCGAGCTTATCCAGGAAGTTTATAAAGACTTTAACATCAGTGACTACTCATTCCGTCTTTCTTATCGCGATCCAGCAGATAAGAAAAAATATATCGACAATGATGAAATGTGGGAAAAAGCACAAAGAATGCTTAAAGAAGCAATGGATGACCTAAACGTCGAATATGTGGAAGCTGAAGGCGAAGCGGCGTTTTATGGTCCGAAATTGGATGTTCAGGTGAAAACAGCTCTAGGTAAAGAGGAAACTCTTTCGACTGTTCAACTTGACTTCCTACTTCCAGAGCGATTTGATCTATCTTATATTGGTGAAGATGGCAACCACCATCGTCCAGTTGTTATTCATCGCGGCGTTGTTTCTACAATGGAACGCTTCGTAGCATTCTTAATTGAAGAATACAAAGGAGCATTTCCAACTTGGCTTTCACCTATCCAGGCGGAGATTATTCCGGTATCAGAAGTTCACTTAGAATATGCGAAGAACGTTCAGAAAAAACTTCAGCGTGCAGGAATTCGTGTCGAGGTTGACGAACGCAATGAAAAGATTGGTTACAAAATTCGTGAAGCTCAAATGCAGAAAATTCCTTACATGCTCGTAGTAGGTGATAAAGAGGTTGAAGGTGAAGCGGTTAACGTACGCCGCTATAGCCAGCAGGATTCTGAGACTGTTTCATTGAATGATTTCACAGCTAGAATTGAAGAAGAAATTAAACAGAAGAAGTAATGTAAGACCGGCATAATTGCCGGTCTTTTATTAATATAGAAAAGAAATTTACAAAAAACACTTGTCACAAAGGGAAAGATTCGTTATGATAATCAAGTGCACTTCGAACGAATCTTATCACCTTGACATACATTTGGTCAGCATGGTATACTGTCTTAGGTAATTAAATATCGGAAACAAAGCAAGCAGAAGCGCCCGCTTCTCACCTGATTGACGCCGTAACTGGTAGTTTGCAGGTACACTGTTCTTATAATTGTGTAATGTGTGGGTGCCGTATGCGCCGACGCTTTTTTTATGCTTTGAACCGGATATAAACCATTTAATGACATCATGTTAGATGATCATCATCGAACAATAACCATGGAGGTGGCTGATTATTAGTAGAGATATGAACGTCAATGAGGGCATTCGTGCTCGGGAAGTACGTCTAGTTGGTGCAGACGGAAACCAAATTGGTGTGAAATCCAAAACTGAGGCATTAGATATGGCTCGTAATGCAAATCTTGATCTTGTAATGGTTGCTCCAAACGCGAAACCTCCTGTTTGTCGCATTATGGACTACGGAAAGTTCCGCTATGAGCAGCAGAAGAAAGAGAAAGAAGCGCGTAAGAAACAAAAGATCATTACCGTTAAAGAAGTTCGCTTGAGCCCGAACATTGAAGAACACGACTTCAATACGAAGCTTCGTAATGCACGTAAGTTTCTTGAAAAAGGCGACAAAGTGAAAGCATCGATCCGTTTCCGCGGACGTATGATTACACACTCTGATATCGGTAAAAAGGTGCTTGAGCACCTAGCAGAAGATTGCAAAGATATTGCAACTGTTGAGTCCAAACCAAAAATGGAAGGACGCAGCATGTTCCTAATCTTGGCACCTATCGCAGAAAAGTAATTCTTGAAGGAGGAACTCACTCATGCCAAAAATGAAATCTCACCGTGGAGCTTCAAAACGGTTTAAGAAAACTGGATCAGGTAAACTTAAGCGCAGCCGTGCTTACACTAGCCATATGTTCGGTAACAAGTCTCAAAAGCAGAAGCGTAAGCTTCGTAAAGCTTCTCTTGTTTCCGCAGGTGACTTCAAGCGCATTAAGACTTTAATCTACAACAAGAAGTAATCGGTTATTATATTATTGAGACACAGAAATTAGGAGGGGTTTAGTATGCCAAGAGTAAAAGGTGGCTACGTAACACGTCGTAGACGTAAAAGAACGTTAAAACTCGCAAAAGGATATTACGGATCTAAGTCTTTGCTTTTCAAAGTTGCTAATCAGCAAGTTATGAAATCAAACATGTACGCTTACCGTGACCGTCGTCAGAAAAAACGCGACTTCCGTAAGCTTTGGATCACTCGTATCAACGCGGCAGCTCGTTTGAACGGACTTTCTTACAGCCGTTTGATGTTTGGTCTTAAAACAGCTGGTATCGACATCAACCGTAAAATGCTTGCAGAACTAGCAGTAAATGACGAAAAAGCATTTGCTGAACTAGCTTCAAAAGCAAAAGAAAACTTGAAATAAGTTCTTTAAAACCATCCTCACATGTTGAGGGTGGTTTTTTTGTAAGCTATGTTACTTATATCGTTGATTCTCAATTTTGTCTCACAGAGCGTAAATGAGTCAAAATCAACAGCGTTCATTAACATAGCCTTTTTGAAAAAAGTTATAATAGAGGAGAGAGTAAGTGTTGGATGGTTTAATTGTATTAGGAATATATTTGGCGATCATCAATAGTTGGAGTTTCATAGCTATGGGGATCGATAAGCGTAGAGCGCAAAATGGAAAGCGAAGAATTCCCGAAAAGACGCTATGGTTTTTATTTATCTTTGGAGGAAGCTTCGGTGGTTTAACTGGAATGAAGAATTTTAGGCATAAAACAAAACACAAGCAATTTGTGTATGGCATCCCCGCTCTATTAGCTCTTCATCTCGTGCTCTTTGTTATCTATGCATACATCTATATGTAGAAAAAACGCCGAATGGGCGTTTTTTTTATTTAGTGTATTGTTCTTTTTTTTTTCATAAGACGAACTTGTTTTCAATTAGGATTCATTTTGCTTAAGGTACCTTTTGTCTTTCAGAAATAGGCGCCAGAAGTAGATGAATCCTGGGGTTAAAATAAAGAAGGCTACAATGTAGGTGACGATTAATGCTCTAAATGTAGCGGGGTCTGTGAATCCAGTTTCAATCGTTACATTTGGATATACGATATAAGGTAAATGAGCTGAACCATAAGCATAACTAGCAAGTAAATATTGTGTAACGATACTAACCATAGCAAGCCTCGGAATACCGACACCTGTTTTTCTAGGAATAAAGAGAGCGAGATATCCGATTGCAAAGGTTGTGATAGAACCAATTAACCACGGTACATAGTCCATTAAATTGTCATAAAGCCATGGAGCTTCCGTTCGAATAGTGAGAACGAGTAAACCCGCCATCGCTAGTGAGATTGGACCGACAAGAATAGCATCCCTTCTATAAGTTTGATAAGCATCTTCATCTCCTGATACGTTAGAGTAATCAGAAAGCAGCAGAGATGATAGAAAGAGCGTGCTTGAGATGGCGAAGGCCATGAAAGCATAAACACTTGGACTTGTAAATAATTCACCCAATAAAAGACGTTCTATCCCGTTTGATGTTTGTATAAATCCGCCATGCGTAATAGGCAACACGCAAATCAAGAGAGCTGGAATAAGAAAACCAGTTATTCCTGATATCAAGGTTAAGAGGCGTTTGTAATTTGAAGAAGCGGAATGAGAAAATACAAGAAACGCACTCCTAAGGGCAAGTAATAGTATAATCAAACTCCCTGGAATGAGAAGGACAGTACCAAGGGTAAACGTTGCTCCAGGGAAAAAGCTGAAAAGAGCTACGACAATGGCAACGATAAATACATTTGTTACTTCCCAAGATGGAGATAAATAGCGATTCGCAATATTTGTCGCTTTCGTGTTGTTTTTATTTAAATAGATCATGGACCAAAACCCAGCACCGAAATCGATTGTGGCCATAACCGCATAAATAAAAACAAGACCCCATATTAATGTGATAGCGTAAAATGCTTCTGACATGTGGTTCACCTCTTATTCTTTTTTAACGGTATAGGCAGGTGCCTACTGATCGAGTTCCTCGCTAATCGGGTTACGATTGAAATAGTAGCGAAGGACGAGGACTGTTGAGATCATTAAAATGATATACACAATGAGAAAGAGAACAAAGAGCAGGCCGATATTTCCTGAAGTTGTGACTGCTTCTTCTGTTTTCATAACGTGATAGATAATCCAGGGCTGTCTGCCGGTACAGGCGAATATCCATCCGAATTCAATTGCTGTAATGGCGAGCGGACCTGCAGCAATAAATGCCCACATAAGCCAGCGTGGAAATTCTTTTCGTTTAAGGATTTTGTACCAAGTAAACCCAACAATAGACAATAGCATGAGTAGGGAACCAATCCCGACCATTGAATTGAACAAGGTATGGACAAATAGTGGTGGCCACTCTTCTTCAGGCCATTCTTCAAGACCGAGTACTTCCGTATCAAATGCGTCGTCGGATAGAAAACTAAGTGCCCACGGAACTTCAATTGCCCACTTTACCTCACGTTCTTCTTTATCGGTGTAGCCGCCAATAGCAAGTGGTGCATAAGTTTGTGTTTCAAACAAACCTTCCGCCGCCGCGAGTTTCTCAGGTTGATATTGATACAGTTGTTGAGCAGATTCATGTCCATTTAAGGCGGTCAAGATTGAAAAAACCCCTCCGATAACGAGCCCCATCATTAATGCTTTATGATGAAATTTATATTCTCTCGTATTACCTCGTTGACGAATCATTTTATATGCCGCAATCGATGCGATAACAAATGCCCCTGTCATTAAAGCAGAAACAGTTACGTGTCCAGCTGTAACTAGGAAGGAAGGATTGAAGAATGCCTCCCATGGATCAACGTTAACGAACTTTCCGTCTACTATCTCAAATCCAGCTGGTGTACCTTCAAAAGCGTGGACATTTGTAATTAAGATAGCTGATGCGCTCGCACCGAATGCAACAAGCGTTACGCTCACAATTCGCATGATTGGAGAAAGGCGATCTGCAGCATAAACATAGATTGACATAAAGAGAGCTTCTAGGAAGAAAGCATATATTTCAATTTGAAAGGGCAATGCAATCACTCGTCCAACGACTTCCATAAATCCTGGCCATAAGAGAGAAAGCTGTACACCTGCAATGGTTCCGGTAGGAATCGCCACCCCTAGTAAAACAGCAAACCCTTTCGTCCATCGATTGGCCATTATCGCATAATCTCTATCTTTTGTTTTTTGATACATGAGCTCAGCTACAAGAACCATTAAAGGTAAGCCTACACCGAGTGTTGCATAAATAATATGTACGCCCATTGTCATTCCAAATAATGAACGAGCAATAACGAGTTCATCCATAATTTATCCCCTCCAATTACCGAACTGATTAAATCTCCCCTTATTGTCCACGTATTTCCAAATAATATTCTAATCGAGATCCTTCGCTTTTTGACATAACAGCTCGTCTCTTGTCATAAAGGTTAAAGGAAGGGGGGAACATCATGAATGAGCTCGTCCTACCGCTTGTGGAGGTTGTATCTAATAGCGGAATTTACGCCCCGTTCTATTTCATTATTTTTCATTTTATTCGTCAGTTTGTATTTGTTCCAGTTAGTGTTGTTTGTGTTGCTGGTGGAGTGATGTTTGGCGCAATATATGGCACGATTTACTCATTGATTGGGATTACTGTTGTAAGTACGGTTTTTTATTTAGTTGTTAAGCGGACGCCGGGTTTGTTTAAGAAGATTATTCGAATGAAAGAACGATGGACACGTAAACATATGCCAATGTCAGTTGGGCAAATTGCCATCCTTCGATTAGTACCTTTCGTTCATTTTCATTTCATTTCCCTTTGTTTAATTGAGGTGTCTAAAGACTTTAGAGATTATTTGCGGTCATCCCTCATTTCAAATGTACCTCTCGCTTTGTTGTATTCTTTCTTTGGAACGGCAATTAGTAGGTTCGATCCGGTCGTCATCGTACTCATGTTGTGTGGACTTGTCATCCTTTTCTATTTACTAAGAAGAAGAGAGTGGATTATGAAGTGGGAGGATTTCTTTCAGCCTGTGAGATAAAAAAGCTTTTTAATTTGATCGTAAACAAACAAAACCCCTCCAGATCGGAGGGGTTTTGTTTGTTAAGTATTTTCGCGATGGCGTAAAAATTCTTTGACTGGGCTCTTCCATTCAATTTTTGCACTAGGATAGCGGATGTCCATTTCCTTTTCAAGAAAATAGAAATCTTCTTTCTCAAGTAAATATAGTTCTGATGCATTTTTCACCCCTACTGAAAGGGTAATAATATCGAACGAATTTTCAGTAGTGCCAAGGTACTTTTCACCTTCGAATAAGGCACCTTTGTAGGTGACGAGAAAATTCTTTCTTACATTGGACGAGTCATCGAAAAAATAGTATTCTTTATGATCGTGAGCTTTTTCCAGCTTTCGTTTTGGATCCATAAAAAAGCGGATGACAGAATAAGCGATCAATACCATGGCTACGAGAATGACAAGACGAAAAAGAATAATAATCATTAGTCAGCACCTCATTTTCACTATGCTTCTATTCTCTATACGTATATGATAAAGAAAGGTTTCATAAAAAGAAAAGATTTAAGAAAGGAAGAGTTCATTGAAATTCGAACAATTATTTACATTACAAAGACAACTTGATACTCGGATTGTAAAGGAACACAATCTGGAGCATGAAGATTTATTCGAGAATAAACTACTTGCTCTTAAAGTCGAGATTGGAGAACTAGCGAATGAAACACGTTGTTTTAAATATTGGAGTAAAAAAGCTCCTTCCCCTAAAGAAACGATTCTAGAGGAGTATGTGGATGGTATTCATTTTATTCTCTCATTAGGGATTGAATTGGGCATTACAACGTATGAAGCAGTGTCAAAAGGCGACCCCGCTGGCTCTGAAGTACATGCTTTCCATCGTGTCTACAAAGCGATTGATCAAGTGGCAAGTGAAAAAAATGAGGAAGCATTTAACGATTTAATGGAAAGTTATCTTTTACTTGGACAACTTATCGGGCTACGGTTTGAAGAAATGAATGAAGCGTATTTGAAAAAAAATAAAGTGAATCATACTCGACAGGATCAGGGATATTAGATTCAAGAGTCCTCTGAATTGTGAAATATTTCGGAAACCGTTATAATGAACAGAGAATACATATCAAGGAGGCAATACATATGGCTAAGCTAGACGAAACGTTGCAGATGCTGAAAGAACTCACTGATGCGAATGGCGTACCAGGTAACGAACGTGAACCTCGTGAAGTGATGAAGAAGCACATTGAATCTCTTTCAGATGAAATCATGTATGATAATCTAGGCAGCTTAATTGCGGTTAAAAAAGGTAAAGCAGAAGGCCCAAAAATTATGGTTGCAGGTCACCTCGATGAGATTGGCTTTATGGTAACGCGTATTGATGATAAAGGCTTTCTTTATTTCCAAACAGTTGGCGGCTGGTGGGAGCAGGTTATGCTTGCACAGCGTGTTAACGTCATGACTCGTAATGGTAACATTATGGGCGTCATCGGTTCTAAACCACCACATATTCTTCCTCCTGAACAGCGTAAGAAATCGGTCGACAAGAAGGATATGTTCATTGATATTGGTGCTTCAAGCCGAGAAGAGGCTATGGAATGGGGCGTTAAGCCGGGAGATTCTGTTGTTCCAGTTTGTGAATTTACTGTTATGAATAACGAAAAAATGCTTATGGCGAAAGCATGGGATAACCGTATTGGCTGTGCTATTGCGATCGAAGTACTTCGTAAGCTAAAAGGAGAAGAGCATCCTAATACTGTCTACGGCGTTGGTACGGTACAAGAGGAAGTAGGTCTTCGCGGAGCGACTACGGCTACAAACATGATTAAGCCTGATATCGGCTTTGCGGTTGACGTTGGTATCGCTGGTGATACTCCTGGAGTAAGTGATAAGGACGCTCAATCCAAAATGGGGAAAGGTCCTCAAATTATTATGTATGATGCTTCAATGGTCGGTCACAAAGGTCTTCGTGACTTTGTAACAGATACAGCTGATGAGAACAATATTCCTTATCAGTTTGACTCTATTGCAGGCGGTGGGACAGATTCAGGTAAAATTCATTTAACAGCAAATGGAGTACCTGCACTTTCCATCACAATTGCCACACGCTATATTCATACTCACGCAGCGATTCTTCATCGTGACGATTTTGAGAATGCAGTTAATTTGATTGTTGAAGTGATTAAAAAGCTTGATGCTGATACTGTGAAAGAAATTATCTTTAACTAGAACACAAAATCCGGTGGCTCTTGCCACCGGATTTTGCTTGTTAATTTACACCCTGTGCCATATAAGAGAGCATTTGCTCTCGCTCATTTTCTGGTGCTTCTTTCCAAAGAATTTCGAAAAGAACACCAAGCCCAGGGAGCATTTTCTCTTCTCCGCTTTGCATGGCGTCGAGGATTGTCGCTTCGAGTTGCTCCTCGTTGTTGCCATTAATATTAGCGAGAATCGCTTTGCGTAAGTTAAGGTCCATACTTTCCACCTCACCTTTCTCATTCGCTTGTTGGTTCAAGCCTCATTAGTATGAGCGAATTGAAGAAATTTCATGAGTTTTATTGGAATCTTCCCTTTCAACCCTTTATAATGGAAACATTGAAAACTGAAGGAGAGCATAATGATTATCGAATCCGCTAAAAATCAAAAAGTGAAAGATTGGAAAAAACTTCAGACGCGAAAGGGTAGAGAGAAAGCTTTCTCTTATATCATTGAAGGTCCACATATTGTAGAAGAAGCTGCAAAGGCTGAAGCTTCAATCACAGAATTGATTGTGACAGAAGGCACTGACTTATCTGCTTATCCGTTTAAAGAGCTTCCTGTTGTCTATACTGTTACGGAGAAAGTGATGCAAGAACTAACGGATACAGAAACACCACAGGGGATTATGGCCGTTTGTAAAATGGTTGAGCCTGAACTACCTCGTCATGGCAAACTATTATTACTGGACGCTATTCAGGATCCCGGTAATTTGGGAACGATTATTCGAACTGCAGATAGTGCTGGATACGACGGCCTTCTACTTGGACATGGAACCGTTGATGCTTATAACAGTAAGGTGCTTCGATCCACCCAGGGATCTATTTTTCATCTTCCTGTAATAAAAGGGGACTTGGTGACAGAAGTTCAGAAATTAAAAGAAGCTGGCATGCTTATATACGCAACAGAAGTGAGTGGAGGAACGCCATATCAAGAGCTTGATTCATCTTCTCAGTTTGCTGTCATTCTTGGAAACGAAGCAAACGGTGTATCAGACGAGCTTCAACGTTTAGCAGACGAGAACGTGTATATTCCGATATATGGTAAAGCAGAGTCGTTAAATGTCGCCGTTGCAGCAGGAATTCTGATGTATGGATTGTTACCTTCATAATAAGGCTTGCGGATATAGCGATTTTTTTCTATAATTAAAAGCAACTTATATATGTTAAAAACAATGATGGAGAGTAGTAAGCTGCCGCTGCCTTTGCAGGGAGGAAATGCCGAGACTGAAAGCATTTCTATTGGGACGCTGCCGAATTCGCTCTGGAGTTGCCGCTTTGTTCGTTCGAAAGCGGATCGGTTTACAAGCCGTTATTCTTTGCTTAAGGCTGATAGGTGTACTCTATCGGTGAATTAGGGTGGTACCGCGAAATCAAATCTTCGCCCCTTTCTGGGGAGCGAGGATTTTTTTATTGCAAAAAGAAGCAAACACGAAAATGAAGTGGAGGTTGAAAAGATGCAAGAGCGTTTACAAACGTTGAAAGAAGAAGCACTATCAGAAATTCAGCAAGCTTCTTCAATGAAAGAAGTGCAGGATATCAAAGTGAAATACCTTGGAAAAAAAGGTCCAATTACAGAAATTTCTAAAGGTATGGGGAAATTGTCTAAAGAAGAACGTCCGAAAATGGGGCAGCTCGTTAATGAAATTCGCTCAGCGATTTCGGATCAATTAGAGGAGAAAGTGACTCGCTTAGAAAAAGCAGCCGTAGAAGAACGATTAAAGAAAGAAACGATCGATATTTCTCTGCCGGGTCGGCCAATTAAGAGAGGAAATCATCACCCACTAACGAGGGTAATCGAAGAAATTGAAGACCTATTTCTTGGTATGGGATTCTCGATTGCGGAAGGACCAGAAGTTGAAACCGATTATTATAATTTCGAAGCGTTAAATCTTCCTAAGGATCATCCGGCTCGAGATATGCAGGATTCATTCTATATAACTGAAGAAACGCTATTAAGAACGCATACCTCTCCAATGCAAGCTAGAACGATGGAGAAGTTAAATGGAGAAGGTCCTGTTAAAATCATCGTGCCCGGTAAAGTTTATCGCCGTGATACAGATGATGCAACACACTCCCATCAGTTTATGCAAATTGAAGGACTAATGGTTGGTGAGAATGTTCGCATGAGTGATCTAAAAGGTGTGCTCCAATCATTTGCGAAGAAAATGTTTGGAGAAGAACGTGAAATCCGTCTTCGCCCAAGCTTCTTCCCATTTACTGAGCCTTCTGTGGAGATGGATATTTCTTGCTTTAATTGTGGCGGGAATGGCTGCTCTGTATGTAAAGGAACCGGATGGATAGAAATTCTTGGAGGCGGTATGGTACATCCGAATGTACTTCGCATGTCCGGCTTCGATCCTGAGAAAGTCACTGGGTTTGCATTTGGTATGGGACCAGAACGGATCGCTATGCTGAAATATGGTATTGATGACATACGTCATTTCTACACGAATGACAGCAGATTTATTAAACAATTTAATTCACTATAATATGATTGGAAGTTAGGAGGAGAAAACATGCTCGTATCAATGAATTGGCTACAGCAGTATGTAGATTTAGATAGTTACTCAGCTGATGAACTAGCAGACCTGATTACTAAGGGTGGTATTGAGGTTGAAACAGTCGAAAAGCTTAATAAAGGAATTACCGGCGTGGTTATTGGTCACGTTCTTGAATGTCAGCAACACCCTGATGCTGATAAGTTGAATATTTGTCAGGTGAATGTTGGTGAAGAAGAGCCGGTCCAAATTATTTGTGGAGCACCAAATATTGCTCAAGGACAGTACGTAGCTGTAGCAAAAGTTGGGGCTGTACTTCCAGGCAATTTTAAGATTAAGAAAGCAAAACTTCGCGGTGAAGCTTCTCATGGTATGATCTGCTCACTTCAGGAGCTTGGAATTGAAAGTAAACTTGTATCGAAAGAGTATGCAGACGGAATCTTTGTATTTAGTGAAGACGTGACACCTGGTGAAGATGCGCTTGAATACTTGAATCTAAATGATGAAGTTCTTGAGCTAGGTCTTACTCCAAACAGAGCTGATGCGATGAACATGATCGGCGTCGCTTATGAAGTTGGGGCAGTATTGAATCGCTCAATTGAGCTTCCGTCTCCAGAGCTTGTTCGCTCGGATGAAGACGTTGAAGAGTATGTGTCAGTTCGTGTAGAGAATGAAGAAGATAATCCTTATTATGGAGCTTCCATTATTAAAGACGTAACGATCAAATCATCACCGCAGTGGCTTGTAAATCGCCTCGTTTCTGCTGGTATTCGTCCAATTAACAACGTAGTCGATATTACGAACTATGTTCTTTTGGAATACGGACAGCCGCTTCATGCTTTTGATTATAATCGATTTGGATCGAAGGAAGTCGTGATACGTCGCGCAACTGAAGGAGAAAAAATTGTCACTCTCGATGATGCTGAACGCACGCTTTCGAATGAGCATCTTGTCATCACGAATGGTTCAAAACCCGTTGCCGTGGCTGGTGTTATGGGTGGTGCTGATTCTGAAGTACAAGAAGACACAACAACGATTTTGCTTGAAGCAGCTTACTTTAACAGCAAGCTTGTTCGGAAAGCATCGAAAGATCTAGGGTTACGTAGTGACTCAAGTGCGCGTTTTGAAAAAGGAATTGATCGAAACCGCGTTGTTGGTGCAAGCGAACGCGCTGCTCAGCTCATTCAAGAAATTGCCGGTGGAACAGTGTTAAAAGGTATTGCTGAACAGGGAGCTCGAACCATCGAAGCTCTTGACGTTAGTATTGAAGTGAATCGAATTAATCAAGTTCTTGGAACAGAAATTTCTGAAACAGAAGTTGCTGCTATTTTTGAGCGTCTGCAATTCTCTTATCAGAACTTTGGTGGCACATTTACCGTTCAGGTACCGCCGCGCCGCCCGGATATAACGATTTCTGAAGATTTAATTGAAGAAGTAGGACGCCTCTACGGATATGATAATGTTCCTGCAACGCTACCTCTTACAGAAAGTACACCAGGACAGCTGTCAGAATATCAAGTGAAGCGTCGCCATGTTCGCCGTACGCTTGAAGGCGCAGGTCTTTTCCAAACAGTAACGTATTCTCTTACGTCGCCTTCTAAACGTCTTTTCTTCTCTGATGAATCAGCCGAAGCTGTTCGTCTTGCGATGCCAATGAGTGAAGAAAGAAGTGAACTTAGAACGAGCCTGATTCCGCATCTTCTAGAGGTAGCGCAGTATAACCGCAACCGTCAGCTAGATAATGTTGCTTTCTATGAAACGGCTTCTGTGTTCTTACCAGGTGATGAGCTTCCGGTAGAACAGGAACACCTTGCTGGCGTAGTGTCAGGATTATGGCAAGAGCACCTATGGCAAAAAGAAAAGAAAGTCGCTGATTTCTTTGTTGTAAAAGGAATCCTCGAAGAAATAGCGGTTGAATTTGGTTTAGAGGATCGTCTTTCGTTCGCTCGTGCAGAAGAGCCAAAGCTTCACCCAGGTCGTACAGCATCGGTTTATCTCGATGATGAGCTCATCGGATATATCGGTCAACTTCATCCAGAAGTTGAGAAAGATCTTGATTTGAGTGAAACATACGTTTTTGAAATCAATCTAGAGAAGTTACTGAATGCAGATGTTGCTCACCTTCAATACAAAAAGCTTCCACGATTCCCGTCTGTTACTAGAGATGTGGCTCTTGTTGTCAGTGAGTCGCTTGAAGCTGGAGAAGTGAAGAAAGTCATTAAAGAAGCTGGTGGATCTAAGCTTGTGGACATTCAACTATTTGATGTTTACCAGGGTGAACATCTTGATGAAGGTCAAAAATCACTAGCCTTTTCTCTTAGATATTACAATCCAGAACAAACTTTAACAGAAGAAGAAGTGAAGAAGGCACATGACCGTGTTCTTACAGCAGTAGAAGAACAATTTGGAGCTGCCCTTCGTCGATAACTACAGAAAATCCTCCCTACGTGTATAGGGAGGATTTTTATTTATACTATTTTTTACATAAACATTCCTACAAATATAGCCGTAATAAAGGAGGCTAGTGTACCACCGATAATGGCCTTTAATCCTAATTTAGAAACTTGAGAACGTTTAGTGGGCTCGAGTGACCCTAGTCCAATAATAAGCTGCCCGATGGATGAGAAGTTAGCAAAGTTACATAGTGCGACAGAAAGAATGGCAACGGTTTTGTCAGAAAGCTGTGCTTGAATGGCGGTTAAGTTTTGGAAAGCCACAAATTCATTAATTGACATTTTCGTACCAATGATGGATGCTGCTCGAAATGCTTCATCCGTTGGAATACCTACTAATAGGGCAAATGGATAGAAGATATATCCTAGAATTGAGCTCAGGTCAGTTCCGACGAAACCTAACATGCCGTTTACAACTGCTAGAATACTGATGAATGCTATCAAAAGACCTCCAATATTTAACGCAAGCATCACACCGCTGACTGTTCCGTCGGCGATTGCCTCAAAAATATTGGCATGATCCGTTTTTTTCATTTTTACTTTATCATTAGTTTGTGAAACTTCAGTTTCTGGTTCCATCACTTTTGCAATAACAAGTGAAACGAAAGGAACGCTAAAGACAGATATCAATAAATATTTAAGTTCAATACCCATAAGTGAATAACCGACGAGGATGGCTCCACTAGCAGAAGCAGTACCTCCTACCATGATGGCAAATATCTCAGATCTGGTGAGCAATTTCAAATATGGTTTTACGAGTAAAGGCGCTTCGGCTAGACCTAAAAAGGAGTTTCCGACAGCGTTAAATGTTTCAACTTTCGTCGTTCCCATTAGCTTACCAATCGTAATGCCAATCACTTGAACGATAAGTGGGATAATGCGCATGTAATAAAGTGCTGAGACAAGAGCAGAAATGAAGATGATGACAGCTAAAACATTTATAGCAAATACAAATGTTAAGCCTGTTTCTTCATAGAGGCCGCCAAATACGAATTGAATGCCTTCGTTACTATAGTTAATAACGTTTTGTACAGCTGCAGAAGCTTTTTCGAGCATAACCTTTCCTGCATTTACTTTTAGAACAAATAAAACAAATAGCCCTTCAATTAAAACGCCAACCCCGATCGTTCTCCATTTGACTGATTTTTTCTTGTTGCTCATTAACCAGGCGATAGCAAGTACGCCAATAATCGAGAGTAGTCCTGTGAAAATATTCATGATGTCAATTCCCCCTGAAAACTAGTTGTTTCTTCACAAATCTAAATCGGATGAATACAAAAAAACCCGTACTTTGTAGAAAAAAGTCCGAGTTTACAGGAAGAAAAGTGGCACACAAATAAACAGAATATGCCTGTCTAAGTGACGATGCCATGCCTTCCCTATAGTCCAGCAATTCTCGGTTGCCGGGTAGAAACTCTTTGGACCCTATTTCCAAAATTATATAGAGATAAATGTGAAGTTGTATTCATCAATCTAGCAGAAGATAGAATAGGTAGCAAGACCTATTAAGAAAGTAGGAATGTTTGGAATATTCGAATGAAAAATGTAAACGTACGACATTTTTTTGCTTATTGCTTCCTTATTCACGCTCTGATAGAGTACAAAGTGATTAGAATAATGGAAGCTCATATATGTCGGGAATTGGCCTGAACGTTTCTACCCTGTTACCTGAAATGACAGGACTATGAGTGAATAAAAAGTTGAGAAGACCTTAAACGTACCTCAACGCTATAAATAGAAAAGGTTCACTTTCAGGAAACGATGGTTAGCGACATGCGAGTTATCCACCAGGGGGATATAGGATGGAAAAAAAGAAGGTATATTTCAATCATGATGGTGGCGTTGATGATTTAGCATCACTGTTTCTATTATTAAACATGGAAGAGATCGAGCTTGCTGGCGTATCGGTTATTCCGGCAGATTGTTATCTAGAACCAGCTGTTTCTGCAAGCAGAAAAATAATAGATCGATTTGGAAAAGCCACTGGATTAAATGTTGCAGCTTCTAATTCAAGAGGGATTAATCCATTCCCTAAAGACTGGCGCATGCATGCTTTTTATGTCGATGCTTTACCTATTCTAAATGAATCAAATAAAGTGAATACACCTATGTCAGAACTACCTGCTCATTTGCATCTGATTGATACTCTTGAACGAAGCTCTGAACCGCTAACTCTTCTTTTTACTGGACCATTAACAGATCTTGCTAGAGCGTTAGAAACAGCTCCACATATTGAACAGAGTATTGAAAAATTAGTATGGATGGGTGGCACTTTCCTAGAAGTAGGAAATGTGGAAGAACCAGAACATGATGGTACAGCAGAATGGAATGCTTTTTGGGACCCCGAAGCAGTATCTACTGTTTTCAAAACTTCTATTAAGATCGAAATGGTCGCACTTGAAAGCACGAATCAAGTCCCGTTAACCAATGATGTAAGAAACATGTGGGCAGCTAAACGAAAGGAAATTGGTGTAGACTTTATTGGACAATGCTACGCCATGTGTCCTCCACTTGTACACGTTGAGACCAATTCGACTTACTATTTATGGGATGTTCTGACTACAGTTTCTGTGACACCAAAATCCTTTATCCATTCAAGAAAAGTAAAATGTCGTGTTGAAGTAGATGGAGTAAGTCAAGGGAGAACCGTTCTTGATGAAACAGGTCGTGAAGTGATTGTAGTAGATGACGTGGATCGTGACATGTTCTTTAACTATTTCACTTCCGTCATGCTGAAAGCAGAAGATCAATTAGAAGCTTCTCACCTTTATTAATAAAATGAACATCAAAAAAGCTGACTCACTCGAGTCAGCTTTTTTCGTAGAGTTTCTTTAACGACGTGATTGATCAGCTATTTTTTGAGCTTTTAAGCTATTAGCAAAATGTAGCTTAGCTAAATTCCCAAGAATCTGATCTCCATGTTTTTGAATAAGCTTTGCAGCTGCTATATCTACAGCTGGTCCAGCCCCTTTTGGAAGCTTTACATTATATTCTTTTCCAAGTCGATCCATTTCCATTACAAAAGAGTACCTCGCAATAATGGATGCTGCTGCTACAGCAAGGTGAATTTCTTCGGCTTTAGTTGCGAAATATACATTTTCTTTTACGATTGTTGATTGACCTTTTAGGTAGTTGAAATAAACTTCAGGTTTAGCGAATTGATCAATGAGTATGGCATCATATCCCTGGACTTTGCGCATCACATTCTGGATGGCCTGATTATGTAGTAGAGCCTTCATTTTCCCCTGATTCGTTCCCTTTTTCTGCATAGTATTGTATTTTTCATTTGGTAGGATAAGCAGGCTATAAGGAATGGTTTTAATCAAATTTCTAGCTATTTCAATAATTTCTGGATCCTTCATTCCTTTAGAATCTCTTACACCGAGTTCCTTTAAGAGTGGAATTTGCTTCTGGTCGACATATGCAGCAACAACTGTCATTGGACCAAAGAAATCTCCTGTCCCAACTTCATCACTTCCGATGGCGGAAAGAGTTGAGATATTACCAGGTGGAGAGTATTGATGATCGCCCACTGTTTTCTTTTTAGATTTCGTTGCCTTTTTAGAACTCGCTGTTCCGCTAGATTGCCATGGTCTTGCTTCTCCTTCTGCCCCTGGGCCCTGGAACATTATTTTTCCAGATTTATAGCCTGTAATAGTACAGGTAGAAGTTTTCGCTACAAAAACGCTCCCCGGTGGCTGTTTATCGCTTAAGTGGCTGTTGTATTTCTTTTTAATTTCATTCATAATGGAAGGTGATACAGTTAAAACAACCTGTGACATAACAAAACTCCTTTTGTGAACTAGGCTTGCATCCTATTATAGCAGAATCTGAAGATGAACAAGAATGGTTCAGGAGTGCTGTGTTTCAAAAATACCAATTTTCATGCTATGATGTAAAATAGGATTCTCTCTCTTGATAGGAGGCTTATGGGGTGACAGACAGTCATGGAAAAATACGTACAACCGTGGAAATCTATGGTGAACAATATACAATAATCGGTGATAAAAGTCATCAACATATTCGTGAAGTCTCAACTTTAGTGGACGAGAAGATGAATGAGATTAAAGGAATGAATACCTATTTAGATACGAAGCGACTTGCTGTTCTAACAGCAGTTAATATTGTAAATGATTATGTGATGATTAAGAAAGAACTTGAAGAGTTAAAGAAAAAACTGAGAGAAGAGGAATAACGTAAGATGGTTGATCTAATTCTTTTTATTATATTAGTTGGAGGGTTCCTAATTGGACTTCGAAGAGGCTTGATCCTTCAAGTTGTTCATTTAGCAGGATTTATCGTTTCATTTGTTGTTGCGTACATGTATTTTAAGGATCTCGCTCCACATTTGAAGCTATGGATTCCATACCCGTCCTTCGGCAACGAGGCATCTTCAACGGCAATGGTGTTTGACGCTATAAACTTAGAGGCCACATACTATAGTGGAATTGCGTTTGCGCTATTGTTCTTTGGTACCAAAATTATCATGCAAATAGTTGGTTCTATGCTCGACTTTCTTGCAGATTTACCTATATTGAGAACTGTAAATGGATGGCTTGGCGGAGTGCTTGGATTTGTAGAAGTATACATTATCGTGTTTTTATTTCTATTTATTGCAGCGCTTCTTCCAAATGAAACCGTTCAAACAGCCATATCAAATTCGTTTCTTGCGGAAAGCATCGTCAAGCATACCCCTGTGTTGACAGAACAAATTAAAGACCTCTGGAGTACACACGTAGCATAACCCTTCAATTAGAAGGGTTATTTATTTGTATTAGCATAAGTACGATTGGTTAAATTGGTAGCGCTTGTCGGACCTAATCGAGCGCTCCCGCTTTTTTTAAGATAAATTAATTGGATTTGGGTTTGAATATGGATAGGATAGTAGTAATGATCTTATGAAGAAGGGTGAGAAAAAGATGAATAAAAAACAGGTTATTCATTTCCTTGAAGAGATAGCAGTTTATATGGAGTTGAAAGGGGAAAACCCTTTTAAAATATCCGCTTTTCGTAAAGCTGCCCGAGCACTCGAAACAGATGATCGGAGTATGGAGCAAATTGAAGATCCTGCTGAGCTAAATGGCATCGGAAAAGGGACGGCAGCGGTAATAAATGAAATCCTCGAAAAAGGAGAATCAGAAACGCTTGAATCATTAAAGAAGGAAGTCCCATCTGGGCTTGTGCCGTTACTTAAATTACCGGGACTTGGTGGTAAAAAGCTTGCTAAGCTATACAAGGAACTTGATGTTATTGATATGGCGACATTACAAACAGCTTGTGAAGATCATCAGATTCAAGAACTCCCTGGTTTTGGGAAGAAGAGTGAGGATAAAATTCTTGAAGCGATTGAGGAAGCAGGTAAAAGACCTGAACGCTTATCCATTGCCTACATGCTACCACTTGCTGAAAACATTGAAAGCCAATTAAAAGAAATCCAGAGCATTGACAAATTTGCAAGAGCGGGGAGCTTGCGAAGGGTAAGGGAAACGATTAAAGACCTTGACTTTATTATAGCGACAACTTCTGCTGCTGATGTGTCAGCGAGCTTACTTGAATTAGAAGGTGTTTCTAAAGTAGTCGTAAAGGGAGAGACGAAGATTACACTTGAACTTGACGATGAATATGGCGTTTCAGTAGATTTTAGAATTGTAATGCCTGAAGAATTTGCTTCTACACTCCATCATTTTACTGGTTCACAGGCTCATAATGTGAAAATGAGGCAAATCGCAAAAAAGAAAGGCGAAAAAATTAGTGAGTACGGTGTAGAGTCTTTAGAAACGGGGGAAGTTCTTACATTTGAAGATGAAAAGGATTTCTACCAGCATTTTGGTTTAGCCTATATTCCGCCTGAAATTCGCGAAGATAAAGGTGAAATTGAAGAAGCTGAGAAAGATGAGATTGAATTAGTCCAGTTGAACGATATAAAAGGAGATCTACATATGCACTCCACCTGGAGTGATGGTGCTTATACGATTGAAGAAATGGCCGAACGAGCAAGAGCAAAAGGATATTCGTATATCGCGATAACAGATCACTCTCAGTACCTTAAAGTGGCGAATGGCTTGACACCAGAAAGGCTACGAGATCAAAGAGAAGAGATTGATCGTCTCAATCAAAAATGGAATGATTTTAGAATATTTGCAGGGGTAGAAATGGATATTTTACCTGATGGAACACTTGATTATGACGATAAGATGCTGTCGGAAATGGATTTTGTTATTGCTTCAATTCATTCATCCTTTTCCCAAGATGAGGATACGATAATGGCACGTCTTGAAACAGCACTTCGGAGTCACCATGTTGACCTCATTGCTCATCCATCAGGAAGGTTACTTGGAAAAAGGAAAGGGTATGCTTTAAGCCATGATAAGTTAATAAAGCTTGCGAAAGAAACGGATACGGCTCTTGAATTAAATGCAAATCCAAACCGATTAGATCTTGCAGCGGAATGGCTTCAAAAAGCACAAGAAAATCATGTTAAAATAATGATTAATACAGATGCTCACCATATGGACATGCTTGAGCATATGGAAATCGGCGTAGCAGCTGGGAGAAGAGGCTGGCTGCGAAAAGAGACTGTCTTAAACACATTTACGGCTAAAGATCTTGAAGCATTCTTTAACCGTCACTCATAAACAAATCCCGTTTTATTAGGAGGAACGACCATTGCAAAAAAGAGTGTTACGGCTACTCGAATATAATAAAGTGAAAGAACGATTAGGAAAACACGTTTCATCCTCATTAGGAAAACAAAAAGTAGAACAGTTAACCCCTTTGTATTCTTTAGTAGATGTTAACCAACAGTTAGCAGGAACAGAAGAAGGAAGAAAAGTGATCCGTCTTCGTGGTCAAGCTCCGCTTGGTGGCATTCGAGATATTAGACAAAGCGTGAAGCGAGCAGAGATTGGAGGGATGCTAAACCCATCTGAATTACTCGACATCTCGAGTACAATTTATGGCGGTCGTCGATTTAAAACATTTCTTGATAATATGATTGAAGATGGTGTAGAGCTTCCTCTTCTCGGAGATTTAGTTAGTCAAATTATGCCTGAAAATGAGCTGGAGAATGAGATTAACGCCTGCATAGATGAGGACGGGGATTTGCTTGATTCTGCAAGTGATGCACTTCGTCGACTTAGAACCCAGCTTCGTAGCTTTGAATCTCGCGTTCGTGAGAAATTAGAAAGTCTCATTCGATCTTCAAGCACAAGGAAAATGCTTTCAGATGCGCTCATTACCATTCGGAATGAACGGTACGTTATCCCCGTTAAGCAGGAATATAGAGGTTCATTTGGTGGAATGGTCCACGACCAATCCTCTTCTGGTGCGACGTTGTTTATTGAACCACAATCGGTCGTATCAATTAACAACCAGCTAAAAGAAGTAAAAGTTAAGGAAAAACTTGAGATTGAGCGGATCCTAACAGAATTGACTGGACATGTTGCGGAAGCTTCTGAAACGCTTAGACATAATGTTGATGTACTTGCGGATATTGATTTTATTTTTGCTCGTGCCCTATATGCTAACGAATTAAAAGCAACGAATCCTTCCATGAATGATGAGGGGGAATTAGAAATAAGACAGGGGAGACATCCCCTTCTACCTCAAGATGAGGTCGTCCCTTCTTTCCTATTTCTCGGGAAAGACTATTCGTCACTTGTTATTACTGGACCAAACACAGGCGGGAAAACAGTTACATTAAAAACGGCAGGACTTCTTACTCTAATGGCTCAATCTGGACTTCATATACCAGCTGATGAAGGATCTACTATGGCGGTCTTTCAAAATATCTTTGCAGACATCGGGGACGAGCAGTCTATCGAGCAAAGCTTAAGTACTTTTTCATCGCATATGACGAATATCGTTCATATTCTCAAGAACATTGACCACAATAGTCTTGTGCTTTTTGATGAGCTTGGCGCTGGGACCGACCCTCAGGAAGGTGCTGCACTTGCCATATCCATACTTGATTATGTATATAAACGTGGATCAAGAGTTATTGCGACGACACATTACAGTGAATTAAAAGCCTATGCGTATAATCGAGAAGGCGTGATGAATGCTAGTGTAGAATTTGATGTTGAGACACTACGCCCAACGTATCGCCTATTAATTGGAGTGCCAGGCCGCAGTAATGCATTTGAGATTTCAAGACGCCTCGGGCTGATGGATGATATTATTGAGGATGCACGATCTCAAATATCAAGCGAAAGTAACAAAGTTGATCGGATGATTTCATCGCTTGAAGATAGCCAGAAGCAAGCCGAATTAGATCGAGAAGGAGCGTCTGAACTTAGAAAAGAAGCAGAGTCACTTAAGAATGACCTGGAAAAGCAGCTTGAGAAATTTGAAAAACAGCGAGAGCGACTTTTTGAGGAAGCGGAACAGAAAGCTGCTGAAGAAGTAGAAAAAGCACAAGAACAAGCCAAAAAAATCATTCAGGAACTGCGTACATTCCAAAACGGATCTGTTAAAGAACACCAATTGATTGATGCTCAAAAGCAGCTTGAAGATGCCAAACCCGAATTAAAATCTTCAAAACCAAAACCTAAAAAAGCCCAAACTAAATCATATCAACCAGGTGATGAAGTGAAAGTGATTAGCTTTAACCAAAAGGGGCACATTGTTGAGCAAGTCGGGAAGAACGAATACCAGGTTCAACTTGGGATAATGAAAATGAATGTGAAGGCAAACGATCTTGAAGCGATTAAATCAAAACCGGTCGTTGAGCGAAAGCCGTTTGTGACAGTTCGTGGAAGTGATAGTCGAGTGAAAACTGAACTTGATTTACGAGGTAAGAGGTATGAAGATGCTCAAATGGAAGTTGAACGCTATATCGACGATGCCTTACTTGCAGGGTATAACCAGGTCTCAATCATTCATGGTAAAGGAACGGGTGCACTTAGAAAAGGTGTCCATGAATGGTTGAAACGTCATTCCCGAGTGAAAAATCTTCGCATGGGTGGAATGAATGAAGGCGGCGGTGGTGTAACTGTCGTTGAATTGAAGTAGAGAAAGGAATTTACACAATGGATCAATTATGGGAGAGTATCGCATTTCAAACTGCAGCGAATTATAGCGTAGTGATTGTTTGTATGATTGTGTTTCTTTCAGCATTTGAATTTGTAACGTCCTATCGTAACTGGGAAGAAATCCAAAAAGGTAATCTTGCAGTAGCGATGGCTACTGGAGGTAAAATATTTGGTATTGCGAATATCTTTCGTTTTTCAATTGAGCATAATGATTCACTAGTGACCATGATGGGGTGGGGAGTCTTTGGATTTGTCCTTCTATTAATTGGTTACTTCACCTTTGAGTTTTTAACACCTAAATTTAGGATTGATAAAGAAATTACAGCAGACAATCGAGCGGTAGGATTCATTTCTATGGTTATTTCGATTGGTTTGTCCTTTGTTATAGGGGCAGGAATTTCGTAAGGGGAGCACATATGGAGACTTTATGGAAAGTTCTTATGGTTGTATCAGGGATATTCTTTATTGCGGGCATTGTTTATTTATTTTATTTTGTATGATGGTTCAAGAAGAGCAGGTACTTTACCTGTTCTTTTTTTTCTTCAAAATTCTGTGCGCTCTTATCACAACTTAACCTAAATATGGATAGAATAATGTCGTATGCTCGTCTGTTTTTTACGACCTAAAATGCCAATGTATTCAAAAAAATTAAAAAAAGATAGGATATTTGAAGCGTTTTCATTATAATTATCATATAGAGAGAGTTTTGGTTTGGAAGGAGTCGTGAAAGGGAGGTTGATGAAAATTGACAAACAATGGCGCAAAAGAATGGTTTGATTATTATCAAGAAGGAGTACCGACTTCAATAGAGTATGAGGAAAAGCCCCTTCATGCGTATCTTGTTGATGCAGCTACAAAACATCCTAACAAAAAGGCAGTTCACTTTCTGGGAAAAGAACTTACATTTCAGGAATTATTTCATCGCTCAAGACGACTTGCGAATTCATTGCGGGATCACGGTCTGAGCAAGGGCGGAAGAGTATCAATCATGCTTCCTAATTGCCCTCAAGCTGTGATTAGTTATTACGCTGTATTGATGGCTGGGGGAGTGGTCGTTCAGACGAATCCACTATACATGGAGAGGGAACTAGAACATCAATTAAGAGATTCTAAGGCGGATATGATGATCTGTCTTGATCTTGTTTTACCGAAAGTATTAAAAGTAAAAGATAAAACAGTACTAAAGCACATTGTTGTAACGAAGATTCAGGAGTATTTACCTTTTCCTAAAAATGTTCTGTATCCACTCGTGCAAAAGCAAAAGAAGCAGGGATTACTTGTTGAAATGCCTTCAACAGACCAAATTCATAGCTTTTTGCAATGGGTGGCAAACGGTAGTAACGATGATATACATGTTAATGTGGATTCCAAAGAAGATTTGGCTCTTCTTCAATACACTGGGGGAACTACAGGTCTCGCAAAAGGAGTTATGCTGACACACTATAACCTCGTTGTTAATACGATGCAATGTAAGAACTGGATTCGTGATGCTAAATATGGCGAAGAGAGTGTGATGGGAATTCTCCCTTTTTTCCATGTTTACGGAATGACTTGTGTGATGAACTTATCGATTATGTATGCTGCCAAAATGATCATACTTCCAAAGTTTGAACCTAAAGATACATTGAAAACGATTCAAAAACAAAAGCCAACCTTATTTCCAGGTGCACCAACTATTTATATCTCTTTATTGAATGATCCGAATATCGATCGCTATGATCTCTCGTCTATTAAGGCTTGTATTAGCGGTTCAGCTCCACTTCCAATTGAAATCCAACAAAAATTTCAAGAGAAGATTAGCGGTCGTTTAGTGGAAGGTTATGGTTTAACTGAGTCATCTCCTGTAACCCATTCCAATCCTTTATCAGATGGTACTGTCGTTGGTAGTATCGGTTTACCTTGGCCAGACACAGATGCAAAAATTGTGAACGCTGCAAATGAAGAAGCTGAAGTGAAGGAAATCGGCGAATTAATTGTAAAAGGTCCTCAGGTGATGAAGGGGTATTGGAATCTACCAGATGAAACCGCTGCCGTATTGAAGGATGACTGGCTTTATACTGGTGACATGGCTTACCGAGATGAGAAGGGCTACTTTTATGTCGTTGATCGGAAAAAGGATATGATTATAGCAGGCGGATATAACATTTATCCACGCGAAGTTGAAGAAGTTTTATATGAACACCCAGCAGTTCAAGAAGCCGTTATTATTGGTGTACCTGATGCTTATAGAGGAGAAACAGTGAAAGCATTCGTTGTGCTAAAAAGTAACGTTGAAATAACAGAAGATGATTTAGATCAACATTGTCGACGTTACCTTGCTGCTTATAAGGTACCTCGATTATATGAATTTCGGGAGGAACTTCCTAAAACAACCGTTGGTAAAATTCTACGTCGTGTTCTAGTCGACGAAGAGAAAGTTAAACAAAACCAATCGATGTAGCGATTGGTTTTGTTTTTTGGTTTCAGTTAAATCAATACGTATTAAATAAAAAATTCCAATTAAAATTCCGTAAAGATTCGCACATTTCTGCTTATTATGATATGATGAATTTGCAAAATAACTCTCGATTCCAACCGAGCGCTCGTTCAGAAATCTTATGTTGACAATAGCATAGTCGTATCGCTACAATAAGATTATGAATGAATGCTCATTCATTTTGAATGAGTGCCGGATAAAGTATAA
Source organism: Anaerobacillus sp. QJM3NY_17 (assembly GCF_056173665.1). NCBI lineage: Bacteria > Bacillati > Bacillota > Bacilli > Caryophanales > Bacillaceae > Anaerobacillus > Anaerobacillus sp. QJM3NY_17. The sequence goes on along the minus strand of NZ_CM149685.1, from coordinate 2,995,234 downwards.
GGGAGAGCTTCATATGGTTGAAAAGGGGAAAAAAAGGGGTCCGAAATACGACAAAATCATTGATGCGGCTGTTGTTGTCATTGCTCAAAATGGTTATCATCAAGCGCAAGTATCCAAAATTGCGCGTGAAGCAGGCGTGGCAGACGGTACGATCTACCTTTATTTTAAGAATAAAGAGGATTTGTTAATTTCGTTGTTTCAGAAAAAAATGGGAAGTTTTATCGATAAGACAGAGGAACAAATTGTAAAGAAAGATAATGCAATGGATAAATTGTTCACGCTTATTGATATGCACTTTAAACATCTAGGTTCTGATCATGAGCTTGCTATCGTCACGCAATTGGAACTAAGACAAACAAATAAAGCCCTTCGAGCACAAATTGGCGAAGTACTTAAGAAATACCTTACGCTCGTTGATCACATATTGCATGAGGGAATTAAATCAGGATTGTTTATTGAGGAACTAGATATTCGTCTCGCAAGACAAATGATCTTTGGGACACTCGATGAAACCGTAACGAATTGGGTTATGAAAGACCACAAATTTGAATTAGAACCACTTGCTAAGCCACTTCATAATCTTTTGATCAATGGCTTAAGCAAATAAATAGAGACCCCGGCTTTGACTGGGGTCACAAAGTTTTGAGAGGAGTGGAGAAGTGGAATTCATTAACATTTCAACTGAAAACAAAGTGGCACAAATTACGCTGAACCGTCCACCAGCTAATGCAGTGGCATCGGACGTATTGCGAGAATTGTCAGAAGCATTCACTCAAATTGAAAACGATCCAGCAACAAAGGTTATATTGCTCTCTGGAGAAGGAAGGTTTTTCTCAGCAGGAGCTGATATTAAAGAGTTTACAACGGTTAGCACTGAAGAGGGATTTGCTGATTTGGGGAGCTACGGTCAACAATTATTCGACAAAATGGAAGCGTTCCCAAAACCGATCATCGCTGCTATTCATGGTGCTGCGCTTGGTGGTGGACTAGAACTTGCAATGGCATGTCATATTCGTCTTGTAACTGAAGATGCAAAGCTAGGTCTTCCCGAACTACAGCTGGGTTTAGTACCGGGATTTGCAGGTACTCAAAGGTTGCCAGCATTAGTGGGAAAAGCAAAAGCAACAGAGATGCTGCTGACGAGCGAGCCAATCTCAGGACGTGAAGCTGTTGCAACTGGTTTAGCGAATCAGATGTATAGCGAAGAAGAGCTTCTTCCGAAAGCGAAAGAGCTTGCTGAGAAGATTGCTATGAAGAGCTCTGTGGCAGTTGGTTATGCACTTAAACTTCTTACTTATTCTAAATCAGAAAAGTTTGATGAAGGCGTTCAAAAAGAAAAAGAGTATTTTGGAAAGGCATTTGCTTCAGAAGATGGTCAAGAAGGCATTCGAGCCTTCATCGAGAAGCGTCAGCCAAACTTTCAAGATAAATAAGGTGAACTATTTCAGGGAGGGATAAAGATATGAACATTTATGTCATTATGAAAAGAACGTTTGATACTGAAGAAAAAATCGTAATTGAAAATGGGAGAATTAGTGAAGAAGGCGTTGAATTTATTATTAATCCATACGATGAGTATGCCATTGAAGAAGCGATCCAACTTCGCGACGATCATGGCGGAGAAGTAACGGTTGTAAGCATTGGTGACGAAGAAGTTGAAAAAGAGTTAAGAACAGCTCTAGCGATGGGCGCAGACAAGGCAGTTCTCATTAACAATGAAGACATTGATGAGAGTGATCAGTATACGACGACTGCCCTTCTTGCTGCTTATTTTGAAGATAAGGAATATGACATTATCCTTGGCGGGAATGTTTCTAATGATAACAGCACTGGTCAGATTGGACCGCGTCTTGCTGAAAAACTTGGAATCGCTTACGTAACAACGATTACGAAGCTTGATATTGATGGAACAACAGCGACAATGGAACGTGATGTTGAAGGTGATATGGAAGTTGTTGAAGCACAGCTTCCGTTACTTGTAACAGCACAGCAGGGACTTAACGAACCTCGTTATCCATCACTTCCAGGGATTATGAAGGCTAAGAAAAAGCCACTTGAAGAAATAGACTACGACGATCTTGATATAGATGAAGACGAGATCGAAGCTAAAACGGAAACAATTGAAGTTTATTTGCCACCAAAGAAAGAAGCTGGCAAAGTACTTGAAGGTGAAATTGGAGATCAAGTGGAAGAATTAGTGAAATTACTTCGCCAGGAAGCGAAAGTTATATAGGAGGGAATCAACATGGCCAAAAAAGTACTTGTATTCGCAGAAGCTCGTGACAATGAATTACGAAATGTATCATTTGAAGCAATTGGTGCTGGGAAAGAAATCGCAGCCGGTGGTGAAGTGATTGCAGCAATTGCTGGTGAAAGTATTAGTTCTTTAACAGACCAACTATTTCACTACGGAGCAGACCGTGTGATTAAAGTAGAAGATGAAAAGCTTAAAAACTATACAAGTGATGGATATGGTCAGGCATTTTTGCAAATCGTTCAGAGCGTCGATCCGGATGCTATTTTAATGCCCCATACGTCAATGGGCAAAGATCTAGCACCACGTCTTGCAAGTAAGCTTGACGCTGGACTTGTCTCCGATGCTACGGGTATTGAACTTGATGGTGAAGATGTCGTATTTACACGTCCAATTTACTCTGGTAAAGCTTTTGAGAAGAAAAAAGTAAAAGAAGGCGTTGTTCTTGCAACGATTCGTCCAAATAATATTTCTGCTCTTGAAATCGATGAATCACGCTCTGGTGAAGTCTTTGAAGAAACCGTAGAAATAAAGGACCTTCGTACGATCGTGAAAGAAGTGGTCCGTAAATCTACATCAGGTGTTGACCTTTCAGAAGCAAAAGTGATTGTAGCCGGCGGCCGAGGCGTTAAAAGTGAAGAAGGATTTGAACCACTTCAAGAACTTGCGGATCTTCTCGGTGCTGCTGTAGGCGCGTCCCGCGGTGCTTGTGACGCTGACTATTGTGATTACTCCCTTCAGATTGGGCAAACAGGGAAAGTAGTTACACCTGACCTCTATATTGCTTGCGGTATTTCTGGTGCTATTCAACACTTAGCAGGAATGTCTAACTCGAAAGTGATAGTAGCAATTAATAAAGACCCTGAAGCAAGCATTTTTAATGTTGCAGATTATGGTATTGTTGGTGATCTCTTTGAGGTTGTACCATTACTTACACAGGAGTTTAAGAAAGTATTGCAAACAAGCTAAGAAAAAAAGCGAGCTTATCTAGCTCGCTTTTTGTATAGAGATTATTACGATCTTATTTCATTATTTCAGGCTCGTTTTATTAATGAAGAGATAGGGAACAATGAAATTAAGTCAAAAGAATGGAATCAGAAAGAGTATTAATGATATACTCATTTTGTGCCTATTGATATGAAATCAAATTGGCAGAGCACACTGAGGCAACCGGCCTTAACCTGGTAAACTCAAGTGATAATGTTTAAGGAGGAAGATACAGTATGGCTATCGTACACGCAACAGATCAAAGTTTCGCACAAGAAACAAGTGAAGGTCTCGTTCTTGCAGACTTCTGGGCACCATGGTGTGGTCCTTGTAAAATGATTGCTCCAGTACTAGAAGAGCTTGATTCTGAGATGAGCGACGTAAAAGTTGTAAAGCTTGACGTTGACGAAAATCAGGAAACAGCAAGTAAATTTGGGGTAATGAGTATCCCAACACTACTTGTATTCAAAAATGGTGAGGTAGTTGACCAGGTTGTCGGCTTCCAACCAAAAGAAGCACTTGCACAGACGCTTTCTAAGCATCAATAATTAGTTAAGTTTCAAACACCCTGATCTGTTTTAGGATCAGGGTGTTTTTTTTTTGTTATCTTCAAATGAAACGGTATTGACACTGATAATCGTTCTCGATATAATCATCATGGATATAAGACCTGACGAAAAGGAGTTTTACATAATTGAAGAAATCGGCTATGCTATTCACTTCTATTACGCTTGCAGCTACGGTTCTTGCTGCTTGTGGTAATGATTCTGAAAATGCTACAAACACAGAAAATAACAGTTCTAAGCAAGAACAAACGAATTCTGATGATAAGTCTAGTGAGATGTCAATTGAAAGCGCTGCTACTACGAAACAAGTAGAAGCTTATCAGACGATTACTAATGAACTAAACAAAATGAAGGAAGATCAAGAAGTAGATTGGGAGTTAGTTGAAACTACCTACACTAGTGACTTAAAGAGCGCTGTGAATGAAATTGATAATGAGTTTGATACATTTATCTCTACTGGAATTCAAGCTGGAAAATCTGGAGAGCTTGATAAGAATGTAGCTCGTCAGATCATTGATAAAGGGACACAGTCATACTTTTATCAAAAGCAAAAATCCCTTCAACAGGCAGTGATTGATGCGAAAGATGCTAACAAAGAAGATGAGGCTATGCTTCATTTTGAAGAAATACAGTTACTAGCAGAAAAAGTATTTGTTCCTACAGCCGAAAAACGCGACTCCTACTATGAACTTGATGGAGATTCAAGTATTGTTGAGAATATTAACAATGGCCTATCAGCGCAGGAACAGGCGCTTTCTGAAGGGAATATGGAAGATTTTGCTGTGACGAAGCAAGTAACGGATAAGTCCATTTATAAGAGCTACTACTTAGCTTCTAATTCCTATGCAGAAAAGATTGAAGAAGCGGTAAAGACTGGTGAAACAGATGAGTTACAAGTGATGCAAACAGAAGCTCTCGGTTTTTATCAAGCAATAAAAGGATCACTCTCAGGCGGCGATGAAGAAGCGGCTGAGAAGTTAAGTGAATTATTCGATATAAGTAACGATCCAGAGGCAATCAAAGCTGATGAAGTAAACGATTTGTTCGCAAAAGCGTTTACAGGAAAAATCAAAGGATATCACGAGAAAGTAGCTGAGCTAGCTAAAGAAGACAAGCTTTCTGAAGGTAAAGAAGCTGCAATGGAAGCCAATGTATTCTTAAAAGCGATTGAAATGCCATTAATGGAGGCAATCGGTGAAGAGGAAACGGATGCAGTCTATGAAGACGCACAAAACTGGTTTTATGCAGTTGCTAGTGAGAATGCAGATGAAGTGCAAAAGCTAAGTGATCGCATTTTGACCGAACTAGAAAGTGTAGTAGAATAGCTTTAGATTGAAATGGCCGCTAAATGCGGCCATTTCTCTTGTAGGACGGATTAATTTGAAACACTGAAAAATATAGGAGTGCCTGAGATGAAAATACTCATTACTGGCGGGGCAGGTTTTATAGGAAGTAGCCTTGCAAAGTCGCTTTTAACAGATGGTCACGATGTCTCAATCATTGACCATTTCTCTTCCTATTATGATATTAATCGAAAAGAAGAACATCTAGAAGAAGTGAAAAAAGCTGGGTCAATTAAAGTTCACGTTTTTGATTTATTAGATCATGAAAAAACGGATGCTCACTTCAAAGAGCATTCTTACGATAAGGTGGTTCATCTTGCTGCACTTCCAGGAGTTCAATATTCATTAACACATCCACATGACTATATTGATCAAGATATCAAAGTAGTGGTAAATGTATTAAAAGCTGCGGGTGATGCGGGAGTCACCCATGTTTTATTTGGTTCTTCTTCATCAGTATACGGTAATCGTGAGAATGGCCCGGTGTTAGAAGATGAGGCAAATGGCAAAGTGAAGTCTCCGTATGCAGCTGCTAAAGCTGGAGCAGAATCTTTTTGCCATGCGTATCAATCGCTTTACGGCTTTAAGTTAACGGTTTTACGATTTTTTACAGTGTATGGGCCATGGGGCCGTCCCGATATGGCGATTCCTCTATTTATTAATAAGTTAATAAAGGGGGAGGAAATCATTGTTTATGATCGTGACCAGTCTAGGGACTTTACGTATATTGATGACATTGTTACAGGTATAACATTAGCATTCGAACAAAAAGGAATATCAGAGATTTATAATCTCGGTTCGGGTACGCCGATTCAGCTTAATGAACTTATTACTTCGCTTGGTGTCTATTTTCCTGATGCGAAAATACTTGATGGAACATTTCGTCCAGGGGATGTAAGGCATACTTGGAGCGGTATTAGTAAGGCTAGGGAAGAATTGGGATATACTCCGAAGGTGAAGTTTGAGGAAGGATTAAGAAGGACAATCGAATGGGCAAAAAAATATCACGCTTATTAAAGTGGTCATTTGGAATTGGCCTATTCATTTCATTTGGATTTCTTCTTTTTCAAGAGTTTAATCTGTCGAGTCTTTTAGCTCTTACCTCTGAATTGCTAAGTGAACCATGGTGGTTAATCGCTATGATAACTGGATACACATGTTCTTTTTTACTGCGTAGTTGGTGCTGGCGATTACTTGTTGATAAGAATATATCAATTAGGGTTTATTTAGCAGGGGTTTTTTATAGTCTCTTTTTTAACCATCTACTTCCTTTCAAGGGCGGAGAGGCTGTGCGTATGGGAGTGCTTGCGCAGAAACAAAAAGGGCGATGGGGAATGGCTATTCAATCCGTGCTCGTTCTCAGGTTAATTGATCTCTTCTGGTTGGGGGTTTTTTCAGTTATTGGGGCGGACCTTATTGGGATTGATATCAACCTGACTTTTTTCATAACAGCGCTTGTTATTTTTGGTGTTACCGTGAGTGGGTTGATTATCTATCTGAAAAAACATCACGCTGCTTCTTTTTTTAATAAGCAGATAACTACCATGCAGACTCTTGTAAGTTCACCACATATGGTGCTTGTTCTAACGCTATCTTGTATAAGCTGGGTAGCTGAAGGAATCGTCGTATTTAGCGTAGCGAGTCTTATTGGACATCTGTTTACATATTCAGATGCCATGTGGGTTACATCATTATCAGTCGGATCTGGTGTCTTTCAATTAGCTCCAGGTGGCTTTGCGACTTACGAAAGTGTGATGAGCTTTTCACTTAATCGGGTAGGTTTCGGATGGGAAGAAGCCCTTTCAATTGCGATTGTCACGCATGCATTTAAGTATATTTATTCTTTTGGCGCTGGATTAGTGGCGTTTTATCTTTATCCTCTTCGATTACAGGAGTTGAAGTCGTTTATGAATAAGAAAGGAGAAACATCATGAAACAAGCGTCAGGCTTTGAAAAGATAGCAGCAAGATGCTGGAATCTGTTAAATGAAGGTAAGCCATTTACACCAATCTTTGTTACAGGGACAATTTTGTTATTTTACATTTCACAATGGACTTCTATAGAGTTCTGGGGGGCTTTCTTTGTTGGACTAGGCGTCGTATTGCCTCTTTTAGTACTCTACTACGTTTATGATTACCCATTATTTTTACGAAATTATTTATGGATGCCTCTAATTGGGTACCTGCTGATTTTTGATTCATTTTCACTTCAAGTAGCCATGCTAGGTATAGGTCTCTATTTTTTCTTTACTGTCTTTTTCTGGGGAACATTCTATTACCATCTTCGAATTGGAACGAGCTGGCTTAACTTCACTCGTTTTTGGAAGTTAGTGCTTAAGAATAGTGATTCTACTAGTGGTAACGCGCAAGAACAACTTCCGAAGTTTTTATTAATTCTACCATTATGGGTGATGGTTATTGACTCTTCAGTAAAGAATGAAATGACTTTTGAATGGACGACTCTTGTTTTCTTTTATGCAGGAATTTGGTTATTTAGTTTTATTCTTCACCATTACTTATTTGACTGGAAGCCCGCAATTAAATCAGATTATACGAAAGCTGTGCCACCTACGTCGACTAATGAGCGTGTCATTATGATTGTAATCGATGGAATGCGAAAAGAACGATTCCAGGAAGCCAATACGCCTTTTCTTGATTCATTAAAGAAAAATGGGACAGAATACAGTCAAATGGAGACGGTATACCCTGCGCGTACAGTTGTTTGCTTCTCCTCGATGATGACAGGTACATATCCTCTTGAGCATGGTATTAAGTCCAATATGGTTTGGAATCTTGGCGTGAAAGTAGAGACGATCTTTGATTCGTTAAGAAAAGTTGGGAAAACAGGAAGGTTACTCGGTATTGCCCACCTTGTTGACGCTATGGGAGATGACGTAGATACTGTAACGGCAGTTATGAATAACGATGTGGCTGATACGAAAATTATGGAGGGCGCTCGTCAGATTATGTTAGATAAAAACCCTGACTTTTTCACTGTACAGCTTATTGGGACCGACCAAACTGGTCATGCGAGAGGAGTCTTGTATGATGATTACATTCAAAAAATTGAAGAAGCTGATAAATTAGTGGAAGATTACGTTGGTTTTCTTGAAGTGAATGGGTTTATGGAAAATACAACACTCATTGTTTGTGCCGATCATGGACAAGCAGATGGCATTGGGGGACATGGTCATCTAGATGAAGGAGAACGATTTGTTCCATTCTTTATGAATGGGCCATTTATCGAAAAGGGGAAAATTGTAGAAGAAAGGCATAGTCTTACTTCAGTAGCGCCAACCGTTGCTCATTTATTAGGTGCCCCTATCCCTTCACATAGTAGAGGAGCGATATTAGAAGAAGCGCTTCAGGATAGGAAGGAAGACATTATCAAATGAAACAGCATGTGATTGTTTTTTTACCCGCGCATAATGAAGAGCATGCCATTGGAGAAGTGATTAAGCAAATTCCCAGAAGTATTCATCCTTCTGTTCAGGTGAGCGTTCTCGTGATCGATGATGGCTCAACAGATCGGACAGTAGAAGTAGCTAAAAAGGCTGGAGCTAACTATATTTATTCTTTTGATAACAATCAGGGTCTTGGTGCCGCAGTTCGAAAGGGGCTTTCCTATTCAGTAGAATTAGGTGCTGACATAGGTGTGATGCTTGACGCGGATAATGAATACCCTGCCTGGCAATTAGCTGACCTTCTCGAACCTCTATTCAAAGGGGAGGCAGACTATGTGATGGGTTCTCGTTTTAAAGGTACGATTGATGGGATGCGACTTCATCGTCGTTTAGGCAATTATTGTTTTACATTTATTCAGTCCCTTCTTTTACAAAGGTGGATTTATGATGGTCAGTCTGGGATGAGAGTTTTCTCTAGACAAGCTATGGAGCATGGAGAAATCATTCATGACTACAACTATGCACAAGTCATTACATTGAACCTTGTTCGAAAAGGATTTAGAGTTAAAGAAGTTCCAATTACGTACCAGGTTCGATCTACTGGTGAATCATATATTAAGTTTAAAGCGTATTTAACATCTGTTTTACCGGCTATTTTGAAAGAAATGATGCGACCAGTTCAAAAGGTATCGATTGACTATAGTGCGCATAAAATCTTGCCTGGACACATGACAAGTATGGTGGCAGAAAAGTCACACTAATTGCAGATCTGTTATTGACTTCAATGATGATAATCATTATCATTATCAATGAGGAGGATATTTCAAATGATAAAACGTATTCTGTCATCAGCATTAATAATGACACTAATTTGTATACTAGCAGTTCCTGATCTTGCCAGTGCATACTCTTATGGTGACCCAACCGAAGAGAAAGTAGCTGAAGCATACAGTGAGATGTCTGCAAAACTTAATGAATCTCCTCCGAATTTTGCAGAAGCGAATAAAATTTTTGCTTCCGTTAAAGACGAAATTCAATTACATATGGGTGAAGATGCGGTTCAAGCTGTTCAAAAGGAGCTAGACAACGAAGACAAGGAAGCTGTTATAACGAATATGCAGCAAGTCCTGGTCTTAAATATTTCACGTCGACTTGAAAACGCTGAAACAGATTTTGAAGAATATGATACAACAAGAAAGCTAGTTGGCAAAGCAGATGCCACATATAAAACGCTCTCTCCCGTGGTAAAACAAACGAATCCCGAACTTGATGAAAAGATAAAGAATGAATTTGAGGTATTGCTTGATTCGCTTGGTAACCCTGGCCTTTTTGGAGTGGGGGAGAAAGATTCAGATGAAGAGGAATACGCTGAAAGTAAGAAAGTTATACTTGATGGACTAAAAAATCATTTTGATATGAAATCAGTTGAAATTGGTCACTTTGGAGAAAGTGCAACAGAGGATGAAAGCGCTGGTAGTGAAAAAACGGATTGGACTGATCTCGGTCAGCTATCGAATTGGGTGCCAATCATTATTCTCATCGTTGTGATTGCAGGAGTAGTAATTTACACAACAAGAAAACGGCGACGCTCCTAAAATCTTTGTTTACGGAAAGGGGAAAGTTTAATGGAAATTCAGGCATTACTGATCATGTTCAGAGAAGTACTTGAAGCGCTTCTCATAATTGGAATCATAACTACCTATATGAAACGAATGGGACAATGCCAGTATAATAAATATGTCTGGTTAGGTGCTGGGCTTGCTGTAGTTGCAAGTGTAGGCGTAGCCATGTTGTTCCAGGTTGTTTTCACCGGGTTCGCAGCGATGGGAAGCGAGATTTACCTGAAAATTTCCATTATGCTAATCTCCGCCGTATTATTAACTCAAATGGTATTTTGGATGGCTTCACATAGTCGCAATCTTAAAGGAAAGACAGAAGGGAAAATGACGGAATACATTACAACGGGTAACGTGGTAGGCATGGTCATTCATTCTTTTCTCGTTGTCCTTCGTGAAGGTGTAGAAACCGTATTTTTCTTTGCTGCAATTACTGGTGGCGATATTGGTAAAGGATTTGAAGGATGGGGAGCGATTACTGGAATCTTGATTGCTTCCGCTGTATCGTACTTTTTCTTTAAGGGCACGATGCGCATTCCGCTTAAATCGTTCTTTAAGATTACTGGAATCTTTATTGTACTTATTGCCGGTGGCTTATTTGTACAGGGAATTTCGATGATGCAGGATATTAAACTAATTGGTAGCGTAATGCCTCATGTATACGATCTTACATGGTTCTTGCCAGAACATCCGATTGACTACGCGCATTATGTTCGTGATCATGGTGTGGCACCTCTTCTCTCAGGAGACATTGGAATTTTCTTTAAAGCGTTGTTCGGTTACTCTTCAATGCCTTCCATTGAAGAAATCATCGCGTACGTTGGTTATTTTGCAGTGATTTATCTTCTTGTGAACTCAAAGAATGAACCTGTAAAATCAGAAGTGAAAGAACCGAGTAAAGCGATTTTTAAAGCGACAAACGAAATGAAGCAATCGACAGTTAAATAAATTTCCAAAGTGCAAGGCGAAATTCTTCGTCTTGTACTTTTTTTCATCGGAGGTATTTAAAAAGGATAGATTAACGTATGACCCATACCAAGAATTATAAAGGATGATTAGGATTGGATCGATCAGGTAGATACCTTATACGAGCTAGAAACATTAAAATACTCATCTGGCTGATTTCAATGAGCAGTATCTTGTTGATTATTTGGTGGAGAACCGCCTATGCAACTGAGTTACCACGTTCTTGGGATCAAGTCGATTTCTCACTAGCTTTAAATCGATTTGATTTATTTGCCATGCAACCTCACTTTCCCGGATATCCCTATTTTATTCTAGGTGGGATGTTGTTAAATAAATGGATAGGAAATCCCGTTGAGGCTTTAACGTTATGGAATGGACTATTAATGTCGCTTTCTATGTATCCAGCATATGCAGTTAGTCGCTCTTTTCTTTCAAAAACACTTAGTATGGCATCAGTAGCTCTTATTCAATCAATGGTATTTGTCAACGTGTTAACCATTCAACCGATGAGCGAGGCGGCAGCGGTGGCTATTCTATGGTGGTACTTATGGAGTTTGCAAAAAGCATTTCATCGCGAACATTCATTCACGAGCATCGTTGTCGCTTCTTTGTTGTTTAGTTTACTTTTAGGAGTTCGTTTATCTTATTTACCTTTTGGTGTCGGCCTTCTACTACTATTAATACAGAGAAAAAAGCAGCATAAGTCCATTAAATCCTACAGTTTATTTTTACTCACCCAGGTCGGTATAGCCGTCATCTTTCAATTAATTTGGGTAGGGGGTCTTGCTGCTTCTGAAGGTGGCGTAGCTGCATTTTTACAGCTAGCCTTTGGGTTCTCTGAAGGTCACTTTGAAGAGTGGGGTGGAACTGCGGTTTCAGCCTCAGCCCCACTTTTGGAACGAATATCACATCTGATATTGAATAATATAGTTTGGACAGGTCTTAGCGGTCAATCGCTAATGATTTTACTACTATATCTAACCTTTTTTACGTTCATGATCTTCCAAGGGGTGAAAAATAGTGGGAGAACATTGCGAGAAATTTCATGGTTTGGATGGGCATTTGTCGCTATGGCATTTAGCTATTTTCTATGGGCCCTTTTGGCACAAAACATTGATAAGCCAAGACATATCCTGCCTCTACCTGGGATAATAATGTTAGGATTTCTCTGGATAGGGTTAGGAAGACAGGGTAATAACTCAACGAAAATAATGCTTGGTTTAGCCGTAATGATTAGCATACAATCACTTGTTTCCTATTCAACAATGAAAGAAGCAAACGATCCAGCAGCTGTTTATCAATTGATGGATTATGTAGAGCAAATTAACGAGCCGGTCATTGTGTATACTTGGGAAGAAACTAGGGTAATGTCCTATAACAAGGTGTCATTTGAACACGAACAAATTTATACGTATTCAACCTTTCTATCTGATCTTCAATATTATGATGAGCATCGCGTATTTTTAACAGGACAGGTTCTCGATGGATTTAAGAAACAGAATATATCGATGGATGGTCAGATCAAAAAGGTCAAAGAATTCCAATCCTCCACATTGTATGATCCTGTCTATCATGACATTGTTTTATATGAGTTCTTAAGATAATAGAAAATTGAGGTAATGTGTTACAATGAGAGGGGAATATAGATACGCCTTGAAAAGGAGTAGTGAGGTGAGGCAGCATGGAACAACATCTTAAAAATAAGCTAGCAATCCTTCCTGACCAGCCCGGGTGTTATTTAATGAAAGATCGCCAGGGAACGATTATTTATGTTGGGAAGGCAAAGGTGCTAAAAAATAGAGTCAGATCTTATTTTAGTGGATCACACGATGGAAAAACGCAGCGGCTTGTAAGTGAAATACGTGATTTTGAGTATATCGTAACCTCCACAAATCTTGAAGCTCTTATTCTTGAACTTAATTTAATCAAAAAACATGATCCGAAATATAATGTGATGCTTAAAGATGATAAAAGCTATCCTTATATAAAAATAACGGCAGAAGAACAGCCCCGCTTAATTACGACACGTAAAATAAAAAAAGATAAAGGTAAGTATTTTGGTCCATATCCGAATGCTTATGCAGCTAGTGCAACAAAGAAGCTTTTGGACCGACTATATCCTTTACGTAAATGTCGTAAAATGCCTGATCGCGTCTGTCTTTATTATCATATAGGCCAGTGTTTGGCTCCATGTGTCAACGACGTCTCTAAAGAGCAAAATAAAGAGATGATTGACGGGATTACGCGTTTTCTAAACGGAGGTCACCAGGAAGTTAAAGAAGACATAGAAAGAAAGATGACCACAGCATCTGAGAATATGGATTTCGAGCGAGCAAAAGAGTTTCGTGATTTAATGTTTCATATTGATAAAGTTATGGAAGTGCAAAAGATCCAATCTAACGATGGTATTGATCGGGATATTTTTGGATATAGTTTCGACAAAGGATGGATGTGTGTTCAAGTTTTCTTTGTACGACAAGGGAAGTTAATTGAGAGAGATGTTTCACTTTTCCCTTTCTATAATGATGCTGAAGAAGATTTCTTAACTTATATCGGTCAGTTCTATCTTCAACAAAATCATCCTAAGCCAAAAGAAGTATTGCTTCCTCAGCAGGTTAATGCTCAAATGGTAGAAGAACTTCTACAAATTCCAGTTCACCAGCCAAAAAGAGGCAAGAAAAAAGAGCTTGTCGAGCTTACAATGAAAAATGCGACCATTGCCATTAATGAGAAATTTTCATTAATTGAACGCGACGAGAAAAGAACGATTGATGCTGTTGAAAACTTGGGAGAAAAGCTTAATATAGAAGCTCCGCTCAGAATTGAAGCTTTTGATAACTCGAACATTCAGGGCACGAACCCTGTATCCGCTATGGTTGTTTTTCTTGATGGAAAGCCAAAGAAAAATGAGTATCGCAAGTACAAAATCAAAACAGTGGAAGGACCAAACGATGTAGGTTCTATGAAAGAGGTTGTGAGAAGAAGATATTCAAGAATGCTTAAGGAAAATGGTCCGCTTCCTGACTTAATTATTATTGACGGCGGAATAGCTCAAATACAGGCGTCACAGGATGTGCTCGAGAATGAGCTTGGTCTGGACATACCGGTTTGCTCGCTGACGAAAGATGAGAAACATAAAACCTCTCATCTTCTTATTGGTGATCCTCCTGAAGCTGTTTATCTACCAAGAAATAGTCAGGAATTCTACCTGTTGCAAAGGATTCAAGATGAAGTACACCGATTTGCGATTACGTTTCATCGACAGCTTCGAGGAAAATCGATGCTTAAGTCAAGTCTTGATGATATTCCCGGTATCGGAGAGAAGAGAAAAAAGAAGCTGCTAAATCATTTTGGATCGATCAAAAAGATGAAAGAAGCAAGCGTTGAAGACTTACACAACGCAGGACTACCAATGAATGTTGCAGAGGAAGTAGTCGCTCGATTTGAAAGTCAATCAAATTAATTTGTAAGAACATGTTGCGGCATTCACGTAAGTTCGTTATAATGAGTGAAATTTAATAGTTCCACACTTCGAAAGTTGAAGTGATGGTAGAGGCGCAAAAACCAATAGTAAGCTTACTGAAGAGTGTTAAGACTCAGTGATAGGAGCTGAAAGGGGGATTTGCCGAAGTGGAAAGACGCTTATCCGTCTGAAGCTGGATCTGTATTGAATAAGTGCAGAGCTGTCATCCAATACCTACCCGGGAATTGGATGGAGAACTATCTCACAAAGGGACGTTTTCTTGGATTTGTTATGAAAACAACAGTGAGGTTTTTCTCATTGTTGTTTTTTTATACTTTAATAAACGCTTTACAAGTTTAAAGTATAAAAAATGAAGGCTATCGCTATTTCAATCTGGTGAGTGGCCGAGTTTTTTAATATCCATTTCGACTCTTAGTTAGTGAGTGTTTGTAACGTGCGATGATTACGCACTATGAGGGATAACGAGCTGCATGAAAGAAAGGATGGAGAGAGTGGGACTACGCGTATTGAAATTCGGAGGTACGTCTGTTGGAGATGTAGAGAAAATCAAAAATGTTTCCAAAAGGCTTATGGAAGCTGTAAATAATGGAGATGAGGTTGTTGCGGTTGTTTCAGCGATGGGCAAAACAACGGATGAGCTTTTAGGATTATCAAAAGGGATAACAGCTACACCGTCTGCAAGAGAGCTTGATATGCTTCTAACGACTGGAGAACAAGTAACAACAGCGCTTCTTTCGATGGCATTAAATGAAGAAGGGTACGATGCTATTTCATTAACTGGCTGGCAAGCAGGAATTAAAACAGAGTCGCTTCACGGCAATGCCAGAATCCTCGATATTGATGCATCACGTATGAATCAACACCTTGCTGAAGGGAAAATTGTGATAGTAGCAGGATTCCAGGGGCTAACTGATACGTCTGACATCGCGACGCTAGGGCGTGGTGGTTCCGATACAACAGCTGTGGCGATTGCAGCAGCTCTTAAAGCGGATCGTTGTGAGATATATACAGATGTGGATGGCGTGTATACGACAGATCCTCGATATGTGAAAGGTGCAAGAAAGCTTTCTACGATTTCTTATGATGAAATGCTTGAACTTGCTAACCTTGGGGCTGGTGTCTTACATCCTAGAGCGGTTGAGTTTGCAAAAAACTATAACATCTTGCTTGAGGTCCGCTCGAGCTTTACGAATGAACCTGGAACGCTAATTGAGGAGGTCGTATCAATGGAACAAAATTTGGTGGTTAGAGGTCTGGCTTTTGAAAGTAATGTAACAAAAATAACAATTTCAGGTTTGCCGAATGAGATTACAACACTTCCTTCCTTGTTCTCATCTCTTGCGGCAAATGGTATTAATGTAGATGTGATCATTCAAAGTACAGGAGAGAAAAATACAACGAGTATCTCATTCTCAATTGAAACAGCCTCTCTTGAATTAACTCTTGATGTGCTCCGTCGCATTAAAGTGAAACTTCCCTACGAACATATTTATCACGAATCAGAACTTGCTAAGGTATCCATAGTAGGATCAGGTATGATTTCTAACCCTGGTGTTGCGGCACAAATGTTTGAAGTACTTGCTGAACACGGGGTAGAAATGAAGATGGTGAGTACATCAGAAATCAAAGTGTCAACGATCGTTCCAGAAGATAAAATGATTTATGCTATTGAGTCGCTACACGATAAATTTCAACTAGATGAAAGAACCCCTGTTAAACAAATGTAATCAAAAAGGAGACCACATGTGGTCTCCTTTCTATTCAATCTGATCTTTTGGGTCCCATTTTACTGTGAATTGAATTTCATTCTTTTTATCAGTTTCATAGGCTTCAGCGATGCAACGAAGCATATTTTGATATTGTTCAGCAAGAAAACCTGCTTCTAGTTGATAACAAGCATTTCGACTAGTATTTCTTCGCTCAGTGATAAGAGCTGACTGAAGATCAAACGTTACTTCATTCTTTTTTTCTTGTGCAATTGATAATTTACCCCATCCAGCACGCTGAAAAAAATCCTCGATCTCTTCTCGAGTGGAGAGCGGGAATTGCCTAGCCATTTCTTTTCCAGTCCAATATAAAACAGCCGGCTGTTCACTACCAAGAAGTTCAGGAATAAGAACTTCTCTATAAAATTCATATCCAAAAGCAGTTGTTTCTATTTCATGACTATAATCAATCGAGTTTGTGCGCTTCTTAAACATAAATTCCTCCCAGCTTTTCTACAAAATAATTATAACGTTTTATCGACAAATCCTCCATAGCACCATAGATAGAATTTATATATATAGAAAGCGTATTCAATTGAGATATACGCAGGTGTTGCAAGGGAATTTTGAAAAATCTAAATGTACACGTTTTCTTGACGGTCCTAAATGATGGGAGTACAATGGGTATGTCACAATATAATCGACAGAAAGCGATGATTTCTGTGCATGCAAAGACTTCTTTATTAGAAAAAAATGCACTGGCAGATGGTAGCTTAACAACTTAAAAGGGGGACACACAAAACATGGCCGCAAGTCGAGACTTTGTAAGCCGAAAATTGCATTCGCTTCTAGGAGTAATTCCGCTCGGACTTTATGTTACTCAGCATCTCACTGTTAACTATTTTGCAACAAGAGGGCCCGAGGCGTTTAATGACGCAGCTCATTTTATGGAGAGCCTTCCTTACAGGTATTTGCTTGAAATTTTCGTCATTTTCTTACCGCTCTTATTCCATGCGATTTACGGTGTTTATATCGCATTTCAATCCAAAAACAACGTAAGTCGATATGGCTATTTACGTAACTGGATGTTTTATTTGCAGCGGATTTCTGGCGTTATCGTATTAATATTTGTAACTTGGCACGTCTGGCAAACGAGAATACAAGCTGCGATGGGAGCAGAAGTAAACTTCCAAATGATGGCTGATATCTTGTCTAATCCAGGAATGATGATCTTTTACATCGTTGGTGTACTTGGTACTGTCTTCCACTTCGCAAATGGCTTATGGTCTTTCTTTGTAAGCTGGGGCTTCACAGTAACACCAAAATCACAGCGTACGATGACATACGTAACAATGGTCATTTTCGTTGCACTTTCAGTTGTTGGCATGCGCGCATTATTTGCATTCGTTTAAGAAAGTGAACTGTCTTCACCACGTCTGATACATAACTTTCAGACAGAGCCAGCATTTAAGGGGGAACTGTTCTTATGAGTAAAGGTAAATTAGTGATAGTTGGAGGCGGCCTTGCAGGTTTGATGGCTACCATCAAAGCTGCGGAAGCTGGAATGCAAGTAGATCTTCTTTCCATCGTTCCGGTAAAACGTTCTCACTCTGTATGTGCGCAGGGGGGAATTAACGGGGCTGTTAATACAAAAGGAGAAGGAGATTCTCCTTGGGAGCACTTTGATGATACAGTTTATGGAGGAGATTTCCTTGCAAATCAACCTCCAGTAAAAGCAATGTGTGATGCAGCGCCTGGTATCATTCACTTAATGGATCGTATGGGCGTAATGTTTAACAGAACACCAGAAGGTCTACTAGATTTTAGACGCTTTGGTGGAACACAACATCATCGCACTGCTTTTGCCGGTGCAACAACCGGGCAACAGCTTCTATATGCGCTTGATGAGCAAGTTCGTCGCCATGAAGTAGCAGGCCTCGTTACAAAATATGAAGGATGGGAATTTCTCTCCGCTATTTTAGATGATGAAGGTGTATGCCGAGGAGTTGTTGGTGAAAACTTAACAACTTCTGAAATAAGAAGTTTTGAAGCAGATGCGGTTATTATGGCGACTGGTGGACCTGGTATTATCTTCGGTAAGAGTACAAACTCTGTTATTAATACAGGTTCTGCTGCTGGTGCGCTTTATCAGCAAGGGGCTATTTATTCTAATGGGGAATTTATTCAAATTCATCCAACAGCAATCCCTGGTGATGACAAGCTTCGTCTTATGAGTGAATCTGCACGTGGCGAAGGTGGCCGCGTTTGGACGTATAAAGACGGTAAACCATGGTATTTCCTTGAGGAAAAATACCCAGCATATGGAAACCTTGTACCGCGTGATATTGCTACGAGAGAAATTTTTGATGTGTGTGTTAGTCAAAAGCTTGGTATTAATGGAGAGAACATGGTTTACCTTGACCTCTCACATAAAGATTCAAAAGAGCTTGATGTTAAGCTTGGCGGTATTATTGAAATTTATGAGAAATTCATGGGTGACGATCCTCGTAAAGTCCCTATGAAAATTTTCCCTGCTGTACACTATTCAATGGGTGGTTTATGGGTTGATTTTAACCAGCAGACTAATATTCCTGGGCTATTTGCTGCTGGTGAATGTGATTATTCTCAACACGGTGGCAATCGTCTTGGAGCAAACTCGCTATTATCTTCTATTTATGGTGGCATGGTTGCTGGTCCAAATGCGGTTGACTATATTAATGGATTAGAAGCAACGGTTGAGGATCTCTCTTCTTCATTATTTGAAAAGCATCAACAAGAAGAGCAGGCAAAGCAGGACGAAATCATGAAGATGAATGGAACAGAGAATGCTTATCAAATTCATAAAGAGCTTGGCGAATGGATGACAGCTAACGTAACGGTTGTAAGAAACAACGACAAGTTAAAGGAAACAGATGAGAAAAT
This sequence comes from Anaerobacillus sp. QJM3NY_17, assembly GCF_056173665.1. Classification (NCBI taxonomy): domain Bacteria; kingdom Bacillati; phylum Bacillota; class Bacilli; order Caryophanales; family Bacillaceae; genus Anaerobacillus; species Anaerobacillus sp. QJM3NY_17. The sequence goes on along the minus strand of NZ_CM149685.1, from coordinate 2,975,987 downwards.
TCAAGAGTTGATGGAGCGTTACGAGAACATCAATATTAATGATACATCCAAGTGGAGTAATCAGGGGGCTTCATTTACTCGACAATTATCTAACATGCTTCAGTTGGCACGGGTAATTACAATCGGGGCCTTAAACCGTAACGAAAGTCGCGGTGCTCACTACAAGCCTGAATTCCCTGAGCGTAATGATGAAGAATTTCTTAAAACAACAATGGCTAAATACGATGCAGTCAACAACAAACCAGAATTCTACTATGAAGAAGTAGATACATCATTAATTCCACCTCGTAAACGCGATTATTCTAAGAAGAAAGCGGGGGATAAATGATGAGTGAGAATAAAACTGTCACACTTAAGATAAAAAGGCAGGATGGACCTGAATCTAATTCATATGAAGAAACGTTTACGATTCCATATCGTCAAAATATGAACGTTATTTCTGCTTTAATGGAAATTCGTCGTAATCCAGTTAATGCAAACGGTGAGAAAACTACACCTGTTATTTGGGAAATGGGTTGTCTAGAAGAAGTATGCGGAGCTTGTTCGATGGTCATTAATGGAAAACCACGTCAATCTTGTACTGCTTTACTAGATCAACTTGAGCAACCAATTCGCTTAGAGCCAATGACCACATTCCCGGTTGTGCGAGATCTTGCTGTAGATCGAAGCAGAATGTTTGATGCACTTAAGAAAGTGAAAGCATGGATTCCGATCGATGGTACCTATGATCTTGGACCTGGTCCGAGAATGCCTGAGAATAAGCGACAGTGGGCATATGAACTATCAAAATGTATGACATGTGGTGTTTGTCTTGAAGCGTGTCCGAATGTAAATAGTCGCTCGGAGTTTATTGGACCAGCTGCTATTTCACAGGTTCGATTATTCAACTCACATCCAACAGGTGAGATGAACAAAGAGGAGCGTCTGGAAGGCTTAATGGGAGAGGGTGGACTTGGGAACTGTGGTAACTCACAGAACTGTGTGCAATCTTGTCCGAAAGGAATTCCACTAACAACTTCTATTGCTGCAATGAATAGAGCAACGTCACTTCAAACGTTCAAAAACTTTTTTGGAAGTGATCACTAGGAAAAGATCCCCTACAAGGGGGTCTTTTTTTAGTTTCAGATAATTCTTAAGCTATGTTAGCTTATACCGTGGGTTCTCGATTTTTTCTGCGAAGCGATTGATCATGACAGAACTTAATTGATTCTAAGATCTACAGCTTCTTTAAAAGAGCCAAGTCTTAAGAAAAGAATAAAATCTTATTACGATATTTCTCAGGAAATGATGAAGAAGAACGAAGGTTGTCATAATAAATTCTCTAAACTGTTTTTATGCAATGTGTGAATTAATGTAACACGTAAGATAGAAATTCATATATTGTAAGGACTATATAATTTCAATCGAAGTTGCTTTGTTGCCCTATCGAGGAGGGTGGAATGTTGAAAGGGAACCACTACCGACCAAAGCCACTATTAACCAAAAGAGAAAGAGAAGTTTTCGAATTGCTTGTTCAAGACAAAACGACAAGAGAAATAGCAGAAGAATTGTTTATTAGCGAAAAAACAGTTCGGAACCATATTTCGAACACGATGCAAAAGCTGGGGGTAAAGGGGCGTTCTCAGGCTGTTGTTGAATTGCTTCGACTGGGAGAATTAGAAATATAACTGTGCCGGCTCAAAAAGCCGGTTTTTTCTTATGTGAAACGTCAAGTTAGCTAATACTGTTAATTCTAGATTATTTCTTAATTCGAGTTAAATGTCACTCTGTGAAAAAGAAAGAATGAGATAGATAGGAACTTTAACTTCATGATAAAGAGTAAGGAAAAGAAAATCCTAGAGATCGGTCAATGAAGTGAGTAGGATAAAATAAAAAAGAATGAATAGTATGTTAAAATAACAAAAAGGTATGTACCGAGATGGTTTCAAGCGAAGAAGAGACTCTTATACAAACAAGCGTAGCTTTTTAGTAGATTTTCTTTTTGTTTGATAATAACATAATAAAATAGCGGCATATGAAATGAATGGAAGATAGAAAAATATCTTCGGGTTGTTATAAATGAAGCAATAGATTATGATATCAACTATATTACATGAGTAAGGGGCAACCTAATGGAACGTTTTCTCATTGACGTTCGATCTGTTATTTACTATCATTAGTACGTTCATAATCACAAATGAAACCGGTTTAATGAGGGGAAATTGAACATGAATGGTGAATTTGAAATAAAGAAAATTCTAAATAATAATGTCGTAATTGCCGTTTCGGAGAATAATAATGAAGTCGTTTTAACTGGAAAAGGGATTGGCTTCAATCAGAAACAAGGCGAAAGACTCGATGAATCCAAAGTAGACAAGTATTTTGTTCTTATAGATAAGCATGAGCAGGAACAATATAAGTTATTAGTTCCACATGTACCAGAATCTTTTATCGGCATGATGAATGATACGATTTCGCTGATCGGAGATAAGCTGGATGCGGAGTTAGACGAGCATATCCACGTTTCCTTAACGGATCACCTTTCCTTTGCGATTAAACGCCTTCGTCAAGGATTGGATGTAAAGAATCCTTTTCTAGTCGAAACGCAAACAATGTATCCAAAAGAGTATACAATTGCTGAAGAAGTGATACAGTTAATTAATCATAAGCTTGATGTGGCTCTTCCTGATGGAGAGATTGGGTTTGTTGCGTTACACATTCACAGTGCTATTACAAATAGAAGCGTAGGTAAGCTTAACAAATATTCGGCTTTAATTAGTCAACTCGTTAAAGTCATTGAAGAATCTCTTCGAATTGAAATTAGTCGGACAGGAATTGATTATTTGCGTCTTGTACGTCATCTGAGACATGCGATTGAACGTAGTGAGTTAAATCAACCCGTGGAAGCGCATGAACGATTAGAAAAAGTGTTGAAAGAAGAATATCCAGTGTGCTATAATCTGTCATGGAAGTTGATTAAAATTATGCAGAAGGAACTTCGTACGAATTTTCCTGATGCAGAAGCGGTCTACTTAACGATGCACTTGCAAAGGCTTTCTCCTAAATAATTTCATACTTAACGGTAACGTGTTACTGATACGATCAGGCATGAGTGAAGCCGGAATGACAAAAACTGATTGGGGTATAGTATATCCTGATTGAGTTGTCATACCGTCCACTCATGCCTTTTTTATATTCAAATTTTTTGGGGGAAAAATAAAAGGAGGAAAACACATGTTTAAACAGGCTTTCGGGGTTTTACAGCGCGTTGGTAAAGCGCTAATGCTTCCAGTTGCAATTTTACCTGCTGCTGGACTATTGCTAGGTTTTGGTAATGCATTTCAAAATCCAACTTTACTTGAAAAACTACCGTTCTTGTCAGCTGAATGGTTCCAGCTTCTTGCTACTGTCATGGAGGAGTCTGGTGGGATAGTATTTGCTAACCTTGCACTACTATTTGCGGTTGGGGTAGCAATTGGTTTATCTGATGGAGACGGCGTTGCGGGTATTGCTGCAATTGTAGGTTTCCTTGTTATGAATATTACAATGGGTGTACTTGAAGGCGTATCAGCTGATCAAGTTGCTGAAAGCGCATCATATGCTAATGTGCTGGGTATACCTACATTACAAACAGGGGTTTTCGGAGGAATTATAGTCGGTATTCTTGCCTCCTATATGTATAAACGGTATTATAATATTCAACTTCCTCAATATCTTGGTTTCTTTGCTGGGAAACGATTTGTTCCAATCGCTACGGCGGTTTCAGCTTTGATTCTTGGTGTAATTATGATTTTCGTTTGGCCACCTGTACAATCTGGCCTAAATGCTTTTTCACACAACATGCTTGATGCTAATCCAGCACTTGCTGCATTTGTATTCGGTGTTATTGAACGTTCGTTAATTCCATTCGGACTGCACCATATTTTCTACTCACCATTCTGGTTTGAGTTTGGACAATATACAAATGCTGCAGGTGAAATCATTCGAGGAGATCAAAAGATTTTCTTCGAACAGTTGAAAGATGGTGCTGAGTTAACTGCTGGTACATTCATGACTGGTAAATTCCCGTTTATGATGTTTGGTCTTCCTGCAGCAGCGCTTGCTATGTATCATGAAGCTAGACCAGAAAAGAAAGCGGTTGTAGCAGGAATCATGGGCTCTGCTGCACTTACTTCTTTCTTAACAGGGATAACTGAGCCGCTTGAATTTTCTTTCTTATTCGTAGCTCCAGTCCTTTTTGGAATTCATGCGATTTTTGCAGGTCTTTCTTTTATGACAATGGCTTTACTTGATGTTAAAATTGGTATGACTTTCTCTGGTGGTGTCATTGATTTCCTTCTATTCGGAGTACTTCAAGGTAGAACTGCCTGGTGGCTTGTTATTCCAGTAGGGTTAGTATTCGCATTAATCTATTACTTCGGCTTCCGTTTTGCGATTCGTAAGTTTAACTTAATGACTCCTGGACGAGAAGAAGATGAAGAGGATGAAATTGCTGACGATGGTCAAGACAATACAGCGCTTGCTTACAATGTGCTTCAAGCTCTTGGCGGTGAAAGCAATATTACAAGTCTTGATGCTTGTATTACACGACTTCGTGTTTCTGTTTCAGATAAAGGCGAAGTGGATAAGAAGCGTTTGAAACGTCTTGGTGCATCAGGTGTTATGGAAGTAGGAAATAACATTCAGGCTATTTTTGGAACTCAGTCCGATGGTTTGAAAGGACAGATCAGAGATATCATGAGTGGAAAGACACCAAAGCCACTTCAAGATGAGAAAAAAGAAGAAAAGAGTGAGCAAGCTTCTGGAGTGAAGGGTTCTGATCATCTTATTTCTCCTCTAGAGGGTAAGATTATGCCAATCACGGAAGTGCCTGATCAGGTCTTTTCTGGTAAGATGATGGGAGACGGTTTTGCGATTGAACCAACTGATGGCTTGATTGTCGCACCGGTTGATGGCAAAATAATGAATGTGTTCCCAACGAAGCATGCAATTGGTATTGAGTCTGTTAATGGACGTGAGATTCTAATTCACGTTGGAATTGATACGGTTAACCTCAAAGGTGAAGGTTTTGAAGTATTCATTAGCGAAGGCGATGAGATTAAGCAAGGACAGAAGCTTATGAAGGTTGATCTCTCATTTATTAAAGAGAATGCAACATCAACTATTACACCTATTGTATTTACTAACCTTGAAGAGGGAGAAACAATTGATCTTTCGAAAGAAGGAACTGTTTCTCGGGAAGACAAAGATATTATTACAATATCAAAATAAAAAATATAACATTTGAAAGAGGGAATTGAAAATGGCAGAGAAAAATTTCACAGTAACAAGCGAATCAGGAATCCACGCACGCCCAGCGACAGCACTAGTAAACAAAGCAGGTCAATACAGCTCTGACGTAACGCTTGATTACAACGGGAAGTCTGTAAACTTGAAATCCATCATGGGTGTTATGAGCCTTGGTATCCAACAAAATTCTGAAATCACTATCAAAGCAGAAGGATCAGATGCTGACGATGCGATTGCAGGACTAACTGAAGTTATGGAAAATGAAGGTCTAGGCAAGTAATGTCTAACCAACTGACTGGAATTGGCGCTTCTGCGGGAATTGCTATTGCTAAAGCGTTCGTACTTGAAAATCCGGCACTTGAAATTGAACAAAAATCAATTACTGATGCTGGTGCTGAAATTGAACGTTTTGAAGCGGCCGTTCATCGTGCTAAAGAAGAACTAGAAGTCATTAAGAATCACGCCAATGAACAGCTCGGAGAAGATAAAGCAGCGATTTTTGCTGCTCATCTTCTCGTTTTATCTGATCCAGAGTTGTTGAATGCAGTGAAAGATAAAGTTAATAATGAAAAAGTAAATGCTGAAAGTGCAATGAGTGAAGTTTCGAATATGTTTATTAGCATGTTTGAGAACATGGATAATGAGTACATGAAAGAACGTGCTGCTGATATTCGAGACGTATCTAAACGTGTACTGGCTCATTTACTTGGCGTTACGTTTACATCTCCAGGTGCAATCACCGATGAAGTTATTGTTCTAGCTGAAGATCTCACTCCTTCTGACACTGCTCAATTAAATAAGCAGTTTGTTAAAGGGTTTGCGACGGATATTGGTGGTAGAACATCTCACTCTGCTATCATGGCTCGTTCAATGGAAATTCCAGCTGTCGTTGGAACGAAAACTATTACTTCTGAAGATGTGGAAGGTAAATTAGTTATCATTGATGGTATCGATGGTAATGTGATTGTTGATCCTTCTGAAGAAGAAATTGCGGAATATACAAAGAAAAAGGAACACTTTGAAGCTAAAAAACAAGAGTGGGCGAAGCTTGTAAATGAGCCAACAACAACGAAAGATGAGAAACATGTTGAGCTTGCAGCAAACATCGGTACTCCTGAAGACGTAAAAGGTGTCCTTGAAAACGGTGGAGAAGGCGTCGGCCTATACCGTACTGAATTTCTATATATGGGCCGTAACGAATTGCCTTCAGAAGAAGAGCAGTTCAAGGCTTACAAAGAAGTTCTTGAAAAAATGGATGGTAAGCCTGTCGTAATCCGTACACTTGATATCGGTGGAGATAAAGAGCTACCTTACTTAAATCTTCCGAAAGAAATGAATCCGTTCCTTGGGTTCCGTGCGATTCGCCTTTGCCTTGAAGAGACGGAAATTTTCCGTACTCAACTGCGTGCACTTCTTCGCGCTAGCGTATTCGGTAACTTAAAAGTAATGTTTCCTATGATTGCAACTGTCGGTGAATTCCGTCAGGCTAAAGAGATGCTTCTTTCTGTTAAAGAGGAGCTAATCGGGGAAGGTATTCAGGTATCAGAAGATATTGAAATTGGTATGATGGTTGAAATTCCAGCAACGGCGGCAATGGCTGACGTTTTTGCTAAAGAAGTTGATTTCTTTAGTGTTGGAACTAACGATCTTATTCAATATACGATGGCTGCTGATCGTATGAATCAAAAGGTATCTTACCTTTACCAACCATATAATCCTGCAATTCTTAGACTTGTTAAAATGGTCATTGATGCAGCTCATAAAGAAGGCAAGTGGGCTGGTATGTGTGGTGAAATGGCGGGAGATCAGATTGCGATCCCAATCCTTCTTGGTCTTGGACTCGATGAATTCAGCATGAGTGCTACTTCGATTTTGCCTGCTAGAAGTCAAATGACGAAGCTATCTAAAGAAGAGATTTCTTCTCATATCGATCACATTCTTTCACTTGCAACAAATGAAGAAGTGGTTGCCTATGTACAAGAACATTTCGCAACGGAAGAGCTATAGGAAACTATAGCTCTTCTTTTTTTATTTACATATGTTCATGATTCGTTTTTGGGCAATGATGAATTCGGTAAGTTTTTTACGCTACTTCTTATACATGGGCATATGAATAAGAAGTTAGAAGGAGTCATCTCTTGCAATTCATATCGGTTACAATCAAAATAGAATGTAAGATATTATAAGGGGGAGACTAGATGTCTGAAGAATTAACAAGAGAACCAGCGTCAATTGTTGATATAGAGAAATCACTTCGTATGGTTGCTGGTATTATTAAACAACATGGACGGGAACTTTTGAGTGAATTTTCCATTACACCTCCTCAATTTCTTGCGCTCCAATGGCTTTCTGAATACGGTGATTTAACTATTGGAGAACTGTCTAATAAAATGTATCTTGCCTGTAGTACGACGACGGATCTCGTGGATCGTATGGAAAAAACGGAGCTAGTAAAACGAGTGAAAGACCCACACGATCGACGAGTCGTACGAATTCATATATTAGATAAGGGAAATGAAATAATTAAAAAAGTGATTCATAAAAGACAGGTCTATTTGGAAAACATTACCCAGAAATTCTCGGGGGATCAAGTAAAAGCACTTGAAGAAAGTTTGCATTTACTTTATGACGAAATGAAAAAGAACTAACTGGACCGGTAAGTAGAGAGGCGAAATATTTTGAAGAAACCAATCGGGGTTATTGATTCAGGTGTTGGCGGACTAACGGTAGCAAGAGAGATTATGCGACAGCTACCAAAAGAAGAAATTGTTTATTTAGGTGATACAGCAAGATGTCCTTATGGGCCAAGAACGGTTTCTGAGGTGAGGCAGTTCACCTGGGAAATGACGAATTACCTATTAGAGCAATACCATATTAAAATGCTCATTATTGCTTGTAATACTGCGACCGCTGTCGTTCTTAAAGAGATTCAAGATGAACTATCTATCCCCGTAAGAGGTGTTATTCACCCTGGAGCAAGAAGTGCTTTGAAAGAAACGACAAATAAGTATATTGGAGTAATTGGAACGACTGGTACTGTAAAAAGTCGAGCTTACGAGTACTCCCTTAAAGCTATTGATAATGATATTAAAGTGGAAAGTCTTGCGTGCCCTCCCTTTGTGCCGCTGGTCGAAACCGGAAATCTGAACAGTGAAGAAACGTATCAGACTGTCAGAAGCACGCTTGCCCCATTGATGAATAAAGGAATCGATACCCTGATATTAGGATGTACACATTATCCATTATTAGAATCAGTGATTCAATCAGTCATGGGAGACGATACAGCCATTATTTGTTCAGGCGATGAAACAGCATATGAAGTGAGTGGTATTCTAGAGTACAGTTCACTTTTATATACAGGTGATGAACGTCCATCGCATACATTTCTTACAACTGGATCAATTGACAACTTCGCTAGGATTGCGAGCCATTGGCTCGATTATCCTGTAGCTAATGTTGAACGTATCGAACTCTAATCTATCAAAGATTAGAGTTTTTTTAGTTATCAAAAAATTAATCTTTCTCAAAAAATTTCTAGAAATCACCAAGGTTCAATATCGTAGCCAATTTTTGAAGCTCGTATCTCTCCTAATAAATGATAAAACAAGTTATTCAAATTACTCAGGTATAAATTGAAATATAACTCGTATAAATGGTAGTACAAACCATCCGGGGAGGGATAGCTATGCGTTTACGCGGAATTGGGTTCGCGCTATTGTTGCTTTCATGTATATTAACAATATCTGGTTGCGGTTTCGGTTTTGAAAAATCATTAAAGGAAATCGATCCTCCTAAAGTCGATTATGTAAAAGATGGAGAACAGATGGAGGATAATGAGACAGGTGCTACAAAAGAAGGTGAAGTAGAAGAAGCGACGGGTGAAGAGGCGGCTGATGAAGCCAATGGAATGACGACTCGTCAACTCTATTTACTTGATGCCAATGGAATGGTTGTGCCACAGAGCGTTCAACTTCCTGCCGTAGAAGGTGCTGCAAAGCAAGCGTTAGAATACCTTGTTGTTGATGGTCCAGTGACAGAAATGCTTCCTAACGGTTTTAAAGCTGTGTTGCCTGCTGGAACTGTTATCCAGGGCGTTGATCAAGTTGATGAAACGGTGGTTGTGGATTTCTCAAATGAGTTTAAAGATTATGCTGCAGAAAATGAGAAACAAATTCTTGAGGCTGTCACTTGGACATTAACTCAATTTGACGGAATTGAGAAGGTGAAAATTCAAATCAATGGCTATGATCAACAGGAAATGCCTGTGAATGGGACGCCAATCGGTGAGAGTGTTAGCAGGGCAAATGGGATTAACCATGAGATGGGTAATGTGGTTGATGTTTCCAATAGCGAAGATGTAACCGTCTATTTCATGGCTCAAAGTGAAGACTATGCATACTACGTCCCAGTTACAAAACGGATGGAAGGCGTCTCGGATGATGTGCGAGGCGTATTGAAAGGACTAATGGAAGGACCGGCAGTTCATTCCGGCTTATTTAGTCAACTATCTAAAGACGTAAAATTATTGAAGGCTAAAGAGGAAGATGGTTTATTAACGCTAGATTTTAATGAAGCGATCTTAACTGGATCAGAAGAGATGGTTATTCAGAAAGATATTATAAATAGTCTGGTTCTTTCGTTAACCGAGAAGGAAAGCATTAGTGAAGTAGCTATTACTGTTGATGGTCACCCAGAAGTCATTGATGAAGCTGGTAATGCTTTGTCAGAACCAGTTTCAAGGCCAGTAGACGTTAACAAAGTGGGTTTTTAAAATAGAATATGATACGATTAAGAGGCAGGTGTACTGCCTCTTTTTCTATTTAAATGAAGGTTAGTTAGGCTTATTACGTTTAAATTCATGGGTCATCTAAAATTCAGTAACGTTTATTAACATAGTCTAGAAAAGATAAAAGGTAGTTTCATTAAATGGTTATGATTTAGTAATGAAAGAGATGGGGAACAGGAGGAAGAGTATGAGAATTGATGGACGTAAGGAAGATGAGCTTAGAGCGATACATATTGAAAGAGATTATATAAAGCATCCGGAAGGTTCTGTATTAATTACTGTAGGAGATACAAAAGTGATTTGCTCTGCATCAATAGAGGATCGCGTACCACCTTTTATGCGAGGACAGGGGAAAGGGTGGATTGCAGCCGAGTATGCTATGTTGCCAAGAGCTACTGAACAAAGAAACATTCGTGAATCAAGTAAAGGAAAAGTTGCTGGTCGCACAATGGAGATTCAGCGTCTAATTGGAAGAGCACTTCGTACGGTAGTTGACCTTGAAGCGCTTGGAGAACGCACGATTTGGATTGATTGTGATGTGATTCAGGCAGATGGCGGCACTCGAACTGCTTCTATTACTGGCGCATTTGTAGCACTTGCACTGGCTGTAGAAAAAGGTATGAATCGAAAGCAAATTAAGAAAATGCCATTAACTGATTTTCTTGCAGCCACTTCGGTAGGAATTGATCAAGGTGGAACGGCTTTATTGGACCTTTGCTATAAGGAAGATTCCTCAGCTCATGTGGATATGAATATTGTTATGACTGGTAGTGGGGAATTCGTGGAACTACAGGGAACAGGTGAAGAAGCAACGTTTAATATGAATCAATTAAATGAAATGCTTGCGCTAGGTAAAGATGGTGTTGAGAAATTGATTCAGAAGCAAACAGAAGTGATCGGTGAGTTTGCTTCAAAAATAAAGGAGGAATCTACGGACGATGCGTAAACTTCTTATTGCATCAAAGAATGAAGGTAAAGTAAGGGAATTTAAGAGAAGGTTCGAGTCAGAAGAGCTTACTGTAGTTTCTTTATTGGATCTCGAAGACGCGCCTGACGTGGCAGAAACTGGTCATACTTTTGCGGAGAATGCCGTACTAAAAGCCGAAGCCATTATGAAATTAACAAACCAACCGGTTATTGCGGATGATTCTGGGCTTGTCATAGATGCACTTGATGGTGATCCCGGGGTTTATTCGGCTAGATATGCAGGACTCGATAAAAATGATGAAGCAAACATGGACAAAGTTCTCGAAGAAATGAAGAATGTACCTGAAGAAGATCGTGGAGCTTCTTTTCAATGTATTCTAGCGGTCGCCATCCCTGGTCAAAACACGGAAGTTTTTTCGGGTTCATGCAATGGGACAATTGCTTTTGAACGTTCTGGAAACTACGGGTTCGGATATGATCCGATTTTCTACCTGCCTTCATACGGTAAAACGATGGCTGAACTTTCTCCTGAAGAAAAAAATGCTATCTCACATAGAGGACAAGCTCTTGATCGTTTAGAAAAGGGATTTAAGGATTTATTTTAAAACATATGGATAACTAATGATTTGAACTCGTTGAATATACGGCTTCTTTGCCTGAGTTAACATTAATAGCATTCATGACTCGACTCTAAATTGAAGAGGTGACGTGAGATGAAAGTTCTAGTTGTAAGTGATAATCATAGTTCTAAGGAAGAATTGCAGAATCTTGTAGAGAGACATCAAAATGAAGTCGAATGTATGATCCACTGTGGAGATTCAGAATTTGATTATGATGCATCTGAAATGCTACCTTTTCAGGTGAGAGTGAGTGGAAACTGTGATTACGACCATCGTTATCCAGATGAATCGGTCGATAAAGTAGGGGACAAAACTGTTTTTACGACCCATGGACATTTATATAATGTGAAAATGACGTTAATGAAATTGCAGTATAAAGCTGAAGAAGTACAAGCGGATCTTGTTTGTTTTGGTCATTCTCATGAGGTCCTATCTGTATATGAGGAAGGAACACTGTTTCTTAATCCTGGTAGTGTCAAACTTCCGAGAAAACCGCCGATTCAAACTTATGCGATTGTAGAATGGTCTGAAAATGATGTTAGCGTGACGTATCGTGATGAAACTGGGGAAATAGTAGAAGATCTTTCAAAAATATTTTCTCTCACTTAAGAAAAAACACAGCGAAGGCTGTGTTTTTCTAGTTTTTCTATTGACATTATTTTTGATATTCGTTATATTAATAAATGTCGCTACAAACTAAACAATGTCCCAGTAGCTCAGTAGGATAGAGCAACAGCCTTCTAAGCTGTGGGTCGGGAGTTCGAATCTCTCCTGGGACACCATATCTATAACGTAAAGGCATTTATCATTGTGATAAGATGGCTTTTTTTTTATACTTTGAGCTGTGTGAATGAACGTTGTTGATTTTTGGCTTATTTTCACGATGTGAAAATAAGGTTTCACTTGAATGAGCCCAAAACGACATTTCATCAATATAACCTAACATAGCTTACACATTAATGAGTACGTTCAGAAACGGTGCTGTACTGTGACTTGCTTTCAGGGGAACAATCACTTATCGTAGCGCTTTACTAATAGAGCGTGTTAAACAATAAACAAGCGGGAATAGAACCTGTAACGTGCTTCAACTTGAGTTTACAGGTGGATACTGATAAACTGATACCTAATCGTAGCTGCGCCTTTCCTGCTGTAAACTCTTTTAATAGAGAATATAAGAGAGTGGAGCGATTACGTCATGGATAAAGAAAAGCATGAGAGGAAAATAGTTTATTTTCCAAACGTGGCAGGCAAGCTTGTCGAAAAAGGAATGGCAGCACTTAAAGCTAAAGAAATTAAAGAGGCACATAAACATTTTAGTCAGCTACTTGAAATCGAACCAGATCATCCTCAAGGGAATTTTGGAATGGTCCTAAGCCTGGTTGAAATGGGCGATTTAAAAGAAGCATCTGAACGCTGTGAAACAATGATGCAGCAGGGTATCGGGGACTATTACGACATTTTTCAAGTATACATATCAATTTTAGTTCAGCTTGGAAAGTATCAGAATGTAGTTACGATGATCGAAGCGGTATTGCAAGAAAATCAACTTCCGTCAAATATAGCGGAATCGCTCTATCAGCTATTGCATTTCAGCAGGCAAATGACGAGTTATGATATCGATTCTGACGATGAGTTTGAAACTGTCCAAGAGGAAGATGCAGACAAGCTAATTGCTTATTTAGAAAGCAATAAGACGGAAAAACAGTGGTTGGCTATACAGAAACTGAGCGCTGTTAATGAGAAAAAGTCTATTCCAGTTTATCTTACATATTTAAATGCAACAGATAAGGATCCCCTCCTTAAAAGCCTGGTGTTACAGGTTTTAAGAGAAAAAGAGTTGAATCAAGAAGTTATCGTACATAAGTTTGGAAGAGAGATTACTGTAAATCCTTCCGAATTGAAGGATATTTTTCTGCAGGACTTTTCTTTAAGCGTTAAATCGAAACTTTCTCATGTGGTGGAACAGAAAAACCCAGCTCTTTTTGAGATGTGTATGCAAATTTGGTGGCATTATTTGTTCGCCATTTCGCCATTTGAAGCCGAACCATCGAACAGTGCTGTTTGGGCGGCAGCTGTTCATAAAGTGGCTTCTGAAATGAATGGTGAAGACTTGTTAAATGAGGAGCTTAGCGATTATTATGAAGTTAAGTCTTCAGAATTTGAGGTGGCTGCAAATCGGATCATGAACATTGAAAATCAGCCATTTTATCGCCCGTTTGAGTAGAAATACATGGAAATAGAATGTTTTGCCTTGCGATCATTCGGGAACATAGGTAAGCTGTACTATGGTTACGCGGTTTACAATCATACCGTATGTGTTGAAAAGTAACTGTTCTATGTTATAATAAAATGGTTGCAAACCCATATTTACTAGTAAAAGAGACCGTTTAAAAGACAGCAGACGCTTTTATACTCCAAAAGGCGTCATCTTTTTTAAACGCTCGATTAGTGGAAATATATTTATTGTTGGAGGTAATGTGTAAATGACTGCAAATTGGGAAAAGCTTGAAGGTAATCAGGGCGTTCTTACAGTAGAAGTAGACGCTACTGAGGTTAATAGTGCGCTGGACGAAGCGTTCAAAAAAGTCGTGAAACAGGTTAATGTACCTGGATTCCGTAAAGGTAAAATGCCACGCTCTCTTTTCGAAAAGCGTTTTGGTGTAGAATCTCTTTATCAAGATGCTCTTGATATTATTCTTCCTAAAGCTTATTCAGAAGCTATCGATGAATCTGGTATCGAGCCAGTTGATCGTCCGGAAGTAGACGTGGAGCAAATGGAAAAAGGTCAAAACTTGATCTTCAAAGCAACAGTAACTGTTAAGCCTGAAGTAAAACTTGGCGAATACAAAGGTCTTGAAGTTGAAGAACAAGAGACAAGCGTTACAGATGAAGAAGTGGAAGCAGAGCTTAAGTCACTTCAAGAAAAGCAAGCTGAGCTTGTTGTTGTTGAAGATGGAGAACTTCAAGAAGGCGATACAGCAGTAATCGACTTCGAAGGTTTCCTTGGTGAAGAACCATTTGAAGGTGGACAAGGCGACAACTATTCATTAGAAATTGGTTCAAACACTTTCATTCCTGGCTTTGAAGAGCAACTAATTGGTGAGAAAGCTGGTGCTGAGAAGGAAGTAACAGTTACTTTCCCTGAAGAGTATCATGCTGAGAATCTTGCTGGTCAAGAAGCGACATTCAAAGTTAAAATTCACGACATTAAGCGTAAAGAACTTCCTGAGCTTGATGATGAGTTCGCTAAAGATGTAAACGAAGAAGTAGAATCACTTGATGAGCTTAAGAAAACAACGAAAGAAAATCTTGAGAAACAAAAAGCAGAAGATGCTGATGTTCAAAAGAAAGACACGTTGATTGAAAAAGCTACTGAAAACAGCGAGATTGACCTTCCATCCGCTATGGTAGATGCAGAAGTTGACCGCATGCTTCAAGAATTTGAACAGCGTCTTCAACAACAAGGTATGAACCTTGAAATGTACTACCAGTTCTCTGGTCAGGATGAAAAAGCACTTCGTGAGCAAATGCAAGAAGACGGTGAAAAGCGCGTGCGTACTAACCTAACTCTTGAAGCAATTGCTGAAGCTGAAAATGTGGAAGTTTCTGAAGAAGAAGTGAATGAAGAACTTTCTAAAATGGCTGCAATGTACAACATGGAAGAAGAACAAATTCGTTCAATGCTTACTATGCAGGGCGGCACTGATGCACTTAAAGGTGACCTACGCATCCGTAAAGCAATCGATGTTCTTGTAGACAACAGTAAAAAAGCTTAATACAAGCTATTAGATTGGCTTATTTAAAACAAGGCGCTTAATCGCGCCTTGTTTTTACAAAAAGAAGTAGTAATGAAATGTAACAAATTTGCTAAACATAGTAGTAAGACAAAGAACTTGATACATAATAAGCTTTAAAGAGTCGTTTTATTTCGTATCCTTTTGCGTTATATGATACAATTTCATTACATAAATAGGATGAGAAACCAGTGGTGGATGCCCGTTAAGATTACTTCATGAGTAATTAAAGTTCAATTGGACTGACGGAGTTCCTTTGCAGATAGACCTACTCGGATTTCATCGAGATCAAAGGTTAGGGGTGAATTCATGTTTAAATTTAACGATGAAAAAGGACAACTTAAATGTTCTTTCTGTGGTAAAACGCAGGATCAAGTCCGTAAGTTAGTAGCAGGACCAGGTGTTTATATCTGTGATGAGTGTATTGAATTATGCACTGAGATCGTTGAAGAAGAACTTGGAACTGAAGAAGAGGTGGACTTCAAAGAAGTACCGAAACCTCATGAAATTTGCCAAATTCTTGATGACTATGTCATTGGGCAGGAAAAGGCGAAAAAATCACTTTCAGTAGCCGTTTATAATCACTATAAGCGTATTAATGCATCATCTAAACCTGATGATGTTGAGCTTGCGAAAAGTAATATTGCACTAATTGGACCAACAGGGAGCGGTAAAACGCTTCTCGCACAAACGCTAGCTAGAATTCTGAATGTGCCTTTTGCTATTGCGGATGCTACTTCATTAACTGAAGCTGGGTATGTTGGGGAAGATGTTGAGAATATTCTTCTTAAACTCATTCAAGCTGCAGATTACGATGTAGAAAAAGCTGAAAAAGGGATCATCTACATTGATGAAATTGATAAGGTAGCTCGTAAATCTGAGAATCCTTCTATTACACGTGATGTTTCTGGTGAAGGTGTTCAGCAAGCGCTACTCAAAATTCTTGAAGGTACAACTGCTAGTGTGCCTCCGCAAGGTGGACGTAAGCATCCTCATCAAGAATTTATTCAAATTGATACAACAAATATTCTCTTCATTTGCGGGGGAGCGTTTGATGGAATTGAACAAATTATCAAGCGTCGTCTTGGTAAGAAAATTATTGGATTTAGTGGCGAAGCAAAACAAGAAGATCTTAAACCAGGTGAATACCTAGGTAAGGTTCTTCCTGAAGACCTCCTTCGTTTTGGACTGATTCCTGAATTTATTGGCCGTCTTCCGGTTATTGGAAGCCTTGAGCCTCTAGACGAAGAAGCACTAGTAGAAATTCTTACAAAACCTAAAAATGCATTAGTGAAGCAATATCAAAAACTTCTTGAACTTGACGATGTTGAACTGGAGTTTGAAGATGATGCACTAGTAGAAATTGCGAAACAAGCAATTGAAAGAAAAACTGGTGCACGTGGACTTCGATCGATTATTGAAGGAATTATGCTTGATGTTATGTATGACCTTCCTGCTCGTGAAGAGATTAAGAAGTGCGTTTTGTCAGCTTCTACAGTAAGTGAGAAGACTACGCCTAAATTGATTCTCGAAGATGGTTCTGTTATCGACGAAGATAAGAAATCACCTAAAGAAAGTGCATAATTTCAAAGCCAATCGCCTGCGGGTGATTGGCTTTTTTGTGAGATGCCCTATCCAATTTGTGGATTGCCGGTTTATGGAACGAAACCTCAGGAGATACTAGTTCTATTGATCAATCTTCAGGAGGTAGGAGTATGAATTGGACAGGGATAGCACTTGCGATACAATTATTTTTTGGAATAGTGATCGGATTGTATTTCTGGAATTTGCTTCGAAATCAGCGAACCCAGAAAGTTTCAATAGATAAAGAATCGCGAAAAGAAATGGAGCATTTACGTCGATTAAGAAGTATTTCGCTAAGCGAACCGCTATCAGAACGTATTCGGCCAACTGGGTTTTCTGAAATTGTTGGTCAAGAAGAAGGGATTCGTACGTTAAGAGCCGCCATCTGTGGACCTAATCCGCAGCACGTGATTATATATGGACCGCCTGGGGTAGGCAAGACAGCGGCCGCCCGCCTCGTTCTAGAGGAAGCTAAGCGAAACCGTGGAACGCCTTTCAAAAATTCAGCCGTTTTTGTAGAACTAGATGCTACTACGGCCCGCTTTGATGAAAGAGGAATTGCTGATCCTTTAATTGGTTCTGTTCACGACCCTATTTATCAAGGTGCGGGAGCTATGGGGCAGGCAGGCATTCCTCAGCCAAAGCAAGGAGCTGTTACGAATGCGCATGGAGGGATTCTCTTTATTGATGAAATTGGAGAGCTTCATCCCATTCAAATGAACAAGCTGCTAAAAGTTCTAGAGGATCGAAAAGTGTATCTTGAGAGTGCTTATTATAATGAAGAAAATACAAATATTCCTAACCATATACACGACATTTTCCAAAATGGATTACCAGCAGATTTTAGAATGATTGGAGCGACTACGAGAACTCCAGAAGATATTCCGCCGGCCATTCGTTCTAGATGTATGGAAGTTTATTTCCGTGAGCTGAGCCAGGAAGAAATCGCTCATATAGCGACTAGAGCAGCGAAGAAATTAAACCTTACGCTCGATAACGATGGTATTGAGCGGGTTAGTCGCTATGCTAGAAATGGTCGTGAAGCGGTTAACTTAATGCAAATTGCGGCAGGACTGGCGATTACAGAAAATAGAGGAAGCATTACTGCGGCAGATATGGAATGGGTCATCCATGCCAGTCGACTTACGCCGAGACCAGAAAGAAAAATCCCTCTTTCCCCAGCAACAGGTGTTGTTAATGGGCTCGCAGTTTATGGACCAAACATGGGAGCTTTACTTGAAATTGAAGTGACAGCCGTTAAAGGGAAACTAGAAAAAGAAGGCTCTGTTACTATTACAGGTATTGTTGAGGAAGAAAGCATCGGGAATCAGTCAAAGTCGATTCGAAGAAAGAGCCTTGCGAAATCTTCTGTTGAAAACGTTATGACCGTATTAAAGTCGATGGGGATACCAGTGGGGGCTTATCATCTACATATTAACTTTCCTGGAGGTGTTCCTGTAGATGGTCCCTCAGCAGGGGTTGCTATTGCGACAGGTATATACTCTGCTGTTAAGGGAAGTCCTGTTAATCATAAAGTTGCAATGACTGGCGAAATTAGCATTCATGGGTTTGTTAAACCTGTCGGGGGCGTTTTTGCCAAAGTAACAGCTGCACGGGATGCTGGTGCTGAATTAGTCCTCATCCCATATGAGAATAATGAAGAAATGCTGAAAGTCATAAAAGGTATTACTGTAGTACCGGTAAAACATCTGTCAGAAGTATTTGACGCAGCCTTTATGATTGAAAAAGCGCAAGAATTTCCTTCCATTGTAATAGGAAAATCCCAGCCCGGAAGTTAGGGGGCGGGGATTTTCTTTGTGCATTGAAGAAAAGTTAAAGAAAAAGGTGAAATAAATTAGATCAGCTAACATAGCTAAAAAAGACTGCCAGGCGCGTTTTTCTATTGTAAGTAAGTTTTTTTGGAGTTTGAGCAGGGATGATTAGACAAGTAGAAGAAACTTAGGATACAATGAAGTACAACTTATCAATAGAATAAGCTCGGATAATTGCGAATCATAACGTTTTTTAGTTTGTTGTCTGGAGGTGCCGTGATTGAAGAATGAACATAAAACATTGCCATTGCTGCCTTTAAGAGGTTTGCTTGTTTACCCATCAATGGTTTTACATCTTGATGTAGGACGTGAGAAGTCTGTACAAGCACTTGAGAAGGTTATGATGGATGACCAGAAAATTTTTCTATCTACACAAAAAGAGGTGGAAATTGAAACACCTGAAGTAAAAGATATCTACGAAATTGGAACACTTGCAACGGTTAAGCAAATGCTGAAATTGCCAAATGGCACAATAAGAGTGCTTGTTGAAGGGCTCCAACGAGGAAAAATTGTAGAATTTAAAGATACAGAAGAGTTTTATGAGGTTGAAGTAGAGCAAATTAATGAAAGCGCAGATAAGAATGTTGAAGAAGAGGCATTAATGCGAACAGTTCTTGATTTATTTGAACAATACATTAAAGTTTCGAAGAAAGTGACCGCGGAAACATTTGCTTCTGTAAGTGATATCGAGCAGCCCGGACGGCTTGCTGATATTATTGCTTCTCATCTTTCATTAAAGATTCGCCAAAAGCAAGAAATTCTAGAAACCTATAGTTCACAAGAACGATTAAATAAGCTGATTGAAATTCTTCAAAATGAAAAAGATGTAATCGATCTTGAAAAGAAAATTGGTCAGCGTGTAAAACGGTCGATGGAGAAAACACAAAAAGAGTATTATCTTCGCGAACAAATGAAGGCGATTCAAAACGAACTGGGTGAAAAAGAAGGTAAAACTGGTGAGATCGCAACACTGAAAGAGAAAATTGAAGAAGCGGATATGCCCGAATCCGTTCAAGAAATGGCGTATAAAGAGCTTGATCGGTATGAGAAAATTCCGCAAAGCTCTGCTGAAAGTTCTGTTATTCGTAATTATATTGATTGGTTAATTCAAGTACCCTGGTCAAAAGAAACGACGGATAACCTAGATATTAATCATGCAGAAAAGATTCTTGATGAAGATCATTACGGTCTTGAGAAAGTAAAAGAACGTGTGCTAGAATATCTTGCTGTTCAGCAACTCACCAAATCGCTCAAA
This sequence comes from Anaerobacillus sp. QJM3NY_17, assembly GCF_056173665.1. Classification (NCBI taxonomy): domain Bacteria; kingdom Bacillati; phylum Bacillota; class Bacilli; order Caryophanales; family Bacillaceae; genus Anaerobacillus; species Anaerobacillus sp. QJM3NY_17. The sequence continues at coordinate 2,955,921 of NZ_CM149685.1, read as the reverse complement.
GGACCAATTCTTTGTCTTGTTGGACCACCTGGTGTAGGTAAAACATCACTTGCAAGATCTGTCGCTCGTTCCATTGGACGAGAGTTTGTGCGAATTTCTCTTGGTGGTGTGCGTGACGAGGCTGAAATACGAGGTCATCGTAGAACCTATGTTGGAGCTATGCCAGGTCGAATCATCAGAGGGATGAAAAAAGCAGGCACTGTTAACCCTGTTTTTCTATTAGATGAAATCGATAAAATGTCTAATGACTTCCGTGGTGATCCATCATCTGCCTTATTGGAAGTGCTTGATCCGCAACAAAACAACACATTTAGTGATCACTATATTGAAGAGCCGTATGATCTGTCGAAAGTGATGTTCGTAACAACAGCTAATAATCTTGCAACGATACCGGAACCACTTCTTGATCGTATGGAAGTCATTCAAATTGCAGGGTACACTGAAATTGAAAAAGTGAATATTGCTAAGAATTATCTTGTACCAAGACAGCTTGAAGAGCACGGATTGAAAAAAGGAAATCTTCAGCTCAGAGAAGAGAGTCTTTATAAGCTTGTGCGTCACTATACGAGGGAAGCTGGTGTTCGTAATCTTGAGCGCCAAATTGCTACGGTTTGTCGAAAAGCAACGAAATTAATTGTTTCAGGTAAGAAAAAACGCGTTATTGTTACTGAAACTATGCTTGAAGAGCTGCTTGGACATCCGAAATTTCGTTATGGTGAAGCTGAGAAGGAAGATCAAATTGGAACGGCCACGGGTCTAGCTTATACGACGGCTGGTGGAGACACCCTTGCTATTGAAGTTTCCCTATCACCTGGTAAAGGTAAGCTCATTCTAACAGGGAAACTTGGCGATGTGATGAAAGAATCAGCTCAAGCTGCGTTTAGTTATATTCGCTCTAAGTCAGAAGAGCTATCCATTGACCCGTCGTTCCATGAGTCGAACGACATTCATATTCACGTACCAGAAGGGGCTACTCCAAAAGATGGTCCATCAGCAGGGATTACAATTGCCACGGCTCTTGTATCCGCATTAACAGGCAAGGCTGTTCGAAGAGATGTAGGGATGACCGGTGAGATTACGTTACGTGGACGTGTTCTGCCGATTGGTGGACTTAAAGAAAAATCGCTTAGTGCGCATCGAGCTGGTTTAACCACTATCATCATGCCAAAGGAAAATGAAAAAGATCTGGATGATATTCCAGAAAGCATTCGCAAAGATTTAACATTCCTTCCAGTCTCACATTTGGATGAAGTGTTAAAAACCGCACTTGTGGGGGAGAATAAATGAAAGTAACGAAATCAGATTTTATAATTAGTGCTGTTAAGCCAGAGCAATATCCTGTAGATGGTTTACCTGAGATTGGCTTAGCTGGCCGATCTAACGTAGGGAAATCTTCTCTTATTAACACGCTAATTAATCGAAAGAATCTTGCTAGAACATCACAAAGACCTGGTAAAACCCAAACGCTTAATTTTTATTTGATTAATGAGCTTTTGTATTTTGTGGATGTTCCTGGTTATGGCTTTGCTAAAGTATCCAAGAAAGAAAGAGATGCCTGGGGGCGTATGATTGAGACTTATTTAACTGATCGAGATCAGCTTAAAGCGGTCATTCAAATTGTTGATTTACGTCACTCTCCATCTAATGATGATGTCGTGATGTACGACTGGTTAAAGCACTATGAAATACCAGTAATTGTTGTAGCGACGAAATCGGATAAAATCCCTAAAGGAAAATGGGATAAACATTTAAAAGTTGTTAACCAGACGCTGAAAATTGAACCATCCGACAAGCTCGTCACGTTTTCTTCTCATACTGGACAAGGTAAAGAAAATGTATGGGGTGCAATTAAATCTTATTTGTAGTTATCAAGCCCGGTCAATAGATCGGGTTTTTCTTTATGATTATTTTTCAGATAATTAGCAATTTAAGGTTTTTAATTCAAATAGAAAGGGAATGGAAATAAAATGAAGCAAACAGAAGGATATAGAGGCTGGTTTTCTGTTATCCACTCTTAGGAGGAATTAGGAGGTGTACAAGCCACAAGTCAGAATTGATAGAAATGTCTAAAAATTGGTATTATAAAAGTATCGCAGTTTACATAATCATAACTGCAAGTTTGAAAAGTCGTTCAAGGGGGACACGTGATGATGAAAAGAAAATGGAGTTTTCTAACCGCAATAATGTTATTGTTTGTGCTTGTTTTAGCCGCTTGTGGAGGGAACGAAGAAGAAAGTGGATCATCTGGTTCTGAAGGAGACGACGGTCTAGAATTAACAGAAGACGGTAAATTCAGCTACGTCGTTTCGGGTGAATTCCCACCGTTTAGTACAGTAGATAAGAATGGAGATCTTGATGGCTTTGACGTAGCAGTTGGTAAAGCCATCGCAGAAAAGTTAGATCTTGAACCCGCTGTAGAGAAATTTAAATTTAGCGGTATGGTATCGGCCATTCAGTCAGGTCGTTATGATGCGGCAGTAGCTAGTCATACGATTACGGATGAGCGTAAAGAAGCAGTTAATTTTAGTGAACCATACTACTATTCGGGACCTGTACTTTATGTTCAGCCTGGGAGCGATATTAAGAGTGTAGAAGATCTAAGTGGCAAAGATGTCGCTGTATCTAAAGGTTCCACTTACGAAAAATCAGCCGAAGAGTACACTGATAAGATTTCAAATTACGATAGTGATCAAACTGCACTGCGTGCATTAAGTGAAGGAAAGCATGATGCAGTTATTACAGATGACATTACAGGTAAACAAGCAATCGAAGAAGGTTTCAAGATTGAGAAGGTTGAGCAACTTGGTACAAGTGAACAAGCTGTTGCCATTAAGAAAGAGAACTCAAATCTTCTTGAAGCCGTTAACAAAGCTTTAGAAGAGTTAAAAGAAGATGGAACACTAACAAAGCTAAGTGAGGAATACATCGGAGTAGACATCACCCAGAGTCCTGACAGTGAGTAAGGAAAAGGAATGTGTGCGATGTGCGCACATTCCTTTTTTTAACCTGTTACGTTACCGAATTCTAAGGAGCTGATCGCACTTGCCAACTTTTGCTCATTTTTTTGAAACATTATTAGAAAGCTACCCAGTTTTCTTTGAAGGTTTATGGCTAACGATTCGAGTTACATTTGTATCTGTTTTGATAGCTGTTTTTATTGGACTGTTTTTTGCACTTTTTAAAATATCTCAATCAAAAATACTTAATTGGATTGCGAATGTGTATATCGCTGTCATTCGAGGTACACCACTTATTGTGCAAATCTTTATTTTCTATTTTGGTTTAACTGAATTCAACATTCCGAAATTCTGGGCTGCTTCGATCGGACTTGCTCTCCATAATGGGGCTTATATTGCAGAGATCTTTCGAGGTTCGATTCAATCAATCGACAAAGGTCAGATGGAAGCAGGACGCTCTCTTGGAATGAGTCATACTCTTGCTATGAGACGGATTATCCTTCCACAAGCATTCAGACGAGCACTTCCGCCACTGGGTAACCAATTTATCATTGGTTTGAAAGATTCCTCTCTAGCAGCCTTTATTGCTCTACCAGAATTGTTTAGCGTTGCGACTACGCAGGGAGCAAGAACGTTTGATGAAATGACGTATTTACTTATAGTTGCTGTATATTATCTTGTGTTGGTTCTAATCTTTACGTTCTTAGTTAACCTTCTTGAGAAACGACTATCAGCTAGTGATTAAGAAACCAGAGAGGTGTTAGAAATGGCCGAAAAAGCTGAAATGATTCGAGTAGAGAAATTGAACAAATCCTTTGGTGACCTCCATGTCCTTAAGGATATTGATCTTGAAGTTAATGAAAGTGACGTTGTTGTTCTGATTGGAGCTAGTGGTTCAGGTAAAAGCACATTGCTACGCTGTATGAATTTTCTTGAAATCAAGAATAGCGGGAATGTCATCATTGAGGGTGAAACAATCGATCCTAAAAGAAATGATCTAAATAAAGTAAGGCAGCGTGTTGGAATGGTATTTCAACATTTCAACTTATTCCCCCATAAATCCGTTTTAGAAAACGTTATCGAAGCACCGTTAATGGTTAAGAAATTGAAGCGTGCTGAGGCTGAGAAAGAAGGCAAAGAACTTCTTGCGAAAGTAGGGCTAGCTGATAAAGCAAATGTGTATCCGAACAAACTTTCAGGTGGGCAAAAGCAGCGAGTTGCAATAGCACGTTCACTCGCGATGAAGCCAGACATTATGCTTTTTGATGAGCCGACTTCGGCGCTAGATCCTGAACTTGTAGGAGAGGTTCTTTCAACTATGAAGGAATTAGCGAAAGAGGGAATGACCATGGTGGTGGTCACACATGAAATGGGCTTTGCACGCGAAGTGGGAGACTGGGTCGTATACATGCACGACGGTAAAATTGTAGAGAAGGGTCACCCGAACGAACTGTTCAACGATCCAAAAGAACAGAGAACACAAGACTTTTTAAGTTCAATTCTATAAAAAAGTAAGGAGCTGCTGCTCCTTACTTTTTTTTTGTTACAAGATAGATACCGATTGCAATTAAAGCAAGAGGCCAGAATTTTCCTACGAAAGAAAAAGTAGTCGTAAGCCAAATTTCTAACCCGGTGTATAGAAGTTCAATAATGGATATGGCAAGTAGAATTAAACCTGGAATGAGGCCTGTTTTCTTGGTCTTATAATATGTAACGAGATAGGCAGCACTTAATATAAGGGTATACATGCCCCAGCTGTCTGGCCAGATAGCGAGTTTATTGACGAAGTAGAAATGGACACCAAGGCCAAGTAGGAGTACTCCAGGAAAAAGCATGTTTCCTTCTCTCGCAATAAAGCCTTGAATCATCATCGCTACACCGATAACGATTAGGATTATTTGCCAATTCATTAGTTGTTCAGAAAAAGGCAGATTTAACGTTTGTGAGAGATAATAAAGGCCGATTCCAATAAATAAAACACCCGGAAAAATACTTTGACGTTTCAATGAAAATCCTCCTATTGTCAGAAATACGCATTTTTTGCTATACAATTGATTTTCTGGTACATTAATAGTTGTATGACTACTAATAATATGCAGAGATAATACTTTCTTCATCATATCATAATTGCTTTCATAGTCTGTTCACATTTCATAACTCTGTGAGTTTTGTCACATGTTACAATAATTAGAGACGGTATGATAGCAAAAGATTAGTTTTAGCTAACAATTTTTTGGGGGTGGAACGATGCACATCCTGGTCGTAGGGTTGAACCACAAAACAGCCCCTGTTGAAATACGAGAGAAACTTTCCTTTCAGGAGAACGAATTGCCTGAAGCGCTAGATAAGTTGCGTCACTCTAAAAGTATTCTAGAAGCGGTGATCTTATCAACATGTAACCGTACAGAGTTATATGTTGTTGCTGATCAGCTTCATACAGGGAGATATTATTCAAAAGCTTTTCTATCTGAATGGTTTGGAATTGAGAAAGAAGAATTTTCACCATATCTAGTGATTCGCGAAAACGATGCGGCAACAGAACATCTTTATCGTGTAGCCGCTGGACTTGATTCGCTTGTCATCGGGGAGACGCAAATCCTTGGACAAGTTCGTGATGCTTTCTTGCTTGCTCAGGATTCAGAGACAACAGGAACGATTTTTAACCAGCTTTTTAAACAAGCGATTACTCTTGCTAAACGATCACATTCCGAAACCGAAATTGGAGAAAATGCCGTTTCGGTGAGCTATGCTGCGGTCGAATTAGCCAAGAAGATCTTTGGTGGACTTCAAAATAAACACGTTGTCATTCTTGGCGCAGGCAAAATGGGGGAACTCACTGCTAAGAATTTGCAAAGCAACGGTGTAGACCAAGTGACGGTCGTAAATCGAACGCTTGAGAAAGCGACAGAGCTTGCTTCGCGTTTTAAAGGACAGGCTCGTTCTATGGATGAAGTAGAAACTGCGCTTGCTGATGCAGACATTCTAATCAGTTCAACAGGCTCAACAAGTTATGTTCTAACAGAACAAAATGTCAAACCTCTACTTAAAAAGCGAAGAGGTCGTCCATTGTTTATGGTAGATATTGCTGTTCCAAGAGATCTAGATCCATCACTTAATAATATGGACTCTGTTTTCTTATACGATATTGACGATCTAGAAGGGATTGTCGAAACAAACATTGCAGAGCGTAAGAAGGAAGCAGAGAAAATTGAACTTATGATTGAAGAAGATCTAGTTCAATTTAGAGATTGGCTCAATACACTTGGAGTTGTACCGATGATTACAGCATTACGTACGAAGGCACTTGCGATTCAAGCAGAAACAATGAATAGTATTGAACGCAAACTGCCTAATTTAACAGATCGGGAACGAAAAGTATTGAGTAAGCATACGAAAAGTATAGTGAACCAGCTGCTACGTGATCCTATAGTGCGAGTGAAGGAGATGGCTGCAGAGCCAAATGCAGAAGAGTCGCTTGAGATCTTCACTAAAATATTTGCGATTGAAGAAGAGATTGAGAGAGAACTCCATAAGCAAAGAGTGAAAGAAAACGAAGAAAAAAGACAGCATGAATCCGTTGACTACTCCCCTTTATTACAGGTATCGCAGTTGCGCTCCTAGGAGAGGAGACATGATTTGTGACGAACGCCAGCTGGCTTTATGATATAACGATATTACTTTATGCACTTAGTGTACTTGGGTATTTTATTGATTTCTTGCAGAACAACCGGAAAGTAAATCAGTTTGCTTTCTGGTTGCTTTCTATTGTCTGGATCCTGCAAAGTGCGTTTCTTGTAACGCAGATTATTGAAATTGGCGGCTTCCCGATTTTAACACCTTTTGAGGGGTTATTTTTTTATGCGTGGGTGATTGTCTCACTATCACTCTTAATTAATTGGTTTTTTCGAGTCGATTTCTTTGTCTTTTTTGCAAATGTACTCGGTTTCAGTATCATGGCCATCAACTTATTTGCTACTCGAGAGCAGGCATCGAGTTTACTCACAGAACAGCTTATGTCTGAGCTTTCGATTATTCATATTACGATGGCTTTCTTATCATATGGAGCATTTTCACTTTCCTTTATTTTCTCGATTATGTATTTAACTCTCTATCAAATGTTAAAAGGCAAGAAGTGGAGCAAACGACTGAGAAGATTTGGGGATTTGTCACAGCTTGAGAAATTGTCTTATTTATGTAGCGTTCTGGGTGTGCCGCTTTTGTTACTGAGCCTGATTTTAGGAATCGTATGGGCGATCTTGAAAGTAGATACATTCAGCTTACTGGATGCAAAGGTTATTATCTCTTTCTTTGTTCTTGGCGCATATAGTACGTATTTATATCAAAAGGTAGCTAGAGATATGGAAGGGAAATCCCTTGCTTTATGGAACGTAGCGGCGTTTCTTATCGTTTTAATTAATGTCTTCCTTTCTGGAACATTTTCAGAATTCCATTTCTGGTATGTATAAGGGGAGCACTGAAAGTTTGGAGGATAAATAATGCGTAAAATCGTAGTTGGTTCAAGAAGAAGTAAATTAGCGATCACTCAAACAAAATGGGTGATCAGTAAACTAAAGGAATTAAATCCGGATGTTGATTTTGAAATCAAAGAGATTGTCACTCGTGGTGATAAAATTCTTGATGTTACGCTCTCAAAAGTTGGGGGAAAAGGACTATTTGTGAAGGAAATTGAAGACGCCATGTTAAGAGGAGATATTGATATGGCGGTTCATAGTATGAAGGATATGCCTTCTATTTTGCCTGAAGGATTAATGATTGGGTGTATACCTGAACGTGAAGATCATCGAGATGTGATTATTTCTGAATCGAAGAAGACGTTCAGAGAGCTTCCAGAAGGTGCCGTAATAGGAACTAGCAGTTTGAGACGTGGTGCACAGTTGAAAGCCATTCGTCCGGATGTGGAGATTAAGTGGATTCGCGGAAATATTGACACGCGTATACGTAAGCTTACAGATGAAGATTTTGACGCCATTGTACTAGCTGCAGCGGGTCTACACCGTATGGGGTGGTCAAAGGAGATTGTTACAGAATACCTTGATCCTGATTTGTGTGTACCGGCTGTTGGACAAGGTGCTTTATCGATTGAATGTCGAGAAAGTGATGATGAGCTACGAGCTATTTTAAATCAATTCAGTGATTATGAAACGACGAAAACAGTATTAGCGGAGCGAGCTTTTCTTCATACCCTCGAAGGTGGATGTCAGGTGCCGATTGCCGGTCATGCGACGCTTAAGGATGAGACGCTTACGGTTACTGGATTAGTGGGAGAACCTGATGGTTCGATCATTATTAAAGAAATGGAAATTGGTGATGATCCTATCCAGGTAGGGAACACACTTGCAAATAGAATGAAAGAACAGGGAGCTAAGGATATCCTCGACCGTGTGAAAGAAGAATTAGACCAATGATCTCGCCGCTCTCAGGAAAGCGTGTATTGGTCACGAGAGCTCGGGAGCAGGCAACATCATTTACGAAATTAATTGAAGAAAAAGAGGGGATTTCTATTGAAATCCCTCTTATTTCATTCGAATCTCGGAATCAATTGTTGAATTCGATCACGTTGAGTGAATATAGCTGGATTGTGTTTACAAGTGCGAATGGTGTGCGGTTTTTCTTGAAGCAAGCGAAGGTTCCAATAGGTGTAAAGGTTGCAGCGGTTGGAAGTAAAACAGCTAAGGCCCTAAAGCGATATGGGATTGAAATCAATCTTATGCCAAAGGATTTTATAGCAGAAGGGCTTGTAGCTGCTTTGTCTCGCAAGGCTGACCCAAATGAGAAGATGCTATTACCAAGAGGGAATCTTGGTCGAGCAGTATTGCCGGGGCAATTAAGGGATCTTGGATTTAACGTAACTGACTTACCTATCTATGACACAGTCATTCCTTACGAGTCCAGGGCAGCATTGAAAAGAGTGATTGAAGAGCGGGAGTGTGATGTGATTACGTTCACTTCTTCGTCAACGGTCCACCATTTTAATCAACTTCTTCAAGCCGAGAATTTGAAAGATAAGCTTAAAGGGATCACAATAGTGGTAATCGGACCTATTACTGAAAAGACGCTACTGTCTTATGGGATCGTACCTCAGGTAGTCCCTGATCAATATACAATTGAAGGAATGCTTGATAGCCTTGAGCATTTCTTTGAAAAATAGGAGGAAAGTATAATGGAAACAGGAAACTTTCATCGTCATCGTCGTTTAAGACGATCTGAATCAATGAGATCACTCGTGAGAGAAACCTATTTACATAAAGAGGATTTCATCTATCCCATATTTGCAGTTGAAGAAGAGAATGTAAAACGCGAAATTCCTTCTATGCCTGGTGTTTATCACTATTCATTAGACCGTTTGAATGAAGAGGTACAGGAAGTTGTTGACCTTGGCATTAAGTCAATTATGATGTTTGGTGTACCAAATCACAAGGATGCGGTTGGATCAGAAGCATACTGTGATACTGGAATCGTGCAAAGAGCTATTGCACAAATTAAAGAAGCGTTTCCTGAATTAACTGTTATTGCAGATACATGTCTTTGTCAATATACGGATCATGGCCATTGTGGTGTGATCGAAAACGGGTATGTACAAAATGACCAGTCTCTAGAGTTACTTACTAAAACAGCGGTTTCTCAAGCGAAAGCTGGAGCAGATATGATTGCACCGTCGAATATGATGGATGGGTTTGTATCAGCTATTCGCAAGGGTCTTGATGAAGCGGGCTTTGTTGACGTCCCGGTGATGAGCTATGCTGTGAAATTCTCATCTGCTTTCTATGGTCCTTTCCGCGATGCGGCTCATAGTACTCCGCAGTTCGGAGATCGTAAAACGTATCAAATGGATCCTGCTAATCGACTCGAAGCTATTCGAGAAGCAGAGAGCGATATCGCAGAAGGGGCAGATTTCTTAATGGTTAAACCGGCTCTTTCTTATCTTGATATCATTCGTGAACTGAAAGATCGTTATCCTCTACCGATGGTTGCCTATAATGTAAGTGGGGAATATTCCATGATAAAGGCTGCGAGTCAGAACGGGTGGCTAAATGAACAAGAGGTTGTCCTTGAGAAATTAACAAGCATGAAGCGCGCAGGAGCAGATTTAATTATCACATATTTTGCGAAAGATGCTGCTCGCTGGCTAGATCAATAGAACTGAAAGAGAGGGGTTGTAAAAATGGGTAATTTTGATCGTTCTAAGGAAGCTTTTCAAGAAGCATCTAAAGTAATGCCAGGTGGTGTGAACAGTCCAGTTAGGGCGTTTAAATCAGTTGGTATGGATCCTATTTTTATGGAAAAAGGAAAAGGATCTAAAATTTATGATATCGACCAAAATGAGTATATTGATTACGTCCTTTCGTACGGACCACTTATTCTCGGTCATGCTGATGAACAGGTTGTTGATCGCCTTAAAGCTGTGACAGAGCTTGGAACGAGCTTTGGTGCACCAAGTAAGTATGAAACGAAACTAGCTGAACTAGTGATTGATCGAGTCCCATCTATTGAAATTGTTCGTATGGTGAATTCAGGAACGGAAGCCACTATGAGTGCTTTACGTTTAGCTAGAGGATATACTGGCCGTAATAAAATCCTTAAGTTTGAAGGCTGCTATCATGGTCATGGGGATTCGTTATTAATAAAAGCAGGTTCAGGTGTTGCAACGCTTGGGCTACCTGACAGTCCTGGCGTACCTGAGGGAATTGCGAAAAACACGATTACGGTTCCATATAATGATCTTGAAAGCTTACGTTACGCATTCAAAGAATTTGGAGATGACATTGCCGGCGTCATTATTGAACCTGTAGCAGGTAACATGGGGGTCGTCCCACCACAGCAGGGCTATCTTGAAGAAATTCGTAAGATAACGGAAGAGAATGGCACACTTCTTATTTTTGATGAAGTTATGACAGGCTTCCGCGTTGGGTATAATTGCGCTCAAGGATATTACAATGTTACACCCGATCTTACGTGTCTAGGTAAAGTTATTGGCGGTGGGCTCCCTGTTGGCGCTTACGGCGGTAAGAAAGAAATCATGGACCAAATCGCACCAAGCGGTCCGATTTATCAAGCGGGAACGTTAAGTGGAAATCCGCTAGCTATGACGGCTGGGTATGAAACCTTATCGCAACTCACACCAGAAAGTTATGAGGAATTTGAACGGAAAGCAGAGCGACTTGGAGAAGGACTTTCAAAAGCTGCTGCAAAATACAATATCCCTCATACAGTAAATCGTGCAGGATCGATGGTTGGTTTCTTCTTTACTAATGAAGATGTGATTAATTTTGAAACAGCATCCTCTTCAAATCTTGAACATTTTACAAACTATTTTAAAGAAATGCTTGAACAAGGGATTTCACTTCCCCCTTCTCAATTTGAAGGAATGTTCTTGTCAACCGCCCATACAGATCACGATATTGATGAAACGATTGCGGCTGCAGAAGCGGCTTTCTCTAAACTAGTCTAACCTAAAGCTACCGGCATTTGCCGGTAGCTTTTTCTATGATAAGAAATTGAAAACTTCTTCATTCTTTTTCAATTTAGACATAATCCTGTGAATCACTCATACATGTGTAATGTATGGATAATGTTTGAAAGGAGGAGAAGGCATGCCTGAAGGCTCATATTTGCATTTCTCCGTGGAGGAGCAGGTCTGGTTAAAGAAAGGACAGGAAGTTGAAGAGGTTCTATCTATCTCACTTGACCCTGAAATTTCGATTGAAGAGTATGAGGATTATGTAGCTGTGAAAGGCTGTTTATATTTAACGGGTGAATATTTGCAGCGTGACCAAACAGATGAGGAAGTTATTAACGAAGCTTCCCCTTATCGTTCCATTCATGAGGTGAACGTTAGAGAAGATGGTACAGCGTCAATGGGGCATCGTTTCCCTGTTGATATTACGATTCCAGCAAGCCGTATAAGGAGTCTCGAGGAAATTTTCGTTACGGTTGACACGTTTGATTACTCTCTAGTGGAAGAGAATTGCCTTCAGTTGAAAGCAGATATTTCCATTAGTGGCATTCAGGGGGATCAAAATCGTGTGGAAGAGGACGAAGCTGAACTATACGTTGTAGAAGAGGACGAAGGGACAGAGGATTATACAACAGAGGAAGATGCAATCTGGGAGAATGATATTAAATACGTTGATGACAATGAGGAAGAATCATTGGAACAGGCCTATCATTTACGCGCTCCACAAGTAGGTATGAGAGCTAAGTCAGACTCATATGAAGTAAATGAACTAGAGAACGATGATCAAGAGCAGCCGGAACCCACGTATGACTTTCTCACGAGAATGGCTAGGCAAATGGATGGTTCCAATGAATATAATAACCAGCCAATCGTAGAAGAAACGAGGTCATATCAAGACGATCATTATAACTATGAAGAGGAGGAACAAGAGCGTCAGGAAAACCGGAATCAAGCACCGCGCGAAGAAAATGCGCTCTATCTTACAAGTATGCTGACAAAAGAAGAAGAACAATTTTCGAGAATGAAGATGTGTATTATCCAGCCTGGGGATTCGTTAACCGAAATAGCGGAACGCTATCGAGTCCTACCAAGTCATCTTGCGCGCGTTAATCGACTTGAGGAAGATGAAGTGAAGGAAGGACAGATCTTATATATTCCTGTCAATCGTTAACTTAAATTGTTTGCTGCCCCTACCTTTTGGAATGTTGCAAATAAGGTAGGGGATAAAGGGGTAATTGAAATGGATCTCGTAGCGATCATTGAAGAGAAGTATGATCTAAAAGTTGTCCAATGGTTAGAGAAACCACAATTGATCATGACCCATTTAGGTAAAAGAAAACTATCATACTGGCGGGATCGGGATTTGCTTGAGTATCATCTCAACTTCCGTGACCGTCTTTTTTCTCAACATGGACTTCTTTGTAATCGAATGATTCGAACAAGTGAAGGGAAAGGATTTATCCGAATAGAAAACGATTATTTGACTATACATGATCATGTAGAAGAAGTTTACCCATTGGACGTCGTTCCTGAAATGAAAGGATATTTACTTGCGACACTACTAAGTACCGGAGATGAGAAGGCTACTCTTACATTAGATTTCCCTTATCGTAAGACGTTAGAAGAGTTATCATCTATAAAATTAACGTATAAGGAACAATACTTGTTACTTGTTAACCTTATTCCAGAAGTGAAAAAGCGTCTGAATTTTGAGGTGTGTTATTCGCTTCCATTCATTCCATTTACTCACCAAGTTTTAAAAGAGGTTTTAGGCCAAATCTACTTTGAAAGTAGCGACGAATCACCTGTTTCTGCTTCCGAAGTTATTAGGAAAGAAGTTCAATCCTGGTATGCTCTTAAAAACTCCCATCATTTTGTAAAATGCTTTGAAGCGTTAGTGAATGGCGTGGAAGACGATATGAAACACAGACTTATTCAGGCTATTTTTGCTCCATGGGAGTGGCAGGAGTGTATTCAGGCATTGCAATCGAATATGAATGACCCTGATCAGGTCATGAAAGAGTTTATTGATAAGTGGGAAGCAAATAGAGATATGTTAAGGGAACTTGAGCTCTCCCTTTCAGATAGGAGGGTTACCTTCTAATGAGCGATCCAGCACTCTTATTTCAATATGATTTATATCCTGAACGGGTTGTACAAATGGGGAAAATCACAAAGATCGAAACAGAGAGAGGCGCGTTTGCTTTAAAAAAAACGAAGCTTAGTAAAGAACAGATGGATCGTATGCTTTATCTAGAGGAGCGGTTTAAACAGCTGAAATTCGAAGGTTATGTACCGCTTGTTCGAACAAAGTATGGGGATTCCTTCGTTTATCAAGGGAACAACATCGTTTATTTAACGCCATGGGTAGATGAAAGGGAAACAAGTCCGGCTCAGAAAAATGAGCTTCTCGTTCATAACCTAGCTGAATTACATGGCTATACTGCTAAAGAGCAAGCTTTTTCTGAAGAAGTGATCAAACAGTCGTATCAGAAAATGGTTTTATTAAGAGAAAGTAGACAATTTGAAATGGAGAAATACGTAAGTCAAATTGAAAAACGCATTTATCTTTCGCCATTTGAGCTTACCTTTGTATCACATTTTCACATGCTGATGAGGTATTGTGAGCTCGCGAAAAGAAGATTAGATGACTGGTATGAGCAAATTCTGGAAACAAAACGGTATCGAAGTGTTCTCTGTCACGGAAAATGCTCTCCTTCTCATTATGTATCAAGCGGGGGGAGAGGGTATTTCATTAATTTCGAAAAGTCAGTTAGCGATACTCCTATAAGGGATGTTGCTTATTTTATTCGCTCATCTATTCAACCTTTTCAATTCAACCCTGCTGCCACAACTGCTCATCTTGCCAGATATGAAGCCCAATTTTCTCTTAATGATGAGGAAAAGGAGCTTCTTGCAAGCTATTTATATTTTCCAGAGTCGGTTTTTAATAGCGTGTCATTATTTAATGAAAACCGACAACAATGGCCACATATTAAGCATGTCCGCCTATTTACGAAAAAAATAGAAGTGATGAATGGGATAAATAACGTTCTAGAAAGCTTCTAGATCCATTCAAAGTAAAAGCACACTTCTAAGGCAACAAGGATTATTAATATGAGTACATCTATAGATGTTGGAAAAAGGATTGTTCGGATCGTTTGAAACACAATAAACGGAGGTACGAACTGAGCGCAAATATCTCTGAACTTATATAACGAGGGTGGGATCTGAAAGCGATTCATTCCACCAAACCGTTTTTTCATATCAGGTATTCCCCTTTGTTTTCAGTTATTGTTACAAATAGACTATGTGGGAAGTTGGAATTGGGTGATTAAGGCGGGAGCGAACTGGCTAAGCTAAGAAAAAGGGCTCTTATGATCTTGACGATCTCGAATCAAAAAGGTAAACTTAGTGATACAAATAGTCGACAGGCAAAGATAGGGAGTAGTAGAATGTGAACCCTTCAGAGAGAGAAGTCATTTGCTGAAAGATTTCTCAGGATCGTAGCATTCGAAGTCGCCCTTGAGCTGTTTCTCTGAACGAGTAGTAGGAGAATCCGGTAATCCCGTTATTCGAATGAAGCGTACAGCTAACGTTTATTTAGCTGTAAATAAAGGTGGTACCGCGAAAATACTTCTTTCGTCCTTTTCCTAAGGATGGAGGAAGTTTTTTTGTTGTCTAAAAAGCTTACACCTTCGTGGAAAGAGAACAAGGAAAGCCGAAGAAATGTCCTGAGACTTATTGAATGGAAAGGAAGAGTGACAATGGCGAATAAAGAGCTAACGATGCCGACGAAGTACGACCCGAAGGCAACAGAGCAGAAATGGTACCCGTATTGGGTAGATGGCAAATTTTTTGAGGCAACAGGTGATAAAGATAAAGAACCTTATACAATTGTAATCCCCCCGCCGAACGTTACAGGTAAACTACACCTCGGGCATGCTTGGGATACAACGCTTCAAGATATTCTATCGCGTGTAAAGCGTATGCAGGGATATGATGTTCTCTGGCTTCCAGGAATGGACCATGCTGGGATTGCGACACAGGCAAAAGTTGAAGGGAAGCTCCGCGAAGAAGGTACCTCGCGCTATGACCTTGGCCGAGAGAAGTTCCTAGAGAAGTCGTGGGAATGGAAAGAAGAGTATGCGGATTTTATTCGTAGCCAGTGGGCGAAGCTTGGTCTTTCTCTAGATTATTCAAGAGAGCGTTTTACACTTGATAACGGTCTTTCTGATGCAGTACGTGAAGTATTTGTGAAGCTATATGAGAAGGGCTTAATTTATCGCGGTGAATATATTATCAACTGGGACCCACAAACAAAAACGGCCCTTTCAGATATTGAAGTTATTCACCAGGAAGTAACTGGTCACTTCTATCATATGCGCTATCCTCTTGCAGATGGCTCAGGACATATCGAAATTGCAACAACGCGTCCTGAAACAATGCTAGGTGACTCAGGTATTGCGGTTCATCCAAAAGATGAGCGCTACAAGCACCTAGTTGGCAAGAAAGCGATTTTGCCAATTGTAGGTCGTGAAATTGAAATTGTTGCGGATGATTACGTTGATATGGAATTTGGTTCAGGCGCTGTGAAAATCACTCCAGCTCACGATCCGAATGACTTCGAAATTGGTAACCGTCATAACCTTGAGCGCATTCTCGTAATGAATGAAGATGGGTCAATGAATGAGAATGCCGGAGAGTACAAGGGCATGGACCGATTTGAATGCCGTAAGAAACTTGTGAAAGATTTACAGGATAAAGGAATCTTATTTAACATTGAAGAGCACGTTCATTCCGTAGGTCATTCTGAGCGAAGCGGTGCTGTTGTCGAACCTTATCTTTCAACACAGTGGTTTGTTAAAATGGGGCCTCTTGCTGAGCAGGCGATTGCTCTTCAGAAGTCAGACGACAAAGTGAACTTTGTACCTGAGCGTTTTGAAAAAACGTATTTAAATTGGATTGAGAACATTCGTGACTGGTGTATTTCAAGACAGCTTTGGTGGGGGCATCGTATTCCGGCGTGGCATCATAAAGAAACTGGAGAGATCCACGTTGGACTGGAAGAGCCAGCTGATATTGAAAACTGGGAGCAAGACGTTGATGTTCTAGATACGTGGTTTAGTTCAGCGCTTTGGCCTTTTTCTACAATGGGATGGCCAAACGAAGACGCTGAAGACTTTAACCGTTTCTACCCAACAAACGTTCTAGTAACGGGTTATGACATTATTTATTTCTGGGTAGCTCGTATGATCTTCCAGGGTATTGAATTTACAGAGCAGCGCCCGTTTAACGACGTCCTCATTCATGGACTTGTACGTGATTCTGAAGGACGTAAGATGAGTAAATCGCTCGGTAACGGTGTCGATCCAATGGATGTCATTGAGAAGTACGGTGCTGATTCCCTTCGTTTCTTCCTATCCACTGGCTCATCACCAGGTCAGGATCTCCGTTTCTATTGGGAAAAGGTAGAGTCTACGTGGAACTTTGCTAATAAAATTTGGAACGCTTCTCGTTTTGCTTTAATGAATATGGATGGCATGACGTATGAAGAACTTGATTTAACAGGTGAAAAATCGACAGCTGATAAATGGATTTTAACTCGCTTAAACGATACGATTGAACAAGTGACGCGCCTGATTAATAACTATGAGTTTGGTGAAGTGGGTCGCTACCTTTACAACTTTATCTGGGATGACTTCTGTGATTGGTATATTGAAATGGCTAAACTACCGCTCTATGGTGAAGACGAAGTAGCTAAGAAAACAACTCGTTCTGTTCTAGCTTATGTACTTGATCAAACGATGCGTCTTCTGCATCCATTCATGCCTTATCTTACTGAAGAAATCTGGCAACACCTTCCTCATGAAGGTGAATCGATTACCGTTGCAAGCTGGCCAGTAAAGAACGAAGAACTTCACTTCCAAGAAGCTGCTGCTGATATGGCGCTTCTAACGGAAGTTATTCGTTCAGTACGTAACATTCGAGCTGAAATGAATGTGGCACCAAGCAAGCCGATTGAACTTCGTATTAAGCCGAAATCAGCTGATACTCAGAAACAGCTTGAGCAAAATAGTCAATACATCGAACGCTTCTGTAACCCAGAAACCTTGACTATTTCAGCGGAACTTCAGGCACCGGAAAAATCGATGACGGCTGTTGTATCTGGAGCTGAATTATTCTTGCCGCTTGAAGGGTTAATCAATATTGATGAAGAAATCGAGCGTCTAAAAGGAGAAATGAAGAAGCTAGATTCTGAAGTTGATCGTGTTCAGAAGAAGCTCGCTAATGAACGCTTTATTAGCAAAGCTCCTGAGAAAGTCGTCGAAGAAGAACGAGCGAAAGAAAAGGATTATCTTGAGAGACGAAGCAACGTAGAAGCTCGTATAAACGAACTAAAAAAATAAGAAAATGACGAATCTCTTTTAGAGATTCGTCTTCTTTTAAGGAAGGAGCGGGACGCATGTTTCACTCATATGACGAAGCGGTGAGTTGGATTCATAGTTTATTAAATCATGGCATAAAACCAGGTTTAGAGCGTATGGAATGGATGCTGGATCAGCTCGATCATCCAGAAAGACGGTTAAAAACGGTACACGTTGGCGGAACGAACGGAAAAGGATCAACCGTTACGTACTTGCGGACGGTGCTCGAAGAGTCAGGATATGAAGTAGGAAGCTTTACTTCTCCTTATATTGAATCGTTTAGCGAACGAATCGCTATTAATGGACAACCGATTAATGAAGAAGACTTAGTTGCTCTATGCAATCGTGTTCAGCCTCTTGTTGAGATGGCTGCTGTCTCTCCGCTTGGGTCACCAACTGAATTTGAAGTGATTACGGTTATCGCTCTCTTATATTTTGGGACAATTGCCTATCCAGACCTTGTTTTGATGGAAGTTGGTCTTGGCGGACGATTTGATTCAACCAATATTATTCACCCGCTTGTAAGTGTGATTACAAATGTCGGATACGATCATACGCACATCCTTGGGAGTGATATTAAGCAAATTGCTTATGAAAAAGCGGGGATCATTAAGTCAGGGGTTCCTCTTGTGACAACTGCTGAAAAAGAAGAGGTACTCACTCTTTTACATGAAACGACCAAATCGAAAAAGACGAAAATTTATCGATTGAATGAAGAGTTTTCTATTAAGGAGCAAATGAGTGATAAGGAAGGGGAGCGTTTTTCTTTTCAATCACCTTACCGTAAACTAGAAAATCTACACATTCAGATGAAGGGTGAGCACCAGGTAAAAAATGCAGGCGCAGCGCTTATGACACTTGAATATTTACGTGTTTTCTATGGTCTACATATTGAACAGGATATGATTCAGCGCGGACTGGAGAGAGCAACGTGGCCAGGTCGATTTGAACAGCTTCGTTCAAATCCGACTATTGTTGTGGACGGTGCGCACAATCCGGAAGGTGTCGAAAGTCTTGCTAACACGCTTAAGCAGCATTACCCTGAGACACGCATACATGTTATCTTTAGTGCTCTTGGTGATAAAGATATTGAATCGATGCTAAAACCACTTTATCTTCTAATTGAGACTATTTCGTTTACTACCTTTGAATTTCCAAGAGCTATATCAGGTGAGGAGTTGTCGAATAAAGCGACTTTTGCTAATAAGAGATATGAGGAAAACTGGCGGAAAGCCATCCAGGTGATGATGGATGAGATGATTGAAAATGACCTGCTTCTGATAACGGGCTCTCTTTACTTTGTCTCTGAAGTTCGCCGTTTTCTAAAAAATTAGAATTTTATAGAAAAAGCTAGGACTTTTTCGCCATTTTTTGCTAAAATAGAACTTAACCACATTAATATGGAAAAATATTCTTCCTGAGTTTGGAAGATGGAGGGGGAAACAATTGACTGCATTAATGAAACGTAAAGTTTGGTTGGTATGGCTTTTGTTCTGGCCACTACTCATTTTTGCAACGTTCTATTTCTTTCCTCCTGTATTATCAGGAAATTGGGCAGATGTTCTTGCATTGTTTGTGCTTCTTGCTGTTGTTGCTATGATTCCAATTAATGTAAAGGGGACTGACCTTTTTTTTATCCAGGGGATCTCGCTTGCTGTGTTCTTAAGGTATGGTCTATTTGTCGAAATGATCTTAACTCAGTTAGCGATACTCGTTTTTCTTTTAAACTTACGTGTCACAAAAAAAGATAGTCATCGTTATCCTGTTAACATGCTGATGTTTATGCTTGTTTCACTCGTTTCCGGAGGACTTTTCTATTTACTCGGTGGTTCAGTAGGTGAATTCTCTGGTGATGCGATTACGCAGCTCGTTCCTTCAATTGCATACATCTTATCGCTTATAGTTGTAAATCAAATTCTCCTACATTTTTTAAAAATTTATATTTACAAAGAAGCTGATACTAAATTTTTTGGTAAAGATATGCTCTGGGAAGCGATATCAACTGGGGTGACTCTTCCTGTTGGCTTCTTACTATATATGCTACATACATATCTAGGTACAGTCGCTATTTTCTTTGTAGGCGTACCATTTATACTGGCTTCTCTTATGCTCAGGCTCTATTATTCCAGCCAAAAAGTAAATAATCTTCTTCAGCAGACAAGTGAAATAGGACAGCAAATCACACAATCTCTCGATACTGATGAAATATTAAATGTCTTCTTAAATGAAGTGAAAGATATGTTTCTTGTGGATTATGCTTATATTATGGATGCCGAACATGTGAAGCGACTAACGGTTATTAAACGATATGAGAATGAGCGTGGCATCGTTTCAAAAGAAGAAAGTAACCTATACCAGGAAGGTATCAGTTCAAGGGTGTGGCGAAGCGGACGAAGCCGCTTGTATACGAAGAGGTCTCAGTGGAAGAATCTTACGGAAGGTGTGCTTTCTGATGCTGCCAACTCAGTAATTTCCGTCCCAATGAAGCGGAATAAAAATGTTGTAGGCATCATTACTCTTGCTTCAGACCGCGTCCGTTCTTATGAGAAACATCACATTCTTGTCCTGCAAATACTAGCTAACTATTTAGCCGTTGCTGTTGATAATGCTAGGCATTATGAAGAGACGAAAAGGCGAAGTGAACGATGTCCATTAACGAATTTATACAACTTCAGGTTTTTTGGGGAGTTATTGGATGAGAAATACAAGCGTTTTGACAAAACGCCTGATCCGTTCTCTATCATTCTGCTCGACCTGGATCATTTCAAGAAAGTGAATGACACGTTTGGTCATCCTAGTGGAAATGAAGTGCTTTGTGGGGTAGCAAATCGACTTGAAGAAGAAATTGGAGGCAGAGGCACCGTTGCAAGATTTGGTGGAGAAGAGTTTGTCGTTTTGCTAGAAAATCATTCTCATAAGAAGAGTGTTCAAGTAGCAGAAGATTTACGATGTTCCATCGCGGATCGTCCATTTGAAATTTATAATGATCTCGATAACGGCAATCGCCAGGTTATTTACGTAACGGCTAGTATTGGTGTGGCCACGGCTCCTGATCAGGGAGAGGATGCGCAAACGTTGATACGAAACGCGGATCGAGCGATGTACACTGGAGCAAAGCAGCAGGGGCGAAACCGCGTTGCGAGCTATGTTGGATAAATAAGAAAATCCCCGTTCTTCACGAATTGTGAAGAACGGGGATTTTATAAGAATTCCTTTTGGAACGTTCAATTGGAACGGGTTCAACAATTTACTTAAAACACAGGGTTGTACGGTCTTGAAGTAGGAAGATGTTCTGAGTATCGTTGGTTGGTAAGTGATTTGTAGTCGGTGGGGGTACATTTTCTTGAAAATTTCTTTGTTGGAAATAGCCATAACCGCATTTCTAATATTTGTTGATATATGGGTAAGGTGATTTTCGTTTCACTTTAATAGCATTAAAACAACTATTAATCCTGAAATCACTTTATATACATACCGTTTTTCTTAACCTACTAAACTCTTTCGAAGAGGGGGGGGGAACATATGGGGGGCATTTTACATAGTTATTTATTTCTAGTTGGGCTTGCGCTTGGGTCTTTTTATAATGTCGTAGGTCTGCGGGTGCCTGTCAAACGATCGATTGTGGCCCCTCGCTCATCCTGTCCAACATGTGAACGAGAGCTTTCACTGCTTGAGCTTGTGCCGGTTTTCTCATATTTATTCCAGCGCGGGAAATGCAAAGGCTGTGCGTCACGCATTTCACCTATTTACGCCAGTGTTGAATTCGCTACGGCACTTCTTTTTACGATTGCACCGTTTTTAGTGGGATGGTCAAAAGAATTGATCATTTCTTATGGATTGATTTCGCTTCTTGTGATTATTTTTGTTTCAGATATCACCTATATGCTTATTCCAGATCGTATTCTTCTCTTTTTTGCTGCTTACTTTATTGTTGGTCGAATCCTTGTTCCAATGGATCCGTGGTATAGCCCTTTTATTGGAGCGGCTGGAGGATTTTTATTACTCCTTCTCATTGCTGTTATTAGTAAAGGGGGAATGGGGGGCGGTGACATTAAATTATTTGCGGTACTAGGCTTCGTATTTGGTTATCAGGAATTACTTCTTGTGTTTTTCTTTTCTACTTTATGTGGCACGATCATTGGCGTAACAGCGCTATCGACTGGAAGAGTAAAGCGAAAGCAGCACATTCCGTTTGGGCCATCGATAGCGCTAGGCGCGATCTTAACGTATTTTTATGGCGAACAAATTTTGCGCTGGTATTTTAGTTTTCTTTCATGATGGAGGGAATAAACGATAGGACTTTTTAATTTCAAGCCAAAAAAAGCAGATTAGTTTGATTCTGCATGATCATGTGATTCGGGTGGTAGAGCTCGCGCCTTCTACGATGGGGATTCGTTCTTATCAGGAACGATTTATACCTGAAGGGTTTGTTAAGGACGGAAAATTATGGAGTGTGATACGCTCTTCGTGATTTTAGAAGAGTGGGGAATTAAAGGGAAGCGGGTCGTTTTTCTTGTGCCTAATGCCTATCTTGTTTTCCGTTATGAGAAGATCCCGCGAGCCATTTCTAACGATGACATTAAAGGCTACTTGTACCTTGAATTTGGGGCGAGCATCACGTTTCTTTTTCTGAATTTCGTTTTGATTATGAGTAGATTAGTGAAACGGATGCTGTGTTGCTAGATGAAGCTGAGAAAAATGAGTTAACATATACGGCGAATGTAGCTACTTTTCACATCCCACCTTAACGGATCTAGCAGAGCAAACGCCATCGATTGATTATCCAGAACCTGCAGATAAAGACAATCCATTGTATGAAAAGGTTGATAAAGAAGAAGCTTCGGAGTAATGATGTTTTTATAATCACAAGTGATATAGCAAGTGGAGGAAGCCTTTGTCGGTTAACGGAGGCTTCTTTTTATCGTCTGAATTATCCTGATCTACTCTAGTATTTTCAGTTCTAGTATTTCGTCAGAATTCATAGACTGTAGTACAAGCCGGTACCGAGGAGGATGATTATGGATAAGGAGAGACGGACGATTTCAATCCGATTAAATGATGAGGAGAAAAGCGAGCCTCCCGAAACACATAAAGAAGAAAGCGCAGCAGCTGAGGAGAAGGAATTTGAGTGGATTTTACCCGAACGGCGTGATTCGAGGAAAATAGTAGAACTTAAAAAGAGGCACATTCAAAAAAAAGCTGGAGCTTTTTATGAAAAGAAAAGTCCAAGGCTCCCAGTTGGACGCAAAAAGAAAAAACACTTAGTTAATAAGAAACCTATTATTACACTACAAAAGAAAGTGGTGGCTTCCGCTGCTTTTGCTATTATTCTTGGGATTTTATTTGGATTTGGTTTATTAATGGTATTCAGTGGGGATAGCGTGGCGACGATAGATGATGGATATGAAGAAGCAGCTACAACGACCACGGATTTGGACTTATCATTAGATTTTCACGTAGTTCAATCTGGAGCTTATGAAACAGAGGAGTCTGCGAAGGAGTTTCAAGACAAGTTAAAAGAGAATGGATTTCCGGCAGCTATTTTTAAAGGAGAGAAATACTATTTGTTTATAGGTGTATCTCCTTCTGCTGAAGGACAGGATGCACTTGGAGCTTATTATGAAGGAAAAGGACAGGATGTCTATAAGAAGGTGTGGTCGATTGATGGTCAGAAAGCATCTGTGAGTGACGAAATGGCGGGTCAGATGAAGGAAGGCAAAGCGTTGCTCGAAAAATTAACGACGCTAGATCTTGTCGCATTATCTGATGGAAAGCTGAAAGAAGCTGAAATGAGTGACATAAAAAAAGAAGTTGAAGCCTGGAATGAGAGTGGCTCGGGGAGAAAAGAGTGGGATAAAATCGGCGGGAAAGAGCTTGAACAAAGTCTGAACAGTGCTTTGGAGGAACTTGAAATGTACGCTTCTGACGAAACAGTACCGTCTTTATGGGTTGCTCAGCAGCATTTATTAGACGGGATGGTAGCATTTCAAAATGTAGTGGAAAGGTTGAAATAATCAGTTATTTGCGGAGATTCTCAATTAACGGTACGATATGAGTATTGGGAGCGACCCTCCCTAACGACTTTTTCTTAACGAATTAAAATAAGATTAAACAAATTTAAACTGTATGCACATACAGAAACGAAAGAAAACGAAAAATGTAGAGGAACGTTAGAAAATTAAATTGTGGAAAGAAAAGGGATTTGATAAGCTGTTATCAAGCCCTTTTCCCACTTATGAATCATTTACAAAAAGGGTGGTAAAATGAAGCGCCTCGTCTTAGCCTCAGGGTCTCCACGAAGAAAAGAACTTCTAGATCAAATGAATCTCCAATTTGAGATTATCGTTAGCCGCTTTGAAGAGCATCTCTCTCAATCTGTCCCACCTTCAGAACTTGTGAAACAGCTTGCCTTAGGGAAAGCAAATGAAGTGTATACAAATACTTCAGATGCTGTCGTGCTAGGTGCAGATACGGTTGTTACACTCGACCATGAGGTCCTTGGAAAACCTGATAGCCGCGAGCATGCGAGGCAGATGCTTAAAGCCTTATCAGGACGATCTCACGTCGTTTATTCAGGTGTGGCCATTCTATCCAGTGAACGAAGTTCTCAATTCTTTGAAGCAACTGAAGTAGAATTCTGGGAGTTAACAGATCAGGAGATTGAGAATTATCTGGATACAGGAGAGCCTTTTGATAAAGCGGGAGGTTATGGCATACAGGG
This sequence comes from Anaerobacillus sp. QJM3NY_17, assembly GCF_056173665.1. NCBI lineage: Bacteria > Bacillati > Bacillota > Bacilli > Caryophanales > Bacillaceae > Anaerobacillus > Anaerobacillus sp. QJM3NY_17. The sequence continues at coordinate 2,931,339 of NZ_CM149685.1, read as the reverse complement.
TTTCGGTGCCGCCTTTGTGAAGCGAATTCATGGTGATTATTATAGTGTGGTAGGGCTTCCTATTTCGAAAACGCTACGAGAGCTTCGTGCGTTTGGAATTGTTCCGGAGATTCAGCGGTAGTCAGTCATGAAGATGAATCCAGGGAGGAAGCGTGTTGTTGAAAACACCTTTAATGATTCGAGATTATCCTGAAGAAGAGCGCCCGAGAGAGCGTCTGATGAAGGATGGTCCTGAGACCTTATCCAATCAAGAATTATTAGCTATTATCCTCAGGACAGGAACAAAGCAGGAGTCAGTACTTCAGCTTTCTTATCGCATTATCCAGAACTTTGAAGGACTTCGACTTCTGAAAGATGCAAGTATTGAAGAGTTAACGTCTCTAAACGGCGTTGGAACTGCTAAAGCGGTTCAGCTAATCGCAGCGATGGAGCTCGGTAGAAGAGTTAGCCGCCTTCAATTAGAAGAGCGCTATACGATTCGTTCTCCTGAAGATGGTGCGAATTATGTGATGGAAGACATGCGCTTCCTATCACAAGAACATTTTGTTTGCTTATACTTAAATACGAAGAATCAGGTACTGCATCGTCAAACTGTCTTTGTTGGAAGTCTAAACGCATCGATTGTTCATCCGCGTGAGGTCTTTCGTGAAGCATTTAGGCGGTCGGCAGCTTCATTAATTTGTTTTCATAATCATCCGAGCGGTGATCCAACACCGAGCAGAGAAGATATTGAAGTGACAAAACGTCTTGCAGAATGTGGTAAAATGCTTGGTATTGATATGCTAGATCATATTATTATCGGAGATCAGAAGTTTATTAGTTTAAAAGAAAAAGGGTATGTATAAATCGGACGTGGGATAGCACGTATTCCCACTACCGTTTTCAATACTGATGCAGTATAATCATATTTATGAGTTTTGCTTGAATTGAAGGGAGATTTAACATAAATGTTTGGTGGATTTTCAAGAGATATGGGAATAGATTTAGGTACAGCTAATACGCTGGCATATGTAAAAGGAAAAGGCGTTGTTGTTCGAGAGCCATCAGTTGTGGCACTTCGTACAGATACAGGTTCTATTGAAGCAGTCGGAAACGACGCAAAGAACATGATTGGACGTACACCGGGTAATATCGTTGCACTTCGTCCAATGAAAGATGGCGTTATTGCTGATTTTGAAACAACGGCTACAATGCTAAAATATTTTATTCAACAGGCACAGAAAAACCGTTCTGTGTTCGCACGTAAGCCAAACGTGATGGTTTGTGTACCTTCAGGGATCACGGCTGTCGAAAAAAGAGCAGTAGAAGATGCAACTCGTCAAGCTGGAGCACGTGAACCTTATACAATTGAAGAGCCGTTTGCAGCCGCAATCGGAGCTGATCTACCAGTTTGGGAACCAACTGGTAGTATGGTTGTCGATATTGGTGGAGGAACAACAGAAGTTGCGATCATCTCATTAGGTGGAATCGTTACAAGTGAATCGATTCGCATTGCTGGTGATGAGATGGACGAGTCTATCATTCAATATGTGAAGAAAACATACAATTTAATGATTGGTGAGCGTACAGCTGAACAGCTTAAGCTTGAAATCGGATCTGCTGGAACGACAGAAGGTATTGAAGCGATGGATATTCGTGGACGTGACCTTGTAACGGGTCTTCCAAAGACGATCAGCGTATCCGCTGATGAAGTGTCGGGCGCTCTTCGTGATACGGTTAATAGCATTATGGAAGCTGTTAAAGTAACACTTGAGAAAACACCGCCAGAACTTGCAGCAGATATTATGGATCGTGGAATTGTTCTTACAGGCGGTGGTGCATTGCTTCGTAACTTGGATCAGGTGATTAGCGATGAAACAAAAATGCCTGTTATTGTAGCTGAGAATCCGCTTGAGTGCGTAGCGATTGGTACTGGGCGTGCGCTAGAAAATATTCATCTGTTCAAATCTAGAGCTGGTATTACTTCCCGCTCAAAACAGAAGTAGTTGGAAGGTGTAAGGCATGCCACAATTTTTTTCGAATAAACGACTCATTGTATTACTTGTCAGTATCATTATTCTTGTAGCGTTAATTGGGACGTCTATGAAAGAACGTGATGCTCTCACGATGCCGGAGCAATTTTTCAAAGATTCCGTTGGCTGGCTTCAATCAATCTTCTATAAACCCGCTAATTCAGTAGCGGGTTTATTTGAGAGTATTGGTGATATGAAGGACATGTACGAAGAAAATGAGCTATTGAAATCGAGACTTAATGAATTTGTTGCTGTCTCAGAAGAGCTCAAAACAGTGAAGAAGGAAAATGAAGACTTAAAAAGCGAATTAAACATCGATTCATCAACTGGGTTAGCTAGCTATCAAACATTTCACGCAAATATGATTGCAAGATCTCCAGATCGGTGGAATGATTTATTAACGATTGATAAAGGTAAACAGGACGGGGTAGAAGCGGATATGGCTGTTGCCACACCGGATGGATTAATCGGTAAAGTGAAAAACGTTCAGCCTTTTTCATCGACTGTCCAGCTAGTGAGTGATGTAGACCGGACGAATCGAATCGCTGCTATGACTCAAGAAGATAAGAACGTTTTCGGTACAATAGAAGGTTATGATACTGAAAAAGAAGTGCTTATGTTCTCGAAAATTCCAGTAGATACAAAGGTTGAAAAAGGTCAAACTGTTATTACGGCAGGTAATGGAGGCATTTTTCCACGAGGTATTGTCATCGGGGAAATTGTAGATGTTGAAACAGACAACGTTGGAACGACTCAGACGGCTTATGTGAAACCAGCGGCCGATTTATATGATATTAACAATGTTATGGTAATCGATCGTGGAGCGCAGGATGTTACGCCTGATGACGGAGAAGGTGAAGAGGAATGAGGCGTTTTCTTCTAATTGGAACGCTATTTGTTCTTTTTCTTCTTGAAGGTACCGTTTTTCAGGTGTTTGCCCCTGAGCAATTTGGATTTGAATTTCAATTAATCCCACGTTTTGTTACGGTGATTGTGATTATGATTGGAATGATTCTCTCCCCTGCTTATGGTGTAGTGTACGGTGTCGTATTTGGTCTATTGCACGATTTGATCTACACGGATCTTGTTGGTGTCTATATGTTTGGAATGTCTGTTGCAGCCTACATAATCGGTTATTTATCGAAAGTATTTCACCTGAATTGGTTTACAACGCTTATCCTCGGTTTACTGGGCGTATCATTGGTGGAATTCTATGTGTATGAACTATTTTCACTTATTAATGTAACGGATCTTTCTTTCTCTTCCTTTTTCTACAAACGCTATCTTCCTTCATTACTTTTAAATGGAATCTTTTTGCTTATTGTTTACTATCCTGTTAAACGGTTGCTGGATGATTTATCGGAAAACCGTAGACAAGAAAATCAGGCCAAAAGAAGGAGTTTCCTTTAGCAACGTTGAATTATTCTATGTTGAGGTGAATGAAATTGTCTATGGTACAAAAGCAAACACAGCATTTTGTCACGATTAAAGGAACGAAAGATGGCTTGAATCTGATTCTAGATGATTCTTGCGCTTTTCGTGATGTTATAAATGAACTTGATGAAAAACTTTCCGCTCGTCATATACAGCAGACGGAAGGTCATACGATTACTGTTACCCTTAAATTGGGTAATCGATATTTAACAGACAAACAAGAAGAAGAGCTTCGTGCCATGATTCAATCTAAGCAAAACCTTGAAGTTGATCGGATTGATTCAAATGTCATCTCTCGGAGTGAAGCGGAAGCAGAGCGAAAAAGAACAACTGTAACATCTGTTTCGAGAACCGTTCGTTCCGGACAGGTACTTGAAGTAGAAGGAGACCTTCTTTTGATTGGCGACGTTAATCCTGGTGGCACCGTAATAGCTGCAGGGAATATATTCGTAATGGGTTCGCTTAGAGGCATCGCACATGCAGGGGCTTATGGCGATATAAATGCCGTGATTACGGCATCTGTTATGAAGCCATCTCAGTTGAAAATCGCTGAACTAATAAGCAGGCCACCTGATCAAGCAGGAGTAAGTATTCATGAAGCAGAATGTGCTTTTGTTAAGGACGGGCAATCTGAAATTAGCGTTGATCGCGTTCAAATACTGACTAAAGTTCGACCGAATTTGACTAGGTTGTAGACAGAAAGGGGAATGTTGTGTGGGAGACGCTATCGTCATTACTTCCGGAAAAGGTGGTGTGGGTAAGACCACAACGACAGCAAACATTGGGACAGCTCTTGCACTATCGGGGAAAAAAGTATGTCTGGTAGATACAGATATAGGTCTTCGAAATCTTGATGTAGTCATGGGACTTGAAAATCGTATTATTTACGATCTTGTCGATGTTGCTGAAGAGCGATGTCGACTACATCAAGCGTTAATAAAAGATAAGCGTTTTGAAGCGCTTTATATGCTACCTGCAGCTCAAACGAAAGATAAATCTGCTGTGCAGCCAGAGCAAATGAAGAAGATTATTGGTGAGTTAAAGCAGGATTATGACTATGTTCTCATTGACTGTCCTGCTGGCATTGAGCAGGGCTTTAAGAATGCGATTGCAGGCGCGGATAAATCGGTTGTAGTCACAACTCCCGAAACGTCGGCTGTTCGAGATGCTGATCGTATTATAGGCCTTCTTGAAAAAGAAGAAGGTATTGAAGCACCAAAACTTGTTGTTAATCGTATCCGAAACCATATGATGGAAAGTGGAGAAATGCTAGATGTAGATGAAATCGTTTCTATTCTTGCTATCGATCTACTTGGCATTGTTGGCGATGACGATACAGTTATTACAGCATCTAACAAAGGAGAGCCCATTGCGCTCGACCCTAGTTCAAAAGCATCCATTGCCTATCGCAATATCGCGAGACGAATTTTAGGTGAATCTGTTCCGCTTCTTTCTCTCCAGGAAGAACGAGGGATGTTTAGTAAAGTGAAGAAATTCTTTGGAATGCGTTCCTAAATCTCGGCTGCGGCCGGGATTTTTTTGTTTCTTGCTATTCCTTCTTCCTTATCAAAGTAAGACGGCTTTTGATCGGTTGTGTGATCTTCATTTCATTCAATTCCTTGTGAAAGAAAGTATTCTCAATGACATATCCCCACAGGACAAGTCATAAACTGAGTACTACTTATAGGAAGGTTGGGTGAAGAATGCGGAGAGACCTAGATGATGTAAGGAAACGACTTCATTCAAGAAAAAGACAGCGGCGAGCAGTTCCCCAAATGGAAAGACGTCATGATGCTATCCCTTCATCTTCTTTTCAAAACACGGAGGTCAAAATCCATCCTCTCTTTAACAGGCAAAGTTTTTTAATGCGCTCGATGGTTGCGGCATGCTTGTTTCTTGCTGCAGGAATACTATTTAAAGCAGAGAGCGATAAGGTTGCGCCTGTTCAGGAGTATGTGTCAGACATGATGGTAGAAGAATTTCAGTTTGCCACTGTGAAAAGTTGGTATGAAGGAAAGTTTGGGAATCCTGTGGCATTGTTCCCGACAGCGCCTGAAACTGATTCAGTAGGGGAAGCACCAAGCTATGCCCTTCCTGCGAGCGGAAAAGTACTTGAAAGCTTTGAATCGACGGGCAAAGGAATCATGGTTGAAACGGTTTTAAGCTCCGATGTTGAAGCAATCGATGCAGGAGTAGTGACATATGCAGGTGAGAAAGAAGGAATTGGCCAAACAGTAGTGATTCAGCATACGGATGGTAGTGAATCATGGTATGGGATGCTAGATTCGGTGGATGTATCGATCTATGATTTTGTTCAAACAAAGGATCAACTTGGAAGCGTGTCGAATTCTGATGATGGGAAGACAGGAACGTTCTATTTTGCCATTAAGAAGAACGAAGCATTTATTGATCCGCTTCAAGTTGTGCCAATCAAATAATGGTGAAAATGATAACGATCCATCCACTATTTTGGATGACGATTGGTCTTTCCATCTTAACAGGTAGGTTTAGAGAGATGCTGCTGCTCTTCTTAGTTGTCCTCATTCACGAGTTAGGGCATGCGGGGGCAGCCCGTATTTTAGGATGGCGTATCAATGAGATCGTTTTATTACCATTTGGGGGCGTAGCCGTAGTTGATGAACATGGGAATCGTCCCTTGAAAGAAGAGCTTATTGTCATTCTCGCAGGGCCGTTACAGCATGTTTGGATGATGGGGGTTGGCGCGACGCTCCATTATATGGGAATATGGAATGACATGTTCGCTCTCTTTATGCTTCATAATATCATGATTCTTTTGTTTAATTTGCTGCCGATTTGGCCACTCGATGGCGGGAAGCTCCTCTTTCTTCTTTATTCTTTGCGTCTTCCCTTTAAATCGGCTCACAAAATGATGCTATATTCTTCGTTGTTTTGCTTTTCACTTCTTATTATTTTAACAGCGATATTATTTCCTTTTCATCTTAATTTGTGGATGGTGATTGTGTTTCTGTCTGTATCACAATTTAAAGAATGGAAACATCATCCTTATATTTATTTTAGATTTTTACTTGAACGCTATTCTAAATCGTTTAATGGGAAAAAACAGGTTGTTACAATTGCTCCAGATATGCGCTTAAATGACTTGCTAGCAACCTTTTCACGAGGGAAGCATTACCATATCCTCATACAAGATTTGAATATTGAAACAGATGAACATTTCTTACTGGAGGCTTATTTCAAAAAAAATCAAATTGCCTGTGCAGTGGGAACGCTATTTAGGTAAACTAAAGAAAAGCTACTAAAGGAGAACGGCTATGCGATTAATTGTTCTTGAGAGAAATCAATTGCGGGCAGCAGCTATTGAAATAAATAATGAACTTACAGATATATGGGCGGAAACGTTGACGAATAGGAAGCCTTCTCAAGGAGATATTATTCTCGGAAAAGTGTCTTCCGTATTAGATGGCAAAAACGCCGCCTTTATCTCTTTAGGCAGTGGAAAACCCGGGTTATTAAATGGAGAAGAATTTGTTTTAGCGCAAGGGAAAAAGACAGCTGGAGAACCATTACCGGCTGTTTCTGAATGCGTTCAAGAAGGACAGGCTATTCTTGTTCAAGTAAAGCATCCAGGCGTTGATCGGAAGGGCCCAATTGTTACAGAGCTAATTAAGCTGACGTTGGATCACTTAGTCTACATGCCTTATGCAGGATACTCAGCTGTATCGAAGCAGTTAACTACAAATCGTGAAGAACTACTCCAATTTGCAGATAAATATTGTATAGAGCAAGAAGGTGTTATCTTTAGAACTAGTGCAGGATACATAAAGGAAGAAGCTCTTTTAGCGGAATTACAGTCTCATCGTAAAGAATGGCTGCGTATTCTCGAACAATCCTCTTCACAACGAGCGCCTAGTATGGTGAAAAAAAACAGTGGCCTTGGGGAGGAAGTGAGCAAACTATACCCCCTTCATCGGGTGAGTAGTTTAGCGGCAAATTCCTCCGAAGCGGTTAGCTCGTTTTTTCCGCTTTTATCAAAGAATGCGACCCTGATGGAATTGAATGAGAAGAAAAAAAAGCTTGATAAGCTTGAAGATACCATTCTGAATATGAAGAAAACCATTAAAATGGGGAAAGCGAATCTTCATATTGAAGAAACGCATGCATTGACAGCTATTGACGTCGATACTGGAGGAGTAAAGCTTGGGACGAAAAATGAAACTCATTTCGAAGTGAATCGATTAGCGGTGGACGAAATTGCGAAACAGCTTCGACTTCGCAACATTAGTGGATTGATTGTCGTCGATTTTTTACGAGTCGAGAAAGAAGAGCAACAGAACCTTCATGCGTTAATGAAAAGCAAAGAAGAAACAGATAAACGCTTAAAAGTTGGAGGATTTACAAAGCTAGGACTATTTGAGATGCAACGTAAAAAGTCCGGACTTCCGTTAAGTCGGTTTGTGTAAAATAAGTCACGTTAATCGCATTGACATGGCAATTTTAGCTGTGGTATGATTTAGTGGTTAGTTCGTTTGGAAGCACCCAAAGAGCTACAACCGCTCAAGAACAGGTTTTTAAGCTAGTTTCTAGCACCTGCAATGGCGAGTCTTAGTATTAGAGGAGGTGCACGTATGTACGCAATTATTGAAACTGGTGGTAAACAAATCAAGGTTACTGAAGGTCAAGAAATCTACATCGAGCTTCTAAACACTGAAGCTGGTGAAACGGTTACTTTTGACCGTGTGCTAATGGTAGGTGGAGATGACATTAAAGTTGGTTCTCCTATGCTAGATGGCGCTACTGTAACTGGTAAAGTTGATAAGCACGGTAAAGGTAAGAAAATCACGGTTTATAAATATAAGCCAAAGAAAAACTACCGTCGTAAGCAAGGACACCGTCAACCTTACACTAAAGTAGTTATCGACAAAATTAACGCTTAAGGATATCTAAGATGATACGTTTCAAGGTGAAGCGAGATTCTAACAATCGCATCCTTTCATTTTCCCTTTCTGGACACGCTGATTCTGGCCCTTATGGCTATGATTTAGTTTGTGCAGGTGTTTCTGCTGTGTCGATTGGGACGGTGAATGCGATTGAATCCCTTTGCGATGTAACTCTCATAGTTGATATGGAGGATGAAGGCGGCTACCTCAGCTGTACTGTTCCGGATCATCTGGAACAACGTATAGATGAGAATGTTCAACTTCTCCTTCAAGGAATGGAAGTATCCATTTCTGCTATTGCCGAGGAATATGGCAAGCACATCCAAATTACTCACACATAGGAGGTGGGACAATATGTTGAAAATGAATCTACAGTTTTTCGCATCGAAAAAGGGTGTAGGTAGTACAAAAAACGGCCGTGATTCAATCTCCAAGCGTCTTGGCGCGAAGAGCGCAGACGGCGAGTTCGTATCCGGCGGTTCGATTCTTTTCCGTCAACGCGGAACTAAGATCTACCCTGGTACAAACGTTGGCCGCGGTGGAGACGACACTCTATATGCGAAAATCGACGGCGTCGTGAAATTCGAGCGTCTTGGACGTGACCGTAAACAAGTAAGTGTATATCCAGTTGCTAAGGAAGCGTAAGCAACTTAAGAAAAACTCTAACCGAACGGTTAGAGTTTTTTGATATAATGGAGAAAATGAGATGGATAAGTGACGATGCACAATGAATTCGCGTAAGATTGTTTTCTTTTAATCCAAAGTAACATACAGAAAAGATCTATTGTTATAATGAAGGAAATGGTTAGAGCATTGGGAGTGCAATTATGTCTAAAAATTGGAATACCTTTGACGTTCTGCGCCATTCTCGTCATGATTGGTTAAATCGTTTGCAGCTGATCAAGGGAAACCTTGCGCTGGATCATGTAGACAGGGCAAAGGAAATTATCGAAGAAATTATTATCCAGTCGAGACAGGAAGCAAAATTATCGAATTTAAATGCTCCGAAACTTGCAGAATATATTAACGTTTAACTGGTGTAACCATTTATTTCAGTTGGATTTTGAAGTGATCGGAGACGAGTATGATATTTGCGTTTATGAAGCGGATCTTATCGAGTTAATCTCTCGATGTACAACAGTGCTTGATTCTCATGTGAAAGTTCCATCAGATCATCACTTGTTATTAACGCTTCAGTTGTACCACGAAGAAATTCATCTTGTTTTTGATTTTCAAGGTGAAGTTTCCGATCAAAACAAGCTCAAGCTGGCGTTCGAAAATCCTGAGGTGAAAAGCGCTAAATTGATTGAATTAGAGCAAACGGGTCAGGAGCTAGTTAGCACGTTTTTGATTAAATGAGGTGAAAGTATGTTTGTAGATCAGGTCAAAGTATTTGTTAAAGCAGGCGATGGCGGAAATGGTATGGTTGCCTTCCGTCGAGAGAAATATGTACCGGATGGCGGTCCAGCAGGAGGCGATGGAGGAAAAGGCGCAAGCGTCATTTTCGAAGTAGAAGAAGGTCTTCGTACGCTTATGGATTTCCGTTACAATCGTCATTTTAAAGCCAAAACAGGTGAGCATGGTCGCTCGAAGAATCAGCATGGCCGTAATTCAGAAGATATGGTTGTAAAGGTCCCACCTGGTACAATTGTATCTAATGCGGAAACGGGAGAAGTTATTGCGGATCTAACTGAGCATGGGCAACGAGCAACTGTAGCGCGTGGCGGTCGAGGCGGACGTGGGAATTCACGTTTTGCATCACCTTCTAACCCGGCACCAGAGCTTTCAGAGAATGGTGAACCTGGGGAAGAAAAAGATGTTACTTTAGAGCTTAAGGTTCTAGCTGATGTTGGACTTGTTGGGTTTCCTAGTGTAGGTAAGTCAACGCTTCTATCCGTAGTATCAGCAGCGAAGCCCAAGATTGCAGCATACCATTTTACAACGATTGCACCCAATCTAGGTGTTGTTGATACAAAAGATGGACGCAGTTTCGTTATGGCTGATTTACCTGGATTAATTGAGGGCGCTCATGAAGGCGTTGGCCTTGGCCATCAGTTCCTTCGACACATTGAACGAACACGAGTTATCGTTCACGTCATTGATATGTCTGGTATGGAAGGGCGAGACCCTTATGAAGACTACTTGAAGATCAATGATGAGTTAAAGCAATATAAAATGCGTCTAATGGAACGTCCGCAAATCATTGTCGCTAATAAAATGGATCTTCCAGATTCTGAAGAAAATCTTGAAATTTTCAAGGAAAAGCTTGAGGAAGATTTCCCGATTTATCCGATTTCTGCTGTAACGCGACAAGGTGTCCAGGAAGTATTGTTTGAAATTGCAGACAAGCTTGAGACAACACCTGAGTTCCCTCTTGATGAAGAGAAGGAAGAAGAGACTCGCGTGATGTACCGTCACGAAAAAGGTGCACCTGAGTTCTTTGTAACGCGTGATAGCGACGGAACATTCGTTGTTAACGGACCACGAATTGAAAAGCTATTCAAGATGACAGACTTTAACCGAGAAGACAATGTTCGCAGGTTCGCGCAACAAATGCGTAGCATGGGAATTGATGATGCGCTAAGAGAGCGTGGAGCTGAGGATGGAGATGCGGTTCGAATTCTGGAGTTCGAATTTGAGTTCGTAGACTGATAAACGGAGAAGACTGTCCTCATGGAAGGGCGGTCTTTTTTTACATAGAGCTACATGAACATAGCAAACCTGTGAATGGTATACGATTATCGGTCGTAGCTGGCCGCGATAGAGGAGAGGGGAAGAATGAGCAAAGACGATAAGAATTTTTATCTCGTTCGGGAAGATGTCCTATCTGATTCGATGTTGAAAACGCTGCAAGCCAAGCTTCTTCTTGAAAGTGGCACTGTGGAATCAGTTCGAGAAGCCATTGATGAAGTTGGCGTAAGTCGGAGTGCATTCTATAAATATCGTGACACAATCTTACCGTTTCATACGATGATCATTGAACAGATCGTAACGCTCTCGGTTCATTTGGAAGATCGTTCAGGAGCGCTTTCTAGAGTGCTTAGCACAGTAGCCTCACTTGGTTGCAATTTATTGACGATTAACCAGACGATTCCCCTACAGGGCTATGCCACGGTTATTTTAACAATGGAAATTGGTGAAACAAACTTACGCTTAAGCAATTTACTTGAGAAAATTAAAGACATCGAAGCCGTAAACAATGCTGAAATTATTGGATCTGGAGCATAGGGGGAGAAAATGGATAATCAAAAGAAGATAGGTTTTCTTGGACCAGAAGGAACTTTTACAGAAATCGCAGCAAAAACGTTATTTCAAGACGAGGATCGGACACCTTTTCCTACGATTCGCGCATGCCTTGAAGCAGTAGAAAATGGTTCTGTTGACTATGGCGTTGTTCCTCTAGAGAATACGATTGAAGGCTCCGTTAATATGACGCTTGATCTTCTTTCGCAGCAAGTTTCACTTCCAATCGTAGGAGAGCTTGTATTGCCAATTCGACAGCACTTACTGATCCATCCTGATCAAAACGATTGGACAAAGATTACTCGAGTTCTTTCGCATCCGCACGCGATAGCCCAATGCCATGTTTTTCTCCAAAAGGAGTTAGCTCAAGCTGAGCTTAGTAATGCAGCGTCTACAAGTGCTGCAGCGGAATATGTGCAGAGTACCGGAAAGATCGAAGAGGCAGCAATTGGTAATGAACTTGCTGCAGAAAAATACGGATTAACCATTGCACAGGCTGACATACATGATACAGAAGATAATGATACTCGCTTTCTTGTTTTACATCAAACGGCTGAACCACTCCCGAGAACTAACCTATTTCGGGAAGACCGCGTCACTTACAAGATTATTCTTCCTTCAGATTATCCTGGAGCCCTCCATCAAGTGCTTGCGGCATTTGCATGGCGTAATCTCAATTTAACGAAAATCGAGTCTCGCCCAATGAAAACAGGACTTGGTAACTATTTCTTTATTATTGATGTCGAACGTCCTAACCGCGATGTACTCTTAAAAGGTGTAATGGAAGAAATTCAAGCGCTTGGTATTGGTATTTCTGTATTAGGAGAGTACCCCTGCTTTGTTGTAACGAATAAATAGCGATAGGAATGCAATAAAAAGGAACGGCATCTGAGCCGTTCTTTTTTATTGGAAAATAAAGTTTTTAGAATTAGTCCTGTTCTAAAAGAAACCCTTCGTGTTTTAATGCGTTGATAACAGCCTCAAGCTGTGATTTAGAGTTTGCTTCGATTGTATGAAGATGAACACCAGAAGTAAGCTCGGACAAAAGAGAAGCATTTGTCATAGAGAGCTTAGAAAGAAATTGATCTGCTTCAAAGCGATTTCCAACGTAAAGTGAAGCTGTTAAGTGTCCATAAAGAGGATGCTCAACGGTGACGTCTTTCACAGTCCCTCCGTTATCAACTATTGTATAGAGTTCATTCTTTGTATCTTCTGGTAAATGCTTGCATGCAATCACTTGTTCTTGCTTTGTATCTTTCCGATCTGAAGAGAACATGACATATCCTTGGGAAGTAGCGATAATCGGTTCATTTCTTGCTTTTAACAAAGAAATATCCTGGACAATCACTTGTCTGCTGACATTGGTTCGTTTTGATAAATCACTTCCTGTTAAAGGCTTTTCGCTCTCTTTCAGCCATTGAAGAATGAGTAACCTCCTGTTCTCACCCAGTATTTTTTCTCCTTCTTGTCCCACTATTGAAAACTCCTTTCGAAGACCACGATGTGTACCCTTATTATATCTTTGTTACGGAAGTGCGTGTAAGGATTTCATTAAATACGTCTGCTATTTTCTCTATTTCTTTCTGTGTAGTTCTTTTTCCAAAGCTTATACGAATTAACTCTCTAGCTTCATCATCCGATCTTCCCATTGCTCGCAATGTCTTTGAAGCCTGCTGTTGGCCAACTGAACAGGCTGATCCAGTTGAAATAGCAATTCCTTTGCGATTCAGCTCTAGCATGACATATTGTCCTTCCATCCCTTTGATTCGAAGTCCGATAATATGTGGTAGTCCTTGCTCTCCCTCGATGACAATATTCGGATGAGTAAGTTTATTCACGAGGTAGGCACGTAAGTTTGTATATTTTGTTTGGTTCGAGTTCAACGCATGAATCGTTTCTTCTGCTGCTGCAGCAAAGGACATAATGCCTGGAACATTTACGGTACCAGGGCGAAATCCTTTTTCATGAACGGTTCCGGGTAAATTCTGCCTCCATGCTAAAGACGGTGCAATATAGCATGCACCGACACCTTTTGGTCCATATACCTTATGGGATGAAACGGATAATGCAGAGATATGCATCTCCTTGACATTAATCGCGATTTTGCCGAAAGCCTGTACCGCATCTGTATGGAAAAGAATGTGACGCTTCGCAAGTTCTTCTCCGATTTCTTTCATTGACTGAACGGATCCTATTTCACTATTGCCAAAGGCGACCGATACTAAAATCGTGTCTTCACGAATAGTCTTTAACAATTCACTAAGTAATACATGCCCATTATGATCATAAGAAAGATATGTTACCTCATATCCTTCCTGTTCTAGCTGAGAGAATGTATGCAAAACGGAAGAATGCTCTGCAGCACAAGTAATCAAATGTCCTTTAGCATACATTTTTACTAAACTTCTAAGAGCAAGTATATTTGATTCTGTTCCACCAGATGTAAAATAAACTCCTGATGGTTCGCCATTTATGTGAGAGGCGATTGAACTACGCGCAGCTTCTAGTAAATGAGAAGCGTTGGTGCCAGCATCATGAGAACTTTGTGTATTTGCATAGAAATGCTGTGCGGCATGAGTATATGCCTCAATTGCAGCTTCTGACATCGGTGTTGAAGCTGCGTAGTCTAAATAAATCATTTTAATCTCCTCGCTTATATTCTGTCTTGTTATTTATTTAAATATATGTAAATATAGGTGTCAAGACACATGTTAATTTACTTTGGTTTAATCTCCATATTGTTCAGCGAGAGAAGGGATTTCATGAATCAGCTAAAAACAGATGTATTAGTAATTGGAAGTGGCGTGAGTGGATTGATGGTGGCCGAACTTCTTTCGGCGCAAAAGAATGTGACTATTATCACAAAGTCTAAGTTTGGACAAAGCAATTCAATGCTTGCACAAGGAGGAATTGCCGCAGCTACAGCTGATGAAGACAGCTGGACAAATCATTTTTTTGATACGATTCGTGCTGGGGTTTTTCATAATAATGAAGAACTAACGGAACTTTTGGTCAGAAAAGGACCAGATCAAATCGATCAGCTCATAAACTTAGGGGTTCATTTTGATCAAGAAGCTGATGGAAAGTATAAAAGGTGTAAAGAAGGAGCTCATAGTGTTTCACGTATTTATCATTCTGGGGGAGATGCGACGGGGAGAGAAATTGTTTTAACGCTAATGAAGCGTGTTCAAAGAAAGTGTACGATCATTGAGCATCATCAAATCGTTGACTTAACAATGAAAGATGGGCAGTGTATTGGAGCTGAAGCGATCAATCAAGAAGGTGAAAGAATGCTTATTAATGCAGCGTACACTATTCTTGCTACCGGAGGAGCGGGGCAACTTTACCCTGTTACTTCAAATGAACTATCAATAACGGGCGATGGTCTTGCGATGGCTTATCGTGCCGGAGCCGTTCTAGCCGACCTAGAATTTATGCAGTTTCATCCTACAATGTATGCAGGAGACACCGAGCAATCGTTCCTTATTTCAGAAGCTGTCCGAGGAGAAGGCGGCATTTTAGTAACGGTTGAAGGCAAGCGTTTAATGGAAGGTAAGCATGACCAATTAGATCTCGCCCCAAGAGATGTCGTTGCGAGAGAGATTCAACAAGAGGCTTCGACTGTATACCTTGACATATCAAAGGTTTCACAGTTTGAAGAACGATTTCCAACAATCGCTAAGCAGTGTCAAAGTCATGCCGTAAGATTAGCTGAGGGACTCATTCCCGTGAAACCAGGCGCCCATTTTCTTATGGGCGGAGTAATGACGGACCAGGTTGGTAGAACATCCATAGAAGGTTTATTTGCTCTTGGTGAGGTCGCTCATACAGGTGTGCACGGTGCTAACCGTCTTGCAAGCAATTCTCTTTTGGAGGGAATTGTATTTGCTAGTGAAGCGTCGGAGTGGATTCTTCAAAATAAACGGAACGTTACGGAAGGTAAATTGGAGAGCTCACATTTTCAACTTCATGAACCTTTGTTAACAACAAATGAGTTAAAAAACATAATGGAGCAACATGTAGGAATGGTGAGAACAAGTGATGGGTTAGCTTACTCGCTAAGAATGCTTCAGCTGGATGAAATGAGGCTAGTTGAGGATTTAAAAATAGAGTCAATCGAGCGATACAATATGTTTCAGGTAGGGTGGTTAATGGCAACTTCAGCTTTTCTTCGTGAAGAAAGCAGAGGAGGGCATTATCGCGCAGATTATCCAGATCAGAAGCAAGAGTGGAAGCAAAAAAGAATACTCAGGGGGATATATTACGATGATTGGGCTGAAAGTCAAAAAAGATCTCGAACAGTTTTTTATTGAAGACATTGGAAATGTTGATTTATCAAGTGAGTTGTTATTTCGTTCAGAGGATCAAGCTGAGGCGTTATTTGTAATGAAAGAGGCTGGCGTTTTTTGTGGGCATCAGGTAATCGAGACCGGGTTTGAACTTCTTGATCGGGATATTTGTGTCGAGGTTTACGTCGAAGATGGCGATCACGTTCAAACTGGTGAAGTAATTGCTTCTGTGAAAGGAAATGTTCGCACAATATTAACGGGAGAACGGGTTGTTTTAAATATGATACAGCGAATGAGCGGTATTGCAACGATGACTTCTCATGCTGTGGAAATTTTGGGGGATTCATCGATTCGGATCTGTGATACACGCAAAACGACGCCTGGGTTAAGAATGTATGAGAAGTATGCAGTAAGGAGTGGAGGAGGATTTAATCATCGAATGACACTTGATAGCGGGGTAATGTTAAAAGATAATCACATTGCCCAGTTTGGTAGTATCGAACAGGCTGTAGCACATGTGAAAGGTCGCTTAGGGCATATGACCAAAATTGAAGTTGAGACGTCATCTGAAATAGAAGTTCGTCAAGCGGTGAATGCGGGAGCAGATATTATTATGTTTGATAATTGTTCTCCTACAGAAGTCTCTTCATACGCGCAGTTAGTACCTGACCACATTATAACTGAAGCTTCTGGGGGCATCACGCTTAAGAACCTTGCAACTTATCGTGATTCAGGTGTTCAGTTTATTTCACTCGGCTGCTTAACACACTCTGTTAAAAGCCTTGATATTAGCTTACGAATGAAAGGGGAAGAGAAATGAGTATTTTAGATGCGTTGAAGCGATCGAACGGACTTCCTGATCGATACAAAGAACTATCAGATCAAGAGATGGTAGAAAAAATCACAGCGATTAAAGCAGAGATGGGGGATCGTTTGTATTTACCTGCCCATCACTATCAAAAAGATGAAGTCATTCAATTTGCAGATGATACCGGAGATTCACTTCAACTTGCCCAGCTTGCCGCTCGGAATAAGAAGGCAGAAGCAATAGTCTTTTGTGGTGTTCATTTTATGGCCGAAACAGCAGATATTTTAACTGAAGAAGATCAAACGGTTATTTTACCTGATATGCGAGCGGGGTGTTCGATGGCTGATATGGCGAATATTTATCAAACTGAACGTGCTTGGAGCCATCTCATTAATCTTTTTGGAGAGACCATTCTCCCCCTAACTTATGTAAATTCAACGGCAGCTATTAAAGGATTCGTTGGAAGAAACGGAGGGGCAACTGTTACATCTTCAAATGCTGTAGCAATGGTTGAGTGGGGTTTTACTCAAAAAGAACGTATCCTATTTTTACCTGATCAGCATCTTGGGCGGAATACAGCTTACGACCTTGGTGTTCCACTTGAAGCGATGGCAGTGTGGGATCCAATAACGGATACGCTTGAATATAAAGGAGATTATGATGCAATTAAGGTGATTCTTTGGAAAGGTCATTGTTCCGTCCATGAAAAGTTTACAGTTCAAAACATCGCACAAATTCGAGAGAATGATCCTGATATGTCCGTCATTGTTCATCCAGAATGCAGTTTTGACGTTGTTAAACGTTCTGACTTATCAGGATCTACTAAAATGATTATTGAAACCATTGAGGAAGCAGAGCCAGGTACGAAATGGGCAATCGGAACAGAAATGAATCTTGTGAATCGGATCATTCAACAACATCCAGATAAAAGAATTGTTTCTTTAAACCCAAATATGTGTCCTTGTCTTACAATGAATCGAATCGATATGCCCCACCTTCTTTGGGCGCTTGAAGAAGTACAAAGTGGAAAGAAAACGAATCAAATAATCGTTGATCAAGAAACATCTTTCTACGCAATTAAATCATTGAATCGAATGCTTGATCGAGCATGATGGATAAGGAATCAGACTTGATGTTTGATTCCTTTTTTTATTGAAGAGAGAGACACTATACATAGCTACACTTACTCCTGCATATTAATGTGATGATCTTATCCTTTAAAAAAGGTAGCAATCTGCCCAGTCACGCATACACTGTACTGAATTTCATTGTACTGATTACAGGAGGGAGTTTTTTAGCTTGAAAATACATGTCGTTCAAAAAGGCGATACTTTGTGGAAAATCGCTAAAAAATATGGTGTTGATTTTGAACAACTAAAAGCTGTTAATTCACAGCTTAACAATCCTAATATGATTATGCCTGGTATGAAAGTGAAAATACCATCTGGCGGTGTTCCGGTAAAGAAGAAGGAAATGCCGATTAAAGAAATGAAAAAAGAAATGCCTAAGAAAAAAGAAAAGCCAATGATGAAGCCGAAAGAGAAGCCTTCAATGACAATGCCGATCAACAATGAATTGAATATGAACATGAACATGAATATGAACATGATGCCTCAAGAAGAGAAGCCTAAAAAGGTTAAGCCAAAAGAAATAAAGCCTGAAAAGAAAATGAAGCCTATTGAAAAGAAGGCTGAGAAGAAAGTAGAAGAGAAAAAGGCAGCTGCGAAGAAACCTGTTGAGAAAGCGAAGAAAGCAGAAAATTTATTCTATCCAATGAATGACGAAGAAGTGCTGAGCGAATTTGAATCCTCATCAATGGAAATGCCCCCACCGCCAATGAACCAGGGCTATCCTAATAATGTAGCGGGTGCAACGAATTATGCGAACAAAGAATACAATGGAGGTTACCCGGGGTATCCAACTTCTGTAGGCGGAGCGCATATGGGCTTCCCTAACAACCAGAATATTGCTGGTGTATATGATGGTTATGGGAACAAAAGTTATCAAAATGCCTCTCCAGGAGAAGTGGCTGGGATGTATCAAGGCTATGGAAATAAAGGTGGCTATCCAGGTTCAGTTGCAGGAGCAGAAATGAATAATTACGGCCATAAAGGAGAGGAAAGCTCTGAAGTAGCTGGGGCTTATGAAGGGTATGGTCAGCCGAATTTCGGTGCGCCTTCTGGGAATGTAGCAGGCGCGTATAATCAAGGTAACGGCTATCCTAATCAGAATGTAGCAGGCGCATATCAATATGGAAATAAAAGTTCGGTCGGTGGGGCCAATAAAAGTAATTATGGAATGGGCGAAGAAAGTTCAGATGTAGCAGGAGCAAGCTACGGTCATAAAGCCAATCAACAAATGTCAGGCTATCCAGGCTCAGTAGGTGGCATGCAATATGATGGGAATCAGGGTTACCCAAATCAAAACGTAGCGGGTGCGTATGATGGTTATGGGCACAAAGATAACAATGGTGGGTACCCAGGCTCAGTAGGTGGCATGCAATATGATGGGAACCAGGGTTATCCAAATCAAAACGTAGCGGGTGCGTATGATGGTTATGGGCACAAAGATAACAATGGTGGGTACCCAGGCTCAGTAGGTGGCATGCAATATGATGGGAATCAGGGTTACCCAAATCAAAACGTAGCGGGTGCGTATGATGGTTATGGGCACAAAGATAACAATGGTGGGTACCCAGGCTCAGTAGGTGGCATGCAATATGATGGGAACCTGGGTTATTCAAATCAAAACGTAGCGGGTGCGTATGAAGGTTACGGACACAAAGGGAACAATGGTGGATACCCAGGTGCTGTAGCAGGTGCAGCTTCCGGTTATCCGCAAATGAATATGGGCTACCCAAACGTCGCAGGTGCTTCAATGAATGGGAATGGTATGCCATCACCTTATGGCCATAAAGGAAATGAAGAATATCCTGAAGCTGTAATGGGAGCTTATGGCTATCCAAATGAGAACGTAGCAGGCATGATGATGCCTCCGGGTTATCCGAACCAGCCAATGGTATCACCTTATCAACAGCACGACTGTGGATGTGGTGGGAATCCGAACGTTTCACCATATCACCAAATGCCGCAATATGCGAATCCGGGATTTGTTCAGGGAGCGAATAAAGCGCCAATGATGGATGATTACATGGGCATGGAAAGTAGCTATGCAGAATCACGCTAAGGAAAAAGAGGACGGTATCCTGGAAAGGGTACGTCCTTTTTTTCTTCATTTAGAACGTGTTAATTCATTTGTTTGGAAGGGCAGATTGATTACTGGCGTATCGGTTTATATGAAAGGATCTGTAAAAAAGGAAACGTTAAGAAAACAAATACACCTCTCACATCACTGTTCAGATTCTTTTATTACTTTCATTCCATTTCCAGATGGCGATTGGCTTAAGGAAGACGGGGGAGTATATTTTGCCTGTATGAAAACAATGGAGGGACGAACGCTCAATTACTCATTGAAAGAAGATCGGCTTTTAGCGATTGAGAAAGTAGCACACTTTCATCAAGAAAGTATAGGATTAGTCAGTAAGGATATTTTTCCCGTATCACTTACTCGTAAGTGGACGAACCGTTTAATTCGCTTCAAGAATGAAGTAGGATCTTCTCTAATATCTGCAAATGAAAAACAATTCATTCAGTATTATATTTCTGTAGGGGAAGAAGTCATTTCGGGTATGACACCGATCGAAGAATTGGAACGAAATGCTCTCCGTGATAAATGCATTGTTCACGGCGACCCCGCACATCATAATTTTATCTTTCGTACGGATACATTATTATTGATTGATGGTGACCTAGCGAACTATGCCCCTCATGAATATGACTTTTTGCAGTTAATGAATCGAATGCTGCCTCACTCTAACTGGTCACTGGATGAATGGTCACGATCTCATATCCCGACTGTTCGACATTGCTTAGAGAACCCTTTGTTGTGTAGGCTTCTAGCCTATCCTGCCGATTTCTACCGAGAATGGTTGATGAATCCAAATGGAAGAAGTGCCCTATTAGTTAAAATGAGACAACAAAACAACCTTAGATCACGGTTTATTAATTCGATTCTGAAGTAGGTCCCTGTGTTACCTAGAACTAACAGATTAAAATGATAAGCCTCCTCACATTCTAAAGGTGAAAGGAGGTTTTAAATATGAAGAAAACAGTCTTGACGCTTTCAACGATGATGCTCGCAGGTGGTTTGATCGGCTGTACAGCTGATAATGAGGCGATGGATACGCGTTATAACGACTCCGCACGTCCAATTGGTTACTACACGAGTGAAGATAATAACGGTGATTACCGTGAAGGTGCAGTAACGGATATGATTGATCGTGACTATTCAAACGGAGTTAAGGCCCCTGACAAAAAGCAAATCGATAAGCGAAATGGCATGAATGGCCCTGGATATATGCGTACAGATAACAATTATTCAGGTTATGATAATGAGCTTTCTACACGACTAGCTAAACGAATCAATAAGCTTAAGAACGTGGATGATGCTCGAGTTATCGTATATGGTGATCAAATTATGATTGCCGTTGATACAAACGACCAAAACGATGCAGATGTTAAAGACAAGGTTCGCAGCGAGGTAGCAAAAGTAACAAAGCAAAAGAATGTGTCAATTTCAACAGATGAAAATGTGTTTGGTCGAATGGGCGATGTTAATAACCGTCTCGAAGATGGAGATGGTTTTGAAGAGGTACAGGCAGATGTGAATGGCATATTAGATGACATCGGAAATGCTGCAAAACGTCCATTTGAAAACAATAAATAATAAAAATAACGAGCGGGCAGTAGCCTGCTCGACTACATATGCAAAACTCTTTTCGGAGACTTGAGCCCTATGATATAGTTGGGAAATCAGTTCATTTGAAAGGAGTTCTCTTAGATGGCAGGACATTCCAAATGGAAAAATATACAGCGTAGAAAAAACGCTCAAGATGCTAAACGTGGAAAAGTATTTATGAAGCTAGCTAAGGAAATCTTTGTAGCTGCCAAGCAAGGAGGGGGCGATCCGGAAACGAATCCCTCATTAAGGCTTGCTGTGGACAAGGCTAAATCATCAAATATGCCTAACGAAAACATTGATCGAGCAATTAAGAAAGCTACAGGGGATTTAGACGGTGTTCAATATGATAACGTGACATACGAAGGATATGGCCCAGGTGGTGCCGCCATTATGGTTCAACTACTTACCGATAATAAAAATCGAGCTGCAGCAGATGTGCGTCATGCCTTTAGTAAAAATAAAGGGAATATGGGCGAAAATGGCTGTGTTTCATTCTTATTTAACCGAAAAGGTCTCCTTGTGATCGATCGTTCCGAAAATGATCTCGATGGAGATGAATTGATGCTTCAGGTTATTGAAGCCGGGGCTGAAGAAATGGAAACAAATGAGGATGCTTATGAGATTTATACCGATCCCCAGGAATTCCAAGATGTAAAGCACCAATTACAAGCGAGCGGATTAAGTTTCTCTTCCACTGAAGTCACGATGATTCCAGAAACGTATGCTCCACTAGAAGATGAAGATGGGCTTCATATGTTAAAGCTAATTGATATGCTTGAAGATAACGATGATGTGCAAGATGTTTATCATAATGCTGAAATAAATGATGATGTTTATGATCAATTGTGAGCTACAGTTTTTCTGTAGCTTTTTTTGATGCATATTCCTCAATAAAATGGAAACGCTAACGGCATGAACTTCTTGAAAATGGAAGAAAGGTGTTGGAAACATATGAAAAGCCTTTATCCACTCCTTCTATTAGGTATACTTCTTGTTCTTGGAGGAACATCGGCCGTGGCTTATGAAGGAGATGGCATATCACCGGTTACAGGAACCAAAACTCAAGAAAAAGGACCACTAGTTGTTGAAGTTGTATTGAGAACAAATTATGCGGACGGTGTTTCAACGAACCAATCTGTATATGAAACCATATGGGCAATGGAAGACTTTTGGAGTCAATACGCTGATTGGCAACTTGTAGATCAAGAAGAAGGACGAATGATATTTGAACGGAATCTAGAAGATATTTCGCCTGCGAGTAAACAAAATGGACATTTTGGATTAACAGAGGATGGCATTCTTACGATATTTGATGGAATTCCGGCAGAAGAGAAAGTCATTCAAACATTTTTTCAAATTGATGTAGGAAAGCTAGAAAGTCAAAGAAGAGAGCAGCTTATGGAAGGAATTCCAGTAGAGTCATGGTATCAGTTTGAAGACGTCATCCAGTCTTTTTCTAAAATTAAAAAAGAAGAACCTGTCCAGTAAGGGCAGGTTCTTCTTTTGATTTAGACGCTTATCTCCGTTTCTAAACGCTCGTCTCCGCTTTTCATCTTTTTATGGTAGAATGGAGAGATAGAAATACATGTTCGTATGTACAGGGGAGAGAGTAGCTTTGATAGAATATATTAAAGGCACGGTTGAATATATTGATACAGAATACATTGTTGTAGAATCGAATGCGATAGGATATAAAATTTATTGTGGGAATCCTTTTGAATTTCAGAAGTACCGTAATCAATCGATTCAAATTTTTACGCATCATTACGTTAGAGAAGATCTCATTGCCCTTTATGGATTTCCAACACGGGAAGAGCGACTTTTGTTTGAGAAGCTTCTAAATGTTTCCGGTATCGGTCCTAAGGGAGCTGTGGCCATTTTAGCGACTGGTGAACCTGATAAAGTTGTGAGTGCCATTGAAATGGAAGATGAGAAATTTCTAACAAAGTTTCCTGGCGTTGGTAAGAAAACTGCCAGACAAATCATTCTAGATCTAAAAGGTAAGCTTAAAGGCTTTGGCGCTCCCACTGAGGGATTGTTTGCAGTGGATGAAGTTCAAGAAGAGGGTGCTCATGAGCTAGAAGAAGCGCTAGAAGCATTGAAAGCTCTTGGGTATGCTGAACGAGAAATTAAGAAGATTAAACCAAAGCTAGTTGAAGAAACGTTAACGACAGATCAGTATATTAAAAAAGCCCTTCAGCTTATGCTGAAGCAATAAGGAGGGAGTAAAGTGGAAGATCGAATTCTATCAGGAGAGCAGGTCGGTGACGACTCATCCGTAGAATATAGCCTCCGTCCTCAGCGATTAAGTCAATATATTGGACAAGAAAAGGTAAAGCGAAATCTTGAAGTGTTTATTGAAGCGGCTAAAATGCGTGAAGAGCCCTTAGATCATGTGCTGTTGTACGGCCCTCCTGGTCTAGGTAAAACGACTCTCTCGGCCATTATTGCAAACGAGATGGAAGTGAATTTGCGTACAACATCAGGTCCTGCGATTGAAAGACCTGGTGATCTTGCAGCTATATTAACCGCCCTTGAACCTGGGGATGTTTTATTTATCGATGAAATACATCGACTACCTCGAAGTGTTGAAGAAGTTCTTTATCCTGCGATGGAAGACTACTGTCTAGATATTGTAATAGGAAAAGGCGAAACGGCAAGATCTGTTCGTTTGGATCTGCCACCGTTCACCCTAGTAGGCGCTACGACAAGGGCTGGACTATTAACGGCGCCTTTACGAGATCGTTTCGGCGTACTGAGTAGATTAGAGTATTATCTTGAAGATGAACTTCAAACTATTTTAATGAGAACAGCTGACATTTTCGATGTTGAAATGGACCACGCTGCTGCTGTTGAACTTGCCCGAAGATCGCGAGGGACCCCTAGAATTGCCAATCGCTTGCTAAAACGTGTAAGGGATTTTGCACAGGTGAAAGGGGATGGCGTCATTTCGCATTCGCTTGCTTCTCAGGCTCTTGAGATGATGCAAGTCGATCCTCTTGGACTTGATCATATCGATCACAAGCTTCTATTAGCCATCATAGAGAAATTCCGTGGAGGTCCTGTAGGAGTAGATACAATTGCAGCAACGATTGGTGAAGAAAGTCATACCATTGAAGACGTGTATGAACCCTATCTTCTTCAAATTGGATTTCTTCAGCGTACACCTCGTGGACGTATGGTTACTCATCAGGTATATGATCACTTTGGTATGGAGATTCCTCAATAGCGATGGGAATTTCAAAACTGTTTATTATCTTAGGGATCGCCTTCTTGGCCATTGGTGTGTTGTGGTCCTTTATTGGGAAATTACCTGGTGACATCGTAATCAAAAAAGGAAACACTACGTTTTTTTTCCCGATTGTAACCTCAATAGTCGTTAGTATTGCCTTGTCTTTACTCTTTTTTATTATAGGTAAGTTCAGATAAGGGGCAGCTTTCCAAACGCCATTTTCAACATGGTAGAAGGGGAACTGCCCCTTAAGGGTGCGCCAACAGGTAGAGCTGTGGTAAAATCAATAAAGTTGAACACTTTCTAGAAACAGTGGTGAATAAAATGAACGTAAATGATTTTGATTTTGAACTTCCAGAACGGTTAATTGCTCAAACGCCGTTAAAGGAACGGACTAAGTCCAGATTGATGGTATTAGATCCATTAAAGCAAAAGCTTCAGCATCGCGAATTCTCCAATTTAGAGGATTACATAAATCCCGGTGATTGTCTTGTGTTGAATGATACACGAGTCATGCCAGCTAGATTGTATGGATTAAAAGAAGAAACAGGAGCTAAAATTGAAGTGCTGCTTCTTAAGCAAATGGAAGAGGATCAATGGGAGACTCTTGTTAAACCGGCTAAGCGAGTGAAGCCAGGCACTGTGATTTCATTTGGCGATGGACGTCTAACAGCCGTATGCAAAGAGTCACTTGAACATGGCGGACGAGTATTAGAGTTTCAATACGAAGGCGTTTTCTATGAAATTCTTGATCAGCTTGGCGAAATGCCTCTTCCACCATATATTACTGAAACGCTCGATGATCAAGAACGATATCAAACCGTTTTTGCTAAGCATAGAGGATCTGCAGCAGCACCAACTGCTGGCCTCCACTTCACAGAAGAAATGCTTCAGCGTCTTGAAGATAAAGGTGTTCATGTCGCATTTATCACACTTCATGTGGGTCTTGGCACTTTCCGACCAGTTTCCGTCGATAATATTCTTGAACATGAAATGCACGGGGAATTTTATCAACTGACAAAGGGCACCGCTGAACTGTTGAACAGTGTAAGGGAATCGGGAGGCCGAATCATTTCTGTCGGTACTACTTCAACGAGAACACTTGAAACCGTGGCATCAGCACATGATGGACAATTTGAAGAAGCTTCTGGTTGGACCGACATTTTTATTTATCCGGGTTATACTTTTAAAGCAATCGATGGGCTGATTACAAACTTTCACCTGCCTCAGTCAACATTGATCATGCTCGTGAGTGCCCTTGCGGGAAGAGATTTTGTGCTTTCTGCTTATCGCACGGCTGTTGAGGAAGAGTATCGCTTCTTCAGTTTTGGTGATGCAATGTTGATTTTGGAAGGGAGTATGAAAGAATGACAGAACCAATTCGCTATGAATTAATAAAAACGTGTAAACAAAGTGGGGCACGTCTTGGAAAGTTGCACACGCCACATGGTACGTTTGATACACCGATGTTTATGCCTGTTGGAACACTTGCGACAGTGAAAACGATGAGTCCAGAAGAACTAAAAGAAATGGGCGCTGGCGTTATCCTTAGTAACACGTATCATCTTTGGCTTCGTCCTGGTCATGATATTGTCAAAGAAGCTGGGGGCCTTCATAAATTTATGAACTGGGATCAGCCGATTCTTACGGATTCTGGAGGATTTCAGGTCTTTAGCTTAAGTGACCTGAGACAGATTGAGGAAAAAGGCGTTCATTTTCGGAATCACATGAGCGGTGAGAAGTTATTCTTATCTCCAGAAGGCGCAATGGAAATCCAAAATGCACTCGGTTCTGATATTATGATGGCATTCGATGAGTGTCCTCCATACCCAGCAGAATTTGATTACATGAAAAGTTCTGTTGAGCGTACGAGTCGCTGGGCTGAACGATGCCTGACAGCTCATGAACGAAAAGACATCCAGGGGTTGTTTGGAATTGTTCAAGGTGGAGAGTATGAAGAGTTAAGAAAACAAAGTGCTGAGGATCTTGTTTCACTTGATTTCCCGGGCTATGCTATTGGAGGCCTTTCAGTAGGTGAACCGAAAGACGTGATGAATCGCGTGCTCGAGTTTACGACACCTCACCTTCCAACTCAGAAACCTCGTTATTTAATGGGGGTTGGTTCACCAGATTCTCTTATTGACGGAGCTATTCGAGGCGTGGATATGTTTGATTGTGTTCTTCCTACTCGTATCGCGCGAAATGGAACACTAATGACTAGTAATGGTCGTCTAGTCGTTCGAAATGCAAAATATGCACGTGATTTCCGTCCGCTTGACGAGAATTGTGATTGTCATGTCTGCCGCAATTATTCAAGGGCGTATATTCGTCATCTTGTAAAATCCAATGAAACATTTGGCTTTAGATTAACGACTTACCATAATCTCTATTTTCTGTTAAACTTGATGAAGCAAGTTAGGCAGGCGATTATGGATGATCGTCTCCTGGACTTTAAGGATGAGTTTTTTGAACAATATGGGTTTAATAAACCAAATGCGAAAAACTTTTAATCCATAGATTGTATGATTGCTGGAAAGGGGTGAAATGAATATGGGTTCTACGTTAATGAATATAGTCCCGCTTCTACTAATGTTTGCGATTTTCTATTTCCTTTTGATTCGCCCGCAACAGAAGCGTCAAAAGAAAACGAAAGAAATGCAAGCAAGCTTAGAAAAAGGAAATAAAGTTGTAACGATCGGTGGTATGCATGGCATCATTGATGCAATGGATGAAGGTACAATTACAATCCGTACTACAGACGGTACAAAAATGGTGTTTGACCGAGCGGCTATCCGCGAATCAATCACTGAAAACAGCAAGTAACATAATAAAGAGCGTCCTCATCAGAGGGCGCTCTTTGTTCGTCTAAGCCTCTCGATGATTTCCGCCTCTAACATTTACCCCCATGATTCCTCCTAGAATGCAAATCAGACCATAACCAGCATGGTAAAGCAATTGTTCAAGATTCATGTTTATTCTGTAACCCAGATACTGAATGAGAAAGAGGAGAATGACGTACATAATGGCTGTTCCTCCTCCTAGTAGCCAACCGCGTTCTCCTCCTTTCCCACCTGAAATAAAGCCACCTATAAAAAATGCAATAACGGTAGCAACAATAA
Organism: Anaerobacillus sp. QJM3NY_17; assembly: GCF_056173665.1. Lineage (NCBI taxonomy): Bacteria > Bacillati > Bacillota > Bacilli > Caryophanales > Bacillaceae > Anaerobacillus > Anaerobacillus sp. QJM3NY_17. Next base: position 2,903,483 of record NZ_CM149685.1, on the reverse strand, counting down.
TGAACGGGCTCAGTCCGTTTTCTGATACAGATGTGAAACGAAGAATTAAAGAAAAAAGCACGCTAGTTGCAAGCACAATCACGATTATTGCTAATAGCCCTGAGCCCATACTTGAGACTGCATGTTTCGATCTCATTGTCTTCCTCCTTAAACGAGATAGTTTGTACATTCTATTCGTTTGAGAAGGAAATAGAAGTCTATTCATGAAATCGAACAGCTCGTCATACGATGTTAGAAACGGGACAGGGAAGGGGCAGCATGGATTGGAAATGATCATCGCGCTCATCATATTTGTTCTTGCTTATGTCGGCATATTAACTGAGAAAATTAATCGTGCGATCGTTGCCTGTGGCGGTGGTCTTCTCATGCTACTTTCAGGAATTACAACCACAGATTCTGCTTTCATGAACCACGTTGATTGGAATACGATTGCATTATTGTTTTCAATGATGATTCTTGTCTCCATTACAAGTCAGAATGGATTGTTTGAATATATTTCCATCAAACTTGCGCAACAGGTACAAGGAAAACCGCTGCCGCTACTTGCTGTAATAGGGACATTGACTGCAGTTGGATCAGCTTTATTAGATAATGTGACCACCGTTCTTCTTCTCGTACCAATTACTCTTACCTTAACAAGGATACTTAAAATTACAAGCATGCCCTTTTTAGTAACTGTTATTTTATCTTCTAATATAGGTGGAACAGCAACGTTGATTGGTGATCCGCCGAACATTATGATCGGGCAGGCTGTTGATCATTTAGACTTTAATGATTTTCTATATAATCTGGCACCAGTGGTTGTTGTCATTTATGCCGTGATCATGACAGGTCTTTTATTTTTATATCGAAAGGGATTGACTGTAGATGACGACCATCGACAAACGTTGCTTCGAATTAATGCAGATGATTATTTAAAGAGAGGGCCTCTTCTTTATAAATCGTCGGTCGTTCTGCTAATGACGATTTCAGGCTTTCTGCTACATCCTATTTTACATACAGAGCTAACTAACATTGCGATGGCAGGAGCGGTCCTCTTATTACTCATCACACAAAATGAACACAAGATTGAAGAGGTTTTCGAGTCAATTGAATGGGTGACCCTGTTCTTCTTTATTGGATTGTTCATTTTAATCGGTGGATTAGAGGAAGTAGGGATTATTGATGAAGTGGCGAGAAGTATTCTCTTATACACGGACGGCGATTTGCCTAAAACATCGCTTGTGATTTTATGGGGATCTGGTTTTCTTTCAGCCTTTTTAGATAATATTCCATTTGTAGCAGCGATGATTCCTGTCATTACGGAATTTTCGGGTTATGGAATGACAAACCTTGATCCATTGTGGTGGTCGCTTGCCTTAGGCTCATGTCTTGGGGGGAACGGAACGTTAATCGGTGCTTCAGCAAACGTAGTAGTAGCAGGTCTAGCGCTGAAAGATAAACAAGAAGTTCGCTTTATTGAATTTTTGAAAATCGGAATACCTGTTGTTTGTGTTTCACTTGCCATTAGTACAATCTACATTTATTTCCGCTATTTGCTTCCCTACTATTGAGGGAAGCTTTTTTATTTGTGCTAAGATCATCCTATCTTTGGTTCACACGTTATTTTAATGAAATGTAAAAATCCGTTTTTCCAATACATTCCCTCATGCTGAGCTGAAACATGGTTACACTAATCAAAACAAGACTGGAAGGAGGGATTCAGGGATGGAATTTATGACAGTCATAATGAGGACACTTGTTTTATATTTTGTCATCATTTTTGTTTTTCGAGTCATGGGAAAACGAGAAATTGGTCAGTTAAGCATTCTTGATTTTGTTGTCTCCATTATGATTGCTGAGCTTGCCGTTATGTCAATTGAAGACCCTCAAACGCCAATGATAAATACAATTGTTCCAATGGTCATTCTAGTACTTATTCAAATGATTATGGCTTATATTTCATTAAAAAGTGAGAAGGTTAGAGAAATTGTAGATGGAAAGCCGTCTGTTTTAATTGATCGTGGTCGAATTGATGAGATCGAAATGAAAAAACAACGGTATAACTTTGATGATTTGCTTATTCAACTGAGAGAAAATAACGTTGCTTCTGTTTCGGACGTGGAATTCGCCATCCTTGAGCCTTCTGGAAAGCTATCTGTCATTAGAAAAGAGGAAGATGATAAGAAGGAACATCCAGAGACATTGATGCCACTCCCTCTCATTCTCGACGGGAAAGTACAGGAGGAACATCTTGAACGAATTGGAAAAACAGCTTTATGGCTTCGTCAGGAATTAAGAAAAGTGGGTCATAAGGATATTAAACGTATCTCATTTTGTTCTCTTCATAAGAATGGCAGCTTTTTTATTGATTTAAAGAATGAAAAAAGGTAACCAGAGCGGTTACCTTTTTTTCTCTTCATTTAATGCACATATTTTCCGATAAGAGGGATTCTTCTAAGATCATTTCGATTAATTAACCCAAGTAATAGAAGGACGATGCAATAAATAATTGATGTTACACAAATAGCAACAAACGTACCGAGTATATCTGATGATGAAGAAGCGAGGTTCTCATACAGAAAGTGACCAGCAACTCCGGCACCAATAATGGACGCAACCCCTTTCAATAAATCACTCACTACGATGGAGAAACCAATTGCTTTTACGAGTGTTGCAAAATGGAGAAGCGTTACAAGTAATATCCCAATAACAATCGCTAGAGCAGCCCCCATAATGCCGAGTTCAGGTCTTGAAGCTAGGAAGAAGATGGCGGTGAGCTTTACGCCTGCTCCGATGAAGCTATTGATCATCGCTGCTTTAGCTAAATCTAAAGCTTGAAGTGCGGCCGCAAGTGGTCCTTGAAAATAGTAGAAGAAAAAGAAAGGAGCCATTACTTGCACATAGATAGCTACATGAGGTGCTTGATACATAATATCCATTAAAGGAACGGCAAAAATATACGTAACAACAACTGAAAGGCCACCTGCAACCATGGATAGTCGAATCGCCTGGCTGAGACGATGCTGAATCTGTTTGTATTGTTTCTGAGCGTGAGCCTCACTGATTGCGGGGACGAGTGAGACTTGTAAGGAATACGTAATAAAAGTAGGCAGAAAAAGGAGTGGGATGGCAAGGCCTGATAAATGCCCGTATTGTGTGGTGGCAAGCGTTGTCGCAACACCAGCCATCGCCAGACTACGGGCAACCATGATTGGCTCAAAGAAATAAGATAACGAACCAATTAACTGGCTTCCTGTTGTAGGTAGGGAAATTTTCATTAAGCTGTTAAATGTTTCCCTCCCGCCTTTTAAATAATTGAAAAAACCGCTTCGAATTTTAATGCGCTTCTTCATTTTGAACATCGAGAACATAAATAGTAAGGAAGCAAGTTCTCCGAGAACAACGGAAATCATAGCGCCCGCAGCTGCAAACTCAACACCGTATGGGAGGAAAGCTCCTGTTAGAACCGCTACAAGGCAAATGCGGACAATTTGCTCGATTACTTGGGAATAAGCAGAAGGTCGCATGTTTTGTAATCCTTGAAAATAGCCTCTTAGCACAGAGGAAAGAGCTACAATCGATACAACTGGAGCGATAGCAATAAGAGGATAAAAGGTACGGTCGTCTGTGAAAACTTCTTTTGATAAGAAAGGTGCAGCTAGTACCATAATTGTCGTAAAAATGACACTAAGGACAGTGGTAATGGAGAGCGATACAATTAAAATTCGTTTAATCTTTTGTCGATCTCCACCGGCATCCGCTTCCGCGACCATCTTTGAGATTGCAACGGGGAGTCCCATACGTGTTAATGTAATGGTTAGAATTAGCGTTGGGACAGCCATCATATAAAGACCGACACCTTCTTCGCCCATCACACGAACCATCACTATACGGTTAATAAAGCCTAGTACCTTTGTAATTAACCCGGCGAGAATGAGAAAAAGAGTCCCTCTAAGAAAGGTTTGCTTTGACATATTCACCCTACTTTCTATCCAGAATGCACCTGCGAAATTGTAGAAAAGTCTAGATATTTTTTATCACTATGTATATGCTTATTAGGGGACAAAGCATGACAGGCATATAGGAGTGTTTCAATGAAAGAAGAAATTAAACAATTTGTCGTAGAGAACCTTGGTTTTCTACCTCATGAAGTGATTGTAGTTATTGTTTCAGCGCTTCCAATATTAGAGCTGAGGGGTGGATTACCTCTCGCGTATACCTTTGATTTTTCATTTTTAAAGGCGTTCTCACTTAGTCTTTTAGGAAATGTGTTACCGATTATTCCATTGCTTCTTCTTTTTCAGCCGTTAAGCAATTGGCTAATGAGATTTGGCTGGTATAAACGATTTTATGACTGGCTTTATCATAGAACGATAAGCAAAAGTAAAAATGTCGATAAGTACGGTGCAATCGGGCTTATTCTTTTTACCGCTGTCCCGCTTCCGACGACTGGGGCATATAGCGCATGTGTCGCTGCTGCTTTATTTGCGATTCGTTTTAAATATGCTTTTCTTTCCATCCTCACAGGAGTCATTATTGCAGGCCTTGGGGTTGGCGCAGCGATTTATTCCATTTTTTAATCCAGAGTGTAAAATGTTTGAAAGGTTATAGCGCCTCTTGATTTAATGCTATGTTGGACGCTAGCTTATTTGAGAAAGGAGACGGCGAGATGAAAGAGTGGAAGAAGGAAATATCCCCAGCGCTTGAAAGCAAGAGAGACGAGTTTTTGCTGTTAGGGTATAGTGGAGCGACCATGGACGAAATCTGGGAATGTCTCCTTGCACGCCTTGAAAGAAACAATGAATTAGAAGAAGTAAAGTTGCACAGACTTGTGAATGAAATTATGCGTTTATCGGTGAATGAATATATGAATTGGTTAACCATTCATGCGTATAAAGGTACGAAAACGTTTGAAAGTCAGACTTAGAAAAGACTAAAATTGACAGAAAAATTCATATTTCGATATAATAGCTAATATTGTGTGCTATCCGTTTTACATAAGCATTAATGTTGGGGGTTTAGAGAGGAGTTTTATTCCATGGTAAAAAAAGGCCGGATCGTTGCGTTCTTTTTGATCGTCCTTTTACTTGGCGGATTAATTGGAACAACCGTCATGGGTGTAACAAAAGATATTAAATTAGGCCTTGATCTGCAGGGTGGATTTGAAGTTCTATATGAAGTAGAACCGGCTCAAGAGGGCCAGGAACTTAGTCAGGACCTGTTAAACAGCACAGTAAGCGCTTTGTACAAGCGTATTAACGTATTAGGGGTTTCAGAACCTCGTATTACGATTGAAGGGGAAGATCGCATTCGCGTTCAGCTCGCTGGAGTGAAAGATCAAAACCAGGCGCGTGAACTTCTTTCCACTCAGGCTGAGCTCACCTTCCGAACCACGGATGATGAAGAGAAAATGAGCGGAGCTGATCTTAAAGAAGGCGCCGCCAAGGTTGTATTTGATAACAACCAACCCGTTGTTCAGGTAACGCTTAAGGATCCCGAAAAATTTGCAAATATAACTCGAGACCTCAGTCAATTGCCTCAGCCGGATAATCGACTAGTGATCTGGCTTGATTATGAAGAAGGCGATTCTTATAAAGAGGAAGTTACAAAGCCAGCTGATGAACAGAAATTTATTTCCGATCCAGCGGTCAATCAAGTGCTTTCTCAAAATACTGTAGTCATTTCAGGACCACCATTTCAGCTTGAAGAAGCTGAAAATCTAAAAGAGCTTTTAAACGCAGGTTCTTTACCGGTTCAGCTAGATGAAATTTATTCAACTTCAGTTGGTGCACAGTTCGGCGAACAGTCTCTTGATAAAACGGTTATAGCAGGATTTATTGGAGTCGGTTTGATTTTCTTATTCATGCTGTTCTATTACCGTTTGCCGGGAGCAATTGCGGTGATTACGTTAACTACGTACATCTATTTGATTCTTGTTGTCTTTAATTGGATGAACGCAGTATTAACTCTCCCTGGTATTGCTGCACTCATCCTCGGCGTAGGGATGGCGGTTGATGCGAATATTATTACGTATGAACGAATTAAGGAAGAGCTTCGTTCAGGTAAATCCGTCATGTCGGCCTTCAAGGCTGGGGGAAGACGTTCGTTTACAACTATTTTTGACGCAAACATCACGACGTTAATTGCAGCAGGAGTTCTATTTGCATATGGAACAAGCTCTGTTAAAGGATTTGCAGTGATGTTAATTACTAGTATCGTCGTTAGCTTTTTGACTGCCGTTTGGGGTTCACGAATTCTTCTCGGCCTATGGGTCAAGAGCAGGGCACTGAATAAAAAGCCCGGACTTTTTGGCGTAAAGGAGAGTGAAATCGATGAGCTCTAAAGTAAGAGACATTAAGTTTGATTTTGTCAAACATCGAAATAAGTTTTTTGCGATTTCACTAGCTTTAATCGTTCTTGGTGGGTTAGCGATTGCTATATTTGGTCTAAATTTAGGAATTGATTTTTCTAGTGGATCACGTGTTGATCTCCAATCTGATAGTAAACTAACAACAGAAGAAGTAAGCGACGAATTCGATGGACTTGGATATAAACCCGAATCAGTAACTCTTGCTGGTGGTGGTGATATTGCCGTTGCTGCATTTAAGGATGAGCTTGACAAAGATGAAGTTGCTGAAATTAAAAATCACTTCACAGAGCTTTATGGTGCTGAACCAAGTATTAGTACGGTCTCACCTGATGTAGCAGTTGATCTTGCTAAGAATGCGTTTATCGCAGTTGCTATTGCTTCGATAGGAATTATCGTATACGTTGCACTAAGGTTTGAATGGTTACAAGGGCTTGCCGCTGTCGTTGCGTTATTCCATGATGCGTTCTTCATAATTGCGGTATTCAGTATCCTGCAGATTGAAGTGAACATTACGTTTATAGCAGCAGTACTAACGATTGTCGGTTATTCCATAAATGATACGATCGTTACCTTTGATCGCATACGTGAAAATATGAAGTTTGAAAAAAAGGTTAAAACATTTGAGGACGTCGCACGTGTTGTGAATAAAAGTCTTGTTCAAACGCTTGCTCGTTCCATTAATACAGTGCTAACGGTTGTCTTTGCTGCTGCTGCTCTTACGGCCTTTGGCGGCGAAGCAATTAGACCATTTGCGATTGCCTTATTGATTGGACTAGTCGCAGGTACGTATTCATCTCTCTTCATTGCCTCGCAGCTTTGGGCAGTATGGAAGGGGAAACAATTGAAGAAGAAAAAGTTCGCCCCTGTTGAAGGTGAAGCATAAGAGAATTCCTTTGAGGGTGCCCGGATGAAGTGAAGCCATGGCTTAGCCATGGCTTTTACGTGTCCAAATGGTGCGGTGTGAGATTTTGAAATAAGGGAAAAGCTATAATGACTTGTTACGTAAGAGGTGAAAAAATGAATAAAGAAGAGCGGTTTCGAAAAGCTGAGATTGCAGCGATCATTGGTATACTAGGAAATATTATCCTAGCAGTACTTAAAGGCGTTATTGGGTCGATCTCCAATAGTCGAGCTCTTATTGCCGACGCCGCACACTCGGCATCAGATGTAGCTGGCTCATTTGCTGTTTTTGTTGGTTTGCGAGCCGCTAAGCTACCACCCGATAAAGATCATCCCTACGGTCATGGTAAAGCAGAGTCAATTGCAGCTATTATTGTAGCTGTGTTGTTGTTATTAGTTGGCGTTGAAATTGGAATAAGTTCAGGGAAGGCGATATTCGAACCTATTGAGGCCCCCGGTACTCTTGCTCTCTATGCAGCTCTCATCTCGATTGTGGTCAAAGAAGCGATGTTTCGATATAAGTATCGGTTGGGTAAAAAGATAAAAAGTGATGCACTGATCGTGAATGCGTATGAACATCGCTCAGATGTCTATTCTTCTATTGCTGTTTTAATAGGGATTGCAGGTGCCATTTTAGGAAGCGAATTTAGCTTGCCATGGCTCATTTATGCCGATCCGATTGCAGGAATTTTCGTTTCTGTTCTGATTGCTAAAATGGCTGTGAAGCTTGGTTTCGAATCCATTCACACAACACTCGATCATGTGCTGCATGAGGAGGATACGACGGAGTATAAAAAAGTGATTACCGGGATGCCAGGGGTTGTGAACCTTGATGAGTTCTATGCTAGAGAGCACGGACACTATGTTATTATTGATATCAAGCTTGGTGTAGACCCGGATATTTCTGTTAAAGAAGGACATGACATCGGTAAGGACGTGAAGAAGCGACTTCTTGAAGAAGATGACGTGCATGATGTGTTAGTCCACATTAATCCTTATGAACCGAAGGAAAAAAAGAGAGAGTAATGGAATAGGTATTGTAGTAGAAGAGGAGGTAGATAAGGATGAAGGGACAATGGGGATTAGTTGTAGCACTTATTTTCGCCTTAATTATAGCGGTGTTTTCAGTCGTGAATGTAGATCCTGTACAGGTGAACTATGTATTTGGAACTTCGGATTGGCCGCTTGTGCTTGTTATATTGGGATCTGTATTGATGGGTGCGATTCTTGTGCTTGGTTTTGGAATGGTTAAGTATTACAGACTGAAAAGAGAGCTGAGAAAGTTACAAAAAGAAAATGAAAGGTTAATAACAGAACCAGTATCAAATGAATCAAAAGCTGTCCATACTCCACTTGATGGTGAGGCAGCAGATGAGGGCACCGGTACTGAAGGGGAATAATGACGAGAAAGCCTTGATTAAGTTCAAGGCTTTTTATAGTGGAGTGAAGAGGGATTGTAAAAGATTCCTCTTCTTGAACTATGGTCAAACCTCCTGAAACTATATATAATGAACAAGTTAAGAGGTGATTCGATGTTAAGGTCTAAAACACGCTGGAAACTGGCTGAAACAGATGAAACAAACATTGATCGGCTCCAGAGTGAACTTGGAATTTCTCGACTTGCTGCTTCGCTTTTAGTTAATCGAGGTATTGAGGGAGAAGAAGAAGCGAAAAGATTTCTATATAAAGAGAATTTAACTTATCACGACCCATATTTAATGGATGGTATGAAGGAATCGGTCGAAAGAATTCAACAGGCGATTGCTTCTGGTGAGCGAATCCTTATTTTTGGTGACTATGATGCCGATGGCGTTAGCAGCACGACTGTACTTGTCTATACGTTGCGCGAGCTTGGCGCTATATTTGATTACTATATTCCTAATCGATTTACAGAGGGATACGGTCCGAACGAAGCTGCTTTTAGGCAGGCAAAAGAAGATGGGTATCAACTAATAGTGACTGTAGATACAGGGATATCCGGTGTACATGAGGCGGAAGTTGCTAAAGAAATCGGTATTGATCTCATTATTACTGATCATCATGAGCCTCCTCCGGTTCTGCCCGATTCCTACGCGACAATAAACCCTAAAAAGCCAGGGTGTGGTTATCCATTCAAAGGTTTAGCAGGAGTAGGGGTTGCATTTAAACTTGCGCAGGCTTTGCTTGGAAGAATTCCAGGGGATTTATTAGAGATCGCCGCAATGGGTACCATAGCTGATCTTGTGCCACTTCAGGATGAGAACCGTCTTTTAGCAAGCGAAGGTATTCGCGCCCTTCAAAATTCAAATAAGCCAGGAATAAAAGCTTTGCTAGATGTATGTGGTCTAAAGGGTCAGGAGCTTAACGAAGAGCATCTTGGTTTTGAGATAGGACCGAGACTAAATGCTGCGGGCCGTCTTGATAGTGCAGACCCAGCAGTTGAACTGCTGACAACAGATGATCCGATTCTTGCTGAACAGCTGGCATCTGATATTGATGCTCTTAATAAGAATCGTCAGGAACTAGTTAATACAATGACGAAAGAAGCGATTGAAGAGGTTGAGTCAAAGTACTTGAGTGATGAAAGCAATCGTGTACTCATCATTGCTAAGGAAGGATGGAATGCGGGGGTCATTGGAATCGTGGCTTCACGACTTGTTGAAAAGTATTATCGCCCAACCATCGTGATGAGTATTGATCGTGAGAAAGGTGTCGCAAAAGGATCTGCACGAAGTATTGAGGCCTTTGATATGTTTGCAAACCTTTCTGAGTGCAGAGACATTCTCCCTCACTTCGGTGGTCATCCAATGGCCGCTGGTATGACCATTGATTTAAGCTACCTAGAAGATTTGCGTTCAAGATTAAACGAACAGGCTTTAGATAAATTAACAGAAGAAGATTTGACACCACTTACAAAAGTAGATCTTCACTGTCGTGTAGAGGATGTTACTCTTGAGACAATTGAAGAAATGAATCTTTTGGCTCCTTTTGGAGTAAGTAATCCGAAACCAGTCGTTATGCTAAAAGACGTTCATCTCTCTCAAATCAGAAGGATTGGGAGTCAGGACAATCACCTCAAGGTAGGTCTTGAGGAAAACGGCGCTACGCTAGATGGCGTAGGGTTTCATTTCGGTTATGCATTTGAAGAAATAGCATCAAGAGCTGCTGTAAGCGTAATTGGCCAACTCTCCGTCAACGAGTGGAATGGACTTCGAAAGCCACAAATCTTTGTGAAAGATATCGCTGTGAATGAATGGCAGCTCTTTGATTATCGTGGCATTCGAGATTTGAAAAAACGACTTGAAATGTTGCCGCTCGATAAGCTTGTTATGGTAGCTTTCCAAAAAAACACCATGACAAAGCTTGGACTTGAGAATTGGAAAGACTACATTATTGTTGATCCAACAGAACAAGAGAAACTAGCAATTGAGAATAAATATGTTATGCTACTCGATCTTCCGGATTTAGAGGAAGACCTTGTCAATCTGTTTCGAAAAGGTGGATTACCAGATCGAACGTATGCGGTATTTGAGCATGAGGAGGATCACTTTTTCTCAACGCTTCCGTCACGTGAGGATTTTAAATGGTTCTATGCTTTCTTAATGAAGAGAGGTAGCTTTAACTTACGCGATGCTGAAAAGCTCGCAAAGCATAAAGGTTGGTCAAAAGAAACAGTTCCGTTTATGTCAGAGGTGTTTTTTGAGCTAGATTTTGTTAAAATGGATAATGGACTGATTTCTCTAAATCCACAATCTGTAAAAAGTGAATTAACTTCTTCTAAAACGTATAGGAGTAAGCTTGAAAAAGCAAAGCTCGAAAATGATTTTTGCTATTCCTCCTATCATGCTTTGAAAAGTTGGTTCGATCAATCAGTTAATTGTTTCAATAGCACTGAGGAGGCCATTAAGTAAATGAATTATAAAGATTATATCGCAGTGGTTGAAGACTATCCGAAAGAGGGTATTCGTTTTAAAGACATCACTCCGTTAATGCAAAACGGCGAAGCTTACCGAGGAGTCGTTAATGATATTGCGGATTTTGCGAAAGATAAAGATGTTGATGTTATTGTAGGACCTGAAGCAAGAGGATTTATCGTAGGATGTCCGGTTTCATATATTCTTGGTATCGGTTTTGTACCTGTTCGAAAAGAAGGTAAATTACCACGCGAAGTAGCTAAAGTAGACTATGGTCTTGAATATGGTAAAGACGTCCTTACGATTCATAAGGATGCTATTAAGCCAGGTCAACGAGTATTGATTACGGATGATTTGCTTGCGACTGGTGGTACGATCAATGCAACGATCGAGCTAGTTGAAATGCTTGGTGGAGTTGTTGTAGGACTTGCTTTCATGATTGAGCTTTCCTATCTCGAAGGGCGTAAAAACCTTGACCGCCATGATATCTTTACTCTAATGACATACTAAAGAATGGAGTGTCCGAATAGCCGGACGCTCTTTCTCTTTATGCACCTTAGACACAAAGATTGAGCGTTTACTAATTAGGGAAAACGACATTTTTCTCTTAATCTCTTTACATGCTGACTTTTTTTAACGATAATAGAAGCAATATACCAACAGTAATCAAGGTGATTTGATGACGATAGAAGAAGTGATGGAAAGAGCGGAGAAGTATCTGTCTGAGGACGATCTCTCTTATCTTAATAGAGCATTTGAATACGCGCGAAACGCACATGAAGGCCAGTACCGCAAATCGGGTGAACCCTATATTATTCATCCTATTGAGGTTGCTGGCATTCTTGTGAACCTTGAAGTAGACCCTGTGACAGTGGCTGGGGGCTTTCTTCATGATGTCGTTGAAGACACCGACGTGACGCTTGAACAAATTTCTGATGAATTCAGCCCGGAACTTGCCATGCTCGTTGATGGCGTTACGAAGCTGAAGAAAATCAAGTATAAGTCCAAGCGGGAGCAGCAAGCTGAGAATCACCGGAAGATGATGATCGCTATGGCTCAAGATATTAGGTGCATTCTGATTAAATTGGCTGATAGACTTCATAACATGCGTACGCTTAAGCACATGCCAAAAGAAAAACAAATGCAAAAAGCGAATGAGACGCTAGAAATATTTGCGCCTCTAGCCCATCGTCTAGGTATTTCCACTATTAAGTGGGAGCTTGAGGATACGGCGCTTCGTTATTTAAATCCACAGCAGTATTATCGCATCGTGAATTTAATGCAAAAGAAACGGGCTGAGCGTGAAGGGTTTGTCCATGAAGTTGTGGACGAAATTCAAGAGCGTGTGAAAGAAGTTTCCATTGAAGCTGAAATTTCAGGTCGTCCGAAACATATCTATAGTATCTATCGGAAAATGGCTAAGCAACATAAGCAATTTAACGAAATTTATGATTTGCTCGCGGTACGTATCGTTGTGAATAGCATCAAGGATTGCTACGCCGTTCTTGGCATTATTCACACATGCTGGAAGCCTATGCCTGGTCGTTTCAAAGATTATATTGCTATGCCAAAAGCGAATATGTACCAATCGCTTCATACGACAGTCATTGGACCAAAAGGTGATCCTCTCGAGGTGCAAATTCGAACGTCTGATATGCACAAAGTTGCTGAATACGGGATTGCCGCTCATTGGGCCTACAAAGAAGGCGATGAGAATCAGGTGAATAGCTCATTTGAGAAAAAGCTATCATGGTTTAGGCAAATTCTTGAATGGCAAAATGATGTTTCGAATGCTGAAGAATTTATGGAGTCTCTTAAGATTGATCTATTCAGTGATATGGTTTTTGTCTTCACGCCTAAAGGAGACGTATTTGAATTGCCTACTGGCTCGGTACCTCTTGATTTCGCCTACCGCATTCATACTGAAATTGGGAATCATTGCATTGGCGCAAAAGTGAACGGCAAAATGGTACCACTAGATCATCGGTTGAAAACAGGGGATATCGTTGAAGTTCTAACTTCTAAGCACTCTTATGGTCCAAGTAAAGACTGGTTAAAAATCAGTCAAAGCTCCCACGCTAAGAATAAGATTAAGCAATGGTTTAAGAAAGAAAAGCGTGAAGAAAACGTTGAAAAAGGCCGAGAGCTTGTTGAGAAAGAAATTAAAAACCATGGCTTTGAGTTAAAGGCTGTTTTGACTTCAGATAACATTGCAAATGTATCTAAGAAATTTAACTTTACAAGTGAAGAAGATATGTACGCAGCTGTTGGATATGGTGGAATTACAGCTGCACAAATCGCAACAAGGCTGACAGATAAGGCTCGTAAAGAACGGACGAAAGAGCAGGAAGAAGAGCTAGCAAAATCAATTATTGAAGGTAAGACTCATTCACCTTCTCGGCCGCCAAAGAGAGCAGAGTCGGGTGTGCGAGTGAAAGGGATAGACAACCTGTTAATCCGCCTTTCACGATGCTGTAACCCTGTTCCAGGTGATGATATTGTGGGCTATATCACGAAAGGGAGAGGTGTCTCGATTCACAGGAAAGACTGTCCTAATGTGAATGAAGAGAATGGTCAGGAACGCCTCTTAGAGGTTGAATGGGAAAGTGACTCTCCAAAAAACTATAATGTTGATATCGAAATCAGTGGTTTTGATCGCAGAGGTCTTCTGAATGAGGTTCTTCAGGCTGTAGCAGAAACCAAAACCGACATGACGTCTGTTTCAGGTCGATCAGATAATAACAAGATGGCAACAATTAGTATGACTGTCTCCATTCGGAACACAGCTCATCTTCAAAAAGTGGTTGAGCGCGTTAAACGAATTCCAGATATTTATGCTGTTCGTAGAATTATGCAGTAGTTAAGAAAGGAAGTTCTCCATGAAAGCCGTTATACAACGTTCAAAGCAAGCCTCAGTCACCGTGAATGGAGAAACTACAGGTGAGATCGAACATGGCCTTGTGGTGCTCCTAGGGGTCACGCACGAGGATACAGAAGAGGATGCAGGCTATCTTGCCACTAAAATTGCAAACCTTCGTATATTTGAGGACGAAAATGATCGAATGAACCTGTCAGTGAAAGACAAAGGTGGAGCTATTCTATCTATATCACAATTCACGTTATATGGTGATTGTCGTAAAGGGCGACGTCCAAACTTTATGAAGGCGGCAAAACCTCCTGAAGCCAGCGTACTTTATGATAAGTTTAACGCTTTACTTAGAGAAGAGAGTCTCGAGGTGCAGACAGGTGTTTTTGGTGAGATGATGGACGTACAGCTTACGAATGATGGACCTGTAACTCTTATCATTGAGAGCAAAGAATGACAAAAAACCGCAATTCCTAATTGGAATTGCGGTTTTTTGGTTCATCCATATAGATAGAAAAGCAAGTCAAACTGTTCTTCATCTTAAGCGTTACTACTGTAAAAAAGTAAGGATGCCATTTGAAATTTCAGTAGTCACTTTTGATTGGTAATCCAACCTATTCACTAATTGCTCTTCCCATGGATTTGAGAGAAAGCCAAGTTCAAGAAGGACAGAAGGCTGCTTATTGTTCCTTAGAACATAATAATTTCCATATCGAATACCGCGATCTCTCAAAGTTGTATCATCTCCGATTTTGGCGTGTATCGCTGAAGCTAGGGGCATATCATTCTCACCATAATAATACGTTGTTGCTCCATTTGCAGTTGGATCAACTGTGCTATCGAAATGAATACTTACAAATGCGTCGGCTTTATAACGATCTGATAAAAGAGTTCGTTCAGAAAGAGAGACAAATGTATCATCATCTCTCGTTAAAATAACTTGAACCCCTGCATTCTTTAATTTTTCCGCGATAGTTGTTGTCGTCTTCAATGTAAGGATTTTTTCAAGTGTCGTAATGCCTAGGGCACCACTGTCGTAGCCACCGTGACCAGCATCAAGAACAACTGTTTTTCCAGATTTCAAGACAGGCGAAGTGGATAGTTTAGATGCAGTAGAGACGACCCAGTCAGCAACGTATGCTGAACGACCATCGTCAAGAAGGATACGAAACCATTTGCCTTCTTTTGCAGCTATTTTGTAGCGCGCTTTTGCAGGCGCTTGTTTAATAACTTCATAATTCAACCCCGGCCCACTTCTTAAGTTTGTTGCCTGGTATAGAATTGTAAGAAATTCTGACTCCTCTTGTTTGTCTGTTTCTTGCAAATAGGTACTGTCTACCCAACCAGTCTGTCCATTCTGATAGCGAATGAAGCTCCAGTTTTTTTCTTGACGAACTTCTTCTACAATTGTTCCTGAAGGGAGTTGAGATATGATCCGGTTCTCTGTTCCTGGGAAGTCACGAACGTTTAAGATACGCGCCTTTACTTCTTTTACCTGGCTTGTTTTTTGATCTGGGCTAGCTGTTGTAGAACTTACTAACCAGGACGCTACCCATCCGGTCTGTCCTTTAAATTGAATGGAGGTCCAATCGCCTGCAGTCTCAAGCACATTCCACTCAGAATCTTGAGTGATATTTCCAATAACTTTGTATTCTTTACCAGGGCCAGCACGGACTTGAAGATCAGACACGGTTGATTGTATTGATTTCCTTTCTTTGGAATCATAAGAAATGCTTACTAGTCTACTTGAAACCCAACCTTCTTCCCCAGTATGAAGTTGAATGTTTGTCCAATCGGTCTTACTTTCGAGAACGATGGCTGAATCCCCTTTATGAACCTGTGTGATAACAGATGAAGTAAGAGAGGGTTCGGCGCGAACATTTACAGTTTCCTCAAAATAAGCATTTTTCTCAGCCGAAGCAGAAGTAGAGAAAATAATGGATATGACAAAAAATAAAAATGCAAAAATCATTTTTTTCAAGTGATGACTCCTTTCAATGACGCCTGCTGCTTTCATAGATAATTTCTTTATCGGATAAAAAGATTCCTTCGTTAAGTAGTAAAATGCATTCTTTTTGGTGAAACTAAGAAATAATTGAACTAATAAAAGGGTGGGGTCTTGTGAGATCAACTAATAAAGAAATGATGAGCTATCATATGTCACAGCCGGAATTTGGTATCGACTTTCATGATTTTCTACAAAAAGAACAGTGTTTGTCAAATATGGAACTCGCGGAAGAATTTGGACTGTCATTAAAAAGTGTGAAAATCATGAAACAAAAAATGAAGCGATAATGTTTTGTAAAACCAATCCTAATATACTTGACAAAAAAATCACTGACTCGTATGATAGAAAACAATTCAGTAAATCGATACGAAGCTCCGATGAGGAAGAAAAGTAAAAAAATACCGGGTTGATCAGAGAGGAAATGCCGCTAGGCTGAGAGCATTTCTCGATACCGCTTTTTTGAAAGACACTTCCAAGGATCGTCTCCGAACAGATAACTCAGTAGGGGACGACGTAGACAGGCGTTAACTGTTTTAAGAGGAAAGATTTATCTTTCCATTAGGGTGGCACCGCGGGTAACTCTCGTCCCTGAATTTCGATTCAGGGATGGGAGTTTTTTTGTATCCAAAAAAAGGATTTAGCCCATTAGAATTAGCCGTTAGAAGAGCTTCTTGCTAGTGATTAAAGGAGGATATAAACATGAGTTTTCAAATTCCTAGAGGTACTCAGGATATTGTTCCTGGTACGTCGGAGTTATGGCAATACATTGAAGATAAGGCAAGAGATATTTGCCGCAGATACAATTATCATGAACTTCGAACGCCAATATTTGAGCATACCGAGTTATTTCAACGCGGAGTAGGCGATACAACAGATATCGTTCAAAAAGAAATGTATACATTTGAAGACCGCGGTAATCGTAGTTTAACACTCCGACCTGAAGGAACAGCTTCGGCGGTTCGAGCTTATGTGAATAACAAGATGTACGGTTTACCCGAGCAGCCAGTTAAACTGTATTACATCGGCCCTATGTTCCGCTATGAACGTCCTCAATCTGGGCGGATGAGACAATTTGTTCAGTTCGGAATTGAAGCGTTAGGAAGTAATGACCCTTCGATTGATGCCGAGGTTATTGCGCTTGCGATGAGTTTGTATCAAGAATTGGGACTTAAAAAGCTTAAACTATATTTGAATAGTCTCGGTGATAAAGAAAGTCGTGAGGCACACCGTCAGGCATTAATTAATCATTTTGAGCCAAGAATCGGAGAGTTTTGTAGCGATTGTCAAAATCGCCTGGAGAAAAACCCCTTACGTATTCTTGATTGTAAAAAGGATCGTGACCATGAATTAATGGGAACTGCGCCTTCCATCATCGATTATTTAAATGAGGAATCGACTGTTTACTTTACAAAAGTAAAAGAAGCCTTAGATCAAATGGGAATTGATTATGTTCTTGATGACCGCCTTGTACGCGGATTAGATTATTATAATCACACAGCATTTGAAATCATGAGCGACGCTGACGGCTTTGGAGCTATTACGACGTTGAGCGGTGGTGGTCGCTATAATGGACTTGTTGAAGAGATGGGTGGCCCATCAACACCTGGAATCGGTTTTGCAATGAGCATTGAGCGTCTATTAATGGCATTGGAAGCAGAAGGTGTTGAGCTCCCGATTGAAAAGACAATTGATTGTTATGTTGTCACAATGGGGGAAGAAGCACAAAAGGTTTCTAATGGCCTTGTTCAGAAGCTTAGAAATGCTGGGATTTCCACAGAGCGAGACTACCTTGATAAGAAGATGAAAGGTCAGTTTAAAGCGGCTAATCGACTCAAATCAAAGTACGTAGCTATTCTAGGTGATGAAGAAATTGAAAAGAATGAAATTAACATTAAAGATATGAACTCAGGTGAGCAAGAATCAATAGATTTAACACATGTTGATTCTTATCTGAAAGGGAAATTAAAGGAGGAAGTTGGAGAATGATCGGAAGAAGCCATTCATGCGGGAAAATTCGTGAAAGCGAGATCGGGCAAACAGTAGAATTAAAAGGTTGGGTTCAAAAGCGTCGTGATCTTGGTGGATTAATCTTCATTGATTTTAGAGACCGTTCAGGTATTGTACAGGTTGTATTCAATCCAGACCTTTCAAAAGAAGCGCTTGAACTTGCTGAGAAAGTTAGAAGTGAATACGTACTAGGCATTACTGGTAAAGTAGTATCTCGTGCGGAGGGAACGGTTAATCCGAATCTTCCAACAGGGTCGATTGAGGTACATGCTGAATCACTTGAAATCCTCAATGCTGCGAAGAATCCTCCCATTAGCATTGCGAACGATGTAGAAGTTGGAGAAGATATTCGCTTGAAATATCGCTACCTGGACTTGAGACGTCCGGTGATGCAAGAGACATTCAAGCTCCGTCATCGAACAACTAAAGTCATTCGTGATTTCCTGGATCATAATGAATTTCTTGAAATTGAAACTCCAATGTTAACAAAAAGTACACCTGAGGGCGCTCGTGATTACTTGGTACCAAGCCGTGTGCACGAAGGAGAGTTCTACGCTCTTCCGCAATCTCCGCAGCTCTTTAAACAACTGTTAATGGTTTCAGGATTTGAACGTTATTACCAGGTCGTTCGCTGCTTCCGAGATGAGGATCTTAGAGCGGACCGTCAACCTGAATTTACTCAAGTCGACATTGAAACATCCTTCCTTCCAAAAGAAGATTTAATTGCGATGATGGAAGAAATGATGAGTGCGGTATTGAAGGAAACGAAGGGATTAGAAATTGAAAAGCCATTCCAACGCATGACTCATGCTGAAGCGATGAATCGCTACGGATCAGACAAACCTGATACGCGTTTTGAAATGGAATTTGTGGATGTATCTGATCTTGTAAAAGACTCTGACTTTAAAGTATTCTCTAGTGCTGTTTCTTCTGGTGGAGCTGTTAAAGGTATTAATGCAAAAGGTGCAGCAAGTAAGTACTCACGTAAAGATATCGATGCTTTAACAGAGTATGTGAAAACGTACAAAGCAAAAGGACTTGCATGGTTAAAAGTAGAGGAAGATGGTTTGAAAGGCCCTATTTCTAAATTCTTTGACGAGGCTCTTGCATCTCAACTAAAAGAAGCATTCGATGCAGAAGCGGGTGACCTTCTTCTGTTCGTAGCTGACAGTAAATCTGTTGTATCAGACAGTCTAGGTTCTCTTCGTTCAAAGCTTGGAAAAGACCTCGACCTTATTGACTATTCCAAGTTTAATTTCCTTTGGATCATGGACTTCCCACTGATGAGTTACGATGAAGAAGCTGATCGTTATTTTGCGGAACATCATCCGTTTACAATGCCGTTGAAAGAAGACCTTCATCTTCTTGAAGAAGAGCCAGGAAAAGTTCGTGCAGATGCATATGACCTTGTCCTAAATGGTTATGAGTTAGGTGGAGGTTCCCAACGTATTTTCCAGCGTGATATTCAGGAAAAAATGTTTAAAGCGTTAGGATTTACAAAAGAAGAAGCAGAGGAAGAATTTGGTTTCCTTCTTGAAGCGTTCGAATACGGTACCCCACCACATGGTGGAATTGCATTTGGTCTTGATCGTCTCGTGATGTTGCTTGCAGGAAGAACGAACCTTCGCGACACAATTGCTTTCCCTAAAACAGCTAGCGCAAGCTGCCTGTTAACAGAAGCTCCTTCTCCAGTTAGTGAGGATCAACTAAAGGAGCTGAATCTTGAGCTAGCTAAGAAGCCAGTGGGTGCTGAGAAAGAGTAAAAAATAATAAAAAGGACCTAATACCTGATGATTGAAATCGGTTTGAAGGTCTGCTATAATTCAATTACAAGTTAACGAAGAGTCCTGAAGTGTTCGTTTACTTCCATAATAATTTGAGCCAACACTTTTACAACGGGAGCCTGACTCTTTCCATTCAAAGTACATGCCTCGGTAGCTGAGGACTTACGGAGAATGGGATAAGGCACCCACCTGCCAATGCAGGTTCAACGATTATGGAAAGGACGGCACAGTTGGGGCTCTTCTATTTTTATGACAATTAATAAAGCATCCGTTCATTTTGAACGGATGCTTTTTCTGTTTGAATGGTTTATTAAGTGTTCTAGTTCAAGAGTTCCAATATCTCCGTTTCTAAACGCTCGTCTCCACTTTTTTTGTCCAGCTGCAGTGGGCAGCCACTCGGTCACTTCACCTTTTCATCCGAACACAAAGAGCGTGTTCAAATGAAAAGGCTCCAGTGCCTGCCGTGTCTAAACGCCCACTTCCGCTTTTGGTGTCTAGCTGCGACTCACAGAAACTGCGATATTTCGCTCTTGAACTAGAACACAAAAGGCGTGTTCTAGTTCAAGAGCTCCAATATCTCCGTTTCTAAACGCTCGTCTCCGCTTTTCGTGTCTAGCTGCAGTGGGCAGACTCTCGGTCACTTCACCCTCCAACTCGAACACAAAGGGCGTGTTCAATTTGGAGGGCTCCAGTGCCTGCCGGGTCTAAACGCCCACTTCCACTTTTCGTGTCTAGCTGCAGCGCCCAGCCTCTCGATCGCTTCACCCTCTAAAATGAACACAAAGAGCGTGTTCTTTTTAGAGGGTTCCAGCGCTTGTCGAGGCTAAACGGACGCTTCCGCTTTTCATGATCTAGCTGCAGTGGGCAGCCACTCGGTCACTTCACCTTTTCATCCGAACACAAAGAGCGTGTTCAAATGAAAAGGCTCCAGTGCCTGCCGTGTCTAAACGCCCACTTCTGCTTTTCGTTTTCACCTTGCGACTTTTTCTAGGTTCCCATTCTTATCCATTTTAAATGTTGGGACGTTGTGGTCTTCGTTGTCGTTTAGGACGACCATTCTTCTGGCTCGGTCCATGATTTGGATGAGGGATTGGTAATCTTCTTTCATGATTTGTTGTTCGTTCTCGAGTGTTTTGATTTTTTGATGAAGAAGGGTGTTTTCTTCTTTTAGGTGTTGATTCTCTGATTCTAGTTTCTCGACATTTGTTCTAAGTCTGTTTGTTGAGGAAGCGGATTGTTCTAAGTTTGATAAGAATGAGATTACTTCTCTCATAGTCATTTCTTTTTTCATTTGTACCGGTTCGGTATATGATATTGAAGTTTCAATTAATGGTTGTGAGATTGGTTGTTCTTGGGTGGAAACAGTCGTATGTGTTTCTTTATTTGTGTATTCAGGCTGCCTTCGTTCGGCTCGTTTCATTTCTTTTCGCTGCTTTTTCGCTAGCTTTAAGGCCTGCTCGTATCTTTCGCGGACAATGGCATTCCAGCGGAATCCTACAGCGGCTGATGTGCGACTTAGTCGATCACCAACTTCATCAAAGGCTTTTAATTGCGTACTGCCTTCTCTTACATGCCGCAGCACTGTTTCGGCAAGCATTAAATCATCTTCATGAGACCAGGCATCTTGTCTTACTTTCATTTTCATTCAGCTCCTTTATGTGATTAACATTTTTGCGTTTTGAAAGTAATCATAGCTTTGCCAGTATGGAAGAATTTATACAGAAGTCTTGTAAATTTGAGGTAGATTGCAAGAGTGAATAGAAAAAACAGCAGAGCATAAGCCCTGCTGTTAAGATTTCTTGCTATCGGATTTGATGCGTTCAGCGAAATAATCAAGTCTCTTTTGGATCGTTCTTTCGTGCCCGCGCTCAGTAGGTTTATAGAACGTTTTTCTGACCATGTGATCAGGAAGGTACTGTTGAGGGACATATCCTCCTGGATAGTCATGCGGGAATTTGTAGTCAATCCCATGCCCTAGTTCTGAAGCTCCTTTGTAGTGTGAGTCACGTAAATGAATAGGAACTGTTCCGTTTTTTTCTTTTTTTACTGCTGCAAGTGCAGCATCTATACCTGAAATCACCCCATTGCTTTTTGGAGCGGTGGCAAGATATAACGCTGCTTCGGCTAGTGGAATTCTAGCTTCCGGCATACCGATAAATTCGACCGCATAGCTGGCCGCATGGGCAATCAGAAGTGCGTTTGGGTCGGCTAATCCAACATCCTCGGCAGCATGGACATAAAGGCGTCTCGCGATAAATCTAGGATCTTCACCTGCATAGATCATTTTTGCTAACCAGTAAAGCGTAGCGTCTGGATCAGATCCTCGTATACTTTTAATAAAGGCCGAAACGGTATCGTAGTGATTATCGCTATCCTTGTCATATTGAAGCACGCGTTGCTGGATGGATTCTTCTGCAATTGCAAGACTAATTACAAGCTTCCCATCTTTATTTGGAGTCGTTGTAAGGATGGCGAGTTCTAACGCGTTTAGAGCTGTTCTAGCGTCTCCATTAGAAACGTCTATGAGATGCTCAATGGCTTCATCCTCGATTTCAACATCGTATCTTCCAAAGCCGCGATCCTTATCGTTAATCGCCTGATAAAGAATGTTTTTAATAGTTGTTTCATTAAGATGTTCAAATCGAAATAATCTTGAACGAGAAAGAAGAGCCGCATTAATTTCAAACATTGGGCTTTCTGTTGTTGCTCCGATTAACACGATCGTTCCATCTTCAACAAAAGGAAGAAGTGCATCCTGCTGTGATTTATTAAAGCGATGGATTTCATCTATAAAGAGCACCGTTTTTTGATCATCAAGCTTTAAGCGATCTTTTGCTTCAGACGTGAGTCTTCTAATGTCAGCTACTCCTGAAGTAACAGCATTTAACTGTTCGAAATGAGCAGATGTAGTGTTGGCTATAATACGTGCAAGTGTTGTTTTACCGGTTCCTGGTGGACCGAAAAAAATCATTGGAGTAAGTTGATCAGCTTGGATGGCTCTTCTCAATAATTTGCCATCACCAATAATATGGTCTTGGCCGATAAATTCTTCAATGGATCTAGGTCGCATTCTGCTAGCGAGAGGTCCAGAAGAAGTATTGTTGTTTTCTTTTGGGTAATCAAATAAATCCATAGAACACCCGTCCTTTCATAGTTATTTGAAACATACTATACGGGTTTTGGAAATGCAAGAAAAACCGGTTCGTGCTATAATAGCGAAGGTTTACTAACAGAATCAATGGCTAAATAGATGAGAGAAGATTGAGTTAAGAGGGATGAGATGAAACCAGATAACAAAGGCATACCATGGTTCTGGATGAGCTGGGGAATATTTGTATTAGGTCTTTTGGTTATGGCTTTTGGCATTTCTCTGATGATTAAAGCTGAATTCGGTAGCGCGCCATGGGATGTCTTCCATATTGGACTGTATCAGCAGTTTGGATTAACAATTGGCACATGGTCAATTCTAATTGGTTTTCTGATTATAGGCTCGACTTCATTATTAGATCGAACCTGGCCAAAATTAGGTGCTTTTCTAAACATGCTGCTCGTAGGTGTGTTTATCGATATTTATTTATGGGTTCCTTTTTTTAAAACTCCGGAACATTTGATAGGCAAATTGGTTATGCTTGTTAGTGGTATTCTGATCATGGGGTACGGCATCGGTCTCTATATTGCAGCAGATCGTGGAGCAGGTCCAAGAGATAGTTTGATGCTTGTATTAACAGAACGAACGGGATGGAAGGTACAACATATCCGACTTACTATGGAAATAGTTGTCCTTTCTCTTGGATGGCTTTTGAATGGTCCTATTCATGTGGGAACACTTTTGTTTTGTATTACGATAGGGCCAATTGTGGGTTATTCATTGCCACAGTGCAAAAAACTTGTGGCTCGATTGATAGAAAGAGGTGGCAGATTTGAAGATATCAACAAAAGGAAGATACGGGTTAACAATTATGATGGAGTTAGCAAAAAAGCACGGTGATGGTCCGATTTCTTTAAAGTCCATTGCTAGAAGCAAAGATTTATCAGAGCATTACCTTGAACAGCTAGTCGCTCCATTAAGAAATGCTGGTCTTGTTAAGAGTGTTAGAGGGGCATATGGTGGTTATATTCTAGCGCAAGAAGCAAGTTCAATTACAGCGGGAGATATCATTCGTGTTCTAGAAGGACCCATTAGTCCTGTTGAAGTTATGGACGATGAAGAACCTGCTAAACGTGATCTGTGGTTAAAAATACGAGACGCTGTGAAAGATGTTCTCGATTCTACAACGCTAGAAGATCTTGCCACCTATGAAGGTGAAGGAGAGCAAGATAGTTATATGTTTTATATTTAGTAGCCGGCTCACTGCTGGTAGTAAGAGGTGACTAATAATGAGTGCAATTTATATGGATCATGCTGCGACCTCTCCGGTCCATCCCGATGTTATTGAAGCGATGGTTTCATCACTAAAAAGTGATTTTGGTAATCCTTCAAGTATTCATCAGTTTGGCCGTAAGTCGCGTCATGCACTTGATGAAGCGAGAAACAATCTTGCGAGCAGTATTCATGCTCGAGCTAATGAAATTATTTTCACAAGTGGGGGGACAGAAGCAGATAATCTAGCAATTGTAGGAGCTGCTAAAGGAAACCTTGCTAAAGGAAACCATATTATCACAACAGAGATTGAGCATCATGCTGCACTGAATGCTTGTAAAGTACTTGAAAAAGAAGGATTTGTCGTAACGTACTTACCTGTAGATGAGAATGGTAGAATTTCTATAGATGATCTAGAAAAGGCGATTCGGCCAGAGACAATCTTAATAACAGTTATGTATGGTAATAATGAAGTTGGGACAGTACAGCCAATTGCAGAGATCGCCAGGTTGGCAAACGATTCTGATATTCTGTTTCATACCGATGCCGTTCAAGCGTATGGCTTAATCGATCTTGATGTAAAGCAACTTGGCGTAGATCTTCTTTCTGTTTCAGCACATAAAATCAACGGTCCAAAGGGCGTTGGCTTTCTTTATGTTAAGGATGGGACAAAGCTGTTGCCTCATTCATTTGGCGGTGAACAGGAGAGAAAACGACGAGCAGGTACGGAGAACGTTGCTGGCATTGTAGGAATGGAGAAGGCAGCTGAATTAATGCGGATTGATCGAGAAGCGAAAGTGGAGCTTTATCAGAATATGAAGCAAGTGATGCTAGGTGTTTTTGAAGAAGCATCCATTCCTTATCGTATCAACGGTGATCAGGATCATATTCTTCCACATGTATTCAATGTTAGTTTTTTAGATGCAAAAGTGGAACCGATGTTAATGAATCTAGATCTTGCAGGTATTGCAGTATCCAGTGGTTCGGCCTGTACGGCTGGATCGCATGAACC
Source organism: Anaerobacillus sp. QJM3NY_17 (assembly GCF_056173665.1). Taxonomy (NCBI): domain Bacteria; kingdom Bacillati; phylum Bacillota; class Bacilli; order Caryophanales; family Bacillaceae; genus Anaerobacillus; species Anaerobacillus sp. QJM3NY_17. The sequence continues at coordinate 2,878,301 of NZ_CM149685.1, read as the reverse complement.
TTCACATGTGTTGACAGCGATGTTTGGTGATAATGAGAGAACACAAACGGCCATTCGTTTTAGCTTTGGATATGGAAATGCAATTGAAGATGCCACAAAAGCTGCGAGTGAAGTCGTTAAGATTGTCAATCGTTTGAAGAAGTTATAAAATAGTCAGGACACAATTTGTGTTAAAGAAGAGGAGGTGCAACCATGGCAGCACGTAAGAATGAAGATATACGAGTCGTGGTTGGAATGTCCGGAGGTGTTGATTCATCAGTAGCTGCATTAATGTTGAAAGAACAAGGCTATGACGTGATCGGCATTTTTATGAAAAACTGGGACGACACCGACGAAAACGGGGTATGCACAGCAACAGAAGATTACGATGATGTTATTCGTGTATGCAACCAGATCGGCATTCCGTACTACGCAGTCAACTTCGAGAAGCAATACTGGGATAAAGTGTTTACTTATTTCCTAGATGAATATAAAGGTGGACGTACACCAAATCCTGATGTTATGTGCAACAAAGAAATTAAATTCAAAGCATTTCTTGAACATGCACTAACGCTTGGAGCAGATTACCTTGCGACAGGGCACTATGCGCAAGTGGTCGAACGCGACGGAGAAGTCAAAATGCTTCGTGGTGTAGACGACAATAAAGATCAAACTTACTTTTTGAATCAGCTCACGCAAGAGCAACTTTCTAAAGTAATGTTCCCGCTTGGAGGCATCGAGAAGAAAAAAGTTCGAGAGATTGCGGAAGAAGCGGGTCTTGCTACAGCTAAGAAAAAGGATAGCACAGGAATTTGCTTTATCGGCGAGCGTAATTTCAAAGAATTTCTTGGACAATATCTTCCTGCTCAACCAGGCAAAATGATGACGCTTGGTGGAGAAGAAAAAGGACAACATGATGGATTGATGTATTATACAATTGGTCAGCGTCATGGCCTTGGAATTGGTGGCGACGGTGAACCGTGGTTCGTGGTAGGTAAGAATCTTGACGATAATGTTCTTTATGTTGACCAGGGTTTCCATAATGATCTCTTATACTCTGATTCCCTTATTGCAGTGAATTCAAGCTGGGTTTCGAATCTTCCGATAGAAGAGCATATCTCTTGCACAGCGAAATTCCGCTATCGTCAAAAAGATTCAGGCGTTACGGTGGAAAAGCTGGATGACGATCGCTTGAAAGTAACATTTGATGAACCAGTACGCGCTATTACACCTGGACAAGCCGTTGTTTTCTATAACGGTGATGAGTGTCTCGGCGGAGCAACGATTGATCAAGTATTTAAGAATGCAAGTGAACTAACATACGTTTAACAAGTAGCCTCATTTCGAAATGAAATGAGGCTGTTTTTTGAGGTGGAGAAACCGCCGCTAACTTATGCTAAACTAGAGATTAAGTTAAAGAAATAAGGAGTTTTTTAAATGAGTAATAAAAATGAACAAGCGATTGAAGCAATGAATAATGGACAATTAGAAAAAGCTGTAACGCTACTTTATGAAGCAATAGAAGAGAATCCTAAAGATCCAGTTGCTTATACGAATATTGGAAATCTCCTCGCACAGGCAGGAGAAATTAAGCAGGCTGTCGCATATTTTGAAAAAGCGATTGATTTGGATGAAACGCAAGGGACTGCTTTTTATGGCGCAGGAAACGCATTCTTTGAATTAGAGCAGTATAAAGACGCTGCAGACATGTACCAGAAAGCAATCCAGCAGGGGCTTGACCAAAGTGATGTTCACTTTATGATTGGTCAGTGCTTTATGATGCAGGATGCACTTCGATTAGCATTACCTTTCTTCCAGAGAGCTGTTGAGCTCAATGAGGAAGATACGGAAGCGCGTTTTCAGTATGCACTTTGTCTCGCGCAAGATGGGGCAATCGAAGTAGCGCTTCCTCAGTTTGAGAGAGTCGTTGAAGAGGATCCGGATCATGCCGATGCGTGGTTTAATTTAGGTGTGAGCTATGCTTATCAAGAAAATTTGACGAAAGCAATAAGCTGTTTTGATCGTGCACTCGCTATCCAACCAGATCATCTCTTAGCAGGAAACGGGAAGAAACAAATGGAACAAGCGATGAACAATAACAATTAAATTTTAAGTTATTGGAGAGAAGATCTTATGGATCAGCCACAAAAAGGGTATATCAAAGGAAGACCCATTCAAATGATTTTTTTTAATGAAGATAGTTTGTATGGAGTGGCAAGACTTCGGATTTCTGAAACGAACGAACCTTATGATGAGAAAGAAGTCGTCGTGAATGGAATGATTCCTCGACTTCTTGAAGATGAGACGTATGTATTTTACGGACGCTTTACGGATCATCCCCGTTATGGGAAACAGTATGCTGTTGAATCATTTGAGAGACAGATGCCTGAATCAAAGCCAGGGCTAATCCAATACTTATCTAGTGATTTATTCCATGGAATTGGTGAAAAGACAGCTGAATCGATTGTTGATGTGTTAGGTGAGCGCGCCATAGCTAAAATTATGCGTGATCCATCAATATTAAGTAAGGTTCCAAAGCTATCTGAAGAAAAAGCAAAGGGACTATATGATTCTCTAATGGAGCATCAGGGGCTTGACCAAATTATGATTCGATTAACTGAGTTAGGATTTGGACCGAGACTATCGATGAAAATTTTTAAAGCCTATAAGCAAGAAACGCTCGAGATTGTTGAGAAAAATCCATATCAGCTTATTCAAGATGTGGAAGGTATTGGTTTTCGACGTGCGGATGATTTAGGGAGATCGATTGGTATTGAAGGAAAGCATCCTGATCGCATTCGGGCAGCATGTCTTCATACGTTAAATGAACAAACGTTACAGGAGGGACATGTGTATCTTGAGTACGATGCATTGATTCAATCTGTGAATGAGTTACTAGGTGATAAGCTTGATGAAGCAGATATTTCAAGGGAACTGATCTCTCTTTACGAGAGTGATAAATTGATTCTTGATCGAGAGAGAATCTATTTACATTCACTTTACTATGCTGAAAAAGGTCTTGTGACTGGATTAAATAATGTGATGTCACAAACGGAGTATGCTGACTCTTTTCCGGAATCTGAATTCTATCGTGCTCTAGGAGACCTTGAAGAACGACTTGGTATTCAATACGCTCCCTCACAGCGTGAAGCGGTACAAAAAGCAATCGCTTCTCCGTTTATGATTTTAACTGGCGGACCAGGTACGGGGAAAACCACGGTTATTAAAGGGATTGTTGAGCTCTATGCTGAGTTAAATGGACTTTCACTCGAACCGAAAGATTACTCAAAGGATAAGCCGTTTCCAGTGCTACTTGTAGCACCAACAGGAAGAGCAGCGAAACGGATGAGTGAAGCAACAGGACTACCGGCTTTTACGATACATAGATTACTTGGGTGGAAAGGTGAGGCGGGATTTGAGCATGATGAGAATAATCCGATTGAAGGCAGGTTGTTAATTGTCGACGAAGTATCCATGGTTGACGTGTGGCTTGCCAATCAATTATTCAAATCTTTACCATCTCAAATTCAAGTGATTGTTGTTGGTGATGAAGACCAACTTCCTTCGGTAGGGCCAGGACAGGTGCTCAAGGATATGATCGATTCACATGCAGTTCCCGTTAGTAAACTGACGGACATTTATCGACAAGCTGAAGGCTCTTCGATTATTGATCTCGCGCACTCTATTAAAGAAGGAGAGCTTCCAGAAGAGTTTCGGAAACCAACGCCTGATCGGAGGTTCTTTCCTTGTTCCCAAGCACAGATTATTGAGGTTGTCTCGCAAGTGTGTGGCAATGCATTAAAGAAGGGATACTCTCCTCGGGATATTCAAGTTCTGGCTCCAATGTATCGAGGATCGGCAGGAGTGGATCGGCTAAATCAGGAGCTTCAAAAGCTGTTTAATCCTGCAACAGAGCAGCGAAGAGAGCTTTTGCATGGAGATATCGTTTATCGAGTCGGTGATAAAGTTCTTCAACTTGTAAACAATCCTGAAGACAATGTCTACAATGGTGATATGGGCGAAGTTGTTTCTGTATTTTTTGCGAAAGAAAATATTGAAAAGCAGGATCAGCTTGTTGTTTCATTTGATGGACAAGAAGTAGTTTATGACAGGCCTGACTTTAATCAATTAACACATGCCTACTGCTGCTCCATTCATAAATCCCAGGGTAGTGAGTTTCCGATTGTTGTTCTTCCTATTGTAAGAGGGTATTATCGGATGCTACGAAAAAATCTTCTTTATACAGCCGTTACAAGGAGTAAGGATTATTTGATTTTATGTGGAGAAGAAGAGGCCATTAAACTAGCTATCCAAACAGAAGATGATCAGGTTCGAAACACGCAATTAACGGAGAAATTGCAAGAAATGATTGGGGAACAAAAGACAATTGAAGAGTCGATGTAGAAGCCAGAGAAAATCTCTGGCTTTTTTCTATTTAGCTTTACTAGGTAATTCACGCCTTAGGAACATGAGGCTCTGTTGAAAAGAAACGATTACTTTACAAATGCCGTATAGAATGATTTCAAACTGGACAGGATGGTGTATATCTTCTTAAATAGCTGGATTAGGAGGCATATGGAGATGGAATGTCCAAATTGTAAAAGTAAAAATATAGGGAAAATCGGGGCAAATCAATTCTATTGTTGGAACTGTTTTGTGGAAATGTCGATTATTAAAGGAGTTCTTTCCTTACACCAGGTGGAAGAGGACGGATCGCTGACATCCCTGGATGATTTATTTGAAGACTATGATATGCGAGTTGAGTTGTAGATGGTATTTGCTAGCAGGAGGGATTGACAGTGAAGCGTGAATGGAACCTGAACTGGATCATTTATTTAACGACCCTTCTGCTAGTTTTTTTATGCATTTATTTATTGATGAAGCTTTCTCCAATTTGGGATCCGATCATCGATGTGTTAACTGTTTTAATTGTTCCATTTTTAATTGCTTCTCTTATAACTTATTTGCTTCATCCCATTGTAGAGAAAATTCATAAAGAAGGTTTGCCAAGAGGGATAGCTGTACTTTTAATCTATGTTCTGTTTTTTGGAGGTACTGGCTATGCGATTTTTAAGGGGCTTCCTCATATTGTGAAACAGTCACAGGAGTTAATGGAGAACGTTCCAATGTTCATTGATATGTATCGGGATGCTGTGCATCATACATATGACTTTACTTCAAACTTACCTCCTTCTTTACAAGGAAAGGTTGATCAAACTTTTCAGGATGTTGAAGATGCTGTTAACAATACATTGACATTGGCGGTTGAATTAGCAAAAAAGTTACTTAGTTCTTTTTTTGTCATTATGATTATTCCTTTCATCGTGTTCTATTTACTGAAAGATTTTGAGACGTTAAAAAAAACAGCATGGAGAATAACGCCACCTAAGTGGAGAGCACCCGGAAAGAACCTACTCATCCGAATAGATGAATCACTTGGTAATTATATTCGAGGTCAATTTTTTGTCATTTCGGTGTTAGGTGTTCTTGCGGCACTGGGGTTCTGGTTGATTAAGCTTCCATATGCCATTCTACTGGGGATTATCGTTGGTATAACAGATATTATCCCATACTTTGGACCTTTTCTTGGCGCGGCTCCAGCACTATTAATTGCATCGACCGTTTCAGTTAAAATGACGATCATTACGATTATCGTTATTGTGGTTCTTCAGTTTATTGAAAGTAATATTCTATCACCCTATATTGTTGGGAAAAGTCTGCACATTCACCCGGTCATCATAATTTTTGGACTTCTTGCAGGGGGAGAGATTGCTGGCGTAATCGGACTAATTCTTGCAGTGCCTGCTCTTGCGGTTCTAAAAGCACTCTTTCTCTATCGAAACGAAGATGAATGAAGCAATTGACAAACGAATGCTGCTCTGACTATAATAATCCCAGAGATTAAGAATTAAACACATTGACGGAACGAGTATGTTGACCCCTATTCTTGAATACGAACTGTATTCGTTAGAGAGAAGCTCCCTGGCTGTAAGAGCTTTAAGAACAAGATCAGCAGAAAGCTAATCCTGAGTGCGGGTTAATCCCCGCCGTCTCGACCTCGTTACGGTCGCTTGAGGTGATAGACAGTTTTGTCTATAACCAGGGTGGTACCGCGTGAGCATTTAAACAAAACTCTCGTCCCTGATTTATTCAGGGGTGAGAGTTTTTTTGCGTTCAAAAAACACCACCCCCAAAATCCATTACTGAGTAACTAAAGGAGGATAATTAGTATGAAGAACTTATCATCAGCAGATGTAAGACAAATGTTTATCGATTTCTTTAAAGAAAAAAGTCATTCGGTGGAACCAAGTGCATCTCTCGTTCCACATGAAGATCCAACTTTACTGTGGATCAATAGTGGTGTAGCTACGCTTAAAAAATATTTTGACGGTCGCGTAACACCTGACAACCCAAGAATTGTAAATGCTCAAAAATCAATTCGTACAAACGATATTGAGAATGTAGGCAAAACAGCACGCCATCATACGTTCTTTGAAATGCTTGGGAACTTCTCTATCGGAGAATATTTTAAAGAAGAAGCGATTGAATGGGGATGGGAATTCCTAACTAGCGAGAATTGGATTGGCTTTGATGCTAATAAATTATCTGTCACAATTCATCCGGAAGATGATGAAGCATTTACCATTTGGAAAGAGAAAATTGGACTTCCAGAAGAGCGTATCATCCGTCTAGAGGGTAACTTCTGGGATATCGGGGAAGGGCCAAGTGGACCTAATACGGAAATTTTCTATGATCGTGGAGAAGAGTATGGTTTCGAAGATTCTAAAGAAGAACTTTATCCTGGTGGAGAGAATGAGCGTTATCTTGAAATCTGGAACCTTGTTTTCTCCCAATTTAATCATAACCCTGATGGTACTTATACACCATTACCTAAGAAGAATATTGATACGGGCATGGGACTTGAACGGATGGTATCGGTTATTCAGGATGCAAAAACAAACTATGATACAGACCTCTTTATGCCAACCATTCGTGAAACAGAGCGAATGGCAGAAGTGAACTATGGAGATTCCAGAGAGGGAGATACAGCATTTAAGGTAGTCGCTGATCATATTCGAACAGTTACATTTGCCATTGGTGACGGTGCCCTTCCATCGAACGAAGGTCGCGGATATGTACTAAGAAGATTACTTAGAAGAGCAGTTCGGTTCGCTAAGCAAATTGGTATTAACCGTCCATTCATGTATGAACTTGTACCAGTCGTTGGGGACATCATGGTTGAATTCTATCCTGAAGTTAATGCGAAGAAGGAATTCATCCAAAAAGTAATTAAGAATGAAGAAGACCGCTTCTATGAAACATTAAATGAAGGACTGTCAATTCTTTCAGACATTATGAAGAAAGAAAAAGAAGCTGGTAATCATGTCATCTCTGGTAGCGATGTGTTTCGACTTTACGATACGTACGGTTTCCCTGTGGAATTAACGGAGGAATATGCTGAAGAAGAAGGCATGGAAATTGATCGTACAGGTTTCGAACAGGAAATGGGAATGCAGCGGAAACGTGCTAGAGATGCTCGTCAAGATGTAGGTTCCATGCAGGTTCAAGGTGGCGCGCTTGGCGACATTTCAGTCGAAAGCGATTTTGTCGGTTATGAAGAGCGGTCTGTTGATACAGAAGTAGTCGCAATCATAAAAGATAAAGAGCTGACTGAGGTAGCGTCAGAAGGCGACGAAATCCAGGTTATTCTTCAAAGCACGCCTTTCTATGCTGAAAGCGGCGGGCAAGTTGCAGATCCTGGTATCATTCGTGGCGAGGATGTTCAACTTCGCGTAACGGATGTACAAAAAGCGCCAAATGGCCAACACGTCCATACGGCGGTTGTAGAATCTGGAACGATAAAAACTGGAGCAAAAATAACAGCTGAAATCAATCGTTCGAACCGTTCTGCAATTGTAAAGAATCATACGGCAACTCACCTGCTTCATCAGGCATTAAAAGATGTTCTTGGTGAGCATGTAAACCAGGCTGGTTCACTCGTTGGTTCAGAGCGACTTCGCTTTGACTTCTCTCACTTTGGACAGATTACATCTGAAGAGCTTGAAGAGATTGAAAAACAAGTGAATGATCAAATTTGGGCTAATATTCCAGTGAATACGATGGTAAAGCCTATTGACGAAGCTAAAGCAATGGGAGCTATGGCATTGTTTGGTGAAAAGTATGGAGATTCTGTTCGCGTTGTACGTGTTGGTGATTATAGTCTTGAACTATGTGGAGGTACACACGTTCAAAACACAGCAGAAATTGGATTGTTTAAAATTCTTTCTGAATCAGGCATTGGTGCAGGAACGCGTCGTATTGAAGCTGTAACAAGCGAAGGAGCTTACCAGGTTCTAAATCAACAAGTATCAATTTTGAAAAATACGGCTGACTTGTTAAAATCAAATGTGAAGGATGTTCCATCAAGAACAGAAGCACTACTTGGTCAGATTCGAGATTTACAACGCCAAAATGACTCATTGACGTCAAAACTTGCAAATGTTGAAGCAAAACAGATGGCAGGAAATGTTCAAGAAGTAGACGGTGTGAAAGTAGTTGCTAAACGCATCGACACAGATATGAATAACCTTCGTAGTATTGTCGATGATCTGAAGGCTCAGATTGGCAGTGTCATTGTTGTACTTGGTAGCGGTGCAGACGGGAAGGTTCAGTTAGCTGCTGGAATTACAGATGACCTCGTAAAAGAGGGATATCATGCAGGGAAATTGATTAAAGAGCTTGCTACTCGCTGTGGCGGCGGTGGCGGTGGCCGACCGGATATGGCGCAGGCAGGGGGCAAAAATCCAGAGAAACTGGATGATGCTCTTGCTTACACAACAGATTGGGTGAAATCCATTTCCTAATTTGGTTTTAGTAGTGTACAATAAGAATTAGTTGACTAGTTACGATTCTAGATGGGGATCGGAGAAAGAGGTGTAAGGAATGAGTTCGATGGACAAAACAATGAAATTTAATTTTCCAGACGACGCATATAATCATGATGTCCAGGAAGTGTTACTCACCGTCTATAGTGCTCTTCAAGAAAAGGGCTATAATCCGATTAACCAGATCGTGGGTTACCTCCTTTCTGGGGATCCGGCTTACATTCCGAGACACAATGATGCGAGAAGCTTAATTCGTAAGCTTGAAAGAGACGAATTAATTGAAGAGCTTGTAAAATCGTATCTTACTCATCATCAGGGATAAGGAGACAGCATGAAAACACTTGGATTGGATGTCGGTACAAAAACAATCGGCGTAGCGCTAAGCGATGCAATGGGATGGACGGCACAGGGATTAGAAACCGTGAAACGTAACCCGGAAGCGCAGGATGTGATTCCTGATCGTTTAATGGAAATCATTAATGGGAATGATGTCAGCAAGATTGTCGTTGGACTTCCTAAGAACATGAATGGCTCAATTGGTCCGAGTGGCGAAGCCTGTCAGGCATTTGCAGAACTTATTCAGACAACGACTAATATTCCAGTTGACATGTGGGATGAAAGACTAACAACCGTCGCTGCAGAACGCATGCTGATTAGTGCTGATGTGAGTCGTAAGAAGCGTAAGAAAGTGATCGACAAAATGGCTGCTGTTATGATTCTGCAAGGATACTTAGACAGCAAGCAAAATTAATGAGGTGAAAACATGGAGGAAAAAGAACGTATTATCATTCCAGATGAAAATGGAGACGAGCATCTATTTGAAGTTCTCTTTACATTTGATGTAGCTGAGAACGGTCAATCTTATATGACTGTAGTTCCTGCTGATCAAGCTGATAGTGAAGAGGAAGTGGAAGTTTATGCTTTCCGCTATGAAGAAGAGGACAATGAAGAGCGAGACTATAAGCTTTTCCCTATTGAATCAGATAAGGAATGGGAAATGGTCGAGGAAATGCTCAACACTTTCTCTGAAGAAGAAGAAGATAGCGAGTAAATTTCAATCAAAAGCTGCCGGTGAAAATCGGCAGCTTTTTTTCTTGATTATACGTTTAGAATTACTGTGTCATGATCGGTTTGAGTAAGATTTCTTATGTGTTTGGATACCTTAGGGCAAAGAATCTTCTTACTGTTTTTTGGAAATGACTACAAACCTTTCAAATAACCTTGTATAATACATAATGGATAATTTTTGGCGAACGTTGGCATCCTTGCCGACAATATGTCGACATATAGTATAATAGATGAAGAATGAAAGGGGGCCACGGCGTTGTCTGATTTTAAGGACTTGTATAAAGAGAAGCTTATGAAGCGCCAGACCGAGAATCAAACGGTAAGAAAAATAGTGTTTATTATTTTACTGCTTTTAACCATAACGGTGGCTGCCGTTATAACAGGTGGTTACTTCTACATAAAAAACATACTCGAACCAGTTGATTCTGATAGCAAAGAAAAAGCAGCTGTGACTATTCCAATTGGATCTTCAACATCTTCAATTGGAGCTAAACTAGAAGAAGAAGGCATCATTAAAGATGGCACAGCTTTCCGTTATTACGTGAAATATAAGAATGAAAGCGGCTTTCAAGCGGGTGATTATGAACTTTCTCCTTCTATGACGATGGATGAAATTATTGCTATTATGAAGAGTGGGAAAGTAATGAAAGAAGCTGTTGCCACTATATCTGTACCAGAAGGAATTTGGTTAGAAGACATAGCTGCTCGTATTGCGAAGGAACTTGAGTTAAAGAAAGAAGATGTTGTTAAGAAATTAGATGATGAGAAATACTTGAAAGCTTTAGTGAATGAATATTGGTTTTTAACAGATGATATTTTAAATGAAGACATTCGTCATCCGTTAGAGGGTTATCTTTTCCCTGCTACTTATGATTTTGAAGAAGAACCTTCAGTGGAAGTCGTTGTGAAAGATATGTTAGACAAAACCGATAGCGTCTTAAAAAAATATCGCTCTGAACTTGAAGATCGTGATTATTCCATCCATGAAATGATGACACTTGCTTCGATCATTGAAGAAGAAGCGTCAGCAAAAGCTGATCGAACAAAAATTTCGAAGGTGTTTTATAATCGTCTTGATAAGGATATGATCTTACAAACTGATCCTACCGTTGTATATGCAAGAGGACAGCAATCAGGAGAAATCACCCAGGATGATCTTGATGCAAAGTCGCCTTATAATACGTATAAGCAAAAAGGTCTGCCGGTTGGCCCTATTGCGAACCCTGGTGAGTCGTCGATCATAGCGGCAATAGAACCAGCCGATACAGCAGCACTTTATTTCTATGCTCGACCGAGTGGCGAAACGCTTTTCTCAGAAACTAATGAAGAGCACAATAAAAAAGTTGCTAAGTATAAGGAAGAGTGGACACAGTATTATAAGAAGAAAGAGAAAGAAGATAAAGAAAAAGAAGAATAAGAAATTTATGGGGAATGGCGAGTAAGACTACCATTCCCCTTTCGATTATGATAAAATTATTCGGGTTACATGAAGGAGGACCGATCATGATATCCGATCATGTGGAACAATATCTGGAATCTTTACGCCCGAATCGAGAAGACTTAATAAAAGAGATAGAAGAATACGCACGGGAAAAACATGTTCCAATTATGGAACAAACGAGTCTTGATGTGATGCTTCAACTCCTGACCTTTTTGAAACCGGGCCGAATATTGGAAATTGGTGCAGCTATTGGCTACTCAGCAATCCGTATGGCTGAGCGTTTGCCAAATACTGCTATACTCACTATTGAACGAGATGAAACTCGTTATAATGAAGCGATCGCAAATATTGAAAAAGCAGGATACTCAGATAGAATAACCGTTTTATTTGGGGATGCATTTGAGCTGGCTGATGAGCTTAAGAGCTATGGTTCATATCAAGCGCTCTTCATTGACGCGGCCAAAGGTCAATACCAGCGTTTTTTTGATGAATTTTATGATGAATTAGAAAAGGGCGGAGTAGTGTTTTCGGATAATATTCTCTTTAGAGGTATGGTAGCAGAAGAGGAGATCGAAGAGAAGCGCTTTAGATCAATGGTAAAAAAGCTCCGTCTTTATAATGAATTTTTAATATCCCATCCCGAACTAGATACTACAATATATCCTATTGGAGATGGATTAGCTGTTAGTCAGCGTAAAAACTCATGATAAAGAAAAGCCGACGTACGAATGTACGAGCGGTTTTTCTATAATAGAAGGGGAAGAATTATGGTTAATAGACCCGTAGTGATTGGTGTTGCCGGAGGCTCAGGCTCAGGTAAAACCACTGTAACAAGAGAGATATTTAAACAGTTTGCTGATCAATCAGTGTTAGTCATTGAACAGGATTCTTATTATAAAGATCAGAGTGAAAAGTCAATGCCTGAAAGACTAGGTACAAACTATGACCATCCACTAGCGTTCGATAATGACCTGTTAATTGACCATGTGAAAGAACTAATGTTATATAACCCTATTCAAAAACCTGTCTATGACTATACAGTTCACACAAGATCTGATAAAATTATCCCTGTCGAACCAAAAGATGTCATTATTTTGGAAGGTATCCTAATTCTTGAAGATGAACGTCTCCGTGATTTAATGGATATTAAGCTATTTGTAGACACGGATGCTGATCTCCGTATTTTAAGAAGAATGGTTCGGGATATCCGTGACAGAGGGAGAACGCTTGATTCTGTTGTAGAGCAATATACTTCAGTTGTTCGCCCCATGCACCTTCAGTTTATAGAACCTACAAAGCGTTACGCAGATATTATTGTTCCAGAAGGCGGGCAGAATAGAGTAGCCATCGACCTAATGGTAACGAAGATTCATACGATACTCGAAGAAAAAGCCATGTTATAACGATTAAACGAGGTATATTTACCTCTTTTTTTCATACAGTTTATTACGATTGATGCCCTTAATTGATGAAGGAGTGAAAGAAATGGCAGAGGATAAAAAGTATTACATGACACAAGAAGGTAAAGAAAAGCTTGAAAATGAACTTGATTCCCTTAAAACAGAGAAAAGAAAAGAAGTAGTAGAACGAATTAAAATTGCTCGTAGTTTTGGAGATCTATCTGAGAACTCTGAGTATGACGCTGCAAAAGATGAGCAGGCATTTGTTGAGGCGCGTATTCAAACAGTTGAAAATATGATTCGTAATGCTGAAATTATTGAAGAAGACAATAGCTCATCGAATGTTGTATCAATAGGTAAGCGGGTTAAATTCGTTGAGATTCCAGATGGAGATGAAGAAGAATATATTATCGTTGGTAGTGCTGAAGCTGATCCATTTGAAGGGAAAATTTCAAATGACTCACCTATGGCAAGAAGTCTTCTCGGCCGTCAAATTGGAGAAAAGGTTAATGTGCAAACTCCAGGCGGAGAAATTCGCGTTGAAATTCTAGAAGTTAGCTAATAAATGCATTGTTTAAAAAGACAGCCAATCCGGCTGTCTTTTTTTATGGAATATCAATTGAATTAAAGTTATAAGTCAACAGCAAGTCCCAGGTTACTTATGTTTGAAATAGGGGACATCGGTCGACACTCATATAGAGGTGAGTGGTATGAGTAGGAGAAGGGTGACCGGAGTTGGTTTTCTCTTTATATGCTTGATGTTCGTGCTAGTTGGCCGATTGATTCAGCTACAATTAGTTGAAACGGAATCTTATTCAAAGCATGAAGTGAATTTAATAGAAGCGAGCATCGATCAGCGTACCCAATCTTATGTACTAGATGAAGGAAGGGGAACGATGCTAGATCGAAATGGTATTCCGATGAGTGAGACCATTCCAGCTTTAGTTCTATTTCCGTTTTTGAAAGATCGGGACTGGCCGATTGAAGAGGTAGCAAAGATTATAAAGACGTCTCCTGATGAACTCGACCGCTCTTTTGATAAGCGAAAGCAACCATTTAATTATGAAAAAAGACTAACATCTGAACAGATGAGGCAAATAAACGAATTAAGTATTCCGGGAGTTTACGCTGTAAATAAACCATTGAACGAAAATCCGTTAGCTGCTCATGTTATTGGAAGTGTAAGACCAAATCCAGATCTAATCAAATCGAAATATCCTGAGAAATGGGCAGAAGGAACAATTAATGAACACACTAAATTAGGTATTTCAGGACTCCAGGCTGCTTTTGATCCCTTTTTAATATCTGAAGGAGATACCACACTCCTTTATCATGCTGATCGTCAGGGAAATCCTCTACTCGGACTTGATGTGAAGCTTTTTTCAACAACAGACTCTTTCTACCCCCTTCAAGTGAAGACAACGTTGGATATGGAGATCCAGAACAGTCTTGAGGAAGCGGTAGATGAAGCAGGTATTACAAATGGTGGAGCAGTTTTACTTGATATCGAATCGAACAATCTTATTGGAATGGTGAGTCGTCCTCTCTTTGAATCGGATGATCCACTTGGAAAAGGCGCAGTCAATCAAATGGTAAAAGGATATTTTCCAGGTTCGGTATTTAAAACGATTATTCTAGCAGCTGCCTATGAGAACGGGATAAAAGATACCCGCACATTCAACTGTGATCTGAATTTATATCGAGATGGACCTGGGAACCGGGACCTAGGAATCTTGAACCTAAAGAGTAGCTTTGCAGCTAGCTGCAATGCCGCTTTCACAGAACTTGCTGAAGAGCTCATCAAAATTGATCCGGATGTGATTGAAAATACTGCAACAAAACTAGGGATTGGCAAAACTGTTGGTTGGGAAGATATGCTCTATCATTACGAAGATTTTAAACAGTTTCCCGACGAGTCGGAACCGGTCTTTTTTAAAGATGATAAAGATAAAGTTGTGATTAAGGCGATTGACCAAACAGCGATTGGGCAATTAAATGTTAAGTTAAGTCCACTGGCTATCGCCAATATGATGGCGACAATTGGAAGAGAGGGAGAAGCAAAGCAGGTGAGGGCCGTTAGTGACATACTTTATAAAAATGGCACAACTTTCCTTAGTTTTAGTGAAAGAAACTTGAACGGAAAACTTTCGAATAAGGTAGTAAAGTCACTACAAAAATCGCTTCGAGAAGTAGTCGTAAGCGGAACCGGTCGTACATATTTAGCTGATTTACCAGTAAAAGTAGCTGGTAAGTCAGGTACTGCTGAACTTGGTGAAGATTTGTCATTTGATCATCAGTGGTTCGCTGGTTACTTTCCTTATGATTCTCCAAAGTATGCTTTGGTTGTTGTTGATTTCGAACGAAAGGAGAAAGAATATAAAACTTATGAAGCTTTTGCTTCAATCGTTAAGCTGTTGCAACAATATGAGAGACAATAACGTAACAAAAGTCAAGCCTTCTACGAATCATTTAGAGATGATAAAATAAGAGCAACAGCTAAATAGAGGAGTGGATGGGTTTGAGATCACGATATGGGGACCGACATTCAAAGAGAAAACAAAATATCGTATTAAATAGTTTAATTGGAATTGTTCTCGCAGTGATACTTGTACTTGTTGCCAACATTGTGTTTACAGGTAACGACTCTCAACAAACAGCAAGTGAAGAACAACCAACAGCACAAACAAGTTCAGATGAAAAATCGAATAAGAGCAGTGACGATTCCGTTACTTCTGATGAAGCCGACTCGAAGGATTCAGAGTCCAATGATTCAGATTCTGACAGTAATGCTGATCAAGATAGTTCAAAAGATGAAAGTACTGACGAAGAGAAAGAAAAAGAAGAGAACGATAAAGAGAAAGAAGATAAAGAAGACCAGGACAAAGAAGAAGCTGATCAAGAGCCAGGTGAACCAAATCTTGAAGGACCATGGGAGCCTGTGGGTACAGTGCAATCAGGTCCACATAAATCTAGTTATACCAAAGGTACTGATGACTGGAATGAAAAAATAAAAGCAGCAGAATCTGTTATGGGTCTATCAGAAGATCAAATGACTATCTGGAGAATAGGTGGTAATGGTGGGCCTCAAAAATCCTTTGCACGTGTAAGTAAAGCAGGATCGGGAAACCAAGTCTATTACATCGAACTTGAGTGGGTTGATGGAGAAGGTTGGAAGCCGGTTAGTGTAAAGCCCGAATAACAAAAAGCAGGAGCAAATGCTCCTGCTTTTTTTATTTTGCTTTAAAATGAACAACAGCAGAGTAATAAGGTCTGCCTGTTTTTTCATGTGTAAGAGCGTGATGCTGAACAGAATGAACTTGAAGCAGCAGTGCACGGTTGTTATCGATCTGAGTCTGAATTTTATTCTCGATTTCTTCAAGCGAAAATCCTTCGAAAAATTCTACTTTATCATCTATCCGTTCAAGGGAAAAACTCATTTAGTGCTCCTCCTTAAAATACTTTCACATAACAGTGTACACATTTTTGTTAAATCATACAAATTGATATTCAAAAAAGAATATGATAAGTTAGAACCATAATGCATATTATTCATACCTTAATACTATGAATTAAAAACAGGAAAGCGATGTGACAGCAATGGGAAGAGAGTTTATTGATTTATTTGAGCGCTGGGCTGACTCGTATGATACGACGGTGTCTGGTCAAGATGAAGAGTATCGTGATGTCTTTAAGGGATACGACGGCATTCTATCTGCAGTTGCTCAAGCTTCCTCAGGCCACGTGTTAGAATTTGGCGTCGGAACAGGAAACTTAACTTCTATTCTACTTAAGAAAGGCTTGTCGGTAACAGGTATAGAGCCATCAAAAGCGATGAGAGATAAGGCGAGTGAAAGGTTACCTCATGTCACGCTTCATGATGGTGATTTCATGGATTTTCCAACTCCGACTAACCCTGTACAAACAATCGTGAGTACCTATGCATTTCACCATCTCACTGACGAAGAAAAAAGTATCGCCATTCACAAATATAGCCAACTACTGGCTCAAAATGATAAAATTGTATTTGCGGATACAGCATTTAAGAATGACAAAGCTAGAGTAGAGATGCATGAGAAAGTGAAAGCAAAGGGATATTACAATTTGCTACAAGATTTACAGTCGGAATATTATACGACGATTTCAGTGTTGGAGACATTATTTCGACAGCATGGATTCGACGTTACTTTTACTCAGCTAAACGATTTTGTTTGGTTGATGGAAGCCGTCAAAAATTGAACAAGTAAAGGAGTTCGTCATGAAGATCGGTATTATTGGAGCAATGGAAGAAGAAGTTAGAATTTTACGTGACCGTCTCGATCACAGAGAAGAACAGGTGATTGCAGGATCTGAGTTCACTACAGGAAGCATAGATGGCCAGGAGGTAGTTCTCTTAAAATCAGGCATTGGTAAAGTGAATGCGGCCATCGGAACAACATTAATGAATCAACTATTTAAACCAGACTACATTCTCAATACAGGCTCTGCGGGTGGATTTAATCCTGAATTAAAAGTAGGCGACATCGTGATTTCTTCAGAAGTTCGTTACCATGATGTAGATGCAACCATTTTTGGTTACGAATACGGCCAGGTTCCTCAAATGCCGGCTCTTTATGAACCGAACAGCATGCTTGTTGAAGCTGCTGAGCGAAGTGCTGAGAAAGTAACGGAACATCAGGTAGTAAAAGGAATGATCGCGACTGGCGATTCCTTTATGAATGATGCGGAGAGAGTTGACTATGTTAGGTCAAAACTTGCGAACCTAGACGCTGCAGAAATGGAAGCAGGAGCGATTGCACAAGTTTGTTATCAGTTCGGTACACCTTTTGTGATTATCCGCTCACTTTCTGATATTGCAGGGAAAGAATCAAATATTTCTTTCGATCAATTTCTTGAGACAGCTTCAATTAATTCAGCAAACTTAATTTTAAATCTAGTGGAGGAGTTGAGTAAGAATGGCTAAAAAAATGAATGTAGAAAGTTTTAATCTTGATCATACAAAGGTAGCAGCACCATATGTTCGTCTAGTAGGCGTAACAAAAGGACCAAATGGTGATGAAATTTATAAGTATGATATTCGTTTCAAACAACCAAACAAAGAGCACATGGAAATGGCTGGTCTACACTCGATCGAACACTTGATGGCAGAAAATATTCGTAACCATATGGAGAACGTCGTTGATATTGGTCCGATGGGATGCCAGACTGGGTTTTATCTTGCTGTTCTAAATCATTCAAACTACGACGAGATTCTAGAAGTACTCGAGAAAACATTGCAGGATGTTCTAAATGCAGAAGAAGTACCAGCGTGCAACGAAGTACAATGCGGCTGGGCTGCTAACCATAGTTTAGAAGGGGCAAAAGAAATCGCAGACGAAATGCTGACACATCGTGATGAGTGGCACATTATCTTCGCCCAATAGAAAGGATTTCACGCTATGGAAATCTTTCATAATATTCATGAGCTCGTAGGCCGAACTCCGGTCATCGAGCTCCATCATTTTGATCTACCAGTAGGCGTTCGCCTTTTTGCAAAGTTAGAGTTTTATAATCCTGGGGGAAGTATTAAAGATCGTCTTGGTCAGGAACTACTCCAGGAAGCGATTGATCATAATCGAATAGCCCCGGGCGGAACATTTATTGAGCCTACAGCTGGAAATACAGGCATTGGTCTTGCTCTTGCGGCGGTTAATCGAGGGTACACCGTGATGTTTGTGGTTCCAGAAAAATTCAGTATGGAAAAACAGGATTTAATGAGGGCGCTTGGTGCGAAAATTGTCAATACCCCTACTGAGCTTGGAATGAAAGGGGCAATAGCTCGAGCTGAAGAGCTAATTGAGGAAATCCCTAATTCATACATGCCTCGTCAGTTTGGTAATCCTGCTAACCCACTAACCTACTACAAAACACTTGGTCCAGAGTTGTGGAAGCAGCTTGACGGTGAGCTTGATGTTTTTGTAGCTGGGGCTGGAACTGGTGGAACATTTATGGGTACAGCTCGCTATTTGAAGGAGCAGAAGGCGAATGTGAAAACCGTTATTGTAGAACCCGAGGGATCCATTTTAAATGGTGGAGAATCTGGTCCTCATAAAACAGAGGGGATTGGTATGGAGTTTCTACCTGATTATATGGACGAAGCCTACTTTGATAGTATTCATACCGTAACAGATGAAGTAGCCTTCAAACGTGTAAAAGAGCTCGCTGAAAAAGAGGGCCTTTTAGTTGGAAGTTCCTCTGGAGCAGCGCTCGAGGCGGCTCTTATCGAAGCACAGCACGCTCGTCCCGGAACAAATATCGCTACGATTTTTCCAGATAGTAGTGAACGATACTTAAGTAAGAAGATTTATCAAGGAGGCATTTAACCAATGAAGCCAAAAACAAAACTTATTCATGGTGGGATTACCGGTGATCCACAAACTGGAGCTGTATCGGTACCGATCTATCAAGTAAGTACTTACAAACAAGAAGCCGTAGGAAAGTTCAACGGCTATGAATATTCCAGAACAGGGAATCCAACACGTCATGCACTAGAAGAGCTGATTAAAGACCTTGAAAATGGCGTCGCAGGATTTGCATTTGGATCCGGAATGGCAGCCATTTCCTCTGTTATGATGATGTTTAATTCTGGAGATCATGTTGTTATGACAGATGACGTTTACGGTGGAACTTACCGTGTAATGACAAAGGTTTTAAACCGTCTTGGTATTGAATCAACTTTTGTCGATACGACTGATTTAGCTGTTGTTAAAGCTGCGATTCAGGATAATACGAAAGCGATTTACGTTGAAACACCAACGAATCCGTTGTTGAAGGTGACCGATATTAATGCCATCTCCAAATTGGCAAAAGACCACAATCTTCTAACTATCGTTGATAATACGTTTAATACGCCTTATTGGCAAAATCCAATTGACCATGGTGCTGATATCGTTCTTCACTCAGCAACAAAGTATTTAGGCGGGCATAGTGATGTCGTTGCTGGACTTGTTGTTGTTAATTCAAAAGAGCTGGCGGAAGAAGTGCATTTTGTTCAAAATTCGGCAGGTGCCATTCTTGGACCGCAGGATTCATGGCTGCTTATTAGAGGATTGAAAACACTTGGGGTTCGTATGGAAGAGCATGAGAAAAACACAGCGAAAATTGTCCAATTCCTTAGTAATCACCCATCAGTCGAGAAAATATATTATCCTGGGCTAAGTACACATCCAGGTAATGATATCGCTGTTAATCAGTCTCGTGGCTTTGGTGGTATGATCTCTTTTGATATCGGAAGTGCTGATAAAGCAGATGAGCTGTTAAGCAAAGTGAAATATTTTACTCTTGCTGAAAGTTTAGGAGCGGTGGAAAGTTTAATTTCAGTTCCTGCTCGCATGACTCACGCTTCTATTCCGAAAGATCGACGAGATGAGCTCGGCATCACAGAGGGTCTTGTACGTATTTCTGTTGGACTTGAGGATGCAGATGATTTAATTGAAGACCTTTCAAACGCATTAGGATAATAGTAGAACCCTTATCTGATATATTTGGATAAGGGCTCTTTAATGATTGGAAAGAGTTACATCTCTAGTAGACCCGTTTCTTATGGTAGAATAAGAGACGGGAGAGGTGAGCGCTATGAAGCAACTTCAAGACAAAATGAAAGATTATAAACGTTTTGCGTTTGTATTGCTTAGTCTTAGTGTTTTCTTATATATTGGTTCTTTTCTTCCAGTTGAAGGGAAGACGGATGGTGCAGCCCTTATTTTAACGGGTGGTGGGTTTGTACTCGTTGGGATTGCGATTTTCTTCTATTCTCGCGCTATCGCTATTCAAAAAAAAATAAACGAGCAAGATATAAACTATTAAACGATATATGATGAATGATCCATATGTTTTAATGAAAGCCGCTTCCTTTTTGGGAGCGGCTTTTGTATTTCCTAATAAGTCATGATTTCTTTAAGGCGTCCCTGCCATTTCTCGTCATCAAGAATAATTTGAAAAGAGATTCTTCTGTTTTTCTCGTACGCATCACTTGTATTTTCTTCAACCACTGGTTTATATTCTGAATATCCCGTTGCCGCTAAATATTTTGCATATTCTGGAGTATCTAGTTTAGGGTTTGCTTTCATCAATTCCTTTACAACTGCGACAGAGCGATCAGCTGAAAGTTTCCAGTTATCATAGGGAACCTTATCAGTATGTCCTTCGATTAAGATGATATAGAGGTACTGACTAATATCTTCTTCATCGATTAAATTAGCAAAAACATCCGCCAGGTCGTTTAAAACTTTTTTCCCCTGAGGGCTAATTTCGGCGCTTCCTGTATCAAATAAAATATCTCCTTCGACTGAAATCGTATTATTTGGTCCGCGAACGATCTTATCTTTGCCAACGTTTTCTTCAAGCTGTTCCTCAATTAAATCACTAATATGCTTTTTGACATCTGCTACTTTGGCAAGCTCTTGTTTCATAACCGTTTGGTCATATGCATCATAGATCATTTGAACGAACGCGATGATCGCGATAAAGAGCATGACAAGAACGATCATCGCCATCATATCAGCAAAACTAGGCCAATAATGTTCTTCATCACTCTGTATTTGAAATCGCCTTTTTCGATTTTTCATCGATTGTCACCAATCATCCTTGATTGGACATGCTGCTGTGCCATAGATTGACGACGCATTTGCTCCTCGTACAAGCGTAGCTGTAGTTGATGTGATTCTGAGAGCTGGTGTTGAATATCTTTTAGCTCTCGAGCTAGACCTTGGTAAAGAGAATCAAGACTGTTTGATATAGCTCTCATTTCATGTTGAAGAGGTTGATCACGCTGGTCCCGTTCCATTCGATGAATAATTGGCTCCAGTGCTTCACGCTTAATTTTATCGAGAGAGCTATACCAGGCTTTTTCAAGCTGTAAAACTGATTCAGCGAATTCTTGAGAAGCTCTTCCATATTGATTTTGCTTATCTTGATAGCGGTAATACCATTCATCCTGCATTTGGTGAACGCGCCTCTCAAGCTCCTCCTGCGAGCCTTGGAACCGCTGCATTTGTTCATCTAAGCCTCTTAAGTAATGTTGCCCTGTTTCTTCTGCTTTCTTTTGAGTTTCCTTGATTAATTGATCCGATCGTTGAACAAGCTGCTCGAATTTACGCTGACCAGATTCATGGTGTTTAGATAAAGATTGAAGTTGACTTTCGAGTGTTTTTAATCGATTCCCAAGATCGATAATTCCGTTCGTTGCTTTTTCTTGAACACCGTCAAGCTGGGTAAATGAGTCTTTAAGTTTTATGCCGAATGATTCCAACGTCTCGGTGCTAATTGAGAATTGTTCGGTATATTCACGTTGAGCTGTTAATGTAGCTTGAACGTCTTTCATCGCCTGTTCAAGACCAGCTGTAAAGTGGACCATATTGGTCGAAAAATCTCCAAGTGTTTCATGAAAACTATCTTGAATCCTACCTGCAAGGCGATCTAAAATTCGTTCCATTTCATCGTGAGGTTTTTCCTGAGTTAAGCTTGCATTTAGATTATGATCAAGAAGGGACTCACAATCCGAAATAATTTTCTCCAAATAATAAGCAGTTGTTCGCCCATTTGTTAATACACCATTTTGGATAAGTGTTAAAAATAGAGCATTACCAATCCCGGCTATGCTTGTGATGAATGCAACGCTCATTCCTTGAAAAGGACTTGAGATCGCTTCAATCACGGAGGCAAGATTAAGGTTTGCATCTTCTGGTTTCTGTGAAAGAAACATGAGCGTTTCTTGCATCGATGATATGGCGAGTGTAAGTCCGATAAAAGTTCCTAGTATTCCTATGATAATGGAGGTAGGGGGTAGCTGCTGCATGAATCGCATCATTCCACCTGCTGGAACACGAGCAAAGCCAAATAGAGGAACGGATTCTTTATAGAAATGCTTCTCAATAAGAGCTTGTGTATTGACTTGAGATACGCCCGCTAAGTGGTATGACTTGTATTCTTTCATAACATTTTGAATCCATGGTGCAGTCTGAGTCGTTGAATCATTTTGTATCTCAGCATTCTCAATATCTCGGAGCCATTTTTTCATTTGTAAACTAATCTGAATCGTTGCTGTTACCCCGAACACAGCAAGAAATCCAATGATAAAGAGGACGATTGTTGTCACGTTCAGCATATGTTCACCTCCACTTTGTATATATGTATGTCCTCTTTAGCAGAACTTTCTTGGTTTCTTATAATATAAGGGGATTTAGGACAATGTTGAAGATTGTCGAAAATATTCATATAAATAAAATATTTAGGAAATTTAGTAAAAAAGGTTTACTTAAATGGTGGATATGGATATACTTACCTTTGTAAACAAATATGAAAAAAGGAGGTCGAACAGAATGATGAAGATGATGAAAGCAGATGCAACGACTGTAACTGAATATGCACAATCTGTTCGACCAGTGCCTCGATAAGAGGAATCCTTTTTAATATGGATTGAAAAGCCGCAGGTCGATGCCTGTGGCTTTTCTATGCTTTTTTTGCCGCAGGCTAATATCCTGCGGCTTTTTGTGTCCAAAAATGGAGAGGAGGAATGAAAATGGAGAATGGAAAAGTGTTGAACGTAAAACAACTAAAAAGGAAAAAATGGGTCCCCAGAAGTAATTGAATAGAAAGGAGGTCGTTAACATGTTGCCATTCCATTTAATGATCATAACAAAAGTGAAGGGTGCTTTTCATCGTAGTTTATCTACAGAACTACATCAGCGCTCCATTCATCAACGCATGTCAGAAGCCGAAATGAAAAGAAACCGAGCTTCGATGTGGTTATCCTAATTTAAAAGACAGTAAGGAGAAATGATCATGTTAACGATACATTTAGTTTTTGTCACAATTCGTCTTCGCGTTCATGAACGAACTTTAGCTGAGGAACAACATTATTTGCGAGTGAAAAGACAAATGAATGTAAGAAGTGAAAAACCAATCTGGATGCATTAATACCAAAACGGAAAGGAAGAGAATGATGATTATCGATCAGAAGAAATTAGCCATTCAAAAATGGATCGCAGTAGAGAAAGGGTTAACCTGAAGTAATCTAACTGGAAAGGAGTGGAGTGGAATGACTTTACATTTATTGTTTGTTACAATCACTTTTTCGATCAAACGTAATCGGCATACGCTTGATCAGGAATTAGACCATAAGAGAAGGCAAGAACTGATTGATTCAAATCAATACAAACAAAGTTTCTATATCCATCAATAAGCCATAAGGCAGGGGCTACCTGCCTTATGACTATTTTCTTGAATGCAATGCTCTTTTGTATGAAAAGGTAAGATGCGAGTCAAAATAGTAGTGTACATATAGCTGAATCTGTTTTTAAAAGTAGGCAAAGGGGTATTGATTAGTAGAGAAAATTATATAAAGATAAGAGATGTGGTATTTAAAAGGAGTGACAATTATGAGAGAAATGCAAAAAGAAATTATTGAAGAGCTTGGTGTACAACCTTCAATTGATGTAAAAGAAGAAGTCAAAAAGCGCGTTGGATTTTTAAAAGATTATCTCAAGAAAAGTGGAACAACTGGATTTGTTCTTGGAATATCAGGTGGACAGGATTCTTCACTTGCAGGGCGTCTTGCACAAATTGCAGTTGAGGAACTTCGTGAAGAGGGAACTGATGCAAGTTTTATTGCTGTGCGACTACCATACGGAGAGCAAAGTGATGAAGATGACGCTCAGGCCGCACTCAAGTTCATTAAGCCTGATCAAACGGTTACGATTAATATAAAACCTGCCGTTGATGCTTCAGTCTCAACATATCTTGAAGCCACAGGAAATAGCCTTACTGATTTTACAAAAGGCAATAACAAAGCTAGAGAGCGAATGATTGCTCAGTATAACATTGCAGGCGATGAGAAGAAGCTTGTTATTGGAACAGATCACGCAGCGGAAGCTGTGACGGGCTTCTATACGAAGCATGGCGATGGGGCATGTGATATCACCCCTCTTTTTGGTTTGAATAAACGTCAAGGTAGAGCGATTCTTGAAGAAATCGGTATGCCAGACCATCTTGTGGAGAAAGTGCCGACAGCTGATTTAGAAGATGATCGCCCAGCACTTCCTGATGAAGAAGCGCTAGGAGTAAGTTATAAGCATATCGATGATTACCTTGAAGGAAAAGAAGTTCCTGAAGAGGCTTCTAAGACAATTGAGAATCATTTCATTAAAACAAAGCATAAGCGAAACATGGCCGCAACAATATTCGATAGCTGGTGGAAGTAAGATGAGAAAGAGACCTGAATAAGGTCTCTTTTTTTTGCGTATGAATAAATAAAACAGGAGATGGCGCTATCAAGGTGAAAGGGTTTGGGGACATGAGCGATAATATAAATTATCTTCAAGACATTAGTCACAAGCTTCTCAGAGATTCAGGTTTAGATGTGCAAATTCAATTAAAAGACTATTTTCCCGAGCGAAGACTAATAGGAGGAAAATATTCATTAGAAACGAATCAAGTCACAATTTACGTAGAAGAGGTACGAACGCAGTGTGTTAAGTTAATTGGATCAGAGGAACAATTTCTTGATTTTTTCACTGTGATTTTGGCTCATGAACTTGGTCATGCCGCAGACTCTAACCTTCCTATATTAGCTAGTAAGAGGGCACATACTGAGTGTTTAGAAATGAAGAAGCAAGTATCCGTCCTAATTGAAAATAATGCCTGGAACTATGCTTACAATCTTGTTCCACAATTCAAGGACATTCTAGCGCTTCTAAAAGAACACTCTATGAAGCTTTATAAGTAAAACTTTATAATATGTAATTTTCTGAAAACATATACAGATGATAAACACCTTGTTAAAATAAGTGAAAAACGTGCTTCACATCCATTTAACGTAAAGGTGTGACGTTTATGAAGGTAATCAAAACGTATTATCCGAAAGTGAAAGTAATCGAACTTTTTATGATGCTTGTGTATAGTATTGTCGTTTGCTTTGGCACCCTATTGTTGTGGTTAAAAGAAGATTTAACATTTGAACGCTGGCGAAGTTTCATGCTAATTGGGCTCATTTATGTCTTGTTTTGTACCTTTCTTAGTTTCTGCATTCGAACACAGCGAATCGAACTAACAGAATATAGGATCGAACACAAGTTACAAGGATTTAGCTGTCGAAGTGTAGCTTTTTCGTACGTTAAAGAAGTTATGTTTGGAAAAATAAACGGTTCCCCAGTTATTGCTATTATTAACGAAAATAATCAAAAGCCTATCTTTGTCCCTTATATTCCATTTGAAAAGGACTGGGCTGAAATTAGTTCTTTCATAAAGGAACGAAATCACACGGTTATTATAACAATTTAAAGAAGCGCCTATTTGGCGCTTCTTTAATGTTTAGAAGTTCGGTTATGGCATTGATGGTTCTAGAGCGACGGCTGGACCGAAAAACTCGAAATGCATTTTATCTTCATCGACTCCGAGCTTTGTTAATGCTTCTTTAACAGCCTTCATAAATGGAAGTGGTCCACAGAAATAATAATGCGTATTGCGTTCTAATGGAAGAATTTCTTTTAACCATTCGCTCGTTACAAATCCTTCTTTTTGATAACTGTTTTTCATAGAATCCTCTTTCGTAGGGGATTCGTAACATACGAAATAGTCCATAGATGGATGATTGAGAGTCTTAAGTTCCTCGTCAAAAGCATGGACATTTCCATTAAGTGCTGCATGAACAAATGTCGTTTTTCTATTTTGATCTGCGCTGGTCTTCAGCATACTTAGCATAGGTGTTATACCTACCCCACCACTTAAGAGAACGATTGGAGATTGATCTTCCTTCAAATAAAAGTCACCTGCAGGAGCGGTTAAGCTTAACTCATCATTTTCTTTAACATTGTCGTGTAAATAGTTGGAAACGATTCCGTCTGGTTTTGAAGGATTTTCTTCTTTTTTCACAGATATACGATAGTAAGGTTTACCAGGAACGTCAGATAAACTGTATTGACGAATATGAGTGAATTGATCTCCTGGAATATGAACTTTGACACTAATATATTGACCAGGTTTAAATGAAGCAATTGGCTCCCCGTCAGCTGGTTTTAGATAGAATGAGGTAATTACATCACTTTCTTTCTGTTTCCTGTCGACTACAAAAGTGCGTTCAAGGTCCCAACCACCCTGTTGTTTTGCTGCATCTTCATACATCTCTTCTTCCACCTCGATGAAAACGCTAGCTATGACGCCATAGGCCTCTTCCCATGCAAGTAAAATTTCTTCTGTTGCATCTTCTTTAAGAACTTCTTTAATAGCCTTAAGCAAATATTCTCCTACAATTGGGTAATGTTCTGGTTTCACACCAAGGCTACGGTGTTTATGAGCAACTTGTTTAACAACAGGAAGAATAGTTTCTAATTGATCAATATGTTTGGCAGCTGCATAAACTGCATTTGCAAGAGCTTGTTGTTGTCTTCCTTGTTTTTGATTAGCGTGGTTAAAAATATTTAATAGTTCAGGATGGTTCTCAAATAGCATTTCATAAAAACGCTTTGTAATTTCAGTACCGTGAACTTCGAGGACAGGTACTGTTGATTTAATTGTAGTAATGGTTTTAGGTGATAACATAGATAAAACCTCCAATATTTTAAAGATGCATTTTTAATACATCTTTATGGTATCGAATTGTTATTTGAAAAGCAATATAAAATATACATCTTTAAAGAAACGTTCACATCTTATAGAAAGCATTGTAGAACACTATGTTTTAGGAGGTATGATAAAATAGACCCATGAACAATGGAGCGAAAAGAGGTTGAAGGAACATGCGTTTAACTAATTACACGGATTACTCGTTAAGAATGCTGATTTATCTTGGTAGTATGAAAGAGGATAAGTTAGCTAGCATACAAGAAATCGCTAGTGCCTATCAAATTTCAAAAAATCATCTCATGAAAGTAGCACATGAGCTTGGGAAAAATGGATATATCGAAACGATTAGAGGGCGAAATGGAGGATTGCGACTCGCTCATCTCCCAGAAGATATTAATGTAGGAAAAGTTGTAAGAAGCACTGAAGAAGACTTCAATTTAGTGGAGTGCTTTGATAAGGAAAATAATAGTTGTGTGATTAGTCCTGCTTGTCGATTAAAACATGTCCTACATGATGCCTTATCAGCTTATTTTGAAGTTTTGGATGGTTATCAGCTGTCTGATTTAATTATAAACGATGAGATGCTCGTTAAACTATTCAACACTAATCTATAGCGTAGCAATCTAATTATTTATGAATATACTGTCATTAGAGGAGAGTGGCAGGTATGGAATGGTTAGAGCTGACAGGTCTTGGCGGAATCGTTGCTATCCTAACAGTTATACGTTTGAAGTATGGACGTTACTCCACCCATCATCGGTATTTAAGGGAAGAAGTTATGTCTGAGAAGTGGGCAAGAGAAAAGAAGAGAGATCATAACGGTTGATAAGACGTTCCAGTCAGGGGCGTCTTATTTTTTTAATTAGAATTCCATAAGGACAGACACGTAGGGGTAGGCATTCACATAAACATAAGGTATAGTAAAAGCCCATCTTTGGGAGGTGAGTATGTGTCATTACTGGCAGCACTTGCTTACGTATGTAAGGAAGTTCTTTTCTTTGTCTCGTTTGTGAAGAACAATGCTTTTCCTCAGCCTCTCTCAAGAAAGGACGAAAGAAAGTATTTAGAACTGATGGCAAAAGGTGATGAAGATGCACGAAATCGTCTGATCGAGCATAACCTCCGTCTTGTCGCTCATATTGTGAAGAAGTTTGAAAATACAGGTGAAGACCCTGAAGATCTCATTTCGATAGGGACAATCGGATTAATTAAAGCAATTGAAAGCTACTCTACTGACAAGGGTACTAAGCTAGCAACCTATGCTGCAAGATGCATTGAGAACGAAATTCTGATGCATCTCCGCGCTTTGAAGAAAACGAAAAAAGACGTATCTCTTCATGACCCCATAGGTCAGGATAAGGAAGGGAACGAAATTTCTCTGATCGATGTCTTAAAAGCAGAAACGGAAGATATTGTTGAATTAATTCAGTTAAACATGGAGAAAAAGAAGATATATGAGTACATTCATATTTTAGATGACAGAGAAAAGGAAGTTATTGTTGGGCGATTTGGTCTGAATCTTGAGAAGGAATTAACACAGCGAGAAATAGCCCGACAGCTTGGGATCTCACGAAGTTACGTATCTAGAATTGAAAAGCGAGCACTAATGAAACTGTTTCATGAATTCTATCGTAATCGAAAAGAAAAAGAGAGTGGAGCCTAAACCTGCCAAAGTGCAGGTTTTTTTATGTTTGTTTCATCAATTGGTCATAACGCTAACAGGAAAAATAACTTCTCTCTTCTCGTGAGAATTATTGGCAGTTTGTTCGTAATACGATCGGAACAAACAATCTGAATGAGGGGGTGTATGAAGTATCAAAAATAAAAAGGGTATCTAACTCATCATCAGTCGGTCGAAATAGTCTATTTATCAAAAGAAAATCAGCTTTCTGAATGAGTTGTAACATTTTATGTTGTAAATGTAGAAGAAACAATTGGATTTTGTCATTTAAGAAAGATAGTTTGAATGTTTAAAACTGAACAACTCTTTGTTGACTAACCATGTCAATTTGCCAGGAGCAAGGACTCATTAATGAATTAAAAGCTAAAAAGAGCAAAAAAAAGGACTCCGGAGGTTTTCCTCCGAAGCATTTTAAGGTTGGTCTCTTATAGTTTAACACACAAAAGCAAAAAAGCAATAACGCATTGAAGAGTTTATTATTTCTCCTCTGCGTTAGTGTTATATGTTGAGAGAACTTTTCGTGTCCATATTTTATATCCTTCTCCATTAAGATGAAGCCCATCAAATGTGAAATCTTTATTTAACTGACCAAACTCTACTAGCTCTGGATAAATATCAATAAATTGATAATCATACAGATTCGAAAGATCTTCTAGGCGTTTATTTAAATCCTTAATGATTGAATTATTTAGTGGGTGACCAGTTAATGCTGTGTTCACCGGAAATAAACTTTGCACATAAACTTTTGTGTTAGGTGATTGCGTTTTGAGCGTATCTAGAATTTGCTTATAATTGGTTTCAATTTTGTTTACTGACTGCCCAGCAATCATATCATTAATACCAATTAACAAATAAATCCGATCTGGCTTTGCTTTTACGACTTCTTCAATCCTGTTTAGAACTCCTGTAGTCGTATCCCCAGCAATACCGCGATTTAATACTTCATGGTCACTAAGAGCTTCCCCCCACTCATAATAATCAGTCAAACTATCACCGAGGAAAATGGTTTCGCTTTCCTCATGTTTATAAGAGTCATAAATGCTCTTTTTAGTCTGATAATATTTAGTATAATACGTAATGTTTTTCTTCTTTGATTCTGAATCATTTTCGGGCATTTCATTTGCATTGGTTCTTAGAAAATCTGTTTGGTTCTCAGCCAATGCAAGCAAAATAACAAGAGATCCCGCAACTAGAATCAGAATCCATGTCTTTTTCTTCACAACTATCACACTCCTATAGATTACGATAGGTATTATACCCTATCTGAGTTAATGCGAAAGCTGAAAATGGTATTAAATTTAAAAATGAGTAAAAAAACCCCCAAAATTGGAGGTTATAGCGAGATGTTTGTCTTTTTTTGTAAGAAATCAACATCCTGATAGTAAGCATCCTTTACAAGAAGGTTGGGTCCTAGACACTTTACTGCAGGGCAATGACAACTTATGCTTTGAGCCATTTTACTTTCTTGCCATTTTTCGTAAGCATCATTCAGATTAGTATCTTTAATATTTCCAAGTGGTGGCGTATCTCCAAAATCAGTTACGATAATATCGCCATCGAAAATATTCATATTTAATCTAGAACGTCCATCTGGGTCATTTCTAACAGTGACATTAGGTTCTGAATATAATCTTTCGAGAAGTCTAAGGTCTTCTTGATTGGAACTGCATGGGTAAAATGGAAGGGTACCGAATAAGAGCCAAACATCTGGATCTCGATTATCTAATAAACGGTGAATTCCTTCTCGAATTTCATCCAAAGAGGCAATATCAAGACCTGAAGCGAAGTCTGACGGATACATCGGATGAACTTCATGACGCTGGCACCCCATGTCTGCTATTTGTTGATGAATGCTCACGATATTTGGAAGAGTTCTACGATTAATCATTGTCTCCGCTGATACGATGACACCTTTAGATGTTAAATCTTTTGCATTCTCAACCATACGATGGAAATAAGCTTCCCGCTGTTTGAGAGATGGCTTCCTTTCCATAACAGCGAATCCAATGTCAGTGAAATCGTCTATGCTTCCATAATTATGTGAAATATGTAAAACATCAAGATAGGGTATGATCAAATCATATCGCTTACGATCAAGCGTTAAATTTGAATTGATTTGTGTTCTCGCTCCGCGTTCATGAGCGTATTTAAGAAGTGGAGCTACATATTGCTTAACCGATTTCATGGAAAGCATTGGTTCACCACCCGTAATACTTAACGCCCTAAGTTTTTCTACTTCATCAAGACTACGAGTAATAAGGTCTAGAGGAAGTGGATCAGGATCCTTTGGTTGCAATGTATAACCAACTGCACAATGTTCACATCTCATATTACATAAAGTAGTCGTTGTTAGTTCTATGTTGGAAAGAATCATAATTCCATATTCTTCAACATCCATATAAGCTTCCCATGGGTCATAGCTAGGCGTTATTGTTTTCATTGGTGTTATCATTTAAATCGACCCCTTAGTGTTAGTTCAAGGCTTACACCCTTCTATAATTGTAGAACATAAAATGAAGGATGAACAGATGTAGTAATGAATTTAGAAAACTCCGCCAATGTCCATACATTTTTGATCAACCTATCATAGACTGTAATATCTACCAATAGATTGTTTGAAGGAGAGAAGGAGGGGGAGCATGAGTTACGGTTATCCCGGTTGTGGTTATCCTTATCCGCCTTACCCATACCCATATCCAGGCTATGGCGGAGGATATTTTGCCTTAATCGTTGTTCTACTAGTATTACTACTTGTTATTGGCGGAGGATACTATTACTACGCTAATCATTATGGAAGCTATAAATAATTTGATAAATCTATAACAATAATTTCAAGGACACGGTCAACATGTAAAAAAGCAAGTACGAAAGGGTTTAACCCTTTTTCGTACTTGCTTTTTGGTTTTGTGCTTTATCAAGATCATCTCTCGTAGTTTTATCCCAGAGCGGAACACCTTTTTGATAAGCAGCTCTAGAAATCATATGTCCAGAAACTGGAGCTGTCATCAAAATGAAAATAATACCGAGAATGAGCTTTCCACTTACCATTTGTTCTTCAAAGATAAAATAAAGGAAAGCGGCAATGAGGATTCCAGCTACTCCTAGAGTAGCGCTTTTTGAAGCAGCATGTAGACGAGTATAAACGTCAGGAAGTCGAAAAATTCCAAGTGCTCCAGAAAAAAGGAAAAACGTGCCAATGATCATAAAAATGCTAATCACGACTTCTTTCAATGATAACACCCTTTTCCAGAAATTTAGCAATAGCTACTGTGCCTATAAAAGCGAGAATTCCAATAAGAAGAATAATATCATTGAAATACGCTGTTTCCAGTTTGATTGCTAGAATACCCGCTATTGCCATAAGATTAATGCCGATTGTATCCAGTGCAACAGCACGGTCAGGATTTGAAGGTCCTTTTATTGCTCGATAGAGTAAAAATAGGGTAGAGATTGCGATGATGACGATACAAATGGTTGATACAGTAGATAAAAGAGAAGTCATCTCGTCACCTCCATAATTGCTTTCTCAAATGTGCCTTTAATTTCTTTAATAACCTCATCTGCATCAGGTGCGTCCATAGCATGGATATAAATGTGCATATTATCTGGAGCGACTGAAACCGTTAGTGTCCCTGGTGTTAATGTAATGAGATTTGCGAGCATCGTAATTTCCCAGTTTGTTCGAACATCAATGGGTACAGCGATAATGCCTGGTTCCATTTTAAGTTTGGGACTATATACGAGCTTAACAACCTGAACATTAGCCATAATCAGCTCTTTAATAAACAAAAACAATAACTTAAGAATCGCCCAAAGACGATAAAAGTAAAAGCGGTCTGGAATGAAACGCTCCATTAATAGAAGTAATCCGATTCCAAATAAATAGCCTACAAAGAACGTACTAAAAGAGTAACTTTCAAAAAGAAACATCCAGAGAACGGCAATAATCAGGTTTATGATAATTTGTATTGGCATGCCATCTACTCCTTCATAACCGAATCAATATAATTTGCTGGATCAATCATTTGATCCGCAATTGTTTGAACCGTAGGATAAATAAATTCTGCACCTAATCCAAGAAATATCGTGAAAATGAGTAAGAAAGTAGCAGGCATTATTTTACCTTTAGTAGAGTTAACTGTTGAAACATATTCCTGCTTTGCCTCTCCCCAGAATCCATTAATAAAGATGCGGATAACAGAAAGAAGAATTAAAAGACTGGTCACTAATCCTATAATCGCTAGTACATAATGTCCTTCCTCGAAAGCACCTCTTAGAATAAGGAGTTTACCGATAAATCCACTAAATGGCGGTAATCCAGCAAGCGCTAATGCTGCAATGAAAAAGAGCCATCCAAGGACTGGTTGATTTTTAATAATGCCACCCATCTTTCTTAAATCTGATGTGCCGGCGTAAGCCACCATAGCACCAACAAGGAAGAAGAGTGCTGCTTTAATAATCATATCATGAAGCAAATAATAAATTGTGCCTGCAAGAGCAGTTGCTGAGAACGTGCCAATACCAAGAATCATATAACCAACTGCTGGAATGATATTATAGGCAATAATCAATTGCACATTATTCGTCGAAAGGGCCCCAATCACACCGAAAACAAGCGTGAATCCTGCCAGTACAAGCAAAATTTGATGCGTAACTGTAAGGTTATAGACGAAGATCAGAGAGAAAACTCTTAGTATAGAATATACCCCAACTTTGGTAAGTAACGCTCCAAATAATGCTGAAATAACAGTTGGTGGAACTGTATAAGACTTAGGGAGCCAGAAATATAATGGGAAAAGCGCACCTTTCGTTGCAAAAACGATCAATAACAAAATGCCAATGGTCGTTAACACACCATCCTGTTGAACTTCACCGATCCGTTCAGCTAACTGAGCCATATTGACTGTCCCAACTACTGCATATAGAAAGGCGATCGTTGTAACAAACAGCATAGATGAAAATAGATTGATAATGATGTATTTAAAGGACTCTCTGAATTGTTCTTTGGTCCCACCAAGAACGATTAATCCGTATGAAGCAATAAGCAGTACTTCGAAGAAGACGAATAAGTTAAATAGGTCTCCTGTTAGAAACGCACCACTAACACCCGCAATGAGAAGTTGAAAAAGCGGATAAAAGTAAAACCGTTCGCGTTGTTCATCAAGCGAATTAAAAGCATAAAAAGCACATGCAACAGCAATGATATTCGCAGTGACGACTAACAACATAGCAAGCGGATCGGCGACCAGAACAATGCCATAAGGCACTGTCCAATCCCCGGCTTTTAATACGATCGTGCCGTTTTGAATCACATTAAATGCGATGACAGATACAACTGCGAGATTGACTAGCACCATAATGCGTGTAATCAATCGTACAAGTGGCAACCGTTTATTGAGGAATACAAGAATGATTCCAGTTAATAACGGTAATAAAATTGGTAGTATAGCTAGATTACTCATTTTCGTTACCCCTTAACTTCTCCATATTATCAGTACCGTTCGTTTGATATGTCCGATACGCTAGCACAAGAAGAAACGATGTCACACCGAAACTAATAACGATGGAAGTTAATATAAGTGCCTGTGGCAACGGATCAACATAACTTGTTACGCCTTCTGCAAGGATAGGAGGTTTTCCACGATTTAACTTTCCCATCGTAATAATAAAGAGGTGTGCTCCATGAGACAACAGTGCCGTACCGATAATGATTTTAAGAATTTGTTTTTGCAGCATCATGTAGACACCTGCTGTAAAAAGCAGACCTGCAAGTACAGACATGATAATTTCCATTAATCATTTCCCTCCTTCTTACTCGGACGCAATTTAATCATTGTGAAGATGCCGAGCGCAGCAAGTCCAAGTACAAGGATTTCAAGCATCGTGTCAAGTCCACGGAAGTCAACAAGAATAACGTTAACAACGTTGTCTCCTCCGCCCAATTTATAGGAGTTTTTAAGAAAGTACTCTGAAATTGGTTCAAACAATTTCGTACTGTGTGAAGCGATTCCTATCATAGTTACAAGAACCCCTACAGATATAGAGATGACCCAGTTAACGGCGTTTGTTCTTTTGGATTCCTTCTGTTTATCAAAATTAGGCAAGTGATAAAAACATAGAAGAAATAGTGCAACCGTTACGGTTTCTACAATAAGCTGAGTGAGCGCTAAGTCTGGTGCTCGGAAGAAGACGAATAATAGGGATAATCCATACCCTACGATTCCAAGTACTAGAATAGCGGCAATACGATTCTTCATAAAAATCGTTCCAAAAGCAGCGCCGGCCATCACAATCGCTATAAGTAACTCAGGAATAGCAATCGGGGCCAGGTCATCAAATGACATTTCGAAGCCTCCAGTAACACTTATGGTGATGGAGACAAGAGCTATGAAGAAGATTAGGATATATATCATGTAATGCCTGAGAGATCCAGTCATATAACCATTCGTTAATTTCTTAGATCCATTTATGATGCCGTTTATAATACCATCATAGGCTTTAGCTGCAGAAAGTTTACCAGGTAAAATAGTGTATATACGTTCCCATTTTGTACGGGTCAGATAGAAAACCGTTCCTAGCAAAAGTACAGCTAAACTCATGTAAAGAGCAGGCCCTAATCCGTGCCAGAATTTAATATGCGTTTCACCAGCTGAACCGGCTATGGAATCCACCATTGGCGAAAGAAGAGAATGCCCAAAAACGTTCGGAACAAAAGCAATGACGATCACAAGAAGTACAAGAATGATTGGCGAGATAAGCATACCAATCGGTGCTTCGTGTGGTTCTTTAGGTAATTTATCCCTTTGTTTACCGGTAAATGTTCGGAAGAAAAGCATAATGGAATAAACAAAAGTGAAGATACTTCCGCCAACTGCTAAATAAGGGAAATAAGGTGAAACAGCTTCAACAATTGTAGATGCATTTTCAAAATGCAGGGACGATTCAAAGAACATTTCTTTACTCAGGAAACCGTTTAGAAAAGGTAGCGGGAATCCTGCCATTGAGAATGTGCCAAAGAATGCTAAGGTTGCAGTGATTGGCATGAACGTAAATAGGCCTCCGAGCCTTCTAATATCTCGAGTGCCTGTCTCGTGATCAATAATACCTGCGACCATAAAGAGACTCCCTTTGAACGTAGCGTGGTTCAAAATGTGGAATACCGCTGCAAGAATAGCCACTTCAGTACCAAAACCTAACATAGCCATGATCATACCCAGTTGACTAATCGTCGAATAGGCGAGGATAGCTTTAAGATCTGTTTGTCTAACCGCCATATAAGATCCCCAGCATAGCGTGAGCAATCCAAATCCACTAACAATCAAGAAAAAGAGATCGGTACCTGCGAAGATGAGGCTTAACCTCGCAACAAGGTAGATACCAGCTTTAACCATAGTAGCTGAGTGTAGGAAGGCACTGACTGGTGTTGGTGCTTCCATTGCGTCAGGTAACCATGTATGAAATGGAAACTGAGCTGATTTCGTAAAAGCTCCCAGTAGTACGAGTACTAAGATGAATGGGAAAAGGGAAGACGTAACAATCATCTCTCCGC
This sequence comes from Anaerobacillus sp. QJM3NY_17, assembly GCF_056173665.1. Classification (NCBI taxonomy): domain Bacteria; kingdom Bacillati; phylum Bacillota; class Bacilli; order Caryophanales; family Bacillaceae; genus Anaerobacillus; species Anaerobacillus sp. QJM3NY_17. Next base: position 2,841,703 of record NZ_CM149685.1, on the reverse strand, counting down.
TTTCAATAATCCCCCTAATACTTGCCGTTCCTGTGATATCTGCCATGAGTAAAAAACCACCGAGCATGGCTAGACCGCCAAAAACAGTAATCATCATGGATTTAAGGGCACCAGATGTTGATTTCTCTCGTTGGTACCAGTATCCAATTAGCAGGAATGATGAAATGCTCGTTAATTCCCAGAATGTGTAGAGAACAAATAAATTATCCGACAACACAACCCCGAGCATGGCTCCCATAAACAATAGGAGATAGACATAAAAATGGCCAAGCTTTTCGGCTTTACTTAAATAATAAATGGAATAGAGAACAACGAGTGATCCAATTCCAGTGATCAAAAGCGCGAAAAACAGGCCAAGACCATCAATATAGAATGTAACGTTCACTCCGAGTGATGGAATCCACTCAAACGTTTTAAGTGTATGTACACCCTGCGTAACTTCTTTTATAAACGTAAGAAAATACCCAAACAACACTATCGGAACTAAAAGAACAAACCATCCTAAATGGACTTGTTTGACGCCCCGATAAAGTAACGGGATGAAAAACGCTGCCAGAAAAGGTAGCAAGACAGCTGCATGAAGCATTCTACAAAAACCTCCCCACTAATGCTCAATATGATAAAAGTTCAAATGAACTCATATTGCGATACTTCAATTGTAATCAAAAACCGACACGTTTATCAACTTTTCCTGTTTAAAAAAGCAACTTTCCCGTATAAGTTTTCCAAACATCGCCGATTCTATTTGCGAAAGGAGGATTCACGTGATAAAATCCATTTCTATTCTTATTCCTATCCTTATATTGTTAACGGCGTGTCAAACGATATATAAAAGCGAGGATCAATCTCCATTTGGGCCAAGAGAATATTTTCGCTCAATAGAAATGGCTCCCATCGGAGCCGCAATAATGAAAGATCATAAACCGTTAAGTTCATTAGAAGCTATTCGGAAAAAAATAAAAAACGAGTCTGCTATAAATGATGTCATTATTTTATCCCGTAATGACCAAACGGTGGTGGCGTTGAAACCTTTTGCATATACAAGACAAGATATTGAGCCATTGCTTACAGAGTACAAGGAATGGTTTCAAGCAGAAGGATTGGCGGTTGTCTTCTTATCAGAACCTGATCACTTTCGAAAAGCGAAGAAAATGAAGACGACTGATGAAGTAACAAGCGAAGAGTGGACTTCTTCATGGGGGAACTACTTTGAAATCGAATAAAACAAAAAGGCCAACCCTGGATACGATCAAGGTTGGCAATGTTTAAATCCCGATAAGAGAAACTTGCTTATCAAGTCTGCGCCTTTCGATCTCACGTTGAATAAGACCTATAAAGTCGCTACTTAGCTTTAATTCTTTTGCCTTATAAAAGGATTCAATCAATAAGTCATCTGATAACTTTTCCATGATTAAGCACCTCCTGAATAAGGTTCTATTCTCCGTCTAGTCCGCATATTGTGTATGTGGATCTTTTATTTGCAGTAAGCTTACCACGTAAACATACGGAGAACAACCGTTCCGTTATCCACAGTGAAGAGTGGATAATTTGTGGGTATCATGTTTATATCTTAGTCATTCACAATGATTTTATGGTTTGTTTATGTTAATAATGTTATCCACATATTTTGTGAATGACATAATGTGTCGAAAAATTTTGATTTTATTATTTTGTTTTCATTTTGTTCATTCGTAAGTTAATAGTTGTACGAGGTGAAAATATTGATACAATAGGGATGTCACTAATAGTAGGAGTGTTGCAATTTGCTAAATAAGTTTTTACCAAATGAACATGTACAAGACATCTTTCAAATAAGTCCAGAATTATTGAAAGAGCGAGGCATTAAGGGCATTATTACTGATCTCGATAACACCCTTGTGGAATGGAATAGAGCTGATGCCACACCTAAGTTGCTAAAATGGTTTAAGCAAATGAGTGATGAGGGCATTCTCGTTACCATTGTTTCGAATAATAATAAGACAAGAGTAGAAAAGTTTGCCTCACCAGTTGAGGTGCCATTTATATATGAAGCTCGAAAACCGATGACTAAAGCTTTTCGGAAAGCGTTGAAGGATATGAATCTTAGCGCAGATGATACTGTAGTTATTGGAGATCAAATTTTCACGGATGTGGTCGGAGGAAATCGCATGGGCCTTCATACAATTCTTGTCGTGCCAGTTGCAAGCACAGATGGGTTCTTTACGAAATTCAATCGAAAAATAGAAAGCATTTTCCTTACCTGGATGAAACGAAAAGGGAAGATAAATTGGGAGGAATAAGTTTGGACAACGAACAAATTATTTGCGCCGGATGCGGTGTACACATTCAAACAGAAGACAAAAACGTACTTGGCTATGCACCACCGTCTGCACTTAATCGAGACGTCATTATATGTCAGCGTTGTTTTCGTTTAAAGCACTATAATGAAATTCAAGACGTTTCTTTAACAGATGATGACTTTTTGAAAATACTAAATGAAATTAGCCAAACGGATGCTCTTATCGTCAAGATTGTCGATATCTTCGATTTTAATGGAAGTTGGCTTCCTGGTATTCAGAGATTCGCAGGAGGAAATCCTGTTTTATTAGTTGGAAACAAAGTAGATTTGTTGCCCAAGTCAGTAAACAAATCAAAGTTAGTAAAGTGGATGCAAACAAGCGCCAAAGAGAATGGACTAAAGCCTGCTGATGTCATGTTAATGAGTGCAGAAAAAGGCGATAGCGTTATGGATGTAGCAGGTGAAATTGATCGCTTGAGAGATGGAAAAGATGTTTATATAATTGGCTGTACAAATGTTGGTAAATCAACTTTTGTAAATCAACTTATACAAGAGTTTGGCGGAGATGAAGAGCAAATGATTACAACAAGTCAGTTTCCAGGTACAACACTTGACTTGATTGATATTCCGCTTGATGATGGAAACACATTATATGACACTCCAGGTATTATTAATCATCATCAGATGGCACACTTTGTCAACGCTGAGGAATTAAAAGTAATTAGTCCAAAGAAAGAAATTAAACCTAAAGTATTTCAGTTAAATGAAGGACAAACGCTGTTTTTCGGTGGACTTGCACGCCTTGATTTTCTTGAGGGCGGAAGGCAGTCTTTTATTTGTCATGTGTCAAATGATCTCTATATCCATCGTACAAAAATTGAGAAGGCTGATGATCTTTATGATGAGCATCTAGGAGAACTTCTTTATCCTCCAGGAGATCAGTCAAAGAAAGAGCTGCCTGCTCTAGTTGGTCATGAACTCCGCATCAAAGAGGAAAAGATGGATATCGTTTTTTCAGGTCTAGGATGGGTAACCGTATCCGGTAAAGGAACAACTGTGAAAGCATATGCACCTGAAGGAGTAGGCGTGTCTATTAGAAAATCACTCATCTAGGAGGCAGATAATGGGGAAGTTATATGGACTGATTGGTCATCCTATAGGACATTCGATGTCACCGATCATGCATAACGGTGAATTTAAAGAGCTTGGTTTATCGCATCATTACCATGCATTTGATCTATCGCCAGAACAGCTGGAAGATGGTGTGGATGCAATGAAAATGCTTGATATTCAAGGTTTCAATGTGACCATTCCACACAAAGTCGCCATTATTCCATTACTAGATGAGGTGGAGCAAGAAGCTATTGATATTGGTGCAGTTAATACGGTTTATAAGCGTGATGGTAAATATATCGGTACGAACACTGATGGATCAGGTTATTTACTTTCGTTGCTCACTTTGATTGGAGAAAAAAACTTGAGCGGAAAGAAAATTCTTGTTATTGGTGCTGGAGGCGCTGCTCGAGCAGTTGCTGTTTCTGTTTCCCAATCCGAGGTGGCATCTTTAACGATTGCCAATCGAACACTTGAGAAAGCAGAAGAGCTATCAAAATTATGTCAACATTACAGCGTGGCAAATGCTATAACGCTATCTGAAGCAGAGACTTCATTGGGACAGTTCGATATCGTTATTAATACAACGTCTATTGGTATGAGCCCTCACCTTGATCGAATGCCAATATCACTTGAACATATAAGATCAGGTACGGTTGTTAGTGATTTGATTTATAATCCACTAGAAACAAAATGGATGAAGCTTGCAAAATCAAAAGGCGCAGTCACTGATAATGGCATCTCGATGTTCGTTGAACAGGGGGCGCTTGCATTTGAAAAGTGGACAGGAGTCTCGCCTGATCGGAAACGAATGCGAAATACGGTTTTAAAAGAGCTAGGAGGATATTAATGTTAACAGGAAAACAAAAGCGTTTCTTACGCGCAAAAGCTAATCGTCTAAACCCTATTTTCCAAGTAGGAAAAGGTGGCGTGAATGAGAATATGACAAAACAAATTGAAGAAGCATTAGAGGTTAGAGAGCTTATTAAAGTAAGCATTCTTCAAAATTGTGACGAAGATCGCAATACAGTTGGGGAACAACTATCAACTGAAACAGGGGCGGAGCTCGTACAAATTATTGGGAATATGGTTGTTTTGTATAAAGAATCAGAAGAGAATAAAGAAATTATTCTTCCATAATGACTGTTGAGAAAAAATTAAGAGTCGGCCTACTCGGTGGAACATTTGACCCCCCTCATCTCGGTCATCTTACCATTGCGCAAGGGGTGCTCGAAACTTGCCAAATGGATGAAATTTGGTTTATGCCAAGTCATCGACCTCCACATAAAAATGGTAGTCATATTACTGATAATCATCACCGTGTGAAGATGGTACAGTTGGCAATAGAGGGGAACCCTTACTTTAAGCTTTCTTTAATCGAATTTGAACGTAATGATCGATCCTATACAATTGATACAATTGAAATATTGAAAGAAAATTATCCTAATATCGATTTTTATTTTATCATTGGTGGAGATATGATTGAGGATCTCCCCAATTGGCATCGAATTGATGAGTTGTCTTCGATGATTTCATTTGTAGGAGTAAATCGACCTGGGTATGATCCAGATAAAGAACGTTACAATGTTTCTGTTATAGACGTTCCTCAAATCGATGTTTCTTCAAGTGAATTAAGAGACGATTTACGCCATAGAAAGAGTGGACGGTACTTGCTTCCAGAAGCCGTCCGAACTTTTATTGAAGAGAAGGGATTATATGAATCGAACTGAAGCGTTAAAGTTAGTTGAGCCTCATTTAACTGAGCATCGCTACGTTCATACTGTTGGAGTAACGGATACTGCAATTGAGCTTGCAGAAAAATATGGCGCAGATCGTCAAAAGACAGAAATTGCGGCTATTTTTCATGATTATGCTAAGTTTCGTCCAAAGGATGAAATGCGCCAGGTTATTATTGATCAAGGATTTCCTGAAGATTTGCTGGAGTATTCGCCTGAACTCTGGCACGCTCCAGTTGGAGCTTATTTAGTACGTTGTGAGATAGGGATTGAGGATGAAGAAATTCTAAATGCCATCAAATATCATACTTCAGGTCGTCCTGAAATGACATTAATGGAAAAATGTGTGTTTATAGCTGATTACATTGAACCAGGACGGTCATTTCCTGGTGTAGATGAGGTCAGAGAAATGGTTCAACAAGATCTCGATCAAGCTATTGCGTTGTCTCTCAGGAATACTGTGCAGTTTCTAATGAAGAAGAATCAACCCGTTTATCCGGCGACGTTCTTAACATATAACAGCATTGTAAAATCATTGAACGCCTGAGAAGAATTGGAGGAAACAATATGAATGAAAACCAAATGATTAACCTTGCTGCAAAAGCAGCCGATGATAAAAGAGCTGAAGATATTGTAGCCCTTAATATGAATGGAGTTTCTTTAATTGCAGATTACTTCTTGATTTGTCACGGGAATTCAGAGAAGCAAGTTCAAGCTATTGCAAAAGAGGTTAAAGACCAGGCATTAGAGCAAGGTATGGATGTGAAGAGGCTTGAGGGATATGACCAAGCGAGATGGGTTCTTGTTGATTTAGGGAACGTCATTGTCCATATTTTTCATAAAGATGAGCGCAACTATTATAATCTTGAGAAATTATGGGGCGATGCACCGCATTTAAGCCTTGAAGAAATTCTGGCATAATATGCAATCGTATGAACGCTTTTCTTATGTTTACGATCGTTTGATGGAAGAAGCTCCTTATGAGAAATGGTCTGCTCTTGTTAAAGGGGAATTGTCTCATGGTCGTATTTTGGATTTAGGATCTGGTACTGGAGAATGTTCAATTAGACTTGCGTCAGCGGGATATGATGTTACTGCAGTGGATCTTTCAGAACATATGCTTTCCGTGGCGCAAGATAAAGCACTAAAATACAATCTTCCTATAAACCTGCTCCAACAAGATATGAGAGAACTTGATACTGGTGAAACGTACGACATAGTAACGATTTTTTGTGATTCTTTGAACTATGTCACAGATAAAAATGGTGTTCAAGATTCTTTTCGAAGCATTTATAAGCATTTAAAACCAGGTGGGGTTTTGTTATTTGATGTTCACTCTCTTCACAAAATGGAAAACCATTTTGTTGGTCATACTTTTGCGAGTAGTGAAGATGACATTTCTTATATATGGAATAGTTATGCCGGGGAAGAAGAGGGATCTGTTGAGCATGAATTAAGCTTTTTTGTAGAAAATGAAGAAGGTCTCTATGAACGATTTGATGAGCTTCATTTTCAAAGAACGTTCCAAACGGATGATTATATAGCCTGGTTAACAGAGGTAGGCTTTTCAAATATTTCAGTAACAGCTGACTTTACTGAGCTAGCTCCAACTCCTACATCTGAGCGCCTGTTTTTTAGAGCTGTGAAATGAAAAAAGAGTGATTTCAACTGAAATCACTCTTTTTTTATTTGGTTAAAGGAAACGGCTAAGTTTTGACGAATGAACTTTAAGTAGTTATTATTTTTGTCTCGATTCTTCCTTGAATTGAATTTTAATTCCTTCGCGATCTTCATCAAATTTTTTATGAGTGCTCTGTATTAAATGACGAAACATCTCTCCAGTTTCCGCTTCGAGAACTTTCAACCCTTCTCCAGTTACGCCTCCTTTTACAGTTACTTTTCTCTGCAATGTTTCAAGTGAAAAATAATCTTTTTCAAGAAGCTTCCCCATCCCGATCAGCATTTCAGTAGCCAAAATGGAAGCCTGTTCATTTGATATGTCTGTTTCAGCTACTGCTCCTTCGATGAACTGTTGGATCAAGTAACTTAGAAAAGCAGGACCACAACTGACAATATCAGATGAAACTCTAGTGATTTCTTCTTCTGTTTCGATCGGCGTTGAAATTTGTGACATGAGGTAAAGCAATTTCACTTTATTTGCTTCAGAACACTGACTGCTGAATGTTACGAGTGAAGCGCCACTTAGGGCCCTGTTTGTAATGCTTGGGATGGCTCTTGCAACATCACATGGAACAAACGATTGGAGTTCACTCACCTTAATTGGACTTGTGATGGAAACAACAAGATGCTGGGGTTTAAGTCCAGGTCGAATTTTCTTTAAGAGTGGGAAATACTCATGTGGCTTTACACAAACAAAGATCATATCAGATTTTTTCACTACTTCTTCTGCGCTTCTCACAAGGTTTAACGAAGGGTACTGCCTTTTTAATGTTGCTGCTTTTTCGATTGATCGATTTACTATTGTGAGATGGGAAGGTATTACGGCGCACGAATCAATAAAGGAAGAAATAAGAATTGTCCCCATATTGCCGGTACCAATTACACCGATTTTCAATTTACTCCCCCTCCTTCCATACTCATTTCTCCTACAACATATGTATGAAAGTCTCAATATATGTTTAAGACCATGAAACATTAGAAAGGTATGAGAGAAGAATGAAGTATTTTCGAAATTTAACTGTTCGTGAAAAAGTAATTCTTTCTATTCTGGCCGTTTCGGTTGGTATTAGTTTCCTCTTTTATTTTAATGTATTTGCAGAAAATCAAGACAATCTCTCATTTGATCATGCGCTTTTAGAAAGTGAAGGTGGTGAACTCCAAGAAACAAAAGAAACGGTTGTAGAGAAGCCGGATGAAGTAGTTAGTGTCGTACTGGTAGACGTGAAAGGAGCTGTAGTAGCGCCAGGCGTGTATGAAATAAATAGCAATGGGCGCGTAAAGGATGTCATTAAAAAAGCTGGAGGATTTCTTGAAGATGCCGATCAGGTTCAGCTGAACTTAGCAAGCAAAGTAGTGGATGAAATGGTCATTTATGTACCAATAGTTGGGGAAGTGACATCTAGTTCAGTTAGTTCAGTTAGTGAGAAGCCAAGTGTTGAATCACAGCTCGTTTCAATTAATTCAGCTGATTTAAATGAGCTTCAAAAACTGCCGGGGATAGGTCCTGCCAAGGCTGAAGCAATTGTCCAATTTCGAGAAGACAATGGTAGTTTTACTGCAATAGAAGAATTGATGAACATCAGTGGGATCGGGGAGAAAACGTTTGAGAAATTAAAGGATTTGATTACGGTTCAATGAGATAGATTGACGAGACAGTTTATTTAGATCAAACTAATAGAAGATAAAAGACATTGGGGGGAGAACCTTGGAACGCATTTCGTGGGATCAATATTTTATGGCGCAAAGCCATTTACTTGCACTTAGGAGCACATGCACTCGTTTAACTGTAGGGGCAACAATTGTGAGGGATAAGCGTATGATTGCTGGCGGATATAATGGATCTGTGTCAGGTGGGGTGCATTGTATTGATGAAGGATGTTACGTCATTGATAATCATTGTGTTCGTACCATTCATGCTGAAATGAATGCAATTATACAATGTGCTAAATTTGGTGTGCAAACAACTGATGCTGAAATTTATGTTACTCATTTTCCCTGTCTCAACTGCTGTAAAGCAATTATACAGGCTGGAATTAAAACGGTCATCTACGCTGAGAATTATAAAAATCATCCTTATGCGATTGAATTATTTGAGGATGCAGGAGTAAGTGTTAGACAAGTTGAGCTGGAAGAAATGATTTTGGATACAAATAGTCAAGAGAAACTTGATTTAACGGCTGATTTGTTAAGAAAAGTATCTGATGCTGGACTCGATCCAACAGAAGTAAAACCTTTATATGAGAAAGCTTCAAAACTATACGGCATGTAATGAAAGGGAATTTGTGGGTCATAGCAGCTGCTGCATTCATTGGCGTAATGAGTGTCAATTTTTCAGGCGCCTTTTTTGTATTATTTGTAGTATTACTATGGTTATGGAAGGGCAAGCGAAAGCTATTAATGCTGTTAGTTTGCCTAACCTGCATTCTTTTCTTTAGTTATACAGTTATTGTGAATGTTTTTAATGTAACATCCTTAAAGGAAGGGCCAAGTATTATTCTAGGAACCATTTCGTCAATACCAGAAATTGATGGCGATTTTATGTCATTTGAACTAAAGACTGAAAAAGAGAAATTGAAGGTCAATTATTATATCTCCTCTATACAAGAAAAAAATGAAGTAGAGCAATTAGAAGTTGGTTATACATGTTACCTTTCTGGGTCGCTAGAGCCTCCATCCCCTCTCAGAGTTCCCTCTTTATTTGATTATGAGCGTTATCTTTATTACCAAAACATTCATTGGATTTATGAACTAAAATCAAAGCCTGAATGTCACAAATTATCAAAGTCATTTTTTTCTTTAGTTCAGCAATCTCGTCAAAATGTTTTATCGACCATTGTTTCAGAATACCCAGCCCGCCTTCATGGATTGGCTGCTTCTTTGTTAATAGGCGAACGAAGCCTATTACCAGATGAAGTTGAGGAAGCTTATCAAGTTTTAGGATTAAGTCATGTTCTGGCTGTTTCGGGGTTACACGTTGGCGTTGTGGGAGGGGTGTTCTTTTGGTTATGTATCCGTTTAGGACTAACCAGAGAAAAAGCGTATACTTCACTCATTGCATTTTATCCGATTTATATGACTCTAACAGGATGTGCTCCTTCTGTTATGAGAGCTTCATTAATGGCTATGCTAGTTGTCATCAGCTTGCGGCTAAAGTTAAATGTCAATCCGCTTGATGGTGTTTCATTCGCTTGTGTGGTTATTTTATCTGTAAACCCATATTACGCCTACCATATTGGATTTCAGCTTTCTTTTCTCATTGCGTTTGCTTTAATTGTTTCTTCCAAATCGATCATTAATCGTTCAACTCATCCATTCGCTCAGCTTCTTTCTCTTTCTGTTCTCCCTCAAATTATTTCATTCCCCGTTGTTATTTATCACTTTCATCAAATTTCCATTCTAAGTCTTGGATTAAACCTCATATATGTTCCAATTATTTCAGTCATTGTATTACCAGGTTTGATGCTTACCTTTCTATTGCATACCCTCCACTTACATTTTCTTTTTCAATTTATTTCTGAAATTCTCGTTTTTTTTATAGATCATATTCATACTTTCTTTGTATTTATTGCAGGTAAGGATACGATTGTTGTATTCGGGAAAATATCAGCCATAACGCTAATTGTCTCATTAGGCGTAAGTATTGGTATCTTGCTTTTGTGGGAGCGTGGAAATGTTTTCTTAGGCGGAACTTTGTGGAGTGTATTTTGCATCGTATTATACGTTATGCCTTATTTGAATCCATATGGAGAAGTGTCGTTTATTGACGTGGGTCAAGGAGATAGTATATTAATTACATTGCCTTTTCAAAGGCAAGTCATCTTAATTGATACAGGAGGAAGACCGATGTATGGCAATGAGGAAGAGTGGCGAAAAAGAGCTTCATCATTTGATATAGGGGGTGATGTAGTCCTTCCATATATCAAGTCTAAAGGAATTCGTGCCGTTGATTTGTTAATTTTGACACATGGGGATTATGATCATGCGGGGGGAGCCAAGGAGTTGCTTGAAGGGATCTCTGTAAGAAGGTTATTACTCGATCACAGCACAGAACAAACGGCATTAGAAAAAGAGTTGATTCATATTGCGAAAGAAGGGGGGACCACTATTTCTTTAGCGGAGGCGGGGCAATCCTGGTCTCTGAATGACGCTCGATTTACAATTTTTCAGGCTTTAGAGAAAGCAGAAGAGAACGACGGTAGCATTATACTTCATGCACGATTAGGCGGATATAGTTGGCTATTTACAGGAGATCTGGAAGAAGAGGGAGAACGTCGATTGCTTTCAAGTGGTTACCTCAAAGAAATCGATGTACTAAAAGTAGGGCATCATGGAAGCCCTACATCCAGCTCTAAAGAGTTTATTGAGCATTTATCACCTGAGCTTTCGATTATTTCAGTAGGTGTAAATAATCGATATGGTCATCCAAACGAAGAGGTTTTGAAAAGGTATGAAGAACTTCATATTCCAGTCCTCAGAACAGATGAGAATGGTACGGTGAGATACATCTTTAGAAACAACAAAATTGGAAGGTGGTCTGTGATGTTAAATTGAAAATAGACTGCCTGGGGCAGTCTATTTAGCCTAGCGCTTTAATAATTACAGCCGTGAAGAAAATGATGGAAAAGAATAAAAATGGTACTGCAAAGCCAACAGCTGATTGGACAGCGTCGTTCTCCTTAGCTTGAACATCTTTTTCGAACTCGTTCATTTGCCTTCCCTCCTGCTTCCCCAATAGTATTCACTGTTAACTACCTATGTAGTCTTTATGTAGGGGTTTTCCTTTAAATGTACATTTCAAACAATATTGTATCATGTATTATTCCTCATGTCTTTATTATCCATGAACTGTTTACGTTTTTAATGAACGTAATTTATGCGAAAAAATCACTCCCTTTCCTGTAAAGAGTTGTCACCCATACTTTAACTTTGCATAGGATATCCTATCTACTACACACCGAACATCGTTGCTTGGTAAGAGTCCTAGGCCTTACGGAGCAGCGTTTACTATAAATGGGAGGCTGGTTGTAGCAGCCGGCTTCCCTTTTCTACTTGCCAACTTTGTTGTCTGCTATTAGGATAGGAATGGACGAATAAAATCGAGGTGTACATAAATGTCCATTTCAGACTTAAAAAAGAAAATCAAACAGAACAAGTTAGATCCACTATATCTCTTAACAGGAACAGAAGCTTTCCTAATTGATGAGCTGCAAAAAATGATCATTGAACAGGCACTACCTGAAGAGGAAAGAGAATTTGGACTTGCTTATTATGATCTAAACGAAACCCCCGTACAAGCTGCCGTAGAAGATGCTGAAACGCTGCCGTTTCTCGGGGAGAAACGGGTGATAATAGTAAAGAATCCTTTGTTTTTAACAGCTGCTAGTAGGGACAAAAGCAAAGTTGAGCATGATCTTGATTCCCTTCAACGATATGCTGAAAACCCTTCTCCTTTTACGATACTCATTATTGAAGCACCTTATGAAAAGCTGGATGAGAGAAAAAAATTGGTAAAATCAATTAAGAAAGCAGGAGCCTTTGTGAAAGCTGAGGCTTTACAAGAAAGTCATCTTGGGGACTGGCTTCAGCAACGAGCAAAAGAGAATGGTGTTACATTTGACCAGGAAGGTGAAGAGAGGCTTGTTCAATTAACAGGTAGTCATTTGATGTTATTGCAGCAGGAAATTGATAAAATGGCTCTATACGTTGGTGAGGGTGGAGTTGTCAATGCGGAGGTTGTTGATCTCCTTGTTGCAAGAACATTAGAAAATGATATTTTTGCGCTAATAGACCGGATTGTTAGAAAAGACCTAGATAAAGCCTTTCGTATTTTATATGATTTATTAAAAATAAATGAAGAACCAATCAAAATTCTTTCTTTAATCGGCAGGCAGTTTCGAATTATATACCAGGTTAGTGAACTTTCTAAGCGAGGTTATGGTCAAAAGCAAATGGCTTCGACACTTAAATTGCATCCTTACGCGGTTAAAATTGCACAGCAGCAAAGTCGAAGTTTTCATGAAGAAAAGTTGCGTTTTATTCTAGACCAAATCGCAGAATCGGATTATGAAATGAAAACAGGTAGAATGGATAAAAAACTTATTCTTGAATTGTTAGTTACTAAAATTAAAAACACATAAAAAAGCTGTTGGGTTGCCCCAACAGCTTTTAACGTTTTAAGGAATTACGCTGAAATCTCGTTGTACATTTTAGTTAGACGAGATTTTTTACGTGCTACTGTGTTTCTATGAATGATTCCTTTATCAGCAGCTTTGTCGATGCGCTTAGAAGCTTGGTTAAGAGCTGTTTTCGCAGCTTCAACGTCTTTTGCTTCAACTTTCGCTTCAAAAGTCTTGATTGCAGAACGCATTTCAGATTTGAAAGCGAGGTTATTAGCGCGACGATCAGATTGAGTTCTAACGCGTTTAACCGCAGATTTAATATTTGGCATACCTTTCACCTCCTTGCAAGGCTTAACAATTCCATGTCATATCCGTGCATAGAACAAGAAACATTCTATCAAATAGCACAATGAATTGCAATAGAGAATGAAAACCTTATTTCAGGGTTACGCTAACATGTAACAGATAGAATGAGAGGTGATCTGATGGGATTCGTTGATCTAGAAAAATATCAGGTGAGAACAGATCTTGCGGTTGAAGCGCAAGAAATGGTGAAAGAGAAAAAAGCAAAAAGCATGAAAGAAGATAAGCCTGATGGGCTTAAAGGCGTTATTGTGAAAGAAAGAAATGAAAAGGGAGTAAATATTACAACCGTTGAAGTGACAGAAGAGGGTGAGAAAGAGATAGGAAAAAAAGCTGGTCATTATCTTACCTTCGAGGTACAGGGAATTCGTCGAAAAGACTCTGCTCTTCAACAAACCGTTCAGGATGTCTTTGCTCATGAATTTGCGGCTTTCCTTAAACAACAGAATATTGCGAAAGAAGCGAGTTGTCTTATTGTTGGGCTCGGCAATTGGAATGTTACCCCAGATTCACTAGGGCCATTAGTTGTTTCAAATTTGCTCATTACAAACCACTTATTTGAGCTTCAACCAGAAACTGTTTCAGAAGGGTTTCGCCCTGTAAGCGCAATTACTCCAGGTGTCATGGGGGTAACCGGGATTGAAACGAGCGATATTATACATGGGGTTATTGAAAAAGCTAAGCCTGATTTCGTGATTGCAATAGATGCGCTTGCTTCAAGATCAATCGAGCGTGTAAATACAACTATACAAATTTCTGATACAGGAATCCATCCAGGTTCAGGTGTAGGAAATAAGCGTAAGGAGCTAAGCTTTGATACACTCGGCATACCAGTAATAGCGATTGGCATACCAACAGTTGTTGACGCTGTCTCTATAACGAGTGATACGATTGATTTTATTTTGAAACATTTTGGAAGAGAGTTGAAGGAAAAAGGAAAGCCATCGAAATCGTTAGCTCCTGCGGGAATGACTTTCGGAGAAAGAAAAACATATACCGAGGATGATCTCCCGGATGCAGAGAAAAGACAAACATTTCTTGGTATGATTGGTACGTTAGAAGATGAAGAAAAACGTAATTTAATCCGAGAGGTTCTTGCTCCTATGGGACACAACTTAATGGTTACACCTAAAGAAGTAGATGTTTTTATAGAAGATATGGCGAATGTCATATCTGGAGGGCTTAATAGCTGCCTTCATGGTGAAGTAAACCAACAAAACAGTGGAATGTATACCCATTGAGTATATTTTGGTTTTTTTTGCATAGGTATTACTGAAGGACGAGCTATTTCAGGAAGGGGCCGAAGTGATGGTATCTTTTTTTCTTAAATGTTTTCTTCTTGTTTCATTGCTTTTGTTTGGTGTGCTTCTTGGAATGGAACAAGCTTCTAGAAATATGAATCATATGCAGGATCATGAGAGTACTGGAGCTTTTCAAATCAAGACTGCATCCAATGGTGTTGAAGCTGAAATTTTAGGAACATCCATTACACAAAGCGATCTCCAAAATAAACAAGAAACGTTAGAAGGTGCAAATGAATTTAATGTGCTAGGAGACCTCGGTTCAAAGCTTAGTAACTGGTTATCAGCATTAATCAAAACCCTTTTAGCGTTTGTATTCACATTAATTACGACATTTCTTTCCTTTTTTCAATCATAAAGGTCGCATTTGCGGCCTTTTTTAAATTATTGGCTATGTTAAAAATCGAGAATCGAAAGTATAAGTTAACAAAGCTAAGTTATTTTATATATTATTTGAGTCTTGAAAGGTCACAGAGTGTTATTTTTTCTTGTAAAAAAAGAGAGGAATTTCTAAGAGAAATTCATAGTCTATGTAAATGGGTGGATTCCGGATTGAATCTGGACAGCGGTATTGCTATAATCTATACTAGCGTAGTTTCGCCTTAGGAGTGATTGTAGATGAACCTTGAAGAAAAATTGAAAAGACAGTCCAGGATTCGAAATTTTTCCATTATTGCTCATATCGACCATGGAAAATCGACTCTTGCAGACCGCATTTTAGAACGGACAGGTGCGTTAACTGACCGTGAAATGAAAGCTCAAACGCTCGATGCGATGGATCTCGAACGTGAAAGAGGAATTACGATTAAACTGAATTCTGTTCAGCTTACTTATACAGCGAAAGATGGAGAAGAGTACATTTTTCATTTAATCGATACACCAGGACATGTCGACTTCTCTTATGAAGTATCTAGGAGCCTGGCAGCTTGTGAAGGAGCATTATTAATTGTTGATGCAGCACAGGGAATTGAAGCTCAAACGCTAGCGAACGTTTACCTTGCTCTTGATAATGATTTAGAAATCCTTCCAGTTATTAATAAGATCGATTTACCGAGTGCTGAGCCTGAACGAGTGAGGCAAGAAGTAGAAGATGTAATTGGATTGGATGCTTCTGACGCAGTGCTTGCTTCAGCTAAGTCTGGAATTGGTATAGAAGACATTCTAGAACAAATTGTGGAGAAAGTACCCGCGCCACAAGGAGATCCTGAAGGGCCGCTTCAAGCGCTTATCTTTGATTCTCTTTATGATCCATATAGGGGAGTAGTTGCTTATATTCGAATAACAGAGGGATCTGTTAAGGTCGGCGATAAGATCCGTATGATGGCGACAGGTAAAGAATTTGAAGTAAATGAGCTTGGCGTGTTTAATCCTAAGCCGGTATCTAAGAAAGAACTTTCTGTCGGCGATGTTGGTTTCCTTACTGCAGCGATTAAGAATGTGGGAGATTCTCGTGTAGGGGATACAATTACAGCTGTGAAAAATCCTGCTGCAACTCCTCTGCCTGGTTATCGGAGAATGAATCCAATGGTATACTGTGGTCTTTATCCAGTAGACTCAGCGCAATACAATGATCTCCGCGAGGCTCTTGAACGTCTTGAGTTAAACGATTCTTCGCTTCAATACGAAGCAGAAACATCTCAGGCACTCGGCTTTGGTTTCCGCTGTGGTTTCCTTGGACTTCTTCATATGGAAATCGTGCAGGAGCGGATTGAACGAGAATTTAACATTGATTTGATTACGACGGCTCCGAGTGTTATTTATCAAGTTAAACTAACAGACGGAGAAGAAGTGATTATCGATAACCCTGCAATGATGCCTGATGCGCAATCTATTGCGGAAGTGCAAGAACCATATGTAAAGGCGACAATTATGTCACCTAATGATTATGTCGGTGCTATTATGGAATTATGTCAGGGTAAACGCGGTGACTTTATCGATATGCAATATATGGATGAAAGTCGTGTGAATATTGTCTATCATATTCCTCTTTCCGAAATTGTTTATGATTTCTTTGATCAATTGAAGTCAAGTACGAAAGGCTATGCGTCCTTCGACTACGAATTAATTGGGTATAGAGCTTCAAACCTTGTTAAAATGGACATTCTTCTTAATGGTGAGACAATTGATGCTCTATCCATTATCGTTCACAGAGACTTTGCCTATGACCGTGGTAAAGACATTACTGAGACATTGAAAGACCTTATCCCAAGACAGCAATTTGAAGTCCCGATTCAGGCTTCTATTGGACAGAAAATTGTTGCCCGTTCTACAATCAAAGCTATGCGTAAAAACGTACTAGCAAAATGTTACGGTGGAGATATTTCTCGTAAGCGTAAGCTTCTTGAAAAACAAAAAGAAGGTAAGAAACGAATGAAAACGGTAGGTAAAGTAGAAGTGCCTCAAGAAGCATTTATGGCTGTCCTCCGTCAGGATAACACGAAGAATAATTAAGGTGCTTTAGTTGAAGTGCTGAGTTGATTTTTATACTATGTAGGTTAGAAGACCGCAGAGCGTTTCTGCGGTCTTTACATTATGCCAGAAAGCAGTGATTGAAATGGTTAACGCTGTTTATTTACACATTCCGTTCTGTGACTATATATGCCACTATTGTGATTTTAATAAAGTTTTTATGCAAGGTCAGCCTGTGGATGACTATTTAGCTCATATGGATACTGAAATGAAAAATACATTGGAGCGATTCCCGACCAATCGAATAGACACAATATTTGTAGGTGGAGGAACACCTACAGCATTAAACGAAGCGCAGCTTGAGCGCTTTTTAAAAGACGTTCAAGAACGCTTTGGTCCGTATGTATCCGAGCACCTCGAGTTTTCAATGGAGGCAAATCCTGGGAGTGTCACACCTGAGAAGCTTCGAATTATGAAGAAGTACGGTGTGAATCGATTAAGTATCGGAGCTCAGGCATTCCAAGATACGCTTCTAAACAAGCTTGGCAGAGGTCATTCCGTTGAAGAAATCGGAGAAATTGTTCAGATGGCTCAGAGTGAGGGCTTTGTTAACCTCTCACTGGATCTGATGTTTGGATTACCAGAACAAACTATTGAACAATTCTCAGAGTCGATTACAAAAGCAATTGAATTAGGGATTACTCATATTTCTTCTTATTCCTTGCAGGTAGAGAAGAAAACAGTGTTTTATAACAAATGGCGTAAAGGAGAATTACCTCTTCCAACGGAAGAAGCTGAAGCTGATATGTATGAGCTTCTAATGAAACGCCTTGAGGAAGCTGGTCTTTTGCAGTATGAGATTAGTAACTTCGCAAAGCCTGGATACGAGAGCCGACACAACATAACGTACTGGAAGAATAATGAGTACTATGGAATAGGTGCGGGTGCTCACAGCTATATTGATGGGGTACGACGAGCAAATGCTGGTCCGCTTAAGCAATATATGACTAAAATAGATGAGAACAAGTTTCCGTATATGGATGACAATGTTCTAACGAAAAACGAACGAATGGAAGAAGAAATGTTTATGGGCCTTCGAATGAGAGAGGGCGTTTCAAAAGAGACGTTTAAGTATAAATTTAATCAGTCGATTGAGGAAGTTTTTAGTGAACAAATTGAAAAGTTAGTCCGAAGCGACCTCTTGAAAGATACTGGATCACATATTGCATTGACAGAGCAAGGCTTCTTTTTAGGCAATGAAGTATTTCAAGAATTTCTTGCTATCTAGTGACATCGTTGTCAATTAGGCCCTTAGGTTGTTAACTAAGATAGTGATGGTGGTCTTCAGAGTACCCCGATAAAGCGATAATTAAGAGCCTTTCTATTGTTGGAAATGTTTAGTCACAATAATGATTAACGTAATGATTGACAACTAAAATAAGTTTCTGTTACCTTATTAATAGATTTAGCACTCGGCACATTAGAGTGCTAACAGAGGTGATGAGGAGATGTTAACAGAACGTCAACTATTCATTTTGCAGTTATTGATTAATGACTACATTCAAACGGCTGAGCCTGTTGGATCACGCACGATTTCCAAGCGTGAAGATGTGACATTCAGTTCTGCAACCATTCGTAATGAACTTGCGGACCTTGAAGAGATGGGCTACATCGAGAAGACACATAGTTCTTCTGGAAGAGTACCTTCTGAAAAGGGATATCGTTTTTATGTTGATCATCTTCTGTCTCCACCTGTGCTTTCGAAAAAAGATGTGAATAACATTCATTCTCTTTTTGCAGAGAGAATGGTGGAAGTAGAGAAAGTGATTCAACAATCTGCTGGAATACTTTCAGAGCTAACTCAATATACGTCCATTATTCTTGGACCTGAAGTATTTGAAACGAAACTTCGACAAATTCAGATCATTCCCTTGTCAAAGGATACGGCCGTTGTGATTTTGGTAGCTGACAGTGGACATGTCGAGAACCGAACAATGCAAATCCCGCCTTCGGTCAGTATGTCTGATATTGAAAAAGTTGTGAACATCATGAATGAACGCTTGAAGGACGTTCCACTAATCTCCTTGAAGTCGACAATGATGAAAGAAATGGCAACTGTCTTAAAGAAACATATTGAAAATTATAATCAGGTTAATACAATGCTTGAAAATCTTTTTCTCTATACCAATGCTGAAAAAGTGTATTACGGAGGCAAGACTAATATTCTGACCCAACCTGAATTCAAAGATATTGATAAAGTCAGGTTGTTACTTAATACATTTGAACAAGAAGACGTTATGTATAACATACTTCGACCTGAGAAAAATGGAATTGAAGTTAAAATTGGTCAGGAAAATGATCTTGAGGCGATGCAGCATTGTAGCATCGTAACCGCCGACTATTTCATAGAAGGCAAGCGAATGGGCTCTATCGCTTTGCTTGGCCCGACTAGAATGGAATATCATCGTTCAATGAGTATTCTTGGTTTTCTAGCAAATGATCTTACTCGAACCTTGACCGATCGATATCAAAGTTTCAAACACTGGTAAATTGGTAATAGTGAAGAAGGTGGGAGAAACATTTCTTCCATCCTTTTCTATGGGAGAAAGATTTGTTATATTTCGTTAGGGAGGTGAAATTCGTGGAAAAGCAAAACAGTCATCAAGAGGAAGAAGAACTTCTAACTGAAGAGGAAGAGAATCTTGAGCAAAATGCTGAAGAGAATGATGAACCTGAAGTGATTGAAGTATCTGAAACCAATGAAAATGAAGAGCTTGAGAACTTGCAACAGCAGGTTGAAGAGCTTGAGAATAAATATATGCGCACTCAGGCAGAATACGATAACTTCCGCCGCAGAACGCGTGAAGAACGAAATGCAGATGCAAAATACCGTTCTCAAAAATTAGCTGAAGGGTTACTCCCAGCTATGGATAATTTCGAACGTGCACTAGCTGTTCAAAGCGATAGTGAGCAAGTAACGTCATTGCTTACCGGAATGGAAATGGTGTATCGTCAGTTGAAAGAGGCACTTGCTAATGAAGGTGTCGAAGAAATTGGTTCTGTAGGAGAAGCATTCAACCCGCATCTCCATCAGGCTGTCATGCAGGTTGAATCAGATGAACATGATTCAGATGTGGTTGTAGAGGTCTTACAAAAAGGCTATCAACTAAACGATCGCGTCCTTCGACCAGCAATGGTAAAGGTAAGCTCTTAACTACATATTAAGAAATAGGAGGTAGAATGTAATGAGTAAAATTATCGGTATTGACTTAGGTACAACAAACTCTTGTATTGCAGTAATGGAAGGCGGAGAAGCTACCGTTATCCCGAACCCGGAAGGTAGCCGTACAACTCCATCTGTCGTTGCATTTAAAGATGAAGAACGTCTAGTAGGTGAAGTTGCGAAGCGTCAAGCAATCACAAACCCAAACACAATTCAATCCATTAAGCGTCATATGGGTACTGATCATAAAGAAGACGTTGAGGGTAAATCATTTTCTCCTCAAGAAATTTCTGCGATCATTCTTCAGAAGCTAAAATCTTACGCTGAAGATTATCTTGGTGAAGGCGTTGAAAAAGCGGTTATTACAGTGCCTGCTTACTTTAACGATGCTGAGCGTCAAGCAACAAAAGATGCTGGTAAAATCGCTGGACTTGAAGTAGAGCGTATTGTAAACGAACCAACTGCTGCAGCGCTTGCTTACGGTCTTGATAAAGAAGATGAAGATCAAACAATCCTAGTATTTGACCTTGGTGGCGGTACTTTTGACGTATCAATCCTTGAACTTGGCGGAGGCGTATTTGAAGTTAAGTCTACTGCTGGTGATAACCGTCTTGGTGGTGACGACTTTGACCAAGTTATTATCGATCATCTAGTAGCTGAATTTAAGAAAGATACTGGTGTTGACCTAGGTCAGGATAAGATGGCACTTCAACGTTTGAAAGATGCTGCTGAAAAAGCGAAGAAAGATCTTTCAGGTGTAGCACAAACTCAAATTTCTCTTCCATTTATCACAGCGGATGCTTCAGGTCCTAAACACCTTGAGCTTAACCTAACTCGTGCTAAATTCGAAGAGCTTTCTGCAAATCTTGTAGAGCGTACAATGGCACCTACTCGTCAGGCTCTTAAAGATGCTGGAATGTCACCATCTGAACTTGATAAAGTAATTCTTGTTGGTGGATCTACTCGTATTCCTGCAGTACAAGATGCGATTAAGAAAGAAACAGGACAAGATCCACACAAAGGCGTTAACCCTGATGAAGTCGTTGCACTTGGTGCAGCAATTCAAGCTGGTGTTATTGCTGGAGATGTGAAAGACGTTGTTCTTCTTGACGTAACTCCACTTTCTCTTGGTATTGAAACAATGGGTGGCGTATTTACGAAGCTTATCGAGCGTAATACAACGATCCCAACTAGTAAGTCACAGACTTTCTCAACTGCAGCTGATAACCAACCTTCAGTTGACATTCATGTTCTTCAAGGTGAGCGCGAAATGGCTCAGTATAACAAGACTCTTGGTCGCTTCCAGCTGACTGATATTCCTCCAGCACCACGAGGAACTCCGCAAATCGAAGTATCATTTGATATCGACAAAAACGGTATCGTGAACGTTCGCGCGAAGGATCTTGGTACGAATAAAGAACAGTCTATTACAATCAAATCTTCAAGCGGTCTTTCAGATGACGAAATTGAAAACATGGTGAAAGACGCTGAAGCTAACGCTGAAGAAGATAAGCAGCGTCGTGAAGAAGTTGAAACACGTAACGAAGCTGATCAGCTCGTATTCACTACTGATAAAACTCTAAAAGACCTTGAAGGTCAAGTAGAGGAAGAAGAAGTGACAAAAGCTAATGAAGCAAAAGATAAAGTGAAAGCAGCTCTTGAAAATGATGACATTGAAGCAATTCGCACTGCGAAAGATGAGCTTCAAGAAATCGTTCAAGCCTTATCAATGAAAGTCTATGAGCAGGCTGCACAAGCTCAACAGGCTCAAGCTGGCGAAGAAGGCGGAGCTGAACAAGCAGATGATAACGTCGTTGATGCTGAGTATGAAGAGGTAGACGACGACAAAAAGTAAGAAGATGATACGAAAAAAAGTCAAAGTCAGGCGTATCTTGACTTTGACTTTTTTCGTTTAAAATGAAATGCAAACCATTCAATTCCATATAATACGTATGCTAAGAATGTTGTTTGCAGTTGAACAATAACTAATCACAGGTCACGTTTTCTCCATACTTGAAAAATTCTAAAAATCGGGTGGAAGCGACGTATCGTGGTAATATTCACCAATTAACTTTTGGGTTATTATCCAACTTTGCCCAATTTGCTATTAGCGTTCACTGGTGCTTACGATAGAGTATTGCAGAGCGTATAAACTCAATGATATGATAAACGTTATGTGAAGAGAATCGGGAGTGGATACGATGAGTAAACGAGATTATTATGAAGTGCTGGGCGTAAGTAAGGATGCTTCTGATGCCGAGCTGAAAAAAGCTTATCGAAAGCTTGCTAAGCAATATCACCCAGACATCAACCAGGAGCCGGGTGCAGATGAGAAGTTTAAAGAAGTAACGGAAGCTTATGAAGTATTAAGTGACTCTCAGAAAAAAGCTCAGTACGATCAGTTTGGGCACGCAGATCCAAATCAAGGATTTGGTGGCGGAGGAGCTGACTTCGGTGGCTTTGGCGACATTTTTGATATGTTCTTTGGTGGCGGAGGTCGCCGTAATCCAAATGCTCCGAGACAGGGTGCTGACCTTCAGTATTCAATGGAACTAACTTTTGAAGAAGCAGCATTTGGTAAAGAGACGGATATCTTTATTCCAAAAGAAGAAGAATGTTCAACATGTGATGGTTCTGGCGCAAAACCAGGAACTTCACCTGAAACTTGTTCACACTGTGGTGGAGCTGGTCAATTGAATGTAGAGCAAAATACTCCGTTTGGACGAGTAGTTAATCGTCGCGTGTGTCATCATTGTGAAGGTACAGGCAAACTTATTAAAGATAAGTGTAAGACGTGTCGCGGTAAAGGGAAAGTTGAAGTTAAAAAGAAAATTCACGTTAAACTCCCTGCAGGAATCGATGAAGGTCAACAAATCCGCATAACTGGAAAAGGGGAAGCTGGCGTTAACGGTGGACCTCCAGGAGACTTATTTGTAGTTGTTTATGTGAGATCACATGACTTTTACGAACGTAGTGGCGATGATGTGTTATGTCAAATGCCGATCACCTTCTCACAAGCGGGTCTTGGAGATGAAATTGAAGTGCCGACCCTTCATGGTAAAGTGAAGCTTAAAGTGCCAGCTGGTACACAAAGTGGAACTAATTTCCGTCTAAAAGGGAAAGGTATTCAGAACGTACGTGGTTATGGCCAGGGAGATCAACATGTTAAAATTCAAGTGATTACTCCTAAGCACTTAACTGATCGACAAAAAGAGCTTCTACGGGAGTTTAGTGAAATTTCCGGACAGGTACCTGACGAACAGCATGAGAATTTTTTCTCTAAAGTGAAAAAGGCGTTCAAAGGAGAATAAGTAAGGTGAAAGCTGGTAACAGATTGCAGGCTACTACTTCAAGTGGCCTGCCTGTTTCCTTTCCGAAAAAAAGGATCCAAAAGAGGAGTGGGCAATGAATGAAATGGTCTGAGATAAGCATTCATACGACAAACGAAGCAATTGAAGCAGTATCAAACATTCTACATGAAGCAGGTGCCAGTGGGGTAGTCATTGAAGACCCAATGGATCTTGTGAAAGTATGGGATACTACTTTCGGAGAGGTTTATCAGCTCAATCCAGATGATTATCCTGAAGAAGGCGTTATCTTGAAAGCTTACTTGCCTGTCAATAGTTTTCTTGGTGAAACGGTTGAACAAATTAAAGAAGCGATTAATGGACTACTTGTCTATGATATTGATTTAGGACATAACACTGTTCAAATCAGTGAAGTGAATGAGGAAGAATGGGCTACAGCGTGGAAAAAATATTATAAACCTGTCAAAATATCTGAACGAATTACGATTACACCCACATGGGAAGATTACAAGCCTGTCACAACAGATGAAATTATTATTGAGCTTGATCCTGGCATGGCTTTCGGTACAGGAACACATCCGACAACGGTATTGTGTGTTCAAGCGCTTGAAAAAATCATTGTGCCGGGTCAGCGTGTGATTGACGTTGGTACGGGGTCAGGTGTTTTAAGTATCGCGGCTGCTAGTCTTGGGGCTGAACCAGTTGATGCACTTGACCTTGATGAAATAGCTGTTAAAAGCGCTGCGTTAAATACTAAATTAAATAAAGTTCATCACAAAGTTAGTGTTAGTCAAAATAATCTTCTTGAGGGCATTGATGAAACTTACGATGTCATTGTCGCTAATTTACTTTCAGAAATTATTATTCGCTTTACAGACGATGTGGCCCGCGTCCTTAAACCAGGTGGTGCATTTATCACCTCGGGTATTATCTCTGCGAAAAAGCAGGAAGTAAAACAGTCGATCATTGAACAGGGTCTTATCATTGAAGAAACGCTCCAAATGGAAGATTGGGTTGCGTTTATTGCCAGAAAACCCCACGAGTAAGGAGGTAGAACGATGCAACGATATTTCATTTCTGCCTCTCAAGTTCAAGACGGTCACGTTACTATTGAAGGGGAAGATGTGAAGCACATCTCGAAAGTGATGAGAATGACAGAGGGTGACAACATCATATGTTGCACTGAAGACGGTAAATCAGCCCTATGCGAATTAGAAGAAATTAATTCGGACTTAATCAAAGCTGTTCCAATAGAATGGTTGGAAGAACAAAAGAAACTCCCTGTTCATGTTACAATTGTTCAAGGACTGCCTAAAGGAGATAAACTAGAAACAGTCATACAAAAGGGCACAGAACTAGGTGCAGATCAGTTTATCCCTTTTAAAGCTGAGCGTTCTATTGTAAAATGGGATGAGCAAAAAAGCGCTAAAAAGTTGCAAAGGCTAAAAAAAATTGCAAAAGAAGCGGCTGAACAATCCCATCGAACAACCATTCCATTGATTGAAATGCCTCATTCCATTTCATCACTTATTAAAGCAAGTGAGTCTTATGATTATAAATTAATTGCTTATGAAGAGGAAGCGAGAGCAGGAGAAACTGCTGCGCTTGTTCAAACGCTTCACGAGGCAAATGTGAATGACCGAATAATGGTCGTATTTGGACCAGAGGGCGGACTTTCAGATAATGAAGTAGCCAGTTTAATTCAAGCTGGTTTTGCTTCATGTGGACTTGGTCCAAGGATTTTGCGAACAGAAACGGCTGCTATGTACGTGCTGGCAGCAGTTTCTTATCATTTTGAACTAATGAGGTGATTATATGCCTTCAGTTGCTTTCCATACATTAGGCTGTAAAGTAAACCATTACGAAACGGAAGCGATTTGGCAGTTGTTTAAAGATCATGATTATGAACGCGTTGAGTTCGATCATGCATCTGATGTTTATGTTATTAATACGTGCACAGTAACGAATACTGGGGATAAAAAAAGCAGACAGGTTATTCGTCGTGCGATTCGTAAAAATCCTGATGCCGTCATTTGTGTAACAGGTTGTTATGCTCAAACTTCACCTGCAGAAATTATGGCTATTCCTGGAGTGGATGTTGTTGTAGGAACTCAGGATCGCGTTAAAATGCTTGATTACATTGAACAGTATAAGCGCGAACGAGAGCCTGTAAATGGCGTAGGCAATATTATGAAAGCGCGTGTATATGAGGAGCTTGAAGTTCCGGCTTTTACAGATCGCACCCGAGCTTCTCTTAAAATTCAAGAAGGTTGTAACAATTTCTGTACTTTCTGTATAATTCCTTGGGCAAGAGGGCTTCTCAGATCTCGTGAACCGGAAGCGGTCATTTCACAAGCTCAACAGCTTGTTGATGCCGGTTATAAAGAAATCGTTCTAACGGGTATCCATACAGCAGGTTATGGAGAGGATTTGAAAGATTACAACTTTGCTCAGCTTCTTCGTGACCTTGATGCTAAAGTAAAAGGTCTTAAGCGAATTCGGATTTCTTCTATTGAAGCCAGTCAGGTAACTGATGAAGTGATAGAAGTATTGAATCAATCTGAAAAAGTTGTTCCGCATCTTCATATACCGCTTCAATCTGGATCCAATACAGTACTACAGCGAATGAGAAGAAAGTATACAATGGAAATGTTTGGTGAGCGCTTAGAGCGTTTGAAAAAAGCACTTCCAGGATTAGCAATTACGTCCGACGTTATTGTCGGCTTTCCTGGTGAAACAGATGAGGAATTTAAAGAGACATATGACTTTATTGCAAAGCATAAATTCTCAGAACTTCACGTTTTCCCATTTTCAAAGAGAACAGGTACGCCTGCAGCTCGGATGGAAGACCAGGTTGATGATGAAGTTAAGAACAAGCGTGTTCATCATTTAATTGAGCTTTCAAATCAACTTGCGAAAGAGTACGCATCCCATTATGAAGGTGAAGTGCTTGAGGTAATTCCGGAAGAGAAGTACAAGGATGACCCAGAATCAAACTTATTCGTTGGTTATTCAGCGAATTATATGAAAGTAATCTTTGAAGCATCTGAAGAAATGATTGGAAAAATTGTTAAAGTGAAAATCACTAAACCAGGATATCCTTATAATGAAGGTCAATTTGTTCGCGTTATGAACGAGGACGAGCCAACTGCTGCAGTTGCTTCATTTTAAGCTATTAACTTAACCTAACTAAACAGAATTGGAAGGATGACTATCATGAATAAAGAACTAGCAAAAATGATTGATCACACAGCACTAAAACCAGATACTAGCAGAGAGCAGATCGAAAAGCTTTGTGAAGAAGCAAGAGAATTTAACTTTGCTTCAGTTTGCGTTAATCCTACTTGGGTTTCCCTCGCAGCGGAAATGTTGCAAGGTGCTGAAGCTAAAGTTTGTACAGTAATTGGTTTCCCTCTAGGAGCCGTTACAACAGAAACAAAAGCCTTCGAAACAAATGATGCGATTCAAAAGGGTGCTACTGAAGTAGATATGGTTATTAACATTGGTGCACTTAAAGATGGAAATAACGACTTTGTTGAGCAAGATATCAAAGCTGTTGTTGAAGCGGCAAAAGGTAAGGCGCTTGTTAAGGTAATTATTGAGACTTGTCTTCTAACTGATGAAGAAAAAACACGCGCGTGTGAGCTTTCGGTAAAAGCTGGGGCTGACTATGTTAAGACATCAACTGGTTTTTCAACTGGTGGAGCTACAGTTGAAGATATTAAACTAATGAGAAATACAGTTGGGCCGAACATTGGTGTGAAAGCTTCTGGAGGAGTTCGCGACCTAGAAGGTTCTCAAGCAATGATTGATGCAGGAGCTACACGTATTGGAGCTAGTGCTGGAGTCAAAATTGTGCAAGGTGAAACAGCAGATACGGATTATTAATATAACGACCCCATTACTTCTATTAACAGAAGTGATGGGGTTTTTTAGATATTATGAAGGAGAGGGAATATCGTTTTGCTCAGTAGATAATAAGGTGACAGTCAATTGAACTAAGCCTGAGAATTTATGCTGAATTCGCTAGCTTTATATTAAATTGTTTTTTGAGTGTACCCTTTCTATGGATAGTGCTAACAAACCAGTTACAGGTAAAAAGAGTAATGAAGACAAGACGTTAAAGAGGATAGATACGTGAGCAAGTTGAACGTCAGGAAAGGTAGTAAGGGTAGAAGCCATCGTGCCAAAAATCCCTATTAACGGATAGAATATGACTACACCTATTATGTTTATCCAAACGTGAGCATAAGCAGCAAGTTTAGCTTCTGCACTGCTTCCGATACTTGCTATGACCGCTGTGATACAAGTGCCGATATTCGCTCCATAAAGGATGGCAATAGCTGAGGATAGCGAAAGTAAGTCCTGATTAATAAAGCTCATTGTAATTCCAGTTGTTGCTGTACTTGATTGGATGACTGCAGTTAATAATGTCCCAATTCCAATACCATACATAAGGTTTGAATTCGTATGATGGATAACATCTTTAATAAATGATAAAGTCGATAAAGGTTTAGCAAGTGCTTCTAGCCCATGCATAGCAACGAAAATGCAACCTAAGCCGAAGAGAACTGTTCCAATGCTGAAAAGCAGCTGTTTTCTAACTTGAAGCAAGACAAAGCCGCTCAATAATAGCGGTATGACAAGTTGATCGGGATTAAGAGTCATTAATTCAGCTGTAATAGTAGTCCCAATATTCGTGCCAAGAATAATTCCAATTGACTGTCTAAAGGTAAGCAGCTTAGCCGCAATTAAGCTTATTGTAATGACCATCACAGCAGAGCTGCTTTGTAACAGGGCTGTTATAACAGCGCCGGTAATTAGTCCGCGTAAAGGCGTTGAAGCAGCCCTATAAAGCCATGTTTGTAGCCTGGAACTGGAGATTGTATTTAGTCCAACGCGGAGAACAGCCATTCCAAAAAGAAAAATACTAATGAAGACGATGAAAGATGCAATATATTGACTCAATTTAGCACTTCCCCTTTCCATTGAAAGTTTATGGACAGGATCCGTGTTACATGCTCGTTTTTTCTCATTGCTATGGAAAAAGTTTTCATTATAACCACCGCTCATTCAAATAGTTAAATTTTCACTTAGTTGCGGTTTTAAAGCAATTATGTGTGAAAAACAAAAAATCTTTAATAAGACTAATATAAATAAAATATACGAAAGAAATGTTGATAAACAGGACGGGATGTATTATAATTGCAGGTGACATGTCTTTGTTAGAAAGTCATGTGTTATGATTGTCTATGTTTTGGAGGGAGGGATAGAGATGGCGGAAACTCGCGTGCGTAAGAACGAGTCGATCGATGATGCTCTGCGTCGCTTCAAGAGAACGGTTTCTAAAGAAGGCACTATGGCTGAAGTAAAGAAGCGCAAGCACTATGAAAAGCCAAGTGTAAAGCGTAAAAAGAAATCTGAGGCAGCAAGGAAAAAGCGTAAGTTCTAAGAGAGGGTGTTAGGTCAGTGAGTCTAAATGACCGTTTAACAGCAGATATGAAAGTAGCGATGAAGAACAAAGAGAAGAACAAACTATCTGTTATTCGGATGGTGAAATCTTCAATTCAGAATGAGTCCATTAAATTGGGTCATGATCTAACTGAAGAGGAAGAACTTACCGTTCTCACTCGCGAAGTCAAGCAACGTAAAGACTCCCTCCTTGAATTTGAAAAAGCTGGCCGAAGTGATCTTGTGCAGAATCTCGATGAAGAGCTGTCGATTTTATCTGTCTACCTGCCGAAACAACTCTCTGAAGAAGAAGTTGACCAGATTGTTCAGAAAGTTATTTCTGAAACTGGCGCGTCTTCAAAGAAAGATATGGGTATGGTAATGGGTGCGCTAATGCCTCGAGTAAAAGGCAAAGCGGACGGCGGACTTGTTAATCGTCTTGTACAAAAAAACTTATCATAAAGTGATGCTGTCACTTTAGAAGATTATCTGTTTTCTAAAGATGACTAGTTGAAACAATCAGACCTTAAGGCGTGACTGGGTGTTCACTTCCCTGTTAAAGAGAAGAAGAACTTAGTTATGCATTAAGTGTTGGATAAATATGATCAAGCGCAAACACGCCCTGTACGAACAGGGCGTGTTTTTTTTATCAACGCTCGCTCATACATACGATACAAGTGAAAAGGAAAAATAGTTATGTTATATTTCAAAGAATTTTGATCCATATGCCATTTCAAACTAGTATTTTCTAAATCCTTTTGTCATACTAAAGATATTCTTCTACATAAAATTGAAACTTCATGATGATCTCATTCGTATACTTAGGAAGTTGGAGGGAGGGATTACTATCGGAAAAAACATAGTCAGGTTTTTAGTGTGTATTTGCTTCATGATGATGGTTTTTCTTCCGTTCTTTGGGGAGTTAGTTTTGGGTGAAGGCGAAGGAGATCTCGTTACATTTATACCTGTGGAGCAGGAAGTGGAGCGGGGGTTGGAAGCATTTCTAAAACGGTCGATCCAGGATGCGGAGGACCAGGGAGCTGATCACATTGTGTTAGAAATTAACACGCCTGGAGGGGCTGTGAATGCGGCTGATAATATTGCCAAGATTATGAAAGCATCAGATGTTCCGATTACAGCATATGTTACCAATCGAGCACTTTCAGCTGGTGCTTATATTGCTTTAAATGCGGATCAGATTATTATGGAACCAGGAGCACTTATGGGATCGGCTGCTATCATTGATCAATCTGGCAATACGGCAGGAAAGAAAGCAGAGTCTTTCTGGCATGCGGCTATGAAGTCGGCCGCAGAACTTAATGACCGAGACCCAAAGTATGCGCTAGCAATGGCTGATCCTGATGTAGATCTTCCGGATTATAACGCACCTAAAGGTGAGCTTTTAACGCTTAACGATCAGGAAGCTGTGAAAGTTGGATATGCCGAAGGGACTGCAGAAGATCGCACAGAACTACTAAGCGTTCTAAATCTTAAGGATGCCGAAGTAAGTGATGCTGAAGTTAGTATTGCAGAGAGAATTGCACGTTTTGTTACAAATCCTATCATTATTCCCATCTTATTATCTATAGGGAGTTTGGGACTTGTATTGGAACTATATTCACCTGGATTTGGAGTACCGGGATTTATGGGAGCGGGTGCTCTTCTACTGTTCTTCTTTGGTCATATGATTGCTGGTTTTGCTGGATGGGAATCTCTTCTTCTATTGATTGTCGGAGTTGTGCTGATCATCGTCGAGATATTCATTCCTGGCTTTGGGATATTCGGCGTTCTTGGGGCGGTAGGTGTTGTAGCAAGTATTGTTCTTGCTTCAGGACAATCGATGCAATACGTTTTAATTGCGGTCCTTATTGCCGTTGCCGTTACAATTGGTGGTTCTTATCTGTTCATTCGGCTATTCGGCTATCGTGGCTTCTTCAAAAAAATCGTTCTTTCTGATTCAACGAAGTCAGAATTTGGGTATGTCTCAAATGCTACTCGGGAAGAACTGCTTGGAATGGAAGGTGTAGCGGTGACTCCGCTTAGACCATCGGGCATAGCGGAGTTTGGAGACGAACGTCTGGACGTTGTAACGGAGGGGAGTTTCTTAACAGCTGGGACAGCAGTAAAGGTTGTAAAAACAAATGGATCTAGAGTCATTGTAAGAGAAAATAAATAGTTTAAATCAGGGAGGAAAATCATGGATACTGGAACGTTAGGTTTATTAGTTATAGTAGGGTTAGTTATTATTGGTTTAGCGATTCTTTTCACGTTTGTACCTGTTATGTTGTGGATTTCAGCATTAGCAGCTGGTGTGCGAGTTAGTATTTTCAATCTTGTGGGGATGAGATTACGTCGAGTTATCCCATCACGCGTTATTAATCCGTTAATTAAAGCTGTAAAAGCGGGACTTGAGTTAAGTACAAATCAATTAGAAAGCCACTACCTTGCTGGTGGTAACGTTGACCGTGTTGTTAATGCGTTAATTGCAGCGCACCGCGCGAATATAGAACTGAGCTTTGAACGAGGAGCTGCGATTGATCTTGCGGGTAGAGATGTATTAGAAGCTGTGCAAATGAGTGTTAACCCGAAAGTGATTGAAACCCCTTTTATCGCAGGTGTTGCGATGGACGGAATTGAAGTAAAAGCAAAAGCAAGAATTACAGTGCGTGCTAACATTGACCGCCTTGTAGGTGGAGCTGGTGAAGATACTGTTATTGCTCGAGTAGGCGAAGGTATTGTTAGTACAATTGGTTCTTCTCAAAATCATAAGAAGGTACTTGAGAACCCAGATATGATTTCTCATACGGTTCTTTCCAAAGGGTTAGATGCAGGTACGGCATTTGAGATTCTCTCGATCGATATTGCTGACATTGATATCGGTAAAAACATCGGTGCGGTTCTACAAACGGATCAAGCTGAAGCAGATAAAAATATTGCACAAGCGAAAGCTGAAGAGCGTCGTGCGATGGCTGTTGCCCAAGAGCAAGAAATGCGCGCTCGCGTAGAGGAAATGCGTGCTAAAGTTGTTGAAGCAGAGGCTGAGGTACCGATGGCAATGGCTGAAGCCCTAAGAGCTGGTAATATTGGAGTAATGGACTATATGAATTTAAAGAACATTGAAGCAGATACAGATATGCGTGACATGATCGGGAAACCGAATCAGGAAGAAGATGAGGATGATCGCTAAACTGTTTCCTAAGTCCTGTGGTGGAGGTGATCTTGTTGGATAATCTGATTGAACTGCTTCTAAATAATTTTGTTTTTGTGTTGGTCGCTATTGGGGGAATTATTAGTTTCCTTAAGCGAATGGGCAGTGAGGAAGAAAAACAGAAATCGAAGCCCACTGCTAACAATCGCCAGCAATCACAAAGACGGAGAGAGCAGGGAAATACCGCCTCAGGCCGTTCAGAGTCTAATGGGATAGGGGAAGAGGAAACTCCTCAAACTGAGACTGTCAGTGCTTATCAAGAAGCTCTAGGACGGATGGCGAAGCGGGAGAATCGATATTCAGAGAACGATATTAAAGTTCAAAAGAATGTGAAGCAAACTTCTTATAAGAATGATAAGAATCTTTCGATAAATAAGAAGAATGTAAGGGATGGTATAATCTGGTCGGAAATCCTTGGGCCGCCGCGCTCAAGAAAACCGCATCCCTCGATGATAAGCATGAAACAGATGAAGAAATAAAATGTTCAAAAGACGCCGATTGGCGTCTTTTTTTGTTGGAGCGCGATCATTCATTTTAAGTTTGCATAAGATGAGAACAGGATTTTTAATCAAATGTAAGTGGGATAGTTTTGCGATTCTTTTCATAAAGATGAAGGGAGAGGGGGGAGCATCCATGGCAAAGTGGAAGCATGGTCTAAAAAGCTGGTTAACCCGAAGGTTAGAGCTTCCTGCAGATGCAGTCATGGATTTACCACGAATAACCATGGTAGGGCAGCTGCATATCTACATAGAGAATCATCAAGGTGTTTTAAAATTCTCTAATGAAGAAGTTCGCCTCCTTCTTAAGAATGGCCAATTGTTGATTAAAGGAAAAGATTTTATGCTTAAGACAATTCTTCCAGAAGAGATACTTCTTGAGGGTAAAATTGAACATGTTTCTTACCTTGATCGACCTAATAACTGATCAGAAGCCTTATGATATCCTCAGGCTGACTATACAGGAGGCTGCTATGAAGGAATACTTACGAGAACTTTTTTCAGGATTTGTTCGAATTAAAGTAGTGGGTTCTTATTCAGAACTCTTTATTAATCGGTGTATTGAGTACAACATACCAATTTGGGATATTGTTCGTTTGGATAAAGATACTATTATTCTTTCGCTCTATACTTCTGATGTAAAGAGAATTAGGCCGCACTTAAAGAGGACAAGGTGTAGAATTCGAATTCATGAAAGAAAAGGTTTTCCATTTGTAATTAAAAGGATCGTATATTCTAGAGGCTTTCTCAGTGGAGTAATTGGATGTTTAGTATTGATATTCATTTTATCAAACATGGTTTGGTCTATTACAGTAAATGGTGCTACACCTGAAGTGGAGCATAAACTAAAGCAGGCAGCAGTCGAG
The DNA here is from genome assembly GCF_056173665.1 of Anaerobacillus sp. QJM3NY_17. Classification (NCBI taxonomy): domain Bacteria; kingdom Bacillati; phylum Bacillota; class Bacilli; order Caryophanales; family Bacillaceae; genus Anaerobacillus; species Anaerobacillus sp. QJM3NY_17. The sequence continues at coordinate 2,808,151 of NZ_CM149685.1, read as the reverse complement.
CTAGGAGTAAAGAAGGGTAAATTTATCTTTCAATTGCCTTCTAATCAAGAGCTTCAGCGCGAGATTACAGAGAGTTTAGAAGAAATTACGTGGGTTGGTGTTAAGCAAAGCGGGACTACCTATCATTTCGAAGTTGTGCAAAAACAGCTTCCTGAAAAAGAACCTGCGCTAAGTCCTAGGCATATCGTTGCGAATAAGAAAGCGATCATTACAAAAATGTATGTTGAGGAAGGTCAGGCGCAGGTAGAGGAAAACACATATGTCAAACCGGGTCAATTGCTTATTTCAGGCTTTATTGGAAAAGAAGATAAGAGTGAACTTGTTCCTGCAAGAGGCGAAGTTTATGGAAAGACGTGGTATGTAACTAATGTTTCCATTCCACTTGAATCTACTTTTCAAACAAACACAGGAGAATCAGAAACGAAATACGCGATTGGATTGTTTGGCTTACGCATCCCAATATGGGGCTTCTCTAAACCAGATTTTGAACACTACGAAGAGCTCAAAAGAGAGACTGATTTTCATTTTTTGAAGTGGGAAATCCCGATAGCTTTTCAAACGACAGAGGTGCTGGCAACAAAGGAAGTGACAAGAAAATACACAGAAAAAGAAGCACTGAATGCGGCGCGTAGTGTTAGTCGGGAGGACATCCTAAATAAAACCTCCAAAGAAGCTGAAATTAAAGAGGAAAAGATTTTGCACCATGAGGTAGAGAATGGTAAAGTAAACGTAAAGATACACTATGAAGTAATAGAAGAGATCGGGAAAGACATACCGATTATTCAAGGAGATTGATGGCTATTGGCAGAATCTTATGTTGAACTTACATTGCAGTTAGAAAATTCTAATGAAGCTCAAAGCTTATTTGGTCCTGGCGATGAGCATTTAAAGATAATTGAGGAATCACTTGAAGTTTCACTTGTTACTCGTGGAGAAGGCATATCCGTAAAAGGTAATGAAGAAACCATCGCCATGGTAAAGGAAGTTGTCCACACGCTTCACACCCTTATAAAACGCGGAGCAAGTATCTCAGGGAGAGATGTCGTTTATGCTTGTCAACTTGTTCAACAGGGAATGCTAGATCAGCTTCTTGAACTTTACCAAGAAGAAATCACAACGAACGCTAAAGGGAAACCGATTAAAGTTAAGACGCTGGGACAGCGTCATTACGTTTCGGCTATGAAGAAAACCGATCTGGTATTTGGGATTGGGCCAGCTGGAACTGGCAAGACGTATCTTGCTGTTGTAATGGCGGTAACAGCTCTCAAGTACAACCAGGTGAAGAAAATTGTGCTAACTCGCCCAGCAGTTGAAGCTGGAGAGAGTCTTGGGTTTTTACCAGGGGATTTGAAGGAAAAGGTGGACCCATACTTACGTCCATTGTACGATGCGCTTCATGATGTACTTGGTGTTGAACAAACGACGCGCTTAATTGAACGTGGCACGATCGAAATTGCTCCACTTGCCTATATGAGAGGTCGGACGCTTGACGATAGCTACGTTATCTTAGATGAAGCACAAAATACAACTTCTCAGCAAATGAAAATGTTCTTAACACGATTAGGATTTGGTTCTAAAATGGTTATCACTGGAGATATAACGCAAATTGACCTTCCGAAAGGTAAAGAATCAGGCCTTGCTGCTGCCGAAAAAATCCTTAAGAGAGTAAAAGACGTTTCATTTATTTACTTACAGCAAACGGATGTGGTCCGGCACCCATTAGTTCAACGAATTATTGACGCATACGAGCATGAAACGAAATAAGCTTTCAAAGGCCCGTGAAAAACGGGTCTTTTTTTAGCCTTTAAGAATTCAACAAGATACCTTTATCTTTTATGTTTTCATCAAGTTGAACTGCTAGCAATCAGTTTAACTTATTGTGAGATTCCGCTCCATTTATTAGGGAATTCTGATAAAATATGAAGAAGAGTAGTAGAGGCCAGAACTTATGAGGTGAAGGAAGCTATGGTTGCGAAGATTAAACGTCTGTTTCAGGATAATCTCCGTAATATTGAACGAATTAAAATGGTGAAATGGTCTCTTTATGGCCTAGTTGCTCTCATCATGTATTTAACGATGCTTTCAAATGTCATTCCTGAATCATTGGACGTTTCTCTTTATTCAAGAGCAGATCATGATATAGCTTCGCCTATTACGATCGAAAATAAAACAGCCACAGAAGATGAACGATCGAAAGCAGCTCAAATCGACGCAAAATATGTTTACAGAGATGAAGTTTCTCAGTCACAGGTCGATCAATTAAATGATTTGTTTTCAGGTATTGAAAAGGTTAAAAAAAATGATAGTGATGACGCTGAAACGACAGAAGAGAAAATAACAGAACTTGAATCTTTGCTATCTGTGTCGATGTCAGCAGAACTTTCAAACGAAACTCTCGTGCCGCTTCTTGAAGCGGAATTGTCTCAAATTAGCTTAATTAAAGAGCTGACACTATCTGAAGTAATGGAAGTCATGACTGATAGAGTGTCTATTGATAATTTAGAGCAATCTAAAACGGATGTGGAAGATCGGTTATCCCTTACTTCTCTACCTACTGAGCAGAAAAAAGCAATGATAACAGTAGCACAGCAGAGTATTGTGCCTAATTATTTTCTAGATCCAGAACAAACCGAACAAAGTCGTCAAGAAGCAATAGAAGCAGTTCAGCCGGTTATGATTCGTGAAGGCCAAATTATCGTTGAAGAAGGAGCGATGATTAATAGAGAAGTGATGGAGCAATTAAGACTAGCTGGTCTTCTTGATGAGGGGTTTGATGCAGTTCCTTATATCGGCCTTGCATTGCTAGTTGTCCTTCTTACTGGTTATTTGTATTACTTCTTTCAGGATGTAAATTCAAGAGTCCGCTCAGCCAATACAAATTTATTGATTCTCGTTCTCATTTATCTCAGCACACTGCTTGTTCTGAAACTATCAAGCTTGATGCAGGGAATTGAATTGCCGGGTATTGCTTATATTGTTCCTGTAGCGGTAGGTTCTATGCTCATAAAAATGCTCTTTAATGAACAATTAGCCATTGCATCAAGCTTCCTCTTTGGAGTATGTGCTGGCGTGTTTTTCAACGGAGAAATAACGGGACCAATGAATGCGTCACTTGCTTTCTATGTATTGATGAGTTCTTTATCGGGAGTCTTTTTCCTCGGTAAAAGAAATCATCGATCCAACATATTGAAAGCAGGATTACTAGTATCCTTAATAAACATCGTTTCAGTGGCTATATTATTAATGTTAAAGAACGGACAATACAGTGGTATCGAATTAAGCTACCATTTCTTGTTTGCATTTGTATCAGGTTTTCTTTCATCTATGTTAACACTAGGACTTATGCCTTTCTTTGAAGCAGGTTTTAGGATCATCTCGACTACAAGATTAATCGAATTATCTAATCCAAACCATCCACTTCTGAGAAAAATTCTTGTTGAAACACCGGGAACATATCACCATAGTGTAATGGTTGCTAACTTATCGGAGGCAGCATGTGAATCGATTGGAGCCAACGGTTTACTAGCAAGGGTGGGAGCCTATTACCACGACATTGGTAAAACAAAACGCCCCCACTTTTTCATTGAAAATCAAATGAATATGGAAAATCCGCATGATAAAATTTCTCCATATTTAAGTAAAACAATTATCGTTTCTCATGCCACTGACGGGGCGGAGATGCTCAGGAAGCATCGATTGCCAAAAGAAATTGTGGATATAGCTGAACAACATCACGGAACGACACTGCTGAAGTTCTTTTATTACAAAGCAAGTGAACAATCTGATCAGCAGGTGTCTGAAGCTGAATTCCGCTATCCTGGACCAAGAGCTCAAACGAAGGAAGCCGCTGTTGTTGGAATTGCAGACTGTATCGAAGCGGCAGTGAGGTCGATGAACAAACCAAACCCTGATACCATAGAATCGCTCGTAAGAAAAATTATTACTGAAAGACTTGAAGATGGACAGTTTGACGAATGTGATTTATCTCTCAGAGAGCTCGACATTGTTGCAAAAACAATATTAGAAACATTAAATGGTATTTTTCATAGTCGAATTGAATATCCAACAGAATTAAAAAAGAAGGTGACTTCATGAATTTAACGATAGACTTTGTTGATGAGACGAACTCAATTAAAAAAGAGCAGCTTGAGATGCTCGAGAATTTATTAAACCATGCTGCAAAGGAAGAAGAGGTTAGACCGGGAAGTGAAGTGTCGGTTATGTTTGTGGATAATGAACGTATTACCGAGATCAATCGCGAATATCGTGGGAAAGATCAACCGACAGATGTCATTTCCTTCGCACTTGATGATGAGGAAGAGGGAGAAGAACCGCTTATTATTGGTGAAGAACTACCGCATTTACTCGGAGAAATTGTTATTTCCGTTCCAAAAATAGAGGATCAAGCTACTGAATATGGGCATAGTTTTGAGCGGGAGCTTGGCTTTTTAAGTGTTCATGGTTTTCTTCATTTACTTGGTTATGATCATATGACCGAGGAAGATGAAAAAGAAATGTTCGGAAAACAAAAAGTGCTGTTAGAACAATATGGCCTCACGAGATAATCGGTCTAGGTTGTTACGGTTTTTACGTAGCTTTCTATATGCTTCACAAGGCTTTCGTTATTTAGTGAAAAATGAACAAAATTTTCTATTTCATCTTATTGCAGGTAGTTTCGTTCTGATAGCGGGGCTAATTCTTGAGCTATCTGTGATAAAGATGAGCATTTTATTAACTGTAATCGGTATCATGTTAAGCTTAGAAGCGTTAAATACAGGGATTGAGAGGTCGATTGACTTAATTACCGAAAAAGAACATCCTATAGCGAAAGTGGCAAAAGATGTTTCAGCCGCTGCAGTCTTTCTTTTTGCGGTCATTTCAGTTATAATCGGTATCCTTCTCTTTTTCGAACCGATTGTTCACTTGTTTCAGTCATAAGGAGGAATAGTAATGGATAAGCAAATGTTGATTGATGAAGCTAAAAAGGCAAGAGAAATGGCTTACGTTCCCTATTCAAAATTTAAAGTAGGTGCGGCTCTTCTTTCTGAAGATGGCACAGTATTTGGTGGATGTAACATTGAGAACGCTGCATACAGCATGTGTAATTGTGCGGAGCGTACAGCCCTTTTTAAAGCTTACTCAGAAGGTCATAAAGCATATAAAGCGATTGCAGTAGTTGCAGATACTAAAAGGCCAGTCCCACCATGTGGTGCGTGTAGACAGGTGATATCTGAACTTTGTTCTCCAGATATGCAAGTTATCTTAACAAACTTAGATGGAAAAATACATGAATTAACCGTCAGCGAATTGCTTCCTGGCGCATTTTCACCGGAGGATTTGAATGAGTAAAGAAGTATTTAAGTCAGGATTTGTATCAATTGTTGGTAGACCAAATGTAGGGAAATCTACTTTGTTAAACGAAGTGATTGGCCAAAAAATTGCGATTATGAGTGACAAAGCTCAAACAACGCGCAACAAAGTTCAAGGCGTTTATACGAGAGATGATGCACAAGTTGTCTTTATCGATACGCCAGGGATTCATAAGCCAAAACATAAACTAGGCGACTTTATGATTAAAATGGCTCAAAGTTCATTAAATGAAGTCGATTTAATATTGTTCGTTATTAATGCTGAAGAAGGTTACGGAGCTGGGGATCAGTATATTATTGATCGCTTGCAGAATGTAGAAAGTCCAGTCTTCCTAGTCATAAATAAAATCGATCAAGTCCACCCTGATCAATTGTTCCCCATGATTAATTTTTATAAAGATAAATATTCATTTGCCGAAATCGTTCCGATTTCTGCTTTGCAAGGAAATAATGTGAATACACTTTTAGAGCAGGTAGTTGGCTATCTTGAAGAAGGGCCCCAATATTACCCAAGTGATCATGTGACCGATCACCCTGAACGATTTATTGTGGCAGAGCTTGTAAGGGAAAAGGTTCTTCATTTGACAAGAGAAGAAATCCCTCACTCAGTTACAGTTGTCACAGAACAAATGATCAAACGTGAAGGTTCTGATGTCATTGATATTCATGTTACAGTCGTCGTAGAACGCTCTTCTCAAAAAGGCATTATCATCGGGAAACAGGGGAAAATGCTAAAAGAAGTAGGAAAGCGAGCAAGGCAAGATATTGAAGCCCTTCTTGGTTCGCGTGTATTTATGGAGATCTGGGTGAAGGTAGTAAAAGATTGGCGAAACAAACCATCATCATTACGTGATTATGGTTACCGGGAAGATGACTATTAAGTGAAATTTTGTTAAATATTCCATCACATAAACCGACATATGTCAGGTCAAGCTAGAGGTAAGAGAAAAACTTTTTTACAAAATGAAAGGTGGGATCTAAAGTGTTAGAGTTTACCTGGAAAATATTTTGTGAAACAGGAAACATTGATACTTATCTTCTTTTGAAGGAAATGGAAACACCGAGCGATGAAGAGGGAGAATCTCTTATCGATTTGGAAGAAGTAACTCGCCTCACTTGACCTTATGGAATGTTAACAGGAAACGGTTGGTGAATGTTCTTGTTAAAAAAGGTTGAAGGAATTGTGATTCGAACCGTAGACTATGGTGAAACAAATAAAATACTAACACTTTTTACAAGAGAGACGGGTAAGGTTGGCGTTATGGCAAGAGGCGCAAAAAAACCTAAAAGCCGTCTTTCTGCTGTTTCTCAACTTTTTGTATATGGTCAGTATCTTTACCAGCATACATCCGGTCTTGGGGGACTGAATCAGGGAGAAATCATTGATTCATTTCGTTCCATTCGCAATGATCTTTTTCTTACCTCATATGCTGCTTATGCGGCAGAGCTTGTTGACAAATTAACAGAGGAACGAAAGCCTAACCCCTATTTATTTGAGATGCTCTATCAGGTGCTGCACGCGTTAGATGAAGAAAAAGACCCTGAAGTAGTGGTGTTTATATTTGAATTAAAAATGCTACGTGTTGCTGGAATAACCCCTCAACTGGATCGTTGTGCGAACTGCGGCCTTCCTGAAGGGAAATTCCACTTTTCAATTAATGAAGGTGGGTTGCTATGTCACCGTTGTCTTTCAGTCGATCCTTATCATCTTCCAATGACAAAACGAACGGCAGAGCTTCTTCACCTGTTTGCCCACATTGATCTCGGAAGATTAGGAAATATTTCACTTAAAGATGAAACTAAAAAAGAGATTAGGCACATTCTTAATTTGTATTTTGACGCTTATTCGGGCCTTTACCTAAAGTCAAAACGATTTTTGGATCAGTTAGACAAATTCAAACTGGAGTAAAAAGTCTGCGGAGAGAGAATCCGGAGGCTTTTTATTTTCAATAGAGCTAAATCAACGATATTCCATCATATAGCTTTTATTTACTTCACAATATCACTTAAAAAGTTTTTATGGCTTGATTTTTTCAAATACAGGCTCGATGCTTTCGTTCAAATGGTATAATCGTATATAATAATGAAAATACAGTATAACATTTTTAGTAGAGGTGGTGATTCTTATCCAACTGAATAATCGACAGGAAACAATCCTTCAGATCGTAAAAAACGAAGGACCTATTACAGGCGAGCATATTGCTGAAAAGCTTAGTTTGACTCGCGCAACGCTTAGACCTGATCTTGCTATCCTTACAATGGCAGGTTATCTTGATGCACGGCCAAGAGTTGGGTATTTTTATACAGGGAAAACAGGCTCACAACTTCTTACTGAGAAAATAAGAAAAATTAAAGTTGACGATTATAAGTCTATACCAGTAGTTGTCCAAGAGAACGCAAGCGTATATGATGCGATTTGCTCGATGTTTCTTGAGGATGTAGGTACGCTGTTTGTTGTAAATGAAATGGCTCATTTAGTCGGTGTTTTATCAAGAAAAGACCTATTAAGAGCTGCGCTCGGTAAGCAAGATCTTGGTAGTATTCCAGTAACAATTATTATGACAAGAATGCCCAATATTACTGTTTGCTCACGAGAAGATCTTTTAATTGAAGTGGCAAATCAGCTAATCGAAAAGCAGATAGATGCCTTACCGATTGTAAAAGATGTAGAGAACGGCATAGAGGTTATCGGAAGAATTACGAAAACAAATATTACCAGAGCTCTTGTAGATCTGGCTAAGGATGAAATTATTTAGCTTAGGAGGTTTATATGACAAATACAACAAATCGTGCAATTGTGTATGTTATTTCAGACTCGGTTGGTGAAACGGCGGAGCTTGTCGTAAAGGCGGCAGCAAGTCAGTTTGACCCTACCGATTTCGATGTTAGAAGAGTTCCTTATGTAGAGGATACGGCTACAATACATGAAGTGATGACACTTGCAAAAGAAACGAAAGCGATCGTAGCGTTTACCCTAGTGGTGCCTGAATTAAGAAAATTTCTTCTTGATGTCGCCTCAAAAGAAAATATTCAGGCTGTTGATATTATTGGTCCTATGATTGATCATATGCAAGAAGTTATTGGTAAAGCTCCGCGCAATGAGCCTGGACTCGTACATAAACTCGATGAAGATTATTTTCGTCGAGTAGAAGCAATTGAGTTTGCTGTTAAATATGATGATGGGAGAGACCCACGAGGAATTGCACTAGCAGATATTGTTCTTGTGGGAGTTTCAAGAACATCGAAAACACCGCTATCTCAATACTTAGCTCATAAAAGGTTGAAGGTGGCTAATGTGCCGATTGTTCCTGAGGTGGACCCACCTGAAGAACTATTTACTGTTGGTGAAGGTAAATGCTATGCCCTTAAAATAAGCCCCGAGAAATTAAACAATATACGCAAAGAAAGGCTAATTGCTCTTGGATTAAATGCCGAAGCGAGCTATGCAAATATGACAAGAATAAAAGATGAGCTTGAATATTTTGATACGATTATTAATAAGATGAATTGTCAGGTGATCGATGTTTCTAATCGTGCTGTTGAAGAAACAGCTAATTTAATTCTTAGCTTACATAAAGGGAAGCATACTTCTTAAAAATAGCTTGGATAGAATGATTGGTTTCATCTACATTTTCACCAAAAGCTATTTGATCTAATTTTATTGATATCTCGCCTTTTAGCTATGCTGAAAACTTAACCAGTGATGAACAAACATGAAGATAGCTTGAAAATCAATGAATCACACCATCATCGGATTGAATCTGGTCACGATGATGGCGTTTTTTTATCGTTTTTACCTGTTCAATTTAATATTTTTAGTATATAATCAAATATTGTCAATAAAAATTGTCTATAATCATATAAGAAGGCTTTAATAAGATTCTTATACTATTGAGGCTTGAACTAAAATTCTGAAAGTTAAAACATAAATTTCAAAAGAAGGATAACTCAGGGAGATGTAGAATACAGAATTATGACGAAAAAGAAACTGACGCTTTTTGTCGATGCAGATGCATGTCCTGTACTAATTAAAGAAGAAATGATGTCTTTTCAAAAAGCTTTATCAGACACCGAAATCGTTTTTGTGGCATCGTATGCTCATATGAGCACGACGTTCCGTGAAGCGAGGTGGGTTATGGTAGACTCTGAAAAGGAAGAAGCTGATCTCTACATCCATCGTCATGCTAAGAAAGGTGATTTAGCTGTAACTCAAGACTATGGACTAGCAAGTATACTCCTTCCAAAGGGTGTTTTTGTCCTTTCTCCAAGAGGAAAAAGATACACTGAAGAGAACATTTCTACTCTTCTACATACGCGTTATTTAGCATCGAAAAGTAGAAGAGCGGGTAAGCATACAAAAGGTCCGCGTAAGTTTACAAGTGAAGATCGAGATGAGTTTCGGAAAGAATTAATTAAAATTTTGTCGAATTATGAAGGAGTTCATTTCTATTTGTCGAAATTATAGAACCTGTTGGTGATAATTAATGAGTGGCAGAATCCCGGAAGAGAAAATTGAAGCGATTCGCAAATCCACCGATATCGTTGATGTGATTAGTGATTATGTCCAACTGAAGAAACAAGGAAGGAATTTCTTCGGTCTTTGCCCTTTTCATGGGGAGAGTACTCCTTCATTTTCAGTAGCTCCCGATAAGCAAATATATCATTGTTTTGGTTGTGGCGCTGGTGGTAATGCATTTTCATTTTTAATGGAAATTGAAGGTTACAACTTCATAGAAGCTGTTGAAGCACTTGGGCAGAAATCAGGGATAGAACTACCTGAAGTTCAAGACAATCAAAATAGTAATCCAAAGACAACATCTGAGAATGAGGTCATCTATAAGGCTCATGATTTTCTAGCTAAGCTTTATAATCATTGCATGGTGAAGACGCCAGAAGGCGAAAAAGCTCGTGATTATCTGAGCGAGCGAGGCTTTACAAATGAAATGATTGAGAAGTTCCAACTTGGCTTTGCCCCTGATTCGTGGGATTATGCAACGGGATATTTGGAGAAAAGAAACTATCCTATAGAAAAAATTGCAAATGCCGGACTTCTTGCGAAAAGGGAATTTGATGGAAAATATTTTGATCGTTTTCGTAATCGTATTATGTTCCCAATATGGGATCCAAAAGGAAGACCGGTCGCATTTGGAGGTAGGATATTAGGGGAAGGTGAACCGAAATACTTGAATAGCCCTGAAACAAAATTGTTTCAGAAAGGGAAGTTTTTGTATGGTTTTCATCTTACCCGTTCTTCTATCCGCTTAAAAGACCAGGCTATCCTTTTAGAAGGTTACGTGGATGTGATTACAGCGTACGGGAATGGGGTACAAAACGTTGTAGCGAGTCTTGGGACAGCATTAACCAAAGATCAGGCTAAACTTCTACGAAGACAGACAGAATCAGTGGTGATTTGTTATGACTCAGATAAGGCGGGGATTAATGCTGCTACAAGAGCCGCGGATGAATTAGTCCAAGCCGGTTGCTATGTTAGAATCGCAAAAATGCCAAACGGACTTGATCCCGATGACTATATCCGAACATACGGTGCAGAACGGTTTGAAAAGGATGTAATAGGGGCAGCGTCAACAGTAATGGCTTTTAAAATGGAAGTTTTTCGATCAGGAAAAAACCTATCGGATGAAGGAGAACGAATCCGCTACATCGAAGAAGTACTTAAAGAAATTAGCGGCCTTTCAAACCCTGTCGAAAGAGACCATTATCTTAGACAGCTATCGGAAGAATTCTCGCTTTCACTCGATGCGCTAAAGCAGCAAGTTACCCAATTTTATAAAGAGGGCAAGAAAAGTAAGGATAATGCTCCTCCTAAAAGGGATAATAATGCTAGGAAAAATTTCTATGTGAAGAAAAAGCTTCTGCCTGCTTTCCAGAATTCAGAGCGAATCTTACTTGCATATATGATGCGAGATTTGGATGTTGCAGAAAAAGTACAGGAAGAGGTTGGCGGTTCGTTTAATATTGACGAGCATAGTGCGATCGCTGCATATCTGTATAGCTTTTATGCTAACGGCCATGAGGCGGACATTAGTCAATTCATGGAGCAGCTTACTGATCCTAACCTTGTCAAAATTGCTTCTGAACTGGCCATGATGGATTTAAATGAAGACGTGTCGGATAAAGAACTTCATGATTATATTCGGCAGGTGTTAAATTATCCAGAATGGATAAAGATAGAAGAGAGAGAAAAAGAGAAAAAAGAAGCGGAAATGAAGCAAGACTTTGTCCAGGCAGCTAAGATCGCTATGGAAATTCTTGAAATGAAGAAGAACTTAAAAAATTCATTTTAAGAAATTAACTATTTTTATTGTTGAGATGTATGGAAGGAGGGGATCGAATGGCTGAAAAACCAACTCGCCAGCCGGCGGAAGGTGAATTAACCATCGATCAAGTGAAAGAGCAGTTAGTAGAGCTTGGAAAGAAAACAAGCTTAATTACTTACTCTACGATCGTAGAACGGTTGTCCCCGTTTGAACAGGATTCCGATCAAATGGATGAATTCTTTGAATATCTAGAGGAACAAGGTGTAGAAGTCATCGAAGATAGTACTGAAAACCCTTCGCCTCAAGAAGTGAATAAGGAAGAAGAATTTGATCTTAATGACTTAAGTGTTCCTCCGGGTGTCAAAATAAATGATCCTGTTCGTATGTACCTTAAAGAGATTGGCCGAGTAGACCTTCTTTCTGCAAAGGAAGAGATTAGTCTAGCACAACGTATTGAAGAAGGTGACGAAGAAGCAAAACGTCGTCTTGCTGAAGCAAACCTTCGACTTGTTGTTAGTATTGCGAAGCGTTACGTTGGTCGTGGGATGCTTTTCCTTGATTTAATTCAGGAAGGAAATATGGGGCTTATTAAAGCCGTTGAGAAATTTGATTACCGTAAAGGTTACAAATTTAGTACTTATGCCACGTGGTGGATCCGTCAAGCTATCACTCGCGCCATTGCAGACCAGGCTAGAACGATTCGTATTCCAGTTCATATGGTTGAAACAATCAATAAATTGATTCGTGTGCAGCGCCAGCTTCTTCAGGATCTTGGCCGTGAACCTGCTCCTGAAGAAATTGGTAAGGAAATGGACCTTTCTCCTGAAAAAGTCCGTGAAATTCTTAAGATAGCTCAAGAACCAGTATCTTTAGAAACGCCTATTGGGGAAGAAGACGATTCCCACCTCGGAGACTTTATTGAAGATCAAGATGCATTGGCACCATCCGATGCTGCAGCTTATGAACTACTCAAGGAACAGCTTGAAGACGTACTAGATACGCTAACTGATCGAGAGGAAAATGTTCTTAGACTGCGTTTCGGACTTGATGATGGACGTACAAGAACCCTAGAAGAAGTAGGTCGCGTCTTTGGAGTTACACGTGAGCGAATTCGCCAAATCGAAGCGAAAGCACTTCGCAAGCTCCGTCATCCAAGTAGAAGCAAACGACTCAAAGATTTTCTTGAATAGAATGGATCACTCTCTGTCTGCTCATGCAGTCAGAGAGTTTTTTTATGGCTTAATGAATCACATTCTTACCATATGTGAAAACGGTTTAGTTAAAAACTCTTTTTTTATCGTTAGTGAAACGGATCAATAAAGAATACAATTCCTGTCATTTATTTTACTGATTTTTCTTTCGTTTTGCAAATGCCGCTTTTTGTATAAAAAGCGTTAACGCCCGTTGTAGTAGGCTTCTCAAAATAGTTTGGCAAAAAAATAATATATAAAATTATTTTTATATTCTAAAATGTTGAAAAAGTAGCAATCAAAGGAGATAATGAAATGTAAGCGCATTCACATTATTGGATTTTTATTTACAGGAGGTTATTTGTTCATGAACTTTGACTTAACGAAAGAACAAAAAATGATTCAGAAAATGATTCGAGAATTTGCTGACGAAAAAGTGGCGCCAGGTGCCGAACAACGCGATAAAGAGAAAAGGTTTCCAAAAGAGATATTTCAACAGCTTGGTGACTTGGGGATTATGGGGCTTCCATTTCCAGAAGAATATGGAGGAGGCGGTGCAGATACCGTCAGCTTTGCAATCGTAGTAGAGGAATTGAGTCGTGCGTGTGGTTCAACTGGAATTACATACTCGGCGCACGTATCACTCGGAGGAGCACCGCTGAACTTATTTGGTACTGAAGAACAGAAGCAGAAATATCTTGCGCCAATCTGTTCTGGTGAGTCATTAGGAGCCTTTGGTTTAACAGAACCTAATGCTGGTTCTGACGCAGGTGGGACCGAGACTGAAGGCGTACTGAAAGATGGAGAATGGGTAATTAATGGAAGTAAATGTTATATAACCAATGCTTCGTATGCTGATCATCTTGCATTAACCGCTATTACTGATCGTAAGGATGGTAATAAAGAAATTAGTGCAATCATTGCGCCTACTTCTGCACCAGGATTTAGAGTAGTGGATAACTATGAGAAGCTTGGACTTCATTCTTCAAACACAACGGAACTTGTAATGGAAGACGTGAGAGTGCCAGAAGAAAATCTGCTGGGGAAACGCGGAGATGGCTTTAGACAGTTTCTCATTACTCTTGATGGTGGTCGAATTGGAATAGGTGCTATGGGAGTAGGGATTGCTCAGGCAGCTTATGAGAAGGCGTTACAGTATGCTAATGAGCGTAAGCAGTTTGGTCGTGCGATTTCACGCTTCCAGGCGATTCAATTTAAGCTAGCGGATATGGCGATGAAAATTGAATTAGCGAGAACGATGGTATATAAAGCAGCCTGGTTGAAAGATCAAGGGAAGAAATTCACGAAAGAAGCTTCTATTTGTAAGCTCTATGCTTCAGAAATTTGTATGGAAGTTTGTGATCAAGCTGTTCAGATTCATGGAGGAAATGGATATATGCGCGATTATCACGTTGAGCGTTATTTTAGAGATGCAAAACTACTTGAAATTGGAGAAGGTACTTCAGAAATCCAAAGAATGGTTATTGCACGAGAAATTGGTTGTTAAACTGAACGAGCGCTCGATTAGTTGTTACTCTTGAAGTTTCTTTATTATTGTCTTTTTCATAACATGAATTTATTAGTGAACCCCATTAACTAGTTAGTTTTGGTTCAAGTCGTAAAGGAGCCAAAACCAACACTGATTATTAGCTAAGCAAATACCCATGGTCCAGAAGAGAAGAAGATGATCTCTTTATCTCTTCTGGATTCTTAATGATGATAGGAGTGTTACTATGACGAAATTGCTTCATGAGACGATCGGATCGATGCTCGAAAGACAAGTGGATCAGTTTGGTAATAAAGAAGCTGTCGTCTACTCAAAAGAAAAAGTTCGATACACGTTTGAAGAGTTCAATAATGAAGTGAACAGAGTTGCTAAAGCGTTGCTAGGGTTGGGTGTTACTAAAGGAGAGAACGTAGCAGTTTGGGCTACGAATGTACCGGAATGGTTACTATTGCAATTTGCCACTGCAAAAGTGGGGGCGGTTCTTGTCACGATTAATACGAATTACCAATCATCAGAGTTAGAATATGTCCTAAAGCAGTCAGAATCCACTCGTCTCTTTTTAATTGATGGCTTCAAAGGCACTTCTTATCCTGAGGTTTTCTTGCAACTTCAAAAAAGCAATGATCAACTGACTGTTGGGAAATGTGCGATAGCTGGTCTTCCATATTTGAAAGATGTTATTTATATTGGTACAGAAGAACGTTCTTCGTTCATGAAGTGGCGAGATTTTCTCAAGGGAAGCGTATCGGTGACGGATAAAGCATTAGAAATGAGAAATGGAGAACTTGATCCAGACGATGTCATTAATATGCAGTATACGTCAGGAACGACCGGCTTTCCAAAAGGAGTGATGCTCACTCATAATAATATTCTCAATAATGGCTACCAGATTGGCCAATGCATGGAGCTCACTCATAATGACCGACTTTGTATTCCTGTTCCATTTTTCCACTGTTTTGGTTGTGTGCTCGGAACTTTAGCGGCTTTTTCTGCAGGAGCGACGATCTTTCCGATCATTGAGTTTGAACCAGAACTGGTACTAAGAACTGTGGAGAAAGAAAGATGTACAGCACTTCATGGTGTACCAACGATGTTCATTTCCGAACTCAGTCTTGCTGAATTTGAATCCTATAATCTAAGCTCGTTAAGGACTGGGATAATGGCTGGAAGCCCATGTCCGATAGAAGTGATGAAAAACGTCATGAAAAGAATGAATATGGTAGAAATAACAATAGCTTATGGACAGACTGAAGCTTCACCAGTAATTACCCAAACAAGAACCAATGATCCGCTCGAGTATAGAGTTAATACAGTGGGAAGAGCCTTACCAGGTGTCGAAGTGAAGATAGTTGATCCCGTATCAGGCCTCGAGGTTCCATCTGGCGAAGCTGGTGAGCTATGCACGAGAGGGTATCACGTGATGAGAGGGTACTACAACATGCCTGAGGCTACGAATCAAGTGATTGATGAAGAAGGATGGCTTCATACTGGAGATATCGCTAAAATGGACTCAGAGGGCTATGTAGAGATTACAGGACGTTTGAAAGATATGATTATACGCGGGGGAGAGAATGTTTACCCCAGGGAGATTGAAGAATTTCTGTATACCCATTCGTCTGTTCAGGACGTTCAGGTTATTGGAGTACCAGATGAGAAATACGGTGAAAAGGTAGTAGCATGCATTCAATTAAAAGAAAAAGAAGCAGTTAATGCTTCCGATATTCTTTTATACTGTAAAGGCAAAATTGCAAGATATAAAGTACCTGCACACGTCTTCTTTGTAGATGAGTATCCAATGACAGCTTCGGGAAAAATACAAAAATACAAGTTACGTGAATCAGCAGTTGAATGGGCAAACCTTACTTCAGAAATATCCAAATAAAAATAATTGTTGGCATCAGTGATTGTGCTGATGCCGTTTGTTTTATTAGAAAAATTTGCTATGATAAGTATAGAGTGAAATCAATGACAAATATGTGATTTGCCTCGCTTCCCCTTTTCTTTCATAGCGTTTTCAAGTAAAATAAGTTATGATTTGTTTACTCTTACATAATTGGGGAAAACGATATCAGCGAATCGGTACAAGGAGGAAAAGAAATGAAAAAGAATCCGCTTATTCCATTTGCATGGACGGCAGTTATCGGATTAATTCTCATTATTGGTGTTTCTTTCTGGGCATTGCAACAGGGCGGCGAAGAAAGTGCTGAAGGTGAAGGCGAGAAGCAAGAACAAGCTGAAGCAGCAGCACCAGAAGATATTTACGCTCAGAACTGTGCTTCCTGTCATGGCGGTGATCTAGGCGGCCAGGTTGGACCAGCTCTAAATGCTGTTGGCGGAAAGTACTCCAAAGATGAAATTCTCGACATTATTAATAATGGTAAAGGTTCGGGAATGCCAGCTGGAGTTATTCAGGGAGAACAAGCTGAAGCAGTAGCTCAGTGGTTATCTGAGAAAAAATAAGAAGGAAAAAAGCTTTCTGTGAGAACAGGAGGCTTTTCTATTTGTATGTCAATTAACCTTTACGGAATGCAAATTCTTGTTAGCTTGCATGCAGAGAGGGTAAACTATAGAGAAGAAAACTGGATAAGTAGTGGTGAAAAAATGAACGATAAATTATTATCTGAACGTTTGAAAATGGTTGCGAATTTTGTTCCAGAGGGAAGTAGTGTGGCTGATATTGGATCTGATCATGCCTATTTGCCATGTTATTTGATGAATCATCAACGTATTACTATGGCGATTGCCGGAGAAGTGAACGAGGGTCCATACCAATCGGCAATCAAGCAAGTTAAGCGAAGCGGATTCACCAATGAAATAACAGTACGTAAGGGAAATGGCCTTGAAGTCATCTCGCCTGGAGAAGTGGATGTGATTACAATCGCAGGAATGGGAGGGCAACTCATACGGGATATCTTGCTAGGCGGAGTAGAGAAGCTAGAAAATGTAAAGCGGCTAATCTTACAACCTAATGTTGCGGCACATCTTTTACGTGAACGACTTGCGGATTTGAACTGGGAACTTGTCGACGAACGGATTCTTGAGGAAGATGATAAAATTTACGAAGTCCTTGTATTTGATGCTGGCAATGGAAAGCAACCCTACGCTGGAATGGATGGCAAAGAACTTCAAAAGAATTTACTTGCGGGCCCCTTTCTCCTAAAGGATAGAAATGAAGCGTTTATGAAAAAATGGCAGATTGAATTAAAGAAAAGAGAACGGATCTTACAGTCTCTTACAAATACAGAAGGTGTTTCTGACAAAGAAGCGCAGGTAACGAATGAGCGTGACATCATTAAGGAGGTACTCTCATGAGCAAGATAGCTTCAGCTCAGGCGATTATTCAAGAATTTGAGGCCTGGTCAAAAAAGAAGTATGCCGAAAATGGTGATCCAATTGGATTGCAAATCGGAAGCTTAAACAAAAAGGTTAAAAAGGTAATGACCGCGCTTGATGTTCTTCCCAACGTGGTAGACGAAGCGGTTCGAGAAGGGGTAGATTTAATTATTGCCCATCACCCCATTCTTTTCCGTCCTCTTAAGAAAATCAATTTGGATACAGAACAGGGGAAAATGGTTGAGAAGCTAATTAAAAATGACATCACTGTTTACGCGGCACATACAAATTTAGATGTTGCACCTGGTGGCGTGAATGATATGCTAGCGGATGCATTAGGACTACAAGAAACGAGCGTTCTTGTTGAAACATTTCAACGAGAACTAAAGAAAATAGCTATATTCGTTCCAATTACACATCAGGAACAAATTAGAACAGCTCTTTCGAAATCAGGAGCAGGGTTTATAGGTGAATATAGTGATTGTACATTTACTTCTCAAGGAACTGGCCGATTCAAGCCCACAGTTCAAGCGCAGCCATTTATTGGTGAATCAGGAGAGTTAGAAGCTGTTCAAGAGGTGAAAATTGAAAGCATTTTTCATGCAGATCAACAAGCGAAGGTTTTAAATGCTGTTAAAAAGGCGCATCCTTATGAAGAAGTAGCTTACGATATTTATCCTTTAGAAAATGAACCAGAAAAGCTTGGGCTGGGAAGAATAGGTCATCTTGATGCAGAAATGACATTAGAAGATTTTGCTGGTTTTGTGAAAGAGAGGCTTGGCGCAAGTGGTGTTAGAATTGTAGGCAACCTTACTTCTAAAATAAAAAAAGTTGCTGTGTTAGGTGGAGACGGTAATAAATTTATTAGTGCAGCTCGATTTAGTGGAGCAGATGTATTTGTATCAGGTGATATTTATTACCATGTAGCTCACGATGCTATGATGGAGGGGCTCCAAATTATTGATGCAGGCCATAATATTGAAAAGATTATGATTGAGGGTGTACGGGAAAAATTGCAGGCTTTTGTAGAAGAGAAAAATTTTGATACGGTTATTATGTCTTCACAAGAAATAACGGACCCCTTTCAGTTTAGATAAACAAAAATCCCGCCTAAAAGTAGGCGGGATTTTTGTTATTTTTTCACTTTCACTTTAGGGAGAATTTTAGAAGAAGGAACGCTTAGCTCACGAGTCCACGTTTCTTCGTTGTCAGGATCATATTGATCAAGAAAACGTATCACTTCTTTTGTAATCGGAGTTGGTGTAGAAGCACCTGCAGTTACTCCAACTGATTCAACACCTTCAAGCCATTCAAGCTTTAATTCAGAAATATCCGCAATCCGATAGGCTGGTGCGCCAGCAACTTCAATGGAAACTTGGGCAAGTCTATTAGAGTTGTTACTCTTAGGATCTCCAACTACAAGAACTAAGTCTGTATCACCTGCTTGTTGGGCTACGGCTTCCTGACGAACTTGAGTGGCATTACAAATTTCATTATGAATAACCGCATGTGGATAACGTTCCATTGCTTTTTCCATAATTTCTTGAACATCCCACTGACTCATGGTCGTCTGATTTGTAATAATGATGTTATCACAATCGATTTCAAGTTCATCAACTTCTTCAGGCTTTTCAACAAGATGCACAATGTCAGGAGCAATCCCCATCGCACCTTCAGGCTCAGGATGGCCTTTTTTGCCAATATAAATGACGTGATAGCCCTCTTTTTGTTTTTCGCGAATTAAATCATGTGTCACTGTTACATCTGGACAGGTAGCGTCAAGTACAGTTAGGCCCTTTTTCTCCGCTAGCTCTCGAACCTGAGGTGAAACACCATGCGCAGTGAAAATGACAGTTCCTGATTCTACTTTTTCGAGAATTTCCATCCGATTTGGTCCATCAAGTGTAATGATACCATCATCTTCAAATGCATCTGTCACGTGTTTATTATGAACGATCATCCCGAGAATAAAGATCGGGCGCGGTAATGTTTTATCTAATGCAGCATTTCGTGCAATTACCATAGCATCGACAACACCATAGCAATAACCTCTTGGCGAAATTTTAGTTACTTTCATCGAGTACCTCCTCAACCCAAATACGGATTGTTGTATAACTGTTCTTACTCAATTATAAAGGAGATTCCGAGATAACTCAATGAATCACGATGTTCATACATAGAGTTTCGGCTTAGACTTGATACTGATTTCATTTGAGCTTGTTGTTTTTGTTTTTTTCTTGGCTTTTACTCCAGCGGGCTGCTTAGTTGATTTTTTCTTTGGGGTTTTTTTCTGCTTGATCGTTTTTTCTTTGACTTCATCCTCTGTTTCGTCCTCTTCACTTGACCCTGAAGACTTCTGATATTCCTTAAACAAAGCAATCATTTCTGGGAGCTGCTTAACCATTGGACCGTATTGTTGTACCATTGGTTTAATTGTATCAGCAGCCTGCATCACTTTTTGAACATTTTGGATCATTCCCATCATATCCATGCCACCCTGTCCGGCACCCGGAAGGATTCTAGAGAGCATGCCGGCTTGTTGGGGTAAACCTGGGATGGTACCTCGTTGCATGGCTGGAAATGCTCCTGGAGGAGTCGGGAGTCCCTGACTTCCTTGAGGAGCGCCTCCTCCTAAAAACCTGGATAGCAGACCGCCGCCTCCTGTTTGCTGAGGCTGTGTAAATCCTGGCCCAGGACTTTGAAACCCTCCTCCGGAAAATGGAAAGCCCATACCTGGACCCGGACCACTTTGGGGGGAGGGAGGAAATTGATTCATGTCTTACCCTCCTTATGATAACTTGACCATAATAAGCTCTTGGTATTAATATGGTATGCCACAAAAATAGAAGGTGTGAGAATAGAGATTAATGGGCAATACAAGTAATGAGAAGTTGTATGAAGTGAAATTAGTTAGGGCATCGCTTTACTAATAAAATGGTGTTCGACGATCCAATCTTATAGTTTTCTGTTGTTCTTGTTCGGTGACTATGGCAAACGTGTAGCAAAATTGAAAAACGATCACTTTCATCGAATTTATGGCTTTCTAAAATAAATAAGAGGATCGCTCTTCCCTTAACGTATGGCGCTTTGAGCAAAAATGTTCTATAATACAAGTTGGATTAATGGATGGAGGAACAATAATAATGAAACACTTTGATAGATTAGGGCTTAAGCCTTTTTTAGTTGATGCTCTAGAAGCTCAGAAATTCAACAGACCAACCGAAATACAGGAGAGACTGGTCCCAGCGATACGTAATGGTGACAGTGCGATCGGACAATCGCAAACAGGATCAGGCAAAACGCTTGCTTTCTTACTCCCACTTATTCATCGAATTGATAGTGGATTAAATGAATGTCAGGCTGTTATTACAGCGCCTACGAGAGAATTGGCCGATCAAATTTACAACGAATCGTTAAAATTGATCTCTACCCTCCCTGAAGAAGAAGCAATTTCTATTAAAAAGGCTGTAGGTGGAACTGATCGTAAACGTATGATTAGTCGTATGAAAAATACACCCCATATTGTCATCGGCACTCCTGGGCGTATTAAGGATCTTGTCGAAGAGCAGGCGCTAAGCGTTTTTCCTGCAACGATGCTTGTTGTTGATGAAGCGGACCAAATGTTGGACATGGGATTCATTGAAGATGTAGACTATATCGCATCTCGAATGGCAAAACAATTACAAATGCTTGTTTTCTCTGCAACTATTCCAAAGAGCTTGCAGCCATTTTTGAAAAAGTACATGGACAATCCTAAATTTGTAGAAGTGAATGCAGAACAAGTGACGGCTGATAAAGTAGAAAACATTTTTATTCCTGCACGATATAAAGAGAAGAAAGAGCTACTTTTAAATGTGACTAAGGCAATTAATCCTTATCTTGCTCTTGTCTTTACTAACACTAAACAAACGGCAGATGAAGTGGCTGACTTCCTTATCGAAAATGGCCATAATGTTGAAAGACTTCATGGTGGTGTTCAAGCACGTCAGCGTAAACAAATCATGAAGAAAATTCAGGAAGCTGAATGTCAGTATGTAGTCGCAACTGATCTTGCTTCAAGAGGGATCGACATTAAGGGCGTTTCACACGTGATTAACTTTGAACTACCAAAAGATCTTGATTTCTATATTCACCGAGTAGGACGTACAGCAAGAGCAGGTCACGATGGAATAGCATATACATTGGCAGAACCATCTGATCAACAAGCTATACAAAAGCTATCTTCAAAAGGCATTAGCATTGAGTACAAAGAAATTAAAAATGGTGAGTGGGTAGAAGCGAAGCCCGTAACTCCAAGAAAAAAGCCTACCTCATCAAAACCTGAGGTTTTTGTACCTAAGCCTAAGAAAGTAAAACCAGGCTATAAAAAGAAAATGCAGCAGGAAAGAGATCGTATTCAGCAAAAGCGCGGTCGGAAATAATTCAAAACCCTCTTATGACAGAGGGTTTTTGTCTGCTTAATCGTATGAGAGGGCATGTGTTAAGTTTACTTTTTCAATCGACATGAATAGATGGCAGATTAGCAAAAAAGGTATAATAAAATGATGAAGTGAAAAGGGAAGGATTGAAGATAATGTTAAAAATAGGTTCACATGTTTCAATGAGCGGTGATAAAATGCTTCTAGGAGCAAGCGAAGAAGCTGTTTCATATGGCGCTACAACCTTTATGATTTACACGGGTGCACCTCAGAATACGAGGCGTAAAGCGATTGAAAAGCTTAATATTGATAAAGGTTCGGCCCATATGAAAGAGCATTGTATCAGTGACATTGTTGTCCATGCGCCATACATTATTAATATTGGTAACACTACAAAACCTGAAACCTTTCAACTCGGAGTTGATTTTCTCAGATCTGAAATAGAGCGTACACATGCTCTTGGTGCTCGTCAAATCGTGCTCCACCCTGGTGCTCATGTAGGTGCTGGGGCAGATAAAGGAATTCAGAAAATTATCGAAGGATTAAATGAGGTGCTAACAGCCGATCAAGAAGTTCAAATCGCTCTTGAAACAATGGCCGGTAAGGGTTCTGAGTGCGGAAGAAGCTTCGAAGAACTAGCTCAAATTATTGATGGTGTTACACATAATGAAAAGTTATCCGTTTGTTTTGATACTTGCCATACGCACGATGCAGGCTATGATATTGTGCATGACTTTGACGGGGTTCTAAATGAATTCGACCGAGTAATCGGAGTGGATCGGTTAAAGGTGCTTCACGTGAATGATAGTAAAAATGAGCGTGGTGCGTCTAAAGACCGTCATGAAAATATTGGGTTTGGTTATATTGGCTTTGATGCACTTAATAAGGTGATTCATCACCCTCAATTGAAAGATGTTCCGAAGATCTTAGAAACGCCTTATGTAGGAGAAGACAAGAAAAATAAGAAGGCGCCTTATAAATTAGAGATTGAAATGCTTCGAAATCAAAAGTTTGATGAAGATTTAAAAAGTAATCTAATGTCTGTCTAACAAAAAACCGCTTAAGCGGTTTTTTGTTATTGGGTAAGAAAAGAGAGAATTAACTTGTTTACGCGTGACGCAACCGAAGGACTAACTTCACGACTAATTTTCATTAATATACGTTTTCGTTGCGTTTGGTTCGCAATATCAATATTCTCTTGTTTTAAAATTTGCACAATTTTCTTTGCATCTGTTGCTGAAAGTGTAATACCATATTGGTTAGATAGTTGAAGCAATTCCTCTGTTGTAATACGATTCAATTTGAAATTTACAAGTTGAAGCTGTATTGGATTCATCACGATGCCCCCTTTGCCTATCTCATACTATGCACACAGTTCACGATGGTGTTCGCTAAAAGAACATTCTAAACTTTTAGGATCAGGTTATTTTATTATCGTTTTCTTGACTTTTGACTCATGACTTGTCGTGAATGAGCCAATAGACAATCATGCTCATTAACATAGGCTTCAAAGAAATAAGAGACATACTTTGGAGGGTCCCATGGAGAAAAAACAGCATAGGAAAGAAAGTAAAACGCATTTAATTTATAGACTTTTTATGATTATGATTGGCGCTTTTCTCGCTGCCGCAGCCATTGAATTATTTTTAGTTCCAAATCAGTTGATTGACGGTGGAATTATAGGGATATCCCTTATTTTAGATCACCTCACAGCATTTAATTTTGCTATTCTGGTTGTCGTGTTAAATCTTCCATTTATGTATTATGGTTATAAGCAAATTGGTAAGACGTTTGCCTTTTCAACATTATTCGGGATTATCGGGCTTGCTACATTCGAAACCTTTCTTCACCATACAGATCCATTTACAACGGAACCTATTCTTGGTACGGTTTTTGGCGGATTGACATTAGGACTAGGCGTTGGATTGGTGATTAGACATGGCGGTTCAATGGATGGAACTGAAATATTAGGGATTTTGTTAACGAAAAAAATTCCTTTTTCAATTGGCGAGTTTGTTATGTTTACAAACATATTTATTTTTACGTGGGCTGGATTTGTTTTCAGTTGGGAGAATGCGATGTATTCTGTAATGGCGTATTATATCGCTTTTAAGACAATTGATACGGTGATTCAAGGTCTTGATGAAACGAAAGCTGTATTGATTGTCTCGGATTTATACGAGGAAATTTCGAATGCTATTTTAGATCGACTTGGTAGAGGAACGACAAAACTCGTTGGTAAAGGTGGTTATACTGACGAGGAGAAAGAAGTTATATATGTAGTTATAACAAGGTTAGAGGTGACGAAACTAAAAAGTGTGATCTACGACATTGACCCTCATGCATTTATTACAATTATGAATACTCAAGAAACAAGAGGGGCGAAGTTCAAATCTCCAATTCATTAGACTTCCTATACCGGGGGTCTTTTTTCTTATGAAATTGTAATGATTTATGAGCAAAATAGTAGAAAGGTTTGAGAAAAAGATGATAGGGTATTACCTTAACTGGTGCTCTTCAGCTTTATTAATACCAGTTGAAAAGGAGTGCAACACTATTAATTTTATTCAAAACAATATCAAAAAACCTCTGTCTATGATCACTGTAATTGTTCTAACACTTGTTCTAGCACTAGTCCTTGTACAATCTCATCTATTTAATGAGCAGGTTGCCGATGCTGAAACAACTGTCGGTGAATTGAATCAGAAATCATCCCAGAATGATCAGATGAAAACACAGACAGCTATTAGTAAATTAGAAAAAGAAACGGGTTACTCACTTGACCCAAACTCAGTAAGTGTAGAAGAGTGGAAGCAGGCGAAAGCTTACTCTGAACAGTTCTATCAAGATAGTGAGGGGAAGTTTAGTAAGAAGTGGGGATTGTTCTTAACGTATCAGGCTATGAAAGAAGATATTGATCCTACAATCGTTTATGAGCTTCTGAAAGTTGAGACAGGAAATACGTTTGACCCTGAACTCATTGGGCCAGAAACAAAGTATGGGCATGCTTATGGGATGGCTCAATTCATGACAAATACGGCTCCATGGATTGCCGATATGGCGGAGATTGATTATTCAGAGGACAAGCTATTTGACCCTTATTTTTCAATAACACTTTCCGTCACCTATCTTGATTATCTTTATGAAAAATATGAGAATTGGGATGAAGCTCTGACAGCTTATAACCGAGGCATCGGCGGATTGAAGGCTTATGTAGCAGAAAAAGGAACACCGAAAAGTAGCTATTCAGAAGAGATTCAGGAGATGGCTAGCCTTCATGAAATGTAAACACAGCTTAAAAGCACCTTCGTTTCTTTCTCCGAAGAAGCGTAAAGATGGCCACAGCTTACAAGTCTGAAAGCTGTGGCCATTAAATGTTATTGAGGAACTTCCTATACGATTTATGACCAATCAAATTACGGGGGGCGACTACAATAAGTTATCTGAGATAGAATATCATCAAGGAAATTTACAAATGTTCATCATGTAAGGTATACTACATAATGTAAATCGTAATGATTCTTATAGATGGAAGGTTTTATTTATGGCAACTTCTCAAAATATCATTGATCTTCAGAATATCTCTTTTCATTATGGGGATGGATATGTTCTTGAAGACATTACTTTTTCTATTCCTAGTGGAGCCTTTGTAGGACTTGTAGGTCCGAATGGTTCAGGTAAATCAACTTTAATTAAAATCATATTTGGACTATTGAAGCCTCAAAAGGGACAAGTGAATATATTCGGCAAGAAGATGAATAAGTTTCATGAGTGGAGCAAAATCGGTTATGTCTCTCAGAAAGCAAATAGTTTTAATTCAGGATTTCCTGCTTCTGTATTTGAAGTCGTTTCGATGGGATTAGCGAGTAAACTTGGATTATTCAAATTTATGAAAGCAGCGCATCGAAAAGCAGTTATGGAGACCCTCAAACAAGTAGGAATGAGTGATTATGCATCAAGTAATATTGGAGAACTTTCTGGTGGACAGCAGCAGAGAGTGTTTATTGCAAGAGCGCTTGTCAGTAAACCAGAAATTCTTATTCTTGATGAACCTACGGTGGGGGTAGATGCTAATTCAACGAGTGATTTCTATGAACTTCTTGGTAAGCTTAATCAGGAGAATGGCATTACCTTGCTTCTTGTAACACATGATATCGGTACGATTACGGATAAAGTAACGCACGTGGCATGTTTGAATAAAACCCTTCACTTTCATGGTGAAACAAATGAATTTGAACAGTTTAATGATCGTGAACTATCTGGATTTTATGGCCATCATGTTCACGTTCTAAGTCACGACCATGATCACGGAGGCATTTAGAAAATGATAGAAGCTTTATGGAAATTTGAGTTTTTGCAAAACGCTTTTTTGGCTGGCATATTAATTGGAATTATTGCGCCGCTACTTGGAGTGTTTATTGTTGTTAGAAGACAGGCGTTAATAGCGGATGCTTTATCACATATTACTTTGGCAGGAATAGCTGCTAGTTTACTTCTAGGTAAGTATTTTACATTCTGGCAGGGCGTTAATCCTGTTTATATGGGAATGGGATTTTCAGCAGCGGGTTCGTTATTTATTGAGCAACTGCGAAAAGTGTACAAGCATTTTGAAGAGCTAGCGATCCCCATTACTTTATCTGGGGGGATTGGACTTGGGGTCGTATTCTTATCATTAGCAGATGGATTCAATTCTGATCTATTTAATTATTTATTCGGAAGCGTCATTGCCATTAGTCGAAGTGACTTAATGGCTGTGGCAGTGATAACGATTATTGTCGTACTTGTTGTGATTTTATTATACAAAGAACTATTTTTTCTCTCATTCGATGAAGAGCAAGCAATCGTATCAGGCGTTAGAGGAAAGTGGATTCATTTCATTTTTATTTTACTTGTCGCGTTCGTGATTGCCGTTTCGATGCAGATTGTAGGTGTACTACTCGTTTCGGCGCTTATGACGCTTCCTGTTGCTGCAAGTATTCGAATTGCTAGAGGATTTAAGCAAACAATCGCATACTCCATTATTTTGGGAGAAGTTGCGGTGCTTGGTGGACTGGTTCTGGCATATTATCTAGATATTGCCCCTGGTGGAACAATTGTTATTCTATCAGCGTTGATCTTGTTGTTCGTTCTTCTATTCAAAAGATTAAAACAGTGGAAATCTTAACATAATGAGGTGGATATATGAATGTCTCTACAGCATTGCGTATTTTAAAGGATGAAGGTTATAAATACACTGAAAAACGGGAGGATCTCGTCACTCTTTTCGCCAAAGAAAAGAGGTATCTTTCAGCAAGAGATGTGCTGAACCATATGCAAGAAAGCTATCCCGGGATGAGTGTTGATACGATTTACAGAAATTTAACTCTGTTTGCGGATTTAACGATATTAGAGGAGACAGAATGGAACGGTGAAAAGCGCTATCGTCTTAGCTGTTCAACGAATACGCATCATCATCATCTCATTTGTCTGGATTGCGGTAAAACTCGCCAAATAGAATCATGTCCAATGGAGAACATCCCAGTAGGGGACTCTGAGTTTGAAGTAACAGGACATAAATTTGAAGTGTACGGTCGTTGTGGTGCATGTCAGGCATATGCCTAAAAGCGGAAGAGCATAGTTATGCTCTTCCGCTTTTATTATGGTGCTTAAGCCACTGTTGAGCTTCTGGCCAGGTTTCCAATCGAGATACATTAGAAGGCACTGTTCCCTGGTTGTATGGAGTGTCAAAAAGGATCACTGGGATCTCACATTCCTCTGCAATCGCACATGCATTATCGTATTTATCCTCAAAAAAAACGTCAACGCTATGTTCTTTAATGGAATCAATTTTATCATGTTTTCCAATAAGTTCGATGTGATGATAAGGGACGGCATTTGATGTAAACCAGTCTTTTGTTGTGTTGAGTAAATGATCCCCTCTTGCACTAATGTAGAAAAGTTCATAATCCACTTTCCATTCTTCTAGTATAGGATGAGCTTGATCTGCGATAAGGGCATTTGCGTAAATTTTCTCTTCATTTATTTTTAACCACTCAAAAAACTCTTTTTGAGGAATGCCGAGAAGGTTAGCAAGATTGTACTGTGTAATATCATGTAAGGATAATTGTTTATTAAATGAAGAATTTAAATAAGGAAGAAAGGTTTTAGGACTTGTTACAGTTCCATCAATATCAAGTCCTAGTCTTTTGATCGTCATAATAAAACTCCTTTTTGATTTGCTCTCTTTTCATCATATCATAGAAAAGAAAGGCAATAAGAAGGAATTGGGATTATCTTACTGATTGAACGAACATATTCTTACACTCACTGACAAATACTAATCATGCTCCACAACAAGGTAAAGTGAGGGATGTATATGACAGAAGACAGACATGATGACGATCTGGACTTTATCGAGGAGCGCGAAGTTCGCAGCGAATCGGAAGAGGAATATCTTGAGGAAGCTGCAGCTGAAGTAGCCCCTGGTGTATTAGACCGTCCTTATTTACAGTCGCCTGAAAATGAACGTCCAACTGCTGAGGAGCATCATGAACACTTTGAAGCTAAAAGACAAGAACAGGATCGAACAGGAGTGGGAGTGGGTGTAGCTGCTCTTGCTTTATCGGTTATTTCCTTGTTTATACTTCCCGTCATTCTTGGAGCAGCGGGAATCGTCGTAGGATTTGTTGCTAGGAGAAAGGGACTAACAACGCTCGGATCATGGGCGATTGGTGTTGGTGCCGCTTCAATGATCATCAGCTTATTCTTCGCACCGTTCTTTTAGTTGAAAACCTTAATAGAAAAGCCAGGCACTTTTAAAGTGCCTGGCTTTTCTTCTTTGATCAAGAAAAAGAATTAAGAGTTAGCTTCAGCTTTCTCTTTTTCTTCTGCCATTTTCTTGTAATGTTCTTCTGCTATTTTGTCGACTTCTTTTTTCAACTCTTCTACCATGGTTTCCTCAGGAACTTTACGGATAATTTCACCATGTCGGAAGAGGAGACCTTCACCACGTGCACCTGCAATACCGATATCAGCTTCACGCGCTTCACCTGGACCGTTCACTGCGCATCCAAGCACGGCTACTTTAATAGGTGCTTTGATTGTTGAAATGTACTCTTCGACTTCATTTGCGATTGAAATAAGGTCAATTTCGATACGACCACAAGTTGGACAAGAAATTAATGTGGCTGCATTCGCTGCAAGTCCAAATGATTTAAGAAGCTCTCTAGCTACTTTTACTTCTTCAACCGGATCCGCACTAAGAGAAATACGTGCCGTATTTCCGATTCCTTTTGAAAGAATAACACCAAGACCGGCTGCGCTTTTAACTGTACCTGCAAATAGAGTGCCTGACTCTGTAATTCCGAGATGCAGTGGGTAATTAAAAGAACGTGCTGCCAGTTCATATGCTTCAGTTGCAAGGTTAACATCGGAAGCTTTCATGGAGACGATGATATCGTAGAAATCAAGGTCTTCAAGAATTTTGATATGGTGGAGGGCACTTTCTAGCATTCCCTCAGCTGTAGGATAGCCGTATTTTTCAAGGATTTTTCGCTCAAGTGAACCAGCATTAACGCCAATGCGAATCGGAATGCCTTTTGCTTTGGCTGCTTTTACGACAGCTTCCACTTTTTCGCGCCGTCCAATATTACCAGGGTTAATACGTATCTTGTCTGCTCCACCTTCAATGGCTTTTAGTGCTAGCTTATAATTAAAGTGAATATCAACGACAAGAGGGATATTAATCCTCTTTTTGATTTCAGGGATTGCATCTGCTGCCCTGTCATCTGGACAAGCTACTCGTACAATCTGACAACCAGCTTCTTCAAGACGATTGATTTCAGCAACTGTTGCTTCCACATCGTGAGTTTTGGTTGTTGTCATACTTTGAATAATAACTTCATCGTTACCGCCTATTGTTAAAGGACCTACTTTAACAGGTCTAGTTTGACTACGGTGGGTAATTTCATTCATGCGAAAATCGCTCCTTTTACATGTAGGATTGCTTACCTCATGATTTAGATCGCTTTTATATACTCCCTTGTAGGGAATAAGACTCATCTGTAATACTATCCCATTGTAGCAACTTTAGAGAGCTATTGACAAGAAATAATCATTGAGCAGATGTTTGGTCATAAGTTGGTATCCTATATTCTTCCCCAATTTGTATAAGAGTTGGATGAATTTTATTTAATGTTTCAAAATCGTGAACGACCGTTTCAATCGGAACCGGTATTGAGCCGTTCGCTTTTTCTACTAAAGAAAGAACAGTATCGCCAGCATTTATTTTATAAACCACATAGGGAGAGTTTTTTTCAGGTGACCCCACTTCGACTGCTTCTGATACTTCTGAAATAGCTCTGTTATTTGTAAGAGTTCCTGTTGTTAAATCATAATAAGTTGTATGAAGGACAAGCAGAAATAGGGAACTTAACAATAGTTTTCGCATCTCTCGCAACTCCTTCAGAATGATTTCCTTTGTACTACGATATGCTTGTCCTTCCATGATATGACAGATTTCCTAGTGAATTATCTTTTCTTTCGATCGAGTGTCGAGTAGAATACTAAGAGATGGGGAGATTAACTGAGTTACTCTTCATTAGAGCCTCACGTTAAAAGGAGACAAAAAACATGCTTAAAAAAGGATTGCCGTTTTTATTGTCGATGGTGTTAATGATGTCTATTATTCCTATGGTGGCACAAGCGGATGCGAGCGTCGGGGATGTCATCGTTACACTTGGTGAAGATCTATCTGAAGAGCAAAAACAGAAGCTAGTTGATGAAATGGAAGCTCCGGAAAATGCAATGACGGTAACGGTATCAAATGAAGAAGAGCATAAATATCTTGGGAATTATATAAGTAAAGCGCTAATCGGTACCCGCGCCTTATCTTCTTCTTCCATAACCATTGGTGAAAAAGATGCTGGTTTAAGCGTTGACACAAAAAATATTAATTGGGTAACAGATGAAATGTACGCAAATGCTTTAATAACAGCTGGAGTAAAAGATGCTGATGTTTATGTGACAGCACCAATGGAGGTTTCAGGTACGGCTGCATTAACTGGTTTAATCAAAGCTTATGAGTTAAGCACAGATGAAGTGATACCTGAGGAGCAAAAACAAGTAGCAAATGAAGAGCTTGTCACTACTGCAAAATTGAGCGATAGTATTGGCGCAGATAAAGCAACAGAGCTAATGACTAAGATTAAGGATGAAATTGCTACAAACCCACCTGAGACGGAAGATGATTTAAGAACAGTTATTAAACAAATTGCTAACGATTCAGGTATTGAATTGACTCAAGATGAGTTGGATGGTCTTGTTGCACTGTTTAATCGAATGAAAAATCTTGATATTGATTGGGATCAAATGAAGAGTCAGTTGCAGAACGCGAGAGAAAACCTGGACGAGTTTTTAAATAAAGACGAGACACAGTCATTTATTCAAAAAATCATTGATTTCTTTATTGCGATTATTGATGGAATAAAAGGGGTATTTCAATCGTAAGGTGACAAGTGACTGAAACTTTCTTCCCTTTTGAACGTATAAGAGAAGAAGGAAAAGGAGGGAGCGAGGATGGAGATTCTATCTTTGCCAGCAGTTGGCTTTCTTATCGTTTTACTTAGCGTGCTATTCTTGTTTGCTGAGTTACTTGTCCGTGTAAAAGGTATTTTTGGATTGATCGGAATACTATTGCTCACATTTTATTTTAGTTTCCATCTTACTTCTTTATCATCAATTCTCTGGATGGGACTTGTGTTTGCTGTTGGTTTAGGCTTAGTTATTCTTGATGGGAAATTACTCAATGATGGTACATTTGGTTTGATTGGATTAATTATGATGGTTACAGCCGTAGCCATTCCTTCTCCGACTTTCCTTTATGGCCTTCTCGTTTCTAGTGGTTTTTTAATTGGTACGGCTGCTTCATTCCTGTTTTTGCGTGTTTTCCCCGCACGTTCTATGTGGACGAAAATGACGTTAAAGGATCGGTTAAGCAGTGAAATGGGGTATAATTCCATGAACGCTGAGTATAAGAATTTAGTTGGAGAATCGGCTATGACAATTACTCCATTTCGACCAAGTGGAACAATACAAGTCAATGAGAAAAAGTACAGCGCCATTTCTGTTGGAAGTTGGATCGACAAGGATACGGCAGTAGTTATTACGTCTGTAGATGGTACGCGTATCTTAATAGAAGAGAAAAAAGAAGAAAGTAAACGTCATCCAATTTAAAAATGGTCCCCGAGTCATAGATTCGGGGTTTTTTTCATATTCTTTTCTAATCCCTTTATCCCGATCTCTAAACTAGGGTTGACATATTGTTAGATAATAGTTAAGATTTAGAAAATAACTTATCAAGAGAGACCGAGGGACTGGCCCGTTGACGTCCAGCAACCTGCCTGATTGGCAAGGTGCTACTTCCAGCAAAATGGAGTCCATTTTGGAAGATAAGGTGAATTAAGGTAACCTGATCTGTCTTTCCAATTTGGGAAGGCTTTTTTCATTTATAAGCTTCTCCTCATGATTATTACGACTAAGGGAGGTTGCATGATGGGAACGAAAGACCAGAATTTTTCAGACGTTGCTGTACGTATAGAACGAATGCTAAGTTCGTTAAAATTTGGGTCAATTACGCTTGTTGTTCAAGATGGGAAAGTTGTTCAACTTGAAAGAAAAGAAAAAGAACGACTTTAATATTGGCGCTGACTAGAGAAACTAGAGGCGGTTCTAACCCTAAAGGTTAGAACCGCCTCTTTTTTTAAACTTTTAAATATATTTCCTTGATCGGAATTGGGAGGGTTAGAAATGAATTGGTTCTATAATAATTGGTCGGGTAAGGAACCTGAATTCGACGTTGAATCAGAAACGAAAGGGGCTCTTGAAGTTCTGGAGTGGGCGTATCAAATATACCAAGATGATATTGTATATGCTTGTAGTTTCGGTGTTGAGGGTGTCGTTCTAATTGATTTGATTTCCCGGGTAAACCAGAACGCGAAGATTGTTTTTCTGGATACAGGTCTCCATTTTGATGAGACTTATGAGCTAATTAATAAAGTGAAAGCTAAATATCCATCTCTAAATATTAAGTTAAAGCAACCAAAGGAGTCGGTCGAAGAACAGGCATTAAGTAAAGGGGATGCTCTATGGGAGCGAGACCCGGGACAGTGCTGCAACTTGAGGAAAATCATACCATTGCATGAAGAATTAGATCATGTAAGTGCATGGATCTCAGGTTTAAGGAGAGAGCAGTCGCCACTCAGACAAAAGACAAATTATTTCAATAGAGATGATAAGTTTCAGTCGATTAAGGTTTGTCCACTTATTCATTGGACATGGAAAGATGTTTGGAGGTACGTGTACGAAAAGGATTTACCATACAATCCTCTTCATGATAAAGGGTACCCAAGTATAGGATGTGCGGTATGCACTGAAAGAGTATTGGAAGGTAGTGATTCTAGAGCTGGGAGATGGGCAAATCAGGAAAAAACGGAATGCGGCTTGCATTTTGATTCAGCACCAAATCGGTGACGGTCATGACAACCCTAGTTATTACAGTGGCTCTCTTTTTTGCTATGAATATTGGGGCTAGTGGAGCTGCGGCATCGATGGGAGTGGCTTACGGGGCTGGAGCGATTAAAAGAAGAAGCGTAGCACTGAGTGTTTGTGCGATTGGGATTGTTGGTGGTGCCACATTAGGTGGAGGTAATGTTATTAAAACAATGGGGAGTGGCATTATACCTTCTTCCGTACTCAGTCTAAAGGTTATCTTGATTATTTTTATTTCAGCTACAACAGCGCTCTTTCTAGCAAATATGATGGGGATTCCATTATCAACAAGTGAAGTTACTGTGGGCGCAGTGGTAGGAGTTGGTATTGCTTACCGTGCTTTGTACTTTCAGAATGTGATGTTCATTATGTTGTTGTGGATCGTTATACCGGTTATTGCTTTTGCGACAGCTCTCAGTGTTGGGAAAATTTTTGGTCTTTTAAAACAAAGAATCAATCTTACTTCAAAGTGGCAAAAGCCACTCACCATTTTTTTAATTGTAGCCGGTTTTCTAGAAGCCTTTTCAGCGGGAATGAATAACGTCGCAAATGCGATTGGACCGCTAGTTGGAGCGGGAGTTTTATCCCTTTCTCACGGCGCATTTTTTGGGGGAGCTTTTGTTGCTTTAGGTGCTTTAGTTTTTGGTAAACGTGTCATTGAAACGAATGGTTATCGCATCACAAAATTTTCACTTGGTGAAGGTTGTGCTATATCAGGTACGAGCGCTGGACTTGTGATTGGAGCTTCCTTATTTGGGATTCCGGTGCCGCTTACCCAGATTACCACCTCATCGATCATTGGTATCGGAACTGCTAAAGATGGATTTCAGCTTTGGCAGAAAGATGTCATTACGCGAATGATTAAAGTTTGGGCAGTTTCACCGGTTTTTTCTTTAGTTATTTCTTATAGTATGATCAAACTTTTTTTAGAAAGTGATTTATATACATTAATTGCAATTGGCAGCGTTATTCTAGCGACGCTTGGGTCAGGAAGTTTAATTCGATCGATTCGCTCTCAAAAGAGAACATTACAAGACGAAGGAAGCTTATAATAAATTCAATTTGGAGGGATTAAGATGGCAACAATTAACGCGCATGGAGGAACATTGATTAACCGTTACAAACCTAATACTGAAATTGATGGGATTATTCAAGAAATTGAGTTAGACGCTACTGCGTTAAGTGATCTGGAATTAATCGGAACAGGAGCGTATAGTCCGTTAACTGGTTTTCTTAATGAAAATGAGTATACGTCAGTCGTTCATCACCTCAAATTAGAAAGTGGGTTGCCATGGAGCATTCCTATTACGTTGCCAGTTACGCACGAACGAGCTGCTGAGATCGCAATTGGTGATAAAGTGAAGTTAACTAATAATGGGACTGTGTACGGCACAATAGAAGTGGAATCCAAATATACTCCTGATAAGGGAGTGGAGGGGCGCCACGTGTATTTAACAGAGGACAGTGAACATCCAGGAGTGAAAAAAGTTTACGATAGACCAGATGTTTACATTGGTGGACCAATTACGCTTATTAAAAGAACCGAAAAAGGCAAGTTTGACCGCTATCATTATGATCCATCTGAAACAAGAGAGTATTTTGAACGTCAGGGCTGGAAGAAAGTTGTAGGATTTCAAACAAGAAATCCGGTTCATCGAGCGCACGAGTATATTCAAAAGACCGCACTTGAAACAGTGGATGGCTTGTTCTTGAATCCTCTTGTAGGTGAAACCAAATCAGATGATATACCAGCAGAAATTCGAATGGAAAGTTATGAAGTTCTACTTAAGAACTATTACCCTGAAGATCGTGTGCACCTTGGTGTCTTTCCTGCTGCTATGCGCTATGCAGGGCCAAGAGAGGCAATCTTTCATGCGCTTGTTCGAAAAAACTTTGGATGCACACATTTTATTGTGGGGAGAGATCATGCCGGAGTAGGTGATTACTATGGCACTTATGATGCCCAGAGAATCTTTAGTCAATTTACAAGCGAGGAATTAGGAATTACACCACTCTTTTTTGAACACAGTTTCTACTGCGAGAAGTGCGATAGCATGGCTTCGGCCAAAACGTGCCCTCATGGAAAAGAACATCACGTCATTTTATCAGGTACTAAAGTACGTGCCCTTTTACGAAATGGGGAGCAGCCTCCAGCAACATTCAGTCGTCCTGAGGTAGTGGAGGTATTAATTAAAGGGATGAGTGAGAAGACAGTGAACGCATAAGGGGGAGATTTGAGATGACAGTGAACAATAACTTAACCTGGCACGATACAGTGATAACAAAAGAAATGAGGCAGCAGAGGAATCAGCATAAAAGTGCAGTACTCTTCTTTACAGGTTTGTCTGGTTCCGGGAAATCAACGCTGGCAAATGATGTTTCAAGGAAGCTTCATGAATTAAACGTCCAAAGTTATGTACTAGACGGAGATAATATCCGTCAGGGTTTAAATAAGGATCTTGGTTTTCGAGAAGAAGATCGCAAGGAAAATATTAGACGTATTGGGGAGGTGTCTAAACTACTAGTTGATAGCGGTCAATTCGCAATCACTGCATTTATTTCCCCGTTCAATAGTGATAGACAAGTAGTACGTGAACTTCTGCAACAAGGTGAATTTATTGAGGTATATGTGAAATGTCCAATAAATGAGTGTGAGAGTCGAGATCCTAAAGGATTATACAAAAAAGCTCGTAGTGGCGAGATTCCTCACTTCACAGGCGTATCATCTCCTTACGAAGAACCGATCAATCCCGAAATCACCATTGATACCTATAACGACTCAAGAGAAGAATGTGCTGATAAAGTGATGTCCTATTTAGTAAAGCAAGGGTTGATTATAAATCAATAACTTTTGATCTTAAGTGATTTTTAAGAATAAAATCATCTCGTGGAGGAGGAAATCAGATGGGGAAAGTTTATCTAGTTGGCGCAGGACCAGGAGACATCGACTTAATTACAGTGAAAGGCGTAAAGTGTATTGAGCAGGCAGATGTGATCCTCTATGATCGCTTAATCAATCAAGACCTTCTCGATTACGCAAAAGAAGGAGTCGAGTTAATTTACTGCGGTAAGTTACCTGATTACCACACGCTAAAACAGGAAACCATAAATCGTTTTCTCGTAAAGCATGCACTTAAAGGGAAAGTGGTCACAAGGTTAAAAGGAGGAGACCCTT
The DNA here is from genome assembly GCF_056173665.1 of Anaerobacillus sp. QJM3NY_17. Lineage (NCBI taxonomy): Bacteria > Bacillati > Bacillota > Bacilli > Caryophanales > Bacillaceae > Anaerobacillus > Anaerobacillus sp. QJM3NY_17. The sequence continues at coordinate 2,771,355 of NZ_CM149685.1, read as the reverse complement.
TTGTTTATGGTCGAGGTGGTGAAGAAGCCGAAGTCCTTTCAAACCATGGAATCCCCTTTGAAATCGTTCCAGGAATTACTTCTGGTATTGCTGCCCCTATGTATGCAGGCATTCCAGTAACACATCGTGAACTAAGTTCAACATTTGCATTTGTAACTGGTCATCGTAAAGAAGGCGAAGAAGAAGAATTACGCTGGGAGAGTCTCGCCAAAGGTATAGATACACTCGCCATTTATATGGGAGTGAAAAATCTACCTTATATTTGCTCGATGCTTCGAAAATATGGAAGAAATAAAGAAACTCCTGTTGCGCTTGTTCACTGGGGAACAACACAAACGCAACAAACGGTAACGGGTACCCTTGAGACAATAACAGAAGATGTAAAGAAAGCAGGAGTGCAAAACCCAAGCATGATTATCGTGGGTGAAGTGGTAAACCTAAGGTCGAAACTGAATTGGTTTGAGAAAATGTCACGAGATGAACAAAGCACTAAGTCGGTCGTTAGCGCCTTATAGGAGGTGGTGGATAGTGAAAGCCGTTCTATATATATGTCACGGTAGTCGCGTGAAAGAAGGAAGAAATCAAGCGGTAGAATTTGTTGAGAAGTGTAAAAAAGAACTTGGGTATCCAATACAAGAGACATGTTTTCTTGAGCTTTCGAAGCCCGATATTTATCAAGGTATATCAACATGTGTACAACAAGGTGCGAAAGAAATTGTGGTAGTACCCGTCTTATTACTTGCAGCAACTCATGTAAAGAAGGACATTCCAAACGAAGTAGAGCGCGTCTCTGGAGAATTTCCATCGATAACTGTTCACATGGGATGTCCTTTAGGAGTACACGATAAGTTGATCTCTATTATAGAAGAAAGAGTTAGGGAGACAGGAGTTTCCATTCAACAAGATGCAAGTGCTCTACTTGTAGGGAGAGGAAGTAGTGATCCTGATATAATAAGAGATTTAGATCGAATCGCAAGGCGAATCCTTGAAAAGATGAGATTTAAAAAGGTCTCTGTGTGCTATCTTGCAGCTGCAACTCCAACCTTTGATGAAGGAATTAAACACGCTAAAAACGGCACTAATAGTCAGATCTTTGTCATTCCTTATCTTTTATTTACAGGTGTTCTAATGAGAGAAATGGAACATAAAATAAGTAGGTTAGATGGAGATGGTCCAGATTTCTATCTTTGTCATTACCTCGGCTACCATGAATTTTTGAAAGATGTATTGAAAGAAAGAGTAATAGAAGCATATGAGATGGAGGTAAAGGTATGAGGGAATATCCGGTTACCCTTAACCTGGTAGGAAAAAAAGTTGTCATTGTTGGAGGGGGGCGTATAGCGCTTAGGAAGCTCAAAGGTCTACTTGGTTGCGGTGCGAATCTAAAAGTAGTAAGCCCTGATATTCACAGTGATATTAAGAAATATGTGGATTCTGACAATATTACCCTCGTGGAACGCGCAGTTAGGGAGTGTGATATACATAATGCGTTTTTAATTATTGTAGCGACCAATTCGTATGAAGTGAATGAATTTGTTGTCAAACATGCCGAAGATAATCAGCTAGTTAATGCATCACATCAGGCTGACAGAGGTAACGTGTCTCTACCTGCAACGTTGAGGCGAGGAAGATTAGTGATATCTGTTGTCACAGGTGGAGCAAGTCCGTTGCTCGCAAAGAAAATTCGAGATGACCTTTCGTTGCAATATGACCAGTCATATGGACAGTATGTAGAGAGTTTATATAAGAAAAGGCTGGAAATAAAGAGCAATAACATGTGTGAAAGTGAAAAGAAGGACATTTTAGAAAAAGCTATGAATAAGACATTTCTATAATCACATGCTATTGATTCGCTTAGACTATTTTTCTGTTTCAAGATCATCAATGATACATTTGAAGCGATCCTAAAATTACCATAAGATAAGAAGAGGCTGGGACATAAATAGCCTAAATTACTGAAAAAAAGGTCCCGTTCATCGGTTTTTGATGAACGGGACCTTTTTTGGCGTGTTTGTTCCTATTCTTTTTAGCTTTGTCGGTAATCATGGCGGTGTACTTTCTCAAGTTCACCGCCATGAGCGCAAAGCCTAATTCATTTTTGACTTTTTCTTTGCCCCTAACGGACATTCGAGTAAAACCCAAATTAGCCTTCAGAAATCCAAAAACTGGTTCTACGTCAATTTTCCGTTGACCGTAGATTTTTCCCGTTTTTTCTTCTGAAAGCAGTTCTCGAATGATTTTCTTTTGCTCTTCCCATTGGGCATTATAATAGATCTTGCGATTGTTCCCTTCCTGCGCTTTGGTACACTGCGAACGAAGAGGACAATCTGAACAGTCATCACATTCATAAACCCTGAATTCCCGTGTGAAACCTCCACGATCGGTTCGATGAGAGAGGTGACGGAACATCAACTGTTGTCCGTTCGGACATATGAACGAATCCCTTTCCTCGTTGTAGGCCCAGTTGGCTGTGTTGAATTCATTCTGCTTGAAACGCTTCTTTTTCTCGGTGCGATAGGTACTGTATGTTATCAGTGGCTTGCGCTCACGATTCTTCAAAACATCCTTATAATTTTCTTCGCTTCCATAACCGGCATCGGCGACGATATAGTCAGGGAGTGTAAAAAAGTCGTTCTCGATATGGTCGAGAAAGGGACGTAATGTACGTGTATCCGTCGGGTTTGGAAAGATATCGTAAGCGAGCGTATATTGTCCTTCTGTCGCAATTTGGAGATTGTAACCAGCTTTTAATTGACCGTTTTTCATGTGATCTTCTTTCATGCGCATGAAAGTGGCATCGTGATCAGTCTTCGAATAACTGTTGCGTTCTTCGAAAATGGCCATGTCGGTCTCGTATTTCTGTTTGCGCCCTACGATATCTTTCAACTGCTTGAGGGATTGCTTCGGCCCTTTTCGCTCGGACCGAAGTTTTTTTCGCTCGTTTACCTCTTCACTGGCGTCAATCTTCTCACTCAATTCCTCCACCTTATCTTCCAGCTTTTCTTCGATTTTTAAAAGCTCTTCAATGGAGAGTTGTTCCGGATTTTCTCGCTTGATCTCAGGAATAATTTCGTTTTCAACCAACTCATCATACATTTGGTTCGATTTTTCGATCAGACTGGCACTATACCTTTCAACAGACTTGCGCCAAACAAACGTAAATTTATTGGCGTTCGCCTCAATTTTGGTTCCATCAATAAAAATCGCTTCCTGATCAATCGCCTCTTCTTTAACCAAATGACATCGAAACTGAACGAAGCACTCGCGAAGAAGCTCCATAGCTTCGGGATGGACACGGAAGCGATTGATCGTACGGTAACTCGGTTCATAACCTTGAGACAACCACATCATGCGAACGCTATCGTAAAGAAGGGCTTCAATCTTTCTTCCTGAAAAAACCGATTGCGTGTACGCACATAGAATCACTTTCATCATCATACGTGGATGATAAGAGGGACATCCTGTATCGCGTAAAAAACGTGAGAAAGCTTCATCTGGAATCTGTTCGACCAGGTCGTGAACGGCATAGGCAATATCATTTTCTTGAAGTTTCATTCCTAAATCCATAGGTAAAATCACTTGATTCATGTTATACTCTTTAAACATAAGGGCACCTCCGATGGTTATTGTGTGGTAACTTTAATTTTATCAGATGGTGTCCTTATTTTCTTATTAAAATGAGATGAAAAACATAAAAAGAGTGGCCCGCGAACAACTACGTTGTTCGCGGGCCACTCTTTTTTTAATTTACCGGGTTTTGTCCCAGCCTCTTTGTTTCTTATAAAACGTTAAAGTATCTTCCTTCTGGGTGAGCGAAAACCATTGCAGTGACAGAGGCTTCGGGCTCCATCATACATCCATCCGTTAATTCAATCCCAATGTCTCGGGGATGAATGAGTGCAAATAACTTGTTTTGATCTTCGAGTTCGGGGCAAGCAGGGTATCCAAAGGAAAAGCGTTGACCCTGATATTTTGCTGAAAATCGATTCTGCATAGTGAAATCTGTGGGGTCTGGGAATCCCCATTTATCTCTCATCAACTGATGAATGTGTTCAGCAAGACCTTCAGCAGTCTCTAGAGCTAATGCTTGTAGTGCATGACTTTCCAAATAATCACCTTTATTTTTTAACTCTAGAGAACGTTCTCGAATTCCTCTTCCCGCTGTAACAGCAAAGAATCCAACATAATCCATTTCACCACTTGATACCGAACGAAGGTAGTCAGCAAGACATAAGAAAGGTTCTTTTTGCTGACGAGGAAACGAAAACCGTTCAATAACTGTTTGATGATCATGTGGAGAGTAAATGATCACTTCATTCCCATTGGACTGTGCTGGGAAGAATTGATACTTCGCTGAGGGCTGTATCCAATTTTCTTTTTTCGCTCGAGTTAACAGCTGGTCAACCACTTCTTTTAAATGAACAGCCTTCTCGTTTTTTTCCTTTAATAGTCTTGATACCTTCCCTTTAAGACCCAGGTGATGTCCAATTAACATCTGCATATTTATATATGGCTCAATATGTGCAACAGAGTAATTTCTTAAAATATGCGGCTCGAGATCGTATGGCTGATAAACCTGCACATCAGTCGTTACATTAGAAACAGGTTTAACAGCAACGGCCGTTCCGTTATTAGAGCTAGTTTTCCTTTCTATGACAGGTTGAGTAGCTCTTTTTTTAGATTGCTCTTCCATAAGAGTTCTTTTTTCTTCTTCATTACTTAGCCGATTGGAAAGCGATAGTCCTTCCATTGCGTCCTTTGCATAAAAAACAGGTCCATCATACTCAGCTGAAATTTTATTATCGGTAAATTTACGTGATAGAGCCGCACCGCCTACCATAATTGGTATAGATATTTTAGCTTGCTTCATATCTTGAGCGGTCAGAACCATTTGTTGGGCAGATTTCACTAATAGTCCTGAAAGTCCAACAAAATCTGGCTGTTGCTCGTGAATCTGATGAATAAGATCGGTAGGGGTAACCTTGATTCCAAGGTCAACCACCTCGAAACCATTATTACTTAATATTATTTCAACTAGGTTCTTACCAATATCATGAACATCGCCTTTAACGGTTGCTAATAATACTTTCCCTTTGGTATGGGAGGCATCTTCTTTTTCCATGTGAGGTTCGAGGAAAGCGACGGAAGCTTTCATCACCTCTGCACTTTGGAGTACCTCAGCAACAATTAATTGGTTATCATTAAATAATTTACCCACCTCTGCCATCCCATTCATTAGAGGTCCATTGATAATTTGAAGTGGAGAACTGTATTCATTAAGGGCTTTTTCTAAATCCTGCAGCAAACCTTCTTTTGTTCCTTCTACTACATATAAACTAAGTCGTTCTTGAAGCGTGAGGTTCGACGTTTGTACTTTGCTTTCTTTCTTTTTACCACGATAATAAGCTGTAAAATCAGCAAGAGTCATGTCGTTTGTTTCGAAAAGAAGTTCATCTGCAAGCCGAACTTCTTTATCAGAAATGGAAGCGTATCGTTCTAATTTCTCAGTGTTCACAATTGCGTAATCTAATCCTGCTTTTGTACAGTGGTACAAATAGGCAGCGTTTAATACTTCTCTCCCTACAGGAGGAAGCCCAAATGATACATTGCTAATTCCGAGTATAGTCTGACAGTCCGGGAGCGCTTCTTTAATAAGCTTTATCCCTTCAATTGTTTCAGAAGCTGAGCCGATGTATTGTTCATCGCCTGTTCCGATTGGAAAAACAAGTGGATCAAAAATGATATCTGAAGATTTGAGACCGTATTTAGAAACGAGTAGCTCATGTGAGCGTTTGGCAACTTCGAGCTTACGTTCAGCTGTTATCGCCATCCCTGACTCATCAATAGTGCCAACTACAACGGCGGCGCCATATTTATGAATAAGAGGAGTGACAGCTTCAAATCGTTCTTCTCCATCCTCGAGGTTAATTGAGTTGATGATCGCTTTTCCTTGTGAATAAGAAAGGGCTTTTTCAATCACCGCGTCATCTGTTGAGTCAATGATAAGAGGGGTTTTTACTTTATTTACAACATATTTCATGAAATTCTCAATATCTGCAAGTTCGTCACTGTCAGGATTTGCTAGGCAAATATCGATAACCTGCGCTCCTTTTTTTACTTGTGAGCGAGCTATTTCAGAAGCCTCTTCAAATTTCTCCTCAGCTATAAGACGTTTGAATTTCCGTGAACCAATCACATTTGTCCGCTCTCCGACAAGAACAGGTCTTGTGTTTTCATCATAGATAAATGGCTCAATCCCTGAAATTGCGTGCGGGTGGGAGTGAGGTGCTTTTCTAGGCTGAACATTCTTCACAGAATCTGATATCGCTCTGATATGAGCAGGTGTCGTTCCACAACAACCGCCAACTACATTTAGCCATCCTTTTTCCGCAAATCCTCTAATTTTTAATGCCAAACTTTCTGGCGTTTCATGATAATGCCCCTCTTCATCTGGAAGACCCGCATTTGGATAGCAACTCACAGAAGTTGTGGCAAGATCTGATAGAGATCGGAGGTGATCTCTCATAAATTCTGGTCCTGTTGCACAGTTTAGACCAACAACAGCTGGGTTCATGTGTTCAAGTGATAAATAAAAAGCTTCAATGCTTTGACCTGCGAGAGTTGTTCCCATCGGTTCGATAGTACCAGAAATGATAAGGGGAACAGAACGATTGCTTTCTTTAAAAGATTTTGAAATCCCAATAAAAGCGGCTTTAACATTTAGCATATCCTGACTTGTTTCAACAAGGAGGAGATCTACGCCACCTTCTAGTAATCCTTTTGCTTGTAATTGATAGGATCGGCATAGAGCTTCAAATGTAGTGCCACCTGTAACAGATAATGTTTTTGTTGTTGGCCCCATTGAACCAGCTACAAAACGGGGCTTATCAAATGTCGTCACTTTGGAAACTGCTTCTTTTGCTAGAATGGCAGATGTGTAGTTAAGCTTTTCAGCAAGATGGCCAAGATTATATTCGTCGAGTACGAGATCGGTCGCTCCGAAAGTGTTCGTTTCAATAATATCAGCACCACAAGCTAAGTAATCATCATGTATTGAGGAGATAAGGTCTGGTCTTGTTAAAGATAAGTATTCGTTGCAGCCTTCGAAATCTTCACCACCAAAATCAGCGGGCATAAGATTAGCCTGTTGAATCATTGTTCCCATGGCTCCATCAAGAACAAGAATTCTCTTCTTAAGTAGATCTTCAAATGAGGGGTAGACCACTATGAATCTTCCTTTCTTCTTCAATACGAGTTTTTTCTTTAATGTAACGAGTTAATTCTACTGTTAATTCGTAGCGCAAAAACGGTGTTATTAAATAAATGCCATTGAATAAATCGAATGCTGCATCAATTAAGGACTTTGCGATGGCGAGTCCTTCATTTTGTGACTCACTGGCATCGGTGGCTGTGGACATTCGCTTACGTATTGAATCAGATAATTTTATTCCTGGTACTTCATTATGCAGGAATTCGGCATTTCGATAGCTTGTTAACGGCATGATTCCGATGTAAATAGGGCACGTTAAATGTTTTGTAGCTTCATGTACTTCGATTAATTGTTCTTCGCTATAGATAGGCTGACTAATAAAATAATCCGCCCCATACTGCTGTTTTTTCTCAAGTCTTGCGACAGCTCGATCAAGATGGCGAACATTAGGGTTAAAAGCTGCTGCGATCGAAAAGGAAGTCTTCATCCCAAGTGATTTACCGGAATAAGATAACCCGTTGTTGAATTGTTTGATTAACCGGATAAGGTCGAAAGATGATACGTCATATACAGAAGTTGCACCTGGAAAATCTCCTATTTTTGTAGGATCTCCAGTAACAGCGAGTACCTGATTAATTCCCAGTGTATGAAGCCCCATTATATGCGATTGTAATCCGATGATATTCCGGTCTCTACAAGCTATGTGCACGAGAGGGCGAACATTAAATTGTGACTGAATAGTTGATGCCATAGCTGTATTGCAAATACGAGGTGAGGCAAGGGAATTATCAGCTAGTGTAATAGCATCTACTCCGACTTCTTGTAGGGCCTTCGTACCTTGGAGATACTTCTTTGTATTTAGCTTCTTAGGCGGATCAAGCTCTACGATAACAGAACGTTGCTTTTGAGCAATTTCATGCAAGTGGGGCAAACGTTCTATGTTGTTTTCGGTTTGTGTGACTTCTTTAGCTATTACTTCTATTTTTTTATGAGTAATAGGTTTTGTTCCCTTTAAAGCTTTTGAAACAGCAGCAATATGTTCTGGTGTTGTACCACAACATCCTCCAATTAATCGAACACCTTGTTTGCGGAGAGATTCAGCACTTTGTTTAAAATAATCAGGGGCAGTGGGGTAAACCAATCGTCCCTCCTCATAGTCAGGTAAACTTGCATTTGGATAAGCAGAGAGATAACTAGTTGAAAGGGGGACCTCTTCAAAAGCTTGAATCATGTGATATGGCCCTAGTCTACAATTAACACCTGTCACATCTGCTCCAGACTTTTCTAATTGTTTAAGAGCAGATGGAAGGGAGGTCCCGTTTTGTAAAACCCCGGGTTCATGCATGGAAACTTGAGCTATTATGGGGAGGTTCGTTTGTTTTCGAGCAATCCCAAGGACTGATGAAATTTCTTCAAGATCGTAATAAGTTTCGAGTAAGATCCCGTCAACGCCCTCAAGTAGAAGACAGTATAACTGTTCTCTAAAGCTACGTTTGATTTCATCAAGAGAAGTCTTTTGAGTATTGATTCCTCGTATGCCACCGATCGTTCCAAATACATAAGTCGCTTTGTTTGCTGCTTGTCGAGCTAATTTAACAGCTTCAGTGTTCATTTCTTTTACAAGATCTTCAAGACCATATCTCGCTAATTTACTGTAGTTTGCTCCATAGGTGTTCGTTTGTATCACGTCTGAACCTGCTTCTACATATGCGCGGTGTATGTTTAATACTTGCTCTGGATGCGATAGGTTTAACTCTTCAAAACATTGATCTACCCCATATGAATAGAGAAGTGTTCCCATCGCGCCATCACCGATTAGAATATTGTTTTTTAATTTATTAAGGAAACTCATAGTTGACCACTCGCTTCGGAAGCGGAGTATTGCTTTCTAATAGCTGCAAATCCAATTTTGAAATCTTTTAATAAATCATCAGGATTTTCAAGTCCCACAGACAATCGCAATAATCCATCTGTGATGCCTCGTTTTCTTCGTTCTATAGGAGGCATAGAAGCATGTGACATTCTAGCTGGATAGGAGAGAATTGATTCTACGGCACCAAGACTTACCGCGAAAACAGGAATTTGAACATGCTTTGTGAATAGACGCACGGCATTTTCATCAGGTAACCGAAAGGACAAAACTGCACCAGGACCAGCGGCTTGATAAATATGAGTGGAGTGACCAGGGTGATAAGAAAGCCCTGGATAAAAGACTTCTTCTACCATCTTTTCTTTAGTAAGAGCATGCGCAAGACGAAACGCAGATCTAGACGATTGATCTAGCCGACAATGCAATGTTTTTAAGCCACGGAGAACTAACCAGGAATCGTGAGCGCTTAAAATCGATCCAAACGAGTTTTGCAGGAATGCAAGCTGTTCCGCTAATTCCTCACTTTTTACGGCAGCAAGACCAGCGACGACATCGCTATGTCCTGAAATGAATTTCGTAGCACTATGCAATACGATATCGGCTCCGAAGTCTAACGGACGTTGTAGAGCAGGTGTCATAAAGGTGTTATCGACAAATGTTAAACAATTATTCGCTTTAGCTAATTTAACAACGGCTTGAATGTCAGTTACCTTCAGTAAAGGATTAGAAGGCGTTTCGATATAGATTACTTTAGTATTGGATTGAATACCTCTCGCCACTTCATTTAAATCTGTCATGTCTACAAAAGTATGTTTAATTCCAAATCTCCCGAGAACGTCGTGAATCATGCGATACGTCCCACCGTAGACGTCTTCAGATATAAGAACGTGATCGTTTTGTGAAAGGAGCATAAACGAGGTGGCGATAGCGGCCATCCCAGAAGCAAACGCAAATCCCTTAACCCCACCTTCAAGATTGGCAATTGTTTCTTCAAGCGCTTCGCGAGTGGGGTTGCCTGAACGACTGTAATCGTATTTTCCAGGTTGGTCAAAATCCATCTGATGAAATGTAGAAGCCTGTTGGATAGGGACGCTAACAGCTCCCGTAGCTTTATCAAATTTGTGATCGTTATGAAGAAGTTTTGTTTGAAATGTATAATCAGTATTTGTCAATTTGAACAACCTCCTCTTTAAAAATGGACAATGCTTGATTCAGGTCCTGTATTAAGTCATCAATGTTTTCAATCCCAACAGAGAAACGTAGCAGTCGATTGCACACCCCTTTTTCAAGTCTGATGTCTTCTGGTATCTCAGCATGAGTTTGCGTTGAAGGATATGTGATAAAGCTTTCTACCCCTCCAAGACTTTCAGCAAATGTGACAAGTGTTAATTTTCTAAGAAAGAGATCTACCCATTCTTCGGAGCGCAATCTGAAAGAAAGCATCCCACCTTTATCTGGATAAAAAACGTCTGTTATTGCTTCATGATTTGTTAAAAATTCAGTTATCTTTCTGGCATTCTCTTCATGCTGCTTCATTCTGAGTGGCAAGGTTTTCATGCCTCTCATTAATAACCAGGAATCAAAAGGAGAAAGCACAGCGCCTGCACCGTTTTGGTATTGTTGGATTTCAGCGCAAATATTCTCACCTTTTGCAACCACAAGCCCTGCGAGAATATCATTATGACCGCCTAAATACTTAGTGGCACTATGCACGACGATATCCGCCCCAAGCAGTAGTGGGTTTTGTAGAAGAGGGGTGAACAAAGTATTGTCTACAATAAATAATAGGTCCCTGTTTTCTGTTATCCGTGCAATTTTTTCAAGATCTGTTAATTTCATTAATGGATTAGATGGATTTTCAACAAAAATGGCTTTTGTACGGTGAGTTAGGAGTGATGAAAGTTGTTCATTTCTTTGTGTATCAAAATATGTGAAGGAGATACCATAATGTTTTTCAGCATGGGCAAATAATCGATAAGTCCCACCATACAAATCATCTGAGACGAGAATATGGTCGCCGCTTTTGAATATGGCAAGGATTGCTTGAATCGCAGCCATTCCGGAACTAAAAGCAAATCCCTGATCACCATGTTCGAGTTCTGATATAGCGGATTCTAAAATGGATCGTGTCGGGTTTTTGGTTCTTGAATAATCGAATCCGGTGGATTGACCGATGCCTTCATGGCTATACGATGTGGAGAAGTACACTGGAGGATTTACCGCACCGGTTTTAGTATCTGAATGATTACCTAATTGGACAAGTAGTGTTTCTAACTGTTTATTCGACATAATCAATCTCCTTTTCATTGAATAAGGGCAATAAAAAAAGCCCTCTATAAGAAGAAGACTTTGGTTGCTCTTCTTCTTATCTTCCAAGTTGAAATCAACTTGCTGGAGTTAGCACCTTACCAGAAAATATCTGGTGGTTGCTGAAGCTTCATAGGGCCAGTCCCTCTGCTTCTCTTGATAAGAATTGAAAATATATGGAATTTTATTGTGTCGCTTTTTTCATAATCTACATCACTTTAAAGTGAAAAGCAAGGGATTTGAGTAAATTATCAAAATTTTTCTTCTGTTGAATCATTTGCTCGCTCGTTCGTTACACGTTTTTTTGGTAACGGGATTTCTTTAATCGTAAGATAAAGTAGCATGATGGCCACAATCCAATAAAGTAGGAATCCTAAAGGGACTGCTGTTTTAATGAGTGCCATAATCGCAAAGAAGAGCGTTGGAATTGTTACTGAATAAACAGATAAGACCCAAAGTTGTTTATAAGAAGCTTTTCTTCCGGTAATACTTCTCAATAGTAGTCCAATTGTAGCTAGTACGGTAACTCCTATAAACTTAAGGCCGGTTTGAAACAAATAGATAACGAATATCAGTAACGGAATAAAGATAGGGAGCAGGTTGTCCAGATTATTACTTAGCTCATTAACATCTTGCTTCGTGAAAGTCATCGAACTAAAGTTACTGTAATTAAACTCCTGTCTAGCACCGCTATCTACAACGATTACACGATCTTTTAGGAATGCGATAACGGAATCATATTGATCAACATCATCAGGCTTTGTCTGGTCTGTCGCATCAAAAATAAAAGTATTTTCATCATTTTGTCGAATAAGCGGTTCAGACTGTTCACTTGTTAAAGATCCGTCCTCTAAAGTGAATTCTGGTAGATCTGACATATGTGTTTTGAGATCCTCATAAGCGTTTGTAAAGGATAGAGCCGTCATAATTCCTACTGGCACAGAAGAAATGAACATAAGTAAAAACACGTACAATATTGGCTTGCCTAGCTTTTGAAAACGGAATCTGGCCATCATCTTAGGGGAAAATAAGCTGTAGTAAAGTTGTTTAAAAACGTTCAAATTAATAATCTCCTTTCTAAATGTGGAGCGTTTCTCCACCCAATCAGTTTATCTTATATAGAGAGAAGGGAACAGTATTCTTGGTGAAACTTTATTGAAATAAATTTGTTTTCAGCATAATATCTTTACAAATCTATATTAACTCTTTACAAAGGGGGGAGCGATGTAGATAATAGACAAGGGACTTTGTTGAGTATTGTCGAAAAAAATAAAACATAAGTGCAAGGGGTTGAAATGATGGAACTCAACGTTCAGGAGATGATCTTTCAGTTTGTGGGAGGTCTTGGTATTTTCCTGTTTGGACTAAAGTATATGGGAGACGGCCTTCAACGATCAGCAGGTGATCGATTAAGAGACATTCTCGATCGTTTTACGACTAACCCGTTTATGGGTGTGCTCGCTGGGGTCATTGTAACTATTCTCATACAAAGTAGTTCAGGAACAACGGTTTTAACAGTCGGTCTTGTTAACGCAGGATTTATGACTCTGAAGCAAGCAATTGGCGTTGTAATGGGTGCGAACATTGGTACAACTGTTACAGCATTTATTATTGGTTTTCCTATTAAAGATTACGCACTTCCAATTATAGCCATCGGTTCTTTGTTAATTTTCTTCTTTAAAAACAAGAAAATTAACTACGCTGGTCAAATCGTCTTCGGATTTGGTGCGTTGTTCTTTGGACTTGAATTAATGAGTACGGGAATGAAACCACTTCGTAGCCTTGAGGCTTTCCAAGAATTAACAGTAAGCATGAGCTCGAACCCACTGTTAGGCGTTGTGATCGGTACAGTATTTACTGTCATTGTACAAAGTTCCAGTGCGACAATTGGTGTATTGCAAGGTCTTTATTCACAGAACGCAATGGATATTCAAGCTGCATTACCAGTTCTGTTTGGAGATAATATCGGTACAACGATTACCGCAGTTCTTGCTTCTATCGGTGCATCCGTTGCCGCTAGACGTACAGCACTGACTCACGTTATTTTCAATTTAATTGGAACGGCGCTTTTCCTAATATTCTTATTCGCCTATACGCCGTTTATTGAATACTTAAGAGATGCATTAAACTTAACACCGGAAATGACGATTGCATTCGGACACGGGATCTTTAACATTACAAATACTGTTATCCAGTTCCCATTCATTGCCGGACTTGCCTATCTCGTTACAAAAATTATTCCTGGTGATGATGCAACGATTGAATATAAGCCAAAACACCTTGATCCAGTATTTATCGAACGCTCTCCATCTGTTGCATTAGGACAAGCTAAAGAAGAAGTGATTCGAATGAGCGGATTTGCTTATAAGGGTGTTAAAGAAGCATCAAATTATTTAACATCTAAGAGTCAGAAGAGCGCTGAAAAAACCGCTCAGTATGAAGAAGCTATTAACAACCTGGATAATAAAATTACAGATTACCTTATCCAATTATCAGCAACTTCTCTGTCTGGAGATGAGTCGACACGACACGGTATGCTAATGGACTCAGTTCGTGATATCGAGCGTATTGGCGATCATATGGAGAATATTGTTGAGTTGGTTGATTATCAAATAAGCAATAAAGTGAAGATGACTGACGTTGCTATGAAAGACCTTGATGAAATGTTTAATCTGACTCTTTCTGCACTCAATGAAGCCTTTGATGCACTTGATAAATGGGATGTAGCTAAGGCGCAGGAAGTTGTTAAGCTAGAAGATAAGATCGACAAAATGGAAAGAACGCTTCGTAAGCAGCATATCCTTCGTCTAAATGAGGGTGAATGTACTGGAAGTGCTGGAATTGTTTTTGTTGATATCATCAGTAACCTTGAGCGTATTGGTGACCATGCGGTTAATATTGCAGAAGCCGTCATTGGAGAAGAATAAATGTGGGAAGCAGAGGGATGCCTCTGCTTCTTTTTATCATTATATAGAAGAAAAGTGACATCTCCGCTAAAATAGAGTCAAGTTGAAGGGAGGTTAAAAGCGTGGATATTCTATTATGGTGCCTGATCATTGCGTCATTCATCATTGCATTTGTGGGATTGATTTATCCAATTATTCCAGCCGTACTATTTATTTATGTTGGGTTTATCCTGTATGGGGTGTTTTTTGATTTTGGTTCAATGACTATTTCCTTTTGGATTGTTGAAGTTCTGCTGACGATGCTATTATTTGTTGCGGACTATGCTAGTAATTTATTTGGCGTGAAGAAGTATGGAGGGTCAAAGGCGGCGATATGGGGGAGTACAATTGGTTTACTTGTTGGCCCATTTGTCATTCCGTTTGCAGGGATCATCCTTGGACCATTTATCGGGGCTATCTTAGCTGAACTAGTTATTCATCGAAAAGCTTTTAAAGAATCTGTTCAAGTAGGTGTAGGTTCATTGCTTGGTTTTCTTGGTGGAGCTGTTATGAAAGGATTACTCCAAACGATTATGGTGGTTGTGTTCCTAGTGTATGTCCTATAAGTTCTTGATGACAAAATGAAAGCGTGATATAGTATTTTCATAATTGAAATTAAGATTAATTCAATTAAATTTGAAAAACTTATTGACTCTTTCTTTATCCATATGATATATTAGTTCTTGTCGTTAAGAAATATTCCACAGTAGCTCAGTGGTAGAGCTATCGGCTGTTAACCGATCGGTCGTAGGTTCGAATCCTACCTGTGGAGCCATATGGCGGTGTAGCTCAGCTGGCTAGAGCGTACGGTTCATACCCGTGAGGTCGGGGGTTCGATCCCCTCCGCCGCTACCATATATTTCAACGATACAACATGGCGGTTGTGGCGAAGTGGTTAACGCACCGGATTGTGATTCCGGCATTCGTGGGTTCAATTCCCATCAGCCGCCCCACTTATTACATAAGGACCCTTAGCTCAGCTGGTTAGAGCTGACGGCTCATAACCGTCCGGTCGCAGGTTCGAGTCCTGCAGGGTCCACCAAATGCATATCGGAGGAATACCCAAGTCTGGCTGAAGGGATCGGTCTTGAAAACCGACAGGGGCTTAGTCGCCCGCGGGGGTTCGAATCCCTCTTCCTCCTCCATTTTCTAAAAGTTAGCTTTCTAAAAAATGGATGCAAATTAGGTTCTTTTACATCATCGCGGGGTGGAGCAGTTCGGTAGCTCGTTGGGCTCATAACCCAAAGGTCGCAGGTTCAAATCCTGCCCCCGCAACCAAAATAAAATTCTTACTACGTCGAACATACTTCTTTGTTAGAATTTAAATGGAGTGCTCTAGGGGCAACCTAAGCTCATAGCAACTCCAAATTATTTTGAATGTAAATGCAAACTACATACTAATTAAAATTAATACTGATAACATGATTCGGCTCTGTAGCTCAGTCGGTAGAGCAGAGGACTGAAAATCCTCGTGTCGGCGGTTCGATTCCGTCCGGAGCCACCACTCAATAAAGATCCCACTCGTCAAATAATGACGAGTTTTTTTATGTTTTATGTATGTTATTACGATGTTAATTCTCGATTTTTTCTTTTAAGATGTTTAATTCCATATACTGAGGGGAAACTTTATCTGTGTTGCGGAAATTCAAAGGTTTATTATTTGAAAACGCATGACAATTCTGCTAGTGTAAACTTGTGACGACATCATGTTCAAGTGGTGGCTAACGCTACCCTAACAGCAAGTTACATACTATATTTAAGGAGGAGATTCACAATGGCTAAATTTGAACTACCAGAACTACCTTACGACTACAATGCACTAGAACCACACATCGACGAAGAAACAATGAAGATCCACCACGACAAGCACCATAACGCATATGTAACAAAATTAAATGGTGCACTAGAAGGTCATGAGGAGCATGCATCTAAGAGCCTTGAAGATCTTCTTGGCAACCTTGACGCACTTCCTGAAGGCATTCGCACTGCTGTTCGAAACAATGGTGGCGGGCACGCTAACCACTCACTTTTCTGGCAATTGCTAAGCCCTAACGGTGGCGGCGAACCATCAGGTGATCTAAGCGAAGCACTTAAAAAGAAATTTGGTAGCTTTGAAAGCTTCAAAGAAGAATTTGCTAATGCTGCAGCTGGTCGTTTTGGCTCAGGCTGGGCTTGGCTAGTAGTAAAAGGTGGAGAACTTGAAGTAACAAGCACTCCAAACCAAGATACTCCAGTAATGGAAGGTGTTACACCAATTCTTGGGCTAGATGTTTGGGAGCATGCTTATTATCTTAAGTATCAAAACAAACGTCCTGATTATATCGCTGCATTCTGGAATGTAGTTAACTGGGATGAAGTTGCAAAGCGTTACGAAGCAGCTAAATAATTTACCAAGCTTTCAAAACCCCCGACATTTATGTTGGGGGTTTTTCTATTATGGTTCGATTAAGGTATAAATTGTTCCTAAATGGTGTAGCATGAAATTTATTATAAAATCTGTAAAATCACAGCCAGTTTCAAAATCATGAGGTGTACAAATCAGAACTTGATGATCTGTGATGGTTAAAGAGATGAGATCAATTCGATATTGGATTTGAAGATAGTGCCTCATCCTATAAATAAAGAACGAGTGTTCATCATCTCCTATAAGATGTTGAACGCTTTGAAGTAGTTGGATTTGACTGTTTTCAGAAATGTAGTCTGTCCGATATAGAAAGTAATACATACCCAGTCCCCTTTCAAAAACAGTTTATCCTTTTTGTTTCATCCGCATAACGAACAGAATTTAAGTCAAAATAAGGGTGGATGAAAAAAGGGGAGTTTGTTATGAAAGTTATAAAACATATGATTGGTGAGATAGAGGTAACAAAAGATTTGTTGTTATTACTTACAATCGGTGGTTTATACGCGCTGAGTATTGCGCTCTCAAATACGTTCGTAAATGTTTACTTGTGGAAGCAGTCTGGTGATTTTGCGGATATAGGTATATACAACCTTGCTGCGGTTATAAGTCAGCCGCTTACCTTTATTCTCGCAGGTAGATGGGCTAAAAAAATGGATAGAGTTATTGTATTGCGGATTGGAGTGATTTTTCTCGCTCTTTTCTATATAACAGTGCTTTTTCTTGGTCAGAACGCTAGTCATTTGCTTATCTTACTGGGCGCTTTACTCGGAATAGGGTTTGGCTTTTATTGGCTTGCATTTAATGTGCTAACATTCGAAATTACAGAACCGGACACAAGGGATTTCTTTAATGGATTCCTTGGTTTACTTACATCTTTCGCTGGGATGATTGGGCCAATATTTGCTGGTGTTATTATTTCAAGTCTAGAAGCATTCACGGGGTACAAAGTAATATTTGCCGTCTCACTTGCTTTGTTTTTCGCAGCTGTAATCTTAAGTTTCTTTCTCGAACGTCGTTCTGCCAAAGGGACTTTTTCATTTACACGTGTTTTTCAAGAAAGAAAAGCGAATACAGATTGGCTTAACATTTTACACGCGCATTTTTTTCAAGGTATAAGAGAAGGTACCTTTATTTTCATTATCGTTGTCCTAGTTTTTATTACGACGGAAAGTGAGCTTGCAATTGGTACTTTTGGACTTGTTAATTCAGGAGTATCGTTTTTAGCTTATTATTTGGCGACGAGATTGATTAAACCGCGATATCGTAAGAAGGCTATTTTATATGGCGGACTTATTCTTTACGCTTCGGTTTTTTTACTTGTATCCGACCTAACGTTTGCCCGGTTGTTAATGTATGGTGTTTGTATTTCTCTTGCTTATCCACTTTTACTTGTCCCCTACATTTCGCTTACGTACGATGTGATCGGTAAGGCTTGGAATGCAGCTGAAATGCGGATTGAGTATATTGTCGTTCGAGAGGTATACTTAAACTTAGGACGAATTGTTTCCGTTCTTTTATTCTTAATAACAGTAGCGTTATTCGACGATGAAACGAGCATTCCGATTTTATTATTAATTGTTGGTGCTGGCCATTCGTTTATTTACTTATTTGTAAGAAAACTTCAAGCTCCCCATCCCCCAAACCCTTCTCCTGACACCGTACAATAGCTCATTAGACCCTTTACTTTTTTTATTTCACTAAGTATAGTAAGTAGAAGAGAGAGCAGAGACACCTGTCTGGAACAGGTGTCTATATTTGTTTAAGGGAAGGGAGTCTATCGTGAACACGAAGAAAAAGAAAAATCATGTGCCTTTAAGGCTAAATATATTATTTTTATCTGTATTCCTTTTGTTTTCTACATTAATTCTTCGACTGGGCGTTATACAGATTGTAAACGGTGAAGAATACGAGCGTGTTTCTGAGCAAACTGAGAATGTTACAGCAGAATCAACAGCACCTCGTGGGAAAATGTATGACCGTTATGGGCGAGTTCTGGTTGATAATAACCCTGAATTTGCGCTTACATATATCCGAACGCAGAATACTAAGCAAGCTGAGAGGCTTGAATTAGCTCAGAAATTAGCTGGGTATATTGAAAAAGATACAGATGATGTCATTGATCGAGATCTTAAAGATTATTGGATTGTAACGAATCCGGAAAAAGCGAAGGCAAAGCTAACGGAAAAAGAGTGGGAAGAACTTGAGTCGAGTGAGGCTTATCAACTCCAAATTGAACGGATTAATGATGATGATTTAGAAGAGATTAAGAACGATCCACAAGAGCTTGAGGTAGCTGCTATCAAAAGGGCGATGGATACTGGGTACGCTTTATCATCTCAAACAATTAAGATTGGTTTAACTGAAGATGAAATTGCTAAAGTAAGTGAAAACCTTGGTTCACTACCTGGAATAGAAATTCAAGCAGACGCAACTCGAGAATATCCCTATGGAAATACTCTTCAAACAATTTTCGGAAGGGTCGGACCAATCCCTAAGGATGAGTTAGATTATTATGGTTTGAGAGATTACGAAAGAAATGACAAAGTGGGGATTAGCTATCTCGAGAAAGAATATGAAGAGTACTTAAAAGGTCAAAAAGAAAAGCAAACCTACGTGACCGACAAATCAGGAGAGCCAATTGGTGAACCGAAAGTAATTGAAGGACAAAGAGGAAACGATTTGGTCCTCTCATTAGACATCGATCTTCAAAAGGAAGTCGAGAAAATTCTCGATGAAGAGCTTCGTGATGCAAGACAATATGGGGCAACACGAGGCTATGTAGTCATGATGGATCCCAAAACAGGTGAAATTCTTTCTCTTGCTGGTAAGGAATATAGCAACGGAGAGTTTAAAGACCGAACGTTTGGAGTGATCGGTGACTCCTACGCAATGGGATCGACTGTTAAAGGAGCAACTGTTTTAACAGGTTATCAGTATGGTGTTATTAACCCGAATACGACGCTTGTGGATGAAGTTTTATACTTTAAGGACGAAGGTAAAAAATCTTCATATACGGCTAATGCAATGGGGCCTATATCAGACCTAGTTGCTTTACAAAGATCTTCAAACGTATATATGTGGAAAATCGCGATGAAGATGGCTGACTATGACTATGCTCCGTACGAAAGTAGTAGTTATGACCCTTCAGCTTACGATGAGCTAAAAGAGTCATTCTCTCAGTTTGGTCTAGGCGTTAAAACCGGGGTTGATCTCCCTGGTGAAAGTGCAGGATTAAACGGAGGTGTGAATGAATTTGGTAAAATTCTCGATTTTGCAATTGGACAGTATGATACGTATACACCAATGCAAATGGCTCAGTATACCTCTACAATCGCAAATGGCGGCTATCGTATTGAGCCACACATATTAAAAGAAGTTCATGAACCTTCTGAAAAAGATGGTCTATCAAATACTATTCTTTTCCAAAACACTCCAGAGGTGTTAAACAAAATTAAAATGAGTGAAGAAGAAGTGACACATGTCCAAAAGGGGATGTGGATGGTTATGAATACGGCAAATGGAACCGCAGGTACACATTATCCTTATTTCCAAAGTGATGATTATCAAGCTGCTGGGAAGACTGGAACAGCGCAAATCGGAGATGGATATAATTTGACCCTTGTTGGCTATGCACCTTATGATAATCCCGAAGTAGCCTTTTCTGTAGTAGTTCCAGAAGTAAATGATTCTTCTTCAGGATATGTTAATAAAAAAATAGGTGGACGCGTTCTAGATGCTTATTTTGATTTAAAAGATGAAGCGAAGAAACCTATTGAGGCTAACAAAAAAGAAACAGAATAGCATTTCATGAAAAACCGCTGAAAAGCGGTTTTTTTTATTGTTTAAGGACAAATTAATGAATAATATCTGTCAGATTGAGGTGAAGTGATAGGCTGAATGCATTGCAAAAGTAAGGTATGCACCAAAAAGACTAATTAAAACGTTTTCCGACACGCATTTACAATCTCTTTACATTCGGTTTATACGACATTAATATCTAGCCTGTATTCTAAGAATTGTGATTGAGAGGCCAATACACAAACAACCTGGTTGGTCACAAAGTACAAACATCCATTTAGGGGGAAATTACATGAAGTTCAAGGGCATTATGCTTATGGTAGTTATGTCGATGGTAATGATTTTCGCAGCAGCTTGCGGAAATAATTCTGGTAACACAAACAGCGGCGGAGAAGCTTCTGGTGAAGAAGTATCTGGCGAAGTTCTAATGGACGGATCTTCTACAGTATTCCCGATTATGGAAGCAGTTGCTGAAGAATACGCTTCTGTACAACCTGATGTAAAAGTTAGTGTAGGTGTTTCAGGTTCTGGTGGTGGATTTGAGAAATTCTCTGCTGGTGAAACAGACATGAGTAACGCTTCTCGTCCAATCAAGGAAGAAGAAACAGCTGCACTTGAAGAAGCTGGTATTGACTTCACAGAATTTGAAATTGCAAAAGACGGTCTTTCTATCGTTGTTAACTCTGAGAATGATTGGGTAGATCAGCTTACAATTGACGACTTAAAGAAAATCTGGTTAGGCGAAGCAACGATGTGGAGCGACGTTAACCCTGAATGGCCTGAAGAAAAAATCGAATTATTTAGCCCTGGTACAGATTCTGGAACGTATGACTACTTTAATGAAGTAGTACTAGAAGATGAGCAAATGGTGAAAGAAGCAACACTTTCTGAAGATGACAATGTACTTGTAAATGGTGTAACTGGCTCTAAAAACGGTATGGCATTCTTCGGTTATGCTTACTACCTTGAAAACAAAGATAGCCTTAACATTGTTCCAATCGTTAATGGTGACGGTGAAGCTGTAGAACCAAATGCAGAAACAATTCAAGATGGAACATATGAGCCACTGTCTCGCCCGCTATACACTTATGTGAAGCACTCTGCAGTAGAAGAAAATCCTGCAGTATATGATTTCACTAAATATGCACTAGAAAACGCTGGTGAAATGGCAGAAGCAGTTGGATATGTAGCTCTTCCAGAAGAAAAGTATACAGAAGACATGAACAAACTAGAAGAAATCGCTGGTAAGTAAGAATAAAATGAAACAGATTGGTGAGGAGTTACGGCTCCTCACTTTATCCTGTTTTGCTCTTTGTGAGGGGGAGTAATAAATGCAAAGCTCTGTTCGTCAGATGATTAAAGACAAAAAAGAGAAAAATCAATCACGAGCGAAGTTTATGGAGAAACTTGTACCGGGCTTATTGCTTTTATGTGCAATTATCTCTGTATTAACAACGCTTGGTATTGTTTTTACATTGATTGTAGAAACAATTACGTTTTTCAACCGTGTTTCAATTATTGAATTCTTTACGAATAAAGATTGGTACCCGTTTTTTGGAGACAACCCTGATTATGGAATCTGGCCACTGATTTCTGGAACATTAATGATTACCGGGATCGCCATGCTCGTTGCCATTCCGTTAGGTTTAGCAGCAGCCATTTATTTGAGTGAATATGCAAGTGATAGCGTTAGAAGAATCATTAAGCCGATTCTGGAAGTATTAGCAGGTATTCCTACGATTGTATATGGTTTCTTTGCTTTAACTTTTGTTACACCAGTTCTACAAAATATTATTCCGAGTCTTCCTATTTTCAACGCGTTAAGCCCCGGTATCGTTGTAGGGATTATGATTATTCCTATGGTTGCATCTCTCTCAGAGGATGCGATGAGCTCTGTACCGAACGCAATTCGAGAAGGTGCACTCGGACTTGGCGCTACACGATTTGAGGTTGCTGTGAAAGTAGTTCTACCAGCAGCATTATCAGGAATTATTGCATCTTTTGTACTTGCGATTTCAAGAGCAATCGGTGAAACAATGATCGTAACAGTCGCAGGTGGTGCAACACCAAAACTTACTCTAGATGTAACGGAGTCTATACAGACAATGACATCTTATATTGTGCAGGTAAGTCTAGGGGATGCTGGTTATGGAACAACAATTTACTACAGCATTTATGCTGTTGGGATGACGCTCTTCCTTTTCACACTTATCATGAACCTTATCGCGCAATATATTTCTCGTAGATTCAGGGAGGAATACTAATGCAATTAGTAGATCAGGCAAAAGTAAAAAGTAAAATGCAAACCAGACTGGCACAAAATAAGATTCTTAAAGGAATTTTCTTTGGAGCAACAATGCTAGCACTCGTAGTGCTTGTTATCTTGTTATATCGGATATTCACTCAAGGAATTGGTTACTTAAATCTTGAGTTCTTTCAAAATTTCGCGTCTCGTTTCCCTGAAAAAGCAGGGATTAAAGCAGCATTTTTCGGTACTTTATGGATGATGGCAGTGATAGCTCCAGTGGCACTTACAATTGGAGTTGGAACCGCGATTTACCTTGAAGAATATGCAAAGAAAAATAAGTTTACAACGTTTATTCAAATAAATATTTCAAACTTAGCAGGTGTGCCCTCGATCGTTTTTGGTTTACTTGGTCTAACTGTATTTGTTCGGATGTTGGAAATGGGGCGCAGTGTTCTAGCCGGTGGTTTAACGATGAGTTTATTAATTTTGCCAATAATCGTTGTTGCTGCTCAAGAAGCTGTACGTTCGGTTCCAAAAGAACTTCGAGAGGCTTCTTATGCGATGGGTGCTACGAAATGGCAAACAATCAAAAAGGTTGTATTACCAGCTGCGATCCCTGGGATTTTAACAGGAGGAATTCTTGCGCTATCACGCGCAATCGGTGAAACAGCGCCACTTCTTATGATTGGTGCATTAACGTTTGTAGCTTACTTGCCTGAGAATTTCTTGTCCGGCTTCACCGTTATGCCAATCCAAATTTTCAACTGGACAAGTCGACCTCAGACAGAGTTCCATGATGTTGCGGCAGCTGGAATTATCGTTCTTCTTGCGATGTTGCTCATTATGAATTCAATTGCTGTCTTAATTCGAAATAAGTTTTCTAAAAGACTGTAGCTACGTAAAACTCTCATCAATGTGTAAAGGGGATTTTGAAAATGAAAACAGTTATGGATGAAAAGAAAGTCGTAAAAGCTCCGCGGTCAGAAGAACAGATAAAAGAAAAAGATTCTGTATATAGCATTCAAAATTTTAATTTATGGTACGGAAAAGACCAGGCTCTAAAAGATATTAAATTCGAAATTCCAGAAAAACAGGTAACAGCCATTATCGGGCCATCCGGTTGTGGTAAATCCACGTTTATTAAAGCTCTTAATAGAATGGTTGAAATGGTGCCAATTGTAAAAATGTCTGGTGATATTAACTATCGTGGGAAAAATATTTTTGAGAACAAATACAAAGTAGAAGATTTGCGCACAAAAGTGGGGATGGTTTTCCAAAAGCCGAATCCATTTCCAAAATCAATCTATGAAAATGTCGTTTATGGTCCCAAAATTCACGGCATTAAAAACAAAAAAGTACTTGATGAAATTGTCGAAAAAAGCTTAAAAGGTGCAGCGCTTTGGGAAGAAGTAAAAGATCGTCTTAGCGAAAATGCTTACGGTTTATCTGGTGGTCAGCAACAGCGCCTTTGTATCGCTCGCTGTCTCGCAATTGAGCCTGATGTTATCTTGATGGATGAGCCAACATCTGCGCTTGACCCAATCTCTACTCTAAAAGTAGAAGAACTTGTTCAAGAGTTAAAGAAAGATTTCAGTATTATTATCGTAACGCACAACATGCAACAAGCAGCTCGTATCTCTGATAAAACGGCCTTTTTCTTAAACGGTGAAGTCGTAGAGTTTTCTGATACGAACCAGTTATTCTCTAATCCTACAGATAAGCGAACAGAAGACTATATTACAGGCCGTTTCGGTTAATTATTTCGGGGGTGAGCATTTATGGTAGTAAGAGAAAATTTCCAAGAACAGTTAGATGAAATAAAGACTAAGCTTCTTGAACTAGGCTCTTTAGCGCAGTTGGCGGTTGATGATGCGATTACTGCATTAAAGAATCAGGATGTTGATAAAGCACTTGAAATTATTGATAATGATTATAAAATTAACCGCCTCGAGGAAGAGATTAACGAAACAGCGATTTGGTTAATCGCGAAGGAGCAGCCGCTTGCAACCGATCTAAGAAGACTTATTTCAGCCCTGAAAATTACAACTGATGTTGAGCGGGTTGGAGATCTAGCAGTTAACATTGCAAAGTCGATTATTCGTATTGGCGATAAACCATTTGTAAAGCCGATCGAAGAAATTCCAGCGCTCGCTCAGAAAGCAAACAACATGCTGAAAGAAGTGCTTGCATCTTTCTATGATGAAGATGTGAATAAGGCAATGGCTGTTGCGGATGCAGATGATGAAATTGACAACATGTATGGTCGTCTTGTGAAGGAGCTACTTGAGTTAATGACCGAACATCCTGAAAGTGTTAGTCAAATTCAACAGCTTTCATTTATATGCCGCTATGTTGAACGTATTGGTGATCACTGTACGAACATTTCCGAAAGCGTGATTTATGTTGTGAAGGGGAAACGATACGACCTTAATGCATAGTGATCGAACCACACTCTAAATTAGAGTGTGGTTTTTTCATATAATTAGAAAGCTTAAGTAATGACCTGTCCACTCGTGCAATAAACTAGTGTAGGAGATGGATAGGAGGTAGCAAAATGCCAAGACACTTAGTAATAGGAAATGGACAATTGCTTATAAATATGGATCAGTTTCTTCAAATACGAGATATTTATTATCCGTATGTTGGGCAGCAAAATCACGTTCAAGGTCATGCAAATCGTATAGGGGTTTGGGTAGATGGGAAATTTTCATGGTTACATTCATCTGAATGGGAGATTCAGCCTAATTATGATCAAGACACGCTGGTAACATATAGTACGGCTGTCCATCCTCATCTTGGACTTAAGCTTGTGTTTGAAGAGGGGGTCCATCAGCGTGAGATGCTGATGATTCGTAAGATTACGATTCATAACCTTGAAGGTCAAAGACGTGACGTTAGGATTTTTTTTCATCAAGATCTAAATATTTATGAAACTGAAGTAGGCGATACAGCTTATTATTGTCCTGACACTAAGTCGATGATTCATTACAAACGATATCGATATTTTCTTTTTAATGGTGAAATAGATGGGGCGGGAATTAAACAGTATACTTCTGGTGTGAAACGATTCCAGGCTGCTGAAGGTACGTGGCGCGATGCTGAAGACGGCCACTTACATGTGAATCCCATCGCACAGGGATCAGTAGATAGCACATTTTCTTTGGAAACGAAGCTGGAACCTAACAGTGAGAAAGTAGCCTATTATTGGATGACAGTTGGAAGGACGAAGGAAGAAGTTAGTAGTATTCATGAGTATGTAAGTGAGATTGGAACACAATTGACTGTTGAAAAAATTCGGATGTACTGGAACCGTTGGGTGAATAAGTCGGTGTTACCTGAGACAGACTTAGGATCGGACATTCTTTCACTTTATAAAAGAAGCTTATTAATTGTTCGAACGCAAACCAACCAAAATGGAACGATTATTGCGGCGAATGATTCAGACATTTTGCATTACAATCGAGACCATTATAGTTATATGTGGCCAAGAGATGGCGCTCTCATTGCTTCAGCGATGTCAAAAGCAGGTTACCATGGAATGGTGGCGAACTTCTATCGCTGCTGTGCAGAGCTTCTTTCAAAAGAAGGGTATTTACATCACAAATACAATCCTGATGGCTCTGTAGGATCGAGCTGGCATCCCTATGTGGATCGTTTAAAGCAATCTCAGCTTCCAATACAAGAAGATGAAACTGCTCTTGTTCTCTGGGCCTTTTGGGAGCATTATCAATCGACAGGAGATATTGAATTTGCTCAATCGCTCTATAAGTTCTTAGTACGGCCAGGAGCTAAGTTCTTGTTGCAATTTATGGATGAAGCGCTAGATTTACCACTTCCTTCTTACGATCTTTGGGAAGAGCGATTTGGAATTTTTAGCTTTACAGCTTCAGCTTGCTATGGAGGTTTGATGGCAGCTCATTCGTTTGCAAGGCTATTTGGTGAAGATGACCGCGCTGATAGCTATTTTGAAGGGGCGCAGCGGATCAAAAAAGGAATTGAGACACATTTATATGATAAGACCCGTTCCTGCTTTATTCGGGGGTTGTACCGCAATGGTGAGACTGGAGAGATAACGAAGGATTATACAATAGAAAGCAGTTTGTTTGGTCTATTTGCTTTTGGAGTATTCCCTGCAGATGATCCAAGGGTCGTTCGTACAATGGAAGAAATTGAAAAACGCCTGTCTGTCAAAACAAGTATAGGCGGTGTAGCACGTTATGTTAGTGATTATTATTTTCAACAATCACAAAATGTAGAAGAAGTACCAGGGAATCCTTGGGTTATTTGTACTCTATGGATCGCCAAATGGAAAATTTCTAGTGCTCAAACGATTGAACAACTTCGCGATGCGAAGAATCATATTGATTGGGTATTTAAGCAGGCCCTCACAAGTGGTATACTACCAGAGCAGGTTCATCCTTACACGGGTAAACCACTATCTGTAGCACCCTTAACCTGGTCACATGCAACGTACGTAGATGTGGTGAAGGATTATCTTGAGAAATATGAGTCACTTTCTTCAACAAAAACAACTTGATTGAATGAGATATGTTTGTTATCATAATGAAGTATGTTGTTAAATGAACAGTTTGATAGGATTTGGAGGGATATTCATGCGCGTACAAATTACATTGGCTTGCACTGAAACAGGCGATCGTAACTACATCACGACGAAGAACAAACGTACTAACCCTGATCGTCTTGAACTTAAAAAATACAGCCCAAGACTTAAAAAGCAGACGTTACATCGCGAAACAAAGTAAGCAGTAGGATATCCTACTGCTTTTTTATTTGCACATTTTCTCGTAAACTAATAGAAGAGAAAAGTAGGAGGAATGATGATGCAATCAAAACATGAATGGCGAACAAACATGAAAGTGAAATTAAAAGAAATTAGTGCTGATGAGAAAATATTGCTTGATGAACAAATACGTGAACGTCTTTATACATATGAACCATTCAAAAAGGCTAAAACGATCGGATTAACCGTGGCAATGAAAGGTGAAATAAATACGAAGAAAGTTATAGAAAAAGCTTGGACTAATGGAAAGAGAGTAGCAGTCCCGAAGTGCAATCCGAAAACGAAGCAGATGACTTTTCGCTATTTAACAGAGTGGGATCAGCTAGAAAGCGTTTATTTTGGGTTGGAAGAACCTCGTCCCGATAAAACAGTAATGTGTCCCCCAGAAGAAATAAATCTTTTGCTTGTTCCTGGTCTCATTTTTGATCTTAATGGCTTTAGGATTGGATTTGGTGGCGGTTTCTATGATCGATATTTGCAACACTATTCAAACTCAACCGTATCCCTTGCCTATCAATTTCAAGTCGTTGAAAAGGTGCCAACCGAATCTTTTGACGTACCTGTGGAAGCCATCATTACTAATGAACAGCTTGTTAACGTAAAATGATCATTTACGCTTTTTTAAGTGCTATAACAGGTATTTTAGGATATAAAGTTCATGCACTTTCGAGAAATGGAGCAATAGCCGCCACAGGTGTTGGGTGCGCGATCGCACTAGGTTTTGGCTGGAAAGGGCTCTTGCTTCTTGGTATCTTTTTTTTAACTTCTACTATATGGAGTAAGTATAAAGCGCAGTTAAAAGATGGCGTGGAACAAATTGTTGAAAAGGGCGCTTCGAGAGATCAGTATCAAGTTCTTGCAAATGGTGGGGTTGCTGCTTTCGCTGGAATAATGATGCTTTTATTCCCTGGGGATGTATGGCTGTTTATTTTTCTAAGTGCGATTGCCACTTCTAATTCTGATACCTGGGCATCTGAACTTGGCGTTCTCTCAAAGCGACGCCCCCTTCATATAATAACGATGAAATTCGTTCCGGCAGGCACTTCTGGAGCTATTAGTATGCCAGGTATATTGGCGTCTTTGCTCGGAGCTGGTTTAATTGGAGGAGTTGGTTCACTTGTTTTTGACTTATCTTTTCTAGGGTTAGTTATTGTTACGGTCGCAGGATTTGTCGGCTGTTTAAGCGATACGCTGATTGGAGCAACCTTGCAAGAAGAATTAAAATGTCAGAAATGTGGTTCAAAAACCGAACGCCATATGCATTGTGGAAATAGGACAGTCAAAATCAGCGGTATAAAAGGATTTAATAATGACGTGGTCAATTTCGCCTCGTCTATGATTGGCGCTCTTGTGGGAGGGGCATGGTGGTTATGAAAATAATAGGTACATTGCTAGCAGGAGGGGAGTCCAGAAGGTTTGGATCCCCAAAAGCATTTGCCACTTATCACGGCAAGCCTTTTTATGAAGTGGTACTGAATCAACTTCACCCTGTTGTAAATGAATCCATTATCGTAACAAATAGAGATTTATTAGAGCAGTTTAGGATGAGCACATCAGAAGATATAAGAGTGATAAGAGATGAGGAAAAATTTGTAGGGATGGGACCGCTAGCAGGTCTTTATTCTGGGATGACTCAAACGAATGGTGATCTTTATCTAACGGTCGCTTGTGATATGCCGTTCGTAACAGATGGTCTATTTTCTACACTAATTGAAGAAATGATCAAACATCCAGAAGCAATGGCCGTCATACCGGTGAGCTCAGGAAGAAGCCAGCCACTCTGTGCTATCTATCATTCTTCCTGTAAATCCATTATCGAAGAGCTTCTTTTATCAGGAAAAAGAAAAATGAATGATCTTTTTGAATTAATTAATGCCCAATATATAAAAGTTGAAGAACTGAAAAAGCAGTTTTTAAATGTAAATACAAAAGAAGAATATAAATTTGTTCAAAAGGAGAGAGATTAAATGGATGACTTTAAAAGGTATTCAAGACAAATGCTGTTTTCTCCTATAGGCGAAGAAGGCCAAAAGAATTTCAGTCAATCACGGGCTCTTGTTGTAGGAATGGGTGCACTAGGGACAGCGATTGCCAATCATCTTGTGCGAGCGGGCTTCGGTCGTGTAAGAATTGTCGATCGTGATTATGTTGAGAAGAGCAATCTTCAAAGACAAATGCTCTTTGACGAAGAGGATGTTTCGGCAGCGTTACCAAAAACAATTGCAGCCAAAAAGAAACTAGAAAAAATGAATTCCTCAGTTGAAATCGAAGCGATCATAGCGGATGTTAATGCAAGTAACGTAAGTGACCTTATGGAAGAAGTGGACTTTGTTATGGACGGGACCGATAACTTTTCCACACGTTTTCTTTTAAATGATGCTTGTTTTAAAATGAATATTCCTTTTGTATATGGTGGGGCGGTAAGTTCAAGGGGAATGACAGCACTATTTGTTCCTGGTGAAACGCCTTGCCTTCGTTGCTTTATTCAGGGTGGCGAAGGAACGACTGGTGAAACGTGTGACACGATCGGGGTTATTTCTCCTATCGTTGATATTATCGCATCGTATCAAGTGACGGAGATTATGAAATATATAGCGGGAGACCATGAGAAGCTTCATCGCAGCCTAATGACAATGGATATTTGGCATAATCATAGTTATGCGATGAAATTTTCTTCGCCTAAAGAAGGTTGTCCAACATGCCAAACAAACGAATATCCATCATTAAAAGCGGGAGCTAAGCAGGATATCACCTCTCTATGTGGAAGAGAAACGATTCAGATACAGCTTGAAAGTCATTTTGATTTAAAAGAATGGGCATCAAAGCTAGAAAAAACAACAACAGTTAAGAAAACTCCTTTCTTACTTAAAGCGCAACTTGAGGAAGGGGAAAGACTAGTGTTATTTCCAGATGGACGGGTACTTATTCAAGGAACAGAAGATAGTGGAAGAGCAAAAGCACTCTATTCAAGATATATTGGCATGTAAAAAGCATCAGCCTTAGGCTGGTGCTTTTTGACATCTTAACTCTTATCCTTGACATAGCTCATATTCAATTATAGAATAACGATGTTACTTAAACGCACAAAAGCATAAAAGTACAAAAGCGAAGATTCAGAAAAAGTAGCTTCTCTAGATAAGCAGTCGAAGAGACCTGGTGGTTGGTGAAAACTAGGGCGTCTAGGAGTGAAATTACATTTGAGGAGCTAGGTACGGGTGATCCTCCCGATATTGAGGATATAAGTGGGCAGTTATTACTGTCAATAAGGGTGGTACCGCGAAAAAATTTCGTCCCTTCAATTATTGAAGGGCTTTTTTTAATGGAAAAATACAGATAGAGCAAAACTAATCGGTGAGAGAACATAGATCAAGGGAGAGAAAGAAAATGAAAAAAATATCATTTCCAATAGCGCTTGTTGTGATTGCGCTATTAATGAGCTGGATGTTGTTTAGTATTATTGGCTTAAAGGTAGAACCGCATATTCCTCTTCTTGCTGGCGTAGTAGGAATGGGGATTTTGGGATTAATTCTTGGTATGAAGTGGGAAGAAATAGAGAAGGCTTTACTGCAGAGTATAACTACGGGCTTAAAGCCAGTTCTCATTCTTTTTGTAGTAGGAATGATGATCGCCGTATGGATGCAGAGTGGTACGGTGCCAACATTGTTATATGGAGGGCTTCAGTTCATCCAGCCTGAGTGGTTTCTCATCAGTGCATTGATCGTGACCATTATCGTTTCAAGCTTTACAGGCAGTTCATTTACTACAATCGGTACCATTGGCGTAGCGATGATGGGAATAGGAGCAGCAATGGGTGTTAACCCGGCTTTGGCCGCTGGAGCTGTTATTTCAGGTGCATGCTTCGGAGACAAAATGTCTCCCCTCTCTGATACGACCAACTTTGCTCCTGCTGTTGCAAAAGTAGATCTGTTCACTCATATTCGACATATGACACAGACTACCATTCCAGCCATTGTCGTAGCAGTAATCTTCTTTTTTATGATGAGTAAAAATTTATCTACTTCCGTTAACCCGGAGGATTTGAACAAAGCTATGTCGGTTTTGCAAAGTGAGTTTAATATATCACTCTGGACGTTAATTCCTCCTGTTATCGTGCTCGTTCTTGCTGTAAGAAGAGTGCCTGTCCTAGTCACTTTGTTTGCCGGGCTTCTTGCGGGAATTATCGTATCAATGTTAACACAAGGCGTGTATTCAGCTGGTTCAATTCTTGGAACGATGCAAAATGGTTTTGTGAGTGATACATCAAGTGATCTTGTAAATGGAATCGTAAATAGAGGTGGCCTTCAATCAATGATGTGGAGCGTCTCACTGATTATTTTAGCATTAGCACTTGGTGGCGTTCTGCAAGTGATGGGAATCATTCAATCCCTCATGAGCGGGTTAACAAAGCTTCTAAATAAGCGAGGTCATTTAATTTCTGCCACAGCCACATCTGCAATTGGAGTGAATTTGTTAACAGGTGAGCAGTATTTGTCAATTCTTCTTCCTGGTCAAACGTTTGAGCCGTTTTATGATAAAGCAGGCGTGGATCGGAAATATCTTTCCCGTACATTAGAAGACGCTGGGACGCTCATTAATCCGTTAATTCCATGGGGAGTATCGGGAGCCTTTTTTGCAGAAACGTTAGGGGTATCGGTGTTAAGCTATCTTCCGTTTGCAGTCTTTCTATGGCTATCACCATTATTTACTGTGATTTTGGGCTATTGGAATAATAAGAAATTAGGTGAAGACCCCTCTGTGAATCATGGATAAAAACGTCATTACCTGCAAACAGTAGAGATATAGTACAGTTTCAGGAGGAGAATGATGAAAATAACGAAGGTTCTTGTTCTATTATCTTTAGTAGTCGTGTTGTATGAATACCGATACCGATTATTAAATGGGCTGCTAGGCGTCGCGGTGATAAGGCGCTTTGTCGTCGGAAATTCGTTGAAATTTCCAGGTTTACGTAACAAACTTTTTAGCTCTTTTCTATCTTAACCTCTACCTCACCGGTGGAGGTTTTTCTTTGTTCTAGGGTATGTTAATGCACGCAGTTGATTTTGGCTCATTTATGCTCTGTGATGACCACTCGAATGAGGCAAAAGTCGAGAATCAACAATATAAGCTAACAAAGCTTTCTTCTAAAAATTGAAAAGGTTAGAATAGGGGGAAGACAATAAGGAATAGTTTGATTAACCGGAGACTGGGGGAGCTTTAGATGAAGTGGACACACATCTACTTTGATTTAGATAACACTCTTTATGATCATGAAAAGGCCTTTAAAAAAACCATTTTGCATTGTGCAGAAAAAATGTTGCTAAATAAAAGTAAATCTGTTTCAGTTGAGCAGTGGTTTAATGTATTCAAATCTAATTGCGATCAATATTGGAATGCCTATGAAGAAGGTAGATGGTCAAGAGAGCGGTACCAGGTGAAGCGATTTTGTAAAACGAATGACTATTTTAACTTAACTTGCTCTGAGGAGGAAGCGTTAGAGTTCCAAAGAGAATATCAATCTAAAGTTGCCTCCTTCGCTGAATTATATGACGGGGTTTCCTCTATTCTATCTAATTTGAGGGATAGTGGAATAGAGCTGGGCATTATTACAAATGGTGGGCAGGAAACACAGCTAGCAAAAATTAAAGCTCTTCAACTGCTTCAATGGATCCCTCATGAGAATATTTACATTTCAGAAACTGTAGGGATTGAAAAGCCAGACGTTGACATATTTCAATATGTTCTTGGAAGTACGGGGCAGTATCTTTACATAGGGGATACGTGGGATCATGACATTAAGCCTGCTATAGAAGCAGGCTTTGATGCAATATATTTTAATTCCAGGAATGAAGCTGTTGACCACGCAATTCGCAAAGATATTCCAGAAATATTGACTTATGAAGAACTGAAGAAAGTATTAATCAATTAATCCTTTCTTTATTCTTCTGTATCTTGTGGCTCTAATATAGGCTCGTTAAGGTATTGAATAAGCTCAATGTTCTTTCCACTTTTCGTTTGGAATAGGATGAGTAAATATGGTGAATCTTTATGAAGCAATATGATTGGAATTGTACTTCCAATAGGTGATTCTGTCGGGCCATTCGGTGGAATTATGCCAAGGAAATAGTTTTTGTATAGACCTTCCCAAATGCCTCCGATCGTATCAGCGGTCTGTTTCTGAGATAGTCCTGGGAGCGTTCGCTGTTGATATTGATCTAACGAGGTTAGTGGGAAAATATAATAGTCTTCAGGATGAAGATTATATTCTGTTACCATAGCTTTGAAAACCAACTGGGCTTGTTGATCCATGGCATGATCGAGGATGTATTGCCATTCTTTTTCCTCTTCACTTGAAGCCTTTTTAAAAGACTCAAGTGGTGTCATCGGAGAGTCAATGACGTAAAGTTGGTCATAACTCAATTGCTGGGCACTTTTAATTACATCATTAGGGTAATGGATTTCTCCATAATGGTAGGTAATCGCTTCATAATGTCCGCTATCTTCACTTGTAGATTCTTTTTTTTGACGAAGTGTAGCCGTATTTTCTTTCCAAATTGACATGGAATCAATCAGGCGACCTTCTTCATAGAGAAATGATAAATCTTGACGAAGGTAAGCCACTTCAGAAAGACTTGATTCTGTCTTCCAATCCAATGTGTATTCATCTTCATCGTCCTGCGTTAGAATAGAAAGAGATGTGCTTGCTGAATCAAATGCGACGTCTGGATCAGGTGGGAAATACGTAAATGATTCCCTAACAGGATTACTACTAGTGTTAACAAGGATGAGCGCAAAAAAACCAATCATACCTAGCATGATAACGTAGTGAATTCTTTTGATCATCCCGATACCTCCAAATGAGTAAGCTTGTCATCATATGTATGTGATAGTTAACTGAAATATGAAGAAGGATTCGTTTGCTTTTCCAATTAATTCAATTTGAGAGGATGAAATCAATGAGTGATTTATTTCATGCAGAAGAACTTCTACAAACTACGAAAGAATTAGTTAGTATTCCAAGCCCATCTGGTTACACTGATGAAGTCATTAGTTGGGTTGAGGGGAGAATGCAAGAGCTTGGAGTAGAGACAAAACGAAATAATAAGGGTGGACTCATTGCTACTATTGAAGGGGCAGATTCGTCGCGTCAACGGATGTTAACAGCTCATGTTGATACATTGGGAGCGATGGTGAAAGAAATTAAGAGTGATGGTCGCCTGCGCTTATCTTTAATTGGTGGTTTTCGATTTAATGCAATTGAAGGTGAGTACTGTGAGATTATCACCGGAGATGGCAAGCGTTTTACTGGAACGATTCTTTTACACCAAACCTCTGTTCATGTTTATAAAAACAATGGGGAGGTCAAACGAGACGAACAGAACATGGAAGTGCGTCTTGATGAGCGTGTCTTTAAT
This sequence comes from Anaerobacillus sp. QJM3NY_17, assembly GCF_056173665.1. Classification (NCBI taxonomy): domain Bacteria; kingdom Bacillati; phylum Bacillota; class Bacilli; order Caryophanales; family Bacillaceae; genus Anaerobacillus; species Anaerobacillus sp. QJM3NY_17. The sequence goes on along the minus strand of NZ_CM149685.1, from coordinate 2,736,360 downwards.
CCTGAAGATGTCATGAATTTAGGAGTGAGTGTTGGTGACTTTATTTCTTTTGACCCTCGTGTCCAAATTACCGATTCTGGATTTATTAAATCACGCCATTTGGATGATAAAGCTAGTGTAGCTCTTCTTCTTGCAAACATTAAGAAACTAAAAGAAAACAACATCAGGCTTCCACATACGACGCATTTTCTAATCTCGAATAATGAAGAAATTGGTTATGGTGGTAATTCCAATATCCCTGATCAAACCATCGAATACATAGCTGTGGATATGGGAGCACTTGGAGATGGACAAACTTCTGATGAATATACGGTTTCGATCTGTGCCAAAGATTCAAGCGGTCCATATCATTATCGCTTACGTAAACATCTTGTGAAGCTTGCAGAGGAAAATAAGATTGAGTATAAACTCGACATTTATCCTTATTATGGGTCAGATGCATCAGCTGCCATTCGGGCAGGAGTGGATGTTCGTCATGCGCTTATTGGTCCTGGTATTGATGCTTCCCACGCATATGAGCGAACACATCAGGATTCAATGCTTCATACAGCACATTTAATTTATCAGTACCTCTTATCGGAAATGATCGATTGAATGAGATAACCAGCCTTTCTTAAAAGGCTGGTTTTTCTATGCCCAATTTTCCAATGAGGTATGCATAATGTAAGAATGGTGAATGATGGAAGGGAGGAGGGGGAACTATGTCTCAAAAAAAGATCATTCATCCCGTTAGTCGTTCATTTGAGGAAAATATCGATTTCCTTCATAAAGAATTAGGTGTTGGGAAAAGTTTTGATGTTATTCAACTAGATCTTGATTACGCAGGTAGAAAAATGGCGATGTTTTTAATCGATGGCTTTGTCAAAGATGATATTCTTCACTATCTTATGAAGTTACTATCAAGACTTGAACCTTCCCAACTTGATCCTGATCCACTTGAGAAGCTCATGAAAGTACATATCCCATACGTTGAAATTGATCGACAAAAGGATCTGGATGTTGTAATGGATTTAGTGCTTGCTGGTCCAACTGCCCTTATTGTAGAAGGTATGAGCGAAGTTATTATGATCGATGCAAGAACGTACCCGGTCAGAGGACCACAGGAACCAGATTTGGAGCGTGTAACAAGGGGCGCGAGAGATGGCTTTGTAGAAACGATCGTATTCAATACATCACTGACGAGAAGAAGAGTGAGAGATAAAACGTTAAGAATGGAATATATGCAAGTAGGTAGAAGGTCCAAAACAGACATTTGTGTTAGTTATATTGAAGATATTGCTGATCCTGAAATCGTAAATAGAATTAAGGATTCTGTTAGTAACATTGATACAGATGGCTTACCGATGGGCGAAAAGACGATTGAAGAGTTTATTTGTGGAAGACATTTAAATCCTTATCCTCTTGTGAGGTACACAGAGCGTCCCGATACAGCAGCTATTCACCTTTATGAAGGTCACGTATTGATCTTTGTAGATGGATCGCCCAGTGTGCTTATTACCCCTACTACTTTCTGGCATCATCTGCAACATGCTGAAGAGTACAGACAAAAGCCGCTTGTTGGCGGATATTTGAGACTTGTTCGTTTTATAGCCGTTTGGATCGGAATTTTCATTTTGCCGCTATGGTATTTATTTGCTACAAACCCACGGTTACTCGGTTCAAATATGCAGTTTATTGGGGTAGATCAAAACGGAACGTTGCCTCTGTTCGTTCAATTTTTACTTATAGAAATAGGGATTGATATACTCAGGATGGCAACCATTCATACTCCAACCTCCCTTGCGACTGCGCTTGGTCTTGTATCGGCCATTTTGATTGGACAAGTAGCAGTAGAGGTAGGACTGTTTATTAATGAGGTCATTTTATATTTGGCCCTTGCAGCAATGGGGACATTCGCAACACCATCCTATGAATTAAGTCTTGCTAATCGACTTTTTCGTCTCTTATTGCTCATTTTGACCGCAGCTTTTGGCGTAATTGGATTTGTTGGAGGATTTACACTATGGATAATGCTTTTAATTCGTACAAAATCGTTTCATATTCCTTATCTATGGCCGTTTATCCCGTTTTCTTATCGGGCATTTCGAGATGTTATATTCAGATCACCTATGCCACTTAAAAATCGTAGACCTACGGTATTACATCCTAAAGATCCGGATCGTTAATATCAATGGCTTATTTACAAGATGTAAAGCAGAGACTACATTTCTTAAACGGGAATGTGGTCTTTTTGTGCGTAATTATTTTTTTTGGCGCTAGGGATTGCTATAATGAACAATGGTGAAGAAAATGAAAACATTTTATGATATACAGCAGCTTTTAAAGCAATATGGCATGATTGTTTATACTGGAACTCGACTTGGAGACCTTGAACTAATGGAAGGCGAGATCCAAGAGTTATACGATATGAAAATTCTCGAGAATGAGGATTACCTCGTCGCCAGAATGATCATAAGAAATGAAATTAGCAAGGAGAGGGACAAAACATGAATCAGACAATTGAAACGATGCTTGCTCACCGCTCAATTAGAGCATTTAAAGATAAGCCATTAACAGAAGAGCAAATTCATACGTTAGTAAAAGCAGCGCAATCCGCTTCAACTTCAAGCTACATACAAGCATATTCGATCATTGGTGTGGAAGACAAAGAAAAGAAAAAGCAGCTTGCTGAATTAGCTGGTGGGCAAAGTTATGTTGAAAAAAATGGTCACTTCTTTGTTTTTTGTGCAGATTTCAATCGTCACCATGCAACAGCTGAAATGCATGGGACAGATGTAACGGAAACGACGCAAACAACTGAAAAGTTCATGGTAGGATTAATAGATGCAGCGCTTGCTGCACAAAACGCCAGCATAGCAGCAGAGTCAATGGGACTAGGTATTTGCTATATTGGTGGCATTCGGAACGACCTTGATAAAGTGAGTGAAGTATTGAATCTTCCTCAATTTGTTATTCCTTTATTTGGTCTTTGTGTTGGATATCCCGATCAGGATCCAGATGTAAAACCACGATTGCCCTTAAATAACATCTATCATATTGATGAATATGAGCAGGATGCAAATGCATTTAAAAAAGGATTAAACGAATATGATGAAGTTATTTCAGGTTATTACACGAATCGAACGGGAGGTCAACGATCAGCAGGATGGACTTCTATGATGGCACATAAATTAGCGACCCCTGTTCGAACGTATATGAAGAAATTTCTTGAAAAGAAAGGTTTTCCTCTGAAATAAAGTGTTACTTGCGAAAGGTGGATTAAGATGAAAGAAGAAAAATGGCTCATTGGTGTTGATTTAGGTGGAACAACCATCAAGCTTTCATTCCTAGATTTTTATGGTGAAATTATTAGTAAATGGGAAATTCCTACTGATAAATCGGAAGCTGGTCGTCATATCACAACTCATATAGCTCGTGCTATTGATGATAAGATGGAAGAAATGAACGTTAGCAGAAAGAAGTTTTCTGGTATCGGTATGGGAGCTCCAGGTTTCATTGAAATGGATTCAGGATTTATTTACCACGCAGTAAACATTGGATGGCGAGACTTTCCTTTAAAAGACAAGCTTGAAGTTGAAACAGGGTTACCAGTTATTATTGATAACGATGCGAACATTGCTGCTCTTGGTGAAATGTGGCGTGGCGCAGGTGATGGAGCACGTGATTTGCTATGCGTCACGCTTGGGACTGGAGTAGGCGGAGGCGTTATTACGAATGGAACAATCATTCATGGAACGAATGGCATGGCGGGGGAAATAGGTCATATTACATCCATCCCTGATGGTGGAGCGCAATGCAATTGTGGCAAAACAGGCTGCCTTGAAACAGTAGCATCAGCGACTGGTGTTGTTCGTATTGCGATGGAAAAACTTATGTCACATCAGGACAGTGTCCTATATCATATTTATCAAGAAAAGAATGAAATTACTTCTCGTGATATTTTTGAAGGCGCTGATGCCGAGGATCCATATGCTGTTGAAGTAGTGAATAATGTAACTTTCCATCTAGGACTTGCGATTGCAAACCTGGCTAATTCCTTGAATCCTTCTAAAATTGTAATAGGTGGGGGCGTATCAAAAGCAGGAGATGTACTTCTAACCCCCTTAAAAAAACAATTTGAAAAATATGCATTGCCAAGAGTTAGAGAAGGTGCGGATTTTGCAATTGCCACACTCGGCAATGATGCTGGCGTAATAGGAGGAGCGTGGCTCGTAAAAACGAAATTGATGAAATAGTCCTAGTTTTTCATGTTTCAGCCTGCTATAACAAGGGAAGAAGAGATCAGTTAAGTTCGATCTTTTCTTTTTTTATGTAAAAAAATTGCCCAAATGAAACTTTTTGTCCTTTTCATTCGTTATTACTAACAGACAGGCTGCTCAGAATCAAAATAATTGTGAAAGAAATACTAAAATAAGGACAAAAGTTAGTTGATTAAATTTCGAAAACATACTATCATTGCGATTATGTATGGTCGTAGAAAGTAATGGTAGCTTTTCCTTATATTCAACTAAGGAGGTACTAAGAAAACATGAAAAAGCTACAAAATAAGTATTCTTTTTTCCTAATCGTAGCCTTTATGCTGTGGTTAAAAACGTATTTGGTGTATGAATTTGCTTTCAACATTGAACCTGAAAATAAAATGGAAGGGTTTATTTTACTGCTAAACCCACTTAGTTCTGTATTGCTATTCCTCGGTTTTGCCCTATTTGCCTCACCAAAGTATCGCAACAGAGTACTATTGGTCATTAATTTTATTGGCTCATTTATTCTATTTGCAAACGTCGTATACTACCGTGAATTTACTGATTTTATAACAATACCATTGTTGTTTCAAACGAATAATATGGGAGAGCTCGGAAATAGTATTGCTGAACTTGTAAGCGGTTTTGATTTCTTGCTCTTTGTAGATATCATTATTCTGTCAGTTTTCCTTTTCGTAAGAAAAACGAAGGCGTACACGGTTAAGAAGAAAGAAATTGCTATTGTATTTGCTAGTGCTATAGCTCTTTTTGCTGTTAATGTTGGGCTTGCAGAAACAGAACGCCCGCAGCTCTTAACTCGTACGTTTGATCGTGAAATGCTCATAAAATATATTGGTACTTATAACTACCACGTTTATGACGCTGTTCTTCAGTCGAAAGCAAAAGCACAGCGAGCATTTGCAGATGGCAGTGAGATTGTAGATATCGAAAACTATGTAAAAGCTAACCACGTTGAGCCAGATCCTGAAATGTTTGGTAAAGCAGAAGGGAAAAACATCATCCTTGTATCGTTAGAATCCACACAGAGTTTTGTAGTGAATGAAGAAGTGGATGGAGAAGAAATTACGCCTTTCTTAAATGATCTTATAGATGAAAGTTATTATTTCCCGAATTTCTATCATCAAACAGCTCAGGGTAAAACTTCTGACTCCGAATTTATTCTTGAGAATTCATTATATGGACTCCCAAGTGGAGCTGTATTCTTTACCCATTCAGGTAACGAATACAATGCATCTCCAGAAATATTAAGTGAGGATGGATACTATAATGCTGTCTTCCACGCGAATAACAAAAGCTTCTGGAACCGTGACGTTATGTATGACTCCCTTAAATACGATAAGTTCTATGACATTAACGATTTTACAGTAACGCCTGATAATTCAATCGGATGGGGATTGAAAGATGAATATTTCTTTGATCAATCCATTAAATATTTAGAAACGCTACCGGAACCTTACTATGCTAAATACATTACATTAACGAACCACTTTCCTTTTACACTTGAATCAGAGGATGAATATATTCCAGAGTGGACTTCAGATGATGGAACTGTTAACAGATTTTTCACTACAGTTCGATATCAGGATGAAGCTCTAAAGAAATTCTTTGAGCGCATGAAAGAAGAAGGACTTTATGAAGATTCCATCTTCGTCATGTACGGTGATCACTATGGAATTTCTGAGAACCATAACAAAGCTATGGGAGAATTCTTAGGCAAAGAAATTACACCATTTGAATCCACGGAACTTCAAAAAGTTCCACTCGTTGTTCATATTCCTGGCCAAGAAGGGGAAGTGATGGACCAGGTCGGTGGTCAAATTGATTTGAAGCCGACGATCATGCACCTGCTTGGTATTGATACGAAGGATATGATTAAATTTGGTAACGATCTTTTTGCAAAAGAACAGGATAATTTCACTATCCTTCGCGATGGAAGCTTCATTACTGAAAATAATCTATACACTAAAAATGTCTGTTATGACAAAGAAACAGGAGAAGAAACGGATAAATCAGCCTGTGAACCATACATGGAGAAGGCAAAAACTGATCTTGCCTACTCAGATAAAATCGTTTATGGAGACCTTCTACGTTTCTTAGGCAAGCATGATGAGCAACAAGAGGATACAGAAATAGAAAAATAGCATGAAAGATGCAAACCCCACCTTGGATGTTAGGTGGGGTTATTGTATTGTAATGAATTTTTTCTGAGGCGAGCAATAAGGCTAATATGTCCTAATTATGTAGCATATGCATCACTCATTATTTCATATCATTGTAAGAAGGATATGAAATGTGGGAGGGTATGACATGAAAATTAGGGTGAAGAGTGGGGATAGCCTTTGGAAATATAGCCGAGTGTTTCAAATTCCACTTCGATTAATATTAGATAGTAATAATCTTGAGAATCCTGATCAACTTATAGTCGGAGAACAAATTCAGATCCCTGGGTTTGTCACGAAAAGTTATACCATTAAGCCAGGAGATACATTATGGAAAATAGCAGGATGGTACGGAACACCCCTAGATGGTGTTCTTTTGCTAAACGATTCGAATCCTTTTTCGTTACAACCAGGAGAAAAAGTGAATATACCGATTCGTGTAACGTGGTCACTCATTAACCCAAATCAAAATTACGATTATCAAACCCTTGTTAATGATATTCGAAAAATACTTGCTGTTTATCCATTTATTAAACGATCAATCATTGGCGAATCTGTCATGGAAAAGCCAATCCCAGAACTAGTAGTGGGAACAGGAAAGAAAAAAGTTCATATGAATGGAGCATTTCATGCTAATGAATGGTTAACCTCAACTCTCATTATGAAATTTGTAGATGATTATTCTCGTGAATTGACGAATAGTCAGAGATTGAGCGGTGTTTACCTCCCATCTCTATATGAATCGACTTCTCTCTCTCTTGTACCCATGGTAAACCCAGATGGCGTTGATCTTGTCATTAATGGATTACCTGAAGAAGAACCTTATCGCTCATTAGCGGATCAAATTAATAATGGAAGTGAACAATTTAACAGATGGAAGGCGAACATTAGGGGAGTTGATTTAAACAATCAGTATCCTGCTAAATGGGAAATAGAAGCTGAACGAAAACCAACAAAACCTTCTCCAAGAAATTACCCGGGAAAAGCACCGCTTACAGAGCCAGAAGCAATAGCGATCGCAGACCTGACGAGAAGAAAGGAATTTGATCGTGCGCTAGCATTTCATTCTCAAGGTGAAGTGATCTTTTGGGGTTTCGAAGGACTTGAACCTCCTGAGTCAGAAATCTTAGTGAGAGAATTTTCGCGACTGAGCGGTTATCGAGCAGTTCGCTATGTTGATAGTTTCGCTGGATACAAGGATTGGTTTATTCAAGACTTTAGAAGACCGGGTTTTACCGTAGAAATTGGAAAAGGGGAAAGTCCTTTGCCTACTTCTGATTTCAACACTATTTACCAAGATACGTTAGGGATTTTCCTTTCTTCTCTGTATATGTAGGTTAGTGGCTTGTTTTTTAATCACTTCTTTGTCATAATAAACTTAATTTCATAATTCCAAAGACTAGGGGTGCCTTCATGTAAGGGAAGGCTGAGAAAAAGAAACCGTCATTTCTTTTACCCTTGAACCTGATCTGGTTGATACCAGCGTAGGGAAGTCGGTAGCAGTATTGATTACGTATTACTACCCCCATTCCTTACGCGGAATGGGGTTTTTTAGTGTGTTTTATGTTAATCGTTTTTAAGCGTTTACGGTGGTAGCTTATACTCTTGATTCTCGATTTTTAGCTCGAAGCGATTGGTTATCACAGAGCGTAATTGAGCCGAAAATCAACAAAGCTCATTAACATAGGCTTAAGGTTAAAAGTATTAGAGGAGGTAAATAATGAAGGATTTTAAATTATACGTCATTACAGGGGAAGAATTCCACCCTGATCGAGACCTAGTTGAGGTAATGGAGCAAGCGATACAAGGTGGTGCTGATATTATTCAATTGCGTGATAAGACGAATTCTAAAAAGGTTGTACTAGCAAAAGCTTTGAGATTAAAGGAGCTAACACAAAAATATGAAGTTCCCTTTATTGTGAATGATCACATTGATATTGCGCTAGCCGTTGATGCTGATGGCATTCATCTCGGTCAGGATGATTTACCTTTAGAGGTAGCAAGGAAGATTGTTGGACCTAATAAGATCATCGGTATCTCCACACATCGAATCGAAGAAGCGCGTGAAGCAGAGCAGCGTGGTGCTGATTACATCGGGGCTGGGCCAGTCTTTCCTACAAATAGCAAAAGCGATGTTGTTGATCCAGTAACAACTGACTATCTCAAAGAAGTTGCAGCAGAAATATCTATTCCGTTTGTAGCCATCGGCGGCATCAAATTGCATAATGTTTCGGACGTCCTCCATTCAGGTGCTTCTAGAGTATGTGTCATTAGTGAAGTAGTTGGTAGTGCCGATATTAAAGGCACGTGCGAAGCATTTATTCAATCCATTCAAAAAGAGGTGATTCCCAAGTGACATTACTAGTTAATGGAGAGCAGCATGATTTAGAAGTGGCAACATTGAAAGAAGTTGTTACTCATTTTGGCTTGCAAGAAGGGTTGGTTGTCACTGAAGTTAATGGAACAATTATTGATCGCTCGGAATGGATCGATACAGAAGTAAAAGAAGGAATGAAAATCGAACTTGTCCACTTTGTAGGAGGGGGTTGACCGAATGAATGATAAATTAACAATAGCCGGTAAAGAACTTTCTTCACGATTGTTTCTTGGCACGGGAAGATATCCAAATCCATATGTTCAAAATAAAGCAATTGAAGCTTCTGAAGCAGAAGTTCTCACATTTGCTATTCGAAGAGTGAATCTTACTGCACCAAATGAAGATGCGATTTTACAGCACATCGAGAATCAATCATTTCACTATTTGCCCAATACTTCCGGAGCTACGACTGCTGAAGAAGCCATTCGCATCGCTCGTTTAGCAAAAGCATCTGGCTTAAGTGATTGGATAAAAATCGAAGTTAGTCGTGATGAAAAAATGCTAATCCCTGATCCGGTGGAAACTTTGAAAGCTACAGAGGTTCTTGCTAAAGAAGGTTTTGTTGTTTTACCGTATACTTCTGATGATCCAGCACTTTGCTATCGACTACAAGAAGCAGGTGCAGCGGCTGTCATGCCAGGTGGATCTCCTATTGGAACTGGTCTCGGCATCTTAAATCCATACAATATTGAACTAATTACAGAACAACTGAAGGTACCCGTCATAGTCGATGCGGGTCTTGGACATGCATCTGATGTAACACAAGCGATGGAGCTTGGGGCAGATGGAGTCCTCCTTAATACAGCCATAGCGAAAGCGAGAAACCCTGTTATGATGGCTGAGTCAGTTAAGTTGGCTATTAGAGCAGGAAGATTGTCTTACGTTGCAGGAAGAATTCCTAAAAAGAAGTACGCCACTGCAAGTAGTCCAGTACGAAATTAATAGAAGGAGGGCGATCATGGCTAACATTACGATTGTAGGAGGCGGAGTGATTGGTCTCTCCATTGCCTATGAATGCCGTACGAGGGGACATGAAACGACTGTAGTAGAAGCTCATAAGTGTGGGGGGCAAGCTTCAGGTGCAGCTGCAGGCATGCTTGCGCCTTATTCGGAAATTGAAGAAGATCCAGATGATTTTTTCAGGCTTTGCCAACATAGTTTAAAGCTTTTCCCGAAATGGCAGGAAGAAATCAAACAGAATTCAGATGTTGATTTTGAATATAGCGAGAGCGGCAGTCTTTATTGTATCTTTCATGAGGCTGATCGGCTGTCTCTTGAGACAAAGCAGGCCTGGCAACGTAAGTTTAACGTCGAATCTACAATATTAAATGCTGACGAAGTAAGAGAGAAAGAGCCAGGCCTTTCTCAAGATGTTGTTGCAGCATTATGGTGTCCAGAAGAGTCACATATTTATGCTCCTGGCTACGTCTCAGCGCTTTTAGATGCTTGTCGCAAGTTAGGTGTTCGGGTGATAGAGAATGCGGGAGAGGCGACGTTTGAAGAGAATAACGTTGTGGTAAAAGGTCAACGGATCGAAAGCGATCGAGTTGTTCTTGCTGCAGGAGCATGGTCTATGTACTGGGAGGAAGCACTTGGTTTGACGTTGCCCATTTATCCAATACGAGGACAAATTTGCGCATATGAAGCCCCATCTCTCAATCACATTATTTTTACAAGTCAAGGCTATCTTGTAGCGAAAGCAAATGGATCAGTTGTTGCTGGTGCTTCGGAGGACATCGCTGGTTTTGATACATCTGTTACAGAACATGGTGTAGGAAGACTTGAGAAATGGAGTAAGCAAGTGATGCCTGCCTTACAGCAGAAAAATCCATTTCATAAGTGGGCGGGGTTAAGACCTGCTACTCAAGATGGCTTTCCTATTATCGGAAAGCTAGATCATAAACCTAAGGTTATTTTAGCCACTGGTCATTATCGGAACGGAATCTTACTTAGTCCTGTTACAGCAAAAATTGTAGCAAATGAAATCGATGGAAGTGTTAGTGAAATAGGGCTCGGTCAATTTCGACCTGATCGTTTCCAGGTTATATAATGAAGGAGTGAGTTTTATGCGTAAAGCACTTACGATAGCTGGATCTGATAGTGGAGGAGGAGCTGGTATTCAGGCCGATTTAAAAACATTTCAAGAGCGTGAAGTGTTTGGGATGAGTGCCATAACGGCACTTACAGCTCAAAATACTCTAGGGGTTCACAATGTTTATCCCCAATCTATAGAAGCGGTTCAATCTCAGTTAGATGCTGTGCTATCGGATATTGGAACAGATGCTGTGAAAACTGGTATGCTTTTCTCTAGTGATATTATTTTGGGCGTTGCTAAGAAGATAAGAGAATACCAGGTGCCAAACCTTGTGATTGATCCTGTTATGATTGCAAAGGGAGGAGCATCACTCCTTCAAAAAGAGGCGATTCGTGCCATGAAGGAAGAACTCATTCCTCTTGGTACTATTATTACACCAAATATTCCTGAAGCTTCGGAGTTATTAGGTGGCGACTCAATTACTTCAGTTCGAGAAATGGAAGAAGCTGCAGCAGCATTACAGGACTTTGGTGCAAAGGCTGTCCTTGTTAAAGGCGGACATATGGATGGAGAAACTTCTATAGATGTTTTGTATGCGAACCAACGTTTTTATCACTATGAGTCTAAACGAATTGATACAAAACATACTCATGGAACGGGATGTACCTTCTCTGCTTGCATCGCTGCAGAGCTTGCGAAAGGACGAACAATACAAGAGGCGGTCTCAACTGCAAAAGAATTTATTACAGCAGCCATTGCGAATTCTCTTTCTATAGGTAATGGAATTGGACCTACGAACCACTCTGCGCATAGGCAAAAGCTAATAAGTGGAATGAAACAATAGCTCTGCACTGCGCAGAGTTTTTTATTTGGGGTTGTCTTTTAGGATGAGAAGGTCGAAAATACATAAGCTATACACGAAAGGCACTTTCGTATCATAGGTCATCAATGCATGATAGAATAATGGTGTTAATTTACAGTAAGGAAAGGTCGTCTCATGAATAAAATAATTGAAGTGAAAAATGTGAATAATGAACGTGTGTCAGATATTCATTTTGATATGCTAGAAGGATCATTAACAACGATCATCGGCCCTTCAGGCGCTGGAAAAAGTAGCTTATTGATGTTGCTGAACCGATTAGAGGATCCTGATAGAGGTGAAATTCTCTTTAAAGGAAAGAAGCTAGATGAATTTTCAATCAATAAGCTACGTCGAAATATTGGGATGGTCTTTCAACAGGCTCACCTATTTAATGGAACAATTGAAGATAATTTAAAGTTTGGACCGCTTCTAGAAAAGAAATGGAATGAAAAAATGGGCATTCAACTATTAGAGAAAGTTCAATTACCTCGCGATTTTTTAACAAAAGATGTGGAAAATTTATCTGGTGGTGAAGAGCAAAGAGTGGCATTTGCGAGAACGCTTGCTAATAATCCTGAGGTGTTGTTATTAGACGAGGTGACTAGTGCGCTTGATATGCGTACAGTTGATTGGATGGAAGAATTGTTACATACACTTGTGAATGAAGAAGGGAAAACGATTCTAATGATTACACATGATCTAAAGCAGGCGAAGAGGCTTGGTTCATATACTCTCTTTATGAATGAAGGGAAGATTGAAGAACAAGGAGAAACGAAAAAATTGTTTCAATCGCCTAAATCAGATGCTTTAAAGCACTTTTTGGAAGGATAACCAATGACTGAAATATCAAGTCTATCTTTATTAACGATGATTCTCTTTGTCATGATCCCCGTGTCTCTTTCTTATTTATTTTCACTAGGAATTGGCAAATCCGCGATTTGGTCTTCCTTACGTGGGGTAGTTCAATTATTTTTTATAGGCTACATTCTTACTTTTTTGTTTTCAATGCGTGATTGGCAGGGAATAGGTCTTTGGGTAGCGGTTATGCTGGTCATTGCTTCTCTACAAGCTGCCAAAAGAGGAAAGGGTATACCCTATGCCTTTCTGCTATCTCTTTGTTCTCTCATATTGATTGAAGTGTTTGTTCTCTCACTATGGATTATTTTTGATATCATTCCATTTAAATCAGAACAAGTCATTCCAATGAGTGGAATGATTATTGGTAATAGTATGGTTGCAACAGGTCTAGCATTCGAGAGAATGAAAAATGAGTTTCATGATAGCAAAGGGAAAATTCTTGCAGCGTTGTCACTTGGGGCAAATTCGTCACAAGCTTCTCAAATGATCATAAGGAAAACAATTCGTGCGGCTATGATCCCTAACGTAGATGGATTAAAAACGATTGGTCTTGTACAATTGCCCGGTATGATGACAGGACTTATTCTAGGTGGCGCTTCGCCCATTGAAGCTATACGATATCAAATTGTAATATCGATAAGCATCTTCTCATCCGTTTCCATATGTGCGATGATTATATCGTTAGTTACATACCGCTTTTTCTATAATCGAAAGATGCAGTTATTAGAAGTCAAAGGAGGAAATAAATAATGGCAATTGTAGACGTTACGGTTATTCCGATTGGTACAGAAACTCCTAGTGTCAGCAAATATGTAGCTGAGGTACAGAAGATTCTTGAATCTTATTCAGATCGAGTTACTTATAGGTTAACACCAATGAGCACTCTTATTGAAGGGGAAATAGCAGATCTTCTCGAGGTGGTCCATGCCATACATGAGGCACCTTTTCAAGCGGGGATAGAGCGTGTCGCTACTAACCTTCGTATAGATGATCGTCGTGATAAAAAGGTTAAGATGGATGATAAACTTGATTCGGTAAACAGGCACTTAGAATAAGTGCCTGTCATCATTTAGTTGATTACTGGTTGTTTTGCTATGCTGTGACAGATTCATAAAATTATTCTTTTCATTTTTCTTCGAAATAAAAAAACAGCCTAAATGGCTGTTTTTTTAGTGGCCTCCGCCGCCCCCAGATCCGAAAAGTATATCGATCATTGTGGCAACGGTAAAGGCGCCGAATACAAGCACTGTTAATCCTGCAAAGGCAAGGCCCATAAAGTTCTTTTCACGAAGAGAACGGAATACGCCCCATACGCAAAATAACGTAACGATTGCAAAAATAATTGCTAACCCCATTTGGAATACCTCCCTATCCATGCACTCTTTATCAGTATACCCGTAAAATAGCTGTTGCATGGTTAAATCATAAATTTTTCTAACTTGCGTGGTATGTACGATAAGTCCTTTCTTATTTTAACCGTTTTCTTTTCGTTTGTCGAGGTGTTATTCATCCAAAAATGTAAGTTCAATGTTATAAGCTCGAGCAATACCCTCCATTAGTTCAATGGACATATGATCAACAAAAAAGAGTTCACCCTCTTTGCAAATCAAATGCTCTTCCATTTGAAGAATCGCCATTTCGATTTGCGGCTGCTCTCCGTTCCTTATAGTAAAGCAGGAGACCATCTTTTTATAAAGAAAATACTCATTGTTTTGAGAAACAAACCCATAATCTGAAAAAGAGGGAGTTATTTCTGTGTTTGGAGAAAGGTATAGAAGTGGGTAGAAGTCTTGAAATATATTTTTGGAAATGTAGTATTCCTGAAGAGCAACAGCTTCTTCACGATCATTTAGAATAACGAGCTGTTTATCTCGATCAAACACTTTTGCAAGTTCGGCTGTCTTTTTCACTATCTGGGCCATGAAGCCAGGTAGTTTATTATTTGGGGGATTCATTTCTACGCCATACATGTTTTTCAACATAAACATCTCCTTTTGTACAACCTTTTGTATAGTGTAGAATAAGAAACATAATCTTTCAATGGAGGCGATGACAATGGAATGGAAACAAATGGCTGTTGGGCCGGTGCAAGCAAACGCAGGATTCTTATGGAATGAGCAAAATGAGGCTCTTATCATTGATCCGGGAGCTGAAGGTGGTCGAATCAAAAGGAAAGTGGAAAAGCTAGAACTAAAACCAATCGCTATTCTTTTAACTCATGCTCATTTCGATCATATTGGAGCGGTGGATCTGATAAGAGAAACGTATCAAATCCCAGTTTACTTACATATTTATGAGGAAAAATGGCTTTCAGATGCTTCTTTAAATGGCTCTAAGCTGTTTCCGGTAGTTGATAATATTGAAGGTAAGCCGGCTGATCATTTAATTGAAAGTGAAGGGAAAATGACAATCGGACCGTTTCAATTTGAGGTATTTGAAACGCCAGGACATTCACCTGGTAGCGTCTCATTTTATTTTAAAGACGTTAATCTAGTCTTTTCAGGTGATGCCCTTTTTGCAGGTAGCGTAGGAAGAACTGATCTTCCTGGTGGAAATCAAAAGCAGCTGCTGAACAGTATACATAACCGCCTTCTAGTATTACCAGAAGAAACGATTGTAGCCTCTGGTCATGGACCGTCTACGACAATAGAAGTGGAGATGGCAGAGAATCCGTTTCTAAATGGATTTTCTTTATAAATGACGTCTTTAAGGGATGAAATCATGAAGGAGATCGAGCGTAGTCCTGGAGGCGCTATATCGTTCGAGAAATTTATGAAGCTGTCTCTTTATCATGAGCGGTATGGCTATTACCAGGTAAATCAACCTAAAACAGGTCGAAACGGTGATTTCTATACATCTACAAGTGTTCATGATATTTTTCCTAGAGTTATGGCTCGGGTTCTGATTGCCGATATTCACAAGCATAATCTTGAACCTTTCATTGTTGATGCAGGGTCTGGTGATGGGAACTTCATTGCCTCCTTTCTTGATGAAGTGAAACAAAAAGACCAGGCACTTTTTCATCAACTAACTTATTGTGTGATAGAAGCAAGTCAATACCATCGTCGTCTAATTAAAGAAAAGGTGCACGAGCTTAACGTGAGAATGTATGCTTCACTTTCTGAAATAAAGAATGACGTACCTATATTAAACGGTATTCTTTTATCCAATGAACTGTTAGATGCTTTTCCTGTTCGGGTTGTAGAGAAATTTCAAAATCAATTGTGGGAAGTATGTGTGGGAATAGATCATCGTGGTTCTTTTAGGGAGATCTACAAACCTTGTACAGATGCAAAGCTAATCAAATGGTTAAATCATCATGACGTTGTTCTTGCGGAAAATCAACGCTTTGAAGTACCCTTGATCATGAGCGATTGGCTTTATAAGACTGGTGAATGGATTTCCGAGGGGAAAGTTTATACAATTGACTACGGCTACACGAACGAGGAATGGCAACATCCTGCAAGGAAAAGGGGGAGTCTGCGCGGGTACAGGAAACACCAATTAATGGAAGATGTTCTTCAGTATCCAGGGGAAATGGATTTAACCACCCATGTTTCTATTGATGCAATTGAAAAGATTGGAATAGAAAATGGACTAGAATGGCTTGAGTGCTTGCCGCAGGGACAGTTTCTTTTGAAGCATGATCTATTAAGCTTTATTAAGCAAGTCAATCCAGATAAACCGTTTTCTAATGAACAAAAACAAAATCGAGCAATTAGATGGTTAGCAGAATCAAATCAGTTTCTTGTCATGATTCAAGAAAAGCGCCAAAGAAAAAAAGACGATGCATGAGCATCGTCTTTTTTCGTTCGAATTAATGTCCGCCTGATCCAGGCGTCATCATGAACACTGACCAGTATGAAAAACCGACCATAAATAAAGTTAAGTATACACCAAAAATATACAGATAAGTACGTTCTGTTAAGTTTAAATAACTTAACGCTAAAAACATGCCGGCCTGGCCAAGGAACAGCAATCCCAATACTGGCATCTCACCAACAAAGCCCATTAGTGAGAAAATGCCGGTCCAGAAAGCTAAAACTCGGTACATTCTAGGCATAAAAGTTCCTCCCTTGCTCGTTCATTCCTCATACATATCGTATTATATATGAGGTTCTGTAGAAAAGTAAATGCTAGTCTCATGGCAAAATAATGACTTTCCTTATTTAACCTTGAAAAGGGTTCCAATTTATTATCCCAAATCGTTCACAAAAATACAAATCTTTTTCTTGTACAATATTTGTTTAAGTGTTGTATAATGTGGGTAATGTTAGTTATTAACGGAAAACGAAACGGGGAGGATTTAAATTGGAAGATAAATTATTGTTTTACACTTATCCAAGTTGTACCTCATGTAGAAAAACAAAAGCCTGGTTAAAAGAAAATGGCGTTAATTTTGAGGAGCGTCACTTATTTAAAGACACACCTTCCATTGAAGAGCTAAAAGAAATTATCACTCTTTCTACTGACGGAATTGAAGAGATTCTAGCTAGAAGGAGTAGCTCCTTTAAAAAGCTAAATGTTGAAATTGACGATTTAACCATAACAGAGATGTTAGAGCTTATGCATAACGAACCAAAACTTCTTAGAAGACCTATCGTAACAAATGGAAAAAAACTGATTGTGGGCTATAACAAATCAGGACTTCAGAACTTAAAACAGCGAAAGAAAAAACTCGCGGTGGTTTCATAAGAAATTGGCTGGGCTAGCTGGATTCGAACCAGCGCATGACGGAATCAAAATCCGTTGCCTTACCGCTTGGCTATAGCCCAATCATGTATTTCTCTGATAGTATGATCAGAGAATCAGTAACTTATACTTACATTGAAGGTGCGAATTGTAATGGTATCTTTTTTCTGAGTTAGCACTTTAAATAATAATAAGTAATGTATGTTTTAGGAATGTCCTACTGCTTATTTGAATAAGATAGCATCATAATCCATGTCACAGCGATATGCGGAAAACTTCTGCGTATCGCTTTTTTGTAGTTTGTTAAAGTTTTTTTAATTAATTAGTGAAAAATAAAAATGTTCACTAATAAAGGCGAAATTTTCAGAGAAAACGAAGTAAAGTAGATCCTAATAAGGTATTCTTTAAGTAGTAATTGAAGAATGAAAGGGAAGAGCATAATTAAGATTTTCCTTATAATTAGCGCCTCTGTATTTCAGTTCCTTATTGTAGTAATGTTCTTTATCCAGAAAGTTTGGGTGCCGATTGTTGCGTTGGCATATGTTCTTTCACTTTTATTTTTAATTCTTGTACTAATAAAAGAACGAAGATCGATGGAGAGAGGAGAAAAAAGTGATGATGATCGTAACTACTGATGAGATAGCAACGAAAGAGATCAAGGAAGTTATTGGGTATGTTCGTGGGAGCACAGTTCAATCCAAACACGTAGGGAAAGACATACTAGCAAGTCTTCGAACAATAGTAGGGGGAGAAATAACAGAATATACAGAAATGATGACGGAAGCACGGCAAAGAGCTATCGCAAGAATGGTCAAAGATGCTGAGGGGAAGGGAGCAAATGCGATTGTCGGTTTTCGCCTTCAGTCTTCAGCTGTAATGTCAAGCGCATCAGAAATTATAGCTTATGGAACAGCGGTTATTATAGGATGACGGGATTCACGCAACCTAAGTAAAGGGAGTGGTCTATATGTGGAAACAAACGCTTATTAATACAAAGCGAGGGACTTTTGAAGTTTTTATCAAAGGGAACGGTCCTCCATTATGTGTGACGCACCTGTACTCTCAATTTAATGAAAGCGGAGACTATTTTGCAGATACGTTTACGACTAGTCATAAAGTCTACTTAGTTAATTTAAAGGATGCGGGTCATTCAGATTCTGTAAACGCACCTTATGAGTATTTTATGTTGGAGACTGTATTTGATCTTGAAAGTGTTAGATCAGCTCTTGGAGTTAAACAGTGGACATTCGCTGGTCATTCTACGGGAGGGATGCTTGGTTGTGTATATGGAATTCATGCATCCCGTTCGCTTACAGCCATAATAATAGTAGGAGCTGCAGCTAGAGAATATGGTTCTTCGTCGTCAGCATGTATATATAACTCTGCGCATGAGAATTATCACATCATGCAGCATTACATAGAAAAACTAAAAGACTCGAGACTTGGTGATGATGAGCGGGAAAGGATCACCAGAGACAGAACCAAGCTGTCTCTTTATTTGCCAGAAAAATATCAAGACTATTTTTCAAAACGAATAAATAAAAAGATGGCAACAAATCGGATGAACTTTTTTGCCCGCGAAATCATCCAATTTGATGTAACGAAACAACTTAATATAATATCTGCCCCAACTTTAATAGCATGTGGGAAGCATGACGTCCAGTGTCCTTTATTATTTTCGGAAGAAATAGCAGATGGAATTCCAAATGCCCAACTGGCTATTTTTGATCAAAGCAATCATTATCCTTTTCTTGAAGAAAAAGCATTATTTGAAACAAAGGTTCATGATTTTCTCAATGATGCGTCATTTAGATATTGAATATTGAGTATAAACCCCAAATCATTATTGAGGGCTAGTCAAAAAGAAATTTCTTTATTAAGAAGGAATTGCCATTTACCTGGCGAATCCTTCTCTTTACGATTTAAAAATCGTGACTGGTTTTGCTGTCAATTTATATGAAAGGAAGGTGTGTTTTTGCTGAACATTGAAGAAAAAGGAAAGGATATTATTAAGCAAGCGGTGGAAGTAGGGGCCTCAGATGTACACTTTCATCCGAAAGAAAAAGGAGCGTTGATTCAATTTCGTGTTGATAATCGACTTTATGATGCGCTTTGGCTTCCTATGACGGTAGCAGAAAAGCTATTGTCTCATTTTAAATTCCTCAGTGGTATGGATATTGGAGAGAAGCGTCGCCCGCAAAATGGGGCCATGGATATGGTTCTATATCCAAGAAAACTCCACTTAAGACTCTCAACGATTCCCACCCCTTATCACGAAAGTCTTGTCGTTCGTATCCTTCCGCAAGATGAAACCCACTCCTTTAAAGAACTCTTTCTTTTCCCCTCAACTGCAACTCGACTTCTCCAAATCGTAAGTTGTAACAGTGGCTTATTTATGATTACAGGACCAACAGGTTCAGGAAAAACTACAACGATGTATTCCCTCCTTCAAACTCTCAGCGTTAAGCGGCATAGGCGAGTTCTTACAATTGAAGATCCCATCGAAAAGCGCAATCCTGATTTTATTCAAATGGAAGTCAATGAGAAAGCTGGACTATCTTATTATGAAGGTTTCAAAGCTGGGCTCAGGCATGATCCAGATATTCTTGTCGTTGGGGAAATAAGAGATGAACAAACTGCCCAACTCGCTATTCGAGCTAGCATGACGGGGCATCTTGTGGTTTCAACGCTACACACTGGAAGTACGCTAGAGTGCATTCCAAGATTACTTGAGTTTGGTATTCCTCTTCATAATATTACTCAAACGTTAAGAGGAGTCGCCACTCAACGACTCGTACCCCTAAAGTGTCCCTATTGTCAAGTATGCTCTCTAGAGTGTCTAAAACGAAGAACACGAAGAAAACTTGCTGTCGTTGAAATTCTCGCTGGTCTTCATCTTCAAAAAGCCCTCGATCATCCAGATCTTTTATCGATCCCTGGTCAATCCACCATTAAAGATTACATTCTTCGAGCATATGCCCTAGGTTATATTCAAAAAGAGACTGTCGAGAAGGAGTTGGGTTTATTTAATCGTGAAACGATTCAAATGGAAGCTTGACCGTAAAGCGGATTTTCTTTGTCGTATAGGGAAGATGCTTGAGGAAGGATACTCACTTGCCAAATGTTTGGAGGTATACGCCTTATATCAAAACGACCATATTCGATCAAATATTGAAATGATTATTATCAGACTTAAGGGTGGTGATTCCTTTCACGATGTTTTAGCAGATTTTCAGTTTCCAGCAGATATCTTATCCTATTTATATATGTCTGAGCAGCGAGATTTTGCAACCGGTATTTCGGCATCCGGTCAGTTGATGAAAACGCGAAGTGAATGGCAAAAACGACTTAGAAGTACGCTTGCTTACCCCATCTTTTTATTTTGGATGACAGCGATCATGCTGTTTGTCGTAGGAAAGTATTTATTACCTCAATTTAATACGCTCTACCACTCCCTTGATGTTCCACTCCCTTTTATTTCAAGATTTTTTATGACGCTCGTTAGATTTACTCCAGCTATTTTTGTCGTTTTAATTTTACTTTCTATTGTCCTTTACCTTTCCACTTTGATAAAAAACAAGAAAAGTTCAGCTGTACACAAAATGCTTGTCTACAGTAAAATTCCGTTCGTGCATTTTTTTATTCCTCTTTATCTGACACATCATACCTCTCTTCACCTGGGGCTCCTACTTCAAAGCGGTCTTTCAATTGCAGAAGCTTTCTCGTTATTAACGAAACAATCTCACTTTGTGTTTTTTCAAGAAGAAGCCGAACGTGTTTCACGATCATTAATGCGTGGTGAAAAATTAGAGGATTTATTTGATCAGCCACGTTTGTATGTTCCTGAATTCAAAGAAATTTTAATGCATGGCCAGGCAAGCGGGAATTTAGGAAGAGAGCTAATCTTATATGGGGAGGTGATCGGTGAACGGTTTGAGGAGTTGGTAAAAAAAGGATTTATGATTTTGCAACCAGTTAGTTTTGTCGGTGTTGGTCTTGTTGTTATGTTGATGTTTATGTCTATTCTTTTACCCATGTTTTATTATTTGCAAAATATTTAAAGGGGAGATTGTAAATGAAAATAAGGAAATGGTTAGGTTTTATTAAAGATGAGAAAGGGTTTACGCTAATCGAAATGATGATTGTTATTATGATCATTTCAATATTGCTTTTAATTGCGGTGCCAGGATTAACTAAAAACAATGAGGTTGTTGAGGCGAAAAGCTGCGAGGCCACAATAAAAGTTGCCCAAACACAGGTAGCGGCGTATAAAGCGAATTTTGGATCCTATCCAACTTCAATCAATGATCTTGTTTCAGAAGAATACCTAGACATGGATGAAGTAACTTGTCCTGGAGGTGAAGAGTTAACCGTCGCCGATGGGAAGGTAAAGCTAGCTAACTAATGTTTTTTCGTGTGCAATTCAGAAATTCTTTTGGCTACACCATGCTAGAAATGATGATTGTTCTCTCCGTTTTATCAATTCTTCTATGTCTGATCTTTCTACACATTTCCCCTACACAAAATGCTTCTTCCACACGACATTTTCTAGACGACATCCAATCAGATCTAAGGTATACCCAGGAGCTTGCATATGTAAATAAATCCTCGTATCGATTTTCCATTTCACCTAGTAAAGGGTCGTATAGTATACAGGGCACCGCATCTACGGTAGTGAAGTCGAATGAAATTCCAGAACATATTACGATTGATGAAGGAACAATGGGGTATCAAATTGTGTTTGGGGGGAATGGAAACGTTCAAAAAGCAGGAACACTTTATATAAAGGATGGCAAGGAGGAGTATAAACTTGTGGTGCAGGTGGGAGCTGGTCGTTTCTATATTAAGAAGTTGTAAAGGATATTCTTTGCTTGATGCATTAACGGGTCTCTCTATCTTAACGATCTTATCTTCAAGTGTATTACCGATTTATTCCCATCTTTATGAAGAGCGAGAGGTGATACATGTGCGAAAAACTGCAGTGATATTGCTTGATCAATACTGGAGGGGAATGGTCTTGGAGGGGAGAATTCTACCTGCAAGCGAAACCGTTGAAGGCTCCAAATTTTCCTTTTTAGTAATAGTTGATAAAGTGTGTGTTTCTTTTGATAGCGGAGTAAAAACTGAATCAATGATATGTAAAAGCTTACCGCAAGATAATGAATGAAAAAGGAATCACATTACTAGAATTGATGTTAACTGTGACCATTCTCATTGCGATTGTATGTGTGCTTCCTTTGATAATGAACGCTTCTTTACAAGAAGTGAATGCAGATTTTCAGCATGAGGAAGCACAATTGTTCTTTCATTTGTTTTCTAAAGAAGTTCGTGAATCTTCTCGAATTCAGATCCATAATGGCGGAATTGAGATGTTGTCGAAGAACGGAACAACTATACGATACGAACGCTACGGATCGTCTATTCGGCGTAGAGTAAACAATGCTGGGCATGAAATTGTATTACAGAACATTCGGGAGTTATTTCTTGAAGTAACTGATGGAAGAGTGATTGTTGAGGTGGAACTTGCTGATGGACAGAAAGAAAAGCGCGCTATATTTCAAATGTCTCATAAACCTTAATGAAAGAGGTTATATGACGGCTATGATGATGATGATTAGTACGCTGCTTCTTGGTTTTGTTTTTCATTTATGGAATGTGACACAAAATGAGCGAGTTTTTCTTGATCGTGAAGAGGAAGAAATTAAGAAGCAGACCTTGCTAGTCCTTAGTATGAAAGATACAATTTCATATATACAGAAAACAGGGGGATCTAGTGCGGAGAGAACGTTTACGTACAATGAAGGTACAGTTCGCGCTGTGATTAATTCTTCTTCTGATGTATTGCAAATTACGTTGAGTGGAACGACGGATAATGGAATACGCGTAGCTGCGTCTTTTCAATACAATCAAATGATGAAGCAAGTCGTAGAATGGAGTGAAGGTTCAACATGAGAGCGGTCTATTTAACAGGATTTATGGGCTCTGGCAAAACAACTATAGGTGAGGAATTATCTCAAGCGTTATCGCTGAAATCGGTTGATACAGATGAGCATCTTACGAAAATGCAAGGCAAGACCATTCCTGCCATTTTTGAAGAGGAAGGAGAATTTGCTTTTAGAACGTATGAATCAGCCTCTCTAAAAGATCTACCAACTGAAAACGTGATCATTAGTACAGGCGGTGGGATTGTTTTAAAAGAAGAAAATCGAACATTTATGAAGCAAAATGGAACGGTGATTTACTTACATTGTGAACCAGAAGAAATCATAAAGCGACTTGAAGGTGATACATCAAGGCCTTTACTTGCTGGAGCGGATCTAGAACATAAGGTTCATACGATATTCAAAGAGCGATTATCACTCTATCGTGAAGCTGAATATGAAATTGACACAACGAAACGTTCAGTAGGGGGAATTGTAAAGGAAATATGTAACCTGCTTGGTTAAACAAAGAATAAATGGGCATCCTTAAAATAGAAGACAACTATTAAAGGGTGATCAGGATGTCATCAAATGATCTTGTGAAATATATGACTCAGCAAGTTGTGTCTTATATTGATCAACCAAAAGAGGAAAGGCAGCAACAGCGTGCTGTCAAAAAAGCCAAAAAGCAACCATTTTTGTTTCGATGGTTTGGCATTATCCCTATGTCGATTTCAATGTTTGTTAAAAAAAAGAAACATGAAAGCTCGGACTGACTCGTCTGAGCTTTTTTGTATGGATTCGCTAATTTTAACATTCTTCGTTTAGGAAGGATGTGACTCAATACCTGGTGCTAAATGAAAGATGCCCCCGTTAATTATTTCTGCCGTAATTGTTGGCTCATATTGTTTTCGAAGAGCATCTCTTTCAACTTGATAGCTCTGATCATTGGTTTTTCCGTTATAAAATTGATCAAGAAGGTTTAAATCAGTGGCCCATCTCATTTTTGCTTCTTCTGCCCATTCTAAATCCTCCTGTGAAATAAGCATTTCTACCACATCTTCAAGTCTCTTCAAGCCGCTTGAGGGTTTAATAATTGGCGTTATTGTAAAAGCATAATCTGGAATTTTAGGAGTGAGTTTCTTTGTTAGTAATAATTGGTGAAAGTCATCAACAACCGCTCCGCTTACAAGGTGTAGACCGAGGGAGAGGAGACGGTGTTTCTTTCGATCACACTGATAAGATATTTTAATATTAAGGCAGAGCCATGGATGAAGAGAATATTGTTGTTGATAATTTGTTTGCACATCCTCAAAAAGTCGGATAGAGGACGCAAGCTTTTTAGTAGATGAGAAAATTTGATGTAGTCTTGGTGCACCAAAGTGAACGAACTCCCCTTTTTCATCGCTTGATTGGTTTGTAATTAGGGTGAGTGTCATTGGTCGAGGAGTACCACCAGTCTTCTCAAGATAGTGCCAATAAAAAGGGCGGTTCATTAGTTCTTTATCAAGATCAATCGTTAATTGGACGTCAAGATAGCCGGATTTTTCTTCTCGAATCTGGCAGTCATTGGCTAGAAAATACGAGCGCAGATAATTATGAATATTTTCTTGTTGCATCTGTCTCCTCCTTCTGATAATTGATAAGCTCTTTAATATTCTCCATCTTAATTCGGATTTCTCCTTCGCTTTCAGAGTGTAGAAGTATATCAGAAATATGCTTTTCAATATCGCGCATACCAAGTCGTGTCAAAATCTCATCTAATTGTCCAATAACACTTTCAAATAGTTGAATTTTTTCATATAAGAGGGTAAGGATATGCTCTTCAACTGTATGCTTCGTAGCAAAATTATAAATGTGCACATCGCTTTCTTGCCCAAGCCGATGTATTCTACCGATGCGCTGCTCAATTCTCATTGGGTTCCAAGGTAGATCGTAGTTAATAACGTGCTGACAGAATTGAAGATTGATTCCTTCTCCCCCTGCTTCTGTTGCAATGAGGACTTTTGCGTGATTTTTGAAGAGTTCTCTCATCCAGTCTTTTTTCCCTCGTTTAAATCCACCCCTAAATGGGACAGAAGTAATTCCATGTTCTTTTAAAAACCACTGTAAATATAACTGAGTCGCTCGATATTCTGTGAAAATAATGACCTTACCTTCGATTGATTGAACCAATTCAAGGGCTTTTTCTGCTTTTGAATTCGTTGGCACTCCTTCAATTTTTTTAATTAACATTTGAATGAGAGTTTGAGAAGAGTCGTCAAGGTGTTCTTTATCAAGCATTTTTTTTAATGTCATATATGCTGCTTCGCGGCTTGAACAGATTTCTCTTAGTAAAGTGATGATCGAGAATTGACTTCTCGTAGCCATGGGCTGTTTCTTTAGCGCTTCGACTGAACGATAAAGCTCATCTTCTTCAGGTGAGAAAGTAATAGGTACTGTTTGAACAATACGTTCTGGCCAGTCCATTCCGGTATCTTCACGCCGGTTTCTGACCATCACTTTTTGAATGAGAGCGCGAAGTCTTTCTTCGTCTTCGACCTTTTTTTCTTTACCATTGTAGTCTTTTTCGAAATTTTCCAAGCTTCCTAGATGTCCTGGTTTTAATAAAGATACAAGGTTAAAAACTTCATCAAGACGATTTTGAACAGGGGTAGCCGTTAATAGCAGACAGAACTTTTTAGGTAAGTGCTGTACAAATTCATAATTTTTTGTACGACTATTCTTTAGACGATGTGCTTCATCGATAATAACCATGTCGTAGTTCTGCTCATAAACTATTGAGCGATGAGGCTCTCGTTTAGCTGTATCTATCGATGAAACCACAACGTCACATTGATCCCATACATAGCTTTTCCTCTGGACTACAGCTGGAATGTAGAATTTTTGATTTAATTCAATAGCCCATTGTGATACTAATGATGCCGGAACAAGGATCAGGACTTTTTTGACAAGACCCCGAATCATATATTCTTTAATAATCAAACCAGCTTCAATGGTTTTTCCTAGGCCAACTTCATCTGCTAGAATCGCTTTTCCGTTCATTTCCTCTACAACTCGCCGAGCTGCTTCAAGCTGGTAAGGATGTGGTGTTAAATGAGGGAGATGTGATGGCGCCTGTAAGCCTGCGAAAGTGGGGATGGTTGTATGATGCTCAGCTTCGATAGCCAGTTTAAAAAGGTCCCAGTTAGCCCAGGGGCCGTCTTCATCAATTTGTTTCAGAAAGTTGTTTGTCCACTCTTGATCAAATTTCAACTCTGTTCTCAAAATGAAAACCCTTTCTCGGTAAAGGTTATTTACGAATGATACATGATTAATGTATAATAATGTTCGTGTTTAATATATTAGTTAAAATACTTTCATTATTAAAAAGATTGTTGCCAATGCCACTATGGTAGTGGTAGGATTGAAATCGAAAGCACTATTAGTATGAATCAATCAGTAGAATCCAATACCTTAAAACTGAAAATAGGCGAATGAAAGCAAGAGGAGAGACTGCTATATGCAGCGCCGAAGGAGCAAACAAATTTGTGAATCTCTCAGGCAAAAAGACTCTTGCTAGACGCACCTCTGGAGAGAGCTTTTATAGCCGCCAAAGATGTAATTCTCGCGTAATGTGAGGAGAAACTTTCAGGTCAACGGGACAGAGAAACCGCGCTACTTAAAGCGGTTTTCTCTGTCCTTTTTTATGCTTCGGTATAAGCTTTTTAAGATGAATGATTTTAGGAGGGAATAAGATGAGTGAACTATTAAAAACACCATTATTTGAAACCTATAAAGCTATGGGCGCTAAAACAATTGATTTTGGAGGATGGGCTCTTCCGGTTCAGTTTTCAAGTATTAAAGAAGAGCATGAGGCCGTTAGAACGAGAGCAGGTTTATTCGATGTTTCTCATATGGGAGAAATTGATGTTAGTGGTGAACAGTCGCTTCATTACCTTCAAAAGATGATGACAAATGATATAAGCAAACTAAAGGTCAACGGTGCTCAATATACAGCAATGTGCTATGAAGATGGCGGAACTGTGGATGACCTTCTTGTGTATAAGCACTCAGAACACCATTATTTATTGGTAGTTAATGCTGCTAACACTGAGAAAGATTTTGACTGGCTTGAAAAACACCTTATCGAAGGAGTTTCTATTCAGAACATATCAAGTCAGATGGCCCAACTTGCTATTCAGGGTCCACAAGCAGAGATGATTCTCCAACGTCTAACGGAGGTGAATCTTTCAACTATCGGTTTCTTTAAATTTCAGAATGAAGTCGTGATTGAGGGCATTAATACGTTAGTGTCTAGAACCGGCTATACGGGTGAAGATGGTTTTGAACTGTATACTTCTTGGGAGGATGCCCCTTCACTGTGGAAGGCGATTCTTGCTGCGGGGGAGCCAGAAAATATTCTACCTTGTGGCCTTGGGGCTCGCGATACGCTTCGCTTTGAGGCAAAGCTAGCTCTTTATGGGCAGGAGTTAACGAAAGATATTTCTCCGCTAGAAGCGGGAATAGGTTTTGCTGTTAAAACTAGTAAAGAAGCTGATTTCATCGGAAAATCTGTTCTACTAAGTCAGCGTGAAAATGGTCTTGAGCGAAAGTTAGTTGGGATTGAAATGACTGGGCGCGGGATTCCGCGGACCCACTATCCTGTTTACAAAGGGGAACAATTGATTGGCGAAGTTACTACTGGGACACAATCTCCAACTTTGAAGAAAAATGTTGGTCTTGTATTAATAAAGAAAGAGTTTACAGAAATGGGTACTGAGCTAGATGTTGAAATTCGTAACAAACGTGTGGGAGCTAAAGTTGTTCCATCACCATTTTATAAACGACAGAAATAAAGGGAAATAGAGGAGGAGAAAAACATATGAAACATCGCTACTTGCCGACAACTGA
Organism: Anaerobacillus sp. QJM3NY_17; assembly: GCF_056173665.1. NCBI lineage: Bacteria > Bacillati > Bacillota > Bacilli > Caryophanales > Bacillaceae > Anaerobacillus > Anaerobacillus sp. QJM3NY_17. The sequence goes on along the minus strand of NZ_CM149685.1, from coordinate 2,708,301 downwards.
TCAAGATCGAAAGGAAATGCTTGAAACAATTGGAGTGGACTCAGTCCAAGCTCTTTTTGAAGATATTCCGGAGGCTATTCGTTTTAAGGGAGATCTTAAAGTAGAGAAACAGTTATTTGAACCTGAACTGATTCGATATATGTCAAAACTGGCTTCTAAGAATGCGAATACACAGGAGAATGTATCTTTTCTTGGTGCTGGTGTTTATGATCACGCTATTCCTTCTGTTGTAGATCATGTAATTCGTCGATCAGAGTTTTATACAGCTTATACTCCATATCAACCTGAAATTTCACAGGGGGAATTGCAGGCCATTTTTGAATTTCAGACAATGATAAGTGAACTTACTGGAATGGATGTTGCGAATTCCTCGATGTATGATGGTCCAACTGCTCTTGCCGAAGCTGGACTGCTCAGTGCTGGACAAACAAAAAAGAAAAAGATCATTGTTTCAAAGAGCGTACATCCTGAAGCCCGTGCTGTCATTGACACATATGCGCGTGGACAGCGTCTTTCAGTGGTTGAAGTAGATACGATGAATGGGTGTACAGATCTTAATAAATTGAAAAATGAAATCGACGAAGATACTGCATGTGTTATGGTTCAGTACCCGAACTTTTTTGGTCAGTTAGAGCCCTTACAAGAAATTGAAAAGCTTGTTCATGAGCAAAAAGCGATGTTTGTTGTTTCAAGTAACCCGCTTGCCCTTGGTCGTTTAACTCCTCCAGGAGAGATGGGGGCAGATATCGTTGTTGGAGATTGTCAACCGTTTGGAATTCCGGCACAATTTGGTGGACCGCATTGTGGTTATTTCGCAGTGACAAAAAAACTGATGCGAAAAGTACCAGGTCGTTTGATTGGGCAAACAACTGATGATAATGGACAGCGCGGTTTCGTTCTAACCTTACAAGCACGCGAGCAACATATTCGAAGGGATAAAGCGACTTCTAATATTTGTTCCAATCAGGCGTTGAATGCTCTTGCCTCTTCAGTTGCTATGAGTGCTCTTGGTAAAGAAGGCGTTCGACATATGGCAGAGCAAAATATGAAGAAAGCTTATTATGCAAATAGTCAGCTGAAACAGGCGGGAGTTGAAACCGTTTTTGATGGAGTGTACTTCAATGAATTCGTGATTAAATTAAACGGTTCGGTTAAAGATCTTAATCGAATGTTATTAGAAAAAGGGATTATTGGTGGATATGATCTTGGAAGAGATTATCCAGAACTGAAGGATCACATGCTTATAGCTGTTACAGAGAATCGGACGAAAGAAGAAATTGATGCATTCGTAAAAGAAGTGGGGGGAGCACAATGAGTAAAGATCAGGCATTAATATTTGAACTAAGTGAACCGGGGCGTATTTCTTATAGTCTACCTGAACTTGATGTTCCTGATATGGATTTAGATCAGTGGTTGCCAGAAGAGTTTAATCGTAAAACAGAACCAGAGTTACCAGAAGTGTCAGAATTACAATTGATGCGTCATTATACAGCCTTGTCTAAGCGTAACCATGGAGTGGATTCTGGATTCTATCCACTTGGGTCTTGTACGATGAAGTACAATCCAAAAATTAACGAAGATGTAGCAAGGTATCCTGGCTTTGCCTTCATACATCCGCTTCAAGAAGAGGAGGGCGTTCAAGGTGCGCTAGAAATGATGTACAATCTTCAGGAAAACCTCGTGGCTGTAACAGGTATGGATGAAGTAACGCTTCAACCTGCAGCAGGTGCTCACGGAGAGTGGACAGGATTAATGATGATCCGTGCTTATCATGAAGCGAACGGTGATTTCAATCGCACAAAGGTCATTGTTCCAGATTCAGCTCACGGTACAAACCCTGCTTCTGCAACAGTTGCTGGTTTTGAGGCAGTGACAGTGAAATCAAATGAAAAAGGTCTAGTTGATCTTGAAGATTTAAAACGTGTAGTAGATGAAGATACGGCTGCGCTGATGCTGACAAATCCAAATACACTTGGACTATTTGAAGAACAGATTACAGAGATGGCGTCAATTATTCATAACGCAGGTGGAAAGCTATATTACGATGGTGCAAATATGAATGCTATTATGGGGGCTGCTCGTCCTGGAGATATGGGTTTTGATGTTGTGCACTTAAATCTACACAAAACTTTCACTGGACCTCATGGTGGTGGTGGACCTGGATCTGGACCGGTTGGTGTTAAATCTGATTTAATTCCTTATCTTCCTAAGCCGGTACTCGTGAAGGAGAATAATGCCTATCGTTTCGAGTATGACCGTCCTCAGTCCATTGGTCGTGTAAAGCCTTACTATGGTAACTTCGGTATCAATGTTCGAGCATATACGTATATTCGTACTATGGGGCCAGAAGGCTTAAAGCAAGTATCGGAAAATGCGGTATTAAATGCTAACTATATGATGAGACGCTTACAAGATGCCTTTGTGTTACCTTATGAACAGCACTGCAAGCATGAATTCGTGATTTCAGGAAAAAAACAAAAGAAACTTGGTGTCAGAACGCTTGATATGGCAAAGCGACTGCTAGACTTTGGTTACCACCCGCCAACGATCTATTTCCCAATTAACGTTGAGGAATGTATGATGATTGAACCTACGGAGACAGAATCAAAAGAAACACTTGATGAGTTCTGTGATGTACTGCTTCAAATTGCAAAAGAAGCAGAGGAAAATCCGGAAATTGTTCAGGAAGCCCCACATACAACAGTTATTGGTCGCCTTGATGAAACCACGGCTGCCAGAAAGCCTGTTTTACGTTATCAAAAAGCCTAATGCTTATTGATAGGCCCTGTTAATTTATATTGTTCACTACTCGATTATGGCTCATTCAAATGAGAGATACGTTTAACATGGATAAATCAATGATGCAAAATCAACAAAGCCATTTTGAGTTGCTGAATAGCAATCAAAAAAAGCAGCTGCAAAGGCAGCTGCTTTTTATTTTTTCTTTACTTTGCCGCCCCATTTTTTGAAGCCGCCTTTTAATTGATAAAGATCTTTAATGCCATGTTTTCTAAGAATGCTTGCAGCACGAGCTACAATAATTCCGTTGTAGTCGTACATATAAACTGGCTGATCTTTGCGGATTTCTTTAATTCGCATTTTTAGCTGACTAACAGGGATGTTTCTTGCCCCTAGAATATGGCCATTATCAAATTCGTTTGGTTCACGAACATCAATCAGTTGGGCTTTACGATAGCCGGCACGGAATTCTTCCTCCGTTAACGTTTTCAAATTCCTCTTTTGCATGTATCGAGTAATGACAACATACACAATGATCGCGACGAGTATTGCGATAATCCATTCCATAAACTTTGTTACACCCTTTCAAGTAAAATCGACAACTTTAAGTTTACACGTCTTTTCGGCTTTCCGCAAAAGAAAAAAGGAATAACTATAAAAAGAATAGGTAGTATTCAGTAATTAAATCAAATTTGTTCTAAATTAGTTGGGATAGAGGAGATTCGCCTATACTCGAAAGATCGAAAAACCAATAATGTTCAAGACATAGCTAAAATAATTGAGAGTGTTCATTGGTCATCCATTTTCTCCTCTGCTAGAATAGGGAAGGTGTTAGAAAACTGACAGTGATAAAGGAGTTCCGAAAATGAAGCAATGGGCATTTATTGATTCGGGAGAACGTTCTCCAGCTTATAACATGGCACTTGATGAAGCATTATTGAAATGGCATAGTGATGGGACTATCCCCCCTGTTATTCGATTTTACGGGTGGAATCCCCCAACACTTTCAATTGGTTATTTCCAGCGTATCGAACGTGATATTAATATGGATGCTGTAGAAAAAAATGGTCTAGGGTTTGTGAGACGCCCTACTGGTGGAAGAGCTGTCCTTCATGATCAGGAAGTGACTTATAGCGTTATTGTCTCTGAAGATTATCCAGACATGCCCTCAACCGTAACAGAAGCGTACCGGGTTATTTCAGAAGGGTTATTGATTGGTTTCAGAAAACTTGGATTGAATGCTTATTTCGCTGTTCCTGAAACGGATGCAGAGAAAGAAGAGCTACGTGCACCAAGATCGGGTGTATGTTTTGACTCTCCATCCTATTATGAACTTGTTGTAGAAGGGCGAAAAGTCGCTGGGAGCGCTCAAACCCGTCAAAAAGGTGTCATTCTCCAGCATGGATCGATTCTTCTTGACATTGATGAGGACCAATTGTTTGATTGTTTCAAATTTAAAAATGAACGGATACGTGAGCGGATGCAGCGAGGTTTTAGAAAAAAGGCTGTAGCTATTAATGCACTCCGTGAAACTCCTGTATCGATATCAGAAGCGGTTAAAGCTTTTTATGATGGTTTTCAACAGGGGCTTGATATTGAATTGGTTCCATATCAACTAACGGATGAACAAGAGTCCTTTGTTGTTCAAATAGCAGAGGAGAAATACGCTAGCAAGGAATGGAATTTTAGCAAATAAGCACCTTCGTTGGGTGCTTTTTCCTATTGACTTAACAAGAACAAATGTTCTAATCTTAATCATGGTCTGTTAACTAATTAATTTTTGTCTCCTATGTTAAAAAGGCAGAGTGTGGAAAAATGTGCAATAGACAAAATTCCTCTTTTTTCTCTATTCTTCTAATCTAACCTTTATTTATCGAGGAAAACCTTTCATTTTCACTGGATTTGAAAGTTGACAAATCGCTAAAGTATTCGCTCTTTTACTATATGTAGTATTGATTGAAGAATTCTGAACACTATATATGGTTAAAAATGATTGTCTGGTTCGTGTACATGTGCTACTATTAATCAAGACGATTTATCATAGCTACATACATCTAGAGATGCTCTTAAGTGTATAAATGTCGAAACGGAGGGGTTTATATGACAATACAAACCAATGAAAAAAGAAGATCTATTAACATTGAGCAGTTGAATAAGGATATTGAAATGTTTGCGCAGGTTCATCCGATTACAGAGGATATGCATCTAACTCACAAAGGTGTTAGTCGTCTTGTGATGCTTGACCGCTATGCATTTAAAGATACAGAGAAAAAGACATTACAAAAAGGTGATTTTGTTGTCTTAACGATTAAAGAAGATCCAAAATTTCCAGCAAGAGGTCTTGGGTATATTGAAGAATTCGATCTTCAATCTAAGAAAGCAACTGTAGCTGTTCATGAGGATTACGTTGGCGTTTTAGACACAGAAGAAGAAAGAGAATCAGGTATTATTGTCCGTTCGTTGGATGTCATAGAAAAGCCCTTGGAAGTATATTATGAGCAAATTGCTCGTCGTAATGCACGTGGTCTTGCTGATGTAGAGAAAACAGATGGGGAAAAGACATATTGGGAAGATCGTTTCTATAAAGAACTTTCATCAATGAACTTTGTTCCTGCAGGACGTGTGCTTTACGGAGCTGGAGCTGATACGGAAGTGACGTACTTTAACTGTTACGTTATGCCGTTTCCACAGGATTCAAGAGAAGGTATTTCTGAACACCGTAAACAAGTAATGGAGATTATGAGTCGAGGTGGTGGAGTAGGAACGAACGGATCTACACTTCGTCCTAGAAACACGCTTGCTAGGGGTGTGAATGGTAAATCATCAGGTTCGGTTTCATGGCTGGATGATATTGCAAAGCTGACGCATCTAGTGGAGCAAGGTGGCTCAAGACGTGGGGCCCAAATGATTATGCTCGCTGACTGGCATCCTGATATTATTGAATTTATCATTTCAAAAATGCAGAATCCACGCATTCTTCGTTTCCTTATGGAGAATACAAAGGATGAACAAATTAAGAAACTTGCAGAAGATAAGTTGAAATTCACACCGCTCTCAGAGTCGGAAAGATCTATGTACCAAAGTATCTTAAACTACCGTAGTATTCCCGGAACAGGTGGCTTTGAAGAAAAAGTGATGCAGGATGCGCAGGATAAGCTTGCAACGGGTGGAACGTATTCTGTCCACAATCCTGACTTCTTGACTGGTGCAAACATCTCGATTTGTTTAACTAAAGACTTTATGGACGCGGTTGAAAATGATTCTGAATATGAACTTCGATTCCCGGATGTAGAGAACTATACGAAAGAACAAATGGCACTTTATAATGAGAACTGGCATGAATCAGGGGATGTACGTGACTGGGAGAAGCAAGGCTTTCCAGTAAGAACTTATCGTAAGGTTCAGGCAAAAGAGCTGTGGGATTTAATTAATATTTGTGCTACTTACTCTGCAGAGCCAGGTATCTTCTTTATTGATAATGCAAATGAAAAAACAAACGCAACTTCTTACGGTCAAAAAGTTGTCGCTACTAACCCATGTGGTGAGCAACCATTAGCACCTTACTCTGTATGTAACCTAGCAGCAGTGAACCTTGCTGAGATGGCTAATAAGGAGACAAAGACTGTTGATTTCGATAAGCTGAGAGAAACGGTTGAAGTTGGCGTACGCATGCAAGATAACGTTATTGATGCCACACCTTACTTCTTAGAAGAGAATGAGAAGCAAGCTCTTGGCGAACGTCGAGTAGGACTAGGAGTAATGGGGCTACATGACCTTCTTATATACTGTGAAACAATATATGGATCAGAAGAAGGGAATAATTTAACAGATCAGATTTTTGAAACAATTGCTACAACAGCTTATCGTGCTTCTGTGGATCTTGCTAAAGAAAAGGGAAGCTTCCCTTTCCTTGAGGGTGAAACAGTTGCGGAAACAAATAGATTACGTGAAGCATTTGTTAACACAGGTTATATGCAACAAATGCCAAATGACCTACGCGACAGCATTATGGACTATGGTATACGTAATTCACATCTTCTAACAGTTGCGCCTACTGGTAGCACTGGCACGATGGTAGGGGTTTCTACCGGTCTTGAGCCTTACTTCTCTTTCTCTTATTACCGTAGTGGACGACTTGGTAAATTTATCGAAGTAAAAGCAGATATTCTTGCAGAGTACTTTGAAAGAAACCCAGAAGCTGATACAGAAAACCTTCCGGAATGGTTCGTTTCAGCAATGGAGCTCGCACCAGAAGATCATGCTGACACTCAGTGCGTTATTCAACGCTGGGTTGATAGCTCGATTTCAAAAACTGTTAATGCTCCAAAAGGGTATTCAGTGAAACAAGTGGAAGCAGTTTATGAGCGTCTATATAATGGAGGAGCCAAAGGCGGTACCGTTTATGTAGATGGTAGCCGTGATTCTCAGGTTCTAACTCTTAAAGCAGAAGAAAATTCATTTGAACAGCTTGAGTTTGAAGATGGCATGCAAGAAAAGAAGCAAGTAGTACTAGTTGACACGATTACAGATCTACGCTCTACAGACGTTACAATCGGGTCTGAAGTAGGTAATACGTGCCCTGTTTGTCGAAAGGGTCAGGTAAAGGAAATGGGTGGTTGCAATACTTGTGATAATTGTGGTGCACAGCTGAAGTGCGGACTTTAATAGCTAACTGATGTAAGGGAAGGATAGACGGAAACGTTTATCCTTCATCTTTTTGTGCGTAGATTAGGGACATTTTTCGCAAGTGCTGTTGGGGTGTTCAAGTGACTTTGTATTTTATCCACTAATTTACAAAACCGATTAAATGAAATATGATATAATATCTGCTCTACATAAGAGTATTAGAACTGAGTTAATGCAGTTAATAGAAGCTTATGGAACCTTTCCTTGTATCCGCCCATACTATGGTGTATGCTTTTATTAACTGGCTTAAATGGAATAAAAGATGGAGGGAATCCAATGGCCACTACTCCCAGTATGGAAGATTATATTGAACGTATTTATGCACTTATAGACGGAAAAGGGTATGCTCGCGTATCAGATATCGCGGAAGCATTAGAGGTACATCCCTCCTCGGTAACCAAAATGATTCAAAAATTAGATAAAGGTAAATATGTCGTATACGAAAAATATCGCGGCTTTATGCTTACTCCTAAAGGGAAAAAGCTAGGAAAGCGACTCGTTGATCGCCATGCTTTGCTTGAACAATTTCTAGGTGTTATCGGGGTTAACGAAGAGAATATATATGAAGATGTTGAGGGTATTGAACATCATCTAAGCTGGGACGCTATCGATCGCATTGGTGATCTTGTCCAGTACTTTGAAGAGACAAATGTACGAGTGGATGAACTTAGAGAAGTGCAACGTAAAAATGAAGAAGCACACGAGGAACAATCCGAAGTTTAATCGGGTTGTTTCTTTTTTTTGTACTAAATTCCCCCGTTAAAGCTTAGGCTTTAATAAGGTGGGAAGGAGGTTTGAGAGTGTACATTGATGGCGTCTTTTCAGGTGGCGGAGTTAAAGGGATAGCGCTAGTGGGAGCACTTCAAGCCGTTGAGAAAAAAGGCCTCGAATTTAAACGTACAGCGGGCACGAGTGCTGGAGCTATAATTGCATCTTTAATTATTTCAGGTTATAAGGGAAATGAGTTAGAAAAGATCTTGCTCGATACGGATCTAACGACACTACTCGAAAAAAACTCGGGTTATACATTCCCGTTGATACGGTGGTTGATGTTGTATTGGAATCTTGGACTCTATTCTGGAAAGGACCTAGAATTATGGGTTGGGGATTTATTAAAAAACAAAGGCATTGAAACATTCGGTGATTTACCCGAGGGATCACTGAAGATTATTGTATCCGATATATCGAAAGGTAGGCTTGTCGTTATACCTGATGACTTAGCACAGTACGGCTTCGTACCAGAGCGGTTCTCTGTCGCGAAAGCTGTTAGGATGAGTGCGAGTTTACCATTTTTCTTTAAACCTCAACCGCTCTACTCCATTGATGGTAAAAAGCACTATATGGTAGATGGCGGAATTTTAAGTAACTTCCCTTTATGGATATTCCAACCTCCTGAAAATAAAAAACCACAAAGACCGGTATTAGGCTTTCAATTGAGTGCAAACTTTAACCACGTTCCTGAAAATAAAATTACAAATGCTGTTGATATGTATCAGGCATTATTTGAAACAATGAAGCAGGCTCATGATGCTCGATATATTGAAGAACAAAAAGCCAAGAACATTGTGTTTATACCTGTGGATCATGATCTGACGACAGCTTTTAAACTAGAGAGACAAAGTCAAAAGAAACTAATCTTGTTAGGAGAAGAGCGAACTTCTCAATTTCTCAATACGTGGAGAAAATTGCCTGACAATATTACATGAAAAGGTGGCTGATTTCATCAGCCACCTTTTCATATTTATGTTAGTTTAGTTACTTCCAAATAGAAGGAGTTTTCCATTCAGGACAATGACTTTTTATTAAGTCGCCCAATCTTATCGGTAAAACAAGTGAACCATGTTAAAAGAGAGCTCTGTTTTTCTTTTTTCCTTTACGTCCTTCGATTACGGTAAAAGGATTTTGTTTTCGATCCTCCTGTAAAGAGCGCTTTCTAGGAGAAAGACGTTTAGATGGAATGACACGAAGGTGAGGTGCATTTCTTCTTGGTGTAGCTTTTTTCTTTTTCATTTTGGTTGATTGTTTAACGGCCTTTTGATAAGAAGTTGATTGTTGACCCATTCTTCTAGCCATTAACTTTCTGACAACGAAGATCATGATTGCAGCAATCGCAGCAGTGATTAGAAGTTGCATGAAAAGTCCTTGAGGGTCTGTGACCATTTTCCAAACAAAACCAATAGCTGCTAGGCCAATTAATAAATAAATTAGAGGTTGAACAACACGGCGCGACAAATGATTCACCTCCTGTTCATCTTTACACAACTTTTGTGCTTGAATCGTCTTCCTCTCGTTGTTTATCTCGAGAAAGTAGTTCATTAAATGAGTGGATTGCAACATCAACTTGTTTATCATCTGGGTTTTTGGTTGTTAGTAGCTGAACCCATAACCCAGGATAGCCAAGCACTTTTAATACAGGAACTTCTCTAACTTTATTCGTTAATTGGAGAACTTCGAATGAAACTCCAAGAACTACCGGAATTAATGCAACACGATAGAGTAACCTTACCCATAATGGATCAGTAGGAACAAGAAGATAAATAAATACCCCAATGACTACTGTGAAAAGGATGAAGCTACTTCCGCATCGATAATGAAGACGCGATTGCTTTTGAACATTCTCTATTGTAATAGGAAGTCCTGCTTCATAAGCGTTGATGACTTTATGTTCAGCGCCATGATATTGAAAGACTCTTTTTACAATTGGGGTTAACGAAATAAAATAAATATACCCAAGCAATAGAATGAGCTTAATGAAACCCTCAATCAAGTTCTGTACAACGTGCCCTGGAAATATAAACTCAAGTGAGGCTGCGGCTAAGGCGGGTAATATAGTGAAAATCGTTTTTACGAATGCAAACGAGATAACGCCTATGGCTGCTGCACCTAATAAAAGCGTTATTTTGGAAGGCTCTTCCTTACCTAACACTTCCTCATCTTCCGAAGGGTCCACATCATAGCGTTCACTTGAAAAATTCAAATGTTTAGTTCCATTGCCACTGGCGTCGATAATCGCAACAACACCACGTATGAATGGGATTTTCTTAAGCTTTGTTCGGATAGGCTTCGGCTGCTTCGGAACTTCTAAATAATCAATTGAATCATCCTTGCGCCGAATGGCGGTTACAGACGTATGTTTCCCTTGAAACATAACACCTTCAACAACCGCTTGCCCGCCATAAGCAGGCTTATTTGTATCTGACAATATCTCTCACCAACCTATTGTATGAAGTAGAATGTTTTGAAGCGATCAAACTCTAACAAATTGTACTTTATACCATTCTACAAGAAATAGGCAAAAACCTCTAGGTAATAGATTGTAATAATCATTTTCCCCAACACCGGCAATTTTAATCTTTTCAATAGACAATTCTTCTAATAAATAATTCCATCATCAACAGGGAATGCTTAAGGGGGAGGTGAGTGTTATGGATAAAGAGAAGCAGAAAGATGGTAAAGAGAATGAGCAACTTGAACAAAATAAGCAGGAGCAACCTTTATCTTTTACATCAAAAGTTATTACAATCGGGATTGCTGGAGGACTTTTTTGGGGTGTAATTGGTTATCTCACATACTTATTTAAATTTACTAAGATACCACCCTCTCTCATTTTGTCACCATGGGCACTTGGCGAATGGAAAAATGAACAGCTAGGGCAGTGGATTGGAATTCTTGCCCTTGGGCTTGTATCCATACTTGTGGCTTTTTTGTACAAAGTAACGCTCGTGAAAATAAATAACATGCTTGCAGGACTTGCTTATGGGATTGTATTATGGATAATTGTATTTTATTTACTCAATCCAATGTTCATCGATCTGCCAACGATTACGAAACTTGATCGTAACACAGTCATTACTACGATATGCCTTTATCTTCTTTACGGCGTCTTTATCGGGTATTCGATTTCTTTTGAATATCATGAAAACCAGCAGAAGGGCGCTTCCTATTCAAATAAATGAAGCTATGGTAGAATGTTCATGGAACATTCTCTTTTTTTTCTATTTAATATAGAAGTCAGATCGTGATGAAGGAGACCGGGATGAAAACATTCTACGTAATAAATGGACCTAACTTAAATCGACTTGGCAAGCGTGAACCCGGCATCTATGGTAATGACACGTTAGAGACGCTTGAACAACGGTTAACACAATTTGCTAGTGAGAATGACGCTGCTGTTGTTTTTCGTCAATCAAACCATGAGGGAGATATCATTGACTGGATTCACGAAGCAGAAAGTGCTTCAGGTATCATTTTAAATCCTGGTGCTTTTACTCACTATAGTTACGCCATACGAGATGCTATCGCAAGTGTTCCTGTACCGGTTGTGGAAGTACACATCTCGAATGTACATAAGCGAGAACCTTTTCGCCATACATCTGTTATTTCACCAGTAACGGAAGGGCAAGTGGTAGGATTTGGTTTGAATGGGTACGAACTGGCATTGCGGTCATTTCTATAATTTTAGTTAGCTATGTTAGCTTATACTGTTGATTCTCGATTTTTGGCTCACTCGAGTGAAATCTTCATTTCACTTGCCTTTCAGCTCTATTGAAAGGTCGCTCTGTGACGATCAATCGCTTCGAGCAAATAAATTTGTTCAGACGGTTGGTCGTCACAGAGCGTATATGAGCCAATAATAAACAACGTTCATTAACATAGCCATCATTTTAAAGGGGGACGAAACAGTGGAACGTATTGAGAAACTACGTCAGTCATTTACAGAGTATGATATAGATGCGATGTTAATTACTTCAGCAAGCAATCGTAGATATATTTCCCAGTTTACAGGTAGCTCAGGTGTTGTTCTCATTACTGAGAAAGAAGCGAAGTTTGTAACAGATTTCCGCTATATGGATCAGGCACGAGAGCAAGCACAAGGGTTTGATATTGTGCAGCATAAAGGCCCGATTGTTGGAGAAGTAGCAAAGCTTGCGAATGAACTAGGAGTTAAAAAACTTGGCTTTGAAGAAACGCAGGTTACATATCAAGTTTTTAAAGCATATGAGAATAAAGTAGACGGTACACTTGTACCGATTAATGGTATTCTTGAGAAACATCGTATGATTAAAGATTCGAGTGAATTAAAGGTTCTTAAAGAAGCAACCGAAATAGCAGACGCTGCTTTCCAACATATTACATCATACATTCGTACGGGTCTAACTGAATTGGACGTTTCTAATGAACTAGAGTTTTTCATGAGAAAAAATGGCGCAACCTCGTCTTCATTTGATATTATAGTTGCGTCGGGTATACGTTCAGCTCTTCCGCACGGCGTCGCAAGTGATAAAATCATTGGAAAGAACGAACTGATAACACTTGATTTTGGTGCTTATTATAAAGGGTACTGTTCTGATATTACACGTACTGTGGCTGTTGGGGATCCTGGAGAAGAGCTTAAGGGTGTTTATCATACTGTCCTAGAAGCTCAATTAAAGGCAATGGAACAAATTAAGCCTGGAATGAGCGGGAAAGAAGCAGATGCTCTATCACGTGACTTAATTACTTCTAAAGGCTTTGGAGAATACTTTGGGCACTCACTAGGCCATGGGGTTGGTCTTGAAGTACATGAGGGACCTAGTCTTTCAACCAAAACTGATACAGTATTAGAGCCAGGTATGGTAGTAACCGTTGAACCAGGTATTTACCTATCTGGTAAAGGCGGAGTAAGAATTGAAGATGATACAGTAATTACTGAAACTGGCAATGAGACGTTATCTCATTCTACTAAGGAATTGCTGATCCTCGGCGAATAATGAAAGTGAGGGACTATTAATGATTTCTGTTAACGATTTAAAAACTGGACTTACAATTGAAGTGGATAATGGCATCTGGACGGTAATGGACTTCCAGCATGTGAAGCCTGGTAAGGGAGCAGCTTTCGTAAGAACGAAGCTACGTAACCTTCGTACTGGTGGAATTCAAGAGAAAACCTTCCGAGCAGGAGAAAAAGTAGCAAAAGCTCATATTGAAAATCGTAAAATGCAGTATCTTTATGCAAGTGCCGACATGCATACGTTTATGGATACTACTACTTATGAGCAAGTTGAACTTCCTGCAGAGCAAATTAGTTATGAACTTAAATTTCTAAAAGAAAACATGGAAATTTCAATTCGTACTTATGGTGAAGAAACGATCGGAGTTGAATTGCCGAATACGGTGGAACTCGTTGTTACTGAAACTGAGCCTGGTATTAAAGGGGACACAGCTTCCGGTGGAACTAAGCCTGCAACTGTTGAAACAGGTTTAACTGTTCAAGTGCCTTTCTTCGTTAATCAGGGAGATGTTTTAATTATCGATACTTCTAAAGGGGAGTATGTATCAAGAGGATAAACATTTTTAAACCGCTCTGTTTGAGCGGTTTTTTTTTAAAAATAAAAATGAGTGATTACTCACTTTACAACAAAGGGATGGATGGTATAATAAAGTGAGTAATCACTCATTTTAGGAGGGATCATATGCAAAAAGATGCTATCCAAGCAAGTGTTACAAAACGATTTGGCACGACTACGATCTTAGATAATATTAGCATTTCACTTAAGCAAGGTGAGATTTTCGGTCTGCTAGGACCATCAGGATCTGGAAAAACGACATTTGTCAAACTGCTCTGTGGTATTGAAGAGGCTTCAGAAGGAAAGGTAACTGTATTAGATGAGCGAATGCCTGCTTTAAAGATTATGAAGCGGATCGGTTATATGGCACAAGCGGATGCTTTGTATGGTGAACTAACCGCTTATGAGAATTTAGAATTCTTTGCAACGCTTAGCGGTGTGAGTCGTCGTGATCGAAAAGATCGTATCTTGTCTGCTATGAGGCTAGTAGATTTAGAAAAAGAACTTCAGAAAAGAGTGGAGGACTTCTCAGGAGGAATGAAGCGTCGCTTATCACTTGCGATCGCTTTATTGCACGACCCTGAAGTCCTGTTGCTTGATGAACCAACTGTTGGCATAGACCCGTCCTTGCGACAAAAGATATGGGATACGTTTGAAGATCTGAGAAAAAAGGGCGTGCTCATTCTCGTTACGACTCATGTAATGGATGAAGCTGATAGATGTTCAAGGCTTGGGATGATTCGAGATGGTCGCTTGATTGCTGTTGGAACTCCAGAAGAATTGAAAAAACAAACAGATTCGACGACAATTGAGCAAGCTTTTCTCTCATATGGGGGTGTTAAGGAATGAGAATTACAGCCGTTGTAAAACGTATATTGAGGCAGTTTATTCATGACAAGCGAACGATGGGCCTAATGATTGTGGCACCAATTATCATTTTAACGATGTTATCGCTAGTGTTTAACGGGGAAGACCTCGAGTTGAAAGTGGGCACACTAAATATACCTGAGCAACTCGTCGAAAGAATAGATGAACATGCTATTGTTAAAAAAGTTACGTCAAAAGATACCATTGAGTCACTACTGAAAGAAGATTATGATGCAGTTATTGACTTCAGCAATGGGGAAAAGAAACTACATCTAGAGGGCAGTGATCCCTCCATTAATCAAGCAGTAATTAATCTTGTTAGAAGTAATTCTATGGTAAACAACGAAGAAGTGGATTTAGATGTATCTTATCTTTTTGGCTCGAGTGACATGACTTCATTTGATCACTTTGGTCCTGTACTAGTTGGCTTCTTTATTTTCTTTTTTGTGTTTTTAATTGCTGGAGTTTCTTTCTTGAGAGAGAGAACCCAGGGGACGCTCGAACGAGTTTTAGCTAGTCCTATTAAAAGGTGGGAACTTGTAATTGGGTACGTGATCGGCTTCGGACTATTTACTATGTTTCAATCAGCGATCATTGCCCTATATAGTATTTATGTGATTGATTTAAAAATGGAAGGCTCTTTCTTTTATGTACTGCTTGTTACACTCTTGCTAGCATTAAGTGCCCTAACTTTAGGTACTTTACTTTCATCATTTGCAAAGAATGAATTGCAAATGATACAGTTTATACCACTTGTTGTTGTACCGCAAATCTTTTTTTCTGGATTATTTAATCTTGATACGATTTCAAACTATTTAAGCTGGATTGGTCCGTTAACACCTTTGTATTATGGAGCTGAAGCTCTTAGAAATGTTATGATTAAAGGACAGGGAATAACTGAAATATGGATTGATTTACTTGTTTTATTTGTATTCTCAATCGGTTTTATGATTTTAAATATATACGCACTAAAAAAACACCGACGCATTTAGAGTCAGGGGGAGCTTATGAAAAAGATAGAAGACAGCATGGAATGGCTATTTGATGAAGAGGTAAGCGAGTCCGGAGATTTAACTGAGAAACAAAAACGCATCGTTAAAGCGGCAGTTGAAATGTTCCAGGAAAAAGGATTCTCCGCTTCCTCAACAAGTCAAATTGCGAGACGTGCAGGCGTAGCGGAAGGAACAATATTTCGCCATTATAATACGAAGAAAGACTTGCTGCTTGCTATTGTTACACCTGTTATGAGCCATCTGGTCGCCCCTTTCATCGTGAAAGATTTAGACAAAGTATTAAAACCAAACTATGAGCACTATGAGGATTTTTTGAGAGCTGTTGTAAAAAATAGACAGGTGTTCATACACAAGCACTTACCAATTGTTAAGATTTTGATGCAGGAGATTCCTTTTCATGAGGAACTTCGTACTCAATTTATCGAGCATGTAGCGAAGGATTTGTTTGATCGGTTTGAAAAAGTGATTCTCCACTTCCAACAGAAAGGCGAATTAATCCAAATTCCGCCTTCCTCAGCGATCAGACTTTCGATAACAGCCGTTCTCGGTTTTTTTCTTGCACGATACATTATGGTGCCGGAGAGTGAGTGGGATGATGAGCAGGAGATCGAACTGACAGTTCAATTTATATTAAATGGTTTAAAAGCAAAATGACCATCCAGCCTTCGCTGGGTGGTTTTTTTGTTTTCCTCCAATAAGTTCAATATTTTAAATGTAACAATTTAGCTAACAAACTATTTGCTTCCGGTGTTTTATGAAGCTGATTTCTCAATAATGAAATGAGTTATATGATTTACGAATTTCTTCTGAAAATCATAAATTCATCATAAGTTGTACAAACAATTTGTGGGAGGCTAGAGATGATTCATTCCGTTCTTGTCATGGGAGTGCTTCGAATACTTTCTGGTGTGATCGAGCTTACAGCAGCGATTCTCATTCTTTTTATTCAGGATCTAAGAATAGCCATGATGATTAATGCCATTCTCGCTATAGTTGGTCCAATTATTTTAGTAGTTACCATGTCAGTGGGGTTGATTGGTCTAGCAGGTGATCTATCAATTATGAAAATTATTTTTATCATGATAGGGGTTGCTTTTATTTTAATTGGAACCCTTTCATAGATTTAGTAGAGACATAATTTAAGCAAGACAGGAATAGTAGTGTAGGGAGAAACAAGCTTAGAGAGGGGGGACATTCTTGGAAGAAGTTCTTCGCGTGCTTCCGGAAAATGTACAAAAAATCTTGAATCAGTATTCAATTGTTGAAAGATCGACGATTGAAGAAATTCGAATGCGTATTAACCGTCCACTTGAGATCATGATTAACGGGAAGCCGGATTTTCCTCTCTTAAATGGCCATGGCTATTTTATTTCAAAAGAAGATGGTCTACAAATGATAAATAAGCTAAGTCACTACTCTCTCTACGCTCTGGAAGAAGAACTTAAAAAAGGTTTTGTAACGATTGAGGGAGGGCATCGTGTAGGCCTCGCAGGGAAGGTTATTACACTAAATGGACATGTCAAAGCCATTAGAGATATTGCTTCATTTAATGTGAGAATTGCGAAGCAAAAGCTTGGAATAGCTATACCACTAGTATCATATCTATATGCTGGGAGATGGATGAATACGATTATATTAGGGCCCCCTCAGTCTGGTAAAACGACAATGCTTCGTGATTTAACTCGACTTATGGCTGAAGGTGATGAATTAAGAAGGATTCCATCAGCAAAGGTAGGCGTTGTCGATGAGCGATCAGAAATAGCTGGATGTGTACAGGGGATCCCTCAACATCGACTGGGAGATCGTGTTGATGTACTCGACGCTTGTCCAAAAGCGGAAGGAATGATGATGATGATTCGCTCCATGAGTCCAGAAATACTTATTGTAGATGAAATTGGACGAAAAGAAGACAGTGAAGCGATTATCGAAGCAATAAATGCTGGGATTAACCTCGTAGTGACAGTCCATGGGACGAAATTGGATGATTTAAACCGTAGGCCAAGTATGCAGGGGTTATTAAAGTCGGGGTGCTTTGATCGTATCGTCGAACTGTCGCGAGAAGATGGTCCAGGAACAATTAGTGCGATTAAAGATAAAACCGGTAAGGAAATTCGACGTAAAAAGGTGATCTAGCATGAAGTTACTAGGTGCAGTGCTCATCATTATGGCAAGCACATGGGCAGGTGTGGAATGGTCCAGGACAGTTAGTGAACGGTCACGCCAATTACGTCAGTTGAAGGCGGCATTACAGTCACTAGAAGCAGAGATTGTTTACGGAATGACACCTTTAAGCGTTGCTTGTAGTCATATATGTAGACAGGTTGGTCATCCTGTATCGTGGTTTTTTGATTCATTTAGGAGGAAGCTTGAGGCAGGCCATGCTACTGCGTATGAAGCATGGATTGAAAGTATGGAGGAAGTTTGGAAATACACTGCCTTTAAAAATGAGGAAAAAGAAGTGATGAAGCAATTAGGCGCTACCATTGGTCAGCATGATCGAGAACATGAGCAAAAGCAACTGAAGCTGGCATTAATTCACTTAGAGAGAGAAGAAAGTGAAGCGAGAGATAATCAGATGAAATATGAAAGAATGTTTAAAAGCCTTGGTGTACTTGGCGGTATTCTTCTTGTCATACTTTTGATTTAGTCATTGGGAGGAAGCGTAGATGAATCATGATGTAAATACGATTTTTCAAATAGCTGGTATTGGTATTATCGTTGCCATGCTTCATACAATCTTAAAGCAAATGGGAAAAGAGGAATACGCGCACTGGGTCACTTTAATAGGATTTATTGTTGTCCTTTATATGGTCATTACAATTATAGATGATCTTTTTCAGAAAATACGAGGAGTCTTCCTTTTTCAAGGGTAGGGGGTGACTGCGATTGATATTTTACAAATAGTCGGCTTAGGATTAATCGCTACCTTCCTAGTTATTGTGGTCAAAGAGCAAAAGCCTGTGTTTGCCTTCACGATTACGGTTTTCACAGGCGCTTTAATTTTTCTCTACTTAATAGGAGAAATTCAACACATTATTCGTATGCTTGAGAGTCTTGCAGCAAAAGCGAATGTTGAAATCGTTTATGTGGAAACGGTTTTAAAAATTATTGGGATCGCTTATATAGCAGAATTCGGTGCGCAAATTGTAAGAGATGCGGGTCAAGGCGCAATTGCATCGAAAATTGAACTTGCTGGTAAATTATTGATTCTTGCTATGGCAATTCCAATCTTAACGTTAATCATAGAAACAGTATTGAAATTATTACCATCATAAGAGGGGGAGAGGGACATGCCTCACATGAAAAAAATGCTGTTGATGCTGCTATTCCTCTGCTTTTCTCTTATGTTTTTTGAATCTTCCGTAGCGGCAAAAGGGGAAGAGGAGCCTCTTTCAAGTCAATTTGTAGACAAGCAGTTAAATACGCTTGGTTTACAAGAAATACAAGATTATTGGGATGAAGTCATTGAAGAATACGGGGGTTTTTTACCTGAAAGTCAGAAAGGCTCCTTTATGGAATTCATTAAAGGAGAAAAGCAGATATCTTTAAAAGCGTATTTTATTGGCCTACTAAAGTTTCTCTTCCATGAACTGCTTGTGCATGGAAAGCTTCTTGGGAGTCTGATCCTTCTTACAATCTTTAGTATCCTTCTGCAGAACATGCAAAATGCATTTGAACATAAAGCAGTTAGTACAGTAGCGTATGGCATTATTTATATGGTTTTAATTATCCTGGCACTAAATAGCTTTCATGTTGCGATTCAGTATACAGAAGATGCTATAGCTAACATGATGGGATTCTTACTTGCATTAATTCCATTGCTTTTAGCTTTAATGGCATCTGTGGGTGGAGTAGCTTCTGTTGCTTTCTTTCATCCGATCGTCTTATTTCTTGTAAATACTGGTGGATTACTTATTCAGAAGTTTGTACTTCCAATGCTCTTTCTATCAGCGGTCCTCGCTATTGTAAGTACTATCAGTGAGCAGTACAAGGTTACCCAGCTTTCTAATTTATTACGAAATGTAGCGATAGGAACTCTTGGCGTTTTCTTTGCGGTTTTTTTAGGGGTTATTTCAGTACAAGGTGCGACAACTGCGGTAGCGGATGGCGTTACGATAAGAGCTGCGAAATTTGTAACGGGTAACTTTATCCCAGTCGTTGGTCGGATGTTTACAGATGCCACCGACACGGTGTTAAGCGCCTCTGTTCTATTAAAAAACACGGTGGGCTTAGCTGGGGTTGTCATTCTCTTAATGATATGCGCTTTTCCGGCGCTAAAAGTATTATCACTAGTACTAATCTATAATATTGCTGCAGCGGTGATTCAACCATTGGGCGGTGGTCCAATTATTCAATCCCTAAATGTTATATCAAAAAGCATTTTGTTCATATTTGCGGCCCTTGCTATTGTTTCATTGATGTTCTTTCTTGCTGTAACGATTATTATAGCATCTGGCAATATTACGTTAATGGTGCGTTAGGAGGTGTCGTGTGGATATTATTACAGGCTGGATTACAAATATTATTGTGTTAATCCTTCTAGCAACAGTTCTAGAACTATTGTTGCCAAATTCAAATATGCAGCGTTATGTAAAGATGGTTATAGGTTTAATGTTAATGGCGGTTATTTTATCTCCTATACTCACGATTTTCACTAAAGATTTTGATGCCATGCTCCGAACAGTAACGCTCACTGACTCAACTCAAAATGCAAATATGGAAAATCAGATAGAATCAAAGAAAAGTGAAATACAAGCATCCAATGCTGCATATATTGAAGAACAAATGGCTGTCCAAATGAAAAGCCAGGTAGAAAAGGAGTTGAGGGACCAGTTTAACCTCGAGATCACAAGCGTTAGTCTTCAGTTAAAGAATCTTGATGGGGAAAAGGATATTGATCAAATTGCAGTAACAGTAAATGAAGCAGGAGCAGAAAAATCTGTTCAGGAAGTGGATGCTGTATCCGTATCAATTGATATTCAGGAGGAAGAGGTCGAAGCAACGGATACTCTCTCTCGTAAGGTTGCATACTTTCTTGCAGATGAGTGGGAGCTGTATCCAAAACAAGTCGGAGTTCAGGTGAAAGGAGGAGAGTAGGGAACGTGGATGAAAAACCAACTAGCTGGCTTGATCAATTGAAGAAGCCTAAAAAGAAAAAGGGAATCCCGTTATTATATTTGATTATTGCTGCGGGGATTGGCGTTATCTTCATGTTTTCCGGAAGCTTTTTCCAGTCACCTGAACAAGTCCAGGAAGTGTTTTCAGAGCAGGCGAGCTCAAAGGATAGTGAACCTACCTTTAGTCAAAAGAAGTCCAATCCGTCGTCTATGGCTGAATACGAGAATGTATACGAAACACAGCTGAAAGAAGCTTTAGATGAAGTGGCAGGAGTTTCTGATGCCACAGTTATTGTAAATTTAGATTCTACAGAAGAAAAAATCGTTGAGAAAAACAGCACTTCTACTGATAAATATACGGACGAATCTCCAAATGATGGAGGTTCAAGAAAGATTGAAGAACAGTCAAGTGAAGAACAAGTTGTCGTCATTCAAAATGACAACGGACAGGAGCCTATCATTGTTAGTACAAAGAAGCCTGTCGTACGAGGAGTTGTAGTGGTAGCGGTTGGAGCAGAGAATATGGAAGTAAAGAAAATGATCGTGGATGCAGTAACAAGACTGCTAGACGTCAAGAGTCACCGTGTCATGGTGCTTCCGAAAAAATTAAAGGGGGAATCCTAAATGGTTTTGAAAAAGCAAACAGTGTGGTTACTAACGATGTTAAGTTTAATCATTGTTTTATCAGCCTATTATATTATGACTCCTGGAACTGATAATGTAGCGTTTGTAGGGGATCAGGATCAAGAGCAGAGTGGTGAGGAAAGTAAGGGAGAAGAGGCAAAAGAAACGAACGCAGAAGAAGGAGATACTGTTTCTTCAAGTGTTTCAAGTGAGGAAGGTTTTGCATCCATAAGACTTGAGATTCAAGAACAACGAGATGCAGCGATTGAAGACTATACGGCAGTTATTGCAAGCGAAGCATCTGCTGACCTTAGAAATGAGGCACATGAGCAACGTCAAGAATTGATGGCATTATCTCAAAAAGAATCTGTATTGGAAAATGTGATAAAGTCAGAAGGGTATAGCGATGCGGTAGTTTATACGCTAGATGATGATAAAGTAAGAGTTATTGTTAAAGCAGATCAACTCTCGAATGAAGAGGCCAACAACATTATGGTACTAGCAGAAGAACAGTTAGGAGAAGGCCATAGAATAGCGGTTGAATTTCAGGCTGCAGCAAAGTAAAGATGGAGTTCACTCCATCTTTTTTGTTTTGACCCATTTATGCTCTGAAAATATTGTGAAAAAAGTTTCGTTCAGAATGAAGGGTTATTGCCAAATAAAAAAAAGTAGATAAAGCACCAATTTTTAAAGTAAGCGTACATAGATAATCCACATAATATTTTATAGGTGAAAACGTTTTCTGTGTTTGTTACCCTTATAATAGGGCGGTGTGCAAAGATGCCTTCTACCAAGTAAACTGAAGATATGATATGATGAATAGGCTTAGGACCTGCTTTTATATAATGGTCTTAATTCTGAGGTTTGATTTGTTAGATGGAATGCTGGAGATACTAATACACATCTTTATTATGCTATAATTGCTATAAGTTGGAGCGTGTCTTCTGCACAGAAAAACCTCCTAAATACTAAATTTGAAAAAAGATGACAGGGAGTGGAAGTCTTGTTAAAAGTTCAAGAAATTCGCGAATTGATCAAACTTATTGATCAATCAAGCATTGATGAATTCGAATACGAAAATGATGGGTCTAAAATTGTTTTAAAGAAAAACGACGTACAATATGCTGAGGCACCTGTACAGCAGCCTGTACAGCAGCCCGTTGCACAACAGGCACCTGAGCCAGTGAAGCAAGTGGCGTCTTCTTCAAAAGAGCAAGCTACTGAAGAACCAAAAGAAGAGAAACAGGATGAATCATTACATAAGATAGAATCCCCAATGGTGGGAACGTTCTATGCTCGTCCAAATCCAGAGTCAGATCTTTATGTGAAAACAGGAGAAAAAGTTTCGGAAGATAGCGTAGTCTGCATCATTGAAGCAATGAAGCTTTTTAATGAAATAGAAGCAGAGGTAAATGGAGAAATCGTAGAAATGCTAGTTGAAGATGGTCAGCTGGTTGAATACGGACAGCCTCTGTTTTTAGTGAAAGCATAGGTGATGATAGGATGGAGATTAAGAAATTACTTGTAGCTAACCGCGGAGAGATAGCAGTAAGAATCATACGAGCTTGTGAAGAGCTCGGAATAGAAACAGTAGCCGTATATTCCCAGGCAGATAAAGATGCGCTTCATGTTAGACTTGCTGATGAAGCTTATTGTATCGGACCCACAGCAGCAAAAGACAGCTATTTAAATTTTACAAATATCATGAGTATTGCTACTGTGACAGGGGTTGACGCCATTCATCCCGGATATGGTTTTCTAGCTGAAAATGCCGATTTTGCTGAACTTTGTAGAGAATGCAATGTGACGTTTGTTGGTCCTAGTCCTGAAGCCATTAATCGCATGGGCACGAAAGACGTTGCTAGAACGACAATGAAGGAAGCTGGAGTTCCGATTGTACCTGGCTCTGAAGGGATTATTAAAGATGCTGACGAGGCAGTAGCTCTTGCGAACGAAATGGGTTACCCCGTCATTATTAAAGCGACTGCTGGCGGTGGCGGTAAAGGAATCCGTATTGCTAAGGATGAGAATGAATTAGTAAAAGGAATCAATATTACGCAACAAGAAGCCTCTACCGCATTTGGAAACCCTGGGGTTTACATTGAAAAGTTTATTGAAGACTTCCGACATGTAGAGATCCAAGTCCTTGCAGATAATCATGGGAATGCGATCCATCTAGGTGAGCGTGATTGTTCTATCCAAAGGCGTTTACAAAAGCTAGTGGAAGAAACCCCTTCTCCAGCTCTTGACGCAACAATTAGAAAGAAAATGGGAGATGCGGCAGTGCGAGCTGCTCAAGCCGTTCAATATTCTGGTGCAGGAACTGTGGAGTTTATTTTTGAGCCAACAGGGAATTTTTATTTTATGGAAATGAATACGCGCATTCAAGTTGAGCACCCTGTGACTGAGATGGTAACGGGTATTGACTTAATTAAGGAACAAATCCGAGCAGCTTCTGATGAAGAACTTCGATACAAACAAGAAGATGTGACGTTTAAAGGATGGGCGATTGAGTGCCGTATCAACGCAGAAGATCCTGACAAAAAGTTTATGCCGTCCCCTGGTAAGGTTGAAATGTACCTGCCGCCGGGTGGATTTGGAGTTCGAGTTGATTCAGCTGTTTATCCAGGGTATGATATTTTACCTTTTTATGATTCAATGGTTGCAAAGCTGATTACTTATGCTGATACTCGAGAAGAAGCTATCGCTAGAATGAAGCGAGCACTAGGAGAATTTGTCGTTGAAGGTGTTAAAACAACTATTCCGTTCCATATGCGCCTTATGAATCATGAGAAATTTGTAAGCGGCGATTTCAATACAAAGTTTCTTGAGAAATATGATTTAACAGAGCAATCAATGAATTCTAAGTGAGGTGTTCAGAATGAATGAACTTCAATCATTTGAAATGGAAGAGCACGATACTGGTCTTGGAAAAGTAGAGATTTCACCTGAAGTTATCGAAGTCATTGGAAGTATTGCAGCTTCTGAAGTTGATGGTGTAGCAGAGATGAGAGGGAATTTCGCCTCTGGTGTTGTAGAACGCTTTGGGCGAAAGGATCATCGAAAAGGCGTCAAGGTGGAACTTGATGAAGATGGGATCATCTTAGATGCCTATGTGGTGGTAAGCTATGGTTTATCCATTCCGGAAGTATGTGAGAAGGTTCAGGAAAATATCCGTCAGGCCCTTCTTACAATGACTGCTCTAGAAATCAGTGCCGTCAACGTGAGTGTTGTAGGCATTACATTTGATAAAAAAGAACCAGAGAACGAAGAATAAGCAGCGGGGATTGTCCCCCTGCTTTTTTGTTTGTGAAAACAATTGGACATTGCAAAACCTGTATTTGTCCTCTACAGTATGCTATTATTTATTGGTATAGCAATATTAGCGTAAAGGGAGTATAGCAATGAAAAGAAGACATGCAAGAGAAAAAGCCATCCAGGTATTGTTTCAAATAGATGTAACAGACACCGATCCACGTGAGGCTCTTCAACACGTTTTAAATGAGGAAGAAGGTGACGAGTTTCTATCTGAGCTTGTCTTCGGAACGCTTGAGAACCTCGAAAAAATTGATGAAGTCATTAAAGAAAATCTTGTGAACTGGACATTTAATCGGATCGGAAATGTTGACCGTTCAGTACTACGCATGGCTTCTTATGAAATGGTAGTCAGAGATGATATACCCGTTAACGTTAGTTTAAATGAAGCCGTTGAACTTGCGAAGTTATTCGGTGGAGAAGAATCAGGGCGTTTTGTGAATGGTGTCCTCTCTAAGATCATCCAAAAAAGCTAATTTAAGTAGGAGGGGATAGTTGTGAAAGCGGATCGCTATATTTCGGTAACGGCGCTTACGAGACATGTTAAGCGAATGATTGATAATGAACCTGCACTGCAAGATGTCTGGTTGCGTGGCGAATTATCCAATGTGAAGCTTCACAATCGAGGACATCTTTACTTTACAGTTAAAGATGATAAATCACGTGTTCAGGCTGTCATGTTTGCAGGAAATAATCGGCATATGAAATTCAAACCCGAAAGCGGAATGAAAGTACTGATCCGTGGAGAAATATCTGTGTTTGAGCCATATGGCCAATATCAGCTCTACGCAAAAGAAATGCAGCCTGATGGAATTGGTAATCTTTATTTAGCTTACGAAGAGCTGAAACGAAAACTCGAATTTGAAGGATTGTTTTCTGATAACCTCAAACAGCAAATTCCACGCTATCCTACAGAAATTGGCGTTATTACTTCCCCTACTGGAGCGGCCATTCGAGATATTTTCACGACAATTAAAAGACGGTATCCAGCTGCGCGAATTACGGTTTTTCCCGTTCTCGTGCAGGGAAATCGTGCTAAGGGATCGATTGTTCAAGCCATAGAGATGGCGAATGCGATGAAAATGATTGATGTGCTGATTGTGGGGCGTGGCGGTGGATCTATTGAAGAACTATGGGCATTTAATGAAGAAGAAGTCGCAAGAAGTATTGCTAGGTCGCACGTACCGATTATTTCTGCGGTAGGCCATGAAACGGACTTTACGATTGCGGATTTCGTTGCTGACTTAAGAGCGCCGACACCAACTGGTGCTGCTGAATTAGCAGTCCCTAGTGTAGTGGAATTGAAAGAGCGAGTTGATCAAAGAGTACATAGACTCATGAGAGTAATGCAAGAAAAACTTGTCTCCGATCGAGATCGGCTGTCAAACCTCCAAAAGTCTTATGCTTTTCGCTATCCAGATCAACTATTGAAGCAAAAGGAACAAGAGCTTGATTTGCAAGTAGAGCGATTGCAGAGAAATATGAAGCGGTTATTGTCGTATACAAAAGAACAAGTCGATCGAAACCATAAGCAATTAAAAAAGCAGCACCCCCAAAAACTTCTAAAAGAAGCGAGTCAAGAGCTTGTAGAGCTCAAGAATTCTTTGAATAAGGAAATGCAACGTGTTTTAGTTGGAAAACAACGTGATTTCTCACTTGCTGCTGGGAAATTGAATGCATTAAGCCCATTGAAAGTAATGGAGCGGGGGTATAGTCTTGCATATAAAGAAGAAGAACTCATTAAGTCTGTTAGTCAGGTCCAACCTGGAGATGTTCTTAAACTTGAAATGACAGATGGAAAAATTGATTGCCATGTATGGGGATTAGAGGAGAGTGATTCGAATGGAGAAAAATGAGAACGTCACATTTGAAGAAGCAATGGAAAAGTTAGAACAAATCGTAGGGGCCTTAGAAGAGGGAAACGTTCCTCTTGAAAAAGCTATTTCACTCTTTCAAGAGGGGATGAACTTATCAAACATCTGTCATGAAAAACTGCAATCCGTTGAAGGGAAAATGGATCAAATTGTTGAGGAAAACGGTGAAATCAAGCGTTTTTCTGTGCAGGAGGATGAAGCGTGATCCAAGATCTTAGCTCTTATATGAATGAGTGTAAAAAACTGCTTGATCAAGAACTGCCTTCATATATTAATCATCTTGAAATGCCAGAATCATTAAAAGAAGCGATGTTGTATTCGATTCATGCGGGAGGGAAGCGGATCCGCCCGATATTAATGCTTGCTACTGTAGAAGCATTTGGCGAATCGATCGATCAAGCAATTCCCATTGCCTGTGCTGTAGAAATGATTCATACGTATTCGCTAATTCATGATGATTTGCCCGCTATGGACAATGATGATTTGCGTCGAGGAAAACCTACAAACCACATCGTTTTCGGCGAAGCGGCGGCTATTCTAGCTGGTGATGCCCTTTTAACCCAAAGCTTTGAACTTATTGCAGACTCCAACTTAACGAGCGAGCAAAAAGTAGAGCTTATTAAGTTATTGTCTCATGCTGCTGGACCTTCGGGTATGGTTGGGGGGCAAATGGCAGATTTGGATGGTGAAAAACAAGCATTAACGTTAGAACAACTTGAGTATATTCATCATCATAAGACTGGGAAGCTTCTTATGTTTTCCATTATGGCAGGGGCGATTATTGGAAATGCTTCGCCACTTCAACGGGAACATCTCCAAGCATTCGGTGAGCACATCGGGTTATCTTTCCAAATAAGTGACGATATCCTTGATGTTGAAGGAGATGAAGGCAAGATTGGTAAACAACCAGGAAGTGATGAGAATAACGAGAAAAGCACATATCCTAAGCTTCTGTCCTTAAAGGGCGCTAAAGAAAAATTAAAGCATCATTTTGATGAGGGATTATCTCACCTTTCTGCCGCTAACATAAAGGAAAATAGATTAAGGTCGATTGCAAAGTTTATTGTAGAGCGTGATCATTAACATATAATTGAGCATAATCATAACCTGTGGTATAATAAGTTAAGATTGAGTGGTGCAGTATTCTAGTCAGTTCGCCATTTCTGAAGGCGGGCCTAAAAATCCGCCATAGGGCACATCGATGAAGTTCCTGGTGTTGGCTTGAGTCGCCCAGACTTGGGTCGATGCTGGGAGTTAAGGTCGCAGGGCGATCCACAAAGGCATGTGGGCGTTGACCCTGCTTCCGCGGAGGCCCATTCTTGTAGTAGAGCGGTTAACGCTGCCTGCTATGAATTGGGGTATGAACCTGTTGCAGCTGCATGGGAACGCAGTTGAACAGCGTAGCCTGCCTTGAGTGGAGCTAGAGGGGATTATGGATTATTGGAAATTTGCAGCTCGGCCGGCCGCTTTTTTCCTACCACCCATATGAAATCTGCTCTGCAAAAGAGGCTAGGAAATGTGTGGAACTGTTGAGGAAAACTCCTAGACTGTTCCGAGTGACACTTAAAGGGGATTATAGTGCGGACTAAGTGGTAATCCAGTCTAGCGCATGGTGACTACGCTAAGATAGATATAAAGGGAAACCGCCTGAATGGCGACGTTCAGGTATCTATCTGGGAAAACCTACTGGACCTAAGCCGCAGTCTTTACTCTTTAAGTGACCACTCTTCAATACATATGAGTAAAGGGGTGTTCAACTGACAGGGAACAGGGGGAAACGAACTGACCCCATGAATTCCTGCCAGATGGATACCTATTTTTATGTAATTATATAATGGACAAGGAGTAGATATGAAAGCTTCCGTATCAAAATCCATAAACTGGAGTTTAGCTATTGCCGTTATCACACTTGTGTTAGCGGCTATTTTTTCAATTATATCGACGGCAGTATTAAGTGGTGTATCTTGGGCAATTGGTATGATTGTAGTATTATTAATCGTTCTAATTGGTATTTTCTTTGATACAATTGGGGTTGCTTCAACAGCAGCAAATGAGGTACCCTTCCACGCCATGGCTGCTGAACGCCTAACCGGGGCGAAGCATGCAATTTTTGTTACACGTAACGCAGATCGCGTAGCAAGCTTCTGTAATGATGTAATTGGTGATATTTCGGGTATTATAAGTGGTACAGCCTCCGCAACCGTTGTCGTACAATTAACACTTCAACTTGGACATAGCGATGGATCTTTGTTTCAATATATAGTATCAGTAGTATTTACCAGCGTCATAGCTGCGTTGACGGTCGGAGGAAAAGCGCTCGGAAAAACGTTTGCGATCCATTTTTCTACTGGAATCATTTTTCAAGTAGGTCGGTTCTTATATTATGTAGAAAAAACATTTAAAATTAAAATGGTAGGCAACCAATCCAAAAAGAAAAAGGGAAACCGTAAATCGAAATAAGAAGGGGAGGACATTCCCATGGATTTAGAAAAGATTGAGAATCCTAAGTTTCTCAAAAATTATGATATCAATGAAATGACCGAGCTTGCAGAAGAAGTTAGAAGTTTTTTAATTAATAAATTGTCTGAAACTGGTGGACATCTTGGTCCTAACCTTGGTGTGGTTGAACTGACAATCGTTCTTCACAAAATTTATGATAGTCCAAAAGATAAATTTATCTGGGATGTAGGACACCAAGCATACGTTCATAAAATTCTGACAGGACGAGCTTCTAGATTTGATACTTTGCGAAAATACAAAGGTCTTTGTGGATTCCCTAAGCGAAATGAGAGTGAGCATGACGTTTGGGAAACTGGTCATAGTTCTACATCATTATCTGCGGCGATGGGTATGGCTGCTGCTCGTGATATGAAAGGAAGCGACGAGAGTGTTGTCGCGATCATAGGGGATGGCGCATTAACAGGTGGAATGGCCTTAGAAGCGCTCAACCATATTGGTCATGAGCAGAAAGATATGCTAGTGATTTTAAATGATAACGAAATGTCGATTGCTCCTAATGTTGGAGCACTTCATAATATTCTAGGAAAACTTCGTACAGCAGGTAAATATCATAAAGCGAAAGAAGAGCTTGAATATTTGCTTAAGAAAATCCCTGCTTTCGGTGGTGCGCTTGCATCGACTGCTGAGCGTGTTAAAGATGCTCTGAAATATCTATTGGTGTCTGGTATTTTCTTTGAGGAACTTGGATTCACCTACCTTGGACCAGTAGATGGGCATGACGTTGAAGCTCTAATGGATAATATTAAGTACGCTAAGAAAACAAAAGGGCCCGTCCTTATACATGTGTTAACAAAAAAAGGAAAAGGTTATCAACCGGCTGAAAGCGATCAAATCGGTGTATGGCACGGTGTGAGTCCTTATAAAATCGAAGCTGGGGAACAGATTAAACCGAAAGTTGCTGCCCCAGGCTATAGCAAGGTAGTAAGTGAAACGGTACGGAAGCTCGCTGAAAAAGATGATCGCATTTCTGTTATTACACCAGCTATGACAGTTGGTTCAAAATGGGAAGCGTTCGAAAAGCAATTTCCAGAAAGACTTTTTGATGTAGGAATTGCAGAACAGCATGCTACAACGATGGCAGCAGGACTTGCAACACAAAACCTGAAGCCTGTCTTATCTATCTACTCCACGTTTCTTCAAAGAGCCTATGATCAGCTTGTCCACGACGTGTGCAGGCAGAACCTAAACGTATTTCTTGCAGTTGATCGTTCTGGTCTTGTAGGAGCAGACGGGGAAACACATCAGGGAGTATTCGATATCTCGTTCCTTCGTCATTTACCGAACATGGTCTTAATGATGGCTAAAGATGAGAATGAATTGCAACATATGGTGAATACTGGAATGAAGTATAATCAAGGCCCGATTGCAGTTCGGTATCCGCGAGGAAATGGCATCGGTGCGAAGATGGATGAAGACTTAAAAGAAATTCCAATTGGCACTTGGGAAGTCATTCGCGAAGGAACAGATGTCGCACTCCTTTCTTTTGGTCCTACGCTTCAAGACCTTTTGAAAGCTGCAGAGAAACTTGAACAAGAAGGCATCTCAGCTCGAATAATTAATGCTCGTTTTATTAAGCCTCTTGATGAGAAAATGATGGCTGAACTTATGCAAGAAGGAATTCCGATGTTAACAGTGGAGGAAGCGATTCTTCAAGGTGGATTTGGTAGTGCTGTACTTGAGTATGTGAACGACAGCGGTTATCAACACGGTACAATTCAAAGAATGGGCATACCAGATGCATATATTGAACACGGCAGTGTCAATGAACTATTAAAAGAAATCGGCTTAACTCCAGATGATATTGTTGCGAAAGCGAAGAAAATAATTCCAGCAAAACAAAAGAGGGCATAAAAGAGAATGGCTAAGAAGGAAAGACTTGATGTAATCCTTGTTAATCGTGGACTAATCGATACAAGAGAAAAAGCAAAAAGAGCGATCATGGCTGGCCTTGTATTTTCGGAAACAGAAAGAATGGACAAGCCGGGTGTGAAAGTAGCAGAAGACATTAGTTTACAAATAAAAGGTGATACGCTTCGTTATGTTGGACGCGGTGGTTTAAAACTTGAGAAGGCGATTAACGTCTTCTCTCTTCTCACCGAAAACAAAGTTGTATTGGATATCGGCTCATCTACAGGTGGGTTTACGGATTGCGCGCTGCAAAATGGTGCTTCACTCGTGTATGCACTTGATGTTGGTTATAATCAATTAGCTTGGAAATTACGTGTAGATGACCGAGTAGTTGTTAAAGAAAGAACAAATTTTAGATATGCAGAGAAAGCAGACTTTGAACAGGGGTTGCCAGATCTTGCCACCATAGATGTCTCCTTTATTTCCTTAAAATTGATTTTGCCAGTTCTTAAGCAGATCTTAAAAGAAAATGGAGAAGTGATTGCACTTGTAAAACCTCAATTCGAAGCTGGAAGAGGAGAAGTTGGGAAAAAAGGAATCGTACGTGATAAAAAAATTCACTTACGTGTACTAAAAGAAATGATGGACTTCGCGACTAAAGAAGGCTATCAGATCAAAGGCATCTCTTTTTCTCCAATAACCGGTGGTGAAGGAAATATCGAATTTTTATTATACTTGGGCTGGCAGCAGGATATGGTTAACGAAACAATTCCTACGCCTGAAGAAGTTGTAGAAGAAGCGCATCAAAAGTTATAGAGGATACACGCTGTGTGTCCTTTTTCTCGTTCGTCACTGTACCAGAGAAGTTTATTCGTATTTAGTCCAGAAAATATCTTTTTACGAGTGAATATTTATGAGGGTCTATACAAAAGAGAAGCGTGGCTATATAATAAGGCTGTCAGATTTTACTTACCGGAACTTCTGGAGGTTATACAATGAATAAAGGACAACGTCATATCAAAATTCGTGAAATGATTGCCAATCAAGATGTTGAAACACAAGATGAACTTGTGTATTGCCTGAAGAGCGCTGGCTTTAATGTAACTCAAGCCACTGTTTCACGGGATATTAAAGAACTTCATCTTGTTAAAGTGCCAACAATTGATGGTAGATACAAATACAGTCTTCCTGCAGATCAGCGCTTTAATCCACTTCAGAAATTGAAGAGAACATTAACAGATGCATTTATTAGCATAGATCATGCGGATCATCTTATCGTTATGAAAACGCTTCCTGGTAATGCGAATGCGATTGGTGCGCTAATAGATAATTTAGACTGGGAAGAAATCATGGGAAACATTAGCGGAGATGATACTATATTAATCATTTGCAAAAGTGCTGATGCTGCACCTATGTTATCACAACGCTTTATTGACATGCTTTAGGAAAATGAAAGAGGATCTTTTGAAGGTGGGAGAATATGTTAGCGGAACTATCCATTCGTAATTTTGCGATCATAGAAGCGATCACCGTTTCATTTGATCGTGGATTAACAGTCCTTACTGGAGAAACGGGCGCAGGTAAATCCATTATCATAGATGCCATTGGACTTTTAGTTGGTGGGAGAGGTTCTGCTGAATTCGTTCGTTATGGAACAAAAAAAGCAGAAATCGAAGGGTTGTTTCACATTGAACCTGAGCATCCAACAGTTCAAAAACTTGAGGACGTTGGGATTGAGTTTACTGATGAAATGGTTGTATTGCGACGTGATATCTCAAATACTGGTAAGAGCATTTGTCGAGTCAATGGAAAGTTAGTCACACTCGGGATTTTAAGGGAAATTGGTCAAACACTTATTGATATACATGGGCAGCATGAACACCAAGATTTGATGCAATCAGACAAACATTTAACGTTGCTCGATCAATTTGGTGACCGTGCTATTAGTCCGGCGTTAGTGGAATATCGAGACATTTTTCAAAGATACAAGAAAATTCAGCAGCAGATGAAGAATCTGACAGAAAACGAACAACAAATGGCACATAGATTAGATTTAATTCAATACCAACTTGAAGAAATTTCAAAAGCAGAATTATCTCCAAATGAAGATGAAGAATTAATGGAAGAGAAGCTACGTCTTGGCAATTTTGAGAAATTATTTTCTGCTCTTCAAGATGTCTATCATTCTCTGCATGGAGATAATAAAGGATTAGACTGGGTAGGACTTGCGATGGCGCAACTTGAATCAGTAACTGATCTTGATGAGGAATTACAAGGATACCACGAAGAAGTAGCTAATCAATTTTATCTGCTTGAAGAAACGGCTGGAAAGTTAAATACATATCGAGATCAACTTGAATTTGATCCTGCTCGTCTAGATTTTGTAGAAGAGCGTCTTAATGAAATACAGGTGCTCAAAAGGAAATACGGTGAATCGGTAGAAGAAATTTTGGAATATGCTGCTTCTATTGAAGATGAAGTCGATGAACTTGTAAATAGAGAAGACCGCGTAGAAGAGCTTGAATCCAATTTAAAAGGTATTAAAGCGGACCTGACCGTAGAAGCGGAAAACCTTACAAGACTTCGTAAAAAGGTCGCCAGTGATCTTGTAGAGGCGATTCATCATGAACTTAGAGATTTATATATGGGAAAGACAGAATTTGCTATTCATTTTAACGACTTAAATAATAAAAAAGAATCGTTTCACAGATCAGGACAAGATGATATTGATTTCATGATCTCTACAAATCCAGGTGAGCCGCTTAAAGAGCTTTCAAAAACAGCATCTGGCGGAGAATTATCACGTATAATGCTAGCGTTAAAATCCATCTTTTCAAAACACCAGGGAATAACCTCTATTATTTTTGATGAGGTTGATACAGGTGTTAGTGGAAGAGTTGCTCAAGCGATGGCTGAGAAGATTCAGCGCCTTTCTTCTGGTTCACAAGTTCTTGTTATTACACATCTTCCTCAGGTTGCCGCAATGGCTGACCATCACCTTTATATTTCTAAAGAAGAAACGGGTGAAGGGCGAACAAAGACAAGTGTTGGTAATTTAAGTGATGAAGAACAAATTGAAGAACTTGGAAGAATGATATCTGGCGCTGAAATGACAGAGCTAACAAAGAAACATGCGAGAGAATTATTGCATCAAGCGAACCAAATAAAATCATGATTTGAAATGCTATCCAACTCAGGGTAGCATTTTCATTTTTAGAGGTTATAATAACCGCGACTCAAGGCAAAATTATAGATACAGCCATGTTGGAGGTGTGAGCAAGAGCGAGGAGAGTGAAGGATTGAAGATAGAGATGTTTCGTAAATTGTTAGGCGTAGTTCTCCTTGGTTTTTTAATTGCACTTGGTTTTTCAAAGCCAGTACAATTATTTTTAACTATCCCAGACGAGATTATCATGTTCGAAGGAGATCAAACTAGGATCTCATCTGTAATACCCGCTGTTGCTTCGCTAGGAAGTACAGAAGTGGCAAGCCTAGATCAGCAGCAAAGCAACCTTACGATAAACGGCAAAAAAAGCGGTTCTGATATTCTGGATTTAACGGTAGGCGATTTCCCGGTCAAAAAAGTTGGCGTGAAAGTTCTTCCTGATTTTAAGGTTATACCTGGAGGACAGTCTATAGGTGTTAAATTAAACACACGTGGGGTGTTAGTAGTTGGCCACCATTTAATTCATACAAATGAGGGAGATCGTTCTCCGGGAGAAATAGCAGATATACAAGTTGGCGATATTATTACTAAGATCAATGGTCAGACCGTTAAGAAAATGAGTGATATTGGAACAATTGTTAAGAAAGCCGGTAGCGACGGTAATGCACTAAAAGTTACAATCGTGAGAGAAAATGAAGAATTAAGTAAGAAGCTGATTCCGGTGAAAGATAAACAAAATGAATCATACCGGATTGGATTATATATACGTGATTCTGCAGCTGGAGTTGGAACATTAACATTTTACCATCCTAATACAAAGAAGTATGGTGCACTCGGACACGTTATATCTGATATGGATACAAAAAAGCCAATTGTAGTGAACCATGGAGAAATTTATCCATCATCTGTCACTTCTATTGAGAAAGGGAGCAATGGACATCCAGGTGAGAAGCTGGCTAGATTTTCTAATACGGCCCAAAAGCTTGGAACGATTACGCGCAACAGTCCATTTGGAATCTTTGGAGAAATGAATAATGAAGTCAAAAAAGGCATGTATGACCAACCAATGCCTATTGCACTTTCTCACCAAGTGAAGGAAGGTCCTGCCAAAATATTAACAGTGGTTAAAGGTAGTGAAGTAAAAGAATACGATGTAGAAGTGATCAGTTCAATACCACAGAAGTTTCCAGCTACAAAAGGAATGGTTATTAAGGTAACGGATTCTGAACTATTAAAAGAAACAGGTGGAATTGTACAGGGAATGAGTGGAAGTCCGATTATTCAAGAGGGAAAAGTAATCGGTGCAGTCACGCATGTGTTCGTCAATGATTCCACTTCAGGCTATGGTGTTCACATTGAATGGATGCTTGAAGAGGCTGGGATTAATATTTATGAAGAAAGTCGTCATGAGAAGCGAACAGCGAGCTAAAAAAAGCTCACTGTTCGCTTTCTTTCGTTTTTCAACCATGATATACTGTGGATGAAGAAAATTCGACAAAATTGAAAGAGTATTCAGAAAAAGTAGTAACGTGTAGTAAATTGAAGAATAGCTAAGAATTATGTGGAATAAATATTGTTTTTAAAAGTTTTTAGAAATTTTAGAGGAAATTTACCAAATCCGTTGAATGTCTATACTACGGTAACCAAACTTGTGGAAGGAGAGACGGAACCGTGCAAAAAATAAAAGTATGTTTAGCTGATGATAATCGCGAATTAGTTAATTTGATTGAGGAATATATGTCACGACAGGAGGATATGGAGGTAGTCGGAACCGCTTCCAATGGTCAGGAGTGCTTGGAAGTGCTTGAAGATCACGAGCCTGATGTACTTGTTCTAGATATTATCATGCCTCATCTCGATGGCCTAGCAGTTCTGGAACGCTTACGTGAAATGAATTACACTTGTAGCGTTATTATGCTTACTGCGTTCGGACAAGAGGATGTAACCAAAAAAGCTGTGGACCTTGGAGCATCCTACTTTATTTTGAAGCCGTTTGATATGGATAATTTGGCAAGCCATGTGAGGCAGGTAAGTGGTAAGAAAACAACGTTTACCACAAATGGCGGATCATACAAACGCCCGCAACGAGAAAACAGACCAAGAAACCTTGATGCAAGTATCACTAGTATTATTCATGAAATTGGAGTTCCTGCACATATTAAAGGTTACATGTATTTGAGAGAAGCGATCACGATGGTTTACAATGATATTGAACTACTTGGATCTATTACGAAGGTCTTGTATCCAGATATCGCAAAGAAATTCAATACAACCTCTTCAAGAGTTGAGCGGGCTATCCGTCATGCAATCGAAGTAGCATGGAGTCGAGGGAATGTGGAGTCTATTTCCAATCTGTTTGGTTATACAGTAAGCATGTCAAAAGCAAAACCAACAAATAGTGAATTCATTGCGATGGTTGCCGATAAGCTTCGCATTGAGCACAATATGGATAATTATTCTCATAGCAGGTAAAGTGCACTATTAAATAAGTTTTTAACGAAAAACAAAGCCCGAAATCAAAAGGGCTTTGTTTTTTTGTTATTGTTTCTTTGAAGAAAATTTCTGCTGCACTTTATTTCGCTTACGATCACGATAGAAAATAAACCCACCGACAAAAGAAAGACCGGCTATAAGAAAGACTAGACCGAGAATGAATTGAACAATAAGAGAATTGAACGGTGGGTTAAGTACACCGAAAAGAACGTCTCTCATTAATTTAATACCGATTACTCCTAAAATCCCTGGAATTAATACGATAAGTAAAGCGATTAACCTCATTACCCGCGCACCCTTTCTAGACATCACTAGTGTTATTGTAGCGAACTCTGAATAAAGTGTCTATGCGTGTTTGTACCGGATTTTGTTACAACGGCATTGAGAAATACTAAATGGATAATCAACACGATAAGTTAACATAGTCAAAAAAGTGAACCATGCATGATTTGTCAAAATAAGAAAAGAGATGTATGATAGGTATGAAATATATTGCATGTATAGGATGCAGGTGATGAATATTTGCGAACATGTATGATTGTAGGTGCCGGAAAAGGCGGGGTAGCACTTTTGGATATCTTACAAGAGACTGAAATGATGAATGTTATTGCAATGGTTGATTGTAATTTAGATGCGCCTGGTATTCTTAAAGCTCGTCAAAGCGGCATTGCTGTTTTTGACAATTGGAAAGTTGCACTAAAGCGTTTTGAAATCGATGTCATTGTTGAAGCTACTGGAAATGAGAGTGTTTTTGAAGAGATTAGAGACATGCGAGAGAAGCATACTGTATTGATTCCAGGTTCAGTTGCTAACATCGTCCTTAAGTTAATTGAAGAAAAAGAAGATTTAATTGACACTTTGCGCCATCAATCAAAACAGCAGGAAATTATTCTTGATTCTACTCATGACGGTATGATTGCGGTCAATATAAATGAAGAAGTGACGTTATTTAATCGGAGTGCTGAGAAAATTACCGGAATTTCCAAAACACATGCTGGTGGAAAAATAATTGGGTCTCTCATGGCCTCTAGCATGTTGCCTCGGGTTTTATCTTCCGGCCAGCCGGAAATTAATCAAGAGCAGCTTCTTCCAAATGGGAAAAAAATTATTACGACACGAATCCCGATGTTTGATGATGAAGGCAGACGAATTGGCGCATTAGCGGTTTTTAAAGACATGACAGCTATTGAGCAAATGGCACAAGAAGTTACTAATTTAAAAAGCGTGCAGTCAATGCTTGAAGCCATTATTCAATCATCTGATGAAGCGATTTCTGTTGTTGATGAACAAGGGAAAGGTCTAATGATCAATCCGGCTTATACGAGGTTAACGGGTCTTGAACATGACCAAGTTATTGGCAAGCCGGCGAGTACAGACATATCTGAAGGTGAAAGCATGCATATGCGTGTATTAAGGACCAGGAAGCCTGTGCGTGGTGTTCAGATGAAGGTTGGACCGAGTAAGAGAGAAGTTGTTGTTAATGTTTCTCCGGTTATTGTCGATGGCAGATTGAAGGGCAGTGTAGGCGTCATTCACGATATTTCAGAACTTCATTCATTGAATAGTCAACTGCAGAGAGCAAGACAAATTATTCGAACGCTTGAAGCGAAATATTCATTTGAAGATATTATAGGGAAATCAGAAGAAATGACGTTTTCTGTCCAGCAAGCAAAGCTTGCAGCCTCTACACCAGCAACCGTGCTCCTCCGTGGAGAATCCGGGACTGGGAAAGAACTATTTGCACATGCCATACATAATGCCAGTGATCGTAAGTACAACAAGTTTGTTAGAGTGAACTGTGCGGCTATTTCAGAATCACTATTTGAAAGTGAACTTTTTGGCTATGAGGACGGTGCGTTTTCAGGTGCCCGTCAAGGGGGGAAACGAGGACTTTTTGAAGAAGCGAATGGCGGAAGTATTTTTCTTGATGAAATTGGAGAGGTGTCATTAGGTACACAGGCGAAGCTTCTTCGCGTTCTTCAGGAACGTGAAATTGTTCGAGTGGGTGGAGCGAAGCCGGTTTCCATCAATGTAAGAATTATTGCAGCCACCAATGCAAAACTTGAAAAAAGAATAATCGATGGTTCATTTAGGGAAGATTTATACTATCGATTAAATCGTTTACCGATCCAAATCCCTCCACTAAGGCAACGCAAAGAAGATATTGCTTCACTTGCTGAGCATCTTCTTACAAAAATCAACCAAGATTATGGAAGAAACGTTGAGGGGATTACGTCATCAGCTATTGATTATTTAAAAAGCTATGATTGGCCTGGAAACGTTAGAGAATTTGAAAATGTACTTGGTAGAATTGTTATTCATATGGATACATCTGAAAGCATGATTGACCTTGAACATCTTCCGTCCTTATTAAGCGAAAAGAAAGACGCTGATTTATTGTCGGTAGAACGTACCCCTGACAAAATGCTATCCCAGTTAGTTGATGAATTTGAGAGGAAAACGATTCAGCAAACTCTTGAGCATTACGGTGGGAATAAAACTGCCACGGCAAAGGCGTTAGGAGTGTCACTTCGAAATTTGTATTATAAAATGGAGAAACACGAAATTGAAAAATCTAGCATGCAATAATTTGCATGGGTTGCGAATTATTGCATAGTTCAATAACCGCGAATCCTTGTTGCGTCAACAAGTGAGAATTGGCATGGAACTTGCATAATAGTATGATGGCGTAAAAGGAGGGACATCAATGAATCTAGATCAACTTGTGAAGAAGGTAGCGGAACAGCCGACTAAAACAGTTGCGCTTGCCTCCGCGGCAGATCAAGAAGTGATTGAAGCAGTTCATAAAGCCATTGACAAACAACTTGCTTCATTCATCCTTTACGGAGATCAGAACAAAATCGAGCAAATGCTAGATAATCACGGATTATCTCAATCAACATTTATCAAGGTTGTCCAGGCTCGATCAGACCAGGAGGCTTCGAGAGCTGCTGTTATGGCGGTTAGAAATGGAGAAGCTGATGTGTTAATGAAAGGAATGGTCTCCACTTCGGTTATTTTAAAAGAAGTTTTAAATAAAGAATATGGGTTACGAAAAGGAAAAGTACTTTCTCACATAGCTGCGTTTGACGTTCAGGGATACGAACGCCTGATCTTCGTGACAGACTCAGGTATGAATATTGCCCCGGATTTAACGCAAAAGGTTGAAATTGTTAAAAACGCTGTATATATTGCGAAAAGCATTGGTGTTACATTACCTAAAGTTGTACCGCTTGCTGCAGTAGAAGTGGTCAATCCTGCTATGCAGGCGACGCTTGATGCATCAGCACTTACACAAATGAATAATAGAGGTCAAATTGCTGATTGTATCATTGATGGACCACTTGCACTAGATAATGCTATTTCTGTCGAGGCAGCTGAGCATAAAGGGATAAAGAGTGAAGTTGCAGGTAAAGCAGATATTCTTCTTGTCCCTTCAATTGAAGTGGGGAATGCACTATATAAATCACTCGTTTATTTTGCAAATGCAAAAGTTGGTGGAGTTATTGCAGGTGCAAAGGCGCCAATTGTTTTAACTTCTCGAGCAGATAGTGCACAAAGTAAAGTTTATAGTATCGCGCTTGCGGTTAGTTCAGCTAAATAAATTTTTAGGAAAACAGAGAGGGAGATTTAAATGGAACTTTTTACTTATATGGAGAAATATGATTACGAACAAGTGGTAGTTTGTCAGGATAAAGCTTCAGGGTTAAAAGCGATTATCGCCATTCATGATACAACACTAGGACCAGCTCTTGGTGGTACAAGAATGTGGACATATGCTTCCGAAGAAGCGGCGTTTGAAGATGCTCTTCGTCTTGCAAAAGGGATGACTTACAAAAATGCTGCGGCTGGCTTGAATCTTGGAGGGGGAAAAACTGTTATTATTGGTGACCCTCGCAAAGACAAAAACGAAGCAATGTTCCGTGCGTTCGGTCGTTACATTCAGGGTCTAAATGGTCGTTATATTACTGCGGAAGACGTAGGTACAACAGTTCAAGATATGGATATGATCCACGAAGAGACAGAGTATGTAACGGGTATTTCACCGGCATTTGGTTCTTCTGGTAACCCTTCTCCTGTAACAGCATACGGTGTTTATGTTGGAATGAAGGCAGCTGCAAAAGAAGCATTCGGTACCGATTCGTTAGAAGGTAAAACAGTAGCAGTTCAGGGAGTTGGGAATGTTGCATATAACCTTTGCAAACATCTTCACGAAGAAGGAGCTTCACTTGTAGTCACTGACATTAACAAAGAATCTGTTGATCGTGCAGTTGCTGATTTTGGAGCGAAAGCAGTCGATCCGGACGATATTTACGAAGTAGAGTGCGACATTTTCGCTCCTTGTGCACTTGGTGCCATTATTAATGACGAGACTATAGGGAAAATTAAAGCAAAAGTTATTGCAGGAGCGGCTAACAACCAGCTTCGCGAAACGTCTCATGGTGATCAGATTCACGAAATGGGTATCGTATATGCACCGGACTATGTAATTAACGCAGGTGGCGTTATTAACGTTGCTGATGAGCTTTATGGTTATAATCGCGATCGCGCTATGAAACGTGTTGATGGCATTTATGACACCATTGCGAAAGTCATTGAAATCTCTAAACGCGATGGTATTCCTACTTATGCAGCAGCTGACCGCCTTGCTGAAGAAAGAATTGAGCAAATGAAGCAATCAAGAAGCCAATTCTTAATGAATTCTCAGCACATTCTAGGTCATCGCAGATAAACGGAGGGTTTCGAGTGACAGATAAAGAATATCGACTTCTGGTAATCAACCCGGGATCAACATCGACTAAAATAGGTGTTTTTGATAATGAACGTGCCGTATTTGAGAAATCATTACGGCACGATACGGATGAGATTAATCAATTCAAAACCATCATCGATCAGTATGAATTCAGAAAAAACACTATTCTTGAAGCGTTAGATGAAGAAGATATTAACATTTCGAGGTTATCGGCAGTAGTAGGCCGTGGTGGTTTATTACGTCCCATTGAAGGGGGGACGTATTCAGTCAATGACATGATGCTCGAAGATCTTCGAAACGGTTTCTCAGGTGAACACGCTTCAAATTTAGGTGGAATTATTGCCTTTGAAATTGCTGAACAGCTAAATATTCCTTCTTTTATTGTAGATCCGGTTGTTGTGGATGAGCTTCAAGATGTGGCCCGTCTTTCGGGAGTGCCTGAAATAGAGCGCAAAAGTATATTTCATGCCTTAAACCAAAAGGCTGTTGCTAGAAGAGTTGCATCCCAACTGAATAGTAAATACGAAGAGTTGAACCTTATCGTAACTCATATGGGTGGGGGGATTACGGTAGGCGCGCATCATAAAGGGAAAGTTATTGATGTGAATAATGGTTTGCATGGGGAAGGTCCTTTCTCACCTGAACGTGCCGGTACAGTTCCGGTAGGAGAATTAGTATCTATGTGCTTCTCCGGAGAATACTATGCAGATGAAATTATGAAAAAGGTCGTTGGACAAGCTGGTTACGTTGGTTATCTGGGGACGAATGATGCTGTGAAAGTAGAGCGGCGAATCAGTGAAGGTGATGAGAGAGCAAAGCTCGTTTTTGACGCAATGGCATATCAAGTAGCAAAAGAGATCGGTGCTGCTAGCGCTGTTCTTGCTGGAGAGGTCGATGCGATTGTATTAACGGGTGGACTAGCATATGGTAAGCAGTTTGTATCTCAAATAACAGATCAGATTAAGTGGATCGCTGACGTTATTGTCCATCCTGGAGAAAATGAGCTCCAGGCTTTAGCTGAAGGTGGATTACGGGTGTTGAGAAAAGAAGAAAAGGCAAAAGTATACCCTGTTTCTTCCGTAGAATCGACTGTCATGTAATGGTTATTAACTTTTTCATATGATTGTTACGACCTTAACTGTAAAAGGGAATAAATTGTTCTATAAAGGAGAATTTGAATGGCTGAAGAATATGATCTCGTCATTATGGGTGGAGGTACTGGTGGCTATGTAGCCGCTATACGGGCTTCACAACTTGGTCTCAAAACGGCAATTGTTGAAAAACGTGAACTTGGTGGAACATGTTTGCATCGTGGATGTATTCCTAGTAAAGCATTGCTTCGAAGTGCTGAAGTGTATGCTACTGCTAAGCACGGTGAAGAGTTTGGCGTTATGGCTAAAGAAATTGCCCTAGACTTTAAGAAAGTTCAAGAACGTAAACAAGGTATCGTTGACCAACTTCATAAAGGTGTTCAACACCTAATGAAGCAGGGGAAGATTGATGTATTTGAGGGCTTTGGTAGAATTCTTGGACCATCTATCTTTTCTCCAATGCCTGGTACGGTCTCAGTCGAGATGAATAACGGAGAAGAAAATGCAATGCTAATTCCCAAAAACGTTATTGTTGCAACTGGTTCTAAACCGCGTACGCTTCCAGGCCTTGAAATAGATGGCGAATATGTTATGACTTCTGATGAAGCGCTTCGTATGGAAAGTCTACCATCTTCGATCATCATTGTCGGCGGAGGCGTAATCGGGATTGAATGGGCTTCAATGCTTGTTGATTTTGGTGTAGACGTTACGGTTGTAGAATATGCGGATCGGATCGTACCAACAGAAGACAAGGATATCTCTAAAGAAGCGCATAAGCTTATGAAGAAAAAAGGAATCAAGCTTTTCACTGGAGCAAAGGTGATGGGTGATTCTCTTACAATAGATAATGGTGTCTCCATTGATGCTGAGCATGAAGGGGAAACCAAAACATTTACTGCTGACAAAATGCTTGTATCAGTTGGGCGTGAGGCAAATGTGAAAAACATTGGACTTGAGAACACGACGATCGAGGTAGACAAGGGTGTCATCCAGACCAATGAATATTACCAAACGAAAGAATCTCATATTTATGCGATTGGTGATGTTATTGGAGGAATGCAGCTAGCTCACGTGGCTTCTCATGAAGGGATTACCGCCGTTGAACATTTAGCGGATCAAAATCCTGAACCAATTGATTACACAATGGTTTCTAGCTGCATTTACAGCAGTCCAGAAATGGCAAGTGTAGGCTTGACAGAAAATCAGGCAAAAGAACAAGGTCATAATGTTAAGGTTGGGAAATTCCCTTTTAAAGCGATTGGCAAGGCGCTTGTTTTTGGGGAGTCTGATGGTTTTGTGAAAATTGTAGCTGATGCTGATAACGAGGATCTCCTTGGCGTACATATGATTGGTCCTCATGTAACAGATATGATTTCTGAAGCTGGTCTTGCAAAAGTACTAGATGCTGCATCATGGGAAGTGGCACATACAATCCATCCTCACCCTACATTATCCGAGGCAATTGGTGAAGCTGCGCTTGCAGTGGATGGAAAAGCAATTCATTCTTAATAAAGGTTATATAAGGAGGTAAAACATTATGGCTGAAAATCGTCATGAAGCATTAGGTCTCTCTGATGAAAGAGTGCTCGAAATGTTTGAAACAATGTTAATGGCTCGTAAAATTGATGAACGCATGTGGTTACTTAACCGAGCTGGGAAAATTCCATTTGTAATCTCTTGTCAAGGGCAGGAGGCAGCACAGGTAGGCTCTGCCTTTGCAATGGATCCAGAAAAAGATTTTGTCGCTCCTTATTATCGTGATATGGGAGTTGTCCTTGCGTTCGGTATGACTGCAA
Source organism: Anaerobacillus sp. QJM3NY_17 (assembly GCF_056173665.1). Classification (NCBI taxonomy): domain Bacteria; kingdom Bacillati; phylum Bacillota; class Bacilli; order Caryophanales; family Bacillaceae; genus Anaerobacillus; species Anaerobacillus sp. QJM3NY_17. Next base: position 2,664,073 of record NZ_CM149685.1, on the reverse strand, counting down.
AAGACCTTATGCTATCTGGATTTGCGAAAGCAGAAGATCCAAACTCTGCAGGTCGTCAAATGCCTGGGCATTTCGGACAGAAGAAGAATAATATCATTACTGGGTCTTCTCCAGTAACAACGCAAGTACCACATGCGGTAGGATTTGCTCTTGCGGGGCGTATGGAAGGGAAAGATCTTGTCACATTCTGCTCATTCGGTGAAGGTTCATCGAACCAGGGTGATTTCCATGAAGCAGCAAACTTTGCTGGTGTTCATAAGTTACCAGTTCTATTCGTATGTGAAAACAATAAATATGCGATTTCAGTACCAGTTTCTAAGCAGTTAGCTTGTGAGAAAGTATCAGACCGTGCGATCGGTTATGGTATGCCAGGAGTAACTGTTGATGGAAATGATCCACTTGCTGTATATGAAGCATCAAAAGAAGCAGTTGAAAGAGGACGTCGCGGTGATGGTCCAACATTGATTGAGACAGTTTCTTATCGTTTAACGCCTCACTCAAGTGATGACGACGATCGCGCCTATCGTACGCGTGAGGAAGTAGAAGAAGCTAAGAAAAAGGATGCGATCATTACCTTTGCAGCTTATTTAAAAGAGGTTGGCGTTCTAACAGATGAGATTGAAAAAGAAATTCACGACCGTGTTCAAAAAGAGGTCGATGAAGCAACAGAATACGCAGAAAATGCGGATTATGCACCTGCCGAAGATGCAATGAAGCATGTATACGCAGAGTAAGGGGGAACCATTATGCCAGTTATTTCATATATTCAATCGATAACCCAGGCCCTAAGAGAAGAAATGCAGCGTGATAAGAAAGTCTTTGTATTAGGTGAAGATGTTGGGGTACGAGGTGGAGTTTTCCGCGCTACTGATGGTTTGTATGATGAGTTTGGAGAACAACGAGTGATTGATACTCCACTTGCAGAGTCTGCTATCGCGGGCGTTGGTATCGGTGCTGCAATGTATGGGATGCGTCCTGTAGCTGAAATGCAGTTTGCTGATTTCATCATGCCTGCGGTCAATCAAATCGTATCAGAAGCGGCAAAAATTCGTTATCGTTCTAACAATGATTGGAGCTGTCCAATTACCATTCGTGCTCCTTATGGTGGTGGGGTGCATGGTGCTCTTTATCATTCGCAATCTGTCGAAGCGCTTTTTGCTAATGTACCGGGACTTAAAATTGTTATGCCATCAACTCCTTACGATGCAAAAGGATTACTAAAAGCAGCGATTCGTGATGACGATCCAGTTCTTTTCTTTGAGCATAAACGAGCTTATCGTTTAATTAAAGGACAGGTGCCTGAAGAAGAGTATACGCTTCCCATAGGAAAAGCGGATGTGAAGCGTGAGGGTGACGATATCACGGTTATTACATACGGTCTAAGCGTTCACTTTGCCCTTCAAGCAGCCGAGAAGCTTGAGAAAGACGGTATTTCTGCTCATGTTCTTGATCTTCGAACAGTATACCCGCTTGATCGTGAAGCGATTGTAGAAGCGGCGAAGAAGACAGGAAAGGTTCTTCTTGTTACAGAGGATAATAAAGAAGGAAGCATTATTAGTGAAGTTTCAGCGATAATTGCGGAAGAGTGTCTTTTTGATCTTGACGCTCCAATTCAACGCCTTGCAGGACCTGATGTCCCAGCAATGCCGTATTCTCCTCCGATGGAGAAATATTTCATGTTAAATCCTGATAAAGTCGAGAAAGCGATGCGTGAATTAGCTGAATTTTAAACCGTGGGATGAATAGGAGGGATTAGAGTGGCAGTTGAAAAAATACTCATGCCCCAGTTGGGCGAGAGTGTCACAGAAGGTACAATTGAGAAATGGCTAGTTGAAGTTGGCGATACTGTTAATAAGTACGATCCAATTGCGGAAGTAAATACTGATAAAGTGAATGCGGAAGTTCCATCATCTTATACAGGCGTAATTAAAGAGCTTGTAGCTGCAGAAGGCGATACGATTGAAGTAGGCGAACTGGTTTGCTATATCGATATTGAAGGTGGAGCATCAGAAGAAAAGCAAGAAGAATCTACTGGTCAAAAAGCGATAGAGAATATATCTGAAGATAAAAAAGATCAAGAAGAAGTAGATCAGCCGATGAAACGTCGTTATTCACCAGCTGTTCTCCGTATGGCTCAGGAAAACAATCTTGATCTTGAACAAATAAGCGGTTCTGGTAAAGGTGGGCGTATTACCCGTAAAGATATCCAGAAGGTGATTGAGTCAGGTGAAATGCCAGCACCTAAAGAAGAACCTAAAGCTGTTAGCAAGAAGGAAGAGAAGAAAGAAGCTCCAAAAGCTCCAGTGAAAGAAACTTCTGAAGGAAAAGGAGCAGATGTTCCTGTAGCAGAAGGGGATATTGAAATTCCTGTTACTGGTGTTCGTCGTGCGATTGCCAACAATATGCTTCGCAGTAAGCATGAAGCGCCACATGCATGGACGATGATTGAAGTTGACGTAACGAATCTCGTTGAATATCGAAATGGGATAAAAGATGACTTTAAGAAGAAGGAAGGATATGGCTTAACGTTCTTTGCGTTCTTTGTTAAAGCTGTCGTAGAAGCTCTGAAAGAATTCCCTCAAATGAATTCAATGTGGGCTGGCGATAAGATCGTTCAGAAAAAAGATATTAATATTTCCATTGCTGTAGGAACAGATGAATCTCTTTTCGTCCCTGTTATTAAAAATGCAGACGAAAAATCAATTAAAGGCATTGCTCGCGAAGTGAAAGAGCTTGCTCAAAAAGCCAAAACGGGTAAATTGAAGGGTGAAGAAATGCAGGGTGGAACATTCACTGTGAATAACACTGGGTCTTTCGGCTCTGTTCAATCCATGGGGATTATAAACTATCCTCAAGCAGCCATTCTTCAAGTTGAGAGTATTGTGAAGCGTCCTGTAGTTATGAACAACGGTATGATTGCTGTTCGTGATATGGTTAACCTTTGCCTTTCTCTTGACCATAGAGTTCTAGATGGCATGATTTGCGGTAAGTTTCTTGCTCGGGTAAAAGAAAATCTAGAGACGATTTCAAAAGACAATACTTCCGTTTATTAAGAAATACAGCCGTCCTTACTCGGATGGCTGTTTTTTTTGATAAAGTTTGAAAGCGTTTCTTGGAAAAGTATAGGGATTCGCGATACAATAAGAGAGAAGCTTTCATGATAAAGGGAGGAATATAAAATGTCTATGGACTTTAATTTATTTATGAACGACGTTGTTGCAACAGCTCGTGAAGAAATCAAAGCAGCAGGATATAAAGAATTAACAACTTCTGAAGAAGTAGAAGAGGTTGTGACAAGTAAAGGAACAACGCTTGTGATGGTAAACTCTGTATGTGGATGTGCAGGAGGGGTTGCGCGACCGGCTGCAAAAATGGCTATTACAAACGAGAAGGTGCCAGATCAACTTGTAACTGTGTTTGCAGGTCAAGATAAAGAGGCTACAGCAACAGCACGTTCATACTTCAAAGGTTTTGCACCATCTTCTCCATCGTTTGCTATATTAAAAGACGGAGAAATTATTAATATGGTTGAACGTCATGAAATCGAAGGTAGCGATCCTGAAGAAGTATCTGGAATGCTACAATACTTATTTAATAAATATTGTTAAATTGAACTCATTTACTCAAAAGCACCAGGCAAACTTGCCTGGTGCTTTTTTGCATATAATATTAGTTTCTGCTTCTTTAATTAAGAAGGAACAAGAGAGTTTTTTGTTTAATAATACAGAATAAACCGAATTTAACAACTTTAATTTATATAAAATAATATGAATAAATATGTAGAAATCTAAATTATTATCTGCTATAGTAATCATTATACAAAAAAACGAATTATTATACATTGATCAGGGGGATTTAAAATGAAGAAAAATTGGCTAATGGTTATGGTTGGATTATTCATGGTGATGGCACTAGTTGCATGCGGATCTTCAAATGAAAATTCGAACGAAGAAGAAAGTGGAGGTTCATCTGAAGAAACGCTCATTATGGGAACTTCAGCTGATTATCCGCCGTTTGAATACATTGATTCTGCAAAAGGAGAAGATATTATTGGTTTTGACGTCGATATTGCAAACTACATCGCTGATGAGTTGGGATATAATGTGGAAATTAAAGATATGGATTTTAGCGGATTAATTACAGCACTAAGTAGTGAACGTGTTGATTTCGTTCTTGCAGGAATGACGCCTACAGATGAACGTAAGGAAAATGTCGATTTCTCAGAAATTTATTATTCAGCTAATCACATGGTTGTTTCTTTATCAGATAATAAAATGTCAAAGCCAGAAGACCTTAACGGAGCAAAAGTTGGTGTTCAGCTTGGATCGATTCAAGAAGATAAAGCGAATGAGCTAAAAGACAGTGGAATAAATATGGAGATTATCACATTAAATCGAATTCCAGAACTGATTCAAGAACTTAAGTCAGGACGTTACGATGCCATTATTATTGAAGATACGGTAGCGAAGGGCTACTTAGAAAGTAATGAAGATTTAACTGGTGAGAACCTTCCTAATACCGAGGAAGCAGGGTCAGCTGTCGCTTTTCCAAAAGATAGTGAACTGACTGAAGAATTTGACGAAGTAATTAAAGAAATGAAAAAAAATGGCAAGATGGACGAGCTTATTGAGAAATGGTTTGGTCAAGACACTGTAAAATAACACCTTAGAAGAAAGGATGATCAGGCATGGATTTGGATTTCAGCCAATTCGTGCCTAATATTCCCTACATCCTGCAAGGAATATTGGTCACGTTAAAGTTTGTAAGTGTATCTGCAATAGTAGGATTTGTGCTTGGTACGGTTCTCGCATTATTTAAAATTGGTAGAGTAAAGGTTCTAACTTGGATAGCTGATGCCTATACTTCCGTTTTCCGGGGAACGCCACTTATTTTACAGCTACTATTATTCTATCATGCAACTCCTCAGCTAACGGGTTATGATATTTCAGCTTTTGAAGCCGGTGTCCTTTCATTTGGTCTAAATTCAGCTGCATATATTTCCGAAATTATTCGGGCTGGAATTCGTGCAGTAGACAGTGGACAGAATGAAGCGGCTGCTGCATTGGGTATACCTTATCGTCCGATGATGAAGGATATCATTTTACCACAGGCTATGAAAAACATTTTACCTGCACTCATGAATGAATTTATTACATTAACGAAGGAATCAGCGATTGTATCTGTTATTGGTGTGTTTGATATTATGAGAAGAAGTCAAATAGTGGCAGCAGAGAAGTTCAAGTATTTTGAGCCATTACTTATTGCGGGGATCATTTATTACTTACTCGTTATGATATTAACTCTAGTTGGAAAAATGGTGGAAAGGAGAATGAGGCGGAGTGATTAAAATAGACAATTTACACAAGAAGTTTGGAACTCTTAAAGTATTAACTGATATTCAAACAACGATTCAAAAAGGAGAAGTAGTTGCAATTATTGGACCTTCTGGATCTGGTAAATCAACTCTTCTTCGATGTATGAATCAATTAGAGAATGCAACCTCCGGAACAATCTGGGTAGATGATAAAAAATTAACAGATCCCACTACAAACGTCATGGAGTTACGTCAGTCTATTGGGATGGTGTTCCAGCATTTTCACCTTTTTCCTCATAAAACAGTATTGGAAAATCTTATTTATGCCCCAATGAAAGTAAAAGGATTAAAGCGAGAGGCTGCTGAGAAAAAAGCACATGAGCTCCTATTGCAAGTTGGGCTTTCAATGAAGGCGAATGAATATCCGAAACGGCTTTCTGGAGGTCAAAAGCAACGTGTAGCCATAGCTAGAGCCCTAGCTATGGAACCTGAGTATATGTTGTTTGATGAACCGACTTCTGCACTCGATCCTGAAATGGTAAAAGAAGTTCTTGATGTAATGAAGGATCTTGGTCAATCAGGGATGACTATGGTGATTGTTACACATGAAATGGCTTTTGCAAGAGAAGCAGCTGATCGTATCCTTTTTCTTGATGGAGGAAAGCTTGTGGAAGAAAGTGAACCTGCAGTATTCTTCAATGAACCAAAAACAGATCGAGCAAAAGCATTCTTAGAAAAAGTGTTATGAAGTGAGCCTATGGCTCACTTTTTTTGTTGAGTATAAGATAAAGCGTCTGAATTGGATATATAATCGGACTATCACAACTATAGAATGTAAGGTTTTATTGTGAAAATATTTTTTTGAAAGCGCTATTTAAAGAGAATTTGCTGTTCAACGATTCGAAAATGGTTTAGACTCTGATAATTGAAGGATATTAAAGTAGTAAGTCATATTTGGAAGGAAGTATCTTTATTGAAAGTGAAAATTGGTTATAGAACGGTAAAAACGGCAATAGGTACTGGTGTTGCGATAACAATCGCCCAATTGTTTTCTCTTGATAACTACGTTTCTGCTGGCATACTTACCATTCTTTGTATAAAACCGACGACTAAACGGTCTTTTCGAAGTTCATGGGAACGATTTCTAGCTTGTTTACTCGGAATTGTGTTTAGCGCTGTATTTTTTGAAGGAATCGGATATACACCGTTTAGCATCTCACTATTGTTGCTTTTCTTTATACCAGCCGTTGTCGCCATCAAGGCAACCGAAGGCGTTATTACAAGCTCAGTTATCATTCTCCATATTTATAATTTTAATCAAGTAAGCTGGGACATTGTATGGAACGAAGTAGCTATTATTGTTATTGGTATAGGTGTTGCTCTTCTATTTAACCTCTATATGCCAAGTCTTGAGAAAGATTTATTGAATATTAGAAAACAAATTGAAGAGAAGTTTTCTGTGATCTTAATGGAATACGCGGTTTATCTTCGAGAAGGTGAAAGCAGCTGGGACGGTAAAGAAATCATTGAAGTAGGTGATTTGCTTCAGTATGCGAAGAACTTAGCTCTTAAAGATATCGAAAATCATATGATTCGCGATGATGATAAGTACTATGTTTATTTCAAAATGCGAGAAAAACAATTTACGATATTAGAGAGAGTGTTGCCGATTATTTCTTCACTCGATCAAACATATATTCACGGTCGTAAAATTGCCGATTTTATGGAAAAGCTTAGTGAAGCTGTTAAACCCCAAAATACTGCGAATCTTTTTCTAGAAGAGCTTGAATCCATGAGAGAAGAATTTAGGAATTCGCCGTTACCTGTTGCTCGAGACGAATTTGAAACGCGGTCAGCTCTTCTATATTTTCTAAATGAAATCGAACAATATTTGCTATTAAAACGATACTTTAAACCGGGAGCTTTCTCAAAATCCGAATGAATTGAATAAATAGATGCATGATAGATACTAAAAGGGGTGTTAGACTATGACTTCTTTCTTACTATCGATATATCTCTCTGTGTCCATTCTTTTCCCATTCGGTAATCAGCCTAACGCCGGAGATCCGTTTCTTATCGTCAATAAGATGACAAATGAGCTTGCTTTCATTAATGACAATGAAATTCAACGTGTTTTACCAGTAGCGACCGGTCGAAGTATAGAAGATACACCAGAAGGGCTTTTTACAATCATTATAAAAGCCGAAGACCCTTATTACAGAAAGAAAAACATAAAGGGTGGTGGGAAAGACAATCCACTTGGTACAAGATGGATTGGGTTTGATGCAAAAGGCACAAATGGTCGGATTTACGGTGTCCATGGTACTAATCGTCCATATTCAATTGGTGAATATATAACGGCGGGTTGCATACGTCTTTTAAATAAAGAGGTTGAGTCGCTTTTTGAGGTCGTTCCAATTGGAACGAAAATCATGATTACTACGAGTGAGAATGATTTTTATAAGCTTGGGGTTGAATCTGGAGCCCTATCTAAGGATAAAGCTATTTTAGATCATAAAGGAGCCCAAAATTAACTTCGTTCATAGCTATGAATAATGATAGATACTAAAAGAGATTGCTTATACAAAGAAGAGGCTGTCAGCTGACAGCCTCTTCTTTGTATAGAATAAAAACTATTTCTTTATTTGAGAATGATTTTTTTGCTAAAAACAATTCGTTATTAAAACAACATCGCAGTTGCTCCAGCAAACAAACTAAGAAGCATCGAGATAATCATAATATATACAACAATCTTTGTGGCTTTACGAGGCATGAGAGTCCCTCCCAAAATAAACATTCTATTGTCATTTTACATGGATTTCTTATGTTGGACAAGACAATCCTTCATGAAACGGTAGCGAGTATCGACAAATTTTGTAGTTCTAGAAGGAAAACGCTTACTTAATGAAGAATTAGATATAAGTTAGACATCTAAATTTCGAATTAATTTTATAGCAAGACAACTAGGGAGGAATGGGGATGGAGACAGAGAACAAAGATTTTCAAACTCAATTTAAGGAATGGAAAGAACTAACTGAAAAACTAATTGAGAAGTTTCCGGAGAAGAAAGAAGCGTTTAAGACGAGCTCTGGAATTGATATAGACCGTTTGGGACATCCAGAAACTTTGGATAAGAACTACATGGAGAAATTGGGCTTACCAGGCCAATATCCATATACAAGAGGTATTCAACCAACGATGTACCGAGGTAGAACATGGACAATGAGACAGTATGCGGGGTTTGGATCAGCTGAGGAAACCAACCGTCGCTTTAGATATTTACTTGATCAAGGTCAAACTGGATTATCAGTAGCCTTCGATCTTCCTACACAGATCGGCTATGATTCAGACGATATGATGGCCAAAGGTGAAGTTGGTAAAGTGGGTGTTGCTATTGATTCACTCAATGATATGGAAGCGCTTTTACGAGATATCCCTCTTGATAAAGTCAGTACTTCCATGACCATTAATGCTCCAGCATCTGTATTGCTTGCTATGTATATTGTCGTTGCAGAAAAACAGGGAGTGTCACAGGCACAAATTTCTGGAACGATCCAAAATGATATTTTAAAAGAATACATCGCCAGGGGCACGTATATTTTTCCACCAAAACCATCTATGAGACTTATCACAGACATTTTCGCTTATTGTGCTGAGCATGTACCGCGATGGAATACGATTAGTATATCAGGCTATCACATAAGAGAAGCGGGATCGACAGCGGCCCAAGAGCTAGCTTTTACAATTGCTAACGGAATCGCTTATGTTGACGCAGCCATTGAAACTGGGTTAAAGGTCGATGACTTTGCACCAAGATTGGCCTTCTTCTTTAACGGACACAATCAGTTCCTTGAAGAAATTGCGAAGTTCAGAGCTGCGAGAAGAATTTGGGCAAAGATTATGAAGGAACGGTATGGAGCTAAAAAAGCGAAAAGCCTTCAGCTACGTTTTCACACTCAAGTAGCAGGATCAACGCTAACAGCCCAACAACCGGATAACAATATCGTTCGAGTTACCATTCAGGCGCTTGCAGCAGTATTAGGTGGTACCCAGAGTTTGCATACGAATGCAAAGGATGAAGCATTAGCGTTACCAACAGAAGATTCAGCACGGATTGCTCTTCGAACGCAGCAAATTATCGCGAATGAAAGTGGTGTTACGGATACGGTTGATCCGCTAGGAGGTTCTTTCTTTATTGAGAAACTAACTAATCAGTTAGAAGAGTATGTGTTTAAATATATTCGCAAGATTGATGATATGGGTGGTGCAGTCTCAGCTGTTGAGCAAGGTTATATGCAGCGGGAAATTCATCAAGCTTCTTATGAAACTCAAAAGAAAATCGAAAGCGGCGAAGAAGTCGTTGTTGGAATGAATCAATATACTCTAGAAGATGAACCAAAGCCTGAATTACATCGTATTGATCCGGAGCTTCAGCGCAAACAAATCGAGAAACTTGAATCGCTGCGCTCAACGAGAGAACCGAATCGAGTGAGCGCTCGGTTGGAAGAATTGAGAATGGGAGCTAAAGGAACTAGCAATTTAATGCCTCTTATTATTAACTGTGTTAGAGACTATTGCACGGTTGGGGAAATCTGCGGGGTACTTCGGGAAGAATTTGGTGAGTACACAGGAATCTAAACAAACTGGGAGTTGAACGATATGAAGAAGATTCGAGTATTGATTGCGAAGCCAGGTCTTGACGGACACGATAGAGGTGCTCTTGTTATTGCGCAGGCCCTTCGAGACTATGGAATGGAAGTGATCTACACAGGGTTAAGACAGACGCCACAGCAAATCGTTGCAGCTGCTGTACAAGAAGATGTAGATGCAATTGGCCTATCTTGTTTATCTGGGGCCCATAATGAATTATTCCCTGAGATTGTTTCATTATTAGAAGAGCGCAGTGCAGGGGATATTATTGTAGTGGGAGGGGGCGTAATTCCATGGGAAGACATTCCGTTTCTTGAATCAAAAGGGATTCAAAAAGTTTTCACGCCTGGAACACCTACAAAAGATACAGCCATTTTTATTGAAAAAGCAGTATATGAGCGTGATGGAATTGACCAAACAGTTAAAGAACCACCAAAGAAAATTGATCATATTGGGATTGCCGTTTCTTCTCTTGAAGAAGCACTACCTTTTTATGTGAATCAGCTTCACTTGAAGCTTGAAGCGATTGAGGAAGTCGCTTCTGAAGGTGTGAAAGTCGCTTTTATGAAAATCGGTGAGTCGAGAATCGAACTTCTCGAACCAATGAGTGAGTCTAGTCCAGTGGCCATATTCATTAAGAAGAGAGGCGAGGGTATTCACCATATTGCTCTAGCTGATGACAGGATTGAAGAACGATTGAAAGAGCTTTCTTCAAACGGTGTTAAGCTGATTCATGAAACACCTGTTAAAGGAGCTGGTGGAGCGAACATTGCATTTCTGCATCCTAAATCAGCAGGAGGAGTACTATACGAACTTTGTGAAAAGGGAACGAAGGAGGCAGAATAATGGACATGTACGATAAAATTAATGAACTGTATGATCGCAGAAGAGAAGTTGAAATGGGCGGTGGTGATGAACGGATTAACAAGCAGCACGAGAAAGGTAAATTAACCGCCAGGGAACGAATTGACTTGCTGGTTGACTCAGGTACCTTTGTTGAGTTGAACTCGTTCATTGAACATCGTTCTCAAGACTTCGGAATGGGAGATTTAAAAGCACCTGGAGAAGGTGTTGTGACAGGTTATGGAAAAGTAGATGGTCGTCCCATTTATGTTTTTGCCCAAGATTTCACTGTGTTTGGTGGCGCATTAGGGGAAATGCACGCCAAAAAAATAACCCATGTTATGGATCTTGCTGCTCGTAATGGTGCTCCAATCATTGGTTTGAATGACTCTGGAGGTGCGAGAATTCAAGAAGGTGTGGTATCATTGGACGGGTACGGACATATCTTCTATCGAAATTCGATCTATTCCGGAGTGATCCCACAAATTTCTGTGATTATGGGTCCATGTGCAGGTGGGGCTGTTTATTCACCAGCAATTACTGATTTTGTTTTTATGGTAGAAGATACGAGTCAGATGTTTATTACTGGTCCGAAAGTAATCGAAACGGTTACGCGTGAGAAAATTTCTGCTGAAGATCTTGGCGGTGCGAAAGTTCACCGTTCTAAAAGTGGAAATGCGCACTTCACAGGAAAAACTGAGGAAGAAGTTCTCGCAAACGTTCGCGATTTGATCACTTACTTACCATCCAATAACGAGGAGAAGACGCCAATCGTGGCAAGTCCGGAACGAGATGATTTTTGTTCAGATCTTGCCGATATTGTCCCATTTGACTCCACGAGGCCATATGACGTTAGAGCCGTAATTGATTCAGTGGTTGATAAAGATTCTTTCTTAGAAGTACAAAAGTATTTTGCGAAGAATATCGTCATCGGTTTTGCAAGAATCAAGGGAGAAACAGTTGGAATGATTTGCAATCAGCCTAAGGTAATGGCAGGAGGACTTGATATTGATTCTTCTGATAAGCTTTCAAGGTTTATCCGATTCTGTGATTCATTTAATATACCATTGATCACGTTTGAGGATGTTACAGGATTTTTCCCTGGGATCAAGCAAGAACATGGTGGCATTATTCGTCACGGAGCAAAAATTCTTTATTCATATTCTGAAGCAACGGTTCCCAAAATTACAGTTATTTTAAGAAAAGCTTATGGTGGAGCATATGTTGCCCTAAACTCGAAATCCATTGGAGCTGACCTTGTATATGCATGGCCGAATGCAGAGATAGCTGTAATGGGTCCAGAGGGAGCCGCAAACGTCATTTTTGCGAGAGAAATTAATGGGAGCGATAATCCCGAAGAAACGCGCGCTTCAAAGATTGAAGAGTATCGGGAGAAATTTGCTAATCCATACATAGCCGCATCACGCGGGATGGTTGATGATGTCATTGATCCGAGAGAGACTAGAATGAAATTGATTGAAGCACTGGAATTAATGAGAAATAAGCGAGAAGAACGTCCAAAGAAAAAGCATGGTAACATTCCGCTATAAAATGAATTACAGGAGGCACGACATCATGATTAATGAACAAAGACTTGTGGATGAGTTTTTAGAACTCGTTCAAATTGATTCTGAAACAAAAAACGAAAAGAAAATAGCTGCCATTTTAAAAGAAAAGTTCACATCACTTGGTGTGGAAGTAGAAGAAGATGATGCAGCAGAAAAAACGGAACATGAAGCCGGTAACCTAATTTGTACACTAAAAGGCAACGTCGAAAGTGCAGATCCGATCTACTTCACTTCGCATATGGATACAGTTGTCCCAGGAAAAGGAGTTAAGCCTTCAATTAAAGATGGTTATGTTGTATCGGATGGAACAACGATTCTTGGTGCCGATGACAAAACTGGACTAGCTGCGATGTTTGAAGCTATTCGTGTATTAAAAGAACAGAATATCGAGCATGGAACGATCCAATTTATTATAACTGTTGGAGAAGAGTCTGGGCTACAAGGTGCAAAAGTTCTTGATCCAGAGAAGCTAATTGCCAAATTTGGCTACGCTCTCGATAGTGATGGTGAAGTTGGTAAAATTATCACAGCGGCTCCTACTCAAGCAAAAATCAAGGCAACTATTTATGGAAAAACGGCTCATGCAGGAGTAGCACCTGAAAAGGGAGTTTCTGCAATCACGATGGCAGCAAAATCTATTGCTAAGATGCCTCTTGGACGTTTGGATAATGAAACGACAGCGAATATTGGTCGTTTTCAAGGTGGCTCACAAACAAACATTGTATGCGACTATGTGGAAGTTCTTGCAGAAGCACGCTCGCTCGTTCCAGAGAAAATGGAAGCTCAAGTAGAAAAAATGAAGAAAGCATTTGAGACAACAGCTTCAGATATGGGAGGCTCCGTTGATCTTGATATAAAGGTCATGTACCCTGGATTTAAGTTCAACGATGGTGATTACGTTGTAGAAATAGCGAAAAAAGCTATGGAAAAGATTGGTCGTTCCCCAGAATTATTAACTAGTGGCGGTGGAAGTGACGCAAACGTTATAGCTGGACACGGTATCCCTACAATTAACCTTGCGGTAGGTTATGAAGAAATTCATACGACAAATGAACGGATGCCGGTTAAAGAATTAGTGAAAGTTTCTGAAGCCGTTGTATCTATTATTAAAGAAGTTGCAAATGCATAGTAAGTAAAGCATTGTTTAGAACATTGTCGAATTTAGACAATGTTCTTTTTTTGTTGTTCTCATCTTCGTGGCAGGATTCCTATATTATGTTAAAATAGATTCGTATGATTACAATTTAAGAAGTGGAAGCGGTGTTAAGATGGACTCTATTCAAACTCATAAACTAATGAACTATATGCGCGGAACATATAAAGTTCTCGAAAATGAATGGCAAAAAAATGCAAGAGAGATTGGATTAACTCAGGCTGAACAACATGTCATGTGGATTGTTTACTTTGAGGAAGAGGTAACGATAACCAAAATATCGGAAATCGGTTTATGGGATGTCTCCACCGTTATGCAGGTATTAAAGCGGTTGAAAAACAAAATGTTCGTTAAACTTGAAAAGAAAACGGATGATCGACGCGTATCATACGTTACTTTGACTGAAGAAGGACTAACGAAAGTAGAAGCGAGTGACCAGTATTCATACTCCGTTATGAAATACCTTGAAGAATATCGCTCCAAATCAGAAGAAAACGCTGAATTTCTTGAAGCAATGTATCAATTTCAGTTGGAGTTCAATAAGCATTTTCACGGAAATGAATTTGTGAAATGGGTTGAAAGACAACAAGTTAAAACGACGTAAGACAGGGGGCCACTCCTGTCTTTTTGTTAGTTACTAGTGACAGGCACCGCCCGAATAGACTCGAACGGAGTCGATTTAGGTTTAAGGAGATGTGTGGAATGGATAGGAGTGCAAAGGGAAGAGGGAGAATTATTTTTCATGTGGATATGAACAGTTTTTATGCGTCAGTTGAAGCTGCTCATAATCCTGAGCTTCGCGGAAAACCTCTTGCGATTGCCGGGAATGTTGAGGAAAGGCGAGGCATTGTGGTGACGAGTAGCTATGAAGCGAGAAAGAAAGGTGTGAAAACAACAATGCCGGTATGGGAAGCGAAAAAGTACTGTCCAGAACTTCTCATCATGCCGCCTAACTTTCCCCTTTATCGCCAAACCTCCCTCCAAATATTCGAATTGTTAGAAACCTACACGCCACTCGTTCAGCCAGTATCGATTGATGAAGGTTACTTAGATATTACGGAAGATTGTGGTGAGAAAAGTCCTGTTGCTATTGCAAAGGAAATTCAACAGCGGATTCATTCTGAAATTGGTATTCCTTGTAGTATCGGAATTGCCCCTAATAAATTCTTGGCTAAAATGGCTTCTGATATGAAGAAGCCTTTAGGTATAACGATTCTTCGTAAAAGAGAGCTAGATAAATTACTCTGGCCGCTAGATGTTGGTGAAATGCATGGCGTAGGCAAGAAAACGAAGGGAAAATTGCATGAACTCAATATTAAAACCATTCACGATCTTGCTCATGCGAATCCTCTGCAGCTTGAAATGAAGCTTGGTATTAACGGAAGAAGGTTACATGACCGCGCAAATGGGAGGGACGACCGTCCGGTTGATCCTGACGCCATAGATGAGTTTAAAAGCGTTGGGAATTCAACCACTTTTCCAGAGGACCTCATTGATCATCATCGTATTAATACTGCGCTGACTAATTTATCAGATTCGGTCGCGAAGCGTATGAGTAAGAAAAATGTTTTGAGCTTTAATATTCAGCTGACGATTCGCTACAATGATCGCACAACTGTAACCAGAAGCAAGAAGCTTCAAAACCCGATTTCTCAATCTGCTGATATTTTAGATGCAGCTCAGCGACTATTTGAAAAGAACTGGTCCGGGCAGCCAATTCGATTACTCGGAATAACTGGACAGCAATTAGTAGATCGAAACGAAGCCACTGTTCAGCTTGATTTATTTTCTTTTGAAGCTGATTCAAGAAGAGATAGCTTACAGAAAACCATTGGATCTATCCGATCAAAATACGGAGATAGTGCTCTTCTAAAAGGGAACCAGCTTGGCGAAGATGGAAGCCATAAACTGCGAGACGAGAAAAGACGTGGGACGAGTCTAGATCGTGATTTTCTTTGGAATTATAAAAAAGAAAAAGAATAGCCTATTTTTCATCTGGTCTGAAAGGGAGCTGACAAAATGAAAATTGTAGAAAAAATGAAGATTGTTCAACAAGAAATGCAAAAGGTGCTGATCGGCAAAGAAAAAACGATTGAACTTGTAGTGATTTCATTGTTGAATAATGGGAATGTTTTATTAGAAGATGTTCCAGGTACCGGGAAAACACTTCTTGCCCGGTCAATGGCCGTTTTACTAGGAGGGGAATTTAAGAGAATACAATTTACTCCTGATGTTCTTCCAGGTGACGTCACAGGTATTCAATTTTTCAATCCTAAGAAACAAGATTTTGAATTACGACCCGGACCCGTTATGACGAATGTATTACTCGCAGATGAGATAAATCGAGCTACTCCAAGAACCCAGTCGAGTTTATTGGAAGTTATGGAAGAGAAGCAAGTAACCATTGAAGGAACAACGTTAAAGCTCCCTACTCCTTTTATCGTCATGGCGACACAGAACCCATTAGAATCACAGGGCACCTTCTCATTACCTGAAGCACAAATGGATCGCTTCTTTATGCAAATGAAAAGTGGATACCCAACCATGAAAGAAGAAAAACAGATGATTCAAATGATGAGATTACATAATCCATTTGATGATTTGACGTGTCTTTTTGAAGAAGGTGAGATTGAATCATTTCAAGAGGAAGTAAAACGAGTTGAACTTTCTGATGTGATTGAAGATTATTTACTTAATATTGTGGAAGCCACAAGAAATTCAGAGTACATAAGTGTTGGCGTTAGTCCAAGGGGCACAATTGCCTTTATGAAAGCCGCACAGGGAAAAGCGTATTTAGAAGGGAGACGATATGTCACTCCTGATGATCTCCAGTTCGTGGCTCCTTATGTTCTTAGTCACCGTCTTGTACTTACGATGGAAGGATCCATGCGGATGACGAAACAAAAAGTATTTAATGAAATTCTCACTCAAATTGAAGTGCCTGTGGAAGTGTTAGGGACATCAGCAACATGAGGTGGAGATCGTCAACTAGGCTTTCATTGTTTCTAACTTCATTTTTTGCCCTGAGCTGGATTGTGCTTCTTTCCTCATTTTATTTTCAATCTTTTGAACTTTTCTTAATCACCATTGCGCTATTGTTATTAACCTTTTTTACTCGTCTGTACTTGAAAAAGGCAGGTGAGCAAGTTGAGTTAGAAAATAACCGTCGAACGATTAAGCTTTTCAAAGGGGAGCAGGAAACCCTCTCTTTTACACTAAACAATACAGGGAAATTGCCGATATGGAATGGTCAGCTCCATTTTTCTCTAGAGCCTATTCTGCATGTTTCAAACGTTGATCTAGTCCAAAATACCAAATACCTTCAATTTTATTCCATACCTTTTTATCTTGGTAAAAAGGAAAGGAAAACCATTTCCTTTCCGATTTATGCAGATAAAAGAGGAGTGACTCGGATAAGAAAAGTAGAGCTTTTGATTAAAGATCTCTTTGGATGGGGGAAACAGTTATCCATTCTTGAAAGTTTATTTCAGACAGAAATTCTGATATATCCCGAACTTTTAGAGGTGAAAGGTGTAGAGCAACTTTCGATGTTCGAATTGGGAAGCCATTCATATGAACATTCGCTATATGAAAACCTCTCATCTCCAGCAGGTGCCAGGGAATACGAAAGTTCGGACCCATTCAATCGCATTCATTGGAAAGCCACAGCTAGAACCTCAGAATTGAAAACAAAAGTATACGAACGTTCGATTGATTTGAGGTGGATATTTGTTCTTGATTTATCTGTTAAAAAGAAAAATAGTCCTGGGCAGGTCTCTAAAGACATCGAGACGTATATTAGTCAACTTGCTTTTCTCTGCAAGCTTGCTACCAAAAGAGGAGTGTCATTCGAATTACATATCAATTTAGATCCAGAGGGACCGTCCCCATGTATGACACTGGAAGCAGGTGAGGGAAATGCTCAGTTGAGTAATGCGCTTGAAATGCTAGCTCGAATTGACGAAACGAGACCTTTGTTATCTTTTGAGCGAATGAGTGCATGGCTGCGGAAGCGAATAACAGATCGTTCTGTTATCATTCGATTAGGAGAACCGATCCAAGAGAGCAAAGAAGCAGCGTTTTACCATCTATTAGAAAGGAAAGGACATAAATGCTATGAAGTGAAAATGTCAGGTGATGACGCATATCTTAGCCATTTAGAGAGGAAGAAGGAGTCATGAGTTTACGAAAGGAACTCCCTCATATTCTTTATTACGTTTATGACATGTTGTTTGTGTATCTTATCATTTCGTTTTTTTATTTGTATGAAAAAACCTTTCCACCGATATTTCCCTTTCTGACCATGGTTATAGGGGGAGGCTTAGTATTTTTCGGTGTCTACGCCCGAAACCGAGCATACATTTCGTTTACATTGATGTTGCTGCTAATGGTTTTGACGACTCTTGCGGGAGTAGCAGTGCTAGGTTTTCCGTTCCTATATACGGTTCTTCTTTCAATAGTCATTGCCTGGCGGAGTTATATAAACATGTGGGAAATCGAGCGAAGTAATGATGCGCTCATATTTTTCTTGAGTTTAATTGGGGCGTTTCTATTCTTTTTATTTAGTAATTCATCTGAGCTTCGACAGGTTATTTTTTTGTTGCCTCTTGTGCAGTTTGTGATGCTTCTTATTTGTAGAGCCGCTGTAGAAGTTAGAAAAACAGGAGGGAAGAAGCAGGCAAGGTGGGCGATAAGCTTTATCTTCATTTTGTTATCTGCTTCAAGTGTTCTGTTTAGTATCCTGATTTGGGTGAAAGAACCGATAGTAAAAGCAATCTCTTATTCGATAAGCGGACTAGGTTATGTTATTGGTCTACCGATTTACTGGTTAACATCGTTTCTTGAAGGTCGCTTTACTGAAGATGGTCAGGAATTATTACAGACGAGCTCGAGTAGTGAGACTCAAGAAATCATGAACGATAAAAAAATTCTGAATCAAGGGATGGATATTCCGATAGAGATGATTTTCTATACATTACTTTTCATTTGCTTCGTTATTGTTGTGATCGTTTTGTATAAGAAAAGGTTGGCTCTTACTCGTTTTCAAGTCAAATCGTTTGCAACTTCGACAAGTGAAACATTGTATTCACAAAAAGGTAAGCAAATGAAGCAATTAAAGCCACCTTCTGATCAAATAAGAAAACAGCTCTATGATCTTGAAATAAAAGCTTTCAAATATCGTAATGGTCGCCAAAAAGATGAAACGTTAAGTGAATGGTTGCGAAGGATTCCTGGTAGTCGTGAAAACAAAGAGTTTATTGTTAAAATTTACGAGAAGGTTCGCTATGGAGAGAAACATCCAGATCACAAAGAGGCTCTTCTGTATAAAAAGCATGTGAAGAACCTCCTTCATGAAGTAAAGTTTTCGTATAAACTAGAGAAGCGGAAAGAAAACTAGAAGAAATAAGTCGAAAACAAGGTGTGAAAGCAGCGGAACGATCATATTTTCTGTGCGGTTATACAGGTATCCCCATACAATTCCTGCTAAAACAGCAGCTATTAGCAATAGAAAAGCGCCTGCGTATATGTGTGCACTCATATAAAGCAGAGCAGCTAGTAAGATTGGATACTTGATGTGAATCGTTCTTAGCTGTGTTTGTACAAATCCTCTCCAAAACAGTTCTTCTCCCGGAATAATGATAAGAATTAGGCTGTAATAATGCCAGGTTTGATCAGGCGCTACAAGTTGATAGAGTGCTTCAACCTGAGTGATCGATTGAGGGAGTATGTAGAGCATCATCACTTTACCCACATAAAAAATAAGATACAGCAAGCCACCACTTCCAATTCCGATTATGAGTTGAGCGAAAGAAGGTTTCCTCCATTTAACATGACGGAATGAAAAACTACCGAGTAAGAGAAGAGATACGGTAAAGAGCGGCCAGAAGATGTCATTTAACAAAAAGAAAGACAAGAATAAAAGGATATGAGATAGGAACAATGCAATTATTAATCTATATTTCGAAGACATGAGATTCAGCTCCTATATAGGATTCATACATACAGTGTAGCTGATCATTGAAATGTTTGCGACAAAGAGACGATGAAAAGGAGAATTAAGATGGAAATCACATTTCTTGGGACAGGTGCCGGTGTTCCTTCCACAAAACGCAACGTCAGTTCCGCAGCCCTGCGATTGGATTCTGGAGAAGTATGGTTGTTTGATTGTGGAGAAGCGACACAACATCAAATTCTTATTTCATCCATTACTCTTAGTAAAATGACAAAAATTTTTATTACTCATTTGCACGGAGACCACATTTTTGGATTACCAGGCATCCTTGGAAGTCGCTCCTTTCAGGGAGGAGAATCAGAGGTGATTGTATACGGTCCCAAAGGATTAGCTGATTTTATTAATACAGCGATTCGGATTAGTGGCACCTACCTACGTTATCCGCTGCGTATTGTAGAAGTAGAGGACGGGATTCAAGTGAATGAATCTCATTTTTCCATTAAGGTTGCTCTTTTGGAGCACGGAATCGATAGCTTTGGTTATCGTATTGAAGAAAGGGATAAAGCAGGTACGTTAAATGTTGAAAAATTAAAGGCTCTCGGCGTACAGCCTGGACCGATCTATCAAAAGTTGAAAAGCGGTAGTTCAATTAAACTGGAGAATGGGCAAACGATTCATGCGTGTGACGTGACAGGACCAACCATTAAAGGTAGGCACATTGTCGTTTGTGGCGATACAAGATTTACAGAAAAGACCATTGATTTTGCCAGAAATGCCGACGTTTTGATTCATGAATCTACTTTTTCTGAGGCAAACACTAGACTAGCGTATGAGTATTATCATTCCACTACAGTGCAAGCAGCTCGAATTGCAAAGGATGCTCGGGTGGAGAAACTGTTGTTAAATCATATTAGTTCTCGCTACCAGGAATCTGATGTTGTCGGACTGGTGGAAGAAGCGAGAAATCTCTTTGAAAATACCGATTTAATGGAGGACCAGACAACGGTACATATTCCATTAAGAAAAGCGAGCTCAACTTGAGCTCGCTTTATCTATATTTATTTCAACACATTAGTTCCAACCACGTTCATATTGTTTAGGAGCTTTTAAATCTCCTCCAAGTTCAGCTGCGGCAGTTCTAGCCCAATAAGGATCTCTTAACATTTCTCTAGCGAGTAAAACAAGATCCGCGCGTTCATTTTGAATGATCTCTTCTGCTTGAAGAGGATGGGTAATTAATCCAACGGCTCCAGTCGCAATGTTAGATTCCTTTCGGATTTGTTCGGCATGCTTTACTTGATAACCTGGGTAGGCTTGAATACGCGCAGGAACAACTCCACCAGTACTGCAATCAACAAGATCGACGCCTTGCTTTTTCATTTCGTCAGAAAAATAAATGAAATCCTCCATTGTATTACCTTCTTCATGGTATTCCTCAGCAGAAATTCGAACGAATAGAGGTCCGTCCCAAACTTTGTTTACTTCATTAATGGTTTCTTTTAAGAAACGATAACGGCTTTCTTTTGAACCGCCATATTCATCTTTACGTTTGTTAGTGAGTGGGGATAGAAATTCATTGATTAAATATCCGTGAGCGCCGTGTAGTTCAATCACATCGAATCCTGCTTCCTTCGCTCGTTCCGCTCCTTTTCTAAAAGCAACGATGGTTTCCTTAATTTGTTCGACCGTCATTTCTTCTGGTGTTTTCATCTCCTCATTGAAAGGAATGGAAGATGGTGCAATAATCGGTCCATCCAGAACGGCTTTTCGACCTGCGTGCGCAAGTTGAATGCCAACTTTTGATCCCTGTTCTTGAGAAAGATGAACAATTTTTTTTAATCCTTCGATATGGTCATCACTCCAGATTCCAAGATCTTGTGGAGAAATACGACCTTGTTCTGTGACGGCTGCTGCTTCTGTGAAAATCAAGCCTGTTCCTCCTACAGCTCTGGAAGTGTAGTGAATATAGTGGAAGTTTGTGGCTTTACCATCCTGTGCTTCACATGAATACATGCACATGGGACTCATCACAATCCGGTTAGGGAAGGTGACATTTTTAATAGTATATGGTGTAAATAATGCTGAAGACATGCAATCGCTCCTTTATTACTTCTTTCGTGACCCCAAAAGTATAGCATGTCTTAAAATAGATGTCGCAAATCTTGATCTACTTTGTTACTACACTCCAGACAGTTTTCCACCATGATTTCTTTTGTTGAGGAATTTGTTTATTATGCATGATATTAAGCGCCAGGTCTGGGACGTCTGTCATAATTCCATCCACTTCCCAATCGAGGAATTGTCTGAGTCCTTTTTCGTCATTGACCGTGTAAGGACGTATTTTAATGCCATGTGAATGCACTGCTTTTACGAGTGATGCATGGATTGATTTGAATTGCGGATGGATCGCTTTTGCTTTTAATTTCTTAGCATAATGCCATGGCTCATGTAAATTCCCCTTATAAAGAGGTGCTGTTTCTAATTTTGGCCATAACTTATGCACATCTATCAGCCGATGGTGTTCAAAGCTAGAAATCATTGTATTCTTCTCAGAGCGATATTTCTTAATGAGTGGAATCGCCACTTTGGCAAGCTGTTCGTCGTCTTCTCGATAGTATTTTAATTCAATGTTTAACCAAACGTCTGGGTAGTCTGCTGCCCATAACAAAACCTCTTCTAACGAAGGGATTTTTTCATGTTTAAAATCGGGAGAAAACCAACTTCCCGCATCAAGTTTTTTGAGGTCAGAGAGAGTGGTTTGTGTCACAATCCCCTTTCCGGATGTTGTCCTTTTCAGCGTTCGATCATGAATGACGACAGGGATCCCATCTTTTGAAAGCTGAATATCAATTTCAATTCCGCCTGCTCCAAGATGAACAGCGCGTTGATAAGCACTTATTGTGTTCTCGGGGCATTGTCTACTTGCGCCTCTGTGAGCGAATATAATTGTCATTGTTCCCCTCATTTCTGCTGGTCTTTTCGGGTTTAGTATGTATAAAATATGATAAACGGAAAAAGAGTTCATAAAAGTCCGTCTATTCCCATTAAACCTACCAAAAACAGGTTGAATTTGCAAAAATAACAGACATATGAGGGGGCGATGAGATGGGGAAATGGCAAACGAAAGAAACCTTGATGTACTTACTATCCAGGCTAGTTGAACATCAGAGTGTAACGGGATCATATCCGGAGGTAGCACTTGCTGAATATATTCACCTTCAGCTTCAGGATTTGGACTATTTCAAAGACAATCCTAAAATGCTCGCTCTTCATCCAACAAGTGATGGTCGCTCTTTCGTTACAGGACTTATTAAAAAAGGACGGTCTAAGAAAACAGTTATTTTAATTAGCCATTTTGATGTGGTAGACATAGAAGACTACGGACAATTCAAAAATCTAGCTTTTAGTCCATATGATCTTACAGAAGAAATATACAAAAATATTGATAAAATGCCGGTTGAAGTTCAAAACGACCTTACAAGTGGCGAGTGGATGTTTGGGCGTGGTGTCATGGATATGAAAGCTGGGATTGCCCTTCAAATGAGTATGCTTGAAAAAGCAAATTTTGGTGAATTTGATGGGAATATTTTATTCCTTACCGTTCCTGATGAAGAAGCGAATTCACTTGGCATGATCGAAGCTGTTCCTGTACTTGTCGAAATGGCTAAACAGCATGATTTAATTTATACTGCCTGCTTAAATTCAGAACCTGTTTTTACAAATTATCCTGGCGACCAGAACTTGTATGTTTATTCAGGATCAATTGGAAAGCTATTACCTGGCTTTTTCTGTTACGGTCAAGAAACGCACGTTGGTGAGCCGTTCTCAGGATTGAACGCTAACTACATGGCTGCTGAAGTAACAAGAGAGCTTGAGCTTAACGCTGATTTTTGTGAAGTTGTCGATGGGGAGGTAACACCTCCGCCAACTAACTTAATGCAAAAGGATTTAAAAGAAGGATACTCCGTACAGATTCCGCATGTGGGTGTAACTCTTTTCAATGTTCTTGGTATGGAGAGGAGCATTCAGCATATTACAAATCAATTAATGGAGGCAGTCAAAGTTGCTGCCAAACGCATTGAAAATCACTATTTGGAGAAAGCTACAGCGTTCTCCATGCTCCAAAACTATGTCCCTGAACCATTCAAGGTTAACGTTCTGACTTATGAGCAGCTGCACCAACGTGCTGTTATGCTGTTTGGGGAGGCAGAAATTAAACGTCGGCAAGATTATATATCTGCCAATTTTAAAGATCTAGGCGATCGAGATCTTTCAACAAGAATGGTTTTTGATTTAGCCGCACTTTGTAAAGATGATGGTCCGATGATTATCCTTTTTTATAATCCGCCATTTTATCCGGCTGTATCTTCCAGGCATGATTCTTTTATTCAGGAAACCATTCAGCGAGTGGTCGCTTATAGTTCAACTAAACATAAGGTGACGCTGAAACCTCAACATTATTTTCCAGGACTTTCTGATTTAAGCTTCGTAGGGCTTGAAAGAACGAAAGAAACAATCCAACCATTAATGAGCAACATGCCGTTATATGGTCAATCATACGAATTGCCTCTAGAAGCTTTAGAGCAGCTAAAAGTTCCCGTCATGAACCTTGGCCCTAAGGGTAAAGATGCGCATAAATGGACAGAACGCCTTGAACTCACCTATTCTTTTGAAACGCTTCATGAAATGCTTCCTTATACAATTAAGGAGCTGCTTCGCTAAGCGTTTTCCTTCAACAAATGAAGGTGAGTTTGCTATCATGAAAGAATCGAAGTGAAAAGGAGATAATTTATGAAAAAAACGATTCGGATGATAGCGCTCGTCTTATTTGCTTTCTTCTTTATTTTTGCAGGATTTGCTCATTTTCTTCAGGGTGAAGGTTTTGCCGCAATGGTACCCGATTGGGTTCCGTTTAAACTCGGCTTCATTTATTTAACTGGAATCATAGAAATCGTATTAGCGATTCTTCTACTTGTTCCTTCCACACGAAAACAGGCTAGATTGTGGACGGTCATATATTTAATCGCCATTTTTCCAGCAAATATTTATGCAGCAATTGCTGGCGTACCTGCTCCAGGGCAAGATGAAGCAAATCAAGTATTATTATGGGTGAGATTACTTTTCCAACCATTATTGATCTGGTGGGTATTCTGGGCCGCAGCTCAAAAAGACAGTTAGGGAATTTCCCCTGCTGTCTTTTGCTATAATTGAAAGTTCTAGCTTTGAATTTTTGGACATAGTACTTTAACAAGAATAGGGGAAGAATAGAGTCAACTTAACAACTGGAGGGGTGAACAAGGAGTGGAAAAAACAACTTTGAAGATTAAAGGAATGACTGGAGAAAATTGTATGGTGATCGTTCGGACTGCTTTACTAGAATTGAATGGAGTTTTGGCTGTAGAAGTTCATCTCAAGGAAGGAAATGCTAAAGTAACCTATGATAAAAATGAAGTGTCTACCTCAGATATACAGAAAGTAGTGGAAAAGCAGGGGTATGATGTGAAGGTATAAAAAACCAGCTGAAATTAATTCTTCAGCTGGTTTTCGTGAATATATATCGAGATTAGAATGTATGTGCAGTGTCTTTTGCACGAGCAATAGCTTCCTGTTTAATTTCTTCTGCTTTATCTGGCATAGCATTATGACCTTCTACAAAGAGTCCTTCGTATTCTGGAACACCGTAGAATTGCATCATCGTTGTGAAATAACGATGACCCATTTCCATTTCAGCAGCGGGACCTTCAGAATACACGCCACCACGTGCCTGGATATGAATGGCTTTTTTATCTGTTAAAAGACCTACAGGGCCATTTTCAGTATATTTAAAGGCTTTACCAGCCACAGATACAGAGTCAAAATAGGCTTTCATTACTGGAGGGAAAGAGAAATTCCAGAGTGGAGTAACGAATACATATTTATCTGCTTCAATAAATTCTTCACTTAATTCATTAAGACGCTGTACTTTTTCTTGCTCACTTGCTGATAGTTCTTCAAACCCTTTTCCTGACTGCAATTTTCCCCAGCCGCTGAACACATCAGCATCGATTTGAGGAATATGCTCACTATAAAGATCAATATGAACTACCTCATCGTTTTCATTTTCTTGCTTATACGTCTCTATAAATGCTTTACCTACTGCCATACTATAAGATTGAGTATCATCGTGTGGATGAGCAGTGATGTATAAAACTTTTGCCATTACAGATTCATTCCTTTCCTATTCGTTCCGATTATCTCGAATTGAGTTATTCTTAATTCAAGACAAACTATAAAACAGACGTAAGTTTGATTCAAGGAATTTGCCTCATAGTAATTAAATCAATGTTAAAGTCATAAAAGCCTTGCTAAATGAGCAAGGCTTTTATGAAGAATTATTTAGTTGGTGGCAGTTGAAATGGATTGCAGCTGATACATTTTCGAACGTCATCAGTGATTTTAAGAGGTTGATTCTTAGCTGAAGTTACAGAGGGAACAGAGCTTCCATCGAAATGAATTGGTTTACCATTCATTTAAACTCCTCCTTGTATTTGTTGCTTCTATTTTACTTGGAAAAAAGAAGAAGTGGAATAGCTTTTATGTAATAAAATTCAATATTTTTTGTTTCAACTAACAAGAGAAAATGGATAAAATCACTTAATAATGAGATGAAATATGGAAAGGATTCACTTGTTTCACAATTAATCTTAATAACAGTTTAGAAATAAGGTAAACTTAAGGGATTAGAGAGTAAAATTTGTCATTGTGGTTAATAAAGGAGTTATGATTTATGCACATTATATCGATTTTATTAGGAATATTATTCGTTCTAAATCTTGGTTTTGCTGCGCTCGTTATTTTCCTGGAACGGAAGGATGCTGGTGCCACATGGGCCTGGCTAATGGTCCTTCTTTTTATTCCGCTCCTTGGTTTTGTAATGTATTTAGTTTTTGGACAAAACCTTAGTCGAAGAAGATTATTTGATTGGGATAATATTAAAAAAGTAGGAATCGAGGATTTAATTGAGGAACAAGTTAGTGAGATTAAAAGTGGGATTTATCCATTTAGACATGAAGAAATTGCCAGACATAAAGATCTTATTTATATGCATCTTGTAAATGATGACGCAGTACTTACTCAGGATAATGCAATAAGCGTTTTTACAGATGGAGAAGAAAAATTCAACGCACTAATTGAGGATATTGGTCGTGCGAGTGATCATATTCACTTTCAATACTATATTTTTCAAAAAGATGATCTTGGTAGAAAACTGGTAGAAAAGTTGACTCGAAAGGCACAAGAAGGTGTGAAGGTACGTGTTCTTTATGATGAAATGGGTTCAAGAAAAACAAGGAAGCGATTCTTCCGAGATTTAATTGCAGCGGGAGGAGAAGTGGAGGTGTTTTTCCCTTCTCGAATTCCATATGTCAATACTCGCTTGAATTACCGAAATCACCGCAAGCTCGTTATTATTGATGGGAAACTTGGCTATGTTGGTGGGTTTAATGTTGGTGATGAGTACTTAGGTTTAAATCCGAAGTTTGGGTATTGGCGTGATACACATCTACGAATAGAAGGAAGTGCAACGCTCGCTATGCAAACACGGTTCCTCTTAGATTGGAATCATGCTGCTCGGAACAAAGTAGGGTATAAATCTTGTTATTTTCCTATTATCGAATCGATTGGAAAAGCAGGTGTGCAGGTCGTCAGTAGTGGACCAGATTCAGAATGGGAACAGATTAAGAATGGGTACATTAAGCTTATTACATCAGCAAAGCGCACCATATTCATTCAAACCCCTTACTTTATACCAGATGCAAGTCTGTTAGATGCTTTACGTATAGCGGCTCTTAGCGGGGTTGATGTGAGGTTAATGATTCCCAACAAACCTGACCATTTGTTTGTCTACTGGGCAACCTATTCTTATGTGGGAGAATTACTGAAAGCGGGAGCTAGAATTTACATTTACCAGAACGGGTTTATACACGCTAAAACTATAGCGGTTGACAGCGAAATATCTTCGGTAGGAACAGCAAATATTGATGTTCGTAGCTTTCGACTTAATTTCGAAGTGAATGCCTTTATTTATGATGAGGAAATCTCTAAGAAACTGGAGAATATTTTCATAAATGATATGAAGAAGAGTGAGGAACTAACAGAAGTGGAATATCTTGAACGTTCGCTTTGGATACGTTTTAAAGAATCAATTTCACGCTTGCTTTCGCCAATACTATAAGATCTTAATAGAAATACGTAAAGGAGTGTGTTAACGAAACACGCTCCTTTTGTTATGTCTTTACGGAGAAACAAGCGTAAAAAGGTCTGAATCGATCACACATAGCTACTTTTACACTTTAAATTGAACCATTCAAACGTATTGAATCGTCTAACTATAGAGAGAGTAAGCGTTTATTTTGGTGTTAAGAAATTGTATTTATTTTCTAATAAGGAAAAAAGTCCTAATAAACCTATGTTATGATAGTTGGGAAGATAAGGAAATGTCGTGGGGGGCCTTTATGATTAAAGAAAAAATGAAGAAAACACATGTGCCATTTCGGCTGAATATCTTATTTCTTTTTGTTTTTTTATTGTTTTCTGTTTTAATCTTACGGCTTGGTGTGATTCAAATTGTGCAAGGGGAAGATTTTGAGCGAATCTCAGAGCAAACAGAAAATGTGACAGCGAAATCATCGGCGCCAAGAGGGAAGATGTATGATCGGTATGGAAGAGTACTTGTTGATAACGAACCAACGTTTACATTAACGTATATCCGAAATCAGAAGACGAAACAGCAGGAAAGACTTGATGTAGCTCGTAAGTTAGCAGCATTTATTGAAATGGATACAGATAAAGTGACTGAACGAGATTTAAAGGATTTTTGGATTATCACGAGACCAGAAAAGGCAAAGGAGAAGTTATCGGAAGAAGAAAGGAATGATCTTGATTCTAAAAAAGCATATCAATTGCAAATTGATCGGATTAAAGAAGAAGATCTTAAAGAGATAACGAGTGATCAAGAGGAATTAAAAATAGCTGCAATTAAAAGACAAATGGATACTGGGTATGCGCTTTCTTCTCAGGCAATTAAAAAAGGATTAACGAGAGAAGAAATCGCAAAAGTGAGCGAGAACCTAGAAGAGCTTCCTGGAGTTGATATCTCACCAGATGCCGAACGTGTCTATCCATACGATGAAACGATGGAGACGATGTTTGGTAATCTAGGACAAATCCCTAAAGAATCTTTAGATGCCTATACAATGAAAGGCTACGACAATAATGATCTTGTAGGCATCAGCTATCTTGAGAAGCAGTATGAGGATTTATTAAGAGGGCAGAAAGCGATGAAGAAGTACGTAACGGATAAATCAGGCAAACCAATAGGTGAACCTGAGGTGACTCCAGGAAAAAGAGGGAATGATCTCGTTCTTACAGTAGATATAGATCTTCAGCAGAAGCTTGAAACAATTCTTGAAGAGGAATTAAGAAAGGCTAGAGCGCGTGGGAACCCATACGCTGATCGTGCGTATGCGATTGGAATGGACCCAGAAACGGGTGAAGTATTAGCCTTTGGTGGAACAAAATATAGCTCGAAAGAAAATGAGTATATCGAGTATTCCTATGGGACCCTTTCAGAATCATATGAAATGGGATCAGCGGTGAAAGGGGCGTCCGTCCTAACGGGTTATGAAACGGGTGTGATTAGCCATGGGACAACTCTATTCGATACTCCAATATCTATTCCTTCTACCCCCAAGAAAGCGTCATATGCAAACTTAGGGTGGGTAAATGATGTGGAAGCATTAGAGAGATCCTCCAACGTGTATATGTACCGAATCGCTATGATGATAGCAGGGTTTGATTATGTTCCAGACACAAGCGGGATTCCTTGGAATCGAGATGGCTATAATGCTGTTCGTTATCACTTCAATCAATTTGGATTAGGTAATAAGACGGGAATTGATATGCCAATTGAAACAACAGGAATCAATGGAGGCATTCAGCAAATTGGTAACTTAATGGATTTAATGATTGGTCAGTTTGATACGTATACCCCCTTGCAGATGGCTCAGTATATTTCAACGATTGCAAATGATGGGAAAAGAATTCAACCACACTTTTTAAAAGAAGTTCATGAAGCTTCAAATGTCGATGGGTTATCCAATATTATCGTGGATCAGTTCGATACAAACGTAATGAATCGTATTCAAATGAGTCAAAGTGATATAAATCGAGTGCAAAATGGTTTATGGCGAGTGACGAATGCTAGCAATGGTACAGCGACAAAGTATTTTAAGGGAGTAGATTTCACTCATGCGGGTAAAACAGGGACTGCTCAGGTGTCATTCGGTAATGATAATCAGGTTAAGGGTTTTAATTTAACCTTTGTTGGCTATGCTCCTTATGAGGACCCTGAAATTGCTTTAGCCGTTGTAGTCCCTAGCTTAAGTAGTGATCGAAATGAATCAGTAAATAAAGACATAGCTAGACGATTATTTGAAGCTTATTTTGATCTTAAAGACGAACCAAAACCAGCTTCTCCTGGTGAAGAGGAAGATGCTGAATAACAGATTATGATATAACAAGAAAGCCTCACCAGATTGGTGAGGCTTTTACTCATACTACCAGATACCAAGGACATCTAACATGACGAACAAAATAAGAAGAGGTGCAACGAAGCGAATAAGAAAATACCACGTTTCAAACAATCCTTTTTTCAAGCCACTTCCACGTTTTAATTCCTCATAGAGTGCTGACTTCTTCATTTTTAATGGAACAAATAGTGAAATTAACAAAGCTCCTATTGGTAACAAAACGTTACTTACTGCATAATCAGCTAAATCAAAAATCGTTTTATTAAATAATGTCGCGTCGCTTAAAACGCCGTATGATAGGGCAGATGGAATTCCAACAACAAAGATCGCAAGTCCGATAATCCATGCCCATTTTTTTCGTTTCTTAAGATCGCCTTTTGATATCACCGATACAATGATTTCAAGCATAGAGAAGGCGGAGGTTAATGCTGCAAATAAGAAAAGAACTAAGAATGCAATGAAAAAGAGCATGCCGAACGGTAATTGCCCAAAGACTGTCGGAAGGACATTGAACAATAGAACGGGACCAGCGCCTGCTTCAAGATCGAAAGCAAATACAGCAGGAAAGATCGCAAGACCAGCAAGCAATACAATGAAAATGTTCATTGCGACAATCGAGATCGCTGAGCGTGGTAAGCTTTGCGTCTTTGGTAAATAAGAACTGTAAGTAACCATAACGGATACACCAACACTTAATGTAAAGAAAGATTGCCCCATTGCTTCAAGTATGGTTTGTGATGTAACTTTTGAGAAATCGGGTTGAAGCAAGAATAAGATCCCGTCCATCGAACCTTCTAACGTTACCGCACGAATGACAAGAATAATAAAGAGAAGAAATAATGCAGGCATCATAATTTTACTTGCTTGTTCAATTCCTTTTTCAACACCTCTTGCTACAACAAGAATTGTTAATATAATAAAAATAAATTGTGCGAATATGCTAATAAATGAATTCGAAATGGTCGTCCCAAAAACCTGAGCGTATTCATCTGAAGATAGTCCATTTAGCTCTCCTGTCACTGCTTTATACAGGTAGGCAATAATCCACCCCCCAATAACACTGTAAAAGGATAACAAGATGAAGGATGTAATCATGCCCAAAATTCCTACACGATACCATTTTGATTCAGGAGAAATGGTTTTATAAGAATCTACCGCATTACTTTGAGCAGTTCTTCCAATAGAGAACTCTGCAAGCAAAAGAGGGAGACCGAGAATTAAGGTGAATAGGATGAAGATCAGAAAGAAAGCCCCGCCTCCGTTCTGACCTGCTGTATAAGGGAATTTCCAAATTGCGCCAAGCCCGATGGCAGAACCTGCTGCAGCTAGGATAAATCCAAGTCTTGATGACCACTGTTCGTTTTGACTCATGCTGTTTCTCCTTTCAATTTGTATTGAATGCTGATCACGTTATGCCACAAAAAAATCGTCCCTACGTTATCCGTAGGGACGATTGTTATCGCGGTACCACCCTGGTTGTGAGATGAACTCACCACTTCATAGTGTAACGATCTTCACCGTCTTTTGCGATTGCAAAAGAAGCTCCAGAAATGAAATTCACGTCCTTTTATATACCGATTCTCACCAACCATCGGCTCTCTTCAATAGGGAAAAGGTGGCTACTTAATTTCCTTCAAAGCAGTTCAATTATTATAGAGTTATTCAATTTTTATCATGACCAACTGAAAGTGTCAATATGAATTTCGATATGGAAAAATAATCAAGAACATGTTTTTAGTTTGAATCAGGTGCCGAAAAGTTAGTTGTCTTTTTTATCGTCTTCAAAATGCGCATCAACTGGTCCTTTTTGCGGCTTATTTTTCTTACGGCGAATTGTCTGTAAAATCTTTTTGTAATTTAATGAAAAAGTCTTAGGCTCATAGTGTTCTGAAGCTTTAATATCGGCTGTTGAAGCACGCATAAACGACCAACCTAGCATAATCATGATAAATAGAAGGGGAAACCCACCGACAATACTTGCGGTTTGGAGAGTTCCAAGTCCCCCAACAAACATCAGCACCAGTGGCATTAAGCAAAGAGCAAATGCCCAGAAGAGTCGATTCCAACGGAGGGGTTCATCTTTTACCTCTTTTTGGACAACGGAAGCGAGAATATAGGAGCTAGAATCAAACGTCGTCGCAAGAAAGATGATCGCTAACACAACAAAAACGAGAATCATAAACCATGAAAGGGGAAGCTGAGCAATTGTTTCAATTATCGCTCTTGGTGCTCCTTGATCATTGAGTACTTTAATGACGTCGAATTCACCTGTTAACTGCATATGAAGTCCATAATTTCCAAGGATACCAAAGAATAATAAACTTCCTAGTGTTCCGTAACTAATGGTTCCAAGGATCATTTGTTTAATAGATCGACCTCTTGAAATCTTGGCAACGAATAGCCCAACAAAAGGTGCGTAAACAAGCCACCATGCCCAGTAGAAGACGGTCCAACTCTCTGGAAATCCAGTTTTATCATATGGACCAAGAGCATTGAATGGCTCTGTCCATGTACTCATATGAAAGAAGTTATCTAACAATAATCCGACGCTGTTCGTTGCCGTTTCAACGAGAAACCGCGTCGGACCCACTATTAAAACAAAGAGAAGCAGAAAAATCGAGAGAACTAAGTTGATATCTGATAGCACCTTAATTCCTTTCTTTAAACCTGAGTAGGCACTAATGGCAAAAATGGCTGTGACCAGTATAAGAATCATCGTCTTTAAGCCCATTGTTACTCCAATACCTGTCAGAGCATCGATTCCCTCAGCGATCATAGGAGTTCCAAGGGCAAGCGTTGTACCTGCTCCGCCAAGAAGTCCAAACATGAATAGAACATCAATAATAGTCCCTAAAGGCCCATCAACAAGGTTTCCAATTAACGGTCTTGTCGCTTCACTTATTTTGAGAACGGGTTTTTTACGAACATAGTAGAAATAAGCCATAGGAAGAGCAGGAAGGGTGTAGATCGCCCATGCGATTGGTCCCCAGTGGAAGATGCCGTATGTACTTGCCCAAAGGATAGCTTCTTCTGTTCCAGGCTCCAATCCAA
The DNA here is from genome assembly GCF_056173665.1 of Anaerobacillus sp. QJM3NY_17. Lineage (NCBI taxonomy): Bacteria > Bacillati > Bacillota > Bacilli > Caryophanales > Bacillaceae > Anaerobacillus > Anaerobacillus sp. QJM3NY_17. The sequence goes on along the minus strand of NZ_CM149685.1, from coordinate 2,630,973 downwards.
ACGGTGGTCCTTGATAATAATAGGCCCATTCGATCGTTCCCCAATATAAAATACTTGATCCTATTCCTGCGCAGAATAGCATTCCTGCCCAAGAAAAATTATTGAATTCAGGACGTTCTCCTTCTTCACCTAATCGCACACGTCCATTATCACTGAATGCCACATAGATTAAAAAGAAAAAAATACCGAGACCGACAATTAAATAAAGGACACCAAATTGGGTTGTAACAAACTCATTTGCTTTATTGACGAATTCCTTTCCACTCTCGGGAAAAAGAGTAAGTGGGACGGTAACGAGCAGTAATAAACTTAAAGCACCCAGAAAGGTAGGCCAATCAATTATTCGCTTATCCATTACATTTAAGCTCCTTTGCAATAGCGGACTAAGCTTAGTTTCTAGCACGAACATTTTTTTATACAACGCTTTTTATTTTTTGGAATTACGTCGGTTTTGTTATAATAAGTGGATAGAAAGTTACATTAGAGGGTGAAGTATTTGGAGTCATTTACTGAGAAAGTCGTTTCGATTATTAGTAAAATCCCATCTGGTAAAGTGATGACATATGGACAAGTCGCAAAGTGTGCGGGAAGTCCAAGAGGAGCAAGACAAGTGGTTAGAATTCTCCATTCAATGAGTCAGAAGTATAAACTCCCATGGCATCGTGTGATCAACGCAAAAGGAGAAATTGGTATCAAAACAGAAGAAGGTTCTATTGATCAGAAAATGTTGCTTGAAGGAGAAGGAATTGTCTTTCTTCCTAATTCAAAAGTTGATTTAACTGTCTATCGCTATGAGCCAGCTCTGCGAGACAATGGTTAATAAAACAAGAAGGTGTATCTCGTTAGAGATACACCTTCTTGTTCAGTAATTCTATTTGCTTTTATCAATACATGAAACAAGGCGCTTCTCAATGTCAGAGCCAATATCGCTTAAGTTGTCATCACCCGTTAAATTTAATAATGTTGTTGGCTTGGGCATTCCGATTTTAGTTTGACCATCTTCTTCATATACAACAATTTTACATGGGAGAAAGTACCCAACTAATTTGTCTTCATTTAGAACGCGTTCAGCCTCTTTAGGATTGCAAACTTCTAGAACACGATAAGGTGTATGAAAGTCCATTCCTTTTTCTTGTAACTTAGCAGATAGATCGAAATCCCATAATACACCGAATTTTTCTGTTTGAAGTTCCGTACTTAAATCAGAGACTGCCTGTTCGACTGTTTTGGATGTTTCAACTGTGTAATGAAAACTCATTTAGAACAACCCCTTAAAATAAATATCGTTATGCTTTATTGGTATACCCGGCATCGTATATTTTAAACGAGTTCATATGAAAAAAACAGGCGATTGTCGCCTGTTTTGTTTATTTCGTCATTTTGAAAGCGGCATTTAATTGACCACGAATCATTTCATCTCTGATTTTATCTTTGTCTTTCTGCTTTTCTTTTTTATATAGCTTTTTGATTTCAAATGTTTGCATGCCATCTTCAATTTGATTGGCGATATCCATTAATTTCTCTACATCCGTAAATGAAAATTTTCGAGTTCCGCCACCAGATCGTTCTGGCAAGATTAGTCCTCTTTCTTCGTAGTAGCGGATTTTTCGTAAAGATAGTCCCGTTAGTTCACTAACTGAACCGATTGGCAGAACTTTTTTATCTTTATATGACATCTCCAGTCACTCCCTGTGGATATATTCATAATGCAGCTACCGCTACATATACTATTGAAGTCTTCTAAACTGGCAATCTACTTTGATTATAGCATAAGCGTTAAAAGAAAATGTATTACATGTTAGAATACCTAACGTATGTTATGTATTGTTCGCAATGAGTGTGTAAGGAAAGGTGCCATAAGACTTGCGGATACCCAAAGAGGGTGTCAATATAGAAATGTGCAAACGGTTGTATATATTATTAAGGAGGATGTTGCAATGGTATATAAAGAAACCGTTTTGATCACAGGTAAAGTGACGATGACCTTTTTAATGGATTTTGTCAAAAGTGCGAATGAGTTTAGTAGTTATATTATTGTTGAAGTTGAAGGAAGACGATTAAATGCTAAAAGTATATTAAGTATGGGACGGTTAACAACTCATTTTGGGCCAATGAAAATTATTGCAAATGGACTCGACAGTGAAGAGGCTTTATATCACTTGAAAAAGAGGTGTGAAGTTGTTCAGAAGAAGAGTGTTTAAATAGAAAAAGGGGGCTTTTAAAGTAATTAAAATGGCGCTCTATTTTTGTTTGCCCGGACATTGTACGAATGTCCGGGTTAGTTAAGCTAGTTATTTTTGTTTCTCAAACGCTTTTCCTAGCTCTTCTGCTTTTTTAGTTGCGTCCGTAATACAAGACAATATTGCTCTTTCGAATTGATATTCCTTTAAAGAAGTTATTCCAGCTTGTGTTGTTCCTCCTGAACTTGTAATTTTTTCTCTTAATAAAGTTGGAGATTGATTAGTGCGACGGAGCATGTTTGCGGCTCCATTCATTGTTTGAAGCAGCAGCTCGCGTGCTGTATCCGGGTCTAGGCCATTTTGAATCGCAGCTTTTTCCATGCATTCAACCATATAGTAAAAATAAGCTGGGCCACTACCAGATAACCCTGTTACAGCGTTCATTTTATCTTCTGTAACCTGTACAACACTTCCGATTGTAAGGAATAAGTTTTCTGCAAATAACAGGTCCTCTTTCTTAGCGAAATGACCTGGAGAAATCGCTGTTGCGGATAATCCAATCATAGCTGATGTGTTAGGCATAGCTCGAACGATAGGTGTGCACGTTCCAATAGCCTCCTCAACATAAGAGGTTGTGATTCCGGCGAGTACAGAGATAATAAGATGGCTCTCATTAATATATGGTTGAATATTTTTTAAGGCAGTTTCTGCGTCAGCAGGCTTCATGGCGAGGATGATTACTTTATTGTTCTTTAATAGCTGCTCTATGTTCTGTGTAGTTTGCACATTGTATTTGTCTTTAAGTTCTTCAAGGCGATCCAAGTTTGAGCGGTTCATCACAACAATTTGATTTGCATGAATAAATTTTTCTTTGATCATACCTTCGATGATGGCTTCTGTGATCGATCCGGCACCTATGAATGCGATGGTGTGTTTCTTCATCTTACTCATCCTTCCATATAAAAACGCCCATTCGTCTTTATTTAAAGGACGAATGGGCGTTATCCGTGGTACCACCTTCATTTGATATCATAGCGATATCCTCAAGTACCCTGTAACGTGGGAAGCGGCTGTGTTTTCACAGCAGGCTCCGGGGCAGGTTCAAAGTAGGCGAAGTGAAGGAATTTTTCAGCCGGTGAATTCCTCTCTCTGACACTTATCTAGTCTTTTACTAGTCCCGTTCAAAGCCAATACGTTCAATCTAATTTTACATAGTATGCAACGAACAGGGATAATTGTCAATAGTTATTGTCGGAAAATTCAAATTTAATTATCTTGCTATAATGACAAATAGAGGGAAGAGCGGTAGAATAGAGTTAGTTCATGCAACGAAAGAAAAGTAGAGGTGGCGGGTAATTTGAATATAACGAAAGCTGACGTTCTTTCAATGACGGTACCAACACCATTTGCAGTTGGCCCTGTTAATTGTTTTTTAATAAAAGGAGATGTGCTGACGCTTGTAGATACAGGTCCGCGAACACCTGAGGCACAGCGAGAACTCAATGAGCAGTTGGTAAATAATGGTTATGCGTTCGAGGATATTGAACAAGTAGTACTAACTCATCATCATCCAGATCACATTGGACTGGTTGGGGGTATGATGGAAAGAGGAGTACGCGTGCTTGGACATTGGAAAAATGATCGCTGGCTTCAAATGAGCGATTCTTTTTTGAAAGAAAATGATACATTTATGACAAGTATCTATCGAGAAGCGGGCGTGGCTGATCAGTATTTTGATCATGCTCGCGACACGCGTGATTATCTTGCTTTTACAGATCGAGCGAAGTGCGATATCCATCTATCAGAAGGGGATGGCGTCCCTGGATGTTCAGAATGGACGGTCATGGAAACTCCTGGTCATGCACAAAGTCATATTTCTCTATGGCATAAGGAAACAGGAACGATGATCGCTGGCGATCATCTTATTAAGAAAATCTCATCTAATCCGCTTCTTGAACCGCCCTATGTAAAAGGAACAGAGCGTCCAAAACCACTCATTCAGCAGCGTAATTCTTATCGGAAAACGTTAGATGCTCATTTGCAATATGTATATACGGGACATGGAGAGCCTATTTTAAATCCGGATGATTTAATTAAGGAGCGCCTAAGGAAGCAAGAAGAACGCTCTGATAAAGTAGCGTTGCTCTTGCAAAAACAGCCGCTAACTGCTTTCGAAGTATGTAAGGAATTATTTCCAGGTGTTTATAAGAAGCAAGTGGGCCTGACACTTTCAGAGACAATTGGTCACTTAGATTATTTAGAGTCGGAAAATGTCATCGTCAAAATAAAGGATAAAGAACAAACTTATTATCGGTATAAGCTGTAAGAGGAGGAACTAATGAAGAAATTAAAAAACAAAGTAATCTTGATCACCGGAGCGTCAAGCGGTATAGGACGACAGCTGGCTGTTGACTTAGCTAGAAAAGGCGCTAAACTCATCCTCGTTGCTCGTTCCGAAGATAAATTAATGGACGTTAAGAAGCAAATCGAAGAAAGTGGAGCATACCCTCCAGCTGTATGGAGCCTGGATGTAGGTGACCGTAAGCGGGTTGATCAACTATTGCCTTCTTTGCTGAAGGAAATGCCACCTATAGATGTATTAATTAATAATGCGGGATTTGGGAAATTCGATGCTTTTGTAGATGCAGATATGAAAGATATTGAAGCAATGTTTGATGTGAACGTATTGGGACTGATGCGCTTTACATCTCATGTGCTGCCTCGGATGATTGCAAAAAGACAGGGACACATTGTTAACGTAGCATCACAGGCAGGTAAACTTGCTACTCCAAAATCCTCCGGTTATTCTGCTTCCAAGCATGCTGTGCTTGGCTTTTCGAATAGTTTAAGAATGGAAATGAAGGAACATAACATCTTTGTTACTACAGTTAACCCAGGTCCAATTAATACAAGCTTTTTTGAGACAGCCGATAGTAGTGGGACTTATATTAAAAATGTTGAAAAAATGATGTTATCTTCAGAGAAGGTATCAAAGGAAATCATAGCAGCTATTGAAAAAGGTCGACGAGAAGTCAATCTCCCAGGCTGGATGAACGTAGGAGCAAAACTTTATCATACTGCTCCAGGCGTGGTTGAAAAAGTGGCGGGTAAGTTTTTTGATCAAAAATAATGAGTTGTTTGAAGAGCGCTTTTAAAGTGCTCTTCTTTTTTAGGTTTTCTTTTCTAGAAGCCGTTCGTTCATTTGCCCCTGCCTAAGGTTAAGTGGATCGAGTATGATGAAAATATAGGCACTAGTGGTGTTTTCATTAGAAAGAGCCACTCTTTCTTTCGTAGAGAGAAACAATATGCCTGCTACAGTGATGATTATTTGGATTTTAGCTGACTATCGTGATTTCCCCTTTCTTTACTTCCTATTGGCTAAGTAGCTGCTCCGGCTGCACTAACATTTTTTTGAAAGGCGTTCACGCCCATAATAATTGAAATCAACTCTTCTGCTAAAAGGTTACTTGACATATTCTTAAGTTCATAATTCGCTGATTCAAAATAGCTATTTGTTCTTTGAAAAGTAGCTATCTCACGATTGGAGTCATCGGTTATGCTGTATGCTTTTGAAAATGCAGGTGACGTTATAGTGAATTTCTTACCGTCTTTGAAATAATGGAATTTCTTTGATAGAAAAGTAAAAGACATTTTCACGTAACCGAGTTCATCGCCATTTTTTCTTCTAACTATCCATTTGTTAGCGAAAAACGTAAAGGCTCCCTCCATAGTAACGTCTCCATTGACGTCTTCTATTTCGACTTTAGAAGAGAACGCGCTTCTAAGGTTAAGTGCCCCTACCGTCTCGCGATCGCTATTGTAGATGTCTGTTCTTCCTGCCGAAAAAAAGTTATCCGAAAAAAATAATTGATTCATACTAATCATCACCCCCTCCTCCATTTATACGATTAATACAGTAGAGAAGTTTCGGAATAATCTAGCTTATTAGATATGTGAATGGAAACGTTGATGAAATAATAATTGTAGTCAATAGTAATAATGCTAAAATAAGGAAGAGGATTTTACTGGAATAGAAGTTTATCTATCCAGCTAAAGATAAAAAGCGAGGGTGTAAAATGAAAAGTGAACTAGTGAGGATATTTAATGAGAATAGAGAAGCGATCGGCAACGCATCTCGAGAAGAGGTACATAGAGAAGGTTACTGGCATGAGGTTTTTCAATGCTGGTTTGTGCGGATCGAAAATGGTGTTAGAAAGATTTACTTTCAGCTTCGAAGTGATCGGAAAAAGGATTTTCCAGGGCTGTATGACATCACAGCGGCTGGTCACTTAATGGCTGATGAGTCTGTTGAAGACGGAGTGAGGGAAGTCGAGGAAGAGCTCGGAATTGGTGTTTCCTATAATGAATTGACCCCACTAAAGGTCATAAAAGCTTCGATTAAAAAAGACCACTTTTTTGATAATGAAATCGCGAATATCTTCCTCTATGAGTGTAATCAGCCATTGGAGAAGTTTAAACTTCAAAAAGAAGAAGTTTCTGGAATCGTACAAGCTGATTTTGATCAATTTTATGACCTTTGGTTGGGAGAGCGGGATGAAGTGGATGTAAAAGGATTTTGCTTGAATGACGATGAAGAGAGAATAAACGTGAATGAAAAAATCAATAAACTTCATTTTGTGCCACATGAAGTCTCTTATTATCAATCGGTTGTGAAGGAGATAGAAAAAAACTTCACACAGAGTGAAGATAATCTGAGGAGGTAAAAGGGGTCTCTAAAAAGAATCGGGTAATGCTGTCTTATTACTTCATTCTTTGGTTCTTCATAAAGTATGGTCCAGCCGAGCCAATGGTAACTTGTTTTCCCTACCTTCAGGCTTGTTATTGGGAGTAAAGATTAAAGTTTCTGCAACGGGAGAAATGCACCACTAAAATCGATCAAGTAGGAGAGCAGAATATGAAAACAAAAACCTTACCTTTTGTTACGATTAGAGAACTATCTCTATTAGATGTGGAAGATCGCTATCAATGGTGCCTGGATCGAGACGTAACGAAGCATCTGAATATGCCGGCGAAATATCCTCCTTTTACACGAGAAGAAACAATGAACTGGATTCAAATGTGCATCACTCGAAAGAACGGGTATGAGCAAAGAGCTATTGTAACTGGTGAAGGTCAACATATTGGCTGGGTAGACTTAAAGAATATTGATCAGTTAAACGGTCATGCAGAGCTAGGTATTGCCATAGGTGATAAACGCTATTGGGGGAAAGGCTATGGGATGAGCGCCTTAAAAGCTATGCTTCATTTAGGGTTTACGGAGCTTAGTTTAAATAAGATCTGGCTAAGAGTAGAAGTGGATAATGATAAAGCAATTAAGTCTTACAAGCAGTGTGGCTTTGTTGAAGAAGGGATATTGCGCGAGGATCGGTATAGAGAAGGAAAGTATGTCGACCGGGTTAGAATGAGTATTTTGAGAAGAGAAGTTAATTAGCAGATTTTATATCCAATTATTGATTTGTTTACCTAATATTGTTAGCCTTTATGTTATACTGTTTTGTATGAAAAAGGTACTAATCTACTAAACTTATTCGCTAAAGGAGAAGCAGTATGAACTGGTATTTGAAAGTATTAAAGAATTATGTGAATTTCCAAGGAAGAGCAAGGCGTAAAGAATATTGGATGTTTACTCTTTTTAATGTTATTTTTTCTATTGTCTTAACGATAGTAGAGTCTCTAGCTGATATTTCCCCATTTTTGACAAGTATTTATTCATTGTTCATTATTTTACCTTCGCTAGCTGTAACTGTGCGTAGATTGCATGACACTGGAAGAAGCGGTTGGTGGGTGCTCATTGGACTTATTCCTCTAATTGGTAGTATTGTCATTCTGGTCTTCACTTGCTTAGATAGTGATGTGGAAGAAAACCGTTTTGGGAAAAATCCTAAAGTAGTATAGTTAGCTCAATTTCCATTATTCTGCTCTCATTTGAACCGCTAATCTCCTTGATTGGCGGTTCAAATTCTAGTTGAAGGTGAAAAGTTAATCGCTTGTTCCAGCTTATTTGTAAATTTCCTTCTTTTTTGAGGGAATGTCTTTACTTACGTCGGAGGGATAGAAATGAATCCAATCTTAATGGAAATTGAAACAGTACTTGAAACAGAACGACTAATGTTAAGAATGCCTGAATACGGGGATGGTAAAATAGTTAATCAAGCCATTCAATCTTCTATAAGTGAACTGAGGCCCTGGCTTGGCTTTGCTAGAGAAACGCCGACTCCTGAGGATACAGAGATTAATACTCGAGAGGCGCATATTAAATTCCTAAAGCGTGAAAGTTTAAGGTTCCTGGTGTTTTTGAAAGAAACAAATGAGTTTGTTGGATCCACTGGGTTTCATAACATTGAATGGGATGTTCCAAAGCTTGAAATTGGGTATTGGGTAGCTACGAAGCAAAGTGGTCATGGCTATATGACTGAGGCCGTTCAGAAACTTACTGAATATGCGCATCAGGACTTGAAGTGCAGAAGGGTCGAGATTAGATGCGATCGAGAAAACGAGCGAAGTCGTGCGATTCCAGAACGATTGGACTATGATTTCGAAGGAACTCTCAAAAACGAAGATATGTCGATCGACGGAACACAGATAACAGATACTTGTATCTACGCGAGTATTACTTAATGGCTTTGTGAATGCTCCAATCAAAAATGACTCATGCTTTCTTCAAGCATGAGTCATTTTTGATTTGTAGGTAATTTCTCCAAAGCACCTAGCGCATAACGCTTCCACCTGAAATTTTGAGCGATTCGCCAATAATGTTTTCTGACGCATTTGAGAGGAGGTAAATGATGCTATTGGCGACTTCTTCAGGCTGCGTAATTCTTCCAGATGGCATTGCTGCTTCTACAGCCTTTAATTCTTCCTCAAAGCTTTTATTCTCTCTCTCCCCTTTTGAAGCAATACTGTTTCGGCCCATTTCTGTATCAACGAAGCCGGGACATACTGCGTTAACTCTAATTCCATCACGGATAGCCTCGTGGGCAAACGACTGCGTGAAGCCAGTTATAGCAAACTTTGAAGCGCTATAGGCCGTGTTACCAAAAGTTCCTCTAAGACCTGAGAGAGAAGAGAGGTTTACAATCGCCCCTTTCTTCTTATCCTCACGCATTCGCTTATACACAAGTTGAGTCAGTAAAACAGTCGAGGTATAATTTAGCTCCATTACTTTGCGAAGATCTTCTTCTTCTAATTGATCAAGCGTATCGCCGCCGCCAATTCCTGCTGAGTTAACTAACCCTGTGATGCTTCCGTTATATTTAATAGCACTTTCGATAAGAGTAGAACGATCTTTCTCATTGTTTAAATCAGCAGGAAGAACAGCAACCGTTGCTTCCGTTACTAACTCTTCGCACTCCTGCTTCAGCTGAGTTAATTTATCTTTATTTCTTCCGGTTATCGTAATCGTAGCACCGGCTTTTACGGCGGCCTTTGCGGTTTCATATCCAATACCACCCGTGGCTCCGGTAATGAGAACATGTTCATGCTTAAGCGTATCCTCTTTGAAAATTCCCATTTGTCCTTCCTCCTTTTAAGGTCTAGCACCCTTTTACCCGTTTGAATACTTATAAAACCCTGACATAACGAAAAGACAGGTAGCCATTGGCTGCCTGCCTAACTTCTTTCTATTGAACTCCAACTGCATTAAAAGCCTGTTTTACAGATTGAACTTCTGAGCTTCCGCTTCCATAAAGATCAGTGGCAGCTTGTACTGCTGCTGATCTCATCTGACTAAAGTTTGAAGAAGCGGTTAAGTATTGCGTAAGGGTGCGGTAGTAAATAGCGCCGAGTTTGTCTTTTCCAATTCCTGATACGGTTACCCCATAGAATGTACCGCCTTCACTCAGCAGATAAGCTGCTTTGTTCATGATGCCGCTGTTGATATGAACGCCGCCATTATCTTGAGAACCAGTATAGCGGACAGAGTAATGATCAGGGTCTCCGAATTGGGATGGGTCTGACATTGAACGAAGAGCATCCCCGGATGTACCTGGTGTATAAATATCTTCTCCGATTAACCAGTCAGGGTTATTGCTGTCGTAGTATTCTACAAGCGTTCCGAATACATCAGACATGGATTCATTCAGTGCTCCTGATTCATTTTGATAAATTAAGTCAGCTGTTGTATCAGTGACAGCGTGTGTCAATTCATGAGCAACAACATCTTCACCACCTGAAAGGGATACAAAAGTTGAGCCATCTCCATCACCATAGACCATCTGGCTTCCGTTCCAGAACGCATTATTGTAGTTGCGTCCGTAATGTACGGTGGACTTTAGTGGTGAACCGTTTCCGTCATAACTATCTCGGTTGAAGACATCTTTATAATAATCATACGTCGCTCCTGCATAGTAGTGAGCGTCGACTGCAGCCGCGTCATAGCTTGCGTTAAAGGAGTTATCTGAATCTGCCCATAAAGAGCCTGGCAGTTTTGTGCGATTTGCCGCATCATATGTTAAGATTCCGCCACCTCGCGTAGTGTCTTTCAAGTAATAAGTTGAAGAGGAAAGTAGCGTATTGAACGTTTTTTGATCACCAAGTACACCAGTTCCACTTGCCGTCTTAATTGTTCCGGTAACATTGTCACCACCACCTGGCTTGCCGACTCCTTCTTTTTTTGCTTCGTGTAGAGCGTTGAAGCTTGTTAGAACTTCACCACTTGTTGCATCAATTATGTATTGCCAGTTACCCGGTTCAGGCGAGAGGAAGTTCAAGGTCACATGGTAAGCATACGTTGCAGACTCTCCTTCAGTATAGACGACAAGGTTGGATTCGGGTTTTTGTTCATAGGCTGGTGAAAAACCGAGATCTTCTTCTGCTTTTTTAACGGCGTCCTGTTTCTTGAATTTTGTTGTTTTTTTAAGCTCTTTCTTCGACCCAAGGTCTGGAATAACTGTACCTGATACGGCTGTTAAAATACCACTTTCATCAACATGAGCCGTTTGAGTTGAACCATAAACAGGTGTTCCTTCATGAAGTTGTTGTAATCGAAAAACCGTAAAACCAAGATCGTCCTTTTCTTTTGATAGGATTTTAAAGGAATCCTTAGCGGAAGATCCACTAAACTTGTACAGGTTTTTCTGTTCGTTCAAGTAATCAAATAGTACTTGATTGGCATTTTGAGAGCTTACTTTTGTTAGTTTTCCTGAAACAAAAGAAGGTGTTCCTGTTTCTTTATTCATATTCGTATCTGCTGCTGCAAATGTTGAGGATGGTGCGAGCATGGTACTAACGAGCCCCACTGATAACCCGATTGAAAGTAAATTTTTTTTCTTTCCCATTCTATATCCCCCTCGTGATTAAGATGAGCTAACATTACCATAAAAGATTTAGTATTCAAACTATTTAAACTATTTTGATATTTAAGACCTATCCTTTTGGATAGAGTTATAGGGAGATATACCTGTTATTTAAAAAAAGGTATTGGTTCTTTAGACTCAGGAGGTGGTGTGCTAATAAATAAGGGCGTTAATGACCATATGAAACGGCATATCCTGGTTCTTTTTCTGTGCGTTTAGAGATTGATGCGCGAGTATTTCTACTTCCCTATCTGTTAATGGAACAAGTGTAGGATCTCCAATACGTATGTGCTCTGATGACTAACTTTCGAGTGAATATCGTTAAGTTCATTGTTACTCTTCTTCCGGTACTTTTCGTTACTTTAGAAAAAAGGGTGATGCTAAGTGAATCGTTTTATGATTGGAAGAAAGTGCTTATTGTAAAGAGAACGTATATTCGGTTAAAATACGGGTATATATAAAGGGAACAAACGTTCTTTTTGATTAGGAGAAGGGGGGATACAAATGGATTATTCTAAATTTCCAAAGAAAACAATCCTATGTATTGATATGAAAAGTTTTTATGCAAGTTGTTCAGCAGTAGAGATGGGGCTTGATCCACTTACATGCTATCTCGCGGTTGTTGGTGATACCGAGCGACAGGGAAGTGTTGTGCTAGCAGCGTCTCCGGCACTAAAAAAGGAATTTGGAATACGAACAGGGAGCAGACTATTTGAAATTCCAAATAATAAAAACATTCATATCGTTAATGCGAGAATGTCTTTATATTTAAAACAATCAATGGAAATAACGAGGCTTTTTCATCGTTATGTACCATCAGAATGTATCCATACGTATAGCGTTGATGAATCGTTTTTGCAGGTTGATGGGACAGAACGACTTTGGGGGAACAAATTTGAAGTAGCTCACAAGATCAGAAATGAAATAAGAGAGACATTCGGATTACCATGTGCCATAGGGATTGGCCCAAATCTTTTAATGGCAAAGCTTTGTCTCGATCTGGAAGCGAAAGAAAAAGGGATTGCAGAATGGACTTATGAAGATATTCCTAAAAAACTCTGGCCGCTTTCCCCGCTAAGTCAAATGTGGGGTATCGGATCGCGTGTCGAGCGAACGTTAAATCGAATGGGGATTATGAATGTAAAGCAGCTTGCGCATTACCCGCTACATCTACTAGAAGAAAAATTCGGTATTATGGGAAATCAGCTCTATCATCATGCGTGGGGCATCGATCTTTCTGAAATGGGTGCGCCGATTATGCAGGGACAGATTAGCTATGGGAAAAGCCAAATTTTGTTGCGAGATTACCATGACGAAAAAGACATTCAACACGTCATTCTTGAGATGAGTGAAGAAGTTGCAAGACGTGCGAGAAAAGCCCGGAAGGCAGGGCGTACGATTAGCCTTGGGATTGGTTATAGTAAAGAAGAAGGCGGGGGTGGCTTTCACCGTTCAAGGAGTATCCACAGCCCGACTGCTATTACGCTCGAAATATACAATGTATGTCTTCAGTTATTTGAGGAGTTCTTTGAAAGAAAAACGGTTCGTAAGATTTCCATTACCCTTTCAAATATTTGCAATGATGAAGAAGTGCAGTTGGACTTATTTAACGCGTCACGCCCAAAGCAGCGGGATCTCGGATATGTGATGGATTCGATCCGTGAGAAATATGGCTCAGATGCGCTGCTTCGTGCCGTTTCATACACAAAGGCCGGTACGGCACTGCATAGAAGTAAACTTGTGGGTGGTCATAAAGCATAGAAGGGGGAAGAAGCGTGATTCGTGATCGCGGAAATATAAAATGGACGTCAATGATGTTACCTGAGCATGTGAAAGAGCTAAGAGATTGGAAAACCGAAGAGAAAAAAAGTGAAAAGCCGGTACTTGATGAACAAAGAATGGCGGAAATGAATGAAACAATATGTGAAGCAATGGCCAATCACAACTCGCTTTGTTTTCAACACTTTAGTGGGGGAGAAACGAAAACTCTCTTTGGATATGTGCACTATGTAGATCCACTTACGAAAGAACTGCGTATTATTGACCATAATGAAAAAAGGACAACGATAAAGCTGCTGGACCTTGTGCACGTAGAGTTAGAATGAAAAAAATGGAGTATCCTCTCAGATGTAAAAAAAGTTTTTCATTTCAGGATTGGGGTAAAATAAGTATAAAGTCAAACCTGAATAAGTGAGACCATCCTGTCTGGTTAGAAACGAAGGGTGAATCAGATCAGATGAATTCAAAATCCGGAGTGAGATGAAAGATGCTATTAGCTCAAAATCTTAAACAAAATACGGAAAAGATCAAAGGAATTGATATTCACTATGAATACTATAGAAATGACACAGCCGTCGATCGGCCAGTATTAACGCTTCTTCACGGTTTTCTATCGTCGAGCTTCAGCTTCAGAAGATTGATACCATTATTAACAAAGGCATATACTGTTGTTGCCATTGATCTTCCTCCGTTCGGAAAAAGTGAAAAGTCTAATCGTTTTGTCCACTCTTATCATAATTATGCGGAAGTGGTGGTTGAACTTTTAGAAAGGCTTTCAATTGATCATACTGTTATGATCGGCCATTCTATGGGTGGGCAAGTAGCAATGAGAGCCTCGGCTATGAAAGATGATCTCGTTAGTAAGAATATTTTACTGTGCAGTTCAGGATATCTTGAAAAGGCTAAACAGAGTCTAGTGTATACATCGTACTTACCTTTTTTCTCGGTATACTTGAAAAGGTGGCTTTATCGAAAAGGTGTTAGAGGAAATTTGCTTAATTGTGTTTATGATCCTTCCCTTATCGATGAAGAAATGATGGATGGATATATCCAACCTTTCTTCAATGAGGGTATCTTTCGGTCATTAGTTAGGATGATTCGAGATCGCGAAGGAGATTTGTCAGAAGTTGAACTAAATCAAATTCATACACCTAGCCTACTAATATGGGGAGAAAATGACAGAGTTGTGCCGTTGAAAATTGGGAAGCGTCTCAGTAAGGATCTCCCAAATGCTAAACTGATCATCTATGAAAAAACCGGTCACCTTCTACCAGAAGAAAAACCGGAATCGATTATGAAGGATATTGAGTGGTTTTTAGGAAAATAAAGATTGATCTATTGCAAAAATTGGTAGTCATACAAAGCTTGAACCAGACTAGTTAATCAGGTAAACTCCTTAAAGGATGAGGAGTTTATTTTGATGCAGTTAATCAAAGTTGACTCATCAGAATAATGCGTGATAAAGTAAAGCTCGTTATGAAAAAGTAAAATGAAGCATGCGCTCATTAATAATTGTATATTTCTTATTAAGAGAAGTGGAGGGACCTGGCCCAAAGAAGCTTCAGCAACCTCTGATGATCAGAAAGGTGCTGCTTCCAGCAAGAGAAATCTTGAGAGATAAGTGCAAAAGCCTTCTTCTCTTGAAGTGGGCTTTTTTTATTGAGACAGAATAAAAGATGAAGGAGACATGAATAATGGAGAAAGAAATAAAGGGGAACGGCCTGGCTTTACTTCCCCTTGGAATATTTATTGTGCTTTTTATTGGTACAGCTATCATAACAAAGGACTTTTATAGTATGCCTGTTATTCTCGCTTCTCTAATTGCGGCGGGCGTAGCTCTTTCGATGAATCGAAAAGAAAGCTTTATGAAAAAAGTGGAAGTGTTTTGTCGTGGAGCAGGTAATACGAATATCATATTAATGATTTTGGTCTTTTTACTGGCTGGGGCGTTTGCCGGAACAGCTGAAAAAATTGGAGCAGTAGATTCGATTGTTAATTTAGGTATATCAATTCTACCGGCTAATCTTTTAATCGTAGGTTTGTTTGTCATTGGCTGTTTTATTTCTATTTCGATGGGTACATCGATGGGAACGATTGTAGCACTTGCTCCCATTGGAATTGGAATTGCAGAGCAAACCGGAGTTGCCCCGGCACTGGCTTTATCAGCGGTCATAGGTGGGGCAATGTTTGGTGACAATCTTTCTATGATTTCAGATACTACGATTGCGGCAGTACGCACACAAAATACGCAAATGAAAGATAAATTCAAAGTAAACTTTTTTATAGTCTTGCCAGCTGCTATCGTAACAGCCATTATTTATGGTGCTTTAACGATGGGAGAGCAAGCAACGGTTGGAGGAGATCACGCATTTGATTTCGTTACAATTATCCCTTATTTAGGTGTACTGATCGCAGCGATCGCTGGTGTTAATGTTCTTATTGTACTTGTAAGTGGTACCTTATTTGCTGGGATTGTAGGTTTATATAACGGAACATTTGGAATGAGTGGACTGATCTCCACGGTTACAGAGGGCATAAAAGGGATGGAAGACCTTGCCATGATTGCACTCGTCATCGGAGGGATGATTGAAGTCATTAAGCATAACGGAGGAATACAATACGTATTGGACAAAATCCTGAGCAAAGTAACTTCTCGTAGAGGAGCAGAGTTTGGTATCGCCGGTCTCGCAAGCGTGCTTGATTTATCAACAGCTAACAACACCATTTCGATCATAATGGGGGGGCCACTTGCGAAAAACATTTCCGAAGAATATGGGGTAGACCCACGAAAGTCTGCTAGTATTCTTGATATTTTCTCAGGTAGTATACAGGGCATGCTCCCATATGGGGCACAGGTGCTTGCAGTAGCAGGTCTTGCGTCGATTTCGCCACTCGCTCTACTACCGTATTCAATTTATCCAATCCTCATTGCTATTGCAGGAATTATTGCGATTTTCATCAACTATCCCTCTATTTCGAAAAAGGGCTAAAGTGATAGTAAACAGAATCTTGAATTAAAATTTGATATGAGCATTTAAAAAGCAGGTAGCTCAATTTGAGCTACCTGCTTTTTTTTATTATCCTTCGATTTGTTTTTGAAGATGCACAATTCGTTGAGGAAGAATGTACAAGTATTCAATAAGTGAATCTAGTAAGTCGATAATTAAGTTGGCCGTTTCTTCGCTTGTAGCTTTCTCAAGACAAAGGAGGTTATTTAAATTACTACCTTTGCCTAGTAGGTGTCCTAGTTTTACAATTGGTTCTTCTAAATCAATCTGTTTAGCAAGTGTTTCTAGCTGTTTAGAAAGTGGCTGTCCTAGCTCATTTTCAGATAGAAAACTACCTGTAATGCTCTCAAGAACACGATTAGCCATTACAGCCGTTGCGGTCCAATCCTTCATGTTATGTACATTCACTGCTGAGCGATAAACACGCTCAAGGTCATCGGGTAATCTAGCTGTGCTAGTCAGTCTGCCGAGCGGCTCTCGTGTAAAAGAGGTTTGATGCACGAATAGCTCAACTTCTTCTCCGCGATCATTATGGGACGTTTTAATGAGTATGAAAAGCACAGCTTCTTTACAAATAGAGCAGCGAGAAAGCGTGGAGAACACAGCCTGATTAATTTGATAATCGAACTTCAGTTGAAATGAAGCATCGCTTCCGCATTCTGGACATTCTGTATTAGCTGATTTTGGAAGCTTTGTTTGTCCGTATTTCACAACCGAATTAATAGTAGTCTGTTGTATCTTTCTCATCATATACCCCCTGGATCGATTTTGAGCAACTTGTTGTGGATTGTGTATCTATACTTACATTTAATCATTGAGTTTATTTATTTTGAATTATAAAAAACATATCATCAACTTATAATTTTCGCCCCAAATGGAAATTTAAGGGGGTTGAAATGAATTACTTGTATGGAAATGGAAAAACGAATCAAAAGTCCTTTCTTGAAAGAGAGTAATAAAGTACCAAAATTGTGAATTTATTGACAGATGTGGCGAGCGAATTCTACACTATAGTTTAATGAACGATAGGAGGTATGACTATGGAACAACACCTTTGGAACCAATTATGGAAAGAACATGATCGAGCAAAAGATCTCTTAACATTCGCTTCTTCACACACGCCGGAAATCCCTTCAAAAAGTTCTCAAAAAAATCCAGGTTATGCATCTGGACCAGATCCTGCTTATGATAAAAGGAAACTGACGGGGTTGATCCTCGGACCGGTCCTTTTTCTTAGCATAATGTTGTTTTTTAATCCAAATGGTCTTTCAGAAGCAGGTTTGGCCATCTTAGCAAGTACGGCGTGGATTGCAACGTGGTGGATTACAGAAGCCATTCCGATACCGGCGACGTCTCTTTTACCATTAATTTTATTTCCACTAACGGGCGGACTAAAAGGTGATTTAACAGCATCAGCTTATGGCGATAACACCATTTTTCTCTTTATGGGTGGTTTTTTGATCGCGCTTACAATGCAGAAGTGGCATTTACATAAACGAATTGCTCTTTTCATTATATCAGCAATAGGAACAAGTACAGAGAGAATTGTACTTGGCTTTATGATTGCAACAGGCTTTTTATCAATGTGGATCTCAAACACGGCAACGGCTATGATGATGGTGCCAATTGGGCTGGCGGTGATTTATCAAGTATCCGAGCAGCTTGATATGAAGCAAGAAGGGATTCCGCAATTTAATTTTGGAAAAGCCATTATGCTTGGCATCGCGTACAGTGCCTCAATTGGTGGTTTAGCAACATTGATTGGAACACCTCCTAATACCATCTTTGCAGCGGTGGTCAATGAGCTATATGGCATCGAGATTTCATTTGCCCGCTGGATGATGTTTGGCGTACCTTTAACTGTTCTTCTTTTATTTGGCTGCTGGTATTACCTTGTGAAAATGGCATTTCCGATGAATGTTAAAGAGCTGCCAGGCGGGAAAGAGGTGATTAATAAGGAGAAAGCGGATCTTGGGAAAATGTCTATGGAAGAAAAGGTCATTATGGTAGTTTTTTCTTTCACTGCGGTTGCCTGGATTAGCCGTTCCTTTGTTTTAAGTGAGCTTAATCCGAATATAAATGACACTGTCATCGCGATGACTGCAGCGCTATTACTTTTTCTTATACCTGCCCCTTCGAAAAAAGGTGCCTTTCTTTTAGATTGGGATACAGCAAAAGGATTACCATGGGGAATTCTTCTATTATTTGGAGCCGGACTCGCCATTGCTTCTGGCTTTCAGGAATCAGGACTTGCGAATTGGATTGGGGAGCAATTAACGGTTCTTGAAGGCATCCATCTGTTCGTCATTTTACTACTTGTCACATCGCTTGTTATTTTCTTAACGGAGATTACATCAAATACGGCGACGGCGACAATGATGTTTCCAATCATGGCGTCTCTATCATCCGCGATCGGAGTTCATCCTTATGCTCTAATGATTGGGGCAGGAATTGCGTCAAGCTGTGCTTTTATGCTTCCGGTTGCAACCCCTCCGAACGCCGTTGTATTCGGGTCAGGCTATTTAAAAATCCCAGATATGGCGAGAGCAGGTTTCTGGCTAAACCTAACATCTGTCGTCATTATTACACTGGCGATTTATTTTTATATGCCAGTGGTGTGGGGAATTGATCTCACTCAAATTCCCAATCAGTTAAAATAAAAGTAAGATAGAAAATTGAAGGTGATGATCAAGTGTCAGTTGTTCTAAATAACAATCAGCCATATACATCAAAAGATGCGGGTTTCTGGCGAGCGGCGGTTAGTCTTGGATGTGGAGCATTATTAGTCTTTTCGGCACTTTATGCTTTTCAACCGTTGCTTCCAATATTTGTGAGTGAATTTCATTTAACGGCAACAACGTCAAGCTTACTTATGTCCATGCCCGTCATCACGATGATACCAGGACTTCTTATACTTGGCTTTATTTCAGACCGCTATGGGCGAACAGTAGTGATGAAAATATCGCTCCTTTTTGTCCTTAGTTCATTACTAATAATGCCGTTTATGAATTCATTCCTTCTTCTGCTTATTATTCGGTGTATTGAGGGATTCTTTCTTGCAGGTATACCGGCATCGGCGATGGCTTATCTTGCAGATGAAGTAGCTCCAAGTAACGTAGGACTTGCTACGAGCATTTTTATTGCGAGCAATGCAATGGGGGGACTTAGTGGACGAGTCGCAACAGGATATTTGACTGACTTATATAGTTGGCAAGTAAGTTTTATCATCCTTGCAGGGTTTGCTATTATAGCGATCATTTGCTTTTATTGGCTCCTGCCGCCCTCTCGCTTTTTTAAGGGGGGGAATAGCAGTGTTATAAAGGATATGAAAGGAATGTTTGTACATTTAAGAGATCGTCGGCTCTTATCGCTATTTACGCTTGGCTTTCTCATTCAAGTGATCTTTACGGGCGTGTGGACATATTTGCCTTTCTTCCTTAAACAAGATCCATTTTCTCTTTCGTTAAAATGGATCTCCCTTGCTTATTTTGCGTATATTCTCGGAGTAGTTTCACCACCAATTGCAGGACGAATTTCATCTCGTATTGGCTTACGGCGCACGATGGTAACGGGCCTCTTATTATTAACGTTAGGAGTTGCCATTACACTATATCAAGAACTGATTGTGGTAATGATTGGGCTTTGCGTTATTTGTGCAGGGTTTTTTATTTCTCATTCGATGGCATCAGCTTCTGTTGCAAAGACGGCAGAGCATCATAAGAGTGGGGCATCTAGTTTTTATTTGATTAGTTACTATGCCGGAGTAGCAGCAGGTAGTTCGGGCGTTGGTATCCTATGGGACGGTTTGGGATGGATAGGGGTAGTGAGCTTACTTATTTTAATTGTGCCGCTTTTATTATTATTTTCACAAAAACAGGTTTCAAAAAGATATCATTATGAAGACTTACGAGGAGAGAAAGCACGATGAACATTAGAAGGGCTAGAAAAGGTGATGAGGAATGGCTTACTTATTTGCTTTCAGAAATGGGGTATGAGACCTCTGTCTGCGAAGTGACGGAGCGTCTAAAACCAATTTTGTCAGATCCTTTGTACGTCACGCTTGTAAGTGAAAAACAGGAGTCTTTGATTGGACTGCTTGGAATGCATTATGAACGATCTTATGTTGCTAATATTCTTGTTGCAAGAATTATTACAATGGTAACGGCAAAAGATTACCGGCAGCAGGGAGTTGGGAAGACTCTGCTTTTGGAAGCAGAAAATCTAGCTCGTGAAAAGGGTGCCTCAACCATCGTCTTAAATAGTGGGAATCGGGATGAAAGGAAGTCTGCACACCTTTTTTATGAAGCGTGTGGGTTTACAGGGAAATCCACGGGGTTTTATAAACCGATAGATTGATAATAGGAAAAGCCTGCCACCTTTAAAAGGTGGCAGGCGCTTAAGGTTTACTTTCTAGTAAATCCTTCTTCATCAAGATATTGGATCGCTTCGTTACGAGAAGGGAATGTACCATCAAGGATATCTCCAGCATAAACATTCCATAGTTCGAGCTCAGGCTCATACATTAATTCCAGAGTTTGATCTTCATCGTTTACCCAAACTTGGATCTCAATATCTGAACCAGGAAGAACAGAAAGTGATTGAATGGATTCGCCTATGATTTTACGAAGCTCGTTGCTTGAGAAATCACGGATATTAACCATTCCTCTTTCATCTAATGGATACCCTTCAATAAGGTCACCAAATACATAGCCGTTGCCATTAGGGTGAAGATGATAAACAACATTTTTCTTATCAATAACCGCTTCTTCATAGTGAAAATTCACACGTCCAAGAGAAACGTCTTTTCGTGTCAGTTCAGGAAAGGATGATTCAATAATTTCTAATTTTTCTTCAAAAGTTAGCATAATGCCTCCATGTGCTTCAATAGTCTTTCTATATTCATTTTGAACAGGAAACTTCCAATTCAAACATACTGCACCTTATCTTATCATGGCTTATGACAAAATTGTATGCTTTGAATGAAGTTCATGAAGAAAATTAGCGATATCTGCTTTGTTTTTTAAATGTATTATGGATTTATCGGGGGAAGTTTGTTCTAATTGTTCGAATCTACTTCTCATTTTCTCTTTACGAGGATAATAGGTCGTCCAAATGAAAGTTAAAAAAGACCAATCCACTTTCTCTTTACACCCATTGCCCATATCAGGACGAGTTTGACCGATATGAGTGACCCATCGTTTTAGCACCCTGTAAATGCAAAGCAATCTCGGAACATCTAAGTAAATAATCGTATCAGCTCGTGCAACCCGAATATCGTAAGAATTGCTATAATTCCCTTCCATGATCCATTTTTCAGTCATAGCAATCTTTTCCTGGGTATCACGGAATTCGTCAAGACTAGTTTCCACCCAATTGGGCTTCCAGAAAAGGGTATCAAGATGAAAAACTTTCAGATCTAGAATTTCACCAAGCCGACGGGCGAAGGTGGATTTACCCGCCCCGCCGGAAGATCCCATTACCATAATTCGGTTCATATCCTCGCTCCTTCCATTATTATACACTACTAAAGTTTACCAAAAATTAACGTAAGCAAACAGGCCTAAAAAATGATGAAGAGCAGAAGAGGACATTTGTTTATCGAATGGATCGAAAACCCAAAAAAATGTGAAGAAGGCAAAAAGTTGAGCAGCTTACAAACCATTATTTCTTTAGCAAAACAGCTTGTTAAAGAAAATCTTCCTTGTGGCGCAGGTATTACAGACAAGTCGCTTCATGAAGCGAACGTCCGTATTAACCTATGTCAGATTGCTATGTTATGATCAAATGACAAGATTAGTAATGTGGGAGGTTTTGTTATGAAACGACGATCGAAAAAACTTATAACCTTCCTTTTTATAATAGGAGTCGGTATCTTTTGTATCTATATAAGTGATGATCTTGAAAGACAATTCATAAAGAAGGATGTGCCCTTACCAACTGATCTTCACCCAAAGGTTAATGAAGCAAAAAAGGCGTTGATGAATCGAGCTGCTGAAGCTGGAATAGAAATTGTGATAACTGCTGGGCATCGAACGAAAGAAGAACAGGATGCTCTTTATGAAAAGGGACGTTCTACTGGGGGCCAGGTGGTGACGAACGTAGCGGGCGGCGGTTCCTATCATAACTACGGACTAGCAATTGATTTTGCATTAAAGTTAGATGATGGTGACGTCGTTTGGGATATGGAGCGAGACGATAATGGCAACGGGAAGTCAGATTGGATGGAGGTTGTTGCTATGGCGAAAGACCTTGGTTTTGAATGGGGAGGCGATTGGAGTAGCTTCAAAGATTACCCTCATCTTCAAATGGATTTTGGTTTCACAATGCGAGAGTTAAAGAATGGTCATAGGCCAGATGAGAGTGAATATGCGACAAACTAGCTTGGAGTGATGTGGTTATGAGAACAAGACAGGCTGTGGGGGCTATCGTAACGTATAAGCACCGTTTTTTGATCGTTCATAAAACAAAGCTGAATACCAAAGCGGGACAAGAGTCTCAGGGTGAAACGTGGGATTTCGTTAAAGGTGGAGTAGAAGACGAGGATAGAGACGTTGAAGCTTCGATTAGAAGAGAATTGCTAGAGGAAACGGGATCAATAAAATACAAGCTGATGAAAAAGTTTGATGAATCGATCACATTTGAATTTCCAGCTGAGGTTCAAAATAAAATTGGCTATCACAACTAGGTTACCACCATGTTTCACTATGAGTACGAGGGGGATGAACAGGATCTTAGTCCGCTTGATAAGGAAATTGATCAGTTACGTTTTGTTGGTGAAAAAGAGTTATTGCTCATGCTTAAGCACCCTGAAACACAGGAGTTCATTAAACAGGCTAACTTCGAACGAAAAAAATAATAGTAAGGATTTTTTAAAAAAGAGGTTTAGGTATTTGGAGAAGGGGTAAATTCAAACTAACATAATTTTCCCCCTTTTGTACCGTCCGTTAAATCGGGCGGTACTTTTTTTTGCTAAGAGTGCTTGAAAGAGAGTGAGTGTAAATCTTTCTCAAATGGAGATGTAAATGATGAGACATAAAACTCTTAGCGGTTGAAACCTTCTAAATTCTTGAAAATTCCAGCTGTTATCGATAGGATAAGAACAGCAACCAAACAACAGGGAAGTAGACGAACTTAACCTTTTGCCGTTCGCTATTGGATAGGAGAATATCATGTGGAACCGTAATTTTACTCAGTATTTGTATGTATTTTATTTATTTGTTTTTCTATTGGATGTGATTTACCTTTTCTGGTCTAATTCTTCCCTTTATACCGTAATTGGCTTGTTTGCAATTGTAATGATTGTCATTAATTTTAAGGAAGCCGATCGTGTATTTAAAATACTTGGCATCATCCTTCTATCCGCGGGGGCAGTTTTCTACTTATCTAGCAATGAGTCTATCACAAAAATCCCCTCCTTTTTTGCGGGGAATATAGGATTGCTTTTTCTTATATCGATGCTTCCATGGATGAATACCGTTGTTAAAGCGGGGAGATATAATAAGCTACTACAAACGTTACTTGGTGGCAATGTGAAAGGGATGGGAGAATTATATGTGCGTGGAGAAGCGACTATGGTTTCTCTCGCTGCATTTTTAAATCTATCGTCCGCTACCATTTCTCAAGACCTATTAAAAAAACAGTTGAAGAATGCTAACACAAACGTTAGAAATAGCTTTATAGCAAGGTCTACTTTGAGAGGATACTCACTTGCTCTGTTATGGAGTCCGTTAGAAATATTGTTAGCTACTTCGATTTTCATTACGAATGCCAATTATTTAGAAGTATTACCATGGATGTTACTTATTGCTTTTCTTGGTTTTGCGATCGATTCGAGTATTGGAAAAATCATCTTTCGAAACGAAGTCGTTGAAGAAACTGGGGCTTCTACGAATTTGAGAAGAGGGAGTCGGAAGAAGTTAATTCAATTTATTCTGGCGCTTGTACTGTTCTTAGTCGTTGTTGTATTTTTAACCAATGTTGTTCAGTTTAACTTTTTGTTTGCTGTAACGATCGCTCTGTTCCCGTTTGCTTACATTTGGGCGGTACTCCTGAAACGAAAAAGAAGCTTCCTTAAAATTGGCTGGCCAACTTGGAAAAGACAAACCAATCATTTACATAATTTTATTGTCTTACTACTAACACTCTCTTTTTTTACAGAAACGTTAAATGGTTCTCCATACTTACGGTATTTACAGGACCCTCTTGTGGCATTAGAAGGGCATCAAGTTTATATCATGCTTTTCATTCAGGCAACTTTTCTTATCATGACACTATTAGGTGTCCATCCCATTGCAACAATGGGAATCTTTGGTGGGGTAAGTGAACTATTATTAAACACTTTTCCTTCTGTGACGTTAACGCTCCTGCTTGCAAGTAGCGCGATAGCTACCGTTCCTTCGGCTCCTTATGGGCTTATTGTTACACTCACTTCAGTTGGATTAAAAATGAATCCATATAAAATCGTCTTAAAAAACATCCCATATAGTTTGATGTGTGGCTTTATTGGCGTTTTGATCGCTTATCTCACTTTATTTCTTTACTAGAATCATTGTGAAGAATAGGAGGTGCAAGGTGAAGTTTCAAAAGCAGTTTGTGCAATCGGTTCGTCTTTATTTTAAGGAAGAAGGAGAAGCATGGCTACAGGAGTTACCTGGAATCATCCATTACTGTGAAGAAAAATGGTCAATGAAAATGGAAAAACCTTACCGTCTCTCTATTAATTATGTTGCCCCTGCTAAGCTTAGGAACGGAAAAGAAATAGTGGTGAAAATATGTATACCAGGAGCTGACTTTCTTAATGAGCTAGAATCACTACGTTTATTTAAACATCAGGGGATGGTGCAAGTTCTTGACTATGAAACAGGAAAAGGAATTCTCATTTTAGAGAAATTGTCACCTGGATATGCGTTAGCTGAAATAGAGGATGACGAAACAGCCTGTTATTTAGCAGCGCAAGTTGTCAGAAGGCTATCCTTTCCTGCTCCAAGAAACACTCGAATTCAAACGACGAGAGCAAGGGAAGAGGAGCTTCGAGATACGGTCAATCGTAATGAGAAAGGATACGGTCCGCTTTCCCAACATGTTCTCGTAAATGCACTAAGCATTTTTGCTAAGCTGAATCAAACAATCGCTCAATATAAGTTGCTTCATGGAGATTTTCATCATTATAATGTACTGGCATCAGAACAGGGAGATTGGGTTGCGATTGATCCAAAGGGATTAATCGGTGAAGTAGAGTATGATTTGAGCCAATTTCTTTTAAATCGTCTTCCTGATAAAGGGGTTTATGAAGTAACGAAAAAGCGGATAGAAATTTTAACAAATGAACTGAACCTGAATTTAGAGCGACTCTTTTTGTCGGGATATTGTCATGCCGTACTCGCGACAGCGTGGACAGTCGAAGGCATGAGTTATAATAGCTGTTTTTATAGGATGATTTCTATTTTTGAGAGACTATATTTTGAATATTACGGAATTGAAATAGGGTGTTATGTAGATTAAGTAGTGATACACAATGTTGCTTCTATTTAAAAGGCTCAGAGCGATACGCTCTGAGCCTTTTTGATCGATGAAAATGTGAATGATTATTTTTTAGGTTTAAAAGGCCACCAAATTCCTTTACCGAATGAGACAACAACAGCAGGAATTAGAAGTGGTAGAACGATTAGGCCGTAAAGAAGTAAGCCAGTAATGACAATGGTCGCAATTTGCATTAAGCTAAGAACGCCTGAAGGCATCATGGCCCCGAATGTACCAGCTAGGATAATAGCGGCCGTGATGACTACCGTCCCCATTTTTGCCATAGAGCGATGCATTGCTTCCCTAATCCCAATGGAAGCTTCTTCGTTAAAACGGTCGAGTAGGAAGATGGAGTAGTCGACACCTAGTGCAATTAACATTACAAATCCAAAGAATGGAACTGCCCATGTGATGCCATCATAGCCTAGTAGATTAATAAAGATTAACTCCGATATCGCCATTGATGTAAAGTATGTGAGTAACAGCGAACCAATCATAACAAGTGGCATGATCATGGAGCGGAAAAGGATTGTTAGAATAATAAACAAACCGACAAGCATGATAATGACTGTTCTAGTAAAATCACTTGTTGAAATGTCAGATAGGTCACTGTTAATACTTGCTACGCCGTTATAAGCGACAGTTGCATCTTCAAGCGGCGTACCGTCAATCGTTCGTGATACTGTTTCTTTAATTTCTCTTACAGTATCAATAGCTTCCGTAGAATAAGGATCTTTCTTTAAAATAACTTCAAGTGTTACCGCTTTTTGTTCATCGAAGGCATAGCGATCGATGGCAGGCTCAAATTCTTCGTCTTCAAGGGTTCCATCTGGAATAAATACACCTGTAGCCCGAAGAGCTTTCGAATTACCCATATCGGTCACGATGTCTGCAGCATCTTGTAAGCCGTTCTTTATTTCATCAAGACCATCAATGGATGAACCCACACCTTTAGATAGTTCAGTAATGCCACCGCTTAGCTCAGACGCCTGACCAGCCTGACCTTGTAGATCCGAAGAGGCGCCAGCGAGGCCCTGTTGGATTTGTCCGAGCTGTTGTTGCACCTGCCCAAGCTGTTCGGAAGCAGCAGCAACATTTTGCGATTGTTGAAGCCCAGCGGAAATAGAGCCAAGTTGATCGTTAATTTGCCCCAGTCCATTTACGGCGTCTTCAAGTCCACCAGCATTGCTACTAGAAGGAATTTGGTTACTAATACTATCCAATCCATTTTGAACTTCGGTTAGGCCGTTTTGAACATCATCGATGCCATTCGTTGCTTCGTTGAGCCCATCCCCAACTTGTGCAAGTTGTGAATCAACATAAAGATCATCAATCACATCTCCTGCTGGTCTTGTAATGGACCTAACGGAATCAACATTATCATTTTTCTCAATTTCTTTACTAATTGTTTCGATATAAGGAAGATAATCTTCTGTAACAATATCTTGATCCTGCTGAATGATCACTTTAACCGGAAGTGAATCACCTTGGCCGAACCCTTCCTCAATTGCATCTAGTCCTTTAACAGATTCATAGTCACTACCAATCTCGTTTACTGTATTAAACGACAGTTGATCGTCGTAAGTGAAAAGTAGTGGAACCATAATAACAGCGACAACGAGCATAGACCAAATGGGCTTGTTAATAGAGAAACGACCGAACGAAGTCCACAGTTTACTATCTTTGTGGGACGCTGATTTCTTTGAAGGCCAGAACAACTTATCTTTTAATAAGGCCATAAAGAATGGCACAAGAGTAAAGAGGACGAGCATAAGAATCGCGATTCCTACAGCAACCCCAACAGCTGATTTAAATATCGGGAAGTCTGCAAAGCCAATCGCTGCGAAACCGATGAATACAGCTAATCCACTAATTAATAAGGTGCGGCCTGCTGTTTTGTACGTATTCACAATCGCATCTTCTACAGAATGTCCCTCAGTTAATTCTTCTTTATACCTGCTTAAGAGAAGGATACAATAGTCTGTTCCAATCCCGAACAGGACGGCAACGAGGAAAATCTGAGTATAGTTGGATACAGGAAAGCCGATCCAATCAATCAAAAAGGCTACGATCGATTGACTTAGGAGATACGTAACCCCTACTGCTAGTAAAGGAATGAAAGGTGTTGTAATCGAACGAAAAACGGCCAAAAGTAGAACGAAAATCAACACAACAGTAATGATTTCAGTACGTTCAAGTCCTTTTTGAGCACTTTCATTCACATCGTGATTAATAATGGATTCACCTGTAAGGTAAGCAGTCGTATTGTCTGGAATTAGATCCTGACGAATATGATTGGCGAGCTCATTCACTTCATCGTCTGTTCCATCGACTGTAATGGGAAGAAGAATGGTTTGTTCGTCATCTGAAACAAGTTGATCAGACATCTCTTCACTTTCAAATGGATCGAGTACTTCTTTTATGAGTGAGCCTTCTCCAGCAATTTCTTTTGCAATTGAAGAAACTTTTTCTTTAGAGTCCTCATTTACTGGTTCATCGAAGGTAAAGACAAGTGAAATGGTTTCATCGCCCGCACCAGCTTCCTCAAGAATGTCTGCGGCTATTTTTGAATCTGCATTTTCAGGTAATTGAAAGGTTCCAGCATCTTCAGCTTGTTTCGTAAGGTTAGGGGATAAAACAAATAGTACGGCTGTTAGAGCAATAAGTGCAATGGCAATTGGCCATTTGAATTTTAAAATTTGTCTCATTTTGCATCTCCTTCTGCTTTTAAAATTGAACTTAACTTGCGGAAAATACGAAGGAATTCGTCGATTTCCTCTTCATGAAAATCGTTTAAAACAATATTCTCGACATGTTCATAGATCACTTTATCAAATAAGTCGACAACGTCATTTCCTTTTTCAGTAAGCGTAATCGATTTCCCTCTTAGGTCCTCTTCGGAATCAACTGTGACCACGAGTCCTTTCATCTCAAGTTTTTTATAACGGTTTGATATAGCGCTTTTGTGAACGCCTTGTAAAGAAGCGAGCTTCCCAGGTGAAATACGACCTGATTTAGAAATAATTTGAAGCATCTGAAGCTGCTCTGAAGAATATTCTTCAAATAGTTGATGCTCAAAAGAACGAATAATTCGTTCTGTTCCATACATGATTACTTCTTCGAAAAGCTCAACGGCTTCACATAACTTCTTATTCATTTACCATTCCTCCACTAGTTTACCCTCTAAACATTATTAGTTTACCCTCTAAACTATGGTTTTTGCAACTATTTAATACGCATGAAGTGTGAAGGTCAGTGAAAGGGAGTATTTCAAGATAACGTTTTAAGTTAACGATAAGGTGGAGCGGAAGAATAGGTCTCATTTTAAATAACTTTCAATAAGAGCAGTAGGGTATGTTGAAATTCTGTTTCTGTTCACTGATTTTCTTTTTCAATACACGAGAAATCTACCAAATGATAAAATAAAATGTAAATTTGCAGAATTTTGGCACAATATGTATTGCATAATACGATCGGCGGTATTATGATTAAAGAAACCATCGCTTGTTCGCTAAAACGAAAGGGAGGAATGAGAATGAAGAGTACTGGTGTTGTTAGAAAAATTGATGAACTAGGCCGAATTGTCATTCCAAAAGAACTCCGACGAACTTTAGATATTAACGTGAAAGATCCAATTGAAATCTTCACAAGTGAAAACAGGGTGGTCTTACAAAAGTATCAGGCAGATATGGCATGTATGGTTACTGGAGAGATATTAGACGAAAATCAAACATTTGGAAATGGAAACATTGTTCTTAGTCCAGAAGGAATGGCGCTTCTGAGAGAAGAATTGGAAATGAAGTTAGGAAAGAAAAATGAGGAAATACTTAAAGCGAAATAAGTGTTATCTGTAACACCCTTCCAAAGGAGAAGGGTGTTTTTTGTTAACAGTAAGTTAATGAAAGTTGTTGGATATCCAATAGAATAGCTGAAAATTTTGGGGGGTTATCATATAAGCTAATATACCTTCTAACAATTGAGATTCTTTATAAAGATCATATAGGATAGCGCGGGAACTTTTCTACTAATGTAGGTTAAAATGATAAAAAGATAAGCGTGGCTAATAACGTAATTTCAATAATAGCTCTCTTAAATGAGGATCTTCCATCATTGAAGACCCAAATTTTCTTGTAATTTCAGTTAATGCAATATCATGATAGAAGAACTCTGTGAAAAAGGTAACTAGTGGTCGTGATTTGGTGTGAATCGCCTGCCAGCTTGTATCTTCAATTCCGGCAAATAGAACGTCCTCATTATCTACAATAACAATACGACTCCGCTCTAACTTTTGGTGAGCGCTGTCGGGAATTAAAGTTGTTACATTTTTAAGATTAGAATCTATCTCTCCAATTGAATGTAATTCAACGATAACGCCTTCAGCTTCTTTTTCCGCAAGCAAGGAGAGGTGTTGCTCGATATCATCGGCCCAGCCCGAAAAGATAATAGAGCTCGATGATTGTTGAAGTAACTCTGAGACAAGGGAATGAATCGACTGATCTTCTTTAAGTGTCCAAACGCGATCATCTGCTTGCTTCTTACGAGTTTGAATTGATTTTAATTGTGTAATATTTTCGTTGAAATCACTTTTAAGCTTGGTAATCGCTGAATCAATTGGAAGAGCGGTATAAAGTCTTTTTTTCTCAGTGGTTGATTCTAACACCATCCCTTTCTCAATCATACGACGGATAACGTCATAAACCTTGGAACGAGGGACACCAGAACGTTTTACAATAGCCGTGGCATCCAGTGCTTCATCTATTGTAATCAGTGCTTCATAGACTTGACTTTCATATTGAGTAAATCCAAACTCTTGCAGCATTTATCGATTCTCCTTGCTTCATCTAATCTTTTCTATAATGATAGCACATCAACTGACCAGTCAAAAGCGTCCTTCATTTACCTATTGCCTTCCATCCTAAAAAGAGTTACTCTTTTAGTGGTAACTTAATAAGAGAGGTGCAAGAGGTAATGAATAAACGTGTTTACTTACTTACGATTGTTTCATTTGTAGTAGGAATGGTGGAATTAATTATAGGAGGAATTCTTGATCTTGTAGCAGAAGATCTTCAAATAAGTTTAGGGAAGACAGGTTTATTAATTAGTGTTTTCTCTATCGTATTTGCATTAATGGGTCCAGTTCTACTTTCTGTAACTGCAAAGATAGAACGGAAAAAATTGATGCTATTCTCACTCGTTATTTTTTTAATAGGGAATCTAATCGCAGTCATTAGTACAACGTTTAGTCTGTTAATGACTGCGAGAATCATCTCGGCGGCAAGTGGTTCTCTTCTTGTTGTGCTATGTGTCACTATTGCTTCAAATATAGTAAAACAGGAATATCGCGCAAGAGCTATAGGGGTTGTATTTATGGGGATTAGCGCTTCTCTAGTTTTGGGAGTGCCAATTGGATTAATGCTTGGAAATGCTTTTGGATGGAAAGCGCCTTTTGTTTTAATCCTAGTTCTCACACTGTTATCAATGGTGGGAGTTACCTTGTTTATGGAGAAGAATCAGCCTAAACCCGCGATTCCACTTCGAAAACAGCTACAAACCCTGAAAGATAGCCGTGTATTTTCAGCACAGTTAACATCCTTAATGTTTTTAACAGGTCACCTAACTCTTTATGGATATCTAACGCCGTTTCTCAAAACAACGCTTGGATTATCAGGAAGTTGGGTAAGTATTGTTTATCTGATCTTTGGAGTGGCTGCAGTTGCCGGGGGCGGACTAGGTGGAATGGCTTCAGATCGATTTGGAACAAGACCAACAATACTTATATCGATTATGGTTTTTGCTGTTGCAATGTTTATTATTCCCTTTTCAACTTTCTCCTTTCCGGTCTTTCTTATCATAATGGTAATTTGGAGTATGCTGAGCTGGGGGATCACACCTGCACAACAAAGCTATTTAATTGAACTTGCGCCAGAATCATCTGATATTCAACAAAGCCTGAATAATTCTGCTCTTCACCTCGGAATTGCACTGGGCTCCTCGGTTGGAGCTTTTGTCATTGAAAACAGTTCAGTTGAAATGAATGCCACTGTTGGAAGTGCCTTTATTTTACTTTCACTTGCTGCCGCGGTATTTTCTATGAAGAGAGATAGCAGGAAAGCGTCAACGCAATTGAACAATCAAGCAGGTTAGTTGAGATTAAGAATTGATTTTGAAATAATATGGATAGACAATCCAAAAGGAGAGTTTACTCATGAATGTATTGGTTATTGGAGCAAACGGCCAGGTAGGTCAGAAAGTTGTTAATCTACTTGATAATAACAAAGACCATTCCTTAAAGGCGATGGTCCGAAAGAAAGAACAGGCGGATGAATTAGCAAACCGCGGAATTGAATCAGTAGTAGCGAGTCTTGAAGACTCAGTCGATACCATTTCTGAGGCTATGAAAGGGAGCGACGCCGTTATTTTTGCTGCTGGTTCTGGTGGAAGTACTGGATCAGATAAAACATTATTAGTAGATCTAGATGGAGCAGTAAAAACGATCGAAGCAGCTGAAAAACTTGGCATTAAGCGTTATGTGATGTTGAGTGCACTTCAAGCACACAACAGAGAAAATTGGAGTGAGGCATTATTGCCATACTACGCTGCAAAACATTACGCTGATAAAGCGTTAGAAGCAAGTTCATTGGACTATACTATTGTGCGCCCAGGTGGTCTTTTAAACGAAGAAGGAACTGGCAAGGTGTCAATCGCTGAGAATCTAGGACGTGGATCGATTCCACGTGATGATGTAGCTGAGGTTATCGTGTCTACACTAATGAAGCAAAATACGATTCGCCGATCTTTCGATTTGATTTCTGGGGATAGCTTGATTACTCAGTCAATAGGATCTCTATAATAATAAGGAAACCGATTCTTTATGCGAAAGAATCGGTTTCCTTACTTTTTCTTATTTAAAGAATACAAAATGCTGTTGAGTTTACGGTAAGAGATCTTTACAATATGTATTGAGTACATAAATCTTTTCATCTAAAAGGAGTCTAACTATGGAAAAAGTATTGATTTTCGGACATAAAAATCCTGATACGGATACGATCACTTCTGCTCTCGTTTATGCCGATTTAAAAAGGAAGCTTGGCATGAATGTAGAGGCAGTCCGCCTTGGTGCAGTCAATGGAGAAACACAATACGCATTAGATCAATTTAATGTGGAAGCTCCACGAATGGTTCAAACCGTTTCGAATGAAACAAATGAGGTTATTCTTGTGGACCACAACGAACGTCAACAGAGTGCTGAGGATATTGAAAATGTTCGGATTCTAGAAGTGATTGATCATCATCGCATTGCGAACTTCGAAACAGCTGATCCTGTTTATTACAGAGCAGAGCCGGTTGGTTGTACAGCAACGATTCTAAATAAGTTATACAAAGAGAAGAATGTTCAGGTTGATAAAAACATAGCTGGTCTTATGCTTTCTGCGATCATTTCTGACTCTCTTCTTTTCAAATCACCAACATGTACGGAGGAAGATATAGCTGCGGCTAGCGAACTTGCTGAAATAGCAGGGGTAAATGCCGAAACATATGGTCTTGAAATGCTTAAGGCTGGGGCGGATATGAGCAGTAAAACGCCTGCTGAACTGATCTCTCTTGATGCGAAAGAATTTGGTATGGGAGATTCTAAAGTGGAAGTAGCTCAAGTTAACGTTGTTGATACTCTCGATGTTCTTGCTCGTCAGGATGTGGTTGAAGAGGAAATGAGGAAAACGATCGAAGCTAAGGGTCTTGATCTTTTCTTACTTGTTGTAACGGACATTCTTACAAATAACTCAACGGCTTTAGCACTAGGTAAACAAGCAAATAAAGTCGAGAAGGCTTTTGATGTCACATTAATTGAAAACCTTGCTATACTTGAAGGCGTTGTTTCTCGTAAGAAACAAATCGTTCCTGTTCTAACAGAAGCGTTTACAGCTTAATGATCGTTCCAAACGTGGACAGATCCTAAGGGATCTGTCCACGTTTTATTCATTTATTGTGAAAAACATCATAAAAGTCATACTAAATATACACATCAGAATTTATGAAGCTGCTTTCTAATAGGTTCATAATCAAAAAGTTTTCCTTCGTAAATTAGTAACAGCCTTTCGCATTTGCGAAAATCATCTGGAGTGACAAGTGCTGGAAGCTTGTCCCAAAGTTGAATGCCGGAACGATGAAGAACTTCAGCAACAAATTGAGAACAAAAATAAGAATTACTAAACTCAATAGGTTCATTTATTGAAACCCCCAGAACGCCGAGAATATTGTACAAAAATCGCTGTTTGTTTCGAATGAATATCTTTAGCAAGCGCTTCATTTTGTGCACATCACGTTCTGTTACGTTGAGTTCATAGATCACACATGTCGTCTTGGGGTATCGACGGTATGTTCCCGTTAGAACATCCTCTTTCACAAATCCACCATTTAGAGGATTGCCAGGTTTTTTTCTTCCAAAGCTATACATATCATTTAATTCTTCATCGAAGGCAAGTGATGCATGATTGTAAGGAGCTTTAGTATATTTTTTAATCGATTTTGTAAAGAGCGTACCGGTATCAGAAAGTAAAATATATATTTTTTGACTCATCATGGCATCCTTATACATTTGACGTTTACTCTCATTATACATAAATAGATTGATAAGGAGGTACCTCTTCTGGAAAGCACAATATGGATATTGGCAACTATTTTAATAGGTCTTTTATTTGCACAGGCTGTTTTTCTTGTTGCGAAGAATAAGCAGCCAAACAAGGACTTTACGGGACTATCGTTAAAAGTAAAAACGTGGTGGGGCATGTTTGTTGTTTTTTGTCTTGCCACACTATTTAACCCAATTGTTTCCTTGTTTTCTTTAATGATATTAAGCTTTTTCGCATTAAAAGAATATTTCTCAATGATGAAAACTCGGAAAGCTGATAGAAGGATTTTTCTATGGTCCTATGTCGCTATCCCACTCCAATTCTATTGGGTCCTAATCGATTGGTATGGAATGTTCATTGTGTTTATACCAGTTTATGTTTTCTTATTGCTACCGCTTCCACGTATTATAGGAAAAGGGACGCTAGGTTTTCTAAGATCAGTTAGTTCGACTCAATGGGGGTTAATGCTAATGGTTTTTGGTCTAAGCCACCTTGCCTATTTCCAAATAGCTAGCCCAATTTATGGAGCCAAATTAGTGTTATTTCTTGTATTGCTAACTCAGGTAAATGATGCAGTTCATTACATTATTTCTCTTTATGTAGGCAGGCGTAAAGTCGTTCCATCCTCCAATCCTTATCTTACCTTAGAAGGATTTTTATGCGCAATTATCGTCACAACAGCACTAGCCTATACGTTATTTCCTTATTTAACGCCTTTTGGTACGTTGTTTGGAGTTTTATCAGGAGTGCTAATCAGCGTCGCTGGCTTTCTTGGTAGTCTAACAATTTCCGTGCTGAAAAGGGACCTCTTACTTGGTGACGATCGAAGAATGAAAGCTTTGGAGGGAAATTACTTAAATAGAGTGGATAGTCTTGCATACACATCACCTGTTTACTTTCATGTAATTCGGTACTTTTTTGATTTTATGTAAGTAAAAGAGCATGTTTCATACAGCGAGGAATAATATTTTAGCTTGTCGTTATTGAGAAGGCGACAAAATAAAGCACGACAGCAGAAAATACCGCGGTCGTGCTTTACATTTATTCCCCTAGCAAAGATAAGCCACCATCGACAATAATCGTTTGCCCACGAATCATACGTGCTGCTGGAGTTGTTAAGAAATAAGCGGCATCTGCCATATCTGTAGGCTCTACAAGGCGTCCTGCTGGATTTCTTTCCTTAGCAGATTCTAATAATTCCTCTCTGTTTGGAAAATGTTTAAGAGCGTCCGTATCCACAGCGCCACCAGAAACAGCGTTCACGACAATTCCTTTTGGTGATAATTCAACAGCGAGATAGCGAGTAATCGCTTCTACGGATGCTTTAGATACGCCAACAGCAACATAATTTGGAAGCGCCCTGATTGAACCAAGACTCGATAGGGCTACAATCGCTCCTCCACCATTTTTCTCCATGATTTTAGCGGCTTCTTGTGCAGCAAATAGATATGCTTTAGCATTGATGTTCTGTGTCCAATCCCAATGACTTTCTTCTATTTCCATTAGAGGTCTCATAACACCTGAAGCGGCATTGTTAACAAATACATCAAGTCGACCAAATATTTCTTCTGTTTCATGAAATAAAGAAGTGATTTGCTTCACTTCACCAACATTTGCTTTAACGATATGTACTGTAATGCCATATTCGCTTTCTAATTCTTGTTTTGTTTGTTCCGCATCTTTCTTCTTTCTCATAAAGTTGAGAACAAGGTTGTAGCCTTCGGAAGCAAATTTTCGTGCTATTGCTTTACCGATACCTCTTGTTCCGCCTGTGATTAGCGCTACTTTATTACTCATCATAAGTCACCTCTTCAATATTTACTCCAACCTATCATACAGGAACAAGAAGCATGTGAAAAGTTTCGTGAAATCAAACTGAGGAGAATTGGTAGGAAAAGCTTTTAAGGTAGAGGGTGTATTCATTGGGAAAGAATACAATTATGATATACTTTCATCTAGAAACAAATTATGCTAAATAGTTGAGTAGAGCATGGAGATGAAAGTGAAAGTATTAAAATCA
This sequence comes from Anaerobacillus sp. QJM3NY_17, assembly GCF_056173665.1. Classification (NCBI taxonomy): domain Bacteria; kingdom Bacillati; phylum Bacillota; class Bacilli; order Caryophanales; family Bacillaceae; genus Anaerobacillus; species Anaerobacillus sp. QJM3NY_17. The sequence continues at coordinate 2,594,523 of NZ_CM149685.1, read as the reverse complement.
GTTTTGGTCAAAACTGCCAGTAAACTGTTTATTTAGGGAGCTGATTTGAAGAAAACTTTTTTAGGGAAATACTGGATGTAATGAGTCTCCTTGGTTTAGGGATCCAATACTTGAGAGAAGTGTTGGAGACAGAAATTATGTATAATTGCAGCTTTTGTTTTAGGGGAGGCATTATAAACTAAAAGCGCTTTCGTGGATTGGTAAGATGATTTTTTATGAAAAACACATCCAAAGTAGACTGAGTAACGTTAGCTATACATAAGCTTCCTGCCTCTTCAGGCTAGCGTCAGTTGCGATGAAAAGGAGAATGATATGAGAGAACTTAACGATGCCGAGCTGTATGTTAAGGTGCAGGCAAAGGATAAAGAAGCTCTCTCATCTCTTTACGATCGATATGAAAAGTTGTTATATTCTTTCTCATATCGAATTGTAAAAGATGGAGGACTTGCAGAAGAAGTTATGCAAGAAGTGTTCATAAAGCTATGGAAAGGGAAGGCCGAGTATAGTGCTGACAAAGGGAAATTCTCTTCTTGGCTCCTTACAATGACGCGGCATACGGCAATTGATTTGCTCCGCAAGCAATCAAAAGAGCCAGATTTTGAACTGGATGAACGAGACTCTCTTCATAGCGATGAATCTTCAGTGGAGGATCAGGTTGAATGGAAAGAGCGAGGACAGATACTTCGTACAGCTGTATCAAAACTTAAAGATGAGCAACAGAAAATAATTGAAATGTTCTATTTTAAAGGAATGACGCACAAAAAGATCTCTGAAGAGTTCGACCTCCCTCTGGGTACTGTGAAAGGCCGAATTCGGCTAGCGCTCAAACATTTAAATACCAGTCTCAGAGAGAAAGGAGGGGTCTCAGATGAAAGCAAATTGTGAGCAACTACTTGACTATTTTAATGAAACCTTATCAGAAGAAGAGAAAGAACAGTTCGAAACTCACCTTTTATCTTGTGAAGAGTGCAGAGAGGAGTTAAAGGAGCTGGAAGAATTGACAGGTGACCTTCCTTATCTCTCTATACCAGAAGAACCACCCGCTGGCATGAAAGATCGTGTTTTGACAAGTGTGTTTGAGAGCGATGCTGAAGAAGTAGGTAACAATGAAGTCGAAAATCCGGAAGAGAAACAAAGTAATACAGTAATAGATCTGCAAACAGAAAGAAAATCAAGACAGAGGAAGTGGGTAGCGCCCGCATTAGCAGCAGCACTTTTTCTCTCCCTTGGTGGAAATTTGTATACGTATATAAACGAATCTGATGGCGAGATAGATAATTCAGAACAAATTTCATCTCTCATCAAAGCTGTACAACTACAGCCAACTGAAGCAGAAGCTTCAGCAGGATCTGCAGCGCTTATGAACGAAGATGGTAAAATGAATTTAGTGGTACAAGTGAACGATGTATCAGGAGTTGAAGGTGATCAAGTGTATCAAGTTTGGTTACTTGAAGGTGAAAAACCATACCGTGCAGGCTCTTTTGTTCCGAATCAGGAAGGAAAAGGTGAGGTAGCTTATCAGGTGGATTATGAAGGTGAGCACGACTGGGATGCTGTCGCGATTACTCTTGAACCGGACAATACAAGTGAAACGCCTAAAGGGAAAATTATATTAAGTTCAGGTTTATAGAACACAAAAAGCAGAGACGTAAAATAATATGTACCCTATAGAGTAGACACTTAAAAAAAGTCTGCCCTATAGGGTACTTTTATGTATAATGAGGACAAATTCTACGATGGGAAATGATTATTAATGAGTAAGAAAGTATTCTCAGAGGAAGATGTCAAAACACTTGCCTCTAATAAATTTGTGAAATCAGTTAGTGAAAAAGGAATCACATACAGTGATGAATTTAAGCGAATATTCATTACGGAGTATGAAAAAGGAAAACTACCGAGTCAGATTTTTAAAGAAAATGGATTTGATGTCGATACTCTCGGACACGAAAGAGTACATTCTGCCGCGAGAAGGTGGAGACAGGGTTATAAAAACAAAGGGATTAATGGACTTACTGACACTCGTAAAGAAAGCTCCGGAAGATCCAAAGATAAGGAACTGTCTTTAGAGGAAAAATACAAACGTTTAGAAGCTCAAAATAACCTATTAAAAGCAGAGAATGATCTCCTAAAAAAGCTCGAAATGATGGAAAAGGGGATGGGAAAAAAGAGATAAAATTAGCTGCTTCTCTCAAGTTTGAATTAATCCGCCATATCATCCATGAGTATCAACTTAAAAATATGGTCCGATACTTATGTTCCGTAGTGGGTGTCTCACGATCTGGTTATTATCGTTATTTCACTGAAGGTGCTCGAAAGCGTCGAACAGAAAACGAGGCGCGAGACCAAGTTTTAAAAGACTGGATCCTAAAAGCCTATGCCTTTAAAAAGCGAAAAAAAGGGGCACGTCAAATCAAGATGACGCTAGCTAACCAGTATCAAATAACCTATAACTTAAAACGCATACGCAGAATCATGAAAAAATACGGAATCGTATGTCCGATCAGAAGAGCGAATCCCTATCGTCGTATGGCGAAAGCAACGAAAGAGCACAGCGTTGTACCAAACAAACTTGAGCGAAACTTCAAACAAGGCATCCCAGGGAAAGTACTTCTAACTGACATTACCTATTTGTTTTATGGAAATAAGAAGAAAGCGTATCTATCTACCATAAAGGACGGCTCTACGAATGAGATCCTAGCTTATCATGTGTCTGACCGAATTACGCTCGATCTAGCGACAGATACGTTAGTAAAACTTAAAAACAACCGTAAAGCAAAACTAGATGCGAATGCCTTTATTCATTCTGATCAAGGCTTTCACTATACTCACCCTACCTACCAAAAACAGCTAAAGAAATACGGTTTAGATCAGTCTATGTCTAGAAGAGGAAACTGTTGGGATAATGCCCCACAGGAATCTTTCTTTGGTCACTTTAAAGACGAAGCCTCAATAAAACCTTGTCAAACACTAATCGAATTAAAACGTGAAGTTAAGAGTTATATGATGTATTACAACCTGGATAGATGTCAGTGGAACTTAAAAAAGATGACCCCTGTTCAATACAGGAATCATCTTCTTAATGTTGCCTAGTCTTTTTTAAACTGTCCTTTACACAGGGTACATATTAAAATACGTCTCTTTTTTTTATATAATAAATAGAGAATGGCTGAATTATAGAATATAACGTAAAACAAATACAATATATGAAAGGGTTTTTAGTAAAGGAGTATGGGGTATATTATACTAAATTCTTATAAAAATTTGAAAATAAGTTCAGTTTTGCTTATGATTAGTAACGATGTGGTTATTATTTTAAAATATTTTTGAGATCCACATATTAAAAGTAGGAGTGGAGAGAATGAACAAAGTTACTAACGTTTTTTGGATAGGAATCGCTATTGCGATTGTCTTCGTTGGTTGGGGGGTGCTCATGCCAGATAACCTTAATCAGGTTATGACGGTATCCCAAAATTTCTTCTTAGATCAATTTGGTTGGTTTTATCAGCTTGCCGCAACTTTCTTTTTAATATTTGCAATTTATTTGATTTTTAGTCGGTTTGGGCATATCAAGCTAGGAAAGGATACAGATAAGCCTGAATATAGCAGGCTCACCTGGTTTGCTATGCTCTTTAGCGCCGGGATGGGAATAGGGCTATTGTTCTTTGGTGTATCAGAACCAATGTCCCACTTTTCTACCCCGCCATATGGTGAAGGAGGAACGGTTGAAGCCGCGCACCTTTCCCTTCGATATACATATTTACATTGGGGATTCCATGCATGGGCTATTTACGCAACCATCGCTTTAGCGCTAGCTTATTATAAATTTAGAAAAGGGGCGCCGGGATTAATGAGCGCAACGCTTTATCCACTATTAGGAGATAAAGTGAAAGGCCCTATCGGGATTACAGTAGATATTATTGCAGTATTTGCGACAATATTTGGTGTTGCCGCTTCTCTAGGTCTTGGGGCTCAACAAATTAACGGTGGTTTAAGTTATTTAACAAACATACCTAATAATTTCACAATTCAATTGATTATTATTGCGATTATCACTGTTCTTTTTACTGTTTCAGCAGGAACAGGAATAAAGAGGGGGATAAGGTATTTAAGTAATGCTAATATGGCGCTTGCTGTATTATTGCTTATCATGTTTGTCATTCTCGGACCAACAAAATTTGTGTTAGATTTATTTGTCACTACTTTCGGAGAATACGTTCAAAATATATTTGCTATGGGCATGAGACTTGCTCCAATGAATGCAGAAAGTGAAACGTGGATTCAAGATTGGACAATCTTTTATTGGGCATGGTGGATTGCCTGGTCTCCTTTTGTTGGGACATTTATTGCAAGGGTCTCGAAAGGAAGAACGATTAGAGAGTTTATGATAGCCGTAACAGTTGTGCCAACAGTCGTTTGTGCCTTTTGGTTTGGCGTATTTGGAGGATCTGGTATTTTCTTTGATTTTACTCAAGGAACAGATATAGCAGGTCAAAGTCTTGAGACGGGGTTATTTTTCTTATATGAACAACTTCCACTCGGTGGTATTTTAACTATCGTTACACTATTGTTAATCTCTACATTCTTTATTACATCTGCTGATTCAGCTACATTTGTGCTTGGAATGCAAACAACAAATGGAAGTTTGAATCCCCCGAACTATGTGAAATTTACCTGGGGATTTTTGTTATCAGCATCAGCGATCGTTCTAATGATTACGGGTGGACTTGAAAGTATGCAGACGGCTATAATTGTTAGTGCTTTCCCGCTTACAATTATTCTGTTATTTACGTGCTGGGGAATGATTAAATCATTTAATGAAGAAGTACCAAGAAAGCAACGTAGTATGGATAAGAAAGCCAAGTCCAAAAAAGATCTAAAAACGGTTTAAAATAAAACCTTTGGAGAACATTCTCCAAAGGTTTTTTAAATAGAGCTAGATACCGAGGAAAAGAAGATAAGCAATATGAGCGGTCTAACATTAACTTCCGATCAAATAAAAGCAGGGATGGAATACGCAATGTTGGCAGAATGAATCAAATTTCGCTATTATTAATGTATGTGGACTAAAAACGAGAAAACAATCATACAAAGCTGGTGGTCTCGTTTGGCTGCTACAGACCCCGGCAGGACTAGGTTACATCAAGCAGCAAGAATAACGATTAGCGTTTTTTCTTCCGTCATGACAATGCTGTGGTTGACCACAATACTTGGGATATCATTTACCCCAGCTATTCTTGCTGGGGTGGTAAGTCTTTTATCATTATTGCTTGTGAATGATGACACAGATAAAAAGAAAAAAATCACTGCCCTTTTGTTAGTAATTTCAAGTATTATTTGGCTAACACTTCGAACATTGCTTAGCTCTATTCCATTTGTTACGGATGGTTTGTTTTTACTTGTGATCTTTTTTGCTTACTACTTACAACATTATGGTTTTCGATATTTTGGACTATTTATGATTGCTTTTTTATCAATCTATTTTTCAACCTTATTGAAACTTCAACCATCCGATTTGCTCGGTTTTATCCTCGGAATTGTTGTCGGGGGAGCATACTCGTATCTTTATCACTTTATTCTGTTTAGAAATCGTCCTAAAAGACAGCTAAGTCGAAGTATGAAGTCGTTTCATATTCAAACAAATCTAACGCTAGATCTCGTACTTGATGCCATTGCAGATCCGACTCCGAATCGCTATAGAGCCTTGTTATTAAAGCGAGATGTAAGAAAACTTAATGAGTATGCACAGGTTATTTCAAGCCAATTAACAACGACTGATCCAGGAGAAGTCTGGAGTGGTATAGACGCTGAGCAACTTAGAATGTACGTCTTTGATGCAGAAATGTTAATTGAAACACTTTACCCAGCAGTTAAAAGAATGAAAGAACTTCATGCACTTGAACATAATGAAGTGAGAAAATTGCTATATAAAGTCGTTGAATCCATTAGAGACGCTGAGGTGTTACGAAGCCACGATATCGTTGGAAACTTAAAGCAAACACAGACCGTTATCGAAGAATTAAAAAATCAGCTGATCGAATTACGAATATCTAATCATCAAAATAAAGATTGGTTATGGTTAATTAGGAGAATAGAGTCGATTGCCAATCATCTTATTGAAAGTTCAAACGAACTCGGAGCTAGACGGATGGCAAATATTGAAGAACAAGTTCGATTAGACGATCCAGAAGAAGTAAAGAAAGAAAATGTTCAAGAAAGTGAAAAATCAAATCAACCAAGAGCAGCTACAAAGAAGGCGCTCCAAGCTATCGTAGCAGGCGCAGTGGCTATTTTCTTAGGTTATTTTCTTTCACCTACTCACCAGTACTGGGTTCTCCTCTCTGCATTTGTAGTACTTTTAGGAACGGATACCGTTGGAATGACGTTACAAAAAGCTTTTCAACGGTCACTGGGAACTATTTTCGGCGCGGTTGCAGGTTTTGGCCTGGCGCATCTTCTTGAAGGAAGGCTTGTCTTAGAGTTAATTGCATTATTTTGCTGTATCTTTATGGCGTTTTATTTGCTATCCATTTCGTATGCGATGATGATGTTTTGGATGACAATGCTAATCGCAATTATGTACGATTTTATCCTAGGTGGGATTACAGAACAGATTCTAATAGCTCGCGTGTTTGATACGTTAGCAGGAGCATTCATTGGCTTTCTAGCGGCAGCAGTGATCTATCCTAAAACTACACGTGAAAAGGTTGCAGATACTGCGGAAGATTTTCTTAATAAATTAAATGAGTATGTGTCGGATTATCTTGAATCCTTTTCACATACTGAAAAGAATTTTAATTTTACAAATCAGGCGTTTGGTATTGATGAACAAATGCGAAAAATCGTTGAAGATGCGAGGCCGCTTCGTAATCGACCTGCTATTCTTGCCCGATCAGGGATTGAACGCTGGTTAACTGTACTAACAGCGATTAATTATTTTGCTAAACATCTATTGGCTTCGACAAATCGAAATAACCGTTCAACTATCATAGAAGGATCAGAGAACACACTTTTCGAGGTTAATGAAGTGATTAAACATAATGTCCATACATTACTTAAACTATTAAAAGGTGAAACAGGGTTAACGATGTATAGTTTAAATAAAGAAAGAGAGCATATTGAAGGTCTTTCAGAAAAAGTTGAATATGAAGATGTAAATTTGAAAAAGTTTGTAAATGACCTCTATTATATATGGAGAATTAACCAGTCACTATTGATATTAGGGAAGGAACTTGGCTCAATAAAGAATAAAGAAGCATCTGATCATTTTAATACAAATCGTAACCTGGAGCAGTAACGCACCGGGTTATTTTTTTGTTGAGCAAAATGTTGATGGGGCGATTGAAACTAAGCTTTCATTCGAATAAACCAGAAATCAATACATTTAAATATAGGCTAACTAATCCTTAATGAAGTGACTTGAAGTGGGAGCTATGAAAATAAATCAAAAATGATTAGTTTATTAAAAGGTAGAGCGGGAATAGAGAGGTGTGACAGTATAATTTTAATTTAGGATTGACAATAGGAGGAAATATTCATGGTTAACAACAAGACTGTATTTATTACAGGCGCAGCTAGAGGTATTGGTTTTGAAATTGGTGAAACGTTCGCAGAGAATGGAGCAAAAGTTGTTCTATCTGACATAAATGAAGAAGGAACAGAAGAAGCTGCTCAGAAACTAAGAGATAAAGGTTATAACGCTATTGGTATTAAAGCAGACGTGACTAATGAAGATGAAATTAAACAAGCAATTGACCGTACTGTAGAAGAATACGGTCGCTTAGACGTGTTAATAAATAATGCGGGACTTCAGCACGTATCTGCATTAGAAAACTTCCCAACTGAGAAGTTTCGTATGATGCAGGATATTATGCTTACAGCTCCTTTCATAGCAACAAAGCATGTATTTCCAATCATGAAGAAACAAGGATTTGGGCGAATTATTAACATGGCATCTATCAATGGTGTCATCGGTTTCGCAGGGAAAGCGGCTTACAATAGTGCCAAGCATGGGGTCATCGGCCTTACAAAAGTTTCTGCACTTGAAGGTGCGGAACACGGTATTACAGTAAATGCCATGGCACCAGGATATGTTGATACACCACTCGTAAGAGGACAGATGGAAGATCTAGCGAAAGAACGCGGAGTAGAGCTAGAAAAGGTACTAGAAGAAGTAATCTATCCACTTGTACCACAAAGAAGACTTCTTGAAGTGAAAGAGATAGCTGATTACTCAATGTTTATCGCAAGTGATGCAGCGAAGAGCATTACAGGTCAAGCCCTTCTAATTGATGGTGGCTATACAGCTCAGTAAATTTAGATTTTACTAAAAAAATAAAAAAGCAGCGCTTTCTAATGAGAAGCGCTGCTTTTTTATTGATCGCTAAAGGCTATTTGAAGACCAATTAAAGCAAGCAATAAAGCTTTTGCAAGATTGAATTTTCTAGCTAGAGCATGATTTTCTACGACATAGAATGCGATTTTTCCTGCAAAAAAGCTTATTGCACTAAAGATAAGAAAGACTTGTAGAATGAAAACCCCTTCTAAAATTAACATTTGAAGAGCGGGTGAATTCGCCTGCTGGTTTACAAACTGTGGAAGAAGGGCGAGAAAAAATAAAGAGACTTTTGGATTTAAAATATTCATAACAATCCCTTTTCGATATAAAGAAAAATAAGGTCTGCTAGGTTGACTTAGGGGGGGGGAGCTGCGAATCCGCTATCTTTAAAAGCTTCATATGCCATGAAAAGTAAGTAAGCTGCCCCGCGGTAACAATCGAAAAGGCGAGAGAGGATTGATAAAGGACGGCAGAAATTCCTAAGGTAGCAGCAATATGTACAAGTAGTCCTGAAGAGAGGCCAAGAAAACCATATCCTCGTGAAGTGATCCGTCAATTCGTCTCTCGATTTCAATTAGATGGTAGCGGGACATTGGCCGGAAAAGACCAATAACTTGACAGGTTTCTCATTAATGATATAATTCTGACATCTTTTAGTGTTGTTGGAGGAATAGTTCCATGGAACCCATTTTACTTGATATACCAAATAAATTTAGCACTGACCGTTTACATATACGTTCTCCACTACCTGGGGATGGTGCTTCGGTTCATCAATCAATTGATGCCTCGTTAGAAGAGCTTAAACCCTGGATGCCTTTCGCACATATAGATCAAACGGAAGAAGATGTTGAAGCGAATATCCGCGAATCTCACGTAGCGTTTTTAAAGCGGGAGGATCTTCGACTATTACTCTTCCATAAACAGACGGGTGATTTTATCGGTTCCTCAGGGTTACATCGAATAGATTGGAACGTTCGTAAATTTGAAATCGGTTATTGGATTGATTCTAGATACGCTGGTCAAGGCTATATGTCTGAAGCGGTCCAAGGCATTGTAGATTACGCCTTTTCAGAGCTAAACGCTAGAAGGCTAGAAATTCGTTGTAATGCGACAAATTGGTGAAGTCGGCGAATTGCCGAGAAACAATCGTTTCAACTTGAGGCTATTTTACGAAACGACCATGTCTCAATTGATGGCAGTAAACTAACTGATACATGCGTCTATGCTTTAACAAAAAAATAAATTTGGTAAGAATATGCATCTTACTTATGGGAGGAATAAGGTTCTTGCATCAAGAATAAACGAGTAATGAATGATTTTGATGATGGAGGGAAACTATGTGATCGAACGAGCGACGATAGAAGAAAGAGATTTTATTTTGTCGAATTCCATTCAATCTGTTAATGAAGGAACGACAAATCCTGGTATCGTAAAAGAAGAGAAAGCACTTGAAATTGTATCATCCATTCTTGATCGAGGTGGTTACCACCTCATTTATCGCGACGAAGGGGAAATTGCTGGCTGGGTATTACTTGGAGAAAACACGGATTATTTTACAGAAAGCAAGCATGGGTTCATTTATGATGTATTTGTTTTTCCAAAGTTTCGTGGGAAAGGGTATTCTAAGCAGCTCGTTCAAGCGAGTATTGAAAACTTCAAAGAACAGGGATATGAGGAAATTCGTTTGAATGTGTATTCCTCTAACTTCGCGAAATACATTTATAAAGACATTGGATTTCGAGAACTTCAAACGATCATGGTTTATAAATAGTTGTCCAGCTTCTTTTCATTTATTAAAAGAATGTGAAAAACAACTCATAATCAATCATCATGCCCTTGGAACTTGCTACACTATTTTTGCAGGGACTTCCCCGGTTCCTGCCCCCCTTAAAATATAAAGTGTGAGCCCCATGCATTTCCCAGCATGGGGCTTTTCCTTTTCAATCACACAGAAATGAGGGAGAGTATTGGTATATCAATTTAAGTTAATAAGTCAAGAAGAAGTCGAGCGAATTATCTCGTGGGACTATGATGGGGTATACTCATTTTATAATATGGACGAGGATCTTGAAGATCTAAAAGAGTTCCGGGAAGATGCAGCCAGCAATGAAAATTATTGGAGCGTCTACCAAAGGGATCATCTTATTGGTTTTTTTAGTTTTCATGAGCATGAAGACAACCATATAGAAATTGGTCTAGGAATGTCTCCCGATAATGTTGGAAAAGGAGAAGGCTTTTCTTTTTTGGAGGCTGGCCTTCAAAAAGCAGTTGAATTGTATCGTCCAACTTCCTTTGGAATGGCAGTAGCTGAATTTAATAAACGAGCCATAAAAGTGTATCAAAGGGCTGGATTTCAAATCACTCATCTGTTTATGCAACAAACCAATGGGGGAGAATTTCAATTTGTTGAAATGAAGAAAAACCTCGTTTAAAACAATAATTGCAAAATACTAAATAGACCGATAGAATGAATCAAAATTACATTTTTTAATTTCCTTATTGAGAGAGGCGGAGGGACTGGCCCTTTGATGCCCGGCAACCTGATAGACAAGGTGCCAAATCCAGCAGAGTCTATGCTCTGAGAGATAAGGAAGAGCTCTGAAGCGAACTCTTCCTTATTAGTTAGGAAGAGTTTTTTAGACGATTCAATAAATGAGAGACGGGTTGTGAAGGATTTGAAAAAAGCTGACCGTATTCGCAAAATGAAAGTTCCAGATGCAAGTGAAATGTATGGTGATCGTCTGCCACCGGGGCAAGTACTTACAGAAAGGTTCCCTATTCTACATGAAGGTGATGTACCTGTGTATGAGATGTCGACATGGAACCTAAGTGTATTTGGAGAAATTGATAAGGAAGTGATCATTTCCTATAGCGACATACTTGCCTTACCACAGAAGAAAGTAAAGTGTGATATTCACTGTGTCACAAGGTGGTCTAGGTTTGATAATACTTTTGAAGGGGTTTTGATTAAGGATTTTATGAACGCATATGGGATAGTACCGAAAACGAACCATGTTATGCTACATGGTGACTATAACTATACAACGAATATTCACCTCACTGACTTAATGAGAGATAATGTTATTCTTGCCCACTCAGTCGATGGAGAGAAATTAACGGCAAAACACGGATGGCCTCTCAGGTTAGTTGTACCGCATCTTTACTTCTGGAAAAGTATTAAATGGATCAGAGGTATAGAATTTATCAATGAAGACAAACCTGGTTTTTGGGAACAAAACGGATTTCATAACCATGCCGATCCATTTAAAGAAGAAAGGTTTTCTGGAGAGGATTTGGGACTACCAGAAGATGAATGGGAGAAAAAAGAGTTTGATTAATTTTTCTTGAAAAAGCGGGCGTGATTAACACATATAGAATTGATTGAGGAAAAGGTAGTTTATTATCACATTCTAAATATCATCATATCTATAAAAAATAGTTAAAACTTGAAAGTCAGCAGAACCTTAGTATGTGTGGGTTTTGCTGACTTTTTATTCTCTCGTAATTAAAAAAAGAGAAGAATTTTAAAAAAGAATGATCTAAATGGATCTTCTCTCCGTTAGCTAAGTGTAAATCAAAATTAAGGGGAGTGGATTTGAAAATGAATACGAACAAGAATATAAAAAAGAAAGTGATCGATTGGAAAAAGGGACTATTAGTTGTTCCGCTTAGCTTTTCACTTTTAATACCAACAGCTGGAGCATTTGCCTCTGACCACGACCAGCAAATGGACAAGCCTACAGTAGAAACACCAGGTGCTGATCTTCGTGCTGATCTTGGCCATTTACTAAGTGAGCATGCTTATCTTGCAGTAGAAACAATGAGAAAAGGAGCTGAAGGTTCTGCAGATTTTGAAGCTTCTGCTGGTGCCTTAAGTGAAAACACGGAAGACCTTACAGCTGCGATTACATCCGTTTATGGTGAAGAAGCAGGAGCTGAATTTAATGAAATTTGGAGCAATCATATCGGTTTCTTCGTTGACTATGTGAAAGCAACAGGTAATGAAGATGAAGATGCAAAACAAAAAGCTTTAGATAGCTTAGATGGTTATAAAGAAGATTTCTCTAATTTCTTGGAAAATGCAACAGGAGAACGACTTCAAGCTGAAACATTGTCTGAAGGACTTCAAGCTCACATTAATCAGTTGATTGGTTCATTTGATAGCTATGTAGCAGGTGATTATGAGATGGCCTACGAGAAAGAAAGTGAAGCGATTGCTCACATGCAAATGGTGGCTAAAGGATTCTCTGGTGCCATTACTGATCAGTTCCCAGACAAGTTCGAGAACACAAAAGCCGTAACACCAGCATCTGATCTTCGTGCAACATTAGGTCATTTATTATCTGAACATGCTGGTCTTGCAATGATGACAATGCAGAACGGAATCGACGGATCAGAAGACTTTGATGCATCTGCAGCTGCACTAAGCGAGAATACGGATGATCTAGCTGCTGCGATAACTTCTGTATATGGTGAAGAAGCAGGAAATCAATTTAAAGAAATGTGGTCTGGACATATCGGTAACTTTGTAGAATATGTTCAAGCGACAGGAGCTGAAGATGAGGCGGCTCAAGAAAAAGCACTAAAAGCGCTGGAAGACTATCGTGCAGACTTCTCAAGTTTTCTTGAAACAGCAACTGAAGGTAGATTAGAAGCGGGACCATTATCTGAAGGTTTACAAATGCATGTGAATCAATTAATATCTGCGTTTGATAGCTACACTACGGAAGACTACGATGCAGCTTATGATTCGGTTCGTGAAGCTTATGCTCATATGTATAAGCCGGCAAAGGGACTTTCTGGTGCTTTCGTAAACCAATTCCCGGACAAATTCGCTATGGAAGCTATGCCAACTGATATGCCTAAAACAGGTATGGGTGGTACAGCTGAACAGCAAATGCCAATCGAATGGATTGTTGCAGCCATACTTGCAACTATGGCTGCAACTGGCGTAATTGTTCGTAGAAAAATGCAGAAAAGCTAAGGGAATAGATGATAGGGTAGCCTAACATACCCGCTAGAAAAGCAATAGCCAAAGTGGCTATTGCTTTTCTTCGTGAAAAGGACGATGAACTTGCCGTACTTACGCTATAGGAAATGGTTTTAATAAAGTTTGAGATGTAAGGAGCGTTACAGCATCATGTTTATAAAAAAGGTATACTGATAATGGGAAAATAGATGATGTCTGACTATGAAACACAATCAAGTTCGTCAAATATGTCTTTCAGTTGCTAGGATAGTTTATATGAGGGGGAAACTAGATGAAGCGAAAGTTTACATTTATTTTCGCAACGCTACTTTTTATTGTTGCATGTGGGAATGGTGAAACCAATGAAACTGGTAAAACAGAGGTGTTATCAAAGGAGTGGGATGAAATCGTATCCTCTTCTAATGGAACAGAGGTAAATCTCTTTATGTGGGGAGGAGATGAAGGCATCAATCAGTACATTGATGAATGGGCAGCACCAAGATTAAAAGAGGAGCATGATATTACGCTTAATCGTCAGCCGATGAATACCGAAGAATTTATGCAAAAACTTTTAACAGAGAAAAAAGCAAATAAAAACAAAGGTACAATTGATGTCATATGGATCAATGGCGCAAACTTCAAAAATGCTAAGAATGCTGATTTATTACTAGGTTCTTTCTCAAAGAAGCTGCCTCATTTTCAAGAATACATTGGATCAAAGGATCAGAATGCTGAATATGATCAAGGGACGGAAATTGATGGATTAGAAGCTCCGTGGGGAAATGTTCAATATGTTTTTCATTACGATTCGAGCAAGATCGATACACCTCCAAGTACACTTGAGGAGTTAAAGCAGTGGATTCACGATAATCCTGGGAAGTTTACGTATCCTAACGTTTCGGATTTTACTGGTAATACGTTCGTGAAGCACCTACTCATAAAAGGTGCAGGCGAAGAGTCGGGTCTTCTGGCAAAGGAATTTAATAAAGAAATTATTAAAGATTCCGAAGAATACGTGTGGAACTATCTTGATGATATAAAGTCTGATCTTTGGCGTAATGGTGAAACTTATCCTGAATCATTGACTAAACTTGATACGCTTTATAGTCAGGGGGAAATCCTAATGACTATGGGCTTTAACGAAGCAAGAGCAGAAAGTTTAATTGAAAATGGGACGTTTCCTGAAAGCACGAAGTCATTTGTTCTAAAAGATCCTGGATCGGTTTCAAATACACACTATCTCAGTATTCCATTTAATAGTCCGAATCCAGAGGGAGCTATGACAGTTATTGATTTTCTTGAATCGCCAGAAGCTCAAATAGCTAAAATGGATCCTACAATGTGGGGGGAAGGTACGGTATTAAATTTCGATAAATTGAGTGAAGAGGATCAGAAGATTATTGGTAATCTTGACCGGGGAGAAAGCGTACTTTCCACAGAGGTTTTAAATGAATATAAGCTACCAGACTTAGATACAGGTTACACGGAGTGGATTAATAATGAATGGGCGAATCGGGTTATTGAGCAATAAGTGGAAATTACGTTTATATTTATTACCTGCGATTGCGGTTACATTGCTACTTGTAGGGCATGGAATGTGGTCAGCGGTAGCTCAAAGTTTTCAAACAATAGATGGGGAATGGACTATTGCAACATACGCGGAACTTTTTAGTAATCATGCTTTTTTTCATTCCCTTAAATTAACGTTTCGAGTTGCCGTCCTGTCCACCTTACTATCGTTAGTGATAGGATTAGTAATGACTAGAATGTTATATGAGTTATTTAAAGATTCAACGTTGAAGATACTTGTATGGATACCGATGTTAATTCCGCATTTTGTTGCAGGTTATTTAGTATTTTTGTTTTTCTCGCAAAGTGGACTGTTCTCTACTCTACTTTATCAAATGGGAGTATTAGAGAGTCGAGGGAATTTTCCAGTTCTTGTTCAAGAGAAATTTGGGTTGGGGATCATTTTAACATATGTCTGGAAGGAAGTTCCTTTTGTAATTCTCATGCTGTTGCCTGTTTATTATGAGATCGATCATCGCTATTCTGAAGTCGTTCGAACGCTAGGTGGAAGTAAGTGGGATGTTTTTAAAACCGTTGAACTACCCTGGATACTCCCGATTCTCATCGAAACAGCAGTAATCTTATTAGCATTTGTTGCTTCTGCGTTTGAAATCCCATATTTATTAGGTGTCACACGACCAGAAATGTTACCAGTTAGAGCGTACGAATGGTTTTATGATGGGGATTGGAGCAAGCGACCACTTGCATTTTCTGCTATGCTTCTTCCAGGAGTGCTCGCCCTTCTTCTTGCGACCTTTTCAATCGGAGCTGTGCAAAAACATAGGCTTAGAATGATAAAGGGGAGAAACAGATGAGGTTATTTTTGAAGCGTTTAGGGAAAAGAGAGTTAGCAACTAGTTTCGTGTTTGTTTTGTTTATTATTTTATTCATCCTACCTTTTGTAACAATAGGAATGAAAAGCGTCTCCGAAGGGTGGAGGTGGCCTGCGTTATTTCCAAACGAACTAAGTTTGGATGCGTGGCGTAGCATTATGAAAGATCCTTCATTAATCGAATCAATTGTTACAACGTTCAAGATTGCTCTTCTAGTTGTAATATTAAATATTTTGCTCGCGATACCAGCGGCCAGGGCTCTTTCTCACTATACGTTTAAAGGAAAATCCATTATTGAGGGACTATTGCTATCCCCTATTTTAATACCTGGCATTTTACTCGCAATGGGGCTTCAATTTACGATGATACAATTTGGCTTAGCAGATAAGATGATAGGCGTTGTCATTGTTCATTTGATTCCTACGCTACCTTATGCCATTCGTGTCATGAGGGCAGGCTATGAGAGAATGGGAAGTAGTCTAAATGAGCAGGCTGCTGTACTAGGAGCCGGTCCGTTGACGCGCTTTTTGACAGTAGCCCTACCTTTATTACTTCCAAGTATTCGAAGCTTAATGTTATTAACTTTTGTTATATCTTTAGGACAATATGCGCTTACAGCAATTATTGGGGGAGGTACAGTGATCACCCTCCCATTATTATATTATCCCTATTTTTCAAGTTCGAATGAAGCAGTTATTGCAGGATTTTCAATACTTTTTGCTTTGCTACCCCTTCTATTTATTGGCCTGGTGGAAGTTATGTTGAGGCTGGTTATTCGAGCTGTTAATCGCGTTTGAAAGGAAGATTGTTTTGAACCAGCTATTGCAATGCAGAAATCTTAATAAGAAATTTTCAAATACATCCATCTTGCAGAACCTTTCGTTTCATTTAGAAGAAGGTGAGCATTTTACAGTAGTAGGACCATCAGGATGCGGTAAGAGTACACTCCTCAGGTGTATTGCTGGTTTGGAAGCACTAAATGAAGGAGACATTTACTTAAGAGAAAAATCAATTGTAAGGCTGAAACCAGAAGATCGTTCGGTCGTTTTGATGTTTCAGGATTCATTACTATTTCCTCATTTAACAGTACTAGAAAACGTAACTTATGGTTTGAAAAGAAAAAAAGTATCAAAAAACGAACGCGTTAGGCAAGCTGAACAAATGTTAAATAAAGTAAAGCTGTCTAAATGGAAAGATACCTTTCCTCATGAATTATCAGGTGGTCAAAAGCAGAGAGTATCACTTGCAAGAGCGCTTGTGCTGAAACCAGATCTTCTTTTATTAGATGAGCCGTTTAGCTCACTTGATGCTGCACTACGAGAATCACTTCGTAGTGAGGTGAAGGATTTATTAAAAGAAGAAGGGATTACTTCACTGTTTATTACTCACGACCGTGACGAAGCTATCGAAATGGGTGATAGGCTTGCTGTTATGTATGAGGGGAGATTCATCCAAATCGGTCATCCTTATGATGTTGTCACGAATCCTTCATCTATGGAGAGCGCTAAAATTATTGGAGAAGGATTAGCTCTAGAAGAAGGGTTTATTCCGCTTAGTAAATTAAAAGCCATTTCTGTGCAAGATAAAGAAAGTAACCAGGATTGTACCTTTGTTTCAGGAAAGGTAAGCGCGGTTACAGTAAAAAACAACATAGAATGCTATCGTATATCCTGGGCACAGGGAAGTATTCTTGTCATGTCAGACAGTCGTTTAGTTGCGGGTCAAGAAGTTCTATTAAGTGCTAAGAGGGAAGACATGAAAGAATATCCCAATCAGAAAGATCAATGGGGTCTTGCCCAATGACTGTTAAAACACTTCTAAAAGGATTATCGTTGACGGCACTTATCATTGTTATTTACTTACTTAATCAATATGTATTTGATTTTAGACCCTCTCACATTCGTGGTTGGATTTCATCATTCGGCTTTTATGCTCCGCTCATTTTCTTGCTTATTTGTATTGGTAGACCCTTTGTGCTCTTTCCCACATCGATCATTTCGATCAGTGGTGGCTTAGTATTCGGGCCTCTACTTGGTACAGTTCTAGCGGTGGTAGGTGGTTCAACAGGAGCTCTTCTTTTCTTTTCATTAGCAAGAAAATTAGGAATGAACATTCTACCGAAATCATGGAAGCGGAAGGGAGAAAACCTTGAGAAACGATTATCAGAAAAGGGTTTTCTTTATGTACTCTTGTTACGTCTCGTTCCTTTTCTTCATTTTGATTTAGTTAGCTATGTTTGTGGGGTTTCTAATGTGAATCGGAGGAAATACTATTTAGCAACGCTGCTGGGGATGTTACCAGGTGCCATTGCATTGAATTTTCTGGGGGCAAGTTTTTTATCAAATAATTTATCATCGGTCATTATTGCTGCTGCCGTATTACTACTATTACTTATCGTAAGTCTATATATTCGCAGAAAAGCATTCGGACCTTCTGTTGAAGAAGAACTGAAATAAGGACGGTGCTGTCGTGCTTGACACTCATGCAAGGAAATATGTTCAGCCTCTAATGGATCGCACCTCAGAATCGCTGCTTCGATTAGGTCTTACAGCTAATCAAGTAACGGTTATTTCATTCATTATTGGCATTTCATCGGGGATATTTATTTATTTTGATTATTACGTTTGGGCGGTTATCGTTTTATGGGCTTCTGGTTTTCTTGATGCTGTTGATGGAACAATGGCACGTAAAACAAAGCCATCTGCTTTTGGCACCGTATTGGATGTGAGTTTTGATCGCGTTGTTGAAATTAGTGTCATATTAGGGCTTGCTTTTAGGTTTCCTGAAGCGATGTGGGCCTTGTTATTATTAAGTACTTCCATCATTTTTGCCATGACGATCTTCCTTACAGTAGGTGCTGTGTCAGAGAAAAAAGGCATCAAATCATTCTATTATCAAGCGGGAGCTGCGGAGAGAACAGAAGGTTTTCTTCTCTTTACAGCAATGATTTTGTTTCACAACTTTTTAGTTATCTTGACACTAGCGTTTGTAGCAATTGAACTATTCACTGCTTTTCAAAGACTAGCAGAAGCCAAAAGGATATTAGGATAGAGGAGATGGGACGAATGATAGAATATGATCTAATTGTAATAGGCGGGGGTTCTGGTGGACTGACTGCTGCATCTGGTGCAGCCAATATGGGAGCAAATGTGGCCTTAATCGATGATCAGCCAGGTTTAGGTGGTGACTGTCTTCATTATGGGTGTGTCCCATCAAAGGCTTTTATTACAGCTGCTAAAGAAGTTCATGCTGTCTACAAGGGGGCAAAAGAATTTGGCCTTACGGTGAGCGGCGAAGTGCTCTTTAGTCGTGCTATAGATCGCGTGAAAGAAGCGATTAGTGAAATTCAAGAAATTGATAGTGATGAGCGCTTTGAGAAATTAGGGGTAGATATTTATCGAGGCAAAGGTTCATTTAAAGATAGTCATACAGTCCTCATTGATGGCAAGAACCCCATCAAAGGGAAACGTATTGTGATTTCCACAGGATCAAGCCCGAAAGTTCCCCCAATTGACGGAGTGGAACATGTTTCTTATATTACGAATGAATCAATTTTCAATTTAGACCATTTGCCTGAAAGCATCGTTTTTATAGGTGGCGGTCCTGTTGGACTTGAGCTTGCTCAATCTCTCTCAAGATTCGGCTCAAATGTAACTATATTAGAAACCTCTGAGACCATTTTGAAAAAAGAAGACCATGATATTATTCCAATTGCTACGAAGGAATTGGAGAAAGAACTTTCATTTATTTTTAAAGCAGAAGTAAAAGAGATTAAAGAGGAAAACGGTTATAAAGTTGTGGCGTATATAGAGAATGGCGAAGAGAAAACTATCCAATCAGAAATGATTATGTTTTCAACTGGTAGAAAGCCTAATACAGATAAATTGAATTTAGAAGCGGCCTCAGTAGATGAGGACAATGGATTTATTAAAGTTAATGCATCATTACAATCTAGCCAATCCCACATCTATGCAATTGGTGATGTGAATGGTGCCTTTCCTTTTACACATGGAGCTGGTATGGAAGGGAAACTTATTGTACAAAACGCAGTGTTTGGATTAAAGAGAAAAGTAAACTATGAGAACGTTCCATGGGTTACCTATATAGATCCTGAGGTCTTTCACCTTGGAATGACTGAGAAAGAAGCGAAAGAGAAACATGGCGATCAAATTCGCGTTTTCAAGGTTGGTACGGAAGATGTCGATCGATTTATAGCTGAGCGCAAAAAAAATGGACTTTTAAAGGTCATTACAGACATGAAAGGGCATATTCTAGGTGCTCATGCTGTTGGTGAAGATGCTGGAAGCTGGATGCAAGAAATTGTTTTTGCGAAAGAACATGGTCATAAAATCGGAGACATTTCTACAGTTATTCACCCATACCCAACGAAAGGTGCTATCCTAAATCAAGCCGCTGATTTATTCTGGAGAGAAAAATTATTTGATGGTTGGCTTCCGAAGGTGTCAGAAAAATACATTAAATGGGTTCGATAAAGAATTAA
Source organism: Anaerobacillus sp. QJM3NY_17 (assembly GCF_056173665.1). NCBI lineage: Bacteria > Bacillati > Bacillota > Bacilli > Caryophanales > Bacillaceae > Anaerobacillus > Anaerobacillus sp. QJM3NY_17. The sequence continues at coordinate 2,574,316 of NZ_CM149685.1, read as the reverse complement.
AGGAGGAGAAGGTTGAAGAAACTGTTGTTAATTGGAGCGGGACATGCTCACCTTCACATAATGAAGAAACTTCAGGAAGAAAATGGAGAGCATGAGGTGACACTCATTTCTCCATCGGAGTATCAATATTATTCTGGAATGTTCTCAGGCTATCTTGAAGGGCTATATAACAAAGAAGATATGCGAATACATATTCCAACATTAGCAAAAGCGGCAGGCATTCATTTTACGGAGGGTGCAGCGTTATCTATAGATGCTAAAGCAAAAGTTGTGTTAACGGAAAAGGGCGATATTCTCTCATATGATGTTCTTTCCGTAGATATCGGCTCATTAACAGCCGGAATTGACGTACCTGGCGCTAGAAAGCATGCTCTCCGCATCAAACCTAACTATCGTATCGAGGAAGTCGCGAAGGCAATGCAGGCGGCAGAAACCCCTGTCGTTGTAGGGGGTGGCGCTGCAGGTGTTGAAATGGCTTTAGCTCTCACTGCAAAAAGAAAACTTGAGGATAAAAAACCGGTGGCATTAATTTCTCATTCACCATTGTTAGAAAATACTTCTGCTAAAGCGCAGGAAAAAATCAAGCAAATTATGCAAGGTAAAAGCTTGCCACTTTATTTGCAAGAAAAAGTGGCAAATGTAACGTCAAGTCAGATTATCACAACAACTGGTAATCAAATTGCTTATGATGAAGTGCTATGGTTAACTGGACCAAAAGCTCCAGGTATATTTCGAACATCTCAATTACCAGTTGATGAAGCGGGTTATTTACTTGTAGAAGATACACTACAAGTGAAGGAGTATCCGGCCATTTTTGCGGCAGGAGATTGTGCTTCTATCCGCCAGTATCCGGACCTTCCTAAAGCCGGTGTAGTAGCCGTGCGACAATCAGATATCCTTTGGGCAAACATTAAGGGGTTTCTGAATGATGCGAATGGACGGCGTTTCCAACCTAAGAATGCATACTTATCGATTCTTTCTACTGGTCAGAAACAGGGATTACTGTTATATGGGAGAATAGTTCTTCACCATCCTCTCTCATGGAAATTAAAAAATAGAATTGATCAAAAGTTTATGAACACTTACAAGACGAATGTTTGAGTAACGCCCGGTGTATTATAATAGGACTTTAATGGGTCCTCTTCATGAAAAAACTCTCTTTCTTAAAGAAAGAGAGTTTTTTCATGAAGAGGACGGTAATAAACGTTGCGGATTTCTGGCTCATGTACGCTCTGTGATTAAAATTGCACTCGAATGAGCCAAAATCGAGCATCAAAACTATAAGTTAATGTAGTTTGTGGATAAACCATATAGGTGTAATCTTCATTAATTCATACATAAAGACCGCGACTTTATGAGTGGAGGTGAGCAAATTCTGTCGGATATTTGTGCTGAAAAAAGAGGGGTTGACGAAACGATTGCTAGCGAAAAATGACAAATTGGAGTGGCTTTTCAATTTTTTTGGCATTTCGATAAAAGGCTATTTGAACAAACTCCTCCTTTATGCTGACATCCGAAAGATATAAAAGCGAATTTTAGGGACTTTGTCATAAGTAAATTACTTGAGTAAGAATCGATGCTTCTATAGTCCTTAACCCCTAAAGACTATTAAAAAACGATATTACTCATCAAAATGATTCAGAAGCAGGACAATCGTCATTTTTTTATATTAAAAGTACTTTGAGAGAATTGAATCATTTTCTGAAAATTTCGTCATTTTTGTTTGGGTTGTGACAAATCCTGGTATAGCATATTAAGTGAACCCGGCAATACAAAAGGAGGGCAGAGTGTAAACACAAAACTAATAATTAGGGAGGAAGAAATTTGAGAAAACGAAGCAAACGTAAAATCGTAGCTCTTTTTGCTTGTTTTATTCTCCTCATCACGAGCTTCATACAACCAGCGATGCAAGTGAACGCGAAAAGTGATTCTTCTGTATCCATGAATGATGAAGTGAAACGCGTTGATCAGAAGGTAGCGAAAGCATTTGAGAAGAACGAAAAAGTAACGTTCTTGATTAAATTTGCAGAACAAGCTGATACGACAAAGGTTGCGAAAGAAGCTGAAGAAAAGGCTAAGAAAAACAACTTAACTTCCTTTCAAGCTGAAATCACTAAGCGATCAGCTGTTGTTAATGCGTTAAGAGCTACGTCTATTGAAACACAACACTCTGTGTCCACATACTTAGAACAACAAGAGAAAAAAGGCAATGCAGAAGACATAAAATCATTTTACATCGTAAACGGTATGGCAGTAACAGCAACAAAAAAAGTGATGAACCAACTAGCATCATTTCCTGAAGTGGATAAAATACTTCCTAACGAGATCAGGCAGATTCAGCCAATTCCAGATAAAACGAAAACTAAGGCTAAAACGACTGCAGATACGAACTCAATTGAGTGGAATATTGATCGAGTAGGTGCTCCTGAAGTATGGGATATGGGAATTGATGGGGCAGGGACGGTGATCGCTAACATTGATACCGGTGTTCAGTGGGATCATCCCGCTCTTATGGAACAGTATCGAGGATATAGTTCTGAAGGAGTAGATCATGAATTTAACTGGTTTGACGCTGTAAGCGGAGAAGCCGCCCCATATGATGATCTCGCACATGGGACTCATACAATGGGAACTATGGTTGGCGCTGAACCGGATGGTTCGAATGAGATTGGCGTCGCTCCTGGGGCAAAATGGATAGCGGTAAAAGCTTTTAGCGAAGACGGTGGAACAGATATCGATCTTCTTGAAGCAGGAGAATGGATTATTGCTCCTAAGGATGCAGAAGGCAATCCACACCCTGAGAAGGCTCCTGATGTCGTGAACAATTCTTGGGGAGGCGGACCTGGGCTTGACGAATGGTATCGCCCAATGGTTCAAAATTGGCGAAATGCAGATATATTCCCAGAATTTTCTGCGGGTAATACAACACTATTTAATCCCGGAGGTCCGGAGTCAATCGCAACACCAGCAAATTATCCTGAGTCATTTGCTACGGGAGCTACAGATATCAATGATGCTCTTGGAAGTTTCTCTCTACAGGGACCATCCCCATATGATGAAATAAAACCTGACGTTTCAGCTCCTGGAGTTAATATCCGTTCTGCGGTACCAGGGAGTAGCTATGAAGGAGGGTGGAATGGTACGTCGATGGCTGGGCCACACGTATCAGCGATCGCTGCTCTCCTTCGTCAAGCAGATCCATCGTTGACGGTTGATGATATAGAAGACATCTTTTTAAACACCGTCACACCACTTACAGACGATGAATTCCCAGATTCTCCGAATAATGGTTACGGTTATGGATTAGTGAATGCATTTGACGCTGTTTCTTCTGTTATGAGTGGGCTCGGTACATTAGAGGGTGATGTGATGAAAGAAGGAAGCGATGAAGAAGAGCCCACGTATCAACACGATGCTCCTGCAGAAGCTTATGCTCAGATGGAATTTCCTCTTACCGTCACAGCGACAGATAATGTGAGCGTAACGAGTGTAGAGCTTGAATATGATCATAACGGAGAGTGGACGTCAACTGAAGCAACAAGAGTTGATGGGAACTATCTTTCTGGATCCTATCAAGCTATTATTCCAGGTGACGCCGTCAGTGAACCTTCCGTTAGTTACAGGTTTAAAATCGAAGACTATGGCGGGCATGTTGTCACAACGGACGAATATCAGGTGGAAATTATTCCTGGAATCTCAACAGGTTACGAAACGGACTTTGAATCAGAGCCAGCTGGATGGATGAGCTGGGGAGAAAATAATTCATGGGAGTGGGGGACGCCAACGGTTGGTCCTGAAGCTTACTCTGGAGAAAAGGTTTATGGAACCAACCTTGATGGAGCATATGACAACAGTGCTAACATGACGCTGATGATGCCTCCTATCGATTTACCAGAAGGTGAGGCTTATCTTCAATTCAATCAATGGTATGAACTTGAAAGAAACTATGATTATGGTCATCTCTTCGTTTCAACCGATCAGGAAAATTGGGAAGCTCTTGCGGAGTATAATAATCTTTCTAATGAATGGGTGAGTGAAGAGGTTGATCTATCTGCCTATGAAAATCAGCGGATTTATTTAGCTTTCCACGTCGAGACGGATGGTAGCGTGATGAAGCAGGGCTGGTATATTGACGATGTAAGTTTATCAGCAGAGCCGATGGAAGTCGCCGCTAAGAAAAAGAGCGCGAAAGTTTCTATTCAGCCTGATGAAAAATCTGCTAGTGCCAAAGCGAAAGAAAAAGTCAATCCTGACAAGTTAAAACCTTCACCGCTTGTTGTAAATCCAGTTCAAGAGAAACCATCACCTACGCCTCAAGCTCTGCCGCTTCAAGCAGAAGTTTCTATTCTTGAGACAGGGCGCTCTGCAACAACGAACTTGGAAGATGGGAGCTATTCCATGACTCATGCAGCAGGGGACTACACAGCTATTGCAGAAGCATATGGCTACCAGTCAGAGACTCAGGAAGTGACGATCGTAGATGATGAAGTGACAGAAGCTGACTTCACATTAGAAGCGATACCAGAGGGAGAAATCGAAGGAACAGTCACGAATAGTGAAACAGGAGAGCCAATCCAAGATGCAACTGTTTTATTAGTAGAAGATGCTGCTATAGCACCCGTGCAAACGGATGAAGAAGGACATTATTCAGTAACAGGTTATGAAGGGGAGTATACGTTAAAAGTTCTTGCGGCCGGTTACTATAGCGAAACATTTAACGTCACTGTGGAAGCGAACGAGACCGTTGTACAGAATGCTGATCTTTCCCCATTCATCGGATATGCAGGGGAAATCGGGTATGACGATGGTACTGCTGAGAACGCAAGAGCGTTCTATGATGCTGGGAACGGTTGGGCTGTGAAAATGTCGCTAGCAGAAGGTCAAGAACGTGCGCTTGTGACTGGAGGGTTATTTAGATTCTGGAATACGGAATGGCCAAATCCAGGCGGCACAAATTTTAAAGTCGAAATTCATGATGCATCAGGTCCGGATGGAGCACCAGGTAAGAAACTCGCTGGTCCAATTGACGCGACTGCTCTTCGAAATGGCGAATGGACGATGGTTGATCTGTCTGATCAAGGAGTGATCGTAGAAGGTGATTTTTATCTCACTTATATTCAAGCTGATGCCAATCCAAATGCTCCGGGTCTTGCAACAGATGAAGACGGGGAATATGTCGACCGAAGCTTTCAATATGTTAGCGGCGCATGGTCGAAGGCTCCTGAAGAAGAAGGGAACTATATGATCCGTGCAGTCGTTGATTATGAACTAACAGCACCAATGATTACATCTCCAAAAGACGGTTCATATACAAACAAGAATAGCATTGAAGTTGACGGTGAAACGGCACCAATGACAGACGTTCATGTTATGAAAAATGGCGAAGAAGAAGCTGTCACAACTTCTAATGAAGAAGGTAATTTTACAACAGAAATCCAATTGAGCGATGGTGAAAATCAGTTAACAGCTCGTGCATCGACTGATCGTGGGATGACGGGAGAATCTGATGCTGTTATGGTCACTTTAGATCAAACGAAACCGGAATTAACGATCACATCTCCTAAAGATGACTGGAAAACAAATAAAGGATCCGTAACAGTTAAAGGTGACGTTCATGATGAAAATCTTGCTTGGGTAAAGGTTAACGGAACGAAAGCGAAAGTAGAAGATGGTGCATTTTCACATCGGATGCTGCTCGAGCAAGGTGAGAACATTATAAAAGTAGTGGCGAAAGACAAAGCAGGAAATAAAACGAAAAAGTCGATCAAAGTTTATTCCCAGCAAGAAGAATTGGTCATTAATCAATTAAAACCAGATCAAAATAAAGATCTTCAAGCGGGAGAATCAGTGAAAATTGAATTCGATAGCTCTCCAGGAATAAAGGCTACTTTCTCAATTCGTATGCCGCTAGTGAATCCAACGATGATGCCTTCAAGTATGACTGAATTTCCAATGATGGAAGTATCAGAAGGGCATTATGTCGGTTACTGGACAGCTACTTCGAATGTGGTGGCTGAAGGTGCTGAGATCGAAGTGAAAGTGAAAGATTCTTTTGGCAACGAGACACGAAAAACAGCGGAAGGATTACTAAATATCAATACGAAAGAATAGTTTAAACCATCGAAAAAGCAGGCAGTCGAAATAGACAGCCTGCTTTTTTGATTTGTCCGGTATTTTATCAAATTTCATCTTAAGCAATGTATAAGCATATGATCGGCGGTGGTTTTTCTTATCATTTCTGATAAAATAAAATTCAAATTAATTGTCAAATGTGGATTTGCAACTTCAAATGTGCAAAGATATTGTAAAGACGTTTATAATGGAGAAGAAGCAAATTGCTGAAAAGGAAATGATGATATGGCTTTACGATATGCTCTTCTTGGATTACTCACAAAGAAACCATCAACCGGATATGAGCTAACACAACAATTTAGAGAAACGATGATCCATTTTTGGTCTGCGCATCATACACAAATTTATCGTGAACTTGGAAAGATGGAGAAAGAGAAGCTAGTAAGCTTTGAAATTGTTCCGCAGTTAGATCTTCCAGATAAAAAGATCTATTCTATTGAAGATAAAGGGTACCGTCTTCTCATTGAATGGCTTGCTCATCATACTGTAGACCCACCAAAAATGAAAAACGAACAATTGATGCGTGTTTCTTTATTTCATCTTATTCCAAAAGAAGAAGCGATCCAATTCCTAAAAGAGAGTAAAGAGCATCACCAAATGGTGCTTGATCATATGAACAGCTGGAAAGAAGAAAATGCAGTTGATCATAGAATAGAGAAAGATCGTCTGGGGGAATACCTTACGCTTGAATACGGTAGGCGTCAGATGAAAACCTGGATTGAGTGGTGTGACTGGGCTATTGAGTTTATAGACGTTATTATAGAAGATAGTGGAGAGGAGAGATAACATGAGAGTGACTTTCACAGATCAAGCGATCGAGAAATTAGAACATGATTCTGAGGGTTATATGAAGTTACATTATGACATCGAAGATTGCGGGTGTGTAGTGAACGGTGTTACGCAATTAGTAAATGATTCCGCTCAGGGTGATTTTAATATGACGCTTGAGTCAAATTTCAGACCTGTATTGATTCAGAAACAATATAAAGTGTTTTTTGATAAAGAAATGAAAATTGATTTTCTTCCGAAACACCAGTGTTTTATGCTTAAAAGTGATAGTGAAATCATTAACCCGAGAATGCGATATATAAACAAAGGATAACGATTAGGGGGATTTACTAGAGTGACGTTTTTGATGTATTTTGTTATTTTTTTCGTAGTATTTATGATCGTAAAGGGAGTTTTGAATTTATTTAAAGGTCAAAAGATGGATCGAATTACGGTTATCGGTGGACTAGTTCTAGCTCTAATCTATAGTATTATTTTAACTATAGTAAAAGGATAAAATAAGCACACGTCTGTGTGCTTATTTTATTTAGTTTACCATAATATTTATATGTCTACTTTATGGAAGCTTCCTTTTCTTTATTATATAACGTTCGATAAGGTGTTAGGATGGATCTTGATAGGTGAGGCTCAATCTCATCAATAGCTCTCATTAGTTTTTCTAGATCAATACCTGTTTTGATACCCATTCTCTCCAACATATAGACAACACTTTCTGTTGCAACGTTGCCTGTCGCTCCTTTGGCGAAAGGGCAGCCGCCAAGTCCGCCAGCTGACGTATCAAATCTTGAAATTCCAGCTTGGAGACATGCATAGATGTTAGCAAGTGCCATACCCCTTGTATCGTGGAAATGAGCTGTTAACAATGTTGACGGTAATTCTTTTACAAGTTGGCTAAAAAGGTTGTGTGATTCATCAGGAGTGGCCATTCCAATAGTATCTGCTACGCTCAATTCATCTACGCCTGCATCAACAAATTGACGGCAAACGTCAACCGCATCATTTACTTTTATTTTTCCTTCATATGGACAATAGAAAGCAGTAGAGATGCATGCACGAACGAAATAACCTTCTGCTTTTAATTCTTTGACTAAAGGAATTAGCTCATTGAGTAGATCCTTTGTCTCTTTATTGCTATTCTTTTGATTAAAGGAGTTACTAACACCAGCAAAAAGTGCTATCGATTTCACGTTCGTTTCTTTAATCCTCTCGACCCCTTTACGGTTAGGGGCTAAGACGAAGTTTCTTGTACCGTCAAGGCAAGTACTTACTATTTCACTGGCATCTTTCATTTGGGGAACCCATTTAGGTGATACGAATGAGGTAATCTCCATTTCTTTCATTCCGGCTGTTTTTAAGGCTTTGATGAAACGGATTTTATCATTTGTTTTGATCTGATTTAGTTCATTTTGAAGTCCATCTCTTGGACCAACTTCAATGATTGTTGCATGTTGTGGTAGCAAAACATTCATCACCTTTCTTTGTAAGCGCTATCTTTAATTAAAACAAAGGATCGGAAGTCTTGCAAGATAATCGTTTGAATAATGGAAATTCTCGCTTGGAGGAAGGAGTTTTTTGAATTAAGTAAGAATTATGTAGAAGAGAGTCATAGATACATAAGGAGGAAATCGAAATGAGTCGAGATGTTGTAATTGTAAGCGCTGTCAGAACGCCGGTAGGTTCATTTAATGGTTCACTAAAATCTATATCAGCTACAGAACTTGGGGCCGCTGTCATTAAGGGAGCGATCGAAAAAGCTGACTTATCAATAGATCAGGTGGAAGAAGTCATTATGGGAAACGTTCTACAAGCGGGTCTCGGACAAAATCCTGCACGTCAGGCTGCGATTAAAGCGGGAATCCCAGTTTCAACTCCTGCGATGACAATCAATAAAGTATGTGGTTCAGGATTGAAAACCGTTCATCTAGGAGCTCAATCTATTATGCTTGGCGATCAAGATATTGTTGTCGCTGGTGGGATGGAGAACATGAGTCAGGCACCTTATTTATTAAACGGAGCACGAGAAGGCTTACGAATGGGTGACCAAAAGATGGTGGATAGCATGATTCAAGATGGATTATGGTGCGCATTTAACGATTATCATATGGGTGTTACTGCTGAGAACCTGTGCGATCATTATCAGCTAACAAGAGAAGAAATGGATGAATTTGCTGCATGGAGTCAACAAAAAGCACAGGCTGCAATTGAAGAGGGGCGTTTTAAAGAAGAGATTCTCCCGGTTTCTATTCCGCAGCGAAAAGGTGACCCTCTTTTATTTGATACCGATGAATACGTTAAACCAGGAACAACGGCTGATAAACTTGCAAAGTTACGCCCAGCTTTTAAGAAAAACGGTGGGGTTACAGCAGGAAACGCTTCTGGTATTAACGATGGCGCAGCCGCTGTTGTTTTAATGAGTAAAGAAAAGGCTGATGAACTTGGAATAGAATACCTTGCTGTTATTCGCTCGAATGCAAGTGGAGGTGTAGATCCAAGCGTAATGGGGTTAGGTCCTGTTCCTGCTACGAAGAAAGCACTTGAACGTGCTGGACTTTCAATGAATCAAATGAATCTAGTGGAAGCAAATGAGGCTTTTGCTGCTCAATCTCTTGCCGTTGGAAGAGACCTTGATTTTAATGAAGAAATCTTGAACGTGAACGGTGGGGCGATCGCTCTTGGTCATCCGATTGGCGCAAGTGGTACTCGAATCTTAGTAACCCTACTACATGAAATGAAACGTAGAAATGAGCGGTTTGGTCTGGCTACGCTTTGCATTGGTGGAGGACAGGGCGTAGCAACAATCGTTGAACGAACTTAAAAAAGATATGGAGGTTTAAATAAATGAAGCCAGTACTTGATACGTTTGAAGAAGCCGTACAAGACATTCAAGATGGAGCAACGATTCTAGTTGGTGGGTTTGGCCTTGTAGGTATACCAGAAAATTTAATTCTTGCATTAAAAGAGAAAGGAACAAAGGACTTAACAGTCATATCGAACAACTGTGGAGTTGATGACTGGGGCCTGGGATTGCTCCTTAAAAACAGACAAATAAAAAAAATGGTAGGTTCCTATGTTGGAGAAAATAAAGAATTTGAAAGACAGGTGTTATCCGGTGAATTAGAAGTTGAGCTCATTCCTCAAGGAACGCTAGCAGAGAGAATAAGGGCAGGCGGTGCTGGCATTCCAGCGTTCTATACTCCAGCTGGCGTGGGAACACCGATAGCAGAAGGAAAAGAAGTCAGAGTATTCAATGGTAAAGAGTACTTGCTTGAAGAAGCCATTCAGGCAGATTTCTCATTTGTTCGTGCGTGGAAAGGGGACATAATGGGGAACTTGGTCTATAGCAAAACGGCACGCAATTTTAATCCTATGATTGCTGCAGCAGGTAAAGTGACCATAGCTGAGGTAGAGGAATTAGTAGGTGTAGGAGAGTTATCCCCTGATCAAATTCATACTCCAAGTATTTATATTCAAAAGGTTATTGTGGGTGAGCAGGAAAAGAAGATTGAGCGATTAACAACGCGATAGGAGGATCATAATGGTGAAAGTAGATAAAGCAGCAGTTCGTGAAAAGATTGCAAGACGTGCTGAAATAGAAATTCTGGATGGTTTTTATGTGAATCTAGGAATTGGAATGCCTACGATGGTAGCTAACTATATACCAGAAGGCAAAAAAATAGTGCTTCAATCGGAAAATGGCCTTCTTGGAATCGGACCTTATCCAACTGAAGGTGAAGTTGATCCTGATCTTATTAACGCCGGGAAAGAAACAGTTACAGCGATGCAAGGAGCATCCTATTTTGATAGTGCAGAGTCTTTTGCGATGATTCGTGGAGGACATATTGATGTTGCGATACTAGGCGGAATGGAAGTCTCAAAAGATGGTGATCTCGCTAATTGGATGATACCTGGAAAGATGATTAAAGGTATGGGTGGGGCCATGGATCTTGTGCATGGGGCGAAAAGGATTGTTGTCATTATGGATCATGTGAACAAAAACGGAGACCCGAAAATTTTGAATTCTTGTACCCTCCCCCTAACAGGTCAAGGCGTTGTTAATCGAATCATTACGGATCGGGCTGTTTTTGACATAACGGATGAAGGGCTTGTGTTAAAAGAAGTTGCCATTGGCTATAGCATTGAGCAAATTCAAGCTTCAACAGAACCGGATATTATTATTAGCGATCCAATATTAGATGCCTTTTAATTTATGAAAAGAGAAGGAAAGAGCGCAGTCATTTGACTGCGCTCTTTATTTAATTACCGATGCTTATCGTACACATTCACTTTTGAAACGTCACGTATTTTCTGAACTTCATCAGGTGTTAAGTCTGGAGCATTTTGTGCTGTAATATTTGCGAGAAGTTGTTCACTGCGACTAGCTCCAGGAATTACTGTAGCTACAGCGGGATGAGCAAGAGCATATTTTAGTGATGTTTGAGTTAAATTGCGCTTATCCCCTTTTATTTCAGAAATTTGCTTAACAGTTTCAAGAACGTCGAATTTAGAATGGTCGAGAAATCCGTCTTCTTTTACTTTTTCCTCATATCGATCAGTTAACATGCCTTTAGCAAGCGGTCCCCTAGCAATGACACTGATGTTGTTTTCATGCAAATAATCTAGAATTTCTTCTTCGGGTCTACGATCAAGAATGCTGTATTGCATCATAACTGATGCGATAGAAGATTTTTTTACAAACTCTCGGATGACATTTGGCCGTATACTTGAAATACCATATTCGATAATTAATCCTTCTTGTTTTAATTCTTCAAAAGCTTCAATGGTTTCATCGAATGGGTCCTCGATTGTACCACCGTGTAGCTGAAAGAGATCAATGTGATCTGTTTTCAATCGTTTTAAGCTAGCTTTTAGTGCTGATTTAATATGTTTTTTTGATGGATCCCAGTACCAGCCTTCTTTTCCTTCTTCCCAGTGGTTCCCTGCTTTCGTAGCAAGTACGACTGAATCCCGTCGATCACGTAGGGCTTCTCCTACTATTTCTTCATTTAGACCGAAGTCATACAAATCAGCTGTATCGATAAATGTAACGCCGTTATCAATTGCCTCATGAATAAGCGAAATACCTTTCTCTCGATCAGTGCCAAGTGACATAGTACCTAATCCAATTTCGCTAACGTTCAGTTTTGAGCTTCCGAGTTGATTGGTTTTCATTGCATTCCATACCTCCCATTTTTAACCTGTATTAAGTGTATCGTGATAGGAGGATTCATGCCAATCATATGCTGATTCCGATGTCTTGTTACCTGATAACACACCTGCTATAGTAAACATAATGGGAGGCGGTAGAATGGCAACAGAAGCGCTTTTAATTATTGATATGAGCAATGATTTTGTTCATGATGAGGGAGGACTTACTTCAGGCAAGAAGGGACAGGAGATTGTTCCTAGCATTATTTCACTTGCCACAACGTTTATTGAGGAAGGCAAGGAAGTTGTGATTTGTATGGATGAGCATGAAGAAGAGGATGATCACTTTAATATCTGGCCCGTACATAATGTAAGAGGAACGTGGGGACAGAAGTTATATGGTGAATTACAGCAGTGGTATGAATCCAATAAGGAGCTTTCGAATGTCACGTTTGTTCCTAAGCCAGAATATGATGCATTTTATGGAACGAATCTGGAAGAAATACTCAAATCACGTCGCGTAGAAACTGTTCATCTAGCAGGAGTATGTACAGATATTTGCGATTTTCTAACTGCTTATGGTGCTTACGCAAGAGGATTTAGAACAGTTGCCCATTCATCGTGTATGGCAACGTTTACCGAGCATCATAACGTATTCCTTGAGCAAATGAAAAATATTTTCAAAACGGAGATTCGTTAAACAAGAAACGCTGCCATTAATGGCAGCGTTTCTTGTTGTTTTCTTATTGTATTAACCTTAGGTGTGCTTTAGTTCGAACAGCAGGAGCCTGAATCCATTCTTCAATCGTTTCATAATGATTCATATAATGTCTAATCATTAACTGAATCTGCTTTGGTTTTCCTACCATTGTGACACCGTTTGGCTGAATATAGACTTTCATAAACAGAACCTCCTAAATAGTTCGATACATTAATGGTTTTAGTCTTTTCCCTATTATCTGTCTCATGTGATAGACTTTATGTATCGATTTGAATTTTTAGAACCAGGAGATGATGAACAAATGGACCATTTATATGAAAAGACCTTGCATTCAGAAACGATTTACGAAGGTCGAATTATAGACTTACGAGTGGAAGATGTTGAGTTACCAAATGGGAAACAAAGTAAGCGTGAATTAATTGATCATCCTGGTGCGGTTGCGGTTATTGCAGAGACGCCCGATCATAAAATTTTAGCCGTTAAACAATATCGTAAAGCCCTTGATAAAGCTATCGTGGAAATCCCAGCTGGGAAACTTGAACCAGGGGAGAAACCTGAAGTTACAGCAGTTCGTGAATTAGAAGAAGAGACAGGATATACGTGTGACTCACTTGAAAAAGTGATTTCATTTTACACATCACCTGGTTTTGCAAATGAACTTGTTCATTTATACGTAGCAAAGGGATTAGAGAAAAAAGGAGAACAATCGGCTGATGAAGATGAGTTTCTTGATGTTCTTCATTTAACAATAGAAGAAATGGAAAAGATGGTAGAAAGCCAAGAAATTCATGATGCTAAAACCGCTTATGCTCTCATGTATTTACAAATGAAATTGAAGTGATCACATGAAATCATGTTATGCAGATTTTCATATTCATATCGGGAGAACTAGAACGAACAAACCTGTTAAGATAACTGGTTCAAAAACGTTAACACTATCTCATATCCTTAATGAAGCTAGTGCAAGAAAAGGGCTTGATATGGTGGGCGTGATCGATTGTCACGTTCCTGAAGTTATGAAAGAGATAGAAGATTATTTGGAGAAGGGTGAATGTTATGAATTGAGTGAGGGTGGAATTCGGTTTGAATCTCTCACTCTCATTTTAGGTACCGAAATCGAAATCTATGATGAGAAATGTCAGGGTCCTATTCATGTACTAGTTTATTTGCCTGATTTAACTAAAATGAAACATTTTTCAGATTGGCTAAGAGCTAGAATGACGAACATTACTCTAAGTTCTCAACGCATATATGAAAGAGCGGAGGTCATTCAAGAAAAGGCAAAAGAGCTTGATGGTTTATTTATACCTGCCCATATATTCACACCATTTAAGAGCCTATTTGGGAAGGGAGTCCATCAGTCAATAAGCGAAGTTTTTGACCTAAACAATATTGATGGAATTGAATTAGGTCTTTCTTCTAACACACAGATGGCAGACCAAATTGAAGAACTTCATCGTTACCCATTTTTGACGAATTCAGACGCACATTCCACACAAAAAATAGCTCGAGAATATCAATGCTTATATTTAAAACAACCCACATTTCTTGAGTGGAAAAAGGCATTACAAGGCAAATATGACCGGAAAATTGCAGCGAATTTTGGATTGGACCCAAAATTAGGTAAATATTATGAGACCATATGCTCTAAATGTAATTCTCCAGTTAATCAGTTGGTTTGCGATTCATGCGGAAGTAAGAAGATTATAAAAGGGGTGGCGAATCGAATTCAAGAATTGAGTTCAGCGTCGACGTGCCCTGTTCGTCCTCCATATGTACATCACGTTCCTCTAGACTTTCTACCAGGGGTTGGACCAAAAACTTTCGAGCGTCTATTAGATTCTTTTAGTACGGAGATGAATATTCTTCACCGGGTGACTGAGAGTGATCTGACCGGCGTTGTGGGAGAGTCACTCGCTCATATGATCGTCCTTTCAAGGAATGGGCAGCTTACTTTAGAACAAGGTGGGGGTGGAACATACGGTAAAGTTGTAAACCAAAAGAGATAATCTATCGATCAGTCATACGTTCAAAATCCATTTCATAGACTTTACCAAAGGTCGTATGAAGGAGGAAATCGTATGAATCGTAGCCGACATCTGAAGCAAATGATATCAACTCATCTATCAGATCATTTATCTCTTTACACATTTATTGCCGTATTGTTCCTCATGGGCATTGTATTCGGAGCCGTTATAGTCAATAGTCTAAGCTTCACTCAAAAAGAAGATCTTGCTGTATACTTGGGGCGTTTTTTTGGACAGGTATCAGATGGACAGTTCGCAACATCATCTGAAATGTTTCATCAAAGCTTAACTCATTATGCCAAATATATTGGTTTGATGTGGCTTCTAGGACTTACGATTATTGGTCTTCCAATTGTACTAATTATGCTCTTTCTAAAAGGGATAGTTGTTGGTTTTACAGTAGGTTTTCTTGTGAATCAAATGAGCTGGAAAGGCTTCTTATTGGCATTTGTTTCAGTCTTTCCACAGAATATTATAGCGGTACCCGCGATGGTGATCGTTGCAACGGCTTCTCTAACTTTTTCGCTTCGACTGATGAGGCAATTATTTATGAAACGCAGAATAGAACCGATTCTTCCTCCATTCTTAAGGTTTTCAGGACTAGTTATATGTGCGCTAAGTTTTCTTTGTCTAGCAGCATGGTTTGAAGCTTATTTATCACCAGGATTGATAAAGGCCGTAGTGGAAATGAAGTAAATTATATTCATTATCAAATTAAAATCATTACAACATTAGGTTGATAATGATTTTAATTTGACACCGATTTCCCTACTGCTTATAATGAAAATGGCATCGATCGAGGGAGGGAAATGGGACATGGAAAGCAGAATCGATCGAATTAAGAAACATCTTCATTCTCAAAGCTATAAGTTAACGCCCCAGCGAGAAGCAACCGTGCGGGTACTTCTTGAGAACGAAGAAGACCATTTAAGCGCTGAAGATGTGTATCTTTTAGTAAAAGAAAAATCTCCTGAAATTGGATTAGCAACTGTATATCGAACGCTTGAGTTATTAGCTGAATTGAAAATCGTTGATAAAATTAATTTTGGTGACGGTGTTTCAAGGTTTGACCTCAGGCAAGAAGGCGCTGCCCATTTTCACCATCACTTGGTTTGTATTGAGTGTGGTGCAGTAGATGAAATACAAGATGATTTACTTGGTGATGTAGAAAAGGTAGTTGAGAATGATTGGAACTTTAAAATTAAAGATCATCGCCTTACATTTCATGGGATCTGTCACCGTTGTCAAGGACAGGAAGATAAAGAACAGCCGGAGCAAGCCGTTAATCATTCATAATTGTAATAGAAGACATTTAAGAACCTGTATCTCCTAACGATGTATAAAATTCTCTATCCCTGGCATATCTTTTACTAGAGATGGAGGTGCGTTAGTTTGAGAAGGGGTTTATTGCTTGTTTTAGATACAATGAAAGTTTTCTTATTGTTCACAGGTTGTACATTACTGTTTTACTTTGGCATTCTCTGGGTAAATCAAGAGTACCAGAATTATCATCGGTATGATGTGCCACAAGGAAAAGCAGTGAAAGTCATTCAAATGGAATCGGGTATTCAACACACTTTCCTTGAAAGGCTCAATTTGTTTTACCAGACAGGTGAATAAGGAGCGTTTACAATGGAAGATCAGGTACAGGATTTTTTGCACTATTTGATAGTTGAGCGGAGCCTGTCCAAAAATACTCTCGATGCATACAGGCGAGATCTCGCTCAATATCTAAAACACATAAAAGAAAATGAGAACATTTCCACTTTGGATGAAGTGCGACGTGTGCATATTGTTAATTATCTCTATACGCTAAGAGACAGTGGAAAAGCATCTACTACAATTGCTCGAAACATTGCTTCTATTCGTGCCTTTCATCAATTTTTACTTAGAGAAAAGGCAGTGGATCAAGATCCCTCTGTACATATTGAAACACCAAAAACAGAGCGGAAACTACCTAAGATTTTGTCAACAACTGAAGTAGAGCAGCTGCTAGAGGCACCCGATTATTCGACTCCTTTTGGTAAACGCGATCGCGCTATGCTTGAAGTATTGTATGCAACAGGTTTGCGTGTGAGTGAACTCATTGATTTGAAAATGGAAGATGTTCATTTAACAATGGGTTTTATTCGAACGATTGGTAAGGGGAATAAAGAACGAATTGTGCCTTTAGGTAAGATGGCAAGAGATGCCTTAACCATTTATTTGGATGAAGGTAGAGGGCAATTAATGAAGAAGAATAAAAACGAAATGCTTTTCTTGAATCATCGTGGTGAAAGCCTATCGAGACAAGGTTTCTGGAAAATTCTTAAAAAGCTTGCATTGAAAGCTAACATTTTAAAACCTCTTACCCCCCATACACTTAGACATTCATTTGCAACACACTTACTTGAAAATGGAGCGGACCTTAGAGCAGTACAGGAGCTTCTCGGACATGCAGATATTTCAACAACACAGATCTATACACATGTAACTAAAGCGAGGTTGAAGGATATTTATTCAACTTACCATCCAAGGGCCTAATAGGAGGCTTTCTCCAGAAAGAGATCTGGTCATTGGCCAGATTTTTTCTTTTTTCTGCTTTCGTAAACGCATTCATGCGTGAGTTTTTTTGTTTTTGAAGGGAATAGTAACAATAGATAGACATTGAATGAGGAGGATCATAATGACAAAACGATTTAAGAGAGTATTTTTGGTTGTAATGGATTCGGTGGGTATTGGTGAGGCTCCTGATGCTGATCAATTTGACGACCTAGGTGCAGATACTCTAGGTCATATCGCAGATCATATGAATGGTTTGAAGATGCCAAATATGGAGAAATTGGGTCTTGGCAACATTCGGGAACTTAATGGGGTTAGTAAAGCAGATAAGCCAATGGCACATTATACTAAAATGATGGAAGCTTCGAATGGGAAAGACACGATGACTGGTCATTGGGAAATTATGGGCCTTCACATAGAACAGCCTTTTAGAACCTTCCCTAATGGATTTCCTGACGATCTCATCTCCGAGCTTGAAAGCAGAACTGGAAGAAAAATCATTGGAAATAAACCTGCTTCAGGGACAGAAATTCTTGTAGAACTTGGTGAAGAGCACGTAAAGACCGGTGCACTTATTGTTTATACTTCTGCAGATTCAGTTCTTCAAATTGCGGCCCATGAAGATGTTGTTCCATTGGATGAGCTTTATCATATTTGTGAGATTGCAAGAGAAATGACAAAAGCAGAAGAATATATGGTTGGACGAGTAATCGCAAGACCATTTCTAGGAGAGCCAGGCGACTTTAAACGCACTTCCAATCGCCATGATTATGCGCTTAAGCCGTTTGGACATACGGTTATGAATGAATTAAAAGACAATGAGAAAGACGTTATTGCAATCGGAAAGATTTCAGATATTTATGACGAAGAAGGTGTAACAAAGTCTCTTCGTACGAAATCAAATATGGACGGTATGGATAAGTTGCTTGAAACTCAACAAATGCAATTTGAAGGAATCAGCTTCCTGAACCTCGTGGACTTTGATGCATTATATGGGCATAGAAGAGACCCACAAGGCTATGGTGAAGCGCTAGAAGAGTATGACGAGAGATTAAAGGAAGTTCTCGATCGAATGGAAGAAGATGATTTGTTATTGATCACAGCTGATCATGGGAATGATCCAATTCATCATGGAACAGATCATACACGTGAATATGTTCCATTACTTGCCTACCATAAAGGGATAAAAGAAGCGGTAGATCTCGGTATTCGTGACACATTTGCTGATATTGGAGCAACTATTGCGGATAATTTTGATGTAACGTTACCAAAACACGGGACAAGCTTTCTTAAAAAGCTTTAAGAATCAAGAGGAGGAACGAAAATGACAATTAAACAAGAAATTCAAGATGCATCATCCTATATACAAAGTCAAGTTGGAGAGTTTCGTCCAGAAATCGGGCTGATCTTAGGTTCTGGTCTTGGTGTACTGGCTGAAGAAATTGAAAACCCAGTTCAAATCCCCTATAGTGACATTCCGAATTTTCCCGTCTCAACAGTAGAAGGGCACGCTGGACAATTTGTATTCGGAACGTTAAATGGAAAAGCAGTAGCAGCCATGCAGGGGCGTTTTCACTTTTATGAAGGATATTCAATGGATAAAGTAACATTCCCCGTTCGAGTGATGAAAGAACTTGGGATTCTTAAAGTAATCGTAACGAATGCTGCAGGTGGTATAAATGAAGAGTTCCAACCTGGAGATTTAATGGTTATTGCTGATCATATTAATAACTTTGGAACAAATCCATTAATTGGACCAAATAGCAATGAGTTTGGACCACGTTTCCCGGATATGTCTACCGCTTATTCAATGGATCTTCAACGTTTAGCACAAGATACGGCAACAGAACTTGGAATGAAACTACAATCTGGAGTATATGTCGGAAATACTGGACCAACTTATGAAACCCCAGCAGAAGTTAGAATGCTAAGAACGCTAGGTGGAGACGCCGTTGGAATGTCAACTGTACCAGAAGTTATCATTGCCAGACATGCGGGCATGGATGTACTTGGTATCTCTTGTATTTCAAATATGGCTGCCGGAATTCTGGATCAACCACTTCACCACGACGAAGTAATTGAAACAACAGAGAAGGTAAAGGCAAACTTCCTTCTTTTAGTTAAAACAATTGTAAGTAAAATGGGTTAAAGTAGAAGGGAGAGCTATTCGAATGAGAATGGTTGATGTTATTCAAAAAAAACGTAATGGAAATGAATTGACAAAAGAAGAAATTAATTTCTTTATTGAAGGATATACAAAGGGGGACATCCCTGATTACCAGGCGTCAGCTTTAATGATGGCGATTTATTTTAATGGGATGAAGTCTAATGAAACAGCTATGCTTACCCAAGCAATGGTAGAGTCTGGAGAAACAATCGATCTATCTGCTATAGAGGGTCATAAAGTGGACAAGCATTCAACTGGAGGAGTAGGGGATAAGACAACCTTTATCGTTGGTCCATTGGTTGCTTCTGTAGGTGTACCAGTTGCAAAAATGTCTGGCCGAGGTTTAGGTCATACCGGTGGAACTTTAGATAAGCTGGAGTCTATTAAAGGATTTCACATTGAGATGACCAAAGAAGAATTTGTGAATAATGTGAATACACATAAACTTTCTGTAGCTGGTCAGACAGGGAACCTCGCTCCAGCAGATAAAAAATTATACGCGCTTCGTGATGTAACAGCTACTGTGGATTCCATTCCATTGATCGCAGGATCTATCATGAGTAAAAAGCTTGCTTCTGGAGCAGATGGTATTGTTCTTGATGTCAAAACCGGATCCGGTGCTTTCATGAAGAAGCTTGAAGACTCAGAAGCTCTTGCTAAAGAAATGGTTAACATCGGAAACAACCTTGGACGAAACACTGTGGCAGTTATTAGTGATATGAGTCAGCCGCTTGGTTTTGAAGTAGGAAATGCAAATGAAGTTCGAGAAGCTTGTCAGGTTCTTCAAGGAGAAAATATCGAGGATCTTCGCCTGCTTTCTCTAGAACTTGCTTCACATATGACAGTGATAGCTGGTGCTTTCGATGACTTTGAGACGGCGTATAAAACACTTGAAGAGAATCTTCAAAATGGAAAAGCGTTTGAATCATTTAGAACGCTCGTTCAAGCTCAAGGTGGGGATGTATCCGTCATTGATGATCTTTCTAAACTTCCACAGGCAAAGCATGATATTGAAGTTTCGGCACATCAAGATGGGTATGTAACAGAAATTGATGCTGAATCTGTTGGTGTTGCTGCTATGTATCTTGGTGCAGGAAGAGCGACAAAAGACGATCAAATTAATCACGGTGTTGGGATCACCCTGAAGAAAAAAGTCGGCGATAAAGTGGAGAAAGGCGAAGCACTAGTTGTTCTTCACAGTGATGAAGAAGACGTTCAGAACTCAATCGATAAAATTAATGAAGCTTATACTCTTTCTAAGCAAGCTGCTGAAAAGCCACAGCTAATTTATAAAGTTATTAACTAATAAAAAAAGATAGTATCTTGAGAAGTCTCTTTTGGGAGGCTTCTTTTTTTTATGTGTTTAGCTATGTGAGCTTATCTTTTTGGCTCATTCACGTGACATCTTCATCTCAGAGCGTAATTAAGGCAATAATCAATTACTTCATTAACATGTCCATGTGTATACATCCGTGAAAAGATTTAAGGAGAGTGAATGCGATTATCAATAGAGGATATAGAATTCGTATATTTTTCCAAGATGTTGGAAATCCTTGTAATACTAAGAATGGAGGGATCACCAATGAAAGTTGTTGCAACAGCGCTCGCCTTCTTGCTGGGAGTAACTCTTATTGTTCCTTCTTTTGCGCATGCAGAAGAAGCAAAGCTAAAAATCGCAGAGAATTCTTCTTCCGCTATTTTGATTGAGCGAGATACAGGTGAAGTATTGTTTGAAAAAGATAGTGATAAAAAGCTTCCTCCTGCAAGTATGACTAAAATCATGACCATGATCTTAATTATGGAAGCGATTGAAAGTGGAAAAATAAGCCTCGATCAGAAAGTTAGAGCAAGTGAATATGCTGCTTCAATGGGTGGTTCACAGATTTTTCTTGAGGCAGGGGAAGAAATGACAGTTAACGATATGTTAAAAGGTATTGCAATTGCTTCCGGTAATGATGCTTCGGTAGCAATGGCTGAAGCGATCGCTGGTTCGGAAGAAGAATTTGTTAATTCGATGAATGCAAAGGCAAAATCAATGGGACTCAAAAACACTCATTTTGTAAATCCTACTGGATTACCAGCGGAAGGTCATTATTCCACTGCAAATGATATGGCCCTTATGGCTAAAGAGCTTCTTAAATATGAATTGATTACAAAATATACTGGATTATATGAAGACTACCTGAGGCAGGATACAGATAAGAAATTCTGGCTCGTTAACACTAATAAGCTTGTTAAATTTTATCCTGGTGTAGATGGGTTGAAGACAGGATTTACAAGTGAAGCAAAGTATTGTCTTACGGCAACGGCGAAAAGAGATGACATGCGAGTGGTGGCCGTTGTAATGGGTGCTCCATCTCCAAAAGTACGTAATGCAGATATTACAAAACTGTTTGATTATGCATTTTCTCAATATAAAACACATAAGTTATTCGATCGAAACAACATCGTGAAAGAAGTAAAGGTAAATAAAGGAGATCAACCTACCATGTCTGTTGTAACATCTGAGCGAGTTTCCGTTCTTCTTAAGAAAGGGCAAGAAAACGGTAAAATTACAACAAGCATCAAAGTCAATAAGAATATAGAAACACCTGTTAAGAAAGGGGAAGAGGTAGGTGAGTTGTCTGTGAAAATAGATGGTCATGTGACAGCTACATCTCCGGTTATTGCAGCCAAAGACATTCAAAAAGCTTCCTGGTGGCAGCTGATGAAACGAACAGCTGCACAGTTCGCCAAAGCGCCTACTCAAACTGTCAAGTGATCACCTCTTTCATCGAAATCTCACTAGTTTTGTCACGAAGAAGGAATTAACCCTGTAAAGAGAGAAAAAACTCACAAGCAAACATGAGGAGGAATGTGACGTGAGTCTTTCGATCAATCTTGAAGTGCGCCATCCCGTTCTTTTGATTCGTCTTGATGGAGAGTTGGATCATCATACATCAGAAGAACTAAGAGACAGGGTAGATTCGATTATTGAAGAGCGTAAAATTGAACATATTGTGCTAAGTCTAGAAGGTCTTTCATTCATGGATAGTTCAGGTCTCGGTGTTATTCTAGGGCGGTACAATAAAGTGAAGAGTTTTGGAGGAGAAATGGTCGTATGTTCAATCTCTCCACCTGTTAAGAGATTATTTGAAATGTCAGGTCTCTTTAAAATTGTGAGGCTTGAGGCTGATGAGCAGCATGCCCTCGCTACTTTGGGGGTGGCATAATGAGGAATCGTATGGATATCGAGTTCTCTGCGCTCAGTCAAAATGAATCATTTGCTCGTGTAACTGTAGCAGCTTTTATTGCGCAGCTCGATCCAACTGTTGATGAACTTACTGAAATCAAGACAGTTGTATCGGAAGCTGTTACAAATGCCATTATTCATGGATATGAGCAAAATTCTGAAGAGAAGGTTTACATTTCGGTCGAGTTAAATGACGACACGGTCAATTTAACCATTCGTGACCATGGAATGGGAATTCTTGACCTTGAGGAAGCAAGACAACCTTTGTTTACAACAAAGCCTGAACTAGAACGATCAGGGATGGGCTTTACAATTATGGAGAATTTTATGGATGAGGTCAAAGTGGAGTCTGCAAGTGGCCAGGGTACGACCATTCACTTAATGAAGTATCTATCAAAAAATAAAGCGCTATGTAATTAAGGGGACCTGCATATGGACGTGGAGGTTAGAAAAGGGAAGCAGTCGCAACTGAAGCCTGATGAAGTGAAGGAATTGATTAAACAAAGCCAGAATGGGGACCAGGGAGCCAGAGACCTCATTGTTCAAAAGAATATGCGTCTCGTCTGGTCCGTTGTGCAGCGATTTCTAAATAGAGGGTATGAAGCGGATGACCTGTTTCAGATCGGTTGTATTGGTTTGTTAAAATCCGTGGATAAGTTCGATCTAAGTTACGATGTGAAATTCTCCACCTATGCGGTACCAATGATTATCGGGGAAATTCAGCGCTTCATTAGAGATGATGGAACAGTGAAAGTGAGTCGATCCCTTAAAGAAACCGGCAATAAAGTTAGGAAAGCGAAGGATGAGTTATCGAAAACGCTCGGCAGAACGCCGACAATTAATGAAATTGCAGAACGAATAGAAGTCACGCCGGAAGAAGTTGTCATGGCACAAGAAGCTGTAAGGGCACCAACTTCTATTCATGAAACGGTTTATGAAAACGATGGAGATCCTATCACTTTACTCGACCAAATTGCCGATCATACAGATAGTGCTTGGTTTGATAAATTAGCCCTTAAGGAAGCATTGCAGTATCTTGATAATCGTGAGAGACTAATTGTTTATTTAAGGTATTACAAAGATCAAACTCAGTCTGAAGTGGCAGAAAGACTGGGGATTTCTCAAGTTCAAGTATCGAGACTTGAAAAGAAAATATTAAAACAAATTAAAGAACAGATGAGCAAATAGCTCATTCTGTTCTTTTTTGTTTGCAAAGGATTTTTTTACCAGAATAATAATAGAGCTATCACTAAGATTAATGAATGGATGATATAAAAAGGACCCAAACTTCTAGGGAATTAATGGTACTTAGGTTGCTAAAGAATGAGAGTCATTTGGTAGAAACATACTATAACCAATATGCCCCTTGAATAAGGAGGTGGAGGATCATGGATAGTCAGATAATATATCTTCGACTTAGGCAAAAAAAGAAAGTACCACCTAATAAGAAGTTATTGATTGGTGATATTGCTCAGCTCATAGGAGAAGATTCTTGTTGTAGTAAGGTGGAGAATATCCAGATTTACCATGTGACGAAAGAGGATAAGAACTTAGTCGTAATCGATGTTATGAAAGTCATTATGTCCATCCATAGCGAAATGGAAAACGTTGAGATTCAAGTAGTCGGTCCTACACAAACGATTGTAGAAGTTCAGTATCCAAAGAAGAAATTAGCACCCGTTTATTTTGTTCTTATCTGGTTTTTATTATTTATTGGTGCGGCCCTCGCTATTATGAATTTTCATGAAGACGTCAGTATGAGAGAGGTTCATCAGCAAATATATAAAATTGTGACTGGAATCGACAATCCAAAACCACTGCTTCTACAAGTACCATACTCATTTGGACTTGGAATTGGGATGGTCCTGTTCTTTAACCATCTTTTCAAAAAGCGGTTTAACGAAGAACCTAGCCCACTTGAAGTGGAAATGTTTAATTATCAACAGGACCTTGATCAATATGTAATCGTTCATGAGAACGAAGAAAACGGAAATTCGAAACCATGAATGCTCAATTTCTCTTAGTGATGTTAATCGGATTTGCTGAAGGGATTGCGGTTGGGGCTGGATTTGTTGCATTTCTTTCAGTTCTTGGCATTATCCCCAGGCTCACTCAATTGTCCAAAACGTTACACCTCATTCGTTTTTATGAATGGGGGATCATTGTAGGTGCTGTAGTGGCAAGTTGGTTATCGTTAAGAAATCCAACTCTTGGCCTGCCCAAATTTGTAGTGATCCCAATTGGACTCGGTGCAGGTATATTTATTGGGATGTTAGCAGCAGCATTAACAGAAGTACTTAATGTCTTGCCAATATTAACGAAACGGATTGGGTTTATAGATAAAATTTTGGTTTTACTAATGGCTATAGTACTTGGTAAAGTATTCGGATCATTGTTTCATTGGACAATTTTTGTGGATGGAGGGATCAAGTAATGAAAAAATCATTAAACGATCAGGAAAAGTATAGTCAGAACATTAAAGAGTATCAGCCAAAGCCGCCGTATTTTTTCAACTGCATAAAAGCGTTTGTTGTAGGCGGGTTTATTTGTATGTTCGGGCAAGGTGTTCAGAATTTCTATATCAATGTCTTTGATTTTTCTAAAGAAAATGCTGGAAACCCGACTGTAGCCACTCTCATATTGATCGCAGCTTTATTAACGGCTTTCGGTTGGTATGACAGGCTTGGTCAATTTGCGGGAGCAGGTTCAGCTGTACCAGTTACAGGCTTCGCTAATTCGATTACTAGTGCTGCTCTCGAGCATAAAAGCGAAGGGATTGTACTTGGTATAGCAACCAATATGTTTAAACTTGCTGGCTCAGTCATCGTGTTTGGCGTCGTTGCGGCTTACATTGTAGGGATGGTCAGAATGATTTTTAAAGCCCTGATATAAGGAGAGAACCTGTATGAAATCAGGAAAGCAAACATGGAGTTTTTCAAATGTTTATTTACAATCAGTAGGTACAGCAACAGGCCCAAAGGAAGCAGAAGGTCCATTTGGAAATTCGTTTGATGTGACCTATGCTAACCTTCATTGTAATCAGGCAAATTGGGAGCTTGCTGAAAGAAAATTGTTAGAAGATGCAGTAATGAGTTGTTTGAAGAAAAAAGAATTAGCTCCTGATCAAGTTGATGTTTTTGTAGCGGGTGATCTATTAAATCAAATCGTAAGCGCAACTTATACAGCAAGGTCTAATCATATTCCTTTTCTAGGTGTTTTTGGAGCATGCTCGACATCCATGGAATCCCTAGCGATTGCATCTTCTCTAGTTGATGGTGGTTTTGCTGAGAGGGCTATTGCTGGAGTGAGTAGCCATAATGCAACTGCTGAAAGACAGTTCCGTTATCCAACAGAATATGGAGGTCAGAAACCTGGTACTGCGACATCAACTGTAACTGGTGCTGGAGCTGCGTTAGTTAGTCAGGAGTTATCGGACATTCAAATCTCTGCGGCAACGATTGGAAGAGTAGTTGACTGGGGAATCAAGGATCCGTTTGATATGGGGAGTGCGATGGCGCCAGCGGCAGCAGATACATTGGCCACACATTTTGAGGATCTAAATGTAAAACCTTCAGATTATGACTTAATTGTTACTGGAGATTTATCTGCAGTTGGTTCTCCGATTGTTCGTGATTTATTGCTTGAGAAAGGGTTTGACATTACTAATAATCATAATGACTGTGGGTTAATGATCTATCGACCTGATCAGAAGGAAGTATTCGCAGGTGGAAGCGGGTGTGCCTGTTCGGCGGTTGTTACGTATGGTCATCTCATTGAGCTTCTAAAACAAGGGAAGTATTCAAAAATTCTAGTTACTGCTACAGGATGCTTGCATAGCCCCGTTATGGTGCAACAGAAAGAAAGTATGCCTGCTATCGCTCATGCAGTGGTTTTTGAGCGAGTTGGAGGTGAGGAATAGTGGAATACTTCATTGCTTTTGCAGTAGGAGGAGCCATTTGTGTTGTTGGTCAGTTATTGCTCGATATTTTTAGATTAACGCCTGCTCATGTAATGTCATCTTTTGTGGTGACTGGAGCGATTCTTGACGGTTTTGGTATATACGATCGACTGATTGAATTCGCAGGAGCAGGTGCGACAGTCCCAATTACGAGCTTTGGGCATTCCTTGCTACATGGGGCGATGCAGCAAGGAGAGGAACATGGATTTATAGGCATTGCAATGGGGATATTTCAGTTAACTTCAGCTGGAATTTCATCAGCTATTGTTTTCGGATTTATCATAGCCATTATATTCAAGCCAAAGGGGTGAATGAATTGAACAAGCGGCGGGTTATTTTCGTTACTGATGGAGATCTTTACGCGCAAAAAGCAATTGAAAAAGTGGCTTCGGATATTGGCGGGAGATGCATTAGCCAATCAGCAGGAAATCCAACCCCGCTTGCTGGTTATGAAATTGTTTCCCTAATTAAAGAAGCTCCACATGATCCAATCTTTGTAATGTTTGATGACAGTGGTTTTCCGGGTGAAGGTTATGGAGAACTAGCGATGCAGGCTGTGGCTGAGGATGAAGATGTTGAACTACTTGGTGCGATTGCAGTTGCCTCGAGAACACACTTCTCTGAATGGACGAGAGTAGATGTTTCCATCGACAGGGATGGTGAATTAACGCATTTCGGTGTTGATAAGAATGGATTTGCTGATATGGAAGCTGGGAGAATAGATGGGGATACTGTATCTATTTTAGATAAACTGAATGTCCCAATTATTATAGGTGTCGGTGATATAGGTAAAATGTCTGGGCTTGATGATCCGGAGGTTGGGTCGCCTATAACATTGAAAGCCGTTCAAATTCTGCTTGAAAGGAGCGGTTTCTATGACAACAAAAATGAATAACAAACAAAAAATATTTAAAAAATTAAAAGAAAATGAAGACTTCTTGAAAAAATCAATTGGCATTGGGGAAAGTTTTGACGTAGGTGTACGTAAACTCAAGATTTTGAATAAAGAAATACAATTCTATTATTGTACTGGTTTATGTGATACATCAATCATTGTTGAAATCATGCGAGAATTGATGGAATTAGATGATCATCATCGCTTGACCGTTAAATTCGAGCAAGTTATCCATAATCATTTACCCCATCAGCAAGTAACAAAAGTAGAGACGTTCGATGAGGTCGTCGATCAAGTTCTTTCTGGACTGATCGCTGTATTTATGGAAGGCGAAGAGATTGCTTACATTATTGATGTTCGAAAGTATCCAGGTAGAACGCCTCAAGAGCCAGACACTGAGAAAGTGATCAGAGGTTCTAGAGACGGTTTCACAGAAAATATTATTGAGAATACTGCACTTACTAGAAGGCGTATTAGAGATGGTCGTTTGCGTAATGAAATATTTCAAATCGGAGAGCGTTCCAAAACGGATGTGTGTATCACTTATATTCAGGATGTAGCTAACCCAAACTTAGTTGAAATCATTAAGAAAAAACTAAAAGAAATTAATATTGATGGTATTCCTATGGCTGATAAAACTGTTGAAGAGTTTTTAGTGCATCAGGCGGGAAATCCTTTTCCACTTGTACGATATACGGAAAGGCCAGATGTAGCCGCATCCCATTTGTTAGAAGGGCATGTCTTGATTATCGTCGACACTTCTCCGAGTGTTATTATTACGCCAACAACCTTTTTCCACCATGTTCAACATGCAGAAGAATACAGGGAAGCTCCATTACCAGGTGCATTCTTGAGATGGGTCCGCTTTGGAGGAATGCTAGCAGCGCTATTGTTACTTCCCCTGTGGTTATTGGCGGTATATGAACCTGGGTTGTTGCCTAAATCGATTGATTTTATTGGGCCAAATGATGAAACGAATGTGCCGATATTTATTCAAATCATTCTTGCAGAAATTGGGATCGAAACACTGAGAATGGCCGCCATTCATACGCCTACCCCGCTTTCTACAGCGATGGGTTTAATTGCGGCTGTATTAATTGGTCAAATTGCCATCGATGTAGGATTATTTGTTCCAGAAGTTATTCTGTATGTTTCTATTGCGGCTATAGGTTCTTACGCAACGCCAAGTTATGAGTTATCAATAGCGAACAAACTAGTTAGATTATTACTACTTTTCCTTGTCTTTTTCTTCAGAGTTCCAGGATATATAATAGGCGTGACAGCTATTATTCTCTTCCTAGTCGCCTTAAAGCCATTAAATACACCTTATTTATGGCCATTCATTCCTTTTAATGCAAAAGCGTTTATTCAAGTGCTAATTCGCGTTTCTGTTCCTTTGACAAAATTGCGTCCAAGTATTACAGAGCCCCAGAATGAAACGAAGCAGCCGGACAAACCACTTGCCGAATCTTAAAAAGTATGATAATTTATTTCTTAATTGAATAGACCTCATTGAACGTAATGGGGATAGAGGCGCAAAACGAATGAGTAAGATATCTGAGCATAGAATGGAATGCGAAGACGATATCAGAAAGGTCAATTTGCCGAAGTGAGAAAGGACCCATCCTTTTCTTGCTGGGCTGCTGCTGAATAAGTTGCAGACTGTCACTGGAGGATGAATTTCTTTCAGTGGTGAGCTAATCCAACTCGTGAGGATACGGAGAAAACAGCCTATCTATAAAGTTGGCTGTTTTTCTTATTGTGTGGAGGGAGCTCGCATTTATATAAGCGAGAGGGGAGAAATGATTGTGAATTTATACGGTACATCTGCAGTTTCAGAAGAGGGGCATTTAACAGTTGGAGGGATCGATACGGTCCAATTAGGAAAAAAATTTGGCACTGCGTTATATGTTTATGATGTGGCTATGATTCGAGACAAAGCAAGGGCGTTTCGAAGTGCCTTTGAACGTGAGAATGTAAACTATCAAGTAGCTTATGCTAGTAAGGCCTTTTCATGTATGGCAATGATCCAACTTGCAGAAGAAGAAGGATTAAGTTTGGATGTTGTATCCGGTGGAGAGCTTTATACTGCTTTGAAGGCAGGTTTCCCCGTTGAGCGTATTCATTTTCATGGAAATAACAAAAGTGAATCTGAAATTAGAATGGCGCTTGATGCAGAAATAGGTTGCTTCGTTGTTGATAATTTTTACGAATTATCTCTCCTTGAGCAAATTGCAGAAGAAAAAAATGTGAAAGCTAATGTGCTGTTGCGTATAACACCAGGTATTGAAGCACATACGCATGATTATATTTTAACAGGCCAAGAAGATTCTAAATTTGGTTTTGATTTACAGAGTGGTCAGGTAGAACGCGCGATATTGGATGTAACAAAAATGAGTGCTGTTCATCTTCTTGGACTTCATTGTCATATAGGCTCACAAATTTTTGAAACAAATGGTTTTGTAATGGCTATTGAAAAGATTTATAGCTATCTTACAACATGGTATGATGCCTATGGTTTTGAGCCTGAAGTCCTTAACCTTGGTGGAGGATTTGGAATCCGATATACGAGTGAAGATCACCCATTACCAGTAGGGAACTACATCGAAGCTATGATTGAAACAATCAGAAATCAGGTAACAGGGCAAATGAACATGCCTGAGATCTGGATTGAACCTGGTCGTTCACTAGTAGGAGAAGCTGGAATGACGTTATATACGGTTGGTTCACACAAAAATGTTCCAGAGTTGCGACATTACCTCGCTGTAGATGGAGGGATGACGGATAATTTACGCCCTGCTCTCTATCAGGCAAAATATGAAGCCACAATAGCAAATCGAATGAATGAAGCAAAAGACCACCTATACTCTGTAGCAGGAAAGTGTTGTGAATCAGGTGATATGTTAATTTGGGATTGCCAGTTACAGCGAGCGATTGCTGGTGATACGATGGCTGTTTTTTCAACGGGGGCATATGGTTATTCCATGGCAAATAACTACAATAGATTACCAAGACCAGCTGTTGTCTTTGTTGAAAATGGTGAGGCCAACCTTGTTGTTGAGAGAGAGTCATACGAGGATTTAGTTCGACATGATTTGCCATTAAAACAAGCGATTATATCAAAATAATAGTTGAAAAGCATAAATGATATGGAACAGCTTCAGTCTGTGCTATAATGAAAGAGCTTTTAAGAAAATTGTTAGTGCAGGAGGATTTATTTATGAAAAAAGGAACAATTGCATTTGAAAATGGAGAAGTTATTGAAATTGAATTTTATCCAGAAGCAGCACCTAACACTGTTGCTAACTTTGAGAAGCTTGCAAATGAAGGTTTCTACAACGGTGTGAATTTTCACCGTGTAATCCCTGGTTTTGTTGCTCAAGGTGGAGATCCTACAGGTTCTGGAATGGGTGGACCAGGATATACAATTGACTGTGAAACAGAAGGTAACCCTCATAAGCACGTAGCAGGCTCATTGTCTATGGCACATGCTGGTAAAAACACGGGCGGCAGTCAGTTTTTCCTAGTTCATGAACCTCAGCCTCATCTAGACGGCGTTCATACCGTTTTTGGTCAAGTAACAGAAGGAATGGATACGGTCCTTCGCGTTAAACAGGGTGACGTAATGAAAGAAGTAAAAGTCTGGGACGAAGAATAGATCAGACTCTTAAAAACTTAATACTTTCCTTCGGGGTCGGGTGAAAATCCCAACCGGCGGTGATGACTAGCTTATGCTAGCTAAGTCCGTGACCCGGTTGCGTAAGCAAACGGTGGATCTGGTGAGAAACCAGAACCGACAGTATAGTCTGGATGGGAGAAGGAATAAAAGTGACCAATTTCCTTTTGAATCATAGATTCAAAAGGCTTATTTGGCATATACTTTTGCCTCCCGGGACAGCTGTGTTTTGGGAGGCTTTTTTTGTTCTCCTTCTCAACCAATAATGGAGAGTGGAACAGGAGTAAATACGATGAATCATACGGATTTTATGAAAACAGCGATCGATTTAGCTAGAAGTACGATAGGTCAAACGCGTCCGAATCCCTCCGTAGGAGCTGTCATTGTTAATAGTGGGCGTATCGTAGGGATGGGAGCTCATTTAAAGGCTGGAGAAGGCCATGCCGAAATTCAAGCACTCAAGATGGCGGGCAATCGAGCAAGTGGGAGTACTGCCTATGTGACACTAGAGCCATGTAGTCATCATGGAAAGACGCCTCCTTGTGCTGATGCTTTAATTCAAGCAGGAGTCAAAGAGGTATTTATTGCAAGTCAAGATCCGAATCCCCTGGTCGCAGGAAATGGTGTGACTAAACTAAAGAAAGCAGGCATAGCTGTCCATATT
Source organism: Anaerobacillus sp. QJM3NY_17 (assembly GCF_056173665.1). Lineage (NCBI taxonomy): Bacteria > Bacillati > Bacillota > Bacilli > Caryophanales > Bacillaceae > Anaerobacillus > Anaerobacillus sp. QJM3NY_17. The sequence goes on along the minus strand of NZ_CM149685.1, from coordinate 2,542,369 downwards.
GGGCTTATGGAAGAAGAAGCCTTACAGCTAAACCGGATGTTTTTCCATTACATTACACAAAAAAGACCATTTGTAACGTTGAAAGCTGCTACAACGCTTGATGGCAAAATAGCAACTCATTCAGGTGATAGTAAATGGATTACGGGGGAAGACTCGAGAAAAGATGTTCATGCCTATCGTCATCAACATGATGCCATTCTTGTAGGTATTGGAACCGTCCTCTCTGATGACCCATCACTAACGACTCGTTTCGGTGAAGGGCTATCGCCGATTAGAATCGTGTTAGATCGTCAATTGAGGATGCCTTCTGACGCTAAAGTAATAAGTGATGAGAATGCAGAAACATGGATCATTACAACAAAACGAGCTGCGCTAAAAAATAAGCGATCTTTCCCAAAACATGTCCAAATCATCGCTGTCACAGATCCACTGCTCCCAATGGATAAAGTTCTTGACCTTTTAGGGGAACGAGAAATTACATCAGTATTTGTTGAAGGTGGTTCAGAAATACACGGTAGCTTTCTTGAATCACGCTCTTTTCAACAAGTTATTACATACATTGCGCCGAAGCTAATTGGTGGGAGTCAATCTCCTACGGCTTTCGGAGGTGCAGGTTTTAAAACGATGAATGAAGCGATCGATTTACAAGTGGATAGCGTAGAACAAATTGGAAATGATATTCGAATTATTTCATCAAGGAGGCTTTCTTAATGTTTACAGGTATTGTGGAAGAAATCGGAAGAGTTGAAAGTGTTCAACAATCAGGAGAATCCATTGCAATGCAAATTGCGGCGTCGACTATTTTAAAAGACGTTCATTTAGGAGATAGCATTTCGATAAACGGCGTGTGCTTAACTGTTACGACGTATACAGACTCTTCTTTTACCGTAGATATTATGCCTGAAACATTTCGTGCAAGCAGTCTTCGTCAGCTAGGGCCAAACTCATCGGTGAATCTTGAGAGAGCTATGTCCGCAAATGGACGCTTTGGTGGTCATTTTGTTTCTGGACATGTTGATGGTGTGGGGAAAATTACTCGTGTAGAACAAATCGATAATGCTGTTTATTATGACATCTCGATTCCGCGAAACCTTTTAATTTACTTTGTTGAAAAAGGCTCAGTTTCTGTTGATGGTACTAGTCTTACGGTCTTTGGAATAGGGGAGCACTCTCTTACTATATCTCTTATTCCCCATACCGTAGAGGAAACGGTGCTTGGGAGAAAAAGAGTGGGAGATACAGTGAATATAGAATGCGATATGCTTGGTAAATACATTATGAAGTACTTGGAGCAAAGAAGCGGTTCAAAACCCGAACCTACTGCTTCACTTGGGAGTCAGTTTTTTGAAGATCATGGATTTAAATAATGGTACTATCAGGAGGGTCATCGTATATGTTCCATACAATAGAAGAAGCGATTTATGATTTAATGCAAGGCCGGGTGGTGATCGTTTGTGATGATGAAGACAGGGAGAATGAAGGGGATTTTATCGCTTTAGCCGATAAAGTCACACCTGAAACAATCAATTTCATGATTACAAAAGGAAGAGGCCTTGTTTGCACGCCGATTACGGAAGAGCGTGCAAATGAACTGAAGTTGAGTCCAATGGTAGATCATAACACAGATTCTCATGGTACAGCGTTTACAGTGAGTGTCGACCACAAAAGTACAACTACAGGAATTTCGGCAGCTGAAAGAGCATCTACAATTCAATACTTAATTAACCCGGATGCTAAACCTTCAGACTTTAATCGACCAGGTCATATTTTCCCATTGATTGCTAAGGATGGAGGGGTCCTTAGAAGAGCAGGTCATACGGAAGCGGCAGTCGATTTGGCACGACTTTCTGGCTCTGCCCCGGCTGGTGTTATTTGTGAAATTATGAAAGAAGACGGTGAAATGGCGCGCGTTCCTGATCTAAAGGAAATTGCTGAAGAGTATGATTTGAAAATGATTACGATTAAAGATCTGATCCAATATCGTAACCGTAAAGATGTTCTTGTTCGAAAAGAAGTAGAAATAGAACTTCCGACTGAGTTTGGTTCTTTTAGAGCGGTAGGGTATTCGAACATTCTTGATCAGAAAGAGCACGTAGCTTTGATTAAAGGAGAAATCTTACCAGATCAACCAACTCTTGTGCGAGTTCACTCTGAATGCTTAACTGGTGATGTGTTTGGATCTTTTCGATGTGACTGTGGTCCACAACTACATGCTGCATTGGCACAAATTGAAGAGGAAGGTCATGGAGTGCTTTTGTATATGCGCCAGGAAGGAAGAGGTATCGGGCTTCTTAATAAAATGAAAGCCTATAAACTGCAAGAACAGGGCTACGACACAGTTGAAGCGAATGAGAAGCTTGGATTTAAGCCTGATTTAAGGGATTATGGAATAGGGGCACAGATTTTGAGAGACCTTGGTGTTTCTAAAATGAACCTTCTGACAAACAATCCTCGTAAAATAGCTGGATTAACAGGTTATGGTCTTGAAGTAGCATCTAGGGTACCTCTTCAGATGGCTTCTCGAAAAGAGAATGAAAAGTACCTAAAAACAAAACATAGCAAGCTAGGACACATGCTTCATTTCTAAAAATTTACGTATGAAAATAGGAGGATATTAATAATGGGACAAACATTTGAAGGAAACTTGGTTGGATCTGGGTTAAAAGTGGGTATAGTAGTAGGAAGATTTAATGAATTTATTACAAGTAAGTTACTTGGAGGTGCTGAAGACGCATTGAAGCGTCATGGCTTGTCCGTAGAAAACATTGATGTAGCATGGGTTCCTGGAGCATTTGAAATTCCCTTTGCCGCAAAGAAAATGGTTGAAACGGGAAAATATGATGCAATTGTTACGCTTGGTACGGTTATTCGCGGGGCGACACCACACTTTGATTATGTGTGTGGAGAAGTTTCTAAAGGCGTGGCGAATTTAACGATGCAGACGGGTGTACCTGTTATTTTTGGAGTATTAACCACAAATACCATTGAACAAGCTGTTGAACGTGCAGGTACTAAGGCTGGTAACAAGGGCTGGGATGCTGCAACGGCAGCAATTGAAATGGCTAATTTATCAAAATCATTTGAAGGTTGATTATCAGTTCATTTTTGGCTATGATGAGTATGGTATGCGATGAAGGGCAAAAGAGTTTGGAATCGTAAAGCCAAGAAGAGAGAAAGAAAATGGTTGATTCTTAGGTCTGTGTGATCATTGTCATTATCATGCTAGCTGAGCTTGTTCGTCGAATCATTTTAACATTCTAATTGATTTTAGAATAAGTTATTAAACGGAAAGCCAAGAATTACTTTAATGAGGGATAATCATGCTAATTCGTTATAAGAAAGCTCATGAGAAAATAGCCATGGGGCTATTAAGCTTCATGCCGAACGAAAAAGATATTAAGAAACTGCAACAATCGATTAAAGACTATGAGGATATGGATTCTTTGCAGCTTTTTCTTTGGAAAGAAGAAGATATTATTGGATTGCTCGGAATTGAATGGGTAAACGACAACGAAGTAGAGTTAAAGGATATTAGCGTTAATCCTTCCCATCGCCATCAAGGAATTGGAAAACAAATGGTTGAAGCACTTCGAGAAATGCTAAGTGATGAAATATCTATTAAGGGTAATGAATATACGGGGACATTTTTTGAAAGGTGTCACTTGGAAGAAAATATGAAGTAAGATGCAAAGAAAAGGAACGGCTTAGCCGTTCCTTTTCTGTTGTTTTATTTCAAATTGTTGTTTTCTTTCTTCAATTACATCTGATCGATCACGTCTCGTATGACGATGGATAAGTTCTATATTCGAAAGATCGCTTTTACTACCATAAGTACATTCAAGTTCACGACATCTTTCTTCACAAGCCGTTTGAAGGGTGGAGCTTGTGAGAGGAATATCAAATCCCTGGTATGGAGAGTGAGTGTTGATGAGTTGTAACTCTTTTGATAGGTTTTTAGAAAGTTGATCAATATTTATCGCTAATTTATCGAGTTCTTCACTTTCGCTTTTGGAAATGCGTATGGCATTAGCAATCATTCTCTTTGCCCCTGTGAAATTACCGCGTCGATGGTGGTAGAGGCCAACAGCAATTTGGATAAGACCTACCCAATGAAGTTTACGACTTCCACGCGGATCCTCTTTCCAATGTTCTTCGAGGATTTCATGGCATTCAAAATAATCACGAAGTCCATGGAAATGAGCCAAATAATCAATATAGGCTTTTGAATACATGCTGATTCCTCCATTTCTTTTAGTAGTGTAGCACATGTGTGTTAAATGGATAAAGCGAGTGCTCTTATGGATCAAAATAGCGATCAGTCGTCAGGATGCTATCAAACTGTAAACGATCAATGGAAATCAATTTACGTTAAAAATGAACCGGATGGTTTTCTTGCATTGCTGTAAGCCCCTATTGTAAATGTGATATAATCGGAATACTAGATGGACTTGGATAAAGGAAGATGGAAAATGAAGCAATACAGTGTAAAGGTTGATGCATTTGAAGGTCCATTGGATCTTTTGCTCCACCTTATAAATAAGTACGAAGTGGATATTTATGATATTCCAGTCTCGCAAATTACAGATCAATACTTAACGTTTGTCCATACAATGCAAGAGTTAGAACTTGATGTGGCAAGTGAATATCTTGTTATGGCTGCGACGTTGCTTGCGATAAAAAGCAAAATGCTTCTTCCTCAAAAAGAAGAAGAAATTTTCGAACAGGACCCTGAGTTTGAAGATGATCCCCGTGATGAACTCGTTCAACGTCTTGTTGAGTATCGAAGGTTTAAAGAGGCTGCGAATGATTTAAAGGAAAAAGAAAGTAGTCGAAGCCTTATTTATGCTCGGCCACCTGTGGATACTAGTGAATTTAGTCATGAGGATAGTCAAACCTCCATTGGCGACGTTACATTGTATGATATGCTTGCGGCATTTCAAAAAATGTCCAGACGTGTAAAGGAAAAGAAACCAAAGCGTACACGGATTCAAAGTGAAGATGTTCCTATTGAAGATCGAATGAACGCTATTCGGAACCAGCTACGAGGAAGTGGAAAGACGCGTTTTAGTGATCTTTTTAGTGAAGAGGATCGTGGGCATATGATTGTGACGTTTCTTGCAGTCCTTGAGTTAATGAAAACGAGAGATGTGGCTTGTGAACAAGATAAAAACTTTGGCGAAATTATGATTTTTGAACGAGAAGGGAAGGCATCAGTGTGACAAACGAAGAAATAAAAAGCATTATCGAAAGTCTTCTATTTGTAGTTGGTGATGAAGGGATCACAGTGAAAGATCTTTGTGAAACCATCTCATTGGAAGAAGACACCCTTCTAAGTGCAATAAGTGATTTGCAGGATGAATACAATGAAAAAGATCGCGGTTTTAAAATTAGTTTTATTGGTGGTGGCTATCAGCTCACTACAAATGCTAAAAATGCTCCCTATATCGAAAAACTAGTAGCGACACCAGGTAATCATACTTTATCGCAGGCAGCTCTTGAAACACTTGCGATCGTCGCCTACAAGCAACCAATAACAAGGGTAGAAATAGAAGAAATTCGCGGTGTTAAAACGGATAAGCCTTTACAAACTTTAATGAGTAAATTGCTCATTAAAGAAGCGGGCAGAGCCGAAAAAGCTGGAAGAGCGATTTTATATGGAACAACTAGAGAGTTTCTATTTCATTTTGGTTTAAGCTCAATCAAGGATCTCCCCCCTTTACCTGATGGGACAGAAGATAAGGAAGATGAGGAAGCAGACTTGTTTTTTGAAAAGTTTCAGGAAATCTCTGAGTAGATGCTAAGTTCGATCATGATGAAGGAGGACAATCGATGCGGTTAACTCATGTTGCTTTCGAGGAGCTTCAAAAAGATCGTGCAAACTCCCCTGAAGATTCATTCGTTCGTTCTACAATAACGTATGAGGAGAATGGAAAGGTAAAGCGATTTCATGTTTTATATCCTGGTGTTTTTGCAGAAACTGCCATTAAAGAATTTTGGGATTATGAGACCCCCATTCACGAAGCAATCGCACTGAATCTCCTTTCATCTTATCCGAATCGAAAACGTTTGTATATTAGTAGTGAAAATGAGTTTGTTGATCCGCTTAAGAAGGCGGATTTACAAGAGCTTCTCGCGATCATCCATGAGATAAAAACAACAGGTACGTATTTACATTCAAACAAAGAAAAGATGCCTCCATACTGAGGCATCTTTTTTATGCTTTGACTATGTTCGCTTATATTGATGTATCATTTTTGGCTCAAATGAGTGAATCTTCCATTCTTTTCTAGTTATTAACGGTTCTAGAATAAAAATGAAATAAACTTCGAACACTAATTGAAAAGAGTAGGAATAGGAGCTCAGATCAATGATACTATCGATCGGAAAATCTTTACCCCCTCATTGTCTTCTGCAAACAGAAGCTGCGACTTTTGCTAAAAGGCAATTTGGTCCACATTTTAAAAATATAGATCGTCTGCTACCTGTTTTTCAAAGTGCTGAAATAGATAAAAGATATTTCGCTATGCCACTAGAATGGTATAGTAGTGGCCCAACATTTGAAGAAAAAAACGAAAAATACGTTTCTCTTTCTGTTGAATACGCTAAAGAAGCAGTATTGGACTGTCTGAACAATCCCTTTTACTTAAATGAAATGATTGATTGTAGAGATATCGATGCAATATTTTTTGTGTCAACAACAGGTATTTCTACACCGAGTATAGAGGCTAGAATTATGAATGTCCTACCATTCTCTCCACATACAAAACGGATCCCCATCTGGGGACTTGGTTGTGCAGGTGGTGCTGCAGGTATTGCAAGAGCGAATGATTATTGTCTTGCCCATCCTGATCAAGCTGTTCTAGTAGTGAATGTTGAGCTGTGTAGTCTTACTTTTCAACATGGTGACTTTTCCAAGAGCAACCTTATTGGAACAGCACTTTTTGCTGATGGGATATCAGCTGTACTTTTGACAGGTGAGACTTCATCTCTTCTTAGACGTTCAACCTTGCCGAGCATTCCAGGCATCGTCGCCACACGCTCCACATTAATGAGAGATTCAGAAGATGTGATGGGATGGGAAGTTAGCAACGAAGGCTTGCACGTAGTGTTCTCTAAGTCTATTCCCGCGATTGTGTCAAGTTGGCTTGAACCTAATGTTCTGGAATTCCTCTCTATTCAAGAGAAGACCACGCAAGAAATAGATTATTTTATTGCCCATCCAGGAGGAACAAAAGTATTAACAGCATATGAAGAAGCTCTCGGATTCGATAAGTCGATGACTGCAGTATCGAGAAATGTATTAAAAGAATATGGAAATATGAGTTCAGTTACCGTTATTTACGTACTAGACCAGTTTTTGAGAAATGGGTGTAAACATGGACATCTTGGATTAATGGCAGCTCTCGGACCTGGTTTTTGTTCAGAACTGCTGCTGCTAGAATGGAAAAAAGGAGCATAAAAAATGGGGCTAATATTTACTGGGGTTTTTATCCTTCTTGTGTTTCAAAGATTAATTGAACTATATATAGCTAAAAAAAATGAAAAGTGGATGAAAGAGCAGGGAGCAAGAGAAGTTGGAAAAAATCATTATAAATACATTGTGCTGCTACACATTTTCTTTCTTTTCGCAGTAGCGATTGAAGCGATTTTACGAGGTTTCACTCTCTCCTTCGTCTGGTCTGTTATGTTGTTTGTGTTTCTTTTGGCTCAATGCCTTCGAGTCTGGACAATTAGAAGTCTGGGCCGCTTTTGGAATACAAAAATAATCGTCCTACAAGATGCAGATGTTGTAAAAAAGGGTCCTTACCGATTTTTGAAACACCCAAACTACGTAATTGTCGCACTAGAAATTCTCTCTTTGCCACTTATTTTCTCCTCTTACTTCACTGCGATTGTTTTTACTGTGCTAAATGCAGTATTACTTCTGAGAGTTCGTATTCCCGCTGAAGAGAAAGCGTTAAAAGAGTCGACCAATTATCCCGTGATGTTTCCGAATGCCGAAAAGGAATGAAAGACATATACTGCGTCTCTTGCTCATAGACTTGTACAAATATAGAGCTTAAGGGACGTGGCTGTCATGATGAAATCGCTTAAGACAAAAATTGGCGTCTTTATTTTAATTGCTGCTCTGTTGTTTCTCATGATTCCAAGAGGTGTAGTAGCAGAGGGAGTAGGCGTCTCAGCGAGAAGTGCCATACTAATTGAACAAGAAACAGGAAGAGTTCTTTACGAAAAAGATGCCTATACACAAAGACGAATAGCGAGTATCACAAAAATTATGACTGCGATCATTGCGATTGAGTCAGGTAAGATGAATGAAACAGTAAAAATCAGTGGAAACGCTGCTGGGACAGAAGGTTCCTCTCTCTATTTAAAAGAAGGAGAGAAAATAAAACTTGAAAATTTGGTATACGGTTTAATGCTTCGTTCTGGTAATGATGCTGCTGTGGCAATTGCTGAAGAAGTTGGAGGCAGTTTAGAAGGCTTTGTTACATTGATGAACCAGAAAGCAGAAGAAATTGGGATGTCGCACACAATATTTATGAATCCTCATGGACTTGATGATCATGAGAATCATCTATCGACAGCTTATGACATGGCTATCCTAACACAGTACGCCATGGATAATGACACTTACCGTATTATTTCAAGTACTAAAGTACATAAGGCACCCAATGCGACAGAGGATTGGGATTATGTATGGCGTAATAAAAATAAGCTGTTAACTAGTTTATACTCTGATTCTACTGGTGGGAAAACGGGATACACAAAGCGAGCTAAGCGTACACTCGTTTCTACTGCTGAACGTGATGGTATGACTCTTATTGCTGTTACCTTAGATGCGCCTGATGATTGGAATGATCATATTTCGATGTTTAATTGGGGTTATAGTAACTATGAGCTGACTCTACTTGAGCCTAAAGGGATTATTAAAGATGTGAAGGATGAACCTTACAAAGGCAATGTGAGATTGAATCGAGATCTTTCCTATCCTTTAACCTCAGAAGAAAGAGATCAAATTGATTCCACCATCCAACTTGTAGAACCTCCAGATGAAAGTAAGTGGGATGAAATGGGGTCAACAGATGATCCTGTTGGAATGTATGTTGTAAAACTAAATAACAAGACAATTGTGAAAGCACCAATTACTTTTGACTCCGTTGAAAAAAAGGAAAAAGGATTATGGGGATTTTTTAAAGGGTTATTTTCATTAGATATCGGACGTGAGCCGAATGGTTAATCTCATCTGGGCTGGCTTATTTCTCATTGGTATTCTATTTGCTCTAATTAATGGAACGATGGAAGAGGTCAATAAAGCAATATTTACTGGGGCTGAAGAAGCGATAGCTGTTTGTATAGGGTTGTTAAGTGTTCTTATTTTCTGGCTTGGATTGATGAAGATTGCTCAGAAAGCAGGACTGTTAGACCTTTTGGGAAGAGGATTTAAACCGATAGCTCGGAAGCTGTTTCCGGAAGTTCCCCCTGATCATCCTGCAATGGGATATATTCTCTCGAACATGATGGCGAATATGTTCGGCCTTGGAAATGCAGCTACGCCAATGGGGATAAAGGCAATGGAAGAGTTAAAAAAGCTCAATGATATGAAAGATAATGCAACAAGGTCAATGATTACCCTCCTAGCGCTCAATACATCAAGTTTAACTCTCATCCCAACTAGTGTTATAGCTATTCGGATGAAATATGGATCAGTTTCACCAACGGAAATTGTTGGTACAACAATTGCTGCTACAGCATGTTCTACAATTGGAGCTATCCTCATTGATCGCTTTTTCTATCGAAGAAGCAAAAGGGGAGGATCTCTGTGAATGCATCGATCTGGATTATCCCTTTATTGATCGGGTTTATTCTTGCGTACGGAACGTGGAAAAGAGTACCAACTTATGAAACCTTTGTAGAAGGAGGTAAAGAAGGGCTTTCTATTGCAGTTTCGATCGTTCCTTATTTGGTAGGCATGATGGTAGCGATTTCTGTTTTTCGAGCATCTGGTGCAATGGCCTTTCTTAGTGGATTATTAAGAGTACCACTAGAAGCGATTGGGGTACCTACAGAAATCGTTCCTTTGGCTCTCATTCGCCCGATTTCTGGTACCGGTGCGCTTGCGATGACAACGGATATTATTAGCACATATGGGCCAGATTCCTTTATTGGGAGGCTAGCCTCTACCATGCAAGGAAGTACAGATACGACGCTTTATGTCATTACGGTTTACTTTGGGGCGATTGGCATCAAACGAATGGGAAATGCTCTTAAAGTTGGATTGTTAGCAGATTTAGTCGGGATGGCAGCAGCGATTATATTTGTCACTCTCGTATTTGGATAGAAGCCATCTTATTCGATGGCTTTTTTTATTGTAACGGAATGTTTGGAACATTCCTGTTTGAGCATAATAAATGATAGAATGAATCTGTGCTTGAGGTTTGACTGTGACAAGAGTATGATGTTTTAGTGAGGTGAATTTGATGGAACGTTTGCAAAAAGTAATTGCTCAAGCTGGAGTAACGTCCAGACGAAAAGCAGAAACATTGATTGAAGAAGGTAGAGTGAAAGTTAACGGCAAAGTCGTAACTGAACTCGGTACAAAGGTGTCTGAGCGCTGTAAAATTGAAGTAAACGGGATTCCGGTAGAACGTGAAGAGCCGGTTTATTTTTTGTTTTATAAACCAACAGGCGTCATTTCAACAGTAGAAGATGATAAAGGAAGAAAGGCCGTCACCGATTATTTCCATGAAATCGAAGAACGGGTTTTTCCTGTTGGACGACTTGATTACGATACGTCAGGTGTTTTGCTCTTAACGAATGATGGTGATTTTGCGAATAAGCTGATGCACCCAAGCTATCATGTAGACAAAGTGTACGTTGCTAAAGTGAAAGGCTTAATGAATAAAGAGACCATTCAAAAGCTTGAGCGAGGTGTGCAGCTAGAAGACGGAAAGACTTCGAAAGCACGAGCTAGAATTCTATCCGTTGATAAACAAAAAGGAAAATCAATTGTAGAATTGACCATTCATGAAGGTAAGAATCGCCAGGTACGCCGTATGTTCGAAACATTAGGTTACCCTGTGCAAAAGTTAAAGAGAGAACGATATGGTTTTCTTGAGTTGACTGGAATGAATCCTGGAGATTATCGTGAGCTAAAACCTTACGAAGTGAAGCAGCTTCGTAACCAAGCTGTCACACAAAATTCAAAAAAACGATAAGGTGACCCCTTATCGACACGTTATAGTGAGAGTAGTATTGCTTTGTTTGATTGGAGTTGGTTGAATGAAAAAGAAAAACCGGCTGATCGTGCGGACTGTTATATTGACTATCGTCTTTATAGCAGTCGGCTATACGTTCTATACAAACTTTTTTGCAAATGAAAGCGGAATCGTACAGGCCGGAGATCAAGCGCCAAACTTTATTTTAACGGATTTAGACGGAAATGAAGTAGAGCTTGAGGACTACAGAGGGAAAGGCGTCTTTCTGAATTTTTGGGCAACCTATTGCGAGCCTTGTAAAGATGAGATGCCAGCGATGGACAAGAAGTATAAAGAATACAAAGAAAAAGGCGTCGAAATACTTGCAGTAAATGTTTCGGAACCTAAATTGACTGCCGAAAGCTTTGCTGATCGGTATAACCTTAGTTTTCCGGTGTTGCTTGATAAAAGCAATGATGTAACTAATCACTATGGAGTTGGGCCAATTCCAGTAACCTTTTTAATTGACAAGAATGGCAAGGTCGTTCAAAAAACGGAAGCCAGCCTTTCAGAGGAAGTAATTGATAGCTATATGAAGCAAATCCAACCGTAATGGGGTGTTCCAATGAGCAACAATAACATCACCTGTGAATGCGGACATGTGAACCCTTATGGAACTGAGATATGCGAAGTATGTGGTAAACCGCTTCAAGGAGATTTAGAATCTAAGAAACTGCTTAATATGAGATACGAGGGAAGTGCACGGAGGTCTCAAACGTACAAAACGACGATCATCGATAAGATCTGGAATTTCTTCTCATCTGTTAAGGTCGGAATCTGGATCATCGTCTTGTTGCTAGTAGCTTCAGCGATAGGCACTATTTTCCCTCAAGAAATGTACATACCACCGCTGTCAGACCCGACAGTTTATTACAAGGAACAATACGGCGTACTTGGTCAATTGTATTATGACCTGGGTTTTCATAACTTATACGGCTCATGGTGGTATATGTTATTAATTGCCGCATTGGGACTTTCGCTCATTGTAGCCAGTCTCGATCGGTTTGTCCCGCTTTATCGCTCATTAAAGAAGCAGCGAGTCATTCGCCATGAAAGTTTCATGAAGCGCCAGAAGTATTTTGGCAAGACGGAATTCAGCCATGATTCGCCTGACTTAAACGGCATTAAACAAGCATTAGAAAATAAAAGGTACAATGTTAAAGAAGAAAATGGTCATTTATTTGCTGAGAAAAATCGCTTCTCCAGATGGGGACCTTACGTAAATCATATCGGACTCATTCTCTTCCTCATCGGCGGAATGCTCCGCTTTTTCCCTGGAATGTATGTTGATGAGGTGCTCTGGTTAAGAGAAGGTGAAACAGAGAAGATCAAAGGGACGGAAGAAGCCTATTATTTAAAAAGTGATGGCTTTATTCTAGAAACTTATGATAATGAAGATGAGAAATTTAAAGATGCGATTGAAGAGTCTGGACAAGCAGTCGTGGCAAAGAACTATCAAACGGATGCTATTTTATACAAGCAGGTTGGTGAAAGAGTAGCTGGGACGGATCCAGAACTTGAGAAAGTGAAAGAACATCCGATTCAAGTTAATAAACCGCTTAAGTTTGAAGGGTATGCCATTTACCAGGTAGATTATAAATTGAATGAACTTCAGAAGATGTCATTTACTATGGACAATAAAGAGTCCGGAGAGTCTATAGGTGACCTTACTATTGATCTTTATAATCCTGAGAAAGAATACAACCTTGAAAACGGCTACAGCGTTGAAGTAATGGACTACTTCCCAGATTTTGAATTTAATGACAAGGGTGAGCCAACAACTAAATCTAAAGTTCCGAATAATCCTGCATTTATACTTAATATGGTTTCTCCAGAACATCCTGACGGAGAAGTAGCTTTTGTTGCGATTAAGCAGAACTTAGAGCCTCTTGGAGAAAATGATTACAAAATGTCGTTTCAAAATGTAGATACAAAAAATGTTTCCGGTTTAGTCGTAAGGAAAGACAATACATTATGGATTTTAGCGATCGGCGGCGCAATCTTCATGATTGGTGTTATTCAAGGGATGTATTGGAACCATCGAAGAATTTGGATTCGAAAAGGGAATGACGAAATGTGGTTATCCTGTCACACGAATAAAAACTGGTATGGTTTGAAACGAGAGCTAGAAAGCATTACAAAAGAGACTGGTCTGGATATGCCACTTGATCAGTCGGAAGAAAAGAAATAGATGTTTAGCACGAAAGGAGGCAAGATAAGATGGCTCAATTAAGCAGTAACTTGCTTTATGTTGCTTTCTTTATCTACTTTGCAGCAAGTATTGTATTCGCTATTTCTTTGTTTGGTAAGAAGTGGAGAAAGTCGGATGAAGTGACCCATTCAAAAAAATGGGGAATGTGGGGATTTGCTCTTTCCACAGTGGGATTTCTTTTTCAGCTGAGCTATTTTATTACAAGGTGGATTGCTGCAGGGCATGCACCAGTTAGTAACTTGTTTGAATTTACAACATTCTTTGGGATGGCGATGGTATTCGCTTTCTTAATCATTTATCTGATATATAAGAGCAATGTTATCGGAGTATTTGCAATGCCTGTTGCAATTATTGTGATTGCTTATGCAAGTGTATTCCCATCAGATATTCAGCCACTTATTCCAGCTTTACAAAGTAACTGGCTCAAAATTCATGTTACAACAGCTGCTCTTGGTGAGGGGATTCTATCCATTAGCTTTGCAGCAGGACTTGTTTATCTAGTTAAAACAGTCAATCAATCTAAAGCGAGCAAATCAACTTTCTGGCTTGAGTTTGTCATGTACTCTCTCATTAGCACGATTGCATTTGTTGTCCTATCACTTGGATTTGAAGCTGCTGGGTATTCTTCTACTTATCAATTTGTTGATCAAAATGAGCAGCAGATAACAGTGGATTATACATTGCCAGCCATAGCAGGGCCGACAGACGGTCAATATGTTAGTGGAAACGAATTTGGACCTCTTTTTGAAGCACCCGGATGGATGAAAGGGGAAAAAGCTGCACATAAGTTAAATACGTTAATCTGGTCGATATTTGGTGGTCTGATCTTGTATGGTCTGGTCCGATTAATTTTAAGGAAACGAATTGGAGCTGCCATTCAACCAGCACTTAAAAATGTGAATGAAGAATTGGTAGATGAAATACAGTACCGTGCAGTAGCGATTGGTTTCCCAGTGTTTACATTAGGAGCACTTATTTTCGCCATGATCTGGGCGCAGGCTGCTTGGACACGCTTCTGGGGTTGGGATCCAAAAGAGGTTTGGGCTCTTGTTACATTCCTTTTTTATGCTGCATATCTTCACCTTCGTCTTTCAAGAGGATGGCAAGGTGAGAAATCAGCCTGGCTTGCTGTAGTAGGTTTTGTCATCATTATGCTCAACCTTGTTGTCGTCAACCTTGTTATTTCTGGACTTCATTCTTATGCATAACTTCGAAAACCTTCACGATTTGTGAAGGTTTTCTTATAAGGTGAGAGGTGAATGCGGTTTCTCATCACTGGTCTGGATTGCTATAGGCATGGTAGAATAGAACACATGAGCTCATGTAGGAGGGAATCTTCTTGGAAAAAGATGCACGAATATTAGTAGTAGATGATGAAGAGCGTATTAGAAAGCTATTGCGCATGTATCTTGAGAGAGAGAATTATGAAATAGAAGAAGCTGAAAATGGAGAACAAGCCCTGGAAATGGCAATTGAGGATGATTTCGATCTTATTTTACTTGATTTAATGCTTCCGGGAATGGATGGTACAGAAGTTTGTCAGCAAATGCGTGAACAAAAAGCCACTCCTGTGATCATGCTTACAGCAAAAGGGGAAGAGGCTAATCGCGTACAGGGGTTTGAAGTAGGGGCTGATGACTATATTACAAAACCATTTAGTCCAAGAGAAGTCGTTCTTCGCGTTAAAGCACTTTTAAGAAGATCATCGACGACGAAATTTTTACAAACCGAAACCACAACTAAAAACGTAATTGTATTTCCGTATTTAACAATCGATCATGACGCTCATAGGGTGTTAGCGGAGGAACAAATTATTAATTTAACACCGAAAGAATATGAGCTATTGTATTATCTTGCAAAAGCTCCAGATAAAGTGTTTTCGAGAGAAGAGCTGTTAAAAGATGTCTGGAATTATGAATTTTTTGGAGATCTCCGAACAGTTGATACGCACGTGAAGAGACTAAGAGAGAAGCTAAATAAAGTATCACCAAATGCTGCTGCAATGATTTCAACAGTATGGGGAGTGGGTTATAAATTCGAGGCAGTTAAAGAATAATGATTTGGAGAAGCGTTGTTGGTAAGCTGTGGCTTACAATCATCTTACTTGTAGCATTTGTGCTATCCATCTTAACAATTCTATTGCTTCAATTTTTTGAAGACTTTCATGTTGAAAAAGAAGCAGAGCAAATGGAGCGACTCGCTAATAAAGTGGCTTCTGTTATTGAACGATATGATGATCGAGAGCAGGCGCTTGACACAGCCTGGGAAATCACAGATTTTTATCCTACTAGGGTTATGATCGTTGAAAATGACAGCCAGGGGGATAGTAGGTATTCGCCCAATGCCCATGGGTTACCAGAGCTGTCATTGGATGTGTTTAAAAAAGACCCTATCTTAAAAGGGGTATTTACTGATCGGGAAACGGTTGTTAAAAAGGGAGATTTCGTTACAGATGAAGCGGCCGCATCGCATAATGAACTTCTAATCGTCGGTGTGCCCATGGAACTTGATGGAGAAGATAACGGAGAGGTATTTCTTTACCAATCCCTTGACGTTATAGCAAAGACAACGAGTCAGGCTAGAAATTTAATTTACATAGCTGCCGGGATTGCCATTGTTTTAACGACAATCTTTGCCTTCTTCTTATCTACTCGTATTACCGCTCCACTTCTGAAAATGAGAGAAGCAGCTACAGAGGTTGCAAAAGGGAAGTTCGATACAAAAGTTCCGATGGTGACCCACGATGAAATTGGCGAACTTTCTGTTGCGTTTAACCGTATGGGGCGCCAACTCAATAACTATGTTACAGCGTTGAATCAAGAGAAGGAACAGCTTTCTAGTATTTTAAGCAGTATGGCGGATGGCGTTATTACCTTTGATAAAACTGGTGCCATATTAAGCACGAATCCCCCTGCTGAACGTTTTTTGAAAGCCTGGTATTACGAGCAGGGAATGGAAGAAAAGCCTGGTAATGAAGTACCTGAGGATATCAATGAATTGTTTAGTCTTGTTGTAACACTTGAGCGGGAACAGTTAACAGAAGTTGAACTACAGGGGCGGAGCTGGGTTGTTGTAATGACGCCACTTTATAACCAATCTGCTATTCGGGGAGCGGTTGCTGTCTTTAGGGATATGACAGAAGAACGTCGTTTGGATAAGCTTAGGAAGGATTTTATCGCGAATGTGTCTCATGAGCTTAGAACCCCAATTGCGATGCTCCAAGGATATAGTGAAGCGATCGTAGATGATATCGCAAGTAGTGACGAGGAAAAGAAAGAGGTCGCTCAAATCATTTACGATGAATCCTTGCGGATGGGAAGGCTAGTGAATGAACTGCTCGATTTAGCTAGAATGGAAGCCGGTCACAACGAATTGCATTATAGCAGTATTCATATGCAAGATTTTGGACAAAGAATAGTAAGGAAATTTTCCGGACTTGCTCGAGATCGACAAGTGGAATTAAATTTCCATGTTTCAAATGATGAAAGAATGTTAAAGATTGATCCTGATAGAATTGAACAGGTATTAACGAATTTAATAGACAACGCTGTGAGACATACACCAGGAGGAGGGGAAGTAAGATTATTAATTACTTCCCTTGAGAAAGGCGTTCAGTTCGATGTGAAAGATACTGGTTCTGGCATTCCTGAAGATGATCTTCCATTCGTGTTTGAGCGTTTCTACAAAGCCGACAAAGCTCGTACAAGAGGAAGGTCAGGTACGGGTCTAGGGCTTGCCATTGCTCGTAACATTGTGGAATCTCACCATGGCCACATTTCCGTTCACAGCAAGAGCGGAGAAGGAACAACGTTTTCTTTCTATATACCTGATAAAGGGAAAGAGTGACAGGCACTCCGTCGATATACTCAAAGAGTTTCCGAATTAACCGGAAGCTCTTTGTTTTGATTTGTGACATTTTATACCGAAGAAAAAGAGTAACGAATAGGTATCCTTGTTTCCCGTTAATGCGTTACAATAACAAGTGGAAGAGTCAAACTAGTTCGATAAAAGGAGCTGAAGCTATGTATACTGACTATCACAATCACTTAGAAAAAGGTACATTAACTCTTGATTATTTATCTCAGTTTGTTGAAGAAGCAAAGCGCAAAAATGTAAGCCATTTTGGGATTTCCGAACATGCTTATCATTTTTATGAAACAGAAAATATTTTAAGCAATCCGTGGGTTAACGAAAGAAGATGGTACAACATGGATGATTACGTTCGTCTTTTTCAGGAAGCGGAAAAACAGGGGATGGACGTTAAGATGTCCATTGAAATGGATTATACCCCAGGTAAACATCAAGAAATGAAAGATTTTATTTCTAGCTATCGATTTGATTATGTCATTGGATCCATTCATTGGGTTGAAGACTTTGGGATTGATCTAGCAGAATATCGTCATCTTTGGGATGAACGTGATATTAATACGGTTTACCGCAAATATTTTGATCAAGTTGTCACACTGGCAGAATCAAATTTGTTTGATATCGTAGGTCATCTCGACCTTGTAAAGATATTTAAATACAAACCTGAAAGCCGTGATTTTCTACTTGAACAATATGACCGAGCGACAAATGCTTTATCTCATTCCAAAACATGCGTGGAAATTAGTACAGCGGGGTTGCGTAAGCCAGTAGGAGAATTGTATCCTGATCCTGAACTTCTTAAAATGTGTTACGAAAAAGATATTCCAATTGTCCTCTCATCAGATGCGCACGTTCCGGGAGACGTTGGTGCAGACTATGATAAGGCAGTTGAGCTTGCTAAATCAGTTGGATATTCTAAATTAATGACGTTCGAAAAAGGAGAGCGGAAGTCGATATCGTTATAAATATAGGTGAGTGAAGATAAGTTGTTGCTCAAATGGGCGCACAAATCAGAGGGATAAAAATGCAACAAAAAAAGGAACGGGAGCTAATTGCTCCCGTTCCTTTTTAGATGAATTAAACGCCGCCGATTTGTTCTACTTTTACGATATCTTGCACTTCTTCGAGAGTTTCTTCAATATTTTTTGGTAATGCATTATCAAAAGATAACATCATAATCGCTTCCCCACCTGCTGTCTTTCTTCCAACTTGCATGGTGGCGATGTTAATCTTATGTTCCCCTAGAACCTTTCCTACGTTTCCAATGACACCAGGACGGTCATTGTGCTGAATATAGAGCAGGTGACCTTGAGGATGGAAGTCAATATCAAATCCATTTAACTGAGTAATGCGATCTCCATATTCTTTAATATATGTTCCTTGAAGTGAGAAGGCCTCTTTATCCCCTTTTACTGTTACAGAAATAAGATTTGAGTATCCCTGTGTTTCAGAACTATGTTTCTCACCGTAAGTGATCCCTCTTTCTCTTGCGATAGAAGGGGCGTTTACTTCATTAACGGTAGTGTCCAGTCTTGATTTAAGGAAGGAAGCCATTAAATTCCTTGTCAAGATTGCTGTATCTAATTCAGTTAGCTTTCCGGCATAAGTGACTTCTACGAGATTTACTGCTGATTTCATACATTGTGAGAGTATACTTCCCATCTTACGAGTTAGTTCGTAATATGGTTTGATTTTTTCGTATTCTTCTTTTGAAAAACCTGGGAGGTTGATCGCATTTCGAATTGGTTTCTCTTTCAGGAAGTGTAGTACTTCGTCTGCTACCTGTGCAGCAACATTAAGTTGAGCTTCTTTTGTAGAAGCCCCAAGGTGTGGAGTTGCAATAACTTGATCAAAGCTTAAGAGAGGGTGGTCAGCCTCTGGTGGTTCTGCCACAAACACATCAAGTGCTACGCCGCCAATGTGACCTGATTCGAGGTAAGGAATGAGTGATTCTTCATCAATAATTCCTCCACGAGCACAGTTAATTAAGAAAACACCTTTTTTAGTTTTTGCTAGCGTTTCTTTATTTAAGAGTCCACGTGTTTTATCAGTTAAAGGAGTATGAACAGTGATAATATCTGCCGTTTGAAGCAGCTGATCCAAATCAACGGACTCTACATCGAGTTTTTCCGCTCGATCATTTGTTAGGAATGGATCAAATACGACGACATCCATACCAAACGCTCTAGAGCGTCTAGAAAGCTCTGTACCGATACGTCCCATTCCTACAATACCAAGGGTTTTTCCACTTAACTCTGTTCCGACATACTGTTTTCTCATCCATTGTCCATTTTTCAATGACGATGTTCCCTGAGGTATATTTCGAACGAGTGAAGCCATCATAGCAAAAGTATGTTCTGTTGTTGAGATAGTATTGCCATCAGGTGCATTAACTACAATGACGCCTCGTTTCGTTGCGGCATCAATATCGATGTTATCAACACCGACACCTGCTCTTGCAACAATCTTAAGCGAAGGCATTAGATCGAGCACTTCTGCTGTTACTTTTGTCGCGCTTCTTACAAGCAGGGCTTCATACCGATCCAGACGATCAGTGAAGTCATTTAATGATCCAATGTCACATGTTATCGTGCTTTCATTTAAAAGCGGCTGTAAGCCATCTTCCTTAATACCATCAGTTACTAAAACGTAAGCCAACTTCTCCACTCCCTTTGTCTCTCTCTTCTCATTTTTTAGAAAACTTAATAACTTACTTTTTATCATGAAAGCACTAAAGTGTCAATTTCATTAGGAACATTTTTTAGTGAAAAAGATGCGAAAATAAAAAATCCCCGGTATTTAAACCGGGGATTCCATTCTTTATTATTCGAATTTTGTAGCGTCTCCGTCAAATGACTCATCAGCAATCTTAATAGAATCAGTAGGACAGCCTTCAAACGCATCCATCATATCTTCATGAAGTACATCTGGAATTTCAACGATACCTTCGTTGTCATCGAGGGTTACAAATGCGATACCTTCGTCGTCGTAATCATAAATATCAGGTGCAGCGGCGCCGCAGGCACCACAAGCAATACATGTGTCTTTATCTACAATAGTATACTTAGCCATGATTTAACCTCCTATTCAATACTTCTATATGCCTTTCATCGTCATTTTATGCGTAAATGAAAGTATTTAATAACCTTATTGTAAAGGTCGCGCCTTGACTTTTCAATAGTTTAATCCTTTTATTACCGCCTAATTGAATGTTACCCGGTTTTAAAATAAGTAAACAGATGAAAAAATTTGATACAATATAAAGAAGAAGGAATTGGGTGATTGATACATGCAATATTTAGATGGTGTGCTATTATATATTTTTGACCGTTTTAGAGGAGAGCGTTCACTATCAGCCGTTTTCCATCTCCTTACTGGGAAAAAATCTTCACAAACGATTCAGGATGCAAAACTATTTAACGTTTCAAATTTTTTTGGTGTTTTGAATCAAATCAAACGATCTCAACTCGTAGATCATTCCGCTAAGCTTCAAAAAGTTAAATTGATTGAGCCTAACCAACATGATGGGTTTAAGGTCACATTAAAAGGCAAAGAAAAATTGGGCGCTTTCCTGGTGGATAATCCTATTCCCACATACTTAGAAGGATGGAAGTATCATTCTATTAGTGATTTATTCTGGCAGCGGCTTAGTTTATACGTTCAAACGCTATCTTATTCAATCCATGGAAACATGAATTTTTATCCTATAAGCAAAGAAGAGAATATTCAAAACTGGGTCAGGCTTCACTTTCCAAGCGTGAAAGAACAGCGAGCCATTTTAGCAAATGATTTGTACAAAGAAATCTCAGCTATTTTACTCCACCTCCCATCACATAATGCGGCATTATTTGTCAATCGGCTAAGTGGTAAAGGAAGGACAGGACTTACTTTTGCTCAAATGAGTACATCGAACAAGATTAGTGTGGAAGAAGCTACAGTACAATTTCAGAATGTAATTCATGCTTTTCTTACGTATATTCAAAATAATCCTCTTAAATTCCCTATATTGGGAACAGTGGCGAAAGGGTATGAGGGCGAGTGGCCGTTGACGTCTTCAACGAGGCAGACGTATACCATTCTTCAATCGGGAGTGTCACTAGAACAAATAGCTCAAAGGCGTCGATTAAAGAGAAGCACGATCGAGGATCACCTCGTAGAAATTGCAATAAATGTACCTGGCTTCTCAATTGATCCTTTTGTATCTCAAGATGCACAGAGGGAAATACGATTAGCGAGCGAGAAATTAAACAGTCAGCGTTTAAAAACAATCAAACAGTATTTAGATGATAATTATTCATACTTTGAAATCCGATTAACACTTTGTAAGGAAGGGATTTAATGGCTTTAACAGACTTGTTATACAAGCATTTTGGATACCGCGAATTTCGTCAAGGACAGCAGGAAATCATTTTGGATGTGCTAGAAGGAAAAGACGTTTTTGCAATGCTTCCTACAGGTGCAGGTAAATCGCTATGTTATCAACTTCCAGCATATGCAGGCCTGGCACATATTCTTATTGTTTCGCCTCTCATATCGTTAATGGAAGATCAAGTACAGCAATTAAAAGCACAAGGAGAAAAGCGAGTCGTTGCGTTAAATGGTTTTCTTCCCTTTGAGAAACGAATCTCGATTCTAAAAAACTTATCGCGTTACACCTTTATTTACGTATCACCAGAAATTCTTCAAAATAAGTTTGTGCAAGATGCTTTAACTCAATTGGATTTAGGGTTAATGGTCGTGGATGAAGCACATTGTATTTCTCAATGGGGCCATGATTTTCGAACAGACTATTTAAAACTTGGTGTGATTAGAGACAAGCTTGGTAAACCTCCGGTTCTTGCGTTAACAGCTACAGCTACAGATGAAGTGCGGAATGATGTTATGGATCAATTGCACATGAAGATACCCGCTATTCATATACACAGCGTCGATCGACCTAACATTGCTATTAAGCTAGATAAATTGCCTTCACTTGAAACGAAAATCCAAGCGTTAAAGCGGTATGCTAATGAGTTAGAAGGGCCTGGAATCATCTATTTCTCAAGCAGGAACTGGGCAGATAGAATTGCAAAAGAATTAAATGATGACGTGAAAACCGTAGCATCTTATCACGCAGGAATGGAGCAGGAAGATCGGTTATTAATACAGCAGCAGTTTCTAAATGATGAGCTATCCATTGTTTGCTCGACAAATGCTTTTGGAATGGGCATTAACAAGAGCAACATTCGATTTGTGATTCATTTTCATCCCCCAGCTACAATCGAAAGCTATTTGCAAGAAATTGGTCGAGCGGGAAGGGATCAAAATCAAGCGATAGCTATTCACTTGTATACAGAAGAAGATGAATTTCTACCCCTTTCATTTATTGATGGAGAACTGCCTAAAGAGGTGCAAATTAAAGAAGTTATGAGAGACTTATCTAGCCGGTCAGGTGAAACATATTCAAGTAGCCAAATAGAAAATGAAGGCGCGAAGTTTGGGTTGAATGAAACGGCGTGGCGTTATTTGTTCCACCGTCTAGAAGTTGAAGGAGTGATAGAGGATAAAGTTATTCGCTCTTTTGAGGTCGATTCTACTTTAATGAAAATAATAGATGAAACAGAAATCCGGCGTAAAGAAAAACTTGTTAAGTGGTTTGGATTCAAAAGCTGGTTAGAAGAAGAGCATTGTCGAAGAAAAGGTTTATTAGCTAGGTTCGGTGAAACGAATCATATTATTAACCCATGTTGTGATTATTGTGGTTTAAACCTTGAAGATTATGCGGCTAGTCATGATCACAGTGATTCCTCACCACAAGAAGAATTTGACTGGGATGCTGAACTGAAACGGATGCTGACAGTGTGCGGGGAGGATACCAGTGAGAAACCGACAGGCTGAAATAGTAAAACAATTAACTGATCGTGAGCTGGTATTAAATGTTTACTTAACACAGGCGATCATGCTTATTCTAGCCTTTGTACTGGGAGCTTTTCTATTTGGGGAGGTATGGTTTCTTCCTAAAATTGTAGAATTTAATTGGAGTGACATAGTCTACCTAGGAGGTGGTGCAGGCTTACTCGTTGTTCTAGCTGATCTTCTTTTGATGAAATCTCTTCCGGATGAGAAATTAGATGATGGAGGGATTAACGAACGGATATTTTCCAAGCTTTCTGTGCATCATATTTTCTTTTTGTCATTTCTTATATCTTTTAGTGAGGAACTGATGTTTCGAGGAGTCATTCAAACACACTTCGGACTAATACTTTCAAGTGTATTATTTGCAATGATACATGTTAGGTATCTTGCTAAGCCAGTATTATTCACATCTGTTGTAGGAATCAGTTTTTTGCTAGGTATTTTATATGAGGTGACAGGTAATGTTCTTGTCACGATGTCAGCTCATTTTTTTATTGATTTTATTATGGGTTGTTTGATAAAAAGGAAAACACGTCTGTGAGTAACTACATCATGAAAGGTGAGTCTTATGAAAAACGATCGTCCGCTACCCTCTAGGAAGGAATTCCATCGGAAAAAGGAAAAACAAAAAAAGCAGTCACGAAGCAAAGGTAGTGAAGAGAATGAACTTCCATCTCTTGCGCTAATCCGAGTGCTCGCGCTGCTATTTATAAGCATGGTTGCCATATTTCTTTTATATTCTTATTTTTCTTAATATGTTTTCCTTATTCAATGCCCCCCCTGTATTATCTGGCGTATATGTTGCATAAACTAGTTTCTATAAAAGGGGGGACTAGAGTGGATGCGTTCAAACAATGGAATCTTCCACAGCCACAATCTAAAATGACAAACGTCTTGTTAGAAGAGTTAGTGGAAAGAAAAAATGCTGAAATACAGTTTAATGGAAAATCTCAATTTTATGGGTATGTTCTTTCATGTTTACTTTTAGGTATAGGCGGCCTATTCTGGTACGAGCTAGAAAAGAACTCATCTTTATTTGTAAATGGGTTCTCCCCGTCATTGATGCCATTTTTTATGTTGATGGTTAGTTTGAGTATAGTAGCATATTTTCAATTAAGAAAGATTGCAAAAAAATGCAAAAAGGCCGAGGAAGAATTTGAATCTTTAAGATTGGAGATATTAGACCGAAGTGATGAACTGTTTGAAGGACAATTACAGTGGCAAAATCGTCATGCTGTTTTTAAGTATTTGAAAGATCAACATGGAATTAACCTTTATTACAAGTGAACTTTATCTTTGTTCAGGACAACCGAAAAATAAATATTGTTCAATTTGGAAATGATTTCCGTTAATAGAAAGCGCATCTTCTGCAAACATTTCAATTTTACCGAAGGCAACAGTATCTTTAAGTTTTGGGCAGAAAACTTCTACGGGCATACCTAAACGACGGTTGAAATCCAAATCTTCATTACGTAACAATGATTTGGTTTTAAGTTTGTTTATCATAGATCCATCATCTCCGTTTTATTGTTTCCGTCCCAATTGGTCTGGTTATGCTTTAATCTTACCTCAAAAAGACTGAATCTTCAAGCAATTAAAAAGCCCAATTTACGGAAGAAATCGCCTCAATATCACATGAATTTCTCAATTAGAAGGATATTATCTTTGAAATGTGGTATTAATTAAGAGTAATGATCTTACAAAGAGGTGATAGCAGTGTATGTACGTAGTGCAATGAAACCAATTAGAGAAACTGTTTATGTGAATCATGACACAAAGTTGGATGAAACCCTGAAATTATTGAAGGAACGTGAAATTGATGGTGTCCCCGTTATCCAGGGAACGAAATATGTTGGTATCGTTACTTTTAATCGCATTTACAAAGCGTTTTTCAAAAGTGATGCAACAGATAAAGAAATGTTTCTTAAGGAAACCAATGCAGGGGATATTGCTTTCCAAAAAAATGTTACGGTTGATCAAGAGGAAGTGTTTGAGAATACGCTCCTTTTAGCAAAAAATGCACCACTTGTAGCCGTGGTTGATCAAAAGGAAGATTTCATTGGAATCATTACTAGATCAGATATACTTGATCAATTCCAAAGTGCTTTTGGTATGAGAAAGCCTGGAATTCGAATTGCCTTTGCATCTTCTGAAACAGAGGGAAGAATTGCAAGACTAGCTAAAATAGCAAAGAGTTTTCATGAAAATATTATTTCCCTCTCTACTTTTGACGAGTCAAACCAAAATGTACGAAGGATTGTAATGAAGATCGAGAAAAAAGAAAATATCGATCAATTTATTGCAAAACTTGAACAGAATGGATTTAAAGTACTCGATATTAAAGAAGTATGAGAGATTAGTACCCATAAAGCCTCCTACTCTTACATACGTTAGAGTGGGGGGTTTTACTATGCCGCTTCTCTTGATAAGGGTTATGACAATATTTTGTTTACTGTATTTAGCTGAAAGTAACTTGAATTTAAAAAGTATGACCTTCACTGATTTAATGTTAAACAGTGCGCGCTATGGTTTTGGGGCGATTTGTTTTTTATTTGGATTTTTAGTCGTGGCAAGAGTAATCAGGGAGCATGTAGAGAGCTTTCTTGCATTCGGAATCAAAAACAAAGCTCACCTTATAACGTTCTGCATTGAAGCTAGTTTGTTAATTGGCGTATACTGGGTATTGTTTCAAAATAATAAGTGGTTATCTCTAGCTTCCCTCGTGATGGCATTTATATATGGTGGTTTGTCTGCTAATATAAGGGCTGCAAGAGAAGTGAAACGCTTTCAGAGGAGCAATGAAACATGAACTATATCATTGGGATCTTTTTGGCAGGTGTACTGTTATTAATTTATATGTGGGTTGAAGCTCATCTAAATCGAGTCCACACGAAGGAACTTTACATTAAACAACTACCAAAAAGCTTTGAATCATTTCGGATTTTTTTCATTTCAGATTTACACAATCGATTGGTTTCTGAGAAAATTTTAGAAAAGGTGAGAGATCAGGTTGATATTGTAATAATAGGTGGAGACGTAATGGAAAAAGGGGTATCTTTTGATAAGGTTGCTAAAAACATGAGGAATCTTAGCGCTCTCGCCCCTTGTTATTTCGTTTGGGGGAATAACGATTATGAAGAAAATCCTGCAAAGCTACAAAAAATTCTAGTTGATCACGGAATCCACATCTTAAAAAACCAGGCAGAAACGGTAATGAAAAATAATGATGGAATAAGTTTATTAGGAATTGATGACCTTTCAACAGAAAACGCTTCACTTCAGGAAGCGCTTAATGGAGCGTCAGAAGACCTTAAGATCCTGGTTAGTCATAACCCGGACATTAAACAAGGTTGGCCAGAAGAGAGTGGGATTCAATTGATTTTATCCGGACATACTCATGGAGGTCAGATTCGACTGTTTGGATGGGGGATAAGAGAAAAAGGTGGAATTAAGAATATTAATGGGACAACCGTAGTAATCAGCAATGGATATGGCACTACAACTTTACCGTTAAGATTGATGGCGCCAGCTGAGTCACATATTTTTATATTAAAAAGGAAATAAATACAAAAAAACAAAGCGACGCTTATACAAAGTTTACACAAACATCATTCACCCTTTATACTAGGTGTGATAATGGCTGTATTAGAGGGGAAGATGACTATGTCTGCAGGTAAGTATAATATTAAAGCGGTCTCGAAAAAATTAGGTATTCAACCCGGGACCTTGAGGGCATGGGAAAGGCGTTATAATATTATTTCTCCAATAAGAAATGAAGCTGGTCATCGTCTTTATTCGGAAGAGCATATGTCAATATTAAAATGGCTGGTCCAAAAAACAACGCAAGGCTTTACAATTAGTCAGGCCGTTGAATTGCTTGAGAATGGAAATGATTCATCAGATACAGATAGTATGGGCACTGATATGGTTCAGGATAGGGCTCAAATCTTAGCTGATGAAATCCTTGAAGCCCTTTTAGCTTTTGATGAGAATAAAGCGCAAGATTTGTTGAACCAGGCTTTCTCTGTCTTCAGTATAGATAAAGTTGTTCATGATATATTGGCTAAACTACTTGTGAGGGTTGGAGACCTATGGGAAAATGACAAAATAACAATAGCGCATGAGCATTTTACTACCGCTTTCCTTCGTTCTAGAATCGGTATGATTTTCCATACGCTTCCTGTCGATGGGTACCTCCCAAAAGTAATGGCTGTTTGCTCAACTGGTGAATACCATGAGCTTGGATTATTAATTTTCACTCTGTATCTTAGACGGAAAGGGTTCGAAGTCATTTACCTCGGATCGAGCATACCAGAAGAGGATATTGAGATCGTCGTAGAAGATACTGACCCCAAAATTCTGTTTCTATCATGCACGTTGATGACTAATTTACCAAGGTGTCTAGGTATGATTGATCGATTGAACCAACGTTTCTCTGAATTAACCATTGGAGTTGGTGGTTCAGCTATTGGACATTTACGTGATGAAAAGAGACAGGCTTACGAACCGTTTTTAGTTGGAAATAATAAAGAAGAATGGGATGCCTGGATCAAAGATAAAATTCAAAAGCTTACTACTTAGTTGAAAGTGGACATGACTTGTCTAAGCTTCCTTTGACAGTGTAAACTAGAAGAATATCGTCAACCAAGAACCATCTTTGTATTATCACATATAGTATGAATAAAGGATTTGCGGGTGACAGACGGTAGGGGGGAATTAGATGCGTCTTGAACGTTTAGCATATGATAAAATAAAAATATTTCTAACTTATGACGATTTAAATGAGCGTGGAATTACGAAAGAAGAGCTCTGGCAGGACGTACCGAAAGTTCATAGGCTTTTTCGTGAGATGATCATGGAAGCTGATGATGAACTTGGATTTAAAGTCGATGGTCCTATCGCTGTAGAAGTATTTTCACTTCCTGCTCAGGGAATGGTAGTCATTGTCACAAAAGGTTCCGGTGAGAGTGAATTTGAAGAGGACTACAACGATGAGTATATTGAAATGCAAGTGACCCTTGATGAAAGCGATGAAGTTTTCTATGAGTTTCGTTCTTTTGAAGATGTGATTGGTCTTTCGAAAAGATTGATCAATGTGGGTATACAAGGAGGAACACTTTATTCCTATCAAAACCATTTTTATCTTAAGTTTGATGAAGAGGAATTTGCAGAGTATGAATTAGATTCTCTAGTCGCTTTACTGGCTGAATTTGGGAATCCTTCCACAATTACAAGCTACCGGGTGATGGAATACGGCAAACAGATTATGAAGACAACTGCAATCGAGCAGTTAAATCATTATTTCAAATAAGGTTCTGGAGGCTATCTGTATCATTCCAATTTGATTCTTAACATTCGAAATGATTCAGTTATTGCTTTCTTGAACACGAAAAAACCTCCCAAAGGAGGTTTTTTTAGGTGAGCAGGGATTTAGATGAAGATTCGGCGTTTTCCCACGCTTTAATGAAATATTCTTTATTGTTGTATTTCATGAAACCTTCTTGATTATATATGGTTGGAAAAGCTCTTTCAACGGAGAGGTGTTGCGTTCGATGCGCAAGAAGAGCTTCTCTTACGGGATTTATATGGTCACTTGAGAATGATTTCATCAATGTAATCGAATCATCAGGGTCAGAAAAAGCAGGATGGCCTGTTTCATCAGCTAATGACTGTGGGAAGGTAGTGTAGTATAATTCCTTCACAATGTTTGTTTCTTGTACTGCCTGGAGCGTTGCAGCTTGAATTGCTTTGTGGTCAGGATGCCCTGATAATCCATGGGGTGGAAAGGTGATGACAACGTCAGGTTTAACTTCTTTGATTCGGTTGATTACATCATTTTTAAGCACATTTGGAGGCAAAGAATTTAACTTCCCGTCCTGATATTCACCGATATATAATTCATCGATGCCAAGTAGCTTAGAAGCTTTTTCAAGTTCTTTCCGTCGAACGGATGCGAGTTCTTCGGGGCGACAAATAGCTGGTTCGCCGCATCTACCAGCGTCACCAGGTGTTGCACTATATAAAACGGTTTTAATATCTTTTTTGTTCGCTAACTCTAATAATGTTCCTCCGCAAGTAAAGCTCTCATCATCAGGGTGAGCGAAGACAAACATAAATGTTTGAGACATAAGGGCATTTCCTTTCATAAATAAGATTACTGCCAGTATACAAAAAGTAAAAGACTTTTTTCCAATAATATTATTTATCGATGGTCATTAGGGATAACATAGTGTTCGAAAAACATGGTATGATGAGAGAAGTTTTGATTAGTTCCACTCGATTAACTATCGAATATAATGACATACATAAATGTAGCCCAGGAGGTATAAAGAATGAAAGTTGGAGTACTTTATGGAGGAACCTCTGCAGAAAGAGAAGTTTCTTTATCTAGCGGAAAAGGAATTATGAGAGCTCTAAAAAATAACGGTCATGAAGTAGTTGGAATTGACTTCCATCCAGATCGCTTAGCTGAAGTAATGGAACTTGATGTAGACATTGTTTTTATTGGTCTTCATGGTAAGTATGGGGAAGATGGTAGAATTCAAGGTTTACTCGATATGCTACAAATTCCTTATGTAGGATCCGGAGTACTTGGATCTGCCGTTGCGATGGACAAAGCAAAAAGTAAGAAAGTACTAAGAGGTTCAGGCATTCGCCTTGCTCAAGATTTCGTTCTTCATAAATCGCATGACCACCGTTCTTTGGAATTACCTTTTGGATATCCAGTTGTTGTAAAACCAAACAGTGAGGGCTCAACGATAGGCTTAACAATTGCTAAGAACGAAGCAGAGCTTCAGCAGGGGATTGAAGAGGCATTTCGATTTGATGATACTGTAATCCTTGAGGAATTTATTTCTGGCACAGAAGTGACTGTTGCCGTAATGGGAGCTAAAGGTGATGTTAAGCCACTTCCAGTCGTAGAGATTGTTCCGAAAAATGAATACTATGATTATGAATCGAAGTATTCTGAAGGTGGAAGCGAGCATATTGTCCCTGCACGTATATCGTCTGATTATACGACACTTATCCAAGAGCAGTCGATAGTGGCACATGAACTGCTTGGTTGTGAGACGTATTCTCGAGTAGACTATATTGTGCCGAATGATGGATCGAATCCTGTTTTTCTCGAAGTAAATACATTGCCAGGTATGACACCGACAAGCTTGTTTCCTGACGCGGCTAAAGAGATTGGATATTCCTATGAACAGATGATTGAAAACCTTATTCAATTAGGATTAAAAAAATAGTAAAAGGAGAGACCTCACAAATTGTGAGGTCTTCTTTTTAATTGACATGACTACGCCCTTACTTGGTAAGCGTTTTCATTACTATGGAACAATTTGCATAAATGTAGCATGAATGCCTTCTCATAGCTTACCTAAACGTGTATACTATGTTTTGAAAGCAGAGCAATGGAACATTCTATAAACAACATATGAACTTTAACAATTAAAATCGAATAGGCTATGCTTCATTTAGCCTAAAAAGTACAAAAACAGCAAAGTAAGTGCACAGTAATGGGAGGTAAAGCAATGGTCGACAAAAACGAAACAGATAATGGACAAGGAAATAAGAAGAAACGGAACGTATTAGAGTCGACGCAATCAGTCATTCACGAAGCGCTGGACAAATTAGGCTATCCGAGCGAAGTTTATGAACTATTAAAGGAACCAATGAGATTAATGACAGTTCGGATTCCAATTCGAATGGATGATGGTTCTATAAAAATATTCACTGGGTATCGTGCGCAGCACAATGATTCTGTTGGACCCACTAAAGGTGGGGTTCGCTTCCATCCAGATGTGACAGAAACAGAAGTTAAAGCGCTATCTGTTTGGATGAGCCTTAAAGCAGGGATTGTAGATCTTCCTTATGGAGGAGGTAAAGGTGGAATTATTTGTGATCCGCGTGAGATGTCTTTTAGAGAACTAGAACGATTGAGTCGAGGGTATGTAAGAGCAATTAGTCAAATTGTAGGTCCAACAAAAGATATACCTGCACCAGATGTATTTACGAACTCTCAAATTATGGCCTGGATGATGGATGAGTATAGTCGAATTAGAGAATTTGATTCTCCTGGATTTATTACTGGTAAACCTCTCGTATTAGGTGGTTCTCATGGTCGTGAATCCGCCACCGCGAAAGGCGTTACCATTTGTATTCGCGAAGCTGCTAAGAAAAAGGATATCAAAATAGAAGGTGCACGTGTCGTTATTCAAGGTTTTGGAAATGCGGGTAGTTTTCTAGCGAAATTCATGCACGATGCGGGTGCTAAGATTGTAGGAATATCAGATGCATATGGAGCTCTTCATGATCCTGAAGGTCTTGACATTGACTACTTATTAGACCGACGTGATAGTTTTGGAACAGTTACAAAGCTCTTTAAAGAAACAATTAGCAACAAGGAGCTTCTTGAACTTGACTGTGATATTCTTGTTCCAGCTGCTATTGAGAATCAAATTACGGAAGACAACGCACATCAAATTAAAGCAAGTATTGTTGTGGAAGCAGCGAACGGTCCTACAACGATTGAAGCTACAAAAATTTTAACGGATCGTGGTATTTTACTCGTACCAGATGTTCTTGCAAGTTCTGGTGGTGTAACGGTATCTTATTTTGAGTGGGTACAAAACAACCAGGGTTACTACTGGACAGAAGAAGAGGTAGAAGCGAAGCTTGAAAAAGTAATGGTAAACGCTTTTAATTCAATTTACCGAACTTCTGAAACGCGTCGTGTTGATATGAGACTATCAGCATATATGGTCGGCGTGCGTAAAATGGCTGAAGCCTCTAGATTTAGAGGATGGATATAAATAGTTGCCAATCCGATGAAAATTCCCTATCATTCAGGTAGGGAATTTTTCTATTGCAAAGAGTAGAATAATAAAAAGAAATGTTCCATTTCTTATGGATAGGTTCGGGAGTGAGTGAGATGAGAGAAGAACAAGTGGTTGTCATTGGCGCAGGTCCTTGTGGAATGTCTGCGGCAATTGAATTAATGAATGAGGGATACGATCCTCTAATTATCGAAAAAGGAAATATCGTGAATGCTATTTTTCATTATCCAACGCATCAAACATTTTTTAGTTCAAGTGAAAAGCTTGAAATTGGTGAAATACCTTTCATAATTGAAGAACGGAAGCCAAAACGAAATCAGGCCCTTGCTTATTATCGGGACGTTGCTAAAAGAAAAGATCTTCGTATTCATTCCTTTGAAAAAGCAAATTTGATAACAAAGGAGAATGGTGCATTTATTATTGAAACGGAGAAAGTGCACGAATCCAAAAAAATAACATACCGCGCACAGCATTTAATCATTGCAACAGGATATTATGATAGTCCTAACTTTATGGGTGTTAAAGGAGAAGACCTCGATAAGGTTTTGCACTACTTTAAAGAGCCGCACCCTTATTTTGACCAGGATATTGTCGTGATAGGCGGTAAAAACTCAGCAGTTGACGCAGCATTAGAGCTTGAAAAAGCTGGGGCAAGGGTTACGATTCTTTATAGAGGAGCGGAATATTCAAAAAGTGTAAAACCATGGATTTTACCGGAATTTGAAGCTCTCGTTAGAAATAAGAAAGTGACAATGGAGTTTAATGCTTCATTAGTGGAAGTGAAAGAAAAAGAAGTCGTATATGAAGTGAAGGGTGAACAGAAGAGCATACCGAATGATTTTGTATTCGCAATGACCGGTTATCATCCTGATCATTCATTTTTGACAAAAATCGGTATAGAAATCGATCAACAAAGCGGGCGACCTGCTTTTGATCAAGATACGATGGAGACAAATGTAGAGAATTGTTATATTGCTGGCGTGATTGCCGCTGGAAATAACGCCAATGAGATCTTTATTGAGAATGGCAGGCTACACGGTGCATTAATAGCTCAGTCAATTATAGGGAAAGCACAAAAACCTACCAATTAAGGTAGGTTTTTGTGCTTTTAACAATCAGGGAAGGTCTCTGTTTCATCATCGTAAAAAGAAATTGTGTAATTCCTTGGGGTCTTCTGTTGCTTCGAGTGCAACGAGTAATTTCAAACGCGCTTTTTGTCCATTTAATCCGTTAGAGAAAATTACTCCATGTTCTTTTAAATGCTTGCCACCGCCTTTATAACCATAAACATCTTGTACAATGCCATTAAAACACCTAGAAACCATGACGATGGCGATTCCTTTTTCTCTTAGATGTTTGATTCCCTCCATCATATCCGGTGGTAAATTCCCCTGTCCAAGCGCTTCTATTACGATGCCATTAATGCCAATTTCTCCAGCAGCAAATAGTAGCTGTGAATCCATCCCTGCATAAGCCTTTAGAAGCATGACATTTTTCGTTAGTCCAGAAATATGATAGCGGTCTCTCATCGTTAAAGTATGGTGAAAGAAGACACGTTGTTTTGTTACGATCCCGATAGGGCCATATTGAGGACTTTGAAAAGTTGAAACATTACTCGTATGCGTTTTTGTCACATTTTTTGCCGTATGTATTTCATCGTTCAACACAACAAGCACGCCTTTTCCTTTTGCTTCATGGCAAGAAGCTACTTTTATGGATGAGAGAAGATTATAAGGTCCATCAGAGCCAAGCTCATTGCTTGAGCGCATCGCACCTGTTACGACGACAGGCAGATCTGTTTGCAGAACAAGATCTAGAAGGTAAGCCGTCTCTTCTAGTGTGTCGGTTCCATGCGTTATGACCACTCCGCTGATGTGTTCTTGTTTGATTCTCGTTTCAATCCTTTCCGCAATTGTAAACATGACCTCAGGTGTCATATGGGGGGAGGGAATGTTAATGTAATCATCAATAATAACGTCATTTCCAATTAGTAATTCGCTCAGTGTTGCATTTAGAGGATTTTCTTTACCTGGGCTAACAGCACCAGAGTTCTTATTTTCCTCCATAGCGATAGTTCCTCCAGTATGAATGATCAATAGCTTGCTCATTGCGTCACCTCATTGTTTTCCTAATAATTGTTTCCTTACATAAAGTAACATGATACGATTATAAAAGTATAGGTATGACTGATCCTGCTTAAAAATGAGGTTCAGGATAGAAATGGGGAAAGCCTATGTTAGCAGCAATAACTGCTGGAATAGCACCAGGCATTGCGCTTCTTTGTTTTTTTTATTTGAAACAACATCAGTATGAATCTGAGCCAATAGGCCCGGTTGTACGAAGTTTTGTGTTTGGTGCTATGCTAGTATTTCCAGTAATGGTGATTCAGCATGGTTTTGAGGTCGAAAACTTCTTGCAATCACCATTCAGTCAAGCGTACTTGATGTCTGGACTGCTTGAAGAATTTCTAAAATGGTTTATTTTCTATTTTACTGTATACATCCATATAGAGTTTCATGAGTTTTATGATGGGATTGTTTATGGTGTTGCTATCTCACTAGGATTTGCATCTGTTGAAAATGTCTTTTATCTTTTTGCATATGGCATTCAAGAAGCATGGTGGAGAGCGCTTCTTCCTGTTTCAAGCCACGCTTTATTTGGCTTAATTATGGGTTCTTATCTTGGAAGGGGAAAATTCTCATTGCAAAATAAGATTGGAAAGTGGATTTCTCTATCTCTTTTCGTTCCATTTTTGTTTCACGGAACATATAATTATTTAGTTCTTCAGGTGAACAGCAATACCATCTATTTAATGATTCCATTTGTGCTTGTTCTATGGTTTATAGGTGTAAGGAAAATCAAGGCTGCAAACCTTAATCAAGCAGAATTAATGGAAACGAAAGAAAACATGCCAATATGATAACCGTTTGAAAGATGCCGAAAAGGCATCTTTTTTGTTTTGTATAAAATACCTTCTGATACAAAAACTACACCTATGAAAACAGAATGATCAGGGAGGTCCACATCATGAGAAAGACAGTTCTTATTCTAAAAATCCCTCTAATAATTGGTCTGGTCTGTGCACCGCTTGTCATGGTATTTGATATGGAGAATCGAGCAGATGCATTTTCTAACCAAATCATCCAGAAGGGTGCAACAGGCAATGATGTCATTGAACTTCAAGCACGCTTAAAGCATATAGGGTTCTATACAGGCTCAATTGACGGCGTATTTGGATGGGGGACTTATTGGGCGGTTAGAAACTTTCAGTATGAATTTGGAATGGATGTTGATGGACTAGTTGGTCCTGAAATGAAAGCAAAGTTAAACAAGTCTACGAAGTATGATCCTTCCATTCAACAGCAGGTGAATAGTGGCAAAAGTCCTAATGTTTCACAATCAAATCAAAATAATCAAACGAATAAGCCAAAAGACTCAACTACTCAGGCGAAAAACGTGCCGTCCGGTTATTCCCAGAACGACATTAAGCTGCTTGCAAACGCAGTCTATGGTGAGTCAAGGGGGGAACCTTACGAAGGTCAGGTTGCGGTAGCCGCGGTCATACTAAACCGTGTTCAAAGTGCTTCATTTCCAAACACAGTTTCAGGAGTGATTTTTGAACCGAGAGCTTTTACGGCCGTCTCAGATGGACAAATATGGCTTACTCCAAATGAAAGAGCGAAAGAAGCTGTGATTGATGCAATAAACGGATGGGACCCAACTGGGGAAGCATTGTATTATTTCAATCCAAACACGGCAACTTCTGGATGGATTTGGACAAGGCCGCAAATCAAACAAATTGGTAAGCATATATTCTGTGAATAGTGGAGGTGGTTAAAATGATTCGTTCGATTTTAATTGGTGCGCTCGCAGTAGGCGTTGCTGGAACTAGCTACTGGGGGTACAAGGAACATCAAGAAAAAAATGCCGTGTTAATTAATGCGGAAAACACGTATCAGCGTGCTTTCCATGACTTAAACTTTCATATGGATGCACTAGAGGAGAAGATAGGGTCGACATTGGCGATGAACTCCCGTGGCAGTCTATCACCTGCCCTTGCAGAGGTATGGCGTTTAACGTCTGAAGCTCAAAATGATGTTGGACAACTCCCGCTAACGCTAATGCCTTTTAATAAAACGGAAGAATTTTTAACAAACATAGGTTCATTTAGTTATCGTGTAGCTGTACGTGATCTTGATGAAAACCCTCTGTCAGATGAAGAATATAAAACATTGAAGGAATTGCATAGTCATTCTACAGATATTAAAAATGAACTGAGAAAAGTGCAGGCGATGGTCATTGATCATAACTTACGTTGGATGGATGTGGAGCTTGCTCTAGCTTCAGAAACACAGGCTGAAGATAACACGATTATTGATGGATTTAAAACAGTTGATAAACAAGTGGAAGGGTATAGTGAAGTAAACTGGGGACCTGAGATTACTCAATTAAATGAAAAGAAAGAAAACCTGGACAAAAATATAGTCGGGAAAAAACTGACTGAAAAAGAAGCAAAGGAACATGTAATTGACTTTCTGGATCTTGATCCTAAAGCAAGCATTGATATAACGACTACTGGGGAGAAGTCAAAATACAAAGCCTATAGTTTATCAATTGAAGAGCCAGATTCGAAATCTAGTATCAATCTAGATGTTACAAAAAAAGGGGCAAAACCAATCTGGATTTTGATGGATAGAAAAATAGGAGATCAGAAGCTTAGTCTAAATGAAGCCGCTGATCGAGCAAGAGCATTTCTAAAAGAGCATGATATAACAAATATGAGCATTTCAGAAAGTAGTCAATATGATCGAGTAGGTGTATTTACTTTTGTATACAATCAGGAAGACGTTTTAATTTATCCAGATGCTGTTCATATTAAAGTTGCGCTTGATAATGGTGATATTTCCGGCTATGAATCCTTAGAGTATTTAACAAATCACCATGAAAGAACTTTGGACTCCCCAACTATTTCCAGGGATCAAGCGTTAGAACAAGTGAATCCAAATGTTCAAATAATGGAAGAAGGATTAGGTGTCATTCAAAACGATCTTGGAGAAGAAGTATTATGCTATGAGTTTATGGGTACGATTGATAATGAAACGTATCGCATTTTTATTAACGCATCTAACGAAAGAGAAGAAAGAGTTGAAAAAATGGACGGTACCGAAATGAATTACGATACCCTATGAGAGGAGCGAATGTATGGCGAGAATGGAACAATTATTAATAAAACTCATCGTCATTCAATTTGTTTTTCTTATTATTTCTCAAGTTCTTCTAACTCAAGAAGAGTTTCGTATCTATCTAAGCAAAGCGATTTATTATGAAGGTGTGCTAAAGGATATGCCTCCCCTGATTAGACGCCAATAGTGAATAGACCGATAAAATGTCTTGTGTTATGATAAATATGACATTTTGGTCGTACTGAGGAAAGCAGGTTCTCCTGCTTTTTTTGTACGTTAAATTGTCATTTATATGATCTAATTCGGATGGATGAATGGAATTTGGAGGCAATAATAATATGAACAAGCGAATAAATATAGCAATTGACGGTCCAGCAGGGGCCGGTAAGAGTACAGTTGCAAGAAAAGTAGCAGATAACCTATCTTTCCTTTATATTGATACAGGCGCAATGTATCGTGCATTAACGTATAAAGCTATTGAGAAGGACATTGATTTAGAGAATGGTCCTCTTCTTAAAGCCCTTCTAGATGATACAGTGATCGACCTACAAGTTGGTGAAAGTGAACAGCTTGTCTTGGTTGATAACATGGACGTAACAACAGATATACGTTCTTATGCTGTCACGAACAATGTTTCCTTTGTAGCAAGACAAAGTGAAGTAAGATTAGAAATGGTAAAGAGACAAAAGATGTTAGCTGATCGTGGAGGCGTTGTAATGGATGGACGTGATATCGGTACACACGTTCTTCCTGAGTCAGAGCTTAAAGTATTCTTAAGTGCTTCTGTAGAAGAAAGAGCCACGCGACGATATAATGAACTTATTGGAAACGGGACTGAAGCGGATTATGACCGTATCAAGGATGAGATTGCTTTAAGAGATAAGCGTGACACTGAGCGAGAAGTAGCCCCTCTTGTAAAAGCGGACGATGCCATAGAAATTGATACTACGAAGATGACAATTTCTGAAGTAGTGGACCAAATTTTACAATTAGCAAAAGAAAGGGCATGATCAAGTGAGCTTATACGGAGTAGGAAAAGGCTTATTTCATTTTTATTTCAAGGTATTCAATCGTGTAACAGTTGTTGGTCGTGAGAATATACCCAAAGACAAAGGGATTCTTCTTTGCTCAAATCATATTAATAACCTTGATCCGCCGCTAGTAGGTGCCATGTTTCCTAGAGATGTTCATTTTATGGCTAAATCAGAATTGTTTACCATTCCGGTACTAGGTAAATTGATTCATAAGGTTGGGGCTTTTCCGGTAAAACGAGGAATGAGTGATAAACAAGCTCTAAGAAGTGGAATGAAATTTTTGAAAGATGGCGGTGTTGTCGGCTTGTTTCCGGAAGGTACGAGAAGCAAAGATGGCGAATTAGGCGAGGGGCTTTCTGGAGCAGGTTTTTTTGCATTACGTCCAGAAGTGATGGTCGTACCGTGCGCAATTAAAGGATCTTATAAACCGTTTGGCCGCTTGAAAATCGTGTACGGAAAACCAGTTGACTTATCGCCGCTTCGTGAAGAACAGGGAGCAGCTAAAAAAGCCACTCAAGCTATCATGAAAGAAATTCAAGATCTTATTGAAATTCATCATAAATAATTCGATATTGTTAAAAAATTTAAATAAATGTGTCAGGATACTTGACAAATCCGTCATTTTTAGTGAAAGTTAGAGGAAAGGGTGCTTAACTTTTCAATAAATTTCTTTCGCTATAAGTGGAAGACTTTTATAAATCATATCGAAAAGTTTTATTTCTTTTGGATTGAAGGAGGAGTTTGTCAATGGGTGAAGAGATGAATCAGGAAATGACTGAGTTCAAATCATTCGAAATCGGAGAAGTGGTGACAGGTAAGATCTCCAAGGTTGAAGAAAAACATGCATCAGTAGATGTAGGTTTTAAAGTTGATGGAGTGCTGCCAATCAGCGAACTGTCAAGCCTTCACGTCGAAAAGGTTAGCGACGTGCTCTCAGAAGGTGATGAAATAGAAGTTAAAGTAATCAAAGTTTCTGAAGATGAGCTAGTGCTTTCTAAGAAAGCAGTCGAAGCTGATCAAGCTTGGGATGCTCTACAGGAGAAGTATGAAAACTCCGTTGCATTTGATGTTGAAATTGCAGACGTAGTTAAGGGCGGCCTTGTGGTTGACCTTGGTGTTCGCGGATTTATCCCGGCTTCTCTTGTAGAAAGACATTATGTTGAAGATTTCTCAGATTACAAAGGCAAAAACCTGAGCGTTAAGATTGTGGAATTTGATCCAGAGAAAGCAAAAGTGATCCTGTCACATCGTGCTGTTCTTGAGCAAGAGGCGGATCATAAGAAACAAGAAACGCTAGCATCTCTTCAAGCAGGACAAGTTGTCGAAGGGACAGTTCAACGTTTAACCGATTTCGGTGCTTTTGTAGATATCGGTGGAGTGGATGGCCTCGTTCATATTTCACAGATGGCTCATCATCGTGTTGAAACCCCATCTGAAGTTGTAACAGAAGGTCAACAAGTGAATGTTAAAATTCTTTCTGTTGATCGTGACAACGAACGTATTTCACTATCCATTAAAGAAACACTCCCGGGACCGTGGGAAGAAGTAAAAGGAAAACTTAGTACTGGAGATGAAATCGAAGGCACAGTGAAGCGTTTAGTTAGCTTCGGTGCATTCGTAGAAGTTGCTCCGGGTGTAGAAGGCCTTGTTCATATTTCAGAAATCTCGAACAAGCATATAGGAACTCCTCAAGAAGTTCTTTCAGAGGGAGAAACAGTTCGAGTGAAGATTTTGGATGTTAATCTTGATGAAAAGAGAATCTCATTAAGCATTAAAGTCCTCGAAACTGAACAAGTATCAAATGAAGTTGAAGAATATCAAAAAGAAAGTGACGGCAACTCGCCATTCTCTCTTGGAGATATGATCGGTGATCAGCTTAAAAAGTACAAATAAGTAAAAAAAATCCTCTCTGCATTCATGCAGAGAGGATTTTTTTTGATTTTTTAGATAGAAGGAAACGTATTAATCCTGTCCATTTCGTTTTCGAGCTTGGTCTGGTCCTTCAAGCATTGCTGCTCCATTATGCGAAAGCGACTGATCACGATCAGACTCAACTCGTTTCGATTTCTTAAGTTTTCTTTCCTGTCGATCTTTTCCCATCATTTAGCCTCCCTTCAACTGAACCTTTTCTTATCATGAAAAAAAGCTTCGAAAGTTATTCATTTACATTTTTTAAGTCTATCTCTCATGAAAACGTCCCATACTGATCATAATGAGAGGAGGTAACGGAGTGGATGGGGCGATTTTTATTTGGTTTGTATGGATGGGAGTTGTCATCACAGTCTTTTTTCAAAAGCCATCTTTAGAAAGGACTGGGTCAGCGTTCTTAATGTTAGTGGCAATATGTGTCGTGAATAAAACCGTCATCCTAATGGGTTTTTCTGTAGCTGTTTTACTATTGCTTGCCTATGTTTGTGGATATCTCCTCTGGATAAGGAACGGTGTAAGAACGGTATACGCCATGATATTACTCATTATGTTAACAGCAGCTTATACTTCGATTCAGTTATTTGCCATATATGATCCTGTTTTTACTTACTTGTATACGAAGTGGTCGGTTGCCGCAATTCTTTTTATTATTATTCATCTAACACTGAATGGTTTTGCAGAGAGATGTTCGTTATTAATTCTTAGTATCGTTCATGGTGAGGTTATCTTAACAATGATTTTTCGAGGAATGGGTTTTGAGCGAACTGCTGGCGAGTTAGCTTCCTTCGATGTAATGGCCATTTCGATTATGGCAACATGGATCTGGTCCTCCTTTGTGAAATTAACAGTTCTTCTAGAGAAAACTGTCAAAAAACATCAAGAAAGACGGGGATATTCATGAATGAGTATACAATACCAATTGTATTTGGCGTGATAGCTGGTACGCTTGCGAGAATTTATATGTTTAGAACAGATTATAGGCAATACCCTACTTATCCACATGGTATGATTATACATCTCGCGCTTGGTTTTATTGCAGCTTCACTCGGGGCGCTCGTCGTTCCATCAATTATGGAGCAAGAATTTACAGCGGTGACATTCCTAACCCTAGCTGCATCGCAATTTCGGGAAGTAC
Source organism: Anaerobacillus sp. QJM3NY_17 (assembly GCF_056173665.1). Taxonomy (NCBI): domain Bacteria; kingdom Bacillati; phylum Bacillota; class Bacilli; order Caryophanales; family Bacillaceae; genus Anaerobacillus; species Anaerobacillus sp. QJM3NY_17. The sequence goes on along the minus strand of NZ_CM149685.1, from coordinate 2,501,019 downwards.
GCAATATGGAAAGAAAAACATTAACTGAAATGGATTCACTAGAGCTTGTCCCTCGTGGAGCGTCCTATATAGAAGGAATAGCTGTAACCTTTGAAGGGAGAAATTATTTAGTCATTTTCATTTCATTTGTCACGTCATTTGCTTATCTTGCAATAAATGTTTGGGCTGGCTTAGTTGCTGCATTTCTTGCTTTTTTAGTAGCCAAAAAATACATGACTGGAAGTAAACTCGGAAAAATTGCGAATATTGAACAAAAAGAAGTTAAATTTGAAGGTGCAGGGCTATACGTTGATAACATCTATATTATGAATATTGGCATACCAGCGAGACAAAAAGAAATTTTAGAACATGGACTTGGATTTACGATTTCTCCAAAGAATTTTGATGCGCGAATGACGATTGGTAACCTCGGACAAAGACAAGCCATCCTTCATGACCTTGCTATATCTCTTGGAGTATACCGGGATTCAGGAACGCCTGCATTAGTACCATTAATTAAACGAGATTTGGACGATGGTCGAATTGGAGTTTTTATTCTACCTCAAAATAAAAGCGTGGATCTTGCCATGAAAGTCATTTCACAAGTACCAACTCTTGAAAATGCGATAAGGATGCCTACGGAAACAAAGAAAAAAGGAAGTGACTCATCATGACTATTGAGAAAGCGATACTTGCAACTGTTACACTATCATTAGCTCAGGCCCCCGTAGGAGCGAATGTGTTTGTATGTGAATCTCAAGATGAAATGGACGGCGTAGCCGCTGATCTTGAAGCTATACTAGATGGAATTGCTCATAAATTGAGCAATGGTGTTTATATTATTGTGAAGCATTAGCAAGTTTTCGAAGAGAAGTTACCAAGTTTCATTTGATCGTCTGTTGTTCATTGGTTGCTTTTTTGATAAGATATAAAAGCTATCGAAGACTATGCCCTTCTTATAGAGGAGGGTTTTTTACAATGAACTCCTGGAAAGTTTGTCCACGACTTTCTGGTTTCAAGCTTAGATAGTCTTTTAGAAAGGGCGTGCATAAAATGACAAAACCAGTTGTCGCAATAGTAGGTCGACCGAATGTTGGGAAATCGACCATTTTTAATCGTATAGTAGGAGAAAGAGTATCGATTGTAGAAGATACTCCAGGAGTAACAAGAGATCGTATTTATAGCAAAGGTGAATGGCTGAATCGTGAATTTAATATCATAGATACAGGTGGTATTGAAATAGGTGACGAACCATTTCTTTCTCAAATTCGTTATCAGGCAGAAATTGCAATAGACGAAGCGGACGTTATTATTTTCATGGTTAACGGAAGAGATGGCATCTCGAATGCGGATGAAGAGGTTGCAAAAATTCTTTATCGTTCCAATAAACCTGTTGTATTAGCTGTAAATAAAGTAGATAATCCTGAACAGCAAACGTTGATTTATGATTTCTATGCTTTAGGATTTGGAACTCCATTTGGTATTTCAGGTTCACATGGTCTTGGATTAGGTGATCTTTTAGATGAAGTCTTTAAATCATTCCCTGAAGTAGCAGAAGAAGAATATGACGAAGGAACGATTAAATTCTCATTAATTGGTCGTCCGAATGTTGGAAAATCATCGCTTGTTAATACGATTTTAGGAGAAGAGCGAGTGATTGTAAGTGATATTGCTGGTACAACTCGCGATGCTATTGACTCCATGTTTACTCGTGATGAACAGGATTATGTCATTATTGATACTGCTGGCATGAGAAAGCGTGGAAAAATTTATGAAACGACTGAGAAGTACAGCGTTCTTCGTGCAATGCGTGGGATTGAACGATCTGACGTCGTTTTAGTTGTGATTGATGGAGAAGAAGGCATTATCGAGCAAGACAAAAAAGTGGCGGGGTATGCTCATGAAGCTGGTAAAGCCATTGTTATTGTCGTAAACAAATGGGACGCAGTTGAGAAAAACGATAAGACGATGAGAGAATTTGAACAAAAAATTCGTGATCATTTCTTATTCCTTAGCTATGCACCGATTGTGTTCTTATCTGCCAAAACAAAGCAACGTCTTCATACATTGTTACCAGTTGTTAACACTGTAGCTGATAACCATGCCCTTCGTGTGAAAACGAATGTTTTGAATGAATTAATTATGGATTCCGTTGCAATGAATCCAACACCAACAGACAATGGGAAGCGCTTGAAAATTAACTATGCGACGCAAGTGGCTGTTAAGCCGCCTACCATCGTATTATTTGTTAATGATCCGGAACTGCTTCATTTCTCTTACAAACGCTTTTTAGAGAATCGTATTCGTGAAACATTTGGTTTCCAGGGGACTCCTTTACGAATTCTTGCACGTAGAAAAAGCGAATAATTAAGCTTGTTTCATTCGGGGGAACCTTGCTAATACAAAGGGGGAAATGAGATGATCGCGATCCTGATTTGCATTGCTGCTTACTTGCTAGGATCAATTAGTTTTAGTTATTTAATTGCAAAAGTCGTGAAGAAAATAGATATTAGAGATCACGGAAGTGGCAATGCAGGAGCGACCAATACACTTCGAGTGCTAGGGACTGGCCCAGCGATTGCTGTTCTTGCACTTGATGTAATAAAAGGCATACTTGCCGTCTGGTTAGGGTATTGGTTCACTAGTGAACCAATCGTTCCTTTCCTTGCGGGAATTTGTGCTATCTTAGGTCATAACTGGCCAATCTTTTTTGGATTTCGCGGAGGGAAAGGCGTTGCTACTACGATAGGAGTATTCGCAACAATTGCGTTTTTTCCAGCACTTTATGCTGGTATCATCGCTATTATTGCTATTGTAGTAACGAGATTTGTTTCTCTTGGTTCATTGATTTTTGTAGTATTAACTCCAGCGTTTATTTTCTTACTTGGAGGGAATCCAGCTTCATATATTTTGTTAGGGACGATTCTAGCGATTCTTTCTGTCTGGAGACATCGAACAAATGTAAAGCGACTGTTCTCTGGTACTGAAAGCAAGCTCGGTCAAAAGGTCGAGCAGTAAGGAGGAAGTTCAATGGCGAAAATATCAGTTGTAGGTGCAGGGAGCTGGGGGACAGCCCTTGCAATTGTACTAGCAGATAATCAACATGATGTGACATTATGGGCAAGAAGAACAGATCTTGCAAATGAAGTGAATGAGAAGCATACGAATGAGAAGTACCTTCCTGGTATAGAATTACCTGAGGGGATTAGGGCTACCAGTTCCCTTGAAGAGAGCGTGAAAGAGGCTGAAGCTATCTTACTGGTTACACCAACTAAAGCGCTTAGAGAGGTTCTTCCTGAACTTAAGACATACCTATCAACACCGGTTACGCTCATTCATGCTAGTAAGGGAATTGAACCAGAAACATCCAAGCGTATTTCAGAGGTGATTGAAGAAGAAATCCCAGAGGATTTAAGAAAATCGGTTGTCGTTTTATCTGGGCCGAGTCATGCAGAAGAAGTGAGTCTTCGTCACCCGACGACAGTAACGGCCTCTTCTAAATCAATGACTCAAGCTGAGTATGTTCAGGATCTTTTCATTAACTCGAATTTTAGAGTATATACCAATCATGACATCATTGGTGTTGAGCTTGGTGGTGCATTAAAGAATATCATTGCTCTAGGGGCAGGTTTATCTGATGGCCTCGGCTATGGTGATAATGCGAAAGCTGCCCTCATCACAAGAGGCTTAGCTGAAATTGCTCGCCTTGGTGCAGCTATGGGTGCAAATCCACTTACCTTTATGGGATTGACAGGTATAGGTGACCTTGTAGTTACGTGTACAAGTGTACATAGTCGTAACTGGAGAGCCGGAAATCTTCTCGGAAAAGGAAATAATCTAGATGAGGTTCTCGAAAATATGGGGATGGTAGTAGAAGGTGTTCGGACTACGAAGGCTGCTTATTATCTTGCACAAAAACAGAACGTAGAAATGCCTATAACATCTGTGTTATTTGAAGTGCTATTTAATAACAAAGATGCGAAAGATGGTGTAGATCAACTGATGGGTAGGCTTCGAACTCATGAAACAGAAGATCTAACGTCATTGCTTGCGGACCGTTTTGAATTGAATCCAAAAGAACTCTAAATAGGCGAAGCACGAAGTATTCCTCCTTGCATACACTATGTTGAACGTTAATGGTAAGGAGGAAACTGCGTGAGCGATCTGTTCGATAACATAGAAAAGAAAACCAATGTGAAAAAGGAAGACATTTTTAAGTTAGCTAATTCCGTTCAGGGAGCAGATTTTACTGATGAGAAAACAGTGCGTAAATTAATTGCGAATGTTGCACGCGTTGCTAACGTAAATGTCACAAAAGAAAAAGAAGATCGAATCGTAAAGGCAATCGTAAATAAGAATATGCCGTTCGATTTGTCTGCTATTGCAAAAATTTTCAGTCAAAAATAAAGAAATTAGTAGAAACTTAGGCTAATCAACGATACCGCCTTCGATGTAAGACCATATACTAATAATGAACCATCAATGTGCAGAAGCATACTTCTTTAAGAAATTAGAATAGTCAAAGCTGAAGAAAAGCCCCTTTCTTCAGCTTTTTATTTGTCATTTATGGAAGCGTTACCTTTTAAATGAAGTACGCTGGAATGTTTTGAAGAGCTTTAATTAAGTAGAACCATTAAATTGTTGAAACCTTTAGAGGTAAATGCAGTAAAGATTTGATATAATTGTGGGCAGTGCAAACTAGATTTGTCATATTAGGGGGATTAAAATGTCACCAGCGTTAATTAAGATGTGGGTAGCACTTTCGGCACTAGGACTAATGTTTATAGCGGTTATGGCGATCATGTTAAGTCGCACGAAGCTTAAAGGTATTTTCCGAGTGCTTGTGTCAACCTTTGCATATATGTGTATGTTCGTTGCGGGGGTGCTCATGCTTCTCGTCGTGTTTACTGGACCTACTAACTAAATGAGTAAATTTCTAACTAAGGAATGAGTGTAATGAAACGTTTAGCTACTAAAGCTGTATTATGGACATGCCTTGTTACTCTACTGTCAGGATGCCTGTATCCAGAGAGTCAAAAAAACGAGAATCAAATTCCTTATACAGACCAAATTCAATCTGTTCAAACAGCAGTAGAGCAATTCCAAGAAAATAAGTCCATTCTTCCTATCAAAACAAGAGATCAGGAAACACCAATCTATCAGAAGTATCCAGTTGACTTCAAGAAATTAGTGCCCGCTTTCTTACAGCAAGCACCTGGGAATTCATTTGAAAGTGGTGGGGTATTTCAATATGTACTTATCCATGTAGAAGAAGAGCCTACAGTAAGATTAATTGATTTAGTCACTATTGAAAAAGTAAAAGATCTTCAGCTACGTATTAATGATTATAGAAGGAAAAAGAACTATCCACCATTCAAAGATGTTCTTGCAAAAGACCGGTATTCCATCGATTATGATGCGATGGGGATGGATGAAGAGCCGACTGTTAAAAGTCCATTTACAAATGAACAACTTCCATTTTTCTTAGATGAAAAAGGTGATGTACATATTAATTACTCTAGCGACCTTACGAAGGCAATCGAAAGTAATCCAGATCACAGCTATGAAAAGGGCGATGATATCCGAGATTTGTTAGCAGACAATTCGTTTTATGTTCCTGTTGCTTCTGTTGCGTATACAATTGAAAATGATAAAGCTGTTTTTTTAGTGAAATAGGTATTTTCCCTCCTCTTTAGCAATACAACTATTAAAAAGAGGAGGGACTTTATTATGGGCTTATTCAATAGAGGACGAAAAGTTTACTTAAAGCATCAAATCCTTTTACTGTGAACTGTCATATTTATTGGACAACATCATAGAATGGTAGTGTTCAAGAAAGTCTGCGGTCTGGAGTGAATCATTTCGTCCAATGAGGCGGAATTCAGGAGGCGATCACGTGGAGAGAGTAGATATCTTCAAAGATATCGCAGAGCGTACAGGGGGAGATATATACCTTGGAGTCGTAGGTTCTGTTCGAACAGGGAAATCAACATTTATTAAAAAGTTCATGGAACTAATCGTCCTGCCCAATATGGAAAGTGATTCTGATCGAACGAGGGCACTGGATGAACTACCCCAAAGTTCTGCTGGCCGTACCATTATGACGACTGAGCCTAAATTTGTACCAAATCACGCCGTTCAAATTCATGTGGAAGATGGTCTTGATGTTAATGTTAGACTTGTCGATTGCGTCGGATATGCAGTGCCTGGTGCTAAGGGATACGAAGATGAAGATGGGCCAAGAATGATCAATACACCATGGTATGAAGAGCCGATACCGTTTCAAGAAGCAGCTGAAATTGGTACAAGAAAAGTAATTCAAGAACATTCCACGCTTGGCGTCGTGATAACGACTGATGGATCCATTGGGGAGATCCCAAGACACGACTACCTTGAATCTGAGGAAAGAGTCGTGGAGGAATTAAAAGAAGTAGGTAAGCCATTTATTATGATTGTCAATTCTGCCCACCCACACCATCCACAAACGGAGGCATTAAGAGGAGACCTTTGTAATAAATATGATATTCCTGTTATTTCTCTTAGCGTAGAGACTATGACGGAGCATGATATTAACAATGTCATGAGAGAAGTGCTTTACGAATTTCCAGTTCTAGAAGTTAATGTGAACTTACCAAGTTGGGTAATGGTTCTCCACCAAGATCATTGGTTGCGACAGAGTTATGAAGAATCCGTTAGAGAGACTGTGAAAGATATTAAGCGTCTAAGGGATGTTGATCGTGTCGTAGGTCAGTTTGAGGAATTTGAATTTATTCAGGATGCTCGTTTAGCAGGAATTGAAATGGGGCAAGGAATAGCGGAAATTGATCTTTATGCTCCAGAAGATCTATACGATCAAATTCTAAAAGAGGTTGTTGGTGTTGAAATTCGAGGAAAGGATCATCTCCTCCAACTTATGCAGGAGTTTGCATTTGCAAAAGCTGAGTATGATCACGTCTCAGACGCTCTTCGGATGGTTAAACAAACTGGCTATGGTATTGCAGCGCCAGCGATTGAAGATATGAGCCTCGATGAGCCTGAAATCATTCGTCAAGGGTCAAGGTTTGGTGTCAGGTTGAAAGCAGTTGCCCCATCTATTCATATGATTAAAGTAGACGTAGAATCGGAGTTCGCACCTATCATTGGAACGGAAAAGCAGAGCGAAGAGCTTGTTCGTTATTTAATGCAAGATTTTGAAGAAGATCCGCTTTCAATATGGAATTCAGATATTTTCGGTCGTTCCCTGAATTCTATCGTGAGAGAGGGGATTCAGGCAAAACTTGGTTTAATGCCTGAAAATGCTCGTTATAAATTAAAAGAAACGCTCGAACGCATTATTAACGAAGGATCCGGCGGTTTAATTGCGATTATATTATAACAAAACCGACTCCAATACCTGGAGTCGGTTTTTTACGTTAAGTGGTTTAGAAAAACCGAGAAAAGGGGTATTATCTATTTTAGTGAGTTGTTATGCTGAGTTAGCAACTCTTGAGTATATCTAACATTTGTCCATCTAAAGTGTTGAATTGCTTGAATTAACAGACAATAGAAAAGTCACCTTTAGAGCGTTTACAAAACGCTCATTTAGCAGATAATAGGTAAAAAACATTGAAAAATCGTTGAAATCGAGCTAAACGTATTGAATTCTTTCGCATCTTCGTATAATATAGGGCTTGCAAACGTACTAAACGTGCATTGCAACGTATAAATATTGGTCATTAAGTAAATGAATGTATTTATCCATCTCTCTTGAGAGGAGGTGAACAGAATGAACAAGACAGATCTAATCAATGCTGTTGCAGAATCTGCAGAGCTTTCTAAAAAAGAAGCGACAAAAGCTGTTGACTCAGTTTTTGATAACATTATGCAATCCTTGCAAGAGGGTGACAAAGTTCAACTAATTGGTTTTGGTAACTTTGAAGTCCGTGAGCGTTCTGCTCGTAAAGGGCGTAACCCTCAAACTGGCGAAGAAATCGAAATCGCTGCAAGTAAGGTTCCTGCATTTAAACCTGGTAAAGCCCTTAAGGATGCAGTGAAGTAAGAAATACATAGGGCCAAGAAGAGTCGCACATTCTGCGGCTCTTCTTTTTTGCTAACTTTTTCTCCATGTGCTAGAATCTTGATAGGTAATAAAGGCCCTGAATGGAGGAGTAAGAACAATGTACGAAGTTAATCATGAAAAAATACAAGAAGCAGTGAAAATGATCCTTGAAGCGATCGGTGAAGATCCTGAGCGTGAAGGATTGTTGGATACTCCAAAACGTGTAGCAAGAATGTACGAAGAAATCTTTCAGGGGCTGCATCAAGATCCAAAAGAGCATTTTCAGACTATTTTTGGAGAAGACCACGAGGAGCTTGTTCTAGTTAAAGATATACCTTTTTACTCAACTTGCGAGCACCATCTTGTTCCTTTCTTCGGAAAAGCGCATGTTGCCTATATTCCAAAAGGCGGGAAGGTAACAGGACTTAGTAAGCTAGCAAGAGCTGTTGAATCTGTAACGAAACGTCCACAGCTTCAAGAGCGAATTACATCTACGATAGCAAATTCGATGGTAGATACATTAGATCCACATGGTGTTATGGTCGTAGTTGAGGCAGAACACATGTGTATGACTATGAGAGGCGTTAAGAAGCCTGGTTCATCAACCGTTACATCAGCAGTAAGAGGCGTGTTTGAAAATGACGCTGCTGCACGATCTGAAGTACTTGGTTTGATCAAGGGCTAATCCTTTTAAGCGGAGTGATCGATATGAAGAGTGATAGCAACGATTTTTTTGTAATTAAAGCACTTGAAAATGGTGTGAACGTTATTGGGTTGACGCGTGGATCTGATACAAGATTTCATCATTCAGAGAAACTAGATAAAGGCGAAGTTATGATTGCCCAATTCACGGAGCATACATCTGCGGTTAAGGTGAGAGGAAAAGCTGTCATTCAAACAGAACATGGTGAAATAAGTACGGAAGAGTAAAGCAGGACATTATAACCTGCTTTTCTTTCATTTCAAAACCTTAGCCGTTCGTTTTAGCTAGAGGGTTATTGTGCTATACTAGGAATGAATACATAATTTATACTTTAACAATGAAAAAACCGACAAAATAAAGTATATGGAAAACGTAAGCTTTCGCAAAAAGACGCGGCTGGCTCACTTTTCTAATTGGAAGACATGTAAGGGGTATGGGATATGACAAATCCGAAAGAAAGTACACATAAAAAAATAGCAGGAGTTCGAGACATGCTTCAGTCTCGCCTATCCCATTCATATTTGCTTCGATTTATTGATTTTCCAGTTATTGATGAAGAGAAGCTATATGTGTTCTATGGCATATTAGAACAAGCGAAGCTCGAACATAAAAGAAAGCAGGATACGCTCCTGTCCATCATGCTTGTGCAGATTGCACTTGATACGCATGAATTAATCTCACTCGATAATATTGAGAACGAAAGTGAACGAAAAAATCGTCAGCTAACGGTGCTTGCTGGTGACTATTTTAGTAGCATGTATTATCATATTCTTTCTAAGTGGGGAGATAATGGTCTGATTCGTACTCTTTCAGAGGCCATTCAGGAAATAAATGAGGCAAAGATGGCTTTTTATCAAACGGACTATACATCAATTGAATCTGTCTTTGATAACATAAAGACGATTGAGTCTATATTAGTTCGGAAAGTTGCTGAACATTATGGTTTAAATAACTGGAGCAATTTTGGAACTCACTATTTTTATATGAACCGTCTTCTAGTTGAACGTAAGAAGGGGCTCATTCAATCTGGGTCCGATGTCCTTTATAAGATTGCTGCTACGCTTCTATCGGTTAAAGATGCGAAGCTTACAACCAATCAAGTTTCTAAAGTGAAAATTGTACTGGACTCTTATATTTCACATGCGAAGAAAGAGATGGATCAGCTACTTCATAACCATTCAGAGCTTCATCATCTGTTTCAGAAGCGATTTGAATATAATTGGGGTTTACTGGGCATACAGGAAAAGAAAATGGCGGAAGAGGGATAAAGAATGGCTTCATCTAAAGAAGAACGCGTTCACGACGTATTTCAAACCATATCAAAGCGATATGATGTCATGAATTCTGTGATTAGTTTTCAACGTCATAAAGCATGGCGTAAAGATACAATGCGACTGATGGACGTTCAGAAGGGAACAACAGCTTTAGACGTTTGCTGTGGTACTGCAGACTGGACACTGGCTATGGCAGATGCCGTCGGTAAAAGCGGAACGGCAATTGGACTTGATTTTAGCGAAAATATGCTTGAAGTAGGTCAAGTGAAAGTCAAGGAAAAGAAAAAAGATAATGTTACACTTCTTCATGGAAATGCGATGAATCTCCCTTTTGAAGATAATTCCTTTGACTATGTGACAATTGGCTTTGGACTCCGTAATGTACCGGATTACAATCAAGTTATTAAAGAAATGTTTCGGGTAGTAAAACCGGGTGGTCAGGTGGTTTGTCTAGAGACAAGTCAACCAACGATTCCAGTATTCAGACAGGTATATTATGGTTACTTTAAACACGTAATGCCGGTGCTAGGTAAAGTTTTTGCGAAGAGTTACGAAGAGTATTCATGGTTACAGGAATCAGCAAGCACATTCCCTGGACGCGATGAATTAAAGCATCTTTTCTTTCAAAATGGATTTAGCCGTGTAGACATAAAGCCATACTCAGGTGGCGTTGCAGCGATGCATAGAGGATTTAAGCCAATCAAACCATAAAAAGAGAACAGATATTTTGTGAAAATCAGTAAGGTGGATCTCATGAAATTAAAAACGATATACGCTTCTTTAAAAAAAGATTTATCTTTTATTGAATCCGAACTGGAGCAAACGGTAGATGCTCACCATCCTGTTCTCCGGGATGCTTCTAACCACCTATTAAAAGCTGGAGGGAAACGAATCCGTCCTGTTTTCGTTTTGCTCTCAGGTAAATTCGGGGATTATAATTTGCCACTTATGAAGAATGTGGCAGTGGCACTTGAACTTATTCATATGGCTTCTCTCGTACATGACGATGTGATCGATGATGCAGAAATGAGAAGAGGGGCTAAAACGATTAAAGCCAAATGGGATAATCGTGTGGCGATGTATACTGGTGACTATATTTTTGCACGAGCGATTGAGCTCGTTACAGAATTGAAAGAACCAGCTGCCAATACCATTTTATCTACTGCGATTCTTGAGATGAGCATAGGTGAAATTGAACAAATTCGTGATCAATTTAACTGGAATCAAAATGTACGAGATTATTTTCGGAGAATCAAGCGGAAAACCGCTCTACTTATTGCTACCTCTTGTGAACTTGGTGCGGTAGCAGCAGGTGCTTCGAAAGCAGAACAGCTTCATCTTAAAAAGTTCGGTTATTACGTAGGAATGTCCTATCAAATCACGGATGATATTTTGGACTACACAGGAACGGTTAAGCAGCTTGGAAAGCCCGCTGGTGGCGATTTATTACAGGGGAATATTACGTTACCGGTGCTTTATGCCATGAATCAAGGTAACAAGGAAGAAATCATGAATGTGTTCTCAGAAGAACTCTATGCTTCTCAGGAGCAAGTCAATCAAGTCATAAGCATTGTAAAGTCTTCTGGAGGTATTGAGCACGCACGGGACATTAGTGATCGCTATCTTCAAAAGGCGTTTCATGAATTGGATCAATTACCTTCGCATTCTGCTAGAACCTCACTTAGACAAATCGCAGAATATATAGGCAAACGGAAACATTAAAAAGGAAATGTTGTTATTTTTGCGAATATTTGATAGAATTTTGAAGGGCAGAAAAATGCTTTCTGCCCTATACATATAAAGTGTTGAAAGTGAGGAGATTTTTGTGGAGAAAACATTTCTAATGGTAAAACCTGACGGGGTTCAACGTAATTTAATTGGTGGGATTGTATCACGCTTCGAGAATAAAGGCTTTAATTTAGTGGGAGCAAAATTGATGACGGTTTCAAAAGACCTTGCAGAAACTCACTATGGCGAACATAAAGAGCGTCCATTCTTCGGCGAACTAGTAGATTTCATTACATCAGGTCCTGTCTTTGCGATGGTTTGGGAAGGTGAGAACGTCATCTCAACAGCACGTACAATGATGGGGGCAACCAATCCGAAAGATGCAAGTCCAGGAACGATACGTGGTGACCATGGAGTGCAAGTAAGTATGAATGTCATTCACGGTTCAGATTCTCCAGAAAGTGCTGAAAGAGAAATCGCTTTATTTTTTAATGAAAATGAACTAAATGAGTATGCGAAAACGATCTCAAAGTGGGTTTGATTTTTTACAACAAAATGAAAGCGCTTATATAAAGAATCCGGACAACTAGTCCGGATTCTTTTATTACATGAAATCTTGAGTTATAAGTTTGGAAATTGGAAACCTTTTTCGATTTCAATAGTATGGGCAATTCGAAGCAATAAACTATCGTTAAATTTCTTAGATGCCGCTTGAAGACCTACTGGTAAGCCGGAATGTGCTAAACCAACGGGTATTGATATAGCCGGGTGCCCGGTACAATTATAAAGCTGTGTCATCATCCAGTCAGAGATAGGGGCGGATGCTTTTCCGTTAATACGATCCGGTCCTTCGATCTGGTGTGAAAAAGCGGTTACCCCAACTACAGGAGAGAGTATGGCATCAAAACGATTAAGTTCTTTTTGGATGATGTTCCACACTTGTGTTCTCTTCATTTCAGTTTCTCTCAATTCTACTGCACTGAGCTTTCTGCCTGCTTCAATCATGTCAGAGACAGATGAGCTAAATTGAGATGGGAAACGGTCGTAAAGGGATCCGTAAGCAGACGCTAACCCCGCAAACCACATTTTATTAAAGAAAGAAATTAATTCTTCTAATTTCATCTCAAATTGGAAGGGAATTTTTTCTACTATAGCCCCTTGATCACGTAATATGGAAATAGCTTCTTCAATTGGGCCTAGAATCATTGGGTCATACGGGTATAACCCGAAATCCTCTGTATAGGCAAATTTCTTTCCTTTCACTCCCAGCTGCATTTCTTGTTGTAGGTTACTTTCTGGTACTGGAACAGAGTAAGGGTCATTTGGTTCGTAACCTTCCATAACCGATAGAAGTAATGCCGCGTCTTCGGTAGATCTCGCCATTGGACCATAATGTACAAAAGGCTGTGTGGTTCCGAAGCGATTGATCGGTGAACTATCGAATGGAATGCGGCCAAATGTTGGTTTGAGGCCGATAATGCCATTAAGACTCGAAGGAATTCGAATCGATCCGCCACCGTCACTTCCCTCTGCCAACGGAACGCATTTGCTTGCTACTGCAGCAGCAGATCCACCACTAGAGCCACCGGCCGTTCTAGATGAATCCCACGGATTTTTTGCTGGCCCAGCTAAAAGGTTATCTGTCGTACCTTTATGTCCAAATTCAGGAGTGTTCGTTTTTCCAATGATGATTGCACCAGCATCACGAATCCTTTTAACTATCGTTGGTTCTGATTGGGCAATGTGATCTTTAAAGATTGGAGAGCCAAAGGTAGTAAGGCGACCAGTTACGGGGGTGAGGTCTTTAAGGGCGATTGGGATTCCGTGTAAAGGACCACGCACACCACTTTTCATCAGCTCTTCCTCAGCTCCTTTTGCTTCTTTTAAAGCTTCTTCTTCGAAAATAGTGATAAATAAGTTGAATTTAGGATTTAATTGTTTTATTCGTTCAAGATGACTTTGCACTACTTCAACAGGTGAAAGTTCTTTTGTCATTATTTTTTTGGCCATGGATTGAGCGGTTAGGTTTGTAATTTCCATCTGTACACTTCCTTAAGTTAAACTATACCGTCAACTGTAACGAAATATGGCTCATGAGGCAATCAAGTATCGCTTTTAACCATAAACATAACGTGGTTAACAGTAGTAGTAAATAGGGGGTCTTAACAGAGAGGAAGAATAAAAAAATTGTGTTTTTTTAGTTAAATTATGTTAGGATATGCCCAACCATTATTGAAAAAGTTAAAAATAATTACACGAATTTTAGATGGTGTGATATAGTAGTACGTAAAAGCGCCAAAGCAAAATGGAGGAGATAGAGATGAGATACTTAACAGCAGGAGAATCACACGGACCACAGCTAACGACAATACTTGAAGGACTTCCTTCTGGTCTTGAGCTAGTAGCAGAAGATATTAATACAGAACTTGCGAGGCGCCAACTTGGATACGGGAGAGGTCGCCGTATGCAAATTGAGAAGGATCAGGTTCAAATTCTAAGTGGTGTTCGTCACGCGAAATCAACTGGTGCTCCAGTTGCACTTGTCGTAGAAAATAAAGACTGGACACATTGGAAAAATTACATGGGTGCTGAACCATTAACAAAAGAACAAGAAGAAAACATGAAGCGTCAAATCTCACGTCCGCGACCTGGTCATGCAGATTTAAACGGCGCTATTAAATACAATCATCGAGATATGAGAAACGTGTTAGAACGATCATCTGCTAGAGAAACAACAGTAAGAGTTGCTGCTGGAGCTGTAGCTAAAAAACTACTTAAGACACTTGGTATTAAGGTGGCTGGGCACGTGCGCATGATTGGAGGAATTGAGAGTCAATACGATGGTGGTATGTCTCTTGAAGAAATTCAGCGTGTTTCAGAAGAATCGCCTGTTCGAAGTCTTGATGAAGTAGCTGGTCAGAAAATGATGGAAGCAATTGATGATGCAAAGAAAAATGGCGACTCAATTGGTGGAATCGTCGAAGTTATCGTAGAAGGATTGCCTGTAGGTCTTGGAAGTCATGTTCACTATGATCGAAAGCTTGATTCGAAAATTGCTGGAGCTGTTATGAGTATTAATGCATTCAAAGGTGTTGAATTTGGAATAGGTTTTGATGCAGCAAAAATTCCTGGAAGTGAAGTCCATGATGAAATTCAATGGTCTGAGGAAGAGGGATACACACGTAAAACTAATCGCCTTGGTGGTTTTGAAGGTGGTATGACAACCGGTATGCCTATCGTTGTGAAAGGGGTTATGAAACCTATTCCAACATTATACAAACCACTGCAAAGTGTAGATATCGATTCAAAAGAGCCATTCCAAGCGAGTATAGAACGATCTGATAGCTGTGCGGTTCCAGCCGCAAGCGTTGTTGCTGAGAATGTTGTCGCATGGGAAGTAGCGTGTTCAATTCTTGATAAGTTTGGTCATGATCGTATTGAAGAAATTGCAGATGCGCTTGAACGCTTCAGGACATATAGCCGGGAGTTTTAAGGATGGACAGTATAACGATTGATACAAATGGGGGATGTTATTCTGTTCATATTGGAACTGGGATTCGAAACAAATGGAGAGATCTGATTGATTACGCTTCTTATTCAAGTTTTTTCATTATTACAGATGAAGCAGTTGAAGCAAAATATTTATCTTCAATTCAAGGACATGAGAATATCCGGACTTTCGTTGTTCCTTCTGGAGAAGAATCGAAATCTTTCGCTATGTACCATGAGGTAATGACGGCATTACTTAAAGCTGAGTTGGATCGAAAAGCCTGCATCATCGCTCTTGGTGGTGGGGTAGTAGGTGATCTAGCCGGCTTTGCTGCCGCTACATACATGAGAGGAATTGAATTTATTCAGATTCCAACTACGTTACTAGCTCATGACTCAAGCGTTGGTGGGAAAACAGGAATTAACCATGAAGTAGGTAAGAATTTAATTGGTGCCTTTCATCAGCCGTCAGCCGTTATTTTTGATACGGAGTGTCTAAGAACCCTTCCAGATCGTGAATGGCGTTCAGGATTTAGTGAAGTGATCAAGCATGCGCTCATACATGATGAATCGTTTTTACAATGGCTAATGGATAGAGGAAAGAAAGTTCAGGAATACACAGATGAAGAGCTTCAATTCATTATCAAGAAGGGTATTAGTGTCAAAGGCGCAATTGTGAAGGAAGATGAGCGCGAACAAGGAATCAGAGCTTACTTGAATTTTGGTCATACACTAGGTCACGCGATTGAATCAGAGCTTGGATATGGAAAAATGACACACGGAGAAGCGGTTGCTATCGGAATGATCTATGCCCTCAAATTAAGTGAGGAATATTTTCAAACAACGTTTCGTATGGATGAAATAACGAAATGGTTTCAAGATATCGGTCTTCCTACTGTAGTTCCGAATGAGCTTAGTATTCACCAATTAGTTGGCCGGATGAAGAAAGACAAAAAAGCGGAAAACAAAACATTACAATTTGTTTTATTAAAGAAGATCGGTCAGCCTGTTAAGGTGATGATAGACGATGAATCTGCCCTTGAACTGCTTCGAGCTAGTATGGAAGGGAGTGGAGCACATTGATTCGCGGGATTAGAGGAGCAACGACAGTTAACCTTAATGAAAAAGATGAAATTATTCATGCAACGACGACATTACTAGAACAACTAATCGAACATAATAAAATAGATCCTGCTATGGTGGCGTCCATTCAGTTTACGATGACTGGGGATTTAGATGCTGTATTCCCTGCAGAAGCAGTTCGAGCATTTAAAGGGTGGTCTAACGTTCCGTTGCTTTGCTCATCAGAAATCCCTGTTCAAGGAGCGTTACCGATGTGTATTCGACTGTTAATGACGGTGAATACAACAATTGACCAGGATGAAATTAATCACATTTACTTAGGGAAAGCTGTGTCACTTCGTCCAGATCTTGCGAGTTGACAAATGAGATTCATCATACTAGGATAGAAATAAGTTTTAGAGCAGAGGCACGATTAGGTATTACGAGTTGAGAGAGCAGAGAATAGGATAGTTGAGTTGAGGAGAGCTTAGAGGGATACGTTTATACACCCCCTAAGGTTATTAGGGGGTTTTATTATACCCTTTTTCGATATTGGTAACATTCAGACAATTGCAGTCTGTTCTTTGTTATACCACATTTTTATCCTCGGATTACTCAGCTTTTCCATTCTCCATGACTAACAATGGAGAGGTGAGAAAGTTGACTTCAAATTATTCTTCTTTTCAAAGGGATTCCGAAACTTACGGGATGATCCCATTAATGAAGTCGTATTTCCTTGATACGACAACACCCATTCAGATTTTTCAAAATATAGGTAAACGAGCAAGCTTTCTATTAGAGAGTAGTGATCAAGAGTCAAGCTGGTCACGCTATTCATTTATAGGAGTAGATCCAGTCTATTCCCTGGTTGAACAAAAAGGTGTTTTCTCTGTTAATGATGTGGATGGGAATAGAATCCTTCAACGAAATGATTTCCAGTCAGGAGTAAAAGCGCTATTTGAATATTTAAATCCTAAGCTACCAGATCACGACTTCCCTTTTTATGGTGGAGCTGTTGGCTATATTGGCTATGATGCCGTTAGTCAATTTGACAAGATTCCAGTTCATCCTGACCGGGACGAAGATATGCCGTTAGTTCATTTTATGGTTTGTGAGAATTTATTAATCTATGATCATCATTTAAAGCGATTAACAGTTTGTCATCACGCCAGGGTAAAAGAGGCTTTAGATGTTGAACGAGTTTATACCGATGCTTTTTCGATTATGGAAGAACTTGTCTCTCTTGCATCAAAGCCTAATCAAGGTGAAGTGATGCTTCTTCCTGAAGATGCTTCACATGAGGTGGATTTCTCTGAAATTAAATCGAACTATGAAAAGCAGCAATTTTTAAATGATGTTAATAAAATAAAATCTTATATTGAAGAAGGGGATGTCTTCCAGGCGGTATTATCTCAAAGGTTTGAAAAAGATGTCACCATTGGAGGATTAGATCTTTATCGAGTTCTCCGAGTTATTAACCCATCACCATATATGTTTTATTTAAAAATGAACGATGTAGAAATCATCGGTAGTTCACCTGAGAAATTAGTTCAGGTACAAGATGGGAAAATTGAGATCGATCCAATAGCAGGGACGAGAAAACGTGGAAAAACAGCTCAAGAAGATAATGAGCTCGCTGAAGAGTTGCTTGAAGATGAGAAGGAACGAGCAGAACACTATATGCTCGTCGATCTTGCAAGAAATGACGTTGGGAGAGTAGCGGAATACGGAAGTGTTTCAGTACCACAGTTAATGGACATTGGACGCTTCTCTCATGTGATGCACATTATTTCTAAAGTAACAGGTGTTTTGGCACCTCGATTTACTAGTTTAGATGCGGTAGTAGCCTCCTTTCCTGCAGGTACAGTTTCTGGTGCGCCAAAAGTAAGGGCGATGCAAATATTGAACGAGCTTGAACCAACTTCGCGATCCATTTATTCAGGAGCTATTGGATATATAGGATTTGATGGCAATGTTGATTCATGTATCGCCATTCGAACAATGGTGATCAAAGACGGTACAGCATACGTGCAAGCAGGAGCAGGGATCGTAGCTGATTCCGTACCTGAGAGCGAATGGGAAGAGACGCGAAATAAGGCGAGTGCTCTTATTAAAGCGATTCAGGTAGCGGAAGCCATTTTCGACAAAAAGGAGGAGCAGCTAAATGTTTAAAGAACAATTAAGCAGAATGATGGAGGGGCACACGCTGGCTGAATCCATAGCAGAACAGGTCATGGATGTTATTATGGAAGGAAGAGCGAATGATGCACAAATTGCTAGCTTCCTAACCATTCTCCAAATGAGGGGAGAAACGGTTGATGAATTGACTGGGTTTGTTCGCTCCCTTCGAAACCATGTTGTTCAGCTTGATCATGGCGGACTGCCGCTAATCGATACTTGTGGTACAGGAGGGGACGGCCACTCTACCTTCAATATTTCAACTGCTTCAGCCATACTCGTATCTAGTCTGGGTGTCAAAGTTGCGAAACACGGTAATAAAGCTGTTTCCTCTAAGAGTGGTAGCGCAGATGTTCTTGATGAGCTCGGTATCCCTACACAATCAAGTCGTAGCGAAGCTGTTGCAACTCTGAAGGAAAGAAACATGTGTTTCCTATTTGCTCCGAATTACCATGTAGCTATGAAGCACGCTGTAAGTGCTCGAAAAGCGATTGGTTTTAGAACGGTTTTTAATAGCCTGGGGCCGCTAGCAAATCCAGCCGGTAGTCAGTCACAGCTAATTGGTGTTTATAGTCATGACAAAGCATTGAAAATGGCGAAAGCATTAAAGCGTCTAGGAACAAAACGCGCTTTACTGGTGACTGGTGGGGAAGGAATCGATGAGTGTTCTATTTCAACTTACACTGATTTTGTCGAATTAAGAAATGGTGAGATCATGACTTATCGCCACACACCTGAAGAAGTTGGTCTATCAACAGGTAACGCTCAGGATTTAGTGGTCAACACTTCAAAAGAAAGTGCGAGTTTAATTGAACGAATTTTTAACGATGAAGGAAATGAAGCTAGCACTGGAATTGTTCTCTATAATGCTGGAGCAGCTCTCTACCTTGCAGGAGCGTGTGCAACTATTAAAGAAGGTGTGCAGATGGCTAAAGAAGCCATTACGAATGGAACTGGTCGAAAGCAACTAAATGCATTAAGCGCAAACAAGGAGTTGAATGTTCATGCTTGATCAAATTATTAAAGTGAAGCACGAAGAGATGGAACGGTTTATTATGCCGGATGATGAAAAAGTGACAAATGTTTCATTTGTAGGAAGTTTGCGTAAGCCAACCCATGAATTAGGATTGATTGCAGAAGTGAAAAAAGCCTCTCCTTCAAAAGGTATTATCAACGCCAACTTTGATCCTGTAGAAGTAGCTAAAGCTTATGAAAAAGCAGGAGCGGATGCCATTTCTGTTTTAACGGATGAGTCATTCTTTATGGGGGCAAATTCCTTCCTAATAGAAGTTAAAAAGCACGTGTCTTTACCGGTTTTACGGAAAGACTTTATTATTGATAAAAGACAAATTGAAGAGAGTAAACGTATTGGTGCAGATGCTATTCTATTAATTGTGCGAGCGCTTGGCGCAACAAAGACCAAGGAATTTTATGATTATGCTTCAAATTTAGGATTAGAATGCCTTGTTGAAGTACATTCCAAAGAAGAGCTTGAAGCGCTTACTGATCACTTTACTCCAGAAGTCATAGGAATTAACAATCGGAATCTCGCAACATTTGAAACGTCTACTAAACAAACACACTCACTCAGCCAGTATATTCCTCAGTCAACATTGATGATTAGCGAAAGCGGCATATCAACTTACGAGGATATTAAAGACGTGAAAAGTGCGGGAGCGAAAGCCGTACTAGTAGGTGAGGCCCTTATGAGAGATGGTACTTATGAAAAGGGAATTAAGCATTTGTTTGGTGAAACAGTTCATGAGAAAGCCTGAACTTAAGCTGTGCGGTAATCGCTCGTTAGAGGATTGGGAGAGCGTAAGAGTGAGCGGTGTCCCATATGCAGGATTTATTTTTGCAAATAGCGTACGTCGCGTTACGGATGAACAAGTTAAAGGTTGGTTAAGTGATTATCCACCGCTGAATGATACGAAAATTGTAGGGGTGTTTGTGAACCCGGAATTAGAAGAGTTAGCGCAAACGGTAAGTGAAGTACCGCTTGATATTCTCCAACTCCATGGTAATGAAACACCAGCTTTCGCGGCCAAGATTAAACAAATGACAGGGAAAACGATTTGGAAAGTGATTCATCATGGCAAAAGATCTCTAGATGAAATGAAACGGTACGAAGGTATCGCTGATGGATATATCGTTGACACCAAACTACCTGGACAATGGGGAGGAACCGGAAAACGATTTGATTGGGATTCTATCCCGTCATATCAGGCTGAAGCGGCTGAGCAAAGGGTGCCTTTATTTGTAGCAGGTGGAGTAAAGCCAGATAATGTTCAAGAATTGATAAGCTACCATCCAGATGGAATAGATGTATCAAGTGGAATCGAAACCGATGATAGGAAAGATAAAACGAAAATGAACACCATAATCGAAAGGCTGGGATAACAATGTCAACAACTGTACCTGATCAACGCGGTAGATATGGAAGATACGGCGGTAAATATGTTCCGGAAACAGCGATGTATGCGTTAGAAGAATTAGAACAATCGCTAAACGAAGCAATGGCAGACGAACAATTTATGACGAGTTATCATGAGGAACTGAAAAAATATTCAGGTCGACCAACGCCGATTACACATGCAGAAAACTTATCAAAAAGACTTGGCGGGGCACAAATTTATTTGAAGCGTGAAGATCTTAACCATACAGGGGCACATAAATTAAATAATGCAATTGGACAGGCTCTTCTTGCCGTTCGTATGGGGAAAGAAAAAATTGTTGCTGAAACAGGTGCTGGCCAGCATGGTGTTGCAGCTGCAACTGTAGCCGCTCGATTTGGATTAGAATGTAAAGTGTTTATGGGAGAAGAGGATATTAGACGTCAGGAATTGAATGTGTTCAGAATGAAGCTTCTCGGTGCTGAAGTTGTCCCAGTCTCTTCTGGTAGCAAAACATTAAAAGATGCGACGAATGAAGCGATTCGGTACTGGGTAGCAAATGTGGAAGATACGTTCTATTTAATTGGTTCTGTAGTTGGCCCGCATCCTTACCCGAAAATGGTAAGGGATTTCCAGCGCGTGATCGGTGATGAATCACGCGAACAAATGGAAGTATTACCCGATAAGGTAATCGCTTGTGTTGGAGGTGGTAGTAATGCAATGGGCATGTTCTATCCATTTCTTAAAGATGATGTTCGCTTGATTGGCGTAGAAGCTGCCGGTAAGGGAATTCATACTGGAGAACACGCCGCAACGCTCTCTGAAGGTCGTCTCGGTGTTATTCATGGCTCAATTACTTACTTATTGCAAAACGAAACGGGACAAATTCAAGAGCCACATTCAATTTCTGCCGGACTCGATTATCCTGGAATTGGACCTGAGCATGCCTATTTAAATGAAACGGGTCGCGTGACATATACAGGAATTACTGATAATGAAGCACTTGATGCATTAAAAGTTCTATCTGAAGAGGAAGGTATCATTCCGGCGATTGAAAGTGCTCATGCGCTATCTGAAGCAATTAAGCAAGCGCCAGACATGAACGAAAATGAAGTTATTCTTGTATGCCTCTCAGGAAGAGGAGATAAGGATGTGCACACGATAATGGAACATCTTGGAGGTGACGTTAATGAATAAACGATTTGAGAAACATGTAGATGGACGAAACGATCTATTCATACCTTTTGTTGTAGCTGGTGATCCAACAGAAGAAACGACTATTAATTTAGCATTGATGCTTCAAGAAGAAGGAGCTAATGCAATTGAACTCGGTATTCCATATTCTGATCCTCTAGCAGATGGTCCAGTGATTCAGCGTGCGTCACTACGTGCATTAGAACACGGAATGAGCCTTGAGAAAGCGATGGGTCTCGTGAAACAAATGCGAGAAAAAGGACTTGAAATTCCAGTTGTGATATTTACTTATTACAATCTTTTGTTACAATTAGGAGAAGAACGCTTCTTCGCTTTAGTGCGAGAAAATGATATTGACGGACTATTAGTTCCAGATCTTCCTTTTGAAGAAAGTGAAGAGTGGAGAGAAAGTTGCAATGCTAATGAGACTGCGCTGATTTCTCTTGTTGCGCCAACAACTTCAGATAAAAGACTGCAGGCCATTTCGAAAGAAGCTACTGGATTTCTTTATTGCGTCTCGTCACTCGGTGTTACGGGAACGAGGACTGACTTTCATTCCTCAGTCTTTACATTTCTCGATCGAGTGAAAGAGCATAGTATGATTCCAGTTGCGGTTGGCTTTGGAGTCTCGGCTCCTGAACAAGTTGAAAAGCTAAAAGAGCACTGTGATGGCGTTATTGTTGGTAGTGCGATTATTCGTCAAGTTGAGGAACAAGTGGAAGTGTTGAAGAAAGAAGCATCCCAGAAAGAAGGGATAGATCAAATTCGGGCATATGTACGAAATTTGATTTCTCCATATGGGAAAGTGAAAATCCATTCGTGAGGTGCAGGCATGATTCCAAAAAGACAAATGAAAGGGTTAACCCCTTACAAGCCAGGTAAGCCAATTGAGGAAGTAAAAAAAGAGCTTGGTCTCAAACAAGTAATTAAACTCGCTTCAAACGAGAATCCATATGGTTCCTCCCAAACAGTGAAAGAAGCCATTGAAAAGGAACTGTCGCAATTACACATTTATCCAGATGGCTATGCAGCTTCTCTTCGGACTGAGGTAGCAAAGCATCTTAATGTAAATGAAGATCAGCTTGTTTTCGGTAATGGATCAGACGAAGTCGTTCAAATCCTTTGCAGAACTTATCTTGAAAAAGGAACTAATACAGTGATGGCTACACCAACTTTTCCGCAATATCGCCATAACGCAGTTATTGAAGATGCAGAAATTCGTGAGGTTCCACTGACTGAAGGAAAGCATCAACTAGAAGAGATGCTAAAAGCCATTGATGAGAATACGCGCATCATTTGGGTGTGTTCACCAAATAACCCTACAGGAGAGCATATTCCAGAAGAAGAACTATTTTCATTTTTGAAAAAGGTTCCAGATCACGTTCTAGTTGTCATGGATGAGGCTTACAAAGAATATGTTACTGCGAAGAATTTTCCTGATACGCTATCAGCGCTCTCAGAGTATAAAAACCTTGTAGTTTTACGAACGTTTTCTAAAGCATATGGGATTGCTGCTCTTCGCGTCGGTTATGGAGTAGCTAACCCGGAAGTAATCGCCTCAATTGAACCTTCACGAGAGCCGTTTAACACTTCACGTGTGGCGCAAGCTGCGGCAATTGCTGCTCTCAAGGATCAGCAGTTTATTGATATGTGTCGAATAGAAAATGAAAAAGGCAGAGAGCTTTATTATGCTTTTTGTGAGCAATACGATTTATCCATTTATCCTTCTCAAGGGAACTTTGTATTAATTGATTTTGGTATACCTGCAGACGAAGTGTTTGAATACTTGATGAAACAAGGATACATCGTCCGTTCTGGTTCTGCGCTTGGTTTTCCAACTTCAGCTAGAATAACAGTTGGATCAGAGGAGCAAAACAAAGAAATCATTAGCTGTCTTTCTCAATTTCTTGATGAAAAGAGAAAGGAACAGTCATGAGTAAACATGTTGCGGTTATTGGCCTTGGATTAATAGGAGGGTCAATTGCTCTAGCCATAAAAGCAGGGCATCACGATGCTGTCATTACGGGGTATGATGTAAACCAGAATCAGTTGGATCTAGCTATGGCACTTCGGGTTGTAGATCAAACGGCTTCTTCGCTTGAAGAAGCCGTTCAAACCGCTGATTTTATTATGATTGCTGCCCCGGTTGTTCAAACAGAACAAATTTTAGAACAATTAGCCAAAATCAATTTGAAGAGCAATGTGATTATTTCTGACGTGGGTAGCACGAAGCATTCGATTGTAACTCATGCTAAAAAAATCTTAAGTCCTTCCGTTACCTTTATCGGTGGTCACCCAATGGCTGGTTCTCACAAAACCGGCGTAACAGCAGCAAAATCACATTTGTTTGAGAATGCTTTTTATATTTTGACACCTGATGAATCGGTCAACAAATCAAAATTAGATGCTCTAATAGCATTACTAAGTTCAACTAATGCTACATTTGTTGAATTAGACGCTGAAGAGCACGATTATTTAGTAGGATTAATTAGTCATTTCCCTCACATATTAGCAGCAAGTCTGGTTAACTTTGTTAGTGATCGAAATAATAATCAGAGCTATAATGTAGCGAGGTTTGCGGCAGGAGGGTTTCGGGATATTACCCGTATAGCATCAGCTAGTCCTGTGATGTGGCGTGATATTCTTCTAAGAAACAAATCTGTCTTACTGCAGATGACTGAAGACTTGAAGCTCGAGTTAGATCGAATTCAAGGTTATATTAAAAAAGAAGACGGAGATCGTATTTACGATTACTTCTCAGACGCTAAGGACTTTCGAGATGGGTTACCTGTTCGATCTAGAGGAGCTATCCCTGCTTTTTATGATTTGTTTCTCGACGTTCAAGACCAGCCTGGTGTCATCGCTAGCGTTACACAAAAACTTGCAACTGAAGAAATTTCAATAACAAATATTCGAATCATCGAGACACGAGAAGATATTATGGGTGTTCTTAGAGTGAGTTTTCGCTCAGAAAAAGACCGTGACAATGCAAAAGTGGTCCTTGATCATGACTTCGATACGTATGTAGATGATAAATAAGGAGTAAGTGACTATGGAAACGATTGTGCAAGCACAAAGTCTTAAAGGAACAGTTACAATTCCTGGAGATAAATCAATTTCTCATCGTGCCATTATGTTTGGTTCCATTGCAAAAGGTACAACTCGAATTACAAATTTTCTTCCTGGGGCAGATTGTTTAAGTACGATTTCTTGCTTTAAACAAATGGGTGTTCAGATTGAACAAGACGGAGCTTCAGTAGTGGTAGAAGGGAAAGGTATCGAAGGTCTTCGTGAGCCATCAGAGCTTCTCGACGTAGGGAATTCTGGAACGACCTTTCGTTTAATGATGGGCTTACTCGCTGGAAGACCATTTCATTCTGTATTAGCTGGAGATGAGTCAATTGCAAAGCGACCAATGAATCGCGTAACAGTTCCATTAAGTCAAATGGGTGCAGCAATTGATGGGAGAGAGAATGGCACGTTTGCTCCGATAGCGATTAGAGGCGGTAATCTTAGTGGTATTACATATGATTCACCTGTAGCGAGTGCCCAAGTGAAATCAGGTATTCTTCTTGCGGGTCTTCAAGCTGATGGCGTTACAACGGTTACAGAAACTCATCGTTCACGAAACCACACTGAAAATATGTTAGAAAGTTTTGGTGTCAAAGTGAAGAGAGACGGTTTATCTGTCAGCGTTGAAGGGGGACAGCATCTAACCGCTACAAATGTAGAAGTACCAGGTGATATCTCCTCAGCTGCATTTTTCCTAGTAGCAGGAGCAATCGTTCCTAATAGCACCTTAACCCTATTAAACGTAGGGATTAACGAGACAAGATCAGGTATATTAGATGTTCTTGAACAGATGGGAGCTTCTTTGTCCATTAAAAACAAGCGGGTTGTGAATCAGGAAGAAGTGGCTGATTTAACAATTAGTACTAGCGATCTTTCGGGAACAACGATCGAAGGGGAGATGATCCCTAGATTGATTGATGAGCTTCCAGTTATTGCTTTACTTGCTACGCAGGCTAATGGAAAAACGGTTATTCGAAATGCGGAAGAATTAAAAGTAAAAGAAACAAACCGTATCGATGCAGTCGTTGAAGCATTACAAACGTTGGGAGCATCTGTAACAGGAACACCAGATGGAATGGTTATAGAAGGCCCTACAAGCCTCCATGGTGGACAGGTTTCAAGTTTAGGTGATCACCGTATTGGAATGATGCTTGCAGTCGCAGGTTGCATTACAGAGGGGTCTGTCCAGCTTGAATTACCTGAAGCAATCAAAGTTTCATATCCTGATTTCTTTGAACATTTGAAACAACTAAGAGCAGGTTCCTAGGAACCTGCTTTTTTATGTGACAACACATCCCATCTTTTGGCGCACAAAGTCTCCAGCGCTAGTCGGCTCTAAGCGGGCGCTTACGCTATTCGGTGTCCAGCTTCAGCGCCCAGAGCCTCGAGACGCTTCGCCTTTCACTCTGAACACAAAGGGCGTGTTCAGAGTGAAAGTTTCCAGCGCTAGTCGGCTCTAAACGGGCGCTTACGCTTTTTGGATAAAAACCGAAATTTTCTAAAGAATCTGTTGATTTTCTGGAATACCCTGTTATACTAAGAATAGTAATGGTTTCTCTCCACTCCTATCCATATTTATTTTGTCCCTGTGTTTTGAAAGCGCTAACAAAGGCTTTCGGCACAGGGAATTTTTTTCATTGGTGCTTTTATAACATAAACAAGTTCTTTAAAACATAGCCTGTCATAAACAAAATGGCAGGGGGGCGCTTGTTTGAAACGTCTTTATGAAAATGCATCTATAGATGGCACTGATTATAAGTTGGTTGCGGATGAATTGTTATCTTATAAGACGAAGGTTGGAAAGCTTAATAAAGGAGTCCGTTGCAACTTGAACGGTTTTTCAATGATGGCTGGGAAAGTTTATCTTTCAGAAATAAACAATAGAGAACCAGAGAGTGGATTTATCGAATTAATGAGAGAATACATGTTACAAGGCGTCACTTCGATTCTAGCGTTAACCGAGATAAAACATGCTTATACATTTGAAGAAGAGATCAGTCGTTCGTTATCATACCTAGTGAATTCTCCTATTGACTATGCTCTTGGTTTACGAATGGACAGCACAAAAGTGACTCCAGATGTTATTAGGAAGTGTGCACGTTACCAGGTTCCGTTCATTGTAATTGATTTTAAACGTGAGGAAGAATGGAAAGAATTCGTATCTGAATGGATCGTTCAAGCGAATTTTCCTTATCATGCCATGCTTGTGCCTTTGTTTTCATTTATCGAAACGTGGAATTCTGATGCTATAGAACTTAAGCTTCCACAATTGCTTGATGAAGCGGTACTCAAAGGGCTAGACGCATTCCACTATCCTGAATTATTGAGAAGGAGACAGCTTCCTAAACCAATATTAATGCGGATTGGTTTTTATCCTCAAAAAGGTGGAATCCTTACAGGAACGGATTTTGATTTTAATCTCTATCGAACGAATTCAGGCAATCAAGTTGAAGATGAACTATTTCTTGATTATGATGGAAGAGACCCAATCATTTCAGGACTTCGTGGTGAATTACTGAAAGTGAATCATCATGTTTTCCTAAAACCAGGATATGGTCAACATTTGAAAATTCACAGACCATCGTTTTTTACTGCGAGTCATCGAAATAAAAAAAGTAGTGTTAGAAGGAGTTTTGGAACGTGGAGCGTCTTAAGCAGGCTGTCTCATTAATTGAGTCGGGGAACTTTGAAAAAGGTTTAACAGAATTGAAAGAAGTACGAAAAGATGCAGATCATGAAACATTATATGATCTGTCAAACATTTACTATAGTCTTGGACTGATTGAAGATTCTAGAGATGTAGTAGAGGAACTGTTAATACACTATCCAAATGAAGGAGAATTACTTGTACAGGCAGCTGAATGCTATGTTGATCTTGAACAAGAGCAGGAGGCTATTGCCGCATTAAATAAAATAGATGAAAGTGATGCTGCTTATCCGCCGGCGCTTCTCTTGCTTGCGGATCTATATCAAACAGAAGGCTTGGAAGAGGTTGCGGAACAAAAATTAATGGAAGCAAAGCGTCTTTCACCTGATGAGCCAATCATTGATTTTGGACTAGGTGAGTTTTATCTCACTCAAGGGCATCATTTAAAAGCTGTACCTTACTATGAATCAGTACTCGGAACTAAGGGAGAGCTTGCGAATGAGAACATTGAACTGAGGTTAGCTGAAGCCCTAAGTGGAAGCGGACAATTTGAAGAGGCGCTTACTTACTATGAGAAAGGCCTTGAGAATGCTCGCGAAATTAATGCACTCTTTGGATATGCTTTCACAGCGTTACAAATAAGTGAATACCGTAAAGCCATTAACGCATTTAACGAACTGAAGGAAGTTGATCCACAATACAGCACGCTTTATCCATACCTCGCAAAAGCCTATGAAGAAGAGGGCGCTACTAGTGAAGCAATTCAAGTACTAGCAGACGGAATAAAGGTGGATGAATTTAACGAAGAGCTCTATTTGCAAGCGAGCAGGTTAAGTTATAAAACTCATGATAACGCAAGCGGTGAACAGTACTTACGCGAATTACTAGCTATTAATCCAACGCACATTGAAGCAGCGAAGACGCTTGCAACGTATCTTAGAACAGAAGAAAGATATGAAGACATCCTTGATCTACTACGTAATATTGAAGAAGGAGATCAAAGCGATCCTTACTTAGATTGGTCTGCTGCAACTGCTTATGCGCAGGTAGAAGAGTATAAAGATGCCATAAAACGTTATGAAAACGCATATACTTATTTCAGAAACGATCCGATCTTTTTAGAAGAGTATGGAGGATTTTTGTTTGAAGAGGGTCGGCGTGAAGAAGCTGTTAATGCATTTAAGCTAGCTTTGGAGTTGGACCCAACGCTCGTTCATCTTGAGGAAGAAGTACTGCGCTTTGAAGAAGAAACATTTAAAGAGGAGTAAGGCGAAGAAGGAAATTTATGTTCAATGACGAATTGTTAAATTAGGAAAATCTCAGGGAGGAATCGCTATGAGCAGCTCCGTTTCTGTCGTTGAAAAGAAAGACTTTCTGAAATGGTTTTTGAAGAAATACCAGGTGAAGAAACGTGAATGTGTCTGGCTGTTAAATTATTTAATAAGCGATGAAGTGCTCATGGGTAACGTACATTTTGTTGAGAATGCTGAGTTTTGTCCAAAGGCGCTTGTGATCTCAACTCATTGTGTAGAAAATGCTCCATTCCGTTTTTATAAGCACAACATCATCACGACTGACCCTGAAAAATCATTTCATGACATTCGTCTGAATCAGGACGAGCCTATCTACATTCAATTGAATTTCAAGAGTAAAAACGTTTCTCCACACTATGTGGCTGTTCTGGAGGAAAATCCATTTTTACCAGAAAATATGGCAGCGGATAAAAAGTATTCATTTATGGCTGAAATGGTTCTTGATGAGTCGTTTACACGGTTCAAGAAAGAATCGATTTTGAAGCAGATTGATGAAGCACTGGATCGCAATGATGAAATGGCGTTCAAAAATTTAAGCAAGCAATTAAGTAATTTATAACCCTTGATTTTTCAAGGGTTTTTTTATTTTGGTGGCTATCGTTATGAGCATATACTTGGAACGTGCGTTCGAGAATACCCCTTCATCGATGATCTTACAGATGGTATACTAAGAAAGAAATGAATGTCGCTAGTCGAATTCGTTTTGAGTTAACCGACTCACAGTCAAGAGAGGAGAAGACGTGTTGATCCGAAGTTTAGAGTGGAATGATATCGCTCTTGTAGAAGAAATGCCGACTGGAATTGAAGATGACTATGTCGTCCGGATTACTAAAAGGTTGATTAAAGAAGAGAAGATGGTCGGCTATTTTGAAGCAGGGAAATTAATCGGCATAGCGGGGATGACGCTCTATGAAGATGAAGCTGCCGTTCTAGGTAGATTGCGAACTCATATTGACTATCGTGGTAAAGGTGTTGCTTCAGCATTAATGAACTTCCTACGTAAAGAAGCACATAACAATTCAAATGTGAAATGGATCGGGTATGC
The DNA here is from genome assembly GCF_056173665.1 of Anaerobacillus sp. QJM3NY_17. NCBI lineage: Bacteria > Bacillati > Bacillota > Bacilli > Caryophanales > Bacillaceae > Anaerobacillus > Anaerobacillus sp. QJM3NY_17. The sequence goes on along the minus strand of NZ_CM149685.1, from coordinate 2,470,904 downwards.
GACAGAAGAGTATAATATAGCAGGTAATCGCTTAGCACCTCACTTACATATGAACCTTGAGGCAGTTATAGTCTCATCGCGTATAAGTCCTCATTCTGTTTCTGGTGACATCGTGACGTCACCTTTTCAAAAAGTGACCGGAACAGAAAAGAAAGGTCTAATAGAAAAAGAATGGGGAAATAATAGTCATTCTTTTTTCCCGTATTCAATCTATTATCCACTTCCCTTCGTTCCTTCTCTATCGTCTTCTTACATTGATAGCACTGAGATCTTTCTAAATGAATATGGAAGCTTTATGATGACGAAGGAGGAGAAGGGAGCTTCTTATTTGCATGTGAAAGTATTTAATGAAACGGTCCTTTATAGTAAAGAAATGTGGGAGATTGCAAGCAACTGTGCAAGCGAGGAAGCGAGAACGATTTGGATTGATTTACCAATGAAAGAAGCGAAGTGGCTAGAAATGAAGTCCCACCAAACCATTTGGCACTTATATGGACAGAAAAGGAGTTATCAAAATGAAATGGACAGAAGCTGATATCGCTCTATTTGAAAAAGAAAAAGAATATGTAGATACTGCTGTGCTTCCGCTTGTCCCGATATCGATGACGAGTAGCATAAAAACAACTGTATCGATGGGAGAATATATAAACATAATAGCAAGTGAGCTTGAAAGACAGTTAAAAGGGCGTCTATTATTATTACCTTCCTTTACTTATTTGACTTCTGAGGAATCATTATCAAAAGTAGAACGTCTAAAAAAAGTAGAACAAGAGTTATTCGAAGGTGGAATTAAGCACATTGTTACCCTAACAGCCGATGTTGAATGGAAGCAACTTGAAGATCAGTTAGATAGTGCTATGCTATGGATGCCAGCGATCCCTCTAGAGCATATGGATGAACAATATAAAATGGAAACGGTATCAGCGCAAGTGAAACAAGTTTTACAATTTGTAACAAATACGTGGCAAAGTAATATAAATAGTTAGTTTGTGGCATGCTAAAGACCAATCCGAATATTGACAGAGCAAGAGTGACTACGCTATCATAGGAATGTCCTAGTTATATGTATGTACTATTTATGTCCGGCTGGACTGACTTCATAGGATAGGGGGGAAACCAATGGCGAAGAAGAAGGAAGTAACAAGACGCCAATTTCTAAACTACAGCCTGACTGGTGTCGGCGGTTTTATGGCAGCAGGAATGCTAATGCCGATGGTTCGTTTTGCAATTGATCCATTATTAAAAGAAGGTGCCAAGCAGGATTTTGTTCCTGTAATGGACACAAGTGAGATTACGAACAAACCTGTTCGTAAAGAATTCAAAATTGACCAGGTAGACGGTTGGTATGAATCTGAGGTCACTCAATCCGCATGGGTTTACAAAGATGAAAAAGACGAAATCGTCGCACTTTCACCTGTTTGTAAACACTTAGGGTGTACGGTGGACTGGGCTTCAAACGCAGCATATCCAGATCAGTTTTATTGTCCGTGCCACGGTGGCCGTTACACAAAAGATGGTGTGAATGTAAAAGGAACACCACCTCTTGCGCCGCTTGATGTTTACAACAAGAAAGTTGAAGATGGAAAACTTTACCTCGGAAAACCTGAACCACGTTAGGGGGCGTAATCTATGTTAAATAAAATCTATGATTGGGTAGATGAACGCTTAGATATTACGCCAATGTGGCGCGATATTGCAGATCACGAAGTGCCAGAGCACGTTAACCCTGCTCATCACTTTTCGGCGTTTGTTTATTGTTTCGGCGGTTTAACGTTTTTTATTACCGTTATTCAAATTCTATCCGGGATGTTCCTTACGATGTATTATGTACCTGACATTGTGAATGCCTGGGAGTCTGTCTACTATCTTCAAAACGAAGTAGCATTCGGACAAATTGTAAGAGGAATGCACCATTGGGGAGCCAGTCTCGTTATCGTTATGATGTTTCTACATACCCTTCGCGTGTTCTTTACCGGCTCTTACAAAAAACCTCGTGAATTAAACTGGGTTGTAGGTGTATTGATTTTCTTCGTTATGCTTGGTCTAGGGTTTACAGGATATCTTTTACCATGGGATATGAAAGCGCTATTCGCAACGAAGGTTGGTCTTGAAATTGCAGTGACTATACCAGTGGTTGGAGAATGGGCAAAAACTCTTCTTGCAGGTGGAGAAATTATCGGAGCTCAAACGCTCGCTCGTTTCTTTGCGATTCATGTATTCTTCTTGCCAGCTGCACTTCTTGGATTGCTAGGTGCTCACTTTATCATGATTCGTAAACAGGGTATTTCTGGCCCGCTATAAGATGTAATCTCAGAACTTATAATAATCATTTCGACACAATTTTTTATACGAAGGAGGGGGACAGATGCATCGCGGAAAAGGAATGAAGTTTGTTGGCGATTCGCGTATTCCTGCGCAGAGAAAGCCTAACATTCCAAAAGATTATTCAGAGTACCCCGGCAAAACAGAAGCGTTTTGGCCGAACTTCTTATTAAAAGAGTGGATGGTAGGTGCTGTATTTCTAGTTGGGTATCTAGCACTAACAATTGCCCATCCATCTCCACTCGAGCGTGTAGCGGATCCGACAGATGCGACCTATACGCCGCTTCCTGACTGGTACTTTCTCTTCTTATACCAGCTCTTGAAGTACAAATTTGCCGCCGGTGACTATACGCTTGTAGGTACAGTTGTTATGCCAGGCCTTGCATTTGGTGCACTTCTTCTTGCTCCATGGCTTGACCGCGGTCCAGAAAGAAGACCAGCTAAGCGTCCTGTTGCGACAGCGCTTATGTTACTTGGTCTTATTTCAACGGTATACTTGACGTGGGAATCAGTTGTAACTCATGACTGGGAAAAAGCAGCAAAGCAAGGGGAAATTGTTGAAGCTGAAGTTGACAAAGAATCAGAAGGTTACGCCATTTATTCTGGACAATCCTGTATTGGTTGTCATGGGGACAGCCTTCAAGGTGGTTCAGGTCCATCTCTTCTTGAAACACAGCAAACCAAAGAGTCGATTATGGACATTGCTGTGAACGGGATCGGCGGAATGCCAGCGAATGCTTTTAAAGGTTCTGATGAAGAACGTGAGAAGCTAGCTGAATTTATTGTCGAAACGGCAGAAGCAAATAAATAAGATGAAAAGCTGACTGTTACAGTCAGCTTTTTCTCATTTAAATTGCTTATGCACTTCAATCGATGAAAGATATTGAAAAGGAGATGCCTATGATTTCTCAATTTTTATACCTGCTAAAATCAAGACCTTTTCTTTTACTTCTGTTGATCATTAACATTCCGGGTACCATATACGGCTATTACTGGTATGGATGGCAGTTAGCAGAAACAAAGCCTATCTTTTTACTATTTGTTCCGGATAGTCCTACAGCGAGTCTGTTTTTCTGTTTTGTTTTACTGGCCTTTCTCTTCGGTAAAAATTGGCCACTGATGGAAAGTCTAGCTGCCGTGACTTTATTCAAGTATGGGATTTGGGCGGTCATTATGAATGCTCTAGTGATGGTTGTGACAGGACAGCTATCTCCTATCGCAATTATGCTCATCTTATCTCATCTTGGAATGGCGATAGAAGGATTGCTTTTTACTCCTTTCTACAGAATTAAGTTGTGGCATCTCGTGCTAGTGGCGATATGGACATTACATAATGATGTGATCGATTATGTTTTCGGTCAAATGCCAAGTTATTCAATATTAAGTGAGTATACACCGCTTATTGGATATTTTACATTCTGGCTGTCGATCTTTTCTCTAGCTCTTGTCTATTTCTTATCTGTTCGAAAAGGACGCTATCAGCTTTCTATCTAAGATGGTCTACTCTTGTCCATTTCTTCATACATTGAAGTAGGAAGAAGGAGGGACAGGGAATGGGTAGACGATGGCTCCTTGTAGTGTTGCTTTTGACGCTTCCCGTCAATGTACATGCTTCGGAAACAGATACGAAACAAGTCTGGAATGATATAGCAGCAAATGCGTTGGAATTTGGCAAACAAGAGAAGTTTGACCGTGCTAAAACGATGCTTGATGAATTTTCTAATGCTTTTCCAGGTGATCAGTCTAGTGAACTTTCGACTACTGAATTAAGAGTGATCCTCAATACACATGACCGTGCACTAAAGGCAGTGACAGCTATGGATAAAGCAGTTGATCAAAGAATTCAGTCCTTAACGGAATTTCGTCTGGCTGTTGATGCGCTAGTAGCTGAAGATCAGCCAATGTGGAAACAGACGGATGACCAAATTCTCCCGCTTATTACCGAAATGTCCACCGCTATTGAACACGGAGACGTAGACGTCTACAATGCGAGTAAGGATCGTTTTATTGGAACGTACAGTGTAATACGCCCAGCGATGGCAATTGATCTCTCGCCTGAAACTCAGCAACGACTTGATTCGCATATTGCATTTATTGAGCGATATGGGTCTGATCGTAATTCAGAATTATCGGGTCAATTGCAAACCATGAAAGATGATTTCAAACAAGCTTACCATCCTTCTTCATCTGAGGAATCTTCCCTTTTATGGTTAATTGTTTCAATTGGAGGTATTATCATCGCGACACTGATTTATGTGACCTATCGAAAATACAGAGGCGAAAAAGAAGGCTTAAAAAGGAAACAAGCCGATTAAATTTGAAGATCTTGTGAACCTGAAACAGTGTGATTGACTTTCTAGTGGGATTTGACTAAAATTGACGTTAATAACAGTTTAGAAAGCAATTACACATATGATGGAGGAATGGAAATGGCTGGTTTTCTAGTCTATTTTGCGCTTTTGTTGATCATTCCACTCTGGGCTCAGAGTAGAGTGAAGAGCGCATACAAAAAATACTCAAAAGTTCCAAACTCGTCTGGGATGACTGGTGCTCAAGTGGCAAGAAAAATTCTCGATGAAAATGGGTTATATTCTGTAGGGGTTGAAGAAGTGCGCGGGCACCTTTCGGATCATTATGATCCTCGCTCAAAAACAGTAAGACTATCATCAGGTAATTTTCATGGTCAATCAGTGGCGGGAGCAGCGATCGCTGCACACGAGGTAGGACACGCGATTCAAGATGAGCAGAACTATGCACCGCTTCGTTTCCGTCATACGCTTGTTCCTGTGGCGAATCTTGGTTCAAACTTTAGCTATTTCATCATTCTCGCTGGTATTTTGATGGCATCGCAAAACTTTATTTTACTTGGGATCGTCTTTATGAGTGCAGCTGTGTTGTTCCAATTGGTAACACTTCCAGTTGAATTTAATGCTTCAAATCGAGCAATGGAACAAGTTGTATCAACAGGCGTTATTCGAAATGATGAAGAAAGAGAAACGAAAAAAGTATTGAATGCAGCGGCTTTAACATATGTTGCAGCAGCAGTAGTTGCTCTATTAGAATTACTCCGCTTTGTGTTCATCTTTATAGGAATGAACGAAGATTAAATAAAAAAATCTCGCCCTTTATGGGGCGAGATTTTTTTATTGGTCGATGGGATTTTTGTTTTCATCTAGGGTGAAGCCTTCACCTAAAACATCTTGAACATCGTTAACGGCTACAAAAGCATGTGGATCAACCTGTCGAATGATATTTTTCAAACGTACAATTTCATTTCGAGCAACAACGCAATAAAGAACTTCTTTTTGAAGACCGGAAAAGCTGCCTTTTCCATTCAATACGGTCGCTCCCCGATCCATCTGCTTCATAATATTGTCAGCGATTTCTTTATTATTCTCAGATATGATCATGGTCGCTTTCGCAGAATATGCCCCTTGTTGGATAAAGTCAATGACTCTAGCAGCTACAAATACCGCTAATAATGTATACATCGCTTCTTTATAGTTTAAATAAACAAGTGATAAAGCTATAACGCAAAAGTCGAAAATAAACATCGTTCTACCCATGCTCCAGCCAATGTATTTAGAACCGAGCTGCGCGATGATGTCCACCCCACCGGTTGTTCCTCCATAACGAAAGATAATGCCAAGACCAACCCCTACAAACACTCCTGCAAACAATGCTGCAAGAGTTAAATCGTCTTGAAGTGGGATGGATAGAGCGGAATATCGCTGAAAAATCCATAGAAACACAGATAAGGAAACGGTTCCAATAATCGTATAAATAAATGCCTTTCGACCAAGCAACTTCCATCCAACTAGAAATAATGGAATGTTAAGAACTAGATTACTAATCGCAGGATCAATTTGAAATAGAAAGTATAGCAAAAGGGTAATGCCAGTAAAGCCACCTTCCGCTAAATTATTTTCCATATTGAAATGCACAAGGCCAAATGCAAAGATTGCAGACCCAAGTAAGATGAACAATACATTTTTTCCACGTATGCCTTCCATAATAACCACTCCTATCCCTCCAGTAGAGCCAACAGAATTCATTATAATCAAATACTGAGCAGACAGCAATTTGAATCTGTTATACTCACTTTAGGTTTGATAAGAATATGTTGTTAGATTTTACGAATTTGGTGTTAAAGATCTGACGAGGTGAAGATTTGATAAAGAAAAAACTTGTGAAACATTTGTCAAATGCCTATCTTTTAGCTAACATAAGAAATGATGTGAAAGGTGGTTTGACAGATGGCTAATAGATCGATTAGTGAGATGCAAAAAGAGGTAGATCAATACATAAGTCAGTTTAAAGAGGGGTATTTTACTCCCCTTGCGATGCTAGCAAGAATGACCGAAGAACTTGGTGAGCTTGCACGTGAAATTAATCATTACCATGGTGAAAAACCGAAAAAAAATACAGAGGAAGAGCGTACCATTGAAAATGAAATGGGAGATCTCCTCTTTGTACTAACCTGCTTTGCAAATTCGTTAGATATAGATCTTGATGAAGCATTTGGAAAAGTGATGACTAAATTTAACACGAGAGACAAAGATCGATGGACGAGAATTGAAGAGGAGAGTGAATAGGCATGCAAGAAGTGAAAATCGTAATCGCAGGACCAAGAGGAAACATGGGGAGCGAAGCAGTGAAGTTGGTAGATCGTACAGGTCATTTTACTCTTACTGCAGTTATTGACAGCAAACAAACAGGGCAAACGGTAGCGGATATCGAAGGACTTCCGTCGCTAGATGCTCCTGTGTATACGGATCTTGACAAGTGCTTGTCAGAAGTAGAATGTGATGTATTAATTGATCTAACAACGCCTGAATATGGAAAAAAACATATGGAGATTGCTTTTAATCATGGCGTCCGTCCTGTCATTGGGACAACAGGTTTTTCTAATGATGATGTTGAAGAATTATCCAAAATAGCTGAACAAAAAGAATTAGGAGCCATTATTGCTCCAAACTTCGCTATCGGTGCAGTTCTTATGATGAAGTTTGCTTCTATGGCAGCTAAATATTTTGATGACGTTGAGATTATCGAGCAACACCATGATCGTAAGCTTGATGCTCCATCAGGAACTGCTGTCAAAACAGCGAAAATGATCTCAGAAGTAAGAGATGCAAAGAAACAGGGGCATGAAGATGAGCGTGAGGATTTAGAAGGTGCGCGTGGTGCAGATTATGAAGGAATGAGAATTCATAGCGTACGCTTACCGGGACTTGTTGCTCATCAGGAAGTTTTATTTGGTGGAGAAGGACAAACGTTGAAAATTCGTCATGACTCAATGAATCGAGCTTCCTTTATGCCAGGTGTGCAGTTAGCTGTTGAAACGGTTTTGAAAATTGATCAGCTTGTCTATGGTCTTGAAAATATTATGGAGTAGGGGATGACCTTATGAAAATCGCTTTAATCGCGCACGATAAGAAAAAGGATGATCTTGTTCGTTTTACTCTTGCGTATAAAATGATTCTAGATCCACACGAACTTTTTGCAACTGGTACAACTGGTAAGCGAATTATTGATGAAACGGGATTAGACGTGCACCGGTATCAATCAGGACCTCTTGGTGGAGATCAGCAGATTGGCGCTATGATTGCAGAAAACGATATGGATGCAGTGATTTTCTTTCGAGATCCCCTCACAGCACAGCCTCATGAGCCTGATATAACTGCTCTTATTAGGCTTTGTGATGTATACGATATCCCGCTAGCAACAAATATGGGCAGTGCAGAGATTCTTGTACATGCCCTTGCTAGGGGAGAATTGGATTGGAGAGAAATTGTACATGGAAGAAATAACACTTGATATACTTGCGTTCGGAGCTCATGCTGATGACGTTGAGATTGGAATGGCTGGAACATTAAAGAAACTTGCCGACGAAGGTAAACAGACGGGGATTTGTGATTTAACCGAGGCAGACCTATCATCTAATGGGACCGTGTTTATACGGCACCATGAAGCAAGGAATGCGGCAGAAATCTTATCTGTTAAAACGAGGGTGAATATGAAGTTTCCTGACCGTGGATTGACGATCTCTGATGATAAAGTTTCTTCCCTTGTTAAATTAATACGCCGCACAAAACCTAAGGCTATTTTTGTTCCATATCCAGAAGACCGCCATCCTGATCATGAACATGCTGCTCGTTTAGTTGAAGAAGCGGTTTTTTCAGCTGGAATCCGAAAATACAATCCTGAATTAGGATCTGCTCATAAAGTAAGTCAGGTCTATTATTATTTTATTAATGGATTTCACCGCCCTCAGTTTACAATTAATATTTCACATCAAATAGAAGCAAAGAAACAGTCTCTAGAAGCCTATGAAAGTCAATTCGTTCTAAGTAACGGAAGCGTCTCAACTCCACTAACGAATGGCTACGTTGAGAAAGTAATCAATCGTGAATACTTATATGGCAAAGAATCTGGAGTAGATTATGCGGAAGGGTTTATCGCAAAGAATCTGTTATGTATGGAAGAATTTCCGTTAGGAGAAAGCAAATGACACTTAAAATTGGTATTACCTGTTATCCAACTGTCGGGGGTTCTGGAGTGATCGCAACTGAGCTTGGTAAAATGCTTGCTGAAAAAGGGCATGAAGTCCATTTTATTACGAGTAGCGTTCCTTTCCGTTTGGATACGTTCCACCCGAATATTTATTTTCATGAAGTTGAAGTAAATCAATACGCGGTTTTCCGTTATCCTCCGTATGATTTAACCCTTGCAAGTAAAATGGCAGAGGTTATTCAAAGAGAAAACCTTGATCTGCTTCATGTACATTATGCTGTTCCGCATGCGGTCTGTGCTTTTCTTGCTAAAGAAATGGTGGGAGGAGACATAAAAATTGTGACAACGCTCCATGGTACGGATATTACCGTGCTTGGCTATGATCCTTCCTTAACACAATTGATTCGATTTGGGATTGAAAAATCTGATCGAGTTACAGCTGTGTCAGATGATCTCGTTGAACAAACGCATCGGCTCCTTGAAACAGATAAAGAGATCGATACAGTGTATAACTTTGTTGATGAAAGGATTTATTATCCAAAAGAGCCTGCCGATTTAAGGAAAACATACAGTATTTCGGAAGAGGAGAAAGTGATTGTTCATATTTCAAACTTTAGAGCAGTGAAACGTGTACCGGATGTCATTAAGGTGTTCCATCGTATTCAAAATGACATGCCAGCGAAGCTGCTACTCATAGGAGACGGTCCTGAAATTCAAGTTGCCTGTAAACTCGTTAATGAACTTGGTTTGAAAGATAAAGTGAAATTTCTTGGTAAACAAGAAAATATCGCTGAAATTCTTTCAATTTGTGATTTGAAATTATTGCTTTCTTCGAAAGAAAGCTTTGGGCTTGTTGCACTTGAAGCGATGGCTTGTGGAGTTCCAGCCATTGGTACGAACATTGGGGGAATCCCAGAAGTGATCGAACATGATGTGAACGGTTTTATTGCAGAAGTCGGTGATATAGATATGATTTCTTCTTACGCAAAGCAGTTGCTATCGGACGACGCTCTGCATGAGAGAATGAGTACGGCAGCTGTAAAAGCTGTTGAAACGAGATTTGCTTCACAACGGATTCTAGAACAATATGAAGCCATTTATTATAAAACACTTCAAGGGGCATTGACTTGATTGACCTAAAAGGGGAGGCTTACAACACATGTATGGAAGTGCTTCACATCCTAACTGAAGATGGATTTGAAGCCTACATTGTTGGAGGAGCTGTGAGAGATGCTTTACTAGGTATACCTGTTGCTGATTTTGATATTGCTTCGTCTGCTAAACCGGAAGAAGTAATGAGGCTATTCAATAAAGTTGTACCTACTGGGATTGATCATGGCACCGTGACAGTCATCTATAAGGAGTTATCTTTTGAAGTGACAACGTTCCGCTCTGAAAAAGGTTATCGGGATTTTAGACATCCATCAGCAGTATCATTTCTTGGAACGATTGAAGATGACCTAGGACGGCGAGATTTTACTATAAATAGCATGGCTCTTTCAATAAAGGGGGATGTGATTGATTTATACGATGGTCTAGATGATTTGAAGCGTCGCCTTTTACGCACTGTAGGAGATCCCGCTGAGCGTTTTCAAGAGGATGCTCTACGTATGGTAAGAGCGCTTCGGTTTCAAAGTGTCCTGGACTTTTCGTTGGATAAAGAAACGGAAGAAGCGTTAATACTGAACGCGCCTCTCCTTAAGCGTGTGGCGATTGAAAGAATTCAAATTGAGATAAGCAAATTGTTGTACGGAAAGGCTGTTCATTCAGCCATCAATCAGCTTGTCCAAGCACGTTTGCATCAAATTTTACCAGGACTCCAAAACTTAGAGAAATGGCTTGAAGAGACAAGGTACCTGCACTATCTGGCTTCGGAAGAAGAGAGATGGGCTTTTCTTGCGCGGACTACAGATGATCCCGTTCGATTTCTTAAAGAATGGCGCTTACCAAATCGGATCGTTAAAAAGGTCGAATTTCTATTAAGGAATGTCGATCTTGTTAAAAGAGAGGGCTGGAGCAGGTGGCGCATATACGAAGCTATACCCGAAGTAAGGTCATGCGAACGGCTTTTATCCGTTTTTGAAAAGCGCACACCAAATCTTTTAGAAGTGGATCGAATCGCTTCAGAACTAGTGATAACATCAGCCGAAATGCTCGTTGTGACTGGAGAAGAATTGATTAAATGGAAGGGTACAAAGCCCGGGCCATGGGTTGGAGAAGCTCTTAAACAAATTGAGCATGCTGTAATAACAGAAGAGATAAAGAATGAGAAATTCAGCATTAAAAGGTGGCTTGAACAGTGGCAGACTCAATAAGGCAGCGCCTGCTGCAAATGCTTGAAGAACATGCAGAATCATATGTTTCTGGTCAAATGATCAGCGAAACGCTTAATGTATCTAGAACAGCCATTTGGAAACATGTATCTGAACTTCGTAAAAACGGATATGAGGTTGAGGCTGTTCAGAAAAAAGGTTATCGAATTGTTTCTAGACCAGATATGTTAAGTAAAGAAGAAATCAGCTTAAAGTTAACAACAGATTTTCTTGGCAAAACCATTTACACCTATCCTACTGTCGAATCGACCCAGTTTATTGCGCATGACTATGCGCATAAAGGGACAGCAGACGGTACGATCATTGTTGCTGATGAGCAAACAGCGGGAAAAGGAAGACTTGGACGTTCGTGGCATTCTCCACCTGGGAGTGGTATTTGGACAAGCATTATACTTCGTCCAAAATTACCGCCTCAAAGGGCCCCTCAATTCACTCTTATCGCAGCTGTTAGTGTTGTCCATGCCATCCGTAAACAAACAGGGCTTGAAGCAGAAATTAAATGGCCAAATGATATTCTCATAGATGGAAAAAAAGTAGTTGGAATCCTAACGGAACTTCAAGCAGAAGCTGATCAAATTAAATCAATTATTATTGGAATGGGTATTAACGTCAATGCCACAAAAGAAGATTTTCCAGAAGATTTAACGACAGCTACCTCCCTTAGGATTGAATTAGGAAAAGAAATAAAGCGCTCAGTGTTATTAGCTGCTATCTTAAATGAACTTGAAACGCTCTATGAAGAGTACTTAAATAACGGTTTTAGAATGATCAAGCTACTTTGGGAAAGTTATGCCGTCAGTCTTGGTCGAAGAATTAAGGCGAGAACTCTGAATGGTGTGATTGAAGGTCTTGCGAAAGGAATAACAGAAGAAGGGGTACTCCTTTTGGAAGATGAAAGTGGTAAGATGCATTACATTTATTCAGCAGATATCGAAATTTGTTAACTATAGCTGATGATTTCTGCTATACTAACAGATGTAAGGGTGGTATCCGGATGGAGCCGCACCAATCGTAACTTCAAAAAAATAATCTGCCTTGATCCATATGGACTGGGACAGAGGGATGAGACCGATACAGTAACCTCCTGAAGATGGAGCGTTGCAGCTAGTCTATGTTGTCATAGACTGATGGGATACCCCTGTCTGCTGCAATTCCATTTCAGGAGTTTTTTTGTGCGGTATTCCTCTGAATAAAGGAGGAAAAGATATGAAAACAACGAGTGATTTTAGAAAAATGAAAGCAAATCAAGAACCAATTGCTATGCTTACGGCATATGATTATCCCTCAGCTAAGTTAGTAGAAGAAGCTCATATTGATTTGTTATTAGTCGGTGATTCACTTGGAATGGTGGCGCTCGGCTATGACTCAACTATTCCAGTAACGATGGATGATATGGTCCTTCATACAAAAGCGGTTAAGCGAGGCGCCCCAAATACTTTTATCGTTACAGATTTACCGTTTCTCACTTATCATAGCAGCGTTTCTGAAACGCTTTCTCATGCTGGTCGATTACTTCAAGAAGCAGGAGCTCACGCTGTTAAACTTGAAGGTGGTGGAGAAGTTATCCATCATATTCAAAAGTTAACTTCAGCTGGAGTGCCAGTGATGGGGCATTTAGGATTAACTCCGCAATCAGTAGGTGTTCTTGGGGGATATAAAGTACAGGCAAAAGAGTCAGAAAGTGCCGGATTATTAGTAAAAGAAGCGAAAGCTGTTGAAGAAGCTGGAGCATTTGCCCTAGTACTTGAATGTGTGCCGCAACAGCTGACTGAAATTGTATCTAGCGAGCTTTCTATTCCAGTAATAGGGATTGGAGCAGGGGTCAAAGCTGATGGCCAGGTACTCGTTTATCATGATTTGATCGGATATGGTTCTGGTCATGTACCTAAGTTCGTCAAGCAATATGTTAACGTGTCTAACTTAATTCATAAAGCTGTTGAACAATACGTTTCTGATGTAAAAGGAAGTCATTTTCCCGAACAAAAACATTCATTTAATATGAAAGAGGAGCAGCTTTCAGGAATGTATGGGGGAACAAGGCTATGAAGATTATAAAGACTATTAACGAAATGCAATCATTCTCAAAACAAGCGATGAGATCAGGACAGAAGATTGGTTTTGTACCAACCATGGGTTATCTTCATGAAGGGCATATGAGCCTTGTGGGAGAAGCTGTGAAGCAAAATGATTGCGTTATCATGAGTGTGTTTGTGAATCCACTTCAATTCGGTCCGAATGAAGACTTTGATCGCTATCCCCGAGACCTAAAGCGAGATGAAGAACTAGCAAGTCAGGCAGGAGTAGATGTTTTATTCTACCCTGATGTAACGGAAATGTATCCGAAGGAGCGTACGACAAAGCTAACCGTTCAAGAACGTGTTAATACATTATGTGGTGAATCTAGACCTGGTCATTTTGATGGCGTAGCTACAGTCGTTTTGAAATTGTTGCAAATTACACTACCTGATAGAGCTTATTTTGGTATGAAGGATGCTCAACAAGTAGCTGTGATAAAAGGGCTAGTCGATGACTTTAATGTACCTGTTGAGATTATCCCTTGTCCTATCATTAGAGAGAAGGATGGGCTTGCCAAAAGTTCAAGGAATGTGTATTTAACACCAACCGAGCGGAAAGAAGCCATTCAACTTTCACGAAGTTTAAGTGCTGCTTCAAAAGCACTTAGTGATGGCGAAATAAATCCGGAACGAATTAAAGACATCGTTTCAACTTACTTAAGCGAAACTTCTGGAAGTATTGATTATGTAGAAGTGTTAGCCTACCCTGCATTAGAGAAGGTACATGTGATAACAGAAGACGTTATCATAGCGGTTGCCGTTCAATTCTCTGCTGCAAGGCTAATTGATAATATTGTAGCGCTAAAAAGCGAAATAGCGATAGGAGTGTAGAACATGTTTCTAACAATGATGAAGGGGAAAATTCATCGAGCACGTGTGACAGAAGCAAATTTGAACTATGTAGGAAGCATCACAATAGATGAAGATATTATCGAAGCGGTTGGTATGCTACCGAATGAGAAAGTTCAAATCGTTAATAATAATAATGGTGCAAGGTTGGAAACGTATATTATTCCTGGGGCAAGAGGGTCAGGTGTAGTTTGTTTGAATGGTGCTGCAGCTCGTCATGTTCAAGAGGGCGATGTCGTCATCATTGTCGCTTATGGGATGATGAGTGAAGAAGAAGCCAGAAACTTTACGCCTCGTGTTGCGATTATGGACGATCACAATACGATCATCGATATGATTGGGGTAGAGCCTGAGGCGACTATATTATAAATACCTACGCTCTGGACTTTGGTCCAGGGCTTTTTTTTGAAGGGCCATCCTAGTTTTACTCCTTTCAAATCATATCCTCACAATCGAATCTATCGCATTTTCGTGGATTCTTATCTCATGTTATAAGAAATTATTTTCCGTTCCATAGAAAAAATGATAAAGTTAGTAAGGTGACCGCTTGAACGGTTTAAGCAACTGAGGTGAAAACGTATGAATCGATATACAATTATAGATTTTGAAACAACTGGTAATTCCCCCAAAAACGGGGATCGCATTATTCAAATTGGACTTGCTGTTGTAGAGGATGACACGATCGTTGACCGATATGCTTCGTTTGTTAATCCTGAAAAACCACTACCGTTATTTATTCAGCAGCTGACAGGGATAACGGATGAAGATCTTAAAGATGCGCCACTATTTGAAGAAGTCGCACCTGAACTTCTTAAACGTCTTGACGGTGCTTATTTTGTTGCGCACAATGTTCGATTTGATCTTAATTTCATGAATGCACAGCTTGATTCAAGTGGATATGAGGCTTTTACTGGACCAACGCTCGATACAGTAGAACTTGCACGAATCCTCTTGCCTACAGCAGAGGCCTATAAATTATCTTCACTAGCAGAGTTTTTAGAAATCCAGCATGATAATCCGCATCAAGCAGATAGTGATGCGGAGGTAACAGCGGAGCTTTTGCTTTATCTATTTGATAAGATGGGTGATTTACCGCTCGTAACGTTAACGCAGCTCGAGGAGCTTTCAACTCGGCTTTATAGTGATATAGAAGTAGTCCTTCATGAGCTTATTCAAGATAAGCAGAAACGGATTGAGCCTGAAGGGAATTTTGAAGTGTTTCGGGATATAGCGATTAAATTACAAGAGCAAGTAGACGAAGTTGAGTCACTTCAGAAGCGTATCGCGTTCCATGATGCCCAAAATGAATTTGAGGAAAAAATGTCTAAGATTATCCCCGGTTTTGAAGTGCGAGAAGGTCAAAGTGACATGATGAAGCAGGTTTCAGAAGCTTTTGAAACAAATCAGCACATTTTGATTGAAGCTGGGACGGGTATAGGAAAATCTTTAGGGTATTTATTACCTGGGGTTGTTCATGCCAAAAATAAAGGTAAGCCTGTTGTTGTCAGTACGCATACAATCCAACTACAAGAACAGCTATTACAAAGAGACCTACCGTTTCTTCGTGATATTTTGCCGTTCCCTTTTAGAGCCACGATTATTAAAGGCAGAAGTCATTATTTGGATTTAACGCGATTTGAACAGCAGCTTCATCATGTAGAAGAAGATAATTATGATACGATTTTAACGAAAGCTCAAATTCTCGTATGGTTGTTAGAAACAGATTATGGGGATGTGGAGGAATTAAATCTCTCTAGTGGAGGCAAGCTTTTTTGGCAACAGGTGAAAAGCGATGCAGCTGTATCTGCAAACCACCGTTCTCCGTGGTTCTCCCGTGATTTTTACCATCGAAGAAAGCGCTTTGCGATGAATGCTGATTTAATCATCACAAATCACGCTTTATTATTTAGTGATTTAATTAACGACCATCAATTATTACCCGCTTATCAACAGGCAGTAATTGATGAAGCCCATCATCTAGAAGATATTGCTACAGAATTCTTCGGTATTAAAACGGATTACTTTTCTATCCTACAAGGGTTTGTTCGGATGGGATTAAAAGATGGTGATGGCATTTACGGAAAGGTAATTAGTATCCTCAAAAACCTTGAAATCGAAATAGATGAAACCAAAAGGGAAATTGATGCTTATGTGAAGACGATTCTTGGAGATGTAGATGAGCTTTTTCGCATGCTTCATCGTTACGTTCAGAAAAACACTCATCGTTCGAATGAAATTGGTCGATTAAGCTATCGTATTTCTGATGAAAAAGGTCCTACATGGGAAGCTATTCAAGAAGCAGCTCATCGATTAGTGTTCTACTTGAAAGATTTGGATAAAGGTTTAAAGAAGGTAGAAAAAGAACTTGATTTAAAAGAAGATGAACTCACAAGAGAGCAATTGAACACTTCAGCTGATTTTAAAGGAATTCATGCTTCTGTTTTGGAGGAACTTTCAAAAGTAGATTACCTCTTACTAAACGAAAGCGAAAATGATGTGAAGTGGGTGGAGATTGATCCGAAGGGCTCATTAAATTCAGCCTTTTTGTTTAGTAGACCTGTTGAGGTAGGTTCATTACTATCAAGCGACTATTTTGGAAAGAAAAAGAGTATTTTGCTTACCTCTGCAACGCTAACTGTCAGAAATTCGTTTGATTTCATTATTAACAGACTTGGATTAGAGGAGTTTGGGCCACTTATTCACCAATATCATTCTCCATTTGATTATAGTGAACAGGCAAGGCTAATGATTCCGACTGATTTACCAATGATTAAAGATGTATCGGACAATCAGTTTGTAGACCATATTACAGAAGCGATTCTTCGAATTGCCCGCGTCACTCGAGGGAGAATGCTCGTTCTCTTTACATCTTATGATATGCTCAAAAAAGCTCACCACCGTATGAAGGAGCTCATTGTTCATGATGAGTTAACTTTGATCAGTCAGGGCGTAGATAGTGGAAGTAGAGTAAGGCTTACGAAGAATTTCAAGGAAAGTGAAGAAGCGATTCTGTTTGGTACAAGCAGCTTCTGGGAGGGCGTAGATATACCAGGCGAAGACTTAAGCTGCCTTATCATTGTTCGTCTTCCATTTTCACCACCAGATAATCCCGTTTTTCAGGCTAGATCAGAGCAATTGAAGCAGTCAGGTGGAAATCCATTTATGGAACTTTCTCTACCTGAAGCAATCATTCGATTCAAACAAGGTTTTGGTCGGCTTGTTCGATCACAGCGAGATCGAGGAGCTGTGTTTGTATTTGACCGCAGAATCATTTCTACAAGATACGGTCGTTCATTTGTAAAGTCACTCCCTGACGTTCCTCTTATGAAAGGGACAACGGAAGAATTAGTAAATGAATTAGATCTCTGGTTATAAAGCTCCACTTCATCACAAACTAATTCTACAGGAGGGTTTTGTGATGAAGAAATTACTTTTACTTAGTGCGAGCTTCCTTTTTTTTAGTTTGGCTTGCCCGGGTGCTGACGCAGCTATTCAATCTGTTGACTTACACCTTAAGCACCACGAAGTAGCCGTAACTTTTCTTGATCTATCAATTGGAGAAGCGGTTTTGATACAAGGATCAGATGGAGAGGCAATTCTGATTAATACAGGGAGTAGCCTTTCCGAAAAAGAGCTAATGAATCGACTACAGATGTACCAGGTGAAGGAGCTGAGAAAAGTTTGGCTTACGAATGCTGAGGAAGCTTATACAGGAAACTTCACTGCATTGCTCAAATATTTTGATATAGACGAAGTATTTTTATCTGATCAAGCAGAAAAGGCATTTCTTACGAAGATACCAACTCATCTACAAAAGACTAACTTAAAGATAAATCAAAAGCTTACACTGATGGATGGCGTGGATGTCGAAATTATAAACATATCTAAGGCGGGTTCTGTAACATTTGTGCTATCCTTAGGAAGTCAGGATTTACTACTGATGGGAGAAACGAATCTCGAACTAGAGGAAGAGATCGCGTCTTCCGGGAGAGCAGTAGAGGTATTGAAAGTTGCGAATTTCGGATCAGGTAATGGAACTTCAACCGAATTATTGAACGCCATCGATCCACAAATGGCCGTGATTTTTCGTCACAATAACATTGATGTAAGTGAATCAGTCCTTGAACGGTTAAGTGAAAGCTGGACTGATGTCTATTACCCATACCGAATCGGAAGCGTAACCCTAAGGATGCAACATGATCGTTATGACGTTATCACACTTCCTACTAAAGAAGTTAGATGAAAATTCGTCATAGTATTTGTTGCAAAATCCCGTAACTTATTTAAAAATAGGAATAGAAAAGAAGCCGTCCTATTTTCTTATAGAAAAAGTGTCTCATATCTCCAAGAGGGATCAATGAATCGCATGAAACCGTCCCACTAAAATAGCCTGCGCAAGGCGCAGGCACTGTTGGAAGTGGAGCAGATATAGTGCACCGTCTTTGACGGTACTTATAGTTTGTCACACCTTTTTGCATCTATAAGTAGTAAATTTATCCCTGAGTGAGAAAACGTCTCTATAAAAGGATTGGTAGCTTAAAACACATACTATAGGGAGATGACAGCAATGGAAAGCAACATTGAAGTATTGTCGACTGTGAAGGTTAGTAAATCCCTCGATATTTACAAAATTGTTGATTCGTTAAATCGCACCTTAAAAGAAAAAGATTTAATGTTTGGACTTGCACTTGATGAAGAAGACCAGGACCAGATGATTTTTACAATCTATCGTACATAATAGGGTGAGCGAATGCGAGTAATAGGAATAATTGCAGGCGTGATTTTAGCAGTTTTGATCTGGCAAGGCATTTCATTTTATTCTTCCGTAACCGATCAACCTGATCGGCTAGAAGAAAAAGCGATTGAGAGAGCTGAATCGGAATCGGTGATAGAAAAAGTTGATGAAGCGGTTCAATATCATGGTACAAATAGTGCATATGTTGTCTTAAAAGGTAGCGATGCAGATGGAGATCAGGTTTATGTTTTCGTGCCACGAAAGGATGGGGCGCTTGTCACAAAGAAAATAGAAGACGGCGTTACGTTAGAAGCCATCAAAAAGAAGCTTTCTGAAGAATTTTCTCCACAAGAAGTCATTAATATTAAACCAGGTATTGAAATCAATCAAGAAGAGAAGCAAGTGCTTGTATGGGAAGCCACATTCATTGATACCGACAACCGCTATACATTTGCATATTATTATTTTAGTAATGGTGAATATTGGCGATCTCGTTCAATAAAACAAAGTTAATGTGATTAAGGGAGGAAGAGAAATGAATTTATCTAAACGTGTAGCAGCTCTTACACCGTCTGCTACGCTTGAAATAACTGCAAAAGCAAAAGCATTGAAGGCTGAAGGACATGACGTTATCGCATTAGGTGCAGGTGAACCAGATTTTAATACACCATCTCACATTCTTGAAGCAGCGAAGAAAGCAATGGATGAAGGGTTAACAAAATATACTCCTTCTGGAGGCATTCTTCCTCTAAAAGAAAGCATTATCGCTAAATTCCAAGAAGATCAGAATATAACGTACAAAGCTGATGAAATTATTGTATGTACTGGAGCGAAGCATGCTCTCTACACATTGTTCCAGGTAATACTAGATGAAGGTGATGAGGTTATTATTCCTACACCTTACTGGGTTAGTTATCCTGAACAAGTTAAGCTTGCTGGTGGCAAGCCCGTTTATGTAGAAGGTAAAGAAGAACAGTCATTTAAAGTGACAATTTCTCAACTTGAAGCAGCAGTAACGTCCAATACAAAAGCTGTGATCATTAATTCTCCTTCTAATCCAACAGGATCGATCTATACCCCTGAAGAGCTTAAGCAAATAGGTGCATTCTGTTTAGAGCATGACATTCTCATTGTTTCTGATGAGATTTATGAAAAGCTTGTGTATGCTGGAGCAGAACATACTTCTATCGCACAGCTTTCACCTGAATTGAAGGATCAAACGATTATTATTAATGGTGTATCCAAATCCCATTCCATGACAGGTTGGAGAATTGGTTATGCTGCAGGGAGAAAAGAGATCATTAAAGCAATGACAAACCTTGCAAGCCATTCCACTTCAAATCCAACTTCCATTTCCCAATATGCAGCTCTAGCAGCATATGAAGGGTCACAGGAGCCTGTTAGTGAAATGAAAGAAGCATTTGAAGGTAGATTAAACACCGTTTATGAACAATTAAATGCGATACCTGGGTTTACATGTGTGAAGCCACAAGGAGCATTCTATCTTTTCCCTAATGCTAAAGAAGCGGCAGAGAAGACAGGTTTTGATTCTGTTGATGCGTTTGTAAAAGGCCTTCTTGAAGAAGAGAAAGTAGCGCTTGTGCCTGGATCTGGCTTTGGTTCACCTGATAATGTTAGGCTTTCATATGCAACATCACTTGATGTGATTCTTGAAGCTATAAATCGAATTGAACGATTTGTTAAAACGAAACAGACAGTTTAAGCAAGTTGTTGTATGGCCAAATAATCGGTATAATAAGAACCGAACAATAGATTCATCTATTTAAACAAATTAATTCATGGCGCTATTCTCCTATTGTATAAAGAATGTGCGCCAATTTTTTCTAATTAGTTGGAGGGAAATAAGAAGTGAAAACAACGATTTCTAACGTAAATAAACAGGTTGAACAAACCGTTACAATTGGAGCCTGGTTACATAATAAACGTTCAAGCGGAAAGATCCAGTTTCTTCAGCTTCGCGACGGAACGGGATTCATTCAAGGCGTTATGGTTAAGAAGGAAGTAACAGAAGAAGCATGGGAAGCTGCTAAGAATTTAACTCAAGAATCCTCAGTATGGGTGACAGGAGTTGTCCGTGAAGATGATCGTTCACAATCAGGATATGAATTAACTGTTACTAACATTGAATTAATTCATGAAGCTGTGGATTATCCAATTACGCCAAAAGAGCATGGTACAGAATTCTTAATGGATAATCGTCACCTTTGGATTCGCTCTAGACGCCAAAACGCTATTCTTCGCATTCGAAATGAGATTATTCGTGCAACTTATCAATTCTTTAATGAAAATGACTTCGTTAAAATTGATCCGCCTATTCTAACAGGTAGCTCTGCAGAAGGTACAACAGATCTTTTCCATACAAAATATTTTGAAGAAGATGCTTATCTATCACAGAGTGGACAACTTTATATGGAAGCAGCAGCTATGGCTTTTGGACGCGTCTTTTCTTTTGGTCCAACATTCCGAGCTGAAAAATCAAAAACGCGCCGTCATCTAATCGAATTTTGGATGATTGAGCCTGAGATGGCATTTATGAATCATGACGAAAGTCTTGAAGTTCAAGAGCAGTATGTTAGCTTCCTTGTAAAATCTGTATTAGATAATTGTCAACTTGAGTTAAAAACGCTTGAACGTGATGTTTCGAAATTAGAAGCGATTCAAGCGCCATTCCCTCGCATTTCTTATGATGATGCGATTACGCTATTGAAAGATAAAGGCTTTACAGATATTGAATGGGGCGAAGATTTTGGTGCTCCTCATGAAACTGCAATCGCTGAAAGCTTTGAGAAACCAGTGTTCATTACTAATTATCCTAAGGACATTAAGGCGTTCTATATGAAGCCTGATCCTGAGCGTGAAGAAGTTGTTCTATGCGCTGATTTAATCGCTCCAGAAGGTTATGGTGAAATCATTGGAGGTAGTCAGAGAATTGATGATTTAGCACTTATGGAGCAGCGATATGAAGAACATGGTCTTACAGACGATGCATATAAATGGTATCTTGAACTTCGCCGCTATGGTTCTGTTCCACATTCTGGTTTTGGTCTTGGACTAGAACGAACTGTGGCATGGTTATCTGGTGTGGAACATGTGCGTGAAACAATTCCGTTCCCACGTCTTTTAAATAGACTATATCCGTGATAAACTAACAAAGCTGACGCTTCTTTCAATGTGAAAGAAGCGTCTTTATCTGATGAAAAAGCCGTAGGTTAAAGCATTTCACGAAGTGAAGATGGATAAGATTAGAAGATGAGAGGAAAAAATGGTATGTACGTGAAAGTACATAGCCAGATTTTTCTACTCCCATCACAAAATGCCGGCGTGCTATAATGAAAGGTAGAGGTGGATGGGATGAAGAAGGAACACATCATTCAAATCATTAATGAAGGTCATGTTTCAGTACCAAGGCTATTGCTCAATTACTATGTTAGCGTTGGTTTACATGAAGAAGATGCCTTCTTTTTAATTAGACTACACAGTTTTATTGAACAGGGGAATTCTTTTCCAACACCGGAGGAACTTGCCCAAGCAATGACATATTCACCACAAGCTTGTCTAGATAAAATACAGCAGCTTATGCAAAAAGGTGTTTTAACGATCGAGGAACACCAGAACGAATCGAAGAATTATTATTCTGAAGTCTATTCGCTAATCCCGTTGTGGGAGCGAATTTTTAAGGCGATCGAGCAAGAAGAAGCAGAGAAGGCTGCTGCGAAAAACGATGAGAATGAAGAAAGTCTTTACACGTTGTTTGAGCGTGAATTTGCAAGGCCACTTTCCCCCATTGAATGCGAGACGCTTGCCATGTGGATAGATGGTGATAAGCATGATGCTGAGTTAATTAAAGGGGCTTTAAAAGAAGCTGTTCTTGCTGGAAAGCTAAACTTTCGCTACATTGACCGGATACTCTTTGAATGGAAGCGAAACGGCATTAAGACATTAGAGCAGGCACGTTCCTACGGAGAGAAGTTTAGAAAGCACCAATATGATAAAAAAGCACCTGCTAAGCCTGATGTGAAGAAAGATTCAGGTCAGAGTGCTCCTATATATAACTGGCTTGGAAGATAGGTCATATGTAAAGCGGAAGTGTTGCTTCCGCTTTTTGTTTATGAACAAATTAAAGCCTATACTAGACATAAGAAAGGAAGACAGACTTTTGCTAACGAAAGCCAAGATAAGAACAGTTCTTGATACGATGGGGGAGATGTTTCCAGATGCCCATTGTGAATTGAATCATTCTACTCCATTTGAGCTTGCTATTGCAGTTGTATTATCAGCTCAATGTACAGATGCACTAGTAAACAAAGTTACTCCTGGTTTGTTTGAAAAATATAACGGTCCTGAAGACTTTCTTCAAGTACCCATAGAAGAACTCGAGAACGATATAAGAAGGATCGGCTTATTTCGAAATAAAGCAAAAAATATAAAAAAGCTTGCCAGAACGGTTGTTGAACAATATGGCGGATCTCTTCCTGAATCGAGGGAAGAGCTAATGGAGCTCTCAGGTGTTGGAAGAAAAACGGCTAACGTCATTGCTTCAGTAGCTTTTGATGTTCCTGCGATCGCCGTGGATACCCACGTTGAGAGAGTGAGCAAGAGGCTCGGCATATGCAGATGGAAGGATTCCGTTCTCGAAGTTGAGAAGACGCTCATGAGAAAAATTCCAGAAGAGGAGTGGTCCGTTTCTCACCATCGCTTTATTTTTTTTGGAAGGTACCATTGTAAAGCTCAATCTCCGCAATGTGAAATTTGTCCACTTCTCGAGCTATGCCGAGAAGGACAGAAGAGAATGAATCAGCGAGCTCGGAAAGGCAAATAGATTTTATGTATTATTACAATGAATTAATAAACAGAATTAGTTAGTCTTTAAATCAAATAAGTATAAATAAAGCCCAATCTGCATTGCAGATTGGGCTTTAAAGCTATTCTTCCTCATTAGGTGGTGTGCTGGCTGGTGGAGCGTTTGAACCTGTGTTTCCTGTGTCACCAGGATTATCAGTCTCAGATCCAGAATCATTGCCAGATCCAGAACCGTCACTAGAACCGTTCCCAGACCCGTTACCAGGATTTTCTCCAGAACCATTGTTTCCTTGATCCTGGCCTCCGTTACCACTTTCATCAGTGTTGCCACTTTGGTCGTCAGCTGGAGGTTCTTCTTCTCCCTGATTGTCACCACTGTTTCCGTCTCCAGCATCGCTATTTTCATCATTACCTTCGTCCGGCGGTGTTTCACTATCTTCGTTTGTATCTTCTTCTGTAGGCTCCTCAGGTTCCTGTTCTTCTTCTTTAGGAACTGATACGGATGTTTCAGCAGGCTTCGTTGATACTCCTGAGTCTGAAACGGCTGTTACTTTAAATTTATATTCGCTACCTTTTTGGGCATTTTCTAACGTAAATCCAGTATCTCCTGTTTCGGTCACCCCTTGATAACCTCCACCATTTACAGCCATTTCTACTTTATAAGTGAAGCTCTTATCTTCACCAGGCTGCCATGATAGTGAAATGCTATTGGAGTCAGCATTATACTTTCCAGAAAGTCCTTTGACGCCGTCTGGTTGTTTGTACTTATCAGAAGTCTTTTCTGGCGTACTACCTTTTACAAATAGCTCATAGACGATTTGATCCTTTGGCGTGTAGTCACTTGGCAATAGACCAGTGCTTTTCTCAACGCCAACCTCTACGACCGAGTCGGGCTTCTGGAAGTCGGCAGTATTAATACCTTCAGATACTTGGCTCATAATTTCTTTGAAAAGGAGCTTGGAAGTATCATCTTCGCCTTTGCTAGAATCTAAATAGTGCTTATTTGGTTCGTTAAATCCTGTCCATACTGCCATGGAATACTCCGTAGTATATCCAGCAAACCAGGCATCTCTTACAATACCTGATGTAGGGAACCCTTGTGATTGCACGACTTCTTGAGGATGGTTTGTTGTACCCGTTTTACCAGCGACAGGTAGACCGGAAATTTTAGCATCGGTTCCAGTGCCTTCGTTTACAACGGATTTAAGCATATCGCTAACCATGTAGGCTGTGTAATCATTCATTGCCTTTACTGGTTCAGGTTCGATGTTAATCTCTCTTCCGTCAGGAAAGACCACTTTTCGTACCGTGTGAGGCTCATTATACGTTCCACCGTTACCGAAAGCAGCATAAGCACCAGTCATTTGAAGGGGAGAGGTGCTAAATGTTCCGATAGCAGCAGTAGGTACCATATCTTCATCTTTCAAATCCATACCAAGCTTGTTAGCAAACTCTTGAGCAGGTTTTTCACCAATCTCAAGGAAAGTGTTAACAGCCGGAACGTTATAAGACATCTCGAGAGCACGTCTCATTGATACTTGACCACGATACTCGCGGTCCCAGTTACGAATATTAGCGTCACCTATTTTTAGAGGCTCGTCTTTAATGGAGCGCCCAGTTGACCACTGCTCGGTATCAATTGCAGGGCCATAAGCAACAATCGGTTTAGCGGTTGATCCTGGCTGAAACTTCCCTGTCGTTGCGTAAGTAATTACGTTCTCATCTTTACGTGTTTCACCAATGGCTCTAATCGAACCAGTCTTAGTATCCATCAGGACTAGCCCTGATCGCATATCTTCATTCGAATAAGGATAGTTTGCAATCACATCAGTTGTTATATCTTGAGCGCGTGTATCAAGGGTTGTGTAAATTTCAAGTCCCCCTGAGTAGATATCCTTTTCAGAAATATCATCACGTTCTCGTAGTTCTTTCACAACTTGGTCCATGAAGACTTTATATTGATCTGTTTCTTTATCTTCTGTTAATGCAACAACCATGTCACTAACTTTTTCTGCTTGATATTTGTCAGCTTCTTCAGCTGTAATAACGCCCTGTTTTTCCATCAAGCTAAGCACAACATTTCTACGCTGTTCTGCCTGATCAGCGTATTCATATGGATTATAGTAGGTAGGACGCTGCGGAAGTCCCGCTAGTAGTGCGGCCTCTCCAGGTGTTAAGTCTTCTTCTGTAATATTTTTGCCAAAATAAGTTTCGGCTGCATCAACAACTCCCCATGCACCATTACCGAAATAAATTTTATTTAAATACATTTCTAAGATCTGATCTTTTGAATATTCTTGTTCAAGCTTAATGGATAGATAAGCTTCTTGAACTTTTCGTTCTAATGATTTTTCAGATGTTAAGAGAGAGTTCTTGATGACCTGTTGTGTAATCGTACTAGCACCCTCAGCGCCAAACCCTTGCGTAATATTTGCAAGAACAGCTCCGCCAATCCTTCGTGGATCAATTCCAAAATGGTCATAGAAACGAGTGTCTTCAACAGAGACAAAAGCATTTTTTAGAATATCCGGAATCTCATCAATTTTAGCGACTTCTCTTGCATCGGTTCCTGCGAGAGTTTGAACTTCTTCATCCTTTTTATCCAGTATGATGGAGGACTGTGGATTCGTAAGCTTTTCTGGATCTAGCTCTGGTGCATTGTTGATATAGGCAATTGAGGTGATTCCCCCAGCAACTAAACCAACTAAAAACAAAACAACGAGGGTTAGAAAGATTTTTTTGAAAATACCTTTCTTCCCAGCTTTCTTCGGGGACTTCTTTTTCTTGTCATTTGATTTACGTCGTTCTTGACGTGATTGATATTCACTCATGAATATTCCTGCCTTTCAAGCCTGTACTGTTAATAGGATTCGAATGAACCCTTCATTTTATGAATTAAAACCAGTTGTTTAATAACTGAAGTACATTTTATCAATAATCTTGATATAGTCAATGCGCGGTTGATAGGTATAAGGAATATGCGTTCCCTGCTTTTCAATCTCCTCTTTTCTAATGGATTTTCTTCCGCCAATTTTCATTGTTTCCCAGTGGGAAAAGAGCATAGCGGCATCCATAAGGAACACTTCGTCAGTGATTGAAAAACGTAAAAGCACAAAGCAGATTCCGTTGTGCTCATGAACTTGTTTCATATGTTCAATTTGATGTTCATGAAAGTTACTTAATGGAAAAGCAGTTTTGTTTTTTGTTTCCTTCGCTTCAAAATCCACATACCTTCCTTTGTAAACGCCATTATAATCAGTCGTAGATGCCTGCTTAAAGTAGGCCTCCTTTATCACGGCTGCGCTTCGTTTGGGATAATCAACGTTAACAATTTGAACAGGCGTAGGCTTTTTGTGTATAACAGCTTTGCCTGTTGAGAGATAATACGTATTACTATGATTAATATCTTCCTCTAATGTCATACCACGGTTGCTGTATGTTTTTTGTTTCTGATTTGCTAGCTGATTCTGAGCCGAAGGGACGTACGGCTTTCCGTTCGGATATCGAATCGGCACGTTAACCATCCTTTCTATATAAAAGGTGCACTGAATCTATTTTACTTTACTTATTACGAGTTGTACGACAAAAATGTTTCAAGCAGGTGAAAAAAATTGTGGAGAACGTCACGAAAACAATCACAAAAGCGATAGAAAAATGGAACATTGACAATATTTCACGTACCGTATTTTATCAAGATTTTTTCAATCGGAATCCAGAAATAAAATGGTCGTTCCTTGCCGCAATGGTTTCTAGGAATGCCGGTTGGAGTATGACTGACTTACAAGGAGAATGGTTTCCTAAGGCAATAAAGGAAGAGCAATTAATGAAGTTATTCCTAACATATGAACGAGCTAATTGGATCATCTTTGCAGACGCAGCCCCACAGCTATTGCTCTATGAGCTAGGTAAGAAAGCAAGCACTTCCTTCTTCCATTTTGGTAGAGATCTTGGAATATCGTGCTTTATGTTAGAAGAATGGAAAACTTTTCTTGAGTTAGGTGATCAGGATCGTTTAATGACGGCGTTAATTATTAATGAGCAGCACGTGATTGAAGGACCGCTTATGGAACATCATTTATATGCTAAGAAGGTATTTCATTCATTGCTATTCACCATTCAAGATTGGTTCCATTTTAGCACAGTTCTTTTTCCGACAGTGAGGGGAGAGCTATTTGGTTTATCAGTTAGTGGTTTTCGTCATACCCGTAACCGAATTAAGCTAGGAAAAAGCTTAGCTAAGCTCCTCTTTCATCCTAATTATTTTAGTGCATTTTATCATTTTGCAATGAAAGTTGCTCCAACGGGATCACGCTACGATTATGAAAGGTTCATGGGGAAGAGAAGAGAGGGACCAATGTTAAGACAGGTTTATCCAATTATTCCTCATCATCAACAGGATAAGAAAGATTGGTTTAGAGGTCAATTACTAGTAAAAAAAATGATGAAAGTTGAAGCGGAATTACCAGATAAAGTTCTCATTTCAGATTGGTATGAAAGAAAGAGAAGTCAGATCAGAATTGCGATGGAAGTGGAAAATCTGCTCATACAAAAAAGCAGGAAATAGCCCTGCTTTTAAGTGGAAGGTCGATCTGGTCCTTCCATTTTCTTATTTCCATATCCAGTTCTAGTTTCTTCCTGAGTTTTGCCTTTACGTTTTGTTTGATCAAGTTTTTGCTTTTTGGTCATTATACTGACACCTCCTTACTTTAGTTTGAGCAGATGTTACAAAAACATTCCTATTCATTGTCGAAATCCTTTTCCTTTAGCATTAAACCACTACCTTTGCCGAAACCGTACTAGTTTTGTCAACGAAGAAGGCAAATAAAAAAGAAAGGCGAATATTACGTATACAAACTAACAGGCGAAGGCCTGAGAATGACAGAAGGGATGGGATTGCATGTTATTAAAAACAAAGCAAGTTTCGGATGAACTTGGTGTAAACCCTACTACTGTTCAGCGTTGGGTTAAGTATTTTGACCTATCATGTGAGAAGAATGAACTTGGCCACTTTTTATTTTCTAATGAAACACTTGAGGAGCTAAAATCGATTAAAAACGATTTAAGAAGGGGTTACTCAATGGAGAAAATTAAATCAGCTGGTAAAAACAATTCAAAAGTTGCAATGGTAACACCGGAACGATTTGAGCAAAGGTTAGATCGCTTCTCAGTAAGGCTAGAACAGCTTGAGCGACAGTTAGATGAAAAAGCTAATGAGGTTATCACCGTTCAAGTACTTCAGCATCGATCTGAACTGGAAGAGCTAGTCAAGAAAGTTTCTTCGTTAGAAGAAAAATTATCTGAGCTTGAGGATCATACTTCGATACAAGAGGCGGTAGGTCAGTCGACGGGCAAAGGCAAGCGTCCCTGGATCATGAGTTTATTCAGTTTCTAGAGATCTTTACGTTCCCTTCTGACCTTATGTCCTAAATGGATATAAGGTTTTTGTATGTGTTTGGTGACCAGTGAGTATGGTAGGATAAGGGAGTAGGGGTGAATGAAATGGAAGATACACAAAAATTATTAAAGCTAACAAAACAGCTAATCACAATAAATGAAGAAGCGAGAGTACAATATACTACTCGCACACATCTTGATACGTACAAAGTTAACTTCTATGAAGAAGTGAAACCTTTTGCCGATCGAGCACTTGAGATTTTGAAGGTATGGGAACCATTAGCAAGAGCATGGGTAATGGAAAACAAACCTAAATATTTATATCCAATTCAAATTAAAAACACATTCGAAAATATAGAAATGGTTTCAGTTGTGGCGTGGCAGAAGGATACTGGACCTAAGAAATTTAATGAGCGTGTCCAATCTGTTGAATATGTACTTGAAAAAATAATTGAGCAAGTAACATAACGAGCTTGATGCTCGTTATTTAATGTATAATTTCACATACCATACTAAAATGAATAAATTTCCCTTTTTTTGAGTAACACTAAAGAAAAAGGGAGTGAGTTTATGACTGCGTATTTGTGCCCACGATGTAAAACCAATCGAATGAGATTTAATAAAATTGAGCAAAAAGCGACTTCAGTTAAATTAGATCCTCAATCTGGAGAAGTGATGTCTATTATAGAAGAGGGAAAAGCTGATCCATTCCATATGGTTTATAAAGGACCAAGCATACGAGTTCAATGTGGGGCATGTGGCGAAATTGGAGACGAAGAAACCTTTATTCAATTTGCTCGATCACATCCACGTGCTAATTCTTAATGACTTTTCCCTCCTTTATTCATGATATAGTGAGAATGTAAGGAGGGGGACAGGATGTTTGATCCAACTATATATGAGAATGTAAAAGTAGTTCTTGAGGGAGAGCTATATGATCGAGATCTTGATGGTGAGATCTCCATCATCAATCGAAAAGATCTGGTTGATTTAGCTTCTCTTTCAAGAAAGTATCAAGTAGAGTTTAGTGAAAATGAACATGTGAATGTAACGATTGAACTTTTTGCTGATCTAGCTAGTTTCAGTGCGGAGCAGCTTAAGCTAGAGCATGTTCAAGCAGGATGTGAAATCAAAATTCTGTTTGATGTTGCCATATCAGATGCAGAGGACTGTGAACAGATTGAAGAAGATATCCGAAGTATTTGGGGTTATCGACCTGCTATCCGACAAACGATATCTTTCCCATACGAGGATGAGGAACAATTAAAGACTCACATTGTTTTAGAATTTAACCGTCGAATTAATGAAGATCAAATAAGTGATCTTTCGGAGTTAATTGCACATGCTGTACAAACTTCAACGTTACTTGGAGAATAAAGAAGAAGGCGGATTGCTCCGCCCTCTATATCCATACTATGCAGTTGGTGATTAGTAGCTTCCGCCGCCCATTTGCTGTTCAGCCATTTGGACAAGGCGCTTAGTGATTTCTCCTCCAACAGAACCGTTAGAGCGAGCAGTGGAGTCTGGGCCAAGTTGAACGCCGAATTCGCTAGCAATTTCGTACTTCATTTGATCTAAAGCCTGTTGTACACCAGGGACTACCAGATTGTTTGAGCTATTGTTGTTTGCCATGTTGTGTACACCTCCTTGACTAATATAATGCTCAGGAGTAAAGAATGATATACAATCTTAATATAGGAACTTTTTGGTAGTTACGGAGACGTTCATTTTTCTGAAAATTTAGAGGGTTCTGTATTTGGGTAACGAATATGTTATTTAGAGACTAATGAACTGGAGGGATATAAGAATGGATCGCTTTATTACTAAGACAGGATTTTATCAAAACCTCGATAAAAGAAGGTTGGAATATTGGTTGGTGATATCTGAAGAAAATAAAGTGCTTGTATCCTGGGTCTGCTGGAGTGCCCCTCAAACCATGGTAGAGCAGTGGAAAGGATCGTATGCTTCTTAACTAAACCGCCCTGAGCGGTTTTTATTATGGTTGAATTTATTTTTACTTCTATCAAATTCAGGATTCACAAATAAAAAAGAAAATGAAAAATTAGTTCATTCCAATACTTTTATATTAAAAGTTGTTAGAGAGGGTATAAAGAAATAAGTATTTTCTGTTTTACCACTCTTAGCTATAATAGAAAACGGATCAGGTCTTTTATACTAGACAATGTATGAAAATATGGAACGAACAGTTTAAATAGCATTTAAAAGAAAGAGGAGCTTCCATGATTCTAAAACACTATTCGAATCTTATAATGGTCATATGTTTAACTGTAAGCTTATTTCCATCAGTAACGCAAGCACAGGAACTACCAAATGTAAGAAGCGAAACCGCTATACTGATCGATGGCAAAACAGGACAAATTCTTTTTAATAAGAATGGCAATGACGAAATGTACCCGGCGAGTATTACAAAAATTGTGACTGCATTTATGGCTGTTAAATCCGGAGAGATGGATGATATGGTAACGGTAAGCGAGCGTGCACGTAAAGCAGATGGTACTAGGGTGTATTTGAAAGAAGGAGAAATCGTTTCGTTAGAAAAATTAGTTAAAGGAATGATGGTTAATTCCGGAAATGACGCTGCAATCGCTATAGCTGAGCATTTAAGTGGAAGTGTGGAATCGTTTTCTGAAGATATGAACGAATTTTTACGTGAAGAAATTGGTGTCAAAAATACGAATTTTGTTAACCCAAATGGACTTTTTAATGAGAATCATGTAACGACTGCAGAAGATATGGCTAGAATAACACAGTACGCCATGAAAAATGAGCAGTTTCGATCTTTGATAGGAATCAAAAAATTAGAATGGGTTGGTGAAGATTGGGAAACGACGCTTATTAACCATCATCGACTCTTACTCGATTATGACTTTGTTACAGGTGGAAAAAATGGGTATGTCTCAGAGTCTGGCTTCACTTTAGTGACAACCGCATCAAAAGACGGTCAAGAATTGATTGCTGTTACGATGAAAGCAAACGAT
The DNA here is from genome assembly GCF_056173665.1 of Anaerobacillus sp. QJM3NY_17. Lineage (NCBI taxonomy): Bacteria > Bacillati > Bacillota > Bacilli > Caryophanales > Bacillaceae > Anaerobacillus > Anaerobacillus sp. QJM3NY_17. Next base: position 2,438,860 of record NZ_CM149685.1, on the reverse strand, counting down.
GATCAAATCGCTTATCAGGACACATTATCCATGCTTAACTATGGGTTTAATGCTTTCACGCCAGTTGAGTATAAGAAGGGGACTGATTTAGGAGTTGGAAATAATGAGGAATATAGTCTTTCTGAGGATATGACCCTTTATCAAGTTGGAGATGACGAGCTAGATCTTACCATATCTGATAACAATATTCTTGAAAGTAAAGGGGCTTCATATGTTTCCATTCTGGATGCTGATTTTCTTGAAGTGAATTCTTTAGAAGAAGACAAAGGTGCGACAATAGTGGAAAGTGAAACAAAACCAGCAGCAAAAGTAAAAGATGAAGAAACAGCATCATTGCTGTCTAGTGAAAATATTTTCTATTTTGGGATCGGCGTTTTTGTGGTAATTTTACTATCTTTATTTTTTGGAAGAAGTCACTCTTCTCAAAAAAGACATCGAACTTTTCCTTAAAATCAACTTTCAAACCTAACATTGAAAATTAAAAAAGGACCTCAGGGTCCTTTTTTAATTTTCAAGAAAGAACGATAGCTGTTTGACAGAGGTCATTCCTTGTCCAACTGAGGAGGCAATACTTGATAACAGCGGTCTAGTGCAAACATCTCCTGCAGCATAGACGAATGGCAGAGATGTTTCACCATAAGAGTTGCATCGAATGTATCCTTCCTGATCGACGTCAATGCCATCCTCGTAAGGTTCAGTGTTTGGTTTAACACCAATTCGAATGAACAGACCATCAACCATCATTGTAAAGTGATGATCTTCGTCAGCGAGGAATAGTTTCTTCTTTCCTTTTCCATCTATTTTTGTAATAAACGTTTTTGTTAGTATGTCGATGTTTGGGTGGAGCATGACAGGTTCTTTGTATTCCTTACGAGCTTTAAAACAATCAGAACGATGTATTAGTGTAACTTGAGAACCAGCTTCAGCAAGAAGAAGAGCTCCTTCGAATGCGCGGTCTCCGCCCCCGATTACAGCAACATGTTTGCCTTTGAATTTCAATTTATCTCGAGTTGCCGAGTATACTTCTTTTTGCTCGATCATTTCTTGTTCACCAGGAACATCTAGCCTACGTGGGGAAGACCCTGATGCAATTAGCAAAGTGCGAAATGTATATGAATTGCCTTCTGCTGTTTGAAGTATCCGATTAGTCCAATCGATCGACTTAACGCAAGTGTTTGTAACATAATCACATTTGATTTCCTCAGCATGTTTGATGAACTGTTCCTGTAAAACCTGACCGTTTGCAACCACCATACCTGGGTAGTCTACAATTTGATTATAGATTGTACTTAATTGCCCCCCAAGGCTATCCTTTGCTTCAAGCAATAAATGATTAATGCCTAGTCTTTTAGCCCATATTCCAGCAGAAATTCCAGCGGGTCCTCCACCGATTATTAGCAAATCTGTTCGTTGAGTCACCACTGTACCCTCACTTCCATGTTGAAAGCCATTCTTCAAATTCCAACCAGTTATTCACGCGAGGGACGTCGACATATTGATTATAACGATAGTTCATCGCAATGGCCATTCTCCCTGAATTTTTAAATGCGATGAGGTTGTGTGGAGCATCATCAAATAATAAATCTCCGCGAATCATTTCTTTTCTATGCGAGAAAATCAAATTTCTTTTGCCGATAAACGGAAGGTGTTTTTCTACCCATTGTTCTTTTTCAGTGTAAGCATATGTACGGCTACTCGTGACAATCATTACGTCATACACGGATGAAAGACGTTCCATTACTTCAATAGCATGTGGTAGAGGCTTGAGTTCAAGAAATAGACCTGGCTGATCAAGGTATTCATAAATTTTATCTCCACACTCATTTTTTACATAGTCTTCAGATCGCCAGCATTCAAGTTTCTCAACAGACAAGTCGTCATTGTAATCATGATTGTATCTCTGGTGCCATTCAGACATAAGGTCACATATAACCGAGTCCATATCGATTAATAAGGTTTTCATTGTCTCACTTCTTTCATCATACATTCTTTATCACTATAACAGGCAAAGTTAATTGGAACAATTGTTCAGGAAAGGACATGGAACGAACGTTCTTGATTTTTGACTCATCAAAAAATGAATGAACTATAAATCGAAAATTAAGCTAACATAGCGTAATTAAAAAAAGCAAGAACCAAGTGGCTCTTGCTTGTTAAAAACTAACATTTAATAAAAGCTGTTCCTACTATAATAAGCAGGATAAATAGTACAACAATTAGCGCAAAGCCGTTTCCAGCTGGTCGGTGACAAGGCATGCCGTAAGAAGCTCCAGCTACTGGTTGGTAAGGCTCATTTCCGTATGGTGCATTGTTTGCATGATACATATTAGGTCCCCCTTTAAATTCTCTTTCTTTACCACTGTATGTTTCCGTCTAGAAAAGATATAGGCAGGAGCGGAGAGGAACCTAAATTAGGTGAATGTCCCATGTGAATTTCTTATGAACTAATGCCTTTGTCTTTCGTTTGGGCTTGCTTTAAGAAATTTAATTTGTAGTCATCAGTTAGTTCTTTCACTTCCTTACTAAGGAATAAGATCGCAATAACGTTTGGGATAACAAACAAGGCGAGTGTAATGTCGACTAGCTCCCAAACAAATTGAAGTCCTCCTATAGCTCCAACAAAAATAGAAATAATATAAACAAATCGCATTACTCTAGAAAAGGGTGTGCCAAATAAGTATTCAGCTTGTTTCTCACCATAAAAGACAAGGACACCTATCGTACTGATAACAAAAATCAATAGGAGGGAAGAAACAAAGATGGGGCCCCATGTAGCTCCCATTAGTCCAGAGAAAGCATCTGAAACCATATCAGCTGCATTTGAGGGTTTAACGTCTTTCCAAGCTCCTGAAAGAAGCACTGTAAAAGCTGTTACTGTGCAGAGAACGATTGTATCGACAAAAACGCTGAAAATGCCCCATAATCCCTGTCTACATGGATGAGGCGTATGTGCTGCAGAATGGGCAATAGACGCCGTACCCATACCAGCTTCGTTTGAATAAAGCCCTCTAGCAAGGCCCCATCTAACAGCTGCAGCAAAACCAGCTCCAGCAAAACCTCCAGCTGCTGAGATCGGTTGAAAAGCATGTACGAAAATAAGGTTCATAACAGCTGGAAACTCTTCTATATTAATCACCATAACGCCGATAGCGCCTGCAATATATGTAAGTACCATGAATGGAACAATCTTCTCAGCTACAGAACCAATTCTACGTATTCCACCGAATACAACAATTGATATAAGGATAATTAATAAGACACCTGTTACCCAAGTCGGTAATCCAAAAGAACTTTCTGAGAGTGTTGAAATGGAGTTGGTTTGGACCATGACACTTGGAATGATTTCAATCATCAGTCCAAAAGCGAATAGAGATGAAGCGAACTTCCATCCCAAGCCTTTTTTTATGTAATACATTGGGCCACCAACATAAACGCCATTTTTGTCTTCCTCTCGGTATTTGATCCCAAGAACAATTTCCGAGAATTTTGTAGACATTCCAATAATAGCGACAATCCACATCCAGAAAATAGCGCCAGGTCCTCCAAAAGCGATTGCCACAGGAACCCCAACAATGTTTGTAGCACCTGCAGTAGATGCGAGAGCGGAGGCAAAGGCTTGAAATGGAGAAATTGTTCCATCACCTTTTTCTTTTTTGAAAATTTTACCGATGGTATGTTTTAAAGCGTGGGGAAAAAAGATTATTTGAAAGAAGCCGAGGCGGATTGTTAAAAATAATCCACCGCCTAAGAGTAAAATCATCATAGGATAACCCCAGATGAACGCGGAAAATTCAGTTATTGCATTAAGAATATAGTCCATATCAATCTCTCCTTATAGGTAATACTCATTTAATTATCCATATAAAGGGAGGCCGAAACGCTATTTACAAAATTATGAAAAAATGAGCATAAAGACACAGAGCCGGTTTTCACCGGCTCTGGATTAATGGACCTGGGGAGGCTGATTATTCTGTTGTTGCTGCGGAGCTGTTAGTTGGTTTTTAACTTGTTGAATTTCATTGGTTTGGGCTTTGGCAGCTGGCTGATAATACCCTTTTTGTTTAGCGTATTGATAAAGGTTATACTGTCGCTGCTCATCAGTATTTCTAATTTGTTGAAGAGCCTGACGAAGTTGTTGATTGTCAGCTTGAGAAATGACGCTCCCGTAATTACTTAAGCTGCTGTTCAATACGGATAAATAATCATTTACCATGTCTTTCTCATTCATAAAATCCCTCCTTAACTTAAGAAGCCGATTAATTGTTGTTGTGTGTTGCGTGCGTCTTGTGCATCCTTTTGAAGCATTTGCTTAAGCTGCGGACAAGTACAAGATTGGGCATAGGAATCAAGTTTGTTTGCGAGTGTTTCATGTCCGCCGATCATGTGACGCAGGTTTTGAAGTTCAAGTTCGTTCAGCTGAGTCATCCTGTTTCCCTCCTTCATTTCACATAGTATGAATGGAGAAAAACCAAATTATACTCACTTAAGCGATAACATTTCGCTCGTTAGAAAACTGCTGATACGTTTTTTTAATCATAATACTCTTTAGAATTTGGACAACATGATAAACATCTTCAAATGATGAATAGAGAGCAATTGGTGCAAGGCGAATGACGTTTGGTGAGCGGAAATCTGGAATGACGCCTTTTTGTTTTAGCGCTTTGCAAATTCGAGCAGCTTCATCGTGCTCGAGACAAATATGCCCACCCCGTCGATCATCTTCTGATGGATTAGTGATTGTAAAACCATCTTCAGCAAGATTTTCTTTAATAAGACACATTAAATAGTTGGTAAGAGACAATGATTTTTCTCGAATCGCATCTATGCCAGCTTCGTTCATCAATTCCAAAGCTCCTATTAAAGGAGCCATACTAAAAATGTGGGGTGTGCCTATTTGAAATGCGCCAGCGGTTTCAGCATGAGTAAGCGTATGGCTCATATCGAATTGCACTTCTTTCTTGGAACTGAACCATCCAGCAAGACCGGGTCGTCTGCCAAGGTGGTTTTCGTGCACAAAAAGTCCACCAACACCACCAGGGCCACTATTTAAGTACTTGTATGTACACCAAACCGCGAAGTCAACGTTCCAGTCGTGAAGTTTATGTGGAATGGCTCCGATTGAATGAGCTAAGTCAAAGCCAATGATTACTCCTTTAGAATGGGCTGCTTTTGTGATTTTTTCTATATTTAGTAATTGTCCGCTCCGGTAAAGTACGGAAGGGAGGAGAATAAGGGCTATAGTCTCATCGATGGCCTCAATGATATCTTCTTCCAGGATTGTTCTTCCGTCACGGCTCGGAACTTGTACTAGATTAGTTTTTGGGGATAACCCATGGAGTTCAAGCTGACTTTGAATAGCATAAATGTCAGATGGAAATGTTAAAGAATCGGCTAGTATTTTTGTTTTGTTTCCTGAAGGTTTAAAAAAAGTAGCGAGCATCTGATGAAGGTTAGTTGTAATTGAACCGGTAGTAATTGTTTCAGAAGCATGTGAACCGATTAGCGTTGATGTCATCTCACCGATGTTTTCTGCCATATAAAACCAGGGCTGCTTTCCATCAGACCAGCCATCAATTCCATGTTGCTTCCAGTCATCAAGAGATCGAAGAAGGGATGCTTCCGCATTCTTTGATAGAAGACCAAGTGAATTACCATCCAAATATAGCGTATTTGGATTTAAGTAAAACTTATCACGTAAATGGGCTAAAGGGTCTTTCTTGTCGAATTCTTTTGCGCCTGTAATGGACTGTGATAAACTCATATGTAACAGCTCCTTTTCTACAACTTATCGTATGAGAGGGAGAAGAGCATGTCAACGCTTTCACTCTTTGCAAAAGAAACTTTCTACATTTTTTTAGAATAACGATTGACATTTTAAATGATTCAATGGTATATTATTAAACGTCGCTGATGCACAGCACATGCGGGTGTGGCGGAATTGGCAGACGCGCTAGACTTAGGATCTAGTGTCTTACGACGTGGGGGTTCAAGTCCCTTCACCCGCACCATATATTTTTTGCGCCCGTAGCTCAATTGGATAGAGCGTCTGACTACGGATCAGAAGGTTAGGGATTCGACTTCTCTCGGGCGCACCATACATAATTTAAGTGGCGGTGTAGCTCAGCTGGCTAGAGCGTACGGTTCATACCCGTGAGGTCGGGGGTTCGATCCCCTCCGCCGCTACCATATTACAATTTCATCATGGAGGGGTAGCGAAGTGGCTAAACGCGGCGGACTGTAAATCCGCTCCCTCAGGGTTCGGCGGTTCGAATCCGTCCCCCTCCACCATGATTGGGCTATAGCCAAGCGGTAAGGCAACGGATTTTGATTCCGTCATGCGTTGGTTCGAATCCAGCTAGCCCAGCCATTTTTGCGGGTGTAGTTTAGTGGTAAAACCTCAGCCTTCCAAGCTGATGTCGTGGGTTCGATCCCCATCACCCGCTCCATTACATATTGTAGAAGAGTTTTAAAAGCTACTTCACAACCTGATTTTAATCATGGTATACTTTTGTTGAGATGGAATACCATTCATATCGTGCGCCTTTAGCTCAGTAGGATAGAGCAACAGCCTTCTAAGCTGTGGGTCAGAGGTTCGAATCCTCTAAGGCGCATACCCAAAACTCCTTGAATAAGATTACTTATTCAAGGAGTTTTTTTATCCTATTAATGGCACATGTGTGTTTGCACATACGCTCCATTTCCAATAAACTAGTAATTAATAAATCACTTAGGAAATGGTGACGAAATGAAGCGATATAAAGGAAGAATTATATCTGTTGTAACGTTTTTAATAGCGATTTTATTATGGGATTATTGGCTTTATTCTGTTAATGGAATTAAAATCAATTGGTTAATGGACATATTCTTTACGATCTCAGTTATGGTAATTGTTTGGTGGTTCTCTTCTTATTATGATCGCTCTGTCATACTTCTGTCCAAATTAAAAGATAGTGAGGAAAAATATCGTAAACTATCAGAAAACTATAATAGTGTCATAAACAGCTTAAACGAAGTTGTTTTTCAAACTGGAATAGATGGTAGTTGGATCTGGTTGAATGAAGCGTGGGGTGAGTTAACTGGATACGACGTTCAGGAATCAATAGGCACATACAGCTTATCTTATATACATCCAGATGATCGGCTGAATATACATAAAGAATTATCTCGATTCCAAGATGGCGCAGAAAAATCTAACGTATTTGAATTCAGGGTTCAGAAAAAAGGCGGGGGGTTCGTCTGGTGTGAGGTCTTTATTAAATATGAATATAGCTCTAAAGGAAGATTTGAAGGAATGACAGGAACGATTAAGGATAAAACCTTTAGAAAGCAATCAGAAGAGCGGTTACTTAAAACAAATGAAGCCCTTGCGGTTAAATCTGAAAAGCTAGCATCAGCTGCACAGCTTGCCGCTGGAATTGCTCATGAAGTTCGGAATCCTCTAACATCAGTGAAAGGATTTCTTCAACTGCTTGAGAAGAAGGAATCCACTATGCCGTATTTTGAAATAATCTTTTCAGAAATATCCCGTATCGAATTAGTGCTAAGTGAACTCCTAACGCTAGCAAAGCCGCATAGTACATTATTTACGAATGTTGAAATGAAAGGTTTATTAAAGCAGGTCTCAACCTTGATTGAGTCTAATGCTCTATTGAACGATGTGACATTACAAACGAATTTTGGGAATGAGGAAGCAGTTGTTTTTGCTGATCCTAATCAAATAAAGCAAGTGTTTATTAATCTCATGAAAAACGCTATTGAAGCAATGAGTCTAATGGAGAAATCGAAATATCTTCATGTGAGTATGGATGTTCAAGAGATGTTTATATCTGTAAGGATTACCGACAATGGCGCCGGTATTTCTAAAGAAGATATTGATCGACTAGGGGAACCATTTTTTACAACAAAAGAGAGTGGTACTGGGCTTGGGTTATCAGTGTGTTTGAAGATTATAGAACAACACGGAGGAGAGTTATTAATTGAGAGTGAAGAAGGGCGAGGGTCTACATTTGAAATGAAACTACCTCGTCTTATGATAGATCAGCACATATTGGAATGAAAGGCGAGTGAAACGAAGATTTTACTCGAATGTGCCCGAATCAAGAATCAATAGGATAAGCTAATATAGCTGAAAATTAGAAAAAGACGAACGATACTTGTTATTCGAAGTTGTTTATTCACTTTTGATGAGTTTTTTAGGTGTGTTTCTTTTGTTTTTTTATGAATTGTGCTACTATATCCGTAGAAACGATTCATTGCAGTAACTGACGACAAATGTGGAAATAACCACGAGGGAGCTGCGGTGTACAATGCCGGTCGTCTGGGCGAAGAAGTGAGTGACCTCATTCTTTACCAATTTTCAGGAGGAATAGAAATGACAATTGAAACTAAAATTTTAGACGGAAAAGCAGTTGCAAATCGCATAAAGGAAGATCTGAAAACAAGAGTAGCTTCTCTTAAAGAAAAAGAAGTTACACCAAGTCTTGTAACGATTCTAGTTGGAGATGATCCTTCTTCTGAAACGTATGTGAGAATGAAGGGCAACGCTTGTGAACGGGTAGGAATTACGTCTAAAAAAATTCATCTCCCTGAAGACACGACAACAGAAACGTTAGTTCAAACTATTGAAGAATTAAACAATGATACATCAGTACACGGTATCTTACTTCAACATCCAGTGCCATCACAAGTTGATGAGCGTCTTGCTTTTGAAACCATTGCTATTGAGAAGGACGTTGATGGGGTAACAAGTGCTGGATATGGCCAAACAGCTCTTGGGTTTGGAACTTTCCCATCCTGTACTCCAGCGGCTATTATGAAAATTATGGAAGATTATGATATTCAAGCTGAAGGAAAGCACGCTGTTGTTGTTGGGCGTAGTCCAATTCTAGGAAAACCAGTATCGGCTCTCTTATTAAATCAGAATGCTACAGTTACAACGTGTCATTCAAGGACCGCAGATCTTGCTTCTCATGTTCGTCAAGCAGATATTGTGATAGCTGCTGTAGGAAAACCAGAATTTATTAAAGGGGACTGGGTCAAAGAAGGAGCGGTTGTGCTCGATGCCGGGTACAACAAAGGCAACATCGGGGATGTTGAATATGAGGCTGCTGCTAGAAAGTCTTCCTATATCACACCTGTCCCAGGTGGAGTTGGACCTGTCACAATTGCTATGCTACTAAAGCATACGGTTGATGCAGCTGAGAAAACAGTTCGTTAAAATAACATAAGATATGAAAAGCAGTTTAATGTAGGAGGACAAATACTTAATTTGTCCTTTAAGTTAAGCTGCTTTTTAAATTCAATCATACCACCTTGGTTATGAACATAGTGGAATTATGTAAGGTGATCAATTATACGAACGAACATAGTTTTTATAATAGTCTCTTATTTCAGTAAGATAAAAATGTGATACTATCATAGATAATGAATCGTTTATTCATCGCTTCACACAGAAGTGATGAGTAGTGAGTGCCTTTTCCTTTCAGCAGTAATGAATGAGCATGGAAATCAAGAAACATGCGATCACCTAATAGAATAGATTATACAAAGACGGTAATTTAACTTACATAGTCATTAATATTGAAAGGGGATACATAATCATGAACACGAAATACTTAGATTTATTAGCTCAAAAATATGATAGTGAAGAAAAGGTAGTCACTGAAATAATCAACCTTAAATCCATTCTTAACTTACCAAAGGGTACGGAGCATTTTGTGAGTGATTTACATGGAGAATATCAAGCCTTTCAACATGTTTTAAGAAACGGTTCTGGGAAAGTGAAGGAGAAAATAACTGATCTTTTTGATGAGATACTACCAGAGAATGAAATTAATGAATTTGCCACATTAGTTTATTATCCTGAAGAAAAAATAAAGTTAATTAAAAATGCTTTTGACAATGAACCAGAATTATTCCAATGGTACGCAGAAATCATAGAGCGGATGCTTAAGCTCATCTCTTATGCGTCCTCCAAATATACACGTTCGAAATTACGAAAAGCTTTACCTGCTCAGTTTGTTTATGTGATTGAAGAACTACTATACAAAACGGACGATCTTACAAATAAGGAGACGTATTACCAAAAAATTCTCCAGCAAATTATTTCTCTCGGACAAGCTGATAAACTCATCATTGGTCTCGCATATACGACTCAGAGATTAGTCGTTGACCACCTTCACGTAGTAGGGGATATCTATGATCGAGGTCCAGAGCCTGACAAAATTATGGAAACACTGATTAATTATCACTCAGTTGATATCCAGTGGGGAAACCATGATGTTCTATGGATAGGTGCATTTGCTGGTTCAAAGGTATGTCTCGCTAACATTATTCGTATATGCGCAAGGTATAACAATCTGGAGATTATTGAAGATGTGTATGGAATCAATCTTAGACCTCTTTTAAATCTTGCAGAAAAATACTATCATGACAATTCAGCGTTTACGCCTAAAATTGATTCGGATGAGAAGCAATCGAATCATGAAAAATGTCAAATCACCAAAATTCATCAGGCGATAACTATGATTCAGTTCAAACTTGAAAGTCCGATTATAAAGAGGCGCTCATATTTTAATATGTCGGAAAGGCTGTTGCTTGAGAAAATAGACTTTGAGCAGAATAACATTACACTTCACGGTAAAACGTATCTGCTTGATAACACTTGTTTTGCGACCGTTAATCCAGAGCGACCGGATCAGTTATTAGAAGAAGAGGAAGAAGTAATCGATAAGCTGCTTTTTTCTCTCCAACACTCTGAAAAGCTGGCAAGGCATATGAATTTCTTGATGAAAAAAGGTTCTCTATATTTGAAGTACAACGGGAATTTATTAATACATGGATGTATTCCTTTAGATGAAAAAGGTAATATGGAAGAAATGATGATTGAAAATAAATCTTATGGAGGTCGTGAACTGCTTGACGTTTTTGAAAATTATCTTCGACATGCGTTTGCACATCCTGATGAAACAGACGATCTAGCAACGGATATGGTTTGGTATTTGTGGACCGGACAATATTCATCACTTTTTGGTAAAAGAGAAATGACCACTTTTGAACGTTATTTTATTAAAGATAAAGCAACTCATAAAGAAAGAAAGAACCCATATTACTATTTACGTGAAAACGAGAATACCTGCCGAGATATTCTTGAAGAATTTGATCTTAATCCAGATCAAGGTCATATTATAAACGGGCATACACCAGTAAAAGAAATAGACGGTGAGAACCCAATTAAGGCAAATGGTAAAATGATAGTGATAGATGGAGGCTTCTCTAAGGCTTATCAATCAACCACAGGTATTGCAGGATACACGTTATTATTTAATTCATACGGCATGCAACTTGTCGCACATAAACATTTTAATTCCAAAGATGAGGTTTTACTAAATGGAGCAGATGTTTTATCAGTAAAAAGATTGGTAGATAAGGAGTTAGAGAGGAAAAAGGTTCGCGAAACGAACGTTGGAGAAGAATTGTTACAGGAAGTCTATTTTTTAAATAGTTTAATGGAATATCGTTATGTAAATTAAAGGAATCACATGCCAGGGTATAAACGAATTTACAATTGCGGTTTACTATAAAAACAGCCCACAGAAATGTGGGCTGTTTTTATAAGGGATATTCTGTAAATAACAACTCTAGCTCATTTGAGTTTTTAAAAGGTTCGAAATTAATAACCATATTTTTTAAACTCCTTCTTGTTACCATGAAATACGTTAACATCTATGAACTTTTCTTCTCCGTTATACCCATTAAACTGCTCTCTGTCAGTATATTGCCAAAAAGTCCAAGATTGATTATCAGGTAAGGTTGGTTTAGTTAAAACATCTCTTATCCAAAGATCACACTGATTGAATCTTTGATATAGAGCTCATATGCCTCATGAGTGGTATAAAGAATGACCTTTTTTCATAGTGTTCTTCTAGCATCGTTATCATTGTCTGAAGCTCTGACTCTACTTCGCTTCTATCAGGAGGATTCTTTTCTTTATCAGCATAAAATTCAACATCAATAACAGGTGGTAATCCATACTTATCAATCGGTACGGTTTCGATAAAATGCTTGGCTTGCGTCGCTCCTTTACTATCAAAACTGAAGAAATGATAGGCGCCGATTCGTAAGTTAGTCTTTTGAGCATTTTTCCAATTCGTTTGATAATATGGATCGACAAATGAGCTTCCTTCTGTCGCTTTAATAAAAGCGAAGGACATACTTTGGTCCTGTATTTTGGTCCACTCAATCTCCCTCTGATAAGATGAAACATCGACACCTTTCACAGGAAAAGGTTTTATATTAGAAGCGTTAGGGATAATGATTCCTTCGTACCACAAAAAAACGGATATAAGCAGGACGCTGATCAGAGCTATAATAAGAGATGCAACAATTTTTCTCATCTTTTCACCATTTCATTTTTTATTTTCAGTAAAACATCTAGAAAGGTTATCGTTTAAAATATACCGAATTAAGGAAATTATAACCTCCTCTTAATAGTTTGAAATGTAGAGTTTAAAGTTGAATATACATATTAATTAATACTAGGTTCACAAGGATTTTCATCTGTTTTTCAGATCAACGAAATAAAAAGTGAATATAACCTATAAAAAAATCATGAAATAATTGGTAAATTAATGTTACGATAAATAGTGGTATTCTGATGATAGCTTTAGAAAGTGGCTCATGTAGTAGATGAGTTTGTTTTAGAAAAATTTTTATGCAATTAACGATATGAGCTTATATTGTGGATAGTATGATTTTTGCTAAATTTGAGTGAAACATTTACTTCAATCCTTTTTCAACATAGAGCGTAAATAAGCCAAAAGTATCGATAGTCATTAACACAGAACAAGTGAAAGAAAGGAATAATTAGCGGTGAAAGATATGAAAAATAGATTAGCGCATAGAAGGAAAAAGAAGCGTAAAAAGAAAATATTGCTCAGTGTCTCATTTCTATTACTAGTTATCGTTGGTATTGGTAGCTATCTAGGCTATCAGGTTTATAACACGGCGAAGCAATCTTATAGTGAGCTTGATCGGGAGAATGATATTTCAGAATTGAGAGAGACAGAAGTGGACATTGGAGAAGAACCGATTTCGATTCTCCTTCTTGGAATTGAAAACTACTCTTCTGATGGAAAGGGTGGAAGAGCTGATACCCAAATTGTTCTCACACTTGATCCTGGTTCAAAGAATGTTACTATGACAAGTATTCCAAGAGATACGAAGGTAGAAGTTCCTATAGAGAAAGTAGGAGAGGAATATGATGGTAGTCATAAAATAAACGCTGCTTATACATACGGATATCTTAGTGATTATGGGGCAAAGAAATTAGCTGTAGAAACGGTGGAAGATCTATTGAATATTCCGATAGATCGGTATGTAGCTGTTGATTTTGATGGTTTTCATGATATTGTTGACGCTATCGGCGGAGTGGAAGTTGATGTTAAATACCCTTTCTGGGAAAAAAACTACTATTCAAATGATCGCATCTATTTCGATGAAGGCTTAACCGAAATGAATGGTGAAGAGGCACTAGCCTTTGTAAGAATGAGGAAACGTGATATAAATACGGTGTATTCAAGAGAAGAGCGTCAAAGGCAATTTATTAAAGCAACGGTCGACGAAATGAAGTCTGGAGACACGATCTTTGAGATTAATAAAATTTCAAATGTATTAAAAAATAATGTGGAAACAAATATTACACCAGGAGAGATTCTCGCTCTGCAGAGAGAATTTCCATCACTTAGTTCAACTGCAATTGAAACGAAAGAAATCAGGGGTACGACACCAGATGTAAGTGGTCCTTCTTACTTTATTCCAGATCTCGATCAGCTAGAATTATTGAAGAGCCAATTAAGAGAAGCTCTCAATTTATAGAATTTAAACGACATCCATATACTAAGAAAGAGACCAACAAAGGAAACTTTGTTGGTCTCTTTTGAGTTCGCGTATGAATTTAATTCATGACTATTAGACAACTTCAAGAAAGACTTTCTGACCTCGTTCATACTAAAGCTCTTTACGCAGATGATATTGCTCGTGTGGTGGTAGGATTATTTGTATGTGGTCATGCAAATGATGCAATAGAAACTATCTTATAAGGTTTTTTGTCAGAAAAATTGCGTAGACTTTACTTGAATGATTCTTTCATCCACCATATACTCATACTAAGACAAGGAATAACGTTTTAAAAGGGAAAAACCCTTGTGATTCATGTAGAATAACAACTAGAGGAATATGCTCGTCAGGTGGGGGAAGAAAGATGAATAGTTTTATTGTCATGCAAGGAGATACATACCATGAGGAAAAAGAATCGGGAGTGATTTGGTCTCCTAAAGAGGACAGGGGAGGTCAGGTACCTCATTCTTGGAAAAGGCTGAAAGAAGTGAGACAAGGAGATCCTATTTTCCACTATGTTAAGGGAGATATTGTTGCCGTTAGTATTGCAAAGGTTGATTGTAGCGAAGAAATGCAACCGTCAACGTTGTGGGATCAAACTGAATCTAAACAGGGGTATTTAGTGAAGTTAGAATATCAAGAATTGGATGTTCCGGTGAATGTGAAAGAGAAGTTTCAAGAAATTTCTCCTTTATTACCTCTTAAATATTCGCCGTTTCAAAATGATGCTAGCGGGAATCCTGGATACTTATATCCTTGTAATGAAGCATTAACGATTAAATTGCTTGAGCTTATTAGTGAGTCGAATTTTTATCGCGTAAATGAAGAGCAATTAGAACTTACAGTCGATGAAGTAAGACGAACCGATCGGAATACGCTCGTTCCGGTGATTACAGAAACGGAATCAGAAGCAAAAACGAAAATGAGGTGGGGCAAGCTTAAATTTAGAAATGAAGTAGCCCCGTTATGGAGAGAACAATGTGCATTATGTGCAATTAACTTGCCGGAATTATTGAAGGCTAGTCACTCTAAACCGTGGAAGGATTGCTCCAATGATGAGCGATTGGATCCTTATAATGGGTTGTTACTTTGTCGAAACCATGCAGGTTTATATGAGGAAGGGCTAATTGCGTTTGATGGCCAGGGTCGCTTGCATATTTCTTCGATTATGCAAGAAAAAGACTACGAAATTTACGGATTAGTGGAGCGAGCAAAAATCAGCATTCATCAGGAAAATAAAGTCTATTTCAAGTGGCATAAGCGAAAGATATTTAGAAAGTAATTGTTACAGTTTGGCTATGGGGTTGAACTCAATAAAGTATCTGTTTAGGGTTACAGTGCCATTGGAAAATATATAAGAAAGAATGGACTTCTCATGAAGAGAAGTCCATTCTTTCTTTGAGCTTTAATTATTGCTCTTTTAGTTAAGCGAAACTTACCAAGAAAAATAATCTATCTAACATTGCTAGGCAAAGGGGCATTTGATGAAATGAATCCTCTGCTGAGCAATTCATCCCAGAACGCTTTCGGTATATCACGTTGAATCATATTGAGATCTTCCTTAATTCGATCTGGACGTGTTGATCCCGGAATGACTGATTTTACGGCAGGATGAGAAGTTGAAAATTGAAGGGCTGCTGCTTTTAATGGGACATCATATTTCTGACCTATTTCGTTTAGCTGATTGACTCTGGCAATAATATCAGCATCCGCCTTCTCATAATTGTAATAATCCCCGCCCAGCAATACACCGGAGTTATAAGGTGATCCAATGACGATGTCAACATTATTTTCTACAGCTTTTTTCAACATTTTTTGTAAAGCCTGTTCATGCTGTAGCAATGTATATTGGGTAGCCGACAAGCATACATCCGGTTGAGTTTCTTCAAGTTCCATTGCTTTTTCAATCGGTTCTGTCGTATTAACACCAAGGCCCCACGACTTGATTACTCCTTCTTTGCGCAGGCGTGTCAACACACGAAAAGCTCCTTCACGAGCTTCATCAAATTTGGCTAGCCACTCATCCCCGTGAAAATCAGGGGAAACGTCATGAACAAAGACAAAGTCTAATCGATCTGTTTTTAATCGCTCCAAGCTTTGTTCAATAGATCGTTTCGTTGCATCTTCCGTGTAGTCCGTAATCACTTTATTATTCCGGGCATGTTGGAATAAACCTTCCTTGTTTTCTGTATCGTCAGTGATATAACGGCCGACTTTTGTACTTAATAAGTAGTCATCCCGGTTATATTGCGATAGTACGTTACCAAGGCGCATCTCTGCCAAACCTGCACCGTAGAAAGGGGCAGTATCAAAATAACGTACTCCTTGATCCCACGCGGTTTGAATCGTTTTGCGTGCTTCTTCTTCTGGAACTTCCCTGAACATATTACCTAAAGGAGCAGTACCTAATCCTACTTGATGTTTTAATGCATTTTCAAAGGATGTCATAAGTTCAATTCCACCTTTAATTAAATGATATGATTTTCTACCCAGAAAAAGGGAAAAATAAACGCGATAGAATAAGAAATGGCAAGAGAAGATGCAGTCACTATATCAAAATAGATTACTAGTTTTATCATCCATTAAGGAGTTATTCCGTCTTAAGTAGTGAGAAATCGATAACGGCATTTGGTGAGAGTTGGAAATCGGTTTTGCTTTCTGATCGTCTTTTTACTAATCTGTTCGTTTCACTGAGCAATACGAAAATGAAAATACCCCGCAAAATGTTCTTTCCATTTGCGAGGCACCTTATTTAAGAAATTAAATGGATTCTTCTTTATCAGGACTTTCGGGAGACCAAAACGCTTTAATTATGATTCATTCTCATTCTTCTTATAAATCCGCTCCACCACTTCCTGAAGCGTATCAGGCTTATGAAACTCGACAGGAGAAAAGCCTTTCTCGAACGTAATCGAATCGGCTTCAATCGCAAGCACATACTTGCCGTTTACCTTCGCAAGATGAATCGATTCGCCGAAGTCAGACAGCATGGCTTTGACTGACACATGGTCAAGCTTCAGCTTCCACTCAACGTCAGGGGAGTGTTCCACGATTTGTGAAGTAGCTTCCACGACTTGTTCGGTCGTAAAGCGCTCCTGTAGCTCTCGCTTAGGACTCTGAGACCATTCCTCTATCGCTTGTTCGAACTCTTCTTTTTCTTCGCTTTCTTCCTGATACGTTTCTTGGATATGCTCTTGTACCATACCCATCGTCTGAGTCTTCACGATTTCAGGCATCGACTTTTCGTATTCGACCCATTTTAAGAAGTCTTCGAAGTAACGGGCGTGAGAGGACTGATGGACTTTAATCTCAGCACTGTCAATCATGCCTTCTTCTGGCATGTAGGGGTATTGGACGGATTTCATGCTTTTTGTTGTGATCGCCATTTCCACATTCTGAATCAGCGTATCTTCATCAGTAATTGTTGCTACTTTCGGTTCAAAGTCGCACTTCAAGATAAAGAGAAAAGGATCATCAAAGAGTTTTGTAAGCTTTGAAGTGGCCACAATTAACACGCCACCTCTGATAGCGCTTGTATCCAAATACATTTGAACAATTTGATCGGATGAAGTTTCGAAATCATCTGCTGATTCAGCATAGCGTGTCCGATCGAATAAATTATAATTTGGATTCGATGTTAAATCATGACCTTGCTCAACAATGAAGCGCCCAATTTTCGTAGGTGCTCCTTCTGACTTCGCGTGACGATCTACTTTACGTTTCATTATTTTCGTTAACTCACCGTTTAGAAAGTCTTTTAGTGAGCTTTCCTCATAGGCATCTGCGTCAAGAGTTTGATAATGCTTGTAACGTCGTTCTTCAC
Source organism: Anaerobacillus sp. QJM3NY_17 (assembly GCF_056173665.1). Classification (NCBI taxonomy): domain Bacteria; kingdom Bacillati; phylum Bacillota; class Bacilli; order Caryophanales; family Bacillaceae; genus Anaerobacillus; species Anaerobacillus sp. QJM3NY_17. Next base: position 2,421,141 of record NZ_CM149685.1, on the reverse strand, counting down.
TTTCTCCGCTTCCTTCTACTTGTATTAAATAAAAGGAAAGATACTGCATTTTAAATTCCATTTCATCACCTGTCTTTACGTTTGCGTTTATTCAGTATAGGCAAGGTTTTGCATTTCGTCAATCACTGAAAAGAAGTGATTTAGAGAAGGAATATTTCTTTGAATTCAAAGTTTTTTTGTATTTAGCCAATTAAATTTTTACATGAATCGACATTACTCTTATAATGTAGGTAGGAATAATGATGAAAAGGGGAGAGGCAATGGAAGCGAAGCAAACCGTTTTTGTAAATGAGTTTACGAATGGTATTTTGGATCCAAAGGAAGAGATGATAGGACCATTGAAGGACGGCGGTCATATTATTGCAAATACTGCACCTGGCTGTTGGGGACCCATGATCACCCCCTGCTTAAGAGGCGGCCATGAAGTAACAAAACCTGTTTTTGTGGAAGGGGCTGAAGTTGGTGACGCCATAGCGATTCGAATTAAATCCGTTCAAGTTACATCTATGGCTACTGCTTCAGGAAATGATCGTCCCGTTGATGGAAGATTTGTCGGTGATCCTTTCGTTGCTGTCAAGTGTCCTGGCTGCGGTGAACTATATCCAGAGACTAAGATTGAAGGTACAGGACCAGAAGCTATTCGGTGTTCAAATTGTGGAGAAGATGTGACGCCATTTGTGTTTACGAATGGGTATACAATGGCATTTGATTCGAATCGAACAATAGGTGTGACAGTGGATGAGGCAGCTGCGAAGTACATAGCAGAACATGGAAAATCATTTATGGCTACTCCCGAGAACTCTGTACAAAATCCAGTTGTTACTTTTGCGCCAAGTGATCTCGTTGGAACAATGGCTAGGCTCCGTCCATTTTTAGGGCAGCTCGGAACAACACCTTCACGCCCATTGCCCGATTCTCATAATGCTGGAGACTTCGGTCAATTTCTCATTGATGCTCCGCATGATTATGGCGTAACGAAAGAGGAATTAGAAGATCGTACAGATGGTCATATGGATATTAATCGCGTTAGAGAAGGTGCGGTTCTCATTTGTCCTGTAAAGGTCCCAGGTGGAGGCATTTATATTGGGGATATGCATGCCATGCAGGGGAATGGAGAAATCGCCGGCCATACTGCTGACGTATCTGGTATCGTAAACCTTCAAGCAAAGGTAATCAAGAATCTTAACATTGAAGGCCCTATTTTACTCCCGGTACTAGAAGAACTACCTCATTTAGCTAAACCTTTCACCGATAAGGAAAAAGCATCAGCTAAACAAGTAGCAGATATGTACGGGGTTGCAAAAATAGAAGAATCTTTACCTCTTTCTTTTATAGGCACAGGAGCAAACCTTAATGAGGCAACAGATAACGGCCTTAATCGTGCAGCAGAAACTCTGGGAATATCAGTTCCAGAAGTTATGAATAGAGCAACGATCACTGGTTCGATTGAAATAGGGAGGCATCCTGGTGTTGTCACGATTACATTATTAGTACCTGTACACTTATTAGATGAACTGAGTTTAACAGACCTAGTTCGCAATCATTACAACGCGGCAGAATAATGAACATAACAGACAGCTCGTTAGCTGTCTGTTGATTTCACATGAATGAAGCATGGTACTAATTGAGTATGCTAAATGTAACGATGTTGTTTTAAGTAAGGAAAAATGGGGAATTTAAGTAAAAATATATTATTTACTTTCGTTATAAAAATTTTCCAATAAAAGTAAATGATACCACTGAAGCGAGGAATTCACCATGAAGATTAATTTTAACCAACTTCAATACACTCCGATCACCCATATATATGGACCAGACATTCAAACGATTAAGCGTCTTACATTTCATTCGAAAATGTCAGGGTCTTCTTCTGTTTTTTTTGCAATTAAAGGCGAGAATCACGATGGACATAAATACATAGAAGATGCGATTAAGAATGGATCAGTAGCAGTAGTAGCAGATCAAGATGATCTCATTACAAGTCTTGCTCACAGTTATCCTAATTGTACTTTTATTCTTGTTGATGATGTTAGAAACGCAATGGCATCCTTTTCAAAACAATATTATGGCTCATCAGACGAGAAATTAAAGACAGTTGGCGTTACAGGTACAAATGGTAAAACAACCGTTGCAGCTTATGTGCGCTCGTTACTCACACTGCTTGGATTGCCAACAGGGTCTATTGGAACAACCGGCATTTGGTCTTCAAAGAAAAAAATTCCCTATAAGAAAAGCACACCAACGACTCCTGAGTCACTTGACCTTCATCGCATCTTCAAGGATTTGATCAACGAAGGAGATGGGGGAGTAGCGATGGAGGTTTCATCTATTGCCCTTGATCAAAAGCGCGTAGAAGGAATTGAATTTGATGTCGCCATTCACACTAATATCTCTCCAGAACACCTGGAATATCACCATACTTTTGAACACTACAAAGCTTGTAAAGAAAAACTCTTCAATCAAGCAAAAGCGGCTGTAGTCAATGTAGACGATGAAATGGGCGTTGAGCTTAGCCGAGCTTATGAACATCGTAAAGTGACTTATAGCTTAAATCCACATGCAGAAGCGGATCTCATAGCCACTGAGTTGGAATATAGACTAGATGGTACCTCATTCAAATTGCTCTCACATGGTGAAGCATACGATGTTTTTGTACCAGTTTTTGCAGATTATAATGTTGCAAACGTGCTTTCTGCTGTAGGGACAGCTTTATTACTTGGATACCGACTGCAAACGATTATTAAAGTGCTGCCACAATTAGAAAGCCCTGAAGGTCGTTTTCAAGTAATTAGTGGGCCTAACCGGGAAACGATCATCCTGGATTACGCGCATACTCCAGTAGCTTTAACACGTCTTGTAGATGAAGTGAAAAAGATGGATCATCGCAAGCTCATTGTTATGATTGCTGGAATTGGGATCAGGGATTTTGAGAAGATGCCTAAAATGGCGAAAGCAATTGAAGGTAGAGCGGATGAAATTATCGTCACAGTTGATCATCCCGGCTATCATGAGCCATCTCTCATTGTCGACAAGGTTATGTCAGGATTTTTGAATCCCAATGATCCTAATATTTATCGAACGAACACAAGAAGAGAGGGCGTCTTGAAATCTTTACAACTTGGCAGCGAACAAGATATTATCCTTTTAACAAGTGGATGTATCAACGGTGCTCAAATTGTAAAAGGAAATGAAATTCCTCATTCAGATGAGGACATCATCGAAATGTATTATCATCTTTCTTCTTAAACCTCCACTAGGAGGTTTTTTAATTCTTTTAACCAAAAAATAAGGGTTGATAACAGATAAAAGCTGACGTACACTTTAACTTTCAATAGATCGTGAAAGGGCGTAATGGTGTGACTTGGGAAATATTAAATATCATTGGTACAATTGCCTTTGCTGCAAGTGGAGCACTCGTTGCACTAGAGGAGGAGTTTGATTTTCTCGGTGTGATTGTTCTTGGACTTGCTACAGCATTTGGTGGTGGAATTATACGGAATTTATTAATAGGGGTGCCAGTCGCTTCGATTTGGGAACAGGATGTGCTTATTATGATTGCGATCGGTACAATCCTAATCATTTTTGTTTTTCCTGCAAGCTGGATTAACTACTATTGGGAGAAGTGGGGGAGCTTCTTTGATGCAATTGGTCTTGCTGCATTTGCGATCCAGGGCGCGCTATTCGCAGAAGAAATGGGTCATCCTTTTATTGCTGCCATGGTTGCTGCAGCCATGACGGGAACTGGTGGTGGAATTATTCGTGATTTATTAGCGAGAAGAAAACCGACCGTTTTACAAAAAGAGGTTTATGCAGTGTGGGCCATGATGGCAGGGCTGTTAATTGGGCTTGGTTATCCACAAGAATTACCTCAGCTCATGTTCTTATTTGGTGCCATTGTCTTTCTACGAATGCTGTCCCTCCGTTATGGATGGAAATTGCCATATCGTAGCATTCACAGTTCATAGAAAATAGCTATGTTCATCTGGAGACGAACATTTCATTAGAAATAGATGGATTATAAAATGCAGCTCTCTTAAAGAGCTGCATTTTTGTTGTGAATTAATTTTTCATATTTTGTATGCTTTAACTGAGCTACGATCATAAAGCTCACAATGACTAATAAAAGCCACGAGCTAATTTTACCAATATGTACGATTTCCCAATCACTTTGCTGATTTGGATACGCCCATGCTCCGAAAAACGTCGCAATATTTTCAGCAATCCATATGAAAAAACCAATGAGTACGAATGATATAGGGAGAGACATCTTGTAAATTGTATGATTGACTGTAAAGTACACCATCGTTCGAAAGAAGAGAATCACAACAAGGATCTTCAACACCCAGCGAAAATCATATAGAAAATGATGGGTAAAAAAGTTTCCATAGATGGCAATTCCTAAACCGATCGTCATCCAGGAAGTAGGCCAATTCACTAATTGTAAATCCAGTCTTCGCCAGGCCTGGCACATGTAACTAGCAACACTTGCATACATGAATCCGCTATACAGTGGAACGCCCGCTATTTTGAAGATAGCTTCCTCTGGATAAGACCAGGAACCCATATGAACTTTATATATCTCGAGTGCCAAACCAATAATGTGAAAAACAAGAATCACTTTCATTTCATCAATTGTCTCAAATTTGGTTATTAATAAGAAGATTTGTGCTAAAATGCAAACGATAAGAATAAAATCATACCTTGGTAGAAAAAAAAGCGTCATTCTTTCGCTTAATGCTAGCGTTACAAAAATAATTAATGGAAACAGACAAGAAATGGCTTGCAAGTAACCGAAGTAAAAAAGATTATAGATATGCTTCATAAGCACCGCCTTTTTGAACGTAGTTAACATATAAGGAAGGAGAAATCATATGAGCGATAAAAATAATCGGAATAATGACCTACCGACAAGATTGAATGTACTACTTGTACTCACATTCTTGTTGTTTATGATCCTTGTCATTCGACTGGCAGTTATTCAATTGTAGTTTTACCTGATTCAGGATAATCACAGTATTCAATGATTGTTCCTTCTGTATCAGCTGGATTTAAATAAATTAATCTTCTACCGTGTTTGTTCACTCGTCGCGTATCTTCCATTACACGAATATTCTGTTGAGCTAATTCCTTTATCGCCTCATCAAGGTTATCGACAACATAGGCAACATGGTGGACTCCTTTCCCTTTTTGTTTCATAAAACGTGCGATTGGGGAAGTGGAATTATTCGTAGGCATCAGTAGTTCAATACGACTGCCATCAAGATCTATAACGGCAATTTCGCTTTCTACACCTGTTGCTTCACTACGGTAACGGTCGAAAAGCTTGCCACCTAATACTTCTGTATAAAACTGAACTCCTTCATCTAAACGTCTGACTGCAATTCCAATGTGGTCTAATGTTTTTTTCATAGTGAGACTCCTTCTTCGTGTAATGGTGTTATTTTAGCATAATGAAAGACTTCACCTGAAGAAATAGGTTGAAAAAAGGTGCGTTTTCATTAAAAGAATATTAGTCAATACAGTCGGTTTGTGTGCTTAACTGAATTTATGTAAAATGGACAAAGAATCGAAATCAATGAAAAAGGTGTTACATATGAATTCAACAATTATTGTCGGCTCCGGTATCCTTGGAGCTTCAACGGCTTATCATCTTGCAAAAGAAGGAATAGACGTTACGATTATCGATCGTAGTGAACCTGGACAAGCGACAGAAGCGGCAGCTGGTATTGTTTGTCCATGGCTTTCCCAACGTCGGAATAAAGTCTGGTATCGACTTGCTAAAGGGGGAGCAAAATATTATCCAGACTTGATTGACCAATTAATAAAGGATGGTGAAACAGAAACGGGTTATAAGAAAGTAGGGGCAATCAGCCTCCATACTGATGAAACAAAATTAGATAAAATGATCGAGCGTGCTAAAAAGCGACGAGAAGATGCACCAGAAATCGGGGAAATCAAGAAGCTATCTTCTGAGGAAACAAGAGAAATATTCCCCCCTATAGCTGGAGATTACCAGTCTGTATTTGTTAGTGGCGCGGCAAGAGTGAACGGTTCAGCTCTTCGTAATGCGCTACTTCGCTCAGCTGAAAAACACGGAGCTACCATCATGTATGGTGATGCTAAGCTTTATTTGTCAGAAGACGAAGTGACTGGTGTTACGGTAGGTAGTGAGACCTTTATAGCGGACAAAGTAATTCTGACAGCTGGAGCCTGGGCGGAAGAGCTTTTATCTCCAATGGGCCTCCACTTTAATGTTACTTCTCAGAAAGCTCAGATCGTTCACCTTGAAATGAATAATTCGGTAACGAATGAGTGGCCAGTCGTGATGCCGCCTAACGATCAGTACTTATTAAGCTTTGATGATGGACGCGTCGTTGTTGGGGCAACTCATGAAAATGAAGCTGGTATGGATCAGCGTGTGACTGCTGGAGGACTGCAGGAAATCTTTACTAAAGCCCTATCCGTCGCCCCTGGATTAGCGGGTAGTACGTTTTTAGGAGCGAAAGTAGGGTTCCGTCCTTTCACACCAGGGTTTTTACCAGTGTTTGGTTATGTACCTGGTAGTAAGAATTTACTTGCTGCTAATGGTCTGGGGGCTTCTGGACTCACAGTTGGCCCGTATCTCGGCTTGGAGCTAGCTAGACTTGCGCTCGGAACGAAAACAGAACTTGACCCGGCAGATTATGACATTGAAGTAGCCATAACTAAACAAGAAACTTAAGATAACATGAAAATGAAGCAGTTCAGTGTAGCGTGCAAAGATTGATTTGTAACTACATTGAACTGCTTTTTGTATTTGAACGATAAATCTAATACGGAAGGGTATCGTGAATGAGACTAAACCTACTCAAGATAATAGATAGGATTGTGGTATTATTTAGAAGTGAATATGAAAGTAATGTAATTGAAAATGGATGGATGGGGCAATTGCAAATAGTGATTTAAAACTTTCGGCTGATCAAAAAACTGCGAAAGGAAGTTCTTTAATGGCAAATAGTAGAATGAATCCTAAAGTTGATGGCATTATCAATAAATCCAAAAAGTGGCAGAAAGAATTCAAGGAATTGAGAATGATCATTCTTGACTGTGAGCTGACGGAAGAATTGAAGTGGGGGGTCCCATGTTACACATTCCAAGGAAAAAATATCGTTTTAATACATGGATTTAAAGAATACTGTGCACTATTATTTTTTAAAGGTGTCTTGTTACAAGATATGCATGACATGCTTATTCAACAAACGGAAAATGTACAGTCTAGCCGTCAGATAAGATTCACCCATATAGAAGAAATAGTGGATAAGGAAAACATATTGAAAGAATATATTTATAACGCCATTGCTGTTGAAAAAGCTGGTTTAGAAGTGAATATTAAGAAGAATATAGAAATCCCTGAAGAACTTCAAAATAAATTCAATGAAGTTCCTGCATTACATTCTGCATTTGAAGCTTTAACACCAGGAAGGCAAAGAGCATATGTCCTTTACTTTTCTAAAGCTAAACAATCCAAAACACGAGAAGCAAGGATCGAGAAATATATGCAGCAAATTCTACGGGGAAAGGGATTAAATGATTGAGAGATAATAATAATACTTCCTGATCCAGCCGCAGGTAACTTCACTGGCTGTGGATGAGATTTTTAGATTTGATATTCTTCATGCCTGAAGTGAAAGCCCGGAGCATTACTGCTTCGAGCTTTTTGGGAGGGGTTAGTAAAGGGGAAGTGCGGTTTTGTTCATGAGGCCATGATCACTGATCCTCCAAGGATGGCAACAAAATAGGCCATGTAAATGACAAAAGGTGAGAGTTTATTGTTTTTGGTTCCTAGTTTTTTTCTAATTAGTTTCATAAAAGAATAGAAGAGTGCAAAAATAGCTATGAAAATGACAGCTGATCGTAACGAGTACCAGTTTAGCGGAACAAAATGAAAAAAATGATGAATCGATAGTAGGGAAAATAGTCCTAAAGGCATTACCAGTAGCTCTGCAAGATCGTTTTGAGAGTGGTCACTTGAAAAAACGATTAAGAGAATATTCTTAATGGTACTCATGCTAGCCCCCTCCTTTTTTGTAGAGTGATTTATTATGGGGATATTTGTTAAATCAAGCATATCATACATGTTTATCATTTCTTCCTCAAAAATGTGGTGTATATTTTTTTAGTGGGTTTTGGAAGGATCGGATCAAATAAGAAAGAAGGAGTAAGTACTGAAAATTGATTTGGGAGGGAAGGTAATTCAAATGAATCCGATTTTAAATGAAATTGGTGCTGTTTTTATTCCCGTAAAAAATATTGAAAATGCAAAAAATTGGTATTGTGATTTACTAGGGATTCCTGCCCATGGCGACATAGTAGCAGGACATTTGTATGTCGTGCCAATGAAAGGTAACCGCCTTGTATTGGATAGCAAAATTTATTCTGAGCATAACCTTTATAAAACTCCACCTCTTCATTTCAATACGAAAGACATTGAAGTCGCTTTTTCTTTTATGAAAGAAAAAAGAATTGAGCTTATCACTGATATTGAGAATGGTCATTGGTTTAATTTTAAAGATCTTGATGGAAATGTACTCATGATTTGTGAGTAGCACTGTTTAAAATAAGATCTGGATGAAATGGAGGAAGACATGGTGAAAATAGGGGGTGTGCTTTGTGCGTTACTCCTCGTAACAGCCTGCTCAAGTAATGATCCAAACTCAAGTTCTAGCGATGGTGCAGATGAGGAGATTAAAAGAGAGTCAGCCTATATTGAAAATTTAAATGTTCCATGGGAGATCGTCCAAACAGAAGAAACGTTTTATCTCACAGAACGAGCAGGTAAGGTAGCGAAATTCGATAATTCCCTGAAAAGACAAACGATCCACCTTACTAAACCTGTGCATAGTGAAGGTGAGGGCGGGCTTTTGGGGATGGCACTAGCTGAAGATTTTCCTCAGTCCCAAATTGCGTTTCTCTACCACACTTATGTAGAAGGTGAGAAGACTCTGAATAGGGTCGTGAAGGTTGAACTTATAGAAAGCACCTGGGAAGAAACGGATGAGCTTCTAGCGAATATTCCTGGCTCTCAGTTTCATAACGGAGGAAGACTGAAAATCGGACCAGACGATATGCTTTATATCACAACAGGTGATGCTGGAGAACCGGAGCTTGCACAGGATAAAGGTAGTTTAGCAGGCAAAATTTTACGTATGGATTTAGAAGGAAACGTACCAGAAGATAATCCATTTAATGATTCTTATGTTTATTCTTATGGACATCGAAACCCTCAGGGTCTTGCGTGGAATGAAGAAGGACAGCTTTTTAGTTCAGAGCATGGGCAGTCTGCTCATGATGAAATCAATCAAATTGAAGCAGGAAACAATTATGGGTGGCCAGTGATTGAAGGAGATGAAATTGCTGATGGCATGGTGCAGCCGCTCTATCACTCTGGAGATGATACATGGGCTCCGTCAGGAATGGTTTTTCAAGATGACAAACTTTACGTTGCTTGCTTAAGAGGCGAGGAAATTCGGTCGTTTGAACTGAAGGGCCAGGGTACTACTGTGGAGACAGAAGATATTGGACGAGTTCGCTCCTTATTATTGGACGAGGACACATTATTTGCGATAACAAACAATAAAGATGGTCGGGGAGACCCGGTTAAAGAGGATGATCGTATGGTGAAGGTGTACTTGGAATAGGATAACCTTAAAGCTTATCTCAATGCAGTTATCGATCAACTTGAGAACTTTTTCTATGTTACAATAATTTCTGGATGAATTTATTAACAAAGCAGGTGAATCAGAACTTTGGTAAATATGAAAGATGTAGCAAGAGAAGCTGGGGTAGGACTAGGTACTGTTTCTCGAGTACTAAATAACAATGGCCCTGTTAAAGAAACAACGCGACGAAAAGTAGAACGAGCGATTGAAACTTTGAATTATAAGCAAAATGAAGTTGCTAGGAATTTTAAAATGCAGCAAAGTCAATCGATCGCTTTGATTGTCCCCACTATTTGGCATCCATTCTTTTCAAAATTTGCTTATCATGTTGAAAAGGAATTGTCTCATCTTGGCTATAAAATGATCCTATGCAACACTCAAAATGAGCGTACGAAAGAAATAGAATATATTTCAATGCTCGAGAAAAATAAAATAGATGGATTAATTGCCATTACTTATAGTGCTGAACTTGATCAATATATTTCAAGTCACCTACCAATTGTAAGCATTGATCGGCACTTTACAAAAGATGTCGTATTCGTAACGAGTAATAATAAGAAAGGTGGAGAGCTTGCAGCCAAAGAACTGATGAAGCGAGGTTGTAAGCGGATTGCCTATTTAGGAAGTGTTTCAAACATTGAAAATGAATCTATGAATCGGAGACTTGGATTTGAAACTGTGAGTTTAAGTAAAAATTTTGATCACTGTATTTACGAATTAAGAGAGCCTGTCACAGACATTGAAGCGGTCATCCAGCGGTTTTTAGAACAAAACCCTGATGTGGATGGTTTTTTTACCATGAACGATAAATGGGCGAAATTATTGTTGCGATCTCTAAAAAAACTAGGGAGAAGAGTTCCTGAGGAAGTTCAGGTGATTGGTTTTGATGGCGTTACTTCCAGTAAGGAAGATGAATTAACTTTTTCAACAATCATCCAGCCTGTTGCTGAAATGGCTGAAAAAGCTGTACAAGTGCTTATTAAACTAATTAAGGAACAGCCGGTTGAAAAGAAAAATGTACTTCCTGTAACCTTTTTTGATGGAAATAGTACTAAATAAAAAAACTCTTGACTCTTCTTTGTGTAAACGATATCATTTACTTATTCAAAAGCGATTTCTAGAGTCGCTTTCATTTTATACCAAACTGGAAACGTTTCCAGTTTGGTAGTAATCTTGGTAGTAATTTTCTTTTTATAACAAAGTGGAAACGTTTCCGCTTTTGTTTGGATAACGAATATTTTATTGGAGGGGTAGGATCATGGCTAAGAATCCTAAAACGGTCGCTCATTCTGTATTACAAGCTTTAGGTGGAAAAGAGAATATATCTCGCATCTCTCACTGTGCAACAAGATTAAGAGTCGAATTATATGATGATACATTGCTCAAGAAAGAATCGTTTGATTCAATTGAAGGTGTAAGCGGATATTTTTATCAAAGTGGGCAGCATCAAATTATTCTTGGTACTGGTTTTGTAAATAAAGTCTATGCTGAACTAGAAAAGGGTGGAGTTAGTGACAGTAAAGAGGTCTCTAATGAACCGAGAAATTCAAACAGTTCTAAAATCCATCAATTAACGAAAACGTTTGCAGATATTTTCATCCCTGTTATTCCCGTTCTAATTGCAACGGGCCTATTAATGGGACTTAGAGGCTTGTTAATAAACGGTTTCGGAATGGAGCTTTCTTCAACGATTTTAGTACTCTCACAAGTTTTAACAGATACAGCTTTTACATTCATTCCGGTATTGATTACCTGGTCTGCTATGAAGAAATTTGGAGGATCTCCTGTTATTGGAATTGCTCTCGGTTTAATGCTGGTAGCACCGCAATTACCGGATAAGTGGGCTGTATCTTTCGGGAAAGCTGATCCGTTGTTCCTGACTTTATTAGGATTTGATATTCCAATTACAGGTATGCAAAGTTCAATTCTTCCTGCTGTCTTTATGGGATGGTTAGCTGCAAAAATTGAAAAAATAGCGAGAAAATACATTCCTGAGATGCTAGACCTTATTTTGACACCGTTTGTCACATTACTGTTTTCGTTAATTCTTGGACTTGTTATCGTAGGCCCAGTGATTTTGGGAATAGAGAATTTACTTACTTCTGGCATCATGTATTTCTTTGAATTACCATTTGGTATCGGTGGATTTGTTTATGGAGGTGCCATTCAGCTTTTAGCGATAACAGGTATGCACCACACGATTGTTCCAATAACGGTTAAAATGGTTGCGGAAACGGGATATGATTTAATCAATCCGATTGGTACGGCAGCAATTGCCGGACAAGCTGGAGCAGCTCTTGCAGTTGTTATTCAGCAAAGAGATAAAATTAAGCGATCTAATATGTTAGGTTCCGTTATACCTGCTTTCTTTGGCATAACTGAGCCCGTGATGTTCGCGATTAACTTACCTAAAGTAAAACCATTTATTTACGGTTGTTTAGGTGGCGCAGTCGGCGGTGGGTTTGCTTCGATCTTGGGCATCGCTGCAGCGGGTACTGGTTCGACGATGCTACCAGGATTGTTATTGTATATAGGCGATGGTTTCTTTCAATACATTCTAGTCATTCTAGTTGCATTGGCCACATCGTTTCTCGTTACGTTCATTGCTTATCGTGAAAAGCCATCTGCGGAACAACCTGCATTAAATTTAAATATTAAACATGGCTAATGTTCATTTTCTTAAGGTTTAACAGAAGGGAAGCTTTACATGATTGATTACATTGATTTTTCTAACCGCCAGAATCGTTTCGTTACTTTGTCAGATGTTTCGAATGACTATCTAAGTACGATTGAAAAAATTGCAAAAGAGGATACTTATTATCCAAATTATCATATAGCACCTCATCATGGATTAATGAATGATCCAAATGGATTAGCTTTTTTTAGAGGAGAACACCATATCTTCTATCAATGGTTCCCATTAGGCCCAGTTCATGGATTAAAACATTGGTATCATATTTCAACGAAAGATTTTATTCATTTTAAAGATCACGGTATCGCTCTTTATCCAGATCAGTTATATGATTCTCACGGCTGTCACTCAGGATCCGCTTTTGTTGAAGGGGATAACATGCACCTATTCTATACAGGAAATCATCTAACTGAGGAGAGTGAAGCCATACCAAGTCAGGTGTATGGATTCCTAAATGAAGATCAAACGATATCGAAGGAAAACGTGATGATAGAAGGGACGCCCCCCGATTTCAGCAATAATTTTAGAGATCCAATTGTATTTAAACGGGATAACAAATACTACATGCTCGTTGGTGGTGAAACGAGTAAGCATAAAGGCGCAATCGCCCTTTATTCAGGAGACCAACCAAATGAAATGACGTATCATGGCATTCTACAGACGAATTTTAAGGATGCAGGGTATATGTGGGAGTGCCCCAACTATTTTGAACAAAATAATCGCGGTGTTCTTATCTTTTCTCCTCAGGGGGAGCTGAGTAAAAATAAATATCAGTATAACAATGTATTTTCGGTGGTGTATTGTATTAGTGATGTATTAGATGTTGCTACGGGTAAACTGAATGCACACGAATATATCGAACTAGACAAAGGGTTTGATTTCTATGCTCCACAAACTTATGACGATGCATGTGGAAGAAGGATTCTGATTGGTTGGTTAGGCAATTCAAAGAGCATCTATCCTACAGACCAAAATATGTGGGCTCACATGTTAACGTTGCCGAGAGAAGTTAAGATTGAGGGGGATCGTTTATTACAACAGCCTCTTCAAGAGCTAAAAGAACTGAGAACAAAGAGGCAGGAGCTTCAAACAAATCATCAATTAACTTCTCGGGCCTTTGAAATGGTCATTGAAGCCGACCGAGAGTTTGAAATTATTTTTAGGAATGATGCAAATGAAAACGTGATTTTCTCTTCAAATGGAAAAGAGTATTGTCTTGATCGATCAAATATGACCCATGTTTATGCTAAAGAATATGGTACAAAAAGATATGCACTAAGAAAACAAAAAGTGAAACATCAAATTCGTCTTTTTATAGATTCCTCAAGCATAGAAATCTTTTGTGATCATGGCGAAACTGTTTTTACGAGTCGAATGTTTATAGAAGGCATGAATGTCGTATGTTGCCACGGTGTTTCAGGTGACTTATATTCTTTAAAACCAATTGATAAAGGTACAAAACCAGGTTTTATTATCTGAAAAAAAGTGCTGGGAAATTTCCCAGCACTTTTTTATATCTTTATAGAAAATGATTCGTTGTTTAGTATGCTAATGCAAACAATCCTTTGATGTGTGAAAGGTAACGGACGTTACTTGCTTCTTTCATCACAGATGCAGGAAGGCCTTTAAGGGATGTTGCGTTGCCACCGATTTGAGCAACGGCATCCTTACGACCAAGACTTGCTAATGTTCCAGAGTTAACTGGTTCAAATTCTTTGTAGTCTTTGTCATAAAGGTAAGCATACAAGTTGTAACCAATAAGGTCACCCATTTGCCAAGCGATTTGAGCAGTTGGAGGCTGTGGACGTTCGTCACCTGGTTTGAAGTAAACGGCACTGTCACCAGCAACGAATACATCCTCATGAGAAGTGGATTGCAGGTAATTGTTCACTGTTGCACGGCCTCGATTGACTTCGATACCGCATTCTCCAACAAGTGGATTACCTTGAACGCCGCCTGTCCAAACAAATGTGTTTGTAACAATCTTTTGGCCATCTTTCAATTCCACGACATTTCCTTCTACATTCGTTACAGGAAGGTTTGTTAGGAATTCAACGCCGCGTTTTTCAAGGCTAGTCATCGCTCGGTTAATTAACTCATCAGGAAGCATTGGAAGAATTTTAGGCATCGCTTCAACAAGCTTCAATTTGATCTTGGCAGGATCTACGCCATATTTACGAGCAAGCTTTGGTGTTTCATCAGCTAGTTCTCCTACGAGTTCAGTCCCTGTAAGACCGCCACCGCCGATAAGGATTGTAGCATCCGCTTCGTCACCTGATGCTGCAAAGCTCTTGATGCGTTCTTCAACATGAGCGTGGATGCGGTTTGCATCTTCAGCCGATTTCAGTACCATACTGTTTTCTTCAAGTCCTGGAATACCAAAGTACGCTGTTTTACTACCTAGTGCTACGACTAATGCGTCGTAAGAAAGTGTAGAACCATCAGATAACTTAACTTCTTTATTATCAACAGAAAATGAATCAACCGATGCTACTTTAAGATTAATGTTATTTCCTTTTAATAACTTATCCAGTGGAAGTGCCGCAGCTTCCGTTGAGATGTTACCAGCAGCTAAACGGTGCAACTCTGTAATGATTTGATGAGTAGGTGTTTTATTAATTAATGTAACAGTAGCTTCTGATTCATTTAAGTATTGACGTACGGATAAAGCAGAAAGAAGCCCACCATAACCTGCGCCCAAAATGACTATTTGTTTTGACATGATTGTTCCTCCATTTCTAGCAGATCAGTATTATTTTTGGTTACTTTTTTCTCCTGAAACTTTAAGATAAGCATTCACGAATCTGAAAAGCTTCTGAGCTTGAGGATCCTTCAACATTTTTAAAAGACCAAATAACCCAATAACTTCTGAGCTCTTTTCAGCTTCATCTTTTGCTTCAATTGCATTTGCTGCCACGTCTTTTACGGAGTTTGTAACAGGATGAAGGATTTCAGACATAAATTCTACTGTATCATTCTTCAATACATCATCTGTTGCAAGACCTTGGACCGTATCATATGATTTAGACATCATATTAACAAGTTCCGTTACTTTAGGAAGTTCCTTTACAAGCACGCTTAGTGACTCTTGAACTTTAGGATCCAAAAGCTGATCAAGCAGTTCGCGTTCGTCTTGAGTAGGGACGCGTTTTTCGCCTGTTTCGGTTGTGATTGATTCTGACATAGTCACTTCTCCTTCTTGTAAGCAGTTACGCTTATTTGTTATATAGTAAGGCAAAACCATGTTAAGGTATTTTTATACCTGATTAGAAACGAAGTTACTAATCAAGAGATAGAAGAAAAGTTGGACTTCACTCTGTTTATTTTTCCCTATAAAGTGTCTATCATCCAGTCATCTTTTATACCTACTCTAATAGGTTAAATTATCCTTGAGCGAATTTCAATGCATAGCCTCATACTTAACCGCTTACATCAATAATTTCGTGAAGAATATCACGTTCTGTCGTTTTTAAAGAGTATAATATGGATGAATAAGTAAAAAGTGGGAGTAATTATCATCGATGAAATAGAGTTAAAACATCATTTAATGAAATTAGAAGAAGAACTATTAAAGCCTGAAGTACGTTCTCATCCAGATAGATTAAATCAGATACTTGCAGATGATTTCTTTGAGTTTGGAAGTTCAGGGAAAGTGTGGCATAAAGAGGGGGATTACAATAATGGTCTTTCCAATAGAGAAATGATTCTAAGTGAATTCGAGATACGCTTTTTATCAGAGGCTGCCGTTCTTGCAACATATCGCATCCATGATAAAACAAGATCACAAAAGACCTTAAGAAGTTCTATATGGAGAAACAATAATGGAACGTGGAAAATGATTTTTCATCAGGGTACGTTGACTGATTAAATTGCATAACATTAAAGGTTCAGGGACAGTATGATGTGAAGACGAATAGGTAAGCCGTTGCAAATCTTTACTTTAGTAATCAAAGGAGGCCTTTTTATGACAAAACATAAAATTTATACAATGAGCTTCTCAAGCGTCTATCCCCATTATGTGACGAAAGCGGAAAAAAAGGGGCGTACAAAAGCAGAAGTGGACGAAATCATTCGTTGGTTGACAGGGTATAGCCAAAATGAATTTGAAACTCAATTAGAAAAAAAGACAGACTTTGAGACCTTCTTTATGGAAGCTCCCCAAATGAATCCTTCACGCAAGATGATCAAAGGAGTGGTCTGTGGTGTGCGAGTAGAAAACATTGAAGAACCAACTATGCAGGAAATTCGCTATTTGGATAAGATGATCGATGAGTTAGCAAAAGGAAAAGCGATGGAAAAGATTTTGCGTAAATAATATCTTGGAAAGAAAATGTTCTGATTTATTTGCGAATTTACATAAACCTTTAGACAAGGGAGTCTATTGAAAACTAACTAATAGCCGTAACTCATTCCCAAATATGGAATTGAGATACGGCTTATTTTTATTTTGATAAAGTCATTTTTGATCATTAATAGAAAAAATTACAAAAAAAGACTTCTCAAATCAATTGGCTTTCGATATACTTTAACTGTACTACATATATTAATACAGTTAATACAGTTATAGCTAGTGAGAGTGGAGGTGAATTGATGTTTGAATTGGACTTTAGAAGTCGAAAGCCGATCTATGAACAGTTAGTTGATCGTTTGAAGCAGCTGATCATTAAAGATGTTATGAAAGACGATGAGAAACTTCCTTCTGTCCGTGAACTTGCGCATCAGCTGACAATTAATCCGAATACCATCCAAAAGGCATATAGAGAGCTTGAGTCTCAAGGATACATTTATTCAGTGAAAGGGAAGGGGAGTTTTGTTAATCCTTCAAAAAAACTTGAGAGTGAGGAGCTAAAAAACGTGCGAGATCAGTTAAAGAAGCTACTAGCTGAAGCCATTTATCTTGGAATGACAGTAGAGGAAATTGAGTCACTATTAACTGAAATTGAAGGGGGGAAAAAGGATGATTGAAGTAAACGGTGTTGAAAAGTCTTTTGGGACTAACAAAATCATCCATCAAGTTAGTTTTGCAGTGCAGCCTGGATCAATATATGGTTTGCTTGGTTCAAATGGCGCAGGAAAAACAACACTCATGCGAATGATTGCCGGTATTCTGAGACAAGATTCAGGAGAAATTCTCGTACTGGACCATCCCATTTATGAAAATGTCTCTACGAAGCAACGAGTGGTGTTTATTCCAGATGCCCTCTATTTTTTACCACAATATACAATGAGGCAGCTAGCCAATTATTACGCTAGTTTATATGAACAGTGGGATGAGGAGCGCTACACAAATCTAACGAATTTGTTTAAGCTCGATGAGAACAAGAAAGTAAGTCAGTTTTCTAAAGGTCTTCAAAGACAAGTGGCTTTCATCTTATCTATGTCAGTTAAGCCGGATGTGCTTATTTTAGATGAGCCTTTTGATGGTTTGGATGCGGTTATGAGAAAAAAAGTAAGAAGCATGATCATTCAGGATGTGGCTGAAAGAGAAATGTCTGTGTTGCTCTCGTCACATAATTTAAGAGAAGTTGAGGAGATTTGTGATCATGTCGGGATTCTTCACCATGGTGAAATTCTTCTTGAACGTGATTTAGATGCATTAAAGGAAGACGTACATAAAGTTCAAGTCGCATTTAAAGATTCAGGAGAACACGATTTGACTTCTAGCGATCTTGATATTCTCTATAAGGAAAAACGGGGAAGTGTTATTCTCTTGATCGTAAAAGGAGAAGAAAAGAAAGTGATGACTGAAATCGAGAAAATTGGTCCAGTCTTAATGGATCGATTACCACTTACATTAGAAGAAATATTCATCTATGAAATGGAGGGTGTTGGATATGCTATCGAAAACGTCCTTGTTTAGAAGAGAAATGTTCAAAAGAGATTTTAGAAATGTTGGTTGGATTAGTATTTTGTTCTTTTGTGGTCTTGCCTTTACTTTGCCGCTCCAATTACTCATGGCGTTTAACGATGAATATAGGATAGAAGCAAGCGGAGCTGGGCTTTTTGATCCGATATTTATGTTTGAAATACAATTTATGCTGCTATTTCTTATGCCCGTTTTAATGGCTGTATTTCTTTTTCGTTACATTCACGTGAAAGGTGCTTCAGACTTTATTCACAGTTTACCAATTAGCAGAGAGCATTTATTTCGCCATCACGCTTTATCAGGAGTGATTTTGCTCATTGCGCCTATTTTGTTGACTAGTCTTATTCTATTCATGTTCTTTTTGTTTACTGACGTGTCAGCTTTTTATTCAATTAGCCAGCTTGGTTATTGGACGTTGATGATGATCATTGTAAGCATTCTAACGTTTATGATTTGTGTCTTTGCTGGTACATTAACTGGATTATCAACCGTTCAAGCTGTTTTGACTTATATCCTTCTGCTTCTTCCGGCAGGAATTTATGTTCTTGTAGCGGTACATCTTAGCTTCTTTATTGCTGGTTTTTCAGACTTGGTGGTAATCGATCATACGGTAGGTAACTATTCACCCCTTGTCAACGTTTTTCAATATTACCCTAATGACCCACAGGAGGGGTATCTCCCCGTTCAGTATATAATGTTGGGTATCTATTTTATCGCTTCAATAGTATTCTACTTTGGTGGAAAAGCTATCTATAAGAAACGTCCATTAGAAGTAGCTACACAGACGATTGCCATTAACGTGTTAAAGCCAGTCTTTCAGTTTGGAATGACCTTTTGCTTTGCTCTAGTCGGTGGTACCTATTTTGGAGAAACTCAACTAATGTTATCGTGGTTGATTTTTGGGTACGTTATAGGTGGGATCGTCGGATATTTCCTTTCTTCAATGGTGTTAGATAAAAGCTGGCGTGTGTTTCACTGGAAGCACTTTAAAGGCTTGTTCGTTTACGGAGCAACAGCTGGTTTAATTATAGGGATTTTGCCATTGTTCTGGTTAAACTATGAAAGTTACGTTCCAGAAACGAGTGAAATTAAAAATGTTTATATAGGTGACAATATCTATCAGTTAGAAGAACATATCGAAAATACTTCACCTGATTTAATAGAATCAGAAGGTGCAATTAATGCAGTTATACAATTACAAAAAGAGATGATTAACCAGAACGATCAGTTTAATTCTACAGGAATGATGTATTTCATCTCTTATGAATTAAAAAACGGTGATCGCGTGCAACGTTCATATCAAGTCGATCGAAAGAACGTCCAGGAAACCCTTAAACGTGTAATGGAAACTAAGGAATACAAAGAATTAACTTACCCTGTCTTAAATAGTGACCCTTCAAAAATTCAAAAAGTCACTCTTCAACCGGGAGGGCCCGTCAATAAAGAAGTTTCCATACTTGATCCGCTTCAAATTCAAGAATTCTATCAACATGTAAGAGAGGACATTTACAGTTTATCCTATGATCAATTGATTCATCCAAAAGGGATTCGATCTCGTGTATCTGAAGTAAGAGAAGGTTCCGATTGGAAAGAGGAATACTACTATGCGCAAGACAATTCGATCTATAATTCCTATAAAAATACTGTTAATTGGTTGAAAGAAGAAGGCTTCTATGAGGATGCATTTATTGACGAAGGTGAAATCGATCATGTAAGCATTTATCCATGGGATGAAGCACAAAATCAATACCCGAGAGAAGCTTATGATCAAATTGTAGAGAATGAGTCCGTTGAACCTTTTGAGATAAAGGATAAGAAGCAAATCGAAATGATATTATTAAGCAGCAAAGAAGAAGAGGAAGGGGATTATTTAGTTGGCATTCATTATGAGGATATAAAAGGTGGGTATTATGAAGTGTTAACCTTTGATTCTTCAAATGCTCCAGGCTTTGTGCAAGATTACTTTAAGGACCAACAACAATGATAGACTCGAGAACAATTTGTTTTAATGACATCTTTACAAAACACTATAACCGCGTTTACTATACTGCATTAAGAGTCTTGAAAGATCACGGACTTGCCGAAGATGTGCTTCAAGAAACCTTTTTAAAGGCGTATGATCGATTAGACGAAGTGCAAAGTGAAAGGAAGCTAGGATCCTGGCTTTCAACTATTGCCGCTCGAAAATCGATTGATCAATTAAGAAAGCAAAAAAAAGTGACTCTGTTTAATACGGAAGATACTCTCATGAATCAAGCGGATCACGATTGTAACGTAGAAGAAGACTGTGAGATTCTTCTTTTTGAAGAATCTGTGAAAAAAAAGATCCATTTGTTATCCCCGAGATTAAGAGTGGTGATGAAACTTCACTACTATGATCATTTAAAGGAAAGTGAAATAGCATATAAACTGCAGCTATCACCGGGGGCAGTGAAGTCTCGTCTACATCGTGGGCGAATGGCTATGAGAACAAAACTAAGTGATGAATTAACACAAAATCATTCGGCATAATCAAAAAGCGTCCTTACTTAGGTAAGGGCGTTTTTACTTGATGATAAGAGGGCTAATAAAATTGAATTTTTCTGAATTGTATATGAACTAATCTTCAAAGGTGATTGGGTCTTACGAACATAAAAAATAGGAATTTAGATTTTTCGATTGTCGAAAATACAGAACCTTTTCAAAAATTAGCTGAGATAAATTATATCATCAATCATATTAAACAGTTGAGTAAATAAGGATAATGAATTTTAATGGGAGATACGAGGTTAGCCTTGTATTTCATTTTAGCATTTCACAATTAATTGAAAATATATGATCTACATGTTGTATTAAAATGATTTGGAGAGAATCAATTCACTTAATCTGGCTGAGTTGAAAAGAGATTAAAGAGTGTTTTTATAGTTAATCACTAATTAAGTTTACATAATGATATTATGGTTGATATATATAAGCGTGATATGGGGGAAGTTCGCAGTGAAGGAGATAGGTGATACAACTCATTTGATTAGAACTTGATTCGCATTAAGGCAATTCAAAGGCTCCATGATCTTCATAAATCTTTATAAATTATAAAAGAGACAGATGAATCTAGATTCATCTGTCTCTTTACGTGATACTAAGCTTGTTTGAAAATACCGAATGGTTTGCCAATCGGGAGTGTGACTTTGCCAAAGTGAGTATTCAAAACACTCGCAGCTGAGCCATAGAAGCTTAAAATCGCAATGCAGAACTCAGCAATGGCGGCTAAGAAGTGCATGCCTTCAGGGAAAATACCTAAAGTGGAAAATGTGAGTCCGATAAATAAGAAATCAATAAAGACAAAAATAAAGAAAAGTACTTTATGAGTTTCCATAGCTCCAACTGTCATGAAGACACTGAAGATCAAATAGCCGATGTATGCAATGCCTAATTGCTTTGGATCCACAGCGGCAGCTGCAGCGTCTCCAAAAACACCGAATTCGATTAACCATGACGTTCCTACTCCAAGCCAAAACAGTCCAAAAGCTGCGAAGGCTGTCGTACCAAATGTATTATTGTGCTTTGCATCTAGAAAACTAGCGATCAGCTGTGCAATGCCCCCTAGAAAAATCGCCCAAGGGAGTACAAATGAGACGCCATCTGTCCAACCAAGCTTGGCTGATGATGCAACAAGCGTTACCATAGCAAGACCGAATAATCCAATAGCGGATGGATCAGCTGTAACCATTTGCACGCGTTGAGTATTTTGTGTTTGATTCATGATGAGACCTCCTAATAAACATACTTGACTAATTTACATAAAAATCGCCTCTCTTGCAATAGCAAATATTAAAAGGCGTTACCTGAACTGGTTGTTATATTGGTTAAAAACATTGTTACTGTTCACTCGAAATCGCTTACAGTAAAAAGTGAAAAAAGTGTGCTTCAAATGTTGACCAGTAGGACCTGAAATCTAGAATTTGTATGAAATGATAGAGATAGGTGTTAAAAACTGAATTTTTTTACCTTTCTGCACTATAAAGCTTTAATTCAGTAGAGTTTGGCAGTACAATAGATGAATAGTTAATCTACTGCCTTCATGTGGAAGGAGTATGAATTCATTATCATAACCACTTTCAAGAGAGTAAGGAGTCCTGGCCATGAGTACAGATTTAGAAATTGTGAAAAGCACTAATTTGAAAGCGAAGCCTGAGAAGGATCAAATTCCTTTTGGAAGAACGTTCACAGATCACATGTTTGTAATGGATTATGAAACTGAAAAAGGGTGGTATGAACCTCGCATCATTCCATATGAGCCAATCACTCTTGATCCTGCTGCAATGATTTTTCATTACGGTCAAACCGTTTTTGAAGGGTTAAAAGCCTATCGTGCTGATAATCGAATTTTATTGTTTAGACCTGAAAAAAATTTACAGAGACTGAACCTTTCAAGTGAACGTTTAAGCATTCCACATATTGATGAAGAGCGTGTAATGGGCTATCTTAAGGAATTAATTAGCTTGGAGCAAGATTGGGTTCCTTCAACACCTGGAACGTCTCTTTATGTACGTCCTTATATTATTGCAACGGAACCGAATCTATCTGTTGCCCCTTCCCACACATACAAATTGATGATTATTCTCTCACCAGTAGGGTCGTATTTCTCAGGAGGGTTAACTCCAGTGAAAATTAGCGTAGAGGATAAATTTACAAGAGCTGTTAAAGGTGGAACGGGTATGGCCAAAACGGCTGGTAACTACTCATCTGCATATCAAGCGCAAGCGAAAGCATATAAAGATGGAAATGCTGATGTTCTCTGGTTGGACGGGGTAGAGAAGCGTTACATCGAAGAAGTGGGAAGCATGAACATCTTCTTTAAAATCAATGGGGAAGTTGTGACACCTGAATTAAACGGTAGCATTCTCCACGGCATTACGAGAATGTCGGTTATTGAATTGTTAAAGAAATGGGATATCCCTGTTACGGAAAGAAAAGTTTCCATTGAAGAGCTGTATGAGCTATCTCAAAAAGGGCAGCTCGAAGAAGCATTTGGAACAGGAACGGCCGCTGTTATCTCCCCTGTAGGTGAATTAAACTGGGCTGGTAAGAAAATGGTCATCAATGATCATGAAATTGGGGAACTGTCTCAAAAGCTTTATGATACAATCACAGGAATTCAAACTGGAAAATTAGAAGATACGCAGAATTGGACCGTTTCTGTAAAGTAAGAATGCCAAAAGGCTCTCTCATTGACTGAGAGAGCCATTTGTTATGGTTTTAGAATGAGGTGTTGAGCATTTTCTTCGTAATCATTCATCTTTGTTTCATGATATTCTCCTTCAACCCAATCCGTAATTTGATTATCATACCACTTACTAAAAACGTATCCGGACTGACCTGGTGAAATGACATTGTAGCTTGTTTGGATATTTGATAAATCAGTAACGCCTCTCCATGGTGCACCATGGGTTACAAGTCCAGTTGTCGTGTTCCACCCAGCAGCACCTACCGTAACGCGGCTGCCACCCATTGCATTTACATCAGGGTTAAACAGGAGGTTTAACGGTTTAATCGCACCTAGCGGGTGTTCAAATGGAACCGAATGGAACGTACCCCATGCCCATTTTTCTGGTGTACGCCCTTGTAAATCAACTGCTCTCGAAACTGCAGCCTGATAAGATTCAGTGACTACGGATGTAAATCCTCCAGACTTCTTTATCCATGGCCCTTCATCCCCGCTTGCAGCTCGTCTTATGAGCTGGTCAACCACCTGGCTTTTACCATCAAAAAGCGGCATCATTTCTTTTTCAATTTCTCCCTCAAATAGAACTTTCTCCATTTCTACTAACCAGAGATGAAAGAGTAGGGGAGCAGCTTCATCTCTACCATCAATATAATTCCATTCATTAAGGACAGATAGCGCTTCTTTTTCAACTGAAGTTAAGTTTTCACTGTTAAGTTCCTTTATGAGAAGAGGAGTAAATTCTTTTCCCTGTAAATTCACGAAATCATTTTGTAGCGCCATCATGTCTTTTGGTTCAAGTTCATCGCTTTCAAGCAAAACTTCTCGAATGCGATCTTGACGATACGGTTGTGCCCATGTATGTGTAATGTGATAGGGGTAGTCTTCTGTTGTGATTTTATTATTTGCAGTAGAAATGAAGCCTTCTTCAGGATTAACAATTGTTGGGAGATCTTCCCATGGGATATAACCTTCCCATTCATATTCATCGTTCCATCCAGGGACTGGCACCATGCTGTCACCATTTTTGCGAATAGGAATTAATCCATTCGCCCGGTAGGCAATCGTGCCGTCAGTAGAAGCAAAAACGAAATTCTGAGCGGGTGTATGAAAAGAGGTTAAGGCACTTTTGAATTCTTCCCAGTTAGATGCTTTATCCATCATTAGAACGGCCTCAAGCTCCCTAGATGGGTCAAGGGCTGTCCATCTTAAAGACAATGCAGTATCTGGTTGGTCGTCATAAGCAAATTCAGAGAGAATCGGGCCGTGGCGTGTAATAACGACTTCATATGGAATAGGTTCACTTTCTTTTACAGGAATGCTTTCATCAATAACTTCTGCTTTCTCCCATTCATCATTATATTGAAATTCAGTAGGATTATCTGGATTTCTTTTCTCAATATAAAGATCTTGAACATCAGGACCAACATTGGTAACGCCCCAGGAAATGGAGTCATTTCGTCCAACGATAATACCTGGCACACCAGCAAAGATAACGCCACTTACATTATATTCAGGTGAATTTAAGTGAGTTTCATACCATATCGGTGGGGTACCAAGACCCAGGTGAGGATCATTGGCTAGAAGCGGTTGTCCCGAAGCGGTTTTATCTCCAGAAACGACCCAATTGTTACTCCCATTATATTGATCTGGGATTACTGATTTCGCAAAGCTTTTTGACATATCAAGGTTACTTTCCTTAATTTCTTGAATCACAGTTGAGCCTTCTTCAGGGTAACTTGGGAACAAGTCCACGGCTTCTTCTTCTGAGAAATTCTGCAGAAGATAATAACGAAAGGCTTGACCTTCCCAATGTCCTCCTAGATCAAAAGCCATATATTTTCCGATTGTAAGAGAATCGATTGGATCCCACTCATTAGGCTCATAACCCGCAAGTGTAAATTCAAGCGATAATGAGTTTTCTTCTTTTGCTTGAGTCATATAGGCATTCACACCATCAGCATACCATTGAAGAATTTGTTTCGCTTCTTGAGAGTAGGCATTAAATGAATCTTCTGCAGCTCTTCTTAAACCAAGCGTTCGAAAGAATTTGTCCTTATCAATTGTCGATTCACCAATGACTTCACTGAGAGTTCCAGAAGCTTGCCGACGACTTAAGTCCATTTGAAACATGCGGTCCTGAGCTGTGACGAATCCCTGAGCCATAAATAGATCTTTAGTAGAAGAGGCTTCAATATGAGGAATACCTGAATCATCTCGATAAATGGATACAGATTCCTCCAAGCCTGATAGGATCATTTCCCCCTTTGTCTCAGGAGCTGTTCTTTGAACAAACCAGAAGCTTATAGCGATAGCAATGATCAGTAAAAGTGAAATTCCCCCAAGTAGATAATATGGCCACTTCCTTCTCTGGATCTTAACGTGCTTTTCAGGTGTAACAACCGTGCTCATAACGTCCCCCATTTCGTTTTAACTATATATTACCATAATTATCTTTAGTGATAACGCTTTCTTTTTTGGAGTGTAAGGGTATTAAGACGATAGACTAAAGATAGGTAATAGAGGTTTGATTGAACCGTTCCCGAACCAAATCAAAATAATAAATTTATGTATAAACCTAAATAATTAGACCCCTTAGTTACATAACAATTACTGTTGATGATTTCGAATCAGTGTGTATGATACGAATTGAATCTTTGGTTTGATTAAAATGAATAAGATAGAAAAGTACTGAGTATGGCGGAGAAAAAATCCAAAATATGTTAATTTTAGCGTTGGATAGTAATTGAGTGATGTTCGACAATCGGGCAGGTTTCTTGAAGACTTGAATTCGAGATAATAGAGGTTATTGGAACTAAAACCATACTTTTTCGTATAGGGAATTAGCTATATTTAGGAGGGATGGTTTCTTGGATCTTATTTTATTAGGAGTAGTGGCTGTTATTGGCGGAGTTGTTGCAGTTATAGGTACTTTAATCATTATAGGAAGAAGGTTAATACAACCGAATCAGGAATTAAAGGAAAAGGTTCAAAACCTTGAAAGCGAACTGAAAAACCTGAAAGATAAAGAGTAGTGTTCAGTATTCAATGTAATCGGAGCAATTGCTTAATAAAAGTAAGCGCTCTAACTAGGGTTAGCGCAGTTTAATTGGAAACTAGTTTTGTTTGAGAAAGGAGGGAGAACAATGACCCAACTAAATAGTCTAGTTATAAATAAAGATAGACTTGTTGATATGGAGAAATTTATTTCATTAGTAAAATCATCTCCTAATGGAAACAGGAAAGAGATTCTCTTGGATATTTTCAAATTTGATGAAGAAGAATTTGAAATGATGATGTTCTTCGGAATGTTTAATTTAAACAATGACATCGTCTCACTTGAAGAACAATTGACCAATATGAAATCGCTTGATTATGAAAACTTCATACAAGAAGAATTGGAGCTTTTGCAAAAACAGTACCCGTCAAATAGACCTGTACAATTTGAGTTGTTCATTTTAGATAAAAATGATGATTTTGTTAAATCAAAACTTAATGGCGTATCAGCTTTTACGGATTGGAATGGAAAGATGTGTTTTGCGATTCTTCCAGAAGAAAACGTACGTTCAACAATTAAATCTGTCGTAACACACGAATACCATCACCATTGGCGTATCAGTGCATTAGGGCTGAAAGAAGATGGAGAAACGTTACTGGACCGAATGGTTTTAGAAGGATTAGCAGAGCATTTTGTGAAGGAAAGATTAGGTGAGGAATATCTTGGTCCTTATAAAGATGCTTTATCTGAAACTCAAGCTAAAACAATATGGGAAAGTACATATAAGAATCATATTGATGATAAAGGAACCATAACGGATTTATATATGTTCGGAAGTAAAGATAAAGGTTTACCGTTTTGGGGCGGCTATTCATTAGGTTTTTACTTAATAAAGTGGTTTCTAGATAAAGACAAAAATATTTCTATAAAGGATTTAACAATATTACCTAGCGATCAGTTTATAAAATAATGCTATTCCATTATCTCGGAGCGTTTTCTTAATATTGGATTTAGGGAAAGAAGCTGTAAGATAGGAGTGTTCCTATGAAGAGAAGCTCATCGTTTGGCATTGTAATGGCTACTTTACTATTTGGATTGGTAAGCTGCGCAGGAAATGTTTCTGAGAAAAAAGTCGAGAGCGGAGTAACAGTTAGTGATGAAATAGCCGAAAAGAATGGCAAATTATCTAAGGATGATGCAGAAGTTATGATTTTTAATAAACTAAGTGACAAAGAAAAGCAGAAATACACCGTAGACTTTATTAAAGAAGAAGGAACAAAATATTATATTAGAGTTTACGATCATAGTAGTGGCAAAGTAAAAGTAAAAAAGATCTATACTATTGATTTTCATACAAAAGAAATTGAACAAATCGAATAAAAGGAACAATGAGTTCTCAAAAATTTTATAATCCCACATCATTAAAGGTTTTCTATCTTCCGCAATCTCGGAGCGATTATTCAATAAGAATAGTCGCCTTTTCTTTATTAAAAAATTGGGCAGGTTAGTAAGGATTGAGTTCGTATGATTTTGTTATTTAAACAATTTGTATTTTACATTTAGTGAAAATTTCAATGAAGTTTAGCATATCATTAAATCACAAAAAATGGATAATATGGTACGGTTGATCTACACAAAATCGCTGAAAATTGTGCAAATTAAAAAAGAGGGGAGTAATATGAAAAGCACTGTAATGTATTTTATATTATTTGCTGTATTAATTCACGGTGTACTAGTGTGACTGCTAAACTAAAGTAGACAGTTTTCGGAATATAAGATGAAACACTTATTTACCCTAATATACCAGTTAAATAGAAAGCTCTACCATTGTATGATTAGATAGTTTATATCATAGATCAGCGGAGGGCCGAACAAAGGTGGATAAGTGGGAAATGTATATGGAAATTCAACAGCTAATCAAACAGGGATTTAGTAAGTCTAAAGTGGCAAACAAGCTAGGAGTATCAAGATCGACTGTCTATCGACACCTTAAGAAATCTCCTTCGGACATGACCGTATGGGTAGAATCCTTACAAACAAGAAAGAAGATTCTAGACCCTTATAAGGTGTTAATCTTATCTTGGTTGAATGAGCATCCTGATCTTACAGCTGCCCAGGTACAAGATTGGTTAATTGAGAGGCACAAAGATCTTAAAGTTGGTGAGAGCACGGTTCGTGCTTTCGTAAGAGAGTTACGGAAAGACTATCAAATAACGAAAGAAAGGTCACCAAGAGAATACGAAGCGATACCTGATTTACCCATGGGGCAGCAGATTCAAGTTGATTTTGGTCATACAAAACAAAAAACATCTGATAATAAAGAAATGAAGCTAAACTTTATTGCCTTTGTTTTGTCTAACTCAAGATATAAATATCAGGAATGGTTAGATCGACCATTTACCACTCAAGATGTCATTCAGGCACATGAAAATGCGTTTCAATGGTTCAGTGGAATTCCAAAAGAATTAGTTTATGACCAGGATAGCCTTATAGTGGTGAGCGAAAATGGTGGCGATCTTATTTTGACGAAAGAGTTTCAGCAATATAGAGAAACAAGGAAATTAAACCTACGGGTTTGTCGTAAAGCTGATCCAGAAAGCAAAGGAAAGATCGAAAATGTGGTCGGGTTTATCAAGTACAATTTCGCCAAACATAGAGTGTTCCAGAATATTGATGCGTGGAATGAGCAAGGGTGGGAATGGTTACATCGAACAGGTAACTATAAAATCCACAATACAACAAAAAAAAGACCGGTCGAAGTGTTCTCCTTGGAAAAGCAACACTTAAGACCAGTCAAAGGAAATGTCCATTTCCTAAACAATTATGAAACCAGTATAACAAGAAGCGTGCGTAAGGACAATACCATACGGTATTTGTCTAACAGGTACTCTCTTCCATTGGGAACGTTTCATAAATATGAAACTGTCTCAATCAAGGAAACAGATGATCGACATCTTTTAATCTATCACCGTGAGACAGGAGAACTTCTAGCCAAACATCAGATCCCGGATGGCAAAGGTCAGCTGATGAAAGATCGACAGCATACGAGAGATCGTACAAAAGGGATCGATGCCTTTATAGATAACGTAGCTAATCGGTTTGAAGAAACAACAATGGCGTTTGATTACCTGGATAAACTTCGTGAGAAGTATCCACGATATATTCGCGATCAGTTACACATGATCCTAAGAGAAACAAAACAACAAAACGCACAGATTCTAACGGCAGCTCTACAAGAATGTATAAAAAGAAACTTATACAGTGCAACAGATTTCAGCGATATCATTTTATATCTTCAGCGACAACGACAGGATCACGAGACAACGAATGATAACGCTGAGATTGTTTCGCCATTAAACAGCGTATCTGGTTGGATGATGGAAACAGAAGCACAAAAAAGAAACGTAGATACCTATACGGTTTTATTGGAAGAAGGTGAGGCAAATTGAGTCAGTTCCAGCAAGTACAAGATTTACTAAGGTCTCTACGACTAGCTGAGACGGCAAATCAGTTGTCCGAATTGATCAGAGAAGCTGAGAAAAAGGACTTATCCTTTACTCAGTTTCTCCTGGATCTAGCCACCTATGAACAAAATCGCAGAGATGAGAAACAGCTGGAGAAACGTTTTAATTGGGCTACCTTCCCTTTCCATAATACGATCGATGATTATGACGTAAAAGAGCAAAAATCCTTAAGTAGTAAGAAGTTAAATCAATTAAAAGATTTAACATGGATTGAGCAACTCTATAACATTATTTTTCTTGGACCGCCAGGTGTCGGAAAGACCCACCTTTCGATAGGTCTGGGTATTGAAGCATTAAATCAAGGTTATAAGGTGATTTTCACGACCATGGGAGATCTTATTCAAGCATTAAAGACAGAAGAAATCACGAGGAAATCGAAAACAAGGATGAAGCGAATTAGAGAAGCAGATTTAGTTATCATAGATGACTTGATGTTTATGGCGATGAATAAGCAGGAAGCGAATATGTTTTTCCATCTGATTAACAACCTATACAATCAAACTTCGATCATATTAACGTCAAATAAGGGGCCAAAAGAGTGGGGAGAACTATTGGGCGACCAAGCGATTACGACAGCTATCTTGGACCGAATCTTACATCGAGTAGAGATTATTCATTTAAATGAAGACAGTTGGAGAATGAAGCATAGAAAAACGATTTTTGGTGAACAAAGTGTTTCAAATTGATCAGCAGAACTTGTGTCATTCTACTTGACGGTCACAACTAGATATATTTGATGGAGTTGCTTTGATTTACCGCATAATAAATTTAAGCTTTTTACTGCTTATTGCTGTTGGAGTCCATATGTTATCAACAGAGAGAAAGAATAGATCAACAACTCAGCATTGAAAAATGCATATCCTTAAAATTGCTATATCTTGTCGGATAATAAACATGAAGTGAATAGTGTAATTATCCTAAAGAACTGAAAGTATTCTTTTGGGAATATCACTAATTAAAATTTTGAAGATTATGGAAAAATAAAGAGCTGATTAAATTGTTATATTGAAGTAAAGGGGGGAGATTGTTCAATAGAGCATTAGCCCTTTATAACATAAGCGGAAGGAAACTGACGGAGCAGTAGAGTTGAAAAAGAGCTTTCTTTTAGGAAAGGGAAACTTAATATTGATAGATGCAACAAGAAATTATGTTTACTACAAAGGTTTAACATATTGAAGAAGGACATGGGTTAGACCCACCTCTGCCATCTTTTTGATCCACTCGTGCCATAAGTGAGCCACTATCATAAATGATAGTGGCTATAATACTATTTTTGTAGACCGTAACGTTCTCTCATAGATTTTTCACCGTCAATGACAATACTATATGAATCGTGAACAATTCGATCTAGGATGGCATCAGCTAGTGTACTTTCACCTATCTTTTCATGCCAGCCTCGCGGATCAAATTGAGAACAGAAAATAGTAGACCCTTGTTGGTGACGTGCTTCCACAATTTCCAAAAGATCTCTCGCTTCTGTTTCGTTTAACGGAGTTAGAAGCCATTCGTCTAATATAAGTAGATTTACTTTTTTATATTTTGCCATGACCTTTCTATAAACTCCTTCGCCTCTGGCGATGGCTAATTCGTCTAGTAAGTCTGGCAGTCGAATGTATTTCACCTTATAAAACTGACGACATGCTGCGTTTCCAAATGCGCATCCTAAGTAAGTTTTTCCGTTCCCAGAAGCCCCCATTAATATGATATTATGATGTTCTTCAATATAGTTTCCGGTCGCCAAGCGCAAGATTTGTGCCTTATCTAACCTTCGGTCAGAAAAATACGTAATATCTTCAATACATGCTTGAGTATCCCGTAGTTCAGCTGCTTTTATCAAACGCTCGAGTTTACTATTTTGTCTGCGTGACCATTCAATATCTACTAATAAACCGAAGCGATCCTCGAATGATAACTCTTGGTATTCAGGGTTCCTTAATTGATCTCTAAAAGTATCTGCCATCGCAGACATTCGCATTTCATTCAACTTCGTTAAAGTATTATCGGTTGTCATAATCCTTGCCTCCATAATAGTTCGCACCACGTGTGAAACCGTAAGCGTTCTCATTTTCTTGTTTAATAGATTTCCTCAACGTTTTCTCGCTAGGTAATTTATCTTGTCCGGTTTTTAATATCGTCTGTATGCTCTTCAGTTTAGGTCGCGGTGTGTAAGAAAGGATTCTTTCACAAGCCAGTTCAACACGTTCAATTGAATATTTATCGGCCAACTTGATTAAACCGAAGGTTGCCTTTAAACCTTGCTTTTCGGAGGGATAAGATTCGAAAATTTTCTCAATTGTTAATGATGTGAAAGGTCCTACGGACTCGCCCCATTTACAGACATACTCTCTATCAAACTCTAAATATTGCTGATGCTTTCTAGGCATATGATCTGGTATCGTTTGATAGGCATCACCTTTACCAATCACTCTTTTGTGAGAAGCAATGCGGGCATTTTTATAGAACACTTCAATAATCGTTCTTGTTATACGAACGTCCACCGTACATTTGATATAATCATAAGGAACAGAATAAAACTTGGCATCAGCTTTTATGTGATAGTCGGGTTGGACAACCGTCTTTGCCCAGCTCGCCATCTCATACGGTGAAGTAGGCAGGGGCATGAGAGCGAAGTTCTCTTCTTCTAAAAATGCTTGCTGCCTATTTCCACTTTTTTTCTGAAAAGGCTTCGTATTTATCTCTTCTAATTTACCTTTAATCGCCTTGTTTATTTCTGCGAGAGTAAAAAACTTCTCATGGCGGAGAGAAGCAATAATCCAGGTTGATATATGACCCACAATACCTTCTACACTAGGCTTGTCTTTCGGATGACGAACTCGAGCTGGGATAATGGTGGTCTGATAATGCTCGGCCATTTCTTGATAACTGGGATTAATGATGGGCTCAGTACGAGACGCTTTCACAATACCTGTTTTTAGATTATCTGGAACGACAATTCTTGTTACTCCTCCAAAGAATTGAAATGAATGAATATGGGCTGTAATCCAGCTTTCACTGTTCATGGATAAAAAAGCTTCGACATAAGCATATTGACTACACGGAAGTGCGGAAACAAAGAGATAGACAGGGATTTCTTCTCCTGTTAAATGATCTGTAAGACACATCGTTTGGCCAGCCCAGTCGACTTCCATCTGTTCTCCAGGTTTCCTTTTAATACGCATAGTGGCTTTCGTTTTCCTAGCGTAATCGTTGTAGAACCGGCAGAACTGGCGGTAACTGTATGGAATTTCGTTATTAGCCCTGCACTGGAGAGAGTATTCATCCCATAATAGTGATAGGGTAACACCTGATTTCGCTAGTTCCTTATGGATGTATTCTCCATCTGGCTTGCGGCGATGATCAGAAGGAAGTTGTTTTTCCGGAAAGAGAATGGATAGTAAATCTAAATCTGTCACATCCTTCTCCAGTGGCCACACCACACCTATTTCCTCAGCCTTTTTAATAACATCTCTCACTGTATTCCTTGAATGACCACAACTAGAAGCGATCCCCCTTTGTGTGACTCCCTGCGCATGAAGCCTTAGAATTTCTCGATATTTAACCATGAAAAACCTCCTACATAATAAAAATAGCACCGTTAAGGTGCTTCTTTATTATATAGGAGGCTGGATCAGCTTTGTCTCAAGTGGATCAATATGATGGCAGAGGTGGATCAAAAAGATGGCTGACCTGGTTCAATTCAATGGCTGTAATCATGCTAGAAACTAAATGGAATACTAATCATAAAATACATTAAAAAGTGGGGAAATCAATGGTTGCAAAAACTAAAAAGGATTTTGATGGATTGAAAATAATTGGTGAAATTTGTGGAGCGATTCGTGATGAATTGGTCCATAGTACGAAACCCGGAATTACCACAAAAGAACTCGATGAAATTGCAAGAGAGATGTTTGAAAAGGCAGAAGCTCAATCTGCGCCAAAAAGAGAATACGATTTTCCTGGGTATACGTGTATTAGTATAAATAATGAAGTGGCGCATGGGATTCCGAAGCGAAAACGGGTCATCCATGAAGGAGATTTAGTGAATATAGACGTTTCAGGTTCAAAAAACGGATATTACGCAGATACTGGAATTTCATTTGTAGTAGGGAAAGGAGACGCGGCATTACAAAAAATATGTGACGTTTCTAAAGAGGCATTCCATGCTGGACTTAAGCAGGCAAAGCCAGGTTCAAAAAAAAGTGCTCTCGGAAAGGCTGCCCACAATGTAGCGAAACGCCATGGCTTAACAGTAATAAAAAATCTTACTGGGCACGGTATTGGACGTTCGCTTCATGAAGAACCTAAACATATTTTTAATTATTTCGCTAGTTGGGATGATGAAATCTTGAAAGATGGTGCGGTAATTGCCTTTGAGCCTATGATCTCTACATTTGAAGAGGAAGTTTTCGAATCTGAAGATGGATGGACTTTCTTAACCAATGAAAGCTTTGTGGCTCAATACGAACATACGGTTATTCTTACAAATGAAGGACCCCTTATTACGACATTATAAAAAGCACAACACGGCAATCGAGCGCAACTCAAGAATATTGAATTTAGTCCATTGTTCTATTAAATCGGAGCGATTCTTTAACAAAGAATTGGCTCTCTTTTTTTGTTTAGAGTATTTATATAGAAGGATCAGTTATCAAATAATAGACAGGTTGAAACAAAGTAGGACCTTCTTTCGTAAATGTATTGGAAACGAAATGAAAATATTGAAGTCTGTGTATCAAATCTTAGTGTGAAAAATAGAGGTGGTGAAAGTGTTAAGTTATTTTAAGTTCTTCTTATTCATGATTGTTGGCCTATCAATATGGAATGTGTTGTTCTTATCACATAAGCAGACAGTTGTAAGTATAATTGGCATCTCTTTTTTTGCAACATTTTTTAAATGGTTATATGAGTGGGCTTTTGAAAAATCTTAAAATCAAGATCTTTCTAATCATCATATAGTGGAGCTTATGAAAATGGTTCGAGGTTTCAAAGAAGACTTATTTTAAGTATCGAAGATATCTTGAAGTCTAGTCTTCCATTTAATCGGAGCTTTAATTGGATATAAAAAAAGCAATTTTCATTATGGAGATTGCCTTTTTTAATGTTAATTTAACTCACGAATAGATTTTTTAGTAAATAACTATTTTTCAAAAACTTTCAAGTCGGTACATCGTCTAATGTAAGGGAGGGTGAAAAGTGGAAGAGTACATTGAAAATATAGTTGATACGGCTGATAAAAATAATTTAATAGACGAGATGATGAGAAACTTTGGAGAAGAAATTCTCTATCTGATGTATTCCTATGTAAAAGACAAGGCAATAGCCGAAGATTTGACTCAAGAGGTCTTTGTGAAATGCTATAAGAATTTACATACCTACAAACAACATTCGAAAATGAAGACCTGGGTTTGGAGAATTGCCATTAATCATTGCAAAGACTATCTTAAGAGCTGGTACAAAAGAAAAGTGATTCCTTCTGAAGTTGAAGTTGCTCTTACTCCAGCACGAGAATCTGGTGTGGAAGATTCAGTTATTCGACAGGAAGAAGACGAAGAGCTGGTCATAGCTGTCATGGATCTCCCAATTCATTATAGAGAGGTCATTTATCTCTTTTATTTTGAAGAGATGTCGATTAAAGAAATAAGTAGCGTGACAGATCAAAATAGTAACACGGTTAAAACGAGATTGAAACGAGCTAAGCAATTGCTTAAGGAACAATTAGGAGGAATGATCTGATGGAGGAAAGGCTAAAGAACTTGAAGAAATCGATGAAAACAACATGCTTTAGTCAATTGGAATTCACAGAGGATGATAGGAATCAAATACACAAAAAGATAGAGAAAGAAGTGGAAGATGATGAAATGATCCTTCTCGCAGTATTACAGCTGCTTCTGGAAGAGAAAACGGGTCATGACGTGGCGAAACAATTGCGTAGCAGAGGAATTTTGAAGTTTGAAGATGAGGAAGGACTATTATATACAGTTCTACATGCTCTTGAACAAAAAAACTACTTAATCGTAAGGTGGCGTAGCGATTACTCAAAAATGTATAAACTAACGAGTAAGGGTAGAAAAGTATTGAAGAAAATTGAAAACAAAAGAGTTAGAGGCGTTCTTAAACTTAGTAATTTGACTGGAAACTATGAAGTATGAGTGACAAAAAGTATGATTTCTTAGGCAAGGTACAGGAACAAATAAAAGCCATAGAAGCGAAAGAAATGATTTCCCATGAGCTAAATCATCATATAAATACTGAGAAAAAAAGACTGGTTCAAACAGGGATAGAGGAAGAAGAAGCTGAAAGAGTAGCTATTAAGCAAATGGGGAGCCCCGTTCAGCTTGGCCAACGTTTAAATAAACTTCATCGTCCAAAAACAGACTGGTGGCTTATTAGTTTACTAGTCGTTACGATTGGATTGAGTTTTTTGCCTTTGATGTTTTGGAATTTAGACCTAAGTTACTATTTTGAAAGGAAAATCATTTTTTCTGTTATTAGTGTAACGATAATAACTGGGCTTATGTTTTTTGATTATCGAAAATTATATAAGTGGAGATGGTTTTTTTATCTCATGGGTCTATTTGTTTTAACTCTTTTAGTCCTGTTTCCAACAACATATACGAATGGCACTCCAGTATTACGAATAGGTCCATTCGGGATTGACAGTACACAAACGCTTTTACTTTTTTATGTAGGATGTTCAGCTTTAATCATAAGTAGCAAGGTATCTTATTGGAAGTTTATTCTTTTATGTTCTGTGCCAATCTTCTTTTTTTTAGTTGTCCTCGATCCTAATTCAATCTTCGTCTTTAGCGCAATGACAGTTGTTCTGCTTTGGTTTAGTGACATAAGCAAAAAAAGAATATTGCTGTTAGCGGTAAGTAGTCTAGCTGTCATATTCTCAGCAGGATATTTATTGTGGGGAAATCTAGATGATTATCAGCAAGATAGAATCTTGGGTTATTTAAATCCAACCGAATATGCAAATTCTAGTGGTTATATGTACTTGCAGGCGAAGGAATTATTAAAGGCTGCAGGTTGGTTCGGCCAACGAGGGGAACAAGTTTTTATACCAACAGGCCATACTGATTTTGTTTTTCTAAGCCTTACCTATCATTTCGGTTGGATGGTAGGAATTATTCTATTTATAGTTCTAGCTATGTTGATGACTCGAATGATCTACGTCACCTTTAGAATAAATGATTCATTCGGAAAGATGCTTGTTGTAGGAGGTCTAAGCTTATTCTCGGTTCAATTTCTCTACTCGATTGCAATGACCCTTGGTCTCCTTCCGATAATAGGGGTTTCGTTGCCTTTTATCAGTTATGGATTAACGCCAACAATAATGCACTCCATAGTCTTTGGCATCGTGCTCAGTGTGTACAGGAGAAAAAACTTAGTGTTTAAACAAAGTATTACAAGTTAGCTTAGACTAATATGGATCTTTTTTAAACAGTAATCAAATTAATAGGATGAAGCAGCTTGTTCCATTATCTCGGAGCTTTTTGTGTAATAAGGTAAGCTTAATTATTAATGAAGAAATGGGATGGAGGCAACTAGATTGATTGATGAATTTAAAAAAATCGTAGAAAGTTCTACTGAACAAGAAGTGAAATCATTGTTATTTCAAATTTTATTACGGATTAATATGGTTGAAGAAGTAGAGCAAGATTCTGATACACAATTGGAGAAGGATTTGAAAAAGGCTTGTAACTCGTTTCTGGAGTATAAAACAAGTCAAATCAACAGGGAAGATGTAACCCGGCATCAAGCAGTTCATATTGTTTTTGGTGCTTCTCTTTCAGGAAGTTTAAACATAGTTTTTAAAAAAATGAAGTTAAAAGATACCGAAAAAATCATTTCCTTTTCGGATTTGTTATCTATTGGTCCAGTGTGGCGTTTACATGAAAAGAATGGTCTTAGAAAAAGGTATGAATGGTTAAAGAACCATATAAATTTTGATGATGAAGATATAGATAATTATCAAGAGAATTTCAACGATACGACTTTAAAAATTAGCGCTATCCCTGAAAATACGCCCATTATTATCTGGATGGGTCATAACGCACATGAACAAACAGCTCTAAGGTACGTTCTCTATCTTTTAAAAGAAAAAACTAATGATGTATCTTTAATAAATGCAACTACAAAATTCAAAGATTTATTCGATACAACAGATACGAAATATACTTTGTTACATACAGGAGAAATTTCACCTGAGAAATTAAAGTTGATTTATAAAAACAATAGGAAGATTTCGCCGTTGTCTCAAGAGGAAAGGAAACAATTTGAGGAGGAATGGGAAGCGTTATCTACTAAACAAGAAGTTCTTAGGATTTGGAAAAATAGTGAGATATGCAGTGTTGATGAAGCCTATTACGATGACTATATAATTAATGTAGCCAAAAGGTTACATAACGAGCAAGAGCATGATGAATTTATGAAATCAGCCCGAGTTATTGGAGAGGTCATCGGACATCTAGATCAATATATCGGTGATCAGTATATTGAGTACAGGTTAAGAAATTTAATATTAGATGAAGCCTTTGAAATCAAGGGTATACCAAAAGCTATGAGGTATTATAGTGTGAAACTCAGATAAAATCTTATTTAACTTTAGTAGATTATTTTGATAACGAGTCTTCAAGAAACTCGGAGCTTATCTGCAATAAGGATAGGCTTCTTTTTGTTGAAGAAAAGGTTGAGTTCTCTTAAACCCTCTGGCAAATTGGTATAGATTGATTATACATGCAGAAAAATTAAGGCGATGGTATTGAAGAGTTATATGACTTTTGAGACCAGGCATTTTTCTTAGGTAAACCCGATATTTTCTACCATTTGAATGAGATACTTTGATTGAATAAGGTAAAAGAGTCAATTTTATGAGTAATGCGGAACGAAAAAGCCACTTGTGCGAAGTTTTGAGCCATCAATTGCGGAGAATGGAGCCAGTGAATGCATAGAAGAGAGCCACCGGGTAAATTTCACTAGTGACTCTCTTCTTTAATATGGTCAACGAGGAGCGACTAAACTATGCCTTTCACGCATTGATATGTGGCCATCGATTATTATTTTATAAGAGTCATGGACAATCCGGTCAAGAATCGCATCAGCTACCTGGGCTTGTCCGAGTTTGGAATGCCACCCTTCGGGTGAGAACTGGGAACAAAAGATGGTAGAAGTCCGCTTGAGCCTCGGGTCGATAATTTCTAAAACGTGGAGTACTTGATCTTGAGACAGCTCACTCAGGAGCCATTCATCCAATATCAATAAATCAATCGATCTGTACTTTTTAATCAGTTTGCGAAAACTTCCATCTGCCTCATGTTTGGCAACTGCGAGTTCATCCAATAATTCGGGCAATCGGATATATTTCACCTTGTAGAACTGCCGGCAGGCCTGAATGCCGAAAGCATTTGATATCCATGTCTTTCCATTGCCTGAAGCGCCCATAAGGATAATATTATGATGCTTCTGAAGATAGGTGCCGGACGCCAGCTCTAAAATTAACTGCTTATCCAACTTACGGTCAGCGTGATATTCGATCAGTTCAACGGTTGCGCTCGAGTCATCAAATGTGGCTTGTTTAATCAATCGGTCCAGCTTATTCGATCTTCTGCGATCATATTCTGTATCCACCAATAAGTTAAAACGATCATCAAAATCCATGCCTTGGAAGTCTTTATTTTCATTCTGTAGTTGATATAACTCCGCCATTCCACTCATCTTCATGTCCATTAACTTTCGTAAGGTTTCTTGGTTAATCATTTTTTATCCCTCCCAAAATAGTTAGCGCCTCTGGTAAAACCATAGTCCTCTGTTTGCGGTTCTCCAACTAGCTGTTTGTTCACTTGCTTTTTCTTCTGCCTCTCCAAGATACTTTTAAGAACGGCAACAGTGGGATGGGAGGATATCTCCAGTAAGGTCTTGGTCGCTTCCTCAAGCTCAGATTCCGTTCTTTTAGAGGCTGTACTTCTCAACCCGTTCAATATATTCAAAGCTTTCTTTTCGATATTTGTTTTCAAGATATGTTCAACTAGTCGTTCCGTATTCGGTCCGACAGTCCTTGCCCATTTCCGGTTGTTTTCTGGATTGTGATCGAGATAAAGCCGATGGTGGTCTGGCATGTGATCCGGATTTGTGGCATATGAATCTTCTGTTTTTTGTTTACGTGGATGGGATGCAATCCGCACATCTTTAAAGTACAATTCAATTACATCCGCAGTGATTCGGACATCGACATCCTCGCGGACGTATTCATAGGGGACGGAATAGAACTTATAGTCCACTTGAACGTGGTAGTTCGGTTGAACTTTGGCAGTCGCCCATTCCGTCATCTTGAACCGTGTTGGAGGTAGAGGATGAAGGTGGCTCTTCTCCTCTTCTTCAAACACTTTGGACCTAGAACCCTCGCGCTTTTGGAAATTCATCGTATTGATTTCTTCCAGCTTTTCAAAGATTCGTGCATTTAAATCCTCTAGATGAAAACACTGATAGTTTCGTAGTGATGCAATGATCTGCCTTGATATGTATCCGACAGTTCCTTCTACACTCGCTTTGTCTTTCGGCTTTCTGACGCGACTGGGCACCACAACCGCCCGGTAGTAATCGGCTAATTCCCGGTAAGCTTCATTGATCATTGGATCGCCCCGATGGGGCTTAGTCACGCCCGTCTTCAAATTATCAGGTACCAAAGCCTCGGTAACGCCTCCAAAATATTCGAATGCATGAATATGTGCACGCAGCCAGGAAGTTGATTTCATATCAAGAAATGCCTCTACATAACTCAACTGACTATAGGGAAGGGTTGCAATGAATACATACGCTGGTATAACCTCGCCGGTCGAATTATCTATGATCTTAAGCGTCGTTCCTGCCCAGTCCACCTCTAAGATCTCGCCTGGCTTTCTTCTGATTGGCATGGTTAGCTTATGCTTCTTTGCGAAGTTCCCATATTTTTCAGCAAATGTTCGATAGGCATAAGGGACTTTTCCATCTTCTCTAGCTGCACTGGCATATTCGTTATGCAGAAGCGTCAGGGTGACATTTTTCTTTTGAAGTTCTTTGTGAACCCACTCAAAATCAACGGGGCAGTATCCCTTTTCAATCGCTTGTTTCTCAGGGAACAAGTAAGTCCCAAGCCACTGATTATTCATGGAATCCTCTAACTCCCTTAACCCTCTTTCTTTAGCCCGCTGGATAACTTCAGCAATAGTATTTCGCGAGTGGCCGGTGCTGGAACTGATGGTCCTCTGGCTTATACCATCGAACTCCATCCCCAGAATCTTCCGATAATTAACCATAAAAAAATCCTCCTTCTACACAAGTGTCATGCTTTTTAAGCATGTTACTTAAGTATACCGGAGGTATTTATCGTGAAAATATGTTTTTGGCTCTATATTACGCATACGGTGGCTCAATCTTCCGCAATTGGTGGTTTAATTTTGCGCATAAGTGGCTCATTTATTATGCAATATTCATTTTACACTAATTGTAAAAATACACTCTTACCTAACAATTCTTTTTACTTGAAATCATTGTATATATTGTATATATTGTATATAATGACTTGTATACAATTTAAGGAAGGTTCTGGAATGAAAATTATACTTTCAAATCGAGAGAAACAATCCATGTATGTACAAATCTACAACCAAATCAAAAATCAGATTCTCTCTAATGAAGTTAAGGTGGGATATTTGCTACCATCAATGCGACAGTTGGCAAAAGAGTTGAACGTTAGTCTAATTACGACTAAACGGGCCTATGAAGAGCTTGAGAAGGAAGGTTTTATTTTTTCTGTAGTAGGAAGAGGTTCATTTGTGTCGGATCAAAATGACGAGATGATTAAGGAAGGTAAGATGAGAGGGATTGAAGAGCAGCTATCAGCAGCGGTACAAAACAGCAAAGATATTGGTCTTCCACTTACTGAGTTACAGGAATTGCTTACTATTTTGTACAGGGAGGAAGAATAATGGAACCTGTGGTAGAACTGAACAATGTGACAAAATCATTTGATGGATTTACACTGAAGGATTTTTCGCTGACCGTTAAAAAAGGGTTTGTGCATGGATTTATCGGTGGAAACGGGGTTGGGAAGTCCACTACGATTAAGATGATGATGAACTTACTCGAGCCAGATAGTGGGAATGTATCTGTGTTTGGTTCATCTTATAAGGAACGAGAGAAAGAAATTAAACAGCGAATCGGTTTTGTTTACGATGAAAACGTCTTCTATGAACAACTTACTTTAGCTCAAATGAAGGGTATAGTTAAAAGGGCGTACAATATGTGGGATGATGATCTGTTTTATAAGTATGTAAAAACCTTTCAACTTCCACTTAAAAAACCGATCAAGACTTTTTCTAAAGGCATGATGATGAAAACTTCTTTAGCCATTGCTTTATCCCATCATGCAGAGCTCATAATAATGGATGAGCCTACATCAGGACTCGACCCGATTTTCAGAAGAGAGCTGCTTGAGATTCTGCAACAACTGATGTTGGATGGAGAAAAGACGATTTTCTTCTCCACTCATATCACAACAGATTTAGATACGATTGCGGATTATATTACCTTTATTCACAACGGTGAGCATATCTTTACGAAGGATCTTAATGAAATCAGCGAAGAATATGCCATTGTCAAAGGCGGGATTGAGCTACTTGATCAGGAAACTGAACGAGAATTTGTAGCCATTCAGAAATCTTCATTTGGGTTTGTGGCTTTAACCGATCATAAATGCGAGGTGGAAGAGATGTTCGGGGAAACGGTCCTTATTGAAAAACCGACGCTTGAAGATATTATGTTTTTTACGAAGAAGGGGGAACCATCACATGGTCAACTTAGTTCGTAAAGATATTGTGATGCAAAAGAACGTGTTGGCGCTTCTTATGCTAATGTTATGTGGATATTCAGCTCTTGGGGTTTCTTCAATTATCTATCCAGGACTTATATTCTGCCTCTCGATCTTTATGAGTGCTATCTCTTTGGATGAGAAATCGAACATACATATGTTTCTAAACTCTTTACCGTACACTAGGAAACAAATCGTTGGTTCGAAATATGTGGTCTTCGTATTGTTTACATGTATGGTGGCGCTGGCGTTATTAGTTGGAAAACTTGTTTTTCACGGTGAGTTCACCTTATGGAAGGACTATCTGCTCATGTTCACTATTGTTCTCACAACAGCCTCTTTTCTATTACCGTTTAGTTATCAATTTAAAACCCAATATCTTTACGTGGGCTTTATTGGATTATTTGGTCTGTATTTACTTACAATTAATTTCGTAATTCCGAATTTACATGATCGGATTAGGCAGGTCGTTCACCTTATCCTAACAACATCAAGCCCGTCCTTATTTATAGGGATAGGAATCTATGTTGTAGTTTTATATGGCTTCTCCTGTCTTCTCTCTATTCGCATCTATCAGCGTAAAGTGTTTTAGTGGTTTAATCACTAGGAGGAGAAGGGGAGGCGTTGAATGTTGGCATCACCAGGAAGTCAACTAAACCACTAGCATCAGTGAATCCTAAAGAATTTACTTCTCACCATCATCGGACTTGTTTTTTGATATAAACTCACTTTAAATCTATGTTGTTCGATTAAATCGGAGCTTATCTGTAATAAGATAGGCTCTTTTTATTTATAATTAAAGATTGAGTTATGAATAATAATTTGAAATAATTGGTATTAGAGATTTGAGTAGTTATCTGGGAGACTAGGATACTAGATGTTTTAGTAAATGAGATACGTTTGCAGTGAAGTTTACCGAATAAAATGGGGTGAGTATTAATGGTGAGGCAAGGACTAGGAATATCTATGGTTATATTAGGGGCGATTGTAATGATTATAAACATTTCTTTTCTTAGAACAAATGACTATTATGATGTTATACGTGGACTTTCCTTTGTAATGTTTATGGTAGGAATATTTCTGGTTCCTAGATACTCAAATTCAAAAAAACATATGATTTAAATCGAATTCAGTTATAGATTTATAAGTCTAAATTTACGAAATTACCTACATAAGTAATAGAGTAAAATTTGGGTTCGTTAATTATGCGGATATTGATTTAATTTCTATTAAACTTTATATTTAGAGGCTAGGAATATGAATAACGGTTGAGTATGTTGTTCTGTAATCTCGGAGCATTTGTCTAATAGAGTGGATTGTTTTTTACTAACTGGCAGGTAAATGCAAGATTCAGTTTAGATATAAAGATAGGTGGGGTTTTATGGACAAAGAAAATTTTTTTAAGGTATTGGCTATATCTAGTCTGATTTTAAGTGTGAGTGTTTGGATTCCAAATATATTATTTCAAGTTGCTAGCCCTTTTTGGCTAATAACATTTATTATAGCTCCAGTTGGTATCGTAGCTGCGGCGCTGATTAAAAACTATTGGTTAGTTGTATCTAACACTCTTATGCTGTTTAGTTTTTTTATTCTGATGTTTACTAGTAATATTGTGAATAACATAACTGAGGGGAAACACTAATAAAAAAGCTTTTGAGCCTAATTCTTCCACAATCTCGGAGCAAGAGCTGAAGATCGATACATAGATTCGTATCCTCTTTATATCTGTAAGCTAAACATGAAAATAGAAAAACAATGTTAAGGGAAGGAACATGAATGGAAAAACACAATCCAATAATTGAAACAGATAGATTAGTACTAAGAGAGGTAGTCGCAGAGGATGCTTTGGATATGTATCACTA
Organism: Anaerobacillus sp. QJM3NY_17; assembly: GCF_056173665.1. Taxonomy (NCBI): domain Bacteria; kingdom Bacillati; phylum Bacillota; class Bacilli; order Caryophanales; family Bacillaceae; genus Anaerobacillus; species Anaerobacillus sp. QJM3NY_17. The sequence goes on along the minus strand of NZ_CM149685.1, from coordinate 2,376,448 downwards.
TTTGTCCGATGAAGAAGTCGTAAAACATATGGGGTTACCGCCTGCCCAAAGTGTTGAATAAGTAATGGATGAAATCGACTGGTATCATTCAATAATAAAAGAAGGAACAGGCATTAGGTGGGGCGTTACTTTAAAAGACTCAGGTAAGGTTATAGGTAGTTGCGGGTATTTAAATATGCAGCCCAAACATTATAAAGCTGAAGTTGGATTTGAATTAAATAAAAATTATTGGGGAAAGGCATTGCCTCAGAAGCGCTAGAAACTATTATTAAGTATGGATTTAATCACTACCATTTAGAACGGATAGAGGCTTTAATAGAGCCTACTAATATTCAATCCCATAGATTGGTTAGCAAACTAGGTTTTACAAAAGAAGGTTTACTCAGGAGCTATGAATATACTCTTGGTAAGTTTGATGATTTATATATGTATTCAATTATTAAAAGAGATCTTATCAAGTAATAGAACCGTAATGGTTTTAAGGAAGGTATCTTGATACTGCGCCTTAATTAATCTCGGAGCGATAGCTGTAAAGCGGCTATCACTTAATTTTTATGACGGAACAAATTTTTGAAACGTTTCCAGCATGAAATCGTATCTAATGTAATGTAGCTTTTAGTTCAATGAATAAAGCTGTAGGGAGAATAATGTGAAAACGAAATCAAAGTACCGTGGGTTAGGAATTGCTCTTGGTTTATCATGGGCACCAGCATAGGGATAGCTGTGAATCAACTAGCGATTAGTCTTATGTTGGGTATCCTATTAGGTTTGGTCCTTGGTTCCATGATTGATAATAGGAGTAATCGATAGAACTAGTAGGAATGATTAACTTTTTGGAGGAATGAAAATGAACTCTATTCATGAATTGACATCTCTTGAAGATTGGTGGGATCTGTGGAGACAATCGATGCATTCGCCGGTATTAGTCTTTAAACATAGCACATCTTGTATGATTAGTTCTAGAGCCTTCAAACACTTGAGGAACTTCCAAAAGGTAGGGGGAGGAATAGTGGACTGTTATATGGTAAAGGTTGTTGAAAGCAGAAGAATTTCTAATGAGATTGCAAAGGTTACAAACATACCTCACAAATCACCACAACTACTACTCATAGATAAACAACAAATTATTTGGCATACATCTCATTGGAAGATTACAAAAAAACGTATACAGAAAGCAATTTGTTAATACTCGGGTGCAAGGAGTTTTTTAAAAGTTAAAGCAGATTAGAGGTGCACGTTAACTCTAAGACAATGATTTTAACAAAAGGCCTTAAAATCAAGCCTTCCATTGTATCGTAGCGATTGATCAATAGAGTCCTAGCTCTTTTTTATTAAGCATAAGGAATATCAGGGCTATTGGCAAAGCAGAATAGTTTAAGATAGTCCGGTATATTTAAACTCCTGCTACTAAACTCCAAATTGTTTTAAATGGTGGTCAAGATGCTTGTAGATACCTTTTCCCCATTGGTGGGAAGAAAGTTTTCCGAAAAAAGGATGTGGATGATCTGTACAGGACTCTGGTCCATTCTTTTGAAATGTTATTATTTTTTGTTTTAGTTTTTCTCTTTCAACTTCAAAATCTCTTTTAGATGTAATTAAAATGGTTGGAATAGTCGGCATATTGTGCTCCAAAGGTTTGTCATTATAAAAGATGGGTTTTGCAAATCTACCTACTAATATTCCTAACAAACCTCTTTTAGGGAAAGAATCTCCCAATGCGATATCTTGGAAAGATGAGCAATGAGCTAACATTTGAGAAACATCCATTTGACCCCATATTGGTTGTGAATTTACATTTAAGTTATCGATACGAATTAATATTTCATCTGTATGCTTGATCTCGAAAATATTTTTCATTAGAATCCTCCTTTAGTTTTTAAAACTAAAAAATCCCATTAATTATTATAGAGTTCACCGTCACCGTTGTTAATCCTTTAAACTAACGGGTGCTTTAATTTAAAATCTGCTTCAAGATATACCTTGGAATCAAGTCTTCAGATTAGCGGGAAACTCAAGAATATGGAAATTAATCTATTGTTCCGTTAAATCGAAGCGATAGCTAAAATTTTGGTATCACTTATTGTGCTCACGGAGCCGTTTGAATTAATTTTATCTACAATGCAGTAAGGGTGATTTTATGATTGGTTTATTTTTTATGTATTTTCTCATTTTGTTTTTGATTGCAAGATTGATTAGCCTGTCTGGAAATATAAGATGGGTACCCACAATAAGAACCACAGTCAGGAAGGACGCAAAGATAGCAGCAATTATATCTTTATGTTTTGTGATTTTTCTTTAGCTAACGGATAGGCTAGTGCTTGTTACATTTAATTTAGTAAATTCTCAATCATTTAAATGGTAATGAAATAGGGGATTATATGGATATGGGTGCTGCTTCTATAATGTTGATTTTTGTTACGGTAATACCTATCATAGCTGTTATTTATATTATTAGAGCGTTCTTGAAGAAATAAATACATAAACACTCTTCTATTATATAGGAGCGTTAATCTAAAAGGATTACGCTCTATTTTGTTTTAGCTAGTAAAAGGTCAGTTAATGGGAGGTGTATATGGATTCTGAAGTTCTCAAACAAATTGGACAGTAGAGTTCAGTAAAGTCAAAATGATATGTTGGTGTGTAGAAGATGAGAGGATGGGTAGTTATTATAAAATCAAAAAAATTACTTTTAACTATTTTAACATTGATGTTATTTCTTTTGAGTGCTTGTCAAACGAATAATGTAAAAGAAGAGCCATATGATGGCGTGCTGTTAAAGATTGCAGTTGTTGGTGAACAACCTAATGTTAGAGAGGAACAGATAAATTTTAATGAATTATCTCTAAGTGAGTTACATCATTCAAACTTAAGAAAGTATGATGCAGTATTCATTATGGAAGACCATTTATCTGATGCTTCAAAATCAAAATATGTAGAAATGTATAAGAGTAAAAACATTCCATTCTTCTTTGTAGGCTCGCGAGCAAATACTATACCTTTTCAAGATTTAGAAAATCCCGTGTCTTATGAAGAAGAAGCGGAAAGGATTAATGGTACGCAAAATTTTATATCAGGAATTTTGTATGAGGGAGAAGAAAAAGGCTATCGTGGTTGGAAACTTGCATACCCAATTAAAAACAGTGAAGTTCAACGAGATAATGTAAAAGGAATATACTCTAAGGTATTCAAGGTCGTTGAGAATGAAGTAAAAAAAATTCTTAAACTACAGGTGGCTTAGCTCAAAATCTGAGGATATCTTGAATTCAAATTTTCCAGTAAAATCGGAGCTTATCTATAAATAGATTTGTAGTACACAAATAATACAATCTTCAACGAATATACAGGTAGTCAATTTGTTATTGGAGATAAGGTTAAGACTTGGGATACTAGCCTACCAATTGATAGTAATTCATCGGAATTTCTTTCATTCATTTATGACATGGGAGATTTGAGGCGTTTGTTTAGAGAAGGATGGCAAGTGAGATGTACTTCCTTTATAATGAGGGATAATTCAACAGGGAATGGAGAGCTTCTATGACGTACAACGATGAATATTACATGAAAATAGCTATCCAACAAGCTTCAAAATCAAGAGCAGAAGGAAACGAACCTTTTGGTGCAATCCTGGTTAAAGGCAATGAAATTGTAAAAGCTGCTGAGAATAAAGTACATACCCACTCAGATCCTACCTACCATGCAGAAATAGGTCTAATCAGAGATTTTTGTTCAGAGAATCAGCTATTTGATTTGGAGGAATACACCCTGTACACTAGCTGCGAGCCTTGTGTAATGTGTTCAGGTGCAATGGTTTGGTCAAATCTAGGTAAATTAGTATATAGCGTTACACACGATCAATTAGCACAAATAGCAGGTGACAACATAATGATTTCCTGTAAAGATGTATTTACTAAAAGCCCACTTAAACCTTCAGTGGTAGAACAAGTATTGAATGACGAAGGTTTGAAGGTATTTGATGGATACACGTTTGGATAAAACAGTATGATAGTAAGTAACCCCAGGCAAAAAATCTTTTGTCTGGTTTTTTTAGCAGCAAGAGAGCGAATTAGAAGAGAGGATTGTAAAGTAGTATCATAGTTTCCAATAAACTCGGAGCTTACTTGTATTAAGATAAGCTCCATTTATCTGAAATAAAGATTGAGTTATGCTTCCTGATTTGAAATAATTGGAATTAATACCCAGGAAAGTTTACTTAAGAAAAATTATGGAGGTCTCAAATATGTCTAAAGAAGTTATTTTTATCTTAGTTATAGTATCTATGGCTATATGGGTTACGGTGTCTAAAGAGGCTGTAAAACCTTCAAAGGAAATAAACTGGTGGAAAATGATAACATTACTGTCTGCTGGTTCTTTATCTACATTAGTTATAACCCTTACTCTTTTTCAAAGTCTGTCGTTTTAGTTCCGTTAATTCGGAAAAATGCTGTCATAAAGGAGCACAGTAGAGGTTGAAGACCGATCTTCATTAATCGTATGCTCAACATTTTTTTTCATATCAGATCAACTTAAAGAAAACATTAACCTCTCTTTCTGGTGATAAGGATACTTTCTACTATATATGTGATCATGTAAAAGTTGTTTTAAAACCTGATGATTTTATGAGAAGGAACAAGGAATATTTATGATAAATAAAATGGATGATGTTGGTATCCGCATACTCATACTTGTATCGCTCGATGAGCAATCATGAAAAACAGCGTTAATTCATTCACATAATGATCAAGCAATGGTAACTGGAGAGGAAGTATCTGCACCATCCCTAAAAAAATTTTAAACGAGTCAAATGTTAACGTGACAAACCTAGATCAAGAGATTGAAATGTTATCATGTGTTTTTAAACATAATAAAGTAATGAAAATGAGAATAAGTCTGCCGTTCAAATTGGATGGCGGGCTTATTTTTATATTTATTACAGTACCTTAATAAATTTTTAATTATCTTAAAATAACTTAATATTTGAAAAACAAAAAATGTTTTTGTTTATATTAAAGGGTTTCAAACTATTTTTGACTTTATTAAAATATTAAAATATTATAGTAAAGGAATAAGGGAGGTAGTAACATGTCATCATTGAATAAACAGAAAATTGTGGATAGCGTCCCTCAAAAAGGTTTCTTTGGACATCCGAAGGGATTATTCACTTTATTCTTCACAGAATTTTGGGAGCGCTTTTCCTATTACGGAATGCGTGCCATCCTTGTATTCTACATGTACTATGAGGTTTCAAAAGGCGGTCTGGGTCTAGAGCAAAACACAGCTTTAGCAATCATGTCGATTTATGGTTCACTTGTATATATGTCCGGAGTAATCGGAGGGTGGTTGGCAGATAGGATATTCGGAACTTCGAAAGCCGTCTTCTACGGTGGGATATTCATCATGTTTGGTCATATTGCATTATCATTTCCAGGAAGTTTAGCCATGTTCTTTGTTTCCATGGTATTGATCGTAGTGGGAACAGGACTATTAAAACCGAATGTTTCAACTGTCGTTGGAGAAATGTACAGCGAAAATGACACGCGCCGCGATGCAGCTTTCAGTATTTTCTATATGGGTATCAACCTTGGTGCATTCATTGCCCCGCTAATCGTTGGTAAGCTTATGGAAACAAAAGGATTCCATTGGGGATTTGCGGTTGCAGCTGTCGGTATGTTCGTAGGTCTTGTTGTATTCATGTTAACTAAGAAAAAGAATCTTGGTCTAGCTGGTACTTATGTTCCAAACCCGCTTGCGCCATCTGAGAAGAAGAAATATGGATTAATCGCAGGGTTAGTTGTGGTTGGTCTTACTATTATTTTAGGTATTACGATTCCTGCTGGCTTATTTACATTAAACGTATTTATTAATTTAGTAGGTATCTTCGGTATCGTCGTTCCAACCATTTACTTTATCGTGATGTACTATAGTCCGAAAACAACGCAAACTGAACGTTCCAGAGTCATCGCTTACATTCCATTATTTATTGCAGCTGTTATGTTCTGGGCAATTCAAGAACAGGGTTCAACCATCCTTGCAGTTTACGCAGATAAACGAACTGAACTGGAATTCATGGGAATCAGTATATCCCCAGCTTGGTTCCAATCGTTAAACCCGTTATTTATCATTCTATTAGCTCCAGTATTTGCTTGGATGTGGGTGAAACTTGGCAATCGTCAACCATCGATTCCGAAGAAGTTTTCATTTGGTCTATTGTTTGCTGGTTTATCATTCTTAGTGATACTACTGCCTGTATATTTGGGAGGAGAGGATTCACTAGTAAGTCCATTATGGCTTGTGCTTAGCTATTTTATCGTTGTGCTTGGTGAGCTATGCTTATCACCAGTAGGTCTTTCTGCCACAACTAAATTAGCTCCAGAAGCTTTCTCTGCTCAAACTATGAGTCTATGGTTCTTAGCTTCAGCTGCCGCACAAGCATTGAATGCACAACTTGTTCGTTTCTATAAACCAGAAACAGAAACGCTGTACTTCGGGGCAATCGGAGGTATGGCAATCATATTGAGTATTGCACTATTCCTACTTTCACCTAAGATCCAGAAATTGATGAAAGGTGTAAAATAATTGATTTAACCCTCTGAATGTTTTCAGAGGGTTTTTATATACTTGAAGGGGGAATGGAGTGGCTTCTTCAATGCCAGTAAAGTAGAAAAGAATTCCGCTATATAACGGAGTTCTAATCTAACAATTAGAAAAAATCCCATTCACATGTTCTTTTACGACTTCTTCTACGATTATCTTTAAAAAGATAGGCTCCTTTTAACTGGAATTAAAGATTGAGTTATGCGGATTCTTTTGAAATAATTGGTATTAATCCAACGTTCAGTAAGATTGAAATAGCGTTAAATAATAAGACGCTAATAAAAGTATTGATTTGCTTTAAGAGGATTATATTTGAATACCGTAAGACTAGATAAGGTTACCTTATTAACCATGATCGCTGTAGCTCCGGAATGTACAATTCTACCGTATCTTGGAATAATTCCGGATCTTTCACTGTTTTTCATCTTGCCTCATAGGAGTAATGTCTTCTGTCCTACGGATACAAACCAATAGTTGAAAACACCGTTAACACATAACGATGTTCCGTAAACTCGGAGTTATCTGGAATAAAGTTCATAGACAAGTCCGTGTTAAGTGGCAATTAGTTTGTGGTTGAGAAGAGAAAACTAAGGCAATGGGAGGGGAGTTATGGGAGAATACCACAATGAAAAATCTATATTAAAATCCAAGTTGCAAAAGTTGATTTACATCATACTCTGCCCTGTTGTAGTAGGAATTGTTATTTATATTATTACACTGATTGAAGGCGAGCCGTTTCGGTTAAAAGCTGAGTTGCCATTAATGCTTGGAGTATCGATACCACAATGGATTATTATTCTGTTTTTTCCTCATTTTTACGGTTCACCAGTAAAGGAAGAAAGGCAAAAAAAGAATCAAATTCTGAGGAATACCATCTTTTGTTTGTTAATTTTAACTATCATTCTACTTATCATTTTGTTATTTAATTAACTTTAGGAGTGTAATAATTATTCTACAGTCAGCGGTTTTTTAACATCACCGATTTAAAAGGATTGTAAAAGAAACGTCAGCAAGGGGGATGAACGGTGAGAAGATTGCAAGCTGTCGATGTAGTCGAATGATCAGATTCTTTTTGATGAAAGAATAATTGAAATGTATGGGGAAGAATCACTTGCATTTGTAAGAATGGGGAAGGGTGATGTAAATACTGTTTACTCAAGAGAGGAAAGTTCATATAACGTTTACATTAGGCGATTAAAGGTGAGTTTTATTGAGCGGGAGATCAAATGACAATAGAAGAGCTAAAATGTTTGAATATTTGTTATGATAATAGCACTCACATGCATGTATTTATCGAATTGATTATCCGTTAAAAATCGGAAAAAAGAACAACTATTGACTGTTTCTCTTTTCCGATAAGTAACATACTAGGTAGCAAGTAAAGCGGTGCTCTCTTTTAATTAACTAAATCGATCTGAAGAAAGTTTTCAACTGTAAAGGCTACTACGCCTAGGGCAGAAGAATGAGTTGAATGCTCAGAAAAATCAATCCTAAGTCCTTTTTGTTGAAATCTTTGTGTATGATCCTTGATATGTTTGTTTATTGGTTTTTTTAGCCATTTTTTGGCTGAAGCGAGACGATTTCCTATGATAACTTGTTCCGGATTGAATATATTTATGATATTGTTAATGCCGATTCCAAGGTAAGTTCCTATTTCTTCAAACAAATCAGCAGAACGCTGATCCGTATTAGCCAGTTTAATTAATGCATCTAAACAAAGTTCTTTTCCTTTGTGTGGGTTTAACTTTAATTCTTTAGCTTTTTTAAGCAAAGTATTCTCGGAAGCATATAATTCCCAGCACCCCTTATTCCCGCAGCGACATTCGAGGCCATTCACATCAATTGTCATGTGGCCCATCTCTCCTGAAAAACCCTCATGACCCTGATAAAGTTTACCGTTCAATAGTAAACCAACGCCAATTCCAATTCCAGCACTAACATATACAATATTATCAAATGCCTGACCAACTCCGAATTTCTTTTCGCCATATGCTCCAGCATTTGCTTCATTTTCGATGATAACAGGAATGGCAAACTCATCTTCAATAATGGTTTTTAACCTAATGTTCTTCCACCCCAGGTTTGGAGCTAATAAAATTTCGCCGTCTTTATTCACAATTCCTGGTACGCCAATTCCAATTCCTATTACACCATATTTGCATGAAGGAGTGTTCATTGAAAGACTCTTGACCATGGCAATGAGTTGAGACTCAATTTTTTTATATGTTAAATCATAGAAATTCAACTTTTCCTCTTTGACAATGTTGCCATTTAAATCTGTTAAGATGCCTAACATGTAGTTTACACCTAGATCAATTCCAATTGAAAAACCGGCAAGCTCGTTGAACAGAAGCATAACGGGTCTTCTGCCACCACTCGACTCTCCAGGGCCAGATTCATATATCAATTCTTCGAGAAGGAGCTCGCTGACAAGAGAGGAAACAGTACTTTTATTAAGCCCGGTCATTTTCGCTATATCCGCTCGTGAAATCGGAGTATTGTCTTTTATTACTTGTAGTACGATCGATTTATTCCCTCTTTTTACAACGTGTTGATTCCAAGTGTGGTTTAGTGTCATTTTCATTTTGTTCCCCTTTTCGATTAACTTCTTACCAGTATTCTAACATAAACTTAGTTTATCCAGTAGACAAACATAAATACATTTGCTATTCTGAATTTACGGAAAGCGGTTTATTAATTATGAGGGGGATTTTAGATGGGTTATAAGAAAGCGGTTACATTTTTTGTGATGGTTATATTCACGGTCTTACTAGCTACAGGTTGTGCTTCTTCAAGTAGTAATGAAGAATCGAGTGGTGATACGAAAACGATTGATTTCATGCACCTTTGGCCTGAAGGGAGTTCTAAAGATCACAATAGAATTGTAAGCGAAATCATTTCGGATTTTGAAAAAGAAAACCCGGATGTGAACGTTAACCTTGAGGTGCTTAGTAATGAACAATATAAAGATAAGTTAAAAGTATTATCTACGTCAGAACAGCTACCCGATGTAGGAATGACTTGGGCGGCAGGATTTTTGGAACCTTATGTGGATGGTGAGATGTTTACACCGCTAGATGATGTTCTGGATGATGGATTAAAAGATCAATTTGTCTCAGGTACAACTGAGGCATATGGGATTGATGGAAAGACGTACGGACTTCCACTTGAATTAAATATTGCAACTGTCTTCTATAACAAAGCGATTTTTGAGAAGTATGGTCTTAAGGCGCCTAAAACGTATGAAGAATTAAAAAACGTAGTAAAAACATTGAATGAAAATAATGTGGAACCAATCGCACTAGGAAATAAAGATAGATGGACTGGTTCATTGTGGTACATGTATCTTGCAGATCGAATTGGTGGATCAGACATGTTAATTAAAGCTATTGATCGTTCTGGCACTTTTGAAGACCCGGCCTTAGTGTCAGCAGCAGAAAAGGTTCAAAACCTTGTAGACATGGGAGCGTTTGAGAAGGGGTTTAATGGCCTGTCAGATGAAGAAGCCAAAAGTATGTTTATGAACGGACAAGCTGCTATGTATTTAATTGCAACTTGGGATCTACCAAACTACACGACGAATGAAGATGTTCCTCAGAAGTTTAGAGATTCAGTTGATTTCTTTAAATTTCCAACAGTTGAAGGTAGTGGTGATGAGAATAGTTTCGTTGGTGGTCCAGGTGTTGGGCTTTTTGTAGCGGAAAATTCAGATGTTAAAGAGGAATCGAAGGAATTTGTTAAATTCTTCGTAGAGAAGTGGGGAGAGAAGTCTGTAGAAGAAGCGGGCGTAATCCCTGCAACAAAAGTGAATAGTGAAAATCTAGAGCTTCCAGATATGTACAACGATGTACTGAATGAATTAAATGAATCTAGTAATATCACTTTGTTCGCGGATGTGCAAATGAAGCCAGAGGTGGCCCAGATTCACCTTGATGCCATTCAGGCGCTTTTCGGCGGAGAAATTACACCGAAAGAGTTTGCGAAGTTGCACGAGAAAGCACTCTCAGATTCTGAGTAATGGGAAATAAAAGTATAGCTGGCCTCTATTGTAAGTGAGGCCAGTTTCTTTCCTTTCTAATAACAAAAATAGTTAATAAAGAGGCGTCTCAAATTTACTTTGTATTTTGTTTAAACATATTAATTTTTTCATTAAAAATAATGTGGTCGTCCTCTCTAGCGAGTAGGTAGCATTTTCTAATCTGAACAGTATGGAGTTGTGGTTATGAATAAAGTTATGTCGAATAAGTTTGTCATTGCGTTATACGTTCTACCATCTCTGTTATTAATAGGGATCCTCATCTTCATTCCGTTACTATTGAGTGGTTATTATGGGTTAATGGATTGGGATGGTATAAGTGCGATGAAATTTATTGGAATGGATAATTATATTAATGTTATTCAGGATGATAAGTTTTGGGATAGTGCTCTACATTCTTTTCTCCTTGCATTGTTTTCAACACTCAGTTTGATTATCTATCTGGCCATTTCTCTTATCCTCGTATCGAAGATAAAAGGTGCCGATTTATTGAGGAAAATTTATTTGATCCCTATGCTTTTATCTTCTGTTGCAATCGCACAGCTATGGATTAAAGTCTACAATCCTAATAATGGTATTCTGAATAGTATTCTTATAGGGATTGGAATTGATAATCCGCCTTCGTGGTTAGCGGAGCCTTCACTTGTATTATACGCCATTTTCATCCCAATTCTATGGCAGTATGCAGGGTTTTACATATTGATCTATTATGCTGCGCTCAAGAATATTCCAGATTCGATTATTGAAGCTGCAAGGATTGATGGGGCATCTGCTCTGCAAATCGCTTATAAAATAAAACTTCCACTTATTATGGGCGTCGTAAAAGTGACTGTCGTACTTGCCATTGTAGGTTCTTTAAAATATTTTGATCTCATTTACGTTATGACTGGCGGAGGGCCGAACGGGGCTAGTGAAGTTATGGCTTCCTATATGTATAAGCTAGCATTTTCAAATTATGAGTTTGGCTATGGAAGCGCGGTAGGTTTTATGCTTCTTCTAATAACGTTGATCGTGACACTCATCATTCGTAAACTGACGGAATCGGATGAAAATATCCAGTACTAGGAGGGCTTCTTTTATGAATCGTATAGGTTATGTCTTGCTCTATCTCTGCTTAGGTATATTAGGTTTATTTCAAATATATCCAATCATTTGGTTGTTCTTATTCTCTCTGAAAGATAATCAAGAGATTTTTTCGGGATCTCCTTTTTCCTTTCCCAGCAAGTTTAATTGGGAAAACTACCAGAAGGTTTGGGATGGAGGGGTTGGCCTATATTTCTTCAATAGTGTATGGATTACAGCGGTAGCCATCCTATTAACAGTACTATTAGCCAGTATGGCTACTTTCGCGATTACGAGGCTGAATTGGAAATTAAGTAAACTAGTACTGGGGTTGTTTATGATTGGTTTGATGATCCCGATTCATTCAGCTCTCATTCCGTTGTTTAATATGTTTTTAAATGTGAATTTGATAGATAATCCATTGTCTATTGTTGTCACTTATACGGCATATAACTTACCGATCACAATGATGATTTTACTAGGATTCTATTATACGTTGCCCCGTGAGATTGAAGAAGCAGCGATTATTGACGGTTGTTCCATTCATCGATTGTTTTTTAGAATTATTTTGCCAATGACGATTCCAGTTATGTCTACAACCGTAATTATTAATATGATCTATAACTGGAATGAGTTTGTATTTGTTAACACGTTTATTAGCTCAGATAAGTACAAGACGTTAACGGTTGGTATTCAGAATTTCATTGGTCAGTACATGACGGATTGGGGGGCAATCGGAGCTACTTTGATCATTAGTGTGTTACCGATTTTAATTGCATTTATTTTTTTCAGTAACAAGGTTGTAGAAGGAATATCATCTAGTGCAGTTAAAGGATAGCTTATTATAGGAAAAGAGAGGGATAGTTATGCCAGAAAACAATTTTTATAATGCTCATCATTCACCGATCGGTGCTTTTTCAAGTTTTACATTAGGTTATGGGGGTAATGGAGGTGGACTCGATTTAGAACTAGGGCGTTCACCGAGGAAGAACATATACGTTGGACTGGAATCACTGAAGCAAGAAGGTCATTATGATGCTCTTCCATTCTTTGATGCGAATGACGATGAGAGTAAGCGGTATGATATTGAGAACCCGGATCCTAACCCAGACAATCCTAACATCATTCATTCCTTTCCCAAAGACCAAGTTGAACGAGATTTTCAACTATGTACGGATACCTGGAAAGCAGGTGATTTAACATTTACGGTGTATTCACAGGTTCATACAGTAGAGAATCCAGAAACAGCAAGCGAAGAGGAATTGAAACGAACGCTTGTCCCAGCAGTTCTAGCAGAATTAACCATCGATAATACAAAGGGAGAGAGAAAGCGTCGAGCCTTTTTTGGATACGAAGGGAGCGACCCCTATTCTTCGATGCGGCGATTGGATGATACGGCAGAAGAATTGGCAGGTATCGGTGAAGGAAGAATAACGGCTATAGCAAGTAAGAAGGCTGAAACGAAGTCAGCTATGCACTTTAGTATGGAAAATATCCTAACTACTCCTTTCGAGGAAAATTGGACGTTTGGTCTCGGACCAGTAGGTACGCTTATTGCTGATGTTCCACCAGGGGAAAAAGCGACGTATCAATTTGCCATCTGCTTCTATCGAGGTGGAATTGTGACAGCTGGTATGGATACTTCTTATTTCTACACAAAATACTTTTCAAACATAGAAAGCGTAGCAAACTTCGCCATTGGAAACTTTGATGAGCTGAAACAACGGGCACTGCAAAGCAATGCGATGATTAGTGAAGCAAATTTATCGAACGATCAGAAGTTCATGATGGCCCATGCGGTCCGTAGTTATTATGGAAATACTCAATTACTTGAACATGAAGGGAAGCCTTTCTGGGTAGTTAATGAAGGCGAATATCGCATGATGAATACATTTGATTTAACAGTGGATCAGTTGTTTTTTGAGATGAAAATGAATCCTTGGACAGTGAAGAATGAATTGGATATGTTCATTGATAGATTCAGTTATGAAGATCAAGTTCGTTTTCCAAATGAAGAAGAACTGTATCCAGGTGGAATCAGTTTCACTCATGATATGGGCGTAGCGAATACGATTAGTCGTCCACACTACTCTTCTTATGAAGTGTATGGGATTGATGGATGTTTCTCTCATATGACAGGGGAGCAGCTGGTTAACTGGGTACTCACTGCGTCAGTTTATATTGAACAAACCCATGACGAACAATGGTTATTAGACAACTTAACTATTTTTAAAAGCTGTTTCGAGAGTATGTTAAATCGCGACCATCCAGACCCAGTTCAGCGCAACGGATTGCTAGGGCTGGATTCAAGTCGTGTTATGGGCGGAGCAGAAATTACAACGTATGATAGTTTGGACGTTTCCTTAGGGCAGGCTAGAAATAATATTTACCTTGGAGGGAAAATATGGGCGGCCTATGTCGCGCTAGAAAAGATTTTTTCAGATCAAGGGGAAAAAGAGCTGGCTACATTAGCTGGAAAACAAGCAGAGAAAAGTGCTCATACGATGGCAAGTCATTTGACGGATTCCGGCTATATCCCTGCTGTGATTGGGGAGAATAATGATTCTAGAATTATTCCTGCTATTGAAGGGCTAATCTTTCCATATTATACGAATTGTAAAGAAGCTCTTGATCCAGAAGGAAGATTTGGGGAGTACATTAGGGTTTTAAAAACACATCTCGATACGGTCCTAAAAGAAGGCGTGTGTAAGTTTGATGATGGAGGGTGGAAAATTTCCTCTACTAGTAACAACTCCTGGCTTAGTAAAGTGTATCTTTCTCAATTTATTGCTCGTGAAATATTGCATCACGTTGATGAAAACGGAGCAAAAGCGGATGCGGCGCATGTGAAATGGCTGACACATCCAGAATTGTCAGTTTGGAGCTGGAGTGACCAAATTATCTCTGGTGAAATAACAGGAAGTAAATATTATCCCCGAGGAGTTACAAGTATTCTATGGTTAGAAGAAAAGGAATAATACTGACAAAAGGACGAAACCGATTAGGTTTCGTCCTTTTGTTTTGCTAAGTGTGGGAGCATTACAATGAACAAGCTCCCCGCGAAGCGAGGAGCTTTCATGAGATTACGCCAATTTCTTTTCCTTAATACCTTTTTTTCGTAAAAGCATTTCTAATTCTTCTAATGATTTTCCTTTTGTTTCAGGAACAAACTTCCATACAAACATGGCTGATAGAATACTCATAATTCCATAAAAAGAGTATGTCAGACCACCGCTTACTTCCATCATCATAGGATAAGTAGAAGAGATTAAGTAGTTAGCCGCCCATTGAGCAGCAACAGCGATTGCGACGGCTTGTCCTCGGATTTTGTTCGGGAAAATTTCTGAAATTAATACCCAAACGATCGGTCCCCAGGACATCATAAAGGAAGCTGTATAAATAATAATGAAAACTAACGTGGCAATTCCGATAATGCCAGAGAAAGCCATTCCAGCTACGCCGAACATTCCGATTGTCATACCGATTGAGCCGACAATGAGAAGGGGTTTTCTGCCCCATTTGTCTACCGTTAAGATGGCGATAATCGTAAAGATCACATTGACTAATCCCATGATAATCGTCTGAACCATTGAGGCGTCTCGTGCTGCTCCCATACTTTCAAATATTCGTGGTGCATAATAGAGAGCTACATTTATTCCTACAAACTGTTGGAAAATAGATAGCAAAATACCTACAAATACGATGGTTTTCCCAAAAGCAAAGAGTTTTGCTTTATTCGTGTCAAATGAATTTTTTATCTCATATAGGGTTGCCTTAGCCATCGTTTGATCATGAATTTTTGAAAGGATAGCAAATGCTTCTTCATTTTTATTGATAGATACGAGGTACCTTGGTGTCTTAGGCACCGTAAACAATAGCAACAAGAATAATAGAGCCGGGATAGCTTCAGAAGCAAACATATACCTCCAGCCTATATCATTCATCCATTCTAGGGGTTGCCCCTTAGCGATGCCCCAGTTAACGAAATAGACGACGAGCATCCCGAAAATAATAGCGAATTGGTTAAGAGATACTAACGTTCCTCTTATATTAGATGGAGCGATTTCTCCAATGTACATTGGAGAAACAGCTGAGGCTAATCCAACCCCGATCCCACCTATGATTCTATAAAGATTAAACATAATTAACAAAGAGTAAGTCGGCTCATCACCATAGCCAAAAAACAAAAATTCGGGATAAGCTGAGCCGAGAGCTGATAGTAAAAAGAGTACAGCAGCTAGTATAAGAGAATATTTTCTGCCAATCTTTTTGGAAAAGTAACCTGATAAAACCCCACCGATGATACAGCCAATTAACGCACTTGATACAGTAAGTCCGTGAACCAGCGAGCTTAGCTGTAAATGATCTGAGAAGTATGTCTGTAGTGACCCTTCTGCCCCAGAAATTACTGCCGTATCGTAACCGAATAAAAGTCCTCCTAAAGTTGCAACAAGGGTGATTAACATAATGTAAATGCTTCGTCTTAGTTCCATTTTTTTACAGAGTAGAGAATATCTACTCTTTCCTCCCTTCAAATGAAATCGCTTGCAATGTTTTCATTTTATCAAAGGTTTCTTAGTTTGTATAGTGGATAAACTAACTATAGGTTTATTTTTATTTATGATAGAAATCACTGGAGCATGTTTGTAAGTTCTCATAGATGTTGAACCGAGTTTTTACTGGTTACTTTAGAAAATGCATGAAGAGATAGCCACATAAGAATGAAAGCTGTTGCACTTCCTCCGAAGATAAACGCTAGTGCAGGTAGTAGTTTAATTATAAAATAGATAGACGTTAGACAAATAACCATCATTATCGTAGTTAAGGGGCTAAGCAACATTATAAAGAAAGTATTTTTGAAGACAGTGCTCAGCTTAATTTCGAAATGAACAAAAGTAGGGAAAATGTATAAGAATAGTAGTCCAATCAATAGAATAAAAGCGAACAAAGGAATATAAGTCCATTGAACTGGATGTATGTGGTTGATGTAAAACAAATCAAGACAGATAAAGCCAATCAAGAAATATAAAATTGCTCCTAGAATATTTCCTTTCCAAAAATCTGCTTTATAATAATGCCAGAATGATTTACTGATTGATAACTGTGTATTTCCTTTTAACCATTGTCTAATAACAGCAAACATAGCAAGCGTAGAAGGGAAGATCCCAAGTAGAATCCCTCCTCCTAATGAAAATAGTAACCAAAGCAAATTGAGAAGAGCTAGTTTCGTAATCCACTCAAAGGTACTATAAAAAGCATTAAATGTATTTGTCATTTCTATACCCCCGTCTTAAACCATAGCTATTAGCTTATGTGTTTAGAATACTATAAGCTAAAAAAAAGTATATCACAATAGCCTGATACTCCTCGTTATTTGTTAACTGCTCTCGTAGTGTTTGAAATGAATTTTCTATGAATTTGAGTAGGATAGATGAATGTTATATCGTCGTCTAAGTTAATATAGCAGCATTTACGACTTCCTAATTTGGGGGGGGGATATAATGAAATCCGATTAATATAAGAACGTTGAGGCAAGCAGAAGCAATATTTGGAGGAGTATATATGGCTAGCAATATAAATGACTTACAGAGGGGGGCGGATCGCACCCCATTTTTTTAAGTAAAGAAGATCGGTAGAAGCAGAAAATTACGTTGACTGTAAGTGCATTCATGAAAGAGAAATACCATTGGATGAGTAATTTCTTACTAGTGATGGAGTCTTATTTTTCCAAATCAACTATTAATGATATAACTCCTCTACAACTAGTATCTATTTGACTAAATTATTAATATTGTTCACTTTAGTAATTTTAAACTTAGTTTATCTAATAGACAAACTAATGTAGGGGTGCTATACTTCTGAGTGAAAGCAGTTACATAAAGTCATTAGAAATTAGATAAGTTTAGAGGATTTTTTTACTGTAGGTGACACCATGTTCTCTGCTTTACATCATGAAGTTCTTATCCAGTAACAGGTAGGGTGAGTGTACGCATTGGTTAGCTAATTTTATTTGAGGAGGAGATTATTTTGGGTTATTTTAACAACATTAATCGTATTCAGTATGAGGGAGCACAATCCACAAACCCGTTTGCATTCAAATATTACAACCCGAATGAAAAAATTGGTCATAAAACGATGAAAGAACATCTTCGTTTTTCGGTTGCTTACTGGCATACATTCACTGCAGATGGTGCTGATCCATTTGGTGCCGGCACGATGATACGTCCATGGAGTGAATACAGCGGTATGGATCAAGCAAAAGCAAGGGTCGAAGCTGCATTTGAACTGTTTGATAAGCTAGATGCGCCATTTTTCTGTTTTCATGACGTAGACATAGCTCCTGAAGGAGAAACACTTAAAGAGTCATATAATAACCTCGATACCATCGTTAAGATGATAAAAGACTACATGAAAACAAGCTCTACAAAGCTGTTGTGGAATACGGCAAACATGTTCACCCATCCGCGATTCACTCACGGAGCTGCGACCACCTCTGAAGCAGACGTGTTTGCTTATGCAGCAGCAAAAGTGAAGAAAGGACTGGAAGTTGGGAAAGAGCTTGGCGCAGAGAATTATGTATTCTGGGGTGGACGTGAAGGATATGAAACTTTGCTTAACACAGATATGAAGCTTGAACTCGACAACCTAGCACGCTTTTTCCACATGGCGCTTGATTATGCAAACGAAATTAATTTTACCGGACAATTTCTTATTGAACCGAAACCAAAAGAACCATCAAAGCATCAATATGATTTTGATGTAGCTACATCTCTATCATTTCTTCAAAAATATGATTTGCAGAACCATTTTAAATTCAATATCGAAGCGAATCATGCGACGTTGGCAGGTCACACGTTTGAACACGAACTCCATACCGCTCGAATAAATGGCATGCTAGGATCTGTGGATGCTAATCAAGGTGATACGCTTCTTGGGTGGGATACTGATGAATTCCCAACGGATTTGTACGCTACTACTCTCGCAATGTATGAGATATTAAAAAATGATGGACTTGGAAAAGGTGGCTTGAACTTTGATGCTAAAGTTCGTCGGAACTCCTTCGATCCTGACGATCTTTTCCACGCCCATATTGCTGGGATGGATAGCTTTGCAATTGGATTAAAGGCGGCTCATCAAATGTTAGAGGATCGAATTCTTGAGAATTTTATTTCGGATCGCTATCGTAGTTTCTCAGAAGGTATTGGGAAAGAAATTATCGAAGGAAAGACGGACTTTCATAAGCTTGAGAAATATGCTTTAGGACTTAATGACATTGAGACAAAATCAGGACGTATGGAAAAACTAAAAGGTGAAATTAACTCATATTTACTAAATGCTTTTTCAAATGTTCGTGTATAAGTTAAAGAATGAAACTTAAAGTAAATGGTTGAGGGAAAGGAGGAAGCACCATGAGCTATGTTATTGGAGTCGATCTAGGCACAAGTGCAGTCAAAGTCATCGCTGTAGATCGAACTGGGCAAATTCAAGCAGAAGTATCAAAGACATATCCGCTTCATCAACCCAAGTCTGGATACAGCGAGCAAAACCCTGACGATTGGGTGGAACAAACCCTTCATGCTTTGGAGGAGATTACCCGACAACTTCCTTCCTCGGCAATTATTGAAGGAATGAGTTTTTCTGGGCAAATGCATGGGCTTGTATTACTGGATCAAGATAATAAGCCTCTTCGGCAGGCCATTCTCTGGAATGATACAAGAACTACTGAACAATGCCGAACGATTGAGAAACTTGTGGGGGAAAAGAGGTTGCTTGAAATCACCCATAACCCTGCGCTCGAAGGATTTACACTTCCTAAATTACTTTGGGTGAAAGAGAATGAACCAGATTTATACGCTAGAACTAAGGTTTTCCTCCTTCCAAAAGATTATGTACGTTATCGTTTAACTGGCGAGATCCAGATGGAGTATTCCGATGCAGCCGGGACCTTGATGATGGATATTAGTGGGCATAAATGGAGTGAAGAAGTCACTTCCAAGACTAACATCAGTCTATCCCTATGCCCACCATTGATTGAATCTACTGCCAAAGTCGGTAATATAACAAAGGGATTAGTGAAAGGCTTGGATAATGTAGAAATCTTTGCTGGTGGTGCTGACAATGCATGCGGGGCTATTGGAGCTGGGATTCTTAGAAATGGTAAAACACTCTGTAGTATTGGAACTTCTGGCGTCATTTTGTCATATGAAGATCGCAATCAGCTTGATTTTAACGGCAAGGTTCACTTTTTTAATCATAGTAAGCCGGGTGCTTATTATACAATGGGGGTCACGCTTTCCGCAGGTCAGAGTCTGAACTGGTTTCGAGACCAATTTGCCGAAGGAGTGCCATTCGATGAATTGCTTTCTTCTATCGACAATATCCCTGCAGGTGCAAATGGATTGCTCTTTACGCCATATTTGGCCGGAGAGAGAACGCCGCATGCGGATTCATCCATACGAGGCAGTTTTATCGGAATGGATGTTTCACACACTAGAACTCATTTTGTAAAAGCAGTATTAGAAGGGGTCACTTTTTCGTTGAAGGAGTCACTTTCTATTTTTAGAGAAAATGGAAAAGACATTCAAGAAATTGTTTCTATTGGTGGTGGGGCAAAGAATGATTCCTGGCTACAAATGCAGGCGGACATTTTTGATGCTACTGTTGTAAAGCATGAGAGTGAAGAGGGGCCAGCCCTTGGGGCGGCGATGCTAGCAGCTGTGGGTTGTAACTGGTTTTCTACACTTGAATCCTGCAGTGATTCCTTTATAAAAGTGAAAGAACGTTTCACTCCGAATCAAGCTAATGTAAAAGCATATAAAAAAATGTTTTCGATTTATCAATCCGTATATGTTCAGACAAAAGATTTGAGTGAGCAGTTAAAATCAATTCGTCAATAAAAAATGAGTATGAGTAAACATTAGCTTGAATTGAATAAAAAAAAGGGCCCGTTCATCAGTATTGGATAAACGGGCCCTTTTTTTGCAGAGTTTGTTCCTATTCTAGTTAGCTTTTTGGGAATTATGCTGGTGGATTTAAGAAAGTGGAACTTTAGGGATTATCTAGGTGAAGATAAGCTAGGAACCCATTTCTAATAAATACAATTCCAACACCAATTGGCTATTTATCGTTCAAATTGTATTTTAGGAGCTCTATCATATTTGTTGTGGTTTAAGAAAATAGGACATAAAAATACACGCAAGCTATTTGCTTTTAGTTGAAAGATTATGAAAAAGTTTTGAGGAAAGTGAGGCGTATCCTTGTCTATAGCCCCCTTCTAATGATTGCATCTGTCTAGTCTTATTTAATCGCATATCCGCTGGGATATTCACCGCTCGGTTACGAAGGGCTAGAAGCAAAAGAGGATACGCTAGTTCTACAATCTCATAACGTCTTGGGGCTGAAAGAGGATAGAATTACCTATGAACCACAAAAAGGTGAGGAATGGAAGGTTGAACTTCTTAAAGATCTGGTCAATCAACAACAGACTCAATACCCCTTCTTCTTCATCCCTATCATGGTGGCGATATTCTGGGGAGGATTCGAGCTTCTTAGATAAAAATCACAGAAGAGAGTTCTGTTCCAAGGTTTCCTATATGTTCTTGTTCCAGCATTATCATTAATTGGACACTTGAATGATATAAAAGATATTCTTCAGAATTCTGCCTAAAATGTCTACTAAGGGTTTCTTAGTACCTTCATCTTTTTTACACGAGTATAAAATCAACCTATTATTTATGAAAGACGACACCTGATCCACTAAGGATTTAAGTGTCGTCTTTCTTTTGGATAAGGTCCACTAGTCAATTCTGCTACATCATATACAACGAATTTAAGCAACTAACAAAACAGACTTAATGTCGATATCTTTCTCTGAAGGAAAAATGGTGTCATGATTCGTCCAATGCTGTTAAACCGTTTCAAAACATTACAACAAACGGGGAGGGTTTGGTAGATTAGCGCTATATTTAAGAGTCTCTGTCTGTTGATAAGAACCTTTGTCATCTGGCAGGAAAACTGGTGTAGAGGTATGGAATAACTCATTATAAAATCAACGGGGAGGAATGATGAAGATGAATAATACTTTGATGATTTCCAGGGTGGCTTCCATGTTGAACGTGTCTCGTCATACACTGAAATTATGGGAAGAGCAATTTGCTCCGTTTTTAACTATACCACGTGATGAAAACAACGCTCGGACGTATACAATTGGCGATATTGAAGTGCTTCAATTAATTAAAAATATGAAGGAAAGCCATGCCGAAGATGAGGTCATTATTAATGCATTGGATCAACAAGGAAAAGGAATTGAAAATACTCCTGAACCGATTAACAATCCTGCTGATCAGACTGATATTCAATCATCTCTCTCAAAAATTGTCTCCTTTGTTGAATCTGATGAAGTGAAGAAACTACTGAAAATCGATGAAACGGTTAAACGGTTGGAGAAGGATATTGTCCATCAGGTTCATGAAATTGTTCATGAAGAAATAGCGACTGCATCAGATGCTCATGCAACTATTAATCAAATGGAACTCAATTTTATCGGTAAAAAAATCGATAATCTTGCTGATATTTCAGTCGATGAGCGTGAGTTTTATCAATTTGAGGTGACAAAAGAAAGAAAAATTGCTGAAGATCATATGTCAGCTCGAGAAGAAAGACTGATGGCGGTGGTGCAGGATCGCTTCCGTGATGAAAGTAGATCACATGATCCTAAATGGGGCGTAACGAAAATTAAAAATATATTCGGATTTGCGAAATAAGGAATTGTAATAGAGTAGAGAGAAATCCGAATGGGGGAAGATGAAATGGATCAGGTTAAGGTGATGTTTTCCATACTCAGTCTCCTCGTCGCTGCTACATTTGCGGCTCTCTATATTTATATTTTCTCACTGCATACCGAAGTGAATGGTACAAAAGTGAAAGCGAATGATCAAGTGGTATCTGCTGCATCATTCCCGGCCGAATATAAACAAGTGGAAGAGTTTGTCGGAGATTTTCATGCTTTTTACAATCGAACAACAGGCTATGGCATGATTGATCGTCCGATGGACATAGAAGCCCAACAAGTTCAAGCGGATGCTGCTGTAGCTTATATTAATGTGTTTTTAGAAATTGGTGTAGATCATGACGATCTTAAGAAGGACTTAATGGCGATTAAGGCTCTTGCTAGTATAGAGATTACGACGTCAGAGGTTCGAGAAATTCATAGGTATTTTCATGATCTTGATAAAGCGCTGAACAACTACGACCACGAAGATACCTTTGGTGTCACCGTTACTTTAGGAGATCAATAAGATGAACCATTCCACTCATGCCGTATAGCCAAAAGCGATATCGATTAGCCTTATGAGATATCGCTTTTGTTGCGTTAAAGATCAGTTTCATAATAATAAGGGAGGCTATATCTTGATGAATACCAGACTAAGATTCATCATACTTGGTCTAGCGACACTAGGTAGTTTGGCCCTTACCATTTATGCCCTATTTTCCATAAACGAAAATGTGCAAACTTCAAGTAAGGAACTTGTATCGTCGGTTTTGGAGGATAGACAAGTTTATTCGAAGGAAGAAATGAAGGATATTGCCTCTCTTCTTCCTGAAAAGACAGATTTGGAAAACGTGAATGCATTTATTGCAGCGAATCATGCCTATTACAATCAGACAACAGGATTTGGAGAAATATCAAATTTGAATATAAATGATCAAACCGATAAAGCTATTGAAATCGTTTCTTATATAAATTTCTATGCAAACAATGAGGACAAGGATCTTGAAAGAGACCTTCAGGAGATCAAATCCATCGCGCTTCGTTACGTTGAGCATGCAAGTCAAAAGGATGTGCAAATGCTACATCGCTATTTCCATGACCTCGATATTGGGTTAAATGGCTACGGAGCATACGATAAAGTATGGGGTGTTACTGCTGTACTTGGTAAAGGTGAATGAAGAAGTCTTAAACTTATAATGAAGGATAAGAAGGATTGCTAAATGACTAGCATGTCCTTTTTTGTTTTGTCATAAAAGAGTTTATATGAATGATGAAAAAACATTGTGATATGTGCATTATTTTGACAAAATGAATGATAAAGAAAGTTGAAATAAGTGAATTTTTTAACAAAGGATAATCCGCTGATGATGTAAGGTAGATTAAACGAAATGGTAAGTAAAAAGTAGGTGAGAAAGATCTATGTACAAACTATTAATTTCAGACCGTGATTCACGAGAACTGAGCGGATTAGAATGGTTAATTTCAAAGTATTCCTTTCCTATTTCCTTATTCATAACTGCGAACCATCTAACAGAAGTGATGACTATGTTAGAAAGGGAATTACCAGATGTGGTTTTCATTGAATTAGATATGATCCCCAGGGGGAAGTGGGGTCTTATGAAAACTTTTATTAACCGGTATGCAGGTGAAGTTATTGCTGTGACGGCAGAACCAACGTTTGAACGGGCAAAAGAAGCGATTGAAATCGGTGCAATAGACTTAATCGTGAAACCGCTTTCTCCCCTAGAG
The DNA here is from genome assembly GCF_056173665.1 of Anaerobacillus sp. QJM3NY_17. Classification (NCBI taxonomy): domain Bacteria; kingdom Bacillati; phylum Bacillota; class Bacilli; order Caryophanales; family Bacillaceae; genus Anaerobacillus; species Anaerobacillus sp. QJM3NY_17. Next base: position 2,352,239 of record NZ_CM149685.1, on the reverse strand, counting down.
GTGAAAACATCTCTGCAAAAAGCCTTTCGTAATGCTAAAGCGGTAAATAAGACACTGTTAGGAGGAGAGGCATACGAAAGAGTTTGGTATAAATCATTGTTTATTGATGATCAAGTAAACCATCACTTTCCAGTATATTTAATGAAGTTAGAAAAAAGCGATTATCTTGAGGAGTTGCGTCAGTTTATAGATCAATTTGATTTTTATAACAAGCCCCTTGTCTTTTCAACCAGTGATCGAATCGTGGTTGTATTTGAGAATGCCATTCCAGATTCAAATAGTCAGGCACAGCGCTTCTTACGGGAGTGGGAGCAGTTGAATGAATCGTCCCTCGTAATAGCGGTGCATCATGGGAAGTCAGATCTGTCACTACACCAAATTTATATGAAGTTAAAGAAAGTTATGGAAATGGTGTTCTTCACTGGCTACCAACAAATTCTTCGTGCTGATCAAGATGAAGCCTGGGAGGAGATAGATCCATTTTTGACGATTACAGAACAGCGGAAGTGGGTTTTCATGCTTGATGAATCTTGTGTAGATGAAATGAAAAAGTGGATGTATGAGCAATTTTATGGAATGGAACCTCCATATCCAGACCCAGGATTGCTTCGAACACGTTTAACAAGCATTCTTGCTCAAATTCGAAGATTTATGGTTCGAAAAGGGTTGACGGATGTCCGTAATGAAACTTTGTATAAAGAAGTGTTTGAATCGATATTATATAGTTCTGTACTCTACCGAATTGTACAGGACTTAATATTATTCATCACACAACTTCTTCATCAATTAGCCGATAACCCACCTTTAAAAAGAAATATCATTGAGGAAACGCTCGCTTACATTGATGATCATTCCAATGATCCTAATCTATCATTAGAAGAAGTAGCTAATCATGTCCTTCGCAATCCAGCTTACTTAAGCCATACATTAACACAAAAATATGGACGGTCGTTTCGTGAAATATTAACGTATACCCGTATTCAAAAAGCAAAAGAGTTGCTCATGACTACACAAGAAACTATTCAATTCATTGCGCGTGAATCAGGATTTAAGAGCCCGAACTATTTTAGTCGAGTTTTTAAAGAAGTCGCAGGGCAAACTCCAGGAGAGTATCGACGGTTTCAGTCGAATGAACCGAAAGTCAAGAAATTCTCCACATAACAAACGGGTGCGAATACATTCTCGTATTCGCACCCGTTTCATATTGATAAAAGAAATACACTACTATATCTTCTTGTTACTATTTTTTATTAACTGAAGCATCATAAATGGAATCAACCGCACTTTGCAACGCTTCATTAAATTCTGCATCAGACTGATTCGCATTTAAATCAGCTGCTAATGCTCTCGAAAAGCTTGCAATCAGACCATCATTTTCTTTCAGTTTTTCATTGGCTTCATCACGAGAATAGCCGCCTGAAAGTGCTACAACGCGAAGAACGCGTGGATGTTCAATCAATTCTTTGTAAGCATTTGCTCTCGTTGGAATTGAAAGCTTTAGCATGACATTTTGATCTTCAGATAAATCATTGAGTTGCTTCAAAATTTCATCGCGCAAAATCTCTTCAGATTTCTCTTTGCTTTCACTATGAATATTAACTTCTGGTTCAATAATTGGCATAATATCAGTCGCTAAAATTCGTTTGGCGATTTCAAACTGCTGATCTACGACTGCTTTAATGCCACTTGGATTAGGCTCATGGATGACAGAGCGCATTTTAGTTCCAAAAATCTTTCGCTCAGATGCACGACCTAGCGTCTCATCTAAATCATGAATTGGTTTCATAAGCTGTACGCCATTCTCTTGATCTGCTAGTCCTTTATCCACTTTTAGGAAAGGAACGATCCCTTTGTCTGCAAGAAAGTCTGCTGTATACTTTCCTTCGATTTCGCGGTCCATTGTTTGTTCGAATAAGATAGCGCCTAGAATTTGGTCTCCACTAAAAGCGGGTGAAGTAATAATTCTTGTACGCATCTGATGTACTCGGTCAAACATTTCATCTTCGTTAGAGTAGGAATCTTCAGGAACGCCATATTCTGCGAGCGCCTTAGGAGTACTACCACCACTTTGGTCTAACGCTGCGATAAATCCTTTTCCGTTCTTGATTTTGTCAAATTGACTGTTATTCATGTTCTCCACTCCTTTTTGATTCTAAACTTTAATAAAGCAACCACCTATACTCTTCCCAATATTACGTCATACATAACACGGAATTTCTTAGATAACAGAATACTAATAAAACCGATATAAAATATCGCTTTTTCTATTTTCATAGACGTTCTTAAACAGATGGTTCCCTACATTCATGAAATTTACCCGACTCGGCTTACTTTTAATCATGTGATGGAAATAGCTTAATTACTCTTTATAAAATAATTACTATTCGTTTTGATAGCAGCTTAAACTGATATCGTTTTTTATAAATAATGTACTATTATTCGAAAATTGGTCATCTATTTCCATAGTGATTGTCATGCTACGATTTCAATATGAACGCATTTCGAAAGGATGGGGAGTATGTCGGATATCAAATCAAAGAGAGTGACGCAGTATAGAGGCACAGAGCTTCATACAAAAGGCTGGGTTCAGGAGGCAGCTTTACGGATGCTTAGTAATAATCTACATTCTGATGTGGCAGAAAATCCAGATGAACTTGTTGTATATGGAGGAATAGGAAAAGCGGCACGTAACTGGGATTGTTATGAGGCGATCGTGAATTCGTTAAAAGTGTTGGAAAATGATGAAACGTTGTTAATACAGTCTGGAAAGCCGGTTGCTGTTTTCAGAACTCATAAAGATGCTCCGAAGGTATTAATTGCTAACTCTAATTTAGTTCCGGCATGGGCCAATTGGGAGCACTTTCATGAGCTTGATCGAAAAGGGTTAATGATGTATGGCCAGATGACGGCTGGCAGCTGGATCTACATTGGAAGTCAGGGAATTGTACAGGGGACATATGAGACGTTTGGTGAATGCGCCAAACAGCATTTCAATGGAACTTTAAAGAATACGATTACCCTAACAGCTGGCTTAGGTGGGATGGGGGCTGCTCAACCGCTAGCTGTAACTCTTAATGGTGGCGTTTGTATTGCGATAGAAATGGATCCAAAGCGAATGGAGCGGAGAATTGAAACAAACTATCTTGATACTTCTACTAATAGTCTTGCTAAAGCGATTGAAATGGCGAAGAATGCAAGTGACAAAGGAGAAGCGCTTTCGATTGGTTTACTTGGTAATGCAGCAGAGATGTTACCTAAAATGATCGAAAAGGGTTTTATTCCAGATATTCTAACAGATCAGACTTCGGCACATGATCCCCTTAATGGATATATTCCAGTGAAATTAGATCTAATAGAAGCGAATAAGTTAAGGATAGAAAATCCAGTCCAATATAATAAGCTGGCAAAGAAAAGTATCGCTACACACGTTCAAGCTATGCTTGATATGCAAAAACTCGGAGCCATCACCTTTGATTATGGAAATAACATTCGTCAAGTGGCAAAAGACGAAGGGATTCAAAATGCATTCGATTTTCCAGGTTTTGTACCGGCTTATATTCGCCCGCAATTTTGTGAAGGAAAGGGTCCATTTCGCTGGGTAGCTTTGTCGGGAAATCCAGAAGATATTTATAAAACAGATGAAGTGATTTTAAAAGAGTTTAGTCATAATGAACACTTGTGCAATTGGATTCGAATGGCAAGGAAGAAAATTAGTTTCCAGGGACTTCCCTCACGTATTTGTTGGCTCGGCTATGGAGAACGAGCTAAATTCGGAAAAATTATAAATGATATGGTAGCGAGCGGAGAATTGAGTGCACCAATTGTGATTGGACGTGATCATCTTGACTCTGGCTCTGTAGCTTCACCAAATCGAGAAACAGAAGCCATGAAAGATGGAAGCGATGCTGTAGCCGACTGGCCCATTTTGAATGCTATGATTAATAGTGTAGGTGGAGCAAGCTGGGTCAGCGTTCACCACGGTGGCGGTGTTGGAATGGGATATTCTCTCCATGCAGGGATGGTCATTGTAGCAGATGGCACAAAAGAAGCGGAAAAACGTCTTGAACGTGTGTTAACAACTGATCCTGGTATGGGTGTCATTCGACACGTTGACGCGGGGTATGAACTAGCAAGGAAAACAGCAGAAGAGAAAGGGATTCAAGTCCCGATGCTACGAAAGAAATAGGAGGTGGATGGTAATGACAAAGCGACTATTAATAAAGAATGCGGCCCAGCTAATTACGATGGAAGGTTATTCCAATCATCCTGCTAGAAAAGAAGAAATGTCGCAAATTGGAATGATTGAAGATGGTGCGGTTTATATGGAAAATGGAATTATTATTGAAGTAGGACCAAGCGCCGACATAGTTAATAAGTATCAAGATTCTATTCATGCGTCAGAGATCATCGATGCAACAGGGAAAGTGGTAACGCCAGGGCTGATAGACCCTCATACGCATTTAGTTCATGCAGGGACGAGAGAAAATGAATATGCGATGCGATTACATGGGAAGACGTATATGGAAATCATGGAAGCAGGCGGGGGGATTCATGCAACAACTCGCGCGACCCAAGAAGCGAGTCATGAAGAACTTTTCGAACAGTCTAAAAAACGCTTGAACAAATTTTTGTTACACGGTGTGACAACACTTGAGGCCAAAAGTGGTTACGGGCTAACGCTAGATCATGAAATAAAGCAATTAGAGGTAGCTAAACTATTAAATGAGTCGCATCCTATAGATATCGTTTCAACCTTTATGGGTGCTCATGCTGTTCCTTTATCAGAGAAAAGCGATCCTGAAAAATTCGTCTCGAAAGTGATCACTGAAATGATCCCTGAAATAGCAAAGCGGAAGTTGGCTACTTTTAATGATGTTTTTTGTGAACGGGGTGTTTTCACACCGGATCAATCAAAGCGAATCCTTGAAGCAGGTAAAGCTCATGGACTAATTCCCAAAATTCATGCAGATGAAATTGAACCTTATGGCGGAGCGGAACTAGCTGCATCCGTTGGGGCCATTTCAGCAGATCACCTTCTCAGAGCATCGGATCAGGGGATAAAGGACATGACAGACGCTGGAGTTATTGGCGTATTACTTCCAGGAACAGCATTTTTCTTAATGGCTGATTTTGCAGAGGGGAGAAAAATGATTGATGCAGGAATAGCCATTGCGTTATCTACTGATGCGAATCCAGGGTCATCTCCCACACTTTCTCTCCCATTTATTATGAACTTAGGCTGTTTGAAAATGGGATTGACACCTGAAGAAGTGTTGACTGCGACTACAATCAATGCAGCCCATGCAATTGGTTGTGCAGATGTGGCTGGAAGTCTTGAGTTTGGAAAAAAAGCAGATTTCACAATATTTGATGTTCCGAATTATCTAACTCTCTCCTATCAATATGGAATGAATCATGTCGATACCGTCATTAAAGGGGGAGTGCCACTCGTAGTAGGAGGCTACCTGCAATGAACGATTATCCATACCCAATGTTAAATCGCCCTAGTATGATTTGGTCTAAGCAAACAGATAAACGAGTTGATCTAAAAGTCCATGAATGGATTGAGACAATAGGGGAGAGGAAACCACACTGGGAGGAATATGACGTTACCATTCTCGGGGTACCTTTATCTAAATCGTCTATTAGTACGTCTGCTGCTAGTGAAAATCCTGATGCCATGCGAAGAGCTTGGCGGGCATTTGGCACTTATAACCTTGACGAAGAGGTTGATCTAGCTCGTATAAAAGCAATAGACCTTGGAGATGTCAAGCAGCATGTGACGGATATCAGGTACACACACCAGCAAATTCAGCAAGCGATGGTAGCTATGAGAGAACACCATCCACATACTATACCGTTAATGATGGGTGGGGATCATTCGATTACTGCTATGTTAATTAAAGGCTGGAAGCAAGTTCATAACAACGAAACGATTGGCATTTTACAATTGGATACGCACTTTGATTTACGTGATTTAGCACATATCGGTCCAGCAAATGGAACGCCGATTCGTCAATTAGTAGAAAGTCACACAGTTGAAGGAAAGCATGTTCATACGATCGGATTGCATGGTTTTTTTAATAGTCACGAGTTGAAGAATTATGCTGATCAACACGGCGTTCACTACACTACGATGAAGAAGGTAAGAAAAAACGGGATTCGCCACATTGTGACGGATGCCTTAGCTCAATTAGAAAAAGTGGTTGATACGATTTATTTAACGGTTGATATGGACGTCCTTGATATCGCTTATAACCCGGCAGCACCAGCAGCAACGCCTGGTGGTATGAGTACGGAAGAGCTGTTTGAGGCTGTTCAGTTAGCTGGTGAGCATTCGAAAGTAAAAGCAATGGACATTGTGTGCCTTGATCCCAGAAAAGATGTAGGGGAGATGGGGGTGAAAAGCGCCGTTCATACGATGCTCTCATTTTTAACAGGCGTTTGCAGAAGATAAGGAATACGATCCAAACTAAATCATCTTGACCGCACGTGTTGGTAGCGCTTACAATTAAGTGAGATATTAGTGAATAGTAGAATGATAGACAGGTGAGAGTATTGGCACAAAAAATTTTGATTGGAAAATTAGCGATGCTTGTAGCTTCTTTAACTCCTGAAGAGTTAGAACCATTTTTAGCTCAGCTAAAAGATGTTGATTACTGTCAGGGAAAGTCAGGATCTATGAGCATGCAAAAAGTAATATCAGCTGTCGAAACATCCGCAAAAAGGAATAATATTATTTCGGAAGACCTCTATCGAGAAACGCATGCGTTGTATCACGCCATCTTAGAAGCATTAGAAGGGGTCATGCGGGGGCAAATTGGAGCAGGTGACATGATGAGGACTGTAGGCTTGCGTTTTGCAATAGTACGCGGCTCTCCTTATGAGCATTATGACGAAGGTGAGTGGCTTGCGGTAGCTTTCTATGGAACAATTGGTGCTCCGGTGAAAGGTCTTGAACATGAAACGTTTGGACTAGGAATAAATCATATAGGTTAAAAGCTGCCTAAAGTCATTAGCGATGAGGAGGCGGCAATGGAACAGTCTGTTCCATTGTCGTCTCTTTTTTTATGGCGATCAAATTACTGAAAGAAGGGGATCGACATGATTCAATTAAACGGAACTAATTTAACATTAATCGAAATGAAACAACTTATTTATGGTGGAGAACAGATTACGATTGATCCAGTCAGCATGAATAAAGTGAAGCGGAGCAGAGAGGCTGTAGAACGGATTGTCGCTAGTGGAAAGACTGTATATGGGATCAATACAGGCTTCGGTAAATTTAGCGATGTTCATATACAGGATAAAGATGTTGATACACTTCAGCTCCATCTCATTCGTTCTCATGCGTGCGGGATAGGTGAATACTTCCCAGAATCAGTGAGTAAAGCAATGGTTGTATTAAGATTGAACGCTTTACTCAAAGGATATTCTGGCGTGCGTCCTTGTATTGTGGAGCGCCTTTGCCATCTTGCGAATGAAAATATCATTCCAGTTATACCAAGTCAAGGTTCTCTTGGTGCTTCCGGGGATCTAGCACCCCTATCTCACCTTGCGCTAGTTCTGGTAGGGGAAGGAAAAGTGCACTATAAGGGCAGCATCGTTCCTACAAAAAGTGTGTATGATGCTCTCTCTTTTCCTGCTCTTTCCTTAAAGGCAAAAGAGGGGCTTGCACTAATTAACGGTACACAGGCGATGACGGCGATGGGAGTCATTAACTATATTGAAGCAGAGCGCTTAATAAATCAGTGTGATTGGATTGGAGCAATGACGTTTGAAGCGCTTGAAGGTATAGTAGATGCCTTCCATCCAGCGATACATGAAGCGCGTGGGTATCCAGAACAAATGGAAGTTGCAGAGCGAATACGAACGCTCACAAACGATAGCAAACTCGTGACACATCAAGGAGAGAAACGAGTACAGGATGCTTACTCGCTGCGCTGTATCCCGCAAGTACATGGAGCTTCTAGACAAAGCTTAGCGTATATTAAAGAAAAACTTGAAATCGAAATGAATGCTGCAACAGATAATCCACTCATCTTAGAGGATGGACAAACGGTTGTGTCCGGAGGGAATTTTCACGGTCAGCCCATTGCAATTGCGATGGACTTCTTAAAAATAGCTGTAGCCGAAATGGCTAATATTTCGGAACGACGAGTGGAGAGGCTCGTTAATCCTCAGCTAAATGATCTCCCAGCATTTCTAAGTCCGGACCCTGGTTTGCAGTCTGGCGCCATGATCATGCAATATGCGGCTGCTTCTCTTGTATCAGAAAATAAAACGTTAGCACACCCAGCAAGTGTTGATAGCATTCCATCTTCAGCAAATCAGGAAGACCACGTAAGTATGGGGACAATAGGGGCTCGTCATGCTTATCAAATTATATTGAATGCCCAAAAGGTAGTCGGCATTGAAATGATTTGCGGGATGCAAGCATTAGAAATTCGCGGAATCTCGTTAGCTTCTGTATCAGCTCAGAAGCTTTATGAAGAAGGTCGATTAGTTGTCCCTTCCATCAAGGAAGATCGTGTTTTCTCCGAGGATATCGAAGCTCTTACAAAATGGTTAAAGACAGATCAGTTTGATTGGTCCATTAATCGTCAGTTAATTCCAGGATAAGGCGTAGCTAATCAGAGGAGAAAATAGTGAAATAAGCTAAAAAGGACAATGCCTATTAAATAGGATTGTCCTTTTCAACGTCATCTCTTAATCTTCGTAAAATTCGTGGTCCGTTTCAAAGAGAACTTCTTCCTGACAGGATACACAGTCATTGAAGCATCGTGTGAAGTCTAAAGGAAATAAACGACGACAAACGTTAGAGCAGTATCTAGAACAGCTCGGACCAGTTTGGCGACCTCTTGTGTCACTATCTCTTGATCCACATCCTCTAGATCTACGACCAGTTGCTTCACCTTCTGTTTGGTTGTTTCGTTTAACATATGTTCTAGGGTTACTTGCATTACGGCGATTTCCCATTTTAACACCTCCTGTCTCTCAATACTTTATGTCGAAAGAGCTGGACATGCTTATCCATTAGCCTAATAAAACATGCAAATATTCAAGTTTCGAATAAATTTTCAGAAAATAGTTTATTAACCTTGTATTTTTAGAAATGTATGTAAAAATAGGTATAAATGTCCTTTTTGGACTTGCGGAACGTTAAATCTAAACAATCCCTTCCCGATTTGAGAGGGATCGATTTGTTTAAGGAGTTGGAACAGTCAATGCCATCTACAAAAACATTAATCATTTCCATTTCTACTATTTTGGTCTTCATATTTGGATTCACTTACTGGTTTATTTCTGATTTAGGTTGGGATTTAAAAGAAACAACGAATGAAGCGGATACCGTTGATGAAGCGACTGGATCATCTGTTGACCCTGCGCGCTATGTAAGTGACAATGAAGAACCGATTAGCGCTGAAGGCATACCAAAGGAAAGCAAATTTCAGGATTACATTCACGGCATGACTCATCAAAAAGTGGTTGCTAAAGATAAATGGGGAATCTATCAAATTTCAGAAGAACGCATCGATAATATGTTAGAAGTATTAGAGAAAGTACAGGGTACGAATGAAGAATACAAATATCAAGATTTTTACGTTGAAACATTAGAAGAATGGGACGAGGGAGATTTTTCTAATGCGGTAGAAGTTCATAATTACATATGGGATTTAAATGGAGGAACAATTGGAAAAGCAAAAAGATTAATGACAACCGAAGAAGAGCAGAAATATATTGATCAGACATATGATAAGCGGTAATCCCGCTTATTTTTGTTTTTAGGATTATGGAGCACATTTTGATACACTGAAGATAGATAAACCAAGAGACGGAGGGTGTAACGTGAAAAATCAAGCCAATCAGCCATACGAAAATAAGTTAATTCATGAAAAATCGCCCTATTTGCTTCAGCATGCTCACAATCCAGTAGACTGGTATCCATGGGGAGAAGAAGCGTTTGAAAAAGCGAAGCGGGAGGATAAGCCTGTTCTCGTTTCGATCGGGTATTCGACCTGCCATTGGTGTCATGTAATGGAAAGAGAAAGCTTTGAGGATGAGGAAACAGCAAAGCTTTTAAACGATCGATTTGTAGCGATTAAGGTCGATCGCGAAGAGCGTCCAGATATTGATTCAATATATATGAAAGTTTGTCAGGGATTAACGGGTCAGGGTGGGTGGCCATTGAACGTTTTTCTAACTTCTGATCAAAAACCATTCTACGCAGGAACGTACTTCCCGAAAGAAAGCAGATACAATATTCCTGGGTTTAAAGATGCTATTATGCAGCTTTATCAGCAATATAAGGAAAACCCTGATCGAATTACAGGAATCGGGGAGAAAATTACAGCCTCCTTGCAAGAGCGGATGAATGCAGAAGGTGGGGAATTAACAGAGGAACCTTTACATAAAGCTTTTGAGCAGATGCAAAATTCCTTTGATACCATCTTTGGTGGTTTTGGTCAGTCTCCAAAATTCCCATCACCTCATATGCTGATGTATTTACTTAGATATTATCGACAATACGATAATGATCTCGCATTAACAATGGTTACACGAACGCTTGACGCGATGGCAAAGGGCGGGATCTATGATCATGTTGGCTATGGCTTCGCAAGATATGCGGTAGATCAGGAATGGCTAGTGCCTCACTTTGAGAAGATGTTGTATGATAACGCCATGCTTGCCCTTACCTACACGGAAGCTTATCAAGTAACGGGAGAAGAACACTATAAGAAAGTCGCTTGTGATGTTCTCGAGTATGTGACGCGAGATATGACTATTGAGCAAGGTGGCTTTTATTCCGCTGAAGACGCTGACTCAGAAGGAGAAGAGGGGAAGTTTTATGTTTGGACAGAGAGTGAGGTCCACGACATTCTTGGCGATAAGCTAGGCTCCCTATATTGCAAAGCTTATGACATCACGTCAAAAGGGAACTTTGAAGGGAAAAACATTCCTAACTTGATTCAAACCGATCTTTCAAAGGTTGCTAAATCATTTAGCATGACAGAAAAAGATGTTAATAAGCAGTTAAAAGAGGCTAGAAAGAAGCTGTATGAGGTTCGTGAAAAACGGATTCACCCCTATAAGGATGATAAGATCCTTACAAGCTGGAATATGCTTATGATTGCAGCTTTCGCTAAGGCAGGAAGGGTGTTCGCTCAACATACCTACACACAAACTGCTGAGCAATCATTCAGATTCATCGAAGAAAATCTCGTCATAGACGGTAGATTAATGGCTCGTTACCGCGATGGTGAAGTGAAATTTAAAGCATACCATGATGATTATGCTTATGGATTATGGGCATTAAACGAATTGTATGAAGCTACGTTTAAGTCAGAATACCTCGTCAAAGCGAAAAAACTGTCAGATGAGATGCACGATTTATTCTGGGACGATAGCGCTGGAGGTTTCTATCTTTACGGCCATGATGCAGATGAATTAATTGCACGACCTAAGGATGTGCATGATGGGGCGCTACCGTCTGGAAATAGTGTAGCTGTTCTTCAACTGCTTCGTTTGTCGAAGTTAACGGGGGAGGCAAAGTATGATGTGTGGGCTAAAAAGATGTTTACCGCTTTTTCAGGTGATGTATCTTCGTATTCCAGTGGACACGCTTATTTCTTAATGAGCAAGCTTTATACTTTATCCTCTCCAAAAGAAGTTGTTATTATTGGGAAAAATGGTGATACAAGCAAAGAAAAGATTGCAGAGTTTTTACAGCAGAACTTTTTCCCTGAACTTACAGTGATTAGTACTGAAGATCCTACCTTGTTAAAAGAAGCAGCTCCATTTGTAGCTGAATTTGAAAAGACAGATACGACAACGATCTATGTTTGTGAGAATTTTAGTTGTTCGCTTCCTGAGACGAATGTAGAGAAGGTAATAAAAGAATTGGATAATTAAACAAAGAAGCTACCCAGGTTGTGAGACCATGGTAGCTTCTTTGTCACTAGTAAAGTTGTCGGACGAGAAAAAGTATGGTGATGATAAATTCTCGATAGAAAGCCTCTATTGCACCCTGATTTGATATGTTTCTATTTTGAAGATGAATACGTGTACCTTAAGAGAAAAGCGTGTTCTCTTAAAGAAAGAAATGAGCTCGATTGTAATAGCATTGACGAAGGTTTTCGATTATTAGTTAGTAGGTAATGGAAAAGCTTTACTTTCAAATCAAAACGGTATCCATTCGAACGCATATTCGCTACAATAGAAATAGAATAATTTTTGAGGTGATCGGATGGAAAGAAAAAAGAAACTGCCCCAGCTACTGGAGATGTTTCAGCAGGAGGAAAAGTATCGATCCAATATTGTTAATTGGAAAACGATTGAACCGAAAGAAGCTAAAACAGCGCCATATCCTGCAGAATTGCAGCCTGAGTTAAAGAAAGCACTTGAAGATAGAGGAGTGCAACAGCTATATACTCATCAGGCTACAGCATATGAAGAAGCTTCAAAGGGGAACAGTTTTGTCGCTGTTACACCAACCGCCTCTGGGAAAACTTTGTGCTATAACTTGCCTGTTTTGGATACGATCTTGAAGGATCCGTCAAGTCGGGCACTGTATTTATTTCCAACAAAAGCCCTTGCGCAAGATCAAAAAAGTGAAATAAATGAATTGATTGATGAAATGGAAGTGGATTTAAAAGGGTATACGTATGATGGGGACACTTCTCCAACCATTAGACAAATCGTTCGAAAAGCAGGGCACATTGTGATGACGAATCCAGATATGCTGCATTCTGCTATTCTCCCACACCATACGAAGTGGGTTTCTCTTTTTGAGAACCTTAAAGTGATTGTCATCGATGAGCTACATACGTATCGTGGTGTTTTCGGGAGTCACGTAGCCAATGTGATTCGAAGATTGAAAAGGATTTGTCAATTCTACGGAAGTAATCCCATATTTATTTGTACTTCGGCTACGATTGCGAATCCAAAAGAGCTTGCAGAGGAGCTTACTGGTGAAGGAATTACGTTAATTAATAACAATGGGGCTCCTACTGGACGAAAGCATTTTGTTCTTTATAATCCCCCTGTTGTAAATCAAGCCTTGAACATTAGACGATCGGCTACGCTTGAAGCACGAAACTTAGCGGCGGAACTATTAAAAAACAACATTCAAACAATTGTTTTCGCGCGTAGTCGTGTTCGGGTTGAGATCCTTCTCACATACTTACAGCAGCTAGAACAGCGTGAATTAGGACCGCGTTCCATTATGGGATATCGGGGTGGTTATTTACCGAAGCAGCGAAGGGAAATTGAAAGAGGACTTCGAAATGGAGACATTAAAGGCGTGGTAAGCACGAACGCCCTCGAACTTGGTGTGGACATTGGACAGCTTCAAGCGTGCGTGCTGACAGGCTATCCAGGCACCATTGCGAGCACGTGGCAGCAGGCTGGACGTGCAGGTCGCCGTCAAGATGAGTCTGTTGTATTTGTTGTCGCTAGCTCTAGTCCGCTTGATCAATATATGATTACACATCCGGATTACTTTTTTGAACGGAACCCAGAAGAGGCGCGAGTGAATCCCAATAACTTAATTATTCTTGTAGATCATGTTAAATGTGCAGCGTATGAGCTTCCATTTCAACAAGGGGATACGTTTGGTGGGGAAGACATCGAGGATGTTCTTGAGTTTTTAACAGACGAACAGCTGCTTCATCATCGGGCAAATCGCTGGTTCTGGATGAACGATGCATTCCCGGCTCACAACGTAAGCCTTCGTTCTGCTTCGCAGGAAAATGTCGTTATTATTGATCAAACAACGGCTGCTAATGTAAAAGTCATTGGAGAAATGGACAGATTTAGTGCCATGACGCTTCTTCATGAAGAAGCGATTTACCTTCACCAGGGTGTGCAATATCAAGTGGAGCTTCTTGACTATGACGAGAAAAAAGCTTGGGTAAGGGAAGTTGATGTGGATTACTATACGGATGCTAATCTTGCTGTTCAACTGAAGGTTCTAGAAGAAGACAAGCATGAACCGCTCCCACACACAACCGCAACGTATGGAGAAGTTATGGTAAATGCTATGGCAACTATTTTTAAGAAAATTAAATTTGAAACTCACGAAAATATTGGATCAGGTCCGATTCACTTACCCGAGGAAGAGCTTCACACGAATGCTTGCTGGTTTGACTTTCCTGAAAGCTTCGTTCAAACAATGGGAGAAAATCGCTTAGAGGAAGGATTGTTAGGACTTGGTAACGTTCTTCGTAACGTTGCTCCGCTGTTTGTCATGTGCGATGTATCGGATCTCCATGTGACACCACAAATCAAAGCTGTCCATTCAAACAAGCCTACCGTTTTCTTCTATGATCGCTACCCTGGTGGCATTGGGCTATCGGAGCGAGTTTACAAAGAGCTAGGGGTTATATTAAAAGAAGCCGAATCCATTGTTGTTAATTGTGAATGTGAAAGTGGCTGTCCTTCATGTGTGGGCGTTTCCGGTGAAACGGGTGAAAATAGTAAGCAAACAGCCATTTATTTACTTGAATATTTAAGAGGTGAACATTCTGATGTCACTGAAAGCTAAATTAAATCGAATGAAAAAGCATATGAACTTGAACGAAGGAGAAGCAGTGGAAGCGAAAGTAGAGCAGCCGATTCACGAAGTGCCTCATTTGAACAAGTGGCGTGATTTAGATGCTCACCCGTTTTTCTTTGACGGAGAATATGCGCTAGTGAGAAAAAAACAGTATCCAACTTCCTATCAGCATGGACGTTACACTTTCCAAGAACTTGAGCAAGTTGTCGAACGCTGGAATCGTCACTATCGTGCACATCCACTCTCCTCAAAACACCTTCAGCCATCCGATTTATTGTTTTTTGATACAGAAACAACTGGCTTGGGAGGTGGGGTTGGAAATACTATCTTTCTACTTGGATATAGCCAGTATACAGAAGAAGGAATTTCTGTAAATCAGTATTTCTTGCCTGGCCCAGGTGCAGAAGTTCCGATGTATCAAGCTTTTTTAGAAGATGTAAAAGAATTGAAGAACCTAGTTACCTACAATGGCAAAGCGTTTGATTGGCCACAGGTGAAAACACGTCATACGCTTATTCGTGAACAAGTCCCTAAGTTACCGCAATTTGGTCATTTCGATCTGTTGCACGGAGCGAGGCGATTCTGGAAAAATGATATGGAGTCTGTTAGACTCGCGAACGTAGAAGAACAGCAGCTAGGTTTTGAACGGGAAGAAGATATTCCAGGCTATTTAGCTCCTATGCTTTATTTCGAGTTTGTAAAAGATCCAGATCCAGAGCTGATCGCAGGCGTGATGAAACACAATGAAGAAGATATCTTATCTTTAATCATGCTATATACTCGTTTGTCTAATCTCCTTCTTGATGTGGAAGGAAAGTCCTTAACAGCTGGTGAACAATACCAGTCTGCTCGATGGTGGGAAGCTGTTGGTGAAGAGGATCATGCGGCTTTACTATATGAAAAGACAACTGGTCGTCATGAACAGGATGCAAAAAAGGCGCTTGCACGGATATATAAGAAGCAGGATAACGTTCAAGAAGCCATTGAGATTTGGCTGACGCTATCACAATCCACAAATGATGAAGAGTGCGACATTGAATTAGCTAAATATTATGAGCATAAAGCGAAAGACTATGAGAAAGCCCTTCACTATGCTCTGTCTGCATACGAAAAGTGGAAAGAGAAGAAACGGATTCTTAAAGATAAAGAAGAGAACGAGCGGCTGCAATATATGAAGCGAATCGAGAGAATTGAGCAAAAAGCAGCTCGCTAACGATAGGAGGTTGTTATGCAGGATTTCTATGAAGTGTTGAAGAAAAAGGAACCATTTCATTCTTTGAGCGATGCTGAAATCGAAAGTCTAATGGAATCAGCACATTTCGCAACTTATCAGAAGGGTGAATTTTTATATCACGAAGATGAAGATACGAATACGCTTTATCTCCTCGTCTCAGGTATTGCTAAAAACATCGTACACAAAGCGAATGGGCAACAAACGACAATGCGTTTCTACTATCCCGGAGATCTAGTTGGGCTCATGATTATGCTTACAGATGCGTCTATGACGTTTTCTGTTCAAGCTAATGAAGATTGCCAGGTGATTCGAATCAAAAAAGAAGTCATGCTAAAGATCATGACAGAAAACCCTGCCTTTTCACATAATGTTCTCGATACCATTGGTGAACGTATGAGAAGCCTCTATGATGAAATTAAGCAAGAGCGAGATCGGGAGGCCGATGGTGAAAACATTGCCTTGTATAGAACACGAGTGAGCGCGATTATGGATACGAAGGTGACGATCCCACCAACTTATACGGTATTAGAAACAGCTGAGCTCTTTCGAACGAAAAATTATGACGGTGTGATAGTAAGTGAAGATCGTGAAAGTGTTCTTGGTACAATAACACCGCTAGAGGTCATAAATGCACTTACAATGGGACAATTTCAAGATCCTATTCATAAGTGGATGTATCAAAAACCTAATATGGTAGAAGAGGATGCCTTTAGTTATGAAGCATTGGCGTACTTAAAATTTCACAAAGTCTCTTTGCTACCTGTTGTAAAGCGAGATCGTATTGTCGGTATGGTTTCAGCCAAATCTTTCTTAGGGATTCAGGAATCGGCCTATTTAGATCTGTCTTATCGACTATCACGAGCTAAAGAGCTTAATGAAATAATGAATCTTTCACCACCAATACATGAAGAATTCCGCTCATTTATTCAAGAGTTACTTGACGCAAATACGTTGGGTTATGAAATATGTGAGATGATGTCCAATTATAATGATGAAATGCATCGACGCATTATTTTACTTGCAGAGAAGGAAATGATCAGTGAGGGATATGGACGGGCGCCAGTGAACTTTTGCTTCATCGTTATGGGGAGCGAAGGGCGCAAAGAACAGGCTTTTAGTACAGATCAAGACAACGGACTTATTATTGATGATTATGAACACCTCGAGCATAAACAGGAAATTGAAACGTATTTCTCGATATTTGCAAAGAAAATCAATACGATGCTTACGACATGTGGTCTCCCTGAGTGTGAGGGTGGCATAATGGCGAAAAATGAGAAATGGAGACGCTCTCTTTCTAATTGGCAAACAGAAGTAAATCGTTGGATTACTGAAACAGATGCTGAAGAGATCCGGAATTTTACAATTTTTATGGATTTTCGTCCTGTTTACGGAGATTTTGATCTCGCACGAACATTAAGAAGTCGCATTACTGCGCGAATTAAGAAAGCTCAAACGCTTCAAATGCTGTTAATGAAGGATACGATTCGTTTTCGCGTGCCGTTAAATCCTCTTGGAAAGCTTCAACTTCGTGGGAAAGAAAAAACGCTTGATTTGAAAAAAGCTGCTATTATGCAAATCGTGAACGGTATTCGAATTTTTGCAATGAAATATGGAGTGGAAGAAGTTAATACAATCAAAAGGCTTCATGAGTTAAAGAAAAAAGAAATTTTTCATCATCGTGATGTGATCAATATCGAAACATCTCTTCATTACCTTTATACGTTCCGTGTTAGGCAAAACCTTTATCAACTAGAAAAAGGGGTAGAGATTTCGAATCAAGTAAGGCCAATCGAATGGGAAAAAGAAGAGAGAAGGAAAATGAGGGAAGCATTGCTTGTAGCAAAACGGATGCAGCAGGTAAGTGAATTAAGCTTTCGAAGGAATCGGAGTATTTAACAATGTCGTCCATAGGTTTGAAATTATTGCGCTATTATCTATATGATCGTATGAAATGGCAGAAAAAGATCAAAAGGGACAAGGATTTACCAGTTTATGATCGCTTACAGGAGTCTCTGTTATTATATCAAGAATCAAGCAGTCGATATTTTACCGTTTACGATCTCGAAACGACGGGTTTTTATCCAGCTATCGGAGATGAAGTTATTTCGATCGGTGCGGTTAAAATCGATCTTGTTGAAGGAAGGATTCTCGAGGAAACTTTCTATCGAATTGTTCGCCCTATTCATAAAGTACCGCGAGTTGTTAGACATCTAACGGGTCTATCCATTGATGAAATAAGAGCGGGATGGACATTTATTGAAGCATTTGAAGAATTTATGGCGTTTAGTAAAGGGACGACCCTTATTGCTCATCCAGTTAAATTTGATGTTTATTTTCTACAAACACTCGTTCAAAAATGGGGGTTGCCAGATTATTTACCACCTTATTTGGATTCGGAAGCACTGGCGAAGGAATTATTTCCTCGCAGTAATCCGCAGCTTGATTCGTTGATAAGGAAATTAAATATTGAACGTCATGAACGTCATCATGCCCTAAACGACGCAAGAATGACAGCGGAGCTTTGTTTGAAAATGTTTCACAAATTGGACATGAAGGACGGTCATGAACAAGAAATAAGACTGCGAATTGCTAGAGATAATCTCGTATTTGGTAGGAAATAGCTTCATTTTCCTAATTATTCCCCGGGCAAGCGCACAAAGAGATGATATTCGACGATTTCTTTTAGAAAACATGTAGAAACACCGTTTACAATTGTCGTCTCTTGTTGTAACTTTGAGTAGTATATTGAAGTTTCTGTTTTTTTAAGAAAAGGATTCAGATTTGATGTAATGGAGAGATGGTAATTGAAGCAGGTCATTATGGTAATGTTTTTTATGGTAATTGCGTTAACAGTGGTCGTTATGAGTCAAATTAGTGAGTCGGCCCAGATTTATAGTGACAATGAAGTAGTCGTACAAAAATAGGCGTGGAAATTGCGTTTGTATTGAGGAAATAAGGACGAATACACAGTACATGTACATCGTGATCAACATAGGCTAGTAGGGAATTCACCAATTTAAGAAGGGGGAACCTACACTATGTTTCATAGACATCATCGCATGGGCCCGAATGGGAATATGCCAAATCAGGTAAGTCCAGCAATGCAGGGGCCTAATGCGAATATGCCAAATCAAGTAAGTCCAGCAATGCAGGGTCCAAATGCGAATATGCCAAACCAGGTGAGTCCGGCCATGAAAGGCGGCATGCCAGGTCAGGTAAGTCCAGCAATGCAAGGTCCTGGAGGTCCATGTCCGACAAGTCCTGTTGTATATCCGACAAAATGTTGTGTCAAAAATCACTATTATAAGCACAACGTAGATCATATTCATCCTACGCATATTAAAAACGTCCATCATCACATGTATGAGCACAATCATAGTTATCCTTTAACAGAGTCAGAGGAAGTGCTAGCTTCACACATGAACAATTATCCGCCACCACGCCCGACAGGCGCAATGCCGGCTGGATACGCACCTACTAATCCTTCCCAAGTAGCAGGAGCTATGCAAGGACCAAATGGCAATGGTATGCCAGGTCAAGTAAGTCCTGCTCAAAAGAGAAGAAAATAACGAAATAATGAAACGAACTGGTCTTCCAGTTCGTTTTTACATAGGAGGTGTCTAAGTGGCAAACGTTTTACTTGTTACTGGCTATAAGGCACACGAACTAGGAATATTTAACGACGATCATCCTGGACTTCCAATTATAAAGGCAGCCCTTCAGAGTCGCATGTCTCAGCTTATCGAAGAGAGAGATTTTGAGTGGATACTAATCAGTGGGCAAACTGGTGTTGAGCTCTGGGCTGCTGAAGTTGCACTTGATTTAAGAGAAATGTATCCCGATTTAAAGCTAGCCGTTTTAACGCCATTCCTAGACCAAGAAAGTAAATGGAAAGAGCCTACTCAAGAATACTATCAAATGATCATGGGAGAAGCTGACTTTGTTGAATCAATCACAAGTCGACCTTACGAAAATCCAGGGCAATTGAAAGCAAAGAATGAATTTCTCGTTCGTAAGAGTCATGCTATGCTCGTATTATATGACGAAGATACGCCTGGTTCTCCTGATTATTACTTGAAAGAAGCAAAGAACAGACAGAGAACGGATGAAGGTTACGAAGTTTTTACCATCACACCTATTGACCTTGATTTATTAGAGCAGGATTTACGTGAAAGTAATCCCGATTTCTACAGTCAATAAGGAGAATAGAAGAGATTCCGATTGACAAGAGGAAGCTCTTTTGGAAGAATAAAATAAAGACAATAACTGCATACATACAGAGGTGATAAAATGGCAGAGCAACAACCGACTCAATTAACAGCTAAAGATATTCTTGAAAAAGATTTTAAAAGCGGATTTCGCGGTTATGATCAGGATGATGTCGACAAGTTTTTGGACGTAGTAATTAAAGATTATGAGCGTTTTGAAAATGACATTGAACAGCTGAGACAAGAAAATACGCGTCTTAGAAGAGAGATGGATCGTATGTCTGAGCAACAAAAGAGACAGCAGACGCGTTCTCAAACGCAGCCTGGAAATACCAATTATGATATCCTAAAACGACTATCAAACCTAGAGAAACACGTTTTCGGTAGTAAGTTGTACGAATAAACCACCAAACGGCGGTTTATTTTTTACAGTTATAAAAATTTCAATTACCGTACTATACTAATATAAATAAACATAACAATTCTTTAAGCAACCTTGCATCATTGTAGAATATAAGATATAATTGCTTTTGCTGTCCTAACAATGATAACGTTCGGGTAGTCGCTGTATGTCGCAATTAAGTGGCATGTAGAGGAAAGTCCATGCTCGCACGATCTGAGATGATCGTAGTGTTCGTGCCTGATGAAACAATAAGTCAGGGTAGTCCAATTGGGCTAACGGCGGGGAAACGGCCTAAGTTCTTCACGGATAAGGCCCGAATACTCTGAAAGTGCCACAGTGACGAAGTCTTAATGGAAACATTAAGAGTGGAACGAGGTAAACCCCACGAGCGAGAAACCCAAATTATGGTAGGGGAGCTTTCTTGAAGGAATTGAACGGAGAGAAAGCCAGGCGGTGAGGACGCGTCTGGAGATAGATGATTACCACCTGAGTACGAGGGGAGACCCGTTCGCAGTACGATGGAACAGAACATGGCTTACAGAACGTTATCATCTTTGATGAAAAGCCCTTAAGGGGCTTTTTTGTACGTTAAGGCTATGAATGCGCATGGATTGGAAAGCATAATAAAAAGACTTAAAAGAATACATTCTCTCCTCCACGCGAAATAGGTCTAACATGAAACTATTTATTTTTGTATGATAATAGGGTAAACCTACGTTACATAAAAGAGCAAAAGATTGGAGTGGGTAAAATGGCGAAAATGGAACTAATTGCAACGGCCACCATGGGGCTCGAATCATTGGTTGCTCGTGAAGTAAAGGATCTTGGTTTTGAAAATGTACGTGTCGATAACGGAAAAGTCACTTATGAAAGTGATGAAATTGGAATCTGTCGATCGAACTACTGGTTAAGAACAGCTGACAGGGTTAAGCTTAAAGTCGGGGAATTCAAAGTAACGACATTTGATGAGCTTTTCGAAGCAACGAAAGCACTCCCGTGGGGAGATTTACTACCCGAAAATGCTGAGTTTCCCGTAAGTGGTCGATCTGTAAAGTCGACATTATATAGTGTTCCGGACTGCCAGGCGATTGTCAAAAAAGCGATCGTAGAGAGCATGAAGGAAAAATATAACGTTTCGTGGTTCGATGAAGATGGACCACTATTTAAAATCGAAGTTGCGATTCACAAGGATACGGCTATTCTTACAATTGATACGAGTGGCAAAGGCTTGCACCGTAGAGGGTACAGGTACCTCCATAGTGCAGCTCCACTTAAGGAAACTATGGCAGCAGCAATGGTGATGCTAACAAATTGGAATGCAGATAAACCATTCATGGATCCATTCTGTGGATCAGGAACCCTTCCAATTGAAGCAGCTATGATCGGCCAAAACATCGCACCCGGTTTTAATCGAGAATTTGCTTCTGAAGATTGGGAGTGGATCGGGAAGAAGCGCTGGGAAGAAGCTATGATTGAAGCGGAGGACCTTGCAAATTACGATCAACCTCTTCACATTTTTGGTAGCGACCTTGACCCTAAAATGGTCGACCTTTCTAAGAATAATGCTCTTGAAGCTGGATTTGGAGATATGATTCAATTTAAGCAGATGCAAGTTACGGATGTTAGCTCTAAGTTTGAGTATGGTACTCTCATCGGAAACCCACCGTATGGTGAGCGTCTTGGTGAAAGAGAAGAAGTGGAAGACATGTATCGAAAGATGGGAAAAGCCTTCCGTGAGCGTCTTGATACATGGTCTGTTTATATTCTAACGTCACATCCTCGCTTCCAAGAAGTTTATGGAAAGAGATCAACAAAGAACCGCAAACTCTACAATGGTGATATCAAAACGCATTACTATCAATACTTTGGACCGAGACCGCCAAAGAAAGATTAATATAATAAGACTGTAAAAAACACCTCTCTAGTGACGAGAGGTGTTTTAATTTGGATTTTTTGATAGTAATTATCTTTTATAACAGGTCATTATACTTTTTCAACAACATAAGCACGTTTATCCCGAAAGTACTTCTCACCTTCATCAGAAGAATGTTCAAAAAAACCTTCCACTTCATGGGTCACCTTATACTCACGTTCCGGATCAGAAAAAAGTTGTGAAGCATTACTTGAAAGTAAAAGAACATCCGTCGTTGATACAAAGCTATCCAGTTCTTTGGCGGTATAGTGTTCACCTGGTTTTAGCGTATTGATTCGATGTTGTCTCATTTTCATTTTTCCTCCCCTTAACTTATGATGTACTTATTTGTTCCCACGTCTAATAGACATTTAAACGGAATAATATGTATATGGTATAAAAGAGCTAAAGAAACAAGGGAGGGGTGAAATGAATGAAAAAAACTATGTCTATTATCATCGTCGTATTGGGGTTCGTAATGTTTCATACAAATCCTAATCAGACTGATTATAGTAGGTGGGTAGGGGATCAACTTAAAAAAGACCAAAATGCGCTTATGGAAATAGGCGTCGATTTGGCTGTCATTCCATATGTTGAAGCAAATACCACTAGAACGAATATGTACGTGTTTTCTGTATATCGAACAAAGTTATGGAATGATAAAGAAATAGTAGCTTATGGATTATTTAATCATTTTTACATAAATAAAGAAAAATTAGAAATTATTATAGACGAATCATAAAATATCGTGTATTCTTTCCGGGTCGGGAATGACGGAAGGAGGGTTTACAATCGAGTTTATTGGTCTTATTGTACCTATTGCAGTCGCCATATTTCTAATAATGGACGCCCCAAAGCATGATAAGAATCCCTGGTTATGGGGAGTATTAGGATTCCTATTTACATTTCTTACACTTGGAATTTATCTACTTAAAACGGGACGTAAAGTGGCTGGGTGGATTTTTATAGCGCTTTCTATATTATCAATTATTGCAACAATTGCCCTTATTGGTCTGGTGATTGCAATTATTATGAATGCTGTATAAAGAAGTTTGGAAATGTAGAAAAGCCATGGGCAGCATTGCCCATGGCTTTTCATGTACGTATCATTAGTAACTTATGGTAGGATAGAACAAGAGGGATTAAAAGGCTTTCATTTCTTCATGCGTGAAGTACTCTGGTTTCTTTGCGCCTTGTGAGTGGAGCTCTTTAAAATAGGTTTGATACTCATATAAAGAAATCGAACCTTGTAAATAATTCACCTGGATAAAGTCGAGTAGTTCGTCTGCACTAGCAGGCTTTCTTCCTTTTTCCTGATCAAATGTGTTTATCAGATTTTGCAATGACATCTGAATCCCTCCTTGAACTATTGAGCTTATCCAAAGGATAACATGAGAAAGTTTATATTCATTATTTTAGAATTTTTTAACTTCCGACAAATCCTTACATAGTTAAACGAGATATGTCGAATTTATTTTTATGAAGGAAATTACTTTTTAAGGAGTTGAACGATTTGGCAACAGAAATCAAACAAACCGAGCAGGAATTTTTAAATTATGTAAAGAAAATGACGAGTTTTAATGAAGCGATTGGGGTTATGTATTGGGATCTCCGCACTGGCGCACCAAAAAAAGGTGCTGAACAGCGCTCTGAGGTTATTGGAATGATGTCTTCTGAAGTTTTTGAAATGTCGGTATCTCCTGAAATGAAGGGGTATCTTGATGAGCTTACAAAGGAAGACCAGCAAACTGAATTAAGTGAAATCACTCGTAAAACGGTAGAAGAGTGCCGTAAAGACTACGATCGGAACATAAAAATTCCTGCAGAAGAGTACTCTGAATATGTCATTTTAAGTTCGAAAGCAGAGACGATCTGGGAAGAAGCGAAGGAAAAAGCTGACTTCGAATTGTTTAGACCGTATCTCGAAAAGCTTGTGGCATTCAATCAGAAATTTGTCGAATATTGGGGATACGATGAAAATAAATATGATACGCTGCTTGACCTATTTGAACCAGGTGTAACAGTGAAAATGATTGATCGCGTATTTAACCAACTTAGAGAACATATTGTGCCACTTGTACAACAAGTTGTTAATGCGAGTGATCAGCCCAAAACTGACTTTTTGTTTGAACATTTCCCACAAGATAAGCAACAAGCCTTCAGTATGGAAGTATTGAGGAAAATGGGGTATGACTTTGACGCTGGTCGTCTTGATACGACGGTTCATCCATTTGCAACTGGACTGAATCCTGGTGATGTGCGTGTTACGACGAAGTATGATGAAGGTGATTTTCGCACAGCAGTATTTGGTACGATTCATGAGGGCGGTCATGCTTTATACGAACAGAATTTATCACCCAAATTGATTGGCACGCCTTTATGTACTGGTACGTCTATGGGGATTCACGAATCACAGTCTCTTTTCTGGGAAAACTTCGTGGGTCGTCATCAATCATTTTGGAAAAACAATTACGACAAGCTTAAAAGCTATTCAACTGGACAGTTTGATGATGTTTCATTAGAAGATTATTACCGTGCCATTAACGTTGCGGGTCCTTCTTTGATTCGAATTGAAGCAGATGAAATGACGTATGCGCTGCATATCATGGTTCGTTACGAAATTGAAAAAGGATTGATTAATGGAGAAATTGAAGTGAAGGATTTGCCAACGATCTGGAACGAAAAAATGGAGCAGTATTTAGGCATTACTCCAGATAACGATGCGGTCGGCGTTCTTCAGGATGTCCACTGGTCAGGTGGCTCATTTGGTTATTTCCCTTCCTATGCGCTAGGGTACATTTATGCGGCTCAAATTAAGAATGCTATGTTAAAAGACATCCCACAATTTGATGAGCTATTAGAACAGGGTGACTTGGTGCCTATTAAAGAATGGTTAACAGAAAACATCCATCAGTACGGTAAGCTAAAGCAACCAATTGATATTATTAAAGACATTACTGGCGAAGGGCTAAATGCTGAATATTTGATTCAATATCTTGAAGAGAAGTATTCACAAGTTTATCGCCTGCAAAGATAATAGATTAAAAATCCTGCCGGCAAGGCAGGATTTTTTACAATTAATCTGTCGATAGAGCTTCATATTCGTTTTCGTTAACACCAACGAATCCATTAAGAATGACCGCAGCAAATAGTGGAGTACGCTCTTTCAATTCTTCTACTGTATATAGTCCTGAGAAATATTGAACGATTAACCCATCAATCATCGCTACAAATGCGCTAACGCCTTCACGGTAGTGAAGTGGCCAATATTCTTTATCTGGATCGAGCGCCATAAATCGATCTCTTAGATATAGGAGCATTTCGTCAAAAGCTCTTTTAAATTCTTCTGGTTCTTGATTCTGAGCTTGTTTCCCCATTTCTTCCGTTAGTTTAGGAAGGTTCTGTTCGTTGTAGTCCATTGAGCCATATATGAAATTCTCTACAAATTCTGGAACGGTTTCACCTTTGCAGTCATCGGTGAATTTTTCATATTCTTGTGTGAGCTGGTATAAGTTTTTATTCATCTTCATTCTTCCTTTCAAAGTGATAAAACACTATTTCCCAATTTTATCTATGTAAAACATGAATTTTATATTGAATAGTGAGAACGGCTACATGTATGATAAACGAAAGACATACCATACGGTCAGTATGAAGGAGGCTATTATGAAAAAAATGAAAACGAGTTGGCCAGAAGCTGTTCCAGTAACGTTAGAATACTTAAATGGGAAAAAGCCGCTTCATGAATATCTTGCATTAAATGCCGAAGTTTCACCAAATCAAACAGCAATCCATTACTATGGTTACGAATTGACATGGAAGGAATGGAGTGAGCGATCAAATCAATTGGCTAATTATTTGGCAAGGATCGGGGTAACGAAAGGCGATCACGTGGCAGTATTTATGCAAAACTGTCCGCAATATCTTATTTCCCATTATGCGATCCAAAAGCTCGGGGCAGTTGTTGTACCATTAAACCCAATGTATAAATCATCAGAGCTTTCATATTTAATAAGCGAAGGAGATATCAAAGGTATAGTATCCGGCCTAGAACTATTGCCAATGCTTCACGAAATGGAAGATAGTCTCTCCTTTATTGTTACGGTTTCTTATCAATCACTTATTCAGCAGGAAAATCTCTCTCTCGTACCGCAAGAATTACTTAACTCCGAGGAAGCCTCAAGGTTTACGACTCTTGAATCACTTTTTGAAACAGAATCGAATCTATTTCAGTCTGCTAAAGTTCAATTAGATGACGTTTCTCTGATGGTGTTTACATCTGGCACAACAGGAAGACCGAAAGCAGCTATGTTAACTTATGAAAACGCTTTATATAAAACCGCTGCAACAATGACATGTAATCAAGTAGGGGAAGGTGAAAAGCTACTGGCCAATGCCCCGTTATGTCATATTGCTGGAATGGTTATGGGCGTCAATCTTCCAGTTTATAGTGGCAATGAAACGGTGTTACTAAGTCGATTTGACCCAGAAACCGTAGTTCGTACAATTGAGGATCATCGTATTACAATGTGGTATAGCATTGCTCCAATGAATGGAGCGATCATGCAAATACCAAATATTGAACAGCGTGATTTTACTTCCCTTCGACTAAACCTAGCGACGAGTTTCGGGCTCCAAGTAACTGAAAAACTAGCAAATCAATGGAAAGAAATAACGGGCGGTTTGCTTTATGAAGCTTCTTATGGATTGAGTGAGACACATACATGTGACACTTTTATGCCAAAAGAAAACATTAAGTATGGGAGTTGTGGCATTCCGATTCATCATACTACCATTAAAATCGTCGGTCTTGAGAGTGGGGGTGAGCTACCACCTTATGAAGAAGGAGAAATTATTATTCAAAGCCCTGGTGTGTTTAAAGGGTACTACAATCGACCCGAAGAGACTGCGGCTACGCTTAAAAACGGATGGGTTCATACAGGCGACATTGGTCACCTTGATGAAGAAGGATATTTGTATTTTAAAGGTCGAGTAAAAGAAATGATAAAGAGCTCAGGATATAGCGTTTTTCCAGAAGATGTAGAAGCACTAATGAATGAACATCCAGCCATTATGCAAACAGCTGTTATCGGAATACCTGATCAGCAAAAAGGAGAAATCATTAAAGCTGTCATTGTCCTTGACCCTAACGATTCAAATCGATCTATAGAAGAATTATTAGCATGGGCGAAAGCTCATATGGCAGCTTATAAAGCACCAAAAGTGATTGAAATTCGAAAGAGCTTACCCGCAACATCTTCAGGTAAAGTATTGAGAAGACTGTTAAAAGATAGATAAGGAGAGTGAGATTATGGAGAATATTGTAGAAGAGTTAAAGAATCGTAGAGTTTTTGCAGAGCGTATGGGGGGACAACATAAAATCGACGCGCTTCATGCAAAAGGTAAAAAGACAGCTAGGGAGCGAATTGCCCTACTAGTTGATGAAGGGTCCTTTCTTGAACTTGGTAAATTAACCTCGTCTGATATTCCAGGACTCGAGGAAAAAAGTCCAGGTGACGGTGTGATCTGTGGAGTTGCTCGGGTAGATGGACGCCCGATAGTAGTTCAAGCTGGTGATAAAACAGTATTTGCAGGTACAGAAGGTGCTGTCCATATTCGAAAAACAAAAGCTGCTCATGCGTATGCATTAAAGAGAGGTTTACCATTAGTTAATTTAAGTGAAGGGGGAGGTCTCCGAATGCCAGATGGAATGGGCTCTGATGGTATTAGTGATAAGCTTTTCCCTCAAGAAATGTTAATGCATCATCGTGAAGTTCCGATGGTCACAGCGATTTTAGGTGATAGTTTCGGAGGACCAACATGGCTAGCGGTGTCTTCGGATTTTGTGACACAGCTGAATGGGACGTGCATGGGGGTAGCTGGTCCAAGAATGCTTGAGATTGCAACTGGAGAGAAAATAACAGAGAATCAGCTAGGAGGTGTTGAAATTCATCATAAGCACACAGGTCAGATTGATCAATCTGCAGACTCGGAAGAGGAATGCATTGATCAATTGAAGTTATTCTTAAGCTATCTTCCTTCGCATAGTGAAGAGGAACCACCATTATGTCACAATGAGGATTCGCTCGAAAGGCGAGTTGATCAGCTACTTTCAATTGTTCCAGAGAAACGGAATCGTGCGTATAACATGAAAAAGGTGTTGAAAGAGTTAGTCGATAACGGGGAGTTCTTTGAACTTAAACCCGAGTTTGGACCTGCTCTCTTAACTGTTCTATCAAGAATAGGAGGAAGGACAGTAGGGATTATTGCAAATCAACCGATGAAATATGCAGGTGCTGCTGGTGTACAGGAATGTGAAAAGGCGACTGATTTTATCTGTATGTGTGATTCATTTCATATACCTTTGATTTTCCTTCACGACATTCCAGGGTTCCGAGTAAGTTCCGAAGCAGAAAAGGGAAAAATCCCGACGAAAATTATGATGTGGAATCAGGCTCTAGCGCAGTCCACGGTTCCGAAACTTTCCGTAGTCATCAGAAAAAGTGTAGGGGCAGCTTACGGGAATATGTGTGGCCCAACAATGGGAGCGGATTTTGTCGTCGCCTGGCCATCAGCAGAAATTAATTTTACTGGACCAGAAGTTGGTGTGAATGTCGTTTATGGCAGAGAATTAATGCAATCTGAAAATCCGAAACAGGATCGAGAGAAGCTTTTAGAGGAATGGAGCTTTGATAGTTCTCCTTATAAAGCAGCCGCGAAGCATTTAATCGATGATGTCATTGATCCAGGCGAAACGCGGGTGTTTCTTGCCAGAACCCTTGAACTGGCGTGTTATAAAAACGGTTCAAAAAGCAATAGAAATTTAGCTAATTGGCCAACAGGATTTTAAATTTTAACATTTGTATTGAATATTTTGAATAATAAATTTATAATTATTATAAGAACATACCAACCGGTTAGTTAGATAACTGGTAAAAGGAGCCAACAAATGATGAATTTCGACTATTCAGAGCGTTGCTTATCGTATCTTGAAAAATTAACGGCATTTATGGATGAGAATGTATACCCTAATGAAAAAGTCTATGAAGAACAGCTTTCAGCGCAAGATAGTAGGTGGTCTGCCATTCCACCAATTATGGAAGAGTTAAAACAGAAAGCGAAAGATGCTGAATTATGGAATCTTTTTCTTCCAGATAGTGAGTATGGCGCAGGTCTTACCAATGCTGAATATGCTCCTCTTTGTGAAGTAATGGGGCGTTCTATGATTGGGCCTGAAGTATTTAACTGTGCGGCACCTGACACTGGAAATATGGAAGTATTAGTCCGTTACGGAACAGTCGAGCAAAAAGAACAATGGCTTGAACCTCTTCTTTCTGGGGACATCCGCTCCTGTTTCTCAATGACAGAACCTGATGTTGCGTCATCTGATGCTACAAATATTCAAGCACGAATCGAACGTGATGGTGATGAGTACGTTATCAACGGAACAAAGTGGTGGTCGTCAGGTGCAGGTGACCCTAGGTGCAAAATTGCTATTGTAATGGGCAAAAACGATCCGAACGCATCAAAGCACGAACAGCAGTCGATGATTCTTGTTCCTCTTGATACGAAAGGGGTGACAATAAAACGTGTTCTTCCTGTCTTTGGGTATGACCACGCACCGCACGGACATGCTGAAATTGAATATAAAGATGTTCGAGTACCAGCTACAAACATGCTATGGGAAGAAGGAAAAGGTTTTGCAATTGCTCAAGGGCGACTAGGTCCTGGTCGAATTCATCACTGTATGAGATTAATCGGTACGGCAGAGCGCGCACTTGAAGATTTATGTAAGCGCGTACAAGAACGAGAAGCGTTCGGGAAGAAAATATCTGAGCAAGGTGTTGTTCGAGAATGGATCGCTGATTCTCGTATTGAAATTGAACAGGCAAGACTTCTTACCTTAAAAGCGGCATATATGATGGATACAGTTGGGAACAAAGAAGCGAAAGCAGAAATTGCGATGATCAAAGTAGTGGCTCCTAATATGGCGCTTCGTGTTATTGATCGCGCCATCCAAGCTTTTGGCGGTGCTGGAGTTAGTGATGATTATACGCTAGCTGCTCACTGGGCTAATGCGAGAACGCTAAGACTGGCTGATGGTCCGGATGAAGTGCATCGTAGCGCAGTAGCAAGACAAGAATTGAAGAAGTATAGATAACGAGGGGGATATAGGATGAACGTTATGCAACTGTTTGACTTAACTGGTAAGACTGCGATTGTTACAGGAGGTGGAAGAGGACTTGGTAAGCAAATCGCAGAAGGATTTGCAGAAGCTGGAGCTAATGTAGTTATTTGTTCAAGGAAACGAGAGGCTTGTGAAGCTGTTAGTGAGGAGCTACAGAAAGCCGGAGTAAAGTCTCTAGCTTTTGAATGTGATGTAACGAATCAAGAGCAAGTTCAGCATGTTGTAGATGAAACGATGAAAGAATTTGGTCGTATTGATATTCTTGTCAATAACAGCGGTGCATCATGGGGTGCGCCAGTCGTTGAAATGCCACTTCAAGCATGGCATAAAGTTATGGAAGTTAATGTAACTGGGACATTTCTCTTTGCACAGGCTGTTGGAAAAGAAATGATTAACCAAAAAAGTGGAAAAATCATTAACATTGCTTCTGTCGCAGGTCTTGGTGGTGCTGATCCACGCTATATGGACGCGATTGGTTATAACACGAGTAAAGGAGCCGTTATCACATTTACAAAAGACCTTGCTGTAAAGTGGGGTGGCTATAACATAAATGTTAATGCGATTGCACCAGGATTCTTCCCTACAAAAATGTCGAAGGGATTGATTGATGCAGGTGGCGAAAAAATGTTAGAAACGACTCCACTTAATCGCTTTGGTTCAGATGATGATCTAAAAGGGGCAGCACTATTTCTAGCATCAAATGCTTCTAATTATGTAACAGGAGATATTTTAATTGTTGATGGTGGACAACATGCAATGTAATGGGGGAGGAAGCTAATATGAAACGTGATGCAGTTATTGTCTCAAGCGTAAGAACACCTATTGGTAGGCAAGGAGGAGCGTTTGCTGGGATTCAAGCACACGAGCTTGGGGCAATCGCTCTTAAGGAAGCCGTTGCTCGAATCAATTTGGAGGTTGAATCAATCGATGATGTGATCTTTGGAAATGTTATTGGAGGTGGCGGAAATATCGCTAGACTGACAGCATTGCAGGCTGGTCTTCCGCTTTCTATACCAGGTTTAACAATCGATCGACAGTGCGGATCCGGACTGAATGCGATTAATCTTGCTGCACAGGCGATTAAATCGGGAGACGGAGACGTTTATATTGTCGGAGGGGCAGAAAGTATGAGTCAAGCGCCTTATTTAATGGAAAAGCCTTCAAAACCATATAGTACAATGCCACCACGCTTTATGAAATCCAGGCTTTCCCCTCATGAAATTGGAGATCCTCCAATGGGAATTACAGCCGAGAATTTAGCAGAGAAATATCAAATTTCTAGAGAAGAACAAGATGAGTTTGCACTAAGAAGTCAGGAACGAATGGGTAAAGCTATGGTAGAGGGATATTTTGACTCGCAGATTGCTTCTGTTCATGTTCCTGTTCGTAAGGGTGACCCAATTGAAGTGAAAAAGGATGAACATCCTAGACCCGAAACTACTTTGGAACGGCTTTCTTCCTTGGCACCTGTCTTCAAGAAGGGAGGATCGGTGACAGCTGGATCTAGCTCAGGCTTAAATGATGCGGCATCCACTCTCATTGTCATGTCGCGTGAAAAAGCAGAGCAGCTCGGTTTGAAACCACTTGCCGTAGTTAAAGGATATGCTGTAAGCGGAGTAGATCCTAATATTATGGGAATTGGACCTGTTCCTGCTACAAATAAAGTTATGCAGCAAACTGGATTATCTCTTGAGGAAATGGATTTAATTGAAATTAATGAAGCGTTTGCTGCACAGGTACTTGCATGTGATCGAGAACTTAACATGAACCATGATGTACTGAACGTCAATGGAGGCGCTATTGCTCATGGTCACCCATTAGGGGCAACAGGAGCGATTTTAGCCACAAAGGCAGTTTATGAGCTTGATCGTAGAGATGGAAAATATGCGCTGATTACAGCTTGTATTGGTGGAGGTCAGGGGATCGCTACAATACTTGAAAGAGAATAAGGGAGGCGTAAAATGAGGCTGCAGGATAAAATCGCGATTGTTACTGGAGGCGGAGGAGGAATTGGAAGAGCGACTGCCATTCGCTTTGCAAATGAAGGGGCGAAAGTAGTTATCTCAGATATTCACTCTGAAACTGGAGAGGAAACTGTCGAACAAGTGAAGGAAATGGGAGGTGATGCCATTTTTGTAAAAACAGACACAGCAAATGAAGGAGATATGAAAGCGCTTGTAGAAGAATGTGGAAAGCATTATGGTGGACTCGACATTCTTTTTAATAATGCTGGTGTTAGTAATGAAGAAGTAAAGTTAGCTGATATGTCCGTTGATGAATGGGACCGTGTCGTGTCGATTAATTTACGAGGCGTTTTTCTAGGAATGAAATTCAGTATTCCGTTAATGGAAAAAAGAAATGGTGGTTCCATTGTTAATACATCTAGCCTTCTAGGACTAAAGGGGAAAAAATTCATGGCCCCTTACAATGCCTCTAAAGGCGGGGTGATTACATTAACGAAAAATGCTGCACTTGAATACGGAGGTAAGAATATTCGAGTGAATGCTGTGTGTCCAGGTGTTATCGATACGAATATTGTTACACCATGGAAGGAAGACGATCGTAAATGGCCCATTATCTCAAAAGCCAATGCGCTAAAAAGGGTAGGACAACCAGAAGAAATTGCAAGCGCCGTGCTGTTTCTAGTCTCGGATGAGGCCTCATACGTAACAGGAACTAGCCTTCTTGTTGACGGAGGAGGATTAACGTTTTAATTATTCGGAGGTGTAAGCATGAACGAGCAAAAGAGTTGGTTTAAGCATTACCCTGAATCGATTTCCAGTACGATTGACATTCCGAACATTTCACTTCAAGATATGTTAATGAAAACAGTGAACGATTATCCAGATCATGTTGCGCTATCTTTCTATCAGAAAAAAATAACGTACCGTGAGCTGGGGCACTTTTCTTCAGCATTTGGTTCTGCGCTTCAGAATACCTCTCAAATGCAACCAAAAGATCGTGTCGCCCTCATGCTGCCTAACTGTCCACAGTTTGCTATTAGCTACTATGGTGTATTAAGAGCAGGAGGAACCATTACACAAATTAATCCAATGCTCGTTGAACGCGAACTTCAGTACATATTAGCGGATTCAGGTGCGGAAACGATTGTGATCTATGATGCCCTTTATCCAAGATTAAAAGCGATACAGAATGAAACGAATGTGAAAAACGTTATTGTTGTTTCCCTTCAGCCTACTGAGGTATCTTTCGCTCCAGATATGACCTTTGACCAATTTATTCAAAGCTCAACTCAGCAACTAAACGAAATTTCTGTCGATCCAAAGGAAGAAATCGCCGTACTTCAATATACTGGTGGGACAACTGGGAGATCAAAAGGAGCAATGCTCACTCATCGTAATCTAATTGCAAATGTAGAGCAAAGCCTTGAATTCTTTAAAGGAGAGTTTATCTTTGGTGAAGAGAAGTGCCTAACGGTCATTCCGTTATTTCACGTTTTTGGAATGACGTCTTGTATGAATTTGTCAATTCGAATTGGTGCGGAGAGCGTGATTTTACCAAGATTCGATGTTGATGAAGTATTGAAGACGATCGAAACCGAAAAACCAACAATGTTTCCAGGCGTCCCAACGATGTATGTAGGACTTACAAATCATCCTGATGCAGAAAAGTATAATCTCGGTAGCATTCGGACCTGTAATAGCGGAAGCGCCCCAATGCCCGTTGGATTAATGAAGGAATTTGAGAGGAAAACTGGGGCTAAAATACTCGAAGGATATGGATTGAGTGAAGCTTCACCGACGACTCATGTAAATCCACCATTCGGTGAACGTAAGCCTGGTAGTGTTGGAATTGGGTTTCCTTCAACGGAGTATAAGGTTGTCGATCTAGGTGAAGGGAAAACAGAGCTTCCGATTGGTGAGTCAGGGGAGCTGGTGATTAAAGGACCACAAATTATGAAAGGGTACTGGAACATGCCAGAAGAAACGGCTAATACATTGCGAGATGGTTGGCTATATACAGGCGATATTGCAAAGATGGACAGCGATGGGTATATTTCCATTATTGATCGCAAAAAGGACCTTATTATTGCTAGTGGGTATAATATTTATCCGCGTGATATTGAGGAGGTTCTATATGAACATCCTGCTGTTATGGAAGCTGTCATAGTAGGTGTTCCGGATCCTTATCGTGGTGAAACTGTCAAAGCGGTTATCGTTAAGAAGCCAGGAGCTGAATTAACAGAGCAAGAAGTTGTTTCTTATTGTCAGGATGAAATGGCTCCATACAAAGTGCCAAAGATCGTCGAATTCCGTAGCGAGCTCCCTAAAACTAGCGTAGGGAAAATTTTAAGAAGATCCATTCGCGATGAAGCACGTCAAGTATAGCTAAGGATGCTTCTGAGTAGCCTCCATATGATATAATCTTAATCAATGAACATTGATAGATTGAGAGGGTACTAGCATGAAACACAAACTGACTGTCAAAAGTATTGAGCTTTTTGAGAAGCAAGGCTTTAGTGAAACGTCAATTCAAGATATTGTCGATGCCATTGGCGTAACGAAGGGCACATTTTATTACTATTTTAAGAGTAAAGAAGAATTGCTGATGGATATTCACTCTTCTTATATCGACGGAATGATTAAGCAACAAAAGGAAATTTTAGAAGATGTGTCGAAAGATTGTAAAACTAAGCTATACGATATGGTGTACATGTTAATTCACAACGTCGAATTAGAAGGTCATAGTGCACGAGTTTTCTTCCGTGAGATGAAAAACTTGAAAGAAGAAAACTTAGCCGAAATTCTTCCAAAGCGTGATCAAATTCGCTATTACTTTCAGGATCTCTTAAAACAAGGTGTTGAAAACGGAGAATTCAAAAGTGATCTCAATATTGGGATTGTGACGTTTGCCATTCTTGGCATTACAAACTGGACGTATCAGTGGTATAAACCAAACGGTCCAGTTTCAGATAAGGAAGTAGCTAGCATTTTTGTGGATATGGTACTAAACGGAATAGAGGAAAGCGAATAAGCTTTCCTTTCTCATTTCACTATAATGTAAACGCTTTCGACCCAAACATTCTAACCGGTTAGTTAATTAAGGAGGAAAAGGTATGAAAATCGATGAAGTCAAGAACATTACAGTATTGGGAGCAGGTTCAATGGGTCACCAAATTGGGATGCTTTGCGCACTTGGTGGCTATGAAACAACCATTCAAGATATCAATGAAAAAGCACTAAAAGAAGCTGGAGAAAAGCTTGAAGGAATTATGTCAAAGTGGGTTTCAAAAGGGAAGATAACCGAAGAACAAAAATCAGCAGCATTTGAACGCCTGCAATTCACGACTAGTCTTGAAGAAGCTGCTGTCCGAGCTGATTTTATCATTGAAGCAATTGTAGAGAAGTTAGATGTGAAACGAGAGGTATTTGAAAAGCTCGATCAACTAGCTGATCCGAATACAATTCTTGCTACGAATAGTTCAACGATTGTGAACTCGTTAATTGCGTCCGCAACGAATCGTAAAGATAAAGTTGTGAATATGCACTTTTTCTTCCCACCACTAGTGATGGATTGTGTGGAAGTTGTTATGAGCGATGCAACGTCGGAAGAAACAGCTAAGCTTACAATGGCTGTTTGTGAGCAAATTAATCGAACAGGTGTATTGTTAAAGAAAGAGATTTCCGGTTTTGTTGCGAATCGTATTCTTGGTGCCTTACAAAAAGAAGCGATGTATTTATATGAGGAAGGCATCGCTGATTTTGAAGATATTGACCTCATCTGTAGAAAAGCCTTAAATCATCCGATCGGTCCGTTTGAATTGATGGATTTATCAGGAATTGATGTAGGTTATTACGTGATGCAGCAACGCTATAATGAAACAGGTAATCCAGAGGATAAACCTTCAAAGGCGATAGAAGATAAAGTGAAAGCTGGAACATTAGGAAGAAAAACAGGTAAAGGCTGGTATGACTATACAAAAGAAGGAGTGAAAAATTAATGAAAATGGTAACGTATGAAATTCATGAGAAAACAGCGGTTGTGACGATTAATAATCCCCCTTTAAATGTGATGAGTAAGCAAGTATCTACAGAACTTTTTGAAGTATTTACAGAGTTAGAAGCCAATCAAGATGCTGTTGCAGTGATTTTAACAGGTGCTGGTAATAAAGCATTCATGGCTGGTGCAGATATTAAGGAATTTCCTGAGTGGATTGGACATACAGGGTTTAAAGATATCGTGATGGAAACTCATCAGGTATTAAACTATCTTGATCACTTTCCTAAGCCAACAATTGCGGTTCTTAATGGTTTAACATTCGGCGGTGGATGTGAACTTGCGATGACATGCGATATGCGTATTGCTGAAGAGCATGCTCAACTTGGACTTCCTGAAATAAAGCTAGGTCTTTTCCCAGGTGGTGGGGGAACTCAGCGGCTCCCTAGACTGATTGGAGAAGCAAAAGCAAAAGAAATGATGTTTACAGGAGAACCGATTTCTGCAGAAGAAGCCGATCGATTTGGCCTAGTAAATCACGTTGTACCGTCGGGCCAGGGAATGGCTTATGCGCAGGGGCTTGCTGCCAAAATAACCGGACAATCCCTACAGGCTTTATCACGAATTAAACACGCTGTGAATAAAGGAGCTCATCTTCCAATTGAATCAGCTGTTGAGCTTGAGGCGGAATTATTCGAGGAAGTTTTCCAAACAGATGACATTAAAGAAGGCGTTCAAGCATTTATCGAAAAGAGAAAGCCTGCTTTTACTCATAAGTAATAGAAAAGAGGAATCGATATGAGCGTTCATACAAGTGTGAGAGTAAGATTTTGTGAAACGGATGCGCTTGGCCATGTTAATAACACAAGCTACTTTATATACCTCGAGGAAGCACGTGTACAATTTTTTGATTATCTAGGTAAACGTTCTGGAACAGACGCTTGGCCATTTATTCTCGTTTCTACGAAATGTGATTTTCTAAAACAAGCTTATTTTAAACAGTCACTTCATGTAGAAACGACTGTTAAGCGAATTGGCACAAAAAGCTTTACGCTCATGCACTATATAAAGGATACGGAAAGTGATGGTGTAGTAGCTGAAGGTGAAGCGACTGTCGTCTATTATGATTTTAAGAAACAAGTAAGCGAAGTTATACCGGATGAATTGCGAAGTAAGCTTGAGGAATCTTATCAACTGCTATAAGCGTGGTGTTTTTTAAGGGTAAATGACTGAATATTACGTAATCAGGAGAGTGGCGTATGACCTATTCACACGATACGATACCTGTCCGAGATGGAGAACAGCTCGATCTAAAGAAACTAGAGAGGTATATTAAGGAAAACATTGAACATCTGAGTGATGATCCTCTCATAGTTGAACAGTTTGGAACAGGTCACTCAAATTTGACGTATCAGCTATCGATTGGTGAGTGGGAAGCAGTTCTCAGAAGACCGCCTCTTGGTCCAGTTGCTCCAAAAGCGCATGACATGGAACGAGAGTATACGATTTTAAGAGAATTACATCCCGTTTTCCCACTAGCACCAAAACCATACATCTATAATGAAACTTTACTTGATGCCCCATTCTTTCTTATGGAAAGAAGAAGGGGAATTGTGCTTGACACCTCGTTTCCTGATGGCGTTCAACCTACTGAAGAGTTGTGCAGAAGGATCTCAGAAACGATGGTAGATACGCTAATTGATTTGCACAGTGTTGATTATAAGCGGACAAATTTAAGTAAAGTAACTCACCCTGATGGTTTCATGGAACGTCAGGTGCACGGCTGGATCAAACGATATAACCGCTCGAAAACAGATGATATTCCTGGTATTGATGAATTGACGACATGGATGGCTTCGAATATCCCTAAATCACAAAGCCCTACTGTGATTCACTACGACTATAAATTAAACAATGCGATGTTTGATCAGGAAGACTATAGCAAAATGGTAGGTTTATTCGATTGGGAAATGACAACCGTTGGTGATCCTCTGGCTGATCTTGGTGCCGCAATGGGGTACTGGTTGCAACAAGATGACCCAGAAATCTTAAAAAAGGGCATGGGTAAAGCACCAGTAACTGTTATGAATGGATTTATGACGAGAGAAGAATTTATTGCGTCTTATGCTACTAAATCAGGGCGTGATGTTTCGCAAATGAACTTCTATTTAACATTTGCTTATTTCAAACTTGCTGTCATTTGTCAGCAAATCTATTATCGCTGGAAAATGGGTCAAACATCGGATGAACGCTTTCGTCATCTTAATCAGTTTGTAGCGAGTTTAATTGCACACGCTCGTGACAATGCCAAAGTAAAGCGTTAGGAGTTCATATGGGAAAAATACATGTCGTTTTAAAAAAGGAAGATATTGATCAGGCAAAAATTAGTGAAGAAAAAATTGCGGTTGTGCTTGATATTCTTCTAGCAACATCAACCATAACCTCAGCACTTGAATTTGGTGCAGAACGGGTTATTCCTGTTCTAGATCAACACGAAGCATTGCAAGAAGCGAAAACGTTACCTGAAGGAAGTTATTTGCTTTCAGGTGAGTATGAAGGGCGAACAATTGAAGGGTTTCTAGATCCTAATCCATTGCAATTAAAGAAAGCTGTTAAAGGAAAAACGTTAATTTTATCAACTACAAATGGAACCGTAGCAATTAAACGAACGAGAGAAGCTAAACGAGTGTATGTGGCTTCGTTACTGAACGGTCATGCCATCGCAAAAAAGCTCAATGATAGTCACCGAGAGGAAACGATTGTGATTGTTTGCTCGGGTTCATCCGGTGAATTTGCCTTGGAGGACTTCTACGGTGCTGGATATCTTATACATCATATGCTTACTACTCACGATTGGGAGCTTACTGATTCCTCACGTGCTGCTGTTTCATTTTATGAAGGTAGTTCGAAAAGCGGTGAGGACGTGTTACTTTCCTCGCGAGTCGGTGAAATGATTAAGAGGTACGGATTTGAAGAAGAAGTAAGTTTTGTTGCTTCCGAAGGGATTTTCTCAATCGTCCCTTATGTGAAGGCGCAAAAAACGGTGGTTCGAGAGGAGGTTCATCATGACACAAACCAAGTCTAGTCGTTCTGGTGCGGATTTTATGTTTCAACATTCTAGTTCAGAAGAAATATTCACACCAGAAGATTTTACCGATGAACATAAAATGATTGCAAAAACAGCTCACCAGTTTATTACTAAAGAGGTTGAACCGCATAGAGAATCGATTGAAAATCAACAGTTTGACAAGGTTGTAACTTTGATAAAAAAAGCTGGTGATCTTGGTCTTCTCGGTCATAGCATTCCTGAGAAATATGGTGGTCTTGGACTAGATAAAGTTTCCAAAGGGATTGTAGGAGAAGTGGTTGGCCGGACAGGTAGTTATGGTGTTGCTCAATCCAACCACACCTGCATCGCTACGCTTCCAATTACACATTTTGGAACGAAGGAACAAAAGAATCATTATTTACCGAAACTCGCTTCAGGCGAATACATTGGTGCTTACTGTTTAACTGAACCTAACGCAGGCTCTGATGCCCTTGCATCCCAAACCACGGCTATTTTAAATGAGGAAGGCACTCATTATATTTTAAATGGGACAAAGCTTTATATCACGAATGCGGTCTTTTCAGATACTTTTATTATTTATGCCAAAATAGACGGAAAGCACTTCTCGGCATTTATCGTAGAAAAGAATTTTCCAGGTATTTCTCTTGGGCCAGAAGAAAAGAAGATGGGTATAAAAGGATCATCGACAAGATCGGTTATTTTAGAAGATTGCCTAGTTCCAATTGATAACCTTCTTGGTGATAAAGGGAAAGGTCACGTTATTGCTCTTAATGTCTTGAATTTGGGAAGGTTTAATCTGGGATCTGCTTGTACTGGAGGAGCAAAACATGCTCTAGGACTGGCGTTACAACATACAAGTGAGCGTAAACAATTTGGTCGAACCATTGCCGGTTTTTCAGCTACTCAAGAAAAAGTAGCGATGATGATGGCTAAAATTTATGCTTCAGAATCACTACAATATCGGACAGCCTCTCTACTTGAAGGTGCGATGGAAGGTTTATATGACGAAGAAGACCACAGGATTGTTGGAAAGCAAATGATGGAGTATGCCGTGGAGTGCGCTATTTGTAAAGTATTTGGATCTGAAACGCTCGATCAAGTTGTTGATGAGTCATTACAACTTCATGGCGGGGCAGGATTTATTCAGGAATACCCAATTGAGCAGATGTACCGCGATTCCAGAATCAACCGAATTTTTGAAGGAACGAATGAAGTGAATCGTTTGTTAATACCAGGAAATTTATTTAAGAAAGCGATGAAAGGCGAAATTCTTCTTGAAGAGCACATTGAAAAAGCGAAGCAGGCATTAATGCAGCCGAACAATCGTTTATTAAATGAAGAAGCGGCTATTCAAAGCATACGAAATGTATTTCTTGTATGTGCAGGTGTAGCCTACAAAGAGCATGGTAAAGAACTGATGGAGCATCAAGAATCCCTTATGAAGCTTGCGAATATAGCGATTATGCTTTATGCAAGTGAAGCTGCAGTTCTCCGAGCATTTAAGAAGGATGAATCAGTCGGTGATTTGAAGCAGATGCTAGCTAGAACCTTCCTTGAAGAAGCTCTTTTGCAAGTAGAAACGTCAGCTCGCAAACTGGTTATGAGCGTACTCTCTCAAGATGAAAAGGAACAAACATTAGGATTAATTATTCAAGAACTTTCGAAATATGACTTTGGAAGTTCGCTAGAACGAAATCGACTAATTGCAAAACAAAGCTACAATAAATTAAAGTACGAAGTTTAGAAAGCGGTGAAAGAAATGGGAAGGTTTTCAGGACGAACGGCAGTGATAACCGGGGGTGGCAGCGGAATCGGTGCCATGACTGCAAAGCGGATAGCGAGTGAAGGAGGAACGGTTATTCTTGTTGGCCGTACAGAGGCTAAGCTGTTGCAAACGGCTAACGAGCTTAAAGAACTTGAAGGAAAAGTTCTTACTTTTGTAGCTGACGTAACAAAGCAGGAACAAATTGATCACCTAACAACATTCGTTAAAGAAAGTACTGAAACTCTTCATGTATTAATTAATAATGCTGGAGGGTCTCAAGGTTCCCCCATTCTTGAAATGACGGAAGAAAATTGGGATCATGCACAAAATGTGAATTTAAAAAGTGTTTTTCTCGTTTCGAAGGCGCTGGGGAAATTAATGCTAGAAACCGCAAAGAAAGAGGAAGAAATGGTAGATTTCTCTATCGTGAACGTAGCCTCGTTATCAGGGCATAAGGCTGGTGCACAAATTCCTCATTATAGTGCAGCGAAAGCAGCCGTTATTAATTTTACAAGAGCACTGGCGGTAGAACTTTCCCCATACATTCGAGTGAATTCAGTTTCCCCTGGATTTGTTGAAACTCCGTTAACAGAAGACGGTTTGAAGAATGAAAGGTTTGAGGCGTCAATTAAGCGAAATACCGCTTTGAATCGAGTGGGACAGGCTGAAGAAATTGCAAACGTTATTTCATTTGCTGCTTCACCTGAAGCGAGTTATATGACTGGATCTGATCTATTAGTCGACGGTGGCTGGCTCATCGTATAAAAAATAAGGAGAGTGTTTAAAAATGGAAACAACAGTAAAAACGGATCATCTTAAAGTAAATGTACATGGTGCTGTGCTTCATCTTACACTTAATCGACCTGAAGCGCTAAATGCGTTTAGTCCCGAAATGATCTTAGGACTAACAAAAGCAATTCAAGATGCGAAAGAAAACGACGACATTCGAGTTGTTATGCTTTCAGGTGCTGGCCGTTCTTTCAGTGCCGGTGGTGATGTAAAAACGATGGGGGATACTTCTTCAAAAGAAGTTTATGAACATATTGGTAAGTTAAATGAACTGGTTATTACGATGAGGGACCTTGAGAAGCCGATTATTTCAGTTATTCATGGTTTTGCTGCTGGAGCAGGATTTAATCTAGCGCTCGCTAGTGACATTATTCTAGCAGCAGAAGATAGTAGTTTCGTATTAAGTTTCTCTCAGGTCGGATTAATTTCAGATGGTGGGGGACTATCTTTCCTTCCGCGTTTAATCGGTCCTTATAAGGCGAAAGAGCTTTTCTTCTCTGCCCAGCCTATTACTGCAAAAGAAGCGAAACAATTAAATATTGTAAATCAAACTTATCCTTTAGCTAGCTTAGAGGAAGAAGCAATGGCATATGCTGATAAGCTTTCTAGAGGTCCTGGTAAAGCATATGGTTTTATTAAAAAGATTGCCGATGCTTCACTCACTTCATCTTTATCTGAAGTGCTTGAACAAGAACGTATTACTCAGGCTTTAATGGTAACGACAGAAGATCACAAAGAAGGCGCAAATGCGTTTAAAGAAAAACGTGCTCCTCAATTTAAAGGTAAATAAACTTATTAATCTGGATTGAAGATTTCTTCAATCCAGATTAATTCCCACATCTTGAATCCTCTTCATAAGTCCGCCGTCCCCTTAGTCTGGATCCTATCTAATAGAGGAGGAATAACATGGAGCTCCTTTTCCAGCAGATTTTTAACGGACTTACAATTGGAAGCGTTTACACGCTTGTCGCCCTTGGTTTAACACTGGTTTTCGGTATTTTACATGTTCCCAATTTTGCTCATGGTGCTTTTTATATGGTGGGTGCTTACGTTACTTTAATGATGATGGTAGGTTTTGGTTTTCACTATTGGATCGCTATCATTGCATCGATTGCTGTCGTTGCTCTTCTTGGAGTAGTGACGCAACAGCTTATTTTCAAAAAGTTAGAAGGCGCTGATGGGATGAGAATGATGGTTGCGGCCATTGGTATCCTTCTTTTTCTAGAAGCATTTGGTCAATTTATGTGGGGTACAGAATACCACAGAATGGACACCCCATATGGTTCTGTCGTTAACTTATTCGGTTTAACGGTAACTCTGCAAAGACTCTTAATTATCGTGGCAGCCGTGATCCTTATGCTTGCGCTTCATTTTTTCTTAACCAAAACAATGATTGGGGCAGCTATTATTGCCATGGCTCAAAATCGAGAAGGGGCCTTTCTAGTAGGAATTAATGCAAATCAGGTAGCATGGCTCACGTTCGCGATTGCTGGTGGTTTAGCGGCTGCAGCAGCTTCACTTGCTTCGCCAATTAATCTCGTATTCCCGACTATGGGAAACCTCGTCATCATGAAAGCATTTGTCATCATCATCATTGGTGGAATGGGGAGTATCCCTGGTGCCATACTTGGAGGTTATTTACTTGGATTAACGGAGAGCATTGGAGCAACGTACATATCCTCTGACTATAAAGATGTGATTGCGTTTCTCTTACTCGTTGTGATTCTCACAGCCAAGCCGACCGGGTTGTTTACTAAGGGGGTTCAGTAATGCTAAATGTTCTCTCAAAACGAACCCTCTTACTTTTGGTAGCGTGTGTTGCTGTTCTTTTTCCGCTAATTTTTCCAAATATGTATGTGCTGCAATTACTGACACTTGTGTTTATTTGGTCCATTGCAGTCTACGGTTTTAACATCATTTCGGGGTATGTGGGTTATTTATCTCTCGCTCATGCAGGATTTTTTGCAATAGGAGCATATGGAGTTGGATTACTAACAACAA
Organism: Anaerobacillus sp. QJM3NY_17; assembly: GCF_056173665.1. NCBI lineage: Bacteria > Bacillati > Bacillota > Bacilli > Caryophanales > Bacillaceae > Anaerobacillus > Anaerobacillus sp. QJM3NY_17. Next base: position 2,308,151 of record NZ_CM149685.1, on the reverse strand, counting down.
AAGCTGGAATGCCTTATTGGGTGGCTTTATTTCTTGCTGTCGCGATCACCTCTATAGCAGGCGCTATTGTCGGTGTGGTTGCTCTTCGAACGAAATCACATTTCTTTGCTATTTATACGATGTGTGTAGGCGTTATCATCTATCTCCTAATAGATAAATGGGATAGTTTAACTGGAGGAGTTCGAGGGTTAATTGGAATTCCCGCTCCTGGGAGTATCGGTCCCATCACTTTTGATACGTTAACATCTCAGTATTATCTGGCTCTATTTTTTCTATCATTTACGATTTTTCTTTGTTATCGCATCGTACATTCATTACTTGGTAGGACATTTATTGCGATCCGTAATAGTGAAGAGCTTGCGAAAACGATTGGTATTTCAATCATGAAAAATCAGTTGCTTGCTTTTACCCTATCAGCATTATTTGCTGGATTATCTGGGGCTTTGTACGCGTCTTTTATTCGGTTTATCGGCCCACAAATCTCAGCTATTACCGTTACGTTCGAGATGTTGATGTACCTTCTTGTGGGAGGGATTGGAACTCTAGCAGGTCCGATTGTTGGCACGCTCATTGTCATCTCTCTTACGCAATCCTTGCAGTTTCTTGAAGAGTATCGAATGCTCATTTTCGGTCCTGTAGTTGTTTTATTAGTCTTATACTACCCTCGTGGAATAACAGGTAGTATTCAAGCGTATATGCAAAAAAAGCGGCAGAAAAAGGTGAAAACCGCTAAGGAAGAGCGTGATGTTAAAAGGAACGTAGGGGAGGCAGGATAATGTTTTTTTCAACAGAAGGAATCACGAAGCGCTTCGGGGGACTAGCGGCTGTTGAAGATGTGAATGTGTCTATAGAAAAAGGGACCATTACAGCAATCATTGGACCTAACGGCGCCGGGAAGTCAACTTTTTTTAACTTGATTAGTGGGATACACCCACTGACATCTGGAAGAATTAATTTCAAAGGAAAAGAGATTACAAAGTTACCTCCACAGCAAATTGCAAGACTAGGAATAGGAAGAACTTTTCAAACAACAAACTTATTTGAGCAATCGACTGTTCTAGATAATGTGCTGATCGGCCATAGGCTTCGTACCAAATCCGGAATATGGGATGCGCTTTTCCGTACGAAAAGAGAAAAAGATGAAGAAAAAAAGTCCTACGAAAAGGCATTAGAAGCGCTAAAGTTTGTTGAAATGATGCATGTTGTTGAACATCCTGTAACCCTTATATCACAGGAAGAAAAAAAGAGACTCGCTTTTGCTCTAGCTTTAGCGACTGATCCCGAAATGGTTCTTCTTGATGAACCAGCTGCCGGAGTGAATCCAGATGAAACAGATGGACTTGCGTATTTAATGAGGAAGATGGCTGACCACGGCATTACGGTTTGTCTTATTGAGCATAAGATGCCGATGATTATGAGTCTAGCTGATCAAATTGTGGTCTTGAATCACGGGAAGAAAATTGCAGAAGGGCGACCAGAGGAAATTCGCCAAAATGAAGCTGTGATTCAAGCCTATCTAGGGGGTGCAGCGCATGCTCCAGCTATCCACAATTAACGTCAACTACGGTGCATCGAACGTTCTTCACCAGATTTCCTTAAATGTTAACAAAGGAGAAACGGTTGTTTTACTTGGAGCTAACGGGGCAGGAAAGAGCACTATATTTAGAACGATCAGTGGTTTGATGAAGCCAGTATCTGGTGATGTTCTATTTATGGATCGCAAGGTAACGGGAAAACCGCCTCACTCTCTTGTGAAGGAAGGCATAGTCCAGTGTCCTGAAGGGAGAAAGTTATTTCCACAAATGTCTGTCTATGAAAATCTGAAGATGGGTAGTTATGTTCATCGAAAGCATCGAAAGGAAATGGAAAATCAGTTAAAGGAGGTATATTCTCTTTTTCCTATCTTATACGATAAGCGCCATCAAGCAGCTGGATCTCTTAGTGGTGGTCAACAGCAGATGCTTGCCATAGGTCGCGCATTAATGGCCAAGCCGAAAGTCCTTCTCCTGGATGAACCATCATTAGGTCTAGCACCATTGATCGTTGAGCAAATGTTCCACATTATCGAGGATATCAATGAGCAGGGAACAACGATTCTGCTGGCAGAGCAGAATGCAAATGCAGCACTCCAGATTTCTGATCGGGGTTATGTCATTGAGAGTGGCAAAATTGTACTAGAAGGAAGTAAGGAAGAACTTTTGTCTAATGATGAGATTCGAAAAGCTTATATTGGAGCATAATTGGAATCGATTAGTATAGGGGGATAACGATGAAAATTGGGATGAAGCTTTTTGTATTCATGATGGTGTTAATTGGACTGATGGTTGTGGGCGGTTGTGCGGCGGGGTCCGTTAGTAACTCCAGTAATTCAGAAGGATCTTCTAATGAAAATAAATCAAAAGACACTAGTACAAATGCAGATGCAACATCTTCTGCAGAGAACACGGTCAACATTGGGTTTAGTGGCCCACTAAGTGGACCTGCAGCATATTATGGGGAAAATACGTTGAGCGGATTAGAAATGGCCGTAGATGAGATTAATCAAGAAGGTTTCGAAGTGAATGGCAAACAATATGGCATTAACCTTGTGACACTAGACGATCAATATCTACCGAATGAAACAGGTACAAATGCGAGAAGACTTGTACAAGAAAATGATACACCAATTATTTTCGTTCCTCATAGTGGAGGCGTATTCGCTACTCAAGTATTTAACGAACAAGAAGACTTTCTTATTGCAGGCTATACGAGTGAACCGAAAATTATGGAACAAAATAATTCGCTGACATTAGGGATTCCGCCAGCTTACAATGCTTATCCTGAGCCTTTTACAGACTATCAAATGGAGCGATTTGGAAAGAAAATAGCTCTTCTGCCTACTTCCTCTCAATACGGTAAAGATTGGACAGAAGCATTAAAGCCGGTATGGGAAGAAAATGGCGGAGAAGTTGTATTTGAAGGCTCTATTGATTTTAGTAAGGATACAGATTTCTTCTCTATCGTTACAAAAGCATTAAGCAACAATCCTGACGTAATGTTTGTAGGAGGACCTTCGCAGCCTACAGCGCTCGTGATTAAACAAGCAAGAGAGCTTGGTTTTGAAGGCGGTTTCATGCTGATGGATCAGTCAAAAATTGAAGAAATTGAGCCTGTACTAGGCGGGCTTGATCAGTTAGAAGGTACGATAGGTGCTCTTCCAATTATTGATAGTGATGCTCCAGGGGCAGAGAATTTTATTAGTCAATACAAAGAACGATTCGAGCGGATTCCTACTGCTGAAGGTGCATTTAACTATCAAGCGATGCATGTCATCGTAAATGCGATGAAAGAAGCCGGGTCAGTTGACGATCCAGCCAAAATCATGGAAAGCATGGATGCAGGCGTTCAATCACTTCCCGACGAGCAAATGGTTTGGCATTTAACTGGCATTTATAACGGTGGTGCATTTGACTGGAAACCAGCTATCGGAGCTGTTGAAGACGGAAAAGTAGTTAAGATAGAAAATTAAGTGGACTTGAAAGGGGATCGAAAAAATGCAAACAAATCATTTTAAATTCTGGCCTAAACGAGTACCATATTCACTTACCGTTCCTGAAACGACTATCTATGATAACCTCGCTGTTTCTGCCAAAAGATATCCGAATAAAGAAGCAATAATTTATTACGGAGCAACACTAACATACAAAGAGCTACTAGCGGAAGTTGATCGTACGGCTGCTTTTCTTGAGCAGCTGAAGGTCACTGAGGGTGAAAACGTTCTTCTTTTCATGCAAAATTCTGCACAGTTTATCATTTCCTATTATGCGATCCTAAGAGCGAATGCTGTCGTTGTTCCCATTAATCCGATGTTAACAGCAGAGGAACTCTCTTTCTATATTAAGGATTGCGATATTAAAACCGCAATCGTAGGTCAGGAGCTCTATGAAAAGGTAGAACCTTTAGTAGGGTCAACCACACTTACTAATGTTATCACGGCAGCTTATTCTCACTATGCCGGTAACGAAAGCGATATACCAGCAGAAGTTTCACTAGAAGCTAAAAGAGTGGACAAGCCGAATCGTTATACGTGGGAAGATGCCGTCAATCACCAACATTCACCCGGAGAATATGTAAGATCTATTCATGACGTTGCGGTCATGCCTTATACATCTGGTACAACGGGTCTTCCAAAAGGATGCATTCATCCAAACCGCACGCTTCAAGCAAATGCTGTAGGAGCATCTCAATGGATGAATATCACAGCAGATGGCATGCATCTTGTAACGCTACCTTTATTTCATGTGACAGGTATGCTTCACAGCATGCATGCCCCCATTTATAGCGGGGCTCCAATGGTAGTCATGACACGTTGGGATCGGGATTTGGCTGCTAAATACATTGAAAAATATGAGGTTGCTAACTGGGTTAATATTAGTACAATGCTAATTGATTTTCTATCAAACCCTAATCTACCAAACTATTCAATTTCATCCCTAAAAATACTAGCTGGGGGCGGTGCTCCATTACCAGCAGCTGTTGGGGAGAAATTATATAACTTAACAGGCTTACGATTTATAGAAGGGTATGGTTTATCTGAAACGATATCTCACACTCATTTCAATCCACCTGATTTTCCAAAACTTCAATGCTTAGGCGTTCCTTCATTCGACGTGGATGCTCGTGTAATCGATCCTAATACAATGAAAGAGCTTGGACCAGGTGAGCCAGGTGAAATCGTAGTGAACGGCCCACAAGTGTTTGATGGATACTATAATCGAGAGGATGAAAATCGCAATTCGTTTATAGACCTTGATGGGAAGTCTTTCTTCCGAACGGGTGATATAGGACGCTATGATGAAGAAGGATACTTTTTTATGATTGATCGCGTAAAGCGAATGGTCAATGCTTCGGGCTTTAAAGTGTGGCCAACAGAAGTCGAGTCAATCTTATATAAGCACCCAGCTGTTCAGCAAGCTTGCGTTGTCGGTGTTCCTGATCCTCGTCGAGGTGAAACAGTTAAAGCTTTTGTCATTCTAAATGAGGGTGATAAAGGAAAAGTCACGGAAGAAGAGATTATCGAATGGTCAAAAGAACAAATGGCAGCTTATAAATATCCAAGAATGATTGAGTTTATGGATGCATTTCCAACTACGAGTAGTGGAAAGATTTTATGGAGAAAACTCCAGGATAACGAGCGCCAAAAAGCAGAAGGAGTGAAATAATATGGGGAAAACAGTAGAAACAGTGACGGGTCCAATTCCGGTAGATCAGCTCGGGAAAACGCTAGTTCATGAGCATTTTGCATTTGGTTATCCAGGTTTTAGTGGGGATGTTTCTCTTGGCGCATTTGATTTTCAAGAAGCACTTCAGGTAGGTATATCAGTTGCCGAAAGTGTCATGGCACACGGTGTGAAAACGGTAGTGGATCCTACGCCGAACGAGTGTGGTAGAAATCCGGAACTTCTTCGAACAATATCAACTGAAACAGGACTACAAATAATTTGTGCGACCGGATACTACTATGAAGGGGAAGGTGCGACCCCTTATTTCAAATTTAGACAGGGTCTTGGAACGGCAGAAGAAGATATTTATGAGATGTTTAGCAAGGAAATTTCGGATGGGATTGGAACAACTGGAATTAAACCAGGGGTTATTAAACTAGCCTCTAGTAAAGATCAAATCACAGATTATGAAATGATGTTTTTTAAAGCCGCTGCACGTGTTCATAAAGAAACGGGCATTTCAATTTTAACGCATACACAAGAGGGGACAATGGGGCCAGAGCAAGCACAGCTTTTGATTGAAGAAGGTGTCCACCCACAATCCATCATCATTGGTCATATGTGTGGAAATACAGATGCTGCTTATCATTTGAAGACATTAGAAATGGGGGTAAATATCGGTTTTGACCGCTTTGGCATACAGGGACTCGTTGGGGCTCCTTATGATAAAGAACGTCTTATTACATTAATTGGGTTATTGAATAGCGGATTTGAAAACCAAGTCATGCTCTCACATGATACCGTAAACTATTGGATGGGCCGCCCACCAGTTCTTCCAGAGGCAGTGGAAAAAATCATGGCTAATTGGCAACCAGCGTATATTTTTGAAGAAATCATTCCTAAATTGAAGGCAGCTGGAATATCTGACGAAACGTTGACGATTTTGTTTGAAGAAAATCCAAAGAAATTATTTTCCTCAGAAGCAAAAGTAAAAGCATAAGAAAAAAGCGAGGGTGAATCCTCGCTTTTTCTTATGCTGTTTTATTTCATTTGGTTTTCGTACGGTTTCATTAAACGATATAGCGTCTCTGTATAAGGAAGTTTCATTTGCACCTGCTCAGCAAGACGAAGTGCCCCTCCTTGAAGATGCTCGACTTCTAGCTTGTTCTTTTTTCTTTTATCTTGATGCATGGAGGAAGTCGCTTCGTAAGGAAGGGATTGGAATGACTTCATGCGGCGATCAATATCTTCTTGATTGATGTGTATGTCATACTGTGATGCAAGTGTTCTGATCTCACTCATCACATTTTCAACTAGTTTGAGGGTTTCGGGTACATCTCTTATGATGCCCGTGTGAAAATCTCCAGCCGTAGTTACACCAGACATCGCTGAAATGAACATATACTTTTTCCACATCTCTTCTTCGATGTTTGAAGTTAATTGAGAATTAAAATTCGCATGCTCATTTATTTTGCTTAATGAAGCACAGATTTCTTCTTGAGAAGGGTGGAGCGGACCGAAGATTAGTTCATGTAGTTCACTCGTGTGTTGTACGTGTCCATGGTCATCAAGAGTAGCAATAATGTACGATAATCCACCGAGTACTGCTTCTTCCCCGAGTTCATCTTTGAGGATGGAAATATGTTCAATTCCATTTAGTATAGGAAGAACCTTTGCTCCTTTCGCAACAAGCTCCTTGAGAACTGGAAGACTATCTTCAAGATGATACCCTTTAACGCCCAGAAGAACAAGGTCAACGGAAGATACTTCAGACGCATTTGTGATGAGTTTAGGAGAGCGCACCTTCGTATTACCTTTTACACTTATTATTTGTAGCCCTTCTTGTTCAATTTGCGCTTTTCTTCCTTCACGAACATAAAAGGAGACGTTTTCACCAGTTTCAGACCATCTTGACCCGAAATATGTACCAAGTGCACCAGCACCAAAAATTATAATATTCATAAGTATCCTCCTTGTCGAAATCTTCTTTCTAATAACACTCTACTTATTCTTACAAATAAATTCAAGTAGGGATAAAAGGAAATGACAACGTTGTCCAGAAATTAGCTATAAGTGACCGAAAAAGTAGAAAGGGTTGATTAATGTGAAGATATTATCACAAGACCGTTTTGAAGCAGCGTGTTCCTTTGTTCGTAATCATGCGAGGCCGGTTGATCGAGAGTATTTTGCTTTTTGGAAAGGAAATGGCGACAAAGAAAGTGTGCTGAAAGAACTGGAAGAATTCCGAAATAAAGATGGGGGATTTGGGAACAATCTTGAACCTGATTTTCGCCTGAAAGAGTCTTCTCCTATGGCAACCTCAGTTGCTTTTCAATACATGACTCAGCTTGACCTCGATTCTGATCACCCGTTTGTTAAGGATGGTCTTCACTATTTGAGAAGTACATATCAAGTTGAAAAGCAGAGTTGGCAAGCTGTACCTCATTCAGTGAATTCAGTGCCACACGCTCCGTGGTGGAAGGTAACGGAAGGAGATGTCGCTTATTCTGCCAATCCCGATGCAGAAATTGTAGGGTATTTTTTACACTATGGGAGTAATTATTCGATCACTTCAGAATCATTGGCTAAAGTGATGAATCACCTGGATAGCCTAAATGAATACGAAATTCATGAGGTACAGTGCTATCTTCGTTTAGCTCAGTTAGCTGGTGGTGAGATTAACAAAAAAATTCACGAGAAAATTAAGCAGAAATTGCCATATATCATAGATCGTCCTGAAAAATGGGATCATTATGGTGTACAACCCGTTGTTCTTTTTGAGTCTGATCAATCTCCTTTTGCTAAAGAGCTCAATCAAGAGCTTCAAGTGAATTTGGATTATTTAATTCAAAAACAACTTTCTAATGGCAGTTGGGAACCAAGTTGGTCATGGGGACAATACGAAGACAGTTGGGAAGGCGCAAAAAAAGAATGGCAGGGATTTTTAACAGTTCAGAACTTAATAACACTGTCAAAATTCGGTCGTATTGAAAGTTAGTCTGTTTAGAATGAGGGATATAACGGGAACATAGTAGAGAATCAATGATTGAGAGGAGTTTTCTACTATGAAAGCAGTTGTTATTGAACAGTATGGAGGAAAAGATCAGTTAGTTGAAAAAGAGGTAGCCTCACCTTCTCCAGGAGAAAACCAGGTTGTTGTTGAGAGTTATGCAACGTCGATCAATCCAATTGATTGGAAATTGAGGGAAGGCTACTTGAAAGAAATGCTACCTTTTCAATTTCCAATTATCCTTGGTTGGGATATTGCAGGTGTCATAAAAGAAGTAGGCTCAGCCGTAGAAGGTTTCAAAGAAGGAGATCGAGTATTTGCAAGGGCAGCAACAACTGCAAATGGTACATATGCAGAAGAAGTCGTGGTAGATGATCATTTGCTTGCCTTCATTCCAGATAATATTTCTTATGAAGAAGCAGCATCGGTTCCGCTTGTAGGTTTAACCGCATGGCAGTGCTTAATTGATTTCGCTGATCTTCAAAAAGATGAAAAGGTGTTAATTCATGCTGGGTCCGGTGGTGTCGGTAGTTTTGCCATCCAGCTTGCAAAACATAAAGGGGCATATGTTGCGACAACAGCGAGTGGCAAAAACGAAGCCTATCTAAAGTCACTTGGAGCAGATCGAGTTATTAATTATCGTGAAGAGGACTTTTCAGAAGAATTAGAAGAATATGATGTAGTTCTTGATACGATGGGTGGCGAAATCCAAGAAAAAAGCTTTACAGTTCTCCGTGGCGGAGGTCGATTGGTTTCGATTGTAGGAGAGCCTGATAAAGAGAAAGCCAAGGAAAAAGGCATTCGCTCAGGAAATGTATGGCTTGAACCAAATGGAGAACAGTTAAATGAAATTTCTTCATTGATGGAAAATGGTCATATTAAAGCGACGATCGGTCACCGTTTCCCATTTAGTCAAGAAGGCATTCAGGAAGCACACGAACTAAGTGAATCACATCATGCTAAAGGGAAAATTGTTATTTTGTTTGATAAAGAATAAGGGAACAGCGGCTAGTATGCCGCTGTTTTTTACGCAAACGAAAAATTTCATATACCGTATTTATAATAAAAAATATATAAATGGTTTATAAAAGTATCAATTATATAAATAATAGCAAGAAACAAAATAAAAAATCCGGAACTATTTGTCCCGGATTTACTAATTTAAAAAATAATATGTGCCATGACTACAATAATAGGTAAAGAAATAATCGTACGTTCAATGAAAATAATAAATAGGTCAATAAAACGTACAGGAACTTTTGATCCTAAGAGCAAGCCACCAACTTCAGACATATAAATTAACTGAGTAACAGACAGACTCGCGATAACAAATCGAGTAAGATCGCTTTCGATATCTGCACCAATTATGGCTGGTAAGAACATATCTGCAAAACCTATTACCATAGTTTGAGCTGCTTCAGCGGCTTCAGGAACTTGCATTAAATTTAGAATAGGAACGAACGGAGCACCAAGGTAACTGAATAGTGGTGTTGTTTCAGCAATAATTAAAGCAATGGTCCCGATCGCCATAACAATTGGAATAACGCCCATCCACATGTCGAGTACATTTTGAAATCCGCCTTTGATAACGTTCGAGGCACGATTATCTACCGCTGTTCTTGTTGCTTGGATTACTCCCCACTGAAAACGAGATTTGCCTTCAGGTATCGTATCATCAGGTGCATCTGCTTCTGTTTCGTAAGTAGTATCGGGTTTCCTTGAGAGGGGTGGGATTCTCGGCATAATAACAGCTGCCACAACTCCAGCTAACACAATCGTTAAATAATATTGTAAGAAGTATTCCTCAAGTTTCATTTGTTGAAGTACAACAATACTGAAAGTGATCGATACTACCGAGAATGTTGTGCCAATGACGGCTGCTTCTCGTTTCGTATAATAACCATCTTCATATTGTTTACTCGTTAGAAGAACACCGATTGTACCATCGCCCATCCAGGAAGCAAGACAGTCAATTGAAGAACGACCTGGTAGAGTGAAAATCGGACGCATGATTTTCGTAAGAAGTGTTCCGCAAAATTCTAACAAACCGAAGTTTAGTAGAAGAGGTAAGAAAAGCCCCGCAAATAAAAATACAGAAAAAAGAATAGGAATAAGATCATTTAGTAATAATCCTCCAGTCGCGTCTGACCAAACCCATTCTGGACCAATTTTAAATAGTGTTAATATCGCGAAAATCATACCCAGAATACGAGCAAGCAACCAAATACCTGATACTTGTAATAGACTTGTCAGGAATGAACTCTTCGTAATCCAATCAGGTTTAGCTACTACTGCTAGGAAACTAAGTACTGCTGTAATTGTAATAACAATGGTCATAATTGCGGGAAGAGAGAAAGGGATAGCTGTCCCAAATAGGCCCTGGAGCCAACCAGCTAGTTTTGCTATTGGAATCGTAACACCTTCATCATTTGGTATGGGAATCATGAATAAGAAAATACCAATGAGAGATGGGATAATAAATTTTAATAATCCTTCTGAAGTTACTTTTCTTTGATGAGTACTGTTCACGTAGTGTCACCTCTGTCGTTTTGCAACGGATTTTCTATCAACTAAAACGTATTTTTATAAAAACATAATTATGAATATAACATATCAACCCCTTTTATGTAACATGAAAATACAAACTCTTGAATAGAAAAAGTGTTCAGAAAAGAGCGACCAATTGCATTATATCTTGAAAACGCTCACAATAAAAGGGTGAAACAGATATATAACGCTTCTTTCAAATTAATCAACCTTAAACTTGAGAAATGAACGATCATATCTAACTATTCCAAAATAAAAAGACAGGGATCAGCTGATCCTTGTCTTTGACAAATTTATCTATTGATTTATTTGCTTTATATAGTCAATGAACGTTTATACGTATCTTGGAGGAGTGTCAAATTCATAATGTTCTTCAAAAGTTGAGCCAAAGAAACAGGATGCACATTTGCGATAGCCTTTTTGTCTAAGAAAAACGAGAAGTTCTTCTTCATGGTTGGCTTCAGAACGATCTTTGATCGGCGTCTCGGGTAAATGACATTCATCACCAGCGTAGGCTGTCCTATGGACAATTTGTTTTTGGTGGTCAATCATGTATTTTCCCATATATGTTTATCAAGTCCCATCTCTAATAAGTTCCTCTAAGTGTAACACACTCATCTTTGTATTGATACAACCTAAACTTACTAGTATACCCTAAAACGAGGAGAAGTATTACTGTTTATGCGTATTTTTTTAATTTTTTTTGAATGATCAACAATCAGGCATTCACTCTAATGCGAAAAGTACCGATAGTAGTAGGGTTAGGAGTTTACATAAGTTATAAAATGAAGCGTGTGGTGGAGGTTAAAAAATGAATTTCATTATCCAACATGATGAGTTAAGTATTCGTTATCTTCAAGAAGGGGATGAGCTCTTTCTATTAAAATGGTTAACAGATCAACAAGTTCTTGCTTATTACGAAGGAAGAGACCGGCCATATACAAGAGAAAAAGTTTTGGAAGATTATTTTATAGAAGACGATGAAGTAAGGTGCCTTGTGTTGTTTCATGATATTCCGATCGGATACATACAGTTTTATTTGTTAGCAGAGGTAGAGGGGATCAAGCTCCCTGATCAGTCATATGGCATGGACCAGTTTATCGGGGAAACCTCATATTGGAATAAAAATATTGGGAAAAAGCTCATTCGATCAGTTGTGTATTATATTGAAAGAACTTTAAAAGGTTCTCTTATAGTCATGGATCCACAGCACTGGAATAAGAGGGCGATACGATGTTATCAGCAGGTAGGTTTTGCGAATTTAGGTATCCTTCCTAAACATGAATTGCATGAAGGTTCTTGGAACGACTGCACCCTAATGGCTTATGATTTTGCTGGATACCGTATTGTGCCCATTAATTATTGTAATAGAAAGACGTTGTCCCGATTATTTGTTCAATTGTGGGGCAGCACAGAAATGGTGATCTCTACCGGAACGTATAATTTACATGAATTAGATGGATTCTTAGCTTATGATTCAGCTGGAGAGATAATAGGTGTTGCGACCTATCGATTGTATGAAGATCATGTTGAAATTATTTCTCTTGATAGTTTGATCGAAAAGGAAGGGATTGGCGGTCGATTATTGATGAGAATAGAGCTTGTGGCAGTCGAGAATGAATGTTCAGAAATAAAGGTAATCACAACCAACGATAACCTTAGCGCTCTTAAATTTTATCAGCGAAAGCGATACAGAATGAAAGATGTTGCTAGGAGAGCGGTTGATTTAGCTCGTCAAGTAAAGCCCGAGATTCCATTAACCGGTCATCAAAACATACCTATTCATGACGAAATACTCCTTAGTAAAAAGCTCTCTTCTAATAAGCAACGTAATTGATAAGACTTTGATTGAAAGGGCGGGTGAGAATTGGAAATAAAACAAGTGAAAAATAACCGATTATCAGAAGAAGTTCTTGAAGAATGGGACGCTAAATTTGTACCTAATTATGATCTCTTATTCTTTGAAAATAAACCGAAGAAATTCACAGCTGTTTCTAGAGAAGATGGATACTCCCAATTAAGTCTTGATGAGCGAACGTCTTTCTTAACATGGAATGTTCATCCTAAATGCAAGTGGATTGCAAAGGTATCGAATGGATCATTTTTATCACTTCATAAAGCCGTGCAAATAGAACTTCTTCTCGACCAAGTAGAAAATGGACGTGGTTTTCATTTTAGATTTCGGGAGCTCTTAGAGATTAATCCTGAACCAAGTGCTTTAGCCATTTTGGAGGAAATTTCACTAAACTATGAAGGAGAAGAAATCGTAGTGTTTCAAGGTTGGAGTTGGAACCTGCTACCTATTTCCTTTAGGTTTAAGCTACTAGAAAGCATCTCAAAAAGTTTTATTTCATCTGCATCTGTTTCGATACAAACAAACGAAGAAGTAACAACAAATTCAGCCTTGATTAATACCTTTACGGGATGCAACGGACCGAATTGTTTTGCTTTTACATTGATGAATCTTGAAAAGGAAGCTGTTCGAAGAAAACACTTAGCACAATCGTGGGTAGTGGGCGATGAGTTTCTTTCCTCTTTAGAATCGTATGGATATAAAAAAGTGAGCAGTCGAAATACCGTGAATTCTGAGGATGTATTTGTGTGGTTCAACAATGACACGCCTGTTCATGGCTGTTATGCGATTAATGAGAGGGTTTTGTTAAATAAAAATGGTCAAACGATGTTCCATCCTTATCAATGTCAGTCTGTGCATCATGTATTGGATGATTGGTCTAATAAAGGATTAAAGCTAATCATTTATAGAAAATAAACAAGCCCCGGACGAAAGATCGTCTGGGGCTTGTAAAGCGATTTATGCTTTTGTTACGTTAGCTGCTTGTGGTCCGCGGTTACCTTCTACGATTTCGAAGTTAACTTCTTGGCCTTCGTCAAGTGTTTTGAAACCTTCACCATTGATTGCAGAGAAGTGTACGAATACGTCGTCTCCACCTTCAACTTCGATGAAACCGAAACCTTTTTCAGCGTTGAACCATTTTACTTTACCGTTTTGCATAAAAAATTGCCTCCTAATGTACCTCATCGTACATAATTTAAAATTCACCATTTACCATTGTAATACGTTTACATTAAAAAACTGCAGCTTTTTAAGAGGATTTAACTTTGTTACCCTCTTTCGAAGCTACAGCTAATTTAAATCCTAAATATATTAATAGTAAAATGGTTTAAATATATAATAGCACCGCCTCTTATAAATTGCAAATCATTCTGGAAATTTATTTACCGATTCATTAGACTGGATCCCAGTTTTGCTCGCCTTTTGTTGATTTGAATTGGAAGAGTTGATCCTATCAGTGCGACAATAGCAGATCCGATGAGAATACCCTGAATGCCGCTCGTTGCAAACAAAGTTAATAAGGTAAAGACAACTAAATCAAATACAGAATCTAATATGGATAGCAAAGAGATCGTAGTTGCTCTTATGTGAGAAGGGATGAGGTCATTGCTCAACTTGGAATAAATCGGGTATCTAATGGCGCCTACCCATCTTAGAAACAAGACTACAAACAAAATAACCCAGAGCTGATTTTGCAAAATTGCAGCGACGACTAACCCGCATGCTGAAAGAAAACCAGAAAAGTACATAAGCACCTTATAAGAGAAATTCCTATGAAGCATATTGATACTTCTAGATGAAAAGAATGCAAGTAATGTACCAACAGCATAAATAGGCCCAATGATGTAGACAGGCAGACCAGCATTAATCATCAATGGCTGATCAAATTTTTGAAACACCGCAACGGTAGGAATAAAGACGAGCGTGAGGTTGAGGAACAGGAATAACAGTTGAGGTGCTTTCTTAATCACCTGAATCCCTTCAATTACATTTTGTAAAGATGTCCCTTTAACTTCTACTTTGCCTGATGGTTCACGGATGAATAACAAGAGAATGAATTCAATAATATAAGAAATGAGGCTGAAGAGAATAAGTAGCTGAAATTGTTCGCTCTGTAAATCTTTAGCAAGAAATGATCCAACTAGAACAGCAATCATCATAGCTATAAATCCCGCTGATTGAATTTTCCCCATGACTTCATCCATTTTGTGATGGTTTTTATCTTTCTTTAGTGACTCATAAATTAATGCTTCGTCTGCACCAGAAAAAAAGGTGACCGATAATCCATTTAAGATGCTAAACAGCATAAACATTGTTAAGCTATCTGCCATTAAAAGAATACCTATACTGCTTATCTTGATGATGGCTCCTATTAGAAATGCATTTCTAGCTCCATATGCATCCGCGAAAACTCCAGTTGGGATTTCACCGATGAAGACAGCGCCGCTCCAGCACATCAAGATGATGAGGATATCAGCTTCGTTTAAGCCGTTTTTTACATAAAAAAGCGTAAGAACCGGTTGCAAAAAACTGATGGTACCAAAAAAGTTCACCCAGAATAAAAGTGTAAGATTTCGTGTTGAATGAGATGACATGTTCCTCCAACTTTCAATATAAGTTCCGACAATAGAAAGATAGGAGGGGTACAGTTAGATTTTCGTTATACGTCCCTCCCGCTTCCAAACAGCAGATAAAAGCAGGGACTCCTGCAAATGAAGCTGTCACTTTGGAGCAAATTTGGAAGGAACTGAATTTCGAACAAGCGAAACTCGCTACTGGTTTACGATACATAAAGGCAAAAGGATCGGGGCATAATATTCCTTATGACTGCCCTGAGCTTGTAATAATGGAGATGAGACGGCTCTCACAAGAGCTTTGAGCGAAATAGTTTTTCTATGCTCATACATCTTCTATAATAGAGATATACCATAAATTGCAAAGGGGAGAACTACATGGCAATTGAAAACCCGACTCGAGAAGAAATCGGCAAGATTCTAAAAACAAATAAGCGAATTGCCGTCGTTGGTTTATCAAATAATCCAGGACGTACTTCATTTATGATCTCGCAGGCTATGATGGATGCAGGTTATGAAATCATCCCGGTTAATCCGACAATTGATGAAGCGCTCGGCATAAAAGCGGTAGATTCATTGAAAGATATTAAAGGTCACGTAGACATCGTGAATGTATTTAGAAGAAGCGAATTTCTTCCTGATATTATGAAAGAAACCGTGGAAATTGATGCGGACGTTTTCTGGGCACAGCTTGGCGTAATGAATGAAGAAGCTTATGAATATGGGAAAAAGCATAATATGAAAATGATTATGGATCGCTGCATTAAAGTTGAACATGCTATGACGAAATAGGGCGTTGGTACGCCCTTTTTTTATGAGGTAAGAAGAAAAATTAATGTCACCTGCGCACCAATTGTTAACTGCCCAGGTTGTATTTGCGTACTTTGCATTTCGCTAAACATGCGAGGTGATGGTGCTGCAGAACCGGTTTCAATGATTCGGTGTGGTGTATGTGGTAGAGAGATGTGGAGAGACTGAGCGATTGTTTGAGCTTTTTGATTGGCTTTTTCCATAGCGGCACTTAACGCTTTTTGATAGTAAATATCTGGGTCTTTTATTTCGAAACGAATATCTGAGACGACATTAGCGCCAGAATCTACCGCAACGTCAATGACTGCTCCTGCTTTCTTCACTGGCTCAACTGTAACTGTCAGTAAGTGTGTAACTTTGTATCCGAGAAAGATTTTAGTGTTGTCTTCATACCGGACGTTTTCTTCGATCCTGTAATCAGACGTTTGAATGCTTTCTGTCGGTATTCCGATTGATTCTGCGTTTTCTTCTTGAGCTTCCGTAACCTGCTTAGAAGTTGTGGTAGCACCTGTAATGATAGTGGCGATATTAGGAGTAGCACTCACTTCACCCGTTCCAAATACTGTTATTGTATTGTCGCATTGACACTCACTATTTATACTTACATTCGATTTTGTCATTTTTCACACTTCTTTCTATTATTCTAAACAAATCATTGCGATTAAGAGGACAGAAAGCTTCTCTTTTGTTAAAATTTTAGTAGTCGTTTCGATACTAAGGAGGAATGCATGTTGCCAGAAAAAATCATGTTAGAAAAGTATGCAGAACTTGCTCTTAAACGTGGAGTTAATTTACAAAATGATCAAATGCTAGTTGTAAACGCTTCTATTGAAGGAGCTGATTTCGCACGAATCGTCGTAAAAAAAGCCTACGAAATAGGCGCTAAGACTGTACATATCAATTGGAGCGATGATGATCTTGACCGTTTATGGTATGAAAACGCAGCCCAGGATGTGCTTGAAAACGTACCAGAATGGCGTGTGAAAATGTTTGATCATTTCGCAAGTGAAGGGGCAGCGATACTATCAATCCGCTCTACAAACCCTGATCTACTAAAAGGAATTGAATCTTCTCGTATCTCAGCCTCGAATAAAGCGAGCGGAGAAGCGATGAAGAACTTCCGTAAATATACGATGAATGACAAAATTACGTGGTCAATTGTAGCTATTCCAAATGATGAATGGGCGAAAAAAATCTTCCCTGATTCATCAGAGGAACAAGCTGTTGAAAAGCTCTGGGAGCAAATCTTTAAAATTACTCGTGTTGATCAAGAAAATCCAGTAGCAGCCTGGAATGAACAAAATGCCACTCTTGCAAAAGCAAGAAAAGTATTGAATGACAGACACTATAAAAAGCTCCTCTATAAGGCTCCAGGGACGGATCTTGAAATTGAATTGCCTGAAGGGCATATTTGGAAAGGTGGTTCATCTATTTCTGAGCAGGGCATCGAATTTAATGCCAACATGCCAACAGAAGAAGTGTTTACATTACCGCACAAATATGGCGTGAATGGTACCGTTTCAAGTACAAAGCCACTAAGCTATGGTGGTAACTTAATCAATGATTTCTCACTTACTTTTAAAGAAGGTAAAGTGGTAGAATTCTCTGCAAAAGAAGGATATGAAACCCTTGAGAATTTATTGAACATGGATGAAGGCTCTCGTCGACTCGGTGAAGTCGCCATTGTGCCACATCAATCTCCTATCTCTCAATCAGGACTTATTTTCTTTAATACCCTGTATGATGAGAATGCTTCCTGCCATCTTGCTCTGGGTAAAGCTTATCCAAGCAGCGTAAAAGGTGGAGCTAACATGG
This sequence comes from Anaerobacillus sp. QJM3NY_17, assembly GCF_056173665.1. NCBI lineage: Bacteria > Bacillati > Bacillota > Bacilli > Caryophanales > Bacillaceae > Anaerobacillus > Anaerobacillus sp. QJM3NY_17. The sequence goes on along the minus strand of NZ_CM149685.1, from coordinate 2,290,340 downwards.
ACGATGAAGCATTAGATCAAAATGGGGTAAATAACAGCGTAACTCATGTTGATTTTATGATGGGTTCTGGAGAACTCGATATTGATGGTGTGAAGGAAGATGGATCTACAGAAGCGATTTTCCGTGATGGAAATTGGGCAATTGATGTGAATTAAGTAAAAAAACGCTCTATCTGGTTTAATCAGATAGAGCGTTTTTTATCTAGTTTAACCTGTTGAAAATTGAAAGTCTTATGAAGATCTTTCTATAATAAAGAAAAACAGTGAGTGATGATATATGATGGGAACTGTTGAGAAGCTATCTGGCATTCGTTTGAAAAATTACCTTGATTTTCGTAAAGCTCCATTAGATTTCTTATTGAAGACGAGGGAAGTAGCTGATTTTGTAGAATTAGGAGCTTCCTCTTTTGTTGTTCATCAACCAGAGGCGATTAAGCAAATACTAGTTACAAACGCAGCATCTTTTCATAAAGGAAACTCCGCTTCATTACTCAGTCAAACGATCGGAAGAGGCTTGCTTACTTCTGAAGGGCAAACTCATGAACGCCAACGAAGATTGATTATGCCTGCTTTTCATAAAGAGAAAATGGCGCAATATGTAGAAATTATTCTAGGTGAAACAAATCAGTTTATCAAAGAATGGAATGACGGAGATGTTATCTGTATTAGCTCCGAGATGATGAAGTTAACATTACGAATTATTACGAAAACAATGTTTGGACAAGATGTCTCAAAACCAGAAAGTGCTAAGCTAGTTAAAGCAGTAACCCATATTATTGAAAAATCAGCCGGGGATTTATTCTTACCTTTTCCTATTCCATCGTTTATTCCTTCAGAACGTAATAGACGCTACCAAGCTGGGAAAGAGCGATTAAACGAATTGGCTGATCAACTTATTGCCCAGACTCCAAAAGGTGATCATTTATTAGCTCTCCTTCAAGAAACCACGTATTCAGATGGCTCGCAGATTTCAAGAGAAGAAATAAGAAGTCAGATTTTGACGATGTTAATCGCGGGACATGAAACAACAGCCAATGTCATGTCATGGATGTGGTATGAACTCTCTGTACATTCCGAATTAGAAAAACAATTAGTGACTGAATGGCGCTCTATAAACGATCACGACCTTAAGAATCGACCATTAACAGACCAGTTTTTTAAAGAAACTTTAAGACTTTATCCTGCAGCATGGGTATTATTAAGAGAAGCGTTAGAACCTGTTGAGATAATGGGCCATCCGTTCAAATCTGGATCGTCGTTTTTAATCAGTCCTTATATCATGCATCGTAATCCTGCTTTTTTGAAAACCCCGAGCAGTTCTCTATTGATCGAATGAAAAGAAAACAAGTTCCGTTCAAATACATCCCGTTTGGCGGCGGTCCGAGAAGCTGTATTGGTAGTCAGTTTGCAACATATGAGGCTCAACTCATTTTCGCTACAATTGGAGAAAGGTTTCACCTTCAACAGGCTTCGAGCGATCAACGAGTGGAAGCCGAGCCGCTTGTTTCTTTACGAATTAAGAATGGGCTATTAATGAATGTGCATAAACGAAAATATTAGGTGATAAGATGAATGAAATGATTAATGTGTCCGTTCGACCTCTTGTCGAGTATGCGTTTCGAAGGGGAAGTATCGATGCTCGTTTCCGTACAGCCACAACGATGACGGAAGGAACTCGATTGCACCAGATGATTCAGAAGACTTATGGAGAACATGACAAAAAAGAAGTACCGTTTGAAACAAATTTGATTTATGAAGAGATGACTTTTCATATTGAAGGTCGATGTGATGGCTTACTTAAAAACGATGAACAATTTATTATCGATGAGATTAAATCCACGTCACTCCCGCTTACTGAAGTGGATGAAGGGACACACCCAGTTTATTGGGCGCAAGCGAAATGTTATGGATACATGGCTGTTGAGGAATACAACTTAGAGAAAATCACGATTCAGTTAACATATATCCAGTCAGAAACAAATGAGATTATACGATATCAACAGGAAACAACTGCCTCTGAGTTAAATGAGTTTATGAAATGGGTTGTCGAACAGTATGCTCCATTTGCCAGGTGGAAGCAAAAGCATCTAACCATGCGTGATGAGAGCAGCAAAGCACTCACTTTTCCTTTTGATTCCTATCGAGAAGGTCAGCGGAAGTTAGCAGCAAGCGTCTATAAAACAGTTCAAGATGAAGCGACGTTGTTCGCTACGGCGCCCACAGGAATAGGAAAAACGATTAGTACGCTATTTCCAGTTGTTAAAGCAATGGGAGAAGGCTATGGTAATAAAATTTTCTATCTTACACCCAAAACGATAACGAGAGAAACCGCTCAAGAAGCTTTTGAATTAATGGAAACGAAAGGACTACATGCTTCATCAGTGACCATTACCGCAAGAGATAAAATTTGCTTCAAGGAAAAAACCATTTGCGAGAAAGAGTATTGTGAATATGCGAATGGCTATTACGATCGAATTAATGATGGAATGCTTGATATTTTGCATCATGAGACGCGTATCACTCGAGAGGTTATTGAAAAATATGCTCATAAGCACCGACTATGCCCGTTTGAGCTATCTCTAGATTTGTCTTACATGGCTGATGCGGTTATATGCGATTACAATTACTTATTTGATCCTCGCGTTTCTTTAAAGCGACTTATTGAGGAGCAAAAGAAACAAACGACGGTTCTTATAGATGAGGCGCATAATCTCGTTGATCGGGCGAGAGAAATGTATTCTGCCGAATTAATGAAGTCACCTTTTCTTGAGTTAAAGCGGAATTACAAAAGACAAAATAGCGAAGTATCGAGCGCAGCAGCATCGATAAATAACACGTTTATTACGTACAGAAAATCGACGCAGAATGGTTCGCTAGTTCTATCCGAAATTGATGAAGAGCTTATTGTTCAGCTTGATACGTTTGTGCAAGTGAGTGAAGTCGAGTTGCTTCAGGAAGGAAGCGATGAGCTTCTACTTGAAACGTATTTTTTAGCACAGAACTTTATTCGGATTGCCAAACTTTATGATCAGCGATATATGACGTATGTAGAGGCAGGAAAGTCCGAGGTGAAAATCAAGCTCTTTTGTTTCGATCCTTCACATCTCCTTCAAAAGATGCGGAAAGGGTTTCGATCGAATGTTTTTTTCTCAGCTACTTTTACACCTTTCTCATATTATCAAAACATGCTAGGTTGGAAAGAAGAAGATTACGCTGTGAAAATACCTTCTCCTTTTCCACGTGAACATGCGAATATTTATATTGCTCCACTTTCGACGAAGTACCGCGATCGTGAGCGCACACTACCAAGACTGGTTACACTTCTTCAAAAAGTGCTTCATGAAAAACCCGGTAATTACTTGTTCTTTTTCCCATCATATGGCTATATGGAACAAGTTTTTGAGGCGTTCACTTCTCCAGACGAAGTGGAAACGATCATTCAACAAAGCGGGATGACGGAAGAAGAAAGAGAGTCGTTTTTAAAAAAATTCACATCTAATCGAAAGGGTAGCTTAGTTGGGTTTGCTGTTGTAGGTGGCATCTTCTCAGAAGGGATAGACTTAAAAGGGAATCGTCTTACAGGAGTGGTGGTCGTTGGAGTAGGGCTCCCTAATTTTGATACCGAGCGGCAGCTAATGAAATCTTACTTTGATCAAGCTGGAAGAAATGGTTTTGAGTATACTTACGTTTATCCAGGCATGAACCGTGTTCAACAAGCAGGCGGTCGACTCATTCGAACAGAAACCGATCGAGGTCTTTTATTACTAATTGATAGTCGTTATTTAGAAAAACGCTACCTGCAATTACTACCGTATGAGTGGCAACACTTTAAGCTAATTCAAGTACCTTAGGTCTTCACTGGCGTTTTGAACTGCTTGCTCACAACTATTCATTTACCAAAACCCCCGCTCTTTAAGGGTGGGGGTTCATTTTCCCGCTCATCATGCCTAAATTCCTTCTTAATAATTCATGTCCCAAAACGTATACTCCTACCTAGGAAATCTCACTTGTGAATCTTTTACAATTATGGAACATTACATTTTCGAGTCATTCTATTTATTATGGTTTAGTATTAACTTGGGAAGGAAATGGTGAACAAGGAAATCGAACGTATTAAGGAGATCATCTATGAATTTAATATTTACAATTCTACTATTTATTCTAGCTGCGATTGCCACCTATTTCGTTGCTACTCGACTTGCTATGTATGGTGATGCCATTAGTGAGAAAACAAAAACGTCTTCAGCGTTTATGGGAATTATCATTGGTGCTGCTATATCATTGCCCGAATTAACATCAAGCGTGACCGCAATTGCTATTGATAGTCCAGATCTTGCAATCGGGAATTTGCTTGGGAGTAATTTATTTAATCTATTAGCCCTTGCCGTTCTTGATATGGTCTACCGTCGCGAACAGATTATGGGACAAACAGATGTAGGAAGTAAGCTATACATCTATCTTGTTATCGTGATGACGTTAATCGTTGTAGGAGGTTTATCCTTAACACTACCAGCGAGCATTTATCATATCGGATATAGTTCGATCATTCTTGTTCTTGTGTATTTTGCTGGTGTGAAATGGATTAACAAATTAACAGAAGAGAAAGTGAAACGAAGAAGTCGAAAGAATGAAAAATACGGTGAGTTTTCATACCAAAAAGTTCTAACGATGTTCATCTTATCCGCTGTCGGTATTATGATTGTCGGAACAGTGTTAACATTAACTGCCGATCGAATTGCGGAAAGCACAGGATTAGGAGCTTCATTTGTTGGATCTTTCCTTGTAGGAGCGAGTACTTCTTTGCCTGATGCTGTAAGTGTTGCAACAGCGTTGAAACTTAAGAATTACAGTATGGGAATAACCTCGCTTCTAGGAAGTAACGCCTTTAATATCATGCTACTTTCGTTTACAGATGCTATTTATCTTAAAACAAACTTATTTAGGCATGCTAGCATGTCTAATATTGTGACAACTGTATCATCAATTGTGGTGGTGCTCGTCATTTTATATAGTATTACAAGAAAACAAAAACGTAGCACGCTTTTTTATATGGTGCCATCCACTTTAATTGTCTTGATCTATTTTGTCGCTACGTATTTCGTCTATCAGATGAAGTAAGTTGCAGAGAGTTAATACTCTCTGCAACTTTTTTTCTTATCTAGAATACTCGATGTGACGGAGATGGTAACGCTACCGAAAAATAGTCCGAAAATAATCGCAAGTTTTAAGTTAAATACACCGTGGAATCCCCTGTGATAGATTAAATTATGGAGGTAAGATCAATGTCAAAAGGGAAAAGTATTCATGCGTTAATTATTTTATTATTTACCCAGTTCGTTTCTGGAGGGGTGACGAATACAAAGGGGATTGTACTTGATAAAGTTGAAACGGATATTGGACTTGATATGAGCCAATTCGGATTAGTTGTCTTGATATTCCAACTAGGCTTTACGCTCGCGAGTTTGATTTTCGGTTATTTAACAGATAAAAAAGGGTTAAGAATAATGGTGATCTTTGCAACGATTGTCATGGGACTTGGTTTTGCAGGTACCGGATTTGCACCGAACATTACATTCTTCTTAGGTTTCTATATGTTAATTGGGTTCGGGCTTGGAGCACTTGGTGTTGCTTCCAATGCGATTGTACCGGCTGCATATCCAGAGAAACAAAATCAAATGTTCAATTTAGCGATGGGGATCTATGGACTTGGGATGATTGTCTTTCCACAAATCCTTAACTACATGTTCCAATTTGCATCATGGCGATATTTCTATCTGGCTATTGCCATCTTAAATATTCTCGTTATTTTTTATGTCACATCGGTTAAATTCCCTGATGGTAAAGCAGAAAAAATCAATTTAAAAGCATTTATACCAATGTTAAAAGATGCACAAATGATTTTCTTAATGTTCTTCTTAATTTTCGAAGTATCTGCAGAAGTTTCGTTTACTAATTTCTTCCCGCCTTACTTAAAATCTCTTGAGTTAGGAGGAATATCTACCGAAGCAAAATCGGATATGGTCGCAACGATTCTATCACTCTTCTCAGTATTCTTTATGATTGGGCGCCTAGGAGTGGCTTATCTTGCGAATAAAATCAACGAGCGATTGATTATGATTTCTTTCTCATTAGGATCCGTCATTATCGTAGCAATCAGCTTCTTCTTTGCGAACCAGGTACCTTATTTATTTGCTGGAGCTGGGCTTTTCTTCTCTACATTATTTCCAACCGCTACGGCATTTGGAACGACAATTTCAAAAAATCCAGGTACTGCACTAGGTCTAATCTATGTAGCATCTGGTATTGGTGGTGGTATCGCAGGATACATCATTGGGATTGTTTCAGAAGCTTTCGGAGAGAAAGGTGGATTTGGTCTCGTCATTGTTTTCCTTGCATTAATGTTTATCGTTTCTCTATTCTTAAATTCAAATAAGACAAAGCAAACTGCAAGTGAATAATACTCACACGTAAAAAAAGCCGCCGGTATAACTACCGGCGGTAAATTTATATTCATCTATTGGGAATAGAGGAATGCAGTGTTAAGCTACTTGCGCTCGCTTTGCTGTTTTCGTAACAGCACTGTAGATGCGCGGTGAGATGAGAGCAGCTACAATTGATAAAATTACGTCTTTCGGCAATGGAGCAACCATCCACATCCATGCCATTCCATAAGTAAATCCTTCAGGCGCTTCAGCCCAAAATTTGTATGCGTAGTACATATAGTTTGTACCTAGAACATAATTCAAAATAAATCCAGTAAAGCTTGCGATCATGAATGTTCTCATAGTTGGTTTAGATTTTGATTCTACGATTTTCCCTGCAACATAAGCAACTAAAATATAAGATAGAATAAATCCAAATGTTGGTTTAAATAAGACGGCAGGACCACCAGTAAACTGTGCAAACACTGGTGCACCGGCAAGACCAACGAATGCGTAAACAGACAATGAAATAGCGCCAAGTCGACTGCCGAGTAAAAGGCCAGCTAAAATAGCGAAAAAAGTTTGGAGTGTAATAGGCACGCCACCGACAACAAGGAATTGAGCAATATTTGCTCCAACGGCCATTAATGCTGCGAACATACCTGCGTAAACTAAATCAATTGTTTTCATTTTCCTCATGACTGATCCTCACTTTCGTTATCACTATAATGAATCGTAAAAGAAAAATCAAATTGTGTCAACATAAATTTATATTTAGTTAACATTAATGTTAGTAAATGAATAAATTTAATTGGTTTTAATGGGATATAGTATTAAATTAGTTGATATACATTTAAACGACACCCTTTATTTATATAAAGTTAACATATTTTTGTTTGTGGAAACGAAAGATTCAGTCAAGATCTCTCCAAGTGCGGTCAATGAATTGTTATTTTAACGAAATGTTTTTTGCGGAGGAATGAAGACGATTATGAGAAAACGCACTACTCAACAAAAAATCTATGGTAAACTAAGAGCGAAAGTATGTTGAAAGGAGCCTCTGTATGAACTTGTTAAGAGGAACTCTCCTGTCTATTTTATTGCTATGTTTCGTACTTGCCGTTAGCACTGCTTTCGCAAATGGACAGGATGAACAGCTTGAAAATGTAACAGGTGAGGTTCAAAAAAAGATGATCCGCTATGAAGAACCAAAACTTACGAATGCGACGGATCAAAAAGATGAAAGCAATGCTGAAAATGAAGCAGATGTAACAAGTGAAGATGCAGAAGAGGCGACAAATACGCCAGTTGAAAAACCTTATTATTATCTTATTGTTAACGAAACTCCTTATTTAGCCGATAAAACTGATTGGGAGTCGGTTGAAGAAGGTCATATCGTTACGCTTGGTTATGAAGAAGGTAACGTGCATGTCGTAAAAACAATTGATGAAGAATAGACAATAAGGTACAATACGGTTCGATGTTTTTTTCTCTCCTGCCACTGTGCAGGATTTTTTAATATGGAAATAATCGTCGTTCTCATAGTGGGAAAACTTTCAGGAACAAAGAAAGTCTTTTGCTAATAAAAAGCTTAGAGGCATCATTTCTTTTCTATTGAGACGCATTTAGTAAGAAGCTGTAAAACACTGCCTGGCTATTAAAATGACTGCGATGTGGCAATGCTTTAAAAAAAGGATAGGGTATAAGAAAAGATAGAAACACCCGTTCTCATATGGTAGGCTAGTCTATACAGCAAGTTGAAAGGGGAAAAACATGGTAACAAAACAAAAGCAAGAGTATAGTGACGATTCAATCCAGGTTCTTGAAGGCCTTGAAGCGGTTAGAAAGCGTCCAGGTATGTATATAGGAAGCACGGACTCAAGAGGTTTGCATCATCTAGTTTATGAAATCGTTGATAATTCAGTTGATGAAGCTCTTGCAGGACATGGGGATGAAATCAACGTTACTTTATATGAAGATAATAGTGTCAGTATAGAAGATAACGGTCGAGGTATGCCAGTTGGAATGCACAAACTTGGCAAACCAACACCAGAAATTATCCTTACGATTCTCCACGCTGGTGGTAAATTTGGACAGGGTGGTTATAAAACGAGCGGTGGACTACACGGTGTAGGTGCATCTGTAGTAAATGCTCTCTCTGAATGGCTTGAAGTAACCATTCATCGCGATGGATTCATCTTCAAACAACGTTTCGAAAATGGGGGTAAGCCCGCCACAACTCTCGAAAATATTGGGAAAACGCGCAAAACGGGAACAACGATACATTTTAAGCCGGATACATCGATGTTTAGCACGCTAAATTATAACTACGATACCCTTAGTGAACGTTTGCGTGAAGCTGCATTTTTGCTTAAAGGACTAAAGATTGAACTGAATGATAAGCGTCATGACCGTAAAGAAGTCTTCTATTATGAAACCGGTATCGAGGCATTTATCAATTATCTAAACGAAGACAAAGAGACGCTTCATCCAGTTGTCACCTTTACCGGTGAGAGCAATGGTATTGAACTAGATTTCTCTTTCCAATACAATGATGGATTTTCAGAGAATGTTCTCTCATTCGTAAACAACGTCCGAACGAAGGACGGTGGAACACACGAGTCTGGAATGAAAACAGCCATTACGCGCGTGATCAATGATTATGCTAAGAAAGTGAACCTTCTGAAAGAAAAGGATAAGAATCTTGAGGGGAACGATATTCGCGAAGGATTTACGGCCATTGTTTCTGTTCGTATTCCTGAAGAATTGCTGCAGTTCGAGGGGCAAACGAAAAGCAAGCTAGGGACAAGTGAAGCGCGCTCAGCGATTGATGCGATCGTATCCGGTCAGATTTCTTATTTCTTAGAAGAGAATCCGTCCATTAGTGAAATGCTAATAAAAAAATCCATTAAAGCCGCTCAAGCTCGGGAAGCTGCCAGAAGAGCAAGAGAAGATGCAAGGTCTGGTAAGAAAGGCAAACGCAAGGAAACCATTCTAAGTGGAAAACTGACTCCAGCGACTTCGCGTAATCCAAAAAAGAATGAGCTTTACTTAGTTGAGGGAGACTCAGCAGGAGGCTCAGCTAAACAAGGACGCGATCGTCGTACTCAAGCAATCCTTCCGCTACGAGGGAAAGTTATCAACACGGAGAAAGCGAAGTTGCAGGATATTTTTAAGAACGAAGAAATCAATACGATTATTCATGCTATTGGAGCGGGAGTCGGACCTGATTTTACTATAGAAGATTCAAATTACGATAAAGTAATTATCATGACGGATGCCGACACCGACGGCGCTCATATTCAGGTGCTTCTATTAACTTTCTTCTACCGCTATATGAAGCAGTTAGTTGAACATGGAAAGGTATTCCTTGCTCTTCCACCGCTATATAAAATTAGTAAGGGTAAAGGCAAGAAGGAAGTTGTGGAATACGCCTGGGATGAAGATGGTATGAAAGAGGCTATGAAAAAGGTTGGTAAAGGCTATACGATTCAACGCTATAAGGGTCTAGGTGAAATGAACGCCGATCAATTATGGGAAACAACGATGAATCCTGAGAGCCGCACATTGATTCGCGTAAAGATTGAAGACATTGCTCGTGCAGAACGACGCGTCTCCGTTCTTATGGGAGATAAAGTCGAACCGCGAAGACAGTGGATTGAATCCAATGTGGCATTCGGATTAAATGAAGAAACAAATATCATCGAAAATGAGAACATTTCCATTATTGAAGAGGAGGCGTAACATTGGCTAACGCAGAAAAATTCTTAGATCTCCCACTGGAAGATGTCCTTGGAGACGCTTTCGGTCGCTATAGTAAATACATTATTCAGGACCGTGCCCTGCCCGATGCAAGGGACGGTCTGAAGCCTGTGCAACGTCGTATTCTTTATGCGATGCACCATGAAGGTAACACAGCAGAGAAAGCATTTAGAAAATCAGCTAAAACGGTCGGTAATGTTATTGGTAACTACCATCCACACGGCGATACATCAGTGTATGATGCAATGGTCAGAATGACGCAGGATTGGAAAGTAAGGAACATCCTGGTTGAGATGCATGGTAATAATGGTAGTGTCGATGGAGATCCACCTGCTGCGATGCGTTATACAGAAGCTCGTCTTGCGGCCATTTCATCAGAACTTCTACGAGATATTGATAAAGATACAGTTGAGTTTGCTCCAAACTTTGACGATACACAAAATGAGCCTATTGTTTTACCAGCACGTTTTCCTAACTTGCTCGTTAACGGCTCAACGGGTATTTCAGCCGGGTATGCAACAGACATTCCTCCACATAACCTTGGAGAAGTTATCGATGCTGCCGTTATGCAAATGGAGAATCCTGACGTAACACTACAAGAGCTAATGGGTGTTATTAAAGGACCTGACTTCCCAACTGGTGGCATTGCTCAGGGAACAGAAGGGATTCGGAAAGCATTTGAAACAGGCAAAGGAAAATTTATTTTACGTGGCAAGGCAGAGATTGAAGAAGTTCGTGGAGGACGTCAACAAATTGTTGTGACGGAAATTCCATATGAAATCAATAAAGCGAACCTTGTGAAGAAAATTGATGAACTAAGAGTAGATCGAAAAATTGAAGGGATCTCAGAGGTCCGTGATGAAACAGATCGTACTGGTCTTCGATTCGTCATTGAGTTAAAAAAAGAAGCAGATGCTAACGGTATTTTGAAATATTTATACAAAGCGACTGACCTTCAAATTACGTATAACTACAATATGGTAGCCATTTACAACAAAACACCGAAGCAAATGGGCTTAAAACAAATTCTTAAGGCCTATATTGAACATCAGAAGGAAGTTGTTATTCGTCGCTCAGAATATGACTTAAAACGTGCGAAAGACCGTCAGCACGTTGTAGAAGGCCTCATTCGTGCCATTTCTATTTTGGATGAAGTGATTGCGACGATTCGTTCATCAAAGGATAAGCGTGATGCTAAAAACAATTTAATGGTTCAATACGAATTTACAGACGCTCAGGCCGAAGCGATTGTCAACTTACAGCTATATCGCTTAACAAATACGGATATCACAACGCTTCAAAAGGAATCTGAGGAGCTTAGCCAGCTTATTAACAAGCTTGAAACGATTCTTGGAAGTGAGAAAAGACTTGTCAATCTTATCAAAAAAGAATTATTAGAAATCCGTAAGAAATATGCAGATGGTCGTATGACTGTGATCGAAGATGAAATTGAAGATATCAAAGTTAATCTTGAAGTAATGGTTCCATCTGAAGACGTGATTGTAACCGTGACAGAAGATGGCTATGTTAAGAGGACAAGCCCTCGTTCTTACGCGGCATCGAATGGAAAAGACTTTGGAATGAAAGAAACGGATACGCTGCTACGGCAATTCGATAGCAATACGACTCATACGATATTGTTATTTACGAATAAAGGAAGCTATCTTTACTTGCCTGTCCATGAGCTACCAGAAATCAGGTGGAAAGATTTAGGGCAGCACGTTGCAAACATTGTGTCCATTGAATCTGACGAACGAATTATTGAAGCTATGGAAGTTAAAGAGTTTAAAGATGATCAATTCCTCGTCTTCGTGACAAAGCAAGGAATGATTAAGAAAACAGAGCTTTCTCAATACAGAGCTCAGCGTTATTCAAAGCCTCTCATGGCTCTAAAGTTAAAAAAAGAAGATGAATTGATTGATATATACCGGACAAACGGAAGTAAAGAAGTCTTTCTAGCAACGTACTTCGGATACGGCCTTCGGTTTAAAGAAGAAGAGATCAGTCTTGTCGGGCAACGGGCAAGCGGAGTGAAGGGCATTAATTTAAAAGAAGATGATTACGTTGTGAGTGGAATTATTTATGAACCAACAGCTAAGCATGACATTTTCCTTGTCACTCATAGAGGGGCAGTCAAGAAAATGCAGTTAAGTGAATTTGAGATTACCACAAGGGCCAAGCGTGGTGTCGTGATGCTAAGAGAATTAAAATCAAATCCTCATCGTGTCGTGGGTGTTGCCGCGACAACAAAACAAGACTTGATCATCGTACGAACGAAAAAAGGTGAGCCGGTAGAAGTCGATCCATCTACGTACAGACCTAATGATCGCTATAGTAATGGTTCTTTCGTTCTAGATGTAAGTGAAACTGGCGATGCCATCGAAATCAAAAAAATCGACAAACTCGAATAACCAACCAAAAGATCCGCTTCAGAGCGGGTCTTTTTTTAGTATTTGTGGTAATCGATTTGTGTTATACTTAATGATATGCGAACATATGATTGCACCCCCTCTAAAATGGCACTTTCCAACAATACGAACAAGAAAACACACAAGAAGGAGGAATAAAATGGAGGGGAAAACACACGCCATTGGTGGTATATGCCTTGGCGTAGCCGCTCAAAGCTACTACATAACAAATAAATTAGATGCACCAGAAATGATCGTCTTTTACGGAGCGTGCCTTTTTGGTTCACTTCTTCCGGACATATGTCATCCGGGATCATGGACGGGACGCAGAGCAAGGACATTATCCAAAGGGATAAGCAGATTTTTTGGACATCGTACTATCACTCACAGTATTCTTTTTATCATTCTAATCTACTGGTTGATGTCAACATTCAGCTTTCAATTCGACCACTTGATTCAAATTGGACTTCTCGTTGGCATCGTTAGTCATATTGCGCTGGATGCCATGACAGTAAGAGGTATTCAATTGTTTTATCCCATCCCTCTTCGCGTACGATTCCCGCTTTATTTGAAAACGGCATCGAAGGGCGAAGGTGTCGTATCAAGTAGTTTGATCATCCTAACGCTTTTTCTAGTATACAAACAAATGATGTAAGCCATGTTACAGCAAATTTCATGTCATTCAGTTAATATAGACATGAGAAGTGTTGAGAGAGGATGGGGAGATGAAGCATCCAAAGGTATGGTTTAAGTGGTTTGCAATAGTCATTGTTGTTGGTTTATTAATTTGGTTCAGCCGTTCGTACCTTGATTTTAAAGTAGAAGAGATCAGAGATTGGATATTATCGTTTGGCATACTTGCGCCGATTGTTTATATGGTGATTTACACCATTCGTCCTCTTATTTTTTTCCCAGCCTCTGTCTTATCCATTGCAGGGGGGCTAGCATTTGGCTCTTTGTTTGGAACCTTTTATACAGTGATTGGGGCAACAGGAGGAGCGGTGTTATCATTTATTGTAGCAAGAAAGCTAGGTAAATCGATCGCAAATAAAGATTGGCAAGGAAAAGGACGTAAATTACAAGAACAGATTGAGAAAAACGGATTCTTTTATGTGTTATTCTTTCGGTTCGTTCCTCTTTTTAACTTTGACTTAATTAGTTATTCAGCAGGACTATCTAAAATTCGTTTTGCATCATTCTTTTTTGGTACGCTTATTGGTATCATTCCAGGGACATTTGCATACAACTTTTTAGGTAGTAGCCTAGTCTCAGGTGATCCAAAGATTATTGCCATTGCGGTAGGCGTTTTTATTTTACTTTCGGTTATTCCAATCCTCATTCGGAATCGAGTAACCAAAAAGGATCCGGCGCTTGACGAGAATTCGAAATAATAAAAGGAGCAGGGCGTTAACCGACGCATGCTCCTTTTTTATTATGATTGAAATTCTTTACTTCGAGCTTCATTTAACATTTTCTTTGTACGACGCCGTTCCAGGATAAGGTAGATGATCGTTGATACGAGAACAATACCATGGGTAATACCAAACTCAGTACCATAGTAATCACGATTCCAATAAGAAACAACTCCAGGGATTACAGTATTGTTAATAGGATAGAAGATCGGCACAGCATCACTCACATGTGTTAAAAAGTCCACGAAAACATGTAAAAACCATCCCCATATAAACCCAGACAGAGCGGTTAGCTTAAAACCTCGATGAATGATCATGAGAAGAATAAAGGCAATGAACCAGATCACGATAGAATGACCAAGTTTCCGCAATACATCAACGACAGGATGTTCAAATAAGCCGTGGATAAAATAATGGAGGGAAAGTTCTATTTCTGGATTGATGATTTTTTGGATACTTCGTTCAGCTAATAAGTATAAAAACATCACATAATAAATGATATCAGGTGCAATGCCACCTATAACAAGATACTTAACGGTACGCCTACTTTTTTTCCGAAAGAAAAAATAGCTCCAAAAGGCATGGTGTAATGTATTCATAATGAATTAACCCTCGCTTTAAACATAGTATCTCAGGTATACCTTATTGAAATGGATATAAGCTATAAGTATATTCATTCTACCATCAACCTAGGATACTGTCTTATTAAATTAAATGTACGAGAAGATAGAGAGAAGCGCCGTCTCTGACAGATCGGATAAGTTTTGATAAAGTTAAAGATGGACTATTGAACAAATGGAGGCACACTATGAGCGTATTTGATGAACGAATTAACCGATTTGATACACATTCAGTAAAGTGGGATCACACCGATACCATATTTGAAAAGGAAAACTTGCTGCCAATGTGGGTAGCCGATATGGATTTTCGCGCTCCACAGGCAGTAATTGATGCTCTTACAAAGCGAATTCAGCATGGGATATTTGGTTACTCTATGCCGACAGAAGGCACAAAGGGAGCGGTGCAAAGCTGGCTTAGTCGACGTCATAATTGGTCGATTGAACAGGATTGGATCGTTTTCACGCCAGGAGTTGTTCCAGCGCTATCCGCTGCTGTTAACACGTATACGAACAAGGGGGAGAAAGTGGTTATTCAATCGCCTGTTTACTATCCGTTTCGTGATATGGTTGAGAAAAGCGAGCGGGAAGTCGTTGATAATCCTCTCATCCAAGAAAATGGCAAGTATGCGATGGACTTTGATGACCTCGAAACAAAGCTTAAAGATCCTGAAGTGACCATGTTACTACTATGTAATCCACATAATCCTGTAGGAAGAGTGTGGAAGAAAGATGAGCTTAGAAAGCTTGCTGAGCTTTGTTTAGCGAACGATGTGCTAGTCGTTTCAGACGATATTCATTTTGATCTTATTTTCAAAGGGTATGAGCACACGCTTCTATCAACTCTTTCAGAGGAAATCGAAGCAAATACAATTACGTGTATCGCACCAAGCAAAACATTTAATCTTGCAGGCATGCAGCTATCGACGATCATTATTCCAGATGAGAAGAAGCGGGAGCAATTTAACGCTTATATGGGGAAATTAGGTCTATTTGCACCAAGTCCATTTGGTATTATTGCTGTAGAAGCGGCATACACTCATGGCGAGAAATGGTTAGAAGAATTGATGGAGTACTTACAAGGTAACCTGTCGTATCTTACTCAATTTATTAATGAGCGTCTACCAGAAATAGAAGTGATTGAACCAGAAGGTACTTACCTTGTATGGTTAGATTTCAGTAACCTGTCGATGACACATGAAGAACTTGAACAATTCGTTCAGGAAGAAGCTAAGTTGGCTCTTGATGAAGGATATATATTTGGGGAAGGTGGAAAAGGGTTTGAACGCATTAACATTGCCTGTCCACGTTCAGTATTGCAAGAAGGCTTAGAACGTTTAGAGAAAGCCTTGAAATCAAAATGATGATTCAAAAAACGCCCTAGAACATCACGGGCGTTTTTTTGATTTATAGGAATCGGCTAGCCTTAATACAGTTTGTTTACTGGACGTAAAGGAAGTTCAAGAACAGGCGTATAAGTTTTGGAGGCATTCATTGAAAAAATATGAATGGATTGAACCAAAAAGGGCTCGAATTCGTCTAATGTTTGTTCTGCATCTCGTTTTATCTTATTGAATTGAATGGGATTTATTGGATCGTGTTGCTGAGTAATCGTTAAATGAGGAATATAATCAGTTACTTCATAATACATTTTTTGTTCTTGAAGTGAAGGTTTAATAGCATCAACTAGAAGTAAGTGGAGTGAGATAATCTCTTTAGATAAGACGCTACTAAACAAGACATTAGAGCCGAATGTAGCTGGGGCACCTAGCTTCAATTCAAAAGCGGAAAAGTTCCGACAAATACGCTCAATTTTTTCAACCCAATCATCGGTTGCTGTTAAACCACTTTGAGCTTTTACGGTGATATGGGGTGGCGAAGGTTCATGATAATCCCATTTCTTTCGAAAGGAATGAATTCTCTCGATAATTTGGTGAGGAGGGAGGACTGCAATAAAAAATGGCATGGAATAATCTCCTTCGTAAGTAGATGAATAGAAGTGCTATACCGATTTAACAAGAATAGATGTACTATGCACTAATTCGCTATCCAATGTTTTACCCCTTTAATAGGATAAGATGATTACGAAAATAAAACAAAAGTACTATTAAAACGCTAAGAAAATTATAAAAAAACTCCCATAATTGAATGAAATATAATAAAAATTTGTTATGATGAAAGAGGTGAAGTGTTTAGGCATTTAACCACAGCATTAGCTGGAAAAGGAAAGCGGGTGATTTGTATGAAAAAAGCAACAAAAGGACTTCTAACCATCCTACTTTTCTCTGTTCTCGCATTTGGATATCTAAAAACAGCTGAAGTTTATATAGACTACAAGAATGATAAATATGCGCATACTGCAAGTGCCACAAGTCTTGAAAGCAGCTTGCATCAAAAGATCGATGAACAGAACATCTATGAAATACAGGTACATAGAAGCGATCAGCAAGAAAGTGAAGTTATCACGTCAAATGAGGATGAATCAACATTAGTTAGCTGGGTTAATAAACTAGATAACAATGATTTAACACAGTTACCGAATCATCGTGTTCAAGTTAAAGATGCTGATTTCATTATTTATTTAAAAACTGGAAAAGAACTTAGAATCAACTTAGATGAAGATACTGTTATTATTTCTAGAAACGATAATGAGAATAAGGAATTTCATTCTTATTTAATTAATAGCTATAATTTAAATGATGATCTAGCGCGTATTTTAAAAATCGGATAAAATTTCAATTCCGTCTCACTATCTTAAGTTTACTTAACGAATGAGACGGAATTCACTATTTTAGATCGACTTCCTATAATATATAATATGTAAACTAAAATAAAAATTCAGCAAAGGAGTACAAATGAACTTTTGTGTACTCCTCTACTTGCTTCATTTGGATTCATATCAATTCATTGAACACTTATTTGCGATCTCGGTTTCGTTTTCGATCATGCAGTTCATCAGCTGTAAATGTTTCCTGAGCAAAAGCTTCATATTTACGTTTTAAATAAAGTGACTTGTCATGATAAATCCAATCGGCGAATTGTTTAATTGATTTCCTGCTAGTAATAAAAACTCGGTAGTGTTTTCCATTTTCACTCATATATGGATCAAATCCATGCTGCGTTAGCGTTGTTAACAAAGTCTCCATATATTTACGTGACCCGCCTACAAAGCTAACCGTATAGCCTCGGTAGTTTACGTGACCATCGCCGTCAAAATAGCCTCTTATAAAATGATGAATATATTGTTCTGATACAATCGGAAACATGATATTGTAACTTTTCTCAGATGTGATATTAAATAGCATTTGAAGATCGTTTTTCATAATTTTGCTGTGAAAAAGCAAACTATATACCCCGGTATGTTTATTTATATATAAAGGTTGATTTGAATCGAAAACGTTCTTGATCTCCTCTAAAATAGTTGGATCTTTCTGCGTAAAAGCAATAGATTGTGATTGAGAGGCAATATAGCCATCAGCAATAAAAAATCCAAGTAAATAAGCCATGTCGTTCGTCCAATGCTTAAAATAATCTTCATTAAACGAGTATTTCCTTTTCCAGCTCCCTCTTGCTCGCTTTTCGACGCCATTATTGGTCAGTAGCTGCCGAATGTGTCTGTCAGAAACTCCTGCTAATAAGCTTATTTCGCTAGTACTAGAACCGCTCTCGTAGAGAGATATCACTTCATTCATACTGAGTTTCATTTTAGACATTTTATAACCTCCTTTTCATCTATTTTATATTAAAA
Organism: Anaerobacillus sp. QJM3NY_17; assembly: GCF_056173665.1. NCBI lineage: Bacteria > Bacillati > Bacillota > Bacilli > Caryophanales > Bacillaceae > Anaerobacillus > Anaerobacillus sp. QJM3NY_17. The sequence goes on along the minus strand of NZ_CM149685.1, from coordinate 2,271,972 downwards.
ACACATGATGGAACAAATGTTCGCCACCTCGTAAAATTGGCACTTTTGTATCTAGAACATCATATTTTACTAAATTCCACTCACTTTTAGTTGATTTTAGTAAAATAGCTTACCTACACAAACTACTAAACAAATTTGACAGAGAACAAATGTTCGGTAGTCGCAAAATTGGCACTTTTTGATCTTATAACCTTCAAATTTGCTATAAATTACAGTTCTTTTTCCAAAAAAGGTACTTAGAAAACAAAAAAGTCACTTATCTCTATTAAAATAAGTGACTTCCGAATTTATTAATTTCTATTTCAACACTGCTACATGTTTATGTGCCGTCATTTCGTTAATATATTCTAGATCAGGCTCAAATCCTATACCTGGACCTTCAGGGATGTCGATATAACCATTGTTCATTGCTACTTCTGGTTTAATAATATCCCTCTTCCAGTAATGTGCTGATGGAGCTGTATCTCCTGGCAATGTAAATTGACTGAGTGAAGTGATGGCGAGGTTATGGGCTCGACCAATCCCTGCTTCCAACATCCCGCCACACCACATAGGAATATGATGCTTTGTACATAGGTTATGGATTTTCTTAGATTCAGTTAAGCCTCCAACGCGACCGATTTTAAGGTTGATGATTCGACAACTTCCAAGTTCAATGGCTTTTCTCGCATCTTCATAAGTATGAATGCTTTCATCCAAACAAATAGGTGTATCCAATTGAGCTTGAAGTTTGGCATGATCAATGATGTCGTCGTGAGCAAGAGGCTGTTCAATCATCATTAAATGGAACTGATCTAGCTTCTTAAGGTGTTCAATGTCATCCAGTGTATAGGCGCAATTCGCATCGGCCATTAACTCGATCGTTGGGAATTTTTTGCGTATCATAGCTAGAATCTCAATATCCCAACCAGGCATGATTTTAATCTTAATGCGTTTGTACCCGCTCTGGAGATATTCATCTATTTGCTTTAAGATGTTTTCATGTGAAGATTGAATTCCTACGCTGACGCCAACTTCTATTTTACTCTTCACCCCGCCAAGTGCTTGAGCTAACGGAAGGTTATTTTCTTTAGCATAAAGATCCCATATCGCACATTCAATCGCTGCTTTGGCGTTATAATTGCCGCGAATTTTCTTGAAACGCTCTGATACCTCATCAGGGTGAGAGATGTCTTGTTGATGAAGCAGCGGAATTAAATGGTCATTCATTATGTGCCAATTGGTACGAACGGTTTCTTCGTTATAAATTGGTTCCATAATGGCGACCGATTCGCCCCATCCTGATTGGCCAGAATGAGATCTCGCTTCAACTAGTATAATATCTTTGTCTCGCTCGGTTCCAACGCTTGTTGTAAAAGGATGAAGTAGGTCCATCTTGATTTGTCTTAAGATAATGCTACTAATTTTCATTGTTTTGATCACCTTTCTCTAAGAGGTATACATAATGATGTGGATACTCTTCCCTTTTTAGTAAATCAGTCACTTTCCACCCTCGCTCTAGGTAGTTAGAAAAAACAAGTCCTGTTTGTTCTCTCCAGTCAATAGCTAGTGATAGATCGAACTTTTTGATTTCTTGAAAGTTTCCTGGAACAGGTACAAATATCTTACTAGCATTAAGGGAAAGGTCTAGTTTTTCAGGCTTTTCTCCACCTGGTATAAGAGCATAAGGTATCGTTGAATTCGTTTCAGTATTTCGCTTCGTCTCATTCGTATCCCACTCAACTAAAAAGCGATCAGTTGGTATCCCTGCATTGAGATTATCATCCATGAGACCGTAGACGTTTGGAAGGTACGTGCTCACGACTGCTCCTAACTTGTGTAAGTTTAGCGTGCCGTTAACCGTCTCTAGCGGATCATACGTCCACGTAATGAAATCGTATCCCATGTTTGACGCTGTTTTTCTTTGTTCGATTTTCAGTCTTTCCCCAATGCCTAGTCTTCGATAATCTGGATGAATGCCTAAACTTTGAGAAACAAGATACACTTTCTCACCATTAAATCCTGGAAAGCTATATTGAAAAGCGATAAGTCTGTCTTGATAAAAGGCTCCTAATATAAATCCACCGTTTTTGACAACGGCCATACTTTGATTCACTGGTACGGAATCATCAAAGCTCCATACGATTGTTTCTAAGCGTCTCACTTCCTCAAGCTCTTCAACCGAATGAAGGGTGCGGATTGTTAATGCTTCAAGTACGTTTGCTTTCAACTCGTATCCCTTCTTTCTTACCATTCATATTGATCGGCTTCTAATAACAATTGAATGAGGATTTTCGTGCCATCGATCAATGCTTCCTTGTTGAACTGCATATCAGGATGATGTAATCCAGGCGTTAAATCACATCCTAGCCCAATCATGGTTGCAGTAAGATGAGGATACTTTAATGAATAGAAATGAAAATCCTCCGCTCCTGGTGATACACACTCATCCACTACATTGTTAGCACCTAAAGAAGAAGCAATTGCCTTTCTAGCGAGGGTAATGGCCAAATCGTTCTTAACAGCGGCTGGAGAATATTCGGCTATTTCAGACGCTATTTCTGTTTCTGTTAGCTCTCCTACTTTAGAAATGATGTATTTCGTTTGGTCGATCAGTTTCTTCATTGTTTCGTTGGACCTTGACCTTAAGTCCAGTGTGAAGCGAGCTTTAGCGGGAATCGAATTAGATGCTTCCCCGCCATGAAGCTCAGTAATCTTCACTGAAAAAGGATCAGGAACATTTAACCGAATACGCTGGATTTCCTGAATTAAAACCGCTGCTGCTTCAAGCGGGTTATTACCTGTCTCAGGTCTAGCCGCGTGTGAAGGCACGCCTTTGATCCAACCTTTTATACTGGTGGTTGAGCCGTGCGAAATAATCGGTGCGGCTTTGCCGTAAGAAATCTCCATCGATGGACGCAAATGAATCCCGGCTAGAAACATAACGTCTTTTAGCACATTCTCTTCTATCATTTTTAGTGCTCCTTCAGCCATTTCTTCCGCAGGTTGAAAGATAAAGCGAATGGTATGCTGCATCGGCTCTTTTATGAGTGATAATGCTGCAAATAGCACCATTGTGCTATGCGCATCATGACCGCAGGAGTGATTGGGCTTAACACCCCCCTCTACCTCTTGAACAAGCGCATCCATATCTGCACGAAGAGCGATCACATTAGCCTTTTTTCCTTTAAACTCTGCAACAAATCCGAAGTGCCCCTGAAAGGTTTGGATGTGATAACCGACTTCCGCTAACTTTTCCTTTAAGTAATGAGCTGTTTTCTCTTCTTGCCAGCTTGGCTCAGCAAGTAGATGTAGCTCATGATATGTTTTTAAAATCTTATCATGGTTTTCTTCTACGAAATTCACATTCGAACTTCCTTTCTTTTAAAAGATAAGGTGAGCGATAGCAACAACGATCGGCAGTGTAATACATGTGCGAATTAAGAAAATGATGATTAAATCGACAATGCTGATAGGAAGTTTAGATCCGAGGAGTAATCCACCCATTTCAGACATGTATATTAATTGTGTTACAGATACACAGGCAATGACGAAGCGGGTTAATTCACTTTCAATGCCACTACCAATCACAGCTGGTAGAAACATATCCGCAAATCCGACAACCATTGTTTGAGCGGCTTCACCAGCTTCTGGCACTTGCATCCATGTTAGGATCGGTTCAAACGGCTTCCCTAGAATCGTAAAGAATGGGGTGAATTCTGCTGTAATCAAAGCAATGGTACCTATAGCCATTACGATTGGTAAAACGCCTAACCACATGTCTAATACGTTCTGTACACCTTCTTTTATTACGCTCATCGGTCCTTTATTCTTTTGGGCTTTTGAAACCGCTTGATGAAAGCCCCATTTAGCGGGTGAAAATTGTTCTGGAATCCCCGTTTCTTTCTTTAATTCTGTATGTTCATATCCTTTATTTGACTTTCGAGACAATGGTGGAATGCGTGGCATGATGAGTGCCGCTACAAGTCCAGCAAAAATGATGGTTGCATAGTAATGTAGAAAATACTGCTCCAAATTCAAATAGGAAATAATGACGATTGTAAATGTAATGGAAACAACTGAAAAAGTGGTCGCAATAACAGCGGCTTCTCTTTTTGTGTAATACCCATCTTCGTATTGCTTTGTTGTGAGAAGAACACCGATTGTTCCGTCTCCTACCCATGATGCAAGACAATCAAGAGATGATCGACCAGGCAATTTGAAGAGCGGTCTCATGATTTTAATAAGCAATGCCCCAAAAAACTCAAGAAGTCCAAAGTTGAGAAGAAGCGGCAACAATAGCCCAGCTAGTAAAAATGTTGAAAATAAGATTGGGATTAAGTCATAAATTAAAAGCCCACCAGTATTTTCAGAGTAAATCATTTCTGGTCCTAGTTGGTATAGCGTCATGACAGCAAATATTGTTCCGAGTAAACGCGCAATTAACCAGAATGGACGAACGTGTAATAACGTATGTAAAGCTGGGTTTCTTGCTAAAAATTGAGGTTTAATCGTTACTGCTACAAATGATCCTACTGTCGCTACCACCATAATAAAAACCGTTATAGCAGGTATGAGTTCGCCGATTGAAGCGTTAATTTGTCCCGCTAGAAACGCCACAGGGATCGTGATACCTCCATCCTGTGTTATCGGCACAATAAATAAGAGGATCCCTATTAACGACGGAATTAAAAAGGTTAAGATATCTTTTGTAGAAAAATGTGAAACCTTAACTGTTTCGTTACGTTTTGATAATTCATTCATTCCCATTCCACCTTTATTCTCAAAGTTTATTCCACAAACCAATTACGCTCACTATAAAGTTGTTCCAACGTTTGTTGGCGAAGACTTATTCGTTCTCGATCTTTGAATTGTACCCCTTGAATGATCACTTCTAGAAAGCTAATGACAGAGGCAATGGAATGGTGTCCTGAGTCCATCTTCTCTTCGGTTGTTAACGTTATTGTAGAAAGCGGACCAATTGGAGATAAATGCCGATTTGTAATGGATACGACAGGAATTCCTAGCCTTTGAGTAAATGTAGCAAGTTCGATCGCTTCTTTGTGATAACGCGGGAATGAAAGAATAACAACGACTGAATCTTGCGTAAGGTCACAAAGATCTTCAGGAGAAAAAGCCATTGATTCAGATAGAAATACACCTGCTCTGAATTGCTTTAAGTTATAATACAACCAGTAAGCCGCTCCATAGGAACTCCCAAACCCTGCAATGTATACACTTTTTGCCTCAATGAAATGATCGACTACCTTCCAGACCTCTTCTACATCCAATTGTGCTAATAATTGCTTTAGGACAGATGTTTCTTTTTCTATCACCTGTTTGAAAAGAGTCTGCTCTGTTGGTTCTTGTACGTGTGAAGGAAATTCTTCATGATCTTGCTTTTTCTCTAACCAATGACGCCGCACGGCTTCTTGCATTTCAGAATATCCTTTAAATCCTAGTGCATAGGCGAATCGAATGACAGTTGTTTCACTTACACCTACTTTCCTCCCCATTTGAAAAGCAGTAAGCAATGCTCCTTCCTCATCATTTTGAGTGATCCATTCTGCAACTTTCTTCTGACCTGGAGAAAGTGATGAATAGTGTTTTTTAACCATTTGATTGATTGATAAATGCTTCATAACTACTCCTTTGATTTTGTGAAGTATATCCTTCTTGGAAGTTATTATAATGCATTAAATACTTCAAAGCTAGTTTATTTTCGATTATTCTGATTTTAATCACCGTCCTATATAAGATTCTGTTTCATTACATCAAAAAAAACACCATCGAGTAGTCGATAGTGTTCGTCATAAAATCATGTGAGGAGAAGGTCTTTCTTTTATGCTTTGTTTCTCTCCATAACCGCGAAATAGTGATTTTCTGGATCGGCAAAGTTAAAGATTCGTCCTGAAGGCATCGATACGATCTCTCCAACAGTTATTTCCTTGCCTTTAAAATCTTCATATAGCCGATCGATATCTTCAGTGAAAAACATAAGCGATGGTGTTCCGAGATTTAACTCGGGTTCCATCTTCGCAATAAACGCTCTATCATGAAGGACGATACTCGTCGCTCCCCCTTCCAAAGTAGGCGCAATCTCCATCCATTTCATTGGACTATCGTTATCTTCTTTCGAAACTAAGTGAAAACCGATTTTTTCCGTCCAAAATGTTAGTGCTTCTTCCTGATTGTCCACGTAGAGCATGATTTGACCGATTTGATTAATCATTTAAACACTCCTTTTTGTTTAAGGGAAATCTCGTACTATTCTATCTATTCTACAAAAGAAGTGACTGACCTTCAGTAATTGATAAAAGAACGGTTTGCCGTCTCTTGAAATTTCTATTCTTCTTAACGTAAAAGGTAAGGGTAATCCCAACTAATTATAGGGGATTCAGCTGATCCGTTCTCTTTATTCAACAGTTTAAGCTAACATAGGTAATTCGTAAGAAAAGCACCCCCAAGTGGGAGTGCTTAAATTAGCGCAAATCGTCTTTTATTGCGTTTGTGAATTGGGCAATGGCATCATTATCAATTCCTTGAGCGAAAGCCATTTGCTTCAAAGATTCTGGATCCTGGTGTTGAGAGTGCGATTGAGGTTGATTGGAAGAATTTTGTTGAGAATGATGCTGTTGCATGCCCATAAACCCGTCCTGCATCCGACTAGTTAGTGCGTATGCAGCCGCTCCTCCTAATGCACTTAATGCCATGACGGTAGCGGTTTTCCCTTTCCCTTTTTGATTACGCTTTTTATTGTACACTTCAGGTCACTTCCTTAGATAAAAGTTTAAAGGTGTGTTTCTAATCAATTGTTAGTCACACAAGTTAGTTTAAGTCAACTCGGCTTTAATATACTGGTGCGTATTCCCATAAATAAAAGAACGACATATAGCTTGATTAATTCGGTGAGTTGTTGTTTTCTCCTCCTAACTCAAAGGGGGAGTAAACTCCTTTATAATCAACAATCGTTACCATACCACGATCTGCATGATTATTATCATGACAGTGAAACAACCATTCTCCTTGATTGTTTGCTTCAAAGTAAATGGTGTATGCTTCACCAGGCTTAACATGAATTAAATCTTTCACTAGCGGAGAATCGAGTTCTTTCCCGTTTTTTGATGTGACTTGAAACCGATGTCCATGCAGGTGCATTGGATGATTCATTCTACCTGAGTTCGTGATTTCAACTTGAACAATATCGCCGCTTTCAACTTGTATAGGTGGAGTATTTGGAAAGGTTTCATTGTTAATCTGAAACGCCATCCCTTCTCCCATATCCATTCCCATGCTTAAATCCATCTTATACTTCACATCTGGATCAGTTTGTGCTTCATCAAAAATCAAATTTTCACTTCCATAAGTGGTTCCGTCTACAACTGATGTAGTGGAAGCGAGAGACGTTTTCACTGCAGAAGAAGTATCACTTTTCTCTGAAACAATCGGAATTCTCATATCATCTGCGTTCTCAAGACTGTTTGCTTGTCCTATGACAGCTGGGTCCCCGTCTTGTTTGGTGAAAGCAACATCAATTCTTTCCCCCGGAGCAATCTCTACAACGTTTGAAGAGTTCGTTTTATCCATCACTTCTTCTCCATCTGTTTCAATTATTCTAATGGAGTTTTTAGGAAATACTAAACGATGCACTTGATACCCGGCATTAACGAAGCGTAATCTGGCTGTTTTCCCTTCTTTTACAATCAAAGGCTCGATGGAAGTACCTGATTTCCCGTTGACTGTCAACGTATCGTACATTTGCTTTGTGTCTGCTTCTCCGTCTCCAGACATGCTACCCATCATCATACCGCCCATATTGGATAAGTTCTGTTTATCTTGATTCACTGCCCATTCATCAAGCATAAAGTATTCATCTTTATCGTATTTAGGTTCCTTCTCTTCAACTACAAGCGATCCATAAAGGCCTTTGTCTACTTGTAATGAGCTATGCTGATGAGAGTGATACCAGTACGTTCCGGCATCTTCTGCGATGAATTCATACGTAAACGATTCTCCTGGTTGAACAGCATTCTGTGTGAGGCCTGGAACACCATGCCAGTGAATAGTGACTGGGACATCCAGGTCATTCTTTAAATTTACTTTTACATAATCTCCCTGTGTCACGCGTATCTCCTCTCCAGGAACTGTTCCGTTGTAAGTCCAGGCATTCACTTTCTTTTCTTTGCTAATTTGCCATTCATTTTTCTCTGCAGTTAGATTGAATGTTTTGACAGGTCGATCACCAGCTTCTTCAGCATTTACTTCTAATATACTAGTCCCATCTTGTTTTACGCTTTCAGGAAAGGAATTGTCAGTTAGTAAAGGCGACTTAAAAAGAAGCCATCCTCCTACAATCAATAGAATGGCAATCATAGATGAACCGATTATTTTTCTCCTCATTCTTTTTCACCTCAACGCTAAAGTAGTATTGAATCAATGAAAAGGTTGAACGGAGTCGGCCGTTTCATTGATCTTAATTATTTTTCTATTTTCTTTTTTAAACGATCATATTCTTCTTCAGAAATTTCTCCTCTAGCTAGCCGTTCTTTTAAAGTTTCGAGTGAATTTGCACCACTGGATTTCTTTTCAGGCTTAACCATCCATACAATAATTGCAATAATGGCTAAGACAATGAGAATGCCAAAAAAACCAAATCCCCAGAATCCACCGTTCATTCCACCGCCGCTCATCATAATATGTCGCCTCCCTTTCTGAATATGCATATACCCGTATAGGTATATGGTTAATCGTGGTTTATCATCTTATATTATTTGCAAGGGTTTTTTTAGAAAATAGTTTTTGGCTATTTTAATTATAAAACAGTTAGAAGCGATCAAAACCGCTTCTAACTTATCTTGATTACGCTTTTAATAATTTTGCATTAATCGCTACAATGACTGTACTTAAAGACATCAGTACCGCACCAATTGCCGGACTAAGAACAATTCCTATTGGATAAAGAATACCAGCTGCAAGTGGTATCGCTATAATGTTGTAACCGGCTGCCCACCAAAGGTTTTGAATCATTTTCTTATACGTTGCATTAGATAATTCAATGATTGAAACAACGTCTTCTGGATTGCTCTTTACTAGAACAATATCTGCTGTATCCATCGCGACGTCAGTTCCTGCACCAATTGCGATACCGAGGTCCGCATTCGCTAAGGCTGGCGCATCATTTACACCATCACCGGTCATCGCCACTTTTAAGCCTTTTTGTTTGATCTTCTGAATTTGTTCGGCTTTTTCGTGAGGTAGTACTTCTGAATAAATTTCTGTTAAATCAAGTTGTTTTCCGACCCATGTAGCGACTTGTTGATTATCTCCTGTCAGCATCATAGACGAGATCTTTAATTTCTTTAATTGCTCAATCGCAGTTTTAGCACTATCTCGAATGATATCTGCAAGGGCGATCATGGCTACTAATTCATGATTTATCAGAAGAAAAACAACCGTTTTTCCTTCTTTAGCAAGTTCATTGTATCGCTCTGTACCATAGTCGATTTTTTCATCTCTCATATAACCGGGACTCACGACCATTACCTTTTGACCATCTATTGTACCTTCTAATCCTTTACCAGTAATTGATTTGAAATTCTCAACTTGATTCACTGAAAGATTTCGTTTCTTAGCTTCTTCAACAATCCCGCGAGCAATTGGGTGCTCAGATTCAGACTCAACAGAAGCGGAAATTTGAATAATGTGATCTTCATCTTTCTCGGTCATAATATCAGTAACACCGAACTTGCCTTCTGTAAGAGTCCCTGTCTTGTCAAAAACGACGGCTTCTAACTTTCTTGCTTCCTCAAAACTAGTTCGATTTCGGATGAGCAGTCCTTTTTTTGCTGATAAGGCTGTGGATCTTGCAACGACAAGAGGAGCTGCAAGCCCTAGAGCGTGAGGACAGGCAATAACCATTACGGTTACCATACGTTCAAGTGCAAAAATAAAATCATATCCTAATAAAATCCATGTGAGCAGTGTGGTTATTCCCACTACAAGAGCTAGATAGAAAAGCCATTTGGCAGCGCGATTCGAAAAATTCTGAGTTTTAGATTTCGACTCTTGAGCTTCTTTTACCATTGTGACAACCTGAGAAAGGTAACTGTCTTCACCTGTTTTTTCGACTTTTACTGTTAATGAACCTTCACCATTGATTGAAGCTCCTATCACTTCATCATCTTTTTCTTTTTCAACTGGTACTGATTCTCCAGTTAACATCGATTCATCAATTGAAGATTGTCCTTTCACAATAAGGCCATCAACAGGAACCTTTTCACCTGGCTTTATGAGAACGTGATCACCTTCGCTTAGTTCAGAGGTAGGAAGATCTTCTATTGATCCATCTTGACTGATTCGATGTGCTTCTGATGGCATAAGTTTCACTAGTTCTTCTAGTGCTTTTGAAGCCCCTATCACTGACTTCATTTCAATCCAATGACCAAGCAGCATAATGTCAATCAACGTGGCCAGTTCCCAAAAGAAATTTTTCCCCGATAATCCGAAAACGGTTAATGAACTATAGACGTAAGCAACGACAATGGCAAGTGCAATAAGAGTCATCATCCCTGGGGTTTTCTCTTTTAGTTCACTCCATGCTCCTGTAAGAAACGGCCAGCCTCCATAAAAAAAGATAAACGATGATAGAGAAAATAAGATGTAGAGATCTCCCATAAATCTCATATTTAGATTGACGAGGTTTTGCAACATTGGTGACAAAACGAGTATGGGTAATGTAATAAGTATTGAAAGATAAAACCTCTTTTTAAAATCCTCTACCATATGAGCGTGGTGAGAGGTGTGATCTTGTCCATGATCAGAATGGTGTTGTTCTTGAGTAGAATGTGTTGAATGATCCATACTGTCCTCCTTAATACCAATAAATTAATAGAAGATCATCATCTGTTTTTATTGTTCCCAAGGAATATCCAGAATTGATCGAGAAGGTGTGAATAAATAAAACATGACTACCGTTTTGGTAGTCATGTTAGTGGCTAAAAGCTCTGATTAATGAGATGCGTTTTTCCACTTATACCCTACACCCCAGATGGTCACTAAATATTCGTCGATCTGGAAGTTAACAGATCGACATTTATCCCGTAAATTACGTATATGTGAGTCAATCGTGCGTCCTTCTGTACTTGATTCAAATCCCCAAATTATTTGAATCAGGTGATCACGACTAAAAACTTTTTCAGGATTTTTCAAGAAAAGTCCAAGAAGCTTAAATTCAATGGGAGTTACAGGGATAAGGGAATCGTTGTAAGAAACAAGATGTTTATCTGCATCCCACGTGAGTCCTTTAAACACCAATTGGTTTAAATCAACCTGCTTTAAGCGTCGAGCGACTGCCTCCATTCTAGCAAGGAGAACTCGTTCATCGAAAGGTTTAGTGATGTAATCATCCGCACCTAGCTTTAGTCCTTTTACAATGTCTTCTGATTGTTCACGTGCTGTTAGCATAATAATTGGAACATCTGACTGCTTTCTGATCTCTTCACATGTTTTCCAACCATCCATATCTGGCATCATGATATCTAACAAGACCATATCCACATGATTTTCATTTAGCTTATTAAGTGCATCAAAGCCTGTGTTTGCTTTATATATTCGATACCCATGTGGCTTTAGGTAGAGAGAGATTAACTCAACCATTCTTTCTTCGTCATCTACAGCTAAAACATACTTCATTTTATTCAACTCCTGCTATGGCGATTGTCATTGTCGTGCCTTTCCCTTCTTCACTTTTAGCAGATATGCTCCCACCGTGTCTTTCAACAATTTCTTTGGCAATAGCAAGACCGAGTCCGGAGCCACCATATTTTCTTGATCGGGATTTATCAACACGATAAAGGCGTTCAAAGATGAAAGGTAAATCCTTCTCAGGAATCCCCTCTCCTTCGTCGACTACTTTTATGATGACTGTCTTTTGAGAGACGCTGACATCGATTAATACATGTTTTCCTTGTTCACTATAGTGTAAAGCATTATCTAACAGATTTAACATCACTTGAGAAAACCTCGCAGGGTCAATCGTTAAGCGAATATCGTTCTGACAGGATACTATCAAATCAATTCCTTTTCGATCAAAAGCAGGCTTCACTTTCTCTCTAATCTGATGAATTAATGGACATAAATCGACTGATTCACGATCAATCGAAAACCCTTGTTGATCCATTTGGGCCATATCAAATAAATCTCGAACGAGCGAGGTTAAGTTTTCGGATTCTTCCTTAATAACGGCTAGATAAGTGTTTCTCTCGTCGGATGATAACGCTTCTCGCTGAGCAATGTCAGCGTAGCCGTTAAGATAAGTTAATGGTGTTCTGAGCTCATGTGCAATATTAGCTAAAAAATCACTGCGGTCGTTTTTTAATCGTAGCAAATCGTCGGACAAGCTCTGGATCGCTTTGGCTAATTCTCCTAATTCGTCGTTTCGATCTACTTTTAATGAGACATCATGATTCCCTGTACTCATTTTCTGTGTGGCTATTTTCATATCAATCAATGGGCGTGTAATGATTCTTGAAAGGTAAATAATTGTAATAATGGTAAGGAAGAGTGCTAGTCCACTAATAATCAAAAATTGGGTCGTTAAGTGGTCTCGTACGTCGCGAATACCTTGTGTATCAAGAATCATATACACGTTTCCAACAAGCTCATCATCAACAAAAATCGGAGAACCAGTTGTAACAAAAGGTTCTTTACCCCAATCTCCTTCCACAATAGCTCCTGTTACAGGGAGTGTATTTGAGGAAGCAATGTTTTCTTCAATAGTAGGCATGACTTTATTGGAATGAACAAGGATGGTATTCTTTTCATCTGTTATGACTACCTGCGTCTCAGCTTCAGATTCCATAAGTGCAACGTGTTCCATTGTCTCACGATCGAAATGCTTCGCTAGTACATCTCTATGGCTATTCCCTCTTGCTAGAAGGGCATCTGTTTCTGCCATAATGCGTTCGTTTAAAAAACCGAAGTACAGCACCATGAACAAAATACCTTCGAGTAATAAGATGCTTATGAGAAAAAACAGACCTAATTTTGTCGCTAATTTACTTTTCCTCTTTATTCTCATGTCTTTCTCCTTTATGAACAGCTAGTGTAACAGTATTATATCGAGAAAGTGTGCAGGGTGTCTGCATTGTACAAAACAGCTGCATAAAAAAGAAGCCTGTCTTAGTAAACAGACTTCCTCACTATCTTGATTATGATGCTAATTTCTTGCATTCTTCTGCACATTTGAAACAAGCTTCAGCGCAATCTTGACAATGTTTGTGATCATGCTTCTTACATTCATTACCACAAGCTTCACAAATGGTCGCACATGCTGTGGCGAGTTCAGCAACAAATGGTGTTCCTCTCACGAGAGCTTGTTCGAGGTAACCGCAAATATCAGAGCATTCTCTGTCCATGCGAATACATTCCGCCATCATATTGACATCGTCTTCTTTTAAACAAGAATCGTAGCAGTGATTACAGGCTGTCATACATTCATGAAGTGTTTGAATAACCGATCCATAATTTTCATGTGACATTCGTTCATTCCTCCTTAAAAGTTAAGTACACTGTCATATTTTCCTATTTGATCCAGATTAAACGTCATTAGCAAATAAAGTTGCAGGATAGGAAATTTCATTATTTCTGCACAAATTCTTGATAAAAGAAGGGAATAGAATACGGATTCTTCTCTGAAATCAACTTATTTCTTGATTTTCCCTTCATTGATTAAAATAGTCCAAGATTTCCCATTGTCAGTTGTTTGATAAAGACTACCACTTATTGAATGAAAGACAATCTCATCCTTATTTTGTGGATTAACTGTAACATAATCAATGGTGTCTAAAGTTTGATTAGGCATAGTCACTTCTTCCTCTTCACCGTCTTGCAATGATTGAACAATGAGCTGATTCCTAGGTTCCTGCACTGCATAAATAAAGCGATCCTCTAGAAAAACCATTGTGCTAACAGCTACTTCTTTCGTGATTCGAGTAAACGACTCACCTTGATTACGAGAGAGATATAACCCGGAAGGAGAGGTTATAGCAACAAGGTTCGAGTTACTTGGATGAGTGAATAACCCACTTATTTGATCGGGAGTTCCTTTTAACGCCACATCCACCCACTTTTTAGCATCCTCACTATAATAGACGCCTATTTCCATTTCGCTATTTCTTTGTTGATTTACTGCATACATGGCGTTCGTTTCATATCCCACAGCTAAATAATGAAAATCAGATTCGCCTTGAAAACCTAGCTTTTCTAATGTCTTGCCTCGGTCTGTACTTTTGATTAATCCAAGTGGATTTGGTAACGCAGATCCTTCTCCAGGGTGTCCACTACTATAAAATCCATCAGCTACAGCTTGGAATCCCATATAATCATTTTTGTTTGTTGTGGCTTCGTACCAGATTTGATTATGATAAATTAGAGGACCGTCGTGAGTAGCCACTAGCAGTTCATTACGGTTACCGGGATAACCGATCCCGTGGACATGATCGATTTGGTTTCTATCAGCTTCTTTATAAATGGCAGAGTTACTGATGGATGCGAGATTTGCTTGTTTTTGTCCTGTATCATTTGATTGATTTTCATTTAGTGACGATTGATCATTTTGACAAGCAGATATTATTACAGTGAGAATTAAACCTATTGTATAGAGCGATATTTTCTTCAAAACTTTTCATCCTTTCTACTTGTATGTGACGATAGCGTTAGAAAATCTAGTGGAAGAACGGCAGATATTAGTGAACCTCTTTAAAATAACCCGAACCTAACCAGTTCGGGTTATGAAGGGTCAATTATTCAGTTAGGGTTAATTCGTCTTCCGTTACCCATTTATGATTCGTTACTTTTTCGCCACCAGTTGTTGGTGTGTAGTCGATCATATATACGGTAGTTTCTGTAGCGGATTCGACCGTTGCAATCGCACCTTCCATTCCTTCCATATGAGAAGCCATTAATGTTACTTCAGTTCCTGATGGAAGTGGAGCTTCATCTGGATCTTCCAGTTCTTCATGAATGACCCATTTATGATTTTCTACGGGTTCTCCGCCATCTTCAGGGGTGTAAGTTACAACATAAGCTGTCGTATCATATGCCCCCACAATAGTTGCTTCTGCACCTTCCATTCCTTTCATATGGTTCGCTTCAATGATCGCCGTGCTACCTTCTGGATAAGTCGGATCTTCAGACTTTTGTAGCTCTTCAGGTACCTCAGCAGAGCCTGAATGATTCATCCCTTCCATATTACTTTCAGAGTTTGCCTCTGTGTTATTAGAGTTTTCATTTACTTGTTCATTGTTGTTTGCACAAGCAGCAAGAATGAGCGCCATTGATAATGTTATTACACCAATCAATTGAGTTTTACTTTTCATGATAGTCCTCCTCTAGTCTTTGGAATTGTATGCCAATATCTACTTTATCCGTAAAGTATGCACTTATTGTGCAGATTTCATTTGTTCACAGATTTATCGAATATCGGTGAAAGAACACTAAAAGGCCGCTCTTTCTGTAAGAGCGGCTGTCATGTGAATTATGGTTTTTCAGGTGGTTCCCCTATGACGCGAACTTCACGTTCAAGATCGACATCAAACTTTTCTTTTACTGTTTGCTGCACATGATGAATCACGTCCAGATAGTCAGTCGCTGTCGCATTATCGATATTTACAATAAAGCCAGCATGCTTTTTGGAGACTTCAGCTCCACCGATTCGTGTACCCTGAAGCTGTGAGTCCTGAATGAGCTTACCAGCAAAAAGGCCAGGAGGACGTTTAAACACACTGCCACATGAAGGGTATTCTAGCGGTTGCTTTGTTTCACGTTTTTCCGTTAAGTCATCCATGATTGCTTTAATATCCTCATACTCTCCAACTTTAAGCTTGAAAGTAGCTTCAAGGACAAGAAGACCATTTTCTTCTACATTACTATGACGGTAAGATAAATCAAGTTCATCAGCTGTCAATTTAACGAGCTTTCCTTCCTTTGTTACAGCAAGAACGCTTTCGAGACAATCCGCGATTTCTCCACCGTATGCTCCTGCGTTCATATAAACAGCTCCGCCGACAGATCCTGGGATTCCGCATGCGAATTCGAGCCCACTTAGTTTGCTGTCACGAGCAAATTCAGAAGCATCAATAATACGTGCACCAGCTTGAGCAATAACTTTTTCTTCTTCTTTTTGAATGGCTTTTAGTGACGAAAGATTCAGGACAATTCCTCTAATGCCTCCATCTTGAATAATAACATTAGAGCCTTTTCCTAAAATGGTTAATGGATAGTTAGATTGATAGGCGTACTCAACTGCTGCTCGTGCGTCCTCTAGCGTGTTAGGAAACACAAGGACATCCGCACATCCACCCATTCTTGTATACGTATGTGCATTTAATGGCTCATTTATCTTCAGTTCCGCACTGGGTAAAATGGAGCGGAGTTCATTTAATACATTTTGATTATTCATAGGCTACCTCGCTTATAAAACAGTTCGTTTTCATTGTGGTTTGAGTTCAATAATGTTTCATGGACATATTCAAACACATTTAAAATAATAACACAACTACTTGATAAATATGATGTTTTTCATAAAAGAAGCCTTTAATTCGAAAAGAATGTTACTTGGAAAGCAACTTATATAGCGGAAAAATCAATCTCAGACTTCGTGATTGGAAAAATGCTGTTATCCTATCAAATGCATAAATCATTGTATTCGTTACTCTTCTACAGATACTGTTACTAATCATCGCCAACGTTATCAAAAATAATCAGCTTATAGAAAAAATGTAGTAGATATAATATCCTATGTAAAAATGTATTTTAATACTGTAGTACAGGTGTACAGATAGGGTTTTTGGTAAAAAAACAACAACCGGAGAAATTAAGTTCTCCGGTTGTTGTTATGAATTAAGCTTTTGTTCGATAAGCCGTATTGTTATCTTTCAATGTCTCATCAGTTCCAAATAAAAAGTGCTTTTCCATATTTGGAGAATATACCGAGTTTACAGTTGTTCTGCCAACTGTTTCAGCCACCTCTCGCAGCATACTTGGAGAAGCCCCGCAACAGAGTCCGAAGTAATTGACGCCAACCTGCTTTGCTTTCTTAGCCCATTCCGCTAGTTCATAGCGATTGCAATAAAGCGGGTCTAAAGAGGTTGGAAAGGTCGTCTCTGTTGGCAATGTACACGCACAGCCACCGTCTGGTAAGTTAAAGAATGTTGGGTGTTCTTCTGTTGTACGATAAGGGATTGGAAGAGCACCAACATAGCCGTTAACAGACTGTCTAATTTTTTCAATGTAAGGCTGCATTGTGGCAGGTCCTCTAAAACAATTCATGCCAACAACTAGTGCACCTTGCTCTTCTAATAAACGGCAAGCTTCCTCAACGGTATAGCCGTCCCTTAAAATGTTCTCACTCATAAGTCCGAGTGTAATTACAGCTTGAAGATCCTGCTTTTGAATCTCTTCTAGCGCTATTTTTGCTTCTTCATAGAAGTAGAAGGTTTCGCCGTTGATGAAATCTACGCCTTCTTCTTTGCTCCATTTCACCATTTCAGCAAAAATTGACCGAATTTGTTCCTTACTTTCCTCATCTTCAGGATCAAATAAGTTTGTATTTGAAATGTTTCCAGCAACTAGCGCTTCTTCTTCAGGGTGTTCCTTCGCGACTTCTTTAGCCAGGCGGATGGCTTGTCTATTGAGCGGTTCTAACAAATCTTCTTTTCCAATAATCCTCATTTTCTCTCGATGACCATTATACGTAAAAGCAAGTACGACATCTGAACCTGCAAGCATATAATCACGATACGTTTGTTTTAGCGCTTCAGGGTTGTCTAGGGCAACTTCGGGTACGAATGATCCTGCTTGTAAATAACCACGACGCTCTAGTTCAAATAGATAACCTTCCCCGCAAATAACTGGACCATCTTGCAATCGTTCTTCAAGTGTTCTTTTCATGTGTAACAGCTCCTTTTCTGGATAAAATAAAAAACCCTCTTCTTAAACAATAAGAAGAGGGTTTGCTAACATAATCCTCCTCTTATCTTCCAGGTGATATCACCTGTAGGATTTGGCACCAGCTTCAACTGTAGTTGAAAGGTTGCCGGGCATCATAGGGCCTATTCCCTCCGCCGCTCTTGATAAGAGTGTTGATTTAATTTTTGAACATGTGTGAAATTATAGACCGGTTAACTGGAAATGTCAATCACTTATCTGATAATTACGAAATGTTAGGATAATCACTTGCTTTTCAATCGATAGATGCGATCTTCACGCCCTATCGGCTCGACTGACATTGATCCAGATGCAACAAATGAATCGAGGTAGGTACAAACAGCATAATAAATTTTTGGTTTCTTTGTGGAGTATCTCTTGTCTTGTACCTTTCCTTCCTTAATCAAAAGCTCACAAATCATCAGAGCACTTTCCATACCTTGCTGAATATAAGAGTCTACCTCTTCCTGTGTTGTAAATGAAAGGTCCCCTACAAAATAGGTTTCCTTAGGTTTCTCGCTTGTCTTTTCTTGTAAAGGTTCTTGAACATCTTCCGCGAACAAATCAAAAGCGCCTTGTAATTCCTCTTCTGGTTTCGGTTCTTCCTGGTTGCTTTTCGGGTTGACTACTTGTTCTACAGTGTTGCTTCCTCTTTGAAGAGCTTCTTTTTCTTCACGATAAGATCTGATTAAACTGTTTAGCCTTTTTTCTTGTAGATCTAGTAATGGAAGATTTAATGAAAGTGGCTGTTCAATGTCTAGTGGAAGGTTCAATCCTTCAGGAATGTCGTATGTAGGATAGCCGTTCTGTCTTTTCAACAGTAGCTCATCCAACTCATAATCTATTTCCATAAATCCCTTCACAACTTCTCTCACAATGGAAGCGGGTAATCCGGTATGCTCTTCGAAATGATTTATCCCGAAACGCCGTGTTTCTCCTGTTTTTGCATGTCGAACAACATACTGATACCGTAAAGAGCGACCGCACTCACATTTTAAATCATCTGAAACGAAGCCCGCATCGATGTAATCTTCTAGTATCCAATCATCAAGCAGCATCCTGATTTCTTCATCCGTTGCCCCACTTGGAATCATCCGCCCTTTACTTCTAGCAATTACATTCGCAAAAGCCGTTTTTTTACCGCGTTTAAGAAAATTCATTACATACGTTTGTTGCTCAATTGTCAGATCTGAAAAAAGCTCATCTCTTTGGGTGCTTGTCAGGCTTTGTGTCATATAAATCCCTTTCTGTACGATAGTAATGCCATTATATCAGTAAATATTCCAATATTGTTTGCATCGGATAAATTCTTAAAATAAGAAACGCCAATTCTGATGAATTGGCGTGAATTCGTTCTTAACGATGGCGGCCGTGCTCGCTCTTATGATTATGATGATGCTTTTCTTTTTTCTGTTTCGTTAAGTCGAGTGTATATTTAGCGAAACCATTTTCTGTTTCATCAACAAAATGAATCGTTTTAATGCTTTCCGCATAGGTTTTGGCTTGTAACGAGGATTCAAAAGTGACGTTCAGTTTCTTCTTATTAACTGTGTGAAATGACCAGTTCTGATCAGCTGTTGGATTAATTGTTTTGTTTTCAAGAATATAGTCAATTAAAATTTGTCTATTTTCATCAGGGGAATCAATAACAATATTAGAACCATCTAAGTGCGGAAAGTGCCCTCCGCCTGTCGCTCTGTAATTATTTGTAGCAACGATAAAGGACATGTCTTTCGTTACCTTTTCTCCGTTGTATTTTAGCGATTTAATTCGATTAGCATCAGCATTTACTACACTCCCACTCATATCATATTTCGCAGATTCTGTAACATCGATTTGATAGGTAACGCCATCAATAACATCGTAGTTATAAGAAGGAAAATCAGGATTAATTAAAGGCTGTTCCTGTTTATCTTTTTTGTTGATTACATTAAATTGGCCTGCTGACATTTCAAGCCAATCCTTCAGTTCGTCACCATTTAACAGAACCGCTTTCAGTGTATTGGGATAAACGTAAAGATCAGCTGTGTTTTTAATCGCGATGTCCCCAGCAGGAATATCTGTATAGTAGGACGAACCTCCTCGACCACCCGCTTTAAATGGAGCCCCAGCGGATAGGACTGGAATACCTTCATATTCGGTACCTTGAATATTGTTTTCTACATACCATTTTTGTGCATTGGTTACAATCTGGATGGACGGATCATCATTAACGAGCGCAAAGTAACTGTTAATGGGAGCTGTTGTTTCACCGACAGCTGTTCGCACATAATCAATTGTCGCTTCATGATCCTCTTTCACTGCATTGACGATATCAATGTCTGCTTCAACAAGTGGTGTTTTCGTTACTTTATCATAGATTGGACGAGCTTCAGATTTGGAATCCTTCACTGACCATTCCCCGTTATCTTCCGTTAAAGATAGGTCGATTACCCCTAGGTGATCTCCCCAGTAACCTGGCTCGACGGAAGCGACTCCATTAATGGTTCCTTTTGTATTATCCACTCCATCAACTCCTTGAAAGGTGTTATCTCCAGGGAATACTTTGTGGGCATGTCCAAATAAAATGGCATCGATGCCTTCCACTTCGCTTAAGTAGTAAACGGCATTCTCGTCATTTCCCTGTGGTGCTGCCTTCTCAAAGCCAGAATGAGGTATGGCGACAATAATATCGGCCCCTTTTGCCTTCATTTCTGGCACGTATTTATTAGCTGTTGCAACAATATCCTTTACGATCACATTCCCTTCAAGATTAGCCTTATCCCACTGCATCACCTGTGGTGGAACGAATCCGATCACGCCTACTTTCAGTTGATGTTCCGTTCCTGAGTCATCTTTCACGGATTTATCAAGAATTTGATAAGGAGTGAAATAGTTTTGATCATTTGATGGATCATCATCGTGGTCATCTACATACACGTTCGCATTTATGTATGGGAAGTTTGCGCCGGCTAGGCTTGTCTGAAGGAAATCGAGACCAAAATTAAATTCGTGATTTCCAATGTTCCCTGCATCATAATTCAGAAGGTTCATGGCTTTGTATACAGGGTGAGTTTCCCCTTTCTTTAGAGGGTTGATTTTTGCAACGTAGTCACCAAGCGGATTTCCCTGTAGTAAATCGCCGTTATCGAATAATAAACTGTTCTCAACTTCACCACGAGCTTTGTTAATTAATGTGGCTGTTTTGGCGAGTCCAAACTCATTCGTAAGCTGATCCTTATAATAATCATAATTTACGATATTCGTATGAATATCAGTCGTTTCCATGAGGCGTAGGTGAACATTCGCATTTGAGGCTTCTGCTTGAGCTGGAGTTTGAACAATAGGTACGGCAATTAAACCGATTGATAGCGCAGCAATAAGTGTTTTACGAAACTTGTTGTTATTCATATGTATTCCCCCTTAAGTATTGAAGCATTTTACCCAATATTAGTTTACCTACAATTGTTAATAAATGTTTGGAATTCAAATAAAAAGTTTGAAAATAGTAGAAAATGCTTCAGGAGACACGGGTGAATGGACCTAATTAAACATTTTTTCAAGTTTAATCAACTTAATTCGTAAAACTTGGACATCCGTTTATACATGTACATATCCTGGGACATACATTGAGGATGTAAAGAAAAAATAAAAATCTTCAGGAGGAAATACTTTATGTGTAATTCAAGTTCATCTTCATCATTTTGCTGTCCTGCCCCTTGTTCCACTCCGAACTTCTTTGGTAACAACCCAACGTTAATGGCTATTAAAAGATGTCTTCCAATTCGTACTATATGTCAAGATGAGGCAGCACCAGTTCCAGTTGATCTGTTAGTTGCTCCAATAGGCACTCCAGCACCTTCACTAGCTAGTGGATTTTTATCAATTATAAACACTAGTTCAGTAGCAAATGATTGCGTTATGACTCTTATTGTAACGGACGATACTGGCGCTGCAACGGAGTATACGATTGATGCACAATCTTCTTTAGTATTAGAACTAACGAACGTAACGTTGATTCAAATTCAGTGTACTTCAGCTGCACCTCCAACTCCAGATGTTTTTTGTACAGCTACTGTTGAAATGGATCTTCAATATACTGCAGGACTATAATATATTGCACTCAATGAAGTCTCACGATGGAGAGTGCTTTTTTATTTCGTTAATTTCGTTTAAAAATGAACAACGTAAGCTAAATTGGCTATTTCAATAAAAAGGAATAATGATTTCTGTCATACTTATTTTTAGATGGACTTGGACGCTTATCTATACAAAACAAATGTCCATGCATTTACTATATAAAAGGAAGTTTAAGGATGTGCTCTTATGTCAAGAAGTAAATCGTTGTTTAAAGAAGATCACCCCTTATGTGAAAAGCGTCGCCCCCATCAATCAAAGGGAGAGCTGGTGGAAGAAAATATCTGTGGTGTCTTTCGAATTGATCCACTTCTCAACCCTTATGCCCCAATATGGGAGGCGGTTGGAGATATAGGACCAGTATCAGGAACTCTATCAATTTATTACGATGGTGGGGTTTGTGAGGAAGTCGAGGTATTAATAGATCACTGTCATGAACCCGCATTTTATGTGCCAGAGGGGAATACGAGAACGAGAACATATCAACAACTGTGTCAAGTAACGATTGTTGCAAGAGATCGTCGAAAAGAAACCGGTTCTATTCACCACTCCCATGGACATAAGAAGCACTCCGTCTGTACGGGACGCTATTGTCTAACTATTTATTACCATGTAAATGGATATAAAAAGAAGTCACATAAGAAACAAGACTGTGTGAACAAAGAGTGTCATGGAGGGTGCTGATCTATTCTATCAGCCCTTTCTATTTTCTTTCAGGCATAAACGATAAAGATCCTCTCGCCCCCACGACAATCCTTTTTGAAATGATTTGACCGTTCTCTTCTTCAAAAATGAGATACAATTTATCATCATCAATTTCTGCATTGAGATAGGTAGCAGATGGATAGAGCTCTTTTAAGCTTTCCTCATGATAAACCTTCACAAGATCACCATTTTGATCATAAACGTCCAATCTTGATAATTGATCGTTCGTCATGATGACGTGAAGATAATTGTAACCAGATCTTACGCTTGCTTCCTCACCACTTAATTCAAAAGATGGATTTGAGCGGTTATAATCGGAAGAAATACCTGAAGTAATCCATAAAAAGAGAAAACAAAGGACAATAATAAATCCTTTCATAATTCATCTCCCATATATAAACATCTATTTTCTAAAAATAAACGTTTTTGTTTACAGTGTATGCTTCCCCCGTTTGAGAGTGTGTCACCTACTATACATAAAAAAGACGCACCGTTAAAGGTGCGTCTTAATTGAATTATTTACCTGCATTTTCAAGTTTCTTTACTTGTTTACTGCGAAGCTGACCGCATGCAGCATCGATATCTGTTCCGTTCTCATGACGGATCACACAGTTAATACCGTTTTTCTTAAGCGTATCATAGAACGCAAGAATCGATTCTTTTTCACTACGCTGATAAGAGTGGTCATCAACTGGATTGTATGGAATCAAGTTTACGTAAGAAAGATGACGTTTGTCAGCGAGAAGATTCGCAAGTTGTTTCGCTTCTTCTACGTGATCATTGACGTCTCTCAACATAATATACTCAAACGTAATTCTGCGGTTGGTTTTCTCAAGATAGTAATCAATCGCAGGCATTAATTTTCCAAGTGGATAAGCCTTATTGATTTTCATAATCTTCGTACGCAGCTCATCATTAGGAGCATGTAGAGAAATCGCAAGGTTCACCTGAAGATCTTCATTGGCAAAGTCGTAAATTTGCTTCGCAAGACCACTTGTTGAAACCGTAATGTGGCGCGCGCCAATACAAAGTCCTTTTTGAGAATTAACGATGTGAAGGAAGTCCATCATATTATCATAGTTATCGAAAGGTTCACCGATTCCCATAATAACAATATGGCTTACGCGTTCTTCTTTCGCCTTTTCATCAAGTGCGTGTTGCACGTTCATGATTTGCTCAACAATCTCACCGCTTGTAAGGTCACGGCTCTTCTTAAGAAGTCCACTTGCACAGAAAGAACAACCGATATTACACCCTACTTGTGTCGTTACACAGACAGATTGACCGTAATGGAAACGCATGAGTACCGTTTCAATAACGTTCCCGTCTTGTAATTTGAACAAGAACTTGATCGTACCGTCAGAAGATTCTTGCTTGATTTCTTGCGTTAATGTCTGGATCGCAAAGTTTTCTTCCAAAAGTTTGATACAGTCTTTGTTTACGTTATTCATTTGAGAAAATTCTTTAACACGCTTTTTATAGAGCCAATCCCATACTTGGGAGGCACGGAATTTTTTGTGACCACGTTCTAGCAACCATTCAGTTAGCTGATCAAACGTTAATCCGTATATAGATTCTTTCATTTATAACCCTCTTTTCAATTCTTAGCCATTCAGTCTAATATTACTAGAAGTATAACCAAGTCGCAACCGCTTAGTCCAGAATAGTGAAGTGCATTATTTAAAATAGCGTATGTTTTCAAGAAGCTTCGCTCGTTTACCTATTAGACTGTAACATATAGTGACTACGTTTATAAAACAAAGAAAGACTTCTCCCTTCTGGAAAAGTCTTTAATCGTGTTACTTACAGTAATGGAATAATAACTAAAATGAGTAAATCAAAGAGGATATGTGATAATAATGGCACCCAGAAGTTCTTTGTTTTTTCATAAAGCCATCCCCAGGCCATCCCACCTCCGATTGCAGCTAGTACTAATAAATATGCATCGGAATAAAGATGAGCCGTCGCATATAAAATGGTCGCTATAAGGATGGTGTCTCCCTCTTTGTACTTCTTTAACTGTTGCTGAATATATCCTCGCCAGTAGATTTCTTCTCCAGGAATGACGATCAGAACAAGACTAATGAAATGCCAGGCTTTTACGGGTTGGACCACATCATAAAACCGCTCCATCTCTTCGAATAAAGAGGGATAAACCCACTTGATTCCCTCTATCCCTACATAGGAAAGTATATATAGAAATAAGGCACTAATGACGATATAAAGCCAATGTTTGAACGTGATTTTTTTGAACTTAAGTGCGCCTGTTTTAACACTTAAGAAAATTAAGATGGCTAGTGTTACTGTAAAAACAGGCCAAAATGTTCCTGGGAACCGAACAAAGCTTAAAAAAAGCAGAATATGAGCTAATATAAGTGTGCTAAGGATTATGATTTTCTGATTCATATTTTCATCACCCTATCTTGTTGCCTCTTTTTAACATCCTACCCTGAATGTATCGAACGCATGTTAAATTGAACAGTTTGAATATGTAATGATGTGCTAAAAGGAAAAAGCTAACGAAATATGCTTCGTTAGCTTTTAGGCTATTTGCTTTGCGATTTGCACTTTTCTTGAATGACAGCAAGAGCACTTTCTTTGTCAGGCTGATCACTCTGATGCCAGCGGATTTTTCTTCCGAATTCATCTGCCTTTGCATAAGCATAGATTTTGCCTTCGTATTCCGCCACGCTAATTTCCCAGTAATACGTCACCTCTGCTCCAGTAGGCTGAGTGACTTCAACTGGATAGAAAAAATAATCTACCTTTTTTAGCATATTAGCAGCTCCTTCATTATTGCTTCACAGTTATTTTACCAGATTTTTTATTGTTAGGTTTAATGGTTTACTAGAAGAGTGACTTTTATCACATATGGGGAACTGTATTTCGTATATGCTTATATGTGAAAGATGTCACATATAAGCATATACAAGAAAAGGTGATGAAAATGAATGGACTTCAACTTTTTACAGCATTGACTCCTATTTTAGCGGTGTTTATCTTACTTGTTCTTTTGCGTTTACCTGCAACGAAAGCTATGCCGGGAAGTTTACTCCTCACCGCATTAATGGCCTATACGATATGGAAAATACCAAAGATACAAATGACAGCAGCATTCATTGAAGGATTAATCATAGCTTTGTCGATTATTTGGATTGTATTCGGAGCGATTTTATTATTAAACACGCTACGAAATAGCGGAGCGATTGACGCGATTCGCACGGGTTTTATGGGAATATCCATGGATCGAAGGGTACAGCTAATTATTATCGCCTGGTTATTTGGGGCATTTATTGAAGGAGCAGCGGGATTTGGAACACCAGCAGCCATTGGAGCACCACTCCTTGTAGCATTAGGCTTTCCTCCTCTTGCCGCAGTTGCGATGGCCCTTATTGCTGACAGCAGCCCAGTTTCTTTTGGCGCCGTTGGAACACCAATTATCGTCGGTGTAGATCAAGGACTCCGACAGGGTTCAGCTGTCGCGGATCAAGTAACAGCTTCCATTGGACAGCAATCGATGCCTGAATATTTGCAGGCAGTCACTCAAAGTGCTGTTATGATTGATCTTTTCGTAGGTACTTTTATCCCGCTTATTTTAGTCATGATGTTAACACGTTTTTTTGGTGAAAACCATTCTTGGAAGGAAGGTCTTTCTTTATGGAAGTTCGCTATATTTGCCGGACTCAGCTTCACACTGCCGGCATTTATCGTAGCAACGCTTTTAGGACCTGAATTTCCTTCCATCATTGGTGGTCTTGTTGGACTCACAATTGTCGTTCCGGCAGCCAAAAGAGGCTTCCTTCTACCTGATGAGGCCTGGAATTTCAACAATGCAAAAGAAACATATGTGAAACCTTCAAAAGCGCTACCTTTGTGGCTTGCGTGGTTGCCCTATTTACTCGTTGCGCTTTTATTAGTGCTAACACGCTTGGACGTATTACCTTTAAAAGGATGGCTAAGGTCGGTTAAAATTGGTTGGAACCAAATTCTAGGTACAGAGATCAGCACTTCGTTTGAACCTTTGTATCTACCTGGAAGCCTATTTATTGTTGTCATAGTAGCTACAGTCTTTCTTCATAAAATGTCTCTAAAATCGGTTAAGAATACAGTAGTAGATTCTATGAAAACGATGGTTGGTACGGTTATTGCACTTGGAACGGCTGTTCCGATGGTTCGGATTTTTATTAACTCAGGAATGAATGGTGCTGATCTCATGAGTATGCCAATGGAGCTAGCGACACTTGTTGCAAATGCGGTTGGTGATGCGTGGCCACTTGTTGCCCCGTTTATCGGTGCTCTCGGTTCATTCATTTCTGGTAGTGCAACATTTAGCAACATGATGTTTTCACTTTTTCAATTTAGCGTAGCTGATCAGCTTCAAATGAATGAACAGCTCGTTCTTTCACTTCAAGTACTTGGAGCAAACGCGGGAAATATGATTTGTGTATTAAACGTTGTTGCAGCTGCTTCTGTTGTTGGCATGGTTGGAAAAGAAGGAACCATTATCCGAATGACACTTGGTCCTATGTTGTTCTATGCTATTTCAACAGGGGTGATTGGATGGATTGCCATTATGCTGCTCTAAGTCTCACTAAAGAACAGCGCCTTCTCAATTGATAGAGAAGGCGCTGTTTCTTTGGTAGTATAATTATTGATCTAGTTTATTAATATCTTCTTCTGCTTTATCAAGCATCATCTGATAATTAAATGTTGTATCTAATTTATTCAAGAATTCATCATACTCACTAAGGTCACGTTGTCCACTTATAAATTTAATCATTTCTTCTTCAGAGAATCGATCAGCATCTGCCGAATTATAGCCCTCTGGATAATCAATATACCCATTTAGAGATTCAATTCGCGGAGCGTCTGCGGAAGCTTCGATATATTCCGTTTGTTTTGAGAATTTCGTTGATAGGTACTCCATTTCAGGTCGACCAGTGAATTGGTAAAGCCAAAAGTAGCCACCCTCTTCAGCCAGTTTGTCCGTTGGGACAATCTTGCCGTCTTCTTTGTTATAATGTTCTCCTTCTATTCCATACTGAACGAGTTTAGAGCCCTCATCAGATGCTACATAGTTAAGAAGTTTAAATATTTTTTCGAGCTTTTCTGGTTGGTCTTCAAGTGCTTTCGGAATAGCATAAAAGCCATTAGCTTGACCTATATCCCACGTTCCTGCTGATTTTCCTGCAGGTCCTTCAATTGCCGTAAGCTGTACCCACTCAGCATCTGGATCTACTGCTTTGTATTGTTCAATATAAGCATCACTCGTTAAATTCGCCCATCCATCAAATAAAATCCCAAATTTACCTTGAAACGCTTTTTGTTGAGGCTCGTTACCTGTATTACTAAAAATTTCAGGGTCCGTTACATCGTTTTCAACAAACTTTGTAACTGCAGTGAGAGCTTCTTTATTATCAGGATCATGAAATGAGTTCACTAATTCACCGTCTTCTTTATAAAAGCTTTTTGGCATTCCTACACCATAAGCACCAAGTATCGGTTGGAAAGCGCTTACTCCTGATCCGGTAAGACCATAAGTATCTTTTTGCCCATTCCCATCTGGATCATCTTCTCGAAAGGCTTTTGCTACTTCATATAAATCATCTACTGTTTTAGGCATTTCCATGTTTAATGCTTCTAACCAATCTTTCCTAACCCAGTACGTATAGAAAGGTATGCTTGCAGGAACAGTCACCGCATAAACTTTATCATTTACCTTCGCTTTTTCAACATTATCTTCTCCAATAAAATCCTGAACTTCCTTAAGGTCGTCCATATAAGGGTCAAGGTCTAGTAGTAAACCTTTGTTAGCATATTCTACTAGAGCAGCTCGACTAACTTGAAACAAATCAGGATAATCCCCTGCCGATAAACGAACGTTTAATTTGTTTTCATAGTCATTAGGATTAACGGAGAGGTTCACAGAATAACCAAGTGCCTCATCTAGTTCTTGCTTAATAACGTCATTTTCTGGGTCAGGTAAGTTTACCCCTTGTCGAATGACTTCTACTTCCTCACTACCAGATTCGCTGTCAGCTCCAGACGATAAGTTACAAGCAGAAAGCAATAATGAAAGAGATAATGCAGGTATAAGGACATGACGCAACTTCTTGTTTTTCATAAAAACCTCTCCTTTTTCAATCGTAATAGATGAAGTTCATTTCACTTTTTCCTGAAACCAATCTTTTCTAGTTTATCATAATAATGAATCAGTTCCGCTTTGAATTGATAGGGTTGTCGGGTCAACTTCACGGAAAAATAAAGTTCTGATTATTTAATTAAATCCTCTTCTACATTCGCTTTTAAGGTAAACTAGCGCCTTCACTTCTCACCTTGATCAATTGTGTCTTACCCCCTTTAGTCTGTTTAGCTTTTATTTTTCTAAATTTTCTAAATTAAGTATATAAATAATACAAGCTTATGAGAATAGAATATAGAGTCATTTATTTATACTTTATTTCAACCAAAATCTGGATGGAAATGCAATTGAATTGAAAGTTTAGTAGTTCCCCCCCATTTTTAATTTTGAATTTACAAAAAACGTTCTCTCTGTGAGAACGTTTAAAGGATTATCCTAAGTTTTCGATGTTCCAAGTACGAATTGAATAGAATCCAGCATCAAGCTTTTGTTTCTCTTCTAATAGGGTGTTTTGCAACAGTTCCGGAAGCTTCTTAAAAGTCTCGTGATGGACGTCAATTCCTTCATAACTCGAGTAAATGGGAATAGTCACAATTTGTTTATCTAGTGTATCGAAGCAGTGTATACATAGAAATCCAACGCTCCTCATTCGATACGAAAACATAATGCGATATCGTGCTTCGCTCATATTATTCTCTCCTACTATTTTTTTATCAGTATGTACAAAATAGTAGATAAGCAAACCTCTCTTTTACGAGTAGCGAGTCAAGATAGGAGTGTTAGAGCATATTGTTTTTCAATTAGTATACCTGCTGATAAAATTGAATATGGGTTTTTCTTGAAAGAAAATCTCCCTTTTACACTCTGAATAGAGAAAGAAGATGAAATTATGTCAACTAGTCAAAAAAAATTATCTGATATTAAATACTCAGTACTAGATTTAGCTCCTGTTATGGATGGAGAAACTATATCCGATGCTTTAGAACGAACAAGAAATCTCGCTCAGCACGTAGAGAAACTTGGCTACAATCGTTTCTGGCTAGCTGAGCACCACAATATGCCCTACATCGCGAGCTCTGCTACATCAGTTGTGATTGGACATGTTGCTGCGGGTACCTCAACCATTCGTGTTGGATCTGGTGGAGTCATGCTTCCAAACCATTCCTCTCTTGTCATTGCTGAACAGTTTGGAACACTAGAATCGCTATTCCCTGGACGGATTGATTTGGGACTTGGACGAGCTCCTGGAACTGATCAGCGTACAGCATTTGCATTAAGACGAGGCACTGGAAGCATGGCTCAGGATTTCCCAGAACAAGTCGCTGAACTTCGCTCATATTTTGATCCTTCTACGAGCCCGGGATCATCTCCAGTACGAGCTATTCCTGGTAAAGGCCTTAACGTACCAACATGGTTATTAGGATCTAGCCTATACAGTGCAGAGCTTGCTGGAAAACTAGGGTTGCCCTATTCTTTCGCAAGTCACTTTTCTCCTAAAAATACCGTTAGTGCGCTCCAAACGTATCACCGAAGCTTTACGCCTTCGAAAGCACTCGATAAACCTTATACGATGGTAGGTGTAAACGTGATTGTGGCAGATACAGATGAAGAAGCAAATTATCTGTCTACGACTTTACAACAGCAGTTTTTAAATTTGATTCGTAATCATGAAGCGCCTATTCAACCGCCTGTTGAAAAGCTAAATGCGAGTGAATATGAGCTTGCGGCACTTGATCAGCAGCTTGCTACTTCTATTGTTGGTAGTCCTGAAACAGTCAAACGAAAAATGCAGGAATTTCTTGATGAAACGCAAGCGGATGAAATGATGGTGATCTCTTCTGTATATGATTATGAAAAGCGGAAAAAGTCCTATAAGTTGTTATCAGAATTAACGACTGATTAATCAATTCTCCTATAACACGTGAGTTAAAATGTTCTGGTGTTTGCAAATAACGTTATTTCTTTGAAACCCGAACGAAGTTAATTAATAGTAAGTCATTGTTAAGATTTGTCTTTACATTGATTTAAATGCTGGTTTATAATACCAATCATAACCTGAATAAGAACATCACTCATATAACCGCAAGAATATGGCTTGCAAGTTTCTACCGGATCACCGTAAATGATTCGACTATGAGTGAGCAACCATCAGTTTAATTACTGTAGACTCTTTCTTTATCTATATTCCCGGAGGCATGTTGCTCACTCTTCTGTGAGCAACGATGTTCTTCGGGTTTTTGTATTGAAGGAGGAAATTATATGGAAAATTTAATGAACAAAATTAGTCAGGAAGGTTTAGCATTATCTGACGCTGTCTTAAAAGTAGATTCATTCTTAAATCATCAAGTCGATCCCGTTCTTATGAAAGAAATTGGTGAGACATTTGCGAGTAAATTTCAAAGAGACTCCATTACAAAAGTCGTTACACTTGAATCATCTGGTATTGCACCAGCTGTTTTTGCTGCCCTCACCCTTAATGTGCCGCTTATTTTTGCTCGAAAGCGAAAGTCGCTCACATTACAGGAGGACTTGTTAACGGCAGATGTATATTCTTTCACTAAAGAAGAAACGAATACAATCACCATTTCGAGTAAATTTTTAAATGAAGAAGATCACGTTCTTGTTATTGATGACTTCCTTGCAAATGGCCAAGCTGCTGAAGGTCTCATAGAAGTTGTTTCTAAGTCAGGTGCGTCGGTAGCTGGAATTGGTATTGTTATTGAAAAGGCATTTCAAGATGGTGGGAAACGCCTTCGCTCAAAAGGGATTAAGGTGGAATCGTTAGCGAAAATCGCTAAACTAGAAGCTGGAAAAGTCACCTTTGTGAATGAGGGAAGTTTCGTATGAATAGCCTGAAATATTTATCACTAGGCATTCAACATGTTCTTGCCATGTATGCAGGAGCTGTCGTTGTACCACTCATTGTAGGAGGGGCCCTGGGGTTAAGTGGAAAGGAACTCACTTATCTTGTCTCAATTGATATTTTTATGTGTGGAATGGCTAGTATTCTACAAGTATGGAAAAATCGTTTCTTCGGTATTGGCTTGCCGGTAGTACTTGGTTGTACCTTTACCGCAGTTGGTCCAATGATTGCGATCGGTGGAACATATGGTATTACTGCCATTTACGGAGCCATTCTCGCTGCAGGTTTATTCGTGATCTTAATCTCACCTATTTTCAGCAAATTAATAGCATTCTTTCCACCGGTTGTGACTGGTTCAGTCGTCACCATCATCGGAATTACCTTGATTCCCGTTGCTATGGGGAATATAGCAGGTGGGGAAGGTTCGGTTGATTTTGGATCATTACAGAATATTAGTCTTGGATTTGGTACGCTTCTCTTTATTGTGTTATTGACTCGATTCTTTAAAGGGTTTATCCGTTCAGTTGCCATCTTAATAGGACTTGCAGTTGGTACGATCGTTGGCGGATTCATGGGGATGGTTGACCTAACACCTATTAAAGAAGCTAGCTGGTTTCATTTAATTCAACCGCTCTATTTTGGGGTACCTACATTTGAATGGACGGCTATCTTGACGATGATTCTCGTTGTTCTTGTAAGCCTTGTAGAATCTACAGGTGTATACTTTGCTTTAAGTGATATTTGTGATGAAAAACTGACGGAGAAAGATGTGAGAAACGGCTACAGAGCAGAAGGCCTAGCGATTGTATTAGGTGGATTATTTAACGCATTTCCTTATACGACCTATTCACAAAATGTGGGGTTAATTCAACTATCTGGTGTCAAGAAGAAGCAAATTATTTATCTCGTTGGTTCAATGCTGATTTTGATCGGTTTAGTGCCAAAAATCGGTGCTGTCACAACTATTATCCCGCCACCAGTCCTTGGTGGAGCTATGATTGTTATGTTTGGTATGGTAATGGCTTATGGCATTAAAATGCTTTCTCGCGTAGACTTTCAATCTCAAGAGAACCTCTTTATCATTGCTTGTTCGATTGGAGTTGGTCTAGGTGTTACAGCGGCTCCATCTGTTTTTGAAAAACTGCCACAAAGCCTTCAAATATTAACAGATAATGGGATTGTAGCAGGTAGTTTAACGGCCATTACATTAAATATTGTTTTTCACGTATTTGGAAAAGAAAAAACAACTTCCTCTTCTCTCGTTCAATCCAAAGCTTCATAAAACAACAAGCCTGGATTCGAATCACTCATTCGAATCCAGGCTTGCTTTTTGATAATGATGAAATTTTAGCTGTTTTTCTTTACTAATTTAATATAGTCAATATTTAAAGGGGAAAGTAAGTTGTTCATATAAATGACATGTTCACCTGCCTCAAGTTCAAATAGAAGCGGATGGTTATCTAAAGCATCCAGTCGTACATCTTCCCAATTCTCCCATCCATATGTGGAAGGGAAATGAAAGCTATTCATTGGGCCGTCGTCTACCTTGAATTCTCGATAAGCATTCGGCATATCAGTGGAATAGCGTACAATCGCCTTGTAAGTTCCTCCATTTGGAACCGTGATTTTCCACTTCAACCAGTGGTTTTCATGATCCCAGTTTTTCAGAGCTAATCCTTCTGATGCTCCGGCTTTTGGAGTGATGACGACCTCTCCACCCCCCTGATCAACAAAATCTTCGCCCTCTACAATAACTCCTTCTTCTGCAGAAGTTATGGAAACTTCTCCAGTGACTTCTGGTTCTGTTTGCTGTTCTTTAAAGATAGGTTCTACATGTGAATAAAGCTGTGCTACTTCTTTCGGATTTCCACCATCCGTCAAAATAAATTGATCATTATTTTTAACGGATATAGTAAGCTGGTTTTTCTGATTCATTTTCAACTTTTTCATTTTCTTTTTTTCTTCATCATACATCCATACTTTTGTCTGTGGCTTTATCAAATCACCTGAAAGAGTGATCACATTGTCAGAACCTTGATAGTCAATTCGAAAGTTTTCATCCATCTTACTAAGTTCGATACTTCCCTCTTGATCTAGTGTTAGGTTGGTTTCACCCAAACTGAGATAAGTTCCTTCCTGAAGTGAAATCTCTATTAGTTTATGATCATTTAATGAATGTCTTGTCATAGCGAAAGCACCGTCGGATTCCATTTCGTTCATCTTCTTTTGTTCCAATTTGTTACCTATGACAATGGTATCTTCAAAATCCGAACTAGAAACAGTAACACCTTTAGCAAATTGATCGCTCACTACAGGCACTTCCATGACATTTACTTTTTCATTTTCTTCCTCGTAAGGTTGAATGACAGAAACAAAATCAGTTTTTCTTGCCGATCTACGTGGCATCAGCATTTCAGTGAAGACATTTCCGGTATAGATAGATGTTTGTTCTTCACCTAGCATCGTAAGGGTAAAAAACTGATCGTCTTTTTGATAGGTTGCTTCCCATAGCTCGTCTGATATCCCCTTCTCCAAACTATTCAAATGTTGATAGCCGCCTTTATCTCGAAGTTGATCGACATTACTTCGATCGTCAACAGTGATATCCTTTAAGTCTCCATCTATATGGAAAGGGAGATCGTACGTATGATTGTCTTCACTTTCAGCATGAAACCAATCTAGCACATACTCATCTAACATCGTAGTGGTGCGTTCCATGGCAACACCTTCATAAACTGCCTCAGTTATTGCACGGGTTTGCTTCACAACTGGACCAATGAAGTCATGTTCTAAGTAACCTGAAGAAGGGTTTCCTGGTTCATCAGCTTGCCATAAATATGTTGAGTCCCCCTGCGGATACTGGCTCGTTTGATCAACAACGAGTGTATTATGAGCTAGCGTTTGTTTCGCCCAGCTCACATGCATAGGATTGTCATATCCAAGGGACCCAGCATCTTTCAGCCACATTTTCGAATCAGCATACATCATAATGCCTAATTTATCTGCATGAAGGTGTCCGTTGGGAGTTCCGGGAGGACTATAAAAAAGACTAACATTCATCGCTTGTCCAGCCGGTTTATGATTACGGATAATTGTTAAACCAGAATCTCGATAAAAGGTGCTTCCGTTCTTATTTTCCCCTTCCGGAGCAAAGACATTTGTACCAATAGAAAAATCAGCAGAAGAAAGATCTTTATCTGCAAATAATATCGCCCAAGCCTCTGTGAGTGAACCTTCACGATTTTCTCCAACGGATTGTTTAATCAGCCAGGCGTATTTTGGGTCTTGATAGTAATGGAAGCCAATCTCGTATATCATTTTTGATTGTAAGGTTTTATATGCCGCATTTCCGATTGCAGGCCGAGCCATATTTCCAAACGTATAATTCATTAATGAATCGAGCATTTCTTTAATAGCATATTGTTCACCATTTTTTACATGAAATAAGTCTTGATTCGATTGATAGAGTGGAACAGAAAGATACATAAGGGGTTTAATGGCATATTCATGATACGTACTTGGACCTTCCCACCATAGCCCATCTTGGCGGATTCCTTCCGAAAGCTGCTTTATTGCCCCATGCTTTTGATCATTGATAACTTGATCAAGACGTGACATGTCTTTCAAAACGAGGGCTGCATTACCGATCGCAGCATTATGCCAGACCTGCCAATTGGAGAGACCTCGTTGGTAGCGATCAATTACTTCTATTGCATTTTTCAATACATTCTCTTCTACTTTATATCTCTCATTATCATTTAGAAAGGGATGCATCATATCGTATACCCAAGCTATATTGATCAACCATTCCGATTCTTCAAGAGTTTGTGCTGTAAGTCTCCCATCATAACTTCCTGTCAGGGGATAATCGGGGTAATGATCTGCGTATTCTTTCATTATCGTAATGGCAGCTTCTTTGTATTTATCATCATCTGTTATCCAATAAACGAGTCCGGCATCTCTTGCGATTTCTCCTAAATGTAAGTGAAGGTTATTCTTAGTAGGCGGGAGTGAAAATTCCCCTGTGGTTCGTTGGACTGCTTCATCTGCGTTTTTCTGTAAGTCTTTAAATGCATCTTCTGCATATGCTTCTGTTTCTATTTTAGCTTTTAGTTCGTCTATGTCATTTTCATTAAAATACAAATAAGGATGATCAAGACTTATTGGTTCATCTTGGACTTTAGGGAGAATATCTTTTTGTTTAGCAGTTATGAAATCGCTCTCATTTCCTTCCGCATCAACGACAGTCATGGCGAAATACTCATCAGTAACGTCTTCATTCATCCAGATTGAAGGATGTTGAGCTTGATCTTCGGCTACAAGAGTAGCCTCATTTAAATTTTCAATTTTATTTGGAGAAGAATAAATTCTGATGAACTCAAGGCGCGATTCTGGAGATAATCCCCATGTTCCTACTGCGCCATTTTCTATATGAGTAAGAACGCTAAATGCCTCTGGCTTAGATGGTGGTTTTACGTTTGTGATTTCAACTGATGCAGTATTGGATTGACTACTTTCTTTTGTGGCTTTCATTATTGCTTCTATCTTATAAAAATAGGTAGCACCTAAGGAAGTTCTCGAGTCGATCCATTCGTTTGTTTCACTCTTATTTAATAGATGTTCCTCATCAAGTGGAAACTCCTCTTCTGTGCTTCGATAAATGTTATATGTTAAAAGGTCATTATATCCGGGAGGGACATCCCATTTTAACTTGACAGCTCCTGTTGTGATTGTCGTTGCTTGAAACGCACTGATGTCAGGTGGCTCATCATAGTTCACTTTTACTAATTGCATATCATCAATCCACGCTTTCCCATTTCGACTATCCATCATTGGTTCAATGGATAATGTAACCGTGTTTTTAGGGACGTTCAGGAGTTTAGTTATTTTTGTCCATTCATTTGAACCTTCCCTTGCTCCAACTAAAATCATGCCTGACGTATTTTGCCATGTCTCATTTTTGAATTGAATACGTACGGCCATAGACCCTGAACCTTCATTAATATCTTCCGTCTTCATCCAATAAGATAGTGCGTATGTTGTTTCCGCTTGTATCGGAACTCTTTGAACGAGTGACGTTCTATCATCAGGATTTGTATTGTGTAGATAAGCAGATTGTGTTCCTTCCTTTACCTGATCTGTAACAAGCTTTATTTCTCCATTTCCCTTCGGCTTCCATGTACTCCACTTCGGAGGGACGGAGCCAGGATCACCATCCTCAAATGCTCCATTTAGAATATAATTAGCCTGACCGATCTCTACTGTAAATGAGGCGGTTAACGCGCCAGATGCTGTTGTGGCTATAATCGTTGCGAAACCATTGTTTAAACCTTTCACTAGTCCTGTTTGATTAACTTCTGCAACAGTGTTGTCAGAACTAGTCCATGTAACTTCCTTATTTGTAGCGTTCTCAGGTAATACTGTTGCTTCTGCTTGGAATGTTTCATCAATTTCCATTGCTTTATAAGAAGTATTCAATTCTAGTTTTGTTGGAAGTATATTAGTAGTTGGTACAACTTGAACGTCATCGATCAATATTTGCCCTGTCCCGTTTTCAAGAAAATTCTCGATGCGTATTTTTGTGATGTTTGAAGGGATATCAAGCGTTAGGGAGGCTTGCTCCCAATCGGTTGTTCCCTTCCCTTCAAACAGCGTGAATTCTTTACTTCTTTGCCCATCCGGTTTATAGAAGGATACTCTTATATAGGCTCCCTTTGAAGAGGATTGAACATTGCTAAGCTTAATCCACTCAGAAATTTGATAACTTTCCCCTGGCTCCACAAGAATATCTTGATACACCGAGGCGCGAGCATTTTCATCAGGACTTTGAATAGATAGTGCGTGACTTCCATCAATCGACGAGTCAGAAATAGCTTCAATCGTTGGGTTTCCAGAGGCTTTCCACACTCCCCATTTGTCTAACGAACCATTCGAATCTTCAAAGCTACCATTACGAATCATGTTGTTTTCTTCTGCATGAAGCGATGATGAAACAAGTAAGGAGATAACTAAGGTCAAGACGATTAGTAAAGAGTATCCAAACGGTTTCTGCATAATATCCTCCCAATTAGTGGATTGGTTGACGGATCAACTTATGCTATTTGCTCTCTTGAAGTGATCTATTGCGATTTGTCCTCTACATATCGTTAATTGCACATTCATTTGTTCATCAACTACGATTAAGTCAGCATCTTTATTCACTTCTATACTTCCTTTTCTCTTCCAGATACCTAATTCTCTCGCTGCGTTTTCAGATGTCATCTTCATAAGGTCATACATGGAACAATGAGTAAATTCAAGCATGTTTCGGGCAGCTTCGTTCATTTTTAGTATGCTTCCAGCTAAACTGCCAGAGCTCTTTAGTATGGCTTTATGATCTTTTACTTCAACTTCCTGACCACCTAAATCATAGATGCCCTCGTTTAAGCATTTAGCCCTCATCGCGTCTGTGATTAAAAGAAGTCCTTCTGCTCCCTTGAGCCGATAAGTTAAATCTACGATATCTTTAGAAACATGAATCCCATCTACGATGATTTCAGCTAAAATGTTTTGATTTAATAGAATGGCACCAGCCGAACCTGGGTCCCGATGATGAAGGCCGTTCATTCCATTAAAAAGGTGTGTCGCGTGTCGAATGCCTAAGTTAACAGCGTGGGATAGTTGTACAAAATTAGCTTCGGAATGACCAACTGAAGCGATCATCCCATTTTCATATAAATACCTCGTTAATTCTGATTGATCATCGAGCTCAGGAGCAAGTGTGACAAGCTTTATTAAATCATTTGCGAGAGATTGGTAGTGTTTGAATGTTGAAACATCAGGTCTAATAATGGAGGAAGTAGGTTGAGCACCGGCACGGTTTTGATTAATGAATGGTCCTTCTAGGTGAATCCCAATCATTTCAGCTTGGCCAGGATGGTTATTTTTTTGATGATAAGTAGCAGCATTTCTTAATGCATGTTCAATATTTGAAGAGGGGTTCGTCATCGTTGTAGCTAGAAAGCTAGTCGTACCCTCTAAGGGAAGAGTCTTGGCAATCGTTGTTAAGGCTTCAGGGGTACTATCCATGACGTCTGAACCTGCTGCACCATGAATGTGGACATCGATCATACCTGGTAGAATAGCGTATTGGGAAGGGAGATCTATCACTTGATCAACCGGTAAATCTCTTGAAATATCTGAACCGATACCGGTGATTTTATCATTTTCAATGAGAATAGTATTTTCTTGACGATTTGGATTAGGAGTGTAAACTTTTCCTCCTCTAAGTAAGATGCGTTGCAACTTCTCACCCCCTTCCGTTTAGAGCAACTTACTACCGAGCCATCCAACCGCCATCGACAATTAACGTATGTCCGTTCATGTAATTAGAAGCCTCAGAAGCTAGGAAAATAGCTGCGCCTGTTAAGTCCTCCGCTTCTCCCCATCTTCCAGCAGGGATGCGCTCTAAGATAGATTGGTTGCGTTTCTCATCTTCTCGAATGGCTTTTGTATTATTTGTGGCAATGTAGCCTGGCGCAAGGCCATTTACCTGAATTCCATCCTTTGCCCATTCATTCGAAAACGCTTTTACTAAACCGTTAACAGCGTGTTTGCTTGCTGTGTATGCTGGTACATACACTCCTCCTTGATATGATAGTAAAGACGCAATATTAATGATTTTCCCTTCCTTTCGTTCAAGCATCGGACGAGCAAGATGTTGAGTAAGAAGGAATAAGGCATTGACGTTCGTGTTCATCACAGCATTCCAGTTGTCTATTGAATAATTAGAAGCCTCTTCTCGTCTAATGATCCCAGCGTTATTAACCAAGATATCGATTTGGAATTGACTTAATAGATCTTCACAATATGCTGGAAGTGATTCAACATCCTCTAAATCAATAATTACTTGATGAGCACTCCCACCTCCTTCCTCAATCAGTTGCGTTGTTTCATCTAAGTTATTTCGATGACCAAGTAGTATGAGCTTTGCCCCTGCTTTTGAATAAGCCACGGCGATTGCTTGACCAATTCCTCCAGCTGCTCCTGTGACGAGTGCTGTTTTCCCTTCTAATGAAAACCGATCTAAGTATCCCATCATTGGCCTCCTATTTTAAGTCTTTCATATCAATAAAGTCCATATCCGTAAACGTGTAGTTCTCTCCAGCCATAGCCCAAATAAACGTATAGCTTGAAGTTCCAGCACCGCTATGGATGGACCAGGATGGGGAAATGACTGCTTGTTCATTAGAAACGAGCAAATGCCTTGTTTCGTCTGGTTCTCCCATGAAATGAAAAACACGTCCTTCTTCAGGCATATCAAAATACAAATAGATTTCACTTCGGCGATCATGAATGTGAGCTGGCATCGTGTTCCACATATTATGAGGCTCTAGCATTGTCATCCCTAGCATGAGTTGGCAGCTTTGAATTCCTTCTGCGTGAACGTATTTGTAAATCGTTCGTTCATTTGACTCTTTAATAGAACCGAGGTGGTTAGGCTCCGCGTCTTTAATAGCTAATTTCTGAGTAGGATATTCTTTATGAGCTAGTGTAGAGACAAAATAAAACTTCGCTGCACTCTCGGCGTTACCAGGATAAAACGTAACGTTTTCCTTGCCTTTTCCTATGTAAAGACAATCACGCTTATCGAGTTCAAACGTTTCTTGATCAACCTGAACAGTTCCATGCCCACCGATGTTAATGATCCCGATTTCTCGACGTTCTAGAAAATAAGATGTTTTTAATGTCTCTGTTGCGGATAGCGAAAGTCCTTCCTGACTTGTTGGAATAGCTCCTCCGATCACCATACGATCGTCATGAGCATAAAGCATATTGATTTCCCCTTCAGTAAAAACCCTCTCCATCATATACCGTTCTCTTAATTGATCTGTTGTATAGTGTTTGGCTTCTGTCGGGTTTGTTGCATGTCTGATTTCCATATTTTCATCTCCCATAAATGTTATTTTTGAACTTCTTTTTGATCCATTCTACGAAAAACAAGATTCGCTACCCACATGAGTAGAAAGGCAAGCCAGCTAAAGCTGAAAATCGGTAATAACCCTGGAACTAATAAAAGGACATAATAGAAGGCAATCATGATTGCCCCCATCATCAAAGCATGTAACGGATAAGATAATGCAATGATGGCCGCGTATTTGATAACTTTAAGGGCTGATAATTTATATTGAACAAAAACAGGAGCAACAAAAAGCGCTGTCAAGCTATACAAAAATATGATTGTTAAGGTAAAGAGGTAGCATATGAGGAAAAATACTCCTTCATACCCTCTGAACAGGGTTAAATTAAAGAGCAATAACCCTCCCACGATCGTCGTCAACCAGCCAACAAGATTGGCCTTTATAAATTCTTGTTTATAGGTAGTCCAAAACTCAGGGAAAACAGGAACATCTGTCTCTCCGAGTTGCCAGCGGCGTACGACTGCAAACATGCCCATTGTTGCAGGGAAAATTCCTGCGACCAAAAGCCCAACAATCGAGAATACGAGCCATAGACATTGAACGTATACAAGACGAGCGACCCATTCCGTAATGCGATAAAATTTGCCCCATAAGCCATTTAATTCAACCATTCAGATACACCTCTTTATCCTTCTTTTTCTCGTGATGTTTAGTTAAGTCATACCTGTGCTTTGTGCCTTTTCAGATCCAACTCGCTGAGTGACCTGTACCACTTTTCCTCCAGCCCGAATGGATTCTGACGCCGCACAACCAACTGCGACACTCATTCTTCCAGCATAAGGAGTTGTGAGCGGTTGTTTATTATGAAGAACAAGATTTACAAAATCCTGACATATGACTGGGTCGGCTCCACCATGACTTCCCTCTGCCGTCTTTATGTCGTACGTTTGATCAGCATATTCATGCCAGGTGTTAGATTTTCTCGTCTTCACATATACTTTTCCATCCGGTTCGGAGTTTTCAATTCTTCCTTTTGTGCCAATAAACGTATAGTTGCGTTGATAATCTGGGGTGAAATGACACTGTAAATAAGAAGCTTTAATGCCACCTTCTAATTCCATAATGACCATGTTATTGTCTTCTACATCCACTTCATTGCGAAAAGCGCATTGATTCAATGGAGTAGTGCTAAATTCCGTGCAGTCATGTTTTTGATCACAAGTGGGACACGTAAGATTGTTATTTTTTTCTCCTCCGAAGAAATCAAGGCTACCAAATGCTGAGACTTTTTTGGTGTAACTTCCTGTTATCCAGTGGATAATATCTAAATCATGAGAACCTTTTTGGAGTAAAAGAGAATTCGTATTTGCAGAGTTAGCGTGCCAGTCATGGTAGTAATACTCTCCACCTAACCCTACAAAATGGCGAACCCAAACGGCTTTAATGTCACCTATTACACCAGAGTCAACAATTCCTTTCATCGTTCGAAACATATTCATGTACCTCATATTAAACCCGATTATAAGATGCTTCTCTGACTTCTCCCACTCATCGAGAATACGATCGCACCCCTCCACTGAAATGGCTAATGGTTTCTCGCAATACACGTGTTTTCCTGCTCTAAATGCTGCAATGGCATGTTCCTCATGTAAGTGATCAGGTGTTGTAATAACAACGGCATCCACGTCTTGTCGTTCCAAAAGTTCCTTATAATTTGTCGTAATAAATGTTTCTTTGTTTATGTCTTCTTGAAAGGCTTTTAATCTAGAGATGGATAGATCTGCTGCTGCTACAACAACAGATTCTCCATCCGGCTGATGCCAATATTTTGCAATAGAACTTCTTAATCCAATACCGATTAATCCAATTCTTACTTGTTTCATTGTTTCTCCCCTACGAGTATGGCATTCATTCTATGTTCTGCTTCTGACATGATCGTTTTCTATCCTTTGATCGAACCTAGTAGCATACCTTTTGTTAAATGCTTCTGAACAAATGGATAAATCACAATGATTGGTAAGCTTGCAATAATAACGGCTGCCATTTGAATGGTAGCTGTCGGTATAACTGCATCCACGTTCTCGATTTGGTCTTGATTTTGTACAAGAATATCTCGAACCACAACCTGGAGAGGATTTAGGGCAGGGTCTGTAATGTACATAACAGCCTGGAAAAATTCGTTCCAGTGACCAACGACATAGAATAACCCAATTGTAATCATAACGGGTTTCGAAAGAGCGAGTACAATTTGCCCGAGAATTCTAAATTCGCCTGCACCATCAATTCGAGCTGCTTCGAAAATATCTTCTGGTAAGTTTTCAAAGAAGCTTTTCATGATCAGAACATTAAAGCTCCAAATCGCATTCGGAATAATCATTGCCCACACCGAATTAAGTAAACCAGTTGCTTTTACAATTAAGTATGTTGGTACGATCCCGCCGTTAAATAAGAGTGTAAAGACGACGAGGAAAATGAAAATGTTGCGACCAGGTAAATTTTTACGACTTAATGGATACGCCATTAACGTAGTAAGAATCAAGTTAATGA
Source organism: Anaerobacillus sp. QJM3NY_17 (assembly GCF_056173665.1). NCBI lineage: Bacteria > Bacillati > Bacillota > Bacilli > Caryophanales > Bacillaceae > Anaerobacillus > Anaerobacillus sp. QJM3NY_17. The sequence continues at coordinate 2,228,735 of NZ_CM149685.1, read as the reverse complement.
TCGTTCCAACAACTGTAATAAAAATGGTGACCATAAACGATTTTGGTATTTTGGGTTGAGATAAAAGGTGAGTATACGCATCAAAGTTAATCGCTTCAGGAATCAGAACAAATCCACCATTTTTCAATACTTCTTCGATCGGGGTTAGAGATACTGCAACGACGAAAAGCAAAGGGAAAACGGATAGTACACCAACTAGGATGAGAGATATCGTTACAAGTAGATCAAAGGCGCGGTCTCCTTTATTTTTCACCATATGTTTTCGCCCCATTTCTTCGCAATTTGGTTCGCTCCGATGACAAGAATAAGGCCAATTGCTGACTTAAATAATCCTACTGATGCAGCAAGGCTGAAGTTCATCTGTTCAAGTCCTGTTCGGAAAACCCACGTATCAATAATGTCAGCCACTTCATATACTTGGACGTTATACATGATGTAAACTTGTTCAAAACCAGCATCAAGCATATGTCCTAGCTTTAAAATAAACAAAAGGATGATAACGTTACGTATTCCTGGTAGTGTAATGTGCCAGATCATATGAAAGCGATTCGCCCCATCTACTTTTGCTGCTTCATAGAGAGAAGGATTAATTCCGGCTATCGCTGCTAAATAAATAATGGCTCCCCATCCGAGACTTTGCCATGCTTCAGATCCTACTAATATCGAACGGAACCAGTCTGTTGATGTTAAGAAAGGAATGCTTGATGCTCCCCCTTCTGTTAACCAACGATTAAATAACCCTGTGCTTTCTGACAAGAAAGCGATACAAATTCCATAAATGATTACCCAAGATAGAAAGTGTGGCATGTAGCTTAGCGTTTGTATCCATCTTTTAAACCACATTGTTTTACATTCATTTAGAAAGATAGCGAGTACAATACTCGGAACCATTCCAAAAAGAATTTTGTATAAACTAATGATCAATGTGTTGGATAATAGTTGGTAGAAATAAGGGGAATCAAAGAAAATTTGGAAATATTTATACCATGGGTCAGCCCAGTTGCTCCCCGTGATGCCTTCCATCACGTTGTAATCTTTAAACGCGATAATAACGCCGTACATTGGTAGATACTTATAGATGAAAAACCAAATTAACCCCGGTGCAAGCATAATGTAGAAGCTTTTGTACTTCCATAAGTTTGTCATCAGCGTTTTCTTCTTTGTTTCCGATTTCGTATAAAGTGACCTCTCTGACTCTACAGCTGTTTTTGCATTCATGAATTCCCTCCTAGACTGTTCTTTGGTGACAGACTTTCTTACCTGAAAATTCGATTTCTTTTGAGATATTATTACAATAGCATATCTGTTCACCTGTGAGAGTTTATTAATTTAGATACTAGTAGACTCTCACTTCGATCAGTTCAGCGTGCTGTGAACCATTGGTTTCCTCGATAACCACACGTATTTTATCAGTAGTAAAGGTTTCTAAATGATGGACGCGCTTTCTTTTTCGGTTAGATTTGATTGAATCTACCGTTTGCCACTGACCATCTAAATTCATTTCAATACGATAGTTGGCAACTAGCTCTGGCATAATATCGAATTCTGTTTTCAAAAAGTGAAGGTTAATTAAGTATTCGTTCACATCATCATTAAAGGTTAAGTGGATTTCATTCATTTGAACCGGCTTGTCCCAGGTTAACTCGATCCACTCTTCCCCTCCAGTGGATTCAGACATCCACATATGTGGAGATCCAAATGGTCGGTGGTAACCATTAATGACTTTATCTGGTAAGTAAGTTCCGATTGGATCACTTACTTTAAAACAAAACGGCTGTCGTGTAAGATTTTTCATTGACCACTGAACGACTAACTGCTCGGGTTGTTGGGACAAGTTAGGGTCAACGATCGGAATATCTCCTTTTTCAAAAGTTAACACCCCGGATAGTGGCTGTTTTGACTTCCATAAAGCTAGCTGTTCATTTTCCTTAATCACGATAAAAGCATTTTGTTCACCGTTTGGTGTCCAGGGAATGCTAACTGTGATCCACTGCTTCTCACCTTTTGGAATGGTTACTTTCCTCTCATTATGCAATATACGAGGAATGTAATTTTCACCTCTACCTGTATCCCATACTTCTATAATCGCTTCTGTTTCTATAGTAGCATCGACTAAAAGTTCAATTGAAGTGAGCTTCTGATCAACTGGAAACAAGATACCCACATCATTTTTTAAAGAGTACAGTTCAGCTGGTGTGTTAATGGCAATCTTTTGATATGTGCTTGATGCGCTGATCGTTGCAAGTTTAGCTTGATCCCTTTCATCTTCGTTTCTAGCTCCAATAATTGAAGCATCTTGTTTGAGCAAAGTTTGCTGCACACTTTTGAAATGATTTTCATACAGTTCACGTGGCGTCAGTTGTTTGTCCACACATAGAGCGGCGCCTACTCCAGCAGCTTCCCCCATAACCGCACAAGTTGCCATCACTCGAGTAGTTCCGAATGCTACATGGGTTGCGCTGATATTCCGCCCCGCCATAAACATGTTCGAAACGTTGCGTGAGTATAAAGAGCGGAATGGAATGTGATATAGACCATCAGGGAAAAGGTGCTTGGATGCATTTTCTCCAGTATACATGCCCTTTGGGGGATGAAGGTCAATTGACCATCCACCAAAAGCAATTCGATCATCAAATGGTCTCTGACTAATAATATCATTTTGATTTAGCATATAATCGCCTACAAATCGGCGGTACTCTCTTTTACCTGGAACAGACCCTACCCACTCAAGAACTAGGTTGTCAGCATCAAACTTCCCTGAATTTTTAATGTAGTCCCAGATTCCGTAAATGGCTGCCCATAATTCATCTCGTATTGCTTCGTTTTGATGTACGGTATCCATTTCGCCGCCCCATTCAATCCACCAATAATAGCAGCCAGAGTCCCCAGTTCGAATGATTCTTTTTTCTGGAATGAGAGTTTGGGTAATGTCTCTTGCAAATGCTGGTGCGACATATTTCACTGGTGTTCCAATATCCTTTGTATAAAATAAGATGGTACTTCCAAGTGTGATGTTGTCAGCTTCTTCTGGTGCCCACTCTTCGTCGTACTCATGTCTTGCTTCTCTACCTAACTTAAATTCGGCCCCTGCGAGAAAACCAACTAATCCATCTCCTGTACAGTCAAGGAATACCTCACTCTTGTAGGTAATTTTCCGCTCTGATCCCATCATCCAGCCTGTAACCGATTGGATAACACGATTGTCATTTTCTCCAGTGGCTTCTACTTCATGAACATCTGTATTAAGATGAAGTGTAATATTTGGTTCGTTGTACACGGTTTCATAAACGATCAGGTCCCAGTAGTATGGGTTTCCTTCAGGGTTCCGATATTGATTTTCAACAAGCATTTCTCCCATGATGCCCGTTTCTCTGGCATATCTTTGTGTTCCTACTGCGTTAGCACCGCTTACCCACACTCTTACTTCACTACTTGAATTACCGCCAAGTACTGGCCTGTTTTGGATAAGGAAAACAGTTTTACCTAATCGAGCGGCCGATACGGCTGCACAAACTCCAGCAAGACCTCCCCCAATTACCGTAATATCAGATTCGACTGTTTCATACTTCATGCGATGAACATCCTCCTTGATGTTACCTTCGATAATTTTTTAAGTTTTCTAAATATAATTGTATCGCTTGCCAACTTCTATTAAAATGTAATATAGAGTCATTTGTTTATACTTTATTTCATAAGGTGGTGAAATTAATCCTGGACTCTAAAACGTTGCAAAACTATGTTCCATCGGTCATTTATTTAGCTCATTGGAAAGAAAAGCAGCGATTTGTATTTGAAGAAGATGTCCACCCTAAGTGGGTGTTATTTGCGGTCGAAAAAGGTGAATTCGAATTTTCAATCGGTGATAAGAAAGGTGTAGCACAGGTTGGTGACCTCGTGTTTTGTCCACCTAACACACCTTTTAAAAGGAAGTTAATTGAGCCTTTGTCATTTTTTGCATTTATTTTCGAATGGGAATTAAAAAAAGAGTACTTATCAGATCCTTCGTTACTAAAGCCATTGGAAGAAGATGAATCCATTATTAGTGGAAAATGGACGTTAAGAGATTTTAAAAGACTTTCTTCTAATTTCGAATATTTGGCTTTGTATTCGAATCATACTCACTCTCAGAATATGTCCCGTATTAATTACATACTGAGAGATATTTGGAATGTGTTTTGTTGGGAGCTTGAAGAAAAGCATGTGAAACAAATCGGCCAAAAAGATAAGCTGATGATTGATGCGAAAAATACTATTCAAGAGAAAGGCTTAATGTCTCTATTTAGCATGAATGACCTTTCTATTCAATTAGGACTTAGTCCTGTTCAACTTACTAGAAGGTTTAAAGCAGCTTTTCGGATGACGCCAAAGGAATATTTGATTTCACTAAGAGTAGAAGAAGCGAAAAAATTACTCGCCAACACGGATTGGACAATGGATGAAATCGCACGACATTCAGGCTATGAAAATCGGTATTACTTTAGCCGTGCGTTTCGAACAAAAGAAGGGAAAAGCCCATCAGAATTTAAAAAAATTCACCAAATGTAATACAAATAAACCGCCTTTCAGGCGGTTTATTTATGAGTATGAACATTTATTTCAAGCTTAATTCGTTCATTTATTTCGTCTCTTTTGGCCAGAAGCCAAGCAGCATCTTTTGGATAATGGGTGAATGTTAATTCTTGTTTCAAATCGTTTTCTAGTAGATCTAGCGTTTGTTCACGCCCAATATAGCTTTCAAGAAGTTGTAATGCAGAATGATCCTGAAAAGCCTCCATTAACACTTCTAAACGAAGTGACTCAATTGGCCCTTCCTCCCCGGGATAAACGAGAAAAGCATCGCCTGATGGAAAAGAGTAATTCGCATCCGTGTTCCGAAACGGGTCAATTAATTTTTTTGAAAAAGAAGAGTACCAGAAGTTAAATCCCCAATGAAGGAAGCCCTGTATATTAAACTTATATAATTGCATTCCTAGTATTCTATTTCTAGAGGAAGGCATGTTAAAAAAACGATTGGAAACCTCTTTGTATTGAGAAGTACAGTAATAAGTCCATAAATCGGGAACGTTGTTTTCAAGAAATGGAGTAATATGATCGTTAGATGATACTGGATTTTTAATAAGACCTTTTTCGTAAAAAGTATAATCTGAAAGTGCGTCGATTACTGGTAGGTCACCAAGATAATCATGCATAACACGACTTGCATTCTTATAAGATTCCAAATGCTCCATTCGCGGTTCATCAGAAATATGAAAGTAACAATAATCTGTTAGATTGGATTCTTCTAGTAATTGAATAAGCGCAGGTAAGAATTGTGCTAGAAATGAACGGTAGGCTTGACTCATAGCGTCTGTTTCCCAGCCAAATAGTTTTTCTTTTTTCCCATTTACATCACCTATAATTTTAGGTGAATGCTTTGCACCCCACTGACTAAAAAGGTGAGAGAATTCGAAATAGCGAATGCCGTTATTCTGACACATTTTAAACCATCGGAGAAGCTTTTCGAAATGAAATGTATACTTCTCTCCTTCTTTTGTTACATCAACAAGCTGTACTGTCGGTCTCTCTCCACCAATCTCAGTATCTAGCGGAGGGGTGAATAAAGGGGTTAAAATCATATTAATGTGATGATCAGCAGCAGTCTTTACATACTTCTCTACTGTGTCCCAGTATTTATCACTGAAGATCTTTAATTGATAAATTGAAGCGATACAATCCGTGTGTAGCCACTCGGTGTGAATCACTTCTTGTTCTGGAAGATTTGCATCAATGACGTTCAATTGAAAAGTTTCTTTAACGTGATCATCGTTAGTGCAAATGAGGGTGATGTCAATTTGGTGGTCGCCTGGTCTAGCGTCTTGTTCTATGTCCACTGTTATCCAAATCGATCGCCACTGATTTGGAAAAGCTGTAAGCCCTTCTTCTTCTACAATTGGAAATAAGGGATCAGGGTATAATCCTGGTGTATGACGCAGGGTATGATCATCGTAATCAAAGTGACATGGGTACTCAGAAGGCACCAGTCCAACTACTCGTGCTGTTACATTTAACTGAGAGTGAATTTCGACCTTCATTTGTTTTACTAATTTATCTGACCGATACGCTACTTGAAAGGAACATGTTTCACCTAATAAAGCAGATGCAAATGAAACATATGGCTCAGTTAAATCTTCATCAGCAAAAACTTTGGTGAGTGAGCTTACTAATTTCGTCTCAATAATGATTAACCACTCCTTGATCGTTAATTTAGCTAGAAAAATAGGAAAGGGTCGATGAATGGTGGTTCTTTCCTTTTGTTAATCGGAATTCACCACATATAGAGGCATGAGTGGAGACAAGTATTCTTATGTCGGATTCGCTGTGTATCACTTCTATATTCTCATCTTCTCTATTTGGTAAATCCGTAGCTATTTGAAAGACGTTAATAAACGTGATGGATTGATGTGGCTCACTTCTTTGTATAAGAGTGGCTCGATCAGAAACGGGAGGATTATCGGGAGTGTTTGCTAAATAAAGCATCGTTTTTGATGAACACCAGCTATGTTGATTTACAATTTCTTCGTTCGCCTTCCACTGTAAAAATGTAGAACCATTCGTCATCATTTCTCTCTTATTGTTGAATAAATCTTGATTTAATTTGCTTAATTTTGCTTGTGATGTTTCCCAGTTTTGGGTGTGAAGTATTTGGCCGTCGACGTGATATAAGAGATCCACTTCTCTTTTTTCTGGTACGTTTACCGTAACGATGTCAAGAAACAATCGATCAGTAATAGCATTGAAACGTTGGATAGAACAATCTTTGTAACTCTCAACATCCCAGGAACTCATTGACTCAGGTAACTGAATTAAATTTTGAAAAAGATAGGTATCACTTTTCCAGTCTACGACGCTTTCTACCCAGCTTCCCCATTCGCATTGTTCAGCTTTGATACGCTTCCCATCTGCTGGTGGTTGATCACTTCCATTTATACTAACGGTGTTATGTGAATACGTATGCTTGAACCAGTCATAGTGTACAGGAACACTATAGCGTGTTGTGCCAGGATCTCGTATAAACGGTTTGTTTTTTAAGCTAAGCGATAAACCTAGTTGATCGAGATGATCGTGTTCACCACCAAATGGCGCATGCTTTTGAAAGACCTGCCATCCATTTTCACAGGAAATTTTTGTTAAGCTAGAACTTGAAGTTAACGTCTTATTTTGATTGTTCTTACAGCATGGGACTATACAATTGGTATCATTTAAAACGAATTGGTTAATGAAGAACAATGAATAAGAATCTTGCGGAACGCGTTTAAACTTTGATGGTTGCATGCCGTATAAGCTTCTTAATATCATTTGATACTGCTCTTCCCCATAACTAGAAAAAGCGAACTCGTAGAGATGTGCATATTTAGATAAGGAAATAGATGAGGATGAGTCATTCAAAGATGGGAGCAACCCTTCATTATCAATAAATAATAAGGGCGTATCGAACATCTTTTTGATTTCTGGGAATGACCAAAGACGAGTATCATCTGTGATATGTGCTAATTGAACGATCGATTCAAGTGTATAAAAATGGTAGGAGAAGGACCCTTCATACCATAAACCATCCTCAAGTACGCCCTTACGAATCTGATTTCTTAATCCATAATCTCCATTAAACCCTTGTTCAATTAAGTGATCATTACCCAATATTGAACCGATCATACAAATAGCAACAGTTATATGGACAGCATGATTATGAATCTGTTGTTCTTTCCATGTAGATAAAAAGGTAGCCGCATTAAGAAATAGCTGATTATTTACAATTTCCAATTCTTCTTTGGTAAAATGTTCTTTACCAATGTGATAGGCATAACAAAGGTTAATCATCCAATTGGCTTCATCAAGCGTTTGAGCGAAAAGTTTACCTGGCCCATTATAAGGGATCTTTCCATGTGTTCGGTAATGAGGGTAGCACTCTGCATAATCCAAAAGGATCTTGTTTGCTTTCAATAAATAATCCTCTCTTTTAGTAGCTGCATAGGCAAACGAAAGATGTTTAACTGCCTCTCCTAGTTTTCCGTGAGCCATTCCCATCCAGCCACCTAGAAATGGAGAGTCTTCAAAGACTCTCCTGCATGAAGGACAACCAAATTTCTTATTATTCGTCCAGCTGAAATTGAGTGCAGCTCCATCATATGGGCAGTGAAAATAGTGCCCCCAGTCTGCGATATCTGTCTTTGAAGGTCTAAATGGTATTTGTAGCGCTTCATCAGCCTCGGCGATTAGCTTTTTTTTCGCATGTAGTGTTTTTTTATGTTGAGCGTTTAAGTAAATCGTATCTGACAAACGAGAACTCATGAATCCTTTCCTTCTAATAAGTCCTCTCTTACTGGACTAAAGGAATCTAAAAGACTACCATCTGAAAGTGCTTTAACGCCATGAAGTGTATTTGGTGGGATATAAAGTGACTCTCCTTTTTCAATGATCGTATGAGCTGTGCCAATCGTGAATTCAAATTGCCCATCAAGACAATAGGAAATCTGTTCATGAGGATGCTGATGTTTATTTCCGATCGCTCCATTTTTGAAGCGAACTTCCATAATCATTAGATCTTCACCACTTGTTAAGATATTTCGTTTAACACCGTCTTCTACTGACTCCCATACACCGATTTGTCCCATAATCGAACTCCTTTCCAGATTACCAATATAAATTCCAGTCTTTCGAGAGACGAACAAGCGCTTCGAAATAATAATAATCGCCCCAAATACAACTTTCATCTACTCCGCGGTTACCACCTTTATAGTAAACGGCATGGCGCAACAATCCATTTTCATTTGAGTGCACATCTGTCGTGTAATGTTTAACTAGTGATTCGGTTGTATTATTGATAGCGTTCTCATAGAAAGGTCTCTCTTCATCTGTAAGTGGTAAATGTTTCACTAATTCAAGTAATCCACAGAGTGCGATAGCAGCTGATGAGCTATCTCTTTCTTCATTGCCATCTGTGAAAATTAAATCCCAATAACAAATATAGTCTTTAGGTAAACGATTTAAATAGTAATTTGTAAGTTTCTTAGTTAACGTGATTAAATTCCAGTCTTTCGTATAAGCATAACTTAGAGGGAAGCCGTATATTCCCCATGCTTGCCCGCGAGCCCAACAAGAGTCATCCGCATATCCCTGGTGTGTGTCACCATACAGTGGATTTCCTGAGTCTGGATCCATGTAATAAGTATGGTGCGTAGATGCATCTTCTCTCACAAGGTATTGTGCTGCCTTTTGGATATGGCTTTCGGCTACGCTCTTATACTTCTGATCTCCAGTTTCTTCTGTAGCCCAATAGAGTAAAGGTAGATTCATATTACAGTCAATAATCATCCTTCCCCGCTGTGACGGGTCCGTTAAGTCTCCCCATGCTTGAATGATGCCTGCTTTTTCATGAAAACGCGTCATGAGCAAGTCTGCTGCTTCAATAGCTACATTTTTGGCTTCTTCATTACCAGTCAATTTATAAGCACTAACACAGGAAAGCGTATAAAGAAATCCGAGATCATGGTGATTTACAGCAATTCGATTCTTTAAACGCTGTTTGAAACTAGTTAGATGTCCTTCAGCTACACTGCGGTATTTCTGATCTCCTGTTACTTCATAAGCAAGCCATAACATTCCGGTCCAGAAACTCGTTGTCCATTCATTGTTCTCAATGGACGGGTACACTCCATCTTGGCTACTTGAATCAGGAAAAGAGTTAGTAAAAGTTTCAAGATTTTGATCAATTTTCTGAAGAACATGGTGAATCGCTTGATCGACGTACGTGCGGTTTATCGTAGGCTGTTTTTGATAGCGATCTTTTAGTCGAATGCCTTCATCTAGTACACGTTGTGTATTTGTTTTAATCTTCATTTGCACCTCCATCAGATGAGTTGTGAAGTCTTAATCCGGCTCCAACAAGTCCTGAGTCTCCTTTCAATTGACTAACAGATATTCGATGAACGGCACTGCTTTGTTCAGTAATCAAGAGAGGTTTTAGTGTCGCTTTAATATGGTCTATTAACTCTGGATTATGATTAATGACCCCGCCACCAAGAACAATTTGGTGAGGGTCGAGCATGCAAATCATGCCGTGAATTCCTTTACTAATATCATTTAAAACTTCAGTCATGACATAACAGGCGTATTTCTCCCCATGAAAATAATCTCTTAAGACTGTAGCTGTTGTGATTTGTTCAGTCTCTTTCATTTGAAGTCTTGCTCTTTTGGTTGCTGCCTTTGATTGAATAGCTGGACCGGATGCTACATTTTCAAGAGTAGCCACTGGATTTTCTTTCGAGGCACTTGTCAACATTAAGCCTACTTCACCTGCAAAACCAGCACCACGTAAAATGGCTCCATTATGAAGAATGCAACAAGAAATCCCTGTACTAATAGTTAAATAAGCAAACGTTTCATTTTTTTTACATCCTCTTTGATACCATTCCGCAAATGCTGCCATATGAACATCATTATCAAGGATGACAGACTTTGTAGGATAAAGTTCTTCCAATTTTGGACCAATTGGAAAATGAGACCAAGGTAGGTTGTTTTGATAGATGGCTATTCCTTTTTCAATATCGACTTTTCCAGGGACACCAATTCCGATACCAAGTAGGTGTTCTGGTTTGTAACTAGACTCTTCTAATACTTGATCAATACAGTTCTTTAATTGCTGAAACATCTTGTCTTTATCCGTTGTTATACTTGGGACTTCTTTTCGAAATAGAACGCGCCCATCTTTTGTAATGAGCGCAGCTGCAATTTTGGTCCCCCCTACATCAATACCGAGTGAAAGATTCATGTTGACCTCCTGTTATTAAGGCAGAGAAATTTTCACGACTTGATTAAGGTTACGAGGTTGATCTGGGTTTAAGCCAAGTTTGATTGACTGATAATAAGCTAGAAGCTGAAAGTAAGGAATATAGAGTGCCGCTCTCGCTTCATCTGATAAATTGCTTCCTATATTAATCACATGATCAGCCGTTAAATCTGTCCCAAGATCTCCAATCACAATCGTTTTTCCACCGTTATTTTTAATATCATGAAGTAATGTGTGGTCGATCTCGCTCATTTTCGTTGTAGAAAACAGCACCACAACGGTTTCCTCATCCACAATGGAAATCGGACCATGACGGAATTCAAGGTTCGAATAACTTTCGCATTCCGTTTGCGTCATTTCTTTGAGTTTCAGTGTACCTTCTTTGGCTAATCCATTATAAATACCTGCGCCTAAGAAGATAAACCGCTCCGCTTTTGCACCTTGAACTATATCCTTCATAACATGTGCATGACTTACATTCTCATTTAACAATTCAGGCACCTGTTTCAGTTCTTTTAATGCCTCATTATTCTCGGCAAATCTTGCAGCATATAGTTGAATTGCATAAAGCATATTAGTGAAGGATTGAGTCATGACAACGCTTTTTTCACTTATATGATCAAGACTAATTTGATCGTCAGCTAGTTGTGCCATTTCAGCATCACTGTTGCATGTTACGGCTAGAGTGGATATATTCTCTTTAGCCTTAATGGCTTTTAAAGCCGTAATAATTTCTGAAGTGGTTCCAGAGCGAGAGATACTTACTACTCTATATCGTTTATGGGGGGTGAATACCTGCTTTTCATGAAGAAAAATTTCTGAAGCCGGCACCGCGTTGGCTTGAATTCCAGTGATTTCTTGAAAGTATCTGGCAGCTGAAATTGCAATGTAGTAGGATGTGCCGCACCCTGTAAATACATAATTGACTTCGACATTATCATTAGGAATATTCATATTGCTGACGATCTGATAGGTTTTTTCTGAAGCGTTTCCTTGAGACATGATTTCCTTCAATGTATACGTATCCACTAATTACATCACTCCTTATTTAGTAAATGAAAATTGATTGACACTCATTTGTTTTTCTAGCGATTTAAGATCTTCTAAGGAAAGGTCTCCTGCTTTTTCTTGCAGTGCATTGGCTGTGCCAGCAGCTGAGGCTCTTATTAATGATTTCTCAAAAGGCTCTCTATCATAGAATCCAGATACTAATCCAGCAACAAAGGCATCGCCACTTCCTACAGGATTGACAACAGATAACTTAGGAATAGAAATTGTATAAATGCAATTGTCATAAGCAGCCATCGCTCCATCGCTTCCTCTAGAGACTGCCACAACGGAGACTCCTGTATGGCTTAATTCCATTAAAGCATTCATGATTTCATCATCGGTTTGCAACGGACGATTGGTGATTTCACTTAGCTCATCAATATTTGGTTTTATCATAAAGGGTTTCGCTTTCAGAGCTTCCTTAAGCGGTTGTCCACTCGTATCAACAATTGCTCTTGTACCATTCTGCTGAACAAGTTCAACAAGTTCTTGATAAGCCGTCGTTAAAAGGCCCTTAGGTAAGCTCCCAGATAGAATGACATAAGTGCTTTTATTGGCCAATTCCAATAGTTTTCGTTTAAATTCAATCCATTCTCTTTCTAAAATGGTTGGACCTAACTCAAGAATTTCAGTTTGATTTGTGAATTCATCAATGATATTAAGGCAAATACGTGATTCGCCTTCAATCATTACAAAATCGGAATGAATTCCTTTTTCATCTGCTAACCGTTTAATGAATTGACCATTTAAACCCCCCAAAAAACCTGTCGATACTGTGTTTATATTTAAAATTTTCAGTATTTTCGAGACGTTAATGCCCTTACCTCCAGGTTCGCTTATGATTCTTTTCGTCCGATTTACTTCATTTATAGAAAAGCGATCCATATAGTACGTACGGTCAATCGCTGCATTTAACGTAACAGTAGTGATCATAGACTTAAGCGTAAGTTTGCTGACTTTGCAGCATTAAGATTTTTTTCTTAACAATTTCCTCAACAGCTTCTCGAGCAGGGACGAAATACTTTCTCGGATCATCTGTATGTGGATGTTCATTCAAGTAATCTCGTAATCTAGCCACGAATTCAACCTTTAATTCAGTCGAGAAATTCACTTTACTTACGCCATATTGAAGCGATTCACGAACTTTTTCTTCTGGTACACCAGAGGCACCGTGCATAACAATTGGCCGTCCTGTCGATTCTGAAATTTTTTGTACAAGCTCAAAATTAAGCCTTGGTTCCTTTTTATATAAGCCATGTGCTGTTCCAAAAGCAGGGGCAAAAGAATCGATATCCGTTCGTGCGACAAAATCTTTTGCGAGGTCTGGATCTGTCAATTGAGCGTCCTGTTCGTCTACACTAAGATCGTCTTCCACGCCTCCAATGGTTCCGAGTTCAGCTTCTACGGGAACATTAACATAGTGAGCAGCTTCCACAACCTTTTGGACGAGCGCTACGTTCTCTTCATATTGTAATTTTGATCCGTCAATCATGACTGATGTATAACCTGCCCGCAAACATTGTAGAACCGTTTTGAAACTATCTCCGTGGTCTAAATGCAATGCAATTGGAATCGAGGTTTTCTCAGCTACCGAATTCACCATATTTTTGATGTTTTCGATTCCCACATATTTAATTGTTCCTGGAGTCGTTTGAAAGATAACCGGTGTATCGATCTTCTCAGCACCTGAAATAACCGCTTTCATAATTTCAAGATTATGAACAGCAAAGGCCCCAATCGCATAATGATTTTTGTACGCATCATCGAGTAACGGCTTACTAGAAACTAATGGCATTCAATCATCTCCTTAAAGTGATTCAACCAGTCAACGGGTTGTTGGGTCAAGTTGGGTTGTACCTTGGCAACATAACGTCACCAGGTCTTTAATGGTATTGTACTGTTATTAGGTTGTTGGGTCAACCTGTTCTTTAATTAAATTAATTCTGTGTAGAAACGACAGCGATCTCCTCTTACGATAGAATGACAGAATTCCACGGGTTTTCCTGATCGATCATAGGCTGTTCTTTCTAACAACAATGCGGGGTAACCTTCTTTTACCTGGAGATATTCACTTTCATAATCTCTTATGAGGACAGGTTCAAACACCTCTTTTGCTTTTGTAACGATAATACCAAAATCACTTTCCATTACATCATATAAGGAGGTATTCATCACATGCTCCTGCTTAATACCGGGTATGAGGTATTGCGGTATATATGATGTTTCAAGAATAACAGGCTCGTCATTTGCGCAGCGTAACCTCTTTAATTCGATTAGAGTATCTTCTTCATCAACCATTAACTTACTTGCGACTCGTGGTGAAGCAGTCGTTTCATTCATATGCAAAATAATATCTGTTGGTGCCATGCCCATTTCTTTCATCACTTTACTAAAGCTATAAAAGCCCATTAGTGGTTGCTCGAGCTTCGGCTGCGAAACAAAAGTCCCCTTCCCTTGAATTCGATTCAAGACGCCAATTTGGACGAGGTCTTCAATCGCTTTTTTAGCTGTGTTTCGGCTTATATTATAGTCAGCTCTCAACTCGTTTTCAGATGGAATTTTATCGCCAGGAGCCCAGTCACCTCGTTCAATATTCTCCTTTAATATCTCCTTTAATTGGTGATAGAGAGGAATAACACTATGCTGATCTAATTCTCTTTTCATAATATCCCCCATTTCTTTTGTGTATAGTTGTATCTACCTCATTCATTTTGTACCTTAATATTCATTGTGGTTTCAAAGTGAATTTTTCTTTATTCTATCATATTAATCAAGTAAGAGAGTAAAGTCGAGCTTCGACTTTACTCTCTTTAGTAATTGTTTTCATATACAGGTTCGTCAGTCAGTTTCAATGAACTCTGAACGAATCGAGAAACCTTTTCTCATTAGCTTTCTAGCATAAGTTAAATGAAGCATCATTGCTTCTGAAGCCCCACTTGGATCTTCACAAAGTATCATTTCCATAATTAACTCATGTTGTTGATTTGTGTCTTGAATGCGTTCCAGGTCTGTTGCGATTAAGCAATGGTAATGATCCATTGACTTGCTTATCTTTGCAGATAGTGATTGGAACAACTCTAGTAAAATAGGGTTGCCCGAAGCTTTTGCAACGTCCAAGTGAAATTGAGAGTCTTGAATGCTCTTATCCCTATAACGCTCACTTCGTTCTAGAAGTTCGAGCGTATGACTCATTGTTAGGAGGTCTTGCTCTGTTCGATTAACCGCTGCCAGTTTGACCAACGTTGTTTCTAACATTACAAGTGTTTGGAATAATGATTCCAAATTCTCATGTTGAGGCATCGGCATATATTGGAAATACCGTTTCGGTGTATAGCCTGTAACAATAGCTCCTTCTTCTGCCAATAAATCAATAACACCTCTTCCACTCAGCGTTTTTAATGCAGCTAATATAGTGGACCGTGAAACACCAAAAAACTGCGAGAGTTCCAAAACGGAGGGGATTTTATCTCCTTTATCATATTTCCTTTCTTTCAATAAACCTAATAGTTGTTTCTCAACTTTTTGGGATAATTCTTCTGAAGAAATGCGTCTAAGTTTCATTGTAAAACCCCCTATACGTAATAGCACAGTAGACGAGGTGGGTTGAAAGCATATCTGTATTATTATGTAAGTCAAAGCAAAAGCAGCCTGTGGGCTACTTTTGCAACATAAATTACTTATTTGAATAAACTTTTGCTTTCGCTTCTTTTCGTCGACTATGAAGTATTGGTTCAGTATAACCAGAAGGTTGATTAAAGCCTTTAAAGACAAGGTCACATGCAGCCTGAAACGCAATCGACTTTTCAAAGTTATCAGCCATTGCATGATAAGCCGGGTCACCTGCGTTCTGCTTATCAACTACTTTTGCCATTCGTTTCATTGTTTCTAGAACCTGTTCCTTGGAACAAATTCCGTGATGAAGCCAGTTGGCCATATGCTGACTAGAAATTCGAAGCGTTGCTCGGTCTTCCATAAGTTCAATATTATGAATATCTGGCACTTTAGAACAGCCTACCCCATGTTCGATCCATCGAACAACGTATCCAAGGATACCTTGAGCATTATTATCGAGTTCTTTCTCAATTTCTTTGTCGCTCCACTTCTTCTCTGTATTAACTGGAATTTCTAAAAGATCATTTAAATAATTTGGTGTCCTTTTCTCCAGTTCATATTGGAATTCCCTCACATTTGTTTGATGATAATGTAAGGCGTGAAGGGTTGCAGCTGTTGGAGAGGGTACCCAAGCTGTACTCGCACCAGCTTGAAGCTGTGCACCTTTTTGTGCAATCATTTCACCCATAAGATCTGGCATAGCCCACATGCCTTTTCCAATCTGTGCGACTCCTCTAAAACCTGTGTTTAAACCATGAGCCACATTTGCTTTTTCATAACTTTGAAGCCAGGTCGCGTTTTTCATTTGGCCTTTCGGTATAACAGCTCCAGCTTCCATCGACGTATGGATCTCATCACCCGTTCGATCAAGGAAGCCGGTGTTAATAAATACGACGCGTTCCTTTACTTCGTTTATACAGTTTTTGAGGTTAAGGGTAGTACGTCGTTCTTCATCCATCACGCCAATTTTGATTGTATAACGCTCTAATTCAAGTAAATCTTCTGTTCGATTGAATAGTTCATTAGCAAATGCAACTTCCTTTGATCCGTGCATTTTAGGCTTTACAATATAGATGGATCCTTTGGAAGAGTTTTGGTATCGACCATTTCTATTCAGATCGTGCTTTGCGATTAATCCTGTAATCACGGCATCGATAATTCCTTCAGGTACTTCATTTCCTGATTGATCAAGAACCGCGTCCGTTGTCATTAAATGTCCAACATTTCGAGCAAACATCAAGGATCGACCAGGAAGAGAAAGTATCTTTCCATCAGGTGATGTATACTCGCGATCAGGATTCAACGATCGAACGATCTTCTTAGAACCTTTAGAAAAAGATGATTGTAAATCACCTTTCATTAAGCCAAGAAAATTCCGATAGACGAGGACTTTGTCTTCTGCATCAACAGCTGCAACAGAGTCTTCAAAGTCCATTATCGTTGTAATAGCAGATTCAACAAACACATCCTTAATTCCTGCTACATCTGTTTTACCGATTGGATGAGATCGATCAATTTGAATTTCAAGGTGGATCTGATTGTTTTTCAATAAAATGACTTCGGGGTTTTCTTCACTGCCTAGATATCCTACAAATTGCTCTCTTTTCATTAAAACGCTTTCATCATTGTCAGTAAAGTGTACCTTAAGCATCCCTTGCTGTATAGTAAATCGTTTAATGTCTGAGTAACTTCTTTCCTTTAGTGGCACGACCGAATCTAGGAAACGCTTTGCATAAGTTATTACTTTTTCGCCACGGATTGGGTTATATTCTGTATTCTTTGATGCTTCGTTATCTTCTGAAATAACGTCAGTTCCATACAAAGCATCATAAAGACTTCCCCACCTTGCATTCGCTGCATTAATCGCATACCGAGCGTTATTAACGGGGACAACTAGCTGAGGACCAGCTTGAATGGCAATTTCATCATCTACCGATTGAGTGCTAATTTTAACATCCTTTATTTCTTCTTCAAGATATTCGATATCCTTAAGAAACGTTTTATAGCTTTCTAGGTCACCAGCTCGATTATTCAGGTGATAAGCATTGATTTTTTGTTGTAGGTCTTCTCGAACTTGTAGAAGCTGTTTATTGATAGGTGACAGTTCAGTGATCATGTCACCAAGGCCACTCCAAAACTGTCTAGAAGAAGTGCCAGTTCCAGGAATAACATCTTCATTAATAAATTCATAGAGTTCCGTTGCAACATGCAAAGTACCAATTGACTTATAATTTTCCATTACCTGTCCCCCTCATAAGCTTGACAGAACCTTATATGGTGCTGTTCATTCGTTATATCTTATCTTATAATAAAGTAAGCTATTTATATAATACATATATCGCATATTAGGTATGCTTTCAGGTTATAATTCAGAATTTTCGAAATGTGCATTGGCTATATATATGATTCTCTACTTTGGCTCTTTCAAATAGCATCGTTTTGATCGATCAGAAATAAGCCAATAAAACAGCGTTCACTAACATAGCCTTTGAAAAAATCTCTGTGTGGAGGTATTTTGATGGAAATTCGTCACTTGGAATATTTTTCTGAAGTCGCTAGACAATTAAGTTTCACAAAAGCTGCTACTAGTCTTCACGTGTCCCAACCTTCTATTAGTAAAGCCATTAAAAATATGGAAGCAGAACTTGGAGTGCCGCTCTTCTATCGATCAAAGCAATTGGAATTAACCGATGCGGGTCACGCTGTCCTTATTAATGCGCATCACGTACTAAGTGCTTTTCGTAATCTAACAACAGAATTAACCGACCTCACAGAGCTTAAAAAGGGTGAAATTAAAATAGGTATTCCTCCTATTATCGGGGCTGCGTTTTTTTCAAAGTTAATTAGTCAGTTTAAGGCGAAATATCCTTTTGTTGAAATTCTATTAACGGAAGTAGGATCAAAATCGATAAAGCAAGGGATTGAGGATGGCTCACTCGATATTGGCCTAATTTGCAATACCCCTTTAAAAAACAGTTCTTTGGAAACGGTTCAAGTTATTTCTGATCCATTGATGGTAGTTGTTCACAATGAACATCATTTAACGGAATCCACTGAAATCGATATAACGGATCTTGCATCAGAGCCATTTATTTTATTTCGTGATGATTTTTCGTTACATGATCGAATTGTAGAAGAATGCTCGAAACAGGGGTTTCATCCGAATGTCGTTTGCCACAGTTCGCAGAAAGATTTTATGATCGAGATGGTAGAAGCAAAGCTTGGCCTTGCCCTTCTACCTAGTAAAATCGCTCTTTCAATTCCAAACGATTCCATTACGTCAATTAGGCTTCGTCACTCAAATCTTCGCCTCGAACTTGGGCTGATTTGGAAAAAGAATAAATACTTGCCTTATGCGGTCAAAGAGTTTATTAACCTCGCAGATTCAATTGAAGTGAGTTGAATCCTTCAGAGCAGGTGTTTTAATTTAGGAAATGCTTCTATGATTCTACAAATTGAAAAGAGCTGATGAAGGACTTCTTCATCAGCTCTTTTCTTATTCTTCTATAATCTCCCAATCATGCTCGAAAGCAACACAGCCCTTGAGCGTTTGTGCAACAGGACAACCACGCTCAAATACATGAAGTGCCCTTTCTGCAGCTTCTCTTTTCCCTTCTGGTATGATTAATTTATAATGACATTTTATTTTAGTGATTTTGAGGACACCCTCAGGCGCTTCGATCAATCCTTCGAATTGACCAGATAGTTTGTTTGGAAAACTAGGTATTTGGCGCGCCTCCAGCGCACCGGACAATGTCCCTGTTAGTCAGCCGCCTGCAGCAGCAACGATGTGATCAAGGGTTGACGGTTGTTCCACCTCAGGTGACGCTTGATAAAAATCTTTCACCCCACCATGCACGCCGTAGTGAATCGGTTCTTTGAAATCCGCAATATATGCGCGACGGCTTTTATCTTTATCTTGCTCAATACGAATGTTTGATATTTCGATTGGTTTATCCATCGTTTGAACTCCTTTCGGTTATTAATAAGCCCCTCTAATCATTTCATGCACTTCTTGATGGTAGAAGCTAGCAATCTTCTCCATTTCTTCCCTGGAAAAGTTAGGAACCTCTGTGGCTTTGAGGTTTTGTTCTACTTGTTGAATGTTTTTAAAACCAGGGATAACACAAGAGACTTCTTTATGTTCAAGAATCCATTTTAGCGCAGCAGTCGTCATACTCTCTCGGTCGCGAGCAATCCAATTGATTTCATCGCTTAGCTCTACACCTTTTTCAAATTCAAGTCCCGCAAACGTTTCGCCTACATTAAAGGCTTCTCCATTCCGATTAAAGTTTCGGTGATCATCATCTTC
This sequence comes from Anaerobacillus sp. QJM3NY_17, assembly GCF_056173665.1. NCBI lineage: Bacteria > Bacillati > Bacillota > Bacilli > Caryophanales > Bacillaceae > Anaerobacillus > Anaerobacillus sp. QJM3NY_17. The sequence continues at coordinate 2,208,939 of NZ_CM149685.1, read as the reverse complement.
AAAGGAAGTGTTTTTCTTGAATTTCCCAGTTAATAAACCACTGGCCAGCGGCACCCGCGTAAGAATGCCAACGCCTTGTTCATAAGCTTTTGGAAAAAGTTCCTCTAACGGCTTTTGCCTAAATATATTAAAAATAACCTGCAGAGTACTTACGCCAGGATACTTGAGACATAATAGTCCTTCCTCAACTGTTTCAACACTTACACCATAATAGCGTATTTTACCTTCGGCTTTCAATTTGTCCAATACCTCAAACACCTGACCTTCCTTAAGGATGTCGATTGGTGGACAATGAATTTGAAAAAGATCAATTTGATCTCGTTCCAAGCGCCTTAAGCTCGCTTCACAATAAGCACGAACACTTTGTTCTGAATAGTTGACAGAATCGTATATGTCTCCTGCACGACAAAATTTCGTTGCGATGTGAATTTTATCTTCCATCCCTTTTGTTGCTTTAGCAAGGAGTTCTTCACTATGTCCATCTCCATATACATCTGCTGTATCAAAAAAATTCACGCCAGCATGTATAGCATGTTGTAGAGAATCGAGCGCTTCTTTGTCATTTGTTTTCCCCCATGCTCCGCCAATTGCCCACGTTCCGAAACTAACTTCACTTACTTGCAAGTCTGTATGACCTAACTGTCGATATTTCATTCTTTCGCCTCCATTAACTCGAGTTGACATTACATGGTAATTTCCCTTTAAATCGTTGTTTAAACCGCTTTCATATTTGTTTTTGAATGTAACGTTCTCTAAATGAAGTTGCTCTATAGCTTGATCATTCAATGATTGGAACGAAATTGTTCAACCTTTCAAATCATCTCTACACCATACGTATGTCACTCTTCTCACTTCCAAAAAAAGACGGGCGGGCCCCGTCTCTCAGTTATTTTGTGATTTTTTTATAGTGACTTAGTGCATTTCTAACTTCACCAAATTCAGATGCATGAGGTCGATCTTCTCCTACTGAATAGCCCTCATCTACCATGCGATTTCGATTAAGGCAAAGCTTAGTGAATGTAGGTTTAAAGAAATCAAATAACTCAAAACGCTTCTCTAGTTGTGGGAACCTTGATTGATACGAAAGAATTGATTCCGCTAGTTTTTCCCAGAAATTCTGTTCTTCCATTAACTCACCGTTTACTAAAATGTTCGATAAATAACGGAGGTGACAGATGAATAAGCCTGTAAATATAAATTGGGTCAGTCCCTCAGGTGGTTCACTCCGAAGCACATCTTTTAATTCCTCTGTAAGATAATTAAGCTCCTCGAATGGTTGATCACTAATATTGACATCATCTACGAAATCTTTAATTGCAAGGCGTGATGGTTTGGAATCTTTTAGAACAAGAATAGTGTTTTGGCCGTGAGGAGAAAAGACTGTTCCATATTGGTACAAATAATGGAGCAATGGCTTCATAGTGACATCAAAAAATTGCGTCATCCATTCTTCTGTAGACATTCCAGATTTCTCAATCAAGCTCTTTACATAGGGCTTCCCATCATGGTCTTCGTATAGAAGTGCTGCTAAAGTAATCGCCTGTTCACCGTCCTCGAGATAAGTATAGATACTTTCTCTAAAAATAACGCCAAGCATTTCTTTGTACTGATATGGGGCATTCTCCAATTGATTATAATAGGAATGATTCACATTAATACTCGCAATTTCACCTGGTAAAATCACTCTACATTCATCTTTTAAAAAGGAGTCTTTATCATAGATGCCTTTAATGAATTCAGTTATTTTCGGAGCAATAAGAGTACGTTCTGCGGGTAATCCTCTATATACAAGTGTATTTAGTATGCTCATCGGTAATTTTACATGATGCTTGTTTGGATTGGATTTGTTAACAAATGTCCGAATGGACTGTTGTGGGAGATAACGATCACTGGATTGACCAAGCGGTATGATCGTTTGGTTTGCAATCTCCTCTGCAAAATTCTGAACCAAAATGTTTTTCCACTGCCACTCATGGACAGGCATCATGAAGTATTGATTAGGATCATCAATCTTTTTTTCTAATATATTGTGGAATGTAGAACGATCCTGATCACTTAATTCATAGTTTACTAGTTTTTCGAAGGTAAATTTCTCAATAGATTGAAATGAGCTAATGTGTCGACTAACGCCAATCCATGAAAGTGTTACTTCGTTTTGGTGTTCAGGAGCATATGCTAAATAATCATCATACCCGAACCCAATTCTCCCTTTGTTATACGTGATCCAGGGATGTCCAGTCATGTAGCCTTCAAGATTAGCGTAGTCTTCAGTAATCAATTTGTCTGATGAAACTCGCTTATTTAACAGATGAGCATCTGCAATGAGAGTTTGACTAATTTCCTTTATTAAATGAGCTGTTGTTTCCGATGACATGCCTATTAAGGGTTTGATATCAAGGAGGAAGCCAACGGCACTCACTTCTACCTCATTCCCATTATCTAGTATGCGAATGGATTTGCAGTCAACATCATAGCTATCAAATTGGCGGGGAATCGCATGGAATGAGTATGATTTCTTGTCTGAAACTCGAAGTTCATAGATGGTATAGCTATCTTTCTCTTGAACGAGTTGAGGTGAGATCATATCTTCGTACATAAATTCTGAAATCATTTTTGCTAAGAGTTTTGTATTAACAAGTGTCCAGTTTTGTTTAGTAAGAACAGTATCTAGTTCGTTTTGAGAATACATACGTTCACCACTTTCCTTCTAGTTTGTTGTAAGAGCAGGTTGTTTGGCGATTCCAAAAGATTGAAAAACGTTATGTGACTGCACGGGGTATTCTTCTCTATTGGAGATTTGATTGATGATGACAGCATTTCGGTGTGCTCCGAGACCAAGGTCGGGCGCACCAACTCCGTGAGTGTGTAGCTCTCCGTTTTGAATGAATATATTGTTCTGATTGGAATCTTTCGTCATTAAGCGGTAATCTTTCGTAATCGTCGGGCGGCCATTCTCGTCCCTAAGTAAAAAAGATTCGGGTAAGAAAGTTGGAACGGTCTGTTTATATCCAGTACCAAGCACAATGATTTCAGATTCGAAATCAAATGGTTCATTTGTAATCGTGTGGCGTCCCTTGCCAAAACACACCTCCCCTTTCATCTCTAGTTGATTTACCTCACTCATAGCCTGTAAGTGTAAGGGGGAGCGTTGATTACCAATAGATCGTTCATATAATACGTCATAGATTTCTGAAATCGTTTCTGCACTAATCCCTTTGTAAAGTAAGTCTTGTTTTTCAATCACTTTGTCTTTTTTTTCTTGCGGAAGATCGTAAAAGAATTCGGTGTAATCTGGTGAAAAATATTCAAGTCCTAGTTTGGAGTACTCCATTGGGAAAAAACCGTTTGATCTTGTGTACCAGCTAAGATGGTAGTCATGATGCTCCTGTTCTTTTGCTAGATCTAAAAAAATCTCAGCTGCACTTTGGCCTGATCCAATGACTGAAATGGATTTTCCTTGTAAAGCCTTTGGTTTCTTCTCTATGAACTCTGATGAATGAAAGACGGTTTCTCCAAGCGCAGGTTTAAAATGTTCTGGTACTGCAGGTACTGAGCCTATTCCCATGACCAGATGCCTGGCCAAGAACGTGTCGGTTTCTAGCGTTTTCACATCCTGGACGTGAACAGCATAAATGAATTCTTCCTCGGATGCTTCATATGATGAAACTTCAGTGACTTCATATCCAAATCGGCATGAATTTAGCTGATCACTCACCCATTTACAGTAGTGATTGTATTCCTTTCTCGGAATATGAAACTTTTCTAAAAAATAAAAGTGATACATACGACCATGAACCTGCAGGTAGTTAAGAAAACTATATTTGTTTTTAACGTCAGCCATGCTTACAAGATCCGCGAAAAATGGCACCTGCAATGTGGTTCCTTCGATGAGCATACCTGGATGCCAATCAAATTCTTTTTTTCGGTCAAATAGAAGAATATCCAAATCGTCCATTTCATCTGTTAAAGCAGCTAGACCTAAATTAAATGGTCCAATACCGATACCAATTGCATCGTAGACGTATTCAGGCATTTCCCCACTTCCTTTCAAACTGCTTCCGCTCACAAATCATTAATAAGCCTGTTTTATCCGGTAGATCAATTGGTTTTTGTGGAGTGAATCCACACTTCTCAAATATATGAATCATTTTTTTATTACGTATATCTGGTTCTGCTACGATTCTCTCTGTCCGCTTCTCTTTCAATTGTATAGAAACCATTACACGTAGAAGGTGAAGGGAATATCCTAGTCCTAAATAGTCTGTATGACCGATCAAGAGATGGATGCCTTGGTCATATGGCTTGTTCTCATAAGATCCTTCAATGATATCTTCCTTTACCCAATAAGCTTCCCAGTAGCTCATTGGCACCTCATTGATAAAACCTAGATAAAGCGTCTGGTGTGTATCTTTTAGTGCCTTTTGTAAATGATTTCGAAATGAGTTAATCGGTATATTTAATTGCCAGAAAGGATGCACATGCTCTTCGTTCATCCAAGAGTGAATCATCTCGACATCGCGTTCGTAGCTCACCTTAGCAAAAGAGATCGTTTTTTGTAATTTTTGATCGAATACATTAAAGTCCATTGCCATGCCTAACTGTAACCTCCTGAGCGATCGGATTTCGGACCATCGTATACACTGATTGTGTAGCCATTGATCCAATAAGCTCATCCATATCATAGAGGCGAGTTAAGAGATTCGCTTTACAAGGAAGAACAGGATCCTCAAGTAAACTTTTAATGAGAGGTGATGACTGTATAGCTAAATAATGAGAGAGTCGTTCTCTCAGGAGATCCATAAGATGCTTTTCTTCAATTAATCCGTTTACACCAAATGCATTGATTAATCCGAATAAGTTGTTAAAAAAGAAGTAATAGCGAAAGCGTTCATTTGCTACGTCATCGGAACAAATAGTATCGCTCTTCTCATTCAAATTAGGCAGGAGCTGCGCTAGTTCTTCAGACTTGGACTCACTAAAATAATATCCTTGATTGTCTCGATAATAGAATGTAGATGGATATCCTTCTTTAAGCTTAACAACAGCATTTTGCTGGTGTGCTTCTAGTGCAATGCCATAATGTTGGTGAAGCCAAAGCATCGGATCAAGTGATATGTCGAGATAACGATCGAACCACTCGACACTTACTTCTTCTATCGCACGTCCCTCTCTTCTAGCAATAGCAGTAATGACGGAATAAATACGTGACTTGCCACTGTATGCATGATCCTGGCATAGTGCTGCTACGAGGCTTGTATTATCACTATTTTCGTAGAAAGGATTCTCTCTAAACATAACGGCGAAACCAGACTCAAGATTAGTAATGTTGATATTGAGATAAGCTGGATCCTGGATAATTTTAAAGTTAGGATGATTATTTGCTAATTTTTCACCTAATTGCGTTTGTAAAAGTCTAGAAACCTCTACGCCACGATCTAGCTCTTTCTGTTGATTTAGTCGTAGTGAATTTGTGATTTTTACCGGAACTGAAAATTTAAACATGAATCTAGATAAAGAGCTGTACACAGTTCTAAAGGAAGATGTTGCTGTATACATGCGCCCTACTGGTCCTAGATAATCAAGCGATCCTTTTTGAATGTGTTCAAGCACTTCTTCTTTTTTTAGAAGTGAGTTTACTTGAAGAGGGTGCATTGGCACTAGAACACGCTCCTTAAATTGATGGAGCCATTCTGGATCTACTTCTCCACTTTTTAACTCTTCTTTAATAAGCTCGCTTGCTTGTAGCTGCAAACTGGAATCTTCATTGATCAATGAAGGGTGAACACTAAAATAGTGAAGCTGAAATTCACCTTTCAGTTCTGGAGAAAACAATTCATCCTCCTCGTGTGTTAAACCTTGTTTGCTTTTTGGCGTCGGGTGCATTAAGTGACCAAAAAGTAAAGACTGTTCTGCTTCAATGTAATCAAAATCTTCATCGGTTAATTTTCCTCTGTCTTCGAATCGCTTTCCAATGTAAGTTGTCATGCTTTGACAGCTCAACATCACTCGCAGAACCAATTCATCTTCTGCATCCGTTCGGTTTTGGTCAATTAGTAGTTCCTTTACAATCAGTGTTGTTAATGTCACATAGTCAAGAGTATGAAAAGTACCATTTAATGACCGGTAATATAATGGGAACTGAAAAATATGCCGCTCTGTTAAGGACCAATAAGAAACGGGGAAGATCATCTCTATGCCCTGATTTTCTAGTAGGCAGGAAATGAATTTCTGAGATAAGGTTGTAGATAAATCTTCAGGTTTTGGTATTTCTGAGTAGTTTCCTGTTTCACGTAAATAACAATTCAGAAAGCTTTGCATAGTCGCCTGTTCTGCGATCTTTTTAGCGCTGATCACGTGTGTTCCCTCCATTTCCTTCCGAGTGTACGAATGTCATCCACGATCTCTTGGATGTGCTTCATTTTGGTTCTAGGGTTTAGTATGGTGAACTTCAAAAAGGTTTGGCCATTAACAGAAGTCTTGGCTATGGCCGCTCTGCCCTCATACAACAATTCTTGCTGTATTTTACGATTTAATTTGCATCGATCAGTACTGAAATCTTGAGGTTCATAACGAAAGATAACAGTGTTGAGTTCTGGAGAAAGGTTTTCAACTTTTATATCATCCTGAAATGAAAGGTATTCCGCAGTTGCTTGAGCAAGGATAAAAGTATAATCAATCATTTCTCCGAACAGGTTTGTACCTATCGTTTTTAATGAAAGAAAGAGCTTAAAGGCGTCAAATCTTCTGGAAGTTAAAATCGATTTGTTCACCAGGTTAGGAATCCCCGCTTCAACATCTTCTAGTGGATTTAAATAATCAGCATGGTGATTTAAAAATCGGAACGATTCTTTGTTCTTCACTAGGAAAGCCCCACATGAAATGGGCTGATAGAAGAGCTTATGAAAATCGACTGTGAGCGAATCGGCATAACAAATTCCTCCTAGCTTTGACTTATGAGATTCGGAAAGAATAAGCGCGCCTCCAAAAGCGGCATCCACATGAAACCATAACGCTTCTTCATGAGCGATTGCGGCTAGTTCATCTAACGGATCTATGCTTCCGAAATCAGTTGTGCCACAAGTTCCAACTAGTGCAAAAGGAACAAGGTGTTGAGCTTTTAATTCAGCTAATTGGTACTGTAAATGCGATACCGACATTCTGTGATGTTTGTCTGTTTTAACTTTTATTACTGCTTTTTCTCCTAATCCAAGCTGAACAGCTGATTTTTGTATAGTGAAATGTGCCTCCTCTGAGCAAAGAATCCTTAATTTATGAAACTCTTCTGGTAATCCATCTTTCTGAACATTTTGCCCCCATAAGCTTAAACAACATGCATCTCTAGCTAGAAGAAGACCAGTGTAGTTCGATTGTGTCCCCCCACTTGTAAATGTGCCGTCAGCATTTGATGAATAACCAAATTGACCTGCGAGCCACTTAATCATTCCCTCTTCAAGGTACGTAGCAGAAGGACTTTGATCCCATGAATCAAGTGATTGATTGAACACACTTATTGCGAGTTCAGCAGCTATGGCAGGTATAAGCGGTGGGCATTGCAAATGAGCCAGGCTTTTTTCATGAGAAATTTGCAGGTTATTTTTGAATAGAGGAGCCTTAAGCTCGTTTAGTAATGCAGTAAAATCTTGATTTGAGCTATGAAAATCGAAAAGTTCTTCAACTTCCTTTTCAATCGTTTGTGGCTCCTTTCCGGTGAACGGCGCATTTTCTTCACAAAAGGTCTCGCAAATTATGTTCGTCATTTCGTGCATTTGTTCCCGGAAAGCTTCTTGTCCTTTCTCACTGTTGTGAAGGAAAAGGGAATCATACATTTTCTCTTTTGAAATATCAGGAGGATTCTTTTCAACTGCATTTATCATAAACTTTCAACAGCAGCCTTAACTGCTTCCTCAAAAATGCTGAGTACTTCTAAAACTTGTTCGTTCGTGATAATCAGTGGCGGGAGTAGCCTTACTACACTTCCGTTACGACCTCCAACTTCTAAAATCAATCCTCTGTCAAAGCATTCTTTCTGAATCCTGCTAGCTAACGCAGGTTGAGAAGGATAGCTTCCTGATGAAGACTGGGGCTGTGTAGGATCTACTATTTCAACACCGATCATTAGCCCTCTTCCCCTTACGTCTCCAATTTCACGGAAATTCACCTGGAGCTTTTGTAAGGCAGAAAGCATTTTTTCTCCCATCGTTGCTGCATGAATATCAAGTCTCTGTTCTTTAATAAATTTCAATAAGGCTGTTCCGGCTGCCATTGCCATTTGATTTCCTCTGAATGTACCAATGTGAGCACCAGGCTCCCACTTATCGAGTTCACGATCGTAAATAACAACCGAAAGTGGGAGACTGCCGCCAATTGCTTTAGAAAGGACAATGACATCTGGTACGATCCCTGCATGTTCGAATGCGAACATTTTTCCTGTTCGTCCTATTCCCGTTTGGATTTCATCAATAATAAGAGGAATACCTCGCTCGCTTGTTATTCTTCTCATTTCCTGTAGCCATTCGATTGGTGCAGGTACGGAACCACCTTCGCCTTGAACAACTTCTAGAATCATAGCGGCCGGGGGTAAAATGCCGCTCTCCGGATCATCTAATAGATTTTCAATATAAGTACTAGAAATTTTGTGTCCTTTGCTTTCCTTCATACCAAATGGACAACGATACGAATACGGGTATGGCATGAAATGAGTATCTGGCATTAAACCTTGGACGTTTTTTTTGGGACCGAGATTACCACTAATCGCCATTGTTCCATGTGTTGAACCGTGGTATCCTCCTTGAAACGTAAGGATACTACTTCTCCCTGTCGCAGTTTTCACTAATTTTAAGGCGGCTTCTATCGCATCGCCTCCTGTTGGTCCACAAAATTGTATTTTGGCACGCTCTGCGAAATCTCCGGGTAAATTTGAAAATATTTCATTCACGAACTCTTCTTTTATTGGTGTTGTAATATCTAACGTATGTAAAGGCCTTTTATCATGAAGGACTTTCTGCATGGCTTCTATAGTAACGGGATGGTTATGACCAAGAGCTAAAGTACCAGCACCAGCTAAGCAATCATAATATCGCTTTCCTTCCATGTCAGTAACAAAAATCCCTTCTGCCTCATTAATGGCAATTGGTATTCTTCTTGGATAAGATCTTGCATTGGACTCTCTTTTCATTTGTTGGTCGAGTAGTGTTTGATTTGTATTTAATTCTTGAATCATCATGTTGAGAACTCCTTTACTAATTGATAATGATTTTCATTATCTTACACTATTCATGATAAGTGAGAATGATTATCATAGTCAATGATACTTGAGAACCATTCTCACTGAAAAATAAAGTCGGTTTTGCTAGGTAGATCGATTGGTTTTAATCCCTAATAATGGAAAGCGGATTGTGGGAGTCCCTCCTTCTTTGGTGGTCTAAATTAGACGATCGACTTTGGTCACAATGCAAATCAAACGAATAGGATAAAAGTATGAAAAGGAGCGTGTTTAGTATTGGAGGTGTACGGAGAATTCCTCATTCTTTCGGGAGCGTGGATCCAGACGATAGGTGCAGCTATTGCCTCTATTGGGAATACAATTGTTGCAGCAAATGAAGCTGACTCACTTATGGAGGATATCGGAGGAGACCTTTATGTAATTGGGAATGGCGTCGAAGCAACGGGGAACTCTCTTCAAGCTATCGGAAGAAGCAGCTTGACTTCTAATGAGAATGAAACGTTTGGAACGCTCGGAGCATGGTTACAGTCTGCTGGTAATATTGCAAATGTTCTTGGTGGATCAGGAATTGTAACGGGGACTGATGAAGAAGCGCTGAATATTGACATTATGGGAGATATTATTCAATCAGCTGGAGCTGCTTTCGAAGCAAAAAGCTCGAGTATAAGTGAAGCCTTCTATGCAGAGCTCATCACAACCGGGCAAACGATTCAATCGTTTGCCATTGCTATTGAAGCTATTGGGCTTCTGTATGTGAAGAATGGAAATAAGAAGATGGGACAACAGATTCTTGCCATTGGAAGTTATGGTCAAACTGCAGGGGCAGCCATTGCAGCCATTGGTTTCACAAAAGAGTATTATGAACATTGAGCGATCTGTTAAATGAGATTAAAAGGATTTATAACGTGCGCTCATTGATTTCAAATGCCGCTCTAACACCAGATTCAACTGCTCCTTCAATCCACCCGTGGAAATCTGATGTGTGCTCACCTGCAAAGTGAACTCTTCCTTCAGGTTTTTTTACGATGCTTTCAAATTCGGTAATTTGATTCGGTTTAAAGAGTGTAAAGCAACCTCCTGAGAATTGATTTTGACTCCAGCTAAATGATGCGCTCGTCAAGTACTCATCAAATACTTTAGGTCCATGTATTTTTGCAAGATCTTCAAGGGATTGTGTGATTTTTTGATCATCATTTAAGCTATTCCATAACATCGCGTTATCTTCCCAGCTATAACTTGCTAGTAAGACTCCAGCTCCTGGCTCATTACCTGTGCGACTAGGTGTATACGTATAGCGATTAGGAAAATCCGAAATGGTATTTGCACCATTCAACCCTTCTTTTTCCCAAAATCGGTCTTTAAATTCAATCCCAATTTTAATAGAAGCTACATAATGCAACTCACGGATTGCTTTCCATTTATCAAATGAAAAAGAACGGTACGGATAAACTTCTATAAATTGAAACACTGAAAAAGGCACAGTCATAAGAACATAATCGCTGTTAAACTTTTCAATAATTCCTGTTTGTTGATTCCTCGTCTGAATTTGAACACTTTGTGGTCTTTGAATGAGGCGGTGTACTTTTTGATTTAACAAGAGATTCTCTTCTAGCTCAGGTAGAAAAGACCGAGGCAATTGATCATTTCCACCAGTAATTTCGTTAAATTCCATGTCAGTATTAAAAACAGTATTTACGATATCGGTTAGAATGTCGATAAAGGATAGTTCCGAAAATCCTTCAATGCCTAAAAGTACTTTAACCATTCGAACAGCATTTGGAGATAGCGAAGGACCAATGGGATTGAAGCGAAGAAAATTCTCCATTGAATACTGATCAAATTTTTTACGAATGAATTTCTTTTGTTGAGCGTCACCTTCTTTATAAAGCAGTAAAAATGGATTAACTGCTGATAAAAATAATTCCGTAGCGGTTTTTCCTTTTTCGTGAGGTTCAACGGGAAATTGAAGGATATCAGGGTCTGCTTCGTATTTTTCTCTTGTAGTTCTAACTCCATTAGCATAAATGATATCTCTTGGAGAGGAATTCACGAAGCGATTCATTTTAAGTTGAAATCTTCTGATATATTCATACGTTAATTTGTGAGTTGTAGGAATACGCATAGCGCCAACATCAAGATAATTATCATCTGTAAATGGTTTTCTAAGAGTGTAAACCCTCCCGCCAACACGATCGTTTCCTTCTAGAATGGTAACTCGATGACCGGCCTTCTTTAACAAGGATGCTGATACTAGTCCTGCAACGCCAGCTCCCACAACAATAACGTTCGTTGGTGAAGACGATTTTTTCAATCCATTCTTAATGATATTAAGCATCTCGTTAGGGTATTGAGGCGTAGTGAATTCTCGAGACATCACCATCATCCTTTTTTCACTAACATATTAGTTACATTTAAAAACTATACGAACTAGTTTTTAACATCACTATTGCCTATAACTCCTTCGCCATGAGAAAATTTTTAAGTTGGATACCGTTTTTTTCAACTAGCTGACTTTTTACTAGTGAAAATCCTTGCTCTCTAAAAAACGGAACTGCCGTTATGCTTGCTTCCGTATGAAGCTGTTCCATATTGTTCAAACGTGCGGTCTGTTGCACTTTTTCTAAGAGCTCGGAAGCGATTCCTTTTCTTTGGTAGTCTTTATGAACATATAAACGGTCAAGCAGTCCTGAAGAGGTTAAATCGCAAAATCCTACGATCTGTTTGTCTAAGGTAGCAACATAAGTGAAGTTTCGTTCGAATTCCTCTCCCCATGATGCATGACGCCTATTAAGTTCAGTTTTATTAGCCCAGGCATTTACCTGTATGTTTGTATAGTCTCTCCGGTTAATAGAATGAACAGTGTCATAAAAAAGATCAATCATTTCTATTAAATCGTTTTCTTTAAAAGGCCTGATATGCATGCCATTCCCCTTCCGTGATTCTCTTTCTTTTTATTATAGAACCCAAGTGCAAACAACGCATCAAAAAAGACGGCAGATGCCGCCTCCGATAAGAGTCTATCCGTTTATACTTTCTACCATCATGGCCATGCCCTGTCCACCGCCAACGCATAATGTTGCGATTCCAAAGCGTTCGTTTCTCTTCTTCATTTCATATATCAAAGAGGTTAGAATGCGAGCACCTGTAGCACCGAGCGGATGACCTAATGCTATAGCTCCTCCATTTACGTTTACCTTGCTCATGTCTAATTCAAGTTCTCGAATAACAGCGAGTGCCTGAGCAGCAAAGGCTTCATTGAGCTCTATTAAACCGATCTCCTCGAGCGTTTTCCCTGTGCGTTCTAAAAGTTTCCGAAAGGATGGAATTGGTCCGATTCCCATTATCTCAGGAGAAACCCCAGAAGTTGCCCAATCAACGATTCTAGCAATGGGTTGAAGCTCTAATTCTTTTGCTTTTATTTCAGTCATCACAAGCATGGCAACAGCTCCATCATTCCTCCCGCAAGAATTGCCAGCTGTCACCGTTCCGTTCTCTTTAAATACTGGTTTTAATTTGCCAAGTTTCTCAATTGTTGTGCCTGGACGAGGATGTTCATCTTGATCGACAAGATTCGTTTGACGACGATTTTGAATTTCGACCGGAACAATTTCATCTCTAAATTTACCCTTTTCAATCGCTTCTGCTGCTCGTCGCTGACTTTCTGCTGCAAAAGCATCTTGTTCATCCCGCGATATGTTGTAACGTTCGGCTACGTTTTCTGCTGTAATACCCATGCCAAGATGAGAACCATATTGTTCAACAGGCTGTTGTCCAGCTTCTGAATTAGAATCAACTAATTGCGTTTTGTCTCCTCCGAAACGGCTATTTCTTAAATAAATGGGAGCCTGACTTAAACTCTCTGTTCCGCCTGCGATCAGAATAGATGACTGCTTTGATTGAATTTGTTGGACTGCTGAGGCGACAGACTGCATACCTGATGCGCAAAGTCGATTGATTGTAAATGCAGGAGAGGTTTCAGGAATGCCAGCACGTAATGAAGCGACTCTCGCTACATTAGATGATTCGGTTGTTTGTCTTACTTCTCCTAAAATGACTTCTTCTACTAAGTGAGGGGGGAGACCTGATCGAGCTAGTGTTTCTTGTATGGCATAGGTAGCTAACTTTCCAGAGTTTAGATTTTTAAAGACACCACCGTAGCGTCCTACTGGTGTTCGAACTGGTTCTACGATAACGATGTTTTCCACTCCTTTTTACCTCCTCATTTGTATTCTTTACGAAGTTGACCTGCAATGATGTTTTTCTGAATTTCTGATGTACCTTCATAAATACGGGTGATCCGAGCGTCACGGAAAAATCGCTCAATCGGATAATCTGAAATGTAACCGAGCCCCCCGTGAATTTGTAGAGCCTTGTCGGCGATTCTATTGTATACTTCAGATCCATACAGCTTTAACATTGCCGCTTCCTTAATGACCTTTTTTCCTTCTTCAACCATCCATGCGACACGATAAGTAAAAGATCGAAGTGCTTCAATTTCAACTCCCATTTCAGCTACCATATGGGCAACAGCTTGGTGTTCAATGATCGGCACGTCAAATTGGATGCGCTCCTCCACGTAAGACATGCATAAGTCCAATAGCTTTTGGGAAGATCCAAGATTACGAGCAGCGAGGCCTGCACGACCATTTGCCAAAATTTTTAATGCATTAACATATCCTTCTCCTACTTTTCCAAGAACATTTTCCTCTGGTACTTCACAATGATCAAAGATAAGCTCAGCTGAATGTGACCCTTTTAACCCCATTTTTTCTTCAACTGCACCAACTTGAAAGCCAGGGAAATCTTTTTCAACGATAAAGGATGTAATCCCCTTCGTACCTTGTGAAGGATCAGTTACAGCCATTACGGTAAAAACGCTCGCTTCTGTTGCGTTAGTAATGTAATGCTTCGTACCGTTTAGAATATATTTATCACCTTGTTTGACGGCTGTCGTTTTCAAGTTAGAGGCATTTGATCCTGCAGATGGCTCAGTAAGAGCAAAGGCTCCGATCATGTTTCCTCGTGCCATTTCGGGTAAATAATATTCCTTTTGTTCCGTATTACCAAGTTCAACAATTCCAACCGAACCAATTCCCGTATGTGCTCCAATTAAAGTAGTAAACCCGTTATGCGTTTTACCTAATTCTTCATATAGAGCGCATTTTCCAACCATTCCAATTCCAAGTCCGCCATACTCTTCTGGAATACTAAGACCGAATAGACCTAATTCTTTTGACATCTCGATAATGTGTTCTGGTATTTGATTTTCACGCTCAATGGTCATGGCCACTTTTTCTACTTCGTTTTCTACAAAGTTTCGGACAGTCGTTTTTAAATATTCGATGTCTTGATCGAGTTGAAAGTCCAATCTTAACCCTTCTTTCTATTAATATGTATAAAAGCCTCTTCCGCTTTTTCGCCCAAGTCTTCCTGCCTTTACGTACTTTATTAAAATGGGACAGGGTCGATATTTTTCACCTAGCGTTTTGTATAAGTACTCCATATTGCGTACTCGAGTATCAAGACCAACAAGATCAGCTAGTTCAAGAGGACCCATTGGATGATTTAGACCAAGTTTCATGGCTTTATCAATGTCTTCGGGTGTAGCTACACCTTCCATCACCATATTCATCGCTTCGTTGCCAATTAGACAATTCATACGACTAACTGCAAAGCCTGGAAACTCATTGATTCTTACGCATTCTTTTCCAATGGTTTCTCCAAACCGCATCGCTTTATCAATGGTATCTTCAGATGTTTCCAGCCCACAAATGACTTCAATGAGCTTCATCTTTGGTACCGGATTAAAAAAATGAAGAGCAAGACATTGATCAGGGCGCATGGTTTGTGCGGCAATTTCGGTTGGACTCATTGTCGAAGTGTTTGTTGCAAGAATAGCGTGAGCTGGAGCAAACTCATCTAGTTGTTTAAAAATGCTTGTTTTTAATTCCATTACCTCAAGGACTGCTTCGATCACAAGATCACAATCGTAGACGGCTTCTTTCAATTCGTGTGTGAATTGTATTCCTTTGAATCTTTTTGTTGCTTGCTCTCTTGTTATTTTCTCTTTCTTGACCAAACGTTCAAATTGGTCTTTTACATAGATCTGTGCTTGCTTCAAAGCCTCGTCACTAACATCGTGCATTTTCACTGAAAGCCCTGCAGCTGCAGCTGAGAAAGCAATCCCTTTTCCCATTGTACCTGCCCCAACAACAGCAATTTTCGTCATCGTCATTTCTCGTCCTCCTAAAAAACACATAAGTGAAATCGCTTACATTTTGTACTACACTTACTTCTCGAAGAAGACAACTAGTTCCTTTTAGGATTCAAATTAAAAAGACCGTTCAGTTGTTTGAACGGTCTTTCATATCTAGAATGAAACTTGATCAGTCACGAAAATTTTCCCCGGATTTAGGATCCCATTAGGGTCAAGCGTTTTCTTCAATGCCAGCATGACTTCGAGAGAACCTCCATGTTCTTTTTGCTGATACTGAGCTTTGCCAGTACCTACCCCATGCTCACCAGTGCAAGTTCCGCCACGATCTAGAGCATAGTGCACTAGGTGTTGGTTTAGCTTGTTTGCCTTTTCAAGTTCAATGGGGTCATCGGGATTAATCATCACAATAGCATGATAATTCCCGTCCCCTACATGCCCCAGTAGAGCTCCGTCTAAATCAAATTTCTCGATGGCTTTTCGTGCATCGAGAATGGCGCCAGTTAACTCTGAAATGGGAACACATACATCTGTTACCATCATCTTTTTTCCTGGAGAACCATGACTAAAGGAGTAAGCAAGATTATGTCGCGCTTCCCAAAGAAGCGCTCTTTTCTTCGTATCGTGCTCAAATATAAATTCTTCGCAATCATTGTCTTCTGCGATGCTTTTGGCAAAGGTAACATCTTGATTTAACCCCGCTTCATTACCATGAAATTCAACAAATAACGTTGGTTTTTCGATATAGTTGGTTTCATTTGTTTTGTTCACCTGTTGTACTGAGCGTGCGTCTACTAGTTCGATTCTAGCGACCGGAATGGCTGCGTGAAGAATATTAGTAACGGTGGCTACAGCTCGCTCTACAGTTGGAAAAACGATTCGCCCTGCAAGCGTAGCTTCTGGTATGCCGTTTACGTTGAGTGTTAATTCTGTAAATGTCCCAAGTGTCCCTTCTGAGCCTACAAAAAGGCCATTTAAATGGTAACCTGATGAAGACTTTGCAGTCATGCTACCGGTATGGATGACCCGTCCATCGGCAAGAACAACTTCCATGTCTCGAACCTGATCACGCATTACACCATACCGTACTGAAGTGGTTCCGCTTGCATTTGTTGAGGCCATGCCACCTAACGTTGCATCCGCACCTGGATCTACTGTGAAAAAGAGACCGTGTTTTTTCAATTCTTTATTTAATTGTGAACGTGTGACACCTGGTTGGACGCGTACTAGAAAATCTTCTGGTCGAACTTCGAGAACTTGGTTCATCAATTGAAAATCAATTGAAATACCGCCATGATATGGAATCACATGCCCTTCAAGACTAGATCCCAAGCCAAATGGCACGATGGGAATCCTATGCTCATTGGCCGCTTTCATAATTTTACTTACTTGCTCGGTTGTTCTTGGGAAAACAACAACGTCCGGATCGTGTGGCGTATGATAAGATTCATCTTTGCTATGTTGTTCGAGAATCGTTGCATTAACACTAATTTGATCGTCGTCTAGAAATGTTGAAAGCAAAGATACGATTTTCATATAGCTTTCCTCCACTCTTATGTAAAATTAACACTTTTCTGATAATACTCTCATTACTTTATCATTACTGTTTTCATAACGTCAATTCTTATAGCAATAAGTCAAAAAGAAAAGCCTGGCTTTTGCCAGACTTTAACAGTGTTACTTGTTTTCTTCTTCCGATTGTTCAATATTTTCTTGTGCTTCTTTTTCATTCTCTTCTTCATAAGCGGTGGCGACTTCATATTGGCTATCATATGTGCTGGGGTCCTCTTCTTTCTCATCTTTAGAGTCTTGATCATTAACTTGATCATTAGCGGAGAAAGAGTCGTATTGCCCTCTAGAAACAAAGCTTTCTAACATAGCTTTCAAATCCATTCCCGTTGATTCCTTCAGACTTGCTTGAAGACCTGTCATTGTTTTCGTGACGTTATCGGTTATTTTGGTTGAACCACTACTATTACTACCTCCTAGATCAATCACTTTCATTTCTGAAATCTGAGATAGCGGCTGAGCAATTTCGTGTGCATATTTCGGCAACATGTCAACAAGCATTTCAATAATCGCAGCATCACCGTAATTTTCCATTGCTTGAGCCATTAATTCTTTTGCTTCTGCCTCCGCTCGGCCACGTTCTCTAATAACTTCCGCTTCAGCTAGTCCTTTTTGCTTTTCAATATCAGCTTTTGTTTGTCCATCAATACGATCGCGCTCTGCTTCTGCTTCGGCATTTGCACGAATATCGTATGCATTTGAATCAGCCTGAGTTTTTCGACGCTTCTGTTCCTCTTGTTCCAATTCCACTTGACGTTGACGTTCAATGTACTGAACTTGCATCTCTTCTTCTTTTACTTTCTGATTTAATCTCGCCTGTTCTAGGTTGTAAGACTGTTCAGAACGTGCGCGCCCCTGTTCAATTTCAGCTTTGTACTCGGCTTCTTTCACATCTTTGTCTTTTTGAGAGCGTGCAATCTCAATTTGTCGTCTAATCTCATCTTCTTCTGCTTCTTGATCTGTTTTGGCTTTATGCATACGGGTTTCACGTCTTGCATTTGCTTCCGCAATATCAGCGTCTTTTCGTGCTTCCGCAATTCTTGGACGCCCAAGCGCTTCTAGATATCCATTCTCTTCATCGTCATCTTTTAATTCTTTTAAAGCAAACGACGTAATTTCAAAACCAAGATTTTTAAGATCTTCTTCAGCAATGTTTTTCACTTTTTTGTTCACTGAATTGAAGTCTTTGTAAATTTCGTCGACTGTAAGGGAAGAAATGATGGCGCGAAGGTGTCCTTCAAGAACTTCTTTTAATTCACGTTCTTTTTCTTTTTGAGGCTTACCTAGAAATTTTTCTGCATAGTTCGCGACAATTTCAAGTTTACTTCCAATACTAATCTCTGCGACACTTGTCGCTCTAATTGGAACACCTTCTGAGGTATAGGCTTTTGGTGAAGCAATTTCTAATTGAAATGATGTTAGATCAATCGGTGTACTTGTTTGGAATAGCTTTAATCGTATCCCGCCACCGCGTACAATTTTCATACTGCGGCCGTTGTCATCTACGAAGATTCGATTGTCTTTTTCAGCATCGCCTAGTTTTGGTCCTGTAATAATCAGCGCTTGGTTTGAGCTAGCGGTTTTGTATCTTCTTTTGAAAATAAAAAAGCCAATCCCACCAGCCACTAATAATATAAACAAAATGATACCGGAGATGATTAATCCGATAAATTCCATCATGCTTGCATCATCCTTTCGAAAAATTGTAAAGGTTGCTATGTAACTGCCTTCCTTAATTTCTACGATTTGGAACAAATAAAGTTTCAGAATTAATCGAATTAACGATTTTATTGCAAAAAGAAAACGAACCCGTGAATGGTTCGTTTCAAATGGAGAGTTATTTATTTAGTTTTATTGGTATCTTTTAAGTGTCGCTGATCCTTTCACAACTGTTTCTTCATTTTGATTAATAGCGAGCACATCAAAATAATACCGATCATTTTGAATGGAAACGAGTGATGATTGAAGAGTAATATCATCGTTTAAGAAAACCATTCCTTTAAAAGCAACAGAATAATCTTCTAGGAAACCTTCTTCAAAATAGGGAGTAAATAGCTTTGATAGGTTTCCCATCGTCCACATTCCGTGAGCAATGATACCTGGGAGCCCTGCTTTTGCAGCCTCTTCGTCAATCGTATGAATTGGGTTGAAATCTCCGGATGCCCCGGCATATTTAATAAGATCTAACCTTGAAACAGGAGGGAGAGTGATTTCTAGCTGTGTCCCCACTTCAAAGTCATTAGCCATCTTCATGATTTCATCCCCTTTCTCACTGCTTCAGTAATAATAACCACTTGCTCTTCTGTAAAAATGAGTTTTCCATTTGGCTCTTCTCCGTATCGTTTTAGTATGAGAAAACCAAGCAAGCCGCTCTTTCCTTTTCGCTCATAATAGTTTTCAAGTGATGTCGAGCACATCACCGTTTCTCCAACTAGAAGTGGACGCTCATAGTGAAATGATTGTTTTCCGTGAATCAATCCGACATTTGGTAAATCAAATCCGTTTATTTCTCCATAGTCAAATACTCTTGGATATGTAGGCGGCGCGATGTTTGCTCCGTATCTTGAGCGCATTCCTACTGCTTCATCGATATAAATAGGCGATTCATCTCCAATTGCTTTTGAGAACGCTTTCAACGAACCGCGCTCAACAATGTTTTTTACAGGATTGGACCGGGTCCCAATGAGCGATTCAAACATAAATACCCTCCTAAGCGTATTGTCCTACTTTCACATGCCCTTTCAGCAGGTTTCTAGCAATGATTAATCGTTGAATTTCATCCGTTCCGTCATAGATCCTCCAAAGGCGAGCTTCTCGGTACCAGCGTTCAATTGGTAGCTCTTTCGTATAGCCCATACCACCATGAATTTGTAAAACGCGGTCTACAACGCGATTCCCCATGTTAGATCCATATAATTTCGCCATCGATGCAAGTTGTCGATTATCTTTCCCTTCATCAAGTGTATACGCTGCGTTAAGCACCAGCCATTTAGCGGCCTCTATTTCAACAGCTGAATCGGCGATTTGCCATTGAATCGCTTGACGTTCTGCGATGGGCTTTCCAAATGTTTCTCTTTCATTTGCATAGTCAATCGCCATTTTCAACAATCTTTCGCCTGCTCCTACCGCTGTCGCACCAACAATCCAGCGAGCAAACCCGATCCACTCAAGTCCGAGATTGTATCCTCCATCTACTTCACCAAGGATATTTTCGTGTGGCACACGTACATTGTCAAAGACTAGGCCAGCAGGTCCCCATTCTCCCATTGTGTGGATGTATTCAGATTTCCATCCCATCTCTCGGTCCGCAATAAAACACGTGACACCATCTCTACCTGCAGCTGCGTGTTTTTCTTTATCTGTAATGGCAATAACCATCACAAAATCTGCTTCATTTCCGCCAGTGATAAACGTTTTCTCTCCGTTAAGAACCCAATTATCCCCATCCCGTACTGCAGTCATTTTAATGTTGCGCGTATCTGATCCCGCGCCGGGTTCTGTCATAGCGAAGCATGATTTTTTTTCACCATTAATGGTCGGCAGGAGGTACTTTTCCTTCTGCTCTTCATTGGCGTAATACAAGATATTGTCTGCTGATCCACCAAAACGAAACGGGACAAATGTTTTAGAAACTTCCATCATCACAATGGCAAGCATCATTTGACCAAGGTCAGCGCCACCATATTCCTCTGGTGTATTAATTCCCCAGAATCCTGCTTTTTTCGCTTTTTGCTGAAGCTCCTCCATCTTTTCGGCGGATACGCCTGGCTTTCCTGCACGTTCATTTCGAAGTACATCATTTTCTAAAGGGATTAACTCATTTTCTACAAATTTCCGAATCGTTTTTTGAACCATCACTTGTTCGTCAGTTAATCGTAAATCCATCGGTCATCTCTCCTTGTGAGTTTATCATATTTAGACGATTACTTACTAACCGGTTAGTATCTTGATTCGACAAAGTAAAGAGACCTCCTTCTTCATTATGTAGATTCTTGAAATTTTTTCAATAAAAAAGCGAAAGAGTCACGTACATGACCCTTTCACCTGCTGTACTATTTTCCAATAAACATCTGTGTCCAATAATGACCATCCTGAGCAAGTCCCACCCCAATGTGAGTAAAACTGCTGTTCATGATGTTTTTACGGTGACCTTCACTTTTCATCCAAGCATCAACCACGGCTTCTGGTGATTGCTGACCTTGTGCGATGTTTTCTCCAGCCGTATTAAAATCTACGCCGAAGTCCCTCATCATATCAAATGGAGATCCGTACGTAGGGCTTGTGTGAGAAAAGTAATTTTTTTGCTGCATGTCGCGTGATTTTTCCTGTGCGACATCGCTTAATGATGGCATTGCTTTTAGTGCAGAAAGCCCTTGCTTTTTTCGTTCTTTGTTTGTTAAATCGATCACTTGCTGGACTTCTTTCGTGATTTCCCCTGATGGTTCGGAGGTTGGAGACTTCTCTTGATTCGGTGCGGCTTTTTGATTTGACTCTGATTGACCTGTATTTTGATCAGGTCTCATTTTTTGTTGACGCTGTTGTTCTTCCTTGCCACCGATTCCGTATTGCTCTGGGAATCCTTCAGGTAAATATTCTCTTGGATCAACATTAGGAAGTGCTTCATTGAATTCGAACTGACCATCCTGAACCATTTCACCATGAGGGAATTTACCACTTGGTGTTTCAGTGCTATATGAATTAGGATCGATCGTTAGCTGACCACTGTTTATTCGCTGAATACCCTCTGTAGGTGAACTGATATTTAACGCTTCATCGTTATTATTCGCATTACATGCTCCAAGAAGCAATAAACCCGGCAATAATAACGGCATTAACTTTTTGTACATACGTTGCCCTCCTTTGATTCTTTTGTTACCGTCTTAGTTTTTCTATTAGAGGGCAAAGTATTTGTGGTAAAAATCGAGAATACCGAGAGCATTTAACATGTAAAAAATCCCCCTCATAATAATGAGGAGGACTGTACGATCAGCCTGTATTTCGTAGGCCAGCCGCAATTCCATTGATTGTGAGGAGAATTTCTTTCAGAAGCTCGTCGTCCTCACTACCGTTGGATCGATACGTTGAGATAAGTTCCACTTGGAGAGAACTTAGTGGATCAACATACGGATTTCGTAAACGGATCGAATCTTTAATGTTTGGCGTACCATCAAGTAATTCTTCCTGTCCGGTAATCGTTAAAATGACATCTTTTGTACGATGGTATTCATCGACGATTTTTCCGAAGATGCGGTTCGCTAGGTGTTCATCATCAATTAAGAACATATATTTTTCTGCTGTAGCGAGATCTGCTTTCATTAATCCCATTTGCAAGTTATCGATAAGAGATGCAAAGAACGGCCAATTCGCATACATTTCTTTTAGACTGCTTAATCCTTCTTCTGTTGCAGCGAACTCGGTAAGACCGGTACCTGACGCATACCACGCTGGCATTAACTGGCGACTTTGAGTCCAAGCGAATACCCATGGGATTGCACGTAAGTCATCGAAGTGGTCTGTACCTTTTCTGCTCATTGGACGGGAACCAATGTTTAATGCGCCAAGTTCTGGTAATGGCGTTCCTTGTTTAAAGTAAGCCAGGAACCCATCATCCTCAAATACGAGGGATTGATAAGATTTAAGGGAAACAGCCGAAATTTCTTCCATAATTTCATGCCACTTCTCTTGTCTAACATCTTTTTCGATCCCTGATACGGCAGATGATAAC
The DNA here is from genome assembly GCF_056173665.1 of Anaerobacillus sp. QJM3NY_17. Taxonomy (NCBI): domain Bacteria; kingdom Bacillati; phylum Bacillota; class Bacilli; order Caryophanales; family Bacillaceae; genus Anaerobacillus; species Anaerobacillus sp. QJM3NY_17. The sequence continues at coordinate 2,186,208 of NZ_CM149685.1, read as the reverse complement.
AAGGTTGTCGTCGCTTGTTCTAGACTTCGATAAGCAATATCGTAAAGCAAGTAACGAGAAGATAGAACCTCTCCTTGCTCCGTAATCTTTACACCAGCCGTATATGTTTCAGGAGGTTGCGACAATAGACTTCTTCGTAGTGGACCGCCACCACGGCCAAGCGCTCCACCGCGACCATGGAAGAATTTAAGTCGAAGGTTACGGTCAGAAGCGATCCGACTAATTTCTTGTTGAGCTTGATATAGCTTCCAGTTAGCTGTTAGTGTTCCACCATCCTTGCTTCCATCGGAATACCCCAGCATAATTTCCTGACGTTGATCATGCTTTTCTAAGTGATGTTTGTAGACTGGAAGATCAAAGAGCTTCTCCATAATAGCAGGACCAGCTTTAAGATCATCGATTGTTTCAAGTAAAGGAGCAATATTTAAATCACTTTCAACGCTACCGTCTGCGTGTAGACGGTAAATATTTGCTTCCTTAGCAAGAACGAGTACCTCAAGAAGGTCACTAGCTGATTCGGTCATACTGATTAAGTATACAGAAATTGATTGAGGACCAAACTCTTTGTGAGCTTTTTTAATCATCGTAAAGATATCGAGTATTTTTTGTGTTTTCTCCGAATAATCCTCATAGGTAGAAAGAACTGGTCGTGGGTCTTCAAGAAGACGATTGAGTAACTGAACCTTTTCTTCTTCATCTAATTCGGCGTAATTCTCAGCCAGATTTACACGACTTAAAATTTCTGCGATAGCCCCCTCATGTTCACCGCTATGGTTTCGAACATCTAAAGTAGCGAGATGAAAACCAAAAAGAGATGCCTGACGAATAAGCTTATTCAACTCTGTGAAGTGGGACCCTTCAGGAAAGTGCTGTTTCAAGCTATTTCCTATTAACTTCAGATCTGTTATAAATTCTTCTGAGTTTTTGTATCCGTTCTCACGATTAACGCGCTGAAGTTTTTCTAATACATAAGCAAGCTTTACGCGATAAGCTTCATGTGGAACGCCCCACTCTTTCGTATCAGGTATGCGATTTTGATCTTCTTCAATTGATTTTGTCAATTCTGGACAAATGGCGATGCGGTTCGTCGACTGGCTTAGCTGCCGCATTAAATTTTTCACTGAGTCTTTGTATTTTGTAATGACTACATCCCGTTGTCTTTCGAGCGTATTCCATGTCATCTCAGGGGTAACGAATGGATTTCCGTCTCGATCCCCACCTATCCATGAACCAAATTTCAAAATGTTAGGTACTTCCCATTTAGCATCAGGGTAATGGTCACGCAAACACTCTTCAAGCTCTTGATGAATTTGAGGAAGCACTTCAAATAACGTTTCCTCAAAATAAAACAGTCCCATATTCACTTCATCCATCACAGAAGGCTTCTTATGACGTAACTCGTCCGTTTGCCATAGTGTTGTGATTTCATTCAATAGATCAGCCTTTAATGCCTTTTGCTCTCGTTTTGTAAGTAAAGGATTGTCTAGCTGTTTAAGTGATGTTGCAATTCTTTTATGAATTTCTAGCACAGATCGTCTTGTCGCTTCAGTTGGATGTGCTGTAAGGATTAATTCCAATGAAATGGAAGATAGCGTATCTTCAATCAATTCCCCAGGAACATTATTCTTTTTAAGTAAGGCAATAGCATGAGGAATTGAACCAGGTTGCGACTGCTCTTCTTCTAACATTTGATAATCTCGACGTCTGCGAATTCTGTGATTTTGTTCCGCAATATTGACAAGATGAAAATAAAGGGCAAATGCTCGAATAACCTGTTTTCTCATAGGAGGTTGGAGCGTTTGGATCGTTTCTTTTAATTGTTGAGAAGTTTCCAAATCAGCAACATTCCGAAGAGATTTTGTTTTCTCGCGAATGGATTCCACCATATCTAGAAGTTCTTTGCCGCCATGCTGCACTAAAACGTCACCGAGTAGGCTTCCCAGCATGTTAATGTCACGCCTTAGGGCAACGTGGTGACTTTGTTGAGTTGAATGTGCCGTATCAATTGTCATGTCCGATCAACCTTTCTTTTTCTTCTAATAACTTAATACCAAATATTAAAAATATTTCAATAAACTTATTATAAACAAGAAATTTTATTCTTGTCATCTTTTATGACACCGTTTTTTGGAATGGATATAAGGCCTTAGTACTGGTAATAAAGGAATGAAAACGGATACAAATATTTTTTTATTTTTTTGCATTTTCATAAAAAAATCCGCAATAGTATGCGGATTTTTTGGTGTTTATATGCTTATGGTTACCCCTGTTACTAAATAGAAAACTTATGTTTAAAACGTTCTATTTTTTTATTCTCTCCTACCATCAAAATCACATCCCCTTTTTGGAAAGCCACTTCGGCATAGCGACTTAAGATGGGGGCTTCTTTTCGCAAGATGAGAGAAACGTTTAACTCGTATTTTCTAGAGAAATCAAGTTCAAGTAATGTTTTTCCAATCAGTTCTTCTGGTACCTCTACTTCAATAGCTGATACATTCTTCGTAATTTCAATGTATTCAAGGACGTTAGGCATCATGATTTGTTTGGCCACTTTCATCCCTGCTTCTTCCTCAGGATATATGACCTGATCAGCCCCTAAGTTAGACAGGATTTCTCCTATTTCTCGACTCACTGCTTTAGTAATAATTTTTTTTGCTTTTCGGTCACGAAGACGATTTGTAATTAAAATAGCTGAATAGGCATCAGTTCCTATAGCTACAAAAACAGCATCGTACTGTTCTACGTTTAAATCATCCATCACTCGATTTTCTCTTAAATCACCAACGATTGAATGTGTTGTGTAGTCATCTATATCTTCTAGCGGTCCCTCATCTTTATCACAAACGACAACATCACATTTTTGCTCATATAGTTCACGAATAATGCCTTTCGCAAATCGACCAGCACCGATCACTAGAAATTGTTTTCGCATGACTTCTCACTCCTTAACCTACGGCCAAATCTTCTTTAATATAGCGCGTTTTTGATTTTTCTATTTTAAATACAGCGTATATGAAGCTAAATACACCAATGCGCCCAATAATCATTAGCATACATAATAGCAACTTTGAAACTCCTGCAAGTTCACTCGTAATCCCCATCGATAAACCAGTGTTTGTTAAAGCAGATATAACCTCAAATGCAACTAAAATGATTTCTTGAGACTCAAATATGGACAGAATTATGGTTGAAAATCCAAATAAAAAGATAAAGCTTAAAAAGATCAAAAAAGATTTATTAATCGAGTCCTGCGAAATGGTCTTCTTAAATAGCGTGGTATATTCTTCAGATTTTGCTACTGACACCATTTTTGCTACAAGAACCGCAAAGGTTGTTAAGCGAAGACCCCCGCCGGTACTTGAAGATGCCCCACCAATAAACATTAATGTCATTAGTATGAGAACAGTTGTGATATTAAGTGTTGAAATGTCTACCGTTGTTAAGCCGCCATTCCGTGATGTAGCTGATAGAAAAATCACGTTTACGAACTTATCCCATATTGGCAAATGGCCAAAAACGCCATTTTGTTCTATAGTGAAATATATGACAACCCCCACAAGAAACAGCGAACTATGAAGACGGATGTTCACTTTTGTAAACAAGCTTTTCTTTTTTCGAAAGCCGAGTATGTATTCTACAATAGTAGGAAAACCGAGGCTTCCTAGAAAGATCATCGTTGCTGAAGTCAACAGCAAGAGCCAATTGTGTTGATAAGAAATCAAACTATCTCCAAATAAATCAAACCCAGCATTCGTAAAGCTCGCTACACTGTGAAATACAGTAACAAAAACAGCTTCTTTAACTGAGCTATATTGCTCACTTATCCCATTGAACATGAGACTAAAACCAATGGCTTCTACCGTTAACGCGATCATTAAAACGGAAATACTTAATGAACGAATGGTTCTTAACTGCGACTGGTTTTGGTCTTTCGATAGAAGGACCATACTTGACATTGTTAGTTTCTTACCCATCATTAAAAATAGGTAGCTGACGAGTACGAGGATTCCAATGCCTCCTAGTTGCATTTCAATAATCAATAAGACCTGTCCAACTCGTGTAAAGTCAGACGAGATGTCAACGGAAGATAATCCTGTAACGCTGAGCGCACTAGTTGATATAAAGAGAGAGTCAATGACCTGTAATGAGCCATAGTGGGAAAACGGCAGCATATAAAAGGTCGCAAATAAAATAATAGTACCGACATACATTATGAAAATATAGCGGAAGGATTGAATCGTTGATTTATTTTTTAGCATAGCATCTCTCCGTACTGTTGATCTAACTGATTCATTCAATATAACATGAAAAAAAAGCCTTTGCCTATTATTCACAAGAAAACCACTTAAGCAGAATCTAAGTGGTTCGAACTGATTTTCGTTTCAAATAATCGATTAGGCCAAGAGCACATACTTGTAAGTCTACTTTTATGTAATCATATATAGGATGATCGGAAGGTACTCCTTTTATTGAAAGGTTACTTGCCACATGTGCTAATAGCGCTTTTGAAAGAAGCTCAGTAATTGGCGCCTCTTTCTTTTGCATGAGGTCATTTGTTATTCTCAGAAAATCGGATAACCAGCCTTTTAATTGAGCCATTACCTCATCTCGGTTAGATGTTCTTCCATAATGACCGAAATAAATGGCGTCTGGCTCATAGGCCATGATTTTTTCAGCAGATGCTAGCATTGCGTCTGGATCGAATTGATTTGGTGATGTTGATGGAAGATAAAGTTCAACATCGAGCTGCGGATAATAAACTCCCATCGTATCACCTACAAACACCCCGTTCGTTTTTGAGTCATAGATCGAGAAATGGTGTTTGGCATGTCCTGGAGTATCCATGAAAGTTAACATTCGATTCGGCCCAATTCGCATCGTGTCCATGTCATTCATGGCGATTAGCCGGTCTTCTTGAATCGGAATTATTGGTTCGAATAACTCCTGGAATTTATTCCTATAAACAGCTTTTGCTCCTTCAATTAAGCGAGATGGGTTTTCTAAATGGCGAATCCCTTTTGGATGAACAAAAACACGAGCATTGGGACATTTTTCAAGAAATAGCCCTGTCCCTCCAGCGTGATCGAGATGGATATGAGTGACAATGATGTTGCGAACCTCTTCTAAATTGATTTGGAGTTTTTCTAACCCGCTAATTAAGTAAGGAATCGAAGGACTCGCGCTAGTTTCAATGATTGTAAGTTCTTCCTCATGCAGGACATAAGAACCCGTCCTTAGTTCAAGGGAGAGGTCATAGAGATCAATAAGAGATAAATCTTCCCCTATCATTTCGGGTTTTGCGTTCATGGCTTTTCCCTCCAATAATGAATGGTAACGTTCTATATTGAAGGTCTTCTCGATCATTATCAAAAATCCTCTCTAAATAAAGACTCAGGAAATGGATTGATTCGTTTATTAATTAAGATGGCGTGTGGAATGGAACTTTTCATTTAACCATTTGTCTCCATCTCTTTTAAGAATCGTTAAAGAAGTATTTACAATATGATTTTCATGATTTAGTTCAGGTAGGGTGCTTTTAAAGAAATGTCTAAGAAAAGAACCGTGGCTAACTACTAGCACATTTAAACCGGAGTATTTATCATGAAAATCATTTACTGCCGCATGTGCGCGTTCAACAACAAGATGAGCTTTTTCAATACCGAGATCTAATTCGCGCCAGTTTTCTCCCCATTTCTTAATACGTTCTTGCTCTGTAGTTCCTTCAATCTGCCCACCGCCGGCCTCTCGTAAGCGATGATCGGTTATCACTTTCAGGTTGAGCTTTTTGGCGATGATCTCTGCTGTTTCTTTAGCTCGTGAAAGATCACTTGAGAAGATCACATCCCACTTGTCGTTCTTTAACCAGTCTCCAAGCTTCGCTGCGTCACTGCGACCTTGATCGTCAAGATGAATGTCTGAGCTACCTTGAGCTCTTTTCTCTTTATTCCATGCTGTACTCCCGTGGCGTATAAATCCAATCCTCATGTATATTCCCCTCTCGATTGTTCCTGCTTAATAGGATTCTATCGTTTTAGTAATAAGTTGAGTGATATCTCTTACCCTGTTTTCCCCACATACTGGTCGATCAAGCAAGCTACAAAGCGCAACGAGATCTGCCAGTTTGGCAAGCTTCTGCCACTGTTTTGGCAGGGTGATTCCTCTATTTAATAATCCTTGCTGAATTCCTTCTTTAAATGATGTCATGTGATCAAATTCGTACCGAATCATGTTACCTAAATCAAAATAAATGCTACCTGATAAGGCAAATTCCCAATCTAGAACGGCGCTTACTTCTGTTCCGTCCATTAGTACATTAAGTCCATTATAATCCCCGTGAACAAGGCGGGGTTCGCTTTGATCTTGCTCAAGCAAATAGGCATTGTTCCTTACAAATGACATCACTCTATCAGTTAGAGTAAGAGATAACCATTTGGAAGCATGATGATTAAAAAAGGATTCGATAGTTGAGATGAATGAGGTTGGTGTTAATTGAAATTCATCTCTTACTTCAAGTGTTGAATCAAGAAAACCATATGTATTAAAACGCAGTTCTCTCATTGAGGCAAGCTGTTCTCCAATGGATTGCCCCATTGCTTTCATATGTTGTTGAGACGAAGTAGATAGATGGTCTCGCAGCAAGGATCCTTCTTTCCATTCAAGAATACCAATATGATATCCATTCCACTTTGTCATATGAAGAAAAGCTGGTGCTCGCACATCTTTTGGCAAGGACCTGTGAACTTCATATTCCCGTTTCAAGCTTTCCTGGTTTCTAGCCACTCTGATAACAACAGAGCTATGATGAGCAATATCGATTTTATAATTCGTATGACTTAAACCTCCAGAAAGCTGGGTCGTGGTATTTACCTTTAGATGTGGCTGATAGCTTTTTACGATTGATGTTATCGCTTCATCAGGTAGATGAATGATCGAATGATGTCTTTCCCAATTTGATTTCATGCCACACCTCCCTTTATCTATCATAACAACTTCAATAGAAAAAAGCTCTTTCTCGTTTGAGAAAGAGCTTTTTATTATTTCCAGTTGATTGGTAAAGGTGTAACATCTTGGACTTGTTGTTCATACTTTGTCACTTGATCTTCTGTCATCCAAATACAGACGACACCATGATCTGCACTACTTCGAATTAAACGACCAATTCCTTGTCGTAAGCGAAGTAACATGTAGGGAAGGTCCACATCGCTTACTGGATCTTCTGAATGACTTCGTTTCGCCTGGAAAACAGGGTCATTTGGAGGGAATGGTAATGACGAGATGAGAACCTGAGTAAGTGATTCACCCGGTACATCAAGTCCCTCCCATAGATGATACGAACAAAGAACAGCAGAATGATCTCGTTGAAACGCCTTGACCGTTTCGCTTATTTCACGGTCTCCTTCATAAATAAGGTTAAACTTCCAACTTTGTTGGTCTGCCCACTCTCTGAACCTATTCATTTCTTCTAGCGAAGAGAATAGCAGCAATGAATGACCTTTATTCAGATGAAGGGAATGTCCCATCTCTTCCCATTTTTGATGTTCATTTCCAGCTACAGAACCATTCATTTTCATCTGTGATTCATAATCAAACGGCGAATTCACAGAGAAGGAAGCATGTTTCTGAATGCCTAAGCTGCTTGCTATATAAGAGAAATCTCCAGCTTGCGAAAGCGTTGCTGATGAGAAAACAAAAGGGATCTTTTGTGAAAATACTTCTTTTCGCAGAATGTCTTCTACAAGTCTTGGCATAATGACAAGAGAAGTCTGGGTTTCAGTTTCTTCAAGCCAATGAATGCCCTCTCCATCCTGTAGTAGCGTTCTTAAGCCATATGAGAAGAACTCGAGGTATTCTTCCATAATCTTGACATGGTAGTCTTCCATTACATAAAGCTCTGAATCGAAAACAAGCTGCTCTAACAAAGCATCAACTTTCTCAGCAATCGCTTTTGCAATTTCTATCATCGTTTCAGTTCGTGGGACATCTTTTCGAATCGAACCTTCTACAGCGATCGCGGACTGACTAAGATGAGCGAACCAGTTATCGTGAAGCTCCAGGATCTCTTCAACTAATGTAAGCGATTCTTCTCTTACATCCTGGTCCATGTAGCCTGTAAGAATACTGGATAGAGTTTCCGAATGAAAACGATACGTCAAGCCTTTTTGTGCTGAGAATTCCAATAAATGGCCTTCATCAAATACAACTGTGCTAGCTTCTGGGAGTAAAGGAAGTTGTCCTTCACGTTTACGTGAGTCTTTCGTCCAGATATGTTCCATATAGAAATCATGAGAACAAATAATCAAATCGCTTGAATGACGATAATATTCACGATTTAACGTTTGGCCACAGCGATGACGCCAGTCACATGTTGAACATTGTTGCAGTGGATCCCACGCAATTTTTTCCCATTTATCATTTGGTACCCAAGGGTATTCTTTCCGATCGCCATAGCGATGGAAAGACTTCATTGATGCAGCTGGTTCATAAACAAACTCTGGTATTTCATCGTGCACACTTAAGATGTCTTCATCGTCAGTACGATGAGAAAGATGGTCTAGTTTTTTCACACAAACATATTGCTCTCTAGCCTTCGCTAGACGAACATCAACAGTTAAACCAAGAGCTTTCTCAAGCTTCTCAATATCTCCGCCTTCTTTCACTAGCTGCTCAATAAGTGTTTCATCCGCACATGAAATAATCGCCGGTTTTCTTGTATACCTTGCATAGCAAATGGCATACAACAAATAAACAAACGTTTTCCCTGTTCCAACGCCTGCTTCAGCAAACACAACGCTCTTATTTTTAAAGGCCTGTTCAATTTGAAAAGCCATAAAGATTTGTTCATCTCGAAGCTCATATCCATGCTCCGGTAAAATGTCGTAGAATACGTCGCCAACATAGTCGCCGAGTTTCTCGAAAAAGGAATCTTCCTTTGTGATTTCAAAAGGTAATGGTTGGGTCATGTACGGTCTCCTCTTCTAGCTTGATCCGTCCTTTTATTTTCATATCTATTGGCACTGTAAAATGGATACAGTTAAAAATTTAATCCTATAAAAAACAAAAGAAACCAAACTCTATCATAACAGATTTCCTTCTATTAGTGAAAAAAGATCTATCCTTGAATAAGCCGCTCACCAAGAAGTTGAAAAGAAGTCAGTCTTTCCTTTCGATGTGGCGTAATCGTTGTGATTAAGAATTCATTTGGTTGATACTGTTCTTTTAGCTTCTGCAGCTTTTCTTGGACGATTTCAGGTGTTCCACTAATAAGCTTAGAGTTGTGATCATTAGGAGGTGATACGGTAAGTGCCTCTTCAACACTTGGGAGTGTTGTTTTCCCTTTAGCTCGAAATTCATTGACTACGTGAGTCCAGTGCGCAATCTCATCTGCACGCTCCTGTGTCTCACTGCAAATAATGGACACCGCTAGAATGCTATAAGGAGATTCTCCCGCAAAGTTTGTTCGATATGTGTCGAGAAGCTCTTTCCCCTTTTGATCGCTCATAAAATAGCCAAACGCATAGGACATACTGTTTTCTGCTGCTAACAGCGCACTTTTCTTTCCTGTTCCAAGGAGCCATGGCTCGGGAACGTGGTTAGGAACAGGCTTTGCTTGAAGATTATGATACAAATGGTCCTTTGCAAAGCCATTATTGATAAAGCGAAGTAGTTCATCTACTTTCTCTGGCATCTTCCGAACTTCTTCTAAAAATCGCGGAGATAGAGCTGTAGTCGCTTCGGCAGATCCCCCTGGTGCTCTGCCTAATCCAAGGTCGATGCGACCTGGAAAAAGGGTTGCTAGTGTATGAAAAATTTCTGCTATCTTATATGGTTGATAGTGAGGAAGTAGTATTGCTCCAGCTCCAAGTCGAATTCGCCTAGTATGTGCTCCGATATAGCTTAAGAGTACCTCAGGGGTGGGACACGCTAAGTGATCTAGGTCGTGGTGTTCCGTAACCCAGTAACGAACATAGCCAAGTTGATCTCCGAGAATAGCTAACTCTTTTGAAGCTTGTAGTGCCTCAGCTGTCGTTTCTCCATGAAAGACTGGTGTTTGATCAAGTATACTTAATTTCATTCCGCACCTCTTTTAATACAATCTCTCCTTATCATATAGAAAAAAGTGGCCAATTTATACTCGAACGACTTCATAAGAAAAACGCCTGCTATAGGCGTTTTAAATGAGTAGGTTAAAGAGATCTTGGTCCTTGTTAATTTCAATGTAAGAAAATCCTTTTCGATTTAAACGCTCAATCAAAGGTTCATAATCTTCTTTGTGTTTGAGCTCAATTCCTGCTAGAACGGGTCCTCGATCACGATTGTTCTTTTTCGTGTATTCAAAGCGGGTAATATCATCTGTTGGACCTAAAACATCAGCCATAAATTCTTTTAACGCACCAGCTCGTTGAGGGAAATGTACAATGAAATAATGTTTTAGCCCTTCATAAATTAAAGAACGTTCCTGGATTTCCTGCATGCGATTAATATCGTTATTTCCCCCACTAATAACGCACACCACATTTTTTCCTTTAATTTGATCACGATAAAAATCGAGGGCGGCGATGGACAAAGCGCCGGCTGGCTCAGCCACAATGGCGTTCTGGTTGTATAGCTCTAAGATGGTTGTACAAATCTTCCCTTCTGGCACAAGTACGACATCATCAAGGATATGTTTGCAAATATCGAGTGTCAGCTTTCCAACTTGTTTCACAGCAGCTCCATCTACAAATTTATCGATATAATCAAGCGGTACGACCTCGTCCTTCTCAATGGAACTTTTCATTCCTGGGGCACCTTCAGGCTCTATACCGATGATTTTCGTGTGTGGGCTAATGCTTTTGATATAAGACCCTACGCCTGAGGCAAGACCTCCTCCTCCAATGCTGAGCATCACAAAGTCGACTTCATCAATATCATTCATAATTTCAAGTCCTACTGTTCCCTGTCCTGCAATCGTTCGATAGTCATCAAAAGGATGAATGAATGCTTTGTCGTGTTTGTTACAAAATTCTTTAGCGGTTAGAAAGGAATCATCAAACGTATCGCCTGTTAGAATGACTTCCACAAACGATCCACCAAACAATTCAACTTGCGAGATTTTTTGACGGGGCGTCGTAGCAGGCATAAAGATATGTCCTTGAATGCCAAGGGTTTTACAAGAAAATGCTACGCCCTGGGCATGGTTCCCTGCACTTGCGCATACGATTCCATTTGCTTTCTCTTCCATCGTTAAACCTTGAATCAAATTATAAGCGCCTCTAATTTTAAAAGAACGAACACTTTGTAAATCTTCTCTTTTCAAATACACATTGCAATTATATCGATCAGAAAGAATATCATTCCGCTGTAGCGGTGTATGAACAACGACTTCTTTTAAAACCTGGTTTGCGATAATGATATCTTCCACCTGGACTTTACTGATTGTTTTACTCATTCTCGCACTCCTTCAGATTAAATTGAATTGTTTAACTTTTTAAAATTCATTTTAACACAATTTAGTGCGGCTGTACGTTATTGTTCTAAAAGAATCAGATTTCTTTTGAATATGAAAGCATGCTACAATTTTAATAGGTCAACGACTAAATGAAGGAGGAAATATCAATGAAAAAGTGGGCATTTGTATCTGATTTTGACGGAACCATTTCAAAAAAAGATTTCTACTGGCTTGTAATAGAAACTTATTATCCTGAAGGTAAAGGGTTGTATAAGAAGTGGAAAGCTGGGGAAATGCAAGATATTGATTTTCTAAGGCAGGTATTTCAATCCATTGATCAGCACGAGGAGCAAATTATTCAAGATATCCTCTCCTTACCGATTGATGAGCATGTTCCTTCCTTTATTAAGAAAGTACAAGAAAACGGCGGGGATTTCTACATTTTAAGTGCTGGGACAGATTATTACATTCACCACATTTTGAATCATTATGGGATTCAGAATGTTCCTGTTTTCTCGAACAAAGGCTATTACGAGAATAAAAATGTCCATTTGTCGATTGATGAGAATCATAAACATTATTCGAGAAGATATGGTATTGATAAATCAAAAGTGATTTCTGATCTGAAAGAAAAGTATGAAGTGGTTTATTTTGCTGGTGATAGCGAACCAGATTCTCATCCAGCCAAAGTTGCTGATCTTACTTTTGCTAAAGACGCACTGCAAGAACTACTAAAAGAAAATAACGTGCCATTCGTAGCTATTGAATCGTTTCAACAGATTGAAGATTTCCTGCATGAGAAAGGAAGGATTTGACCATGCATCCATTAACGAATATTCCGATCCCTGCCATTTTGGAGATTCGTTCTGGTATCCGCCATCAGCTTGATATGATTCTCCAAAAGCACGGCTTTCATCATGCCCTATTTTTATTCGATGAATTTACATATGAGACTTATGGCGAGTCCTTTCAGGAGAATATGAAATATGTCTCCATCGATCTTCAAAAGATGGAACCTGGGAAAACCATTCATGATCTGATCGGGTATGCATTTTCCCTTGATTCTTATGATGTTGTGATTGCTATGGGCGGTGGTATGGTTATAGATTATGGGAAATATATTTCGTTCTCTAGAAAACTACCGTTTATAAGCATGCCGACTTCTGCCTCAAATGATGGTTTTGCTAGTAGCAACTGCTCTCTTATTGTGAATCACAAAAAAACTACTGTTCCTGCACAGGTACCTTATGGGATCATTGCTGACCTCGAAGTGATTAAACAAGCCCCTTCTCACTTCTTGCTTGCAGGAGTTGGTGATCTAATGAGTAATATAACGGCTCTTTATGATTGGGAATTTGAAGAAAAGAATGGGAAAGGGCACGTAAATGCCTTTGCAGCGATGCTAAGTAAGAAGGCTGTTAACAGTTTCATTCGAACGCCGATGTCAGATATTCAAAATCCGATCTTTATTAAAGAACTTGTAAGCTCGTTAACAATGGGCGGTGTGGCAACGGTTATTAGCGGCAATAGCGCACCAATTAGTGGTTCAGAGCATTTAATTTCCCATGCGCTCGATAAACAATTATCAAATCCGCACATGCACGGCATACAGGTCGGAATCGCAACTTATATTATGGCTAATGTGCAGAACCACAGAGCGATACGGATGAGAAAAGTATTTGAACGTACTGGTTTCTTTGATTACCTTAAGAAAGAACGTATGCAGAAATCTGACCTGGCTGAAGCTATTTTAAAGGCTCCTTCTGTTAAGCCCCATCGATATACGTACCTTCATGATGAAGATTTTCAAAGGAAGGCGCTCTCTTTCCTAGAAAGTGATGCAAAACTAAATGAACTACTCATATAAAAAAACGCTCCCAAATGAGAGCGTTTTTCACATAAGTTTACATAATGATATTATAATCACCTATAGAGCAGTTCGAATATCCCAGAGCTCTGGGAAGAAACGGTGATCAAGTACTTTCTTTAAATAACCGACCCCTGATGAGCCTCCTGTACCCTGCTTAAAGCCAATAATCCTTTCAACGGTTTTCATATGACGGAATCTCCATTGCTGCAGCCAATCTTCAATATCGACGAGCTTTTCGGCAAGCTCATAAAGATCCCAGTATGTATCGACATTCCGGTATACCGTCAGCCATGCCTGCAGCACAGAATCATTCTTCTCATAAGTTTTGGTTACATCGCGCTGAAGAACTTCCTGATCTATCGGTAAACCTGCCCTGGATAGAGCTTTAATGGCGACATCATAAATGCCGGGTTTTTGATAAGCATTCTTCAGTTGTGCGTGAAGTTCTTCATCCTTTTCATAGATTTTAAGCACGTGTGATGTTTTGTATCCTAATGAAAATTCGATCATGCGGTATTGATAAGATTGAAAACCAGATGCTTGTCCGAGCGAATCCCGAAACTCCATATATTCTGAAGGGGTTAATGTTGAAAGAACATCCCAAGCCTGAATAATTTGGGTTTGGGTCTTTGAAACACGTGCAAGCATTTTAAAGGCAGACGAAAGTTCATTATTTTCAATTGCTTCAATGGCTCCTTTAAGTTCATGCAAAATTAACTTCATCCACAATTCACTAACCTGATGAATGATGATAAAGAGCATTTCGTCATGATGGTCTGAAAGTCTATTTTGCCCAGAGAGTATTTGATCGAGACTTAAGTATTCTCCGTAAGTCATATTGTTTTTAAAATCCGTATGTATAGATGATTCGGTAGGATCAACGTGATCTTTTTTATCCAAAGGGATAACCTCCTTCTTGTTTGTAATCGGTTACAAAAACAGTAATTCAAATGAGTTTCTTCATTAATATGCTTTTGCAGCATCAAGAAGTTTTTCTTAAAGCAAAACTATATTTATACCTTCAACTCCTCCCCCCTCTTTTATAAATTATAACATGTCTATCATTGCTTCACTTATAAACTAAAGTTGAACAATGATTCATCCATTTGCTCCTGCTCAATTCCAATATACCTTAATGTAATCGATGGTGCAGAATGTCCAAAGATCTTCTGAAGCATTGCAACATCCTTTGTTTGTTTATAGTAAAAATAACCAAACGTCTTACGCATAGTATGTGTTCCAATTTCGGAAAGTCCTACTTCCGCTGCAGCCTGATTTAATATTTTGTACGCTTGTCCTCTTTGAATCGGTAAATCGGTTTTATTCGATGGAAATAAAAAATCACGTTCTTCCATATCAAACGTATACGACTCAATGAGTTCCTTAAGAGAATAGTTGATCGGAAATCGTTTGGCTTTCCCTGTTTTTTTCTCCTTAATAATAATGTGTGTTTGATTTCGAACGTCCCCCACACGTAATGGAAGTAAATCACTAATCCGCAGACCGGTATTAATTCCCATATTAAATAAAAACCAGTCTCTAGAATTTCGCTTTCGTAGATGTTTTTTTACTAATTTGATCTTCTGAGGATCACGAATCGGCTGAACCGTGTTCATGAGGGCATCCTTCTTTCTCTATTCAATATGTATCGTTAATGATAAACATTTGGTTAATATGTATCATTATACCTTTCTTCGTTCCGTTCGAAAAGAGAAAAACCCCTAAAAATAAGCTTTCATTCATTTTCACAATGATACACAATATATGTTTTGTATCATTGTGTTGGAATACGTGCAATTAGTTTGTTCTGAACGTATGATAGCCAATTCGTTTTTATTCCCAATAAAAAGGCTATAACGACAATTATCTTTGTCAATTATTCAGTCTCAAAATAGAGTAAGGTATCTTACATCATTTATTTCTGAATTAGAGTATCATAACAACTGCCTTACATTATAAGGAGATTGTTATTATTCAAAGGAGGAAATAGTTTTGTCTAAATTTGCATTGAAAGACGCAGTCCCTAATTTTTCACTTCCTGCAGTAAACGGCGAAGAATATTCTTTTGAATCATACCGTAAAGAAAAAGGTGGATGGCACCTCGTCATTTTCTTTAGAGGTTCCTGGTGCCCCGTTTGTGTGAGTGATCTTGAAAGTCTAGAAGAAAGTACTGGTTTCTTTGAAGGGAAAAATGTTCATATTACAACTATATCAACTGATAAATTTGATGATTTAAAAGCAATGGCTGAAGAAAAGAATCTTTCTTTTCCAGTATTAGCTGATGAGGATTTAAAAGCACTTGAAGCATATGATGTTCACTATCATAGAGAAGATGATCCATATGAAGATCATGGCGCTCATGGTGAGCCAGCCTACTTCCTTATTGATGATAAGGGCGAATTGCTTTATCAACAAAGACAAACAAGTCCATTTGGTCGTCCTACTGTTACAGAGTTACGTAAGATCGTTCAGTATATTGGAAAGACTTATAAGGGATAAAGAAAACAGGCCAAATTGGCCTGTTTTTTGTATTGACGTCGCTCGTGATTTGCAATAATTTTAAAGACTATTATTTTTAAATTTTGTGTATACAGTACGGTAATTGAAATTTATTATATGTTAGGTGATACAATTTCTACCTTTATTCGATCTGGATCTTCAAAATAAAGCGCATAATGATTAATGCCTCCCGCATGAGGATATAGCTCGTTATATAAAATAGAAGTTTGTTTTTGTACGAGCATTAATCGAATATTTTCTACCTGCTCTTTTGAATGAGCACGAAATGCGAGATGATTTATACCAATCCGTTTACGATGATATCCCACTTCTTTGTATTTCTCCTCAACTTGCACAAATACGATATAGCTTTCTTTATCTCTCCAGCTTCTCCCTTTTTTCCAATTTTGAAATGGTGTATAACCAAGTTCTTTTAATAACCATCCCCAAAATTCTGTGCTTTCTTTCAGATCTGATACATACAGCTCGATGTGGTGTATCAAATTTACCCTCTCCTTTTAATAATATAATAGTTTAAAATATTGATATTATGTAGATTGAAAACATAGTCCTTCTACTAAATTGTTCATTACAATTGCACATCAGATTGCAGAGGAGATTTTTCGCTTTCTTGTTGGTGTGAGTCGCTTTTTTTGCAAAACCCTTTTCCATGCTTAAACTATAAAAAAAGTCAGCATAAATGCTGACTTAAATCTGAAGTGTTGTTTACATAGGAAACATAACTTGTTCCATTCAAAAGTTCAATAAAGAACAGGATCAATTTCTAGTGCTTTGGAGGGCTCCATCTCTTTGCTTCACTTTCACTCGGGTAATCAATACCATCAGGATACTTTATTAATTCTATCAAACTTCCCCAAGGGGTTGTCCCATATACTCCACTATTACGTGGTCCATCTTCCACTCCAGCCAGTGGGTGGGGTTCCGACAAAAGAGAGCCACCTGCAGCTTCGAAACGTTTAGAAGATTCTTTAATATCGTCAACATATAAAGCAAAATGATGTAGACCCAAATCAGATATTTTCGCTGGATCCTTGTCTGCTTTTGTTCCTAGCTGAAAAAGTTCAATAGTTGGTCCCTCACCGATTCTCAATAGACGCATATGAATAATTATTTTTCCAGATGGTAACCCCAATTGTTTCTCTACTTCTTCTCCTTTCATCGGATCATGTTCGGGTCGCTGCACATCATAACAAACTTTAGCGTCAAAAGCTTCCCGGAAAAAATTAGTTGCTACTTCTATATTTGGTACGGTCATCCCTATATGGTCAATACCTCTATACATCTTATTCTCTCCTTCCTTGAATTGAGCAGATTTAAGAAACCTAAGAATAGAATTGAATCATGTCACACATTAGAACTGTAAAAGTATTTTTTATTCGAAATGATACGTAAGATCCCACTTCTGACGGGCCTCATCCATTAAATACATTACCTGACGTGAAAGTGGTAAGGTCCAATTCTCTTTGTTATTCAAAATCAGGTCATTCATTGCCTGCACTTCATACATAAGGGCTCTTCTTTCTTCTCCAGCTTCAATTGTTTCTACAGAACCATCAGATGTATATGTAATTGTTGCTTTATCAGCTCTTGGAAAATTATCTACTGTGATGAACCCTTCATCTCCAGCTACGATTCCTCGCTTAGGCATCTTAGCCCTCATCGCCAATGAGACAACTGCCATTTCATCCTGATCATTTTTCAACACAATTCCGGATTGTTCGTCTACCCCTGTCTCATATTTCTTAACAGTTGTATGAAGTTCCGTTGGCTGACTGGATAGGAAAAACCTTGTGAATGAAAGAGCATAAGTACCAATGTCCAACATCCCACCACCAGCAAGGTCTGGATTGAAAAAACGATTGGTTGGATCATCTTCCTTGCAACTACCGAAGGTCACATTGACCATATTGACTTTTCCAATTTTACCTTCTTGGATAATGTCTTTTAACTTCTTGTATAGAGGCATATGATAAATCGTCATCGCTTCCGCTACGATTAGTTTCTTGGACTCTGCTAAATTAATAATTTCTTGCAGCTGTTCACCGTTCATTGTGATTGCCTTCTCACATAGAACATGCTTTCCAGAATCCAAAGCATCAATGATGAAAGAATAGTGAATACTGTGTGGAGTTGCTACATATACGATATCAATGCGATCATCCTTAAACATATCTTCCGTTTTCTCATATACGTGCTCTACTCCATAACGATCAGCGAATTCCCTAGCTTTTTCTACATTTCTTCCCCAGACCCCAAAGATTTGCCCATTAACCTCATTAATCGCCTGTGCAAAATCTGTAGCAATCCCTCCTGGTCCAACAATTCCCCAATTCACTTGCTTCATTTCAAACCTCTCCTTTTAACGTGATTTTTCTAACTCTTGTTTCGACAGTATGAACACGTTAGTTACAATAGGGGTAAATAAAGATACATCTAGCCGCTTCCAATCTTATTAACCTTTCTTCAAACTGATAATTTTTTAAGAATAAATAGGCTTGTCCAATAGCTGAAGTTAACTGTTATGAAGGTACACCTCGTTTTGCTCATACAAATATACTTTTAGATGAGGCGATTTTTCTAAGTGATCCCGTCGTAAAATCATGTCATAAAGCTTAAATTCGAGTTCAGCTTAATGTTCATGTTTAACCTAGCTCATCATTCAATAACTCACTTGCCGTCTCTTCCGTTGTGACAAGAACATTAAGGTGACCAGATACTAGCGCGGCGCGGATTGCTTCAACCTTTTCCTTAGATTCAGCTACTCCAATGGTGTACCTTGCCTTATGAAGATCATTCATATCAACTGAAATTGTGCGATTTGAGAGTCTCGTATCTAGAGTCTTTCCGGATTTGTCAAAGAAATTTGAGCAAATGTCCCCTGCTACTTTACTCTTTTCCATTTCACCCTGGAATCTTTCTCCATAAAAAGCGAGCCAGTTTGGACCGTCGCTGATTAGTGGGGACCCAATACCTACAATGGCAATTGTCAACTTTCCCCATAAATCCTCAACCTCACGAAAGTGTTCAGAATCCATCAACGCTTCTTTTAACGCTTCTGATTGAACGATTGCGGGAACATCAACTAATTTAGAATTTCCTTTCCACTTTTTAGCTATTTCATAAACGATGGTGTTAGCATGATAACGACTTTCTAGTTTACCGTCCGGTCCACCTATAAGCGGGACACACATGATTCCTTCTTGAGTTCTTTGAGGATTCAATTCCTCTGCAACGGCGGCAAGAGATGTTCCCCATGAAAATCCTATAACATCATCAGTTTTGACTACTCCATCTAAGAACTTTGCACATGCTTGCCCCATAGCCTTCAAATTTTGGTCACTAGAGGCACCTTTTTTCTCGGGGATGAGAATGACTTCTTTCAGTTGATACTGTTCTTTTAGTTTTCTCCCGATGGTAACATCTTTGAAGACATCATAATTGATACGGATTTGTACGATTTCTTTTTCTCTTATCTTCTTCAACATTCTACTAATGGTTGTTCGATAGATCCCGAGTTCTTTCGCTATTTCACTTTGCGTCATATCTTGCTCGTAGTACATTTCTGCAACTTGATATAGCGTATTAATTTCCTTTCTTTCCTCCATCGCATTCTCCCCTTTGCACAAATGTACAACAATTAGGACAATTGTGCAATCCGAAAGCACTCACTCCTATTTACCCAGAGAGTTATTGGTAACAATCGCAAACCATTTAATCTTCAAAAAGTATAAATAAACCCCGCTATTTAGTTTCTATTGAAATTCCCCCACTTACTTAACCATTTCTACATAGAAAAGGCGTAATTTCTTAGTACGAAATTACGCCTGATTAATAAAGCTCGAACTTCAACATTTATGATGTTATGAAATAATAAAATTTTTCTCTTATGATCGGTTGAAATATTCCAATCTATTTTTCATATAAAAGTAGTTCTCCTTATAGATGCATAAGTCTTTCCGCTTTTTTCATAGAGTTGCCCGGATCATATAGCTTCATTCATATTTGCTAACGTTTCATAAGCAAATTTAGGAACACTAACATCATCAGGCATTTTTCCTTCCCACTCTAAAAACTCCCACTTAACAAGTTGATTCGAGCTTTCAACAAGCATACGACACCTTTCATAACGTCTGTCATTAAATGCTTTTAACAATTGAGTCACATTTAGTCCTTGTTGAATAAGTTCAGTTAGAACAACAGCATCCTCAATTGCAAGAGACGCACCTTGTCCAAGATGTGGGGCGGTGGAGTGGGCAGCATCTCCTATTAACAATACTCGACCTTGATACCAAGGAGACGGTAATAAATAACTAAAAACCGGACGGTAAACGACTTCTTTAGGATCTACAATTTGCTCTCTAACTTCAGCTATTTTTCCACCAAAATCCCCCAATCTGTTACGTAAAATTTGATCTAACTGATCTTCTGGCATTCTTGGATTTCCGGGTTCAGAAGTTGTTAACAGCAGATACATTTCATCTTCAGACATTGGAACCAAACCTGCCTTTGCATTCGGACCGTAATACAAAGTACTTCTTGTTATGTCTTCCATCCGAGGTAACGTATAACGCCATACCGCTTGCCCGAGATATTCTTGTTCAACCTTTCCAAACATCAAATTTCTCACTTTAGAATTCTGACCATCTGAACCAATAACTAAATCCGCTGTGAGCATAGATCCATCGGTTAATTTTACTTGAGCTTGGTCATCACCTTGATGAATATCTACTATAGTTGTTCCCATCCTAAATTTTGTTCCTACAGACTTTGCTTTCTCATATAAAATGGAGTGCAACGTCCTTCGAGAAATAATATTTAGCCCAGGATACCCATCAATTTTTGGAGATTGAGGTTCTGCAAATCGGTTCCCTTCCGCATCACAATATTCCATTCCATCAAAGCTATAGCCCCATTCCATACATGTATTTGCTACTCCTAGTTCATTTAAAGCTCTAAGTGCATTCGGTGGTTGAAATATTCCAACGCCATATACTTCCCATTTTTGTTTTAGTTCAATAATCTCTGTTTCAATTCCTATCTCACCTAGAGCAATAGCAGCTGA
Source organism: Anaerobacillus sp. QJM3NY_17 (assembly GCF_056173665.1). NCBI lineage: Bacteria > Bacillati > Bacillota > Bacilli > Caryophanales > Bacillaceae > Anaerobacillus > Anaerobacillus sp. QJM3NY_17. The sequence goes on along the minus strand of NZ_CM149685.1, from coordinate 2,165,328 downwards.
TAGTCCACCAATTCCTCCGCCAACGATCACTATTTTCTTCACCTTAGCATTTGACATATCAAATACCTCCTTTAAACGTGTGCATCTTTACATTGCGCCCCCAAAGATATTAGGGTAGTCCACATTATTCCTCTGATTCCTAATTATGAACATATGTATGTATTACCGTACGTGGTCTTCATCGCAATTGGAGCTACCACTAAAATTTTCTAGAATAAGGTAAATCATTAGATTCAGGAGCCCTACCATAAGAGCCCTTTCTCAAATTAGCTTGTTCATAGATAAATTATAAAATGTTTCCCTGCATACGATCTACGATCCCAAAGTACATCATTAGGCCAGAATTTCACTCTTCTACTTCGTTTTTGAAAAATACTCCTCCCTTCTTTCAAGCATAGTGAATAGTATAGTCATTTCAATTTTTTTACGTAAGTGAACATTTTGTGAAAAATCTCTTGATCATGGTGAGCGATTCGTATTGAATACGATGATGAACATATGCTCACTCTTCCCATCTACTGCCCTAAAACGACTTAGAGCGCTTACTTTTTATTAAGCAAGCGCTCCCCATTTGTTCAAAACATATTCTGTTATTTATCAAAAAAACCATTTAAGTTGACCATTTAGTAATCTCTTTATTAGGAAAAGATTTATGTTCTATTATAAGTGAGTTCATTAATGAACGTCTAACGTTACTCCATTTGGAACCACCCAGCGCTTTTTAAATGCATTTTCTACGAAGGTTTGATCTTCGGCATATTCTCTTATCACATCTTTTATTTCATCAGATTGATAGGAGAAGTTCCGGTTAAATGCTAAGTCCGGATACCCAGAGCCCCTTAACAAATAATCAGAAGAGGCAATTCGATACCACTTTTCTGGATCTAACACCTCATTATTAATCGTAATAGAATGTATTTTCTTTTGATCATGTTGGATCACTGCACCTGATACATGAAGTCGCCCAACATATTTACCTCGGAAGCCTGGCCCCCTGCCATCTGACATACAAACCGAACTATCTAACGAGCTTTCAAGAGCAGCATATAAGTGCTTTCCCTGAATTTCAAAATAAGTCGGATTTAATGGTGAAGGACATATTTCAATGAGCTTTTTATTAGACACAAAATCAACGATTCCCCCATTAGTGATGCCGCTGTTAATTAGTCCGAGGTCACATTCAAAGCGATCTTTTAAACCGTCCGCAATTAAATTCGCCATAGGGTTTTCTTCAAGTACATCATGCCAGAGCGTTTTACTAACTGTGAAAAGTGGTTTACTCAAATTGTCGATCGCTTCTTTCTTACTTGAAAGTAAAATATCTTTAATCTCTTCATCCTCTACCGCTTTTGCTGTTGAGATCGCTCTGGAGGCTAATAAGGTTAAACCATCCTCTGTAACCTCTATTTCTACAATACCAATATGTTCCCCGTACATACCAGCTGAGTTCAGAATGGTGCCATTCACTACTTTAGCTTCATCGTAGAGAACGTGGTCATGTGCGGAAAGAATCAAATCAATCTCATCAATTGCATCGGCAAGTTCAATATCACCTTCAGTGCCAACATGGTTTAGCACAATACAAATATCATAGTTTCCTTTTTGGCTTTCTATCTCTTTCTGAATCGCTTCTATGTAATCTAAAATTTGAAAACCCATCAAATCATTAAATTCCTGCAAATCCGGTGAAGCACCTGTAATCAAAATACGTATCCCTTGCTTTTGTATGATCGTACTACTAAATACCCCTTTGAATGACACACCGTTTGCTTTAAGAAGATTACAACTAATGAAAGGAACAGGGCTATGTACCGCCATATGCTCTAGCGTTTCATTTCCATTAAACAGTTCATTATTTCCAATCGTAATCGCATCATAACCGGCAGATTGAAGCATCTTCACGGCCGCGATCCCCTGCGTTCCTTGAAGCTCTATACTTTTAAAATCAGCAAAGTCACCACCATCCAAAATTAGTGTGTGGTCATCTGCGTAATCCCTAATAAGTGATGTCGCTTTTGCGAAATTCTCAAAATGACTATGAATATCGTTCGTATGTATGATCGAAAGCTTCATGATTGTCCCCCATTATGTTCGTAATGAACGAATTTAGTGCCAATCTACTATTTCGAAACTAATGAGCGAAATCCTCCTATTAAGCCTTTAACTTTAATAAACTTTTCCTTTTTAAGAAGGAATTGGCTTGAAAGAAAAGAAGATTCACTTAATCATATTGTTAAAGGAGTCGTTATCATGGGTAATATTGGTAATAAGATACAGTTTGGCATATATAAGCAGATGCATGCGCCTGATCCTGATCGCCTTCCAACAAGATATGAAGATTGGGAAAAAAGAGCGAGAGAAGTACTAGAGGATGGTCCTTATGATTATGTGGCTGGAGGGTCTGGTGCTGAAGATACGAAAAATTCGAATCGAGACGCCTTTAAACGTTGGAACATAGTTCCTCGCGTTTTCCGTCACGTTGAAGAACGAAATTTAAAGGTAGGTTTATTCGGTCAGATGCTCCCTTCTCCAATAATGGTTGCTCCAGTAGGAGTTCAATCGATTATCCACCAAGAAGGTGAGCTTGCTTCTGCTAGAGCTGCAGCTTCAATGGGAATACCTTACATTGCAAGCTCAGCATCAAGTCATTCTATGGAAGAGATTGCTGACGCGATGGGCGATGCGCCAAAATGGTTTCAGCTCTACTGGAGTCGCGATCCTGAGATTGCCAAAAGCTTTGTTCAGCGAGCAGAGCATGCTGGATATTCTGCGATTGTTGTAACGCTTGATACACCAATGATGGCCTGGCGAGAATTAGATCTTCAAAATGTCTACTTGCCTTTTCTTATTGGAGAAGGTATTGGCAACTATTTAACTGACCCTGCCTTTCGAGCAGGACTTCACGTTCCGCCTGAAAAAGACGCTATGGGTGCGATTATGCACTGGACAAACGTTTTTGGGAATGCAGGATTAACATGGGAGGATTTAGCAGAACTCAAAAAATACACATCTCTTCCTATCATTTTAAAAGGAATTCTTCATCCAGATGATGCTAAGCTTGCGATTAAATATGGAGCAGATGGAATTATCGTTTCGAATCACGGTGGACGACAAGTGGATGGTGCGATCGCAGCACTGGATGCACTTCCGGCTATTGTTGAAGCTGTTGAGAATCACATTCCGGTATTAATGGATAGCGGGATTAGAAGAGGAGCAGATGTATTTAAAGCCATCGCGCTTGGTGCCGAAGCGGTGCTTGTCGGCAGACCATGTATGTACGCCCTTGCGGTTGGTGGTGAAAATGGTGTGAAACAAGTGCTTTCCAACCTTGTTGCAGATTTTGATCTAACGATGGCCTTATCAGGTTGTCGAGACCTAACTGAAGTAAACAAAGACTTGATCATTCCGGCTAGTCGATAGCAAAATAAGGAACACAGACGTGTTCCTTATTTAATCTTACTTCCATTGAACAGCTTCACTATGTTTATGAACAGCTGCACTTCTTTTTAAGTAAATGACGTAGATCACCATAGAAATGATGACAGATATTCCAGCTGTTAAATAAATATCAGCATATCCAAAAGTAGAAGCAATTAGACCGAAAAACATCGCACCAAGTCCTACACCTAAATCGAAGAAGGAGAAAAAGGTTGCGTTAGCCATACCTTTTCTGTGAAGCGGTGCTTCATTAACAGCCCATGCTTGAAGAGCAGGTTGAACGGAGCCAAATCCTATGCCAAATAACACAGCCGCAAGAATGAGCATAAATTGATTGGCTAATAAAGTTAGATCTACCATAGCCAGTAAAATCAAAAATGCACCTGGAAGAAATATAGCTTTATGACCTTTTCGATCATAGATTTGTCCAGCGAAAGCACGTACGAGCATAAGCGAAACAGCAAATACGACAAAGTACCATTCAATTCCATCAATTCCTAGCTGTTCTGCATACAACGGAAGAAAAGTAGCGATTCCTCCAAAGACCATTGTAATAAAGAAAAGAAGAATAGAAGGCATTAAAGCTGTCTTCTCAAATATATCCCATTTCTTTTTTTCAATCGGTGTTTTATTTGCAGGTTTATAGCGAATAAAGGCAGCGATGATGAATGAAAGTAAACCGGCAGAAGCGGCAATCAAAAACATCGTTTGAAATCCAGAAAGAGCGATTAAGAATAAACCGAGAGCTGGTCCAAATGCCATCGCTAAATTCCCAGCAAGGCCAAAATAACCCATGCCTTCTCCCCTTCGCTTTTGAGGAATCAAGTCAGTTGCAATTGTACCAACCGCGGTTGTAGACATTCCCCAGCCAAGGCCTTGTACTACTCTCATAAGAAACAAAAGAATCAAACTTCCTGTAAACGCATAAGAGCCAACGGAAATGACAAAAACGATTAAGCCAATTAAAAAGATAATTCTTCTTCCGAGTGACTCTAATACATGACCGCTCCACGGTCGTATAAGCAAAGCAGATAATGTGAAAATACCAACAACAAAACCGATAAGCTGGTCGCTCCCACCAAGTTCATTCACAAATAAAGGCAGCGTTGGGAGGGTCATTTGGAATCCTGCAAAAATAAAAAAGTTTGCCATACATATAAAAATAAAGTCCCGCGTCCAGATCTTCTCTTTTTGAAGACCCTGCTGTTTCGCCATACATATTCCTTCTTTCTCTCACATAAGTTCTCTACCATCTTACAACATCACTGTTTTGATTAAGAGTTTTCTGCTCAGACAACAAAAAGCGAAGACGAGCGGTCAGAAACGAATGGATTGGAGCTCTTGAACAGAAAAAACCAGCATCCTTCTGAATGGGACGCTGGTTTTTAGTCATTTCACTCGTAGTTAATAAGTAGCAGATTCAAAGAATTCAAGCCATTCTCCATCAGGTCCTGCGAAGAACAAATATTTTGCACCGTTTGGTAATGTATTGATTTCTTCATCGATAAACGTTACACCAAGGTCATGAAGACGAGTGCGTTCTTGTTCGATATTTTCAACAGTAAAGGCAATGTGATGAACTTTTCCTTCTGCGGGTAAATCAGGATTATAACCTTCTATTAGCTCTACTAAAATTTGCCCGTTTAAACCAAGAAAGGCTAGCTTTTTATCACCATCAGGATGATCGAATTCATCAAGTAACTCTAATCCAATAATCCCTTGATAGAAACCTTTCGAAGCTTCAATATTTCTTACTTGTACCCCGACATGTTCCAGTTTTTGAATCCCCATAAGTCACCAGCTTTCTTTTCATATCGTTATTCCCTGTAACTTTATCACAGTAACGTAAACGAAGAAAAGTAGAAGGAACATTATTCTATTAATCTCGGGGAACAATTTGATTCAATATTTCTCCAGTAAAAAGTGTAGACTCAAGTCTCAAGGCAACTGCGGGTGGAAGGACATCTTTCATCCCTTCAAATGGAACACCAAGCCAAAGCACATTTTGATCAAGCGCTATAAATGGGAATGCCAGACTATGGTCGACATGGTGAGCAATCGGGACTGACTGAACGATCTCTGGTGAAATAATGGACAGCTTACCTTTTGCTTTTTTTAATACGTTCACCCACTCGGCTGTTAACCTTGTTCCCTTAGGAATTGAAATAACGATTTCTTCAGCAGTTTGAATATCTTGAAAAATCATGTCAGTATTCAGTGCGTGGTGCCACTTCAATTTGGGATGCTGATTCTTTACCCACTTTCCTATATGCGAAGGAGAAATTCTCTCTTTTTTTAATAGCTGATGATCAACTAATTGTCGTAGTGTTTTTGATGGAGACATCCGTTTTTGTATATAATCAACATTGCTAATTTGTATAAATTTCCCCTTCGTTCTCGTCATCGCAACATTGATCAGTCTTTCACTATTGTGACCACTCAATAACATGCCAGGACGTGATTCTGGTTCTCCATCTACTGTATCAAACACCATCATATCTCGCTCACTTCCTTGAAAACGATGAACCGTGGCTGAGAGAATGTCAGCCTCAACAAAAGAATGTTTTAAAAGATCGTCTATTAATAAATTCATCATCTTCGCTTGAGCGCGATAAGGGGTAACATAACCAATTGATGACATCCCCGCTTGTAACGCTTCGTAAATTGCCTGAAAAGCTAGAAAAAGCTGCCATAAATTCATTCGTGACTTCGATGAATGTCCCGTCATACAAAAATAGCCAGTATGACTTGTGTCAATTAGAGCAGATGCCATACCTTTAAAAGGAGCTTGGTCTGATATCGGTGCTCTAAGTACGGCAGTTTTCGGATGATCTGTTACAAGTGAATGATAAATTTTATTGTTTGTAAAGTCTGAAATAACCGGGTGCATTCGTCTTTGTTCATTTAACAGAAAGAGTTGAGGATGAAGTTTACCGGTTTCGACAGTTTCAACAATTCCCGAACAGTGAAATACGTCTTCTCTTAACCATTTTGAAACAAGCGGGTGCCGTGCAGACGCTATAGGAGGTAGCTGTTTAAAATCGCCACATATAACAACGCGTTTTCCAAGTGAAGCAGCAAATGCTGCCTGGGGCACATAGGCCATACTCGCTTCATCGATGATCACTACATCTACCCTCTTCCGATAGATATTCTCATCAATAGCGGCTTTTGTTAGTGTTGTGCCTATAATCGTTGCTTCTTTTACAAACTGAGTTTCTTTCCGACGAATCTGCTCTAAAACATTTCCTAATTTTGATTCAAGCTTTAATAACTGATCAGAATCGCGTTTACTAAAGGAATTAGATAAGTCCTCCTTCAGTTTTTTTCGTTCATCAAGAATACTCTCTTTCTCGTTGGCAAGGTCTGGATGCTTCGTCATAAGCAATTGATCTGTAAAAAGCGGCAGATTTGATGAAACATCGCGCTGTTGTCCATACCGCACAATTTTTCCTTCTTCAAATTTCTCTCTATTTTCAGCAAATGAGGCTGTTTCCCGCATTAATACATCAACAGCTTGATTACTATGAGATAAGATCAGGACGCTATTTCCTTTGAAAAAGTGATTTGCAGCGGCTCTTGCTAGATTATGGGTTTTCCCAGTCCCTGGAGGTCCCCACACGTACGTCACTGGGTTATATTTGGTTCGTAGAATCAGCTCATGAAGCCGGCTTTTGATCTTATCATCAGGATGCTTCACAGAATTGGGAGGATTCATTACTCGATTAACCCTAGCTAACCTTCTTTTGCTTTTTTTTATTTCTTCAAGACGCTCATGCAGTTCATCTAGCAGTTCCCATGGGTCATGATAGAGATCTGCCTCTCCAATTCGCTCTCCTAAACCAGCTTCAAGAGCTAGAATGACATTCTTTCCTTCTGAAGACAGTACCCTGCCTTCGCGCTTAATATGTTTCATCTCAAGCCGAACCTTTGATCCAGTTGGGATTTGAATTGGGGTACGTGCATCAAAGTAATACCTAAAATCGTCACCTGAAGACAGCAGCCTTCCATTGACAACTCTAATTGGTCTGCTACCAAATTTTTTAAGGTGTGCAATTTCAGCGCGAAGCGCTAATTGCCATTCATCAATTAATTCTTTCATCTTACATCGCTTCCTTTTATCCGTTCCTTTTTCAATTCCCTAACTATATCACGCTAACGAAAAACTCTCTATATATGTGCTACGTTCTATGATGAGAATGAACATAGTCTAGAAAAACTTCAAGTACTTTTGTTTGAAAGGGAGAGCGCATCAAAATTGAAAACGTCCTTGAATAGGTGAAATTCGGTATTTCCAGAATTTGTAATGTACCAAGTTCTAACTCTTTCCGTATTGTCCACTTCGATAAGATACTTATACCAATTCCAGCTTCGACAGATTCTTTAATTAACTGCGTACTCCCAAAGGCTAGTTTTTGAGTAGGCTCTATATTGAGCTGCTTCCACATCTTCTCTGTAGCTTCTCTCGTCCCAGACCCTTCCTCCCTCACAACCCACATCTCTTGTTCAAGTGTCTTTCCACTGTTCACTTGATGATGTGTTGGTGATGCTACGATAACCATTTCATCCTCAGTGAAGCTATCCACTTGCATGTCCCTAGCAGGATAGTCACCTTCTATGATGCCAACATCAAGTTGGTGTGAGTAGACAAGATCACCAATTTCTCTTGAATTCCCAATCGTTATAGATGGTGTAATTAATGGGTATTTTTCTCTAATAGCTGCAATCACATGTGGAAGGACATATTCACCGTATGTATAACTTGCACCAATTGTAATTTTCCCACTCGCTCGGTTTGTTAGGTCATCCAAAAGATACGTCATCTTTGAATAAAGATTTAAGAATTCTTTCGCATGGTGGTAGACAATTTCTCCTGCCTTGTTCATTTCCACAGATCGGTTGTTTCTTTCTAACAGTTTAGTACCAAGCGCCTCTTCCAGGCTTTTGATATATTGACTAACCGCAGGTTGAGTCATGTGTAACTCCTCTGCCGCTCGAGAGAAATTGCGTTTTTCTACGACTGTAACGAAAACGTGTAACTGCTGATCCACGTCATCACCCCTTACTATAAGTTAATACTTATAGTACATATTCTATTTAATTATTTCACTTATAGCAATAGCTGAAGTAGACTAAAGAAAGAGAAACGGGGGGGACATGATGATTAATACTTTAAGACAACAACAAACTATACCTGAGAAGATGCGATTTTTCCTCGGCATAGCATTTACCTTTTTTATTGCACTATTAGGTTATTTCCTTGCTATGGTGCCAGGCTTTAGTCTTACAGGACAACTCGCATCAGCCATTCTGATCGCAATCGTTTATCGGCAAGTAGCCGGGTATCCCGAATGGTTAAGAAGAGGAATCACTTTTTCATCTAAAAAAATACTTAGGTTCGCCATCATTTTATATGGAATTAAACTAAATGTAAGCCTGATTCTTCAAGATGGATTACCCATATTATTATTAGGCGCGCTTATCATCGTATTTTCTATCTTATCGTCTGTTTGGCTTTCTAAAGTGATGAAAGCTAATACATCCATAACCTTTTTACTTGGTGCTGGTACAGGGATTTGTGGAGCTGCAGCCATTGCAGCAATTGCGCCGATCGTGGAATCTAAAGAAGAGGATACGGCAATTGGAGTGGGGATTATCGCTCTATTTGGAACGGTATTTTCAATCGGATATACGATTCTTCGCCCATTCCTTCCATTAACTGAAAGTCAATATGGAGTATGGTCAGGTATTTCACTACATGAAGTTGCTCACGTTGCATTAGCAGCAGCGCCAGGAGGAGAAACAGCTCTTGCAATGGGGCTCCTTGCAAAGCTAGGAAGAGTCTTTCTCCTCGTGCCAGTTTGTTTTCTTTTCATGTACCTAATGAAACGCAAAAACGCGGGCACAAAACAAAAAGTTGCTTTTCCATGGTTTTTAATCGGGTTTATCTTAATGAGTCTCGCAGGAACTTATCTCCTAGGACCCATTATTCCCTTTTCTGAATCTGCAACAAATGTAGTAACCGAAATAACAACGTGGTGTTTGACGGCTGCTATGGTAGGCCTAGGATTGAGTGTTAGTCTGAAGGATTTGAAAGATAAAGCACTAAAGCCAATGGCCATTATTACAATTGTATCAGTTGCTCTTTCCATTTTTACATTCTTCATCGTAAAATGGTTTTACTAGGCTTCATTTGAATGGTCATCCTCTGTGGATGACCATTTTTTACGAAGGTAATCCACGTAACGAAATACAGTTCTCACAATAAGCGCATGAAGAAGTATTCCTACAATTGTAAGTAAAATAATCACAAATTTACCTACAAAAGAAGTTGGTTCTACTGAAAATCGTCCAACAAAAATGATCGAACCTAATGACCAAACCGCTGCATCTTGAAAAGAATCCACGACAGGTTCATAGAAATAGAATGGAAATGTTGAGACGATAACAAATACAAAACTAGTTAAAAACCACGTTTGAGGAGACATACCCATCGCTTTACCTAGAATGGGATTACTAAATCGCTTGGCGATTGTTTTAATTCGCCATAGTCTATAAAGTCTCGCAAGCTTAGCTCCTTGAAAGATTGAATCTAGCGGAATTAGAGCTATTAAATCAAATGGATGCTTTTTTATATATTCCCATCGATCTTCAGATAAATAAAGAAAGACCGTATAATCAATAAAAAAGACGATCCAAGTGCCGATGAGGATCGCCTGTTGAAAGGGAGATTCATACCAAATCGTTGAAACGGATAAAATCACACATACAAATAAAAGATATTGATACAAACGCTTCAACATTTAATCCCCCTTCCCTTGCTACTCTTTCTTTATGAATATCTAACTTTGAAGTCGTCATAAACAGCTTTGACCGCTGATAGATTGGCTTGAAGTTATGACTGAATGGCTATTTTAAATTGCCTCCGTATTAGTAATGTCTACTACTATTATACCAGTCATGTAGATGACCGGCTTCACGATTCGACAATTCAATCTGTTAAATTTCTTTTTTCGATTTTCAACCCTTCAACTCTACCAACCACTAATGCCCCATTACATAAAGGTAGAAGATAATACGATCATCAGTTCATCCTCTATCTTTTCCATTTCTTCTTCATCTAGAAACTTATTAATAATAATTGAAAAAATGAGCGAATTATTCGTTTTAACATATCCAGATAAAGAAGTAACACCAATTAGAGAGCCAGTTTTAGCAAAAACAACGCCTTCTGCTGATGTAGCCCTTAGACGCTCTCGCAAAGTCCCTCCCACTAGCCGATCAGGGATTCCCGCTACAGGAAGTGAGTTCATAAATGATGAGAACCAGGGTTTGCTTTGAAGTTTGAATAAAAGCAAAGATAGCTGATTCGGCTGTATCAAGTTCATTTGTGAAATACCAGAACCATCTCTTAAACACATGTTATCAGGATCTAATCCTTCTTCTCTTAAAAATGTTCTCACAACTTCGAGACCAGCTGAAAAACTTCCTTCTCCCCTAACTTTCCTGCCCATTTCTTTTATAAGAACTTCTGCATGCCCATTATTACTTAGTTTCATAAATGGCAGTAGCAATTCAGAAAGAGGCATGGATTGTTTAGTTAAAAGCGTTTTGATTTCAGTTGACTTATTTTTTAAGGCTTCCTCACTTATGTAAATACCAAGTCCTTTTAAGGAATCTTTAAACAGATGTAGGGCGTAACTATCTGGGCTCCATAACGCAATCCACTTTTTTTCTGGTGGAGCATCCTTCGAAATGGTACCGCTGATTGTAAGCGTATTGGTACCATGCTGACGAATGATATGTAATTCCCCTTCCCCGTGAGAGGGTGAAGTCGTAAGAGCGTTATTCACTAATTGTATATCGTTCGCCGTGGGAGAAATAACTACTTTAGGTGAATCGCCTTCTTCTCCTGGTGAAACCTCAACAATAATGGTTCCTGCGTCATAATCAATATTCGGAGAGATAGTGAGGGCAGAGATTTGAGCACCGTAATACTCATGTTCATCACTCCAAACCATATCTTCTGATAGGTACTGCTCGTCATACCAGGAATAATCACCTATAACATCACCTTGAATACGTTCAATCCCAAGAGCTTTCAATTCTAAAGCAATTTGATCTAAATCTTCCTGTAAAACCGTTGGGTCTCCTTTCCCCTTTAGATAAAGGTTCCCCATTAAACGACCATCCTGTATTTCTCCATCTGTTTGTACCTCAGTGCTGAATCGATAGTCAGCACCAAGTTTCTCTAGAGCTGCCGCCGCTGTAATGAGCTTCATATTTGAAGCGGGCGTCATTCTTAAATCTCCAAAATGGTCGTAGAGAAGCTCTCCACTATGATTACTACGGATGCTTATCCCAGCAATCGCGCCATAAAGACGCTCATCATTTACTATGCTATGTAGAGATTGAGACAATGTCTTTCCGTTATTTATTTTACCACTTCTTTTTTTGCGATATCGACGTCCTAAAAACAAACTAGAAATTAAGGCTCCACAAGCTAGTTTTTTCTTTATACCGATCTTCTACACAACCTTTCCAATTAAAATAGAGCCGAAGCGATGAACATTTCGCACGGCTCTGATCTATGAGACTTCTTTTGTAAGAATATAATGGATAAGCATCATTTGTTTTCTTTCAACTCCTGCTGTTTGTGATTATTGATTACGTAAGATCCGTCTTCTTTAGGATTTTGTTCATCTTTAAGATCAATACCCCATGGATGCGTTAACAGCAAGCTTCCACTTAACGAAACGGTTTGACGTTCCCTCACCATACTCCCCTCCTTTCGCTTATTAATGATCTATTTCGCTATTCGAATGACTTTTTCCTTCTTTTCTGTCTAATTTAAAACTAATGACCTAGAATGCTGTATTATTTGAAGGCATTGAGGAAGAAATAGGGCTATAAAGGGTCTATTTTACTGCTTTTTATCGAAAGTTAGAACGATTTGAATTTGAGCTCGCGCCACCTGAACAATTCAGTGAGTTTAAAAAAGAACCCTCCATTAGGAAGATTCTTCGAATTTTGAAAAGGCATTGCTAGCAAGCATCGAAATCACTGCATCATCCATAGGAGGATTATGCAATCCTGCTCTTACATCCCGATAATAGCGCTGCATAGGATTATCTTTAAATAATGCTCTTGCACCTACAACTCTCATGGCCATATCGACTACATTTGCTGCACTATTGGTTGCGACGTGTTTTACAGCCGCTAACTCAGGGCCCATTTCATTTCTCTTATCGGGTTCTGAAACCCACCGTAACGCAACAGAGTACATCATTTCTCTAGCTCTCATTAACTCCAATTCCATTTCCCCTATTTTCCGTTGAACTTCAGGGACTTCTTTAATAGGACCCGGCAGACTATTTGGTGAATAATGTGATGCGAAAGCAACTGCTTCATTACGAGCAGCAATCGCGACACCAAGATAGCAGGCTGGTATGTGTAAGAGCCAGGCTTTTGGCAGTTCACTTTTGGCAGTATTAGGTCCCTCAATAAGGGCATCTTGCGGTAATTCAACATTTTCTAGGACAAGATCATCACTTCTCGTACCTCTCATCGACATCGTGTCCCATTTTTCTTCAATCGTAACACCAGAAGCTGTCATATCTACAAGGAAGAAGCCTTTTTCTCCTGTCTCTCCAATTTGGGATGAGACAAGTGCATATTGAAGACCTGGCGCCATTGAAGTAAATGATTTACGACCGCTTATAATCCATTTATTCTCTTTAAGTACAGCTTTCGTTTGAGGCATCCCACCACGGGTCGGACTACCAGTTGCAGGTTCAGAAGCCGCCCGGTTAAACAAAGCATTTTCTTCAACGATGAGATGCGAAAGTCTTTCAAATACTTGATCTGTCCAAATTTGTTCTTCTCTCATTTCAAGGATGATTCCAAGATGCCATCCGATTGAAAGTGCTGTAGCAGCATCACCTGTTGCAAGTCGTTCTTGAAGCATCACGTACTCATACAAATTGATGCCCTTACCTCCAAATTTTTCTTGTACAGTTAACGAAAGATATCCAGATTCTTTCAGCTCCTCAAAATTCTCAAAAGGAAAGCGCCCCTCTTGATCAATTTGGTCTGCCCTTGTTGCAAATGAATTCGCAAGATTACTTCCCAATTCAAACAACTGCTTTTGTCGATCGTTTTTAATAAAAGAGTTATAAAGATGATTCATAAACAAACGCCAGCCTTTCCGATTAATCTGTACTTACTATCGTACACTAGAAGAGGAATTAATCTCCAGTAAATCGATCGGAAAAGCGCATTTTTCTATTTTCGATACAAAGGATAGGTGACAGTAGTCGGTACTTCGATCACGATAAGCCTTGTTTTTGCTTCTGCTTGAATGTTCATTTCTTCTAACTCGCTTGCTTCAATAACAAAAAATTCCTTTCCTTCATAAGAAGTCTCGTTTATCCGTCCTCTTCCTTCTAAAACTAAGATGCTTACTGAACGTCCTTTTCCAATGTGTTGTTTATAAATGAATGGATGGCTTATATGGAGATCCCACATATGAACGTCTGTTTCGAGAGCAACAGGAGAGTCGTCACCAAGTATTTCCTTAACACGTACTCCATCGTGAACGTCTATCTGGAACTCTTCATGCTCAAATTGTTGGTAGGTAGGTTTCCGGCGAAGAGCTTCTCTCAAATGAGGTTCAAACCAAATTTGGAACCCTTGCATATCGGGTCCAACAAACCCCTCCTCATGGGATACACCAGAACCTGTCTGCATCACTTGTAAACCACCAGGACCTACGATACTTCTCGTACCTAGTGAATCTCCATGCTCCGCCTTCCCACTGATCACATAAGTAATAATTTCAAAACCTTGATGAGGATGAAGCGGGATGTATCCTTCATGCTCAGACTTCGCCCATGCCCAATAAAATAAAGGACCTACTCGTTTCACTTCAGAGCCTTCACCTGGAAAACCAATTGGTTTCTGTTCTGTGATTTTTCCACCGTCAAATTGGCCTACACCTTGTTGCTCTTCGTTATACCGCTGAATCAACATATAGATCACCACCCTGTATTTATCTCGAATTCGAGATAATTTTATCTTGAATCCAAATTATTGTCAACTCGTATTGTCTACTTTAAACAAGATGTCTTTGTAAGAAAACTCTGGTGTAATGATTAATGTCATTTCTTTAGCATTTCGGTCGATTGCATAAATTAAGACGATTCGAAAAGAACCTCCTCCCTTTATCCAATATTTGTTCCAGCCATCTTGATCAATAATGACAAATTCCTCTGGTTTTATGTAAGAACTGTCTACTTTTAGTTTCGAGTAATATGGCTTAAAATCAATTGCAGCATCATCGAAGTTTTTTGCGTAAATTTCAAATCCAATATATTCTTTTTCTTTTTCTAATTCAGGTAAATCTTCTTGTCCTGGAATTTGATCAACTTCATTTACTTCTAGTCTAAACATTTCCTTCCCATCCATATCTTTTTCAACATAAGGCTCACCTATTTTGTATCCGTTTCCATTCGAGGGTTTTTCTATCTTCTGAATTAAAGCAGACTCTGTTGTTTCTGCCTCTGGGTAATAGTTACGAATCATTGTAAACCAAACCCCTGTAAAAAAACCTACAATTAATAAGATAATCGTTGCTCCGATAATCCATTTCCCCACTCTTTACTCCCCCTTTTAATTGTAGACGAGGCCAAAAAGAAATGGTTGCATACAAAAAGCCGGCACTTTGGCCGGCTTTATTTTAGAAATCAAAGTTATCAGGATCAGGTCCCATTCGTTCATTTTGATTTAGCTCATCAAGAGCTCTAATATTATCTGTTGTTAATTCGAAGTCGAAAACATCAAAATTTTGTTTAATGCGTTCTGGATTCGAAGATTTAGGAATCGTTACGACCTCATGTTCAAGATCCCAACGAATAATCACCTGAGCAGTTGATTTGCCATGCTGCTCAGCAATATCTTTAACCACCTCATGATCCAACAATTTCCCTTGAGCAAGTGGTGACCATGCTTCCATTTGAATGGCATGTTGCTTACAATAGTCTCGAAGCACTTGTTGATTTAATAGTGGGTGAAATTCAACTTGGTTAACCATTGGCTTAATTTCTGCATCCTTCATTAGATTTTCAAGGTGATTCGGATGGAAATTACTAACGCCAATAGCGCGAATACGACCGTCTTTATAAAGCTTCTCCATAGCTCTCCACGTTTCTTTATACTTTCCTTCTACCGGCCAATGAATTAAGTAAAGATCTAGCGTCTCAATACCAAGTTTTGAAATAGTTTCTTCAAAGGCTTTTATTGTCGATTCATAACCCTGATCATCATTCCATACTTTTGAAGTAATAAAGAGTTCTTCACGCGGGATGCCGTTCTGTTTAATCGCAGCACCAACGCCTTCCTCATTTTTATAAGCTGCTGCTGTGTCGATCGCTTTATACCCAGCGTCAATAGCAGCATTAACCGCGTTTTTCACTTCTTCATTGTTTTCCATTTTCCATACACCTAAGCCAAGTGTTGGCATTTTAATACCGTTGTGTAATGTAGTTGTTGTCCATTGTTTAGCCATTTAAAATCTCCTCCAATTTACTTTGTATCACAATCGAACTGTTCCCCATTTTTTTCAATCTTACACATTTTTATGTAAATGGATATGCGTGCTTAAACGAAATAAGCGAAATAAAAAAAACCATCCAAAAGGATGGCTATATTTTCGTAGGTTTTTGCTTCAATCTAGACTTCTTGTTAAATTGAGCAGTAGGAGACGTTTGAACTTTTTCCTTCTCTGCTTTAGCGTCCTGTTCGAACGCCTGCATGCCTTTTCCAAATAAAAGACTCATTGTTTTCCCTCCTTGTGTAAAGCGTTAGTTCACCATTTCCGATTTTAATTGAGCTAAAACTATAATTTACAAATTTACTCAATAAAATTTTTTATCGCTGCTCTAGAACGTTTGCAGTCTCGTTACAATGAGTCTGAACAGTCATCAACTCATCTAGAGACTGCTGAATACGATCACGATTTTGCCCTTTTTCAACTGTCGAAAGAGCATCCTCTAAATATTTACTCGCTTCTTTTAGAGCCCTACAGCTATCTTGAACATAACCTCGTGCATTTTTCTCCATATGGCACTCCTCCTTTCCATTAGTTTCTATCAAAAGGTTATTTTCATACAAAAAACCAGCCAATTTGGCTGGTTTTCATCTTATAGTTCAAATTGTTGGAAAATATTACCTTCCAAAACTGGATATATTTCTTTCTCAGCTAGTTGATTAATAATGATTTTATTTCGATTTACAGCAAGTCCGAGATTCGTTGAGCCCACGCCATGAGTATGCTGCATGCCACTATGAACATAAATGTGAGAAGAAGCTTCACATGTTAAGTTAAGGCGATAATCTTTTGAGACATGGTATCGCCCGTTCTCATCCCAATCAATAATCTCTTCTAAATCTTGAAGGCACTTAGGAATCAACGGGCGATAACCTGTACCAGCAATAATAACTTCACTATCCAAAAGGAAATTTTCTCCTTTTTGCCATTGTCGACACTCTACTTCATACCCTGTTCCATCTTCTTTTTCTCTAACTCCATTGATTTCAGTTAATGGCATTAGCATCACATCCATATCTTTACCTCCCACGGACTGTTCATATAGAAGGTTATAAATATCGGTAATGGTATGAGGACTAATGCCTTTATACAATAACTGCTGTCCTTTAAAGATATCATCTTTTTGCTCCTGAGGTAGATCATAGAAATAATCAACATATTCAGGAGAAAAGTGCTCTAAACTTAATCTCGTTTCTTCCATTGGGAAAAATCCTTGAGACCTTGTTACCCAATTAAGGGAATACCCGTACTCTTGTCTTTCTTTTAACAACTCACGGAAAATCTCTGCAGAGCTTTGCCCGGACCCAATAACCGTGATTTTCTTAGCCTGTTTACACCGCTCTGTGTGATCTAGAAATGTGGAAGAATGAAAAACGTCTTCTTCAGGTAAATCCTGCAACGCCTTAGGTAATGACGGAATAGTCCCTACTCCAAGGATAATATTTTTAGCTACATATGTTTCTGTTTCACCAGTGGTAAGCTTTTCAACCGTAATTTCATAACGCTCGACTGGTTTACCTATTGGAACTACAGCTAATACTTTAGAGCCGAATTGACAGCTTTCCAATTGATTGGCTGCCCACTGACAATAATGATTGTACTCATTACGTGGCATTTCAAGACGCTGTAGAAAATAAAAATGATACAAACGATTATGATGTTTTAAATAATTTAAATAACTATACGGATTAGTTGGATCAGCCATTGTGACAAGATCCGCCATAAAAGGTACTTGGAGCCGCGTCCCTTCAATCAACATTCCCGGATGCCAATTAAATTGTTCTTTCTGCTCAAAGAAAAGTGTATCCATTTCTTTAATTGGATCCATCAAAGCAGCTAACCCTAAATTAAATGGTCCAATCCCAACACCAATTAAATCGTATACTTTCTGTTTCATCCAATCCTATCCTTTCTCTTCTTGCATCTATTATCTCCTTTTATTATACCAGAAATGCTATTATCTGTTTTTTCTAAAAAGCGAGAGATTAATGAGCAATTTGAACATACCATTCAAAACTAAAAAAACAGCCTAATTAGGCTGTTTTTAAGAAGAATGTTGAGAACGACGATATTGATACTGCTTCCATTGAAAGCGAACAAAGCAACCGATACAAAAACCAAGAATAGCAATTAGTGAAGCAAGTGCCACCATAGTGGCAGACGTGATCGCTAACCAGTTCACGTTAAGGTAATAGGCGATTAATGAAACAGACAACAACGTCACAGCTATTTTTTGATTGAATTGCTGTTGATCTTTATCTTCAGGAATATATTGATTAACAGGCTTCTTTAAGAAAAGTTTACCCGCCTTCATAACTGGATTAAAGTTCATAAGTAGCCCCATTATTCCAACAATGAGAGGAATAATAAGAAATAACCAGTGATTAAAAAAGACAAATGACGTAGCAAATATAAAAATAAACGATTGATTTAGTCTCACTAGAGGTCTAGGTATAGATGAAGGCAATTTAATACCAACCTTTCTTATAGGAATATATTTATATTAAAGGATACTGCTTTTTAAGACTTTTGTATAGTCTAATGCTCATAAGAAAAAACCACCGACAAGTGGTTTTTAAAGTTAGCATCAAATATCAATGCCCCATATTTACGTTCAAGACTCTTTTAGTATGGTTTGTCTTGATAAAAATAGTTAGGAGTTACAATTTTATTTTTATATGGTTTGTGAAAAATATGCGTTGTAGCAGGTGATACAGGTGGAATGAGCCAAGTCCAATTACCCGTTACTTCTCGTTCTGCTTTCGCTTCATTTTGTTCAAATTTGTGAAATTGTTTTGCAGCAGTATGATGATCAACGATACTAATGCCATTCTTTTGATAGGAATACAAAACAGCACGATTTAACTCAACTAAAGCGCGATCTTTCCAAAGCGTCGCATTCGAAAGAGTATCGAGATTTAAGATTTTAGCGACTTCTGGTAGAAGGTTATATCGATTCTTATCTGCAAGGTTCCTAGCACCGATTTCTGTGCCCATATACCAGCCATTAAATGGGGCTGCATTGTAATGGATCCCTCCGATTTCTAATCGCATATCTGATATGATAGGCACACCATACCACTTAACATTTAAAGGAGAAAAATCATATTCCGGATGCTTAATTTGTACCTGGATAACTTCATTAGCAGGGATCTCGACGACGTTTGGACTTCCAGCATCTATACAAAAAACAAGCGGTAAAACGTCGTGTTGCGTCCCTTCACCTCTCCAACCCAGTTCCATTACTTTCTTAGTAAATGATATTGAATCAGGATCACCAATGATGCCATTCTCGGTTTCATAGCCTGCGTAACGTATGAGTTGGTGATTCCAAATTTGCACTTTACCAGGTGCGAAAATGGTGATGGAAGGTTTAATTTTACCTCCATTAGACGCCATTCGAATATGATTTATTAATGCTTCAGATACTTCTTCTACAGTACAAGCCGATCGAGCATCTAAAACAGTCATCGTATTCCAGAAAAGGCGACCGATACACTTATTGCTATTTCTCCAAGCCATTTTTGCACCTTGAACTAACTCTTCATATGTATGAGTATAGGATCCTGTATCGGTAATTTCTCTTTTTATTTCAGTTTTTCGTTTTATTAATTCGGCTGGATCTTTGTTTAATTCATAATAAGCTTGATCGACAAAGTCATAAGCACTATCTAATAATTGTTCTTTTTCCATTGTCTCAACCTCCAATAGCCTGAGACGGTTGTAACACCTGATCTTAAGCTGAATATCGTTCTATTAATCCTATGAAAAGACGTCATTTTGCACAGAAATATTATATCACACCCCTTCTATATAGGACGAATGGTACATATCAAACGATCGGTTTTAAGAAGCGATGTTTCTTTATATTGTTAATACCTCATTGTTTTGTTCATCCAAGTGAAGCCGTTCATTATGATAGCTTTTAGGAAAGAACACGTACTTGTTTACAGAAAGGGAAATATCATGTAGGATGTACGAATCAATTCATACTAAATACATCGGAATGAGGTGCATTATATATGGCTATGGAACAGCCGATTCATCGTTCAAAAACAAATTTACAATTACCGTTTTTAAAAGCGCCACAAAAACCTGTGTTAACAGGTGGCTTTATCGTTATTGGTTTACTAGCACTAATTCTGTGGCTGGATCAAGGCATTCAACAATTTGTGCTATTTGGTTTAGGCCTATTACTTGGGTACTGCCTCTTACATGCAAGATTTGGATTCACTTCCGCCTTTAGACAACTTCTTAGTGTAGGCAACGGGACAGCTATTCAATCACATATGCTTATGTTAGCTGTGGCTAGTACGTTGTTTGCGCCAATACTCGCAAATGGTTTTGGTTTATTTGATACAAATCCAACAGGATATGTTTTTCCAGTGGGAACTAGTGTTGTAGTAGGATCTTTTCTATTTGGTATAGGCATGCAACTCGGTGGAGGATGTGCTTCTGGGACACTCTATACAGTTGGATGGGGAAAGTCTGAAATGCTGCTAACGTTATTTGGTTTCATTGTTGGATCTGTCATTGGTGCCTGGCACTTTGATTTCTGGGTAAATCAGATGCCATCCTTTGAGGCAATCTCGTTAGCAGAAGACACAGGCTTAGGATATTTTGGTGCTTGGATTGCCCAACTATTCTTATTTGCTATCATATTCATTGTTGTAAGAAGCATTGCAAAGAAACGAAAGCCCCCTAAGATGAAACCTTTGCCGACATCAACTGGATGGAAACGGATCTTCCGCGGCTCATGGCCGATTTGGACAGCTGCCATTGCGCTCGGTATCCTAAATGCATTAACACTTATCTCGCGTGGAAATCCTTGGGGTATTACGTCAGCTTTTGCTCTATGGGGATCTAAGATTGCGCTGTTTCTTGGCATAGATGTTACGCAATGGGGTTATTGGTCTGGAGGAAAAGCTGCTGCTCTTGAACAATCAATCCTTACAGATTCAACTAGCGTTATGAACTTCGGTGTCATTTTAGGTGCTTTTGTTGCAGCAGGTGCTGGGGGCGCATTCGTTATGAGAAGAGTTCCATTGAAGTTAGCTGCTGCTTCTATTATAGGCGGTTTATTAATGGGCTACGGTGCTCGTCTCGCCTACGGCTGTAACATAGGGGCATACTTTGGCGGGATTGCATCCTTTAGCCTTCACGGCTGGGTATGGATGATTGTAGCTCTCGCAGGTTCATATGTTGCGCTTTATTTAAGACCACTATTCGGTTTGAAAAATCCTAAAAAAGATGATCAATTTTGCTAACGTAACTGAGCACTGGATAATATCCAGTGCCCTTCATAATGGTGAAAAATCATTGCGTATAATAAAAAGACCAGATCATTAATGATCTGGTCTAAACGATATGGAATACTAGATTTCCTCAAAATACTCTTTATAAAATCCGCCAACTTTTCCACTATTATCAACTACAAATAAAAACTCTTCTGTTTCATTCTTAACTTCATATGTTTTACCTTCTGTTAATACGCGATTGACCATATACTTCTTTGCATCTGTATGTACACACTTCACATTTTTAATAGTAGGTGCTTCTTTCCATGAATGATGAATCATCTTGTTTCACTTCCTTTCAACTTTCTTTTTATTTTACATGACAGAACCAATAAGTTAAAGGAAGATCATCTATTCCTTTTCAAACAAGTTAATCGTGGAATCACCAACTGTCTTGATGTAAAAAGAACCTGAATCGGTGAGATTCAGGTTCTTCGTTAAATTACCCTTCTAGAAGTAGCTGTTCTGGATCTTCAAGAAGGTCTTTAATTTTAGCAAGGAAGCTAACCGCTTCTCCTCCATCAACAATACGGTGATCGTATGAGAGGGCGATGTACATCATCGGACGGTTTTCCATTCTTTCCTGATCAATTGCCATAGGACGCCATTGAATTTTGTGCATTCCTAGAATACCAACTTGAGGAGCGTTCAAAATCGGTGTCGAAAGCATTGATCCGAAAATCCCACCATTAGTAATAGTGAATGAACCACCCTGAAGTTCATCAAGCTTTAATTTATTATCACGAGCTTTTTTTGCAAGGTTACCAATTTCCTGTTCGATTCCAGCAAAAGATAGCTTATCTGCATCACGAACGACAGGAACGACAAGTCCTTCTTCTGCTCCAACTGCAATACCGATATCATAAAACTTCTTCAAGACAATATCAGTATCTTGAATTTCTGCATTTAGACGTGGATATTTCTTCAGTGCGCCAACAACCGCTTTCGTGAAAAATGACATAAATCCGAGCTTTACATCATTATCTTCTAGAAACTTGTCTTTGCGACGCTTACGAAGTTCCATAATTGCTGTCATGTCAACTTCATTAAACGTTGTTAACATAGCAGCCGTGTGCTGTACTTCCACAAGACGCTTAGCAATCGTTTGACGACGACGTGACATCTTCACACGCTCTACTGGCTTGCCTTCATTTGCATCAGGAGATTTCTTTTCTTGTTTCGGAGTCTCCTGTTTCTTTTCTTGCTTAGGTGCTTCTTTCTGGTTCGCTTTATCTGCATGTGCCTTCACATCGTCTGGACGAACACGACCTAATGGATCGCGTGTTTCAACATTGTTTAAATCAACACCTAGTTCACGGGCAAGCTTACGCGCAGAAGGTGAAGCAACAGTGCGACCATTCTCGGATTTTTCTTCACTTGATTCAGTTGTATGTGCTTTAGATTCTTGCTCTGACTTCGCATCCTCAGGTGTTTCTTTTTCTTCCTGTTTTGCTTCCGCATTTTCAGTGGATTTCTCTTCTTTTGTTTCAGAAGAACTATTTTCTCCACTTCCGCTGCCAAGATAAGCAATAATTTCGCCTACTTCAACATTATCTCCTGGCTCTTTAAGAAGTTCTTCAATCACGCCATCATTTTCTGCGCTCACTTCAATGTTTACTTTATCTGTTTCAAGCTCAACAAGGTTGTCACCTTTTTCAACTTTGTCGCCTACTTTTATTAACCATTGAGAAATGGTACCTTCTGTAATGGATTCTGCTAGTTCTGGTACTTTAACTTCAATCACGACGATTACCTCCTTGATGGGAAACAGTTTTGGATGGTTCTAATACTTCTTGAATAATTCTTTCCTGGTCTTTCTTATGCACGTTAGGCTCTCCACCTGCAGGACTTGAACGATCAGGACGTCCTACATAGGTAACGGAAACTCCATCAGGTGCTGAATCGTGAATTCGAGATGCGATATAATTCCATGCTCCCATATTCTTTGGTTCTTCTTGTAACCAAATGATTTCTTTCACATTTGAATACCGTTCAAAAATCTTCTTCACTTCATCCTCAGGGAATGGATATAATTGCTCCACTCTTAAAACATGTAGCCAGTCATACTTTTCATCAGATGACTCAATTTCAGCTGCAAGATCAACAGCTACTTTCCCAGTACATAAAACAATACGTTCGACTTTCGTTTTCTTCTCACCAAGACCCGCTTGTTCAACAACGCTTAGGAACTGACCTTGACTAAATTCGAAACCAGGTGATGATGTACGTTGATTACGAAGTAGGCTCTTAGGAGTCATAATAACGAGCGGACGAACTTCTTGTTTCTCTAGTATCGCAGCTTGTCTTCGCAATATGTGGAAGTATTGTGCCGCACTAGTAAGGTTCGCAACTGTCCAGTTGTTTTCTGCAGCTAAAGTAAGGAAGCGTTCAACTCTACCACTTGAATGCTCAGGACCTTGACCTTCATAACCATGAGGAAGTAGAAGAACCATTCCTGATTTTTGTCCCCACTTAGCTCTTCCAGCAGAAACAAATTGGTCAAATATAACTTGAGCAGCATTAGCAAAGTCACCATATTGTGCTTCCCAAATAACGAGTGTTTCTGGAGCAAAAACATTATATCCATATTCGAATCCAACAACTGACGCTTCAGATAGCGGACTATTATGAATCGCAAAGGAAGACTCTGCCTGCGGTATTTCGTGTAGCGGACAGAACGTCTCTCCAGTTTCTTTATCATGAAGAACGAGATGACGTTGCGCGAATGTACCACGCTGTGAGTCCTGACCTGTAATACGAATTGGAGTTCCATCACCTAGAATAGAAGCAAATGCTAGCGTTTCACCAAGGGCCCAATCCACTTTTCCGCCCTCTTCCAACATATCAAGTCTTCTTTTTAAAATCCGCTCAAGCTTTGGATATACATTAAAGCCATCAGGACGAATTAGAAGCTTCTCATTAATATCTTTCAATGTTTCAAGTTGAACAGATGTATCAATAGTTGGTATTCCTTTAACGATTTCTTTAGGCGGCTGCAGTTCTTTTACATCTGTATCAGCTTCGCCACCCTTAGCCACCTTATCGTATTGCTCTTGTAGCTGTGCAAGAATTTCCTCATCATATTTCTCGCCATCACCACTCTCGATGACTTTCTGCTCAGTAAGATACTTCGCATAGCTCGCTCGAACAGTAGGGTGGTTTTTAATCTTTTCATATAAATGCGGCTGCGTTACAGCCGGATCATCCATTTCATTATGGCCAAATCGACGATAGCCGATGAGATCAATTAGAAAGTCTTTATTAAACTTCATGCGGTATTCGTATGCTAGGTGCATAGCAGCGAGACACGCCTCTGGATCATCCGCATTAACGTGAACAATTGGAATTTCGTAGCCTTTAGCAAGATCACTTGCGTACTTTGTAGAGCGAGAGTCCGTGCTTTCAGTCGTAAATCCAAGCTGATTGTTAGCTATGATATGAATCGTTCCACCAGTATGATAGCCTTTCAGCTGACTTAAGTTAAGCGTCTCAGCAACCACTCCCTCACCTGGGAAGGCCGCATCGCCATGAATTAAGATAGCAAACGATTTACGGAAGTCCTGCTTTGGCTCACCTTTTTCTTCACGTGTTTCTTGAGCAGCTCGAGCATAACCTTCTACAACAGGATCGACGAATTCAAGATGACTCGGGTTGTTTGCTAGTGTTACCGTTGCTTTAGCAGTATCAGACTCTTCAAATTTCCGGTCTGCCCCCATGTGATATTTAACGTCACCAGTCCAACCGTAGTTAATTCCCATTGAACCTTCTGAAGGAACGAGTTCCTTATTTGGTGCATGGTGAAATTCAGAGAATATTTTCTCGTAAGGCTTGTTTAATACGTGTGTTAGAACGTTCAAACGACCTCGGTGCGCCATACCAATCATAACGTTCTTTGCACCATCACTTGTCCCGCACTTAATAACATCGTCAAGCATCGGCACCATGGCATCAACGCCTTCGATTGAAAAGCGCTTTTGACCAACAAATGTTTTATGAAGGAATTTCTCGAATCCTTCTACTTCCGTTAATCTGCGTAGAAGCTCCTTACGATCATCATTCGTAAGTGTACGACTTACAGAGTCGTTTTCTACCATTTCATCTAGCCATTTACGCTCATCGTCTGAATGAACATGAGTGAACTCATAAGACATAGATTTTGTATAAAGATCTTGCAATTTTTGAATCGCTTGCAATCCATTGTTTACTTCATCAGGAGCATTTTCCCAAATCACTTGTGCAGGAATCGCTTTCAGGTCTTCATCAGAGAGACCGTATTTCTGTGGTGTCATGAAATCCTGATCAGATTTTTCATTAGAAAGCGGGTTGATCGCCGCAGCTAAATGACCGTATGTACGAATATTGTCGGCTAATTTAACAGCAGAAATAACCTTTTTGAGATTAGCTGGCTGACCTGAAGTTTCAACTACTTCTTGTGAAGAAGGTGGGGGTCCCCACTGGTCAAATTTTTGACGCATGTCTGGATCAACAGATTCAGGATCCTCTTGATATTTTTCATATAATTCAATGGCATAGCCAAGGTTTGGTCCATAAAATTCTTGCCATGGGTGTTCCACTCTGGACTGTTTGGTATTCAAAGCATGCTACCTCCCTGCTGGGTTTAAACTCGATTAGTGCAATGGTCTAATTGCACACCACTTTAAGCATGGTTTCTTACTTGTTCTTTACACTCATTTCGCGATTTGAAACATTCAATTTAAAAAAACGCTTACATTGATATTTTAGCATAATTTTAGACTGCTCACAAAACTTTCAAGCAAATTCTCGAAAAAAATTTCAACGAACAATGATAAAAGCTAAAAAATTTTTCGAATATTAACACAGTGCAATACTAAATTACCACAAAGTGTTACCATAGTGAATAGCTAATATCGATTTTCTACCAATGAATATTTACAGCGGTTTATTTCTTTAGTGTCATACGAGCGAAATGCGGTCCATTTTATTTCATTCATCCTATAGGATTCGTTAAAAATTAGTTGTATGTGGAAAAGCGAAGTACTACTTACCTAAACGAATATCAGCTATAACTAAACAAAGCCGACCTTTATAGGTCGGCTTTGTTTATGTTGAATTAAGGTGTTAAGATTAGTTTTCCTTTCGTTTGACGCCCTTGAAGCATACGATGAACGTCAGCTGCTTCTTCTAAATTAAATACACCACCAATTGTTAATTTCAATTCTCCACTTTGCATATAATGTAGCAATTCTTCGAGACTCTTTTGGTAAAGGACTGGTTTGCGCATCATTTGTGGCAGGAAAAAACCAACCACTGATTGATTTTTCTCCATTAGAGAGGATGGATAGAAGCGGCTTTGTTCTCCGCTCGCCACGCCATAAATAACGAGTCGTCCAAATGGAGCAAGACACTTCAACGATTTTCTAAAAACGTCTCCGCCTGCCATTTCCAGAATAACGTCCACTCCATTACCATCTGTTGCATCTAAAACTTCTTGCTCCCATCCTTCTTTCGTATAATCCACAGTGAGATCTGCACCCATATCAGCAGCAAGGTTTCTTTTTTCTTCACTACTCGCTGTTCCAATAACCGTTTTAGCTCCCCATAGTCTTGCGAGTTGAACGGCTATCGTTCCAACGCCACCTGCAGCCGCATGAATTAAGACAGTTTCCCCATTTTCAAATCGTCCCATTGTTTTGAGTGTATGGTAAGCACTCAAGCCCTGTAGCGGTAACGCAACAGCATATTGAGGTTCAACACCTTCAGGAATGGCAATCAACCCTCTTTCATCAGCTAGCGTAAATTCTGCATAACCCGTCGCATTTTTCGTGCCTAGTAACGTCACAACAGATGATCCTGGTTTTACGGAAGTCACCTTCTCTCCAACAGCTTTCACTATACCTGCTACTTCGGAGCCTGGAACGTAAGGAAGCGGAGTTTCAACAACATATTGCCCTTCTCTTCTCGCTGTATCAGCGTAATTTACTCCAATAGCTTGAATTTCAATTAATACTTCATGACCTTTTGGTTCCGGAACATCCATGTCAATGAGTTGTAAAACTTCGGGTCCACCAAATTCCTTCAGTTGGATCGCTTTCATTATAATTCCTCCCTTTAAACTAACCAGTCAGTATGTAACACTTTCACTATAATACAAGATATTCAAATATTCAATCTTTTTTAATTGATCCCACTTCCCCCGCAATAAAAAGTGCGCCCTCGGCGCACTGTTATAAATGTAGGAGACCTTCAATTACGGTTTGAACAAGTAAATCGACATCCTTTTCTTTGATTGTTAGAGGAGGAGCCATCGTTAAAACATTGTTATAACCTGCTACCGTGTCACCATTCTTCCCTATAATTACACCTTGCGATTTGCAATAGGCGATTACTTTATTTAGCTCACTGACCTCTAACGGCTTCTTAGTGCTCTTGTCTTCGACGAGCTCGATGCCAACCAATAATCCTTTCCCTCGAACATCACCAACATTCGGGTGAGTGGCTAACCGCTCTGTTAACTGCTTCTTTAGCTTATCACCTAATGTATGTGACCGATCAAAAAGCTGCTCCTGCTCCATTATTTCTAAATTCTTTAGGGCAAGTGCACATGAAGCTGGGTTGCCGCCGAATGTATTGATATGTCTGAAATGATCATAAGAATCTTTCCCCTTAAATGCTTCGTAGACCTCTTCTTTAACAGCTGTTGCAGATAATGGGAGATAACCACTTGTTAAACCTTTTGCCATTGTCACTATATCTGGCTTTACGTCATAATTCATAAAGCCGAATGCTTTTCCTGTTCTTCCGAAGCCACAAATCACTTCATCACAAATTAACAGAGCGCCGTGCTTTTCACATATTTCTTTCACGGATTTCATGTACTCTTGTTGAGGCATAATAATACCTCCACCTGTGATGATCGGTTCCATAATCATAGCGGCGACTGTTTGGCTAAGCTCCCATGTCATAATGTCATCAACGGCTTTGACCGAAGGTAGTTGTCCTTGATGATCTTGATTCTCTCTATACGTATCTGGTGGCTGTACATGTAAAAAACCCTGACCAAGTGGTTCATATTTGTATTTCCGTTGCGCCTGACCTGTTGCAGCTAATGAACCCATTGTATTACCATGATACGCTCTATAGCGGGAAACAATTTTATGTCTACTTCCTTCTCCCTTTTGCTCATGATATTGCCTCGCAATTTTGAAAGCTGTTTCGTTTGCTTCAGACCCGCTATTAGAGAAAAAGATAACGTACCCTCCACCAAGCATCTCATTTAGCTTTTCTGCTAACTTAATAGCCGGGGCGTGTGTATGCGTTAACGGATAATAAGATAACTCTTTAAGCTGATCGAAAGCTGCTTGAGCCAGTTCCTCTCGACCGTACCCAACATTGACACACCAGAGTCCAGCCATAGCATCGAGAAATTGATTTCCTTCGTAATCAGTTAACCAGGCGCCATTTGCTTTCTCAATCACCATAGTAGACTTTGGATCATATGGACGCATCGCATGCCAGACGTATTTCTCATCTTTTCCTGCAAGATTCTCGTGAGCAGTATGCATACTCTTCACTCCCCTCTAGTAGTCAAAGCGAGTTGTAATCATTTTTCTTTTTGTATAGAAATTCACACCATCTTTTCCATTTGCATGAAGATCTCCATAGAAAGAATCCTTCCATCCTGAAAAAGGGAAAAAAGCCATAGGTGCTGGAACACCAACATTTACGCCAAGCATGCCAGCATCGGCTTCTTCACGGAATTTCCTAATCGCCCCTGCATCCTTCGTATAAATTGTTGCGCCGTTACCATACCGAGATTTGCGGAGAATACCAAGCGCTCCATCAATCCCATCAGCATGTAATAAACTAAGAACAGGTGCAAAAATCTCTTCTTTTGCAATCGTCATCTCTGGTGTCACTTCATCAAAGATAGTAGGTCCAATAAAATTCCCCTGCTCATGCTCTTTCATGTCACTGCGTCCATCACGAATTAACGCTGCTCCTTCTTCTAAACCTTTATCGATGTATCCAAGAACTTTTTCACGATGTGATGCTCGAATGACTGGCGTTAGCAACACCTCTTCATCTAATCCATTCCCCATCTTCAATTCATTTGCTTTGTCTTTTAAAGCAGAAATAAACGCTTCACCGTCTCCAACAATAACCACGGCACTACAAGCCATACAACGCTGACCTGCACTACCAAATGTCGAACTAATGACTTGTTGAACAGCCTTTTCGATATCTGCATCAGGCATCACAATATGATGATTTTTGGCACCAGATAGCGCCTGCACTCTTTTACCTCGTGATGCCGCTTGTTCATAGACATATTTAGCAACGGGCTGAGAGCCTACGAATGACACTGCTTTTACTTCTTCATGTTCTATCAATCCATTTACAACGTCATGAGCACCGTGCACAATATTAAATACACCTTTTGGTAAACCAGCTTCTGTTAACAGTTCCGCCATACGGTTAGCAAGAATGGGCGTACGTTCAGAAGGCTTCAAAACAAACGTATTCCCACAGGCAATGGCAAGAGGAAACATCCAATGAGGTACCATCATTGGAAAGTTAAATGGAGTAATTCCCCCAACAACACCCACAGGATAGCGGAACATCTCTGAATCTATACTTTCAGCGATCGTAGACAGATTGTCTCCCATCATTAAAGAAGGTGCTCCAGTCGCAAACTCCACACATTCAATACCACGAAGCACTTCTCCATATGCTTCTTTATAACTCTTTCCATTTTCTTTAACAACGAGCTCAGCTAGTTCCTCGTGGTTTTTCACTAGAAGGGAATGATACTTAAACAATACTCGTGCCCTTTTTGGAACAGGAACTTTGCTCCATGTTTCAAATGCAGTGGTCGCAGCATGAACAGCAAGATCAACGTCTTCTTTTGACGATAGTGGCACATATGCGAGGTTCTCTTCTGTTGCAGGATTTGGGACGTCAAGCGTATCTTTACTTTTGGCGTTTACCCATTCCCCATTAACAAAGTTTTTTAATACGGCCGTTTCCTTCTTTACAACTGTCATTACATGCCCTCCTTTGATTCGTTCATATCTTTATTGTAGGGGATGTAATGGCACTCATACATTAGACAAAACGTAACATGGATGAGGAGCCTATTGTACACGTTGCACATTTTATCCATTTTGTTTCAAATAATCGTATGCATGTAACGAGAATTCAATAGCTTGCCGCTTAGGAGAGCACATAAAATCACTCCCAAGTAACTCTTCTAATTTTTCTAACCGATGATAAAGGGTCTGTCGTACAACGTAAAGCTGTTCAGCCGTTTCCTTTTTTGATCCATTGCAACACATGTAGACTTTCAACGTATTTAGTAAGTTGCTGTTATTCTTCGAATCATATTGCATAACGGGGTCTAAATAATCAAACATAAATTCATTAAGTTCTCTCCCCTTAGCTAGTTGGAAGATCATACGGTAAATATGGAAGTCATTGTAGTAGGTCACTATAGATGATTGTGAGAATAGTTTCTCATTCATGACAAGTGTCTCAAGAGATGAATCATAGCTTTTATGCATGTCTTTTAAGAGGTGGACATGTTTACCTACTCCTATTTTCTCCACTTCTGGTACAGACTCTTTTTGTAAGATGTCGCTTTGAAGAAAACGTTCAAAGGCCTCTCGTAAACGGTGATCAACATCTGCTTCAGATCGACGATTTAGAATGATGATTATCAGTTTATTCCTTGATGTTAACGATAATACAAAGAAACCTTCCTGTTCAAAAACAGACCGCATGAGAAGCATAAAGTATGTCATCTGAGAAGAAGTGTAGGTATCATGATGTTTTTTGAATTTACACGTGCATACATGAAGACCTCGTGGAATAAGTGTTTCATCCACATCTACAAGATAGGATAAAACTCTTTCTTCAGAATGCTTTCCTTCAATCCAATCGTATAACCATTCAGTTTCAAGAGCTCGCTTCTTCTCTTCAATATATAATTCTCGTAAAAGATATTGAGCGATTGCCGTAGCACTTCGATCAAGTAGTAGCATATCGTAATCAGAAATCGAAGCATGTTGCGCAGGGACAAGTATGAGATTCGCAAAGTGATAATCCATTGCACGAACATGTTGGAGCACGAGGCCTTTACCCTCTGGTTGGATCGTAAGAAAATGCAAAAACGTATCCTTTTTTTCTTCCGTTGCTTCAGGTGCAAAAATAGGCTCAGCTTCTTTAGGGTTATAAATCACCTGCATACCTGTTTTTATGGAAAGTAGCGTTAAAATCTTTGTTAAACATCCTGGTACAAGAAGAAGGTTATTGAGTTCCTGTGAAAACTGCTCCAGATCTGAAATCATTTGATAGTGATGGGCAATTAAGAGGGAGTGAAGGTCCTGTGTGATATCAACGAATCGAACTTCTCTTGTAAATGCAATAATGGGGAAATGATACTGATCGGCAAGTTCGATTATTTCTGAAGGGATATGATCCATGTATGTACCTATTTCAATGCAAAGACCAGCAGCTTTACTTTGTATCAATTGCTGCACAATAGAGCGAAAAACACTTATGTTATCTTTCCAAACAAATCCTGTGGATAAAATCAATTCTTCACCGTGTAATAGCTGCTTTACACTGGTTACTTCCATAACGTGAACCCACTTAATTCTTCGATCTAATCCGTTTTTTCCAGCTAAGACAGTAGCATGATGAAAATGTTCTCTCTCTAACACTTCATGGACCGTTAAACTAGTCATTCGCAGCATCCTACCACTTCCTCTTCTGAAGATTATATGGTTAATCTAATCATGAAGTTTTGCTATTCAGGGGTTTTACGGCACATAATCTTTCAACCATCATTTATGATAGCGCTTACATCTCGTGAGGATAACTTTACTACATCGTGAAAATCATTTCTAGGCATTCTCTAAATAATGACATTATTAGTCATAATTACTTAAATTTTTTACATTACATTACGGTATATGAAATTTTGCGTATGGTATCATTTGCATCAGTACACGAAAAGTAAAAAAACACCGGGCAACTACTGCCCAGTGTCTACTTCCCATTCGTATTCGTCTAATAACTCCATTAAATAATAATATTGTTTCTTACTCCGGAAGTCCGTCTCTTTCCAATTTGATCGAATCCAGAGCGTTAACTCAGCTGCTGAATTGAAAATCTCTCCGCTCGTATCCGCCTTTCTTATCATATAACGACCATTTTCTTCATCAATCGTTACTTCGCATGGATAAGCGCTATCCTTCGAATATAAAGTGTACTCCATGAGCTTCCTCCTCTCTAAGTAACGGATTGCATCTGTTTTAAAAGAAGAGCTGAGAAGTATTTTCTCCCATCAGCGGTTTGAATATGAAGAATTTCCTTTGTAATTTCATCAGATTTCATGTCTTTATGAATAAACTCTATAAATGCCCCACTTAAATTCTCGGTAATACCATTGATTCGATATCCACGGTCAATAAAATAGTCGACCTTCTCGCGTTCGATTAAATAATGCTGATGTTCTCTCATTTCTTTAGCTCCTTTCGTCAAGTGCACTCCCCACTTCTTGAACAGCATGAGATTCACTGTCACTCATGATAGTCCAATCACGACCAACTGTTATCCCAAGGTATTTCTCATCACTTGGGTCTATCATTTCAGCTTGTTCATATTTCTTAAACCACCAGTATTTTGCTAAGACAAAGTAAGTCCCAGCACCTACAATAAAGCCTACAAGAAATGAATAGTTTGAGAGAAAATAAGCAGCTAATCCTCCGAGAACCCAGGCGATAAATCCAGCGGCATTTACCCCATTCATATAACGATACTGACCGTTTTGCTCATACAAATCTGGAACGTTGACGCGACGCTTTCTTAGAAGATAATAGTCAGCAAAAAGAATTCCAACAATCGCAGATAAGATCCCACCAACTATGAGCAAGATCGGTATGAGAATATTAAATAAGCTCCACGGCTGAACAACTGATCCTATAATACCTGCAATAAATACACCTGCCCAGAACGGAACTTTAGGTCCACCTACATTGGAGAAAATTGTGGCAGCTGGTACTAGGTTGGCAGATACATTAGTTGACCATTGAGCAAGAACGATCATTAATAATAAAATGCCGAGAACTAAACCAGTGGCGGCTTCCTGCAGTGCAACGACTGGATCATAATTCGAAACAGCAATGTAGGATACACCACCAATAATAACCATAAAGGTTTGCGTTATCGGTAGCGCAATCATACTACCTACTAACGTTCCTTTATTACGCTTCACCCAATTCCGCTCGAATTTAGGAGCCTTGATGAATCTTGATATAGAAGGAATGTCCGCTGAAATGGTTGCCCAAAATCCCATATTACTAAAGATAACGACAAGAAAAGCAGTAACTGCCGCTCCACCGGTCACAGGGCTTTCAATCCACGCCCATACTTCTCGCCCCTGTGCAACTGCCTGATCGGATAATGAAGCATACATCCATACAGAGATGATAATGATCACTGGTGCAGCGAGATCTGCGAATCGTTCAACTGCTTTGATACCTAGTGCAGTGTTTACGAGCTGAAGCGTTGCGAAAATCAGAAAACACACAAACCAGTTATCAAATCCAAAAAGTACATTTAGAATTGCATTCATTGCCGTTGCACCAAAATACGTATTGATTCCAAACCAAAATGAAGCAGCAAGTCCTCTCACAATGGAAGGAATGTGTGTACCGATCGTACCAAAAGGTGCCCTCATATATACCGGAAAGGATAGACCATGTTCAATACCGATATCACCTATAACTGTAATAAATAAACCAATCCCAAGGGTTCCGATAATCGTTGCCGCTACAACCCACGTAAGTGACAGTGATTGAACACCGGCTCCACCAATTGCAAACGCGGCAAGAACAACAGCCATCCCAACCCACATCATTGCAAATCCGCCCGTCCCTATCTTTCTATCTTTATGAGCAATGGGCAAAAGATCCGGTGACTTTAAATAGCTTTCATCTTTTTTCATTCAGCTATCCCCTTTTTCGGTCTGTTACTGAATCATCATCGGCTTATCAGTGACGTTTTTTAGCTTGCCATATTTTGCTCGCTTCATATACTTCCCTGACCCCGGTGTACCTACAAACTGTTTGTTTTTAATTACGAATTCTCCTCTTACAAGAACTGTCTCTGGCTCACCTGTAATTTCCATTCCTTCAAAAGCATTGTAATCTACAGCCATATGATGTGTTTCAGCAGAGATTTTGCGTTTTGTTTCAGGGTTAAATATAACTAAATCTGCATCTGCTCCAATTGATACTGTCCCCTTCTTAGGAAATAATCCAAATAGCTTCGCTGATTTTGTTGAAGTAATATCAACAAACTGGTTTAATGAAATTCTTCTTTTCAGTACTCCTTCCGAGAAAAGAATACTAAACCGATCTTCAATCATTGGACCGCCATTAGGGATTTTTGTAAAATCATCTCGACCGAGGTCTTTTTGACCATTAAAATCAAATGAACACTGATCAGAACCAATCGTCTCAAGCTGTCCAGTTCGAAGAGCCGTCCAAAGAGCTTCCTGGTTCCACTTTTCACGAAGTGGCGGACTCCATACATACTTTGCACCTTCGAAATTCGGTTTCTCTAAGTAGGTTTGATCTAAAACAAGATATTGCGGACAAGTCTCGCCATGGATGTCATAGCCTTTCTTTCTTGCTTCAGCAATTTTATCAGCTGCTTCCTGACAGCTAACATGAACAACATATAGTTGAGAAGAAGCAAGACCAGTTAATTGGGCCGCACGACCTGTTGCTTCTCCTTCCACTTCTGGTGGTCTCGTTAATGCGTGATAAATAGGTTCAGTCTGACCTTTCGATAGCGCTTCCTTCGTTAAATATTCAATCACATCACCATTCTCAGCATGAACCATGACCAATGCTCCGAGTTCTTTAGCTGCTAAAAGAGTTCGATAAAGGGTTTCATCATCTGATTGAAAAACGTTTTTGTAAGCCATGAAAACTTTGAAAGATGTGATCCCCTCCTGATTGATCACATCAGGAAGCTGCTCTAAAACACTGTCGTTTATTTCGCTAATCATTAAATGAAAACTATAATCAATGACCGATTTATCCTTTGATTTGTCGTGCCATGTCTTAATCGCTGTTGATAGAGGCTTTCCTTTCTCAGTAAGGCAAAAATCGATGACAGATGTGGTGCCTCCAAAAGCTGCAGCAATAGTCCCTGTTTCAAAATCATCTTTTGAGACCGTACCACCAAAAGGCATTTCTAGATGTGTATGTGGATCGATTCCTCCAGGAAATACGTAACGATCACTCGCATCAATGATTTCAGCTCCTTCTTCTTCGATGTTCTTACCAATTGAAGAAATAATACCATCAGATATTAGAATATCTGCCTGGTACGTTTCACTGGCCGTTACAATGGTCCCATTTCGAATGATTTTTTTCATTTAAAATCCCCCTACTTATTTGGATATTTTGATATCTTTAAGCGAACCGATAAGAGATTGACGTTCGTTCCAGGTCATTTTTGGCAAATCATTTTGTACTTCAATCATATCGATTGCTCCATCAACTGGACAAACAATGGAACATAAATTGCAGCCTACGCAATCCTCTTCTCTTACTTGAAGAATCGCATGCCCATTTGGGTCATTTAGCATATCGATACATTGATGCGAGGTGTCCTCACATGCAATGTGGCATTTATTGCAATTGATGCAAACGTCATTGTTAATACGCGCCACCACTTTATGGTTAAGATCAAGATTACCCCAGTCAGAGAAGGTTGGAACAGATTTCCCAATGATGTCTTGGACCGAAAGAATGCCTCGTTCGTCAAGGTAAGAGGACAATCCGTCGATAAGATCCTCCACAATTCGAAAGCCGTGATGCATGGCGGCTGTACAAATTTGAACATTGCTTGCCCCCATCAACATAAATTCAATTGCATTTTGCCAGTTAGATACACCGCCCATTCCAGAAATCGGCACGTTAATACGGCTGTTTCTCGCACATTCACTTACCATATTTAGCGCAATCGGCTTAACCGCTGGACCACAGTAGCCGCCATGCGCTCCTTTTCCGCCAACATGCGGAATCGGTAGCCATGTATCAATATCAACCCCAGCAAGACTATTAATTGTATTAATCATACTCACCGCATCAGCTCCGCCTCTAACAGCTGCCTCAGCCGTCGCTGTGATATCTGTAATATTAGGCGTTAACTTAACGATGACTGGAGTTTCTGCAGCTTCTTTTGCCCAAAAAGTTTGTTTCTCCACAAGCTCAGGGACCTGCCCTGAAGCAGAGCCCATTCCCCGTTCAGCCATTCCATGTGGACAGCCAAAATTAAGCTCAAGGCCATCAACGCCAGCTGCTTCCGTCTTTTTAACGATTTCATGCCATGCTTCCTGATTAGGCTCAACCATTAATGAAGCGACAACGGCGTGGTTAGGAAATTTTTTCTTCGTTTCATAGATTTCTTTCAAATTCACTTCAAGTGGCCGATCTGTAATTAGCTCGATATTATTAAAACCCGCTACTCTTTGGCCATTGAAATGAACGGCTGCGTATCTCGAAGAAACATTCAGGATCGGGTCTCCAAGCGTTTTCCAAACAGCTCCTCCCCATCCCGCTTCGAATGCACGTTGTACTTGGTACCCGGAATTGGTAGGCGGAGCGGATGCTAACCAAAATGGGTTCGGTGAAGTGATACCCGCAAGATTCGTTCTAAGATCTGCCATCGATATTCCCCTTTCTCCTCTTACGCTGAGTACGTTGCTTTTAAGCTTTCATGCATATGATAAGCAGCCGTTTTCCCCTGTTGAGCCGCTGAAACAACCATGGCTTCTCCCTGTCCTTTTCCGAAAATAACATCTCCACACGCATAGATTTTGGGATTCGATGTTTCCATCGTTTCTTGGTTAATTAAAATGACACCGTCTTTATGAGCAAGACCAAGCTCTTCTATAAATGGAAGATGCCGCTTTTGGCCAATCGCTTTCACCACAGCATCACATTCAATAAGGAATTCAGAATCAGGAATAGGTTCTGTCCTCCTTCGCCCATCTTTAGCCGCTTCTCCAAGCTTCATCTTGACGCATTTCATTCCTTCTACATCGCCAGTTTCATTTGTCATTATTTCAACCGGCTGTGTTAACCAGCGAAACTCAACGCCATCCTGCTTGGCAAATTCATATTCAAAGTCATAAGCAGTCATTTCTTGTTCAGATCGACGATAAAGTATTTTGACGTTTTCTGCACCGAGTCGAACAGAGCAGGTTGCCCCATCAATCGCTGTATTCCCTGCTCCTACCACAACAACTTTCTTTCCTTTTAAGTGAGTTGGAAATGGCGCATTCTTTGTCATTTTGACGAGTTCAATGGCATCGTAAACACCATCAGCTTCTTCCCCTGAAATTTGAAGATCTGGAACATTTGCCATGCCAATTGCTAAAATAACACGGTCATTTGTTGAAACTAACTCTTCAAATGGAAGATCAACGCCTATTTTCACACCCGTTTTAATGGTGACGCCTAACCTTTCAATTTGCTCCACTTCCCAGAGTGAAATGGCTTTTGGTAACCGAAAAGACACGATGCCATACGTATCAAGTCCACCTGCCTGTTTCTCGGCTTCATAGATTGTGACACTATAGCCAAGTAGCGCAAGTTCGCGAGCAGCTGATAGACCGGCTGGGCCGCCACCTACAATTGCGACTTTCTTCCCGTTTGGTTGTCCTTGTTTAAATAGCACTTGATCATTTTTAATTGCCCAATCTGTAGCGTAGCGCTGCAGATTACCAATTAAAATTGGTTTTGTCGAATGATTTAACACACATGCACCTTCACATAGTTCTTCTGTCGGACATACTCTCGCACAGCTCGCTCCTACTGGGTTTGCAGTCATAATTGTTTTTGCTGACCCTTTCATGTTTCCTGAAGCGATTTTTTTAATGAAAGTTGGTATATCTATGCCGGTTGGACACGCCTTGATACAAGGAGCATCATAGCAATAAAGACATCTTTGAGATTCTTGAAACGCTTCCTGATTCGTGAGAGGTGGAACAACTTCAGTAAACCTTTTCTGCAGTTCCTTTTGGATCGCTGGTTCGCTTGTATTCATATTCGTCCCCCTTGTTTAAATTACGCATTACCGCTTGATAAACTAATAGATCCTTAAATGAAAAAGCAGGCGGCGAAGCCACACCTGCTTTCACTCCCATCAAGGCAATAGTGAAGTCATTTCCCCATAAGTCTCAGGACGGCGATCGCGATAAAATTGCCACGTATCTCGAACTTCACGAATCATCTTTTTATTTACATCACCGATAATCACTTCATCTTCATCCCTTGAACCCATCGCTACAAAATTGCCTCGTGGATCAACAAGATAAGATTGTCCATAGAATTCACCCATGTTCCAAGGTCCCTCTGTTCCAACTCGATTAATGGCTCCAAGATAGTAACCGTTCGCAACAGCATGAGCTGGCTGCTCTAGCTTCCATAAGTACTCAGAAAGTCCAGCTACCGTTGCAGAAGGATTAAAAACGATCTCTGCGCCGTTTAAACCAAGCAGTCTTGCTCCTTCTGGAAAATGACGATCATAACAAATATACACGCCTATCTTTGCGAAAGCCGTGTCGAATACCGGATAACCAAGATTACCAGGCTTAAAGTAGTATTTTTCCCAGAATCCGTGGCCTTTGTCTCCAACTGCTACATGTGGAATGTGTTGTTTCCGGTACTTACCAAGATAAGACCCATCAGCATCAATAACAGCAGCAGTATTATAATAGGTTGAGATGCCTTCTCGCTCATAAATAGGTAGAACAATGACAATACCAAGTTCTCGAGCAAGCGCCTGAAATCTCACTGTCGTTGGACCCTCGGGGATCTCTTCTGCAGCGTCATACCACTTTGTGTTCTGCTCTGCACAAAAATACGGTCCATAGAAGATCTCCTGAAGACAAACAATTTGAGCTCCTTTTTCACTTGCTTCTCTTACAAGGTGAATATGTTTTTCAATGGCTTTTTCTTTGTGAAGGTCAACTGATTCACTACCTTCCACATCATTTTTTGCCTGAATTAGGCCAATTTTCACTGAATCTGCCATATGTATGCCCTCCTATTCACATTAGTTAACTGAATTTTCTTTCTAATAAAAGTGTAGAAGATTCATTTCCTCCATGCACTATACAAAATGTAAAATAAAATGTACAAAAAACTAGCATTCTGTCGCGAGTCTTTAAAAGAAGATGGATCAAAAAAACAGCCTAAGTGAAGTACGGCTCTCTCCGCACTTACTACTTAAGCTGTTTTTGTTAAATCCCATGGTTGTATTTATGGTCTACGATTACTAGACACTTCATGGATGCTAGTTATCTTTTTGATCCTTAATATATTGTTGAACGACCTTATAAACATACTCCTGATTTGCTTCAGCAGTATTTGGGTTGTATTCTCCTCCATTTACTTTATTATTTGAAAGAATACGAATCCCTAGGAAAGGCACATCGAAAGCTTGAGCGATTTGTGCTCCTGCAGCACCTTCCATTTCTTCAACGGATGTACCATAATTTTCATGAAACCACTTGATACGATCAATTTCATTATTCCATACATCCGCTGAACCAATTGTTCCTTCCACAACTTTTCCTTTTGTATATTCATCCTTCACGGCGTTCGCGGCAGCAAGTAAGTCCTTATCTCCATCAAAGTATCGGATATTTTCTGCATCTGGATCTTCTCCTGCGCTACCTTCAGACGCCATTAAGTCCATTGGTTTCCATTCCGTTGGCTTAATACCCTCATTCTCCTCGAGATTAGTTGTTTTTAATGAACCCGTGTTTGTGGTTCTTTGCCCTAATACGATATCAAATACGTCCAATTCAGGATCATGTCCTCCTGATGTTCCTTGATTGATAATCGCGATCGGGTTATACTTCTCTATTGCTAGTGCAGTTGCAGCTGCCGTATTCTCCATTCCCTTACCTGTTTTCGTAACGATAACAGGATAATCATCCACCGTTCCTTTGTAAAAAACGAACGAACCTGAATTTTCTTCTGTTACATTCTCTAATTTTTGTGCGAACTCTTCTGCTTCAATTGGCATTGGTCCCTGTACAATGATTGGTCTTTCTGTTTTCTCTTGTTCAGCTGAAGATTCTGGTGCAGAGTTACAGGCTGACAAAACAACTAACAAAAGTAAAGTTATCATAGCTGATGTAGCGTATTTTTTAAAAAATGGTTTCCTCATCGATTTTCTCTCCCTAGTATGTAAGTTCGGACACTCTTCTTCATCAAATACGTGATTTGTGACTGACAATAGTAAACTTTTCTTCTGTCGTCATTCTCCCTTTCTAGAATGTGATTCTCGTATTAAAATCAAAAGAAATAGGCCAGGATTTTGTAGAAGATGTTCTACCGTCCAGACCTACGAAAGTTAAAATATGCGTCAAATATCCCTGCCAAAGTTATTAGTAAAACTAAATGTTAAGTCAGCTACATGCATACTTCAACTCGTAGTCCAGTACTTTAACGGGAACCGGGTAGAAACACTCAGACCATATTTCTGAGAATATACGAGTAAGAAATGATTAAGTTAGTACTTTAATACCATAACAGACATTCTTGATCATCACAACTAAAACATGAACATTAAATATATTTTTAATAAAATCGTTCGCCATTCATTGCTTTCGAGAAGTATATAGAAAGATTTAATGGGAATTAACGATAATTAACAATAACTATTAAAAAGTTAGACCTAAAATTATAGAAACCTTTCTTTTTGTTTTTTTGATGGAATCATACAACTTTCATTTTCCCCAAACCATTTGTAACGGCGCTTCGAAATGCCGTCATAAATTTTGTCTCTTAGCCTTAATGGTAAAAGTCGGAGTACAAGAAAAAGACTAAAAAAGCCTCCTAGCTGCTTTACAATATAAAGAGCTGCATCTGATTTAACGAGTGCCTTTCCATCCTTAATGACAATCACACTATCCGGAACGTCTGTTAGTTCAGCGTCATGAAGGAGATGTTTAGCCGTCTCCGATTGGAGGGAGGCAAAAGAAAATACAGCTTTTTTGTCATACTTAAACATAAACTTCACTAATCCATTGCATAAATTACAAACCCCATCAAAAAGAATAACGTTTGTTTTCGATTCTCTGGTTGTATCCACTGTTCCATTCACCTCGTTTTAAAACATGCTCATTACTTCACATACTAAGTATATCATAACTACATAATCTAAGATGGGGAATATGCTATAATTTCCATGTTCAGTATTCTACATAGCAAGGATGTTGCACCATGTATCCAACTAAAACGATCAAGGAAAAGATCAAATTATTAGTCATCATTCTTTATCCCATTTTAATCACTCAAGTTGGTCTCTACTCAATGAATTTCGTAGATACGATTATGAGTGGAAGAGCTGGAGCAAATGATCTTGCAGGAGTTGCCATTGGTTCAAGTCTCTGGGTTCCTGTATTTACAGGATTAAGTGGCATATTGCTTGCCATCACTCCGATTGTTTCGCATTATATCGGTGCAAAGCAGGAAGATCGGGTTTCATTTTCAGTACTTCAGGGCATTTATCTTTCGGTTGCTCTCTCCGTTAGTATATTAGTTGTTGGTTATTTTATATTAGACCCTATTTTAAACACCATGGATCTTAATAACAAAGTTGCTCAAATTGCAAAAGATTACCTCATCGGACTTTCCTTCGGGATTATTCCACTGTTTATTTATTCCGTTCTAAGGAGTTTCTTTGATGCACTTGGAGAAACAAGGACGACGATGCTAGTCACGCTCACGTCTCTTCCAATCAATGTATTCTTCAATTATGTTTTGATTTTCGGTAAATGGGGATTCCCCCAATTAGGAGGTGTTGGTGCTGGATATGCATCAGCGATCACTTATTGGTTTATTCTTTTAATCGCCTTACTTGTTGTCATTAGAGTAAGGCCATTCCGAGCGTATAGGATTTTCAAACGTTTTTATCCAATATCCTTTTCTACCTGGAAAGAACAGCTAAAAATCGGTGTTCCGATAGGTTTTTCTATCTTTTTTGAAGTCAGTATTTTTGCGGCCGTTACACTTTTAATGAGCACGTATACAACCGAAACGATCGCTGCTCACCAGGCAGCCATTAATTTTGCTTCTCTTCTATATATGATCCCCCTTAGTATATCAATGGCGTTAACAATTGCTATTGGATTTGAGGTTGGGGCAAGAAGATTACAGGATGCAAAGCAATACAGCTATATGGGCATTGTCTTTGCTGTTCTAATGGCCTTACTATCAGCTCTTTGTTTATTTCTCTTCAATGACACCGTCGCGAGTTGGTATACAAGCAACATGGAAGTGTTTGATTTAATTAAAGTATTCCTTATTTACGCCATCTTCTTTCAGCTTTCCGATGCCGTTGCTGCTCCCATACAAGGAGCGCTCAGAGGATATAAAGATGTTAACGTAACGCTTGTTATGAGTCTCATTTCTTACTGGGTGATTGGCCTTCCTTCAGGCTACTTACTAGCGAAATACACAGCGTTCGGTCCATACGGCTACTGGGTTGGGCTTAGTGCGGGACTTTTCGTTGCTGCTATTACGCTCTTCCTACGTCTCCGTCACGTACAAAGAGTCGGAAGAATTATATAAACAAAAAGCGGCTCCCAGAAGGGTGCCGCTTTTTGTATTACTTGTACATTTCTTGTGCTTTTGCTTGTAATTCAGTGTTTTCAAGGTACTCATCATAAGTTGCTTCTTTATCAATGATCCCTTTAGGTGTTACTTCAATTACTCTATTTGCGATCGTTTGAATGAACTGGTGGTCATGAGATGTAAAGATCATTGCACCTTTGAAATTCATAAGACCATTGTTGAGTGCAGTAATTGATTCAAGATCCAGGTGGTTTGTCGGATCGTCAAGTACAAGAACATTCGCACCGCTAAGCATCATTTTTGAAAGCATGCAGCGAACTTTTTCGCCACCGGAAAGAACGCTCGCTTTCTTCAATACTTCTTCACCAGAGAAAAGCATTCTTCCAAGGAAGCCGCGTAGGAAGCTTTCGCTTTGATCTTCTGGGGAATATTGACGAAGCCAGTTAACAAGGTTCGTATCCACACCCTCAAAGTAATCAGAGTTATCTTTAGGGAAGTAAGCTTGAGAAGTGGTAACACCCCACTTGAACGTTCCGCTATCTGCTTCCATTTCACCCATCAAAATTTTAATGAGCGCCGTATTCGCAATTTCATTACGACCTACGAGTGCCACTTTATCGTCTTTATTTAGCATAAAGCTTACGTTATCAAGTACTTTTACACCATCAATCGTTTTTGTTAAACCTTCAACGTGAAGCACGTCGTTTCCGATTTCACGATTTGGTGTAAAGGCTACGTAAGGATATTTTCTTGAAGAAGGCTTAATATCATCAAGCGTAATCTTATCAAGAAGCTTCTTACGTGACGTAGCCTGTTTAGACTTCGACGCGTTCGCGCTAAAGCGCTGGATAAACGCTTGAAGTTCCTTTACTTTCTCTTCTTTTTTCTTGTTCGCATCCTCTTTCATCGTACGAGCAAGCTGGCTTGATTCATACCAGAAATCGTAGTTACCCACATACACTTGGATTTTACCGTAATCAAGGTCAGCCATGTGCGTACATACTTTGTTTAGGAAGTGACGGTCATGGGACACAACAATAACGGTATTCTCAAAGTTAATAAGGAACTCTTCTAACCATTGAATTGCGCCAAGATCAAGGTTGTTCGTAGGCTCATCCAGTAGAAGAATATCAGGAGAACCAAAAAGAGCCTGTGCAAGAAGTACTTTCACTTTTTCAGAACCAGTAAGGTCTGCAAGCTTCTTATCATGAAGATCTTCAGAAATACCAAGTCCTCTAAGCAATACAGCTGCATCTGATTCAGCTTCCCACCCGTTAAGGTCAGCAAATTCACC
The DNA here is from genome assembly GCF_056173665.1 of Anaerobacillus sp. QJM3NY_17. Classification (NCBI taxonomy): domain Bacteria; kingdom Bacillati; phylum Bacillota; class Bacilli; order Caryophanales; family Bacillaceae; genus Anaerobacillus; species Anaerobacillus sp. QJM3NY_17. The sequence goes on along the minus strand of NZ_CM149685.1, from coordinate 2,121,036 downwards.
TTCAAGCTCTGCAGCTTTCATACCATCTTCATCAGAGAAATCCTCTTTCATGTAGATCGCATTCTTTTCCTGCATCACTTCATGAAGACGTGCATGTCCCATAATTACGGTGTTAAGAACCTCATACTCTTCGTATTCGAAATGGTTCTGTTTCAGGACGGCAAGTCGTTCTCCCGGTCCCATATGAACATCGCCAGTTTGTGGTTCGATTTCACCTGATAAAATCTTAAGAAACGTTGACTTACCAGCACCATTAGCACCGATTAGTCCATAACAGTTTCCTGGAGTAAATTTAATATTAACATCTTCAAAAAGCTTACGATCACCATATCGTAAGCCGACATCTGTAACTGTAATCATTTAGGTCGTATTCCTCCATCTATCGTAATATAGTGCAAATTATAACATGTTCTACACGGAATAGATATGAACCCAACAGATCTTATTCATCAAATGGATAGATCCAGAAGGATTCTTGTTTAATAAACGACATCATTTCAGAATTCGGATCCATTGAACCATCTTCAAGTCTTGCCACCATCGCCTCTGTTTGGGAGCGGTGAGCTTCAATGGTTTTGATCTTCGTTTCTAACACATCCGTTACGTCAAAAACTTTATCAGGTTTACCAAGTACCACTTCACGGTCCGGAGTAATTGGTAAAGCATAAACCGTTGGACGTTTTTCCTTCGGGATCCGTTTTAACGTTTCTATGACAGCTGCAGAGCAAGCATCATGATCCGGATGGATACCGTATTCTGGATAAAATGTAATAATTAATGATGGGTTTAATTCATCAACTAGCTCTCCAATTGTAGAAACAAGCAGTTCAGGGTCTTCAAACTCAAGCGTCTTGTCTCTAAACCCGAGCATGCGAAGATCTTTTACGCCCATAGCGTTGCAGGCATCTTGTAATTCTTTCTTTCGTACTTCTGGAAGTGTTTCTCTTGTCGCAAAAAATGGATTCCCCATATTGCGTCCCATTTCTCCGAGCGTTGCACATGCATAAGTGACGGGCACGCCTTCATTTACAAATTTCGTTATCAACCCTGCAGTTCCGAAAGCTTCATCATCCGGATGCGGGAAAACAACGAGGACTTGTTTCTCCATAATCGTTTCCTCCTTAGTCGAATGGTGTATAGCTTAATTGAACAGCTACTGCTAAACGGCCGCTCGAATCATGACCTGCCATTAATAAACGACCATCATCCAATTGATAATCCGTTAAGCCTTCAGCATACATCCAACCGTCATTTAATTTAAACCCAACGCGGAATGGACCGCTACCTGCCATTTTGACATTGGTGAATTTGATTGAGCCATTTCTTATGTAAGCTCCAACCGCAAGCTTTTCTTTATCTTGAGCAGCATAGGCTCCACTCGTTGTTTCTAAGTGAAAATACAGTTCTTTGTTCTCAAATGTTTCAAGGATTTCTTGTACTTTTTCTATTTGAATAGGCTTCATTCTTATGCCCCCTTCTTTCTTAGGCCTACTTGCTAGAACTAGTATAGCTCATCTATTCCGCCTGGTAAAATGATTGACGTTGGCATTAGAACGACTTTCATTAGACAGAGACCGTTTTTTTCCGTTATAGTTAACTTTTGAATAGACATGAATTCGAAACTCGGAGGTATGAAAGATGCAATTATATGAAACGTTTGATATTCCAGATAAAATACAAGACCGTATTGAAGCAAGACGCGAGGCAAACTCCAATCCAGAGCACTATCTCATCGGATCTGAAGGCTATACAGCACCAGATATGTCGATCGTAAAAGATGCCGTCACAGCTTTGATTCTAGGTAAAAATGTGCTTCTTAAAGGTCCAACAGGTGCTGGTAAGACAAAACTTGCCGAACTAATTAGCTACTTCTTTAACCAGCCAATGTACTCGATTAACTGTTCTGTTGACCTTGATGCGGAAGCGCTTCTAGGGTATAAAACGTTAACATATGACGAACAAAACAATGCTCATATTACATTCATTCCTGGACCAGTAGAAAACGCGATGAAAAACGGCGAACTTCTCTATATTGATGAAATTAATACAGCTAAAGCAGAAACACTTCCCATTCTAAATGGTGTACTTGACTATCGTCGTATGGTTCTAAACCCTTTCACAGGAGAAACGGTTCGGGCAAAAGAGAACTTTGGCGTCATTGCTGCAATTAATGAAGGATATATTGGAACAGCACCATTAAATGAAGCATTAAAAAATCGTTTTATCGTGATAGAAGTACCTTACCTACAGGGAGAAGCTTTAAAAGAAATGTTAAGTGAACAATCGCTTTTAGATGATTCAAAACAGCTGGATCAGTTTGTTACGTTATCTGCTGACCTTCAATCAAAAGTAAGAGATGGTCAAATTTCAGAGGAAGCCGCCTCTCCTCGTTCACTTCTAGACGCTTGTGACTTAACAACATTTATGGAAGCGAGACGCGCGATTAAACGAGCGATTACAGATAAGCTTGAAGATGAGCGTGAAAAAGCTGCAGTGGAAAACATCGCAGAAACAATTTTCGGACGTTATCAGGAGAAATCATAAATGAAGTTTCTAAACTTTGCTGAGAATCAGACTGATCCTTTTCTTCATCTAAGTTTATCTGATCTCGCGGAAACACTGAGTCATCTAGAGAGTGAAGTTCAGTTCGCTTTCCATTCTTACTACAGACCAGCTGAACAGTTGATTACGGTCAGTCATTATTGGAATGATATTTTTGATGGAACGCAATATGATGGTATGAAAAGTGATATCTACCTTCGTGCACTTGGTAATGTTCATTATACGAATTTCAATGAAGTAGATCACTACCTCTCCACTATCAAACAACAATCACATCCTCTTTTCCGTAAACAACTGTTTGCATTATTAGAGGATATAAGACTCGAGCAGATTTGTATGTCTATCCGACCAGGAATGAGCGCTGCTTTTGATACAAGACGAACATTATTTCAAAAGCGTTTTCGTGGTCGTCTTGAAGTTCATAATCGCCAGAATCAGCTGCTTGATGCATTATTCTGCGCAATCTATCTACAAGCGATCGGTAAACCAGTTGCTCTAGGAAATGAACTAGCAGAATATAAGCCCTATCTGCGCCATTTAATTATAGAGATTTCTAAAGCTAGTTCAACAAAAGACGTTGCCACTCTCACAAGCGCATTTTGTCAGGAGCTGAATGTTGATCATTTCGATATGACAACAGAATATTTAACGATGTATGGAACCTCGGTCAACGCTTCCACTGTTGTTGAAGATGAAGAAGCTCGTCAGTTAAAAAGTGACGATACGATGGAAACGACTGATAAAGAAGATAAAGAAACGTATGATGAGGAAATGAATACGTGGCATGAAGAGCAGGAGCAAGAAGGATCCAACTTCCTTCAATTTGACTTAGAAGAAGGCGCTAAATCAGATCTGATCGGAGAAGGCGAGCGAAAAGAAGAATCTGGTGATCAGGCCTTTGTCAGTGTCCAAGGTGCTTCTAAGCAGTCAGAGGGCAGTCAGTTTGATGAAGAGGCAATTCTTGAAAGTCGTGATACAAAAGCAGTTGCTTCTTCACAGGATCCTCTAGGTGAAGCGAATCGAAACGTAAAAGAAGTGATTCGTCATGCCGAAAAACCAACTTCTGAAGAGCTTTCGAATTATCGAACTGCGAAGGCTGACATCCAATACGCTGAAAAATCACTTCGTGCTGCGATCCAGAAAACGATCGAGCAAAAACAAATTGCTCCTAGAAGTGATCTTCATTTTGGACGATTGAACCGCAAGCTACTAAGGCTATTAACAGACGAAAACCCTCGTCTCTTTTATAAAAAGAATGCGCCTAGTACAGAGCTTGATGTAACGTTCTCGTTACTCGTCGATTGCTCGGCATCGATGTACGACAAGATGGAAGAAACACGACTAGGTATTACGCTTTTCCATGAGACGCTAAAAGGACTAAATATTAAACACTCGATCACTGGATTCTATGAAGATGCATTCGATGCTGATGATCAGGAACAACCGAATACCCTGTTTCAAATTGTTGATTACAACCGATCGACTCAAGCTCATGAAGGGGCTAAAATTATGCAATTGGAACCTGAAGAAGACAATCGGGATGGGTATGCGATTCGAAAAGTTGCTCAAGAATTAGCTGAACGAAATGAAAAACATAAAATTTTACTTGTGTTTACAGACGGCGAGCCTTCCGCATACGATTACAGCGAAAATGGTATCATTGATACTCATGAAGCCGTGATGCAAACAAGGAAAAAAGGCTTTGAAGTAATCGGTGTTTTCTTATCTAACGGGGAACCACAGGAAAAGGAAAAAAATACGATGCGAAATATCTACGGCACACAAAGCCTTGTGATTCCTTCTGCTAATGAGATTCCCGCTTATTTAACGCCTCTGTTGAAGCGATTGTTGCTACGATTTGTATAGAAAATATGAACGGTTATCACTTTGTCCCTAAATGGTGATAACCGTTTTATCTATAATAAATATACTTGACATCCCTTTTATTGATGGACCCCATTTCTATATCCTGTCTCATCCAACTAATAAACCAATTCGCTAAACCGCTAAGAAATAATGGTAGAAATCGTCAGTAAAGTATATTGAAATAAAATTAAATACTACATAAATAGAAATAAAAGCAGTTTATGCTGGTGCTAAGATTAACGGTTTGGCAAATTGATTTTCTCTTCTATTTACTCGTTTAATAAAAAATTACATCGTAAAGGATATAGTACCTTAAGCGATTTAGCTCGAAGATCTTTGCATTTTAATACACAGAAGTACAGTAGCTAATATAGGATGACATTTCCCCACGAACGATCTGGTCATACGTTTTTTGGATTTTCTGTGTAATCAGACCGATTTTACCATTTCCTGTTATTCTCCGATCTATCTCCACTACTGGCTTAATTCCAATAGCCGTTCCCGTAAGAAACACTTCATCTGCCTCGTATAACTCAACTCTCGTAATACTCTGTTCTCGCATTGATAATCCTAACTCTCTGTATACAATTTGAGCAACGGTATTCCGAGTGATTCCAGGAAGAATATCATCTGATACTGGAGGAGTCACAACTTCATTCCCTCGTACGATAAAGAGGTTATTAGTAGCTCCTTCACTAACATTCCCTTCTCTAGTTAAAAAAAGAGCCCCATCATAACCGTTTAACATCGCTTCATTAATTGCCAACCCTGAATTCAAGTAACCAGCTGTTGATTTTGTTTGTGGAGGAATCATATTACTTCCTACTCTTGTCCAAGAGGAAACACATACATTTATAGAAGCTTTTGGCTCATACTCGGTAAGATCCAGATAGATTGCTAGATGATTTAATGGATCATTTAAATCTGGACGTAACGTATTAGCTCCTTTGAAACAAAGCGGCCGTATATAAACGTCTTGAGTCACTTGGTTGATTAATAGTAACTGTCTGGTAATCTCAGACAACTGATCTATAGAATAGGGAATGGGAATATACAAGCTTTTTCCAGAGCCGTGGAACCTTTTAAAATGATCATCTAATCGAAAAACAAAAAGCTGCTTTTGTTCTTTATTCCAAAAAGCGCGTATACCTTCTATGCAGCCTAAACCATAGTTTAGCCCTTTGTTTTTCACGCTCAGACTTAAGGAACGATCATCTACAAATCGATCTTTATCAAACATAAAAGCCACACCATTCACCCTCTTTAATGGCTAGATTGAACGTTGTTGTTTTTTACCGAAAGCCGATATATCATCACTATTAACTAACATAGCTTTTTAAATAATATATGCTCGTAATGGCTAATCATTAGAGAATTTTCGATTAATGTTGCACCAGTAATGTACGACATGTTCTTACGAAGGGACTATTTCTCTGTACTTAGCTAGATACTGTTGATTCTCGAATGAGAACAAAATCTATGTCGTTCATTTTCTTAGCATTGTACTTAAATGCCGATAGATTTCTACTAATTCCTCAAGCGTCATCCTAACTAATCCGCTAGTTGATGGTGCCACAAAATCTTGCACACCATCTATTTGATTAACGGGTTGATATCCCCACTCAGCCTTTCTAACACCCGCGAATTTCTGGTAAACTCCTTTTCCTACAAAACAATTGACTTCGGGCTTGTACAATCTAATTTTCTTGCTAAGCTGCTCTCGTCCTTTTGTGTAATCATCAGACGTTAAGTCAGCCGCTCCTCGCGTAGGACGATCTACGATATTCGTGAGTCCATACCCATATTCTAAAAGCCTATGATCTTCCTCTGGTAAGAGCTTACGATCTGTAAGACCCGCTTCTTTTACTACGGAATAAAAACGATTTGTTGGGTTTGCATAATGATGCCCCTCATTCTCGGACTGGAGTCCAGGGTTAAAACCGATAAACAAAATTTTCAACTGATGATCAAGATGGTCTGGTAACAAAGCTCCTCACTCCTTGCATTCAAGTATTCCATAATGAAATTTCGATGTTTTTCGAATTTGTTGTTGAAAACCTAACTGTTCAAACCGCGAGCTGTTCCAAGAATCTTTTAAAATCACTCTTATGCGAGCAACTCGTCTAGCTTCCATCACCATATTTTCTGTGAGTGCATCATAAAGCGCAACCTGTTTGATACCAGATACGCCGTCAGATGCTAAGATAGAATCTTCAAACATTGGGTCAAAATATACAACATCAACCGAGTTCTCCATTAAATGAGGTAGTACGTCTTCATATTTATTACTTCGAACTGTTATTCGCCTCATCGCCTTATCTATGTAGTTATTATTACTTTCCCATTTTTTTAATCCTTCTTGAAGTAATAGCGCGTGCTCTGAACCCTCAATTGCTTGTACACTACCGAATTCGCCTACTACTAAACTCGCAACGATGCTGTCAGAAGCAAGACCTGCTGTACAATCTAACAAGCTCATTCCCTCACTAAGACCACTCGCCTTAATAAACGCATCATCGCGTCCATTTAGAACCGCCCTGCAACGAAACATGGCTGAGTTTGGATGAAAGAAAACCGGTGTTTCAGCGCTTTTTTTATACAAACATAATCGATCAAAACCGACAACCACAACTATTTCCTGATAAAGATGAATGATTTGTTGAATCGATCGTTTTTCTCTTGATATGTAAGTACCTTCATAATAATGACTCAGTTTTATAGCCTCTTTAATGAGTGCTTCAGTCGGTCTCCCTGCAGTTGTAAAAATCATCCGATTATCTCCTTTAATTTCCTTCAAAGCTAGTATACCATGTCGTTTAAGAAGATTTCCGGAGAGAACTACTCCACCTTAGAAACTATATTGAAATAAAAAATGAAGTGAAGCTGTATTCGGTGGACACGTGCTATCAACTAACATAAACACAATTGGCTCATTGTTATATAAACCATATAATTTTAACAAATACGATAAATGAAAATTCAAATTCTAAACAAATTATTATGTAGCTGTTATACTAATAACACTATTTAATAAGAGGTGGAACAATGCAAAAAATGTGGATAATGTATAAAAATTCTTCATTCATACTAAAAATGACGCTTGGCTTTATACTTGGTATTACAGCGGGAATTCTTTTTGGCTCAAGTATAGAATTCATTAAACCGCTTGGCACCATTCTAATCAACTTGCTTAACCTGGTAGCCATTCCAGTTATTTTTCTAACAGTTGTGCTTGCAATCAATCAAATGAACCCTAAATACCTTGGGAAATTAGGTGGAAAACTGTTAGTATATTACGGATTAACAACAGCAGCCGCTGTTTTAATAGGTGTTACAATCGCTTTATGGATTAGCCCTGGTTCTGGTCTAACACTTCCGGATACGAAAGTTGAAAAGCCTGACACTCCTGGTTTTTCTGATGTTCTCTTAAATATCGTTCCGAATAACCTTTTTGAAACCTTTTCTTCGGGACAACTCATGGGTATACTCTTTCTAGCTGTGATCATTGGATTAACTATAGGAAAAATGCGCTATTCTGAGAAAAATGACATGCGTGAATCTGGCGAGAGACTTCATAAGCTATTCTCCGCTGCAAATGACTTATTCTTTTTGTTACTGCAAGGTATTTTACTTTATGCACCGCTTGGCATCTTCGCCATTAGTGCCACATCCTTCGGCAATCAAGGCTGGCAAACGTTCCAATCTTTACTTGCTTTCACAGGTGTTTTTTATTTAGGCGTTCTATTACTTTGGGCATTGATTTATACTTCTTTTCTAAAGTACGCGAAATTAAGTATTAAAAACTTCTTTTTTCAAACGAAAGATGCTTATTTAACAGCATTTTTTACATCAAGTAGTATCGCTTCGCTTCCAATCGCGATTGACTCTGCTAAAAAAGCCGGCATCTCAGAACGAATTGTGAACTTTTCTTTACCAATCGGGGCCGTCTTCAATTCAGATGGAGGGGCCTTAAGAATGGGTGTGTCAATCGTTTTTGCTGCAAACGTCACCGGGTTAAACTTTTCCGTTATGGATTATGTGACCATTGTTGCCATAGGTACACTTCTCTCCATAGGAACGGCAGGGATTCCCGCTGCCGGCTTAGTGACATTATCAGCAGTGTTAACCATGTTTAACCTTCCCTTAGAAATTGTTGCTTTAATCGCTGGAGTTGACGTCATGATTGGCATGGCTGGTACAGCTTCGAACGTACTTGGTGATATTATTGGGGCAGCTGTCATCGATCGTGATAAAAAGAAAACATCCAAATCAGTTGCTTAAATGAAAAGGCGGCCCTGTTATCTCGATAACAGGGCCGCCTTTCTCTAATTAAACGATTAAGCTCTATTAACACTAAATTTCTCTTGTCCTTCTACCGATCCATAAGAATCCTCCAATATTGAGTAAACCAACAGTGATGAGCAACCATGAAATTATTTCTAATCCAATTGTGGGAGAATTATTGCTAAAACAACTTGCGAGAAGTAACCCCATTCCTAGACTTCCATAATAGACTTTTAACTTCTTCCGATCATGCTTAACGGCGAATGAAAATAAAAACGTCAGCAAATAAATACCGCTTACCACCATAAGAATTGGGAAGAGCGGTTTGAATTTAGCCGCATATATAAAGTGATCTAGACTTGATATATCTGCTTGCCCTGTAACTTGGCCGTTTATCACCCTTGAAAAAAATGTGCTATATTCCCATTCCCACGGCTTATTTCGTAGTTCACTACCTTCATACCAGCTTCCTAATGTAGATAAAACAAGCATAACAAGTGCGGTACTACCTTTCACAATATTCATCATCCAACATTCGACTCCTTACCTGAAAACCAATTCAAATCATCACCCTTATTTTATCATAATGATTTTTGGATCTAAACCCGTTAAAACCATGTCCTCAAACTTAATAGATTAAGTAGATTTATTGCTTATGAATGATTCAAAATCTAGTCATTAAATATCGTATGAACTTATCCTTTATAATAAAACGAGCATCAAAATCATTCGATTTTAATGCTCGTTTCCGCTTTTTTATTGTATAACTAATTAAAATCAACCAGCTGTTCTAATAGTTTTCTTTAAACCATTCTGCCGCTTTTTCTACTTCTGATCTCGTTAATTGATGACCTGCACTTTCCCAATGAACCGTTACCTCTGCCCCAGCATGAAAAAACATTTCCTGAAGTTCCTTTGTCTCTTTTGGAGAGCAAATGGGATCATTTTCACCAGCGCCTATGAAAATTGGTTTTTGCTTAAGGTTCGGTAGCTCAAGATGACGCAGTGGCACCATAGGATGATGTAGGACAGCGCCTTTAAGCGAATTTGCATCGTGGAATAGAAGGCTAGCTGCGATGTTAGCGCCATTCGAGTACCCTATTGCAATAACGTTGTTGCGCTCAAAATCGTATTTTTGTGCTGACTCATCGATGAAAGCATTTAATTCATGTGTTCTCTCTATTAAATCCGCTTCATCAAAAACGCCTTCCGCTAATCGCTTGAAAAAGCGCGCAATCCCGTTCTCTGATACATTACCTCTCACACTCAGAATGGAATGCCCAGGAGCAATAAGTTCAGCTAAAGGAACCAAATCTTCTTCTGTTCCGCCAGTACCATGAAGTAGTAGTAGAGTCGGAAGCTCTTTTTTTCCTTGTTTAAAAAGATGGTTCATCATTTGTCACCATTTAGGACTCTTGCTTCCGCTGGTTCAAGATGATTTTCAATTTGAGATCGCTTCTCTTCTAGCCATGGTGGTAGAAGTAGGTTTTTCCCCATTTCATCAGGGTCTTCATCTTTTGCAAACCCTGGAGGATCCGTCGCTATTTCAAACAGTATTCCACCTTCTTCTCTGAAGTAAATGGCATTGAAATACTGTCGATCAACGACCGGAGTTGGTTTATACCCTTTTTCTTCGAGTAAGTTTCTCCATTCTTCATGATCATTGAAGTCATTAGCCCGAAACGCAATATGATGGACAGTACCTGAGCCCATGTTTCCAGAATCTAGCGGTGTTTTCTTCACGTCGACCGTGTTGCCTATCGAATCACTGGATTTAAATCGAACAAAATCTTCTTCTTCAGCTACACGAATAAAACCAAGAACTTCTTCTAACACATTCATAGTTGCTTCCGACTTGCCGGTCAATAATGTAGCACCTGCAAATCCTTTGATTGCATGTTTTGTGCTAACACCGCCAAAGCTCCACGTGTTTCGCTCCCCTTCTTCTCTTTCAACGAGTTCAAGGTGTAGTCCATGTGGATCATCAAAAGCGAGAACCTTTTCACCAAACCGAGTCATCTCACCGTTTTCTACATTTAATTTATCAAGACGCTTTTTCCAGAACGTTAAACTGCCTTCAGGCACAACGAAGCTAGTTACGCCAACTTGACCAGAGCCAATCTTTCCATCATGTGCTTTCGACCATGGGAAAAAGGTCATGATTGTACCCGGTGCCCCTTCTTCATTTCCGAAATAAAGATGGTATGTTCCTGGATCATCGAAGTTCACTGTTTTTTTAACGAGACGAAGACCAAGAACCCCACTATAAAAATCAATATTTTCCTGAGGATTTCCTACAATTGCGGTAATATGATGTATTCCTGTTGTATGCTTCATAAATGACAAGTCTCCTTTTCAATATTACATCCACTTTAGAAGGTTCCCGTATAGTACGGTTTTTAATCGTCTAATTTGTTCTTTTAGATGTCTTTTATCTCGAATTCAAGATATTTGATTTAAGTGTATATAATTTGTATTCTTATGTCAAATCTTTTCCTCTTATGCGTATAGGACAACCCCTGCTGGTGACATTCTATATGTAAAGGAGTGATGTGATGCTAAGCGTATTTGAGGCCCTGTCGTTAATGGTCAGCTTTTCCGCTCTTGTGCTCGCCATCATCCACACGAAAGATCGTTCATCGTAACAAAGTGAAAAAGCACCCCTTCGGTGATGACCCCCGGAAGTTAGTTTTAACTCTAACTTTCGGGGTCACTACCTTCATAGGAGTGCTTTTTTATTTCAATTAAGGCATGACAGTTTTATTCATAAGATAACGATCGGTCTCGCGTGCAACGCCGCGACCTTCATTTATCGCCCATACAATGAGACTCTGTCCTCTGCGAACATCACCTGCTGCAAAAACACCATCAACGTTTGTGCGATAGTCTTCGAATTCAGCCTTCGCTCGTTTCCGATTGTCCTGCTCTACTTCAAAATGTTCGAGAACCCCTTCTTCAGGTCCAGTAAATCCAATAGCAATGAAGACAAGCTCAACTGGCCAAACTTGCTCTGTACCAGGAAGTTCTTTCATGAACACATTGCCCATCTTATCAACATGCTTTTCGATTGTAACCGTATGAAGTTCCTTCACATTGCCATCTTCGTCACCAACGAATTTTTTCGTCATGATGGAATATTGACGAGGATCTTCCCCGTGCTCTGCTTGCGCTTCTTCATAAGCATAGTCAAGAGTAAAAACCTTAGGGAATTCTGGCCAAGGATTATCGATCATACGGTCGGCAGTTAGCTGCGGGTGTTTACCAAATTGGTGTACACTTTTGCAACCGTGTCTGAGCGCAGTTGCCACGCAGTCCGCTCCAGTATCTCCGCCACCGATAACAATAACATTTTTACCTTCTGCAGAAACATACTTGTTATCTTGAAGCTTAGAATCAAGCAAACTTTTCGTATTCTGTCTTAAATAATCCATGGCATAATGAATGCCACCGAGCTTACGTCCTTCAATCGGAAGATCACGGTGCTTTTGAGCACCTGTACAAAGAATTACAGCATCATGCTGATCACGAAGCTCATCTTGTGTGACATCTTTTCCAATTTCGGTATTCGCAATAAAGGTTACTCCCTCATCTTCAAGAAGCTTCACACGTCGTTCAACTAATTCTTTATCAAGCTTCATATTAGGAATACCGTACATTAGTAAACCACCAATACGATCGTCACGCTCAAATACAGTGACAGTATGACCAGCTTTATTTAGCTGATCGGCCGCTGCTAAACCAGCAGGACCTGACCCTACAATGGCAATCTTCTTACCTGTACGATTTTTGGGAGGCTGGGGCGTCATCCAACCTTCTGCAAACCCGCGATCAATAATTTCCTTCTCGATGCTTTTTATTGCAACAGCGTCGTCAGGAATAGCTGCTACGCAGGCTCCCTCACACGGTGCCGGGCAAACTCTACCGGTGAATTCCGGAAAGTTATTCGTTTTAAGAAGTCGATCTAGCGCATCTTTCCATTTCCCTTGATATACAAGGTGATTCCATTCAGGAATCAAATTATAAAGTGGACAACCCGATGCACTCCCATTTAGTTCTATACCTGAGTGGCAGAAGGGCGTGCCACAATCCATGCAGCGTGCCCCTTGCGTTTTCAGATTTTCTTCAGATTGAGGAAGCTGGTATTCTTCCCAATCTTTTAAACGTGTTGAATGATCTCTTTCACGTGCTTTTTCTCTAGGATAGTCTAAAAAACCTGTTGGCTTACCCAATCGAATACCTCCCCTTATACCGGTTCCAAGTCGCTTTGACGTGGCTTCATTTGACCGTTCTTAGCCTGTTGGAACACCTCATATGCTGCGTCGTCATCTTCATAGCCTTTTTCTTTCAATTCTTCTAATGATTCTGTGACTCTTTTAAATTCTTTCGGAATTACTTTCACGATCTTCCCGACAACTTCATTCCAGTTTTGAATGAAACGGATCGCTTTTGGACTATCAGTAAAGTATGCATGCTGCTGAATCATATGCTTCACTTCAAGAATCTCGTCATAGTTACGTAGTGATTCAATGTGAACCATTTCAGCATTTACATTGCGCTTAAACGCCTCCTGGTCATCTGAAAGAACATAGGCAATTCCACCTGACATACCTGCTGCAAAGTTCTTCCCGGTCTCGCCAAGAACAACAACACGGCCACCTGTCATATATTCACATCCGTTGTCTCCAATACCTTCAACAACCGCACTTGCACCACTATTTCTCACACAGAATCGCTCTCCTGCGAGACCACTAATATAAGCTTCACCTGAAGTTGCTCCGTAGAAAGCAACGTTACCTACAATTGTATTTTCATCACGAGCAAATTCAGCTTTAGCTGACGGATGGATGATCAGTTTCCCACCTGATAACCCTTTACCTACATAATCATTTGCATCGCCTTCTAGTTGCATTGTGACGCCATTTGGTACGAAGGCTCCAAAACTTTGACCTGCTGAACCTGTGAAGTGTAAGCGAATCATATCTTCTGGAAGTCCTTCTGCGCCATAGCGCTTCGTAATTTCATGTCCTAGTAGAGCACCTGCAACGCGGTTTGTATTTCTAATAACATAAGATCCCTCAAATGGCTTCTGTTCTTCGAGCGCACCGAGTGCTGCAGGAATAATTGACGTATTGTCAAGTGCAGCTTCTAACTTGTGATCCTGATCACGCTGTTTGAAGCGTCCAACCTCTTCTGACACATGCGGCTGATAGAGAAGCGGTTTTAGATCAAGGTATCTTGCTTTCCAGTGATCTTTCGTGCGACGACTTACTTTCAGTACATCCGTACGTCCAATCATTTCCTCGATTGTTCTAAAGCCTAGCTCAGCCATGATTTCACGAACTTCTTGTGCAATAAACTGCATGTAGTTCACGACGTGATCCGGATTCCCCATAAATTTCTTACGTAGTTCAGGGTTTTGAGTAGCTACACCAACCGGGCACGTATCAAGATGGCACGCTCTCATAAGAATACAACCAAGAACGACTAGCGGTGCTGTCGAGAATCCAAATTCTTCAGCGCCTAGAATAGCTGCCATCACGACGTCGCGACCAGTCATCATTTTTCCATCAGCTTCTAGAACAACACGATCACGTAAATCATTTAATACGAGTGTTTGATGCGTCTCCGCTAGACCAAGTTCCCATGGAAGACCAGCGTGTTTGATACTCGTTCTTGGAGATGCTCCTGTTCCACCCTCATATCCGCTAATGAGAATAACATCTGCAAGCCCTTTAGCTACACCTGCAGCAATCGTACCAACGCCTGCTTTTGAAACTAGCTTTACGTTGATTCGTGCAGATGGATTTGCATTCTTTAAATCATGAATTAGCTGGGCAAGATCCTCAATCGAATAAATATCATGGTGTGGAGGTGGTGAAATCAGTCCAACACCTGGAGTCGAGCCACGAACTTCAGCAATCCAAGGGTATACTTTCTTCCCTGGTAGCTGACCACCTTCACCAGGCTTCGCACCTTGTGCCATTTTAATTTGAATTTCATCTGCATTGCTTAAGTAGTAGCTTGATACACCAAATCGACCTGATGCTACCTGTTTAATAGAGCTTCGACGAAGATCACCATTTTCATCAGGAGTGAAACGAGAAGGGTCCTCTCCACCTTCACCGCTATTGCTACGTCCACCTATACGGTTCATTGCAATCGCAAGAGCTTCGTGAGCTTCACCACTTAAGGCACCATAGCTCATTGCACCCGTTTTAAACCTACGAGTAATCGATTCAACACTTTCAACCTCATCAATCGAGATCGCATCTTTCGAACCAAAATCAATCGCCTGTCTTAAATAAGTGAGATTCTCTTCTAACGCCATGCCAGAGAATTTCTTATATAATTCATAGTTATTACTTCTTGCAGCGTGTTGGAGTGTATGAATGGTTTTCGGATTGAATGAATGGTGCTCTCCCCCATTTCTCCACTGCAGTTCACTACCTGTTTCAAGTGTAAGATCACTATATTCAGAATCATGATAAGCAAAGTGATGCCTCATTAACGTTTCTGTTGCAATAACATCGATTGGAATACCATCAATTTGCGAAGCTGTACCAGCAAAATAACGATCAATTACTTCGTTACTAACTCCAATTGCCTCGAAAATTTGCGCTCCTCGATAGCTTTGAATTGTTGAAATGCCCATTTTGGACATCACTTTTACAATTCCAGTTGTCGCAGCATCAATATAATTATCAATGGCATCTTCGAAAGAAAAGCCCTCAATCGTCCCGTCGTTAATCATATGGTCAATCGAGTCATAAGCAGCATATGGATAAATGGCGTCTGCTCCGTAACCAACTAACATAGCAAACTGATGAACGTCCCTAGCTTCACCTGTTTCTACGATCAAACTTACTTTCGTACGCGTCTCGCGTTTAATCAAGTGGTGATGTAGGCCACTTAGAGCAAGTAAAGACGGAATCGCCGCTTTCTCATGATTCACTCCAAAATCGGAGAGAACAAGTATGCTTTTCCCGTTTTTAATTGCGCGATCAGCTTTACGGAATAACGCCAGAAGTGCATGCTCCATTTCCGTTTCACCACGTGCTGCATTAAACAATAAACTAAGTGTTTCAGGATGAAAGTCCTCTTCGTCTAATGCCTTAATCGCTTCAAATCGACTATCTGTTAAAATAGGTGTTTCAAGACGAATTCTTCTAGCGCTTCCCGGTTTTGTTTCAAGTAAATTTCCTTCAGGGCCAAGCAGCGTCATTGTTGAAGTAACGGATTCTTCTCGAATCGAATCAATTGGTGGATTCGTTACTTGAGCAAACAACTGTTTAAAGTAGTTAAACAGTAACTGTGGTCGCTCAGAAAGAACAGCTAATGGAACATCATTTCCCATTGAGCCAATCGGATCCTTTTTCTCAGTAACCATCGGCGCGATATTTTTTGTAAGTTCTTCATATGTGTATCCAAAAGCACGCTGTGTTTGGACGAGTTCTTTCTCATCTATCTGTCTTGTCTTCACTTTTTCTGGTGAAAGACTCATAAGGTTTTCATCAAGCCATTTACGATAAGGTTGATCAGTCGCAATTTGCGCTTTAATCTCCTCATCGTCAACAAGGCGCTTTTCCTCTAGATCGAGTAGTAGCATTTTCCCAGGACTTAAACGGCCTTTTTCTGTAATTTTCTCTTCTTCTATTTCGATAACGCCAACTTCAGAAGAAAGAATAAACGTGTCGTCGTTTGTGATCACGTATCGTGCAGGACGTAAACCATTACGATCAAGCATCGCTCCTATTTGACGACCGTTAGTAAACGCAATAGCTGTTGGACCATCCCATGGCTCCATCAATGTACTATGATACTCATAAAAGGCTTTCTTTGGATCCAGCATCGTAGTATCACGGTCCCATGGCTCTGGAATCATCATCATAGCCGCATGTGGTAATGAACGGCCTGAGAGATTCAAGAATTCAAGACAGTTATCTAATGAAGAGGAGTCACTTCCATTTGGACGAACAATTGGAGCAATGTCTTTCATGTCATCTCCAAATACTTCCGATTGAAGAGCTCCTTCCCTTGCTCTCATCCAGTTCACATTTCCACGAAGAGTATTGATCTCCCCATTATGAATAAGATAACGGTTTGGATGAGCACGATCCCAGCTTGGGAAAGTATTTGTACTAAAGCGTGAGTGCACCATTGAAAAAGCTGATTTAAAACTAGGATCTTTCAAATCAAGATAAAATTGATCCAGCTGTTCTGGTGTTAACATCCCTTTATAAACAATCGTATCTTTGGAGAAGCTCGCTGCATAATACTTTGTTTTTGATAACTGTGAATCTTGAGCGACTTGCTTCTCTGCTTTTTTACGAATAACGTATAATTTACGTTCAAATTCTTCAGCTGAAATATCGCTTTTCTTAATAAAGACCTGTCGAATGACAGGCTGAGCAATACATGCTGCTTCTCCAATTGTCGTTTCATCTACAGGAACCGTTCTCCAGCCAATAAACTCTTGACCTGCTTCCTTGATTGCTTTCTCAACAATTTGTTTTGCACGCTGTCTCAGCTGATTATCTACCGGAAGGAACATCATTCCTACTCCGTACTCACCTTTATCTGGTAGGTTGAACCCTGAATTCTTTTTGAAAAACTCGTGTGGAATCTGTAACATAATACCCGCACCGTCACCCGTGTCAGGATCGCTTCCCTGCCCTCCTCGGTGATCTAGCTGGCGTAACATATAGACTCCTTTTTCAATAATGTCGTGTGCAGGCACATTATTTATATTGGCGATCAGTCCGATGCCACAAGCGTCATGCTCATGAATTGGATCATATAATCCTTGTTTCTCTGGAAAGTTACTTCTATCCATAATCCCACTCCTCGCTCTTATCCCAATTCATTATGGTTTCTCGCTTTAACGCCATAACGTCGAAATTGTTTAAATATTCTACACTTATTGTACATTGCTTTAACCAATGCTTCCAATATATAATTTAGATATAATTAATCTAATATTGATATGAATCAAAGGAGAGATTGCTTTAAATGGAACTCAGGCAACTGTATTATTTTATGGAAGTCGCGAAACGGGAGCATGTGACAGACGCAGCTAATTCCCTTCACGTCGCACAATCAGCTGTAAGTAGACAAATTGCCAATCTTGAATCTGAGCTTGGAGTGCAGTTATTTATTCGAGAAGGACGGAATGTAAAGCTAACACAAGTAGGACATATTTTTATGGATCATGCTGAAACGGCCATTTCAGAAATCGAACGCGCGAGACAAGCTGTATATGAATTTTTAAATCCTGATACAGGGACGATTCGAATTGGATTTCCAAACAGCCTTGCCGCTAAAACATTACCTACCGTTATTTCTGCATTTCGAAAGGAGCATCCAAGCGTTGGATTTCAATTAAGACAGGGATCTGTACAAGATCTTACCGATGCAGTAAGTAAAGGGGAGATAGATATTGCTTTCGTGTCCCCAGTGCCGAAAGATCGAACTGATGTTGATGGACATATTTTCTTCACAGAAAAACTTTTAGCCCTCCTCCCTATATCTCATCCCCTGGCCGATTATCCAATGCTACGGCTCGGACAATTAAAAAATGAACCATTTGTGCTGTTTCGCTCTGGTTATGCCCTGCATCATCTCGTTACTTCAGCCTGCCAGCAAGTTGGATTCAAACCACGTATTGCATTTGAAGGTGAAGATATCGATACGATTAAAGGACTAGTTGCAGCTGGACTTGGCGTAAGTCTACTACCAGAGATTACCCTATCTGAGCAGCTCCCAGGTGAGACAGTCAAAATTGAGTTATCAGAGCCAAACGTCACGAGAACAGTCGGCGTCATTATCCCGCAAGGAAGAGAGTTAGCTCCTTCTGAAAGAAAGTTTTTTGAATTTCTTACCCATTTTTATGAAGTTCTTAACCGATTTGGACAATAAAAAACCATGTCGAGCGTATACGCTCGACATAGTTTTTTAAATCAATTAACTTTGTGAGGCTTTTGCCGGCATTTTTAGAAAGACGCCGAGAATAAGTCCAGTTAGAAATATAACCGAAGCAGCTAGATACATATGCTCATATCCTGATAGAATCATATCCCTTACTCCATCCGTTATTTTGCTACCGCTAAATGTACTTGAACCTGAAGTCGCAATGAATCCTGCAAGGATAACAGGACCAAGCGACGTGCCAACAGATCTAAATAAACTTACTAAAGAAAGCGCTGCGCCAGCTTCTCGATCAGGAGTTAACTCAAGGATAATGTAATTAAGCGGTGTGCCCATTGTAAATCCAATCCCAACACCAGACAGCACCATACCAAGCGAAAGGGTTAGCCATCCATCTGCTAGATAAGTAAAGACGAGTGAGCCAAGAAGACTTAATGAAAATCCTAATAACACAACTTGTTTGGCGCCCCACTTATCAAGAAGAACACCACCTATAGGTGCTGCAAATCCAGAAGCAACGGCTAAAATTGTCATCACATAACCACCCTGCCCCCTTGATAATGCCAAGATAATTTCAGAGAATGACGGTACGAAAATCATACTAATTATCCCAATGCCGGTAATCGTTGAAATAAGTAATGCGAGAACAATATTCCGATCAGTAAAGTAGCTTAATTTCAGTATAGGGTCTGCGGCCACTTTTTCGACCTTGATCAATGGGTAAATAAGCACAAGACTGATAAGTAACAATGGCCATACAAGCAATGATTGGATGGATTGAAGAAATTCACTCGTTTCAAGGTTGGTTAGACCTAGTAAAAGGGACACAATTAGAAATGATAGAACAAGCGCCCCACCCCAATCAAGTGAAGGTTTCTTACTCTCTGTTCGGTCATCCGGAAGTTTAAGTCCCATTATGATAATTACAACAGCAATTGGAAGGTTGATAAAGAAAATCCAGCGCCAGCTAAGCTGTGCAACGAAGAACCCCCCTACGTTCGGTCCTAGTATAGTTGCTACGCCAAACATAGCACCAACTAAACCAAGGGCCATACCTCGCTTTTCTTTCGGGAAACTACTTCCAATTACAGCATTCGCTATTGGTATGATTCCCCCTCCACCGAGGGCTTGAATCGCTCTCCCTGCTAATAGAACAGGCAGTGATTGACTAAATCCCGCAAGAAGGGAACCTAGTGCAAATAATGTAATCCCAGCAAGAAAAATACGCTTTCTTCCAAATAAGTCAGCAAGTTTTCCAACAATCGGCATGCTTACCGCATAAACAAGTGTATAGATTGTAACGACCCAAACTGTCCATTTCAAATCGATGCCAAGATCTTCTATAAGCGTTGTTAAGGCAGGAGAAACGATCCCTGAATCAAGCGCGCCTAGAAAAACACCTAATAAGAATGTAATTAAAATAAACCGAAGCTTTTTATCCACGGCAAAACCATCCCCTTCATATTCATATGTGTATTATCACATATGAATATGAAGGACTTCAACTTTTAAATGGCCATAAAAAGCTATTTACGAAGATGGCCATAACAGGTTTTTCAAGTCCTCATAATTAGTAACATATAGATCAGCGCCTGAAGAATCATTCTGAAATAAACACGTTTTCATTCCCACTTCTTTAGCAGGAAGAATATCGAGTACTCTGTCACCAACGGCAAGGTCAAGCTGATGCTTGTTATTCAAATGGTGATAGGAAGCAGGATCAGGCTTACGTGGAAATCCATCATCTCTGGCAACAAGATCAGCGAAATAATGCTCCATATTAAAATACTTTAAAATCGTGATCACCTCTTCACGCGGTTTATGAGTCATAATAACATTTAATTCAGCTTTTTGAAGGATTGTTTTCAAACCTGGAAATGGTGGTTTATCTTCTGGTGACAAAGCATTATCCATTTCACGAAACGTTTTAATTTGTTCTTCAGTTAAATGAAACACTTCCGTTGCATGACGAAAAGACACTTTTAGCTCTTTTAAAATATCTTCTTCCTTTACATCTTTAGAAACTAATTCTTTCATCACTTTTGTAAAAGCAGGGTATGTATCAAATAATGTGCCATCAAAATCCCATAGAATCTTCACTTACTATTCACTCCTTATTAGTTATACAACAAGTTAGCTTAATCTCGTGGGTAAACGATCAATAAGAATCATTGTTATTCTTCATTATAAAGAAAAGCCGCTCGTATTTTGAGCGGCTTCCTACATTAAAATTGTGTTTTTTCTTCAAGAAAGCTTTTCAGTTCAGAAATCGGCATTCTCTTTTGTTCCATTGTGTCACGGTCACGAATCGTCACTTGTTGGTCTTCAACAGAATCAAAATCAAATGTAATAGCGTACGGTGTACCAACTTCATCATGACGACGGTAACGTTTACCAATTGAGCCAGCCTCATCATAATCAACCATAAAGTATTTCGAAAGTTCCGCATGAACAGCACGCGCTTCTTCAGAAAGCTTCTTAGATAGAGGGAATACAGCAGCTTTAAACGGAGCGATCGCTGGATGGAAGTGCATCACACTTCTAGTTGTGCCATCTTCAAGCTCCTGTTCCTCATATGCTTCAATCAAGAAAGCAAGAGTGACGCGGTCAGCACCAAGTGAAGGCTCAATGCAATAAGGCACATACTTCTCCCCTGTTTGTTGATCGTGATAAGTGAAATCTTCATTGGAATGTTCCATATGCTGCTTTAAGTCGTAATCTGTTCGTGAAGCAACACCCCAAAGTTCGCCCCAGCCAAATGGGAACTTGTACTCGATATCAGTTGTTGCATTACTATAATGCGACAGCTCATCTTCTGCATGCTCACGCAGTCGGATGCTATCTTCTTTTACACCAAGATTTAGAAGCCAGTTTTTGCAGTACTCTTTCCAATACTCATGCCACTCTAATTCGTTACCTGGCTTACAGAAGAATTCAAGCTCCATTTGTTCAAATTCACGAGTACGGAATGTAAAGTTACCTGGTGTAATTTCATTTCGGAAGCTTTTTCCAACTTGCGCAATACCAAAAGGCACTTTCTTACGCATAGAGCGTTGAACATTTTTAAAGTTTACGAAGATTCCCTGCGCCGTTTCTGGGCGAAGGTAAATTTCACTCGTGCTCGATTTAGTTACACCTTGATGGGTTTTAAACATAAGATCAAATTGACGAATTTCTGTGAAATCTTCACTGCCACACTCAGGGCAAGTAATATGATTTTCTTTCATCAAACGCTCCATTTCTTCAAATGAAAGGCCGTCTGCAATCATGTCCTCTTCATCAGTAGAAAGAGCGTCCTCAATTAATTTATCTGCACGATGACGTGTTTTACAGCTTTTGCAATCAATTAAAGGATCATTGAAATTACCTAAATGACCTGAAGCTTCCCACGTTTTTGGATTCATTAGAATGGCGGCATCTAGACCACTGTTATAAGGTGATTCTTGAACAAACTTCTTCCACCATGCATCTTTAATATTTTTCTTAAGTTCTACCCCAAGTGGTCCATAATCCCACGTATTTGCTAGTCCACCGTAAATATCAGAACCAGGGAAAATAAATCCTCTGTGCTTTGATACTGAAACGATCTGATCCATTGAAATTGTCATGTCATTCTCTCCTTTTTTCTCAATCAATATAAAAAGCTCCCAATCCATGGACAAAAAATGTCCAGGGACGAGAGCTTATGCACCCGCGGTTCCACCCTAGTTGATGCAAATAAGGCATCCACTTTGAGAAACGTAACTCCAGACTGCCGTTTCATCAGACCTCGTTCGGGCTTCCACCGTCCCCGAATCGCTAAAGTCAAGGTTATTCTGACTACTATTTATCCTTCATAGTTAGTATGGTTTATGTATGCAATTGATATGACATATGATACAAAAAATATTGCCCTAAAGTCAAGGATTATTCATTTCACACCGTATTTGCTTTCATCAAAGCTTATCACAAAAAAACGACCTTAAAGGCCGTCATTCATTTATGTATATTCATAGATGTCGGTTTTTGTCTTGTCTTAAGAATGCCTGTACCTCTTCTTTCTTCAATCCAAGTTCCCTGGCAGCCCTCATGAGAATAACCCATTCTTGATCAAGTACCTTCTTAGGCTTAGGTTTCGCCATGGTCATTCTTTTCTCCTCCTTCTTGGGTTTTCCAGGAGGACCAGCCGTCATCGTTGGAGAACCAACATTAGACCTGTGTCTTTGCGTCCCACCCTTTAGGATGGTTTGCCCTTGTCTGGAGAATTCAGAACTGACACATTCCGACCTTAAACTTACAAAACACACAACTTTTTAGTGAATAAATGCGATTATCGAGAAGTTTGACGTTATATGCTACTAATATACCAGTTATCTGATGAAAATTCAAAATATTTTTAAATTTTCATTTCTACTTCTAACATCCTAGGATTTCACTCATATCCTAACTGTATTCCCTGAATATATTTTTCACAAAGGAAGAGTGATATGCAGAGAAATCATATTAGTACCGCCTGGAGCGGCAAACACGTTGTACTACTTCGTTGTGAACCCACCTCTAGTACCGTAAAAACCATGTATAAAAGTCTTCATGCCCCAACAGAACCATTACATCCCCATTGTAGTGAGACACTTTCTACTTACCTTAGCATTGGATATACAGTTGCATTTGTTCATTCATTAATCGACGGCTCCATTGAATATGTTCTAACAAAATAAAAGAAGGTTGCCTTCGCAACCTTCTCTTTTGTTTAGAATTGACTTAAATATTCTTTCACCTGATCTGGGTTTTTGGTATTCGCACTATGCAAGTGACCAATCTTTTTGCCGTCTTTATAGACAAGAAGGCTCGGGATACCCATAACATCATTTTCCTCTGTAATTTCAGGGAATTGTTCAATATCGATTTGAGCCCATTGTTTTTCATGATGAGCATTCATTATATCATCAATAAAAAAGTCAAGGCGCTTGCAATCCGGGCACCAGTTAGCTTCATATTTTAGAATGGATACGTCATTATTGTTAATGAATGACTGATAAGAATCAGCTGTTTCAATCTTCTTCATGATTATCTCTCCTTCACCTATATCTTCATTAACAATTATATCGAAATAATCATTGAATGTCTGTAAGAAAGCTTACGTTATTTCACACTAAGATAGTGCAAACTGAAGAGCTGTTCTTGATCAGTCCATGTTTTCATTGATGTGAAACCTGAATTCTCTGCTAACAGTTTAAATTCCTCTAGACTATATTTATAGGAATTCTCCGTATGAATCGTTTCATGGTTCTCAAAATGGATATGTTGATCACCAACGGTCACCATTTGCTCTAGCATACTGACAAGATGCATCTCAACCCTTCCCAGATTAGCATTATAATAGGCGTAATGCTCAAACTGATCTAGGGAGAAATTCGCCCCTAACGAAAGATTCAAATGACGAAGCATGTTTAAATTAAACTTTGCAGTTACTCCCTTGCTATCATTATAAGCACGATGCAGAAGAGATGGCGATTTCTTTAGATCAACTCCAATTAATAATCCATCATTACTTGATAGTGTACTCGAAATTCTTGATAAAAACCTTTCTGCTTCTTGCTTCTCAAAATTACCGATTGTAGAACCGGGAAAAAAGACCGTCTTTTTTTTAGAAGGATCAAGCAGATGTTCCGGCAGATGAAAGGCATTTGTATAATCCGCAACAATACCAGTAATTTTAATGTTAGGATAATCAAATGCCAATTGTGCTGCAGACTCTTTCAAAAATGTTTTCGATATATCAATAGGACTATATTCTTGAATCAATCCAGATTCAAGAAGAAGTCTGATTTTGCGACTTGCCCCACTTCCAAATTCAATAACCCTAGATTCTTCGCCAATGTAAGCAAGAATATCATCAAGAGACTCTTCCATTATTCCAAGTTCCGTTCGAGTCGGATAATATTCTTCTAGCTGTGTGATTTCTTCAAATAGCTCAGATCCATATTGATCATAAAGAAATTTAGGCTCAAGCTTCTTATTAGGAGCTGTCAATCCCTTTAAAACTTCTTGAAGTCGATCAGATTGTTCTGGTAAAAGATCAACTAGCTGAATACTTGGCGAAGTTTTTATCATAGCTCATCATCTGCAAGACGAATGCCGGTAAACTGCCAGCGTTTATCTGGACCAAAGAAATTTCGATAGGTCGGGCGAATATGAGTTACGGAGGTAACACATGATCCGCCTCTTAGAATCATCTGACTGCTCATGAATTTTGCATTATACTCACCCAACGCCCCGTCAAGCGGTTTATTACCTGGGTAAGGCATATAAGGACTTTTCGTCCATTCCCACACATCTCCATAGGCTTTTTTAATTATACCTTCATTTTCCTTGACCGATGCAACGGGATGATAGATGCCATCTTCAACAAAATTACCTGCAATCGGCTGATCGCGAACTGCAAGTTCCCATTCGGACTCAGAAGGAAGTCTTTTACCTACAAAGCTTGCATATGCTTCAGCTTCGTAGTAGCTAATATGTGTAACAGGTTCTTCTAAATTTAGTGGAACTAACCCATGAAGCGTAAAGGTATACCACTCCCCATCCTTTTCAACCCAATGCAACGGTGCTTGCCAATTTTCTTTCTTTACTGTTGCCCAACCATCTGATAACCAGTATGTCGCTTCTTTATAACCACCAGCTTTAATAAACGCAAGATATTCCCCGTTCGTTACTGTTCTAGTCGCTAACTTAAATGGCTCAAGCCAAGATTTATGTATTGGACGTTCATTATCAAAGGAAAAACCATCATCTTCATTTACACCCGTTTCAATCAGCCCTCCCTCAAATGAGATCCACTCTAATGGTGTAGCTTTTTCTTTAAAATTAACTTCAAGTGAACGGTAGACGGGTTTCAATGGATTAATAGAAAAATTATATTTAATGTCTGTCATTAAAAGCTCTTGATGCTGTTGCTCGTGATTCAATCCGATTTCTACTAAATCAGCAACTTGGTGAAGTTTACTTTCGTCAATTTCTTGAATAAGAGTAACCATTTCTTCATCAATATCAGATCGATATCTTCTAACTTTATCTATACTTGGCCTGCTCAGCAAGCCTCTTGCATGGCGAGGGAAATAACTTCCTACACTTTCATAGTAAGAGTTAAATAAGTATTCGAATTCTTCGTGAAACGACTTGTAATTTTCACAGTATTCTTTCAGAATAAACGTTTCAAAAAACCACGTTGTGTGGGCCATGTGCCATTTGGGAGGACTTACATCTGGAATCGATTGAATAGTGAAATCCTCCGTTTCAAGTGGTTCCACTAAGGTGTTCGTCATTGTGCGTGTTGCTTCATAAGCATGAAGCAATTGTTCTCGTAATTCGTTTAATTGAATGGATTGTTGTACCATAAGTTCCTCCCCCAAAATCTTAATAATTTATGAACATAAAGTTTTACCCTAGTTTTAACTAAATTAAACATTTAAAGACATATTCCTGTTTCGAAGAGAACATTTAATATATCTTTAAAGTCCTGTGTCGTTAGGAGAATGTCCTCTATATCCAACAATTGCTTTTCTCTTCCTCTAATAACAGGAAAAGTATTGGAGATGTGAATCTAGCATTCGTAACACCTTATTTAATACGTGCACTATATTATTCCTCTCATTATTGCTTGGCTATTAAAGGTCTTCCAAAGAAAGAGCTTCCTTTCCTCCTACAAGAAAAGGTACAACAAATTCCCCAGCAACTTTAATGAGTTCATCCTGTCGATCCGGCTGTTCCATTAAATTGACTTCTTCAAACGGGATGCTTTTTACCTTTAGATGCTGTTTCATTTTATAACAATCGATACAACTTGTAATCGTAAATAATGTAATCTGTTCCATGTTAGACATCTAACCTCCTAACATAGTCTAGTATAAGTGATAAAACAGATAAAATGATGTAAGCTAAATTACGGAGTACAACTACTTTGACATGAATGAAGGTGATGAAAATAGATAAATTAACAATGTTATCTCAGATCAACTTATTTGAAGAACTCGAAATGAATGACTTAATACAAATTGATCGTGTAAGTGACATGCAACCTTTAAAAAAAGGAACAGTCATACTGGGGCCCGAAAAACCGATGAAAGCCCTCTTCCTTTTAAAAAAAGGAACAGTACGTCTCTTTCGCTCTAACGCTGCAGGTAAACAATTAACTGTTGACCTTCTAGGAGACGGCAACATATTCGGTGAAACATCTAGTTTCTCTCTCAATGATGATTCCGTATATGCGGAAGCCATGTCTGACGTATATGTCTGCGTCATCGGTAAAGATCAATTTGAAGAACTAATTTCCGAAAACCCCAAGCTCGCCATAAAATTCATTGAAATTCTTTCATCTCGTTTAAAAGAAATCTATGAAATGAGTGAAAACCTGGCGCTTAGAAGTGTAAAATATCGAATCCTATCGCTTTTAATGAAACTCAGCGAAAAATTTGGTAAAAGAAAAAATGAATGGCAAACCATTGATATTAAGTTAACGCATTATGATATCGCTACGATGATCGGTTCCACAAGAGAAACAGTGAGCGCCACGATTAGCGAACTTAAAAAAGCTGGCTACATAAAAAAAACGCCGCTAACATTTGCGATCCATGCAGAACAGGCAATATCCTACATGGAAGAAAACGGAGAATAAGAAGCAGAGACATCAGATATCCTCTTCACAAGAAAAGACGCTAAGTTTCATTAGCGTCTTTTCTTGCCCCTCGATCTAATTTGCAGTTTTTCCATCTGAGTCTTTCTGGTTATCCTTTTTTCCTTCTAGTTTATCCCACTTAATCGGTCTATTGAGATTTAATTTTTTTTTCAAGTTCAATAAACAGTTGAAATGACCAACATACCATTTATCGAACTTCACCATATGAATGGTTTCCCAGTCTCTCATCTCCTTCGTACATCCATCACAATGTATTTCCATTGGAAGGCACTTCCTGTCTTAAGTAGTTTTCTTTATTTATATTCAAAGAACTGAAAATGTGATTGGTCATCTGTACGAAAAAACGCATCCAATGGATGCGTTTCTCTTCTTTATTTTAGATTCTCTGGATTTAACACTTGAAGTGCTTCAGGGACAAACTTGCCATCTTTGCGAATTAACTCATCATCAAACCAGATTTGCCCGCCACCATATTCCGGACGTTGGATTAAAACAAGATCCCAATGAACGGAAGAATCGTTGCCGTTTGGTGCCTCATCATAGGCTTGTCCTGGGGTGAAATGGAAAGATCCATCGATTTTCTCATCAAAGAGAATATCTTTCATTGGCTCACGAATGAAAGGATTGACGCCGATAGCGAATTCTCCGATATATCGTGCACCTTCGTCCGTGTCGAGAATTTGATTAAGTCTTTCTGTATCGTTTGCAACTGCATCAATCACTTTTCCGTTTTCAAAAGTAAGCTGGACGTTTTCAAACACAAAACCGTTATAAGGAGAAGGTGTATTATACGTAATGACGCCATTGACGCTATCTTTTACAGGTGCCGTAAATACTTCTCCATCAGGTATGTTAAGTTCACCCGCACATTTTACAGCTGGAATATCTTTAATAGAAAAACTTAAATTTGTATCCGGGGAGACGATTCGGACTTCGTCAGCTTTGTTCATACGCTCAACAAGGGCATCCATCGCCTCACTCATTTTTGCGTAATCCATTGTACAAACATTGAAATAGAAATCTTCAAATGCTTCTGTACTCATACCTGATAGCTGTGCCATTGATTCATTAGGATATCTCATCACAACCCATTTCGTTTGTTTTACACGTTGGTTGCTGTGAACTTTTGTTTTGTAAATCTGATTATAGAGAGCCATTTTCGCTTCAGGAACGTCAGAAAGTTCATTAATGTTCTCAGAACCGCGAATGCCAATATACGCATCCATTTTCTCCATTTGATTTAAGTCGATTTCAGCCCATTCTGTAATTTGTTCTTCTGTGGCATTCATCAATAGCTCACGAAGAACTTGATTATCTCTTAAATTCACATGAGGAAAGCCACCTGCTTTATGTACTTCTTTTACAATACTCCGCACTAATGAATTATTCACATCAAAGGCTTCAATCAAGACATGTTCACCTTGTTGAATTTTTGTAGAATACTGCACAAGTTTCTCTGCAAACTCTATAATACGAGAATCAAACATATTCTCCCTCTTTTCATCAAATTAATATTCTTAACCTTTTCTATTATACGCTCTATACCGGAGTTTCTTCAAACATTAGAAAACCGGGCATACGCCCGGTTTTCTTATTTGATATCTTGATCGTACTCCATATAGATTACGTGTGTCTTAAGATATTCATTAAGACCATGTTTGCCATCTGCACCACCGATACCTGATTGTCCCATACCTGCATGGAACCCTTGCACCGCTTCAAAGTTCTCACGATTCACATAAGTTTCACCATAACGAAGGACATTCGATGCTTTCATCACTTCGTGCATGTTATCACTAAAGATCGATGAAGATAGTCCATAATGAGTATCGTTAGCCATTTCTAGAACTTTGTCAAAATCGCTATATACAACAATCGGTAAGACTGGTCCGAAAATCTCTTCTTGGATAACATTCATATCCTGGGATACATCAGTCAGAACAGTAGGTTCAAAGAAAAAGCCTTTGTCCCGATCTACACGCTTCCCACCTGTTTTCACTACAGCACCAGCTTTCACTGCATTATTCACCATTTCTTCGACAGAATCGATTTGCTGTTTGTTCGCAAGTGGACCTATGTCACATCCATCTTCGTTTAAAGAGTCCCCTACTTTTGTATTATTAAAAGTATTAGTAATTTTCGAGATGAATTCTTCGGCTACATCTTCATGCACATATACACGTTCTGCATTTGTACAAGCCTGACCATTGTTTGTTATACGAGATGTCGTAATCTTCTCAACGGCTAAGTCAACGTTCGCATGTTTCGTTACGATCGCTGGCGCTTTGCCACCAAGCTCAAGATTCACTTTTGTAATGTTTTTAGCAGCCGCTTCCATCACTTTTGAACCTGCCGGATAACTTCCTGTTAAACTAATCATTTGCACGTCTGGTGAAGAAGCAAGTGGCGTACCAATGTCTGAACCTTTACCGGTAACTAAGCTAAATACTCCTTTAGGAACGCCGATTTCATGGATAATACTTGCTAGCTCACATGCTGTATTTGGCGTATATTGACTTGGCTTAATAATAATCGGACAGCCTGTGACAAACGCTGGTGCTACCTTCCGAGCAAAGATAAACATTGGGAAGTTCCATGGCACAATACCCCCAACGATTCCGATCGGCTTTTTGAATACAAGAATATTCTCATTCGGGCGATCACTTGGGAGTACTTCTCCTTCATATCGTCTTGCCCAACCTGCCATATAGCGGAAGTAATCAATCGTTAGGTCTACTTCTGCCTTTGAAGCATCTACTGTTTTACCATTTTCTTCAGTCAACATGTTAATAAAAGCTTCTTTTTTCTCTTCAATTTTACTTGCAATCTTATATAAGTAATCAGCTCGTTCAATTGAAGGTTTCTTTTCCCAATCTCTTTGGGAAGCTTTAGCGGCTTCAATTGCACGCTGCACGTCATTCTCATCACTTTTCGGAATTCGTGAAATCACTTCTTCTGTAGCTGGATTGATCACTTCGAGCATTTCTTCTGAATGACTGTTTGTAAATTCACCGTTAATGTATAGTTGATAGCTTTTCACTTGAAAGACCTCCTACATAGTGTTGGAGAACTGTTCCCAAGTTAGTTATATTCTTAAACATATGATCACACATTCAAACAGGTTCTTTCGCTAACTCCCTCTTCTCAAGCCAAGCTTCTAGTTCTTTATGATGCCTTTTCATCTCTTCATATCCTTGATTGTATAAAGTCGTGAGACGAAGCTGTGACTTTTCTATCCGTGCTACTTCAAGAGGTGTGGAAGGTTGAATGATAAAATAATTTTCCCGATTTGCTTCTATATGATCAAGTGTTTGATTGTAATGAATATATCGCTTTGTAATGGCTTGTGCGAGCGCAGGATTTTTCCGATAAAGACGTTGGATCATCCATGATAACTTTGATTTCTGCTTTCGATATCCTTCATTACGGGTCAAAACGACGACATGACTTTTATTGCCATCGG
This sequence comes from Anaerobacillus sp. QJM3NY_17, assembly GCF_056173665.1. NCBI lineage: Bacteria > Bacillati > Bacillota > Bacilli > Caryophanales > Bacillaceae > Anaerobacillus > Anaerobacillus sp. QJM3NY_17. The sequence goes on along the minus strand of NZ_CM149685.1, from coordinate 2,090,263 downwards.
CTTCCGATTTTTGAACAGGAATCGGATCTGTAATACCCCCATCGAGATGAAAACGATTATTAATTTGGACGGGCGGCGCCATAAATGGTAATGAGCTCGATGCTCTTAGAATCGAAAGAATCTGTTCACCATCATCTTTCTTATTAAAGTAATAAGGTTTTCCAGTAGAGATGTCTGTTGTGCCAATAACAAATTGCTCAGTAGCATTCTGAAATGCCTCAAAATCGAAGGGCACATGAGTAGAAGGAATTTCATTAAAGATCAAGTCCATACCAAACAGCTGTTTTTTACGAAATAAATTTTTGTATGAAATGTATTCTGGATGGTTCACGTAATCAATAAGTACTGTGCGGTTCCTTCCATTTTGCCTAGAGAGGTATGAAGCTGCATTACAAGCACCAGCAGATACGCCAATCACGTAAGGAAAATACAAATCGTGCTCCATCATATACTCTAAAACGCCTGCCGTGTAAACGCCTCTCATCCCTCCGCCTTCTAGTACAAGACCTACTGAATTCATTTAAAAGTCCCCTTTTCAATCATCTATAGTTAATTTTACTGGAGTTGTAAATGAACCTCAAGAAAGCAAGCTTAGTTACTCGTCAAAAGTAAAAAGCTCCCTGCCAGTGCAGGAAGCTTCCTTTATTCTTCGCGTTCTTCATTCTGAATTGTTTTATGCCCTGTTGATGCTTCTTGAGGGAACTTTGTTTGATCTGCTGTTTTAGGTCGTTCACGTTCCATACCTTTTTTCTTATGATCAAATGCCTTTCCTCGGCCCATCTTACCCCTCCTTTCATCTCTTCATATTCTCCCACTTACGGAAAAAAAGTATCCGAAAGAAAGTGAAATGAACATGTATAGAACAAGATGAAAGTGGCTATGATAATTAGTGAAGAGGGAAGAACAAAAGTGCATAAGGAAAACGGAAGCTTTTAAGGAGATGGTCGCGTTGAACTACTCTGTTGGTAAAACAAGGCTCTAACAACTTTCATTAGAAAGAGGTGTCTCCAAAAGACAACTACCGTTCTACCCCATCGCTTGTTTAGCAAACGCTAATAACTTCCTTCTTCATGAGGGTCTTATCCTATCGGATAGGGCCCTTTATGCATTTTCTTTCACATGCTGATGTGCTAAACTAATCTGAATTGCGATTTGCTCTGGCGACGTACCTCCATAGCTTTTTCTTGCATTCATCACATTAGCAGGCTTAAGCACTTCAAAAACATCTTCTTCAAATAATGGCGTAAATGATTTAAATTCTTCCATTGTAAGATCAAGTAAAAATTTCTTTCTCTCGATACCGTAAAGAACAATTTTTCCAATGACTTCATGTGACTCGCGGAACGTCATTCCTTTATTCACAAGGTAATCCGCAATATCGGTTGCATTAGAGTAATCTTCATTAACTGCTTGCTTCATGTTTTCTGTCTGTACTGTCATTGTTTCAATCATAGGCGCCAAAAGTTGAAGAGCGCCATCAAGCGTCTTAGCTGTATCAAACATGCCTTCCTTGTCTTCCTGCATGTCTTTGTTATAAGCAAGCGGTAGTCCCTTTAATACCGTTAACAAGCTAAACAAATTCCCATAAACACGACCTGTTTTCGCACGAAGAAGTTCAGGAACATCCGGATTCTTTTTCTGTGGCATAATACTCGATCCCGTACAGAAAGAATCGTCTAGTTCGATAAATTGGAATTCCTGACTGCTCCAGATCACCATTTCTTCCGACAAACGGGACATGTGCATCATAAGCATGGAAGCATTTGAAAGAAACTCAACAATAAAATCACGATCACTAACAGCGTCCATGCTATTCGGATAAACGGCGTCAAAACCTAACAGTTCTGCCGTGCGATGACGATCAATCGGAAAGGTTGTTCCAGCTAGTGCGCCTGCACCAAGCGGTAACATACTCGTTCTCTTTAAGCTGTCTTGAAACCTTTCCTTGTCACGTTCAAACATCCAGAAATACGCTAGCATATGATGAGCAAATGATACGGGTTGAGCACGCTGCAAATGTGTATAACCTGGTAAAACAGTTTCAACATGAGATTCAGCCTGGCTTAGAATCGCCTGCTGAACCTCTTCAATATGTGAAATAAAATGGTCAACCTTTTTTATAAGGTACATATGCATATCCGTTGCAACCTGGTCATTACGGCTTCTACCGGTATGCAGCTTTCCTCCGACAGGTCCTATTTCATCAATAAGTGCTTTTTCAATATTCATATGAATGTCTTCTTGAGATACATCGTATTCAAACGTCCCATTCTGAATGTTCTCAAGAACAACGTGTAAGCCTCGCTTGATTTCTTCCATGTCAGAGGAACTAATCACACCGCATTCACTAAGCATCTGAACATGGGCCAGACTGCCTTCGATATCTTCTTCTGCTAGTTCTTTATCATACTGGATCGAAGCTGTATATTCTTCTACAAGCTTATTCGTTTCTTTCGTAAAGCGTCCACCCCATAGCTTAGACACACTAACATCTCCTTATTGAGTTACTTTTTGTTTCTTATGAACTTCCGCATTCACTTTTGTAGGTAATCCCCATAGTTTAATGAATCCAACTGCAGCGTCATGATCAAAGAGATCACCTTTAAGATATGTTGCAAGTTGTTCGTTATAGAGAGAGTTCTCTGATTTACGTCCAACTACTGTATTTGACCCTTTGTGTAGTTTAAGACGAATCTTACCACTTACTACTTTCTGGGTTTCGTTAATGAACCCTTCAAGCGCCTGACGAAGTGGTGAATACCATAAACCATCATAGATCAGTTTTGACAGCTGCTGATCAATCGTCGTTTTGAACTGTGATACTTCACGAGTATGTGTTAGAAATTCTAGTTCTTTATGAGCGTTAATCAAAATGAGCGCGCCTGGATTTTCATATACTTCTCTTGATTTAATCCCAACGAGACGATTTTCAATATGATCAATACGTCCAATACCGTGGACGCCGCCGATTTCATTTAACTTCTCAATAAGATCAACTAGCCCCATCTTTTGGCCATTAAGTGCTGTTGGGCAGCCTTCTACAAAATCAATTTCAATGTATTCCGGCTCATCAGGTGTTAGGTGAATTGGCGCTGTCCAATCGAATGCGGCTTCTGGAGCCTCAGCCCACGGATCTTCAAGTACACCAGCTTCACATGCACGTCCCCAAATGTTGGCATCAATTGAAAATGGATTATCAAGTTTAACTGGAACCGGGATCCCTTTTTCTTGTGCGTAAGCAATCTGTTCATCACGCGTCATTCCCCATTCACGAACAGGAGCGATCACTTTCAAGTCCGGATTCAACGCTTGAATCGATACTTCAAAGCGAACCTGATCATTTCCTTTTCCTGTACATCCATGTGCCACTGCCGTAGCTCCTTCACGTTCAGCCGCTTCAACGAGAAGCTTTGAAATGAGGGGACGTGACAGTGCTGAGGATAGCGGGTATTTCCCTTCGTATAATGCATTTGCTTTTAATGCGGGTAAAAGATAGTTCTCAGCAAGAAGTTCTTTCGCTTCAATCATATAAGCTTTTGAGGCACCCACATTCAGTGCCTTTTCCTTTATCGTCTCTAGATCTTTCCCTTCACCTACATCAAGTCCAAGAGCAATAACCTCGTATCCATATTTTTCTTCTAACCATTTTATCGAAATGGAGGTATCAAGACCTCCGGAATAAGCAAGAATGATTTTCTCTTTTGCCATGTCATCCACTCCTTATCTTTGTATTAATATCTATGATAACGTATATTTATTCAAATTGCACGAAAAAAATTTAACTTTTTAATAAAAGTTTCAAAAGTGCTTTTTGAGCGTGAAGACGATTCTCTGCTTCCTGGTATACAACTGAATGAGAGCCATCGATAATTTCCGCTGTAACCTCTTCTCCTCTATGCGCTGGAAGGCAATGCATAAAGATGTAATTTTCATCAGCATTTATGCATAACTCCTCATTCACCTGATAAGGTTCGAAAACGCCCTCGCGTTCAGCTTGCTCGTCTTCTTGCCCCATACTCGCCCACACATCGGTAATCAAAACATCCGCATCCTTAGCAGCTGCAAGGGGATCAGCGGTTACTTCGACGACTGAACCATTTTCTTTTGCTACTTCGTTCGCTTTCGCTACGATCGCTTCATCTGGTTCATACCCTGCTGGACAGGCGATCGTGAAATTCATGCCCACTTTCGCTGCCCCTTCAATAAGTGAATGAGCCACATTGTTTCCATCTCCAAAATAAGCTGCTTTCAATCCACTTAAATGACCTTTATGCTCGATAATCGTTAGTAAATCAGCAAGAATTTGTGCTGGATGATGTGTATCTGTTAATCCGTTAATAACTGGAACGGAAGAAGCTTTCGCAAAACGTTCAATCGTCTCATGGCCAAACGTTCGAATCATTACTCCGTCAAGGTACCCTGCTAGCACATTAGCGGTGTCTTCAACCGTCTCACCTCTTCCAAGCTGAATGTCTTTCGAACTAAGAAACAAAGCATGCCCGCCAAGCTGAAGCATCGCTACTTCAAATGATACACGCGTTCTTGTTGATGACTTTTCGAAGATCATCCCAAGCACCTTTCCTTTTAATTCTTCATGAGGTATCCCTTCTTTTTGAAGTTTTTTCAACTGTTCAGCTTCTTGCAAAAGATAATGAATCTCCTCACTGCTAAGTTCAGCGATCGATAGAAAATCTTTCCCCTTCATTCCTTCTGCGATTTCATTTTGCGTTTTTACCGACTGCATCATTCAATCATCCTTCCTGCCCGATTGGAGTTTCTTTCATTTGGTGCCAATGCGCTAGACTGTTGACTTCAAGTGTCTTCGATCCTTCTAAGACCAATAACTGAAGCGTGTCAAGATGCGTAAAACATGGAATTTTATATCGTGTGGCGAGTGCGCGCATTTGAAATCCAGTACGTTCTTTTTCTCTGCCGATTGTCGGAATCGATACAACTGCGCTTAGCTCTTCTTTCATTAGCGTCTCAATTTCATCTAAATCTTTTTTTATCACGGTTGATTGGATGCCTTTGTCATTTAACAATTTGGCTGTTCCAGATGTTGCGTATATTTTTACACCTTTTTCTTTAAGCTTCATTAGTACATCACATGCAGCTTCTTTATGCTCTTCACTAATTGAACATAGGATGGAAGAAGGTAGCTTATTCGGATCCCATGTTGGTACAATCGCTTTTCTTAATGCTTCTTCCGATGTTTTTGCCATAGCAAGAACTTCTCCTGTAGACTTCATCTCTGGTCCAAGCACATGGTCAACGTTTTTTAACTTTCCATTTGAGAAGATAGGAAACTTCACAGTGTAATAAGGCTTCTCTTCTAATAATCCCGTTGCTTCTAATGAGTTACTTTGCAATTGCGCTTTAATCGCCCATTCAACCATTGGAATGTTCGTTACTTTACTGATAACGGGTACCGTTCTCGAAGATCTTGGATTAATTTCAAGAACATAAATGATGCCTTGATCGATGACAAATTGAATATTCATTAACCCTCGACATTCGAGCGCTTGAGAGAGCTTTTCAGAATACATCGTAATCGTTTCTTTCTGCTTCTCTGTAATGGATACAGGTGGATAAATCGCTGTGCTATCTCCAGAATGAACGCCCGCTCGTTCAAGGTGCTCCATAATGCCAGGAATGGCGATTGATTCTCCGTCGCAAATCACATCGACCTCACATTCAATTCCTTCCACAAAGCGGTCGAGAAGGAATGGCCACATTTTCTTTGAACTGCTCTCTAATTTTTGCGTATACCGTTTCAATTCATCCATATGACGGAAGATAAACATGTTTTGTCCGCCTATCACATAGGAAGGTCTTACAATGATCGGGAATCCTAACTCTGCGGCAAGCTCCTCCATTTCATCTGGCTTGTAAGCCATTTTCCCTTCAATATAAGGAATCGAAAGAGAATCCAACAATTGATAAAATTGATCTCGGTCCTCAACTTTATTAATGTTCTCAACAGGTGTTCCGAGGATTGGAACTCCGCGCTCGTGCAACTCTTCCGCTAAATTAACAGCTGTTTGACCACCAAATTGTACGGCCACTCCTATAATATGTTCCTTTTCGATAACCGCAAGAACATCTTCAAGTGAGAGCGGTTCAAAGTAAAGACGATCGGCAACGCTATAATCTGTACTAACCGTTTCTGGGTTATTATTCATAACAATCGCACGATAGCCTAACTTCTTCACTGCTTGTGTCGCGTGAACGGAGCAATAGTCAAACTCCACACCTTGCCCGATTCGAATGGGCCCTGAACCAAGAACGAGGATGCCTGGCTCACTGATCTGCTCCATCTCATCGCTCCCTAAATACGTAGAGTAGAAATAAGGCGTGATGGCTTCAAACTCCCCTGCACACGTATCAACTTGCTTCATTCCCCTCTGAATGCCAGCTTCTTTACTCATACTCATGATCGAATCGATCGTTTTTCCAGTTACTTTCGAAATGTAAGCATCACTAACGTTTAATTGCTTAACATGAATCAATAATTCTTCAGAAAGATCGGTTTGATTCATTATCTTTACTTCCGCTTCCACAATTCGCTTCACCTTATGAAGAAACCAGCTATCAATGGCTGTAAGTGATTTGATGTCCTCTACAGAATAACCTCTTCGAAAAGCTTCACTAATTAAAAAAAGTCTTTCATCTGTTGGCGTTATTAGCTGTTCATTTAAATACTCTTGACTTACCTCTTCATATAAGCCTGTTAATGATTGATGACCACTCTCTAGAGATCGAACAGCTTTGTTTAAAGCACCTTCAAAACTTCGATCAATTGCCATCACTTCTCCGGTTGCTTTCATCTGCGTTCCGAGTACGCGATCACCTTCAGGAAACTTATCAAATGGAAACCTCGGTATTTTGACAACTAAATAATCAAGGGCAGGTTCGAATGCTGCATACGTATTACCTGTAATTGGATTTGGAAGCTCATCTAATGTAAAGCCAATGGCACATTTTGCAGCCATACGTGCAATCGGATAGCCAGTAGCTTTAGAAGCTAATGCAGACGAACGACTTACCCGCGGATTCACCTCAATGATGTAATAATCGTTTGATTCAGGGTTTAATCCAATTTGAATATTACAACCACCAATAACGTCAATGGCACGAATCACTTTCAACGAAACGTTTCGTAGCATCTGGTATTGGTAATCATTCAGCGTCTGAGATGGTGCAACAACAATCGAATCCCCTGTATGAATTCCAACAGGATCCATATTTTCCATGTTACAGACGATCATGCACGTATCGTTTTCGTCACGCATCACTTCATATTCGATTTCTTTCCAACCAAGCATGCTTTTTTCAATGAGTACCTGGTGAATAGGACTTAAGGAAAGGCCACGATCAACAATTTCAAGCAAGGCGTTGTCATCAGCTGCAAATCCACCGCCTTCACCACCCATTGTATAGGCTGGGCGAACCATAATCGGATAGCCAATTTCTCGAGCGAATGTTAATGCCTCTTCCCTTGTCACGGCAATTTTCGACTCAGGTACTGGTTCGCCAATATCAAGCATGAGCTGTCTAAACTTCTCACGGTCTTCCCCATTTTGAATAGATTCAACAGAGGTGCCAAGAAGTTCCACATTCAACTTTTCTAGAATTCCTTTTTCATAAAGCTGTACGACAAGATTTAAACCTGTTTGACCACCCAGTGTGCCAATGATGCCATCAGGCTTTTCTTTTTTGAGGATTTCCTCTACATAAGGAAGCGTCATTGGTTCCATATAAACATGATCCGCGATTGATGAATCCGTCATAATGGTGGCTGGATTGCTATTTATTAAAACTACCTCAATCCCCTCTTCTTTTAGCGCCAGGCACGCCTGTGTACCTGCATAATCAAATTCCGCTGCCTGACCAATGACAATAGGGCCAGATCCTAAAATGACAACTTTTTTTAACTCTTTACGTAAAGGCATAATGCTGGTCTCCTGTTCTCGTAATCTGGTGCATAAATTCATCGAATAAAAAAGCTGTATCAGATGGTCCCGCATGTGCTTCAGGATGGAATTGCACCGATTGAATGTTGTAATGTTGATGTTTTAATCCTTCAACGGTTCCATCATTTAAATTAACAAAAGTAAGCGCAAACCCTGTATCTTCTAAGGTCTCCTGTACGACTTCATAACCATGGTTTTGGGAGGTGATAAACACTTTCCCCGTCTCCAAATGCTTCACCGGGTGATTCGACCCCCGATGTCCAAATGTTAGCTTTCGAGTGGACGCCCCGTGTGCAAGAGCGAGAAGCTGATGACCAAGACAAATCCCGAATGTTGGATATTTTTCACTAATAAGCCGGATCGTTTTAAAAGTTGCAGATAATGCTTCAGGATCTCCAGGACCATTACTTAACACCACTCCGTCTGGTTGTAGGTTAACAACTTCCTCAAAAGTTGTATTAAATGGCATGATTGTTACAGCACAACCAAGAGATTGAAGGGACGTAAGAATTGATTTCTTATACCCGTAGTCCATTAGCACGATATGTGGTCCCTCACCTGGATAATGTGATTTTTCTTTTACTGATACATTTGGAACAAAAGATTTCTCTGATTTCCATTCAACGTTGTTACTAGGAAATTCAGCCGTTATCTGTCCTTTCATTGTTCCATAATCCCGTAGCATTTTAACGAGGGCTCGTGTGTCTACACCTGTTAAAGAAGGAATTTCATTCTGTAATAAACCATTTGAGAAGGAACCTGTTGCTAAATAATGACTAGGTTCCTCACACTGCTCTCCTGTAACAACACCGTGAAGATGAAGGTGTTCACTTTCACTATCAAGTTTATTTATTCCATAGTTACCGATTTGTGGGTAACAGAAGACGATGATTTGCCCGGCGTAAGAAGGATCAGATACAATCTCTTGATATCCAGTCATGCTTGTATTGAAAACAACTTCACCAGAAGCTTCTAAAGCCCCTATTAGATCGCCTTCAAATACTGCTCCGTTTTCTAATACAAGATAGCCCTTTTTCATGCCTTATCCTCCCCTTCAGTTGACTTAAAAACGTCGGTTAGCTTCTCCAAAAATTGCTCTACTTCCTTCTTACTCACATTAAGAGGTGGAAGAATGCGAATGACGTTAGGTCCTGCACTTAAAACCAGAACGTCTTTTTCTCTAAGCTTACTAACAAAAGGCGCGGCATCCGCCACTTCAATTCCTAGAAGTAAACCTAGTCCCCTCACTTCATTAATGGAATTGTGCTGCTCCGACAAACTTTTTAATTCATTTATAAGCATGTCTCCCATTTCTTTTGCGTTGTTAAGTAAAGAAACAATCTTTTTTACCGTCGAAGTTGCAGCGGCAGAAGCAAGTGGATTTCCCCCAAATGTACTTCCGTGAGTTCCTGGACCAAATGTTGACGCTACGCTTTCCTTCGCAAGCATCGCACCAATCGGGAATCCTGAACCTAACCCTTTTGCAAGCGTCATAATATCTGGTTCAAACCCATATTGCTCATGAGCAAATAGCGTTCCGGTTCGGCCCATCCCGGTTTGCACTTCATCAACGACGATAAGAATATTGTTCGATTTACAAATCGACACAAGCTCCGAAATCCACTCCTGATCTGCTGGACGAACGCCTCCTTCTCCCTGGACGAGCTCTAACATGACGGCTGCTGGTTTTAGTTCCTCGATTTCTGATAAACGATCAGAATCGTTGTAAGGAAAATATTCAAAACCAGGAAGCATAGAGCCAAATCCATCTTGAAGGTTTGGTTGAGCTGTAGCGGAAAGGGAACCTAGCGTTCTTCCATGGAAGGACTTTGTGAACGTTGCAATTGTTTCTTTACCGCTCCATTTTCGAACGAGCTTAATCGCTGCTTCATTCGCTTCCGTACCACTATTACAGAAGAACACCTGGTCAAAACAGCTTTCCGCCGTTAACACGTCAGCGAGTTCCTGCTGTTTTGGGATATGGTATAAATTCGAGCAATGCCAGAGGAGATTTAACTGATCTGATACAGCTTTTTTGATCACTTCTGGTTGATGACCAAGATTACATGTGGCAATTCCGGAAGTAAAATCTAGATATTTTGTTCCGTCTTCACTATATAGGAAGCTTCCTTCACCTTTAACGGCAGTAATCGGAAGTCGATTATATGTTTGCATGATGCTTGTTTGTGACGTTTCAGTTAGTGACATTCTAAAGACTCCTTTCGAACAATTCGCGTTCCAACAGGTTCATGTGCGACTGCTTTTAGCAGGGCATTCTCTTCTCGACCATCAACAATAATAACCGAGGAGACTTTATCCGAAAGAGCGGCAATCGCTCCTTTCACTTTAGGGATCATTCCACCAATAATCGTGCCTTTTTCTATTAAACTTGTTATTTTTGGCTCATCTAGCGTTCTGAAAATAACTTTTTGCCCATCAATTTCTTCATACACACCCGGTGTATCGCTAACGAGACAAATATCTGCACGCAGCGCCTGAGCGACAGCTGATGCGGCTTCATCCCCATTAATATTAAGAGGTTCGAAAGATTCATCCGTACTGATTGGTGAGATAATAGGTATGTACCCAGCTTGAGAGAGTTGTTCAATTAGTGATTTATCTACATGGATGACTTCCCCAACACGGCCGAGTGATTCATTAGACTGTTTGCATGTAAACAGCTTGCCGTCTACGCCACTAATGCCAATGGCTTTCGCTCCTGCATGGTGGATCTTCCGCACGAGCTGTTTATTCACCTTACCGCTCAGTACCATTTCAACTGTATTGACCATCTCATCTGTTGTGACACGTAGTCCATCGACAAATGTTGTCTGAATTGATAGTTTATCAAGCATCCTTGAGATTTCAGGGCCTCCACCATGAACGAGTACCGGATGATATCCTTGTTTTTTCATAGCTACTAGGTCAAGGTAAAATGATTCTGGAAGCTGATTTAATATACTTCCACCACATTTAATAACAAAATACTTTTGATTATGTTCTGTAGGAGGCATTGATTCTGACATAATCATAAGAAAGGTCACACCCCCATGCCGTTGCTTCTTCATTACCGTTATGCAAATCAATATAGATATGAATGTTCTCGTTTTCTAAATAGGTTTTTGCCTCTTCCTCACTAAATTCCGTTGTTATACCATAATCCACTACTTTAATGGGTCCAAGTGATATGGAAAGAGAATCTTCTTGAACAGATTCACCACTGTACCCAATAGCACATACAATACGTCCCCAGTTTGCATCGGTTCCATATATGGCTGTTTTTACTAAACTAGAACCTACAACAGATTTGGCAATGGCTTTCGCACCGGTTTCTGTTTGAGCACCTTTTACGTGAACTTCAACGAGTTTTGTAGCCCCTTCGCCATCTTTAGCGATCAATTTCGCTAACTGTTGACAAACATACTCTAGTGAACTTAAGAACGTTTGCCACTCAGGATGACTTTCTGATAACGCTTCATTCTCCGCCTGACCATTTGCTAGAAGAAGGACCATATCATTTGTACTCGTTTCACCGTCAACTGTGATCATGTTATAAGTCGTGTCAGTCACAGAGCTTAATGCGGACTGAAGAGCGTTATTTTCTACTTCTGCATCGGTCGTTACAAAAGCCAGCATCGTGGCCATGTTTGGCTTGATCATTCCTGATCCCTTTGCAGCACCACCAATGGTGATGTCTTTTCCATCAATCTGACACGTTACGGCTACCTGTTTTGTCATTGTATCTGTCGTAACGATCGCTTCAGCAAAATCGGTGCCACTCGTTTTTTCTGCATAGCTTGGAATGTGATGAATCCCTTTGATAATGGCTTCCATGGGCAAATACTCCCCAATGACCCCCGTCGAAGTAACAGCCGTTTCCGTTTCTTTTAGACCCATCACAGTTGCGAATTGTTTTCGCATTTCATATGCGTCCTCAAGGCCTTTCTTTCCTGTAAACGCATTGGCGTTTCCTGAATTAACAACTAGGCCTTGAAGTTTTCCATCTACTAAACTTTCTTTTGTCACTTTTAATGGCGGTGCCTGGAAAGTATTCATTGTAAACACTCCTGCAGCATTCGCTGGTACAACCGATTTAATCCAGCCAAGATCTTTACGCTTTCGTTTTAAACCTGCATGAAACCCACCAGCTTGAAATCCTTTAGGAGAAGTAACTGTGCCCTCTTTTACGATTGAAAAAAGTTCCTCACTTACAGTCGATGTTGCCAAAGCATTCAACCCTTTCGTTTAGTAGATTTATGGAAATACTGGAGATAAACTAAGACCTGCCGTCTCAGAATAGCCAAATCGTAGATTCATATTTTGTACCGCTTGACCAGCAGCACCTTTCATCAAATTGTCAATCACCGAGATGATCGTTAAGCGATTTGTTCTCGGATCTACAGAAAGACCAATATCACAGTAGTTAGAACCGGAAACACCTTTTGTGGAGGGCCATTTCCCTTCAGGCATCACGCGAATAAAAGGATGATCTTCATAGATTGATTGGTAAAGATCAATCACTTCTGCTTCGGATCGATCATGAGATAGATTGACATACATGCTGCACATCATCCCTCTTGTAAGCGGGACGAGGTGAGTAGAGAATGATACATTTACATTTTCACCGATTTGATTCAAAATGACTTGTTCTATTTCAGGGATATGCTGATGTTTGCCAAGTTTATATGCTGATACATTTTCATTAACTTCAGAGTAATGGGCTGTCAGACTCGTTTTACGTCCTGCGCCTGAAAGTCCCGACTTTCCATCTATGATTAAAGACGATGGATCAGCCCACCCTTTTTGAATAATTGGAAGAATACCTAGTAGCGTTGCCGTCGGATAGCATCCTGGATTGGCAATTAAATTTGCGGATTTAATGTCTTCTGAATAGTATTCCGATAATCCATATACCGCTTCTTCCAAAGCTCCTTCTGGTGGAGATGAATGGTTATACCACTTTTCGTATAAATCTCCACTCTTTAATCGGAAGTCTCCGGATAAATCGATCATTGGAACACCCGTATTTAGTAGTGAAGGAACAGATTGACTGCTCACGCCAGCTGGTGTTGCGAAGAAGATAACATCTGACTCGGAAGCAAGCTTCTCTGCATCAAGTGCTTCAAACTGACTTACTTGTATATTCGTGAGATGTGGGAAAACATCATGGACATTTGTTCCTGCGTTAGATGGAGATACAATTGTATTAATTTCTACTTCAGGGTGACTAAGCAATAAGCGAATTAATTCAAGGCCGCTATATCCGCTAGCACCGACTATACTTGCTTTCACTATTTCCACTCCCTCTTTCATTGCTTATTGAATGATTATACATATATAAGTATATATATACAACAGGTTTTTTATTATTTTTTCAAATTTATGAATTTGTCACAACGTATTAACAAGCGCAACTTGTTTATCATCCTGATAAAGAGTGTGTTAGGTGAGAAAATTAGTTCAAAAAAAGCATGCCCCTATGAAAGGCATGCTTAAAATTACTTCTTTTCAAATTCAAATGTTAGTTTTTTCTCATCCGGGCTCCATACAAGCGCGGCATTAAACGTCCCTTTTTTACTTTTCAGCCCTTTGATTACATTGGATTTTCCTTCAGTTAGAATTTTTTTAGCGTTCGTTTGCGAAATAGGTTTACCAAGAATTCGTTTGGAGATTGTAAACGGGCAACTTGTTTTAGCATAACTACTACACCCAAATAATTTCCCCTTATCCAGTACGTCAGAACCGCAAAGTGGGCATGTGCCAACCTTTTTTCCTAGTGATTTTTTGGATGGCTGTGCTTCTATCTTAATATCTTTTAAATCCCATGATGCAGAAGATTCAACTGCATCGGAGGTTAGCTTCGCTGCAAGTTTCTTCACAGATTCCATGAACGCTTGTGGAGAAGCCTCGCCACTTCCAATTTGTTTTAGCCGCTGCTCCCATTTCGCTGTCATTTCAGGACTTGAAAGAACGGCATTTCCGATCGAATCGATCAATAACATGCCTTTTTCCGTTGCATATACCTGGTTTTTTACAACATCGATGTATTTGCGATCTTTGAGCATTGTGATGATGCCCGCTCTAGTCGCTTCAGTCCCAAGTCCTTCTGTGTCTTTCAAGATCTTCTCAAGAGATTCATCATCTAGATGCTTACCGGCCGTCTTCATCATTGTAATAAGCTGTCCTTCAGTAAATCGTTTTGGCGGCTGTGTTTTGCCTTCTGTTACTTCTACAGATACAACTTTACCTTGTTCGTTCTTTTCAATAGGTGGTAACTCTTCATCCTTCTGACTCGATGGGATAATTCGTTGCCATCCTTCCTGAATTCGCACCTGTCCTTTTGATTGGAATAGGGCTCTATTATCAACGAGGGTGAGCACAGTTGTATAATCGACAATCGATGCCTCTTCGTGCGCCGCTAGTAAACTTCGTGCGATTAAATCATATATTTTAGCTTCATCACCTGATAATTTATCCAGGTTTGGCACCTGTTCTGTTGGAATGATCGCATAGTGATCACTTACTTTCGCAGCATTCACAAATCGCTTGTCCGTTAAGAGCGAGTCACGTTTTAGTGGAAAATACTCTTGATAAGCTCGCTGCTTCTGAAGCTTTGATAAAATCGAAGGGAATTCTGCCGCTTCATCCTTGGTGACAAAACTAGAATCACTTCTTGGATACGAAATGTTCCCCTTTGTGTAAAGCTTCTGAGCAATATCCAACGTTTTTTTCGGTGAAAATTTATAGCGCTTGTTGGCAGTAGACTGAAGAGATGATAGTTGATACAAGAAGGGAGCTTTGTACTGCTTCCGTTCTTTCTTAACCTCACTCGCTAAACAGTCCTTATTTTCACAAAATTGAGCAATGGCTTGGGCCATTTCGGGCGACTCAAGTCTCGTTTGATCTTCATTGATCCATTTTCCAACAATCATTTTTCCATTGTAATCAAATGTGCCCTTCACTTCCCAAAACGGCTCTGAATTAAAGTTCGCAATCTCTTTCTCTCGTTGAACGACTAATGCTAGTGTAGGCGTTTGAACCCTTCCTGCAGAAAAAACATCCTGTAACCCTTTTTGTTTAAAAAGAAGTGTATACACGCGTGAGGCGTTAATTCCTACGACCCAATCTGCACAAGATCTTGCATAAGCCTCGTAATAAAGATTACGCGTTTCTGTTTCTTCTAACAGTGATTGAAATCCTTCTTTTACTGCACGTTCTGTTAGTGAAGAAATCCAAAGTCGCTTCATTGGTTTCTTGCAACGAGCCTGATTCAAAATCGTACGGACGATGAGTTCACCCTCTCTCCCAGCATCACCCGCGTGAATAATAGATCCTACTTCTTTTTTGTTAACGAGTTCTTTAATGACATTAAATTGTTTCCATTTTCCTTTCGTTACCTGATATTTAAATTGTGTCGGAATCATCGGAAGGGTTTGAAGAGACCACTTCTTCCATGAAGATTCGTATGTTTCAGGTGGAACGAGTTCACACAAGTGTCCTACAGCCCAAGTCATATAGGCTCCATCAGGAAAATCAGGATTAGGTTTAATATAGAGATATCCTTGTTTTTTTTCGGTTGGATAAGGGGCGGCAAGACGCGTTCCCTGATCTGGCTTTTCGGCGATAATACAAACAGCTGCCAAAGGTAACATTCCTCTCTCAAAAAAATACGCTAGCTATTAGTATATCGTACATGTGATCGTATATGGTAGTAGGTGTTTTAACGTTCCTAACTATATTCAACTATCGCTAAGGCGCTTGGATCAAAAGGATCCTGACGAATGCTAGTAGATGGAATTCCGAGCAGCACGTTTTTATTATCAGATTGAACCGCTTCCTCTTCTATAACAATTGGTATGTTTTCATGAACAAGGCTCACAATTTTAGGGCCATCCTCTTTTGATACCTCGAAATTCAAAACTTTCGTACAAAAGGCTAGCGCTTGTTTCATATTAGGTACTTTCACGGTTACACACTCACGTTGTTTAACAATAAACCCCCTCCTTTTCAGATCATCCCTATAAAATTCCATATAAAGAAGACTTCCCCCTTCTTTTTGTCATAGCATTAGTTCTAAGGTCGATTCTCTATTGATTCACAAATCAACATGTCCATTAAAAAAGTCAACAAAAAAACTTCCAATCGCTATTTTCCTTCAGTAAGCGATTGGAAGATGAGACTCCATCAATATTAAAGAAGGACACTTTTCTCAATTTCTCTCATTTGATAGAAATAGCCCTTTATTTTCATCAATTCTTTATACGTACCACTTTCTACGATTTGCCCTGAATCCATTACGATAATTTGATCCATTTGTTCAAGATTGTTTAAACGATGACTGACCAGTAGAAGCGTATCCTCTTTCGCTTGTTCAAAAAGATGCTTGAGAATTGACCTTTCAGTAAGAAGGTCGACTGAGGAAGTCGGTTCATCTAATAACCAGACTCGTTTACCCTTTAAGAAGGAACGGGCGATAGCGAGGCGCTGTTGCTCACCACCAGAAAGGTTCGATCCTTTTTCGTGCACGCTATAATCGAGAGAAAAGTGTTCTAGCTGGACAGCTTGAAGACTTTCCATTAACTTTTCATCGGATAATGACTCTCCGGCTAGAAGCAAATTATCACGAATCGTACCTGAAAAGAAATGATTTTGTTGCAGGACGACATTCGTCTTGCTCCAGATATTCTCTTCGGAAAGCGATTGAATGGAACGATCATTCATCTCTAATGCGCCACTTCCCTCAAAGAACTTTAAGAAAAGTTGTAATAGAGTCGATTTTCCAGAACCACTTGGTCCAACAATAGCCGTTTTTCCTCCTGCTGGAATATGAACCGTTACATTAGTTAATGACTTTCGTATTTCATTGGGATAAGAAAAAGTGACATTTCTTGCCGACAGAGAAAAAGCTTTCTCATTCGGAAGATCCACCTTTTCTTTCTCTTCCACCCTTGGCTTCCCTTCTACAGATGACAGTCTTTTCGAAGCTACTATGCTATCTTGCAAATAAGCAGGCATGATAGCCAATGGCACTGCGTTCTCAAAGGACGTTAAAAAGATCAGGACAAGCATGGCGAGAAACACGCCATCTAGTTCTCCCGTTATGACAAGATATGAACCGATCCCAATAACACTCCAGGTTACAAATAAAGACACAAATGAATTAACGGCTTGATGAAGCACTTCTGCTTTTCCTTCTTTGCTTTGAGCAATCCCATAGTCATTGGATTTTGTTTTAAGATCGCTTTTCTTTCCTTCAACCTCACTCATGATTTTCAAATCACGATAACCAGCGAAAAACTCAGCTGAATCAGCAGCAAATTCTCCTCTACTTGAACGAACCTTTCGATCCTTTTTTCGAATACTCCACGCAAAGTAACCCGGAATCACAATCCCTGTAAAAATCACTCCGAGTAACATTAGAAGTGCAATTTCGAAAGAATAGAATAGCGTAAACCAAATCGTAACAAGGAATATGAGAATAAAAACTATAGGTGGATAAAAAACGCGAAGGTAAAAATGCTGCAGTCGATCAATATCTCCTACAATTCTACCTAACAGATCTCCACTGCGATATCGCTGTGACAACCCTGCCGCTATTGGCTCAAGTTTTTTATAGAAGGAGACGCGCATGTTGCTTAAAATGGAAAACGTCGCGCGATGAGAATATATCCTTTCAAAGTAGCGTCCAGCTGCGCGGGCAAGTCCAAAAAATTTCACAACAGCTGTTAAAATCGCTAATGCAAACACAGGTAACGATAAGGCTGCCTTCGAAATTAAATAGCCGCTAGAAGCAAACAAGGCAACAGCTGTTATCCCCGCAATAAAACCAAATAATATCGAGAGGAGGATATCCCATTTCTCTGTCAGCATCTCACGCCATACAAATGCTAGCTCTCTCATAATGTGACCTCCCCCTTCTGCGTATCAACCATACCACGATACAACTCACTTGAAGCGTAAAGTGATTCATCGGTTCCTTCCGCGATCAAGTTTCCCTTATCAAGAAGTATAATATGATCGGCATTTCGTATTGTATGGATACGGTGTGCTACAGTAATAATTGTTGCGTTTTTTGATAGTTCTTTGATCGAAGTATGAAGAACTTTCTCTGTATATAAATCAAGTCCCGTTGTTGGTTCATCAAATAAAATAATCTCTGGTTGTTTTATAAATGCTCGAGCAAGCGCAATTCTCTGCTTCTCTCCTCCAGATATCCCTCTTCCGGATTCACCAATAACCGTCTCATAACCATTTTCAAGAGAAGCAATAAACGAGGAAATACCAGCTTTCTCAGCCGCCGCTTCAATTTGTATTTTATCAGTACTTTTTGATCCAATCGCGATATTTTCAGCGATCGTTCCAGTAAACAAATACGGATTTTGTGATATAAAGCTTATCTTTGAAAACCAGCTTTCTTCTTCTAAACTTGTTAGGGGAAGTTCGTCGGCGGTAATGGCACCTTCTTGAGGTGGAAGCAATCCACCAAGCAAATTCAAAAGCGTCGATTTTCCAGATCCACTCCGACCAATCACGGCCGTATTGCTATAAGGTTTAATAGTTAGATCAATAGAGGATAACCCAAATCCACTCTCCTGATAGCGATAGGAAACGTTCTTAAACGCCAACAGTGGTGGCCTCTCCTTCGTTTCAAGTAATCGATCTCCCCATTTCATTTCGTCACTTTCACGATGAAGTTCTTCACTTACCTTTTTCATTGCACTCATGCTACCTCTACCAGTATGAAAAGCACTGCCTAGTTCCTTTAGGGAAAGATAGAACTCAGGAGCAAGCATAAGAAGGAAAAAGGCTGTAGCAAAAGACATGCTATTAAACACAATGAGACGAAGACCAATCTCAAGAGCGATAATCCCAATGCTTAACATTGAAATAAGCTCAAGCATAAGGGATGAAACAAACGCAACCTTAAGAACTTCAAGCGTTGCATCTCGATAATTCAAGCTACTTTCTTCCATAATCGAGCGATATTTCTTCGATTGACGAAACAAGTTCAACGTAGTCAAACCCTGAATTGTATCAAGAAAGCGACCAGAAAAAACGGTCATCTGCTCTAGCTTCTCCTCGGATTTTTTCTGAGTACGAATGCCGATAATAATATAAAAGAGTGGAATAAATGGAGCCGTCACGATCATTATTAGCCCTGTTTCAATATGCTGAGTTGAAACTGCGATTAGAATAAAGAAAGGAATAACCGCCGTTTTAAACACTTGTGGAATGTATTGACTATAATAGGAATCAATCTCATCCACCGCATCTAGTAAAACGCTCACTTTCTGTCCAGATTGACCCTGGTAAGACGTTAGAAGTGCGTCTCGAGAAAATTTATTCAAAAGCGCTTCTCTTATTCTTTGTTTCACAATAGTGGCCATGTTTACGCATGCTTTTCCCATTAAATAAGATACGCAAGGGCGTAGCGCCATGACAACCAGTAAGCCAATGAGATACGGTGAAATTTCTGAATATGCTAGTCTCTCAATAAATACCTGATTCACTATTTCTACTGTAAGAAACGCCTGTACAATAATGGATGCGCCAATAATAAGAGCACCTAAAATCATGAACAAGTGTGTGATTTTAAAACCTGAAGCATACGCTTTAAGTTCGTTCTTCACCTGATCCCCCACCTTTAGTTTCACATCAAACATACGTTTGTGAAATATTTCACATTAATTCTTAATTCCTATTGTACGACTTATACAAAGGAGAAGCAAATACTATGCAGCGATCATTTTTTACAATTAAATGAACGAAATATGTGCTAGACTCACCGAGCCAATTCTCATTCAATTGCGGCATTCTTAGATTTAACATTCTTCCTCATTTCCTATTTGCTATAATGAAAGCAGCAGGATAAGAAATGGAGGATTAGCGTGGAACACGAACCTGAATTTGAAAAAACGCGTAAAAATACACACAACCGAAATAAATTAAAGCATTTATTGATTTCTTTTACTCAACCATTACAATCCTTCTTTAAAACCATATGGAAAGGAGCTTCCTATGGCGCTCTTATTATGACAATGCTGCTAATCTTTTCGATTGGGTTTGATTTTCATACTGGACTGGGTCAAATAATGGACGTTATTCTTTTCCTACTAATAGCAGTTGTCAGTACACTGCTCACCGTTAAGATTGGTACATGGTTCATAGAGCATTTCAAAAGATTACCCTCTCTTCTCATTGCAAGTATTGGAGTCTCGCTTGCTATAACCATTTATACATTAGATCAATTTCGTCAATTAGAGAACATCCTTCCGCTCTCCTATCTCTTAATTGCAGTCGGTATCATCCTTGGCGCTATGTTCGGATACCCTCTTTCTAAAGGCATCAAAAAGCCAATGTCTATGATCATGCTACTGTTTGGTGTTTTAGCAACGTCAGCTTTTTCATACTGGTTATTCACACCTGGTTTAATGAATGATCGTCTCTCTATTAATGTAGAGCCGCTCTCACCTGTTAGTGATAACCCTTCAGAATACGGCTCATTTGATGTAACTACTTATACATATGGAAGTGGAAAGGATAAGCAACGTCCTGAATTTGGGGAGCAAGTAGATATTCAAACGATGTCAGTTAACGCTTCAAGTATGATTGGAGAATGGTCCAAAGAACGCGAGTGGTTCTGGGGCTTTAAAGACACCAATGTGCCACTTAATGGACGTGTATGGGTGCCTAAAGGAAATGGTTCTTTTCCTCTTGTCCTTATTGTCCATGGAAACCATAAGATGGAGGACTTCTCAGATGAAGGCTACAATTATTTAGGTGAGTTACTCGCTAGTCGTGGCTTTTTAACAGTATCAGTAGATGAGAACTTCTTCAATTCATCATGGTCTGGTGGCCTCGCAGGAGACATTAATGGACGCGCTTGGTTGCTGCTTAAACAT
This sequence comes from Anaerobacillus sp. QJM3NY_17, assembly GCF_056173665.1. NCBI lineage: Bacteria > Bacillati > Bacillota > Bacilli > Caryophanales > Bacillaceae > Anaerobacillus > Anaerobacillus sp. QJM3NY_17. The sequence goes on along the minus strand of NZ_CM149685.1, from coordinate 2,069,388 downwards.
ATTGAAGAAATGGAGAAATTATCTTCTCAAAAAGATAATCCATTATTCAACAAAGTGAAGATGGATCAAATTGCTTTAATAGGTCATTCTCGCGGTGGTCAAGCTGCGATTTTAGCAGCAAAATTCAATGACCTTGATCGTTACCCAAATAACGGGAACATGACTTTTGATTTCCATTATAATATTGAATCTGTTATCGCACTTGCACCGACGGATTATCAAACACTTTCAGATCGAAAAATCGAAGTGGATGATGTCAATTATTTATTACTTCAAGGTTCTTATGATAGTGATTTATCGGAATTCGAAGGCGACCGACAGTATAATGGGATTGATTTAACTGGCAGTAAAGAAGCTATGAAAGCAGCCCTTTATATTGATCGCGCCAATCACGGACAATTTAACACAACGTGGGGAGAAAACGATACGTATTTCCCTTTCACGCTTTTATTAAATAAAGAGCCTCTTCTTAAAGGCACTGAACAACGACAAATAGCCCGCACATATGTTGCTGGCTTTCTTGAGGCGACGCTTCATCAAAATGAGTCCTATCAACCGATGTTTGAGGATTATCGCTATGCTCTCGAATGGCTACCTGATACAACATACATTAGTAAATATGAAGATCCTTCGTATCATATCTATAGCACCTTTGAAGAGGACGTTGATGTCACAACAGCGACATCTCCCTATATCACCATAGAGACTAATAGCTTGCTGCAATGGTATGAAGGAGAGCTTGAATTTCGACGCGATAAAGAAAGAGGTACTCATGGGGTCTTTTTGAAATGGGATCATTCCTATTCAAAGAACGGCACATACAAATTAAATTTCAAGAAAGCCCTTCAGGATCCATTTGCTTATACAATGAACAGTTCATTAACATTCACAGCAGCAAACCTTTCAGATCCATCTGACCAGCAACCTGTTGATTTCACAATCACGGCTAGTTCAGATAACGGAGCATCCGCTAGTGTTAAGCTGAGTGACGTCATGCAGTTGCAAGGTGTTCTTCCTATTCAACACACAAAAACAAAATACTTTGAAGAAGGACGTTATGGTGAACCTACTGAACCGGTTCTCCAAACCTTTAATATTCCGATGCAGCGATTCTTAGAAGCAAACAATGCCTTTAATCCGAAGAAGATGAATGCTCTTACATTCGAATTTAATGCATCAGAGAAAGGAAAAGTCTTTATTGATCAAATAGGTGTCAATCAAGGTGATTAACTAAAAAAGGCCTTCCCTCATGACAATGAGAGAAAGCCTTTTTTCTATTATGAAATTTTGCAAGAAGACTGTCCACGCTTAGCAAGATAGCTTTGATGATACTCATCTGCACGATAGAATGAAGTGATTGGTACAATTTGCGTCACAACTGGTTTTTTGAAGCGTCCAGATCGCTCGAGTTTTTCTTTTGCAATCAATGCTATTTCTGCCTGCTCATTTGAGTGGTAAAAGATCGCTGAGCGATAGCGTGTTCCGACATCTTCTCCCTGTTTGTTTAAGGAGGTTGGATTATGATTTTCAAAGAAAACTTCTACAAGTTCTTCATAAGAAATGAGAGAAGGATCATATTCAACTTGTACGGATTCGGCATGGCCTGTTAATTCAGAATAAACATCTTCATAAGTTGGATTAATCGTCTCTCCTCCTGTAAACCCTGCTGAAGTTGAAATAACACCGTTCAATTGTTGAAATAGCGCTTCTACTCCCCAAAAGCACCCTGCTGCAAATGTTGCTTGTTCCACTATGACCACTCCGTTTCCTTTTCTCTGTATGGTTTTATTTGATCGAGCATATATGTTTTCTAATTCATTTAGTGATAACATATAAAGTTGCTTTTCACCCTTCTTATATATCCCTTGTGAGAGAAGGGTCTTAATAAGCTGTTGTTTTCTTGCTTCGTTATCCATTAGTGTATGCAATATCAGTCTCTCCCTCTACTAAAACATATTTCCAAATGAGGGTGCATAAAAAAACCCTCATCTGCTCGAACAGAAGAGGGTTTGGATAGACCGAGCCTCTTCTCATTTTTCGACTTTCGTCGCAGGAATTAGCACGGTTCCAATTGAACATAAGTTCATAGGTCCGTTGCCGAGGTATCTAAGGGCCAGTCCCTCCACCTCTCTGAATAAGAAGATCCTTTAAACAAAGGATTATTAAGTTAGTCCCAATAATAAATGGTTTTAAAACGGATGTCAATACAAAAGTACTCATAAAAATAATTATATTACAAAAGAGATAACAAAGTAGCCAGCTGCTGCTAATCCCGCCGCTAATAAAGCTGGGCCAAGCTTAAATTTCGCATATGTCATAGGATTCAACTGCAAGATCCTCGCAACTGTATTCGTATTGTCACTTAGCGGAGAAGCAAAAGCGCCAAATGTCCCACTCGCAAACACGGCTCCAATGACAACAGGTAGATCTGCTCCTGTAGAATACCCTAATGAAATACCGAGCGGCATTAAAATTCCCCATGTGCCCCATGATGAGCCAATAAAGTATGAAATAAACGCCCCAACGAGAAATAAGACTGGTGGTACAAATAAAGTAGGAATCCAATCAAGGTTTGAGGTAACAAAAGACGAGAAGCCAAGAGCTTCTGTTGAAGCTGCTAAGCCCCAAACGACAGTAAGCAAGACGATGACCGGCATCATCTCGTTACCACCTTCGATAAAATAAGTAACAAGGTCCTTTAAAGAAAAACGCTGAAATAAATAGAAAATGAACGTTAAAAGTACTGTAGTGAGAAGTGCAAAGACCATCGCGTCGAGGACATCTGCCTCAATAAACGCCTTGATTAAAGAAGTAAACCCCTTCTTATAACCACTCCAATATGTAAGAAGAAGTGTTAGGAGAATAACTCCTCCAAGAGGTATTAATAAATTCATCGGTTTCGTAGGAAGATCCTTCGCCACAGCTGGATGACAATCTTCCCATTGATCATCAAGCTTTTTTTCCACATTACCTGCGTCTGTAGCTGGCGTTTTTCGATGATGGAAAAAACTCAAATAAAAGCCAATCAATAAAATACTAATCGAAAAAAAGTTGTAAGGGATACTTTGAAGAAAGTAACGATAGCCATCTCCTTCAATGCCTTCTGCTTTTAGTGAAAGCTGCACAACAGATGACATATAGCCGACAAAAGCGGTAGCAATTGGCATTAAGACAATAACTGGAGTTGCTGTCGTTTCTATCACAAATCCAAGCTCCTGAGGAGTGATTTTCACTTTATTTAAAAGAGCTTTCATGATTGGGGCTACCGTTACAATGCGGAAACTAGGAGCACTAAATGTTCCTAGCGTTGACACCCACGTCAGAAATAACGCTCCTTTTTTTGAGTTGATTTTGGATGAGGCAACTTGAACAAATCCTTTTATCCCACCAGTATATTTCATCAATCCGATTAAGCCCGTAAACATATATAGAAAAAGGACGATTTTAACATTATTTTCATCTTTCAAACCAGTCATAATAAATTCATAGAACTGTTGTAAACCAATGATCAATCCAGGTTTGTATATAAATGATGCTGTTAGCAAACCCGCCGTTAATCCGGGGATCACTAGTTTTGTTTTCATCGCAATGATAATGACAACGATAAACGGAAAAATGGATAACCAGGCCATTAGCGTCGCCCTCCTTAAGCTCTAGTTTGCTCTCTAGAGAACGACCTATACTACGGGAACCGATAATGTTGATTCCTCATTCGTCTGAGCAAGTGGAGTTGCTCGAAGTCATTGGTGCCATATGGTTTAAATAAGACAAATTGAACATCGTTCCTTAACTTATTCATACAAAAAAGCCAGAGCTCAGTGCTCTGGCTATTTCTTTTTTAATGCGCTATTGTATTTTAATCTATTGATCGATGCAGCTCCAATTCCAAACATAGCTGTTCGTAATTCGAACTCAATTCGCTTTAATTGATCTGATAGCGCTTCTTCACTATCATCTACTGCATTTTCAAGTAATGCCCTACCAAATCCGGACACATCCGCCCCGAGAGCAATAGCTTTAGCTGCATCCACACCATTTTTTAGTCCGCCACTTGCAACCATCGGGACATCGGGATGCTGTTTCCTTACATCAATAATACAATCAGCTGTCGGGTTACCCCAATCTTGAAAAGCTTCGGCAGCTTGTTGTCTTAATGTTTGATGGGAACGAAAACTTTCAACTTGAATCCAGGATGTTCCACCCGCTCCAGCAACATCAATAAAACTGGCACCTGCACTTATAAGACGCTGAGCACTCTTCGCATCGATTCCCATGCCAACCTCTTTAATACCGAGTGGAACAGGGATCGCTTTTGCTACTTCTCGAATTTTATCGATTAAATCTTGGAAATTTGTATCACCCTCAGGTTGGAATACTTCTTGTAATGGATTTAAATGAAGCAGAAGCGCATCAGCTTGAATGAAGTCAATCGCTCTCTTACACTCTTCTACTGTAAAACCATAATTGAGTTGAACAGCTCCAATATTGGCTAGTATAGGAATGGTTGGTGCATGTTTTCTTACGTCAAATGAATAAGCGGATTTCGATTCTTGAATAGCGGCACGCATTGAGCCTACACCAAGCGCCCAACCATGTGCTTCAGCAGCTTTGGCAAGACGTTTATTAATCTCCCAAGATCGCTCTGTACCGCCGGTCATTGAGCTGATCAGAAATGGCGTCTTCAATTTCTTATTAAGAAATTGAGTGGAGATATCGACTTCATTATAATCAATTTCTGGTAGTGGATTATGCTTAAAACGATATTTTTCTAACCCCGTCGTAAGTCCCTGTCCTTCCACGTCTTCCGTTAGACAAATATCAATATGTTCGTTCTTTCTTTTTTCGGTTTGATCAAACCCCAAGTGTTCCAATGGAATTCCCCCTGCGCTGCTCTTTTTTCATCTGACGATGTAATAATGGTTTTAACCTGAGTCGATTGTACCTTTGTATAAGAATAAATGGAAGATTAACTATTAAAGAATACCCAACCATTACTAAACCAATACTCAAAGGATTCCATAAGAAAAACAAGAATGAAGGTGGTATGAGAAGCCAATGGGTCACCTCTGCACGTCTTGTCTCTAAGATAAATTTCCTTATATAAGAAGAAGTGAGCGTTTTGAGTTCTTTCTTCCGAAATCCTCCTTTAAACACATCTCCCCCATCAGGTAGTATTGTTTTCCACTTCCTTATCTGGATACGATCATACACTTTCAGTTCCCATTTCTTATTTTGTAACATTGATTTTTTAGATTCATAAAAGGAATCTGGCAACCGAAGGCAAATATAAGAGATAGAAACATGAATGATCAGCCAGGCAAAAATATTCACTAAGATTAACCCTCCGATCGATAAGTGGATGACCTGCATACACATTCCTCGTTTCAAAATTGTTTAACATATCCAAGATTAGGTAATTATTATGTCAGGAAAACCTATTATACACTGTAACAGCGTTATGATTCCTTTACAAAGGTTATACCCACACTATACAATTACAGTGTATAAATGTCGACGCTGGAAGTTAATTCGATGAAGGAGGAGATGGAATGAGCAAAAAAACAATCGTTATTGGTGCTGGACTAGGAGGTCTTTCGGCAGCTATTCGTCTTGCAGCCGATGGACATCAAGTTACCGTACTGGAAAAAAATGAGCGCGCTGGCGGCAAATTAAACAAACGTTCTGGCCAAGGGTTTAAATTCGATACGGGTCCTTCCATTCTAACAATGCCTTGGGTCCTTGAGAAACTATTCAAAAGCGCAAACCGAAATGTAAACGATTATATGACCATTAAACGTATTGAACCTCAATGGAGAACTTTCTTCGAAGATGGCGCCCAGATTGATGTAACAAGTGATATAGCTGTTATGTTATCTGAAGTACATAAGCGCTCAGAGAAAGATTATTCCAACTTCCTCTCCTATTTAGATTATTGCAAAACGATGTTCGATTTAAGCTTAAAAAGCTTTTACAAAAAAAGCTTGTCAGGCATTCAAGATTTGCAAAAACTGCATTCATTTAAAGATCTTCTCACAATGAACCCTATGAAATCAATGAATCAGGCAACGGAAAAATATCTGGATGATAAACATCTTCAGCAGCTCTTTAACTTCTTTATTATGTATATTGGCTCATCACCTTATCATTCCCCTGCCATTCTTTCACAACTTGTTTATGTGCAGCTTGGCCTTGGTATTTATTATGTTGAAGGCGGTATGTATAACATAGCAGAAGGAATGCTTAAGCTACTTGATGAGCTAGGTGTGGACGTACAAGTCAATACAGAGGTCGCTGAGATTCTCACCGTAAACAAAAAAGCAGCTGGTGTAAAACTTGCGAATGGGACGATGATGGAGGCAGACTTAATCGTTAGTAATCTTGAAGGCATCCCTGCCCACGAGACGCTTCTTAAAGGAGAGCCTGGTGCTGAAAAAGTGAAAGATGAATTGAAAAAATATACTCCTACCGTTTCAGGCCTTGTGTTGTTACTTGGTGTAAATAAGACGTTTGATCACCTTCAACACCACAACTTTTTCTTCTCGAAAGATCCCGAGTTAGAATTCAAACAAATATTTGATGAAGGGGTCCCTGCTGACGATCCAACGGTCTATATTGGTGTCTCATCAAAATCTGACCCTACTCAGGCACCGGCTGGAAAAGAAAATCTCTTTGTCTTAACACATGTTCCACCATTAGAGCCTGGTGAGAGCTTTGAGAAACATCGCGGTAGATACCGTGAAATCGTCCTAGATAAATTAGAACGAATGGGTATGACAGGTCTTCGCGAATCAATTGAATTCGAATATCAGTTCATTCCAGATGATATTAAGAATTTATATGGTTCTAACGGCGGCTCTATCTATGGTGTAGCAACGGATCGTAAAGTAAACGGTGGTTTTAAAATACCATCTAGAAGTTCACTAATTGATAATCTGTACTTTGTAGGCGGTTCAACACATCCAGGTGGTGGTGTACCAATGGTTACACTTTCAGGTCAGTTAACTGCAGATTTAATTGCTGAAGATCAGAAATTGAAAGATGAACAAACTGGCTAAGAAAGGGACTTCGCAACATGATGAAATGGGATAACGTAATCTTTCGACTATTTATTTTTTGGTACTGCTGTGGGTTGATCCTTGTTGGCTTCGACCTACTTCCATCGTTTCTTAACTGGGCAAATGCCTTCTTCCTTATACTCTGTGGAATATTAGGCAGCTTTTATTTTGTACGTACGTTTGGGGCTTTGCGGGGGCTTTCAATAGCCTCCTTTATCTTTGCTTTCAGCATGATCGCAGAGGGCTTAGGCGTTCATTATGGTTTAATCTTTGGTAAATATGATTATTCCGGTGATTTTGGGTTTAAATTAGCTTACGTTCCAATAGGGATTGGTTTTGCTTGGATTATGGTGATCGCCGTTACCCATGTGCTATCGCTTCAAATGACCGAAATACTAAATCCTGGAATCATAAGATGGATCGTCTACTCCCTTGTAGGCTCCCTTATTGCCGTTTTAATTGACTTAATCATTGATCCCGTCGCCTATTTAGTGAAGGGTTATTGGGGATGGGACGGAAACGGCGTTTATTATAACGTTCCTTTCCAAAATTTCACGGGCTGGTTCTGGGTATCCCTTTTCTTCCATGCCTTACTCTATCCTCTCTATATGAGGAATAAGGTTCCAAATAGGACTTCTTTCATTATATGGAAGCATCGAATGGCTATGTTATTTGGTATGGTCATGGGTATGTTTATTTTCCTTGCACTACTTGATGGACTTTGGCTTGCGGTCTTTGTAACATCGATTCCTACACTGCTTTTGCTAATTACCTATAAGAAAAAAGCGAAGCAAAATGGACACGCTAAAGTGGAAGAGGTGACCGTCTAATGTTGCTCATCTATATTAGCATTCTTACAGCGTTTGTCTTGTGGACGATCATCAATTCACTCTTCATGCCACGTCTATCAAATCGAAGTATTCAGGGGGATGAGAATGGACGTGTATCCATTCTTATCCCTCTTCGTGATGAAGAACGAAACGTAGGGGAACTCCTTCAAAGCTTAAAAAAGCTCACATATCAAAATATTGAATTTCTTCTACTTGACGACCACTCTAGTGATCAAACATTGAATTTACTGTATGAAGGAACAAAAAATGATCCGCGATTTATGATAATTCGTGGTAAAGACCTACCTGAAGGTTGGACTGGGAAAGTATATGCTTGTCACCAGCTAAGTGAACATGCTAAAGGACAATACCTACTGTTTAATGATGCAGATTTAAGACTGTCGCCAAATGCGGTTCAAGCTGCCCTCTTATTAATGAAAAAGCGGAAGGCTTCCATGATAACAGGGTTTCCTGCTTTTCCTGTAAGCTTGTTTCTTGAAAAGCTTCTTGTACCACTTCAGCATTTTGTCGTTCATTTCCATCTTCCATTAGCACCAGCTAATTGGACGAACCTTCCCTCCTTCACCGCTGCTCATGGGGCTTTTATAATGGTTCATACGGAATCATACAAACACGTTGGTGGTCATGAAGGGATTCGCGAGACCCTCCTAGATGATATTGATTTAGCAAAAGCATTTAAGAAAAAAGGACAAAGAGTTATTCTTGCCAATATAACAAATGTGGTCACTTGTTATATGTATCAAACAAATCGCGAAGTCTGGAATGGTTTCACTAAAAACCTTTTCCCAGGTCTCGGCCGCTCTCGTTTCCTAATATGGATCCTCTTTATTTTTTATGGTATTTTCTATGTCGGCCCTTTTATTTTATTACTTGCAGGGCTTTATACAGCATTAACAGGTTCACTAATAGTCGCACTCTTTTACCCCTATGTCCTAATCGTGCTTCAAAAAGCATGGATTGATTTAAGAACGAATCAAAGAGTCACGTTATCGCTCCTCATGCCACTTAGTGCTGTCGCGTTTATGACTCTGTTGATTCATTCTATGCGCACAGGTTTAAGGCAGAAAGGTTATGTTTGGAAAGGAAGAACATACTCATGAAAACAATTGCCGTTATTGGGGCAGGACTCGGTGGGCTCTCTGCTTCAATTAAGCTAGCTAGCAAAGGATACAACGTACACGTTTATGACAAAAATGAATACGCAGGTGGGAAAATGATGCCTGTTAACCTGGGGACACATCACTTTGATTTCGGGCCAAACACAATGACAATGCCTGAAATTTTTGATTCTTTATTTGAAGAAGCAAACCTTAACCCCAGGGATTATTTCACGTGGATGAAGCTCGACCATCATACAAGAAATGTAGACTATGATGGTCAATCTTTTATGATGAGCACAGACGAATCTTTCATGATAGAACAACTACAGAAGCTTGATTCATTTGCAGCGAATCATTATCTCGCATATCTCAAAGAAATTGAACGACTCTATCATTTATCCAAATCATCATTCTTTCCGAGGATGTTTACAAAGTGGAATGATTACTTGTCTCCTACATTGTTTCGTGCGGTTATGAAAGTGAGACCGCTTGAGAAAATGAATCACTTTCATGAACGCTATTTTCAGCATCCTCTTTTATTAAAAGCTTTTAATCGCTATTCTACATATATTGGTTCCTCCCCCTTTCTCTCGCCAGCTACTTTTGCGATGATCGGATACCTTGAGATGGTGCAGGGAGTTTATTATGTTAAAGGGGGAAACACCAAACTTGCTGAAAGTCTAGAAACCGCGGCAAAACAGCTAGGTGTTACTTTTCACTTAAATACTGAAGTGAATCAAATACATGTTAAAAATAAAAAAGCGAAGCAAATTGAAACGGCTTCTGATCGATTAAACGTAGACAAGGTTATTATTAATGGCGATTTATTAAAAGCCTATCCAGCATTAGTTGATGAGAAAGAGCGACCATCCATGCCTAATATAAAAATTGAGAGATCATCTCCTTCCATTTCCGCTTTTGTCATCATGGCTGGATTATCAACAAGACTTCCTAATCTCGTACATCATCAAGTATACTTTGCTCAAAATTACAGTCATGAGTTTAAAACGCTATTTAAAGGAGAATGGCCTGACGATCCGACGATCTATATTTCAAATTCTTCAGCAACAGACCCTTCTGTTTCTCCAGATGGAGATAATCTCTTTATTCTAGTAAATGCGCCTCCTCTGTCCGAAAATAACCAAGTTTCCTTAGAGGAATATAAAGAGAAAATATATGATAAGTTGGAGAAGCATGAATTACCTATAAGAAAGCACCTTGTCACGGAGAAGGTCATCGGACCTGAAGGAATTAAAGAACGTTTCCACGCTTTCAGAGGGGCACTCTACGGCATTTCTTCGAATTCTTTAAAAAATAGTTTTCTTAGACCTTCCAATCAATCAAAGGATATCTCGAATATCTACTTTGCTGGCGGAAGCACCCATCCTGGTGGTGGTTCTCCAATGGTCGTCATTAGCGGGAAAAATGTGGCGAATCGAATCATACGCGAAGATCACTAGTGCACAAGTACAAATTGTTCAGTAAAGAACGCCATTTATGGTAGACTATCTAAACAAATTTAAAGTGCCTTCCAAATGAAGCTTGCGTTTGGAGGGCACTTTTCGATTTAATTTATCAATTATTTCGTTTGAACACCTTTTACCCTTAATTCTTCAACAAATGATGCAACAGGCGATCTTTATCTTCAAAAAATTGTTTCATCGTCACAAAATGATCAGTTCCTTCTAACGTTACGTCACTCATGCTATCGGCGTTTAGCTGTAGGATTCTTGCCTCAGGGTATGCCATTAAAATTGGTGAGTGTGTCGATATAATTAGTTGAGAACCTTCTTGAACAAGCTCATGTATTCTCGTTAACATCGATAGCTGCCTAATCGGTGAGAGCGCCGCTTCGGGTTCATCTAAAATGTACAACCCTCTTCCTTGAAATCGGTACATAAATGTAGCAAAAAAAGACTCTCCGTGCGATTGTTGATGAAGTGATTTCCCTCCAAAAGAATCAATAATTTTCGGACCAAATCCCTCTTGATCTAACGCTTCAATATTCGTAGCTAAATTGTAATACGTCTCGGCTCGAAAGAAAAAAGAATCATCTGGTCTATGAACTCCTCTTGTTAATTTCAAATACTGATGCAAATTTGAGTGAGAATCATAGCTCGAAAAGTTGAAATTCTTCGTGCCACCTTCAGGATTCATACCTAGTGTCCCAGCTATCCCTTCTAGCAGCGTTGATTTCCCCATTCCATTCTCACCAACAATATACGTAACATTTGGGTGAAAGATAAGTTCATCCTGTAGACATTGTACAGCAGGTAGTGAGAACGGAAATTCATTGTCTTCAGTTTTTTCTAAACGGACACTTCTAATATATTGTGTCTCTTTCGTTAGTTTCACTTGCTTCCTCCCTTATGTCATATCACTTAGGAAAACCTTCCTGCACATCCTGGAAAAGGTTGAAGTAATCTTCTATTGAATGGGGGTTGACCCCACTACATCGATCAAGACTATGACGGTGGTTGATCTTTATGCTTTTCAAAGCAAGTAAAGCAGTATAGTTGACCATTCCAACTAACTCCATCGAGAAAACCATTCAAGCAATAAACTAGTTTCTTACAGTTTGTACACTCACCAATTCGTTCTCTCATACGATCACCCTTCCAAAGGATTGAACTATTGTGATCAACAAGAATTCGGCCTTAGGAATAAACGAAACTGGGCTCTATCTAAGGTCTTTCTCTAATCCCTTTTATTAATAAACTGCAGAGCCCGGTGAAGCCATTCATTAAATTCCTCTGGGTATTCATGATCCAGACCTTGAATGATCTTCAGTTCATGTGCAACCTCTTGAGCTTCCAACAACTCGGATAAGGCTTTAGACCCCTCAAGACAATCATCATCTTCCTCACCACAAATGATATAAGCCTTAATATTTGAATTCTTTAAAGAATCGATAGCATCTCGCCATTCATCAATATTAGGAATCCATGGTGCCACGAAAATAAATCCATCCACGCTTATACGCTGCTCGAGAATCGCTCTAAGTGCTACGTGACATCCAGCTGAAAAACCTCCAATAATCAAGGTATCTCTAGAGGAAAGGGTATTCACATGGTCCTCTATTTCTTGTACCCCTAAAGCAACGTCTTCCCATTCATAAGCATCTGAAAACTGGATTTGAGATGATTGAGGAAAGGCGAGTTTATACTTTTTCGTTGCTGCTCGATTCCAAGCTACAGCAGTCATTTCAGCATTCTCTTGATCTCCATGAATAGCCATAAGAACGGGACGTTCTTGTTCATCCTCGTTATTTAAAACCGTTAACGCTGGTTTTGCTTGTTCCATCGCCTTTTCTTCTCTTTGTTTACAAAGCTGAACCAATTCTTGAAATTCATCAAACTCACGGAGGGAATCCAAGTCTTCATCCGCTTGTAAATACTCATACGCATACCAGTATCCCTGTTCCATAATGGCTTCCCTCATGATCGCAAGGGCTTCCTCTTTTAGGTCAGATGCAGCTGCAAGAGCATATTGAAAATTGAAGAGCTGCGCTTGATTGCCTTCCACATTCTTCGCATGCTCTTTCATAAATTGATAAGCTTTTAAACTACCACTTTCTTCATAGATTGTAATCGTTTCATTCAATAAACGTGTATAAGATCGGTTTTTCATAAGTTCCCCCAAATGATTAATAGTAAGCTACCTCTATCATGCCATATGTCTTTCGAAAACAAAACGCCTTACAATTAAGACCGAAGTTGCTCCCATTCACTTCGAAGCATCCCCATTTTGATGGCATCGTAGTAAACACCTTCTACTATCCTTGCATCTCTTATTCTGGCTTCTTCTTTCATTCCAATCTTACTTGCCACCTTGATCATACGTTCATTACCAGACCAGGTAGACATGCCAAGTCGATGAAGCTTTGTTGATCGAAATAGAAAATGGATCCATTCTCTATAAGCTTCAGAACCGTATCCTCCATTCCAGTAAGATGGATCATAAATAACAATTCCGGTTTCAAGCCAGTTAGTGAACTTATCAACCCAGTATGATCCCACTGTACCTATCACTTTATTATCTGCTTCAATGACTAACGTGTCTGGAACTCCGAGGCTAATTTTACGCTGTTGCTCCCACTCTTTCTTGTACTCTACTTTGGATATCTTTTTCTCAATGATGTATGGCCCGTTCCATTTTTTTGCTTCTTGATTCTCCTCTTCATATTTCCAATAGTATAAAGTACTAATATCCTCCCATGTCGCCTCTCTTAATGTTACTTTCTTCTTCTCAATATAAATCAACAGGCTTTCCTACCTTTCTTTATGGATAAGCTCCTTCTAGAATAGCTTTCTTGAATACTTGCATCACCCTTTTTGAAATAAGTAAGAGATCATGGCCCCTAATGATGCATAAAACATTTAATACCTCCTAATCATTTCAAATTCTCTCAAATGTTACAACTACTTTTCGCTTAGATTCCTTAATCTTAAAGACACTAAGGATATAACAAAAAAGCTCTCCTCCAATTGGAAGAGAGTTTTTGTCAATTTCCGGCAATCGCCGATAAAAGCGCTTCTTTTTCTTTTTCCGATACAAATGCTCGCTGGTGAAAGACATTATACTCTTTTTTACGAATGGATTGCAAAATGGCTTTGTAAAAAACCGCTGAGCTTTTCACTGGGAGACGAGCATCTAGAGGATAATGATGCATTGCTGAGAAAGCTGTTTCGTAATGCATTTCAGCTCGAACAGCAAGCTTTTCCCAAACTTTGATAAATGCCTCATTCATTCTTCGACTTCTTAAATCTTCAACACGATAACCTAATGATTCCATCTCAGCAATTGGCAAATAAATTCGGTCTCGGTCTAGATCTTCAGAGATATCTCTTAAGATGTTCGTGATTTGCATGCCAAGACCTAACGCTATGGCACTCTCTCGAAGTTCGTCTACCTTCTTTGGAGCAAGAATTGGAAGAAGCATAAGGCCAACGGTGCTTGCCACATGATAAGAATAATGTTCAAGCTCCTCAAGCGTATAATACTTCGTTTTATATAAGTCCATTTCTTGCCCAGCAATCATATCGTGAAAAGCTTTCGTATCCATGGTGAAATTACGAAAAACATCTTCAAGAGCTAGCCACATAGGATCAGTTTTTGGTATTTCACCTTTTAGAAAAGAGGCGAATTCAGAACGAAAGACCTTTAATTCTGCTTCAGGATCTGTGCCTTCATCAATGATGTCATCAACCTGCCTGCAAAAACCATAAACAGCCCAGACTGCTTTCTTCTTTGAAGAAGGCAATAAAGAAAACGCTTTGTAAAACGTTTTGGAATGATGTTTAATAATGGCTTCACAGTGAGCATAGGCTTGTTCGAGCATCTTTCGTTCACACCCTTTCAATTTCTTTTACAAGAAGATCCGCCCCTTGCATTACGATTGGGATGCCACCTCCAGGATGGATCGATGCTCCCACCGCATAAAGGTTTTCAAATTTAAAAGGTTTCACTTGAGGTCTAAACGCGCCTGATTGTGTAAGTGTTGGGGCGATACCGAAGCTTCCCCCTTTATATAAGCCTTCCACCTCTGCATCAGCAGGTGTGCGAATTTCTAACCACTCTATAGATTCTTTTAAACCTGGAAAACCTCTTGTTTCAAGAAGTTCAATCATTTTTGATGCAACGTTTTCCTTTTCATCCCATTCGACTGCTTCACCTGATGGTACGGGGATCAGCACGTATAGCACGCCTTTACCAGGAGGTGCTAGCGTTTCATCAATGAGAGAAGGATGAAACGTGTAAATAGCCGGTTGGTCTGTCAATTTACCACCTTGAAAAACGTCCTTCATATGGGATGTAAAGTCATTTGTCATAAAAAATTGATGAACATCAGCATTATCATATACACGATCAAGCCCCATATAGAGGAGTAGACAACCTGAGGAAGCTTTGTATTTCTTCCGAGGAACTTTCTCTTTTTTTATCAGATTCTTGATCATAGGGAAATCTCCATTATACACTACTTTATCATAATAATGTTCTCCACTTGTAGTACGAATTCCTCTACACGTCTTCCCATCAATGAGTAATTCTTCCACGTTAGATTCTAAATGAACCGTTACGTTTTGAAGACGAAGATGTTTTTCTAATACAGTAATCAAGCTTGCATAGCCACCTTTTAAATACCAGATGCCATGTTCATATTCGCTAAAAGGAACTAAAGAATAAAGTGCTGGTGAAGCAGATGGATTTCCACCAATATAAAGCGTTTGTAGGGCAAAGGCGTCTTGCAACCGTTCATCATTAAAATAATTAGATACTTGAGATTGAACAGACTGGTAAGCTTTAAGCTCGAGTAAAAGCTTCATATTACTTGGAGTAAAGAAATCTTTTCTATTAATAAAAGACTGTTCGAGAAAAGCCGCCTTTCCTTTCTTAAATCGAACGCGCATATCTTCAAGATAAGAAAGAAAATGTTGCTCTTCTCCAGGAAACATTCGAGTGATCTCTTCCAGCTGCTTCTCGATATCACTTGTTTTCGTAAAAGTAGAACCGTCTGGATAAATCATGCGATATAGTGGATCACATCTTACCATCTCCACTTCCTCACGAGGAACTCCCGCTTTATCCAAAAACTCATAGATCATCTCTGGAAGAAGTACGATCGTAGGGCCCTTGTCGATCTTGAATCCATCTCGTTCAACAAATGAAAGTCTACCTCCAAGCGTAGGCGCTTTTTCATGCAGCTCAACGTTGTAGCCCTTTTGTGAAAGGAGTAGCGCGGAAAGCATGCCACCTATGCCTCCACCTACTATACCAATCGTCATTTCGCACTCTCCAAAAGCGCTGCTTGTTCATGAAGCATTCTGCTCGTGATTCGTGCAGATTCCATAATTGTTGGAAGTCCACTCCCCGGGTGAGTCCCTCCACCAACAAGCCAGCAATGATTTAATTCTTTAAATTGGTTAGGTGGACGGAAGTACATCATTTGAGGAAGATTATGAGCTAGATTAAATGTGGCTCCTTTATAAACATTTAAATCCATCTCCCAATCCGTTGGCGTGTACATTTCCTCAACTTCGATATGCTTTTCAATATCCTTAAATTCCGTTCTTTGTTCAAGCTGATCAAGAACTAATCTTCTAAATTCATCCTTACGTACTTCCCAATCAACTAAACTAAAGTTATTCGGTACTGGAGCAAGGATATAAATGGAAGATTTACCTTCTGGAGCAAGAGTATCGTCAGTAACGGAAGCATTTTGTACATAAATGGAAGGATCTTCTGATAGAATTTTCTTCTTAGTAAGCTCTTCTACGTTCTTTTTATAATCAGAGGAGAAGATAATAGAGTGATGCGGTAAGTCGTACTTTTTATCTACACCAAGGTATAGCATAAAGGCTGAGCAAGAATATTTTTTCTGTTCCATTTTTTTAGGTGTATATTTTTTTACAGAACCAGATGGAATGAGATGATTTACAGCATGTGCGAAGTCAGCATTTATAATGACTTCATCGGCATAATCCGTCGTACCATCTTCAAGTTCCACACCTTTCACTGTCTTCCCATCAAGTAAGAGCTGCTTCACACCTTTATTCGTATGAACTTCGCCGCCCTCTTCCTTAATAACCCTGGCCATAGCTTCTGGAATTTGACTCAATCCGCCAATCGGATGAAAAATGCCGTAAGCATGTTCCATATAAGAAAGAATCGTAAAAGCACCTGGACACTCCCACGGTGACATTCCAAGGTATTTTGCCTGGAAAGTAAAGGATAGCCTTAAACGCTCATCATCGAAATAATGGGAAAGTCGCTTGTAAACACTATCTGTCACCGTCAATTTAGGTAAAGCCTTCACAAACCGCCATCTACCATAATCAAGAAGTGAATCATGCTTATTTTGAAGAATAGGCATGAGCGCTTCGAATTTTTCTTTCTCTTCTTTCATAAAACGTCTATACCCTTCACCGTCTCCAGGAAATGTCTCTTCGATTCTTCTAACCATTTCATCCTGGTCACGCGTTGGATAAAAGGAAACATCATCGAATTTCAATTCGTACATTGGATCGATTTCAATTAAGTCGATATAGTCATGGACATTACGTCCAGATTCCTCGAACATTTCTTCGAGAATATGCGGCATATTAAGGAAGGTTGGTCCTCTGTCAAAGCGGTAGCCACTTCGCTCAAATCCAGAAGTTCGCCCCCCCACATAGGATTGTTTCTCATAAACTGTAACCGAATGTCCTTTGCTCGCTAGAAGCATAGCAGCTGTAAGCCCTCCCGGACCTGCACCGATTACGATGACTCGTTTTGTTGTTGGCATCATTTTTCCCCTTCCATCCGCATATGAAACTTCGCACATATATTATACAAACATTATACATATTAACGCTATTTTGTTCAACAATTTATGCACAAAACCATCTAATTAACGTATTGCCCTATTTTTCATTAAAGAAAACATGTTCAATGTGGAGAGGTTTATTTCGTTCAATAGTAAGTTTTCCGAATGAATATCGAGCTTGTCTCCGCTTATCAGTAGGTGATCCAGGGTTAAAAATGACCTTCCCATCATATTCTTTATGAAGAGGTATATGGGAGTGACCAAAGAGAATTAATTCGACATCATCATCTTGAAATTGAGAAACGGCTCTTTGTTCTGTTGTTTTACCTTTACCGTGACCATGCGTAATGCCGATTCGATGAGATTCTAAATTCAATATGAGTTTTTCATTAAACTTATTATTAAAAAAAGCTTCGTCGACGTTTCCATAAACTCCTTTAATAGGCGCAAATGACTTTAATTCTTCGTAAACTGCCTGTGTTTGCCAATCACCTACATGAATAATGAGTTCTGCATGGTACAGCTCATTTTTTAGTGCTTTGGGAAGCTCTTTCGCCATCCGTGGCATATGTGTATCTGAAACGATAACGACGTTCATTAGTATTCATTCCTTTCATTTAATAGCGCTAGGGGGGCTACTTTTGCAGCATATGGTGAAGTCAGGTGAAACATTATCTTCTATTAGTGGGGATTACCGAGTTCCAGTCACTGAAATCATAAGGGCAAATTCCATACAAAACCCTAATCTTATCTATCCAGGCCAGCTTATCCAAATCCCTGGATACCCTGACCCTGCAACACTTCCATATACCATTTATGTATCTCTTACACAGCGAACGCTTACACTTCAAAAAAATGGATCTACTGTAAAGGTATACCTTGTTGGTGTGGGGCGTATGCTTCACGATACGCCAACTGGACAATTTATTATCATTAACAAAGCTCCAAACCCCGGCGGACCATTCGGTACGATGTGGATGAGTATTTCTAAAATACATTATGGTATACACGGGACAAATGATCCTTCCTCTATTGGGAAATATGTATCGAAAGGATGCATACGAATGTATAACCGAGATGTCGAAGAACTTGCAAATACGATTCCAATTGGAACGGCCGTTTCAATTGGTCCTTAATTTGGATTATTGCAAAACAAAAACGCCGTCTACAAACGGCGCTTTTGTTCATTTCATTCATCGTTTCAGTCTTCTTTATAAAAGTCATAAAGTAACCGACCCGCATTCGCAATAGCATCTCTTCCGTACCGGTTTTCTAGCAATCCAGCTGTTAAAAAAGCATAGATAACCGGACCTCTTGATGTAAATAAAATACCCGCGTCATGCTCCACTCCTGCAAGTTCACCAGTTTTATGAGCAAGCATATTTTTCTTTATAGTAGAAATCTTACTTGTAAACTTATCCTTAAATTGCTGCTGAAGCAAAACGTCTATCGCCCATTTCATAGATGAGTTTGATAGAAGGTGTTGTTCAACTAGTTGATTTAATAGTAAATAAGTATCTTTTCCACTCATCATATTATCTTTTCCAGCTTTGACGGCTTCTCGGTCCATCATTTTCCTCATTAGCTTTGAATGAAAGGCCCCCGCTCCTTTCATAGTATGATTAATATTCGCTATGCCGACTAAATCAATTAACTGATTTGTAGCTGTATTATCAGAAGAAATAATCATCAGATGAATCAGATCAGTCAGTCTCCATTCGAGTTCTTTACCTAGATGGTAGATCACACCAGCGCCTTCGACTCGATTGACATCTTCAATCTCTACTACTTGATCTAATGTGAGCGCACTTCTATCCACTTGTCTTAAAGCTTCCAGCATAATAGCAATTTTAATAATACTAGCTGATGATACAGGCTGATCCTCATGATGAGTTAATTCTCCATCAGGCGTTGATACATACACGGATTGGTTTCCTTCAAGACCCTGGAAACATGCTATAATTTTCTCTTTTACTTGTTCAAACTGCATTAATTCGTCTCCCAGTAGCGGCAAACGCCACAAAGTTCTTCCTCATAGAGCGTACCTTTAAGAGGGGTAATTTCTATAAAGCGTCCAGTGCTAGGAGAATGAATCATTTTTCCTCCACCGTAATATATGCCTACATGATGCACAGATCCCTTTCCGTGCTCATAAGCAAAAAAGAGAAGATCACCTCTTTGCCAGTCACCTTCTTCTACTAGCGTTCCACTCTTTAACTGATCATGGGCATCTCGCGGAATCGTACAGCCAATAGTTCTAGCCATATTGTAACTAAATCCAGAGCAGTCATATCCATAAGATGACATACCTCCCCATAAATAGAGGAGACCAATAAATTGTTCAGCTTCGCGAACAAGGTCTAAGCCTGTTCCAAATGGGCCATTTGTTGGACGAGGCGTAACGTCTTCTTTGTTCAAAATCACCTCTCCATGTGGAGTCCAGACAAGGTAAGTTCGTTCACGCTCTTCTAAAACAGGAAGGATCGTTTGATAACTTAATCGCATTTCACTTTTTCCATTTTGAGTTGTAAATTGAACACCATGCTTATTTGTAGCTACAACTTCAGTAAATACTCCTGGTACATTTTCAGAAAGTTGGATCGTTGGAATCCATCCAGGATAGCCTCTTTCATCTTTTGAAGAGGGTTGTGAAGGGACGAGTACATAAGACCAATTTCCTCGCTGATCTAAAACTAAGACCTCTTCCCCGTACAAAACTTGGGATTGAACGTGGTTATTATCGCACAGTTCCAATCTATTCGAATAAGACAATGGTTCCAACCATTCTGTTAATTTCACTGGATTGGTTAGAGCATTATGATCAATTGTCCTTGCCTTCTCCGGAGTTGTCCATAACGTTGCTACGGCTACGGCAATTGTTTTTTTAGTCCATTCCAACTGTAATCCCACCCTTTTCTACATAGTGAATTCCTAAACCATAATCTTCAGTAAACGTCATCATATTTTTAGTATATTGAACCCCGCCATTCACAAGATCGTAATCAAGCATCAGTGGCGCATCGAAATCAAACCTCGTTATATTTCGTTGGCTAGCAGCAAGGTGTGCGGCGGCAGTTATACCGACTCGTGATTCAATCATACTTCCTACCATACACTCCATTCCAGCACTCTCCGCTAACGCGTTAATCTTTAATGCTTGATGGATACCGCCAGACTTCATTAATTTAATATTAATAAGGTCACTTGCTCGGGTGATGATTACTTTAAGTGCGTCCTCAGGTGAAAACACGCTTTCATCTGCCATAATTGGGGTGTAGACAGCATCAGTCACTTTTCTTAGACCTTCAATATCTTTCGCATGAACGGGCTGTTCAACTAATTCGATGTTAAGACCTTCATCCTCCATTTTTCGAATGGCATAAATTGCTTCCTTAGCTGTCCACCCCTGATTGGCGTCAAGACGAATAACGGCATCGTTTTGAACGCGCTTTCTAATTTCTTTGATTCGACTTAAGTCGTTTTGAATGGTGTCTTTGCCTACCTTTACTTTCAAAATTGAAAACCCATCTTTTATGTATTGAACAGCGTCAGTTGCCATCTCTACAGGTTCGTTTACACTAACGGTGTAGTCTGTTTCCAGGGCATTCCGATATCCTCCAAGAAATTGATAAAGAGGAAGTTGACTTCGCTTAGCCAATAGATCATAAATAGCCATATCAACTGCTGCCTTTGCGCTCGTATTTCCAATCATTGATTTCTGTAGAGTGTACATGACGGATTCATATTCCGTTAAATCCATTCCAACCAATTTCGGCTTCACGACATGTTGAATGGCCGAATCAATACTAGCAAGACTTTCACCAGTAATGACGACTGTTGGAGGTGCTTCTCCATAACCGACGTATTCCCCAGCTGTTATTTTTACAATGATCGCTTCGGCATTTGTCACTGTACGAAGCGCCGTTTTAAAAGGTTTCTTTAACGGAACGGATACAGAAAACGTTTCAATATTAGTAATCTTCATAGATATCTCCTTTAAAATATTCATAGTTTCATCATATGTAATGCCTAGTGTTACGAGATAGATAGTCTCAAGTGTGTGATGCATAGCTCAAGCTAATTCTATCAATGATGCGTGTAAAACTATAGCCCTTTTGCCAATATCGTATAATGACAGAAAAAAAAGAGCCTGGTTTTCGTATCACCAGGCTCAACTGTATTACTTCATATCTGCCCATTTCAATTCCATATAGCCAACAGGATGACGTACAATTCCCGTCACATCTTCATTCTGAAGATAAACCTGATTGTAGAAATGAATCGGGAAGATTGGCATCTCTTCGAACAAGAGTGCTTCAGCATCATGCATGTATTCAAATCGTTTAGCTTCATCTGTTTCTTCTTTCGCCTGTGCAATTAAGGAATCGTATTCTTCATTACTCCAGCCAGTACGATTCATAGAGTGCCCAGATTGGAAACTTTCAAGGAAGTTGATTGGATCAGCATAATCTGCAAGGAAAGAACTCCTTGAGAACTGTAAGTTTAATTGCTTTTGTTCATCAGAGAATACGTTCCATTCCTGATTGGCAAGCTCTACATCAACACCAAGAACTTCTTTGTACATTTGTTGAAGAGTTTCAGCAATCTTTTTGTGATCATCACTCGTGTTATACGTTAATGTTACGGCAGGAAGCTCATCATAACCTTCTTCTTCCATGCCTTTTTCTAGTAGTTCTTTTGCTTGATCAGCATCATTGGTTACAAGATCACCGCCAACCTCTCTGAAGTCGCCGCCTGCTGCATCTTCAAACCCATACGCCACAAAGCCATTTGCTGGCTTCTCTTCATTTTTTGTAACAAATTCCACGATTTTCTGCTGATCGACTGCCATAGCAAATGCTTTTCTAATATTTTCATTTTGGAATGGCTCCATTTCAAGATTAAAGCGATAGAAGTATGTTCCTGACTGATCTTCAACCTGAGCTTGTCCATCACTGAAAAGCTCTTCACTTAAGTCAGCTGGTACATCAGAAGTATGAAGTTCACCAGTTTTGTACATTTGATATTCTGTATTCGTGTCATCAACCATAGCCCAATCTACTTTATCGAGCTTTACATTTGCAGCATCCCAATAATTTTCATTCTTACTAAATTCGAATTTTGAATCATGTTCCCATTTCGTTAGTTTAAAAGGACCATTACTTACATACGAATCAGCTTCTGTATGCCATTCCGGATTTTCTTCTACTGTTGCTTTATGAACAGGGAAGAAAGCTGGGTTTGAAATAACACTAGGGAAATAGGCTACTGGACTTTCAAGAGTTACCTCAAGTGTTGTTTCGTCCACAGCTTTTACCAACATATCTTCTTCTGATCCATCTCCAGTGTTAAATGCCTCTGCGCCTTCAATAAAATAAGCAAGAAAAGCTGCAGGTGAAGCCGTATCAGGATTCGCTAGACGCTTCCAAGCATATTCAAAATCTTCCGCTGTAACAGGCTCTCCGTTAGACCACTTGGCATCTTCACGAAGGTGGAAAGTATATGTTTTGCCATCTTCTGAAAGATCCCACTCTTTAGCAGCGGCAGGCTGTGGCTGATCTTCCTTATCTAGACGCGTCATACCTTCCATTAAATTGTTTAAAGCGTTCCACGAAACGCTATCAAAACCAATTGGTGGATCAAATGATGTTGGTTCACTTCCATTGTTTAACTTCAGTACTTTTGCTCCATCCTCTTGCTTTGCATCATCATTTCCTGAATTTGATTCTGATGAACTATTTTCCGTAGTTGTACAACCAACGATGCTAATAAGTAGCACTAGAGAAAGTAGCATTGTAATAATCTTCTTCAAAAAAATTCCCCCTTAGTATTTGTATCAGTGAAAACTCATCGAGATGAGGATTTACTTACGTAGTTTAGGATCAAGTGCATCTTGCAAACCGTCACCGAGAACATTAAAAGCAAACATCGTTAATGAAATAAAGAATGCTGGAAAAAACAGCCTCCACCAGTGCCCTGATAAAATAACCGATAATCCATCATTTGCCATTACGCCCCAACTCGCTACGGGTGCTTGTACACCTAGTCCTAAGAAACTTAAGAAGGCTTCGGCAAAGATAGCTGTAGGAACGGTTAAAGTCATTTGAACGATGATCGGCCCCATCGTATTAGGAAGGAGATTCTTTCGAATAACGCGACTTGCGCTTGCTCCAAACGTACGAGATGCGAGAACATGCTCTGCGTTCTTTAACTGAAGAACCTGTCCTCGAACAATTCGTGCCATTCCGACCCACCCTGTTACAGTTAACGCAATAATAATCGTAAAGAGCCCAGGACCCATGACGACCATCAAAAGAATAACCATTAGGAGATATGGAAGACCGTACAAAATTTCAATGATTCTCATCATGAAATTATCCGTTCTTCCACCTTTATATCCTGAAAACCCTCCATAAGCTACTCCAATAACAAAATCGATAATCGCTGCCATAAATCCAACAAACAATGAAATTCTAGCTCCATTCCACGTTCGTGTGAACATATCTCGACCAAGGTTATCTGTTCCAAACCAGTGCTCAGAAGATGGAGGTAAGTTCCCTTCGGTCAAAACCTGATGATCGTAAGAATATGGTGTTAGCAACGGACCAAATATGGCCATTAAGACAAGCAATACTAACATGATAAGACCAGCCATAGACAACTTGTTCCCAGACAACCTCATCCATGCATCTTTCCAATAAGAAATACTTGGCTTTGCAATCATCTCTGCATTATTAGAGGAATCTTTTAACGGAAGAAAGAGGTCTTCTGATAGCTCTTGTTTCATATCTTTTCGCTCCGGTATCATGCTATTCCCCCCTCTTATGCAGCTTAATTCTCGGATCTAGTATCCCGTAAGCAATATCTACAATAAAGAGCATCATAATGAGGAAGGCACTATAAAAGACTGTTGTTCCCATAATGACAGGATAATCACGATCATTTATACCGTTGATAAAATATTTACCCATGCCAGGAATGGCAAAGATTTTTTCGATAACAAAACTCCCAGTTAATACTCCAGCAACAAGTGTTCCAAGAATAGTAATAACCGGCAGTAAAGCATTTCTCATAGCATGCTTCATAACAATTTGGAATGTTGTCATCCCTTTTGCCCGAGCAGTCATGATGTAATCTTGATTGAGAACTTCGATCATACTTGATCTAGTAAGGCGCGCTATGATGGCCATTGGCCCAGTTGCAAGCGCAATAGAAGGTAGGATCATATGCATTGGCGAGGCCCAAGTAGCCACCGGGAAAACTTCCCAGTTCACAGCTAGCTGTTGAATAAGTAAAGTCGCCATAATAAAGTTCGGTACTGAAATGCCAAAGACCGCAAAAGTCATCGCTATGTAATCAATTGCACCATTGTGACGAAGGGCAGCCATAATGCCTAGAATAATACCTGAAATAATCGCAATCAAAAGCGACGTAACCCCAAGTTCTGCCGAGACTGGAAATCCTCTACCAATCATTTCATTAACCGACGTAGATGATTGTTTAATAGAAGGCCCAAAATCAAGTGTTGCAAGTGATTTAATGTAAATGGCATATTGAATAAAAACTGGTTCATCCAAATGATAGTGCGCTTCAAGGTTTTGCTGCACCGCTTCACTGGTGTTTCTTTCCTGGTTAAATGGTGACCCTGGTACCGCATGCATTAAGAAGAACGTAATGGTTACGATAATCCACAATGTAATCACCATGGCGAAGAGACGATTGATAATATATTTCGCCACAGGCATCCCTACTTTCTAGCTAAATGTTGTTCTTGATGCTAATTCAGTCATCACAAGCATAGCTTGATAGACTTCAAGCATATTTTTCGCTTGATATTTAACTGTCGTTTCTTTTTCAATCTCAACACCAGGCATAAGGCTCGCCCACTCGGCATGTCCATGATTCGCAAATTCAATGCGAAATACAGGCTCGCGAGGAGGAACTAAAGGTTCGACATTGTGTCTATTAAGCATTGCCTTTTCTGTTTGTTGACGTAACACTTGCCCTGTTTTTTGTGGTGATAACAAAAGAGCGGAAGATCGAGAAATCGTTTCTTTTACAACAGCTGTTGTTATGTTTGGGATAAGCTCTTCGGCTTCTAGTGCAGCTCTGTCATCGCCTGCAACGAACAAAATCGGAACACCAAAGTATCCGGCAACGTATGCATTCATCCCTAGCTCTCCTACAACTTGATCATTTATGTAGAAATTTCTCACATTGTGGAACATGGAATGAGACATTACGCCCGGCATACCGGCGCGTGCATGATAACCGATCATCCCCATACCTTCATATGTACTGTCTAACCCCTGAACCATAGAAAAAGGCTTCACATCTCCTGAAATGAGCCTTGCTTCGGGATGAAGCTTCTCAATAAGTAAGTTGTTCATTTTTGAGTGACTATCATTTACCGTCACAGCTGAGCATCCACTTCCAAAGGCGGCTTCGATTACGTGATTGGCTTCCTGCGTCATCATTTCCTGACCACGCATATAATTCTGTTTATTCGAATCCACAAACGTCTCATCTACAAGACCGGTTACGCCTTCCATATCTACCGATAAATAAAACTTCACAAATGTTCTCCTTTCTCTCTAGATTCGTAACTTTCTGAATAATTATACCACTATTTACTTCATTTCTCAAAATATTCTAAGGAGATCGCGAAGTTTTATTTCATTCTGCAAATGCTCCTCAATGTTCGTAGAGTTCACAAAAAGGGGGATCCTAAAAATATATTTACAATATATAAAAACCACACCAGTATATTGATAACCGAGTTACTTCAGATGGACAAATCGTGAAATCACATAGCGCTTCAAAGGCCAAAACATATATTAAATCATAAAAAAAGAGAGCTTAGAGGCAAAATGCCATTTCAAGCTCTGTAAATTTTGTTATTTTATTAAAGCTCCAACAACCATTGACGGTGATTGCTAATGAAAACGCAAATTATAGTTACTTGTCGTTCAACTACATTTTCTCTACTTATATTATACCGCTAATTTCCAGGTAATTATAGACTACTATTTTTATACTTGCTGCTCTATACTATTTTATACAAATCAAAAAAGAGAGGTGTATTAAAATGAATGACAAAAAAGATGTCTTAGATCATGGACCTTTCTTTCATGGTACGAAAGCAGAACTAAAAATTGGAGATCTATTAGTACCACAACACTTATCAAATTACCAAAACAAAAAAGCGAACCATATTTATTTCACTGCTACATTAAATGCCGCTAAATGGGGGGCTGAATTAGCAATATCTACATCAAAAGAAAGAATATACATTGTAAAGCCGTTAGGTGAATTTGAAAATGATCCAAACGTAACTGACAAAAAGTTTCCCGGAAACCCTACACGTTCTTATAGATCGAAATCGCCCTTAAAAATAGTAGCTGAATTAAGTTCATGGGAAAGACATTCCGATGAAGAAATAAATCATATGCTTGCATCTATAAAAAGGTTACATGAACAAGGGAAATTTGTCATATATGATTAATCTTCTAAATCTCTCAAATCATAAATTGAAAGAAAAACTAGGTATCTCAATACTAGCGATGCCTGGTTTTGAACAAAAAGTTCTATTGTGTATCTAAACTTGCAGCCTCTCTTATTGCATGCAGATAAGCTCCGAGTTTCTGGAAGGCAGTTATTATGAATAACTATCTTCCTTCTTGCTGTAAATTTCATAAGCAAAATATCCTAATAACATACCTATTCCAGGTCCCCAAGTAATTGCAGAAAGAAAGGAAAAGGTGCTAAATATGCTGAGAAGTATAGCAACAGCCAAACCAAACATCATTCCGAATGGTATTAAGCTATCTAATATAGTTTGAGCACTTCTTGTTTTTTTCTTACCTAGAGTTCCTTGCTTAGACTTATGTTTCATTCTTAGAATTACAAATACTCCAATCCCACCCACTATTGCAACTGGCAGTATAATATGCGCAATTTCCAAAGATAAATCCATATTATAAAACCTACTTTCTTTCGCTTTTAAGTTGATTAATTTTCAACATAATTTATTCGGTTAAACTGTCCAAATTCTATTGCTAATTATTTCAAATAAATCTGCATAACTCAGTCTTTTCTTCAAAAAGATAGAAGCTCACCTTGTTAAAGATAAGCTAAAGAAGACTTTAAAGAATAGCAGCAAAAAGTCTTTGATATCCAAAAGGTAAAACTACTGCTACGAAAGTACCTATAGAAATTGATATCGCCATAATAAGACTATATTTTCGTTTTGATATCTCATTTCTATTTAAGGCTATATTTAAAGCCTTAATTATCGATTGAACAGTTATGTATATGATCACTGCCGAAAAGAAACTCATCAAAAAAACTTCCATACTTCTCCTCCTTTCCAATTATCGATCAGAAGAAAAATCCCCAATAACTTCCTTGCTGTTTTTATCATATTATCCTCGATACATACATTCCCAAAAAATGTTTCAACTTCAGCTGTTATCTTGAATTCAAGTCTTCAAGAATCACTGATCTTAACTTGAATACCTTCTTTAATCCAACTTCAATATTAACATAAATAACCAATTAAAAACTTCTTTCAATTCACTCCCAAATCCGCACTCGTATCAGGTATGCACTTTTGCTTGGAGGTTTTTCAACCTGTGAATTGAAAAGTGAATTAGACTTCGAGACCCTAAAAAAACGTTAGCAGACCAAAAAAGCCACACCTGAAGTGCAGGAGTGGCTTTAGGTTTGATTACATAAATTTTTTGGTGAGTGAATCTCTCAAAACTCATTAATACATAGCAGGGTTTCCTACTATTCCATTTTCTCTGAGAGCTCAGACCAACGTTCAATTTTTTCTTCTAATTCCAACGTAAGAGCCTGTTCTTCTTTATAAAGCTCATCTACTTTTGCAAAATCACTTCCTGATTCTGCTATTTCAACTTTAACGTCTTCAATGCGCTGTTCAATTTTCTCAATAGTGTCCTGAATCGTTTCCCATTCTTTCTTTTCTTTGTAAGAGAGTTTCACTTGCTTTGGTTTCTCGATTGCATCATCTGTTTTTGGAGTTGATTGCTTTTTCTCCATAGCTTCAAGCTCTTTTTCTTTTTTCAATACATCAAGATAATCGGAATAGGAACCATAATAGTGGTCAATCTTTCCGTCACCATCGAAAACGAAAAGCTGCTCTGCCATCTTATCCAAGAAATAACGATCGTGGGAAACGGTAATAACAGCTCCAGGGAATTCGGCAAGATAATCTTCTAACACAGCAAGTGTCTGAACGTCTAAATCATTCGTAGGCTCATCTAGGAAAAGAACGTTAGGCTCTTCCATTAAGATACGAAGCAAATATAATCTTCTTTTCTCTCCACCAGATAATCGGGATATGTATGTCCATTGCATATCAGGTGAGAATAGAAAGCGCTCAAGCATTTGAGATGCTGATACGGTTCCGCCCTTACGGAGGCGAACTTCCTCTCCACCTTCACGAATGTATTCAATTACTCTAAGCGATTCATCTAACCCCTCATTTTGTTGAGTGTAGAAACCTGGTTTAACTGTTACACCAATATCAACGTGACCTGAATCAGGAGCGATTCGACCAGCAAGCATATTAAGTAGCGTCGTTTTGCCAGAACCATTCGGTCCAATAATGCCAATTCGGTCTTGTGGGAGAACAAGATAGTTAAATTGGTCTGTTAACGTTCGACCATTGATCACTTTTGATATATCCGTAGCTTCAATTACTTTCTTACCTAGACGGCTCGCACCTAATGCCATATCGACATTTCCTTCTGTCGTTCGTCCTGGTTCTTCCTTCATTTTCTCGATTCTTTGCTTACGTGCTTTTTGTTTTGTGGTTCTAGCTTTCGCTCCCTTTTTTAACCACTCTAGCTCACTTTTTAGTAATTTATTATGTTTATCTTCTTCTTTCGCCTCACGTTCTTCACGCAGCGCTTTCTGTTCAAGAAATGTAGCGTAATTCCCTTCATATTCAAACAATCGTCCTTTATCCAGTTCAAAAATGCGGTTTGTTACACGATTAAGAAAATACCGGTCATGCGTAACAAGCAATAGAGTTCCAGAGTAATTGGCCAGGTATTGTTCTAACCATTCAACAGTTGCATTATCGATATGGTTAGTAGGCTCATCGAGAATCAATAAGTCTGCTGGATTTATAAATGCTTTCGCTAGCGCAACACGTTTTTGTTGACCACCTGATAATTCATTCACCATTGCGTCAAACTGAGTAAGCCCGAGCTTTGTTAGAATCGTTTTAGCTTGGGTACTAAAATCCCACGCTTGAAGATGATCCATTTCTTCCTGTGCCTGAATGAGCTTCTCTTGTGTCGCTTCTTTCTCAGGAAAGTTCATTACGTTCTGCAGCGCTTCTTCATATTTTCTTACCGTATTAAATAATGGTACATCACTATCAAAAACCGTCTCAAGGATTGTTTTTTTCTCAACAAATACCGGGTCCTGAGGCAAGTACTCTACATGGAAATGATTCGCATGGTGCAGTGTACCGCTATCCATCGACTCGATGCCCGCAAGAATTTTAAGCAAAGAGGATTTCCCTGTGCCGTTTACTCCAATTAAACCGATTCTCTGCTTTTCTTCGAGTGAAAAAGATATCCCATCAAATAGTGTTTTCTCTCCATATGATTTGGTGATTAATTCAGCCTGTAATAAGCTCATGATACTCATCCTTTTCTCTCTTTAGTCTGCTTCCTATTTTAACTGTTTTAGAGAAAGAAGGGAACTGATCTACTAATAAGATAAAGAAAAGAAGCTCCGCTAAGAGCTCCTTTTTATTAAGCGTTCTTTTTTTGTTGCTTATTTTTCTTATGCTTTTTATTGTTATTTTGTTCAGCTGCTAGCTCGCTTGCAAATTCGGTATCATGCTTATGAGTTTGTTTTGGGTTTTTCATGAACTCACCTCCCTACTCTTTAAGGTGAGCTATTTCTAAAATTCTATACTAATACGGTAATTGAAATTTAATTATGTTTTTTTGAAAAGAGCTGATCTACATCAGCCCTGCTCCTCCTCTTTCATAATGTTTTCAATCGGTTCTCGTTTATTAAATCCACCTAGATCTGAATGATAAAAGGATACTTCCTCTTCTCCGTCTTTCCAGCACAGTAACACTTCTTTTCCATTGATTATTGCAGGAAAATCAATTAATCCTTCATCTACATTCTTGATTTCTACTCCAAGAGTCATGATATTGTTAATAAACGTTTGTGCTTCTAACTCCATAAATTCCATCCGTGCCTCTTTTTTAAAAAGGATATCTTCGTCAACTTTTGTTTTGTGACGATAAAGAAGCGTTTTCTTATGCTGTTCAATCTGATCGTAATGTTCGCTAAATTGAATTTTCAGGCGCTTAAGTCCGGCAAGCTCTCTCCTTAACACTGGCAACAAACGATTCGCTTCTTCTAAAGTAAAATGCTTTTTTTCCATGTTTCTCCTCCTGGTTCGTCTTTACTACTACTTCTTTACCCTTACCCACTTTCTTTAACCATTATTCGACGAATTTTTACAATCGGAACAATCCTCTTCAAAGAGGGTTGAAATTCGGATATGATAGAGGATGTAAGGGGAACCATTTCATAAAGGAGGAATTTCTTTGGCTAAAGTTACTGTACCAGATTACGGAACGTTTGAAGTAGAAGAAGGAACTAAGTTAGCACTTGCTCTTGAAGATAACGGGGTACATGTTCTTCATCGCTGCGGGGGGAACGCAAAATGCACCACCTGCCGTGTAGAAGTGGTGGATGGAGAATTTGGAGAACTAACTGAAATTGAAGAGGAAGCGTTTAAGAAAAAAGGCGTGGAAGAAAAACTCCGCCTCTCCTGTCAGGTTCGTGTTAACGGCAACTGCGAAGTGAAGCCTGCGATGACTGTTGAAAGCTCTGGCCTTGATGCTGGACCTAGACCTGCTGAATAAGCAAAAACAAAGACGAGCTTACCTAGCTCGTCTTTATTAAAATAGTGTTGTCAGTGACTGATAATTTAGCTTATCTTCCTGAAGCTTTGCTAAACTATTCTCAAGATGGTTTGTAATAACGTTATGAAGACTTTCCTCATCGTTCGCCTCTAGTAGTTGAATCACTTTATTATGTTCGACAGTATCATTCTCATCATTACCACTAAAAACATCATACAGCACCATATAAATGGTGATTTGATTTAAAATTTGCTCCATAAAATCAATCAAATAACGATTTCCACTCGCTTTAGCCATCACAAGGTGAAACGCCTTATTTTGTTCATGATATAAGAGAATGTTCCCTTCTTTAAACGCCTTTCCCATCTCCTCAGTCTGATATTTTAACCGCTCGATATCAGAAGCTTCCATTTTTGCGTACCCTTCACGGATCGCCATGTCCTCTAAAACTTTTCTCAATTCAAAAGCCTGAATCATTTCATCAATCGTCGGTTGAACGATAAATGCTCCTTTATTCGGAACGACAGTCACAAGACCCTCTGCTTCCAGTTTCGTAATAGCACTTCGAATCGGCGTCCTACTAGCATTGACTTTAGCAGCAATAGCATTTTCAAACAGCTGATTCCCAGGAGCGATTTGTCTCGTTAATATCGCATTTTTTATTAGTTGATACACTTTTTGTTCAACTGTTTCTTTACGCATGTCTTAAGACCCGCCCATACTCTATTTTCCATTATTTTAACATAAAAAAAAGGAAGTCGCATTTCTTTCGAACAATATTGTTGAACAATCTTGTCCAGTTTCAACCACTATGATATATTATCCTACGTATTGAGGAACAGGACGGAGTGATGACATGAACAATACTGGAAAAGAAATAACGTTAATTATTATCGGATCGTTATTCTTTGCGCTTGGTGTGAACTGGTTTGCAATTCCAAACGAACTAGGTGAAGGCGGCGTAACTGGCATATCGATGACGCTTTATTATATTCTTGATTGGTCACCAGGGATTACAAACTTTGTTATGAACGCTGTGCTTTTAGCCATTGGATATAAGGTACTGAATAAACGAGTAACCTGGTATACGATGCTTGCGATCTTCTTTAGCTCATTATTTATACAATTAACTGAAGGAATGGGTCAGCCGCTTGATATTATGCTCGGAACCGTCTTTGCAGGTGTTTTCATCGGGATTGGTCTCGGTCTCGTTCTCCGCTCAGGTGGTACTACTGGTGGATCTACAATTGTTGCCCGTATGCTTAACCAAAGCTTTGGGTGGAGCGTAAGTACATCGATGTTTGTTTTTGATATTCTCGTTGTACTCGGCTCTTCCGTCGTCATCGGGATCGAAAATACGATGTATACCGGAATTTCCATCTATATTAGCACAAAAATATTGGACTATTTAATTGACGGATTTGATACGCGTAAAGCCGTAACGATTATTTCTCAAAGTACTGTTGCCATTGCAGAGAAAGTAAGTGAAGAAATGGACCGAGGCGTAACGGTTATTAATGCTCGCGGACATTATTCAAATGAATCAAAAGACATCTTATACGTTGTCATTAATAAACAGGAGCTTTTCCTTCTTAAAAAGATGATTCAAAAAGTCGATGATAAAGCTTTTGTCGTTGTGCATGACGTGAGAGATGTTTTTGGAGAAGGATTTACATTTCCTAAAACATAAAAGCAAAAATCCCCCTAGTGAAACGCATTTCACCGGGGGATTTTTTTAGTTGCGATCGTAAACGACAAAATCGAAAGCGTGTTTATTTCTCTCATCACGTGAATGTTTTTCGCGCGAAGTTTCTTTCCAATCATCTTGAGAGAAATCGGGAAAATAAGTATCTCCATCAAACGATTCATGAATCTCAGTAATGTACAGGCGATCAGCATGCGGAAGCAGCTGACGATAGATTTCAGCGCCACCTATAACGAACCAATCTTTTTCCTCACGCTTTGAAAGTTCCAGAAACTCCTCTACAGAATGCAGTACAGTAACCTTTTCATATTCCAGGTCTTTTCTAGTAATTAGATAATTATCACGGCCGGGTAACGCTTTGCCAATTGATTCGAATGTTTTTCTTCCCATAACGATCGATTTTCCAGTCGTCATGCGTTTAAAATAAGCGAGATCAGCTGGCAAATGCCAAGGCAGATCATTGTCTTTCCCAATTAACTGCTTTTCATCCATTGCTAGAAGAAATGATATCATACCGACACCTCTCCTTTAATATGTGGATGAGGATTGTAATCCGTTAACTCAAAATCATCAAATGAGAAATCAAAAATTGATTTCACGTCTGGATTAATTTTCATTTTTGGAAGGTCTCTAGGTTCACGAGTGAGCTGAAGGTTGACCTGCTCAATATGATTGTTATAAATATGCGCATCACCTAGCGTATGAATAAATTCACCTGGCTCTAAATCACACACCTGCGCCATCATCATCGTGAGAAGCGCGTAGGATGCGATATTGAAAGGCACCCCAAGGAACACATCAGCAGAACGTTGATAAAGCTGACAAGAAAGCTTACCATCAGCAACGTAAAACTGGAAAAGACAGTGACATGGAGGTAAAGCCATATTATCGACTTCTGAAGGGTTCCATGCTGTTACAATCATTCTTCTTGAATTCGGGTTAGTTTTAATTTGCTCAACTACTTTTGCAATTTGATCAACGGTTGATCCGTCCGCGCCCGTCCACGAGCGCCATTGATGACCATAAACTGGACCAAGCTCACCATCTTCATCAGCCCATTCATTCCAGATGCGCACACCATTATCCTGAAGATACTTTACATTGGTGTCTCCATTTAAAAACCAAAGAAGCTCATGAATAATTGATCTTAAGTGAAGTTTTTTGGTAGTTAAAGCTGGAAAACCTTCTTGTAAATCAAACCTCATTTGATGTCCAAATACACTGACCGTCCCCGTGCCTGTCCGATCAGATTTCTTAGTTCCGTTATGTAAAATTTCTTCGCATAGCTGCAAATAAGTCTTCATCGTACTCCTCCTTCAATTCTCTAATGACCATTGTAACATGAAGAAAGATGAGAAGTAACTTGCGAATTGTATGTAAAAAACAGCCAAAAAGCACATTTTCCTTGGGCAAACATACTGTATAACAGAAATGTTGGAAAGGATGAAATAACCATGGCGAAAGGCGATAAATTGCCCAAACTGTTTCAAGACCCTGCTATTCAAAATTGGATGAACACCTTTGATGATTTCTTTAAAGAGCCATTTGCGAATCTTCTACCAGCTCAGTCGTTTCGGGTTGATCTTTATGAAACGGAGGATGCATTTATTGTTGAAGCAGAGTTACCTGGTATCACAAAGGAGCAAATTAAAGTGGAACCACTTGGAGATGGTCTTCGGATTTCCATTGAATCTAAAGAATTTCATGAGTCACGAAACGATAAACAAAAATATTACAAACAAGAACGGTCCTATTCAAGTACTAGTCGCACCATTAAGCTTCCCTTTCACTTTTCCATGAAAAATGTGAAAGGAAAATACGAAAATGGTGTTCTAGAAATTAAAATACCCAAATCTGATCGCATACGTACCGATTCGAATTATATTAACATCGACTAAAAAAGCGCAGGGCCAAGGCCTGCGCTTTTTCTTCTTACATACTCCAGTCTATAAAGGCGTTTCCTTCAAGGAACCGCTCACAATCCATAGCCGCCATACACCCTGTGCCTGCTGCTGTGATCGCTTGACGGTAAGTGAAATCCTGTACATCTCCACATGCAAATACACCAGGGACATTCGTTTTTGTCGTTCCTGGTTCTACTTGAACGTAACCTTTATCATCCATATTAATTTTACCCGCGAGAAAATCAGTGTTTGGACGATGGCCAATCGCAACAAATATGCCATCTGTCTTAACGAACTCCTCTTCTCCCGTATCACTATTCTTTACTTTAATACCGCTCACTTTATTGTTTTCTGCTACAACCTCTAGCGGGGAAGCATTCAGCTTCCAGCTAATTTTATCATTAGAGCGAGCACGCTCCTGCATAATTTTTGATGCGCGAAGTTCTTTCCTCCTGTGAAGAACAGTAACTTCTGAAGCGAATTTCGTTAAGAAAGTCGCTTCTTCCATAGCTGAGTCTCCTCCACCAATCACAACGATTTTTTTACCACGGAAGAAAAAGCCGTCACACGTTGCACATGTACTCACACCTCGACCCATATTCTCTGATTCTCCTGGTATACCTAGAAGCTTTGCTGAAGCACCAGTCGAAATCAAAACAGACTCCGCCATAATATCCCCGAGAGTATCTGTTTTTAATTTAAAGGGACGCTCATTAAAATCAATATCCTTCACCCATCCTCGCTCAATTGTAGCGCCGAACCTAAGCGCCTGCTTCTTCATATTTTCCATCAATTCTGGACCGAGAACGCCATCTGGAAAACCGGGAAAGTTCTCAACATCTGTTGTTAACGTAAGCTGACCACCAGGTTCCGGTCCCTCAATGACGAGCGGCTCCATATTAGCCCTCGCAAGATAAATGGCTGCTGTTAAACCCGCTGGTCCTGTTCCTACAATAACTGCTTTATGCATAATGACCCTCCTCTATCGACTTCATTATGTTATTTTTCCTAATTATATAGAAATAAACCCTTCTCTTACAAATTATATGGGTATCCATCAATTTGTTTCTTGATCTTATGCAAATGGTTGTTCATTTTCACACCTTCTTGATAGAATAGAAACAGTCTTGTAATAGTAAGGAAAACCCGAGGTGAATAAAAGATGAATCCAATAGTTGAATTCTGCATGAGCAATCTTTCGAGCGGTTCACATAAAGCAATGGAAAAACTAGAAAAAGATACAGATCTTGATGTGCTCGAATATTCTTGTCTTGGTCACTGCACACTTTGTAGCCAGGATATTTACTGTCTCGTTAACGGCGAGCGCGTTACTGCCGAAACGCCCGATGAGCTAGTTGATAACGTCTACCAGTTCATCGAAGAAAATCCGATGTTTTAACCGAATTTGGATATACTAATAAGTGAATCCAATTAGAGGAGGAGCTTACATGAAAAATCGAAACGCGTATGATCCGAAAGCCGGTGTGCAAGGTGAAAAAGAAGGCGAAGACGCTCTTCTTATGAATAAAAAAAGAGGCCCGCAAAATGCGCGCCCTAAAAAAAAGTAAAAGCCGCTTTATGCGGCTTTTTATTATGCTATGCGAAACCGAAAAGTAAACCAGAAGTCTTCATTGAGTGAGGTGCCGGTAGCAATAATATGCTGCTCTCCTTCATCATCAAGCGTAATCCAGCTATGATGCTCATCTTTATAAACTGGATAGAAATGACCTTCCTTAAATAATTTACGATTCAATACACTTTCTGAGCCGGTTAAAGGCTCTTCTTCGAAAACATCTCTAATACATTGTACAAGTTCCATCTATGTTGTGATCCTCCCTTAATCTCCAACCAAAAACACCCCGCGCACCTCTCTTACGAGAGCCACTTAGGCGGAGTGTTTTTATCCCAATAAATCTTACCTACTTCATAATGTTCTTCAAAATCATCATTCGCTGCATGGTAATGAAAATTAAACCAATAGCCATCTTGTGGGGGATGATCTCTTCTCACATGAAAACGCAATAAGTCTTCCCCACTCTGTTCATTATATACATGAAGAATACGTTCTCCGTATCCACCAGAAGGGTTGTCCGTCAAACGAAGTGACCTTAATGTATCCTCATCCAGATTTTGCACTGAGGTAGCGATCGCTTCTGTCATTTTAGGTACAATTGCATCTCGATACTCGTTACCGACTCGAGTTGAGATCGTTTCACCGAATTTTGTTAGCCCGAGTTGCTCGGATTGATTGCTTGCATAGCTTACAAAATGCGTCAGGAGTTCAGAAGAAGAAGCGTCCTGAGCTATGATGGGCCAATCATACTGATCAACAAGAGGCTCTATCGCCTTATCAGGCTCGTCCCTCGGCTCAATAAGAAGATGGTTTTCTTCTTGATAATTTTCTGATGACTCTGTTTTGTCATCTGCTAGATATCCAGTAGGAACCACAGTTCCAAGTGTAATAACAGCAACAAATGCTACAAATAACTTTCTCATCCAAAGAGGGAATTTCATTATGTGCACCTGACTTTCGAAGATCAATAGTTAGTATTATTCTCGCATGATCTTCTCAAAAAAGCCAGAAGTTTAGACGATTTTTCATTAATTTTCATTTGGCTATGGTAACGAAGCTTTTCATTCAAAAAGGCTCTTTTTTAAAAGATTGTTGCTTTCGAAACAATTGTTGAATTAAACACTAAACTTCGCTGATTGGAGCGGAAGGATGCTAACCGCCTGCCCCGCGAAAAACGAGCATCCCTGAGCGAAAATTCACCCACTATAGCAACAATGTCTACGAAAGAGCCTTTAAAAAAGAGCGCTTCATGTAAGCGCTCCATCTATTAACAAGTAAACATATCAATTCTTCTCAAACTTATGCCTGTATACACCCACCTTCTACCGGTCCAGCGAAACCCTGAAACAGAAGTACGCCCTACATAAACTGGCCAAAACCAAAATGAATTGCCGCCTCTCATCCAAATATAAGTAAACCGATAC
This sequence comes from Anaerobacillus sp. QJM3NY_17, assembly GCF_056173665.1. Taxonomy (NCBI): domain Bacteria; kingdom Bacillati; phylum Bacillota; class Bacilli; order Caryophanales; family Bacillaceae; genus Anaerobacillus; species Anaerobacillus sp. QJM3NY_17. The sequence continues at coordinate 2,031,540 of NZ_CM149685.1, read as the reverse complement.
ATACACCTTCTAATGGATCCCGGATCTACAGCAAATGTTCCAGCTTGTGCTGACTGTGGTCTAGGAGGCGGTGATGCTGGTGGGCTCGATGTTGGAGCTACGGGTTGCTGACGGTAGGCATCTGTGTTGTCATAATGATAAGCAATGTGCTCATGTTCTTCATAATACATTCGGTCCATCCCCTCTCTTATACAGTCACTGTATGCTGTATTCTGATAAGACGTACCGAATTGAAAACAACAAAAAAAGCATCTCTTTGAGTATGCTTGAGTCAAAAAGTCTATGGAAATTTAGTTGGTGACCCGTACGGGAATCGAACCCGTGATACCGCCGTGAAAGGGCGGTGTCTTAACCGCTTGACCAACGGGCCAAAAAAATGGAGCGGGTGATGGGGATCGAACCCACGACATCAGCTTGGAAGGCTGAGGTTTTACCACTAAACTACACCCGCAAAGATGGAGGAGGAAGAGGGATTCGAACCCCCGCGGGCGACTAAGCCCCTGTCGGTTTTCAAGACCGATCCCTTCAGCCAGACTTGGGTATTCCTCCAAAAACATGAAAATATATATGGTGGAGCCTAGCGGGATCGAACCGCTGACCTCCTGCGTGCAAGGCAGGCGCTCTCCCAGCTGAGCTAAGGCCCCAATATGGTGCGCCCGAGAGAAGTCGAATCCCTAACCTTCTGATCCGTAGTCAGACGCTCTATCCAATTGAGCTACGGGCGCATATTCTATGGTGCGGGTGAAGGGACTTGAACCCCCACGTCGTAAGACACTAGATCCTAAGTCTAGCGCGTCTGCCAATTCCGCCACACCCGCATGTGTGGTGCCGGCCAGAGGACTTGAACCCCCAACCTACTGATTACAAGTCAGTTGCTCTACCAATTGAGCTAGGCCGGCATAATTTAATGAAAGTCATCAAAAATAAATGGTGGAGGATGACGGGCTCGAACCGCCGACCCTCTGCTTGTAAGGCAGATGCTCTCCCAGCTGAGCTAATCCTCCATTAAACAGCGACTTCATTATTATACAATAACTTCTTTTGCCTCGTCAACACTTTTTTTAATGTGTTTTTTCAAGGACAAGACCTATCTTATCACCGACCCCAAAAAAACACAACCCTTTTTCACAAAAAAATTATTCCCCATAGTTAAGCACTCCATTTTTGACATAGAAAAAAAGCAGGGAGCGCTCTCCCCTGCTTATACTGGCGTTTGAATAAGTGGTTTTTTCTTTTTATTTTGGCGGAGTATTGGTCTTTTTTTAGTCACCATTTCAGAATCGTATTTTCGGTACTCTTTCATGTCGGTTGATTCCCGCAAAAGCTGATCTTCAACATAGTGACGCTTTCTTTTCAAAAAAACCCCTCCTCATAAGTAATAATTCTCAATACCCTATTTTTCTGTTGTTAAACCCGAATCTTTTTCACCATCGATCTATCGGCAAAAGTTACAGGTAACACATAATTTATTCACTTAGAGCGCAATTATGCTTCATCCAGATTAAATTGGTAATAATTTTCCTGATCTTCTCCTGACCTCTCAACAAAAGTAACTTCTCCATTTTGTGAAACCATAATAACAGTTTGCGCCCTCGTTCCGTAATGATCCGACTTAATAAAAACGGGTGAAAGCATCCTTTCCCATTCAATCGGCACGCCTGTCTGTGGTAATAAATAATCAGGTGCAGGCTCAGCATGAGAAAGCATTTCAAAAAGACGATTTTGATCGAGGTTCTTTTCTGCACTTAAATAGTGTTTCAATTCTTCTTTAAGCTGCTCAACCTTTGGCCAGCTCGTATTCAGTAAGTGATTACTTACAGCGTGAACACCGTTCTCTAGTTTTGAAATTTGATCCTGCCGGTTTGAATAATAATAAAGGCTCTTAAAATCTCCTATGATTAAATTAAATCCATTGTACTGATCTTTCTTTTGTCGAACCATTTCTAGGTATGATAATGGGGATTGATGATCACGTAAGTAATCGGCCGTTAGATCACCCCTTGATAGACTTTTAGGCTGCTCATTCCCTTCTCGATAATTCGTAAGGGCTGCAATTCTTCCGTTTGTTGTAACCCCTAGCCATGTTCCCATAGCCTTTAAATCACGCCCCGCAAGTAGTTCTGGTACATCTTCCCAATAGTTGGCAGGTTTTGTTGGACGCTCGTAGAATTCATCTCGGTTGGCTACGAGTATAAATGGGTATGTAGGATGAACATTTTGAGCTACAGCAATTAAGCACATCTTAACGCGCCTCCTCTCTCGTTTCACTGTAAGAAAAAACGCAGCGTTAGCCGCTGCGTTACGATTGGATCATACGAACTTCTTCTTCACATGCAGAAGAACAATAATGGTTATACTCCTCTTTGCAAGAATCACAGACGATGTGAAGCTTGTCACACTGTACATTAGCACAATTGATATAAGTATCTGCTGGCTCCTCACAATGGTAGCATTTCCCTACAACTGTATCTTCATCGGTACGGTTTACATTAACAGCAAGACGATCATCAAATACAAAGCACTTGCCATCAAAATATTTCCCCTGTACCTCCGGGTCTTTACCATACGTTACAATTCCTCCATGAAGCTGTGAAACGTCGGAAAAACCTTTTTTCATTAAGTAACCAGAAAATTTCTCACAGCGAATTCCACCTGTACAATAAGTTAGTACTTTCTTATCTTTTTGGTCCGAAAGATTTTGTTCAATCCAGTCTGGAAGATCACGAAAAGCCTTTATATCAGGACGAATTGCATTGCGAAAATGACCAATATCGTACTCATAATCATTTCTTGCATCGATAACAATTACATCATCATCTTCTAATGCTTCCATAAATTCCTTTGGCTCAAGATAATTCCCGGTTATTTCTTTCGGGTTTACATCTTCCTCAAGCTTTAGTGAAACAATTTCTTCGCGCGGACGTACGTGCATCTTTTTAAAGGCATGACCTTCTGCTTCATCAATTTTGAAAGCCATATCACGAAAGCGTTCATCTGCTTTTAGTTCGTCCATGTAGCGCTCAGTATCCTCAACGGTTCCTGAAACCGTTCCATTAATGCCCTCTTTGCCTACAAGGACTCGACCTTTTAAATTGAGTGATTGACAATACTTAAGATGCTTTCGAGCAAAATAATCCGGATCTTCTATTTCTACATATTGATAATATAACAGCACTTGATATGCTGAAGCTTCTGATTGCAAATCAAAAACCACCCTTTACGTCTTCTTCAATCAAGCTCTAAACCAAGAGCCTAAATCAATACTATATCTTACCGGATTCGAAGTCTGATGTAAAGAAGATTACCTTGATGGGAAGTAGTCGTCTTTAAGCTTTTCGATTTCGATAAGAGATGCTTCGGCCCATCTTCCGCCTTCGTGCTTGAGCTCTGCGGATTGTGTTTCAAGCGCTTCCTTCAGTGAATCGTTATAATCAGGAACATTTCCTTCGTAATGGTTAATGGCTGACATTGGAACGAGCGCTTTCTCGAATTGTGCTAACGCTTTTCGCTGGTGAAAAAGAGGAACATCGAGCTGTTTGGGATTATGAAGGTCTCCCTGAGTTGGATGCTTGATGACAGCAAGAACCTTAATCACAGCTTTGGGGGACTTCATATCGACGACTTCTCCAATATATCTCCCCGTTTTATAACCTGCCGTTACTATTTCTCCTGGCTGAAACGTTTTTTTCTCTGACATAGTCGCTTCACTCCTTCATCTAACTGTGTGTACACGTCGATGATATCATAAAATCCTCCTTTATCAGGAGGATTTTATCTTGTGAAGACATGTTTTCCAATCTCTTTGATGATATGCCTTGTACGAATCCAATCGTCTGTTGCAATATCAGGATTGTAATAAAACAAAGCTCCTGAGCTTGGGTCTCTACCACTAAGGGCCGCATAGACAGCCTTATATGATTCTGCTCCTGGCTTTTGATCATATTGACCGTCAGATACTGCAGTATAAGCACCACTTTCAAAAATCACTTCTTTAATGCTATTTGGAAATCTTGCAGAAAGTGTTCGATTGACTGTTACAGCAGCTACCGCTACTTTCCCTTCAAACGATTCACCTCTTGCTTCTCCATTAACCAATTTGGCCAACATTTCAATTTCTTCTACAGAATAGTTCGATACAGTAAATTGATCCTTTGTTACTCTCTTAACATCATTCATATTTTTAACAGGAAGGTTAAGCAATAAGGCAACCTCCTGTTTCGTTTCTGGTTCAGATAAAGTTTCGTTTAATACAACTTCTTCATTAACCTCATTCTCAATCTTAGGCTTTACTTTCATCAATGACACGGCCGCTACCTGATGAGTTTGTGCAGAAAACAGAGCAAAAAAGAGACTCATCATCATCATAGCAATGATCGTTTTGTTCATATATCTCATCCTTTCAGTAGCTTTTTGCCACGCCATAAAGGATAGAGGAAGGACAGGTCCCTTTCAATAGGGAGTCACAGGGATGTCTTCCACATATGAGAACAAAAAGAAACTCCTTCCAAAAGGGAAGGAGTAAGATAATTAGTCTTGAAATTGCTTCATTGCAAGAACTTGTAACGATAATTCATCACTCGGAGGATTGTGAAGCCCCGCTCTAACGTCTCGATAAAGTCGTTCCAGATGATTCTTCTTCATTAAGCTTCGTGCTCCTACAATACGCATTGAAAGATCAACAACTTCCAGTGCAGCGTTCATTGCTTGCGTTTTGGCAGCGAAAAGCTGTCCCTGCATGTTCATCCGCTCTTCTGGGTAACGATCCCACTGCTCTGCAACCGAATATAGAAAATGACGTGCTGCCATTAATGAAAGTCCGATTCGTCCAAATTTATCTTGAATGTGCGGTACATCTTTTAGTGGCACATCAAGTGTGTTCGGTTGGTAAGAAGACACAAATTGAACTGCCTCTTCCCGTGCTGCCTCTGCTATTCCCATGTATACAGCGGGAATATGGAGCAACCAGGCCGGAGGTAATGAAGCTGTTTTCCGATTTTTATCATAAGTTTCAAGGAGCGCATTAGAAGGAACAAATACGTCAGTCAATACAAGGTCATCACTACGGGTACCTCTCATGCCTAGCACATCCCAAGTCCCTTCAAGTTCTACACCTTCTTGACTCATGGACACTAAGAAATCTGTAGGGACACCTTCGCACGTTGCTTTGACAATCACTTGATTAAGGTGAGGACTTAATGTTGTAAATGTTTTTCGACCAGTTATTTTATATCCTCCTTCGACCGCAGTCGCGATCGTAGCAGGCATACCACCTCGAGTTGGGTCACCTGTCTCCTCTTCTGTTTGAGCTCGATTTATGAGCGTACCATCCACAACATGACGACAAAGCCTTTCATAAGTTGAAGCATTCCATGGCCTACGATCGCTTAAATCTTTTAGTACTCCCAGATGCCAGCCGAGTGATAGCGCACCAGACCCTTCTCCTTTACCAAGCTCTTCCTGAACAAGGACAAGCTCATAAAGAGAAAGACCACCACCTCCAAATTCTTCAGGGATCGTAAGTGAAGTAAAGCCTGATTCTTTCATACTTGCTATAATGGAATCAGGAATATACGCTTCCTGATCAATATGTGTGGCACTCTCCTTAAGTTCTGCTCGATGTTTATTAGCTAATTCGAGCAGCTTATGATCACGCTCATTTCGAACAAATTTATCAATCATTCTAAGACACCCTCTTTCACCAAAGTCATTAATCTATCATCAAGATGATGGAATATTCAGAAGTTCATCAATACTTTCCTGTTCAAATCCAATAATGACTTCGCCGTCGATGACAATCGTTGGGGTAGACATAGAACCGTGATCATGAATCAATTCATTGCGCGCAGCAACGTTTTCTTTTATGTTTAGTAGCTCATATTTCACTTCATGCATTTGAAAATAATTTTTCACAAACTCACATGGTGGACATGCCGGTTGTGTATACAATTTGACTTTTTTCATTTTGTTCACTTCCTATCACTAATTTACAAGTAATTCCGTTTAAAACATACCACCCTACTTTGCATCTTTCAACTATTTCAGTTAGGTGAGTTTGCTCGATTCACTCAAAGGGAATTGTTTTGCTGAAGGTGTTTTGAAACTTTTCACGAAATCTAATCGTATAGAATGATAGAAGAATAATTTAACGAATTCATTCAATTGAAGGAGTGACATATATGAGTAATCAACCTGAGAAAATCAACTCACAACGTGAAAAGGCTGAAGAGATCATTCAAAGCTTTTATCATGAAGACGATACAGATAAGATTCTCCAGTCATTATCAGGGCTTGGTGAAGATGCCCAGCGCAACGCTGGGGAATCCCTTGAAGCATTGAAGCGTCCTGTAAAGGGAATGATTGACCAACCGAATAACGACTTACCTGATAACTTACACAAACTCAGAGAGCATGTCTCAGACTTAGAGCCCTCTTATTTGCAAAAGAGTAAATTCAATAAACTGCTAAATCGAGTAATGGGGCGAAACGAAGTCGAGCAATATGCGAAGAAATACAAAACGGTCGAATCCCAAGTAGAAGTTATTGTTGAATCACTTTTAACTGGTAAAGATAAGCTACAAGAAGATAATGTTATGTTAAAAGAACTAAAGGATGTAGCAAAAGACCGCATTGTCGGACTGGAAGATCAGATGGAGCTAGGTCAGACGCTTATGACGATGCTTGAGGAGGAAGCCGCTAAAGACGAATGGAAAGAGAACCCTCTTCCCCTACAAAAGGCTCAACAAAAAGTCGTTAGCCGAGTGAAAAATATGTCACAGGCTGTCATGGTCTTAAGACAATCCATGGCATCGGTTGATTTGATCATGGAAAACAACGAAAAGCTAGAAGAAGCTATTTTTAATGCAGTGACGATGACCAAAAACATCATTACCGTAACAGCTTCCATTCAGCTGGCTCTCGGAAACCAACAAAAAGTGATTTCAGCTGTACAAAATGTGAACCAGGCAACCGAATCGATGCTTCTGAAAAACGCTGAGATGCTGAAACAAAATACAGAAGAAACGGTTAAAACACTTGAAAAGCCAGCGATTGCGATTGAATCCTTCCGCAAAGCTTATCAAGATGTGTTTGAAGCCATTGATTTAACAGAAAAATCAAACGTACGTATTATCGATAGTGGGAAGAAGTTTATAACAGAAATGGATCAATTAAATAAAGAAATGAAATCCAAATTAGATAGCTCAACAGAGAGGCAGAAACAGCTCTCTGAGGCAGCCGATCGACTTTGACGATAGGAGGTAATGGCATGGGGCTTTTCGATTCTTCTGAACCCCAGTGGCTTGAAAAGCTTTTACCACCGCAATTTAAAACGGTGGAAGCATCACTTCTTCAGGATGCGAGCACCACAAGCTTCCTTTCATATGCTGAACAATTGTTAGATGAATTTATAGATAAACTCGATCCTTCGGAGAATAAGCCACAAAAATGGAAGCGTACTGAGAGAGGTTTTACGATTTATTTAAAAATCAGGCGAAATCTCATCCTTTTCTCTGGATATGATAGTCAAAAAAACAGAACGTCAACTCCTAAGAAGTTTTTTATCCAATGGGAACGACAAATCATTGAGAAAAAAGACGCAGGTAAATGTAAACAAGGTACCATTCTCATTAATGATCGTGGTCGAATCATCAAACGCAGTATAAAACGATCACCATTTTTCACAGGAATTTTTCAACGAATGAAGCTTTTAGATTTAGCGTTACTAGGATCCATTGCTTCCCAATCAGAAACAGAGGAAATTGATCCCCTCTTGAAGGAACAGATTAATCGGCTTGAACGAATTTCGACACATTCGTTAATCAACGGGGTTATTCATTCTAGAACAGTTAGACTCATTCAATTATTCAAGCAAATCTCACCCAAACTTGAACCGCTTGACCTTGAAGAACGTCATATTGTGAAAAGAATGCTTTCAACTGAACTGCCAGATTTACTTACAGGATATATCGCACTTTCACAAGAAAACAAAGAATTACGCCATCGCGATTTGTTTCAAGCTCTTTGTCAGATGGAGTTAGCGCTTCATGAATACATGGAGAAAATTGAAAAGCACCGTCTCTCCAAGGTAGATCACCTTCTTAAAGTAAACAAAATAAGATATGACAAATAAAAGCTAGCTGTCAAATGGACAGCTAGCTTTTTCGATTATACTTCTTGCCCGATATGCTCCTGCATGAGTTTTTGCAAACGCTCATCGACTTCTTCTTGAGTTAATCCGTGCTCTGCTACGTAACGATTACGTGGCGATGTGCGACACTCATGTGAACAGCCTCGTAAATATTTATGCTCGTTCTCCTCAGATGTAATAATTTGCTTATTACATTCAGGCCTTGCACAATTAACATAGCGTTCACAAGGTTCACCCGTAAAGTAATCTTTACCGACCACAGTGTGGTCTTTTTGATTAATCGGAACAGTTATTCGGCCATCAAACACATAGCACTGTCCATCCCATAGTTCACCTTTCGTCTCTTCATCCTGACCATAAGTAACAATTCCACCATCAAGCTGGTTAACATCTTCAAAACCTTGTTTAACCATCCAGCCAGTGAACTTTTCACAGCGAATCCCGCCTGTGCAGTAGGTTAGGATTTTCTTATCTTTTTGGTCTGCAAGGTTTTCTTGAACCCACTCAGGAAGATCTCGGAAATTCTTAATATCTGGTCGAATGGCACCACGGAAATGACCGACATCATACTCGTAATCATTTCGGGTATCAAGAATAATCACATCATCCTGTTGCATCGCTTCGCGCCACTCTGCTGGCTTCAAGTGCTTTCCGCCAACTTCATTCGGATTATGATCATCATCAAGTCTAAGTGTCACTAGCTCTGATCTAAAGCGAACATGCATTTTTTTAAATGGATGTTCAGTCGCTTCATCAATTTTAAAGAACAAATCAGCAAAGCGCTCATCCGCATGCATCATATCCATATATTGCTGCGTTTCTTCTACTGTTCCAGAAAGAGTGCCATTAATGCCCTCTTCCGCAATTAGAATTCTTCCCTTCAGGTTGTGCTCCTTACAGAAGGCAAGATGCTCTTCTACATATTCTTCCGGTTGATCAATTTGTACATATTTATAAAACAATAATACGCGATAGTCTTTATTCATACTTCTATCTCCTTTATTTCACTGTTACCGTGTGGCCAGTCACTCTTCCGTTCCAAAATATTATTATAATAAAATTCTCAAGAAATGCAAAGAGTGTGCTTTCCATTTTCATATAAGTTCCGTTAGCTCCTTCGATAGATTGACCATTTTCTCCTAAGATGAGCATGCCCAAAAAACACGACGTTGTTAGCATACTACAGTAAAAAGTTTATGACAGTGAAAAACCTCACACTTTTTTAATAGCTGGTTCTACAACTACATTAACATTTCCTTTAATCGCTCTTGTAATCATACATCCCTCTTCTGCACGATGAGCAATGGAATGAATACGCTCTGTCATTTCTTCATCCGGCTCTTCCGCAAGATAGATGACTGGGTAATGGTGAATTGACTCTACGTGCAGCTTTCCGTCACCACTTACTTTAAGCTTAGAGGAAATTTTAACATCTTCGAAAGGAATGTGATTACGCTCCAAATAAAGTCCAATGGTCATGAAATAACAAGCGGCTGATGAACTTAACAGTAACTCATCAGGATTTGTTCCTTTCTCTCCGCCGCCCATCGACGTAGGGATCGATACTTCTGTTGTTAGGTTTTCAGTCTGAATCTTACCTTCGCCAGAAAGTCCACCCTTCCAGCTTCCTTGTAGTTCAAATATGTGATCCATTCTCAATTCCCTCCCATTAAGTAGAGACAAAACTCCACTCGAGTGAGTGGAGTTTGTCTTTAACAATATTGTTCAAAAGCTCCTGTCAAATTCGCAACGATTTCTTCCACTTCATGATCTTCAATTTCTTCTCTAGGAATGAAATGAAGCACCTGGCCGTCTTTTAAGAGAGCGATAGAAGGTGATGACGGCTCATATCCTTCCAAATATTCACGCATTTTACCTGTTGCTTCACGATCTTGTCCTGCAAAAACCGTCACAAGATGCTCAGGTTTTTTGTCATGTTCAATCGCTTCGCGAGCAGCTGGTCGAGCAAGACCTGCTGCACATCCGCAAACAGAATTAATGAAAACAAGTGATGTTCCCTTTTTTTCTGTAATAAAGCCGGATACTTCTTCCTCAGTCGTTAACTCTTCAAAACCAGCTGATGTTAACTCATCTCGCATCGGCTGTGCCATCTGGCGCATATATTCTTCGTATGGATTCATATCCTATACCTCCGTTAATTCGATTTTCTTGCTTGAGTCATTTGATGCCAGACAGAGCCTTTAGCTTCTTCTCCGCCTTTTATCCGTTCTAATGCCATACCCGCCTGCATCTTCACTTCAAATTCTGGATCGTCCATTGCTTGCTCAAGTGCTGGAATCGCCGTTTCATCGCCAACTTCATATAGAAACATAGCGGCCCTCCAACGAACAAGCTTATTTCGATCTTGCAACGATTCTATCATTTCAGGAATGGCTTCAACATGACCTAAATCTGACATGCAGTCGCCGGCTGTCCGCCTAACCGTAACAGATTTATCACGCAAAGCTTTATAAAGAAGCGGAAGAACATCCTTTGATTCAATCATACCAAGGTAAACAACCGCCAGGCGGCGTACAGAAGCTTTTTCATCGTGTAGCGCCTTCTCCAGTACCGGCAAATCATTCATTTCTGGATCCATGCGATCAAGTGCTGCGTATCTTACTTTCCAATCTGAGTCATCTAGCATTTCTAGTGTAACGACCTTTTTCTCTTGCTTTGGAGAAGCATTTTGATCTGAGAATGCTGCAGTAACAAGATCCGAAAGACGCTCTTCACTATACGTCGCCGCTATTTCTTCGGTAACTTCTTGTCCAACTTCTTCAGGTGATCCGTACCGTGGACTTTGTTCTTTCCATTCACGTTCCATCACCATGTTTTCAGAAGCTGAAGAGGCTTTCATAGCAGCTTCCATAAATCGGTCAGGCAAACCAAAACGATGCTCAGTCTCACCTTCTACAAGCTTCACCTGCATTGGAATACCGCGAAACATTTGAATAAACACATTCACTTCTCCAAAGTCTTCTATCGACGACTGATTTGTCGCGACGGTTTCTTCATTAATCTCTCCGAATGCCTCACGAGCTTTTGGAAGGATCTCTTCCCATGAATATTTGGCATTCCGTTCTAGCGCTATAAAATCCATCACATGATAAAGACCTTTCACACCGGGAACGGCCATTAATTTTTGAATATAATCTGGAGCATTAGATATGTCAGTATCAAGCTTATACTGCCTTGTGTCTCCAGGTTCTAGCTCTTCACTTAAGTTAATTTTCATCGAATTTGGACTTGGTGTCGGTTCGATTGAAACAATCTTCATGCAATCGCCCCCTTCTAATCGTGATTTTATCATATGTAACAGCGCTGTACCATTACATTGAATTAAGGATCTAACTTCACTACAGAAACATTTTCTCTGTATTCTTTATAAAATGAAAGCACCTCATCCACATACTCATCACTCTGATTATAAGCGAATAAGGCACTCTTCAGTCTCCCCTCACTTGCACCATTAGCAGATAAGTAGCTAGCGGCAGTATAAGCAGCATCCGTCAGATTATATGGATCTGCCTTACCGTCTCCATTTCCGTCTTTCCCATACCCACCGTACTTTTGAATAAGATCTAAATTTGTAATATCAACTAGATCATCCTTATCCAGTTCTCCAAGACGACTACCCCCATAGCTCCAACCAATCCAGGTTAACGGCATAAACTGGTAATGGCCGATGGCACCCTTAGGGCTTTCTAATGTTGACATCGTCGAGAATTTTGTTTCAACGCGATGTACGCTGCTAAAAGCTCCCATTGAACGTCGTATTCTTCACCAGCTTCTCTGTAAAGGTCGATATATTCCTCTGGAACTTCAGATTTTTTCAGCGGTTGGGAAAAAGAATCTGGTGTTTTCTGAAGAAATACACCTATTAACACACTAATAAAGATTGTTATGATAATTAAGCTTCCTAATCGCTTCACTTCCGTTCTTCCTTCCTACCGTCTTTCCTCTGGATCTATGAATTCCTCACTAGGAAGATGGATCCATTTACTTAAATATCCGTGATCATATAACGCTTTAATGAGAATGAGCAAAATCGGTGATAATACGACTCCTGCAATTCCAAATAGTGAAAGAGAAATAATCATAAATGAAAGAATTGTAAACGCAGATACACCTAGTGAATCTCCCGTAATTTTCGGCTCCATGATTTGTCTCACTAGCATAACCACCCCAAGTAGAATCAATAGGGATACTGCGAGAGAGGTTTGTCCTACCGCAAGAAGATAGATTGCCCATGGTATGAAGATCGCCGAAACGCCAAGAAGCGGAAGAAGATCGAAAAAAGCAGATAAAAGCGCGAGTGTGAATGCATTATCCACTCTTAATATCCATAGCCCGCATAGAACGAGTACAAATGTGATCGTAATAAGCTTTAGCTGCGCTTTTAAATACGCTCCGATTCCGCTTAATACATTTTCCTTCAGGAAGAAATAAGCCGTCTTAAATGTATTTGGTGTTCGCTTCGCCGCAATTCGCTTCCACATTTCAATCTCAATACTTAAAAAATACGCGAGAACAATTCCAATAATGAAATTAATCACAAGCGTTGGAATGGACGTCACAAAAGCAAACACGCTATTTAATAAAGTCGTCAACATAATGGATGCTTTCTCAACGAGCGTTAGTGAAAAATCTTGCGCCTTCTCTAGTACATCTGGAGGTAAGGCGTTTAACTGGAGCTGCCCCCAATGCACATAGTTCATAATTTGATCCTGGAATTTCGCAACGTATCCAGGAATAAGGCTGATTAAGTTTTGCAATTGAAGAACAAAAATCGCGCCTGCTAGAAAGACTACGCTCACCACGATTAATACAAAAACAAGCGTGGAAATAGTAGTTGCAGCTGTTTTGCCTATTCCCTTCCGATTTAGAAACCGAGCGAAAGGTTCGATAACTAGAAAAATAATGTACCCTACGATAATCGGTGCCGCAATTTCAAATAAGAAACTTGAGACAAGCATAATTAAAAAAACCGTTAACACGATAAGTCCAATATCAAAAGCTGTTCGCGCATAACGCCGATAAAAAGTTAGCATCCTGTCACCTCAATTTAGTAATCTTTCGTAAGCATATCGGTTTTGAGAAGAAATTTCCATAAGAAAAAGAAGGGAAACCCCTTCTTTTAATATTAAACTTGTATGGAATCTATTGGTCGTTCAGCCGGACGCCCAAAATAATAGCCTTGTCCAAGCGGTATTCCCATTTGCCTACAAAAATCAGCTTCTTCTTTACGTTCAATTCCTTCCGCGAGTAACGTAATCCCCTCTTCCTTTGATAGATAAATCATTTCGATCAGTTTCTCTTGTTTTTCAGAATCTTGATCGCAATGAGAAATAACACTGCGGTCAATCTTCGCATAGTCGGGCTTCAACTGAAGGAGCATTTCTTTCGTAGCGTATCCAGTGCCTACATCATCTAGCGCCATTTTCATTCCTTCTTGCTGATATGAGCGAAAGATTTGTTTTAAATGATCTACTTCGTCAATCTTTTCAGTTTCTACTACTTCAAATACTAAATCTCTTGGATCGAGATTGTACGCTTCAACAGTTTGGAAAGTTGTTCGTAAGCAATGAGCTGGATCATAAATCGAAGAAGGGAGAAAATTAATGAAGCGTTTAATGCCTTTTGAAAGATGCGACGCACTAATTTTAATAGAAGCAATTCTTGCAGTGCTGTCAAGAAAGGCTTGAAGACCAGATTGTCTAGCCATATCGAATAATTCATTTGGATAAAAAGGATAGCGCTCATTAGTCGGCCGCATCAAGAATTCATACCCTGTAATATCATTATTATCAAGTGTGATGATGGGCTGCATATGGCTAGTAAAGAGAGAATTTCTCATAACCTCTATAAAATCTGGATGTTTGAGCCTTGAATAAAATTGAGGAAATGAAAGAACTGAGCTCCTCTTTATTCCATCCACTGTTCCCGTTCCACAAAAAAACATTTGTTTTGCCGCATCATTAAAATGAGAACTGATGCGATGACAAATTTCAAGCAGGGATTCCGAATTTTGATAGGAGACTGTAAGAGAATTCAAAGATTCACTATGGAACATCAATTCATTTAAACTTCGTTGAAGTTGCGGCACAGCTGTAACGATTTCTAAGTAACCAGAAGAAGGGATATCTGGAATCACGTTGCATTTTGAGCATGTAAACATAAGGCTCTTTCTCCTATCTAAGTCATAATCTGTCTATGTAATAGCTGGTAAGAATCATCGTGAATTCACACGTTTTGTCTCGTTCAAATGACTCATCAATGAAGCCTGGTCACTTTCCGAATCAAAAATGAAGCAGAGGAATAATTCCCCTGCTTCTCTTATCGGAATATATGAGCATTACTTTAATAGATTATTGTACAAATTCATGTATTTCGCCGATGAAGCTTCCCATGAGTAATTAAGACGCATCGCTCGCACGACTAATTTTCTCCATGTGATTTCATTATGATGATAAAGATCTAGAGCAAGATTAATTGTATCTAGCATTTCGTGAGCATTGTAGTTCGCAAAGCTAAAACCGTGGCCTTCACCGGTAAATTGGTTATAAGGTAGTACGGTGTCTTTTAACCCACCTGTTTCTCGAACGATCGGTAGACTCCCGTATCTTAAAGCAATCAGCTGACTGATTCCACATGGCTCAAATTGAGAAGGCATTAGGAATAAATCGGAGGCAGCATAAAGCTGTCTAGCAACCCCGTCATCGAAGTAAATATTCGCGCTAAACCTGCCTGGGTAACGAGCTTCAGCCTCTCGCAGCATATGCTCGTAGTGCTCATCACCCGTTCCAAGAACGACAACCTGAACCTTTTCCTCCATGATTTGAGGAAGAACTCTAAAGAAAAGATCGATTCCTTTTTGTTCTACGAGTCTTGTGATAAGAGCCAGGACAGGTATTCCCTCTCCTACTTGTAAGCCCAGCTTTTTCTGAAGATCTGTTTTGTTTTTTTCTTTAAGTAAATGTGTTGCGTGATAGGAATAAGAAAGTGCTGTATCTGTAGCAGGATCATAAAGTTCTGTATCAATTCCATTAATAATCCCAACAAATTCATCTTCTCTTTTTCTCATAACACCATCCAAGTATTCACCAAAGTATGGTTGCTTAATTTCTTCTGCGTAGGCAGGACTTACCGTTGTAATATAATCTGCATAAAGCAGTCCGCCTTTCATAAAGCTAACGTTCCCATGAAATTCCACACCTTCATTATTGAAGTGGAGTTCACTTAAGTCGAGCAAATCATGAAGGATTGTTTTTGGAAACACTCCCTGGTAACGAAGGTTATGGATGGTATATACCACTTTCATCCCTTCATAATAAGGATGATTTCGGTAATGAGCTTTTTTCAAAACAGGAATCATCCCTGTTTGCCAATCATGACAATGAAGAATGTCCGGTTGCTCTTCTAAATACGGAATCGCTTCTAATACAGCTTTACAGAAGAATGAAAAGCGTTCTCCATCATCAAAATAACCATAGCTACCGCTACGCTTAAAATAATACTCATTGTCAATGAAATAATAGGTAATTCCATCAAGCTTGAGCATTTCAATTCCGCAATACTTATCGCGCCAACCTACAGAAACTGTGATCGTTTCTTTCAGTTCAAGCTGACTTTTGTACGTTTCATTCATATCTTGATATTTAGGTAAAATTACGGATACATTCGCTCCCTGCTTTTGAAGGGCCTTTGGAAGGGCGCCTATTACATCACCCAATCCCCCTGTTTTGATAAAGGGATGACCTTCAGAAGCGGCAAATAATACATTCATTTCAACTTCCTCCTACTAGATGACGGTGGATTTAGCAATAACTCTCGGCTGATCTTCAGAAGTCACTGTCTCATTAGGCGAAACGGAAACGTCTTTATCAAGAATCACATTCTCGATAACGGCTCCTTCACCAATTTCACACTTTTGCATGATAATGCTATTTCGAATCACAGCCCCTTTTCCAACGCGGATACCTCTAAACAAAATACTATTTTCGACTGTCCCTGATATCGTACAACCGTTTGCGATTAATGAGTTCGATACGGTGGAGCTTTCAAGGTATTTAGCTGGCGATTCGTGTTTTACCTTCGTATAAATAGGGCCCGTATTGTAAAATAGTTCCTGCGTCACGTTTGGATCAAGCATTTCCATACTGTAGCGATAGTAGCTTTCAACACTATCAATAAATGTTACATATCCACCGAAATGGTGCGCATGCACATGATAGCGATCCAGACTTGCGGCAATTGCTTCATTAATTGATTCATGCTTACCTGATTCAATACTATCTTCCACGAGGGAAATTAGAAGAGAAGATTTCATCAGAAAAGTGTTTAAATAAACGTTATCTCCTGGAAGAGGCTCAACCCCAAGGTTTAAGCGATCAACGCGCTCATCATCGTTTGTATAAAGCACATTGTAATGACTTCCGCTCGTATAAGGATCATCACACGGCTTATAGACAACAGTGATATCGGCGTTCTGAGCTTCATGTTCTTCAATGATCTGATCGAAATCAACATTCCAAACGAGCTGACCATTTGTTACGAGAACGTAATGGGAAAGGCTTCTTTTGAAAAAGGAAAGGTTTTCATGAAAAGAGTGAATATCTCCAGTGCTTCTGCGCTCTTCATCTGCTGGAGGCTGAAAGAAAAGACCTCCTTGATGACGATCTAGATCCCACTCGCGTCCGGATCCTAAATGGTCAAATAAAGAACGGTATTTTTCACGAGTGAATACGGCAACTGTATTCACTCCTGCGTTTGTTAAATTCGATAATGAGAAATCAATGAGTCGATACCGCCCTGCAAATGGAACAGAGGCAAAGCTCCGATGATCGGTTAACTCACTCAGCGTGTTTTTTTCATCTACGAGGTTAATAACTCCTACTACTTTTTTCATCGTTTCATCCCCCTACTCTATTTTGGTACCGATACAATTTCGCCATCTGCAATTAACGAGATCGAACCATCGCTTGATCCTAGTGTCATGCCATCTTCTACTACCGTTCCACTTTCTACGATAGCGTTCTCAATCGTTACATTCGCGCCAATTTTCACATTTGGCATTATGATCGAATTTTTAATTGTGCTTCCAAGGCCAACATGCACACCATAGAACAATACGGAACGATACACTTCTCCATATACAACACATCCTTCATTAACAAGAGAACGCGTTACCTTTGCTTGAGGTGCGATATATTGAGGTGGTTGGTTCGGGTTAACTGAATAAATTTTCCAGGCAGGATCATTTAGAATTAAGCTTGGATCATCATCAAGTAAATCCATATTGGCTTCCCATAAACTTTGTAACGTACCAACGTCTTTCCAATAACCGTTGAACGAATATGCGAAAACGTTCTTTTCATCTTCAATCATAGCCGGAATGATATCTTTACCAAAGTCATTTGATGAATCTGACTTTTGCTCATCTTCGGTTAAATATTTCTCAAGCGCTTTCCAGTTAAAAATGTAAATCCCCATAGAGGCAAGGTTAGTTTTCGGTTCAGCAGGCTTTTCTTGAAACTCGACAATACGATCTTCATCATCCGTGTTCATGATTCCGAAGCGACTTGCTTCATGCCATGGCACTTCAAGCACAGCAATTGTGGCATCTGCATTGCGCTGTTCATGGTAATCCAACATTTCAGAGTAATCCATTTTATAGATGTGGTCACCTGAAATAACTAGAACATACTCAGGATCATATTGTTTAATGTAGTACATGTTCTGGTAAATCGCATTCGCTGTGCCGCGATACCATTCGCCACCTTTTTGTCCCATATATGGTGGTAGAACAGATACACCTCCATTTTTTCGGTCAAGGTCCCAAGAACTCCCGATTCCAATATACGAATTCAATATGTAAGGCTGATATTGCGTCAGAACCCCTACCGTATCAATTCCTGAATTACTACAGTTACTGAGGGTGAAATCAATAATACGGTATTTCCCTCCGAACGGGACTGCTGGCTTAGCAAGACGTGTTGTTAACTTTCCAAGTCTTGTCCCTTGACCTCCTGCAAGTAGCATAGCGACACAACGCTTTTTAGACATAGCGATTTCTCCTTTCAAGGTTGCTTTTATTTTTTTTGCCGAGAATAACAATTCCAAGTGGTGGTACTTTAAGCATTAGACTACAAGGCTGATTGTGATACGGTTTTCTATCGCTTTGTAAGATTTCTGCGTTAAGTTGACCTGAACCACCATACTTTTCTTGATCGCTATTAAACATTTCGATATAAGTACCGGAAGATGGAACACCAATGCGATAATCATAGTAGACATTAGGAGAAAAATTAATGATGGCGATATCACAATCGCCCTTCGCTTTTCCTTTTCTCATAAACGTTAGAACGGACTGTGAGTTATCGTTCGCATCAATCCATTCAAATCCTTCTGATTCATGGTCAATTCGCCACATGGCCCTTGAATCAAGGTAAAAGTGGTTCAAATCTTTTACATAGGCATTCACCTTACTATGCATGTCATAGTCCAAAACCATCCAGTCTAGTTCAGATAAATCTTTCCATTCATCGTACTGACCAAATTCTCCACCCATAAAAAGCAGTTTCTTTCCTGGATGAGCCATCATGTACCCGTAAAGCGTTCGAAGATTGGCAAACTTCTGCCAATAATCACCTGGCATTTTATTCAACAATGACTTCTTCCCATGTACGACCTCATCATGAGAAAGAGGAAGAAGATAATTCTCAGAAAAAGCGTAAAAAAACGAAAAAGTTAATAAATTGTGATGATGCTTTCGATCATCCATATGGAGCTCCATATACTTCAGTACGTCATTCATCCATCCCATGTTCCATTTATAATTGAAGCCGAGCCCACCTTCATGGATCGGAGCACTTACAAGCGGGTAGTCGGTTGATTCTTCTGCCATCATCAGCACATTCGGGTATTGTTCAAATACCGTCCGATTTAGTTTCTGAATGAATTCCTTGGCTGCAGAGTTCTCGCCTTCAACGCCACCACTTTCATGGTCATGATGATAAAGTAACATCTGTGATACAGCATCCACTCTTAAACCATCTATATGGTAGTAGTCAAACCAGAACAACGCATTTGAAATAAGAAAACTGACAACTTCTGGTTTACTATAATCAAAATTGTACGTTCCCCAATTATGTCGCTCAGCACGAGCAGGATCAGATGGCTCAAAAACAGGACCTCCATCAAATTGACCTAGTCCATGCGCATCTTTGCAAAAATGAGCAGGTACCCAATCAAGCAGTACACCAATGTCTTCTTGGTGACATCGATCAATAAATGCTTTTAAATCATCCGGTTGTCCAAACCGACTTGTTACAGAAAAATAGCCGGTAATCTGATATCCCCAAGATCGATCAAAAGGATGCTCCATAACGGGCATTAGTTCAATGTGCGTGTAACCGAGTTCCTTTACGTAAGGAATGAGCTCGTCCATAAGATCCCGATAAGAATAATAAGAGCCGTCCTCTTTTCTACGCCAGGACCCTGGATGAACTTCATAAATCGACAGCGGGCTGTCATAAGGAGCCGTTTTCTTTCTTTTGTTCATCCATTTTGCATCTTGCCAATCATACTCATCGACTTTTTTAACAATAGATGCTGTCTTCGGTTTTAACTCTGAATAAAATGCATACGGATCAGATTTCATTAGAATCTCGCCTGCACCTGTTTCGACAGCATACTTGTAGAGTTCGTCTTCTGATAGATCTTCTACAAATAACGACCAGAGACCGGACTCTTCGATTTTCTCCATTCGATGCGATGTGGGATCCCATTGATTAAAATTCCCTGTTACAGATACGGCTGCAGCGTGAGGAGCCCAGACTGTAAACCTGACTCCAAATCGTCCGTCTTCTTCCCTTAAATGGGCGCCCATTGAACGATAAGCCTGAAATAAATTTCCCTGATGAAATAAATACCGATCGTAATCTGTCGGCATCGATACAGTCATTGCGGCACCTCGCTCTCATTGATAAATATAGGGATTCCACCATAGTTATCCTCTACATCCTAAAGATTCGACATGTAATATGGTCATTCCTTCAAAAAAAATATTTGTCGAAAAATACATGCTTTTTTCGACAAATAACGGAATAATATTTCATAAAAAATGCTTTTTGATTCATATCTCATAGAAAAAAGGTTGCGGATAAACCGCAACCTTTAGAATGGCTATATTAATGAACGTTTCAATCGAATGAGCAACAATATAAGCGAACATATCATTTTTGAAAAAAACTTTTTTAAGTTATGATACATTCTCTTGCATTTCGTTCATTCGAACCTGTAGCTGGTATGCCATCGAAATAGACCATGCAAGGGGAGTGTTTTTATTTGGAATATCAGTACCACCAATATAAAGTTCTGGAATTTTACCACTTTCAGGTGTAATACTCATGGTTTTCGTCCAATATTCATTCATTTTATCTAGTTCACCCAGCTGCTCATAACATAAACCGAGCCAAGGAAATCCGAAGCACCACTCTGCTTCACTACCTTCATTATAATAAACATCGTTTTCATAACGAATAACTCCGCGTTTTCGCTCGAGTTGTCCCGTGATACGATCTACAATTTGAATGGCTTGTTCTCTTGTTACAACATTTAAAGGATAAATTAAGGATAATAGCGCTAAATCGGCTTCTTTCGTTTCGCTCTCACAAGGCAGAAGTTCATTTAGGACTTCCTGACCCTTTTCAATCATATAAGAGGGAACATTAACGAGCGTATTTACTGCTTTTAATCCTGCAACACATGCTCCGACACTTGATGCATGAACTTCTACATTTTCTTCCCACATGCCGTTGTCTGGGCTTTTCCAGTATTCTAGACATTCTAAGTAGTCGACAAGCTTCTGAACGATGCGATGATCGACTTTGTCCCTTAGCATAGGCTTTCCATTTTGAATTCCTTGTCCTATACCAAACAGCAATATTCCTATTGCATCATTTTGTGCATGACCCCATTCAACAGGAATTTCCTCAAGATCTCTTGTGTATCTGGCATGAATGTATTCATGTAAGTAATGTGGTTTCTGCTCCGTATGAATATCGATTTTCCATTCATACTTTCTCAATAATGTGAGCAGCGCATGATAAGCTTTTTCATATCGTGAACACTTTGAATTTAAATATGGCATAACCGCATAGCATACATCTCTGATCCAAACGTAGTCGTAATCATCGGATGTACTTGCAACATAAGCTCCATTGGGTAATCGCATGCTTTCAAGTACACTGTGCAGCTGCTGTTGATTCATATTTCTCACCTGCTCCTTATTTTTTACTACAATTATACCCTATTCGACAATTTTAAACCTTTTTATGCCACAAAAAAAACTGACCCGGGTAGTTTAGGGTCAGTCAAAAGTCTGATTTATTGCTGTCATATCGCTCATTTCAGGTTCCATTCGATACACATAGTCTATATAGGTAAGAAGTGTGTCTCGCGCTTCTTTCACCTTCAAAAATTCAGTTTCACGTATAAACGCATGAACAAAATGCTCAATTCGCTTCGAAAGAATATCGTCTTCTGTCTTCATCATCAGGATACTTAATTCAATGCAAGCACAATGATGTGTGTAATATAGAGCTTTGTCATAGTCAGTAATGTCCAATGACATGCCCCCTTTCTAGGAGCTTACATATAGTATCCGCTCGTAAGCACCCATTACACGAAGAAAAAGATGTCATATTACGTTCTAAGGAACGTTACACCGTCTTTTTGTTCAATTTTCTTTTCTTTAATAAGTTTCCCCATAGCTCGCTTAAAAGCAGCTTTACTGATGTTAAACTCACTCTTTATGGCTTCTGGATCACTTTTGTCTGTATATGGCATCCGATTGTCACGCTCTTGCATATAAGCAACTAAACGTTCAGAGTCCTCAAGTCTTGCTTCTTTAACAAGTGGTCTTGTGGATACATTTATACGTCCATCTTCTCTAACAAACGTGATCCTCACTGTAAGACGCTGGCCAAGTCTCACTTGATCCTTCATCTCATCCTTATGAAGATAAGCAAGATATCCTTCATTGGTTAAAATTGAAACACCGTCTTCTAGAAAGCGAAAAACCAGGCCTTCTACTTCATCATTTTTACATTCTGCCGGTGCTGATTTAGAAAGCTCCTGTATTTCTTCAAATTTACTTAAATCTGCAAATAGACGCTGCTTTTTATCGAGCTTTAGTCCGCAATACAATTCATCACCAATTGCTGGCCAAGTTGCCCAATCATAAGGTAAATCATCTTTTGATAACAGCATGTCCTTTTGAATACCAATATCAACAAAAACCCCAAGGCTTCTTTTCACTTCTACGACCTTTAGAATCGAAAAAGAATCAACTGTAACAGTTGGTATTGTTTCAGTTGCTGAAAGTCTCCCCTGATGATCATGGTACAAAAACACCTCAACTTCATCATTTTCTTCATAGTTATTTTTAGCTTCTTTTTTATGAAGCATAACGTCTTCGAATCCATTTGTTAGAAAATATCCGTATTCTTGTATACGTGCGACACGTAGCGTCGCCATTTCTCCTGCATATAATTCACTTGCCAACTTGATTCACGCCTTTCTTTTTGCTTGTCTTAGTATATCACTTCCACACCCGGAATTTCCCCTTGTTTCTCATAAAAGTGTCTTTCCTGTCAATACTAATCGTGACCAATTACGAAAAGGAGATGTGCACATTGTCCACATACCGAAAACTAGAGGAAATGTTAAAAAACGCTCATGAGCTAGTTGAATATGCCGATGAACAGCTTCAGCTTGCTACCAAACAGCAATCAGCCATTACTGATAATAGCTATACTGAAACACAGCAATTACTTGAGCGAATGTCCGGAGAATTAGATAAAATGATTCACAGTGCAAATCCTGAACAGCGTGACGCCCTTAATCGAGCGCAACAGCAAATTCAGGATCGGCAAAACAATTTTATTCTCGGGTTTGAAACATGAGATCTGCATATTTGCAGATCTTTTTTAGCTATGTTTAACGCAGTTGATTTTTAGCTCATTCATGCTCTTTGATAACCAGTCGAATGAGACAACAATCGATAATTTAAGTAAAAACAGCTTATTTCTTAAGAAAATGAACCAAATTCACTGGCTAATGTTTGCGAGTGTTTTCTTCTCGCTTTTCTTGCCTTCATACGCTCTAGTCCACCATCATTCACAAATCTTTCTTCTTCTGTCTCAGGCATTGCTTCAGGCACTCTTGCAGGTATACTCTCTTCATCTAGAGCAACGAAAGTTAAGAAGGACGTTGCGCACACTTTCTTTCTTCCTGTTAACACATTTTCGGCAAATATTTTCACAAACACTTCCATTGAAGTATTGTGTGTCCAACTTACATAGGCCTCTAAGCTGACTACTTCACCTTCACGAATAGGACTAAGGAAATCAATTGAGTCAGCTGATGCAGTAACTACTGCTGATCTAGCGTGCTTAGATGCAGCTATGGCAGCAATGTCATCTATGTAAGACATTAGCTTTCCACCAAACAAGGTTCCATGTGTATTTGTGTCAGAAGGTAGTACGAAGCTTGATTTGGTCGTTCTTGAATCACGTATTAATTTTTTTGTTAAAGCTGTATTCGACATCGTATATCCACTCTTTCTAGAAAAGCCCAATTGCTGTTCCGTCTTCAGAAACATCCATGTTAAGGGCCGCTGGTTTTTTAGGTAATCCCGGCATCGTCATTACGTTCCCGGTTAATGCTACGATAAATCCGGCTCCAATGGAAGGACGGAATTCGCGAATGGTTATCGTAAAGCCAGAAGGTCTTCCGAGTAACGAAGGGTCATCCGATAGAGAATATTGTGTTTTTGCCATACAAACAGGAAGTTTCCCCCAACCATTTTCTTCGAATTCTTTCATTTGTTTCTTAGCTTTAGAGGACAATTCTATCCCCGAAGCACCGTAAATTTCTTTAGCGATCGTTTCGATTTTCTCAGTCATTGAACAATCAAGATCATAAAGAGGCTTAAACTGATTTTCAGTTCGTTCCATTTCGTTTAATAACGTTTCTGCGAGCTCTACGCCGCCTTCTCCTCCTCGTGCCCATACATCTGTTAGCGCTACAGGGATATCATTTTCTTTACACCATTCTAAGAGAGTATTCATTTCTAGATCCGTGTCTGTTAGAAACCGATTAATGGCAACAACATATGGTACACCAAATTTTTTTATTGAAGAGACATGCTGTTCCAGATTTGATAGTCCAGCTTTTAGCGCACCAACATCTTCTTTTTTTAGGTTATCTTTTGGTACTCCGCCATGCATTTTAAGGGCTCGAATGGTTGCTACAATTACGGTTGCTGCAGGATCAATATCGCCAGCTCTAGTTTTAATATCGAAAAACTTTTCAGCTCCGAGATCAGCCCCAAATCCTGCTTCAGTAATCACATAGTCAGAAAGCTTTTGCGCCATTTTGGTTGCTGCCACGCTGTTACATCCATGAGCAATATTAGCAAAAGGGCCACCGTGGATTAGGGCTGGAGTATTCTCCAACGTTTGAACAAGATTCGGATTCATCGCATCTTTTAAAAGAAGTGTAATCGCTCCCTCTACACCTAAATCCCCAACAGTAATCGGCTCTTTTGACATGCTATATCCTACTACAATTGATGAAAGACGTTTCTTTAAATCAGTTATGTCTGAAGCTAGACATAGAATCGCCATGATTTCAGAGGCTACTGTAATATCAAACCCATCTTCACGAGGTACACCTTGTGTAGGGCCGCCTAGACCAACAATGACATTACGTAATGCTCGGTCATTTAAATCCACAACGCGCTTCCAAGTGACACGCCTCGTATCAAAACCAATTTCATTTCCTTGATGAATATGGTTATCGATAAGGGCAGATAAAGCATTATGTGCAGACGTTATCGCATGTAAATCTCCAGTAAAATGGAGGTTAATATCTTCCATCGGCATTACTTGTGAATAACCACCTCCAGCTGCACCTCCTTTAATCCCCATACTCGGACCAAGTGAAGGTTCTCTCATGGCAACGATGGCTTTTTCACCGATTCGATTTAGTGCCTGCGCTAAACCAACTGTTACAGTGCTTTTCCCTTCCCCTGCAGGAGTAGGATTGATCGCTGTTACAAGGACGACTTTTCCAGAGGGCTTTTCATTCAAACGTTTCATCGCATTTAATGTAATCTTTGCTTTATAATGACCATAAGGTTCCCATTCATTCTCATATAATCCTAGCTGCTCGGCAATTGTAGAGATGCGAGTCATCTTAGATTCCTGTGCAATATCAATATCACTTTTAAATTTTACTTCCGGCTTCATAGAACCCCTCCATATGTAAGAATGCATCTTTCCAATTTCCATCTTACCCAACTTTATTCTTCCCGTTAAGGATTATGTTTTAATCAGTTGATAGTCTTGACATTTTTCTAATGAGACGTTATATTGTAGTTAACCATTTATCACATAGGATATTTGATTGAGACTTTGATTTCGATTTTTCGTGCACTAATCTCGTACACATCGAATATCTCTTATTCAATGTTCCAGTGAATGGTTGAATTTTAAAGTGCACAAAGATTGTGCTAAGCTTTTAGGAGGAACAAACATGCAAAACGGTAAAGTAAAATGGTTTAATGCAGAAAAAGGATTCGGTTTCATTGAAATCGACGGAGCTGACGATGTATTCGTACACTTCTCAGCAATCAATGATGAAGGTTTCAAAACACTTGAAGAAGGCCAAGACGTTTCTTTCGAAATCGTTGAAGGAAATCGCGGACCTCAAGCTGCTAACGTAAACAAACTCTAAAATATAATTTTCAAAAGGAACTGATGAAATCATCAGTTCCTTTTTTCATGTCATTTTCCGATGAGATAGACGCTAAATCACGATAAACCCTTTGGTTTAAAAAGCAGACTCATGGTCATACTATTCTTGAATGAATCGTAAAGGTGGGATAGTATGTCAGAACCATATTCTGATTTGCAACAAATTGAAATGTCCATTAAATCAGCTCAGCATCTCGTCGGCCAGGCAACGAAAAGCATGAATGGTAACCAGTTACAAGCGGCACAGGATGCGATAAATCAAGCGAAAGAACAGTTCCAACAAGCGCTCTCACATAAATCGGGAACGAATGAACAGTTCTATGAATTTTCTAGTGAATTAATCGAAAAATGTGAAACGCAGTTAAGAGAAGCAAACGAATAAGAGAAGCAGCATTGCGCTGCTTCTCTTATTCGTTATCAACTTCAATGGAACTACTAATTTCTGTACCCTTAAGCGCTTGTTTGGCTAAACGATGCGCCTCTTTATTCTCTTCGCGAGAAATATGCTTGTACACAGGTTGAAGTCTAAGATCACGTAGCGTATCTTCAATGCGATCCATCCACCTCGTTAAGAGTGGTTCATACACGGCCCATTCTCCTCCAAGCTGGTTAATCACCACCTGGGAATCACCTTTGATGAGGATCTCTGTATCCTCAACATCGATTGATTTTATTTCTTGAAGACCTAACCATAACGATGCATATTCGGCCTCATTATTATTTTCAAGATAATCCATCGCTTTATTTATTCGTATGCGTTTTCTCTGCCTACCCTCATAATAATAAATAACCGCTCCGCATCCAGCCTTCTTTGTTTCTTTATCAAAACTACCGTCGAAAATAACCTCAATTGAAGCTGGTCGCTCTTGTTTTTTGGTCATGTATGTTTCCAATTCCTTAACAGACCATTTCGTTCCCCTATTATCAAGAAAGTAAAGGTCGATGGATCGACCAGTTTTAGCAATATCACGTGCCAAAAGAAGCGCTTCATTAAATGGCACTTCGTCTGACGTCATCCAGGAGGAAAGGCCTCTTGGCGTTTTGTATTTCCATTTCACTATAACATCCATGACTATGCCCTCCCTATGTCAAATGTTTACCTAATTGCTTCAATTCTTCTCCAACTGTACATTCGGTAATACAAAACTTTTGGGCATGACATTTACCGTAATCATGTTGATTGACTCTTTTGAGCAAGCAATCCTGACAATATGTATCTAGGATTAACCCTACTTCCATCATAACTTCTTTCTTTTTCATACTTTTCACTCCTACACACAGTCCCTTCTTAACAGTTTTCTCCTTTTACCTTAAATGTATGTCTTCTCTCTACGAACATGATTATGATAAAATACAACAAGACCAGCCCACAGGGGAGGAAAGGCACATGATTGAAGTGTATGTAGATGGAGCAAGCGCAGGTAACCCTGGTCCCTCTGGAGCAGGTGTTTTCGTTAAAGCAGAAGGAAGTGTCATTCGATCTTCTCTCCCGCTTGGCACGCTCACAAACCATGAAGCAGAATTTGAAGCGTTAATTCACGCTCTTACGCTTTGTATAGATAAACAGTTCCGCACAATCTCCGTTCGGACAGATTCACAGCTAGTCAGTAGCGCAGTCGACGGCAGATATGTCAAAAACAAAGGTTATCAACCCTACTTAATTCGATGCTTGGCGTTAGTTGATCAATTCGACCTTTGTTTCATTAAATGGATCCCAAGCTCAAAAAATAAAATGGCTGACGAGCTAGCGCGAAAAGCGATTCAGCAAAACAAATGATAAAAACGTCCTTATCTTCTATCAAATCCTAATTAAAATGAGCGCCTTTTCAATCCAAGGCGCTTTTTTTATTTAGGATTTGTTAACCAACCATTATTTCTACATGCGGATTCTCAATCCGAGATGATCCAGCTCATCTTTAAACTGATCTAAATCCATATCTAACCTGCAATTAGCAAACGAATAATCATCAAGATCAGGAATCGCGCGCTCAATTGTCACAAGTTCAAGACTTAATTTCGCGAACTCCTCGCCATCTATAAGCTTTTTACGATACCGATTAAATTTACTGTCTAGTTCGCTAATGTTCTCATATACCCCTTGAACGGAACCATATTGCTGAATTAGCGGTAAAGCAGCCTTGTCCCCTACTCCGGCAACACCTGGAATGTTATCACTCTTATCTCCAAGTAATGCTTTCACATCAATCCACTGATCGGGTGTAATTCCATACTCTGTTTTGAAATGCTCTTCTGTGTATACCCTATCGCCTTCTTTGCGAATCGCAATAATTTGTGAAACAGAAGGATTCAGAAGCTGAAGAAGATCCCGATCATTACTATAAATGTAACAATCACCCAGACCTTCTTTTGTCCACCGGTCGGAGAGTGTTCCCATTACATCATCTGCTTCAAATCCTTCTACACTCATCTGCGGGATTCCTGTTGCCTTAAACAAATTCACAGCCGTTTCATATTGCTGAATAAGAGGACCTGGTAAATCTTCCCTCGTTCCTTTATATTCTTCATAGAGCGCTTTACGCTTTACTTCATTCCGTTTCACATCCCATGTAACAACAAAATGCGTCGGTTCATACTCCTTTACAAGAGAAATGATTTTTTGCAGCTTCACCCTTAAAGCATTCGTATATAACCCTTCAGGCGTTTGCGAAAGCTGGTCTTCAGACTTTCCATAGGCTGTCGCAAAATAACCTCTACTTAATAAATTAAATCCATCAATTAATACTAATCGGCCCATATATTTGATCTTCCTTTCACCCTATAAACCATTTTCTTTTCTTATGGTAACATAAACGAAATAACAAAATGATCACAATAAAAGAAGGAGCCTTTTTAATGAAGGCTCCTTCTTTTATTCTTGCGGATTTTTCAGCTTTTCTGCTTCCATCTCTGCATAGGATGACATCGCTTTTGCTTTTTGTTGTTTTGCATTATTATTACGCTGTGCATTGGGGTTTCCTTTTTTCTGTCTGCCCATCGTGACACTCCTTTAGAAGTACTTCCTCTCTAGTTTGTGCCAGATTGGCCTCATTCTATTCAGTCGAAATGAAGCTCCTGTTTGTAAGAACGAAGAAACGCTACATACTGCTTGGATGCTTCTTGAAATGCTTTTTTGTCTCCTCTGTCGAGAGCTTGATCAATGGATTGTTGGTAACGTTTTTCCTGGAAAATAAACACGGCTTCATCAAGGATCAATTGGGCGTACAATTCCAACTCAAACGTTTCCTGTTCCTGTTTCTTTTTCATAGCACGTTGTTTCATATTGTCTTTATACGACTTATGATGATTGTTCATGCTAGCTCTCCCCCCTCTGAAGCTCTTTTTTCTATTATACGAGGGAATCGTCAAAATATCAATATTTTTCAGAATATTCCGATATAACTTTTTTTACATGTTTTCTTTTCAAGAGAAAATGCTATTAACTCAAGGATTAGAGCGGGTAACGATCAAGATCAAAATAATTTTTCTTTAAGAGTCTTTCTTGACTCATTAATTCTTTATACGAAAAGGAGGAGGGTAGTTTTGCCGTATCGATTAGCATCAATTGCTCCTCCACGTCTCCAACTAATTCATCTGTCTGATAGCACATCCCGCAATAACCGCATTGAACCGAGGGCAAATCACTAATTTCGACCGCTCTCGATCCATCAGGTAATTCCCAGTAACCTTTATCAAGCGTCTCAAAAGCTCCCTCCTGTTCACACCATTTACAGATCATACGGTTTCCTCTCCTTTATCATTACCTTTGTATTTCTCCTGCTCTGCGTTAAATTTCTTTTCCTTCATAACATCTCTTTTATCGCGCTTATCTTTTAGCGAGCTATGTGTTGCGTCCTTTTCGTACTGAGATCTTCGACTAAACCGCTGAATGCCTTCTGGAACAAGATTAAACCGCTCATCTGTCATTAAGGAATGAATGCCGATAGCAGGTTTTTTCTCCATTTCATAAACCTGGTTAAAGTACGTATCAGCCGTACCAGGAGTATAATTTTCCGGCTCAGGGTAAGAAGTAATAACCCCTTCAAAGTTTCGTAAAATAACTTTATCTGCACTTTGGGAAATCATGTAATTTGGCTGAAGGGCTATTTTTCCACCGCCTCCAGGGGCATCAACTACAAAAGTCGGTACGGCATATCCTGACGTATGTCCCCTTAATCCTTCAATGATTTCCAATCCTTTAGAAACCGGTGCACGAAAATGCCCAATCCCCTCAGATAAATCACACTGATAAATGTAATATGGCCTCACCCTAATTTTCACAAGGTCATGCATCAGCTTCTTCATAATCGGTACGCTATCATTGATCCCTGCAAGAATAACCGCTTGATTTCCAACAGGAACGCCGGCATCTGCCAGCATTTCACATGCCTTCTTCGATTCTTCTGTAATTTCAATACTTGTATTAAAGTGCGTGTTCAGCCAGACAGGATGGTATTTCTTTAAAATGTTACATAAATCCTCTGTAATTCGCTGAGGAAACACAACCGGGGCTCTCGTTCCGATTCGAATAATTTCAACATGTGGAATCGCTCGTAAGTTCTTGAGCACATATTCAAGAATCTTATCATTGATCAGTAGCCCATCTCCTCCAGAAATAAGGACATCTCTCACTTCAGGGGTTCTTGAAATATAGCTTATGGCTTCATCAAGCTGTTTTTTTGGAACCCCCATTCCGATTTGCCCTGAAAAGCGTCTCCTAGTACAATACCTGCAGTACATCGAACACTGATTTGTAACTAGGAAAAGAACGCGATCAGGATATCTATGCGTTAATCCAGGCACTGGGGAATCCTCATCTTCATGAAGAGGATCTTCGAGATCATATTTCGTTTTATACATCTCTTGCGAAATAGGGACTGATTGCATGCGAACCGGACAGCGCGGATCATCCGGATTCATTAAGGAAGCATAGTATGGCGTGATGTTAAGTGGAATGGTTTTCGTTGCGATCTTCACACCTTCTTCCTCGTCAGGTGTTAAGTTCACTACTTTCTTCAAGTCATCAAGCGTTCGAATCGTATTAGTAAGCTGCCAAATCCAATCATTCCATTGGTCTTCCGTGACATTCTTCCAAAGTTCAATATCCTTCCAATTCCGAGTTGGCTTATACAGTTGCATCAGCACAATACATTCCCCCTTCAGATAATCTACTCCTATACTATGCAAGTAGCGTGCCAGCTCCATTAATTCTTCAAAAAAGCCTACTTTTTGGTTTATCGTGGGATCAAGACGCTTATAAGATAAGTCTATTACGGTTACAACTAAGATCCCTACTTATCCACTCCCTTCATTTATTTCCACAATAAAAAGCCAGCTGTGCTCAATATTCGGCACTCTGGCTTAGTGGGTGTTTAGAAAGTTTATATTGTAATGTTTGTCTGGGGATGCCTAACTGCTCTGCAGCTTTTTTCACATTACCCTGGCTGACATTCATGGCTTGTTTTATTAAATCATATTCTGTTTTTAACAAAACGTCGCGGAGTGGTGCCGTTACACGAGATTGATTTTCTGGAAGAAGCACCTCAAAATCGTTCAAGGTTAATGTATGTCCTTCTGCGAAATTCATGGCCGATTGAATCACATGCTCAAGCTCCCGAACATTTCCATGCCAGTGACGCGAAGAGAGCAGCGTTGCCGACTTCTGATCGACTCCTCTTATGTTTTTATGAAATTTATCGTTGTATTTCTTAATAAAATGAGCAATGAGATTAGAAATATCCTCTTTTCGTTCTCGAAGAGGTGGTAATCTAAGATAAATAACATTCAAACGGTAAAACAAATCAACACGAAGCCTCTTTGCCTCAAGAGCAGATTCCGGTTCTTCATTCATTGCAGCTATGATTCGGACATCCACTTTTCTCGTCTTTCCTGCTCCAACTCGGCGGATGACACCATCCTCTAAAACCCGAAGCAATTTTGCTTGTACATCAATGGGCATCGAATTAATCTCATCAAGAAAAAGAGTACCGCCATTAGCTAGTTCGAATAATCCTTCACGCTCCTCAGCACCTGTAAAGCTTCCTTTTGACGTACCAAAAAGAATCGACTCAAGAATCGATGCAGGTAAGGCGGCGCAATTTTGTGCAATAAATGGCCCCACCCGCTTAGAAGCATTATGAATCGCTTGAACAAGGAGTTCTTTTCCAGTGCCAGTCTCACCATAGACAAGAACTGGAGAATGAAGAACGGCAGCTTTTTGGGCTCGGTCCTTTACCTTTATAAAAACGGGATCGTTCGTTAGAATGTGCTCAAATGTATAGATAGTGCCGTTGTCGAACTCCTTGACCGTCTTTCGATTTATTTTAGATTGTAATTCCATTACCTTATCAGACAATATTTTGATACGCGAAAGATCTCGAGCAATTTCCACAGCTCCTTCTAAGTGCCCATTCACAACGATAGGCAGTGTCGTATTAATCGTCGAGATCAAGTGTCCCTTCATATTTCTGTAAGTTTGATCTTTATTAAAAATTGGCTTTCTTGTCGTTAACACATGAGATAGTGTGCTCGTCTCTTTGGAGAGTGATGGAAATGCTTCTAGGTAGTGCGTTCCTAACACATCACCTACTTGCAATCCGTCGTGCTTAGCAGCAATTTCATTATAATAGATCGTCATCCCTCTGTTATCAACGACATGAATCCCTTCATCAATACTTTCTAGGATCGCTTCAAACATTCCATCCGTAAGTGGAATCGTTTCTCTCATAGACGTCCTCCTTTATGCCGAATTTTCATCTATCTGTGCTGATTTTCCGGCACTACCTAGAAGCTTTTTACTCCATAGATTCATATTTTCCCAATCTTTATAGATCTTTACATTGTTTACAAGACGCCCACCATATTCATAGTGAAGCTGATGAAATACAGCATTCATTCCAAAAGAAAGACTCCTCGCGATCGAGTAAGCGTAGTACACCTCTTGCTTTAACAACTCCGTTTCTAAAGCAAGAATTAAGTGACGCATCGTTCCACCTTTCCTATACTCAGGAAGGGTTGCGCAATCCGTCATCTCGGCATTTCTATACGTACGATTCACTTCAGCTGAGGCGGCACTTTTGATTATTCCCTGATCTTCCATTACATAAAAAATCGTGTCACTCTTCATAGCTTTCTTAATGTAACTAGGATCATCCATTGGGGTTGGGTAGACCGAAAACACAGTTTGATATAATTTGGCTAGCGCTTCAGCATCACTTTCAATTCCAATCCGCAGAGGAGGGTTTCCTTTGAGAGAAGTAAGAGGTTTGTTTTGTACAGCCTTTAATAACTTGTCTTCATCTACCCAAGACTCACTATTTCGACGCCAATTCGCTCGATACTTCGTCATGAGATGAGCATCACTACCAGAAAAATAGAAACGAATCTTCCCTTCGTAGGTATAGCCAATTGAAAGAAAGGAGGAAACATCTTCACTTTTTACTTTTACAATGCACTTTGAATATTCGCTCGTAAACACTTCTTGAATATGAGCGATAACTGCTTGGACGCTTCCATCATAAACATCAATACGAATGCGTTCATTAAATGTATCAAACGTACAGGTAAAGACATAATCGCTCCCTTTATAAAAATGCTCAACCGCTTCAATTCGCTTATTTCCCATTAACCTCCCCCTCATTCATGTCTTAAATCAGTAGTTCTTCTTTCTTTTGTAAACTCCTTCCTAAAGGTAAGCTATATTAGAAAAACAAAGTGAAAGAACCACATGAAAAAGAACGGCATAGCCGCTCCTACTTATGCTGGCCACACCATTCTAGAATGATGTGCACAAAAAGTTCTGCTGCAAGCATCATTTGATCAATTTCAATGTATTCATTTGCAAAATGTGCTACCGCTGTCTCTCCTGGACCGAAAATAATCGATGGCGTATTCCCTTCTTCTTGTAGCAATCCCCCATCTGTCCCCCAAGGAGAAGCTTCGATAACGAGATCTTTCCCTGTGACTTCTTCGTAATGACGGCGAATTACGCCCACTAGCGGATGATCTTCACCAACTTCTCCAGGCAGCCATCTTGCTCCAAACCACTCGATCTCTACTGGATGATCCTTTAGCCAATCATCTTCAATAGCTTCTAGGGCACGGCGCATGTCAAGCTTTGCGTCATCAAGCTCTTCTCCAGGAATCACCCCCATTCTTCCCTCTAAAACTACTTGATCTGGAACAGAGGATGGCCAATCTCCACCTGAAATTTTTCCTATATTAATCGGAACAGGGATCGGAATGTTTTCATATAAAGAGTCTGTAATTCGATTATTGCGCTGTTCCTCTAATAATTGGATGGCTTTAATCACCGAAAGGCTTTTCTCGAGAGCAGATACTCCTTCATAACGCGTACCACCGTGTGCACCGCGCCCTGATACGGTGATACGAAACCACATTGATCCCTGCTGCTTAGGGAACACTTTCATCTTCGTCGGCTCTGGAATAAGAGCGGCATCAGCACGGTAACCTCGTTCAATTGCCGCAAGTGTACCTGTTCCCCCACTTTCTTCTTCCACTACGCTTTCAAAGATCAGATCGCCATTTAGAGGAAGCTCCAAATCTTTAAGGCATTTTAAGGCAAGAAGCATCGCCGTATTTCCGCCTTTCATATCGGTTGCCCCTCTACCGTACAGCCTGCCGTTCTTTACTTCCCCGCTATAAGGTTCTAACTCCCAGTCACTTCTATTTCCAGGGGGGACAACGTCAATATGACCGTTCAAAATGAGTGAACGACCACCTCCCTTACCTTTCCACACACCTACAACATTAGGGCTTTGTGTAAAATCTGTTCGATTCGCACAAAATGCACGATGATTAAGGGTTTCGTCTCCAGGAGTAAACCGATCTATTTTCATTCCGAGTTGATGAAGTTCTGACTGAACAAGGTCTTGCACATTTGCCTCGTTTCCTTGCACGCTATCACAACGAACAAAGCGTTGAAGCATTTCTATCCCATAGTCCCGATGAAGCATCATCCATTTGTTTATTTCTTCTTTCATGAGGTCCGCCTCCCCACATGATCAACATTTACAACCGCTTCAGTAGCGCCTAACACATCTTCAACAGAATAACCAGGCATCACTTCGAGAAGAAAAAGCTCTCCCTGATCAATTCGCATAACAGCTCTCTCTGTAATAATCATGTGTGCACCTTCTTTTACCGTCAAAGGGAGAGAACATTCTTTGACAATTTTGGGCTGCCCATCTTTTGTTGTATGACTCATTAATA
Source organism: Anaerobacillus sp. QJM3NY_17 (assembly GCF_056173665.1). Taxonomy (NCBI): domain Bacteria; kingdom Bacillati; phylum Bacillota; class Bacilli; order Caryophanales; family Bacillaceae; genus Anaerobacillus; species Anaerobacillus sp. QJM3NY_17. The sequence goes on along the minus strand of NZ_CM149685.1, from coordinate 1,996,338 downwards.
CAATCACCTTTTTAGCTTTTTGAGCGAGATCAATAGCCCCACCCATGCCAGGCACTCGTTTTCCAGGTACGATCCAATTTGCGATATCTCCTCTTCCACTCACTTCAAGTGCGCCAAGAATCGTTAAATCGAGATGTCCCCTCCTAACCATTCCAAACGCTTCTGCACTATCAAAAAATGAAGCACCTGATTGAATGGTAACTGGATATCCCCCGGCGTTAGATAGATTTCCATCTTCCTTACCTTGCTCAGGACTCCCCCCCATTCCTAAGATGCCATTTTCCGTATGCAACATGACATCGAGGGAATTTGGAATAAAGTCAGCTACAAGCGTAGGAATACCGATCCCAAGATTAACCATCATGCCGTACGTGACTTCACGAGCAGCACGTTGTGCAATTAACTTTCTCGCTTCAGCTCCCATACCCATTTCCAATCAACTCCCTTGCTTTCAATGACGTGATCAACGAAAACACCTTGAGTGATAATTTCCTCTGGACCTAGCTCACCTGTTTGTACGATTTCAACAGATTCAGCGATAGTAACATCACCTGCTTTGGCGACAAGTGGGTTCGTGTTTCGTGCACTTTGATCGTAGATTAGATTTCCATATGGATCAGCACGTTTGCAGGCAATAATAGATAAATCTGCCGTAAGAGCAGGTTCAATCATATATTCTTTACCGTGAACGATTGTCTTTTCCTTTCCGTGTTCAATAGATGTCCCAAGCCCAACGTCTACTAAAATACCACCAAGCCCCATCCCCCCAGCGCGAATCTTTTCTGCCAGCGTTCCCTGCGGGTAGAATTGAACGGTAAGTTCTCCGTTATGCATTTGTTTTCCTGCTTCAGGATTTGAGCCAATATGAGATGCAATAAGTGTTGAAACTCTTTTTTCGGTGACAAGCTTTCCAGGTCCGATCCACGGGAAGCCAGCATCGTTACAAATGAGCGTTATATTCTTAATACCAGAATCAAGAATCCATTGAATAAGTGTTGGAGGTGAACCTACTCCACCAAATCCACCACACATTATCGTCATGTTATCTCTTAATAGATCGAGCTCTGACAATGCGCATCTTTTACTTCTCACGGATTTCTCATCCTTTCGTCAGCTTATCGATCGTCTACTATAGAGGCCTTCTATTGTAAGCTCTTTCTCCAATTCAGCTAATGCTTGATTCAGCTTATTCAGAAGGAGATGAACCTCATTTTCTTGAATGATTAGAGGTGGTGCCACAATGACTGCATCACCCGCTATCCCATTCAATCCCCCAGCAGCCGTGTAAACGAGTAAACCGTAGTCATAGCATTTTCTGATAAAACGATTTGTCACTTCATTCTGTAGCAAGAACGGTTCCTTCGTCAGTTGATCCTGAACAAATTCAATAGCTGTTAATAACCCTTTACCTCTTACATCACCAATAAAAGGATAAATCGATTGAAGCTCTTTTAATCCTTTTAAGAGAAGATCACCTTTTTCTTCGGCATTTTTCACAAGATTATTTTCTTCTATATAGTCAAGAACAGCGAGACATATAGCAGATGAGAGTGGGTTTGCACTAAACGTATGACCGCTTAGCACAACTTTGGATCCGCGTTCAATTTCCAGTATGATCCGATCAGATACAAGGGTAGCTGCCATCGGTGTATAACCTGCGCTCATTCCTTTTCCGAGTGCTAAGATATCTGGTGCGACACCCCAATGTTCCATTGCATACATTTTCCCTGTTCTCCCGACTCCTGTCATAACTTCATCTGCAATAAACAAAATATCATAGCGCTCACATACGGCTTTCATTTCTTTAAAATAGGAATCAGGTGGAACAACCGCACCCCCAGCTGCACCAATGATAGGTTCACAAACAAACGCCGCAATTGTTTCTGCCCCAAGTCTTTGAATCGTTTTTTCAAATTCTAGCGCATAGTGCTTTGAACAATTCGGACAGTGCTCATTGTAGGAACATCTGTAACAATAAGGAGGAGAGAGTTCTGGATAATGCTCTAACATCGCGCTAAAGCGACTCCGACGTATGACATGACCGGACATTGAAAGGGCACCCATCGTAATCCCGTGATAGCTCATCCACCTCGATATGATTCTGTTCTTCGTTGGTCGACCCAGTTCCTGCCAATACTGAACGGCTATTTTCAAAGCGGTTTCTAATGCTTCTGATCCGCTGTTCACAAAAAACACCCAGTCCAGATCACCTGGAGCATTGCGACATAGTCTTTCAGCAAGAAGCTCTGCAGACGAACTCGTAAACTGAGAGCGATAAACAAACGATACTTGATCGGCTTGCTTTACCATCGCTTCCTTAATTTCAGGAACGGCGTGGCCGATATTTGCTGTCACAGCACCTGAACATCCATCAATAAACGCATGACCATCCTCATCATATAAATAGATCCCTTTTCCATGAGAAATAAAGGCATAATCCATTCCTAATAAAGGTTTTATTAAGTGGGTTCTTTTACTTATCACCTAATCGACACCTCACTTTTTTGTCTATATGTATAGCCTATGTTGAAATGAATCAAAATTCTATCCCACATCATCTACAAAAAATTCTGACTTTGTTGTACGCTTTGGATAAGAAGAGACGGAGGGACGCCTATGGGACTATCAGTTCGAGAAGCCTTACAGCTACCTGAGATGAGTGGAATTAAATTAATTGCTGGAAAAAAAGGAATTGACCGAGATATTAAATGGTTAACAATCGTGGAAGTAATGGAAGATATGACACGGCTTCATGAAGGAGAGTTTTTAATAACGACGGCATACGGGTGGCACGAGAAATCCGATTCTTATACGAAACTCATTGAAGCCCTTTCGAACAGACAGCTCTCTGCTCTTGCCATTCATACTGGATTTTATCTAGACGTGGTTCCGATTGCGATCATCGAAGCAGCCAACCGAACCGGATTACCGCTTCTTGAAATTCCGAGAACGATGAATTTCTCAATGGTTACAAGAAGCATTTTGGAACAGCTCGTTAATAAACAACTGTCCATTCTTACACAGGCTCAGCATATTCAGGATGACTTAACGTCACTTGTTATTAAAAATGCTGGCTTTTCAGCTATCACTGATGCACTATCGAAACTACTAAACTGCACTGTTTCAATTTATCATGCGGATAATGCTCTTTTAGCAGAGACTTATCTCACGAATCAAAATGATTCTACCGATGAATTCTATCCGATCAAAACCGAAGGAAAAGCAATTGGAACAATTCATATCAAGAAACCAACACCACTCACTGCACTCGATCACCTTGCTTTAAAACATGCGGCTAATATTTTTGCGATTGAATTTCTAAAACTACGTATCATTGAAGATACTAGATCTCAGATCGAAGCTGATTTTCTTGATGTTTTATTCTCCCAATCCTACGAAGACGAGAAATTGATATTAAAAAAGAGCAAAGAAATGGGCTATGATCTAACCGGTTCTAATACAATCGCAGTTCTTTCATCATCTAACCTTACAAAACTTGAGGAAGACTGTCAGCAGCAATTAATCGAAACAAGAACGAAAGGTATAATAAAGAGGAAGATGGATCATATTGTTGTGCTTCTCTTAGGTGACACCATTCCCTTCAAGGAAGGAACGAGCTCTTCTATCATTGGATTCAGCATGACCAAAATAGGCATACGACACCTTGAACTAGCCCTTAAAGAAGCTACGGTTGCACATCAATTTGCTAAATATCGAAACGAACATCGTCTATCCTTCGCTGACCTGGGTGCTTATCAGTTATTCATTCGATTAAAAGAAAATGGCGAAGATCTTTCACCCTATTATTCACCTCTTCTATCACCAATAGTTGACTATGATCGAAAGCACCAGGCTCAGCTAATGAAGACACTTGAATCTTTTCTAGAAAACAACCTTGTCATTAACCGTACAGCTGATAAATTATTTATTCATAGGCATACACTAAACTATCGAATCAAACAATTAGAAAAGCTCACCGGTATTGATATATACGCATATGATCAGCGCATGCAGCTTCAATTTGCTCTACTTGCTTATCGGACCGATTGCATTCTTCCAGCTATTTAAAAAACAGATTCCCTATCAATGATAGGGAATCTGTTTTTTATTGAGACGATAGCGAAGACCAATTTAGAAGAAAATTATCTGAATATTGGTTATCCACAGAATTTTGTGGGTAACCCATCTACGGCACCTATACCCCCATGTATTTAAAATATACCAGGGGTGGGTATACGAAATCATCTGTTGATAAGTGTCAGAAAGCCCATAATATCAATAGTTACCAAAGTTATCAACACTTGAATTTTCAGAGGTTTCATGTCTTTATAAACAGAACATCTTCATTTCGACGATAATATAGAAATTATGCTACAATGATGTTTATGAGAAGAAGAGACGGAAAGGAAGACAGACCTATGGAGCATTTATTAAACCCTCGCGTGAAGGAAATTGAGATTTCTGGGATTCGAACTTTTTTTAATATGGTAGCTGATTATGAGAACATGATTTCATTGACAATTGGCCAACCTGATTTTGAGACACCAGCTCATATTAAGGAAGCAGCTCAAGCCGCTATTAGTGAAAACAAAACAACGTATACTCATAATGCCGGCATCCTAGAACTCCGAAAGGCAGCAGCTAATTTTCTACAATCAAAATACAATCTTAACTACCAAGCGGAATCTGAGATCATTACCACTTCAGGAGCAAGCCAGGCAATTGACGTTACACTTCGAACACTTCTCACTGAAGGTGACGAAGTGATTTTGCCAGGTCCTGTGTATCCAGGTTATGGGCCAATCATTACATTATGTGGAGCAACTCCAGTACACGTCGATACGACTAAAAACGGATTTAAAATGACGCGCGACCTAATTGAAGATGCCCTAACAGAGCGAACAAAATGCATTATTCTACCTTCCCCATCTAACCCTACTGGTGTTGCGATGTCTTATGATGAATTAGCCGATCTTGCTGATTTACTTAAAGCTAAAAACATTTTTGTTTTATCTGATGAAATTTATTCAGAGCTTAACTTTTCAGGTGATCATTCTTCGATCGCTCAATTTGATGGCATGCGTGATAAAACGATCGTAATCAATGGACTATCTAAATCTCACGCTATGACAGGATGGCGCATTGGCTTTCTCTTCGCCCCAGTAGAACTATGCCAGCATATCTTGAAAGTTCATCAGTATAATGTCTCCTGTGCTTCATCAGTATCTCAGTACGCCGCTCTAGAAGCGTTACAGAATGGATTGCAAGACTCGATTGAGATGCGAGTTGCTTACAAGGAACGAATGAATTATGTTTATGATCGATTAGTTGGTATGGGGTTATCTCCAATCAAGCCTGACGGTGCTTTCTATATCTTGCCTTCCATTCAGGAGTTCGGCTTATCTTCATTTGACTTTGCAATGAAACTCGCAAAAGAAGGTAATTTAGCAGTTGTACCAGGAAGCGCCTTTTCATCACTTGGCGAAGGCTATGTAAGAATTTCATTCGCTTATAAACTTGATGTACTAAAAGAAGGTATGGATCGCTTAGAAAAGTTCATCCACACCCTTAGATAGAATGAATAAGAGGCTGGGACAAAACCCAGTAAATTAAAATAAGAGTGGCCCTGCGGACAAAGAATTTGTTCGCAGGGCCACTCTTTCTATATTTTCATCTTAATTTAACAATAAAATAAGGACAACCTCTGATAAAATTATAGTTACCACACAATAACCATCGGAGGTGCCCTTATGTTTAAAGATTATAACATGAATCAAGTGATTTTGCCCTTAGATTTAGAAATGAAATTACAAGAAAATGATATCGCCTATGCCGTCCATGAGTTGGTCGAACAGATTCCGGATGAAGCTTTTTCTGCGTTCCTACGTGATACGGGATGCCCTGCTTATCACCCACGTATGATGATGAAAGTTATTTTATGTGCGTACACCCAATCGGCTTTTTCAGGAAGAAAGATTGAAGGTCTCCTCAAGGATAGTGTACGGATGATGTGGTTAGCGCAAGGGTATGAACCCAGCTATCGCACAATCAATCGGTTCCGTGTCCACCCAGAAGTCAAAGAACTTCTTCGTCAGGGCTTCGTACAGTTTCGTTGTCAGCTCGTTCAAAAAGACCTCATTGATGATGAAGCGATCTTTATTGATGGTACGAAGATTGAAGCGAATGCCAATAAGTTTACATTTGTGTGGCGCAAGGCTGTTGAAAGGTACAGCGAGAGTCTGATTGAAAAGTCGAATGCGATGTACGATGAGTTGATTGAAAAAGAAGTGATCCCCGAAATCGAACGGGAAAGTCCAGAACAACTTTCCATTAAAGAACTTTCTAAAATAGAAGAAAAGCTAGAAGAAAAAGTCGGAGAATACAATAAGAAGATTGAAACCAGTGCCGATGTAACCGAACGAAAAAAGCTTCGTTCAGAGCGAAAAGGACCGAAGCAGTTCCTTAAACAAATGAAGGATTTCGTATTGCGCAAAACAAAATACGAAAACGATATGGCTATCTTCAAAGAACGGAACAGTTATTCCAAAACCGATCATGATGCCACGTTCATGCGCATGAAAGATGACTATATGAAAAATGGGCAACTCAAAGCCGGTTACAATCTCCAGATTGCGACGGAGGGACAATATACGCTCGCTTATGATATCTTCCCGAATCCAACGGATACACGCACATTTCGTCCCTTTCTAGATCGTGTGGAGAATGATTTCTTTAAACTCCCACCTTACATCGTCGCGGATGCCGGTTATGGAAGCGAAGAAAACTACATCGATGTCCTGGAGAATCGCAAGCGAATCCCTCTCATCACGTACAATACCTATCGCAAAGAGAAAAAGAAGAGCTTTACGAAGGATACGTTTCGCGTATCCAACTGGGACTACAATGAAGAAGAAGATTTATTCACATGCCCAAATGGGAAACTGTTGCCGTTCCGTTACGTCTCTCATCGCACTGACCGGAGTGGCTTCAAACGAGAATTTAAAGTTTATGAATGCGAAGATTGTACCGGTTGTCCCTTACGTAAACAATGTACAAAGACCAAAGATGGCACGAATCGGAGAATCTATTACAATACCAAGTGGGAACAACAAAAGAATAAGGTTAAAGAGCTGCTTTCGGACGAAAAAACAGGTGAAATCTACGGTCAACGGAAAATCGATGTAGAGCCAGTTTTTGGATTTCTGAAGGCTATTTTGGGTTTCACTCGGATGTCCGTAAGGGGCAAAGAGAAGGTCAAAAATGAAATGGGCTTTGCGCTCATGGCGGTGAACTTGAGAAAGTACACCGCCATGAGTGCAGAGTGATCCAATAATCTTAGGAATAACCAAACAAAAAAGGTTCCGTTCATCAAAAACGCTGAACGGAACCTTTTTTCATTATTTCAAGCTAGTTATGTCCCAGCCTCTTCGTTTATTTTGTTTCAATTTGATTTTCTTCATAAGATATCCAGTCACTATAACTTCCAGGATAAAGCTTTGCATGAACCCCTGCCTCTTGTAAAGCAAGCAGGTTAACACAAGCAGTCACACCAGAACCACAGTAAACAATTGGTTCATGACCATGCTCTTTCTCCCCTACTCTCTCTTCAGGGTCTTTCCATGTTTTATTTTCATTAAGGTTATTCTTCCAGAAGTAATTGATAGCGCCTGGTATATGACCTGCTTTAGGATCAATAGGTTCTACCTCTCCAGAATAGCGCTCGCTTGCTCTCGAATCAATAATTGTGCGCCCTTCTATCTGCGCCTGCTTCACATCATTCATAGAAACAATCATCGATTTATCAAGACTAATAGGATACGATGAAGGAGTTACTTGACGAACTTTCGTCTCAAGTTTATGCCCCTCCCCTCTCCAAGCTTGGAGACCCCCATCAAGAACAGCACGCGCTTTATGTCCAGCAAATCCGAGTAGAAACCATAATCTTGCTGCCATAGCACCATACTCATGGTCGTATAGGATCACTTTCGAATCCTGCTCAATCCCTAGCCTTTCAACGAGCGTCTGGAGCTGTTCTTGATCAGGTAAAGGATGTCTTCCACCATGCTCTCCAACTTCACCAGATAAATCTTTTTCGAGATCAGCATACTGCGCTCCTGGAATGTGGCCTTTTAAATAGGAAGCATAACCGTTTTCTGGATTGCCAAGTTCAAATTGACAGTCCACAATCACTAATTGCTCATCATACAAATGATCTGATAGCCATTCAATTGAAACAAGATTCTTCATTTCCTATTCTCCCTCCGAAAGTAGCTTTGTTTGAATTTCGAAAGCATTATTTCGCTTTGTTTCAAGGAAATCTTTTGAAATATCGCTTGTTAGCATCGTTGTTCTGGCCTTCACATATGACGTAACTTCTTTCATCATTTCGCCTTTTACTTCTACAGTTAATTGATCAAAGAACTTCGTAGCCGTCTCTTCAATCACTTTATGTTCTGTTTTCAAATAATTATTAACAGGTAGTTGAAACTCACTTTTCAACTCATCATGAAGCGACTCTCTTCCACTCTGTTCGAAAAATTGCTTCGAAGATTTAAAGGAGCTACGAGCTTGCTTTAATACATGGTCAACTGCTATCCATGCGGTAAGAGACTCATCAAACTCCGGGGTTTCCATGTACCGATCAGGTAGACTGCTGTAATGAAAATCAGATAGCATTTCTCGAATAAGCTTTTGTATTTCTTTCTCACTCTTTTGAATTTCTCGCTTCATAAATCGATCGATTCGAAGAGAAGCTGCCCTGAGCTCCTGTAATAAATCTTGTTCAATATCCTCAACCAGCGTTTCTGAAGCACGTTGCAGTCCTTCACGCCCTTGAATAGTCGATGGGTTAAAGGCTTCCTTAAAGAAATCATTAAATCGATAAAAAAGACGCTGAGGAATATAATGAACAAGTTCTGTTAATTCCTGTTTGATCAGCTTTTCAGATGAAGTGTTTGAATATTGATTAACCTTCCGATTTGCTTCATCACTCTGATTACGAAGCTCTGTGATCTGCTGTTCTTTTTCACTCGCGTTTAATTCAAAGTTCTCGATCCAGCGCTCGATTTCGCTCATCACACTTGTTAATTCAGTTAAGCTGGACTCCACTGCCATTTTTGAAAGATCCTTGCGAATAAAATGATAGAAGCGTGATTCAAACCGCTTAAGACCGCCTTTTTGTCTTAATTTTTCTGGTAACGCAGCAAGAAACTTAGCCTCTTTTTCACTTACATTCTCTTCAGAAGCAAGCATTCCTGCAAGACTTGAGACAGGATAAAGTGCAGGATAACGAATACCGTACTGCTGTAACTGATTTGTGACATGATCAAGTACGATTTCGAGCTCTCCTTCGTCTGCAGCAAGATCAGATGCATTAAGAAGAAAGAACATTTTATCCATCTCAAACACGTCTTTCACTCGTCCAAGCTGAATGAGGAACTCTCGATCTGCTTTTGAAAATGCATGATTGTAATAGGTGACGTAAAGAATAGCATCGGCTGCTTTCATATATTGAAACGCTACACCCGTATGTCGTGCGTTAATGGAATCTGCTCCTGGAGTGTCTACAAGCGTTATTCCCTCTCGTGTTAAAGTACAATCATAGTATAGCGAGATAGAAGCAACAAAGGCCGCTTTTGACTCATTTACGACCATATCTTCATAGTCATCCAGTGTGACTTCACGTTCCTTACCGAGGTATGCTAGCTCAGCTTCACCTTCAAGTACAGCTCTTAGGAAAAGAGCATGAGGTTTTGTTGCAGAAGACTCTCGCTTAAACAATTTCCCCTGTGAAATGATTTGCAGACAATCCCTTAGTGAAAAAGCTTGCTCACCAAAATAAGAAAGGGAATGATTCAAATCCTCCAAAAGTTCTCCTTCCGATTTATAATAAATCATCGCCGTTTTATGCGCATGGTCTTCTGTTACCGGGCAAATACGATTAAGCGTAGCCGTTGTTGGATTTGGAGAAGAAGGCAGTATTTTTTCTCCAATGAGCGCATTGGCAAAAGAGGATTTCCCAGCGCTAAAGGCACCAAACAATGCGACCGTAAATGACTTTTCTGATAATTTATTTGCACGCTTGATCAAGTTTTGTCTCGTATAGTCAAAACCAGGAAGATCCTCTAATTCATCTGCCATTCTTTGAAGGGCCATACTAGTCGCTTCGGGATCAGGAAGAGAAGTTTGACCTTCAGGTGAAACCACCTCTTTAGGCTCCTGTTGCTTACGCTGTTGTCCACTATCGCTTTTGGTCGACTCTACGATAGTAACATCCTCCGTTTGCGTGTACCTTTTCTTAAATGCGTCTCCCGCACGACGAGCCTCTTCATCACGGCTCCCATCCAAAATAGACCAAAGCTCTTCAGTATTCTCACTAGCAGCTTCCAGCTCTGATAAGAAAGTCTCCGCATCCTCTTCTCCAATTTGAGATTTGAATGACTGCTTAAGCTCCTCAGCCTGTCTATCGTGATCGAAATTGACTTGATCAACAAGCTTGTCCTTCCTTTGTTCTGCTTGCTGCTTGATCTGTGTCTTCAAGCGATAAGCGATATTCTCAGTATAATGAAGAACTGCTTCTCCTGTTGCACCATTTCCTTTGTTAGCTTCTTCTTGTATCACTGAGAAATCAACTTCATATGGTTGATCAATGAGAGAAGATGATACGTCTTTTAATCCAGCTGTCGAAACTAGCTGTTGTAATAGCTGCTGATAATGCCACTCTAGTTGTGACTTAACCTGTTCTTTTAAACCCGCAACGAAAGTTTCGTACCTCGCCGCTCGTTCTTGCTGAGTTTTCTTATCACGAAAAACAAATCCAACTTTAAAGTCTGGTTGAAGAGATTCAAGATACGCTCGTCCTGCTTCTCTCACTTCATACGGCATTAAAATTGCACTTTTTTGGATAGCCGCCGCTTCAGTCTGAAATTCCTGATCAATTAAATCAACGCGTTCCTTTGAAAATGCAAGCTTGTTTTTCATCTTCTCATAAGCTTCTTCTACTTCGTCGTTATGAGCATCTACGTGATTAAGATCATCCAAAAGCTCTCTTGCTGCATTAAAAATTCGCTTCACTTTGTCTTCATCTGTTTTCCTTGAAAGCCCGTCAATGTATGTTTTCAACTGATGAAACTGGTTATGGGGATGATCGTAATCGCGTAATGAGATAAAGAAAAAGGATTCAAGAGACATCCCCCACGTTTCAAAAGACTCGACCACTGATTTCTGAAATGATGTGAATGAAATTTCAGATTCATGATGCTTATCAATTTGGTTCACAATTAAGATGATTTTTTTATTTTGACGATAAAGTTCTCGGATGAATTGGTAATTCACTTCAGATTGAACATGATTGTAATCCATCACATAGAAAACAACATCAGCTAAATACATCGAAGATTCCGTTGAAAGCCTATGCGCTTCATCTGTCGAATCAATACCAGGAGTATCAATGAAAATAACGTCCTCTTCTAAAGAAGACGGAGCGGACAATTCAACGCGTTCGACCTCTTCTCCGTTCAAACAATAACCTTTTACTTGATCAATATCATACGGCGCTTTAAAAACCATTTTCTTTCCATTCAAGAAATGAACGGAAGCGCCTGGTTCACCTGAACGGATACGAACCGTATTAGCACTCGCCGGTATGGGACTTGACGGTAAGAGGTTTGATTGAAATAACGCGTTTATTAATGAAGATTTCCCTGCAGAAAAATGGCCCGAGAAAAGGAAGTGCTGTTCACCACTCAACAACTTGTCGATCAGTTGTTTGATTTTCGATGCTTCCGAAGCCTCTAATTCTTCTTCAATTAGTGCAAGACGTTCAAACAGCACGTCCTCTTTTAGTTTTGTGTGTGACTGGTGATCATGCTTCATAATATCCCGCTGCCTTTCCATAAATAGTGTCCCTCTTAGAATAACGCTTTCAGTAGATTTTTCCCAGCATTATAAAAAATAAACTCCATGATGAACACGGTAAAACCATCAATAAAAGAATATATGGCTAATATCAAAAGCCTAGCTTCCGTGGGGCAGTAGCAAAAATCCGCATAAAAAAAGCCGGGATTTCTCCCGACTTCTACATATATCTTATTTATTTCCTTTGTCGTTGAACTTACGACGCTTGTTAGCGCCACCGCTGTTGCGGTCTCCGCGATATCCGCCACCGCTTCCACCTTTACGGCCTCCGCGATCATTACTGCGGTTACGGTTGCGGTTTCCACCGCCACTGCCGCCACGGCCATGAGCCTTTTTAGCACGAAGTGGTGCAATTTCAGTAATTTTAACCGGAGTTGTATCCGGCTCTTTTGTTAGCAACTTAAGAGCTGCAGAAAGAAGCGTTACTGAATCGTGATCATCGAGAAGTTGTTCAGCTGATGAACGGTATACTGAGTGATCCTGCTCTTCAATTGTGCTTTGAAGCTGTTGAATCGCCATTTGCTGCTGGCCTTCCATTGCTTCAGCAAAGCTTGGGATCGTACGTTTTTGCATAGACTTCTTCGTAATTTTCTCAATCACTTTAAGGTGATCGTACTCACGTGGAGTAATAAACGTCGAAGCAAGACCTGACTTACCTGCACGGCCAGTACGACCGATTCTGTGAACGTAGCTTTCAGGATCTTGAGGAATGTCAAAGTTATAAACGTGTGTAACACCACTGATGTCTAGACCACGTGCAGCAACGTCTGTCGCTACCATGATATCGATTGTGCTGTCTTTAAACTGTTTAATAACCTGATCACGTTTACCCTGTGGAAGGTCACCGTGAATTCCTTCAGCCATATATCCACGTTTCTTAAGACCTTCAGATACTTCATCAACGCGTTTCTTAGTTCTTGCAAATACAATTGCAAGCTCAGGAGACTGAGTATCAAGAAGGCGACAAAGAATATCGAATTTCTTAGAATCACGAACTTCATAGTAATGCTGTTCAATTGATGGAACAGTCATTTCTTTTGATTTCGTTCTAACTGTTTCAGGGTTGCTCATGAATTTCTCTGCAAGAATCGCGATACGTTTCGGCATTGTAGCAGAGAACAGAAGCGTTTGACGCTTGTCTGGAACACCTTTAAGAATTTTCTCGATATCTTCAATGAAGCCCATGTTAAGCATTTCATCTGCTTCATCAAGGACAACAAAAGATACTTCTTGAAGACGGATTGTTTTACGTTCCATATGGTCGATAAGACGCCCTGGAGTCGCAACAACTAGTTGAGGTCTCTTTTTAAGTGCTTTGATTTGGTGAACGATGCTTTGTCCACCATATATAGGAAGGGCACGCACGCCTTTTGCTTGACCAATACGGTTCAATTCTTCTGCAACCTGTACAGCAAGCTCACGTGTTGGCGCAAGAATGATTCCCTGTACATGAGATAGAGAAGTGTCGATCTTTTCAATCATTGGGATACCAAAAGCAGCCGTTTTACCAGTACCAGTTTGAGCCTGACCGATAACGTCTTTGCCTTCAAGCGCTAGAGGAATCGTACCTGCTTGAATTGGTGTTGTTTCTTCGAATCCCATTTGATTAACTGCTTCTAGCAGCGTATTACTTAAACCTAGATCTTGAAATTTTTTCAACTTTTAAAAACTCCTTTTTACTTTTAAAATGCATTAAATGCTATAGACGGGAGAAAAATCTCCTGATAGTGTTCAAAAAAAGCATTTCCCTAATGTTGGAAAACGCTCGGAACAAGCAACTCTTCTTTCACATATAGCCAAAGATAACAGTACCATTAATATGCGCAAATTTCAACTGCGCACACTAAAAATATTTTAACAACACCTTCTTGTTATGACAAACGACTAGCAAACTTAGCATGAAGGGATGAGGTTATCTCACCTTCTTTTCCGTTCCCAATCTGCCGGCCATCCACCTCAACAATTGGTCTTGCTTCTTGGGTTGTACTAGAAATGAAAACTTCATCACTTTCAAGCAGCTCCTGCTTTGTAAACGCTTCTTCCTTTATTTGAATACCTAGTTCAGAAGCAACCGAAAGGATAACTCGTCTCGTAATCCCATCTAAAATAAAGTTGTTTGCTGGATGAGTATAAAGGATGTTATTTTTCACTATAAACACATTCGTAGAACTTCCTTCAGTTACCAAGTCGCCACGATGAAAAATCGCTTCGTCAACGTTCTGCTCCGTTGCAGATTGTTTAGCCAATACATTCCCAAGTAAATTCAAGCTTTTAATATCACATCTTAACCATCTAATATCTTCCATAAAGATCGCTTGACCTGGTGCGCGTGATGGTTCTTTCTCATATTCTTTCGTATAAGCGACAAGCACAGGTTCTGATTTTGCTGGGAAGGGATGATTTCGTGGAGCTACGCCTCGTGTTACTTGCATGTAGACGTGCCCGCTATGTACGCGATTAGCAGCCACAAGCTGCTCGATTTTCTCCTGGATTTCTTTTTGAGTAAACGGTAAAGAAATCTTGATCTCGCTCGCGCTTCGTTCTAAACGTTCCAGGTGAGCATCCAACTCAAAAAAGCTTCCGTTATAAATACGGATTACTTCATAAACACCATCTCCAAATTGATAACCACGATCTTCAATATCAATGGTTGCCTGCTCTCTTGTAATCAAATCCTGATTAAATAAAATCAATACGCTCACTCCTACCTTCTATTTTCTCCTTCTCTACCTTAACATATTTTAAGTACTGACTATGAACGCATTTATCTGAATAGTTTTACTTATTACATTTTATGCCAAATAGTAGTTTAGTAGTTTACAAAACCTTCCTAATAAACTAAAATTTGTACTCGTAAGATGATTTTTCTAAAAATTAGGAGGGTTTTGAATGAAAAGATTTTTACCTCTCGTGATGCTGCTGTTTGTATTTGTAGCTGCTTGTAGTAACAATGGTGCTTCAAATGAGAACGATTCTAACGCTACTACTAATTCCGCAAACTCAGAAGAAACAAGCAGTGCAAATGAATCAGATGTAAAAAGTGATCTGCTCGATTTTCAATTGAACTTAATTCAAACTGTCAACAAAAGCGATTCACCAATTTATGAATTTGAAGCTGCTAAAGTCGCTGAAGAAAAGCCTTCTGATGAAGAGCTTGCAACGATGAAGTCTGATGCAGAATCTGCTGCAAAGACCGTTGCTGAAGATGTGCGTGCCATGGAAATTCCTGCTGAACTTGAAACATACAAAAGTGATATCGAAGCTGCTTTAGAAGAGCTTGCAAAATCATATGAAACAAGAGCTGCGAATCTTTCGGATGACCCGGAAGCAACGTATGAAGAATCAGACGCTCAATTCGCTTCTTTCGAAGAAAAAATGGCTACTGTCTACGAAGATGCTGGACTGACAGCTCCTAGTTTCTCAGCTGACTTAGTCGATTAATCGGAAAAACCGTTACATATTGTAACGGTTTTTTATTAGCTATGTGCGAGAAAAATTCAAAATATAACCACTATTCACGAACAATACTACTAATTAGAATCCATAAACCGTCATTCCACCGTCTACGAACAACGTTTGTCCTGTTATGTAGTTTGCTGCTTCAGAGGATAAGAACACAGCTGCCCCTACGAGATCTTTTAGTTCACCTACTCTGTTCATTGGCGTTCGATCAAGGATCTCCTTAAGATATTGTTTATTTTCTAATAATTTTTCTGTACAGAGGTTTCTCTAAAAATAAGAAAACTCCTGCATCTTATAGGTTCACATAATAAAATTATAGTAATCTTTCACGTCATTTAGAAAAATATGTATAGGAAACAAACATCCATGATACAATTGGATAAAAAAGGGGGATTGCAGGTGCGTCAGGATACACTCGGATATGCGATGCGTGAACTTCGATTGTACCTTGGACTCTCACAGGCCGATTTATCGGAAGGCATTTGTACACAGGCATTAATTAGTCAAATTGAAAATAATGATGTCTCACCATCTGCAGAATTACTGTACCAACTTGCTTCCAGACTCGGTGTTGATATTAATTACTTTTTTCATATGAAGGAAACCCCTCGACTTGATTACGTCAATGAAGTGATCCGCCAAGTCAGAAGGCACATTAAGCGACGTGAGTATAATGAAGTATCTGATATTCTTGAAGCAGAAGAATCGAACCCCCTTTTCCGAACAATCAAAAACCAGCAGTTTTATCTCTGGCATAAAGCTATTTGTACGTATTATCTTGAACATAATGCCTCTACAGCCCTTCTACTTCTCCATGAAGCCCTTCATCTTACTACGACAACGTCTAAAAATTTCTCGGAACGTGAAATCGAAATTTTAATTAGTATGGCCATTTTGCATAGTGAGGAAAAAGAGTGGGAATGTGCTCTGCCGTTATTTCATAAAGCTCTTTATCACGTTCGCTTTTTCCCCATTATTAAGGATGAAACGATCGAAATTCGCCTTTATTATAATTACTCAAAAGCGCTATCCACCTGCAGAAACTATGAGAAAGCTCTCTCGATTGCTAGGGAAGGATTTCTGCTTTGCAGGGAGAAGCAGCGCCTCTATCTTTTTGGCGAACTTAGTTACCAGTGCGGTAAGCTCCACTATTTGCTTGGGAATCAAGAGCTGGCAATTGAATATCTGAAGACAGCATCTACGATCTTTGAACTAGACCAAAATAATAACTTTAAGACTCACGTTGAAAATTATGTTAAAAAAATAGGTATTGTCCACGAAGCCTAACTATTTGTGCTTTGTTTTCTCGATTAAGATAACAATAAAATTGAAGAGAGACACGAAGAACAGGCCAGCCGTGATAAACAATGTGAGTTCTTCCATTGTACGTCCTCCTTTCAAAGAGGTTAAGGGCTATTCATTCGACAAATGATAACTTGGAAAGATACCAACACACTTCAGACCCCTTTTCTTTAATTAATGACAATAAGGTAAATCTTCATCTTGCACCACATAAGCAGAGGCCTGTACCATTTGTGATGAGTCATTTGGTGCGATCGCGTACCCACTCACTACAACGAGAGATAGAAGAAGTAAAGCTGCCCATTTCTTCATTTTGTCACCCCTCCCTTCATTACATTTATATTACAACGCATCCAATATTTATGCATTTGCTATATGTGCTTCTCTACTAAATGGCAAAAGCCCCGTTCTCAAGAGAACGGGGCTTTTTGGGGAATCAAATAAACATTCTTATATTTTATGACGATTGAATTCATCTAATACATTGTTAATCGCATCCTGGTAACGTTCGCGACTCCAAGAATTATACGAAGGATGAGGAACATCCATTATGACCGTCCATTTTTCACTTGACACATTAGCTAGCTGAAAGAACTTTTGAGCAAATCGTCCACAAGGAATGATCGTTAGTTCCCGATCAGAAATCGCCTTCAGTCGATTTCTAAACTTCTCTAATATAAGCTGCTGCACAGCTAGTAATTCATTATCTTTAAAAGGGGTCTTTTGATTAGATGTTCGGATTTTACTTAAGTGTTCAAGTAAATCACTGTTAGCATTTCGATCACTCTCAGCATATGGTTTCGATTGCATCGGAATATTGCATACGTTAAGCAATCCCACAATGTCAAGCGATGGTCTTTCTATACTTTCTTCCTGATGTTTCTTCAGCAAGAGGCCGAGTGGATGTGAATACTCCGGACCAAATAGCTTTTTTGACATTGTAGCTCCTGAAGGTCCTGCGACCGGTACACCATTTTCCACTTCAGAAACGTGAGGAGACTCTAGTATGAAGATGAGCTTTGATTTTGGTGTCATCACTTCCGACACTTCATACTGTTGGGCGAGGGCTACGTATTGCTGTTCAAACTTTTCTACCGTATCCATAAATGGTTCCCTACCTTTATTGATTAAATGCTACGTTGTTTTCTTCTAAATAAGAGACAATCCGATCCCCCATTAAATGATACCCATCTTCATTTGGATGAAAGGCATCTTCATATAGAAGGTTCTCATCACTCTCAAGGAAGAGATCGGCAACTGGAACAAACGTAACTTCAGAATAATTTGAAACAGTTAATTGGCTACCATCATTCCAATCGTCTACGATTTCATTCATTTCTGGAATATCCCCAAAAGCTTTTGAGAACGGATTGAATAAACCTGTAAAATAAATTGGTGCATCACCATTTAAACTTCTAAGCTTATCTAATATCGTCGTCAAATTTTCTAAATAAATCTTTTCTTGAAGAGAGAAATATTGTTGATCAAGATTCATGAAATGATTTTTAACAACACCAAACAAATCATTTCCACCGATCGTTAAGAAGATATAATCCGCTTTTTTGACACCGCTTTGAACTTCATTCTCTTCTAATCTTTTTATGAGATCTTCCGTTTCACTACCAGTTATCGCATAGTTATCTAGTGTAACCTTTGCATTCTGTTCATCTTCAAAATAATAATCACTTACATAACCGATATATCCCTTTTTTTCTTGGTCACCGACGCCTTTTGTTAAGGAATCACCAAGACCAACAATCCGCACATTATCTGGCACTTTCTGAGGAATGGGTTCTTCATCTTGAAAGGTTTCCTTTATTTCATCACTCACAGGGAGTGAGTCCGTTAGCTCTGGATCATCCTTAAAATAGACATAGGTTAAGGCGCTCGCTCCCACAAATACTAGGAGCGTTAACGAGATGAGGATTAGCTTCATAAATCGATTCATTGTCATTTTCCTTTACTCTAACGATTGTACCTATTATTCTATCAAACGGACGTTCACTCGTATATGAACTATTCAAATGGGATTTCTTCTAATAACTCATCCTGCTTCAACCGATATTGAATCTGCCTCGCCATTAGTTCGTATCCTTGATCATTTGGATGAAAGCCATCATCAAAAAACAAGTTCTCATCTACAGAATTAAACAATTCATACACGGGTACAAAGGATGTGTTACCATCTTTAAGGACCGTATCTTCACTTGCTCCATTCCACCTTTGCACAATTTGATCAATTTCCGTTACCGATTGAAAATTCTCTAATAGAGGATTATAAAGACCAATAAATAAAATCGGCGCGTCGGAATTAATACTTCTAATTCGTTTCATAATGGCACTTAGACGTTCTACATAGTTTGTTTGTTCTTGTTGAAAAACGTCCATTTGTAAATCTAGAAAATGTTCTTTCACAACTTTCATTAGATCGTTTCCACCAATACTCATGACGATCACATCTGCTTCTGAAAGGGAATCCTGCACATCGTCTTCGTTTAACATCTTATATAATTTTGGCGTCTGCCTTCCATGAACAGCGTAGTTCTCTACAAGTACAGACGTATCTGTTTCATTCTTTATATTCGCAGCAAGTCGACCAATGTACCCTTGCCCTGTCGAGTCACCACTACCCTTCGTCAGTGAGTCTCCTAATCCCACCATTCTTATATCGGGATCTTCAGGCTGCGTTACTTCTTCAGGTTCTGATGAATCTGACTTTTCTTTAGAGACTTCAGGTACTATATCCGTTTTCTCTCGATCATTTTTATTCGCGATCGATGAGATGACCGTTTCATTCGGCGCTTCATTCATAACCATCATGGATGCGGCTTGCTTTATTTCATTCAAACGCTGACTACGGTGTTCCATAATTGGTTTAACACTGAGTAAAATACCCGCAGCAAGAATGAGGAATAAAAACAGCCATATTCTCTGTTTTTTCATTCCAAAAACCTCCTCATTACACTTCCTTTTATACCCTTATTCTATGCTGATGTAACGTGAATTAAGAGATGGTTTACATATTTAAGTGGATTTATTGCCATTATTTCGCTTTATAACCTTTTTCTTTTTGCAAGTTGGCGCTACTTCTTTATAATAGTACGAGAAGACTCGTACGGCAAAGGAGGAAATACACTTGAAAATGACAATTACAAAACCCGCATTGAACTGGTTTAAACGAGAAATGGATCTTGAAAAAGGTGACAACCTCCGCTTTTTTGTACGTGTAGGTGGCTGCAGCACTGTTCAAGATGGCTTTTCCCTTGGTATGACTGTGGAAGAACCAACGGAACCTGCTCTTACAGTTGAAGAAGAAGGCATAACCTTTTTTGTAGAACAAAAAGATATCTGGTTCTTTGAGGATCAGGATTTCGCTGTAAAATTCAGCCGAAAAAAAGAGGAAATAGAATTTGTACACGGAAATTGATTGAGAAAAACGCGAAAGCGAGAAGCTTTCGCGTTTTTTATTTCACTTTTTTGTTAATCTAAATCGGTGAATGTGCGCTGCAAGACCCTCTGCTTCAAGAATACGGATCTGGTCATCCCCTAACAGGTCAAAGTGCGGAAATTCTTCACGGTCATGCATCCACTCTCTTTTTAAACCATACTGTTCTCCCCATCGGGCAAGCTTTTCTTTATTACGACACCCTGCTTTCGTCACAGAGTGATACTGTGGAAAGCGAGGATCATACCAAAAATGAGTCAATAAAGCGACCTCTCCGTTCGAAACGGCTGCCTTCCATTCTGCTAGCTCTCGCTTCGACAGACCAAAGGCCATTATTCTGCTCCAGTAGAAACAGATTGTTTCTTCGCTTGTTCATACGCCTGATGCCATTCCGGAAATTTTCTACGTATTGAGACAGGACGGAACGTATCTCGCTTTACACACGTATGCATCGATTCGCCCGTAACACAAATCTCGCCCTCTCCGTTTATGACTTCATAGCCGTAATTCACACGAAGCCCATCATAATGCTCGACCCAGGTTCTTACATTTACTTCATCCCCATACCTGACAGGTCGTTTGTAGCTTGCTTTAATATCTACAACGGGAGAAAGAATCCCCTCTTTTTCCATATCAGCATAACGGAATCCTAAATCATTGATTAGCGACGTTCGTCCGAGTTCAAACCAGATGAGATAGTTGGCATGATATACGACTCCCATTTGATCTGTTTCTGCATATCGAACATCAATAGACGTAGTTGCTATGTACATAATCTTTCCTCTCCTAACTTCAACGTGGTGTCTATGTTATTTTACCATAATCCACCCATGAAGCATGAATGAGAAGAACTGAGTGACTTATTGTCACTCAGTTCTTTAAATGGGTATTACTTTGTTTCGTCTTTCACTTCATTTTCCAGCGCCTGAATACTCTCTTTTCGGTGCTGGTTTTTATCTTGAATAGCTTTTTTCTGCAAATCGCTATCCGTAAATTCTAACGAAGCTTCAGAATCATGAATATTCTCTTTCGTATCCTGAATTATTTTAGATAACTTCTCTGCATTATCGCTGCGATCATCTCGTTTAGATACCATTATAAGCCCTCCCGAAATAAGTAGGTACGAGCTTATTATGACTAATCATCTTAATAGGTATTCATTTTAATTAAGATTGAAGGCTTTTGGGAAGCGCCCCTTCTAGCTTGCCTTCATAGTACAACATATCCTTGCGCACTTCTGCACTACATCCGTTGGAAAGCAAAATGTTCTCAGCCGCAGTAAATACCTGTTTCAACATTCTGATCCCCATTCGATAGTCTACGACAACATTGCTCTGAATTCGGTCCTCATAGGAAGACAGCTCGACGAGAAGCCGATACGTACACTCTAATAATCGTATCGGAACATCGTTTGGTGAATGATTGCCTCCCTCATCTAAAAACGATTGAAATTCACGGTCGTCTTCATCACACATCAGAAAGAAAGTACCTGGTACGTCATGTAATTCGTGGTCAATATCAGAAATCGTAAGACTCATAACAGCAAGCCTGGCAGCGAAACCACCTATAATGGATGCAGTCCCACACCCATAAGGTGGTCCAGATTCCTCAAGCATGCGGTATATATCACTGCCTAACCTATCTTTTTTATCCACTACTATCACCCCTCTTATATGCCCATACCCTTTCTTCCTTTACTAAAATCTTCTAAATGGCTTCTTCAAAAATAATCGGACTCATATAGTTGACGCTTTTTCTAGAGATCTCTATCAAATTTTGCCAGTACTCTTTCACACTTTCCTGATGATCTCCTTGATCAAAACTAATTTGGAGCCATGATAATTCCTCAAGAAGCCTTACAGAAGAACCAATCCAGATCTTTCTACCTTCTATTTGAATGACAAAAGGCTCATCAAATCGAAAAGGAAGATAAATTCCAGATTGATTTGGGTGAAGAATAAGATGCTGAAAAATCGTCCCTTTGAAAAGACGTGCGTAAATAAGAAGTACACGATCGTTTTTAGCAGCGGCTTTTTTTAATTTTTGAAGAGTTTGTGCTTCTCCTAACTCAAGGCTTGCAATTGTGCGATTCCAATTTAATTCTTCTCGATATGGCACAAGATAGCCCATTTGCTGCATTTTGATTTCAAGCTCTTTTACAAGAAGCTCTTTGTTTGGTTCTTCTTCAGACCCCATCACTGAAATGGGTTCAATCCTTGCTGTAATTGTCATAATGTTCCCCCCGAAAACGTTTGTCTCCTAATCTTTCGTCATCTCTCCACACTTTTGGACAACTTTACAAGAAATGAAAAGAAGTTGTTAAAATTGAAATAAACCAGAAAGAGTTTTCCTTTCTGGTCGTCATCAGCCTATTTCCCTTTTGGAGGGGCGTAGTCAGGTTCATCGTTGCCTTTAGTTTGCATTTGCTTTCCTTTGTTCCCTTCAGCTTCTGGATTGACAGAAGCGAGGTGATTTGGCTTAAAAGATTTTGGGAATTTCTTTGGGTTACTCATTTGTATCTCCTCCTTTAGGTAATAGGCTGTGCAACTAAAAGAGAAATATCTATACCCTTACAAATTTTTTGCGTGCTTTTGTTCAAATTTGTCTTCAATACGTTCAATCGCTTGTTTATCATTCATTAATTCAAGCTTATTTTGCATAACAAGTTCTTTGAAAGAAACTTTTTTAGATTTCCTCATGTTAGTCTCCTTTCCTCTTCAACAGTATTTAAAACCATTATTCCCGATTGATCAAAACTTATTACAAAAATCCGATTTTTTTGTTTATTTTATTGGGTTCTGCCCATGAACATTGCTATTCTTGGAACATTTAAGCTATGTCGTCATCTTTCTAGCTATGTTGTCAACAAATTAAAGCACAATAAAAAAGGATGGCAAGAGCCATCCTTTTCTAAATTAATTTGCAATTTTGTCGCGAAGAACCATTTGAAGAATACCGCCGTGGCGATAGTAGTCGATTTCAACTTCACTATCGAAACGAGCAAGTACTTTAAATGTTTGCGTTTCGCCTTCTGGAGATGTTGCCGTTACGTTAATTTCATCACGTGGTTTCACGTTTTCTGTGATTTCAACAGCAAACGTTTCTTTACCAGTAAGGTTATACGTATCTGCAGTCTCACCATCTCTAAATTGAAGTGGAAGCACACCCATCAGCACAAGGTTACTACGGTGAATTCTCTCGTAGCTTTCTGCAATAACCGTTTTAATTCCAAGAAGGTTTGTTCCTTTGGCAGCCCAGTCACGTGAGCTTCCCATGCCGTAGTCTTTACCAGCAAGAACAACTAGACCTGTTCCTTCTTCTTTGTATTTCATTGCTGCATCATAAATCGGCATAACTTCATCCGTGTTCCAGAATGTTGTCCAGCCGCCTTCAGTGCCAGGAGCTACTTCGTTACGAATACGAATGTTACCAAACGTACCGCGCATCATAACTTCGTGGTTACCACGACGTGATCCGTAAGAGTTAAAGTCAATTGGACGAACGCCGTTATTTTGTAGATATTGCCCTGCAGGCATATCTTTCGCAATCGCACCAGCTGGTGAAATGTGGTCCGTAGTAACGGAATCGCCAAACTTCGCGATCGCTCTAAGGTCTTTAAGTTCGTGAATGTCTTCAGGATCTTTAGAAAGATTCTCGAAGAATGGAGGGTTCTGAATATAAGTAGACTCATCGTCCCAGTTATAAAGATCTCCTTCACTTGTGCTTAATTCGTTCCAGCGTTTGTTTTCGTCGAATACTGTTTTGTACTGACGCTTAAACATTTCTGGTGTTACTGTTTCAGCAACGGCTTGCTTGATTTCTTCTGCTGAAGGCCATAGATCTTTCAAGAATATATCGTTGCCGTCTTTGTCTTTACCGAATGAATCAGAATGAAGATCGAAATCTACAGTACCAGCAAGAGCATAAGCAACTACAAGCGGTGGTGAAGCAAGATAGTTTGCTTTTACTAGTGGATGGATACGTCCTTCAAAGTTACGGTTACCTGAAAGTACAGAAGTCACCGTAAGATCGCTCTTCGCAATCGCATCTTCAATCTCTTCTTTAAGTGGACCAGAGTTGCCGATACAAGTTGTACAGCCATAACCAACTAGGTGGAAACCAAGGTCTCTAAGGTAAGGCATAAGTCCAGACTTATCAAGATAGTCTGTTACAACTTTTGATCCTGGAGCAAGGCTTGTTTTCACGTATTCAGGAACTTGTAGTCCTTTTTCAACAGCTTTCTTCGCAAGAAGAGCCGCACCAAGCATAACGGAAGGGTTTGAAGTATTTGTACAGCTTGTAATCGCTGCGATCGCAACTGCACCTGTTTTCATCGTTACTTCTTTTCCATCGTTAAATTTAACAACAGCTTCCTTGTCGAATTCTTTCTTATCCATACCGAGACCCTGGTTACCTTGAGGGGCAACGACTGCTTTATTGAACTCTTTTTTCATATCGGAAAGAAGAATTAAATCTTGTGGACGCTTAGGACCAGCAAGACTTGGCTCTACCGTTCCAAGATCAAGTTCAACAACGCTTGAGAATTCAGGATCTTCTGATTCTGGCGTGTAGAACAATCCGTTAGCAATTGAGTATTCACGCACAAGGTTAATATGCTCTTCAGAGCGACCAGTTAGGCGCATGTATTCAAGGGCTTCTTCATCAACTGGGAAAAAGCTACATGTAGAACCTTGTTCTGGTGCCATATTGGAAATTGTTGCACGGTCAGCAAGCGGCATGCCTGATAGACCCGGTCCGAAGAACTCAACAAATTTCCCAACAACTTTTTTCTCACGAAGAAGCTGAGTCACTTTTAGCGCAAGATCCGTTGCTGTTGTTCCGCTCGGAAGTTCTCCAGTAAGCTTCACACCGATTACTTCAGGAACCGGGAAGTAAGAAGGCTGACCAAGCATTCCAGCTTCAGCTTCAATACCGCCTACACCCCATCCAAGTACGCCAAGACCGTTGATCATGGTTGTATGTGAGTCCGTTCCGAATAATGTATCTGGATAGGCAACATTCTCGCCATCAACTGTATTTTCTTGAACAACGTTCGCAACGTACTCCAAGTTTACCTGGTGAACGATACCAGTTGCCGGTGGAACGGCGCGATAGTTATCAAATGCATCTTGAGCCCATTTAAGGAACTTATAACGCTCAAGGTTACGTTCAAATTCTTTATTCATATTAAATTCAAGCGCATCCTCAGATGCGTATTTATCAACCTGTACCGAGTGGTCAATAACAAGATCCACTGGGATTTCAGGGTTGATTTTGTCAGGGTCGCCACCGATATCAGCCATTGCTTTACGAAGTGACGCAAGGTCAACAACAGCAGGTACACCTGTAAAATCTTGAAGAATGACACGTGAAGGTTTAAATGGTACGTCAATATCTTTGTTCTGCTCGCTAGTTCCCCATTTAGCGAGGTTTTCGATGTGCTCTTCTTTGATCACTTTACCGTCATATTGACGTAAAACAGACTCAAGTAAAATTTTGATCGTGTAAGGGAGCTTGCTTACCTTAGCGATGCCTGCTTCTTCTAACGCCTGAAGACGATAGAAAGAGTATGATTTACCATTGGCATCGAATGTTGCTTTGGAATTATAAAGTTCATGATTTGCCATATGTAGTTCCCTCCTCCAAATTGCATAACAAAGCGGATGTCGAAAAAACGTTTTCAACTACCCTTTATCCAGTTTAGTAAATTTCTAAACATAAGTAAATAACAAGATTGTTATTGCTATTGATAAGTCTAACTTATCACTACATATTTTCTCCCTTATAGGAAAAATTAGATGAAGGGAGGTGATGAATATGGGTAAGCGAAAAGCAAACGGTGTGCGTCCAGGAATGAATGATGCCGATGCTCAAGGAAACGGCGCAGGCTATGACAATGAATATGCAAACGAGCATATGACACAAGAGCAGCGTCAATATAATAAAAAGACAAAGAAACGCCAATAGGCTTGAAACCCGTCATCAGGTGATGACGGGTTTTCATTCTTATTCTTGATTCATTTCTGCTTCAATCGATTGCAAATCCTGCTGAAATTGAAGTAATTGCGCACGCTGATGTTCTGTTGCACTCATTAATGCACTCTCAATCTGCTCTTTCGCTTCACCGACTTCTTGTTGCAAATGCTTCAGGTCTTTACCGTATCCACTACTACTCACCACAATTTCTTTCTTGGCGTCAACAGCTTGTTCGTAACCTTGTTGCGCTGCTTGGAAACTCTGTTGTTTGTCTTTATTGTAAGGCATTTAACCAACCTCCTTTTCTTAAGCTTTCATCATAGTGTAACCAGGACAAAGCGTCCTATTCGACAGGAATAAGCACTGTCATTCTGACCATACTAAAGCGTAAGGAGGGATTCATATGACTGAGAGCAATACGTTCAAAGACATTCGAAAAAACGCTCCTAAAGGGCATACTGGCCAACCAGAGCCAATGAAAGGCTCCCATAAAGTAAAAAACAGAAACCACACGAGGCAAAAGAATGGCGAAGGGTTTTAAACTTCAATTAGAAAAGACGGCCGAAGTGGCCGTCTTTTATTTTGGTATTTGAATCAAGCTATGCAAAATGTCGTCTTCTTCCTCGATTGTTACCGTTCTAAGGTCAATCAGTATTTTTCCATCTTGAATTCTTGTAATGATTGGTGTGTTACTAAGACGAAGAGATTCTTCTAGTTCATTTACGCTGTATTGATCGGTTTGAAGGGTGATGACATAAGTAGGTAGCTCGACTGAAGGCATAGTACCTCCCCCAACTTGTGAAGTTCCCTCCACTACCTCAACACTATAATGAGACGCTTTTCTTTCAAGTCTTTGCTGAAAGAGTTCTGAGCGCTCTCGAATCCCGTCCGCACTTTTTGTAATGTCTCTTATAGCTGGTATGTTAGCAGCCTCTTCAAACGTGTGTTGCTGTAACGTTGCCTCAAGGGCAGCAAGCGTGAACTTATCGACGCGCAATACTCGAGCGAGCTGATGCTTCTTCAACCGATTGATCAGATCTTTTCTCCCAGCAATCATTCCTGCCTGTGGTCCACCCAAAAGTTTATCCCCGCTAAAGGAAACGAGATCAGCACCCGAAGCAAGCGTTTCTTGCACCGTAGGCTCTTCGCCAATCCCATAGTCTCGATAATCAAAAAGCGCCCCACTCCCTAAATCCTCATAAAAAACAACCTGGTTTTTCGTCGCTATGGAGGCTAACTCTTCTCGTTCTACTTCAGCTGTAAACCCGACGATTGAAAAATTGCTACGATGCACTTTCATCAGCATAGCCGTTTCTTCGTTGATTGCTGCTTCATAATCAAACAGATGTGTTTTATTTGTCGTCCCTACTTCTTTAAGCTTAGCACCACTTTCCTCCATAATTGATGAAACGCGAAAAGATCCGCCAATTTCAACAAGCTCTCCTCGAGAAACGACCACTTCCCTTTCTTTCGCAAGGGCACTTAATATAAGAAAGACTGCAGCTGCATTGTTATTCACAACCATAGCGGCCTCTGCACCTGTTGCTTTACAAATAGCATCTTCGACGATTGTATGGCGGGATCCGCGCTTTCCTTGCTGCAGATTATATTCAAGCGTCGAATAACTTTTAGATACTTGCACCAAATGATCAATAGCCACGTCACTTAAACGCGCTCTGCCAAGATTTGTATGCAGAACGACTCCAGTGGCGTTGATCACGGGCTTTAAGTTAAACTCTTTGGAAGATCCAATTTTCGCCCTCACGCTCTGCATGATTTCATATTGAAAGGCTTCTCTCCCCTCTGAGCCTCCCGTATATGTATCTCTCAACAAAGAGTCCCGCAAGTCATTGACTTCTTGTTGAATCAGTTGTTTTAGCACATTGTGAGGTAACTCGCTTCCAACGCTTTCATTAAGTAATGCTTCTTGAATTTGATGAATCGGCGGAAGTTCTCTCAGTAATTTCAAAGCTCTCATCTCCTATAGCGACACGAAAGGCACCCCGGAGGTGCCCATCTAGAACGTTGTATTTTCCATATCTATAATAAATGCTTCGAGATCAGGATAGTGACCAGTTTCTTTTTTCGAATGCATTCGCTTGTCATTCACCGTAATTTCAAACACGCCTCCTGAACCAGGGATTAGCTCAAGTGAACCAATTTCGTGTCTGAAATGATTAAATAATTGTTCCGCGAAACTCGCGGCTTTAGGTGCATAGTTTCACTGCATACAGAATTCGATTGTAACATTGTATTTCATAAAAAAAGCCTCCTCTTACTTAATTTTAAGTTGTTCATACTATATCATTTCAAAAAAGCGATGAAAAGATTTATACTCTTGGGAGGAGGTGGTCATATGTCGAACCAAGAAAAAATCCGTTTAACGTCTCTTTCGACAAAAGGTGGTTGAGGATGCAAAATCGGTCCTGAGGACCTGACGCAAGTTTTGCGTCAATTACCTAACAAGAAAAAAGATCCAAATTTACTTGTCGGTGTGGAAACTTCTGACGATGCAGGCGTATACCGCCTAACTGATGAACTCGCCATGATTCAAACGGTAGACTTCTTTACACCTATCGTTGATGATCCATATATGTTTGGACAAATTGCCGCAGCCAATTCACTAAGTGATGTGTACGCAATGGGCGGTGTACCTAAGACCGTTCTTAACATTGTAGGATTCCCTATTAAAAATTTAGATCCTTCTATACTTGCAGAAATCCTAAAAGGTGCTGCAGATAAAGTAGATGAAGCCGGCGCCGTCACTGCTGGGGGACATTCCATTGATGATCAAGAGCCGAAATTTGGATTATCCGTAACCGGACTTGTACATCCTGATGAAATTCTAATGAATGTCGGCGCTAAGCCTGGCGACGCTATTGTGCTAACAAAGCCAATTGGTGTGGGAATTCAAACGACTGCGATCAAGCCCGAAAAGCTTACTGCCGAACAGCTTCAGCGTGTATCTGAAACGATGGCTGAGCTAAACAAAACAGCAGCAGAACAGCTATCGGGATTAACTCCAAATGCTGTTACGGATGTGACTGGATTTGGTTTACTTGGACACGCTTATGAAATGGCAACTGGTAGCAACGTTAGTATTCAGATTGATTACAACACCGTACCTATATTACCTGGTACGGTCGAGTTAGCGGAGCAAGGCTATATTCCGGGTGGATCAAAAGCAAATCACCGCTGGATAGCTGAAACTGTCAAATACGAAAACCTAACAGAGCTTGAGCAATTCATTTTATGTGATGCGGTAACTTCTGGCGGCCTATTAATTAGCCTGCCTGAGCAAGAAGCAAACGAATATGTATCACGTATGAATGGTAAAGGGAAATCAGCTCACATTGTCGGTCATGTAAATGAAAAAGACTCATTTGCGATCACCGCAAGCAAATAAAAAAAAGGAAGTTGGGGAGTCCCCAACTTCCTTTTTTATATTTCATACAGCATATCTTCTAACTCCTCAGTGAGCGCTTCAGGTTGATCATCGAAAACAACGCGACCTTCTTTTAAAGCTACAATTCTAGTCGCGTACCTCTTTGCTAACTTCACATCATGTACATTAATAATCGTTAGCAAGTTGTGTTCTTGATGCAACCGTTGAATAAGCTGAAAAATCCGATTGGCGGTACCAGGATCAAGACTTGCTACAGGCTCATCTCCTAGAAAAACATCGGGAGTTTGAACAAGAGCTCGCGCAATCCCAACTCGCTGCCTCTGCCCCCCACTCAGTAAATCCACGCGCTTATTTAGATGAGGAAGTAATTCAACCTGATCAATAACGTCCACTGCTAACTTCTTTTCTTCCTCATTAAACAATCCTGCCAGGTTACGAAAAGTTGAACGAGAACCAAATAATCCTGTATATACGTTTTGCAGAACCGTTAAACGCGGAATGAGCTGATGATGCTGAAAGATCATTCCCATAGTCTTTCTTTTACTTCTAAGTCCCTCTCGATCCAGTTGACGGAACGTACTACCGTTATATCGAATATCACCTTCAGTTAAAGCCTGGAGGCCATTCAATGTCCTTATGAGTGTCGACTTACCAGCGCCAGTTTTTCCAAGAATACAGACAAACTCTCCTTTATGAAAAGTGAGCGTAACGTCGTCTAGTGCAGAAGTATCGGCATTTCGATAACGCACTGAACCATTTTCTATCGTTAATAACGCTTCTTCACATAACATACTGTCTCACCCTGCTTCCGAGAAAATCGACGACGATGACAATCACCATAATCAAC
This sequence comes from Anaerobacillus sp. QJM3NY_17, assembly GCF_056173665.1. NCBI lineage: Bacteria > Bacillati > Bacillota > Bacilli > Caryophanales > Bacillaceae > Anaerobacillus > Anaerobacillus sp. QJM3NY_17. Next base: position 1,965,984 of record NZ_CM149685.1, on the reverse strand, counting down.
ATGACATCAACCGCAACTGTTGAGTATTGAAATGTTTTAAAATGAACAAACAGCTGTTGTCCAATTCCCCCGCCACCGACGAGTCCAAGCATGAGCGACGTTCGGATAGCGACTTCGAAACGGTAGAAATAATGGGATAAAACGTTTGGCCAGATTTGAGGAAAAACAGAAAAAAGAGCACCAGTGAGTGGACGAGCTCCTACCGCTTTCATCGCTTCCTGAGGGCCTTTATCAGCCGCTTCAATTAACTCTGCAATTAATTTAGAAAGCACGCTTGCATTATGAACAATAATGGCAATCGTTGCAGCAAACGGGCCAGGCCCTACAACTGTAAGGAACATCAAGCCTAGTACAATTTCTGGAATAGATCGTACAAAACTTAACACAATGCGAACTGCTCCGTAGAAGGGCCCAGCCGTGTTTTTTGCTGCCAACAAGCTAACAGGTAGTGCAATAAGTAAACCAGCAAAGCTTCCTAGAAACGCCATACCTAGCGTCACTAAACTTGCTTTTAGCATTGTCGGAAGCACTGAAGTATTTAGCGGAAACCAATTGGAAAGAAAGTCCAACATGTTGCTAAATTGACTGAATTTCCTTACGTCGAATTCCGTAACCCCAATGCTCCACACAATCAATAGAATAACCCCAAGGAAGAGGATAAGGTGCTTCCATTTAAACCAGGCCATTTTACTCGTCTAATAACCCTTGTTTGTCAGCAGCGCTTCTAATACTCTCATAATCGTCATTACTAGCCTTCGTAAATCCGGACGCACCAAATGCATTCAAAATCGTTTCATCTTCAATCGATAAAAATGCGTTCTGAAGCTTATCAATCGTCTCATCATCCGTACCTTTTGAAACAGCCCACGGATATTGGAATAGCTTTTCTGACTCCCAAATGACTTTTAATTGATCTCCATCAATTTTTCCTGACTCAAGAAGCTGATTGTAAATAGCACTATCAATCGCACCAGCGTCAACCTGTTTATTTTGAACAGATAAAGCCGTTGCATCATGTGATCCGGTGTACGCTACAGAAGCAAATTTGTTCTTGTCTTGATCCTCAAAAACTCCTCTGTCTTGAAGCTCGATTGATGGAATGAGGGATCCTGAAGTAGAATTCGGATCACCAAATGCAAAGCTTCTTGCTTCACTATCTTCAAGGTAGTCTTCTAACGTATCCCACTCGTTCTCAGCATTTGTGATGATATAAGAATGATAGAACGGCTCACCGTCAATTAGCTGTGTAACAATCGCTTTTGCACCACTCTTCTCATGAGCAATCACGTAAGTAAGCGGGCCAAAATAGGCCATATCGATTTGATCATAATTCATCGCTTCTACAACACCGTTATAATCTGGAAACGTTGTGATTTCTACTTCTTGATCTAACTTCTCGGAAAGTTCACCTTGAAGTTTCGTCATCGCTTCTTCAATCTCACCTTCTGTTTGAACAGGAATAACCCCAATTGTAAAGGCCTTATCTTCTGACTCACTGTTTTTCTCTTCTGAAGCATTTTCGCTATTATTTGAGCTACATGCGGCAAGTATTCCTAGCATAAGCACCAGTGTAAACATCATAAATCTTTTCATTTTTTTCCACTCCTAAGCATCGATCTATTTCTCTAATCTCCAATATCTTTCCTGACCTTTTCTTATTGTGTAGCTCTCTTCATCAAGTCGCTCAAGAATCGGCACCAGATATTTACGGCTAAGATTCAGAATGTCTTTAGCTTGTTGAAGAGTGAAGGATTTATCAGTGCCTTCCTTTAAATCTCGCACAACGCGACTCCAATTTTCTTTGTGAACATATAAGTCATCTGTTAATTTTACCGCGATTTCCTCTTCTAATAAGAATTTCTTCAATTCAGCTTGATGGGAATTTGGGATTTGTTGATCCTCGATCAAGCGATCGATCGGTGAAACATTCACACCCTGTTCAAGTAACTTCTTGAACACTTGGGTCATACGTGTTTTCCAGGCATCAGGCATCGTGGGTTCAAAACCAGTCATTGATAAGAATGGCCCTGTTTGCAACATATCTTCTTTCAGCTCTGCTTGAAGGACAACTTCAATTACTTTTTTAGGATAAGTTTTTTTCAAATCTTGAACGACCTCCGCCTTGCGTGGTCCTTTTCGCATCGGAAAGTGATCATGATAGCCCTGTACAAAGTTGTGAATGGCTTCAACGATCCGAGTTAAAACGTCTTTAGATGTAACGCCATTGTCGATACTTACAATTTCCGAATCATCAATAAGCTGTTGAAAGGATTTTTCATTTAAACCAATTTGCTGCATCACCTGTTCTTTTGATAATAGGTGCTCTTGTTCAAGAATCTGAACAAGTTGTTCGACTGGCGTTCCTTTCACCATCTGCTCAAATTTCGCAATTGTCTCTGAGCCAAATTTGTATTTTTCTCCCGCAACATTTAAGATGCTTCCTCCACCAATCGTCTCAACCGGGGAAGGGCGTCTAAGGATGACGCGGTCTCCTTTCTTTGCTGTAACGGGATCATGTAAACGGAGCTGACAAAATAGATCTTCTCGGTCTCCAGGCTCAAGAGTGTTTCGATCAAAAAACACAATCGTCCCACGTACTTCAGCAGTACCAATATGAACCGTTACTTCTGATCGCTGTTTCAAGTCATACGACATCGTGAGCGCTTTGGTGAATGAAAGGTCGATGGTAGTTGAAACAGCATAGTGATTAGAATTAACAATCACCTGTCCTCTCGTCAATTCTTGCTTATTAGGTCCTGCTAGATTAACTGCTACCCTCTGGCCAGCAAAAGCCCTTTCCACTTTCTGACTGTGTGTCTGGACTTGTCTTACTCTAGCAGCTACACGGTCTGGCAACAGTGTAACGAGTTCTCCTTCTTGAATTTCCCCATCAAAGATCGTGCCTCTCGCAATGGTTCCGTGACCTTGTAGCGTGAAAATCTGATCAATCGGTAACCTTAGCGCTCCTCCTTTATTTCTCGAAGGAACATCTTTTAAAAAGGCACGAATACTCTCTTTCAACTCCTCAATACCTCGCCCACTCTTGCCATCGACGAAATGAAGCGGTGATCCTTCAAATCCAGTGCCCTTTATGTATTCAAGGATATCCTCCTTAACAAGATGAAGCATCTCATCGTCAACCATGTCTGCTTTAGTAATCGCAATAATCGATCGTTCAATCCCAAGCAACGATAAAATTTCCAAATGCTCTCTCGTCTGAGGCATAACCCCTTCATCCGCCGCTACGACTGGAACAACAAGGTCTATTCCTGCAACACCCGCAATCATTTGACGAATGAACCGTTCATGGCCCGGAACATCAATAATTGATACTTTCATGTCATCAGATAAATGAAAAGGAGCAAAACCTGGTTCAATTGAAATGTTTCGTTCTTTTTCCTCCTTCAAACGATCTGTATCGATTCCTGTTAACGCTCCAGTCAACGTTGTTTTTCCATGGTCAATGTGTCCAGCTAGACCAATTGTATAATAGTTCACTTTCACACCCGCCAATCAACTGTCATCATTTATTAACCTTAATAAATGTCGTAACAGGATGCAAATTTAAACCATTGCTTTCTTAAAATCACCGTTTCATTTTCCATTCACTTATGTATATATATTCACCTATGTATAGCTAAAAAGTTATGCACAGCTATCCACAGACAAAACTGTTACACCGGCTTTTCACCACTGTACCACCCAAGCATCTGTTATAGTTCGTTATAGAAAACTGTTTCATTTGAACAATTTGTCGAAATCACGAATAATGGGAAAAGATACGCTTTTTGTCGATTCATCTGATTTTTCCGTATTAATGTATACTTTCGAAATTGTTTAGACCTTTTTCGACAAATGTCTTTGATGAAAATCTGCACAAACACATTTAAGTAAAACTTTACTTGGTGTTTTACTTAAAGTTTTCTTAGAATAATCTTATTGAGCACATGTGTTGAATTAATCAATTTTTTCCGTTACTATATTAGCGTAATACTTTTTATATGGGGCTGGTTGTACGTCTGGTGAGTGCCACGGTCTTCAAAACCGCCTGGGAGGCGCGTGCCGTCTTCGGTGGGTTCGATTCCCACACAGTCCCGCCATTCTTTAAACTTTGATCATTTGCAAGATAATGGCCGTTCCTTCAATCGGCGCATCTTCGGTCAAAAGTATTAAGATCCCCTCATCTACTTTATAATTCATTTCAGGTTGCAGTACTGCATTTATAAATAGATTCATGAAGGAAACGTCCTTACACGATAAAATTTGATGATTACCATATCCTTTTACGGCGTCTTTGTCTGTAAAGGTTTTTTGATATCCATTTGCAATAGCAAAGTATTCGTAAACTCGCACTTTCGCCGGAAGCTTCGCTCTGAATGGTTTCGAATTTATAATAGGTAGCATAATTTTTGGATTGTTATAGCGATCGGTGCTCCTCTTATTCATTACTAGACCCCCTCCTCTCTTTACACAACGCACAATTTTTTACTAACGAATTAAAACTAATGTTTGTCCCCTTACATAATATTGTTAAGAGCATATTATAAAACGACAGGAGGTGAACGAATGGCCTTACAAATCATGAAAATTGTAGCTAACGTGACGACTACTGTTGCGACCACTCCTGATACCCAACGTTTTTTCTATAACACAACTAGCTTAATTATCGGCGCAACCACTCTAACAATTGATGCGGCAGATTTCTTTGATGATACAGGAGCCGCGGTAACAACTTTACCTACACTAAATACAGACAATAGCTACTTTAACGTATATGTAAATGGTGTCTTACAAATGCAGGACCTCTCAACTTATACACCAGGAGCTACAGGTGTCGGAGAGTTAGCATTTAACGTTCCTGCCGCTACGTCCCTATTATTAAACACCCCTATCGTCGTCGAAGTAGTCAACTTCACACCTTCATCATCGTCTACGATAGAAACGTAACTCCCCTACCCTCTTGATTAAAAAGCGCTTTCGGCGTATAATGTGACCGTATTCATACAGTTTATATTATGATGCCATGAGGTGAGTGCGTTGGCAGGATGGTTTCAATGGTTTATCGTTGGATGGACAGTGATCTTAATTTCACTAATTGCAATTGGTGGATTCTTTATGTTTCGGAAGTTTCTCAAGCGCCTTCCAAAAGAAGATGGCAAGTCAACTCTTGACTGGCAAGAGCACTACATTGAACAAACGAAGCATATGTGGAGCAGTGATCAAAAAAAGTTATTAGACGAACTAGTCGCACCTGTGCCTGAATTGTTTCGAGATATTGCTAAGTATAAGATTGCAGGAACAATTGGCGAGCTTGCGTTAAAAGAAAAAGCGAAAGATATGTCTCAAGACTTAATAATTCGAGGGTATATTATCGCTACTCCAAAACGAGATCACAAATGGCTCGTGAAAAAATTAAATGAAAAGCGAATTGATATGAGCCCCTATCATCATTTGCTTCAATAAAAAAACTCGTTTAGCAGATGCTAAACGAGTTTTTTTAAAGTAATGTTTGATGAAGTCGACCACTGTGTCCTCGGCTTCGTTCCGTTTTCTTAAATTGATAATACATCGAAATTCTCCATGGAACGATCATACCAAATGCTAATACGAAGAAAAGCGAGCTTGTTTGAAGCACAGGGATTGACTCGCCAATGATTAGTTTAAAAACGATTCTTACTAGAAGTAAGCCGATCAAAATAAACGCAAAAGCTTTTGAACGTGTTAAATAAATTTGATCATCTTTAATTTCAAACTTAGACGTCCGAATCAATAACAACGAAAAAGCCGCTCCAACTGATAGCGCTTCAATCGCTTCGTACCACGGAACCCTTGCATCCGGAACAACGAACATCAAAAAACCAGTTGCCATAAAAAAGGGCGGAAGTATTATTTTCCTTATTGTTGCAGGTTTCTTTGAAGCTTTCAACCTGATTACTACCATCGCAAGAGCCATCATAGCTCCAACAACTGTACTTAAAATCAGCATATACTCATCCCTCACCTATACCGTACTACCCATCATTTCCATTGTATGTGGAAGAGACAAAAAATACAAGCGCATGAAAAAAAGAACGGTGCACAACCGTTCTTTTCACATTAACCATTTACTTTTGAAAGTTCTTCTTCGCCTTCATCTGCCGCAATGCTTAGGATAATCGTCATCGTAACACCGACAACCGTAAAATAAACGCCTAGGTCAAATAACATTGCTGTCGCGAGGTGAGAATGACCGAGAATCGGAAGCTCAAAGTACGCGTCTGTCTGACTCAAGAACGGCTGTCCAAAAAGAAAGGAACCGACGCCAGTGAGAACAGCAATCAGAAGACCGATCGGAATAAAGTTCTTAAAATCAATGCGGATGACCTTATTCATGGTTTTAAAGCCATAAGCGATATAAAGAAGCACCAGAGCACCCGCCGACATAAGTCCTCCGATGAAACCTCCACCAGGTGCATTATGACCAGCGAAGAATAAGTATATTGAAAATCCTAGAATAATAAAGACGATAATCGTAGTCGTCGTTTTAAGTATAAGGTCATTTGTCCCCTTCACACTTCTACACCCTTTCTTTATTAAAATCCTTGAAATCCACCAAACAGGTTATTTACAAGGAACGATGTAAACATTGTCATAAAGTTAAAGTAAAGCAAGATTCCCATTACAATCATTAAGTACCCGCCAGCCTTCATGATGAACCGGCTATTTTTCTTAATCCAGTGCATTCGACCGATAAAAAAGGACAGAATGAAAAATGGAACAGAAAAACCAAGCGTATAAGCTACCATGTACATGAAGCCAGCTCCAGGGTTTGAAACACCCAACGCAATAACCGCAGCTAAAATCGGCCCTGTACAAGGTGTCCAACCTGCCGCAAAACCCATCCCAATTAAAATCGATCCAACAAAGCCAGATGGGCGGTTTCGAATTTTTAACCTGCGATCTTTCATTAGAAAGTCCGGTGTCCAAAAACCTACTACTACAAGTCCAAATACCACAATCAAAATGGCTCCAACTTGACGAAGCAGCTCTTTGTACTGAATAAATAAATTTCCAACGAGCGATGTTGACATCCCTAATACGAGGAAAATAATTGAAAACCCTATTAAAAAGAAGATCGTATGAAGAATTGCCCTTTTCTGCATCATTCCTCGTTCTTCTTTCAAGTCGTCAACGGATACCCCAGTGATATAAGAAATAAACGCTGGATAAAGCGGTAGCACACACGGTGAGATGAACGATAAAAAGCCGGCTCCGAACGCTAAAAACAAGTTCAAATCTGCCATTAAATTACTCCCTGTCTAATGCATGATCTTATCATGTGCATGTCGTTACCATTTCAACCTCTATTGTAAACGATTTATCTTATTCAAACTATGAACATTCCATAACTATTTTTCTTCAGAGAAAAATTCTTCAAGCGTAACGCCCGCTTCATGAACATCAGAAGCCGCTTCCTTGCCCACATACCGAACGTGCCATGGCTCATACTGATAGCCAGTGATATCTTCTTTTCCTTTTAAGTAACGAACAACAAAGCCATATTCATGCGCATGCTCTGCTACCCACTTACCTTCTGGCGTATTGCCAAATTCTTCGGTAAGAGAGCTTCCTAGAGAAGGCGTGCTAATATCCATCGTTAATCCCGTCTGATGTTCACTCTGCCCCGCCTGAGCGCTAACCTGGTTCGCTACTTCTTCGCCACGCTGTTCAGCATTATAAGCAAAAATAGCTTCCTGTCGCTCATAGGAGCGGTAGCCAGAGACAGCTTTTAATTCAAATCCATCTTTCTTTGCACCGGCAAACATTTTTTCAAGCGCTGTAGCCGCTTCCTTGACCATTAACCTTTTAGGATCATCTTTTGGTGCGTATGAAGAAACATCCGGTTCCACAAGATTTTGGGGCACAAAGTCTGAAGGTAGATTTCGCTCTTTATTTGCCACAACATAAATACTGTCTGGATTCGTTACAGTTAAATTCTCTCCATTTTTCTCAACTGTTTCAGCCATCGTTGGATACGCTGCTGATTTATCCTTTTTGGCCTCATCGCTTTGATCGCTTTCTTCATCTTCTTTCTTGCTGCTATCATTTTGCTTGTTATTGTTTTGGTTTCCATCATTATTTTCAATACTATTCGAGGAGCCGTTATTCGTCTGTCCATCATTCTGTGACTGATTCTCTGTCTGGTTAGACGTTTGCTCGTCATCTCCCGCCTGGCATCCGGCTAAAAGCGCGAACGAAAGACCTGTTGCTACTACTAAATTTTTCATTGTCATGTGAACACTTCCTGATTTTTTATAGTCTAATCTATCATACCATCACACCAATTAGACCCGTCAACCAAAATTACTCCATACAAAAAGCACTCTGTTACCAGAGTGCTCAATAAGCTATTTATCGTTGTTTGTCATTTGACTATTCATAGCCTTCATCATCTGATTAATCTTCTTCTGAGAAGGTTTTTGCCCCATTTGCATCATCATTACACGAAGCATATTTTCATTAATAGGGGGATTCTTCTTTAAATAGTCCATCATATATTTGCGGGCAATAAAAAAGCCAAGTGCTACTCCAGCAATCAACGCTAGCACGCCCACAAGCGTGTACATCCACCACATTCTAGATTTCCTCCTTATTCTTTCTCTTCCAATAGTGTACTACAACCCTTAATGATTATACAATAACGTCTATTAAAATAGTAGGAGTTTATTCAAACTAGTTTCTGTTGTTTAATCGGGTTAAGCCACCCGTATCGACCGGATTGGAAGTCAATCGCAAAGAACGAAGGAGTTAATTTTCGTATCACTTCAAAAAAGACTGTTTCAGCCTCGTTTGATCCGCTAGCATATATATTTATCTTCTCGCTTCTTACAAATAAAGATGCATCACTTTTAGATTGTTTAATACACAATCGATGCCCTTCATTTTTATATTCATACGTGCGAAAGCCACCCAATTCATTGACCAAACAGGTATTTAGTTCTTCTTCTTCCACAGGCTCTGTAATAAAGGCTACCTGTTTTTCTAGAAGCTCTTTCTGATCAGCCTGTATGGCCCGCTTCCTTTCGAGGAAAAGTTGATACAACAGATGCTCCTTACCAGCATATTGTTCTGCAATGTGCTGCTTAACGAAGTACATTTCGTAATGCCTCATATAACTCCCCCCTGCCCAAGAATCCACTCATATAAAAGAAAGTATAAATGAGTTCTCATAAAATGATTGTCTATACATGGAGGCTAGCCTTCACTAGTTTTGTCGAAATCAAAAAGACCTGTACTATAACATATATGTTATAGTACAGGTCTTTAGAATGCTATGCCATACTCGGCAAGTCACAAAGAACACCGCCGGATCTCTCATCATAATCAAGCTTCATTCGATCAACAAACCATTGATCGTCCGGTCGAACGAAGTACGTAACTCCTCCAATTTCTTGCTTATAATCATCATATGAAGGCTTATCAGACATGACCCCAAGAGAAAAACCTCCGCTGTCTCCACTCCCTGCGTAGCGTACGAATAACCTCAGGCAATCACCGTTACCAAGTTCCATTTCATTTTTGTAAAACTCAGCTGCAGAATCAGTTACAACAAACATCATATCCGCCCTCTCCGTTTTGTATTAGTACATCTTGTTATAGTACAGTATAACGAATATTTGAAAAATTGCAACCATAAAAATAGCCTAATTTTGCTTTTCGCAAAATTAGGCTATTTTCTACTGAAGAAAGCGACGGTTTTTCTTGCTTTCCTTAAGCTTTTCAGGTGTTACATCTGTGCCTTCTTCATCCACAACTTTTATAGAATGAAGTTGGTTTTTGAAAGAAGAACGGAAATTTGCTAAATATTCCTTACGTAGCTTTTTCTGTTCTTTTTTCTCATCTTCTGTTAATGATGACTCTTTTGCTTTACGAGATAGCTCGTTAATTCTTTGGAGTTTATCTTCAAAAGGCATGTAAAATAGCTCCTTTACTGAAACTTGTATCTCACATGCTAACGCATGTTTTGAACATAGACAAGTTTAGTGCTTCTCGTTCTGCTCGTCAACATATTCCTGATAACGTCTATGTACCGTTGCTTTCGAAGCGTGATGTCCAAATCCTTTAAGCGTTGCAGCTATCTCATTAAACGTAAGACCACGGTTTCGTAGATTAACAATTTCTTCGATTGGAACTTCCACCCGCTCACGCCCACCTTGATTTTGATGGCTGAGGTTTCGCTGTGGTCGATAGCCTTCTTTAACCGCCTTGTCCATTCCACGTTTAATTTTCAGATTATGAAGCTTGCGCTGAAATTCTTCAACGATACTAACGATCTCAAGAACCATCGAATCAGATTCCGACAATTGAAGTTCTCCGTTTTGATTCACTGTATAAATCGTCCCTCCATATTTATGGACGGCATGTAGAAGAGCGATCTTTGCATTCCCTCTCCCAAGTCTTGTTTCATCTTGAATGAGCAATGCCTCAACATGCCCCTCTTTCAATAAGTCAAGCACCTCAAGTATGCCATCACGATCAATGTCATACCCGCTGTGCTTTTCTTCTATCAAGCGCTGTATAATAAAACCTGACTGTGATGCAAATCGTTGTAGTTCTTCTTTTTGCCTGGCAAGAGAAGACTCCTGTGCTTCTTTCTTTGTGCTTACCCGACAATAAATAACGGCGTTCATACTTTATTCTTTACCCCCAAGTGCGGTAGCGTTCGCTTCAACAGGGATGATGAGAGTATCTCCTGCTGTAATTCGGTTTGCATCAATGCTATTCACTTCTTCAACCCAACTGACGAACTTCCGATCAGACAACTCATGAGCAGTACGGTATTCTTCCGCAATTTCTAAAACAGTATCTCCCTGCTCCAATTGTACCGTTGTATAACGATCATACTCCTCAGCTGCAGCTGTTCGCAAAGATAGAAACACAATAATTAACACAGCTACAAAAGATATAATGACAAGAAAATCAACTCCAGACAAGCCCCCAGCTTGCTTTCTCATCCCAATCACCCCATATGCGAATATTTGTTCTGTTTTTAGTATATCAGAACCTCTGTTCGTGTCAACTAATTTCTTCGAACTTATGTTTGTATGCGAACAAAAATTCTGGTATACTACTAACAAATAGATAGATTGGAACGAGGTGCCAGATATTATGAAACTATCAAAGCGTCAGCAGGACATTCTGGACTTTATTAAAGTCGAAGTTAAGCAAAAGGGTTATCCACCCTCCGTAAGAGAAATTGGCGAAGCTGTTGGACTTGCTTCAAGCTCCACTGTCCATGGCCACCTGGCAAGACTCGAGAAAAAAGGGTATATCAGACGAGACCCAACAAAACCAAGAGCCATCGAAGTGCTTGGTCTTGATGAAACGATCGATATTCCTCGGCAACATACTGTAAACGTTCCCGTCATTGGTAAAGTAACTGCTGGTCAACCCATCACTGCCATTGAAAATGTAGAAGAATACTTCCCGCTTCCAGAACAGTTTGCACAGGATGAAGAACATACCTTTATTCTAGTGATTGAAGGGGATAGTATGATCGAAGCTGGTATTTATAACGGTGATATGGTTATTGTGAAGCAACAACCAACTGCAAATAACGGTGATATTGTTGTCGCGATGACAGATGAAGCTGAAGCAACTGTTAAACGATTCTTTAAAGAAAGCAACTACTTCCGACTTCAACCGGAAAACTCATCGATGGAACCGATCATTCTTGATTCCGTTTCTATTCTTGGTAAAGTAATTGGGGTCTTTCGCTCCATTCACTAGAAGCGCTGCGTGCGCTTCTTTTTTTATGTTATATAAGCTTTCTGGGCTATATCAATACGAGCTTCTTCTCTTCTTTTATTTATTAACCCCTCCGTCTGTGTAAATGATCGCAGTTTGAAGAGCATAGGGGTGTAGCTTTACATTACAACCAACCTCACCTACCTACTTTTAACTCTTAAAGGCTATACAAAACCGCCCTTCATTTAAATAAAGGGCGGTTTTGTATACTTCTAACATAATTCTTAAACGGTTACTTTTCAGCAGCCTCTGAAGCCGCTATAACTAATTCAACTGTTTGATCTACTGTCGCCTGACGGAACTTTTGGAACTCATCAGTGATATAAACGGAAGGATCTTCAGGATAGTACTCCTGAGCGGCTACGTGAAGGTGTCCACCCGGAATATCATAAGCTCCTATCCCAATTCGCACGCGATTGGATCGGTACTGACTTTCATTCGATAAGTAGCTTCCGCCTCCTCCTTTACGAGCTTTTGATCCTTCAGTCGGACCCCCTTCATAGCACTCATACGGTTTATCACGATATTCTGGTGCGAGCCATTCGCATACTTCATCGCCTCTTTCTACCGGCCATGGTCCAGTATTGGCTGCAATCATTTCCTTGTAAGGAAGCGTTGTTTCAATAAATTCCGGCAGTTTTTCAGGCATCGGCCAATTGCTCACTGTCGGAATAACTTCTGAGCGATCTTCAAGAGTGTTTCCAACCCCTGTGCGCCATCTCCCGGCAAACCCTTCGATGGTCATAGCTTTTGGACCACCTTGACTGATTGTCATCATGAGATCCACCTGCTCTTTACTATTAACCAGGTAAGGTCCAAAAGTATCTTCAACGATTCCTTCATCAAAATCATCCCATCGTACCGGAAAATTCGCTGCTTGAATAAAAGCTGGACCTTCTTCCGTCAAAACGACTTTCCCATCCATCTGAAGCGCTGCAGCGCCAGAAGGGTTTGATCTCCTAAATTCCTGTTCTAAACGGTATGGATCAAATCCGCTTACTAAAATACGCTTAACTTTCTTCCCTTTTGGAAAATCAATAGAAGTAATTCCCCTTGACGTGTACTCTAGTTTCTTCATCAGTTCTTCTTGCTTTTTCTCCGTTACTGTATATGAAGGTTCCCATTGCCTGAGGGCAGCAGTCATATGTAATCGAGTCCAATAAAGCGGGCGATCATCATAACGATCTAGTTCCCCTAAATCATTTCGTTCTCCCTGAGCTCGAGCAACAGCCGTCTCCCACAGCTTCTCACCATGCTTTTCGATCACTTTCTCTGCTTTTTTTACACTTTTCGCTTTGCACAAATCCTCCTTAAATTCATCCGCAAAAACTGTAAACTCCGCCTTATCCATAATTTGCTGTGGGATTGGGGCACCGTCTTCCATTCGCTGCTCCTCTGGTGTTAGCGCCGCATCAGTGTTAAAGCAATCACCTTTGGCACTTCCAGTTAACGGTAAGAAACCGAAAGTTAATATCCCTACAATAAAAAGCGCAATTCCATATTTCCATTTCCTGGATTTCATATGTCTTTTTTCCTCCTCTTCTAGTTGAACTATCTTCTATTTTAGAGATATGAGGTTGTATTTTTCAAACTATTACAAGTATTCTGATCAAAAATGAATCATTCGAAGTGGATCATGTATGGATAACATACTTATGTTAAAGAAAACCGTGACGTTTTCTCTGCATCTTTCGACATATAGATAAGCTTACCTATCATTTAATGAACTGCATTTCTAGCCTTTTTCGATTTTTCCAGACTGAATTAATTTGTACTAAAAAGGAGCAAGCTCGCTGATGGAACTTGCCCTACGCCGTAATTTATTATTACTTAATTTATACACGTGTATTTTTTCACTTACCTGTAATTTCATAACAGAAGCCGCTATCCCGATGAGTCACATAATGATGCCAATATGGGCAAAAATAAATAGAAGGGTTCCCGTTGACCATATATGAACCTCATTTAGTTTTAAACGTTAATCTCACATAGCGACTACCAAGCGGTTGGTCCAAATAGAAGCCTGTCCCGTCTATTTATTCACTTGCGCCAGAAAGTTGAACAGTCTGCCTTATCATGAATATTGAATTCGATCATTTTTTTAAGTAATGAAAATTCAACTGAACTACCCCACGGAATACGCATTAGTTGTTTAGTGTGATCATAGCCAGCAAGTTTCATTTCTTCAGAAAAATGAACAATTCCAGTCTTTTCAGGGGCAACAGCCAAATGATGTTTTGCTACGCTAAAGGCAATAATAAATGTTCCGTGATCTGTAAACATTGGCTGATTCCAGGCAATTTTCGGCACCAGGTTTGGAAATTCATTTTGTACCCAGGTCAAAATTTGTTCCGTTCGCTCTCGGTGCTGCAGGTTCTCTATCTTTGCTAGATATTCTTCAAATACATCCATTTTTAGTCCTCCTATAAAACAAGCAATTGTAGTGATGTACCATATCTCACTGAGATAGTGCCATTACAACTCACTATTCATCACTACTATATCACCAATCATTTGTAGTTTACCCTCTTCAAAAATAATTCCATCGCCGTCATTAGCTGCATAAACAGTTGTTCCTGTTCTCTTAGCGTACTCCCAAACTTTACTCTTATAATCTGAACTCCAGCGATTGTAGTGAGGTAAAAACTCGAAATCGACAAGACCCATAGTTTGGTGCACCGCCTCGCTAGTTTTTTCTGTATACATCTGAAATAGCTTTGTAGATCTACCGAGTTGAACCGCTCCTCCGCTCACCCCAACAAGAATTCCTCCGCGATTATAGAAATCTAAAAGAACATGATCCATATGCCGATGATTGAGAGCCTTACTAAATTCTAGCGGATTACCTGCTGAGAGATGGATTATATCTGAACTCAATAATTCATCTATTTTCATAGGTTCAAATTCACTGTATAAATCGAAAAACATGATATTCTCGATTCCATAGTTTCGATAATAATTCACTTTAGCTCCAAAATAATGCTTTTCTTTATCCTCCGTTGAAGGTATGTAGCTAATCTTTTTGTTTCCACCACTAAACAGTAATCCATCTAATCTACGGTTGCCGGGTGTTTCATTTACTTGATCGCTATAAAAATACAACTTTCCCATTAATACACCTCATTCATACCCCTATACGCTATAGTCAATTTAAATTCTGTGCGTTTATTAACTCTCACGATATTCATTCCATTCTTTCGCGAGAAGACTGTACAGGATGGTGTCATGAAAGTGATCGTACAAATATTCAGCGTCTTTTATGATTCCATCGGGTTTAAAACCAAGACGTCTCGGAATTCCCTGACTTTTTTTATTCTCTATCCCGCACTGTATTTCAATTCGGTTCAATTTGTATACTTCAAATGCCTGGACAATTAGTTCATTAACGGCAGCTGTCATAATCCCCTTACCCTGGAACTTATCTGATAGCCAATAGCCAATACTCGTTTTCTTGTTAGACCAATCGATGCCATGGAATCCTACCACGCCTGCTAATCTTTCATTGTACACAATACCTGCTTGAAATCCATCATGTGAAGAAAACTGTTTTAGCCACATTTCAATCACTGGCATATAATCCTCTTTTTCTTTCATATTGTCCACCCAGGGAAGCCACTCCCTTAAATAATCTCTTGAATGGTCAACCAATTCAAATAGCTCTTGCGCATCTTCCATTTGAAGTAACTTTAAGGAGACCTCTTCATTCACTTTTAAACTAAACATACGATACCCCCACCTTTTCCTTATTCATAAATATATAGAAAGCTAATTAATACCAATTATTTCAAAAAATTTAGAATAATGCCATCTTTTATTCATTCTGTTTCTCAAAAATATTTCTATCTAGCAATCAGTTTGTTTACAATCACCGATAGGGTAGTAAATCTCTATAATTTTAGCGAACGTAAAAAAGGATGCTGAGCATGAATACAGCACCCTTTCATTAACAGCAACACCCACCGTCATCCCCGCAACACCGCTGACAAGCTGTTGTAATCACTGAATTACTAGTTGCTACTTTACCGCAGCTATACGTAAGAGTTGCTTCATTAATAATAAAGCACTTACTACCAACACGTATCTTATAGGTAATTACACGGGAATCTCCCGCCGGAATTGGATCTAATGGGAAGCCCACCGCCGGGTCAAAACCTGGTTGGGTAATGCCGTCTATCTTCACCGTATCTGGAATAAACTCTGAACCATCAGAAAGAAGATCCTCAAAAAAAGCATTGTCAGCTTCTACCACGCCATCGTTTGTTATTGTAACGGTGTATGTTAAAACGTCTCCAGCGTAGGAGATTGTTTTACTCACTTCTTTATCCAATTCTAAATCTGCTTCCCCAAAGTCAATCTGGACGCCTAGCGCATTCGGCATATAAAGATCACCTGTGGAACTAAATCGAAATAACGCAGAGGCCTGGTTGTTAGGTAAATAGTTGGTCGCATCCACATTACTGATGTCCCATCCCTGTCTTCCAGCAAATATGTTTGTACCTGGAGTACCTGGTATATGATTGCGGTCTCCATAAGAACCACTAATATCAATGTTTCCTGAATCGTCCGTTATCTGTGAACCAAAGAAATTTAATGCTGGATTACGTGGCCCTGACAGATTCGTTAGCGTAAATGCATCTACCCCAAATTCTGCCTGGTCCCCAGTAATATTCGCGTCACCCTCTTGTGCACTCAAGAGCACTCTTGCTTCTACGTCACCACTAGGTGGAGTTAAAAAACCCGCTATCGGGACGTCAATCGGGTTACCGTTACTTACTTGTCCATCTGCACCAACATAAAGGTTCATATTACGGTTATTCAAAGCTGTATTTGCATAGACAACTGCAAGAGTCCACCCCGCATGGTTAACAAACCCTGGAGCATCGACAATCGCTGGCACACTTCCTGCACTATAAGTTCCTGCTCCCGCAGACTGTACTAGGGTGGTCACATCTGCTGAACGCATATAAAAACCGTTAAATTCATTTGCTGTGATAGGATCAGGTGTAATCGGGGTATCACCGATAATCGGAGTAGAAAATAAAATATCATCATCTATTAACCCCGAAAGGTCTTCTCCACCACCTAAATACAGTCCTCCCCAAATCAATTCAGCATAGAGCACTGTACTTCCGACAGGTAAGACGAGAACAGCTTGAGATTCATTCTCAGTATAGATTGTCGTTGTGCCTGCTGATCCGACGATTGTTGGTGGTGGAAAGGCATCGACAGTTGAACCACTATCAAGCGTAATAAATGCACCGATTGTACCATCTGTTCCTGCGGTGTTTGGTATATTACTAATTCCACTAAGCCCGAGTGTATTTCCTGTAAATGTTATGGCACCACAGTTATTTGTTGCAAATCGATTTATAAAAGCCATAATCAGTTATCCTTTCTAACAATGTAGTAAACTCGAAGCATGAGAAGCTGAATTCTTCAACTTCTTCAAGTTACCATTTGTTTAATATTTCTTATCTATTGTATGCATCGCGTTAGGACAGGGTGTGCATGCTCGTCTAGTTCGACAATTCATTGTAAATTACACTTCCCTACGTCGATGCCTAAATCCGTCACTACTACATTATGTTATTGCTAGCTATCAGAGGTATTTCACTTTTCTTTAATTTCGATAGACGATCTCTATTGTAAATATAGACGCAGTTTTCTTAGCATCAACTAATCCTACGTTAATATATGAAGATCATGAACATGATGAAACGGCGAATGAGACGGCTTACTCTTATGAAAAAAGCAAAAAACACCTTTGAACTCGTTCATACGAATTCAAACAAGAGGCTGTTTCTCTTAAACTTTTTATGCTGTAACGAGACAAACAACTACTTAATACAGTGAGTTATATGAAGATGACGAGGTAGATGCAATAGTATAAAAGGAAGTTCAAGCCCTGTTAAACAGATTGATTCAAATCGAACGCATTTCTACAACGTTGTAGTTGACAATGTTAGCGTATATAGATCGAAAAAATTACACAGGTATGGCTAGTTGGTTACGAATTCAGTCAGACGAAGAACGTACCCATTTGCTTAAGCTTAGCAGGAAAAGATGGTGTAGTAGAATTAGGCGCTCTCCCTGAGCAATCGACCAATTTTTGAACTCCACTTCAAACGTTCCAACAAGTATTGGAGCACGAACAGAATATCACTAATTCCTACCATCAGGCCTATAACTTTATTAAAAAAATCAACCCGCAAACAGCAGTTATTGGACAGGAATTCTTACGAGAACAAATTGATGAAGAAGCACAAGCGCTTACGATCGTAGAGAGATTAAAGTTAGCAGGTGATAATACATCCGCTCTTCTCTTAATTGATCAAGAGCTTGCTCAAAAGCAAGCTGGATAATAATAAAGGCCCGCTAATCACAATGATCAACGGGCTTCCCTTTTCCATATGTAATGAAGCAACGATACAAACTTGCCGTTCAATAAGACTTCATCTTGATTCGTATAGGTATATGTAAAACCATTTTTCGCAAGTACTTTCTGTGAGGCGACATTATCTTGAGTTGTTCTAGCTATAATGCATTGAATGACTTCGAGATTGGTTGTCTTTTCTAATAAAAGCTTGATCGCTTTTGTCGCTATTCCATTGCCGGTATTATCTTCACCAATTCTATAACCAAGCTCGACGGTATTATTGGAGGGATTGAAATCTACTAAATTAATTCTTCCTAAGATCGTGCCATTTTCATCTTTTATAAGATAAAAGGTCGATAAACCCAGAGATTGTTCTGTTACTAATTGTACGAGCTTGTCGTTAAACGTCTCAAATTTATAATAATCCTCTCCACGATCTGGGACCATCTTATTGAAATAAATTCTGTTTGCGACTTCAAAGTGAAACAATGATTCCGCATCACTTTTTTGAAGTCTATGTATTTTAACTTCCATCATGTTCTCCCCCCGCTAAATCAATCATAGTAGAACTTTACCGATCATGAATCAATTCATGCAACGCCCAAAATTCCTACAAGGACTGAGCCAGTTTAATGTTTTTGGCCTAATGAAGAGTGCGTGACGGTAGATATAAAAAAGTATCGAAAGCATCATCGCCGCTAACAACGCAATCCGAACAACCATCGTTTACACTCTTTCAGTCAAAACAACAGATTAAGCCTTGTTTTCGGTTTTCAAGGAGTACTTAGTGAAATAAGCACCGAGTAAGAGAAAAACCATCATCGCAACCCAGTTAATCATTCCCATGAAATCAAACCAGTAAGCTAAAAGGTTCACGATCGCAATAAGAAAGAGAAACACTGGCGTTAAAGCACTCTTTATACCGGTCAAATCAGCCGCTTTTCTTTTACGAAAAACGATAAATGTAGCTACAATTAAGGCTATAACCGTGATAATTGTTAAGAGAACAGGTGTCATTTGTCCCCTCCTCCTTTTCAACGTGGTGACGCTTTACGTAATATTGGTGTGAGCAGTTTCAAAATAATAAATCCTTTTTATCCTTACCGTTGATTTTAACATATTATTCCACACTCAATTCCAACTACAAGTATAAAAGTTACGTATCTATTAAGTTTAAATCCCTTCTGTATTCATTAGTACAACTCTCCAGCCATCAGGATCTTCAATCGTTATCCCTTTCTCTTTCCAATACACATTTTCAGGTTCTACTTCCCTATGCCCCATTTCATTAAGTCTTTTTGCTACGCTCTTCAGCTCTTCTCCATTTGGAATATAGAAAACGATCAAGTTATCAGCAGTAGGAGCAGGGCAAGGGCTACCTTCTTCATGTGACGTGAACTCTAGCTGATAAGATAGATGAGGTAATCCATATACCACTCCCGTATATCCTGCATGTCCAGTAAATTCAGCCACTCGCTGCAAGCCTAATCCATGTTCATAAAACTGAATAATCTTATTCAATTGATCGGTCGGCCTAGCTATTCGAACTTGCACTGCGTTAAAATCTTGAAATTTCATCGTCGTTCCCTCCAATTTATGATCTCAATAATACAAATAGATATTTGTTATATACTAATATTTTAAAATTTCTTCAGCGTCATAGCAGTGGAATAATGAATGAACTTTTCTACAACTTTAGGATGAAATAAAAGAATTATTCATATAAAAAAGCTGAAGTACCTTAAAGTCAACTTCAGCTTTTATTAAAATTAAATCCGCATTAAACAATTGCAAAACCTTTTCTTATTCTTCAAGATGAATACTTCCCCATCAAGTAACGTTTTGAAAAATACAAGCCTCCAAAGTATAGTGCAAGAGCGATATAGGCCGGTAGCAAGTGAATAAACGTCGTATAGCCAATCATATTGTGTACATAAATTCCTGCTACAAATGCAGGCAATCCTCCTATAAGAAACATCCACCATAGCCAGGCATTCCCCGATTGGAAGCCCCAAAGAGCAGACATTAGCACTAACAATCCAACGCTAATCATCGCTCCTCCGAATCCAGCACGGTCATGGGCGATGACTGAGATCAATCGATCATTGAAGGACTGAATGAGATCCGCTGGCATGCAGATGTATTGTAAATCCGTTGGCACAAAAACCCCTGTCACACCAATTCCTGCAATAATCACTCCACCCAGAACAAATGAAAAGCCAAGCATAACAAAACAAAATTGCCCAATAACGCCTTTACGCCATGCCAGGTCATTCCGACGGTTGCGTGATTTTGGCGTTTTCTTAATGCCTTTCGTTTTCACGTATCCTCTAAAGTAAAAGGGTAATAACACAATCCAAAACAGCAAGTGTAACCAGTCGAAGTATCCATAGCCAATGAAAAGCAAGATGCCTAGAAAACCGATAATTGCCGCAATATCAATCGCCTGCTTCGCCCACAGCAAACCGTACTTAACTCCGTTATAAGACAACGTCATATAAACAATCCCACCAGAAATCATCGTTCCTGCTAACGTCATTCGGTCATGTGCCATAAACCATAAGAGTCGTTCATTAAAGAGAAACAGCTCCTCACGAGTTAGCTGCATAAACCTTTCATCATATGGTAAAACGATCGAAGTAAGACTTAACATTAAAGCAATCATGCCACCGATCATGATGAATAATCCAAACAAAAAGTAGTCTTTCCATCCACGACTTTCTTCTTGTAAAACGCTGTCGTTCATCGCTTCATAAATTCTCTTAGGCAACCCTGGCCCAGCTTCGACATATTCACCAGATAGGAACAACAAATCAGCACCGTGATTCACTGGCTGTAGAGCATCATCAGGTTCCTTCACTCCACCCACGGTCACCAATCGTAATGAAGGATATTCTTTTTGACAATAGGCAATCGCTTCCTTATGTATCGCAAGGTTTGCCAACGTATCCAAACCTTGCACTTCATCAATCACAACACCCGTTATGTATGGAGAAATAGAATCCAAGTCAGCCTTTTCAATTTGATTACCTGGCACTCGAACATAAATGCTTTTCCATTCTCGAATGGACCTCAGCACTTCCATATGAGTAAAATCGATTTCGTTATAATCAATTTCATAAACACCGTTATAAGGTTTTAAAGCTCTAGCAATCTCAATTAACTCAACGTTTGTACCGCTTAACTGGAACATAGCGGGCTGAACCAACTTGGCTTGATCTAATCGTTGAATCGTCTTTGCAAGCCCCGCTCTCTCTCTGTGTTCAGAAAAAGCAATACTTCTATTTTGTAGCCTCGTTGGTTTCGTGTATTCTTCAAATGGCTCCTTCGTAATCGGACCAATTTCAATACAGCCAAACCCTAAATGACTAAATCCTTTTAAACCAGAGAGTCTGGGATCAATTTTGCCTGATAGCCCCACACAGCCTGGAAAAGTAATGTCTTCGATCTTAACCATCAGCTCATCCGCTACCTCTTCTCTTCCTAAAAAATGAATGAGATGCTGTCCACCTGGAAGTGAAGCGATACGATTCATGGATTGATGAATAAACTCTCTTGAAGCTTCGGGACTCCATTTTGATAGAAAAGGTTTAAACATGACATGATAGGACCAGTCCGGCATATAATCACCCCTTCTAGTTTACATAATTTAATTATAGTTTACTAATTTGCTAAATAATGTGTGTGCTGAGTCGTAGTCGTTTCCATTAGTTTATATTTTTTATAATAAATCAGTCATTAACAGAATGAAAAGTATAACCGCTGTAACAATGTATGTATTGGCTATTTTTTTATTTTGTTCTTCTTCTCTTATTTTTTCGATTCCAAACAGCAGAAACATGACAAACAAAAATGAGATAAAGACTTGACTAGAAATCGCGTTAGGCAAAATAAAAAAATGAGTAAAAGCCATTCCTATTGCTACGAATGCCAACAATAAATTCACTTTTCGTAAATGAGTCAAAGAAATCACGCCTTTCTAATGCATCGTTCTTTAACTAAATAGCGGGACTGTTTTTCTTGTTTATTTGAAGGAACTAGGAATTTCTCTTTCCTTTTCGATTACCGTTAACAGAAATAGAAAAAAGACTGCGCGCATACACGCCACAATCAGATTTACTCAAGCTTCCACTTCTTCATAAGGTCATATTTTAACTCTTTCATCGTTTCTTTTCTTCTAGCAACTCGATAATTCTATCGAGCTTGTCTTCAACATTTTTCGTTCGCTTATGATTAACTTTTGAATTAATCAGCAGCCGTCTTATAAATAATACGAAAGATCCTACAGTGATGCCCAACAATATGATTGTCATCAAAAAGATCAACAAAGAAGGTCCATTATCCAAACTACCACTACTCCATTCTTCAATATTCTTAGATGAAATACAATGTAATTTTACCTTATCTTCCATTTCTAATCTTTATCCTACTTGCCCAATACTTAAAGCTGTGCACTCATCAATTTCTTTAAGAGGAAGAGCTTTCACGCTCATTTAGGTACTTTTGATAAGCTTCTTTCACTTTATCTCTTTCTGGGGTAATCTTAGAAACTCTGTGATGGATGTCATGAAGGAGATACAGTCCACGGAAAAGGCAACCAGCAACGATGCCAAACGCTACAATTCCACCTACTAGTGGCACAGTCATCATCAAAATGAATCCTAAAATAGAGGCTAAAAAGATCGATAATAGTAAATACAAAAAAACCCTCCAATAACTTTTTTCTAACCACTTTCATAATCCCATTCATCTACTATTAAACAATACCATATTTTTACCAACAAACTGCGTCCTTCAAGCATTTCCTTATCAAAATCGCATAAAAAAAAGCGGTTCATCAATGTGCCCAAACCATTTTTGGACAATTTGATTGAACGGCTTTTTCAATATCTTACATTATCCTTTTTTAACTAAGTAATGAAGCTGTGCAAACTGACCATACTGGCGCACATCGGTTAACTCCAGGTCATGCTTGATCTCACTGTGTTGAAATAGTGGAATTCCTTTACCAATTAACGCTGGTGCAAGCGAGATAATGAATTCATCAATCAAATTCTTCTCAAGAAACTCATGAAACAATACACTGCCACCGATCAGCCAGACTGTCCCTCCACCCTGCTCATTTAATCTACTCAATAATGAAGAAGGGTCTTCCGATGTAAATGTAACATCGTCTGTGTTTTCTCGTGATTGAGTCGTATACACATAGGAAGCTTTTCCCTCATACGGGTTAACCCCGTTCTCTTGTTCCATTATCCAGTCATATGTACGTCGCCCCATGATGAGTGTGTCAACATCTTTCATGAACTCCCCATAACCCGCGTCACCTTCTGGATCAACTTTAAAAAGCCAGTCGAGTGAGTCATCTTCCGTTGCAACGTAGCCGTCAACGCTAGTTGCGATGTATACGGATACTTTCCGCTTTGGCATTGAATTCCCTCCTATATACTCATTGAAGTGATTTGTTGGAAGATCACTATATCAAATAATAAAAAGACGGCGAATCTCTCTTACTATCTCACATTTAACCTCTAATATGTTGCCTTACTTGAATCATTTCTATTACCCAATGATAGGCTGATCCTTATCACTTACAAGATCATTAATCATAAGTCTGTGCTCACTGAAGAGGTTTTCCGGAAGATCACCTAGTGAAAAGAATGCTGTCTCGAACGACTCGTCACTTCCTCGTAGCTTACCTTCAAAATCATGACATCGGAATAGAATTTGAACCGGAGACACCTGATCGCCATTACCAAACGTTTTTTCTTTATCGGGGCCTGAATAGATCCCAAACAGCGACATGTCTTTCAGCACAAGACCCGCCTCTTCAAATACTTCTCGTCTTGCCGTTTCCTGAACCGATTCATTCAAATCCATAAATCCACCTGGCAGTCCCCATGACTCGCTATCAGTGCGAAGCTGTAACAGCAATCGATTCTCATCATCAAAAACCATCGCCCCCGCTACGACCATAATGACTTTCTCATGACCTACCATAGAACGTAGGTGCTGTATGTAGTCCATAACTAACCTCCATAGTTGTTTTATGATTATTCTACTGATCTTTTAACTAAGACGGAAAATAGTTATTCAAGTTTAGAATAAAAATGAGAACTAGAATTCCAAAACATATGAAAGGGATCGTCCAATTTACTTTTATGTATTTCATGAAAAAGCGATCCAATAAGAAAAACGAAAAAGCGATAGCCATGGCCCCAAGGCCAAAGAGTGCTCCAGCCCCGATATGAAAGAACGCTGATCCATACACCTCTCGTATTCTAGTTCGATCCGATAGAATCGAGGCTAAGACGTCACTTAACAACGAAGCCCAAATGCCATAAATGTAAATAGCTAAAAATATTTCAAGGAACAGATGGTTCACACCATTAAAATATGACATTTCCGGGTAAAACAGCTTTGAAGCAAGCAGTGACAATAACACAATATAAGCAACGCTTACCGCTAACTTTCTTTGATAGATGTTTTGTAGTGCGTGATGTTTTGACATGATTGAATCTCACTTTCATAACACAAGATATCTTTTCTCAATATCAATGATATCCATACAGATGACGATTGTAAATGAATGAGAAGATTTAATGCAGCGCTCAATGAACCGCGAAAAAAAGATGCTAATCATCTTATGAAATGATTAGCATCCCTCTTGAACTAGCCACGCGATTATTTAGAAATCACGCTGGCCTTATATGATGGTTATTTGAATGACTTAACGCCTAAATAATGGTCTTGCCAAAAGTCGTAGCTAAGATCAGTGACTTCCACTCCGCCGCTACCTGCGTGGATAATTTGGTTGTCGCCGATATAGATTCCGCTATGTGAAGCTCCTTCTACATCATAAGTGCCTTCAAAAAAGACAACATCCCCGATCGCTGGAGACTCTACTTCTGTCCCGTCATATTTCCACATATCACGTTCCGTTCTTGATAAGTCGACTCCAGCTTCGTTAAACACATATTGGATGAACCCACTGCTGTCAAACCCGTCTGGAGTTGTGCCGCCCCATACATATGGTGTTCCAATTAAGCTTTCCGCAATGGAAACCACTTCGGATTCGGAAACGGACTCAGTAGGAGCGTCATCTGACGTTTCAGTCGCTTCGGATTCACTTGAGGATAGTGCACCCATAACCTCAGGTCCAGCTATACCGTCTACAGTAAGTCCCTCGTCTTCTTGAAATTCTTCAACGGCATCTTCTGTGATCTGACCATAAATACCATCCAAGTTATATGGATAATAACCGAGAGATTCCAGTTCTGTTTGTAGTGCCGTAACAGCCTCGCCACGATCCCCGCTCAGAACATTGATTGATGAATTAACTGAATCACTTTGCTTCACGTCATTTGAATCGACCTTAGCAAATGCTCCTTCACTTAAGACTGGAGAAAAGACCATCGCGGCCACCAAAGTAGATGAAGCAATATATTTTCGTGCGGTTAATCTAGATTTGTTCATGTAAATTCCTCCTACCGATTCTAGCTGAAGTTTAGCAACTTGATAGATAAATAAAAATTTAAGATATGTAACTACTAGCAACCTATATGCCGTGTGATTGTCACACTTCTTCGAGCCGATTCACCTAGTCTAACAGAAAAGTTCGATCACGAGGTTTCACTGTGATTAAGCCTGGATGATAACTTTTACAAAAAGCATTTCCAGTGTTACTAGATGTGTCATCATTCAATTAAATGTGAGAACCATCACATTCTTCCCTACAATAATGAAATATAATAAAAGAGACAAATACCCCTATAGGTAATTAAAAAGGAGACGATCATATGAGTAAGAAAATTGCCATTGTTGGTGGCGTAGCTGGTGGCTCAACAGCGGCAGCTCGTTTAAGGAGATTAGATGAAACCGCAGAAATTGTTATGTTTGATAAAGGTGAGTATATTTCTTACGCCAACTGTGGGCTCCCTTACTATATAGGTGGAACGATTGAAGACCGCAAGAAACTACTCGTCCAAACACCAGAAGGCATGACAGCAAGGTATAACTTTGATATTCGTACATTAAGCGAAGTTACACGAATTGATCGTGCAAAAAAATCCATCTTTGTGCACGATTTAAAATCCGGTCAAACTTACGAAGAAACGTATGATCAACTAATTCTTTCACCAGGAGCACGTCCGATTGTGCCACCGATCCCTGGGCTCAATGAAGCAAAGGCACTCTTTACTCTTCGAAATATTCCTGATACCGATCGGATCAAATCATATGTTGATGAAGAGAAACCATCACAAGCTGTTGTTATAGGCGGTGGCTTTATCGGGGTTGAAATGGCTGAAAACTTGAGCGACCTTGGCATGAACGTCACGCTAATTGAAATGGCGAATCAAATTATGCCACCACTCGATTATGAAATGGCCGCAATCGTTCACCAGCACCTTAGGAATAAAGGCATTAATTTGATTTTAAATGACGGAGTAAAGGCGTTCGAAAGCAATGGAACGAAAGTGCTCAGCTTAAGCGGAAAAGAAATCGCTACGGACCTGATCATTTTGTCAATCGGCGTCCGCCCAGAAAATGAACTAGCTGTCCATGCCGGTTTATCTGTAGGAAAACGAGGCGGGATTCAAGTAAACGAATACCTCCAAACGAGTGATCCTTCCATCTATGCAATTGGTGATGCCATTGAAGTAAAGTGTTACATTAATAAGGAACCAACCATGATTCCTTTAGCATGGCCAGCAAACAGACAGGGAAGACTCGTAGCTGATAACATTTACGGCAAAAAAACACCTTATAAAGGGACACTCGGAACATCCATTGCCAAAGTGTTTGACTACACCGTTGCTACGACAGGTAATAATGAGAAAACCTTAAAAAGCCTTGGCATTGCTTATGAAGTTGTGCACGTTCATCCAGGTTCTCACGCCGGATATTACCCAAACGCCTTCC
Organism: Anaerobacillus sp. QJM3NY_17; assembly: GCF_056173665.1. Taxonomy (NCBI): domain Bacteria; kingdom Bacillati; phylum Bacillota; class Bacilli; order Caryophanales; family Bacillaceae; genus Anaerobacillus; species Anaerobacillus sp. QJM3NY_17. The sequence continues at coordinate 1,938,899 of NZ_CM149685.1, read as the reverse complement.
CTATTGCCTTAAAGCTCATTTTCGATAAAAAAACAGGAAAGATCTTCGGCGCACAAGCAGTCGGCAAAGATGGCGTAGATAAGCGAATCGATGTCATCGCCACCGCGATTAAAGGAGGCCTAACCGTTCTCGATCTCCCTGACTTAGAACTCGCCTACGCCCCTCCTTACTCTTCAGCGAAAGATCCGGTGAATATGGCGGGATATGTAGCAAGTAACATCGTTGAAGGTATGATTGAAACCGTTCAGTGGCATGAGATTGATACGATCGTGGAAAACGGCGGTACACTTATTGACGTACGAACTCCATCAGAATTCAAGAATGGATTTATTAAAGGAGCTATTAATCTTCCAGTGGATGAATTACGGAGTAAGCTTCATGAACTGCCGCAGGATGAAGCGATTTATGTGCATTGTCAGGTTGGGTTACGGGGATATATTGCGACACGTATTCTTCTGGAGAATGGGTTTGAAGCGGTTAATCTTGATGGTGGGTATCGGACTTATGAGCTAGTTAGAGAAAAACAATTGCACAGGAATTATTTGGAATGAATTTCAAATAATCTACTATTTTCATAACGTCAATAGTAGGATCGTCCAATGATTTAATCTCGTAAAACTATCTGAAATAATACATTGAAAATAAAAAGCGGCATACCCTAATCAATTCAAAAAGGTACGTCGCTTCCATTTATATCTAATCCTTAAACATATTTAAAACCGATAGATTTCTTAAGAAGCGAATGAATCATTCCTTACTTTCTACCAATCAAATTTTTTTTCATATCCTAAATCGATGAGAAGCTGTCCAGCTCTCTCTTTAAATGCTTTTTTACATGGTCCATTAAACTCTGTCAACCATCCCCCTGATTGCCCTTTTCTAAAAGTAGGAGAAGTTTTAGTGTTTATATTATTGATCATTTGTTTTATCATCGTTTCTTTATTTATTGGAGTCACTCCATCCCCCCAAAGAAAAGTAATGATTTTTTCCAAGGTTTCAACGCATGCTGAATTTGATATATGAAGATCTTCATATTTTACAGTGAGCACATTTTCCTGCTCCATCCATGGTTGAAAACTTCTAAACCAAGTGTCTATAGAAGGATAAACTAAATTTCGATCGGTATCATTGATTCCCTCAATTAATGTAAGGCAACGATCTTTCATGGATATTTCATTTTCTTGGAAGTATTGATAAAGGGCATGGTTTGGTAATTTATCAATAAAATAACCATACGATACGACCACGTCTCTCAAATCCCTAACTAAAAAAATTTGCTTAAGATCATTTCTATCAAATATTTCTTTCCAAGAGGGCAAAAAGTAAAAATGACCATGGATGAATTGATTGTCATTCATATGATTTAATCGATCAATATCTTCACTTTTGTTAAAATTGGGGGCACCGTATAAAACATGCTTAGGGTTATTTGTTATCACATTGGGATTCATTCCAAGTAATAATTGTTTCAATAAATGGGTGCCGCTTTTAGGAACGGTATTCAATATAAAAGGTTGCAAATCTTTCTTCAATTCCTCTTCTCTCCTTTTCAATTCAAAACTTACATTATATTTCCCATTAAAGTGTTAGAAGGATTTTGGTTACATCCCACACATCATTATTTGCTTTCATTTACAATCAGCTCAATTATTAACTAAATCCCTCTATTTTGAGTCATTATATACTTTATTTCGAATTGCATTGTTTGCTTGTTTAGAAGCCTACCCATTCCTAATTTGTACATTTCATTACCAACATAAGTAGAAACCTTCTCCATGAATATACACACCAAAAACCCCCTCAACACAACCGTGTTAAGGGGGTTCTCTCACTCTATCTTTTAGTAAGTCGTCATATACTGTTCGCGTTCCCAAGGGTGTACTTGCGTACGGAACATATCCCATTCGATCTCTTTTGCTTCGATGAAGTGCTCGGCTGCGTGCTCGCCTAGTGCTTTCATCATCACTTCGTCTTTCTTAAGAAGTTCAAGCGCATCGTGTAGTGTTGCTGGAAGGTCTGTGATGCCTTCTTCAACGCGTTCTTGCTTATCCATCACGTAGATGTTGCGCTCTGTTGGAGCTGGTGGCGTCATTTTGTTCTTGATGCCGTCAAGTCCAGCTGCAAGTAGTGCTGCCATTGCAAGGTACGGGTTCGCAGATGGATCTACGCTACGTACTTCGATACGTGTGCTGATTCCGCGGGAAGCAGGAACACGGATAAGCGGGCTACGGTTACGAAGAGACCATGCTACGTAGCAAGGAGCTTCGTATCCAGGAACTAGACGCTTGTAAGAGTTGATCGTCGGGTTCGTGATTGCTGTGAACGCTTCAGCGTGCTTCATAGTTCCAGCGATAAATTGACGTGCTGTTTCGCTTAGGCCAAGCTCATCTTTCGGCTCGTAGAATGCATTTACTCCGTCTTTAAAGAGGGACATGTTGGCATGCATACCCGATCCGTTAACACCGAATAGTGGCTTCGGCATGAACGTTGCGTGAAGGCCGTGCTGACGAGCGATCGTTTTAACCGCTAGCTTGAACGTCTGGATGTTGTCACACGTTGTTAGTGCATCTGCGTATTTAAAATCAATTTCGTGCTGTCCAGGAGCTACTTCATGGTGAGATGCTTCAATTTCAAAGCCCATGTCTTCAAGCTCAAGAACGATATCACGACGGCAGTTTTCACCAAGGTCTGTTGGCGCAAGGTCGAAGTATCCGCCTTTGTCGTTTAGTTCAAGCGTTGGTTCACCGTTTTCGTCCATTTTGAATAGGAAGAATTCTGGCTCTGGTCCAATGTTGAAGTCAGAGAAACCAAGCTCTTCCATTTCTTTTAGAACGCGTTTTAGAACTGAACGAGGATCCCCTTCGAATGGCGTACCATCCGGGCTGTAGATGTCACAAATAAGACGAGCTACTCTTCCTTTTTCAGATGACCATGGGAAGACTACCCATGAATCTAGATCCGGGTAAAGATACATATCAGACTCTTCAATACGTACAAAGCCTTCGATTGAAGAACCGTCAAACATCATTTTATTATCAAGAGCTTTCTCAAGCTGATCAACCGGAATTTCAACGTTCTTAATAATTCCTAGTAGGTCAGTAAACTGCAAGCGAATGAACTTAACGTTCTCGTCCTGCGCCATTTTCTTAATATCGTCTGCTGTAAATTTGTTCGACATGTAAAATGAATCCTCCTTAAGAAATAAAAAGATTTTAGTGAATCCGCTAGAATACCTGTACGAGTTTATGTGTGCTTTCATTATGCTCGACTCGTCAAATGAGTACATTTCGAAGCAATCCAAAAATTCAGAATCGCATTAACATTCGAAATTGCCACTCCCTTCTTCACTTACACTCATCATACACGAACATTCACGTTATCGTGTTAAAGTGCGTGAGGTAATCTCACATGCTTTTTAGAACAAAAAAAGGCAGGGAATAAATCCCTACCTAAATACCCTATGAGACAGTAATCAAACCTTTATTCAATAAATCATCTACGGCACGAAGCACGCTAATTTTCACATGTTCAAAGGTGAGCCCACCTTGAACGTACGCAACGTACGGAGCTCTGAGTGGTCCGTCAGCTGACAATTCAAGACTAGCCCCTTGAATAAACGTACCCGCTGCCATAATCACGTCATCCTCATATCCTGGCATATAAGCGGGTTCCGGACGAACGTGCGCATTCACCGGAGAAGCCGCCTGAATCGCCTGACAGAATGCGATCATTCGCTCTCTATCATCAAACTGAACCGATTGAATGAGGTCCGTTCGTTTGCTGTTCCAGTGTGGCGTTGTATTAAATCCAGCTTCTTCAAGTAGGGCTGAGCTATACACAGCCCCTTTTACCGCTTGTCCAACCGTGTGCGGAGCAAGGAAAATCCCCTGGTACATTTCTTGAAGAGAATAAAGCGAAGCGCCAACTTCTCTCCCGATCCCAGGGGACGTTAAGCGATAGCCGCACAGCTCAATCAAGTCTTCTCTCCCTACAAGGTAACCACCGGTTTTGACGATACCTGCGCCAGGGTTTTTAATTAATGATCCTGCAATGAGATCTGCCCCAATGTGACAAGGCTCCTGCTCTTCCACGAACTCGCCGTAGCAGTTATCAACGAAAACGATGACGTCTTCCTTGATTGATTTTACAAAATCAATCATCTCTTCGATTTCAGAGATCGTAAACGATGGTCGGTTCGCATAGCCTTTCGAGCGCTGAATGCCAATCATTTTTGTTTGGGCTGTGATCGCATTTCGAACAGCTTCAAAATCCACTGCTTCATCCAATAATGGAATCGCTTGATAGCCAATGTGAAAGTCTTTCAATGAACCATTACCTTCTCCACGTGTGCCAACGATTTCTTCTAACGTATCGTACGGTGCACCTGTTATATAGAGAAGCTCATCGTTTGGTCGCAGTATGCCAAATAAGGCAGTTGAAATCGCATGCGTACCAGAGACGATTTGCGGGCGAACGAGCCCCGCTTCTCCTCCGAAAACATCGGCATAAAGCTTTTCAAGCGTATCTCTACCATCATCGTCATAGCCGTAGCCTGTAGATGGAGTAAAATGAAAGTCGCTAATACGATTTTTGTGAAAGGCCTCGAGAACGCGGTATTGGTTCGCTTCAACGCGCTCATCGATTTCTTTTAATGCTGGCTGGATTTTCTCTTCCGCTTTCTGCGATAGCGATTTTAGTTCTTCTTGATGTGTAAAATTCATAAACATAGTCTTCTACTCCTAATCGTTGTTCCACTCGTTAATGATACGTTCGTATAAATGGGCTGGGGCATATCCCTTACATCTGTAATGATCCTTCTCTTCATCCCACTCTCGTTCGATTAAAACGGTGTTTCGCTGCAAGTAAGCTAGTTTGTCACCTTGATCGGCGTTAATCGAAATCGAGAAGTATTCCATTTGCTTTAAGACTTCGCTCTGCAAACGGTCGTTCAATCGCTTCAAATCAGCTTGCTTCAGAGCTGAGATGAGAATTTGCTCATTGACGCTGCTTTGAACAGACGGATCCGCGCGATCAATTTTATTAAATACAGTGAGCACTGGAATGTGAGATGCTTTCAGATCCTTTAATAGCTTTAACACGATTTCTTCATGACGCTCCCTGTCAGGATGCGAGGCATCAATGACGTGAAGAATCAAATCCGCTTCTGTTGCTTCTTCAAGCGTTGATTTAAACGAAGCAACAAGCGTTGTCGGAAGATCCTGAATAAATCCTACCGTGTCTGTTAGAAGGACGTTGTAACCATTCGGAAGCTTCAATTGCCTCGTCATCGGATCAAGCGTTGCGAAAAGCTTGTCCTCTTCATATGAATCGGCATTTGTTAGGCGATTGAAAATGGTCGATTTCCCTGCGTTCGTATATCCAACTAGCGCCACTTGTAGCGTTTCATTGCGCTTTCGTCGCGCACGGTACTGATCACGGTGTTTAACTGTATTGTCGAGCTGACGCTTCAGATCCGTGATGCGGTTCCGGATGTAACGACGATCTGTCTCAAGCTTCGTTTCACCTGGACCTCTTGTCCCGATACCGCCTCCAAGCCTTGATAAGGACGTTCCCTGTCCTGCAAGGCGCGGCAGCATGTATTGAAGCTGAGCGAGCTCAACCTGAAGCATACCTTCTCGTGATCTCGCTCGCTGTGCGAAAATATCTAAGATGAGCTGTGTTCGATCAATCACACGTGCATCCAACGCTTCTGATAAATTCCGAAGCTGACTTGGTGAGAGCTCACTATTGAAAATAACGATTGTTGCTTCTTTTTCTTCAATTAGGGAAGCTAGCTCCTCGACTTTCCCTTTCCCTATAAAGGTCGCCGAATGAATGCGCTCCCGCTTTTGTGAGAGCGTGCCTTCCACGACACCGCCTGCGGTTTTAGTTAATGCCGCCAGTTCATCCATCGTATATGCAAACTGTTCATCTGTTTGGTTTTGAAGCTGAATCCCGATTAGAATCGCTGGTTCAGCTGCTTCAATTCTTTCTTTATTCAAATGTACGTTCCCTGCCTTTATCAATCAGTCTGTTCTCATCATACCAGATGCGCATTTAATCTTCTATAGGGATGTCTTCTGGTAAAAGAAGCTCAAGTGCCGATCGATCAATGACGTCTGCTTGTAGCAAACGAACCGCCTGTTTTCGAATCGCTTTTTCAATGATATTTCGAACAAACCGACCGTTGCTAAACGCATTTGTTTCCCGCTCACGCTTTTTTATAAAGCTCTGCTTTAATTTCCACTCTGTCTCTCTTGAGAACCGATACTGCCTTTCTGCCGCCATCTTCTTTGCGATCTCAAGAAGCTGTTCATTTGAATAATCCGGAAAATCAATCACAAGTGGAAAACGAGACGGAAGCCCTGGGTTTAGCGAAAGGAAGTGCTCCATTTCATCTGAATAGCCAGCAAGAATGAGGATAAAATCTTTATGATGATCTTCCATCGCCTTCACAAGCGTATCAATCGCTTCTTTACCAAAGTCCTTTTCGCCCCCACGGGCAAGCGAATACGCTTCATCAATAAAAAGAATGCCACCTTTTGCTTTTTTGACAAGCTCTCTCGTTTTTTGTGCGGTATGGCCAATATATTCTCCGACAAGATCCGCTCGCTCTACTTCGATCAGGTGCCCCTTTGAAAGAACGTTCATCTCAAGGAAAAGCGTTCCTAACAGGCGGGCCACCGTTGTTTTCCCAGTCCCCGGGTTTCCTTTGAACATCATGTGAAGGGCCTGCGTATTTTGTTTTAACCCGTTTTCCTCTCTACACTTGTTTACATAGAGCCACGCGTAGACTTCTTTTAATAAATACTTCATTTCCTTTAACCCGATTAACTGTTCCATCTCCTGTTGAATCCGTTCAAGCGGCATATGCTTTTTCGTTGCTTTACTAAGCGCGGCATCCGCCGTCTCCTGAAGAACTTCCGATTGACGGAGGACGATATTTATTTGACCTTTACGCTGCGTTACGGATTGCTGCACGATGCTCACCTCGCTTTAATCTCACACGATAGTATACGCACTGAGCCCAAATCCGTGACAAACGCCCAAAAGAAAAACACTCTTTTCGAGTGTTTAACTAATCCCGATCCGTTCAACAAAGGATTCAGGTATATTAATTTTCGGTTCGCCCTTCTTCGCGTCATAGGATCTATAGTGTGTAAGGACTTCACCGTTCTCCACGACATCGATTTCAAGCACGTGGCGATCTGAGCGTTCGAGCATCTTCATGAATATATCGCCTTCACTTAGCGTATATAAAACAAAACGACTTCGTAAATAAGTGATCTCCTTCTTCTGCACTTCCGGAAGATCAGTAAAGACTTCATAAAAGCGCTGCATGGAAGCAACGTGTTTTCCTTTTCCTGCCGCTTTCGTCACACTAACAATCTGCTCTGCTTTATCCATGATTTTCTCGACAATTTTATTCATGTGCTGCCTCCATTGTCATTTGATTTCTGGGAGGTTTCGAATTTCACTCATCATTTCAGCGCCACATAACGGACATGCTGGTGTATCAGAGAACGAGTAATCAGCTCGCATCCAGCCAGCACAATCCCCACCCGAACAAGACCAGACGTCTGTATCTACTTCTGGAATAGGCTCTTGCTGCTGTTTTGAAAAAAAGGCCATGTCTAACCGCTCCTTTTCGATTTGGTTATCAATAGTATTTCCAATAATCCCAAAAACATGTAACCCTTTGTAAAACAGAATGTTCAAAGATTTTGTTATAATGGAACAAAATGAGAGGTGATTATCGAATGGAGCTTTTCAATCAGCCACTTCCAGACTTCTTGGAAGAGTATCTTCAGTCACTCGAACGGAAAGGACGCAAGGCGTCTACGCTAAAGCGCTATCGCTATGACCTTGTCGATTTCACCGTCTGGTATCGCACCATTCATCGCAAGGTAGATTTCGAAAACTTTCGCAATTTGACGACGGAACAGCTACAGGAATACATTCGCTACCTGCATCTGGAACGCCACTATTCCGAACGAACGTTAAAAAGAATCATGACTGTATTGAATCAAGTATATCGCTATTATATGTCATTAAATCGAACTAAGACCAATCCTATGAAAGAAGTCGTCCTGCCAACGAATGGTGACGCAGGCTATATCGAGACCGACTTTCTTCAGGAGGAAGAATCACAAAAGCTCCTTGATACGATTGTATCTCTCACTGATTTAACAGACAATCAGCTTAGAGCACGTGAATTCCTGATCGACCGCAACTTAATCATTGCACGCCTTTTTCTAAACTATGGTCTCACGCTTCAAGAGCTATGTGCGCTATCGATGAAAGACATCTCTTTTGAGCAAAATGAGCTCTTTGTCACTTCCGCTTCAGGAAAAAGAACCGTCAACCTTACTCCGGAGCATAAGAAAATTTTATTCGATTACTATCACACGATTCCAGCGCCTGTGAGACCGAGGCTACATAGCGATGATCCACTCTTCGTCTCATTTGACTTTCAGCGACAAACGTACCGCTGGAGTTATGAAGTCGATCGTCCTAAACGGTTAACGGAAATCGCCGTTCAGAAAATGATTCGCCTTGAAGTACAGAGAGCCGGACTTCGTAAGGGCGTATCCGCACAGCATATGCGACGAACGTGCGTCATTAAAGCCATTGAAAACGATCTTTCAGTTGATCAGCTTCGCATGCAGTTTGGGTTAAAGGCAGATTTGACACTGAAGCGGTACTTCGATTATATCGAGAAAAAGCAAATCTCCTCTTAATGAAAGGCTCTGTTAGCTCAATTAACAGAGCCTTTAAATATGAAAAAGTCCCCCATCCTGCATCAATCAGAACGAGGGCCTTTGTGTTTACTTGTCAGATTCAAAATTTATTTCAACTGATCGCTGTGGAGCGAAAGTAGAAATCGCATGTTTGTAAATCAACTGTTGCTTGCCATCGGACTCAAGGATAATCGTAAAATTATCAAATCCTTTGATCGTCCCTTTCAGCTGGAATCCGTTAAGCAGGTACACCGTTACAAAAACGTTGTCTTTTCTTAATTGGTTTAGAAATTGATCCTGGATGTTAATTTGCTGCTTCATTGTCAGTCCTCCTCTTTTTCTCTAAAGGCATTCCCTAACTACATTTCTAGCTATCTGCTAACTTTCCTGCAACAACTTTCAAGATTTCTTGAATTTTTTCTTCGCGAAGTTCTGTCATATCGTACCAGTCCATCGCCATTTGGTGACGAAACCACGTTAATTGACGCTTCGCATACCTTCTTGAATTCTGTTTTAACTCCATGATCGCATCTTCTAACGAAACGCGATCTTCCAAATAACGATAAATTTCTTTGTAACCAATCGCCTGCACAGATTGACAGTTCCGCACACCTTCATCATAGAGACGTTGCGCTTCTTCAAGCAGTCCTGCTTCTACCATCAGATCGACACGTTGATTAATGCGTTCATATAGGACATCCCGATCCATCATAAGACCCACATTCACAAGATTGTAAGGAGACTGTTCAGGTAATGCATCTTTAGAAGCAGAGACTGGTTCACCCGTCACGTGATAGACTTCTAATGCTCGTACCACTCTTCTCACATTGTTTGGGTGAATCGTTTCATAGCTAACAGGATCAACGTCTTTTAAGCGCGCATGGAATGTGATAGGTCCTTCTTTATCAGCCATCTGTTCTAGCTGTTCGCGATACTCAGGATCTTCTTTAGCTTCGGAAAAAGCATACTGGTGAGTAACGGATTTCACATAAAGACCTGTACCACCAGCGATAATCGGCACCTTCCCCCGACGATTAATATCCGTCACAAGCTCCGTTGCAAGCTTCTGAAATTCCGCTGCCGAAAAGCTTTCTGTAGGCTGCTTGATATCAATGAGATAATGAGGGATGCCCTCCATTTCATCTTCTGTTACTTTCGCCGTTCCGATATCCATACCGCGGTATATTTGCATCGAGTCGCCGCTAATGATTTCACCGTCGAGCGCTTTCGCAAGCTCAATGCTCGTCTTTGTTTTCCCTACGGCTGTCGGACCAAGAACGGTCACTAGTTTTTCTTTATTCATGATTCTCACGCACTTTCCTGCATTCTTTTCTCATTGTGCTCGTTACATCACTCTCTTAAACATTTTCTCCATCTCATACGTGGAGTAATGAATGATAATCGGACGACCGTGTGGACACGTGTATGGATCAATCGACTGCCTCAGCGTTTCAAGAAGCGTGAACACTTCATCATCACGTAAATGACGGTTCGCTTTAATGGATTTCTTACACGACATCATAATCGCCGCTTCCTCACGCAGCTTCTTAACGTCGATCCGACGATTATCAACGACCTCCTGAATCAATTCTTCAATCGTATTTTGTTCAGCTCCTTTGGGGAACCAAACGGGATGAGCGCTGACCATATAGCTATTCGGTCCAAATGATTCTAAGAAAACGCCAACCTTCGCAAGGTCATCAATTCGACTATCAATAATCGCCGACTCGGATGTGTTGTATTCTAGTGTAATCGGAACGAGAAGCTCCTGTACAACCGGATCAATCTCGCCGACTTTCTCACGATAAAATTCATACTTTATTCGCTCCTGTGCTGCATGCTGATCGATAATATACAGCCCATTCTCATTCTGTGCAAGGATATACGTTCCGTGCATTTGACCAATCGGATAAAGCGGAGGAATGCGTGAATCACTGTTCGTTTCCTTCACGTAGTCCATCGCCATCTCTAGCTCGTCCCGCGTTTCCCGTTCTCTAGAATGTGTTGAAGCGTCACTTGGTCTCGGCTCATATTGCTCTGTTTGGATCTCTTCCTTCACGCTAAAAGGTTGAGGAAACGATTCGGTCTGTTCATCCGAATGCTCCACTTTTCTATCAGGAGTCCATTCACGTCTAATCGGCACGTCCTCAGGCTCTTTATTCCGAACCTCATGTTGAAAATGAAATGCTGGCTGCTCAGTCTCAGGCTCCTTTTGCTTCGGTGGAGCTTGCTCCGGGATGAGTTCAATCTTCTTGAAGATGCCTTTAATCGCATTTTCAATCGCGAGTGCGAGATCCTGTTCCTTACTAATGCGCGCTTCCAATTTGGATGGATGGACGTTTACATCAATGAGCGTTGGATTCATTTTAATATGAAGAACGACAATAGGGTAACGACCGATAGGAAGAAGGGTATGGTAGCCCTGCTGAATCCCTTTTGATATCGGAAAATTTTTAATGTAACGCCCGTTAATGATGAGAGAAATATACTGACGGGAAGCACGTGTTAACTCTGGCTTCGCTGCATAGCCACTGACAGAAAAATCAATTGTTTCTGCCTGTAGTGGAAGCATTTTACGCGCTGTGTTATAGCCATATATCGCTGCGATTACTTGAAGCAGATCACCGTTTCCTGTCGTGGACAGAAGTTTTTTTCCATTATGAAAGAAGCGAAACGCAATATCCGGATGAGCCATTGCCTGACGGTTAATCACGTCAGCCACATTCGCAAGCTCCGTATGAACGGTTTTCATGTGTTTTAAGCGAGCTGGTGTATTGTAGAATAAGCCCGTGATGGTCATTTCCGTTCCTTTTCGACTATCCGTTGCTTTAAATTCCGCTACTTTGCCCGCTTCAATTTTGACGTACGTTCCAGCCGCTTCTCCTGTTGAGGTTTTTAATTCTAAGTGAGAAACCGCTGCGATACTCGGAAGAGCTTCCCCGCGGAAGCCGAGCGTTTCAATGTGAAACAAGTCTCGTTCATTTTTGATTTTACTCGTCGCATGACGGAAGAAAGCGAGCTTGCAATCTTCCTCATCCATTCCATTTCCGTTATCTACGATGCGAATTTTGGAAAGACCGCCCTCTTCAATTTCAATTGTGATTTCACTGCTTTCTGCATCAATGGCATTCTCCACTAGTTCCTTCACAACAGAGGCCGGTCTTTCCACCACTTCACCGGCAGCTATTTTGTTTGAAAGCTGATCATCAAGCTGTACGATCTTTCCCATCTTCCTCACCCTTTCTCTACGACTTTAACTGCTTCTTTAATTCATATAGTGTATTGATCGCGTCCATCGGCGTCATTTCCATAATATCCACTGACTTCAAGCGATCTAGAATCGCTTTCTCACCAGACGATCGTGCTGGCTTCTTCTTTTCCTCTGCTTGATCAAAGAAAGCAAGCTGCGCATCATCTTCTTTGACTTCGACCGTTTCTTTTTTCTCTACAGGTGTAGTTGGAGCGCCAGGCTCTGCCTCAAACTCAGCTAATATCGCTTCTGCACGCTGAATGAGCGCATCAGGTAAATTGGCAAGCTGCGCCACGTGAATACCGTAACTTTTATCAGCAGATCCATCATGAACGCGATGAAGGAAAACAACTCTGCCCTTCTCTTCAACCGCTTTAACGTGAACATTTTTCACGCGATCAAGGTCTTCCTCAAGCGTTGTTAGCTCATGATAGTGCGTTGAGAAGAGTGTCTTTGCTCTTACTTCACTATGCACATATTCAATAATTGACTGCGCAAGCGCCATGCCGTCATACGTTGACGTTCCGCGACCAATCTCATCAAGTAATATCAAGCTATCTTGCGTAGCACGCGTAATGGCGTAATTCGCTTCAAGCATTTCCACCATAAACGTACTTTGCCCAGCTGCAAGGTCATCTGCCGCACCGATTCGCGTAAAGATTTGATCAAACACAGGGAGCACAGCGGATTCCGCTGGTACAAAACATCCGATCTGCCCAAGGATCGAAATCAGGGCGAGCTGGCGCATGTACGTACTTTTACCACTCATGTTAGGACCTGTAATTAAGAGGATTTCACGATCGCGATCCATCATCACGTCGTTTGCCACATACTCTCGGCCTTTTAACATTTTCTCAACGACTGGATGACGTCCGCCTTCAACAGCCACTTTACGTTCTTTGGAGAAGACTGGCTTAGTGAAGCGATTTTCTTCACTTACAACCGCGAACGATTGAAGCACGTCGAGCTCACTAATTTTTCTCGCAAGCTGCTGAAGCTCAGGAATGTAAGTCTTCACTTCTTCACGTAAGTTCGCAAACAAGCTATATTCGAGATCAACAATCTTTTCTTCCGCTTCCAAAATGAGCGTTTCCTTCTCTTTTAGTTCAGGGGTAATAAAACGCTCTGCATTAGAAAGCGTCTGTTTCCGCTCATAACGACCTTCTGGAAGGTTCGGAAGGTTTGATCTTGTTACTTCGATATAATAACCAAATACTTTGTTGTAGCCAATTTTAAGAGATTTAATCCCCGTACGCTCTCGCTCTTGCATTTGGAGGGCCGCAATCCAGTCTTTGCCGTTCCGACTCGCATCGCGGTATTTATCGAGATCCGCATGATAGCCGTCTCGAATCATTTGCCCTTCTTTCACAGAAAGAGGCGGGTTATCTTCAATAGCTGCCTGTAGAAGCTGAACGAGATCATCACATGGGAGGATTTCCCCCGCAAGCTCATTCGCATATGGGTTATCAAGTGATCCCACTGCCTGCTTGATTTCTGGAATCTTCTCTAGCGATTTTCGCAACTGTACCAGATCACGAGCGTTTAGGTTTCCAAACGCCACTTTCCCTGCAAGTCGCTCAAGGTCATAGACGCCCTGAAGCTGTTCACGAATCGTCTCACGTTCAAAGAACTGCTTCATTAACGTCTCGACAAGCTCCTGACGCTTCTCGATTTCTCGCTGCTGTAAGAGCGGGCGCTCAACCCACTGCTTTAGTAATCGTCCGCCCATTGCTGTTACCGAACTATCAAGGAACCAGACGAGAGAGCCTGTCCGCTTTTTATCCCGGATCGTCTCCACTAGCTCGAGGTTTCGTTTGGAATTCACATCAAGTTTCATATATTGTGAAACGTGATAGTGGCGAAGCGGCTGAAGATGATCCATTGACCGCTTTTGTGTACGAATCAAATACTGAAGAAGTCGTCCAAACACCTGAAGAAGCTTCGGCTGATCGATATGGTCACTTAACTTCTGCAGCGATTCTGGAATCGTCACATCATCTTCAATCGATACGGTAACGGTCATTCGCTCTTGAATCGCTGTAGAAAGTGCCTCACTATCACTCGCAAGAATGACTTCGCGCGGGGCCAGATTCGAAAGCTCACCGATTACTTCATGATGATCGCCAGCTAAAATTGTTGCCATCGATTCACCTGTCGTTAAATCATTCGCCGCAAGCGCATAAGTCTCATCATCAAATGCGGAGATAGCCACAATGTAGTTATTTTCCTTTTCTTTAATTAAATGGTCCGACATCACCGTACCTGGCGTAATAAGCTGAACGACTTCTCTTCGAACGACGCCTTTCGCCTGTTTCGGATCTTCTGTTTGTTCACAAATCGCAATCTTATAACCTTTTGTCACTAGCTGTGATATATAGTTTTCAGCAGCATGATAAGGCACACCACACATCGGAATGCGGTCTTCTCCCCCACCATCTCTGCTCGTTAATGTAATCTCCAATTCCTTCGAAGCGCGCATCGCATCCTCGAAAAACATCTCATAAAAGTCGCCTAAACGAAAAAATAAAAAGGCATCCTGGTACTCTGCCTTAATCCGTAAATATTGTTCCATCATCGGGGTATATCGAGCCATGTTTCTTCTCCACCAATCTTAAATCTATTCAAATAACAGTATAGCATATCAGAAAAGCGGAGTGTGCCTGTTTAAATCCGTAGGACGTTGGAACCCCTGAGAATGAGACGTTTTATGTCTCAATCGAAGGGGTGAAACGACCGAAGGATTTGGCACACGCAGCTAGACAAGAAAAGCGGAGTGTGCCTGTTTAAATCCGTAGGACGTTGGAACCCCTGAGAATGAGACGTTTTATGTCTCAATCGAAGGGGTGAAACGACCGAAGGATTTGGCACACGCAGCTAGACAAGAAAAGCGGAGTGTGCCTGTTTAAATCCGTAGGATGTTGGAATCCCTGAGAATGAGACGTTTTATGTCTCAATCGAAGGGGTGAAACGACAAATTGGCGGTTAGACTCTACAAGCTCTTAATGACAAAATAAAAACCAGGAAGAAGGATTGCTTCTCCCTGGACGCACTATTCCTCTAGATCACCAATTAAAAAGTTCGGATCCAAATCTTCAAACTCTTCATCGTCTACATCATAATCCCAATCGTCATCATCGTCTCCGCAGCCATCCGGATTAACGTATACGCAAATTTTCGTTTCGCCAATCACTTCTACAAGAAACTCTCTTTCCACTTGAACAATGACCTTATGACCGCTCGGTGCAATAGTAGCTTCGAGACAGTTAGGCTCCTGTATCGCTTTTGCAACCACTTCTTCAGCAACACAGTCTTTGTCTTTGTAGCGAAGAGGAATTTCTTCATGATATTTGACTGTTTCTGTTACGACTTCTGTTTTCGTATTATGGCTGTAAGAGTACCAGATATTAATGTCATAAGAGCCTTCCACCTGTACAACGTCACCACGCTTCTTCGCAGTGAATTGATTGTTAATAATCCAGCAACCCAAAATACTAGAAGGCTTATGGTTTGGTGTTACTGTGTTTGTATCCTGTGTGAATTTACGCCCTTTTCCGCAAACAGCTTTGGCGAATATCTCTCTGTAATTATATTCCTCTGACATCGATCATACCTCCTCTTCCAATCTTCATTCTCATCCTATGCAAGACAAACGACCAGTGTTCCTCTTTTTTTACTTCAACATGAAATAACATGACCAACACCATAAAATAAATGTTTTCTTATATATAAAGGCTGTTCCACTATCAGTCTATGTCTCGAATGTCCAATGCTTTACAACCTTTTCGTATTTTTCTTAAAAAAGTATGGTATGTGAAAATTATATATAGAAATAAGTTAAGCCTGAGAGGCGTTTTATCCTCTCAGGCTTAACTTATCTACAATCTCTAATAGACGATCGCTGTCTTCTGATAATACTCCTTCTGATAACCGTGCCCCCGCAATAATCGGAGCCCAATCCATGATTTCATCTTTTGATAAGCCACTTTTTATGCAATAGAGCTGTAAATACAGTTCCGCTAATGCGCTTGAAAATTGCGTATACAATAGATACGTTCTGTAAACATCTGCTCGGCTATCCCCAGCGCTAGCATCGACCCAATCAATAATCGTTACTTGATCGTCCATAATCAGATTAAATAGATGAAAATCACCGTGACAAAGCTGCTTCTTAACTGGCATTTCACTCAATTTGAGGAGTAACGCTGTTTTTTGAGATTGACTTAATCGCTCCGCTGCACCTATTTGGCGTGTTAGCTTTTCGGTCATCGGTTCAAACGAGTCGGCGCTAATTTGATGAATCCTTTGTTGAATGTCAATGGACATCTCCATATAGTGCTGTG
Organism: Anaerobacillus sp. QJM3NY_17; assembly: GCF_056173665.1. NCBI lineage: Bacteria > Bacillati > Bacillota > Bacilli > Caryophanales > Bacillaceae > Anaerobacillus > Anaerobacillus sp. QJM3NY_17. The sequence goes on along the minus strand of NZ_CM149685.1, from coordinate 1,922,568 downwards.
CTAGATTTCTATTTTCTAAAAGTAGCTCACCTAACGTGCGACCGCTGATTTTTTCCATCATGATCGCCTGTCTACCATCTTTTTTCGTTACCTCAATGACTTTCGGTACCGGAAGTCCTTTTGATAAAGCGTAACGTTGCTTCTCAGCTTCATAGAAAGAGATTCCTTCTGGAAGGTCTTCACGAAACACTTTCACAATTTTATCTTGAACGATGTAAACTTTCGCTGTATTTCCAGCAGCGATTGGATGACCAAGCTCCATCTGACTACTCCTCTCTTTTTAATTTCTTGAACGAGCAAACCTCATTCGGCACATGGACCACTGAAGCGTTGTATGTTGGATCTCATCATAGATATCCCACAGCTGATCAACAAACCTTACTTCTACCTGACGACGGAATAGCTCCTGAATGGGGTGATCTATTTCAATCTTATCCATTGGAACTTGGGTGGTTTCGCTTACATAATAGCCAGCATTCTCGTCTTGGAGCTTAAAATGCATCGCATTAAACTCATACAAATAGAGTTTAGTTCGAGTCATCGTTTCAAACCAGCTATTTTCAAGGACGATCACATGCTGACAACTCGAAGATAGATATGTTTGCTTATCTGCATCTGAAGTATTTCGCCCGACGTGAAAGCAAACGCGCGGACAATTTCGAGGTGTTAAAAAGTTAGGTAAACAAATTTCGTTAACGCCCCAAACAAGTCCTATTGATTGGTCAAGATCTTTACGCGTAGGAATCCTTGGGTGAAATTCTTGAATATCGTCTTCTTCACTTACATGAAAAATACGCACACCATTGCCTCCTCCAGGATTACGCTATTCAGGCTATAACGCCATTAACCTTTCGCTATTAAAATACATAGAAACTCTTCCGTTTGAAGAAATAGCTTATGTAGTCTCTTTGTTCACTTTAACATAATTATCCAATATAATAAGTGACTATTTCAAAAAACAGTTTGCATCCAATCAAAAAAAGCCTTCCAATAAACCATTGGAAGGCTTTCGTATTCAAGTTAAATGATGAAGATATGGAAGCTATTACTTACAACCAGGTCCCTGCTGACTTGAGCCAGTAGTTCCTTCAAGTACGTTTCCACCAGTTGATTCGATAATTTCATCTGTTACCGTGTTAGAAATCGTGTTTGCCACAAGTTGAAGCAGGTCATTCACATCCGACTGCGAGCGCTTGAATTCCTGTACGACAGGAATTTCATCAAGCTGCTGCATGAGTTTATCAATACGCTCATCCTTCTCCTTCAATGCTTCATGCTTGCTGTAGTGCTGAAGATTAACCGCTTCTTTTTGCTCTAGTTTAATACGAGCAATCAGACTTTGAACCTTTTTGTTTTCGTTAATCTTTTCTTCTGCACGTTTGAAGAAATCAACTTCTTCTGTTTCAGATACGAGCTTCGCAAGATCTTTCGCTTTTGAAATTACTTCCATTCTTGATATCATTATGCATTCACCTCAGCCGTTTTTTCGATGTATTCCCCATCAAGTGACCACGTTTTTGCTTTTGTGATTTTCACCTGAACAATTTGACCAACTAACGATTTAGGACCTCTAAAGTTCACAACTTTGTTCTTGCTTGTATAGCCAGAAAGAACGTCTGCGTTTTTCTTACTTTCCCCTTCAACAAGCACTTCTACGATCTGTCCTTCAAAAACAGCGTTGTTTTTGGCAGCCATTTCATTCACAAGGGCATTCAACCGCTGAAGGCGTTCTTTCTTCACTTCCATTGGGACGTTATCTTTCATTTTAGCAGCTGGTGTACCATCACGCTGGGAGTAAATGAACGTATACGCACTGTCATACTCTACTTCCTTCACAAGCTCCATCGTTTCTTCGAATTGCTCATCCGTTTCATTAGGGAACCCTACGATGATATCTGTTGTAAAGGTTGCGTTAGGCATAACCTTTTTAATCTTACTAACTAGTTCTAAATACGTTTCACGTGTGTAGCGACGGTTCATTAATTTCAGAACTTCATTGCTTCCACTTTGCACAGGAAGGTGAATATGATCAACTAAGTTACCGCCCTGACCGAGCACTTCCACAAGACGATCATCAAAGTCACGTGGATGGCTCGTCGTGAAGCGAACTCTAGGAATATCAATCTTATGAATCTCGTTCATAAGATCACCAAGTCCATACTCGATGTCTTCTAAATCTTTCCCGTAGGCGTTTACATTCTGTCCGAGAAGCGTCACTTCTTTATAGCCTTTAGCAGCTAAATGGCGTACTTCTTGAATAATATCTTCAGGGCGTCGGCTTCTTTCTTTCCCTCGTGTATAAGGAACAATGCAATATGTACAGAATTTATCACAGCCGTACATGATATTAACCCATGCTTTGATTTCACCTTTTCTCGTTCTAGGAAGGTTCTCAATAATGTCGCCTTCTTTAGACCATACTTCCATGACCATTTCTTTACCGAAGACAGCTTGCTCCATCAGTTCTGGAAGACGGTGAATGTTATGTGTTCCAAAGATTAAATCAACAAATTGATGCTTCTGCATAATACGGTTTACGACAGATTCTTCCTGTGACATACACCCACATACGCCAATGATTAAATCGGGATTTTCCATTTTCAACGGTTTTAGATGACCGAGCTCACCAAATACTTTGTTCTCCGCGTTTTCACGAATCGCACACGTATTTAGGAGAACAACATCCGCCTCTGTGACCTCCGTTGTAGCTTCAAATCCCATTTCTTCAAAAATTCCTGCCATTACTTCTGTATCGTGTTCATTCATTTGACATCCGTACGTACGAATCAAAAACTTTTTATCTTTCCCAAGGTTTTTAATATTCTCTGGAATCTCAAAATCGTAATGAACGTTTACATTTTCTTTCCCTCTGCGCTTGGCATCTTTTAAGTTAGGTGCCTGGTACGTTGTCTGGAAATATTTCGCGAAATCTTCCGTTGTTTTCTCTGTTTTCTTTACATTGATTTGCGAATCCAGACGCTGTTGTTCGTTCATGTCGTTCGACTCCTTTCTAATTAAAAAGGATGACCCTGCTATGAAAAAGAGCATAATGCTCCTAAACTTAGAAAAAACCTCGCTAATAGAAATCACTTCTATAAAAGCTTCGTTTTATACGTTATCCTTTATTGTCAATTAAGAAATGTGTAACTAATGGACATTCCTTTATTATAAGGGGTTCAGAGTATTTAATCAATAAAACCTGGAAAAGGAGTAAGCCCAGGATAGATGAAATAAAGCAGATGTGGGTACAAAATTATCCTAAAAAAAGAGAGGGATCGCTCCCCCTCCGTCTTTCATTTATAAAATTCCAAGCTCTTTTCCAGACTTTTCAAATGCATCTAGTGCTTCTTGAAGATCTTCTTTTGAATGTTGAGCCGTTACGATCGTACGAACGCGGCCTTTTCCTTTAGCAACGGTAGGGAACGCTATGCCCTGCGCAAAAACGCCGTTCTCAAATAGTTTATCAGAGAATTTATGTGTGAGCGCTTCGTCACCAATGATGACAGGTGTTACTGGTGTCTCACTAATGCCTGTGTCAAAACCAAGTTCTTTCAAGCCGGCTTTAAAGAACTTCGTGTTATCCCAAAGCTTCTCGATCAACTTTGGCTCTTCCACAAGAACGTCGATTGCCGCTGAGCAAGCCGCTGTTACAGCTGGAGGATGAGAAGTACTAAACAAGAATGGACGACCTTTATGGATCAGGTAATCGCGAAGTGTTTTTGTACTTGCAATGTAACCACCTAGAACGCCAATTGCTTTACTAAGCGTACCAACTTGGATGTGAACGCGTCCGTTTAAGCCGAAGTGGTCAACCGTACCGCGACCGTTCTCCCCAAGTACACCACTCGCGTGCGCGTCATCAACCATCACAAGCGCATCATACTTTTCACAAAGCTCGACAATTTCAGTTAGCGGTGCAATGTTTCCGTCCATTGAGAAAACACCATCCGTTACAACAAGACGTGTACGATAATCTTGTGTTTCTTTCAGTGCGTTCTCAAGGTCTTCCATGTCCGTATGCTTGTAAATACGACGTCCCGCTTTTGTTAAGCGAATGCCGTCAATGATCGAAGCGTGGTTTAGTTCATCAGAAATCACGACGTCTTCTTTCGATAGGATCGCTGAAAGGACTGCTTGATTCGTTGCAAATCCTGATTGAAGAACGAGCGCCGCTTCTGTGTGCTTGAACTCAGCAAGCTTTTCTTCAAACTGTTCGTGCATTGAAAGCGTTCCTGCAATCGTTCGAACAGAACCTGTTCCTGCACCGTATTTTTCAACTGCTTCAATCGCTGCTTGTTTCATTTTCGGATGGTCCGTCAGTCCGAGATAGTTGTTTGATGACAGCTGAATGACGTTTTTTCCTTTAATCGTAACGCGTGACCCTTGAGCGGATTCAAGCGGAATTAAATTACGAAACACGCCTTCCTCTTGCATTTGATCGAGCTCTTCTTGGAGATATTCAAAACCTTTCATTGATCGGCCTCCTCATTATTATGTAATGGCTCAATTTGAGCCTTATGGATGTAATACTACCTTACCACATTTACCCTCGATCATTAATTCGAAGCCTTTTTCAAAGTCTTCAAGCGGGAAGTGATGCGTAATCATTGGCTCCACATCTACCTGACCTGACTGCAATAATCCAGAAACCTGGCGCCATGTTTCAAACATTTTTCTTCCAGTAATTCCTTGAACGGTAATCCCTTTGAAAACAATGTCATTTGTCACATCAATTTCAACTGGTCGCACCGGTAAACTTAGAATAGAAACGCGGCCACCGTTTGTCACCATTTTGAAGCCCTGGTTCATTGCAATCGGATGTCCTGACATCTCGCATACAACGTCAACGCCATGACCATTTGTTAGCTCCTTCACAACTTGAAGAGGGTCTTCATTTCGTGAATTAATGACGGTTGTTGCACCCATCTCTTTCGCAAGATCAAGACGATAGTCATTTAGATCAAGTGCAATGACCTGTGATGCGCCAGCTGCTTTCGCTACACCTACAGCCATAATACCGATTGGTCCACAGCCAATGATCGCTACGGTCTTTCCTGCTACATCTCCAGCGAGTACAGTATGTACTGCGTTCCCCATTGGCTCTTGAACAGAAGCGACATCGAATGAAAGAGACTCAGGATTTTTCCATATGTTTTGTGATGGAAGAGCCACATATTCCGCAAAACAGCCGTCCGTATCAACACCGATGATTTTCGTATTTTCGCAAATATGAAACTTCCCTGTTAAACATTGTGGACATTGATTGCAGACAATATGAGTTTCAGCTGAAACATGATCTCCAACCTCAAGGTTAGTTACGTTCTTACCTTTTTCTACAACCACTCCAGCAAATTCATGACCGAAAACATATGGAGGGTTTACGCGGCTCTGAGACCATTCATCCCACGTATAAATATGTACATCTGTTCCGCAAATCGATGTTGCTTTTACTTGAATTAATACTTCATTATCATTAATTTGTGGAATATCAACGGTTTGTAGCTGAGCACCCTTTGCACGTTCATGCTTTACAATCGCCTTCATTTTTCCTTCCACAGCGTACACCTCACTTTTTCAAAACATTCTCTAATCACTGTTATCACAACTATACTATCATTTATTATTTATCACGTAAAGGTGAACTGTCCTCCACACGCGGACAGTTATAGTTTTATTTATGGAATGGGATAACGACAAAATCCCCATAAAAAAACCCTTCTACACAGAAGGGTTCATGTTAGTATTACATAAATTCAGCCATTAATTCCGAGAACTTCTCCTCTGGAAGCGATAGCTCCTGCTTCGATAAGGCATCTGCACTATATCCTCTTACGGACTCTTGATAAGAAGGGCGATTAGGGTTGTGATATATAAGACCTTTTACCAATCCGTCGTGTTCCATTAATGTTTGCATCGCCATCATTCGATTTTTCGGATCATATCCTTCGATATCATTCAAGCTAATGAGGTTCTGTTTAAACCAGTCATACGTATTTACTTTGTTAAACGTAACGCACGGGCTAAACACATTAATTAAAGAGAAGCCTTTATGTTGAATTCCTTGCTCTATGATCGCTACAAGGTCCTTTAAATCTGTTGAAAAGCTTTGGGCCACAAAGCCACAGCCGCTTGAGAGCGCAAGTTCCATAATCGATAAAGACGACTCAATGGAACCTGTAGGCGTACTTTTTGTTTTAAAGCCTTCTGCACTCGTTGGAGAAGTCTGTCCTTTCGTTAGACCATAAATTTGATTGTCCATCACGATATAGGTAATATCAATATTTCGTCGCATCGCATGAATCGTATGCCCCATACCGATTGCGAAGCCGTCCCCATCTCCGCCTGATGCAATAACCGTTAATTCTCGGTTTGCCATCTTCACGCCCTGTGCAATAGGAAGGGACCTGCCATGTATCCCATGAAAGCCATACGCGTTAATATACCCACTTATACGACCAGAGCAACCAATGCCGGAAATTACAGCAAGATCATCTGGTTCAAGACCTACATTTGCTGCCGCGCGCTGAATGGCCGCTTGAACCGAGAAATCTCCACAGCCAGGACACCAGTTAGGTTTTACCTGATTCCGAAAATCTTTAAATGTGGCCATTCGCTAACATCTCCTTGCATTGTTGGTGGATGTCTCCAGGTAGAAATGGATTTCCATCGTATTTCAATAGACTTTCAATTTTCTCCCCATAACCTACATTCATTTTTACGAGACTTGCAAGCTGACCAGTCGCATTGTGTTCAATGACAATCACTTTCTTTGCAGCCTGTAACATTGGCCTAAGCTCATCTGCAGGGAAAGGATGGACAAGTCGGATTTGCGCGTGGTTTACTTTTAATCCATCTGCTTCAAGTCTTGGCATTACTTCTTCAATACTTCCTCTCGTCGAATTAAAACCAATCAGAAGCACATCTGGCTCTTCATGCTGCTCCACTTTAAAAATAGGCTGTGGAAATGATAAATTGCTGATTTTACGAAGCCTCTTCTCCATCTGATCTTTTCGATTCTGCGGAACCTCAGATGGCTTTCCTGTCTCATCATGTTCTACTCCTGTGACATGAAAAATACCATTTTTCGTTCCAGGAATCACGCGATTCGATATCCCATCATCAGTAACTTCAAAGCGTTTAAAATATGATTTATCTTCTCGCTCAGCGATTGCGTCATCATTTAACTTCCCTCGACGAATCTTGATTTTATTGTAATCGAGCGGTTCAACACTTTGTTTTCCTAATGATAATTGAAGATCAGATAGTAGAATGACCGGACACTGATATTCCTCAGCAAGATTGAATGCTTCAATCGCATCATAAAATGCTTCTTCCACGGTACTTGGTGCAATCACTATCTTAGGAATCTCTCCATGTGTGCCGTAAATCATCGCCAGTAAATCAGACTGTTCTTGTTTAGTAGGAAGTCCCGTACTCGGTCCCCCACGCTGCGTATCAACGATCACAAGAGGCGTTTCAGTAATACCAGATAAGCCTATAGCCTCCATCATAAGGGATAAACCTGGCCCTGCGGATGCGGTTAACGTTCGAACGCCTGCGTAATTTGAGCCAATGGCCATCGTTGCAGCCGCAATTTCATCTTCCGTCTGCACGACCGTCCCACCAAACTCTGGCAGCTTCTTAATTAAGTATTCCATGATTTCTGATGCTGGCGTAATTGGGTATGCAGCCATTAACCTTGCCCCTCCCGCCAGGGCACCAAGCGCGATCGCATCATTTCCAATCATGAACATACGGTGCTTTCCATCCGCTTTTTTTAACGAAAGCGTTTGAACACGATTACCCGCGGATTCATTGTAAGCATCAGCGCCACGCTGAATCGCCTCCATGTTATTGTTCACAACTTTTTCGCCTTTACGGCCAAATATCTCTTCCACGACAGCTTGATACGTCGCAGTATCAATTCCTAACGCCGCGCTTGTTGCGCCAATTGCCACCATATTCTTCATCAGTGATGTCCCTAGCTCAGTTGCGATTTCAGTAAAGGGAATGATCACGAGCGTCGCCTGACATTTCTCAGGCTTCACTGGCTTGAATTTGGCATCACCGATAATAATTCCTTTACTATGAAGCTCATGAGCATTCACATCAATTGTTTCCTGATCAAACGCAATAAGCATGTCAAGGTCATCTGAGACCGCTCGAACTTCTTTCGTACTAACACGGATCTTATTATTCGTATGCCCGCCTTTGATACGGGACGAGAAATGCCGGTAACCATACAAGTAGTAGCCAAGTCGATTTAATGCGATCGCAAATATTTCTCCTGTACTATCTATTCCTTCACCCTGCTGTCCTCCAACTTTCCACGAAAGTTGTTCGATCATAACGTCCCACCCTTTCTAATCTAGTACCTGAAACCGCTTGCTTATATTACTAGTTCGAAATAGGATGATAATTCCCTGCTCACGAAGCTCACAATTACTAAATTCTTACTTACTCAGGCATTCTAGCCATAAAGTTTTCACCTAAAAACCCATTTACTTGGTCATCATTGTAATAACGATGTAGCTCCTCAATAAGTCGAGGATAGTCGCTGTAGCATGTTAAATCTTTCGGAACTTGATCAATTCCATCAAAATCAGAGCCAAGTCCGATATTTTCCGCGCCACCGAGGCTACAGATGTGTTCAATATGATGGATAATATCCGAAACACTTGCATTCCGGTCATTTCGTAGAAACTTAGGCACAAACGTCACGCCGATCAAGGAATTCTTTTCAATTAGCGCCGATAACTGTTGATTATCCAAGTTTCTTGGATGGGTGCAAATGGCTTTGGCATTCGAGTGAGAAGCGATGACGTAGCGCCCTTGCTCTAACACATCCCAAAATGCTCGTACTGAAAGATGCGAAACATCCGTCCACACTCGATGCTGGTTATGTAAATCGACAACGCTTCTTCCAAAATCAGTTAACCCTGCGCCCCTTGATTCAAGAATACCGTCTGCCGTTGCATTCCCATAATTCCACGTTAATCCAACCGATCGCACACCAAGTCGAATGAGCGTTTTAAGCCTTGTTGCTTCACTCCCTATTGCATCTACGCCTTCTAGCGTGAGCATCGCTCCTATTTTCCCATCAGGAAGCTGCTCTGCCTCTTTTTTGGAATAAACCGCAACAACATCCTCATATGGCTTGATAACCTTCTCATGGAAAATCTCAACCATTTCAAGAGCACAATCAAATTTAGCGGAAGCTGGCACGCTTTCTGGAACATAGATCGCAAAGAGCTGTAGCTTTGCTCCTGCCCTTCTCATTTGCTCAAGGTTTGTATGAAGTCCTTCCCCATTTTCAAAGGAAAGCGATGGATTTAACCACATTTTACATAATACGTCACAGTGTGCATCTACTATATTCATTAAGATCCCCCTTCATTCTTCTGCGTTTCAAATTAAAGTATAAAAAACCTGTTTGTAAAAACAAACAGGTTTTTCTGACGGAATGATTTAGCGAGGCTCTACAATGAGCTTAATTGCGGTACGCTCTTCACCATCAATTAAAATATCGGTGAAAGCAGGGATACAAATGAGGTCAACGCCACTAGGTGCTACAAACCCTCTTGCGATGGCTACTGCTTTAACAGCTTGATTTAATGCACCTGCTCCAATCGCTTGAATCTCGGCATTACCGCGTTCCCTAAGGACGCCCGCAAGTGCACCAGCTACAGAATTAGGATTGGATTTTGCTGAAACTTTTAATATATCCATTATAGCCCCTCCTTAATTTGATCATCCATTACCACTCTAGACTATATTCCTTGTAAGAAGCTTGTATTCCTGCTGTTTCCGTCATCTTTTCAAAACGTTTTAATCATAGAATGGATGGTCGTCATTGATCGCAATCCGTTGAATCTTTGTTGCCTTACCAGTTTTTGGATCTAGTGTTAAAAAGACCCCACTAAGTTGTTCCCGACCTTTTGTTACTTCAAACCTTACAGGCATTGTCGTAAGGAACTTCTTAATTACCGCTTCACGCTCCATACCAAGAATACCATCGTAAGGACCTGTCATTCCTGCATCTGTCATATAAGCCGTTCCACCTGGCAAGATGCGCTCATCAGCTGTTTGAACGTGAGTATGTGTTCCAACGACTGCCGTCACTCTTCCATCAAGATACCAGCCCATCGCCTGTTTTTCACTCGTTGTTTCTGCATGAAAATCAACAAAAATGACCGGTGTTCTCTCTCTCATCTCTTCAATCAGTTCATCCGCTTTACGGAACGGATCATCCATCGCAGGAAGAAACGTTCTTCCCTGCAAGTTAATGACACCTACTTCAACACCATTAATGTTCACAATCGTTGAACCGTTTCCTGGCGTTCCTTCTGGGAAGTTAGCTGGTCTAACGAGTTTAGGAGCACGATCGATAAATTCAAAAATTTCTCGGTTGTCCCATGTATGATTACCCATCGTAATGACTTGAGCGCCTGACTCAAGAAAGCCACGGTAGATCTTCTCTGTAATGCCGCGACCACTTGCCGCATTCTCGCCATTCACAATCGTAAAAGTAGGTTTGTATTTTTTCTTTAAGCGAGGTAAATAAGTAGAAATCATATTGCGTCCGGGAGAGCCAACAACGTCTCCAATAAAAAGTATATTCATTATAATGCTCCAATCTCTTAGTTCATTCTTTATCAGTTTATCAAAAGAAAGTATGATTCGTAAGTTTTAGGTGAAATTAAATAAAGCGATGCACGCGGCATCGCTTTATTTTGCATACTCAACTGCCCTTGTTTCACGGATGACCGTGACCTTAATGTGCCCAGGGTAGTCCAGTTCATTTTCAATTTTCTTCGTAATTTCTCGTGCGAGACGATATGATGAAACGTCATCAACAAGATCAGGCTTAACCATGATCCTGATTTCTCGGCCAGCTTGAATCGCGAATGATTTCTCAACGCCTTCAAACGACTCTGAAATTTCCTCAAGTTTCTCAAGACGACGAATATACGTCTCAAGTGTTTCACGACGCGCTCCCGGACGTGCAGCTGACAATGCATCGGCTGCTGCCACAAGCGTTGAAATTACTGATGTTGCTTCCGTATCACCATGGTGAGATGCGATTGCATTAATAACAACCGGATGCTCTTTATACTTCGTCGCAAGCTCTACGCCAATTTCAACGTGGCTACCTTCGACTTCGTGGTCAATCGCTTTACCAAGGTCATGAAGGAGACCAGCGCGACGTGCTAACTGTACGTCTTCTCCAAGCTCTGCGGCCATAAGGCCCGTTAGATAAGCAACTTCCATGGAATGCTTCAAGACATTCTGTCCATAACTTGTACGGAATTTCAAACGGCCCAGGATCTTAATGAGATCCGGGTGGAGTCCGTGAACTCCAATTTCAAATGTGGATTGTTCTCCAACTTCGCGAATGTATTCATCCACTTCCCTGCGTGATTTCTCAACCATTTCTTCAATTCGTGCAGGGTGAATTCTTCCATCCTGTACGAGATTATCCAGGGCATTACGAGCAATTTCTCTTCGTATCGGATCAAAACCGGACAGAATAACTGCCTCAGGTGTATCATCGATAATCAAGTCAATTCCCGTTAACGTTTCAAGAGTTCGAATGTTTCGGCCTTCACGACCGATGATTCGACCTTTCATCTCATCATTAGGCAGGTTTACAACGGAAACCGTTGTTTCTGCAACATGATCCGCTGCACAGCGCTGAATCGCAAGCGAAAGTACTTCTCTCGCTTTCTTATCAGCTTCTTCTTTCGCATAGTTCTCGCGCTCTTTCACCATCTGCGCCAGCTCATGCTCAAGCTCCTGCTCACTTTCACGGAAGATGATTTGCTTCGCTTCTTCCCTTGTTAAACCGGAAATTCGCTGAAGCTCGTGTTGTTGCTCTTGAAGCAACTCCTCCACTTTGCCTTCCATCTCTTCAATTTGCCGTTGTTTTTTGGTGAGAGAGTCCTCTCTTCTTTCGAGGGAATCCTCTTTTTTGTCAAGAGTCTCACTTTTGCGATCAAGGACCTCTTCTTTTTGTACCAAACGATTCTCTTGTTTTTGTAACTCATTTCTGCGTTCACGAATTTCACGCTCAGCTTCAACACGAAGATTATGATTCTCGTCCTTCGCTTCAAGCATAGCTTCCTTCTTCAAAGCTTCAGCGTCGTTTTTACCTTCTTTGATAATCCGTTGCGCTTCCATTTCTGCACTGGAGATTTTCGCTTCAGCAATCGTTTTGCGAACAAGAAATCCAACAACTGCTCCGACGACTGCAGAGACCAGCATAGTGGAGATGATGATCACTATATCCATCGAACTCACCTCCTCCTGCTATCAACTTGTTGGTTTGCTGTCATGTTAATTCTTAGTACCACTTGCAAAATTTCAATCCAGCACATTTCATCTGTTAAGAATAAAGTATAATTCTACTAGAAAATTATAATTATACAATTAATATTGTATCTTTCAGAGTAAAGGTTGTCAAGAGAGCACATCAGGGCAAAATCCCTTCAAATAACTCATTATTGCTCTTTTTTTCGCCTTGAACTCTTAGTGAAATTGCCTTGATTGAGCGGTCATTCACTGCCTGATCATGGAAATTCAGCTCTCTATGTCAGTACAACGTTTCGTATCGACAGACTATGTAAGTAGATAAAAAGCCGGCCATTATGACCGACTTTCTATCAAGCGTCTTATTCTTCTTCAGGTAGAAGCGTATCTTTACCTGCAGCTGATTCATCTAGCTGCTTATCTGCATCAAGATTGTGATGAGCGCGAATACGCCCTTCAATTTCAGCTTCCATTGCTGGGTTTTCTTTCAAGAATTGCTTTGCATTTTCACGGCCCTGCCCAAGACGTTCGCCTTCGAAAGAGAACCATGCGCCGCTCTTCTGAACAATTTCAAGGTTTGAACCAATGTCAAGGATCTCACCTTGCTTAGAAATCCCTTCTCCGTACATAATGTCAACTTCTGCTTGTTTAAACGGCGGAGCGACCTTGTTCTTGACAACTTTAATACGCGTTTTGTTACCGACCATGTCGTTACCCTGCTTCAGCGTTTCAGCACGACGAACTTCTAATCGAACAGATGAATAGAACTTCAGCGCACGTCCGCCTGGAGTTGTTTCTGGGTTCCCGAACATAACCCCAACTTTCTCGCGAATCTGGTTAATAAAGACCGCGGTAGTTTTGGATTTATTAATCGCACCTGAAAGCTTACGAAGCGCTTGAGACATTAGACGCGCCTGCAAACCAACGTGTGCATCTCCCATTTCACCTTCGATTTCTGCCTTTGGTACAAGAGCAGCTACGGAGTCAACTACAACCATATCAACTGCACCGCTTCGTACGAGAGCTTCAGCAATTTCTAGGGCTTGTTCTCCTGTATCAGGTTGAGAAAGTAGTAGCTCATCGATGTTAACACCAAGCTTTTCTGCATAAACCGGATCCAGAGCGTGCTCAGCATCAATAAAAGCAGCCTGGCCACCGTTACGCTGTACTTCTGCGATAGCGTGAAGGGCAACTGTTGTTTTACCAGAAGATTCCGGGCCGTATACTTCGATAACACGACCTCTTGGATAACCGCCCACACCAAGAGCAATATCAAGAGCCAGTGAACCAGTTGATACTGTAGAGACTCTTTGCTCAGCTTGTTCGCCGAGTTTCATGATTGAACCTTTACCGAATTGTTTTTCTATTTGTCTAAGTGCCATATCTAAGGCAGCTTTACGATCACTCACGAATGAATTCCTCCTCGTTATTAAACTATCACTATCATATCTCTTTTTAGGTGATTTGCCAATAGAAAACCGAACATTTATTCGTCTTTTTTTATTTTCTACCCTATTGACTTTTCACGTCCCGATTATTATAACTTGATAAAAAAAGAAAGAAGAACGATCAGCCCCGGTAGTGAAGCTGATCGTTCTATTTTATACTCTGCTTTTTTGTGGTTTAGCTGGTTCAAGGTGGATTGATTTACCATCAATACCGCCAGCTCGAAGCGCTTCATAGACGAATGGTGCAACGTCTTCGTGCACTTCAAAGAATGAGAATTTCTCAAAAATATCAATGCGGCCAACAGACTCTGTATCAACGCCAGCCATCACAGAAAGCTCACTTAAAAGTTTCTTTGGATGAAGATCAATATTACGTCCTACATTTAAGAAGAAACGAACCATTCCATTCTGACCGCCTGTTTCACCAAAGTTATATTCGGAAGGAGTCGTGTTCTGCTTCTGCTGAATGGCGTTCTCAAGGAAAGCTTGAACAAGATCTTCTGCGTTATATTTAGCTAAAAGAAGCTCGGTTGTTTCACGAGCAGTCGAATCAGACTTTTGCTTTTTCAACTGCTTTTCAACAGATTTTACAATGTTATCAAGATCAACCGTTTCATCCTGAAGCGGCTCAGCAGATAGGTTCAATTTGATTTTTGATTCAATGGATTGAAGGAAACGCATGTCTTTAGGCGTTACGAGCGTTAACGCAATTCCTTTGTTCCCAGCGCGACCTGTACGTCCAATACGGTGAACATAGCGTTCTGGGTCCTCAGGTATATCATAGTTGATCACGTGACTAACGTGAGCAACGTCAATTCCACGAGCTGCGATATCTGTTGCAACAAGGAAATTCACTTGAGATTTTCTAAAGAGATTCATTACCTTCGAACGCTGCTGTTGCGTTAAATCTCCGTGAAGTTCTTCTGCTCGATAGCCACGCTTTTTCAATGACTCTGTTACTTGAGCTGCCCCTTTTTTTGTTTTGGTAAAAATAATGCCGAGGCGAATGTCTTCACTTTCGATGACGCGACAAAGCGTATCGAATTTATCACTTTCAAATGTTCTGTAATAAACCTGCTCTACCGTATCCGCTGTTATATCTCCTTTAGAAACGGAAATCGTAAGTGGATTCTTCAAATATTTGCTGGAGAGCTTACGGATTGGTGCAGGAATTGTAGCTGAGAATAAGAGCGACTGGCGATTAGCCGGCAGCTGCTTGAAAATAAGTTCAATATCATCAATAAAGCCCATATCAAGCATTTCATCTGCTTCATCTAAAATAGCTGTATGAACGTTATCTGTGCGAAGTGTTTTACGTTTCAAGTGATCGAGCATGCGTCCTGGTGTTCCTACAACTATGTTAACGCCTCTCTTTAATGCACGGATTTGATGATAGATTGGCTCCCCACCGTAAACGGCAAGAACATTTAACCCTTTGTATTTAGAAAGCTTCTGAAGCTCAGTCGCAACCTGCATAGCAAGCTCACGTGTTGGTGTGAGAATGATGGCTTCAGGTCCTCCGATTTTTTTCACTTTTTCAATAACAGGAATACCAAAAGCAGCTGTTTTTCCTGTACCGGTCTGTGCCTGACCGATCATATCTCTACCTTCTAAAATTGGTTCAAGTGCTTTCTCCTGAATCGGGGTCGCTTCTTTGAAACCAAGTTCGAGCACAGCTTTTCTAACTTCATTTGACAATGCAAAGTCTTCAAAATTCTTCATACGTACGTTATTCACCTTTCTAACTTCAATAATGTATTCAATCCATGATTCACAGTGCGTTTACGGATGGCATGACGGTTCCCTGCAAGATTGAGGGCGACCACTTTCTCACCAGATGGTGCTGCAACACCAATAAACACTGTTCCAGGTTCTTTCCCTTCACTAGGATCTGGACCTGCAACACCTGTGAAACTGATGCCGACATCGGTTTTATATCTCTCTTTTACGCTTCTAGCGAGTTCAATTGCACATTGTTCGCTTACGGCACCGTATGCTTCTAGTGTCTCATTTGATACGCCGATCTCGCGCTTTACTTCGTTAGAGTAACACACAACCCCACCATAGAAAAGTGATGACGCTCCAGGGAGATCCGTTATTTCCTGACTAAACATACCGCCTGTAAGGCTTTCTGCTGTTGATATAGACCAATCACGGTCGCTAAGAAGTGAGAAGACTTCTTTTGCGAGTGTTGTCTCTCCATAGCCATATAAATAGGAGCCTACACGTGCATCAATTAATTTTTCTGTTTCATCAATTAACTTATCCGCTTCTTGTTTAGTGTCGGCTTTAGCTGTCAATCGAAGCGTAACTTCCCATTCCCCAGCTAGCGGGGCAATCGTCGGGTTCGTTTGCTGATCAATCAGATCTTCTAGCTCTGCTTCAAGCCTTGACTCTCCAATGCCAAAGAATCGAAGCACGCGGGATACAATCGTATCACCTTGCTTCAACTGACCAAGTAAATAGGGTTCAGCATAGTTCGTGAACATTGGATAGAGCTCTTTAGGTGGTCCTGGAAAAAGCATATATGTGTGGTTGTTAGCCGTAACAGCCATACCCGGGGCCATACCATTGTCGTTACGAAGTACTGTAGCTCCGTCTAACACGAGCGCTTGCTTGCGATTATTCTCTGACATGGGAGCGCCCGTTTTTTTATAGTAATCCTGGATGTTTTCCATTGCTTCTTCGTTATAGACTAATTTTTTATTTAAAGTACTAGCAATCGTCTCTTTCGTTAGATCATCTTTAGTAGGTCCAAGGCCACCTGTGAAAATCAACAAATCAGAGCGAGACTCTGCAACTTCAATAACTTGTTTTAATCGTTCACTGTTATCACCGACGGCTGTATGGTAAAAAACATTAATACCAAGATCAGCCAAACGAGTTGAGATGAATTTTGCATTTGTGTTGGCGATTTGTCCAAGTAGTAACTCTGAACCGATTCCAATAATTTCTGCATTCATTTTGTAACCATCCCTTCTATCCGAAGCAAGGTGTTTCCTTGTTTCCATAGCTCATAATTTCTCTACACCTATTATACATTGGTTTACCTTTAACGTATAAGGAAGCGCCTTGAAAACAATGGGAAATTTACCTATTCGATCGCTTATTCGCTTATTAAAGAGGTTTCAAAAGGGAACAGATTAATCTGTTCCCCTAGGGTGTTAACGTGATTTAAGTAGTACCTGACGATTTTTAGAAAAGTAATCCCACCCAGAATAAACTGTAATAATAAGTGCTGCCCATAGCGAAATCGTTGCAAAAGGAAAACCAATCGCTTCGAATGGCACATTTTCAATTAACAAAGCAATGATCGCGATAATTTGGATCCATGTTTTTAACTTACCAAGGTTGCTTGCCGCTAGTACTTCTCCTTCTGAAGAAGCAACTAGCCTAAGCCCTGTGACCGCAAATTCACGACTAAGAATAACGACAACAAT
Source organism: Anaerobacillus sp. QJM3NY_17 (assembly GCF_056173665.1). Taxonomy (NCBI): domain Bacteria; kingdom Bacillati; phylum Bacillota; class Bacilli; order Caryophanales; family Bacillaceae; genus Anaerobacillus; species Anaerobacillus sp. QJM3NY_17. The sequence goes on along the minus strand of NZ_CM149685.1, from coordinate 1,905,371 downwards.
CCATGCTGGCGCAGCACCGAGCTCAACAAGCGAGACAAAGGCTGACGTAACGAGCAGTTTATCAGCCAGAGGATCCAGGAATTTCCCAAGATTCGTGACAAGGTTATGCTTTCTAGCTATGTAGCCGTCAATCCAATCGGTTACTGAGGCGAAAATAAAGATCGCTGTAGCAACTAAATGGGAATTTAGCAAGACAGCTCCCGCTATTTCTGTTTCACCAAGCGGTAAGGGCGCTAGAAGAAAAATTAGAAATACAGGAATTAAAAAAATGCGTGATACTGTAATTTTATTAGGCAAATTCAAGTGTGTTCCTCCTAAATGTCATTTAACCTATCAGATCATGTGATAAGGGGTAGCCACTTTCTTCAACAGTTTTCATTAGCTGTAAGATGCGTACCAATTCCCCTCACTAAATCGTATTCTATTCTAACACTGTTTCTTTCATGCAGAAAGGAAAACTTCACCATTACCAATCGTAAGAAAAGGAGTCATCTAATCAAGATGACTCCTTTAACTTACTCGGCTTTTTTGAAATTGAACGTCACATTTTGAACAACAGGTTCTTTTGGAATCTTAATCTTTTCCCCGTTTACAAACACAGCGACATTTGGCGAACTCCCTAAACGAAGTGTTGCTGAAGCTTCACTTGATAAGTCTTCCGTCACGTCTTTCCCTTTGGCAAGACTTTCATATACGTACTTCTTATCACTAGCGCCAGTTAGAGCGACCCAACTACTGCCTGATGCTTCTAACTTCACTTCAAACTTCTCTGCATTCGTAATCTCATACGTAGAACGATCAGCGCTGCTGTCTACCTTCTTAATTTCCATTTCAGGGGCAGGCTCTTCTTCAGGTTCTTCAGCAGGCTCTTCTTTTTCCTTTTCTTCATCTTCTTTCGGTTCCTCTTCAGGTTTCTCAGAAGATGCATCGTTTTCAGAGTCGCTCACTTCATCTGAATCAGGTGCACTGCCGCTGTTCTCATCGCTAGAAATTTGTTCCTCCGCCTGGTTTGTTGTAGCATTCTGGTTTGTCGTTTGATCACCGCTTTGGACGACATACCAGATCAATGCTGCCACGCCTACTATCAACAAAATGACAAGTATAGACGGAAATACGGAAGACCATTTGGAAGAAGCTGATGAAGATTTGCTTGGCTGAGATGGCCTTCTCATTTTCCTTGGTGGTAAACTCTCCGGCACATCTGCACTTGCTTTAGGGATCTCTGAAGCATATTCCTCAAGAAATTCCTCTCCGTTAAAGCCAACTGCTTCCGCATAGTTTTTAATAAATGCACGCGTATAAAAATTACCTGGAAGCAGTTCGTAATTTCCTTCTTCAATCGCATGAAGATAGCGTTTCTGAATCTTTGTAATGGACTGAATTTCCTCGATTGATAATCCCTTATCGCTTCGAGCCTCTTTCAGACGTTGACCTAGCTCTGTCAATGAAAAACACCTACCAATTAGTTAAAGTCTAAGCTTGAAAATCCAGAAGATTGATTTTCAATTACCTGATATGTAATTTCTTGTTCCGGATCGTCTCGCAATTCAATTATATAATCAAAATCGTTCATCGTATACTCTGTTTCTTGAACAAATATATCAGGATGCTCGACAACCTTTGTTGCTGGGAGCCTCATAATATCACGAAGCACCTGCCAATGCCGTTCAGATGCTCGTCTCGCAGATACAATCCCATCAATTAAAAAGATATGATCACTGTTAAGTTCATCGTCAGCGACTTGCGTTCGAACCGTTTGTTTCAACATCGTTGAAGATAAAAACACCCAACGCTTGTTCGCACAAACACTTGAAGCAACGATCGACTCAGTTTTGCCAACACGCGGCATCCCTCTTATTCCAACAAGCTTATGACCATCTTGTTTAAAAATTTCTGCTAGAAAATCAACAAGTAGTCCAAGCTCGTCTCGAATAAAACGAAACGTTTTCTTGTCATCCGCATCACGCTGTATGTACCTACCATGCCGAACAGCAAGACGATCTCGCAATTTCGGTTCTCGCATCTTTGTTACAGTAATATTGTCCATTGTATTTAAAATAGATTCCAAACGCTCAATTTGCTGAATTTCATCAACCAGAAGAAGCAAGCCTCTTCGCATATCATCGACACCATTAATCGTAATAATGTTAATGCCTAGCATTCCTAATAAGGACGCCACGTCTCCAAGAAGACCCGGTCTGTTTTTATGAATTTCATATTCAAGATACCATTCTTTCTTCTCCATATGCCAACTCCTTTAGCCACAAATTTCCTATGTTCCTTTAATCATAAATGATTTTCATAAAGGTTAAAAGAGATGAATCGGGATTTTATTTACTTTTCTTACATCATTTGTTCCATTTCATAGAAAAAGAAGGGTGTTTAGACACCCTCCTTCTGTAAAAAATTATTTATCTTTCGTTTTGAACGAGCTTAACCATCATATTTGCGATCGCATGCTGTTCTTCTTCGCTAGCTACATGCCATAAGTCAGCAAGAAGCTGTTCTTGATCATTTTTCGCTTTTACTCCATCAGCAAGGTATCCGCCGATCTGGTAAGCAACATCTGAGACAACTTCCTGAGAAAGTCCTTGCTGTTCGCCCTGATTTAAGCGATCGTGCAAGAACCCTTTCCACGAATCAAAATTATCTAGTACAGACATCTATATCCCTCCTTTATCAAGTCATCACCTATATGTTGTCTCGAAGGAAAGGACATTATGCATCGTTTTTTACAGCCAGGCACCATCAACTGAAATAATTTGACCGCTTATGTAAGAAGCTTGATCGGAATCTAAAAAGGTAATAAGCGATGCCACTTCCTCAGGTTGTCCAGGTCGTCCCATTGGAATGTCATCGATTAACAATTGTTCGTCCTCTCCTGTCAAACGGGCATTCATTTTCGTTGCAATATAGCCTGGTGCCACAGCGTTCACTCGTATTCCGCTTGGACCTAACTCCTTCGCAAGACCCTTTACAAACGCATTTAGTCCGCCTTTAACAGAAGAATAAACAACTTCACATGAAGCGCCTGATAATCCAAACACAGAAGAAACAATAATAATTGAACCGCTTTTCTTTCGAACCATTTCATTGATATAGTGCTTTGCAAGCTTAATGGACGAGGTTAATTGCAGCTGAATCATTGCTTCAATTTCTGTATCGGACATATCAGTTAATAAACCAAAAAAACTGTTGCCAGCGTTTAGAATAAGGGTGTCGATGCCCTGTACTTGCTCTGTTAAGTGACGCGCTCCATCCTTACTAGCTAAATCCGCCTGTACTGGAAATAAATTCGCCTCGGGATAAGCTGCCTTTAATTCAAAAAGAGAACGTTCATTTTTGTGATAATGAGCGTATACCCGCTCCCCTTTATGAATATATGCAGCAGCAATGGCCTTGCCAACCCCGCCGCTCGCCCCGGTTATTAAAACATCTTTCACTAAGTATCTCCCTTTCTTTAAACTCATCTCATCACTAATTTTTAATTTAATGATCAGTGAAAAAGCACCCAGTTGGGTGCTTTCTAGGATTTTGGGACGACCTGACATACTGTAAATGATTCTTCAGCAAAGTGTCCCTTAACCGCCTCTTCAATGTCTTTCGCTGTAATTGACTCAAGCATTGGAACAACTTCAAATAAATCCATGTCATTAAAGCGATAGCGTGTGAACTGATTCGCAATAAACTCTGGAGAATTTAATGCTCGTAAGAAACTACCGATCTTTTTCTTACGAATTCGCTCGAGCTGATCTGTATCAACTGACTCATTCTTAAACGATTGTATCATTGAAAACAAACGATCTGCTAGCTCATCTGGTGAGCTTGTATTGCTTCCTAAGATGGAGAAACCGAATTTCTCTTCTTCTGTAAAATCATACGAAAAGCTCTGATCAATAAGTCCTTCATTATAAAGCTTCTCGTAATTCTCCGAGCTCTGTCCGAACATCAAATCAAGCGCAAGATTAATGGAAAGCTCGTGCTTCAGAAGGTCCTCCCCCTGACGCCCTGGATTTGGTTCTTTAAATCCAACGAGGCACTTCGCCACTTGTACAGACATCGGAAGAACTTTCTTCTTCTCTGCCACCTTTTGAGGTTCCTCATCAAAAAATCGTTCAATCGGTGGCTGATCTTTGTAAGATTTCGCCGCCTGATTTTTCTCTACAAAGGACATGATTTCATTCGGTTCCACGGCACCAACAACAAATAGCACCATATTTGATGGATGATAGAATGTTTCATAGCACGTATATAAAGATTCCTTCGTGATTTTGGCGATGGATTCGATCGTCCCAGCAATATCAATTTTAACAGGATGATGGTGGAACATATTTTCAATCACACCAAAATACGCTCGCCAGTCGGAATTGTCATTATACATTTCAATTTCCTGACCGATAATCCCCTTTTCCTTTTCAACACTTTGGTCACTAAAGTACGGATCTTGAACAAAATTAACAAGTGTTTCAAGGTTTTGCATCACGTTCTGTGTTGTTGAAAACAAGTAGGCCGTGCGTGTAAACGACGTAAAGGCATTTGATGAGGCACCTTGTTTACTAAAATCTTGAAACACATCCCGATCTTCCTTCTCAAACATTTTGTGCTCAAGGAAGTGAGCAATGCCATCGGGAACTTGAACATTCTCCGAACCGTTTAATGGTACGAAATGATTATCAACCGAACCATATTTTGTCGTAAACGTTGCATAAGTTTTGTTAAAACCTTTTTTCGGAAGGACATACACATCAAGTCCGTTGTCCATCGTTTGGTGGTAAAGAGTCTCCTGTAGTTGGTTAAATGGAATAGTTTTCATGATTAAGCCTCCTCGCCTTTTAAGAAATAAACGGTATCAAGCTTAACCTTATCCGCAACTGCTAAAATGTCCTCTTTAGTTACAGCTTCGACTCCGTCGAGCCACTCCTCAATGGTGCGTAGCTTTTGAGAAACGACACCATGGTAAAGAAGTTCCACCATGCCCTTCGCATCATCGACGGTTTCAAGCAGCTGATTACGAATCATTGTTTTCGTTTGCTTCATTTCTTCTTCATTAAATTCGCCATTTCTCATCGCTGTAAGCTGTTCTTTAATGATATCAACCGTTTTCTTATAGTTTTTAAATTCAATTCCTGACATCACGATAATTAAACCTTTGTGGCTTTCATAACGTGAAGCTGCATAATAAGCGAGACTTTCTTTCTCACGTACGTTTCGGAACAGCTTAGAATGCGAGAAACCACCAAACATACCGTTAAACACTTGAAGAGCAAAATATTCATCGTCAGCATACCCAACGCCTGAACGAAAGCCCATGTGAAGCTTTCCTTGCTTAATTTCCTGTGTTTCTAAAATTTCTTTCTCTTCTACATCAAGTGACGCTTTTTGTGTCGCCTCAGAGCCACGATCGGTTCGTTCTTTAAAAGGAAATAGTTCCTTAACGACCTCTTCAGCATGAACTCCCTCTAAATTGCCAACTAAATAAAGATCAATCTCATCTTCAGCACACACTTTTTTGTAGAAATCATAAAGAGATTTAGCCGTTACGCGATCGACTTCTTCTTTCTCCCCATATACATGAAGTCCAAACGCTTCGTTTGGAAACATTTCTTGCGTAAGTCTCATATTAGCAAAACGCATCTTATCATCATAAATAGACTGAATGCGCTGTTTCATCGTACGCTTTTCTTTATCCACAATAGAAGAATCAAAACTAGTTCCATCCGTTTTTGGATTCATGATTACTTCTGAAAGGAGAGAAAGAGCTTTTTTGAACAACGGCTCATCTTCCGAAAGGAACTTCTCATTCGCAAAATCCATCCGGAACGTCATAATATGAAAATCGCCCTTCTTAGCAAGATCCACACCAAGCGTTGCACCATAAAGCTTCTCAAGCTCAGTCCTCACTGCTTTAGAGGAAGGATAATTCTCCGTCCCGCTTTGCAACACATGAGGCAAAAGAGCCCTCTCCGTTACCGTCTCTTCAGTCAAACGCGCCTTAAATTGAACCACTACTGTTGTTGTTTTATATTTATCCGTTTGTATCCTATGTAGCGTCAAACCGCCGCACGAGGTTTTCTCATGAGGGATAATAGCCATTGACCTCACTCCTTTTTAAAATCCATTAACTACCATCAGAGGAAACTGAAACTTACCCCCTTTATACCATAGTATGTGTAATAGTGTAAGCAATTAGTACTTTTTAAAAGAAAAGCGAAGACGAGCGTTTAGAAACGGAGATATTGGAGCTCTTGAACTAGAACACGCTTTTTGTGTTCTGGTGAAAGAGTGAAATATCGCAGTTTCTGCGAGTCGTAGCTGGATCAAGAAAAGCGGAAGTGAGCGGTTAGACACGACAGGCACTGGAGCCCTATAAATTGAACACGGTCTTTGTGTTCGAGTTATAGGGCGAAGTGACCAAGTGTCTGCTCACTGCAGCTAGACCCGAAAAGCGAAGACGAGCGTTTAGAAACGGAGATATTGGAGCTCTTGAACTAGAACACGCTTTTTGTGTTCATTTTTTTGGCTGAAGCGATCGAGAGGCTGGGCGATGCAGCTAGGAACGCTTAAAAACAAAGATTAAAATCCTAGAACCATCCCCCCCCCCAAAAAAACTACTCATACGAAAAAGCTCTCCGTTTTCACGAAGAGCTTCGCCCCGACGTTATCGCTTTCCTTTCTCATACGGCTCGCCAATCGCTTTTGGCGCATCCGCTCGTCCAACTAGACCTGCAAGGGCAAGAATAGTTAAAACATAAGGAGAGATTAGAAGATAAACTTCTGGAATTTCTTTTAAACCAGGAATCTGCTGTCCAGTAATACTGAGCGACTGAGCAAGACCGAAGAAAAGGGCTGCTCCCATTGCGCCAAGCGGATGCCACTTCCCAAAGATCATAGCAGCAAGTGCCATAAAACCTTGTCCAGAAATCGTTGCGTGGCTAAAGTTACCGGCAATCGATGTCGCATAAACTGCACCACCAAGACCAGCAAACCCACCACTTAGCATAACCGCTACATAGCGCATTTTTGTCACGTTGATTCCCATCGTATCAGCAGCCATCGGGTGCTCCCCAACAGAGCGAAGACGAAGACCAAACGGCGTTTTATAGAGAACCCACCATACGACGAATGCTAGCACGATCGCAATGTATGACGTATAATACGCACTTGAGAAAAACAATGGTCCAATAAACGGAATGTCACTTAAGAAAGGCACATCCGTTTTATAAATACGTTCCTGAATAATTGGAGTTTGACCAGCGTCAAAGATTTTCTTCACAAGGAAGATTGCAAGACCAGCAGCTAGGAAGTTAAGGGCTACACCACTTACAACCTGATCAGCTTTAAGCGAAATACTTGCAACAGCGTGAAGCAAGGAGAACAGCATTCCAACGATAATCGCTACAACAAGTGAAAACCAAGGTGAAGCTGCCCCCATTCCCCACTGTTCGCCTAGAATTGTAAATAACGCACCCGTGAAAGCCCCCATTAACATTAAGCCTTCTAGTCCAATGTTAACAACACCTGACCGTTCACTGAATACTCCACCAAGAGCAGTGAAAATCAGGGGAGCTGCTGAAAAAATAGCGGCAGGAATAATGAGCTGAAGAATCTGCATGAAATCCATTAAATTTTCCCCCTTTTGCTCACCCTGTTGCTGATCCAGTGAATCAAGTAACTGGATGCGACAAAGAAAATAATCATCGCAATCACGATTTCAACTAACTGTGTTGGTACCTGTGCCACAGACTGCATGTTGAGAGCTCCAATTTTCAGTCCCCCAAATAACGCTGAAGCAAGAACAACACCTAGTGCACCATTTGCACCAAGAAGCGCAACTGCGATTCCGTCAAATCCAACTCCTGTAAAGTCAGCCATAACGGTCATATAGCCGTATGTGCCAAGCCCTTCCATTGCCCCAGCTGCTCCTGCAAAAGCTCCGGAGATAACCATAGAAAGGACAATGTTGCGTTGAACATTAATTCCTGCATATTCTGAAGCATATTTATTAAAACCAACCGAGCGAAGTTCGTACCCTGTCGTCGTTTTCCAAAGAAGGAACCACATAATAATTGCTCCGATAATCGCCACTACAAAACCATAATGAAGACGTGAAAAATCCGTAATCGATTCTAGAAACGGAGATTGCAACGAAGCCGATGCATTTATTTGATCCGTTCGCTCGCCAGGAGCAAGTAAATACGTACGAATAATCGCGTTCACAACATGAAGGGCTACATAGTTCATCATGATCGTCGTAATAACTTCATGTACGTGATATTTTGCTTTCAAGAAACCAGGTACAAATGCCCAGAGAGCTCCGGCAAGACCTGCCGCTAAAATAGCGAGTGGAATGTGAACAATAGGACTTAGTCCTTCAAATTGTAAACCAATATAAACCGATGCAAGCCACCCAACTAATAGTTGGCCTTCTACTCCGATATTAAACAGCCCTGTACGGAAAGCAAACGCAACCGCTAGACCAGACAAAATAAGCGGCGTCATTTGCCGAACGGTTTCACCCATTACATACGTATTGGAGAATATCCCGTTAAACAATGCTGCGTAAGCAACAATCGGGTTGTATCCACTAACAAGCATAATAATACCGCCAACGAGTAATCCTAGAGCTACTGAAAGCAACGGCACTGTAATGCCAGACCATTTCCCTTTTAATAACTTCATGAAGTCTCACCAGCCTTTTTGCTCTTTGCACCAGCCATCAAAAGTCCAAGCTCTTGCTCAGTTGTTTCTTCTGGCTTGACGATCGCCACTATTTTCCCTTCATAAATAACCGCAATACGGTCACTCACATTCATAATTTCTTCAAGTTCGAAGGAAATAAGAAGAACTGCTTTTCCATTGTCACGTTCTTCTATTAATTTAGAGTGAATAAATTCAATCGCACCTACATCAAGTCCACGTGTAGGCTGTGCCGCAATCAATAGATTAGGACTTCGATCGATTTCACGTGCGATAATGGCCTTCTGCTGGTTCCCACCAGAAAGCGCACGAGCAGGCGTCATCTCACTTGGGGTCCGCACATCATACTCTTTAATTAATGATTTCGCCTTATCCATAATGGTTGAAAGATTTAAAATGCCATTTCTAGAGAAGGGTCTTTTATAATAGGTCTGAAGAACCATATTTTCGCCAATCGAAAAATCTAACACAAGCCCATGCTTATGCCTATCCTGTGGAATATGAGCAATACCGCTTTCCGTTACACGACGCGGTTTCCAATTTGTTATGTTTTTTCCGCTAAGATTGATACTTCCAGATTTTGATCTACGTAATCCTGTAATCGACTCAATTAATTCTGATTGTCCATTACCATCTACTCCTGCAATCCCGACAATTTCTCCTGCACGGACAGTTAAGTTCATACCGTTTACAACTGGTACTTTACGTGCATCTTCTACTACAAGGTTACTGATCTCAAGCGTTGCATTAGAAGGCTCTGAAGGCTTTTTCTGAATTGAAAAATTCACTTCACGTCCGACCATCATAGAAGCTAATTCATCCTGATTCGTATTCGCAACATCAACAGTACCGATCCCGACACCTCGACGAATAACAGTACAACGATCACTTACTTCCATAATTTCTTTCAGTTTGTGTGTAATCAGAATGATTGATTTCCCTTCAGAAATCAGCTTTTTCATAATTGTGATAAGTTCTTTAATCTCCTGAGGAGTTAACACTGCAGTAGGCTCGTCAAAAATTAAGATGTCTGCTCCACGGTATAGCGTTTTTAGAATTTCCACACGCTGCTGCATACCTACGGATATTTCTTCAATCTTCGCATTTGGATCGACTGCAAGACCATATTGCTTTGAAATAGCTTCTACATCTTTAGCAGCCTGCTTTAGATTAACCTGACCTTTAGCAGTTGGCTCATTCCCAAGAATAATATTCTCCGTTACGGTAAATTTTTCAACAAGCATAAAGTGCTGGTGAACCATTCCAATTCCGAGTTCATTCGCTACATTTGGATCTGTAATATTAACCTTCTTACCGCGAACGTGTATTTCGCCTTTTTCAGGCTGATAAAGACCAAACAAAACATTCATCAAGGTTGATTTCCCTGCGCCATTTTCACCAAGAAGGGCATGGATTTCCCCTTTTCTTAGCTGTAACGTAATATTGTCATTTGCCACAATCCCAGGAAATTCTTTACGGATATTTCTCATTTCAATGACGTATTCCATGTAGATGCCACTCCCTTATCCAAAGCATGAAACAAAGGCTAGTCTATGAAAATACTAGCCTTCGTCCCATATTTGGCTATAATGTAGGTGAGATTTCTAGAAATCCATCACGCTCAGAAAACGTAATGGACGATCTCTTATAGAGAGCTTTCGAATTCTTTGTACTCATCGTCAGTACTTGGAACTTCCAATTCGCCGCTCTGAATTTTCTCTTTATACTCTTCTACTTTTTGTAGTGCTTCTTCAGATACATTTTCTTGTGATTCAGCAATACCTACGCCATCTTCTTCAAGACCAAACTCTGTAACTTTTCCTCCTGGGAAGTCGCCGTCCATTGTTTGCTTGGAAACTTCAATAACAGCTGTATCCACACGCTTCACCATAGAAGTTAGCGTTACGTTCTCAGGCATTCCTTCTTCATGCTGATCACGGTCAACACCGATAACCCAAACTTTTTCACCGTTTTTCGCACGGTTCTTCGCTTCAGTGAATACGCCATTTCCTGTTCCGCCAGCAGCATGATAAATGATATCCGCGCCTTTATCATAAAGAGTACCTGCAATAGCCTGTCCTACTTCTGCTGCGTTGAAATCATCCGCATATTGTGTGAAGATCTCAGCATCAGGATTAACGGATTTCACTCCGGCTTTAAATCCACTCTCAAACTTCTTGATTAATTCAGAATCAACACCACCGATAAAACCAACTTTGTCAGTTTCAGATTGCATTCCAGCGATAACTCCTACTAAGAATGAACCCTGGTGCTCTTTGAAAGTAATACTTGCTACGTTCTCCATTGGCTCGCCATCTTCCGTTACAGCTACACTATCAACAAGAGCAAGCTGAGAATCTGGCTTTTGTGTTGCAATTGTTTGAATATCTTGTTGCATAAGGAATCCGATTCCGAAGATCAAATTATAATCTTCACGAATTAAGCCTGAAAGGTTTGGTTGGTAGTCACTTGCTGCAGTTGACTGAACATATTTAAAACCTTTGTCTTTCTCAAGTCCATTATCTTTTCCAAACTGCTGAAGACCTTCCCAAGCAGATTGGTTAAATGATTTATCATCCACACCGCCTGTATCAGTTACCATCGCAACTTTAAAGTCGCTGCTTTCGCCTTCACTGCCTCCGCCGCCAGAACTTTCATTATTCGTATCTCCCGTTCCACAAGCTGACAAAAGCGTACCTGCAGCTAATACAGCTGACAACATAAATCCGTACTTCTTCTTCATCTTAATCCCCCTAATGTTTTTTAAACGCCGCCCGCTCTCTCTTCTCTCTATCGAGCTATGCTTTGTTTGGTCGCGTTTTCATTGCCCAATAAAAAATAATATGCATGAGAAACGGCTCTGAAACACGCATGAAATATTTTTGAAAAAATAGTCATATTTCGACAATAACTATACCATTTTCAAGGAGATAAAGGAATAGTTTTTTGAAAAAAAGCCCGATTACCAATATTTAAAATGATAGAATTTCTAACACAAATGGCCAATTCTTTTCGTTTTTCTCATTCCGATTTGTCGTCACTAGGATAAAAACACATAAAAAAGAAGCACAACCCTTAACTGGATTGTGCTTCTTCCCCTTTACTAACGAGAACTTCACGAGGTTTACTGCCCTCATAAGGTCCTACGATACCTCGAGCTTCCATAGCATCGATTAATCTTGCTGCTCGGGTGTAACCTATTCGAAATCGTCGTTGTAGCATTGATACCGAAGCTGTTTGCATCTCGGTTATCAATTGAACAGCGTCATCATATAAATCATCATCTACTTCCGGCTGAGCTTCCTCAGGCTTATCTGTTGGTATCATTTCTTCCTGATACTGAGCTTTTTGCTGGGCAATGACAAAGTCAACGAGTTCTTCTACTTCCTCATCAGATAAGAAGGCACCCTGAACTCGTTTGGGTTTATTCGCCCCTACAGGAAGGAATAGCATATCCCCTTTACCTAGCAATTTCTCTGCTCCACCCATATCAAGAATTGTTCTTGAGTCTGTCATGGACGAAACGCTAAAGGCAATACGGGATGGAATATTAGCTTTAATCACCCCTGTGATAACGTCAACTGACGGACGCTGTGTCGCAATGATTAAATGTATTCCCGCTGCTCGTGCCATCTGTGCGAGTCTTGTAATCGCATCCTCTACATCGCTTGACGCTACCATCATTAAATCAGCTAGCTCATCCACAATAACAACAATATACGGTAGTGAAGGCTGCTTCGCCTCTGACGTTTCATTATGACGCTTAATATGATTGTTATACCCTTCGATATTCCGCGTACCAGTATGTGAGAATAGCTCATAACGACGCTCCATTTCACTCACAACCTTTTTCAAAGCCTGTGAAGCTTTCTTCGGATCCGTTACGACTGGTGCTAGAAGATGAGGTATACCATTGTATACGTTAAGTTCAACCATCTTAGGATCAATCATCATCATTTTAACTTCATGAGGCTTGGCCTTCATCATAATGCTTGCAATAATACCGTTGATACACACACTTTTACCGCTTCCTGTTGCTCCTGCAACTAGTAGATGGGGCATCTTAGATAAATCGGAAACAACTGCTTCACCTGAAATATCTCTTCCGAAACCAATAGATACTTTCGATTCGTGCGATTGGTATTCTTTTGATTCCAATACTTCCCTCAATGTAACCATCGCGACTTCAGAATTCGGTACTTCGATCCCTATCGCAGATTTACCTGGGATCGGTGCTTCAATACGTAGGTCCCGTGCAGCAAGAGCTAGTGCCAGGTCATCTGTTAAGTTTACAATTTTACTTACTTTCACACCTGTATCAGGATATACCTCATATTTCGTTACCGCTGGACCAAGATGAACCTTCATTACTTTGGCTTTTACACCAAAGCTCTCAAACGTCTTTTCTAATTTACGAGCGTTTGCGGAAATTTGCTGACGTTCATTATCCTGCGACACCTTCTTTGGAGGCTGCAGTAAAGATAAAGATGGAAGACGATAATCTTTGTTTTCTAGCTCGCCAACTGTTAGCGACTGAATTGGGGTTCCATCTGCTGCTTCCTTAACAGGTTCACCATCTTTACTTTCTTCTGTCTCTTTCTCCACAGGCGTTTCTGACTGTGTTGGATATGCACTTTCAGTAAAGGTTCGAATCTCAGGCTCAAATGGCGCCTCTTCTTCTGATTCATCCTTACTTGTTTGAGAGACGTCATACGTTTCCTCAGGCTCCATGGATGCTTCTTGTTCTCTTAATGCAGCCCGCTGTTCTCTCTTTTCTCTTCTTGAATTTTTACTTTCTGATAGAAGTGATTTCGCTTCATCATATGTGTTTAATACAAAACCTTTAATCCAAGCAAGGGCTTTACCTAGTACATCACTAAACGATTTACCCGTAATCAAGACAAAAGATAGTAAAATCAATAGAAAGGCCATTAGCTGCGTTCCTGTTGCATCAAAAAGTCTGTAGCAAAAGGCGAAGAGAAGCGCACCGATCATGCCCCCGCCAAGCGGGCTAGTTTCTGATGGATCGCTAACGTCCATTCGGAAGAGTTCATATGTATTAGCAATAACCGATGGACTATCCCATTGGCCCTGACGAGAAAGTGTTTCAAATAAGCCGACGTGACTTAATAACAGAAATGAAATGCCTAGTAAATAAAATCCTGCTAATCTTCTTGTCCAAAAGGCTGGGAGCTTCCTCTTCACAATTAAATAACCTGCGAATATCACAAGGCCTGCGATAATTAGTCCATACCATTGGCCTGCAAAAAAGCGAAACATATGGTAAATCGCTCGTCCAACTACTCCCATTTTCAAAACACCTAAAACGGTAAAAGCCAGAACCGTTAAACCGATAAATTCAACTTTGACTTGGGATTGCCAGGCGGCCTGTTTCTTTGTTGTCTTTTTTCTTTTTCGTTTTGCCATTATCTCACCTCTATACAAGCCATAGCTGGTGAAAAAAGCAGCCATTTCAGGCTGCTTTTTGTTCACCAATCTATTCCTAGTATACCACATCTTCCCGTGGTCCTATAGGCTCTATTTCAATGGAGAAGTGGATAGCGTTAACATTTGACCAGGCTGTGTTGCATCATTGAGATAGTCCATGGGATCTGTGCTAAGTACCTGCACTACCCTACACTCTGTCAGAGACGTTCGCTCGACAAGAAGTTGGACTCCGTTCCATTCGATGATCTTCTGCTGCTCATAAACACTCTGATCAGGAGGGAATACTGCTTCATTTGGTAGGATGGTATAAAGAATCATTGGACAAGATCTCCTTCCTGCTCTCCCTTATATTCCTCCATTAATTCATTTAGCTTCTTCATTGCTGGACCAACAGCCCCAACTTCATCGATCAAACCATAGCTCACAGCATCTTCACCCACTACGTTTGTTCCGATATCTCTCGTTAAATTTCCTCTTGAAAACATAAGCTCTTTAAACTTATCTTCTGTAATATTTGAGTGCCTTGTCACAAAACTAACAACTCGCTCCTGCATTTTATCGAGATATTCAAACGTTTGCGGCACGCCGATAACAAGACCTGTTAGTCGAACAGGATGAATCGTCATTGTTGCCGTTTCTGCGACAAACGAATAATTTGCAGCAACCGCTATTGGCACTCCAATTGAATGTCCACCACCAAGGACAATCGAAACAGAAGGTTTCGAAAGGGAAGCAATCATTTCAGATATAGCAAGTCCTGCTTCTACGTCTCCCCCTACTGTATTAAGAAGGATCAGCACACCTTCAATCTTAGGGTTTTGTTCGATTGCCACAATTTGTGGGATAAGATGCTCATATTTTGTTGTTTTATTTTGTGGTGGCAGCTGCACATGTCCTTCAATTTGTCCGATAATAGTTAAACAATGAATATTAGATTGATCCATCGTTGGCACGTTTGTTTGGCCAAGCTGCTGAATTTTATCAACTAGCGAAGATTTTGATTGGTCGTCTTTTTTAGGTTCAGGATCCTGACCTGGGTTTTCATTGCGATATTCACTGTTCATACTGGTACCCCTTCCTTACTCTGGTACTAGTAGTATGAACGAGTGGCGATTTTACCATTCATGAGATAGTCTGAAAAAAACGAACTTAAAAGTGCTTACTCTTAAAAAAAATCCGTGCAAAAAAAAAACGGATGCATAAGCATCCGTTCTAACATTATTTATTAAGCGCAGCGGCTAGTGATGAGCGCTCCTCTGCTGTTAGAGGAATCATCGGTAGACGTACACTTCCTACATCCATACCCTTTAGCTGAAGAGCTGTTTTAACAGGGGATGGGCTTGGTGCTTTAAAGAGCTCATTCATAATTGGCAGGATTTTTTGATGAACCGCTGCCGCTTCCTTAACTTCCCCAGATTGATAAGCTGAGATCATCTGTTGCATTTCATTCCCAAGAACGTGTGACGCAACAGAAATAACGCCATCACCACCGATAGAAAGAATCGGTAAAGTTAAGCCGTCATCTCCACTATAAACAGAGAAAGACTCTTCTGTGCGCGTAATAATATCTGTAATTTGGTCAAGATCTCCACTTGCTTCTTTAACAGAAACAATGTTGTTGATCTTAGAAAGCTCAACAATTGTGTCTGCCGTCATATTCACAACAGAACGACCAGGAATGTTATAAATCATTACTGGAAGCTTTGTTGATTCTGCGATCGCTTTGAAATGCTCATAAAGACCTTTTTGACCAGGCTTGCTGTAATAAGGGGCTACGATCATAATCGCATCCACGCCTGCAGCTTCTGCCTTTTTTGTTAACTCGATCGATGCGTGCGTGTTATTACTGCCTGTTCCTGCAATAATCGGTACGCGGCCATCAGCGATTTTAACAGAATGCTTAAAGAGCGCCACTTTTTCTTCTGAAGAAAGCGTTGGCGATTCGCCAGTTGTACCCGCTACAACAAGACCTTCTGTTCCATTATTAATTAAATAGTTGACCAATTGCTCTGTCTTCGCAAAATCCACGTACCCTTTGCGATCGAAAGGGGTGACCATTGCGGTTAGTACTTTTCCAAAATTCATTTCTTTCACTCCTTGCCTATCACTTAAAGCTGATCCATCATCTGTTCCATTTCTTGCCCCGGCTCCAGATGAAGATAAAACGTTTCGTGCAGCGCATTAACTGCTGCTGAAAGGTCAGTCTGTCTCACAAGAACCCAAATCGTTGTATGAGAATCAGCTGACTGTAAAATATCAATGTTTTCTCGCGCAAGTGATTCCACAATCTTTGCTGTTACGCCAGGAACACCACTCATTCCAGCTCCAACTGCAGATACTTTCGCACAATTCTCGATGACTTCAGGCTCGTAGCCCATTTCATTTAGCGTTGCAACGGCTCTGTCGGTCATTTCCTCCATAACCGTATAAACAACACCCGTTAAGCTGATGTTGATGAAATCAACGCTGATCCCCTCACGCGCCATAGCTTTAAAAACGCGTGACTGAAGATCATATTGTCCTTCTTTCGCATACACTTTAATTTGGGTTACGCCGTTTACATGAGCTATACCCGTAATTAAACGATCTATCACCTGTTCACCAGTCGTTTTTCCTGTAGCAGACGTGACGAGCGTACCTGTCGAAGAAGAATAAGTTGACCTAATTCGGAGCGGTATCTTCGCCTGCATAGCAATTTCAACTGCGCGAGGGTGAATAACCTTCGCACCTTGATAAGCCATATTACAAACTTCGTTATATGTCACGATGGAGAGAGGACGTGCTTTCTCAACAATTCTTGGATCAGCTGTCATAATACCTTCTACATCCGTAAAGATGTCTACCCATTCAGCTGAAAGGGCAGCACCAAGCGCAGCTGCTGACGTATCGCTTCCACCTCGACCAAGAGTCGTTACATCGCCGTCTTTTGTGACGCCCTGGAAGCCTGTCACAACGACAACATCCATCATTTTCAGCTCTTCCAGTAGTCTTTCTGACTTCATTTCAAGAATTCTTGCTTTGCTATGCTCAGCCGTTGTCATGAAACCTGCCTGACCTCCGGTGTAAGCTGTGGCTCTCAATCCTTCGCCTAAGAGGAGATTTGAGAATATGACAGAAGAAATACTCTCACCACAAGATACAAGTAGATCATATTCTCTTGAAGTGACCTTCCGTTCTCGATCGCCAATGAGGCCAAGAAGAGTGTCAGTCGCGTATGGATCACCTTTACGACCCATTGCTGAAACGACGACGACAACTTTATATCCATCGCTCACTGCATCTTTAATATGGTTTACAGCTCTCAGTCTGCCGTCTTCACTTTTCAATGAAGTACCGCCAAACTTCTGCACGATGACTTTCATTTAGAACACCTTCTTATGTCTATTTCAATATATTTAGGGCTGCAAGGCTTTCAGCAATTTGAACAGAATTCCACGCTGCCCCCTTCAGTAGATTATCAGAGACAATCCACATATGGAAGCCATTTTTTTGATTTAGATCTTTTCGAATACGACCGACAAAAACGTCCGATTTCCCAACAGCATCAACGGGCATCGGATAAACCTGGTTTGCAGGGTCGTCTTTGAGCGTTACACCTGGTGCGTTACTCAATAGTTCTTTCATATCTTCTACTGTTACATCATCATGACCAATTTCAACATAGACTGATTCAGCATGACCTGTTTCAATTGGTAGTCGCACACAAGTAGCTGCAACATGAAGCTCTGCATCATGCATGATTTTCTTCGTTTCATTTATCATTTTCATTTCTTCATAAGTAAATCCGTTGTCTTCAAATACATCGATTTGTGGGATGGCATTGAAAGCGATCGGATAGTGCTGTTTATCACCTTTAACAGGCAAAATTTGTGGCTCGTAGTCCTCACCATTTAGCACCGCTTTAGACTGCTCTTTCATTTCAGTAACCGCATTTGCACCTGCACCTGAAACAGCTTGATAAGTAGAAACAATAATTTTAGTAAGGCCATATGTTTGTTTCAGCGGCTCAAGAGCTGCGACCATTTGAATGGTTGAGCAGTTTGGGTTCGCAATAATCCCTTTGTGATCATTCAAATCCCCTTCGTTCACTTCTGGTACAACAAGAGGTACTTCTGGATCCATACGGAATGCACTTGTGTTATCTACAACAATCGCTCCGTGTTTAACTGCTTCTGGAGCAAGAGCTTTTGATACACTGCCACCAGCGCTAAATAACGCAAGCTGAACCCCTTCAAATGCTTCAGGAGTGGCTTCTTTCACCGTTACTTCCTGACCCTTAAACGTTACTTTTTTACCAGCAGAACGTGATGATGAAAGGAGCGTTAAGGTCGATATCGGAAAATCTCTTTCCTCTAGTGTTTTGATCATTTGTTGTCCGACTGCGCCTGTTGCTCCAACTACTGCTACATGATATTTTTTCCCGCTCATGACTTATTCTCCTCCCATATTCCATTCAAAATCCATCACAACAGAAGGAGAAACCGAGGTTTCTCCCCATTCCTGGTGATTTTATTCTCTATTCTATCATAAACCTATCTTAAAGAAAGATAAATCAATTGGCTAATCCAAATACCTTTCGATTAAAACCGGCTGAAGCTGTCTGCCAAGAAGTGCTTTTTCAACAGTTTCCCTTAAAGATGGCATCCGTGCAACGAGTGAATTTGGTTTTTTAACTGGATCATCTTGACCAAATGGAATGAAATAAATATTCTTCGTCGACATTAATCTTAAGATATTTGTACCATTTAATCCTAGCCCATCGTTAGTAGAAATGCCTAACACAACTGGTTTTTCATTACGCAAAGTTGCTTTTGCCCCCATCAATACAGGAGACTCTGTCATCGCATTCGCAAATTTACTAATAGAATTCCCTGTTATTGGAGCGATAACCATACAATCAAGTGGTGTTTTGGGACCAAATGGCTCAGCCTTTACGATCGAATTAACTGCTTCATTACCTGTTATTTCCTCAATACGAGCGATCCAGTTTTCTCCATCGCCAAAGCGAGTATTTGTATTCATGACCGTATGTGAAACAAATGGCGTCACCTTAGCACCTAGTTGAACAAGTTCTTCTATTTGTGGAACGACCGCATCATACGTACAGTGGGAACCAGTTAATCCAAAACCAATGTGCATACCTTTCAAACTCATGGAGTGTTCTCCTTTCCATTCTGAGACCGCTCAATTAACAGCTGTGTCAGAACATTAGCGATGATTTTTCCGGCCGTTTTTGGAGCCACAATACCAGGCAGGCCTGGCGCAAGAAGAGCTTTAATTCCTCTTTTTTCGGCGTATCGAAAATCAGTACCTCCGGGCTTAGAAGCAAGGTCAATCACGAGCGTATGAGACGGCATTTTAGCAATAACTTGAGATGTGACGATTTGTGCTGGGATTGTATTAATACATACATCTAAATGGGATACTTGGTTCACGAGATCAGATAAATGAAACGGTTTTAATCCCATCTCCGCAATTCTCGCGATATGCTCTGGTTTTCTAGCCCCAACACTAACATTTGCCCCTAATGCATTAAATGTTCTGGCAACTGACATCCCGACTCGACCAAGACCTAGAACCGCAATATTTGATTGATGAATGGTAATATCCGTATGCTGAATAACCATCATAACAGTACCTTCAACAGTCGGAATAGAATTATAAATGGCCACATCATCTCGTTCGAATAAGCGAACTAACGTTCTGGATGCTTCAGCCACCATCTCATTTAGACAGCTGTTACTGATTCCGCTATATACCGTACAATGGGCTGGCGTTTGTTTAAGTTGATCTGCTGTTAACACTACTTTTTCATTTGAGAAGATCGTTTCAACTTCTCCTTCGATCGTTGTTCCACTGACTGGAAGGACAATTGCATCAAGGGTCGTTAGCTTCACTTCATCCAATGTGCATTTCGTTGCACCTGTAAAGCCATGATCAAGCTGATCGAATCCGATTAAATATAAATCGGCATTCAATTCGGTTAACTTTCGAATAATTTCAAGCTGGCGGGCATCACCGCCAATAACAGCGATATGTTGATTCGTTAGCATCGTTCCTCCCCTTTCCTTTTCCACGTCTTACTACGGGGATTATTGTAATTTCTCAACATTCTATGTGGTGTATGCCCGCTTGGTGAATCAAGAGGTGTACCAGTTTTAACCCTTTTGATGATTTTGCAAAATGATCATATCTCTTCCAATCGTTTCTATGTGCTCCCATGGAATCGTAATTTCTTGTTCTTTGCGTTTTAACCCCATCCACGACGATTTCGGAATGATCAATTCTTTTAATAACCCTGTTTTCTCATCAAACAATAGATCAGTTTGCCCAAGCACACCAAGCTTCCGCCCTTTTTCTATATCGATAAGCTCCTTACCGCTAAGCTGACTTAATCTCATCATATGTCCCCCTTTAAACAAATTGATGAAAGTCCTATCGTAAACCACTATCTAATAATACGTTCACGTTATATACCATAGTCTATGAGTAGTTTATTAAAGGAAGACATGAAAAAACCCGCCTTATAATTCGACGGGTAAGCGTCCTTAGGATTTCATACCACCTGGTAATTGACCGTTTGGACTAATAAGCGAGCATGAAAATTCATCAGTAAACATCGAATGGATCATACTGTTTACGTTCTCATGATTAACGCTCTCAATATTCGTAATAATGTCATCGAGTGAACGATGTTGGTTTAATAGCAATTCATTCTTACCATTTCGGCTCATACGGCTGTTTGTACTTTCAAGACTGAGCATCAAGTTACCTTTTAGCTGCTCTTTGCAATTCTTCAACTCTTTCGTTGTAATGCCATCACGCTTAAATTCCGTTAAAGTCTTCTGGATAGTCTCATATAAGCGATCCAGCTGGTTTTGAGCTGTACCTGCATAGATCGTTAATAACCCGCTATCCTGATAAGCAGAATGATAAGAAAAGACTGAGTAAGCAAGTCCTTGATCTTCACGAACATCCTGGAAAAGACGACTGCTCATGCTTCCACCGAGCACATTGTTCATCACAATGAGACTATAAATATCATCTGTACCAAACGGAAGTCCAGCGTACCCAAGACATAAATGGGCTTGCTCTGTTTCCTTCTGGCGAGCGATTTGTCCTGAATGAAATTTCGGAGCGAGTACTTCAGGTTTTCCAGCAGGAGTTTCCCAGTGTTCAAATGCATTCTCTACTTTATGCATGAACGATTCATCAATATTTCCTGCAATCGAAACCACAATATTATCCGGTGTGTAATGAGTTTGCATGTAATCACGAAGCGTGTCACCTGAGAATCCTTTTAACGTCTCTTCTGTTCCAAGGATCGGCATCGCAAGCTCATGATCCCCATAACTTGCCTGACTCAGCATGTCATGGACAATATCATCTGGCGTATCTTCATACATTTTGATTTCTTCGTGTACAACATTCTTTTCTTTCGCAAGCTCTCCAGCTTCAAATGTTGAATGGAAAAACATATCAGTTAATACATCAAGAGCATAATCTGCGTGCTCATCAAGAACTTTTGCATAGTAACACGTGTACTCTTTTGATGTAAACGCATTAACTTGACCGCCAATGCTATCAAAGGATTCCGCAATATCTTTGGCACTGCGCTTATCCGTTCCTTTAAAAAACATATGTTCAAGGAAATGTGAAACGCCATTTAATTCTTTCGGTTCAAAACGAGAACCAGTTCCAATCCAAATTCCGATAGCAACTGAACGGACTGTTGGAATATTTTCTAGTACTACTCTGACACCATTTTTACAAGTTACTTTATTTATCAAACCTGTTCCTCCTGTATCGAGCCATTATGTTTCGTCATACTCCAAAAACACTATATCATTAATGAAGAAAGGACACAATTTTATCATCTTTTCTCAAGTCGTTTAGAATCTAACACTTGTGAAACTGTCCCAAGCTGGTATCCTCTCTTTTCTACGCCGCGAATTAACGCTTCAAGACTTTTTTCTGTCGGTTCTGTTGGATGCATGAGTATAAGAGCACCCGCGTGTACATTTTGGAGCACCCTCTCTGTCAGTACTTGTGGTGCAGGTTTTTTCCAGTCCACGGTATCAACAGACCAGAGCACTGTTTGCATTCCAAGCTGATCAGCAATTTGAACGGCGTTATTCGCGTAGCTTCCGCTTGGTGGTGCGAAAACGACAGGTTGTTTATCAATTGTTGCTTCAATAACTTGATTTGTATCTTCAAGCTCTTTACGGATAGCGGCGTCGCTTAGCTGTTTCAAATCAGGATGAGAATAGGCGTGATTTCCGATTTCATGTCCTTCTTCATCAAGCATACGAACGATATCAGGGTTTTTCTTCGCCCATGAGCCATCAAGAAAAAAAGTAGCATGAACACTATATTTCTTAAGCTGTTGCAACATATCAGGTAAATATTCCTCTCCCCAAGCGACATTTATCATAAAGGCGACCATCGGCTTCTTAGGATTACCCTTATAGACTGCAGTGGGCTCAAGATCATTTAACTGAACATCAGGCTTCACTTCTTTTTTTACAAGTAGATTCTCATCAAACGCCTTCCCCTTCATTTTTTCATAGGAAGCTTCTGCATCAATTATCAGACCATTATAGCCTGGGATTCCTTTCCAAACACGATCAATTACAGCATTAATTGGAGGTATATCCATGCTTTCCTTCGCATCAGCAATCTCGTCATATAGTGGACTTCCATTCACGTTCAAGGTAGCTTGTTCTTTCAAATCACTTAAATACATTGATGTGTAGGGGTTCTGAAGTGAACCTGCTGCTACGCCTAAGATCATGATAAACACAATAAATTGGATCCAGGATTTCTTCATTCATCTGCCCCCTTTTGTAAAAAAGGTATGTTTGATGGGCAAGCTCTAGAACTTACGTGAAACAATTCGTTACCAAAAAACAAAGGTTTGCATTAGATGAAATCAACGCCGGTCACATTTATCCAAATGAGAGGAAACAGAATAAGCTAACAAAAATCAGCAAAAAAAAATGAATTCGGCCTCAGCCGAATTCATTAGCTCTTTTGACTTTGTTCTTCACGTTCACGCTGTTCTTTCAAAATCTCTTTACGAGAAAGGTTAACGCGTCCTTGCTTATCGATTTCTTTCACTTTAACCATGATTTCATCACCGATTGAAACAACGTCTTCTACTTTGTTTGTACGCTCTTCAGCTAGTTCAGAAATGTGAACCAGACCTTCTTTCCCAGCAAATAGCTCAACGAATGCTCCAAATTTCTCAACTCGTTTCACTTTACCAAGATAAGTTGTGCCTACTTCCACTTCTCTAACAAGATCTTCGATCATTTTCTTCGCTTTTGCGTTCATTTCTTGCTCAGTAGAAGAAATAAAGACCGAACCATCCTGCTCAATATCAATTTTTACGCCAGTTTCTTCAATGATCTTATTGATGATTTTACCGCTTGGTCCAATAACGTCGCGGATTTTATCTGGTTTAATTGACATTGTAAGAATCTTAGGTGCGTATGCAGAAAGCTCAGTACGAGGTTCGTTGATCGCACTCATCATGTTTTCAAGAATGGCGAGACGACCGTTTTTCGCCTGCTCAAGAGCCTGACGAAGGATGTCTTCGTTAATTCCAGAAATTTTAATATCCATTTGAAGAGCTGTTACACCTTGCTTTGTTCCAGCAACTTTAAAGTCCATGTCACCAAGAGCATCTTCCATGCCTTGAATATCTGTAAGAACTGTTACATCCTCGCCATCACTTACAAGTCCCATTGCAATACCTGCAACTGGTGCTTTAATCGGCACACCTGCATCCATCATCGCTAGCGTACTAGCACAAATACTTGCTTGTGAAGTAGAGCCATTTGATTCAAGAACTTCAGATACAAGACGAATCGTATATGGGAAATCCTTCTCAGTTGGAATAACCTTCTCAAGTGCACGCTCACCAAGGGCACCGTGACCAATCTCACGACGACCAGGTCCACGCATTGGTCCAGTTTCGCCGACGCTGTATTTCGGGAAGTTATAGTGATGCATGAATCGCTTAGATTCTTCTGTACCAAGACCATCGAGAATCTGAACGTCTCCTAGTGCACCAAGAGTACAAATGCTAAGTGCCTGGGTTTGTCCACGAGTAAACAATCCAGATCCGTGTGTTCTTGGTAGAATTCCTACTTCAGAATCAAGTGGACGAATCTCATCAACGCCACGACCATCAGGTCTTACTTTATCTTTTAGAATTAAACGACGAACTTCTTGCTTAACGAAGCTATTTAGAATTGATTTCACTTCATCGGCACTATACTCTTCGTTTTCTTCATATGCTTCAGTTGCACGCGTCATTACAGCATCAATTGCTTCCTGCCTAGCATGCTTTTCAATCACTTTTACAGCTTCTTTAATGTCAGATAAGTACTGTTCACTAAGAGCTGCTTCAAGCGTTTTATCTGCAGTCTTAAGAACAACTTCGCGCTTTTCTTTTCCAGTAGCTTCAATGATCTCTTCCTGGAATGAAATCAGGCGCTTAATTTCTTGGTGACCAAAAAGAATACCTTCAAGCATGATTTCTTCAGGAACTTCTTCAGCTCCAGCTTCAACCATGTTAATTGCATCTTTAGTACCTGCAACAGTTAGGTGAATATCACTCTGTTCAAGCTGCTCAACGTTAGGGTTTGCAATAAACTCCCCATCAACGCGTCCAACGATAACGCCAGCAATTGGACCATCAAATGGAAGATCACTAATTCCAAGCGCTAGAGATGAACCGAACATAGCTGCCATCTCAGAAGAGCAGTTTTGATCAACGCTCATCACTGTGCTGACAACTTGAACTTCATTACGGAAACCATCAGGGAATAATGGACGGATCGGGCGATCAATTAAACGACTAGCAAGAATCGCTTTTTCACTCGGACGTCCTTCACGCTTGATGAATCCTCCAGGAATTTTACCTACTGCATATAATCGTTCTTCATAATTAACCGTTAGTGGGAAAAACGGAAGGTCTTTCGGCTCTTTAGAGCCTGTAACCGTTGCTAGTACGGCTGTATCGCCGTAACGGATCAATGCTGCACCGCTCGCCTGTTTAGCCAGTTGACCAATTTCAACTGACAACTCGCGACCAGCCCAATCGATTGAAAACACTTGCTTATCTTGTGCCATTAATGTGAGAACTCCTCTCATCCAATAAAATCATTTCTTTTATTATACCCTAACCTTTTTGCTTCTAAAAAGAAAGGAAGAAATCTATGTATTTTTAACCTAATAAAAAAGCGGGAAACATCCCGCTTTTCTGAATCATTATCGACGTAGACCAAGTTCTTTGATAAGTTCGCGGTAACGAGTAACGTCTTTGTTACGAAGATACGTTAAAAGATTACGGCGTTTACCAACCATCTTAAGAAGACCGCGACGAGAGTGGTGGTCTTTCTTGTGGAAACGTAGATGATCGTTCAAATTGTTGATTTCCTCAGTAAGGACAGCGATTTGAACCTCTGGAGAACCAGTATCATTCTCGTGAGTTTTGAACTTAGTGATAAGCTCTTGCTTACGTTCTTGTGTGATTGCCATCCGTTTCACCTCCTTAATTTCTAATCCCCTGATACCGCGCAAACGTCGGTGACTCGATAGCCCAGTATAGGTTGTGTACTTGTCGTACAGATATTAGATTACAGGTTTTTGTTCTAAAATGCAAGGGAAATCTATTTCAGTATTTCTCTTGCATCTTTCGCATCCTGACCTATTTGGGCAATTAAGTCATCAACAGAAGAGAATTTAACCTCTCCACGAATCTTTTGATGGAATTCAACCTCTACGGACGATCCATACAAATTGCCACTGTAATCAAATACGTGAACTTCCAGTGACGGCTGATCGGGTTTTTCATCATAGAAGGTTGGTTTGTATCCAACATTGCATACACCACTCATCCAGCTACCTTCCGTTTTCATGCGCACTGCATAAACACCTGTAGCTGGCACGAGATACTCGTCTTTAAGATCGACGTTGGCCGTTGGGAAGCCAATTGTGCGGCCGCGCTGATCTCCTTGAACAACAGTGCCCTTCACCGTGTAGTTCCGACCAAGAACGGCTTTCACGTTCTCGACAGCCCCTTCACGAATATATGAGCGAATTAAAGTAGAGCTTACTTTCTCGTCATGTTGAGATACTTTATCAATCACCGTTTGACTAAACTGGTTACGGGCATGAAATGGAAGGGAGTCCATCGTTCCTCTTCCTTTACTTCCATATGTAAAATCAAACCCTGCTACAACGTGAACAACTGATAAGGCAATAATATAATCATCAACAAATTGCTGAGGTGTTAATCCCGCAATCGTTGTATCAAATTTCACGATATAAAGAACGTCAATTCCAAGCTGCTCAATAAGCTCAATTTTATCATCAAGTGGTGTAATGGCCTCTGTTTGAGGTGTAGACTTCCCCAAAACGACTGATGGATGGGGATAAAACGTCATAACTGCTGATTTTACGCCTTTATCATCAGCGATTTCTTTCGCAGTCGAAATTACTTTCTGATGGCCGCGATGAATGCCATCAAAATATCCAAGCGCCATGACGGCAGGATGTTCAGATTTTAACTGATGAGGATGCGATAAATAAATTGTTTTCAACGGTTTCACCTTCTAACTTCATCTCGAAAACACTTTTTCAGGCTTCATTAAGCCCGGCTTCTCAGGATGTTTTTGATAGATTGCAATTGCTTCTCCGTCCCTATTGTACATAACAAGTCTATTCTCTGTCATCTCTTCCAACTGAGGAAGCACAGCGCCATTTTGGAGCTTCTCTTCTAGCGCAGAATCAACAGTAAAGGATGGCATAGCAGAAAGAGCGTATTCCATAGGAAAAAGAGATAGCGTTTCCTCTTCTATCATCTGTTTTATCTCATCAAATGTCAAACATTCTTCTAGTTTAAATGGGCCGGACGCTGTCCGAATTAGAGACGACATGTGAGCTGGAAAACCTAGCTTTTCTCCAATATCAACCGCAAGTGTTCGAATATATGTCCCCTTACTACACGTGGCACGTACAGGGATAGAGACCGCTCCGTCTTCAAGCGTTACCTCTCCAATTAACTCTAGGTCATGAATCGTTACCTTTCTAGATGGACGATCCACCACTTCTCCTTTAAAAGCATACTCATAAAGTCGTTTGCCGTTAATTTTGACAGCAGAATACATTGGGGGAACTTGCTCGATCTCACCTCGAAACGCAGCAAGTGCTTCTTCTATATCGTTAGTTGAAGGCAGTTTGTCTACTTTCTTTTCTTCCACTTTCTCTCCAGACGCATCTTCCGTCGTCGTTGAAAACCCTAGTGTAATCACTGCTTCATACGTTTTAGAAAAATCCGTCATATACTGGGCCACTTTAGTTGCTCTGCCGATACATAGTGGTAAAACGCCTGTTACATCTGGATCCAAAGTTCCTGTATGACCAACTTTTTTTGTCATTAATAGCTTTCTAGTAACCGCCACACAATCATGAGACGTCATTCCAGCTGGTTTCTTTAGTGGTAATATGCCGTTCATTGTTTTCCTCCTTTCAATCTGATGACATAGAGAAAGGATAGACATTCCTGCCTATCCCTTCGTTTCTACTCATCCGCTTGATTTAAATCTGCAAGAAGTCGTTCAATTTTGTTACCATAATCGATCGATTCATCAAATTCAAAATAGATTTCCGGTGTTTTGCGAAGACGAATGCGTTTCCCTATTTCAGAACGAATAAATCCAGTTGCTTTCGCAAGACCATTCAGGGTAGCTTCCTTCTTCTCTTCATCACCAAGGACAGTAATAAATACCGTTGCTTGCTGTAGATCATTCGTAACTTCAACAGCTGTTACTGTAACGAAACCTACGCGCGGGTCTTTAATCTTCCTGCTGATTATATCACCAAGTTCTTTCTTCATCTGTTCACCAACACGATTTGCGCGAACATTACTCATCGTTACACCTCGTTTCTTTCCTAAAGCCACTCATAAGTTGCTCGAGTGAGTTCGATATCAGGACGTGAATCAATCAATGAGACGGCACGCTGGAGCTCACGCTCGCATGCCGTTTTGCTTGAAGCCGTTGTAACAATACCAATAACGGTATGTTGCCATAAATCCTGGCTGTCAAGCTCAGAAACAGAGAGATTATAATGCTTCAGACGGCTTATAACCGACTGAAGCACAGATCTTTTTTCCTTCAAGGATTGCGCATCATAAATGATGCATTCACATTCTACATATCCAATCACTTAGGCTTTACTTCAACCATAATATACGCTTCAATGATGTCGCCTTCTTTAACGTCATTGAATTTTGCAAGCGTAATACCACATTCGTACCCTTTTGCCACTTCTTTCGCATCGTCTTTGAAGCGTTTCAATGTATCCACTTCACCTTCGAATACGACAATTCCGTCACGGATGACACGAACGCCCGAATTACGAGTGATTTTACCTTCTGTTACGTAAGATCCTGCAATTGTACCTACTTTAGAAACTTTAAACGTTTCACGTACTTCAGCTTGACCAATCACTTTTTCTTCATAAACTGGATCAAGCATTCCTTTCATTGCAGATTCAATCTCTTCAATCGCTGTATAGATCACGCGATGCAAGCGAATTTCTACTTGCTCAGAATCAGCTACTTTCTTCGCATTTGAATCTGGACGTACGTTAAATCCGATAATGATCGCATTAGAAGCAGATGCAAGGATAATATCTGACTCTGTGATCGCACCAACAGCTGTGTGAATAATGTTGATCTTAACACCTTCTACTTCAATCTTCTGAAGTGAGCCAGCAAGTGCTTCAACAGATCCCTGTACGTCAGCTTTCACGATAATGTTGATATCTTTCACATCGCCCTGCTGAATCTTTTCAAATAAATCATCCAAATTCATTTTAGAAGATTCTTTACGCTGTGCTTCAATTTGCTGCTGATTACGTGCTTCACCAACTTGGCGTGCTGTCTTCTCGTCTTCAAATGCTACAAAGCGATCTCCAGCATTTGGTACATCACTTAAACCAGTCACTTCTACAGGAGTAGAAGGTGCAGCTGTTTCAACACGCTTACCAAGATCGTTGACCATAGCACGAACACGACCAAATGTGTTACCGACTACAACTGGGTCACCGACTTTAAGCGTTCCTTCTTGAACAAGAAGTGTTGCAACTGGCCCGCGTCCTTTATCTAGCTGTGCTTCAATTACTGTACCTGTAGCAAGCTTATTAGGGTTCGCTTTAAATTCTTCTACTTCAGATATCAATAGAATCGTTTCAAGAAGATTATCAATTCCTTCACGCTTAATGGCAGAAAGGTTAACGAAAATTGTATCTCCGCCCCATGCTTCAGAAACAAGTTCATACTCTGTTAGTTCCTGCATCACGCGATCAGGATTTGCTCCTTCTTTATCCATCTTATTAACAGCAACGATAATTGGCACTTCCGCTGCCTTCGCATGGTTAATAGCTTCAACCGTTTGTGGCATAACGCCATCGTCAGCTGCTACAACTAGAACCGTGATATCTGTTACTTTTGCACCACGTGCACGCATAGTTGTAAATGCAGCGTGTCCAGGAGTATCAAGGAACGTAATTTTTTTGTTATTTTCTTCGATCTGGTAAGCACCGATGTGCTGCGTAATACCACCAGCTTCACCCTGCGTTACTTTTGTATCACGGATTCCGTCTAGTAGCGTTGTTTTACCATGGTCAACGTGCCCCATGATTGTAACAACTGCAGGACGTTCAATAAGCTTTCCGTCCTCATCTTCACTAGTGTAATTATCAAGATCCGTTACTTCAAATAGCTCTTCTTCTTCCACTTTTACACCATAATCATCACAGATAAGTTCCATTGTATCTTTATCTAGTTCCTGATTAATGGTTGCCATAACACCAAGACCCATTAACTTCTTGATCAGTTCAGAAGCATCTTTACCTAGCTTTTCAGCAAGCTGTCCAACTGTTAATGAACCAATGAAAGTTACTTTAGAAGGCAGTCTTCTTGGAGCAGCCGTGTTTTTAGGCGGCTGTCCTTTTCCACGGCGGTTTGGACGACGTCCACCGCGACGGTTATTTGGTGCGCTTTTGCTATTCTTTTGATTTGCATTTGCTTTTGGGTTGTTTCGATTGTTTTTATTTTCCATACTGTTTTTGTCGCTTCCCTTTTTGGATTGTTTCGAATCGTTATTAAGCTTATCAATGGCCTGATCATCAATCACAGACATATGATTGTTTACCGTAATATTCATGCTTTTTAACTTTTCGATAACATCCTTACTAGTAGTATTATGTTCTTTTGCATATTCATGAATTCGCATCTTACTCATACGATCACCCCCGAGTTATTGATCGAGCATTGCGTGGAGCTTCTTCGCAAACCCTGCATCAGTAACGGCTATCGTGACTCGTTGAACTTTGCCAATTGCATGTCCAAGCTCATAGCGCCCTGTTACAAAACATACTGGGACTTTATAAGTAGTTGCTTTATCCGTTATTTTCTTTCTTGTGTTATCAGATGCGTCGCTCGCAACTAATACGAGTCTTGCGCTCTTGCGCTGAATTTCCTTCACCACAAGTTCTTCTCCAGACACGACTTTGCCAGCGCGCTGAGCGAGTCCTAACAGTGACTCCCAATTCTTATTCTTCATTTAATTTGACCGCGATTCTGCGAGGTCAGCATAAATATCTTCCGTCACTTCTGCTTTTAGATGAGCCGCTAAAGAATCTCGCTTCTTAGCAAGTACGAAACACTCTTCTTTATTGCAAAGGTATGCGCCCCGTCCATTCTTTTTACCCGTTTGATCGATCGATATAACCCCTTCAGGCGAACGAACGATTCGAACAAGCTCTTTTTTAGGCTTCATTTCTTGACAGGCGACACATTTCCGCATCGGAATTTTACGTTTTTGCACGATGGACACCTCTCCTGATCTTGCTTAATCTAGCTCAGAATCTTCCGCGTCATTCTCTTCGAATAGAGGAGCTTCATCAGCACTATAGATGCCAAGCTCTTCCGCTTCAGATTGACTCTTAATATCGATTTTCCATCCAGTCAGCTTCGCAGCAAGACGTGCGTTTTGGCCACGCTTCCCGATTGCAAGTGAAAGCTGATAGTCAGGTACGATAACTTGAGTCATTTTATTTTCTTCGTCTACATTTACTTTAAGTACTTTTGAAGGGCTTAGTGCATTTGCTACGTATGCAACTATGTCTTCAGACCAGCTTACGATATCAATTTTCTCACCTTTAAGCTCATTGACAATCGCTTGTACACGCTGACCACGCTGTCCTACACATGAGCCAACCGGATCAACTTCAGGATCTTCTGCGTGAACCGCAATCTTTGAACGATCCCCGGCTTCTCGAGAAATGGACTTTACTTCAACCGTTCCATCGAATATTTCCGGTACTTCAAGTTCAAATAAACGCTTAAGAAGACCAGGATGAGTTCTCGAAACCATCACCTGTGGCCCTTTGGTTGTTTTTTCAACTTTTGTCACATATACCTTGATACGATCATGGGAATGATACGTTTCGTTCGGCATTTGTTCACCTGCAGGGAGAAGTGCTTCGATACGACCGAGGTCAACATAAATAAAACGATGATCCTGACGCTGAACAATTCCTGTCATGATATCGTCTTCGCGTTCAATAAATTCGCTAAATATGATCCCACGTTCTGCTTCACGGACACGCTGAGTAACAACTTGCTTCGCTGTTTGAGCTGCGATACGACCGAAATTACGAGGCGTTACTTCAATTTCTACGATATCTTCTAATTCATATTGGCGATCAATGTCTTTCGCATCTTCAAGTGAAATCTCAAGACGAGAATCTTCCACTTCTTCTACGACATCTTTTCGAGCGAATACTCGGATCGAACCTGTATCCTGATTAAAGTCAACTCTAACGTTTTGCGCCTGATGGAAGTTTCGCTTATATGCTGAGATAAGCGCTGCTTCAATCGCCTCAACGATAATATCCTTGCTGATGCCCTTTTCTTTTTCAAGAATATTTAGCGCATCTAATAACTCACTACTCTTCATTTTTCATTCTCCCCTTTAATTAAAAAACAACCGCAAGCCTTGCGCTTGCTACTTTTTCATAAGGTAATTCTACCTTTTTAATTCTTGTTTTCACTCGCTGATCAATAACAACCATTTCTCCATCGAAGTCCGAAAGTACACCTTCAAAGCTCTTTTCACCATTAAATGGTTCATAGGTTGTAACATAGACTTGCTTGCCAACTGCCTTCTCAAAGTCCGTACGTTTTTTGAGCGGACGTTCTGCACCAGGTGAAGAAACTTCAAGGAAGTATGGTTGTGTAATTGGATCTTGTTTATCAAGCTGTTCACTTAGCTTTTCGCTAATTATCCCGCACTCCTCAATATCAACGCCTCGAGGAGAATCGATATAGACACGGAGAAACCAATTCTTGCCTTCTTGTGTGAATTCTATATCTACAAGTTCCAAGTTCATTTCATCTACTATTGGTTTTACTAGTTCTTCAGTAACCGTAATCACATTTTCGTTCATTGGTTGTCCTCCTTTCTGATCCTGTACAGCAGGGTCCCAATCGAAAACGAAAGAGTGGGATAGCCCCACTCTTCCGTCGCGTGTGTATTCACTAGTATTTCCACAATTACTATACCATACTCATATAACCAATTCAACAGAGAAGCGAAGGCGCCTCATTAGAATAAGCTGAGTTGATTCGCATCTGGAAGTCCTTCAAGACATCCATGATCATCCAAGTACTCAAGTACAGTCTTTGAAATCTTGCTTCGCTGCTGTAAATCTTCTTTTGATAAAAATTCACCGGCTTCTTTGGAGTTTTCAATATTGATCGCTGCATTCGTCCCTACTCCCGGAAGAGAGTTAAATGGAGGAATGAGCGAATCTCCATCGACTACGAATTCAGCCGCTTTTGATCGATAAAGATCTACTTTCTGCATGCGGAGGCCACGTTCTGACATTTCAAGCGCAATCTCCATCACGGTTAATAGGTTTTTCTCTTTCGGTGAAGCATCAAGTCCCTTTTCATTGATTTCTTCGATTTTTGCGCGAATCGCGTTGGATCCTTTCGCCATCGTATCAATGTCAAAGTCATCGGCTCTTACGGTAAAGTATGCTGCATAGAAAAGAATTGGATGGTGAACTTTGAAGTAAGCGATCCGAACAGCCATTAACACATATGCTGCTGCGTGAGCTTTCGGGAACATATACTTGATCTTCAAGCACGAATCAATGTACCAGTCTGGCACATCATGTTTCTTCATTTCAGCTACCCACTCTTCTTGCAATCCTTTCCCTTTTCGCACAAACTCCATAATTTTAAATGCGAGGGACGGGTCAAGGCCTTTGTAGATCAAATAAACCATAATATCATCACGACAACCAATTACTTCACTAAGGTTACAAGTACCAGCTTGAATCAATTCCTGTGCATTACCTAACCACACATCAGTACCGTGGGAAAGACCTGAAATCTGAACGAGCTCAGAAAATGTACTAGGTTTCGTATCTTCTAGCATTTGACGAACGAATCGTGTTCCGAATTCTGGGATTCCGTAAGTTCCTGTTTTACACATAATTTGATCCTGTGTCACTCCAAGAGATTCCGTTCCACTAAAGAGCTTCATCACTTCAGCGTCATCTGTTGGGATGGTTTTCGGATCAATTCCACTTAAATCTTGAAGCATACGAATAACCGTAGGATCATCGTGCCCAAGTATATCAAGCTTCAACAGATTATCGTGGATCGAATGGAAATCAAAATGGGTTGTTTTCCATGCGGATGTTTTATCATCTGCTGGGAACTGAATAGGTGAAAAATCGTAGATGTCCATATAATCAGGTACTACGATAATACCACCCGGATGCTGACCAGAGGTACGCTTTACTCCTGTGCACCCCGACACGAGACGATCAATTTCAGCCCCTCGATAGTGAAGGTCATGGTCTCCCATATATCCTTTTACATAACCGTACGCCGTCTTCTCAGCGACTGTACCGATTGTTCCTGCTCGGAATACATTGTCTTCTCCAAACAGTTCCTTCGTATAATTATGGGCACGCGGCTGATATTCCCCGGAGAAGTTCAAATCAATATCGGGTACTTTATCACCTTTAAACCCAAGAAACGTCTCAAACGGTATATCATGTCCGTCTTTTGTAAGAGGTACATCGCAATCTTCGCATGATTTGTCTGGAAGATCGAACCCTGATCCTACAGAACCGTCATCAAAGAACTGTGACTTCTTACAAGATGGACAAACATAATGAGGTGGTAATGGGTTCACTTCAGTAATTTCAGTCATAGTGGCAACAAATGAAGAACCTACAGACCCACGTGAACCAACGAGATAGCCGTCGTTTAGTGACTTCTTAACTAGCTTATGAGAAATCAAGTAGATAACGGCGAATCCATGACCAATAATACTTTTTAGCTCTTTTTCAAGTCTCTCTTCCACTATTGTTGGCAGTTCATCACCATAAATGCTTCGAGCCATATTATAGCTCATCTCACGCATTTCTTCATCGGCACCTTCAATACGAGGTGTGAATAGATCATCTTTGATCGGTTTAATGTCATCGATCATGTCGGCTACTTGCTGTGGTTTTTGTACGACAATTTCCTTCGCTTTATCTGCCCCAAGAAAATGGAAGCAATCAAGCATTTCGTTCGTCGTTCTAAAATGAACCTGAGGTAACGTTTGGCGATTTAATGGGTTACCCGCCTGTGCTTTAATAAGAATTTTACGATAAATATGATCCTCTGGCTCGAGATAATGAACGTTACCAGTAGCGACGACTGGCTTATTTAACTTCTCACCAAGCTTTACAATCTTACCAATAATTTCACGCAACGCCATTTCATCTTGAACAAGTTCTTTCTCGATTAAATGCATGTAATTTTGTGGCGGCTGCACTTCCAGATAGTCATAAAACTTCGCGATGTCCTCTACTTCTTCAGGTGACTTTTGCATCATCCCTTCAAAAACTTCACCCTTGTCACAGCCTGAACCGATCAGCAGACCTTCGCGGTATTTCTCAAGCTTAGAACGAGGAATACGTGCAGTTCGGTAGAAATAATCAATGTGAGAAAGGGAAACGAGCTTGAACAAGTTTTTTAAACCTACGTCATTTTGCGCCAATATGATCGTGTGCGATGGACGCGTACGTTGGAAACCAGTTTGCCCCATATTATCATTCAGCATATTATGGTTTGTAATTTCACGCTCAAGTGCATCTTTCACCAATTTCCACAATAAATACCCTGTTGCTTCCGCATCATAAATCGCTCTGTGGTGCTGAGTAAGGTCGATATCAAACTTTTTACAAAGCGTATTTAAGCGATGGTTTCGCATTTCCGGATATAGAAAACGAGCAAGCTCAAGGGTATCAATTACTGGATTTGTTGCTTCTCCTAACCCAATATTACGTAACCCTACATTCAAGAAGCCCATATCAAAGCTAGCATTGTGAGCAACAAGAATGTCATCTCCCATGAATTCGTGGAAGTCTTTTAAGACGTCTTCAATTTCAGGGGCGTTCATGACCATATCGTCCGTAATCCCCGTTAGTTCAATGGTTGTTGAGGAAAGAGGATGATGCGGATTAGCAAATCGCTCAAACTTATCAACGATTTCTCCATCTTTCAATTTCACTGCTGCTAACTCGATAATTTTATTATAAACAGCCGAAAGTCCGGTTGTTTCCACGTCAAAAACAATGTAAGTACCCGTTTCAAGGTCACGATCAGCTTCATTGTATGCCATCGGTACCCCATCATCCACAAGGTCTGCTTCTAAACCATAGATAACCTTTATACCGTTCTTTTGTCCTGCTGCATATGCATCGGGAAATGACTGTACAACATTATGATCCGTAATGGCGATAGCGGGATGTCCCCATTTAGCTGCTTGTGTAATCAGTTCCCCTGTTGAACTGACGGAGTCCATTTGACTCATTTGCGTGTGAGCATGTAGCTCGATACGCTTTTCATCCTCAGGCGCCTCATCTACTCGTAAATCAGGTTTGATTTCAGTTAAGTCGTTTCCGATCATAACAAGATCGCGTACAAACGTATCATTCTGGATCCCACCGCGTACTTTCACCCAGATTCCTTTTCTTACTGCTTCTAAAATCGGAACATCTTCTTTATCGCGGGAGAACATTTTCACAAGGATTGAATCCGTGTAGTCCGTTATTTTAAACGTTAATAGCGTTCGTCCACTTCTAAGCTCTTTCGTTTCAGCATGGAAGACATAACCTTGAACAGCAATGCGTCGTTCTTCGTCCTGAATAGTTTCGATTGGTACTGGATCTTCTTTGATCTTGTAACCAATGACAAGAGAATCTGGAACGTTTTTACTTGAAGATTTATCTGCCTTTTCTTTTTCGATCAAGGCTTCCATCATTTTAGATTGATCTTCTTGTTGTTTTTGTTCAACAAATTTTTGATAATCCTGTTCAGAAGCCTTAACTTCTACTTCAAGCATGTACTTCGGAAATCCAGCGTGCGTATAACATTCTGACAAAGGACCAGATAGCTTTCGTCTTGCGATTGCAGCTTCCGTTTCATTACGAACCGATACAATAAGCTTATTTCCACTTATTTTAGGCGTTTGACTTTTCAATACAGCTGTTAGGGATGCCGAATGCTCTTTCATCAGTTCAGCGACATTGTCCCAGTATGCCATTGCTAATTCTTCATTTCCTCCACTATCTGTGGAGATTCCGTAAGTCACTGTAGCGATGTGCTTTAATCCATCTTGCAGACGACTGCGAAATAGTTCATATACATGAAACGGAAGAACGTCTGGAAAATGAAAATCAAAATGCCATTTTCTCGTTTCTTTGTATACAGTTAATTTCGAAATGTACCCATCTCTAAAATAATCAACGAATTTATCAGGAATCGATATTTGTTGAAGGAGCAGTTGGAGACGTTCTTTTCTTATGTTTAAATCCTGGTCCATTCAATTGTTCCTCCTTCTTAAAAATGCGTAAAGGTAACGAAAAAAAAGGTGGAAGGTACCACTGGCACCTATCCACAATTTTAGTTCATTTGTGTTAAAAGCTGCTGGATTGTCTCGTTCAAGTTATCAACTGATACTTCAATTGACTCTCCAGTATCTCTTCGCTTCACTTCCACGATCTCATCGTTTGCTTTCTTACCAACGATTACGCGTAATGGAAGACCGACGAGATCCGCATCTTTAAACTTCACACCTGCACGCTCTTTTCGATCATCGTAAAGAACATCATAACGCTCATTCTGTAGAGATTCATATAGACGATCTGATAGAGCTGTTTGATCAGCATCTTTCACGTTGATTGTAATCAAGTGAACATGAAATGGTGTTACA
Organism: Anaerobacillus sp. QJM3NY_17; assembly: GCF_056173665.1. Classification (NCBI taxonomy): domain Bacteria; kingdom Bacillati; phylum Bacillota; class Bacilli; order Caryophanales; family Bacillaceae; genus Anaerobacillus; species Anaerobacillus sp. QJM3NY_17. The sequence continues at coordinate 1,867,857 of NZ_CM149685.1, read as the reverse complement.
GCAAGAGGCCATTTCAGCCCATTGTCATCTGCATTTTGCTCAGCGATCGCGGCAAGCGTTCGTGAAACGCCGATCCCATAACAACCCATCATAATAGGCTTAGCTTTCCCGCCTTCATCAAGATAAGAAGCGCCCATTGTTTCACTATATTTTGTTCCTAACTTAAACACCTGGCCAATTTCAATGCCTTCCGCAAAAACAATCGTTCCATTGCCATCTGGAGAAGGATCTCCTTCTTGAATAAAACGAAGGTCTTCATAACTTGTAATGGAAAGGTCTCGATCTGGATTAACATTCTGATAAGCATGTTTACCACTAATTGATCCGTTGACGATGGCTTTAACTGCATTGTCTGCAATAACCTTGCCGTTAAATTCTTTCACATCAACTTCTTCATTCAAGACTTCTACGATGTCCGTTGCGAATAGGTGCTTAACCTTGATGTCATTTAATTCATGATCCCCTCTTACAAGAACAAGAACGGTCTCATCTTCTACCTTGATAAGAGAAGTACGGATATGGCGTTCTAACGAAGCCTCGCCTTCCCCTTTAGTTAAAGGTGCCTCTGGCTCGTCCGATTTCTCATACGCTACATGAACTTCTGCCATTTCAATATTGGCAGCGTAATCTGAAGAATCACTATATGCGATCGTATCTTCCCCAACGCTAGATAATGCCATAAATTCTTCTGTATCTTTACCACCCATTGCACCCGAATCAGCCACAACAGGACGAAAATTCAAGCCCAGGGTACTAAAGATTCGACTATAAGCACTATGCATATTATTGTAGGCTTCATCAAGCTGTTCTTCAGAAGAATGGAAAGAGTAGGCATCTTTCATAATAAACTCTCTTCCTCGAAGCAAACCAAAGCGTGGACGACGCTCATCACGATACTTTGTTTGAATCTGATAAAGAGTCACCGGCAATTGCTTGTATGATTTCAACTCATCGCGAACAAGACTTGTAATTAACTCCTCGTGAGTAGCACCGAGAGCAAAAGGTCTACCGTGGCGATCCTTTAGTCTCATTAGCTCAGGACCGTAAACGTCCCATCGCCCCGTTTCCTGCCATAGCTCAGCAGGTTGAATCGCTGGCATTAATAATTCCTGTGCACCAGTTTCATCAAGCTCTTTTCGAATGACTTCTTCAATTTTCATTAGTACTTTCTTTCCTAATGGTAGGTATGAATAAATACCTGAAGCATTTTGACGTATAAAACCCGCTCTGACAAGGAGCTGATGACTTTTAATTTCGGCATCAGCTGGATTATCTCGAAGGGTTGGATTAAAATATTTAGATTGTTTCATCTACTGCACCTCATTTCATTCTTAAAACGGGTCCCGTGGCTCCTATAGGAAGAAGCGTTGGATATCATTCCATGTCACTACTAGCATGAGTAACATGAGAAACGAAAAGCCAATAAAGTGAACTAAGCTTTCCTTTTGCGGATCAATTGGCTTGCCACGTAACGCTTCCACACCGATGAATAGTAGTCTTCCTCCATCAAGTGCAGGAAGTGGCAATAAGTTAAAAATACCAAGGTTAATACTTAAGAAACCAGCCCATCTCATGAGAACATAGAGCCCTCCAGATGCAGCTTCTTCTGTGTAACTATAAATTCCTACAGGTCCTGAGAAAGCATCGATGGAAAGCTGCCCCGTTACAAGCTGGCCAAGTCCTACGAATATGGCCTTTCCGAATTCATACGTTGATGTAAAACCAAAAACGATAGAGTCTAAGAAATCCACTTGATATTCTGGGGAAACCCCAATACGACCAACAGATTGATTTTCAGAAAGCTCTTGTTTTTCTGGAGTAATGGATAAAGAGACCGATTCACCTTCACGATCTACTTTAAATCCTAGTTGATTATTTGCGTTATCCTGAATAATAGACGTCATCTTATTCCAGCCTGTTATTTCAGTCCCATTAATTTCAGTAATAACATCACCATTCATCATACCGGCTTGCTCAGCTGGACTGCCTTCAACGACTTCGTTAACCTGGCTCGTTGGCGTCCCTTGTAATAAGCCTAGCGTGATGAAAATAACAATCGCAAGTAAAAAGTTCATAACTGGGCCAGCAAAAATGGCCAGGAAACGGTCCCAAAGCGACTTTGAACCGAATTGACGATCAAACGGCGCAATCTGAAACTCAGATCCATCCATCACATAATGAGATGTTTCATCAATTGAGAATACCGTAGCTGGTTCATCTTCGTCTTCGTATCCTTTAATATAAAGCCCACGCTCAAGGTCGGCTTCTTCAACCGTTACTTCTTTTAAATTAGGGTAAGCTGATTTTTGATTGATAACAATCTTTTCAACTTTATTCTGATCATTAAACAGAAGCCCAACACGCTGTCCAGGTTTCAATTCAATCATTTCAGGATCTTCGCCGGCCATTCGAACAAATCCACCGAGCGGCAGAAGTCTGATCGTGTAAACCGTCTCACCTTTCTTGATTGTGAAAATTTTCGGTCCGAAGCCTATGGCGAATTCTCGGCACAAGATTCCTGCACGTTTTGCCAGGAGCAAGTGACCCAATTCATGGAAAAAGACAAGTGCTCCGAATATGATAATGATCGAAATCACAGTATTCATATCCACTTACCACCTTTATTTAATTAATGACTGAACTCGTAATCTTGTTTCAGAATCTACAGCAAGAATTTCTTCAAGCGATGCATTTTGAACGATACTGTGGTTTTCCATCGCCTGTTCTACGAGCTCTTCGATCGTTAAGAAATCGATCTTTCCCTCCAGAAATGCTGCAACGGCCGTTTCGTTTGCCGCATTCATGACGGCTGGGAGTGAACCACCGGCGCGGCCAGCTTCATAAGCTAACTTTAATGCGCGGAAGCGGTCGTAATCAACCTTGTCAAAATGTAACTTACCAACTTCCCATAAGTTTAACCGTTTTGCATTTCTGATTTCAAGTCGATCAGGATAGCTAAGTGCATACTGAATTGGAATTCGCATATCCGGAGTACCTAGATGGGCCATGACACTACCGTCTATGTACTCTACCATCGAGTGAATAATACTTTCTTTATGAAGCAATACATCAATCTGATCATAAGGTGTTCCAAACAGCCAGTGCGCTTCAATCACTTCAAGGCCTTTGTTCATCATTGTAGCTGAATCAATGGTAATCTTAGCACCCATGGACCAGTTCGGATGATTTAAGGCATCATTCACACTAACTCCTACAAGTTCTTCACGTGTTTTATCACGGAAGCTTCCACCTGATGCTGTAAGAATGAGGCGCTCCATTTGATCTTGTTTTTCACCATTCAAGCATTGAAACAATGCTGAATGTTCGCTATCTACTGGCAGAAGGGCAGATCCATGTCGTTTGGCTGCCTCTGTTACGAGATGCCCAGCAGTTACAAGCGTTTCTTTATTTGCAATAGCAATCGTTTTTCCCTGTTCAATCGCTGAAAGGGTCGGAGAAAGTCCGATACTGCCGAGAATAGCATTTACAAGAACGGTTGAATCGTGATGACAGGCTACTTCTAGCAATCCTTCATCTCCATAGACAATCTTTGTCTTTCTTGAAATTGTTCTTCTGAGCGAGTCAGCATCTTCTTTCTTTTGAACAGATAATAGCTTTGGCTTAAATTCCTCTGCTATTTCCACCGCTTTTTGAACATTTTTCCCTACTGAAACAGCTACAAGAGAAAACATGTCAGGGTGCATTCTCACAATGTCGAGAGTCTGAATACCGATAGAACCAGATGCTCCCAATAAGCTTATTTTCTTCAAACGACCCGTTCCTCCAATCTACTCTGTTTCATCAAACCAGGTTAAGTAAATGCAGAAGAGGGAGAACGAATATTAGACTATCAAATCGATCAAGTATCCCTCCGTGCCCTGGCAAGATACTGCCTGAATCCTTCACTCCGTAATGACGCTTGAATGCTGATTCAACAAGGTCACCTATCTGTCCAAAAACAGAAGTTAGAACGGAGACGATCAAAACAACTATCATGGAATCATACACCGGATAAATCAATTGAAAAACAACGCCAACAAGAACTGCCATTACAACGCCGCCAACTGCACCTTCAACCGTTTTGTTCGGAGATATATGAGGCCATAGCTTTTTCCTTCCGAGCGATCGTCCTACAAAATATGCGCCAGAGTCAGACGCCCATATAAGAAAAATAATGAAAAATAAATGAATCATACCATCTAAATTATTTTCTCCCAGGTACCGTGTCGCTGTAAAATAATAGAAACCTAGACCGACATATAACGAAGCCATCATAATAAATGAACTTTCATCAAAACTATACTTATTCTTCGTAAGGACAGTCATAGCAAGCAAAATAAGCAAGCCGAAGAACAAGAGGTCAATCTTGGTGAATACAGACGACGTCAATGACGCAATCCAGTCGTCAGGCATAACAAGAATCCACGTTCCGACGATAGCAAGTAATCCAGGAAGTGAAACCAATGTGATTTTCTTCATTAGTAACAGTTCGACCATTCCAACAGTGGCAACAAGCGCCATCAAAATGATAAATGGCCAGTCTCCTACAATAATCATTCCTAACAAAAGGGCGCCAAAAATCACACCCGTAATAACACGTTGTTTCATTACGTTAATGTCCTCCTACACTTACACCCCGCCGTAACGTCTTCCTCTTCGCTGGTATTCCTGTACGGCCTCAATAAAATGGTGCTCTGTAAAATCAGGCCAAAGAACTTCCGTAAACCAAAGTTCAGTATAAGCTAACTGCCAGAGCATAAAGTTACTTAAGCGAATTTCTCCGCTTGTCCTTATTAATAAATCCGGGTCCGGGTACTGGCTACTGAGTAAATACGAAGAAATCTTCTCTTCCGTAATCTCTTCTTCCGTCAGTATCCCCTTTCTTACATCACTTAATAACCGCTGCATCGCTGTTTTCATTTCATGACGACTACCATAGTTAAGCGCGAAGTTAAGAATGAGTCCGGTATTGTCTTTCGTCTCTTTCACTGCCTTGCTTATGGCTTTGAACGTATGGGGGGGCAGCTGTTCTCGTTCTCCCATAATTCTAACTTGAACGTTCTGCTCGATCAATTCTGGCAGGTGGCTAAGTAGAAATTGCTCAGGGAGCTTCATTAAAAAGTCTACTTCTTCCTTTGGTCGTTTCCAATTCTCGGTCGAAAAGGCATACAGGGTTAAATATTGAACACCCAGATCATTCGCCTTTCTTACGATTTTCTTTACAACCTTAACGCCTTCACGGTGGCCAGCCACACGCGGGAGACCTCGCTTCTTCGCCCAGCGTCCATTGCCATCCATAATGATCGCAATATGTCCTGGGATATTTGCAGATGTGTTAATTTCTAAATGTTCCTCATCTTCATTCTTTCTCATCCAGTTCGAGAACTTCCCAAGCATTGCAAATCCTCCATTGTGTCACTTACTTAACAAAAAAACCCCCTGTGGGAAAAGAGGGTCCTTTTATTATCTTATTTTACATGTTATTGAATTAGACTTCCATGATTTCTTTTTCTTTATCAGTCGCAACACTGTCAGCTTCAGCTACATACTTGTCAGTAAGCTTTTGGACATCGTCGTTGCCACGGCGAAGCTCGTCTTCTGTAATATCGCCATCTTTTTCTTGTTTCTTTAACTCATCATTTGCATCGCGGCGAATGTTGCGAAGCACGACTTTGCCTTCTTCCGCATACTTCTTAACGAGTTTCACAAGATCTTTACGACGCTCTTCTGTTAGAGCTGGAATCGTTAGACGAATAACATTCCCATCATTTGAAGGTGTTAAGCCAAGATCTGATTTAAGAATTGCTTTTTCGATCTCGCCGATTGAAGTCTTATCATAAGGTTGGATTAGTAGCATACGTGCTTCCGGAACAGAAATACCAGCAAGCTGGTTAACTGGTGTTGGAGCACCGTAGTAGTCAACTTGAATTTTATCAAGTAGAGAAGCATTTGCTCTTCCAGCTCTTAGTGTTGCTAGCTCACGCTTCAAGCTTGAAATTCCATTCTGCATACGTTCTTCAGCGTTTTTCAAGATTTCTTTCGTCATCTTAATTTCTCCCCTTTACAACTGTTCCAATTTCTTCGCCGCAAATGGCGCGCTTAATGTTTCCTTCTTCCATAATGGAAAAGACAACAAGTGGAATGTCATTATCCATACAAAGTGAAGAAGCTGTGGAGTCCATTACAGCTAAGCCTTCCTTAAGTACATCAAGGTAAGAAAGGGTATCATACTTCTTCGCAGTAGCGTCAACTGTAGGATCGGCTGTGTAAACTCCGTCTACGTTGTTCTTCGCCATTAAAATAACATCTGCTTCAATTTCTGCCGCACGCAATGCAGCAGTCGTATCTGTTGAGAAGTATGGATTACCCGTACCAGCCGCAAAAATGACAACGCGTTTTTTCTCAAGGTGTCGAATCGCTTTACGACGAATATATGGCTCAGCTACCTGTCTCATTTCGATTGAAGTTTGAACACGTGTTTCAACTCCAATATTCTCAAGGCTATCCTGCATAGCTAGTGAATTCATAACTGTTGCAAGCATCCCCATATAATCAGCAGTAGCACGGTCCATTCCCATCTCACTGCCTACTTTACCACGCCAGATGTTTCCTCCGCCAACGACGACAGCCACTTCCACACCCATTTCGTGAATTTCTTTCACTTGAGATGCGATTGACTGTACGATTGTCGGTGAAATCCCTTGACCTTCTCCACCCGACAAAGCTTCTCCGCTTAATTTTAACACAACGCGTTCATACTTGGCTCCGCTCATTTTAACCCTCCAGCATGTTTATCAGTATTTGTTCTTGAAAAATAGGGAACACAACGTGTTCCCTATCATTGTTTTACTTCTTCACTTGAGACATAACTTCTTCAGCGAAGTTATCTTCACGTTTCTCCATGCCTTCGCCAACTTCGTAGCGGATGAAGCCTTTTACAGTAGCGCCTTTAGATTCAACGTACTTACCAACTTTTTGATCAGTGTCTTTAACAAACGGCTGATCAACTAGAGAAATTTCTTCGAAGAATTTGTTGATACGGCCTTCTACCATTTTCTCAACAATTTTCTCTGGCTTACCTTCGTTAAGAGCCTGTTGCTTCAATACTTCGCGCTCGCGTTCAACTTCTTCAGTTGGAACAGCATCACGAGATACGAAACGAGGGTTAACTGCTGCAGTGTGCATAGCAACGTCTTTCGCAACTTCTTCGTCAGTTGTGCCTTCAAGAAGTGTTAGAACACCAATGCGTCCACCCATGTGTAGGTATGCGCCGAATGCGTCAGCGTCAGTTTTCTCAATGATTTGGAAACGACGAAGAGAAATCTTCTCGCCGATTTTAGCAATTTTGTCGTTAATGAATTCAGTAACGGTTTGTCCGTTTTCCATTTTGCTTTCAAGAGCTGCGTCCACAGACTCAGGATTCGTACTAAGGAGGTGATGCGAAATATCATTGATTAGTGAAATAAAGCTTTCGTTCTTTGAAACGAAGTCAGTTTCAGAGTTAATTTCAGCAATTACTGCTTTGTTACCTTCAACAGCGATCGTTGCAAGACCTTCAGCTGCTACGCGGTCAGCTTTCTTAGCTGCTTTAGAAATACCTTTCTCACGAAGCCAGTCGATTGCTTTGTCCATGTCACCGTCGTTTTCTGTTAGAGCTTTTTTGCAATCCATCATACCTGCACCAGTTTGTGCACGCAATTCTTTTACCATTTGAGCTGTTACTGCCATTAGTAATTCCTCCTTGAATTATGATATGTAATCATACCCTTTTGGGTTAAAAAAAGGTGATAAAGGGGTTAGAGTTCCCCTTTATCACCCCTTTGTGTTCTTATACAGATGTTTCTTCAGTTTCTACCGCTTCAACTTCTGCTTCTTCTTCTACTTTGCTAACTTCGATAACAGCGTCAGCCATTTTAGCAGTAAGAAGTTTCACAGCGCGGATTGCATCGTCGTTACCAGGGATAATATAGTCGATCTCATCTGGATCACAGTTTGTATCCACGATCGCAACGATTGGGATATTAAGCTTACGAGCCTCAGCAATAGCAATACGCTCTTTACGAGGGTCGATTACGAACATTGCGTCTGGAACGCCGTTCATATCTTTAATACCACCAAGGAATCTTTCAAGGCGATCCATTTCTTTTTTAAGAAGCATAACTTCTTTCTTAGGTAATACTTCAAAAGTACCGTCTTCTTGCATCTTCTCAAGGCTCTTCAGGCGGTTAATACGCTTTTGAATAGTTTCAAAGTTCGTAAGCGTTCCACCCAACCAGCGTTGGTTGATGTAGTATTGACCAGCACGGATCGCTTCATCCTTAACGGAATCTTGCGCTTGCTTTTTTGTACCTACGAAAAGAACTTTACCACCGTCCTGAGCGATGTCACGAACGAAGTTATAAGCTTCTTCGACTTTCTTCACTGTTTTTTGAAGATCGATAATGTAGATACCGTTTCTTTCAGTGAAGATATAAGGTTTCATTTTCGGGTTCCAACGACGAGTCTGATGACCGAAGTGTACCCCAGCTTCAAGAAGCTGTTTCATAGAGATTACTGCCATGATTGTGTTCCTCCTAATGGTTTTTTTATCCTCCGCTTGCATCTATTTCGGAAAAAACTGCGTCTGCAGCACCACTTTCCAAATCAACAAGCGTGTGTGATTAACACCGTTGATTAATATATCATATCAAGTGACAAGTCGCAAGTTTAAATCTTAAATTCCATGAATACCTACACAAACTCACTCTCACAGTACGCTTAAACGGTTAGGATTCAACTCCATCGTTTGCAAAAGGACTGTTGAAATCGGCAACATTCTATTAAAAAAGCTCCGAGAGATCTCGGAGCTTTAGACGAATTACTGTGTCTTAAGTTTTGAAAGCTCTACAAGGAATTTATCGTTAAGAACTTTAATGTAAGTTCCTTTCATTCCTAGAGAACGAGACTCAATAACACCAGCACTCTCAAGCTTACGAAGAGCGTTTACGATAACAGAGCGAGTGATGCCTACGCGGTCAGCAATTTTACTTGCAACTAGAAGTCCTTCATTACCTTCAAGTTCTTCAAAGATGTGCTCGATTGCTTCAAGTTCACTATAAGAAAGAGAAGAAATCGCCATTTGTACAACCGCTTTGTTTCTTGCTTCTTCTTCAATTTCTTCCGCTTTTTCATGAAGAATTTCCATTCCTACTACTGTTGCACCATATTCAGCTAATAGAAGATCATCATCTGAGAATGAGTCGCTTAGACGTGACAGGATGAGCGTACCAAGACGGCTTCCACCACCAACGATCGGTACAATTGTTGTAAGACCTTTTTCAAAGAGGTCACGGTTTTCTACTGGGAAAGCTGTGTACTCGCTTGTGATATCCAGATTCGAAGAAGTTTCTGCAATGTTGAACAGGTTTTGTGTATATTCTTCAGGGAACTGACGCTCAGAAAACATTTTCTTCATGCGTTCGTTTTCGATTTCTTGGTTAATTGCGATTCCAAGTAGCTTACCTCTGCGGCTTACGACATATACGTTTGCCATAATGACGTCTCGTAGTGTTTCAGCCATGTCTGTAAAGTTAACTGGCCCCTCAGATTTTTGTAGCATTCCATTAATTTTTCTTGTTTTTTCAAGTAAATTCATAGTTTTGTCCTCCTGCATGTATTATAGGATGTATTGGCTGAGGTCACGGTTCTTCGCAATAGAAGCTAACTTTTCCTCAACATACTCTGGTGTAATCGTGATGCTGTCTAGATTAATGTCCGGTGCTTCAAATGAAAGATCTTCAAGAAGCTTTTCTAAAATTGTGTGCAGTCTTCTTGCGCCAATGTTGTCAGTGTCCTGATTCACTTCGGTTGCAATCGTAGCAATTTTAAGAATAGCATCGTCAGAAAATTCAACTTTAATACCTTCTGTTTCTAATAAAGCTGTGTATTGCTTCACAAGAGCATTATCAGGCTCTGTTAATATACGTTTAAAATCGTCTACGGTTAAACTTGATAACTCAACGCGGATTGGGAATCGGCCTTGCAGTTCAGGAATTAGATCAGATGGTTTCGACATGTGAAACGCCCCCGCGGCCATAAACAAAATATGGTCTGTTTTTACTGGACCGTACTTCGTTGTTACCGTTGAACCTTCTACGATTGGCAATATGTCTCTTTGAACGCCCTCTCTGGATACATCAGCTGACTGCTGACTTTTCCCCGCGACCTTGTCAATTTCATCAATGAAGATGATACCCGTTTGTTCCGTCTTTGAAACTGCATCCTGTGCGACTTCATCCATATCCACAAGTTTTGCTGCTTCATCCTGCGTTAAGACCTTTCGTGCTTCTGACACCGGAAGCTTACGTTTTTTCTTCTTTTTAGGCATGATATTTCCGAGCATATCCTGCATGTTCATACCCATTTGCTCCATGCCAGCTCCCTGGAACATGTCCATCATGGAATTGTTTTGTTCTTCCACTTCAACAGTAATCATCCGATCTTCGAGTTCACCTAGCGCAAGCTGTTGAGCTATTTGCTTTCGTCTTGAAGCAATCGACTGATCTTCTGAACTAGCCTGGGTATTTGTTTCTTCTTGCCCCTGATTACCAAATAACATTTCAAGCGGATTCTTGTATTGTGTCTGCTTCTTATTAGACGGTACGAGCAGTTCCACAATGCGTTTATTCGCATTTTCTTCCGCTCTGCCCTTCACCTGTTCCATTCGGTCTTCTTTGACAAGTCTGATTGATGTTTCAACGAGATCGCGAACCATTGATTCCACATCTCGGCCTACATAACCCACTTCAGTAAATTTCGTTGCTTCTACTTTAATGAAAGGAGCATTGACAAGACGAGCCAGTCGTCGCGCAATTTCAGTTTTACCAACGCCTGTTGGCCCAATCATTAAAATATTTTTTGGATTCACTTCATCCTTCAGTTTATCGCTTAAAAGACCCCGACGGTAACGATTTCTCAATGCCACGGCAACAGCCTTTTTCGCGTCATTCTGACCAACTATATACTGATCAAGCTTTTCAACAATTTGTCTCGGTGTTAATGGATTAGACATACGATCTCCTCCAAAGATACAGTTTATATACTAAATGGTTTCTACGATAATTTGATCATTTGTGTACACGCAAATTTCTGATGCAATTTCCATAGAGGCCCGCGCAATTTCTTCAGCGGTTTTGTTATCACTGTATCGCTTAAGAGCTCTACCTGCTGAAAGTGCGTAGTTAGAACCTGAACCAATGGAAAGAATGCCATCATCAGGTTCGATCACTTCACCAGTACCTGAGATAAGCAGAAGCTCATCCTTATTCATAACGATTAACATGGCTTCAAGCTTTCTTAGTACACGGTCACTGCGCCACTCTTTTGCGAGTTCAACAGCAGCACGCTGTAGGTTACCGCCGAATTCTTCCAGTTTGCTTTCGAATTTCTCAAAAAGAGTGAATGCGTCCGCAACTGATCCTGCAAATCCAGCAACCACCTTCCCATGAAATAACCTTCTTACTTTCTTAGCCGTATGTTTCATGACTACGGCATTGCCAAATGTCACCTGGCCATCACCGGCCATTGCGCACTCTCCATTATGCTGTACTGCAAATATCGTCGTTGAATGAAAGTCTCCCATAAGTTCCTCCTCCCGAGCTATTAAGCTCTTGGGTGATGGTTCATGTATATATTTCGCAATCGATCTCCCGTCACATGGGTATAGATCTGAGTAGATGATAAATCGGAATGTCCTAAAAGCTCCTGAACAGATCGTAAGTCTGCCCCTTCATTCAGTAAATGTGTTGCGAATGTGTGTCTCATCACATGGGGACTTATATGTACATGCAGCGAAGCGTCTTTCACAATCTTATCTAAAATTGTTCGTACGCCTCTTGCTGTCACGCGACTACCTCTAAAGTTTAAAAACAGGGCTTTTGTCGGCTCTTTTCCGGACGAACCGAGTTTTACTCGTCCATCCTCTAAATACTCTTTTATTGCATCTATAGCGAAACTACCAATTGGTACATATCTTTCCTTACGCCCCTTACCGATTACAAAAATGGTACCAATCGCAAAATCAATGTCTTCTAAATTAAGCGCAACGCATTCACTAACGCGAATGCCACACCCGTACAATACTTCGAGCAAAGCTCTGTCTCTTTGACCAAGCGGCTTCGACGTATCGGGCGTATCAAACAATACATTGAGCTCTTTTTCATACAAAAATTGCGGAAGGCGCTTCTCTTGCTTCGGTAGTGAGCTCATTGTAAATGGATTAATCTCAACAATGTTTTCGCGTAAAAGGAATCGATATAAGCTTCGTAACGTTGAAATTTTTCTCGCTGCTGTTTTTCTTGCGTAACCTCGCTCGTGAAGCTCAGTCAAATATATTCTGACATCTGCATAAGAAACAGCAGCAAAGACATCGATAGTCTGCTGCTTCATAAAAGACTTGAAATGTTCAATGTCCTGTAAGTAACCTGAGATCGTATGTGGTGAACAATTCTTCTCAATCTGAAGATACTCAGAAAATGATTGAATATGAGCTTGTTGGTTGTTATTCATCGTTATCACCTCAAAAGGCTTCTAAATCGTATCACAATTTAGAAGCCTTAGCAATAGGAATTTACAATCTTTTTACAAAATTCTGAATTGTTTCTAACGCTCGATTAGCGATCGTTTCATTACGCTCTTTCTTGCCTTTAATTCGCGTTTCAAGCGGTGGGAACAAACCAAAGTTAGCATTCATCGGTTGGAAGTTATCCGGATTAGCCGTCGTAATATAATTCGCTAGACTACCAAGCGCAGTTTCTTCAGGAAACACTAGCGGCTCTTCATCCTTCATTAGTCGAGCAGCGTTAAATCCAGCGATTAGTCCAGATGCCGCTGATTCTACGTACCCTTCCACACCTGTCATTTGACCTGCAAAGAATAGATTCTCGCGATCTTTGTATTGGTAAGTAGCTTTCAATAAGTTCGGAGAGTTAATAAACGTATTTCGATGCATTACGCCATAACGTACGATGTCCGCGTTCTCAAGTCCAGGAATTAAGCGAATCACTTCTTTTTGCGGTCCCCATTTGAGATGCGTTTGGAATCCAACAATATTATATAGGGTACCAGAAGCATTATCCTGCCTTAGTTGAACGACAGCGTAAGGACGCTTTCCTGTTCTAGGATCCTCAAGACCCACAGGTTTAAGAGGACCAAACGTCATCGTCTTCTGCCCGCGCTGGGCCATTACTTCAATTGGCATACATCCTTCGAAGAAAATTTCCTTCTCAAATTCTTTAAGCGGAACCGTTTCAGCTGAAATAAGTGCTTCATAGAACGTATTAAATTCTTCTTCCGTCATTGGACAGTTTAAGTAAGCTGCCTCTCCCTTATCATAGCGTGACTTCTTATACACTTTCTCCATATCAATGCTTTCCGTTTCGATAATAGGAGCAGCAGCATCATAAAAGTATAGGTACTCTTCTCCGCTTAAAGCCTTTAACTGATCTGAGAGATCCTTAGAAGTTAGCGGGCCTGTCGCTATAATTGTTGGCCCTTCAGGGATTTTTGTACACTCTTCCGAAAAAACCGTTACGTTTGGATGGTTTTTAACATTCTCCGTTACCTTCGCAGCGAATTCATGACGATCCACAGCCAGTGCACCACCAGCCGGAACGGCACATTCGTCAGCAGACTTAATGATAACTGAATCCATTCGACGCATTTCTTCCTTTAAAACGCCGACTGCATTTGTTAACGTATTCGCTCTTAGTGAATTACTACATACTAGCTCAGCAAATTTATCGGTATGGTGAGCAGGCGTTTGCTTCTTAGGACGCATCTCATAGAGATGAACGTCCACTCCTTGCTTTGCAAGTTGCCACGCTGCTTCACTTCCAGCAAGTCCGGCACCGATTACCGTCACATGTTTACTCATTGCCATAACCCCTTACTAGTTTTCTTCTTCAACGAAATCGCAGTTTACGCATTTGATTTCTTTCTTTTTCTTCGTTTTCTTCTCGACAAGTAAATCACCGCATTTAGGACATGGTCTCTTGATTGGTTTATCCCATGAAAGAAAATCACATTCAGGAAAACGATCGCAACCATAGAAAAGACGGTTCTTTTTACTTTTTCGCTCTACAACATTACCTTCTTTACACTTCGGACAGGTAACGCCAACTTCTTTAAGGATTGGTTTTGTATTACGGCAATCAGGAAAGTTTGAGCAAGCCATGAATTTCCCATAGCGTCCCATCTTGATGACCATAGGTGAACCACACTTCTCACAATCTTCTCCAGCGGGTTCATCTTTAATCTCGACTTCCTTCATTTCTTCCTCGGCTACTTTCAGCCGCTTTTCGAAGTTTTGATAAAATTCATTGATGACAGAAATCCATTCTGCATCGCCATCCTCAATTTTGTCAAGATCATTTTCTAATCCAGCAGTGAATTCAATATTGATGATATCCTGGAAGAACTCCAAAATCAGTTCTAATACAATTTCACCGAGCTCAGTTGGCACAAATTTCTTATCTTCTAACGCCACATACCCTCGACGTTGAATCGTATCAAGCGTAGGAGCGTAAGTAGAAGGGCGGCCTATACCGAGTTCTTCCATTGTTTTAACAAGGCGAGCTTCTGAATATCTCGGCGGTGGCTGTGTGAAGTGCTGAGAAGGATCAATTTCTGACGTAGAAACATCCATGCCTTCTTCAAGGTCAGGAAGCATTTTATCTTCTTCCTTTTTATTGTCGTCGTTTCCTTCAACGTACACCTTCATAAACCCTTTGAATTTCACTTTAGAACCAGTCGCACGGAAGATCGTTCCGTTGTTCTCAAGATCAACACTCATCGTGTCCATAATAGCCGGTGCCATCTGACTGGCTACAAAACGCTCCCAGATGAGCTTGTATAAACGGAGCTGATCGCGCTTTAAGTAAGCCTTCATCTCAGATGGATCACGCATAACCGATGTCGGTCGAACCGCTTCGTGAGCATCTTGGGATTTACCTGATTGTTTCTTAGCAGGCTTTTTAGCTGATAAGTATGTGTCTCCATATTTACCTTGAATGTATTCCTTCGCTTCATCCTTCGCTGTTTCAGAGATGCGTGTTGAGTCAGTTCTCATGTACGTAATTAAACCGACTGTACCTTGTTTACCAATCGCAATCCCCTCGTAAAGCTGCTGAGCAAGCATCATTGTTTTCTTCGCTCTGAAGTTTAACTTTCTTGCTGCTTCCTGTTGAAGAGAAGATGTTGTAAATGGAAGGGCTGGGTTTCGCTTACGTTCTTTCTTTTGAACGGATTGGATCTCAAACTGATCTCCTTCAATGCGCTTTAACACGTTGTCGACGTCTTCACGTGATTGAAGATCTGTTTTCTTTCCATCCACTCCGTAAAACCCAGCTTCGAATTGCTCTCCATCTTTTTCGAAAGAAGCTTTGATTTTCCAATATTCTTCTGCCTGGAAATTCTGAATCTCTTTCTCTCTTTCAATGATAAGGCGAACTGCAACGGATTGAACTCGTCCAGCACTTAGGCCTTTCTTCACTTTTTTCCATAATAATGGACTGATGTTATACCCAACAAGACGGTCAAGTACTCGACGCGCTTGCTGTGCATCCACTAAATCCATGTTAATTGGTCTCGGCTGCTTGAAAGCATCCTTTACCGCATCTTTTGTAATTTCGTTAAATACGACCCGGCATTCAGTTTGCTCATCAATCTTCAAACTGTGAGCTAGATGCCACGCAATCGCTTCCCCTTCGCGATCGGGGTCAGCTGCGAGATAGACTTTCTTCGCTTTTTTGGCTGCATCTTTAATTTCCTTAAGGACAGGGCCTTTCCCGCGTATTGTTATATATTTAGGAGCATAGTTGTTTTCCACATCAACGCCCATCTGACTTCTTGGCAGGTCAATGACATGACCTAATGAGGCTTTCACCTGATATTTCTTTCCTAAATATTTTTCAATTGTTTTTGCTTTAGCGGGAGATTCAACAATAACTAGATAATCTGCCACAATACGTTTCCTCCCCCCATTGAGGTAAATTTTAAAATCTTCCTTATTATTAAATAGTCAAAACTCGTTTGTCAAATAGTGCTAGTTTCATTTTCATGAAAATTCGGTAATTCATCAAGTATATCTTTTGCCTCTAATACTAGCTTAGCCCCCTGCTGAATAAGTCGATTTGTTCCTTCAAAGTACGAGTCAGTCATCCTGCCTGGTAAGCAAAAAACTTCTCGTCCCTGATCCATCGCTTGATCAGCAGTAATCAACGAACCACTTCGTTTTCTTGCTTCTACAATAAACGTTCCAAGCGATAATCCGCTAATAATTCGATTCCGCTCAGGAAACTGATGTTTTTCTGGTCCCCTATCTGGTGGATATTCTGAAAGCAGAAGACCGTTTTTGGCAATTATTGAAGCAAGCAGCTGATTTTCTTTAGGGTAGATATGCTTAAACCCGCTTCCAAGGACGGCAATCGTTTCTGCATCGTGATCAAGCGCGATCCGGTGTGCAAGAGTATCAACACCGAGAGCAAGACCACTTACGATCGTCCAACCTTTCGTTACGATTGGCGTTAAAATAAGTTTCATCATCGCTTCCGCATCACGCGAATGATTTCTTGATCCGACGACACTAAGGGCTCGTTGTTCATTAAGAAGCGCGGTGTTACCGATACAATATATAACCCACGGTGCATCATAAATATGCGAAAGCCTTTCAGGGTATGCTTCGTCAAATCTCGTAATAGCCCGAATTTCCCCTGCTTTAATATGAGAAAACCTCCATGGTTTTTTCATATGAAGATCTTCATATAATAAGCTCGCATGCTCTCCTGGTATGTGAAATTGTCTTAACTGAGTAGCAGACATATCATATATGCTTTGAAGCGTTGGGTCAAATGTAAGAAATGAACGCAGCACTTTCCAGTCAGTTCCTCGGCACTGATGTAACTGAATTAACCGGCTTCTAAACGTTCTCAACCATGCCTCTCCCCTATCAGCATTAAAATGTATTATTTCTCGTTATGTATAAGAGAAATAGCTCCCGAACGGGAGCTATTACCATTAAGCCTTATGTGTTGTGCACTTCTCTAGTAATCCTTTATCTTCAAGAACAGAGATGAGCGTTTCGCCCATTACAGCAGGTGTAGGTGCGACTTTAATTCCGCACGACTCCATTGTTTTGATCTTCTCGTCAGCTGTCCCTTTACCGCCAGAAATAATTGCACCGGCATGACCCATGCGCTTTCCTGGAGGCGCCGTTTGGCCACCGATAAATCCAACGACAGGCTTTGTCATGTTTGCTTTCACCCATTCTGCCGCTTCTTCTTCTGCCGTACCACCGATTTCGCCGATCATAATGACGGCGTACGTATCTTCATCTTCGTTGAAAGCTTGCAAGACATCGATAAAGTTCGTTCCGTTAACAGGATCTCCGCCGATTCCAACAGCAGTGGATTGACCGATTCCTGATTCAGAAAGCTGATGAACAGCTTCATACGTTAATGTACCAGAACGAGAAACCACTCCTACGTGACCTTTTTTGTGAATGTATCCAGGCATAATACCAATTTTACATTCATCAGGAGTAATCACACCAGGACAGTTCGGTCCTACAAGACGTGTTTTCTTTCCTTCCATATAACGCTTTACTTTCACCATATCGATGACAGGAATACCTTCCGTAATACAAATCGCAAGGTCCATTTCAGCGTCTACCGCTTCCATGATCGCATCTGCTGCAAAAGCAGGCGGAACATAGATGACAGAAGCATTAGCACCAGTTTTTTGAACAGCTTGCTCAACTGTATCAAATACGGGAACGCCTTCCACTTCAGTACCGCCCTTACCTGGCGTTACACCACCAACAATTTTCGTACCATACTCAAGCATTTGCTGTGTATGAAATAAACCAACTGATCCTGTAATTCCTTGAACGATGACTTTTGTATCTTGATTAATGTATACGCTCATTCCTAGTCCCGCCTTTCTACTTCACTAATGAAACGATTTTTTCCGCGCCGTCAGCCATAGACTCAGCAGCGGTAATATTTAATCCAGAATCTTTCAGGATTTGCTTTCCAAGATCAACATTTGTGCCTTCAAGACGAACAACAAGCGGAATTTCAAGACCTACTTGCTTCGTAGCTTCTACAACACCTTCAGCAATAACGTCACACTTCATGATCCCACCAAAAATGTTTACATAAATACCTTTAACATTTTTGTCTGATAGGATGATTTTGAAGGCTTCCGTCACTTTCTCAGCTGTTGCGCCGCCCCCAACGTCAAGGAAGTTAGCGGGGTCGCCGCCGTAATGCTTGATAATATCCATCGTAGACATTGCAAGCCCTGCACCGTTAACCATGCAGCCGATATTACCATCAAGAGCAATGTAGCTAAGCTCATATTTTGATGCTTCGATTTCCTTTGAATCCTCTTCATCAAGATCACGAAGTTCAAGGATATCTTTATGGCGATAGAGCGCATTTGGATCAAAGTTTAATTTAGCATCAAGAGCCATTACGTTCCCATCCCCAGTTGTTACAAGAGGATTGATTTCCGCAATTGAAGCATCTTTTTCTACAAAAACTTTGTATAAACCAAGCATAAACTTCACTGCTTTATTGATTTGTTCTTTCGGGATATTAATATTAAATGCTAGTCTTCTAGCCTGGTAACCCTGAAGACCTACAGCTGGATCGATCACTTCTTTGAAGATTTTCTCTGGGCTGTGTTCAGCCACTTCTTCAATTTCAGTTCCGCCTTCTTCAGATGCCATCATGACCACTCTTGACGTTACACGGTCAAGTACTAGACCAACGTAATATTCCTGTTTAATATCGCAACCTTCTTCAATAAGTAAGCGCTTTACTTCCTTGCCTTCTGGTCCCGTTTGATGAGTAACTAGTGTTTTTCCGAGGATCTCCTCAGCGTATGTACGAACTTCCTCAAGGTTCTTGGCAATTTTAACACCGCCAGCTTTTCCTCGACCACCTGCGTGGATTTGTGCTTTTACAACGTAAACTTTGCTGTCTAATTGTTTTGCAACGTCCACAGCTTCTTTCGCGGAGTATGCGACTTGTCCATTAGGGACTGATACCCCGTAGCTTCTTAGGACTTCTTTTCCTTGATATTCATGGATATTCATTCTCTCATCCTCCTATCCTAGTCAATCAAATCTTTGACGACGTTTTCATTGTATAGAAAATTCACACCGATTGTCTACCCTTTTGCATAAAGTCTCTGTTCTTTCTTGCAAATATTGTTCCAATTTATACAGGAAAGTAGCTGTATGGCGATTGTTTCGCTCTTTCTTAGATGTAAAAATTGCCACTTTTCGCAAAAAACGCTGCGTGAGTCTCACCGATACTCGAAACTTTCAACTTTTTATTGATGAAACAAGATTGATGACTAAAATTACAAAAAAAGAAGAGGGGCTATCTCCCCTCTTCCCGTTCGTCTCTTCCTGCTTTTTTAGGTGAGTTCTCTTGCTCTCTTTTTTTATGATCCGTAATCGTTAATTCTCTTGCGGCCGCAGGTGTGTAAACTCCAAATTCCTCTCCGGCTTCTTCATAAAACGAGTCGTTTTTGTCTGGACGTCCTGGATCTTTCACAAATGATTGCTCCTTCACACTAGAATAGGTATAGTATCAACTGTTTCAGCCTATTCATACACCATTTATACCAAGCCTAAGCGATCTCTTACAGGAGCAAATGATTTTCGATGTGCATCCGTGACACCATATTGATCAAGAGCAGCGAGATGTTCTTTCGTTCCATACCCCACATGTCGCTCAAATCCATATTGAGGATAAGTTTCTGCTAATTTTACCATCATGCGGTCACGTGTCACCTTCGCAACGATTGAGGCTGCTGCAATACTAACACTTCTCGCGTCACCTTTAATGAGCGATTCCTGATCGATTTGTAGTGGGATGTGCATGGCATCCACTAGTAAGAAATCAGCTTGGACGTTCAATCCCTCAACGGCTTGTTGCATTGCTTTTTTGGTTGCTTGATAAATATTTAATTCATCAATTTCACTTGAACTAACAACGCCAATTCCAATTGAAATAGCATCCTTATGTATCTGATCAAACAAGTCATTGAGTTTCGCATGAGACAGTTTTTTTGAATCCTGCAGCCCAAGAATAGGTACATCAGGGTTTAATATGACCGCTGAAGCAACCACAGGGCCTGCTAAAGGGCCTCTTCCTACCTCATCGACTCCCGCTATAGCAAGACGACCTTGTTCTCTGTAATGAGCTTCTAAGACGCTCATCTCTTCATGCATTTGAAGTATTTTTATTTTTTCTTGCTCTTTCTTTCCTTCTCTAGCAATTAAGCTCATCACACCTTTGCGTGTATCCTGTTTCCATGCTTCCCAATCATCGTTAGTATATTGCCCTTGCTTCAACATCTGGGTAATTTCTTTAATTGACTTTAGTTTTTCACTCATTGAATCTCCTCTTTCTCTTCAGTTCATTTAAAAAAGGTAAGGCTCATGGCCTTACCTTTCTGGCGTTTCAAGTGTCACATCGCCCAATTTACCACTTCGAAGCTCACGAAGCACGGTCTCAGCTGTTTTATCGTAATCAATCCAGCCGCCACTCATTAAAAAGCCACGTTTTTTCCCAATTTCATCAAACAACTCTACAACATCTTCAGGTATATCCTCAAGGTGGTAGCGATCCTTCAAGCGATTAGGATAATATTCACTCATGAATTTGAGCACATATACCGAAATATCCTGAAAATCCAGGATTTCATCTTTAATCGCTCCGGTAGCAGCCAGTTTATATCCGGTTATCTGATCTTCAAACTTAGGCCATAAAATACCTGGCGTGTCGAGAAGGTCCATTTCATCGCCTACTTTGATCCACTGCTGCTTTTTCGTAATACCTGGTCGATCTCCTGTTTTAGCAATCTTCTTCCCCGCTAAACGGTTGATCAAGGTAGATTTCCCAACGTTAGGAATTCCTAAGATTAAGGCCCGAACCGCACGCGGCTTCATGCCCTTCTCGATCATCCGATCAATCTTATCACTCATTAGCTCTCTTGCTGCTGCAGGAATACTTTTCACGCCTTTACCGGTTTGCGAATCAATTGCCAATGCTTTATGTCCTTGCGATTGAAAATAGTGTTTCCATTCAGTTGTTTTCTGATCATCCGCCATATCTGCTTTATTAAGCAAAATTAGTCTTGGCTTTGAAGAAACTATTTCATCAATCATCGGATTCCTTGAAGCAAGCGGGATGCGTGCATCCACTAGTTCAATTACAACATCAATCATTTTAAGCTTCTCGGTAATCTCCCGGCGTGCTTTTGCCATATGTCCGGGAAACCATTGAATCGTCATGCCATCTCCACCTATTCTCAAATCATGAGGTATCAAAAAATTCTAGATCCTCACTCCATTACTTGTATATCATTTAAGGGCCAAAAAATAACGTTTGCTTCTCCGACAACTTTTTCAACAGGAACGAAGCCAATGGAACGACTATCTTTACTATGCTGGCGATTGTCCCCCATCACAAACAATTGTCCTTCTGGAACTGTAGCTTCACCAGTTACACCAGTTAAATCAAAATCGTACGTTAAGTTCCCTTCTAACAAATCATCTTTATATGGTTCTAGATAGGGCTCCTTAACCGCTTCACCATTTACGTAAAGCATATCACCTTTGTATTCCACTTTATCTCCAGGCAGACCAATCACTCGTTTAATATAATCTTTACCTTCAGGTGCCTCGAATACAATGATATCGAAACGTTCAGCATCACCAATATTATAGCTGATTTTGTTCACGATCATCCGATCACGATCCTGTAATGTCGGCATCATGCTTTCGCCATCAACAACAATGGGAGCAAAAATAAAATAGCGAACGGCTCCTGCTAGTATAAAAGCAATGATGAGCGCACGTATCCACTCCCAGGAATCTTTCTTCTCTGCTGATTTGGTGCTTTTCATGCTCGTTCCTCCTAATGAAAGGGTCTTTTTTACCTATTTCTTTCCCCTCTAGCCTTTCCTACAAACCTTTATAACCCGCTTTATTTTATCATAGAAAGTTACTTATTTCACATGAGTTTTTTTCAATAGAAAAAAGGAGCCTGACAATGCAAGCTCCCTTTCGCGTCTAACTTTATCGAATTTCTTTAATACGAGCGGCTTTACCACGAAGTGCACGCAAGTAGTATAGCTTAGCACGGCGAACTTTACCGCGACGAGCAACTTCAAGCTTAGCAACTTTCGGTGAATGTACAGGGAATGTACGCTCAACACCTACTCCGTAAGAAATCTTACGAACTGTAAATGTTTCACTGATTCCGCCACCACGTCGTTTAATCACAACACCTTCGAATAACTGGATACGCTCACGAGTACCTTCGACAACTTTAACGTGAACTTTCACAGTATCTCCTGGTCGGAAATTAGGAAGATCCGACTTAAGTTGGTCTTTTGTGATATCCTGGATTAACTTGTGCATCAAGTAACCCTCCTTCCACACAGATGCTCATATAAATAATCTTTCATTACAGCGGAACATCGTAATAACGTGACTAATGCCACAACTGTTATCATAGCATAGCACTTTTTAGATTACAAGAATGAATTCACTCTTTTTCTCGCTTAATATCTTGAAGAAATTTCTCTTCTTCCTTCGTCAAGTCTTTCTCTCTAAGAAGATCCGGTCTTCTATTCCACGTGCGCCTTAACGATTCCTTAAGACGCCACTTACGAATAGCCTCATGATTTCCTGATAGAAGCACATCAGGCACGTTTAACCCAGCATACTCAGCAGGGCGTGTGTAGTGAGGGTGCTCTAGTAAACCACTACTAAACGAATCCATAGGAGCTGATGTATCATTACCTAGTACTCCAGGGAGAAGCCTTGTAACACTGTCAATAACGACCATGCTTCCAAGCTCTCCTCCTGTTAAGACAAAGTCACCAATGGAGATCTCATCCGTTACTAGATTTTCTCGAATACGCTCATCATATCCTTCATAATGACCGCAAATGAAAATAAGATGATCTTCCTTCGCAAGCTCTTCCGCTTTCTTTTGTGTAAACCTTTCTCCCTGAGGACACATCAGAATGACGCGCGGATGCTTTCCTGCTGAAAGATCGGCGACAGCATCAAAAACCGGTTGAGGCGTCAACACCATACCCGCTCCCCCGCCGTAAGGATAATCATCAACGTTTTTGTGCTTATTCGAACTATAGTCACGAAAATTGGTCACATTATAAGTCACAGCCCCATTATCCTGAGCACGCTTTAGAATCGAATGATTAAATACACCTGAGAACATTTCAGGAAACAGCGAAAGCACATCAATCTTCATGCTAATCACGAAGTCCTTCCATTAAATGAACGGTAATTTTCCCTTCACTTAAATCGACCCGTTTCACCACTTGCTCGATGTATGGTAACAAAAGATCCTTACCCCCGCCAGCAGTTTGAACAACCCAAACATCATTTGCTCCTGGTGAAAGAATTTCTTTTACCTTACCAAGATATTCGCCATCTTCAGTATGAACTTCAAGCCCGATAATATCACGGTAGTAGAATTCTTCTTTTGATAGCTTGCCGCCTTGATCTTCCTTTACTTTCAGAATACCTTCTTTCATGTGCTGTACTTCGTTTATATTGTGAAACCCTTCAAATGTAAGCAAATCAAACTGCTTATGCTTTCTATGTGATGAAACTGTTAAAGATACAGGCTCATCATCCTTAAACAAGTACAGCTTGTTGCCTATTGCATAACGCTCCTCTGGAAAATCAGTTCTAGAAATAACGCGTACTTCACCTCGCACGCCATGTGTATTCACGATCTTTCCTACATTAAGCCATTCTGTCATATCATAATATCCTTTCCTTTTGAGTCAGGGAAGATGCTTTGCACAACCCCATCTTTTACGACTATTTTACCTTTTTGCTCTCTTCCATGCCACTCGTCACCAATTTGAACTTCCTGAATGGATTGAATTTCACCATCGTGAATTTCAGAACCTAAAGTCAACTGATCAAGTTGATCCATTTTGAAATCAAGGAATGACATTCGTTCAGATCTTGTCCGAATTTCTTTATCGAATTGATCAGCTATCCACTTTTGATCAGAAGGGCGTTTTTTTTGCAGGCGCTTCATTTCAAATTGAAGATGATCACATTCCCGCAGAAGAGAGGCATGTTCTTTTTGCCATTCATCTAGATAGGAAGCCCGGCTTTCTTCAGTTAAAATTTGTTTCACATCATACGTTACAATGATTTTCATCTCGCTGCCCTCCATATGTAAATAGGACCTGATTTTCACATGATAAATAGATGCAATAGAAAAACCTGGCTTCTGGCCAAGTCTTTTGAAAGGGAAAGCCTTCGTATTTGATGTTAAATCCACGTTCTCATAAGGCTATGTTAATAAATGTTATTGATTTTTGGCTAAGGCAAGTGAAACAGATATTTCATTCAATTGAGCCAAAAATCGAGATATCATCACTATAAGATAATATAGCTTATCATAAAAAAAGAACCCTTACGAACAATGAGAGTTTTTATAAACGTTAGATATGGATTATGAATCTGGTGAAAGGCACGTGAATTGAAAGGTTCATTCGAGTGAGCCAAAACAAAAAAAGAGGAGTTTCATCTCCCCCTAAAGTATCTCCAACTGTACACGTTTATTGGACTGAACAGCAGCGGCGTTCATCACCGTACGAATTGATCGAGCGACCTTTCCCTGCTTCCCAATCACTTTTCCTGTGTCCTCTGCATGAACGTGAAGCTTGTATATATCCAAACTGCTTGTCTCTTCTTTTTCAACACGAACATCATCAGGATAATCGACAAGAGCTTTTACAATTGTTTCAACCAGGGCTTCCATTATACTCTACCACCTTTTTAAAAATGATGGACCTAGATACACCAAAGGAGGCTTTCAAGAAAGCCTCCTCTAAGGTGTTAAATTACTTTGTGTTTTTTGCGTTGTGAAGCTTCTCCATAAGACCTGCAGTGGAGAATAAGTTACGTACTGTATCAGAAGGCTTAGCGCCTTTAAGCATCCAATCAAGAGCTTTCTCTTCGTTGATTTTCACTTCAACTGGATTAGCAACCGGATTGTAAGTACCGATTTCCTCGATGAAGCGTCCGTCACGTGGTGCACGTGAATCAGCAACAACTACGCGATAGTAAGGAGCTCTTTTAGCACCCATACGCTTTAAACGAATTTTAACTGCCATGTGTTTCACCTCCAAAAATATTCACATAAATAAATATAATATCATAAATTTATACTCTTGTAAAGAGAAAATTTACTTCATTTTTATTGCATGAATGGGAAATTCATGCCCTTACCTTTTTTCTTACCGCCTTTAGACATGTTGGTCATCTGTTTCATCATCTTCTTCATCTCGTCAAATTGTTTCAAGAGACGATTGACATCTTGCACAGATGTTCCACTACCGACGGCAATTCTTTTTTTGCGACTCGCATTGATGAGATCAGGCTCTTCTTTCTCGCGAGTTGTCATGGATTGAATAATGGCTTCAACTCGGCCAATTTGCTTCTCATCAACACTGACATTTTTCATGGCTTTTTTATTCATTCCAGGAATCATGTCCATCAATTCATCAAGCGGTCCCATGCTTCGAACCTGACCAAGCTGATCAAGGAAATCATCGAACGTAAAGCTCATCGTTCGCATCTTTTTCTCAAGTTCTTTTGCTTTGTCTTCATCTACTGAAGTCTGGGCTTTTTCAATGAGCGTTAAAACGTCTCCCATTCCGAGAATTCGCGATGCCATTCTCTCAGGATGAAACGGTTCAAGTGCATCGAGCTTCTCACCCATACCAGCAAACTTGATCGGTTTATCTGTTACAGACTTGATCGAAAGTGCAGCACCACCGCGCGTGTCACCATCAAGCTTTGTTAGAATGACACCTGTTATATCAAGCGCATCATTAAAGCTTTCGGCTACATTCACAGCGTCCTGTCCTGTCATTGAATCAACGACAAGGAAAACTTCGTCAGGCGTAACAGCTTCTTTAACATCTTTTAGCTCTTGCATTAGATTTTCATCAATATGCAATCGACCGGCTGTGTCAATAATGACATAGTCAAGATGCTCTTCTTTTGCTTTTTCGATTGCTTTAGTAGCAATCTCAACCGGACTAACCTGATCGCCCATCGAGAACACCGGCATACTAAGTTGTTTACCAAGCGTTTCAAGCTGGTTAATCGCAGCAGGACGATAGATATCCGCCGCTACTAATAGTGGTTTACGGTTGTGATTTTTACGTAAATGGTTTGCAAGCTTCCCGACAGTAGTCGTCTTACCTGCACCCTGTAGTCCGGCCATCATAATAACAGTCGGCGGGCGACTTGAAACAGCAATTTTGCTCTGTTCGCCACCCATTAGCGCTGTCAGCTCTTCATTAACGACTTTAATGACCTGCTGCCCTGGCGTCAGGCTTTTCATAACTTCCTGTCCGACGGCGCGCTCTTTGACCTTATTGATAAACTGTTTTACGACTTTAAAGTTAACATCGGCTTCAAGCAAGGCTAACCTTACTTCGCGCATCATTTCTTTGACGTCAGCTTCCGTTACTTTCCCTTTACCGCGTATCTTCTGCAGGGTGTCTTGCAGTCGGTCGGCTAACCCTTCAAATGCCATGTTCGCCGCCTCCTAATCCAGTTTTTCAAGCGATGTAATCAACGGCAGCGCCTTCGAGTGTTCATTCTCACTCGCGATCGCTTCTCTAAGCTTTTCTAACAGCTCTTGCCTTTTGATATAACGCTCGAATAGCAACAGTTTTGCTTCATATTCTTCTATCATTTGTTCAGTTCGCTTAATGTTATCATAGACAGCCTGACGGCTAACTTGAAATTCTTCTGCGATTTCACCAAGTGAATAATCATCAAGGTAATACAATGCCATATAATTACGCTGTTTCGGTGTTAAAAGCGACTGATAAAAGTCGAATAACGAGTTAATTCTCATCGTTTTCTCTAGCATTGTTAACAGCCCCTTGTTAAGGTAATCACCTTTACGTTAATTATATTACTATGCGTCATTTTATTTGTCAAGATTTTTTCTTAACACAAATAATTTAGAATTTATTCTTCGTTTTCTTCCTCTTCTTCAATGATAGAGGAGAAGAGTCCGTATACGAATGTATCAGGATCAAACTCCTGCAAATCATCCATTTTCTCCCCTAGGCCTACGAGTTTAACAGGGATATCAAGTTCGTGTCGAATGGCAAGCACGATTCCACCTTTTGCTGTTCCATCAAGCTTGGTTAACGCAATGCCAGACACGTCTGTTGATTGTCCAAATTGCTTCGCCTGACTCATCGCATTTTGTCCTGTAGTGGCATCTAGAACGAGAATCACCTCATGTGGACCTGATGGCACTTCACGTTGAATCACACGTTTTACTTTTTCTAGCTCATTCATAAGGTTTACTTTGTTCTGAAGACGCCCCGCTGTATCACAAAGCAATATATCTGCGTTTCGTGATTTAGCAGATTGAACAGCATCGAATACAACTGCTGCTGGATCTGAGCCTGCTTGGTGTTTAATCACATCAACTTCAGCTCGTTCACCCCATACTTCTAATTGCTCAATTGCTCCTGCTCGGAACGTATCCCCCGCTGCAAGAACCACTTTCTTTCCTTCTTGTTTAAACTTATGTGCGAGCTTTCCAATAGTAGTTGTCTTTCCTACCCCATTAACTCCAACGAACAAGAAAACCGTTAAACCTTCTTCTTGTACATTAAGAGAGCCATCTTCATCAGACTTATGAAGAAGTTCTGCTAACTTTTCTGAAATAACGCTTTGCAGTTCCTTCGTATCTTTAATGTTACGCGTTCTCGCTTCATCTTTTAATACGTCAATGAGATCCATTACAGTCGCAACACCCACATCGGCACTGATAAGAAGCTCCTCTAGCTCTTCAAAAAAATCTTCATCAACTTTGCGATAGTTTTTTACGAGGTTATTCATTTTTGTTGAGAAAGACGTTCTTGTTTTCTCAAGACCGTCTTTAAATTTTCCGCTTACTTCATCTGTTTGTGTTGTGAACTTGTCTTTTAACTTTTTAAAAAAACTCACGTTTAATCCCCCTACTCATTATTGCGATATTAATTGCTTCGATTCTTCAAGTCTAACGGAAACGAGTCGGGATACACCTGACTCTTGCATTGTAACGCCATATAGAACATCAGACTCTTCCATTGTACCTTTTCTGTGTGTAATCACAATAAACTGCGTTTTTTCACTAAATTGCTTTAAATATTTCGCAAATCGATTGACGTTCGCATCGTCTAGCGCTGCTTCTACTTCATCCAGGACGCAAAACGGAACAGGTCGAACTTTTAAAATCGAGAATAAGAGAGCGATGGCCGTGAAAGCTCGTTCTCCTCCCGATAGAAGCGCTAAATGTTGAAGTTTCTTCCCTGGCGGTTGTGCTAATATATCCACGCCTGTTGAAAGAAGATTATCCGGATCTGTTAGTACGAGATCTGCTTTACCTCCACCAAACAATTCCTTAAAGACAATTTGGAACTGCGCTCGTATTTTAGTAAATGTATCTTCAAAGCGCTTTTTCATTTCTTGATCCATTTCCTCGATCACATCATACAATGTTTTTTTCGCTTGAAGAAGATCCGCTTGCTGTTCACTAAGAAACGTATAGCGATCATTCACTCGTTCATACTCATCTATCGCACCAAGATTAACGGTACCAAGCTCATCAATTTCTAGCTTAATGAGCTTTAGCTTACGCTTAGCATCTTCAGGTTCCAGTGTAAGAATGTGCTTTTCTTTCGCCGCTTCATAAGTCAGTCCATACTCTTCACTTAAAATAGCTAACCTGTTCTCAAGTTCTACATCAAGTCTGTTAATCCGCACCTCAACGGCCTGCATTAATCCTGAAAGCTGCTTTTCCTCTGCGATTAATAGATCGAGCTTGCTACTGACAGATTCAATCTCCTGTTGTAAAGATAACTTCACTTCACGTTCATTCTGTAGTGTTGTAAGAAGCTTCTCTTTCTCAGATCGGAATGAGACGATATTTTGGTCAAGCTTCTCCTCACCATTAGAATTGGAAGACATAGCTTCTGATAGGAGCGTAAATTCTTCGGTTGTTTCGGTTAGCTGAGCATTCGTTTCATTTTGTTCAGACGTTAAGCGGTCCAGCGTCTCTTTCTGATTCTGGAATGATTGCTGGTGCTCCGCCACTTTCACTTTAAGGTCTGTGATCTCAGTTTGTATTGTCTCACGAGACGTTTGCTGCGTTTGTTTCTTAGCAGTCAGGTTCTCGATCTTACCTTCAAGTTCTTCTGCTTGTTGAGTAATCACCTCAAGACGTTCGGTCAAATAAACGTGCCGCTTCTGATGAGTTTCTACTTCCTCATCGATCGCTTTCTTCTCTCGATCGTACAGCTGCAGACGTTCGTTTGTGTTCCGTTCGTCTCCTTCAATTGCTCTCAAATCACCAAGAAGAGACTGTTCTTCAAGTCTAAGATTCTCTCCTCGTTCGCGCATTTCATCAAGGTTCTCTTCAAGATCCGCTAATATTGCTTTATCCTGCTTGATCTCCTGCTCGGCTACAGCGGTCTTCTTCTGCATATCGTCAAGTTTGTTGATCAGTAGTTCAAGATCTCGCTGACGACTTAGAAGCGATGATGATTTTTGCTTCACACTACCTCCGCTCATAGAGCCACCTGGATTAACAACATCACCTTCAAGGGTTACGACGCGCGTTCGATATTGCATGATTTTTGCAAGTTCGTTTGCACCCTTTAGGTCTTTAGCTACGAGAACAGAGCCTAATAAGTTCTCCATCACGGCCTGATACTTCGGATCGTATGTGATGAGTTCGGAAGCCACGCCTACGAAAGCTTCATTTTCCTTAGCACGATCTAAATCATAGTTCGAAATTTTTCTTGATTTCACGACTGACAGCGGAAGGAAAGTGGCTCTTCCGGAACGGTTCTTCTTCAAGAATGAGATCGCCTGTCTTCCTGCAGCCTCATCACGAACAACGACATTCTGCATCGCACCGCCAAGGGCCGTTTCAAGCGCTGTTTCTACATCTTTAGGTACTGTTATTAGTTCCGCAACTGCCCCTTCAATCCCAGTAAGGTCTTCGCGAGCTTTGAGTACTTCTTTAACACCCTGGAAGAAACCAGCATAATCATCCTGCATTTCTTCTAACATTTCTTTCTTAGACTTGTATTGTTGAATATATTGATAAGCTTGATAAAGCTTAGATTCTTTCTCACCAAGCTCTTTCTTTTTCTCTTCCACGTCATGCTTGCTTTTATAGAACCGAGACACGTGAGCTTCAAGTAGCTTCTTGGATTCGGCTAATTTTGCAGAACGTTCCTCCTTCTTTTCGTCCACAGCGCTTCGTTCTTCAATGTATTTATGATTATCTCCATCCAGTCGCTCCTTACGCTGATTAAGAACAGAAAGCTGATCTTGAAGATAGCGGTTTTCGTTTCGAATCGACGCTTGTTCGTTAAGTAGCTCGAAGTAATCCGATTTCATACGATCAAGTTCTTGTTCAATGTCTTGCTCAATATCAGAAAGAAGCTCTGTTTCTTTTCTAAGACTGGCCTTTAAGTCACTTAATTCTTTCTTTTGCTGATCAAAGCGTTTATAGTGATGCTCAATTTCTTTCTCATAATAACTTTTTTTCTCTTGTAAAAACGTCATACGCTCACTCAAATTAGTGCGATTTTGATGCGCATTTTTTTTCCGTTCCTTAAGCACTTCTTTCTTTCCTTCAAGCTTCTCTAACTCTTCACTCGTATCAAGGAGCTGCTGCTGATAAGCTTCTAAATTACTCTCAGACTGATCAAGCTTTAATCTAATATTCGTTAGCTCTTCTTTCTTAACCTTAATGGAATCGCCGAGACTGCTTTCTCTCTGCTTTAACGAATCCAATTCAGCTTTCTTTTGCTTCCATGATTGATGATACTCTTCAATTTCATGAACCGTTAGTGCCGCTTCAATCTTTTCCAAGTCTTCTCGCTTTTGCAAGTAATCTTTGGCGATCGATGCCTGCATGCGGAGTGGTTCAACTTGATCCTCCAGCTCATAAAGAATATCCTCGACGCGATGGAGGTTATCTTCTGTCTCTTTTAAACGAGTTTCCGCCTTCGTCTTGCGGGTTTTATATTTCAACACGCCCGCAGCTTCTTCAAAAATCTTGCGACGTTCTTCAGATTTGCTACTAAGAATCTCTTCAATTCTACCTTGACCAATAATGGAAAATGATTCTTTCCCTAGCCCAGAATCCATGAAGAGCTCAATGATATCTTTTAAACGACATGTCTGGTTATTTAATAAATACTCGCTATCTCCCGATCGATATACACGCCTCGTGACACTAACCTCATTATAGTCAATCGGTAGATATTGATTTGTATTATCAAGCGTAAGCGTTACTTCTGCTAAGTTTACCGCCTTTCTCGTATCGCTACCTGCGAAAATGATATCTTCCATTTTAGCGCCTCTAAGTGACTTGGCTGATTGTTCACCAAGTACCCAGCGAATGGCGTCATTTATATTACTTTTGCCGCTCCCGTTCGGGCCGACAACTGATGTTACTCCTGGGACAAACTCAACTGAAATACGATCGGCGAATGACTTAAAGCCGACTACATCTAATCGTTTGAGGAACATCATCTTTCCCCCTCATCTGTTTCATCTATGTATGCGAATCAAAACGTTTGGTTTACTTTCATCACTAACTGTCTTATTTTATCATAAAACAATGACCTCTACGATACTGAGCTGAGACATGTTACAATAAGGAAAACCCTAAAGCAAGACAATGATGCTCTCATTGTTACTTGATTGGGAAATGGTACATAGCATGGCGACATGTCGTCATTAATTAAGTCAAATGAATAAGGCAGGTGTTACGAATGGATCTTTCCATTAAATCAGAAGAAAATCTAGCATTTATGGTCGAGAGCATTAAAGAAAAAATGCAGGTGATCAATTCTGGCATGATTAAGCCAGAATCATTCGATTTATCTTCTTATGAAGATATTCATGAAATCTATGTGATGTTAAACAAAAAACAATCACTTAGTGTTGCAGAAATGCAGGCAATCTTAGCTGAACTAGGCAAATTGCGCGCATCCTAAATCGTTAGTTAAAAGAGAATGAATCTAATGAAAAAGAATCCTGGGATCAGGATTCTTTTTCATTACGATCTTTTAAGTTTATAAGTGCTTTTTGAGCGGCCATTTGTTCGGCTTCTTTCTTTGAGCGTCCGACCCCAACACCAAGATCACTTCCATTTAACATAACTTTCGAGGAGAACTCTCTGTTATGTGCGGGTCCTTTTTCATCGGTAATAACGTAATCAATCACGCCAAGGCTTTCACGCTGAATAACTTCCTGAAGCTGGCTTTTATAATCCATCACATGAGAAAAAGCACCGGCGTTAATTTTGGGATAAACAAACTTCTCAAGAAATTCAAAGACGACTTCAAGACCTTGATCAAGATACAAAGCACAGACGAATGACTCGAATACATCAGCAAGAAGGGCAGGGCGCATTCTACCACCCGTCATCTCTTCTCCTTTGCCAAGAAGCACGAGATGTCCAAAATTCATGTCATTTGCAAACTGAACAAGTGATGGTTCACAAACAATTGCGGCTCTTAGCTTAGTTAGCTGGCCTTCACTCATATTCGGGTACTTTTCATATAAGTATCTTGATATCGTAAGCTCAAGTACGGCATCTCCAAGAAATTCAAGACGTTCATTATCCATCTGCGGATGCAGTCGATGCTCATTCACATAGGATGAATGGGTAAAAGCTTGAAAAAGAAGCTGTTCATTTTCGAACGATACACCAATTTCCTTTTGAAAAGCAGTGAATTGCGATCTGATTGCCTCTCCAACCACGAGTTGTCGTGAATGCTTAGGTTTGAAACGTCTGGCTCTCGTTTTTGGTGAATGTTTTGATTTGGACATAGATACCTCCACGACTTATCACTATCCTCTTTGTACTCTGGAGCTTTAAAGATTAATAGGAATAAACCCCCAGGCTAGCGAGGTTTATTCCACAACTTCAGGGTGATCCTGAAGATTATTGATGGCTGTTTATGTAATCAATTACATCGCCAACTGTTACAATTTTCTCAGCATCTTCATCGGAAATTTCAAGATCAAATTCATCTTCAAGTTCCATGACTAATTCCACTACATCAAGGGAATCGGCACCAAGGTCGTCTTTGAAAGAAGCTTCTGGTTTAATTTCAGATTCTTCAACTCCAAGACGATCAACAATAATTTTTGTTACACGCTCTAGTGTATCTGCCATTAGACTCACCTCCCCTCAAGCTATTATAGGATATATAAAACAAAAAAACTAGATGTTGTTGAAAAAGTTACATGATCATGCCGCCGTCAATATGAAGCGTTTGACCTGTAATATAATTGGCATCGTCAGAAACGAGAAATTTCGTTGCTTTAGCGATGTCCTCAGCTGCACCGAGTCTTCCAAGTGGAATTTGACCTTTCATTCCGCTTTTCACTTCATCAGAAAGTTCGTCTGTCATATCAGTTTCGATGAAACCAGGCGCAAGCGCATTAACCGTAATGTTGCGACTAGCAAGCTCTTTAGCAGTTGTTTTCGTTAAACCGATTACGCCTGCTTTCGCTGCTACATAGTTAGCTTGACCTGCATTCCCAGCTACACCCACGACAGATGCTACGTTTACAATGCGACCATAGCGCTGTTTCATCATTTGACGAGTAACGGACTTCGTACAGTTAAAGACACCTTTTAAGTTTGTGTCGATAACGGAATCCCACTCTTCTTCCTTCATGCGCATAATGAGATTATCACGTGTAATGCCGGCATTATTCACAAGCACCTCAAGACTTCCGAAAGTTGAAACAACTTCCTTAATCATGCCCTGAACTTCTTCCATGCTTGCTACGTTTGCTTTAATCGCAATCGCATTTCCACCAGCTGCTTTAATCTCGTCTACAACGCTATTTGCTTTCGCTTCACTTCCTGCATAATTGACAGCTATGTTCATGCCCTCTTTAGCAAGTTCTAATGCAATTGCGCGTCCGATACCCCGGGAGGCTCCTGTTACTAGAGCCGTTTTATTTTCAGCCATCGTTTATTCCTCTCCTAACTTAGCAATGAGTTGATCAAGTTGTTCTGGAGTTCCGACTGCATGAACAGATGCACGACGGTTAACCTTTTTGACAAGACCGGAAAGGACATTACCTGGACCAATTTCAATAAACGTATCAACACCAAGGTCCATTAGTTTTCTTACCGTATCTTCCCATAGAACGGGTGAATAGATTTGCTCCACTAAGTGGTTCTGAATCTCTTCAGCAGAAGTAGATGGTTCAGCCGTAACGTTAGCAATGACTGGAATCGATGCATCCTTTATATCAA
This sequence comes from Anaerobacillus sp. QJM3NY_17, assembly GCF_056173665.1. NCBI lineage: Bacteria > Bacillati > Bacillota > Bacilli > Caryophanales > Bacillaceae > Anaerobacillus > Anaerobacillus sp. QJM3NY_17. The sequence goes on along the minus strand of NZ_CM149685.1, from coordinate 1,833,418 downwards.
TTGTTTCAAGTATGCCAGATAGCTGATCGGCAGCAGGCTTCATAAGACTAGAGTGGAACGGCCCACTTACTTGAAGTGGAATCACCCGCCTAGCGCCCTTCTCTTTTGCTACTTCTGAAGCTTTCTCAACACCCGCTTTTGCGCCTGAAATGACAATTTGTCCAGGACTATTTAGGTTTGCAAGCTGCACAGTATCAGTAGAAGCCGATACCTCGTCAACTACTTGTTGTAACTCTTCTCGCTCCATTCCCATAATCGCTGCCATTGCCCCTTCACCTGAAGGAACTGCTTCTTCCATATAAAGCCCCCGGTTTCTAACCGCAAAAACGGCATCGGAAAAGGATAGAGCACCTGAAGCGACGAGGGCAGAATATTCCCCAAGACTATGACCAGCCGTATAATCAGCTGTAATGCCTTTTTCGCGAAGAGCTTCAAGAACTGCTACGCTCGTTGTCACAAGAGCGGGCTGTGCATTTTCCGTTCTCGTTAGCGTCTCAATTGGACCGTTCATAATCAATTTAGTTAATTCAAAGTTTAAGCGATGATCCGCTTCTGTAAATACATCTTTTGATACAGAATAAGCTTCCATAAAATCCTGTCCCATCCCGACTGCCTGTGAACCTTGGCCGGGGAATAAAAAGGCTGTTTTTCCCATAATTACTCTCCTTCCTCTTTAACAAGAGATGATTGAATGGCGGTCACAACATTTCCAGTGACCATCGTTCTAGCTTGCTTAATCGCACTGAAAACAGCTCTTCCATTAGAAGATCCATGCGCTTTAATCACAGGAGCGTTCAGACCAAATAAGCCTGCGCCACCGTACTCTGAATAATCTAGCTTCGTGCTTAAATTCTTCAGCTTCGGTTTTAATACTCCCGCTGCTAATTTACTTGTAAATGAGCTTGTAAGCTCTTCTTTTAGCATCTTAAACATTGTGAGAGCCGTTCCTTCAATCGTCTTTAATACTAGATTCCCTGAGAACCCATCACAGACGACGACATCCGCTTCATTACCAAGAATGTCCCTTGACTCTACGTTTCCAACAAAGTTCAATCCACTTTCTTGAAGCAGGGAAAAGGCCTGTTTGCTTAGCTCATTCCCTTTACCTTCTTCTGTTCCAATGTTCAAAAGACCTATGCGAGGGTTCTCGATACCTCGCACTTTCTCTGCATAAACCGAGCCCATATGAGCATATTGGAGAAGGTGTTCTGGTTTCGCATCCATATTGGCGCCAACATCAAGTAGCACAAAACCAGCTTCGTCAATTGTTGGGAGCGTAGGAGCTAATCCTGGACGATCAATCCCCTTAATACGGCCAACGTAGAGCAATCCTGCTGCCATTAACGCACCAGTATTACCAGCTGATATAGCGGCATCTGCCCGACCTTCCTTTACTTCGTTCACGGCTAAAACCATCGAAGCGTTTTTCTTTCGTCGAACAGCTTTTACTGGTTGATCGTCTGATGAGATGTATTCTTCCGTATGTAATACCGTTATTCGATCCTTATTTCCTTTTAATAGCGGGTTGATTTTAGTTTCATCACCCACAATCGTTACTGACAAATCATTGAATGCCTCAATCGCTTCATATACACCATCTATAATGGCATCAGGTGCGTTGTCTCCACCCATTGCGTCAATTGCAAGTCTCATTTTCAAACAACTTCCCTTCAGGATTTAGTCGAGCGATACATGACAAATTCACCAGAAAAGACATTCTCATTCTGGACGAAGCTATTCACTTCAACCGTTGTCCGGTCTTTCCGTTGATCTGTCACTACAGCTTTCGCAACAACTCGCTCTCCTTCATTCACCTGACTTGAAAAGCGAATATTTGCTTTTGCTGTCAGTGCAAGCTCATCATCAATTATAGCAACAGCAAGTGAATTCGCCTGCGCAAAAAGGTGATGTCCTCTTGCGATTTTGTTTCTTGAAAAAACGTGTTCAGGGCGAATGTCCAATATGGAAATCGCACTTTCATCAAGCTGTAAATCGACCACCTGACCGATTACTTCATCAATCGGAAGTGCTTTCACCTCATCAAGCTGCTGTTGTGCTACATACTTAATTCGCTCTCTTAATTCTGGAATGGAGAGCTCAAGACGATCTAGTCTGATGGTTTGAATGCTTACATTAAATTTATCAGCAAGCTCCTCATCTGTGATAAAGGGAGTGCTCTCAATCGTATCCTTTAGCTGACTTTGCCGATCTTTCTTACTCCTCTTCATATACTACCGCCGCCTATCTAGCATTAATAAACGGATAAAGAGGATCAAGTTGATCCTCTTTATCTCAGTCTTATGACTAGGTCCTAAAAGGTAGTATATACCGAGCATGTTGATTATGCAAGCTAATCCAATTTTTCTCCACTTAAAACGCCCTGCTCTGTCAGATAGTCTCGTAAACTGCGGTATGTCCCATCTTCCCAAAATGCGGTGGACTCTACGAGAGCAGCTGCATCATTTCGAGCTACTTCTAGCACGCGATAATCATGCACCAGGTCGGCTACTTTAAATTCAGGCAAACCACTTTGTTTACGTCCAAAAAAGTCTCCAGGTCCTCGAAGTTCTAAATCACGCTGAGAAAGAACAAAGCCATCATTCGATTCTGTCATAATTTGCATTCGCTCTTTGCCTACTTCAGATTTCGGATCTGCTAGTAATATGCAATAAGATTGCTCACTTCCACGACCTACTCGACCTCTCAGTTGATGAAGTTGAGCAAGGCCAAATCGTTCTGCATCATAGATTACCATAATTGTCGCATTTGGGACGTTTACCCCAACCTCAACAACCGTTGTAGATACAAGAAGCTGGACGTCATTCGTACTGAATTCCTCCATTACGGCTTCCTTTTCATCTGAGCTTAGACGTCCATGCATTAAACCTACTTGATAGTCAGGCAATGCTGTTTGCATTTGAAAATGAACATCAATCGCATTTTGTACATCCAACTTCTCTGATTCTTCAATAAGCGGGCAGATCACATAGCCCTGTCTGCCTTGATCTAATTCTTTTTTCACAAAATCGATTACACGCGGTAGCATTCCTGGCTTTGCCCAATATGTCTCAATTGGTTTACGCCCTGCAGGCATTTCATCTATCGTCGAAACATCCATATCACCAAATACCGAAATAGCAAGCGTCCTTGGGATAGGTGTTGCCGTCATATAAAGAACATCCGGACTTAATCCCTTTTCTCTTAGCACTCTGCGCTGTCCTACTCCAAACCGATGCTGTTCATCCGTAATAACCAGGCCAAGATTTTGAAATACCACTTCATCTTGTATTAACGCATGTGTCCCAATTAATAGATCCACTTCTCCAACCGCGAGTCGTTCAAGTATCTCTCTACGCTTCTTACCTTTCACAGACCCAGTTAATAGTTCCACCTTTAGTCTGTTACCTAGGAGATCCTGAAATGATTCGTAATGCTGTTCTGCTAGAATTTCCGTCGGAACCATTAACGCCCCCTGGTGACCAGCTAAGTAAGATGCATATAAGCCAATAGCCGCTACTACAGTTTTACCAGAACCTACATCACCTTGGAGCAGGCGATTCATGCGATAGGAGCTTTCCATATCCTTCAATATCTCTCCTACTACGCGATTTTGTGCGCCTGTTAATGGAAAAGGAAGGCTTTGAACAAACTCCTCTAATTTTTCTTTTTCAAAAACTTGAGAAGCTCCTTCAGTGCTTTCACGTTCCCTTTTTCGGAAAATCTGCATTTTTAACTGAAATTGGAGTAGTTCTTCATAAACAAAACGACGTCTCGCTTGCTTAAGTCCTTCATGAGAAGGAGGCGAATGCATCATTAAGATGGCATCCTTCCTTGGCATCAACTTATACCTTTCAAGCATTTGAGGTGGAAGGTTTTCTTCAATTTGTTCTCCAAACTGATTCAAAGCAAGCTGGATATATCGCTTCATTGCCTTCACCGTCACGTCTCCACCTACAGGATAGATCGGCTCAATTGTACCGTCTGGGTTATGACTGGAGAACGTGATTTCATTTGCTGAAAGCGTCATTTTATGTTGATCCCATTTGCCAGTAACGGTAACAATCTGTCCTAACGTAAACTGCTTTTTTAGAAAAGCACGATTAAAAAAAACGGCTGTTATGAGGAATTTCCCTACTAACAGCCTTACGGACAATCGTGATTTTTTCTTTCCATAAAAGCGAACTACCGGTTCACTATGAACTTTCCCTTCAAGTGTAGCTCGCTCTTCATGTTTCACATCAGCGAGATCTTTCAACTCATAATCTTCATAGCGAAATGGAAAATATTCAATTAAATCTTGTATTCTGTTTATACCGATTGATGAAAGAGACGCTGCTTTCTCATCACCAATTCCTTTTATCTGTGTAATCCGATCGTCCATTGATCTTCACTCATTTCCTATCAAGGGATACTCCAAATATTTTCGCTTCTAACTCTCGGCCAGTTGGCGTTGCTGCAAGTCCTCCTTGAGCCGTTTCTCGAAGAGTAGAAGGCATAGATTGCCCAATTTTGTACATTGCATCAATCACTTCATCACAAGGAATGCGACTTGTAATGCCCGCAAGAGACATATCTGCTGCAACTAGTGCGTTGGAAGCGCCCATGGCATTTCGCTTAACGCAAGGAACCTCGACAAGTCCAGCTACAGGGTCACATACAAGACCAAGCATGTTCTTAAGTGCAATCGCAAACGCATGAGAAGATTGTTCAGGAGTACCACCCATTAATTCTACAATCGCTGCCGCAGCCATCCCAGTTGCTGATCCTACTTCAGCCTGACAGCCACCTGCAGCACCTGAAATGGAAGCATTATTAGCTACAACAAACCCAAATGCTCCTGAAGTAAAGAGGTATCTCACCATCTGCTCTTCTGTAGGATTCACTTTCTCCCGAATTGCGAAGAGTGTCCCAGGTACCACTCCTGCAGACCCTGCTGTTGGCGTCGCACAAATGGTTCCCATCGCTGCATTCACTTCATTCGTAGCGATCGCTTTACTTACCGCATCAAGCATTGTTTGTCCGGATAGTGAATTCCCTGTCTTCATATAATTTTGAAGCAGCACTGCATCTCCGCCAGTTAATCCTGAATGAGAGCGAACATCCTCATTAATTCCCCGTTCAACCGCTTGCTCCATAACAACAAGGTTATTTTTCATTTGAGCATAAACTTCTTCTCGGGTATTTCCTCTGAAGTCCATTTCCTGTTCAATCATAATTTCAGAAATTGGTTTATTTTTCGATTGCGCTAATTCTACTAGTTCTGCTACGTTACGAAACATACCCATTCCTCCTCTATATCTTAATCGCTAATTTTTGCGACTTGAATAATATTCGGTAACAACTCAACCTCATCTAATACAACTTGAGGGATATTTTGATCCACTTCAATCGTCATCAATGCTTCCTTGCCCTTTTCTTTTCGTGAAACGTTCATATGACCGATATTAATTTCATGCTTTGCTAACGTATTAGATACACCTGCAATGGCACCGAAACGATCATTATGGACTACAAGAATAGCTGGACTGTTCCCTGAAAGACCGAGCGCAAACCCATTTAACTCAATGACTTCAATTTTACCTCCACCTATCGAGATCCCGACAAGCTCAAGTTCACCCTTCTCATCAGTGAGATGAATTCGAGCAGTATTAGGGTGATCTGTTAAGGCATCCTCTTCAGTAAAACGAACTTTGATTTTCTTCTCTTTTGCAATTGTAAGCGCATTCACTATTCGCTCATCGTAAGTATCAAAATCAAGCACGCCACCGACTAGGGCAACATCCGTACCGTGTCCTTTGTACGTTCTTGCAAATGAACCATAAAGAGAAATTGTAATCGTCTTTGGCTCACGACCAAACAAATGTCTAGCAACTCGACCAATTCTTGCTGCTCCAGCCGTATGGGAGCTTGAAGGACCAATCATAACAGGACCAATAATGTCAAAAACACTGCGAAACTTCACATTGATGCCACCTTTCACCATATACACTTTATCTCACAAAAGATGTTCTTTACAGAAAAAGAAAACCTGGCTCAAGCCACGTTTCTTTTTCTGCAAATATGAAACATTTATTCCACTGCCATGATATAGCTATATATCGGCTGTTTACCTTCGTGAAGTTCTACTTCTACTTCATCAAACTGCTCTTCAATATAAGCAACAATACTTTCAGCTTCTTCTTGATCTGTATCTTCACCATATATGATCGTAACGATTTCATCATCTTCGGTAATCATAGAAGACAGAAGCGACTTCGCGACTTCAAGACGTTCCTTTTCAGAAACAATAATTTTGCCATCTGCGATTCCCATGAAATCATCCTTCGTAATATCGATACCATCAATCTTAGTATCTCTAACCGCAAACGTAACTTGTCCTGACTTAACAGCTGACAGGCTTTCTTTCATTGTTTCCGCATTAGCTTCAGGATCAACCGATGGATTGAAGCCAAGAAGACTAGAAATACCCTGAGGAACTGTTTTAGAAGGAATCACGATGACATTCTCATCTACAACTGAAGCTGCCTGCTGTGCAGTCATCACAATATTACTATTATTCGGTAAGATAATAATATTCTCAGCATAAACTTCTTCAATCGCTTTAATGATATCTTCAGTACTTGGGTTCATCGTCTGGCCACCTGGAATCACATAGTTCGCACCTAAGCTTTCAAACAAAGTAGCGATCCCGTCTCCCATGGAAACCGTAATAATTCCGTATTTTTTTCGTTCAGCCGGCTTCTCCTGCTTAACAGGCTCGGGGCGTTCTTCTTTTAAGATTGTAGAATGCTGCTCACGCATATTCTCAATCTTAATTTTAATTAAGCTCCCGTAATTCTGTGCATACGTCATAATATTTCCCGGGTACTCTGTATGCATATGTACTTTAACGAGATCTTCGTCAGATACAACCAAAAGCGAATCCCCATGTTTATCGAGTTCGTTTCGGAATGCTTCCTCATCATATGGCGATTTCGCAAGCTTCTCATTTTCGAATTGAACCATGAACTCTGTACAGTAACCAAATTCAATGTCTTCCGTTTTCATATGACCCTGCGCACTTTTGTGGTGCTCAGCTCTAACGAGTTCGTCCATTTTCTCTTGATCAACGGATGAATCGGGCGTTTCTTTTCCTTCTAGAACCGCTAGAAACCCTTCATAAATAAGTAAAAGTCCCTGGCCACCTGAGTCAACGACACCGACTTCTTTCAGAACTGGAAGAAGATCAGGAGTACGATTGAGGGATTCTTTCCCCTCTTTAACTACTACCTGCATTAATTCAACCACGTCTGATATTTTCTTTGAAGACTTCACTGCTTTTCGAGCAGCGTCTTTAGCTACTGTAAGAATTGTACCTTCCACTGGTTTCATAACGGCTTTATAGGCAGAATCCACCCCGTTTTCAAGAGCAGCGGCTAGTTCAACACTTGTGATCTCAGACTTTCCTTCGATCGATTTCGAAAATCCTCGAAATAGCTGAGAAAGAATTACGCCAGAGTTTCCCCGTGCGCCCATTAATAATCCTCTTGCAAAAAGAGATGCGACATCTCCTACTTTATCTGAGCTGCTCGATCTTACTTCAGCTGCTCCAGACGTAATTGTTAAGTTCATGTTTGTACCAGTATCTCCATCCGGCACTGGAAAAACATTAAGCGCATCTACCATCTTGGCATTCTTTGAAAGGTTGTTTGCTCCTTCAAGGACCATTTGCGCAAAACGCTTCCCATCAATCTTTTGAATCGTCACAGACTTTTCCTCCTAACTCCGTTTAAGGGTTCGTTACTCTAACCCCTTGGACGTATATGTTTACTGAATCAATTGATAGCCCAAGCATTTGATCAAGTTGATATTTCACTTTTGTTTGCACATTGTGGGCTACTTCAGAAATTTTAGTACCATAGCTCACGATAATATACATGTCAATGTTAAGGTCGTCGTCTTCTTCTTTGCGAACGACAATCCCTCTGCTAAAGTTATCTTTTCCCAATAGTTCTGTAATACCATCTTTCAATTGCTTTTGTGAAGCCATTCCAACGATACCATAACAATCAATCGCAGCGCCACCTGCAATCGCAGCGACTACTTCCGTCGAAATATCAATCTGTCCGTATTGGGTTTTCATTTCAATTGCCATTATATTTCCTCCCTTAGCGATTTGGGTACTGATCTTTTGACTACTTCTATCCTCGTATAGATTCTGTTCATAAAATAATGGCTGAGTTACTGAACGATGAGTAAAATGAGTGTTTCACGCAAATGAGCCAAAATCGAGAATTCAACACTATAAGCTTACATAGCCAAAATAATAAATAAAATAAATCCTATGCACAGCTACCGTTATTTTACTACACTATTAGTCATAATAAAAGTTCATCGTATAAAACCTCTAATATGATAAGCTTTTACTGTTAAGTTTTTTTCTTGATAAGACGTGTTAAACATCTTGCATTCACTACACCTACATGATACTATAGTGGAGGATTTATCCTGCACTTCTTGTGCAATGTAGGACAGTAAGGAGGTAGAAACAATGGCTAAATGTGCAATCACTGGACGCAAAACTTCGTTTGGTAACAAACGTTCTCACGCGTTGAATACAACTAAACGTAAATTTGGTGCTAACCTTCAAAAGGTACGCATCATGGTAGATGGTAAACCTAAGAAAGTTTATGTATCTGCTCGTGCTCTTAAATCAGGCAAAATCGAACGCGCATAGTAACATGCAAAAAAGCACCCAAACGGGTGCTTTTTTTTGTTTCTAAACTATTCATTTTTTTTGAAAGACCCTAGCACTGCTCTCACAAAACCACCGAGAAACTTTGGTAATTTAATCGTATAGAACTTCATATTTCCCCCTCCTCAGAAAGTCAAAGATGGACCCCAGGATGAACAATATGAGAATATAAGATGCATTACTATTATATTCGCCGAAATTAAAATAGTACCTAAACCTGCTCGGCGTCCGAACTTCTTACCACCAATAGTATGCCCTGATTAAATGAATAAGACCCATTTTCCTCGATCAGTTCATTGCTAATACATAAACTTGACCCCCATGAAATATGTCTATTCGTAAGGGGATAACGATATCCAATTAGCGTTAAGCCTTTGACTTCAGGAGTAAAGGAGAGAAAAGACATATAGGGAAAACGATGATCCTTTTGGACAGTATATGTGCCTGGCTCTTTCATTTCCATTCGATTTAATTTATCCTCAATGGCAAGCTTCACGTCTGACTTCACGCCCTTAATTAACATCTGAACGTTCATCCAGCTATGATCAAGCCTGCCACCTGTTACCCCAAACATTGTAACCTCTTCAGGACCTTCATCGATGGCCCAATCAAGAGCGATTTCTAAATCTGTGTGGTCCTTTTCAGAAGGATAGACGGTAAACGCTAAATCGTGTGACTCCATCCATTCTCTTTCTTCATTGGTTACCGAGTCAAAATCCCCAAATCCATGTTCAGGAATAATGTTATTTTTCAGAAGCGTATAGACGCCTCGGTCGACCCCAATCCACCTTACATTTCTTTCAGTCAGAAGATGGGTTGGAAGGTCTTCTTCCGGTCCTCCCGCAACAATATAAATAGGCTTCCTCATTGCTCATGCACCAGCTTAGGTGCTTGATGTGAGAGCAGAGCCAAGACGACAATTGATACAGCGGCAGTTGGTAACAAATAAGATGCATTATAAAGAAAGGAGTATAAGGCCACAGGGGTACCTTCTGGTGCCATTTCGCCGAACCAGATCACACCAGATATAAAATGACTCACAAGTCGAAGTAATGATCCGGTTAAACAGCCAAGAATGATCATTGTGATTCGCTTCCGTTTCGGCTCGTCAACTTTAACACTAAAAATCCCCGCCATACCGACAACCATAAATGCAATTGGATAATCTAGTAGAAATTGAATAGGATGCACATAAAAAGGCGGCACGATTAGAGGTTGTAAAATACCAACTAAAAGCCCTGTCGTTAAACCGGCACCAAGTCCTCTTCGATAAGCAATTAGAAAAATAGGTACCATAGCTAGCGACACAGAGCCGCCATTTGGCCAGAGCCTGAGTGATAATAAATCTAAAATCACTCCAACCGCAGCCATTAAAGCTATTTCTACAAGCAAAAGAAGTCGATTATCTTTCTTCATGAATCATAATTCCTCCATAACCTAAACTTTTGTATAAAGTCTTATTAAAAAACAGCGGGAGAAGCCCCGCTGTTTTATGATTGACGTATCTGATCAATGGCTGCTTTCCGATCAGATTGATTATAAATGGCTGAACCTGCTACGAGAACAGTGGCACCCGCTTCAATACATGCACGAGCCGTCTCCGCGTTCACACCACCGTCTACTTCGATTTCTGGAGCTACACCAAGAGAATCTGCTAGCTGCTTCGTTTCCGTAATCTTCGCAAGAACTCTCTCAATAAAAGCTTGACCTCCAAAGCCTGGATTGACCGTCATTAATAGGACTAGATCTACATCCTCAATCACGTGCTTAATGGAATCAACAGGCGTCGCAGGATTAATAACAACACCCGCCTTCACACCTTTACTTTTAATGAGCTGAATAGTGCGGTGGAGATGCGGACAAGCCTCTGCATGAACGGTCAAAATATCCGCTCCAGCTTCAGCAAACTCTTCGATATATTGGTCAGGATTTTCTATCATAAGATGAACATCAAGCGGTAGTGATGTCACTGGACGAAGAGCTCGTACGATTGGTGCACCAATCGTAATGTTCGGAACAAAATGACCGTCCATCACATCTACGTGAATATAGTCAGCACCAGCTGCTTCTACGTCTTTTACTTCTTCACCTAATCTGGCAAAGTCTGATGCCAAAATAGAAGGGGCGATTTTTATCATAATTAATACCTCCGTTTTTGGTCCTTAATTTCCTGGAAGAAAGAAGAATAATGGTCATAGCGATACGCTTGAATTTCTTCTTTTTCGACGGCTACTTTTACTGCACACCCCGGCTCTGATTGGTGGGTGCAAGCGCGAAATTTACACTCACTGCTTTTCATTCTGATCTCAGGGAAGTAGAGCCAAAGATCATCGGCTTCAATTCCTCTAAAATCCAATGAGCTAAATCCAGGAGTATCTGCAACAAGGCCTGAGCCGAAAGGAATAAGTTCTACATGTCGCGTCGTATGTTTTCCTCGACCAAGGTGAGTCGATATATCGCTTGTATCTAGTTCAAGGTCAGGATTAATAGCGTTTAATAAGGAAGACTTCCCTACTCCTGACTGTCCTGCAAACACCGTTACCTTTTCTTGGAAATAAGGCTCGATTTCTGAAACGCCTGAAAGGCTTTGAGCAGAAGAAACGATGACGTCATACCCAATCTCACGATAATCATCAGCATAGGCCATGATCTCACTTTCTTCCACCTCTGCAACCAAATCAATCTTAGTAATACAGATGATCGGCTGAATATCACTAGCTTCAATGTGCACAAGAAATTTATCAAGAAGCTGTGTGTTAAACGTAGGTTGTGTTGCTGAGAAAACAAGAAATGCCTGATCAACATTAGCAATAGGAGGTCGAACCAATTCGTTTTCTCTCTCCTTTATTTCCAATACATAGCCATCCGTTTTGTTCTCGGCTTCATACCTTACAAAATCACCAACAAGTGGCGTGATTTTTCGCTTCCGAAAATTCCCTCTTCCTCTGCACTGATAAATTTCCTTATTCTCTTCATCCTGCACGTAATAAAAGCCACTAAGCGCTTTAATTATTCTTCCATCTGCCATGTAGGACTCCTTACTCATTTTTTCCATATTTTTGTTTCGCTTCGTCATACGTAATGGTCTTTGAATTTCCCTTTTTTTCTTTCCCATCGACATATGTTTTATATGATGCTTCCTCACCGGGGTAAATGGTTAAATCAAACTTAATCTCTTTCGTTTCTGTGATCGTTTCAGAGATTTCTTCTCCTTCTGTCGTTGAATCCTTGTAGAGAATCTCAATTAAATGCTCTTCTCCCTTTTTCACATCGATTTTAAACGAATTTGGAACAACGATTGCCTCATCTTCCGGCGAAGGTTCCGGTTCCGGCTCCGGCTCTGGCTCTGGTTCCGGTTCTGGATCAGGCTCGGGTTCTGGTTCGGGTTCTGGCTCAGGTTCTGGTTCTGGACCTTTTGATAAAGTAATTGTAATCTCATCTCCAGCTTTCACTTCCGCAGCAGTGCCTGGTGAATGAGAGACGACTTTACCTTCTTCAACAAGTTCACTAAATTCAGGGTCATTATAAGAGAGATTTAGCTTTTTATCATCTGCATAGCTTTCCACTTCTGCTTTTGTCTTTTCCTTTAAATCCTCTAATGGAAATGGTTCGGGCCCTAAACTATACCATATGATAATTCGATCTTCTGTTGGTAACACCAGCTTCCCAGCCTCAGGATTTTGATCATAGATCTCACCTTCAGGGTCATCTCGGTATTCACCTTCATACTTCACACCTTTAAAGCCTTGCTCTTTCAATAACGGTTCAACCTCATCTTTTGATCTACCGATAAAATCATCAAGCTCTGTTTTTTCAGCACCTTCACTGACATATAAAGTAACGGCGCTATCTTCCTTCACCATCGTACCTGATGTAGGATCCTGTTTAATAACATCGTCTTCCTCTACGTCTTCGCTAAATTGCTCTTCTTTTTTTACATCCAGCTTTTGTTCGATTAGGGCAGATCTTGCTTCTTCATAAGTCATTCCAGATACGTCAGGAACTTCCACATCACTTACTGAGAAGAGATCAGGGATAAAAGTAAATGCAAGCGCGGCTGCACCACCTAAGAGGAGGAGAATCACTAAAACAATAACAGCAATCTTACCGGCCTTCTTCTTCTTTTTAGGTGGCGGATCATCAGACTCTGTCTTTTGTACAGGTTCTTGAGGCCTTGTCTCCTGCATTTTGTCACCAAGGCGGCCAGGAGTAACTGGTGCCAACACTTTTGTAGCATCTGCATCATCCTGCTCAGGTGCTTTATCGTAAATTTTAGTTGGACTTAGCGACATCTCAAGCGCTTCATAAAGCTCTTCAGCGTTTTGGTAGCGTTGAACAGGATCTTTTGCCATAGCTTTCATAATAATATGTTCCACGTTTTTCGGAAGAGAAGTGTTAATTAGGCTTGGTTTAGGAAAACGATCTTGTAAGTGCTTTAGGGCAACAGATACGGGGGAATCACCCGAAAAGGGAAGAACACCCGTGACCATTTCATAAAGAACGACACCAAGAGAATAAATATCTGACCGTTCATTTGCTACAGCGCCACGCGCCTGCTCAGGTGAGAAGTAATGCACAGAACCAAGAACGGAGTTAGTATGCGTGATTGTTGCAGATGTCACGGCCATCGCAATTCCAAAATCCGTTACTTTTGCTTCTCCGTAGTCGTTTATTAGAATATTATGAGGTTTGATATCTCGATGGATGATGTGATTCTCATGTGCATGCTCAATTGCGGACGTCATTTGCTTCATAATATCAATGGCTTCCTCAATCGGCAGTGCTCCACGGTTGCGAATTTTTTGCTTAAGCGTTGTTCCCGGTACATATTCCATGACGATATAGTAGAAGTCTTCTTCCTCCCCTACATCATAGATGGAAACGATATTAGGATGAGCTAGACTCGTTGCAGATTCTGCTTCTCTTCGAAATCGCTTTATAAAATCATCATCTTGAGAAAATTCGGGCCGAAGCAGCTTGACAGCAACTGTACGATCCAAAATTAAATCTAAAGCTCGATAGACGATTGCCATTCCGCCGTCACCAATGACTTCAAGCAGTTTGTAACGTCCATTTATGTGCTTTCCTAGCATGAGCCTTCACTTCCAGAATTAGAGGAATTCTCAATAATCGCAACTGTGATATTATCTTCTCCGCCTGCTTCATTTGCTAAGCGAATGAGTTCTGTTCCCTTCTCATGAAGAGATCGGTCAGAGTTCATAACTTCCTCTAATTCACGATCAGAAACTTTGTTCGTTAAACCATCTGAGCAAAAAAGGGCTGATTGATTCTCATCCCATTCAAAGGTATGCACATCTACCTTAACGTTTTCATCTGTTCCAATCGCACGTAATAGTACATTTTTACGAGGATGATCTTCTGCTTCTTCTTCTGAGAGCTGACCACTTTTTACGAGTTCATTCACAAGTGAATGATCACTTGTTTTTTGATCAAGAACACGATCGCCGAATAAATATGCGCGGCTATCGCCTACATGACCAATTGTAATAAACTCATTCGTACACACAGCTGCTACAAGAGTCGTTCCCATTCCGGAATATTCAGGTTTTTCTTTAGAAAAAGCTAGGATTGTTTCATTCGCTTTACGAATGGTATGTAATAGCCATGCTTCCGCTCTTCCCGGGCGAAATCCAGCTTTCTCTTCTTCCCAACTCATCTCCATCGATTCAACTGCTAGAGCACTGGCAACGTCACCTGCCTGATGACCGCCCATCCCATCTGCAACAATTACAAGATACTCATTTAGACTATTGTGCACAACCTTCGTGCTATCTTCATTGTATGCCCTTACTTGTCCTTGATCAGTTAATGCTATTGCTTGCATGTGATTACCCCGTCTCCTCTTATCACAAGAATGCGGGAAGAATCGCCTATTACAAGACGATTCACCAGCACTCAGCATTATTTTTTAACTAAACACGCGATATAAAATCCATCCGTACCAAAATACTGTGGTAGTAGCTGTAGCTGTCCATCTTCACAATATGTTCTTACTTTTTCTGGTAAGCGGTTTGAGAATGATTCATCTAGTGAAAAATCAGGATGCTCTTCAAGGAACTGTTTTACCACTTCCTGGTTTTCTACACTTTCTATTGTACACGTACTGTAAACCAATTTTCCACCTGGTTTTAAAAGAGAAGCTTGAGAGGCAAGGATGCCTTTCTGAACACTTGTAATCCGCTCAATGTCATCTTCTTTCTTTGACCACTTAATGTCTGGTTTTCTTCTTAGCACTCCGAAGCCTGTGCACGGCGCATCAACAAGAATACGATCAAATGACTTTGCCTTGAAGCGATCTGCAACGTTTCTACTGTCGAGGGCTTCTGCTTCAATAGCGCGGAGATTAAGACGCTGTGCCTGTTTTTTAATTAATTTAACTTTATGAGGATGCAAATCAAGCGAATTCACATGTCCTGATCCATTTAATCTTTCTGCAATATGAGTAGATTTACCACCTGGTGCCGCACATGCGTCGAGGACTTTTTGACCTGGCTCAATTCCAAGCGCTCTTGCAACAAGCATCGAACTTTCATCTTGAATGGTTAAATCACCGCGCTTATACACTTCAGTATCAAGCACTTTCCCCTGGATCACCTTGATGGCATCTACTGAAAGACTACCTTCTACAGCTTCCACACCCTCTTTTTTCAAGTCTTCGATAACTTGATCAACAGAAGTTCGTACCATATTCACACGCGCTGTCACATATGGAGAAAGGAGATTTTCTTCACACATCGCCTCTGTCGATTCAACACCAAGCTGATCAATCCAGCGTTTGACGAGCCATAGCGGATGACTTTTCGCAATGGAAATGCGTTCCGCAACATCTTCAATATCTTCAGGATTCTTCAGTCCTTTTCTTTGGGTATTGCGAAGTACCCCATTCACCATTCCACTAATACCTTTGTGTCCACGTTTTTTTGCTATTTCAACTGCCTCATGGATGATGGCGCGATCTGGTACACGATCAAGATAAACCATTTGATAAAGAGAAAGTTGCAAGAGAGAAATGACCCACGTCTGGATTCTCTTACGATTTGTTAGAAAATCATCTAAGTAGAAATCCAGTGTATTCTTTCGCTGGATCGTACCGTATACGATTTCTGTTAATAAGCCTGTATCTTTCCGGCTTAGCTTATGCTTCTTAATCGTTTCATTCAGCAATAAATTGCTGTATGCCTGGTTTTTGTTAATCTTTTCAATTACATCAAGTGCTGCTTCTCTTACATTTGTCATACTATTCACCAAATCTCTCATTTTTCTCGAATGTTCTTGCTTGTAAATACTGTGCGGATGTCATACGTTTTTTGCCTGATGGTTGAATCTCCGTTAACTTGATTGCTGTTGAGTTGCCTGTTGCTACGACCGGACCATCTGCATCCGTATATAAAACAGAACCTGGATCTGCCTTCTCAGCACTCTCTACTTTCTCAGCCCACCAAATCTTCATCACTTTTCCATCATACTCTGTAAACGCGACTGGCCATGGATGCAATCCACGTACCTGGTTATAAATTTCTTCACCAGTCTTCGTCCAGTCGATCTTCTCCTGCTCTCGTTTAATGTTAGGGGCAAAAGTAGCCTCTTCATCGTTTTGCTTTACAGGAGTTAATTCACCGTTTAGAAGCTGTGGCAACGTTTCTTTCAAAAGCTCAGAGCCTGAAGCACTTAATTTATCATGAAGTGTTCCAGTATTGTCACGTTCTTCAATAGGGACAACGGACTGTGTTAGGATATCGCCTGCGTCCAATTTCTCAACCATATACATGATCGTAATGCCTGTTTCTTTTTTCCCCTGAAGGATGGAGTAATGAATCGGTGCGCCTCCGCGAAGCTCAGGTAGCAATGACGCATGAACATTAATACAACCGTACTTCGGAGCATCAAGCAGCTGTTTTGGTAGAATTTGTCCAAATGCAGCCGTTACAATCAAATCAGGTTCTAATTCTAGAATAGGCTGAAGCTGTGCAGGGTCTTTCACTTTCTCAGGTTGTAACACCGGAAGTCCATGCTTTTCTGCAGCCACCTTAACAGGAGGAGGTGTAAGCACTCTTTTTCTGCCTTTTGGACGATCTGGTTGTGTCACTACGCCAACAATGCTATAACCTTCCTCTACAAGCATATCAAGGACAGGAACTGAAAAATCCGGTGTACCCATAAATACAATTTTCGTCATCGTTACTCACTCTCTCCTTCCTGTTCAGGATCGACATACCGAATAACTTTCTCAGTAAAGAGCACGCCATGAAGATGGTCGATTTCATGCTGAATCGCTCTCGCAAAGAACCCCTCTGCTTTCAGTTTGAATTCACGTCCAAAACGATTTTGGGCTTTTAGTGTGATCGTATACGGGCGTTCTACTTCTCCAAACAGTCCAGGAAAACTTAAACAACCTTCAAGATCCACCTCTTTACCAGAAGCCTTCACGACCTTAGGATTGATTAATTCTAATGCTTCTTCTTCTCTCGTATCAACAACTGCGACTTGCTGTTTAATGCCAATTTGCGGAGCAGCTAGACCCACTCCATCTGCTTGATACATTGTCTCAAACATATCATCAAGCAACTGATGCAATTCTTTATCGAAATGCTCGACAGGCGCGCATTCCACTTCAAGCACCTCATTCGGGTGCAATACAATATCTCTAATAGCCACTCATATACTCCCTTTCACATTCTACATCATCATATAAGGCTGGGTATCAATGGACAGCTGCAGTCCTCCGCGGCTAATTTCCTTCGAAAAGTGCTTTTGGATTTCTTTTAAATGATGATGTAAGTTCGGTTCAGTTTTGTATTTTATCATGCATTGATAACGATATCTATCTTTGATCCGCGGGATAGGTGAAGCAACAGGACCGAGAACCACACTAGCTTTGGATAAATGATCCTTTAAATAGCCCGCAATTTTCTCAGTCACATCAACCGTTTTCGTTAGCTCTTCGTGTGAGACGTTCACCATGGCAAGAAAGTAAAACGGCGGATAGCCAAATTGTTTTCTTGTTAGCATCTCACGCTTATAAAACGACTGGTAGTCATGATCAGCTGCCATTTCAATACTGTAATGTTCGGGCGTGTATGATTGAACGATTACCTCTCCCGGAAGCAAGTGACGCCCGGCACGACCACTAACTTGCGTGAGAAGTTGGAACGTTTTCTCAGAAGCACGAAAATCAGGTAGATGGAGCATTGCATCACCCGCTAAAACACCAACGAGCGTTACGTTCGGAAAATCAAGACCTTTTGCGATCATTTGAGTACCAAGTAGAATATCGGCTTTTCCTTCTCCAAATTGGTTCAGGAGCTTCTCATGCGCTCCTTTTCTCCTTGTCGTATCAACGTCCATTCTAACTACCCGAGCTTCCGGAAGAATTTTCGTTAGTTCTTCTTCCACTCGCTGAGTGCCTGTCCCAAAGAAGCGAATATGCTCGCTTTCACATTCAGGACAGCGGCTTGGAAAGGGTTCTTCATGGCCACAATAGTGGCATCGCATTGTTCCATTGATTTTGTGATACGTTAAGCTAATATCGCAATGAGGACATTCCGCCACATACCCACAGTCCCGACACATGATGAATGTTGAATATCCTCTTCGATTTAAAAAGAGAACCGTTTGCTCCTTTTTTTCCAGGCGGTCTTTCAATTTGTCATAAAGATCATTCGAAAACATCGACCTGTTGCCGGCTCGCAATTCTTCTCTCATATCGACAATAGACACAGCAGGCATTGCCTGCTTGTTTACCCTTTCTAATAATTCAAGGAGAGTATAGACACCTTTGGACGCTCTTGCATAAGATTCGAGTGACGGTGTAGCACTGCCTAGTACGACGGGACACGCGTAGTGGTCTCCGCGCTTAATAGCTACATCTCTCGCATGATACCTTGGGTTTTCTTCCTGTTTGTAGCTACTCTCATGCTCCTCATCAATAATAATGATGCCAAGATTCGTAAAAGGCGCAAAAACCGCCGAACGTGCTCCAACAACTACTTTCACTTCTTTCCGATGAATCTTACGCCATTCATCGTACTTTTCTCCTCGAGAAAGACCGCTATGTAAAACAGCGACTTCTGAACCGAATCGACTTTTGAATCTGGTCACCATTTGTGGTGTTAATGAGATTTCAGGGACGAGGACAATTGCCTCTTTACCTTGTTCGAGCACACGATGAATCGATTGCAAATAGATCTCTGTTTTCCCGCTCCCTGTTACGCCATGAATGAGAAACGTCTCGTGATGACGATTTTCAATGCTATGAAGAATTGGCGTAATCGCTTGTTCTTGGAGATCAGTTAGCTCCAGAGCAGTTGAAGGTGTAAACTCTCGACCCTTATAAGGATCACGATAAAGCTCCACTTCTTCTTCCTTTAATATCCCTTTTGATACAAGCGATTTGATTGTAGACCGGGTAGTATCGAGCATATCCATGAGCTCTTTATAAGAAACCGCGCCTTCATATTGAATAAAGTGCTGAATAATTTCCTGCTGTTTCAACGCACGGTTACCCATTTGTTCTTTTTCGCTTTGAAGTTGAGCCTCACTAAGAGCCGCGGAAACAGAAAGGATTGTTTTCGGTGCCGTTTTCTCTTTCACATCATATCGTACTTCGAGCTCATCATTTTTGATAGCTCGATTTAACTCCTTATGGCTAAAGTGGGAAAGAAAGTCTTCCCACTTCACAACGTTTGAAGAAGTGAGCATACGATGCCATGGTGCCGCTTCATTCGAACGGCTTCCGAGCACAACTGATTTCGTTACATTCGCTTTCATCGCTGCAGGTAACATAACTTGAAGAGCCGATACGGCATAGCAAAGTGCTTTTTCAGTTAGCCAGAATCCAAGATCAAGTAATTCTTTTGTCAACACTGGTGTAACATCTTTCACTTCACTTATTTCCTTCAATTTTGCATGTTCTGATTCACTTACGACAGAGATAACGAACCCCTGAATTTTTCTTGGTCCAAAAGGAACGACAACCCTCATTCCAGGCTCGATCATTTCCTCCCATTCTTCAGGAATAGCATAATCAAACATGCGATCAGTTTGATTTGCTGGTACGTCAACGATAACTTTAGCGATCATGAATGTGTCACGTCCAGACGTATCACTTCATCCAATATACGATTTGCCGCTTCATGTTTTGACTGTAATGGAAGATCTACTCGCTCACCATCTTTTCTAAGGAGCGTCATCACGTTTGTATCTTTGTCAAAACCTGCTCCCACCGCTTTAATGTTATTCGCGCAGATAAGATCAAGGTTTTTCTTTTCTAGCTTCTTTAGAGCATATTCATCTAACCGCTCTGACTCAGCAGCAAAGCCGACGAGTATTTGATCCTTTTTCTGCTGTCCAAGGGTCCATAAAATATCTTTTGTTCGCTCCATTTCAATGACCATATCATCATCTGACTTCTTCATTTTCTCAGTAGAGACCATAGAAGGACGGTAATCAGCAACTGCAGCTGCCTTAATGATCACATTAGCATCCGCAGAAGCTGACAGGACAGATTGGTACATTTCTTCAGCTGTTATCACATCTATACGTTCAACTCGTTCAGGAGTCGTTAACGTAACAGGACCTGCTACAAGCGTGACATCTGCGCCACGTTTCGCGGCCTGCTCGGCTAGAGCAAAGCCCATTTTCCCGGATGAATAATTTGTAAAGTAACGAACGGGGTCAACCGCTTCACGAGTTGGGCCTGCTGTAACGATAACTTTCTTTCCAGACAAGTCCCCTACATCCTCTTGAAAATATGTTTCGAGCGTTGAGAGAATGTCTTCTGGTTCCGCCATCCGACCTTTGCCAACGTAACCGCACGCGAGTAAACCTTCTCCTGGCTCAAGAAAATGACAGTTGAAGGAGCGAAGTACATCCATATTCTTTTTCACCGCTGGATGATCGTACATATGAACGTTCATGGCAGGGGCTACAAAGATAGGTGCCTCTGTAGCAAGTAATGTGGTGGACATCATGTCATCTGCAATTCCATTAGCTAGCTTACCAATCATGTTCGCTGTTGCAGGGGCAATCAAGACGAGATCGGCCCAATCTGCCAGATCAATATGAGCAACTGAAGCTGGATCTTTTTCTTCGAACGTATCTCGATACACATCATTTCGTGATAACGTTTGGAATGTTAACGGCGTTACGAATTCAGTCGCTGAATCTGTCATTAACACTTTTACTTCTGCGCCTGTTTGATACAGCTTGCTCGTAAGTGCCGCTGCTTTAAACACCGCAATTCCACCGCTCACACAAAGCAAAATTTTCTTCCCTTTGAAACTCACCAGATTCACCTTCCATCTTATTAGTTAACATAATATAAATATCGCAACCTTGATAATTATAGCGATCGTAATGGAATTCTCTCTATAGAATCAAGAAAAAAATAACAACCTATTCTCATAGGTTGTTACTTCTTAATCAGTCTTCTATCATTCCATCAGCAAGTAGTTTGCCATCAAGCACTTCTTCAAGCGCTTTGCCAACAGCCTTAACGGACTTTGGACGATCAACATAAACATTACCAGTTTGTTGAATCGTGCGTGCACGCTTAGCTGAAAGTGTTGCAAGTGTGTACTTTGAATCAATGCGATCCATTAGTGAGTCAATCGATGGGTATAAAATCATAATTAAACCTCCGTTACATTCTTATATTTATGTGCAAGACGATCACGTCTAAGGTGCTCTGCTGTAATAATAGCACGAATTCGCTCGCAAGCTAATTCAACTTGATCATTTTCAACGATATAATCGTATTCATCAATCAATTCGATTTCCTCTTTCGCTACGCCCATACGGTTATCAATTAAATCATTTGATTCCGTACCGCGGTTTACGATGCGATTTCTAAGTTCTGTCAAACTAGGAGGCATTAAGAAAATGAAAGCTCCTTCAGGAAAATGCTTTCGTACTTGCTTTGCTCCCTGAACTTCAATTTCAAGTAGCACATCTCTACCTGACTGCAATGTCTCTTCCACATAGTCAACAGGCGTACCGTAATAATTGCCAACGTAATGGGCATATTCGAGTAGCTTATTATTTTCGATCATCTCTTCAAATTCTTCATGAGATTTAAAGAAATAATCGACGCCGTTCACTTCACCTTCACGCGGTTTACGGGTTGTAACAGAAATCGAATACTGTACTTCAGCCGCATTTTGCATGAATGCTTTTCTGACTGTTCCTTTTCCGACACCAGATGGGCCTGATAGAACAATTAACAATCCACGTTCTTTTTCCATACTTACCTCCACTTAATTGATGCTACTCGTCTGAAAGCTCGTCTTTGTTTACTAGACGCTGAGCTACTGTTTCAGGCTGGACTGCCGAAAGAATAACATGGTCGCTATCAGAGATAATAACAGCTCGTGTTCTTCGTCCGTATGTTGCATCCACAAGCATATTGCGGTCCCTTGCAACAGTAATGATTCGTTTGATTGGTGCCGATTCTGGACTAACAATTGAGACAATTCGATTCGCATTCACAATGTTTCCGAATCCGATATTGATTAATTTAATACTCATGGTCGTTCCTCCCAGGAATCACGATTCTATTTTTACACCAGTAAGGTGATTTTAAACAAAGCGTTCAGGCTATTCAATATTTTGAACCTGTTCACGAACCTTTTCCACTTCGCTCTTAAGATCAACAATATGCTGGCTGATCTTATGGTGTTGAGACTTGGAACCGATCGTATTCAGCTCCCTATTGATTTCCTGTACTAAGAAATCAAGTTTCCTTCCAACGACACCATCACTACTAAGAATATCATGGAATTGGGCCAGATGACTACGGAGCCTGATGATTTCTTCATCTATACTCGCTTTATCTGCAAGAAAAGCTACTTCAGATAATATCCGGGCTTCATCCACTTCATCTAATTCTTTAAAACTTTCAAGCTTTGTGCGGATCCTGTTCTTAAAAACTGTTGTTACTTCATGAGAAAGGTGTGAAATAGAAGTCATTTGATCATTCATGTTCGCAAGTTTTTGGCGTATATCTTGATCAAGTGCCTTTCCTTCGATCTGACGCATCTCAACGAGCTTATGAATAGCTTGATTTAGCGTATAAAAAATCGATTCCTCAAGCTGATCGATGTTATGCTCCTTTTCATTCACTTGAAAAACATTCAGATTCATCATGGTAGAAGCTGACAAATCTTCTTTCAAATGATAGCGTTCTGTAGCTTGTTTCAAAATCGTTATGTATTGATCTAGCAAGTGCCAATCTACTTGAACATTAGATGATTGGAAATCAGCTCCATCGATGGTTAAATAAAGTTCGATTTTGCCACGACTGACATAGCTCTGAATCGCCTGCTTCATCCTACCCTCTAGATGAAAGACTGCTTTTGGCATGCGAAATGTTCCATCAAAGTAGCGGTGATTCACAGACTTCATTTCGATTGTTACTTGAACACCCTCATATACATTTGACGCTCTGCCAAACCCGGTCATGCTCTTAACCATATTATCACATCCATTAGCTATTCTAACCAATTGTACCACTTCATCAAACCGAAACAAAGGGATATCTCTCTCGACTATACGTGCTACAACAGAAAAACAGAGGGGGCTACCCTCTGCTATGTTTTCTTCTAAAGAGTGTTGTTCCAGCCAGAAGAAATGTTGGAATGCTTGAGAAGACTAATATTAACATCCATTCTCTCATTGATAAATAAGTTGTATGGAAAATCGGTTGTAATGGTTCATAGTAGATTACTGCCAGAAGCAAGCCAACGGAAGATAGGACAGCAAGAACCAACGCTTTATTCTCAAATGGATTTCGGTGAAAAATCGACCGTTCGCTTCGACAGTCAAAAACATGGATTAATTGCGCAAGAACGAGCGTTGAAAAAGCTACAGTTTGCGCTTGAACGAGGTCATTTGGATTTTCATTGTAACAGATCATAAACGCTGCTAATGTACATGCTCCGATCATAATCCCTCTAGAAATGATTTTCCAACCTAACCCCCTTGCAAATACGCCTTCTTTCGGCTTGCGTGGGTCTCGCTTCATGACGTTACCCTCTGCAGGATCAAGTCCAAGAGCCATTGCTGGCAACCCGTCTGTGACGAGGTTCACCCATAGTATTTGAATGGGTACGAGAGGAAGCGGCAGCATGAGCAAGATAGCAAATAGCATGACGAGAATTTCGCCTACATTAGATGCTAATAAATAGCGAATGAATTTTCTAATATTCTCGTATATGTTTCTTCCTTCTTCAACTGCGTCTCGTATCGTAGCAAAATTATCATCACTTAAAATGAGCGATGACGATTCTTTTGCAACATCCGTTCCTGTTTGTCCCATTGCAATGCCGATATTAGATGCCTTAATAGCCGGAGCATCATTTACTCCATCCCCTGTCATTGCGACAACATGCCCTTTATTTTGGAGGGCTTTTACAATCTTTAATTTATGTTCAGGCGACACACGAGCAAAAACATAGATGTCTTCAACTTGATTTTCGAGTTCTTCTACTGTCAATGTCGATAGCTTACTTCCTTCCATTACTTTGCCACGCTCTGGTAGAATCCCCAGGTTAAGAGCAATCGCTTTTGCGGTTGTCACATGGTCCCCTGTGATCATGATCGTTTTGATGCCTGCTGTTTTACAATCTGCAACAGCTTGCTTTACTTCTTCCCGTGGAGGATCAATCATACCTTCTAAACCGACAAATGTTAAACGAGATTCAGCCTGAACGCTATGTAGCATATTCTCTTCATTTTGTATCGGTTTAAAAGCAACTGCAATCGTTCTTAGAGCTAAACTACCAAACGTATCAAGCTGCTCTTGAATTTGTTTCTCATAGCTTTTGCGTAATGGCGCTTTCTTCTCACTCCATAGAACTGATTCACATTGCTTTAAAACAATATCTGGTGCCCCTTTGGCAATAACATAGCGTTTACCAGAAGAATCTTCCACAATCATACTCATCATTTTCCGATTAGAATCAAATGGAAACTCTTGAATGATGGTAAACTCTTCTTCTCTTACATCCTCTGTTAACCCAGCCTTCATCGCAGCAGCAACAAGCGCTCCTTCAGTTGGGTCTCCATCAAGTACATATTCACCCTTTTTCTCTATCACTCTTGCATTACTACAGAGAAGACCAAACGTCAGAAGTTGCTTTAAAGACCGCTCATCATCTGAGTAAACACGCGTATTTCCTTTAAAAAAGTCACCGTAAGGAGAATAACCCGATCCGGTCACATCCCACGTTTCCCCTCCAGCCCACAGTTTTGTAACCATCATTTTATTTTGTGTAAGTGTTCCTGTCTTATCAGAACAAATGACTGTCGCACATCCAAGTGTTTCAACAGACGGTAGTTTACGAACAATCGCTTTCCGTTTACTCATTCTCTGCATGCCGATCGCAAGCGCAATGGTCACAATCGCTGGCAATCCCTCAGGAATTGCTGCCACAGCAAGCGATACACCAGCTAAAAACATGCTATACACATCGCGTCCTTGAATGATCCCAAGGACCACGACTAACGCTGTAAGCATAAGCGCTGCTGCGATTAAAATTTTACCCAGCTGTTCGAGTCGATGTTGAAGAGGCGTTTCCATCGTATCCGCTGATTGAATTAAGTGAGCGATCTTTCCCATTTCGGTCTTCATTCCTGTTGCTGTTACAATGCCAATCCCTTTTCCCTTTGTAACGAGCGTGCCCATGAATCCCATATTGTGCTGATCCCCTAGCCCTGGATGTTCATCCGGGATCGGCTCTGGATGCTTGTTCACTGGCAATGACTCCCCCGTCAAGGCGGATTCTTCAATAAGCAAGCCCTGACAAGAAAAGAATCGCACATCTGCTCCAATTCGATCTCCACTTTCCATTCGTACCATATCTCCGATAACAACTTCTGAAGCTTGAATTGTTGTCCATTCTCCATCACGAAGGACCCTCATCTTTGGAGATGACAACTGTTTTAATGCTTGGAGAGACTTCTCTGCCTTTCGCTCTTGAACAAAGCCGAGTATCCCATTCATTAAAATGATTAGGATAATAGCAATGGCATCGAGATACTCTCCAAGTAAACCGGAAATCAACGTAGCTGCAAGAAGCACAACGACCATAAAATCTTTAAATTGGGCTAAGAAGATTAAAATCATTGATGGCCTTTCTACTTCATCGAGCTGATTTAATCCAAATGTCTTTCTTCTTTGCACCGCTTCTTTTGAGCTAATCCCTTCATCGCTTGTCTCTAATTCCTCTTTCACTTCCGCTTTTGTCATGTTATACCAGTTCATTTTCCCCACCCCGATCCTGCACGTAATCTCCCTAATAATTCATCTATATTCAGACAAGCTCAAAAAAATGCTATACTAAGAATAATGTCTATTGATAGGAATGTAGGTGAACAATATGTCTTTTGACGGTATGGTAATGAGAGCCGTTGCACACGAAACAAATGAATTGTTAAAAGGTGGACGAGTTACGAAGATCTATCAGCCTTATGCAACTGATTTATTACTTGTTATTCGTTCAGGTGGTAAAAATCATCAGCTGTTATTATCGGCGAATCCATCTTATGCAAGAATTCAAACAACACAGGAATCCTATGCAAATCCAAAGGAGCCTCCAATGTTCTGCATGCTTCTTCGTAAGCACTTAGAAGGTAGTATTGTAGAAGAGATTAAACAAATCGAAAATGAACGCATCATTCACGTCACATTTAAAGCACGTAATGATCTTGGTGACTTAACAACAAGAACGTTAGTAGCTGAAATTATGGGGCGTCATAGTAACGTTATTTTACTTAACGAATCAAATATGATTTTAGATAGCATTAAGCATCTTTCACCGTCTGTAAACAGACACCGAACGGTTCTTCCAGGGCAGGATTATATTGCACCTCCTGCACAGAACAAAATTTCTCCGTTCGGCTTAACGAGAGACGATTTTCTAAGACAAATTGATTTCAATGCAGGTAAACTAAGCCAGCAGCTCGTTCAAGCTTTCGGTGGACTTTCACCACTGATCGCAAAAGAAGTGATTCACAGGGCAGGACTAGCTAACCGTACAACTCTACCGGAAGCTTTCTTTGATGTCTTCCAAGAGCTAGAGCAGCATCACTACAAGCCACAAATGGTAACAGAAGCGAAAGAATTCTTCTCTGTTGTTGAGCTGTCTCACTTATCAGGAGAAAAAAGAGAATTTGAATCTGCTAGCGAACTGCTCGACCGCTTCTACTATGGAAAAGCTGACAGAGATCGCGTAAAGCAGCAGTCGAATGATCTAGAGCGTTTTCTTTCAAATGAATTAAAGAAAAACGAGAAGAAAATTCAAAAGATCACTCGTACGATTCAGCAGGCACAGGAAGCCGATACGTATCAACTACTTGGCGAACTGTTGACAGCAAACATGCATATGGTGAAGCGCGGGGATAAAAAGGTAGAAGTGATCAATTATTATGATGAAGATGGTGGAACAGTTCTCATTGAGTTGAATCCTCAGAAAACGCCATCTGAAAACGCTCAAGCCTATTTCAAAAGATACAGCAAAGCGAAGAATTCGATATCTGTTCTTGAAGAACAAATCAGCATGGCCCATCAAGAAATTGCGTATCTGGAACAGCTGATTCAACAATTAACCTCGGCCTCCCCACGTGACATAGAGGAGATACGTGAAGAGCTTGAAGAAGAAGGATACATTAAGAAACGTCGTAAAAAGAAGAAATCCAAACCAACGAAACCTCAGCTTGACGCTTACGTCTCGTCAGATGGTACGGAAATACTCGTTGGGAAGAACAACAAGCAAAATGAGTATTTAACGAATAAGCTTGCTGCTCGAGGAGAAACGTGGCTTCATACGAAGGATATTCCGGGATCTCACGTGGTGATTCGAAGTAAAGAATACACGGAGGAAACGCTCCTTGAAGCCGCCAACCTTGCCGCCTATTTCAGTAAAGCACGCGAATCTGGTTCAGTGCCGGTTGATTATACCGAAGTACGTCATGTCAAAAAACCAAATGGCGCCAAGCCAGGGTTTGTGACGTATGATCAACAAAACACTCTTTATGTAACACCAGATCAGGATTTGATATTTAGGATGAAGAAGTAACAAAAAAGGTTCCCGCTCATATAACGAGCGGGAACCTTTTTATTATAATTTTGCAACCGTAATAATCGCTAGCCCATCAAGCACTTCTACATGCTTCGTTTCCTTCGCACCAAGTCCTTTCAGCTTCTCGCTTAGTTGTTCTGGTGTATAGCGATGTCTTTTCGTTGAAACGTTCGACCACTTTAACAGTGATGTTTGTTCAAAACCGCTCATTCCATGCTTTTTTGCATACTCGAATGCAGCCATTTGGTTCATTTGAAGAGATGGATTTAACATAACAATCCTACCGCTTTCTTTTGTAACCCGCATCATTTCTTTCATACCTGCTTCTGGCTCTGGTAAAAGGAACATAACGCACGTTGATAGAGACAAATCAAACGTGTCATCGTCAAACGAAAGATTGCATGCGTCATCTTCTGAAAAGTGACTTTTATTCGCTCGATTTAAAAAGAAGAAATTCTGTTTGCTTGCCTTCACCATTTCCGATGATAAATCAACACCTGTCAGCATACTCGCTTCCTCGACGCCACGAAGAAGGAGTCTTCCTGTTCCACACCCTACATCTAGAACGGACTTCCCTTCCCATGATCCTGAAGCTTGTTTTAATTCATCGTGAACAGCTCCAAGCCATTTTGTTCGAGCCATATCATCAAAAAAGGATACGAGCGAATCGAACTCTTCTCCTTGCATTTTTCTCATCTTACCCCTCCTAAACGGAGAGATCTTTCAACTGCTCCAACCATTCTGTTGAAGATGGATTGTCGCGCCAGTGAAGCAGTGATTGAACCTCTCTTTCCTCAATCATACCTGTTTCAACGGCGCTTGTTAACAATTCATCGAAATTGGTAAGGGTATCCCAGGCAATTCCTTCAGCAGCGAACTGCTCTGCCCCTTTTTTCATCCCATATGTAAAGATCGCGGCCACACCAAGAACATTCGCTCCGGAAGATTGTAATTGCTTCACAGCATCAATGGCACTGCCACCAGTTGAAACCAAATCTTCAATTACCACAACTTTTTGGCCTTCATCTACTTTTCCTTCAATAACATTCCCTTTTCCATGCCCCTTTGCGCTTCCCCGAACGTAAACCATTGGTAAATCTAATACGTCGCTTACCCACGCAGCATGAGGAATCCCAGCTGTTGCTGTTCCAGCAATCACTTCTGCATCAGGGTATTTTTCCTTCACCATAGTAGCAAGCCCCTGGGCAATTTCTTTTCTTACCTTTGGATATGAAAGTGTTAAACGGTTATCACAGTAAATTGGTGACAATAAGCCTGAGGACCACGTAAAAGGATTATTCGGCTGTAGACTCACTGCCTCAATTTCCAATAAGGCTTTAGCGATTGATTTCATATGAATTCCTCCATTCAGATTTTAGTATGTCATATGCCGCTAATGGATTCTTCGCTCCAGTTACGCTGCGTCCTACGACAATGAAATCACTTCCTAGAGACCGTGCCTTCTTTGGTGAGCAGACGCGGTTTTGATCACCAGCCATATCCCCTTCGAGTCTAATTCCAGGAGTTACAGTTAGAAAACGATCGCCACAAGCTTCTTTTATCATCGGAACCTCGAGAGCTGAGCTCACAACACCATCAAGCCCACTTTCTCTTGCAAGATTGGCGAGAGAAACAACGCTATTCTTCATATTTCCAGTGATTTGCAATTCTTTTCGAAGCATCTCTTCTGACGTACTTGTTAATTGCGTAACGCCGATGCAAAGCGGGCGCTTTTGCCCTGAGCTCGTACCTGATTCAAGCCCTTCTATTGCCGCCTTCATCATACGCGATCCCCCACTAGCATGAACATTGATCAAATCAACACCAAGACCGGCTAATCCTTTCATCGCCTTTTGGACGGTATTTGGAATATCATGAAGTTTCAAATCAAGAAAAACATCATGACCATGCTGTTTTAATTCATCTACTAGCTTAGGTCCATGTTGATAGTAAGCTTCCATACCAACTTTAACGAAAAGCTTTTCCTGCTCAAATAGCGCAAGGAAATCATCTAGCTCATCTTTTCTAGAAAAATCTAATGCGAGGATGATTGAAGATTCCATTCCGTTTTCCAACTCCTTCCCGTAAGCTCTGAAATATGGTGAACACCTAACTCATCCAGCAATGGTGGTAAAGAGTCAATAATGTTAGGGCATGTGAATGGGTCAACGAAGTTTGCTGTTCCAACCGCCACAGCGCTCGCTCCAGCAAGAAAATATTCCATCACATCTTCAGGCGTCTGGACCCCGCCCATTCCGATAATCGGGATATTCACCTGTTGACTTACTTGATGAATCATACGAATGGCAACAGGCTTAATAGCAGGACCAGATAAGCCACCAGCCCCATTCGCAAGGATTGACTTACCGGTTTTCAAGTCAATTCGCATTCCGAGAAGCGTGTTGATCATCGTCAACCCATCCGCTCCAGCACGTTCAACTACTTTTGCCATTTGTACAATATCTGTCACGTTCGGTGAGAGCTTGACGTAAACAGGAACTGACGATACGTCTTTTACAGCTTTGGTTACGTCATATGCTGTTTCTGGTACCGTTCCAAATGCAAGTCCGCCTTCCTTCACATTGGGGCAAGAAATGTTTAACTCTAGCGCGTGAACGTTCGGTGCTTTAGAAATTCGTTTAGCTACGGCCACATAATCTTCAATTGTAGATCCTGCGACATTCGCAATAATTGGCACATCAAATTGTGATAACCATGGTAATTCTTCTGCCATGACACGCTCAAGGCCCGGGTTCTGGAGACCAATAGCGTTTAACATGCCTGACGTCGTTTCTGCTACACGAGGTGTAGGGTTTCCGAATCTAGGCTCATTGGTGGTCGCTTTTACCATAATGGCTCCAAGCTGATCCAGTTTATAGAATTGACTGTATTCTCTACCAAATCCAAAGCACCCAGAAGCTGGCATAATCGGATTCTTTAAGTCAAGGCCTGGCAGCTGAATTCCTAATCGGCTCATAGGACAACCTCCCCTGCTTGAAATACCGGACCGTCGCTACATACTTTTCGATAAGCAAAGCCTGTTTCATCCCCCTGTACATGACAAACGCATGCAAGACAGGCACCAATTCCACAGCCCATTCGCTGTTCAAGGGAGAGGTACACACCCTTTTTCGCGCGATAGTTTTCTAGCGCTTTTAACATTGGAGATGGCCCACAGGCAAAGAGATAATCTGCTTCCATATCAAGCTGATTTGTTACAAACCCTGCTTCCCCATGAGTTCCATCCGCTGTTGTAATCGTGACAGGACCTAACGTTTTAAACTTCTCTTCATAAAAAACAACTGAACTCGTTTGAAAGCCATTTATGTGCTTCACATTGACACCGCGCTTCGTTAATTCCTGCGAAAGATAATAAAGGGGAGGCACGCCGATACCGCCTCCTACAAGCAAAGCCGTATCTCCCTCCATTGTTTTCTCAACCGGAAACCCTTTACCGAGCGGGCCGAGGAGGTCAACTTCAACACCCGGCACCATTTCAGATAAAACTTTCGTTCCTTTTCCTTCTGCACGATAGATCATCGTCAACTCATGCCTTTTAGGATCAATATGACAAATGCTAATCGGCCTTCTGAGAAGTGGATCTGACCCGAAGCCAGCTTTTACATGAACAAATTGTCCAGGTTGGAAGCTTTCATCAATTTCCTTATGGAAAACAACTGCTTCATAAATCGAAGCTGCAATTTCTTTTTGAGACACGAGCTCTGTTTTTAACTGCCTCATGAACGAACCACTTCTTTTTCGTGAAACTTCGGCATGCTTGTGCTTGTAAAGGTCATTGTTTCAATAACGCGAAGCAGAGCTCTTGCTGTATCAAGAGATGTAAAGCACACAACTCCGTTTTCAACTGACTCTCTTCGAATGCGGAAGCCGTCACGAGCCGGCTGCTTTCCTCTAGTGAGCGTATTAATAACAAATTGTGCCTGACCTTCACGAATGACGTGTAGTAAATTCGGCTTTTCTGCCCCAATTTTATTGACGACTGTCACTGGGATCCCAAGATCACGTATGATGTGAGCTGTTCCTTCTGTCGCAAGAATGTGATAGCCGATCGCATTGAAACGCTTCACAAGATCGATCGCTTCTTCTTTATCTTTGTCCGCGATTGTGAATAACACTGAGCCGTGAGTTGGAATCTTCATACCGGAAGCAACTAGCCCTTTATATAGAGCTTTCTCCAGTGTGTAATCGCGACCCATCACTTCGCCTGTTGATTTCATTTCAGGCCCGAGCGTAATATCAACGCGGCGCAGTTTAGCAAACGAGAAGACCGGCACTTTTACATATACATCGTCTCGCTCTGTTCCATACCCTGTTTCGTAACCAAGTGATTCAAGCGATGCTCCTAGAATCACTTTTGTTGCTAGATTCGCCATTGGTACCCCAGTAATTTTACTTAAGAATGGTACCGTCCGACTTGAGCGGGGATTTACTTCAAGTACATACACCTGTTCATTTTGAATAACATATTGGATATTAAGGAGACCTTTGATCTTCAAACCTCTCGCAAGAGCGATTGTCTGATCAATGAGCGTTTGTTTCACTTCACTAGATAAGCTCTGCGGAGGGTATACTGCAATCGAATCCCCAGAGTGAATCCCAGCACGCTCGATGTGTTCCATAATACCTGGAATAAATACGGTTTCTCCGTCAGAGATCGCATCAACTTCAATTTCTTTCCCCATCAAATACCGATCGATTAAGACTGGGTGCTGCGGATTAACCTTAACGGCATTTTCCATGTAATGAAGCAGTTCGCTTTCCTTATACACAATTTCCATTGCTCTTCCGCCGAGTACATAGGATGGGCGAACGAGGACAGGATAACCAATTCGCTCAGCAATGGCCACTGCTTGATCAACGGAAGTAGCTGTCTTCCCTTCTGGTTGAGGTATGTTCAGCTCTGCCATAGCCATTTCGAATTTATCGCGATTCTCCGCTCGATCCATATCTTCTAAAGATGTTCCAAGGATTTTCACGCCTCGAGCTGATAGTTCGTCTGCTAGATTTATAGCCGTCTGACCTCCGAACTGAACGACTACGCCTTTAGGCTTCTCAAGATCAATCACATGCATCACGTCTTCAACAGTTAATGGTTCAAAATAAAGCTTATCTGAGATGCTGAAATCAGTAGATACAGTCTCCGGGTTATTATTAATGATAATGGCTTCATAACCCGCTTCACGAATGGCCCAAACACTGTGCACCGTTGCGTAATCAAATTCAATCCCCTGGCCGATTCGAATTGGCCCCGAACCTAGGACGAGCACACTCTCTTTTGGTGTTTCAAGTGATTCATTCTCATCTTCATAAGTGGAGTAGTAATAAGGCGTTTCAGATTCAAATTCGCCCGCACACGTATCAACCATTTTGTAAACGGGACGGATGGCTTCTCGCGTTCGTAGTTCATAGATTTCAAGCTCCGTTTGATCCCATAGTGCTGCAATGATGTGATCTGAGAAGCCTTTTTGCTTTGCTTCAAGCAAAAGATCGAGATTTCCTTTGTTCTCTTTCAACTTGTTTTCAAGCTCAATGATCCCTTGCATTTTGACGAGGAAATAATGATCAATTTTGCTCCAATCATGAATTTCTTTTATCGTTTTTCCTCTTCTGAATGCTTCTGCAACAACGAAGATGCGCTCATCATCCGCAAAGCGAATTCTTTTCTCCATCGTTTCTTCATCAAGGTCAGCTAGTTCAGGAATAGTAAGATGACTAACGTTCGATTCCAGAGAGCGAACCGCTTTTAGTAGTGATTCTTCAAGCGTACGACCAATTGCCATCACTTCACCTGTTGCCTTCATTTGCGTTCCTAGCTTACGATTCGCACTTTCGAATTTATCAAATGGCCATCTTGGAATCTTGGATACAACATAGTCTAAAGCTGGTTCGAAGCTTGCATATGTTTTGCCTGTAACAGGGTTTTTCATTTCCGAAAGAGAGAGCCCCACCGCGATTTTCGCTGCAAGCTTGGCAATTGGATAGCCAGTTGCTTTAGATGCAAGAGCGGAGGAACGACTAACTCTGGGATTTACTTCTATGATGTAATATTGGAAGCTGTATGGGTCAAGCGCAAGCTGAATGTTACAGCCACCCTCAATTTTTAGTGCGCGAATGACTTTTAGCGCTACGTTACGTAGCATTTGATAGTCTCGGTCAGAAAGGGTCTGACTCGGCGCTACGACGATGGAGTCACCTGTATGGATTCCAACAGGATCGATGTTCTCCATGTTACATACAACGATCGCTTGATCTTGACCATCTCGCATCACTTCATACTCGACTTCTTTAAACCCAGCAATACTTTTTTCGAGAAGACACTGCGTAACCGGGCTGTATTTTAGACCACTTGAAACAATTTCTTCTAATTCTTCATCGTTGTTTACGATTCCACCGCCTGTACCACCGAGCGTATAGGCAGGACGTACGATAACCGGGTATCCAATTCTCTTCACAAATCGATAAGCTTCTTCGAGATTATGAATAATATCACTTTCCGGTACTGGCTCGTTTAACTCATTCATGAGCGTACGAAACAAATCACGATCCTCTGCCTGCTGAATCGCATCAAGTTTCGTACCCAAGAGTTCTACTTCATAGTCTTTTAAAACGCCCGCTTCTGATAATTCCATTGCCATATTCAGTCCAGTTTGCCCTCCAAGTGTTGCAAGAAGAGCATCTGGTCGTTCTTTTCGAATAATACGGCTAACAAAATCAAGCGTTAGTGGCTCGATGTATACTTCGTCCGCGATTGTGGTATCCGTCATAATTGTTGCAGGATTTGAGTTTACTAGAATAACTTCATAGCCCTCTTCTTTTAACGCCTGACACGCCTGCGTTCCTGCGTAGTCAAATTCTGCTGCTTGCCCGATGACAATTGGTCCAGATCCGATCACAAGGATTTTCTTAATATCTGTACGTTTAGGCATATGTTTTTCCCCCCTTGAATGTTGTAATCATCGAGATAAAGTCGTCAAAAAGTTCATTGGAATCTTCTGGTCCAGGTGATGCTTCTGGATGGTATTGCACACTAAAAGCTGGTTCATTCTTATGCTTGACGCCTTCAATGGAACCATCGTTTACGGCAACATGTGTGACTTCAAGGTCCGTATTCTCTAACGTTTCAGCCGCAATCGTATAGCCATGATTTTGCGAAGTAATCGCGACGCGTTTTGTTGTTAAATCCATTACGGGGTGATTGGATCCTCTATGACCAAATTTCATTTTCTCTGAATCCGCTCCGCAAGCAAGGGCAAATAGTTGGTGACCTAGGCAAATGCCAAAGAGCGGAATTTTACCAAGAATGCCGTTAATCATGTCCACTGCTTCATTAACATCTTTTGGATCGCCAGGGCCATTACTTAGCATTACGCCATCAGGGTTTAGGCGCAGAATTTCTTCTGCCGACGTATTGTATGGGACAACAACAACATCACATTTCCGTTTTGTTAGTTCTCTTAAAATGCCGTGCTTCATTCCAAAATCGACAAGAACGATGCGGAATCCACGACCTGGACTTGCATAAGGTGCTTTAATGGATACCTGCTGTACCTGGTCCCTTTTCAATGGCGTATCTCTTAGATCACGCGCAATCTTCTCTGGATCAACATCCATGCTACACATTTTTCCTTTTAACGTTCCATTCGAGCGAATCAGCTTTGTCAGCTTCCTTGTGTCAATTCCTTCAAGTCCAGGAATGCCTTTCACACGAAGCAATTCATCAAGCGTCATTTCATTTCTCCAGTAGCTCGGTACTTCTGTTGCTTCTTTCACAATAAGACCGTGTACAGAAGGATTAATCGATTCGAAATCATCGCGGTTAATGCCATAGTTTCCAATTAGCGGGTACGTGAGCGTTACGATTTGAGCACAATAGGATGGATCGGACAAAATTTCCTGATAGCCCGTCATGCCTGTGTTGAAAACAACCTCACCACTTTTCTCAATGTCACTACCGAATGCTTTCCCTACAAAAACGGATCCATCTTCTAATATCAGCTGTCTTTTCATCATTGATCGCTCCCCTTTTCAAACACGATTTTGCCATTTACAACTGTTGCCGTTGGCCATCCTTTACAAGTCCATCCATTAAATGGGGTATTCTTTCCTTTCGAAACAAATGACTCTGGATTAATGTCCATTTGCTCTGTTAAATCGATGATTGTCATATCTGCAAGTGCGCCTATTTCTAGAGTGCCGTATTCAAGTCCAAATGCACGGGCAGGTTTCACCGTTAACCAATCCACAAGTTGCTTAAGTGTGAAGGTCCCTTTCTCAACAAAATGGGTGTATAACAGCGGAAAAGCCGTTTCCAGTCCTACTATGCCGAATGGCGCTTTTTCCATTGACTGTGCTTTTTCACCTTCTGAATGAGGGGCATGATCCGTTGCAATAAAGTCAATTGTACCGTCGAGCAGGCCTTCAATAAGGGCTTCTCGATCTTCTTTTGATCGAAGAGGTGGGTTCATTTTGTAATGCGTATCAAGTCCCGGTATATCATCTTCTGATAAAAGGAGATGATGTGGTGTTACTTCAGCTGTTACGTTAATGCCAGCCCTCTTCGCATCGCGTACGGTACGAACGGACTCCTTCGTACTAATGTGGCAAACATGATAATGAACGCCTGCTGCTTCAGCGAGCAGAACGTCTCTTGCAATATGTACCGCTTCACAAACCGATGGAATACCATTTAGTCCATTCTCTTTTGAGAAATGACCTTCATGAACGC
This sequence comes from Anaerobacillus sp. QJM3NY_17, assembly GCF_056173665.1. Taxonomy (NCBI): domain Bacteria; kingdom Bacillati; phylum Bacillota; class Bacilli; order Caryophanales; family Bacillaceae; genus Anaerobacillus; species Anaerobacillus sp. QJM3NY_17. The sequence goes on along the minus strand of NZ_CM149685.1, from coordinate 1,796,841 downwards.
TTCCTCCGTTGATCAACGTATTTTCTTCACAGTGGGCAACAATTGCTAGGTTACTAGCTGCCGCGCGCTTCATCGCTTCTAGCATCATTCCAGCATCTTGAACACCAACGCCATCATCTGTTAAAGCAAACGCACCGTTTGTTTTCAACCCTTCAAAATTCGTAAGCTCTTGACCTAGCTGTCTCGTTGTAATCGCTCCGTATGGTAGGACGCGAACACTTGCCGTTTCTTTGATTCGATTCATTAACGTTTGCATCGTTTCTTCATTGTCTGGGACAGGTCTTGTATTCGGCATCGCTGCGATTGTTGTAAATCCGCCTTTCGCCGCTGCTTTAGTACCTGTTTCAATCGTTTCTTTATGCTCTCCTCCCGGTTCTCTTAAGTGCACGTGCAGATCAACGAGCCCTGGAACTAGGAGGTTCCCTTTCGCATCAAAGGTTTCGTACTCCCCCTTTTCAATGCTCTGTGCGATTGTTTCAATTTCACCTTCTTGATTGATAAGAACATCGCGCTCCATCAATTCTCCAGATTCATTAAGTAGTTTCGCGTTTTGGATTAGCATTACACGACCATTCCTTTCTTAGTAGGTTGTAGGACCAAGTTCAAGCAGGCCATTCGTACATAAACACCGTTTTCCATTTGCTTAAAAATTCTTGAGCGTTCACATTCCACTAATGATGTCTCAATTTCAACGCCTCGATTGACCGGCGCAGGATGCATGATAATGCTGTGTTTCTTCATACGTCTTTCTCGCTCTACAGTTAGGCCGAATGACTGAAGGTAGGAATCAGTATCGCTTCTTCTTGCATGGCGTTCATTTTGAATGCGGAGTAGCATGAGGACATCCGCCTGTTCAACCGCTTCATCCATTGTGACGTATGGGTATTCATTCATTGTTTCATCTTGCCATTCACGTGGGCCCGAAAAACTCACTTTTGCGCCAAGCCTACTTAATACGTTCGCATTTGACCGTGCTACCCTGCTGTGCTTTATATCACCAGCGATCACAACGTTAAGACCTTCAAATCGCTTGAACTCTTGACGAATCGTGAGGAGATCTAGCAGCGATTGGGTTGGGTGATGCCCGCATCCATCGCCTGCATTAATGATGGACATGGACGTTTTCTCAAGTAGCGGTTCGAAATACTTCTCATCTTTGTGCCTTACGACTACAGCACTTGCCCCTATAGATTCAAGGGTTTTAATGGTGTCGTATAGCGTCTCCCCTTTTTGAACGCTTGATGATGACGTTTCAAAATTCAACACCTCATATCCGAGTCGCTTCTCTGCTACCTCGAAGCTAAACCTTGTTCGGGTTGACGGTTCGAAGAAAAGATTCGCTATAAACACTGGCTCCTGTCTTTGAATACTTTTTCCATTTCTAAAACGTTCAGCCTGCAGTAAAATTTCATGAATTTCATCTAATGTAAGAGAGGTCATATCAAGTAAATGCTTCACATCACTCACTCCGTTTCGTTAATATTTTTCTCGAAAAAAAGCACCCTGAGGGTTGTCAGGGTGCAGAAGGATAGACGCGTTTAAGTAAACGCATCTCTTTCCCACCCTTTTAGGTCTCTCTGTACCTTTTTAAAGGATGATGCTATGCAGCTGGTTCGTTATTTTCAAGATCTTCTTCAAACATTTTCTCAACCGATTGCTGTGAGCTTCCGCCAGGCAAAATGAGGTTCAGCGTAATACCAATGACGGTCGCAAGCGCCATTCCTGCAATTTGCAAGTTGTCACTAACCTGGATGAATGCCCCACCTACACCGATGACTAGGATTACGGAGGAGATAATCAAGTTGCGCTTTTCACCAAGATCAATTTTGTTATCAATCAGCATGCGCAAGCCAGATGATGCAATAATTCCGAAGAGAAGGATCGACACGCCGCCCATGACAGCTGTTGGAATCGTTGAGATAAGAGCTGTTACTTTTCCAATGAAGCCGAACATAAGGGCAAGGACAGCAGCCCCTCCGATGACGAATACGCTGAATACTCGTGTTATCGCAAGCACACCGATGTTTTCCCCATATGTCGTATTCGGCGGTCCACCAAGGCAAGATGCGATCATTGTGGCTACTCCGTCTCCAAGAATGGAACGATGGAGACCTGGAGTTTTCAAGAAATTCTTGCCGGCAACTTTACTTAAAACCATCTGATCGCCAATGTGCTCTGCAATCGTGACAACTGCAATTGGTACCATGATGAATAAGATTTCCCATGAGAAGACATCAACCGGGTTGTAATCCGCAAACGGGATGATGAAATCCGGCATTTGAAAGAATGAAGCTTCTTTAATTGGAGTAAGGTCAACAATACCCATGAAGTAAGCAAATGTGTATCCAGATACAATGCCGATTAAAATCGGAATCAGGCTGAAAAATCCTCTTAAAAACATGGAAGCGAGAATGGTAATCCCTAGCGTAACAAGCGCGACAGTAAAGTGCGTGCCGCTATAGGCTTCCGTAGCAGGGTTATTCATCGCCATGTCAATCGCCGTTCCTGCAAGACCTAGTCCGATGACCATGATCACGGGGCCAACTACGATCGGTGGAAGAAGTTTTAACAGCCAGTTTAACCCAAGCGCTCGAATCCCAATTGCGACAAGACCGTAGACAATCCCGGCAAAAAAGCTTCCGATCATGGCTCCCTCAGGTCCGTGTAAAGAGACGGCTGAAATGATTGGTGCAATAAAGGCGAATGACGACCCCAGGTATGCTGGGATGCGACCTTTCGTTATGGCAAGATAAGCTAGCGTCCCAAGTCCACTTGAGACAAGGGCGACCGCCGGATCAAGTCCGACGAGAAATGGAACTAATATCGTTGCGCCAAACATGGCGAATAAATGCTGTAAGCTTAATGTGAGCCAGCTTGAAGGTTTGGGTACCTCTCGAATTCCTAATACTTTTTTCATGATGTATTCCTCCTTGGTTGTGCGTGTCCCGGCCATCGTTTTTCTTAACCCTAAGGTATAAAAAAACTCCTTGCATGGCCGCAAGGAGGTACACGCGTGTCCTTAAACGGAACGCGTCTCCTCCCTTGGCCGTCTCTCTGGACGGATTTAAAGGGAGCACGATTTATGATTGTGATAAGCTAACTTGGTCAAAGTCATCTACTTCTGTAAGAGCAACTTCAATGATTTCTTCTTTTGCTGTTGGTACGTTCTTCCCTACATAATCGGGACGAATTGGTAATTCTCTGTGTCCACGATCAACTAGCACCGCCAGTTGAATTTGTGATGGACGTCCAAGATCCATTAAGGCATCCATTGCAGCACGAACGGTTCTGCCTGTATAAAGGACATCGTCAATAAGTATCACTTTTTGATCTGTTACATCCTTTGAAATGCTTGTGCCTTTTATTAGGGGATCCTGATCTTCGTTTTTGTGAGTAAGGTCATCGCGATACATGGTGATATCAACTTCTCCTACTGAAATCGCTGATCCTTCAATTTGTTCGATTCGTTCAGCTAATCTCTCAGCTAAATAAATGCCTCTTGTTTTAATCCCAACAAGCATTGTATTATCAATGCCTTTATTACGCTCTAGGATTTCATGTGCAATTCGCGTAAGCGCTCTTCGAATCGCTTGATCATCGAGCAAAATGCGTTTGTTTTCCATGATGATCGCCCCTCTCTCTTTATCGGTCTGTGGCATTAAAAAACCCTTTTGCCATGAGGGCAAAAGGGTTTTGGGCATACAAATGTACCGATCGTACATAGCCGTTTTTCCTTTGCAGCCTCACGGGACTGTCTTTAAAGGGTATGCTATTGTCTATAAAGAGTATCGCAAAGATCTCTTCTCAAGTCAACCTTAATCTTGTCTAAGTCGCTTTAATAAACGTTCAATATCCTCTGGAATAGGAGCAGAGAATTCAAGCCACTCTTCTGTTACAGGGTGACTGAAGCCTAGAACACCGGCATGAAGAGCCTGACCATCAATCGGAAGCGACTTTCTTCTTGGGCCATATTTAGGATCACCTGCAACGGGATGATCGATATATTTCATATGAACTCGAATTTGATGCGTACGACCAGTTTCAAGCTTACACTCAACATAAGTAAACTGCTTATAACGTTCTAGAACATGAAAATGCGTAACCGCATCTCGGCTATTTTCATCCGTTACCGTCATCTTCTGACGATCTTGCTTATCTCGCCCGATTGGTGCATCAATTGTCCCTACGTCATGCTGGATGTTGCCATGAACGATGGCAGTATAACGTCGGTTAACGGTTTTAGCTTGAAGCTGCTTTACAAGTGATTCATGGGCTTTGTCGTTCTTTGCGACCATTAATAATCCTGAAGTATCTTTATCAATCCGATGGACGATACCAGGACGGACAACACCGTTAATACCGCTTAGATCGTTAACTTGATACATTAACCCATTAACAAGCGTTCCGCTAGCATGTCCTGGAGCTGGGTGAACAACCATTCCTCGTGGTTTGTTCACGACAAGAACATCCGCATCCTCGTAAACAATCTCAAGGTTCAGATTTTCTGCTACAATTTCTAATTCTTCAGGCTCAGGAACGGTTACTTCGATCTCATCGCCTGCTGTTGCTTTATAATTGCCTTTCACGTCTTCGCCGTTCACTTGAATATTTTTATCTTTAATCCAAGCTTGAACCTGGCTACGCGACCAGTCATTTTCATAAGAAGTAATGAGCTTATCGATTCGCTCACCTTTCTCTTCTTCTGCTACTTTAAATGTGAATTTTTCCATTAGTTTTCCCCTTTAGCCTGCTTACTTTCAAAAATGGTTCCGATAAAGATAAGAATAACACCTACAACAAGGGAGGCATCGGCAACGTTAAAGATCGGAAAATCATAAGAGAAGATAAATGTGTTCACAAAATCTACTACTTCTCCACGAAGGACTCGATCTATAAAGTTCCCTATTGCACCACCAAGTATGAGTGCTAGGGTGACGCTAACGAAACGGCTATGTTTATATTGTCTCATATAATAAATAACCGCTCCAATGACGAAAATGGTAATGATATAAAAGAAAATCATCTGTCCTTGAAGGATTCCGAAGGCGGCGCCCCGGTTTCGATGAGAAGTTAGATAAAGAAAATCATTGATTAATGTAATGTTTTCACCATATTCCATGTACTTCACAACAAGCCATTTCGTCCACTGATCTAGAACAATGATGCCTATGGCTATGAGATATTTCCACACGAGCGCTCCTCCGATCAAATGTTACTTCCTATGAAAGTTTAGCACAGCTTGCTTCAGCAGACAATCGAAACTGAGCTAACAACAAAGAAAAGACGCTTCGCATCGCAAAGCGTCTTTTCGATATATTTCATTAATTAGTAATGATTTTTAACTGTTTCAGCACAGCTAGCGCAAAGAGTTGGGTATTCGCTATTAGCGCCAACGTCTTTTTTCACTTGCCAGCAGCGCTCACACGTTTCTCCCTCAGCAGGTGAAACGGAGATCGCTAGTTCTTCATATACTTTCGCTTCTGCTGGTGCTTCAGCCTTCGTACCGGCCACTGTAGCACCTGATACGATAAAGAGCTTCTCAAGATTTGCTACGCCTTCAAGCAAATCCTTCGTACCATTATCAGCATAAATATGAAGCTGAGCGGTTAACGATTTACCAATTTTCTTCTCGTTACGCGCTTCTTCTAGTGCTTTTAGAACTTCGTCACGAAGCTCCATCACATGATCCCATTTTTCTTCAAGATCAGCTGTACCTTCAAAATTCTTCACTTCTGGCATATCGGAAAGCTGTACATACTCTTCCTTCTCACCAGGGACAAACTGCCATACTTCTTCAGCAGTGTGCGGAATGATAGGCGAAAGAAGTTTCGTAAGCGCAACAGCTGTCTGATAAAGAACCGTTTGGATCGCACGACGGTTCGGGTGATCTGCATGTTCAATATAAAGCGTGTCTTTCGCGATATCGAGATAGAACGAGCTCATTTCAATTGTAAAGAAGTTATGGATCGTATTATAAACCGTTAAGAACTGATACTCATCATAAGCTTTTTTCACTTTCGATACGAGATTATTTAGCTTCACAAGCATATACTGATCAAGTTCACCTAAATCCTTATACGCCACTTGATGCTCTGTTGGGTCAAATCCTTCAAGGTTCCCAAGCATAAAGCGGAACGTGTTGCGAATCTTTCGGTACACTTCAGCTACTTGTTTTAAAATATCATTCGATACGCGAACGTCAGCTTGATAATCCGCCGATGATACCCATAGACGAAGAATATCCGCACCCAATTGTTTCATAACATCATTCGGTACCATTGTATTTCCAAGTGACTTACTCATTTTCTTTCCTTCACCGTCAAGAATAAATCCATGACTGAGAACCGCTTTATAAGGTGCTTTCCCTGTTACGGCTACAGCTGTTGAAAGGGACGAGTTAAACCAGCCACGGTACTGATCAGAACCTTCTAGATACAAATCAGCAGGTCTTGCAAGGTCGCTTCTTTCTTCCAGAACAGCTTGGTGAGAAGAACCTGAGTCAAACCAAACATCCATGATATCCATTTCTTTGCGGAATTCACCGTTTGGACTATGCTCTGAAGTAAATCCTTCAGGTAGAAGTTCTTTTGCATCCCACTCAAACCAAATGTTTGATCCATGCTTACGGAACAATTCTGATACATGAGCAATTGTCTCATCTGTAATGATTGGCTCATTATTTTCGCCATAGAACACTGGGATTGGAACGCCCCATGCACGTTGACGAGAAATACACCAATCTTCACGATCCTTCACCATATTATGAAGGCGAATTTCACCCCATGATGGGAACCATTTCACATCTGCTACAGCTTGAAGAAGTTCAGGGCGGAACTCTTTGATCGACGCAAACCACTGCTCTGTTGCACGGAAAATGATTGGTTTCTTCGTACGCCAATCGTGTGGGTAAGAGTGAGTGAAGAATGTAAGCTTCACTAGCGCGCCAACTTCTTCAAGTTTTTCAGTAATTGGTTTATTTGCTTTGTCATAGAACATACCTTCAAAGCCAGGAGCTTCGTCAGTGAAAACACCTTTCTCATCTACAGGGCAAAGGATGTCTAGCTTATACTTTCTTCCGATCATATAGTCATCTTCACCGTGTCCCGGGGCTGTATGAACGCAACCTGTACCTGCGTCAAGCGTTACGTGGTCACCAAGGATCACAAGAGATTCACGATCGTAGATTGGATGCTGAGCCGTCACGTATTCAAGTTCGCTACCTTTTACGCGCTTCACTTCACTTACGTTGTTCCACTCAAATTCTTCTTTTAATTGATCAACAAGCTCTGTTGCTACAACATATTTCGTACCATCCGCTTCAATGACGCTGTATTCAAACTTCTCATTCAACGCAATGGCAAGGTTTGAAGGAATTGTCCACGGTGTTGTTGTCCAGATGATAAATTTCTCATCGCCATCAAGAACACCTTTTCCATCTTTTACATCAAACGCAACGTAAATCGATGCAGAGCGCTTATCTTGATACTCGATCTCAGCTTCTGCTAATGCTGATTCAGATGTCGGAGACCAATAAACGGTTTTTTTATCTTTATAAATATAACCGCGTTTTGCCATTTCTCCGAACACTTTAATTTGCTGTGCTTCATAGCCTTTATCAAGCGTAATATATGGATTATCCCAATCAGCACGAACTCCAAGTCGCTTGAATTGTTCACGCTGACGATCAACTTGTTTTAATGCGTATTCTTCACATTTCTTTCTAAATTCAGCAACCGTTAACTTCTTACGATCGACGCCTTTTTTCGTTAACGCCTGCTCGATTGGAAGTCCGTGCGTATCCCAACCAGGAACATATGGAGCATTAAAACCGTTCATTGATTTATATCGAACGATGATATCTTTTAAAACTTTGTTCTCTGCATGACCCATATGGATGTCACCATTGGCATATGGAGGGCCATCATGTAGGACGAATAGGGGGCGGTCCTTCGTTCTTTCCTGTACTTTTTCATAGAGATTAATGTTTGCCCATTCTTTTTGCATGTCGGGCTCTTTATTCGGTAAATTTCCTCTCATCGGAAATTTTGTTTTTGGCATTAAGAGCGTTTCTTTATAGCTCATGAGGTTTCCTCCTTCAACTTATAACGAGCAACAACCGTAACGATCTTCAGCCACTCGGGAGTTGTTTCTTCAAAGTGTGCTACAAAATAAAAAAACCTTCTCGTCCCCGAAAAGGGACGAGAAGGTTTTCCCGTGGTACCACCCAAATTAAGCTTTGCGCTCACTTTGCATTCGTAACGTGAATGATTCGCCGAGGCTTACTTATCGTTCAGCACGGGACTCAGGGGCGATCTTCTCTGATTGCTTAACACCGGCTCACACCATTCCCGGCTCGCTTTGTTAAGTAAGAATCAGATACTCTTCCCATCTTCGTCGATCGTTATTGCTATTAATAGAAGTATAGTGTAAATAAAAATAAGAAGTCAAGGAAATGACAAAAAATAAATGAGTGCTTTATGCTTTTTCTTCGATTTGCTCCTGTTGCTGATCTTCTTCCTCATCAAATCGAGCCACTAAGCCATCCCAGTCTTCATTATTTAGCATCTCTAGCTGGGCTTCAACTAGCATACGAAAACGCGTGCGATAAACCGCTGCTTGTTTTTTCAGCTCTTCATTATCCATGGAGATTTTACGCGCTTTAGCAAGCGAATCATTAATAATGCGGTCGGCATTTTTCTCAGCTTCTTTTACGATGAGCTGGGATTCTTTCTTAGCGTTTTGTCTCACTTCTTCCGCTGACTCTTGTGCTACTAGGATCGACTTATTTAACGTTTCTTCAAGGTTTGAGAAGTGCCCAAGTCGTTCTTCTAGAAGCTTCACTCTCTCATTCAATTCTTTCTTTTCTCTGATTACCGTTTCATAATCTTTGATTACCTGATCAAGAAACTCATTGACCTCATCTTCATCATAACCGCGGAATCCGCGTGTAAATTCTTTGTTATGAATATCTAATGGTGTTAAAGGCAATTCAGCCACCTCCGATTTACTCTCTTTTTTCATATACCCGGCTTACTCGTATTTCGACAATCATTTGGATATTCCTTCTATTTATGACAAACTATTTACGAATTTGATACGTAATTCGCCATTTATCCCGCTTTGTTTTGCCATCAACAGAAATAATCTTACTTCTACCTGAACCTCGTAACGATAAATAGTCTCCCTCTTTCACTTCAGCAGAAGGTTGACTGACGATCTTCCAATTTAATTTCGCTCGATCATGTTCAATCATCGGAGCAACCTTACCTCGTGATAGATTGTATACTTCAGCAAGTACCGTATCCAAACGAAGGCTTGTTACTGTGCCTGACTGCTCCTGCCAGGAAGCTTCTTCGACGCTTACGCTCGTTAATGGAATTTCGTTAGGAGATATGGACGCTTTCCCTGCATGTGTTAAATTCATTTTCACGAAATCAGCAATTTCCTTCGCTACGATTAAATGCGCAGCACTATCCTGCACAAGGATATCTCCAAACTTCTCACGCTTAATTCCAAGACCCATCATTGCCCCAAGCAAATCTGGATGAGTAAGTGATACGAATTTGGCTGGATATGTAATTTCAAAAGCGATTATCTCGAAATCTTCCGTTGTTGGTTCAAAGTAAGGAGGAACAAGAAGAGCCCTCTGACGCTCAGACCCTTCAACTCCACCCGAAAAAAACACGCCCACGTCAGAGTGATTTCCAATGATTTGCCTCACCATATCCTGTTCTCTTGGATCAAGAAAATCGGTTAACCTGGGAGCATACCTTTCTTGAACCTCATCCTGCCATTGTAAAACGCGATCGACAAATGTTCTTTCTTCTGGACGATAGTGTTCGTAAATAGACATTAGCCTATGAATCTAAAGACCGCAATAATTCCATATTGCACAAACTGAAGTGCGAAAATGGCTACGATCGGAGAAATATCAAGCATTCCACCGATTGGAGGAATAATCTTACGAAACGGAGCTAGATATGGTTCTGCTATAGAAGCAATCATTCGTCCAATAGAAGATTCTCTTGCATTTGGAATCCATGACATAAAGATGTAAATGATGAGGATCCACGTATAAATTTGTACTGCTGAAAGTAAGATTGAAACTATGTTCAAACTTTTCACCCTTTCTTAATTACTGGTCTTCGTAAATTTCATCTGTAATGTTACCTGAAATTTCAACATTGTCCGGTGTACATATAAACGTATCCGGACCGAGTTTCTGAATATCGCCACCAACAGCGTAGACTGTTCCACTTAGAAAATCGACAATGCGTCTCGCCTGATCTTGTGGAATACGTTGAAGATTCATCACAACAGACTTCCGATTTTTCACGTGATCAGCGATATCCTGAGCTTCAGCATACACTCTTGGTTCAACTAGCACAACTCTTGAGTTCTTATGAACGCTTTGAAGACTTACCACATTTTGTTTAGACTGCTTACGATTCGCTCGAGTTACTTCAGGCTCTTCTTCTTCCATATATGAATCTTGCTCCTGCTGCTCATCCAACTCTATCGTTTCATCATCAAGTTCAAAGAACTGCTTGAATTTCGTTTTGATACCCAATTCCCTGCACCTCCTGGAGAGCTTATTTTATTTTTCATTTCCGACAAGTGACGATCCAATGCGAACATATGTCGCGCCCTCTTCAACAGCAATTTCATAATCATTTGACATCCCCATTGAAAGCTCATTGCATGGAGCATGTGGGAGTGAAAGGCTTTGGACACGTTCTCCAAGCTCACGAAGTTTCTTGAAAACATCTCGAATTTCATTTGTATTATCTGTATGCGGAGCCATAGCCATTAATCCTACGACTTTAATAGATGAGAATTCATTAAGTGACTCAATAAAAGGTAGCGTCTCACCTGGCGATAATCCATGCTTAGATTCTTCACCAGACACGTTAACTTGCACAAAACAGTTTACTTCACCATCAGCTCTCTTTTGTATTTCTTTAGCTAGAGATATACGATCGAGGGAGTGAATATAATTTACAAATGGAAGAATGTCTTTTACTTTACGAGATTGTAGTGTGCCAATAAAGTGCCACGAAGGCAATGTGCCAATAGCTTCTACTTTCTTCAATAGCCCCTCATCACGACTTTCACCGAAGTGAGTAACGCCAGCTTCTAATGCTTCTTTTGTACGTTCGACGCTAACATATTTCGTCACCGCTACAACATGAATATGCTGAGGATCACGACATGACCGTTCTGCTGCTGCGTTAATTTTTCCTTTGATTGTTTCTAGACTTTCTCTTACATTCACGATAACGCTATACCTCCCCGAGTCCTATGTATCCCATCATTCTTCCTGTTTTTCCATTTTCATTTCGGTGAGAGAAAAACAGATTGCTACAGCTTGTACAATAGTCACTAACTGATAGTTGACTCGCCTTAATCCCTGACCGAAGGAGGAGCTCGCGATTCACGGCTTTTAAATCAAGCTGGTATTTCCCTGTTGCTTTTTCATCAAAAAACAGATCCTGATCTCCTACTAGCGCTTTAATGTGTTCGATAACGCCATCATCAACCTCGTAGCAACATTTCCCTATTGAAGGGCCGACTGCAGCATAAATATCGTCGGTTTGGATTCCATCATTGTTCCACGCACGAATCATCTCTCCTGCAATATTCTTCGTAGTTCCTTTCCAGCCTGCGTGGGCAATCCCCACTCTTTTAGCTGATGGCGCATAGAAATAGAGCGGTACGCAATCGGCATAAAGAGCGGTTAGAAGAACTTCGGGATCATCTGTATATAGCCCGTCCACTTTCGGAACGGCATCTTGATGATTCGTTGCTCCTCGTCCCTTATCCGCTGCTGTTACATTCGCAATGTCGGCGCCATGAATTTGCTCACCAACGATCCATCGATCAAGGGATTGTCCGATATCATAGGCAAGGGTTTCGCGATTTATTAGTACATCTCTCGCTCGATCTGGTACGTGGAATCCAAGATTCAAGCTAGAAAACGGAGTCTGGCTAACTCCGTTTCTACGGGTTGAAAAACCTGCTATCAGGTTATCGTTCCGTTCAGCTTGATCTGGAAATTTCAGTGCCAGTGATGTTTTATGTGTTGATGGTTGAAATGGTTCTTTTTCCACAGTTGCACCCCTTTATACCATGATACAGTTTATACCTTATTTTATCATAATATGTTGTGCCTAAGGGATATAGATTGTTAGATCTTTCTTTCCTTATGATTCTTTCTGAAACGATTCGCCATCAGCTGTATCATGATGTCTTACTAGAATGACATCTGACCCAATTTTCACTATGTTGCGCCATGGAATAACGACATCACTTTCTCGCGCAAACAATCCCATCATTTTACCTGCCCCTGGAATCACAATCGCTTCTATTTTTCCTGTCGTTAAATTAATTTCCAGATCAGCGATGTGACCAAGCTTACGTCCATTCGAGACATTCACAACATCTTTCACCTGAAATTCTGATATTTTTATCATCGCGCACCCACCTTTCATCTCATTATATGAAAAGAAGGCAAAAGAAAAGACCTGTTTCCCAGGTCTCGTTCTAACTTTGGATATTTTTATTCATTTGGTGTATCGCCGCTTTCTCGAGTCGGGACACCTGTGCCTGCGAAATTCCAATCTCATCTGCTACTTCCATTTGCGTTTTACCCTGGAAGAATCTCATTTGTAAGATCATGTTCTCTCGCTGATTTAATCTTGTCATGGCTTCCTTTAAAGCAATATCTTCAAGCCACTGGATGTCTTTCTGTTTATCATCACTGATTTGATCCATAACGAAAATGGGGTCGCCTCCATCATTATAAATAGGTTCAAATAATGAAACAGGATCCTGAATCGCATCAAGTGCAAAGACTACTTCTTCCTTCGTCACCCCAAGCTCTTTGGCAATTTCAGTCGGATTTGGTTCTTTGGAATTCTTCGTCATTAATTTATCTCTAATCTGGAGAGACTTATAAGCGATATCTCTTAAAGATCGTGACACTCTGATCGGATTATTGTCACGGAGATATCTTCTGATTTCACCGATGATCATCGGCACTGCATAAGTAGAGAATTTCACGTTTTGCCCTAAATCAAAGTTATCTATGGATTTCATCAGGCCAATGCAGCCCACCTGAAATAGATCATCCACGTATTCTCCTCGATTATTAAATCGCTGGATCACGCTTAGAACAAGTCTTAAATTACCATTCACTAGTTCTTCACGTGCCGAAATATCCCCTTCCTGCATCTGCTTAAAGAGTACTCTCATTTTTTCATTTTTAAGTACTGGAAGTTTGGATGTATCTACTCCACAAATCTCGACTTTGTTTCGTGTCAACTCATTCCCTCCTCATCGGAGATGCTGTCAAAGTAAAGTATCTCCGCGAGTGGGAATTTTATGCATCTATTATGCTAAGAAGCTCAGACCATTTTATTGAACTCTTTTCGAAGTCGTTTAATGATGCGCTTTTCGAGCCTTGAAATATATGATTGAGAAATGCCAAGTAAATCGGCAACATCTTTTTGCGTTTTCTCTTCTTCTCCAGCAAGACCAAACCTTAGCTCCATAATTTGTTTTTCTCTTGGATTAAGTGTTTCTAATGCCTTCACAAGTAATCTACGATCGACGCGAGCTTCTATCCCGCGCGTAATGATATCTTCATCTGTCCCTAGTACATCAGACAAAAGGAGCTCATTCCCATCCCAGTCCACATTAAGCGGCTCATCAAATGAAACTTCTGAGCGTATTTTATTATTCCGTCGAAGGAACATTAATATTTCATTCTCTATACACCTTGATGCATAGGTTGCAAGCTTGATTTTTTTCTCAGGATTAAATGTGTTTACTGCTTTGATGAGACCAATCGTACCAATACTAATTAAATCTTCAATGTTGATCCCCGTATTCTCAAATTTCCGTGCAATATAAACGACCAGGCGAAGATTACGCTCAATTAAAATCGACCTTGCTGCTTTATCTCCCTTAGGTAATTGAATTAATAAATGGGCCTCTTCATCTTTCGATAGAGGAGGAGGTAATGCTTCGCTCCCTCCTATGTAATAGATCTCATCAGGTTTAATACCAAGCTTCATTAGGATCCGCTGCCACCATAGAACTAACTTAATTTTCATTTTCCCCATCTCGAACTCCTCCTTGGTCGTCTTGTTTTCTCTTCTATGACGCAGTCGCCTTATGTCCTGTCAGCATTTTCGGATGAAGGATACACGTATAATCTTTTTCTCCTGAAATCGTATGAAAGCTTAATCCAACAAGTACTTTTTTGACAGTTAATGAACGCCCCTCCATCGAGATCAATACTTCATCCGGCTTTACAGCACACAAGAATTGATGATCTTGTCCGACTGCCCGAAACGGAACAATACGTAACCGATGTTCCCAACGATCCTCCTCTCCTTCTTCCTGGAATTCTGTGATGTTTTTGGCTTTCTGAATAAACGATGGTGGAAAGTTCGCTTCATGCACCGTCATATCGAGGATCATAACAGGTGAGCCGCTTAAAGGGTCTTGTAGCTGGTTGCCGCTATCGACAAGTGCTTTAGCTGAAATTGTCACATCATCAATTCGGATACTAACTTCTGCTAGTTGATCAAAATGAATTCGTGTTGTCTCAAGATGATCCACTCTTCTTTTTGAAAAAAACCAAACAATAGGGAAACCAACTATCACAAAAAGCCAGCTAATGGGGTCCCCAAATCCAGTACTTTGTGTAGCGACCGCTCCGTTATACACTGTCATATCTTTTTGAAAGAAATAATGCGCCCCCATCATTCCTCCGCCAATCATAAACGTGACAAAATAGAAGAGAAGCCAACATTGAAAAAAGCTACGAAACCTTGTAAAGCCAAACGTTACCACAACAATAAGTAAGGAGTAGAGCAGCTTCATGAATGGGTTTACCATAAATGTTAGGGCAGGAACAAAAAGAAAAAGCACATAACACGAAGCGATTAATGCACCAGTAACAAGCCGTCTCTTTTTCACTTGTTTCTTCAGCAGTATCCCAGTTAGCGCAAGTAGCATGTAATCGAAACAAAAATTTAGCAACCAGATCACATCAAGGTATACTGCCACCGAACGCCTCCCCCCTTGCGATTTTGATACTAAGTATAGACTAAGTTTCTTTATAAAACTGTCAGATTGTGCCGGTTAGAGCGAGGTTATTTTGGATAATTATCACTAGTTTTGTCAGGCGATCATCCGTCCAAAAACATAAAAAAAGCCGCCCTTCTAGAGGACGACTTCTCAATTAAATGGATTGATTTTGATAAGCTCCGTACGTTATTTCTATCCCTGTTGACGCAGGTATAAGCAATTCACAACAATACTCAGGAAAAGCTTTTTCTAGCGCTAAGCGAAGTTCATTCGACGATGCTTTGGCATGAAAGACAATTAATGTTGGACCAGCACCGCTTAAAGCAGCTCCATACGCTCCATTATCCATAGCAATCGCACGAACCTTTTCTAAGTCTGGCACTAGATGTTTTCGATAAGGTTGATGAAAAAGATCACGCTCCATTAGCTTACCCGCCAATTTCCAATCATTTTGAAGAGCAGCGCCTACAAAAACATTTGCGATATTGCTTGCCTCTACAGCTTCTTGAAAAGGGAGCATATCGGGCAACACTGATCGAGAATCCGTTGTTTTCAATTTACGATGTGGAATTAGTGCGATCATCTCTAAATCAGTTACTTGATGTGAAATCGTTCCTATACCTTCCTCTCCAGTTGCAATAACTAGTCCTCCATAAAGGGACGCGGCAACATTATCAGCATGGCCTTCAAATGTTGTAGCAATCTGTACTTTTTCTTCAATCGTTAGATGAAGACCCATTGTAAAGTCCGCGATTTCGACAGCAGCGACAATGGCTGCAGCGCTGCTCCCAAGTCCCCTCTCTAAAGGAAGTTCACTCGTCATTGTCACAGTATAAGGAGAAGGTTTCTTTCCATTCCCATACTTCTTTTCGATTTGCTCGATTGTTTGATAAATCATATTATCTTTACCTGCTGGAAATACATCATCAAAGTCAACGTAATGAAAGGACCATTCTGAAGAGGGTTCTAATTTTACGTGCAAATAGCGATTGATTGCAAGACCTACTGAATCAAATCCTGGTCCAAGATTTGAAGTACTACCTGGAACTTTCAAGTAAAGGCCTTCTTCTCTATTCACTGGCTCACACATCCCTTGAGCTCCTCAAGAAACTGTGTTTTATCTGCTGCAACAACACGTGGTTTTGCAACAACAAGGTCCATTGCAGTGGAAGGATCTTTCAATCCATTCCCCGTTAATACGGCAACAACCTTTGATCCCTTCTTAATCTCTCCTGAGGCAACCTGCTTCATTACTCCAGCTACCGAAGCACACGAAGCTGGTTCAGCAAAAACGCCTTCTTTTTTGGCAAGCTCTTGATACGCATGCAAAATTTCATCATCTGTTACGCTATCGATTTTACCTTTCGATTCAATCACAGCTTCTTCTGCAAGATGCCAACTCGCTGGATTCCCTATACGAATGGCTGTAGCGATTGTCTCTGGATTTGGAATGATTTTCTTTTGAACGATCGCAGCGGACCCCTCAGCCTCAAATCCACGCATTTGCGGTCGACTATCTTCTGAGACATATTCTTTAAACCCTTTCCAATATGCAGAAATGTTCCCAGCATTCCCAACTGGAATCGCAAGCACATCTGGCGCTTCCCCAAGCTGATCACATACTTCAAAAGCCGCTGTCTTTTGACCTTCTAATCGGTAAGGATTAACAGAGTTAACAAGAGCAATAGGCTCAGTCTCCGCAATATCGCGCACCATTCTGAGCGCCTCATCAAAATTCCCATCGATCTCAAAAATTTCTGCTCCATAAATCATGGCTTGGGCAAGCTTACCTAGTGCTACTTTCCCCTTAGGTATAACGATAATGCAGCGTAACCCTGCTCTTGCCCCATAAGCTGCGGCCGCAGCTGCTGTGTTGCCTGTAGAAGCACATATAATAGCGTCACTGCCTTCTTCCTTCGCCTTAGCTACAGCCATTACCATGCCGCGATCTTTAAATGAACCAGTCGGATTTGCTCCTTCAATTTTCACATAAAGGGAAATACCTAGTTCGTTTGAAAGTTGCTCAAGCTTTAGCAGCGGTGTATTCCCCTCATTTAGCGTGAGCTGAGGTGTCTCCTCTGTTAGAGGTAAATATTCTTTATATTGCTTAATCAAACCATTCCAGCTCATTACATTCCCTCCACTCGGTAACGACTCTTCACTTCTACGACTACATCCAAGTCTCTTAAACGATTATGAACTTCTTCAAATGCTCGTTGATTC
This sequence comes from Anaerobacillus sp. QJM3NY_17, assembly GCF_056173665.1. NCBI lineage: Bacteria > Bacillati > Bacillota > Bacilli > Caryophanales > Bacillaceae > Anaerobacillus > Anaerobacillus sp. QJM3NY_17. The sequence goes on along the minus strand of NZ_CM149685.1, from coordinate 1,779,519 downwards.
GTTTCATGTGTAATGATGACAAGCTCTGCCGTACCATTATTCACAACTGGCTCTTGAATCAATTTCTCTAAACTTAATCCACGATCTTGGAATAGATGAGAAATTTTTGAAAATGCACCCGGTTCGTCTTTTACAATTAATCTGATAAAATGTTTGCTTTTAATTTGCTCATCGCTTGTTAACTTACGCTCATGCTGTGGAAGAATAACGCTTTTTCCATTCACACCTAACCGCATATTTTTAATAACAGCTACGAGATCGGATACAACCGCAGTGGCAGTCGGTAATTGACCAGCACCAGGGCCATAGAACATTGTTTCTCCTACCGCTTCACCATAGACATACACCGCGTTATATTCATCGTTAACGGACGCTAATGGATGTCTTGAAGGAAGCAATGTTGGCTGAACCGAAAGTTCAATAGATCCGTCTGTTGAGCTCGCAATGCCTAATAATTTAATTGTGTAACCTAGCTTCTTACTATAAGCGATATCTTCTTCATCAACACGTGTGATGCCTTCTACTTTTACATCATCTAATCCAACCTTCATGGAGAAGCCAAGCGTCCCAAGAATCACCATTTTTCTAGCAGCATCTAACCCTTCTACATCAGCAGTAGGATCCGACTCTGCAAATCCAAGGTCCTGAGCTTCTTTTAAGACACTTTCATATGGGACATTGTTTTTTGTCATTTTAGTTAAAATGTAGTTTGTTGTTCCATTCACAATTCCCATTAACTTAGTGATGCGGTCAGAAGATAATCCCTCTACTAAACTTCTAAGAATAGGAATGCCTCCTGCTACACTAGCTTCATAGAAAAGATCACTTTCATGATCAACTGCAGCAGTTAGTAGTTCTCTTCCATGGATCGCCATCAGGTCTTTATTCGCTGTTACAACATGCTTATGATTCTTAAGTGAAGCAAGAATGAACTCTTTCGCCTGATCAATCCCACCAATTACTTCAATCACAACATCGACCTCTGGATTATTGATAACATCTTCAGGATCTTGAGTAAGAACGCTTGAATCTAGATCAACGCTTCTTTCTTTATCCATATCTCTTACAAGCACCTTTGCCACTTTCACCTGACAACCCACTCGCTGCTGTAACTCTTTCTGGTGGGAATCAATCATATGTACAACACCACTACCTACTGTGCCAAGTCCTAACAATCCTACAGATACGCAATCCTTCATATACTCTCCACTCCTTTGTCCTTCTGGTGAGGACACTTGTTTTTATATAATGGACATTATACGTGTGATTGCCCACGAACACAACACCGTTTTCAGAAATAAATAAATTTTATTTATATTAACATAAAAAGCGGAAGTGGTCGACTAGGTCCGACAAGCGCTGGAACCTTTCGTTTGGAACACGCCCTTTGTGTTCTAAGCGAACGGTGAAGCGGCTCGAGGACCTGACCACTGGAGCTGGATTACACAAAAAGCGAAAGTGGTCGACTAGGTCCGACAAGCGCTGGAAACTTTCGATTGGAACACGCCCTTTGTGTTCTAAGCGAACGGTGAAGCGCCTCGAGGACCTGACCACTGGAGCTGGATTACACAAAAAGCGGAAGTGGTCGACTAGGTCCGACAAGCGCTGGAAACTTTCGATTGGAACACGCCCTTTGTGTTCTAAGCGAACGGTGAAGCGCCTCGAGGACCTGACCACTGGAGCTGGATTATAAAAAGCGGAAGTGGTCGACTAGCTCCGACAAGCGCTGGAGCCTTTCGATTGGAACACGCCCTTTGTGTTCTAAGCGAACGGTGAAGCGCCTCGAGGACCTGACCACTGGAGCTGGATTACACAAAAAGCGGAAGTGACCAGGTTCGACAAGCGCTGGAGAGAGAAGAAATGAAGAGATTAAATAAACGACTAACTGAAATTTCTCAAATAAAAAAACCAGCTCTAAAAAGAGCTGGTTTTCTGAGTTATCTTCTATTACGTTTGCGGTTACGAAGGAACGTAGGGATATCTAGCGTATCGTTAGACTCTTCCGTTCTTGTACCGAATTTAGATGGCTCCGGCTGAACTTCTTCCTCTTCATGCTTCTGCTGTTGTATCGGAGCGCTTTGCTTCGATTGTGCAGAAGGACGTGGAACCGTCTTCTTCTTATTTTCGTTCTCGTCAAAGCCAGTAGCGATCACTGTAACAAGAATTTCGTCCTTTAAATCTTCGTTAATTACAGAACCGAAAATCATGTTCACATTCTCATCAGAAGCTGATGAAACAATGTCAGCTGCTTCATTTACTTCGTACAGGCTCAAATTAGATCCGCCCGTAATGTTCATAAGCACACCTTTTGCACCATCAATAGATGTCTCTAGGAGTGGACTGGAAATAGCTTTTTTGGCAGCCTCAGAAGCGCGATTTTCCCCTGTCGCAATACCAATTCCCATTAATGCAGAACCACGTTCAGTCATAATGGTTTTAACATCTGCGAAGTCAAGGTTAATAAGACCCGGTACTGCAATAAGATCTGATATCCCTTGAACACCTTGACGAAGAACGTTATCCGCTTCACGGAACGCTTCAAGCATTGGAGTGTTTTTATCAACGATTTCTAGTAGACGATCGTTCGGGATAACAATTAACGTATCGACTTTTTCCTTAAGCATAGCAATCCCAGTAACGGCTTGTGTCGAACGCTTCTTACCTTCAAAGGTAAATGGACGTGTGACAACTCCTACTGTTAGTGCACCAAGTTCTTTGGCAATTTCAGCAATGACAGGTGCAGCACCTGTTCCAGTTCCGCCACCCATTCCTGCGGTAACGAATACCATATCAGCACCGCTAAGCGCTTCCTGAATCTGTTCTTTGCTTTCTTCAGCAGCTTTCTTTCCGATTTCCGGATTAGCTCCTGCACCAAGACCTCTTGTTAATTTACCACCAATTTGCATTTTAACTTCTGCTTTAGCAAGGTTCAATGCCTGTGCATCCGTGTTAACAGCAATAAATTCAACACCTTGGACACCATTCTCGATCATACGATTGACAGCGTTGCTTCCGCCTCCGCCGACACCGATTACTTTTATCTGTGCTAATTGTTCCATATTCATATCAAACTCTAACATCTCAGGTCCTCCTAATCTTGTAATAGCCCTTTATTCAACAAATAGATTAAAGAAATTCTTCACTTTCTCTTTCATACCTGGTGAAGAAGATTTCTCACCTGGTTGAGGTTCGGCTTTTGTTCTACGCTTGGGCTTCACTTCTTCTTCAGGGTTGAGTGATGCTGCCACTTCTTTCCCCTGAATCTTCACGTTTTTATACGTGAACTGGATAAGACCAATGCCAGTTGTGTATTGCGGTTCGCGTACGCCGATATAGTCAGGGACCGCAACACGTACATTGTGCTGCAGAATTTCACGAGCAAGTTCAAGAACTCCGTCCATTCCGACCATACCACCGGTTAGAACAAATCCGCCCGGCAATTCACGAATTCCCATTCGCTTAATTTCGTCTTCTATCAATTCTAACATCTCTTCGATCCGAGGTTCTATAATATGAGCCAATTCGTACTGATTAAATTCTTGTTCAGCCGAACTTCCTATTGTCGATACTGTGAAAGCTTCCTCTTCTGAAGCAAGATCAACGAAAGCATTGCCGTGCTTAATCTTAATTCGCTCAGCTTCTTCAGTCGTTGTTCTAAGACCAATCGAAATATCTTTGGTTACGTGATCGCCACCGATTTGAAGTACAGAAGTGGCTTTCAGTGAGCCTTCTTCAAAGATAGAAATCGTAGTAGATCCAGCGCCCATGTTAACTAGTGCTACACCTAAATTACGCTCATCTTTTGATAAAGCCATTGACCCACACGCTAGCGGTTGTAGACAAATATCAGCAATTTCAAGACCCGCTTTTTCAACGCATCTTAGTAAATTATGTAATACTGTTTTTGAACCTGTAATGATTGTTCCTTCCATTTCAAGGCGAACACCAATCATTCCACGTGGATCTGTAATGCCGTCCAGTCCATCAACTACGAACTGTCCTGGAATCACATCAATAATTTCTCGCTCAGGAGGGATAGAAACAACCTGTGCTGCGTCAATTACTCTAGCAATATCTTCATCATGAATTTCACGATCCTCACTCGATACAGCCACTACCCCATGACAGGGTTGTAACTGTACGTGATTGCCGTTAATCCCCACAATCACAGAACGAACCGATAAACCTACCATTCTTTCTGCGTTTTCTACTGCCTGCTTAATTGAACGAACAGTTTCATCTATATCCACAATCGATCCCTTACGAATTCCATCAGAAGGCGCGCTGCCGACTCCAAGAATATTTAAAGAATCGTTCGTCATCTGGCCAATGATTACTTTCACATTGGATGTACCGATGTCTAGACTCACATAAATCTCATTGCTGTTCATTCTCCTGGCACCTCCTTCAAAATGCTACCATGTTCAGGTATTAATAGTTTCTCTATAATAGGGTTGAAAAAATGTCCAACACCTTTATATACACAATAATCTCTTGAATTAAACTTCCTCAAGGCTCGCTTCATGAAGTCCCGGGAAGAATGTGATATAAGGACTCTATTCCACAAATCCGTTTATTTCCCTTCTTTTATACGAGATTTCCTCTTATTTTTTTGGGTAACACTCCCCTACTCTCTTCGGTTCATTTCTTTTTTAATGAAGAGATGTACAAAGCAGTGCATAAGTATTAGTCTACACCATGTGAAAGCAGTAGAAAAGTCACTGTTTTCGTGATTGGAAAGAATTTTGCTGTTTTCTTTCATTTTTACATGAAAATGAGTTATTAAACATAAATTGCCCTGCTCATAAACCTTCGTGAACAAAGAGCATTCCCTGTCCATTAGAACAGGGATTATCTATGCATTTTATCGTCAAGACTCTTTCTTTTCCTCTTCTTCAGTTGAAACGTCCTCATAAGGCTCAAGCCAACTACCTTCATTTAGATAAAGAATACCTTTGGCTTTATCTTTAAGCTTCTCAACTATTAACGGGTAGCTATTCACCTTCTCAGAAAAATCGCTAATGCTTGTTTTCACTTCATATCCGTCTGTCATATAGAGAGTTAAGTTAAAAGCTTTATCCCCATTCGGCGTATAATGAATCTCAGAAATACGATTAATAATACTTAATTCTACTTTCCTGAGCTCGCCTGCCATTTCTGATAGCTCTGTACTTTCGTTCCATTGCATCAAAATAGGAGCGCTCACTGGCGTTTCACCTTTAGGGAGTGCATCAAGAATAGCACCTGATTGCAAAATCGGGAAATATTCACTTCCCTTTTTTAAATACGCGACTCGAGCATTCTCCACAATATCCACTTTAGCAGTTGCAGGAAACTGTCTAGTCACAGTTACTTCTTTAATTTCTTTTGATTTTTCTACCTTTTCTTCTACATTTTTAGCATTTAAATTCCAAAAACTCACGCTATTATTAAGCTCACTTAACTTAATAATTTCTTTTTCTGAAACATAATTATTGCCAGAAACCTCAACGTTCCGAATGTGACTTAAGGAAGATTGGAAGTAAATGATCAGCAAAATGAGAAAGAAGAAGATTGATAAATAGACGATTAATCTTCTGTTAGCGCGCTGCTTACGCTGTGCTTTCAACGTGGGAATCCGATCTTCAATTGTTACAACTTTGCGATCTTCCATTGTCTTGCCTCCGTCTCCGGTAAATGAACTTCTGTCTATACTTACGATGTTACTAACGCTTATCATGGCAACCGAACGGCATGACCCAGCTGTTTGTCCTCATTTCAATCATTATAGCATAAGTTAAGGTGTTATTAGCCTCTAGAAGGAAATTCATCCCAGAGAATTGTTCTTAATAATAAGCTATATTACTTTACATTGTTTATTTCAGCTCTGTGCTGACAAATAGAATGAGCCAATACTTAAGAATCACTAGTATAAGCTAACAAAGCGATATAATAAATAGGTAAATGAAAAGGGTTCCCTCGTAATTTGAATCAATCATGAAAATAATAGAAAAAGAGCGCTCACTAGTGAGCGCTCTTTCATAATCTGCTTAAAATTTTGCGTATCGACTGATATTGAGTAACACTCCCATTGCTACAAGCATGAGCGTTAAGGAAGAGCCCCCGTAGCTAAGGAAAGGAAGGGTAATCCCGGTTACAGGCATTAGGCCAGTTACAACGCCAATATTGATCATTACTTGAATCGCAAGCATGCCGATGATACCAACAGCAAGAAGACTACCAAACAAATCAGGCGCTCTTAGTGCAATTCGAATCCCTCGCCACAGAAGAAGCGAAAATAATAGAATCACAAAGCTTCCACCGATAAATCCGAGTTCTTCAGATAAAATTGCAAAGATAAAGTCTGTTTGCGGTTCAGGTAAATAATAAAATTTCTGTCTACTTTGGCCGAGCCCAAGCCCCATCAGGCCACCCGGGCCAATGGCATACAGCGATTGAATGATTTGAAAACCACTACCGAGTGGGTCACTCCACGGATCAAGGTAGGAGGTGATTCGCGCAATCCGATAGGGCGCTGATAAAATCAGGACGGCAAAGCCGGCTAAACCAAGCATACCAAGCCAAACAAAGTGGGCTATTCTTGCCCCCGAGATAAAAATCATTACAACGCACGTACCAACCATAACCGCTCCAGTTCCAAGATCCGGTTGGAGCATAATCATACCGAAAGCTATGAACACAATACCAAGCGACGGCACTAGTCCTTTTTTGAATGACGTAATGCGTTTTTGATTTTCGGATAAATATTTAGCAAGAAAAGCAATCATTGCAAGTTTTGTAAATTCAGATGGTTGGATTGAAAACGCACCAACACCAAGCCAGCTTCTCGCTCCCCCTCGAACAAGTCCAACTCCTGGGATCAGGACTAGAACAAGTAGAATGAAGCAGATGAGCACGCCTACTTTTGACCAGGTGCGCCATGTCCAATACTCAACGTTCATCACGAAGAACATGGCCACAACACCTACCCCCGCAAAAAGAAGCTGTCTTTTTGCAAAGAAAAATGCATCGTCAAATTTATAAGAGGCCCATACAGCGCTGGCACTGTAAACCATGATTAATCCAATTGCTAACAGCACTAGTGTTGCAGTTAAAAAGACCAGGTCTGGCGTTGATTTTGTTTTCGGCAATAGACCCACACTCCGTTTTGTCGATTTTACCTAACCGAACTCACCGGATAAGCAAGACAACCTCTCATTAGAGTCTATGCATTGCCTCAATAAAGATGTCTCCACGTTCTTCAAACGTTTTGAATTGATCCCAGCTTGCACAAGCTGGTGATAGAAGAACGACATCCTCCGCTTCGGAAAGATTATAAGCTGTTGTAACAGCTTCCTCTACATTATCGACAACTGTCACAGAATCCAGTCCTGCTGATGAAGCTGTTTTTTCTAATTTAGAGGCAGTCTGACCAAACGTAATTAAGTGCTTCACTTTTGTTTGGAAATACGGAATTAAATCGTCAAACCCGTTCCCACGATCAAGACCTCCAGCGAGAAGAATCACGGGCTTTTTGAAGGAATCAAGCGCTTTTTTAGTAGCAATTGAATTCGTTGCTTTAGAATCATTGTAAAATTTTCGTTCGTTAACTTCTCCTACGAACTGTAGACGATGTTTCACACCGTGAAAGTTTGTTAGTTCTTGATGGATCTTTTCATTTGAAACACCTGACAACTTCGCTACAGCTATAGCAGCAAGCGTATTTTCCACGTTCTGCTTCATTGATAGATCTTCAATCTTAATCACTTTTTCCTCTTTAAACACGATCCACTCTTCATCAATACATACGCCTGAATCTAGTTTTTTTGTGGCTGAAAAAGGAACGAGTGAAGCATTAGAATCCTCAGCAAAACCAGTGACAAGTTCATCGTCAGCATTATAAACAGCAAAATCTTCCTCGGTTTGATTTTGGAACAAACGAGCCTTAGCTGCGGCATAAGCCTCTTTAGTTCCATGATAATCAAGGTGTGCCTCATAAATATTTAGAAGTACTGAAATATGAGGATGGAAGTTCATTGTTCCTTGAAGCTGAAAACTAGAGAGTTCTGTCACAAGCGTTTGATTAGGTGTAGCTTCCGCAGCTACCTCACATACAACTGTTCCAATATTGCCTGCCACAATCGGATTAGACTCTGTATCTCTTAATAATTGTCCAATCAGAGTAGTTGTCGTTGTTTTCCCGTTCGAACCTGTTATGGCAACAAACGGAGCTTCTGATATTTCACCTGCGATTTCAACTTCTGTCACAATTGGAATCTCTCTCTTTTGAGCTTCTGCTAAAAGTGGATTTTCATAAGGAATCCCGGGATTCTTCACAATTAAATCGACGCCATCTAGAAGTTCAAGAGGATGCCCACCGCCTACAACGGTGAACCCTAATTCTTGAAGTTCCATTGCTTTAGGATTGTTTTTCACTTCTTCGCGATCATTCACCTTTACGTTAGCGCCAAGAGATCGTAGGAGCTTCGCTGCCGCAAATCCACTTTTCGCTATTCCTAAAACAAGAACAGACTTATTTTCATAATTTACTTTTTTCATTACATCCACACCTCAAGATAGATTCCAAACGTTGCACATAGTAAACCAACTGTCCAAAATGTAGCGACAACACGCCATTCCGTCCAACCAGAAAGCTCATAGTGGTGATGAAGAGGACTCATCTTAAACACACGTTTACCTGTCGTTTTAAATGAAGTTACCTGAATAATAACGGATAGGGTTTCAATGACAAACACCCCACCAATAATGACGAGAAGAAGCTCAAGCTTCGTCATAATGGCAACAGCTGCAAGAGCTCCCCCAAGCGCAAGTGATCCAGTATCACCCATAAATACTTTCGCAGGGTGAGCATTAAAAACAAGAAATCCTAGTACTGCGCCAACGACACTGACGGAGAAAATAGCCACATCATACATGTATACTGACGCCGCAAGAATGGCAAATGCACCGAAGGCAATAGCCGACGTTCCTGCTACAAGCCCGTCCAGTCCATCTGTCAGATTGACAGCGTTTGACGCGCCAACTAGCATGACAAAAAGTAAGATGACATATCCAATGCCAATGTCAAAGCTCCACTCTGTCCCTGGAACATGAATCGCTGTATCAAATCCAACGGTTCTTAATCCAAAATAAACAAGGATCGCAATTAGGAGCTGACCTAATAGTTTTTGTTTTGATGTTAATCCAAGGTTACGCTTTTTCACGACTTTAATAAAATCATCCAAAAAGCCAATCAGTCCATATCCAACTGTTACAAATAAAAGCAGCCAAATTTGGGTTGAAATTTCATCATATTTAAGAGCGATAATAATAGTCCCGAGAATAATAGACAGAATAATGATCAGTCCGCCCATTGTCGGAGTGCCAGATTTCTTTTGGTGTGACTTAGGTCCTTCTTCTCTGATGCTCTGTCCAAATTTAAGCCTTCTTAAATATGGAATAAATACGGGCGATACTAGCACCGCAATAATAAATGATGTTAATAAGCTAAAAATTAATAATCTTTCAATCACTGTACTGCCTCCTTAAGATTCATTCTCTAATGCCTTTACGATGGTTTCGAGCCCTAGCCCTCTTGAAGCTTTTAACAAAACGGCTGTTTTATCATCAAGTTGGCCCGATAGATATGATGCGGCATCTTCTTTATTGTCAAAGGAAACAGCAGGCACTTGCTGTGCTTCATCTTCCACGATCCCATCATAAATCCACTTTGCTTTTTCTCCAACTGTAATCACTTCCGTAATAGACGGTTGAATCGCCGTTGCTATGTTACGGTGGAGAGATTCTTCTCGATCACCTAACTCATACATATCACCAAGAATGGCGATTTTCTTATGAAATCCTTCCAATTCTGCAAGGGTTTCAACCGCAGCTTTCATGGATGTTGGGCTGGCATTATAGGCATCATTAATAATTAATGCACCGGTTGAACTCCTAAACTTCTCAAGTCTCATCCCAGTAAGGGTTAAGGAAGATAGTGCTTTTCGAATTTGGTCATCTGTCATTCCAAGTTTTCTTCCTGCAGCAATGCTGTAGAGCGCGTTCTTAATATTATGTTTACCTAATAATGCAATTTCGAACGGCTCTTTTTCATTTAGTAACGTAAACGAATACCCATTATCCAGCTTTACTACTTGATCAACTTGAAGATCATTTGTTTCATCGTATCCGCAAGAAATCGCGTTCTTCTGAAGTGGAGCAAGAAGAGGCTCATCTCCATCAATCACGAGATGACCATTTGACTTAAGTCCCTCTGCTATTTCCATTTTCGCTTTGGCGATATTTTCTCGACTGCCAAGTTGAAGTAAATGAGACTCTCCAATGTTCGTAATGATCGCCACATCCGGTGTAGCGATCTGGGTAAGAAGGGAAATCTCACCTGCTCCGCTCATCCCCATTTCAAGGATCAATACATCTGTTTCTTCAGGCATAGCAAGAACTGTCATCGGGAGTCCCCAATGATTATTCAAGTTGCCCTGTGTTTTATACGTTTTATATTTAGGACTGAGAACCGCTTCAAGCATATCTTTCACTGTTGTTTTCCCATTACTGCCGGTTACACCGATAACATATGGATTTTGTTCTCTAAGAACTTGCTTCGCAAGCTCCTGAAATCCAACGGTTGTGTCGTCAACTTCGTAAACATTTATCTTCCCAACAAGATCTTGAGGAAATGGCTTACTTTTATCCCAAAGCGTTCCAGTTGCCCCATTTGCAATGGCTGCATCAATGAAACGATGACCATCGAATACTTCGCCAACGATCGGAATAAATAATTTATTCGTACAGTCTTTCCTCGTATCCGTCGCCACACCTTCAAAGACCAGTTCATGTTCAACTGGTCCCTGACTAATATTGTTTAGTAATTTAGATGAAAAGTTCATCTCTTCCGCTCCTTTATTGCCTGACGTGCTATTTGTCGATCATCAAAATCGAGCACTTGATCCCCGATGATTTGATAAGTTTCATGTCCTTTACCTGCAATAAGGACAACATCGCCTTCCACAGCGTGAGTAACAGCATGATGAATAGCTTCTGCTCGATCTGTAATGCGGATATAATGTCCACTTACACCTTCCACCATATCATCTAATATCTGTTCAGGATCTTCACTCCTCGGGTTATCTGAAGTAAGAACCGCTGTATCTGCTAATTCTGTCGCAATCTTTGCCATGAGCGGTCGTTTCGTACGATCTCGATCTCCCCCGCAGCCAACAACAGCAAATACATTCCCTTTTGACATCTCTTTAACCGTTAACAGCACATTCTCAAGGCTATCCGGTGTATGCGCATAGTCAACGATAACGGGAAATTCTTGTCCTTCATCAACAAGTTCAAACCGTCCCGGAACACCTGCAATTTGTTCAAGACTCTCTAAAATACGATCAAGTGATAATCCATTTGAAAGACAAGCTGCAATAGCTGCAAGCGCATTGTAGACGCTGAACTTGCCTGTTAACATTAGTTTCACATCTCGTTCTTCTTCAGGAGTAACGAGGTGGAAACTTGTCCCGTTAGCGGAAAACGAGATGTTATTAGCCATAATATCAGCGTTATTATCAATCCCATATTTTAAAATGTGCGCTGAAGTCATTTGTTCATATTGCTCACTCGCTTGATCATCCGCATTTAAAACGGCTACCTTTTTTCTCCCTGTATCATATGTATTACCTAACTGTGAAAAAAGAAGACCTTTTGCCTGACGATATTCCTCCATTGTTCCATGATAATCAAGATGATCTTGAGTTAAATTCGTAAAGACCGCTACATCATAATCACAGCCTCTAACGCGACCTAATGTTAACGCGTGAGAAGAAACTTCCATAACAGCCGTTTGAACATTGCTTTCCTGCATTTTGGCAAATTGCTTTTGAAGTAGCAATGGTTCAGGTGTGGTGTTTTTCGTCTCGAATTCTTCATCTGCTATTTTCATATTAATAGTGCCGATTAATCCTGTCGTTTGCTGTTCATTACGATGAATCTGCTCAATTAAATGAGAGACGGTCGTTTTGCCATTCGTTCCCGTTACACCAATTAAAGAAAATGATTTCGTTGGATTATGATAGAAATAATTAGCTAGCTCTGCAAGCGCACGATGAGCATCTCTAACAATAATAACTGGAACAGAAACGTCTAGCTCCTTTTCAGATATAAGTGCAACTGCTCCCTGTTGTACAGCCTGCTCAGCAAAATCATGTCCATCCACTGTGTAACCAGGGATACAAACGAATAAACTATTAGCTTCAACTGCTCGACTATCACTTTCAATCGTTGCTATTTCCGGGTTCCCTTTTCCAACTTGCTTATATGTAAGTAATGCATGGAGAAGTTCTTGTAATTTCATCTCTTTCAAACCTTTCTAGTTCGCTGACATATTTTCAGAAAACAAGCCAAGAGCATACGCCTTGGCTTGTTCACTACTTATTGTACTCACCGGTCGCTTATTTGTCACCCATATAAAGTCGAATTTCTGACCCAGCCGGTAATTTCACTCCAGGTTCAGGGGCCTGAGCCACAACGATATCCCCTTCACCACTTGAATCAATTTTCAAATTATACATTGCTTTATGAATATCTTCAGTAGATAAACCTACTAAATCCGGCATTTCAATCATCTCTTCATCCTGCCATGTCTTTTCTTTCTCAATTTGGTCTTCCCTTTTTTCCACACCCATAACCGTCAAACTATCCTGGATAATATTACCTACAATTGGAGCGGCTACGATTCCACCAAATTGGAGCGTATCTTTCGGATTATCAATCGCCACATAGACAACAATTTGAGGATCATCCGCCGGAGCAAAACCAATAAAAGAGACGATATGATTATTTTTTAAATAAGCGCCGTCTTTCGCTTTTTGAGCCGTTCCTGTCTTTCCACCTACCCTATAGCCATCTACATAAGCGTTTTTTCCAGTTCCAAGCGCAACGACCGTCTCAAGCGCATGCCTTACTTCTTCTGATGTTTCTTTTGAAATGACTTGTCTTTTCGCAGTTGGCGAGTTTTTACTTACAACTGCTCCCGTCTCAGGATCTAACCATTCTTTTGCAATGTATGGTTCATAGAGGGTCCCTCCGTTCACAGCAGCTGAAACAGCTGTCACCTGCTGAATAGGCGTAACGGATACACCCTGACCAAAGGCGGTTGTTGCAAGCTCTAGTGGACCGACATTATCAACATCAAATAATATTCCACTTGCTTCACCTTGTAGGTCAATGCCGGTTTTGTCACCGAAGCCGAATTTATCAATATATGAAAAGAGCTTTTCTTTGCCCAGACGCTCCCCGAGAAGAACGAAACCAGGGTTACAGGAATTTTGCACACCTTCTAAAAACGTTTGGCTTCCATGACCTCCAGCTTTCCAACATCTTAATTTTGTTCCAGCCACTTCAATGCTTCCAGGGTCGTGAAAATGATCTTTCTCAAGATCAACTTCCCCTTCCTCAAGAGCAGCAGCTAGCGTAATAATCTTAAATGTTGATCCTGGTTCATACGTACTCCATACAGGCTTATTTTGATTCCAGACGTCAGGAGAGACTTGCTGAAATTCTTCTGGATTAAAATCCGGCCTTGAAGTCATCCCGAGAATCTCACCTGTATTGGGATCCATTGCAATGGCTGCCGCTCCATCCGGATGGTAGGTAGCTTCCGCAATATCCAACTCTCGTTCCATAATTGTCTGGATTTTTGAATCAATTGTTAAGCGTAGATCGAGCCCATCTACAGGTTCTGTATAATCATCTGCAAGAGAAGGCATCCGCTTACCTTTCGCATCTGCATAATACTCAACCTGTCCTTTTTCACCGCTTAACTCTTCATCATAATAGAGCTCAATACCTGTCAAACCTTGATTATCAATACCACTGAACCCTAGCACGTGAGCTAGAAAGTCGCCGTTTGGATAGTGACGTTTGTTATCTTCAGCAATGTAAACACCTGAAAGATTCAATTTCCGAATTTCATTTGCCTTTTCATTCGACATTTTCTTACCTTCAGGACGAATCCAAACCATTGATTGATTCTGGGTGATCGTTTCATAAACCTTTTCTTTACTCGTATTAAGGGAAGCAGCAAGAGCTTCAGCAGTAGCCGCAGGATTTTGAAGCTGTCTTGGAACGATTAGTACAGAAGGGGCACTAATATTCGTTGCAAGAGGCACTCCGTTACGATCCAAGATTTCGCCTCGACTCGGTTCAAACGGAATATTTCGACTCCAAGAATCTTTCGCTTTCTCGCTTAGCCAATTTCCCATCACAAGCTGCACATAACCAAGCCTCACGACGACAACCGCAAATACAAATAGACCGATGACAAGCGCCATCACAAGTCTCCTTCGAACAGTAACAGTGGAAACGCGCATAAACTCATCCTCCCTGATTATGCTCGTTCCACTATATGTTCAACACGGTTTAGATAGACCTGCTAGTCTGTAATTGGCTCAGCATCTTCCTCAGCTTCCGTTTGTTCTGGTTCTTCTTCAGAAGAAGGAGACTTCAGCTCAACGACTAGATAATCGTCTTTTTTGATATTACTTCCTTTATTAATCCCTTGCTTCGTAACATATCCAGCTCCCATGACGTTCGGTTTAAGGTCCATTAGCTCGACTAACTTCATAACGTCAGCTAGAGACCACCCAGTAATATCAGGCATTTTCGCACTACCTTCTGCCCGCAAAATAATTCGTTCATTATCGAGTATTTTCGTACCTGCATGAGGAGATTGACCTGTGACCTCTCCATCACCAAGTACTGTAACCGATAAGCCTTTCGCTTCAAGTTCTTTCTTCGCTTCGTCTGCATTCATGCCCGTCACTTCTGTTAATACCTGACCGCTCTCTTTCTTTGAGCTTTCTTTGGACGTTTCTTCTTTCTTTTCCATCGGATCAATATTTAAATATTGAAGACTATTTTTCATAACCGTGTTAAAGATAAGAGAAACAGGGTCACTTCCAAGTTCAGGATATTCAAGCTGTGGGCGGTCAACAGCAACATAGACTACTAATTCCGGATCATCTGCAGGTGCCATACCTATAAACGAAAAGATGTTATTTCCATATCCACTCATATAGCCCTTTGAACCTTGTGAAATTTGAGCTGTACCGGTTTTACCAGCAATCTCGTAACCTTCAATGTTATATGGGGTACCTGTGCCATCCGTCACTACCGTACGTAAAAGATCTCGCGTTTGTTTAGCAGTGTCTTTAGAAATAGGTTCTCCAGCTACTTCAGGTTCGTGATTCAGCTTCACTTCGTTTGATTCAGGATCAACTATTTTTTCTATGACATATGGCTTCATCATCTTACCGCCGTTAGCTATTGCAGTTATAGCTTGTACTTGCTGGATTGGCGTTATCGTAGATCCTTGTCCAAATCCAGTCGTAATTCGTTCAAGCTCTCCGCCATAAGTAATTCTTGAAGAAGACTCCCCCGGGAGATCAATACCTGTTTTCGAATCCAATCCGAATTTAGTTAAGTAACCCTTATACTTCTCATAGCCTAGCTTTTCTTTAACAAGGATAGAAGCTGCAACGTTAGAGGATTGTCGAATACCTTCATCAAAACTAATTGCACCCCATCCTTCACCACCATTATGATCACTCACTCGACCACCAGGCACTGAATATTGACCTGACTGGAAGAGCTCGTCTCCATTGTATACACCTTCTTCAATGGCTGATGCCACAGTGAAAATTTTCATAGTCGAACCTGGCTCAAATGCCGTAAGAGCCATATTCGTGTAATTAGAAACGTTTCTTAAGTTTGGATCAAACGTTGGACGATTGCCCATCGCTAGGATTTTACCTGTATCTGGATCTGCAACAATCGCCGTCATTCGTTCAGGGTTGAATTTCTCCTGTGCCTCGTTCAAAGCATTTTCCATTAACACTTGGATTTTTTGATCAATTGTTAAATAAACATCGTTTCCACTTTTGGAAGGGGTGATATTCTCGTTACCATAAGGAAGTCTGAATCCTTCACGATCACTTTGATACGTTTCTTTCCCTTCCTGCGGCACGAGATATTTATTCAATTTCTTTTCTAATCCTAGTAGACCTTCCTGCACGCCATCTTCGTTTTCATTTGTAAAACCAAGAAGATGTGAAGCAAACTCTTCGTTCGGATAGAGTCTTGTTTTCGTTGGGATGAATCCAACTCCTGGTAAATCCATTTCTTCTATTTTTTCTTTTTGAGTTAAGCTTAAATCTTTACCCGATGCACCAAATTCTACTTGAAAAGGATCGTCTCTTGATAAAATTTCTTTTACATCAGATTCTTCCATCTCGATAATAGGTGCAAGCGCAGCAGCTGTTTTATCGATGTCTTCTACATGGTCCTCATATTCTTTATCCAAAATCGCTCTTAGCGTAAAGGAAGGAATATCGGTAGCTAGAGCATTCTCACCTGTTCGGTCAAAGATCGTACCGCGATCCGCTTCGAGGATTTTGCTTCTAGTCCACTTATCTTTTCCAAGCTCCATTAAGTCCACTTTTTCACCGTCTGAACCTGATACCGCCTGTGTCCACTCGATGTAGAAAAACCGTCCAATAAAAGCAAAAAAGAGCAGGACAAATAGTGACATTAAAATCGCTGCTCCAACATTAATATGTGAGTTCTTGTTTGTTTCTTTCATGACAGTGCAAACCTCCGAAATTATGATCCTTTGTTGATCACTTCTACATTTTGATCATTCAGTTCCATGCCTAATTTTTCTTCGGCAATGTTCACAATTCGACCAGGCGCACTTAATTCTGTCACTTTAACCTGAAGCTCTTCATTCTGTTTCACTTGAGCACGTTGGTCTGCTTCCGCTTGCTGCAGTCCAGTATTCAAATTATAAATCTTAGCGTAGTTAGAAACCATAAAGATCGACGCCGCCACGAACGTTAGTACAAGCATCATCCAGAGCAACTTCTCTCCTTTAGTGATTCGTCCACGTTCCACATGGACAGCTTGCTGTTTTGTTTCAACTTGTTTTTTTTGCGTTTGCTGCTGCTGATACTTATACGCCAGGTTACTCATCATTTTCCCCCTTGCACCTCTTTATATTTTTATCTTTACACTTTCTCTGCTACACGAAGCTTTGCGGATCGTGCGCGTCTGTTTGCTTCTTGTTCTTCTTCTGACGGAAGAATCGGCTTTCTTGTTACAAGCTTGATATCAGGCTGGTAGGCATCTGGAATAATCGGCATTCCAGGCGGAAGTTCTGGACCAGAAGCCGCTTCCTTCATAGTCGTTTTGCAAATACGATCTTCAAGAGAATGGAACGTGATCACACTCATTCTGCCACCAGAGTTCAAAATAGACATCCCATCTTTAAGAGCCTCTTCAAATACTTTAAGCTCATCATTCACTGCTATTCGAATAGCCTGAAAAATTCTTTTGGCGGGATGCCCTCCCTTCCTTCTCGCAGGTGCTGGAATAGCGTCCTTAATAATATCAACGAGTTCAAATGTGGTTTCAATCGGTTTTAAGTCTCTTGCTTTTTCAATTTTGCGAGCGATTTGTTTTGAAAACTTTTCTTCACCAAATTTGAAAAAAATCGAGACGAGGCGCTCATACTGCCATTCATTCACCACTTCATACGCCGATAAACTGGAAGATTGGTCCATTCTCATATCGAGCTGAGCATCATGCTGATAACTAAACCCCCGCTCACCTTTATCAAGCTGCGGAGAGGAAACACCAAGGTCGAATAAAATGCCATCAACGCCATCAACACCAAGTTCAGAGAGGGCTTCTTTGATGAAGCTAAAGTTTCGTTCAATAACTGTCAGCTTGTCCTCATAGCCTGCAAGTGTTGTTTTGGCGTTATCTATTGCCCATTGATCCTGATCAAAAGCATAGAGGTGTCCTGTGGTAAGCTTATCCAGGATTGCTTTTGAATGACCGCCGCCGCCAAGCGTACAGTCAACATAAATGCCATCTTCTTTAATATTTAGTGCGTTCACTGCTTCTTCTTTTAATACTGTAATGTGTTCAAACATAGCTACACCTTAACCTTCATTCCATATTGACCTTCTACAAATCGAAATCCATCATACTTTCCGCGATTTCAGAGAAAGACTCTTCTGATGCATTGAAGTACTCTTCCCAAACGGCTTTGTCCCAAATTTCTAATCGATTTGAAACACCAATCACAACGCATTCTTTCTCAAGCCCTGCATACTGGCGTAATGTTCCGGCAATATTTACCCTGCCCTGTTTATCCAGTTGGCATTCAGTTGCACCTGAGAAAAAGAATCGGGTAAAAGCACGAGCATCTTTCTTTGTAAAAGGGAGTGTCTTCATCTTCTCTTCAAGAACTTCCCATTCTGTCATTGGGTAGCCGAAGATGCATTTATCTAACCCGCGAGTGAGGACGAAGGTTTCACCAAGTTCTTCACGAAACTTAGCGGGAATGATCATTCTGCCTTTTTCATCAACAGTATGCTGATATTCCCCCATAAACATGGCTTCCTCCACCTCTCCCACTTTCTACCTCTAAGTTACCACAACTCCCCACTTTTCACCACTAAAAAAATAATTCGTACCACAAAACAAAAATCCTGCTGTTCAGCGGGATTTTTATTTAAAAATATTTGGTTTTCAAACAAAAAGGGTACTCGCCATTCCGCGGGTGCCTGTCACCCGCTTGAAATCATGCCATACAGAGGTTATATTGGCCAAATCAAAAAAGCTGCCAGAATCCTCCGGCAGCTTTCCTTCTATCCCTTAAAGATAAATCACCTTATGCTTATCATTAAACGGAAGCTCAAGTTCCATCACTTGATCCACAAAATCCAAACCATGCCAATTTAAATAATAGACTGCGTTCCACTTCCGCTCTTGAGGCGCCCCGTTAGGTTTTAACGCAAAGCCTACTTCATC
Source organism: Anaerobacillus sp. QJM3NY_17 (assembly GCF_056173665.1). Taxonomy (NCBI): domain Bacteria; kingdom Bacillati; phylum Bacillota; class Bacilli; order Caryophanales; family Bacillaceae; genus Anaerobacillus; species Anaerobacillus sp. QJM3NY_17. The sequence continues at coordinate 1,760,652 of NZ_CM149685.1, read as the reverse complement.
GAATTTATCCAGCGTATTTTCATGCTGATACTCGAGTGATTGATAAAGTTTTTGCTGAAGAAGATCAAGCTGTCTTTGAAGAAATTGGCCATTTTTTTCAGCAAAGCGATTAAGTCCATGATCAACGGATTCTGTTAATTCGCGAAGATTTTGATGAATGTCGTCCACTTTCAACTTAGCATCTTTAAATGCAGCCCCGATCCCTACATCATCTAAATGACGCACGTAGGATTCTTTCGAGTGATCAATCCCTGACTTTAGGATTTCATCATCTGATAAAGAGAGATCATCGACATACTTTTGAATATGTCGCTCTACAAACGTAAATGTCAGTCGCGGCACGATGACAGGCATTTTTATTCCGAAAGTATGAAAGGCTGGCTTCAGTAAAGCCCAGTAAGCAAGTTCACCTGGTCCAGCCACAAAACCTAGCACAGGAAACATTAAATCTTGCATGATCGGTCGCGTCACAACATTGTTACTTAAATCTTCCGGCTGATGTTCCGCTAATTCAAGCAGCTCTTCTTTTGAGTAGGAAACGGAAGCGGTTTTCCCCTCAAATCTTCCGTTTATTCGTTCTAGTAATATCCGTTCGCCGTTTACCTTTACGAATAAATTTGCTTGTAGGTCATCAAGATCGACACCAATTGGATAATTCTCTTCACGAAGATGAGCCGCCTGGGTTAAAACACCTTCATTGATTGTTTCATTTTGATGAATCATTTGTTTAAACGCGTCAGTCTGTAGACGGCGAAAATCTCGGTTACCTGAATCTACGAGCACAAGTCCATGCTTTGAAAAAAGCTTTGTCATGATGTAACAAAAATGATCAACGTACGTATTAGATTTCTCAGTTACACGTTCTAGAAACCCTTGAATCTGTTTCGTATAAGAGGTTTCGCCAAATCGTTTGAGCATGTCACGCGTCCAAGAGTTAATCGCATCATGATCAAGCGATATATCAGACAATGCCTGCTTTGTCATTTGCTTTTGAGGCACTGCCTCTTTGCGCTCTCGCCCTTCATCATACGAATAAATATGATTGACTTCATGATAATCATGATCTTCTCCAGCTACCCAAAAGATAGGTATAACAGGTACACCTAGCTTTCGTTCTTTCTCTGCTGCTAATTTAATGACCGATATCGCTTTATTGATCGTATAAAGGGGACCAGTTAACACCCCAGCCTGTTGCCCTGCAACAACAGTTACCGCTTCTGGCTGTTGTAAACGCTCGATATTTGCAAGCGCCGGTCCTTCTGCTTCAAATTGCTCATTAAACTCCATCAAGTGTTCCGTTAAATTCGCACGATCTTGATGACGTTCCATTAACTCTTCGTATCGCTTTTCATATGAGGAATCATGCTGATATGTATAGTCAAAAAAAGCTGAGATTCCTTTTTTCTCAGCAATGTAATCTGTCGCAATGACATTTGATCCTGGAAGGAATGTTTCTTTGAGTTTCATTTATATTTCTTCCTTTCTTGACACAAATGCGGAACTCCGCCTATTTAATCCTTTGTTAGTATATCAAACTTCCTCATTGCTACCAAAAAAAAAGCTTATAAGTTAGACCGATAGAATTCGGTGAACTAACCCAATAAGCACTAAAACAATATACCCTGTAGAAAACAATAGAAAATTAAAACGCCACGCACCTTTTATCACTTTGTGAATCTCGACATCATCTTTCATTTTCCAATGAAGCACGGTAAATGCACCAGCCGCCCCAATAATCATTAGTAAAATGACCCAAAGAAATGATTGACCAAGTAATTCAACGAGAATAAAGTGAACGCTTAAGATAAAAAAGATCGTTGAAACATCTACCGCAAGACGAAAGGAGAACTTTTTCTTCCGCGTCGTTTTTACCGTAATAATATAGACCAGGTACCAGGCAAGCAGCGGAATCGTTACGGCCGTTGCTACAATCCATGATAAGAGGTTTTCCATTTCATGAGACTCCTTTCTCTATCTATTTAACATCTCAAGACCCTTCACACTGTCGTAGACAAACCTAGAATAAGGAACGTATTGGCCATTTAATTCAGCTTCTTTAAGAATAAAGCCTGTGATCGCATCGATCTCTGTCACTCTTCCCGCCTTTAAGTCTGCAAGCATAGATGACGTATTCGAGCTCGTTCGCCTGCATATAAGCTGTGTATCATTCCAAGCATCTTCATACTCTAATTGAAGTACGCGACAGGTCTCCTTAACTAATTCTCGCATCACACTATAAAACCTTGGATTTTGGAGCAGCTCTCCATTTGTTACGTGATAAATTCCGCTGAGAGGATTAATCGCACAGTTCACAATAAGTTTTTTTGCAAGCATCTGGTACCAGTCACTTTCATAATAAATCGGAAAATCCCTGGTTGAGAGGTTTGCAAGCGGATTAGGCAGGCCACTAAATGCACTCACTCTTATAACGCCGCTTCCTGTGTGTTCGACCGTTCTCTCATCTACCTTCTTTGCGCCATGCTCAATAACTCCAACTAGAATATTATGCTGTAGTAATGATAAATGAGAAAGGTGCCCCATGCCGTTTTGTACAAAAAGGATATCAGGTAAATGGTTATCCCGGTATACCTTTTGAATCATCTTTATAACAGAGGGAACTTGATTAGATTTAACTGCAACAACGAGTAAATCCGTTTCGCCCCCCGCCAGAAGATGCGTGGATCGAACATGCGCTACGCGTATATTTTCTCCTTGTTTATATATAATCCCTCGATTGAGCAGATCAGCTTGTTCATTTCGATGACATACGACTGTAACGACGTGCTCTTCCATCGCAAACTTTGATGCTAACAGTAAACCGATTGATCCAGCTCCGATAACCGTAATATTCAACTTTCACGTCACCCTCTTGTCTAACACATGATATTCTTCTTAAAGTTTAGCACAGGTTCTCGTCAATGATGAGTAAAAAATCCCTTAACAGTTAAGTTAAGGGATTTTACGACTTTTATACAGGATAAACAGGGTGTTTCTTATCTGGCGCCGCCACTTCTTTTGATTCATAGTAGCTTAATCGATCCACTAAAACTTCACGCAGCTCACTTCCGGGAACTATGTCATCCACAATCAATTCAGAAGCAAGTTTGTAAATATCAATGTGTTCTTTATACTCCTGATGCTTCTCTTTGACGTATTCCATACGTTCCTTAGGATCCTCAATCGCATTTATCTTATTAGCATAAACAGCATTGACTGCAGCTTCAGGTCCCATTACGGCAATTTGTGCAGTCGGAAGAGCTATGCAGCAATCAGGTTCAAATGCAGGGCCTGCCATCGCATACAACCCCGCTCCATAAGCTTTCCTCACGACTACCGAGATCTTTGGTACCGTAGCCGAGCTCATTGCCGCAATCAATTTAGCGCCGTGGCGAATAATCCCAGCACTTTCAACTTTCGTTCCAATCATAAATCCAGGAACGTCCGCAAGAAACACGAGAGGAATATGATAGGCATCGCAGAGCTGAATAAATTTCGCACCCTTATCTGCAGAATCAACGAAAAGAACGCCGCCTTTAACCTTTGGTTGATTGGCAATCAATCCAACTACTCGTCCATCTATTCTAGCAAAACCAGTAATCAACTCTGGGGCAAAGAGCTTCTTCATTTCAAAAAAGCTTTCACTATCCACGAGTGCCTCAATTAAGTCATACATGTTAAACGGCGCATTTTGATTTTCAGGTACGATATCACTGATTGACTTTTCAAGCGAAGGTAGCTTACCTTCTAGATGAGGTGTGCGCTTATGGAAATTCCCCGGAAAATAACTAAGGTAGTTCCTTCCAAGTTCAATCGCTTCCTCCTCGTTTGCAGCAAGAACGTCACCGCACCCGCTTGTACTGCAGTGCATTCGTGCACCACCCATTTGTTCTAACGTTACTTTTTCCCCTATTACTTTTTCAGCCATCCTAGGTGAACCAAGATACATTGACGCGTTTTTATCGACCATAATGACAATATCACAGAAAGCTGGTATGTATGCGCCGCCGGCAGCTGAAGGTCCAAACAGCAAGCAAACTTGTGGTACCATTCCAGACATTTTCACTTGATTATGAAAAATCCTTCCAGCCCCACGTCGATTTGGAAACATTTCAAGCTGATCTGTAATTCTAGCTCCGGCTGAATCGACCAAATACAAGAGAGGTACTTTCAAGGTCATTGCTGTTTCTTGAATGCGAATAATCTTCTCAACCGTTCTCGCACCCCAAGATCCTGCCTTAACTGTAGAATCATTGGCCATCACACAAACCTTTTCTCCATTCACTTTGCCAATCGCGGTGACAACTCCATCTGCAGGAAGATCTTTCGCATGATAGTTCGCGAATTTACCATCTTCCGTATATTCACCGTTATCAAATAGAAGCTTAAGTCGGTCACGCACAAAAAGCTTATTCGATTCCTTTAGCTTTTGATGGTATTTGTCAGATCCACCACCTTCTACTTCTGTAGCTTTAGTGGCTAAAAGTTCTTCAAGATGATTCATTTTGAATCCTCCTTTGTTTATGATTAGATCGAGCGCTCGTTCAGCTAGCTTCCTTACTTAACGGTAACGAGAACATCACCTTCGTTAACAAAATCACCAACGCTTACTTTCACCTCTGTGACCGTTCCTTCCTCTACACCTTCAATCGGAATTTCCATCTTCATCGATTCAAGCATCACAAGCTCCTGACCTGCTGTAATTGAATCTCCTTCTCCTACCATTACGTTTAATACCGTTCCAGCCATTGATGCTTTTATTTCTTGCATTTTCATCATTCCTTTTCTCATTGATTATTTTTTAATAAGATGACGAGCTAAATAAGACGTCGAATAGTTCCCCTCTTGAAAATGACGCTCACCTAGTAATTGGGTAAACAACGGACCATTATGCTTGATCCCAGTTAATGAGAAATCCTTAAAGAAAGCCTCTCCTTTGTCGATCGCTTCTTTACGAGTAGCGCCTGACACAATAATTTTGGCAATCATCGGATCATAGAACGGGGAAACGCTTGAACCACTTTCGTAGCCTGCATCAATCCGAACCCCTTCTATTTCAGGAAACTTTAGCGTTTCAATTTTGCCAGGTGATGGCATGAACGATGTTGGGTCTTCTGCATATAGCCTAAATTCAATACTATGACCAGTTGGCACAATATCTTCTTGCTTCAAAGGTAAGTCTTTACCTTTTGCAACAAGGAGCTGCCATTCAACTAAATCTACTCCAACAGTTTCTTCCGTGATCGGATGCTCTACTTGTAACCTGGTGTTCATTTCTAGAAAATAAAAGTTTTCATTCTGATCCATCACAAATTCTACTGTCCCAGCATTTGTATAATGAACATGCTTAGCAGCTAATAAAGCGGCTTCACCTATTTGAACACGAGTCTTTTCAGACAAAAAAGGTGATGGCGTTTCTTCAAGCACCTTCTGATTACGCCTCTGTATCGAGCAATCTCTTTCAAACAGATGAACGATATTGTTATTGTCATCTCCCACAATTTGCACTTCGATATGGCGCGCATCGTCAATGAATTTTTCGACGAACATCGCTCCATTGCCAAAATAGGCTTTAGCACGGTTCTGACTTGATACGAATGCTTTTTCTAGCTCTTGATCATTTTCACAGCGCTGCATGCCAATCCCGCCTCCGCCTGCAGCTGCTTTTAACATGATCGGATAGTTGATTTCATTTGCAAATGCGATCGCTTCTGTCACATCCTCAATTTCACCACTGCCCGGAACGACCGGTACCCCTGCTTCTTGCATTGTTTTTCTCGCGGTGATTTTATCACCCATTGCCTCAACCACATCAGCAGATGGTCCGATAAAGGTTATCCCTCTCTCTTCAATCTTTCTTACAAAAGAGGCGTTCTCAGACAAGAAGCCATATCCGGGATGGACAGCATCCACCTTCTCTTCTTGCGCGATTCGAAGAATTTCATCCTGATTTAAGTAGGATTTAGCTGCTGGTGGATCTCCAATGTGATGAGCCGTTGTTGCTTGGTTTACGTATGGAAGATCTTTGTCAGCGCTAGAATAAACAGCAACCGTCTCTATTCCTAGTCTGCTGCATGTTCGAATGATTCGTTCAGCAATTTCGCCACGGTTTGCAATTAGGATTTTTTTCAAACTATCGCCCCTCTCATTACAATCATGAACCAGGTTTTTGAAAACCCTTACATTTATCATATCATTAATTCCGCTTCACGTTTCAATAAATATTCAAATTATTCCTTTTATACTTTGTTTTTTGAAATGAGGAAAAGTTTCGTGTTTTCGGTTATAATATAAATGAGAAGGAGTTTATACTTCTATTCATCTTAGAGATTAAATAAGCACATTTGACGGAGGGGGCCGCTATGGTAGACTTAACAGTTCGTCCACTTGTAATCAATTACAAAACTCTTGAGGAGTTTAAGAAATTTAAAGAGTTCGGCATTCAGGAACTTTCCATGATGGAGGATCTTCAGGATAATATCATCGAAAACGATAGTGAATCGCCATTCTATGGTATCTACTACGCTGACAAACTAGTAGCTAGAATGAGCCTTTATCGAATCGATGGAAAGTATGATCGTTACTTCGATCCACCACAGGATTACCTGGAACTTTGGAAGCTTGAAGTGCTTCCGCAGTATCATAATCGAGATTATGGTTCGACTCTTGTTAATTTCGCAAAAACATTTAATGTTCCAGTGAAAACAAATGCGAGACAAGGTTCAGGTGAATTTTGGGAGAAAATGGGGTTTGAAGCCGTTACGTATCAACCTGATCGTGATCGAGGCGAAAATCCGTATGTTTGGTACCCAGAAGGCGTTTCCGAACAAGAATAATAAAGAAATAGGAGCAGCCAGGGCTGCTCCTATTTCTTTATTTTCTCTAAATTCCCATTTGCATCCATCTGAAATCGTAAATTCCCTTGATCTTCTTCTTGGAAAATAACCATTTTTCTCGCTTTTTCCATGATCTCTAATAAAGATTGGTAATCTTCCTGTACTGACATATATTCTTTCTCTAGTTGATGAAGATGCTGTTTGAGTTGCAGGTTTTCGGCCATAGCTTCTTGTAACGAAGCTTCATGTTGATTTGATTCGGCAAGGTGCGTTTTGGATGTGATTAATAAACTGATCGCTTCGTCAATTAAATCAATGCTTCGATCCTCTTCTACCGATTCACGTTTCGACTGCGATTGGTTCTTTTTCTGTTCCTTACGCTGTTTCTTCGCTAAAGTTATCGCTGCTTCGTACTGTTTTCGAATCAAGGAATTCCATCGGAAACCGCACGCAGCCGGCGTTCGAGAAAGTGTTCTCCCTACTTCCTCAAATGCAGCTAGTTGTGTGCTGAATTCTCTTATATGACGTAAAACGACTTCGGCTAACAACACATCTTCGTCTTTTGACCATGCATCCTGGCGAATTGGTACCAAGCGCAATCCCCCCAATAACCGTTTTACAGTCATCTTATGCATTTACTAGAGGTAGTAGACTCTTCTATTCATGAAAGAATCTATTTTCTTATCTATTTGGTCAATTTCAGATTAATTTAATCGCTAAAACGTCTATAAAAAGAGCTATGATAGCTAATTGTGTTAACTTTAAGGCATAGGATACTACGGAGTTAACGACTACCACTTTTATTCAAGAATGTTGCCACAGCTTGATGGTGCTCTTCGGTCGCCCATAGAATCGCACAGCTTCTTATTTCTTTCTCAACTCTATCTCGAATCAGATTTTGATCTAGACTAGCTAACCAATAAGACTTGTAAGTAGAGAGAATCAAAGGAGAACGCTTAAACAGATTTTCTATGTATTGATAAGCATCGTCTTGAAAAGAAGGGTGTGTGGTTACATATGTAAGACATCCATTTGCAAGGGCTTCTTGGTCAGAATAGCGATCAGCACTCATGAGCATTTTCATCGCTTCCCCATGATTCATTCTTGTTAGAGCATACGTCGATCCGCCCCAGCCTGTCGTTAGCCCGATCGATCCCTGGATGAAACCTACTTGAATATTCTTTTTCGCTATCCGAAAGTCACACGCAATAGCAAGTTCAAGCCCACCTCCAACAGCATGGCCATTCAATAGAGCCACAGTTGGTTTCTTGCAGAAAAACAAGCGGTCTAGCACATCACCCATTTTCCGAAGCATCGTATACGCCTGCTCTTCAGTGCAAAGTTCCTTGAAAGCCCTTACATCCCCGCCGCTACAAAATACCTTATCTGCGCTTCCGGTTACAACGAGGTATTTTACATTTGGATCTGATTCAGCCTTATCAATTGCTTCCATTAATTGATCCATCACCTCGTAATTAATCGCATTTCTTTGCTCAGGGCGATTAATCGTAAGAATTGCTGCTTCGTTACGACTCTCCACTCTCACACTCGTCATCCATCATCCCACCTTATATAGTTCAAATTATTGAGCGCTCATTCTTTTTACTATTCGTAGTTAAATATTTTTAAATAATCGAATAATTAAAGCGTAAAAAAAAGCAGAGAGATTTCTCTCTCTGCTTCGCAAGATTACTTGCTTACTACGTTTTCACCTTTGTAATTTCCACACTCTTTACAAACACGGTGAGAAAGTTTGAATTCGCCGCAATTAGGGCATTTTACCATTCCTGGTACTTCTAATTTATAATGAGTACGACGCTTATTTTTACGCGTTTTAGAAGTTCTTCTAGCTGGTACTGCCATTGTTTCCACCTCCTTAAAAAGTTAACTGATCTTACGGAAGTAAGGCTTAGTTATCTTCATTTTCCTTGTTGAAAAAATCAGCTAAACCGGCCATACGAGGATCAACCTTTTCTTTCGGTTGTTCTTTCGTAATGACTTCCCATCCATTTCCGGATTTTTTTGGCATTTCATCAGATTCAGAGCTGTATTTCACAACTCGAATCGGAATCTCCAAAAGTATATTTTCCTTAATATACGGAACTAAGTCAACCGTATTTCCCGAAACTTGATGAATTTCTTCATCTTCCACCTCAAAATCAACGCCACTTGTGTTTGCTTCAAGCACAAATGTCTCCATTGGGCGAATTACGAACGGAAAATCAACATCCTCTAGTGTATTGGCACATGGAAGAACCATTTTGCCTTTCACTGTAAGATGAAAGGTAACCTTATTACCATGAAACGATGTTTCTCCGGTAACATGAACTGGTGTAATCTCACGAATATCTGGATTACGTTCCTTCAGTTCCTCTACATTTACTTCTTCGTCAATTGTAAGGCCTTTTAGTTTAAAGGACTTCAATTGTTCAATTGACCATTTCATCTGTATATCACCTCAAGGCAACAAAAGTATTATAGCTACAAAATACGTAAATGTCAATATTTTTTCTTTACACCAGTTGTTTCATCGTTAATCTTGGTATAATGTTTATCATACCAGAGGAAAAACCTTGAATTCAACTAATAAAAATGTACGTCCCTTATACAACGGACAGAGAGGAGCAGCCGAATGACATCTGCTGGAGTTATTGTGGAATATAACCCTTTTCACAATGGACATTTGCATCATTTAAACGAAACAAAAAAAGCGGCCAACGCTGATGTAATCGTTGCAGTCATGAGCGGATCTTTTCTTCAGCGAGGAGAACCAGCACTCGTTGATAAATGGACACGAACACAAATGGCCTTAAAAAACGGAATTGATCTTGTAGTAGAATTACCTTACGTATATGCTACCCAAAAAGCGGAAATTTTTGCGAAGGGTGCTATCTCAATCTTAAATTCACTCGGAGTCGATTACGTTTGTTTCGGAAGTGAATCTGGAGACATCGAAGAGTTTCAAGAGACTGCATCGTTTATCGAAATGCACGAGAAAGACTACAACGAACGCATTAAATATTATATGGGACAAGGTAACAGCTATCCGAAAGCTTCTTCACTAGCTTTTGAAAGCCTTGAAGGACACGCTCACGTTCTTGACCTATCACAGCCCAACAATATATTAGGCTACCATTATGTGAAAGCCATACAGGCACAGAATGCCCTCATCGAACCATTAACGTTACTTCGTACAAAGGCAGGCTACCATGATCAAGACTTCGTTGATAAAAGAATAGCAAGTGCGACTGGCATTCGACGAGAATTATTTAAAGGCAGTTCTCTTGATCAAATTCAGGCTTACGTGCCAGAACCAACTTATTCTGAATTAACAAACTACCAACGGACATATGATTCTTTTCAGGGATGGCATAACCTTTATCATTTGCTTCGCTATAAGCTGCTTACTTCTAGTAATGTTCACCTTTCCTCCATTTATGAAGCGGAGGAAGGACTTGAGAATCGTCTAGCTACAATGGCGAAGCAAGCCCAAACGTTTCAATCCTTCATGGAACTCGTGAAAACGAAACGGTATACATGGACAAGAATCCAACGCTTAGCGCTCCATATTCTAACACAAACAAGTAAAAATGATATGTTGCCTGCTTTGGAGAACAAGGATGCTCCTTACGTTCGAATTCTTGGTATGACGAAAGCTGGAAGATCATTCCTTAATGAAAAGAAAAACTCTCTTCCCGTTCCTCTTGTATCGAACATCAACCAGTTTGATCATCCTTTTCTTACAGTTGAGAGACGCGCTAGTCAAGTTTATGCGCTCGGCTATTCAGGTTTCCATCAAGAAGCGTTTCTACAGAAAGAGCATCAATCCGTCCCAATTATGATCGATTAAAAAATCACCCTGCTATTATGGCAGGGTGATTTTTATAAGTATCCAACGCTCACGTTTTACTTCACGTCTAATTGCTTTAGGTAGTCAATAGCATCCTGGAATGTTTCGACTGGGACAATTTTCATATCTGTATCGATATCTTCTGCCGCTTCCATAGCATCATCGTAGTTGGAGTGAGCCACTGGGGCGAAGAATATTTCAGCTCCAGATCCATCAGCTGCCACGATTTTTTGTTTAATCCCGCCGATAGGTCCAACCTCTCCACTTTCATTAATCGTACCTGTTCCGGCAATGTCGTACCCTTTTGTCCAATCTTCTTTGGTTAACTGATTGTAAATTTCTAACGTGAACATTAGCCCGGCTGATGGTCCGCCAATTTCATCTGTATTGATATTAATAGAGGGATCTGTTTCAATTGACGTTGCTGTTACTGGACCAGTGATACCAACGCCAACTTTATCATCTTCTGTTCCATATGCTTCAGGGAATTTCGAGAAACCTAGCTCTATCTGCTTTTCTTGATCGCCTCTTTTGATCGTCATATTAACCGTATCTGACTCCTCATAGGACCCTAGTTCATCAAGCAGCTGTTCCGTTTCCTCAATCCTTTTCCCTTCAACCTCAACAATCAAATCACCCAGTTCTAATTTCCCATCTGCCGGCATGCCTTCTATTATACCCGTTACTAGGACACCATTTTTCGTGACTTTTATCTCTTTCTTTGCGGCTTCATAAGCAACGATTGTGGCACTCGTTTGTGAATTAGCCATCACATCAAGCTGTCTTTGGTGATACTCATCGTCCGATTCACCTTCACGCTTAATTAAGTCTTCTGCGATCAATTCATGATACTCATTAAATTGCGCCCATATATATTGAACTAAGTTTGCTTCTCCGACTCGGACAGTCGTGAGCATAAACTCTCCACCATCTTGTGAGCCACCTTCAACATTGATTACTTCATCTAACACTCTTGCTTCTCCCGGTGTCGTTACATAATATGGGAGATCAATGAATGTAACGGCAGCAACCAATACAATGATAATCGCCCACACATAGGTGAATCTCTTTGTGCCTCGGTTCATTTATTTTTCTCCTTCCACACCTTCACCGCCTGATGAATTTGATCAAGGTGGCGGTAGGCTTCTTCCTCTCCAATTTTAATAATATCCATCACATTCGTAAATGCTCTTGATTGAAATGATTCTAAGCCAGGTTTAATCATGACATCTGCATTAATTTCATGAAGCCTTACCATTTCATTTTGCATAATATCAATACTTTGCATAATCACGTCAATAATTGATGTAACATCAGGCTCTTTCTTTACGTTTGAAACATCAACAGCAATCACAAGATCTGCCCCCATTTCTCTTGCTACAGATACGGGAACACGATCAATCACACCACCATCAACAAGAAGCCTATCACCTATTTTTTCAGGGACAAGAATTCCCGGAATAGCGATGCTGGCTCTAACAGCCTGTGCAACAGGACCAGAACGAAAGACTACTTTCTCTCCTTTAATAATATCCGTCGCCACAATCGCAAGTGGAGGATGCATATCCTCAATTTGCTTTCCCTGCGTTAGTGTTTCAATTAAACTCTTCACTTTATTACCGGCAATAAACCCCATCTTTGGTACGGTGAAATCCAAATAATATTTTCGTCGAAAAAGCGATGCCATTTTCTCCATTGTATTGACATCGTGTCCCGATCCATAAATTGCCCCTACTAAAGAGCCCATGCTGCTTCCTGCAATGTAATCAATTGGTATTTTTTCTTGAATAAGTACTTTTAGCACCCCTAAATGAGCGAATCCCCTCGCTCCTCCGGAACCGAGAGCTAATCCGATTTTAGGACGGTTCATTGAGAACGCCTCCCTGTCTATACCTGCTTAATCATATGGTCTAATTGTGCCTCACATACGTATATTTTAATTATCGGACAGGTTTGATGAATAATTGAATTAACTTAAGACGATCAAATAGTGGGAGGAATGTACTTGTGAACGTTCAAGTAGTGAAAACATTATTGCTTGCAACGTCAGTTACGATCGTTGCTCTCGCCGTTATTTTATTTCCAGAACACACTCTAGAAGCCTCCAAAAGTGGATTATCAATGTGGTGGAATATTGTATTCCCCTCTTTATTACCCTTTTTTATTATTTCTGAACTGTTGATTGGTATTGGGGTTGTGCGATTTATAGGGATTCTATTAGAACCTTTGATGCGACCACTATTTCGTGTACCAGGATCAGGTGCCTTTGTTTTTGCTATGGGAGTTGCCTCAGGATTTCCTGCAGGAGCGAAATACACAGCACACCTTCGCCAAAACAATGACATTACAGCCATCGAAGGCGAGCGGCTCGTTTCATTTACGAACTGTTCGAATCCGCTCTTTATCTTTGCTGCAGTTGGGGTTGGATTTTTCCATAATCCTGCACTTGGCGTTATTCTTGCTGCAGCTCACTATGGCGGGAATATCATGGTTGGACTAGTCATGCGTTTTCATCACCCGGAAGATCACCATCCAACTGTTACCATACGATCACATCAGTCGAGACTTAGTTTAGCTTTCTCTGCACTTCATGACACACGAATGAATGACAAGCGTCCATTCGGTAAAATGATGGGTGACGCTGTTCATTCTTCTATCAAAACATTATTAATGGTTGGTGGGTTTATCATTCTATTCTCAGTATTAAATGAACTGCTTTCCGTCATTGGTCTTGCACCATTACTTGCTGGAGCACTTAGGTCTATCCTGATTCTCCTTCAGCTTCCACCAGAGCTTGATGTTCCTCTGCTTTCCGGAATGTTTGAAATCACACTAGGTAGCCAGCTCGCAAGTGAAAGTTCAGCTACTTTAGTTGCGCAGGCTATGATTACGAGCTTCATTCTTGCTTTTAACGGTCTTTCCGTACAAGCACAGGTTGCAAGTATTTTGGCAGATACCGATATTCGATTTAAGCCCTTTTTTTTCGCCAGATTACTTCATGGCTTCTTTGCGGCTTTCCTAACGCTCGTCATCTGGAAACCACTCTATTTAAACTACTTATCTTCAGGAAATGGATCGCTTCCTGTTTTGAATCGAGAAGATACACCGTCCATTATTGAATCAGTTTACTCATTTCTTGAGCAAACAGGTCCCTGGATTACACTATTCTTCCTACTAACGTTCATCGTGTCATTCACACAGCAATTTAACCAAACGAAGCGAAAGGGGTTTAAGTAGAAAAAAGACCCCCGTTAGCCTAACGGGGATTCTCCATACTTTTCTCTCAGGGCATTTTCAACAATCTCAGGAACAAGGTCTGATACAGGGGCGTGGTATTTTGCTATCTCTTTCACTATACTTGAGCTTAAGAATGAATATTGATTGTTTGTCATCATAAAGAAAGTTTCAATTTCATCTTCAAGCTTGCGATTGATTGAAGCAATTTTCATTTCATATTCAAAATCTGAAACGGCACGCAGCCCGCGTAAAATCGTTGATGCTCCTACGCGTTTCGCATATTCAATTAATAGCCCGTTATGCGAATCTACTGTTACATTTGGAATGTCTTTCGTCGCTTCTTTCAATAGCTCGACCCGTTCTTCGACTGAGAACAGCGTTGATTTGCTTTGATTATTTAGAACAACAATCTTAATGTTGTCAAAAACTCTTGCGCCTCGTTTAATAATATCCAGATGACCAAATGTCACCGGGTCAAAACTGCCTGGACACACTGCAATTTTTCCCATGACTATTCCTCCTTCTCAACACCCGACTGTTCATATGTATAAATTGAAATCGTCGTTTTACCACTATACGTTTCCTCACGAATCATCCGTAAACCCGCAAATTCTTCTGGTAATGTCACTTCTTTCTTGTGCTCGACAACGATTGTTGCATTTTCCTCTAACAAATCATACGCTGTCAACTTTTCAAGATCGTGAAGAATTTGCTCTTTATGATAAGGAGGATCCAAAAGAACAAGTGAAAAAGCTACTTCTCGTTTTTGAAGCGCTTTTAACGCTCGCTTTGAATCATTTCGAAAAACTTCCGCGGATTCCGTAAACTTCGTTTGTTCTAGGTTCCACTTGATCGTTTCAATCGCTTTATTCTCGCGATCAACAAACACACATTTCTCAATCCCACGGCTTAACGCTTCAATTCCTAGCGCCCCACTGCCTCCATATAAATCAAGCGCCATTCCGCCATCAAAAAAAGGGCCAATCATATTAAAAATCGACTCTCTTACTTTATCTGTCGTTGGTCTTGTAGAGGTTCCTGGAACAGGTTTAATATGCCTTCCTTTACAATCTCCTGCAATAATACGCATCTCTCTCACAACCTTATCCTTTCCATATTCCTACTTATCCTACCACAAAAAAAGGGAAAGCTAAAATCAATGTATAAACGAAAAGGTGATGGTGATACTAAACGTAGTAGCATCGTTCATACGAAATGGTGCTGCCAACCGCGGAGAAAGACTTACGTTTCCCCATAAGTTCTTCCTCCGGTTTCTCCTCTCCCATTTGCCTTGGCTTCACAGCTTAAGGCACCCGCAGGATTTCCTGCGGGTTTTTTTATGAAGTAATATTTAATCTCTTTTGCTCGATCAATTAAGAAGAAAGATCTTTCTTATCCAGGATCTAAATCAAGTGGCATGTCGATCGCCTGAATGCCATCCCAATCATGCTGAATCCAATCTCCAAAAGTTCCTTCATTAATGCTAGTGTGACTAAACAAATAATCTTCAACGTCAGATAGTGATTGATTAGAAAGCATTTCAGCCTCTGCAGCTGTAATAACACCGTGTAAAACTAGAGCTGCTAAAATATCCGCAATAATAAGCCCTTGAATCAATTTTTTATCGATGGTTTCCTCTTTAGCATTTCGTCCTTTCCAGTATAAATAGAGCAATCCCCCTACTAAACTAACTAGAAGCAGAATCGAGACCATAGAGTTAACCTCCTTTCTTATCATTCTAATGCAAACGCTTTATCCTTTCCATCATAATGAATTCATGCTACATTATGAATGGATTTCTGAAGTGACTGAAAGGAGAACAACATTATGATTCAACGCTTTATTGAACTAGGAGAAGGCTATTCTGATATTTATGAATTAGTTGAACTTGCAAGAACTAATTCCCATCGTGTTCACCGTTTGTTATTACTAAAAACACTCAAAAATGACCGCCAAGTCGTATCGCCTGTCGTCGTTTTAAAACCGGCCGGAGAAGGTAACCTTCAGCCATTGTACATATCTTTAGAAGGAATCCCTTCTAAAGAGCCTTCTGTGCAACGTTTAAAGCTCTTCGAAGACTTAAGCAAGGAATTGGACGTTTCGATCATACCAATGGAAATTAAGCCTTCAAGTGAGTTTAATGAGAAGGATCTATACTTTAATTACATCATCGGTATTCTTCGTTTAAATAACCTGATTCCCCCACTTCAATAATTTCATTAACAAAAGCAGGGGCCAATGACCCCTGCTTTTGTACGTTAAGATGTTATTTCTTTGGATTCATATACCGCTCGTTTCCGATCAAGAATTGGAAGTACTCTTCTTTTCACATAGGCTACACTTATCAATAATATAATACCTGCAAATAAAAAGAGACCTCTTGTCCCAACAACCGCTACAATCGCTCCGCCAGTTACTGGTCCAAGTAAATTACCCAAATAGACGGCACTATTAGAAAAGCTATACGTTCTACTTTCCATTCCGGCAGGTGACAGTGTTTTCACTAGTGAATTTACGGAAGGCAGCAATCCTCCAATACACAACCCTAACAAAAAGCGCAGAGCTATTAATTGCCACAGCTCCTGAACAAACGCCTGCGGAATAGAGAAAATCGCCGCTCCTATTAATGAATAATAAAGAACATGGTGTGAACCCTTTCGATCTCCCACTTTTCCGAGTTTAGGAGAAGCTAACATATTGGCAATACCCATAACAGAAGCAGCGATCCCTGCAAATAAAGCCACATTTCCTCCTGAAGTAAGCTGTTGTACAAAGAGTGGAATAAGTGGATTCATTCCAAGAAGCGCGAACTGCACGAGAAAACCTACTAACATTAACGATAACATTGGTGAATGAACAGTTACTTTCTTGAAATCTTTAATCGCATTGCTTTTTTCCTTTTTGGCTGATGGTTCTGGTTTTGTCTCTTCTTTAACAAGAAACAACACAACGAATGCCGCCAGTAAAATCACAACACCCGTAATATTAAAGATCATTCGAAATCCTAGCGTTTCAGCCATTAATCCACCAAATAACGGACCACAAATAGCACCAGCTACAGCTCCAGAATTTAAAGTTCCGAGCGCGTATCCGACGTGTTCCTTCGGTGTGTTTGTCGCTACTAGTGCAATAGCGGCAGGTATAAATCCTGAAACAACTCCATTTAACAAACGTAAGCCAAGTAAAGACCAGGGACCTGTGGCAAATCCGGTTAAAATAATCACGATAGCCATACCGAAGCCTGAACGAAGTAGCATAAGCTTCCGTCCATGTCGATCTGCCATACGTCCCCAGAATGGTGAAAATAAAAAGGCAGTTAAAAAATTCGCACCAAAAATAACACCTGACCAAAGACTAATTTGACTTTCTCCTTCTACACCAAGTTCCTGAACGTACAAAGGTAGAAACGGCATAATCATAGTCATAGCACCAAGAACTAAAAATTGACTAGCAAACAAAATCCAGACATTACGTTTCCAATTATCCATTTTGTCACTTCCTTTAATCCGACCATTATATCCTTCGGACTTCGAAATAATCAACCATTAAAGCTAGATTTTCTTCAATAGGATAAGGGTACGGTAAAGAAGAGGTTTTCCATAAAGCGCTGGATGAACAACAGAGATTTCTTAAGGCTTATGTCCCGTTGCTTGGTTTTTGACTCTTCCATGTGAAAGGTCGCGCTGTGATGAACCAAAATAAAAAAGCCATCCTTTAGGATTGGCTTTTTAAAGTCCCATCTTGTAATCATATTGCTTTGCTTTATCTGGCTTTGCATTTTGATATTCCGTCTGCACTTCTGGACGTTTGGAAGGCTCCACTCGCTTTACAAAATGGAGAGAGTTCAAGCGCTCTTTCGTTGTTTCCAATTGATCGAGATTAATATAAATCACGACATACTTTTGTTTTGAGGAAACGTAGTGAACATTTCCAAACCTTCTTAACTGCTTGGCATGCTTCAATGACTGAATATAGACTGCCAGGCCAACTCGTTCTACAAACATGACGCGCTTCCCCTTTACTTATGAAATCTACTCGTTCGATGAACAGAGTGATGGTCATTTTATTATGATTCAGTTAGGATAACAGTAGACTGCGTTTATGAAAGGATGTTCTTCAATGAACCTTGATGAAATTTGGAGTCCATTTCTAAATCAACTAGCCACGTCAAATACCGTAAAGTCTGTTTCAAAAAAAACAATCACAGGTATTCCCTTTCTTTATCTTACAGTAAATTCGGATATCATAAAAGCTGAGATTGAAACCTTGATTAAATTAGAGGCGGCAAAATGCATGAGAGGGAAGCAATTGAGAATGGAATATTCATTCGTTCGAGAAGAAAGAAATCTTCTTGTCTATCGAGTCCGCTTTCTTGTACCACAAGAAAAGATGTTTTGCTGCGGAAACTTATGTCCTGACTGTATACGTTACCGAAATTGAAAAACCAGAGCAAAAGCTCTGGTTATCCACATCCACAGCTGCCGCCTGAGCCACAGCCTCCCCCACATGATTGATTATCAAAGAAAGGATTTCCAGATGGAACTTTGATTGAAGGAGACACTTCACCAGCTAATAGAGAGCAAACCTCTACTAGAAGGCCTTCGAGCTCCGTTTCCGCTTGCTTAAATGCCGCTACCGCTTCGTGAAGATCCATGTCTCTCTTCGCTTCACGTACTTTCACAGTAATCGTCATAAAGTCCGGATGATAACGCCCGAAACGTTGAACCTCATCATAAAGTTCCTTCATTTCTGTGAAACGCTTAATCAAACGCTGCGCTTCCCTATTCTTTGATAATTCCTTCTTTGCCTCATGATATTCATGAGCTACTTCTGAATCTTTTATCAAAAATCCAAGCTCTTCGGCCTGGTCTAAAATCATTACACTATCTAGAGTAGCAATCATACATACACCTCCACACTTATCTTACCACTTCATGGAACCTTCTGACCAGTCCTCTACTATATTAGTAAAGTGAATATCCACGATTTGGTTATTGACTTTTTTTGGTGTAAGCTCTATAATTTTCTAGATTTATATGTTTTCGTATTAGCTATGTTAGATTGTGGATCCCTTCGTTATTGGCGTATCTATGCCTTTTTTAACGTTTCGAGCAAATTCATTCGCACTCCAAAATGCTAATAATCGAGAGTTCAACAATAAGCTAGCATGGTTATTTTAGAGAGGAAGAAAAAGAAAACTGTGAAACTTATTACGTTCAATCCGTTTCGTACGCTAGGCATGTCAGGTATTACTTATGTTAAACCCGATCATATGTTTAAAGAAATTGATGAAATTAGAAAAGCTGATGTGCTATTATTTCCAGAAAAGTGGCAAGTGAACTCTCTTGTTTATGGTCTAAATAAAAAAATCTTTCCATCCATCCAATCTATTCAACTTGGATTTGATAAAGTGGAAATGACAAGAGCCTTCTGGTCACTTTCACCAGATCTAATGCCTTACACCGAAATTGCAGGTCGCTCTAAAGACACAATTGAACGTATTTTAAATACATTCCCCTTCCCTTTCGTTGCAAAGGAAGTACGCAGTTCTATGGGAAATGGCGTGTTCCTTATCCGTTCTGAAGAAGAATTTCTAACTTATGCAGAGCGTAACGACGTTCTCTATGTACAAGAATATTTACCAATAGAAAAAGACCTCCGAGTTGTATATGTAGGTAATACAGTTGTATCGGCCTATTGGCGTGTTGGAGGAGAGTCATTCCTTAATAACGTCGCTCAGGGAGGAAAGCTGTCTTTCCACCAAATTCCTGACGAAGCACTCGAGCTCGTTGATCGAACAGCCAAAGCTCTCGGAATCAACCACGCAGGATTTGACGTTGTGTATGCAAACGGAAAGTACTACTTTCTTGAATTCAATTGTTTGTTTGGAAACCAGGCGCTTGTTCAACAGGGTATCCATGTAGAGAACGTGATATTTAATTATTTACAGGAGCAGTTTCCACCTATCGTACCGCCGACAACACCTTTCAAACAAATCTCCTAAGCAAAAGCCTCCTGAAAAGAGGCTTATTTTATTTCCACTTTCATTTCTTTCAAGGATAAATACCTTCCTCCATCTTCTCTCATAATATCTAAACGAATCGTATGCTTGCCTTCCGGTAAATTACGAATAACAAAAGCTGCACGTTCTACAGTTTGATGCTTCACACCGTCAAGATATACATTAAGATGTCCATGGTACTCTTTTTCTGTATTCTCTTTATCAAATGAAAAATTAGGAATTAAGCATTCAATAAAGACGTTATGATCTTTCACTCTGTGATTAACGACAACAGGCTCAGTGTTTTCTTTAGCTGCGACGTTATCCTGTAAAGCTTGACTAAATCCAACTACCGGAACACAACAGCCAATCATCAACACAATGATCATTAGCTGTCTTTTACCACGCTTCAACAACATCTTCAATCACACCCCTTTAAACATAAGTGTGCCCTAAGAATAATAAAAAATAAGAAGATATGATTAAATCAATTGAGAAAACCAGCCTACGCAACCATAAAAAAAGACCCTAATTTTTTAATTGGGTCACTAACGCTAGCATCATATTCACCATATTTAATTGATTTTGAAAGCGATCAACCCGTTGTGGGAACGTCTGACCATAAAATGTTTTAGAGGCTTCTTCAAATTCTTTCAGTGCGAACGGTTCTCTACTTAAACGCCGATACCAGCTAGGCTGATTACGTAGAAATAGCACCAGATCCTGCCGGTTAGCGAGAAACTCCTGTACTTCTTCACGCATGTGATCTCCTCCTAGTCATGTCGAAAGGGAAACGGGGAGTGTGATTGAGAATACGGAGATTGTGGTTTTGGTTTCGAACGAAATTGTGATAAAACTTCTTGAATAGAATAAACAGCTCCACTAAATTGTTCGATCCCTTTTTGAACTTCTTCAAAATTCATTTGTTTTAATGCTGATAACATGCCACCAATGCTTTTCTCTTCTGTAACTTCTTCCTGATTTTCATCCATTTCTTCTTCATACCAGCTAGCATCGTCTTCACCAAAAAGCATCCATTCCTCAAATAGCTCTTGAAGCGTTTTTTCCTTTCGCTTCACTTTTTTTAGCACATGAGGATGAGCTTTGACGAATGTCTTAAATTCCTGAACCTTTTGAGTTCCTTTTTCTTTTGCTTCAGGCAAATTCGCCACCTCCATTTCCATACAAACCAAAATGGTCTTACTACATCATAATTAGACTTTTAACAATTGTGCGCCTATTTATTGGTGTATTCGACCATTACTGGTAAACTAAAAATAATCGCACACTGGAAAAGGAAGGTAGATTATATGGAAAACGAATCAATACATACGTTAATTTCACAAATTTTAGATGAAGCAAATGAGCAAGAAAAACACTCCCTACGCTTCCTGCTTGAGGGTGTGCTAAAAAAACAGCAAGATCATTATAAAACCTATCTAGCTGGGTTCATGGGGATTAGGAGTAAAAAACTTGATGAAGACACTTATGAAAGTATTATTCCGAATCAAGAACTTGTTCATAACCCATTGCATATCGTTCATGGTGGAATAACCGCTTCATTAATTGATATTGCAATGGGCTCACTTGTTCACCAATCGCTCCCTTCTGACAAAGCAGCAGTGACTTCTGAAATGAACATTCACTTTCTGGCGAAAGGGGATGGTCATGAGTTAAGGTGCCAATCTCATGTAGTGTTTAAAGGTGACGTAAGATGGGTTGTGAAAGCAAACGTCTACCGTGATGATCTGAAATTAATCGCTACTGCTACCGGAAACTTCATGGTTATTCCTAGAAAGGTTTAATGAAATTCTGTGTGTAATATTCACGATAAACCCCTACACCAATTTCAGTGAAGTCTTCATTCAATAGAGCTTCACGATGACCTTTACTGTTTAACCAGCCAATCATCGCCGCTCCAGCATCTGGATATCTTGCAGCGATGTTCTCTCCGGCATAGCTATAGAGAACGTCGCCCTTCTTTAAGCGATCGGAAAGCTCCCCTTCCGATGGTGAAGTATGAGAAAAGTAATCATTTTCTCCCATATCCTTGCTATGTCCAAAGGCAACTTCTGAAACTTCATTATTATAGCTTAACGATTGCTTGTCAGATAAATTTCTCAACACGTTTGTCATCGAAAAAATTTGTTTTTCCATTGCATCTTCGACTTGATCCCATTCACCCTGTGATAGCGACTCCGTTTCAAGCAGTTCGCCACGATAAGAAACCGCATAAGGTCTTTGCTTTACTAGTACACTCGGCTCTGCAATCCTAACAGCACGTAAACTACCGTTAAACTTATCAAAATAATACTGTGCGTATAAATCCTCATGTATTTTAATTAAAGGCTTAAGCTGTTTTTCTTCTTCAGTAAGCTGAAACCGATAATCATATTGATCTACCTTAACAGGGATTTCATTTAGAGGCTTCTCTTCTTTAAATATATCAGCCGCTTTCTCACCCATTGGGTATCGTTCACCAGCGTCAACATTCCCCATAAAGAAAATCGTCACTACCTGTTCATTTTCAATACCAACCTGTAAATAAGCAGAATGGGACTGCTCATAAATCCACCAGTCATACCCAAACGGTGAGGGATCCACTCTGTCTGGTTTCCCCAAATTAGATTCAATCGTTTCTTGTCCTTCTCCTACCCATTTCTCCAGTCCTTTAAGCTCTGGCAACGGCTCATCTTTTTTCACTTCGTCTTGTTGAGTTGGAGACTTTTCCGTAGTTTCTTCAAGAACAAACTTTTCTTCATTAATGATACGTTCAACTTCCTGTCCTAAATGACTCCACTCAATTTTGTCATAAACATCTATCCCGATCACGATGACAACAATCAGCAAAGTGAAGCGAAGTATATTTTTCATGATTCGTTCGCCTCCATTTCATTGTATCTATTATGCCTTATCTCTGTTGTACACCGCAACGGTTAGCCTCTATGGCGCTTAGATTAATCACCTTAAAAGTAAAAAAAGAAGAGCACCTGGCTCTTCTCATTTAAGCGTTTATTTTTTCTTTTAGATGGAAGTAAGATACGATTCCGACAAAACGCTCTCCGTCGACTACAATAACCTCTGTTAGACGGGATTCATTCATTAACTCAGCAGCCTGCTCAGGCTTCATATCTGGCGCCAAAGTCATAGATGGCTTTTCGAGGAGTTCCTCAACTTTAGTCATGCCGGCTTGATTATCAGCAAAACCACCAACCGCAATTGCTCGATCTGTCACAATTCCAACCAGATTTTCACCATCACAAACGGGAACAATCGTGACATTTTCATTCTTCATAGTCGCAGCCGCTTCGGCAACGCTATCAGAAGGCTTACTCGGAGTAACATATTTAGCAATATCTCCAACAGATACCATGCTTCGTTGAAGTGCCGATCCTAGCTGATCACGAAGGGTTTCAAGCTTTTTGTTACATGTGTTAATAATCGTATCAGGAAATTCTTCGTCATACTCCACACCGTGAGGATAATAGTGCTTTCCTAAGTAAGGCTTACCAAGCTTGATCACGGCATAAGAAGATTCAACCATTCCCTCGATAGCTACACCAGGAACTCGAAGATAGTAAACGTCACCATTTGTCATATCCTCAAATTTATAATCGTATGTAACTCGTTCATAATCCCATTGACCAGCAAGAACTAAACCGTTTTCATGCATAATATGATCTAGAATGGAAAATTGAACGATCGTAGATTCCAGACCAGTCTTGTCAAATTTCATAATTCGTTTGCCTCCTTTGTAATTCACAACATGTCCACTCTTTAATAATAGTATAAGGGGCAGTGTGGTTGCAATGTTTACTTCGTTTTCACATGGATAATCCATACATTATTATCCTGTCCAATCGAAAAGAAATTACATGAAATCAAAACAAATAATAATAATCTGAGTGAAATCGGTCGCTTCTGGTGAAACTACGCTAGAAAGGAGATGATTTCATGAGAAAATCAGTATCTTTTTTAATGGTATTTCTTCTCATAACTTCACTATTAGCACCAACTTATGCACATGCACAGAGTACATACACAGTAAAATCTGGTGACACGCTGTGGAAAATTTCCAAACGCTATAAAATCGGACTTACTGAGATAATCAGTGCAAATCCTCAATTCGATAATCCAGATCTTATTTATCCGGGCGATCGTGTCAACGTACCTACAGCAAATCCATCGATTCGAAAGTCTAAAGACGTTGGACAACAAGTGATGGATTTAACAAATGCAGAGCGTGCGAAAAATGGATTGTCGCCACTAACGTGGAATTGGGAAGTGGCTAGAGTAGCCAGATACAAATCAGCAGATATGAGAAATAAAAATTATTTTTCTCATCAGTCGCCTACGTACGGTTCTCCCTTCTCTATGCTAGAGAATTTTGGCGTTTCCTATCGAAGTGCCGGAGAAAACATTGCCGCTGGACAAGCAACACCTGAAGAAGTCGTTCAAGCGTGGATGAATAGCGAAGGACACCGAAAAAACATTTTAAATTCTGGTTATACACAGATTGGCGTCGGATACATCTCAGGTGGTTCATACGGTCATTACTGGACACAAATGTTCACCTCAAAGTAATCAGAAAAGCCTCTTTGTCTAGAGAGGCTTTTCTATATGGATTTATTCTTTAAGGTCCTCGTCTGTAATAGATAAGGCTGATACAAGCACATTCACTTCTTCCACGTGTAACCCCGTCATTTTTTCTATATCATTTTTAATTCTCTCTTGAAGAACAAAGCATGTATAGGGAATGATTTCTCCAAAACCAATTGCCACTTCTACTTTAAGTGATAAACCCGCGTCTTCCTGGTAACTATCAAATTGAAAAGAGGACTTCTTCCCTTTCCCAACCATCTTTCTCAATGTCTTTTTAACAGGTGCTTGAATAAATTTCACGCCCGGCGTTTCATTAATCGCTACTTCTAAAATAAAGTCAATGACGCTCTCTGAGATGGTTAGGCTTCCTTGATGGAATGATTTTCTCATGATGATCCTTCCCCCCTCTTGCATACACTCTTAATATTATATGAATAGCTGAAAATGAAATATTCGTCTAATAATTCATTTCTCTCTACTGGTAAAGCGTAATCGTCCGTACTATAATATAAGAAGATGGTTTGACTTAGAAAGGAGAACAAGATTGCCAAAGTTCCTCACAAAGCGATTTATATTAATTTTACTTGTCATTGCGATTTTAGCAGTGCTTGCTTTCTGGATCTTACCCGTCTCCATTCCGCTTATTCTCGCGTTTTTCAGTGCTCTAGCTCTTGATCCAGCTGTTAAACTGATTCAAAAGAATACGAAAATAAAACGGTACTTTCCAGTGATTATTGTCTTTACATTATTTGTTATTTTCATTTCATTACTAGGCTACTTCCTTATTACAAAAGTGATTACTGAAGGAATAGTGCTAGTCGAGAACTCCCCTCTGTACATACAAAACATCACCCAGATGTGGGATAGTATGGAATCCAACATGGAGGCCGTATCCAAAAGTTTTCCTCCTGAATTTGTTCAAGAATTCACCAATCAGGTTGATCGATTTCTTGAAAATACAAAGGATACCATCAGTAGCATTGATTACTTAAAAATCATTACCATCATTGTCACAGGAATTCCAAATTATTTAGTTAGCATTGTTGTATACTTAATTGCCCTCTTCTTATTCTTGATGGATCTTCCGAGACTGAAGAAGCAATCTTATTCTTACTTATCACAACAAACGGCAGAAAAAGTGCAATTCATGACCGGGCGCCTTTCCTACGTCATTTTTGGTTTTTTTAAAGCTCAGTTTCTTGTCAGCATCATCATTTTCTTTGTTAGTTTAATTGGACTCTTATTCATTACGCCGAAGGTTGCCCTTCTAATGGCGTTTATCATTTGGGTCATTGATTTTATACCGATTATTGGTTCGATCGTTATACTCGGACCCTGGGCGATTTATTATTTAATAACTGGCGATATAGCCACTGGAAGTCAAATGGCGATTCTAGCGGTTGTGCTTCTAGTCATTCGTCGAACAGTAGAACCAAAAGTAATGGGAAGACATATCGGACTATCTCCGTTGTCTACGTTAATATCCATGTACATTGGTTTGAAACTCCTCGGTATTATGGGCTTCATCATCGGGCCAATCCTTCTCATTGCCTTTAACTCTGCAAGAGAAGCAGGGCTAATTAAAATTAATTTCAAAGTTTAACGAAAAAGAAGCTGTTTCCATATGGAAACAGCTTCTTTTGGATCATTTTACCAAATCATACCCATTAGGGCGACAACACACGTGCCAGCTACGAATACTCCAAAGAATATTCCCCATGCAGGATACTGATGCCCTTTGTGGCTTAAATGCATGAACATGTATAGCTGAAATACGAGTTGGATACCAGCTAGGATCATGATAAAAACAACTGTAAAAGCATCAGATATCGCATCGCTAGCTACTGCTACGAACGCAATCATCGTAAGGAAAATCATCATGGCAAAGGAAACAAGTTGTTGCTTAAATTCCTTCTCATGAGCAATCTCGTGATGAATGTCGAGATGACTTTGATCGTGCTCTGACAGAGTATCGTGACCTTCATGATGTGCCATTAAATTAACCCACCTTTCCCATTAGGTAAACCACTGTAAAGATGAAGATCCATACAACATCAATAAAGTGCCAGTAAAGAGCAAAGAGATAAAACTTCGGTGCTGTATACAGGTCCATTCCTCTTCTTAGATTACGAATAATAAGAATCGTAATCCAGGAAATCCCCACTAATACGTGAGCTCCGTGAGTACCTACAAGCGTGTAGAAAGCAGATCCCCATGCACTGCTTTTAATCGTATGACCGTATTCATGTACATAGTGATTAAATTCATAAATTTCAAGACCTAGGAAAGCAAGACCTAGAAGTCCAGTCACCACAAACCAGCCAATCATACGCTTAAAATGATTTGTTTTAAGTGCCATCGTAGCAAACACCGATGTTAAACTACTTGATAATAAAAGCATTGTCGCAATAAAAACAAGTGGAAGTTCAAACAGTTCATTCGATGTAACGCCACCGTTTGTTGCATTCCTTAGTCCTAAGTATACCCCAAAAAGCGAGGCGAAAAGCACGGTTTCGCCTCCAAGGAAGAACCAGAAACCAAGAAATTTATTTTTACCATCTAACGTAGCCCGTTCTGGATTGGCAGGCAACTTAGTCATTGCTTCGTTCGATTTCATTTGCCTTCCCTCCCTTCATCAGGCAGATCTTCCTTATGGATATGGTATCCGTGATAATCAATGACAGAGCGAAGGATCATCGCTAATGCCGTGATCACAAGTCCACCTATTGCAATTATCCAGTTTGAATAGATCGCTGCAAGAGCCGCAATAAACAACCCAAGAGAAAGAACAAGTGGAAGAATAGAAGAATCCGGCATATGGATATCATCTAAAGGTTCCGCGGCAACCATAGCTTTATTACCTGCTCGTTTTTCTAACCACCATGCATCAAGACCACGTATTAGCGGTGTTTGTGCAAAGTTATATTCTGGAGCTGGTGATGAAATCGCCCATTCAAGCGTACGACCGTCCCAAGGGTCATTTCCAGCTTTTTTACCTTTAACAGAAGTTTGGATAATGTTCCAAACCATAATGATTGTTGCAAGTCCCATTAAGAAAGCACCCATCGTTGCTGCGAAGTTCGCTTCATCAAGACTTTGACCAGAAAGATACGTATAAACTCGACGCGGCATTCCCATAAGTCCGAGGAAGTGCATCGGGAAGAACGTTAAATGGAAACCGATAAAGAATAACCAGAAATGAAGCTTTCCGAGAAATTCGTTCAATACTGTTCCAAAAATCTTCGGCCACCAGTAGTACATACCGGCAAATAGACCGAACACTACCCCACCAACAATTACATAGTGGAAGTGAGCTACAACGAAGTAGCTATCGTGGTACTGATAGTCAGCAGGTGGAACGCTTAGCATTACCCCTGTCATACCACCAAGTACGAAAGAAGGAATAAATCCTACTGCAAATAAGTTTGCGGTTGGGAAGCTCACTTTTCCTCCCCACATTGTAAAGAGCCAGTTAAAGATCTTAACCCCAGTCGGAACTGCGATTAACATTGTTGCAACAGCAAAAATAGAGTTGGCAATTGGTCCTAGTCCCACTGTAAACATATGGTGAACCCATACCATAAAGCCTAAGAAACCAATAAGAGCTGTTGCGAAAACCATTGCTGAATAACCAAACAGACGCTTTCTTGCGAATGTTGCAATGATTTCAGAGAACATACCAAATGCAGGTAGAACTAGAATGTAAACTTCCGGGTGCCCGAAGATCCAGAATAGATGTTCATAAATAATCGGGTTACCTCCCGCTTCAGCTGCGAAGAACTGCGATCCGAACAAACGGTCAAACATGAGTAGCGCTAGACCAATTGTTAGAGCAGGGAAGGCAAAAAGAATAAGACCAGAAGTAATAAAACTAGACCATGTGAACAACGGCATACGCATAAATGTCATACCCGGTGCCCGCATGTTTATGATGGTAACTAGGAAGTTAATTCCCCCGATTAACGTTCCGATACCTGAGATCTGAAGCCCTAGAACGTAAAAATCGACTCCGTTCCCTGGACTTGTTGTTGATAGTGGTGCATAACCGGTCCAACCAGCATCCGGTGCTCCACCCATGAACCAACCAAGGTTCAGTAGGATACCACCCGCTGTAAATAGCCAAAAGCCTAATGAGTTAACGAATGGAAACGCTACGTCTCGCGCTCCAATTTGAAGCGGAATGATCGCATTCATAAACCCAAATATGAGCGGCATGGCTGCCAGGAAGATCATTGTCGTCCCGTGCATCGTAAGCAGCTGGTTAAATGTTTCAGCTCCCACAAAATCAAATTCTGGATAAAGCAACTGCACCCGCAGTAAGATTGCTTCTAAACCACCGAGTAGAAAGAAGAAAGCACCGGAAGCGAGATAGAGAATCCCGATCTTCTTATGGTCAACGGTAGTAAGCCAATCCCATACAGGATTTTTCTTTTTATAAGCATGTGCTGACACGTATTAAACCTCCTTATTTCCGATGACTATTCTTCAACTTTTAGTCCTTGCAAGTAAACAACTAAAGCATCAAGCTCTTCATCTTTTAGCTGATCTCCAAACGCAGGCATGTTATTACCAGGTTTGTATTCCGATGGATCGCTAATCCAGCCCTTAATGTTCTCATCTGTATGCTCGAGAACGCCCGCTACTTTCTCGCGGTCACCAAAGTTTGTTAAGTT
The DNA here is from genome assembly GCF_056173665.1 of Anaerobacillus sp. QJM3NY_17. Classification (NCBI taxonomy): domain Bacteria; kingdom Bacillati; phylum Bacillota; class Bacilli; order Caryophanales; family Bacillaceae; genus Anaerobacillus; species Anaerobacillus sp. QJM3NY_17. Next base: position 1,731,456 of record NZ_CM149685.1, on the reverse strand, counting down.
CGGACCTGTGTTACCGCCTTCACTGCCGACGGCGTGACAGCCAATACAGCTGTTTGCGAAGATTTCTTCCCCTTGAGCTGCTTGATCAGAAGCTGCCTGTGAACCAGCTTCTTTCATGTTTTCTGCCCATGCTTCAAAATCTTCTTTTTCTTGAGCAATTACTTTAAAGTCCATCAAAGCGTGTGATGGTCCACACAGCTCAGCACACTTCCCATAATATGTACCTGGTTCCTGAGCATTTAGCCACATTTTATTCTCTGTAGCTGTATTCGTATCCATTTTTCCACCTAGAGTCGGAACCCAAAAAGAGTGTGTGACATCTTTAGAAACGAGTTCAAAATAAACTCTTTCTCCTGTTGGAATGTGTAAATCTTGAGAAGTCTTCACTTCAAGATCAGGATACTCAAATTCCCACCAATACTGATGAGCTGTTACTTTGACAACGGTTGCACCTTCAGGTACTTTTTCAGTGCCCTCATCTAATGCAAACGTAGTCATTACTGTCGGAACGGCAAGGATCAAAAGAAGGATAATAGGAACTACAGTCCATAGAATCTCAAGAACGACATTACCTTCCGTTTGTTCTGGAATTTCATTGTCGCTTTCACCACGTCGTCTAAAACGAACAAGCACAACTGTATAAATGAGTGCTACTACAACGAAAACCCCGATCATGATGTAAAGGCTTAACATCATGAGATTAAATTGCATTTCAGCCCCTTCTCCCTTAGGGAGCATAGCTGTTAGTTGTTCGTTACCGCAACCCGTAAGCGCTAACGCAATTACCGATAGCAGTGGTAAAAAACGCCAAACATTTTTCCAACGTTTCATTTGCACCTTAAACCTCACTTTCTTTAGTAGCTTTTACTCAAAATTGAGTTATAGGAAGACAAGGAGGGCATCCTACCCACCTTGTCTGACCATACATTAATCATCCTTTTAAGGATTAATATTTACTGCAATCATAACAATAAACAGGATTGTTATATAGTTAAGCGAATAAACAAACATAATTCTCGCCCACTTAATATCGTCCTTCATGAAAAATCCTGCAATTCCTATCGCTAGCCATCCAAAACCAAGGATTGCTGCGACAGTGATGTACACTGGTCCAAAGCTGTATAGCAATAGTGACACTGGTACTAAAGCAGCCGTATATAAAACGATTTGGCGCTTCGTCATTGGAAAACCTGCTACAACAGGTAGCATTGGAATTCCAGCATCACGATAATCATCTACACGCTTCATAGCGAGTGCTAAGAAGTGTGGAGGCTGCCAGATAAACATGATTAAAAACATTCCCCATGCTACAGGGCTTAAGTTAGGATCAATTGCAGCCCAGCCAATAAGCGGCGGAAGTGCACCTGAAAATGACCCGACTACTGTATTTAAAGAAGTTGTACGCTTTGTCCACATTGTATATAACACAACGTATATAACAAGTCCTAAAAGACCCAATAAAGCAGCCATTGGCTCAACAATCAATAGCATTATCGTACCTACAATGGCTAAGCCAAGACCTACAAATAATACCTGGTTAGCAGGAATTTTACCTGTAACTGAGGGACGCGTATTCGTTCTCGCCATCACTTGATCAATATCACGGTCAATGTAGTTATTCAAAGATGTTCCCCCGGCAACAACAAAAGCTGTTCCCAACATCGTTAGAATGAGTACCATTGGATTAGCGAATAGATCAAATCCTGCAGCAACTGATGCCACCCATAAGCCAGTAAAAGCTGTAATTAAATTATCAAATACAATGCCTAATTTCGTAAGTGTCAGAAAATCTTTCCACGTACCAGATGGATTTGCTTCTGATAGCGGGCCTGGCTCCATAACGCGATTAGATGCTTCGTATGCAGTTCTAGCTTTACTCAATCTACACACCTCCTTTTTCATTTGACTGAAGTAAATCAGTCATTCTATCGTTCATGTTAGACAATCTTATTAGAAGACTGTGTAAGCCCTGATCATTATGTTGTATCACGTCTACCCCTCCAGGTTACTCACATGCTGTTAAACAAAATGTAATTCAATCTTCACATCTTGCTATTAAAACTCGCTAACAGCTATGGTAAGATAATGTTGGTTTTGTGAAAGGAAGCAGTATCCGCAATCCTTATCCATTATAAACGAATCTAATTGTTTTGTATACGTCGTTTCATAATGGGAGCTCATCCTTTCATTCGTGCAAAGATGTGCTTGCCTCTTCACACATTCATTGTACTATGATTTACACACAATTAGATAAGAAGGTGTTATTTGTGAATAAATTGTTGAAATTATTCGGGATTATTACGTCACTTGGAATGCTTCTCGTACTCTTAATGGGTGCAGTTGTAACGAAAACAGGGTCGGGTGATGGCTGTGGGAACTCCTGGCCTTTATGCTATGGAAAGGTTCTACCTGAAGCACCAGAGATAGAAACGATCATCGAAGTCAGTCATCGGATTGTTTCAGCAGCCCTCGGTCTGCTCGTGATTATTCTTGCCATATGGGCTTGGCGAAAAATCGGACACATTCGAGAAACAAAATTTTTAGCGATTGCTTCTGTCTTCTTAATCGTGTTTCAAGGTTTGTTAGGCGCTGCCGCTGTAGTATGGGGCCAATCAGATATTATTCTTGCTTCTCATTTTGGTTTCTCACTTGCTAGTTTTGCGAGTGTTGTTTTGCTAACTATACTCGTTTTTGAAGCGTCTGGGAATAAAAGAACGCCTCATGTTCCTAAACGTATTCGTTTTCATTTATACGCGATTACAATCTATTCATATATAGTCGTTTATACAGGAGCCCTCGTACGCCATACAGGCGCCAGTATGGCCTGTGACAAAGTTCCATTTTGTAGCGATGGTCAGCTGTTCGCTTTCTCTGGACCACAGGGGATTCAGATGTTACACCGAACGGCAGCCGTACTCATCTTTGTATGGTTACTCTACATTCTCATCATAGGATTACGAGAGTTTAAAAACAAAGGAACGATGCGAACTGGTATTATTTTAGCTTTTGTTTTCATTTGTTTACAGGCGTTGAGCGGTATTCTAGTAGTCGTTTCAAACCTGAATTTGTTTCTCGCGCTTTTCCACGGACTCTTTATATCTGGTTTATTTACAGTTCTTCTCTACCTTGTTATGCTTTCACTTCGAAGTGGCAGGCAATAGAAAAAAGCTGCGCAAAATTGCGCAGCTTTTTTCTTATTCATTCATTTCTAGCAATAAGTCTCCCGATTCAATTCCCTCTCCATTAGCCACATGAATATGTTCCACTGTGCCACTACGAGGTGCCTGGACGGTTGTCTCCATTTTCATCGCTTCTGTGATCATGAGGTGATCACCTTTGTTTACTCTTTCTCCTTTTTCAACTAGAACTTTAATGACAGTTCCCGGCATCGTTGCTCCAATATGATTTGGATTAGTGCGATCCGCTTTTGGTTTAGCCGCAATTGCCGTTTTGATATTTTCGTCTTTAATCACAACTTCACGCGGCTGACCATTTAATTCGAAGTAAAGGGTGCGCTTGCCTTCTAGATTAGGCTCTCCAACCGAGACAAGCTTGACGATAAGCGTTTTCCCCTGTTCGATCTCGACCTCAACTTCTTCTCCAAGTCGCATGCCATAAAGGAAGGTTGGTGTATCTAGAACGGATACATCCCCAAACATCTCTTGAACCTCTGCATACTCTAGATAGACTTTCGGGTAAAGAGCATAAGAGATCAGATCATGGCTAGTTACTTGACGATTCAATTTGTGATAAAGAGTTTCCTTTAAGTCCGTAAAGTTAACAGGTTCTAGAAACTCTCCAGGTCTTGAAGTAATCGGCTCTCTACCTTTAAGAATAATTTGCTGAAGTTCTTTAGGAAAGCCCTGATACGGCTGGCCAAGGTATCCCTGGAAGAGTTCTACAACTGAATCAGGAAAATCTAGAGATTCTCCACGCTCATACACATCATCTTCGGTTAAATTATTTTGAACCATATAAAGAGCCATATCGCCTACAACTTTAGAAGAAGGCGTAACCTTTACAATGTCTCCAAACATTTCATTAACTCTTCGATACATGCGTTTCACATCATCCCAGCGCTCTCCAAGACCGACGCCTTTTGCCTGCTGTTGAAGATTGCTATATTGGCCACCAGGCATTTCGTGCTCATATACTTCCGTGTGTGGAGCGGTCATACCACTTTCAAATCCACTATAGTATTTACGTGTATCTTCCCAGTAATGAGACAATTCTTCTAACGCTTTAATACTAATATCCGGCTGTCGCTCTGAACCATCCATTGCATAATACAAAGAATTGGCACTTGGCTGAGATGTTAAGCCAGCCATGGAACTTACGGCTACGTCTACGATATCTACACCAGCCTCAATGGCTTTCGCGTATGTATAGATCCCGTTACCGCTCGTATCGTGCGTATGAAGATGAATAGGTATAGAGACAGTTTCTTTTAACGTTGAAATAAGTTTATATGCCGCTTGAGGCTTGAGTAACCCTGCCATATCCTTAATTCCTAAAATATGAGCACCGGCGTCTTCAAGTTCTTTTGCGAGCTGTTGATAATATTCAAGGTTATACTTCGACTTATCCGGATTTGAGATGTCACCTGTGTAGCAAATTGATGCCTCAGCAATTTTTCCTGTTTGACGAACCGCTTCAATCGCTTTTGTCATGCCGTCCACCCAGTTCAAACTATCAAATATCCTAAATACATCAATTCCTGCGTCAGCAGACTTTTGAACAAATTCTCGAATGAGATTATCTGGATAATTCTTATATCCTACTCCGTTTGATGCTCGTAACAACATCTGGAACATCACATTTGGCACTTGCTCTCTAAGCTTAATTAAGCGATCCCACGGATCTTCTTTTAAGTATCGTAATGAGACATCGAAGGTAGCCCCGCCCCACATTTCCATTGAGAACAGTTCGGGTAGCATGCGGGCAGTCGGCTCTGCAATATGCAATAAATCAGTCGTTCTCATTCTTGTCGCAAGAAGAGATTGATGACCGTCACGGAATGTCGTGTCGGTAAGTAACGTTTTCTTCTGTTCTTTCACCCATTTAACAAGACCATCTGCACCTTGTTCATCAAGAATTTGTTTCGTTCCTTTTGGTATAGGCTCACTGTATTTTAAATGCGGTACTCTCCGTTTCGTAAACGCAGGTTTTTTCTTTATATCAAGACCCGGGAAACCGTTAACTGTAATGTTCCCGATGTATGAAAGCATTTTTGTTCCACGATCTTTTCGCTTTGGAAACACAAATAGCTCTGGTGATGAATCGATGAAAGATGTATTATATTCGCCTGATCGGAAGTTCTCGTGTTTCATTACATTTTCAAGGAAAGCAATATTCGTTTTAATTCCTCTAATACGGAATTCTTTTAAGTTTCTGACCATTTTAGATGAGGCTTGGTCAAAATTAAGTGCCCATGTCGATAGCTTCACAAGAAGTGAATCGTAATAAGGAGTAATGACAGCACCTTGATAAGCATTCCCTGCGTCAAGACGAACGCCGAATCCGCCACCTGATCTGTACGCCATTAGCTTCCCTGTATCAGGCATAAAATTATTTTCAGGATCTTCCGTCGTTACACGACATTGAATAGCGTACCCGTGACAGTCAATGTCATCTTGTTTCGGTATACCGAGTCGATCACCATGAATGTGTTCACCCTCAGCAATCATAATTTGAGATTGAACAATATCAATTCCCGTGATCATTTCTGTAATGGTATGTTCTACCTGAACTCGAGGGTTTACTTCAATAAAATAGAACTCTCCCTCTTGGTTAACAAGAAATTCAACAGTACCTGCATTGACATACTGTACGTTTTCCATCAATTTCACTGCAGCTTCACAAATGTCTCGTCTAGACTCCTGTGTCAGTGAAACACTTGGTGCTACCTCGACAACTTTCTGGTGACGACGCTGCACCGAGCAGTCTCTCTCATAGAGGTGAATTGTATTACCATGCTTATCTCCAAGAATTTGAACTTCGATATGCTTCGGATTTTCTACAAATTTCTCCACATAAATTTCATCGCGCCCAAAGGCTGCTTTTGCTTCAGATTTAGCACGATCATAAGCCTCCGCCAAAGATTCTTCACTTCGGACGATTCGCATGCCTCTTCCGCCGCCTCCTAGGGCAGCTTTAATCATAAGAGGGTACCCATTCTCATCTGCAAACGCCTTAACCTCATCAAGTCCTTCTACAGGGCCATCCGTTCCTGGAATGACTGGAAGCCCTGCTAATATGGCTTGTTTTCTAGCCTCTACCTTATCTCCGAACATTCGTAAATGGTCAAGTTCAGGTCCTATGAAAATAAGACCTTCCTCCTGACAACGTTTAGCAAACTGAAGATTCTCAGAAAGGAAGCCGTAACCAGGGTGAATAGCATCAATGTCGTTCGCCTTCGCTATCTCGATAATCCCCTCAATATCTAAATAGGCATCAATCGGCTTTTTATCCTCTCCGACAAGGTAAGCTTCATCTGCTTTATAACGATGGTACGATCCACTATCTTCTTTAGAATAAATAGCTACGGTTCGAATATTCAGTTCGGTACAAGCACGGAAAATTCGAATGGCGATTTCACCACGGTTAGCAACTAAAATTTTTGAAATAGCTGGCATATAATTTCCTCCTTAAACTAAAGCTCCATTTGAATCGTATTATCTTTTTTAACGTAACCTTCTTTCTGCTCTTTCCTTATATTCACAAAAGCAGAAACGTTCACTAGTATCCCCATTGATATCATCAGCAAAATTAATGAAGATCCACCGTAACTGATAAACGGAAGTGGGACACCTGTTACTGGTAACCAGCCTGTTATAGCACCAAGATTGACGACTGTTTGTACACCAATCATACCAGCAATGCCTATAGCTAGTAAGCTACCAAATGTATCCTTACAGCGAATACCTATAACAAAACCTTTAAATACGATATAACCTAACAAACCTACTACAAATACAACACCGAGTAACCCTAACTCTTCAGCCACAATGGCCATAATGAAATCTGTATGTGGTTCAGGTAAAAAACCGTATTTTTGAATACTCTGGCCAAACCCCTGACCCGTAATTCCACCTGATGCTATAGCGATATAAGAATTAATTAAATGGAAACCACTGTCTTCTGGGTCCGAAAATGGATCATAAGCTCCAGTAAATCTTGATGCCTGTTCAGGTGAGAGCGTCATCCACGCAAGAGCGAAGACAATCCCGCCAATGACGATAAGCCCTAAAATGTGTCTCCACTTCATTCCAGAACAAACAATGACAATACCTGAAGTTAATGCGATAATCATTGCCGTCCCAAGATCTGGCTGTGAAGCAACTAACGCAAAAATCAATCCAATGACCATTAAAGGAGGCATTGCCCCTCTTACAAAGTTAGAAATATAGGCTTGTTTTTTGGAGTAAATAGCCGCAAGGTAAATGATTAACCCTAGTTTGACGAATTCAGAAGGCTGAAAACTAAACGAGCCGATTTCAATCCAACTTTGTGCATTGTTCGTAGTGGATCCGATCAATTTCACGAGCAGTAGTGACAAAACAGAGAGTCCTAGTATAGGAACGATAAATTTCCTATAAGCCTTATATGGAAAGACCATCGCCAGTAGGAACATAACGAGTGATACCGCTAACCAGATGATTTGTCTGTTGAAGAAGTAAGCACTGTTTGCTTCATGTCGCATCACAGCCCATACCATACTTGCACTGTAAACCATAACGAGCCCAAACCCGCACAAAAGTAATACACTAATGATTAGAGAGTAATCATAATGCTTAAATAATTTTTTAATCATAAACGTCATCCTACCTATTTATTTTCTATTAAGAAGTTTGCATCAGCTCACTGTTAACTTCATAATCACTTGTTGATTTATTCGCCTTTTGGAAACTAAAAAGTATTGGTGGTGTTGAAGGATTCCCGTAGCCAGACCCCAGATTGCTTAACTTTCAATCAGAACACGCATCTTGTGTTCTAGTTCAAGAGCTCCAATATCTCCGTTTCTAAACGCTCGTCTCCGCTTTTCGGTGTCTAGCTGCAGTGGGCAGGGTCTCGATCGCTTCACCCCATAAAATGAACACAAAGACCGTGTTCTTTTTATGGGCCTCCAGCGCTTGTCGACCCTAAACGCCCACTTCCGCTTTTCGGTGTCCAGCTGTGCGGGCCAAATCCTCCGGCTGTTTCACCCATTCGAATGAGACATAAACCGTCTCACTCTCATGGCCTCCAACATCCTGCGGATTTAGACGGGCCCGCTCCGCTTTTCGAAGTATGTATAGGTTTCGATGGGAATTGGGTGAAACCTGCTGTCCTTTTGAAATTAAGTTTTTTTGAGAAGGACTTTTAATATGGTCCATCCGTCTGATTCTTTCCCGAGAATTTTAAATGGGATCAGATTGGTTATTCCTAGCCAGAGGTTAAAGAAAAGAACCCAGGCTATGATGGAGGGATGGAATGGCAGAATGAGAGCGAGTGCGGCGACGATAAGATTCATGAGTGGACCAGCTATGGCAATGGCGAGTTTCCCATAGGCTTTATCAGGTTGTGAGCTGATGGTCATTCCTCCAGCGAAATAAATAGCGTTAACGGCTACTTCTCCTCTCGGGTGTCTCCATGTAAAGATTCTTGGACCTATGCCCAGGTGTAGTTTCACACCAGCTTTCGTAAAAACATTGGCTGCCACTGTGTGGCCCGCCTCATGAAGTAATAAACTGATGGGAGATATAACAAGGATCACCATGAGCAAATCATACATTCATATCTACTCCTAAAATCTTCTGAATTCTTTTACGGCCTATTCGTATTCTATCATATTTTCTACTTGCTACTATCACTTAATGCGGAACTGCAAAGTGAATGAGTCAAAAATATATTGTATGTAAAGGAACACTGAAAATAAACAAAAAGCTCAAACTATCATTGATAGTTTGAGCTTTCATTATTTCCTCATACTAGCTTCATGAAGAGCCGAAAGCTGACGCTCAAGTGATTCAAGCAATTCTTTGCCATCCTCTTCATTTACTAATCCAAGACGAACCGCGAAGTCAATTTCGCGAGATAAACCAAACATCTGCGTATCAAGAACCTCTTCATACAGAGGACACTGAGGCATCGTCAAATTCTCCATTTGAACTTCGATAAGTTTTAGGATCTTATGCGCATCGGCTTTTAACAGCTCGTATGCTTTTTCACGATGTCCTGTTGCCATACCAGTTGACAAATCTGATCCCTCCGTTCCCTTTCCCATTCCTTCTATTATCATAAAAGGAATGCAACAAAATTGCAAGAAAAAGCAGGGTAAACGCGGATGTGTTTAGAAAATACTTAGTCCATATTGTGAAGAAAGATTCTCAAGAAGTTTGTTTCCAGCGATACTATTTCCTTTTGCATCAAGTGGTGGACTATAAACACCAATTCCCATTTCATTTGGAACAAGACTTAAAATCCCACCTGAGACACCACTTTTTGCAGGGATGGCCACGTTAATCGCAAACTCACCAGATGCATTGTACATGCCGCATGTAACCATAAACGTTTTCACGATTCTCGCTATATATCTTGGAATAATCCTTCTTTCCGTTTCAGGGTCTTTTCCTTCATTGGCTAGAACCATCCCTATTCTAGCAAGATCTTTACAGTTTACTTCGATTGCACACTGTTTTGTATAAGCTTCAAGAAGCATTTCAACATTATCATCAATAATGCCGTGCTGCTTCATGAAATAACTTAATGCTCGGTTTAAATTCGCCGATTCATATTCCGAATCAGCTACTTCAGTATTAATTCCAATGCTAGTGTTATTCGTCATGTCATGAATTAATTGCAATATGCGTCCAACTTTTTCCTCTACTGAACTACCATGAATCATATTTGTAACAACTAAAGCACCCGCATTAATCATTGGATTGAGTGGTTTTGAGGGTACCATCGTCTCAAGTTTGGCAATTGAATTAAATGGATCTCCCGTAGGCTCCATTCCTACCCTTGAGAAAACACGCTCCTCTCCTGAGTCCATGATTGCTAAGGCTAGTGTTAGAACTTTAGAGATACTTTGAAGGGTAAACGTTTCGCCTACATCTCCGGCTGATAAACATCCGTCTTCCTTGGAGTAGATTGCAATTGCTAGCTTATCTGGATCGGATTTTGCAAGGGCTGGAATATAATCTGCCACTTTTCCATCTTTCGTAAATGGCTTGCTTTTCCTAACTAGTTCCACTAATTCTTCTTCTGTACGACATCTCATCTTAAATCCTCCCGCTCGGAACAAATTGACTCTCACCATACTGTTCCCCAAATGTGACAAATGCAAGCATAACCGGTATACTTGGTTTGCAAAAGATTTTGATTGTGGGGTGTACAAGATGGAGACGATTCTACCTATTAAGGGGAAAGTCAATTATTCCATTACTTTAGACGCAAGCGTATGGATATTTGATGATCGTAAGATTGAATTAGAGGAATTTTTGAAATTTGATGGTTCAAGCGAAAAGAATGAGAACGATTACATCCGTACTCAGGCTGAACGCTTTGAAAGAGAACTTACAGGAATTAAACCTCCTGTTAACAAAAGTATCAAAAGGTTTGAGAAAGAACGCATTCTAACAGGAAGTTTCGTTATCCCACTCAAACCATTTTTATCTAATGCTGATCCTACTAACGATAGCGAGAAGGTTCAGCTAGATTTTAAAGATGGCTCTAAGCAGAGTATGACAATGGATGAAGCCATGAACGGCTTTCTTCGCTTTTCCCAAGATGGAAAACCGCTCAGAGAAGATGGCCCTACCCATTTCTATTTCGGGAATGGCTCGAACGCTTCGGAACCATTTAAATACGTTACAGGTATAACTGTCATCTAGAGTAGATCAGCTGCAATGCGGGCAAGCAGAGAACGTTCACCTTTCTCGAGCTTAACATGTCCGCTAAGCGGCTGGTCTTTAAATTTTTCGACGACATAAGTGAGTCCATTCGTGTATTCATCAAGATAAGGATGATCAATTTGCTGTGGATCACCGAGGAGAACAATTTTACTTCCCTCACCAACCCTTGTTAAGATCGTTTTCACTTCATGCTTGGTTAAATTTTGTGCTTCATCTATTATAATATATTGATCAGGTAAACTTCTTCCACGAATGTACGTTAATGCTTCTACTTGAATGGAACCGATTCCCGAGAGGATCTTTTCAAGCTCCCCCGTCTTTTTAACATTAAACAGGTATTCTAGATTATCAAATATAGGCTGCATCCACGGACGTAACTTTTCTTCTTTCTCCCCTGGCAGAAATCCAATATCTTTTCCAACTGGAACAATCGGCCTCGCAATAAAAAGTTTTTTGTAGCGATTTAAATCTTCTGTTTGCATTAATCCAGCCGCCATCGCTAAAAGGGTTTTTCCTGTTCCTGCTTTACCTACAAGTGTTACAAGTGGGATGTCGCTACGAACAAGCAAATCTAGCGCCATTCTTTGCTGTACATTCCTCGGACCTATTCCCCACATATATTCCGTTTCCATCGCTGTCTTTTCAACTTTTTTACAGTTCTTATCTACTTTGCCAATTCCGGATGACGAGGCTTGAACCGGGTCTTTTAAGATGATGTATTGATTGGGATAAAGCGGTCTTCCTTTTAACATTTTGACGTCAATATAATGCTTCTCAAAAAACTGATTGAGTACTTCTGAATCAACATACCTTTCTTCATACCCTGTATAAATCTGATTAAATTCGACAACTCTGTCGCTTAAAAAATCCTCAGCTTGTATGCCCATTGCATCCGCTTTAACACGAACCAAAGCATCTTTACTAACAAGAATCACTGTTCGACCAGACTTTAATTTCCCTTCTTCTAAAAACAAATTCAATGCGACCGCCAGAATTCTGTTGTCGTTTGTTTTCTCAACAAATTTATCCTGTAAGTATTGGAAAGATCGATGGTTCAGTTCAATTCGAAGCGTCCCGCCGTTTTCAAGAGGAATCGACTCATGAAGCTTTCCGCGTTCTCGAAAACCATCAATCATGCGTGATACTTGCCTTGCGTTCCTGCCTATTTCATCCATATACCTTTTCTTTGAATCCACTTCTTCTAACACCACAGCTGGAATGACAATTTCATTCGTCTCAAACGAATAAATCGCATTTGGATCTTGGAGTAACACGTTAGTATCTAGGACGTAAACCTTATCCAACACTTCGCCTCCTGACCAAATTTAAGTTGCTCTAACAGGTACGAAAAACAGTTGGGACTATCTACGTTTTCTATAATCTATGAACTAGTGTATAAAGTTAGACGGTTATTCAGAAAATAATTAACAAACTGTAGGGATTTATTATAAATCGCTTATTACGGAGGTAATCGAAATGATTAAGATTCGATGGAGTCTCATCGTGATTTGTCTACTTACTGCTTGTCAGGCAAATGATGATCCTATTGCTACAAATAAGGAAAAAACGGAGCGAGTTCAATATGTCAAACAGTCCGTAAAAACACCAGAGAATAAAAACTTATCAGCTACAGATATTGCTGAGAATCTTGTTACAATCGCTAAACAAGTACCTGATGTGAATGATGCTACAGCTATTGTTACTGGAAAATACGCAGTAGTCGGTATTGATGTAAACCAAAAGCTCGATCGTTCTCGTGTTAGCTCCATCAAATATACAGTAGCTGAAGCACTTCAAAAGGATCCATATGGAGCTAATGCAGTGATTACAGCTGATGCCGACACTACTTATCGATTGAAGCAAATGGCAACTGAAATTAAACGAGGGCATCCAATCGGAGGCGTAATGGAAGAGCTTGCTGATATTGTCGGAAGGCTAATGCCTGAAGTGCCTAGTAAAACGAACAAATCTGAACCTGATCCCATTCGCTCAAATGATAAGCAAATACCCACAAAAGAAGAAAAACAATTGAAACAGCAGCAGGAGAAACAAGACTTAGATAAATAATTCTTCGGCTATTACTGATATCTAATAAAACAAACTAACCGACCCCAACGGGTCGGTTAGTTTGTTTCGGTGGATTTTTTTAGTTGAGCCATGACGGAGCGATCTAATTTTGCAGCTGCTTCAGGATCATACGTTTTTTCATAGACAGGTTCAACGGACATTTTCGCACCATAAAACATCACATCTCGCACTTCTTTAATCTGAAGCGTAAACATCGTAAGCTTCAGCGGAACGTCCTGCATCCTCTCCTCCGCTAATGAAGCTCTACCGGTAATCGCATAGGTACTTTCGTTTCCAATTAGCGTAATCGAAACATGATCATTGGTCTGAATATTTGTCACAATTCTCGATTTCTGATCCACAGCGAATACGATAGTTTCACGATTGACAGCGTATAACCAGGAGATAGCACTAATATTGGGTCCTGTTGTTTCATAATCAATCGTTGAAAGAAGCGCATATTGTTCTCTCTTAAGTAACGTTAAAAGATCATTCGTTAAAGTTTGGTCGACTTTATTTGGCATGATATTCCCTCCATTTTATTACCTGTTATCTAACGCATTATACTGCAAAGGATACCGTTATTCATGCTATACTAGCAACATGGAATGAGAGGTGTAAAAGATGCGAGTAAAATGTGTATTATGTGATAAAATCGAAAAAATCGATAGCGGGAGTCCGCTTGCTAAAAAACTACGCAACAGACCGATCCATACCTATATGTGTGACACATGTAATGAACGAATTGAGACGCGAACAAAAGAACGTAAAGATACGGGGGAATTTAAATTATTCCACCAGGATGAATCGAACGATGAGTGGTAAAATAAAGCTTGGTCTACTGGCTGGAACGATTTCTGGGATTGCCCTCGGACTAATATTAAAGGTTATTCAATTCACTACTGGCAAACTCGTTTATACACTCCTTCTAAACATTGATTTCATACCGATTATTGGGAGCATAAACTGGCCAGAACTTATTGAATTTGTTTTTCATCTTATTATCTCCCTTATCATCGGTGTTGTTTTCAGTTTAGGGAGCTCAAGATTTTTCTCTAATAAGAAAGTATATCAGGCGATCTTTGCTTACGTATTAACTCTACCAACCGTTTTTCTCTATTTTCCTTTAACATACCTTGCTATCAAGCCCACTCCGGATCTCTTTGACCTCGTTGCGATTGGATACTGGACAATAGGGCACTTAATCTATGCAGCGATTTTGTTTGGTGTTTATGCCCTTAATGAGAAATAGCCTTGTGTTAAGAAAGACGTGCTTTCAGCACGTCTTTTTCTCATTCATTGGTTATACTTTGGTTCATTTTCAATCGAGGATAACAGCGCTTCAATTAATTCAGATGGAAATTTCTTCGAATCGCTTTCCCCATCCTTCACATAATTAACGACGTAGTATTCCTCAGTCACTTCCACAGATAAGTCCGCAACATTATGATCTTCTGTTAAGATGTCCATAAAAAAACTGCACGTATCTTGCGCTGCCTGATCATCCTTACGATGATCAGCGACAACTTTAATACTAAGCCAATTATACATCGTATCCTGAAGATTCAAAGTGTCCCTCCACCTTATGACATTACGCTTCTTTTTTCTTCGCTTGATTGAGTCGCACCTTATAAATAATTAATACGACAGCAGAAGCTACTAATCCTTCAGCAACCGGCAAACCGATTCCAAAAAAGGTTAGCGGAAAACATCCAATAACAAGAACAGCGTATACGATGACATTTTTTAGTAGAGGAAGTTTTTTGGCAAAGCCAAGACGATAGACAACAATACAAAGGATAACGATGATCGCATATAGCAAATAAAACCCCAGGGTCATATTGTCTTCAATGCCGACCAACTTAGCGAAAAATGATAAATCTTCCGATGCAATGGTAGGTTCCGTATTCATTTATTCACCCCCAGTATAAAAGCATAATAAAACAAACCATAAATAAAAGTAAACGATTTCTTCTCTCTTTTTAAAAAAAGCTATGTTACTAAAGGTTTCACTCAATTGAGCCGAAAATCGAGAATCAACAGTAAAGCCTAACATAGCTCTTTAAAAACCCCATACATAACTGGAAACATAGCTAAACAATAAAAAAACGATCCAAAAGGGATGCCCCTTTTGAATCGCATTAGACACCCTTATTGGGCTGTTTTTTTCTTTTTAGCGTTCTTTTCACGTTCGTTCTTATCAAGGATTTTCTTACGAAGACGGATTGAATCCGGTGTTACTTCGCAATACTCATCATCGTTCAAATACTCAAGCGCTTCTTCAAGAGTTAGAACGCGAGGCTTCTTCATGGAAACCGTTTGGTCTTTGTTGGCAGAACGCATATTCGTCATCTGCTTCACTTTAACGATGTTAACCGTGATGTCATTCTCACGAGTGTGTTCCCCAACGATCATTCCTTCGTAAACTTCAGTACCTGGAGCTACGAAAATTGTACCGCGGTCTTCAACACCCATAATACCGTACTCTGATGCTTTTCCTTTTTCCATTGAAACAAGAACACCAGCACGACGTCCACCTACACGACCGCTAATAAGAGGCATATACGTTTCAAATGTATGGTTAATAATACCATATCCGCGTGTTTGTGTTAGGAACTCAGTTGAGTAACCAATCAAACCACGGGCAGGAACCATGAATTCAAGGCGAACTTGGCCTGAACCGTTGTTTACCATGTTAACCATTTCACCTTTACGCTCACCAAGTGATTCCATTACAGAACCAGTGTAGTCTTCAGGTACGTCGATTTGAACGCGTTCAACAGGCTCACTTGCAACGCCGTCTACTTCACGAACGATAACTTCAGGTTTTGAAACTTGAAGCTCATATCCTTCACGACGCATGTTCTCAATTAGGATTGAAAGGTGCAGCTCACCACGTCCTGAGACAACCCATGCATCTGGAGAATCTGTATTTTCAACGCGAAGACTTACGTCAGTTTCAAGCTGAGCTCTAAGACGCTCTTCAATTTTACGACTTGTAATGTATTTACCTTCTTTACCAGCAAAAGGACTATTGTTTACAAGGAACGTCATCTGAAGAGTAGGCTCATCAATACGAAGAATAGGAAGTGCTTCCTGATGATCGTAAGGACAAACTGTTTCACCTACGTTGATTTCTTCCATACCAGATACCGCTACAAGGTCGCCAGCTTTCGCTTCTTCGATCTCAGTACGCTTCAATCCAATGAAACCAAAGAGCTTAGTCACTCTGAATTGCTTCACTGTTCCATCGACCTTCATCAGGGCTACCTGTTGGCCAACCTTCATTGTTCCTCTGAACACACGACCAATTCCAATTCTTCCAAGATAGTCGTTGTAATCAAGAAGTGTAATTTGGAATTGAAGAGGCTCGTCACTGTTATCTAGAGGTGCAGGAATGTTATCAATAATTGTGTTCATAAGAACTTTCATATCGTCATCCTGTACTTCAGGATCAAGACTAGCTGTACCGTTGATTGCTGAAGCATAAACCACTGGGAAGTCTAGTTGATCTTCGTCCGCGCCAAGATCAATAAATAAATCAACGACTTCATCCACAACTTCTTCAGGACGTGCTGCAGGACGGTCAATTTTGTTAAGAACTACAATTGGTGTAAGCTTCTGCTCAAGAGCCTTCTTAAGCACGAAACGTGTCTGTGGCATACAGCCTTCATAAGCGTCAACAACTAGAAGAACGCCATCTACCATTTTCATGATACGTTCAACTTCACCACCGAAGTCGGCATGTCCAGGTGTATCCATGATGTTGATTCGTTTGTCTTCATAGTTAATTGCCGTATTTTTAGCAAGGATCGTGATCCCGCGTTCTCTCTCAAGGTCGTTCGAATCCATCGCACGTTCGCTTACTTGCTCGTTATCACGAAACGTTCCAGACTGGTGTAGCATTTGGTCTACCAACGTCGTTTTGCCGTGGTCAACGTGGGCAATGATTGCGATGTTACGAATATCTTCTCTTATTGCCATTAATTATTCTCTCCTCGTATTCTCGCCTTATTTCTGACGATAAACTCAATAACTAGACCATTATAACACAGATATCGCTATACGCGAAATTTCTCTTCTTTCACCAGCAACATGGTTATTGTACACTAGTACTATAAAGGGGGCTTTCTACATGAACAAGCATAATTTCCTTTTACTCTTAATGGCCATTCTAGCGGTTGCAAGCATGTGTGCAATCGGCGTATCTATAGCTGAACAAAGCTGGATCGGCGGGCTTCTTTCATTTATCGGAGTAGGTTTCTTTATGGGAATGGGCTTTCGTATTAAACGTAAAGCAGAACTATAAGATCACATGAAAAGAGCTGTTCAAATAGAACAGCTCTTTTATCTATTTACCTTTCACCCATTTGGGTGGACCAAAATCAAATATTTTTTCCCCTCTTCTTCAATTCCGTATTGCTCGAATCCACACTTACCTAAAAAAAGACTCCATTCGTTCAGGTCATAAGGAATACCTGAAAAAACAACATCGTTTTTTTCACCTAATAAGGTGCGAATAACGCTACAACCAATACCCGACTTTCGCTTCATAGGATGAACGACAATTGTCCCTAACCATGGTTTTTGATTAGACGGTGCATCGTCAAGAACGGCCGTAATCGCTACCGGTAGATCGCCGTAGAACCATACATTAAACTCGCAGCCCATTCCTTCATATGTTTGTATGTATGAAATCATATCTTCGAATAATGGGATTCGACCAAATTCTGTAAGAAGCCATGTTTCGTCTTCTTGCGTCCAGTCAAAAAGAAGTTCAGCAATATTTTCTTGAGATTCAGGAGCTGCTAACAATCTCATCTTGAAGAAGGGGTTCTTAAGTAATAATTTTGATCAAGCGCAGGCTGAATGTATTCTTTTTGAACCTCAGTATGGAATAATTCAGTACCAGCAAAAATTGTATTCTTATCAAGTAAATCAATCTCTTTGTTATCAACTGTTGTACATATCCCTCCGCCTTCCTCGATTAACATTTTACCAGCAGCAAAATCCCACGGAGCAAGTCGCAGGGAAACATACCCATCAAGTCGACCGGCGGCTACGTACGCCAATTCAATAGCTGCACTACCATAAGAACGTGTTCCCCGGATTTTTTTTAGAAGTGGTGAGAACGTGCGAGGATCTATTCGATGATTTTCTGTTACCCAGGTCGCGTTTATAGCTAGAAGTGACTCTGAAAGGTTAGTCGTTTTCAATGGTTTGATTTTCTCATCGTTTAAATAAACTCCTGAACCTTTTTTACAATGATACAGTTCGTCCTTCGTAACATCATAAATAAACGCCAGTTTCCCTACTCCATCTTCGTATATTCCGATCGATATAGCGAAATTAGTTTGTTGATGAACGAAATTCATCGTTCCATCAATAGGATCTAAAAACCAAATAACGCCGTTCAACTGTTCTATATTATCACCAAAACCTTCTTCGCCCATGATTCGATGACTTGGATAACCTTCCTTAATTTTTTCAATAAAAAACTTCTCCGTTTGTTTATCAATGTCCGTTACGAGATCGTTTGGATTGCTTTTAGTATCAATCTTAAAGGAAGTTGTGAAGGAAGCCATGATCTCTTGACCCGCTTCTCGTATCCATCTGATTGCATCTTCATATACATTGTCCCAGTTTGTGTGCTGTGTCATGGTTCGATCTCCTTTTGGCTTAATTTTCTTTCTACCTCTTATTATGACAGGAAAAGAAGAAAAAACGAACCTTTTTGCAAGGTTCGCTTCATTAAGCTTCTAATCTGACCATTTCTTTTCGAAGCTCCTCTAGCTTCACTTTACATCTCTTCATTTCATCCTGATCACTAGCCGTCATTGCATCGTGTAGTGTTGCCAGCTCATAGTCAATTTCCATTCTCAGCACCGGGATCCGCTTCTCTGCCTCGTTTCTTTGCAATGACTGAATCACTTGTTTCATGGTAACCTACACCCCTCTCAAATTCGATTAAGCAGTCATAGTCATCAGATCCGGCTATAAGACGGAATATTCTGATATTTCTGCTTTGATTAATATATCTTATGCTTTACCTGTCGACTATGCAACCTCTTTATTTGTTTCTATTTTTCCTCTTTTTCGCACATTTCAAACCTAACATGACACACCAATCGTCATTTTATATGCAAATGTTCGGTCTATGTTACTATAAGAATATAAATTTTTTGTCGTATTGGAGGATAATATGTCTTTTAAAGGATTTACTCAAACTGATTTTCAATCATTCGAAATTGATGGACTTGAGGCTCGAATGGAAGCCATACAAGAGCGGATTCAACCAAAATTCGCTGCCATTAGCGAGGAAGTTAAAAGCGATCTCGAGATTCTTGCTGGAAATGAGATGCACCTTCACATTGCTCGTCATGCAAGACGAACGAAGAATCCTCCCGTTGATACATGGATGGCGTTTTCGCATAACAAACGCGGGTACAAAATGCACCCTCACTTTCAAATCGGCCTTTTTGATGATCATGTCTTTGTATGGCTTGCATACATTTACGAGCTTCCAGGAAAGCCACAAATGGCTTCCTTATTTTTAGATCACTTAAATGAACTAAAGAAAGATATTCCAACTTCATATTGGATCTCTACTGACCACACTAAGAAAAAGGCAAGCCACCCCATCAAGGATAGTGATCTCGATAAAGTACTTACCCGCTTTAGAGATGTAAAAAAGGGCGAATTTCTAGTTGGCCGTCATTTTGCCAGTGACGACCCGTTATTGAATGATGGAGAGAAATTTATTAAAGAGGTTAAACAAACTTTTGAGACCTTAATGCCTATCTATCAACTTTCACTTCAAGCCACAAAATAAACCAGGGGATTCTCCCCTGGTTTTTATTTATTCATTTTCACTTTATCGCGTTCTGTTTCTCTTGCTTCTTTTACAACATGATAAGTTGAAAATCCTGTCTCTTTATCAAACTGTCTAAATATTTGCTTTTCCTCTGATTTAGAGGGAACGACATCTTTAAATGCATGATAGCTACTAATCAATTCGCCCTTATGCACCCCTGTGTCATATGTTTGCTCAATTAATTGGAAAAAGTCTACAACTTTGATGACTTCTTCTTTACTCCAATCAATTGAAATAGGGTATTGTACTTCCATTTTCAATCTCCTTTCTCACTTTACCATTTTAATCGAATTTCGTTTGCTTCTTTATCCATACGATCAAATAACTCCGCTACTGAAGGAACATCATTGATCGCTCCCATAACCTGACCTGCCCAAGCAAAGCCTTCTTCTTCTTTTCCATCATATATAAATTTCCTGTTTGCTTTACCGCTTATGTATTCTTTAAGAAGATCATATCCTCCCTGATTTGCTTCAATTTGTAAAATCTCTTGAGCAAACACATTCCTAATAACTCTTGCAGGTGCTCCAATACTACGCTTAATGATCATAGTATCCGTTTCTGATCCTTGAAGCAAACGACTCTTGTATAGATCATGAGCGTGTGTACATTCTTTTGTAGCAATAAATCGTGTACCCATTTCAATTCCCTCAGCGCCAAGTGCGAGAGAAGCCATTAGCGCTCGTCCATCACCTATTCCCCCTGAAGCAATAACCGGAATAGACACAGCATCAACTACTTGAGGAACGAGTACCATCGTACCAATATCATCCTTTCCAAGATGTCCTCCACCTTCTTGCCCGACAACCATTACGGCAGTAGCTCCTAACTCTTCTGCTTTTACTGCTTGTCTTTTACTAGCAGTCAAAACAAGAACTTTCACATTCGTTCCTTTTACCATATCAAATACCGGCTTAGGGTTTCCACCGGTAACCGAAATGATCTCCACTCCTTCGTCAATGGCTGCTTCAAGCATATGCTCAAAGGGTCTTCCATGTTGACCAATCGCAAAGTTCACTCCAAATGGCTTATCGGTGAGACTTTTAGTAAGGTCGATTTCTTCTTTAAGCTGTGTTGCTGAATCCATAGACATAGCTGTGAGCTGCCCTAATCCTCCTGCGTTGCTAACAGCAGCAGCTAACTCGTGATATGCAAGATAGGCGAGACCCCCTTGAACGATTGGTCTTTCAATACCTAATAACTGAGTAATTCGCGTATTCCACTTCATAATGAATCCTCTCCTTATGATAACCCATTTCGAGAGTTAGAAGTGATCTCCTCTTTTCTCTTCTAGGAACGATGCTTCCTTATATAGTTGATCGATAAGCATGGGTTTAAAATAAAACTTGCAAATTATCCCTCATGTGATTATACTCAGTTTGTTTAAGGAAGAAAGAAGTCCTATAACTAATGTTCTTCTTTTAAGCGTCATATCTGGCTATACAAAAAGTTCACTTAGACCAAACCCGCTTTCCACAAACTACTGTGGAAGGCTTTATCTAGTAACGTATAAGCTATATTACTGATTTCAAGATTTTCGGCTCATTCGATATAAAAGAGCAGACGATCTACAACGTTATTCATTTAACCAAAGTATAAATAAAGAGGTGCTGGATTTGCAACAACACGAAACACCATTGTTCACTGGTTTAGTAAACCACGCTAACAAAAACCCTATTCAATTTCATATACCCGGCCACAAAAAAGGCTCTGGCATAGATCCTGAATTTCGTTCTTTCATAGGCGAAAACGCCCTGTCAATTGATTTAATTAACATTCAACCACTTGATGACCTCCATCATCCACACGGTATGATTAAGCAAGCACAGGATCTAGCTGCTGAAGCTTTTGGCGCTGACGCAACCTTTTTCTCTATTCAAGGTACAAGCGGTGCAATCATGACAATGGTCATGACTGTATGTTCACCAGGAGATAAAATTATTGTCCCGAGAAATGTTCATAAGTCTGTTATGTCTGCAATTATTTTCTCCGGCGCAACACCTGTATTTATTCATCCGGAAATTGACCCTAAGCTTGGCATCTCCCACGGCATTACTCCTATAGCCGTTAAGAAAGCATTAGAACAGCACCCTGACGCAAAAGGTGTCCTTGTCATTAACCCCACCTATTTTGGTATATCTGCTAATCTTGAAGAGATTGTCACGATTTCTCATGAGTATGACGTTCCTGTATTAGTTGATGAAGCTCACGGTGTTCACATTCACTTCCACGAGCGACTGCCCGTTTCAGCTATGCAAGCAGGTGCAGATATGGCAGCTACAAGTGTGCATAAATTAGGGGGATCAATGACACAAAGTTCCGTCCTTAATGTAAAAGAAGGGCTTGTTTCTGCAAAACGCGTCCAAACCATTATTAGCATGCTAACAACTACTTCCACTTCGTATATCCTTCTTGCTTCTCTTGACGTTGCAAGAAAAAGATTGGTCATGGATGGATATGATTTAATTGAACGCTCCATACAACTTGCAGAAGAAGCGCGAAAGCAAATAAATGATATTTCTCCTCTATATTGTGTTGGGCAAGAAATCCTTGGAACGAACGCTACTTACGATTATGATCCAACGAAATTAATCATTTCTGTTCATGACCTTGGAATTACTGGTTATGAAGCTGAAGTTTGGCTTCGAAAAGAAGCGAACCTTGAAGTAGAGCTCTCTGATTTGTATAACCTATTATGTATTGTAACTCCTGGCGATACCGAGGAAACAACCACCGCTCTTGTTCATGCTCTAAAAGACATGGTAGACGCCTTCAAAGAGACAGAAGGTTCAATCACTAAAAAGTTTGATGTTCACGCTCCAGATATCCCGATTCTAGCTGTTTCACCTCGAGATGCTTTTTATTCTGAAACAGAGGTGATTCCATTTAAAGAATCGGCAGGTCGTGTCATTGCAGAATTTGTGATGGTTTATCCACCCGGAATTCCAATCTTCATCCCAGGTGAAATCATTACAGAAGAAAACTTAACATATATCGAAGAAAACATTGAAGCTGGACTACCGGTTCAGGGGCCTGAGGACGACGAATTAGTTCACATTCGGGTCATTAAAGAATATAAAGCCATTAAATAAGAGGCGGCCAATTGGCCGCCTCTTTCTTTGCTATATACGTTATTTTTTATCTTTTTTATTGCATTCCGGGCATCTGCTATAAAGTGTACTTACCTTCTCTTCATGTACGTGATCAATTGTTTTTTCGCAAGTTTGGCAAATGATAATACCCATTCTCAACACCCCTTAAGTTAGTTTTGAAAACGCTTCCGTTTCGCTTAACTTCATAATAGTGTGTCACAATTGTTTTGTCAACACTATATTGTATATCACATTATATTCTTTTTGTGTCCAATATGTGTGGATGAACGACCAATTGTCAGAATACAATTTACACTGTACACTTTATTATATGACGATGGGAGGAATGATCATGCCTCAAAGTGCTTACTTAAAACCAAAAACGGAAGATGAACTATCACTTGATCATATTAAAAGCTTACTTTCCTACTACATGGACATAACATCCAAAACCGGAGAGCAACTTTCTTGGTCCTATAGTGAGTCTGCTTTCCCCTATACTTTGATTGAACAAGTGGATGGAGACATTTGGTTTTATTTAAAAGGAAAACAAAGTGATTATCGGATGATTATCATCGGTTTAGTAGACAGCAAACTTCAGATTGTTCTACCAGATCAATCCACTCACGGTGATAAAGCGAAAGCGAATGAATTATGTAAATTTCTTGCAAATAAATTACAGGCCGATCTTACTCTCTTCAACGGTAGAACAATGTATTACGCAAAAAAATAAACAGCCAAATGGCTGTTTATTTTTGTAAAGGTTCAATTTCTTCCGGATCAATTAAGTTATAATCTTTATCTCTTAATCCTTTCACAATATCTCCTAATGCAGCAGCTGTCCAATCACGGTCATGCATAAGTAAGTTTGCCCCATTTTGAAGTAGCGGTGAATTTACCATAATGTCTTTGATTGCAGCTTCACTTTGATATTCCTTTACCCAATCATAGCCATATGTCCAATTCATTACGAGCATGCCTTCTTCTTCGGCAAATGACTTCGAAAAGTCAGTATTAGATCCAAAAGGTGCTCTAAAGTACTTCGGCTTTTCTCCAATTACTTCTTCTATCATTTCATTTACCTTCAATATCTCTTCTTTTTGCTCTTCTTCTGATAATGTTTTGAGATCAGCGTGCGTCATCGTATGGTTTCCTATTTCAAAGCCCATATCATAAATTTCTTTTAACCTTGCTTTTTCTTCATCTGTATCAATAAAATGACCGTTAATAAAGAAAATGGCAGGAGCATCTAGTTCTTTTAACGTTTTTGCCATTTCTACGGCATTCGTATCTGGAGCATCGTCAATTGTAAGTAGAACCGCTTCAGCAGGTGCATCATTTATCGGTTCAAAGCCCCAAAAAGCTTCGTTAAGTCGATATTCAGGCTTTACTTCTTCTGCAGTAGCTTCTTCTTCTTTCTGATCCTCTGACTCAGCATTACCTGCCGCGTCTGAATCTGTTTCTTCCTTATTTGTTTCTTCGTTTGTTTCTTGTTCATTTGAAGCTTCACTATTATTTGCTTCATTCGTTGATGCTTCTGAATTTTCTTGTGAACCAGCATTTGTTGAACACGCAGCTACAAAAAGCAAAAGCGCTAATGTCATCCATTTCAATGTGTTTGTCATTTCTCTCTCCCCTTATCTAGTCTCATTTCATCATATACGAATTCATGAACAGTATAAAGAGGAAATTGTCACAAATAACCAACTATCTACCCATCTATTTTTCAACTATTCCGACTTCCTTTCTGACATGGTTTTTCCCTTTACAACGTTTAAAACAACAAATATACTAGACAACGTGTCTTTTGCTTGACTTGTCCTGAAGCCTGTTAATAAAAGGGAATAGGGCGCTTACCTGCATAGTTTTGGTATCGACAGGTAACATTGAGTACACATACATTTTATTTCCTGTGTATAAAAGTGCTTTCAGATGACAGTGCTATTTTTTGGAATTATTTTAGAAAGGTGATGATGAAATTTGAATAAGCTTACAGCAGTCTTTGTTATCTCTGTACTTCTGTCTCTAATCTTTATTTCTTGGGGTACGATTTCTCCTGAGTCATTAGATTCGACTACAAGCTCACTTCAAAGCTTTCTTCAAGTGAAGTTTGGATGGTTTTATTTATTAGCAGCGTCAGGCTTTCTTATCTTTGCGATTTATCTTATCTTTTCGAAGTATGGAAGACTTCGACTTGGTAAAGAAACCGATGTACCTGAATATAACCTAATTACATGGTTTGCTATGCTTTTCTCAGCCGGAATGGGAATTGGACTTGTATTCTGGGGTGTAGCAGAGCCGATGTTCCACTACTATGATCCTCCAGCCGGGGCAGCTGGTCAGTCAGATGAAGCAGCGCGATTAGCCTTTCAATACAGCTTCTTCCACTGGGGACTTCACCCGTGGGGAATTTACACAGTCGTTGCTCTCGCACTTGCCTTCTTTAAATTTAGAAAAGGTGCGCCAGGCTTAATCAGCGCGATTTTCTATCCGATTCTTGGAGAACGTGTAAATGGACCAATTGGTAAACTAATCGACGTTATTGCTGTCATTGCGACTGTATTTGGTGTCGCGACGTCCCTTGGCTTTGGTGCTTCTCAAATAGGCGGAGGAATTTCCTATTTAACTGGCATTGAAAATTCGTTTACAACACAGTTAATCATTATTCTTATTGTAACTGTCCTCTATATGATCTCTGCTTCAACGGGGATTTCAAGAGGGATTAAGTACTTAAGTAATACAAACATTGTCCTAGCGATCTTGCTCATGTTCTTCCTGTTATTCGCAGGACCTACAAACTTTATTATGGACCTCTTCACATCTACACTTGGATCTTATATTCAAAACCTACCAAGTATGAGTCTCCGTATGAGACCTTTTGAAGGGTCGTCTTGGATCCAGAGCTGGACAATCTTCTATTGGGCATGGTGGATTGCCTGGGCGCCATTCGTTGGAACATTTATTGCTCGAGTATCAAAAGGTCGAACGATCAGAGAATTTGTTCTTGGTGTCCTTTTAGTTCCGACAATCTTTGGTGGATTATGGTTCTCCGTATTTGGAGGGTCAGCTATTTCACTTGATATGGCAGGAACAGGTATTTACGACATTATCAATAACCAGGGTATGGAAGTTGCGCTATTCGCTGTACTTGAGCAATATCCACTTGGAACAACCATGTCGATTATTGCCATTTTATTAATCAGCACATTCTTTATTACTTCAGCTGACTCAGCAACATTCGTCCTTGGAATGCAAACGACGAACGGAAGCATGAATCCTTCCACCAAAGTGAAATTAACTTGGGGTGTGATTCAATCATCTGCTGCTGCAGTTCTGCTTTGGTCTGGAGGATTAGGAGCTCTTCAAACGGCTTCTATCATCGCTGCATTCCCGTTTGCTATTATTATAATAGGAATGATCATTTCTCTCGTTAAAGCCTTTAAACAAGAGAAAATACCTCCTAGACCACCTAAGAAAGATGATCCAAAATCATAAAACACTAAAAGCGTCCTACCCTCTTGGTAGGACGCTTTTTCATTTACCTTCTATCTATTATATGAATGAAGGTTATCGATAACATTCATTAGTCAGCTTAAATTTTAAATAGTTACGTCCATCAAATTAAATGGTATAGATAGATAATGATGAATGCCAGAGTAGAAGAAAAAGAAATCAAATAGATAAGCTCTCTTCCTCTTCTAACCATTTGAACAGAAATCGTACAAATAAGATAAAGAAAAACTAAAAATAATAAAATCTTAAATCGAATATGATCTCGAGGAGAATAATAAATAAGTTAAAAAAAACCAAACCAGATCAAAAGCTGAATGCAAATAACTTTTCCATACATGGAACGGCACCTCCGCGTGATACAAGTGTCCTATTCTCAAATGTATGTGCAAGTACATCTCCTAATCGCTTCATTTCTATATTTAGTTTCCAATAAAGAAAGAAAACTGAACATACCTAATCCATTCGGTTATATTTATGAATGTGGTGCATTTCCAACCTCTATTAACTAATAAAAGCAATTGAATCCACTTAAATGAATCATAAAATTATCATGAGCGGGACTGCTCATTCTCCATATAAAAACTCCAGAGACAAGAGTCTCTGGAGTTTTTCAATTAATTATTAACCAATGTGAATTGGAGTACCTAGAGCTACTTCAGCAGCTTCCATAGTAATTTCTCCAAGTGTTGGGTGAGCATGAATTGTAAGCGCAATGTCTTCAGCTGTCATACCAGCTTCGATTGCAAGACCAAGCTCAGCAATCATATCAGAAGCGTTAGGACCAGCAATTTGAGCGCCGATCACTAGGCCATCTTCTTTACGAGTGATAAGCTTCATAAATCCTTCACTGTCGTTTAGAGACAATGCACGGCCATTAGCACCGAATGGGAATTTAGATGCTTTCACATCGAATCCTTGATCTTTTGCTTCTTGTTCAGTGTAACCAACTGAAGCGAGTTCTGGGTCAGAGAAAACAACCGCTGGGATTGCAAGATAGTCAATCACAGAGTTTTCACCACTGATCGCTTCTGCAGCTACTTTACCTTCGTAAGAAGCTTTATGAGCAAGTGCAGGACCTTCTACGATATCACCAATAGCATAGATGTTATCGAAGTTTGTACGACACTGCTTGTCAATCTTCACAAGACCTTTGTCCGTCATTTCAACGCCAAGTTCTTCAAGACCGATTTCATTTGTATTAGGCTTACGACCAACTGTAACTAGTACATAATCAGCGTCAAACGTCTGCGTTTCACCTTTGATTTCTGCTGTTACTGTTACGCCGTCTTCTGTTTCTTCAACGCCTTGTGCAAGAGCTTGAGTAATGATTTCTACATTACCTTTCTTCTTAAGACGACGAGAAACAAGAGAGCTCATTTGTTTTTCGAATCCAGGTAGAATTTGCTTCGTACCTTCAAGGATTGTTACTTCAGTACCGAAGTTTGCGTACACAGTACCAAGTTCGATTCCGATGTATCCTCCGCCGATAACAACCATTTTCTTAGGAACTTCGTCAAGTGCAAGTGCACCAGTTGAAGAAATAACGCGCTTGCTCCATTTGAAGCTTGGAAGTTCGATTGGGCGAGACCCTGTTGCGATGATGCAGTTGTTGAATGTATACGTTTGAGAGTTCTTTTCGTCCATGATACGAACTGTGTTCTTATCGACGAAATAAACTTCACCGCTAACAACATCAACTTTATTTGATTTCATAAGTCCTGCTACGCCGCCAGTAAGCTTGTCAACAACAGAAGACTTCCACTCCTGAACTTTCTTCATGTCAACGCTCACGTTCTCAGCAGTGATTCCGATATCATCGGAATGCTTTGCAGACTCATATTTATGAGATGCATTAATCATTGCTTTTGAAGGAATACAGCCGACGTTTAAGCAAACTCCGCCTAGAGTTCCTTTGTCAGCAATGGCAACTTTCTGACCAAGCTGTGCTGCACGGATTGCAGCAACATATCCACCTGGTCCAGCTCCTACTATAAGTGTGTCTAATTCGATTGGAAAATCTCCTACTACCATATTATTACGCCTCCATCATTAAGAGTTGTGGATCGTTCAACAGACGCTTGATGTGGTTAAGAGCAAGTTGTGCTGTTACGCCATCAATAAGTCTGTGGTCGTAGCTGATCGATAGAGCAAGAACAGGTGCAGCAACGATTTCTCCGTCGATAACAACTGGCTTCTCCTCAATACGACCAATACCAAGAATAGCAGCATCCGGGTTATTGATGATTGGTGTAAACCATTGACCACCAGCAGAACCCAGGTTAGAAATAGTACATGTGCTACCTTTCATATCGTCCCCTGATAGTTTACCATCGCGAGCTTTTTTAGCCAACTCATTAATTTCAGATGAAACATTAAGAAGTGGCTTACGGTCTGCTTCTTTCACAACTGGAACAACTAGTCCAGCGTCAGTGTTAGCAGCGATACCGATGTTGTAGTAATGCTTGTGTACGATTTCGTCAGTAGAATCATCAATAGATGCATTCAACATTGGGAATTCGCGAAGTGCAGAAACAAGTGCTTTTACAACGTATGGAAGGTAAGTTAGCTTCACATCTTTGTCTGCAGCGTATTGTTTGAACTTCTTACGGTGAGCAACAAGATCTGTTACAACAATTTCATCCATGTGAGTTACGTGTGGAGCAGTATGCTTCGAGTTAACCATTGCTTTTGCAATTGCTTTACGCATACCTTTCATCTTCTCACGAGTTTCTGGTTGTGCAGATGCTTGTGGCTGTGCTGATGTAGTAGAAGCTTCTTGCTTCGCTTCAGCTTTTTCTTCTGTCGCTGCTGGAGCTTCAGAAGCTGCTTCGCCTCCACCATTCAAGTGAGTGTCGATATCTTCTTTCACAACGCGACCATTCTTACCAGAACCAGATACTTTGGAGATGCTTACGCCGTTTTCACGAGCATACTTACGTACTGCTGGCATAGCGATAACTCGCTTAGTAGGATCTGTTTCTTCTTCAGCTTCAGGAAGTGGTTTTGATCCAGCGCTGTCTTCTTTCGCTTCTGATTTAGCTTCTGCTTTAGGAGCTTCTTCTTCAGCTTGTGGCTGTTCAGCTGTTGGTTCTTCTTCTGCATCTTCATAACCTTCTGCGTCGAAAGTGATGACTACATCTCCAACAATAACAGTTGCACCTTCTTCAGCGTGAACTTCTTTAACTGTTCCGTCTACTGGAGAAGGGATTTCAACAACAGCTTTGTCGTTTTGTACTTCTGCAAGAATATCGTCTTCTTTTACTTCATCTCCGGATTTAACAAACCATTTTACGATTTCGCCTTCATGGATACCTTCACCGATATCCGGCATCTTAAATTGAAATGCCACGGGACTTCGCCTCCTAATTGTAGAAAAATTTTGCTCATATAAGATCTGAAGCGAAGCGCATAGTGCGGCTTCACTTCATGTTTTTTATAAAATGTTAATTAGAAATTAACTACTTGTGTAGCTTTTTCGATGATGTCAGTGTGATCAGGAAGCCATACATCTTCAGCAGCTGAGAATGCAAATACAGTATCAGGTGCAGCTACGCGAAGAACTGGTGCTTCAAGACTTAGGATTGCGCGGTCGTTGATTTCTGCTACAACGTTAGCTGCAATTCCTGCTTGCTTTTGTGCTTCTTGAACAACAATTGCACGGTTTGTTTTTTCAACAGAGGCAATAATTGTATCGATATCGAGCGGGCTAACCGTACGAAGGTCGATTACTTCTGCACTAATGTCGTTCTTTTCAAGCTCTTCAGCAGCTTTAAGAGAAGCCTGAACCATCGCACCGTAAGTTACGATTGTGATGTCAGTACCTTCACGTTTTACTTCAGCTTTACCAATTTCAATTGTGTATTCTTCTTCAGGAACTTCCTGACGGAAAGAACGATAAAGCTTCATGTGCTCAAGGAAAATAACTGGATCGTTATCACGAATCGCAGAGATAAGAAGTCCTTTTGCATCATAAGGGTTTGAAGGGATAACAACTTTTAGTCCTGGCTGTTGCGCCATTAGACCTTCAAGGCTATCCGCGTGAAGTTCTGGTGTTTTAACGCCGCCACCAAATGGTGAGCGAACAGTAATCGGCGCGTGGAAAGAGCCGCCTGAACGATAACGAAGACGAGCCATTTGACCGGAAATAGCATCCATTACTTCGTATACAAATCCAAAGAACTGAACTTCTGGGACTGGACGGAATCCAGTAAGTGCAAGTCCGATAGACATACCACCGATACCTGATTCAGCAAGCGGAGTATCGAATACGCGATCTTCGCCAAATTCCTTTTGAAGTCCTTCTGTCGCACGGAAAACGCCGCCGTTTTGACCTACGTCCTCACCGAATACGAGTACGTTCTCGTCATTTTTCAACTCCGTACGCATCGCATCAGTGATTGCTTGAATCATTGTCATTTGCGCCATAGCTTACTTCGACTCCTTTGCACTATATTGTTCGTATTGTTCACGAAGGTTCTGTGGAAGCTCTTCGTACATGTTAGAAATAAGATCCGTTACTTTTTGCTTAGGAGTGCCATCCGCTTTTTTAATAGCAGCTTTGATTTCTTCCTTCGCTTTATCGACTACTTCGTTTTCTTTTTCTTCAGACCAAAGGTTTTTGCTCTCAAGATACTTGCGGAAACGAACGATTGGATCTTTCTTTTCCCACTCGCTATCTAGATCTTCAGAACGGTAACGAGTTGGATCGTCACCAGCCATTGTATGTGGACCATAGCGGTAAGTCATTGTCTCGATTAGAGTTGGACCTTCGCCATTAATTGCGCGCTCACGAGCGTCAGTAACTGCTTTATAAACAGCAAGAACGTCCATACCGTCTACTTGAACACCCTGGATACCAGCTGCAACTGCTTTTTGAGCGATTGTTTTCGCTGCAGATTGCTTTTCAACTGGAACAGAGATTGCAAAGCGGTTGTTTTGCACAACAAAGATAGCTGGAGCAGCATATGCACCTGCAAAGTTCATTCCTTCATAGAAGTCACCTTGTGAAGCACCACCGTCACCAGTGTAAGTGATCGCTACGTTTTTCTTGCCTTTTTTCTTAAGTCCAAGTGCAACACCAGCAGTTTGTGTAATTTGAGCACCGATGATGATTTGTGGGCTCAACACGTTCAGGCCATCAGCCTGGTTCCCTACAAAGTGACCACGAGAGAATAAGAATGCTTTATATAATGGAAGACCGTGCCAGATGATCTGTGGAACATCACGGTAACCTGGAAGAATCCAGTCCTCTTTATCAAGTGCAAACTGACTTCCTAGTTGTGAAGCTTCCTGTCCTGCAGTTGGTGCGTAGAAGCCAAGACGTCCTTGACGGTTCAAAGAAATTGAACGCTGATCAAGAATACGTGTGTACACCATGCGGTGCATTAGTTCTTGAAGCTGCTCATCTGATAGTTCAGGCATTGCTTCTTTGTTCACGATTTCGCCATTTTCATTTAGAATCTGGAACATTTCGAATTGGCCTTCGATGTTTTCGATGGTTTTTGTTCCCATACCTTTCACCTCATCCTTTCATTCATAAAGAGATAGATTATTGAATTGCAATAGTGCAATTGTGAGTGGGTCGTTCAGTTTACAGACATAACTAGCATGTCCATTTCAACGTTATTAAATGACAAATAGCATTCATTAAATTGGATTACTTAAGACAACACTCAATGTCATACCCTTAATCCTGAAGAAATAATCCCTAGCGCTATGTATTACTGCGAATAATAGTCTGTATCAGTAAGATTAAGGAAGTGCTTCTCTTCATGAGTAAGTTCGTTTTTAAGTTTACAATACAGTAAGTTTCAAGTCAATTAATTGATTTAATTATTGCGTGTTAAAAGATGAAAACCAAACTGTTACATTACATAATCCCACACTGTACTAGTGTAAATAATTAGGAACACCATATTTGAAGTCGTTCATTTTGTTAACACTTTACCTTTTTTCTTTGGTGGTGGACTATCACCCGCTTTATCAAAATCGGGCTAAAATGGAAGAAAACGATCTAAAAAGAACCGCTCAACTTGAGCGGTTCTTTGGTTATTCTGAATAGTTTACGTCTAATTCTGCTGATTGATAAAACGCTTTTTTCGCTTCATTAAACTCAGTTGTATATTTATTGAACTTTTCCTTATGCTCAGACACTTTACTGTACTGATCATTTACAACCTTAATTTGTTCCTGAAGCTGTTCTAATGTAAGTTCTTTATCTTGAAGTGAACTGTAGAGCTTCTTGTCTTGTTTCACTGCTTCTTCATATTCTTTATTGAGCTTTTCATAAGCTTCATATCGCTTATCCATCGTCTCAATAAGAGCCTTAGCGTCCTTTTTAGCAGCATCATCTTCAAGATCTTCTGTTAGATCTTTAATTTCTTCAAATTCTTTGTAAGCTTCATCTATACTTTCTTTTTCCTTTTTTAAGTACTCAAGTCTTTTATCCGTATTTTCTTCTGCTTGCTTTGAAAGCTTTTCGACTTCATCGAACTCATCCATACTTAGTGCAACAATGTCATCATAAATTTCTTGTTCCTTTTTTTCTGCTTTAGCTAACGGTTCTTGTTGTTCCCGAAACTGATCTTCAAGTGCGACCGCTTCTTCTAAATGATCATACATTTTTTCTTCTGTACTACCACCGAATTGACAACCCGCTAAACCAATTAAAAGAAAACAGAAAAAAAGAGAAATAATTCCCAAACGATATTTACGTAGCAAAAAAAGTCCCCCCACATATCCAATTCATACCAATTGATTTTACATCACTGATTACTATACCACAAGACAGTTCTCAATAGAATACTCCATTTTTATAACCTCCAAAAATAATCAGATTGCATTCCCATTCATAGACTAATCGTTCTAGACTTTTATTTTAGAGCCTTGCTCATCTATACTTTCCTTTTAAGCTCATCATCTTTATTATATAAGGTTAGTAAGACATGCAATTTAAAAGGATTTTCAGTTATGTTGGGTTGTGCTAAACTATCACTATTGTAAGATTTTAATGGTGATGAAATAAGGAAAACCACTTTTCCAAAAAGTTTGCTTGAGTCAGAGCAATTTCTTTATTCCCTCCATAAAGTTGAATATACTTAATATTAGAATGACCGTTCTTGAATAGGAGTGAATGATGATATGTTAACTATGAAAGATATTCGCAGAGAAGGAGATCCAGTTCTTGAGAAAGAAGCGAAAGAGGTTGATCTTCCTGCATCAGAAGACGATAAACAAACTTTAAGAGAAATGCTTGAGTTTCTTAAGAATAGTCAGGATCCTGAAACTGCACTTGAATATGAACTGCGCTCAGGTATTGGTATTGCAGCACCACAAATTGGCATTAGTAAACGGATGATTGCTGTCCATGTGTCTGATCACAGAGGCACTTTATACAGCTATGGAATTATGAATCCTAAAATCTTAAGCCATTCAGTTGAAAAAACCTATTTAGATGGTGGCGAAGGGTGCTTATCTGTGGATCGTGAAGTACCTGGTGCAGTACCGCGTTATGCACGCATTACCGTAAAAGGTGTGGACGCTGAAGGAAATCCTCTTAAGCTAAGATTGAAAGGGCTACCTGCCATTGTTGTCCAACATGAAATCGACCATCTTGATGGGGTTATGTTTTATGATCGAATTAATAATGAAGAGGCAAGTGAACTTTCTCCATTAGGAAACTAATTTAAGAAGCATTAAAAAAAGGATCGCAATTATTGCGATCCTTTTCTATTATAGTAGTCCAACTTTTTTAAGACCTTTTCGAATACCGTTTTGGTCAACTGGGTCAGTCACTATATCAGCCACTGCCTTTACTTCATCATATCCATTTCCCATCGCTATACCCGTTCCTGCAAATCTCAACATTTCTAAATCGTTCAACGCATCTCCAAAAGCATACGTATTTTCACGTTTAAAACCGAGATGGTCGATCATAGCTTCAATTCCTCTTGCCTTTGAACCACCAGGAGGGATCACATCCATTGAATAATCATGCCAGCGGATAAAATCGAGGTTACCATATGCATCGCGATATCCATCCTCTTCTTTACTCTCGCAGAACAATAGCGCCTGGTAAATATCTCTTGAATGATAATAAGAAGGATCATATCCAGGATAGTGCATCTTAAGATCATCCATACTCTTTATAATATGTGGGTGCTCATCGTGATTACTCATCATTGCTTCATGATCGAGAAAGACCATTGGATGACCATTTTTCCTTGCTTCTTCTTCAAGTACAGTGATTTCGTCACGACTAAGAGGGTTCGTTAAAACAACCTTTTCTTGATGTTTCACATACTGACCATTAAAACTAATAAACGTATCTATCCCAAGGTCCTCTCTTAAATCTGCAAACATAAAAGGAGCTCTTCCGGTAGCAATCGCTACATGGACACCTTTTTCCGTTAAAGCTTTTAATGACTCTCGTGTTGAAGATGGGATTTGTTTATTATGATCAAGAAGGGTCCCATCGATATCAAAAAATACAATTTTCTCATTGTGCATTATTTTCACCTATCTTCACTAATTTTTCTATAAACACTAGCCAAACTATACAGGTAATCAAGCTGACTTCTTTATAGACTTTACCTCGCGATTTGCTTTCCTACCCGACATGTAGACGCCAGTAAAAATACAAAGCAGTCCGATAATCATAGGGAACGTAATCACCTCATTTAAATAAACACTACCCCAAATCAAAGCTGTCACTGGCACAAGATATGTCACAAGAGTGGCAAACTCTGCACTCCCCTTCTGAATCATATAATAGAAAAGTAAATAAGCGAGACCTGAGCCAAACACACCTAGTCCAATAAGCGATATTAGAATATCACGTTGAAGCAGGAAGGTAAACTCGATGCCCCCGTCTCCAAACAGGACCATTAATAATCCCCCGCCCACTGCGCCAATCGTAAGGGTTATAAATGACAAAACATCAACAGGCACATCTTTCAAATTCTTTTTCGTGTATTGAGAAGCAAAGCCATAGCACCCTGTTGCAATGAGCATAGGTAAGATCCCCCATACATCTCCCTGAACTAATTCTTGAACATCCAGGTCAATGAGAAAGAGAATTCCAATAAACCCTACGATGATTCCCGACCATTGCTTTTGATATAGAATTCTTCCGAAGAAAAGCGCACCAATCACGCTTGTAAAAAGGGGTGTCGTTGCATTAAGTGTAGCAGCGAGACTGCTTGTAATTCGCTCTTCGCTTAATGCAATCATTCCCCAGGGAATGAGCGCATTCATTATCCCAATGGTGATAAGGCTTACCCAGGGTAGGTCCTTCCTCACTTGTTTAAGACGTCTTCTAATCAGTAAGTACATGAATAAAGCCAGTGCGCCTAGCAAACATCTAAAAAACACTACTCCCCATGGCCCTACAACAGGTACTATTAATTTTATGAACATGAATGACATGCCCCATATTAAGCTAAGTGAAATAAGTGCGGCATAAAGTCTCATTGGTACCTCCTTTGTATGTGTACTTTTGTATAAATAGCCCTATATATTTATAGCTTTACGTAAAGCTAATCATCCCTTATGCTATACCACTATCTTATGTTACATTAAATGGCACCAAGTGTCTTCGGTTATGACATCCACCTTTTCCCAAATTAATTCAACCATCGTTGATAAATACTAGGCTTAGTTATCAAAAAAAGGAAGGATGAGCATAATGTATCGTAAAATGAAACGTAAACTGATTAAAACCTGGAGAAATGTGCTATTTCCACAACCGAAATATTCCATTGATTAACCTAATTTGCACATAAATTCATGCAAATTCTCCTATTTCTTATGGAAATGTGGTTAGAAACATGAAAAAGAAACCAATTTCCTATATAATAAACGAAGATGCACACAAATTGTCTGAGTTAAGGAGAGATTTAGAATGATTTATAAGGTATTTTATCAAGGCACTAAAAAGGAGGTTCCTGTAAGAGAGCGAACAATGAGCCTTTACGTAGAGGCTACTTCTGAACGGGAAGTTCGCTACAAGCTTAAGGAACGCGATATCAATATCGAATTTATTCAAACCGTGGAAGATGACTTCTTAGAGTTTGAGCAAAAATCAGAGCACTTTGAATTGGAGAATGTATAGACTATGAAATTTGTTAAAAATCATCAAACCGCCGTTTTCGCTTTAGGTGGACTCGGAGAAATCGGTAAAAACATGTACGGTATTCAGTTTCAAGACGAAATTATTCTTGTTGATGCGGGAATTAAGTTCCCTGAGGAAGAATTATTAGGAATTGACTACGTTATTCCTGATTATTCTTATCTCGTAAAAAACCAGGATAAGATTAAAGGTCTTTTTATTACGCACGGTCACGAAGATCATATAGGCGGCATCCCCTACTTACTTCGTGAAATTAATGTTCCTATTTATGGAGGAAAGCTCGCTTTAGGATTTATTAGAAATAAGCTTGAAGAGCATGGCCTTCTACGTGGAGCATCCCTAAATGAAATTACAGAAGAAGATATTATTAAATTTAGAAAGACTTCTGTTATGTTCTTTAGAACAACACACAGTATTCCGGATTCCTTTGGGGTTGTTGTTAAGACACCTCCAGGTAATATTGTTCATACAGGAGACTTTAAGTTTGATTTTACACCAGTCGGTGAACCAGCTAACTTAACAAAGATGGCTGAGATTGGTAAAGAAGGCGTTCTAGCCCTTCTTTCTGACAGTACAAACAGTGAAGTACCTGGATTCACAATGTCCGAGCGTCGCGTTGGTGAAACCATTCAAGATATCTTTAGAAAAGTAGACGGACGCGTTATTTTCGCAACATTCGCATCCAATATTCACCGCCTACAGCAAGTGGTTGAAGCAGCTGTCGAAAATGGACGTAAAGTAGCTGTATTTGGTCGTAGTATGGAGTCCAACATTACAATTGGACAGGAACTTGGCTATATTAATGCGCCTAAAGATACGTTCATTGATGCCAATCAAATTAATCGACTACCTGAGAACAAAGTAACAATTCTTTGTACAGGAAGTCAGGGTGAGCCAATGGCTGCTCTATCTCGAATTGCGAATGCAACGCATCGTCAAATTCAAATCATTCCTGGAGATACAGTTGTCTTCTCTTCTTCACCTATCCCTGGTAACCAGGTAAGTGTATCAAGAATCATTAACCAGCTTTCTCGTGCAGGCGCTGACGTGATTCATCATAAACTAAGTGACATTCATACATCTGGTCACGGTGGTCAAGATGAGCAGAAGCTTATGCTTCGTCTCATTAAGCCAAAATTCTTTATGCCAATTCACGGTGAATATCGCATGCTGAAGATGCATACGAAGCTTGCTCAGGATTGCGGAATTCCACAAGACCATTCCTTTATTATGGATAATGGTGAAGTACTTGCTCTAAGTGAGAATGAAGCTTCAATTAGCGGTAAGATTCCATCTGGATCTGTTTATGTAGATGGTAAAGGGATCGGGGATATTGGAAACATTGTTCTTAGAGACCGTAAAATTCTCTCTGAAGAAGGTCTAGTTATTGTCGTTGTCTCCATTAACATGAAAGAGTTTAAGATTCTTTCAGGTCCAGATATCATTTCACGAGGATTTGTTTATATGAGAGAATCTGGTGATTTGATTAATGATGCTCAAGAGCTATTATCGAAACATCTTAATGGTGTCATGGAAAAGCGTACAAGTCAGTGGTCTGAAATTAAAAATGAAATTACAGATACTCTTGCACCATTCCTATACGAGAAAACGAAACGTCGCCCTATGATCCTTCCGATCATTATGGAAATTTAATTATACAAAAGAGCCTGTCGCGAAAAGCGACAGGCTCTTTTTTGTTATTCACTAATCTCGGTTCAAAATTTGGCGTTCAAGGCGATTAATGTCCTGATCTGATCCTATTACAATAAGAATGTCTCCTTTGGAGATCTTCTGATCAGCTTGAGGAGATACAATAATCTCATCACCTTTTTTAATGGCGACAATATTGGCACCATACTTCGCTCGAATATCAAGTTCAATAATCGTCTTATTATCCATTCTAGAGTTAGCAATAAGCTCAACAATGCTGTGTTCATCAGATAGCTCTAAATAGTCTAAAACGCTATTTGAGACCATACTGTGTGCAATTCGGACACCCATATCACGTTCCGGGTGGACAATCTTATCAGCACCGATCTTATTCAAAACCTTCTCGTGATAATCATTTTGTGCTTTAACCGTAATTTTGCTAACGCCAAGCTCTTTTAGAATTAAAGTTGTTAAAATACTTGATTGAATGTTATCCCCGATCGCTACGATAACGTGATCAAAGTTTCGAATACCGAGGTTCTTTAGAACACTCTCATCTGTTGAATCTGCGATCACAGCATGTGTAGCCACTGAAGAAAATTCATTCACTTTATCTTCATCCATATCAATTGCGAGGACTTCCATCCCCTGCTGACTTAGTGACTTACAAATGCTTCCTCCAAAACGGCCGAGTCCAATTACGGCAAACTGCTTTTTCAACGCACACTCCTCCTACTCATTCAGAAAGAAACGCGCGCCAGCAAATATGCTGACGCACTATCAATACTATCCTACCACTCTTATCATCAGTGTCAATATTCTCTCTAAGACTTATTATTCTTATTCCCTTTGACATACTCTGCATCAAATAAAAAGAGTCTCATCAGCAATATTAAAGAAGGAACTAGGAGAAAGAGTCCTGCAATAAAAGCGAAGACTAGGTAGATCCCCGTCGTTTCATTCGTATATCCTGAATAGATTGTAATATAGTCATACAAAATCCACGGTAGATGTGATATACCGTATCCAAAGAACGCGAAGAAAAATTGCAACATAACAAAGATAAAAGCCGTACCATATCTTTTCCGATTGAAAATGAGATATGTTGCAACAAGGAAACAAAAAAGAGATGCGATAAAGAACCAGGCATAATCAAGAATTCGCTCAAAGTGAACTGGATTATGCTGCTGAAGAGCTACGAACACAAGAATACTAGATAAAATGGTTGGAGCGCTCCAGAACAGTGCATATTTTCTTAAAAGCTCAAGCGCAGGTTGATCATTCGCTCGACTAGCATAATAAGTTAGAAAGGCGGCGCTAATAAATAGAACCGATACGATCGCTAAGAGCACGACTGACCAGGAGTAAAAGCTTGAAAATAATTCCCCTGCCAAAAACTTAACTTCACCGTTCACCTCTTCAATAAATCCACCTTCTGATAAAGTTAACGCTGTGGACAGAGAAGCTGGAATTAGTAATCCTGTCACTCCATATAAAAAAGTATAGACTCTGCTTTTCTTTGCGCCGTAATTTCCAAAGGCATAGAATGAGCCTCGAATGGCAAGTAGTATGATCGCGATACTACCTGGAACAAGCAAAGCTGTTCCATAATAATAGGCAGTATCAGGGAAAAAGCCTACTAGGCCAACAAAAAAGAAAACAAAGAACACATTCGTCACTTCCCACACCGGGGATAAATAACGACTAATAATTTTATTAATAATATGATCTTTTCCTGAGAGTTCTCCATAATAGGCAAAGAATCCTGCCCCGAAATCTATCGAGGCTGTGATCAAATACCCATATAGAAAAACCCATAGTACCGTTATTCCTACTAATTGAATGTCCATATTTTCACCCCTCTCAATCGAAGCAATTATTTCAATTTAGCGATTTCCTCAAGTTCATTCTCAGCTGGATTAGTATTGAACATTTTCTTAAGAACAGTAACAGTAAGCGTTCCAAGAACAATGTAAAGAAGAAGGAATAAGATAAACATCCATCCGACGCTATCCGCAGTTGTTGCAGCTTGTCCTGTTCTGAGAATATCCCATAAGATCCATGGCTGGCGGCCTACTTCTGAGAAAATCCATCCAAATTCAATCGCAAGGACTGAGAGTGGTCCCGCCAAAACAATTAACCGTAAAAACCATTTGTTTTCCGTGTTAAATCGTTTTAATCTTAGCGCAATCACGTAGAAAAAGGTTAAAGCAGCGAGAAACATTCCGATTCCGACCATCCCGTCAAAAAGGTAATGAATAAATAGCGGTGGCACTTCATCTTCAGGTACTTGATCAAGTCCCATTACTTCCGCATTTGGATTACCATGAGCAAGGATACTTAAAAAGTTTGGTAATACTAACCCATATTTGACTTCATCCGTTTCTTTATCGAGAAATCCGCCCACGACAAGATCTGCATTTTCAGATGTTTCAAAGTGCCATTCTGCGGCTGCAAGCTTACTTGGTTGATATTCAGCTAAAAATTTACCAGAAAAGTCACCAATCACGGCCGTCCCAATCGCAAAGATAAA
This sequence comes from Anaerobacillus sp. QJM3NY_17, assembly GCF_056173665.1. NCBI lineage: Bacteria > Bacillati > Bacillota > Bacilli > Caryophanales > Bacillaceae > Anaerobacillus > Anaerobacillus sp. QJM3NY_17. Next base: position 1,690,703 of record NZ_CM149685.1, on the reverse strand, counting down.
TCCTGCGGTCATTGTAAGCTTTAGAGCTTTCCTATAATAAGTACTACGCTTACCCTTAAGCATTTTAAATGCTGTTATGGCAGCTAGTACAATAGCAGAAGTAAGGTATGCCGACATGACCACATGGCCTACTTTCGTTGGTGTTGCTGGGTTGAACATCGCTGCGAGTGGTTCAATATTTGTTAATACACCATCAACTATATCAAACCCCTGCGGAGAGTTCATAAAAGCATTTACAGTGGAAATAAAGAAAGCAGACAGTGTAGAGCCAATTACAACCGGAATTGATATAAACCAGTGATAGATCGGTTTTTTGAATCGATCCCACGTATAAAGATAAATTCCAAGAAAAATTGCTTCAAAGAAGAAAGCGAACGTTTCAAGGAATAACGGTAAACTAATGACCTGCCCTGCTAACTGCATGAAATTCGGCCATAAAAGTGATAGTTGGAGCCCTATTGCTGTACCAGTTACAACACCAACAGCAACGGTAACAACGAATCCTCTAGCCCAGCGGCGCGCTAGCAATGTGTAATAAGGATCGTTCCGTTTAATCCCTATCCATTCAGCAAGGCTAATTAATAATGGGACACCAACACCTAACGTAGCAAAAATAATATGAAATCCTAACGTTAGACTTGTTAATAGGCGACTTAGAGTCGCTGAATCTAGTTCCAAATTGTTCATCCCCTTTGTACCAATTTCTTATCATCTGTTACTCAACTTCCCTTATCATTCACAATAGAAACGATTGTACCTCTGAATTACACTTTTATTATGGCTCATTCATGAGATTGTGACAAGTATCACAAACTGTATAATTCCGAAACTTTTTTTCTTGTTAATATTCTGTTCACATTTAGATTAACTTCTGTATTTTTTTCGTTTTACCTCCATTGAAATGTCTGATTCATATTAATGGACAAAAAAAAGAAGCCTACTTGGCTTCTTTCTATACAGCGTCCATCATATTGAATTGTGATTTAACAAGCTCATAATACGTTCCACCTTTTCGCATAAGCTCAGTATGATTTCCTTGTTCTAATATGCGTCCGTGGTCGAGAACAATAATATTATCTGCCTCACGAATCGTTGAAAGCCTGTGAGCGATCATGATTGCCGTCCTGCCTTCCAAAACAACATTTAGTGCCTTCTGTATTTTCAGCTCTGTCTCTGTATCTATACTTGCAGTTGCCTCATCTAAAATCAATATTCGAGGGTCCGCAAGAAGTGCTCTCGCAAACGATAATAGTTGTCTTTCACCTACTGATAGGACGTTACCTCTTTCTTCTACCTCTGTTTCATAGCCATCACTCAAGCGCTGAATAAAAGGATCAGCTCCTACTGCTTTAGCTGCTTCCTTCACTTCTTCATCGCTAGCGTCCGGACGTCCAAATCGAATGTTTTCAATAATTGTACCTGAAAAAATGAACGTATCTTGCAAAACGACGCTGACTTTCTCACGTAAGCTATCGAGTTTAACGTCTTTAAGGTCCGTTCCATCAATCCGAACTGTTCCACTTGTAGGATCATAGAAACGGCTTATCAGATTAGCGATTGTTGACTTCCCTGATCCAGTATGACCCACAAGCGCAACGGTGTCACCAGCTTTCATTGTTAAGCTCATTTCATGCAGAGCTTTGCGGCTTTCATCATATGAGAATTCAACATTTTCAAATGTGATTTCGCCTTTCATTTCCTTAAGCTCTTTCGCATTTTCCTTTTCTGGTACATTCGGCTGTTCATCAAGAAATTCGAAGATTCTCTCAGACGAAGCCATCGCAACGAGAAGCTGATTATACACTTGACCAAGTCGAGAGATTGGTTCCCAGAACATCCCTAAGTAGAAAGCAAATGTAACAAATACTCCGTAGTCCATCCCATTTTGAATAAGATAAACCCCGAACCAAATTAATATTGCTGTACCAATGGCATTGGACATTTCAACAAAAGGTCTGAAAATCGCACTCTTTTGAGTCGCGTCTTTCCAACTAGCATAGTTTTCATGATTAACGCCCTGAAAAAATTCCATATTTCCTTTTTCCTGCGTATACGATTGAGTCACTCGAATTCCTTGAATACTTTCATTCAAATGGGAATTCAGCTTGGCTTGCTTAATACGAACTTGTTGCCAGGAACGACGAATACGTTTTCGCAAGCTCGTAGAAATGAGAAACATGAGCGGTAAAATAATCATAATAGCTAGTGTTAACTGAGGACTTAAGACAAACATGATGACAATGATTCCTAACAATAGAACAATATCCATGAGGAGATTAATAACCCCATTCGTAAATAACTCCTGCATGGAGTTCACATCATTAATTACCCTGACAAGAATAGAACCTGCCGATCGTTTATCAAAAAATCCATGCGACAAGCGCTGAATATGTTTAAACAACCCTTGTCTAATGTCGTAAATAATGTATTGTCCAAGCTCATTCGTCCATTTTATTCGATATGAGTTGGCAATCCAAGAAATCAAATACAATCCAGCTATGCCAATAATTAATTGAATAAGCAATGTTTGATCACGATTTTTGATCGCATGGTCAAATAGTAATACCCCAATAAAAATCGGTACGATCAATCTAACAGCCGTTGCTAATAACATTGAAATGATTGCTTTTGGCAACAAACTCTTCTTGTAAGGCTCCATGTATTCAAGCAAGCGCGACATTTGTTTCCAATTGAATTGTTTTTCAATTGCCGTATCTTGAGAGTAATGGAACCTTTCTCTACGATTTTGTTTCAATCCTTCACCCCATTTCAACCAGTTTGTCTGGCCATGATCTCTTTACGATCTTGATATTGTATATCATAAATATTTCGGTAGTAGCCGTTTTGATCAATGAGCTCTTGATGTTTTCCTCGTTCTACAACCTCACCTTCATTTAACACGATTATTTCATCTGCATGTTTCAAAGAAGAAATTCTATGTGCAATAATGAACGTTGTTCTTCCTTTCATAACCTCTTCAAATGCTTTTTGGATTTTCACTTCCGTTTGCATATCAACTGCGCTTGTAGCATCGTCAAGGATGAGAATACTAGGATCTGTTAGGATGGCACGAGCAATAGCAATACGCTGCTTTTGGCCACCAGATAGCCCCATTCCACGTTCGCCTAGTACCGTATCATATCCCTCTTTCATTTCCATGATGAAATCATGCGCCTGCGCTCTTTTTGCCGCATCCTGTATGGCTTCAAAAGAGATATCGGGATCACCATAAGCAATATTATCTCGTATTGTAGACGAGAACAAAAACGTCTCCTGAAGGACCACACCAATATTTTTCCGAAGCGATTTCACTGTATACTCTTTAATATTCCGTCCATCGATTACTACTTCGCCTTCGTTAGGTTCATAAAATCTTGCAATCAATTGGGTAATCGTTGTTTTACCTGCTCCCGTAGCCCCAAGTAAGCCAATCGTTGTGCCTTTTGGAGCATTAAACGAAATATTCTTAAGTGCTTCGTCATCATCAGAAGCATATTTGTGTGTGACATTCTCAAATGACACGTTCCCTTCAAGACGTTCAACATCCAACGCACCATCTCGATCATAAATATCTTCAGGCTCATCTAGAATCTCAAGTAAACGTTCTCCTGATGCTTTGGATTGAGAAAACGTGTTGATGACGAATCCAAGGTTCATGATTGGCCAGATAATATACCAAACAAGACTAAAGAAAGCCACTAACTCACCAGGTTTAAGCTGGTTTTGAAACACAAGATATCCCCCATATGAAAGCAAGAAAACAACGCATAAATTCCCGATAAACTCCATGAGCGGGAAAAATTTAGCCCAAATGTATGATGTTGTTAAGTAGTTATCACGATAGTCCGTATTGCTGTCAACAAACTTATTGATTTCAAAATCTTCTCTTGATAATGACTTTACCGTATTAATGCCACTAATATTCTCTTGTACTTTCGTATTCAACCGCGCCATTGATTTACGAATTCCTCTAAACGCTGGGTGAACTCTCTTATCGAATCGATAAACCACAATCGCGAGAAATGGGAGCATTCCAAGCGTAACTAACGCAAGCGGAATAGAGTATCCAAACATCACGATTAAACTAAAGCTTACGATAAGAACAAAGTTGATCACTTGTGCGAATCCAAATGATAAGAAAAACCGGAACCCTTCTACGTCAGCCGTTAAGCGTGACATTAAATCCCCTGTTTTCGCGTTATCATAATAACGAAAAGGTAAATATTGAAGTTTTTTGTAAAGCTCCTCTCGAAGTCGATACACTGCTGTTACTCCAAACAAGTCCCCTAGATATTGTTGGAAAAACGTAGCAGTCCCTTTTACGATCATGATTCCTATGAAACCAAATGCAAGATATGGTACCCATTTGTATTCTTGCTTTAGAATGACATCATCAATTGTAAATTGAAGAAGCATAGGATAAAGGACTGTGATACCCGTGACAAAAATAAGGGAAAATACGGACCATAGAAAAAGCTTTTTGTATGGCCAATAAAAATCTTTCAATCTTTTAAACGTTTCCATTCCAACACCACCTTCAGCCAGTAAATAGTCATTAAAAAAATAGTGACAATATACATAATATATCGGAATTCGAAATAAATAACCACCTATTAGGCCTAAAATTCGGAATTATTTAAATAGGGGAATGCTCCTTAGATCGAGAAGATATTTACAATTATCCAGCTGAACAGTTCTTGCAGCAATTTTTTTCAAGCAGACAACTTAAAATCGAAGGTAACATTCGAGTGATTAGCTATTATAAGTCATACAAAAACCCCAGAGAGCAATGCTCTCTGGGGTAGGTTGTTTTCTATCTTATTTAAGTGTTTCTTGACCTGGCTTCCAGTTAGCCGGGCAAAGTCCACCAGTTTGTAGTGCTTGAAGTACACGTAGTGTTTCGTCTACGTCACGGCCAATGTTGTTGTGGTTAACAACAGAGTATTGAAGTTCGCCTTCAGGATTGATGATGAATAGGCCGCGAAGTGCAACACCTTCATCTTCAATAAATACGCCGTATTCTTTAGAAACTTTATGGTTTGTATCTGCAGCAAGTGCATAGTTAAGATCACCAAGACCATTGTCGTTGCGGTCTGTGTTAATCCATGCAAGGTGTGTATGGATTGTATCAGTAGATACTCCGATTACTTCTGCATCAAGATCGTCGAATTCTTCGAAACGATCGCTTAGTGCTGTAATTTCAGTTGGGCATACGAATGTGAAGTCCATTGGATAAAAGAAAAGGACTGTCCATTTATCGTTCTTCATATTTTCTTCAAGGCTTACTTTGCCAAATTCTTTGTTTGTCATAACTGCTTCCATTTCGAAGCGAGGTGCTTGTTTTCCTACCATGCGTTCTACCATGTGTAAATCCCTCCTAGAAAATATCCTGCGGCTTTCGCCCACAAATGACATTATAGTACACGAGTTATTTTTAGTCAATGTTAAATAATAATTAATTTAATGTGGGTTAATGACCTTCCTCCACTATCGTACCCACGTTTACCCCTCACTAAACAGGGTAACTTTAGTATAGCGAAAATCATTTCATTCGTCTCGTCTTAACACTTCACTTGAATTATCATGACAATTTTCGCTATAATTTGACCGAGTGCTAATCCTACATAATGTAGTGAGAATTAAAGGAGGAAGTCTATTGAACTTTGTTGACAACATTAATTGGGAAGGTTTCTTAATGGATACTGGCTTAATTATCCTGAAGTTAATTGCTATCCTAATCATTTATGCAATTGTAAAAGCGATCGGAAATCGTTTCATCGAAAGAACCTTTACTCAAGTATCAGAGAAGCAGAACATGAGTCCAGGGAGAGCAAATACTTTAAAAAATTTATCAAAAAGTATTTATACGTATATTCTACTCTTCATGGTTGTTGCGATCATCTTTGAAACCTTTGGCTTTGATATTAAAGCGCTAATCGCTGGTGCAGGTATTATTGGCCTCGCTGTCGGCTTTGGAGCCCAAGGTCTCGTAAGTGATGTGGTGACAGGCTTCTTTATCCTACTAGAGAAACAAATGGACGTTGGCGATTACGTAACTGCTGGCGGCTTTGGAGGAATCGTAGAAGAAGTCGGGCTTCGCACAACTCACATTCGGTCGTTTGATGGGACATTGAACTATGTACCAAACCGCGAAATTAGCTCATTAAGCAACCATTCACGTGGTAATATGCGTGCTCTTGTAGATATTGGTATTTCTTATGATGACAATATTGATGAAGCGATCCGTGTGATTCAGAAAGTGTGTGACAACGTTGCGGCTACAAACGAAGCTGTCGTAGAAGGACCAGATGTTCTAGGTGTTCAAGGTCTTGGTTCTTCAGATGTTGTTCTTCGCGTTCTATGCCGCACTCAGAACATGGAACAATGGGGCGTTGAGCGTCAGCTACGGAAAGAAATTAAAGAAGCTCTTGATGCAAATGGCATTGAAATCCCATTCCCTCATCAAGTATTCATTGAAAAGAAAGAACAATAAGCGTTTGCCCCTTCCTTTCATTGGGTAAAGATATCACAGATCTTTCAAAGGAGTGTGATCATATTGCCTTACAATTCTAAAAGCGAGTTGCCAGATCAAGTGAAAGACAACTTGCCTTCGCACGCACAGGATATCTTTAAAGAAGCGTTCAACTCCGCATCTGATCAATATGATTCTGAGAAAACAGCTTTTAAAGTAGCATGGAGTGCTGTGGAGGAAAAATACGAAAAGAATGATAATGGAAATTGGGTCAAAAAGAATAACAATAGCTAAAGAAAATGAACCTCTACCTAGGTAGAGGTTCATTTTTTCATTGATAACGACTGTCCACCTGCTGACATACTTGATCAGCTGTCATGCCATCTGCGTTAATAACTGCCCCGTTCGTGCTTGCATTTTGCATGCCCATCACATTTTGATCTTGACCAGACACAACACAACAGTCACAACCATTTGCATCACTTTCTTGTTTAAAGGATACAACCTCATACCCTTTCGCTTGCAAAGCTTGAGCTACATCAGATAGCGTATCTTCTACAGCAATTCGTTTCATTTCCCTCGCTCCTTATGAATATGTAATTTCTAACTCTATTATTTTGACCAACGTTTTATGAATTATACGTATAGCATTCATCAGAGAAAAACTCAGTTATTATGTCAATCTAAAAAAACAATAACCCCCAGGCATTAGCCTGGGGGTTATCAGTTTCTTAGTTTGCAACCTTATTTAAATAAGAAGTTAACGCAAGATACGCCGTTTCAATCGCAGACTCATCAGGTTTGAGTGTAGATGTATGCAGACCGGCTGGAGAATTCACTCCTAGCCAGAACATAAATCCAGGAATCTCCTTTAGAAAATACCCAAAATCCTCACCAGTCATCGCTTCTCGACATTCCACTACGTTGACATCTTGAAGTTTTCTCGTTTCTTCCATAAAAGATTGTACCAGCTCGGCATTGTTCGTCACCTGGTAATAATTAGAGCCATAATCAATAGAAGCAACACATTCAAATGATGCCTCGATGCCTTTTACGATAGCTTCAATACGGTGCTTGACTTGGGACATAGAATCAGCAGATAGAGTACGGATTGTACCTTCTAACCTTGCCTTTTCTGCAATGATGTTTTGCTTCGTGCCTCCGTCAATTTTCCCTACAGTTACCACAGCTGAGTCAAGAGGATCTACATTTCTCGCTACAATAGATTGGAACTGAGTAACGAGATGGCTAGCGGCAACAACCATATCACGTGTATGGTGTGGATACGCTGCATGACCCCCCTTTCCTTCTAAATCAATGAATAACTCAGAAGTATTGGCAAAGAGCAATCCTGGGCGTGTGGCAATCGTGCCTACAGGGTACTCAGGTGCAATATGCAACGCAATCATTTGATCCGGCTTCCATGCTTTAAACTCATCACTTTCAAGCATTGGCAAAGCTCCGCCAGGACCTTCTTCTGCAGGTTGGAAGACAAACAGCAAATTGTCTTTTACGGAATGAGTTGAATAGTACTCAAGAACGGAAAGAGCAATCGTCATATGAAGATCATGTCCACAAGCATGCATGAACCCTTCATGCTCAGACTGAAAATCATACCCGGTCTCTTCTTTGATTGGTAACCCATCGATATCTGTCCGATATCCGATCGTTTTTGAAGGACTTTCTCCATTTACAAATACAAGGATACCCGTTCTCCAGGTTTTCACCTGGAGACGGTCCTGTGGGAGTTTTTCTATAAACTGAAGAAGATAACGATGCGTTTTCACTTCCTGAAAGCCAATTTCAGGAATGCGATGCAGGTCTCTTCGTACGGTTTTGATGTCCATTAAAATTAATCGTTTTGAAGCTGACGAAGCTCTTTTTTGATTTCTGTTTTCGAGCGAGTTTGGTCATCAATTTTCTTAAGAACGCGTGCCGGAGTTCCTGCAACTAGTGTGTACTCAGGAACATCTTCAGTCACAATAGCACCAGCGGCTACAACAGATCCTTTTCCTACTTTAACGCCTTCTAGAACGACTGCGTTCGCACCAATCACAACGTCGTCTTCGATGACAACCGGGCTAGCAGAAGGTGGCTCAATAACGCCTGCAAGAACAGAACCTGCCCCAATATGACAGTTCTTACCGACAGTTGCACGTCCACCAAGAACTACGTTCATGTCGATCATAGTTCCTTCACCTACAACAGATCCGATATTGATCATCGCACCCATCATAATAACAGCATTATTGCCAATTTCAACTTGATCACGAATAACAGCACCTGGCTCGATTCGCGCTTGAATTCCTTTAAGATCAAGCATTGGAATAGCTGAATTACGACGATCATTTTCTACTACATAATCTTCAATATTGGAAGCTTCAGACTCAAGTGCTTTCTTAATGTCTTTCCACTCACCAAAAAGAACACCAGTGTTCCCTGTAATGAATGACTTCGTGTTGCTACCAAAGTCGATTCCCTCAAGGTTCCCCTTAATATGTACTTTCACAGGAGTAGATTTCTCACTGTTTTGAATAAAGCTAATAATTTCGTTTGCATCCATCATTTTCATGGTGTATTTCCTCCTTTGTTCATCATGCTTATACAAGCACAGCATGTTACTCATTTTATCGTACATGATCGATCACGTGAAGTCTAATCTTACAGGCTATTCACTTAATAATTCTACAAACTTCTGAACCTGCTTCAATTGCATCGCGGTATCATTTGTTAATAACCAGGTATCACGCTTTAATGGCAATCCTTCACCATCTTTAAGTGGAATCCGAAAATATTCTTTATCATTCTCTGTAATGCTGATGGAAGGTAAGATAGCGTAGCCAATCCCATTTAACGCCATTTGTTTACACGTTTCGATTTGATCAACGACAATTGTTTTCTTTGGAGGCGCAAATGATTGGGTTTGCCACCACTCCTGTATTTCTTGAAAATAAGTAGAGTCACTTTTAAATTGAATAAATGGTTTTTCTGTTTCTCGCAATTCTTCCATTGATTTAATGGACGTATCGACCAAATAGAGCTCATCTGAAATCAAATACTGACTTCTCCCTCTCCAATCGGGCTTTCCTCGAATAATTCCAATATGAATATCATCTTCGTACAAGTACCGTAATATGTCACTACTCCATCCTGTAACTAGCGATATTTTGACACTGGGATAGTGCTCAACAAATTTCTTTAGCACCGCTGGAAGCCAGTACTGTCCGATGATAGATGCTACCGCTAGTTTCAGCGTTCCATGCACTTCCGAGCTTAGCGCTGTCAATGCTTCAAATACTTTTTCTTCTCTCCGAATCGTATCATTAGCAAAAGCGATAATCCGTTCACCCGCGGGCGTAATCGTTAATCCTTTTTGCGAACGAAGAAAAATCGGTATCCCCCATGCCTTTTCAATCGATTGAAGGCGTTGACTTAACGCCGGCTGAGATACGTAAAGTCGCTCAGCCGCTCTTCGCATATTCGCTTCCTCCGCTAAGATCGAAAGAACCTGATATTCTGAGCTCATTAAAAGGCCCCCTTTCTTATAAATCTCCATTTACTCATAAGTAAATCTTATTGTAATTCATCATTATAATCTAATTTCATTATGGATTAAAGAAGACTATACTATGACATGAGATATTTTCGATGGAGATGATCATATGGAATGGCTTTTCTTATTTGGCATTGGTCTTATTGCCACGTTTGTTGGAACCTTGTCTGGCAGCGGAGGACTTATTAACTTTCCCTCGATGATGTTACTCGGTCTTCCCATTCATTCAATTATTTCAGCAAATAAGTTTTCAAATATGCTTAGTTCATTTTCTAGCTTTTTCGTTTTATTAAAGAGGAAGGAACTCTCCATGAAAGAAGCACTGAAAACAGGACCTATCGCTTTAACTGGTGGGGTCCTCGGTGGATTGTTTGCCTCGTCACTATCCCAACAGGCGCTGCAACTATTCGCCGGAGGAATGCTTCTTGTTGCCTTAACTTTATCATTTATGAAAAAGAAGGAATCAATTCATTTATCACATAACGTTCCTACCAAAGCACTCCCGTTCGTTGGTCTAATAGGATGGTATGATGGTACGTTCGGCCCTGGACAGGCGACTCTTCAAATGCACTTATTTCGTCACAGCGGCATCTCCTACCTTGCTTCGATAGGTCTAACACGATTTAATACCTTCTTAAGTTGTACAGGGGCTGTCATGGTCTATTCACTTAGTGGTCACCTTAACATGGCGATCGCGGTCCCACTTGCGGCTGGCTCTATCACTGGAGCACAAATTTCTGTTCGAATGGCCAATAAACTTTCTCTTGTGCAAATAAACTGGTTGCTTCGCTCCATGACCATTTTGTTGATTCTACAAGTATGCTACAGCTTATTTAATACACAATTTTAGGAGTGATTAACATGGTTATCGATTATATTCGTCTCCACCACCTTCAAATTTGTATACCAAACGACCAGGAGGAACTTGCGAGGAATTTCTATATAGGGATACTTGGCTTTGAAGAAATCGAAAAACCAGCTGTTTTAAGAAAAAACGGAGGCTTCTGGTTAAGAGCAGCAGACATTGAATTACATGTTGGGACCGAAAGTACTATTGTGCCAGGGAAAAGACATCCTGCCTTTGAAATTCATAATCTGCTAGAAGCAAAGGCACATTTAGAAAAACACCACATCCCAATACAAAAAGACAAACCAATCGAAGGATATCAGCGTTTTAGCTTTTATGATCCCTTTCAAAACCGAATTGAATTCATTTCACGTATAGGAAAACCCGGCTTATGAGCGAGCCGGGTTTTGTTTCTTATCAGGCTTTGGAATAAAGAGTACTAGCAGAAAGCTTAAGAGTGCCATGACTGCAACTCCTCCATACACCCATTTTAAAGAGGTTGTGAGTCCGTTCTGCAACAAATCAAGCACAGATGGATCAAGGCTGTTACGCTTAGTTTCATCAAGTAATTGATTGGCTGTATTAAGGTTCACATCTCCTCCCGAAGAGCGGTTCGTTAAATATTGTTGAAGGCGGCTGTTTAAAATACCGCCAAGTAGCGCAGCACCGACTGCACTTCCAAGCGTTCGCATGAACATATTTGAAGCTGTCGCAATTCCTCGCTGTTTCCAAGAAACTGAGCTTTGGATGGCTACAATAAATGTTGTAGACGTTAACCCCATGCCAACACCGATAAGAAATGAACCAAAACCTGCAAAGATTGGTCCTAATGCTGGCGTCATCAACAGATAGATCACCGAACCGCTAATAAGTGAAATTCCTCCAACGACTGATGTAATCCTAAATCCGATTTTTATGACGAGTTTCCCTGCTATAGTAGACGCAATTGGCCATCCTATCGACATCGTCGTAAGCGTAAATCCTGCTACAATAGGAGATTTCTCCATTACTCCCTGAACAAATGTCGGAAGAAAGCTAGAAACACCAATCAAAATCATGCCCGTCGTAAACGTTACTGAATTCGATATGGCGATAACCGGATCGCGCCATATACCAAGAGGCATTAGCGGCTCTTTCGCTTTAAGTTCGACTCTAAAAAAGATCGCCATAGCTACGAATGATGTACTTAGAAGGGTGAGGATAGGTAAGGAAGTCCACTTCCAGTGAACGCCTCCTTCAATCAAGACGACCATCAATGCACTGATCGATACAAGCAAAAGGATGGCACCAGAGTAATCAATCGATTTCCGTTCTTTATCAATCGATTCATGAAGCAAGAGAACAACGCCAACTAACGATAGAACTCCGAGAGGAATGTTCATCCAGAAAACCCATGACCAATCAATGTACTGAACAAAAATACCGCCTAGAGCCGGGCCTGCGATAGCCGATATTCCCCACACGCTAGCAAGATACCCTTGAATCTTTGCCCGCTCCTCCATCGAATACATATCACCCACAATTGTAAGTGCTATTGGTTGTACGGCCCCTGCTCCAATTCCTTGAATAAGCCTGAAAAGGATAAGCGCTTCCATCGACTCCGCAAATCCACATAATAAAGATCCTATTAAAAAAATGACAATACCGATCGAATAGATCGGTTTCCTACCAAAGAGATCTGAAAGTTTACCAAAGATAAGGACCGTAATTGCAGACATTAATAAATAGGCTGAGAAAACCCAGCTAAACGTCGAGAATCCACCAAGATCGCTCACAATACCAGGCATCGCTGTTGAAACGATTGTTCCTTCGATCGCTGCCATGAACATTCCAATAATAATGGCTCCAAGTACGAATGGTCGATTGGTTTCCTTGTTTTGGATACTTGATGTGATTTGATTTGTTAGCGATTTCATTTTATTCATCCCCATATGTAAAAATCCCGGTAATAGTACCGGGATAAATGCTTAAGACTGTCTAACTGATGACTCATGCAAATAACGATTAACAAACTTAAGAAGCGCTCTTCTTGTTAGAATGCCTTTAAAAATATTCTCATCATCGACTACACAAAGAAACGGATGATCAATTGCTAGCTTTAACCCTTTGAAAAAACCGTCCTTTTCATTAATACAAGGTATTTCTGTATTCATAACTTCTTCAACAACTAATTCACTTAATTTCTCGAATTCAATTCGCTCGATGCCTAGAATCGAATCAAGGATGAGCGGCTGACTAATTAATCCCTTTAGACGATATTCAGTATCTAATACTGGGATAGACGAATAGCCTGATTTAATCAAAATAAGCATCGCGTGCTCCAAAGGATTCGTCAGCTGAACATGTGCTACTTTTTCTGCTGAAATCACAAGATCTTGAATTCCTGTTTCATACAAATTAGGTAATTCCATATGTTTTGCCATTTAAAACGTCCCCTCAAGCATGATTCGCCCTGTAATTTTTCTCTAATGAAGGTCTGTTATTATAGTAACATGAATGGGGATTGTCCGTTAACTATTGATTAATGTTCATAAATCATTTTACGAGTCATACCTCCATCAACGACTAAATTCTCACCTGTGACAAAATCATTTTCTTCATTCGTTAGGAAGAGACAGGCACGTCCAATATCTGATGGCTTTCCAACTCTTTTGGATAGATGCTGCTCATGATCCACGTCACGTAAGGCATCATAGTCTTCTACTTCAATCCAACCCGGGCTAATTGAATTGACAGTAATATGATCATCTGCAAGGGACACTGCTAGCGCATGAGAAAGCGCTACGATTCCTCCCTTAGTAGCAGCATATGCTTCACTGTTCGGTTCTGACATCGTCGCTCTCGTTGATGCAATGTTAACGATTGAGCCACCGTTATTTCTTCTCATAAGATGAGCAGCGGCACGAGACCCAAGGAATACGCTTCGTAAATTGGTGTTGATGACGTTATCCCACTCTTCTACACCTAGTTCATCCATATGTTTAAATGCTGTTAGGCCAGCATTATTGATTAAGATATCTAGTTGCCCATACTTCTCTTCAACTTTATGAAAAAGCTGTTTAATGGATTCTGGTTTACTTACATCTGTTAAGATAATGTCACCATAACCTCCATGCATTAATTCTGCTGTTTCTTTGCAACCTTCTTCATTCACATCGGCAAGAACAACGCGATAGCCTTTATCGGCATAAGCAATCGCAACTCCCCTACCGATTCCATGTCCAGCACCTGTTACTACAACGACTTTTTGCATCAAATAACCTCCTAAAACCAGTTTTTACGTTTGAAATAAACGAGCATTAAACCAGTTATGATAATCATGACAATCCATACGGCTGGATAACTCCATTCCCAGCTTAGCTCCGGCATGTTTTTGAAATTCATGCCATAAATTCCTGCTATGAATGTTAACGGAATAAAGATTGTTGAAACAATCGTTAGTACTTTCATAATCTCGTTCATTTTCATACTTAAGCTGGAATAGTACACATCCAGTAAACCGTAAAGTTGGCCTCGAGAAGTCTCCACCATATCATTTGCTTGGACAATATGATCGTGAATATCCTGCAAATAAAAGGAAATGTCCTCTTTTATATAAGGGACTTTCCGATTAATTAATTTGTTCACGACTTCTCTAACTGGCCAAACCGTTTTCTTAAGCTGCAGAATTGTATTCTTATATTGATTAATATCTTGTAATGAATGATTATCAGGATCTTCCATAATCATTCCTTCTAACTCAGCTATACGATCATCCATTTCATCCATAATGATCAAGTATTGATCAAAGATTACATCAAGTAGGGAATAGTAAAGAAAATCCGCCCCACTCTTTCGAATTCTCCCTTTGCTTTCCTGAAGTTGTAAACGAACTGGATCAAATAAGTCACCGCGCTTTTCCTGAAAAGTGACGACTGTGTTCTCCATTAATATAAAACTCACCTGTTCGATGTCAAGATCAGTACTTTCAGGTGATAAATCAAGCATCTTTACAATCGAAAGTAAGTGATCTTCAAAAAAGTCTATTTTCGGTCGATGATCCGTATTTAAAATATCCTCTGTCGTTAAAGGATGAAGTCCTAATTTTTTACTAATCTGATCTACCAACTGAACATTATGTACTCCATTTACATTAATCCAAGCTACTTGATCAGAGTCAATCAATGTCTTTATTTTATCTATCGAAACATCTTCAAACTCTTCCATTCCATGAGAGTCAAATGCGATAGCTGAAACAGTGACTTCCTCCGTTTGCTCATCTCCTATATAAACAAGCGAGCCTGGGGGCATTCCTTTTTTTTGAGTTCGATTTCTTCTAAGTTTTGTACGAATCCCCATTTGATTCCACCTCAATTCTCTTCTAAAATACCCTAAATTAATGTATTGAAAACACGAAAATCTTTTCAATTTTCCTGTTAAGACGCATGTCCAACAATAATTCAGCATAAAAAAAAGCCCATTAAAAAGGGCTAAAGCACATCTTCTTTACGAATGATCTCTTCATACTTTTTCCAGAACATTTCAAGATCAGACTTAGAAGAATCTGTCTTAATAGCATTCCACACAACTATCATAAATAAAGCAAGTCCAAGAAATAAAGCGGCTAATGATAATAGTACAGCTACCATCAAATCCCCCCTAAACGGTTCTTTCCATTTTATGATGGTAAATGCACTAAAATGTTAGAATAAACAGATAATACTTGATTCTTTATTCTAACTAGGTTATGTTACGAAAAACATCTTTTTCATCAAACAAGCACTTATTATCAAAAAGCAGAGTATAAGGAGGAGCATTATCATGGATCACTCTCGAAAAGATATTAAACAAATTGAAGAAAAGGCTAAAGAAGATCAGCGCCGTGCCGAGAAAGCCAAAAAAGTTGTGAAAGAAGCACAAAAAAGCGCCAATCCACAAAGAGAACACAACGAATTCTCATCGAAACAATAACAAAAGGACGCCTTCTAATTGGAAGGCGTCCTTTTGTTATTGTTCTGTATTCAATTCAATCAGATTGCCATCAGGATCAGAAACAAAAATTTGGGCAAAACCACTTTTACTCGTTGGATTCTCATAAACCTCTATCTTTTTTTCACGCAGCCACTTCAACGTATTATCATAACTAGTAACACGAAAAGCGAAATGCCCTTCCCTGGATGATAATGAGGTTGAACCGCGAAGCGTATTAGCATCAGGATACACAATTAAATGAAGCTGTTGTTGACCGATTTGAAACCAGGCGCCTGGAAAATCAAAATTGGGGCGCTTCATTTCTTTCAAGCATAATATATCTTTATAAAACTTTTTTGCCCGTTCAAGGTCTGTTACCGCCAAACTAACATGATGAATTTGCTGCACTTCAATCAATTTTGTCCCTCCCGCTCTTTACTTCTTGATTCTCTTGATTACTACCTAACTTTTGACTTGAAGGTAAACTAATTCGAAAAACAGTTCCTTTGCCCTCTTGGCTAGTAACATCAATGCAACCGCCGTGTTCCTTAATCACTTTATAGCTTACCATTAATCCTAGCCCAGTTCCTTTTTCTGAAGTTTGATAGTAAGGTTCACCCAGTCGATTAATCAGATGCTTGGGTATTCCCACGCCTTGATCTTCCACTTCCACAATTACTTCTTTTTCTCTATTTTCCAAAAGACTGATTCTAAGTTGACCGCCATGTGGCATGGCTTCAATGGCATTATTCATAATGTTCGTAATGACCTGCTTAATGTGTGAGCTGATACAAACGCACTGAATATCCGTATGACTATAAACTTCAATTATATCAATACTATACTCAGCAGCCTTTTTAGATAGGCGCTCAATTAAATCTCTCATTAGATGATTCATGTGAACCGTTTCGTACGAAACAAACTCTCTTTTTGATAGAAGAAGAAATTCATTTATCGTCTCCTCTAGCTGTTCCATTTCAACCCCAACTACTTTAAGAAGTTCTTGATTAACCGCTTCATTTCCATCAAGCATTTGAAGAAAACCTTTCACTGTTGATAGCGGGTTTCTAATTTCATGTGCTACCCCTGCCGCAAGATCACCAAGAACGTGGCTTGTTTCCGTCTTACGTAGATGTTCTTCCGCATTCTTAATCTGAGTCACATCTCGAATAATGACAAGATGATGCTGAGGATAGATGTGGTAGCTTAATGTAAAACTAAATGTTTGAACGACACCTGTTTGATCGTTCATTATTTTTCCTTCGCCGCTTCTCCCTAATTCAGCAGGATGATCCCACACAATATCACATTCTTTTTCTAATGAAGAATAATGCTTATCAACGACCTCGTTCTCTTGTAATTGAAATAGGTCGCAAAATGCCCCATTAACTTTTACAATAATCCCTTTATCATTTAGGATACCCATACCATCTAGAGCTCTTTCAAACAATTGACGAAACCGCTCTTCACTTCGCTTTAGTTCTGAGAACATTTGTTTTCTCTCTGTAATATCACGGTATATGGTTAAATACAAATCTCCATATCCGCTTTTCTTCGTTGTAAACTCAAGCTGTTTCTTTTCTCCGCCGAGCATTGTGAATTGAAGATCGCCTCTAATTTCACCTTGTTCTTCTAACGTTTTTTGAAACGATTTCCCCATCTTAATATCGACGCCTTCAAGAAAATCAAATAAATTATACGTTTTCATTTCATTTAAACTGACCTTAAAGATTTGACAAGCAGCAGGATTCGCGTCTACAATCATCCGATCTTTGTCCCAAATTAAAATACCATCTAGCGCATTTTCAAAAATGTTCGTAAATTTATCTTTGCTTTCCATCAACTGGTCAAACAATACCTGCTCTTCGGTAACATCGCGAATAATTGATAAATTGTAATCTCGATAAGCTTTATACGTTATCGATAATTCAACGGATTTCCGTTTGCCATTCTCAAGGAGAACAGGAAGCTTCTCCACTACATATCCCTTTTCAATCAAATTCTTTCTCATTTCTTCCAAAGTTTCAAGCCCCTGAGGTGCAACATGATGTCCAAGCTTCATAGATTGAATCGATTCCATATCAATTTCAAAAATATCACAGCATGCTTGGTTGAGTTCAATCAAGTTTCCCTCTTGATCTGAAAGCGTCATGCCATCTCTAGAATGATTAAAAATGTGATCAAGCTTTCGACTTTTTTCAATCAATTCGAGGTGAAGATCATTCTTTTCCAGTTCAGAGCCGACTTCAAGCATGGAAAATGTTTGCTGATTCGTTTTTTTATATTCCATACGCGGTCTCCTTTTATGTGTAATAGTCTCATTATACCATCTCGGGGCATTGAGCATAGTATTTAACTCCTAGACTCATCATTTTACTGGATGATTTAAATAACCTTTTCCTTTATCGTGTAAAACTCAGCCACTCACATATCTTCAGATGAATAGACATGAATGACCACTGAACCTTCAATCACTTTTGCCCTTATTAGGATCGGCTGATTAAATTCATTTCGAAAGGAAAAGTCTGGTCCGTACCAGCTCACGGTAGCATCTCTACCAGGTCTCACATATGGAACACTTCTACTATGGGAATAGCGTTCTAAAATATGGACGCCCGCTTGATCTACTGCATTAAAAAGAGTAGATGACACTTGACATATCCCCCCACCAATTCCTTCAGATAACTCTCCTTTTACAATGACTGGAGCTGGTAAATAGCCCTTCTCTTTTGTTCTTTTTCCAACTGTTCGATTGAAAGAAAACGTTTCTCCTGGGAATATTACAGCATTGTTAATCGCCTCAGCCGCTAACATAATATTCTTCGTTCGCTCCAGATTCCCTTTCCTAAAATAAGTAACAAACCCTCCCACTTGTTTTTTTCTAATGGATGATAAAAGCTCTGCGTTTACTTTTGGGTAAAGAATGGTGAGATCTGGTTGAATCCAAGTTGAACTATTGAGGTATAGACTATGAAGCAAATTCTCTCGAAAAGCGCCTCGATGTAACTTGTATCCATTGACTCCATCGACAATAGCTCCTTGGTTATCAATGTAGGCATTTACTGGAGACTTTGAGATAGCTACATCTACTTCATCCATTAATTCCTCCACCCGATCTGCTTCATAAAAAGGATAACCAAGGTCTTTTGAAAATAACTCTTCTTTCTTAATCTGATAAGTCTGTGCTCCTTTTTGGTGAATCGTTATGTGATGGTTTGAAATCGATGAAAACGCTATGGCCAAAGTTAGAAATAAGTGCACCTTTACCATTCCCCCTTCTGAACTCGATCGTAGTATGCTTCATTTTAGGGATTAATAAAATAGCATACATCAGAATCGCTTGAGCAAAATAACTATGATGACTATACACAAGGGGGGGAGCTAATGAAGCGTTTATTCACTTATTTAATTTTATTATGTACGCTAGTCATTCCTACACGCGCTATAGCTGCCGAACCTTTTGATCACCTTCTCCCTATCGATAGTGAAATCAAACTTCTGCCATGGGAAAAAGCAAATGAGCTCCTCCCTCGGAAATCGATTTTTACAATGATTGATATTGAAAGCGGGAATTCATTTCAAGTTCAACGGAGAGCTGGTAGTAAGCACGCAGATATACAACCGTTAACGAGTAAGGACACAAAGGTTTTAAAAGCGATTTATCAAGAATGGAGTTGGAAACGAAGGGCTGTCATTGTGCTATACGAAGGGAAAATGATTGCTGCTTCCATGAATGGAATGCCTCATGGAGCTGGCGCATTAGATAATGGATTTAACGGACACTTTTGCCTTCACTTCTTAAATAGCACGACTCATCGCACCCCTACACCAGATCCCGCGCATCACTTAATGATTCTAAAAGCAGGAGGACAGTTAGATCGCTATTTAATGAAGCGGACCCCTGAACAGCTCGTTGATGTTCTCATGCTGGCGATCAATAACACAGATGCTTCTTTATTAAGAAGAATTGTTTCTACACCTTTATCTGAGAACGAATTAATCGACCTCTCTCGCTTGTCGTTTACAAAATGGAAAGTGATCAAAACAGATCAAGCTGAACAACAAGTCAAAACCAGAGTCGAAATTTATATAAAAGATGCTGGTGTTATTACAACAACGATTGATTTCGCTGCACGACAAGATCCGATCACAAACAAATGGCAACTCGAAATACCAAAATTACTCGAAATTTCAAAAGACTAACAAGGAGTGACATAAATGGATCGTTTTGAACAAGCTTATGAAGAGTATGTTAAAAATAGTGAGGCATATCATACTCCACCAGAGGCAAATTCCACCCATATTACGGCTGTCCGCAAAAATGAGGATGGAGATTTAATTGCTTTTAAAACAAACACGGGAGAAGAGCTAGATTATGTCCAGGCTTTAGACGCTGCAAAGAATGGTCAACTTTCGGGGGTAGATGTATTTCAAAAGTATGGTAGAGAAATTATTCGAAGTGAGCCTGATGGTACGAAAGAAAATAATTTCGATCATTTACCAGAATTTTAAGGATGTCCGATCTCACTCCTCCGTTTACTTCTTGATCCAATGCAAAAAAAGTGGCACCTCAATGAAGTTGAGGTGCCGCTTGGAATGTATTATGTATGGTGATCCGTATTGGGCTCGAACCAACGACCTCTACCCTGTCAAGGTAGCGCTCTCCCAACTGAGCTAACGGATCAATTAAGACATTTATAAATATACATGAAGTTCTAAAGAACTGTCAATCCTTTCATGGGAAAATATTAGAAAAAAGGGCACCGAAACGATGCCCTTTCATTTATCCGATTCGTTCTTCTTTATCTCGCTTTTCACGCTCTTCTTTATCAAGGGATTCTTCTCGATCACGCAGACGATGCGCAAGGCGACTAGATGCATTTGCCGCAATGCTGGCGATGAGATCATCAAGGAAGGTGTGAACACTTTCCCCTACTTTTGTATCAAGCTTTTCGATGATACCAAATTTTTGTTTATCAAGGTGACCGAATGTCGTAACCGCAATACTACCGTAGCCGAATACGGCGCCAAGTGCGATTGTTTCATCAACACCAAATAACCCTTCATCCGTCTCCACAATGGATTGAAGTGGTTCAGAAAGCTTCCCTTGTTCCGCTAGCTTATCTAGTTCAATTCCAACAAGAACCGCATGCTGGATTTCTCGTTTTGTGAGAACAGCCTCAACACTTTCGACACAGTCCTCCATGGAAAGGTCATCTACATATGGGGATTGCATTTCGTAAACAATTTCTGCAATATCCTCGATTGTAACGCCACGTTCTTTTATTAGGGCTTTTGCTGCTGCTTCTGTTTCTCTACTATGGATGCGCTTCTTCATAATAAGACCCCTCTCTGTAAACGATAAATAATTATGTGTTAGAATCATTATATCACTAATGTTTTTTACATTGTCAAACAATCAAACTATTTCAACAATTTTACGGGAGGCACTGCAATGAATCGAGGTACATACAAAGATGAAAGCATCTACAGTCACTATTTAAATGAAGAAATTCCTTTCCAAGTTTATTTACCATATAATTATTCACCACTATACAAATACTCTTTTCTTATCGCTAATGATGGGAGCGATTACTTTAAATTAGGAAGACTTGGCCGCACAGCCGATGAACTAATTGAAGATGACGAAATTGAAGAGCTCATTATTGTAGGGATTCCCTATAAAAGTGTGGAAGATCGCTGGAGAAAATATCACCCAGACGGAGAGCAGTCAGATGATTATCTTCGTTTTCTTGCGAATGAACTTGTTCCTTATTTAGATGAACAGTATGCTACCTACCATCTTGGTTATGGAAGAGGATTAATTGGGGACTCTTTAGCAGCTACAGTCGCTTTGCGCGCTTCTCTTGACTATCCAAGAACGTTTGGTAGGGCTATCCTTCATTCACCATATGTAGATGAGGCAATCATGAATAAGGTAGAGGACTTTGCCGAGCCTGAGTTGCTATCTCTATACCATATTATCGGAACAGAAGAAACAGAAGTACCTACAACAGATGGGAAAACAAAAAATTTCATTAATCCGAACCGTAAATTAAATAAAATTATAAAGGAAAAAGATTTTGATTATTTCTATGATGAATTCGAAGGCGGTCACCTTTGGAAGAACTGGCAACCGGATATGAAACGCTCTCTTTTACACATGTTTAAACTCTAAGTGAGTCAATCGTTTCTTATTTTTGAATTTTTGGTATAATTATAAATGGAACATTATATGACTTGTCATTAATGGCAATCGAGTATATTAACCAGGAGGGAATGGAATATGAAATACGGCATTGCAATTTTCCCATCGAAAAAACTAGCAGACGTTGCTAACTCCTTTCGAAAACGTTATGATCCGCACTATGCGCTCATTCCACCACATTTGACTTTACGCGAGGGCTTTGATGCAACGGAAGAAGAGATTCAGAAATTAACACCTGTGCTACACAAAATCTCTGATGAGTCTAAACCTTTTTCAATGCATGTTTATAAAGTAGGATCTTTTAACCCTGTTAACAACGTGCTTTATTTTAAAGTGAAAGACAATGAAGTTCTTGATGATTTGCATAGAAAGTTAAATCCTGAAGAGGCACTTTCGGAACGTGACTACAACTTTGTTCCTCACATTACGATCGCACAGAACCTTTCGGATGATGAACATTCTGATGTATATGGTAGCTTGCAGATGAAAGATGTTAATCACGAAGAAACGATCGATCGCTTCCAGCTTCTTTATCAATTAGAAAATGGTATGTGGACCGTTTATGAAACGTTCCATCTTGGCAAAGTTCGCTAATGGAAGTGAAAGTCGTTCAATCGAAGAAAGAGTTGGATGATGCTTTTCAAGTAAGACAGACTGTTTTCGTTGAAGAGCAAAAAGTACCCGCTGAATTAGAAATTGATGAGCACGAGAAACACGCTTATCACTTTGTAGCTTATGATGATCACCAACCTACAGCTGCTGGTCGTTTTAGAGTATTAGATCATATAGCTAAAGTTGAACGAATCTGTGTGCTAAGGGACTATCGTAAAACAGGCCTCGGACAGATTCTAATGAATTCAATTGAAAAACATGCGAAAGAATTAAACCTTAAAGAAATGAAGCTTAATGCACAAATGACGGCTGTGGGGTTTTATGAGAAACTCGGGTACACAACAGTTTCTGAAGAATTTATGGACGCTGGGATACCTCACGTCACAATGATAAAAGCACTATGACACTGGTTTCTAACCAGTGTCTTTTTATTTGTAGCTCCTTCGATTAATAATGTATCCTCTCTCCAACCTGAATATTTTTTCTTAAATATAATCGTATCAACAAAAAATTCTAAAAAACCAATTAAATCATCCTTTTTCGTGCATGCTAAAATTGATGCAAATTGAATTGGAGATGGTGATCTGTGGGTATTGGATCAATTACGTTAGAGCTACTCGTTGGCTTTCTAGCTTTACTCGTACTAACAAAGGCACTTGGTAAAACACAGATTACTCAAATCACACCTTTTGACTTTATCTCATCACTCGTACTTGGAGAACTTGTAGGAAATGCGATTTACGACAAAGAAGTCAATATTTTTTCAATTATCTATGCAGTCTTACTATGGGGTATATTAATTTATATTGTGGAATGGATTACACAGAAATTCAGAGGTACGAGAAGCATTCTTGAAGGAAATCCTTCTATTGTGATCAGTCACGGAAAAATTAATCGGCGTCAACTTCAAAAAAACAAGTTAGATATCAATCAATTACAAAATCTACTTCGACAAAAGGATGTTTTCTCACTTCGAGAAGTTGAATTCGCCATTCTTGAAACAAATGGAAGCATTAGTGTATTAAAGAAGTCAGATTATCAGCAGCCGACAAAACAAGATTTTGATCTTAAACCAAAACAGGGTTATTTATCAGTTGATATTATTTCGGATGGGAAAATCGACTGGGAAAACCTTCATGATGCTGGTTTCAATGAGGAATGGTTGAATAAAGTTCTTAAGGAGCATAACATCGATCATGCTGAAGATTTATTAATATTGGAGTGGCAACAGGATACAGGTGTTTTTCTACAAAAAATAGATAAGGATTAGGCGATCTATACTACCAATCCTTATCCCAATTTTAAATAACGTACATCCTTAATCATATGGATCATTGTGATAGGTAAATGAGATGTTTATGGAAAGAACCACAATCATCTACCTAAACTGTATAATTATTATTCTTGCCATTGGATCAATTTTGGATTAGGATCAAGAATACTTTCATACTGCCCTCTTTTTCCATATACAGCTTCCGGATCTAGTTTAAGATACCGGTTGTATTTCTCTGCTCGCAGTTCTTCGGTAGACCATCCTAAATGCTTAATTCTTAAACAAGATAAGCTATTGGGAAGCTGAAAAATATTCTCAGGATATCTTCCACAATGCTGTTTCTGTTCTTTCCATTTATAAATGAAATCGTTTTTGTATCTTAATAAAAAGGGACGATAAAGATGGTGAGCATTCCATTGTTC
Organism: Anaerobacillus sp. QJM3NY_17; assembly: GCF_056173665.1. Lineage (NCBI taxonomy): Bacteria > Bacillati > Bacillota > Bacilli > Caryophanales > Bacillaceae > Anaerobacillus > Anaerobacillus sp. QJM3NY_17. The sequence goes on along the minus strand of NZ_CM149685.1, from coordinate 1,666,366 downwards.
ATCTTCTCGATAGTTCTTTCCGTCCCACATATCATAAATCCGGAAAGAAAACAGATCAAACTCTTCTTGGTTTGTTAGCGCTCTAAGTTGTTGAGCGACGCCGTCCTCAAACATCTCATCAGCATCCATGTTCAGAATCCAATCAGGATTTGTTTCAATTGTTTTCTCCCATTGCTGTTTACGGAGAGTGATTTCATTTGAAAATTTGGATTCGCTATTATGAATAAGAGTTAACGGAATATCCTCTAGTATTTTTTTGCAAATTCTAACTGAATTGTCCGTGCTTCCATCGTCTATGATCACAGCCGCATCAATATAATCCAGGTGCTTTCTTAATACATTTTCTAAGTATTTTCCCTCTTCATTTTTAATAACCATAGACAACGTAATTCGTGGTTTTTGAGAAGTTTTCAGTTTCTTATCCGCTACAGGCATTTCAATCACGTCTTCCTCCAAGTAATCATTTACACCTTCAAGGTCCGATTGCCGATAAAGATGATAAGGAGGGTAATGAGTGTCCGCCCATAAAGAAACACCAAGGGCACCCGCTCGAATACAAAAATGACGATCCTCTCCCCAAAATGTTAAATTCGGGATCTTTTTGAAGCATACCCCTTTTTCAAGCGCATTCCTTGAAAGTAATGTACATGCACCAAGCCCGCCTACTTCATAGACACCTGGTTGCCTTAATTGATTGATGAAATCACGATATCGCTGTGCTTCTTCTGAATCGTTTAGTTCTTCACCAGGTTTTTTTTCAAATTGAGTATACTCGTCAGTAAGCCATACTTGAGGTTGTTCCATCGCTTCAGGCTGCCATCTTGTCCAGAATACCTCGGATATAATATCTTTCTGTTGTGCAACTAAATGTTGAATCGTTTCCTTTTGTAAGACAAGGTCTGAATCCACTAGAAAGATATAATCAAATTTATGTTCTTTTGCATGTTCAATCATTGCATCCTTAAATTGAGCGACCTTCCATACGAGGCTTTCATTCCAATAATGTGTCATCTGATTTTTTCGGTACTCTTCTTCAGAATCAATATCCTTAATCATCACTTCCTGCATTTCCTTTTGAAAATCCTTTAACAATAACGTTGATTTCTTATCCTTATTGTCGTTAATAAAATAATAATAAAATGATAACCCTTCTTGATTTAGCCGTTTCAATGACTTCAGAAAATACCTTAGAATCTCAGGATCTTGCCGAATCGGGCTTGCTATTAAAACCTTCTTTTTAACTGAAAGAAGCCTTTTTTCAAGATACTGTTTATTCTGCACATATTTAGAGTCACCTGGTCGAGTAACTCCCGCCATTTCATTATAGTAATAAGCAGTTTCATAATCTCCTAGAACATCATAGCAAACACAAAGTTGAATATACGGAATCCAATTTGAATAGAAACGCTTTTGGGTACCTAAATTATCTTCTTGAATGGTTGTTTTCGTAGCTAATTTATACCAAAATATAGCAGGTTGATAATCCTTCTTTTCAAAGAAATAATTGGCTACCTTACAGCAAAATTCAGGTCTTGGTGTAGTATAAGAAAAAGAATGAAGGATAAAGCGCAAACTGTCTGCCTTCTTACCAAGGGCAGCATAACAGTCAGCAAGCTTTGCACACGTTGCCACATTGTCTTCGATCCAGCCTTTTTGTCCTTCCAAAAATTTCTCATAATACTCAATTGCCGTTTCGAATTCGCTATGGTCTTTAAGCTCATTAGCAAAATAATACATATCTCTAGGAGTAAATTGTTCTCCACGTTCTAGCCTTTCTTTATAGATCGTTATATTTCTAGTTGCATCATGATGGATGGGATTATGAAGAACAGAAATCTCACTGTTGATTATATTACCACCAACTTCTAAATACTCATGAACTGCCCCGATCCACTTGAAATGACGCTCTCGCCTTACTAGACGATTTCGCATCAAACTCGAAGTCACATTCCCAAATTCATCTAAGGAAAGGTTGTAGTGCATCCTTACTGAATCGACAGAGGGATCGAGATCGTTCTTCAACTTCTTCAGCTTTTGACGGTCTTCTTCTAGAAAGACATCGTCCGCATCAAGCCATAGAATATAATCCATTGTCGCTTTAGAAAAAGCAAAATTACGAGCCTTCGCAAAATCATTTACCCATTTAAAATCAAAAATGTTTGCTTGATAACTTTCAGCAATCTCCTTTGTCTTGTCATCGGATCCTGTATCGATAATATTAATCTCATCAACAATGTCATGAATGGAATGAAGACATGTCCCTAATACAGCTTCTTCATTTTTTACAATTAAGCATAAACTGATTGAAACCAAATCTCATTCCTCCTAATAAATAGATCTATTCACTTATTTCAATGGTGGTATAGTTGGTCTTTTATAAATAACGGGACTCCCATGGTTACAAGAGGATGCTATAATGATTTAAACATAATCAGGGGAGTACCCGTTTTAGAAAGTTTATTCAAGTATTAGAGAGCTGTTATTTTTAGCTTCACCAACTTTCAGTTAGTAAAAATGTAGCCGTTACTGTCGCTGTACCTCCCTCCAAATTCACTGCCGCTAGCGTAACAATTTCATTCGTTGGGAGAGTGAAATCTATTAATTCATCCATACCTACTACTCTGCTAACTCTAGAACCACCTGAAGTTGCTCCTTGAAACACTACTTCCCCCGGTGTATATGTTGTGGCCGAATTATTCACCTCTAAAGCCGTCTCGGTATTTGGTATATTCGTATTAGCCGTAGGGAAATTCCCAAATGAACCGTTAATTGTGCCGCCTATTAAGACCTGATAAGCAACATCTAAAGAAGAAATAACCTGAATTCCTTCCAGACTAATTTGAACAGAATTAGCTCTTCCTGATCCTGCTGGAAACACTGATTTTCTCCTAAATGAAATGAGAGGTGTTAACGTTGCTCCAATTCCACTAACCGTCCTTCTCTCAGATGTAACCCTGTATATTGGATTATATCTCCCCACAATCCCGTATTGTCTCCCACCTACAAAAACGGAAAGTGCTGATGCAGTACCATCGTTATCGACCTGCGCTCTTAGTGGAAGATTGGGATCAACAAAACTTGTTTCTCCGGTTGGAGAGTATCTGTGAACCGTAATAACTTCTTGTGCAAGAGTAGTGGGATTTGGCAATACGACTCTAAATTCAATAACTCCATATCCATACCATGTAAAAAGAATTTGAAAGATGTTCCCTTTACTTAGCGAAAGAGTTGCTCCACTAGGACCGCTTCCATCTAACGGATCCACATTCCAGGAAGATTGATTAATAACCGTATCGACACCACCTCTTCTAACAGCTACAAAGGTATCTGTTGCATTCCGACCAAAGTAACCCCCGTTGTGATCATCAAACAAACCCCACCTTGTAACTTGTGTACCTGTTGGAAGACTGGGAAGACGGATTCCTATCCCCGCCTCACCAGCATACCCGGGTTCATACCTTCCCCTTAATGCACTATCCAGTGTAGCAACGTCAGTGCCGCCTGTAGAAGTACTAACGCTATATTCAGTTGCATCATTTGTAACGGTTCCTCCGCCAGTCGTAGTCACAATATCTCTTATAGAAGAAACACCATAAACGGATGTCAATTCTACGATTGGAGTCCTTTCAGCAGTTCGAAGCTCATCAAATTGTGAACTAACATTTGGGCCAATATTAGTAATGTTTATATCCGCCAAAATCAACCCTCCATTCTCTGCAAGTCCTCACCATTCTTCAGTTACTCTGAACGTGGCAACTACGGAACCACTTCCTGTAAATGTTGCAACGGCTAGTGTCACAAATGCGGTATCAGGGAGTTCGAAATCCAACAAGGATGCAGATGCCAGCACTCGATTGTTCCCCTGGGTAGAAGCTGCTGCAAGACCCTGTAAGAGTACCTGCCCGCCTGTTAATGTAGTGGATGTAGTATTTACAAGTAATGCCGTTTCAGAGTTTGGAATATTCGTCGTTACAGTTGGAAAGGTGACAAAGGACCCATTCAGCGTTCCACCGAGTAAGACTTGATAATAAATATCATCACTTGTTACTAGGTCAATCCCCTCTAGTGTTACACTTACTGAGTTAGGCCTACCTGACCCTGCGGGAAATTCAGTCTTACGTTGAAATGAAATAACGGGTGTTAATGTTGTGGTTGCTGTGATCGTACGTCGTTCAGATGTGATTCTAAATGTTGGGTTGTAGTTCCCTATAATTGAATACTGCCTTCCTCCTACAAATACCTGAAGCGCACTTGCAGTTCCATCATTATTAATCTCGGCTCGTAAAGGTAAGTTAGGATCAGCAAGACTCGTTTCTCCACTTGGAGCATAACGATTAACGGTTATAACTTCTTGTGCAAGAGTAGTAGGGTTCGGAATGACAACTCGAAACTCAATGACACCATAGCCATACCATGTGAAATCTAATTGGAATATATTACCATTAGATAAACCTAATGTAGCTCCACTTGGACCACTTCCGTCAAGCGAATCAACATTCCAAGAAGCTTGCGGAATAACCGTATCTACACCGCCTCTCCTAATTCCTACAAACGATGAAGTATCATCCACTCCGAAGAAAACACCATTTTCATCATCAAACAATCCCCACCTTACAACTTGAGTGCCTGTTGGCAGATCAGGAAGACGGACACCAATACCTGCCTCTCCAGAGTAGCCAGATTGATACCTACCTTTTTCCGCACTAGACAATATTGCTGAATCAACTCCGCTGGCTGTAGTCGTTAAAACAAACTCAGTATCATTGCTTGAAACGGTTGCACTACCAGTAGTTGAAACAATATCTCGTAAATCAGATAGACCGTAGACGGAAGTCAATTCAATAATAGGCGTTTTGGCAGCCGTTCTTAATTCACTAAATTGTGAACTGACATTTGGACCTACATTTGCAATTGTTACATCTGGATCTATAGTTCCAGTAGGACCGGTTGCACCTGTTGCACCTGTTGCACCCGTTGCTCCGGTTGCTCCGGTTGCTCCCGTTTCTCCCGTGACTCCGGTTGCACCCGTTGCTCCGGTTGCACCTGTTTCTCCCGTGGCTCCGGTTTCACCGGTTGCTCCCGTTTCTCCCGTGGCTCCTGTTTCTCCCGTTGCTCCCGTTGCTCCCGTTGCTCCCGTTGCTCCCGTGACTCCGGTTGCACCCGTTGCTCCGGTTGCTCCGGTTGCTCCGGTTGCTCCGGTTGCTCCTGTTTCTCCCGTGACTCCGGTTGCTCCCGTTGCCCCGGTGGGTCCGGATGCACCCGTTTCTCCGGTTGCTCCCGTGGCACCTGTTGCTCCGGTTTCTCCCGTTTCTCCGGTTGCTCCGGTTATCCCAGTTTCACCGGTTGCTCCCGTTGCTCCTGTTTCACCGGTTGCACCTGTTTCTCCGGTTGCTCCCGTTTCTCCGGTTGCTCCGGTTGCTCCAGTCGCTCCCGTTTCTCCAGTTGCTCCCGTTACCCCAGTTGCTCCGGTTGCTCCGGTTGCCCCGGTTGCTCCGGTTGCCCCGGTCGCTCCAGTGGCTCCACTCAATTGGGCACCTATCAATTCAGAAGAAACCAAACGATGGGCCGTGACCAATTGACCTGCAGCGTTTTTACCTCAGGCAGATACTTCAATATTTTTTTCAGCGGCCCCACCCGTAGTGAAATTAAACTCAAATGCATCAAAATTAGCCGCAAAAGTCTTAGTTATAACTTGATTCGGTGCAATACTGAACAATTCTTGAACATATAAAGTTCTGGTGTTACTTAATATATATCCTTCGATATAGACAGTTCCGTTCAACGTTGAACTTCGATTTGTTATTTTCGCTGAAAACTGTTGTGTTGCTCTGACACCATTTACTGGAGCGTTTTCGATTGGCCCAGTGTATAATATTGGCATTTTACCCCCCTTTTCCCATTAAAAGCTTCACTTCAACCGTTTGTTAAGGAAAGTAAAATTCCGCTATTTAATCTACTTTCAATTCAGATAGAACAAGTCTATGTGCAGGTTGCAATGTGCCGTTCGACTTTCCCCAAACAGATATTCCTGTTTGCGCCATTGCAAGGCCAGTGATATTAAACGAAAATTGATAACCATCAAGATCTGCAAAATAAGTCTTTGAAACGACACCATTCACAGGAATAGTTATTAGTTCTAAGACATACACCGTCTGAGTTCCGTTTAGTTGCTTCCCCACTATTTCTACTGTAGAGGTATTGATAGGACTACGATTCGAAATCTTGATTGTCACCTGTTGCGTTGTCCTGATACCATTAGTAGGTTTATTTTCAATTGGCCCAGTCGTCAAAATAAGCAACTTCTCTCCTCCTTACCCTATTCACTTCAAGCGACTTAATCACCTCACTTGATCCAGATGACCCTATCTGAAGTGAAAATCCCCGCGTCATTTTTGGAAGGTCTGTCATTACTAAGTTGCATCTCAAACAATATATGATGATCTCTTTCTAATATGAGAAAAATTAGCGGAACACCCCTTTACTTCTAATACATACACATATCACACTTAAACCATCGACCATATTATGTAATAAAATATTGAATGATTTCACAACAAAAAAAGAGCAGAATATTCTGCTCTTAGAACCAATTAAAGCCACCTTTGTTCGTATCTTCTGCTTCTTCCCTTTTCTCCTCATCATTCGATCCAAAAAACCCCCATGGGTCTCGCTTGTTTTCTCTATTTTCTTCTATATCTTCATATCGTTTATGTTCACGGTCATTGCGGATAATAACTTCATTAGCTTTAACGATCAGTTTATCAACGTGAATGACTTGCGGTTTTCTCTTCTTCTCAGACATTCTAAATCCTCCCCCTCTTATCCTCTTACTTCACATTATCCTATGCAGGAGGAGGATAGTGGGTATGGGCGCCATCTATATTAGTAGCTCAAGGCTATTTGATTTGAAACTTTTATTTTATAATTCTCTTTTTGAAAATAAACAAATCCTTCAATAATAACAGGCTCTTTAAATTCAGATTTAATTGGAATTTGAAAACTTTCGATCCCGATCTTATCTCCAGGCTTCAATATCACTGGGTGTAACGGAGAAATCCAAATTTCTCCCTTCTCTTTTGATTTCTCTAACCAATCATGATCAGGAAATACCCACTGAATTCGATCGCTTGCATCAACGCCTTTTGTCTCCACATCATCAATGGAATAAATACGCCCTTTTAAGGTAGCGGCCTCTCTCGGCAAAAAGCGAAAGCAAACAAAAGGATTACGCAATTTCGTTGTTCCGCAATTTTCAATTTGTAAATCTCCACGAATTATAACCGTCTGCTTATCGCTAATAATTATAGAAGTATTGAAGTAGCTCACAGCGTAAGTCGCAGCTATTTCATCTGTTTCCTTGACTGACTCTGATACTTCTTCGTTCTTTTGATACTGCGCCCGCTTCTCAAGGTTTTTCACTTTTCCTTGATAATGCTGAAGCCGCTTGTCTTTTTCATTGATCTCTATTTGCATCTCGGCAAGAAGATTTTCATATCCTTGTATCCTTACATCATCTTGCGCAACACTTTTCTTCTCTTCTACTTCTTCCTTAATCAGCACATGCTCTTTTGCCTGATTTTCAAGCTCTTTTTCTAATAAATTTAACTCTTCCTGCAAATGAGCAATCGTTTTCTCCTGCTCCTTGCTTAACTCGATTTGCTTCTCAAGCGAAGCTAATTGATCGTTCGCAAAAATAAGTTCTTTCTCAAGTTCCAGCGATTTTTCTTGAAAATATTTCGTACGTGAAATGAGACGAGAATAACTCAATTTTTCACCCTGCATGGAACCTCCCCCTCTCTAACCAGTGCTACATTCTATATGTATGAGTGATAGGTCTCTTTTCATAACAAAAAAGTGCAGGATATGATCTCCTGCACTACTGATTTATGACTGTTTCTTGTATTTAATATCATCAAATGTGATGCAATCATCAACGGTAAGATCGCCTTCGTCAACTTCCACAGTTCCTGTATTAAAGACAACTTTTCCTCTACGGTTTAATAAATGCACTTCAAACCACTGATCATCGTCTGCGTCAACTACAGCAAGTTTAAAGTCAAACGTACGACCGCGATCCGTTACACCGCTACCTTCAACGATGAACTTCAAACCATCTCCACATTCTTCGCACTTAAGAGTATCTTGATCAAAACTCGTTGCAGTGAATGTAAAATCGTTCTTTCCATCGCTTGAGTCTGTGTCATGGAAATTAAGTTTCATAGAGCTTCCAGTAAGACTACAATTATCACAAATGTTTACAAGCAATGTTGCTTTACCAGAATCATCATCACAGTCTATTTCTCCACTCGCTTCCCCACTTAGTGAGCAATCACAATTTGGACGAGGGAAGATGTCTGGACACTGTTCCGGGAATTCAATTGGAGGACACTCATCGATCAAGTCAGGTGCAATTAGATCATTATCACGAGGTGAACAGAACTTCGCAAGAACCTCTAGTTTCACTTCAGCTTCTACTTGAATGTCTACACAGAAAATAACTTCTAGATCAAATGAAGATGGTGCAGGACAGTTTAATAATACAGTTCCTGAAGGAATGCGGCATACAATTTTAGTGATTCGACAGAAGAGATCTGTTCCATTCGGGAAGCATAGCACAAATGATTCAAGAACAGATGCGTTGCAATCGACCTCTGTTACTAAATCGCCATGTCGGTCGACAACCTTCACCTTTACATCAGTTGTAAATAAAAGGTCAACGAGTTGAGCATCTGCAAATCCCCCACCAGGAATTGCTACGCTAACATCCCGTTTTTCTCCAATTTGTTCACAGAAAAAGTCATCTTCTGTATGCTCGCTGCCTGAGAGTGGGAACAAAGGAGGTGCTTCTGGTGTTTTACATACAATACGAAGGGGACGGCGGCTTGGATCTTCCATAGCACATTCGATCTTTTTAAGCTCATGATCTGTAAATTTGATTTTCTTCTTTACAGAAAGCTGATCGGTTACCCAATCGTATACTTTTTGAACGCGAATGCACTCATCCTGTAGGCTATTTGTAGCTGTAGGAACGGTGCGTTGCTTATGTTGTTTGTGACCCATATCGTTCCTTCCTTTCTTTCACATGATAGGTTGATTCACTACATACTATGGAATTAGCACAGAAATGCAACAGAAGGAGCTGCCCAAATTTCATATGCGTTTCTCATGGAGAAGAAAGGAGAAGATTTTTTGATAAATCTCATCTGGAAAGATAAAGTGATTTGTAAGCTCTCAAGCGAAGAATTAAATGCGCTATTATTACTTCTCCCATACTGGGGGCTGCAGATGAACGACAATGTTCTTACGATGCCTTTAGAAGGGAAGAAGCTGCATCTCACTTCCGAGTGGAGCCACTATGCTTATTCCCTTATGGAGTTAGTAAGGCATACGGGAATCGATGCTACACATATGGAAGAAAACAGTGACCTATCGATCACAATGGATGTAGCCTCACACCTCGCTTCTCCACTATCCATTTTGATCGGGAACAAAAAAGTACGCCCGAAAGCACTCGACTATAAGAGCCTTGATTTACAAAAAAGAATTCACAAAAATGCCTGGCTTCCTTTCAATGGATCCACAATGACTTGCTTTATTAAAGAAGATGATCATTATACTGCAATTGAATGGATTTCCTATATGATCATTCAGTATTTTATGAAACCCTATTTCAAGCCGGTCCATCACATTTCAATCGGTATGTATGAAAGATTAGTTACAAACGTTTTAGAAGAAGTGAATCCAACGCTTGCATCACATCAAAAAACGGATCACCCTCCGTCTGAGTGGCCAGATGTTCCTGATGCGATCGTTCCTCAACAAAAAACAGAGCAGCAAACGACTTCTCTAAATCAAAATCATCAGCCAATCAACCCTTTTTCTCAGTCCAGTACACTTTTTGAACCATCTCCTTTTGATCCATTTAAGTTTAATCATAAACAGCGGAAAACATCAGTCATTAACCCATTTCATCAGAAGAAGTAATCAACTTCACACCTTACTCTTCCTAACAGAATAAGATGTACAAAGGTATAGAAAAGCCTGTCAGGAGGAGAAAGATGAAGAAAGCAGATATTCAAGAATTATATAAAAAAGTGAAGCGTACAAGAAGAACAAGAAAGTCGCGGCCTACTCAAATAAAAGGATGCCGCACATGTGGCAAAACGAATTGGAAGCCAAATACACAGTAAACGACCGGATTATCCGGTCGTTTTTATTATGGAGTGAACAGCATTCAAAAAGGCGTCGACGCTTCGCTTCCACGTCCATTTCTCTGTTTCTTTCTCTCCATTTAATGCGATCTCTTTTCTTAGATTTGGTTGGCTTAGTAGTGTCATAACGTCTTCTGCTAGTCGATTTTCATAGCGGTAAGAAAGCAGGGAATTCACGCCGTGTTTGCAATAATCTAAATTACCTCCGTTATACGTTGTGACGAGTGCAGCTCCACACTTCATGGCTTCAAGTCCAGGAAGTGAAGCCGTATCATACGTAGAAGAATTGACAAATATGTCTGCTTCATTGTAATGATAAGCCAACTCTCGATCATCAGCCGGTGTGAGATAGCGATATTTCCCTGATGCTTTAATCATTTGAAGCGCTTTAGAAGCAGCCAACTCATTAGGTGGACTAATCAATGTGTATTTGGCGTTGGGGTATGACTTTTGAACAATAGCCAGTTGCTCCAATAGGTAATTTTGCTCACGATGCCAGGAATGACCTCCTTCAGGCCTTCTTAGTATCGCTGTAAGATTAGGGACTTTATTTAATAACCGTGTACCCATATTATAAAATTGGTCACTAATTCCTACAGGTACGATTGAGCCAGTAATGCCATGATTTAATCGAATCAGGTCTTGCTGCCATTTCGATAATACAATGAGGTTTGGCGTTACATGATAACTTGGGAAGGATAATTCTTGTTCAGGTAAAAAGGTTGGTTCATAACACAGACTTATTCTTATGTGAATACCTTTCTTGTTCCTACTAGCGTTTTCGGCGTCCTCAATAAGCGTATAATAGTTCGATACAATAACATCTGCTTTCGGATAAGAAGATTCTGGTATCCCGTATAGCTCTGTCGTTCGTTTGACAGTTGATTTTATTGGATATTCAATCACACCGGTTTTTGGCATCAGAATGATGACTTCATGGCCACGGTCTACGAGACCATTCGTTATTTCAGCCAGCATTCTTTGTGCGCCGCCTTTACATAGAGTAATGATTGGGAAGGTGAATTTCATAATTGCATACGCTCTTTCAGATACGCTTCTTGAAGGAGCATTCTAACTTTCTTTTTCACATGACGAAGTTCTGTTCGAATGGCTTCACTGTGTCGTTTTGTTCCCATCTCACTATGCACCCGGTATTGAACAAGACATTCGTCTATATAAGAAAAGGCATGATCCTTTGCAATACGCGCCCATAAATCATAGTCATGTGTAAAACGTAATGTTTCATCAAATCCATTTAACTTTCGCAACACATCCATTTGGACCATAACTGTACAGCCGTTAATGGCACAACCTTTTCTTAAATGATGCAAAAATGCAAATCGATCCCGGAAAGAAACCCCCACTGATCCGCTTGTTACTTCTCCATATTCATTCATCAAAACATAGGATGAATAACCTATCACGCGATCGGATGCTTCTAAATCATTTACTTGCCGTTCTACTTTATGTGGTAAATAGAAATCGTCAGCACTGAGCCATGTAAAATAATCACCTGTTGCATTAGCAATTCCCGTATTTAACGCCCCTGCTGTCCCTTTATTTCCCTGTTCAATATAGCGAATTCGTCCGTAGTAAGGTTTAATTTTCTCTGTATAGAGCGTTGAACCATCATTAATCACGATCACTTCAATGTTCTTATACGTCTGGGCCAACGCACTTTCAATCGCTGCATCAATATATTCACAGTTATAAAAGGGGATAATGATTGATACTTTCTTCATACTCTCCCTCTTTTCTTTTAAGATTTTTTGACATACTCCATCATATCCCTAAGAGATTTCTCAAATGAGATAGTTGGCTTCCAACCAAGTTTGTTCATCTTGTTAGATGAGTTCAATGATGCCTGTTCCTTCTTGCGTTCTAGATATGAGGCGTTTATAGGGTATGGTATTAGCTTTTGAAATTCAGCGATAACTTCTTCAAGGGTTCGATAACACCCACTTCCAATCTCGTAAGCTATGCCTACTTCACCATACTCTAGAAGCACTTGATATGCTCTCACTGCGTCTCTCACATCAAGGTAATCTCGCGTAGCAAAGGCATTAGATAATTGTATTTCTTTATCTTTATCCCGATTCTCTTCGTTAATTAGCTGTCTTGCAATCGCTGAACAAACACCAGTAGATGGACCGGGACCGATTAAGTTACATGGAACAGCTAAGATTGTTTGCATCCCATATAAATCTCCCCAGGCTTTCGCTAAGTTGGCCTGGAGTGATTTACTAAAACTATATGGGTGAGGATACGCTTTTTCTGCTTGAAGAGCAGATCCAACAATGACAATCCGACAGTTTGGCACGTGTTTTCTAGCTGCCTCCAAAAGATAAAGCGTAGCGAGCACGTTCGTTTCAAAAGTAGAGACTGGTTCTTCCCAGGACTGTTGGACATGGTTTTGTCCTGCTAAGTGAAGAATCATATCGGGCATTGTTTTGGCCATCATTTCATTTACAGCATACTGATCGCTAAGATCTACACGAAGCATTTTAGGATTTGCACTGCGGGATATTCCAATAACATGATAGTCCTGCTTTAATTTCTTAATGGCATGAGCCCCTGTAAAACCAGTTGCCCCTGTAACAAGAACCGTTTGTTTAGGCATAATCCTTCATCCATGCTTTTAACTCCTGAAGCATAGCTCGGTAAGGTTGTACGTCGTAAAAAGCATCAGTACGAGTATGAACAATCGTTCGATCTAACTTTAATTCGCTAGAAGGGACAATTGTTACATCTTCCTTTTGAAATACTTCTTTAAAAAGAGTAAGTAGCTCAAATTTCGAAACTGTCTCAGGTGCATGCAGATGGTATAGCCCTGTCGTTTCTTGTTGGATTAAAGAGTCGATCGCTTTCGCAAGCTCTAATGTCGTAACCCCATTCCAGAACGCCTGATCAAACCCTTTTATTTCACCTTTCTGTTTGAGAAACCATTGTAAGAGACCAATCCCATTTCCCTTTAGTTCAGGTCCTACAATGGAAGTTCGGACTGTCAAATGAGGGAATTCCGTTACTTCTCCGAGCGCCTTCGATTTGGCATAAACCGTGATTCCATCAGGCTGATCTGATTCTGTATAGTTGCCTTTATCTCCTTTAAAGACACAATCTGAACTTATATGAACAACTTTACCTTTTCTACGGTTCATTAATTTCACAAGTTGATGTGGCAGTAATGCATTAACCTGAAAAGCAAGTTGCTCATTTTGTTCTGCAGACTCATTCAACACGCCAATCGCATTTATCACAACATCCGGCTGGACCTCATCGATGACCGACTCTAATTGCACGGTATCAAGAACATCTAACACATATCCGTTTGGATCACTAGCATCTCTTGAAGTGAAATAAACGTCTTTATACTTTTTTTTGAAATAGGCAGTCAGAACATGACCTGCCATTCCTTTTCCTCCAAGTACTAGCAGCTTCATTAGATGAACCCACCTTTAATAAGCATGGCTTTGATTTCTGCTTTCGTCATAACGTCTTCACCAGAGTTATAGTTTTTTAGAGTAACAGGCTGGAAGTTCGCATATCTCTCATTCAGACCAGTAATTTTGATTGCAGGCAAAATAACGAAGTACTCTTTGTCGTAGTATACTGTTGATTGACTTTCATATTCCGAGAAAAGAATTTCATGAAGCTTCTCTCCTGGTCTTATCCCCTGTTCACGTATTTTTACGTTCTGGACGCCCGATGCCTCGATGAGAACTTCCGCAAGATCTATGATTTTACAAGTTGGCATCTTCATAACAAAAATCTCGCCGCCTCTACTTTCATACGTGGCTTTGAATAGTAGTTTAATGGCGTCTTCAATCGTTAAGAAAAAACGCGTCATTTCTGGATGAGTAATGCCGATTTCAGCTTTGTTTTGAATTTGATTTTTAAAAACATGAATGACGCTTCCGTTTGTTCCAAGGACGTTTCCACCTCTCACGCATACAAAGGTAGTATTCGACTTGAGCGTGTTCGCATGAATGATCAACCGCTCACCCATTGCCTTTGAAAACCCGTAGAAATTAGATGGATTTGCAGCTTTGTCTGTCGAAATGTAAACAACTTTCTTCACATTATTCTCGATCGCCGTTTTAATCACATTTTGTGTGCCGATAACATTTGTATTTAAAGCCTCAATCGGTTGGTCTTCACAGACAGGCACGTGCTTCAATGCAGCTAGATGGAATAAATAATCAACGCCCTTTCCAGCTTCTAATAAACCTTCTCTTTCTTTAATATCTCCGATTAGAAATGTTAGTCGTGGGTCTTGATGAAATTCCCTCTTCATTTCAACCTGGCTCGTTTCATTTCTCGATAAAACACGAATTTCTTTTGGCGATTTTTGCAACAGCTGTTTAATTAACTCATGGCCCCAGGATCCTGTTCCTCCTGTTACCAGTATCGTTTGGTCACGGAACAATTTGTATTCCTCCTAAAATAAATTTCACTACGCGGTCTGACACATTTAAATCCTCATAACCAGTTGGAATCATCCAATTTGGTTGATGATAAAGCATCACATCAACAGCTCGTTTTATACTCGCAGCATCTATGCCTGAGATCATATTGCTTCCACATGCGATCGTCTCAGGACGTTCAGTTGTGGATCGAACTGTAACAGCTGGTACCCGGAACAAACAACATTCCTCTTGCACTGTTCCGCTATCTGTTAGAACGCAGAACGCTGACTTCTCAAGTCTCACAAAGTCTATAAATCCAAACGGCTCGTGCAGTTCAATAAGCGAGTCCAAGCTATCAGCATATTCTGCCGTTAACTTTGATTTGGTTCTTGGATGAATACTGCAAATAATTCTCTTCTTATATTCCATCGCAATGAGGGTTAACCCATCGAAGATTTCTTTCAATTTCTTCGGATGATCTACATTCTCAGCTCGATGAATCGTCACTAGAAAATAGTCTTTTTCTTCTAACTTCAGCGAACGTAAAATGTCACTTTGTTGAATCGATGATTCGTAGTGCGTTAGTACCTCAAGAATAGGATTACCAGTAACGTAAATTCTGTTTGATGGAAACCCTTCTCTTAATAGATTTTCTCTACTTTGAGGAGTGTAGGGCAAATTATAGCTAGATACAGCATCGATCACTTTACGATTTTTCTCTTCAGGTACTTCAAGATCAAAACAGCGATTTCCAGCTTCCATATGTGTGACAGGAATGTTTAAACGCTCCGCAAGCACAGCACATAAAGCTGAATTCGTGTCTCCCAGAATTAAAATACGATCTGGTTGATGTGTGAGGAGAATTTGCTCTACCTTCATGAACATGAAAGATAGCTGCTCTCCTAATGAAGAAGCTGTATTTGAAAGCATGTAATCTGGTGATCGAATGCCCATTTCTTTAAAAAACACATCTCGGAGAGAAGGTGCTGAATTCTGTCCTGTATGGATGAGGATGTGTTCATCAGCTAATTGATCGAGTTTATCGATGATCAAACTTAATCTAATAATTTCTGGTCGTGTGCCCAGTATTGTCGCAACCTTCATGTCGGCCCTCATTTCTTACACTTTTTTTACACTAATTAACTTATGTATGAAACGGTAACCCGCAATGGACAATCTCCTAATTTTGAAAAACTACTTTATAATGCCCTTTTTTTCTAAAAGGGGGAGGCCTGTCTATTCCCTCCCTCGTTAGTCCGCATAGGATAAGCTATCCTGATAAGGGAGGAGGTCACTTATGCCTAAGCAAATTTTTGATTATAACAAAAGCGTTCCAACAGCTTTTAGCAATTCAATTGTTCGAAACATTCCACACTCCCCTTCTCGTGTAACGCTAGCTAGTTTCGGACTATACGTTCCGAATCAAGTGAGTGAAGTTGAACTTAATGCGACTATCGGGGTTAGAGCGACTGCTTTAAATCCAACAATACTTGTTACAATCTACAGAAACTCAATGGTTATTTTCAGTACACGTATTTCCATTGATGTAAGCGTAGCAGACTATCAAACGATATCTTTCACTGCCGTCGACAATAATCCCCCAGGCGGTTATTATAACTACTCTCTACGAGCAGAGTTAGATCAAAACCTTATTATTCTTGATAGCGCCAATGCAGTTGGACCCATAACCCTTACTGGAATTTCGTTTGGGTAATGAGAAAACGAGACCGAAATTGGTCTCGTTTTTTATTCGATATTTTTTCCTTCATGCATAATGTAATAAAAGCAGGATGGGAGGCTAACGATGAAAGTTCTTTTTGTCTATTATTTACCGAGTGGTGGTGTTGAAACATTAAATCGAGAAAGATGTCTTGCCCTTAAAGAGGCAGGCGTCTCATGCGAACTTCTGTATATGCAACAAGGAAGCGGCTATGCCAATATTCGTGATATACCTGTTTATGTGACGAATAATGATCAAGAGATCCAAGCATTAATCGAAAAAAATAATTATACGCTCATTATGGTATGCTCCGATCATTTATTTCTTAAGCGTATTCGAACTCTCGGATATGAGGGGAAGTTGATTTATGAAATACAGGGCCTCGGAACCATGCCAGAAGCTGAATGGTGGATGCAGCGAGCCCATCGTCATGTGACGACTTATGCTGACGCAATCTTTTATCCTCGCACGCCTCACCTTGCTTCATTAGTGGAAAAATATATTCCGAATTTCCCTGTTTATTCTTTCCATAATTGTTTTGATACAGATCGGTTTAAATATATTAACTCGCCATCGATTTCTTCTGCCCCCATTATCGGATGGGTGGGTCGGCTGGAGTCCAATAAAAATTGGCGTGGGTTCCTGGAATACGTATTTGAACTGCGAAAACGACAACCTAATTTAGTCATATGGATGTTTCATGATCCTACATTGGCATTTACGAGCGAAAAGGAAGCATTTGAAACTTTATGCTGTGAACTTGGACTGAATGAAATTATCACTTGTTACTCCAATGTGCCTAATGTAGAAATGGCCAAGTATTTTTCCATGATCGGTGATTCAGGTGGATTTTTATGCTCTACTTCGTTAGTGGAAGGCTTTGGTTATGCATTAGTTGAAGCGATCAGTTGTCACTGTCCAGTCGTAACGACAGATTCAGATGGTGTAAGAAGCTTTGTCCTTCATAATCAATCAGGTAAACTTATTGACCTCTCCGATATGAGTGATGCTGTCAATGAAGGTATAGACCTTTTGACAAATAAAACGTTAAGAAACGCCCTTATACTTCAAGCTAAGAATCACATCGCTTACAACTTGGATCCAAAAAAATACGCTTCTCGATTTATTGATATGATGAAAAACTCATAAAAAATAGCACATTCATATAACGTTATGAATGTGCTTAATCATTTCTTCGACCCTTATCGAGGTTAGGTGCCGTTCTCTCACCATTTCAAAGCCTTTCTGAGAGATGTGCCGTCTTTCTGTCTCGTTCACTAAATAATAATTTACTTTCTCAGAGAAATTGCTGTTATCAATTGCCACAAAGGTTTCTTCATTCTTGAATCCTAAATCTTCTAGTTCTTTAGTTACTGGAGCAAGAAGTAGCGTATTGCAAGCGAGCGTTTCAACATATTTAAGTAATGGATAGTGATAAATGGAATTGCAAGTCAGAAACAGTTTAGCACGGTTTAATTCGCGGGCATATACTTCTCCTACTACTCCAGAATCGATCTCCTTGTCATAGCCAGGATGAGAATGGTACTTAAACCCCTTCTTTTTATTTAAGTGGTCGTACATTTGATTTCGAAATGGGTATAGCTTCGATATCATCGATCCCATCATCAAAATATTAATATCTTTGTTAAGTTGATAGTCATGATAAATAACCTCTGGTACATGGTGTGGAAACCAAACCATTTCGCTTTGAAACTCTTGAAATGATTCCATGAATGCGTCTCGGTAATGAGTAAAGATAACTGATGGTTGAACACGTTTCATCATTCTTTTACGTGAGGCAACTTTGTAATGCAAATCATGCATCATGATACCGATCGGAATATCGGTATTCTCTAATCCTGTAATGTAACGGCCATAAGTAGGATGAAAATCATTCATTAAAATAAAATCTGGCTTCACTCTTAACATGGAAAGAATCGATTGAATGTCGCCATGACTATGCCAAATCGTGAGAGCAGATTGTTTTTGTAATTCTGCAATTAAATACGAAGTACTTTTTTCTATATAATGTGAAACATCATTTGTTATAAAAAGAATCGATATTCTCTTCAACTAGTCCCACTCCTATTCAAAAAAAGGTTTCAAAATCTGAAACCTTTTTTAAATACCTATTAGTATTCGATACATACTATTTTATCAATTGGCATTACAAGTGTTCCAAATCCGCCTGATCCCACTTGATTAAAAATAACGAAGTCATGCCCTACTTCTTGTACTGTAACCCCACTAAGATAAGGATCCCCTAATTCTTCTTGAGTGTTAAATGTATAAACGTAGTCAATTGTAGTATTGCTTGCCTTCATCTGGCACAAAAGTCCTTTAAGTCGTAACATATCATCCATCCTTTTTTTATTATTTCGGTAGTACCACTCCCGTTCTATTAATCATATGAAAGCAATACAAGCTTGTATGGACAATATGCTCAATCTAAAGAAAATTGGACGAATTCTATCTAGCGTTGCACCTAATTTCTAATAAATGGTTGAATATCCGGTGCAACTTGTACCTTCTTTAATACATTATAGTAGACCTGACCTTTTCAGTATCGGGTAAATATGTTTAGAAAGGATGTCGATTAATTGAGTACTTTATTCTCAGATGAATTCTGTCCAAAGAGTAAAAAATATTACGATTCTAAGTGGGATCGTAAGCATGATTCAAAGTGCGATAAGAAAGACGAAGATAAGCAGCGTAAATGCAAATGCGATAAGGACGACCATCATTCAAAATGGACGAAGCATGATGGAGAATGGAAATTAGAAGTACACTGTAATTGCAAGTGTGAAAAAGAGGAACACCATTCAAAGTGTGAGGAAAAGCATGATAAGAAAGAACACGATTGCATCTCTTCTCTCTTGAAAGAACTAGCGCACCACCATCATGAATTGCTACTTCCTAGAAGACCACAGGTTTATCTTCAAATGAAAGGTACAGCAGGGTTTGTTATGCTTGAAACAGGAATAAAAGGGCCAACACCTTTTACACTCGTTAGCTATAATCATAAAACTAACTGTGCAAAATTCACTTATGAATCTTGTAATGACGTATCTCCACAGGTTTATATTGTTGATACAAATTCATTAAGTGGCATCTCAATCGCTGATCAAGCATAAAAAAAACCACGACAAATGTCGTGGTTTTTTCAATCATGTCGCGATAATATTATATCCACTATCCACATGAATCATCTCACCAGTAATTCCACCAGAAAGATCACTCATTAAGAATAGCGCTGTGTTTCCGACGTCTTCTTTCGTTACAGTACGACGCATCGGAGATTTCTCTTCAATCTCTTTAATTACAGAGTTGAAATCATTAATTCCTTTTGCAGCAAGTGTACGGATTGGCCCAGCCGAAATCGCGTTTACACGGATGTTGTCTTTTCCAAGATCGTTCGCAAGGTATTTCACACTTGCGTCAAGCGAGGCTTTTGCTACGCCCATGACGTTGTAGTTGTTCACAACACGTTCGCCACCAAGGTAAGTCATCGTAAGGATGCTTCCTCCTTCAGTCATAAGTGGACGAGCTGCTTTTGAAACAGCTGTGAGTGAATATGAGCTAATGTTATGCGCTAGCAAGAAACCTTCGCGCGTCGTTTCAAGATACTCGCCCTTTAATTCTTCTGTTTTCGCGAAGGCGATACAGTGAGCAAGTCCGTGAATAACACCAACTTCTTCTTTAATCTGAGCGAATGTCGCTTCGATTTCTTCATCATTCGTAATATCACACGGTAAAATAATAGAATCATCACGATCTAGCGTTCCAGCAAGGTCGCGAACATTCTTCTCAAGACGCTCACCTGCGTAAGTAAAAATCAATCTAGCACCGGCACTGCTTAGCGCCTGCGCAATTCCCCAGGCAATGCTTCGTTTGTTTGCAACGCCCATGACAACATATGTACGGTTCTCAAGAGACAGGTTCATATCCATGCTCCTCCTCGAATTTATTATTAGTTATTAGCACCACGTCCTAAGTATAACATGCTTTAGTGAACATGCACCATGTGGATTTCTTCAACCTTTACTTGTTTGAATATTTCGTCTCTCATAACCGCATATTGGACACTCAAATATGACGTTTTGATTTGACTGAGCTGTAAGAGATTCTTCCATATCACAACTTCCTTTACATACAGGACAAACCACTTTCGGACTTTCAACATCCATTTACCTTCACCCTCCATTCATAACCGTATGGTAAAAAGTATCACCTTGTTCGTCGCATTTATGCTCCCTTCATATAAACGTAAAAAACCCCCTCTCTCTAAGAGAAGGGGCTGAAAATTAATAACTTAGCAACGTTCGAACTTCTTCTACACTATCGCTACTTCCTGTCACAATTAAGCGATCACCAATTCGGAGCTCAGTGTCACCATGAGGGACAATCGAATCCTTACCTCGGAAAATACGTACTATGATCGTATCACCGAGATATGGGAAGCTACGCAGTGGCACACCGTTGTATTCCACATTGTTCATGTTAATTTGATATAGCGCATTTTCTTCACGAGTGAAGATATTAACGACTCCAGGAGACTCGATGAGCGCTTTTAACAAGGCTTTTGTTGAGAAGAAAACAGAGAATACATCAATATTAAGCTCTCTTAGCTGATCGGCTATTTCTGTTAATTCAATTCGAGCAATGACGCGATCTGTTCCATATTCTTTCGCGAATACCGCAATATCCGAGTTCGTTTCATCATCTCCAGAAGAAATGAGGAGGATATCGGCATCGAAGACAGAGCTTTTCTTTAGTGTATCAATGCTATAATCCGAAAGCTCAATTACTTTAAAATGACTGCTTTGTTTCTCAGAGTCCACTTTCTCCTGCTTCGTATGATAAATCGATGTTTCATAATTAGCAGGATTAAGTTCCAGCGAGATAGGCAAAGTGATTTGGTTTGCTCCGATGATCGCCAGCTTCTTCGCATGAGAGCTTTCTTCTGGCTTCGGCATTAGTTTCTTGAAAAGAATTGGTGCTAGAATACAGCTCATAATCGCCACTAAGATTAAAGCAGATGACAGCTGATCATCAATGATATCAATTCGTTCTCCGATTTCAGCTGCTGCAATAACGAGAGAAAGCGTTGATGTTAGCAACATGCCAGAACCGAGAACCGTTTTCGTATCATACCATTTTTTCAATACAACAACGGGCACTAATTTTGAAGCAAAGAGCGCAATCAACAGTAATGGAATAAGAATTAACACTTTAGGATCCTGGAAAAGTGACCAGATATCTAGCTCTACCCCAACCATTACGAAGAAAATAGGAATGAGAAAGCCATATCCAAATGAATCGAGCTTTTGCACGAGTTCCGTATTTGGTGAGAGCAAGGAAACGAGTGCACCGGCAAGAAAGGCACCTAAGATATTTTCCGCTCCAACCGTTTCAGAGATACCGACTAATACAATAATTAACGTAAAGACGGCTCTCGTACCAATTTGAATGGTCCCCTTGGACATCGTCTCGATAAAGGAAAGATGTCGGAAGTAAGCCCCAAGGAAATAAAGCAAAATTCCTGCTCCAAAGAGTATGAGAAGCAGCCACATGTTCCCTTCTCCCCCTGAATTCAGGGAAACAAAGATCGCCAGTAAAATCATTGTAGCCAAGTCAGCTATAACGGCGATTAATAGAATCGTTTGACCGATACTACTCTTCATTATGTTTGCGTCTTTTAACGTAGGAACCACTACACCAAGCGATATGGTTGAAATGATTAACGTCATAAAGAAGGCATTATCCGTATACCCAAGTACAACGAATAGAAGAGACAATAGGTACGATACAAGAAATACAAAAATAAAGACGATAAACGAGACGAGAACACGATTCGGTTCGAGTTTACCGCTTGGTAGCTTTACTTTTTTCTTTTTACTCGCAAAAACCGAGAAATCGATCTCAAGACCACTTAGGAACATCAAGAAGATAAAACCAAGAGTTGATAGCGTATCAAGCCAAGTATCTCCTTGAACAAGGTTAAATCCACTTTGTCCAATGAAAATTCCGGCGATAATCTCGGCAACTACGACTGGCAAAAAGTTCAGTCTGAAGCGGTGTAAGATAAACGGTATTAAAAATGCGATTACGACTACGATAACAAGTGATGATACGGATGCACCGTGTTCCATTTCTTTCCTCCTTCAAACGTCTGCATTGTCAATTAATCTTTAGACTAATTGACTCATAAATGCAGTCGCCATTCCAAAATAAATAAGTATACTGATAATATCATTAATAGTTGTAATGAACGGCCCTGAAGCAACCGCAGGGTCTATGTTAAGTTTGTGCATTAAGAGTGGGACTAGCGCACCAGCAAGAGTGGCAACAATCAACGTAAATAATAACGAAAAACCAACTAATAAGCCAAGTAAAAAGGTTCCTTTCCACAAGAAAATAATAATGGTAACGAGAATACCTGACGTTGCACCGGTAATTAGTCCAGTTCCTGCTTCTCTTACTATTAACGCCCACTTACTATTCTCTTCAAAATCTCCAGTAGCAAGACCTCTTACAACAACAGCAAGCGCTTGTGTTCCTGTGTTACCTGCCATTCCTGCAATAAGTGGAATAAATACCGCTAGCAATGGGACTTTATCAAGGGTTACCTCAAACTGTCCAATTAAGCTTGCTGTCATCATTCCAAGAAACAGGAGAATAATAAGCCATGGCAACCTTTTTTTCGCTGATGAGAATGGATTACGATCAAACGAACCGTCATCTGAAATAGCCGCAAGCTTTGAATAGTCCTCTGAAGCTTCTTCCTCAATAACGTCAACAATATCATCGTGTGTGATAATACCGAGCAAATGGTTTTGGAAGTCGAGAACCGGAAGTGCTAGAAAATCATAATCTCTCATAATTCTAGCGGCTTCTTCCTGATCTTCACCGACCGAAATGGAAACAACCCGCTCATTCATAATCTCTTCTATTAACGTATCTTCTTCTGCAATAATTAAATCTCTAAGAGAAATAACCCCGACGAGCCTTTTCTGTTCATCTAATACGAATATATAGTAGATCGTCTCTGCTTCAGGTGCTTCACGTCTCAGTATTTGCATCGCTCGCTTCACCGTTTGGTGTGCTCGAATCGATACAAATTCTGTTGTCATGATACTACCAGCTGTTTTTTCTTCATAATGAAGAAGTTCTTTAATTTCGTCAGCTGCATCATCATCCATAATGGTTAAGTAACTTGCAATCTGTTCAGGATTTAGTTCATTTAATACGTCTACTGCGTCATCGGCATACATTTCTGCAAGCATTTTAGCTGCATAAGCTGGCTCCATCTCCGAAATGTATTCTTCTTGCTCTTCAATATCAAAATTCTGAAAGATTTCGGCCATTTCTCTTGGTGATAAATAGGTGTACACAAGCAGCCTGATTTGTTCTGATACGGTTAAGAAGAATTGAGACTGTTCATAAGGGTGAATATCTAGAAACAATTCTCGAAAGGCATCGATTCTTTCTTGTTCTAAATGATGAATAAGTGCTTCGTACAAAGCTTGCGTTTCTTGCTCCTGGTAAGCCACTCTGCACACCTCCTTGATGTTTTAGTAACAAAGTGCGTAAATACTCAAATATGGCTATATCATTTATCGTTTATTTCCGATAAGCTTTTCTAAGGATGAACGTTTTTTCTACTTATCAGTGTCATAAAGTAAAATTACCTTCCTATCTTAGTCGGTGTGTAGTTATTTTGTCAAAAATAAATACAGGAACCGATTTGCAAATGGAAGGATTTCAGATAAGATAGGAATTGTGATTAAAAGAAGGAACGCTTTTCTTTAGAAAGGATTATATCATGAACAATGACAATCAAACACCATGGCAACAAATAGATTTCACACTTTTATTCTTTGTCTTTCTCCTGATGTGCATTAGTACTGTCGCTATTTATAGTGCCCAGGCGTCACTACCTGGAGAATTAAAAAACTTCAACTTCGCAGGAAGACAGCTAACGTGGTATTTCGTTGGTGCGTTTGTCCTCTCGCTCACACTGGTCATTGATTTTGATCGCTTTAAACAATTATCCTGGTATCTCTATGGATTTGGAATTCTTCTTCTAATCTTGCTTGCGGTTAGTCCTGAGTATATTGGAAGTTATCAAATTGCTCCGATTCGAAATGGGGCAAAAAGCTGGTTTGTGCTTCCTGGTTTAGGAAGTGTACAGCCATCAGAGTTTATGAAAATTTTCTTAATTATTACGATCGCTTCTACAGCGGTGAATCATCATGAAAAAAATCCAACAAAAACCATTCAAACAGACCTTTTGTTATTAGCCAAAATTTTCGGTGTGGCAGCTGCACCTCTTCTTATCGTTATGGCCCAGCCTGACCTCGGAACAGCGATGGTTTTTACCGCTATTGTTGTTAGTATTACATTAGTATCAGGCGTACGCTGGCGACTTCTCTCTCTTTTAAGTTTACTAGGGGTTGCAGGAATATCTGCTCTTGTCTTTATTTTCTTTAAGTTTCCGGCCTTCTTTAAAGCCTACTTACTTGATGAATACCAGCTCGCTCGCTTCTATGGCTGGCTTGCTCCTGAAGAGTATACAGATGCAGGCTATCAAGCGACGAAAGCGATCCTTGCCATCGGCTCTGGTAAATTAGAAGGGAAAGGATACGCTGACGGTACTGTTTACTTCCCTGAAGCGCACACTGACTTTATTTTTGCTGTGATTGGAGAAGAATTCGGATTCATCGGAGCAAGTATTACGATCTCCATTTTCTTCATGCTAATTTACCGAATGATTCATACAGCCCTTGAAAGCAATGAGTCCTTCGGAAGCTATTTGTGCGCAGGCGTTATCGGGATGCTAACATTCCAGGTATTCCAAAACATTGGAATGACTATTCGAATATTGCCGATAACTGGTATTCCATTACCATTCGTAAGCTATGGAGGAAGTGCACTTTTAACCTACATGATTGCAGTCGGGCTCGTATTAAACGTCCGATCTCGAACGAAAACGTATATGTTTGAATAACCTGCCAATATGGCAGGTTTTTTTATTTGGCCTTTAACCTTGATACATACTCGTCCAATAGGGTAATGATAAAGAGATGAGATAGGAGGGTGCCAATTGTTAGACATTATCAGCGATATACACGGATGTTATAAAGAACTGAAAGAACTAACCAAACGAATCGGATATTCATGGGAAAGGGGAATTCCCGTCCATCCTGACAGCAGAAAACTCGTCTTTCCTGGTGATATCACCGATCGTGGAAAAGAATCTCTTGCTGTGATTGACGTAGTCTCACAACTCGTTAGCACCGGACAGGCTTACTATTGCCCTGGGAACCATTGTAATAAGCTTTATCGGTATTTTATCGGCCGAAACGTTCAGCAAACACATGGACTGGAGACAACAGTTGCTGAACTAAATGCTCTCCCAAATGATGAGAAAGAGGCTGTGAAAAGTCAATTTATCTCTCTTTATGAACATGCACCACTCTATTTATCCCTCGATGACGGGGAAATAATTGCTGCACATGCGGGAATACCTGAACATTATATCGGACAAGTTGGGAAAAAAGTAAAAACATTTGTCCTCTACGGCGACATTTCAGGAGAGTCTCATCCGAACGGCATGCCTATTCGAAGAGACTGGGCTAAGCATTATAACGGAGAATCTCTTATTGTTTATGGGCACACTCCAGTGAAAGAACCAAGATGGGTGAATCATACAATAAACATTGACACAGGATGCGTGTTTGGAGGCAAACTGACTTCGCTTAGCTATCCGGAATTGAAAACAACTTCTGTTCAATCATCAATGCCTTATGCTCCTGAGAAATTCACTTCTTTCGAATGAGACATAACATATCCTCTTCAAGCTCTGAAACAAACCGGAGTTTTTTTTCTAGGAAAGGATGATAGAACTCAAGCTTCGCACTATGTAACGCTTGTCTATTTATTAATGCATGCGTTCCACCATAGAGATCATCCCCTAAGAGCGGATGACCAAGATAAGACATATGAACTCTAATTTGATGGGTTCTCCCCGTTTTTAGCGATAATTCAAGAAGGGAGAATCCTTTATAATGATTTATTGTGCGATAACTCGTTAATGCGTGTTGTCCATCAGGACGAACGGCCCTTTCAATGATACTCCCCTCTTTCCTCCCTATTGGCGCATCGATTTCACCTTCTCCTTTAACTTCTCCATGAACAAGTGCAACGTATTGTCGTTTCATCTCTTTGTTTTTCTGCTGTCTTGAAAGAAGGTCATGTGCATAGCGGTGCTTCGCAAATAAAACGAGTCCAGATGTATCTCGATCCAAACGATTAACAGCGTGGATCGTTCGATCTAGCTTATGCGAATGATAATAGTAGAGAACACCCTCTGCGAGTGATTCTTTTGAATGACGAGATGGAATCGTCGGTAGGCTTGCTGGCTTATTGATAAGTAAAAAGTGCTCATCCTCATAACAAATACGAAGTTCCATCTCTTTAGCTACCATCGTTTCGCTCACAGTTTCTTTTGGAAATAAGACTTCCACCGTATCGTCTTTCCTTAAGACAGCTCTAACGGTTTGATTGATGTTATTAACCGTAAGTTGTCCTCCATTGAATTTAATATCTGTTAACATACTTCTTGATAAATTCTTTTCCGTAAGAAGGAATTCCCTTAGCAGCATCCCTTCATCCTTCTCTTCTACGTTCCACGTCATTCTAACGCTCAAGCAAACTCACCTCGTGTATTATAAAATTTTTCATGATAGGCA
Organism: Anaerobacillus sp. QJM3NY_17; assembly: GCF_056173665.1. NCBI lineage: Bacteria > Bacillati > Bacillota > Bacilli > Caryophanales > Bacillaceae > Anaerobacillus > Anaerobacillus sp. QJM3NY_17. The sequence goes on along the minus strand of NZ_CM149685.1, from coordinate 1,639,275 downwards.
TTCTTTTGTAATAGAGCGAAAAAAACAGCACCGTTCAACTCATGAACAGTACTGCCTCGCTTTAATATACTTCATCGACAAATGATTCCTTTACTCTTTTCCAGAAAGGAAACGGTCTAAAACGCGCGAATCTTACCTTCTCTTCTGCTACTCGATATTGAATGGACTTTACATCTTGTTGCAATAAGAACAGATGGTCAATCGTAATTTGAAAGTCAGCATCGTTCACCGGTCGCAGAAGACACGTATGATGCTGCGGAAGCACAAGTGGAGATCCTACAGTACGAAAGACGCGATTGTTGATAGATGCCATTTCTGAAAGTTGAATGGAAGGAAGTGCAGGATGAATGATCGCCCCGCCCAACGCTTTATTATAGGCTGTACTACCAGATGGCGTTGAAATACAGAGACCGTCTCCTCTAAACGTTTCAAACAGATCACCTTTTATTTCAACATTCATCACTAAAGATCCCTCTACACTTTTGACTGTACATTCATTTAGCGCAAGATAGCGGTTCTCTTTGGAACTATTTAAATAGCGAACCGTTACTTCAAGCAATGGATATTCTACAATTTGAAAAGGAGTCCTTGCAATATGGATGACGAGCTTTTCGACTTCTTCAGGGGTCCAGTCCGCATAAAAACCTAAGTGTCCAGTATGAACACCTACAAAGGCTGTTTGATCCAGGCGATCTTGATAATGATGAAAAGCGTGTAGTAGTGTCCCATCACCGCCAACCGAAATGACAATATCCGGTTCTGCTTCATCATAGTCCAGATCGAAATCACGTAAATAATTTTTGATGCGCTGCTGAAGTTGATTGGAGGTTTGATCCCCTTTTGACTTTACCGCAAATTTCAATTTAGGCACCTCGTCTAGTTTAGTTTTCAGCTTTCTTTTTGTTCATTTTCTTTCTTTTGCATAAATATTTTCTGAGCTTCCTTAATCTCACCGCGAATTTCAGACATTTCATCATCAAGTTTGGAAGCTGCTTCAGCGGCTCGTTGGAGGCGCTTTTTGACATCATCAGGTATTTTCTTATTGTATTTATAATTCAAAGAATGCTCAATTGTCGCCCAGAAATTCATAGCAAGTGTTCGAATTTGTATTTCAACGAGCAGCATTTGTTCTCCTTGAATCGTTTGAACTGGATACTGAACGACCACATGGTATGATCGATAGCCGCTTACTTTCTGATTCGTCACATAATCTCGTTCCTCAACGATATCAAAATCTTTTCTACCACGAAGGTGATGAATGACTTTATTAATATCTTCTACGAACTGACACATCACACGAACACCTGCAATATCATGCATTTCTTCCTGCAGTCTATTGAGCGGTATGTGTTTCGTTTTGGCTTTATCAAGAATACTTGAAATCGGCTTTACTCTCCCAGTAACAAATTCAACAGGTGAATGATCATCCGCCTTTTCAAATTGCTCTCGAATGCCTTTCAATTTCACTTTCAATTCATTTACTGCTTGTTTATACGGTGCTAAAAATTCTTCCCAATTTTTCATCCAACCACCACCAACGACGATATCTATTATGACGCTGTTAGGAATACTTTCTCAACAGCTTGATTCATCACTTCTCCATAATTCGAATTATCTTTAATATTCTCAACAAGATAGGAAAGTTCCTCTTTTAGGTGAGTAAGTTCTATAGATGTGTCATCCTCGGAAGTAACAACCACGTTCACGTCCTGATTGAGCACGTTTGCTAACATTGGCCATACTTCCTCTTGGAAACGAATATATGTATACCCTTCTCCCCCATCGAGTAAATACACAAATGACAAGGAGTCGGAATCCACTAACATATTTCCAGTAGCTGTATAGGAAGTAAGGTCCACTTTTTCATTCAGACCAAAGGTAAGTGTGTGATCTGATAATTCCCCTGTAATGATGTAGTATTGTTCTGGCACAAATACCTCTCCTTTCGTTATTTCCAAGTATGTATCACCTAATAGTTTATCACAATGCAGTGGGAGATTTCACCGTTGTTGTTCTGAATAAAGACATATGCCATAATTCTTTTATATTCATCTAAATGGAGGGTTTACTTATGGCACAGGAAGTAGAAATCGAATTTAAAAATATGCTCACAAAAGAAGAGTATGCCTCTTTGCTTGATTCTTATAAATTAGGAGAGAACATTAAAACACAAACGAATGATTATTTTGATACAAAGAATTTTATGATTCGTGAAAAAGGAGCTGCGTTACGCATTAGAAACAAGAATGACAAATTCGTATTAACATTAAAGCAGCCTGCCGAGGAAGGACTGCTTGAGACACATCAAGCCGTATCGCAAGAAACCTTTGAAGAGATCAATAAGGACGGCACACTTCCTGATGGAGAAGTAGCATCGCAGCTAAACGAACTAGGAATTCTATCTCCGCTCCACCACTTAGGACGATTAACGACACATAGAGCTGAATACCAAACGACTCACGGACTGCTCGTCCTCGACCATAGTGAATACCTAGGGAGAGAAGATTTCGAACTTGAGTTTGAAGTCTCTGATTTCACGACAGGAGAGCGTGCCTTCACGTCCCTTCTTCATCAGCATCAAATTCCAAAGAGAAAGACAAATAATAAGATTCTTCGATTCTTCCTAGCATCCCAAGAACAGGCCTAAACGGTCCTGTTCTTTTTGTTTGGCAATGATTTCAAATCGGATTATTTGCTGTTACGTAGGGAGGTTGCTAAAATGAAATTGTAATTAAGTTCTACCTTCCAAAGGGGAAAATGAATATGAAACAAAACATGTATGATCATATCGGCGGTGCGCAGCTTGAACGGCTAGTGACTGCTTTTTATAATCGGGTTTCACAGCATCCCGAATTAAAACCTATCTTTCCAGATGATTTAACTGAAACAGCTAGAAAACAAACTCAATTCCTAACTCAATTTCTCGGAGGGCCGCCTCTATATTCCGAAGAACATGGGCACCCTATGTTAAGAGCGAGGCATCTCCCATTCGAGATAACACCCAAACGTGCGACAGCATGGCTTTCTTGCATGGAGTTAGCAATGGATGAGGTTGAACTAGACGAAGATTTACGAGAACATCTCCTAACAAGGTTAACGTTCACTGCTCATCATATGGTTAACTCGGGTGATCAGGAAGAGAAAGGAGAATCGAATTGACACCGAATGCTACTGGTTCCTATTGCGATTCTTACAATCCAAATGGACAATCCGATACAGCTTGCACGACTACATCTCAAAAAGGTAAACCTATCGAGATCTATTCATTTATTGATCCGCTTTGTCCTGACTGCTGGGGTCTCGAACCTATCATTAAGAAATTACACCTAGAATATGGACATACCTTCCGCATTAGACATCTAGTTGGCGGTAATATAAAATCATTTAACTCGTTTAAACGAAAAAATGAAGGCATCACAACACACGCTGATGTCGCTGAGCGTTGGGAACGTACAGCCAGTCGCTCTGGGATGTCCTGTGACGGTGATTTGTGGTATGAGGACCCTATGGATACCCCTTATATCGCATCAATTGCTATCAAGGCTGCAGAGCTTCAGGGAAAGCTTCCAGGATTTCGTTTCCTAAGGAAAATGAGAGAACTTCTTTTTATCCAAAAGCAAAACATGACAAAAGAAGAAAATCTAGTTCAAGCAGCAAAAGAAACCGGACTTGATGTGGAAGAATTCCAGAAAGATCTTCACTCACAAGCTGCTGTAAAAGCATTTCAATGTGACTTAAAGATCTCTTCAGAAATGGAAGTTAATGAGCTGCCTACCCTTGTTTTCTTCAATGAAAATATTGAAGAAGAAGGTCTTAAAATTACAGGACTTTATGAATATGATGTGTATGTCAGAATTCTGACAGAAATGCTTAAAACAACACCAACGCCAGAGCCTCTTCCGTCGCTAGATGAATTCATGGAACGCTATAACTTTGTCGCAACAAAAGAAGTGGCGGTCGTTTACGATATGAGTTGCGACGAGGCAGATGCCGCTATGAAGAAGCTCGCCTTGAAGCAAAAGGTAGAGAAAGTGCCCGCGAAACATGGATGTTTCTGGCGCACTGTAAAAAATTGAGATCGGGCTTCAAAAAAGGAATGAACCAGCATGGTTCATTCCTTTTTTGTTCTTACCATTCATTTACCTCTCCCCTTCCAAGTAAGTATATGCTGCATCATTTCTCATAACTATAATACGAGGAGGGAAATTCATGACGCGTTTTTTCATCTTACTAGGTGCGGCACTCATCATCGTTAGCTTTGTCATGTTTATCATGGGATTATTAAGATTTATTCCTGTGCCTATTGGTGGAGCTCTTTTGTTTCTTTCTATTCTTTTTACCGTTAGCATGTACAATTCCAGAAACCAATTCAAAGGATTTAACCGCTAAAAAAAGCCTTCTCTAGTAGTAGAGAAGGCTTTTTAGCGGCTTAGTTTATGCAACCTATTCGTCTTCGAATAACAGATTCTCCATTTCGTTAAGAATGGATTCAAATACATCTAGTGCGTCACTGATTGGTTTAGAAGAAGTCATATCTACTCCGGCCTTTTTCAAGACCTCAATCGGATAATCTGAGCTTCCTGCTTTTAAGAAATCAATGTATCTTGAGACGGCTTCATCGCCTTCTTCAAGAATTTGATTTGAGAGGGATGCAGCTGCGCTAAATCCAGTCGCATATTGGAATACATAGTAATTGTAATAGAAATGAGGAATACGCGCCCACTCAAGTGCAATTTCATCATCGATCACAAGATCGTCACCAAAATACGTTTTGTTAAGATCATAGTAGATCGAAGAAAGAAGATCTGGCGTTAACGGCTCACCATCTTGCGCTCTTTTGTGAATCGCATGCTCAAACTCAGCAAACATCGTTTGTCTAAATACGGTTCCTCTGAATCCTTCTAGATAGTGGTTTAATAAATAAAGCTTTTCCTTTTTGTCTGAAGTGTTTTCGAGCAAATAATGATTGAGTAACGATTCATTTGTTGTTGAAGCAACTTCAGCTACAAAAATGGAATAATTTGCGTAAGGATAAGGTTGGTTTTCTCTTGTGTAATAACTATGAACCGAATGGCCGAACTCGTGAGCGAGCGTAAATAAATTATTCACGTTATCTTGCCAGTTCATTAGAATATATGGACGTGTTCCATACGTACCTGAAGAGTAAGCCCCACTTCTTTTACCTACGTTTTCTTGCACATCTACCCATCGGTTTGAGAAGCCTTCCTCTAAGATCTCTTTGTACTCTTCTCCGAGCGGAGCTAATCCTTTGAGAATATAATCTTTCGCTTCTTTATATGAAACCTCCATCTTTACTTCTGGTACAAGTGGTGTATAGAGATCATACATATGAATTTCCTCAAGACCAAGTGCTTTCTTTCGAAGGTTTACATAGCGATGCAATAGATCAAGTCGATTGTGCACTGTTTCCACAAGGTTGTCATAGACGTCTTCTGGAATGTTATTACTATCAAGTGCAGCTTGTCTTGCCGAATCATAATTACGCACGCTAGCATAATAATTGTCTTTCTTAACTGTTCCACTTAGTGTCGAAGCGAAAGTATTCTTGAATTTCCCATACGTTTCATAGACTGCCTTGAACGCATCTTTTCTTACACGTCGGTCGCTACTCTCAAGAAAACGAATGTAGCGTCCGTGTGTAACTTCCACTTCGTCCCCATTCTCATCCTTAATCGTTGGAAACTTCATATCTGCATTATTTAACATACCAAACGTGTTGCTTGAACTATTCGTTACGTCGCTAACACCAGCCAGAATGGCTTCTTCTTCCTTAGATAAAACGTGCGGACGCTCTCGATTGATTTCGTCTAATGCTTGCTCATAAAGTTTCAGTTCTTTCTTTTCGTTCAAATACTGCTTGATGGTTTCTTCGGGTACGCTTAGAATTTCTGGTACAACAAAAGCGAGCTCACTACTCACCTGCGTCGCAAGATTAGCTGCACGATCATTAAGACCCTGGTAATGGGAGTTTGTCGTATCTTGATCATAGCGCATATGGGCATATGTATACAGCTTGCCAAGCTTAATTGTAATTTCATCTTGTTTTTGAAGGGCCGCATAAAGCGTATCTGCAGAATCGGCTAACTTCCCTTTGTATTCTTCCATCTCCGGGAGAAGTGCTTTTATTTCTTTAAATTCCTCATCCCATTTTTGATCGTTTTCGTAAATGGCTTCAAGATCCCAAGTATCTTCTACTGGAATTTCGTCTCGTTTAGGTAGAGCGTTTACTTTTTTCTCTTCCATCATTAGACACCTCCATCAAATAATTACCTCACATACATTATCGTACCATATTCCTCAAAGGATGCTTACAATTTCGCTCGACAAACGTTGCAGTTTCACACAAGTTTCCCGAGAATTTCATGATCTTTTTTAGTGCATTGCTCAACTTGCTGATGAACCTCAGGTTGATAAAGCTTTTCATATCGTTCATTATCCCATTCTTTCAAAACTTTTAACCGAATTAATTGATCAACATACCCTTTTAGTGCCGCTGATACCCCTTCCCCCTGAACCATGTGCGGACTATATCTTACTTTAATAAGAGTAGCATCGATTACTTGTTGGAAGGCATTTATTAATGACTGCATAGAGAATGATTTATTTTGAGGGGTTAAAGAAAGAAAGCAAATAATAATCCACGTTTGCCATAAATAAGAGGGGGTTTCAATCCAGTAGTTTTGCGAAGATGGAATTCCAGCTTCGGAAGGGAAAAATCGAATAGACTTTCCGCTAAGATAGAGTCGTTTACGCAAGAAGTAATAAATGAATGATTTTTCACCATGGGGATTTTGACGCCAAATTTGTTTTTGCTTAAACCATATGGGCACGGATTCATGAATAGTAAAAGGAGAATGAGACTTAAATAAATCGAAATAAGAATTAGTTGAAGCGCTGTGATAAGTGGTTGTACAGATGAATTTTGTAGGGGTTAAGCTATAGTGGATGGTTAGATTCGCGAAGGTACGTTCTTCTGGGCAATAATAGTAAATGGACGGAGAACCTCTATGGTGGGATGCTGCTGCCCAGTCCATAGCTGAAAGGTTGTGGATGAGGGAATATATTCGCTTGAGGCGCTTTGCTCCAAGAATCCATGTCACATGAATGTTTGTAGCGTTATAATCATGTGATCGTTTCGTAAGCAGTCTCGCTTCTATTGAGGCACATTGAAATTCAACCGCCGTACGAGATGAGGGGAGAAATAAATCGGGGCGCTGATTAGAGGCAATTAACACATGTTCTAATTGCACATCCTGATGATCTTCTCTTAGCCAATTATAAAGCTGTTGTTTACCGGTTAAGTGATAATTAGATTCCCGTTCCCATTCCATTTCACAAGGCGGGGACCCTTGATGGGCAAAATGCCATATCTTTTTTTCACCTAGCTTCATCACAACCCGCTCACGGCACCCAGGACAATAATAGGGTGTGGAACGCCTTAATTTCCGTAGCTCATCAAGGCTGAAGCAACGGTCGGCAAGATTGAGTAATGATCCATTTATAGTTGAAGCAGTTAACATCACAACACCTCTCTTTTATTCGTTCCTAACAATAATTCTCTTCCTAGAGAAACATCCCTCTACACTTTCTATATTTATTTGAATAAGATAACCGGTTTAACCACAAAGGATGATTCGTCCCCTTAAAGAAATGAAGAAATAAAAAAAAGCCGATTTCCATAGAAATCGGCCTCACCTTATAAGAGTGGGAAGTGTCCGCGGAGTTGTTCAAGAGCCTGCTCAGAGAGAATCTCCTTACCGTATTCATGAATGCGGTGAATGGTCAGGTCTGTTTCATATCCGTATTCTAACAGCTGACTCAATCGGTTGTCCTGATCTTCTTCTATCAATGTTTCGTCGAAGACAACATGGAGATAATAACGGTCCTCATAATGATACAATCCATTTTCAACTCCAGTTGAATCAAATCCGTGTGACAATGAAATCACATCTTCAAAGTCTCTAAATCCGATCATAAAGGAAAGCTCTTCACCTTCTAACGGTTCAGGCTCGTCTTCTGGATCTAAATTATTCTGAAGCGCAAATTTATCATCAAGAATTTTATCCATATTTTCATCGAGCGGAAGATCAAGCTGCTTATCCTCTGACATCGGAAGTTCAAGTTTGGACCCGTCATTTGACATTTGTGCACGTGTCACAATGATTTCAAGACCCTTTTCAAGTGCTTGAACTTGTATCCAGAGTGGACCCTCAAGTGAAAACTGTTCCCTTTGATGCGCTTCGTCCATCATTTCCCAGAACAATTCTTCTCCTCTTTCTCTGTCGTACCAAATTTCTTCTCGATCGAACCCTCTATTTTCAATATCTCTATACGTAATAAAGAATTTTAAAGTATTCGCATTGACGCGTTCGATTTCCATGTGCACTCTCTCCCTCCTGTTTAGTTAACCGGAAGGCTATTCCCTCTGGGATACTCCTAATTTTCTCTTTCCCTTAAGTGGCTTGAGTTTAACCACTTTTTCTCTTGTAATACCATTCTATGATAAACCATCAAAGAATGGAAATAAAAAATCGTTTGATTTTTTCACTCATATTAAACCATATACACGATATATTTATTTATGTGTATAGCTTGCCCTAAAGTGCTCCTGTCATATGATTAAAAATTCGCTATTCGGGAGTGGATTCCTTGCTTACCTTAGAAACCATGACACAGATTCTGTTTATTATCGGTATTGATATCGTCCTAGGTGGTGACAACGCAGTTGTAATCGCCCTCGCGTGTCGTAATCTCCCCGATTCTCATCGCAACAAAGCCATCATGATGGGAACAGCCATTGCTGTTGGACTTAGAATAGCACTAACCATTGTCGCTGTCTATTTATTGATGCTCCCTTTCTTATTAATTGTTGGTAGCCTCTTTCTTCTCTACATTTCCTTCAAATTGGTAATCGATAGTGAAAGTAATGAATCGGTCCAATCCACCTTTTCGTTTTGGGGAGCCATTCGAACCATCGTCATAGCAGATCTCATTATGGGGCTCGATAATGTACTAGCGATCGCTGGTGCATCCGAGGGGAAACTGCCGCTTGTCGTTTTTGGATTATTCATCTCTATCCCTATTATCGTATGGGGTAGTAGAATGATCATGCATGCCCTTGATCATTTTCCTGTTTTAATTTATATTGGCGCAGGCATTTTAGCTTTTACTTCTGCAAGGATGTTAACAAGCGCAGCAGAATTAAAAACCTTCTTTTATACATACCCTTCCATGGAAGTGGCCATCGAGATTATTTTTCTTCTCGTTGTGATTGTTGGAGGATGGTTAGTAAAGAAGGTGAAAGGGAACATTCTTTACATTTATTAAGAGCTACAAAAAAACTTCTACAGGATCTCCTGTAGAAGTTTTTATTAGGTAGCTCTGTTAATGAACCTTTAACTCGAATGAATTAAAACCGAGCTTCATTATTATAAGCTAATTAATTAACGAGACGCTGTGCCTCTTGAAGTTGAAAAGTACGAACCTTGCGAGGTAGGAAACGACGAATTTCATCTTCGTTATAACCAACCTGTAGTCTTTTTTCATCCAAAATGATTGGACGGCGAAGCAATCCTGGATGCTCGCTAATTAGCTCAAACAATTCCTGTAAAGAAACCGTATCAAGATTTAAGTTCAATTCCTGGAAAGTTTTTGAGCGAGTTGATATAATTTCATCTGTTCCGTCTTCAGTCATACGTAGAATTTCTTTCACTTCTTCAATAGTAAGAGGTTCAGAAAAAATGTTACGTTCTGTAAACGGAATATCGTGCTCCTGCAACCACGCCTTCGCTTTTCGACAAGATGTGCAGCTTGGTGATGTATAGAGTGTTACCATAAGGAATTGCTCCTTTCTATAAGTAAACGTCAAATCTACATTAGAAAAATTATCTTTTCACAATTTGTATTATACTACAATTCTTATCAAATAAATAGAGGATGACAAAAATTACATAAAAGCTATACAATAACTATACAAATGATTTATGTTAAGTCTAACTCCTATATACCCCTTCTTCACGCTCCCAAACCTTTATTGTTTAAAAATGTTTGATTTTTATCTGAAAAAAGTTTCCTTCACATGATACGATTCATAAGAGATACACTAATTCTGAGGTGAATAATATGAAAAAGGCTCTGTTTCTTGTAAGTATGCTCGTCTTTGCAAGCGCTTGTACAACACAGGAAATTACAAATGAAGAAACTTCAAATGAACCGATTCCAGTTGAAGTCGCTACTGCTCAACAAAAAAACATTTCGAATGAACTTGAATTAGCCGGACAAGCTACTCCTGGAGTGACGATCCCGCTCGCTGCCCCTTCTCCACTCGAGGTAAAAGAAATAAACGTGACTGTTGGAAGCTCTGTGGAAAAAGGAGATCTCATTGCTTCTCTCGATGATTCTACAGCGAGAGAAAATGTCAACCAGCTAACGAATGCGGTCAATGAGCTTGAAAAAGCCGTTAGCCAGGCTCAAGAATTGTCTGGACAAGCAGAAAAAAGTGCTCAAGAGTTAAAAAATCTTCAAGATGAATTAAATGCTTCACTCGAACGATCTAAGCAGCTACTTAATGAACTTGATTCAGAAGAAGTGACAGCTGCTGATGTTTTAAAGGAAAGTCTTGAAGTAACCATAAAGCAGGCACAATTATCCCAAGCTGCAGCCCAGGTTCCTTCAATGTCAGCAGGTAATGTGACACAGCTTGAAACACAGTTGTCCGAAACGAAAGCAAGCCTTAACCAGGCAAGGGACGTCCTAAATGCAACTACCATTGAATCACCTATAAATGGGATTGTTTCTCAAATCAATGCTGAAGAAAATGCTGCAGCCGTGCCAAGCACCCCGCTTGCGGTCGTCGTGAATTTAAATCCGATTAACGCTGCCTTTCAAGTAAATAGCTTTCAAATTACACAGTTACAAAAAGATCAGGAAGTGAAGATCACTTTTGACGGTGTCGATGGATCTTTTGATGGGAAATTAAAAGCGATCCCACCTACAGCAAATGAACAAACGGGTTCATTTCTAATTGAGATTCCAATTGAAAACAAAGATTTAAAAATTAAAGGTGGTATGAAAGCAACTGCGACCATACAAACAGACGTCATAGAGAACGCTGTAACTGTCCCTAAGGATTCAATTATCTATGGTGATGATGAAACGTATGTTTACGCACCACAAGGAAAGAAACTGAAACAAGTTAACGTCGAGCTTGGAGCAGAGACTGATGAAAGCATCCAAATTACAAACGGTCTCTCAAAAGGTGATAAAGTCATCACTAAAGGTAAAGATCGTTTAAACGAAGCATCTGAAATCCAGGTACAGAAGTGAGTTGAACACACATGAATATTGCTAAGCTTTCCGTCTTTCGTCCAATTGCTATGGGGATGGTGATTATTTTCATCCTCATTATCGGAACAGTATCACTACGTAACATGCCAGTTGATCTGTTTCCCGATCTTACTTTCCCTGTTGCAGCCGTAACGGTTACATATGATGGTGCTGGTCCTGAAGAAGTTGAGAACTTACTAGCCTCCCCTCTTGAGAACGTGATGGGAACCCTACCGAATGTCGAAAGTATATCGTCCGTCTCACAAAATGGTGGTGCACTGATCCTCGTTTCATTCGAATGGGGAACAGATATGGATTTTGCCACGTTAAATATGAGGGAACAAATTGATGCAGTTAGAGACTCTCTACCTTCTGAAGTACCAATTCCTAAAGTATTGCGTTTTAATCCAAGTGATATTCCTATCATGCAACTTGGAGTGGCTGGATCGGAGGAAGATCTTACTGCAGTAAAGAAAGTAATTGAAGATCAAATTAAACCTTCACTTGATTCAGTACCAGGGGTTGCAGCTGTTACGATTGAAGGTCAGTTAGAGAAGGAAATTAGATTAACTGCTGATCCAGATAAATTAAGTCAATATGGCGTCACCCTTACAAACTTACAGCAGCTCATTGGATCAGAAAACCTTAACTTACCAAGCGGATCTATTGAAACAGAGAATAAAAACCTCCCTCTTCGCGTAACAGGAGAGTTTAAATCCGTTGATGATTTGAAAAACTTATCCGTTCCAACACAGAATGGTACCGTCAAGCTTAATCAGCTCGTTGAAATCGAAGAAATGATGAAACCTGCTGTTCAAGAAAGTTTCTTAAATGGTGAGCCGGCGATTGGTTTTTCAATCCAAAAACAATCTGGAGCAAACACCGTTCAAGTAGTGAAGCAAATTAATGAGAAGCTTGAAGAAATTCAGCCTTCCCTACCAGAAAGCATGGAAATTAAAACCGTATTCGACCAGGCGAAATTTATTAATCAGTCAATCCGTGCTGTTGTATGGAATATTATTATTGGAAGTCTTTTAGCTGCTGCCGTTCTATATCTGTTCTTACGCAATATTCGCAGCACGTTAATTATTGGTTTATCCATACCTATTTCTATCGTAGGTGCATTTATTTTAATGTATTTCTCAGGTCAAACCATCAACCTCCTAACACTAGGCGGCCTCGCGCTCGGAGTTGGAATGATGGTAGACAACTCTATTGTTATTCTAGAAAACATTTACCGACTAAGGCAGGAAGGTAAATCACTTAAAGAAGCGGCAGTAGATGGTACGAAAGAAGTTGGTAGTGCAATCATTGCATCTACACTCACTACAGTTGTCGTTTTCTTACCAATTGTGTTTGTTACTGGGCTCGCTGCCCAGCTCTTTAAACCATTAGCGCTTGCTGTTACCTTCTCACTATTAGCGTCACTATTTACAGCACTTATTATTGTGCCATTGTTATCATCTCTTCTGATGAACCGAAACGAATCGAAATCGATTTTTCAACTTAAATTTGATCGGGTTAATAATTGGTATCGTCGAGTATTAGATAAAACACTGTCTCATCCTAAAAAAACAATCGGCTTTACCGTTCTGCTCCTTGCTATTTCAGCAGCTGGAACGCCTTTTATTGGGACAGAATTCCTTCCTGCACAGGATCAGAGCTTTGTGAATATATCAGCGAATCTTCCTGCAGGAAGCTCTCTTGACGCCACTGAAACCGTCACAGAGGAAATTGATAACGTCTTAAAGTCGATTCCTGAAGTTGATCTATCCTATTTAACAGCTGGAGGAACTGACAACTTTAGTGTTGGAGCTGGCAGTCAAACGAACCGGGCTAGCTACAGCGTTCTGCTCGTTCCAATCAATGAGCGAGATCAATCTGACTTAGAAGTTGCCGAAGATATCCGAAAGAAGCTTAAAGGTATACCGAACGCCGATATTTCTGTATCTGCCAGTGATTCTGGATTTAGCGCTGATCCTATTTCAATTAACATCATCGGACCTGAGCTTGATGTTTTGAAAGAACTTTCGGATGATGTGATGGAGAGCTTATCAGAAGTCGATGGCGTAAGAGAACCAACTTCGAGTATCGAATCCAATAATCCAGAAGTTCAAATTCTAATCGATCGTGAGAAGGCTGCGAGCTATGGAATAGGCAGCTCACAAATTTCAACAACGATTTCTAATGCCACAAAAGGACTTGTAGCGAGCAATCTTGCAAGAGATGGCAATCAATTAGATATCCGCTTAGCAGTTGAAGATAAATATACAGATTCCCTTGATTCTCTATCTAGCCTATTAATCGAGACTCAAACTGGGGAAAAAATCCCCCTTTCTGCTGTTGCCGAAATTAAACGGGGGCTTGGTCCATCGGAAATTACACGTTCGGATCGATTAAGACAAGTGGAAATAACGGCGAGTCTATTGGGTCGAGATCTTGGAACGGTTACAGATGAAATTCGCGAAAAACTAGTCAAAGACGTTCCGCTCCCTGGTAATTCATATAAAATCACTTTTGGTGGACAAGATGAACAAATGAATGATGCTTTCTTTAAATTGTCCGGTGCTCTTGCTCTTGCCATTGTTCTTGTTTATATGGTTATGGCAGGACAGTTTGAATCATTTCTCTATCCGTTTATCATTATGTTTTCTGTTCCACTCACAGCTATTGGGATTATTTTCGGCCTCCTTATCTCCTTCCAGCCTCTTGGAGTTGGTTCACTCGTTGGTATGCTTATTTTAACGGGGATCGTGGTCAATAATGCGATTGTACTCGTTGATTATATTAATAAGCTTCGTGAAACAGGGATGGGAACTCGTGAAGCGATTTTAGAAGCAGGCCCCATTCGCTTAAGACCGATTTTAATGACAGCTTTAACGACGATTCTAGGTCTAGTTCCTTTATCATTCGGGTTTGGTGAAGGTACAGAAATTCAGCAACCGATGGCCATCGTCATCGTATTCGGATTGAGTGTAGCAACGTTTATAACATTAGTATTTATTCCTGTTGTTTATTACTTGATTGATCTACGTCGTCAGAAACGATTGGATAAAAAATTAGAAACAAATGAATAGAAAAAAACCGAAAGCCAGTTTTAAGGCTTTCGGTTTTTTGTTACATTTTTTATGCAGATGTTCTCGTATTTGAGGCGGGCTCTTTCGAAGACTGCGGTTTCCAGGTTTTCCATCGTCGTTTCAATAAATCCTTCAACCATTCGCGCTTCTTTTGCTTTTTCTTCTCACGATTCTTCATAAGAAGGTTCCCTCCTGATCGAAAACAATACTCTTACTCTTCAATGAGTTCCTTATCTTCTTTAAGACTCAGCACTTCTTCGACAGGCTGATAAGACTCACCATACAACTGCATATCTTTGTAAGTATGAATCTCCTGATACGTATGCTTCATCGCTTCGTAAATTTCTTTCTCACCAGCTTCGTTTGGAGACCAGAAAAGAATTTCCATTTCATTAATCTCGTTTGTAGCAAGAGATCTTCTTCGGTAGCCAATTGACTTCGCGTGTTTAAATCCTTCTCTCAAATAAAAGCGCTGTCTTTTTTCAGTATCCGTTTCATCGTAATCAACAGGCTCTACCTCGAGGATAATTGGCTTATTCTTTCCTTTAAGTTCTTCAATTAATTTCTTTCCTAGCCCCTGACCTCTGGCATCCTTGGAAACGAAAATATAATCCACGAATATGAAATCAGGAAGATCGGCATACATTAGAACATGGTGCGGTCCCTCGTCCTTATTGTAAATGTCACCTTTTTCTTCAAGCAGTAAGTCCATATGCTCTTTTGATTTCATCTCTTCAATGGGGAAATATTGCTTCAGCTTCTCATACCAGTTCATTGATCTACTCCCTTTTAAATTAATTCGTCACTAATAGTATAACACATTTATCCAGTAAAATAGTGCTAAGCTAGATAAGGCAGTAGTTATTTTCCCCTCTTCTCAGTTATGTAAACATACTGTACACTAATATCAAACATGCTAAGGAGGAATGAAATGAACTTTTTTGCTGAGTTTATCATGCTCGCTATTCTACTCATTAGCTTCACAGCATTTATTGCTATCTTCTTAAATGCTTCAGGACGCTTCATTTTTTCTAAAGAAAAAACCTCCTTCCAACACCCTTTAGAGGATAGTCAGAAAAACTGGAGGAAATTAACGAAAGATTCATTCTAAACCAGCGCATTGAGCGTTAGCGGGAAGGGAATCGTATATAGAGAAAAAGGATTGCCTTCAGAGGCAATCCTTTTCTTTACGTATCACGGTGTATAGTCGACATTCTTTGTATAACTATTGCTTGCGTCCCAAAGTAGATATTCATTAATACCATTGTCTTTCAAGGCTTTAATTTGGGCTTCTACTTCCGCCTTTCCGTAATTCAAGTAATTCCCACTACCAAGATAACTTGCAGTGAAATCCTGAATCCATGGACGACTTGTAGGAGCATCATCCAATTTACCTAATACTTCATTCTCTACTTTTGCATACTCATTTATTAAGTTATACGGTTCCAAATCAGGCTTTGAAATTCCAAAATAGGATCCCCAGTGACTTGGATAAATCATAGATGAAATAACATCAACGTTACTAGAAATTTTAGAGAAATTCTGCCCGATACCAGGCGCTTCAGGAATCGTTGCTGAGTAACCAAAAATATCAACCGATACATCAACATCATACTGCTCAAGCTTCGAATTCGCATATGCTACAAAGTCCGTTACAGCCTGCACACGTTTTTGAACATTATCCATATCCATATCAGCATATTTGCCCATCGAATATTCTAATGTGTCTTCACGTGTTTCAAACCCTTCTGGGAAACGGACGTAATCAAATTGAATTTCTTTGAAGCCCATTTTAGCTGCTTCAATTGCAATTTCAACATTGTAATCCCATACCTCTTCCTTAAATGGGTTAACAAATGCTTCTCCACGTCCATTTTTCCAAACCGAACCACCTTCTTTATATGAAAGCTCTGGTCTTGCTTCTGCAAGCACTGTATCCTTAAATACAACTACTCTCGCAATTGGATAGATCTCGTTTTTCTCCATCTCTTCTAAAACCTTGCGAGGATCTTTCATATAAGGTTTGCCAATCTCATACTCTGCTAATGGAGAATCCTTCTTTGGTTCATATGTAAGATTTCCAAAATCATCTTTAAGATCGATGACCATTGCATTTAAATCTGTAGAGTTCACAAATTCTGTGAGCTTACTGAATCGACTTCCACCTGCTGAATTCCCTGTTACATAAATACCTCGAACTGCATCGGGATATTCGAAATCTAGACCAGAATCATAAACGAATCTTGGTAGTCGATCTGGTAACGTTAGTTCCTTTTTTTCTGTCTCAATCCCTTTAAGATTTGTCGCTGATAATGCTTCATCTGCTTGTACCGATTGCCCGAAAACAGAAAAAAGCAAAACTGACGCGAGCAGGCCTTTCAACCCCACATTAAAAATACGCACAGCTTCTCTCCCCTTTATTAGTTTGCCTCCTCTATTATAAGATGAATATACGCTCTTTGAAAGAACTTCCAGTAAAATTTCTCATGTCTTTTTCGTGAACAATATAAATTGCTTTATTTTTTATCAAATGGTATGATATTTAGAAAAATAAATTTAGATTGGTGAGGAGGCCATAACCATGAGAAACGTAACACTAACTGATATTTATCAACTACCATTTGCACGAAAGTATTTAAAACGCGCTGGATTGGCTCATGCGATTACTGTGGCCAAACACGCTTATCATTTCGCAAGTGAACACGATGTCAATCCTGATCTTGCTGCAAAAGCAGCATTACTTCATGATATTGGTCACTATACATGGTACCGAAATGGAAAATGGGATTATAACTTATATAAACAGAATGACATTCATGCAATCAAAGGGGCTGAGCGAGCTCACAAAATGCTGATACGACTTGGTGAAAATCCAGTTTCAGCAAAGGAAATTGCCGTCGCAATCCTATTCCACACGGATTCCTACTTCATGGGAACGGTAAACCGTAACGCGCTTCAAGAAGTAGTTGCAATGGCTGATGAAGCGGACGAAGAACCTGGTGGTAACCACCATTATAAAGTCATCTCTGAAGAAGAAGCGAGAAATGAGCTCGCTGCACTCGATCAATTGATTGAACAAAGCTTGAACAATCAAAATGAGTGGCAGCAAAGTGTTTAAGATCCACTATAGCTCAGGAAAGGGATCTCAATGTGTAAATCCTTTCCATCCCTTTCCCTTATCTCCCCTTCCCACTTCTTTACAAAAGTCTTTCCATACTCACTATTAGGAACACTCATAATAATCCTCTGCTTTCTCTGCTTATAAGCCAATTGAACGATAAATTCGTACAAACCCCACCTCTTCTTTTCATTGCCTTTATTAAAAAATTCTACAACTTCAACGTATTCTTCATATGTTTCAATCCAAACATATCCTACGGTTTGTTCTTTTTCTTCAAATAAGTATACGATAGAATGAGAAGAAGGCTGTAACTGTAACTTTGCTATATTTTCTGATCTAATCGACTCGAGCGTTTCTTCATCAAACTCTGAATTGTAAGTGTAAAAAATCATATGGATCCTCCTCTATTTTGCTTTGTATACTTTCAAAAAGGTATCTCAGTAAAACGAACAAAGTAACTATAGCTTTTCTGAAAGGAGAGTTTATGAACAAATTAAAACTTAGTTTACTTATTTCTACTTTTATTCTGTGCGGACTTATTTTAGTAGACTATTCGCTTTCCGTTGACTTATCCCTTTATGTAAAAGGATTTCTGATTGTCCCAATTCTACTCTACATAGGTTATCTAGTCATAAAATTTCGTAATAAAAAGCACTAAAAAAGGACCTCATTTCAGTTGAAATGAGGTCCTTACCTTTTAAACTGTTACTTGATACTTTTGGTACTCTTCTTCAGTACAAGCGATCCAGTGTCCTTCCACTACTTCACGAAGAACTCGTTCTTCTCCGTTTTCAGGAAGGTGCTTATCTGGGTCATAAATTTTACGTTTTCTAGAACGCTCATACTCCGGATCCGGAAGTGGAATCGCAGAAAGAAGAGACTGCGTATAAGGATGTAGTGGGTTTCGATAAAGCTCTTCACTTTCAGCAAGCTCAACGATTTGGCCACGATACATAACACCAATACGATCACTAATGTATTTCACCATAGAAAGGTCATGCGCAATAAACAAATACGTTAAGCCTTTTTCTCTTTGAAGTTTCTTCATCAAGTTAACAACCTGTGCTTGAATCGAAACGTCTAGAGCAGAAATAGGCTCATCCGCAATAATAAATTCTGGATCAACCGCAAGAGCACGAGCGATTCCGATACGCTGTCTTTGCCCACCACTAAATTCGTGAGGGTAGCGGTTCGCATGTTCTTTGTTCAATCCTACTGTTTCAAGAAGTTCAACCACTTTGTCCATACGAGCTTTCTTAGACGTTGAGAGACCGTGAATATCAATGCCTTCAGCAATAATATCAGAAACGGTCATTCTCGGATTTAAAGAAGCGTATGGATCCTGGAAGATCATCTGCATTTTTTGATTAAATTTCTTAAGTTCTTTCGCAGATTTCTTTCCATGGACATCTTCTCCATTAAATCGAACTTCACCGTCAGTTGCATCGTATAGGCGAATAATGGTACGTCCAGTTGTGGATTTCCCACAACCAGACTCTCCAACTAGACCGAACGTCTCACCTTTATAAATATCAAATGTTAAGCCATCAACAGCTTTTACTGTGCTTTTACCTACTTTAAAATGCTGCTTTAAATTTTTAATTTCTAGGAGTTTTTCTTGACTAGACATTCTTACCACCATCTTTCGCGCCAATGATCGGCTCACTTGGAGCCATTCCCTGCATACGTTTTTTAATTGCTGCAGGCGGTTCTACTTTAGGTGCTTTCTCGTGCAATAGCCACGTTGCTGCATAATGCGTATCTGAGATCTTAAACAACGGCGGCTCCATTTCTGTATCAATCTTCATTGCGTATGGATTACGCGGAGCAAATGCGTCACCTTTAGGTGGATCAAGTAAATCTGGCGGTGATCCTGGAATAGCAATAAGCTCTTCATCCGTTGAGTCTAGGCTTGGCATTGAACCAAGAAGTCCCCAAGTGTAAGGATGCTGAGGGTTGTAGAAAATTTCATCTACAGTTCCAGTTTCAACAATTTTACCTGCATACATAACCGCTACGCGATCTGCGATATTAGCTACAACCCCAAGGTCGTGAGTAATAAAGATAATCGACGTGCCCATTTTTTCTTGAAGATCATTTAGTAGCTCAAGAATCTGAGCCTGGATTGTAACATCTAGAGCTGTTGTCGGCTCATCTGCAATAAGAACACGAGGGTTACATGCAAGAGCAATGGCAATAACCACACGCTGTCTCATACCACCTGAAAATTGGTGTGGGAATTCATTTACTCTTCCCTCTGCATTCGGAATACCAACAAGTTTCAAAAGCTCAATCGCACGTTCCTTCGCTTCTGATTTACTCATATTTTGGTGCTTCACTAGACCTTCCATGATTTGCTTCCCAATAGTCATGGTCGGGTTAAGTGAAGTCATTGGATCTTGGAAAATCATTGAGATTTCAGACCCACGAATTTTTTGCATTTCCTTTTCGGACAGTTGAGCAAGATCACGATCACCGAACTTAATCTCACCTTCTTTAATACGTCCAGGAGGATTTGGAATCAAGCGCATAACGGCTTTCGATGTTACAGATTTCCCTGATCCAGACTCTCCTACAATTGCTAATGTTTCACCTTTATTTAAATGGAAGTTTACTCCACGAACGGCTTGTACTTCTCCAGCAAACGTATCAAA
Source organism: Anaerobacillus sp. QJM3NY_17 (assembly GCF_056173665.1). Classification (NCBI taxonomy): domain Bacteria; kingdom Bacillati; phylum Bacillota; class Bacilli; order Caryophanales; family Bacillaceae; genus Anaerobacillus; species Anaerobacillus sp. QJM3NY_17. The sequence goes on along the minus strand of NZ_CM149685.1, from coordinate 1,619,077 downwards.
GGAGACGTGCAAATCATTCACTTCTAGAATCTTTTCCATTCTAATCCCCCCTATTTACGTAGCTTTGGATCAAATGCATCTCGAAGGCCGTCACCAAGAAGGTTAAAGGCAATCATAATCAATGAAATGATAATTGATGGCCATAGCACAAGATGCGGATAAATTTGTAGACTCTTAAATCCATTGTTAATGATGGAACCAAGTGAAGCTTCAGGAGGTCGTAGTCCAAGGCCGATAAAGCTTAGGAATGCCTCGAAGAAAATCGCACTTGGAATTGTAAACATTGTTGTAATAATAATTTGTCCGAGTACGTTTGGAATTAAATGTTTCCCAATTACTCGTCCACTTGTAGCTCCTAAAGTACGAGAAGCGAGAACAAACTCTTGAGTTTTAAGTTTTAAAACCTGTCCTCGAACAATACGCGACATTCCTATCCACCCTGTTACCGAAAGTGCGAGAATAATTGAGAATATTCCAGGCTCAAATATTAAAATAAATAGAATAATTAATATTAGATTTGGAATACCTACTAAAACTTCAATAATACGCTGAAGAATGTTATCAACTCGCCCACCATAATAGGCAGAAATACCACCATATGCGACACCAATTACAAAATCAATAAAGGCTGCTGCTGCAGCGATGAATAGCGAAATTCGCGTCCCCTGCCATACTCGTGTCCACTGATCTCGGCCGAATTCATCCGTACCGAACCAGAAGTATTCGTCTTCATAGCCTTTAGCTTCATACTGATCAGTTCCGCGAATATCAACTCCGTTAACTCCTAGAAAATCAATATTTTCAAGGACTGGAACTTTAGCAGGAAGCTTCGCTCTCGTTAATTCTTGCTGCGAATATGAGTGTTCATTCATTCCAGGTCCGAAAATCGCCAATAAAATAATGGCAATAATGATAACAAGTCCGGTAATAGCCCCTGGATTCTTTTTTAATCTTCTCCACGCATCTTTCCAAAATCCTGTACTTTCACGTGCTATTTGTTCGTTTTCAGAAGAATCAATTTTAGCGGGTTGAAACATGTCGTCTGAGATATCATGTAGCTTTTCTTGTTTCATACTCATTAACTCTTACCTCCCGCTAGACGAATTCGTGGATCAATAATCCCATACATAATGTCTACTATTAAAATCACAACTATAAATAGCAAACTAAAGAAAAGCGTTGTACCCATAATAATTGGGAAATCGTTTGTTAAAATCGAGTTAACAAATTTCTCACCAAGTCCTGGTATGACAAAGATTTGCTCAATTACTAGAGTACCTGTCATTAGACCTACAACCAGTGGTCCCATAATAGTAATGATAGGTATAGAAGCATTACGGATTGTATGTCTAATAACAACCGCTGTGCTACTTAAGCCTTTTGCTTTCGCTGTTGTAATATAGTCCTGACCGAGAACTTCTAGCATTTCTGTTCTCATAAAACGAGCTATTGTTGCGACAACAATCGAAGCAATTGCAATGGTTGGCATGATTGTATAAGCAAAGCCATCCCAGTAAGCTACTGGTAACAACTGCCACTTAACACCCAACCAGTATTGCATAAGGCCAGCGATAACGAAGTTCGGAATTGAAATACCAAGAACTGCGATAACCATCGTTCCATAATCTAAGAACGAATTGTGTCTTAATGCTGCAATAATTCCAAGAAAGAGACCAATGATAGTTCCAACTACTAGTGATTGAAGTCCTAAATAAGCTGAAGGTCCAATACGTTCACCGATAATTGTTGACACTTCACGGCCATCCTGCTGGAAGGAAACACCGAGATCACCTGATAATAAGTTTTTCATATAATTAAAGTACTGTACAGGAACTGGATCGTTTAAACCATATTTATCGTTCAACTGCACAATTTGTGTTTCTGTAAGCTTATCCTGGTTATTAAACGGTGTACCAGGGAGAAGCTTCATTAGAAAAAATGTTAGCGAAGCAATAATTAGGAAGGTAATCAACATTGAAATGATCCTTCCGCCAATATAACGTCCCACTACAACCAACCTCCTCAAAAGATACCTGCTTATATAGTATAAGTCGAAAAATGGAATTTCACTAGAAAAAATTTTCTATCTATTTCACTTCTAGCTATCGTTTCGACATATTTCTTATTACAGGTAAAAAAGAGAGTATATGTCAGGATGACATATACTCTCCTGAAAATCCAAAATTACTTTTCAATCTTAACCCACTTATATGAAGAATCAGCTCCAAATGAGTGTACATAGAAGTTTTTAACGTAATCTTTTTGTAGAATTGCGTTACCTTTTTGGTAAGTTGGGATAATCGCAATATCCTCTTCCATTAGAACTTTCTCAGCGTCTTGCATCATTTTCCAACGCTTCGCTTCATCTGTTTCTTTCTTAGCTCCTGAAACTAGCTCGTCATACTTCTCGCTAGAGTAGCCCATGCGGTTATAAGCGCCGTCAGTTTCAAACATATAAAGGAACGTCATTGGATCTGGATAGTCAGGTCCCCAACCGCCAGTTGAGATATCAAAGTCGCCAGAATCTTCAAGCTCAAGGAACTGCTTCCAAGGCTGTTTGTTGATTGTTAATGTAAGACCATCAAGCTTTGTTTCAAACTGATCTTTTGCATATTCTGCGATTTTAGCAGCAAGCTCGTTATCAGTAGTTAGGAATTCTAGTTCTACAGAGTCTGTACCAAGTGCTTTAAGTCCAGCTTCCCAAGCTTCTTTCGCTTCATCTTCTCCTTGGTCAGCATAGAAGCCGTCTGGAGCAAATTCACGGAAGTCATCACCTTCAGGACCTTTTACAAAGTCTTTAGGTACGAAATACTTTGCAGCAATTGATCCGTTATTAAGAAGTACATTTACAAGTCCTTCACGGTCATATGCAAGGTACAATGCTTTACGAATATCTTTGTTAGCTAGTGCTTCATTTTCTTGGTTCATACGCATGAAGTACATTGTTGGATCTACTAGTGTAGAAAATTCTTCATTATCTTTGAATTGATCTACGAAATCTGCAGAAAGACCAGCGCGATCAATCTTACCAGTTTCATAAAGGTTTACAGTAGTAGCTGTATCTTGCACTACTTTAGTCGTAATCTTTTCAAGACTTACAGTTTCAGCATCCCAATATTCAGCGTTCTTTTCGTAAGTCCAGCCTTCACCGTGGTTCCACTCAGCAAATACGAATGGTCCATTGTAAAGCATTGTATCAGATTCTAGTGCGAATTTTTCACCCTGCTCTTCAGCAAATGCTTTAGGCTGTGGATAGAATGTCGCAAAAGTAAGTAGTGCTTTAAAATAAGGCACTTGGTTTTCAACAGTAATCTCTAGTGTTTTCTCATCTACTGCTTTAGCTCCAAGCTCTTCTACTTTACCGTAAAGTGGATCGCCTTCAGTAATGATTGCATTACCGTTTTTGATTCCAGCAGTACCAAACATAGAAGCGTAAGGAGAAATTGTATCTGGGTTTAGCGCTTTATGCCATGCATAGATGAAGTCATCTGCTACTACATCTGATCCGTCAGACCATTTAGCATCGTCACGAATTGTAAATGTATAAACAGTTTCACCGTCTTTTTCTTCTTCTGTTGGTTCTTCAGCAGCCATACCAAGTGTAGGCTCGTTATTTTCGTCAAGACGATATAGTCCTTCGAAAACCTGGTTCATTGCTTTAAAAGATGTGTTATCAGTAGCTTGTGTAGTATCCATTGAAGGAATTTCAGCTGTTTCTACTAAGTTAAGTACTTGTTCAGCAGAACCGCCTTCTCCGTCGCCTTCTCCACCACTGTTCCCCCCGTTGTTTGAGCCGCCGCCGCAAGCCGACAGGAATACGCTCAATACAAGCACAAGAGATAGGACAAGAGTCCATCTTGATTTCTTCATGCTGTGTGACCTCCCTTAAAATATGTAGCTATAAAAGCTAGTGATCCGCATGACGGAATTCATCAAATTATCTAACTATTCACTCGAGAATAATCTGATTCGTTTCGCCCACAACTCGTATTATACAAGTTTTCTAATTATTTTGCATACGTTATTTTTACACTCATTTACAAAAACCGCGCCACAATTACGTTTGCATAACAAAAAATAGTTCTTTAGTCCTGGTATAAATTCTCTGGTTTCTGGGTAACATTTGATATTTTACAGTGAAATGTATGAAAATCTACTTAGCCCCCCTTACCTAAAAGTATATAGTATACTTTGGTGTATACTGTATTCATATCGCGAAATATTCTGAAATGTACACGATGTGTTAAACCGTTACACATTTCTACCTCGTTTATATTGTTCTAGACTATTTATTTTTTTATACTTGATAGTAGAAAGAAAATGGGGGCTATTATGAAATCACTTACTTTAAAATCAGGTATCTTAATCGTGCTTGCGATTACCGCGTCAATGATCATCTCATTTACTTCTGACGGAGGCCTTGGCATCCAATCCATATCAGATATTCTCTTTATGATTGCACTTGCTATGGTACTTATTGGTGCTGCTCTTCACGTTGTTCAAACGGGGTTTTTTGACGGGATTGTCTATTCATTTAAGCGGTATTTTAGAAATACGGCTAAGCGACAAATGATTGAGGAGGATACTTCCGAAATCCATTACAGGCTTGATTATGATAACCCAATCACTTATCCACTCTTAATGGCAGGCGGGTTTTGTGTCATACTCACTATTATCATTTCCATCATTCTTGTAAGTAGCTAACTTGTTGCATGCGATGATTTAGTTGCGCTATACTAGTTAAAGAAGAAGGATACAGAACGGCTAAGATGAAGAGTAGTACAAACTGATGTGATTTATAGAGAGCCTATGGTTGGTGGAAATAGGTATCACACTTTTTGGAATGGACTTCTGAGCCCCTTTGCTGAAGACTTTAGTAGGCATTGGCGTGAGCATTCACGTTATCACTAGCGGTATTTAATACCATAAGTGATCCAGACTTACTGGATAAGCAGGGTGGCACCACGGTCCATTCGTCCCTAGCATTAAGGGATGAATGGGCCTTTTTGTATGCTTTTATAGAAAATGAGAGGAGCAACACACAATGAGCGTTATTTTTTCGGGTATTCAACCGAGTGGAACATTAACAATAGGGAACTATCTTGGAGCAATGAAGCATTTTACTGATCTTCAGGATGAGAATGAATGTTATTTCTGCGTTGTAAACCAGCACGCAATTACAGTACCTCAAGAAAAACAGGCTTTAAAACAGAATTCAAGGAGTCTTGCTGCATTATACCTTGCTTCAGGAATTGATCCTGAAAAATCAACACTTTTCATTCAATCTGAAGTACCAGCTCATGCTCAGCTAGCATGGATGTTACAATGCGTTTCTTATATAGGTGAATTAGAGCGCATGACCCAATTTAAGGATAAATCAACTGGAAAAGAAGCTGTAAGCGCAGGTTTACTTACGTATCCCCCACTTATGGCTGCTGATATTCTTCTTTACGGTACAGAGATTGTCCCTGTTGGAGATGACCAGAAACAGCACATTGAGTTAACTCGTAATCTTGCTGAGCGTTTTAACCGTAAATTTAATGACATTTTCGTTATGCCAGATGCGCGCATTCCTAAGGTCGGGGCACGAATCATGTCACTACAAGATCCTTCTAAAAAAATGAGTAAGTCTGACTCCAATCAAAATGCATTTATTTCAATGCTTGATGAGCCATCTACTATTATTAAAAAAGTGAAGCGTGCGGTTACTGATTCAGATGGAGTTGTCCGTTACGACAAAGAAAACAAACCAGCGATCTCTAACCTGCTTACGATTTACTCTCTTTGCTCAGGTAAAAGCGTTGAAGAAATTGAATCCCTATATGAAGGTCGAGGATATGGTGACTTTAAGGCGGAGCTTGGTGAAGTAATCGCTGAGATGTTAAAACCTATTCAAGATCGCTATAATGATCTCGTTTCTTCTTCTGAACTAGATGACATCCTTGATCTTGGGGCGGAGAAAGCGAACCGTAAAGCATCTAAAATGCTTACAAAAGCAGAACGTGCTATGGGGCTTGAAAGAAAAAGAAGATAAAGAAAAAAGGAAGGTTGCACTGGGCAACCTTCCTTTTGCTTTATCCAAATCAATAATAGTCATTAATTGAGAGACGATAGATCTAAGCCTTTTCGTTAATTCACGTGTGTTCCTTTTTCAAGTTCCCATATTTTTTCAAAATACGGCTGCCCTTTGATGATTCGCTCACAGATTTGCTCATGCTTAGCTGACCAACCTGCCTTCACTTCTCTATATAGCCCTTCCCATGCCTCGTCCATTTCCATACTTTGGATTTGCACATACTGTTTCGGCTGACATTCTGTGAACCAATAGCGTATTTCAGCCGAGTTACCACTCGAATACAGTTGATCTAGTGCCATAAACAAAAGCTGTTTCAACTGTCTTTCTTTTCTAGTAAGTCCCATCATAATGTCTGGTCCTGGAGAAAGAATATGATGTTCTTTCAAAGGTTGATCTGATTCAAATGGATAACTGATAGCTTCAACATCTGCCACCATTTCATAAACTGCTTTTTCTTGTCTAGGTATCACTCGACTTTTGCGAATCGGAATCTTATACCCTAATGTATCAATGACAATAACCCCTCTGCCGTCCGTAGCCAAGAAGCAATACTCTAAAGGTGATCGTTCATTATTTTTACGTATATAGCTCTGTTGAAAAACATCACTAAGTAAACTCTCCGGAAGCTCCGTCAAATCATTTTCAATGTAATGATACAGGAGTGACTCCACCTTAATAACAGGCACCTGATCCAGCAACTCAATAAAATCATCTTTTCGCCATTCATGAAAATTGCAAACATTGTACCCATTCTCTTCACCTTCAAACCAATTCACCCAAACATCTCGCAAATACAACATCTGGCTACCCCTCACTTCGCTACTGTTTGTAAAAACAGTATAGTCAGGACCAAGTCAAATTATTCCATGATAAGTATATTATTAAGAAAAGATTAATAGAACACTGAAAAGCGGAAGCCTCCGTTTAGACCCGGCAGGCACTGGAGCCTTTTCATTTGAACACGGTCTTTGTGTTCGGATGAAAAGGTGAAGTGACCGAGGGTCTGGAGGCTGCAGCTGGATCTATGAAAAGCGAAAGCGCCCGTTTAGTCTCGACAGGCACTTGACCCTTATCAAAAGAACACGCCCTTCGTGTACGAATTAAAAGGTGAAGTGGCCAAGACCCTGCCCCCTCCACCTAAACACAAAAACCCCCTGGGAAATCTCCCAGGGGGCTACAACCTATCTACTTTACAAATTTCTTAAACACCAATGTCGCATTATGACCACCAAAACCAAGTGAATTGTTCATGACAGCATTCACTTCAGCCTTACGTGCTTTGTTTGGTACATAATCGAGATCACAGTTTGGATCAGCCGTTTCATAATTGATTGTAGGTGGGAGAATTCCTTCTTCTAACACCTTCGCACAGAAAATCCCTTCAACCGCGCCTGCAGCGCCAAGCAAATGACCAGTCATTGACTTTGTTGAACTAACCGCAAGCTTATAAGCATGCTCTCCAAAGACCGACTTAATCCCTGCTGTTTCATACCTATCATTATAATCCGTGCTTGTCCCATGGGCATTGATGTACCCAATGTCAGCAGGAGTAAGGCCAGCATCATCGATTGCCTGTTGCATTGCACGTGCGCCGCCTTCCCCTTCAGGAGCCGGTTGCGTAACGTGATATGCATCACCTGTTGAACCGTACCCTACAATTTCTCCATAAATTTTAGCGCCGCGTTTTTCAGCAGATTCAAGACTTTCAATGACAAGGATACCTGCACCCTCACCAATAACAAACCCATCACGATTCGCATCAAATGGACGACTTGCTGATGCAGGATCTGGATTAGTAGATAAAGCCTTCATTGAGCCAAATCCAGCTACGCTCATGCTTGTGATAGGTGCTTCTGAACCACCAGTAATCATAACATCAGCATCTCCACGCTGAATCACCTTGAAAGAATCACCAATGGAGTTTGTTCCTGAAGCACATGCTGTCACTGTACATGAGTTAATTCCTTTTGCACCAAGCATGATCGAAACCTGGCCAGAAGCCATATCAGGAATCATCATTGGCACGAAGAATGGACTTACACGACGAGCGCCTTTGTCCATAAATGTGCGGAATTGTGATTCATAAGTTTCCATACCACCAATACCAGAACCGATCCAAACACCGACTCTTTCAGCATTCTCATCAGTAATTTTCAATCCAGCATCTTCAACTGCCATTTGAGAAGCTGCAACGGCAAATTGAGTGAAACGGTCCATTTTCCGAACATCTTTACGATCCATGAAATTTTCAGGATCAAATTCTAGAGCTTCACCTGATACTTTTGCTGCAAATTGATCTTTATCTAATCGTGTTAGTGGATTAATCCCAGAAACACCGTTGACTATATTTGTCCACGTTTCATCTACCGAATTTCCGAGTGGAGAAACAGTTCCCAACCCAGTAATAACTACTCTTCTTTTCATTTTACCAGCGCTCCTTTTTCTCTACTACTCATTAACGTCCTAATTTTAGGGCAACTGCTCCCCATGTTAAACCGCCACCAAAGCCAACAAGAATAACCACATCGTCTTCCTTAACGCGGCCTTCCTCCATCGCCTCTGAAAGTGCGATTGGAATCGTGGATGAAGACGTATTACCGTATTTCTTAACAGTTGTCGCCATTTTCTCAATCGGAAGTTCAAGTCTCTGTCTTGACGCTTCCATGATGCGGATATTTGCTTGGTGAGGAATAAGGAAATCCACATCTTCTTTCGTTAAACCAGCTTTATCGATTACGTTAATCGCTGATTGCCCCATTTGTCTAACGGCAAACTTAAATACTTCTCTACCATTCATAGCCATAAAACCATTTGGCTCTTGATAAAGATGTTTAGCTCCAGCTCCATCTGAACCTAGTTCAAATGAGAGAATACCTCTTCCTTCTGTAACTGGCGCAATTACTGCTGCTCCTGCTCCATCTCCAAATAGCACGGCTGTGTTGCGATCTTCCCAGTCAGTAATTTTCGAAAGTTTCTCTACACCAACTACTAGGATGTTTTTATAAGTATCATTATTAATGTACTGACCAGCTGTAATCATGCCATACATAAATCCAGCACAAGCCGCACTTAAATCCATCGCTGCTGCATTCGTTGCACCAAGTTTATCTTGAAGCAAACAGCCTACTGATGGGAATGGATAATCCGGAGTAACTGTGGCAACTAGAATAAGATCCAAGTCTTCCGCTTTTATATTAGCATCTTCAAGGGCCTTTTTTGAAGCTAAATAAGCCATATCAGATGTATTCATATCATCGTCTGCAATTCTTCTTTCTTCTATTCCTGTTCTAGTGCGGATCCATTCGTCAGATGTATCAACCATTTTTTCTAAATCTTGGTTGGTTAATACACGTTCAGGTACATAATGTCCTACACCTACTAAACCAGCGTTCATCATGAATTTCCCCTTTATAGGATATTTTCTAACTTAAAACCAATCTTTAGTAGCTGGTACTAATTTTAATTCATAAGTGTGCGTTTGTCTACCTAACTGCTTCTTGGTGGCACTCACCATTCTTGCGTGACATTCATAAACTAAACATAAGTAAACTTGAACGAAGGGGGATAGATAGATGTATCCGTATAATCAACAACAGCCTTATTTTCACCAACAGCCTGGATATCATCACTATCAGCAACAGCCTTTCACACCTTATCCGTCATATCAGTCATATGACCCCTATCAGTCACAGCATTATCAGCAGCCTATTCAGCAACCTATCCAACAGCCACAGCCCTACTATCCACACCCTTACTACCAGCAAGCCTATCATCCATACTATCCTCAGCAAGGATACCAGGGCGGACAGCCATTTATGAATCAATTTAAAAAGCAAAATGGGCAGTATGATTTTCCTAAAATGATGAATACCGTTCAACAAATTACGCCGATGGTGAAGCAAATGGGCTCATTGCTAAATTTATTCGTTAAATAATAGAAAAGACGTGTTTCCACGTCTCTTCTATTCATTTAGAAAGAAACAACATGCTTCCTGCACTTATAAATAGTAAAATTCCGGATATGACCATTAAGCTAAAACTACCAATCAATATTCCTATTAACAAACCACCTAGTGGGACAAACCAGATCCAGAAAGCTTTACGGCCCATAGTACTCTCTCCTTACTCCTGTGCATCCTGCTTCCCGAGCTCATAAGCATCTTCCATAGCCTTAAGAAAGAGCTGAAGCAATGGCTGCATCTTTTCAAGATCTAATTCGATTTCTTGTTCTCCAAGCGACTGCTTCGCTTCAGGTAAATACTTCATTGCAATTTGCATAAACTTCATGTTTTGATCCATTTCATTCACTCCTAATTTACTTTCGCCAGTACGGCTCCCTTCTATTATAACGACAAATACGGTGTATTGAAATGCTCCCAATCTTCCCGCTGTCCAGAAACCATCTTTAATACCATCGCAGCCTGTCCTCTATGGTAAGCTTCATGGTCGATTAAATGGCTTATGATCCATTCAGGAGAGTAACGGTGCACCTCTCCATTAATCGTAACTTCAGGTCCTGGTTTTCGATACTCTACATCAGATAGATGATTGAAATAAGATTTTATCAAGTCGCGCGCCTCTGCAAGGCGAGCTAAAAACCAGGAAAGATCTTTATCATCAGGAGCAGAGATCACTTGCTCCTCTTGAAAGTAATATCGCTCTTTTTCATCCTCTGTCACGCTTTCTCCCATAAGGGCATTTTTCACCCACCAAAGCTCAATTTGTGCAATGTGTAGTATATAAGCTCCAACTGTAGGAAAACTTGAATACCCATAGTGAAGTTCCTGAAATTCAATGTCACTTACCATCGAAAGGAGTTTTTCTCTCGTTTCTTTTAAAGCTTGAAGCCCATGAGAGGAATCGTGGACATCATAATTACCAAGCGTCTTTTCGATCATTCATCATCTTCCCTTCTCAATCAGTCAAATAAATCGAAGGATCAATCCCCATCATTTTCTCCGTATGCAATCGTTGCAGATGCAATCCTTCATCAATAGGTGTCAAATTCTTAAACCCAAGCTTATTGGCACATTCTTTGCTAGAAACCCTGCACTTCAAATTACTCTGATAACGCATTTCCTTTGGATCTTCTATACACCATTCGACTCCGGTTTGCCATTCTCCTTCTCTTCCACTTGTTAGATTGAACGATTCTGATTGATCGATTCGACATCCTGCTTGATACAAAGCCCAACACACATCTCTTACATAAACCGCATCATGATGAAATTTCTTCCCCTCATTTTCATACGATGACGGTAGCTTTTTAGTTAGAAAGTAATGTTGATAAACATACTGAGTAGGTTGCCAAGGTCCATAAACAAGCGGGGCTCGAAGTACTTTTACAACACAATCTCGTTGATCAGACTTCAATAAAACTTGTTCATCTTTAGCGTTTAACTTGCCCGACATTGTTGTAGGGTGAAGAGGTGTTTTTTCTGTAATTTGTCCGTAACGTGTTCCGAAAACTTCCGTGCTCGATAAGTAGACGAGTACTTTTCCATTGGATGCTTGTAAGACCTTGCTTGTGTTCTGTAATCCTTCCTCGATCATCTTAGAGCCGCGAACATGTTCAAACCCTGGATGACTAAGATGAAAAATCGTGTCACATTCTTCGGAAATCTGGGTAAGAGAAGCTTCACTTAAAGAGCTGTTGATTTGTTTGTAATTAGCGTTTCGAAGTAACATCATTTCCTTCATTTCATATTCAGCATTTCTTAGGGTATTTAATTTATTATCAATTGCTACTACTTCAATCCCTTTGCCTAGTAGAAATTCTGTTAAATGAAAGCCAATGAATCCCAATGCCCCTGTTATAAATGCTTTCTTCACTAGTTTTCACCTCTGTTTAGATCGAATACTTTTCATCCCATCTGACCATTCTAAGAAGGATATCATTTGTCTAACTTAAGTTACCAAACCCTTTAAGGAGGATACTTTCATGCAGCTTCACCACGGAAATTTATTCTGGCCAACAACTGTAGCAGAGCCCCCTACATTTCCTGAACTCACTTCATCCATCAACTGTGATGTCCTAATCATTGGCGGTGGTATGTCGGGAAGTATTCTGGCAAAGACGCTTGCTGACTATCATGTTGACACTGTTTTAATAGAAAAAGATACGATCGGCTCTGGAAGTACTTCGGCGAATACTGGCCTTCTTCAATTTTCTAATGATGCTATGCTTGTAGATTTGATCGATCGATTCGGGAAAGAGAAGGCTGTTTATTTTTATAAACTTTGCTTAAAGGCAATAGACGAACTAGAAAAGGTTGCAGGCTCTTTAAGTGAATCAGCTGAATTTAAACGAGCAGAAAGCCTTTATTTCGCAAGCAACGATCATCATGTAAAGAAACTCAAGAAAGAATACGAAGCTTTAACACATCATGGGTTTGAAGCAGATTATATTGATCGTCACGCCATCGAAAGTCTCTTCTCCTTCACAGCTCCTGCAGGGATCTATACGAAAGGTGAAGCGGAAGTAAATCCGTATAAATTCGCACTTGCCCTTACAAGTGGCGCCAGAGAACTAGGATTAAGAGTGTTTGAGCATACCGAGATCCTCTCTCATCAATTTAATAAAAATGATTTAATCTTCGAGACTGAAAAAGGAGAAATTCGGGCAAAACATGTGATTTACGCAACGGGTTACGGTACGCAGGAGTTTGCCAAAACAAAAGGCGCACTACTCGAGCGCACCTATACCATTGCGACTGAACCCATACCGAAGTTTCCTGGTTGGCACAATCAAGCCCTTATCTGGGAAACCGATCGTCCTTATTACTATTTAAGGACGACTGCTGATCATCGCATCCTCATTGGTGGACTTGATTCTAATCTCAAAAAAGAAGAAAAACTCGAACAACAAGGACAGCTATTGCTAGCTAAACTGCATGAAATGTTTCCTTCTATCCAAACGTCAATCGCATATGAATGGAGCGCCATATTTGGTTCCACAAAAGATGGGCTACCTTACATAGGAAAACACCCAAAGTACGAGGGTGTCTATTTCATGTTAGGATATGGTGGAAACGGGACGGTTTATAGCATGCTTGGTGCCGAAATACTAAAAGATCTTATTTTGTATGATCATCACCCAGCCATGGAAATAACACGATTGAATCGATCGTAAATCATAGTTCCTCATGCTGTTGAAAAAAACGAATCATCTTCTTACCAAGGAATTGATAACTATCACTCAACAGAGCAAGGTCAATGGAGTATCCTAACTCCTGTTGAAGACGCTCGTATTCTCTAATTTGTTCTAACGAATAGGGACTTTTCATGGAATGGTGCCAAATCTTAACCGGACAAGGACACGCTTCCGTTTCTTTGTTGTCAATTCTCGTTAAAACCTCGTCATTCTCAATTTCATAAGCTTGTGCCATCTCTCGTAGTAACCGTTTATAGAAAAGACGGTTCACTTGTTCTTGTCTGACAAGACGCTTCAAATCAAAACAAGGGTTTAATAATGCCGCTGATCTAACTAAGGTATGACGATTGTTTAAAAAAGCATTTGCTGCTAACACTCCCATACCTTCCGCAACAACATGTATCCTCGGATTCAGAATTTCCTGTTTGTGAACAAGATGATAAATTCGTTCAGTTAATTTCGCTGCTTTTGGTGATCCCCAGTGCCTTCCATATAGATTGCTTGTATAGACTGTATAACCAGCCTCTAGAAAATCGGCAATCATCCCTTCACGCGTATGATTCTGCAACCAGAAACTTGTATCAGCATCAACGAAATGTGTTAAGCCACCTATAATAAATATGCCAAACCCGTTAGGCCGTTCAGGGACAAGAACGATCGTCCACTCCCCGTCTAATTGATAGGCTCGTTTACGAATACACATACTCTCCCCTCGCCCTTTTATCACTTTCTGTATAACCTATGCAAGTTACATATGGAAGAAAGGGTGAAGTGCCTATTTTGAGGGAATTTCATATCTTCTTCATCCCACGTCATTAGAAAGCGCCCTTAGTCATGATATGCACTATTGTTTCTATATATGTCCTTGCATGAAATTGGATATGATTGGGTATGGGAAAGAAGGTGGTGAGAAAAATGAAAAAAACAACTGTACTCGTATTTATTATTGTTTACCTTCTATTTAGTATTTCTGGATTTCTATTCCCCTATGATGCTGATTGGTATACGTCGCTTGCTAAACCTGATTGGACACCAAACGGTTCCGTTATAGGGACCATTTGGGCATTTCTGTTTGGGTTAATCGCTTTATCAACCGCCATTGTCTACCAAAAGCGTAGCTTCGGTCGTCATAATAGTGAGTACCTCTCACTACTCGGGATAAACTACATACTGAATCAAGCATTTAGTTATTTGCAATTTGATCAGCATGCTCTGTTTGCAACGTTCATGGACGCCCTCTTTATTGCAATCACTTCATTGATTCTTATTTTTCTTGCAGGTAGACAAAATCAGTTAGCAGGTTGGCTATTACTTCCTTATTTTCTTTGGACGGCGTTTGCTACCTATTTATCATGGCTATTTTATTACATGAATTAAAATTGATAGATGTTGCACTTAAATATTTTGTGGTATGATAATCGATAGAATACGTTTACAAATGAGGTGAATTTATTGCGTTATCTTTGGGCAATTATCTGGGGAGTTCTACTTAGCAATATGATATTCTACGTACTTGCTTCTATGCAAGGTGGTCATTACGAGTTTGGCCCCGCATCACTATTTGGAGTTATCCTAGCTGTTGCGGCAACGCTTCTTGGAGAAGGTTTAATTTCCGATCCAGCCGAACAATAGAAACAAGCGCCATTTACGGCGCTTGTTTTTTTATTGCCTGTACCTATGCCCGATTCTTATTAATGATGAGGCTTCGGTTCCCTTGACCACTTTCGATTTTGATTTGAACATTCAGGGAACGCTTCACCTGCACGAAGTTCAATTTGTTGTGGATCTTTCACCATACCACCTGTCTCTCCGATTTCAATATATACACCATTGTTCGGCGCTTTTTGTCCAGGTGTAAACTGACGATTTTCTCCGCCCATATTACTGCCTCCTTCCACTCATCAACTTTTGCCCCCTTTATCAGCATTCATCATCGAATAATGTTTTATGTAACCTGACATACAAAATTCCCTTTACAAAAATGGAAGGACTGGTGTTTAATGGTTACATGTGTCAATTTATCTTGTAACCATTACTGGAGGAACATTACTCATGGAACTGTTGGAACTACTTAAGTATGCATTTCTTGGTTTACTTCAAGGCTTCACTGAACCCATTCCAATCTCATCAAGTGGACACCTTGTCATAGCGCAAAAATTTTTTAATTTAGACATTGAAGGACTTAGTTTTGAAATCTTAATGAATTTTGCCTCCTTACTTGCGGTTCTTCTTATTTATCGCAATGACCTTATTCGCCTCACTTCTCATGGAATACGATACGTTGTCTCTCGGGAAGAAGAGTCAAAAAGCGAATTTATGTTTATCGTCTATCTTGTTGTTGCAACTATTCCTGCCGCTGTTCTTGGTATTTTGTTCGATGACTTTATTGGAGAAGAACTGAAGGGCATTAAAGTTGTTGGAGCTACTCTCATTATTACAGGTATCGCACTTTGGCTCATTCGTAACCTTCGTGGCTCCAAAGGCGAAGCTGGACTTAGTATCAAAGATGCCCTTATTGTAGGTTTGGCACAAGCTGTCGCTTTAATCCCTGGTATTAGTCGCTCTGGTGCAACAATCGTAGCGGCCATGGGACTTGGAATGAAACAAGAAACAGCTCTAAGGTTTTCGTTCCTATTATTCATACCTGTAAGCGTAGGTTCAATGATCCTTAGCATTGGGGATCTCCAATTTGGTGACATGCTTATACCATATATCGTCGCCTTCCTTCTATCTCTTACAGCTTCTTACTATTCATTGAAATGGTTTATGAATATTATGGCGCGAGGAAACTTAATTTATTTCTCTATCTATTGCTTTATCGTGGGCGCACTTGTCCTTATTTTCTAACCGGCTATCGCCGGTTTTTTTATTTGCCCTAACAAATTCCCTTCGGATAAAAGGAAATGTTGGTTGTGATAAGAAAGGATTACATGGGATAATAGAAAAAAATGATCAAAGGAGGATGAAAATGAAAGAAGTTACGATTACATCAGACCCACTAAAAAAGTGGATTGCTGAAGAAGGCGAATCCATTTCGTTTCAAAAAGACGAGCCCCTTTATATGGATGGAATGAAAGCGGACCGTCTTCTTCTTATAAGATCTGGAAACGTACGTTTAAATAAGCTCACATCTGAAGGTAGAGAATTAACGCTACAAATCTGTCAACCAGGTGATCTTATTGGCGAACTTGCGCTCTACACTGGCCAATTAAACTTCTCCTCCAACGCATGGGCTGTAGATGACGTACAAGCAACCTTTGTGAAACAAGCTCACCTTGAAAAGACTCTAACAACAAACGCCCTGCTCGCCACAGAATTCATGAAATTCATGGGAGAAAACTTCAGGAAAAACCAATCAAAATTCCGAGATCTACTCCTACACGGAAAAAAAGGAGCACTCTACTCCACTCTCATTCGACTATCCAATACATATGGCGTTCAACAAAAAGATGACATACTCATCGACCTCCCTCTCACAAATCAGGAGCTAGGCAACTTCTGCGGCCTAACAAGAGAAAGCGTCAACCGCATCCTAAGTGAACTCAAAAAAGCCGACATCGTCTCCGTCACCCACAGCAAAATCACCATCCACAACCTAGAATTCCTCCGCTGCGCCATCCACTGCGAAGACTGCCCAATAACGATATGTAGGTTATAAGAAAAGCGAAAGCGCCCGTTTAGCCTCGACAAGCGCTGGAGCCCCATAAAAAGAACACGTTCTTTGTGTTCATTTTATGGGGTGAAGCGATCGAGAGGCTGGGCGCTGCAGCTAGACATGAAAAGCGGAGACGAGCGTTTAGAAACGGAGATATTGGAGCTCTTGAACTAGAACACGCCCTTTGTGTTCTGGTGAAAGAGTGAAATATCGCAGTTTCTGCGAGTCGTAGCTAGACACGAAAAGCGGAAGTGGGCGTTTAGGGTCGACAAGCGCTGGAAGCCCATAAAAAGAACACGGTTTTTGTGTTCATTTTATGGGGTGAAGCGATCGAGACCCTGCCCACTGCAGCTAGACATGAAAAGCGGAGCAGGCCTGCCTAAATCCGCAGGATGTTGGAGCCCATGAGATTGAGACGCTTTTTGTCTCATTCGATTGGGCGAAACAGCCGAAGGATTTGGCCCGCGCAGCTAGACATGAAAAGCGGAGACGAGCGTTTAGAAACGGAGATATTGGAGCTCTTGAACTAGAACACGCCCTTTGTGTTCTGGTGAAAGAGTGAAATATCGCAGTTTCTGCGAGTCGTAGTTAGACATGAAAAGCGGAGACGAGCGTTTAGAAACGGAGATATTGGAGCTCTTGAACTAGAACACGCTTTTTGTGTTCATCTAAAAGCCCAAAACATCACCTTCCCAGCTGTCACATCCCCTCTCACCAATAAAATCTCAAAATAAAAAAACACCCAGTCGGGTGTTCTTCACTCACCCTCCACTAACCGGAGGAATAAACGCAACAACGTCCTGATCGTTTACAACCTGATCTTCTGCCGCGTATTCTTCATTAATCGCCGTCATCGTATGATCAAGAGAAAGATCTGGATAATCGTTCATCAGAATTTGTTTCAGCTCAAAAACAACAAGCTGTGATTCCGATCGTTCTAGCTTTTCCTTCCCGATTTGCTCCTGCTGTTTGGCAAAGAAAAGAACAGTAATCATTTCTTTTCCTCCTTTGGTCATTTATTTTTGTATGAGGTCTTTTCAAGCTGATCACCAATCCACTCTTCCCCGTCGGTCCAGTACTCTTTTTTCCAAATTGGCACGATTTCCTTTATACGCTCAATCGCATAGCGACTGGCTTCATAACTTTCAGCGCGATGTGGGGAAGCGACAGCAATCACAACGGCAATGTCACTAATTGCTAATTTACCGATTCGATGCACAATAGAAGTTTGGACTGTTGGCCACTTCTCACGAATTTCTACACCGATTCGTTTCAACTGTTTTTCTGCCATAGAAGGATAAGCTTCATACTGTAGCGAGACCGTTTGCTTCTCACCAGTAAATTCTCTTACTGTTCCAATAAACGTGTTGATCGCCCCAGCCTCAGGACGGATTACACTACTAATCACCTTATTTACATCTATTTCTTCAGAAGTAATTAAGTAATATTCCATTTTCAATCTCTCCTTAAACCCTTCAATACATCATTTATACAACGATCCATTTCATCATATTGATAGCTATTCTTCACAACCACATCGAGCTGCTCTTTTACAATTGTTCCAATAATATGGCTTTTTTCTAAAAGATCAAGATCTTCAGCATCTCTTATAATAGCAACCTTAGGATAGCTTTCCTCTTTATAGCCTTCTATAAGAATAAGGTCAACATCAAACATTTCATATAATCGTATTAACTGATTAAGATTCCACTCATTTTCTTGCGTTACTTGAACGGATACCATTCCGCCACCGCTAACTCCGGTCACTGTAGCACCAGCCTCGCGATGACGCCCCGTGTCTTTATTCTGATCACAGACGTCAGGAGCACCATGTCCGTGATGCTTAATAACGCCAACCTTCTTACCAGCTGAGGTAGCCATTTCTATAAATTTCTCCGCAAAAAGCGTTTTTCCGCTATTTTGATAACCGATTACTTGTAAGATTGGTATTCTCATTAGGACTCAGATCCTTCCTCGCGTAAAAGAAGGAGATCAACGATATCACCCGCTTTAAATCCTCGCGTTCCACCGGGTAGTACCGTGAAAGCATTGGCTTCAGCAAGTGACGTCACGCTTCCGGATTTATCAAGACCCGTTGGCTTCACATAAATACGCCCTTCCCTTTCCTCTGTCTTACTTCGTACAAACCTGGTAAACGGATTCGGTTTAGGAAAATCAGTTAGTAACGTTCCTTTACTTCTCATACGATAAGGGAATTCCGAGAAAAGGGCACGCTTGATGATTGGTCTTGCGAATAATTCAAATCCTACAAAACAAGCGGAAGGATTACCAGAAAGACCGAACAAGAGTTTACCATTCCATTCTGCTACAGTCGTTACACTTCCTGGTCTCATGCCTACTTTATTAAATAAGACGGTTGCCCCTAATTTTTCATAAATAGCAGGAAGATAATCATAATCCCCTACAGAAACGCCTCCTGTTGTAATGAGAAAATCGACTTTACTTAACGCTTCTTTTACAGAAGTAAAACACGTCTCAAAGTCATCATCGAGCTTTCCAAAATAAAGCGGTACGCCTCCAGCGGCTTTAACTTGACCTTCAATCATTGGGGAGTTGCTATTACGAATTTTTCCTGGTTGAAGAGCTTCTTCAGGGTTCAATAGCTCTGTACCAGTAGCGTATATCCCAACTTGTGGTTTACGAGCAACGGGCACATTCGCATAGCCAAATGTGGCAAGAAGCGCTTTCACTCCAGGTGTAATCCGTGAACCTTTCTCAATCAATACTGTACCTGCTTTTGTATCTTCTCCTTGTAAGGAAAGGTTGTCGCCTTTCGCTACTTTTCGTTTCAACTGGATAAATGACTGACCATCCTCCTCCACTTCTTGAACAAGCTCAAGCATGATCACAGCATTCGTTCCTTCTGGTATTGCTGCTCCTGTCATAATCCGGATCGCTTCATTTCTTTCTGGAACTTTTGATGCAACCGTTCCTGCTCCTATTTCTTCAATTACTTTTAATTGAATTGGGTTGTCTCTTCCTGCTTCGTATGTATCTTCTGCTCTTATAGCGAACCCATCATATGGGGAACGATCAAACGGTGGAACATCATGATCGGCTTTCAAAGCAACACCGAGATGACGTCCGTCGCTTTCTTCTAGCGGAACCGTTTCGATTTCCCCTTCATAAGAGAGGTTCATCACTTTTTGAACAGCTTCTTCTACAGTGATTGGCTTCCTTCTCTCTACCATCATCTCATCTCCATCTGTTATGATTTTCCTCTTCATTGTAACAAAGATCAAGACTCTAGAAGTAAAATTCGAATGAATAGACACTGCACTGAATAGATTGTTAGTGATGCATCTTATATGGAAAGGAGTGATGATCATGCCTCAAAATCAATATCGGGTAAAGCCAGGCGATACACTGCTTAGAATTGCGGATTCTCATAACCAATCTGTCAATGAACTCAAACAAATCAATCAGCTGAACTCAAATATTATCTATGTAGGTCAAATGCTACGGATTCCTTCTGCAACTGATTATCCATCTTACACAGTTCAACCCGGAGATACATTGTTAAGCATATCCGATCGCTTTCAAATTCCTGTTGAAGAAGTAAAAGAATTAAATCAACTGCCATCTAACCTCATCTACGTTGGTCAGCACCTTGATATTCCGGCAAACCGCTCAATGCGAATCAACTATACAGTAAAAGCTGGAGATAGCCTTTATCAAATTGCAGTGAACAACAATACAACACCGAAGAGTATCAAAGTATTAAACGACTTAACGACAGATGACCTTTCCATTGGCCAAACGCTTAAAATTCCAGTATATACAGAAGTTGTCGTAAAGGCAGATCGGGCGAATGTCAGAACTGGTCCTGGTAAAGGGTATAACATCATTGCTCAGATGAGAACGGGGGCTAAGCTCGCTGTCGAAGGCATTCAAGGTAACTGGTACAAAGTGCAGCTATATGATGGCACGAACGGATGGATCTCCGATAGTCTCGTTACCTTTAATGCATATGGTGATGAGTTGCCAGTATCAAGAATTATCGGATACTATACGCTTGAAGAAGGTCCATCCCTTCCTTCTTCGTATAAGTCGTTCGTGTCAAACCGTTCTGCCCTATCTCAACTTGCTTTATTTCTGTTTCGAATTAGCGAGTCAAATCCAACAACGATTGAGAAGTTTGGGAAGTTTAGCGATAGAGAGATCGAGAAACTCGTTCAACTGGCTCATGATCAAAACATCAAAATTATGCCGGTTGTTCATAATCTGCTATACAAAAAAGGCGATACCGAACCGAGTAAAAAGGTTGTTCAAACACTCGTTTCAAGTGAAGAAAATCGTCGCGGATTTGCTTTAAACTTAGTTAAATTAATTGAGAAGTATAATTTTGATGGAGTTGACATCGACATAGAGGATGTTTATATCGAAGATGCGGATAAACTGACGCTTCTCTATCAGACGATCGGGGAAGAGCTTCATAAGAAAGGATATTTCTTTTCAGCAAGCGTTCCATCGAGAGCATCAGATGAATTAGTGAATCCATTTTCAGACCCATTTAACTATGCTGAAATTGGTAAAGCTGTTGATCAATTTATCGTGATGCTCTATAACGAATTTGGCTGGCCTGGCAGTCCAGCTGGTCCTGCAGTAACGGCCGGGTGGATGAAAAAAGTAATGACTTATGCTAAAACGAGAATCCCCCCTGAGAAATTAGTATCCGCTATCTCTGTATTTGGGTTTGATTTCAATCTTGATACGGATAAAAGCACTTATGTCACTTATGACATGGCAATGAAATTGAAAAAGAAACACAATGCAGAAGTTCAATTTGACGAAGAGCGTCAAACGCCATTTTTCAGATATAAAGATGAAGAAGGAAATCAGCACGAAGTTTGGTTTGAAAATGAACAAAGCATTGAAGCAAAAATCCGCTTAGCTAATGAACTTGGTGTCCAGGGCGTAGCGCTATGGAGATTGGGTATGGAAGACCCTGCTATTTGGAATATGATTAATGACAAGATCATTGTGGAACGAACGGAATAGAAAACGTCATTCTCTCATCCTCGCTTACTTTAGCGATTACTCATACCCAAAATTAAAAAAAGGAAGAGGAGCCCCTCTTCCTTTCCTACTTTCATTATCTAATGCCTAACGCAATTTTTGCATAGCGTGACATGTTATCTTTTGACCATGGTGGGTTCCAAACGATGTTAACATCCGCATCGTTCACTTCTTCCACGTCAGATAGCGCGCGCTTTACATCGTTAACAATTGTACCAGCTAATGGGCAACCCATTGCTGTTAATGTCATAACGACTTGTGCAACACCTTCATCATTTAGATCGGCTTCGTATACGAGGCCAAGATTCACGATGTCTATCCCAAGCTCAGGGTCAATAACATTCTCAAGAGCTTCAAATAATTTATCTCTCATTTCTTGATCTGTTTGTTCAGACATAGCATTCTCTCCTTTCATACATGTACTTCCAACCTTCATTATAACAAATTGAGGTTTAACTTAAACCGAAAAGCCTTAATTCTATAAATGAGTTTTAAACCAATCCACTAAAGCAAGGACAGCTTCACGTGAAACTTTATGGCCAGAAGTCTCATCTTTAATAAACTTCAGGCGGTCTTCTGCCCCTTCATAGAGCGGTTTAATCTGGTTATAGAAATCGTAGGTAAGGGTATAAGGAACAACTTTATCGACTGTACTATGCCACATCATTAGTGGACGACCATCAAGTTTATCTTCTTGAAGAGAAAGATCATAGGACTGCAATCCTTCAATTTGTATTATCATCTCTTCTTCAGAGATAGGGAGACTAAACCCTTCTTCCTTTAAATAACGTATTTGTGCATTCGCTAATTTGAAATAAGAAGGTGAGCCCATTAAAGAGACGGCGGCTTTAATCCACGGATACTGTGTAAGGGCACCAAATGTAAGGATTCCGCCCATGGATGTACCAGACATACCGATTCGGTCTTCTTGAACGAGGTTCCGATCCACAAAATGCTGCCTTAGTTGATCAAGTTCGGTTAAGCTTTGTATCACAATTTCCCAAAACACATATTGCCTCTTTTTCCCTGATAGGTCGTCTTCACGTTCACCATGATGCACAGCATCAGGCAGAAGAACGCGATATCCTTCGCCTGCTAGAAGATAAGCGATGTGAAGATTATGTTCTTTTGCACTAGTAAATCCATGTTGGAACATAACTAATGGCAACTTATCTTCAGCAAGGTTAGCGTCCACTATGTGTAAGACAGGTATATTCTCTATGTATTCATTAACAATTGTTATCATCATCTTGCTCCTTTCCTTTAGCAACCATTATTCTCCTCTATCGTACCACTCATATAGTTGATTGAGAAATTTAAGAAGAGCCTAGGAAACATAAAAAACATGCAAGCAGTCGCTTGCATGTTCCGTTTGTTAATTTTTGATTTGCTGTTCGTGACTTTTTTCTACTGATTTCATATTTTCAAGCTTATTGTAGTATTGAGTTGGAAACTGTGATCCCTCATACACCATCTTGCTATCTCCACTGTCATCTGACTGATCCGGTGTTGTTGGATTACCCGCCTTCTCAATTGGTAAGGTATCGTTAAACTTCTTAGTCACTTGCTTACGAAAACCGTTAGCTTTTGATTTTAATTTCGTTCTCTTCTCTTCATCCTTAAGTAAATAGGATGAAATGCCGATTGTCCCTGCCGCAATACTTGATATTAGCAATGTCTGTTTCTTAGTCATAATCGACTGCCACCTCCAATGGAATGATAGTTAAAGTGTACCCTTCTTAACAATTCCTCAAACGGCTATCATATCCTTTTAACATTCTTGTCAAAATTTTAATATTCCTAAATAGACACATATATGGATGCCATGTACAATTAGTATGTAAACACCAAATGACACTTTTCAAAGGAGCTTCTATGACAACTAAACCGCATCTAATCGCAATTGATCTTGATGGCACGTTGTTAAACAGCGAAAAGAATATTTCTGAACGCACTAAATCCGTTATTGCCGAAGCTAGAAGACAGGGACACCATGTTGCCATCGCAACAGGAAGGCCTTATCGAGCAAGCGTGCGCTATTACAATGAATTGGCACTTGATTCTCCAATTGTTAATTTCAATGGAGCTTTTGTTCATCACCCTCTTGATCGCTCTTTCGGGACGTATCATTCACCAATGGAATTAAATACGGCTAGATCGATCGTCTCTTCTTGTAGTGAAATTAACGTAAAAAACATCATGGCCGAAGTGTTGGATGATGTTTATTTGCATCAGCATGATGAGCTGATTATGCAAAATATGATTATGAACGAATCCTCTATCTATACAGGTGAGATTCACAAAAACCTTAAAGATGATCCTACATCTCTTCTCATTCATCCACATGAACAGCAGCTCGCTGATCTTCGCTCAATGTTAAAAGAGCATCACGCAGAGATGATCGAGCATCGCGTTTGGGCTGCTCCTTTAAACATTATTGAGATTGTTCGAGCAGGATTAAACAAATCAGTAGGGCTTAAACGGTTAGCCGAGCATTTCAATGTCCCTCAAGAAAGAATTATTGCCTTCGGGGATGAAGATAACGATCTTGAAATGATCGAATATGCTGGAACTGGCGTGGCGATGGGCAATGCGATTACTGAATTAAAAAATATATCTAACGAAATCACGATGACTAATGAAGAAGATGGTGTTGCTTCCTTCCTTGAAGAAAGGCTAAACATTATCCTACCTGATAAAAGACAGCTATCCTAAGCTGTCTTTTTTTGTTTAATGAAATCAGGATGAAGATCGAATAATTACTGATCGATGAACTCATCCTATAAAAGAAAGGGAGGGATTAATCATGGCAAAGAATAGTAAAACAAAGAGAATGGTAAAAGAAGGTGCGGATCGAGTTGTCCAAAACATGGACCAACACGACCTGACAAGCTTAAGCAATGAACAACGTAAGAAACAACAACAAGAAAATTTGTCAGGTGGTGAATAACGATGGGTAATCGTCATTTTCAGCTTGCTCGAGAAGCCGTTGCAAAAGCGGAGCAAATGGCTGCAGGTCATCCAGAGTTGCAAAACCAAATCGATGTGGCCCAAAATAATCTTTCTGCAGCTTTTCACCAATCTACAAGCGCAGAAAAAGAACAGCTCACATCTTACCAGGCAGTTATACAAGAACTTAGCCATGAATCATCCAATAAACCCTTTTAGTTTCCACGAAGAAGAAACCCGTCATGTGCGACGGGTTTCTTCTTCGTGGAAATGCATTCATCTAACGTTATTATACATTTAAAAAAGTTTTATGACCGGTTTAAATTTTGTTCGCCTGCCAAGCGAATTCAGTACTTCTTTCGTTATCAGCTTATATCCTTTTGCATTTAGCTGGAGACCGTCTTTTTCATAAAGCATTTTACTTTTCTTATTTTCTCGAATCAATTGCCAGAGATCAATATGTCTTGTTCCAAGCTTATTTGCTAAATGTTTAATTCGATCAGCATAACCCTCTATTTTTTGATTCGTCATTGAGACATTTCCTTCATTCATCACTGGTGATGGTGAAATAAGAATAACCCGTTCTGAAGGGAGATTATTAACCATGTACTCAATATTTCTTTCAAACTCACTCAAATCTGAACTTTGTCCTAAACAAGCTTCTTGCGTTCCAAAGAAAATGGTTACATAATCCGGTTTGTAGCTGAGAACATCAGACTGAAAACGCGATACCCCTTCTCTAGAAGTTGGGGTTGAACCTGCATTAATCACGATCCATTCATCAAGAGCCCCTCTTATCCTTGATGTAAGACGTTCGTTCCCTTTATCATCTACTTCCCTCGCTGTCAGGCAGTCGCCAAAACAAACAAGTACAGGCATATCTTTCCTCCCCCTTTCGTTCCGTTGTTACCAGTTCTTCAAAATGGCTGTTCGAAAATTGCCTTGCTCTACTATCTCTTTAATTTCAACTATCACTTCTTTTTCAAAAATTGGGCCGTTCCATACAAACGTATGAAATTCTCCATTTTCACCGCACGGATCCACGTCATTTGGAAGGGATTGAAGAAAGTTATCATCAAATGGTTTCCCTACCCAATCAGGAGATATTTTTGACTGATCAACTGTTGTAATCACTGCTTTAAAACCTGTCGCGATGAATCTTTTTGCCGTATGTAGAGTGGAATGTTGCCACAATGGGTATATGCCCTTCAGTTTGCATTCCTGTAAAAGCGTTTCCCGATAATGACGAATATCATCTAGAAATAAATCAGCGAATACGACCCCTTCTATTTCTGCTTCTTTAAACACCTTATATTGATTGCTAACAAGCTTCTCGTATTGCTTATTCGTACAGTTATCTGGTAAATTGGTTATCGTTAGAGGCAGACCAATAGCAGCTACCTGCTTTTCAAGCAACGCTGTATGTACGCCATGAAAAGGAATGGCACCATTTGTTTCGTTGATGGTTGTCCATAATCCTTTCACTTGAAGATGTGATTGCTTTAAACAATCGAATAAAGCTATGGCGCTGTCCTTCCCAGAGCTCCATGAAAAAATTAAATTCAATGTATTAGCTCCTTTCTTACTCTATATAGACGAATAGAAAAGGCTGAATGTTTCAAATATCTTGAAATTAATTAAAAACTTTATTCAAACCTCCTTAAAAAGGGATTGAAGTGTTTGAAGTCGAAACAGTATGACGGAGGTGGAACGGTAATGAATGTGTATCAATTATCCAGCCAGACAGATGAAGACATGATTGAAAAGGTTTCAAAGTTATTAATGAAGCAAATTACTCGTTCTGAGCAAGATGGAAGCTACGATAAACTCGTTAAAGGAGTAAAGCTTGCTCTTGATGAACAGACAGCATCACGAATCGTTGTCGCAGAGTCTGATGACGAAGTCCTTGGGGTCGCGTTTTTTAATATCGGCGTCAGCCTCTCTAGTGGTGGTCCATATATTTGGTTAAATGAATTATTTGTTGATCCAGATGCACGAAATAGAGGTATTGGTAGGAAATTACTACTTCATGTGATTTATTGGGCTGAGAATGAAGGGATTAAGGGCATAGAACTTGAGACAGGAATTCATAACGCTGTTACAAAACACCTTTACAATTCTCTCGGTTTCCATGACATTATTTCAAAAAGATACGGGTTTACCTTCTCTTCTTAAAGGTTATTTGCTGCAAGAGTTGTTTCTGATACACTAAGAGATGGTAGAGAAAGGAGGCGTTTATAAAATGGAATTACGCGTAGATCGTACACCAAACCCAAATGCTATTAAAATCACGGCAGACCAACAGCTTTTCGAAGGAACTTCAAGCCATTCTTTCAAGAAGAATGACAATCCCGATCACCAAATGGCTGCTGCACTTCTAAAATTAGAAGGTGTTGATAATGTATTTGGATACCAGGATTTTATTACAATTAATAAGATGCCAGAGGCAGATTGGGATACATTACTTCCCGAAGTAAAAGAAACAATCTCTAATAACGCATAGAAAAAAGTTCCTCGGATATCCGAGGAACTTTTTTTCTTGCTGTTAAGTAGTAGGGAGATATTTCAATCATTTACTGGGGAACACAAAGGGCGTGTTCTAGTTCAAGAGCTCCAATATCTCCGTTTCTAAACGCTCGTCTCCGCTTTTCTTGTCTAGCTGCGCGGGCCAAATCCTTCGGCTGTTTCGCCCAATCGAATGAGACAAAGATCGTCTCAATCTCTTGGGCTCCAACATCCTGCGGATTTAGGCAGGCCCGCTCCGCTTTTCTTGTCTAGCTGCAGTGAGCAGGGACTCGATCGCTTCAGCCCTTCATCCGAACACAAAAACCGTGTTCAAATGAAGGGCCTCCAGCGCTTGTCGTCCCTAAACGCTCACTTCCGCTTTTCTTAACCATCCGTTCTAAAGAATCCGAAGATGCCTGTGGTGTTGACTATGTTGGTGAAGGCGGTTGGGTCGATGTCTTGGATGATGTGCTCGAGGTCGTATAGTTCATAGCGTGTGACGACGATCATGAGCATTTCTTTGTCTTCTCCTCTGTAGGCACCTTTTGCAGGGAGCTTTGTGATTCCTCTAACAAGTCGGTCATGAATAGCTTTTTGCATTTCATTTCCTTTGGAAGTTACGATCATTGCTGTTAGTTTTTCGTGACGTGTATGAATGACGTCGATTACTCGAGATGATACGTATAAGGTAACGAGCGTATAAAGAGCTTTTTCCCAGCCATAAAGCATCCCTGCAGTGAGGATAATCAACGCGTTCATGCTGAAGAAATACGTACCGATTGGACGGTCTTTCATGCGGGATAGAATCATGGCTACGATGTCCATTCCTCCGGTGGAAGCCCCCCATTTTAATGTAAAACCGATACCAATTGCTGCAATGACTCCGCCAAACACTGCATTTAGCAGGATATCTTCTGAAAGAGCCTGTACTGGAATGATTTCAAGGAAAAAGGTAGTAGCTCCAACACTGATAATACTATACAATGTAAAAGACTTACCCACTTTCTTCCATCCCAGTATAGCTACAGGGATATTTAGTAACATAAGTAAAATACCCGTTGAGATTGAAATTGGCGTATAATCACTTAGTACGCTAGAAATCAGCTGTGCGATACCAGTAAAACCACTAGCATATACATTGGCAGGGATAAGAAATAAGTTCAGAGAAACTGCACCAAGGATCGCACCTAAGAGAATCACAATAATTTTTTTTACTTCTTCCAATAAGAACACCTTCTTTTTTGAAACAGAGATTTAACTCGTTTGCAGAATATAAGTAGAGACTGATCCAATTGACAATATTCACTTTCAGGATCCGATCTTTATAAGTGACGATTAGGTAAAGCCACATCTACTAAGCCATGTATATCTAATCAAACTATCTAATCTACGTCAACTGTTTTCTATTCAACCCCATCAATAGGATTGATTTCCTCTTTGCTAATGGGATAAACTTGATTATAACAAACATTCATTTACATACCGACTTAAAAATGAAGAAGGGACGATCGTCCATGACAGTTAAAATCATTACAGATAGCGCCTCGGATTTGCCAGAGGATCTCGTACGAAAGCACGACATCGACATCATGCCACTAATGGTCATTATCGGAGATCAGGAGTATTATGATCGTGAAGAGATCCAAGCAAAAGAGTTATACAAGACCTTGCGAGAAGGTACAATGGCCAAAACGTCGCAAATTCCTCCAGCACGGATACGAGAGACATTTGCGAAATACGCTAAAATGGGTCAGCCTTTTATTTATATTGCGCTATCATCTGGTATTTCAGGTACATACCAATCAGCTGCCATCATTAAAAATGAAGTACAGGAAGAATACCCTGACGTACAAATGGAGGTCATTGATTCCAAAGCCGCTTCTCTCGGCTACGGACTCATGGCGATCCACGCTGCTGAGCTTGCTGAAAAAGGTGAAGGATTTGAGCGAATATTAGAAAGCTTAAACAGCAAGTACTTAACGCACATGGAACACATTTTCACAGTAGACGACCTGGAGTTCCTTCAGCGCGGCGGTCGCGTCAGCAAAGCCTCGGCCTTCTTTGGTGGAATGTTAAAAATCAAACCAGTGCTCCACGTTGAAGACGGGAAACTTGTTCCGATTGAAAAAATTCGTGGGAAAAACAAAGTCACAAAGCGTATGGTTGAGATCATGCAGGAACGCGGCGTTAATCTTCAGTCCCAATTAATCGGCATTTCACATGGAGATGACCTGGAAAGCGCTGAAAAATTAAAAAGTGCGATTCAAGAGACATATGGAAGTGAGCACTTTGTCATTCATGAAGTAGGCGCTACGATTGGGTCTCACTCAGGACCAGGAACACTTGCTTTGTTTTTCTTAAATAAATAACTTCCTTTTACATAGGATGTCGCGTAATCGCGTACTCTATTATTGTGCATGGAAATCCTGACACCAAGGGAGGACATAACGTGTCATCAACAAAAGATAATAATAAAAAAGCAGTTGATCATAATGCTAAACGAATGTTGAAAAACAAGTTAAAAGAAGAAAACCGTGAAGGCGGGAAACACCAGTATTCTAAGGATACTGACCACTTGTAGAAATCAAGCATTGAAAAGAAACCGGCTAAACAGCCGGTTTCTTAATTTCTAACATCTGTTATATTAAAGTAAGGAAATGTTGCGCCTACCCAAAATGCAACCGAAAAACCTACCATAATGTAGAGTATAAAATATGCATCAACTCTAGAGAAGGTCTGTTTATAATAATAAGTTCGTTCCTTATTATTAAACTGCTTCGCTTCCATGGCAACTGCAATGCGATGAGCTCTACGAATACTTTGAGAAAGCAATGGCACCGCATAAAGTGTCACAGACTGCATGATTCGAGCGAACCCTTTTTTCTTTTTTATACCTCTAATAAGTAATGCGGCTCTTAACTGTTGGAATTCCTCCATCATAACAGGAAGAATACGAACAGCCGCCATAAAGCTATAGGCAAACCGAGGCGGTACTTTAAGCTGTTGAACGAGGGAATAGAAGAGAAATACTGGCCTCGTTGTCAAAGCGAATAGAAGTCCGAGCAAGGCGAAATTTAAAGCTCGAAACCCGATGTGAAGACCTCGGAAGAAGCTCTCTTCTGTAATATGAACGATTCCCCACTTCCACCAAGTTGTTGTCCCTTGACCAAAGAACATCATACTAGAAGCACTAGAGAAAAATAATAACAAAAATGGAATCATTAAGATCGCTAGTATTTTCTTCTGATGTCCTGTTGCAAACAAGACAAGAATGAGCGGAACCACTGTTACATTGCTAATCAAATTTGGATTGTGAACGAACAAAAGAAGGATAAATAATGCTAAAATGAACACCAATTTTAAAGCAGGATTTAAACGATGAAGCCATGTTTCTTTATATTGTAGAGTCCACTGCATGATGCTCCCTCTCTTCCCTTCTCAGAAGATCTCGATCAGCGGTTAGCTTACCCTCTTCAATGATCCACTCTCTCGTCCCATAATTTTGAACAATCTTCTCATCATGCGTCACCATGATAATGAGCATTCCCTTTGACCTTAACTGTTCAAATAAAGCTAGCAACTTAAACGTATTACTTGCATCCTGACCAAATGTTGGTTCGTCTAACAAAAGGATCGGTTGAGTACCAAACATGGCCGTTCCTACGCTTAACCTTCTTTTTTGACCCGTAGAAAGCTGGTACGGATGAAGAGTTCGCACTTGCTTAAGATCATATGCTTCAAGCCACTGCCCTACTTTTTGATCTACTTCCGCGTCTTCCATCATTTCAAGGGAATAAGCAAGTTCATCATAGACAGAATTCGTGACAAATTGAAATTCTGGATTTTGAAAAACAAAAGCTAGCTGCTCACGGGAAGCTTTGATCGATTTTAATTCCTGATTCTTTACTCTCTTTTTCCCAGTCGTTTTCATCACGTTCATTAAACTTAAAAGAAAGGAGCTTTTACCTGCTCCATTCTTTCCGGTAACCACAATCCATTCTCCTTCATGAGCTGATCCATTATGCACTTCAATTTTTGGGATTTTGCCTCGATACCCTTTTAACTGTTTAATCTCAAGAATTTCTTCCCCTTTAACATACGGTGCAGGAAGTTTTTTTTCATTTGTATGTTCTTCCCATACGCCCGGATACCAGATCCCATATTCCTTCATCTTATGTTTATAAAAGGAGAAGACACTTTGTGGGTCAGCATCTGCAATAATCCTTCCCTCTGAATCAAAAAGGACGATGCGATCAACAAAATCAATTACTTCATCAATCTTATGCTCAACGATAATCATTGTTTGTGTAGCATTAAGTTGTTTAATTGTTTTCCATACGTCAGAGGTACCTGCAGGATCAAGTAACGCGGTCGGTTCATCCAAAAAGATTACATCTGGCTCAAGTGCAAGCATGGAGGCAATGGCTAGTCGCTGTTTCATCCCTTGTGAAAGTGAACTAATCTCAATATGCGGATCCTTAAAGGAAAGACCTACCTTTTCAAGATAATGACGAATTAACCCTTCCATTTCAGGTTGCGGGACAGCACGATTTTCCAATACGAATGCCATCTCTTCATCCACATATGGCATGCAAAACTGAGAATCAGGATCTTGAAATACAACGCCTGAAGATGCTGGTATACTTTTGGCGTCTGCCTTCATAGGCACTGGAACGGCATTTGGAATTAAACCAGATAATATCTGAAGAAGAGTTGATTTACCACAACCGCTCGGACCAAGAAATAAGACCTTTTCCCCTTCTGCAATCTCAAGAGATAACCGATTAAATAGCAGTGTGTCCGCTCCCGCATATTTTACACGAAGGTTTGATACACCTACTTTCATATAACCACTCCTTACTGATCTAACGCCTTATAATCCTCATCACTTGCTGGTCTAACTAAGCTAGTAACACCCGTTTTCTCTAGAGCCTCTACAAGGAAATAAGCAAGTAGTCCAGCTAATAGAAAACCACCTATTAACCTAGCACCAATGAGAAGAAGTAAATTCCATAGAGCAAGATCCATCACATACCCATAGGCAGCATCCATGACAATGGAACCTACTGCAGCAGCAATCCCTCCAAGCGCCGCAACAAATGCGGTGTATCGTTTATAGCCAAATAAGGCAAACATTAATTCCGTTCCTAATCCTTGAACAATTCCATATAGAAGAACAGATAATCCATATTCAGAACCAACAAGAAATTCACCAGAAGCTGCAGCCGTTTCTGCAAGTAGTGCCACACCGGGCTTACGAAGAAGAAGCACTGCTACTGTACCCGCAATAAACCACATCCCGTAAATCACATCACCAATATGGAGACCAAATGGTTTAAAGATGTTATAGACCGGTCCCCACAGTTTATAAATAATCCCAAAAACAAGGGCAATCACGATCGTAATCAAAATGTCCGAAAGCTTTAGTCGTTTCATACTCGCTCACCTTTTTGGAGGGAGACAGGCCACTCTTCTACTTGATAAGCCATTTCCCAGAAACCATATTCCAACTGACAGCTAAGAATGAAATAGTCCTTGATTCGCTTTAATTCTCTTTCAGGTGCCGTCTCAGCCCACTGATCGAGGATTTTTCTTAGTTGATCCGTCACTGGTTCCATTGACTTCTCTCCGTAAAACGTAATCCAATCATAAAAAGGATGATCTTCTTTAGGATTAACCTCTTCCATTAAACGCTGACCAATCTCCAGGTATGTCCATGGGCATGGCAGAAGGGCTGCAACGATTTCTCCGAGCGTACCTGAATGAGCAGCGTCAAGCATATGCCTCGTATAATGATGTGCCGTCGGGGCGAGGGGATAGCCTTGCAGCTCTTCATAAGTGACGCCTGCAGCTCGACACAAATTATTATGAGGATGAACCTCACTATGGAGTACAAATGATATTTGTTCAGTGAAAAGTGCCATCTCTTCTCGGTTTTCACATTTTGATAGCGCAATGCCATAGATTCGAACAAATGTATTCAAATATTCAAAGTCCTGCTTTACATAGTGAACAAGCTGTTCCTTCTCTAACTTTCCCTCCGCAATTCCTCTCACAAATGGATGGTTAAAAATCGCTTCAAAAATTGGTGCTGCTTCCTCTCTTAACTGTTCAGTAAATGACATAAAAAAACTCCTCTCCGCTTTTCATCCAACTGATGAAGAGGAAAGGAGCTTGAATGCCGTTGTTCCGTCATTTTTGGAGATTTAGAAATACTTGTAAGCATTCCTTACTTCTACACGTTTAGGAAATCAAAACGTATAAAAGCCGCTCCAAAAATGGAGCGGCTGCGGTGGCATCCGTCTCCACTTTCCTCCGCTGGCGCTAACCAGATCAGGTTCAAAGGGTCCAGGACATCCTGTCTCAGTCATATAAATGACTCCCCTAGTGGATATATAAAAAGCTTTTTTGAATGTTAGTTTGATAACTATTAAGCTACTCTTCTTTCACACCTTTGTCAACCATTACTGGAAGTTCAATTACAAAAGTTGTTTGTTCTGGATTTGATCGCACTGAAATCACACCTTCGTGCTTTTCAATAATTTGCTTGCAAACAGACAATCCAAGACCTGTTCCGAGTTTTTTTGTACTAATGAACGGTTGAAAGATACTTTCAACAAGATGCGATGAAATTTGCCGGCCATTATTGGAGATTTCAATCGTAATCCGTCCATGGTTTTCTTTTGCTCTCAGCTCAATTTTTCGATGATCGATTTTATTTTCATTTAACTCTTCAATCGAGTTAATCATAATATTAAGAATGACTTGTTTAATTTGTTCTTCTACACCGAACAGTGGAATGTCTGGAGTAATGGCTGTTTCCACTTCTATATTTGATTCTAGTAGTCTTGGATAAAGAATTTCAATGGTATATCTTAATAATCCACTTAAATTTAATGATAGAGGACGATCGTCGCTCCCACGCATTTTTGATAAGAAAAGAAATTGACTTACCTTCTCTTCTAGACTTTTCATTTCGCTATTGAGGATTTCGAAATAGTGTTTCTCGATCGAGTTATTAGCATCACTATCATCTTCTAATAATTTCAAAAATCCTTTAATGGAGGTAAGAGGATTGCGAAATTCATGAGCAAAGCTCGCACCTAGCTGACCAAGAATGGTTAAACGATCACTATGCATTTCCTGTATAAACTTATTTTTATCATGAATGATATTATCTTTCACCTTCGTGTATTCCGTTACTGAATGATACGAATAGGCATTAAAGTAATTATTAATGATTTGAAGACCTTTCGAAAGTTCGTCTCTATCAAATGATGATTCGTTTAAGACAGAGATCACAACCGATCTCCCAAAATTAATATTCGCAATAAACTCTCCAATATTAACATTTGCTTCAATTCGCTCATTGGCAATTTTCTTAGTTAATGTCATAATCCAACTTTCATCCTGAAGGCGAATATAACGAGAGATAAGTTCAACCGTTCGTTTCCCATTCTTAATGATTTCTTCATAATAAGGATCCTCTTGAGAAATTTTTGCGCCAAGCAGCCACTTTTCTACAATTTCGGGCTGACTTTGTTCCAAAAACGACGCAAACCGTTCTTCAAATTCAGATTCTCTTAAATCAAAATTCATACCTCTCGCCTCACAAACTACATTATAGGTTTGTTTCATTTTATCATGTAATGCAAATGTCATCATTATATTCTCAGACTTTAGGTTTAGAAATTCTCCCGATTGGCAATTCCTTACATATATAATTTGAAAGGAGTTATCCCATGCGACCAGATTTTAGACAGACGGATGGACAACCAGCACAACATCAAAATCATCAGCCAGGATCTCAGCAAGAAATGGATCCAAAGCCCATAATGGATGACCAAGATTATAAAGGATCAGGAAAATTAACGAATAAAGTCGCACTCATCACTGGAGGAGATAGTGGGATAGGCGAAGCCGTTGCGATTGCTTATGCAAAAGAAGGAGCAAAAATCGCCATTGTTTATCTTGACGAACATGAAGATGCGGAACATACGAAACAAAAAATCGAAGAGATCGGAAGCGAATGTTTATTGTTGCCGGGAGACATTGGGAGTAAAAGCTTTGCTTACGATGTGATTAAACAGGTGATTGATCATTTCGGACAGCTCGATATTTTAATTAATAATGCAGCAGAACAGCACCCCCAACAGGGAATAGAAGAAATTAGTGCAGAACAGCTCGAAAAAACATTCCGAACCAACGTTTTTGCCATGTTTCACCTAACGAAAGCCGCTCTTCCCCATCTTAAAAAAGGAAGTGCAATCATTAACACATCCTCTGTAACCGCATATGAAGGCAATGATCAGCTGATCGATTACTCTAGTACAAAAGGTGCAATCACAACGTTCACAAGGAGTCTCGCAAAGTCGCTCGTTGGAAAAGGTATTCGTGTCAACAGCGTTGCACCTGGTCCTATTTGGACACCGCTTATCCCTTCCACCTTCTCAGCAGAAAAAGTGAAAAACTTTGGAACGAATACACCAATGGGAAGACCGGGTCAGCCAGAAGAATTAGCTGCGGCGTACGTCCTTCTTGGTTCTGATGGATCTTCTTATATGACCGGTCAAACGATTCATATAAATGGTGGACAGTTTTTAACATCTTAAAACCTCCTTTGGGAGGTTTTTTTATATTATTCACTCTATAAAAAAATGATTTTTAAGATTCAATTGGACAAGAGTTTATACGTCTTTTTACTGTATTCATATAGTATAGTGAATACAATTTTAGACTATATTTGAACACGTATGTTCAATAGGGGTTGTCATTATGGCTTTTACCAATCGATACTCCACCCGAACGTGTGGAGCCATGACATTTACAGGAAATACTTTAGGATTAAGTCAGTTACTAAATGCTAACCAGGCTGGAACTCAAGGAAGTATCGGAGCATTTATTACAACCGATACATCACTTCAAGTGCCAACTTTTCCACCAGGAACCACTCTGGATTATACTTTAAATAACTCAGAGGCTAATCTAGTATTACCAGCTGGAAGCTCCGTTTTATATGCTGAATTAATCTGGGGAGGAAATTATCTTTCAGTAAACGAAGACATTACATCTGATATTGATAATTCTGTTACGTTCACGAACCCAAGCGGGACTGATTTCACAATTAGTCCCGACCCAACTACTAGTAATGAGCCAACATTTACCATCGGAGGAAATACTCGAGGATTTTACATGCGCTCCAATGATGTTACATCAATCGTTCAAGCAGCTGGCGCTGGTACATACACCGTAGGCGGGGTACCAGGACTAGTCGATCCTCTTCAAGCTTCCACAGCTGATACGAACCATGCAGGATGGACACTCGCCGTTGTTTATGCGAATAGTACATTACCAAACCGATCTTTGAATTTATTTGTCGGTGCGGATGGGATTGTTATTAACCCTTTAAATCCTGCAATTGATATCGGGATTTCAGGGTTTATGACGCCTCCCTCAGGTACTGTAGATGCCCGTTTACTCATCTCAGCTCAAGAAGGGGACGCAAATATAGGAGGAGATCAAGCTCTTTTTGGGCCTGATGCAGGTACATTAACCCTTCTCTCAGGACCAAATAACCCAGTAGGAAACTTTTTTGGCTCTCAAATTAATGATGATTCGGGAAATCTTGATACGAGTGGTACATTTGGTAACCGGAACCAGGATCCTTTTACATTAACGAATATTGTTGCTGGAAGACAGGGATGGGATATTACAAACGTCAGTGGGTCTGGCCTATTACCGAACAACCAATCCACGGCTGTTTTCCGCTTCACGTCATCAGGTGATGCTTATATGCCAAATGCACTAGGCGTTCAAATTGATGAGGGGGATGCCATTTTAGATATCGTGAAAACCGTTGATAAGCCATTTTCCACCTATCGTGACGTGCTTTCGTATACGATCACCATTACAAATAATGGCGTTGTTCCCGCTATTAACGTAATCTTTACTGATTACCTTCCAGCTTGCACCCAATTTATTGAGAACAGTTTGTATATTGATGGTGTGCAATATCCGGGTAGTAATCCCCAATATGGTATTGACCTCGATGATATTGATGTTGGTGATACCGTTACAATTTTCTTCCAGATTGTTGTGAAACGGTGTAACTGTTTTGTTCTTAATGTAGCCGAAGTCGAGTTTAGCTGTGGGAAAATCGCTACTAGTAACCAGGCCATATCTACTGTATGTTAATTTAATCCTATATTAAAAAGGATCCCGTGCTAATCACGCGATCCTTTTTCTATTAGCTATTGACCGCCTTTGGGCTAATTTATGATCTGTGATGACCAATTGCATTGAGCCAAAAATAATATGATCTAGCAAGTTTCTTATTAAATATAGTCGATTATTCTACTCTCATAATTGTTAGAGAAGCCCCTACGCCAGAATCTAGTATAATTAAGGTAGCCACTCCAAATAGTTGCAGTGAAATAACATCTCCAGCTAATAAAGAAACTATGGCTTCTGCGCTAAATTTAGTAGATGCTACCGTCGGAGAAATAACAGTTTGTGGTAACTCCACTCCATTTACGACTATTCTAGAATTAATGATAGAAGCAGCTTCTGGATTAATATGATACGAAAGACGATATCTTCCATCTTCTTGGACTGTAAAGAAAGTATTAGTGCCATCGACAGTTATCGTTAGTGGCAAACTTTGTGAATCCGGCAAACTTAAATCCGTCCCTAAAATATCGGTATTTATATTAGCATTCGAAGTATTAGCGGCAAATCCGGACGTTGAAGTCACTGACGGTCCCTCTGGTCCTACTGGGCCTTCTGGACCTTCTGGACCTGGAGGCCCTGGAATTCCCTGTGCTCCTTGTCTAGGAAATGCACCTCCTGCATAACTTCCACCACATCCTGAACATCCCATATTCTCACCCCATTTAAATAAATTCACTTACTAATAGTAAACGTTGGAGTAATGTAAATTGGAACGGCAAGTGACTGCTTGTTCAAAGTTTTATTTTTTCATTACTTAAATTCAACCTTTTAACACCCTTCTCAAAAAATCTCCAAAATAAATAGCCACCTTCGTGGCTATTTCATACTCTCATTCTGGTTAATTGTCCTAACTGTCCAGCGCTCCACAACCTGGTGTGGTACACAAACACGTTTGTTTCCTGACTCAGGATCACTAATTTTCTCTAGCAAACAGTTCACAGCCTGATAACCTAGTTGAAAAATATTAATATCAACAGAAGTAAGCGGCGGACTAGCATATTCAGCGAGCATCACATTATTGAAACTAATGACGGAAACATCTTCAGGAACAGAAAGACCCATCTCATCTAGCTTGCTCATGATACCAAGGGCCATAAGATCATCTGCAACAACAAGCGCGGTTGGAGGATTTTCTAACGAAAATAATGCCATTACCGCTTCCTGTCCGCCTTCTTTTAGAAACTCCACATGAACAACATAATCGTCTTGGAGTGGGATTTCCGCTTCCTGTAGGGCTTTTTCATAACCGTGTAACCGCTCCACGGTTACGACTAGATCTAAATTCCCTCCAACAAATGCGATCCGTTCATGACCTTTGCCGATAAAATGCTCGGTTACATCTTTTGCCGCGCTATAGTTATCATTATCGACATGAGTGATTGAATCTGGATTCACTAGCGGCTTCCCAATAACGGTAAACGGAAAATTTTGTTCCTGTAAAAACGTCATGATTTTATCGTCGATTCTTGAATAAAGCATTACTATACCGTCCACTCTACGCCCGTGAACCATCCCCATTACGCCTTCTAGCATTTCTTCTTCTGT
Source organism: Anaerobacillus sp. QJM3NY_17 (assembly GCF_056173665.1). Lineage (NCBI taxonomy): Bacteria > Bacillati > Bacillota > Bacilli > Caryophanales > Bacillaceae > Anaerobacillus > Anaerobacillus sp. QJM3NY_17. Next base: position 1,579,924 of record NZ_CM149685.1, on the reverse strand, counting down.
TGCCCCAGTGGACATATATAAGGTATATTCTTTTTCATGAGCCTTCGTACTAATCCCCCGAAGAACCTCTGGAAAGAATGGGTTCTGTAATACTTTATCTGCTGAACTAGGCATGACAAGGCCAATCGTTTGTGTACTCCGGTTCGCTAGACTTCTTGCATTATAGTTAGGATGGTAGCCAAGCTCTTCCATCGCCTCTCTTACACGACGTTTCGTTTGCTCACTAATTCGTGGATTATTTGCGATCACACGTGATACCGTCGATGGCGCAACATTGGCAAGCTTCGCTACATCTTTAATCGTTACTGCCATTGGGATTTCCTCCTATACAAAGCTTTCGCTTGTTCATTTCATATGATAAGTAATTGATCTATCTTAACTATCTAATGATTCATTTTAAACGATTTCTATTGAAAATGACATCTACTATAGAGAAACAATCCTACCTATTAAAGTTCTCTAAACGAAGAATTAGGATAAAAAAAGAGAAAGAAGCTGCAAGAGTAGCTCTCCTCTTCCTCTTCTTTCTCACGTCTTGCTCTATCCTTTCGTTCCACCAGCAGTAAGTCCAGATATAAAGTAACGTTGCAGCGATAAGAATAAAATTGAAATTGGGATCGCAATCAATACTGATCCTGCAGCGAACGTTGTAAACTCATTACCGAACTGATCAGAAATCATTTTGTAAAGACCAACCGCTAACGTATATTTATCCTCACTACGAAGAATAACTTGAGCAAGAATAAAATCCGTAAACGGTGTAATGAAACTAAATAATGCTACAACAGCAAGAATCGGTTTTGCAAGTGGTAATATGATTTGCCAGAAGATACGAAAGTGACCCGCTCCATCGATTCGAGCTGACTCATCAAGCTCTTTTGGAATTGTATCAAAGTATCCTTTAGCAAGCCAGGTATTCATTGGCAGTAAACCACCTGTATAAACGAGAATCAGCGCAAAGTGCGTATCTAACAAACCCGTTGTATAAGCTAATACATAGATCGCAATAAGTGCGGCAAAGTTCGGGATCATTTGAAGAATTAAGAAAGTCATTAATCCATTTTTACGACCGACGAAACGGTAGCGTGAGAAGGCATAAGCCATACAGGAGATCATCGCTACGGCTAGAATCATTGTGATGATACAAATCTTCAATGTGTTCCAATACCAAAGCAAGTAATCACTTTCAGCCGTATTAAATAACGATTTGTAATGCTCCAATGTTGCATCCTTCGGGATAATGGATGATCCAGATAGACTGTCACCGGGATTAAAGGAAGACCCCACAATCCATAGAACTGGATACAAGATGATGACACAAGCAATAGCGATGGCAATGTAGGACAGTGTTAAACGTAAGGTATTCTGCATTTTTGGACTCATATTACATCATATCCTCTTCTTGGAATGATTTCGTTCTTCTAAACTGCCATAGTGCTACACCTATAACAATGGCTGATAGAATCATGGTAATAGCAGCAGCTTTGCCATATTGCGCAGACGTAAACGTGAGCTTATAGATCCACGAAATCAAAATGTCAGTAGAGCCTGCTGTTTGACCTGATACGGCAGGACCACCACCGTTAAACAGGTAAATAACGTTAAAGTTATTAAAGTTAAATGTATATTGTGTGATTAAAATTGGCGCGATTGCAAAAAGAACCATTGGAAGCGTGATTCCTCTAAACTTCTGCCAGATATTCGCACCATCTACTGTGGCAGCTTCATATAATTCATCTGGAATCGATTGAAGCACACCCGTTACCATAGCGAAAATAAACGGGAATCCAAGCCAGAACTGTATAAGAATTAAAGCAACTTTTGTCCAAAATGGCTCTGTAAGCCATGGTATCGCATCGATACCGAACGCTGCTAAGATGTCGTTATTTATCGCACCAAACGTCTCATTAAACATCCCCGCAAACACAAGGATTGATACGAAAGCTGGTACGGCCCAAGGCAAGATAAAGATTGTTCTAAAGATGCCTTTAAATTTAAGGTCTTTCTGGTTCATCAAAACGGCTAGAAAAATACCAATGGCAATTTGTCCTGTTGTTGCAACAAATGTCCATACGATTGTCCATGAGAATACATCAATGAAAGTATCGCGCCAGATGTCTAGCTTAAATATATCAATATAGTTTTGAATCCCAATCCAATCTACTAAGTTAGCTGGTGGAGAATGGTAGAGATCGTAGTTTGTAAACGAAAGTAAAATAACAAACAATATCGGGAAAATAACAACAAAGATTAATAAGAAAAATCCTGGTGATAGCATTAAGTAAGGAAACCCTTGTTCAGAAACATTACGGTATTGCTCTCTAACAGAATTTAAGGGAATGCCTAGATCACGATTTCTTCCATTCAAATATGCATCCCTTAGGTTTAAGAAATAAATAACCAATCCAATCAGGATAACAAGGACAGCGATAATTCCCTGTGTTAACAAGAAGATGGAGTGATCTCGTGGTAGCTTTTCCCCCAGGGTAACGATCCCCCATAATCCAATGTTGATTAAGTCAGCAAAAGCAACGGCAAATGAAACCGTTAAGATGAAGAACATAAGTCCTTTGAGGATCTGCTTGTTATAAAACTGACCGAATCCAGGTATTAGTGATAAAGCAAGTGCTGTTTTTCGATGCTTTGTTTGACGCTCAGTTGCCTCCATCGTGATGGCAATCCCCTTTCTTCTCCCCACTTTTCTAGCTTTAAAGTGAGAAGCAGTACCCCGTTTCCGGAGTACCGCTTTAAATTTTCAAAACTTTAGTTGCTGTGATTCTGCTCGATTTGAGACTTAATTGTTTTCGTAGCCTCATCAAGGGCCGCTTTTGGTTCTTGCTTATCTGTTGCTACTAATTGTAGAGCAGACGCTGCTGGCTCCCATACTTCAGCCATTTCTGGAATGTTAGGCATTGGAACGCCATATTGAGATTGAAGTGCTACGGCACTTGCACCTTCATTATCAGCAATAACTGGATCTTCAATTAGTGATTTAACAGGAGGAATTTCTGCTGTTTTTTCGTAACGAATCTTTGCATTCTCCTCATTTGTTAACCATTCAACGAGCTTCGTAGCCCATTCTTTGTTCTCAGAGAAATTACTTACGTGCCAGCCTTTAACACCGATAAATGTTTTGAAATTCTCTCCGTTTGGAAGTGTAGGCATTGGCGAAACACCAATGTCAATTCCAGCATCTTTATAACCCTGGAAAGACCATGGTCCGTTCATAACGGAAGCTGCTTTCCCTTCATTAAATAGACCATCCATTGTAGATCCACCGTTTTCACCAATTAGGCCTTTAGGGAAAAGATCTTCCTGATACCATTTCTGAATATATTCCGTTCCTTCAATAGCACCATCATTATTAAGACCGATGTCATCTGGGTTTAATCCCTCATCAGTGCGATCAAACACGTAGCCGCCATATCCTGAAAGGACAGCGTTTGCAAAATAGAAGTTATCCCATAGCGCAAGGAAGCCATACTGCTTGTCTTTCGTGAAGTCTTTTGCGAAATCATAGACTTCATCCATTGATTCCGGAGCTTTTTCCATTAGATCTTTGTTGTAAATGAAGACTGGTGTTTCCGTTGCTTTTGGTAGTCCATAAAGGTTACCGTCAAAGTTTTCAGCTTGAATAGAAGATTCTGTAAATGTATCAATCACAGACTGTTCAACTTCGATTGGGGAAATAAGTCCTTCAACCGCTGCTTGTCCAATTTGATCATGTGGAAGTGTAATAACGTCAGGACCAGTACCTGCTGGACCATCAAGACGAATTTGCTCTCTAATTTCGTCAGCCATACCTAGTTCTTTAAATTCAACTTTAATGCCGTACTCTTCCTCGAAGCTAGCAATAGCCGGTTCAAGTGCAATCCCTTTATCTGTATCTTCCCAAACAACTAGCTTCTCAGGTTTATTTGCATCTTCTCCCTCAGAATCACTGCCTCCGTTGTTACTAGAAGCGTTTTCATTGTTTTGCGGTCCGCATGCTGCAAGAACGCCGATTGCAAGAACTAGTGTAAGAAACAAAGCGAAAAAGCGTTTCATGTGTTAACCCCCTCTTAATTTTACGATAGGAGTACAAGCGCTTTCATACAACTCAGTGAAAACGATTGCACTGTCTTTCTATAACTTATTATACATGGCTATAAAATTTTCGCAACCGTTTGCACAAAGTTTTTTCAAAATTTTTTCGAAACAGAATTTCTCCTTGTTTTTTACATTTGACTATCGTACTTTGATCTTCTACATTTATATAGAAGCAACGTTCCATTTCGATTAGTGCTTGAAATGAGTTTTCTTTTATTAAAATGCAAGCGATTGCACATGGAGGTATCTATTTATGTTTAAAGAAGCCATTTATCACCGCCCAAAGAACAACTATGCTTACGCATATGATAAGAAAACACTACACCTGATGATTCGAACAAAGAAAGATGATGTGACATCCATCTCCCTTATTTATGGAGATCCGTATGATTGGAAAGACAACAAATGGCAGTTCACTTCTAAAACAATGAAAGTAACTGGCTCTGACTCTCTATTCGATTATTGGAGTATAGCGATCCAACCTCCTTATCGTAGATTGAGATATGGCTTTTTTCTAGAAGATAAAAATGAAGCGTATTATCATACTGAAAAAGGCTTCTATACGGAACAGCCATCAGATACCAACGACTATTATAGTTTTCCTTTCCTAAATGAAGCTGATATCTTTACAGCTCCTGAATGGGTGAAAGACACAGTATGGTATCAGATCTTTCCCGAACGATTTGCTAACGGGGATACTTCCTTAGATCCAAAAGGTACGCTTCCATGGGGAGAATACCCTCCGGAGCGTAACAACTTTTTCGGCGGAGACTTCCAGGGGGTAATAAATCATCTTGATCACTTAACAGACCTTGGAATTAACGGCATTTACTTCACACCTATTTTTAAAGCGGCCTCAAATCATAAGTACGACACAATCGATTACATGGAGATTGATCCACAATTTGGCGATAAAGAAACATTTAAAGAGCTCGTCAAAGCCTGTCATGAAAGAGGCATTAAAGTTATGCTTGATGCTGTTTTCAATCATAGCGGTTATTACTTCGAACCGTTTCAGGACTTATTAAAAAACGGAGAAGCATCACGCTATCGAGACTGGTTTCACGTGAGGTCCTATCCAATTGAAACAAAACCTCTTCCCTCCTATGATACTTTCGCCTTTGAAGCGACAATGCCTAAGCTCAATACTGAAAACCCAGAAGTGAGAGAGTATTTACTACAAGTTGGTCGCTACTGGGTAGAAGAATTTGATATTGACGGGTGGCGACTTGATGTTGCAAATGAAATTGATCACCGCTTCTGGCGTGAATTTAGAAAAGAGGTAAAGCGTGTTAAGCCTGAGCTTTATATTCTTGGTGAAATCTGGCACGACTCAATGCCGTGGTTACAGGGCGATCAGTTTGATGCTGTAATGAACTATCCTTTAACTGCTGCCCTACTTGATCATTATGCAAATGGAAAAATCTCTGCCGAAACAATGGGGAACCGCCTAACCGCACTCCTTCACTCTTATCCTGCAAATGTGAATGAAGTCGCCTTTAATTTATTAGGAAGTCACGATACACCGCGACTCCTCACACTAGCAAACGGGAAAAAGGAGGTCGTGAAGCTCATGTATATCCTTCAATTCTCTTTCCCAGGAACACCTTGTATTTATTATGGTGACGAAATTGGGATGAAAGGTGGCGCTGATCCTGGTTGTCGAGAATGTATGATTTGGGATGAAAAAGACCAGGACACTGAATTATTTCAGTTTTTAAAAGAACTGATCGCCCTACGTAATCAACACCCTGCGTTTCGGAACGATGGAACTTTCGAAGTGGTGTATACAGATGAAACGCTTATTCAATATAAGAGGCAGACGAATAATGAAACGCTCCTCTTTCTATTAAACAACTCAGAAAAGGCCATAACTACTGATCTCTCACTCAATTATTTGAATGCAAAAACTCTTTTAGGGAGTCAGCACGACTCTAGCCTACTTCATCTTGAACCATTTGGCTTCACTATTTTAGACATTTCATAAGCAAGAAGCTCCTGGTCATCATCCAGGAGCTTCTTTTTATGCCTCAGAATTCGAAATCAACTGAAAGCGCAACCACACTTACCCCACTTGGAATATTCTGATTACTTACATTTATTAAGGTTAGATTATATGACATACTATTTTAAATTTTCAAAAAATAACCTTGAATTTCTTGTTTTCACCGCATAATATTAGGATATAGAAAAAAGGCAATGTTAGAAAAACTGACATGGAGGGTCTTACATGAAAAAAGTAGAAGCCATTATTCGTCCTGAGGCATTTCAGGACCTAAGAGATCGGTTAAGAGATGAAGGTATCACAGGCATGACAGTATCCGAAGTAGCTGGATGTGGATTACAAAAAAAACAAACTGGCGTTTTCAGAGGAAGTCATTTTGAAGTCTCGCTTCAGGCGAAAATTAAAGTAGAGCTCGTTTTTGATGATGACCTGCTTGATCATGTTGTTAAGCATATTCGCGATATATGTGCAACCGGGGAAGTTGGCGACGGCAAAATCTTCGTCTATCCTGTCGAAGATGTTATTCGTATACGATCTGGTGAACACGGACTAACTGCATTTAAATAAATCAAAAAGGATGATAAAAGCTATGAAAAAAATCACTGGTTTGTTCGCGCTTCTCTTTCTTCTCTCAGGAGGACATGTCTTCGCAGCAGGCGATACCTCTGCTGTAACCGCCTTGAGTGCTTCAATGGATACCGTATGGATTATGATTGCTGCTTTTCTAGTATTCTTCATGCACGCTGGATTTGCAATGGTTGAAACTGGATTTACCCGTTCTAAAAACGCCTTAAATATTTTAATGAAGAATCTCCTAACAATGTCAATTGGTGCAGTGCTTTACTTTATAATTGGTTACGGATTGATGTTCGGTTCTTCAGCAGGCGGTTTTATTGGTAGTGATGGTTTCCTTCTTCTAGGACAATCTGAAAACATCGGCTTCTTTGTTTTCCAGGCCGTCTTTGCGGCAACTTGTGCGACAATCATTTCTGGTGCAGTAGCTGAGAGAATGAAATTAATTAGCTATATTGCTGTAACGGTTGCGATGATTGGATTTGTTTATCCTGTTGTTGGTCACTGGATTTGGGGTGGCGGATGGCTTTCAGAACTAGGGTTTGTTGACTTCGCTGGCTCAACGGTTGTTCATATGACAGGTGCACTTGGTGCGGTAGTAGCAGTCGCCTTTCTTGGAGGACGTCTTGGTAAATACTCAAATGGAAAAGTGAACGTTATTCAAGGTCATAACATTCCACTTGGCGCACTAGGGGTATTCATTCTTTGGTTCGGCTGGTTTGGATTCAATGCAGGTAGTACACTGTCAGCAAGCGACGCACTTATCCCTACAATCGTAGCGACAACACTTCTTTCTGCTTCAAGTGGTGTCATCGGAAGTGCCCTTTATTCTTATATTCGCTATAAGCAAATTGATGCTTCTTTAACTCTAAACGGCGCATTAGCTGGACTTGTCGGAATTACAGCTGGAACAGCAAGCGTATCTCCAATTGGCGCTATGTTCATCGGTCTTATCGCTGGAGTTATCTTGATTGAAGCCGTTCAACTGATTGACCGACGCGTAAAATTGGATGACCCAGTTGGAGCGATTGCTGTTCACGGAGTGTGTGGGGCGTGGGGCACGCTAGCCGTTGGACTTTTCGCAATCGATGGTGGTTTATTCTACGGAGGCGGTGCATCCCTAATCCTCGTTCAAGCAATCGGAATTCTTGCAGTTATGGCGTGGACGATTGGCACAGTAGGTATTTTCTTATTCATCTATACTCGCTTCTCTTCCATTCGCGTTTCTCGTGAAGAAGAAATTCAGGGACTTGATTTCGCAGAGCACGGCTCAACAGCTTACGAGCTTAGAGGAGGCCTTCTCAACAACAATGAAAGCCCTTCTGCCGGAACACCATTCGGCCACGGCCTAGTCGAACGCCTCAACGGACTCGAACAGCCACCAGTTGAAAAACGAAAAGCAGAAGGGAGCGTTTAGACACGAAAAGCGGAAGTGGGCGGTTAGACACGGCAGGCACTGGAGCCTTTTCATTTGAACACGCTCTTTGTGTTCGGATGAAAAGGTGAAGTGACCGAGGGTCTGCCCACTGCAGCTAGATCACGAAAAGCGGAAGCGCCCGCTTAGCCTCGACAAGCGCTGGAGGCCCATAAAAAGAACACGGTTTTTGTGTTCATTTTATGGGGTGAAGCGATCGAGACCCTGCCCACTGCAGCTAGACACGAAAAGCGGAAGTGGGCGGTTAGACACGGCAGGCACTGGAGCCTTTTCATTTGAACACGGTCTTTGTGTTCGGATGAAAAGGTGAAGTGACCGAGTGTCTGCCCACTAAAGTCGGAACGAGCAATAATACAATCTTTTAAAGAAAAGGATCGAAGCCATCAGCTTCGATCCTTTTTTTAGTCGACTAAATTTACGTTATGATGCTCCATCCAATAATTAATTTGAGCAAGGTGTGCAATCAATTGAGGTCCTGCCATAAGCTGACCGAACCAGGGTACTTTAAACGCCTTTCCTTCTGAATCTATGATATTTTGCACAACTTTTCTATCGATCAATTCAAGAAGCGGCGACTGCTTGTTATCGAGCGTATCTTGAAGCCATGAAGAAACGGCTTTCGTATAAGCAGGATTATAGGTTTTTGGATATGGACTCTTTTTTCGATAAAGAACATCATGTGAAAGCGTTCCTGTCATCGCTTTTCGCAAAAGTCCCTTCTCTCGACCATCAAGCATTTTCATATCCCACGGGACATTCCACACATATTCGATAATGCGGTGATCAGAAAATGGCACCCTTACTTCTAGACTAGCTCCCATGCTCATACGGTCTTTTCGTTCAAGAAGTGTTGTCATAAACCAATTTAAATTCAAGTAAAAGAGAGCTCTTCTTTTTGCTTCAATCTCACTCTCACCATCAAGTACTGGCGTTTCCTTAATTGACTCACGATATCTTTCCGTGACGTAATCTTCTAGCTTCAATTTATTACGAACATCTTCTTTTAACATCGCCTGTCTTTCAAGTGTCGATCTCATCCACGGAAACTGCTCCTGATCTAAAAGCTCCGGCTTATGAAACCATGGATACCCACCAAATATTTCATCTGCACATTCACCAGAAAGAGCAACAGTCGCATGTTTCTTAATTTCCTTTGAAAACCACAATAATGAAGAGTCTACATCCGCCATACCAGGCAGGTCTCGACATTCAATCGCTTCCTTTAAATGATGCACAAGCTGAGGTGTATCAATCACACAGTTCGTATGATCAGTTGCAAGCTCTGCTGAAACTTTTTTGATCCACGGAGCATCTGAATTTGGCTGAAATTCACTACTCTTGAAGTATTTATCATTATCCACATAATCAACCGAAAAAGACCGTAATGTGCCCTTATTGTCATCAAGGAATGCCGTTTGAGCAACGGACGTAATGGCACTTGAATCAACTCCACCAGACAAAAACGTACAAACTGGTACATCGGCAACAAGCTGTCGTTTAATGGAATCTTTTAAAAGGTCCCCTACTTTACCTACAGTTGTATCAAGATCATCAGTATGTTCACTACTTTTGACATTCCAATAGCGCCATTTACGAAGACCACTCTGCTCAAACTTCATCGCAAATCCAGGTCGCAGTTCATTTATCCCTCGAAAAACCCCATGTCCTGGTGTTCTCGAAGGACCTAAACCAAAAATTTCTTGAAGCCCCGCTCGATCGACCTCCGTCTTCACATCGGGATGAGCAAGAATGGCTTTAAGTTCTGAGCCGAATTGAAGCGAGCTGCCACTTTGTCGATAGAATAACGGCTTAACACCAAGGCGGTCTCTTGCAAGGAATAATTTCTCTCCATCCCAAATGCCAAAGGCAAAAATACCATTCAAATGATCAACGCATTGCTCTCCCCATTCAACATAGCACGTTAAAAGAACTTCTGTATCCGAATGAGATTGAAATGTATAACCCTTTGCAAGGAGAACTTTACGCAAATCCTCCGTATTATATAGCTCACCGTTATAACAAATCGTATATTTCTTGTCGCTGTGTGTTCTAGTCATTGGCTGACTTCCACCAGCTGGGTCAACGACAATCAAACGAGTATGCCCAAATCCACAATGCGAGCTAACCCAGCTGTTTGAAGCATCTGGCCCCCGTCGTGATAGCGTATTCGCCATTCGCCTAAGAACGTTCTCTTCTCCTGTCAGATTCTGCTTCCAATCCACCCATCCTGTTATCCCACACAAAAAGATCTCCCTCCTCTCATTCCTCTCTGTTCACATTATGCATACGCCCAATTTTTGTGCAAAATGTCTTTCAGGGAACGAAAAAAGAGACCTTTTGATAGGTCTCACACTTTCTGAAAACGCAAAAAGTACCATGCGCCTTCTTTTACAACTGGTTTTATTTGTTTAAGCTTAAATCCTGTTTTTGTTGCTAAGTCGTCCATTTCATCACGACTTGGCAATGGATAAAGGTTATCATGAGCACTCATGAAGCTGTTAAACGCAGCCGAGAAAGCCTGCCCGTGTTTTGATTCATGCATAGGAGTGATGATAATCAGCTGACCACCTTCACCTGTTACCTCATTTGCCTTTTGGAACAGTTTCAATCGATCTTCTGGAGCAAAATAATAAAGTAAATTATTCATCATCGCCATATCAAAGGGGGCACCATCCCATTTCCATGTCATCATATCATCAGGATAAAGGTGTAGCGGTGATTTTAGCGGAAAATGGATATTAGCTTCTGCATCTAAACAGACGGATCGATTTTTTTCAATTCCAACAAGCTTCATGTCCTCTAGCTTTGCTCCAATACGCGATAAATACCCTGCGTAACCTGCCCCAAAATCAATAACGGATTGTGCATTCGTCGTCTTAATCGCTTGATAAATCTTCGGAAAAGCAAAACGTTCAATAAAGCTTGATGTTGCTGCAACCGTTCCACCATAGTCTTCGTCCTCATATCGTGCGGGTTGATCTTTGCTTAATAAATCAGGGTAGGACAGCAAGATCGGAATATGTAACTCCATCATTTCTTTTAGTAAGATACCAACAGAGTGCTCACTGCTTTTTGAGATCGATTCAACCATATGTTTCTTAGAACGAACCTTTCCATCCTTCTCTTTTTTTAGGTGACCAATTGCCACCCCCACTTCAGCCCATCTTGTTAATAGCAGTTCATTCATGTCTCGTTTGGTTGCAACAGCAGAGACGGTTGTTCCTAATTCGAACTCATCAAATAAGTCATGTACATAGCCTACATGGGCATGCCAGGCGTATAAAAAAGGTTCATTGCTTTTCATCCACTTTCTAGCACGCCAGATTTTCTTTATTTCCTTCATCTCGTTTCCTCCCGTCTCATTTGCAATACCACGGATAATCATCCTCTTTCGTGAACATTACTTTCTCATTTGGATGCTTACTTAATTTCCCATTCCCTATTGCAGCTGGAATTACTCCTGCTTGCTTCAATCGATCCAACAGGTTAAACTTCCAAATGCCAAGTCCCGACGTATTTAACATCTGTTTATAGTGCAGAAGAGGTGAATGCTCTGTTTGATTGACCCCTTTAATTCGAAGTCTCTGCCACGGACGATAAGGAAAAGAGTAGAGCAGTGCAGCTTGATGACTAAGCGTAGACACATATTCCGCTCGCGGTTTTCTCACTTTCTCATACCACTTAAGCTGCTTCCATTCCGTCTGATTCGTTTTATACATCCAGCAAAGAAGTTCTCCCAATACATCAGAATCTTGAATTGCCAGGTTCATTCCTTCCCCTGCCATAGGATGTACGCTATGAGCGGCATCCCCTGTTAAGATCAAATTATTTTTGACGTAATTGGAGACATTGTGCCTAACAGGAATCATGAGTTGAATCTTTTTCCACGTATCAATTTGATGAACATAGCCCTCAAGCTCCGGCATTAGCTCACAATAAGCACGGTAAAAGGACTCTAATCCTTCTTCACGCATCGATTTGAACTCTCCCGGCTTAATCAACAGTACACTTCTTACTTCATTGTTCGGAAGTGGGAATAATCCGACAAATTTATTTTGAGTTGTGATGATAGTTGACTGATTTAGTGTCTCTGGTCGGGGAAACGATACCGTCAAGAAATGATGATTATATTTTGTATTCTTCATCTCCACTTCCATAGCTGTTCTTGTTGGAGAAGCTCTTCCTTCAGCACCAACATAAAAACCTGCGTGAATTTCACGTTCTCCTTCTTTAGTTTGAATGATCGCTTTCTTATTCTCAGGCTCATCTTCAGTAAAGCCCGTAAATTTAGCAGGCTGTATATAATCAACAGATTCATATTTTGAAGCCTCTTCGAAAAGAAGCTCTTTTAGCCTCTCATGTGGAATCATAAGCGATGTATTATAGAGAGATGGAATCACATCGTAGCGAAATTCATTTGAACTAAGGTGCTCCATCGTGCCATCGTCTTTTTGGTTATACTCATGGAATTCAATCGAAGGTAAGTGAAAACCATTTTCTTTTACTACATCTAAAACATTAATTCGGTCAAGGACTTGAAGACTTTTTGGCTGAAGAAGTTCACCTTTATAAATCAACCCGCTTCTTTTATCTTTTTCAATTAATAGCGTTTTCACATTACTTTGTCCTAATTTGACAGCAAGTGTGAGGCCCGATATGCCTCCTCCAATAATCATGACGTCGTAATCCATCTCTTTATCACCTCTTTGCTATGGTCCTATTCCCTTCCAACTATCGGTTGAAACAGCTGGAGCACATTGGAGGCAGGACGCTCTGCAAAATAAAAAAGATCGACCACATTGGGTCGATCTTCGTTAGGTTGCCAAAGGAAATTGCTTTGATAGAAGCAGTTTCTCGAAACGATCCTTATTCAATGGTTTACTATAGAAAAATCCTTGCGCAAAGTTACACCCGAAGCTTCTAATAATATCACCCTGTTCTTTCGTCTCAATTCCTTCCGCAACAATTGATAAATTCAAACCTTCGCACATCGTAATGACCGCTTTAACAATCGCTGCATCTGCGTTGTTTTCCTGAAGGTTTCGAATAAAGGACTGATCGATTTTCAAAATATCTAATGGGAAATCCTTCAGATAACTAAGCGAAGAATAACCAGTTCCAAAATCATCAATGGACACTTTAATACCCATTTCTCTTAATTCATTTAGCATCGAAATACTATAATCCGTATTGACGAGCGTTGTGCTCTCCGTTACTTCAAGGTGTAGAGATTGAGGATCGAGACCAGAAGCCACTAATGCTTCTCTAACGGAATCAACGAATTTCTCACTTTGAAACTGTCTTCCAGACACGTTCACACTAATCGACAAGTCATCATATCCAAGCTCTTGCCATTTGCTCGTTTGCATGCATGCTTCGTTCAATACCCAAATACCAATTTCTTCGATTAGTCCCGTTTCTTCTGCAAGCGGTATAAACTGCGCTGGAGACACTAGTCCCAATTTCGGATGATTCCACCTAATCAACGCTTCACAAGCATAAATTTTCTGTTCATCTAGATTAACTTGTGGCTGATAGAAAAGAGTCAGTTCTTCTTTCTCAAGGGCTCGACGCAAATAACTTTCAAGCTCTAATCTCTCAAAAGCCTGATCGGTCATTTCATCGGTATAGAATTCAATATAATTAGCACCTTGTTGCTTGGCGCGATCTAATGCGATATAAGCATTTTTCATAACAGTATCAAGTTCTAATCCATCATGAGGGAAAAGACTGATACCGATGCCTACTGTCATAAAGTACTCAACCTCGTCAAAGACGATAGGCTGCTTCAAATGTTCAATGACGCGTCTCGCAAGCATAAGGGCATCTTTTTCGCACTTCAGTCCAGGTAAGAGAACAGTAAATTCATCACCACCAAATCTAGCAAGGACAGCATCATCCTTTATAGCTTCCTTGATTCGAGTTGTCACTTGTTTGAGGATCTGATCCCCTCTTTGGTGGCCCAAACTATCATTAATCAATTTAAACCGATCTAAATCAATGAACATGACAGCTAGCTTCTCATCGGGATTCTTAATTGATTCATTTAGTAAGTTCTCAAATAACAAACGATTAGGAAGCTCGGTTAACACATCATAATAAGCGAGATGAGCGATTTTCTCCTCCGCTTTCCGTTGATTCATGATGCTTTTGGCTATTCCATACGCCCCGGTAATTTCGCCATTAACAATGATTGGGATATTGGTAATTGTAAAGAGAACGCTCATTCCAGACTTGTGTACAAGGTGAGCATCATATGTTTGAGCTACCCCCTGAAACGTTTGATAGAATTTCTTCCTAGTCATTTCTGCATCCTCTGATGAAACAAACTGAAGAGAATGCTTACTCATAACTTCTTCAGACGAGTAACCTAACAATGATTTTAATGCAGGGTTTACGCTCGTAATTTTACCGTATACATCCACAGAGTAAACAAGATTCGGATTTTGTTCAAACAGAGATTTAAAGCGCTGTTCTGATTGCTGTAAGTTTAAATTTAACGTCTCTAATTCCTCTGTTGAAGCTTTAATTAAATGTGATAATGCCATTAAACCATCCAAGTCCTTCATCTCCTGATTGTGTAATGGTTGATGCCCGTTGGCTTTCATTCGAGCATTTTTTTCATTGAAATGCGCAAAAACCATGCTGTTATTTCCAATTTGTACTTCTTGGCTATCTGAATAATATTCCGTTGCAAGGAAAACAGATGTGAGATCACATCCCTTTTCAAGATTCTCTAAATAAGTAATAATGCCGTTTGAAAATAGAGCACGAAGCGAAGCAGATGAATAAGTAAATAGACTTTGGCTCCAAGAATCACTAGCCATTTGGTCAATGCGCTCATAGGACGTTTGAATTTGTGCGGCGTCTCCATATGAGAACTGTAGCTTCGACCCCTTTGTTAGTACATGATTCGACGTAACCGATCCATCTCGATGTTTCTCCATAATGGTAATCGGCTTCACATTCCCATTATCCCGCTGAAGTAACGGGACGTGAGCTGCTGATTGCGGGAGTTTATTCGCAACATCATATCCTAAATACTTCTCATAAAACTGCACTGGCGTCAGGCCTTCAATTTCAAAAATACGCGTCCCGAGCGCTTTTGTCACCTCATACGTTCGTCCGGCTGGTTTCCAGAACGTTTCTTCGAAAATCTTAACTTCAAGCTCACTTCCGATAATTTTAGCTGCAGCGACGCCTGTCGTTAGCAGTTGATTACCTTTGATCACAAAGGAATCCTCATTAATAGTATGGGCTCTACCTCCGATCAATCGGTTCGGTTTCATATCTTCAAACAAAGTACGATCTTCCACATTACTATTAAAAAGAATGACAAGTTCATCATGTGTAGTCCTCTCATTCATAAGGGTGGAAGCATTCTCTTCCAAATCAAACAGCTTAATCTCGGCGTGTTGAAAAGTCGTAAAGGAAACGAGTATCCCTTCTTTCACGTAGTCCTTTTGATAATAAGCGCCACTTGCTGTGGCCCCTATAAGAACGGCGTGAGGAAGGAATGTCAATGTTTGTTGCGCGACTGCTTTAGCCCGCTTGCTGTCACCTGACAAAGAAAATAGTTGAATGAGTACGGCATGTGCCTGAAACAGTTCCGGTTGATTATTAATGCACTCCAGCAAATCTTGATCATGATAAACCATGACTGAAAATGTCCTCAAGCTATACACACCTCATCCTTTAATCCCTTTAATTCGAAACTTTTATATTTATGTATATGATATCAAAAAGTAGAAAGCGCGAATACACTTATCCCAGAAATATGCCAATCTACCCTACTTCTTATATCGG
Organism: Anaerobacillus sp. QJM3NY_17; assembly: GCF_056173665.1. Taxonomy (NCBI): domain Bacteria; kingdom Bacillati; phylum Bacillota; class Bacilli; order Caryophanales; family Bacillaceae; genus Anaerobacillus; species Anaerobacillus sp. QJM3NY_17. Next base: position 1,564,016 of record NZ_CM149685.1, on the reverse strand, counting down.
CATCTATAAACCAAACGTTTAATTCAAAAAAATCACCTTATCAAAGGTGATTTTTAGGACTTATAGCTGATAAAGATGCAGTATAGAATACCCATAAAAGATGACAAGAAGAAAAGCGAACATAAACTGAATCCAAAACGGCCAAATTTTTTTCTCCTTTTTTCCTCTTACTAGTATCATTTCCATCGAGAAAATAAGCCAAAGGGCGACGACCCCTTTCACAATAGAAGGTCCCCAAAACTCATAACCTATTACAAGAAACATTCCTGAAATGACAGTGAGAATATAAAATATTCGAAGAACCGTATGGATCATTTCTAGCGATTTCCCTTTCCCAGCTCTCATTAAAAAATAGCTAACAAGAAAAAGAATCAAAGTTAATCCCCAAGCAGAATAATGGGCGTGCAGCATAAACGATCTCTCCCTCTTTCTATGTAAAGATTCTTCTCTATCATATCATGAAAGGTTATAAGAGAAGTTAATGAAACATTCCTCCCAATTTCTTTCAAATGATAGGAAGTAAACGATTTCATTGTTATACTATAAAAGAAGCTTCAACTAAAAGATGGGAGTGAACCGTAACATGGTACAAACACAGGATATTATTCAAATGACGGAGCAATACGGCGCACACAATTATCATCCACTGCCTATAGTCATTGCAGAAGCAGAGGGTGTTTGGGTGAAAGATCCCGAAGGAAATCGTTACATGGATATGCTAAGTGCTTATTCAGCTGTCAACCAGGGGCACAGACACCCTAAGATTATTCAAGCTCTAAAGGACCAGGCAGATCGTGTCACATTAACTTCTCGTGCATTTCACAATGATCAACTCGGACCTTTTTATCGAAAAGTTTCTGAATTTACAAACAAAGATATGATTCTTCCAATGAACACAGGTGCAGAGGCAGTTGAAACAGCTGTTAAAGCGATGCGCCGCTGGGCTTATGAAGTGAAGGGTGTTGAGAAAGATAAAGCAGAAATCATTGCTTGTGAGGGTAACTTTCACGGTCGTACAATGACAGCTGTCTCCCTCTCATCTGAACAAGAATACCAAAGAGGATTTGGACCAATGCTTCCAGGCATTAAACTCATTCCTTATGGTGATCTTGATGCATTGAAAAAAGCCATTACGCCAAATACAGCAGGCTTTTTATTTGAGCCAATTCAAGGTGAAGCTGGGATCAATATCCCTCCAGAAGGTTTTCTTAAAGAGGCTTATGAGTATTGTAAGGAGCAGCGCGTGCTTTTCGTAGCTGATGAAATCCAAGCAGGGCTTTGCCGCTCTGGTAAACGATTTGCTTGCGATTGGGATAATGTAGAGCCTGATATGTACATTCTTGGAAAAGCACTAGGTGGAGGTGTATTCCCGATCTCTTGTGTTGCCGCTAATGAAGAAGTTCTTGGCGTATTTACCCCAGGATCTCACGGTTCAACATTTGGAGGAAACCCTCTAGCATGTGCAGTCTCGGTGGCATCTTTAGAAGTTCTTGAGGATGAGAAGCTTGCAGATCGCTCTCTTGAACTAGGAAACTACTTTCAAAATAAATTAAAAGAAATCAAGAATCCAATGATTAAAGAAGTTCGTGGTCGCGGTCTTTTCATAGGTGTTGAGCTTCATGAAGCTGCTCGTCCGTATTGCGAGAAGCTGAAAGAAAAAGGATTACTATGTAAAGAGACTCACGAAACGGTGATTCGTTTTGCGCCTCCTCTTATTATTAGTGAAGAGGATTTAAACTGGGCCATTGAACAAATTACAGATGTTTTGTCTGTACAATAAGGAAACGAAGAAAGCCTCGCTAGCTATAGCGAGGCTTTCTTATTTTCTATAATCCGATCGAAACGTATTTTGTTTCTAAATAAGCTTCAAGTCCTTCGTGGCCACCTTCTCGACCAATACCACTTTGCTTCATACCACCGAACGGCGCCTGAGCAGCTGAAGGGACACCATCATTCCAGCCTACAATCCCGTAGTCCAGACCATTTACGACGTGATTTCCTCTTCGAACGCTTTCACTAAATACGTAAGCAGCAAGCCCGAATGGCGTTTGGTTTGCAAACTTAATCGCTTCATCATCTGTTTTAACCTTTTGGATTGGAGCAACTGGTCCAAACGTTTCTTCATTCATTATTAACATGCCAGGTGTTACATCCTTTAAAACCGTTGGACGGTAGAAGTAGGATCCATTCTCTTCATATCCTTCTCCTCCAACAACGCATTCAGCTCCCTGAGTAAGCGCATTTTGAACGTGCTTTTCTACTTTATCATAGCCATCTTTGTCAATCATCGGCCCAATGTCAGTCCCTTTTTCTAATCCATTTCCAACCTTAAGTTCTTTCGTCTTAGCAGCGAATTTAGAAATGAACTCATCATAAATCTTCTCTTGTACATAGACACGATTACCGCATATGCACGTTTGACCGCCATTTCTAAACTTAGAAGCAACGACGCCGTCAACGGCTTTGTCGATGTCTGCATCATCAAGAACGATAATTGGTGCATGTCCACCAAGCTCAAGAGAAATGTTTTTCACTGTTTCGGCAGCCTGTTCCATTAGTTTCTTACCAACTTCTGTTGAACCTGTGAACGTTATTTTCCGAACGTGTGGGTTACTCATTAGCTCGCCTGCAACTTCTGATGATTTCCCAGTGACGAGATTTACAACACCTTTAGGGATACCTGCCTCTTCACAAAGTTCCACTAAACGCACTGCTGTTAGTGGCGTTGCAGAAGGTGGCTTAACAACAAAGGTACACCCTGCAGCAAGAGCAGGAGCAAGCTTTCTTGCGATCATGGCAGCCGGGAAATTCCATGGCGTAATGGCACCAACAACTCCTACTGGCTGTTTGCGAACTTCCATCATTCGCTCTTCTTTATGAGGCGGGATGGTACGACCATAAACGCGTTTTCCTTCTTCAGCAAACCATTCCACAAATGAGGCAGAATAAGCCACTTCTCCTTTTGATTCGTGAAGAGGTTTTCCCATTTCAAGCGTCATGAGCTCAGCTAGTTCATCTTCGTGTTCCATCATCAAACTATGGAGTTTCTTTAAGTATGACGACCGCTCATATGCGGTGAGGCTTGACCATGCGGGGAAAGCCTGATGCGCAGCGTCAATTGCCTTCTTCGTTTCCGACTTCCCCCCAACCGGTACAGTACCGACGAGTTCACCAGTTGCTGGGTTGTTCACTTCAAGCTTTTCAAGATCCTGACCTGTCCATTCACCATTAATGTAATGAAACTTTTCCATACGCTTACCCTCCTAGTAGATTTACTGGATAACAATTCCTTTTTTTAGCAAGAATTAAACACGAGAACGTTATCTCTTTCTTATTTCATTACGTAAAGTACCAATTCCTTCAATTTGAATCTCGACCACATCACCATCACGAAGAAATTTGGGAGGCTTAAATCCTTTTCCTACACCTGCCGGAGTTCCTGTTGCAATAATGTCTCCTGCCTCCAACGTCATCCCCTTAGAAAGAACGTGAATAAGCTCTGGAATATTGAAGATAAAGTCAGACGTATTTCCGCTCTGTCTTAGCTCTCCGTTTACCATTGTCTTAATAGGCAGTTGATGCGGATCTAGTACAGCAGATGTATGTAAAATAACTGGCCCCATTGGACATGATGCATCAAGGCTTTTCCCAACAAAAAATTGTCCATGCTTTTTTTGAATGTCGCGCTCTGTAATATCATTGATGATCGTATATCCAAAAACATAGTTCATGGCCTCATCGCTTTTGATTCCTTTTCCCTGCTTGCCAATGACAACCGCCAGCTCACCTTCATAGTCGAGTGCATTACATAGCTCATTTTCAAATGCTAAGACGCTATTTGGAGCGCTAACTGTCGTTGGAGCTTTTGTGAAAATCATAGGATGCGCTGGTATATCCTTTTCACTTCCCATTTCAATAGCATGATCGCGATAGTTTTTCCCTACACAGAACACATTTTTAGATGGCCTCGGAATGGGTGCTTCTAACTGAACATCTTCAACATCTACTTCATACTGAGACGGTACTTCCATCAGTTCAGCTAAATCGAAATTTACTGATTGAATAAATGATCGTAAATCAGAGATGTGGTTTCCTTGATCTTGATAATAAGCGCTTAAATTAACAATTCGATTATCTGCTTTCCATATACCGAAAGAACACACACCGTGGTTTCTAAAAGAAACAAACTTCATCTCAACACTCTCTCCTTTTCTTGTCCCCTATAAGGCAAGCCATTCAATTATCTTTAAGCTCGTTACATTTTAAGAGGAACATCCTCTACTTTATTACTCCTATTATGACATGAAACACTATTCATTTTCATGAATATTGCGATAATCACACTTTAAACGAATAAGAATTTCTCTAACAATAAAAAGGACCTGTATCTCTACAGGTCCTCTCGTTTTATCCTTTGCTTTCTGTTTCTTGACTCTGTTCTTTTTCCTTTTTCTCTGAAAGCAGTTCAGTAAAAGCCTCTCTTGGCTCAGTTAAGACTTTTTCCTTAACTTCGAGACCTGATAGGATTTCTACTCTTCCATTTTCTTCTCGTCCTTGTTCTACTTCTCTTAAGTAAAGTTGTTCTTCTTCAAACACGACAACATAACTAGTAGAATCTTTTATTATAATGCTTTCCTCAGGGACAGATGGAGCATTTTTATTTTGATGAAGAGGAACATCAATGGTTACGTGTGTACCCGACTTCATCTCTGTTTCCTCATCAATCATGACATTAAAATGATACAAGCTCAGTCCCGTCTCTTCATCTACCTCATATGGACGATCCTCTAAGATTGTCACTCTTCCTGTGACTGGTTGACCAGGATAAGCACTCGCCCGAATCAGCACTTCCTGATCGACAGCAAGAGTTGGGTAATCTAATTCATTGACGGAACCTTGAACAGTGATCTTATTAGATAACACCTTGACAACCGGCTCACCGTCTTCAGGAGTACGATTCACTTCTTCAACTGTACCGTCCAGTGTCGACTCCACCTTAAGATCTACTTGTTCTGTATCTGCCTCAGCAATTTGACGTTCTAACTCTTTTACATCAAGCTCAGCAAGTCTTTTCTTATATTCTGTTTCTCGCATTTGCTCTTCCACATCTAGTTGCAGTTGTAGTTTCTGCTCATCCTCAAGATCTTCATTAGAATCAATACGTGACGACTGCATAGTCACGTCGCTGAGCTGATCATCGAGCACAGAAACGGCTGTTTCAGCTTTATTTAATTGCGCCTTTAAATCTGAAGTATTCACAGTGATCTCTTCTTCATATTCAAAAAGGGCTGTACCAGTTGAAACAAGATCGCCTCCACCTACAAGCACATCTGCTATGTTACCGCGTGAGGCTTGATAATAATATGACTCTTCTAATTCTGGAATAAGAACTCCTTCGAAAGAAGCAAGTTCTTGATAAGTTTTCCCCTTTACAGTAACCGTCTCCAGCTTCTTCTCACCTGCGATCACACTCTGGATAATCAATGTGTTAACAGTAATGAAAAGAAGGACAACAAGAGTTACACTAATGCTAATCAAAAGTGACTTACGATTCACAGATGGACCCTCCAACTTTTTCATTAAAATGCCGTTCTCATATAAGCGATGATTGCAACGATGACTAGATTTAAGCCGATTGTCCAAAAGATAACGTATCTTTTCGCATGAGTTGTACTTTGCTTAAGCGCAGCGTACTGAACAAAAGTTCCCCATGCTAAAAATATGGAAAGACTGTAGCTAAAATAAAGCCAGAATGGGCTATTTGTTATCAAGTCTACGTAGACACCTAAACTGTAAGGAGATACGAGTGAAGGCTCATGGAGAAATGGAATAAACGGCAATTGAAGCACCATACCGATTAACAAAATAAACACGACATAGCTATGTATGTAAGCAAGTCTTTTAAATCCAACTTCCTGAAAGAATGGCCAATATAATAATGCTCCTCCTAAAACAAGGAGAACAAACGTGATGAGTCCAAGTAAACCATCTGTAATCACTTCACTTAGAACGAAAAGCAATCGATCATCTGCTGCAATGCCAGCATATTCAGGCATCTCCCCAGCGTATTTGATGTTCATAAACGATGTTATTCCAACTACTAAAAAGGCTGCGATCGTTAATAAGAATATGCGCCACCAGGATCCTTTTAATCTGTAGGCTGATTGAAGCGGACGAAAGTGTGAAAAAGGTTTAAAGCTTCCTAAAACTAGTCTCATAGAATGCGACATCCATGTTCCTCCTATGTAAATTCCCTCAACTACTATTCATATTTTTACATAAACTCTCGTATTTTGACAGTATCTTTCAAGAAAAAAAAGAAAACATACCCATTTGGATATGTTTCCTATGTCTAGAGTGTCTCCATTTCAATACGACTTCCACGCCCCGATGGTTCTGATGGGGTCACAATGACTTTTCGAGGCAGTCTTGCGCGAAGCTCTGGCACGTGACTAATGACACCGACAGATAAGCTCTCATTTTGTAGCTTTTCAAGTGCTGTAATAACGGTATCTAGAAGTGATTCATCTAGGGTACCAAATCCTTCATCAAGGAAGAAAAACTGGAGCGGATGAGCACCCCTCAATTGAATTTGTCCTGACAGTGCAAGGGCAAGAGCAAGCGATGTAAGGAAGGTTTCTCCTCCGGATAATGTTGAGACTGGTCGCTTTACTCCTCCGTTTGCATCGTCCCGAATTAAAAATCCTCCTCCTGAGTCTACTTCAATAGCGTATCGCTGAGAGGTTAGATCGCCTAACTTCTGTGACGCGTCAAAACTAACTTGCTCTAGCTGTTCAGAAGCAATAAATTCCACAAAACTATTTCCCCGGAAAACGGTTTGAAGCTTATTAAGCTTTTCAAGCTCCTCACTCAAAGACTGACGGTCCCCTTCAAGCTCCTTATAGCGTTGATGCCTTTTTGTTATATCTTCTACATGATGTCGGCATGCTGCATAATGTGATAAGGCTTCCTCTCGATTAGCTTTTGCACTTTCTGCTCTCTCAATCGTTTCATGATACTCTCCTTCAGTGATTGCTCTCCCCGAAAGCTTCTTCTCAAGCTCTACCATCGAATGCTCCGTTTGATCTCGTTCTTTTCGATAGGCTTGTACTTGCTCTTCCCATTTCTGTTTCTCTTCTTTATCTACTTCAGCATCTCTAACCTGCATACGGTTCTCAAAAATAGAGTCTTTTTGAACTGCTTGATATGTTTCAAGTGATTTTTTCAAACGTAGCTGAGCATCGTCATTGTAATTTTGATCGGCAGCGGAACGTCGTTCATTTTGCTGATAGCTTTCCTCCGCTAGCTGCAATCGCTCATGTGCCGTTTTTTCTTCTTTTCGAAGGACTTGTAATTGCTCATTCGTTGCTTTGTAACCTTCTTCTGCTGTTGTGTTACCTACGATACTAATGTGATCAGCTATCATCTTATTGATTTGTTCTTTAAGCTGTTGTAATGAGCTTGTTAATTCAGCTCTACGCACAGTATGTTGTTGCACCTGTTCCTGAAGCTCTAAAAGATGTTGTTCTTTTTTCTCAATATAAGGAACGCTTTTTTCGAGACGCTCCCTTATGGTGGTTGCTTCTTTATCCATCTCTTCAATTTTTTTCATTTCTGCTTCAATCTCATGAACAGAAAGAGACAATTCCTCTTGAATGGTTTTCGTTATTTCTTCTGTTTCTTTACTTAAATTAATCCGCTTTTCTTTTCTACCTTCTAGATCTTTCTGAACTTGTTCTAGACGATAAGCATATTCGGTCACTTTTGACTGCTGCTCCTGAAGATTCTTTCGAGCATTTTTAACTTTTTCTTCTATTTCTCGAACATCCTGAGCGAGCGATTTCATTTCTGTTATAACAGCAGCTTCTGTAAGGTTACGATCGACATCGCTTATATCTTGCGCCTTAACTAGTTGCTCGTCATGATCTGACATCAGGTCAGACGTTTGCTCTAGCTGATATTGAAGCTGTTTAGCATGTTGAAGTTGATCTTTTAACCGTTCACGCCTTTGTTCTTTTTCCTTTAGATCTTCCTTCAAATCAGGTGTGTTATCATTACCTTCTGCAAGCTGAACGTGTTCTTTCGCACCGCAAACAGGGCATGCCTGCCCTTCTTCTAGTTCTCTCGCAAGACGTATTGCAATGACGTGTGTGCGATTTTGTTCAAGTCTTTGACTCGTTTGATCGATTTCATCCTGAACGTTACGGATGTGATTCTCAAGCGTAAGCTTATGAGATGATATGGCATGATATGTTGAAAGAACCAAGTTATAATAACCTGCATAACTCTCCTTTAACACCTTCAAGTTTTGCATCGCGTCATCATATAGAGGCTGAAGTTGCTTTTGAGCATTCACTTGTTTTTCTTCTTCACGATGTGCTTCATCTAGCTGCTTTTGTAGAGATTGGAACTCCTGCTTCAAGCTCTGAGCTCTTAGAATTCGCTTACGTTCTTCAGGGGCGACCTGCCGACTTGTCAAATCTTTATTAAGGTCAGATTGAAGCGTGCGCGCTTTCTTTAAATCCTCTTGTGCTTTTTTCGTCTCTTCCGCTTTTACCTTTGACTCTTTTTCTAGCGTGACTGATTGATTTTCGACACCAGCACGCTTAGTTTTCAGTTGAGATATTTCTTTTTCAAGCTCTAATCCACGCTCAAATTCATTCAGTTTTTTTAATAATAGAGGCTCCTGCTCTTGCCGATTTTGTTGCTTGCTTTTATGCTCACTCTTTCTTTCTTGATACAGCTTTGTAGCTTCTTCTAGTCGGCGCTTTGTTTCTTCATAACGATTCTTTGCTTCTTGTACTTCTTTTTCTGTTGCTTCAACCGCATCTAAATAAGGCTTTATTTGCCCCGCCGCATTTGCTTCATTGATCTTTATTTCAAGCGTTTCGATCTCAGCTCTTTGTTCAGCTATCGCCTTTTTCCTACTGCGAAGTTCATCAAGCTGGTTTTGAAGGTTCCAAATCTCTGTGACATTTTCTTTTTGTTTCTCAGCTGCAAGAAGATCGTCCTTTGCTTTCTGAGCAGCTTTTTCAGCCTCAAAGAAAGCTTCCTTTGCCTCTTTAAGAGATTCTTTAGAAGCTTCACCTAGTCCCGTTTGTTCAGCCGTAATTTCATTCAACTTATATTTTTTCTCATCCACTCTTGCTCTTAATCGACGATTAAATTGATCACCGTATTTCTCAAGCTGGAACAAACGTTGTAACATTTGTCTTCTCTCAGTGCCTTTTAAAGAAAGGAATTCTGCAAATTTACCCTGCGGCAATACAACAGCACGCGTGAAATCATCAATCGTAAGCCCTAGAATTTCTTGAATCTGCTGTGAAACATCACGGTCTTTATCCGCCAGAACCGTATTTTCTTCACCAAGTTCTATTAATCTTGAATTGGCCGAACGAATGGAAACATCTCCAGAACGTTTATAACTTCGCTCCACCCGATAGCGCAATTTGTTTCCAAGGGCGAATGTAAACGAAACATACAACGTGTCTTCTGCATGATTCATAATGCCCTGGGTATTATTCGTTGCTCGTTCAACTTTCCCATAAAGGGCAAGAGTCATAGCATCAAGCAAAGAAGATTTCCCACTGCCAGTAGGACCAAATATCCCAAAAATTCCTCCCTGACAAAGTGATTCAAAATCAATTTCTTGTTTCTCTCGAAAACTATGTAGTCCTGAAACGGACAGGTGTATCGGTCTCATGTCTTCAGTCCCCCTTACTCCTCATCATCTGACTGTGTTAGCTCTAGAAAAAGCTGGACAAGATCTTCTTCTGGTTCAGCTCCATCTGTTTGTCTTTCATAGAATCGTTTGAAAAGCTCTTCTATCGGAAGATTAGCATTAGACACTTCTTTTTGCTGATCCTTTTTTGCAAAGACAGGTCTAATATGGATAAATCCATCATGCTGACTGCGGAGTCGATGAATTTCTTCTATAGATAGCGTATCATTTAAATGGATTTCGAGATCAATCCACGCATCAGCATCTTTTCCTTCTTCTAGCCACGTATATACTTGCTCAATCCCTTGATCAGCGATCCATCGAACGAGTGGCTTGCCTGATTGTATAGGAATTTCATTTATATGAGCAAGACCCTCTGGCTCCACATCAACGATTGTAACTGACTTGGATTGATTGGCTTCTGAGAAGCTGTAAGCAAGTGGGGAGCCGGAATAGCGTGCAAGTGCTGAAGCTCTCGTAATCGTTTGAGGACGGTGTAAGTGCCCGAGCGCGACATACTGAGCCTGTTCAGGAAGGGAATTCGCTGATACCGTATAAGCGCCTCCTACTTGTATCGGTCGTTCAGAATCACTCTCTCTGCTTCCGGCTACATAAATGTGACTCATAGCAATATGAACGGCCTCCTCTGACCCCGCTTCTGTCAAATCACTAAATAACTTTTTCACCCGATCATCATAGGCTAGCTGAAGAGCCTCTTCTTCCTGACTCGCTGTTAAACATTCATTCAGTCTAGATTCCGATGGATAAGGAAGTGCAGCGATAGAGAGCTTTTGTCCATTTCGAACCGTTACTTCTATCGGATCAATTGTGGGAAACCCAATAATCGATATACCATTTGTATGTGCAAGTGGGCGTGATGCCGACAACCGTTCAGGATTATCATGATTTCCTGAAATGATGATTAGAGGGCGTTCGCCACGACTAGTTAATTTTACTGCTGCATCATAAAAAAGCGTTTCAGCTGCTGCAGGTGGATTGACGGTATCAAAAACGTCTCCAGCCATTAAAATAGCGTCTACGTTTTCTTCATCAGCAATCACCATTAATTCTTCAAGAAATTCCTTTTGTTCTGGTAGACGGCTTCTTCCTTCTAATGTTTTCCCCAGGTGCCAGTCTGCAGTATGAAGTAACCTCATATTAATCACTCCTTTATTTCGATTCATATTCTGACTCCATCGAAACGAAGACAGCCGGACATAAGCCCGGCTACTTGTTAATCGATTAAGAGAGATCGACCTCCGTCAAAGAAGAATAATATTTTCTCCTTACAAGGCACCTTCCAGATCTCATTAATGGCTTTTTCATATAATTGTAGCTGTGTTGTATAGCGCCGTTTCATTGTCTCCATTGCTTGTTCATCAGAAGTAAAACGATTCGCTATCACGTCTGTTTTGTAATCGACTAGCACTAAATCACCGTTTTGATCGCGAAGAATACAATCAATCACACCCTGTAGAACTACCGTCTCTTGATCTCCTTCAAATTCAGGATAGATCCATTTTGAATCTACTCCTAGGCTGAAAGGGACCTCTTTATATATTTCAGCTGCATTTCTCATTTTCTGCCCGAGCTCTGAATCCATTAATTGATGAATTTGCTCGACATCAATGGCTCGTCCCTGTTCAGTCGTTAACAATTCCTTATGCTCAAGTTTGGCGACTAACTCGTTAATGTCTTCACGATCATGCCACTTTTGCAAATCAAGGTGCTGCATGACAATGTGCATCGCCGTTCCCCGCTCAGCAGGCGTTAACTGCTTACTTTGAAGAAAGCGAGGTCGCTCTTTCAGTGATTGGCTAAATCCTTTGACTAGCTTGTCATCACTTCGTTCATCTTGAAAGATCTCACGTTGGCGCTTCACTTCTGTAACGGATTGTTTCGACCTTGTTTCAGACGCTGCTTGATGAGGATAAGTCCAATCAAGACGGTGGTTCACCTCATCTTTATAGGAGCTAACTTCAGGAATAGGCTCTTTCTTCTGTAGTAACATTTCATATTCCCGATGTTTATGAACATCTTCTGCTTCAATCTCAGCGAAGGACGAAGCGTTATGAAGAGTGAGTAACCACCGTGCCGGATGTTGAAATACCTCATCATGTTTTGAAAAATTCGCCATTCCTTCAGATATAGAAGCGAGATCTTTATGTCTCATAATAGCGGGTCCAATCCAGCTCAGATAGGTCTTCCCTTTCGATCGTTCGTAATCCGATAGCAGCCACTCATCTCCAGCTGCTCCTGCCCATGACAATCGTTCTTTCTCCCAATCATTTACCGTTCCAACTAAAATTAATTTCTCTTTCGCTCTCGTTAACGCAACATAAAGAACTCGCATTTCTTCAGCAAGTAGCTCAAGCTTCATCCGCTTTTGCAGTGTAAAGTAAGGCAATGTCGGATAACTAATCCTCTGAACTGGATCAATGAATTTTGTAGCAAGACCAAATTCTTTATGCATCAGCATTTGATTGGCCATATCTCTCATATTAAATTGCTTTGCAATTCCTGCAATAAAGACGACAGGAAATTCAAGTCCTTTGCTTTTGTGAATGGTCATCACTCGGACAACGTCCTCTTGTTCTCCAAGAGCGCGCGCAGTTCCGAGATCACTCCCACGCTCTTTCATTCTGTCAATAAAACGCAGAAAGCGAAATAGGCCACGAAACGAAGTCGCTTCGTATTGTCTTGCCCGATCATACAGCGCTCGTAAATTCGCCTGTCGCTGCAAGCCGGCAGGCATTCCACCAACAAATTCATAATAGTTCGTTTCTCGATAAAGCTGCCAAATCAACTCACTTAAAGAAGACTGCCTTGCCGCTTCTCGCCACCTGTTCAAGTTTGTGATGAACTTCGATAATGTCTCCGATAGCTTGTTCGACTCAGTCTCACAATAAGATCGTAAGGCAAGATAATAACTTGAATGTTTCTCATTGATACGAATAAGGGAAAGCTCTTCCTCTGTTAACCCGATAATGGGTGAACGAAGCACGGAGGCAAGCGGAATATCCTGATAAGGATTATCGATAACATTAAGAAGACTCATCATAATGGCAACTTCTGTTGCTTCAAAATATCCTGTTGCAAGATCTGAATAAGATGGGATGCCAGCTTGCTTTAATTCTTCCATGATCACAGGTGCCCAGCTTGCTGTTGCACGCATTAAAATCACCATATCCCTATACTGGATTGGTCTCATACGATCTTCTTTCCGGTCGTACACTTTTGTTCGTTCGCTTTCACTCTTCCCCATCATATCTTTAATATTAGAGGCAATAAGCCGAGCCTCAAGCTGAACCTTTTCAGTTTCTTCTTCGTCTTCGTCTTTCTGAGCGCTCTTATCAATAATATGAACTTCCGGAACAACCGTTTCAGACTTAGGGTATTCTGCGCCAGGAATGAGCTCAGCTGCTTCATCGTACTCTATTTCTCCAACACGCTCGTCCATAATTTGTTTGAAGATAAAATTCGTACTATTCAACACTTCTTCTCGACTACGAAAATTGCGCGCAAGATCAATTCGTTTCGATGGCTCGTCAGACGATCGACCAAACGTCTTATACTTAGAGAGGAACAACCCAGGTTCTGCTAGTCTAAAACGGTAAATACTTTGCTTCACGTCCCCTACCATGAAGCGGTTCCCTCCTAAGTCAGAAGTTCTGCTAATGGCATTCAGGATGGTTTCCTGAACAGAGTTCGTATCCTGGTATTCATCGATCAATACTTCAGCAAATTGTGTTTGATATTCACGAGCGGCACTCGATGGGACCGGGTTCTCGGGAGTAGAACGATCATCTAACAAAATAGAAAGACAATAATGCTCAAGGTCACTGTAATCCACAAGCCCTTTTTCTTTTTTTAGCTCCGTATACTTGTATCTAAATTCATTTACAAGAGAAGATAACGTTCCTAGTACAGGAGCAAGTTGAACGATGTCTTCTACATATTCCTCAGGGTTTCTTTGGAATAGCTCTTCTTTTAAACTTTGGATGGTCTTTTTGACACGATCACGAAGGCCCTTTACTGTATCAATCATTTCAGGATCATATTGATCCCCTTTACAAGGCTTTAAGCGACCAAACGTTATTTGTTCAAACTCATTTTTGAGCTCCTGCCACGTTTGAGCGGAAGCTGATAGAAGCCTTTCCGTCATTTCACGTTCCATTTCTAACATCTCAAGGTATGGCTCTGGCCCGCCTGGTGCATTAGAAAGAGAAATGGCCTTCTCCTGCATTTCACGCATACCTTCAAGCTGAAGAACGACATCTTTTTTTATTTCCTCTACCCAGACCAATTCATCAAACGCTTTTTCACTCGCTTCTTCATATACGGCGACACTCTCTTGCAACCATTGCTCTGGCCATGGGTGACTAGAAGAGAAATGATAGAGTCTTTCTACAAGAAGCTGAAGATCCACATCACTACGATCACTACTGTAGCGATCAACAAGGTCATAAAAAGCCTCATTCTCTTTCTTGCTATAATGCTCTTCGAAAAGTTCTTCCATTGCTTCTTCACGAAGCAATGCCGCTTCGGTTTGATCCGCTACTCTAAAGGCTGGATCAAGATCAATTTCGTAATAATAGCGTCGAAGCACTTCCATACAAAAAGAATGAAGCGTTGAAATAGAAGCGCGATTCAACATCGAAAGCTGTCTTCTTAAATAAAGGGAAGATGGGTCTTCTTTTAACTTTTCTTCAAGAGCCTCCCCGATTCGATGTCTCATTTCAGCTGCTGCAGCATTTGTAAACGTTACGACAAGAATTCGATCAACTTCAGCAGGATCATTCTCATCAGCAAGACGCCTAATAATTCGTTCAACTAAAACAGCCGTTTTCCCCGACCCAGCTGCAGCTGCTACGAGAACGTCTTGATCACGAGCAGCAATAGCTTCCCATTGTTCGTCTGTCCATTTCGAGCCTTCGGGTTTATTCATTATCGTCATTCCCGTTCGCCTCCTCTCTCATCCGTCTCAGTATTGTTTCATCATCCTGAACAGTAATCGGTCGATAGTCATTATCCTCCATCGCCTGATCAAATTGACAAAATGAGCGATAGGAACAGAATGTGCATGGGATGCGATCCTTCATCTTGTAAGGATCGATATCGATACGTCCGTCTGATATTTCTGTTCCAATCGTTTGTATGGTTTGCCGTGTGAATGACCTGAGCGCCTGAAAATCATCGGAAGATAAAACAGAAGAATTTTTATAAAAAGTACCGTCTTTCTTTAAGGCGGCTGGAATAATGTCAGATTTTTTCTTCTCAATGTCCTGATCCATCAAGCTTACGACATCTTTGTCAGCTAGAAGAAGACCCTTCATCTTAAACTTTTTGAAAAGTTCCTGTTGAAGAGCAGCTTGTCCTGGCGCTGATGCCTGCAACATTGGATTATGAACGTGGAAGTACAGCATTCCAGCTGCCGTTGCATCACGACCGAGCCAGATGTTTGCGTTTGTAATCACAACATCCAGATACGTTAGCATCTGAAGCGCTAAGCCAAAGTAAACTTCTGAGAGATCAAGAGAAGTTCCACTTGATTTGTAGTCAATAATTCTGAGAAGAAGCTCCTCTCCATTTAGCGCCTGATCAACGCGGTCCACTCGTCCGATCAGCTGGATTTTCACCCCATTCTTAAGCGTAAACTCGATTGGTGGCAACTCCTGGTTTGGGCCAAATCCTAGTTCAAGCCCCGCTGGCTGAAAACCGCTTTTCTTCGCTTGTTGACCGAGAACGGAAGAGGCTCGACCTACTACCTGAGAAAGTTTTCTCATTATATAGTGATAGCGATTTGAACTTAATAGAATTTCATTTTGCAATTTCGGTGCAAGTTGCTCTACGATTTGACCTGATAGTTCATAATATTGATTCGATGAAAGCTTGGCCCAATCCCAATGACGCTGCTTAATTGTTTCAGCCATCATATTTAGCGCCGCGTGGAATAACTGGCCAATGTCTGGAGCTTCAAGCTTAAATGTTGACCGTTCTTTCAACCGTAAACCATGAGAAGCAAATTGCGAAAAGGCACAGGACTTATATCTTTCCATTCTAGAAACACTTGTTTGAATCTTTGAACCATACAGTTTTCTACTAGTGTCTTCTGTCAGACGATCTGCTTTGTTACGATAAAAAAGACTTTCAATCAATCGAACTCGATTCTCTTGTGAAGACGCTGTAACGAACCAATTATAGGCATCCCACCAGATCGGATCAATTGGATAGCCTCGATGCCATTGACGAAGCTGACCTGTTAATCTACCAATTGTCTTCGCCGGGTTCGTTATAAACGATAGTTCTTCTTTCAATTCTTCACCTGGTTCAGCAAATTTCAAACCAATGTTAAGTTCAGGAAACATCTCTTTCAATCGATTCATCACAATAGAAGGCTGCAATCCCTTTCCTTCT
This sequence comes from Anaerobacillus sp. QJM3NY_17, assembly GCF_056173665.1. Taxonomy (NCBI): domain Bacteria; kingdom Bacillati; phylum Bacillota; class Bacilli; order Caryophanales; family Bacillaceae; genus Anaerobacillus; species Anaerobacillus sp. QJM3NY_17. The sequence goes on along the minus strand of NZ_CM149685.1, from coordinate 1,547,878 downwards.
TCATCTGCAAGAGGACAACTTACCCAAAGAGCATCAGAGGGCGTTGACAAGGAATGGTAAATTAAAAATTCTTCGTCTAAAAGACGTCGCTTTAATCCAGGTGCCAGCTGGATCCCCTGATCCTCTAGCTTTTCTCGATCCTGTTCGTTCAAAAGCCCATCTTCCTGTATTCTTGATGGTAAAACTCCTTCATTGACACCTAGCAAAAAACCACACTTCACATCAGTAAATCTCGTTCGATCAATGCTACCGATCACAACTTGATCAAGTGAAGCAGGTACGAGGGCAAATTTCATGTTTTCCATTCCAGCTTCAAGAAGTTTCGTAAATTGTTCTATCGAAAGTTTTTGATCACCAATCAATTCAACCGTTTCATCAAGCAGTGCAATAACAGCATCCCAAACTTGATCATGCTCCCGTGCTTTCGAAAGCTGACCTGCTTCTTCTGCTTGTACCTTCAATCGATCTATTTTTTCTGCAGCATGACTATTCTCTAGAAGATAATAAAGAATTTCACACATTTCGCGAACGGTTTTTGCTTTCGTCATTTTTCTTTCAAACTTCTCGAGCGGTGTAACAATCCATTCTTTCGTTTCATTTAATCGATCTTCCATTTTTTCGAGGTCATCTGAGGTGACCGTTTCATCATCTTCAAGCTGTCGGTAGATATTTGCTTTAAAGCGCTCATCCGTTTTCCAGCGATAGCCCTTAATGCCTTTAGCAATTACATAATTTTCGAGTTCATCCATGCGCTCGCGAATGGTTTCGATACTTTCTTCTGTATCGTCAGGAAAAAGCAATTCTGTTTTGACACAGCGAAACACAGATTCATAGCGCCAGTTATATTGAATTATATCTAGACCGGACCTTATTAATTCAATTAGCGGGTGATGCAGCATCGTTCTCTTTTGGTCAGAAAAAATAGGAATACCGTGATCGGCATAGATCGTTTCGACAAGTTCATAATAAGAAGCCATGTTACGTACCATGACTGAAATGTCTCTATATCGATAGCCCTCATCGCGTACTAATCTAAGCGTTTCACGCGCTGCCGCTTCAACTTCGGAACGGATATTCACCGCATGATGCACTTGAATATGCTGAAGACTTCCATTATAAAGAACTGGTGGTCGTTCACCATAGTTGGCTTCTAAATGAGCAAGTTCACTATTGTTATAGCGCTTTTGATCAGCTAGAATTATCGGTTCCTTAATAGCAGCCCCCTCTTCATGCGCAAGTCCTTGAAGAGTTTGATATGTTTTCGCTGGCTCATGAAAGAGATCCAGTTCATGAATGCTTGAAGGATTCATCTCGGGATCCATCGTGATGGTAACTGTAAGGTTTGTTCCTTTTTTTATTAAAGCCTGAAGCACAAGAAGCTCTTGAGGTGTAAAACTATGAAAACCATCAATCCAGATAGAGGCACCCTCTAAGTAGCTTGACGCTTCGATTTTCTCAGCAAGCAATGCCAAATAGTCTTCCGAATCAAGATAAAACCCGAGCATTTCCTTCTGAAAAGCATCATAAACAAGGTGAAGATCATAGAGCTTATCTCGAAGTAAGCTTCGCTCATCTTCATCATAAAGATCATCCGCAAAACGTTTTATATCTTCCGGTTCAAGACAATACCGTTTAAACTCTGTTACCATGTCATTCAGATGTTCCACATACCCTGTTTTTTCAGAAGAACGCTGATAAATTCTTAGCTTCTGTTTATTCTCTTCGATGATATGACGTAACATCATACTTGTTCCTACGCTCGTTAAGTGTGGGCGGGCCATCCCTCCCGTTTCTTGAAGAACTTTCCATGCCAGTCTTGTAAAACTAAAAACCTGAGCACGAATCATTCCTTTTAACCCTCTATTATGTACTAGTTCATATTCTGATTGAAAAGTCATTTGCTCTGGTACAAGATAGATCATATCTTCACCAAGCGGGCGATCGATCAATTCTTGCTGCATTTCAGATAAACAATGCTCAGTTTTTCCACTTCCAGACCGACCAATCACAAACTGTACCGCCATGTACTCTACCTCCTACACCGTATATTCTTTGTCTATTATCTCATGTTTTTCTTCAATTGGATAGCAAGACAAGAAAATACGTTCGCATCTAAAGCGACATTATTTGTAAATTATCACACTCGATGGTTTTTAGAATGGTCCGTCAGGGTATATCAAATATAAGAACATATTTACAAAGGAGTTTTGACAATGGAAAAAGAATTCGAAACATTTAAGTGGGAGCTAAATAGACTAACAAGAGACATGACCGAATTTGTGCATAGCTACGAAAAGCTCGACGAAGGTCAAAAAAGAAGTGTTGCATCGAACTATCCATTTAAATCAGACCTTCATGACCTAAAGAATATGCTTGCTACGTGGAACAATACGGTTAATAAAATGTAAAAAGATGAGGAGCACTCCCACTTTAGGGGGTGCTTCTTTATTTAGAAATCATGTTTCTTTCATAACTTCATACATCTAAAGAGTAGAGATTTGTATAGAAGGAGGTCAACGATGTATACCCACAGAAAGTATTACGAGCCTTATGTTAGTCCATTTGATCCATGTCCTCCTATTCGAGTGAAGTCTTACTCCACTCCTCCTAATCTTTATATGGGATTTCAGCCCCCAGGACTGGAGCAATATTCCGCACGTGAAGCTCTCTCTCGAGGTACTCTCTGGAAAGCCTTCTATGATCCCTATCCTTATCCTTCAAAGCAGGGGGAGTAAAACATGTCTAAACAGCTACCGAAAGCCTACTATGAGCTGTTAGAGGAACTGCAGGCCACTGATTTCGTTCTCGTTGAACTGACTCTTTACCTTGATACACACCCGGATGACTACGAAGCCATTCAACAATTCAATGAATATGCCAAAAGAAGTAAGCATCTTAAGAAACGCTATGAAAAGGAATATGGTCCCCTTCAGCAATACGGCAACAGCTATTCAAACTACCCATGGAATTGGGGCGACGCACCGTGGCCATGGCAAGTCTAGTCTGGAAAGGGTGAACCTCAATGTGGCTATATGAAAAGAAATTGCAATATCCCGTTAAAGTCAGTACATGTAACCCCATGCTTGCCAAATTTTTGATTGAGCAATATGGCGGTGCTGATGGTGAACTAGCAGCAGCCCTCCGTTATTTGAATCAACGGTATACCATTCCTGATAAGGTCGTCGGGTTATTAACCGATATCGGAACAGAAGAATTTGCTCATCTCGAAATGATCGCTACAATGATCTATAAACTCACAAAAGACGCAACCGCAGATCAAATGAAAGAAGCTGGACTCGGCGCCCACTATGCTAATCATGACAGTGCCCTATACTACTCCAATGCCGCTGGCGTCCCATGGACAGCAAGCTACATCGCCGCCAAAGGCGATCCAATCGCCGACCTATACGAAGACATCGCCGCAGAAGAAAAAGCAAGAGCCACCTACCAATGGATCATCGATCTCTCAGACGACCCAGACCTAAACGACTCCCTCGCCTTCCTAAGAGAACGAGAAATCATCCACTCCCAACGCTTCAGAGAAGCCGTTGAAATACTTAAAGAAGAAAGAGATAAGAAAAGGATATTTTAAAACGAAATGCGGAAGCGCCCGTATAGCCTCGACAAGCGCTGGAGCCCTCTAAAAAGAACACGCTCTTTGTGTTCATTTTAGAGGGTGAAGCGATCGAGAGGCTGGGCGCTGCAGCTAGACACGAAAAGCGGATGTGGGCGGTTAGACACGGCAGCTAGACATGAAAAGCGGATGCGCCCGTTTACCCTACACAGGCACTAAAAGCTTAAAACCAAATAAACAATAACACGCAAAAGCCATCCCCTTTCGGGCATGGCTTTTCCTTTATCTCACATGATCTTCAGTACGATGTTTTCTCGGGCGTTGATTCAATTTGACTTCAATTAGTTTGCCTGCTCCCCATAATACAACTATGGCAGTGAGAATCAGCACCATCTCCAAAGGACGATGGATCAGGGCGAAGACATCATGTCCAATAAAAGACACGATCGATATCATCACCATTTTCCCTAGTAAAACGGCGAGTACAAAGCTTCTAATGCTCATATTTGACAGACCCGCAACGACATTGATTAAAGCTGATGGCGTAAATGGAAAACAAAGCAGAAGAAATACCATCCCAAATCCATGCCGCTCGATCCAGCGAAGTGTTTTTTCGATTTTGGCATGTTTTGTAATCACTCGCATGAAGCGCTGTCTAGCAAGCTTTCTGACCACTATAAAAACGATCAAAGCGCCAAGAGATGCACCAAGCCATGAAAGTAAAGAGCCATACCAGAATCCATACGCAGCCGCGTTTCCTGCTACAAAAAGAAAAAGGGGCAATATGGGAATCACAGCCTCAAGCATTGGTAGCAAAATTCCAGGCAAAGGACCAAGTGCACGATACTGACCTAGCCACTCTCTGATTGTTTCTTCATTCAAAAAGTCTTTAATCATTTCCCATTCCATATGGGAATCAACCTCGTTTCCTGATGCATACGTCATTGCGAAAGCACATAATGCTTATTTCTTATATTAAATCACAAAAAATTATGATAAGAAAGTCTCGTCTATTTTAACAACGCTTCGTACACTTCTTCATCAAGAGCTTCCGCTTTCTTTTGATTATATGTTTTTTCATATTGTGGTTCTGCCGTTATTTTCGCACCCCAGAACATGCTTTCTGCGACTTGAGTAACTTCCACATTAATCTTAGCAAGCTTCAGCGACACTCCTTGCATCGCTTCCTCTAGGATAGATGCTTTTCCGTGAATGGAATATACCGTTTCCAATCCGATTATTGTAAAGACAACATTAGAATGCTGTTTGACATTTTGAATTGTTTTTGAGTTAGAAGTCACAGAAAAGCGAATATTATTTTTATCTAGGCTTTTCACCCATGATATCGATGATACATTGGGTGTATGGCTTTCATGATCAATCGTTGCAAGCATTACAAGCTTTTCTCCTTCTAAAAAGGTTACAAGATCTTCTGTTAGCTCTGTCATATTCCCCTTCTTCGCCAAAATGCCTCATCCTTTCAATTTCTTTGATCTATTGCTTTCCTAAAAGATTACCACGAATCCCTCTTAATGGAAACGCTTCACCATTTCAAACCGAATTTATTGTATAAGGAAGACTATATTAATGAACCTCATTGATGATTAATATAAGCTAACATATAAAAAAAAGCCGTACTCACGTGAGCACGGCTAACAGGGGGAAAATCACTTTCAAACTACTTAGGGGGTTTGATAAAGAATATTCCCGAATGTCAAAAAACCAAACTACAAATTTGAAAATAAATTATTTTTTTTCATTCATTTTAAGTGAACCACTTATATCAAGGTTAATCGACTGGAATTCAGGTAAATTTGAAAGCGTCATAGAAACTGGGAGACCTGATGTGAAATGCTCATGATCAAGATCAACCTGTATACTGTTCGGCTCCCCGATAGGTCTTGTTTGATAAATAAGAATAGAACTCTTCTTATCATCTTTTAATTCTAAAAGAATAGGCTTGCGGGATTCAATAAGCTGTCGCTCCTCTTCTGAGGCAACATCAAATCGCTCTTCATAAGTCTTTCGGCTTTCAATATAGTACTGATTAAAAAATTGCGAACTTATTGCTTCTTCAGCATCAAATGAGATCACAAGTTGCTGACCATCATCCTTTAATTGAACAGAATAAGAGATTCCGCTGTACTCTCCAATGGTTACCTTTTCTCCCTTTTCCATCGCTTCCAAGTCAGATTGCGCGATTGTTTTACTAACTGATCCGTCTTTATTAAGAATCACTTCATTTAATCGATATGAGAACTGTTTCTGTATTGCCTGAAAAGGTTCTAAAGGAAGATAACTTCCATCCTTGTCTTCCCTTACATCATACTCAATGGAGTACGGGTTTTCTCCGCTTGTATTGGTGATTACAAACTTTGTTTGCGGATCGTACTCACCTTCAATATAGAGTTTATTCATGTTAAGACCTGCTTCAAAATGAGAAAATGTAAGCTCTCCATCCTTTATTTTTACACTTTTGTTCAAATCCGTTTCAGCATATACATTTGAAGCATAATCACTTTCTAAAGACAGCTCCTGATTTTCCAAGTTCACCTTCTCATCATTTCCTTGAACATACGCATCTTTAATAAGGACGGAATTTGCTGATGAAAAACGATTGAACTCATTTATAGTCCCACCGGCCTCATGATTCGGTATTAAAATATCAGCCTGATAGATACGGTGATTCACAACATGAGGCTTGCCATTTTGCTCCTTAGAAATGTTCTGCTGATTAACTAAATATGATTCGTTTGATCCTTCGATTCCTGTAAAGCTAACTGACCCGATATGTAATCTTGGTAAATTATATGGTTGATCACTTTCCTTCAACGAAAAGGAATAAGTAAGATAAACGGCTCCGTAATTTAGAACCATTACATCATGGATAATTAAATCTCTCTCGGCTGAAAGAAGGGGGATACGGCGCTCCTCACCACCCAATACTCCTAACTCTCTTGCTAGTCGAGTCTGCGGAACACTGTTTTCCATTGCTTCTTCCCAACTACTAGTAGATTCGTATACTTCAAAAAGAGACTCATCCACTTTAAAATTAGGCTCCCCATTCTTAATCTGATTGAAAATAACAAGGAACAGGACGAAAGATAAGAAAATTCCAATAATTTTATATAAATTTAATTTCCTCACATAGATCCCTCACTTCTGATCGTCATAACTCTATTCTATCAGTTTTGAACTTATGATTTAAACAACAGTCCTATCTCAGCATCCTTTTTAAAGAATAAACCAAAAAAACTTCCTCTAAGGAAGTTTATGGTGCTATTTCAACTGGAATTCGAAACAAGAAACTCTCTTCTTTATTATTCATCACAATAGGTACTTTAACTTCAATCTGATATGCACCTGGATCTAGAGGTTCTGTAGCAAGTGAATCCCCTTCGATAATTTCATCATTAGACACATTCTTTTCGACTGAAGGTACTAAAGAATTATATGGAATAACAACTTCGTCTGTATTTTGTTCAGTAATTTGGTAATCCAATAGCCTGTCTTTTACTACCTCAACCTGAGTATTCTCGTCACCTTCATACTTTATCTTGGCAGTAAGGGTAATACTGTAATCTTCTGCTAGTTTACTATTCACAAGAGCGCCTATGGGCATTTTTGGCTGCGTCTCCGACCTTGATACCACGTCTCTTTGATTTTCACTAAGCAAGTATTCACTAGTATTCATTTTCCGATCACTAAACAGTACATTGACAGCGCCTACAATAATAAAAACAATAAAAAACAATATAATTAGCTTAGAACTATCTAACTTCCATTTCTTCATAACGACATCCTTCCACGCATATCTCAATGCTCCTAGTATATCATTTCCTTATCCGAACATAGCAAAAAAAATTTAATGAATAAGAAGTTTTGATACACTAAAATAAAGATCCAGAGAAAGGATGTCATTAGATGGATTTGATTATAGATGTACTATATGGAACTGGAATTGTTTTCTTACTGATTGCTGGTTTGTATTTAGTTGATCAATTCCGCAAATAAGGCCTTATGCATTAGGTCCTGCTTTGTACAAGACCGATGGTGATGGATCAATAACGGAGGCATCATATTCCTGTTGAACTGACCCTTGTGGCATTTGTTTAATGATGCGAACGAGTTCTTCTTCATCAGGATTGTACCCTTTTCCTGATAAGTACTCCATTATTTCTCTAGTACTCACCGGTTCCTCAACATTTCTTAAAAAGCTTAAAATTTCATTCTGCATGATTTGTCTCCTTTCAATACGTCAACGTCTCACATTTTTATTACCCTATTAACAGAAATTATAATCGTTTTCACACCCGACTCTTTCCAAGCGTAATGAAATTCGCTAAACTTAAGATAGTTTCAGCTTTACTAAAATGAAAGATTCTATATAGAGGAAGGAGTAGGACATTGCGTTCATTATTACTAGTTATTTCAATGATGTTCGTTATCTTGGCGGGGTGCGGTAATAATTCATCTCAAACCTCTAACGAATCGAACGGAGGAGAACAAATGCAGGAAAACATCGCTTTTGAAACAGTCGAAATGCAGAATGCTCCTAAAGATGTTCAGACAACCGTTCAACAAAAATGGTTAGAAAAATCCACTTTTACAATTCCATCAAATGACGATCTCTATATTATTATTACTCGTGGTGAGATGCCAACAGGTGGTTATTCAGTCTCAATCGACAGTATCATTAAAGAAGGCAACGAAATTGTTGTCTCGTATTTCTATACTGATCCGAAAAAGGATGATATGGTTACACAAGCCATTACAAAACCAATTGTGATCTCAAAAATCGAGATGACGAATACTCGTGTTAATTTTAAAGAAATTCAAAAAAGCGTTCCTAATTAAGGATTCGCTTTTTTGTTACACACAAAATCACAACGCTTACAACATTCGTAATGAGCCATTAACGGAGGAATTTCGCTTTTATCTATCCAGCTCCATTCCCCATGGCCTCGATCACTTCATCTCTCATGCTGAACACAAATAGCGTGTTCATTTGAGAGACTCCAGTGATTGTCGCCCATTAACAGGGGAATTACGCTTTTATTGAAAGGACTGAGGATATGATTGTTTATGAAGATAATGATTATTTTGTCATGATTACACAGCATGATCACGCTTTGCTTTCAGGGCAGTTTGCAGAAGCGTTGCGGAAGTCTTTTTGGCCAGGTAATCTCTATCAGGAAGATGTTTTATATGCGATAAAACATCATGATCGTGGATGGATTCCACTTGATGAAGTTCCATTTTGGAATGATCGACGCGAAGCACCCTACTCCTTCTTAGACTTTCCTCTAGCTACTAAGCTAGAATTCTATAAGAAAGGGATCGAGGAAGTGAATGAAAAAACAACTTACGGGGCTTTTCTTTGTAGCAAACACTATCGCTCTTTCTTTAATGGTGCCGAGTCTGAACGTGCGATCCGTTTTTACGCAGAAGAAGAGAATAGACAGGATCAGCTCAAGGAATCAATTGATATACCTGATGATCTTCTAATATTTCACTATCAGCTTCTTCAATTTTGTGACGACCTGTCGCTCTATGCATGTTTTCAAGAACCGGGTGTCCAAAAAGAGGAAGAGCTCTCCTGGTATCGGAATGGATTCCCTCAATCCTTTTATTTTCTGGAGGAACAGGATTCAATACAGACAAGCTGGAAATCTACTGATACGATACAAATATCTCATCCTCTATTTCATGAAGATCACGTCTTTCAAGTGCAGCTTAAGCGTGTTCCAAAAAAACTGATCGAAACTGAAGGAATTTCAAAAGCTTATCAATCCACTCCAGTTGAATATCGTAGATTTCACTTTAGTAGCTAATGCTGACAATAGACAGTGAGATATTTGCCTCTGAACGAAAGCCAGATTCATCACGTCAACTTAAATAGGAACTTCCTAATCATTTAGGAAGTTCCTGTGTGAGTATACAAAGTCCCCTCTCCTAAGAAAGGCGTTAGAAAAGTAACGTTACAAAATAGAAAATAGTTCCCAGACCGGCAATGGAATAATTAAAAAGGCGATTGTTTTCTGACCAATTCTTTTCAGCGTTGAATTTTTCAAAGGCAAGCATTCGATAACTCGTCTCGCTTCTCATTCTCAACACACCCTTATTCGATTATTCTAACTATTCTTTCTATTATTGTAAGCGCTTACTTACTTAAAGTAAAGGTTTAACCACAACAAAAAAGCCGTTTAACTAACGGCTTTCACACTGGTCAAGTGGGTCTACTTCGTTTCGCCATGTTTCTTCGTTACGCAGTGCAAAAAGTAGCCAATCTTCGTTCCCATTATAATTGGAGTCGTTCCATTCGCGGAAATGAACCACTGATTGAAAGATCTCTCCCTGAATTGATTCAATTAATTGGTTCCTCTTAGGATGATCTTCTATCCAATCAAACAACTCTTTTGTGAGAATTGATTTGAGATCGAACTTCATAAGGTTTCCTCCTTTACTTTACCACACAGGAAGAAAATAGCAGATGTTAGTTTCACAAAACTTCCTCATTTTGATGGTTCATTTGCATTAGGGCATTTAATAATCGGTCAAGCTCCTGACTACAGCGAATGGTTCTCTCTGATGCAAATCCATATCGTCCCGCAACTTCAAACATTTCTTTGCGTTTTTTTTCAATTGCATCATACATGTCTCATTCCTCCTCATGCCAATACATTACCATTATGCCCATTTCTAGAAGGAATCAAAACGTATTCGACCAAACTTCCTATGCTATGTCAGAATTAGTAGGAATAAGACAAAATCTTTTGCTAAACTCGATTAATTGTGTAAAGAAATAGCTCTCTGTATGAAACTATCCTCCTGTATAAGGTTACTTATATAGTTCTCTTATTCCCCTTTTTCAATTGTTTAATCCATCGTTTGCATTTATAGATGAGTGCTACTCCCATTTCTTCTTATCATGATATTAAAATTCGTCGAGCCGTTCGTAAATGATTTTTCAAATGTGAATCCCGCTCTCTCATACACCTTGATCGCTCTCCTATTAAACGATGCTACAGTCAGTCTGAGACCTAAGAACCCATTGTATTCAATTGCATAAGCAAGTCCTACCTTCAAAAATGCCAATCCTGTTCCTTTGCCCGCCTTATTTGGATGTAGTCCCAAACCAATATCGATATAATTCTCCTCGTAGGCGTCAACTTGGTGACCAGCTGGTACTTGCGCCGATTCTCCATAGCAAAAGTACCCAATCAAATTTCTTTTGTCATCGATCACATAAAAATAGGCCCCGTTCATAAACTCTAATAATTCTTCTTGATCGCCTTTAAAACTATACAAAGAATAAGGTTCATCATATGTCCACGTTTGAATTTCGCGTGCCTTTTCTAAAGTCATAGGGTGAATTCTCATAACCTTATCGATTCCCTTCCCACTCTCCATGAAATTGTGATAAAAATGATTGTATAAATTCATGCCGTTCTTCTGCAAGACTTTTTCCCGTCTCGGTATTCATAAGATCTTTTAATTTCAAAAGTTTTTCATAAAAATGATTAATAGCGGTAGACTGTTCATTTCGATAGGCATCCATTGTCATATTTGTTCTTGGTTCAATAGAAGGGTCATAAATCACTTCTGCTTTGGAGCCGGCGTACACAAACGTTCGTGCGATGCCAATCGCCCCTATCGCATCTAATCTGTCCGCATCTTGCACAACTTGTGCTTCGAGACTCTTAACTGGTGGACGATTCCCTCCTTTATAAGAAATAGTCGTAATAATTTCCATTACGTGTTCTCGATCCGCGGCCTTTAATTGATAGAGCAGCGCTTCTACCTCTCTTATTCCATCCTGCTCTGAGGAAGCTACTTTATCATCTGCTAAATCATGAACGAGTGCTGCTACTTCACAAATAAATGTGTTAGCACTCTCTTCATCTGCTATTCTTTTTGCTTGTTTGACAACCCGATCAATATGATGCCAGTCGTGACCGCTACCTTCTCTTTCTAATTTTCGTCTAACGTACGTTCTAAGTTCATTCAAAATAGTTTCCACGGTAATATGTCTCCTTCTCTAATAGTTGGGTTATGCCTACTCGAAATCTCCTCTCGGTTATAAATCGAAAAATTGATACTAGTAGCTATAACTTAACCCTCACAAAAAAAGGCCAGCTATGTGCTGACCTATAACTTCTCTTCGACTTCTGCTTTCTTTAGTAAATCTTCTTTCATTTGCTGAACTTTCTCTTGCGTTTTGGTTTCGATTAAATAGTCTTTTATACGATCCTTCATTTCTTCATAAGATGGTGGATTCTCAGCATCTTTTGAGAACTGATCATTATAAAATGCTTTCATCTCTTCTTCGGTCACTTCGGGTGTTTCAATTTTCTCTTTAACAAATTTATCTACAACGACAATATCAGAATATTGACTTTCAAGCTGAGCCAGCGTCATGCCTTGACCTTCTAGCGCTTTCTTCAGCTCATCCTCACCATCAAATTGAGCCTTTATTTGCTCAAGTTCAGTTTCAACTTCTTTATCTGATGCAGAGAAACCTTCTTCTTTTGCTTTCTGAAGCAGAAGTTCCTGTCCGATTAAATTATCCATAACTTCTTCTTCAATTGACTTCGCCACTTCCGTATCCGATGGATCTTCACCGCTCATCGTATAGCGCAGCTGAGTTTGAACTAGCATCGAATTATAATCTTTTCCCTTAATATCTTCTCCATTTACAGTAGCAACAACCTTATCTTCTTTTACCTTCATTGCTTCTAGTTCTTCCTGTGTTTGATCCATTGTTGCTGATTCTTCTGAAGGCTTTTCTTCTTTTTTCGCTTCACTATTATTGTTACAAGCAGCGAGCAAAAGAACCCCAATAAGCATTAATAAGCTAAGATATTTTTTCATGCAGATGATGAACTCCCTTCAAATATGACGAAACGTCTATGTTGATTATAGGACTTATTATAACATTCTTAAAAATACTTCATAATAAATATGGGATATTTTTGTTTTTTCAAGACTGACTATAGTAAAGCCACAGTTCGAATAATCAACAATAATAGCAAAGATACCTTTAGTAAAAAATAAGGCAAAAGAAAAAACCCTAGAAAATCATCTAGGGTTAGTGTAAATAGTGATATCGTTTTTCTAATCGCTCTTGTATGAAAGACACACATACACAAACAGCCCAATAAATTAGCGCAACTAATATGTACATCGTCATAAAGTCGAACTCTCGGCCTCCAACTATTTTCGCATGATGGAGTAATTCTGGAACTGTAATGACCGCCGCTAAAGATGATGCCTTGATTAGATCAAGCATCACATTCGATAATGGCGGAATCGCTATTCGCGTTGCCTGCGGCAATACGACTTCCCTCATTGTTGTCCAATAAGGCATACCGAGCGCGGTCGATGCCTCCCACTGCCCTTTTTCAACAGATGACAGCGCAGATCGCTGTATTTCAGCAATATAGGCGGCGCTATTTAAGCTAAAACCAATCAATGCTGATGTTAAAGCTGAAAACTCAATGCCAACGACAGGTAACCCGAAATAAAGAATATAAAGAAAAACAAGAATCGGTGTACCTCTCATAAACGAAATGTAAAGTCGAGCTGGCCACCTGAGGGCTCTCCATTTTGACATTCTTCCAAGAGCAAGAAATAACCCCATCACCAGCCCGATAATCATTCCAACAAACGCGATCAATAACGTTAATCCAAGTCCTTGAATGACATAGGGAAACGACTTTAACGCAAGACCCGCATCAAATAGATATTCCCAATGTATTTCCCCCACTTGTTACAACTCCCACTTATTCTTCAAAATCAATATCTGGCTTAACTGATACGTTAGCTCCATCAAAGAATTTCTCTGAAAGCTCTTTGAGCGTCCCGTCTTCCTTCATCTCTTTAATGGTTTCATTCACTTTTGTTTCAAGTTCTCCGCTATCTTTTTTCATAACGATCGACTGGTCATTTGGATAATATTCGATATCTGGATGGATTGTAATATTTAAATCCGGAAAGGCAGCAAGAGCGAGCTTCTGTAAGTAATAATCATTCAGGATAATATCCGTTCTCCCTGTTGATACATCACGTAAATACTGTTCATTTGTCGCATTATCGTAAGTTACTTCTTCAGCACCGTGCTCACGAGCTACCTTCATATAAACCGTTGTTGAAGCACCAGCGGCTTTTTTCCCCTCAAGATCATCTAGTGAGTCAATTCCAGATAAATCATCTTTTCTTACGATCGCAGTTCCGTAAGAGTATTTAACTGGTTCAGAAAAAGCGAATTTTTCTTCTCGCTCTTCCGTTGATGTTATGTCGTTTGCAGCAAGATCTACTTTCCCTGAGTTGATGCTTGTTAACATGCCATCAAAGCCCATTTCTTCAAATTCAACTTCAAGATCAAGGCGTTTCGCCATCTCTTTTACAACTTCAACTTCGTACCCCGTCACTTCGTCAGAACCTTCTTCATAATAAGAAGTTGGATAGAGCGTCCCAGACGTAGCTACCGTAATCTTTCCTTCTTCTTGAATCTCTTCCCAGGCAGTCGGTTTATCTTCAGATGCTTCATTCGATTCGTTTCCACCGTTCGAACAAGCACTTATCACAAAAACAACTAGCCCCATTAAAAATACAGGAGCCAGTCGCTTAACGAAATTAGTCATTCATTTCACTCTCCTTTAATCTAGTAAACAGTAAAAACATATCACTATATGACAGTGTATTGCAACAATTACAACACATTCTTTTATACACAAACTATTTCCATTTTTCAATCAATGTTTTGATCGCTATGTTACGATAAAAACAATGTCAATCGTAAAGAAAACACCCTTAGGTTCAAGAGTGTTTCAACTGTTCATCTATTTTTTCATGAAGATATTTTGTAGCCTGATCGAGGTGCTTCAAAGCTTCACCAGGAAATTTATCAACATCTTTAGCTCTTTTTACATGTCCATATAAAACGAGATCCTGAGAATTCATCACAATATCGAGAACTTCTCTACCTACCTCATCTTTATTTTGATCCATGTGAATAGCTGTTTTGTACTCTCTCACTACTTCAGTTAGAATTTGTAACCTCTGCAAATCCATTTATACTCATCCCTTTACAGTCATTAATCCTATTTAAGCGTACCATGAACGACTCAGAATGAACACCAAAGCTATTCAATGAAACGGAGTAAATCGCCATAGATCACTTGATCAGAATAATCTAATTCATCTTGAACCTGACCAAAATAGCGAGCACATTTGTTTCGATTGGTTTTTGAACTTGTTTCTTTGTTATAACACGTATTTTTAGTATAGATAAGATTCTCTGTCACAAAACTTCCATCCCTGAAAATAACGAGGTCTTCTCGTTTTTTCGAGAATAGGCTTGTGCCAAAATTCAAACTTGTGCTTTCTTCTACGCCTAACAGCTCTAATATTGTCGGCTTTAAATCAACCTGTCCTCCAACTGTATCAATCACCTTTCCTTCTTCACCTGGGACGTGAATGATGAGAGGCACTTTTTGTAGATCGACATGTTCAACAGGACCTATTTCTTCACCTAGATAGTCGCCAAGAGCTTTATCATAAGTTTCAGATAACCCATAATGATCACCATAAAGAACAAAAATGGAGTCTTCATATAAACCGGCAGCTTTCATTTCTTCAAAGAAAGTCTTTATCGCTTCATCCTCATAGCGAACCGTTGCATAATATCGGTTTACTACTTCTTCCGGCGTCTCCGGCAGTGAAATCAGTGTATCCTTTTCTTCTAATAAGTAAGGAAAATGATTTGTCAGCGTAAGAAATTTTGCCGAATATGGCTGATCCAGTTCTTTTAAGTAAGGAATTGATTGCTTGAAGAATGGGATATCCTTCAAACCGTAGTTAATGGAATTATCGTCACTCACTTCAAAATCCTTTTTTGAATAAAAACGATCGTAACCAAGCGTTTCATACATTTCTGACCGATTCCAAAATTCTCGATCATTTCCATGAAAAGAAGTTGTCGTATACCCCTCGTCATTTAATGCCTCAGGAAGTGAGAAAAACTCATTCTGTGGCTTTCTTACGAACACAGACCCACCGGAAAGTGGATACAAACTGTTATCAATCATAAATTCAGCATCAGACGTTTTCCCCTGTGCTGTCTGGTGATAGAAATTGGGAAAGAAAAAGCTTTCTTCCTTCAACTTATTTAGATAAGGTGTTGCTTCTTCCCCATCGATACTTTCATCAAGCATAAATGCTTGCGTAGATTCCAAAGAAATAATGATCAAATTTTTCCCTTTTGCGATCCCTTCATAGGAGGAAGATTTCAATTCCTTTTTCTCAACATAACTTTCGATTTCTGATAGTTCGGTATCATCCGCAAACGCACTATTAATGGATGTAAACGAGTTATAGCCTATATCATAAATATGGTATGTGTAGGCACCTAGTGACTTAACAAATAACTCTCGATCATATGATTTTTCAAATAGTAATGGATGCATAATCAACGCCAGTCCAGCTGTTCCTACTAATACGGCGACACCAGTAAGCGCCGTTCTTTTTCGTAGTTTCTCTGATAAAGGGATCTTATGTAAATGATTTCGTTTTAGGATCCAAAATAAGATGATGGAGTCGAACACGATGAGCGGATCATATAAATTCAACAGCTCAACTGTACTTTGACCAAGCCCTCCAACATTACCGAATTGAAAAAGAACAGGAACGGTAACAAAGTCTATGTAGAAACGATAATATAAAATATTACAATAAAGTAGAGCTGATAAAATAAAATAAACTGCTAGTATTAGGCCTGGTTTTGACTGCTTCCTAAAAAGACCTATACCTAGCAGTAATACGATTGACCCTATTGAATTAATGAAAAGAAACATTTCTTCGCCAATTCCGCTCAACGTAAACGAAAATTCAAATCGATAAACAAGGTACGTTTTTAGAACAAGTAATCCTACTAATAATAAATAAAAATGCCACACTGACTTTACTTTTCTTCTCTCTGCTTCCATCTGTCACACACCCCTTATATCTCCCTAACATAAATGAACTCTTTCTTTCTTTATTTACCACCAAAGGGGGATAACCAAACTACCGGCAAATCCCTCCTCTCTAAAGACGAATGAATAATCAAGAAAGTTTCATTTTAATAGGAAAAAACAAGGGCGATTACTCCAAACGCAATAAGAAAAAGTCCAATTGTGACACAAGAAATCGTTACAACCCACCACGGTATTGAATCAAGAGCTTTCGTTTCAATAAAAAAGAAAATACTTTCTTCTTTATCTGTTGCTTCAGATGCCCTTGCATGACCCGCCGTATCCGATTTCATAGCCTCAAGACGATGAAACAAATACTTGGGGCTTCCTACCAATACAACACCAGCAATCCAGAATATCACAGCTA
Organism: Anaerobacillus sp. QJM3NY_17; assembly: GCF_056173665.1. NCBI lineage: Bacteria > Bacillati > Bacillota > Bacilli > Caryophanales > Bacillaceae > Anaerobacillus > Anaerobacillus sp. QJM3NY_17. The sequence goes on along the minus strand of NZ_CM149685.1, from coordinate 1,530,921 downwards.
TCGTCCAACCCATTGCATATCCGCCTTTCCAAAATGCTTATTTGTTCAGTAGTATGAACGACTTCATCAAAAAAAACACCTCTAATCTAGAGGTGTTCTAATTCAGAATCCGTTCTGGTTTTGTATAAACATTGAAGCCTTCATGGCGAATAAACCCTACTGTTGTAATGTTAAGATCATCCGCTAATTGAATGGCAAGCTCGGTGGGAGCCGATTTTGAGAGCAGTACACCAATACCCATCTTGGATAGCTTAATAACAACTTCTGATGAAATTCTCCCGCTAAACGCAACGCTAAGATCAGAAGGATGAAGATGATGACGGAGTACGTAACCATATAGCTTATCAAGAGCATTATGTCTTCCAATATCAGTACGTGAAGCCACCATTTCCCCATTTTTGAAAATGGCCGCGTTATGAACACCACCAGTCGATTTAAACGTAGCTGACTCCTCTTGCAACGTTCTCATATTAGCAAGACAAACGGAAGCCGTTAATTTAGGTGCCTTCATAATCGTCCGAGCCGTTTTTGAATCACTTTTCAAATAAAAATGTCTACTTTTTCCACAGCATGAGCTAATGACGCGCTTTGTATATGTATCAGACGTTAATGAACCTTGAACAGCAGCTTTTACATTTACAATCCCTTGTCCATCATTAAAAAGCATTTCTTCCACATCGTGATAAGATCGAATCACCCCTTCTGAAGCGAGAAATCCAATGACCATATCTTCTAAATGATCAGGTGTACAAACAAGCGTTGCGAATTCAGTATGATTAATTCGAATCGTGATTGGTTTCTCAAGAGCAATCACGTCTTCCTTCTCTTTAAATTTCCCACCTTCATACCGTGTGATTTTGCGTTCAGTCGTATGTTTGAATTGTTTCTCCATGATTATCCACCTATAAATGACATTTCAATCTTGTCTCTATTTAAAACACTTTCCTCTGTTCGCTCATCTGAATAGCGATCATGTCGACCGTTCCAGAGATTTGTTAGCATCGTCCGTAATTCGTCATCTGTCGCTCCATTACGAAGCGGATTTCGTAAGCTCATTCCTTTCGAAGCAAACAAGCAAGTGTAAAGAGCTCCATCAGCTGAAAGGCGCGCTCTTGTACAGCTAGAACAAAACGAATCACTGACAGATGAAATGACACCAATTTCACCAGATCCATCTTCATATTGATAGCGGCTTGCTACTTCGCCAAAGTATGCAGCATCAACAGATTTAAGAGGAAAAGTCTCTGCTATTTGATCAATAATATCTTTCTTATTCATCACATGATCAAACTTCCATCCATTTGAATTTCCTACATCCATATACTCAATAAAGCGAACGATGTGCCCGCTATTTTTAAAATACGAAGCCATTGGAACGATCTCGTGATCGTTAACTCCCTTTTGAACGACCATATTAATTTTAACTTGAAGTCCTGCATCGGCTGCAGCCTGAATGCCTTCGAGAACAGGTTTTATCTTAGTTCCTCTCCCATTCATTTTGCCAAACGTTTCATCATGAATGGCATCAAGACTAACATTCACCCTAGTGAGACCTGCCTGCTTTAATTTTAATGCGCTCTTTTTTAATAAAGAAGCATTCGTTGTTAAAGCTATATCATCAAGACCTTTAATTTGTGATAGCATACCAATAAGGACATCGAGATCCCTTCTAAGTAGCGGTTCTCCGCCAGTCAGACGAATCTTCTCAACCCCCATCTCAACAAATAACCGAGCGAGACGAGTAATCTCCTCAAATTGGAGAAGGCTCGTTTTAGGAAGAAATTCATAATCTGGACCGAACGTTTCTTCAGGCATACAGTAACGACAGCGGAAATTACAACGGTCCGTTACCGATATACGAAGATCTCTTAAAGGACGTTTCAGTTGATCGTATAATAATGTTTCAGTTGACATGAACCTCGCTCCTTTCAAACAGTTGTCATGTGCTAATCGTAACGCTTCAGGGTACTTTTTTCCAGTTATAACTTATCCGATTCATAAGTAGTTTTTAAAAATTCTATATTCATAATAAAAGAGCGCCGCTTTTTCAGCAGCACTCCTTATTATTATTGTTCCATACCTGGCATTTCTTTTGCTTGTGAAATAACTTCCTCAGGAACCTTCACTTCTTCAATTTCATTGTACTTGTCATAAGTGGAGTTCATCTCCATAATCGTGGAAATTGTTTCGCCTTCCATGCTCATTTCACTGTCCATCTTCATGTCCATTTGAACAGGGAGATAGCTTTCCTTATCGATCGCGTATGTGTATTCCACATTGTTCACTTTCATTTGATCCATGGCATCTTCCATCATTTGATTTTGTGAGCCCATGTCTTCAGCTGTTTTCTCCATCAAACCTTGAAATTTCTCACCCGAAGCTTTCAATGTCATCACATAAGTATCATCTTCTTCTGATAAAGTAAATTCATCGACATATTCTTTGAGCATTTCCATTTGTTCAGCTGGATCAGCTTGAGTTTCCTGAAGAGAAAGAAGCGTATCTGTCATTTCATCAGGGAATTTCATCCATTGCTCACCCTGCTTCATAAAGAAACCTTCTTCAGTAAAGTATGATTCCATTTGCATTGTTTCACCATTTGCTGTCATATCAATCATTTGATGAAAAGCAATAGGATCCATCACCATATCAGCGTCAATCACGCTATTAATATCCATCTCTTCTTCACCTGAACCAATACTTTGCGTCATATCCGCATTCATATGGAAATTCTTAATCTCTTCTTGAGCCGCAATTGACTTCTCAAATACTTCCTGAGCGTCAATTCCTTTATCAACGCTGACTTCGCCTCCGGATTCTGTTGTACCACTACATGCTGCAAGAATAAGCATCAGTGCACTAAGAATCGTGATCATTCGTAACTTCATCTCACCACTCCTCCATAGTATTCATTCTACTAATAATACGAATGAGCGAGAGTGAAGTTTCATAAAAAAAAATAAAACTGGCATATTCCGCCAGTTTAACTAATTGATTTTGTATAGCGATCTGCAACGCTGCTTGCCCCATATGAGTCGGGCTTGATTCTAGCAATATAGCCAACAGAAGTTACCCAACCTACAACTTCCTGTATGATTTTACGCGTTTCCCCTTGCTTTCCAACATCGAGATGAATCTCAATCGGCCAGGTTTCTAATAGCGTTGAAAATCCTTCATCCTTTAACGATTCCATGAGCTCAAGACTCATTTGGGTTTCTTTATAAATGCGATGCCTGAGCTCATGAATCGGCTTGTGTTTTACTTTTCGATAGAAAATGCGTGCTCCTTTGCCGACGCGATGGATAATGAGGGCTGTCACAAACTGTGTCGCTTTCCGGCTTGTCTGCGAATCTGTTCCAATCACAATGCGATATGTTCCTTTAGGATCTTCTTTCGTATAGCTTTCAATGAGTTGAGTAAGCTGTTCAACCGTTACTTTTCCAGCTGTTGGACTAATAAAATCCATGAAGGTTCCCTTCTTTCATTAGGATAGTAGTTAGTACTATGTTTATTCATAAGCTGAAAAATATGTACGAAGAGAACAGAAATTACTAACGATTGTATAGGCTATGGTCTTCGATTTGCCCGTTCTCCTGATGAATAATCAATTCAGATGGACGATTCTCATCACATAATGACCTTCCATACTGATACGCTTCTGCTTTTGTTTCAAAAGTTTTGGTTGCTTGTTCTGCCCCCTCTTTCTTGATCTCCCATGAACCGGTTTTTCCGCTCTGTACATGATAAATGGTTTTCATCCTTTATTCCTCCTTGCTATCTCTCATTCCTTCCTAAGATGTAGAATAAACCTTACTATGTTCTAGAAAACTGGAGAACCTTCGCTGGTTTTTTGTCATGTAGCTTAGTAATTGTCTTATAGCCTTCTTTTTCTTTCTGATAAAATGTATTACTTGAAATTGGTCTTTTAGTAGACCATTGAATTGAAGCAGGATTTTGCCACGTATCATGCGTAATTAATTCCTGCTTATAATAATAACTATTCCCACTTATATAACGCTCGCAAATGTAGCGCACTGTATGTTTTGAATGCATTCGATCACGTTTCCTTTCTTTTCAGTATAGATGGACTTGTTGGACCCCATTGTATTAGAAAATAATGCAATAAACGAACAGAACCTCTCCAGACAAAAACAACCGCAGCTAAGCTGCGGTCTTCTTATTATTTCCCATCTTTTAGAAGAATAACATTTAATGGGGGGTCTCCATCCAATAAGCCAATGGCGATAGCTGTGTAGTTCACACCTGCTTCAACAGGTAAGTTAGGAAGATCAAGAACAGCCTTATCAGATCCTGCGGCTCGAACTTCTAAATTGTATGTCCCGGGATCGACCATTTGATATTCAGAGTTTTGGGTAAAAGCGAGATTCTTAATAAGAGCATCTCCATCCTTCACACCAATATCAACAGCTGGAGCGTTCGGTGAAGCATGTACAGCTCTCAATCCCGATTTTTCTCCTGAACCTTTTTGATCTTCTAATACTTTAAGGGCAAGGTTCTCAAGTTTACCGATCGCAAGTACGGAATAGTTTTTTCCTGATTCCACAGTTAATTTTTGTTCAAGGGCCGGTTTACCTTCCCCGTTAGCAGAAGAGGCAAAAATTTGAATCGTCTTCTCACCAGGTGTTAAAGCAGCATAATCTGTCACATCTTTAAACGAAACCTTTTCAAAAGCAGGTTGACCATCTACATAAATATCGACAGACGGCGCATCTGGTGAAGCATGAATAACACGCACATTGGCATCACTTTTCTCAGCTGCAAAACCCTCAGGAGAAAGCACGACAAAAAGCGCTAGCATGAATAGTAAATTCAACATCCATTTCATTATAAAAACTCCCTTCTATTCATTTGTTAACCTGCCTATTTTTTACTGAAAGATATAAATTATTCATTTGCTGATCCAACGTCATATGACTTATTAAAAAATTCTTATAGGTGGTTTTGTTACTGAATAATAGTTTAGATGCAGAAGTATTTTTATAATTTAGAGCTTTTAAGTTTGCTACGATGCAGGCGAAGTATGCGGTAAATAGACCAAAGCTAGAAGCTTTGAACATACGCTATTGTTCCGCATACAGTAATAAGTGAAATCCATTAATAAGGATGTGAAAAAATGCCGGCAATCGTTGGAGCTATTAAAGTCAATTCCATTGGAAGCAGCGGTGTTTTCCACGTCGGCGATGTATTTATTGTGTCTCCAACAAGTGCAATACGCACCTTTGCGGGCGGCGGTTCGTTTAATACAGGCGATGGCTTAAACGTAAATAGTAATTACAGCGTCACTACCGTTAACGATAGTGATATTGCTGACCAAAATGTTGTTGCGAATATTTAGCAGGGCATTCACCTAATTTTGCTATCGAACATACGATAGTGTAAAGTCTTCTATCCATCGGACCATAAAGATATTGAGTGATACCTGGTTGGATTACCTAAGATTTGGGGAGTGACCCTTTATTGGTGGAATAAACATTTTGATACGGGAGTTGATTGTCAATGTATCCAACCGATAATTTCTATGCGATCTTGCAACGGATGCAACAAAACATTGAACAACAAAACAATCGAATCAAAATGCTTGAAGATATGGTGGATGATTTAAGAAATAGCTGCCATGAGTTATCGAAAGCTCCTAAAACCAACATTGAGAAAATCGAATATAAATTTGATCAATTAAAAATTGAAAGGCTTGATGGAACGTTAAATATTGGCTTAACTCCAAACGGAGGAGCTGATGTTCTGGATGACTTTACAGTAAACGGGGGAAATGGAATGAACCCAAGCAACATACCTCCGGAAGCCATTCAATCCATTCAGCAAAACATTCATTCCTACATGAAAAAAGGAGCTATCCAACATCTAGGGGAGTTAGAGAAAAAATATCAGTATCCTCTTGATGATCCTTACCGTCACTTCATCCTAAATGATATTCAAAAACAGCTAGATCAGCGCATTAACTATTATGTTAATCAACAATCCAACCGTTCGCCTGAGTCAAGCACAGAGCAACTAGTCGAAGAAGTAACGAACAAATTAAAGCGAGACATTACTAATGGCATGGAGGCTTTTCTAAAAAACTTACCTGGAAGGACTGATTTTAAATGAAATATACCGTCATAAATCGAGGACTTTCAGTAGGGCATATTAATATTACAGCTGTAGCAAGTTCTTCTGTGTTTCTTGTAGGAGACACAGAATCTATCGTCTGCTCATCTATTTTCGACACACCGCCGGAATCGTTAATTATCTCAGCTCCATTTGTTCCATTAGCGTCATCATAAGGGGAATTTCCTATGAATAGTCGATCCTCCCTCGTCAATTGGATCCTTGTTTCGTCAGTCGATAGTTCAGCAGTTGTGCAAATTGGTGACAGCAATCAAGTGACTCCCGAGACTAAAATTTATGCTTTACAGCGTGAATTTCCTATTTTTAATGGGAATGAAGTAGAAGATTTATCAGAATATCCGATGTTTTCCCAACTACTACCTCTCCCGCTGCTTACTGAGAACATCGAGCAATTCACTATTCACGAAAACCCCATTATTAAAGTTGGGAGCATTCGCGTCATTGGGATCGCTGCTTCCTCCGTTTTACAAGTTGGTTCTACACGACAGATTAAGACGGAGGCAAGGGTGAAACATAATCGCGAATATTTGTCTAATCCTTACGATGATGAAGAATAAATTGAACGGATCCTTTATTGATCACATACTATACTTTATAACAACTCAAAGGGTGTTCAACAATGCCTTCAATCGTAGGACCAGTTAAGATAAATAGCGCGGGTGGAGTAGTAAACTTCGGGGATAGTTTTAACACAACACCAAAATCAACTTCAAAAACATACGCTGGTTCAGGTGCATTTAATACAGGGGATTTTCATGTCGTGAACAACGGATTTAGTTTAACGAATTCACTAGACCCGGATGTTGCGGATGAAAACATTACCGCAAACAATTAGGGAGCTGAAGATTCGTGAATTTCTTTGTGAACCAAAACATCGTTATTCATCAGCTTAGAGTCGAAGGAATTTCGAATTCCTCAGTCCTGCAAATTGGGAGCGCGGGTATTATAAAACCACTATCAAATCTCTATAATACAGGTGGATACACTGAACCTGCTCCTGAACTATCTACAGCCCAAACTTCTGAATTAACACCATTTGTCCCTCTTGCTCCCCCAACATAAAAAAACCGCCGACGGCGGTTTTTTTTTCAGTCGAACGTGATCACAACTCTTCCATTAATATCGCCATTTTCTAGACTCTCAAAAACTTCGTTAATCTCTTCTAGTGGGCGAGTCTCAATAATTGTTTTTACTTTACCTTCAGCTGCAAATTGCAAAGCTTCCATTAAATCTTTTCGCGTGCCCACGATCGATCCAATGACCTTAATGCCATTTAATACTGTATCAAAAATCGGTATCGGCATTTCTTCAGGTGGTAGTCCAACAGCAACTACGGAGCCTCCTCGTCTAACTGCCGCATAAGCTTCACTAAAAGCAGGCTTAGAAACAGCTGTACAAACGGAAGCGTGCGCTCCACCAACCTCTCTTTGGATAAATTCAGAAGAATTCTCTTCAACTGGATTAACAATAAGATCTGCACCTAGTTCTTTTGCAAGTATTAATTTTTCACTGTGCGTATCAACTGCTATAACGTGAAGCCCCATTGCTTTCGCATATTGAACGGCGACATGCCCTAATCCTCCGATACCATAAATAGCCACCCACTCACCAGGCTTAGCCTCAGTTACCTTTAAAGCTTTGTAAGTGGTAACGCCGGCGCAGAAAATAGGAGCTACTTCTTCAAAACTAAGACGATCAGGAATTTTGACAGCATAATCTGCATCGGCTTTACAATATTGAGCATATCCTCCATCAACTGAATAGCCCGCATTCTGCTGTTCTTTACAAAGTGTTTCACGTCCCGTTAGGCAGTATTCACAGTGACCACAAGCGGAATAGAGCCATGGGACACCCACTCGATCTCCTATCTTCAAGTGCGTAACGCCTTCCCCTACTGCCTCAATAATACCAGCTCCTTCGTGACCAGGGATCAGCGGAAGTTTTGGTTTAACTGGCCAATCACCATGGGCGGCATGTAAATCGGTATGACATACACCACATGCTTTGATGCGTACTAATATTTCTCCGTGTCCAATAACAGGCTTTTCTACTTCCTTTACTGAAAGTGGCTCTCTAAAGGCATGTACAATTGCTGCTTTCATAATGAAAACCTCCATATGATGAATTTTCATTTCCTTCTTCATCATAATGGAGGTTCATTCTATAAACTGTTAAATTGGTCACAGTTTCAGGATATTTGCAGTATTTTCTACTTTTCTGTTGTTTCTTTTTCCTTCGATTGATTCGCATCAGCTGATGAAGTTTCTTTCTCTTCAGAAGTTTGACTTCCACTTTGATCAGAAGTGTCCGATGTGTCACTAGTGTTTTCTTCCGAATCACTTACCTCGCTATTTTCACTATCATTTGCAGAGTTTTCATTTGTTTCTTCACTCGTGCCCTCATCATTTCCATCAGCGGGAGGGTCATTATTTGAACCTTCTTGATTACCTCCCTCTTCTGCGTCACCCGTATTACTTGGGGTTCCTTCATTACCGCCATCATTATTGGTATTCTCTTCATTACCAGTGTTAGCATTAGCATCATCTTCGCCGTCTTCTGAACTGTCAGCTTTAGTATTAGCAGAGTCATCCGTTACAGGCTCTTCATTTTCTTCGGACTGATCAGTAGGTTCTTGTTGTTCTTGTTCGTCTGATCTTTCCGGTTCTTGAGGCTCTTTTGGTTCTTTCTTTTCTTCCGGCTTAGCCTTTGGTTCCTCTTTTATGGACTCATCCTTCTGCTTTTTCTCTACTTTATCCTCTGACTTCTTTTTATCATTGGAATTATTGGAATTCTTCTTAGTAGATTCTGTAGATGTATCGTCTTTCTCATCTTTTTCATTTGATGAAGTTTTCTTTTTTGGTTTTGGAAGTGGTGCTTTTTTCGGCTCTTCTCCTTTAAAGTAAAGCTCTTTAATTATACTAGACGAAGGTGTTGCCTTATTTGCACGTAAGCCTGTTGTCTTATCAATTTCAATCTCTTCAACTGAATCCGGCTTTTCAAATGAGGCGGTTTCTTTATCCTTCGATACTTCACTCATGATGTGACGGAAAAGCAACTTCGCAATATCATCGTCTTCTTTATGAATAAAGGAATTTTGAGTCGTTTTATCATATCCAGTCCAAATGGAAGCAGTATAGTTAGACGTGTATCCAGAAAACCAGGCGTCTGATACACCATCACCGTTAATACCATCATCAAGACTTGTCGTGCCCGTCTTACCGGCTACGTCCAAACCTTTAATTTTCGCCTGCATGCCAGTTCCTTCTTCCACGACCGTCCGGAGCATGTCTGTAATCATGTAGGCAGTTCCTTCACTCATCGCTTTTTCAGATTTAGAGGATAGCTGGTGCTCCTTACCATTCGGGTATACTACTTTTTCAACACTATAGGGCTCATGGAAAGTTCCGCCTGAACCAAATGCGGCATATGCGCCTGATAGTTGTAGAGGAGAAATTCCTCCAGCAAAACCACCGATAGCATAGGCAGGATACGTTTCATCAATTGAAATGCCAAGTTTTTTCGCAAATGCTTGAGCTTCTTCGCCCCCCACTTCCATAAATGCTTTAATAGCAGGAATATTATAAGACCACTGAAGTGCTTCTCGTATAGAAACACTGCCCTGAAACTCGTCGTTCCAGTTACTAAATTCTTTACCGTTTAACTCAAGTTCTTCATCAATAAACTGTTGATTCGTTGACCATTTTAGATTTTCAATTCCAGGAGCATAATCAAGAATTGGCTTGATCGTGGAGCCTGGGGACCGTTCTAATTGAGTGGCATAATTAAATCCTTTTTGCACATCATCTTCACCCGTTTGACGATTTCCACCAATAGCCTTAATCGCACCGGACTGAGTGTCAATTAGGGAAACCCCTGCTCTAAACTGCTCATCTGGGTATTCAACAACTTTATTTGTGGTAAGTGCTTCATCTACAATCTGCTGAGCATTCTGATCAAGCGTCGTATAAATTTCTAATCCCCCTGAATAAAGGGCGTTTTCAGGAATGCCAGCTTTCTCAAGATCATCAATGACCTGATCGATAAAAGCATCGTTGGTTGTCGACTGACTTTGTTGATCCACAATTGAATCTTCTACAGGAACAGAAGCTGCTTCTTTCCGTTCTTGTTCAGAGATAAATCCATGCTGCTCCATTAAACTTAGGACAGTAGCTCTTCTATCGCTTGCAATGTCCGGATGTTTGTATGGATCGTATCCTGATGGCCGCTGAGGCAAACCTGCTAATAATGCTGCTTCCTCTGTTGATAACTCTTCAAGTGACTTATTGAAGTAGGTATTCGCAGCTGTTGCGATTCCATATGCCCCTTGTCCAAAATAGATTTTATTTAAATACATCTCAAGAATCTCTTCTTTGGAATACTGTTTCTCTAATTCCATCGCAAGGTAAGCTTCCTGAACTTTGCGTTTCACTGTCTTATCAGGCTCTAAAAGCATGTTCTTAACAACTTGTTGCGTAATCGTGCTCGCACCTTCTGCCCCAAACCCATCTTGAATATTGGCGACGACAGCTCCGCCGATTCTTTTTAAATCCACTCCATTATGTTCCCAGTATCTTACATCCTCAACTGCAATGAAGGCATTTACAACATGTTCAGGGATTTCATCAAATGAAACGATATTTCGATGCTCTTTGCCTACGATGTCTGTAATTTTATTTCCTTCTGCATCATATAAAGTAGATGATTGCGGTAAACTTAGTTTATTTTCTTCAAGCTTTGGTGCTTCATTAATATAGGCGTAAGTTTGATATCCCCCAAACGTTAATACAAAAACCATCAAGAAAGCACCTATTAAAAGGACATTCCTAGCAAAACGTTTCCCTTTTTTTCGACCTTCTTGCTTACCTGTATGTTGTTCTTCATTGATATTTTTCCCCATTATGATCCCCCTTAGCGTCAAACTCCATAGAGAGGTGTTACCCAAATGTTTCATATTAAAAACATTTATTAAGAGATTGAAACAATTTGTTAACAAGATTCATATAGTAATAACGTCTAGAAAGGAGTGAGTGGATTGTCAGTAAAACTGCTTGAGTGGGGCTCCCAATTCCGAAATCACATTTTAGAAGGTAACCTCCATGAACGAGTAAACTCTTCTCTACTTATTCAAACTGAAGAATGGTTAGCGGCGGTTCAGGAAAATGTTGATGTGAATGGGTCAAATGAAGAAGACCTATATAAGATGGCCAATTCGTTATACAAGCAGTGGCGGAACTTACAAGATTCATCCGTTCCTATAGGAGGACATACCTTACCTTCTCTGCCATACAAATACAATGCACTCGAGCCTTACATTAGTGAAAGAATCATGAGGCTGCATCATGACCTTCACCACCAAAGCTATGTAGATGGGTTAAACAAAGCAGAACTTGAATTACAGAAAGCAAGACAACAGGATAACTATGCTCTCATTAAACATTGGGAACGTGAATTAGCTTTCAATGGAGCTGGACATTATCTTCATACTTTATTTTGGAAAATCATGAGCCCAAACGGTGGGAAGCCAGAGGGAGAAATTTTACCTGAGATTCAAAAGAGCTTTGGATCATACAACCAATTCAAGCAACAATTCACAAATGCTGCTGCTAAAGTAGAAGGGTCAGGTTGGGCCATTCTTGTCTGGTCACCTGTATCAAGAAGACTTGAAATTCTTCAAGCTGAAAAACACCAAAACTTAAGCCAGTGGGATGTCATCCCTCTTCTAGCTCTTGATGTTTGGGAACACGCTTATTATTTACAATATGAAAACAACCGAAAAAACTACATCGAAAACTGGTGGAATGTCGTTAATTGGAAGGAAGTTAACAAACGATTTCGTAAAGCTCAAAATGTAAAGTGGAATTCCTTCTAAAAAAGAAAAAACAATACTATAAGCTAAAATAAAGAAAAAAAGCAAAGGGTTCTCCCTTTGCTTTTAATCCTATTCTCTATATGGTCCATATGGCGGTCGTCCGCCAGGATAACCCGGAGGGCCATATCCTGGTGGGCCATACCCTGGAGCTCCGTATCCCGGCTGTCCATAACCTGGAGGGCAATATCCCGGACCAGGACAGGGATATCCGGGTCGTGGACGAGGATATCCACCATATATACCCGGTATTAATAAAACTCCTAATAATCCTCCGGCAAGACCTCCGGCAAGCCCACCTGCAAAACCTCCAATAAACGGATACGGCCGCTGGTAGTCATACTGTCTCAGTCCATAATAATTCCTTGTGTCAGGATAAGCACTATAAAAATCCCCCTGAATGGGGAGATAATGGTTCATGTGTCTCCTCCCTTTCCTTTTGGCCATCATGATAGTTGCCTACATTATAGGGTATGAGGAGTTTCTCAATCGGGAAGGGACATTAGCGGAGAAATCATAATTCTTACTGCCTATGCTCTAGGCCAATATACGCTTACCCATACAACAAAAACGCCAGAAGCAAATAGATACAGCTCTGGGGTCTGCGATATATACGCAAAATAGTCAAGAAGACTATGACCAATAATAATCAGATTGAGCTCTAGAATTAACGTAACACCACCTGCAACCGACAGACCAAACCCGATTAGAAAAGTGAAGAATCGAATAATCATTGTTTATAGGCATTTCTTCTCTGATTCATATCGGCCTGTCCCTCCTCCTTCATTTACTAACCATCGTATTTCATACTTGAGGAAATTATGCTGTCCAAGACGTTTTACTTTTGTTTTTTTTGTATACATGCTAAAACAAAAAGGCAACATAATTTTAATGAGAAGGAGGAGTTAGCATGATTGAAAAGGTCGAACAGGCGGTGCAACAAAATTGGGTCCCTTCTTTTAAGTTTGAAAAGAACGAGTCGACCCCATTCACACCATTCACTAAAGACCTTAGCAAAGCGAAAGGCGCTATTATTGCTACTGGTGGTGTATATGTAAAAGGGCAACAACCATTTAATGATAACTTTGGTTTGGGTGATCCTTCTTACAGAGAAATTCCCGTAAATACAGATCTCAATAATGTATCATTTGCTCACGAGCACTATGATCACTCAAAAGTGATACAGGATGCCAACATCCAATTCCCTCTTGATACAATGAAAGAACTTCAAGAAGAAGGAAGAATTGGAGAACTCGCTGAAAATCACTATGGCTTTATGGGATATATCCCTACACCTCACCCACTCAAAACGGTTACAGCACAAGAGGTGGCTCAGAAGTTATTGAAGGAAAACGTAGACTTCGCTTTGTTGGTGCCTTCCTGACCAGTCTGTCAACAGTCGGTCGGTCTGATCGCACGCATATTAGAAGAACACGGAATCCCAACAGTTTCCTTGACAATGTCTAAAGAAATAAGCGAATACGTTAACATTCCACGCTCCCTCTACAACCGTTTTCCAATGGGCAGCGCACTAGGACAACCAAACAACAGAGAACAGCACAAACAAGTTCTCAACAAAGCCCTCGACCTCCTAGTCGAAGCCAATGAAGGCGGAATAGTAGAAGAATCAGGAATTAAGTATAAATAATGAAAAGCGGAAGCCTCCGATTAGCCTCGACAAGCGCTGGAGCCCTCTAAAAAGAACACGCTCTTTGTGTTCATTTTAGAGGGTGAAGCGATCGAGAGGCTGGCCACTGCAGCTAGACACGAAAAGCGGAAGTGGCCGGTTAGGGTCGAAAAGCGCTGGAGCCCTACAAAAAGAACACGGTCTTTGTGTTCATTTTGTAGGGTGAAGCGATCGAGACCCTGGCCACTGCAGCTAGACACGAAAAGCGGAAGCCTCCGATTAGACCCGGCAGGCACTGGAACCTTTTCATATGAACACGGTCTTTGTGTTCGGATGAAAAGGTGAAGTGACCGAGGGTCTGGAGGCTGCAGCTAGACATCGAAAAGCGGAGACGAGCGGTTAGAAACGAAGATATTGGAGCTCTTGAACTAGAACACGCCCTTTGTGTTCTGGTTCAAGAGCGAAATATCGCAGTTTCTGCGAGTCGCAGCTAGACATGAAAAGCGGAGCGGGCCCGCCTAAATCCGCAGTATGTTGGAGCCCTTTCGAATGAGACGCTTTTTGTCTCAATCGAAAGGGCGAAACAGCCGGAGGATTTGGCCCGCGCAGCTGGACATGAAAAACGGAAGCCTCCGTTTAGACCCGGCAGGCACTGGAACCTTTTCATATGAACACGGTCTTTGTGTTCGGATGAAAAGGTGAAGTGACCGAGGGTCTGGAGGCTGCAGCTAGACATCGAAAAACGGAAGCCTCCGATTAGACCCGGCAGGCGCTGCAGCCTGATCTAAAAAACCGATTTCGCGGAATTAATCCTATTTCCGCGGATATATTTGGATTATCGCGGAATTGTGATCACTTTTCGCGGAATTCAATGAATTATCGCGGAAATAAGTGCCTTTCACTCTAATACTACCGATGTCTAGCAGCTTTTCTGACCCACTTCCACTATTTAAACGAATCCCACACAAAAAACCGGCTGAATTCAGCCAGTTTTTTCTCTTATTTCGTTGAAGTAAACTGCTCTTCCTCCGTGGAACCCTTTAAAGCAGTCATTGACGAAGTTCCTCCTGTAATGACCTGAGACACAGCGTCAAAGTAACCCGTTCCAACTTCACGCTGGTGTCTTGTCGCAGAGTAACCATCTGCCTCACTAGCAAATTCAGCTTGCTGAAGTCTTGAATAGGCAGCCATTCCATTATCTTTGTAGTCTCTTGCAAGTTCAAACATACTGTGGTTAAGAGCATGGAAACCAGCAAGCGTAACAAATTGGAACTTATAGCCCATCTTACCTAATTCACGCTGGAATTTAGCGATCGTTTCATCATCGAGTTTCTTTTTCCAATTAAATGAAGGCGAACAGTTGTAAGCTAGTAATTTTCCAGGAAAACGTTCATGAATGGCATTTGCGAATTTCTGAGCTTCCTCTAAATTAGGTTCAGACGTTTCGCACCAGATAAGGTCAGCGTATGGTGCATAAGCAAGGCCTCTTGCAATCGCCTGATCAAGACCTGGTTTCGTATAGAAAAAGCCTTCAGGAGTGCGTTCCCCTGTTAAAAACTCACCATCGTATTTATCAACATCACTCGTAATTAAATTCGCAGCGTTAGCGTCTGTTCGCGCAATGATTAACGTTGGCACTCCCATAACGTCTGCTGCGAGGCGTGCAGAAATTAAATTTTTAACAGCTTGCTGTGTTGGCAGAAGAACTTTACCTCCAAGGTGCCCGCACTTTTTCTCTGATGAGAGTTGATCTTCAAAATGTACTGCTGCTGCACCTGATTCAATCATTGATTTCATAAGTTCGAACACATTCAGCGCACCACCAAAACCTGCTTCTGCATCAGCAACAATTGGAACGAACCAATCACGTTCATGAATTCCTTCCGAATGTTCAATTTGATCCGCCCTTTGAAGAGCTTGATTAATTCGCTTTACGACTTGTGGAACACTATTTACAGGGTATAAGCTTTGGTCTGGATACATCTGCCCCGACATATTTGCATCTGCGGCTACTTGCCATCCGCTTAAGTAAATGGCTTTTAAGCCAGCTTTCACCTGTTGAACAGCCTGGTTACCAGTAAGGGCACCTAGCGCATTGACGAAGTTCTCTTCATTCACAAGTTTCCAGAGTCGTTCAGCACCTCTTTTCGCAAGAGTATACTCGATTTGAACGGATCCTTGTAATTTCAAAACTTCTTCAGGTGAATATGGGCGTTCAATTCCTTTAAAACGGTCCTGGTTCCAGTTTTCTTGAAGTGTTTCTGCTGTTTGCTTTGTCATCATTATTTCCCCCTGGATATGTTGGTATTTGGTCATGCTTCTTTCTTAGATCACTTTCGAATGATTCAAGCTATCAAATGCCGAGTACTCATGCCTCATTTTCCAAATCTGATTCGGTTCAGGCATATAGTGATTCCAAATCGCCTTCATCATTGGAATCAGATTAGTATCTGTGATGCACTTCCCATCAAACCCTTCAATTACTTCCCGTGTCCCCCGTTCAAACATTTCCCCATTCACATTTCTCTCATCATCGCGATCTTTATTTTTCATCATCTTTTCTTCCACAATGACATGTGTCTTTCGCTTATGTCCTACGCTAATCACAAACCGCGTTAAATCGTTTATGCTCTCAACACCTTCAGATTCAAAATGAAGACCCGCGCAATGATCACGTAATTCATAAAGTATTTCCTCAGTCTGGTTCATATTGTTTTGATCAATTGTGACAGTGGCCTTGATCGTTCCTTGAAAGAGATTCATTTCCTTTTCTGTGAAAGAAAAAATGTTATTCCAATAGCTAGCTTCTCGATAAGAAGAAATTCCTTTCAAACAAACATATGGAGCAGAACCATGCTTCAATAATTCAGTCGTATTATGAAAAACATAAAGTCCAAAATCAATAAGGTTAGCTGGAATTTCTATACCACTATAGTTATCTTCATTCTTTCTACTGTTTACTGCGATCATGAAGGCCGTAGGATATACATTCTCTTTAACTCGTTCTTGCTGAATAAGTCCTTTTAGATTTTGCGCTGCTCCCATACGCTGATCATAAGACATTGCTTCATCCGAAAAGTCTGCAATAAGTACATTTGCCCCAGCATTAATTGTTGAAGCACCATTTACAATGTCGATAATGGATTGTTTCACGATGACTCTTCGATCTTGTAAATCTTTCCGAACTGGTTTAACTTCCCAATTCGCTTCACGGATTGATTTCGTTTCAGGTAAGAGAATTTTTTGTTCAAAGAAATCTTCTCTGTTTAATTCTGCTTGCATTAATTGCTGTATTGACTGTGAATGACGTTGAAGATTTTCTAGAAACACCATCGCTTCAAGAGTTAGTAAATGGTTTTTTTGATCGTAAGCGCTTTCTAAAGTTTCATCCAGCACAACATCCCCTCCTATTCAAGTCTGCCGCTACTGTTGCAGCGATGACATCCCACACATCCTTCACCTTCACAGTGGTGACACCCTTCATTTTTTCTTTCTTTTCCATGACAATGCGGACATTCCAATTCACCATTTCCATAGCACGTATAACAATCCATTTTTGCTTCCCTCCATCTGTTATAATACAATTTATTTTATTTGTTAGTATTATATAACAACTTTCCAAAAAGGTTCAACCTTTTTTTAGAAAATTAAAAAAACCTGTGAATTGCACAAATCACAGGTTATATATTCTATATTTCTTGTAGTAAGTTATAAAAAATACAAAAAACACGTGCTTTTGCACGTGTTTTAAGCTGTACTCATACAGTTTGTTTTTTCCACAGTTCTTTCATACCCTGAGCACGTTTAATCCCACTAATTGTCCCTAAATGAAGATTTTCATGATTCATTAAAAACAGAATAAGTTCTCCTACTGTTTCAAGTGTAAGGTAGGAACCAATAGAAAATTCACTTTGAAGGGACTCGCTCAGTTCTCCTTCTAACTCACTTATTCTTTTATTCTGCTCGATTAAGTAATGCTTTATCTCAGTAAGTGACGGCGGCTCTTCCGTCCAATCACCAGGTCTTGTACCAGCTTTAAATAATGCGGAATAGTTTATTGGAAGGCTCTTCTCCATCACTGTAAAACGATCTAAAACAAATTCTGCAGTGACAAGTACATGGCCTAAATTCCATCGCACTGTGTTCGTAAAACCCTCAGGAAGAACATCTGCTTGCTCCTCTGTAACAGCATCAAGCGCCTGGAGTGTTCGATATCGCCAAAAAGTAAATTGTTTTAGTAATTGAGCATCTTTCATTCAATCTCCACCTTTCATTATTAATAATCATTCGTGCCACAAAACTAAATTTCCTATGAATCTATCATTATTGAGACAAAATTTTTATATCTTCTTCATTTCCCGCATCTCGTGCATAGTCAATTGCAGTATACCCCTCTTCATCTTGCATAGCGGGATTTGCCCCAGCTGCGAGGAGTAGATTATACATTTCATTCCGATTATAAGGTTCCATATAAGCAGCATAAATAAGAGGCGTCCAGCCATCAATGTCCGCCATGTTTGGATCAGCACCTGCCTTTAATAGACGATTCACTTTAGAAACATAGCCATTTTGAACCGAAATCATTAAGGCACTTGTCCCATATAAATCAACGGCATTTGGATTCATTTCACGATCAAGGAGCGCTTGAAACATCTTATCATTTTCTGAATGCTCAGCTGCATAATGTAAAGCATTCCAGCCATCTGAGTCAGTTGCTTCAAGATCAGCCTTATCTATAAGAGACTGAAAGGCGAGATCATCTTCATTAATTATGGCTTCCATAAGAGGTGTCACGCCAGTAGCCTCGTCAAATAACGCAAACTCATCTTCGAATGCTGATGAGATCGAAGGAATAACAACTTCTACTGCCATTACGGCTGTTCCTATTCCACCGATAAAGAGCATAAGCATAATTAGTGAAAGGATTACTAATTTCTTACGAGGAGCAGGAAATGGAGTCTTTTTCCTCAGTTCCATAAACGACTCTACAGCAGCAATTCTTTTCGGTAAAGGGGGATGAGTTGAAAGCCATTCGCTTAACCAAACAAAAAAACTCTTCTCAGATTGAAGCTGTGTTATATAAGCGTCTTTGTTCACACTCTGGTATAGCCGTTTTCCAACGGCAAGAATAATTAAACCATTTGCTGCCCTCTCGCCACTATTTATGTAGTAAGCTCCCATTCGGTCACACGTATATTCACACGCTCTAGAATAAGCAGATCCAAGAAACGGAATCACATTTCCAGGTAAAAGCAGAAGTTGTTTGAAAATGTGATTTCGTTTAATATGGGCGAGTTCATGAGCAATAATAAACGTAACTTCTTCTTCAGCGTTTTCTTCAATTAACTCAAAAATATCAGAATAAAGAATGACCATGTTCCTACCTAGTAACCTTGTTGCAAATGCATTCAGCATGCCTGCCGACTCAATGACATAGACGTCTGGAACGTTCTCAATCTCCATTCGTTCACATAAATCACGTACTCTCTGATCGATATGTGAATACTGGTATCCCGTTATTTTAACGCCATTACTACGAATGTTTCCTATAAACAAGCCGTGACTAAAAAAAGATATAAACCATAAAACGCCAATAATCGCCATTCCAATTACTGAGAAAAACAGAACTACATAAGTAAGTATGCTAAAGACAAGGAGAACAATAAATAGAGATGTTTCTGAAGTGGTTGTTAACTGCTTCGAGTCATTCATTCGTACTTCACATATTTCCTTTCACATTGGATTATGTTCAGTATACTGAATTTTCCATTCTCCTGTATATGGTTTTCAACTCATAATAAAGATAAAACAAAAAAACACTCTTAATGAGTGTTTTTAGGCTAATCTAACATCGTAACAATTCGATTGATCGATGAACGAAGGGAGTCAATATTAACGAATCGCGCTTCTCTAATGCTTTCCTTTCCTTCCACATATAACAAAAGTACGGGGATGGTGAAAACAGAAAAGGCGCCTGCTGCTTCTGGAATTTCATGAACATTTAACTTCTCTCGTATAATTTGTGGAAAATCCTCTAATACTTCCTCAACTTGAGGCAAAAGAGCATGGCATACAGAGCAATTTGTTCCATACAAGTACAAAAAGTACATACGATTCTGTTTAATTCCATTTCTTGCTTCTTCAAGTGTCGTCTGATTCAGTTGATTCACCTTCTTCAATACTCCATAAATTAAGAAATTTGCATTCTTCTATTCTTCCCTTTTACAAACATAAAAATGCCGTAAGCGATAAATCCAATGGCAACTAGTCCAAGCAAGATAGCACCATATGGCTGTTTAGCTAATTCTGAAAGCGCTCCATCGAGCCCCTTCGTTTTATCTGGATTAGCAGTAATCGCTGTCTGAATAAAGAATACGCCCATCATCGTGAAGACAACACCTCGTGCTGCAAGTCCGATTTGTCCAGCACGTTTGCCCCACCATTCTTCTTGATCGTGCATTTCATACTGCTTAAGCTGTTTCATAAAGGATTTCTTGTACCCACGAATAACCTGATAAATACCAAAACCAATTAAGCATAATCCAATAAATCCAATTATCCATTGACCAAACGGCTGTCCTAATAGTTTAGCAGACATTGATTGTTTACTGCCAGAAGATGAACTTCCCGCTCTTGTAATAATAGAAACCGCATTATAAGCAAGAAATAAATGAATAATACCAGCGCCAACAAATCCAATTCGAATTAATATGCCTTTTGTATCGTTACCATAATGATCTGGATCCTTAATTCCCTGGATACCTTTCCATACGGAATAACCGATTAACCCAACTATGAGAACCCATAGAAGTGCTTCACCAAATGGCTTTCCTGCAATAGTAGCGAAAGCACCTTTTGAATCAGTCGTTTTACCTCCTGGCCCAAATGCTGCCTGGAGAGCTAAGATCCCAATGATTAAGTAAACAACTCCTTTGGCTGCATACCCCATTCTTGCTAATCCTCTTATCCATGGTTTCACATCATTTGATGCTTGTTTTGCTTTGTGTTTCGCAGCAGTACCAGTGTCCATTGTTAATCTCCTTCCATTCTTTCATATCATTTATCCATTCTTTCTATTCCCACTAATGCTTACTTTCAACCTAAAAGATTACGATTCTGCTTATCCATTTATAGGAAAGTTGAATTTCGTACACTTCGTGAATCCGTTAAATCCTTACTTTACGTTTGAGGAAGCATTCCCTCGAATGTATCATTATTCTAGAAATCAAGATGATGACAGAAAAAATCCACTCAATGAAAAAAAGCCCTGTAAGCGAATCCAGCATTCGCTTACAGGGCTACTAATTGAGGAGATAGTCTTGTGGACACAAGCTATCGCATTTCTTTACTATACTACAGATCACATAATTTTCATATAGTTTTGAATCATTTCTTTTGCGATTCATCGCGTTAAATGATTAAGACTGATCTGCGATAATTCCTTTCTTTGCTATGACTTTAGATAATAAACCGTGTCTCGGTGAAAGGATAAATGTGATCGCAAATATCATTCCAGCAATCGATGCCATAGAACCTGAGATCGAAATATTCCAAGCGAGCGCGGAATAATAACCACCGATCGCTGCAACTACGCCAACACCTGCACTGATGATTAACATAACAAGTAATTTATCTGTTAATAAATATGCTGTAGCTCCCGGTACAATAAGCATGGCTACGACGAGAATAGCCCCAACACTATCAAATGAAGCAACCGTCGTGATTGAAACCATCGACATAAGTAGGTAATGGATGAACATAACTGGAATACCAATAGCCGTAGCCATTGCAGGATCAAACGAGCTAATCTTAATCTCTTTATAAAACGTGAGGATCAAAATAAGATTAATCACCAGAACACTTCCAAGCATCCAGACCGCAGAAGGTCCAAGGTCCACTCCACCTATTGTTAACGTATTCCACGGAATAAAGGTAATCTCTCCCATAAGGGCGTGGTTAACATCAAGGTGTACTTTACTAGCAAAAGCTGACAGCAGAATAACTCCGAATGCGAATAGGGAAGTAAACACTACACCGATAGCGGCATCAGATTGCACACCGCTTGAATGAAGGACCTGCACTAAAAAAGCAGTCAATAGACCTATGATCCCTGCACCAACCAGCATATAGATCCCTTCTAGTGAATGACTTACGAGGTATGCCAATACAATACCTAGCAAAACGGTATGACTAATCGCATCAGCAAGCATCGCCATTTTACGTAATATTAAAAAACACCCGATGATCCCACACGATACTCCCACTAAAGAACCTGTAAGCATAATCCATGCTCCATAACTCATGAGGAATTCACCTCCTTCTTACGCTTTTTTGTGCTTTGAGAAGGTGCTTTGACATGATACTTTTCTCCTCTAGCAAAATGAGCCGGGTTTAACTTAAGCGCCCGTTCATGAACATCCATTAATCGAGTAAGATCTTCTACGGCTGTTGGAGGAAGCTCTTTATAATGCCACTCATCGTTTGTTTTTGATTGAAGATGAGCAAATTTCATTTCATACATAGTGTAAATCTCGAATAGTCGATTGTTCTTTGTAATTTCATGCGCCTTATAAGCACCTAACTCAGTAAGGCGCCATTTGCCGATCACTGGCTGGAAGACGTATCCTTCTTTTTGAAGCTGATGTAGAATCGACTCTAGTTTGCGACGTGGCATTTTTCTTCTTTCTTCAAGCTGAGCTATAGTGAACGCAAAATTCGTAGTGGATAAGCTAACTTCTTCAGAAAGATCATACATCGTTTGAAAAACGGTATCCTTAGCAACACTTTTACGAATACGATACAATTTTAAACCTTTCGATAAAAGCCCTCTGTTTGGAGCAAAAACGAGAGAAATTAAGAAAATAACCGTTGCTGCAATGACGATGACGGGTCCTGTCGGAAGTCGGTTTGCCATAGAACTTAATATCGTGCCAAGAATTCCTGATAAAGCACCAATTGTTCCCGCTACTATAACCATCCGATCAAGTCGATCGGTCCAATACCTTGCAGATATTGCAGGAGTAATGAGCATAGCGGCCATTAGAATAACTCCCACTGCTTGTAAACCTATCACAACTGCACTGACGATTAGTGTCATCAATAAGGCATTAAGAAACCCTGTAGGTAATCCAATTCCTTTTGCGAATTGGCGGTCGAAGGTAAATAGCTTCAATTCTTTAAAAAGTAGCCAGGTGATCACGAGAAGCACGATTGCAATTCCCGAAATAACTCGAACATCATTTCCTACAAGCGATGCTGCCTGACCGAATATAAAGTCATCAAGACCACTCTGGTTACCATTTTCAGATTGAGCGATTTTAGTTAATAAGACAATTCCAAACCCAAAAAACACTGAGAGTACTAATCCAATCGCGGTGTCTTCTTTAATACGTGAATGGTTAATAATAGCTTGAATAAAGTAGGTTGCAAGTAAGCCAGATATCGCAGCACCTACTAAAAACCAGCCAATCGATTTTGTTCCATAAAGTAGAAATGCAATGCAAATCCCAGGAAGTGCTGCATGCGCCATAGCATCACCGATTAAGCTTTGTTTCCTAAGAAGGGCAAAACTACCGAGGACACCACTTGCCACTCCAAGAAGAATTGTACCAAATAGCACCCACTGTGTATTTGCATCCTGTAGCGTTAGGAGGAGCTCATTTAACATTATTCTCCCTCCTTAAGGTTGAACTACAAATGGTGTGCTGACCTCAGAATCAAGAAATGATAGTCTTCCACCATATGTTTTTTGTAAGTTTTCAATTGTAAATACTTCATCTGTAGGACCGAGCGCAATTTTTCTTTTATTTAACAAAAGGGTCCAATCAAAATACTCCTTCACTGTCTGCAAATCATGGTGAACAACAAGGACGGTCTTCCCTTGTGCCTTCAGCTCATTTAAAAGTGAGATAATCGCTTTTTCAGTAGCAGCATCAACGCCAACAAATGGTTCATCCATGAAATAAACTGTTGCATCCTGTGCTAAGGCTCTTGCAAGAAACACTCTCTGTTGTTGACCACCTGATAGTTGACTGATCTGCCTATTTGCATATTCTTTCATGCCCACTTTATCAAGCGCCTGCATAGCAATAGCAGTATCCTTCTTACCAGGCCGCTTAAACCAGCCGATGTGCCCGTATCTTCCCATCAGTACGACATCAAGAGCATTCGTAGGAAAATCCCAATCCACTGATCCTCGCTGTGGTACATATCCAACTAGTTTTCGCTGAGTACGATATGATTTTCCGTAAATTTCTACAGATCCCGAGGCTGTTGGAATTAACCCTAAAATAGCTTTGATTAACGTTGATTTACCAGCACCATTTGGACCAACAACGCCTATTAACTTTCCTTCTGGCATTTCAACCGTTACTTCCTGAAGTACAGGCTTACGGTCATAGGCTACCGTTAAATTTGATACATTAATTGGATTCATATCCCTACCTCCTTCTTATCCTATTTCAACGCTTCCACAATCGTATCAATGTTATGTTGATACATACCTATATACGTCCCCTCAGGTGAACCCTTCTCACCCATCGCATCTGAGAACAATTCGCCACCTATTTCAACCTCATGACCTTTTTTTCTTGCTCCTTCAACGACTGCATTAATCGAACGTTCTGAGATACTGCTTTCAATAAATACAGCCTTAATATTTTGATCTGCTAATACATTCACAAGATTTTGAACATCCCTAAGCCCATATTCTGAATCTGTACTTAATCCTTGCAGCCCCTTCACTTCCATGCCATATGCCTGACCGAAGTATTGAAATGCATCGTGGGCCGTAACAAGAACACGACTCTCTTCTGGGATTTCATTCAATTTTGATTGTGCTTCTTCTTGTAGCTTAGTTAGCTCTTCTAAATATTCCTCTGCATTTTTCTCATAATCTTCCTTGTGTTCGGGATCATATTCAATTAATCCGTCGCGAATTTCTAGCACAGCATATTTCCATAAATCAATATCAAACCACACATGAGGATCAACGGCTTTTGAACTTCCCTGAGTGATTAATAGCTTCTCTTCAGGAATAGCTTCTGCAACAGGATAGGTTGGTTTTTCTCCCTTCATTTTCGCAAATATCTCGCCCATTTTCCCTTCTAGATGAAGACCATTATAGAAAATGACATCTGCATTCGATAGCTTATTAATGTCTCCTTGTGAGGCCTTATATAAGTGAGGATCAATACCTGGACCCATTAAGGAATCGACTTCCACATGGTCCTTACCAATGTTTTCTACAATGTCTCCAATTTGCCCGATTGTTGTCGTCACGTTAATTTTTCCTTCACCGTCTTTGGTTGTCTCAGTACTACTGCACCCCGACATCACGATCAAAAATAATCCTGCACCGAAAACAAATCCTAACCACTTTTTCACATTTACCAACCTCTCTTTTTCTATTTATACCGGCACCATTTCCCTTTACCTAACGTATGGGCGTTGTTTCTGTAAGGTGCTTATCCATTTCAATTTAACGAAAAACATTTGCTTAACGTCTTTGTTTTTTACCAGATAAACATTTCTTTCCCTAAGGCAAATTGTAAACAAAAATTTTTTTAACATCTCATATCAGCTAGTCAATATTCCTCTAACCACAAATGTTTCCTTAGCACAAAACTATCGCATGAATGCATTTTTGTCAACTTAAGTTTATGCAGTTTTTCCTTGATATAGAATATTTTCATCATAATAGTGATATATCTCACAGTAATGACAAATGAGACGCTATACAATAAAGCTAAGAAATAAAGTTTTTATTGGGAGGGTATTAGAATGAGCACAAAGCATTCAAACATACTTGTTGCTGTTGACGGTTCTGATTCAGCCGAGATTGCTTTTTCCAAAGCTGTAGAACTTTCGATTCAAGACCAGGCTTCCCTACTGATTGCTCATGTCATTGATACGAGAAATTTCTCAACTTTTGAACTTTACGATATCGCAACGGAACGAGCAGAAGACTTTGGAAAGCGTCTATTAAAGGAGTACGAAGAAAAAGCACGAATGGCAGGAATTTCGAATGTTGATACAGTTATTGAATATGGATCCCCGAAAGCAAAAATCGCAAGAAAGATCGCTCCACAAAATAAGATAGATTTAATTGTTTGCGGGGCAACAGGGATGAATCGCGTAGAAAGATTGCTTATGGGCAGCGTTTCTGAACATATTACTCGTCACGCCACATGTGATGTATTTGTTGTAAGAGGCAGCAAAGTACTTTCTGAGGAGGTTGAGAAAGATGAACACAGCAGACAAAATACGTAAGCACCGTTTGGAAGCCAATTTATCCATTTCTGAGTTAGCGGTGAAAGTACGGATTGGGGCGGGGCTTATGCAGAAAATAGAAGAAAATCATTATCAGCCAGACGTTCAAACACTCCTAAGAATATCAACAGCATTAGATATTCCAGCCTCTGAATTTCTTGAAAAGGAAACAATTGAGCAGTTAGAAAAAGCCGATACATGAAAGGATAGCTATTTATTAAAAAACGAGAAAAAACGCTAGCAAGTTGCTAGCGTTTTTTCATTTGTACTAACTCTATTTCTTCAAACATTCACCAGCTTATTTTCATAAACTGGTAGGATCACTTCGACGGTAGTTCCTTCTCCTTCAACACTTGTTAAGCGCATTCTCCCGTTATGGTTATCAATAATGCTAAAACTAACCATTAGTCCCAGTCCAGTCCCATTCTCCTTCAACGTATAAAATGGTTCGCCGATCCTTGGCAATTGGTGCTCTGGGATACCTACACCCTGATCTACAAACGTTATAACCGCTTCTTTTTTCTCATTTTCTTTTACCTTTACAAAGATAGTGCCACCATCAGGCATCGCTTCAATAGCGTTTTTCACAACATTGACAAACACTTGCTTTAGCTGATTTTCTTCACCTAAAATAGGAAAGTGATCACACTCATACTGTGTTCGAATAACAATGTTTTTCAGGATTGCCTGGGATTTAAGAAGGGCGACTACGTGCTGAAGCAATGAAATAAGATCACTTTCTCCAAACTCTTTCTCTTGAGGTTTTGCAAGGAGCATAAATTCACTCACTATGAAATTAATGCGATCAATTTCCGATAACATGATTTGAAGAAACTCTTTTGATTTATCGTCTTCAGAAGAGCTATAGACTAATGTTGCAAAGCCTTTTAAAGAAGTAAGTGGATTTCTTATTTCATGTGCAACTCCCGCAGCGAGCTCTCCTACCGCTGTTAATTTCTCTGAGCGTCTTAGCAGTGCTTCCGTTTCTTTAAATTCTGTAATATCCTCCACTATGACAATAACACCCTGTACTTTTCCATGAACCATATGAGGAATGGAAATTAACTTCACATGAACCGAGTGACCTTCTCGATGAACAATGGCAGATTCACACTTTTGCGGAATACCTTCTTTCGTTCTTTCAAAACAATTTAACGTCTGCTTTAAGTAACGCTGATCCACGAATTGAAAACTCGTTTTATTACTTGTGCTATTCGATGAGTAGCCACTCATTTTTTCTAAAGCGGGGTTCATATTTAGTATTTGACCACTGATATCTAGTACCATGATACCATCGGGACTATTTTCAACGAGTGAGAGGTATTTCCGCTCGCTCTCTTGAAGTTGTGTGGCCTGTTCTTCTACCTTTTGACCTCGAATCACACTAATTAAGATTAAAACAGAAATAATGAATATGCCAATCAAAACAAGATACTGCAACACCGTATTTTCACTGTAGCTTTCTATTTTAAAATTTGAATTTGAAGCCGAGGAAATCATCGTAAAATAATGAACGGCGAGAGTACCTAGACCAAATACAATTGCCCCTGATAATTTCCCCCAGGAGTTCCGTTTTTCATTTGATACACCATAAACTAACCAAAAACTACAAACTGTCGAAATGAAGGCGGTCAAACCTGGAATGACAATTTTCCACCAATCTGTCAAATGATAAATCTCTCCTAATAAATAGACAGATGTTAGCAATTGCAAAAAGACCAAAACAATGGTGAGAGAGAAACTTGCCACTACCAACTGTTTCAATTGTCTTTTTGATGAAATGATGTTGAATGACAGGAGTGATCCAACAATAGGAATAACTAAAGTAATGATAACAAACCATGGATTGTAAAAGGTTGAGTCGGCTGTTGAAATCCCTAACAGTACAAGATACTGTAGAATCCAAATCCCTGCTCCCATTGCTAATGCACTGCCAAATATCCATAGCTGTCGATATGAATGCGTCATATTGTAAGCCTTCTCATGAAAATCAAAAGCTGTATAAGTATAGCTAACTACCATTAAAATCGAAATCAAAATAAGAAAAAAATGAAATTCATAGATGAGGTCTTCCATGATACGCTCCACTCCGTTTTCCATAACAAAATCAGTTCAAGTGCAAGTAATTCCTTTCACTATTAGTAGTCATTAGACATTCATCTTCAAATTCCTTCCACATTTTCTTAGATGATACAATTTTCCCATCTCATTTCCCTATCATTTAATCTGCTCAAGAAAGTTTCCACATAAAAACAGCCTGCATGAAAGGGCAGGCTGTTACAAACATATCTTATGGCTAATTCATTTCAAAAAAGGGTATGGGGAAAAGGAAGGAGGATCTCACATGCCGCAAATATTATTTAAAGTACAGGAAGTTAAGCGACTACAAGACCATCATATACCTAACACGCTTGAAGCGAACGTCGAAGTGGAATTTATCAATCGAGAAAGTGGTGAACTGTTAAAAACAGGACTGATTCCCGTTCGTTTCAATGAACACGGATCTTTCCCATCCATCTCTCATATCCAAAATTTCGAAGAAGAAAAGAAATTACAAACCAAACTCTTATTCGACATTCGACGATACGTACGAAAACTTCGCCCGTATCTTCAGCCAGACGATGAATAACTAGGCTTCAAATAAATAACGATAAATATTACAGGCAACTTGGATATTCATAAGATCAGAAGGATCATTAAAATTAATCGTTAGTATTTCTTGTATGCGTTGAATTCGATAATTCATCGTATTAACATGAACATGGAGCTGTTCAGAAGCGTTTTTTAAATCTTGTCCGGTCGATAAGTAAACAAATAAAGTTTGAAAGAGCTCTCCTTTGCGGCGTTTTTCATAAGCTAGCAACGGAGAGAGATACTCAAGCGCATAGCTTGCTAGATCTTCTTCTTTATTGTTTAACAGGAGTCGAAGCGCCCCGATTTCTCCATACCATGATGAATAACCCGCGAATGTAAATCGCTTTAGAAATTTAATCGTCTTCTTCGCTTCTTGAAAAGAGTGATCAATGGCACGGATTCCTCTAACTGGTTTTCCAATTCCGATTCTACAAATTTTTTCAGTTGTGACAGAAGCGATCAACTCATTAAATTCTTGGATGAACTGATTAACAGTGAAAATGGATGATTCGATGCCTTTCTCATCATCTTGATGGAACAGCAAGACAATTTGACGGCCCCACTCTGTAACACGCACAGTTTTTTGATGATTTTTCTCCAGTAAATGTTTAATAGAAGCATGAATACATCTTCTAAGCCATTCCTCGCGTCCTTGTTCAAACTCCTGAGGTACATCGATTAAAGCGATTGTGAAATAACCATTTAATCCTGTCTTCAAACGCCCAGCAAGGTAACTTAAATCCGCTTCATCCTCTTGTGGCGATAGAAGATGGATGAGTAATTCTCCAGTTAAACGCTGTTGTTCTTTATGCTCCGATTCCTTTTTCATTAGCTGAAGACCCGCAACTGTACATGCGTGAAAAACGGCTGACTGCTCAAACCTTGTAAGTGGGAGCTTTTCAGAAAGAATAGCGAGATAACCGAGTGGAAATGACAATCGGCCAAGAGGAAAAAGTAAAGAATCTTCGTCAGTTTGCACAACTTCTAACTCATTTGTCTCATTTTGAATGGTACTTAAATGATTAAGAATAATGCTTTGTAAACTTTTTTCTGCATTCCATTCAATCTGACTGGAAGCCTTCACCTCTCCAAATGGATCATAGATGGCTACGCTCTTTCCAATAGACTTTGTGAGATACGTGCAAATTTCTTTAAACGAGTCTTCATTCATCCCTATGTCCGACAGGGCCTGGTGTGTATCTACTGAGATCGATAGACTTTCGTTTTGATGAATCACTGTTTGATTAAATTGCTTTAACTTCTGTAAAGAAGCTTCTTTGTTTTGATACAAATTCGCGTTCATTAGTGCAATGGCCGCCTGTGAAGAAATAGCTTCCACAAGTCGGATATCATCTTCTGTAAATCCTTTTCCCCCATTAAACTGGTCGAGCACTATGACCCCTGTACAAGTACCTTCTTTTTTAATCGGGATACAAATCGTACTCAGCGGTAGCTCTTGTGCAGATTGGTAATATAGGCTAGCATTTTGATGAGACATCGTTCCCATAGCTTTTTCGACTTCATCACTTGTTTTGAAGTGCAAAGTGGTTTCTTTCTCAAATGCAAGACCTGTCATCGACTCACCTGAACGGAGCATGACTTCATTGACCGTCTTCTTTCGAAACCCTGTCGACCCAGCCACTTTTAAACCTTTTTGTTCTTTATCATATAGAAAAAGCACACCACCATCAGCTGCATCAATGGCTGAGACGGCTTCTTCTATAACAGACTGAATGACAGAATAGAAATCTAGTGATGAGTTAAAGATTGTTGAAACTTGCATAAGTAAATGCAACTGCCTTTTGCTAAGTTCTGCCTCATTCTCAAGTAAACCCCTCGCCATCCATTTCACTCCTTTTATTTTAAGTGTTAACCTCTTCCGTCTCATAACGATGTTGCTCAAGATAAGCTAACGTTGCTTCCCCAAGCGTTTTGGCAGCAATCAACATAGCGTTCTCATCGATATCGAACATTGGATGATGATGAGGATACGTCGATTTACTCTCAGCATTACCTGCCCCGGTTAAGAAGAATGTTCCGGGAACCTCTTCTAGATAATAAGCGACATCTTCTCCGATCATTAAGGCTTCTGTTTCTACAACATTTTTCACCTCAGCTACTCTTTCTGCAGCTTCCTTCAACATCATCGTTTCTTTTTCATGGTTAACTACAGGAGGATACCCTCTGTCATAACTAAATGTATAGTCTGCCCCGCTACTCTCACACGTGCCTTTAATCATTTGTTCCATATACCCGATGATCTTCTCGCGAACGTCTCGATCAAAGGTTCTAACCGTCCCTTTCAATGTTGCCGTTTCTGAAATAACATTGAAAGCGGAACCTGCGTGAAATGAACCGATAGAGATGACTGCTGTACTTGAAGGATTGATAAACCGGCTGACAATTTGTTGGAGATTACCAACCAACTGACTGGCGATCACAATTGAATCAAGCGCCTCATGTGGGATACCCCCATGACCACCTCTCCCTTTGATCACAATTTCAAAAGAGTCGGCAGCAGCCATAATGCGTCCTGGTTTATACGCAATTGTTCCTGTTGGGAATCCAGACCAAAGGTGTGTTCCAAAAAGAACATCCACTCCCTCTAGGCACCCGTCTTCAATCATTGGCTTTGCTCCACCAGGTGTAATCTCTTCAGCGAATTGATGAATAAAGACGACGCGACCTGCTAATTGATCTTTTTGCTCATGTAGTGCTTTTGCTAAGTGGAGAAGCGTTGATGTATGACCATCATGACCGCACGCATGCATCACACCTGGAACAGTGGATTTGTAGGGTACTTCTTTTTCATCATTGATTGGAAGGGCATCAAAATCAGCACGTAAGCCCACTGTCTTTCCTGGCATTGCACCTTCTAAAGAAGCCACTACTCCTCTGCCACCGACATTTATTTTAACGTCCATGCCAAGTTCCTCGTAGAAATCTGCAATTAGTTTAGGTGTTCGAACTTCATGGAATGACAATTCAGGATTCTGATGAAGATCTCTTCTTAGGTCAATCATTTGTGGTACTAAATCTTCTAATCTCTCAAAAAGCGCTTTTCTCATGTTTCATTCCCCTCTCCTCTATCTAAAACAAAATAAACTTCACTCTCTTATTACGTTACGAGTATTTTAACAAAAATTCTGAACTTTATAAGTAGAAATCAGAAATCTATTGTGAAATATAAAGGATTCTTCAATGTAAGCGCTGTATTCTCATTAAATCACCCAAAATACCAGTGCGGAGTAATGTCATTCCATGAATATCGTTAGTTGCAATAGAGCCATTCCTTTTTTAAAATGAATAGTATTAGAAGGGAGAGTCAAGATGAATATATTGATTTTAGGGGCAACAGGACGAGTCGGAAGCAACATTCTTACATTAGCTCTCTCCGATCGGCATCAGGTGACTGTTTTAACACGATCACCTGAGAAGCTCCCTACAAATAGTAACCTTACGATTGTCGAAGGGGATGTTCTCAATGAAGACGTCGTTGAAAAAGCCGCCAAGGGCGTTGATGTGATCGTTAGTGCACTTGGTACTGATAAAACAACAACGTTATCAGAAAGCACCCCGATTTTAATACGGGTGATGAAAAAACAACAGATTAATCGGATTATCACCGTAGGAACAGCTGGCATACTTAATAGCCGAGTCGAACCAACTCTCTATCGTTTTGAATCCTCTGAATCTAAACGAAAGACAACGCGAGCAGCAAGGGAACATCTTTCTGTTTATGAAATGCTCTCTGCTAGCGATCTGGACTGGTCAATCATCTGTCCTACTTATTTGCCAGATGGCCCGGCAAAAGGAGAATATCGCGTGGAAGAAGAATATCTTCCTGATGGTGGTCGTGAAATATCAACCGCAGACACGGCTGCTTTTGTATACAAGGAACTCTTCGATCGCAATCACTCCTGTAAACGTGTGGGGATTGCTTACTAATTACTGAGACATGCCTGTATCTTTTATCGTCACATCAACGTTTACTGATACAGGTATTGTTTCAAGGTATTCATGTTTATCTAGGTTTTTCCATTCTTGATATGATAGTGAATGCCTTACATATTGCCCTAGTCCAAGACTATCCGTTTGATTTTCCTTTAACACTTTAAGAATCCCCTCCGCGTCACGTTCAATATGTTCCGCAATTACCTTTTCAATTTTCTTAGTTTCGTTAGTACTTGAAATTTCTTTTGCTCCTGTATCCTCAATGACTGAGCCACGCATCTTCACATTTATTAGAATGTGATCCACCTTACCATTACTTTTAACAACCTTAATTTTCCTATTACTCTTAATATAATCAAAATGTAGGTTGCGGATGTTATCACCATCCGGAATTTTAATTGTTAATTCCCCTCTTTTTACTTTCCCAAGAAGAAACAATAAAACCTTTGACTGAAGTAAATCCAAATGGGCTACATACTTATCTTCTCGAAAAAGAGCAGTTCCCATTAATACTAAATCATCATCTACTCTGCTAAAAAGAGGGGCCACCGGATCAATGCCGTCATCAAAGTAATCTCTTGAAAAATGAAAGATGTCCATCTCTGGAATCGTAAATTTATCCGTTTCCGTTTTTAACATTTTGTCAACATAGCTACCTACATCCGGTTCGACATCTGTCTTAATGATCTCTTCCCCTTCTCCAAACGCCATGACAAGCTTCACTTGTGAACCAATTTCCTGATCTCGTTCCATCGATGTAATGACACGACTGACCCCTTCTTCAGCAAGTGTTCTTCCTATTATGATTGAATGAATTTGTCCATTGACAACCTGTTGCCTCGTTTTGGATGAGAGAAGATCTTCAGCTTCTTTTTTTGAATTGGCTACCGTATCAATGATTTCGTCCTGCTGGGATGTCTCACTTGATAAATCGGGGAATGAAGCCGTTACTTTTAACTTTCCTTCCTCCCCTTCTATTCGATCAAAACCAATCATACTAATAATCGCCAGGTCTTCAATTACTTTCTTGTCATTACAACTTGTCAGAACGATCACGGCTAAGATAACAATACATAGCTTTTTGTTATTCCGCATGTCGTTTCCTCCTTATACTTCTGATCCAAAGCGTTACGAGCAATAGTATAGGAAGCCCAAATGCAATCCCTGCAGCTGCTAATCCAAAAATTAATAGCCAGGGCGCTAGCTCGTATGCTACATCCACCTTTAACGTGATCAAATAGGCCACAAAGATGAGAATGAATACACACCACTTTTCATTAATAGCAGGTATTGCTCTATTGAGCAGGAGCTTCGCTGCCCATAAATACATAACGACGGTTATAAGAATTTTCATTAAGAACAAATTGAAAACAAGACTTTCAATCCTCTCAATAAGCTCGATTTCAATATAAGCAATCAAATTCAGCACTGGAAAACTAGTTAATTTAAGCTGATCAAATGAAAAATACATAAATGAAACGAAACATGTAAGCCCATAGACAACTGTTGTAATTACATGTCCAACATAAACACTTCGAAACCATTTAGGCTTTGTTTGATCAATATAAGGAAAGAGAAAGAGCACAATTTCAAAGCCTAAGAAGGCAGTATAGACCTCGATCAGTCCTTGAATAGGATTACTCCCATCTTTAAAGATAAATGGTGTTAAGCGCATCAAAGAAGAATAAGGAATATGATAAATAAGCATGAACGTCATCCAAATCGTCAAAAAAAAGAAAACGGTTGTTGTTTTCGTAATCGTATAAATGTCTTTAACGACAAGATATAAGGCGAGGAGCAAGATGATACTATACAGCAACAGCAAACTGGTATTTTGAAAAGCAAGGACTTGCGTGATGAGCATGTAGTCTTTTCCTACAAGAAGAGGGAGAATTGACCATATAAGCGCTAATATGACATAAAAAGGGGCAAGAACCTTTTGCGGAACAAGCCCTTCCATAATTTCAAATACATTCTCTCCCCTCCGAAAACGATTCACAAGAGAAACGAGAAAGATGTTTAATCCAGCAATGAGGGAAATAATGAGAATCATAACCCAGCCGTTTGTTCCGAAACTCACCGCGAGCATTCGAGGTAATTTATATAGCGTTACACCTGATTGAATCATATAAATCAGGATGGCGAGGTGGAATGGCGCTATTTTTTCCGACATTAATATCCCTCAATTTCTATCAGCTACTTACTTCACTTTTTTCTTATTTGAACTTCTCGGTATAGCTGGTCTCGTTTTCATTAATGAGTAAGGAGCCCTTAATAAGAAGTCGCCCCAGTCTTTCTTGAAAAATGGGGATAAGGGTGCTAAATATGGTGCTCCAACGCTCGTTAAGCTACTTAAATGAATCACAAGAATCGTCAATCCAATCACGATTCCGAGATTGCCAAGTAATCCTGCGAGTAGAATTAAACCGAACCGCGTTAGACGGATACTTGCACTCATTACATAACTTGGAACTACAAAAGAAGCAATGGCAGAGCTTGCCACCACAATAATGAGAACGTTGCTTGTAATACCAGCCTGAACAGCCGCTTGCCCTATGACAATACCGCCTACAATACCGATCGTTTGTCCTACTTTTGTAGGCAGGCGAGCACCTGCTTCACGTAAAAATTCCAGAGTAACTTCCATAATTAACGCTTCATATAAAGGATCAAATGGTACTTTGCTTCTTGAACCGGCAAGAGTTGTTAGAAGTGACTGTGGAATCATTTCATAATGAAAGGATGTGACGGCAACGTATAGGGCGGTAAATCCAATCGTAATCATGAATGCACCAAAGCGCAGTAGTCTTGTGGCCGTTCCAGTAATCCACCTTTGGTAATAGTCATCACCCGTTTGAAAGAAGTCAAAGAAGCTTGAAGGGGTAATAATCACTGCAGGACTACCGTCCATAACAATGACGACTTTTCCTTCTACAAGTGCTGCTGCAATCGCATCCGGCCTTTCTCTTAACATAAATTGCGGAAAAAGCGCATTAGGCTGATCCTCAATTAATTGAGTAAGAATATGTGAATCATAAACGGCATCAATTTCAATTTTTTCAATCCTATTAGTCAAATCTTGAACGATTTCATCATTTGCAATTCCTTTAATATGAAGAACATAGACGCTTCCTTTTGCCACTTCACCTACTGGAATTTCATTAATCTTTAAGTGTGAACTTCTCACACGTCTTCGGATCATAGAGAGATTGATTTCACTGCTCTCCACAAATCCTTCATGTGGTCCTGTAATCGTTGTTTCCGTTTCGGAAGGCTGAATTTCACGCTGCTTTGGTCCAGAAATATTAATTAAATAAGCTTGTTCTTTATGAAAAACAACAGCCTCTCCCTTTAAAATGCCATCAATTAGCTTCTTCTCATCATCTGATTTGTGAAAGTTCGATCTTCTAAGGAAAGGTAGGGAAGCTTCTTCAGAAGCATGGTAAAGGGGTTCAAGCAACTCCATCTTCAGCAGTTGATCGTTAACTAAATGCAGGAAATAAATAATTGAAATGCTTAGCTCCGGGAAAGTTCGATGAACAAGGTCATCACAATCGCTGAAGTTATCTAAAATAAGCACTTGAAGGGTGGTTTTGTTGTTTTGTTGGTTATCCGATTGCTGATCCATTTCTTTCAATTTATGAAGTCGTTTGATTGTTCTCCTTCTAACCATTGTAAATCCCCCCTCATACGTTAGTTCTAGCTTTTGGAGATAACGTATGAAATATGCATTTCTTGGGATAAATGAGTCACAAAAGCAATTAATGCTAAATGAAAACAAAAAAAGAAGACGAGCTTTTTATTAGCCGTCTTCTTCTCGTTTTATTTTTGTTTTAATGCCGCTTCAAGGGCAATAATCATCATCTCTTTAAAGGTTGTTTGTCGTTCTTCAGAGGTCGTTTCTTCCCCCGTTACGATATGGTCGCTAACGGTTAACACCGTTAAGGCATTCACGCCGAACTTCGCAGCAATTGTATAGAGAGCAGAAGTTTCCATTTCTACACCAAGTACCTGGTAGTCAGCAAGCTGCTGGAAGATTTCCGGATTGTCACGGTAGAAGGAATCACTTGTAAACACATTCCCTACATGAACGCTCATTTCCTTTTCAGCTGCAGCGTCGTAAGCGTTTTTCAAAAGATTAAAATCAGCTGTAGGAGCAAAATCCATACCGTTAAACTGAAGGCGATTCACACCTGAATCCGATGTCGCGCTCATCGCAAGAATAACATCTCTTACTTGCACTTCCTTCTTTAATGCTCCACATGTTCCAACACGAATAAGATTCTTAACACCATAGCTCTGAATCAATTCGTTCACATAAATCGAAATAGATGGAACACCCATTCCAGTTCCTTGAACAGAAATTCGTTCGCCTTTATATGTACCTGTATATCCAAGCATACCTCTTACTTCGTTGTAGCAAACGACATCTTCTAGGAATGTCTCTGCGATATACTTAGCACGAAGCGGATCTCCTGGTAGTAGAATCGTTTCCGCAATATCCCCTTGTTTTGCACCAATATGAACACTCATAGTCGTACCTCCTTGATATAATACGTACACTAACAAAAGTAGCATAAGATCCGCTCTTATGCCACACGCAATCATATAATAGTAGCCTATCCTTCCTTAAAACACACTATACAGGAGGTTAGCGAGCTTACTAAATGCTATTTATACTGTTGTTAATCTTTCCCCCACTCATTAACTTAGTCATAAAAAAAGCCCGAAGCGGACGCTTCAGACTTTTTATATAAGGCCTTAATAATATGGTGAGATCATCAAGTAAACGACAACACCTGTAATACTAACATACAGCCAGATCGGCATCGTCCACCTAGCGATTTTACGGTGTTTAGCCACTTGCATGTTTAATCCTCTCGTAACCGTAATTAAAGCCAGAGGAACAATAGCGGCAGCTAAAATAATGTGCGTAATTAAAATAAAGAAGTAAATGGGAACGATGATGCCTTCTCCTCCAAACGAAGTGGATTCAGAAAGCCCATGATACGTCACATATGAAACGAGAAAGAGTGCCGTTGTTGTAAAAGCAGCAAAAATAAACCGCTTATGCATTTTAATATTCTTTTGCATAATAAAAATGAGCGCTGCTACTAAGAAAACAAATGTAAAGCTATTAAAAACAGCATTTAGCAAAGGGAGCAGCGTAATATCAAATCCTACGTCACCACTATACTCAGGTAGGAAAAAAAGGACAACAACGAGCACATTCACTGCAATTGATAGCCCGACAATCCATGGTGTATAATTCCGTTGTTTAACTTCATTCATTAGATTTCTTCTCCTTATCACAATAATCTACCTTTTAAGGATAAGAAAGTTTCTCGGATTGAGCAACCAATGAGGTACATCTCACACGTAAATTTCAAATTCGTGACACGATTTGTTCACATTAAGGTGTCCATTGATCATGAATAATTCCAATTAAATAGAATTGTCCGTTATATTCAGAGAATACCAATTTAAGACTTTTCCAATCCATTCCTTCGAATTCTTCCGATCCGGGCACAAAAAATTCTACATAGTGACTTTCCGGAAACACATCCTTAATATTCTGTATGCTATTTGTTTCCCGATGAATGCCATCAAACGTAACGATTTCCGTCTCGCTAAATTCTACATCGTATACATATGCATTAAAATATTCCTCAGGCGATAAACGAATGGGATCGCCTCTTCCTGCTTCTGTTCCCCATTCAAGCTGCTTAGAGTTCTTAAAGAACTCTTTTAGTTGAGCTGGCATAAACACTTGAGCTCGTTTTACTTCTATCGTTCCATAGGGAGAAAATAGCACACCTTTTTTTGGGTGAACAAATTTAGAAAGCTCTTTGCCATCTTTCGATTTAATCGCATTTAACACGTTATACCCTTGCTTCATTACGATACTTTGAACAGATTCTGTGCGCTCTGCTTCCACTTCTCCTGAATCTTGAGACTTCTCCTCAACAGTTGAACATGAAATACTGAAAGCAATAAGCAGGAAGAAGATGACCAGTTTTTTAAGCATTGTACTCATCCTCCCTTTTCTTCTCAATCACTTACCTACTATATTCGCCGTAATTGAATCCATTCATTCTATTTCAAAAAAATTTACGAATCTTCCCTTCAAAATCCTTGCACACACCTTTCCGCAAAGGAATCAGCTTGGTATCGCTTACAGCCATATACCATTATATTTATTTTTCAAAATCCTACTGTAACTTCAATCACACAATTTGATTTTAACGCGAAAAAGCTATAAAATTTTTACTTGGGAACCCGGTAATATCTTCTATTACGGGATCGATAGAATTTCAGCAGACGTTTTATCATTAACAGTCTTTACTGATGAATTAAGGAATTCACTGTTCCTTCCATAAGTTCCCTCTGGAACAGCAATAATCAAAAAGTGAGGTCACAAAGATGAATCAACCATCAAAACAGGCTTCTGTTATCGTGATTTTCGGTGCAACAGGAGATCTTGCCAAACGCAAGCTATTTCCATCACTCTATAACCTCTATTGCAAGGGAGTACTTGCAGAGGATTTCGCTGTTGTTGGAGTAGCAAGAAGACAACTTACTAATGAAGAATTCCGTTCAAATGTTCATGACTCTGTTATACATACAGCATGCATGGATAAAGATGACAAGCATGAAGAATTTAGCAGTCACTTCTTCTATCAACCATTTGATGTTACGAAGAAAGAATCTTACCAGGAATTAAATGAATTAACACAATCGCTTGATGAGAAATTTAATATTCCAGGAAATCGCATTTTTTATATGGCGATGGCTCCAGAATTCTTTGGAACAATTGCATTAAATCTAGACTCTGAAGGTTTAACAGATGGTGACGGCTTTAATCGCCTCGTTATCGAAAAACCTTTTGGCCACAATTTCCCATCAGCTCAAAAGCTGAATGATGAAATTCGCCAAGTGTTCTCTGAAGATGAAGTTTATCGTATCGATCACTATCTTGGAAAAGAAATGGTGCAGAATATCGAAGCGATTCGCTTCGCCAACTCAATGTTTGAACCACTCTGGAACAGTCGCCACATTTCAAATATCCAGATTACTTCTAGTGAAACGGTTGGTGTCGAAACACGTGGTGGATACTATGAAAAATCTGGCGCTCTACGTGATATGGTCCAAAACCATGTCCTACAGATGGTTTCACTTCTAGCGATGGAACCACCTGTTAGCCTCTCAACAGAAGAGATTCGCGGTGAGAAGGTTAAAGTGCTTCGCGCGCTTCGTGCAGTTAAACCGGAAGAAGTAAATGACTACTTCGTTCGCGGTCAATACAAACAAGGCGAAGTAGATGGAGAGACATTACCAGGCTACCGTGAAGAAGATAATGTGGATGAAGAATCAAATACAGAAACATTCGTTGCAGCGAAGCTAATGATTGATAATTTCCGCTGGGCTGGTGTTCCATTCTATATTCGCACTGGTAAACGAATGACAAATAAATCTACTAAAATTCTGATTGAGTTCAAAGACTTGCCAATGAACCTTTATAAGAATGAAAGTGGCAAGCTCGGACCGAATATCCTGGTCATTCACATTCAACCTGAAGAAGGCATTACGCTTCACTTGAATGCCAAAGATACAGGCGATATGCGTAAAACAAC
This sequence comes from Anaerobacillus sp. QJM3NY_17, assembly GCF_056173665.1. Classification (NCBI taxonomy): domain Bacteria; kingdom Bacillati; phylum Bacillota; class Bacilli; order Caryophanales; family Bacillaceae; genus Anaerobacillus; species Anaerobacillus sp. QJM3NY_17. The sequence continues at coordinate 1,490,789 of NZ_CM149685.1, read as the reverse complement.
ACCGATCCAGTTGAATTTCAATAACGATCAAGAAAACAACATGAACTCCCCTGAAGCATATGAACGCTTGCTTCATGACGTGATGCGTGGGGATGCAACAAACTTTGCTCGCTGGGATGAAGTAGCTCTCTCATGGCAGTTCATTGACCCTATTTCCGTGACATGGGCTAACGAGAAAGAACAAGACTTCCCGAACTACCCGGCTGGATCTATGGGACCTAAAGCAGCAGATAAACTTCTTGAAAATGATAACTTACACTGGTGGCCCCTACCGAAAGAGTAAAGTAATCGAGACACTGGAACTCTATAAATTGAACACGTGCTTTGTGTTCCTATTCGACAAACATCGTAGTTTCTGCGATTCGTCGTAATTGATTCAAAATGACAAAAGAAAGATACGTGCTTCACGTATCTTTCTTTATCATATACACTACTATTTGAAAGGAAGTGTTTCTTAATGAAAATGTATGATGTAAGTGCACCTATCTTTAATGGAATGGCCGTTTATAAGAACAAGGAAGAAAAACAGCCTGAAATCAACACGACGACGAATGGCCATGTAACAGAGTCTCGTCTATCTCTTGATGTACATACGGGCACTCACGTAGATGCTCCGCTTCATATGATGAATGATGGCGCAACGATTGAATCAATTAATCAAGAAGATCTTGTTGGAAAAGCCAAAGTAATCGACGTCACCAATGTAAAAGGTGCGATATCTGATAAAGATATTGAAGCTGAAGACATCCAAGAAGGAGACTTTATCCTTTTCAAATCACAAAACTCTTTCGAAGAGGAATTTAACTTTGACTTCGTTTTCGTTGGTGAAGACGCTGCACGCTACCTTGCAGAGCGAAACATCCGCGGAGTTGGCGTAGATGGTCTTGGTATTGAACGCAGCCAGCCTGAACACCCTACACACCGCTCTTTATTCGAAAAGGATGTTATCATCATGGAAGGCTTACGCCTAAAAGACGTGGCGGCTGGAGAATACTTCATGGTTGCCGCACCTTTAAAACTTCAGGGAACAGATGCATCACCTGCTCGCGTTTTATTGTTTGAAGGATTAAAAGAAGCATAGTACAAAGAAAGCCAGGGTGAATCCCTGGCTTTCTTACTACCTTCTATGATTGATATACCCATACTGATAATATGGAGGGTTTTCATGAAGTCCCTACTTTATCTTTCTAGAAAGTTAAGTTCTCGATTGACTCCAAGTATTTGGTTTCTCTCTGTAGTCATTTTCGCCTTATTCCTCGCATTTATTCTTCCTGAAGTATCGGAAAGATCGTATGAAGTCACTAGGACAAGTGATTCTCCTGATGGCTCTTTCTTTTATACTCCTGAAAAGCTTTATAGCGTTGCAGAGCAATATGGAGAAAGCGGGAGAAGCTATTATATTAAAGAGCGTTTCAGCTTTGATATTATTTGGCCACTCGTTTACTGGTTCTTTTTAACCACATCGATTACTGTTCTCTTTCGAACTATTTCCAACGAAAATTGGCTACTTCTAAACTTACTCCCCTCTTTCGGTGTTCTATTTGATTACTTAGAAAACATTTCAACATCTGCTGTGATGTATTTTTATCCAACTACGTTCCCATTCATTTCATGGGCTGCACCGTTCTTCACCTCAATCAAATGGTCATTCATTTATGCTAGTTTTTTACTCATACTCATTGGCGGTCTATTGCGATTCATTCAAGTTGGTAAAAAGATGGTGTATAAATTTAAAAACTGAAAGTAAAAAACCGCTAACCCTCCCTTAAGGAAGTGATTAGCGGTTTTTGTTTAACTTTTAGTCTTCAAGCCATTCTGTGTGGAACACACCTTCGCGATCAATACGCTGATACGTGTGAGCGCCGAAGTAGTCTCTCTGCGCCTGTAGAAGGTTTGCTGGAAGAGTTTCGCTACGATAGCTGTCATAGTAAGCAATCGCGCTTGCAAGCCCAGGAACAGGAATTCCACGCTGTACAGCAAGTGAAACGATATCACGAGCAGCACCCTGATAAGATTCAACGATTTCCTTGAAGTATGGATCAAGAAGAAGGTTCGTTAAGCTAGGCTCACGGTCATAGGCTTCTTTAATGTTTTGAAGGAAACCAGCGCGGATTATGCAACCACCGCGGAAGATCATAGCGATTGAACCATAATCTAGATTCCAATCATACTCATCTGAAGCAGAACGCATTTGTGCGAAGCCTTGTGCGTAAGAACAAATCTTACTCAAGTAAAGAGCTTTACGGATCTTCTCAATTAGTTCTTCTTTATTACCATCAAACGCTGGTACATTAGGGCCAGCAAGAAGCTTGCTTGCTTTCACACGCTCTTCTTTCATTGCAGAAATAAAGCGGGAGAAAACAGATTCCGTAATGATTGAAAGTGGTACACCAAGATCAAGAGCACTTTGACTTGTCCATTTACCTGTACCTTTTTGTCCAGCTGTATCAAGAATGACATCTACAAGCGCTTTGCCTGTTTCAGGGTCTTTCTTCGTAAAGATATCAGCTGTAATTTCGATAAGGTAGCTATCAAGCTCACCTTTATTCCATTCTTTAAATACTTCGTGAAGCTCATCAGTAGAAAGACCAAGCACGTTCTTCATCATGTAATAAGCTTCACCGATTAGCTGCATGTCACCATACTCGATGCCGTTATGCACCATTTTCACATAGTGACCTGCTCCATCTGGACCGATATATGTTGTACAAGGATCGCCATCTACGTTTGCAGCGATCGCCTTAAAGATATCTTCAACTTCACTAAACGCATCCGGTTGTCCACCAGGCATAATAGAAGGACCATTAAGTGCGCCTTCTTCTCCACCAGAAACACCAGTACCAATAAATCGAATACCTTTTTCTTTCAAATCTTCGCTACGCTTTTGCGTGTCTTTAAAGAACGCATTCCCGCCATCAATGATGATATCATCTTTATCAAGATGTGGAAGCAGCTGGTCAATCGTCGCATCCGTCGGCATGCCAGCTTTCACCATTAGCAAAATTTTTCTAGGTGTTTCTAGAGATTGAACGAACTCTTCAATGCTGTATGTATCCTGAAAATTTCGTCCTTCAACTTCTGACATCATTTCCTTTGTTTTTTCTTCAGATCGGTTATACACAGAAACAGAATAGCCGCGACTTTCGATGTTCATCGCGAGGTTCTTCCCCATGACCGCCAATCCAATAACACCAATTTGTTGTTTTGACATCTTATTCCCTCCAGCTCATTTCCTATTTTTCGTTAACTCACCTATCGCAAACCATTTTGTTACAAGTGAATCACCCTATTGAAATAGTATGTTCACCTGCTATCAAGCTAGTCACGCGAACAGTCTGACAGTATGCATTATACGTCTTTCCTGCTAACCGTGCAAAGATTAGTAACTAAACAACATGGTATAAATAACCTATAAATATCATGATAGAAAATGGCATATTCAAGAGATCCTTATCACACCAATGAAGTATGCGCTTACAAAATTCATTATTGGGAAACGGGGTACATTACGATTATAATTAATGGGTTAGCATAGATAGAAAAGGAGTGGTTGAATTTTGAACGAAAAACAACGCGCAGGCGAAGAAGCCGCTAACTATGTTCAGAATGGCATGATTGTTGGGCTTGGCACAGGCAGTACTGTCTATTGGACAATCCTCAAAATCGCGCGAATGGTTAAAGAGGGATTGGATATTAAGGGAGTAGCAACATCGACTAATACTGAAATACTCGCTCGTGAAAACGGCATTCCCCTTCTATCCCTTGAAGAAGTGTCCTCCATTGATTTAACGATTGATGGGGCAGATGAATTAACAGAAGATTTAACCCTTATAAAAGGAGGGGGCGGTGCCTTACTTCGCGAAAAAATTATCGCTTATCATTCGACACATATGATCGTTGTTGCTGACTCTAATAAATTTGTGAAAAAGCTTGGGACATTTCCTCTTCCAGTAGAAATCGTTCCTTTTGGATATTTAAAAACCATTAACGCTTTAAAGAAATTTGGATGTCAAACGGCCATACGAAAAAAAGAAGGTTCATTTTACGTCACGGATAATGGCAACTACATCGTCGATTGTCAGTTCGGAGAAATTAATTACCCCTCTACTTTGCACGACAATCTTAATCAGGTTCCAGGTGTTGTAGACAACGGGCTTTTTATTGGCTATGCTGCTAAAGCAATTATTGGTCAGGAAAACACAATTACATATGTGGAGAAATAATAAAACCCGGCAGAAATGCCGGGTTTTGAGTTATTTAATGATTAATACGGGACAATGAGAACGCTGAAGGACCGTATGACTCACGCTTCCGAGGAACCACTCACGTAATCCGTTCAGCCCCCTACTCCCCATAATAATAAGGTCACGATGATGCTCATCTGCATATTTCACAATTTCATTTCCAGGGTTCCCTTCAAGAACCATTGTCTTCACTTTATGATTTGGTAGCTGAACGTCTAACTTTTCGCTAATCCCCTTCAGCATATCCACCGCTTCTTTTCTGAGTTCATTTAAGATACTCGCGTAAACAACAGCAGAGCTAATTTGCGCTGTAGGATTTAATGCTGTGACAACGTCAATTTCAAGAGAGTCATTTTCTTTTGCCATAGCGATCGCTTCATTTAATGCTTTAACACTCAGGTCAGATCCATCAAAGGCTACAAGAATTTTATTGTATTTTTTCATTGCAACATTCTCCTCCCCTGTTCTACTTTCATTTTAACATAAGAAAAGAACTAGTCCTGTGACATTAATCACGAAGAGATGTTTCCTTACGGTGTTTTTTGTAGAGAATTTGCTCTGTCAAAATCGCAGTAATGGAACCGAGAATAAGTCCATTGTTTAGAATAGACGCCGCAATTGGAGGTGCTTGCTGAAAGGCTTCGGGCGGAATAAACATAGTTCCAATACCAACCATAAAGGAAATCCCTATTATAAATGGTTTTCCCTCTGACTGATCTTTCTTAAACTCATTGAAAGCAATTCCAACCATATTCACAAATACAATAAAGATAACAGCATACCCAACCGGTTCCGGTAGCGCTGCAAAGAAGCCCATTAAAGCTGGAAACAAACTAATGATAATAATAAATCCACTTCCAAGTACAAAAGGAAGTCTCTGCTTTAATCCTGTTGTTAATATAAATCCAGCGGCACCTGAGATCGGCACGCTTCCCACCGCAGAAAAAACGCCTCCAAGTAATTGATTTATACCTGAAACAAAACCTGCTTGTCTATAGCGTCCCATTGGCTTTGTATTTGCCAACTTACTCAACACCTCTTCGACTACGCGAATACTTGCAATCATGTTGGTGAGAAGAAGCAGCGTGACTAGAAAAGCTGTGATTATCATGCCGGAATCCCATGTAGGATACCCAAATGCAAGTACCTCAGGGAGCTCAATCATTCCTCCCTCAGGAACAACGATCGGTTTGGCTAGTCCAAGCACCGCAAAAATGATCCACCCTATAATTAGGATAATGAGAATACTGTATTGTTGAATCATAGCAGGCATAGAACGTGAAAACCAAATCGAGATAAATACAAGTAAAAGCGATAGTCCAGCAATTCTAAGATCAATGCCTTCTTTTAAATAACCCACACCCATCATTCCATTTAGAAACGATCCGCTAAGTTGAGCAACAAGAAGCAAGAGATAAATTCCTGTCACGACCGGTGTAAAGAGACGAGATAACTTTTCTACTAATCCAAACGCACTAAGAAGAATGAAGATCACTCCGCTTGCAATCATTGCTAGCTCAAGTGCTTGTAGCGTCTCTATATCAGATCCGAAAAGGGTAGAGCTTAATCCTGCATAAAGCACAAATACTCCCCACCATAACCCGGCAGGACCTTCATTAATAGGTAAGCGATGACCGAACGTTACTTGAAGTATTCCGGCTACGCCAAGCACAAACATCGTTCTTTGTACGAAGCCTGCTGCCATGGGAGGATCCATATGGAACAAGCTAGCGATAGCAACCGGAGCAACGATTGACCCTGCAATCATAAAAACGGCCCATTGAAGAGCAGATAATGTATTACGCATGTAAAAGCCTTCTTTCCTTATAACAAATTATATACCCCACTTATTTTATCAAAGTGACTGAATGAGGTCATTACGTATTTTTCCACTATAAAAAAGATCAAGGCTCTGTTATACTATTTTATTGGTGATTTGATTTAATCAAATACACGGGTGGGAGAGGGAAACACAAGTAAGAAGGGAATAAAGTGAAAACGAAAATTAATTTTGATTTTCAGGCTCACGATACTTCACTGAAGAAAGAAATTCTTGCAGGCATTACATCATTTTTTACGATTGTTTATATTGCAGCGGTTAACGCGTCAATCCTTGCTGATGCAGGAATTCCTTTCGAAGCAGGAATGATTGCAACAGTCCTGACGTCAGTGTTCGGCTGCCTGTTAATTGGTTTTTATGCAAATGCACCGATTATCCTCGTACCAGGAATGGGTGTCAATGCGTTCTTTACGTATACAATGGTTGAATCAATGGGATTAAGTTGGGAGGTGGCGCTTGCTTCCGTCTTTGTTGCAGGGATTCTCTTTGCCATCACGGCATTCACACCACTTTCAGGTGTCCTGTCGAAGTCAATCCCAAGATCATTAAAAGAAGCCATTACTGTCGGAATAGGTTTGTTCTTAACATTTATCGGATTACAAAAAGGTGGCATTGTCGTTTCTAGCGATTCGACTTTTGTAGAACTTGGAAACCTTGGATCTGCTCATGTTATGGCAACTCTTGTAACGCTTGCAATAGCAGCTATTCTGTTTATTCGAAATGTAAAAGGTCATTTCTTAATTAGCATGCTTCTCGGGACAGCACTTGCCTGGTCACTTGGCTTAATTTCAACCGGAAAACAGGAAAGTTTCTCTTTTTCCTCATACGGAGCTGTCTTTGGAGCGATGTCATTCGATGATATTCTTATGCTCCCTTTCTGGATCGCAACCTTTTCAATGGCGATGATTCTTGTTTTTGAGAATATGGGCTTGCTTCACGGCTTACTTCCAGATCAATCGAAATTCGATAAATCTTACAAAGCAAATGCCATTTCAGCTATCTCGTCTGGACTTTTCGGCACAAGTCCTACCGTTTCAACTGTCGAGAGCGCCTCAGGTATTTCTGCAGGAGGTCGTACTGGTTTAACGTCCATCACAACAGGATTATTGTTCTTAACGTCTCTCTTTTTCATACCTGTCTTCAAGATGATTCCTGATTCTGCGATCGCCCCAGTTCTTATTATTATAGGCGGACTGATGATCACATCCATTCAGAACATCTCGTTACAAGATTTCTCTGAAGGGTTTCCGGCGTTCTTAATCATAGTGATGATTCCACTCACGTATAGTATTGTAGACGGTATTGCATTTGGCTTTATTGCCTATCCTTTTCTTAAAATTGCTTTAGGAAAAGCAAAAGAAGTTCCTGTTCCAATGTATATTATCGCGAGTTTATTTTTCATTAACTTCTTTTTGCATACGATCTAAGATTAACGTTATAAAAGTATGAATGAAACCTCCCTTGTTGGGAGGTTTTTTTAATATCCATCACTACATCCAAATATTGTGTGATAAGCTTGAAAAGGTGATGAAATTGACGAATATGAAAACAGCTTTTCTTATACTATCCATTCTTCTTATCTCTGCTTGTCAGCAACGAGAAGCCCAACACTCCTTTTCTGAAGCATCCTTCATTAAAAGACCTATTCCCTATATGCATCGTGAAGTGCCAACCGAACTAATTCGTTCAAAATACGAAACGCTTAAGCCAAATGAATGGGGGGAACGCGTCACAGGGGTCCAAACGCACTTTGAAACATCAGAAAAAGAAATCGCTCTTACCTTCGATGCATGTGGTGGACCACATGGCAATAACGTCGACCGTGAACTTATCAGATTTTTAAAAGAAGAGCAGGTCCCTTCAACCCTTTTCATTAATAGCAGATGGATTGAAGAAAACACCAAACTATTTCAGCAGCTCGCTACTGATCCGCTATTTCAGATTGAAAATCATGGCACCCATCATCAACCTCTATCTGTAAACGGTAATTCCGCGTGGGGTATTTCAGGAACGGGTTCAGTCAAAGAAGTGATTGCGGAAGTCAAAGAAAACCAGAAGAAAATCGAACAACTTACAGGATCGAAATCAACTATGTTTCGGTCAGGAACGGCCTATTACGATGAAGTGGCAGTTCAAATCGCTAAGGATCTTGGTATACAAATTGTAAACTATACCATTCTTGGAGATGCTGGTGCGACTTTTACAAGCGGACAAGTGAAAAACGCTCTTATGACGGCCAAACCTGGCGATATCGCTTTGTTACATATGAATCAACCAAAAAGTGGAACGTCAGAAGGCGTGAAACTATCCGTTCCTATTCTCCAAGAGAAAGGTTTTACCTTTGTTCAACTTCACAACCAGAATTTGCAGTGACTACAATTGTTCTGAATGGTCACCTTATGAATGAACAACTAATAAGGGGTGACAACACATGAGTCAATCAAAAGGCCAGCGTGAAAGGCAATTTCGAAAAAGAAAAGAAGCGCAAAACCCACACGGCAAGATTAAGTCGCTTGAACAGCTTGCTAACGAAACACCGAATAAACCTTAGTTCGATTAAACTCCTTCTAATATGGGTAAAGGCAAGTAGAGTAAGAAAGGAGTTTGTTTTATGAATGAAATGACGGTATCTGTATCCGGCATGAAAGGTGAAGACTGCATTCAACGCATTGAATCTGCGCTTCTCTCTTTAAACGGTATCGATCGAGCTCTCGCCGATCTGAATGAAGAAACAGTGACCATTGTATATGATGAAGATGCCGTTGATCCATCGGCAATCATGCAAACAATTGAAGACGCTGGCTATCAGCCTTCGTAGCTTCGTTAGAGTCTGTGCAACTTGCAGGCTCTTTTTTTAGTGACGATATTCTACATAGATCAACAAAAAAACTCGAATTCTTTCCTATGAACTTTCAATCTTCGCATTTTCATGGTGGTAAGGTATAACTATGCGCTAATGAAAAGTTAAGGAAAGGGGTGGCGTGAGTGGATCACACTAACCTGAAAGTCGAAAAAAAACTCCCTCTAATGCCAGAACATTATCCATCACCTTGCTCATTAGAGGAATACAACGAGTTAATCGAGAAGCTTGAAGCTTTAGCTTATGAAAATAAAACACTCAGCACCGTTCATTATCTTGTAGCAGGTGTAGCACATGAAATCAAAAATCCTCTTACCATCATGAAAGGTTTCCTCCAGCTCATTAAACCCGATTTAGATAAACTACACAAAAACGACATAGCTGATTTACTATTATCAGAAATCCATCGAACCAATACATTGATTGAAGAATTTCTTCAAGCTGCACGTCCTATAGAACATATTAAAGAGCGTATTGATGTTGTTCCTTTCCTAAAAAATATTATTCTTCTTTTCCATAGCCAGGCGACTTTGAACAGATGTGATATTACTACGAATCTAAATCACTTTACAGAACCACTCGAAGTGACGATCGATTCAGGACAATTTAAGCAAGTGTTCTTAAATATGATCAAGAATAGTATGGAATCCATTCGTAGTAGTAATAAAGAAAGCGGAAAAATTTCATTATCAATTGCAAAGCGTCTTCACTCCGTTACGATCAAAATTAGTGATAACGGAGCTGGCATGGATACGTCCACTCAACAAAAGGTCTTCCAACCTTTTTATACAACAAAAGAAAAAGGAACAGGACTTGGCCTATTCCTCTGTAAACAAATTATTCAAAATCATAAGGGAACGATTAAGGTAAGTAGTGCCCCATCGTATGGAACAACTTTCACTATTCAATTACCACTGACTCACTAAAATCCGATTTGTTCGCTTTCTACTGAAGTCGTTGCTCTCCTTCTGTTCTTATGGAGAAGCGCGTTAACCTCACCGCCTACGAGAAGAATGATGCCCGTTAAATAGAACCAGAGCATTAAGATGATAACACCACCAAGACTACCGTAAGTTGCTGAATAGTTACCGAAATTACTTACGTAAAAAGCGAAAGCAAGAGAAATCACTTGCCAGCCAATCGTGGCAACGATCGCTCCAATAATAACCTCTTTAAATGGAAAATGCTTATTAGGAGCAAATCGATAAAGAGCTGCCAGAATACACGCCATTATTCCTACAGCAATAACCCAACGTAAAATACGGAAAAGAAACTCAGTCGAGCTCGGAAGATTAAGTGTCGAAGTAACAGCATCTATAATGACGTCACCGAAAACAGGTAGAACAAGTGTGACAATAAAGACAAGTATAAGTCCAACTGTTAGGCAAATTGAAAGCAACCTAGCTTTAATAAAAGATCTCGTTTCTTCAACGTCATATGCAAGGTTAAGAGCCCGCATCAGAGCCATCATACCGTTCGATGCAGACCAGAGAGTCCCAAGTAAACCAATCGTTAAGAGCCCTCCCTGCGGCTCACTTATGATTGATAGAACGTTATCCTGAAGTATACTTCCGGTTTCTCCCGGAGCATATTTTGTAAGAAAATCCACTGCTTCCTGTTTGTCAATCGATAAGTATGGAAGAATTGAAAGAATTAAAATAAGTAAAGGAAAAATCGAGAGCATAAAGTAGTATGCTAATTCTGCTGCAAGACTTGTTACGCGATCTTCTCCTATTTCTTTACCTAATTTTTTAACGAATGCAATCCCTGACATCTTCATTAGTCCCCTTTCTACAGTTCTTCCCTTCCATTCCCTATTATGACTAACTGTAATCATTAACATAAAAAGGAAGCAGACACGTTGTCTGCTCCCTTTAGACCTTATTTTTACTCTTAATTTAATTTCGAGCATTCCATTTAAGGCGTTGTTGAATCCTGCTCTTCTTCTATAGCATTCATATTCCCATTGGGATCTTCAATTTGATCTTCCAGGTTCAAATGGGTTTTAAGCTCCGTTTTCGCCGTCGCTAGCGACTGATCATCGAGTTTGAAATAATAAGTCCCAGCCGGTTGAAAATCAGTACCTGTTAACTGTAGTTTTTCAATTGAATCGATTTTCGAAATAAATGGATAAAGTCCCAGAGCTTCGTTAAAGGTAAAACTCATCGTTAAGTTCTCACCGATACGATCTACTAAGTCCCCATACTTCGGAATAGAAGAAAGTGAACTGACTTTATCAATGGCTGCAGTAATCACTTCCATTTGGCGCTGACCACGCTTCAAATCTGAATCAGCCTTACGGGTTCTTGCAAAAGCAAGGGCCTCTTTCCCATTTAGCGTCTGCTCTCCTACTTCTAAATCAATTTTCCCTTTAGATTCCTTGTATAGTTGATCTGCGATAAGCTGCGAATCAATGTTAACTTTGATTCCGCCCATTTCATCAATCACTGTTTTGAAAGCATCAAAATTAACTCTGACAACTTCATCAATTGGAATTCCTAACAAACCTTCCACTGTATCAATGGTCAAATCAATTCCACCATAAGCATGAGCGTGAGTGATCTTGTCCATTCCTCTTCCAGGAATGTTAACATACGAGTCACGAGGAATACTAAGAAGCTTCATTGATTTATTATCTTGATTAAATGTGGCTACCATCATCGAATCACTGCGGCCATTCGATGTATCCTCTTCATCATCAACACCGAGTAATAACACAGAAAAATGATCTTTCCCCATATCAACCGCGCCATTTCTAAGATCTGACTGGTTTCCACGTTCTGGCTGCATCACTGATTGGTCTGAAACGCTGGAAACTTTATAATAAAGGTATCCCGCATACCCACCAAAACCGACTATAATAAATAATAGAATGAATAGCGTTATTCTTAATCCACGTCGTTTTTTCTTAGGCTTATATCGACTTCGAGGTTCCATATGTTCATCATTCATAGAAAATTATCTCCTTCAATATAAATCTTCTTTTACTACATGCCTAGATCATTCGTATCATAAACCGAATGATCGTCGGTCTTTCGCTGACCGATTCCATTGTAAAAGGTTTATTCTGAAATAATCCTAACTATAAATGTATCACTCTTTATTACGACTTTCTACCTAAATATTTTACCAACTAGTTGGGAGTACTTTGTAATAATCTTAAGATATATGTAGAATACAATAAGAAGCTATAGAGAAAGGACAAACTCTAGTGCATATTAAAACCGAATCAATCCCCTGGATCATTATAGGAAGCTATTTTCTATTCGGCTCAGTTTGGATATTGCTTTCTGATACAATTCTGTATCACTTCTCTTCCGACTTCTTAGCAAATAAGCAAATTGGGCTATATAAAGGCTGGTTTTTTATTTTACTAACTTGTTTGTTTCTTTATTTCCTATTGAAACACCTTCTCTATAAAAATGAAGTTATGGAAAATCAGCTTCTTGAAAGTGAAGAACGATATCGGAGGCTTGTTGAATCTTCTCCTTATGCCATTTGTCTTATGGAAAAGGATGAAATCACCTATACAAACCATACTGGACTCCAAATGGTAGGCGTTGACTCGATTCAAGACCTCTATGTTAATCGTCAATCACTTATCGCTAACTCGGAAGATACTGAGAGGTTCAAAGGCCTACTAAGTAAAATACACGCTCAAGAGGAACCGTCTTCTGAAACAATTGAATACCAATTGTTGCGTTCAAATAACGAAGTCATAGATGTCGAATCAACGCTGATTCCAATTATATTCAATCACAAATCCACCACGATCATCCAAACTCGAGACATCACAGAACGAAAAAAAGCTGTGAAAGAACTTTGGGAAGCGAAACAACTCATACAAGCGATCATTAGCGCTTCTCCTATCGCCACTCTTGCCCTCGACATGGAGTCAAACATTCGACTGTGGAATCCAGCTGCCGAAAAAATATTTGGATGGAAAAGCGAAGAAGTGATCGGCAAGAAAAGCCCCATTGTTCCAGTAGAGGAAAAGGATATTACGATTCCTGAAATTATTGAATATGGACATATCGTAAATAAAGAAGTCAAACGGATGCGTAAGGATGGATCAGTCGTCTTTACAGCTTTGTTTACAGCGCCTATCCAAGATGAAAATGGTCAGATCAATGGGATCATGGCTGCGTTTATGGATATAACAGACAAAAAGAAGACAGAAGATGCTCTGCTAAAAACAGAAAAACTATCTGCTGTTGGCCAACTTGCCGCTAGCGTAGCTCATGAAATACGAAATCCTTTAACATCTGTCAAAGGATTCATTCAGCTTCTAACTAGTGATAATGATTTTGCAGATAAGACGCCGTTCCTTTCCATTATGCTATCTGAAATTGACCGGATGGATTCGATTATTAAAGATTTGCTAGTCCTTGCCAAGCCTCAGGCTGAGCATTTTACATTTTTTAATGTAAATGCATTGCTTTCATATGTCATGCAGCTTTTAAGTACACAGGCATCTCTGTACAACATTTCTTTTATAACAGACTTCACCGAACGTCACGAATCTCTATATGGAGAAGAGAATCAGCTGAAGCAAGTTTTTATTAATTTAATCAAAAATGCGATGGAAGCGATGCCTGATGGCGGCGTATTACGATTAAAAACTGTAGTAAAAGACAATAGCATTAACGTGATCATCGTCGATGAAGGTGTTGGTATCCCAGAACACAAACTAAAAACACTTGGAGAACCTTTCTACACAACAAAAGAAGAAGGCACTGGTCTAGGTCTGCTATCTAGTTTTAAAATTATTGAGAATCATCAAGGAAAAATCGATTTTAATAGTACTGTCGGAATTGGAACCACTGTGACCGTTTGCTTTCCGATTGAACGTGAGACATGATAGGAATGAATAAAAAAATAGTCATTTCCGCTCGGATTTTGTCCATTTTTTGTGCTTCTAGCCATTTCTATGCTAAAATATCATTCGTCTCTTATTCTCGAATAAGCTTGACCTGAAGGAGGAAGCAACATTGCAAAAAACAAAAAGAAATGATCCCTGTCCTTGTGGCAGCGGCAAAAAATATAAAAAATGCTGTATGACATCTGAAAGTGCACAGGATCAATTAGAAGAACAGCTCTATACACAAGAACTATATACAATTCAAGCACAGCTTGTAGAGTATGCTATGAGTGAACATGATCAAAAAATGGTCTCTCTAGCAAATGATTTATTCAACCGTTTTGAAATCCCCAAAAACCTTGAGGAAGCTTATATGCACGGTATTTTCCCGTGGGCCATTTTCCATCAATCTCTTAACCAGTGGAACAAAACCATTATTAGAGAATATCTTCAACTTTATTCGCACACCTTTTCTACTGAGAAAGTTAAAGAAACTGTGAACGACTGGCGCGATGCATACATGTCTATTTATACAGTGGAAGAAGCATCAGGTCACACAGCGGTCGTAAAAGAACTCGGGTCAAACCAACCGATCAGTATCCTTTTACATGAAGAAGTGATCCTTACTAGCGGAGAAAGTCTAGCAGGCATTCTTCTCCCTGTCAAAAATGGTGCCATGCCATTTATTGAACTTCTTAAAATCGCACCAGATGCTATGGAAATGGTGGAAAAGAAACTTTCATCAGAAGAAGCGAACTACAATGTTCGTTCCATGATGCAACGTGATTTCCCAGAAGTACTTAGTCAAATTGTGAAGCACGGCAACGGTTCAGAAGAATCAAACGAATCGATTGAAATGATTTGGTCTAGAAAAGAAGATGCAGAAGTAGCTTCACTCTTTATGGAGCAGGTTAGTGATGAGTACTCTCAGGAACAACTTCAAGAAATCCTTCGTTTTTGGAAGAAATATGCTGATGATGAAAAGCCTATTGTTAGAAAAGCTTCTATCTTTGCAGCATCTCTTGAATATCTTGCTGCCAAAGTTTATGACACTTCAATCAGCCAGAGTGCTCTTGCGAAAAAATATGGAACATCTGCTTCTAGTATTTCTAGTAAATATAAAGCCTTCCACGAACGCTTTATCCCTGTCATGAACTAAAATTAATGATCACACATTTAAGCTGGTTTAACCTTAAGCCAGCTTTTTCATTAATTTCGATTTACATATAAGATATAATAAAAGGGTTATGTTAAGGACCATTGTTGTTTTCAAATGCTTAATGCTCTGTGATAACCAATCGCTTCGAGCAAAAGGTAGAATCAACAATAGAAACGAACATGGCTAACACGAAAAAGGGGGAACTGAAGTGACCGATCAAACATCTACTCAAAAAGTAGGAACTTATATACTTGAACAAGCCTTGGAGATTGCACAAAGTACATATGAACGTCAGCGCCAGGACCTTGATGACGCAGATTTTAATAATGAACCGAAACTTTCCATAAAAAACACGACCTATCTTATAAAATTGATTGGTAAAAGTCTTCAAAAAGACACTGTGAACGCATTTGCAGCAATCGAAGAATTTGGAGAAGAATCTGGCGAACTCGTTCAAGACGAAAATGAAATGATCATTTCTCTAATTGTGACTGTACCTCTCATTCGAGAAGCGATATGGGAGGCAATCGAACCAATCGTTGAAAATTTAAATATGAAACCACGGGATGTCATTCAATTACCAAGTAGGATAGATCCTCTTCTTGACCAGTTTGTGTATAGCTATGGGAGTTCTTATATCACTAGTAATCAGCAGCTTGAAACTAAATATAACTCGACTCTGGAAGAACTTTCTACACCGATCATTCCTATTATTCAAAATCTCGCTATTCTTCCACTTGTTGGTAATATTGATACGTATCGCGCAACACTAATCATGGAGAAAACGCTTGATCAATCTCGTAAACTTGAACTCGACCATATGATCATTGACTTGTCAGGAGTTGTGACAATGGACACGATGGTCGCAAAACACTTGTTTGACATAACAGAAGCGCTAAGCCTTATGGGAGTTCAGGTGACACTGACCGGCATAAGTCCTTCGATATCGATTTCAGCTGTACAGTTAGGAATTGATTTACACAAACTAACCATCAAATCCAGTCTTCACAATGCACTTACTGAATTAGCCGTTCTTCCTAATCCTTCTGTTTAGTTCATTACGCTGTTCACAAATCTGTCATTCTTATCAAAAACATCCCATAATCCTCATATTTTCATGAAAGCCTGCTATACTTTAGTCATTCCAGAGAAGCTTTCTCCCAACCCGGAAAGCTTCTCTGGTTCCAACGTATAGTAAATTAATGCATCCCTTCCCTCCCCCGGGAAACCTCCTTATTTTAGTAAAGAAGAAGGCGCGTCAAAAGACGCGCCTTCTTCTATTTGCAGAAAAAACTTTATTAAAGTATATTATCATCATTCCAATAAAAACCAAATATTTTGTAAAATGTAGGAAGGAGGTAAGAAACATGTTAACTGTATCCATTATTCAAAAAGAGCTTGAACCGCTCCAAAATCCAGAGCAATCTAAAAAAATGGAAAAGTATATGCGAAATCAATTTCCTTTTCTCGGCATTAAGACACCAGAAAGAAGGAAAGCTGTTATTAATGCGCTTAAAATGCATGGAAAACCAGATCTCGATACCCTTAAAGAACTTCTTGAAAAGCTATGGGCATTACCAGAACGAGAGTATCAGAATGCCGCCCTCGATCTTCTTGACCGAGTCAAACGTTTTCCCAAAGACTATATCGATCTTATTGAGCAACTTATTATCACAAAATCCTGGTGGGATACTGTAGATGGACTTGCTGTCCATAGTGCAGGTATTTACTTTCAACAATATCCTGATCAAATTGCACCGATAATAGAGGAATGGGTGAACAGTCCAAACTTATGGCTAAACCGTAGTGCGCTTCTTTTTCAACTTTCTTATAAAGATTCCACAGATTTCGATCGACTCAAAAGATACATCCTACTACTCAAAGATTCAAATGAATTTTTCATCCAAAAAGCGATCGGCTGGTCGCTCAGAGAATATTCCAAAATAGATTCTGAAATCGTGAAAAACTTCTTAGAGAATTATACTTTACCCCCTCTTAGCAAACGTGAAGCTAGTAAGTTTATTAACAAGCAAAAAAAATAACCCATCTACTAGAGATGGGTTATCAATCTATTATTACTTACCAATAAACTGTTGTGTCCAAATATTTCCTTCTTCTACATAACCAACACCAATATGTGTGAAGCTACCGTTCATAATGTTCTTACGGTGTCCTTCACTGTTCATCCAAGCGTTCACAACTTCTTCTGGTGTTTGTTGTCCTTTAGCAATGTTTTCTCCAGCTGATTGATAATCTACGCCAAACTGGTTCATCATATCGAATGGTGAGCCATACGTTGGGCTATTGTGAGCAAAGTAGTTATTATCTCTCATATCTTCAGACTTTGCTTGTGCTACTTTACTAAGTTCAGTATCTACTTCAAGTGCAGGCAATCCAGCTTTTTCACGCTCTGCATTTGTAAGATTAACAACCTGTTGTTCAAATTCTGATAATCCTGTGTCTTCATTAGTTTCTTTAGCTGGTTCTGCCTGCTCTGTCTCTGGTGCAGGCGCTTCTTCTGGCTGTGCTTCAGAAGGTGTAGCTTCTTGAGCTTCGGCTTGTTCTTTAGCTGGCTCTTCAGAAGGAGTTTCAGATTTCTCAGCCTGCTCTTCTTGTGCTGGCTGTTCAGTATTACCTTGCTGTTGGAAAATCTGATCTAGATTAATAGAATCTTTAATAGAAATATTATATTGTTTTTCGAAACGATCCAGAATAGACTGCAACTCATTTATATTGTTGACCTGGAATGTTTGCGCATTAACTTCTGCTTTGACAGCGTGTTGGTCGCCTGTATTAGCAGAACTATTTGATGGGTTTGCTGCCAGCAGGGCTGCTGCCGCTGTGACACCTAGAATAATTGACTTTTTCAATGTGATTCCTCCCTGATTGGTGAAATTTCTTACACACTGAGAATATCATAAGATTGCTAGTCTAAAAGACCATAATAACTTCCTATGCTAGTAATTCATACCAGGTGATTTTTCGTATAAATCAAGTTAATTATTCATAATAACCCTTTTATATCAACGGTTATGAGCAGAATCTCTTAATATACTTGAAACTTTAAGTTTGGTAAAAAATCCATATATTAGGAGGCTGCTTACTGTTAACGTTTCATTTCAACTGTTTCAAAAGCGTAACAAAAACAAGAAGAGCGATTACGCCCTTCTTGTTTACTTCAATTTGTTGACCTCACTTCTTTAAAGGGAAACCACACCACTTCTGCTTTTCCAACGACTTCTTCCAACTCAATTTTCCCAAGACCATTTCGGCTATCCATACTTCTCAAACGATTATCACCCATCACAAAAAGCTGACCTTCGGGTACTTCGATCGGACCAAAATCTTCGGTTAATCTCATTCCCATTGTTTCTGCATCAGCACGATTTCCGTCTAAGTAAGGTTCTTTAAGCTGTTTGTCGTTTACATAAAGGTTATCCTGACTCATTTCGATAATGTCTCCAGGTAATCCAATTACTCGTTTCACATAATGCTTCTCTGCATCTTCATCCTTAATAATAATAATGTCTCCTCTTGCTGGCTCTTCCTGCACATAGGAGATGAATTTGTTAACGAGCAGACGATCTCCATCATGTAGGGTTGGATCCATTGAAGCTCCTTCTACAATGTATGGAGCGATGATAAACATTTTAATCACAAATGCCAGGATAATAGCAAAAAGGAGAGGTGCACCCCAATCTTTTAGCCAATTTGCTTCTATTTCTGTTTTCATTTCGCCCTCCAGCATTCAATCAAGATTCTATATTAAGTCTAGCATAATTTTCCTATAAAGTTCCATATGAATACCACTGTCTTTCAGCCTATTTTGAGCAAAAAGTTTTATCTTCCCTTCTTTTTGTGGAACACTTAATCAAGTTACATCCTTAAAGGAGGATTCTTATGAAAAATATAAAGGCTTTCGTATTTGATGCATATGGTACGTTGTTTGATGTTTATTCAGTATCTAAAAAGTGTGAAGAGCTGTTTCCTAGTAAAGGAGATCAAATTAGTCAAAGTTGGAGAAAAAAACAGCTTGAATATAGCTATCTCAGACAAATGATGGGAAACTACCGACCTTTTTCGGAGGTTACTCGAGATGCCCTTCGCTATGCTGTAGAAGAAGCAGAGACAGAATTAAGTCATGAGAATGAGGAAATTCTTCTCGAAGCTTATCAGCAACTAGATGTGTATGAAGAGGTTCCAAAGGTACTTCAAGAATTAAAAGCACAAGGTATGACGCTTGCTATTTTTTCAAATGGTTCACACGATATGCTCGATCCGCTCGTAAAGCAATCTCCTCTATCTGAACACCTGGATTACATTATAAGCGCAGATGACATTAAACAATTCAAACCATCACCTGCTGCTTATACTCATGCACTTGACTTCCTTGAGCTTAAGCGAGAAGAAGTTCTGTTCATGTCTTCAAATGGATGGGATATATCTGGTGCCAAGAACTTCGGTTTTCATACAGCCTGGATTAATCGTAACGAAAACCCTGTTGAAAAGCTAAACCTTCAACCAGATAGTATCTACCATGAATTAAGTGGTATAGCGAACTGGTCGTAGCACTTCATTCGAGATCATATGGATTTCTTCACGTTTCGCCCCTTGCCTTAAAATAAAAGAATTAAATATACTTCCGAAAACCTGAACGAAAGTTCAGGTTTTCGTATTGATATTGTTATCCATGCTTGTATCAGAGATTACAAGAGCGTTCTTCAACACGAACAATACTTTAGACCCACTGCCAAATCACCCATTCACCAAAATAGGCCCATTGACCAGCACAATGCTTAGCCGTATAATCTACACATCAAAGCGTTCATTTACTAAAATTTGAGAGAAAGAAGCCAGGTGCTTGGACTATGATTAATGTAAATTATTCAATTCAGAAGGAAATCATTCGCTATCAGGAACAGCTACGATTATTTCGTATTTCACTTAAAAAACTGCCGGCTAGTACGCCGGCAGAGCATGCGACTCGAGACTTGTGTAGAGAAATAGCCTTTAAACTAGCTTCAACGGAAGATCTTGTAAGCAGTATTTTTAAGTCGAGAAAATTACCTTATCGCGAGCTTTCAAAGCAATTTTTTTATAACATTAGCATCCTTAAGCGTAATAGCAAATACATCATAGCTCTCTTTTTGTTGAAGCATGGCAATTATCAATTGCTTAATGATCACCTCACCTGCATGCTATAGAATAGCACTCAAAGCTTGATGCAGGTGAGCATAAGTATGCACATTATTAAAATCAATTCCAAGCTGAACAGCTGTTTGCGCAATTTCAGGCCGAATACCCGTTAAAATCGATTCAATACCTGAGAGTTCAAGCATGTTGATGAGCTGAAAGATCTCATTTGCTACCATCGTATCCATAATTGGTACACCTGATAAATCGATCACAAGATAAGATAGCTGTAGATCAGCACTACGTTCAATCCCTTTGCGCTGAATAAGAGATGCACGGTATGTGTCAATCGTTCCAATCAGAGGGAGAACGCCAATTTCTTTTGAAATCGGAATGATTGGCACGCTTAGTTCGGTAATCTTCGTTTGCTGAGCTGCAATCTGTTCTTCATTTAATTGATTGGTATAGACAGTCACCTTATGAAGAAGCAAATCAAACGACTTGTTCATGTAACTACCCCACTCAGCTAATCGACTTGCTTCAATCAGCTGATCTTCTTGTGCACTAAACTCTACCATCACGTCCCAAAGAATTTGTCTGAGATAGGTTAAGCTTGCCACTGACTGCTGTAGAGAAAAGGTGTGATTCGAAAAAATCCCTACCATTCTTTCAGCCCACCCTAGAACATCCCTGCTATTTGATTCAAGAAAAATCATTTGTTTTACAAAATCCGAACAGAATAACTGAATTTCGTTTTTTAATTCCGGTAATTTAAGAACTGCCGTATCGGTTGCTTCTCTCTCATCAACCAAAAGTTGTAGGCGCTTCGTCCATTTGTCTCCGATCTCTTCTAGACGCTCATGAAAATATTCGACATACATTACTTCCACTTTTTCCATTGTTATGTCTCTCCTATTTACTCATTAATAGTTCATTGTTTCCCGAAAATACCATTTTGTACACATCTGACAAATTATTTAGTAAAACAGTGCGATTCGTATGTTTATTTACCCATTCAAAGCACAAAAAATGGAGGCCCCACCGGCCTCCATCTTTTATTCTCTATTCGCTTTTGGGTTTCCTTCTAAACTTCATGAAGAATTCGTACACAACAGGCACAATAATTAGCGTAAGAAGAGTTGAACTTGTTAAACCACCAATAACAGTGACCCCAAGTCCTTTAGAGATGAGCGCTCCGCCTTCTAAACCGAATGCAAGTGGTGCTAATGCGCCAATTGTCGCAAGTGCAGTCATTAGAATCGGTCGAAGTCGCGTACCACCAGCTTCAAGTAGCGCTTCCCTTGTTGTATATCCTTCTTTTTCCTTATGAATCACGCGGTCAATCAGTACAATCGCATTTGTTACAACAATACCGATTAACATGAGCATTCCAATTAGGGAAGAAATACTAATTGTTTCTCCAGCAATCAATAGTCCGACTAGTCCACCAATCACGGTAAACGGAAGTGAGAACAAGATCGCAAGTGGTGCAAGACCACCTCCGAAGGTAATAACAAGAACCAGGTACACAATCGCAATAGCAGCAAGCATTGCTAAACCGAGCTGAGTAAAGGACTCATTAATATCCTGAGTTACTCCGCCGAGACTTACTTCTGAAGAGTCCGGTAAGTCCATGTTATCAATGGCTTCTTGCACATCTGCAGAAACTTGACCAACATTGTCATCAAGTACTTCCGCTGTCACGTTAGCATACACTTTGCCATCGCGACGAGTGATTGTGTTAGAAGACTCCCCTTCTTCAATCGTTGAAATCTCACTTAGAGGTACATCCATACCAAGTGGTGACGTAATCGTTGTACCTTCTAAATCTTCTTGATCTTTATATGTCTTCTCACTCACTTCAAGAACGACATTTATTTCTTCTCCATCTTTTTCAATAGTTGTAAGAACTGGTGCTTCCCCTGTGTTTCGAAGCTCCATTCCTATTTGACCAGCTGATAGCCCTAGCTCACTTAGTTTTTCTTGATTTGCTACAATCGTAAACTGATCGTAGGATTCAGAAATACTAGAACTAATATTTGTTAGATCTTTTTCTTTCTCTAGAACGGCCGTTACATCTTCAACAACTGGACCAAGGTCATCCATTGTTTCTCCATTCACAACTAATGTGATCTGGTTACTTCCACCAGAAGCAGAGATGTCCTGATAGCCCCATTCACCTTTTTCAGTCATTTGTTTCAAATCTTCAAGAACGTTTTTGCGTTCTTCTTCAAATCCTTCTGCTTCTTCATCATAACTTACGAAGAAGAGAACCTGGTTACTTGCACCTGGATTCATTGGATTTTCTCCACCAACTGAGAACTGAATTGTATCAACATCTTCCTTATCAAGGAAATAATCTTCCGCTTCAAGAGCGAGATCATTGATATTCTCAGTCGTTTCACCAGGCTCTGGATTATAGGTCGCTACAATCATTTTCTCTTGATCGGAAGGTAAGAAGCTTACGCCAACAATCGGTGCGAGGAAAAGACTTCCTACTAATACAAGTAGACTTGCTCCAAATGTAATCAGCTTATGATTGAGTACCCAATTCAGCATCTTCTTATAACCGTTCGCAAGACGACTATTGCCTTCTTCTTTATGAGAAGGTTTTCCTTCTTTTTTCACAAGCCCTTTTTTAAAGAGAGAGTGAGCCATCGCTGGCACAATGGTAATCGCAACAAGCAATGATGCTAGTAGAGCGAATACCATCGTTAGTGCAAACGGTAAGAATAGTTCACCTACTGGCCCCTGTACTAGGCCAAGTGGTAGAAATACGGCAATGGTTACAATGGTAGAAGACATGATTGGAACGAACATTTCCTTCGTAGCTTCTGTAATGAGTTCTTTCCCTCGTAGCTTCTCGCCTTCAATGGCCATACGTCGATAGATATTCTCTATGACAACAATGGAATCATCGACAACACGACCGATCGCAACCGTCATCGCACCAAGCGTCATAATGTTCAGTGTAATATCTAATTGATTTAAAACTAACAATGCGATTAACAAACTCAGCGGTATTGAAATAACTGAGATTAAAGTTGAGCGAATGTTACGCAAGAACAATAGGATGATTAGTACTGCGAAAATCGCTCCAATAATCGCTTTATTCAACATTGTACTAACAGATTCTTCGATAGGTTCTCCTTGGTCGAATATCGTCACAATACTAATGTCGCTATTCGAATCCTCAAGTGATGCAATTTTATCTTTCACACCATTTACAACATCAACAGTGTTAGCATCTGCGCTCTTTGTAACTTGGATACCAATCGATTCTTGACCGTTCGTACGTGAAATTGATTCCGCTTCCCCAACTAATTCAATGTCTGCAATGTCCTGAAGCTGAACGGTTGGAACTTTCGGTGGTGCTTGAGCTTCGCTAGCTCCTTCAGCAGAAGCGGACGGGGCTTGTGCACCATCAGTTGATGAAGGTGCTTGAGGAGCTGAGCCTGCTTGAGCTCCCTGACCCTGCTGTGATGGAATGACTGGAATTTCAAGTTCTTTTAAATCTTCTAATGACGATACATTACCGTCTACAACAACGGCTTTTTGATTATCGTCAAAGTTATATAGCCCAAGAGGAATGTTAACAGCAGAACCTTTAATGAGATTCTTAACAGTCTCTTCGTCTAAACCGTACTCTTCCATTTTCTCATCTTTAAATGAGAAGGATACTTCTTCGACTTCCTGCCCAGCAATCGATACAGAAGAAACGCCTTCCACGCCTTCAACAGCTGGAAGTACATCATCTTCTACACGCTGGGTTAATTCTGTAAGTGAACGATCTTTCTCTGAAACGCTTAGTGACATGACTGGGAAAGCATTAAAACTTAGTCGTGACACGTCTGGGTCTTGCGTTTCTTCAGGTAATGAAAGTGACTGAATGGTTTCCCTTACTTCATCTTCAGCTTCATCCATGTTTTTACTGAAATTATATTCAATTTGCACATTCGAAGCATTTTCAAATGAAGATGAACTAACGACCTTCACTCCTGGGAGACTTTCCACTTTGTTTTCAATTGGTTCTGATACTTTATCAGACACTTCTTCTGGTGTTGCACCAGGATACACTGTCGTCACGGACACGAGCGGGGTATTAATATTTGGAATAGTCTCCATCTTCATATTAAACCCTGAGTATAATCCGGCAGCGGTTATGATAATCGTTAATAACCAAACTGCAAACTTATTATTTAATGAAAATTGAATCAGCTTTCTCAAGCAGCTTCCACTCCTTTTTTCTACTTCTGCTATGACTGACCGGTCATTACACAATAACTATACTTAATTAAACGTTATAATTCAAGTTATTTTGTTTACAAATCACTGTAAAATATACGTAAAAAATGAGATTAGGAAAAAAATCTTGAACATGATATAATAGATGTGACCAATCGGTCATCAAAACCCGGTCAGTAAAATTACTGGCGAACAGAGGTGTAAGATGAATGAAAAAAAGAAAGTAATCCTTGAAACGGCGATGCAGCTTTTTGCCAAAAAAGGATTCCATTCCACGTCTATACAGGAAATCGCTAATGAAAGTGGAATTTCTAAAGGAGCCGTCTATCTCCACTTCCAATCTAAAGATGATGTGCTTTATTCCATTTTCGCTTATTATTATGAGAAATTAAAAAAGAAAATATCAGAAGCGAAATTAGATTCCTTCACCCCTGAAGAACGGCTTGAGAAGCTGCTTTACGTTCAGGCACAAGAAATTTTGCATCATAAAGAGTTTATTATTATGCAATTCAGGGAACAAGCTATTTCGATGAACAAAGAAATAGACGATTTAATTCTTAAGATAAGAATGGAGTCCCTTGAAACGTTAGCGAGTAGCATTCAAGACTTATATGGCGATCGGATTACTCCGATTCTCCCGGACTGTGTTTTGCTCCTAGATGGTATGTACTCCTCCTATATTAAGCTAATTGTCTTACAGAATGCTGACTTAGACCTGGAGTATCTTCCACGCTTTATATTAAGTCGCTTGAAT
Organism: Anaerobacillus sp. QJM3NY_17; assembly: GCF_056173665.1. NCBI lineage: Bacteria > Bacillati > Bacillota > Bacilli > Caryophanales > Bacillaceae > Anaerobacillus > Anaerobacillus sp. QJM3NY_17. Next base: position 1,465,693 of record NZ_CM149685.1, on the reverse strand, counting down.
GACATGGTAAGCGGTATGTTAGAAAATAACACTGCCCCCTTCCTCTCATTGGATCATGCCTCTGCAATCTTCCAGAACATGAGTCATTCAGATGGGTGCGAGCGAAAATCCCCTTCTCATATATTGAATGAAATGGCTACGTTGATTAATCGAATGAACATTCAAGAAAACCAGCGTAAAGAGCTGCTTGAAACCATTCAATTTCTGAAGAAGGAAGTAAGTGATCCAAACCCGCGTCGCTTTATCTTTAAAGGAATGCTACATCAGTTTGAAGGATTCTCCGAACTTGACTTATATAAGACTGCACTTATTGACGCACTGGAACTCGATCAGTAATCCCAAATTAGTGGAGGTGGAAGATTGTGAAAGAGCCGCTCCTAACAAAAGAAGAGTTAAGACGTATTGTCCGCGAACTTCAATTAAAAGGCATTAACGCCCAGCTTTGCTATCGAAAAGCATAAGTCCTCTCCTCCGAAAACGATCTAATCTTAGATCGTTTTTTTATGTTTCTTTAAGATTTTGGTATACCGAATATGAAAAAGGAAAGATTCCCTGTTAGGTAATTATGAGTATAGCTGTACTCCCCATTCTCACAAGCATGACGTGATGTACATACCGATTCTCCTAGACAAAACTCTAAGTTTGCTCATATGACTCTTCTCTCTTATTCACGTATCGTCTGATTTACCGGCGGAATAAAAGTAAGGTGCACCTGATTTCAGGAGAAAATTTCATTGGAAGATAGCGTATTTGAAGATTTGGTTGAACAATACATGCCACTCATCAAAAGTCAGATTAAAAAGCTTCATCTTACAAACCATTATATGAGATATGAACAGGTAGGCATGATCGCCCTATGGGAATGTGCTGAAAGCTATCAACATGGGAAAGGAAGTTTTTCATCTTACGCCTACATGAAAGTCCGTGGAAAGCTAATTGATGAATGTCGCCAAGAAATACGATTGTCTAAACAGCTCGCTCTTCACTCAGATTGGAGTGAATATGAAGAAAGGCTACCAGTTCATCAACAAACTCTATTACCTGAACTAGACTTAAGTAATCTTACAGAAAAGCAGAGTAAATGGGTGAACATGGTCGTTTTGGGCGGGGAATCCCTTAAGACATTAGCTGGGGTTGAAGGAGTGAGCATTGAAGCAGTGAAATCCTGGAGAAAAAGCGCATTATCAAAGTTACGAAAACAGCTTTTATCGTTTTGAAAGTTTTATAAATGCTCCGATCACTTTCATCGTATATTTTTAGTCAAAAAAAGAAAACACTCCTCAGAGTGTTTTCTACTTTTATTAGCGGTTGTATTTCTTTTTGAACTTTTCAACACGACCACCAGCATCGTTAAAGCGCTGCTGACCAGTGTAGAATGGGTGAGATTCAGAACTAATATCAACTTTGATTAGTGGATATTCGCTACCGTCTTCCCACTCAATCGTTTCGTTAGATCCCATAGTAGAACCAGTTAGAAACTTAAAACCAGTACTAACGTCTAAAAATACAACTTGCTGGTATTTTGGATGGATTCCTTCCTTCATTGCTAGACCTCCTTTATCAATCAAATCATCATTTACGTTAAATGAATGTTATAGAAATAAACAGAGGTTTGGGGCCACATATTAATGGGCACCAAAACCCGTCCTTTCTAGTATATAATTTTTGAGCCATTTGTTCAAACATTGTATGAAATTTTTTTAAGAAAATTAAAGAACATTATGTAGGTCATACAAGCCATATAGTACAAAAGACTTAATTTAACAGAAAATAATGAATTTTATAAGAACATTTGAACGATTTTAAGTAAAAAGGATTGACGATTTAGCATCTAATTTGTCATGATTGGTGTATAAACTGAATCTCGAGGAGGATGTTGAAATGAACGATGCAGTTCGTGAGGAGATTATACTAATTCAACAAATTCGTGATTGTATTCGTGAGTTCCAAAACGATTATCCACCAGTCGTTAAGGAAGCCATTTTTCACTCGATCCAAAGGTTAACTTCTAAGTTGGTTGACGGAGGCCAAACGTTGATACGAAGTTAGTAAATCATCCAACTCCTGACTACACTGTAAAGTTTCTTTATGTGAAATTCCTTTAGATGTACCAATCTCAATCATTTCCTCTTGCTTACGCTTTATCCAGTGAAGCAATTCTTCTTTTGCGTCCTGTTTAACATATAACAAAGTTCGTCACCCCTCCTATCGGTTTAAGTACAAGCTCTATTATCCAAATTATTTTATGACTTGTGAAGGCTTTCGCCAAAACTAGACAAAATGACTCTATTTCTTTATTAAAATGTTCTTTACACTATTCGAACAAATTCTTATTATAAGACCATTCATTCATAAAAATAACAGCTTCTAAATAGAAGCTGTTACGAACTAACCTTTGTAGTTAATCGTTGTAATTTATCTCTCGTTATAGAAAGATAGTAGTAGTACAATTCTGTTTGGGAGCACTCGTATAATTGCTTGTGCTTCACTTTATATATTCCACGATCTAGAAGAAGCACGATAAGCTCTTCTTTTGATCGGAACGATCCTTCTTTTTCCATAACATCCTCCATTGTGCTATTCAACTTCCGAAATACCATCTTCATAGTAATCAAGCGTTAGCTTTCCATCAGAGTGAAGCTGCGCAAGAAAAACATCTTCTACTACCACCTGCTTGTCTATTAGGTAGCTTCTCAGCCACTCTTCGCTCTTCCCTACTTCAATGAGCATTCCTTTAATGATTTCTCCATCCATAATTACGGTTTTAGGCTCTTTCTCTTCGGGAAGATGAAGCCACAGTTCTGATGGTCGTATCATCCGATAATCTCGCTTTAGTAAAACGCTGAGCTCTCCATCCGCTTCAAATAGTGCAAACTCTACCTCATTTACAGAAAAGACGCTTTTTTTGCGGAGCATTTCTAGCAGTTCATCAATTGTAAAACGCTCTTTCTTTAAGTTGTCCTCAAGGATCTTGCCATCTTTTATAAAAATTCGTGCTTTTCCTTCCACGAAATCTCTTACTTTTTTATTTTTCATCGATAAATAGCTGAGTAACACAGAAACAAGCGTCCATATTAACAGACTCGTTATACCGTGAATAACGCTTACCTCGATGTCCATTGATAAACTACCGGCAATGTCACCAATAATGATGCCAACAATATATTCAAAATAGGAAAGTTTAGATAATTGCTTTTTCCCTAGAAGCTTTGTGATGAAAAATAGTCCGATAAGAATAAACAAAGATCTTAGTATAACTTCAAACCAGTCCACCATACTCATGTTCCCCTTTGATTACGCTTAAAAACCACTTTTTATTTGCACATTCTACCATTTTGCCCATTTCCTAAACATTTATCCTATATTAATACTGAAAGAATGATTAATGACTGCTTTTAGTAATCTTGTTCGTTAACCTTTGCAGTGATCATTTCCATTTTTAAAGAATCACGGAGGTTGTCTATACACAATTCAACGGGTACGGTAAGATGAGAAAAGCAAACGAACTTCTGACGAACCAGAAAGGAAGATACGATGCTCCAACAAGCACGAGAACAACTTAAACATCATTTTGGGTATGATCAATTTCGAGGTGGACAGGAACAGATCATTTCAAGTGTTCTATCTAACTATAATACGCTTGGCATTATGCCTACTGGTGGAGGTAAATCAATTTGTTACCAAATTCCTGCTCTTCTATCAGATGGATTAACGATCGTCATTTCACCGCTAATTTCACTAATGAAAGATCAGGTTGATGCGCTTGCCGGATACGGTATAGAAGCTGCCTATATTAATAGCTCACTTACAGAGACTGAAATTAGAGACCGTATGGCTGAAGCTGAAAGTGGAGAAATAAAGTTACTGTACGTCGCTCCAGAACGCTTAGAAGCACCAACGTTTCAGCGGTTGCTTAAGCGGACTAAGATTTCGCTAATTGCCGTCGATGAGGCCCATTGTATTTCCCAGTGGGGGCATGATTTCAGACCTAGTTATATGAAGATTAGCCAGATGCTTCATCACTTTGAAGTGCAGCCTCCCGTCGTTGCTTTAACAGCTACGGCAACACCTGAAGTTATTCAGGATATTCAGCGAATCTTAAACATAACCCCAGAGCAAACCTTTATCTCCGGATTTGCCAGGGAAAACTTGCACTTCTCTGTTATTAAAGGAGAGAAGAAAAAATCATTTATCGATAAATACCTTAGCCAAAACGCTTCTGAATCCGGTATTATCTATACCGCCACTAGAAAGGAAGCAGATCAGCTTTACGCTTCCTTACACAAACAGGGCATCAAAGTTGGCAAGTACCACGCTGGTATGACAGAAAAGCAGCGCAAAACAGCGCAAGAGGAATTTCTATTCGATAACATTTCCGTTATGGTCGCAACTAATGCTTTTGGGATGGGGATTGATAAATCGAATGTTCGGTTTGTGATTCATCACAACCTTCCAAAGAACATGGAATCTTACTACCAGGAAGCAGGGCGAGCTGGGCGTGATGGAGAAGAAAGTGATTGCTTTGTTCTCTTTTCTCCTGGTGATATTCATGTGCAGAAGTTTCTCATTGATCAGAACCAACATGAACCTGAACGTAAATCCGCTGATCTCGCCAAATTAAAAGCGATGGTAGATTATTGTCATACTGAAAAATGCCTCCAAGGAACCATTCTTCACTATTTTGGAGATGAGCGGCCAGGCTATCAATGTGGTAAATGTAGCAATTGTGTTGATGACAGAGAAGCGGTTGACATTACCCGTGAAGCCCAAATGATTTTTTCAACGATTAAACGAGTGAATGAACGATTTGGGAAAACAATCATTGCACAGGTTCTGAAAGGATCAAAATCAAAACGCTTGAACGAACTTCGACTCGACAGCGTTTCAACTTTTGGTTTATTAAAACATCTCACTCAGCAGGATATTGTGGATATGATTGATTTTCTAACAGCCGAACAATATATTCTTTTAACTGATAGTAAGTACCCCACCCTCGTTCTACAGGAGAAAACATTACCTGTGTTAAAAGGCCAGGAAAACATTTATAAGAAAGTAGCTCGTAAACCAGTAGCGATTGAAGAGGATGATCAGCTCTTTACTCAGCTGCGGACGCTACGAAAGCAAATTGCCGACCGTGACAACGTGCCACCATACGTAGTGTTTGCCGATAGTACCTTGCGAGAAATGAGCGCCAAAATCCCTTCCACACGTGAAGAAATGCTTGAGATCAAGGGCGTCGGGGATATGAAGTTTGATAAATATGGCGAAGTCTTTCTAGAGCTACTCTCATCGGCAAAATCAGCGAAACCTACGTCTTCAGAGGATGCGAGTCATAAAGCCTCATTAAAATTATTTGATGAAGGTAAAGACATTCCAAACATCTCAGCAGCGCGTTCGTTAAGTCCAACCACCGTCGAGAGTCATCTACTAAAGGCAATGGAAGAAGGTTTACTTGAAGATACAAGCCGTCTCATCGATCAGGAAACAGAGCATCAGATTCTTGAGAAAGCGGCAGATGTAGGGTTTGATAAACTAAAGCCAATTAAAGAAGCACTACCCGAATCGTTTACTTACTTTCAAATTAAGGTCGCTTTAACAAAACATCGTCAAACTTCGAATAGTTAACGCAAAAAAGAGGATGAGCCGGCTCATCCTCTTTCTTATTATTCATAACGAAGGGAATCAATTGGGTCTAATCTTGAGGCTTTGTTCGCTGGTAATAAACCAAATACAATCCCAATAAACATGGAAAAGACGACGGCTCCTAAAACGACCTGCCATGAGATTAACGATGGCCAGTCTGCAAAAAAGGAGACAAGATAAGCTGTACCAGATCCTAGCAATATACCAATGATTCCTCCAATTAACGTTAAAATAATGGATTCGACGAGGAACTGAAGCAAGATTTGTTGCCTTGTCGCTCCTAAAGACTTGCGAATTCCAATCTCACGCGTTCGCTCCGTTACAGAAACGAGCATAATGTTCATCACACCAATGCCACCTACAAGAAGCGAAATTCCAGCAATACTTCCAATTATGGTTGTCATAATGGTCGTTACCTGCCCAATTCCTTGCGCAATTTCTTCCATATTAATAACTTGATAAGAATCATCTGTATCGTGTAGCTGATTTAATAATAACGTTGCACGGTCTCCAATCGGTTGAATATCATCAGCGTTCTCGACTTGAAGTGTCACCTGACTGTAGTTACTCGTTCCGAGCATATTTCGCATTGCCGTCCAAGGAATGTACGTTTCTACTGAACCGAACGCAAAAAGCCCTGTTGGTTTCTCAAGCACCCCAATCACTTCAACAGGCTGAACACCAATTCGAATGATTTTTCCAATTGGTGATTTACCTTCGAATAATTCTTCCTGCATCGCTGCACTTACAACGGCTACTCTTCGACCACCGAGAAAATCAGCACTTGTAAAAGAACGTCCTTCTTCTACTTTTAGTTGGTTCACATCTAAATAAGCTTCATTGATACCTGTAATTGAAGTTTCGGCTTCTTCTTCTCGAAGTCGAGCGGTAGAAAATTCAGAGGAAGAGGCCACAACATTCGAGACCTTTTCCACTCCCTCTAACTGACGGATATCCTCCTGTGTAAAGGGATTATCTTCCCATTTCCCCTGCTGCATTTCTTCTTCAGAAGGCTGGTAAAATACTTCAATCGTGTTTCCATCACCGGCTATTTGAGACTTAAGCATCGCCTCTCCGCCCTGCCCAATAGCAACAACGACAATCACGGCAGCAACTCCGATGATAATGCCAAGCATCGTTAAGATGGAACGCATCTTATGGGCTTTGACTGACGTCAAAGCCATTTTGATATTTTCCCAAAGACTCACGTTGTATGCCCCCTGTTCGCAAGAGGATTCTGCCCTAGCAAACCGTCCCGCACGTAGATCACACGGTTTGCATACTCGGCTACTTCTGGTTCATGTGTGACGACAACAATCGTCGTTCCTTCTTTATTAAGCTGAACGAACAAATCCATGATCGCAACGCTAGTAGTCGTATCAAGGGCTCCTGTAGGCTCATCAGCAAGAATAAGAGACGGATCATTCACAAGTGCTCTTGCAATAGCGACACGCTGTTTCTGGCCGCCTGAGAGTTCATTTGGAAGGTGTTCGACTCGATCCTGTAGTCCGACCTTCGTCAAAGCATCTCTAGCGCGCTCTTCTCGTTCTTTTTTCGAAGCACCAGCATAAACCATAGGAAGTTCCACATTTTTGAGCGCTGTTAGTCTTGGTAATAATTGAAACTGTTGAAACACGAAACCAATGGATTGATTTCGAACTTTCGCTAGCTCCTGATCTTTATGTTTCGACACATCTTCTTCATTTAAGAAATAAGATCCAGTTGTTGGGCGATCAAGGCAACCAATTATATTCATTAAGGTTGATTTACCTGATCCAGACGGGCCCATAATGGCAACAAATTCACCACTATTAATTTCCAAACTAATTCCTCTAAGAACATTGACCGATTCCTTACCAAGGGTATAGCTTTTTGTAATCTCATCAAGTTGGATCATTTTACGGTCACTTCCATATTGTCTTTAAGCTTATCCGGCGGATTGATGATAACTTGTTCTTCCGTCGAGATCCCTTTCGTAATTTCAATCCGCTTCGTTGTAGAAGAACCTGTTTCAATTTCGCGTTTCACAGCTTTGCCTTTCTCCACAATAAAGACAAATGATTCTTCCCCATCTTGCTGAACCGCTTCAAATGGAAGTGTTAATGCTTCATGCGATTCCGTTTCAATTTCAAGAATCATCTGGAACCCTGGGTTTAAATTCAACTCTTCTGGCTTCTTTAATGTAACCGTAACCGGATATTGAACAGCAGAAGCGTTTGATTCAGCACCCGATGCTTCCGGTAAATAGCCTACATCCATTACTTCCGCTTCCCATTTTTCGTCAGGTAGCACATCTGTTGTAATCGTAACTTTTTGACCTGATTCAATGTTCAACGTATCGTATTCAGAAAGCGTTCCTTCGACGATAAGGTTTTCCATGCTTCCAATTCGCAAAAGAGGCTTTTCCATTTGAGTCGACTGCGGTGCGTTTGCATCATTGGCTTCTAACACAACACCGCTAATGTCACTTGTTACTTCAAGTTCGCTTATTTTCTGCTTCAAACGATCTTGCTGCAATAATGCCTGACGTAAGTCAAGATTCGCCATCCGCTTATCCATTTTCACTTGATCAAGCTCTGCTTCCATCGTTTCTGCTGCTTCTTCTCCAGCTTTATCAGCTAAGTCGCTTTTTTTCTCGTTTAAACGCTTTTCTTGTTTATCAAGTGAATTGATTCGTAGATATAGCGACTCGATGTTAATATCGTTCTGCTCTTTCTCCATTTCTAAATCCTGATTCTCGTATGTAAGTACTGAATCTCCTTTTTTTACGGAGTCTCCTTCTTTAACAAGAACCTCCTTCACTTCACCCTTAGCAGGATCCTGATAAAGGGTGCTTTCATCAGCCATTGCTAACGTTCCAGGAGTCATAACTGTGGAATTTATTTCTTCCTTTATAGCTTTTTCAGCTTCAACAGTAGCCGTGCTATCCGCATAAGTCCGATAAATGTTCACACCTACTACAATAACAATGACTAAAACAACAGCGATTGCAATCCAAATCTTCTTTTTCATTGCTTATATTCCTGACATATTATTCGTTACACCAGTGATTACGGCGCCGCCAATTGTAAAAACAAAAAGGATAATAGCGATTGTCCATACGAGTCCTTTGGGCCATTTAGCAGTAATGCGAAGACCTAGAGCCGTCAGTATAATCGTCCAGATTCCAAAGATCTCAATACCATTCAGAAATCCACCTAGAAATCCATCTCCACTTACTAAACTACCAAGACTTGTGTAGAGCTTATCAACTGTGCCTCCGACAATAGCAATAATAAGTCCATTAAGAACAGCACCTATTGCTCCAATAAACCCAATATACGTATTCATCGAGAAGAATTGTTTGAACGTAGCTTCTGAGCTTGTTGCTTTATTAATCAACCAAAGAATAAAGCTACCAACGAGGATGGATAATACCGGACCAACGCCAACCGACACGATTGTAATGATTTTAGTAAATAAAATAAGACCGTCAACATTTTCTCCCTGTAAATCCCCTGTAGCGAACTGCTCTTCGAATCCTGGCCCAAGTATCATCAACCACCCGCCGATCAGTGATAATACCGTAACAACGAGTAAGGGCAACCATACTTTAGGAGCTTGTCGGATATGGCTTAACTGTTCTCCAGGACTCCAAATCATTCCAAGTAGTGATGGCTTTGCTACATTTCCTTTTTCTTCATAATCTTCGTTCATTATGTACACAACCTTTCAAAATAATGTCATCTCTTTCTACGACTCTAACAGAAAAAGGTTCCATTATTTTTGAAAAATAGTTATTTTTTCTAAAAGGCGTCACGTTAAAAACACAAAAAAAGCTGATTATTTCATTTTGAAATAATCAGCCTCCAGCTACACTGATAGCCGCTCTCTTTATGAACAAAGTTCACCTAAGAGTTACATGCCCTAATGGCTCTACAACGCACAACGTTACGTCTAGCTATAGTGCAAACGCAGCTTCATGATGTAATCGACATCACCAAATTCGAGAGATTCTAAGATCTCTTCTTCTGAGAATCCAGTAGCGGTCGCGATCGTCCTAATGTACGGTTTCTTCTCAAACTTTAAGCATCGTTCCCTGGCTTTCTGTGTCTGGTAAAGGACTTGCGAATAGCGATTGTTAAAGATCATTCGCTTCACTGATTTCTCCTTTCACACCCATTATGCATGCTCGCAACGCTATGGTTGAGTGCCATGGGCATGTAACCTTCTATACCCCGGGATCAAAGAAAAGAAACAGATTTTGTGCACTGATCAGCGCCAAGAGTTCTCTCCCTCGTCGTCTTCAAAAATGGCTTCGTGGTTTCGCATGCTACCATACAAATAAAATAATAGGAAGAAAACAAATAGGAAGCTAGCTTTTTTCATTCAGGATTACCTCATAGACACAAAACGACTGTGCCTCTTTCTATCCTTTTATTTTAACGAAATAAGAAAACAAAATGATGAAAAATCGATGTGAATTCTATATGAAAAAGACGCTCAGCTAAGAGCGTCTTCTTCTTGATGAAGCATTGACTTGATCATATAGTGATAGCGATCGATGATTTGTTTCTTTGTAAGAGGAAGAATACGGACAAAGTCTTCCACGACTTCCTTATCAGAACGGAGCCACGCATGATAAGAGCGTTTGACGTATCGTTCTGCATCCTCAAAGTGTTCGAAGTCGTTCTTTTCAACCTCGCCGCGGCACATGATTTCCCACTGATCATTTCGACTAGGACGAATGTAGATGATTTTCCCTTCATGATTCTCATAGAAAGAGCCACTTTCACTGTTTCGCTCATTGAGCTTATTCCGTTCAGGATCTTTACGAAGTGGCTTAAGAGCGAATGATGGCGCTACAAAAATACCAAACGTGTCTTCATTCATTTCACAACCTGAAGCTTTAGGGTGGCCTCCGCCTCCATAACGTGAAGCAAATTCAGAGACATCTGCTTCATCATGAATCGTTCGAAAACCAAGTCGTCGGCTTCCATCATTGATGATCGTAATGAAATCAAGATGTGGATTTCGCTTATTTAACTCATTACCAAGTTCTGAATGATACGATTCAGCATGAACAAGACCGATACAGTATTCATCCACTTCCATTTGAACGAGCTGACGATTTTTCTGATGAATGTAACGCTCGATTTTCCGCTCCTCTAGATCAAGAATCATTTCTTCTGATTCATTGAAAGCAAAGGAATCGGGATCTCGCGTTAAACGCCTCAGCATCTCGGATTTAAATGTTTCTCTTCCCATAATAGAAAATAGATCATTCAATCGTTTCGCATCGACCTCATTATCCTCTTCCCATTCCCAAGTATCGTACTTTCGTACAAGCTCAAGAAACTGTTCTAACGATTCCAAGCGCTCAATTTTCTCTTTCTCCAACAGAAACTGATAAAAAAGTGTTGCGGCACACGTTTTTTTATCTTCACCTGGATCAACAAAACCCCATTCGTAATCGTTAAAATGCATCGCTGTAGCATGATGATCGATCATTTGGACATGACTTCCTTTTTGATAACGCTCCTCCAAATGTTTTTCAACATGCTCATTCACAGATAAATCAGTAATGAACACCGGATCTCCGCTGTTTTGTAGAAGAAATGATTCTACCCTGTCATCTAAATTACGATATGTACAATGTGTGATCTCAGCTTCATTCTCAAATGCCAACTCGGCAATAAGAGCACAGGCCGTTCCATCAAGATCACTATCCGTAAATAATTTAATCATGAGCAACTCCTCCTATTCGATGTTAGTATGTACGCCATTTCAAAATTCATGAATATACGAATCATTGAAAAAAGCGAGCGAATGCCCGCTTCCTTCCTACAATTTTTCAATTATACAGGTCTTTCGCAATCCCTGTCCAATATAAAAGAACAAAATCCATTTACACGTGAATGAGTCATTTATCGAAGGATTAACACTATTATCTAATATTGCTTTAATAGCATCCCCGTTCTTAGCTAGTTTTAGCGTTTAGGATTCATTTGTTTTAACTTGATACTTTTCTCGCAAGCGGAACTTTTGTATTTTGCCGCTAGCATTTCGCGGAAGTTCTTCTAAGAATAAATATTTCCGAGGGCGCTTATAGTCAGCAAGGTTTGGACTTTCTTTACAATAACGATCGAGTTCTGCCTCTGTTAACCCTTCCGCTTTCTTCACAATAATAGCAGTGACGATCTCTCCCCACTTCTCATCTGGCTGCCCTAGTACCGCCACATCTAAAACTCCTTCATGACCATGGAGAACATCTTCCACCTCTCTCGGATAGACGTTTTCCCCACCGGAAATAATCATATCATCCACCCGATCCGAAACGTAAAGGTAGCTATCTTCATCCATATAGCCGAGATCTCCTGAATGATACCACCCTTTATACATCGCTTCATTCGATGCATCAGGGCGATTAAAATATCCCATCATCATACATGGTCCTTTTACAATAATTTCACCTACTTCTCCAGGAGGAAGCACGTCATCAGGTTCTGAAGGACCTCGTTCATTTGGACGAACAACCCTTACTTCATGGTTTAAGGCTGCTCTTCCTGCAGAACCTACTTTTGTTAACTGTTCGTGCTCATCAAGAAATGTTACAGCTGGGCCCATTTCAGTCATCCCGTAAGCTTGAATTAAATGAATACCAAGCTTTTCTTTTACCGAAACGACAAGAGAAGGCGCCATTGGGGCAGCACCATAAAGCCCTACCCTTAAACTACTTCGATCATATTTACCGTAATCTTCTTGAAGAATCATATTCCACATCGTTGGAGCCGCAAAGAAAACTGAAATTTTCTCGTTTTGAATGACTTCAAGTACTTTCTTCGGTTCGAAGTGATGAACAATAACATTTGCTGCACCAAAGTGTACTCTCGGTAAAAAGTTACAGTGCAATTCTGCACAGTGGAACATTGGCGCTGCCACAAGTCCCCGGTCGGCTTGTGTAAGCTTTAAAGAGGCTCCACATAAGATGCTTTGCTCTAACATATTACGATGGCGATGCATGACACCTTTAGGTCTACCAGTCGTTCCACTCGTATACATAATCGCATACGTATCGTTCTCATCTACTTCAGCTACTGGCTCTTGATCATGCGAAAGACGAACATGTTTCTCGTAGCTCTCGGCGTATGAGGGTTCATGATCATCGATTGACCAGAAAGAAACATTCGGATACTGAGACTGTATCTCTGAAACAATCGGTTCGAGAGCACGTTCAAATAGGAATATTGATGGCTTCGCATCTTCAATAATGTAAGCGATCTCATTAGATTTCAATCTAAAATTAATTGGATTAATGACAGCTCCTATTTTCGCACTAGCAAAATAAAGCGTAGCTAATTCCACAGTGTTAAATAAAAAGGTCGATACCCGATCTCCCTTTTTAACTCCTGCATCTAATAAAGCATTAGCGAGGCGATTCACTTCACTATTCCATTCCTTATACGTCCATCTTATATTTCGATCTACATCAACTAGCGCTTCTTTCTTACCATACTTTTTTACCGTTTGAAGGAATAAAGAACCGATGGTTATATACATTTAGAAACCTCCACATCTTTCTTCTCTTATATTTGGTTTGCGTATGTATAGTTCCATTTTCACAGAGATAATCCCTTCTTTTTCGTCTGAATACTTAATTAATTCAGGCGTGTTTATTGAATAAACAATCATACTTTTAAGTATAGGAAAGCACAAAAAAATACCGGAATGTCCGGTATTTAAATGCGATCACTTATATCATCCTGCTTCCATTTATTCATCATAGGAACCGAATGTCGACTTATCATCGCAACAAGTTTCTCAGGGTTTTCTTCTGTAAGCAACGGCTCCATATATTGCTTATGAAGAAAGCCTTCCTCTACCATGTGCTCAAGCATGAGATAAAAGCGTTCATAATAGCCTTTTGTATTCAGGAGTCCAATCGGTTTATTATGATATTCAAGCTGATACCAGGTGAATATCTCCGTTAATTCTTCAAGGGTTCCAATTCCACCAGGTAACGCTATGAAAGCATCTCCTAACTCATACATCTTGGCTTTACGTTCATGCATTGTATCGACTATAACTAAGTTCGATAGCTCTATGTGAGTCACATTATCATATATTTTACGAGGAATGATCCCTGTCACTTTGCCTCCAGCTTTTAAAACCGATCTTGCTAGCGCCCCCATTAGCCCGACATTTCCCCCACCGTAAACCACTTCAATATCCTTCTCTGCAAGCTCCTTGCCAAGCTGCTCAACGGCTTCAAAATAGTGGTTATCAACATTCTCACTAGATCCACAAAAAACAGTCATCCGTTTCAGTTCATTCAATTTTAGACCCTCCCCCCATCATTTCAATTAGACAAATAAGAATTTAGTTATAAGCTTTTCTTCATATTAATATTAGTTGTTTTAAATCCTAATCGCTCATAAAGGCGAATTGCTTTTGTATTATGACCAAAAACATGAAGCGAAAGTCCTTCAATGTCTTTTTCCATTAACAATACTTCCAGTGCCTTTATGGCTTCAGTTCCAAAGCCTCTACCTTGTTTATCTTCATTTACTGCAAACTCATAGATAAATGCTTCCTTTGCTTCGTTATCCTCCTTTACCCATAAGATTCCTACCTTTTCCTCTATAGCTGCATTTACAATGGTATACAGGAAATGATCTTCGGTATGCCTTCCTTTAGGCAATAATCGTTCAAATTCCTGCTTAGACTTTTCATACGCTTCTTCTTCTTTCCAGTTTCCTGCCGAAGCTTTTTCTGCTGCATAACTATCAATCGAAACTTCAAGAAATTGTTTATAATCATAATCATTCATTGGTTGTAATACTATCAAACACCGACATCTCCTTTCTATCTCTTTTTATCTTACTATTAAATATGTTTGAAAAATAGTGTAAATTCGACCATAAAAAAACACCGATATCCATCGGCATTTTTTTATGTTTCCATGTTCTATTGTGCTTTAGCTTCTGCAAGATCATTTAGAACCTTGCCTATTTTATCATGAATAACAAGGTCAGCTGCGCTGTCATACCCTGTTTCCTCCTGATTAACAATAACTAACTTAGCACCGTTACGTTTCGCTTCCATCGGGAATACGTTCGCGGGTGATACTTCTAGTGAAGATCCTAGAACGATAAATAGATCAGCCTTCTTCGCTTCCACTTTCGCCTGATGAATCGCGTTCATTGGAAGTGGTTCACCAAATAATACAATGCCAGGTCTGTTCAATCCCCCGCAGTGGCAGACAAAATCATCATTCATGTATCTTTCACTTGAAGCTTTTTCTCCACATTCATCACAATAAATCGATCGCAATGAGCCATGCATTTCCGCAACGTTTTGACTACCGGCCAACTGATGAAACCCATCAACGTTTTGAGTCAGAATACAACCAAGCTTTCCGCTTCGTTCCCAATCAGCAAGATGATAGTAACCACTATGAGGAGAAGCTTCGTTTAGCTTTTGTATTCGTTGCTTATAGAATCGAACAAATAAATCTCGTTCGTATTTCATCGCATCTCTGCTTGCAAATTGAAGCGGGTCTACCTCATTCCACATTCCATCGAGTGCAGATCGAAAGTCAGGCAAACCGCTTTCTGTACTCATCCCTGCCCCTGTTAAAACAACAGTATGTTTGGATTTATTAAATAGTTCCGTAAGCATAGAATCACCAGCTTTCATTTATCCAATAGTTAACCATTCACATATTTTCCGCTTTCTAAACCACTTGTCCCGTTTTTTGTTATCTAATCGTAAGGTCGTTTTATCTTTTTTTACAATTTAATATGGATGAGTGGGGTTATCAACCTTGATAAAAACTGCCCTTCACATAATGTGAGGGCAGTTTCACTTAAGACATATTCACTAAATCGGCTAGTGCTCGCTTTAATGTTGAGTATGTGTTGGCCTGACCAAAATTTGTTTCTAGCTTTACGACTGATAAGGCTATTTCTGGTTTGATTCCACTAATTCTCGCTTCCACTCCAACAAGCTTAAGAGCTTCAATAATTTGAAAGAGCTGTTGAATGACAAATGTATCAACGATGGGAACCCCTGAGAGATCGATTACAAAATAATTAAGATTGAGATTCACGGATTGATGAAGAGATTCCTCCATGATTAACTTCGCCCGGTATGTATCAATCGTTCCAATCAAAGGTAGAACGGCAACGCCATCCATAATAGGCACGACTGGTGCTGACAATTCAAGAATCTCTTTACGAGACTGCTCAAGTAAATTTGTTTGATAGTCAACATAAGGAATACTAAAGTAATAAACGACCAAATTCATTGTATAATCTAGCTTTGAAATCATTTCATAAAGCTCTTCAATGCCCATGCCTTGCTCAATCGCATATTCCTTCAATACTTCACCTATAAAATTGCGATAATGAGGCACCTCACTTAACATCGCATCAAGCGTTGTTCCGATTCTTGCACACTCTTCCCCAGTCTCAATACCCCACTCTTTAATCTTCTGCTCACTCTCAACGTCATCAAGCGCTAACGCTTTAGCATAGACGGTGACCAATTCAATACGCATTGGGAGCAGTTCATTAGATAGACTCTCCAATTGATCTGGGAATTTTTTATTTTGCTCTACTGTAATTAAATGTGCAATTTCCTCTTTACGATCGAGGATTTTTTCACTTGTGGATTGCAACCTTACCGTCATCTTTCATCCCCACTTATCCATAATATCCTATATGCTAAATCATTTTATAACGGCGGAGGGTAAAAGTAAAGATTGAGCGACCGACACCTGAGTTAATGAATGAGGATAGTGACATATTGAATTCTTTACGGTTTATGTTAATCAATTCAATGAGTCAAATTAGTATATGCAAAAAAGAAAAAAGACGATAAGGAAATCCTTATCGCCTCAAATCTCTATTTTGTAGCAGGTGCAGTTGAATCTGTAGGTTCAGAACCTGCTTTTTTTTCTTTTCGTTTTTCTTTTTTAGGCTTTGGATCTTTCGCCACTAAATATTTCTCTTTCTTTAAAGCTTTATAGAAGGACACGGTCATTAATATCATAATAATGGAGAACGGCAATGCTGCGAGAATCAATACATTCTGCAACGCCTGTAATCCACCAGTGTATAGAAGTACCGCAGCCATAGCTGATTGTGTAACCCCCCACGTTAGCTTCACGCTTGTACCAGGATTTAAGGAACCGTAAGTTGTTTGCATTCCAAGAACAAACGTTGCGGAGTCAGCTGAAGTAATAAAGAATGTACCGATTAGGGTTATCGCTATAATTGATAAAATAAGCCCTAGAGGGTAATTCTGGAACATACCGAAGAGAGATTCCTCTGTTGCTAGAGACGCAATATCAGCAATTCCCTGCTGTTGAATGTTGATACCCGAAATCCCAAATGTTGAGAACCATAGGAAGCCAACAATCGAAGGAACAAGAAGTACAGTTACGAGAAATTCTCGGATCGTTCTTCCTCTTGATACGCGGGCTATAAAGATCCCTACGAATGGTGACCATGAAATCCACCAGGCCCAATAGAAAATTGTCCAGTTATTAATCCATTCACGGTTCTCTGGATTTAATGGCGCAATACGGAAGCTCATTGCCATTAAATTGGTTAGATAAGAACCGATTGTATCTGTAAACATATTCAGAATATAAACAGTAGGTCCTAGAATGAACATCGCTAGGAAAAGAACTCCTGCTAATCCTATATTCGCATTACTTAAGTATTTGATTCCTTTTCCGATCCCTGACCAGGCTGAAATCATGAATAGTACCGTAACGACGCCGATAATAATCAGCTGTGTACTAAAGCTATTTGGTACATCTGTTAGGAACGATAAACCACCGTTAATTTGAACGGCACCAAATCCTAATGTTGTCGCAACACCAACGATTGTTGCAAAAACCGCTAGCGTATCAATAACTTTACCAAAAAGACCATTCACGCGCTCACCAAAAATTGGATATAAAGTCGCACTAATTAAGCCGGGACGATCATGTCTAAATTTAAAGTATGCAAGAACTAACGCCACAATGGCATAAATTGCCCAGGCATGAATACCCCAGTGGAAAAACGAATACTGCAAAGCTTCCTTAATGGCAGCGGGTGAACCAGTTTCTGCCGTAGGCGCATTAACAGCGAAATGGGACATCGGTTCCGCTGTACCCCAGAAAACCAGTCCAATACCCATACCAGCACTAAATAGCATGGCAAACCAGCTTAACCTTGTAAATTCAGGCTTCTCGTCGGGCTTTCCTAGCTTAATTTTCCCGTACGGTGTGAAAATAATAAACACACAAAAAATAACTAACAGTGTTACAAGAATTAGATAATACCACCCAAACTTATTCGAAATAAATGTTTGGGCACTCGCCGTCAACGACTGTAATGTGTCTGGAGAGATCGCTCCCCAAGCAACCATTAATAAACTTATAATGAGCGTGCTCCAAAACACGGAGGATACTTTTCCTCTCATACACTTCACCTCTACTTAAAATAATTTTCTTTTCCTATAGCTTAAGAATTAGTACCTTTTTACCTATATCTACATATACCACTATAAAAAATGTCGAAACACCGAATTTTGAATCTAAACTAACTCATTTTCGAGATTTTTCAATTAACGTTGCATTTTATAAGGATTTTAAATAAAAAACCGACTTGAAAATTTATTTTTTCTGCTTTCGACTGTTTGCCTTCTTCGTTTTAACACTCTTCGTTCCTGGCTGTTTTTTTATCCACTTCAAATAACGACGAATTCGATCGTCTTCTTTGAGCTGTGGAATGGTATTGAGCCTAATAGCAAGCTCCTTGTTCGTATAAAGAGCATGGATTTGCTTATGACAAGGCACACATAGCCAGGCGGTTGGTTTGAAAGAACCGCCTTCTTCTTTAGGGGTTAAATGGTGAAGCGTGCATTTGGTAACCGTTCTTCCGCATAATTCACACACATCCATCTAAACACCCCTCTATAAGGTAGTGTTTGTTACTTTGATAAGGGCTATTCAAACCAAGTAAAACCCTTAAGTTCTAGCGATTAAATGCTCAAAATATCTTTTATTTCATCTTCAGATAGACTAGAGATCATCGTTTCTCCAGGTTGGATAACCTTCTCAATGAGTTCTTTTTTCTTTTGCTGAAGCTCATAAATTTTCTCTTCGATGGTACCCTGGGTAATTAACCTCATAACTTGAACAACTTTTTTCTGTCCGATTCGGTGAGCTCGTCCCGCAGCCTGTTCCTCAACAGCTGGATTCCACCACAGATCATACAAAATAACCGTATCGGCGCCAGTTAAATTTAAACCTGTTCCTCCTGCTTTCAATGAGATAAGAAAAATTTCATTCTCACCATCATTGAATCGCTCGGTCATTTCAACTCGATCTTTCGAAGGAGTCTGACCATCCAAGTAGAAAGCGGAATAGCCTAAATCCGTTAACTTGTGATGAATGATCTTTAACATGCTCGAGAATTGCGAAAAGATCAGGAGACGTTTCTTGTTTTCGATTGATGTCGTAACAATATCTAAAAGCTGCTCAAGTTTACCCGATTGACCCTGGTAATTTTCAACGAATAAAGACGGATGGCAGCATAGCTGCCTTAAACGAGTAAGTCCAGCTAGTATTTTCATGCGGTTTTTTTGGAAACCTTCGCCTGCAAGGCTCTCTTTAGTTTCCTGCTGAATACGGTGCAAGTAGCCAATGTACAGTTCTTTTTGCTGTTTTGTTAGCTCTGATACTTGAACCGTCTCAATCTTATCAGGAAGCTCTTTAAGTACATCCTTCTTCACACGTCTTAGAATAAATGGCTTTACCATTCTCGAAATTCGCTCATGTGGTAAATTTCTGAACGTGGATTGATCCGGGAAGAATCCAGGCATAATCGAGTGAAAAAGTGCCCATAGTTCATCAAGTGAATTCTCAATTGGAGTTCCGCTGAGTGCAAACCGCTTCTTAGCACTTAACTGTCTCACAGCTTGTGAGGTCTTTGTGGCAGGATTCTTAATTGCCTGAGCCTCATCAAGAATAACGGAATCAAATTGAATGGTTTCATAATGGGCAATATCCTGCCTGAGCGTCGGATATGAAGTTATCCAAACATCTGGCTGAAGCCCTTGACTTAGAAGCTCTTTCCGCTCATTTGGCGTACCAGTATTCACTTCAATCTGAAGTCCAGGAGCAAATTTCTCAAACTCCTTTTTCCAGTTATAAATAAGTGATGCTGGTGCGACAACTAGCGCCATCGCTTCTGGATTATCTTTTTTCTCAGACAGCAAGTAGGCAATGCTTTGCAATGTCTTACCTAGTCCCATGTCATCTGCAAGAATCCCACCCAACTGATAATGGGCAAGTGCTTTTAGCCATTGATAGCCCGTCATTTGGTACGAGCGAAGATCAGCTTCTAGCCCTGTAGGAAGATCAAACTGAAGGTCTTCTGGGTGCTTTAAACGAGAGATAAGGTCTCGGAAAGCCTTGCTATAACGTGAAGCGTGCTTTCCACCGCTCATTCTTTCGTCGAGCTGGAGTCCTCTATAGAGTGGCAGATGAAGCTCTCCTCTTTCGATATCTTTTTCTTTTATATTCAGGTCGTCGAATAGCTGACTAACATGTTGAAAATCTTCATTTTCAATTGAAACGAAGGCACCATTCGCAAGGCGATAATAGCGATCTTTTTCGATCACGGCTTTAAGAATATGAGAGATTTCTTCTTCATCCAATCCCTTCATGTCAAAGCTTACATCAAGCCAATTTCCACTATGATCCATATCTACTGATGTTACTGGAGCCGATGATTCATCCAATAACCAACCCCGTGCAGATTCTGTTAGAAACACATCAGCAAGGTCATTTAGTTCTGGGATCGTCCAGTAAAGAAAGTCAAATATCACCGCTTCATCTTCTGCATATAGCTCTTTACCGTTGAATTTTAGTGATGCTTGTTCAATAAGAGACATAATCGTTTGTTCCTTTTCACTGTCTCTTAAGACAATGCCTCCCTGGTCATTTACGATCCGGGAATCATCTTTAAAAGGATTGATCACATCTTCGCCATATTCATATTCAACGTTAACTAGAAGTCGCTGTCCTTCTGCATTTACATAGACTCTCGCACGCAAATCAGGGTTAATGATTTTTTCATTGATCTGTTCAGAGATCGTTACATCCCCAAGCTTTTTGAGACCTGGAACGACCTGAGAAAGGAATGGTTCAATCTGTGTTTGAGAAATGGATAAGTCACTTTTTCTAGCCGCACTTCGAAAATGAGACAGATCCCTTAATAAGGACTGCTGTTTTTTCGACAGTTTGTAAAGCTTCTCATCATGAAATAACCATCCATAAGTAGGAAAATAAGCGGCACTTTGAAACCCATTTAACTGTAGTACGTAATCATCATCCCGCTGTTCAATTTCAAACGAAAATGGTAACCCACCATCAAAAAGCTCGGTCTCTTCATAAAGCGTCCGATTGTATTCAAACCGAATCAATCGATTTTGCTTTAAAAACTCTGAAAGAAACTCGTTCGCTGTCAGTGGGGGTAAAATCAATTCACGGTTTTCAGTAAAACGCCCCCAGTTATCAGGTAAATCCAAATAAACCTTCTCATTCCTTCTTATTGCGAGTAGAAGTTGAATAAAAGGCTCATCGAGTTCATGAAACGTATGTTCATCTGGTTCATAACTGAACTTTTTCGTAAACAAATAAGATTGCTCATCAAGAACCGCATCTAGAAATGCGCGAATATCTTTCACGACATATAAACGGTTTATCCCCACTTTAAGTTCAAGTGTCCACGGAGAATCCCCTTGAGATTTACGAAGCGTTGGGTAAGAGCTCGCTTTCAATGTAAACTCAATCTTCAACTGATCCGATCTCAATCTTGAGCGATTCGCTTCGGGTTGATAATCACTTAATACTTGAATGAGCTGATTTGTTTCACTGTAGCTTCGTGGTGATTGAGGTACCTGTGATGGTTTTTCCTTTTCACTTTCTTCCGGCCCCTTCTCGCTGATTGCAATAAGCACAGCAGCAAGATGCTTACAAGTGCCATATGTTTCAAATGCTTGACACTCACAAGACCCAAACCAGTTATCACCAAGTAGCTCAATTAACACGCCATATTCAGAACTTCCGTTTACATAAGCTCGATAAGACTGATCTTCTTTATCATATGTAAGCTCAGATACGCGCCCATTCTGAAAATAGGTGAGACCTCTTTGATAGAAGCTCACTGGAAAACGTTCTTTTATTTCACTTTTAGTAAACATAGAAAAATGCTTCATATCCACATCACATCAATTCCAATGGTAGTAGTAACCTTCATTATACAATTTTCCACATCTTCTTCAAAATATTGCGCGACCCAAAAGAGCATAATAGCATATTTTTCCCTGAATTCAAAATGAGACTTCTAATTTAGGCCGTTTGGACATGTATTAAAGAAAGAGGAATTCCTTATTTCAAGGTTACATTCGTTACGATTAATGATCTCTAGATGTTTGGCTCATTCGAGTGAACCCTTCACTTCATTCGAATAAATCAACTATCTATCCACTCCAACAGCCTGCTCAAAAGTATTTATCCTGAATCAGAATACATAGATAAAAGGAGATTGCTCGCCATGCTAGAAATTGCTATTGCTCACATTATCTTGGGCTTATCAATTGCTGCTCCGCTCGGTCCAATAAACATTGAAATCATGAAGCGAGGAATTCATAAAGGGTTCTGGTCTTCTCTCTTCGTAGGAGCAGGTGGAATGAGTGCAGACCTTGTACTCATGTATTTGATGTACTTCGGTATTGCAACTTTTGTTAAGCTGACTATTGTCCAAATTAGTTTAATGATTCTCGGAGCCATTATCTTAACGATTTCAGGGATTCAAGGCTTTCGATCTCAAGTAAGTCTTGATGAAGACGAGGACAAAGAAAGAACGGGTTTATTTCATTCCTACGCAACCGGTTTTATGATCGCTGCATTTAATCCAATGAACCTTCTTTTCTGGCTCGGTATTTACGGATCAGTGCTTAGCGTTTCACTGCAACAACCAGACAAATGGCAGGCCTTTTTCTTATCTGCACTCGTTTTCATTGGGATCGGCCTTTGGAATGTCAATCTTTGTATGACCGTCCACTTCGGAAAATCACTAATGAAACCTCGAACGCTCCGCGCGATTAGTGTAACCGCCAGTCTCGTATTATTATTTTTTGGTTTACGGTTCGGCTACCTTGCAGCTGAAATGATTTTCGTTGCTTCAAAATAGGATTGGCTATGCAGCCAATCCTATTACGTCTTCATTTTGACTACGAATGTTTTTGAAGAAGCATTCTCGTTACAATGATGCGTTTACGTAAAATAAACATAAGCTGCAATGCCTGCTATAGCGAGAACGCTTACAAGAAGATAAATAGCGGAAATGGTAACCGTTGTATTCTTCGCTTTCTTCCCATACCCAGGATCACTTTTTCCGGCAACCATTAGCGTACCAATTAAAATAATAACAAGAAAAATAACAATAAGCGTTGTTGCAATTGTGATCATCCCCATCCCTCCCTACCTTCATCATACACTGTCTCCTTTCTGTAATAAACCTGCAAAAGTGTGACACATTTGTTATGATAGAAAACATGTGCGTTTTCGCACAAAAAATAAGAAAGAAAAAGGAGAGTATCTATGAGGAGAGGAATCTTAGTCCTAGTCATTGCAGCACTTTCAATTCTAGCAGCTTGTGGATCTGGAGAAAGTGAAGAGTCGAAAGGAACGGTTACGTTTGGATTAAACAACTGGGCTGAAAATATCGCCGTTTCAAATATGTGGAAAGTGATACTTGAAGAAAAAGGATACGACATTGAACTAAAATCAATGGAAAAGTCACCAGTTTGGGCTGGTATTTCACAGGGCGACCTTGATGTAGCAGCAGAGGTTTGGCTACCTACGACTGATAAGCCACTATATGAAGAGTACAAAGAAGATGTTGAGATGCAAGAAACATGGTATGAGGGTACTGGTCTTGGCCTCGTTGTCCCTTCGTATATGGATATCAATAGTATAGAAGAACTGAACGACAAAAAAAGCGAACTTGGATTAGAGCAAATTGTTGGAATTGATCCGGGCGCTAGCTTGATGGAAATGAGCAGAACGGCTGTTGATGAATATGAATTAAATTATGACCTTGTCGATAGCTCTGGTCCAGCGATGATGAGTGAGCTTAAGAAAGCTTATGAAGACGAAGAACCTATTATTGTCACGCTGTGGAATCCTCACTGGGCTTTTGCAGAATATGACTTAAAGTACCTGGAAGATCCCAAAAATGTTTATGGTGAAGCGGACGATATTTACTTTATGACAAGAACAGATTTCAGTGACGATCACCCTGAAATCGTTAAGTGGATGAACAATTGGAAGATGGATGATGATTCACTCGGTAGTCTAATGGCAACGATTAAGAATGCTGACGACACCGAAACAGGCGCAAAGCGGTGGGTTGAAGAGAACGAAGAGCTTGTCTCTCAATGGACTGAATAACGGCCTGAACTCATCTTCGAATTCTTTATCTATTAGCTCTCATGAATGGCTTTATTTTTTAGTTCATTTGTTTGACTAACCAATATGAAAAGGAACCCGAATGGGTTCCTTTTCGTGATTTGACATTATATTTAAGAATGTGTCAAATCATTTTCTGCAACAACTTTGCCAATCGTCTTTCCTGATTCAAGTCGTGCATGAGCGTCACCGATCGTAGTAAAAGTAAAGCTTTGTTCATCCAAAACCGGCTTTAATATGCCGTGATCTACCATATGCGCAACGCGGTTTAGAATGTCTCCGTGATGCTCTCTTCCTTCATTCGTTAACATCGGAACGAGCATTAAAACACCATGGTACGAAGCACTTTTCACATAAAGTTGTGTCATATCGTGTTCACCACTGCCAACAATACAGGCAACGTCGCCGCCATTTTTCACTGCTTGAAATGACTTTTCCATGTTATCTCCGCCTACTGTATCAAAAACAGCATCGAAACCTTTTCCATCTGTATAGTGATTAACATATTCTTCGACAGACGTTTCTTTATAATTGATCGCGTAATCAGCACCGAGTTCTTGACCCAGCTTCATTTTCTCATTCGTTGAAGCTGTCGTATAGACGATGGCACCTAGTGATTTAGCAATCTGAATAGCGATGTGCCCAACGCCGCCTGTCGCACCGTGAATAAGAACATTTTGTCCTGGCTTTACATTGATTCGATCAATGAGCGCTTCCCACGCCGTGATAGAGATGAGCGGCAATGCGGCAGCTTCTTTCATAGATAAACGCGCTGGTTTCTTAGCTACAAGCTTTTGATCAACAATCATTTGTTCACGCAGTGCTCCGTCGAGGCCTTTTACTCCGCCTGCACAAGCAAATACTTCGTCACCTTTTTTAAACACGCTTCCTTCATATGCTTCCTCCACAATGCCAGCTACATCTCCATGTAGAACGGCTGGAAATGCTGGAGCAAACGCTTCTGCTTGACCAGATCGTATTTTCATATCCACTGGATTAACGCTTGTTGCTTTCACGTTAATTCTCACTTCACCAGCTTTTAATTCTCTTGATGAGAGCTCTTCTATACGAAAATTTGATGGTGCTCCAAATTCGTTAATCACAACTGCTTTCATGACTAAACACCCTTCCTGGTTCTAATTCAAATTACCTTGTTCATTCTTCTGCGTTTCCCCGATATCTTTCTAAACAAACAGGTATTTCATTCAGAATTTATGACCAAACTCATTATACAGCCGGTCATTATCTTTTCATAATAAAAGGTGCTGTCAGATGACCGGCCTATCAATGCAAGTCATTGAAGTGGCCCTTCTCACTAGTTTGAGAAGGGCTTCTTCACGTTCATTTGGATATGGTTAGTAAGCTGGATGTATCTTGATTACGAAATCCTATTGATGATGTTATTTACCTCTGAGACGCTATCTCGAATTATTTCCTCCGCGGATTTCGAAGTACTCAACCGTGGGTTTTGCCCCGACCACAATGACATCCATTCAGGATGATTTTGCTCAGCTGCTTGTTTACGAATCTCTTTTGTTAAAGTGTTTAACACTGGGTAACCAGGAAACATGGGTAAGTTAGATTCAGTCATTTCGGTCATAAAATCATTTTTTATACCACGAGCAGACTTCCCACTAAATACGGGTGTGATCATTGTTTGTTCTTCCGTGCTCGTTAATATCGCTTGTTTGTGAAGAGGGTGACCCCCACTTTCTTGACACGTCACAAATGCTGTTCCCATCTGAACAGCTCCAGCTCCCAGAACAAGCATACTGAGAATTCCTCGTCCATCCATGATTCCACCAGCCGCTATAACAGGAATATTTATGACATCAACCGTTTGTGGGATAAGAGAGGAAATACCGACAAGTGAAGAATCAACTTCACTTTCAAAAGTGCCGCGATGTCCACCCGCTTCTGCCCCTTGCATCACCACAAGATCCATTCCGCTTTCTTCATTGATAATGGCTTCATTTACCGTCGTTGCCGTTCCGATAAGGATAATTCCTTTACGCTTTAGTTGCTGGACATCCTCTTTTGAAGGAATTCCAAAAGTAAAGCTACATACAGGTACATCTTCCTCTATTAAAATCTTAAGCTTTTCTTTGTATTCTTTTTTTAAAACCGAAAAAGTCTTCTCTTTATAACTATAGTCTTCTATACCAAGTTTTGTAGCATAGCGCTGAAGCACCTGCTTCGTCTGCTCCACCACTTCATTGGAGGAGTGATCCTCCTCAGGAATAAACAAGTTAACAGCAAAAGCCCTTGACGTGAACTGTTTAATGTCTTTTATCGCGACCCTCATTTGATCAGGTGTCATGTACCCAGCCCCTAAGCTGCCTAAGCCTTCCGTATTCGATACAGAAGCAACTAATTGAGGTGTTGTCACCCCTCCGGCCATTCCCGCCTGTACGATCGGATATTCGATGTTTAATATGGAAGTTACGAGAGTTTCATTCCACAAGACTACCATCTTCCTTTCTATCTCTTCCTTTGCCCTTTAAAATACTTCTTTATAAAAAGAATGACTCCTTCAAATTACGCTGAGGAATTTATATTGCAATTCGATTGATCTACCGCTATGATAATGTTAACCAAATATACATAAATGGTTAACATTATTGTCGCAGGGGGGAATGAGTCTTGAAAGAAAACGCTTATTTGCCTGAAGAATGGCATGTTGTCGTGGAAGAAGCAATGGAAGCTTATGTCACTAAAGAAGAATTCCAAGCATTCTTAATAGAATATAGCCTACAAAAAGCGTGTATTAAAAGCCAGGAGTAAATTCTCCTGGCTTTTTAGTTGCAAAGAACGAAGCTATATAACTGGATATTTTAGAATAGCCTGAGGCCCTGAGCGCCCGTTCTTTTTCTTATTAGTATGAATAAACCCCGCTCCTAAATAAATCTTCTTAGCTGCTTCATTGTCTTCATTAACCCCAAGAACGATTTCATGACAATTAGGGAAATGCCTTTTTACAAACTGTTCTAGCAGCTGTAAAGAGGCTTTCGCAATCCCTCTTCCTTGCTCAGGTCGATTGATTGAATACGCTCTTAACAGAACGGCCTTAGTATTATCTGAATACGAGAAGGTATCATCCCCACGATCTAGAACGAAAAAGCCAACTGGCTGATCCTTTTCCATAATAACCACAGGAAAGCGATCATGATCGATCTGGCATTTCTCATATGCAGGGACTGGCATCGACGTGAAAGCGAGCTGCCTTTCATCTAGAGTGAATGATTTCAATGCACTAATATGATCTTTTTCAGCTTTCACAAGATAGATGTTTTCTTCTTTAACCCTCACATGAAAGACTCCTCTCCAACCTAACTCTTTTGTTCATTATTACTCGTCAACTAAGAGAATTCAATATGACAGTAAGATAAAGAAGCGCTCCTAATTATAGGAGCGCTTCTTTCATTGCTTTTCACGTCTAGCAAAATCAACAAATCTAAATTTATCAAGCCGGTGCCTTGATTCAGTATACTCAATTAATGTGGTGTCATTTAGATAAACGTAGTTTCGAACCACGACAACATGATTGTAATCATGCAAATCCAGGTAGAGACGATCCTCTTCATCCGCCTCTTCCACTACAATTTCCTTTTTAGCATAGCTTACGACAAGGCCAAGGTCATTCTCTAAATAATCATAGATCGAATTCTCACAAATTGTTTTTGTGAGCTCTGGAACAAATTCTACTGGAAAATAATCGCGATCAAGTATAATTTTCTCTCCATCTATTTCACGAGCTCTTACAACATGCCATACTTGTGCATTGTCTTTTAGCTCCAACTGCTCACTAACCCATTTCGACGGAAGTTTTTTTTCTAGATCATGAACGATAGTACGAGAAGAGCGATTCATTTTTTGAGAGATTTCCTTAAAGCTCACAAGACCAGAAACCGGAAATTCATAACGGTTAAGGTCGAGAACGACAGATCCTCGCGCTTTAATTTTCTGAATCAAACCATTTTGAGAAAGCAAATTAAGAGCTTTACGAATCGTCTCTCGCGATGTTCCGTACGCTTCCGCTAACTCGTGTTCTGAAGGTAATTTAGTATTCGGTTGATAGGTACCATTTTGTATATTCAGAGAGAGATCATTATATATTTGCTGGTACTTGGTTTGCTTCATAGACTCACCTTGCCTTAGTTAGATGATAAGCAATCGACTCATATGGTCGCAATGACACTTTCTTGAAAGTGTTAGGGGTGTCTTCATAATTCGATAATAGAACCTCTGCATGATAACCATTTACTTCCACATCTTCCGGAAGTTCAAACGTTACTTCACTTTCATAGAAATTATTGATCACAAGAAGCTTTTCATTTTCACCGTTCCTTACATAAGCGAAAAGCTGTGGGTGTTCAGCTAAAAGAAGCTCATAGTCACCGTATGTGATCAAATCCATATTTTTTCTAAGTGCGATTAGCTTCTGATAATGTTCAAATACTGAATGACTCTCATTAAGTGTATCTTCGACGTTAATGTCTTCATAGTTTTTCGCAACGGGTATCCATGGTTCCCCTGTTGTAAACCCAGCGTTAGCTTCTGAATTCCATTGAACAGGCGTTCTTGAGTTATCTCTTGATTTATGACGCAAAATCTCGAGTACTTCCTCTTCACTATACCCTTTTTCCTCTTTAAGAATGGAGTAAATATTCAACGACTCTACATCGCGATAAGATGAGATCGCATCAAACTTTGGATTCGTCATCCCAATTTCTTCTCCCTGATAAATATACGGAGTACCTTGCATCAGGTGCATTGTTGTCGCTAGCATTTTGGCTGACTCACGTCTGTACTCCCCGTCATTCCCGTAGCGTGATACGATTCGGGGCTGGTCATGGTTACACCAGAAGAGGGCATTCCAGCCTCCACCTTCATACATTTCCGCCTGCCATGTTGATAGAATCTCTTTTAGCTTTAGGAAATCAAAATCGGCTACAGACCACTTTTCGCCATTAGGATAATCGACTTTTAAATGATGGAAATTGAATGTCATGCTCAATTCATTTCGCTTAGGATTAGAGTATTTAATGCAGTTGTCAATCGTTGTGGAAGACATCTCTCCAACCGTCATGCTGTTATATTTCATAAACACATTGCGATTCATTTCGTTCATATACTCATGCACTTTTGGACCATCTGTATAGAATTTACGTCCGTCTCCAGGAGCTACAGAACCATCATCATTTGGGAAATTCTGATCTTTCGAAATAAGGTTAATCACATCGAGACGAAAACCATCGACCCCTTTTTCAAACCAGAATGTCATCATATCATACACTTCATCTCTTACTTTTTCATTCTCCCAGTTAAGATCAGCCTGTGTGACATCAAAAAGATGTAAGTAATATTGACCGGTTTCTTTATCAAACTGCCACGCATTACCACCGAATTTTGACTGCCAGTTTGTTGGTTCTGCTCCATTTACGCCATCTTTCCAGATGTAATAGTCTCGATAAGGATTATCCTTTGATTTACGAGACTCGACGAACCACTGATGCTCGGTAGACGTATGATTCACAACGATATCCATAATGATCTTAATGTCTTTTGAATGGGCTTCTTGAAGAAGACGATCGAAATCCTCCATTGTTCCATACTCTTCATAAATACTAAAGTAGTCTCGAATATCATATCCATTGTCATTCTGAGGTGAATCATAGATTGGTGTTAGCCAAACGACATCCACTCCAAGTTCACTTAAATAATCCAGCTTTTCAATAATGCCTTGAATATCCCCCGTACCGTTACCAGTCGTATCGTTAAAGCTTTTCGGATAAATTTGATAAACGACTGACTTCTTCCACCATGGTTGTTGCATATCAATCAACTCCTAATTGTATACTTGAAAAAACAAACAAAGGCGATACCATCGGAGCAGCTTAAGTGCCTGATGATATCGCTCCTTTTTATTTACTCGCTTACTTTTCTAACTTTCCCATACAAGAATGTTAAAACAAATGGTACGACGAGTGCGATGGCCATCCCCATAAAGAAAGCACCCCAGTATTCTTTAAAGATTGAAAGGAAGCCTGGTATACCACCTACACCGATCGATGTCGCTTCAACACCACTAACCGTAATAACAAGACCAGCCACAGCTGAACCAATAATTGCTGCAAAGAACGGGAACTTAAAGCGTAAATTCACACCGAATAGCGCAGGTTCAGTGACGCCAAGGAAAGCAGAGACAGCCGAAGTACCTGCAAGTCCTTTCGTTTTCTCATTACGTGTAATCAGCATCATCGCAAGTGCCGCTGCACCCTGGGCGATGTTGGAAAGTGCTAGCATCGGCCATAAGAATGTGCTTCCCGTACTGCCGATTAACTGCAAATCTACAGCAAGGAACGTATGGTGCATTCCCGTGATAACGAGTGGCGCATATAAAGCCCCATACACTAATCCACCAATAGCTGGTGCAAAATCAAATAATCCAATAAAACCATCCGTTAAGAGATTCGCAATCCAGAATGTCACCGGTCCAATAAGAGTAAACGCTAGGAATCCAGTTACAAGAAGGGCAACAGGAGCCACTATGAGCATTTGAATGGAATCTGGAATCCGCTTGTTAAGAAACGTTTCAATTTTGGCTAATATATAAGCTGACACAAGAACAGGCAAGACTTGCCCTTGATACCCAATCTTCTCTATTTCAAGTCCAAACAAATTCCATGTTGGAATATCGTCGGCTTCTCCATATGCCCATGCATTGAGGAGATCAGGGTGAACAAGAATAAGACCTAGTACAATACCGAGCAATGGACTTCCGCCAAATTGCTTCGCTGCTGACCAACCAATTAAGCCAGGTAAAAAGACGAAGGCTGTGTTAGCAATCAGGTTAATAATACTCGCTAAATCTGCCCACTGTGGATACACCTCTACAAGTGGATCACTAAAGAAGATATCCGGTGCTGTGAGAATATTATTAATCCCAAGAAGCAAACCAGCTGTTACGATTGCAGGTAAAATCGGTATAAAAATATCAGCAAGTGTTTTCACACCGCGCTGGAGGATATTTTGTTTACTTGCAGCCGCATCTTTCACGTCCTGTTTGGACGCGCTTTCAATATCTGCCATCTCAGCAAAGATCTTAAATACTTTATCAACGGTTCCTTGACCGATAACTACCTGAAACTGCCCATTCGCCGAAAAAGAACCTTTGACAAGCTCATTCTCTTCAAGTGCTTTTGTATCTACTTTACTTTCATCATGCAAAACAAGACGCAGACGGGTTACACAATGTGTTGCGGTCGAAATATTTTCCTTACCGCCTATGGCTTCCAGGATCTGTTCGACAGACTCTCGATTAATCGCCATGTTTTCTTCCCCCTTAGAAATAATTAGATAGATCCTAAGAGAGTTGATGTATAGCGCACTCTCTTAGGAACTTCATAACTTTATCCTTTTACTTTGGTTGTCATAATTTCAGTCTCATTTGATGCGCCGACTGTATATTTCTTCTCAACATTTTCAAGAACATCAGCATTTGTAATAATCACAGGAGTGATCGTACTCGCTGCTTTCTCCTTAACAAGATCAAGATCAACTGTGATGAGAGGATCGCCAACTTTTACCTTGTCGCCTTCTTTTACGTGACCTTCAAATCCTTCTCCACCCATGTTAACTGTTTCTAAACCAACGTGGATTAAAATTTCAAGACCTGATTCAGATTCAATTCCAACTGCATGCTTCGTATGGAAGAACTGGATTACTTTCCCGTTGACTGGTGAAACGACTTTTCCGTCTTTTGGCTCAATCGCAACACCGTCTCCCATCATTTTTTGTGAAAATGTTGGATCTGGAACTTTTTCAAGTTCAACAACATCTCCGTTTAAAGGAGCGAAAATAACCTCTTCTGAAGGCTTTTCTTTTTTACCAAATAGTTTTTTCAACATAAGAACATTCCCCTTTCAACCGCTTTCATTTATATTCTATCTTGTCTATACAAGTTTAGCTTACACATGCAGTTTATCTTGTATAGACAAGTTAGTCAACTATAATACTCAACTTTTAAATCACATTTCTAAGGGGGGAAGATGTGATTCGATAAATAATTTCCCTGATTGTCATATCCTAAACGCTGATACATGTTTCAAATTTCTCGAAAACGTATACAAAAGGACTAAGGAGTGATCATATGGAAAAGCACCAAATAAAAACGATAACGTTTGAAGATGATGGTAACATTCCAAACAACCCGTTCCATCCGCTTATTCTCTATCCAGGAGCGCTAGATCATCCCGGTAATTGTATGAAGATTTTCAAAGAAAACAATTGGACTAATGCGTGGGAGAATGGCGTGTTTTCTTACCATCATTATCACAGTAACAGCCACGAAGTACTTGGGGTGATCGAAGGATCAGCTTCCATCACATTTGGAGGAGAAAACGGAAAGACAGTTGAAGTCACAGTAGGAGATGTCGTAGTCATTCCAGCTGGTGTGGGACATAAAAAAGAAGCATCCTCGACCGATTTCCGCGTAGTAGGGGCTTATCCAAACGGTATGCCCCACGATCTTAGAACAGGAAAAGCCGATGAACGAAAAGAAGCCATCGATAACATTGAGAACGTTCCATTACCTGCAACGGATCCAATTTTTGGTGTTAATGGACCACTACTTGACGTTTGGGGCCGCTAGAACATAGCAAAAGACGCCTTTATAGGCGTCTTTTTTAGGAAGAAGTATATTCAGATTTCTTAAAACCTGGCACCGTTCTTTCGTAAAAGTCCAGGTTATCAGGATGATGCGCTATACGGCTGTCAGAATGAAGAGAATCGATGGAAAGCATCTCTTCATCAGTTAAATTAAAATCAAAAATAGCTGCATTCTCTTTAATCCGCTCGCTATGGGAGGACTTCACATTCAACAAAATCTGATGCTGAAGACACCATCTAAGAACAATTTGTGCAGGTGTTTTACCATAACGTTCGCTAACTGCTTGAATCACCGGATTCTTTAACACCTGACCTCGTTTTAACGGTGACCATGCCTGGACCTGAATTCCTTTTGATCGACAGTAATCTCTTAGTTCACCCTGTATTAACTCAGGGTGTAACTCAATTTGATTGAGAACAGGTTTGACGGTTGAGATACGAGAAATGGCTTCTAGATGGTGCGTCTCAAAGTTACTAACACCAATAGCACATACCTTTCCTTCATGATAGAGCTTCTCTAGCGCTTGCCATGTTTCAAGAAATAAGTGAGGAACTGGCCAGTGAATTAAATACAAATCAAGATAATCAGTGCTCAATCGTTCCAACGATCTTTCAAAAGCAGCAAGCGTTGCATTATAGCCCTGTTCATCGTTCCAAACTTTAGAAGTAATAAACAGCTCTTCGCGTGGAATTCCTGAATCCTTAATCGCACGACCTACTGCTTCTTCATTCTCATAATAGGAAGCTGTATCAATGCCGCGGTACCCGGTTTCAATGGCAACTTTAACAGCGCTGTAGGCATCTTCCCCTTTTAGTTTAAAAGCACCAAAACCAAGATAAGGCATTTTAACACCGTTTGATAGAACAACCGTTTTCTCAATCCCCATCTTATTTCGCCTCCTTCTTCAATCACCTTACTCTCTAAATAAATCTGACTTCCTTCTCTAAACTATTTCTTAAGAAGCTACGCTATTCCTTACACAAGCTTGCGATATTCATTAATAAAAACAGTGGGATCCTTTTTGATAATAAATGATTCAACACCACTATTTGTATGAAGATATAAAAAACCATAAAGCGTCGATTGAAATCGATAGGACATATCAAAGACATCTTTGATCGCAAAATGTTTATGTCCAACAACTATCCGATCTTCATATAGTTCTAAATCGTGCTCCTGCTCTAGCGTTTTCTGTTCCGTACGTTCCATTTTTCTAATTACCTTGATAAATGGGTGAGATAAAATAAATTTCAAGTTCATCATCCTATTCTTCTATCATTCTACATATTATCACTCAGTTCCTCTTTAAGAGAAAGGGTAATAAAGAAAAAGAGCAGACCTTTACTGGTCCGCCCCCTTCTTTCGTATCAGTTAATGATAAGCATTAAGCTCAATCATTTTATCTTTTCTTTATTTGCCTTCAATCGCTTCAATAATTTTATTTGCAGCACTTTCACTTGATTGTGGATTTTGTCCTGTAATTAAATTACCGTCACGAACGGTATAAACTGACCAGTTCTCGCCTAACTCAAAGTTAGCACCTTTTTCACGTAATTTGGTTTCAAGCAAGAATGGCATTTGTTCAACAAGCCCCATTTCTCGCTCTTCAGAATCAGTAAAGGCACTTACTTTCTTCCCTTTTACAAGAGGTGTACCGTCTTTATAAGTTACGTTCACAAGTCCTGCTGGACCGTGGCAAACGGATCCGATAATTTTATCTGCTTCAGCTTGTTCCTGAAGGATATGTTGAAGAACTTCGCTATCAGGGAAGTCAAACATCGTTCCGTGACCGCCCGGTAGAAAGACAACGTCAAAGTTATTTGCATCTTCTTTTGTTACCTTAGTTGTATTTTTCAGTTGGTTTTGAGCGTCTTCCCATTCTTTCGGATCTTCTTCTGGGATACTATTTGGATCAAGCTCTACTTCGCCACCTTGAATGGAAGTGACTTTGATGTCATACCCTTTTTCCTTGAAGATGTTATAAGGGACAGCGAACTCCTCAAGCCATAGTCCTGTTTTGTGATCTGAATCGATTTCTGTATGATTTGTTACGACCATTAATACTTTAGTCATATGAATTCCTCTCCTTTATCTTCTAAGTACTTGTTAGTCTTTATGACCACTTTAGTACAATACCCGATGTTCAGAAAAGTATTCATGGGTTTGAAGAATCCAGAAAATTTTCTAATATAACAATTGAGGGATAATGAAAAACAAATAGAACACATTGAGAAAGATGGCACTCATAACAAGAAGAGTGTTTTTCTTCTTAATTTGGAGGATATAAAGAACGATCCAAAGAACAAATAATCCGATTGGAACGAACAGATAGTTATTATTTTCAACTAACTTTAAAACACCGAGGAGTTCTAAAATAGAGTATGGAACAATAATGACTCCAAGAATAATATTGATAAGATGAATCCATTTTCTTTCAAGAGCTTTCACTAGAAATGTATCTCCTTTCTGAAAGAACCGATTTCACTAACTATTCTATTTTCCATCTCTATTGATGAAGAGTCAACGATCAATTTGACGAGGGCTTTTCAAACAGCATCCTTCTTTTCTTCACTCTTTCTGCTCCATAATTTGGTCTTTTTCTAATCATATCGTCGGGTATTTGATCAAAATCGTCGAATAGACTCCTTTTCCTCCGAATGCTGTCTCTTGTAGAGGACAATCATTCAAGGAGGAATAAAGATGAAACACAAAATGAAACTCGTAGCAGCGCTACTTATTTCTAGCATCATTTTTGTAGCCACGCCTTCATTTGCTTCTGCAGCATTTGATTCTGTCAACCAACAAGGCGACTCAGGTGGAGAAGTTAAGGAACTGCAAGACTATCTTATGACGAAAGGGCTATTCCCCTACCACACTGCAACAGGCTATTACGGAGAGATCACTGAAAAAGCCGTGAAGAATTTTCAGATGAATCGCAATCTCCAAGTAGATGGGATTGCAGGACCAGAAACAAAACAGGCCCTTCAAGTCCTAAGACGTGGAGACATTGGAAAACAAGTCATACATATACAAAGCCAGCTTAATCAAGCGGGATATGAGAGCGATGCAGATGGGATTTATGGTTCAGGTACAGCTACAATTGTAGAGGAATTCCAACGAGACAATGGCCTTTCAGCTGATGGGATTGCAGGGCCATCCACACGTAGAGCGTTAGATCAAATGGCTGCACCAGGTTCAGCTGCAGGGAAAGAATTCACGGCAGAAAGCACCGCATATACAGCCGATTGCACCGGATGTTCCGGTGTGACTAAGATGGGAATCAATTTAGACAAATACCCGGACGCCAAAGTGATCGCCGTTGATCCGGATATGATTCCACTTGGCTCCATTGTGGAAGTTGAAGGATATGGTACTGCCATTGCTGCAGACATTGGTGGCGATATTAATCACAATCGTATTGATGTGTTTATTCCAAGTCAGCAAGCCGCCCTCAATTGGGGACGAAAAGATGTTAAAATACGCGTCATTGAATAAGAAAAAGAACAGGCATTCCATATTTGGAGTGCCTGTTCTTTCTTTATGATTTATTCGTTGCATGCTTTCCCCGCTGCTGCAGTTTAATTAATCGATACGTATGTGTAAAGATTACTTTTAACACCGCATAAGTTGGAATCGCAAGAATGAGTCCTAGGAATCCAGCGAGACTGCTGGCAACCAATAGTAATAAAATAATCGTTAGTGGATGGATATCAAGTTTTCTTCCCATCACAAGAGGTGAAACAAGGTTACTTTCTATTTGTTGAATTACGATCACACCAAGAACAACCCATAGAGCAGTAAGCGGTGATTGAATTAATCCTACAATAACCCCAGGTGCCGTCCCAATGATAGGACCGATAAACGGTACAACATTAAGGAACAGGGCAATGAGCGCTAGAATTAAGGCATAATCAAGATCAATAATAACGTACCAAATGTAAACAAAGGTTCCAATAAAGATACTTACAATCAGCTGGCCTTGAATAAAGCCACTTAACGCATCATCCATGTCTTCTAGTATTTTCGCCCCTTCTTTTCGATGAGCTCGAGGCACAACGCTAAGTAAAGAAGGCATCAATTTCTTCCCGTCTTTCAACATAAAAAACAGAATAAAAGGAAGAAGCACAATTCCTACTAATACATTCGTCACAACATTTAATATGGAGAAAATGTAGTTTCCGAAAGAGGAGCTAATTTCTCCGATAGAACCAGATATACGATCCGTTAACTCCTGGATATCAACCATTTCACTTTGAAGAATTCTCGCTATGTATGGGTTGCTTTGCCATTCATTGGTCGCCTTTTGTAGATCATTGATAAGGGTCGGTGCACCTTGGACAAGACTATTAAATTGATCAACTAGAACAGGACCAATGCTCAGAACTAAACCAGTCACACCACCAGCAAGGGCAAGATAGACAAGGAGAATACCAAGCGGTCTAGGAATTTTCCACTTTTCTAAAAGGGCGATAACAGGTCTAAGAATATAATAAAACACCCCTGCAGCGATGATTGGGAATGCTAAAGTTGTTACAAGTATCACAAGTGGACGAAAAATAAATTCGATTTTACTCCCTACCCAAATCACTGTAAAAATAAGGAGGAGCCAAATAAAAAATCGAAACAATCGTGATTGCTGCATGATCGATCATCACTTCCTTTCATTCATTTTGATGAAGCCTTTACGGTAGAGACGAATGATCATCTCGATAAACCAAACGGGGTATTTCTTCGGAAAGAAGCGACGTCGGTAGTAGCGATCATAGGCCATCTTTAAGTCATCCCAGTGCGTACACTCCTTTGATTGACGGAAGCGAACAACATCGATGACGCGAACTTCTCCATTCGAGAGAAGCATCACATTTTGGAGATGTGTATCGGAAGGATTCAACCCTTTAGAACGGGCATACTGGAGCGCCACATCCACCTGCAGTAGCATATCATCAGTGATGATAATCCCTCGTCTTAAGCACTCGTAGAATGTAATGCCGTCCAAGTATTCTAAAACCACATACCCCTCTCCTCCCTCATAATAAAAAGGAAAGTGGTTATTTTCTTGAAGTACTTGATAAATCGAAGCTTCCTGCATAGCAAGATGAGCACAGTCAGGATAGAAAACCTTAAGAACCTTTTGTTCATTAGGTATTCTAAATACGACTGCACTTCTACCTCTACCGATTAGCTTCAGCTCTTCTGGTTTTCGAAGAACCTCTGTTCCAGATATCTCAATTTGCTGAACCATTCTTCCAATGTCATTCAAATGACAACACCCTCTTCATTTCTCGCATTTGTTACGCGATCTCTATCTTTACACCTATTCGCAACAGATGGCATGGTATAAGGGTGAACCGCCTGGATCGCAATAGAAACCAAGTATATATAATAGCTTAGGTACACAAGAGGTATAATCTTTGTTTGAGAGAAATCTCATTTTTAAGACTATCCTACACCATTTACGAAAGAACACAAGGAAATGTTTCAGATCTCTAGAAAGTTTCTCCGGTCATCGTACTCATAAATAATTGGTAGAAAGCAAAATAGTTCATTGATATTGCGACTGAATGAATGGGTCTTCCATCAAATTCATCTTGTTCAAAGGATTTCCTAAAATCACCAATACTAAGGCCCCGGGCTTCTCCGGTAATTTCTACTGCTACGCGAGTGCGGTAGAATGTGCAAATGTCCTTCTTTTCAACCCCCATTAACGTAAGCGCATCGTGAACAGGACTACCTTCAATGTCTGGAACCATTTTCTTATAAAATTCCTCATAATAGTAATCTAAAAGTGGCTTAATAAGAGGCGCCTTCCCTTTTGCATGAACATAATTAACCATTCCCGGCGTTACAATCGCATGCTCCGTCACATTTAGTGGAAATAAAAAAACATGCTCAGCATATTTCATCACAATATTTGCCGCAACTGGATCTGCATAAAAATTAGCTTCTGCACTCGGCGTCACGTTTCCTGGTACGTTAAATGCACCGCCCATTATATAAAATGTTTTAATTCCTTTCATCGTATCTGGATACAAGAGGAAGAGCGTCGCAAGAGAAGTCATCCTCCCAACATTAACAATCACAAGGTCGTCATACTCTTCAATTATTGAAATCACTTGAAAGAAATTCTCTAAAGGGGCAGCTTCATTTGGCGGTGGCGTAATAGGACCTAATCCTTCCGGTCCATGTACATTAGGATAATAAATCGGCACCTCTCCAGTCATAGGCTTTTCTGCCCCACCCATTACAGGGATATCCGTTCGGCCAACTTCTTCAAGTAAGTAGCGAACGTTACGGGTCGTTTGTTTTTTTGATACGTTTCCGTAGCAAGCTACAATACCAATAACATCCACACCTTCTGATAAATAAGCAAATAAAAGCGCGACCGTGTCATCGATTCCTACATCTCCAAAAAACAAAACCTTTTGCCCCATTCCTTCACCTCATCCCCATACTTATCATAACTAACATATTCACATCGCTGTAAATTAAGAAGCAAGGCAATTGGATAGGTGAATATTAGGAGGAAAAGCTTTTTCATATTAATAAGCTCTAAAGAAGAGTAGGTTTCCCTACTCTTTTGGTACAAAAATATTTAATTCGTTATGCATCACTTCTGCTTCGAACGGAAGGTGAATGCCTTCATCGCCATCGATATTTACAACAAGTTCATGACCCGATTCCACTTTTAATTTCGAGGCTGGAAAATACTCTACTTGAGCATTATTTTGCAACTTTCCAATGAAGAGATCTGGTATGATTTTAAACACTTTTGGTAGAGAAAACTCTCTTAATATAAAGACATGAAAGTAGCCATCGTTCACCTCTGCATGCTGAGCGAATGACTGTATCCCTCCAACTGAGTTTGTTAACGCAATTAGCATTAAATAAGCTTTCCCATCCCATTGCTTACCATCGTATGTAATGTTCAAGTCGAATGGTGTTTTATCCTTTAAAGCTTTTCCACCTTCAATTAAATAAGCCAGTGGACCAAATTTGGATTTTTGCTCAGCTGAAACGTCATATACAGCTTCTGCAATAGCGCCAACAGCAAGTACATTCATAAAGTATTGATCGTTTATACGTCCAATATCAACCGGTTTTGTATGCTGCTCAGATAGAACCTCTAGCGCTTTCTTAGGTTGCATCGGTATGTTGAGTGCTCTTGCAAAGTCATTCACTGTTCCAAGGGGCACGAAACCAAAATCAGGGCGTTCTGTTTCACGCGCTAAACCATTCACCGCCTCATTAATCGTTCCATCTCCTCCCATTGCAACAACTGTATTAAAGTGATTCTCACAAGCAGCTCTTGCAAAACGAACAGCATCTCCCTCTTTTTCGGTGTACTTCACCGTCACGTCTACATGGTTTTGTTCTAAAATGGCTACAGCCTCATCTTCATATTTCATCGCTTTTTCTTTCCCTGAAGATGGATTAATAATCAACATGGCTCGCTTCACAGCAACGTCCTCCCTAAAACAGAAATAATAAATCTATTTAGTTCGTTCCCTTCTTTCTAAGCCTTGAAACAGTAGGATTTCATCAAATTGGTGGATGCATACAAATCCTTCTCAGATTAGTCGTTATATAAGATTTTTCATAAAACCATATGACAAACATTTCCTCTCCCCTATAATAGAATGGGGTATTCGAACTCATGTAAAGAGAAACTTGATTAAAGATGCTGTTTAGAGCACGGAAAGGAACTTTTCAAGTGAGGAATTATATGTATTTTGCAAGTAGTTTTATTTTATTATTCTTTTTTCTCCAACTTCTATCGGGGATCATATTAACAATGTTAGTCGAATCCCCCTCCTATACAAGTTTTGGAAACTATACGAGCGCAGAGAATTCTTTTCTTGTGACGATCATTATCATGGCGGTTTCAGCCGTCATAGCTTTTCTTATTCAAAAGTGGCTCAGTAAGAGACGAAAATAATGAAGATTTCACTCGAATGAGCTAACAAAGTTATTTAATAAGGTTTATTAATAGGTAACATCTTTTGAAGCAATAGGAAAGATAATCCTCATCCCTGTCTCTTGTAGAGATAGGGATTTTCAATGTGTTCTTTAGCTGTAATAATTGTTTCTAATGAACGAAAATAGGCTATGTTAAACACTAAACGCCATTTATTCAGGAGTAGGAGTCGCATATGAAATATCATTCGCTGTATCGGATCATTGTGATCGTTTGGATGTCGGTTAAGTTCTTCATTCAACTCGAGCATTTCAGAAGAAAAAGCAAGCATTCATGGGACCAGGAACGCTGGCAGAAGCTGTTAAAGAAACAAGCGAGAGAATATAAGGAAAAAGCGATTCGTCTTGAAGGATTACTTGTGAAACTCGGACAGTTCCTCTCTACAAGAGCTGATATTCTTCCAAGAGTTTTTCTTGAAGAAATTGAAGATCTTGTTGACCGCGTCCCTTCTTTCTCTTGGGAGAAAGCAAAAAAGACTCTTGAAGAAGAATGGTCATCTGATTACGAAGATGTCATTGAGCAGCTTTCTGAACGACCAGTTGCTTCTGCCTCTATTGGTCAGGTATACAGAGCAACGTTAAAATCAGGTGAAGATGTTGCTATCAAAATCCGTCGTCCAAATATCCGTAAAATCATACGAGCTGACTTTCAAGCGCTCCGAATTGTCTTTTGGTTAATGGATACATTCACTTCTTATGGAAAACAGCTCGATCTTAGTAGACTTTATGATGAAGTTCGAAGCGTGATTGAAGATGAACTCGATTTTAAAAAGGAACTAAAAAACGGACTACACTTCCAGGAACGTTACAAAGACAGCCCAGGTTATCGCGTACCGAATTACGTATCTGAATGGTCAACGAAAAAAGTCCTTGTCATGGAATGGATGGAAGGCGCGCGGATTACGAATCTTTCTTACATTGAAGAAAAGGACATAAACCGACAAGAGCTCGCACGTAAACTTTTGAAGGGCTATCTTGAACAGCTTCTTCAAGAGGGACAATTTCATGCCGACCCACATTCAGGGAATATTCTAATCCAAGAAGATAGCACAGTTGTTTTTATCGATTTTGGAATGGTTGGTCATATTGAAGCAAGAGATGCTCTATCGATTCGCAAGCTGATTACTGGAATCGTACTAAGTCAGTATCGTGATGTCACGGATGCCCTTGAAGAACTTCGGTTTCTTCTTCCTAATTCAGACAAGCGTCAGATTGAGAAAGCTATCCAGACACTTGTCACGTTATTTGTCGAACAAGATTTAACGATGATGGATGAAGATACGGCAGATCAAGTGCTGACAGAAGTGCAAACCCTTGTGAATAAACAGCCCATTCAACTCCCTAGTGAATTCGCTTTTCTAGGAAGAGCGATATCAACAATTGTAGGTATTCTGTACACATTGGACCCAGAGATTGATTTAATTGAAGAAGGAAAGCCGATTGTGCAGGAATGGATCAACCGGGAAGAATCAACTGATAAGCGCTATGATCCTAAGAAAATTTTGAAACAACTTTATGCGAGAATCACTTCCATTGAAAACCCTCTTGACCGATTGTCTGATGAGTTCAACCAACATCGAAAATGGGTAGAATCGATGAAGCAACGAGAAGTTAAAGCAAAAAGCATGTTGTGGAATAAGCATTATGGATTTATCCTTTTTTGCCTCAGTCTAATCGGATTCTTTATTAGTGAAGCCTTTGAAATTCAATCGTTACTCCTCCCTACTATGATTACTGGAGGAATCAGTTTACTCGTCATACTTCTTGCAGGCACCTTCGAGAAGCGACTATGGAAAAAAAGGAGCAGTAAAAATGAAGGATGAAAAAGTAATGAAGGAAACAACAGAAAAGCTCGGACGCTCTGAAGTGAAAGTGGAAGGTCTTCAAGATGGGTATCGTATTACAGTGAAAGGAAATGAAGAAAAGCTCAAGCAAAAACGACGCGTTGGCGGTGCCTTTATTAACCTTCTTAAACAACTTGAAAGAGCAGGCTATCGATTGCCTTTTCCATTTTCATGGATTCTGCGCTTCTGGAATCGGTATTCAAAACCATAGAAGATGAGGGAGCATTCCCCTCTTTTTTATTTTCACTTCTTCCTCTTATTGGTACAATGAGGAAATGAAACCACTTATCATTGATTCACAAGAAAGGGTGTGCGCCATGGATAAGCAACACGCAGCAGAACTAATTACAAAAGTAA
Organism: Anaerobacillus sp. QJM3NY_17; assembly: GCF_056173665.1. Classification (NCBI taxonomy): domain Bacteria; kingdom Bacillati; phylum Bacillota; class Bacilli; order Caryophanales; family Bacillaceae; genus Anaerobacillus; species Anaerobacillus sp. QJM3NY_17. The sequence goes on along the minus strand of NZ_CM149685.1, from coordinate 1,422,684 downwards.
GAGAGACTTCTCCTCTCGTTCACAATATAACGAATACAGTTGTTACGAACTATACTGCAAATGGTTTACTTGCCGCAGGGGCTAGCCCTGTAATGGCGTATGCACGAGAGGAAGCGGCAGATATGGCGAGAATTGCTGGAGCTGTCGTCTTAAATATTGGTACACTTACAAAGGAAACCGTTGAAGCGATGCTACTCGCAGGAAAAGCAGCAAATGAATTGAACACCCCTGTTATACTCGACCCAGTTGGAGCCGGTGCTACTCCTTATCGAACGTCAACTGCTCGCCGCATTTTAAAAGAAGTCGACGTTCAATATTTGCGAGGAAATGCCGCAGAAATCGCTAATGTTGCAGGAAAAACATGGTCAATTAAAGGCGTTGATTCCATCGAAGGGGACGGAAATCGCGAAGCTCTTGCTAGAAAAGCTGCCAAGATGTTTGGCTGTGTTGTGATTGTAACTGGGGAAATTGATACCATTTCAGACGGCAACACTTCAATAAGACTAGGAAATGGTCATCCCATTTTAACGAAAGTAACCGGCACTGGATGTCTTCTCTCCTCCCTGCTTGGGGCATTTGCAGCCGTTGAACCAGACCCTATGCTCGCAGCCTATGGCGTTCTTGCTTTCTATGGAGTGGCTAGTGAAAAAGCCGCTCATCTTGTTGGAAACAGGCCTGGAGATTTTCAAATTGAATTACTTAACCAACTCTCTCTGCTCTCATCAAAAGAAATTGAAGAAAGCATTCAACTCATGCCGAACTAACGAAAAGGGGAGCGCGAATCAACATTCGCGCTCCCCTTTTCGTTCAAGGAATCAACCTCTTCTTCATCAAAAAACATACTCCTATCAATGAGCAATAAAAAAGCAATCCTCCACGCCTTTGAATGTATAGACTACTTTTTCAAGCAACGGATGGAAGTAAACAATGAGATAATCTCCGCTTCGATCGATGACTCGTTTACCCCAATGATACACTGGATAATCCTGCATGGTGCATGATTCTGTTTCGACTTCGGAAGTGATCCAATCGATCACTTTTGCTTCCTCATCCATTACTTCCCCCTCGAGAACTTACTGATAGGTGAATGTGTACTACACTTTCTTCTCTACACCATGACGCCCATCCACCGAAAGTGCTCTATTGTTTAAGACATATCTCACTCGTTTTTCTATTATTACTTTCAAAGAATATCCCAATTCATGTAAAAACCTGAAGCAAAGGCTTCAGGTTCGTACTAAAACAAGAGGCCAATAATTCCGGCCAGGATGCCAAAGACGATGGCGATAATATACCAGATCACCGCAAGAACAACGATAAGCCAACCGATTCCTTTTCTACCTGTTTGAATGAAATAAATCCCAAGTACGATTGGTCCAAATATCAAACCGATAATGGCCCAAAAGAAGGAACTCTTATCTTGTTTTTTAGCATCTATAAATAAGAAAATGGCGATAACCACATTTACAATAAAGCCAAATGACATTTCCATACGCTCACCTCATTTCTAGAAAACTGTTTCCCTTTTGTCTTTCATTCTAAACTGGACATCTATGGTGTTTACGTGAGATCAACGATTAACGTATCGAATGCAAAGGATATCTTCTTGTTTTGTAGAATGGTGCTCTCCACTTGTTTTAGATCATCAAAGCTTAATTGATCGGGTTCTTCGATATGTGTTAGGAAGACTTCTTTCACTTGAAGCTTCTCAATGATTTCAAGCGTCTGACGAAACGTTGCTTCTTCTTTGAGTACAGGGTGATCAGCGTTTATTTGGCGCTCCCCAGTAATCGGATGAAATTCGCATACACCTGTAGGCAGCACCGCAAGATCCAATTCCCCAAGCTCCGGTGGCTCCCAACCAAATAACTCGTCAGGCGCAATGAGAATACGTTTGCCCTCCCCCTCAAACAAAAAGGCATAAACATAGTCCTCCGAAAGCCGAAACGGTGTAATCGTTATCCCATTAAGACTCACCTTTTCTCCATCACTCAGTTCATGAAGCGATATGTACTTCTGACTTTCAAAGAAAGTTAGATGCTCAGCTGTACCTAATCTTGTCTGAAAATCGATGGCTACTTGTTCTGGAAGATAAACGTCCGTCGTTGTTCCTTTTGCAGGATGATTAATCCAATCGGCATTCACTGATTCGAGTACTCGTCTCCCCATCACATGGTCGGGGTGCCAATGGGAATAAAAAACGCCATCAATGTTTGAAATACGTGATCGATTTAACTGCATATAACTATCTTCAGGTGTATCAATCAAAACATTGGGCCCATGAATAAACACGCTTGGACCAGATCTACTGTAAGGAAGTCCCTTTTCTCTTGCTTCCTTGCATACGTCACATTGACAGAGTGGGCGCGGGATCGCCATAGCGCCACCAGTGCCAAGAAATTCGATTTGCATCTTCTTACTCCCCTCTCATAATTTGGAATCATTTACTTCTCTCATTCTATCTTTTCCTTTCTATAAGAAAAAGACTAATTTTAACAATTGTCACAAAATCGACTGTTTATTTCAAAATGAGAAGGGAACACCATTCATAGATTCAAATTGAAGGAGGATGTTTTGAGATGTCAGAACAACAAACTGAAGTCACATACCAGCTTCCAAGGATCGGTTCACCTGCCCCCGATTTTACCGCAAACTCAACTCACGGACAGATTTCATTAGACGATTATAAAGGTAAATGGTTTGTCCTATTTTCCCATCCTGCAGATTTCACACCTGTATGCACAACAGAGTTTGTCGCTTTTCAGGAAATTTATCCTGAGTTGCGTAAACTTGACGTTGAGCTAATTGGACTCAGTGTAGATAGCGTTTCCTCTCATCTTGCATGGGTGCGTAACATCGAGAAAAACTTTGACACCGAAATTGAGTTCCCCGTAATAGCGGATCTTGATCGCAACGTAGCAACACGATACGGCATGATTATGCCTGATGAAAGTCAAACTGAAACGAGTCGGGCCGTATTCGTCGTAGATGATAAGCAGGTTGTTCGAGCTGTTATCTATTATCCTCTTACTACTGGACGGAATATGAATGAAATCATGCGATTAGTTAAAGCTTTGAAAACAACCGATGATCACGGTTCACCAACTCCTGCAAACTGGGAACCAGGAGATAAAGTGCTCGTTTCTCCTCCTAAGACACAGGAAGCAATGAAGCAACGTGAAAATGACGATGATCTCGAATGCATCGACTGGTATTTATGTAAAAAAGAACTTAATGAATAAAGCTGCTATCAAATCGGCCTAATTGGCCGATTTTTTTTGGGGATTAACTTAACTTTTTTATTGCACGTTATCCCCTCTAGTTCTTTTGGATTATTTTCCAAATTGCACTTTGCTAGATTAAGATTATAATAGAAGGGAAAGCGTATTAGTTTGACGGAGGTAATGTTATGAAAAAGGAAGAGAATAAGCTTCCAAATGCAACCATTAAGCGGCTCCCACTCTACCTCTCTTACTTAAAAAGCGTTAAGAAATCGGGACAAAAATCGATTTCATCTGTAGAGATTGGAAATGCACTTAATTATAAATCAGATCTTGTAAGGAGAGATTTTTCTAAGATAAAAGCCCCAGGACGAAAAGGGGCTGGATATGAAGTGAAAAAGTTAGTCAACCACCTTCACCTGATCGTGAACGAGAATACTGAACCTGAAGCTGCGCTAATTGGCGCCGGTCGCCTTGGGACAGCACTTCTTCACTATAACCATTTACGAAAGTCGACTCCTAAAATCAAAATGGCGTTTGATAATAACCCAAAAATAGTAGGCAAAACGATTGCTGGTGTTCCGGTCTATCATATCGATGAAATGTATGACCGCTTAACCCCCACCGTCACCGTTGCTATTCTCGCTATTCCTGCCGCTTCAGCACAGTTAATTTCTGAAAAACTATCTGAGACAGGAATTATTGGGATAATGAATTTTTCTTCGGCCTACTTGCAACTTCCCGCCAACGTTCACCTACAGCAAATTGATTTGGCGAGAGAGCTTGATACATTATCCTTCCTCATTCACTTCTTCTAAACGATTGCAGAAGTAAAATAGGTTAGAAAACCCCATCACCAAATTCGTTAGCGAATTTTTGGTGATGGGGTTTTCTTTGTCACTCGTTTTTTATTTAACTTTGCTGGTTCATACCCATTATCGAACAACACACCGTTTGCCGTACCTGTTCTCTCCACGAGTTCATTTACATCGCTTGCATTTAATGTCTCTGCCGCTTTCAAGAAAATCAGAGCCGAAGCACGTGCATCATCCAGCGCGTGGTGATGATCAAGATCGATCCCAAGGTAATCAGACACAACATTTAATTTATATCGGGGTAATGTCCACGTTTTTTTCGATAAATTCACCGTACAGTTATAAGCAAGTATCGGGTAAGGTAGGCTATATTGATCGAGAACAGCGCGTAAGACGCTCATATCAAATTGAGCGTTATGCGCGATAAGGAATTTCCCCTCTACTAACTCACGAATTTCCTCTTTCCATAGAACGTCGAACTCAGGCGCGTCGGCTACGTCCTCTTCTGTAATCCCATGAATGCTAATGTTAATGCCTGCAAAATAATTTTGTTTTGGTCTCACCAATCGATAGTACTCTCGAATAAGCTCCCCATTCTCGTATTCTACGAGACCAATGGAACAAACGCTTCCTCTTTGCGAATTAGCCGTTTCAAAATCTAGTGCAACGAAATTCATATCGTAACTCCTTTATCACTCAATACTTCCATCTTAAAATGTTCTCCTTAATCCGTCTACCTATTTGATTGTTTCAATATAACTAGTCTTTGTATTTAGTAACAAAATTCCATAATTACTCTATTAATAATGAATAAATTCTTTCCCAAAGCCAATAATGGATATCACGTTAAGAATATAGAGGTGAAACCATGAATTCAATTGATATTTCGCTACACATTTTTTATTTTATCGTCATGATCTCAAGCGCCATTTATTTTTATCTCCTAAGTCGAAACCCAAAAGGCGTTCCCTTGTATGAATATGTTGTTGCCATTCTAATCACAGGATGGTCTGGGGTCGCTTATTTATCGATTGCTTTAGGGCAAGGAATATTAGAAAGACCGGAAAAAACGATTTATTTTGCACGCTATTTAGATTGGGTCGTCTCGACTCCTCTCTTACTACTATCACTTGCCTTAACTGCTATGTTCTACCAAAGTAAAATCAATCGCACACTCATCGCTTCTTTGATTGCAGCTGATGTATTCATGATTTTAACTGGTCTCATTGCAGATTTTTCATCTGAATCACTAAAATATGTTTGGTACACAATGGGACTAGTTGCTCTCGTCATCATATTAGTCATTATATGGGGACCGCTCAAGAAAATAGCGGATGGTTCAAACGAGCAACTTGCAAAGCATTATAAGCGAGTAGCGATTTACTTAACATCTTTTTGGGTTCTTTACCCTACCGCATGGTTTTTCGGGTCATCAGGAGTTGGCGTAACTGCAGGCATTATTGATACTCTAGCCTTTATCGTTCTTCCGATATTCTCGAAAGTAGGATTTGGTCTACTCGACCTTCACGGATTACGAAAACTAAATGGATAATACCATAAAGAGCTACAACTCCCAGTGGAACACTGGTTTTTGTAGCTCTTTATGATTTCTAACCACTATTCAACGTGCTCTAAAATGGTCTCTCTAAATTCCGCTAAAGCTCGATCCGTTTCTATCGTGTAGCCGCATTCCAATCCAACAAAACCATCAAACCCTGTCTCTTTAATTGCTTTTAAGATGTTCGTATAATTTAACTCACCTGTCCCTGGCTGATTTCGCCCAGGGTTATCAGCGATATGATAGTGATGGATACGATTCCGATAGTTCGTCGCGTTTCGAATCACATTCCCTTCCGTAATTTGCTGATGATAAACGTCGAAAAGAAGCTTTACATGAGGACTATCAACTTGATCGATGATCGAGATCGCTTGATCTGAATATTGAAGAAAGTGCCCTTCGTGATCAACAAGGCCATTTAAAGGTTCTACTTCAAGCACCATTCCAGACTCTTCACATAGCGCTGCACTCCGCTTAAGAGTATCAATCATGGCATCTTGTTGCATCTTAATTGGCGCATCGATCATAACGTTCCCCGTTTGTGTAATTATTGAAGTTGTTCCAAGCCTTTTGCATGCTTCAATTGTTTCAGTTAGTCCACTAAGAAAAAGCTCACTCATTTCAGGATTAACTAGATTGAAAGACCTTGTACATGTTGCTGTAATTCCAACCCCAATACGACGTTGTGCTTTAGCCACTTCTTTTAGATCGAGCTCTGTCCAATCATAATATTCGAGTCCATGAAAGCCGTGTTCTTTCACTTTCTCCAAATGAGTAATCACATCTTTACCAGGGTAAGCACCGATACAAAGAGAATATTTCAACAATCACTCAGCTCCTATTATTTGTTATGACGGTCCATTTCACTTCTTAAGCACCTTTTTTATAGGTGTTTCCTACACTTATTAAGGTAATCATCTCTACTTATCTGCTTTCAAAGAGTGCTCGTTTCGTTAAATGAAATATGGAAAATAATATCCGAAAGAAACAAAGAGTCCAACCGTCGTAAAAAGAAGTGTTTCAACAAAAAAGGGATGACGTGATCCTCCCCTATGTATGGCAACCGCACCTGATTCAAAACCACTATGAAACTTTCCAACAGTGCGACTTGCGTTTTCTTGAAAGGGTCTAAAATAAGCGGGTAGCCAAATAATAGCTATAAGCAAAATACTTCCTACGAACCATGAATCGATGAAATTCCAGCCGCTCATGACCGATATGGCGGCCACTAATCCACTCTCAAACAGTAGCGTAACAACGAGAAGCAACCCATACCGGTTAAAAGAGCCAAGTTTACTTAACAAATGTTTTTCAATGAACGCAGAAATCTTACTTAACGCTCCTGCTACTGAAACAGCTACTATTAAAAAGCCCATGCAAAAAAAGAATTTTACAACCAGATTAATCACACCCTCTAAGAGATAGTGGCTTCTGCTTCGAAAGAAACGCTTCTCTTAAAGTACGGATCAGCTTACAATAAGTTCCATATCATTCGATAGAAAAACTATAATATCTCCCTCAAAATCCAGAGCTTACTAACTTATTTAACCGCTTTAATAATCATCGTAGTTGGAAATTTCTTTGCTTTGTACAAAGAATAATATCGATCTGAAACAGTTATGTCTTCCTCAGACATAGAAGAAGAAACATCACTTTCAATCACCGTTTTTATCGTAAACCCCGCCTGGATTAATTCATTTATGTAAGTGGACATTTTCCGTTTATGGATCGTCATGGTGACGCCTTCACCTTTGAAGTCTTCAAATGTATGAAGGCCTTCATTTTGATAAGAACCGTTAAGTGTCACTGCTCCTTCTTTACTTTTCAAATGAACATATAAAGGATGATCCCAGCTAAAAACAAAGCTTCCTCCCTCTTTTAAGTAAGAGTAAATCAATGCGAAAGTTTTCCTTAGATCTGTTGTCCATCCAATCGCATAAATAGAAAATACATGATCAAAATAGTTTTTAGGAAGGCCAATCTCTTCTTCCATTGGCGCACAAAAAAGATTGGGGGATAAACCTGATAACGTTTCCTCAGCCTTATGTTTTTGTTCTTCAGATAAATCGACGCCCCACAGTTCTTCTGCTCCATTATTCGCCATATACCGTAATGAATGCCCACTACCATACCCAACCTCAAGTACTTTACTTTTCTCAAGCTGATCAAATAGCTGGAGCTCGTTCTCCGTTTGAGCAAAAGGGCCATACGCAGGTAACGCATCTACCCCGTTAAAATGATGAGCAACTTTATTCCAACTTCCTTTGTTTTGTTCCAAAATCGTATATTTCATATTCCTCTCCTCCTCCAACTACTTTCATTTCGAGAGGATAATAGGAGAATCCTTTTTCTCAAACAAACCTTACAGCAATGGTGGCTTATTATGAACGAAATAGATTGCGAGAGAACATCAAAAAGGACAGGCATCTGCCTGTCCTAAATGTTATCCTGCTTTTGCAGTGTCTTTCAAAGTTGCTTTCTTCGATGTTAATCGATCCACAAGGCCTGACAAAGCCCCATCACCTGTTACGTTACAAGCTGTACCAAAGCTATCTTGTGCAAGGTATAAAGCGATCATTAGTGAGATCATCGTTGAATCGAATCCAAGCATTGTTTCTAACAGTCCGATCGCCGCCATAACAGCACCACCTGGTACACCAGGCGCCGCAATCATGGTAACCCCAAGCATAAGGATGAATGGAATGATCGCAGCGAATGTAGGCTCCTGTCCATTCAAAAGCATAACCGCCATCGCACACGAGACAATCGTAATCGTGCTTCCGGAAAGGTGAATAGTCGCAAGGAGCGGAACGCTGAAATCAGCAATTTTCTCTCGTACACCATTCCTTTTCGTTTGTCTTAGCGTGACTGGAATAGTAGACGCTGAAGACTGAGTACCGAGCGCTGTAAAATACGCTGGCATCATTCCTTTCAGAAGCTTAAAAGGATTACGAGATGTCGCTGCACCAGTAATGCTATATTGAATCAAAAGCATTGTCATATGAAGAAGAATAATCATGACGAACACTTTGGCAAAAACACTTAAGATTGTTTGGACTTGTCCAGCACTTGTCATGTTTGCGAAAATGCCAAGAATATGAAGCGGTAGTAATGGAATAATGACGTAGCTAATCACTTTCTCAACGATTGTTCTAAACTCAATCATAACCCCTTTTAGCATATTCCCCTTCATCGCAGCCATGCCAAGTCCAAGTGTAAACGCTAGAACGAGTGCCGTCATAACGCCCATCATAGGAGGAATCTCAACCTCGAAGAAAGGCTTTAATAACGATTCTTCAGGATTCGCCATCTCTGAAGCGGCTCCCCCGGTTTCAAGGAATAAAGGATATAAATTTCGTGCAGCAAAGAAAGCTAGCAAACCAGCTAGAAACGTAGAAAGGTACGCAACTGACGTTGTAACCCCAATTAACTTCCCTGCACCCTTCCCAATTTCACCAATTCCCGGTGCAATAAATCCAATAATAATGAGAGGAATCGCGAAACCTAGAAAGTTTCCAAAAATCCCATTGAATGTAGCAAATAATCGTACGGTCCATTCAGGGAAATAAGCTCCAATAACAATTCCAAGGGCAATGGCAATAAGAATACGTGGCAACAGTCCAATTTTCTTCATAGTGTCCTCCATACAAAAACATTTGTCCATCTCGGGTGTAATATATGTGTACTTTACTAAAAAAAGAGTCATCCTGCAAGACATATTCGTTAGAAACAAATAAGAAAGTTTGATCAACAAAGTATTATATGGATAAGTTGGATATTATTCTCATATCGGATCAAAAAAACGAAAGACGCAAGCGCTACGGTAAACCGTAACATGCTTGCGTCAGATCTCGCTCCTTCTATGATCATCAAGCACAGTGCTCAGCTATGAGCGAGCATCAGTCGCTTCCTGTTACAAAATCATCTTCTTTCATTGAGGCAAGAATGTAACCGCCAGTTACGCGATCATTCTCCTTCACATGAAGTTCAGAAATTTCCCCGCTTACTCCAAGCGTAATTTTCTCGGTATTGCCCTGTCCATTGCGAATGACAAACATTGGCTCCCACTCATATACTCGAGATGCATGTTTGACGAATACTTTCTCGATAACTCCCTCACATGGACAGACCACTGAACGATTCATGGTTTCTTTCCCCTTTCCAGCTTGTAATAGTTCCTGTATGGAACAGTTTGTTTTCTATACTTCCATGATATGTTTCGCATGCTTTTCTATGATGCAAAACGAATGTTTTCTTTAACCTTGCGTCCATTTTACCTGCTTTTTTCTTTTTGACAACCCCTCTATTTTATGAAAACCCTTTATAAACTAGCAGATTTAATTTAATAATTGACCAATTACATTTTGCTAAGATAGCGTCTCTTTCTTGCGAATTATTATTTGATTCATCACTTCATGTAACTAGTAATCTTATAACCTCGCATATTATATTAGCTACACAGTGTTTATTGAAGCACACAACATTGCTGAAAATATTTCAACATAGTAAAATCCGAGCAAAAAATAAAAAGTGAAATGATTCGTTCTATTCTTTCCAATACGTAACACAAGCCCAATTGGCTGAGGCTTTATCTCCCTGTAACTTCCAGCTTCGCTTCTCTAACTCCCGTCCAATAAAGCGATTGAAAAAGCCATGCCCAACTAAAACGAGAGATTCCTTTGCCATTGCACATTCCTCTAAAACATCAGCGGCTAACTTGGCACGCTTTCTCGCTTCCTTTCGAATTTCTGCTTGGTTTGATAAACCAATAAACCAAAGAAACCGATAAAAGACTGTCCACATTTGAGGTTTGATCTTTAGGAAGCGTATGTTGTAAAAGGGGAGTTCCAGTTCTCGGAAGATGGGATCGCTTTGAATCGTACTTGCCTGCTGCGCTGATTCTAGAGACCTCGGCAAGTCACTCGTTAATACTAACGGTGCTTGTTGTAAAATAGCTTGAACATGTTTCGGAGCTTCATCACATATGCCTTCTCTATTATATTGACTAACCCATTGGCAATAAGCCTCACTAGTTAACCGGTTCGAAAAATCGCAGGCCGATTTTCCATGTCGTATTAAACTTATTTTCACCTAATCCCATCCCTACCTTTATTAGCTCATGCTTCCTCATTCATTTTCATTATCGTTGCTTTATCAATTTCTTCACGTATGGATTTCATTATACCGTGATCCTTCACATACTCTTTCCCATAAGTAAGGTTAAATTCATAGTCAAAACCAGGGGGATTCGTGCCCTGGGTATGTTGTATAATCGTCTCCATTTTATCGAGTGCTTTTACAAACTTAGCTTCTTTCGTTGAGCCTCTATTATACTCCTGACAAATTGTAAGAATGTCATTTTTCCCCTTATCACTAAGAGATGATGTGAGACGCTGAACGGCCTCTTCTTCCTTTAGTACTTTCTCCTTTTGATCGACTTGAACCGTAGCAGAGATATCCCCGTCATATGCTTCTCCAAGATCGTGAACAAGGCACATAATCAGTACTCGTTTTGTATCAAGCTCTGGAAACTGATCGCTTAAAGCAAAAGCAAACATTGCGAGCCTCCAGGAATGTTCGGCCACGCTCTCTCGTCGACCGCTTCTCATGTAGGCAGTTCTTGTCGTATCCTTTAATCTTTCAAGTTCCTTAATGAACGTAATCATTTGATAAGCATCCATGAATGATATCCTCCTTCTTCCAAGATGCTGTGACATCCTTGAGTCAGTAAGTGCGAAAAATCGTGATTGTAGCATTGCTTATTGTTCTTTATATGTAACTAATCTCTCTTTCGTCCCCTTAAAAGTCGATTTTCCATTCAAAAATAGTCGTAAGATGACTCTTAGATACAAACATTTAACTTTACCAACATTTAATTATGAGTTGTTCGCTAATCACCAACCATATTATTCCATTATCATTACCTTTTTCTCCATAGTAAAAAAGAGAACAGGCGATACCTAAAGGTACCACCTGCAGAGAGTATATAGGTCTTATCTCTTTTAGGACGGAGATGGTAAAGAACCAACGGTAAACCTACACTAAGGCTAGCACGCTCTTCTCCAATTCGTTCTATTAAATCAACTTTCTACCTTTTGCAACTAGAATTAATAACATGGGGAATCCAACTCCATAGATCGATGCATAAAGGGTCCATGTTTTCGATACAAAATCCTGCATATAAATAATGTCAGGATAACTAATTTGTGCTAAAACCAAGCTCCCTATTCCAAGAGGAAATAACAGCAGTCGATAGTTTTGAACGCGAAAGATATGCGTTAACGAACGTGCTGAGGTGTAGAACAAAAGAACTAACTTAAAATAAATAGAAAGCATCCAAACAATCGCCACGATGACTTCAATTCGTTCGACGATTTTCCCGATGCTAATTTTCTTTGCAAGAATATACGTAGGATACGTATATCTTGCTGTGAAATCCGCTCCTAATACAAGGATTGTGGCACAAATAATAACAAACAAAACGACGCTACCCATCGCAGTTCCTTTTAAGAATGAAATGCTCAATTTATTATGTTTGTCTACGTGTCGATAGATCATCAGAAAGGCAACTAATTCGAGAAATGGCAAACCAATAAAGGGAATAGAAGCCTTGATAATTGGCTTAACACCGTTTTCCATTATCGGTTTAATCGCTTCAAACTGCATTTCAGGCACTAGGAGAACGGTTAGCAAAATGAGCAGACAGAAAATCCAAGGGAAAAAGATTTCACATGCTCTTGCAATGGTTTCTATCCCCAGACTTGCGCCCATAATAACGACGATCATAAAGATGGTGAAAATAATATATAGCGGCGTTTCAATCAAGATTTGGGTCGTTAAAAAGTCTCCAATATTTCTGAGGACAAGAGCTGCAAGAAGAAAGAGAAAGGTGAAAAATAAAAGCGATGCAATCTGACCAATCCATTTGCCGAGTACTTTCTCACTCGCTTCCACAATCGTCATATCAGGAAATTTCTTCATAAAATACCCATAAAAAACAACGAGCATTGTTCCGACTCCAATTGAAACGATCGCTGAAATCCACGCATCTTGTTTTGCTACAGCAGCTAGACCCGCAGGAATAATTAAGATGGAGCTTCCAATTATGTATAAGGCAACTAACCATGAGAATTGACGCGTATTAATGATTTCCTTTGCCATCGCTCAGACGCTCCTTTTGATAGCTGGAACCTTATTGTTTTACTTCTCTCTTATCGACTAAACATAATGAAAAATGACTAATAGAAGCATCGAGATGCCTATCGATAATGGAAGTGCAATCGTTTTGTTCCGGTGATGAAGGTGCACCATCGGAAACATCACAATAATAAATAATAGTGACCATGCCAGGTTCCATCCATTGTGATAAGTAATCATCTCAGCTTTAGAAGCTATACATTCCACAAGCCAAAATCCTGAAATCCATTTCACATTGTATAGAAACCTTCTTTTTCGCATTGGATAATTAGACAGATAAAGTAGAACAACTAAAGGATTAACAACGAGGTTATGTAGTAAATGAACATTAAATTTACTAAAGAAAATGTCTTTTTTAAACTCCCAAAGATGAAATTCTTCATACGATATCGTTTCATAAACGGTTGCTGCTAAAGCAATATAAAGCATACTAGGATAGTATTTTTCCCAATTTCTCCAATCGCCTTTCCAAAAAACAAAAAACAGTAGCGTGATAATGAGGACAATGTTCATTGTTATTCTCCTAATTCATAACGGTATGTGTTTCGTATCATCATGTTTATTTTGGATAAAGATACGCTACTTACCATAGCAAAAACATTTTTACATATTTATACAAAAGTAGTATGCATCTTTCGGAGCCGTTTATGCATAATAGGGGAATTTTCGCTCAGTTTTATGCCCATATCGATTTATGACGTTGAGGTGGATAAAAACCATTCGATGTGAAAACCTACTTATGAAGAAAATAATGTGGGAGATTTGTGATGAAACGCATAAGGCGATTAAGGGAAACCAAAAAACGTAATGAAAAGGACTCTTCCACCGATAGTACTTCTAAAGACATTAGCCTGGATCTTCAAAAAAACATAGTGAACATAAAGAAAATGCTAGGAGAAAGTTCTGATTTAACGATTAGAGAGATTCATTCTGGTACAGATGAGACAAAACTTATCGCTGTCATTTTTATTGATGGACTTGCAGACAAAGTAATGGTCCAGGAAAGCGTCATTGATCCATTGATGCTCGATATTCGAAAAACGGATATAGCGATGAACGTCATACAACATGCTAGCTTTTATGAGATCCTAAAGCATTTCTCTCTTGCTGCCTGTGAATTAACAGAGATTCATCGTTTTCAACCCTTATATGATCATCTCCTTTCTGGAGATACAATCATACTTATTCAAGGTGAGTCTAAAGGATTTGCTATTGGTTCAAGAAACTGGAAGGATCGCGACGTTAATGAACCCACTTCCCAAACTGTCATTAGAGGGCCGAAAGATGGTTTTACGGAAACAATTCGAACGAACACCGCGCTGCTTAGACGAAAAATCAAAGATCCCTCTCTTTGGATCGAAACGAACCCCATCGGCCATAAGACCAAAACAGATGTTGCCCTCGTTTATTTAAAAGGCGTTGTTGATGAAAGTATCTTGAAAGAAGTGCGCGAACGGTTAACGAAAATTGATACTGATAGCATTTTGGAAAGTGCCTATATTGAGGAATATATTCAGGATAATACCTACACTCCCTTCCCAACGATTTTCAACTCTGAACGACCTGATACGATTGCAGCTGGCATATTAGAAGGCAGAGTGGCCATAATAGTTGACGGAACACCATTTGTCCTTCTTGTTCCAACTTTATTTGTTCAATTCTTTCAATCAAGTGAAGATTACTATCAACGTTTTGATATTAGCGTAATGGTTCGTCTATTGCGATATATCTCCTTTTTCCTTGCTTTGTTAACACCTTCAGCTTATATTGCTGTAACAACCTTTCATCAAGAGATGCTTCCTACCTCCCTTCTCATTAGCTTAGCGGCACAGCGAGAAGGGACGCCTTTTCCAGCACTCATAGAAGCTTTGTTAATGGAACTTACCTTTGAGGTGTTACGTGAAGCAGGTATTCGTATGCCTCGCGCAGTTGGCTCTGCTATATCTATTGTTGGCGCACTAGTTCTTGGACAAGCTGCAGTTGAAGCAGGTATCGTTTCTTCTGCAATGGTAATCGTCGTCTCAATCACAGCTATTAGTAGCTTTGTTATGCCTTCATTTAACTTAGCCATTTCTCTTCGAGTGCTTCGCTTTCCGTTCATGTTGCTTGCAGCTACATTTGGTTTATTTGGGATCATCATCGGTATTATCGCAATGGTCCTTCACTTATGCAGTTTGCGCTCATTTGGCGTGCCATATATGTCTCCTATGGCGCCTATTATCCCGAAAGACCAAAAAGATAGTATTCTACGTGCGCCGCTATGGAAACTACGAACACGCCCTTCCTTCATTAGCAAAGGCGATGAAACAAGAAATATCACTCCTCCACCAAAACCAGAATCAGATTAATTTTAGGATAATGAGAAGGTGATCATGGACATGACAGCTTACGTATATCGACTTGCGACTTTGTTAACATGTTTATTTCTGTTAACAAGCTGTTGGAGTAGTAAAGAGCTTAACGAAATAGCGATTGCTACAGCCATCGGAATTGACAAAAGCGATGAGGGTTACTTGCTGACCGTTCAAATCATTAATCCAGGAGAAATCGCCTCAGATAGCCCAACAAATCGGACGGCTACGACAACATATCGTTCTTCTGGAGAAACGCTATTTGAAGCTTTTCGGAGATTAACCGTACAAGCACCTCGAAAGGTTTATTTTTCTCATGTTCAAATCGTGGTGTTTGGGGAAGAAGCAGCGAAAAGTGGCATTGTCCAGCCTCTTGATTTTCTTTCGAGAGACCACGAGATGAGAACGGACTTCCTTCTTGTTATCGCAAAAGACACGCTCGCTGATCAACTCCTAAATATTCTAACGCCTATGGATAAAATTTCGTCCAATAAGATCGTTTCCTCCTTTTATATGTCTGAAAGAAACTGGGCGCCAACTCATACCGTTAAATTAGACGAACTTATGTATAAACTTTCTACCGATGGGAATGAAGCCGTCCTTACTGGGATTTTTATTAAAGGTAATCCTGATCTAGGAAAAGATAGTAGAAGTCTTGAAAAAACAGAGCCTCCTACAACTGTTCAAATTGATCATATTGGTGTTTTTAAAAATGATAAATTAATCGGCTGGTTTAATGAGGATGAAAGTAAAGGGTTTAATTATTTTACAGACAATGTCACGAGTACCATTGTCAATGTTCCTTGTTCCAACAGTAGTACAGGTATTGAAGTCATTAGAACAAAAACATCTTTAAAAGCAAGCTTAGAGAATAACACTCCTCATATCGATGCAATCGTGCGTGTAGATGGAAACGTAGGAGATGTGGAATGCGACATTGATATTACCAATCCACAGACAATAAGAAAGTTTGAAGCAATGGTCGAAAAAGACATTCAATCTAAAATGGAGTCAGCTGTTTCTGCAAGTCAAGATAAATTCAACAGTGACATCTTAGGTTTTGGTGCCCTCATTCATCGCGAACATCCAGATCAGTGGCGAATGTTGAAAAATCATTGGAATGAGGAATTTAAAAACGTCGAAGTGGATTACACCATCCACGCCACCATTCAACGTACCGGAAACATCACCGATTCTGTTCAAAGAAAGGATGGTGAGTAAAACGATGTGGTTTATTATCGCTGTCGGTGTAGCCTCGATTCTAGTTACCGTTATGGAAGCAGCCAAATTACGAAAGAAAAAGCAATTGAAAGACCTTTGGGTATATAGCATCCTTCTATGTATCAGTTTTACTTTCTTAGTTCTAAATAAACTTCACATCCATATCCCAACCCCGCTTACGATCGTGAATTTCATACTCGAACCATTGAGTAACGTATTGTATGGATGGTTGCAATAGGCAGGTGGTGCCTGTCACCACCCGTTAATTGTCATATTGTGTCGTATATAAGCAAAGACGCCGTTGAATTCGGCGTCTTTGTAATAGCTCTAATGTCCTTCTCTTTTCCATACATAATACGCTTCTGGATTTTCTAATTTTCTCATCCATGTGCTTTTCTTCGGAGCGACACGATCAGAAACTTTGTACCATACCCCACCTCTCATTTTTCGATATAGCTTCAAACGAGCAAATACTCTGTCACTAAAACTTAGTGAAGGCAATAGTTTCCTCAAGTATTTCATCATGCCTTCACGCACCTCCCTTACTTTCAAGTCAACAGAACATCGTATGCGCTCGTTTTAGACTTCATGACTAAAATAGGCTTTATTTACCAGAAAGGAAATGTCACTCTTGTGGAACAATGAGGAAGAAGAACTTGAAGGAGTGATAAAGAATGGACTTGCACGATTCCAATTACGAGTCAGGACAAGACTACCAAGCAGGTGATGTTGTCTATGTGATGTACCGCAATCCTCATACGTACAGCGTGGCTAACATTCAGGAAGCAGCCGTTGTGAACGATCCTGATGAACCTGGTAAGCTTGCCTTATTTTTGTATGAAACATACTACCCGCTTGATTCTGATATGGCGATCTATCATTCAGAAGCAGAAGCTGAACAGGCCTATGCCACATACTTTGGATCCATAGAATAGGAGGGCTTCCATTGGTCAAACCCTTTGTACCACAGCTCGTCTACATGGAACCACGAGCGTTAGAATATCCACTTGGACGGGAACTACACGAGAAGTTCTCTAAAATGGATATTGAGATTAGGGAAACAACATCACACAATCAAGTACGAAACCTTCCTGGGGATAATCACTTCCAGCAATATCGAGTCGCTAAATCTACTCTCGTCGTTGGGGTAAGGAAAACGTTGAAATTTGATACGTCTAAACCTTCCGCGGAATATGCGATCCCTTTTGCAACTGGTTGTATGGGGCACTGTCATTATTGCTATCTCCAAACAACGATGGGCAGCAAACCCTACATACGCACGTATGTAAATACAGATGATATTTTTGATGCTGCAGAAAAGTACATGCAAGAACGAGCACCTGAACCTACCCGATTTGAAGCATCCTGTACATCGGACATCGTTGGCATTGACCACTTAACGCATACATTGAAACGTGCGATTGAATACTTTGGAAAATCTGATCATGGACGTCTTCGATTTGTGACGAAATTTGCACATGTGGATCATCTACTAGATGCGAATCATCAGGGAAGAACAAGGTTCCGCTTCAGTATGAATGCGGATTACGTTATTAAATTTCTAGAACCCGGAACTTCCAGACTTGATGAGCGCATCGAAGCAGCCGCTAAAGTCGCTGAAGCAGGCTACCCACTGGGCTTCATCATCGCGCCTATCTATTTGTACGATGATTGGAAGCAGGGCTATCTGACTCTATTTGAGAAGTTAGAAGCCAAACTTCCTAAGAGCGCAACGAAAGACTTAACATTTGAACTCATCCAGCATCGATTCACAAAACCAGCTAAGCGCGTTATTCAAAAAAATTACCCAATGTCTAAGCTTGAAATGGAAGAAGAAGATCGCCTTTATAAATGGGGGAAATATGGTATTGGAAAGTACGTTTATCAGAAGGATCAGCAGCAGGACATGAAAGACACATTCGGAAGCTATATAGATAAGTTCTTTCCAAATGCAAAGCTAGAGTATTTCACGTAAGGTCTTAGGCGGTGACAGGCACCGCCCGTTTTAACTCGAACGTTGTCGAAACACCAATACTCAAAAAAGGCATGGAAGCGAAGTCGCTTCCATGCCTTTTATATGTACAGCACCATTTAATTTAAAAAGAAAAAATAAGCAAATTTAAACCCAACCCCGCTTCGTCGTCACTATAAGTGTCTCAAAGCCCGCGTAAAAGCAGGTGGGTACCCGCACAGCTACCTTTAACGTCCCGCTCAGAAGGCCGGCTTGTTATTAGCAACTGGATTTAGAGTTCCCGGAAAACTAGCATCGGTTTGAGACAACCGTTGTTAACGTGCGTTGCAGGAAATGGGTATTGCTTATGACTATACTCTACACCTTCGTTTACTAAAAATCAATGGTTGCGATTTCCAGTTCCGTACACTTTCTCCCTTTAAATAGTAGGACAAAAGAGTACCAGTCCATCTAAAACAACCAGCGACTTAATGAAATTACAGCCGTGACTGTGATCATGCTGAGAACGGTTGAAGCAAGTACAATCTGTGCAGAGAGTTCCGGCTCATTTTCATATTCTTGAGCAATAATAGCACTGTTGACGGCTGTCGGCATGGCTGATGATATCAATAACGCTTGGGCCGTAATCCCGTCAATACCTAGTACAAAAATAATCCCCAGTGCAATGGCAGGTCCAAGCAACAGACGTAGCATTAAGCTTACATAAACAACAGATAAATTTTTAGCGAACCGAAGCTGGGCCACCTGAGCTCCTAACGTTAACAAAGCGATTGCCACCATCGAATCACCAATGTACCCTGCAGGAATTAATACAAATTCAGGCAGTTCTACATGGAGTAAATTAAATCCGACTCCAAGAACCATCGCATATAAAACAGGCATTTTAAAATACCCAAGAAGCGCATTTAATTTATTTCCTTCTACCGTCTTTAAAGAAAAGATTCCCCACGAGAACGTGAGAATGTTTTGAAACGTTAAGATGATAACTTGAATCGACATAGCAAACGGATCATGCTTAAAGACAAGATCATTTACCGGTACGCCATAGTTTCCTGAATTGTAGAATAAGATGCTGTTTGTAAACGATGCGCGTACACTTCTACTATAGCCGAATAAACGGCTAATTAAATAAGAAACAACATATAAAATCACAATTAACAAACTAAAAAAAGTAAGCACCGATAAAAACAACGATAGCGAAAAAGCTGTTTCATACAGTTTCAAGAAAATAAAGCCTGGCACAATGAAATAAATATTTACTTTCGCAAGTGTGTACAAATCAAATTGAAAAATACGATGCAGTAAAACACCGATGCCAATGAGAATGAACACGGGTACAATAATTTTAATAAATACACCAATCACAAAGAGTCCCTCAATTCAGTACTGCATTTTATCTACGTATACAGTTTACATGAAAGAGAGCATTTCTTCAGGACGGATGCTTATTCGAAAGAGTTCCTAGATGATTCCACACGATTGAAGCTGCGGTTGTTAAGAAACCTTTTCCTTAAGTGCTTCTCGAAGAATCATGTTAACGGCCTTACGTCGCTTCCATAAGAAACCTATTAGTGCACGATCATCTAAATACTTTTCCTGATCATCACAATAAGAGGCTCCTTTGCAATGCACGGAAAATGAAGCACCTTGATATTTCATGACCGTACACTGTCCTTCTTTTTCTGTATCGTCAAAAACGAAGTAATGTTTTTGACCTATTTGGTCAAATTCAGCAATTTGCTCAAAATTCTTCAACAACGTCTCAACATCTGTTTTACGCTTAATAATGTTCATGGTCTTCCTCTCCTCTTCTCAATAAATAACCCTCTCTGTATTCATATATCATTCGATTTAACTCGCTAAATTCCTTTTTTCCTAAAAACACAACAAAAAGCCAGCCGGTATGGCTGACCTTTTCATTACGATTATTGAAATTCTTCAATCTCATCATATTTCACATCGATTAACTGGTCCTTCTTAGGGTTAACGAGGACATAGACTCTAATTTCCCTTGAATGTCCATTTTCCTTTAACTTAAATTCAAAATCGTATTGCTCTCGAACATCGGATATAAAAACCTTCCCATCATATCTGTAGTCTGTAATTTGTTGATCGGGATACCTTTGACTCGTCTCTTGAATCGCTGTTTTCCCCCACTTCGCATAAGAAGGTGGTTCAGCTCCAACTTGTGCGATCGGAACAAAGAGTATGAAAGTTATTCCTAAGACGGCAATCAGTTTATTTAACAAAGTAACTACCTCCATTCAGTTTACTCTGAAGATAGTATTCATTCCTTTCCTTCTAATCATGCACATACCAGTTAAATCCCTTCGCTAATTTTTAACGGGTGGCAGGAACTTGACAATCATACGGATGAGCACTAACACAAAGATTGTACTGATAAATGTATACATCCAAGTCCAGCTTATATAGTGTATAAGGTTGGTGTATCTTTCTAAAAAGTATTCCACAATGGTAATAATAGAAGAATAAACAGCAGCCTTCATGATAAAACCGATCCATCCAGATCGATAAGTACTCTGATAATAGTAAACGCCTAATACAGGAAATAAGATATATTCATATGTAAAACTGGAATCGAAATGCGTATTAAACAAGTTCACTGGATAGGAAAGCAAATTCTCTTCAACCACAATGACACCAATAATCGATGACAAATAGCCAGTTAACAAAAAGAAGAGAAGCCATTCCTTTATTGGCGGCTTTCTAAGACTGTAAGCAAACAAAAGAACACCAATACCAATTAAAATCCACAGTATTGATACTTCTGATATCATGATTCATCACCTTCAATTTAATCCTCTATTCTATTACTATCTCCTCTATCCCATCTTCATATTCACAGTTGAACGAGGGACAAGGTTTATCCCTTGGAACATCATACCCATCCTTTGAACCAGATATAAAAAAAAGAAAGGAATTCCTGCTCACACGGTTTAACGCCGCACTCTTAGGGGAATCCTAAAGTGTTAGTGATGAAATTGAAGGGAGCCCCTTGCCATGATAAAAAAATTATTACCATGGCAGCTACGAAAATATTTCGAAATGTCTAAACGCATTCGAAAGCATGAACTTCAGGCCACGCTTTGGTATATGCCTGGCTTATACATTTTAGGAGCCTTTGTATTTGTAGCTGTCACACTTTATTTTGATTTAGTTTTTGAACTATCTAGATATGCGCCTGAGATGTTTCGCACAACAGCTCAGCCAACACGATTGCTAATTAGTGCCCTCATAGGCGGTATTTTAACTCTTAGCGCCTTTACACTCAACTCGTTACTCGTTGTTCTCACAACGTTCAGCGGGCAATTCTCACCTAGAATGCTTCTTAACTTCGTTGCTGACCGAACGACACAGCACTTCATTGGAATATTCCACGGTAGCTTTGTTTATGTTCTCGTCATTTTCTTATTTATTACGAGCAAAGAAGACGAATATTTTGTAGCCATACCCGGCATGACCGTACTACTCGCATTTATAACCGTTGTGACATTTATTTTCTTTATTAACCACGCTACGAGTTGGATGCAAGTACACAATATAGCTACAAACATGAAGGAAGAATCCATTTCCATTGTAAGAGAAACGCTTCGAAACGATCTCGAACAATTCCGTGCTGAAGAACCAGGAGATTTAATGGAAAAAGAACGGGAGACCGAAACGCTTATTACAGCTCCTAAATCTGGCTATATTCAGCTCATTGATTTCAAAACGATGATTGACGAAGCTCGGAAAGACCAAGTCATTATTAAACTCCATAACAAAGTAGGAGATTATGTTCTAGAAGGTAACCGCTTCTTCTCATATTGGGGTGCCGGGGCTGAACGAGTTAACCCAGAAAAATATTGCAGCTTTATTGAATTAGGTTATAAAGAAACAGAGATTCAGGACCTAAAGATGGGGATGACCAAGCTATCAGAAATTGGTGTGAAATCACTCGGTAACGATGACCCCCAAACTTCAATCACCATTATTCATCAAATGGCTGACCTCCTTCTTGAAGTGGAACGAGACATTACCTTCACGCCGTACCTTGCCGATCATGAAAAACAAGTAAGAGTTGTGATGGATGCTGAAGATTTCAGTTATTACCTATATCGAGGATTTGGGTACTTAAGACACTACGCCGGTGATAACTATCCAATCATTACGGAAATCATTTCAGCACTTAGCATGGTTTCACAATCCATTAGTAAGGACAAACTGGATGTTGTATGGAACTTCGCCAAAAATTCAATGGATCACATTCCAAAAGAATTCATCTATGATCTTGATCGAGATTATCTCCTGCAGCGTCTCTATGATCTCGCTGTATTTACAGGGCATCAGGAAGATTACAAGCCCATTGAGAAACGTTTAATCCAAATTGAACAACGGCACTCGTAAGGATACAAACCAAAATTCATATAAAAAAGGTGACCTCCAGAGGTCACCTTTTTTATTTAGCGATATGTTGCTACTTTGCTTACAATTTCATCTTCCTGCTGAAGCTCTTCAAAGGAATACACGCCTTCAACAAATATTTGGTGCCAGAGCATAAAGATTAGCACGGTCCAAATTTTCCTTGCGTAATCACCTTTTCCAGCTTTATGCGCTTCAAGAAGTCTCATCACAAGTGATTTATCAATCAAATAATCTGTTTCACTCACATGAATAAGCTGCTTCGCCCATTCGTACAATTCTTGCCTTAGCCAATGACGTATCGGCACAGGAAAACCAAGTTTTTTTCGGTCAAGAACATGGTCTGGCACAACACCTCGTGCCGCCTTACGAAGAATTGATTTTGTTGTGCCATCTGCAATTTTTTCACAAACTGGAATTTCACGTGCTACTCGGAACACTTCTTTATCAAGAAACGGCACACGAAGTTCTAACGCATTTGCCATTGTCATCTTATCCGCTTTTAAAAGAATGTCTCCTCGTAACCACGTTTGAATATCAACATATTGCATTTGATTCACTAGATTATCTTTCTTCACATTCTTATAGAACGGTTTTGTGATCTTTTGATAATGCTCGTTTTGATAATAAGTCGTTAAAAGCTCTTTCTTTTCACTTTCTTCGAACATCTTCGCATTTCCAATATATCTCTCTGAGAGCGGTGTGGATCCACGCTCAAGAAAGCTCTTTCCTCGCATTCCTTCAGGAAAAACTTGAGCAACGCGATTTACCATTTTTTTCATCATTACCGGCATAGGCTTGAAAAGACGGAGCGCATCGGGCTCGCGGTATATGTTGTATCCACCAAAGAGCTCGTCTGCCCCTTCACCTGAGAGGACAACCGTTACATGCTTCCGTGCTTCTCTTGCAACAAAATAAAGCGGAACACAAGCTGGATCAGCAAGTGGATCATCCATATGCCACATGATTTTTGGTAACTTTTGAACATACTCTTTTGCAGAAATCATGTAAGAATAATTTGGAACGTCCAGCTTATCAGCTGTTTCTTTGGCAACATCAACTTCTGAATATCCGTCTCGTTCAAAGCCAACAGAAAATGTTTTAATTTGAGGATTAAATTTCTTGGCCATCGAAACGATAATGGAAGAATCTATCCCCCCAGACAAAAACGAGCCAACTGGGACATCACTTCGCATGTGAACATTAACGGAATCATAAAGAACATTCTGAATGTCCTTCACCCAATTTCGTTCTGTCGTGATCGGTTTAAATGTCGCATGGAAATAGCGTCTCATCACCATGGGCTCATGATGCTTTTTAACAAAATAATGACCAGGCTCAAGCTTCTTTATTCCTTCCGTCATCGTTAGCGGTTCTGGTACATATTGAAAACTTAAATAATGTTGAAGAGCAGAAGGATTCACGGCTTCGAATTCTTCTATCATTGTAATACTTTTTTTCTCTGAAGCAAAAATCAGCTCCTCATCATTCTGCATATAGTAAAGGGGTTTAATTCCAAAAGGATCGCGTGCGCCCACTAATTTCTTTTCTAGCTTGTCCCAAATAAGAATCGAAAACATTCCTCTTAAGTCAGCGAACGCCTTCTCCCCTTTATGTACAAATAACGTAAGAACCACTTCTGTATCCGATTCCGTGTCAAACGTGTAACCTTCTCTCTTCAACTGTTCACGAAGTTCTACATAATTATAAACTTCCCCATTGAAAACCATCCAATATCGCTTATTTTCGTAATGATAAGGCTGATGCCCACTTTCAAGGTCAATAATACTAAGCCTTCTAAAACCAAGAGAAATCGATTCATCTGTATAATAACCTTCGTCATCTGGTCCTCTGTGTGTAATAATTTGATTCCTTTTCACAAAATCCGAATGATCGTAACGGTCCGATTTTCCTGGTTCTGTACGTAACACTCCAACAAAACCACACATAGTTGTAGCCACACTTTCGTTTGAATTAACACTCCCATTGTAACATGGTTGTAATCTAACCGTAACCTTATCGTTATAAAAATTCGTTAGATCGACTGTTTTTATGACAGTATATGTCAATTTATTCAAAAAGAATCAATCTATTAAACGATTTCAACTTGTTAAATGTTTCATCTGATTTATAAATGCGGTAGCTTTCTTTATTTGAGAGGTAGTAGGAGAAGTAGGTTGTTATCAATTAGTGGAAAGAAGTCATTCGTCTTATCTAGGAAATTAATTGGAAGTGATCCCTTCTATTAAATCACACTCCACTTTCAATTCGAAAGCTAATCCGAAAAGAAGTCAACTTTCGACAAAATTAGAGGAATTGAATAAAATCTATAGAAAAAAACCTCTCTCATTATGTAGCTCAGAGAGAGGTTTACTTATCATTCTATTGTTGCAAAAACGAGATGAAATATACCCAATAAATGGCTTTCCACTGCTGTCACACGAAGACTAGAATTTTCTACAAGTTGGACTATATTCCGATCAAGGTGACATCCGATTTTTTCTGATACTATTGGATCAAACTTCCTTTGAAGATGTGAAACTATGCGATTCGAACTTATTCCGTGTTCAAACAGTAATACTTGTCCACCTGGTTTACACCACTTCGCCATTTGCTCCAATACAACGTTGGGATGAGGATAGGAGCACATAGATAAGGTAGAGACGACCGTATCAAAGGTATTTTCTTTGAAATCAACCATTTCTACATCTTCCTCGACGATCGTACAGGGATACTGCGTTTCTTTTGCAGCCTCTCTTGCATAGCGAACCATCTCTTCACTAAAATCAACTGCTGTTAGTGAATGAATGTTAGGGTATAGTGGGAAATTCGTTCCTGTTCCCACCGATAATTCCAAAACATCACCACTCGCTTTAGCTAAAAGTTTCTTTCGAAATTTTGTATCTATGGTTGTTTTCTTTCTTCTTTTCTCATACATCTTTGCGTGCTTGTCGAATATCTTTGATTGTTTGGTTGGATTAATAATGAATCATCCTGCCTTCCTTGATCAAAAGTCCGATAGTTATGACCATTCCTACCCTTAAAAGGAACTCTATTTATGATGATACCAAGAATTCAATAGTTAGATGGGAAAACCGCGAAAAAATAAACTACGGTAAACCGTAGCTCTATACTCTTCCTATATAAGTTGCGTTCCGATTGATCCCTTGCTGACCAGGTACCCAATTGGCTTGAACGCTTTTTCCTGTCTTCTCATTATATTGAAGTGCCTGAATTAGTCTTAGAATCTCATATGCATTTCTACCTACCTCAACAGGATAAACCATTTTTGAGACGATCACACCTTTTGGGTTAATAATAATCGTTCCTCGATAGGTAGCACCCGCATTTTCATTTAATACACGGTAATCTCGACTGATTTTATGATTTCGATCACTCACAAGCAAATAATTCACTTTCGATGCAGCCGGGGATACTTCGGTGAAAACCTTATGTGCGTAAACGCTATCTGTACTAATTCCTAAGACTACCGTATTCATAGCCTGAAGCTCAGGATAAATAGCAGCGACCGCTGCTAATTCTGTCGGTCAGACAAACGTAAAGTCGCTAGAATAGAAAAAAAGAATGACCCATTTCTCCCGGTAATCCTCTAAGCTGATTCTCTTTATTTCTTTTTGAATCGGATCAAAGGCCTCAGCACGAAATAATGGCGCCTTGTCTGTTGTTTGTGCGCAGTTTAGTCGTTGATAAAATTGCTGCTCTTCATGCTCCACGTCCCCACCTCTTTTCACAGGCAGTATATGTACAAGAGGCTGTCCATTTGTCTGTTTCTTTTATTCCTCTAATCCCTAACGATCATAACCGTTCACTTAAAGCGTTTTATATCATAGAAAAAGAGACTTTCTTTTTACTAAAGAAAGTCTCTTTCATTTAAAGGTTTACCCTTTCATTGCTGCCCATTCTTCACGAGATGGTCCGACCATTCCAGGTACAGTAAGACCAGCCTGGCGCATAAGCACTGTCATTTGTCCTCGATGATGCGTCTGATGTTGGAGCAAGAGAAGAAGAATCGTTCCGTAAGTTGTCTCACTGCCAAAGAATGTGGTTGTTTCTGTTAGCTTCTCATCATTCCACTGCTCCTGAAGAGTGCTCACGAACTCTTCAGCAGTTTTTTTATACAAAGCTGAGATTTCTTCTGCCTTAAAGGATTCACGTTCCTTCATCGGTTGAAGATCGAGCCCAGCACTCGACATCATATAAGTAATCGCTTGTGACAAGTGAACACCTAGCTTTTCAAGTGTAAAATGATCTGGCGCTACTTGCTGTGAAAGAGATTCATCTGTTAGATGATCCATTAGTTTAACTGTTTGAGTCGTCTCACGTTCCCATGTTCGTACAAAATCTTCAAGTGATCGAAACATCAAATAACCTCCTGAATATGTATTCATTCTTTACTTCATTCATTTTACACCTCATTCTTGAGCAAATAAAGTGAGAAACGTTCAGAAAACAAAAATACCCCTCACAAAGAGGGGGGAGAGAATAGGCTATACATCACTCTATGCTAATACATCTCTTCATATGCTAAAACACAAAACCTTCTTTCCTCTTAGCTATGTTAGCTGTAACGGAGGATTTCGCGAAACTTGGCGATTAAGCTCGATATTTCTTGTATTTATCGAGGCTTATCAACCCCAAAGTGGTTTTTCAACAAAAATACAATTGATTTTTTCAGATCGTTAGGCATCCTATATGAATTATGTTATTATATAAATCAGTTTAAATGGAAAAGAGGGATTTACATGGAGGAAGAACAGGAAATCATTCTCCCTGAAATCGGAAGTCTAGTCGAAATCGATAACCGAAAAGCTAAAGTCGTTAGCTTACTAAACAATACGATTGTAGCCGAATGGGAAGAATACTCAGAAGACGAATCAAAACGAATCGTCGTAAGACACGAAGAATATAAAATGCTTTAATAAAAGAAAAGCGCAAGCGCCCGGTTAGGTCCGACAAGCGCTGGAGCCTTTTAATTTGAACACGCCCTTTGTGTTCAGAGTAAAAGGCGAAGCGACTCGAGGACCTGGGCGCTGGAGCTAGATCAGAAAAGCGCAAGCGCCCGGTAGGTCCGACAAGCGCTGGAGCCTTTTAATTTGAACACGCCCTTTGTGTTCAGAGTAAAAGGCGAAGCGACTCGAGGACCTGGGCGCTGGAGCTAGATCAGAAAAGCGCAAGCGCCCGGTAGGTCCGACAAGCGCTGGAGCCTAATGAAACAACACCGAAAGGACAGGGGCAGTTCAATCTCCCCTGTCCTTTCTTATATTATCTTCTAATCCACCATTCACTTAATAAAACAAACAGCAAGACCACAACGCCCGCAAACCAGGGGAACCAATCAGGAACGTATTCCCATCCAAACAATTCTATGCCCCCTATCATTAATAAAGGGAATAAAAAAGAGACTTCACTAAGCCTCTATTTAATCCCAATCCATTTTCATTTTAATGTATCAGTTTCCTCAGCAGACACTTTATCCAACAGCTCTGCGTAAGCCATTTTAAACTTCTCGTATGTTTCAGGCCCATTTGCCTGTTCATTATTTTGAAAAAGCTGCTCAAACGCATAACCTTTCGCTTCTTCCAATGAACATTCTCTCGCACTCATCACGAGCTCCATATAAGATTTAAAATAGGCTTTACTCAGCGTTCCCGCGTTTTTAGTAATCATTCTTCTCACTCCTTACATCAAGATGTTGCTTGCCCACATTATAGTAGGCTTCTTGATCAGAAAGCAATTTTTAAGGGGTTACTTTATCGCATCCTTTTTCTCAACAAACGGTAAGCGAATCGTGAATGTCGTTTCTTCTTCACTAGAATGACAGTTTATTTCCCCGTGGTGATTCTGAATGATCTTTTGACACACATACAATCCGATGCCCGTGCCAAGTTCTTTTGTCGTATAAAAGGGTTCAAAAATGCGATCCAGGGTTTTGTCTGAAATTTTTGGTCCATTATTTGTGATGCGAATGGTTAACATTCCTTCTGCTTGTTCTCCCGTGATCCGTATTAGGCGAGGAGAACCTTCAGCTTTAAGAGCATCTAACGAGTTCATAAGAATATTCAAGAATACTTGTCGTAGTTTATCTTGCTGTCCATATACAGAAAGATTCGCTGGAAATTCATTAACAATTCGCACATCAATATCAATAATACTCGGATAAATGAAGGCAATAATCGAGTCAAACAGACCCTTAACCTCCAGCCACTCTTCCTGTCCGCTATCAATCTCCTTTTTGGAGACATGCAGAAATTGAGCAATGCGAAAGTTTAGCTGTTGCAGCTCATGATCGATCACTTCAACATATTTCATATCGGGATACTCTCTTTGTAGAAGCTTCACAAATCCTATAATGGCTGTAAGGGGATTCCTGAACTCATGAACGAAACTAGAAGACATCTGGCCCAGGATGGAAAGCTTCTCCTGATGGGTTTCATCTATAAAAGAAATCTTTTCCTGCAATTCATTTTCCTTCAGCTTTGTATATTCGGTTACGGCATGATAAGAAAACAGATCAAATAAATCATTTATGGAGTCAAGAGTGTTCTGAAGATCATTCACATTCACTTTAGAATACGTTATATGCTTCATGAGAACGCTTCTTCCAGCATTCACGTTATAAATAAAATCTCCTATGTTTACATTCGCTTCCGCTCGCTCAACCGCTACTTTGTGCGCAAGTGTCACAATCTTCTCATGAGCAATTGGCTCTTTTATATTTTGTTGAACAAGACGATACATGAGAATACCATTGGCTTCCACTTTATCTCGGTGTATGTCTGTCTTAGAAATCCGTATTTTTTCTTTCCATTTGATAAGATAGCTTTCAAGATTATGATCGAGATAGTCTAGTAGTTGCTCTCGAACAGCCATACTTCCTTCACCCCTTCCTGCCTTAGTCGGTGATTCATGGTTATATTTTCAAGTATAACAGTAAATAGAGGGTATTTTATAGATGCATTGTAGAGAGATAATCTATTATTGGTGGATAAAGATCGTCAATCAATGAAAGAAAATCTCTCTTCTTCTTTCCTATAAAAGTAATTCGAACGATATAAGCCAAAAGTGAATATCTCTACAACTGTCGTAAAACAAGTCGTTAAAAGGTATTCAATGCATGTAGTATTGGTGATTGTCTTACAACTCTCACATGCAAAATAAAGCGCTTTACTGATACTCTTACCTATTCGATTTCTTTGATTACCCTCGCTGGATTCCCACCAACCACGACATTCTCCGGCACATCTTTCACAACTACAGCACCTGAAGCAATAACAGCATTGTTTCCGATTGTAACGCCCGGATTAATGATGGCGCCTCCACCAATCCATACGTTGTCTCCAATGAAAACCGGCTTTCCATATTCTTGACCCGAATTGCGTTCCGTCGGATCTAGCGGATGTGTTGCTGCATATATATGGACACCTGGTGCTAGCATGCAATTGTCACCAAAGCGTATTTCACAAATATCGAGAAACACGCAGTCGAAATTCGCAAAAAAGTTCTCTCCTACGTGAATGTTGTAACCATAATCACACTTAAAAGTCGGTTCAATATAGAGATTTTCTTTCGTAGAACCAAAGAACCCCTTCAATAACCGCGTTCTAACTTCTATATCTGTCTCTATTGTTTGATTGAATAACCTAGTTATTTTGCGTGCATGAAGACGATCTTTCTGCAATTGCTCATCCTCTGGTCGATAATATTCTCCCCTGATCATTTTTTCTTTTTCTG
Organism: Anaerobacillus sp. QJM3NY_17; assembly: GCF_056173665.1. NCBI lineage: Bacteria > Bacillati > Bacillota > Bacilli > Caryophanales > Bacillaceae > Anaerobacillus > Anaerobacillus sp. QJM3NY_17. The sequence continues at coordinate 1,392,175 of NZ_CM149685.1, read as the reverse complement.
ACCTCATATAACTCGCTCCTATCTCCTCTAAGAATGGTTATTCACGATAAAACCGTTGTGTTCACAGTCCAATTTTTTAAATAAAATAACATATCCGCCCATAAATCTTCATTCTCTGTGAGAAAATGACCTCCGTTCGGAATGAGGGTCATCTCTATTAAAGGTCCTCGTTTCGCTAGTTTACGAACTTCATTTACAGGTGATAACGTATCTTTCTCTCCGTGCCAAAATCTTAACGGCCCTTTAATCTCGCTAATCTCAAATCCCCAATCTTTCGATAAGAGATTCGTTTCATAGATGACTCCTTCTACACCCTGTCTATAAGCTTCCTTCGCGTGATATAGTCCTGTTTCCACAAGAGCCTCTTCTCTCAAAAAGGCACGGTCCCACTCAGAAAGATGACGATGATTCCCAGCTAACATAGCATTTCGATACTTATGTGGATGACTTTCAAGCATTTTCTTTTGAGCTAAATTCGCTTTCTTAATGAGCCAAGGAAAATACTTTGATAAAAAAAAGGCAATCCGATTTTCTTTCGCCATTTCCTTTGGGGCTCTACCTTTTTTAAATGGCGTAGCTGAAGAAACAAGAGCTGTATTTTGGATTCGTTCAGGCAATGCATAAGCGCATGCCGCAGCGAATGGACCTCCTCCAGAAACACCCAAGACAGAGAAATGCCTTAAACCAATATGCGTAGCGAGCTCCTCTACATCCACAGCCCAATCAAGGATCGTTCTATTTTTTTGAAAAGTGGAGAGCCCATAACCCGGTCGATCTGTTGAAATTAAGTAAATCCCCATCGCTTTGGCTAGTTCATCATCTTCTAAAAACCAGATGCGTGACCCTGGTGTTCCATGAAAAAGCATAATCGGTATACCAGTAGGATCGCCATACTTCCAATAGCCAAGTTTTCTTCCATCACTTAAAACCATCGACTTCTCCTGCATAAGCCCCTCCTTGTGGTTGTCCTATCGCAAAATGGATGAGAAGGTGAACAGCACTAACAATTATTTTCTTTCCCTACAGTAAAGCTTGCTATCTCCCCTAAATAATAACATTTTTAGTTGGGAATTTGATGAAATTAAAAAGAACGCTCAGAATAGAAGGAAAACACTGAAATTGAAAAGATCATAAATGAATTCTTCTTACCTCTTGACCCTTACGTTGCGTTATCCACTAAAGTTAAATTTGAAAGGGGGACATTTAGCAGATGAAACGAGTAAAAGAAGTAGCGGAATTAACTGGAGTCAGCGTTCGAACCCTTCATTACTACGATGAAATCGGACTTTTAACACCAGCTACTACAGAAGCTGGTTACCGTCTTTATTCGAAGGACGATCTTGAGAAGCTTCAGCAAATTCTCTTTTTTAGAGCACTTGATTTCTCGCTGAAGAAAATCAAAACCATTCTAGAGGAACCTGATTTTGATCGAATGGAAGCGCTCAACTATCAAAAAGAAATTCTGCATGAAAAAAAACAACGTCTGGATAAGATGATCACCATGATTGATAAAACGATCCAAAATGTGAAAGGAGAAAGATCAATGACAGATCAAGAGAGATTTGCTGGATTCGATTTTAGCCAGAACCCATATGAACAAGAGGCACGCGAGCGTTATGGAGATGAAGCCATCAATCGTTCTAAGCAAAAGATCAACAGCTTATCAAAGGACGAAAAAAATGCGCTCGGTCACTCATTTGATTCCATTTATAAAAGACTGGCTGATCTTAGAAAGGGTTCACCGGAAGCAGATGAAGCGCAGAAAGCGATTCACGATTGGTATGAATTTCTCAATGGAAATTTCGGATACCGTTATACGCTTGAAGCGTTTGAAGGACTTGGTCAAATGTATGTAGACGATGAGCGCTTCACGAAAAATATTGATCAATATGGAGAAGGTCTCGCGCTTTTTATGCGAGATGCCATGAAAGTGTATGCTGATCAACACAAGTAGAAATCACCAAACAGGTGAGCTCAACCTCTTAAGAAGTTGAGCTCTTTTCTTAATCATTCTTTTTTCCTTTAGTAGAACCAAACCCAACCCCAAGGGCGATTCCAACACCAAGTCCAAGTGGAATATTATCCAAGGCGACACCTACTCCTGCTCCAATTGCTATTCCAAGACCAACGCCTAAACCCATCCTGCTTTCACTTTTTGGTTTACTCACAAATATCTCTCCTTATTAAGGGATTGTCTTACTCTTTACGAATGAGCGGGAAAAAGGTTACATCTTTCGGGACAGCCAGACGGTTTCCTCTCACAAAAGAAACTCTTCCTATTTATATTAGGAAGAGTTTCTTCTAGAGGGCAATTCTCATTTCTTAGAATAATGTTTGCATAATTTAATTCGCTAGCTATTTGCTTTAATTTTCAGTAGCCACTTTGCTTTTCTGAACAGAATCTTCATTAGTAGCTTTCGGTTTTCGAATAAACAAAGCTAAAACAAGTCCAATAATAGCTGAAATACCTGCTACGATAAAGGAAACGTTAACGCCATGTACAAGACCCTCAACTCCACGTGATGGCTGAGCTGCCTGAGACATCACAGTTACGAGTAGCGCGGTTCCAACTGCCCCTGAAACTTGACGCATTGTATTGTTCATTGCTGTGCCGTGTGGAATGAGGTGAGCAGGAAGCTGATTTAATCCTGCCGTTGTAACTGGCATCATCACCATCGCTACCCCAAACATTCTGATCGCATTCACAATAGCTAAATAAGCGAACGTCGTTTCTGCTGTTAAATTTGTGAACATAAATGTCGTCACCGTTACGATAATCAAACCAATGATCGCAAGCCACTTTGCTCCAAATTTATCGAATATCCTACCAGTAATCGGGTTCATAAAGCCCATAATCAGAGCCCCTGGCAATAGCATTAATCCTGATTCAAATGCGGTGAATCCAAGCATATTCTGCATAAGAAGCGGCAGAACAGTCGCAGCGCCGATCATGGCAATAAAGACAACCATCCCAAGCACAGTTGTTAATGTGAATAGCTTATATTGAAACACTCTAAATTGAAGCACAGGCTGCTTGAGTTTTAACTGACGTAAGATGAACCAGCACAATGTCACACTACCGATGAGCATGGCGATAATCACCTGTTCACTTCCCCATCCGTTTGTACCAGCACTACTGAACCCATACAATAATCCACCGAAACCTAACGATGAAAGAACGATCGATAGAATATCTAGCTTCGGATTCGTTTGCTCTGTCACGTTTTTCAAAATCAAATACGCAATAAAGAAGTCAATAATCACGATCGGCAGGATCACATAAAACAAACTTCTCCACGGGTATTGCTCCACAAGCCAGCCTGATAAAGTCGGCCCAATCGCTGGTGCAAAGGAAATCACAAGCCCAAACATCCCCATCGCTGTACCCCTTTTTTCAACAGGGAAAATTAAAAAGAGGATCGTTTGCATAAGCGGAATGATAATCCCGGCTCCAGATGCCTGGATGATACGCCCTACCATCAAGAGTGGAAAGTTCGGGGCAACGGCGCAAATAGCTGTACCAACCGCAAATAGCCCCATCGCGGTTAAGAATAGTGTTCTTGTTGTGAATTTACCTATTAGAAAAGCTGTAATTGGAATCATCACGCCATTAACTAGCATGAAAATCGAGGTTAACCACTGGGCTGTACTTGCCTCCAAGTCTAGATCGACCATGATATGTGGCAATGCCGTCGCAAGCAGCGTTTGATTTAGAATCGCTGCAAATGCACCTGACAATAGCACGATTAAGAGCGGTACTTTATTAAAAGAACCGATTCCTTCTGATGATTGTTTAGTGTCGTTCATGTTCTCCCTTCTTTCTCAATGATTCTCTATTTTCCCGATGTCCTTCAGGAAGGTGTTCGAAGTAGACCGGATTGAAGAAGTCTAAGCTCAGTCTGGTATTTTGCCATCGCATCTGGAATCGATAAGTTATTAGAGATACTGTGAATCAAATTATGAAACGTAACGGCTGTTAAAATCTGCATAATATGAAACACCTCTTTCCTACTTGAAACATTTAAGTTCTCATGATCAACGAGGTCATAAATGTCATCATAGCGATGGTTTGTTACATCCTCGGTTAAATACTGCGAGAACGTATTCTCAATCTTATAGTTCATATTAAGCAGTACATTTCGAATAAAGTCCCTCTGACCAGTATCCTCTGAATGCTCTAATGTAGATCTAAAGATCTCACTAATTGCTTTGAAGAGATCTCCTTCAAACTTCTTTAGATTGGCAATTAAATGTTCATGACGTTCTCTTGCATGTTCATTTAATAAATAAAAGAAAGCATCTTCTTTATCCTCAAAATATTGATAAAAGCTCCCTCTTGGTATACCTGCGGTTTTCAAGATATTTGAAATCGATGCATCATAGAGCGATACTCTAGAAAACTCTTTTTTTGCTGCATCAATTAGTATTTGCTTTTTCTCTTCTTTCAAATTAAAAAAGGTTGCTTTTGGCACATTGAATCACCTACCACTAAAATTATGACACCGTGTCATATCGCCAAACCTACTATATGTGACACAGTGTCACATGTCAAGAAAAGTGAACTCCATAAATAAGCAGCACACTCTATTAAATGATAATGTTTGCTTTCAAAAAAAGAGTGGAAACTATTTTTTAGGAATAATGTTATGCAAAGGTGGTTACTGTGATGAACAGAAACATTAGCAAGGGATGGATTTTCTTCTTCGGGGCTCTCGGAGGCTTACTGTACGGATATGACACAGGAGTTATTTCCGGTGCCTTATTATTTATTGAACATGATATTCCCCTATCCGATTTTCTACAAGGGGTTGTCGTTAGTTCATTATTAGGCGGGGCTATTGTAGGTGCCGGAATGAGTGGGTATGTATCTGATAGATTTGGACGGAGGCGCGTCGTTTTTGCAATCGCACTCATTTACCTGATTGGTTCACTCGTCTTAGCTCTTTCTCCTAACGCAGCCGTTCTCATTATAGGCCGCATCATACTTGGACTTGCTGTTGGTGGTTCGACAGCGATTGTACCAGTCTACTTATCAGAAATGGCTCCAACAAGGTCAAGGGGCGCACTAGCATCGCTTAATCAGTTAATGATCACGATTGGAATTGTGCTCGCTTACCTCATTAACTATGCATTTGCACCAATTGAGGGATGGCGTTGGATGCTTGGTCTTGCTTCCGTTCCAGCGCTCGTATTAATGATCGGTGTTCTCTTTATGCCTGAAAGTCCGCGCTGGCTCATTAAGCGCAACCGTGAAGAAGAGGCCAGAAAAGTGATGGCATTAACGCGAGAACAAAGTGAAATAGATGAAGAAATGAAGCAAATGAAAAAAATTGAGGAAACTGAGGAAAGCACGTGGGATGTACTTAAATCCAAATGGATACGTCCAATGCTTCTTGTCGGAAGCGGTATCGCCATCTTCCAGCAGCTTATTGGTATTAATGCGGTGATCTACTACGCACCAACCATTTTCACTAAAGCTGGTCTTGGAGATTCAGCTTCTATTCTCGGAACGCTTGGAATAGGAATCATGAATGTGTTGATGACGCTTGTAGCGATCGCTACGATTGATAAGCTAGGTCGAAAAAAACTGTTGCTACTAGGAAATATCGGGATGTCGTTAAGCTTAATTATTCTTGCAACGATTCTCTTTACAGCAGAACTTACAACGACAATTGCCTGGCTAACCGTCATCTTTCTTGGGCTCTTTATCATCTTTTTCTCCGCCACTTGGGGCCCAGTTGTTTGGGTTATGCTACCGGAACTTTTCCCTAATAAAGCCCGTGGTGCAGCGACTGGATTTACAACACTTCTTCTATCAGCATCGAATTTAGTTGTTTCCTTATTCTTTCCTGTTCTACTCTCAGCGCTCGGAACAGCATGGGTATTCGTAATCTTTGCCATTATCGGTGTCTTTGCCTTCTTCTTTGTCATGAAATATGTACCAGAAACAAAAGGAAGAAGCCTTGAAGATATTGAAAATGACCTCCGAGGAAAAGCTTCAACGTAATACAAGCATACAGAACCCGCTCATCCACATTGGATCAGCGGGTCTTCTTTTTGAGCAACGTCTCCGTTATATCCGCTCACCATTCTTAAGCTTTTTAATTAATTCGGTAAGATCAGATTTTTGAATACGCCAGTGACTGCCAATCTTAAACGCCGGGATTTTGCCATCCTGAACTAATTTATATGTGGTCATCTCACTAATTTGAAAATATTTCGCCACTTGAGAGATCGTCATAATATCATGATGCTCATTATCCTGACTCATGTTATCGCTCCTTATCAATCTATCACCCTATTCTAACAAAGTTCTTCCACTTATGGACCCAAACTCTATTAATACGATAACTCATTATAACAGGTTATATCAAATTAGGTTAAATTAGATCAAAAGATGAATGAATCATCCGCTTTTAGTGTTCTACTATTAAATTATCAAAATTAAACGCACGCGTATTCGAGAGTAAATAAGAGTAAATTAAAGTTTTTACCGTATGATTTTCGCTTACATCCTCATTTCCATTTTCATAGATTCTATGCTAAACTTCATCTTGTTGTAAACGGACCCGACTTCTATGAGAGTTAGGAGTCATCACAATACTAGATTTAGAAAGAGGTGCAACATTGAACTTATCTTCTATTAAACAAGATTGGTTTGGCAATGTGAAAAACGATACCCTCGCCGGAATCGTTGTCGCACTTGCCTTAATACCAGAAGCGATTGCCTTTTCCATTATCGCAGGCGTAGATCCGATGGTTGGATTATATGCGAGCTTTTGTATCGCCGTAGTAATTTCATTTGTTGGTGGTAGACCAGGAATGATTTCTGCAGCAACAGGAGCCATGGCGCTTCTAATGGTGACGCTTGTAGCGGATCATGGACTACAATATTTACTTGCAGCAACGATCTTAACAGGGGTTATTCAATTCTTCCTTGGCGTGTTTAAGCTTGCTCGCTTTATGAAGTTCGTACCACGCTCCGTTATGATTGGGTTTGTGAACTCACTTGCGATTTTGATTTTCACTTCTCAACTGCCGCATTTCGTTGGTGAATCATGGCCAATGTACTTGATGGTAGCAGGTGCTCTTGCAATTATTTATATCGTTCCACGATTCACGAAAGCTGTTCCATCACCACTCATTGCGATCGTTGTGATTACAATTGTTGCGATTACAACTAGTAGTGGCGTTCGAACGGTTGGGGATATGGGTGAATTAACGCAAGCATTACCATTATTTCTAATTCCAAGTATTCCATTGAACTTTGAAACATTAGCGATTATTTTCCCATATTCAATGGCTCTAGCAGTTGTTGGTTTACTTGAGACATTCTTAACAGCACAAATCGTTGATGATTTAACAGATACAGATAGCAATAAGAATAAAGAAGCAAAAGGTCAGGGCATGGCGAACGTTGTAGCCGGATTTTTCGGAGGAATGGCTGGTTGTGCGATGATTGGACAATCCGTTATTAACGTGAAATCAGGTGGACGTGGACGCTTATCCACTTTCGTTGCCGGCGTTTTCTTAATGATTCTGATCTTAGTATTAAACGATTTACTCGTTAAAATACCTATGGCAGCTCTAGTTGGCGTTATGATTATGGTATCCATTGGAACATTCGATTGGTCATCCATTAAAAATCTTCATAAAATGCCGCGATCTGACGCAGCCGTGATGGTCGTTACCGTCATTACTGTTGTCACAACGCATGATTTATCAAAAGGTGTACTTGCCGGTGTTATTCTAAGTGCTTTATTCTTCGCTTCTAAGATTTCAAAAGTACGCGTTGAAGAAAAGATCGACGAATACGCGGAGAAAAAGATTTACCACATTCATGGTCAGCTGTTCTTTGCATCTGTTACTGACTTTGTGAATAGCTTTAATTATAAAGAAGAAGGTATTAAAACGGTCGAGATTGATTTATCAGATGCTCACGTTTGGGATGACTCAGGTGTTGGCGCCGTTGATAAAGCCATCATGAAATTCAGACAAAACGAGATCGATGTGAAAGTGACTGGTGTTAACCAGGAAAGTTCACAGCTTATCGACCGCTTAGCTGTTTATAATAAATAAGCGCAAGAAAAAAGCCACTGCTGTGGCTTTTTTCTATGTTATGCGTTTGTATAGATCATAACGAAATGTAAGACAGCACCTTCGCTGTGAAGATTTAAGTAACCATGCTTCTGATCCGCTCTAAACTTAATCGAATCATACGTATTTAATTCATACGTTTGTTCCTGAACTTGTACAGTTGCCTTTCCTTCCATCACTGTTACATACTCAATGACCCCTTCTTGATGAGCATCTGCGTAATACTCTCCCATAGGTTCTAAAAAAGCACGGTGCGTTTCAAGAGAGCCATAGCCACTATCTGTAAACATGGGTTCTAACGTTAAAGCTTCATTTGAACTCAATACTTTATTGCCCTCATTTTTCCTTGAAATGACGACTTCTTCCTTTTCTGCTAGTAGACTTGAGATCGGGATGGAAAGACCATTCGCTATTTTCCATATCACCGTTAAAGAAGGATTCGCCTCTCCTCTCTCAATTTTACCTAACGTAAGCTTACTCACGTCTGTTAACGTTGCTAGATCCTGCAAGCTTATCTCACGTTTTTTTCGAATGGCTCTTAACGTCATACCAACCTGCTGAGCAAGCTTTTCTGCAGCTGTTATCTTTTTTTCATCCACTAATAAATCCTCTCCATTATCTTTCTCTTGTATATTTCCACCACACCCTATAGTATATTATAATATACACAAAACATAATATACTATACTTAACAAAGGGCGTGTTTAAGTAATATGAGGGAAATTGCGATCGGTATTCTCGCCTCAATGTTTTTTGCAGTTACATTTATTTTGAATCGTTCAATGGAGTTAGCCGGAGGAAGCTGGATGTGGAGCTCCTCCCTCCGCTTCCTTTTCATGATTCCTTTTCTTCTATTAATTGTACTCGTTAGACGGAATATGAAACAAGTTTTTATTGAAATGCGAAGGAACCCTTTTCAGTGGTTACTCTGGAGTTTTGTTGGATTCGTTTTATTTTATGCCCCTTTAACCTATGCTGCCGCTTATGGCGCAGGGTGGCTAGTGGCAGGAACGTGGCAAATGACGATCGTAGGGGGAATTCTCGTAGCTCCTCTTTTTTACTCAACCGTTCAAACGTCTAGTGGATCGATAAAAAAACGGCACCGCATTCAAAAAAAAGCCCTCCTTATTTCCATCGTGATTCTTGCTGGTGTCATGTTAATTCAGTGGCAAAAAGCAAATGAAATGACTGTAAACGAAGTGATGGTTGGCGTTCTTCCTGTCCTTTTTGCGGCAATTGCTTATCCACTCGGAAACCGAAAGATGATGGAGCTTTGTGATGGACGACTCGATACCTTTCAACGAGTGTTAGGCATGACGCTTGGGAGCACTCCGTTCTGGATTATTTTAAGTGTTATCGCCTGGAATAAGGTTGGCCTTCCTTCAGGAGAACAGCTCACTCAATCGCTGATCGTTGCCACCTGTTCAGGCGTTATTGCCACAACATTATTTTTTATCGCAACAGACCGCGTGAGACTTCACCAGGGAAAGCTTGCCTCTGTTGAAGCGACTCAGTCAACTCAGGTATTGTTTGTGATCGCAGGAGAGGGACTGCTTCTATCGAGCCCACTTCCTACCGACATCGCATGGGTTGGCATTGCCCTCATTATTGTCGGCATCGTTCTTCATAGCTTTAATGTTAAAAAGCTGAACGTATCCAGCACTCCCGACCATCGACAAGTAGATCAACAGAAAACGGTTTAGAAAAGCTTCCTACTAAAATAAAATGACCAGTCATTTCCTAATGATTGGTCATTTTATGAAGTGTCATGTACTTTTTCTCTTCAAACTCTCTATCCCTTTATGATCGTCTTAGGTAATTGCTTCCGAAGACTCATCATCACGATAAGCCCAACGACGCTAATTACATAAGCCCCCATCTCCCATGCAAAACCTTCCAAATGAAGCAAACTAAACAGCAGCTGAGCTCCAAAAAGAATCAGCATTAAGACAAGACTCGATAACAAACCAATAAGAGAATTAAAATTAGCAATTAGACCAATTATAATGATACCGCCTACAGTTAAAGCAACTGGTTGACTGAGAAACAATATGTCTCTCCCAAATTCTATGTGAAGAACCGTAACCCCTACGGTGAAAATCATCGGGACCATAACGATGCCATAAACAATCAGAAAGCTCTTTACACCTGTATGGAAAGAACTCATCCGAAGGGCCCCTATAAGAGCAACCAACCATACAATCGTTGAAATAGGATAACCGATGATTTCAATTAGTGAAAATGATGTATTCCCATCTATAAACTGTGATACTAAAAAGATACCAAAAACTCCTGCAATCATACGCGCAATTAATTTCCGATTATCATGTGGCGACTGATCCATCGAATCAATCAATTCTTTTGCGTAAGCTTTCGGATCCTTTCCAAAGATATCTTTCGCTGTCTTTCCGTCGCGTTCCCCCTCCATCAAGTGATCTTCTGCTTCCATTAAGAAGCGATCGATTTCCTCTTCATCTACTCCTTTCGTAATCAGATAAACACGCATATCTTGAATAAATTTCTCGCTTTCTTTCGTCATCTCCTCATTCACTCTCCTTGTTTAAAATCTGATTGACCGTTGTGCTTAAATGAATCCACCGTTTCTGAAAACTTTTCAATTCTTCTTCTCCCTTTTTCGTTAACGCGTAGTACTTTCGTTTCGGTCCTGCTGTTGATTTCTTTAACGTTGACTGTATGAGCTGATCTTTCTGTAAACGGATAAGGATAGGGTAAATTGTCCCTTCACTAAATGCTTCAAAGCCATAATGATCAAGCTTTGAGGCAAGCTCATATCCGTATACTTCTCCTTCACTAATAATCGATAAAATACAGCCATCAATGATTCCTTTTAACATTTGAGTTGTTTGCATGTGCTTCACCAATCTTTCCAATCTATAACTCTTGTTATACAAGAGTTATAGAAATCACCCAGCTATCTTGCAAAGCAAGGTATATACGTAGTATATGCTAAGCTATCTTGTATGACAAGAGTTATATTCATATTTTTACCAAAATAGAAAAAACGCCCCAGTAATGCTTAGGGGCGCTCGTTTTTTAATGTAGCGTAACTTTCACAAGTTCAATCAAAACCTCTTCTGCAGAACGAACCGGTTCTCCCCCGCCTTGCGCAAAGTCTTTCTTTCCTCCACCTTTTCCATTAATGAATGGAAGAACTTCTTTTAAAGAAAGGTTCATATCATAAGATAAAGCTTCTCCTCTTCCACAAACAATTTGCAGCTTATCTTCTGCCTCACTTATGAAAAAGACGATCACATGTGGATCTTCTTTCAGCACCATCTTCGCTAGCTTTTGCAGTTCTTTCATTCCATGTTGTTTGGAAATCATCTGCACGACTTTTTGGTCATGAATGGTATCAGCACCATGAAGTAATTCCTTTCCTTCATAAGAAAGTAGTTTTTCATTTAGCTCTTCAATCGTTTTTTCATATTCTTTCGACTGAAGGAGCACTCGTTCTGCCGCTTCTACTAAATCTGATTGAGGAACGCTAAGAGCGTTCGTGAGTCCAAGGATGATACCCTGTTTCTTCCGAAGTTCATCAGTTACTCGCTCGCCACAGACAAAATGGATGCGCGTTTGTTTTTTTTGCTTTTCTATTTTCAAAATAGATACTGCCTGTACCTGGCCTGTCGAAGAAGGGTGTGTCCCTCCGCATCCGCTATAGTCTACGTCTGGAATCATTACAAGACGGATGTCTTCCGAGACGGCTAGCTGCTTTCGAAGGGTATAATTCGCCAGCTCCTCTTCGCTTACCCACTTCGTTTCAATCGGCAAGTTCTGCTGAACAACGTTATTCGCAAATTTTTCAGCTGCTCTAACTTCATCATCATCAAGAGTGGCAACGTTAAGGTCGATCGTACAAACTTCCTGACCTAGATGAAAGCTCACCGTACTATATCCAAGTTGGTCTTCAAAAGCTGCCGAAAGGATGTGCTGCCCTGCATGCTGTTGCATGTGATCAAACCTTCGAGGCCAGTTGATATTTCCGTGAATATGTTCTGCCTCAGGAAGCTTGCCGTCAACATAGTGACGGACTTCTCCATCTACCTCTTCTACATCAAGAACCTGTACACCATTAAGCGTTCCACTATCATATGGCTGACCTCCACCAGTTGGATAAAAAGCCGTTTGATCTAGAACAACGTAAGAGCGATTCGCATCATCTGTGAACTGCTCCCACTTTTCAGCGGTAAAGGTTGTTATGTATGGGTCTTGATAGAATAATTTAGTCGTCATTGCATTTCACTTCTTTCTGTACTAGTAAATAAGTTACTATTGATTAGCTTATCATTTATCAAATTTGAGAGCCGCTGTATCAATCTCGTTAAAAAAGTTATTTGAAATAGCGCGGAATGAATGAAGTTTTCGTAGAAAAATCGAATATAAGTTTGAACCGTTTACCTCATCAGTTTTTGAAGCCCGGCATTCCGTTCTTGGCGCACTTCCTCCGAAGCGAGATCATATTTCTTCAACAGGTGAAACAGTTCGTTCAATGTTTCTTGTGTAATTGTTTGTTGTAAGAAGCGATATGTATCCTGCACAAGTTCATCTGGCATATAAGGTGACTGGGTCTCAAGCTTTGTCATAACGTCTCCGTACGAGTGATCGATTGTACATTTCCCCACTTGCCTTCACTCCTCTCTTCTTATACTACTAGTTTAGCACGATTCATTCACGCGGTAGTCCATTCAAGTAAAAAAGAACAGACGGTTTGTCTGTTCTTTACGTTTATACAGCTTTATCTTTTGGCTTTTGTTCTTCTAATCCTCCAACTTCTTCTGACTCATCAAACTTCTCGAATTTCTTAGGATTACGAATGATTTTCATAAGAGAACCGAGAACGAATAGGGATAAGAATAGGGCCGGAACACCACCGAGATTGGCTAACATTTTAATTCCATCAATATTCGCATAGCTGATCATAATCCACGCTACTAGCGTTACTGTGATCCCCCAAACAACTTTTATGAGCACGCTTGGTTCAGGACTACTAGGTGTAATTCCTGTTGAAGAAATACCACCCATGGCTGCAAGGTTTGAATCAGCTGCAGTAACAAAGGATATAAAGACGATAAACACATAAATCGGAATCACAATTGCAGCAAGTGGTAGAGCATCAAATACCGCATAGAGAGCAGCCTCTGCACCTACTGTATTCATGATATTAGCAAGTCCAGCACCCGTCATCTCCATGTTAATTGCTGTTCCACTAAAGATCGTCATCCATAATCCTCCGAAAAATGCCGGTAGAACAAAATTGACGATAATCATGTGTTTCACTTTGTAGCCAAATGAAATTCTTCCAAGGAATAAAGCCGTAATCGCTGCCCATGAGAACCAGCTTGCCCAGTAGAACGTCGTCCACGATTGTGGCCATGGATCGCCAGCAGATGCACCCGTGAAAAGACTTTTGTTAAAGAAATTCGTAAAATAATTCCCCGCTGATTCTGTTCCTAAATTTAATAAGTAAGAAGTTGGTCCCACGATAAACATAAAGATGATAATACCTATAAAAAGTCTCATATTGATATTGGAAAGAACTCGAATCCCTTTCATTAAACCTGTAGACGCTGAAATAATAAACGTTACCATTAACGCAATGGCAATCGCAGCCCATAAGGTTGGTGAACTCGCAATTCCACTAATGTAGTTAACGCCACCGCCAAGGTTCAATAAGCTCGTTCCCATCGATGCCGCCATCCCAAGAGCAAGAGTGTAAAGGCAAAGAGCATCAATCACATTCGCCCATTTACCCGAAATGCGATTACCGAATAGGGGAGCTAATGTTGAACTTAAGCTAAAAGGCTTTTTCATATTATAATAAGCAAATGCAAAGACGATCGCTGGTAAGCAGTAAATCGCATATGGTGTAATCGTCCAATGCAAGTACATTGTAGAAAGTGAGAAGATGGCTGCTTCTGGACTATTCGGATCAATGCCAAGCGATTCTGGAGGTGCCGATACATGGTATAGTGGCTCAACAATTCCCCAAAACGTCAGACCTGCCGCAATCGTAGTCGTTAAGGTGATGGCAAACCAAGTCATTGGTTTCAACATCGGCTTCGCTTTGTCTCCGCCAATTCGGATATTTCCTAGTGGTGAGAAGTATACAGCAACACAGGCTACGACCATTAATAACCCTGCGATACTAAATAGCCAGCCAAGATTGGCAATCACCCAGTTGTTCATATTAGTGGCCGTCGAAATAAAGGCCTCTTTATTTGTAAAACTAACAATGGCCGCTGCAAGTAATAGAAGAAACGGTGGCCAGAAAACCGGATGCTTAAAACTTTTCATAACATGAACCCCTCCCATGAGATTATTCAATTAACCGTTACCGCAAGTAAAACTGTTGTTTCTTGACTGCATCCACCTTTTTTTGATATTTCTCTTTGGACGAGTCCGCATTGTAATCGAACGGCCTTTTACACCTTAAATCAATTCTGTATATCGTTCTGCATTGATCACCGGTTCTCTTTGAAAATCAATCACAGATCGACCTACATTCACGCAGTTGCAATCATGAAATGAGTCAAAGGCCTGGTTGATTTCATCCAAGGAAACGCGATTAATCACAAGTTCATCAAGCATAAACTTACCATCGAGGTAAAGCTCAGCAATTTTAGGAAAATCACGATATGGCTGGGTATCTCCGTAGAAGCTTCCTTTGATCACTTTTCCAACTCGGTGAAAACCACCCGCAGGCAGACTAAGTGACATTTCAGGATGAAAGGCACCAACAACTACAATCGTTCCACCTTTACGAGTTGCATTCCAGGCGTTAGCGGTAGCAGCTGTATGTCCTGAGCAGTCGATCGCATAATGAACACCAAATCCGTTCGTTATCGCACGAATCATTTCAGGTGCATCCCCCTCGCTCACGTTCACAGTATGTGTAGCCCCAAATTGCTTCGCGATTTCAAGGTTCGCTGGCTTCATATCACAGGCAATGATTTTCGAAGCACCGGCGATTCTCGCACCTTGAATCGCATTCACCCCTACACCTCCGATGCCAAACACAGCAACGGTTGAACCGGGAGTTACTTTAGCGGCATTGACCGCTGCGCCATAGCCAGTGGCAACGCCACATCCGATCAGCGATGCTTGAGCGAGCGGCATCGCATCTGGTAATTTCACACAAGACATATCAGGAACGACGGCATATTCAGCAAATGTCGAAAGAAGAGAATTATGAAAAAGCGGAAGACCATCCTTACTAAGTCGAGAAGTTCCATCGAGAAGCGTACCGTTAAACATTGGGCCAAAGGCTGACTCACAAAGATGAATAGCACCAGTGACACAAAACTCACACGTCCCGCAGTAGGGAACCCAGCTTAGCGCTACTTTGTCACCAGGTTTAACCGTCTTGACGTTAGGACCTACCTCAACAACTGTACCAGCGCCTTCATGACCAAGAATGGTTGGGAACGGGGTCGATGGATCTTGTACGGCGTTGAGGTCACTATGACAGACCCCAGTCGCCGCAATTTTTACAAGGACTTCATTTGCTTTCGGTGAAGCTAACTCCACTTCTTGAATTTCAAGTGGTGCACCTAGACCCGTCATTACAGCCGCTTTCATTTTCATACTCTTTCCTCCGCTCTTTTAGTAAGCAACCCAGATTGCTTTTGTTTTTGTATACGATTGAAGCGAGTGCACGGCATATTCTTTGCCCCAACCACTTTGTTTCCAGCCTCCAAATGGACTAGCAAAGTCGTAGCAGCCATATTTGTTTACGAATACCATACCAGCTTCAAGCTTTTTCGCTACGCGATGCGCTCGAGAGACATCATTCGTCCATAGACCAGCAGCAAGACCATAAATCGTATCATTCGCCATTCGAATAACCTCTTCTTCCGAATCGAATGGCAGGATGCAAAGGACAGGTCCAAATATCTCTTCCTGTGCTATCGTCATACCGTTTGTCACGTCAGCGAAAATAGTTGGCTTAATATAAAATCCATTCGCTTTCTCACCCTCAATATCACGCTCTCCTCCGGCGACAAGCCGTGCCCCTTCTTGTTTTCCACTTTCAATGTAATGAAGAATACTGTTCATATGAGCCTCTGAAACCTGTGGTCCCTGGTCACTTTCAGGATCAAATGGATCACCACACTTGTATACGCTTGCATATTCACCGATTTTTTCAACTACCTCATCATAAACTGGGCGCTCCACAAAAAGTCGTGTTGGTGCAGAACACTTCTCGCCTTTATGGGTAAACAACCCATAGAATGAACGTTCAATCGCCCCTTCAAGATTTGGTGCGTCTGCAAAAATAATATTTGGTGACTTACCTCCTAGCTCCAGTGTGACTGGCTTCAAGTTCGAATCCGCTGAGTCATGAACGAGCTTTTTCCCAACTTCCGTGCTTCCTGTAAAGGAAATTTTATCAACATCCATGTGCGTGCTAATGTAAGATCCAATCGAGCCTTTACCAAGAATTAGATTTAGAACGCCTGGCGGTAATAGCTTCGCTTCATGAATGATTTCAACGAGACGAATCGCTGAGTAAGATGTCGTACTAGAAGGCTTCAAAACAACCGTATTCCCCATCGCAAGCGCTGGCGATAGCTTCCATACAGCCATACCAATTGGAAAATTAAATGGAACAATTTGACCACAAACGCCGATCGGATCTCGCGTTGTATAGCTTAAGAAATTCCCTTCCACCGGATTGTTTTCTCCATAATACTTATCCGTCCATCCCGCGTAATATTGGAAGAGATCTGATGCTTCTTGAACATCATCGTTATAAGCTTCCGTATAAAGCTTTCCATTATCTAGAGACTCAAGCGTTGCTAACTCATCCTGGTGTTCAATAATAAGGGCACTAATCTCGCGTAGAATCCTTGCTCTTTCTTTTCGCGTTGTTTCTTTCCATGTGCCATGATCGAACGCCTCTCTAGCTGCCGAAACTGCTTGATCGACGTCTTCTTTTTTGGCGCTATGGATTGAACCAGTTCGTTTTCCAGTCGCAGGATTAATGGATTCAATCGTTTCTCCGCTACTGCTTTCCACCCACTGTCCATTTATATAAAGCTTTTTTGGTTTCTCGAGCCATTGACTCGCCCACTCTAACTTTGGCTGCTTAATGCCTTCAAATTTCGTTTGAATGTTTTTCATATCAATATCCCCCATTTGCTTGTAGTTGAAGTAACCCATCTTTACCATCTGTTTTCATTGCGTTTGAGACAGCTTCATAACCAAAGCGTTCTTTTAAATCAACAACTAGCGGAATTGTGGTGTTTGCATAATCTCTGCACGTTGCTTCATTCACTTTTATTCCTTTTACACAACGTTCTTCGAAAACTGGCAGCACATTTGTCAACATTTGGATCGCATCTATTATCGCCATCCCGGCTACGCCTTCGAACACGTTAAGATCAAGCTCTCCATGCTCTAGTGCTGCCTGGACAGTACGATCACACCCAAGTACCTTGAAACAACATTGAATGAGCGTTTCAGGTATTACTGGATTTACTTTCCCAGGGAAGAACGATGAGCCCGCCTGTACTGCCGGTAGCGATAGTTCTCCAAAACCTGTTTCAGGACCAGAAGCGCGAATGCGTAGATCTTTTCCGAATTTAATCAAACCACTAGCCAGCTGCCTCAGCTCGTTTGATACATCTCCAAGGTCATCAAGATGCTGAGCTGCATCAAATAAATTGTCACGATACATTACGTTCCGACTCGTCGTTTCCCTTAAATAATGCAAAATGTTTTTCCGGTATCCCTCAGACGCTCCAATCCCAGAACCGATAACCGTTCCTCCTAGATTAATGCGGTCCATTTGTTCTGTAGCTTTTTGTAGTGACTCCATGCGGCGATCAAGTAACGCCACAACACCTGACATCGAATCTCCGAGCGGTACCCTCATTCCATCCTGTAAACAGGTGCGCGAAATGGTCATTACATCCGACCACTCATTCGCTTTTTCTCTTATGCTTTGTTGCAACGATCTCACAACAGCAAGGAGCTTCTCCAGTTGCCTTGCAATCGTAAGACGAATCGCCGTATGACAAACGTCCGAAGTGGATTGGGAAGCGTTCACATGATCATTGGGTTGCACTTCTTCGTAGCTACCAATCTCGTATCCAAGAATTTGATTCGCTCGATTCGATACAACTTCATTCACGTTCATGTTCGATCCAATACCACCTCCTCCGTGATAAGGATCAACTGGAAAATGTTCTACGTGCTTTCCGCTAATAAGCTCATCACATGCTGTAACAATGGCATCCTGAATTCGCTTCGGTAGCACTCCCGCCTCACCATTTGCAAGCGCAGCAGCCTTTTTTACAATGCTTAGTGCCTTCACATAATCAGGATAATCTGTAAGCTTTTTTTCTGAATAGCTTAGATTTGCAGTACTCCTAACTGTCTGGATCCCATAGAGAGCATCGCTTGGAATCTTGACAGTGCCAAACTCATCTTGCTCATATCTCATCTGAAAACCCTCTTTCACGAATAGGCGGTTGGATCTACCCGAGACTGACTGAATGCGATAGAAACAAATAATGTTTATGCTAAATCAATTAAAGCGTTTTCATTTTGCTATACGTTAAGAACATTCACACTCACGCGAACAATAAGTTTAAAAGTACATTAAATCCTCCTTGAATCTAACTTGAATTTCTCACTGTTATATAATGCAAGTATTGTGCCAACTTTTAAATCCTTATAACAGTGCGAATTGTTCCCCACAATTACTAAAAGTGTAGAAAAATTCTACACTTTAACTGTAGAAAATTCCTACAGTGTCGCATTTTCACACAAAAAAAGCACTGTTCCATTGAACAGCGCCTTACTTCTTCTTTGTGAATTTCGCTAATAGCAGCGCAATAATAATACAGGCGATGCCAAGCAACACAATATTATTTGATATAAAGTCCAGAATCACTCAACTACCTTTCTATCATAATCAACATCTAACAACAGCTTACCACAAAGTAAGCCTTCCATCAGAGAAGGAGGATGCTGTCTTTTGATGATGAAAGAGCCACTGGAAGCTCTACCCTCTAGTCCACTCTTAACAACCCTTGGTCTTGTAGAAAAGCCTTCGCGACTTTTCCTATATCCTGGTGCAAAACGTCCACTCGATAGTTTAGACTAATCATTTCTTCGTTTGTAATGGAAGCAGAAAGCTTTTCAAGTGGCTCTTGAATCTCTGGATATTGCTCAATCATTTTCCGTTGCACGACTGGAGCAGCATCATATGGTGGAAACGCTTTGCGATTATCTTCTAATACAACGAGGTGGTAGTCTTCAATGCGACTATCTGTGATCATTCCAACAGCTACCTGTACTCGAGACTCTTTTACAGCGAGACTCAGCAATTCTGAATCAACCGCAAGAAGCTGATCTTTGTTCACCGAAAATTGATACACGTCTTCTAAATGACTGAGACCGTCTTCTCTTATTAAATATTCGTCATTTGTCGCCATTTTTAATGATGGGTGTTCCTGATTGCTCATATACGTGACAAGATCACTGACCGAATCAAGTTGATGCTGCTTAGCAAAGGACTCTTTCATGATGAGCCCCCATGAACTATTAAAATCACTTTTCTCTAACCAAATAATGTCGCTTTTTTCATCTTCTTTTTTAACAGATTCATAAGCTTCGAGCGAATCATAACCTGGACCACTTTTATGATAAATCGTTTTAGCAGTGTTCGTGTATTCCCAATACAAATCAATTACTTTGTTTTCAAATGCATCACGAATGGAAGGACTATCAAGAAAGCGCATTTCTTCAATATCAAATCCTTCTTCCATTAAAAGAAGGGCAGTCATTTTCATTAAAAGGTATTGTTCGGTAAATGCTTTGGATCCAAGTTTAATAGTCAGATGAGCGTTCACTTTCGCATCTTCCTGCTTTATTTCTTCTTTTGACTGACAAGAAATAAGGAAAGTAAGGCATCCAACGATTAGAAGAAACCTTCTCATAGACTGATGCCGATTTTTTTCATTTTGTAAATTAACGTATGCCTGGCAATTCCAAGTCGGTCTGCTGCTTTCGTCTGGTTGCCATTTGTTTCTCCAAGCGCTTGTCGAATCATCTTTTCCTCTATATCTTCTAGCACCTCGGAAAGACTTCCACTGAAGTCCTGTGATCCTACTGGTTCATCTTTTGGTATCGACATAAGAGATGCATGCGCAAGGTCTTCTGGCATAATTGTTCCTTCTCGTTTTACGATATGAATGCGTTCAAGCATATTGAGTAGCTCGCGAATGTTACCTGGCCACGTATGACGGAGGAGAAGGTTGATGCTTTCCTCTGCTATATAAATTTGTTTCTTATACTTTCCATTTAATTTCTTCATTTGTGATTGAATGAAAAGGGGGATATCTTCCATCCTTTCACGTAGGGGAGGGATCTCAATTTCGATTAAATTTAGACGATAGTAAAGATCCTCACGAAACGTACCTTCCGCAACGGATTTTTTTAAATCCTTATTCGTCGCTGTAATGATTCGTACATCTACTGTGCGATATTCATTGCTACCTAGCTGCATCACCTTTTTATCTTCAATGACATGAAGAAGCTTCGCTTGCATGGAAGGAGAAATCTCTCCAATCTCATCTAGAAAAATCGTCCCTTTATCTGCAGCAGCAAATTTTCCGATTTTCGTTGTTGCAGCTCCCGTAAATGCTCCCTTCTGATAGCCAAACAACTCACTTTCAAGAAGGTGCTCAGGTATAGCCGCACAGTTAATCGATAGCATTGGGCCCGCCCCACGATAACTATTTGAATGAATCCAATGAGCAAGAGCCGTTTTGCCAACGCCACTCTCACCTAGCACTAATATACTTGCATCCGTATCCTTCACCTGACCTAGAAATGCCATCACACGCTTCATCTCAGGACTTTGAAATACAAATGGATCGTTTTCTTTTGGCGGAGCCTCTACCTTTGTATCGAGTTGTTTCATAACCAACTCTTTTACTTCTTCGAGCTCCATCGGTTTGTTCAAATAATCGACGGCGCCCAGTTTCATTGCCCCGACAGCACTCTCGACATTTCCATAAGCCGTCATCATAATGACCGGCACATCTGGCTTCAGCCTTTTCATTTCTTCCAATACTTGAAGACCCGTCATATCTGGTAGCATATAATCCAGAATCACGACTGCCATTTCTTTTCTTTTAAATAAGTCGATAGCAGTACTTCCCGTATGAGCCAAAACTGACGATAGGCCTGCCTTCGTTAATTTCCTGCCGATTAGCTTCGCAAGCTGCATCTCATCATCTACGATCAAAACGGTTCTCTCCATAACGCCACCCCTTTTCTATCGGTGGAACCAACAATGAATTGTTGTCCCCTCACCCTCTACGCTCTCAACCGTAAGATCGCCATTATTTTCTTTAATGATATCTCTCGCGATCGTTAATCCAAGTCCATTCCCTTCTTCCTTAGTCGAAAAGAATGGATCAAAAAGCCATTCAAGATTACTCGTCATAATGCCCGTTCCTGTGTCTCCGATAGCGACATGAACATATTTCTCGTCCTCTTCAATCGTAACGGTTAATGTTCCTTCCTCTTTCATTGCGTCTGTTGCATTAAGAATGATATTTAAAAAGGCTTGAATTAACTCATCATAGAAACCGACGAGGTCTCCGCTTGTCTCATAGTGCTTTACGACCTCTATATTTAATTCTTTTAGCTTAAATCTCACTAGATGTAGGACTTCATCAGTCACTTTCTTCAACTGAATTGGTCGAGCATCGGCTTTGTTCACTTTTGCAAAATTCAAGAAATTATTCACAATCGTCTTCATTCGTTTCACGACTTGATCAATATCACGCGATAATTCAAGAATCTCTTCTGAACTATTAGCTTCCTCCACTTCTTCTCTTAACATCTCAGAAGATCCTGTTAAAATCGCAAGCGGGTTTTTGATTTCATGAGCAATACCCGTGGTAATTTGCCCTATCAATGCAAGCTTATCATTTTGTTTCAACCGTGACTCTAGCATCTTCATTTGTGAAATATCCTGTAGCACAGCAATGCTGCCAATAATTTCATTCTGAGCATTGTAGAAACGAGACGTAGCGATATTCACAATGTGACGCCTTCCCTTTGCGTCGATAATGTAGCTTTCACATTCGATGCTAGGTTCCTCAGAGATTAAGGCTTTTAACAACATAAAGTCTTCATCTGTACTTTTAATTGGAAGTTCTGATAATGACTTTCCGACGAGATCATTTCTACTAAACCCAATAAGGTTTTCGAATTGTTTGTTCACATGCGTTACGATCGCGTGATCATTAATCGTAATCATGCCATAAGGGATTCCTTCAATCATGTCATTTAAGTAGCGTTCACTTTCTTCTAGCTGATGCTGCTTCTCATAATTACTATTGCCGACGGAAATGATCGTTCGAGTCAATTCTCCCACTTCATCTTTTCGGACACTTTGAGATGGATCATGCTCCTGATAAAAAACCTTCTTCCTATAATCCTTTGCATAATCTGTTAATCGAATAATGGGATAAACAATATTTCGAATACCGGCAACGATGAAAAAGAAAGAAAGAATGAGAATCCCGAGAAAAGATAACGTAAGCACTAGCGATAGTTTTCGAACGGGGGCAAAGGCAATATCTTCTGACACTCCGTAAACGAGACCCCATTCATCACGCAGTGTTTGATAAGCGATGATGCTCTGATCCCCTCCATAAGATGAACGTGCAACCCCTGAAACTTCCTCAAATATTTGCTCAGAAGGCAAATCACTTGAAATAGCTGTTCCGATTGATTGTTCATTAGTAGAAGCCACGACAATTCCTTCTGGATCAACCATCATCCCAAAATGTCCTTCACTCATGCTGATACTTCTGACGATTTCAGATAAATAATCCTGACTAAATTCTGCAATTAAAGCACCTTGAAAATCATTTTTTTCGTCAAAGACTGGAATCCCCACCGAAACAATATCCTCACCGCTAAAATTTTGAATAACACTAGAAACAGCATAATTGTGCGTCCATTGAATTCGATCAAACTCTGGATAGTGATAGGAGACACCTTCAAGCTCAGGGGCAAAAGGAGATTCAAATATGACGTTACTAGTGTCATCTAGATAATAGATAGACCGAATAATAGAGCTCTGGGCAATCGCCTGTCTGGATCGCTCATACATACGTTCCGCGTTAATTTCGTTTTCTTCTCCATTTCCTGCCATTAAATGCAGCTGTAAAACAACACTGGAAATTTCATTATTTACGCGCTTCACGATACTTTCCGTGTTCGCGACATTTTCACTAATAATGTCCTGCTCAATCATCTCTTCCGCATAGTTGATGATCAGCTGATAGATCATTAACGTTGGAATAACTAGAATGAAAACAAAAATCATGACAGATTTTCTTAAAATACTTCCATGAACTGATTCAAATAAACGAATGAGCTGTTTTGTTAAGGTTTTCATTCCATCCCACCAGTTGTTATGACATGACGAACTTGTCTCATTTAAATTCATCATAATCGTCCACTCGCTCAATTGGCAATAGAATATTTAGATATTATACCTTGCTCCCTATTTTCAACACATTCTTCCCCATCGGAACGAAAAGTAATGTTGCATTCGACTTCTTCCATTCATTTCCCCGGAAATGGTCAACTAAATTACAAAAGAATTCGCTTAAACTAGACAAGGAATTTTTTCCCCGCTCGACACCATTATCCCATTCTTTTACGGAACGTTATGTATAATGATGGCATCAACTTACTTCAGTAGGGAGGAATCTTATGAAAACGCTTCGTCACGTATTGGTGTTTATCTTATTACTCATCGTCACGTCATGTAACTTCTTAACTACTTCTGACTCATCGGAAAAGGTAGAAGCGGAGAAAGAAACGGTGGACAAGTCTGCAGAGGAAACCGTACAAAAAGACATTCTTTTTCAAGATGGCACGTACAAGTGGGAGAAAGATGGAGAAATCCATGGGGGTCTCGATATAACAGATTCAGCTTCTACTTCATTTACGTTTATGCTTCAATCCTATGATGGTCAAAATGTTGGAGAGCTTTCAGGAACTGCTGAAGTCGACGGAGAAATGGCTCATTTCACACACCCTGATAACGATGCTTGCAAAGCCTCGTTTGGTTGGAAGGAGGACCGATTAGCCATCGATACGAGTGAAGCGTGTGAATCAATGAATGAGAATAGCGCTTCTTTTACAGGCGTATACACTCGAATTGAACTGGAATCCAATCCGAAAGATGAAGCAGCGAACGAAGAAAGTTCTTCTGAATGGAAAGAAGCACTTTATATTGATCCTGCGTTCGATCAGGGGAATTTAAGCATATCAAACGTGACGAAGGAATCCTTTCAGTTTACGATCGACGTAAGTAGTGGATCGGATGTTGGGAAATTGAATGGTACAGCTACAATAAACGGTGATGAAGCAACGTTTGAGGATACGGAAGATCCGTCTTGTTCCGGTACGTTTATTCGAACGAATGACGTCATTACATTTATTGAAGAAGCCTGTCTTAGTTACCATGACGCAGCTGTTGGGTTTAATGGTGATTATACGATGACAGATGAAAAACCATTAACATCAGCCGAGAATACCCCTACTTCCTGTGAAAAAGCTCCGTTCCATTCAGAATTACTGAATTTTGCAGAGCAAGGTCACCTGAAGGATGCCTCCATTTTTCTTGGAATGTCTGAAGAAGCCTTAAAGAAAATAAAGCCAGAGATGACTTATGATGAAACGTTCTATGAAGGAACACCTGGATTCTATGATGAAAAGTACGCTTACTTAACTGCAAACGAAACGGTAAGTCATTTACGTTATAACGCGTTATCAGAAGGACCCGCTATCCCTTACACAGATGTCGTTTGTCAATTTGGAGAACCTGATGAGGTCGTCTTTAATGAACTGGATAACGAATATTTGCATGTATATCATACTGGTGAAAACAGACTTTCTTTCGTCTCAGAATCAAAAGAAGGTGACATTAAAGCAGTAGCGCTTGAAACCGTGCAAGCACAATAATCTAAAGGTTTTGAAACCAACATAAGGGTCAGGCACATCTGCGCCTGACCCTTATGTTGATATTTCACCAATTGGCTCATCGTACCATTCTCTCTAGCAATATAAATTATTATGTTTCCGCCTTACTATGCAATATCTACCTTATTTTTCTGGGTACAGCTTTTTCAAATATTCGACTGATTGACATATTAGCTCTTTAAGTACTTCAAGATCAATGTCCGCAAGCTTATTTACATAAACACAGGCCTTCCCTGTTGTATGTTTTCCTAATCGAGCTAAAGCATCCTCGCGCTCTGGTTCTCCTTGAGCGAGATACAAACTAATCTTAGCCTTCCTAGGAGAAAATCCAACGAGCGGTGCATCCCCCTCATGTCCCGTAGCGTATTTATAATGATAACTTCCGAACCCAATAATACTTGGTCCCCACATTTTCGCTTCATACCCTGTCGTTTCAGTAAAAAGATCTAACAAACGATAGCCATCCTCCCGCTTCTTTGGATGATCAACGCTTTCGATGAATTCAATCACACTGTTATCCGTTTCTTTCGTTTTCAGTTCATACATCAAAATACCCCCTTTATTTCTTCACCTTTCACTTACTATTTACTCCGCCCTTTCGTTAATTCCTTTTTATTTTCCTTAGTTCAACAATCGCAAATTTCGAAAGCTTATTACTGCTATGCCCTTACAAGTAAAGATGTATCAAAAGCATTTCTTTTATTACCGTTTCATGTTTCTTATCGAAAATCAGTTAGGAAACGAGTAAATCGGGAACGTTCCTTTTTATAGTCATACCAAACTTTAGTTGATACTTACATCTCGGAGGTATAACCATGTTTACTTTAAATGATATTCCCATGTTCTTTGTGAATTTCTTCATTATTCTACCAATTGTCACTCTTGTCCATGAAGCGGGTCACGTGCTCATAGCGCGGCTATTTGGAGGCAAAGTGAAATTTTGCATCGGTACAGGACGCACGCTCTTTCATATAGGACCGCTGGAAATTAGAAGAAAGTATTTCATGGAAGGCTGGTGCCAATACGAAGAATTAACCTACAACAAAACGTGGGCACACGTTGCGATCTATTTAGGTGGCAGTCTATTTAATCTCATTGTGATTTTAATCATTAACTACTTGATTACCTCAAACACAATACCTGTAACGCTGTTTTTCTATCAGTTCACATATTTCTCTATCTACTTTATTTTCTTCTCACTTATGCCCTTCCGTAATGACAATGGCAGACCTAGTGATGGGATGGCCGTATTCGATGTTCTTCGATACGGAAAATCCGTCGATCCAATTGATTAAACGTAAAGGATAAAAGCCAAATTCTGTTCTCACACAGAATCTGGCTTTTTTTCATATCGCACCATCATTCTCACCTTTACCGAAATAAAAACCTCATGCCTACTCATACCGCCATGTATCTCTTCGAAGAATTGTAGTAAAATAAAAGTAGAAGAAAACGAAGGGGTGATCACTTGACTAGCAAGATGAATCAGCTGTTCGAGGAGCAAAAAAGTGTTCATGTGCTTTATGCCTACCATGGGATGAAGAATTACCTCGAACAAGTCGTTAGTTATACTGAAAAAGGAGTCGCGAACGGAGATTACGTCATCTTAATCGAAAATGATCGCCTGTATCCGATGATTGAGAAAGAATTAACCTCAAGGTTAACGGCTAACGAAATGAAGTTTGTCCACAGAGTGAACAGCTTCGACTTTTACTTTTCTAGCGGCAGTTATCATCCTCCTGCTATTCATGAATATTTCAAAAAGACCGTTCAACCTTATGTGGAATCTAATCTCTCCTTCCGCTCATGGGCACATGTGGAATGGGCCTCGATGGAAGACCCTCTTCACCTTATAGAAGACTTCGAAAAAATTGTAGACGAAGCAGTTAACGATCTTTCCTTCCCTCTTATTTGTGCATACGATGGAGAAAGAATGCCTGATTACCTCATTAACATTTTGATGGAAACTCACCCTTACGTGTTAATGGAAGAAGAATTTTTCACTTCAAAACAATATTTAGCTTAAATAGAAATGCACCCCTCTAAGAAAATCTCAGAGTGGTGCATTACCTTTGGTATGGCTAAGATATTAGACGTTGATTCTTTCATTCGTCTCCATTGTTTTCACATTTACTTCAAAAGCATCTGGATATTTAATACCAAGGCCCGTATTTAAACAAATAACCTGTTCATTTTCTTTGATCCAATTTCGTTCCCTTAATCTTTCCGCAGCAGCGAATGTACTCGCTCCTTCGGGACAAATAAATTGCCCTTCTAACGCAGCAACTTCTCGCTGAGAGATTCGAATATCTTCTTCAGAAACAGCAACGGCACACCCGTCTGTTTGATAGATCGCATCCAATACAAGAAAGTCTCCGATCGCTTTAGGTACATTGATACCAAACGCATGCGTCGTTGAATTTTCCCAGAACTCAGACTCAGTTTTTCCTTCTTCGAATGCCTTCACAATAGGGGCACACCCCTCCGATTGCACAGCAACTAATCTTGGAAGCTTTTGATCCTTAATCCAACCAAGCTTCTGAAGCTCAAGAAACGCTTTATAGATCCCAATAAGACCAACGCCACCGCCTGTTGGATAAAGAATTACATCAGGAAGCTCCCAATTCAGCTGTTCCGCTATTTCATACCCCATCGTTTTTTTACCTTCAATGCGATAGGGCTCTTTTAGGGTAGATGCATCATAAAATCCTTGCTCTTTCACGAGATCACCAACTATTTTACCAGCGTCACTTATTAACCCGTTGACTAGATAAAGATGAGCACCAGAAATACTCACTTCTTTTCTCGTAATCTCAGGTGCGTCAACAGGCATAACGATATGAGCGTCCAACCCAGCCTTTGCTGCATAAAGTGACCAGGCAGCTCCAGCATTTCCATTTGTCGGCATCGCAAGGTTCTGAACGCCAAGCTCCTTTGCCTTCGAAATGCCGACTGCCGCTCCCCGAGCTTTAAATGAACCCGTCGGCACCATTCCCTCGTCTTTTATGTATAAGTTTGAGAGATTCATTTTCTGACCAAGGGATGGTAGTGGCAGGAAAGGGGTCAACCCTTCTTCAAAACTAACTTTATTCTTTTCTTCTTTAACCGGAAGTAATTCATGATAGCGCCAGAGCGACTGTTCTCGTCCGGCAATCATTTCCTTTGTAAGACACTTTTTCACCTCATCAAGATCATATTCGACAAGAAGTGGTGAACCACAAACACAAAGCTGTTGAATCGTATCTGAATCATATGTCTCGTTGCACTTTGGACATGATAAATGACAAACCATACTATATGGCATTGAAGCACCTCCGACAATTTAGTAAAAGACGTGTTGAAACCCAAAGTTCACACGCTGATGAACTTCGGGCTTCATTTCGATATAACTAGCTATGAAAATCAAGTCCTGATCGCACTTCTTCAACATATCCTGCTCGAATCACATAATCACCGAAATGCTCATCTACCTCTTTTTCTTTCGCATAGTTAAATAGAATCGGTTTTAATGACGCAAGGATTTCTTCTTCGCCAATGTTTTCTTTATAAAGCTTGCTGAGACGATCCCCAACGAACCCTGCTCCCATGTACATATTGTACTTACCAGGTGCTTTCCCAATAAAGGCAATCTCCCCAAGCGTCGGACGTGAGCAGCTATTTGGACAACCTGACATGCGGATCACGATTTCTTCTTCTCTCAGTCCCGCTTCATCCACGATCTCTTCAATCTTATCAATGAGAGAAGGTAAATATCGCTCTGCTTCTGCCATCGCTAGACCGCATGTTGGGAACGCCACGCAAGCCATCGAATTACGGCGCAGTGCTGAATTTTGTTTCCCATCTGTAAGACCGTATGTTGCCACAAGCTCATCAATCTCTGCTTTCTTTTCTTCTGATACATTCGCTATAATGAGATTCTGGTTCGGCGTTAGTCTGAAATCTCCTTCGTGAACCTTTGCAATTTCACGAAGCCCTGTCATAATCTGATAATCTTCTAAATCCACAATACGACCATTTTGGATAAAGAGCGTTAAATGCCATTTGCCGTCACCCTTCACCCATCCATAGCGATCACCATTATGATCGAAGTGATAAGAACGAGCTTCTTCTAGTTCATAGCCCAGTCTATTATTCAATTCGTTCCGAACCCAGTCGAGTCCTCTTCGATCGATCGTATATTTGAAACGAGCGTTCTTCCGCTCTGACCGATTGCCATAATCCCGCTGAATTGTAATGATTTTCTCAGCAACATCAACAATCTTTTCGGGTGTACAAAATCCAATCATTCGGGATAGCTGAGGATACGTACTTGTGTCTCCATGCGTCATACCCATGCCGCCGCCTACCGCGACATTAAATCCTTGTAGCTTGCCATCTTCAAGAATCGCAATAAAGCCAAGATCTTGTGAGAAAATATCCACATCGTTTGATGGAGGGACAGCGACCCCAATCTTAAACTTTCTTGGCAAGTAATGTGGGCCATACATCGGCTCAATTTCCTCTTCTTTTCGATCAAGCACTTTTTCTTCATCTAACCAGATTTCATGGTACGCTCTCGTTCTCGGTAAGAGATCATCGCTTAACTTCCGTGCCCATCCATGCACCTCGGCATGAATATCCGATTGATAGGGATTGGCATTACACATCACATTCCGATTCACGTCACCGCATGCCGCAAGAGAATCCATCAGAACCTGGTCCATTGCCTGAATGCTTTTTTTCATATTCCACTTTAAGATCCCATGCATTTGGAACGTTTGGCGCGTCGTTAGCTTTAACGTCCCATTTCCGTATTGATTCGCAAGATCATCCATTACTAGCCATTGCTCTGGGTTAGCTACTCCACCAGGTAGTCGCACTCGAACCATAAACTGATAAGCTGGTTCAAGCTTCTGCTGTTTTCGCTCCTGACGAATATCGCGATCATCTTGCATATAGCTCCCATGAAATTTTAATAGTTTTGTATCTGCGTCTGGGATGGAAGCGGTGATGGGATCCGCAAAGCTTTTCACAAGCGATCCGCGTAAGTAATCACTTTCGTCTTTGATTTTCTCCATTTCACTCGGTTTGCCGTCTTCTGTTACCGTCTTTTTCGACATGATCAATCTCCTTCCCTGATGCGCTTAGTACACATCGCGCTGGTAGCGTTTCGCGTTACGTAGATCTGCAAGATAAGCTTCTGCTTCTGACTCACTGAAATTCCCCTGTTGCTCTAAGATGTTAACGAGTGCCACGTGAACGTCTTTTGCCATATACTTTTCATCTCCACATACGTAGACGTGCGCACCCTCTTGCAGCCACTCGTATAGTTCTTTACTTCGCTCGAGCATGCGGTGCTGAACATACACTTTCTCTTCTGAATCACGAGAAAACGCCACGTCCATACGAGAAAGCACCCCATCTTTCAACCACTTCTGCCATTCGACTTGATAAAGAAAGTCTGTGACAAAATGCTGTTCACCAAAGAATAGCCACGTTTCTCCACTTGCGCCACTTTCTTCTCGCTCTTGTAAGAATGCCCGGTACGGCGCTACGCCAGTACCTGCGCCTATCATAATGATAGGGGTGTCAGGATGATCCGGAAGTCTAAAGTTTTGATTTCGCTGCACATATACTGGGAGTGTAACCCCCGCTTGTGAGCGCTCTGCGCATTGGCCAGAGCATACGCCCGTACGAGCTCGACCATGTGCATCATACCTTAGTGCCCCAATTGTGAGATGAACTTCATCTGGATTTGCCTTTGAACTGCTTGCGATCGAATAAAGACGAACCGGAATTTTGCGCAGAACGTTTACAAACTCCTGTGCCGAGACGGTCCACGGTCCGTAGTCCTTCACCAAATCAATTAAATCTCTACCGTAAAGGTATGTTCTTAGTTCTTCGCCTTCCGCTTCAACCATGCGCTTAAGCTCAAAACTTGATGTCAGCTCTGCAATCTTCTTGAGCAATGGCTTTGTGAGACTCGTAATCTCATATGTTTTCGTTAAAGCTTCTTCAAGTGGCTGAACGTCACCCTTTTTGTTCACCATAACCTGTTCTTCTCGCTTCCAGTTCAGTTCATCGATTAGCTGACGGACAAGAGCAGTATCATTCTCCGGGTAAATACCAAGGCTATCACCCGGCTCATAATCAAGGTTCGATCCTTCAAGATCAAGCTCAATGTGCCGTGTTTCTTTATTCGATCCACGTCCATTCAAATTAACATTCTCAAGAATTTCGGCTTTGAATGGATTCGTTCTGGAATACGTCTGATTCGACTCATCAGGTTTTGTTTCAGAAGTCGATTCTCTCGTAGACTGATCTTCTTTCAATACTCCCGTCACGCCTTCGAACCACTCTTCTGCCGGCTCTTCGAAATCAAGATCACAATCTACACGAGGATAGAGCCTTGTTGCACCTAATTCTTCAAAGCGCTTGTCAAAATCTTTCCCGGTTTGGCAGAAAAATTCATAGGAGCTATCACCAAGTGATAAGACTGAGAATCTGAGACCATTTAATTCAGGGGCTCTCTTACTTTGAACAAAGTCATGGAAGCTTAACGCATTATCAGGAGGATCGCCATCTCCGTGGGTGCTTGTAATCAATAATAAATCTTCTACTTTTTTAAGCGACTTTGGCTTAAAATCATCAAGCGATGAAAGGGTAACGTTGTATTTCTCGTTTTCCAATCGCTCAAAGAAAGATTCCGCTAGTGACTGACAATTGCCAGTATGTGAGCCATAGAGAATCGTAAGCTCACGTGTTTTTGCTTCTTGTTTAGAGAATGCTTCTGAAGCAGAAACACCTTGAGCAACCGTCTCAGTAGCTGCCGCAGCTTCAGAGCTACCTGGTACGGAAAGGTATCCGCTCAGCCATATTTTCTGCGTCTCATTTAATGTTGGTAAGAGACGATTTAAAAGCTCCGTTTGTTCTTTGTCAAAAGGGCTATTCACAACCTGTAACTGCAATACTATCCACCTCACAATACTCAAATTTAATTCAATGTAATTAAAGTAGTTTACTCGGAATTAATAGCAAATTAATTCGTCTGCATTCCCCCTAACCCATTCAACACAAAAAACCTCTCTTCTCAAAACATAAGAAGAAAGGTTTGTAAGTACGAAGCCAGTCTTCTTATCTTTCAGGATAAACCTGCTGGATTTGGCACAGTATGAGATGAAGGATCATCTCATCGGTTGCCGAAGCTTCATAGGGCCAGTCCCTCCACCTCTCTTGATAAGAAATGTTGCTATCAAATTGTATATGACAATGATTGGTTCAAATGTTATCTCGAGATCGAATAAAAGTCAATATA
The DNA here is from genome assembly GCF_056173665.1 of Anaerobacillus sp. QJM3NY_17. Taxonomy (NCBI): domain Bacteria; kingdom Bacillati; phylum Bacillota; class Bacilli; order Caryophanales; family Bacillaceae; genus Anaerobacillus; species Anaerobacillus sp. QJM3NY_17. The sequence goes on along the minus strand of NZ_CM149685.1, from coordinate 1,359,735 downwards.
TTATTAGAAAATTATCATCATTCAATTAACTAAATGGCGATAACACCAGCCATCTTCATGAAAAATAATCCAAATGATTCAGGTCTTTTATCCCTGCCGTTGTCCCTCTTGTATCCTATTCCGCATGCGCATGAAATCAATCGTATTCGCCATGACAAGAGATAGAATCATAAGAATCATCAACCAACTGGAGTAGTCAAAAGGCAGCACCAACAAGAGAAAAGCTATGAAAGAAAAAACGCAGGAGCGAATGACATGATCTTTAAATGTGACGTTAACTTTTTTCCCACGTTTCCATTTCAACAAGTTCACCGCAATACCAAATATCGATAGAAGCATGCATATGACATACGCCCAGAGTGGAAGGTCGTAACTCACTATAAAAATGGTAGACGATAGAAACAGCGTCAATACCGTATATCGAATCGCAATTTCTTTATGGGTTAGCGAAGCAAAATCCTTCAATACATACCTCCTTTTGACGATGAACGAATTTGGCCATTTTTGAGATACACGGTCCTTATGCAGATGGATAAGCTGGCTTCATCTCATTTGAAATCACCTGAACCCAAGGTCGCTCTCTGTTCCACGTCACTTCTAAAGGGACGCCCATACTTTTACTAAGATGTTCAGCTGTTAACACATCTTTCTTCTTGCCATTCACTGCAATTCGACCATTTTCCATAATCATAGCGTGAGTGAATACGGGACAAATCTCCTCAATATGATGAGTGATATACAATATGGTTGGACCCTCTTCCTCTTTTCCAAGGCGTTCAACCTGAGCTAATAACTGTTCGCGTGAATACAGATCAAGTCCGTTGCACGGTTCATCTAGAATAAGAAGCTTTGGCGAAGACATCAAAGCTCTCGCTATCAGGACTTTCTGCTTCTCACCTTGAGAGCAAATTCGAAAAGGTTTACCGCGTAAATGAGCAATCCCCCATTCCTGCATCATCTTCATCGCTTGCGATTCTTCCTGTTCCGTCACCTGCTCATAAAGTCCAGCTGAGGCAAACTTCCCGCTAATCACAACATCTGTCACTTCCTGCATCGGAGAGATACGCTCAGTGAAAGCGTTGCTCACCCAGCCAATAGATTTTCTAAGTTCACTCAAATCAGTTTTTCCAAGACGATACCCCAATACTTCAACGACGGGATCATAGCGAAGCAGTGGCCAGATCGAGCCGTGAATTAACTGAAGTAGTGTCGTTTTACCTGATCCATTTAATCCGATAATGGCCTGATGCTGGCCTTTCTCTACGGAAAAAGAAATATCGGATAAAATCATCTGTTTCTCACGTGTGTAATAAGCATTTTCTACATGAATGATTGCCATACATCCCACTCCGTTCTTTGAAGAAAGTCATTCCAACTAGCGCTTTTTACATCGTATACCCGTTAGCAAATTCTTGAATCACTTCAAGCTCCTCTTCGCGTGAGTCTCTGCCAACGTTATGCTCATACAACTTTTGCATACGTGTAACATCACCATTGCACTCCTCAGTAATAGAAGCAACAGCACGTAAAAGGTTCACTTCGTTCTTAAAATCCTCCTTAGAGATTGCCTCCCCGTGTGATAAGATGAACCATTCTGCCTCAAAGCTTTCTAACTGATCAAGCAGTCGATTTGTTATGTTAACAGTGTAGTTGACTTTTTCTGAAAAAATATCAGGATAAAAGCAGTCTCCAAGAAAAAGGATTTTCTCTTCCTTCATATAAATCACAACCGAATCAGCCGCGTGATCGCCCCCAACAGGCTGAAGAATACACGTGACACCACCAAGATCAATCTCCATTTTCTCACCAAACGTTACATCTGGTAGCGTAATCGTAATGTCTCGAGAATCCACAAATTCCTTCTTGATCGCATTTGCACAAAATTCAATTTCAGTGCCTTCTTTCACCCGCTCATCCAACTCATCATCAGACCATCCTAATGGAATAAGCTTACTAATTTCCTCTTTCGTCTGATGCGAGGATAAGGAGACAGCATCTTTCAGCGCTGATAGTCCAAAGATATGATCCCAATGCCAATGAGTGAGCGCGACCATGTCCGGTTCCTTGAATCCTTTTTCCGATAGTTCTTTTAGAAAATAACGAGCATGGTCCTCTGAATTCCCAGCATCGATCATCAGAGACTTTCTATCTCCAATCACCATTCCTAGAATCGGTCGGTCCGTTTCGGAAACTGGTGTTTGATAGTAAAAGCGATTGCCAATTTGTTTAATCTGTTGCATTTATTGTCCTCCTTAAAATACAAACCTCGATGAAATTTCTTATTTCCATTTTATCATTTTGAAGTTTTGTATTCGTATTTTTTCTACTACATACAAAAATAGACACCTCCAAATGGAAGCGTCGTTTAGGAAAGGTGATTTTTTCGCATTGCAGTAGAAATGGAGGTGTTCGTCTTCTCTTAACCAAAGCCATCCACGACGATTTTCACTACCATCGGTCCAAGGATAATGATAAAGAGGGGTGGAAAAATAAAGAGAACCATAGGTATGAGCATTTTCACTGGAGCTTTCATCGCTTGCTCGCGTGCTCGTTCACGTCTCTGTTCACGAATGCGTGCCGTAATATTTTTAATAACTTTTGACATTCCGATTCCAAGATGATCGGCTTGAATAATCGACATCATCACACTTTGAAAATAATCTGAAGGAACACGTTTTTTCAGATTATAAAATGCTTCTCGTCGCGATTTCCCTCGCTTCATCTCATCTAATGCCTGACTAAACTCATCCGCAAGTGGGCCAGACTTTCTTGCACATACATTTTTGATCGCCCCTTCAAGTCCTACGCCTGCTTCAAGAAGTAGACTTACCATATCAAAGAAATCGGACATTTCCATATCGATTATTTTAACGCGCTGCGTTTTTTTCTTCGCTAGGTAAAACAAAGGATATCGATAAAATAAGAAAACAACCCCAAGTGCTAATACAAGTGTCATAGAAGCATTTCCATCCGTCACAGGCACCATAAGCAAGTAAGTTAAGAACCCTCCACCGATGCTGAGAAGAAGTTGAATAAGTCGGAATTCAACTGCCGAACGGTTTCCATATCCAGCCTCATGGAGGAGCATATCTAACTTCTTTCGATCCTTTCTTGCAAATGTTTTACTCACCTGTTCAATACCCATTCCCCAATATTTACGAAGTAGTGGATGGTAAGATCCACTTTCTCTTTTTTCGGTTTTACGTTGAATTTTTTCTTCCTTGCCAAAATAGTGCTCAACGCGAGATTCAAGAGCAAGTTCTTTTCGATAAACGGTTTTAAGAAGGGCAGCAATAAACAATACGAAACAAACCATCGTACAAAGCATAAACAGAATAGCAATCATTGGTTACACCTCAATCCGAACAATCTTTTGAATTAAAAACCAGCCGATGAATAGTGAAATCGCCCCTGTTACTAGAAGAAACCAGCCCAATGGATAGGTAAGCATTGGTTCAAGGTATTCAGGACTTACAAAATAGAGGTAGATTCCCATCACAAGAGGGAGAGCAGTAATGATCCAGGATGATAACTTTCCTTGTGCCGTCAGCGTCTTTAGTTCTTCGAGAATCCGGATCCTCCCTCGAATAGTATCTTCCATCGTATCCATAAGCTGCGCCAGGTTCCCACCACTTTTACGTTGTGCAAGAATAGCTTGTATAACAACTTCAAGCTCTTTATTTGGTAAACGTTCTAACAGGCTTTGAAACACGGTTTCCATAGGTATACCCATTCCAATTTCACGAACAGTACGATCAAATTCTGGACCAATCGGATCTGGCATTTCCTTCCCAATGAGTTGCATCGTCTGCACGAAACTAAACCCTGCCCTCATCGAGTTGGACATCGTACCAAGCGCCTCAACAAGCTGATAGGATAGTAGCTTGATTCTCTTCTTTGCTTTAATCGTGATATAGATACCAGGAATAATAAAACCGATCAAAAGCGATAGAATGCTAACAAACCATGGTACACCAAGGACATAGAGCAATCCAGCCACTGCCATCGCACTTAAAATGCGAATAACAAAGAACTCTTCTGCTTTTAATGAACTTCCCGATTGTTCAAGAGATTTCTTTGTTTTTTGGCTAAACTGTATGCCAGAAAATGCTTTTGCAAATGAACCAATCCATTTTCTAAATGTTTCATTCTTTTGCTTTTCCTTAACCTCAGTGACAGCGACGGCTTGTGGGATAAACCTCTTAATACGCTCATTGGTTTTTTTCTTTCTCATAACCCCTTTGGAAATCAAATAAAAGAGTAAGGTCACTGAAACAAAAATCACTACAAGGAGAACCCAATCATTCATTTCACCACACCTCTTTAAACCAAGATGATGAAATCTTGTAGCCATTTTGTTCAAGAAGTTCTGATACATTCGGTCTTACCCCGGTTGTTTCAAAATGCCCTACTACGCTACCATCGCTGTTTCGTCCCGTTTCCTTATAAACAAACAAATCTTGAAGAACAATGATGTTTTCTTCCATACCAATCACCTCGGTAATACGGGTGATCTTCCTCGATCCATCCTTCATTCTAGCCTGTTGAACAATAAGATCCAGTGCATTAGCAATTTGCTCTCGAATGGCTCGTAAAGGTAAATCAAACCCAGCCATCAGCACCATTGTTTCAAGTCGTGACAACATATCTCTTGGTGAATTGGCATGTCCTGTACTAAGACTGCCGTCATGCCCTGTATTCATCGCCTGAAGCATATCAAGCGCCTCCGCCCCACGGACCTCACCAACAACAATTCGATCAGGTCGCATTCTCAGCGCATTCCGGACAAGCTCTCGAATCGAAATCTCCCCCTTGCCTTCAATATTAGGAGGCCGCGATTCTAATGAAACAATGTGCTCCTGAGATAAGTTCAACTCCGCTGCATCTTCAATCGTTACAATTCGCTCATCATTCGGGATAAAGGAAGAAAGCACATTAAGTGTTGATGTCTTTCCCGAGCCGGTTCCCCCGCTAATAAAAACATTTAATCTCGATTGAACACAAATTTCTAGAAACTCCGCCATGTCTTCACTTAGAGTCTGATAATTTATGAGATCGTGCATTTGAAGAGGCGTAGCAGAGAATTTTCTTATCGTAAGGGACGGCCCTGTCAAGGAAAGGGGTGGAATAACGGCATTTACACGTGATCCATCAGGAAGTCGCGCATCTACCATCGGAGAGCTTTCATCGATTCTTCTTCCGAGAGGAGAAACAATTCGTTCGATCACACGACTTAAATGATTATCATCGCGAAAAGTTAGAAAGCTTTTCTTCAATTTTCCATACTGTTCATAATAAATGGCCTCCGCCCCGTTCACCATCACTTCTGAAACAGTGTCATCTTCCAATAAAGGCGTAATCGGCCCATACCCGAGCAATTCGTGCTCTACTGATTCAAGTATTCGTTTCTTTTCTTCAAAGGTAAGCCTTTCAGCTTCGTTATCTAAAAAGAGCTTCCCCCACTCTCGAATTTTCTTCGATTCTTCTTCAGCTTGAAACTGGTGCTTTTTTAGTTCATCTAGCAAAAAAGCTTGCAATTTCGTTTCTACTTGCTTGTATTCAACCGTATTCACGATCGGCACTTCTTTTCGTTCTTCAACTATTGATGTCTCTTCTTCAGCATATCGTTTGAAAAGTGACAACGAAATTCCCCCTTCATCGACTCAGAGCGAATCGTTTTGGCTTTTTCTCTACTTCACTACTAACAGGTATTAATTGATGCGCAAGGATGAACATACCTTTAGAAAAAGCATTCCGCCCATTTTTCATCACTAGTGGAAGACCTTCATTAATCGTTGTAGCTATGTGTACTCCTTGGTCTGGCAACGAAACATAGACTGGCTCTTGAAGAATGCTTTCCATTCGCTTCGCTTCTATGACGCGGTGCTTGGAGTCTCTATTTAAAATAATCTTAACCTTCTCATTTAGTTGTAGGGATTCCAGCATATCCAAGTAAAGTTTCGTATTTCTTAGTACTGGTAAATCGCCCGTCGTGACTAAGAGGATCTCATCACAGAGCATAAGACTTTTGAGATGAATCTCGGAAATGTACGTCGGGGTATCAATCAGAATAACATCATAGCTTTTACGTAGTTCACTAACGGCAAGCTCCAGATGCTCCTCTGTTATGATTTCAAAAAATTCCGGTCTAGGAGGTGTAGAGAGAATGGCAACACCACTTGAGTGATGCGTTAAATAATTTTCAATTCCATAGCGTTCTCGCTCAACCCCCTCCTTTACCCATTCATAGACCGACCTTTTCGGCTTCAAGTCCACGTACATCGAAACATCTCCAAACTGAAAATTTGCATCTAAAATCACTACGCTCTTTCCGTCTTTCACAAAAGCATTTGCTAGATTGACAGATAATGTGGTTTTACCAACCCCACCCTTAGAACTACATATTGACATCACTCGACTATTTTTCTTTTGGAGATGAGGATGAGTGTTTCCTTTCTGGTCAGCACGTTGTTTCACAAATGTTTGTGCTTGAATGATCACTTCATTGACCTCTTCTGAATCAGAAGAATACGTTAGCATATTTGAAGCTCCAACTCGCATCGCTTTTTTAGTATTTTCCATATTTTCAGGTACGATAATAATCAAATAGGTGGAAGGGAATTTAACTGAAATTTCCTGACAAAGATCATATACGTTGTAAGTCGTATTAGCTTTAAGAAAAAGAATAGAATGAGGCATTCGCTCAAGCTGATGAAAAAGATCCTCTAACAGTTGAAAGCTTTTTAAAGTATGACTCTTCTTCATAAGTAGCGCTTCTAATTCATCTGCACGCGCATTTGTGTCAGAGTAAAAATACCAGTTTAGGTCCATTGTCATTCATTCTCCTTATAAACCTGTCTTGTTTCTTTTAGTCCTTCTTTCACTGTTCCATCATCTTCACCATTCCGTAACATGAGGTAAAATCCGTCCTTATCCTTAGCGGCTAGACTTAAGCTCACTCCTTGCTCAGGTGTGACTTCAAGAGTGACTGTTTCATAATGGAGAGCTTCTTCCATGGTGTCAGGCGCCTTACCTGACGTTAGTACTTTTACACTTTGCAGTATAAGGACCGCAGATTTAAATTCCTTCTTTTCTTCATCAATCTTTGTTTCATAAGCAATGACATCAACGAAGTCATCCGGCTGTACATAACCTGAAACTCCGCTCGCTAATTCAACATTTAGCGAGATCGCGCGATGTCCCTCGCTCACTTCAACCATTGAATTCGGTATTTCTCGCTTCGAAACCGTCGTCTCTGCCGCAACCTCAGGTTCCTCTACTTTCTTAACCTCAGTTTCTGCGTCTGTAGTTAGATTCGTGAATAGGGCAACATACACAATGATTGTTGCGAATGCTCCAAATACGATGGACCACATCCAAATTCTTTTTGTTTTCATACCCTTCTCCCTCACTTCTACCTATTCAACCAGCTTCACGCCATATAAATTACCCGGCCCTGAGCCGCCTATTTCACCAGTAGTAACAACCTTTTTAAATTTGCCAACAATTCGCTTCGGTTCATCTAAACGTTCAATCCAATAAGCAGCTAACCCGACAACCTCAACCCTCGACTTTCCATTCACGCCATCCCATGAATCAATAAGCGGAATGATAATGATACGCGCACAGGAATAATCTGCTGTGGCCGCAGCCTGACATTTTGTTTTGCCAGCATCCTTACTAATGAGTGTTTCAATCGCGTTTTTGACAGGCCCCCATTTTTGCCCGGGTTCTGTTTGGACATTCGTCCCAACTTCAAGCTCTACACCGTTGATGATATTCTCAGCTAAACCGCTTGCCCCATTACTGTTGATATCAAGGTACCCACAGTTCCCGTGATGCTTTCCAGTATTTTCGCATTTTAACTCTGTCTCATTCGGAATAGCGGTATGTTCGATCGCAATAGGCGTAACGCGCTTGGCAGACTTCAACAAACCGACCTCAGCTTTGGCTGAAGCCTTGACTGAAGCTTCTTGGATTCCAAATACGCGTGCAAACGTCATCGGAACAATCGACTGTTTTGATACTTTGATCGACTGACTTGTAATCGTTAGATCACCATCGTCGACTGGAAATGTATTTTTACTAGCAAGTTCCTTTGCAATAGAAGCAGCACTTACCTCACTCGTTAACAATCCTTGAGCCCCGGAAAGTGCCGCTGCATCCATCGCATTTTGAAGAATTCTTTTCTCGTGATAAAGTCGCCCAACATCGATGACCATAGCGGTTACGCCAAGTAAAACGGTTAAACTTAGCGCAAGCATAACGGCCACATTCCCTCTTTCATTCGTGAAAAAGAAGCGAGTCTTTTTCATCACTCAACCCTCATAACAGTTGAGCTGGATAAGGTAATCGGTCCGGTTACGCTTGAAACAACTGGTGTAAGAAAACGAACCGGATAAGTGATCGTAACAGTCACATCACTTCCTGAAGATTTCGCACCACCTGGTGAAACCGCTACCTGACCAGAAGTGAGGTGTATACTGGAGGCGCTCGAAACTGCCGTAGAGACGATCGTCGCATCGTTCTCTCCGATGCTTGCCGTCCTTGCCGCTTCTCTACTTGCATGGTCAATCGCAAGATACGTATGAAAAATACGACCAAAATCGATAATGCCAAACAAAAGCATTACAAGAACTGGAAGGACAAGCGCAAACTCTACCATTGATTGACCTTTTTCAGACCTCATGTCATCCCTCCTAAAAAAGCAGCACACAAGGTTCCGAACGTAATGGCTACGCCGTAAGGATAGGTTAGATTGCTTTCTTTATTAAATTTATAACCTTTCAGATTCATTAAAGAATATAGCGTATAGGTTGGAGATTTGATGAACTTCCAAAACTCCATTCTTTTCATAATTAAAATAAGACCAATTACTCCACCAATTAATGCTGTATAAAAAAAAGAGTGAAGAACAAACGAAGTGCCCGTTAAGGCGCCAATCGCCGCAAGCAACTTCACATCTCCCGCCCCCATTCCCCCTAACAAATATGGAATCAGAAGAAGTGCGAATCCGACAAGAAGTCCAGCACCACTAAATAGAAAACCTTTCCAACCAAGAGTTAACGTGTAGTAAAATAAACCAATTCCCATTGCAGGGAATGTAACGATATTTAAAATGCGCCGTTTCCGCACATCTGTTATAAACGAAATAAGTAAGACAATGCCCAGGATACTGTATAGCATCGCAGTCCCTCTTTGCTTTTAAATTTGGCCCCACTTGAGTAAGTGGGGCCAGGGTTGCTATTTATTTAATATTAACTATTTAATTTTAACGTTGCAGCAATACTATTAATAAATTCCGTAATTTTTCCCCCTAGCGCTAAAAATGCTCCTGCTGCCACAACCGCAACCCCCGCTAAAATCAATCCATACTCCGCCATACCTTGTCCTTCTTCTTCTCTTACGAATTGTCCCATTTTCTTCAACATTCTTATTTCCCCCTTAGAGTTTTGTTTTAGTCGTTATATTTAAGAAATCATAAATACCAGAATACAAATCGACTGTTTACTAGTAGAAACCAGTTACGTAGATGATCGCGAAGTGACTTCAGTTAACCTCCTCTTGCTCTAAGAAAGCAGCTGAAACATTTCATCCTCTGGTTCCCCCTTTCAAAACGGCGAACATTATCTAAAGTAAGATTTTGTTCACTATAGTGTCTATCAAATATTATTTTGTTCTTTTTATCGAACAACCTTAAATACATAATAATTCGTTATAGAGAATTTGTAAAGTCCTTTTTTGAACTTTTTTTCTTGTTTTTACAATTTTTATAGTAATATATTCGTTATTGAGTATTAAATAGACATCTATTATAGTATAGATAACGTCATAATTTAGGAGAATAGTCATGTTGGAGAGAAATGATGATACACTATATCGAACACTTCCACTGAGAGTGCTGAAGGCTGATACTTTTATAAAAAGACTAAAAGGACTAATGTTTCGAAAAACGCCTCTTCAACACGAAGCGCTTCTGATCACGCCTTGCAATTCCATTCACATGTGTTTTATGTTCTTTTCGATCGATGTTGTCTTTTTAAACGAAGAGAACGAGGTTGTAAAGGTTGTTCAAAGTCTTAAACCCTGGGGTTTTATAGCACCGGTTAAAGGGGCAAAGTCCACTCTTGAATTACCGAAAGGATCGATTGAAGAACATGCAATTAAGTCTGGTGAATTTCTGAAACTTTAAATCTATTTAAAAAGCGACAGTACCCTTCCAGGCACTGTCGCTCTCATCTTCACTTTGCATTCATCTTTTCATAAAGCGCCTTCGTCACAATCAAATCAAAAATCGCGATGCCCACTGTTTTAAAGAGTAATCCTTTTTCAATCAGATTGTCTGGTCGATGATTCTGTTGAATGATCTCTTCTAAAGCAAGAGAATCAGACTCCTGTCTGCCGAGTTCCCGCGCACGGATTAAATCACCGGATTCATGAAAGCCTCTTCTCGTATCCACATACACACCGTCTGCAAATCGGAGGAACGAATCAGGTATTTCCTGCATAGCTGGTTTAAAAGAGCCGACAGCCACTACCAATTTACCATTCCACTCTGAAGCTTCAAGATCAGGTAGCACAGGCTTCGTTGATGTTGTCGTTGTGACGACAATGTCTGACTGTTTGACTAACGTTTCAATCTGAACCTCTTCTACCATTAAGTGAGGATACGCTTCTTTAGCTTTTTCTATAAACGACGCTACTTTTTCTTTGCTTCGATTTGCCACGTACACCTTCTCAATCGGTCGAACCGCCACGGCCGCTTGAAGATGACTCCATCCTTGCGTACCGAGGCCAATGATGCCCAGTGATGTCGCGTCTGGTCTTGATAAGTATTTCATTCCAAGCCCACCTAATGCTCCTGTGCGAAGAGCTGTGATTTTCATAAAATCACAATACATCAATGGCGCAAGGGTCTTGCGATCATTTAAGATCATCATTCCGTGAATGGTTTCTTTCCCATGCTTCCAATTGTCAGGAGCAACGCCCGCTAGTTTTGTAGCCTGGTAGTCCCCGTAGAATGAGGGCATAAGTAGAAACGTATTGTCGCCATCTTCTACATGCATTCGCTCTGGTGTCTTCTCCTTTTGATCTTCTTCTGTTAAGTAATACGTTTCAATTGATTCGATTACTTCTTGCATAGATAGGTTTTGTTCGATTTCTTGCCCTGAAATGATGTTCATTTGCTCCTCCTTTATTGATGAAACTAAGCTCACAATCAGCAACAATAGTTTTTAAGCGTACAGATTCATTCTAGTACAAAGCTTGAGTTACCTAATAGCGAAAACCCTCCCATGTTGATGGGAGGGTTTTCCTTATCTACTTTATTCCTGATCGGATAAATACACCCGATGATCTCGGAAGAACGGCATCAAATCCCGATCCGTTGATTTTTCCATCGAAGAAATAAAGTCTCTTGTAGTCGAAATGCCGAATTTCTGTTGCTTAAAATAACGCTGCATTGCGTCATAGAAAGTCTCATCTCCTAGCTCCTGACGAAGGTCGTTGATCGTACTTGATCCATAGTTATAGATCATATAATAATAAGCGCTGATCCCTCCTTCATCAGCACGGGCAGTGAAGTCTGCGATCTGACTGGATAGGTGATAATCTTGATCCGGATGAGGAGCGACATCTAGATCATCTAGATCGCCATCATAAAGTGCCGCCGCAAAGCTTGCGAATGATTCGTCTAGCCACGGCTCATCATATTCGTTGTTTCCGATAATTCCGTAGAACCACTGATGTCCAATTTCATGAGCATTTACTGACTTCGCCCAATCAAGCGGCCGATCTCCTGCTAGACTAATCATCACGAGCTGAGGGTACTCCATGCCACCAAACCAGCCTTCCATCGTCACGATATCAAGCTCTGGCCACGGATATTTACCGAATTTCTCACTGAATAGTGCGAGGCTATCAACACCAGACTCGAGGAGTGACGCAGCATATTTCGCATGCTCACTAGAATAATAGACATTCACTTTTATGCCATTTACTTTCGAAGAAATGACACGATAATTCGGATTCATTTCCATCGCAAAGTCGCGAACATCCTTTGCCTTATAGCGATGCGTCGCCTGATCTCCTTTAATAACAGGCTTTCCAACTTCTTCTCCTGTTGCCGCGATAACTTGTTCCTTATCAGTCGTTACGGTGACATCATACTTTCCAGAGAGAGAATAGAACGCTTCACCGTACGGATAATACGGATCGACATTCCAGCCTTCATCATCGTAAACGCTTAAGATCGGGAACCAGTTCCCCATTGAAACGGTATCGCCATACCAGCCAAAGCGATCCTGCTGTTCTGGTAAACTCACTTGGAAGTTCATCGTAACGGTTGATTTTTTATTTTTTGGTAGCGAAAGGTCTTGAATGTGTAGTGCCGTTTCGTTTACCTCAAACGTTGCTTTCTTACCGTTTACTTTGATTTTGGAAACATCCATACTTCCGCCATTCTCTTCAAATGTTTCCGCATTTCCCCATAGGTTGAAGTATAACTCACTTAAATTGTTTTTGATGTTGTTTTTGAACGTTACTTCAAGCGTTCCTTTTACTTTGTGCGTCGTGGCATTATAATCCACATCCATCACATACGAAGGCTTTGTTGGGCCAAGTACGCCTTCTTGCTTCGATGGTTTTTGAAGCTGAAACGGCTGCTTCGGTAATTGAATGCTAGGCGAATCAGTAGGAACATAAGCCCCCTCCCCCTCAAGCATCAATTCCTTCGTATCAGGTTCAGCTGCACTTGCTGGTAGCGCAAGCCCCATTAATAAACTACCTGCAGCAACCCCCTGAAGAAGCTGCTTCATCACTCGCTTTCCCTTCACACAAATCCCTCCTTAGTTATTTCACTTAAGAATTTCTGGATTTAAGGAGGGGTTACCTTGAAACAAACGACTCATTTATGGAAAAATTATCTAGTTATTTCGTAGGTGTAAGAAGTGAATTCCCATTCATTCACCTCTTACTAGACCATCCATCATAGGAAGTTTGTCTGCTAAACGCACAAAAAAAGGTCAGGTACGAACCTGACCCCCTTAAGGCAATTGCACAGATTTAATATGGTTTAATCTTAAATAAACAGTCTCTCCACTGGCATTAGCCAACTCAACGAAATTATTTTCTACTTTTGTTAATAAGCCAATTTTATTCGGGTCACTCCCACCATCAAACACGACGAGCTTCCCTTCTTCTTTCTTTAGCTGTTCTTCAAACGATCGAAGCAACGGGATGTTAGATGGATTAACTGGTAGTTTTTCGTTTGAAAGCGTATAGGGTGTATTGTTTTGACTGTATGGGGTTATCCACTTTATATGACTTAATGGAAGATACATTGTTTTATAAACTGGGGAATAAAATGAGATGTAATTACTCAAGACGTTCGTAATATATCCATGGAAAGATAAGTTTCCTGTCGCATAAATTTCAGTAAAAATCCCTTTCGCATTCATGAGTATTTTCCGATACGAAATCGAATCGATGTCATCAGATAGCGAAGATGTACTTGGACTTTCGATCACATCTGATTTCGTATAGCGATATATTTTGTGAACATGCAGCAGCGGTAAGTAGAGATAATTTTCCCCGTTGAAAAGGACGAGAATGTCTGGTCCAATATCGGTTAGAATGCCGATAAACGTTGTGCCTCCAGAAATTTTCACTTCCACATGTTTTCCTAATAAATTAACTAGTCGATCCATTCAAACAGGCTCCTCTCCAAGATTCTTACCCAAATATCAGCTGCACCCAATAGAATAGTAGAAACAGTGTAAAAACAGTCGTTAGGGGGATGACGATAAAAGATACGCTCATGTAATCTTTCCACGTCACTTTGATATGATACTGTCTCAAAATATGCATCCAAATCAAGGATGCAAGCGTTCCGATTGGCAATAGCAATGACCCCATGTCGCTTCCGATAATATTGGCTAGGTAAATTGTTTTTAATGTGATTGGGTCTAACCCCATTTCCGTTAACGCAATTGTTCCAACCATAAGAGCCGGGTGGTTATTAAAAAGGTTGGAAAGAACGGAGACCAACCCTCCCATAATGAAACTCGCTGCTAACAATCCTTGATTAACGATCGGATTTAACATGTCCACAAGTAGCGCGGTAAACCCTGCATTATGAAGTCCGTAGATAATCACGTACATGGAGAAAGCAAAGATTAAGATGTGCCACGGGGTCTTTTTAATAATGTCAATCGGATTTGTGCCGAGTGCATACCACCTCCACACTAGTAATACGACTGATCCAAGAACCGCGACGAACGCAATTGGGATCGCGAAGTAAGAAGCAACAAAGAGAAGGCAGCGCATAATGAAAACAAATAGGAGAAGCTTGATCATAAACTGCGTGCGTTTCTTTTTCGTTTCTACGGAAATCTTCCCTTTTAACGGATGAAAATGCTTCGAAAAGAACATCTCTTCAATGTCATAAGCCGCGCCCGGAAGTTCTTTAGGAAGCTTCTTTTTCAGGACGAAAAACATAAATGATGACATAAAGATCAATCCTAATGTTGCAGGCACAAACATCATGGCCGTATGCATATAAAGCGTCATATGGACAATTTCTAAAGCGATCAAATTAACAATGTTACTCACACCGATCGGAGCACTGGAAGCTGTCGCGATGAGTGCACCACTTAACAAATAAGGAATCATTTGATGTGGCTTTAAACGAAGGTTTTTCAGTAGCAATATTAAGATTGGAGTTGTAATTAAGATGCTCCCATCGTTATTGAAAAGAAGGGTCATTAAGAAACAGAGTAACTGAATGTACCAATATAAACGATAGCCCGATCCCTTCGATAGTACAGCTAGTCTTGCAGCTGCCCAGTGAAAGAAACCAAAGCTTTCTAATATAACAGCCATGACAATCGTCGCCATAATCGTAATGGATGCGCCACTTATTTTACTAAGGATATCTGCTATATCTCCCTGGGACACAGTTCCAGTTACTAAGATGATGAGGGCTCCGATCGAGGCTGGCCACGCTTCATTTATCCCACCCGGTCTCCAAAATATGACCATCATTGTTACGACGAACACAAATATGGGTATTCCTATGCCTAATGACATATCTAGCCGCCTTTCTTAATCTAGTAAAAAGCTTTTGCATGTCCCACCTTGTATAGTTATATTCATTTCGCGTCAAAAGGGATAGGTTTTTGAAGCTAAAACCCTAAAATGTACCTTTGGCTCTCCATGGCAAATGTCCGGTCGAGATACTCGTCCATAAATAAAACTCCATATAAAAAACAAGCCAGAACGCCTTTTACTAAAGGAATTCTAGCTTGTTTATCGTTATTTTGTACTACGCTTTCGTTCTTACCATACAGAAAGTCCTGTTCTCTCATCATTTTCATCAGTTATATAGGCTACGTCCAGGTATCCCTTTCTTTTAGCATGATAGAATAACGTTTCACTTAGTACGTTATCTTTACAATATACGGTAACAAAAGTGCCATCAACGATAAGTAGAACAAGCTCGCAATCGCTTTCCTTAAAATCGTTATACGTCTCTAATTCCTTAGGTACCGAACCTTTCGGAAAAGCTTTTAGAGCAGCAAAAATCACATAGGACATCTGTTCTTCTATTTTCTTTTGAAGAAGCTGACCTTCCAAATGCAAGATTCTATGATTAAACAGCGGCTCACCTAACTCATCATCAACTACATAGTAAGCCTCTTCATTCTCGATCAGCCAATTAAAAGCTGACACATCGATTGGGGCCAATATATCCCTCAGAGTGTAACCCCGTTTATTTGGCACCTCAAAAGTAATTCCCCTGATCATTAACTCTCCTCTTTCTGTTAAGTAACATAGAAAATCTAAAAAAGCGCAATTCCTTTTCATCAGAATTACGCTCTAAAACTAACAATCATTTTATCTTATGGAAGCTTATTTCCAGCTGCACGATAAAGCTCATACCACTCTTCTCTCGTAAGCTCCATATCAGAAGCTTTTGAAATATCTTTTAATCTTTCTGTATTCATCGTGCCTACAACAGGCTGAATGTTAGCAGGGTGACGTAAAATCCATGCGATCGCAATCGTTGAATCAGTCACATTGTATTTCTCAGCAAGTTCCTGAAGCTTTGCATTTACTTCTGGAAATGCGTCGTTTCCGACAAATGGCCCTTCAATCATGCCGTGCTGGAATGGAGACCACGCTTGAATCGTAACATCGTTCAAACGACAGTACTCGAGAATGTTGCTGTCGCGAACGACCGCTGGATCATTCTGCATGTTCACATTAAATCCAGCATCAATCATTGGCGTATGTACAATACTCAATTGAAGCTGATTGATGATTAAGTCATCCTTCAAATACTTTTTCAGCAGTTCGATCTGCATCGGATTTTGATTACTTACGCCGAAGTGACGCACCTTTCCGCTTTCTTTCAAACGTGAGAAGGCCTCGGCTACTTCCTCAGGCTCAAATAGAGCGTCCGGGCGATGAAGAAGCAACGTATCAACGTAGTCAGACTTTAGTCGACTTAGGCTTCCATCAACCGATTCAAGAATATGATCTTTCGAAAAATCAAAAAAGCCTTTACGAATACCGCACTTCGTTTGGATCTTCATTCTCTCACGAAGATCATCGTTTGCAGAGATCGCATTTGCGAATACTTCCTCCGATTTCCCGCCACCGTAAATGTCAGCATGATCAAACAGATCCACTCCATGATCCATCGCATTCTCAATCACGTAAGCTGCATCCTTCTCACTAAGTTCGTTCATGCGCATACAACCTAGTGAAATCTCGCCAACTTCTAAATCACTCGTACCTAGTTTAATCTTTTTCAAAGCAATCACCTCGTTTAATTGATACTGCTATCCTATCATTCAGGTAAAGGAAAAGGTAATATTTAGACTTTTTGTTATAGCGCTTTCAATGTTATAAATATATTTTGTACCCATGTACCCATTTTTCTCCCACTTTGAAGAAGTAGTAATTTGAATCAACGTTTACCTCAATAGGAACTAGATAACTACTGAAATCCACCCATTGTTTCTCCCCTCTATTTGTTAACCAAATCTATTTCATCTCTTCTAGCTAGATACCATTTATAAAAAGAACCGGCTATTTCAAGCGGCACATCATCAATTCCCGAATGATGAACAGGCTTTGATCGGTTAATCATCCCAACTGATGCAAGTCCAGCTATTTTCTGAATAAAGCCTCGTGTTACATTAACTTCAATCACTTTACTTCTTTTTGATACAAATAAAGAAGTGGACAACCCTCCCGTTTTGAATTGAGCGAATGAAGCGTTTAAAGTATATTTCGTATTGCGATAATCGAAGTACCTCACAAGACCGACGATCACAAGAAGCAATACTGAGAAAATCCACCAGGGGACATTCAGAACATCCGGCTTAAAGTACCACAATAATCCCGTTCCAATCATCCACAGAAAACTTGGTCGCAGTTCGCGAATCCAGAGGGCAGATCGTGGCAATTGATCCATCTTTTCTGTCACCTGATACGTTGGCAATAGTTCTTCGATCATCTCATAAGCTCGTTGAACAGGTAGAAATGGGTAGAGTGAGTTGCTTTCAAGCTTTTCCTCTTCCGCTCGTGACTCACCAACACTCGTTAACTTCACCTCCGCAAGGCCCAACAAACGTTTAAGAAATGTTTGATTAATTTCGATCGCCTGAACGCGATGTTTTGATATCGAAAATTTCGTAGTGTCAAGAACCCCTTTTTGAATGTAGATCCGCTCGTTATCTGATAAAATTTCAAAACCACCGTACTTC
This sequence comes from Anaerobacillus sp. QJM3NY_17, assembly GCF_056173665.1. NCBI lineage: Bacteria > Bacillati > Bacillota > Bacilli > Caryophanales > Bacillaceae > Anaerobacillus > Anaerobacillus sp. QJM3NY_17. Next base: position 1,341,961 of record NZ_CM149685.1, on the reverse strand, counting down.
AGAAACGTACGAGTTAGACCAAAACCAATGGATATGATCACAGCAGCGAAGGCGATGGTGCCGATCACCCAACCTGACTGAAGAAGAAAGCCAATCAAACCTTCCGCATCCTTTTCCACACCGAAAATATCGTCAAGTTTAGTATAAAACCCTCCAACAACAGGTATAAGGAAAAGAAAACTTAAAGATGTAAACGAAGCTTTAACCAAATCTTTTTTTTGAGCCCGAAAATGAACAATCCGATCTGGTTGCTGTTTGTCTTCCTTTCCTTCCGATACTGTTTCAATCATTGGCCCTGCTTCAGAGTCTTCTACTGATTGGAGTGAAACATACCGTTTCAACTCCTCAGCATGGTTTCGTGAAACAACATCAAATTCTACCGCTGCCTCATCTCCCCTCATACCCGTTTCAAAGGTCAAGGAGGTGGTCCCAGTTAAGCGATGAAAGAAAGACGTGTGCTCGTTTATGTTTTCAATTTTCGAGAACGGAATCGTTCGTTTTGATTTCGTAAAGATCCCCTCATGAAGATGGAATGCGTCATCAAGACGATATTTTTTCGATAACCATTTCAGTGCAATCCGAATGAGCGATAATCCAAGTAGAATAAGGACTGCGGGGCGTCCGTATTCAAAGAAAAAGGAATCTGAACCACCTTTGATCAGAAAGAAATAGACTAGAAAGAAAATAGCGCTCTTTCCAAGTTTCCACGTATCAAATAAGAGTAGCCATGGGGAATACCTTTGCAAAGATCTCATTCCCCCTCCTCCTTCACCTTCGCGTATCGGGCAATTTCATTCCGCAATTGAAAGGCTTCTTCTTTAGGTAACGCTGGAATCATATGTGATGAACCCATCGTCTCAATCGATAGCGCATATAACTGATATCTCCTTAATAGGGGACCTTGACTAGTGGCAACCGCTTGAATTTTGCTCATTGGCACAAGCTGATGCTCTTCATTGATTGCCCCATGTCTAAGCTTCAAGTACTCTTCATCTATTTCATATCGCCAGTACTTATATTTCAACTTAGGATGAATAAAAACATCCCACATCGTCATGACTATCGTAATAATCAACGCTATCATTAATAGCCACCTTACCCATCCCCACCAGGTGAACCGATTATCAAGATAAAAAAGAAGACCCAAGACAAGAAAACCAATACTGTTTCCAATGATTGCATTTATCGTCCATACACGCACAGCCTCCTTTGCTAACTGGCGGTTTGGATTGCTAATTTCTGTCGACATACTGCCACTCCTCTAACTTACTTTGATTTCATCATTCATCGGACGCTTTTGATTCCTTCGAAAAGGATTTTCCAAATAAACTAACAAACGCATCACTTTCTCAAGCGGCCCCTGTTTAAAATGTTTCAAGTAGAACGTACTTCCTATTACTTGGAAGATAAATAGAATGATTCCGAATAAAATTGAAACCACCACGCCCGTCTTTCCAAATAAACCAATCCCATAGCCATAAAAAATCGTTGTGCAAATTATCGTTTGTAAGATGTAATTGGACAGAGATAGCTTCCCAAGACTTTCAAATCCTCTCATCCATTGACTTCCTTGAGTACGGCAGTATATGTACCCAAATAAACCGATGTATCCAATTGCAAGCACACTTCCCCCGATTAAACTCATATCCGGTACCCCACTAATCTCCCTCGATAAATACAATGAGGCTTTTAAGAGAAGACCAAGCGGAATAAAAAGAACTGACACGTACCAAAACCGTTTTAACTTACTTGGAGCGAGCCAACGAGCATGTGCTGCATACATCCCCAAAAGCATCATAGGAAGAAGGAGAATAGGAACGAAGAGCATCATAGCAATCTCTTCCCCCACACTTAACTCCATTGGATCAACATTGTGCCGATGATTCTTGATCTCTTGATAGTTCCCACTGCTATAAATGTTCACCATATCGTTCATGTAAACAGTCATCTCCGCTTCACTCATTAGAGGCACTTCTTCCCCGCCTCCTAAATAACTAACAAACGTTACGATTGAGAACAGGATCACACACCAGACAAGAATCGTTTTCCGCTTTCGATTAACAAAGAAAAGAAGCAGCATGCCCATCATCCCATAAAGGAAAAGAATATCGCCTTCCCATAGAAAAGTACTATGTAGCACACCCAAACCAATTAAAACCAAAAACCTCCGAAATAAATGACATTTTACTCGTCGCTCTCTTTGCCTCAAACGATCTCTCATCAATATCAAAGAATACCCAAATAGAAATGTAAAGATCGGCATAAATGAATTTTCTATAAGGACTTTAATGGCAAAATAGCCACCATAATCTACTGGTGACAGGTTAAAAAACGAGATCTCCTCTTTTCCAAATATCCCATATTGAAAGATTAATAGATTTGCTAACAATATCCCGAAAAGACTCCATCCTCTTAATGCATCCACAAGTCCATTTCTTTTTACATTTGTCACATTGTTTACCTCCTAAATTAGAAACTCACATACTTCCACTTCCATGTTTTAAATGATATTCCTTATATTTCCTAAATCAAAGATAACAGTTAAACTTTCTAGTTTCAATATATTTTTATTGTTTATCAATAAAAAAGTATCGATAAAGGGATGTTTTTATAGTAAGATCTTAGATAAGCCACACTGAAATAATCTATAAAGGAGTTTTACGATGAAATGGAAATATGGTTTTAAGCTATTGTCTAGGATTTGTTTGATTTTGTTTTACCTAATTGCTTTTTTAACTATTTTTACCACAATGGAACATATAACGAGAATTTGGTTTTCTGGAAGTAGTTTTGAAAAATCATTCGGTGTATATGAACCTATATTTACTTACTTTGATCTCTCCTTTAATAAGCAACCAGAGCTGTTCAATAATAGTTCTTTCTTAATTTTATCGTTTGTTTCAACAACTGCTTTTTGTAGCTTATTGTTGCTATTTTTATGGTTTCTTCAAAAACTATTAATGAATATTTACAAAGAAAATCTCTTTCTATACGAAAATGTCTCTCTTATATCAAAATTAGGATATACAATCTTATTCTTGGGGACCTTATCAACTTATACTGAAGAACAGTTAGCTTTAAAAGTTCTCGATCTACTGAAAATAACCAACGCTCAAATTAGTCTATCTACTGGTGCCTATCTCGACACCATCATAGGCGGCGTCGTTCTCCTTCTCATCGCTTCTGCTCTTAAATTTGCGGTTAGCGCAGTGGAAGAAAATAAACAAACAATCTAACAATAAAGCAGGCGATTTACGATGATTCGAATAAAACTAGATGTCATGATGGCAGAGCGGAAAATGTCGCTGAACCGATTGTCTGAACTTGTTGGGATTACACCAGCGAATTTGTCGGTTCTAAAAAATGAAAAGGGAAAAGCCATTCGGTTTACGACTTTAGATGCGCTATGTCAGGCTCTGGATTGCCAACCTGGAGATTTACTGGAATATATAGAGGATGAATGAAGAGTGAATACCACTCTTCTTTTTTCTTAGCTATGTTTGCTTATGCTGTGAATTCTCGATTTTTGGCTCATTCGAGTGAAGTCTTTATCTCACTCGCCTTTCAGCTCTGCTGAAAGGTCGCTCTGTGATGACCAATCGCCTGAGCAAATGAATTTGCTCGAAGTGATTGGTCATCACAGAGCGTAAATGAGCCAAAAATCAACAACGTTCATTTACATAGCCTTTTTCTTTCAACCTTCAGCTTGACAGTTCTCTGGATATGCACTAAAAACATGTCAGCACATCCAATGTGCTCACAAGCCATTTAATGGGTTTATTACCTCTCAATTCCGGTTACATACCCTATGTACTTAACAAAAAGGAGATGAAAGAAAATGGCAGAGAAAGATCCAAAACAAGCAGTAGCTAACATGAGTGAGGATAAGAAAGAAGACATCATGCAGAACTTCCAATCGTTTAAAGACTATCTTGGAGATCAAGTAAACAAAGGTGAGAAGCTCGGTCTTGGCGAAGAAGGACTCTCAAAAGGTGCTAAGCGCGTTGGAGATTATCTTGCCAAGCATGAAGATCCGCGTAACCGTGAACAAAAAGTACTCAACGAGCTTTGGAACGTAGCAAACGAAGAAGAACGTAAGCATATGGCACATGTTCTCGTTAAGCTAGCAGATCAAACGAACTAAATGATTAAATTGCAAAACGCCGCCACCCTTATTGAAAGGATGGCGGCGTTTTTTATGATGATGCTAGATTTCTATAATACTTAGCCATTTCCATCACCATCGCGCCCATACGTGGTGTAGTTGGTGTGAGAACATGCTCGATTCCTTGAGCTTTTAGATGCTCTTCTGTTACTTCTCCAACAGCTACAGGAAGAATCGTTTCTGTTAAAGAAGTTAGGATCCTTTCTCTTTTCTTAACCCTATCAACATATTCAAAAAAGTACCGTACCTGGATGGCGCTTGTGAACGCCACCGCATCAAGCTGTCCATTTTCTATCTCCTCAATTAACTGCTGAAGCACCGCTTGCTCTGGAGGTGTATGCTCGTATGGATAAATTGTCGTAACCGTATTGTTCGCAGCTTCAAGCGACTCAATAAACCCTGGCACATTTTCACCATGCATTTGGAGAACAACCGATTGATTCTCAATCGTTAAGGCATTCTCCAATTGATTCATCGTCCCGCGATCCGCCACCGTTTGTGGCGTAATGCCCTTTTGTTTAAAATGCTGGAGCGTTTTCGTACCTCGAACTGCTATTGGAATCGAGCGAAGCAAATGATCGTATTCTTTTTCTAGCCCAGCTAATTCCGCAAGCTCAGCCATTCTTTTTTCTCCCATACCAGTCGTATAAATCAACATATCTGGAGGGTTTTCAATTATTTCTCGTAAAGAATGAACGACATGCTCTTCATTCGTAAAAACAGTCCCTTGTGCAGGTCGAATGAGCGCTTTTCCACCCTGTTTTTCGATAAGTGCACGCATTTCTTCCCCTTTTCGTCCGCCGGTAACCGCTATGGTTTTGTTCATTAAGCCCACGACTGTACCATCTCCTTCACTTATACGTAAATAGAGCGTACAGCACCTCAATGAGATGATCAACTACAAATCACTCAAGCGTAACGTAGATCAAACCATCTTCTATTTCAATCGGAAATGTCTCTACCTCGCCAATATGCGGGGAAAGGAGTTTACCTGTCCTAACATCAATGCGGCAGTCGTGGTTTGTACATATTATAGAATGATCGCTGATCTTCCCACTCACAACCGTTCCACCATATGGACAACGATTGTGAATAGCATGGAACGTGCCATCCGACAAGCAAATAACGGCGATCGAAAGCTGGAGTAAATCAATCGCTCGACTAGAATTAGGGGTAAAATCACGCGTTCTTCCCACGTGGATCTTTACGGCATGAACCGGCATCAGAAACATCCTCCCAATCAATGTTTTTTACACATGCATCATTAGCTTTGCGCCGTTTTAGATGATCTCCCATCTTTAGGGACAAGGGCTAACGTATTGCGCGTTATTTTTGGTTCTGGAAATAGCTGATTGGTTGGAATTTCAGAAACGGGAGCATGGCTATTCACAAGCTTTGCTATTAAAGCTGCCTCTGAAGTATCACCATAAAGAATCGCTCCAATCACTCGTCCATGTAAGGTCACAATTTTTTTGTAAATGTGTCGAATCGGGTCAATCCATTGAAAAGTTCTTGTCTCCTCTGTTTCAAGAACATGCCCTGTTGAGAACACTTTTACGCTTTCAATGTTTAAGGTTGTAGACATGATTGAGCCTGTGTACGGCTCTGGATATCCTGCGAGCGTTCTTGCAAGATATTCAGCTTGCTCAATAATCGGTTCAGTGAGACCGTATGTCATATCACGATGTTCTGCACACTCTCCAATAGCATAAATCGATGGATCACTCGTTTGAAGATAATCATCCACAAGAATACCACGGTGAACATCTAGCCCACTTTTCTTAGCAAGTTCAATATTTGATTTTACTCCAACAGACATGAGGACAAGATCAGCTGGCAGACTCGTTCCATCGGAGAAGTGAATCCCTTCTACATGCGAAGTTCCAATGAACTCCTTCGCTCGCTTACTTAATGAAAATTGGATACCCATACGTTCTAAATCTTCCTGAAGCATTTCAGACGCAAGCCGGTCTAGCTGTCTGTTCATCACATTCGGCTGATGATGCACTACGGTTGTTTTTATTCCGCGCTGAACGAGTCCCATCGCCGTTTCTAACCCAAGGATACCCGCTCCAATGACCGCTGCTTTTTGGTAATGATTTGGAGCGTTCATTAATGTCATACAGTCTTCAATCGTTCGAAAGGTCATCACGCCCTCCTTCCCTGCTCCTTTGACGGGAAGGAGATGCGGATGACTACCTGTTGCAAATACGAGAAGATCATAAGTCATTTTTCGACCTCGATCGGTTTTCACATGCCGTACGAGGGGATCAACTGTCACAACGGTTTCATTCTTTAACAAACGTACCCCACGCTTTAGATACCAACCATCATCCTCCAATTTGACGTCTTCAAAGGGTATTTCCTTCTGTAGAACGCGCGATAAAAGATATCGCTTATAAGCAGGCTCCTTTCCAATGACGGTTACTTCAAAACTTGACGGTTTTCTCGATAGCAAGCGTTCAAGAAATTGAATTCCAGCAAGGCCGTTTCCGATTACGACAAGTCGTTTCTTCACACTATCCCCTTCTTTCAAAGCTGTATCAATATGCAAAATCGTACCATGTTTGAAAATTGAAAATAACAAATTGGTCATATATCCTAACAGAGTTTTCAATACATGATGGAAAGAACGGATAGTTTCTCCAATTCCGTTAATGATAAAGGAAGATAACTTTCGGAGTGATGTTGATATGAAAAGAAGGCGTTTTCCACGATCCTCCTCATTGATTGAGGATCAAATAAAACAGGAGTTTCATAACACCGAAGACCTCAAGCTAAAAACCGTTAAACTCGATGGGCTCACACTGACACTTGTGTATCTTGACGATATTTCTGATCGAATGGTGATTCAAAAGACGATCATTAGTCCACTTCTTACCATTTCAGACGATCAAACAAAGATTAGCGCAGCTGATCTTCCTGATCTTATTCCTATGGCTGCGATTAACAACATTGAAGATAATAGCCTCATTTCAAGGCACCTCATGGATGGATGCACCGTTATTATTGCTCGTGAGGAAGACATTGACACTGTTTACGCTGTGAAAACGACCTATTCTGTGAAGCGCTCACCTGATGAACCGGTCAATGAACCGACGATTAGCGGTCCACGGGATGGTTTTATAGAATGCCTGCAAGATAACAAAGCATTATTACGTGCTCACTTAAAAACAAGCGATCTTTTATTTGAACAACATCTGATTGGAAAAGACGTTGTGAAATACATCTCTTTAACTTATTTGCAAGGAAAAACAGATCGAAAATTAATTGAAGAAACCAGAGAACGAATAAACGAAATTAATGCAGATTATATAACTGATGCAGGGATACTTGAACAGCTCCTTGAGCGAAATCCGCTGTCAGTCTTTCCCGAATTAACATCAACACAGCATCCAACGAAGGTAGCAAACGCCTTACTTGAAGGGCGTGTCGCAATTATGACAGACGGCTCTCCCACTGTCCTGATTGCCCCAACAACGCTTAACATGCTTCTTCAAACACCTGACGACTACTACTTTAAATGGATTCCCGCTTCATTAATTCGATTATTAAGCTATTTTACTGCACTTATTTCTGTACTATTGCCTGCAACTTACATTGCTTTAGTCTCGTTTCACCACGGGCTTATTCCCACTAGCCTGGCCGTTTCTTTATCTAAAACAAGAGAAGGTGTACCTTTCCCATCGGTAATTGAAGCTTTTATTATGGAGCTTACGATCGAGATTTTACGGGAAGCAGGAGTAAGGTTACCAAAACCAATCGGATCTACAGTTAGTATTGTAGGAGCTATTGTTATCGGTGAAACGGCGGTAAGTTCGGGCATCGTTAGTCCAATGATGGTCATGGTCATTTCATTCACAGCGATCTGTTCATTTGCGATTCCGAATTACCAGCTCAGCCTGGCGTTAAGAACCATTCGTTTTTTCTTCCTGTTCTCTGCAGCCATACTAGGTGTATACGGTTTGCTAATCGCCATTTTCATCGTAACAACTCATTTAATTAAACTTAGAAGTTTCGGAACGCCATACATGGAGCCATTTGCGCCGATTCAGCTGAAAAGCTGGAAAGATTCGTTTGTACGTCTTTATTATCGTGTGGGAAAGAAGGATAGGAAACTACATGAAAAATAACCATACCTCCCTTCCAATCATCATTTTCATTATATCAACGATCGTCGGTGTCGGAATTGTCACGTTGCCAAGACAAACCGCAGCAGTCGTCGGTCAATCTAACATGTGGATGAGCGTTATTTTAGGAGCCGGCATTGCATTTATAAATGCGATTTTTCTATTTATGCTCATTAAGCGCTTCCCTATGAAAACAGTCTTTGATATAGGAACTGAACTAACTGGAAAATGGATCGGCAAAGGGATTAACCTCATTTTTGTTGCCTATATGATTGTAATCTCATCCTACATCATTCGAACAATGGCCGAGATTGTGAATTACTACCTGCTTGATAAAACGCCCAAGTTTGTTGTCTTACTCGTACTTGTCGTTTCGTGTATGTATCTTGTATCAAGCGGACTTTCCAATATCATGCTATTTTTTCAACTGTACTTTCCAATCATCTTATTTATGTTTTTTGTCTTAACTCTTCTTAGTATCAAAAATATTGAACCAACCCACTTACGCCCCATCTTCTATTTTGATGGAATCGAAATATTAAAAGGAGCTCACACAACCTTTTTTTCATTTGTAGGATATGAGCTGATCATGGTGTTGTCAGGTAAATTTACGTTTACGAAATGGAAACCAATACTCACCATTTTCAGCATCAGCATTGGGAGTGTTTGTGTGATTTATGTCCTCTTCTTCATTCTGAACATCGGTGTCCTTAGTATCGAGGAACTGAAGGTGATTACATTTCCAACAATTGAAATGGCAAAAGCAATCGAATTTCAGGGATTCTTCTTTGAGCGATTCGAACTTCTCTTCCTATTCGGATGGATCATTACGATCTTCACGACTTTAGCCGCCTATTACTATTCGGCAGTGCTTGGCATGAGGAAAACGTTTCAGGTAAAAAACACTCTCCCTATGACTATGATTATTGGGTTCATCATTCTGATGCTCTCGTTATTACCATCAGGCATTACTGAACTATTTTCATACGGGACATACGTGAATTATTTATCCTACACCGCTCTCATCGCGCTCCCCCTATTGCTTCTAGCGCTCTCGCTTGGAAAGGGGACTGCTCAATGAAGAGAATTTCCTTATTTCTAGCTGTTCTTCCACTCATCTTGCTAACGGCGTGCTGGGATAGTAACGAAATTGAAGATCTCGGCATGATCATGGGGATTGGACTTGATTATCATGAAGACAAAGAGGAAGTGTTTGCCTTAACAAACCAATACGTCGTTCCAAATAACATCCAGGGAACAGAGACCGGTACGACTGGAGATCAACCCTATCAGAACATTACTTTAAATGGGAATAATTTCTTTGAAGTGATTCGAGAAAATTCACTTGAAACTGATCGACCACCTAACTATACACATCTCAAATCAATGGTTCTCTCGGAAGAGCTTCTACGAAAAGAACCGATCAAGCAACTAATCAGCTTCTTTTTGCGTGATCATGAATTTAGGAGAACCGTTTCCTTATTTATTTCAAGGGAGCCTGCCGCTTCGATACTAAATGTCGAACCAACAAAAGAAATGTTTCCTGCTGTGCAGTTGAAGGAGCTCACTCAAAACAAAGAGCGGAGTCTTTATGTATTGGATAATCTTAAATTCGGAGAAGCCTCCAATAGGATTACAGAAGATGCAAGCTTCGTCATTCCTGAAGTAGGAATTCACGAAAATAGACTGCGATTGCTTGGGGGCGGAATTATATCAAATAAAAAAGAAAAATTAGTTGGCTGGCTTTCACCAGAAGAAGTTGGAGGATTCAAATGGGTGACAGATGAAGTTCAGGGTGGGCTCGTAACCATTGAAGCGGGAGAGTCCAGAGAAGATCAAGTTGTCCTAGAAATAATGAAATCGAACACAACCGTTAAGCCAAATGTAGAAAACGGAAAGCTAACCGTCGACCTTATTGTAGAAAGTTCTTTGCGACTTGCGGAGGACTGGGATATAGAACGCGACGTTTTCAAAGAAGGATGGGAAACGCCACTCCAAGAAAAGGGACAACAAGTCGTCAAGAAAGATATTGAACGCGTTCTTTCCATCGCACAGAAAGAACAGCAACTCGATTTTCTGGAAATTGGCACATGGGTAAAAATCAAACAACCTAGGTACTGGAAGGAACACGAGAAAAATTGGGAAAGCATTTTCCCTTCCCTTACTGTTAATGTAGACGTGAATCTCACCATAACAGGTTATGGGACTCAGGATATTAATTAATGAGAGCCAATCAACTTCATACGTAATCAATAAATAAAGCAGCGCTCTTCATAAGAAGCGCTGCTTTATCTATTAGTAAGTTAGCCGTGATTTTTAGCAATACCTGCTAATTCTTCTTTTGTTCGAAATCCAACCGCATTCTCAACAAGTTCGCCATCTTTAAAGAAAAGCAATGTTGGAATGCTCATCACGTCGTACTTTCTTGCTGTTTCTGGATTTGAATCCACATCAAGTTGGACAATTTTTAATTGCTCGCCTAGTTCCTCATCTAGTTCATCCAACACTGGCGCGATCATTTTACATGGGCCACACCAGGGCGCTCCTAGATCTGCTAGAACGAGTCCTTGATTTGTTTCTTCTTCGAAGTTTTGGTCCGTTACTTTTTGTACTGCCATTATATCTCTCCTCTTACCTTATTTTATAACTACTAAAAACTAATTTAGTGGTTAGAATACTACATTATGTTATAATCGATGTCAACGATAAAGCAAAAGGTGTGTTTCAACATGATACTCGAAACGAGTTTTTCCCATTTTTCTAATTTCCTATTTATTAACTTAATGAACACATTAAAAATACAAAATCAAAACCCTATCGATCTGCTATTAACGGAAGAGAACGTCGTTCAGTGGATCACATTAATGGAAAACAAGGGGTTGTTAAACAAGAAACAAGTAGAATTCATTAAGAAGGATCCTATTTATACAAATGACATTCAACACTTTCGGAATCAATGTCGTGAATACTTCGCTTCAAACCTTTCTCAAGTCGATTTTTTCGAATTGCTAAGTAATGTGACAAAAGCGACCCCACTTTCTTTTACGATCGATGAAAAGTCCCTTACCCCGCTCCCTATTGAGGGTGGAACGAAAGGTTTACTCTCACTCATTGCCTATCAGATGCTTGATCATGAAGCGAGTGGTGTATTGGATAAAGTAAAAGCATGCGAAAGTGAAAATTGCCTGGCCTTTTTCGTCAACAAGAAGGGAAAGCGCAAATGGTGCTCGATGGAGGTTTGCGGAAATCGGACAAAAGCCAAAAAGCATTATCATAATAAAACGAAAACAGCTTCTTCTAACGAATAAAAACGGATGAGATCCCTAGGGATCTCATCCGTTTTTGTAGTTGATTGATTATGAATTTGTCACAAGCTCAACTGGCTTGGATTCTGGCACTATCGGCTGCTTCACTTCTTCACGGCCAGCGCGCTTAATGAAGAATGAGAGCACAAACGCAAGACCTGCAATAAATGTAGCAACAAAGAAGGCAAAGTTAATCCCTTCAAGCATCGCCTGCATGGCAATTTGTTGCTGCATCGTAGGATCTACCGCTCCGCTCGTCGCTGCTTCCCTCGCAAGATCAGCCGCAGCGGATTCTGTTCGGTTAGACATAATCGTAACGAGAAGCGCTGTACCAATGGCGCCCGCTACCTGATTCAACGTATTGTTCATCGCTGTACCGTGCGGATAAAAACGAGCTGGTAGCTGATTTAATCCATTCGTTGATACAGGCATCATAACCATTGACATTCCGAACATGCGCACAGCATGAAGAATCATAATGTAGTTATACGTCGTATCCATAGACAATGTACTAAACAGGTATGTTGTGACAACTGTAATAGCTAGACCCGTTGTCGCCAAAATGCGTCCGCCAATTTTATCAAATAAGCGACCTGTAATCGGAGACATAAATGCCATCACAAGTGCACCCGGAAGCATCATCAATCCTGCATCAAGTGGTGAAATGCCTCGAATGGTTTGCACGTAAATCGGGAGCAACAGCATTCCTGAAAACATCGCCATATTTAAAACCATTGTAATGGAAGATGAAAGAGCGAACATTGGATATTTGAAAATCGAAAAATTCAACATTGGTCGTTCTTGTTTCGACTGTCTAATAATAAACGTCGTCAGAGAAATAACCCCAATTCCAATCGTTAAGTAAACTTGTGGGCTATCCCAACCTTTATTCCCTGCAGAACTAAAGCCGTAAAGAATACCTCCAAAACCAATACTTGATAAGATCAGTGAAAAGAGATCGAGACGAATGTTTACCTTTTCCTTTTTATCTTTCAACAAGAAGAAACCAAGTAGGAAAATCGTAATAGCAATTGGCGTCACGAAATGGAAAAGCATTCTCCAATCGTAGTTTTCAATAATCCAACCAGAGAGCGTCGGACCAATTGCTGGCGCCGCCATGAGAATTAAACCGAAAACACCCATTGCCGCCCCTCTTTTTTCAATTGGAAAGCTAACGAGCATAACATTCATCAAGAGCGGCATCATAATCGCTGAACCTGAAGCTTGAAGCATTCTTCCTCCAAGTAGAACCGGGAAGATCTCCGCCATCCCCGCAACAACTGTACCGATTGTAAATAATCCAATCGCAACAAGAAATAAGCGACGCACGGAATATTTTTCAATAAGAAATGCCGTTGCCGGAATCATAATACCGTTCACAAGCATAAATCCTGTTGTAAGCCACTGAACCGTAGCCGTTTCAATTTGTAAATCTGTCATAATCGATGGCAACGCAATATTAAGCAATGTATTATTTAAAAACGCAATAAACGCACCAACAATCAGAATCGCAAGAATGCCGTACTTTGGTTTTGGCGTCTCTTTCACTGATTGACTCATCATCATTCCCCCATATACCTTTAGTTCAATTATTTATACCATCGGTTCAAATCTCTAATATCATATACCATGAGTTCAACTTTTGCAATCATTATTTCTTCCCAATTTGAAAGGATTTGTTTCTAATCAAGAAATAAGGTATGATCAGTTTTATACCGGCAGTACAATAATAAGTTTCATTTAAATAAAACGAAGTAAAAGGTGATAGAATGAACGATCGCAAACAGCACGTTATTAAGATGGCGCATCAGCTTTTTATTGAAAGAGGCTTTCAGGCAACATCCATTCAAGACATCCTAGAATATAGCGGCATTTCAAAAGGCACGTTCTACAATTACTTCTCATCGAAAAATGAGTTATTAATCGCTCTTTTCAAGGCCCTTTATGGCTCAATGGAAACAAGCCGAGATGAATTGATGATCGGCCAAGATCGTGCTGACCTTACTATCTTTATTAAACAAATTGAACTGCAAATGAATACGAATAAGAAAAACAAGCTGATTACACTTTTCGAAGAAGTGTTTGTCTCGAATGATGAGGATTTGAAGGATTTCCTAAAAGAAGGACAAAAGAGAATGATTCAGTGGGTATTCACTCGTTTTCTTGAGCTATTCGGAGAAGATAAGCGACCATATCTACTTGATGGGGCGATCATGTTTCTGGGCATACTTCACCACAATGTTAAGTACTATTCCATTGCAAACGGTCCGAGCGTAGACATTTCCCCAGTAGTACACTATAGCGTCCAACGTATCGTTAGTATCGTTAACGATGCCGCTGCTGCAGGAGAACAGCTGAACAAACCTGAACAAATGAGTACCTGGCTACCAAATGCGACGAATTCCGATGAAGATTTTAAAGAAAAACTTCAGCAAACAATCGCAACCCTGAAGAGGGGCTTGAACGAGAAACACACAAAATCAATAGAACTTCTAGATTTTATCCAGGATGAGTTTCTTCATTCTAAGAAGTCACGAGAATTTCTCATTGAAAGCGTTCTTTGTTCATTGAGGGACGATCGAACGCTTGACCAAAAATCCGTTGCTACGCTCGATGAATTAGTAAAAGGGTATTTTGTGAGAGTGGCTGAAGCTTGCGAACGTTCAAACACATAATGAGCACCAATACCATTGAAAAAAGCCGCCCAGTTTGCCTTGGCGGCTTTCATACTAACTGACTTCTTTACGATAGTACAAAGATTAAAATTATGCCGATTTTACTCCATTCTCCTCTTCCACTTAGTATCAAATTGAATAAAAGGTCTCAATAATTACTACCCGGATTAAATCTGGACCTCATTTCGTTTAATCGCTTCACTTTCCACTCGGTCCATAAATTCCTGAACAACATTCATTTGATCCTTTTGACGGCTTAGCTTAAGCATGGCGCGCCCCACAAAATTCACGCCTTTATTTTGACCTTCGTAAATGAATTTTGTTTCGCTTTCACTCACTTTTTCTAGTATAAAACCAAGCGATATTTCAAACGCCTTTCCTAACACAAAACTAATCCGTTTCTCTTTATATTCTTCTCGATCCTCGTAGGCGATCGTCTCAACCATGTAAGTTTCAAGTCTTTTTCCTTCCCGATACGTTTGACGATGCTTCGCTCCGACTTGATCCTCTTCCAATTCCATTAATACATGCTCCTCAACTTTTGGCATGATCGTTTGAATATTTTCGTCTCTAAACAAATCCCAAACCGTTTCGATCGGCACACGAATCACCTTCTCCTCTTTCCAGCTAATCATTCTTTTCCCTCCCTGATTTAAGAAACTCATCAATGTCGTTAAGTTGAAGTTGCAAATCGTTGATTTGTTCCAAAATACTCGTTTTCTTTTGACTCAAAAGATCTTCTAAATGAGCAAACGACTCATCATCCATCACAGATTTCATTTCCTGAATTGTAAATCCAAATCTCCGTAGCTTTCCTAATAATAAGGCAAGAAAATAACTGCCATCATCGTAGTATTTGTAACGGCTCTTCGGATCAATATAGGCAGGCTCTAATAGCTTAACTTCTGCATAATAGCGAAGCGTTTCTTTACTTAACCCTGTTAACTGGGCAAACTCACTTATTTTATACATGTCTCCTCCCCCTTAATCTTAAACTGCGGGGTACACCACCTAGTCAAGTACACTACAACAATTATTTTGGCCAGTGTTAGAGATATCCCCTTCTACTTAACGAAAAAAAAGAACGCTTATCTCTAAGCGTCCCCTCACTTCTTATTTTTTTGTGATCAACACACGTCCAACTGAACGATCCGTTGCTTCACCTGTTACTTTGAATTTCAAGCCATATTGGGGTACATTACGTCCTGCATCAGGAATGGCTTCATTCAAATAACTTTTCTTATCGTTGAATTCTTTCACAAATTGATTTTTCTTATCTGTCATTGTGCGACCAAGAAGCTCGCTGTAGTCAATGAACATCTTCTCATCTTTACGAAGGCTGAATGCAGCATCATGAATTTGGTAACGTGTTTGGGCCACCGTTCCGTCACTCCAGAACAATTCGTGCTGATCCGCATCCACAACCCCAAGGAACCCTTCGCCAGGGTGAACGCCTGTCCAGTTATCAGAATACTTGTTATCCACGTACCAAACAACTAAACCAGGATCATAAGACATCAAGCTAGCACCACGACGAATGTGATCAAGTCCTTCATCGACACCTTGATGATTTCTCCATTCAAGAAGGTAGTAGTGTTCTGAAACCTTCACTCCTTTATCCTTTGTGAAACCATCTAACTCCACTTTAGGCTCGCCTTCTGCATCGTCAAAGAGAAGCTCGTTCCCATCCGCTGTTACGCGAATATCATCAACATAGAAGCCAGGATTAATTGCAGCTCCATCTGTCCAGTAGTTCATTTTCACTTGTACATCTTTTCCTGCATAAGCGCTCAAATCAAATGTAGCATCAATCCAACCATTAGATAGACCGGTAATGCCGTGTCCAGGATTATTATCATACGGATTAGTTTCTGTCGTGATATTTCCCCGGATCGCTGTCCAGTTCTCACCATCTTCACTTACTTGAATCGAACCATAATCCCAGTCCTCTTCAATGTCATACCATGTCTTAAACGTCAATTCGGCTGATGACGCATTTGAAAGATCGACATTCATCACAGCGGAATTATCTAAATCATTGTCACTCCCACTGAAATACTCGAATTCGCCGCTAAATGGCGTATTAATTTCTGTTTCTTTGTCTGGAAGGTTGATACGAAGCGCGTCAAGGTTTGTCCCTTTCGTGTTCGCTTGATCCAAATAAACTTCCAAACCTTTTTTGTCAATCTCATCTAAATCAACTTCATCATACTTCAACCAATTTCCACCTTGAGCAGCCTGAAGAAATTCTTTAGACCATGCGCTGAAACCAGTAGGTTCTGTTCCAGGAAGTGCACCAGCCCAGCTTCCGCTCGCCATGATTGACCAGTAAGATACTGCTTCACCAGCCCCAGAATATTGTGTATCGTACTCATCCGGTAAACCTAAATCGTGACCATATTCATGAGCGAACACTCCTGCTGCTCCATCAGCTGGTTCAATAGTATAGTCATATGCATACATGGAACCTGCACCAAAGTAATCCTCCTCTGGTTCTGGTGATCCTTCGATTGGGAAAATACTACCAAGATTCCAACGGTGAGACCAGATCGCATCAGATCCTAATTGTCCGCCACCAGCTTCTTCTCCAACTGCTGAGTGAACTACCATCAAGTGATCAACAAGACCATCTGGCTCACGGAAATTACCGTCACCGTCAAGATCATAGCGATCTTCTTGATCATATTCTGCTAGATTGACAGAAGGATCAGCAGCCGCTGCATTCAAAGCTTCTTTCACAAGACCACGCGCATTCTTGTCGCTATCATCTTCTGTCGGATAGTTACCACCGTATTCAGCTGCATTTTTGGATGCCATATACCATCCAGCAACAGTGCCATCTACCGTGTAAGCGCCATTTGATTGTTCTTCATAATATTGTTTCATAGAGATAAGATCTTCACCATTCGGACCTTCATACCCATCTTCACCGAAAATCATATCTTGATAGTGTTCCTTCACGTAATCTTCATAATACATATCAGATTCATCTGGCTTAATACTGTTATGTGGAAAATCAGGGAATTCGACTAAAAGGACTAGGACGTTATCAGAACGAACATCACCGTGGTAGTCTTCTTCAACGACTTTATCAAGTTTCTTGCCGCCTTTTTTCCCGTTGTCATTTCCCTTACCTTTGTTATCATTCTTTAACTTTTCTTTAATGTCAGCTTCAACTTCAAGCTTTTCATCTTCTAATTCCCCGGTCGTGTCTTTTTCCATAAGCGACTCAGACTTTTCTTTCAAAAACACATCCAATGCTTGTTCTGCTTCTTTCGCAGATGCATTTTTAGAGATTTTCCCACTCTCTTTCAGCATCTCAATTAGCTTTTCTTCATTTGCAATCGCTAGATCAAACGGACCTTGCTTATGTACAACTTCTTCCTTCACTTCTTGCTTCACTTGCGGCGTGTCTACACTAGCTTGACTACTCGCTCCAGGTGCTGTGAAAGCACTTAGCGTTAGCGCAGCAATCATCGCCATTGACAGTACATTTTTCCCCTTCAAAATCTCATTCCCCCTAAAAAATGTTTTTTACAATAGTTTTACAATAATCATACTATAATCCTTTTTCAGAAAAATTTGAATGATACAAAAGTCTCAATATTTCCTAAAACCCTCCTTTTTATGACTATTTTTTCAAGTAGTGAGCCATTTTTCACACTAATAAATCAGATCAAAAGCACCATTTGCTCATCACTATTTTGTTTTTTCGCAATAACGCTTCAACACGTTAAATTGAGTAAAAAATAGCAAAAGCCCTACAAATAAGAGAATCCGTTTGCAGGGCTTTTGCTAGAATGTGACTGATTCATATCCATCTATTTCCTCACCTTGAATCGTATATATGTAGAACATCAGCAGTAGCGTTAGCAACCAATTATAGATCATTATACTTAATGCGCTGTCTTGAAAATTTAAAAACAGTGCGCTAAAAAGGAGAAGGCAAATGACTACAGGTTTATTCAACTTCACTCACTCCCATCTAGTACTATACTACTTTAATAATACCATATATTTACCAGTTAACTTTTCGTTCCAAGCTCCGTGTTCTTTACTTCTTAAAATGAACAAAAAAAGTTCAAAAAAGGAGGCCATTCAATGCACTCCTTTTCTGAACTGTTAGAACCAAAGCTCTCGTCTAAGATTACTCTTTCGAACCTTCTTTTTCTAAGTCTTGTTGAATTTGTTTCTTCAAATCCTCGATATATTTCTCACTTGGTTTTGCGCCCTGGTCAATCCCTTCTGCTTTCTCCTTCAAGTACTCTTCTAACGCCTTCTGTATCTCACTTGGCGTCGCATTTTCCTTGATCACTCCTGTAGACATTAGCATTTCAATAAGTTTCTCATCATTCGCCATCATTCTTGCTTCTTGAGAGAAGTCACCTTCTGATGTAGCGGGAGCTGTCGTCTCTTCCCCCACGTCATCCTTTGATGTGTTTACGGTTTGAGCTTCATTATTTCCACAGCCGGCTAACCCAACGAATAATAAGGTTCCCAATAAAATCGGTAGAAGCTTGATCTTCACCATTAAGCCCTCCATTCGCTCACCCTTTTCTATCTAAACGAGTTAAACGGTGAAAAGGTTACAAATAGGTCTAAATTTGCTTGGTGACAGGCACTCTAAGCATTTATAAGGCGGATGATATGGAAGACTGGGTTGAGCTATGCTGATTAAAAAATGCAAGCGAAGCATCGTTAAACTCCCTTGGTTTTTCCACGTTACAAACGTGACCGCATTGCTTTAAGATCAAATGCTGTGCCTGTTCATCGCTTTTCGTATCTTCTAATAAAGGGTCTAAGAAGAGATGATCCTGTTCTCCAGAAATGTAGAGTTTCGGAATGTTTTGGCTATATTGTTGAACGTTCGCATATGCTGCATTTACTTGAGGTGTTAACGCATACCAAGCTAGAAAGTCTTTTCGATTCATTTTAAGGGCTGCTCTGATAAATAACTCTCTAGAGCTAGCATGATTCGCTTTAGGCATCATAATATAAGCAAACATTTTATATAGCCACATATATGGTACAAACGCTTTCACTGCATTTCCAGCGCGGAGCATGAAGGTAGCTAGAGGTGAATATCGTGTGATTGCGCCTCCTAGTACAGCACTCTGAATGCGTTCAGGAACTCGTTGAAGCAAATGATGCACGGCAACAGAGCCTAGTGAAATACCTACTAAATGTGCTTTAGAAATCTTCAACTCATCTAGAAGCAGAATCACTTCGTCTGCGACTAATTCTCTATTGAAAGGCATGTCATAACTGTCAGTACTCGGTGATTTCCCATGCCCCGGTAGGTTGATAGCAAGCACATCATACTCTTTTTTATATGTGGAGATCTGGTTACAGAAGATCCCATAGTTCCCACCAAGACCGTGAATCAACACGATCGTTTCACTGCAGTTCGCCTTCTTACTTTTGTAAAGCTTATAATCAAGCATGCTGTTAAATCCTCTCTGTATAAGGGGTGTTGTTTCCCATAGTTGAACCAATACTCTTGCATTAGTATAACCGTGAATGGGAGGAGATTGAAAGAAGAAAATCGTTAAGTTAATAAGTGTTTAATAAACAGAGAGTACTAGAGAACTCACACTTCTATCTTGAACTTTGCAATGAGTAGGAAGTACGTACCCATACCTCACCTTCAACTAGAAAAAAGCATTTCGGTTTGACCAAAAAAAGAATGTCCCAAAGTATAACTTTAGTGACACCCTCTTTAAATCTTCGCTTCTAGCATTATTATTAAATTTTCAAACCTTGATAATTCCTCTATAACTTCACGACTAAAAAGCCTAATGGTAATAAAAGAACAACAGCATTTAAGGCAATCCCCATTATTGCAAGTCTTCTTTTTGAAATGCGAAAAGCAACCACTCCTAGAAAAATGCCGACAGCGCAAATAATGATGGGGAAGAATATAGGGAAGATTTCAATTGTTGCTAGTTCAATAGCTCCGGATAGGAAGCTTCCTGCAATGATAGCAGCAAGACAGCCCGCTACAATGGAAACAATTGCAATAAAGGTACTGCTTCCATTGATTGATGAAGGTTTCTCTGACATTTGTCTCTCTCTCCTTTGGTGATAACCATCTCTCTCTACACCCTATTTACCCGAAAAAATTGGAAAATAACCATCCTAATGTTCTGTCGCCGGAAGGATTTGTGCCTCTAGTGCTTGTGCATTTCTTTTCAGCACATCTTCTTCTTTCAGTAAATGAAACAGCCCTCTCATCACAATCTCATCAGGTTTTGACTTTCTAGATTCTTCTGATATGCGATCCGTTACCTCTAGATAATATTGAGGCTGCTTTAATTCATGGATATTATTATAGAGCGCCTTCCAGGCACTCTCTCTTTTCTCAAACGATGTAAAAGCACCTTCTCGATCCATCCCTACGGAAAAAGGACGCATCATTTCATCATCTAGAAGAGGCGCGCTATTTCCTGCTAGAAAATCCGATGCTAGAATATCAATCTGCCTAACGATGTGCTTTCCAAGCTTTTCTGGAGAAAGCAGGCTCTCAGAAGAAATCATAAGACCTGTGTAGGAGGTATAAATGGATTGCGTCATCCACATCAAATCCCATTTATATGGGGCAATCTTCTCCCCATATAAATCAATCAAATTTCGTTCTAGCCAGCTAAAAAGTCGACCCCTCATTCGATGGCCCATTCCTTCAAGCTTCTCACTGCTTTGAGCGGATTCCCCGCGCATATGCATTTTCATATAAGATTTATATTCCAATATCCCTTCGAATTGGACCTGGAATTGTTTTGCAAACCGCTCATAAGGTGGTAGATTACCGTCTAATCCGACAACAAAAGCACGTTCAAAAACGAGCTGTTGATAGTGTTCATAAATCGAAATAATCAAATCTTCCTTTGATGGAAAAAATGAGTAAAGCGAACCTTTTGAGACACCCACACTATCAGCAATCTGCTGCATCGATGTATGCGTGTATCCTTTCTCTGCGATCAACTCAACCGCCGCTTCTAATATTGCTTTTCGTTTATCCATATCGTTCACCTCGATATCTTCTTCCATCAGAATACACTACTTGATGAGTGGAATGATAGTCACAATATGCCCTCGAGCTTAAACTGCATATCTCGATTAAAAGAAGAAGTTTACTTAATCATACCTGACTAACCTTCACCCTTTCGAATTCGTTTTCTAGCACACTCATTTCTTGACTTCCTAGCTAATCTCAGTAAAAATGACTATTGAGTCAAGCACATTAAAACTTTATATTTCAACAAATATGGGGTATAAATGACATCAGATTGACCGAACAGTCGAAAACGAACAGAGGAGGCTCTCATATGTTGAAATGGATTTTACAACGGTCCAAGCTCTTTATGATATTTATTCTATTATTTGTCATTGTTGGAGTGTTTACATTCATTCAACTTCCACAGCGTGAAATTCCGGAAACAACAGTAAATATCGGAACGATTAGCACCGTTTATCCTGGTGCAACGGTGGACACAGTTGAACGATCAATTACGAACCCAATCGAGTCATCGCTCAGTTCGATCGATGGCATCGCTGAAGTGACATCTTCTTCAGCAGCAGGCTTTTCGAACATTGTGATCGAAGTAGCGGAAGGAGAAAGTAAGAAGGAAGTGTTTGGTGACGTACGCCAGGCCGTTTCCGATGCCTCGACTTCATTTCCTGACGAAGCTTTCGAACCAGATGTAAATGAATCAACGGCAAAAATGCCGATTGTTTCCTACCATCTTACAAGCGATAACCGCGACAACCTCCTCTCTCTTGAAGAAGAATTAAATCGATGGAAAGAGGAAGTCGAAGAATTATCTGGCGTTTCTGGCGTTACGATCAAAGGACTGCCTGAAGAACAAATTTTAATTGAATTAAAACAAGAGGAATTAAAAGATTCCGGCTTGAACGTTACCGATGTTCAAAGTGCCATTAATAATGAATACTACCCAACTCCTCTAGGAAAACAGAAAATGGATGAGGAAGTTGTTCAGCTTTCTGTTGAAAACTACGATTCACTCGATGAAATGGAAGAGTTATTTGTAGGTAAAAACCCTGATGGAGACGCGGTTTACTTAAAAGACATTGCAAGCGTTGAAGTTAGTCCAAAAGACGTTGAAGATATTATCACTTTTGAAGGACAGCCGTCTGTTTCCTTCACCGCTTACGTAAAGTCCGGAGAAGATATCCCAACTGTTGACGAGCGTGTGAGCGATAAAGTGGATGAGCTTTCAGAAAGCCTGCCTTCGAACGTAGAACTGGAATCTTATTACTCTCAAGCTTCAATCGTTACGGACATTTTTGATGGCCTATTCCTATCCCTAGCGATTTCTGTGCTTGCCGTTATTGTGGCAACATCTCTCGGACTATCTGGATCGGGTGCGCTCGTCGTAGCACTTGCTGTTCCGATTTCCGTTCTGATGGGCTTTATTCCACTACCTTTTGCTGATGTGGATCTAAACCAGATCTCCGTCATCGGGTTAATCATCGCACTCGGGATTATCGTTGATGACTCGATCGTCATAAACGACAACATCCAGCGAAGATATAAGCTCGGCGATAAAGGTTTAATGGGAGCCGTTAATGGCGTGAAAGAGATTTGGGTGTCCATCGTGACCTCCTCTCTAGCGATCGTCTTTACCTTCCTGCCACTTATTTTCCTTTCAGGTGGTAATGGGGCATTTATACGCGCGTTGCCAACAGTGCTCATTACAACAATTATTGCATCAACATTAGTGGCACTCATTTTCGTACCGATTTTGCGCTACTTCTTAAGCCGTCGATCGAAGAAGCCAATGTCAGATGCACCAGGACTTCTTGGCAAACCGTTAAATAAGCTTGCCGATGTTTATGCCGACAAGCTTCTAAAGAAATTTTCAAAAAAACCAATTCTTGTTTCTATTCTTGGTCTTGTGCTCACGACAGCGATCTTCGGATTAGTCGTCTTAACACCGTTTGAGTTCTTCCCGGCTGCTGATAAGGAAGAAGTAACGGTCGACATCACGCTACCAATTGGTACGCCGATCGAAGACACACACGATACGCTTCAAGAAATCGAAGAAAAACTGAAAACAGATGACGGCGTATATGAAACAAGCGTCTTCACAGGCACAGGTACTCCTGGTCTCTTCAACAGCTCGCTAACGAGCACTGGTGAAAATACTGGCCAAATCGTTGCCAGAGTCGATCGAGAAAACCAGACAACGCAAGGACTCATTGACGACTGGACAGATAAGCTCAGAAATGAGTACCCGGATGCTGAGATTTTTATGGAAACGATCCAGCAGGGACCTCCTGCAGGAGCACCTGTGACCGTTACCGTCTCTGGACCAGAAATCGATAAGCTTATCGACCTTAGAGATGAGCTAACAAAAGAGATCGAAGGACTTGAAACAGACCTTGTCGTTGATAACGTAGGTGACTTTGAACCTTCGCTCGAATATGTACCAGATCGCGATGCACTCGAAGAAAATGGCATTACGGTCAATCAGATCAGCCAGCAAATTCGACTTGCAACGGCAGGTATTCCACTAAAAGCATTTGATAATGGCGTTGTAAAGCGTGATATGAATATCGTGCTAGAAGGTAGCAAAGATGAAGTCGATCTTTCAAGCCTTGAGCTTCCAGCCGCATCAACAGGTGGACCACCTGAACTCATCTCATTAGATGAGCTTGTGACAACAGAACAAAGTGAACAAATCCAAAAGATTCCTCACATTGATGGTGAACGCTCGATTACGCTTCGTGCCTTCCCTAAGGACGAGGAGAATTATGAAGCAAACGTAACAGAAATTGTGGAAGATCAGCGCGATCAGCTTGAGGATGCTGATTACAGCATTACACTTGGCGGTGAAAACGAAGCTCAAAGTGATTTCTTTGCTGAAATTACCGTACTCTTCATCATCGTACTCTTCCTAGTGTACCTATTGATTGCCCTGCAATTTAATTCACTTTCACTTCCGTTCCTAGTTCTCGTTGCCGTATACCTCGCAATCGCGGGTGCGATTCTTGGACTATTCGTTACCCAAACGCCAATCAGTTTCCTTGGTGTTATGGGAATGGTATCCCTCACCGGTATCGTAGTAAGAAACTCGGTTGTGTTAATTGAATTTATCGAACAAGCACTGAAAAAAGGCATGGATGTAAAAGACGCAGTTATTGAGTCCGGTCGTGTTCGCTTACGACCAATTCTCCTTACCGCGATTACATCAATCGTTGCCCTTATCCCAGTTGCCGTAAGTGGCGATGCGCTCTTTACACCGCTTGCCGTTACGATCATATCAGGTATCCTTTTCTCAGCTGTCTTAACGCTGATTATGGTTCCGATGCTTTACCTTGTTTTGTATCGATTTAGAGGCAAGAAAAAAGCACAAGAAGAAATGTAAGTAAAAAACGTTCAGAGGAAATCCTCTGAACGTTTTTTTGTGTGAGTGAATCGTTCTGCTATACTACACTTTTCGATACATATTTTTATACGGGGATGGTTTATGATTTTCTTCCTAAAGGCAAAAACTTTCACCTTTTTCAAATTTATTGAGTGAACTTTCTAAGATTCATGTAAAATCAAGATAAAGGAGTGAACTATGAAAACAACTTTTTACAAGTATTTATTTCATTATTTGAAATTCATCTTACCTCTTTTTCTTTTTGTGCTAGCAGTGATTGAAAGCCTTCCTTTCATGTCTAGCATCAACCCGGAGCTTCTCCGAAATGAAGTTAATCAGTTTAACATCGGCAAACTTATTCTCGTTTTATTAATTTCTATGGGAGCCGTTAGCCCGATGTTCTTATACGACTCATTGCTCTTAAAATCACTTCAAAAATCATTTCCGAAAAAGCAGCTGTTGAAGCAATCGTTTATCGTCAATGCTTTCTCTAACCTGATCGGATCTGGTGGAATTATTAGCGGAATGCTTAGAAAATATTTTTATCAAACTTATGAGGTAGATAAACAGAAACTATCTAAGTCCATTGGAAACATTTCGTATTTTTATTTGACTGGGTTATCTTTCCTTGCAGTCACAATTCTTGTTGCTTATAGAGATAATCTTCTTATGGAAAAGTTCCTATGGCTTTATGTCGTTGTTATAGCGGTTGGACTGTATCCGCCTGTCCTGCTTTTTCAATTCGTTCGTCATCGTGATAAAAGCTCTCCTCGGTTCTTTGGTTCACGAACGAAATTCCAGCTCATCGCCGTCTCTCTCCTTGAGTGGACATTTGCGTTCCTTGCCGTCTGGTTACTAGCAAACATACTTGAACTGAGCATTTCTTTTCACGAGTTATTCCCTATCTTTGTTGTCGCTTCATGCGTTGGGATTGTGAGCATGACCCCGGGCGGACTCGGTTCGTTCGATTTGATCTTCATTTGGGGAACCCAGCTTGTTAGTGTCCAAGATGAGAAAGTCCTTTTTCTACTCATTCTCTATCGAGTTGGATACTTTATCTTTCCATTCTTACTCGCTGCGATTCTTTTTGTAAGAGACTATTGGGAGAAATGGAATGCAAACTGGGATAGCCTCCCACTTGCCCTTATTCAAAGGCTAAGTCATGTGATGCTTACGCTGCTCGTGTTTATTTCGGGCTTAATTTTACTATTGTCTGCAGCCTTACCTGGTATAATCGATCGGTTAAAAATTCTAGAAGAAATGCATTCTCTACCGTTTCTTGTTAACCTTTCTCATCAGCTTTCCGTTGGAGCTGGCTTTGCTTTACTCGGGTTATCAAGAGGAATTGAGTACAAGGTGAAAAGAGCATATTATCTCACCATCGTCGTCCTTTTCGCAGCAGCTGCCTTTACCTTCTCTAAAGGGATCGATTATGAGGAAGCAATCTTTCTCTTACTCGTTGCCTTCATTCTCTATATGTCGAGAACGCGCTTCTATCGCGAGAGCTATGTATTAACGTGGAGCAAAACCATTATTGATGGGCTAGTGATCCTATTCATCACGTCGATGTATGTGTTAATTGGATATTTAAGCTTGCCTTCATCAAACGGCGTTATTCCACCACAAGTCTTGCCATATGTTATTACAGATTACCACACGCTGTTTTATAGTGCATTAATTGGTTTAATGATTGCGCTGATTGTTTTTGTGATAGGAACCGCCGTGATTAAACCGAGAAACCCAATCAAGGAATCATCACCTGAACATGATAATGAAATACAAGAGCACCTTGAAACCTACGGTGGAAATACGTTAGCTCACTTAATTTTCCTGCACGATAAATCAATCTTTTGGAACTCCAATAGAACAGTCTTAATCTGCTTCCAAAAATCATCCGATAAACTCGTCGTTCTCGGCGATCCAATCGGACAGAAAGAAGCATTTCCTGAAGCTATCGAAGAGTTTCAGCACCTGGCAGATATCCAGGGTTATACCCCAGTATTCTATGAAGTTAGTAACAGCCTGCTTCCCATTCTCCATGAAAAAGGCTTTGGTTTCTTTAAGCTTGGGGAAGAAGCATTCGTAGATTTAGATCAGTTCACGCTATCTGGAAAGAGAATGAAAGCATTGCGTGCTGTTAAAAACAAATTCGAACGAGAGAATTTTCAAGTTGAAATAGTAAAGCCTCCGCACAGTGAAGATCTTTTGCAGAAGCTAAAAGACGTATCTGATGAATGGCTACAGGGAAGAAATGAGAAAGGATTTTCGCTCGGATTCTATCATGTGGATTATCTAAACAAATCAGAGATCGCTGTTATGAAAGAAAACGATAGGATCATTGCTTTTACTAGTCTTATGCCTGTCTACGATAACAACAAAACGGTATCTGTTGATTTAATGCGTTTTCTACACGATGCCCCTTCAGGCACAATGGACGTCATGTTTCTCTCTTTATTTGAATGGGCGAAGTCAGAAGGCTACGAGCGCTTTAATCTAGGAATGGCTCCACTTTCGAATGTGGGTCAGTCGAAGTTCTCTTTCCTAAGTGAGCGAATCGCCGCCCAAATCTTTCTTCATGGGCATATCTTCTATCATTTCCAGGGCCTACGAAAGTTCAAAGGGAAATACGCCCACACCTGGGAACGCAAGTACCTTGCCTATCGAAAGAAATCATCCCTGCCTTTTACAATGGCGCAAGTGTCGCTGTTGATTGGGATGAAGAGAAAATGAGTGTAAAAAACGTAATGGGGGTCAGGTGCGTACCTGACCCCCATTACAAACAATCGTCCCATCACCACGGACAGTTCTATTACTTTATTTGCATCTGTCCCCTATTAAACATTACGCTTCTCCAACTTCCTCAACTTATATTGATACGAAAGATAGGGCATTCCTGTGAAGATCAACACAATATAAACCGCGTAACTTGCATATTCACTTATATCCCCAACAACAGTAGGGAGAAATCCATTCTCACTACTAAACAGCAACACGACTAGCATAACAGCTATTAGAAATGCTGGCAGGGCGACCTTTTTCATTGATTGGCTTTCCCTTTTATATTTCTCCTTGACGGAAGCCTGGTCTGAATAGATTGGGGTAGTGCCTGGTGCGGCCGAAAAGATGTGCATTTCACCCGCTCCAGTACAAACATGCTTCCATCCCGCTTCTTCAAAGTAACTAAAATACTCCTCATCTGCTTCCGATTGATAGTCTAGTGAATAAATCACGTCCTGTGGTTCTCCTTTTTGTAACTTAAAACCTGAGAACGCAAACTTCTCTAAAAACCATCCTTTTTGCGCAAACTTACCGAGCCGCTCCATCTCTTTCTCTTCAAAAAAAGCTAAACCGCTGCTCATCACATATTTCTTTTTCCCCAATATACTCACTCTCCTTTATTTGCGAGGATTTCTTCCCCGTGCTGAATCATTTGGCGTTTTCGTTCGATTTCTTTTTTTACTAGCTGAACACCTTTTTCTGTCGTTACATACACCTTTTTCTTATCACTCTTATCATGCAGCTCAATCAGTTCTGCCCCAAGTAGCTTTTTGATCGTGGTATACATAGACGCCGGTCCGACCACAACCGCGTGGTCTGTCATTTCCTCAATTGTTTTCATAATTAAATATCCGTGTTTAGGCTCCATCAGTGATAGGAGAATGTAATAAGATGTATCTGTTAGCTCTCCCACTTCAAGAGAATCATTTCTTGGCATTAGCTTCCTCCAATCATATATCGTTTAATGATATATCAATAAATGTAATATATCAGGTAATGATATATAAAGCAACCACTAATTGGAAAATACATTCATTTTTTTTCAGAGGTGAAAACGTAAAATCACATAAAAATAGAGCTTGGAGGCGTAAAAGCCATTCCAAGCTCTGTTCTTCACTTTATTATTAAATTTCCCTCATAATGATAGACGGAATTTCATTCTTTACTTTGCCATTAATTTATATAGAGCAGTGACGCCCCATGTTATAAGAAACATAGCAACTATAAATATTAATCCTAGTCCTCCAAAAAAGAATACATTTCCCACAAAAACGCCTCTATTTCGTTAAATTCTCTTTATAGTTTCAGCATACTAAAATCCTATGACTATTAAACCGACACAACAAAAACCATTAGTTATCCTCATCACTTTCTTCAATCAAGATTTTTAACAACAAAACCTCCGTATCCTCTTGAATCATTTTCTTAACATCATCCTTGTTTCCTAAATCATAGGTTCTCATTTGATTCGATGAAGTGCTCCGATACGCTGCAAGCACTTTTTCTTCGTTCAATAGTAAATCCACCTTTTCATCTGGAAACGCATAGTCAAATGTAGACATTGATGTTTCTGACTTCGTTTTTTCAACGCTTTTATTCGGAGCTGAGCTAACGCCTGGTGCATAAAGAAAATAAGACGGTTCACCTTCATTAGATTGAATGATCCCAAACCCTAAATGCCCTTTGGACGTTTCATCAGGAATCGGACTCTCACCGTAAATAAGTTCCGTGATAGGTTCACGATCCTTCTCCCCATCTTGATACCGCTCAACCCAAAGCCTTACCCAGCGTTTATCCGCGTTCTCTAATTCGAATTCAAAATCGAATAGGTTACCAAGGTTCAACTCTTCGAATGTTTTTACATAATCCGAATCAGGCATCGGTTTAATCTCAGCCGTTTTATTCTCATTATTCGCACAGCTTGATAACAGTAACGTTCCTAATAGAATGAAAGGAGCCAGAACTTTCATTTTCACTAGTTTTCCTCCAATTTTAATGCAGCCTCTACTATTTCTTGATACACATCGTTCCATTCCATGTCATAATCAGCTATCTTTTTAGGCGCTACGAACATTCGCTCGTTGGATTCAAATGACCTCATAACCAACCGATGAGAGGCGGAGTACCTGCCTCTGGAAGTAGATACACAAAAACAAATAGAAAGCACGATATTGCACCGATCATGACAACGATCCACGAAAGAGTGGAATACTTTGATTGAATGAGCCCGTAGACACCAAAACATAAGCTGATGACGCCAATCGTTAGCTCCATAAGGGCAACTGGGTAAATTGAAAAATGATTCATCAGTGAAGTTCGTAAACCGTTTAGCGCAGTGACAAATAAAACAAGGAACAATTGCAAGAATAAGCCTACTGAAGGAATGCTAATCCGTTTATTCCTTTCTTGAACGATCATGACTCAATCACAAAATCCGCTCTCTCCAAAGGCTTAACGGTATCCATATAATACTTTTCTGCTTTCCAATATCGCTCTTCAAATTTCTTTAGATTTCTCTGAGTCTCTTCTTTCTCTCGTCCAAACCGCACATCTCTTTCACATTGTAAGAAAAGCACGCAATCGAACGCAGAACGCCATTCGTCTCTTTGCAGAAAAACCCCTTCGATTAACACCAAATCTACCTTCAAATTTTCGGGCGGTATTCGTTCCATTATGCTGTCAAAAAGTTGCTGTTTTAGCTTAGCGACGTCCCACTGCAAAAAATAGTATTCGTACCACTCTTCGTGGCCTGTGTTATACCGCTTTTGCTCTGGCTCTATGTAATCATCTATATGAAATGTAACAGAGCGATACCCTGACATTTCAAGTAAGTGCTCTAACTCGGAGACGAACGTGGTTTTACCTGACCGACTTAACCCATCGATCCCAAGTAGAAAGGGTTCCTTTAGTGGGGTTTTTGGTAGTATCATTTCTAAATCAAAATGCGTCATACCACATCGGTTTCCTTTTATAATTCCTATTTTATGTAAGCTCGATCTCCTCCAAGCCCTTTTCATCTTATGAACGCTCCTCGCTAAATTTATAATACAGGTGAACACCAGTAAAATAGATTGGTACTGCGATAAGAATAAACACAATCCCTGAGACGATCTTTTCTACAGAATAGATTTCTCGATCTAAATCGATTAAATAGTAAATAAAAAAATGAATGAGCCACGATCCAAGCATCACCCACCCTAGTAAAGATAAGAACTTTTTCGCTTCCATTATTGCCTCCAAACAGTAGATAAGAGACCACTATAAATTGTTAGAGTACTCCTTTTTGCACCTTCATCACTTGTCCCAAGCGATCACCTCAAGCTCTGGCCATTTCCGCGTCCATTTTTCCACTTTCGCTTCATAGACATCGCGGGTAATTAACAACTTGTTTGCACGCACAATTAACCCAAACAAATCACTTAATCCGTATGGCGCATATACCTGAAACGCACCATCCTCTCCTACTTTGACACCGATTGATGTTGCAGTAGTAGGCCAGCTATTGATAGCATCTTCTACTGAAGAATAAGGGGCGATACGCTGACCAAATTTCTCTTCATACCAGAGATGAACGCGCGCTTCGTTTTTGGCGTCAATTTTATAAGGAATGTCGGAAAGCAACTTCCGAAGATGCTCTTCTATCTCGACCTCTTTTTCTAAGCTCAAATCCTGATCATCGTAATACACAACATCGAGGTCATGGATGCCGTAATCCAACGGCCGATTCGTTAAGTCATTCCAAACCGTTTGCACAATACACCCTGCTCCGATGTATGCATGATCGAACTCTTCCCTTAGTACACCGAGAGCCTTTTCAATGGCTGGATTCTGATAAAGAATGTGTTCTAACGCTTCTTTTTGTACACCTATTTCTTGATTAAAGTAAGGCAATTACATGACCTCCACTACAATGGTTCCAAAAAATTCTTCCCCAACATAAGCATCTAGCTCCCAAACACCTGTTGAAGGAAGTTGCATCGTTGAAGGGACGTGAGCATCCGCTCCGTTATGCGGACCCGCCAACTCATCTGATTCAAAAACCACGATCTCCTCATTTGTCTCCTGATGGGTTCCGATTACTTTAAGAGAACCATTTAGTTCGTCTTCATCTCCCCACAAGTGCCACATGTACTTATTAGGTTCACCAGCTTTGAATGCTGACGCATCATCATATATAAAGCCGATCCGCTCTTCTTCACCAATCATCTTATAAGAGCCTGATGTGAAAGTGTTACTTACTTCTGCTTGATTTTCTTTTTGAACAACCTGTTTCGTCACAGCCTGACCATCTCCATTGCAGCTGGTGAGTAGAATGAGAAGAGCGGGCAAGAATGCAAGCCATCTTTTCATACATCTTCACTCCCTCCGGTCATTTTAACGGAATAATTTATCATACTGATCAATTTGGTCTGGATGAATTCCCGTGCTTTGCTGTGCTTCTCGCTGCATCGATTGGTTACACGCCTTACACACATAGCTCGCACCAGGGTTCTGCTTCAATTTCCGAAACTGTGAATCAGAAGGCTTAATATGAAATTTCTTTTTACAGAAAAAGCAGAGCGTCTCAATCATCGCCATCCCTCATTTCCAGGATTTACTTATCACAAATACATTTCTATAAAAGGGAATAAATCCCTTCTATAGAAACCTGAAATTGTCTCTTCCTTCAACCACCTGATTAACCCTATACGAATAAACACTTTGCTTTTAGCTCCTGGACATGGAACTGATTCCTGAGATTAACGCCCATCTACTTCTTATCTAATGACTCTCCCTCATATGCTTCATACCAGTGATAAGGTTGGATCTCTTTCAATGTTTTAAAGGTAAGCGTTCCGTCTTTTGTGAACACAGCTGCTTTCACATGTGATCCCCAATAAAAGAGTCGTTCCTGACAAATGCCACACGGGGTTAAAATCACATATTGAGCATTTTCATCTTCACGTACGACGCAAATGGAATGCGTGATTTCTATATTTAATTTATGGGCTTCTAGGATAGCCCCCGTTTCAATACAAAGCTCTGTAGAAGCATTTATGTTCTCTGGAGAAACGCTCGTTAGAATAGAACCTTCACTTGTATACATCGCCGCAGCCCCTCCCCAACCAGACGGGTAACGAGACTCTATTAAACTCACTGCTTCCTCATACAATTTGCTTTCTATTTTCATTAAATTCAACCCTTCCTCAGAATAAAGTTTCACTTTTGTGCTATGTAAATGACCTAATGGATAAAAGGAGCGTTTGCGATAAACTTAGCAAACACTCCCTTAAGAAAAGAATCAAACCTACAAATTATTTTTTCTTCTTTTTTCCAATAATAAAAACCGTAATGAACACAATCATAAGCAAAAACATCCCCTCTGCCATAAATCCTCCTCCAATGCCTTACGTATTTTTCAGAGTAAATCTATTAGAGAATATAGACTGATTAATTTTTCTGCGTATTACTACATACGAAACGAACGAGAATTAGTTTCAATTGCCTGTAAAAAAAGCGCGGGGGTCAGGTCCGCACCTGACCCCCGCCACGGACATTTATACGCGCTTCACAAACACAACCCGCTCACGCCCTGGTCCGTCATAATTTGAGTGAACCGCAATTCCATTCACGACGCGGTTTCCTCCTTCAATCTCAAAACCCATTCTAAAGTGGTAGGCAATCGAATTCTTATTATCCGGCGAGGTGACGCACCTCACTAAGCTTCTGCCATAAACTTTCATTGTTTGAAAGAACGACTCATAAAGTTGACGTCCAATGTGACCACCTCGATAAGAAGGGTGAACACCAGCAATGTGAATATACCCTTCTTCTAAATGAGTTTGTGAAAGAAAACCAATTAGAAACCCGGCAATCTCACCGTTCTCTTCTGCAATAAAGCTCGTATTCGTAAAATGATCAAAGAACATTTTAGGAAGCTTGTCGATCATTTGTCCTCCACTCCACCATTCATTGATCAGTGGAGAAATCATATAGTAATCTGATTGCTTCACATGGCGAATGTTCATAAAACCCTCCAATCTTAGCAGCTTGTCTAAAACCACTTATTTCTTTATGTAAATCCCAATATTCTATCGCAGGTTATATCCACTAACAATTATTTCAAATATCCGCCCATTCCTCAATCACTTCTTTTATGAAGTAACGCAGCGAGGGACAGGCACGTGCCTGTCCCCCTCCCGCTATTCAACTACCTTCAATCCTAACAACTTCGCAAACCCAATCGCCTGATCCTGTGAAACTTCACATCCATCTAGGCTTTCCAAATCAACATGAAGGCGTTCAAATGTACATGTGCTAAGATCGACACCCTTTAAGAGCGTTTGTACGAAATTAACATCGTTTGCGTCACACCTGTTGAAAATTGTCTTTGTAAACTGACAGCTATGATAGTTCGCGCTTTGCAAAGACGTATCTTCAAATTTCACTTGTTTCAGCCTGGTATCCACATAGCTACTGAAATTTGCCATACAATTCTCAAACATAACGTTTCCAAGGTTTGCTTCCGAGAAATCAGCACCCATTAACTTGCAGTCCGTGAACTTCACGCGATGAATGATGCCTTCAGTGAAGTTCACATTGGAAAGGTTACAATTATCGAATATAACATCAATCATATCAATTTGAGGAAACGTGGCGTTTGTAAATGTAACGTTTCTAAACACCACTTTCGATAAGATCACACGGTCAAGCTCAACGTCGTCCACCGCTTCACCTATAATCTCGCAATTCATTAGCGTTAAGTCTTCATCATTATAAATCGCATGAAAATGACCTTCTTCAAGGATAGCCGGAATTTTTGGACGTTCTAGTTTTATGTTTTTGCTCATCGTAACACCCTTCTTACTTCAGTTTGGTCATAAGAAAGATATCATATGAGTGACAGTAAATATAAGCCTGTCTTTTTGGAAAGAAGTATGTACAAACTTTGCCTTGCTTTCTCAGCATGAATATTAATTACTCCCTCTCTCTGTTTGCACAAGAAAAGCCTCCAGAATGAGGAAGCTGAGAATGACTTATTCATTTGATTCCTTTGTCTTAAGCTCATCTTTGTAAAACCAGCGATAAAACATGCGTGAACTAAAATTCGTCAGCGAAAGCGTAATAAAACTCCAGTACCACTTCCATTTAACATACTTTATTAGATTCGTATATTTTTCCGCGATCACTTCTCCTATCGTAATGACTCTAACATGAAAAACATAGTAAAGAAGCTGAGTGAATTTATTTCTATTTTCCGGATAATTCAAATTGAAGATGGCACAAAACGCGGGATAAACAAAATACTCGAATGTGAAGCTTGTACGGTTTGATTTCTTAAAAAGTCGAACAGGATATTGAATAAGTCCTTTCTCAACAACAAGCAAACCGAAAAACCATGTAACAAACTGCTTAAAAAACATGGCTACAAGACCGTGTCGAATTTTATTTCTCGGGATATATTTATATAGAAGTGCTGCAGTCACTATCCAAATCAAATAAAGAATACCCTTGTCCTTTGACACCTTCATCACGCTCCTCTATCACATTAAAGTCCCCAAGTTTGGTCTTTTGATACATACTAATTGAGCGAAAATCCGCCTTATAGATACAGTTGTCTTTTGAAGGGGTCAGGCCCGAGCCTGACCCCTTCAAAAGACGTTTAAAACAACTTGCATTAGTGGTATAATCAGTATATGAACATATACTCATGTATAACGTTTTATTGTTAATCGACTGGAGGCATTACGATGGGGCATAATCATAATCATTCTCATGATCACGGACACACTCATTCAGCAAACAAAAAAGCACTACTCATTAGTTTTATACTTATCGCCACTTTTATGATCCTAGAGGTTGTTGGAGGAATTATAACCAACAGTCTCGCACTCTTATCTGATGCCGGTCACATGCTTAGCGATGCCGTCGCTTTAGGTATGAGCTTACTTGCCTTTAAACTCGGTGAGAAGAAATCTGATACTGAGAAAACATATGGGTATAAGCGATTTGAGATTCTTGCGGCGTTCTTAAACGGGATTGCGCTTATTGCGATTTCATTCTATATCTTATGGGAATCCATTAATCGTTTTATCGATCCACCGGATGTAGCAAGCACAGGTATGCTGGTCATCGCTACTATTGGCCTGATCGTCAATATTCTCGTAGCTTGGATCCTTATGAAAGGAGACACTTCTGAGAATCTCAATTTACGAAGTGCTTTTCTCCATGTATTAGGTGATTTACTTGGATCAATCGGCGCAATCATTGCCGCATTGCTCATCATGTTCATAGGCTGGAATTACGCCGATCCAATTGCGAGTGCGATTGTCGCTATACTCGTTTTAATTAGCGGGATCCGAGTCACGAAGGACTCTTTCCACGTATTAATGGAAGGAACCCCTTCTAATATCGATCTTCAAAAAGTGAAAAAAGCGCTAGTTGAAATCGATGGGGTGAATTCTATTCACGATTTGCATATTTGGAACATTACCTCCGACTTTCCATCTTTCACCTGTCACCTTGTGGTTAACCAGGGGGTAAATCGAGATCAAATGCTTAAGATCGCTGGGCAAAAACTACATGATCAATTTGACCTCTCGCACACTACCATTCAAATCGAATGTGAAACATCAGAAATAAAAGACCGAGAAAATAACTGTAACGAGTAATAGAATCCAAAAAAGGGGGAGCAGGTTCGTACCTGCTCCCCCTTTTCTATTCTAACTCGTGGAAATTACCTCTCCTACTAACACGGTGGGCAATAAGATAAATGATAATGTAGACTGGCACCCCATAATATAACTCCCATTTAAGAGGAACATATACGTCTAATTTAATAAATAACGGCTCGAATACAAACGCACAAATTAGCGAAAAGAACACCGCCTTCAATAGTGGACTGAAGTTTGGTTTGTATTGAATAAGCAACATTACCATAACTGGGAAAGAACTTAAATCCCATGGCATAAAAAACGTATGTATGTACGGTAGCGGTGTATACAAATAAAACCATAGACCATAAGCAACGCCCATCGAATCCAGCGTTGATGTAATCACATAAACGAATAATCCTGCTAATAATAAACGGTTCGTGCATTCCTTTTTTCGTAGAATCAGCCAAATAACCCACGGTCCTACAAGAAGTAAAACGTTCAACCACCATTGCCAGGCAAGAAACATTTCTTCTTTCCAAAGGGTGCTATATCCATCGTTTAATTTTTCGATTGAAGTATGAAGTTCAATCATCTTATTCTTCACTTCATTCAACATCCCATCATGTACCCTATCGTATTTGATATGGTTAACATTTCCTAAATAGGAGCGTTTTATGCTGGAATGAAAAAAAGAGGGGGTCAGGCACGTGCCTGACCCCCTCTCGCTTTTATACAAACATGTTCAGAATTAATGCTCCGCCAAATGCTGCAAAGGAAAGAACGGTTTCCAACACAGTCCACGTTTTAAACGTTTCTTTAACGGTTAAGCCTAGATATTCTTTCACCATCCAGAAACCAGCATCGTTTACATGTGAGAACATAAGTGAACCTGCACCTGTAACAATAACGAGCAATTCTAGATTCACACCTGACATCGTTGCGATGATCGGTGACACAATTCCAGCTGCTGTTGTTAAAGCAACAGTTGCGGAACCTGTAGCAATTCGAATAAGACCTGCAATCATAAAGGCAAGAACGAGTGGTGATAACGAAAGATCTTGAGAAAGATTCCCGATAATCGTTCCAATTCCGCTATCGATCAAAATCTGTTTAAAGCCACCACCTGCACCGATGATCAAGATGATTGATCCAACAGGTAGAATACATTCTTCTACGTATTTCTTAATTTGTTTTTTGTCTAATCCCTGACGGAATCCAAGGAAATAGAATGCAAAGAAACAAGATAATAACAGTGCCACAAGTGGGCTACCGATAAATTCTAAAATCCCTTCCGCACTACCTGGTAACGGTAGGAACGGAGCGAACGTACCTAGAACAAGTAAAAACACCGGCATAATGATTGTTGTAAATGAAATGCCTGTACCAGGTAGTTTAGATGGATCCTGCTGATCTTCCACTTTGATCAAATCAGGCTCACCTACAGGAACTACGCGCTTGTTAATCCATTTGGCAAATACCGGACCACCAAGAATACCAGCTGGAAGCGCTATAACTAGTGAATACAATAGAACTTTACCAAGATCCGCTTCATAAATACCAATCGCAGCAACGGCACCCGGATGCGGCGGAATCAATCCGTGCACAATCGACAAACCTGCTACAGCTGGTAGCGCAATCAATAAAATGTTTTTCTTCGTTGCCTTTTGAATCGAAATAACGAGTGGTAATAGAATTAAAATACCAACTTCAAAGAATACTGGAATTCCGATAATAAATCCTGAGAAGAACATCGCCCATGGCAACTTTTTCTCTCCAAAGACGCGAATAAAGAAATTCGCAATCTGCAACCCTGCACCGGATTCAGACAGCAGTTTTCCTAGAATCGTACCAAGTGCTAGAATACCAACTAAGTGACCAAGTACGCCACCAACACCCGCTTCATATGAACCTATAATATCGACCCATTCCATGCCCGACATGACTGCCAGGAATAAAGCCGCTACAGTTAAACCAATGAAAGCATGCCACTGAAATACAGAAACTCCTACAATTACGATTGCAATTGATATGAGTGTTATTGCTAATAAGTAGATTTCCATGATAACTCCCACCTCTTCTAAAATAAAGGGTTTACATTAATTCGATTGAAAACCCTTCCAACTTTCTTCATTATAGGAATTATTATTTCATAAATCAATGGAAACGTTTAAAAAATTTTTCTGTTAATTATGAAACAGACGGTTCTATTTGATAGAAAATCCCTAAAAACCCTTGATAATAAAGGGTTTACATCACGAAAAAAAGAATCGCAATTTCTGCGATTCTATTAAAATTTATTTTTTTCAGTTAATTAAACCCTTGCATTTCTAGCACTATTTTTAAATATTCCAAGAAAAAAAGCACTAAACTTACAAGTTCGCTTTCCAAAATCCTTTTACAATATCCATGCCGGCACTCAGAATAAAGAATAGCCCAATTGCTGCAAGAATCATATTTTGATACGTTTCTGAAAGAGACAATAGGTTCGTTAGATCTGGATGAATCAGCTGATCATTTAATAACATAATCACAATTACTGTCGTCGCAAAGGCATGATGAATAGCATTA
Organism: Anaerobacillus sp. QJM3NY_17; assembly: GCF_056173665.1. Classification (NCBI taxonomy): domain Bacteria; kingdom Bacillati; phylum Bacillota; class Bacilli; order Caryophanales; family Bacillaceae; genus Anaerobacillus; species Anaerobacillus sp. QJM3NY_17. The sequence goes on along the minus strand of NZ_CM149685.1, from coordinate 1,303,316 downwards.
GCCATCGCTAAACGCTTCGTCCAATAGCCAACAATCACTTTATATAAAGCTAGCAACACCGTCGTTAGAAGAGTCAGACTTACAAGTGGCCAGTAAGATAAAAGCACATCATTATTAAAGAAAGGCACATCCACCTTACCGTTTCGAATGATGCCAAGTAAGTTGTCTGCGTTAAAATAAAGCGTTGCCCAAACTGCCGCAAAGAGAAGGTCTGCGAATAGCTCCGATTTCGCAACTTTCTTCTTTTTGGGCACAGAGGTTACCTTCTCTAATTCATCCGCTGACCATCCTTTTAGCGCTCGGTTTATATTTATATCGGTCCGTTCCAAAATCACAAAAATGAGGGTGATCCAAAACAGTGTTTGAATTGCGGTATTCCATAAGCCTCCAATAGCATCACCAATCAGATTAAAAAAGACGTCTCCAAGTGACCTTGTGCCATTGTAGTCGATCACATTAATCGTCATAAACCCGATAAATGTGACAACGAGCGAAATAGGTAACACCATCTTGATAATCTTCATGTAAAGTTCAAAATATTGAGGGCCAATGAGATGCATTGGCCAATCCCGAAATCCATTCGCCATTTGTACCGGGCTCCCAAGTTCATTAAGGGCGCTCTTCACTTCTTCTTCTGAAGGATCATCCGGCAGCATATCCCCGATCGTTGATCTTAATTCAAGCGCAATGTCCTCCCGAATGGATTCAGGAAGTCGTCTCGTCACTTCACCAATGTAAACCTCAATCAGATTCACGTTCGTCCTCCCCCTTCAACAAGGTAGCTAATTCGCTCGATGTTTTCTCCCACTCTAGTTTCAGCTGTTCGAAAATTTCTCTTCCATACTCACTTAATACATAATACTTACGCGGTCTGCTTTCCGTTGTATCCCAACTGCTCGTCACCATCTCCTGCTTCTCTAACCTCCGAAGCAGAGGGTACAGCGTGCTCTGTTCAATGGATATGCCTGATTTGTCAAGCGATTGAACGAGAGAATAGCCATATTGAGGAGTTCTTAATTGACTTAGGACCGCAAGCGTTAACGTGCCTCTTCTGAGCTCCGTTATGAATGAATTTAATAACGTCACACCCTCACCAACCTTCTTACTGTGTGTCATACACTATATATACTATGTATCATACAGTGTTATGTGATAAACAGCAATGTGGATTTGATAACATTTTAAAAAAGGAGAGTGGGTCAGGTACGTACCTGACCCCCCTCCCCTTTTCATTTGTTATAATAGTAAAATAGTTTACGAGATCTGGAGGGTTACATTTATGAATACTGCTTCCTATTACGCCCATTACGATGCCATTCCTCTGCCCCTCGTGGTTCTTGATCGAAACGGGGGCATCGTCCATCGTAATGAGTATGCGATTTCAAGATTCTCCTCTTATGAAAAAGCAGAATCCATACAGTGCATTGAAAGTATTTTATCAATCGAACAGAACCAAATCCAAGCACACCTCGATCGAGCTTTTACAATGGAGCCGGGAAAATTTATTGAACTCCCTCTACCTTTTACGAAAGAAGCGATTCGTTTCTCTCCAATAGATTCGAACCATGTGACCCTTGTCATTGTTGAGGATAAAGAGGCTCTCTACAAGGAAGTTACCGGTGAACCTTCAGATAACAATGAAAGCATTCCTACCGAAGAGCTTGAACAGCGGTTTCACTCATTAATTGATGAAAACCCTGATGGGATTGCTTTTGTTGATCAACACTTAAAGCTAACCCTAATCAATCAAGCCCTTCACAGAATGCTTGGCTATTCATTGGAAGACTTGATCAAAGCACCTACACATGTGGTAAATGAGGAAGCGATTTCTAAGATCGGTAGACATTTCGAATTAGCCTTATATGGAGATCAACGCTCTTACGAAATTGAGGCGTATGACATTTACCGCAATAAGGTTCACCTTATGATCAAAACCATTCCCATTCATACAAATGGACACTTCCGCGGTGCTTATAAAATCGTAAAAGATATCACTGAGTTCAAAAATGCTCAGTTCGATACAATTGATCAAGCAGAACAATTGCGCTCGCTCATTGACTCCATACCTGAATTCATTATCTTTAAAGATAAACAAGGAAGAATTCTTGAAATGAATGCGTATGCGAAATTAATATTTGGGATCGAAGAGGGAGCATACAAAGGAAAAACGTGTGATGAGTTAAAATGCAGAAGCGTTGATGCTCACCATCTACTTAAGAACAATGCAAAAACAGATTGGATTGCCTGGGAAGAAGAAAAAAAGGTGGAATACGAATATGAGCTTGAACTAGCTAATGGAGAGACAGGCACATTTGAAATTATTAAAGCCCCAACGTACAACGCTGATGGTGATCGGAAATATCTAATCGCTATTGGAAGGGATATTTCAGCACGCAGAGAGGTGGAAAAGGAACTTGTTGAAACACAGGAGCTTATTGCCTCCATTTTCACAAATAATGCTGATGCTATATCGGTTAGTAACCTTGATAAAGAAATCATTAAAGTAAATCCCGCTTTCCAGCGACTTTACGGCTATAAAGATGAGAACATGACAAGTCATCTTTATGACATCTACCCTGATGACAATAAAGAAGAGGCTGATCAGATCATAGAAGCTGTTACTGACGGTGACGGTGTTGTGGATTTCGAAACGGTAAGGAAGAAAAAGGATGGAACGCTAATCGACGTAAGCATTACCTATTCACCGATTAAAGACCATGAGGGGAACATCATGGCAATGTCCGCTATTACAAGAGATATACGCGATCGTAAGAGAACAGAAGAGCTTCTCCTTCGTTCAGAAAAGCTCTCTGCAATCGGACAGCTAGCAGCAGCTGTCGCTCATGAAGTTCGCAATCCATTAACATCGGTAAAAGGATTTATTCAGCTGTACAAAGATCGGATCCATAATGATATATTGCAGCTGATGTTATCTGAAATGGATCGGATTGAATCAATCATCAATGAATTCCTATCACTCGCGCGACCACAGGCCGTTACGTACCAACAAACTGATATTATGACGCTAACCCGTAACGTCGTCTCACTCATGGAGCCAGAGCTTTTATTAAACAATGTCGATGTGAAGACGACTTTCCATATGCCATCCCTCATGATGCGCTGTGAGAAAAATCAAATGACCCAGGTCCTTATGAACATTATCAAAAACGGTATTGAATCGATGCCAGATGGAGGGCAACTCTCTATCACGACGTGCAACTCCGATACGCACCTGATCATCAAAATTGCTGATAAAGGCGTAGGCATTCCGAAAGAACGATTAGACCGACTTGGTGAGCCATTCTTTTCGAATAAAGATACTGGTACTGGCCTTGGACTAGTCGTCTGTTATAAAATCATTCACGAACACAAGGGGGCCATTCTGTTTGATAGTTCTGTTGGCGAAGGAACCGTTGTTACCATTTCATTGCCACTCGAACGTTAACGCCGTTCAAATGATGTTGATAAAAGAGAAAGAAGAGCCGGGCTGTTCGTATGAAGATGCATATCTCTACTAAGCGCCTCTCCTTTTATAGGCAGAAAAACAACTCCTTTCTGTTCAATCGCCTCTCCCATCATTTTCGGAAGATAGGCAATCCCAATTCCAAGCGAGACAAGTCCCCCCATCCCGAGATAGTGCGTTTCTAGCACGTCTCCCTCAAATGAATGGTCATGTAATAGCCCTCTTACTTGCTCAGAAAGATAGCCGGTAGGAGGGATGATTTGCGTATACCGGAAACATTCTTCTAGGGTCACTTCTTTCTTATTCGCTAATGAAAGAGAAACCGGTACAGCCGCAACAAAAGGTTCAGAAAATAAAAATGTTGAATACATCCCTTCAATCGCTGAGGTATTCTGAACAATCGCCGCATCAATTTCATGAGATTCTAACAGCGGCACCAAATCCAAACTATCTTCTCGAATAGCCGTAACATGAACATTCGAATACTGAAGCTGCTCGTAGTATCCAGGCAAAAAATAGGTGCTTAAGATCGGTGTCGAGCCAAATCGTATCTGATCAAATTTCTTATAGCGATCGACCGTCTGATTAATCTGCGTAAACAGCGGTTTAATATCTTCGTAAAAAGCTTGACCTTTAGTAGTCAGCTCTACTCCTTTAATTGATCGGTTAAAAAGAGAAAAACCAAGCTCCTCTTCAAGCTTCTTCATCTGTTTACTGAGAGCCGGCTGGGAAACAAATAAAGCTTTTGCTGCGCGAGTGAAACTTCTCTCGTCAGCAATTTTAATAAAGTACGCTAACTTCGGAAGCAAGATAAACACTCTCCTCTTTCATATGATTCTCCCCTATATTATAACCTGAAGTTATAGATCCATCATTTATTGATATTACCCACTCTCCTCGATCACACGTTATTCTAGAATTAGAATATGATCAAGAACTGGGGGATAACAATGAAAAGCGCTTATATCTGGCTCAGTATCGCTATTGTATTTGAAGTGATCGGGGCGACATTCATGAAATACAGTAATGGATTTACCCAGTGGGGACCAAGCTTAATAGTGATCTTGAGTTATGCTATCGCGATCCTCTTTTATATTTTTCTAACGAAAGATCACGAATTGGGCATCATTAACGCACTTTGGTCTGGGGGCGGTACGGTGATTATAGCCGTAGCTGGAATCCTCCTCTTTCAAGAGTCTACGTCATTCTCAAAATTTCTCGCTATTTTCCTCATTCTGATTGGCATCGTTGGCTTAAATACAAAGTCTCGCTATAGAGAAAAAGGGGAGGAAACGATATGATTTTTTTAATTTTAGCTCTCGCCTTTTCCATTATAGGCAGTATTGCCGTAAAGCTATCAGCTGGATTCACCCGTAAAATTCCAGGCATCGCCTCATTTGTTTTATTCGGGCTATGCATCTACTTTCTCACCCTTTCTGTGCAATCTATTGAAATCGGACTAGCCTACGCGATCTGGTCCGGCGGCTCTATCGCCGGCACAACCATTGCCGGTCTCATCTTATTCAACGAAAAAGCTACAAGAAGGAAATTTCTTTCTATAGCGTTTATCATCATTGGTGTGGTTATATTATAATTAGAACGGGGTTAGATACGTACCTGGGCCCACCGTAATCAAAAAATGCGCCGACCACTAATTGATCGGCGCTTTCTTATAAGTACTTTTCCATTCGAATATCTGACCACATTTTTCCTTGCCAGTAGGTGAAATCTTCTAACCTGCCAATCTCTTCGTATCCAAGCTTTCGGTAGAGCTTTTGCGCATTCGTATTAAACTCAAACACGCCTAGTTCAATCCGATTAAAACCCTGCTGGTAAATTTGCTCTTCTAAATGTTGGATTGCTTCATATCCAATTCCTTTGCCTCTACCTTCAGGTTCGCCAATCGTAATTCCAATCCATGCCGTTCCTGGTTCTTGCTTCAAAAGGTGTGGAGGATCCACCATGTAATTCATTTCTCCGATCATCTCGTGATTCACAAAGATCTGGAATATCTGCTGGTACGTAAGACGCTCCCTCACTCCCTCAAGAGTGATCGTCTCGCGCCGCTCTAATTCCTCCCTGCTTTTATTCGGGCGAATCAGCGGAATCAATTCTCGATCATTTTCCCACCGATTCAGGACTTCAACAAATTGAGCAGTTGGTTTCGTTAACTTTATGATCTCTGTCTTCACATGGTGCTCCTTTCAACATGGCAAGCAACCTTCATGTCTCTTATGTATTTAATTCGCTACTCTTATTCTACCACTTACGATTCAAGAGTTCTGCTTTCTTTTTTTGGTACTCTTCGTCCGTAATGATGTGATCTTCCTTCAAACGATGAAGTTGACGTATTTTCGACTCGTAGTCTTGATCGGAAGCCGCACCCTTATCATCGTCACGATCAACATCAGCTTGATACGTTGAAACGCCATTTTTACTAAAAACATTCAGGGCATGGTATCCCGTGATAAGGATCGCAAACACAGTCCAAACAATACCGAATGCGCCTATTTGCGAAACAAATGCAATACCGATAATTACAAAAATAAAGCCAGCAATCATTCCGATCATGGAACTAACTTTACTAGGCTTTACACGAAAATGAGAACTCATGACAATCCCTCCTTTTGAAATGACCTTTTCACACATCCTTAAAAGATATAAACAGAAGTCAGAATGATCAGAGCTGACACTAAAAAAATCACTCCAGCTTTCTTTCTTCGCCTTTCTCCACGCTCTTCAATCCCTAAAACAGCCATAAAAAGACCCAGAGAAAGGAGCATAGGGGCAAGCATTGCAACATTACCCTTCACGAAAGCAGCTACCGCTAAAGCTAGCGTTATGAGCGCCAATATACGTTTGATTCCTTTCAACATTCTCTCACCTCAACAACTAAGCTTCCTGATTACTCACCACCACCGCATCCCCCACCATCTCCACCGAAGCTATCGCATCCTGAGCTTTGATGCCCACCACTATAATAGCTTGAATGATCCGTTCCACCTGGAGAACGTCGCGTTGACGACGATTTTGAAAAGCCAGATGCGATAAATGCAATAACGAGTAATATTACAATAAATGCTGTCATTTCCATTCCCCCTTTTGTTTAATTACGTGTGGAACCCCTATAAAGTTTCAAATATTACCATTAAAAAGTGACGATATCCTCTTATCGAAGACACCGCCACCGTCTAGGTGCATTATGATTCAATAGGGGTTAAGCGAAACATTCCATTCATATCACCCGGTTGTTCAAAGCCAAACTGCTTATATAAGTGACTTCCCTCCTCTGTTGCAAAAAGACCGATGAAGGCTTGCGTAGGAGCATGTTCCTTCAAATAGGAGAAAAGCTGGTTCATTAACATTTTCCCTACTCCCTTCCCCTGATGCAGAGGGTGAACGACGAAATCCTGAATATAAAAATACATCACTCCATCACCAACGATACGAGCCATGCCAATAACTTCCTCTCCATAAGATACCGCCGTTGCATAAATAGATTGATGAACCTCCTTTTCCGCCACAGAAAAATTCATATTATTCCAACCGGCTAATGAACATAACTGTACATATGCTTCGCTGGTTGACATTCGCAAAACCGGAAGTAATCTTCTCTTCCCAACCGATCAGTACCTTTCCTTTTTCTCGATGTTTTACCTAGATCTTTTTCGGGGAAATAACTATCTATCAACCGTGTTTACGAGGAGGAAATACAATGAATAACGAATCAAAAGCAAATTACCATATTACGGATCGCGATGAATTTAACAAGGTTTGTATTGAAGATCAAAAGATGAATTTTCCTGAGTTTGAAAAGTTCATGCATGACTACCTATTAAGCCAACCCCAAGAAACAATGGTCTTTCAAGAGTGTTGGATTGAGGACAAACAAGTAGAAATCGGGGATGTTAGAACCGTTCAGGTGAATTTCCTGGATCATAATAGTAATAACTACATACGTCTCTGGGGCGCTAAGAAAAATGATGATAACCAGGTAGTGAAAATCAAAGTAGATGCTATTGATTTAGAGACGAAAGAAGTTATTTATGAGCGTTTATTGGCTTAAAAGAATAATAGATTAATGTGAACTAAAAAACCTCGCTATCATGAAAAGATGAGCGAGGTTTTTGTAGTGAAGAGATCTTTTCTTCTATTTATAAAAATCCCAATTTAATACCATTAAACCTAACAAATGGCATTAATCCGAAACTTTTCCTAGCGTATTTCGTAGTACAGAATAGGAGGGATACATATGAAATTGAAATTAGCATCAGTTCTATTCGGATTAATACTTATCCTCGCAGCCTGCGGTGGACAGGAAGAAGGGTCTACTGAAAATCATCTAGACTCCCTTCAAGAGAATTACCCTGAGGTTAAGACTGAAGTGGAGAAACTTCCTGAAGATTTTAGAAGCGAAATTACCGTACCTAATATGGAGAAAATCCCATTAGAAGTAAATGATGTGGAAGCTGTAGCCGAAACGGAATTAGAGCCATATGGAATGGATTTTTATTATGGAGAAGATGATAAACACCTAAACGTTATGATCAAGGATCAAAAGGGAATCGATGCCTCTATTGGGGAAACGAACGAGGAACTTGATCAAGATGTAAGTGGCGCATACACCGAAGCTGAAGAGGGTCACCTCTTAACGATTACGTGGCTAAGTAAAAACGAAAATGCTCTATACAAAGTGATTGGATTCACGCCATCAGGAGAAGAACCTCCATTCACGAAGGAAGACATGGTAGAAATCGCAAACTCGATTATTGCACAAAGAAATTAAGGACCATTATTCAAAGGAGGGCTCTTCATCGGACTAATCATTGCGATTCTAACGATCTTATCGTCTGCTGGTTTTCTCTACTATATGGGAAAATCGGGATATTCATGGGAGATGGATGAGAACGAAGAGAGATCGAAATAACCATTCCATCAAAGAGGCCGGACGATTCATCAGATGAATCGTCCGGCCTCTTTTAATCATTCACCTATAAGTACGGATATTTCTCAAGCTCCTTCAAATAAAGCAAGAAACGCTCCTCCACTTGCCCCTTCGTCCCATAACGGATTACTTCTTCACGTGTGAGAGATTCTTTCTGCAGCAAAAGAAGATGATCATGCGTCATCGTTAGAAGTTTTAAAAACACCTCAACATGTAGTGCTTCATGCTTCTGCTCCAAGTGACTGATATACCCTTCCCTAAATCCTTCTGCATTCGCTTTTAGCTTTGAAACATGTTGATGGTAATTCCCTTTCCGATACCTTTTTGTGTTATAAAACGTAGGAAATAACGTCTCATAGTTGAAAACATAATTAGCAGCAAGCGACGTTCCAGTAGCTAGAAGAGGATAAGGATCGATCATTTTAACGCCACTTTTCGTGAAAATGAGATTCTCTGGTGAAGCATCTTGATTTGTGAAAATAATTGACTCGCAGTCAATCGAGCGAGTAGAAATAAGCGCTTCCCCGGTTCCCTTTACTTTCTCTTTATCAAAATTGTATGGACTTGCAAGCAGCGTATGTAACTCTTCGCGATACTCTTCTGTTTCTTCAAGTAGAAACTCACTTACAGTTAGATCATATGCGCCTGTTAATTCTTCTTTTTCGTCAAGATGCAAATATCCGATTCCGTTAAATGGTGGTGTGAATGATTCAAGAGCAAGATAGAACTCTCCTAGCTCTCTTCCATACCTTTTCCCATCTTCTATCGTCTGGGTGTTAAGATCAATTGATTGTCCTACGTAAGTTTCAAGCGTGTACGTTAATTCTTCATTGACGCTGTACTTAAAATAGTTAGGGCAAATGCCATTCTTAGCTTTATTAGCATGCTCATAAAAAACTTTTGTTGCAGCATACTCCGCTATTAACTCCTTACGATTGAAAATCACCTCTCGCTCGTAAGCTATTTTCTTAGGTATGCGAAGAACAAGCCCCTCCCGCTCCAGCAAATACGCACAGTGCCAGGCACCTTCTCCTAACCTCTTGATTCTTGCGTCATCTGACAACTTTGGTAAGCCTTCATTGATTAAAGCCTGTTGAATAAGTTCAAACTCTGCCACCCTTTTTGATGTAAGCAACCTCATCGGTCATATGACTCCTTCACACTATCTTCTTTTTATGAAATGTCATTTTACCTCGCAATGACTTCCATTTTCAATTATTCCAAAATCATACAAATAACTCAATCTCTTATTTCATATAGACATCACCTATTGCACCTTCACTGTCTAACTTCGAAAAAATTCACACTAGTTTGACACACATATTAGAGATTGCTAATATGATAGAGAACATACATATTCGTTTATACTAATATGTCAGGAGGGCACATATGCAAACCGTTAATATTGATATGAAAGTTAAGCTTATTCACGGGTTTTCTAATAAAACACGAATTCAAATTCTTGAAAGCATAAAGGATGTTGAAAAAACCGTTTCTGAGATTGTTCAAGAAGTAAATGGAAACCAGTCAAACATTTCACAGCATCTTGCTTGTTTGAAAGGTTGCGGGATTATAGTAGGTCGAAATGAAGGAAAGTATTGCTACTACAGTTTAAGAAACCAACAAATTCGAGATCTACTTACTATGTTCGATCTCATACTAGATGATGTTGAAAATGATGTAGCTTGCTGTGAACGTCACGTTGATTAGGAGGACTTTCTTTGGCGGATAAATGTTGTAACGATAATAAGGAAAAAAACACATGTAGCAGCGATTCTTCTATCGAAAAAGCAAGCTGCTGCAGTTCTTCTCAACAGAATGAATACAAGCAAGAAGCGGATCAGTGTTGCAGTAGTAACGCTGATGTAACTGAAGACACCAACTCAAAAAAAACAAGCTGTTGCAGTAGCGAACAACAACAGCTAGAGAAAACAGACGCTTATTCCACCGATACTTCTGAGGAGAAAAAGACTTATCAAGTTCATGGAATGGATTGCCCCGCCTGTGCGAAAACCATTGAAAAAGCGTTAAGTAAATTAAAGAACCTGACTGAAGTAAAGGTCAATTACAGTACAGCAAAACTGCAAGTAGCCGCAAGTTCTGTAGATGCCATTACTCCGGTTGAGGCAGAGATCAAAAAACTTGGATATTCCGTTGAACCGATCAATCAGAAAAAGGATTATAGAACATTTCATATTGAAGGAATGGACTGCGGCAGCTGTGCCAAAAGTATCGAAAATCACCTTAACACCTTGCCGACCGTTAAAGATGTGAGCGTTAATTTTTCCACAGGGAAAATGAAAATTGACGCTTCTACTCAAGAGGAAAGCATTATGAAAGAAGTTTCCAAAATTGGATTCAAGGCGGTTCCAGATACTATAAAATCAACACATACTAAGAAGAATAATGAAAATGCTTCAGTGATCGTTTCTGGTAGTTTAATAGCGCTAGGTCTCATAAGTTCTTTTACGATCATCCCTTCAATCGTTTCAACCATTCTATACGCCATTGCGATTGTGATCAGTGGTATTAAACCTGTTAGAAGTGCCTTCTATGCAATCAAAAGTCGTTCACTCGACATGAACGTTCTTATGTCTGCCGCTGCGATTGGCGCTGCGTTAATCGGTGAATGGCTTGAAGGGGCTGTCGTGGTTTGGCTGTTTGCTATCGGAAACTACCTACAAACAAAATCCATCGAACAAACGAGAAATTCGATTCATAACCTGATGGATCTAGCTCCTCCAGAAGCCTGGGTTAAAGCTGGTTCAGAAATGGTGAAGAAACCTGTAGAGCGTATTACTGTTGGTGAAACTATCGTCGTTAAACCAGGTGATAAACTACCATTGGACGGGGAAATCATTCAAGGAGAATCAAGCGTTAATCAGGCTCCGATTACAGGTGAATCAATTCCTGTTGATAAAGGAATCGGCGATACCGTCTATGCTGGATCCATGAATGAACACGGCTCTCTTGAGATTAAAGTTACGAAGTTAGCTGACGATACGACGATCGCCAAAATTATTCATCTCGTTGAAGAAGCACAGGAACAGAAAGCGCCAACGGAAGCCTTCATCGATAAATTCGCAGCAATTTATACACCGATCGTGTTCGTGCTCGCCTTAGCCGTTATGGTTTTACCACCAATACTCAACATCGGAACTTGGGGAGAATGGTTTTATCGAGGGCTTGAATTACTAGTTATCGCTTGTCCATGTGCACTCGTTATTTCAACACCTGTTGCGATCGTGTCAGCAATTGGAAATGCTGCTAAGAATGGCGTATTAATTAAAGGCGGTACATTTTTAGAAAAAGCAGGTGCGATCACCGCTATTGCATTTGATAAAACAGGAACATTAACAGAAGGTAAGCCGAAAGTCTCCGACATTAAGGCGTCAAACGGATCAGAACAAGAATTACTATCCATCGCCTTAACATTAGAAAACCATTCCACTCACCCGATTGCAAAATCGATTGTAAACTATGCAAACAATAAAGGCATCCAACCACAGCATGGTGAGCTGTTTCGAAACATCGTTGGTAAAGGCGTTCAAGCCACAATCAATGGCACGATCTATTACGCCGGGAATCCAAAATTATTCGATGAACTGTCTATTCCCTTAACAGATATAGAAAAAGATGTACAAGAAATGCAGCGTAACGGTAAAACCGTCGTCATTATCGGAACACAGCAAGGAATTCTTGGGACGATTGCCGTCTCTGATACAATCCGAAATACATCTGCCGTGGCTTTACACGCATTACAACAAAGCGGCATCAAACAAACGGTCATGCTAACTGGAGATAATGAAGGAACGGCCAAAACGATTGCTTCAGAAGCAAATGTGAATCGTTATTTTGCGGAGCTATTTCCTGAAGATAAAGTAGACGCCATTAAGAAGCTACAACAGGAAGGGTACAAAGTAGCCATGGTTGGAGATGGCATCAATGACGCTCCTGCACTCGCAACTGCCGACCTAGGTATTGCGATGGGTGGCGCTGGAACTGACACAGCGATGGAGACAGCCGATATTATTCTTATGGCCGATAATCTTGATCAACTTCCACATACAATGAAGTTAAGCCAAAAAGCATTAAGAATTATTAAACAAAACATCTGGTTCTCAATCATTATTAAAGTGATCGCGCTTGCCCTCATCTTCCCGGGCTGGCTCACACTTTGGATCGCTGTATTAAGCGATACCGGCGCAGCCTTAATCGTTATTTTAAATGCACTCAGATTATTGAAATTTAAGCATTAAGTAGAAAGGAGGTGTTTCTCATCGAGAGAAACACCTCCTTTTCCTGTGTGTTATTGCTTGCTGACTTCAACTTTCTGAACGAACGCTCACTCATCACTATCCAGATCATGATCTAAAAAAGAAGGTTTATGCTCTTCTTTCATTCCATGGTTTTCCTCAAGATACTTCCCAATAACGGAACTATTAATCCCTCTTCTAACGGCTGATTCGATGACGACATATAGAATAAACAGACTGACAATAAACAGTACTATCGTTAATACGATTCCCATCATTCTTTTACCTCCCAAGTGTTGATTCATACAAAAACTATGATCTGAACAACAAATACTCCTAGTACAAACAAGACTAGCTTTCCTGGTAATAATTTTGGTACTGAGACTACTCCTTTCTAAGGGTTTATTCCATAACGCTTAGATCGTTGTAACACCGCTTCTTATGTACCACGCTCAATCTCCTAAATAAATCTTCCTCGTCCATTTCTCCACGACGTCTTCAATTACACTCCTCGCATCAGAACACGTATCCCTGATCAACAGCCTAAAATAACAGCTTTTCAGGAAACTTAAGACGTTCCCCTTCTTATGAAAGAATGCCACACTATACCTTTCCACTTCAAAAAGGGATTCAAGATTGTCACTAAGTGACGTCACCCAATTACTCAGCCACTCCTCCTTCATTCCCTTCTCCAAAAGCGCTTCGATCGCAAACAAAAGCCGTTCGTCCTCATCGTCCACATATGTACCTTCTTTGAAAAGGCACTCTTGAATCGCATCAAGACATTCAACCGTTTTCTCCCTATCAAAAAACGGATGTCTGATTAATTCCGCAAGAGCATCTGCTCCGTGAGCAATACTATGCGCCCACCCCTTTAACGCTACAAACCCGCGCGTATCCTGCTCTGCTTGTAAATAACGTATAATTCCTTCTATCGAAGCTTCGATTTGTTCTTTCTTAAGGAAACGATTTGAGCGATCTTTTTCGACTACAAGTGCAACCACCAAAGCCGAGAAAGAACGTGTGAAAACCGAGTCTGTCTCTCGCTCTCCCATTTCATAAAAAAGGTGATCTTGATCAAGACAAACGTTCAATAGATGAGTCAATTGTTCTTCATTTAAGAAATCCATCATAACCAGTTTGCCAAACGTCGTATAAATGAGTTCATCTCTTAAAACAGGATCTGTACTACCGATTTGCTGAAGCATATTATTAATAAGGTGATCAAGATCTCCTTGCCTATCGTTCAAATTCAATTTTTCCAATGCTAGCTTCAAATCCACTATTCGTTCACCCTTTCCACATGAAAATAATCGACAGAAAAAAGCTGCGCTACAACGCAGCTTTTTCACTCCTTCTGCCTATTTCAGATACGAATAGATGGTGAGACAAGTAAAAAACATCATCGATCCCATCGCTCTCGTCCATCTGTATTTCCTACTTAATCCCGCCTTCTTTTTCAGGAATTCAATATAAGTGAGGATCAAGAACAAACTGATCACCAAACCAAAATCTCCAAGCACTTAGCAGAGTATCACCTTATTTACAATCCTGCTTCTTCTTCGAATCAACACCGTGCGAACTCCCCGTAAACGGATTGATTTCATACGTGAGATCTCGTCCTGCCTTTTCTTCTTCCTTCGCAATTCGTTTTCCGAGTGACCCATAATACCATCCCCAGGCAATGAGGGACAGTAAACCACCGCCGATCATAATCCAGAACACTGTATCTTCCATCTACCTCCACCTCCAACACCATGATCTATCACACTAACTACTTCTCGTTTTACTTGTTTCAATCCTTCAAGTAATTGGTAATGTGGTTGGTACGTACTTCTATCTCATTTTTTTCTGCAGAAAAGCTCTCACTTCTGATAGATTCCCTGATTGAAGAACTGCCTCTTTCGGGTCAAAGTGAAGGACATCCTCCACTTTTTCATACTCTTCCTCAGGAATACCTTTGAAGAAATACTTCCAACGCTTCGTTCTCACCATTTTCTTTATTCCCTCACCAAGACGTTCCTGATTAACTCTCATCACTGCGATCCATAAAGGATCACAACCTCCTCCAGGAAACACATCAAGCAAACCATCCTGATCAAAACCATCCACTGCCACCTTTTTCTCTGGAAGGGGTCAGGCGCGTGCCTGACCCCTCCAACGCTCTCAACAATAAACAGGATTATTCGAATAATGACTAATCCAGCGCCCCATTCGCTCCATTTGCTTTTGTAGTCTGCCCTTTGAGACAGGAACCAGGAGCTCAAAACCATCCTGAAACAAAATCATTGTAGTATTCTTCGTGATCGCATACACATCTCTAACATGCTGGTAAAATACCCAGCAGCAATCGATGCTTTCAGGTGACTCTGTTGGAAAAACCGAAATCGCATTCCAATTGGAAACGATGATGGGCGTCTGCTGTTCGTACTTCAAATGATAGATAACCGCCTTTCTTCGCCCTTCATACGTAACCCCAGCTTCAAGACAAGCCTGCCTAATTAAATCTACTGGAGATGTTGTTGATAAATAGATACCGCATCGATCATAAATTCTCGAACTAAACCCAACCTCTTTCGCCACTACAATCGCCCTGGTCGTTTTACTAATTTCATAGTCATTTAAGATTTCTACTTCGTTATTGACCATGCCTACTTTTCCCTTCCGTCCCTTTAAATCGGGTATAAGATTCATTCGCATTCACCATTACGGTTCCCCTCTGCTTGAATACAGGGTATACTAAAATCAATGTTGGTTTGCACGCCAACAACTGCCCCAGAATGTGTCCACCAAGACAAAACATTCTGGGGCTTTTATGTATCCATTCACTTTTCTCATCACCTCCTCAAAAGCAAGAAATACATGCCTTCAAATCGCCCTTGTATACCCTTGTAAATATTTCCACCCTTTACCTTGATTATAGATAATATTCCGAAATATTCAAATACTTTTTTTAGTAGATAAGACCCACGAGTGCCTGTCACCACCCGCTTTATGTAACTTCCTGTCGAATCACCTGCGCTTAATGAAGAGATGCAGCCAAACGTTCTCCCTACTCCATACAAAAACAGACCTACTCTCACATGAGAATAGGTCTGTCTACTATAAGAATCTATTAAAACATCAACATGCTTACACCAATCGCAAACAGGACAACTCCCGCGATGGAGTAAAACATACCAGAACGGTGCTCCCCTTTGATACGTTTCGAAATACCAGCAAGTAAATTAATTACGCCAAATCCCATAATGCCGTATAATAGTAAATTCTCCTCTTCAGGAGTAATCAGATACATAATCGGAAGTAAAAGTATTAACGCAGATAGGATAAACTGCACAATGCTCAATGAAAACAATAGTTTAGATTCAGATTCTGTGCTCATCATTTTTCCTTCTTTCCTTTTCTAGGTGAACTGATTCATGACTTCTATCCTAATTATAACAGCGCCAATCTCGTTTTTGTTATGGCAAAAGTATGAACATTCTTTAACAGAGTCTACTCCGTACTTTCCCGATAAACGAACACCCTAACCATTTAACATCTAACTCCTTTTCATAATCAAACCTGTTAGTGAAGGCTACGTAAACTCTATGAAGCTATAAAAAACCACCGATTAACACTATTACCATTTTTACAAAAATATGGTTACTAAGAATCAGGAAACGGGTATAGGTACAAGTACCCCGTACGTCAGTCTCACGAACAGGTAGAACAACCTATTTACCAGAACCCTTCCATTTGGTACCATATACTACTGCTTGAGTATGATTTTTCTTATCAACCATACAAAGGGGATAGCGCAAATGTCCTATTTATCTTATTTACAATCTGAAGTAGCGGAAAAACGAGCTCAGCTCATCCGCCTTCAAGCTAGTTTAACGAAGCTAGATGGGTTACAGAGTGAATTTCTCCAAAATAAACAGCTTGTCGATCAACCTGAGCTCTCCCCCGCTACATGGGCCGGGGAATTAGCGAACTCGTTCCAAAATATACGCGAAGATATGAAGATGGCTTATCAAGATTTATCGATCAATCAGTTAAACTTCGCACTTACGACAATGGAAAATAAAGCAGATTATCTTCGTCGTGAAATACAAGCATTGGAATTAAACATAACCCAGGAAACACATCGTTTAGAAGAAGAAGCGAGGGAAAGGAGAAATGCAAATTGAGTAACGAATTGCTAGTAACGTTCAGTGAAGTTGAACAATCGATCAGTCGCATTGAGAAGAGCTTGACCTCCTTTAACGCAGAGCTACCAAAGAACACCGGAGAAGGGAATACGCTAGACGTCGTAAACCGATTAAATGAGTTAAATCACATGCTAACAGAGGTCGGAAATGCCTACAAACAGATTCTTACCGAAAACAACCAGACCGTACGAGATTCGGTTCAACAATTAGAGAACGCCGACAAAAAGCTCTCCTCCTCTATCCAATTACGTTAGGAGATGAATGCTATAATGAAGACCCTGGATGTCAAATCAATTGAAAATGGACTAATTAAAATAAAAGGAGATCTTAAACAGCAAAAAGATCAAATAAGTAATATCCAATCTGCTATTCAAGACTTTATTTCTACTGAAGCGTCCTTCAAAGGAAAAGGAGGCCAATCAATAAGAGCTTTCTATAACGATGCACACCATTCATTTCTAGAATTTTATAACCAGGTAATAGAAACATATGAATCAACTTTGGACGATTTAAAGAATGAGATGGAATCTTACGAACCATCTTCGAATGGATTAATAAGAGAAAGCTTTCTAGGACAAGATTTAGAGACTGGATTAACATATGCAAAAGATACGGTAATCGATATTACCAATGATGCAAATCAAACGATTCATAGTGTAAATGACATCATCTCAATACCACCTTTAGATGATAATAGATTCCATCAACAACTTAGATCGGCAAAGCAACATAAAGATGAAACAGTAGAAAAGTTATTTCAATTTGACCAAAATCAATGGATCTCTCTAGATAAAGTTGATCAAGATATCCAGTTAATGAATAAATATATTAATCAAATCCACGAACTTTTTGAAAGTGGACAATTATCAGTTGATACATATCAATCGAATAATGATTATAATCAAATTTCCGAAAAACCAATTATATCTACCGATGCTTTTTCTTCTATTACGAAACACCCTAGAGTCATATCAAATGGTGTAGGTATTTCCGATTTCAACAACGAGATGAATTGGGACCCTTCTCCTACTCTAGGTTTAAATTTTGAATCTTGGCGAGAGAATTCTATTAATGCGGCTACGAATCTTGGTGTAGCGACCGCTACCGGTTACACTACCGCAAAGAGTATTAATAAAAATTTTAATGGCTTTGGGGTTAAAAGGGAATTCTACTTAACTGCCCAAGGTGCTACTAAAACAAGAATTCATGTGACGAATCCTGAATTAATGGGATTCAATAAGAAAACTTATTCTGGTACTAACGCTACCAATTATCCAAAACTTTATAAGTTAGTTGATCCTATGACAAACATTAAAGCATCCTTTAAATGGGCAGGAAATAGAATTGGTGTTGTGGGAGTAGCAGCCACTGTAACTGGTGATATTATTCATGGCATTCAACAAGAAAAAACAGCCAGCGAAATCGCCGGCAATGTAGCAGGGGATGTTGTAATTGCTGGGTCATCAATAGTAGCTTCAGCATATGCTGGTGCTCTTGCGGGAGGCGTTATTGGAGGTCCAGTTGGACTTGCAGTCGGAGCATTAGCTGGTGCGTTAGCAGGAATCTTCATTACTACTGCTTTGAGTGATCTTAAATTCATGGATGTTGATAATGATGGAGAATTGGACTCCATCGGTGATGCTATTAAGAAAGGTACAACTGCATTATTAGATGATATTGGAGAAGGTATTAATTCTATTGTGCCTTGGTTTGATTAATCAAATTTTAATCTATAACAAATGAGGTGACGACATTTGAAAAAAGGTAAAGACATCGACGAGTTCACATTTTCCTATATTAGTAAACTACAACTACCCAAAAATAATCGGCATTATATTTTTGGGTTCTTGTTTATTTACTTAGATATTATGGGGATTATCCCCTTGATAAGTGCTCCTTTTTCTATCCAATTATTTTGGGCTGGCATTATTCCTATCATAGCAATTAACCTTTGGGGACTTGTCTGCTTTATTGCTCCCTATAAATTTGAACATGCTTTCTACTTATTTTTTGGCGTTCTTGGATTAGTAACAACCTATATTTACTTTCTAGTTATTCAAAAGTTCCTATTCTTTAATATTGGTGTAAAACAAAACTACTACTTTTATATTGGGCTTGTAGCTATTATTTCGTTGCTATTATTCTTTCACATTTATTATAGGAAGATGTTAAAGAAACGGACTTTCCAAAAAAATCAAAAACAAGGAATTAAAATTAATGTTGCACCTATCGTAGTTATGTCCAGCTTCGGGTATATCATTGCACAGTTGTTAATGTCTTCGTTTGTCACTGATTCTCTTCAACTGATAGTACTTATATTAATATTAGCAATATTTACAGTGTTAACATCGTTCTTATCAACATGGATCCAGAAATATATTTTCATCAAGCAGAATTATGATACTGTTAAAAAATTACGTCCGGACTTTAATCTTTCGAAAAGTGAAAGGGAAAATTATATTAAGAACATGAGGTAAGGACTTTATATACTAAAAGGAGATAAGCTATGAAAACATGGACCCTATCCAAAAAAGAAATCTATTTAATAGTAAAATTTCTTGGAGGAAAAGTCTTAATTGGCATCTCTTCACCTTTTGATAATCCCAATGAAATGAAGCATGCTTGGGAAGAGACATTTAAAAAGCTTTATGCCAAAAATCTTGTGAATTATACAGATGAAGAATTGAAATTTGAAGAATCATTTATCCAAGCCATGTGGGTATTGGCAAAAACAAATCTCATAGTAGAAATCACAACTGACCTAAAAGGACAGAGCTTATTCTATTTTGGTGATGATCAAATTATTGAGTGTAGAAAACACAATAACTGCAAATATCAAGTATACGTTCATTCATCTCCAGAGGTTACATGGAGACAAGTTATAGTGCCTCGTATGTTAATGGGCTTAGAACATTTACCACATAGACTTAACCAAGAACTATTCTTGGATCCAATTGATTATAATCAGTACATAATAAAGCGAAGGATACATAATGTTGACGAAGTTATACAAAACAACCAATTGAATAAAAACAGCATGCTACTTGCTCAATTTAAACGCGCTATTCAACGCTATCATTACTCTAATCGCTTGATCATATATTATCAACAAGATGATGTATGGAATATTGAGGGTGTACACGTCCTCTCTTCTCCTTCATATAACTGGACCCTAAAAATGATTAATCAAGATGGATGTGAGTGGCTTGAGGCAAAGCAATCTTCAGGAACAAATCTACTCCAGGAGATTCTTAGTGTAATGGAAAGAGTTAAAGTACCATCAAAAGTTAGCAAGGAGAAAACCCATGGTATTTAATAAACCTAAAGGAAAAAAAGATCGTTTTTGTGTAGCTATTTTTACTAATCCTACTTCCAATGACGACCGCTTCCATGATGAAATGTTTGATAAAATTGATCTAGTTGGTAATGTGGATGTTGTAACTGACGCTAATCTCATACCCAAATTTATTGAGATTTTGGAAAGGAAATTTCCAAACAAAAAAATCGTTACTGAAAGTTTCGCTGTATTAAAAATAGATCAGGAGCGAATTGATCAAGAAATATTGAAGATGGAAAAGAAATATAAGTGGAAGAGGTTTATTAACGCGATACCGGCGGATAAGTATCTTGTAGTGAATCAACTAACTATGTTTGACTTTGAATACACTCTTTTGTATTCCACAGACATAGATGAGGTTCTTCAGTTCCTAGAGGAACGTAAATAAAGTAAAAAACAATCGTATTAAAATTCCCTAATGATAAATAAGTGGTTGTTTAATTTTTTGTTTATATTAAATGATTTTTTCCGTAGGAGATCTCTATTCTTTATATCACAGAACATAAACACTCTGCAAAAGCCTCATCTGCAGAGTTTTTTTATTGCTAACTTTTAATTCCTTCCCGCTCCCACCTCTTCAAAAGAAAGAATCTTCAAACAAAGACCACCCATCTCCCACTCTTTATATTATAATGGTATTACCAAAAAAAACTCTGGTCTTACCAGAATCGAGGTGACCCCACTCAATGAAAGAACGATCGTCCGAAAAAATCACTAAACAGCTCATACACTCTATTTTAGAACAAGAATGGGCGACTAACGATCCGCTCCCTCCTGAACGAGAACTCGCTACCCACTATCAAGTAGGTCGCCCTACCATTCGTGAAGCCTTACAGAGACTAGAGCGTGATGGATGGATAACGATTCGTAAAGGGGCGCCAGCAATTGTAAATGATTATTGGAAACATGGTAATTTAATGACGATCGTGAACATCCTCCAGCACCACGAAGATATACCTGATGAGTTTATCGTTTACATGCTTGAGCTACGTATTACGTTAACACCTGCTTATGTCCGGGATGCTCTTCTTCATCACAGACTCCAAATCATTTCGCTTTTCATCCCACTTGAAGAGCTAACAGACGATCCGAAATCATACGCTAATTTTGATTGGAATCTACAGAAAAACATTGCTGAGCTCTCCAATAATCCCATGTTTCTTCTAATTCTTAATAGTTTTCAAGACATCTATGGCAAAATGGCTGAGAAATACTTTCTAGAATCTTCTCATCGTCAAGCATCACGCGAAGGGGGTCAGGTACGCACCTGACCCCCTCTCTCTTGAGTATGATTTTTCTTATCAACCATACAAAGGGGATACCGCAAATGTCCTATTTATCTCAATTACAAACAGACCTAACTGAAAAAAGGGAACAATTAGCCCGATTGGAAACATGTACTAGAAAGCTTGATAGTATACAGAATGAATTTATACATAATCGACATATGGTTGACGATCCTGAATTGACCCCTTCCACCTGGCACGGTACGTTAGCAGATTCTTTTAAGAATATCCGTGAAGACAAGAAAGAAGCTTATAACGATATATCGATTTCTCAACTTAATTCAGTCCTATCAACATTAGAAGACAAAATAACGAGACTGCGTATAGAAATAGGAATGGTAGAATCAAGTATTTCCCACGAAAAACTACGGCTTAAAAACGAAGAAAAAGAAAGGACATCCGTTCAATGAGTAAAGAGATACGAATCAAATATGGTGAAGTAGAACAATCCATTTCAAGAATTGAAAAAACACTGCATTCCCTTAAAACAGAAGTACCACATAACCTTGCAACAGAAAATAGATTAGACGTTGTTGATCGAATGAATCAACTGAACCAGCTCCTAACTGAAATAGGTAACTCTTACAAAGAAGTTCTTGTGGCAAATAATGAATCTGTCCGCAAAGCTCTATCAGATATGGAAAATACTGATCAACAACTATCTTCGTCCATTAAATTGCGATAGGAGGCATATGAGTTTATGAAAGTCTTAGATGCTGAGTCTTTTCAATCTGATATCAATCATTTAGAAAAAGCATTATCAACTCAAAATGATCAACTTCAAAGTCTAATGGATAATATAAAAGAGTTCGCTAACTTAGATGATGCGTTTGGTGGTAAGGGTGGTGAATCAGTCCGTTCTTTTTATCAAGACTTCCACTTTTTACTTCTTGAAGCCTTTTCCTATGCTCTAGAGAGTTACTCAAATGCCCTTACGCAAATAAAAGATGCTGAACTGACTCTTGAGTCTTCCGAAAAAGGTTTCATAAGACAAGACTTCATCGAAAATGATTTAACCAACGGATTGAACAAAGCGAATAACAATACATCACAACTAGTTACTGAAACAAACGCAATTATTGGCGGCGTAAGCGATATTATTTATGCTCCAAAGTTAGATGATGATCGTTTCCATAGTACATACCTAAAAGCATTAAAAGAATCTGATCAAACCGTTGAAGATTTAATGAAATTCGATCAAGCTCAAACGAAAGCATTAGACAATGTTGAGAAAGATTTGCATACTATTAAAGCATTTATTGAAGACGTTCGGGAGATGTTTAATGGCGGGAGTATAAACATCAATAGTTATTCTGACAAACAGTTAGATAACTTATCAAGCTACAATAGTCTCCAATCCCAACTAACAAATCAAAAGTTAGCAAGCTATGGTAATATGTTTACGTCTCCATTTGATTACATCAATAAGCAAATGAGCTTTGGAGATAACTTGTTAGTCGGTTATCAAACTTTAGCATCTGCAACAACACTTTTAGTATCAAGAAAATTAGATATTCATTATTTCGGTAGCAAACCAACTATTTGGAATAGAATAAAAGGAAACTATGAATTCAGTGTAAAAACAGATCCCTCTTGGACAAGTAGAGGAGGCCATAGTTCACCTCTTGCAAAAAAAATCTTAGATTTTTCAAGAGCCTCTTCTCCTACAAATCCATTCATGAAACCGATGCATAAATTTGTATCTTCATATGATAGTCCAGCACACCTTTATAAGCATGTTGCAGGCTTTCCTAAGAATTTTAATAAATTAAGTGGGTCAGATTTATTAAAAGGAACCGTAGATCGAATGAAAACCGGGACTAAAGATATTTTAGCAAACACTGCAAGTGCAAAAGGCTTTAGTGGAGCTGCTAAAGGGATTTCAATTGTAGGTTTAGGAATTTCTGTAGTATCTAATTTAGGTGAATTTTCTGCTCCTGAAAATGCAAATAAGAGTGTTGCAGAAAAGGCTGGAAGAGCATTTTTCGGATTTGGCACTGATTTTGTTGCTATTGGTGTTGGCACTAAGGTCGGTGCAACTATTGGAAGCGTTGGAGGACCAGTTGGTATTGTGGTTGGAGGTGCAATTGGCGGATTAGTAGGTGGTATTGTTAGTTCGAAATATGGTGATAAAATAAAAGATTTAGGAGAAGAGATAGGAGAAAGTGTTGATGGTATGATAAACAAAGTTGGAAAATCTGTTACAAGTTGGTTTAATTAATAAACATATTTAAGAAGGTGAACGTTTTGGGATTTACCATCAGAGAATTTATTGAAATAGCGAGAATATTAATCTTGTACCTATTAGGGATACAATTTATGTTTGGACTGGGTGTTCTTTTACTTGAAAGAATAATGATTAATACATATGTTTTTGATATAGACAGAAAATCAAGTAATTTTCTAGAGAAAACATTAAATATTATATCCATGTCAGTAACAGGTTCTGCTTATTTTATTTACAAAAAAGTAGCACATTACAATTGGTTTTTAAGAAAAACCTTCTTTGCAATTGCACTCTTTGTTCAAGGGGTTTTATCTATTGTTATTTATCAAATTATATATAGATCGATGAAAGCAGTATTCTTATAACACTAAGCAGATTCAGTTTAATATGTTACAGCTTGATCATTTGATTAATAAAAATGGAGCAAAAAATGGGATTTACAATGAATGAGTTTATAGAAATTATCAGAATTTTATTATTCTATATATTAGGGATACAAGTTATGTATGGGGTCACTATTCTATTACTCGAAAGAACTATGGTGAATTTTTACTTATCTACCCTTGTCCAAAACCCTAGTAATATAATTCATAAAGCAATGAATTTTTCTATGAAAATAACGATCGGTTCTGGTTATTATTGGTATTCAAAATCCGCAAAATATAATTGGTTCCTAAGAAAAATCTACCTATTGTCAGCTTTGATAATTCAAATCATATTATCTATCATTGTGTATCAAGTTATCTACCGATCTTTAAAAGCCATCTTTTTATGAAAAATTGGAGGTATATAAATGAACCACCTACTAACCTGCACAACAGAAGAGCTAGCCCTTATGGTTAGTGCGATTGGCCATCAAAGTGTTGCTAAAGGAATAGCGGAGTCGGCAATCGGTGAAAAGTCTGAAAAAGAATGGATTGCTATTTTAGAAGCAACTAGTAAACAACTAATTTTAAAGCAAATGTGGGATGAAGAACGAGAGGCAAAAGGAGAAAATCCTCTTACGAAAGAAACAACTGATTTTCTTACGAAGTACGTCGCTTCTAAACGGATGATTCGTTGTTCAAACGCTCCACAAAAAGCTGTTTTAATGCTCCATCATTATGAAGGAGACGAATGGCTCTCCCATATTATTGATCGGGATATCATTCATGAGTTTTCTCTGATCTCTTCCGAAGAGATTTCAGATCATATGAAAGCATTTTACGGCATTACATTCGAAAACTATGAAAAAGTAGAGCCGTTTTCTCTTAGCGATCGATCATTTGATCTGTTAAGTAATCCTAACAAAATAGATAAAGTAAGAAAGAAATCTAAATTCACACCATCAGAAGAAACTAGTTTTAACTGTTTCACAGAGGACCTTAAACAATTCGACTGGACTCTATTCAACATCTCCAACTTTAACATCGTGACACCTGAAGAAGAAATTTATCTAGAAAATATCATTTTCTTCCTCCCTTCATCAAAAGGCGTTTGGATTAGTGAATATACAGAAGACCCTAAGAAACCCGTTTATATTTATTTGGCTGATCAAGAACAGTGGGAAAACACTCTCAAGGATATAGGGGCGTATGCCTCTTATCAAATGGAAAATAGTTGACAACTTCCCTTTCTATCGAATACCTCTTTTGATAAACTCTACAAAAATTTCATTTGTAGAGTTTTTTTGTATTCTATCATTAATTACAAAACAGAATTTTCAAACAAAAACCCACATATTCCCTTTCCCTTATATTATAATGGTATTACCAACAAAAACTCTGGTCTTACCAGAATCGAGGTGATCACACTCAATGAAAGAACGATCGTCCGAAAAAATCACTAAACAGCTCATACACTCTATTTTAGAACAAGAATGGGCGACTAACGATCCGCTCCCTCCTGAACGAGAACTCGCTACCCACTATCAAGTAGGTCGCCCTACCATTCGTGAAGCCTTACAGAGACTAGAGCGTGATGGATGGATAACGATTCGTAAAGGTGCGCCAGCGATTGTAAATGATTACTGGAAGCATGGCAATTTAATGACGATCGTGAACATCCTCCAGCACCACGAAGATATACCTGATGAGTTTATCGTTTACATGCTCGAGCTACGTATTACGTTAACACCTGCTTATGTCCGGGATGCTCTTCTTCATCACAGACTCCAAATCATTTCGCTTTTCATCCCACTTGAAGAGCTAACAGACGATCCGAAATCATACGCTAATTTTGATTGGAGTCTACAGAAAAACATTGCTGAGCTCTCACATAATCCCATCTTTCTTCTAATCCTTAATAGTTTTCAAGACATCTATGGCAAAATGGCTGAAAAGTACTTTCTAGACCCTTCTCATCGTCAAGCATCAAAGCACTATTATGAGCAGTTTCTCGAAGCTACGTTAAAAGGAGATCTTGATCACGCAGAGTCTCTGACGAAAGAGATGATGTCTACGAGCCTGGAACTCTGGAAAACGAAAATGAACGGGGGCATATAACTTGAAAGCAAAAGGATTGTATCGTGATTTTTTCTTCCACCTTGATATCTTGATCATGTTTATCCTATTTCTCATCGTTCTTGGCTTCTTACTGACAATGACCCTCTCTCACCTTGTCCCAGTGTTTATAATCATTGGGATTGTCACCTATATGTTTAGTGAATACCTCACACACCGCTTTTTGTTTCACATTAAAACACCTAACAATCCATTACTTCTTAAGCTTATTAAACGGTTGCACTACGACCATCACAAAATGCCGAATGATCTCAAATTATTATTTCTACCGATCTGGTATAGCTTTCCGAATTTGCTGCTCCTTTGTTTGATCTTCTATGTCCTGTCTGGATCTCTACTGCTCTCACTTTCCTTTAGCACAGGATTGCTCGCTATGTTCTTCGTCTACGAATGGAAACATTACATTGCCCATCGACCGTTTAAGCCCAAAACAAGGTTTGGGCAGTGGATCAAGAAAACGCACATTTTGCATCATTATAAAAACGAAAATTATTGGTACGGTGTTTCTACTCCGTTCGTTGATGTACTGTTTGGCACATTAAAAAATGAAAAGGATGTACAAATGAGTCAGACGGCGAAGGATTTAGAGCAGCGTCCGTAGCAAAATCTCAAAAAGGGACTGACATTCTCATGTCAGCCCCTTTTTCTATGGATTATTCATTCTTATTGTTGACGCAATGTTTGACCACACGTCGTTAAGTCATGAGTGATCTGCTGGAGAATTTGCTCCCCCTCAAGACTTCCTGCTGTAGTTTGTTGAAGCTTCCGCTGGCACTCTCTGGCGACTTGCTCTGCTCGAATTAATTCTTCTTCAAATCGTTGCGCTAACGCCAGTTCTCCTCGTTGCCTCGCATCTATCAACTGCTGACGAATGGTTTCAATATCTCCGCATGCCTGATGGGCTTCTCGTAACACTTGCTGGTTTATTTCATCCATAATACCCACTCCTTTAATCATCCGGTTTTTTTCTTATTATTGATTAAAAGAGGAGAAATATGTAAATGAAAAAGACAAATGTACGCGAAGGGGGTCAGGTACGCACCTGACCCCATCTCTCTTCCCTCTATTTCATATTCGCCTCAATCTCTTCTTTAATTTCCATTGCTTCCCCATCCTCAGGCTCTAATCCAATGTATGTATTCATCTCAATTAACGCTTTTTCAAATTCTCCTTGCTCTTCATATATAAGCGCTTTGTTAAAGTGAATGGATGGCACAGGTATGTTGTCATTTTCGATGTCATTGTAAATGCCCATCGCTTCATCTAATTTACCTGAATCCTGTAATTCAGCAGCTTCTGTGAATTTAGGTTCCATGTAGGAATAGTAAACTTCCTCTTCTAGAGCCGCACTTCCAAAACCGTAGATCATCATGACGACCACAAATAGAAGCGCATATAACCAGCTCACGCCTCCACGCTTTTTAATCACGGCAAGACGCTCATCACGATCGGGATAAAGGTCTTTCAGCTTCTTTACTTTGCTTAACGCAAAATCAAAATAGAGCTTATTTCCAAACAGAGCCAAAACAATATAAGCAGGCGCTATCGTTGAACCTGGTAATGCTTTCTTAAAAAATACAATCGATAAAACGTCCACTATGACGATAATACCGAGGAACAAGTATGCAAATACGTTCATTTTACGGTATGTAAACCAAAACAAGCTTAAGAAAAATGATGCCCAGTTCCACGAAATAGGTGACTTCTTAGTCGATAACTTTTCCCACTTCTTTTTATAAACTTTATCCCTTTTACCCGTAAATGCCAGCATCTCTTCACGTGTTTCTTCATCAAGCTCTGTCCACTTAATGTCATTCTTATTTCGATTGAACCAACTCATCGTACTCCCCCAATTCCTATTTTCATGCTTTTTAAGGATACGTGACCATTTGGGGCGAGGCAACCTTTTTTGGGAAAAAGAAGCATTCATTGCTATGCAAATCCCCTCTTTTTACAAAACATAGTAAACACTCATGATTTTTGAGATAATTCAGTGGGAGAACACAAATGTAAACGCCATTGATTTCCGGAGGTAAGAACAATGATAAAAGCTAGCCAAATTTTCGTTAAGTCTCCTCGCCTGACTTTACGACGATTTCAAATGTCAGATATTCCACCGTTCTACTCGTATCGCTCACACCCAGAGGTTGCTAAGTACCAGTCCTGGGATAATTATCAGTATGAAGATGCTGAAGTATTCGTTAAGAGTCAGCTTACTCAAGAGCCAAATCAACCTGGTAGCTGGTTTCAATTTGCTATTGCTTTAGCAGATACAAATCAGTTGATTGGAGATTGTGCACTGCACACGCTATTAGATGAACCACGGATCGTTGAAGTTGGGTTCACTATTTCCCAGGGTTTTCAGGGGAAAGGGTATGCTACTGAAGCTGTCGAAGCGTTATTCCGCTATATTTTCGAGACGTTAGGGAAACACAAAGTGATCGCATTTTCTGATGTTCGCAACCATAAATCGATCGCCTTGTTGGAAAGATTGAATATGAGACGAGAAGGCCATTTACTACAGAACTTTATGTCCAAAGGGCAGTGGGTAGATGAATATCAGTATGCGATGTTAAGGTCGGAGTGGAAGAAGTTGTAAGGTTGTAAGGTGCCTGTCACCACCCGCTTTATGTCACTATTTGTCGTTTAAATGAAAAGCGGCTGACAAAATATTTGTCAGCCGCTTTCTTATTCATGTGAGATAAGATCGTATGCCTCTCCCTCTCAATTCACTATTCGATTATCGTCCAAGCCATCCACCATCAACTGCTACAAGATGGCCGTGAACATAGTTAGAGGCAGATGAGGATAAATACACAGCAGTTCCCTTGAAATCATCAGGGTTGCCCCAACGATCCGCTGGGATGCGGTCAAGAATTTGAGCGTTCCGCTTCTCGTCTTCAAGTATCGCGGTGTTCATATCTGTTGCAATATATCCTGGGACGATGGCATTTACATTCACATGATGCTTGGCCCATTCATTCGATAGTGCTTTTGTTAATTGCGCTACGCCACCTTTTGCAGCGGCATAAGCTGGAACGTTAATGCCACCTTGGAACGAAAGTAACGAAGCAACATTAATAATTTTCCCCTGTCCTTTTGGAAGCATGTGACGGCCAGCTTCCTGACATAATAGCCATACCGTTTTTAAGTTAATATCCAGAACTTCGTCCCAATCGGTTTCAGAGAAATCAACAGAAGGTGATCTGCGCTGTATCCCTGCATTATTCACAAGAATATCAATTGTTCCAAACCGAGAGACTACGGTTGGTATGGCTGCCTTTACTTCGTCTGTTTTTTCTAAATCACACGGAATGATTGCGCAAGTTCTTCCCAGTTTCTCAATCTCTTCTTTTACATCCGTTTGTTCTGTATTGCGCTGAAGGAGAGCAATATCCGCTCCTGCTTCCGCCAAAGCAAGTGCCATTGATTTACCGATTCCTCTTGTAGCCCCTGAAATAGCTGCCACCTTGCCACTTAAATCAAATAAATTCATTCCCATGATCTGATCGCTCCTTTTTGTATTTAATGTCATAACGTGGTAACGCAGGAACGGAACGGGGGACAGGTACGCACCTGTCCCCCATCCGTCCTCATCATCCCTTACTCAAAAACACTTCCACTTCACTAAGCGCTTCCTTCGCATCTTCTCCCACACATTCCACGACGATTTCATCGCCGTCATGTAAACGAAGATTGATTAATCCTAGAAAGCTCTTTAAGTTCGCTTCAATTATGCTTCCATTCACATTCTTCTTAAGAATAATTTCTGCGTCGTATTGCTGAATAATTTGGCTCAATTCGATGATCGTTTGAGATTCTGTCATATAAACAGGAATTTTCTTTTCTACTTTATTCTCCATTATTTCTTCACCCTTTCATTTATGATGTCAGCAAAACATGCTGCATCTTCTTTTCAAATAACAGATCGCTTCGCTAGATATACATCATCAATAGAAGCGGAATCGTGATCACACTAAGCAACGTTGTCATTAAGGTAATACTTGATACTAGCTCTGGTTTTGAATCAAACTGCACAGCATAAATGGTTGTCGTTGCAGCAGATGGCATAGCAGCAGAGACAATGAGCACGCTCGCCATTAAATCACTCATTGGTAAAAGGAGTGTTAACACAAATGCGATGGCTGGTGATGCAATCAATCGCACGACGGAAGCATAGGAAGCTTTCGACCAATCCATATTCTTGATAGAAATACCCGCAAGCTGCATACCTAGAACGACCATAACCATTGGAATGGAGGCATTTGCAAGTAGATCTACGCTCGACATAAGATTCCCAGGCATTTTTATAGAACCAAGGTTCATAATTAGTGCCACAATCACCGCATAGGTCGGTGGCATCTTCAGCACAGAGACAATCGCCATACGGAGCCCTGATTTTCCTCTCGCCGCATAGTACACGCCAAAGAAATTCATAATGATCGCTTGCAGAACGAGAAAGGATACGGAATAGACAAACCCTGCTTCACCGAAAGCAAAAAGAATAATCGGTGCGCCGTAATTACCCGAGTTCATAAATGCCGTTGATAAAATTAAGCCGCTCTCCATTGATGCATCATAGCCTTTTACTTTGGCCACCACTTTATTAATGACTAAAATACTCACAAGAAGAAGGGCAGAAAATACGAGCATCATGACGTATTCACCGTTTAAGTCTGCGTTATAGAACGTCTTAAACACAAGACACGGAAGCATGATGTAGAGCGCTACTGTCGAAACAGATTTAAGATCTAATTTAGCTAATTTTTGAAGTAAATAACCTGCACCAAACACAAGTAGGACAGGCAATACAACCTGAATAAATACCGTCATCTCTGCTTACCACTCGGCAACGCTACCATCTGAATGCCTCCAGACAGGATTGCGCCAGCGATGACCAACTCGAGCCATCTCAACGACTTTCTCTTCATTAATTTCAATGCCAAGACCAGGTCCAGTCAGCATCGAAACCTTGCCATTCTCGTAAGAAAAAACAGACGAATCCGTAATATAATCGAGCAAATCACTTCCCTGGTTGTAATGAATGCCAAGGCTCTGCTCTTGAATAAACGCGTTGTGACACGTGGCATCGACTTGCAAGCAAGATGCTAACGCAATCGGTCCAAGCGGACAGTGTGGTGCGAGTCCTACATCATAAGCCTCCGCCATCGTTGCGATCTTCTTACACTCCGTAATTCCGCCAGCATGAGATAAATCCGGCTGAATAATATCAACATACCCGTCAGCAAGTACTTTTTTGAAATCCCAGCGTGAATACATCCGCTCTCCCGTCGCAATCGGAATCGACGTGTGGGAAGCGATTTCCTTCAGAGCCTCATTATTTTCTGGTAAAACAGGTTCCTCGATAAACATCGGGCGATACGCTTCAAGCTCCTTCGCGAGAATCTTTGCCATCGGCTTATGTACACGACCGTGGAAATCAATGCCGATTCCTACATCTTTTCCAACAGCTTTACGTACCGCATCCACTCTCTCAAGCGTTTCATCAACCTTTTTATAAGAATCAATGTACTGCAATTCTTCGGTACCGTTCATCTTAATCGCGCGAAACCCTTTCTCTGCAGCTTCTTGCGCTGCACGGCCTACGTCTGAAGGACGGTCTCCTCCTATCCAGGAATACACGTCGATCGAATCGCGACACTTGCCGCCCATTAGCTCCGAAATCGGCGCATTGTAGAATTTCCCCTTAATGTCCCAGAGCGCTTGATCTATCCCAGCGATCGCACTCATATGAATCGGTCCACCTCGGTAAAAACCAGAACGATACATCACATTCCAATGATCTTCGATAGGAAGCGGGTCTTTTCCAATCAGATAATCCTTCAGCTCATGAACGGCAGCTTCAACCGTGGCCGCGCGTCCTTCAATCACAGGTTCTCCCCATCCAACAATGCCTTCGTCTGTCGTGATCTTTAGAAACAGCCATCTCGGGGGCACGACATATGTTTCGATACTCATAATTTTCATGATTCACTCTCCGTTCTAGCTTCTTTAACAGCTTCCGCAAATTGTTCAGCAAGAGTTGTAATGCTTCCAAAATCCTGATTGTCGATGAACGATTGATTCACTAGTGATCCACCAACGCCTGTCGCTATTGCTCCATTCGCTATATAAGTTCCGATATTTTCAACATTGACCCCGCCCGTCGGAATCATCGGGATGTGTCCAAGTGGCCCCTGTAGATCCTTAATATAAGATGGACCAAAAGCGGAAGCCGGAAATACTTTGACAATATCAGCTCCTGCTTGATAAGCTTCCACCATTTCACTCGGCGTTAGAACACCAGGAATGGAGATGACTCCGTATCGTTTTGCCATTTCAATTAGACTAGCGTTATATGTTGGTGAGAAAATAAAATCGGCTCCCGCCTGAATAGCGGTACGGGCCGTTTCTGCATCAAGTACGGTCCCCGCTCCTACGAGAGCTGTTGATCCTAGACGTTTTTTCACCTCTCCAATTAATTGGTACGACTGTTCACTATCCACTGTGACCTCAAGTGTTGTTACTCCACCCTTAACGAGGGCTTCAGCCAGAGGTAAAACATCTTCCGGACGCTGCCTTCTAATTACCGCAACGACCCCTGAAGATTGAATTTGCATCAGCTTCTTCGCTTTTTCCAATTTACATGCCACCTTTCCTACCGTTCAACGTCGGCGTGACGTTTTCCCGAAGTCATAAATTGTTCAAGTTGCTTCATAGTTGGAAGCCCTTCCACATCACCGTTCATTTGAACGACGAATGAGCCAACCGCATTGCCGCGTTCCACAGCTTCTGGAATTGTGCACCCTTCTACTAAACTACTAATCACACCTGCAGCGAAGCCATCACCAGCTCCAACTGGATCCACAACACGCTTAACCGGATAACCTGACACTTCACCCGATTCGTGTTTGGAAGAATAATAAGCGCCCTCTGCTCCAAGTTTCATAATAACCGTTTGATCATCTCGCGTTAATAGAGCATTTGCGGCCTTGTTGTAGTCATGCTCACCCGTTAGAAAGTGCGCCTCATCAACCCCTGGCAGGATATAGTCTGATAGAGAAGCGATTTCAAGGAGAACGTTACGAGCTTCCTCCTGATCTTTCCAAAGCTTATAGCGAATATTCGGATCAAACACAACCGTTAACCCATTTGATCTCGCGAGACGGATTGCATGTAGAACAGCTTCTTTACACGACTCACTGAGAGCCGGAGTAATGCCTGTCACATGTAAAAATCGTGCGGATGACAGGTAGTCTTCGTTCAAATCAGATTTCTTGAGCAGACTTGCCGCCGAATCTTTCCGATAGTAATACACATTCACATTCTCTGCAGACACCTTTTCTTTAAAAAAGACGGAGGTATTCGCTTCATCTGTAAACAGAACCTCACTCGTGTCCACTCCTTCACCACGAATGATTTTATGAACATAGCGACCAAAAGGGTCTTCTCCAAGCTTGCTAATCCATCCCGTTTTCACACCCAAACGTGACAAACCGATCGCGACATTGGATTCTGCCCCAGCGATTTGCTTCGTCACGTGATGAGCATACTCAAGAGATACCTGATCTCTCGTACTAAATAACACCATTGTTTCACCTAACGTCACAACATCCAGTGACTTCAAGGGGATCACCACTCTTTTCCTATTTTCGACTTTACTATGTAACAAAAACCCCTTGCATGAAAGCAAGGGATTTATGAAATAAATGAGAACTATGCCTCGCTACTCTCCAAAACTAATCAGCCATAGAGACAATTCCGGTATAAAGGTAATCATTAAGAGCGAGAATACCATCGCGAAGAAATATGGAATAATGGCCTTTGATAACTGTTCAATGGATAGCCCGGAAATACCTGAACCAACGAAAAGGTTCACACCTAGAGGAGGCGTGATAAATCCAATTGCTAAGTTAACAACCATGATGATACCGAAGTGAATCGGATCGAACCCGATATTAACGGCAATTGGGAGTAGAATCGGCGTTAAAATAATGATTGCTGCTAACGTATCCATGAAACAACCTACTAATAGAAGGAGAACGGTAATTAATAGAATAATAACGATCTCGCTATCAGAGATGGAGAGTAAGAAGTTTGCCACTTGCGTTGGAATTTGCTCAATCGTTAGCAAACGTCCGAAAGCTGTTGCAGATCCTACGATAATAAGAACTGTTGCCGTTGTTAAGGAAGCGTCTGCTAATAACTTCGGCAAGTCTTTAAATGCTAACTCGCGGTATAAGAACAATCCTGCAATAATGCCGTACACAACTGCGATAACAGCGGCTTCTGTCGGAGTAAAGATACCACCGTAGATCCCACCAAGAATAATGACTGGAATCACAAGAGCCCATTTCGCTTCCCAAAAAGTTTTCCACACGTTTGCTAGCGTTGTCTTTTGCTCCGAGCCACGGTAATTATGTTTTTTCGAATACACATATGCCCAAATCATTAGTGAAAGCCCAACTAGTAGTCCTGGAATAATCCCTGCAATAAACATGTCACCAATAGAAGCGCCACCTACGACACCATAGATAACCATCGGAATACTTGGAGGAATAATAACCCCAATCGAACCAGCAGCTGCAACTGTTGCAGTCGCAAATTTCTTATCATATCCCTGCTTCACCATCGCTGGAATCATAATTCCACCGATCGCCGCAACCGTTGCGGGACCTGAACCAGAAATGGCAGCGAAGAACATACACGTTACGATCGTCGCCATCGCAAATCCACCCGTTTTGTTTCCTACAAGCGCATTCGCGAAGTTAAAGAGTCGCTCCGAGATTCCGCCTTTCCCCATAATTTCACCTGCTAAGATGAAGAATGGCACAGCCATTAATGGGAATGAATCAACGGATGTAACGAGTTCCTTCATTAAGAAAGGAATCGGGATAGCTCCTGTATACAAAATTGTAACGAGTGTTGAAAGGCCAAGCGCAATTCCAATCGGTACACTTAAGAACAGGAGAAGGGCAAATGAACCAAATAGTATCAATGTTGTCATGACTCATCGTCTCCTTCCTGTTTCATCATGCGTTCACGCTCGTCCTCAACTTGAAGCTCCTGCTTACCTGTTAGCATTTTGAACTGAACATAGAGATTTTGTAATAATCGAATGGCAGATAACCCAAAACCTATCGGCGTTGCCATATATACGGCCCCCATCGGAATATGTAAGGCTGGCGACTTCTGCCCAAAGCTTAACAATTGGCTGGCGATATCGTAGCCATAGAAAACGACGTAAAGACAAAAAACGAAGAATAAAATATTCGCAATCATTGCGACGATTAACTTTCCTTTTTCCTTCAGTAAGAGAAGCATGACTTCCACTTTAATATGTCGCTGCTTCTTCACACCGTAGCTAATTCCTATGTACACTAACCAAATAAAGCTGTATCGCCCGAGCTCTTCTGACCATGATAGGGAGTTTCCAGTGACCCGCATCACAACTTGCAGGAAAATAACACTCACCATCAACGTTGAAAAGACTACGAGCAGGAATTCTTCCAGTCTACGATCTATAGCTCGAATGATATTCATACTTTCACCTCAACAGATTCTCAATTTAACGAATGAATTAGATAGAAAGAGTATACGTCGTCGTTACTCGACAACGTATACTCTGACAATATTGACTTACTTTTGTGCTTCTTCGATTGCTTTGTAAACTTTATCAACTGTTTCTTCACCAATTTGGCCTTTATATTCATCAATAACTGGTGCTACAGCTTTCACCATTTCTTCACGTGCTTCAGGTGTAATTTCTGTATATTCCATGCCTTCATCTTGAAGAGATTGAAGATATTTATCATTTGCTTCACGGTTCAATTTACGCTCATACTTACCAGCTTCAACCGCAGCTTCTTTCATGATCTTCTGCTGATCTTCTGTCAAACCGTCGTAGAATGACTTGCTCATCAAGAATACGAACGGGCTGTAAATGTGGTGCGTGTTTGAAACATGGTTTTGTACTTCATAGAACTTTTGAAGGTAGATTGTAGCGTAAGGATTTTCCTGACCATCAACTGTACCTTGTTGCAATGCAGTGAAAAGCTCAGTAAATGCCATCGGTGTCGGGTTTGCTCCAAGTGCTTTAAAAGCGTCAAGGTGAAGATCATTTTCCATCGTACGGATCTTAAGACCGTCGAAATCTTCCATTGTAGCAACTGCACGCTTACTGTTTGTTAGGTCACGGAAACCATTCTCCCAGTAAGATAATCCAACAAGATTCTGGCTTTCTAGCTTTTGAAGTAGTTCCTGACCAACTTCCCCATCAAGTACTGTATCTGCTACTTCTTCATTCGGGAAAAGGAACGGAATATCGAATACGCTAAATTCTGGAACAAAGTTTGCAAGTGGTGCTGTTGATGGAACAGTTACTTCCTGAGTACCAAGCTGAAGTGCTTCTGTCATCGAACGGTCATCGCCTAGCTGACCACTGTGGTAAGTTTCAACTGTAATCGCGCCGTCTGTTTTTTCTTCAACGATTTCCTTAAACTTCAACAACCCTTTGTACTGTGGATGCTGATCATTTAGTCCAATACCTGCTTTAATTACCTTCGACTCCCCACCATTTGAAGCGCTTTCATCTCCGCCATTACTACTTGCTTTTTCCCCACTATTTCCACAAGCTGCAAGCATGGCAATTAATAGAATAGTAGATAGTACCATTGCTAATTTTTTCAAAATACTCATTCCCCTTTATGTAGTTTATTTTTTCATTTCTCGGTCGCTAACTTAAAAGTAGACCGAGTGAAAACAGCGAGAGCATTCTTTTCCCAACTCTCAATTTCATAAGACCCCTGCGACAAGTGACAAGTTTCAATCAATCCAGCAAACCTCAGTAACCGCTTTCATACACCTAGTAAAAAAAACAGCGATTTTAACGCTTTGCTGAACCAGACTCCCTTTCAATCCCCCCTGTAAGGACTCTTTAGTGAAATATTTATTCTGTAAATCTGATTATACATGAATATATTTTTAATACAACAGTTTTAAGAAAAAATATTTATTCAAAAATAAAATTATTAGAAATATTATTCTCGCAATCATGAAAATACTTTTGAATTAGTGGAAAGGTCGTTGTTCTACGGGGATTAAGAGAGGTATTAATTCATAGCGATTTCACCGTCTCCACTACTTTTTTAGGGGAATAAAATATTTTTATGTTCTAAGTAACCTCTTTAATTATCAGAAATATAGTGAAATTTATTTTCAAAGACATAAAGCGGATGGTGCCAGGCACCACCCGCTTTACGTCATAATATGTCGAACCAAACTACTACTCTACTTCACCTCAACCAAAGCACTCTTGCCATTTCATCCGAAAGTCCAAACCTATTAATAAAGTAATCCTGAAGGCGGCCTTTTTCTCCGCCTTCTACCCACTTGCGATACAAGCGAATAAGCTCACGTACATTGCCTTCGCAGTAGCTATCAATTAGCTCAGCAACTGTATTCGTACTTCTCCAATAATCATAAAACGCAGCCGAATAAGAAAAGTCGTCTCCACCTCGATATCCCGCTTCTCCAAATGCGTCTAGCGTGTATTCCCCATACTTTTCTTTATGAGCGTCAATTAACAATCGCTCCACCTTCATCAGTTTTTCAAATCGCTCTTCTGACATTAAGAGTTTTCGAGGTAAGTAGAAGCAAATCCCTTCTTCGAACCACATATCATTCGCATTCTCTTCTTCCCAATCATCGAATTCTGAATGGAAGAAGTCAGCGTGGTGCGTGAATTCATGGGCAACAAGCTCTGCTACATCGACCATTTCAAGGTTTTCATAATAATCCGCTGCCTCTTTCACATCTTTTACCGTGGATAGATAAATATCCTTCCACGTGTCTCGTAATGGGGTTAAGTGGATCAAGTCTCTCGAAGTGTAGGCGGGCAATGGAATCGTCGAATACAGCTTTGTGGCTGATTCTAAATCGTGGAAAACAATCCCTCTTGGCGGCTCCTCAACGGTCGTAATTTCTTGCAGCGCACTCTCATATGTATCAAGAAATGCTAATAGCTGTAGTCCGCTCTTTTCAATCTCATTTGTTTTTGTTGTATCTGTTACCGATACGGCATAGTTCATATACAATCCCTCCGTCTTGCTATTTCGATTTCTCTTAAGGGTCCTCCTCTTTTTTTCCATCATTCGACTAATATAGAGTATGAGACTCTACGGTAAATCAAAATTCCCCACCGCCACACGGTGAGGGGAACAATCCTACTCCATATCAAACCAACCATTATCGATCGTCTGCTTGTACCAATAATAGCTATCCTTCTTCGTTCTTTCTAGCGTACGGAAATTAACGTGGACGAGTCCGAAGCGTTTATCATAGCCTTCTGCCCACTCGAAGTTATCAAGCAAAGACCATGTTAAGTAGCCTTTAATGTTCACGCCTGCTTCTATACTTCGACTTAACGAAGTAAGATGCTGCTTTAAATACTGTATCCGACGCTCATCTTTAACCTGACCATCTTCAACGCCGTCGTTATAGCAGGCACCGTTTTCGGTAATGTAGATCGGGACATCACCATATTGATCCTTTAATTTGCTAAGGACCTTATAGAATCCTTCTCCGTATACGTTCCAGCCAATATCCGTTTTATTATAGCCGATATCGATTTTCTCTAAATCAAATAAATCCTCGTTTTCTTTATACCTTCCGACGCTGCCTGTGTAGTAATTGATCCCAACAAAGTCGATAGGCTGACTAATAACGTCAAGGTCGCCATCTTCAAGCGTAAGGGAAACGCCTTTTTTCTCAAACCAATTCAGCATAAATTCCGGGTACCGTCCTTTAAAGACTGGATCAAAGAACCATTCGATAAACCAGCCCATCCCACGATTGCAGGCGTCAATGTCCTCCTGCTTATTACTAAAAGGCTCATTCCATTCGAGGTTTGGGGCATACCCGATGTTACCTTCCATTTCTAACTCTCTGAATCTCGTAACCGCTTTGCCGTGCGCTAATAGAAGATGATGTGAAATAGTAGTCGCAAGCTGGAGATCCTGATTGCCTGGTGCGTGAACGCCGATGAAGTTTGATAGGAAAGACACGCACCATGGTTCATTGATCGTAATCCAGTGCTTTATTTTCCCATTAAATTCGTTAAACATAAGCTCGGCATAATCAGCAAACGCATCCGTCGTTTCTCTGCTTGCCCATCCACCCTTGTCCTGAAGGACCTGCGGCAAATCCCAGTGATAAAGTGTACACATAGGTTCAATGCCATGATCGAGTAGGGCGTCAACAAAACGATGGTAATACTGAAGACCTTCTTCATTGACCTTCCCTGTGCCATTCGGAAAAATACGCGGCCAGGAGACGGAGAAGCGATACATTTCAATGCCTAGCTCCTTCATCAATGCAATATCTTCTTCATAACGGTGATAGCTATCACAAGCGACATCTCCATTATCTCCGTTCTTCACATTTCCAGGCGTATGCGAAAAGGTGTCCCAAATCGATTGGCCACGTCCACCTTCATCTACGGCCCCTTCGATTTGATAGGCTGCGGTTGCCGCGCCCCACTTCATATCATTTGGAAATTGTATAATTGCCATTGTCTTCCCTCCATTATCACGTCAGTAACTGTTTCGTTATACTTTACTTCCACAAGATTCTCTCACGATCAATTCTGAATCAATAAAAACGGGTTTCAATTCTGTTTTACCATTTGTTAAATCATGAAGCATATGAGCAGCAAGCTTACCGAGCAGCTCTTTATTCTGCCTTACAGTCGTGAGCTGCGGAGCACTGTAGCGGCAGGCATCGATATCATCACATCCAACTAGTCGGATATCCTCAGGAACCGAGAGTCCAGCTTCTTTAATTGCTCTTAGCGCACCAAAGGCCATCATGTCGGAAGCCGCAAATACCGCCTCAGGTCTAGCCTCTCCTTGGAGAATGCGATTCATTGCTGCATAACCGCTCTCTTCATGAAAATCACCGTACTGAATCCACTCTTTTCTCACTTCTAGACCAAATTGATTCATCGATTGTAGGAATCCTTTTTCTCGCAAGTTAGAAATCGCAGAATCTGATCCCCCACCGATGAAAGCAATATCTTTTACCGAATTAAGATACAGATGCTGAATCACTTTCGTAGACAAGTTAATGTTGTCTGTCATCACATAGCTTGAGCTTGGGCCATTGAGTTCTAGATCGATGCCCATACACGGGATGTCGCTTTCCACTAGCTCATAAATGGCATCCTCAATTTCCTCACCTGTGATGATCAAACAGCCATCCACATGAAAATGCCTGCACCTTGCAAGGTAGCTTCCATTGTCCTGATAAAACTGTTCATTCGAGAACATCAAGATGTCATATCCTAGTAACCCGACTGTTTTCTTAAATGCGGTTACAACTTCCATAAAGAAAGGATGTGTAAAATCAACGTTCACTCGGCCAGCATAGATCAGGCCAATGAGATTCGATTTTTTTGTCGCTAGCGCCTTAGCTGAAAAGCTTGGCTGAAAGCCTGTTTCTTCGATTACTTTAAGAACCTTTTTCTTCGTTCCTTCACTAATGCCACCGTAATTGTTAATAATTTTCGAAACGGTCGCTCTTGATACTCCTGCCATTTGTGCAATATCTTTAATCGTTAGGCTCATCGCTATCCCTTCTGACATCATAATAGAATTTATACTGATAGCTTACTAAGAAACGCTATGTGAAGCAATTTCTATATCGGCTGAGCCTCTATTTTACTGATCCTTCTGTAATACTCGAAATAAATAGGCGATTAAACAGTAAGAAAATAATGAGCAATGGAATCGTTGCCCAGAACACGCCTGAGAGGATCATTCCGAAATCAATATTAAACGTGTTACTTAAGGAAGCTAATGCAACCTGGATTGTATAATTCTCCGGGTCCCTTAAGACAGTAAATTGCCATAAGAATTCTCCCCACACCGCTGTAAACACAATGATGCCAAGCGTTGCAAAAGCCGGAAGAATAATCGGGACAACGATGCTTCGATAAATTTTAAAGTTCGAACAGCCATCGAGCTTCGCTGCCTCAATCAGCTCATCGGGTACCGATTCGCTCACATATTGTCTCATGAGGAAGATGCCGAGCGGATTAAGGAAGAACACAACCATAACCCCAGCAAGCGTATCGAGAAGGCCAGCTTTCGATACGAGAAAATACTGTGGAATCAATCCCAATTGTGGGGGAATGATCATCGTTAATAAAATTGCGATAAATAATCCGTTCTTGCCCGGGAATTTAAATTTTGCGAACGCAAATCCTGCTAGCGAGCTAATAAACAGCACAACAAGCGTAACGATGGAACAAATGAGAAAGGAGTTCCACATCGCTTGAAAGAAATCAATTTGATTCAGGACTTTCTGGAAGTTCTCGACTAGCATGCCGCCTGGCGTGATCGTAGGCGGGATTGAATTATAAGCTGCACTCGGACGCGTCGC
Organism: Anaerobacillus sp. QJM3NY_17; assembly: GCF_056173665.1. NCBI lineage: Bacteria > Bacillati > Bacillota > Bacilli > Caryophanales > Bacillaceae > Anaerobacillus > Anaerobacillus sp. QJM3NY_17. The sequence continues at coordinate 1,261,667 of NZ_CM149685.1, read as the reverse complement.
CATCACAAACATCCAGTAGAACGGGAACAAGGATAAGAGTGAAGCGAGTCCTAGAAACAGATAGATGAGCACTTTACTGAAAGAGACTTTTTTTCGTTCCTTTCGATTCGCCATTACCTTACCCCCTTCTTCTTACGGCCATTGCCTGATGTGATGAGCGTATTGATTGTTGCAAAGAAAAGAATGATCACAAGCAGGATAATCGCTGTCGCAGAGGCCGTACCAAAGGATTGAAGCTTAAAGGCATCTCGGTACAAGTACATAACGACCGTTAGTGCTTCGTCTCGTGTAAATGCCCCAGCGCCTAAGAAAATCGTCGGCTCAGAGAAGAGCTGTAGTGCCCCAACTGTTGAGAAGAACACCGTTAAGATGATAAACGGTTTCAGCAAAGGCATCGTAATATAGAGAAGCTGCTGAAACTTATTCGCGCCATCAATCGTTGCGGCTTCATATAAATCATTTGAGATGCTTTGGATCCCCGCTAAGTAAATGATCGTATTGTACCCAACCCAGCGCCAGAACACCATAATGGAAATCGCGATTTTCGTTCCCCATTCAGATGTGGACCAATTCACCGGATCAAATCCGAAGACGCCTAGCATGTAGTTGGCGAGTGATGACTCGTGATTACTAAATAACACACTGAATATAAGGGCAACCGCCACCATCGAGGTGATATACGGCATAAAGATCGTAATTCGAAAGAAATTTTTAAATCGAAGGAATGTAAGATTTAATAGAAACGCCAACACAATGCCGACGACTATTTGTGGCGCCGTGCCCATTAATCCCATGATGATCGTATTGTATACTGACTTCCAAAAAAGAGGATCCTCTAAAACGATCCGAAAATTATCGAGCCCAACAAAGCTCATTGGACTTAATCCGTTCCATTTCTGAAACGCAAGATAAACGCTGAATATAGCGGGATAAAGACCAATCACTCCAAAAATAATGAAAAAAGGCGCTACGTACAAATAGCCTGAAATCATATCCTTTTTCTTTTCAGATCGATATCGTTTCTTCTTAACCCCTCTTTCCTGTCCACTCATTGAAATCACGCTTTCTCCCCACTTCCGGTGATTAAGTAGGATACGGTGGGTTTACCCACCATATCCCATCACAAATACTGCTTCTATCGGTCTATTAATTCCTCAGCACGCTTAATCGCAGCTTTCCATTCTTTCTCAGGATCGCCACCTTCTTGAACGTTATGAAGCGCATTTAATACTTCTTGATGAACAGGGAAGTATTTCACGCCTTTGAAGACAGCGCCATCAATATCCTGTGCCGCTTCAGCAAAAACAGTTGATGTTACTTGCCCACCAAAGAACTCATCTTCGTTCGTTTTGAACTCTTCCATGTCATAGACAGAAGTAGCGGAAGGGAATAAGCCTTTGCTCTGGAATGATTTCAGCTGATTATCAGGGGATACAAGCCACTCGACAAAGTCATATGCTTCCTGTGGATGATCGGTTTCACTTGGAATGGAAATATAAGAGCCTCCCCAGTTCGCTGCGAATTCAGTTGGAAGTGTTGCCACGCGCCATTTTCCTACCGCGTCAGGGGCATTTCCTTCCATCCATCCCTTCAACCATCCTGCTCCAAGCTCTGCTGCGAATTCACCTTTGTTTACGCCGTTCGCCCATTCAGGTGTCCACATTTCAAGCTTGCCAACAATGCCTGCTTCATCTAACTCAACAGCATAGTCATATGCCTTTTTCACGTCGTTTCCTTCTTCACCTAGCAATAGTTCACCGTCAGGATTTAAGTATGTTTTTTCAGAAGCATCTAAATAAGCGCGATAAGCCATTTCGATACTATCCACGAATGGTTTTCCTGTTTCTTCCTTCAGCTTCATTCCCGCTTCTTTAAACGCTTCAGGGGAATTAATAAGAGATTCTACTTCCGCTGGCTCTGTTGGAAGTCCAGCTTCTTCAAAGAGATCCGTGCGGTAATACAGTGCCTTCGGGCCAATATCCGTCGGTAGACCAATTAGGAAATCGCCTTCTTGATTTGCGCCAGCTTCCCATTTCCAATCTAAGTATTGATCCTGCACATCCTTCGCACCAAGATCATATAAATTCTCAAAACGTCCCTGCGCTTCTTTGAATCGATCCAGTTGATCCACTTCCAAAGCCGCAATATCAGGTGCCCCACTACCAGCAGACAAAGCTGTAAAAAGCGCATCATGATGCTCGGCTGATTCTGCAGATCTCACTTTAATCGTCACGTTCGGATGTTCCTTTTCGTATTCCTTCGCAAGCTCTTCATAATTCGTTGCACCAAATGCCCAGAAATTCAACGTAACCTCTTCATCACCGCCATCGCCAGACGTACTGTCATTTCCATTACAAGCTGCTAAAGAAAATACAAGCAGCGACGCCAGTCCTAACCCCAACCACTTCTTTTTGCTTTTGTTTTTCACCGTTACTTCCCCCTCATGCGATTTTTAAAAACGCTTGGAAACCGGTTTCCTAAATGAATAAAAAAATGAACGATTCACATCAAAGTAAAGCGTTTTCATAAACTGATTATAAGATTATATCGTTAGAAAAGCAACATTATTCTAAAAATTTGTAAACCGGTTTCTTAAATGTTTTTAGAATATTGAAACTAAAAGCATCGATGGCGGAATCCTGATTGGAACGATAAATCCCTTTGCTACAGTTGTTTTAGAGAGAGGGTCGCTGTTTACATTGGTAGCGCTAAGTGGTTAATTTAAGTGCAATAAATAAAGCAATAACCATACCTAAATAAAAAACAACATCCCACATTCGTATTGGTTTATAAAAGAAAAAGTAGCTGATAAACAAATAGATAGTATAGCCTAAGAAGCCATATACGATTGAGACTTGAAAAAGGAATGATAGGAAGACTAAAACCACAAGCACCGTCACATTCCATTTTTCTTTCTCTTTCCGTTTTGCGTCATCCATTTGCTCATCACCTTGACATGTTGTATTGAGTTTACGAAACCTGGAAAGAAGTACGCGCTAACTTTCCCTTTGCCTTTTCATCAAATTTCCAAAAGACTGAAGCGGTAAAAATCACGATAAACAGCCAGGGACTCGTACTAATGAAATAACCGAAGTCCGTTACTACTTTTGTAATCGGAAAGATAAACGAGAATAACATCATTCCGAGTCCGACGTGGACAAAATAGGCATATCGCTTCCGGCGATTACTTTCGCGTGTGAGCTCATCAGAGGCGATTGAAATCGCAATTCCTACTACTAATAGGAACGGTAGCAGATAAATAATCATTAAAAAAGCACTACCAATAGCGACAGAAATATCTCCTTCTCCCCCGCTCATTAGATAGATAAGACCCCCTACCGTTGTTAATACAATGCCGAATACCCACGTGATTAGGGCGGTCACCAGGGCTGTTTTGAATTTGCTGAAAAGCATATGTATGAACCCCTTTTTGCTTCTTTATTGTAAACTTTACCTAGTCCGCTCTAACACGTGAGCAATGGACCTGATCGCTTCCTTGCTGAAGTGGTTTGAAAAGTCATCCTCTACTCTTACGGCTTTGCCAAAATGATATTCTTCTGCCAGTACGGCTTGATGGATGTCTTCGATATTTGCGAGTGACAGTCCTGATCCTGGCATGATCGTTAGACCGCTTTCTTCCGAGTAGCGCACAAGCTCTTGAAGCTGAGTGATCCGTTCTTCCCCTTCCTGATTGGCACCGGATGTAAGAATTCGCTTCACATTTCGGTATTGAGCAAGGGTTTTAAACCCTTCTTTTTGAGAAGAGAGTTCTTCGAACGCTCGATGAAAGGTGATGTCGATATCCGGCTGCTGCTGAATGATTGTTTCAAGTAACTCTTCGTCAATTGTATGATCCTTCGTAATTCCTCCGATAACAATCCTCTTGCCTCCGAGTTCACTTAAGATGCGGATATCTTCAAGAATAACCTCTTTCTCCTCATCGCTGTAGCAGTGGCTATATCCGTTTGGACGAATCATCACCTGAACGGGAATCGTAACACTGTTTAATACCGATTTTATCGTTCCATAACTCGGTGTTAAACCTCCAGCTTCAATCCCTGTTACAAGTTCTACTCGACCTGCTCCAAAGGCTTCTGCCTCGATTGCTTCTTCTCTGTTTTGTACGATCACTTCGATCATTTCTCCATCTCCTATCTGATTCACTCGATGTTTTTGTATCGTTCTCACTGAGTTTAAATGTTCCACTATCATCATAGCTTTTTCCATTTAAGGATGCACGGGGTTTTGGTGAATTCGCGAGGTCGCGAGTGCCTGTCACCTCCCGATTCCTGTCATTACTTGTCGATTAAGCTCTATGTATAGTTTCGCTCCTATTAGACACTCTAACAATCAGGGGTGATTCAAATGAAACTTAACAAGAAACAATATGCTAATCAGCCTTTTGCTAGTAAGAAATCGTACACGAATGAAGCCGATCTGGCTCCTTCTCAAGGTGAACAAGCTGGTCGTCCACTAGAAACCAAATCAAAGCGGAAATCATAAAGAAACTCAGGCCAACGCCTGAGTTTCTTTATGCAGCTTCTATCCAAACCTCTTGTATTAGTCGCCGCTCCCTCTGTTCAGTGTCGAAAAGGCGGAACATGATTTGACGCTTGATCCTTCCTAGAAATAACTAACTCATGCTTTGCATTAACTCCGGCGTAAAATAACGAAGATGCACAAGGCTCCCCTCTTTTTTCAAGCTGATCCATTAGCCATGCTTCAGTAAGCCCTAAGTGCTGCAGTATATCCTTCTGTACTCGCCCATCCAAAATAACAGGAATCTCAACATCATTCGCCCGCTTATCGATCGCCATATCTTCACGAACAACGCTCTCTTTACTTGGATATAGTTTCACACTAAGTCTTCCATTAGCCTCCACAATGGCAAGCTCGACATCTTCTGTATGGAAAACGTCCTTTTCTCGAAGCATCTGAAGGACATTATCAATCGAATATTGAATCTGCTTCATGTTGTCTTTAAGGAATTTTCCATTGTACATGACAACGGTAGGCTCGAACGTAAGAAGCTTTCCTAACTTCTGATGCTTTATCTTTATCCTTGAAATTAACTTCTGTAGCAATCCGATCGCAATCATCGCAATAACCGTGTGAATATGATCAATCTCAGGATCAGCGATATCCGCTCCTACCACAGCGCCAAATACAAGAACGACTAGAAAATCAAATACAGGTAGTTCTCCAATAGATCGCTTCCCCATATAGAGTCCGATGGCGAGCATGAACGGAAGAATCGTTACTATCCGGAAGATAACCTTCAAGGCATCCATCAATATATCCATAAGACCCACCTCTTTTTAACGAATAGCCTCAGTATGGCCAGAAAGTTGGGAAGCCAGTACTTTCAAAATAAATGAGAAAAGGACTTACCCGTTTCTACGGATAAGTCCTTTTCTCATTTGTATCCAACAATTTCCTTTACTCAAACAGCTCAGGCAACCAAAGCGTTAGAGATGGAATATAGGTAACAAGCAATACAATCACAATGCCTGCGAAGAAAAACGGCAGGATGTCTTTTATCGTTTTTTCAATACCTACCAGTAAATAAACTACCTTTAACGTGGTTGTTCCTTTTCATGATAGCTTAATTTGAAGAAGGCATCTTAGAAGCACTCTTCGAACTAACCCGCTCCAGCATGTATTCAAGTAGGAACAGATAATCCTTCTCATTACCCGTCTTTTTAGCAAGTACGGATAAAGGCTCTAAAATGTGCAGACAATCATTTTCGTACAGACTGTAGTTATCAAACCCTAAAATCGTCTGGCGGGCAAATTCCCATAGATCTTTGTGTGCTTCCTCATCCATTGTTTTACTTAGCTGGGCAATCATCGTTAAAAGCGCCGTTATAATTGTTGTGTTTTGATTGGCATATTCACGAATGGAAGCAAATCCCTTGTGAAGGTAATAACTAAAATCTTTTTGATTTAAGATAATTCGTAGCTTCTTTTCCTGATCAAAAAGGTAGGGAGAGAAATTCTTTGATTTGCCAATACTATTCAACAAATCAGCAATCTGATGAATGGTATTCGTCACCGTAAGCGGATCATTGTGACCCAAAGCCTTAATAGCTAATTCGGCAAGCTTAATAAGACCATATTCCAGATCTTGAATCTCTGTTTGTTTGACCCCGATTTCAATGGATTTCAAGTAGCGGTCTGGATTCATCACTTGTCCATGTTCCCAATAAGTAAGCAGTGGTGTGCCTGCTATGACGAATTCTCCAATTCTAACATCGAACCTGAGGAGAACGTCGTCTCTATTCGCTTGTTTAATCAACCTTGAAAAGTCAGCGACTTGAAGATAACCAGATTGGTTGGTTTTGATAACTTTTCCATCAGGATCTGAAGGAATGTCTTCCTTCTGTACTTCCTTCTCAAGGTGATAAGGCTTTAATTCTTCTTCAAGAGAAGCCTGCACTAATTTTGACTTAGCATTCATATTGAAACTGATATTATGAACTTGCATCCACGTAGCAGTATGGTTGATGAAATAAATAAACGTTATGGCGGCTGTAATAGCTGTCAGAATGGATAAAACAGGTGTCGCAACTACATACTCCTCTTCTCCGTGCGTCACGTATAAGAAGTTTAAGAGGACGTAAATAAAACTTCCGTTAAAAATACCGAGTACATGCTGCGTCGCTCGGTCACTAACGAAGTTGACAAGCATTTTAGAAGAAAACTGCCCGCTAAACGTCGTCAGGGCAACAAGTAAGGAGTTAAGTGTAAAGGCACTTAGTGTCAGCACCCCTCCTACAAGTGCACTCAATAGAACCTGTAGCGTCTGTCCACTAAAGCCAATTCCAACTGGCAGATACAAGCTAACATCCACAACATAGTCGAGATAATAGGTAAAAATAGATAAACCTACAGCTCCAACAATATACCAAAATGGCATAAACCAAATGGTTGAATTCAATTCACTTTTCCGCTGACGTCTCGACATTTTTAAATATTTCTTTATATAGTAAAAGAACCCCATTTGATCACCATTCTGTTCTTAAGAGTTTATATCACTTCTACTAACTACCCTTGTCAGGAGTAAACTAACCTGGATTTTATTGTTTCCATCAAGAGGAGCATAAAAACATAAAAAAAACTCCAGCGGCCCATACAGGCTACCCTGTTTTATACGATTATCTTATCGATGAACGCTTTTTCGTATTTCCTAAAAAGGAAAATTACTCTGAATTAATACAAGATGCCACCCTACAACGAAAAGAAGTGCTAATTGACTGAACCATTAGCACTCCTTTTACTTCTCTCTAAATGACACATCATAGAAAACAATCTTACATCTCCAAACTCATAAACACACTATTCGGATCTTCCCTATACCCCGCAAACGGCTGACACTCGTGAAATCCGAAGCTTGCATACAAACGCCTGGCCGGCTGAAAGACTTCCATTGAACCTGTTTCAAGACTCAACCGTTCGTATCCACGCGCTTTCGCTTCATCAATAACGTGTTGAAGAAGTCTTTTTGCGACACCCTTTCTTAGATGAGCAGAAGCTGTTTTCATGGACTTAATCTCAGCGTGGAGGCTGTTCAATCTTTGAAGCGCTACACATCCAATTAAGTCACCCGCTTCCCAAGCACTCCAAAACGTAATCTCAGGCTTCCGTAACCCCTCTAGATCCAGCGCATGCTTACTCTCCGGTGGAGAATGCTTTTGCATACTTTGGATATGGTCATTCAATAATTTAGCCACTTCAGGTCCTCTTAAATCATCTACTATAATCTCCACTGAATTCACTCCTTTATCGGTACATTGCTCGCTTTTCATGATTAACAAATCACTCGATCGTAATATCATATTCCATTTGTTTCGCTGTCTTTAACGCGACTTCCTTACCAAGTAGCCTAGCGATCATATGGAACGACAAATTGATGCCTGCAGAAATGCCCCCTGATGTTAAAATCGAACCTTCATCGACGAATTTGACATTCCGTTGAACGGAGACCTCTGGAAATTCCTCTTCTAATCGATCAAGATCCATCCAATGAGTTGTCGCTTTTCTTCCATCAAGCACACCTGCTTTCGCCAGCAGCAAAGCTCCCGTACAAACCGATGTCATCAACTCCACTTTTGAGTTCTGATCTTGAATCCATGCAATTATCCGAGGATTGTTGATTTCAATCTGTTCAGCGCCATACCCACCTGGAATAATGACGATATCAAACGAAGGGTGGTCGTCGAAACTATAATCTGGTTGCAGCTTCAACCCATTACGCGCCGTAACCATTTCCCCATTTTCCGAGATTGTTTTAACCACAAAAGGCTTTACGTTCGACTCTAGTAAAGTTGTAACCGAAAACACTTCAAAGGGACCCGCAAAATCCAAGACTTCCACCTCATTAAACAGTAAAATACCAACAAGACGCTGCCGCATTTACTTGACCTCCATGATTAATCGATTTCCTTTTCGATAGATTAACTTTACTATATTATGAGGTGGCATTTCTGATAAAATAACCGGATACGGAAAAAATAGTTCCGATTAAGAGGAGTTGTTTCATTCTGAGTGAATTACTTTTATCAAAAAAATTCATACCTACTTACTTTATCGCTGCAATCTTCGTCATTCTCTTATACCGTACAATCGGAAATTCATGGTTTGAGGCAATACTCGTCAGTTTTCCTTGTTATCTTGTAGGCATTATTTCGCTTGCCCAAAATTTCGGTAAGAAAACAAAATAAGACTAAAAAAGCTACGTCACTCTACAACTCGTAGAACAACGTAGCTTCTCTTCTATTCAGGATCCATCCAAAACAGCTCATCAAGCGATTTATTTAACGCCCAACAAATAGACAAGCACAACTGCAGCGTCGGGTTATATTTTCCGAGCTCAATGAGCCCAATCGTCTGTCTCGACACGCCAACCTTTTTGGCAAGCTCCTGCTGGGAGAGATCATGCTCCACTCTTGCCATTTTTAATCTCACATTTTTCACAACTGATCACCGCACATCTTCATCATCCAACTCTTCTAATTCCTGCTCATTTATCTTATCACTTTTATACTTCGCTACCGCATAAGGTACCACCATTATGACAAATAAGACAGGAATGTAAATCATTAAGCACCCTAATAAAATACTGAGAAAAAAATAAAATGTTTCCTCAGCACCTTCTCCATACTTCAAAGAGTTTCTAACCGCAAGGAAAAGAGAAAACCCCACTCCCAAGAGAAGACTGATCAAGAAATTCCGTTTACTAAAGCTCACCTTCCTCGATCGATCGTGCATCTCTACCTCATCTGAAAAAATTCCAAGGATCGTTGATCGTATAAGATAATACCCAGAACTGGCACTAAAAATAATAATCTCCGTCCATACATGCTGTATTCCGTCCTCAACCAGAAACTGTTTATACAAAACTGATAAGGCACAAATCACCACAATGAGAATATACATTTCCCGGTAAATCTTATTTTGAAGAGTCGTCAGCCGTTCGTCTTTCTGCTTCCCCTTAAATCCAAATCCCATTATTACCCTTCCTCCCTTTTATAAATTTAATTTATCCTTCTTTTTCCATTATATATTATTAATGTCGTTTTGCAATATATATTGTTCATTTAGACGTATTTAATTTTCTTTCAAGGGTTTTACCACAAATTAAAAGGGGGGATTTAACCATGAGGTCCTGGTTGAGCATTCTTGAGAGATTTAATAAATGAGTGACTTGATCTGACTGTTAGGCATCCTGCGAACCGTTGACACGATGCGATTATTCATAAATGTCCCTTCTCCAACTAGTTTGTACCGATGTATTCCGCTCCTTAATTAGGAACATTACCCAGTCACTCTACATATTTTGTTGGAGAAAGTGTTTCACTAGATAATCGACTAGGATATTCAAACCATTAGAAAAGAACGTCGGTGGAGGTGACATAAATGAATCAATTTCAAAATGATCTTCAACACTTAGATGTCGGAGAATACCATGCCCAAAATTTAGTACCATGTGAGCAAGTCAACTATCATACAAATGTTGATCCAAATGATTCCCGCTTAATCGGGTTTGTTTGCTATGGCTGCTTCCGATGCGCAGGTTGTGTAGGCTGCGCTGGATGCGCGGGTTGTGCTGGATGTGCGGGGTGTGCCGGGTGCGGCGGCGGCTGCGCGCGTTGTGCTCGATGCGCTGGATGCGGCGGTTGTGCCGCAAGATGTGGAGGTGGCGGTCGTTGCGGTGGTCGTTGTGGTGGACGCTGATCGGATCAATTCCTAACATAAAATGAAATTGGATTGATTTTAATCACGCTTTTGATAAACGAATTACATCATAAACTAAAACCCCACAGAAAAGAGCTTAGAGGCACAATGCTTCCAAGCTCTTTTTCATTTCATTAAAGCTGCATGGCCGTCGTACAGGACTAATGATATAGTGAACAGCCTAAAAATATCTATACAATATAGATAAATCCTAGCCTCGGAAGCTCATAAATTTAAAAAGAGACCGGTTTGGTAGTGCACCCCAGAAGTTAGTTTTAACTCTAACTTTCAGGGGTCACTACCTATTCCCAGTCTCTTTCTCCTTATTTCAATTTAATGTGTACAGGCTTACTTTCCTGTGTATGGATGGTTTTCTTACGGTTCTTCTGCAGTGCCGTTCTTTTTATTGAGCTTGTTACATCGTGTATCATATCGCCCACATCATGAGCGGACTCGATTAAGGGGTCAACGGCTTCCATTTTCCCTTTGACATCAACCGAAATTTCATTGGCTTTATGAATCAGTTCCTCTGCTTCATCTGAAATGCCGTTTACTGAATTACGGACGCCAGACAACGTCTCCTTTGTTTCTGCCAATGTTGTCATAACTTTTCGTAATGTTAACACCAAATAGACGACAAGAACAATAAACGCGATGGCTACAAGGGTAACACTCCACTCAATTATTGAGACCACCTCCCTTCTTTTCTCTAAGTCTATGAAGGTGGGGGTTAGGACATTCCTTTATTGGAAACAGATGAAATTTATCAATGTAAGATAGGTCAAAATGACCTGATTCTAGAGGGTACCAGTCGCCATAGCTGGAGAGTTCTAAAGGATTAGCAGTCTCTTAAATGCAGTGCCTACCGTTTAAACTGTAGAACACGATATTTCTTATTCAAGATGAGCGATCTAGACTAAAATAAAAGCAACTTTCCTCAAGAAGACGCATTTTTGAAAGTACGTTTTTCTGATTGAACTATTAACTTTGCGTATTTTCTCCATCGCTATACTTGATGTTCCGGAGAGTATCATTAAACTTAGCTCCCGAGAATTACAAGGCTATTCCTCATAAGGCCCCTTTAAGATCCATATAATTCCACCAACTCTTCAAACCTATCTATAACCTCATCATATTCACTTACCTCTCCAAACCCATACTTTGCATAAACAAAAGGTATCCCAGCATATCTTGATGCCTTTAAATCACCTTCTGTATCGCCTATGTATATAGGATTAGTTAGGTTGTTCCTTTCGATAATCAAGTTAATATTTTCCCCTTTAGATAGCCCGGTTCTCCCTGGATTCTCAAAGTCCGAAAAATACTCGCCTAAGTTATGAAACTCATAAAACGATTCGATGTATCCATCCTGGCAGTTGCTAACGATATATAGTTTGTATTTCTTTGAAAGTAAACTAAGGACATCCTCTACCTTATGGAAAAGTTGCCCCCCTTGTTTCTTTAAGTAATGCTCCTCGGTATTTAAACACTCTTGCATCACTTGGTCACGCACTTCCTTTGCCAAATGTGGAAACAATTTTTCACTAATTTCGTGCACTTGTAGCCCCAAAGTTCCTTCAAAATCAGTTCGGGTTAGTTCTCTGTTAATTTGACTATGCCTCCCGATGCAGCCATTCCACGCATCAAGTACAGTATCAATCGGATCCCAAATCGTTCCGTCTAAATCAAAAATAATACTATCCATATTTAGATTCACCTCTCGAAAAATTAAAAATTTCTATTTCAGTGGAATGAACTCCTTACATATTCGTTATGCCATTAATGAAGATGCTAAATACTAAGCTGATTGCTGTAAAACCAGCCACGGGAATTGAAAAAACTTTGTTACTTTTAAACTCATAGATCGCTATTATTAAACCTGCGACACATAGCACTACCCATACAGGCATAAATAGGGCATCTGCTATATTCACAGGTAATAATGCGTAACCACCCCATAAGAAAAATCCCCAGTGCAAAACCAACAAACCTACGATAACATAAGAAATTTTTCGAGGTGGTTTTCCTTTCTCATTATTTCTAGCAGCTCTAATTGGAGTAACGATAAATGTCAAAATGGCAATAGTTCCTAAAACCATTAAAAACACTAGTGAAAACCCGATAATGATCAATCCCTTTTTGATGATTTATTCAACCAATTTGCTCTAAACGTACGTTTAGCGCTTACCTTTTAATCAGCAAGCGCTTCTCTATTCTTTAACTAGCCGTTTAGATAAACCCTCTCATCCTTATCACTGTTCCATCCAACTCTAAACCCATCTCTTCCATACCAAGTTTATGGTAAAACCTTAATGCAGATGGATTTGACGGTGATACTCTCAAGTGAAATTCTTTAAGATTTTGATCCGCAAAATAATTGGAAGCGTATTTGTGTAACTCTTTGCCAATACCGATGCCACGGCTTTCTGGGACTAAATAAAATAAGTTCACATAGCCAATTTTCCTACCTTCATATTCCTTTACAGTTAATTCGAGCTGTCCGATGAATTCAGACTCTTTTTCTACCATAACGAAACCACCTGGAAATTCATTCACCTTATTTTCTAACCAATTTAAGTATTTATTTTCATCTCCAAAGTTTGTTAAATCTCCAAAACTCACTAGAAAGGAATCCTTACGAAACGTTATGACTTCTTTACGATGTTTAGCTATATTTATGGTTTTATAATTTAACACCTGGATTCACCTCTTTCTTTCGATATCAAAAGAATAAATCCGGAATGATTCCATAAATCAAAAATTCAATCGTATCTTGGGTAGTAATATCCTTATCCTTTACCCAAGAAATTGTCATATGAGCTAACATCATCCCTAACCTCAATACCAATTATTTCAAATTATAGTCATTTACTCAATCTCTATTTTCATAAAAAAAAATCTCTTATTCAGATCGCTTTCACCTTTGATAGCTTTTTGAAATCAACTCGATCCGAGTTAAAAACCTCAGAAAAAATCCTTTTGGAATATGCCAATAAGCTATATCATGGAACTCGTGACCAATAAGAAACGAGTGATTTTTATGAAAGCAAACATAAAGAGAAGAGAAATTCATCCGGCATCGGGCGGGATACTAATGGCACTTGGGATTTTCCTCTATGCAGACGTCGAGGCTTTCCCTCTCATTGCACGGAATTTTGGTGGGATGTTACTCATTGGCGTTTGGCTAATTAGTGTGGGCTTATTATCTTCATTAGTGCTACAGTTTTCTCGTAGAGAATGGAGGGAAACAGTCCTCCACCATCCCGTTCGTTTTTTTATGATGGGGACGTGGGTTGCGGGGATATTTGTTCTTTGTCAGGTAACGTTAAAGTATTTTCCTGAATCATTTTACGTCATTCAAATACTTGTCATTTTAAATACATTTCTAAGCTTCCTGTTCTTAGGCGGTAGCCTTATTCATTTTTATTCTCTATTGAAAGAACAATCCACCTCTTCTATACATGGAATTATTTTGCTATCAACTGTGACGACTCAAGCCCTTGTCGTTACATGGGCGAAGATGTTTTCCTTACCTCTTGAGGTTCTATTATTTGGTGTGATTTTAGGTGGGCTTTTCTATCTATGTGGAATTTGGTGTTTAAGCTTACGTTATTTGCGCGGAAGAAACTGGTCGTTGAAAGACGATTGGAAGAATACAAACTGCATTCTTCACGGGGCATTATCGATTACTGGATTAGCACTCGTGTCCACTCAGGCTTTGTCGGCAACTAGCCTTCTCTTTATGTGGATAGCGGTTCTTCTTATCTTGCTTAGCGTTGAAACGATCGAAATCATAAGAGCAGTCAAGAGAGTTCAAGCATTCGGTTGGAGAAAGGGATTATTCACGTATGATGTGAGTCAGTGGTCGAGGAACTTTACGTTTGGGATGTTTTACGCTTTTTCAATAGCATTGCCCGAGCGACAAAGTTCGATCGCTTTAATCGATCAGTTTCAACACCATTTTATATTCTTATGGAGTTGGGTTGTTATCCTTCTTCTTTGTCTAGAGGTCATCTTATGGATAGGCTCCCTTTCACTGAGAGAAAAGGAGCCTACTACATTACAGGAGTAACCTTTATTCATATAAATTTGGATACACGACGGTGCCATCCTTTTCAATTATTGGCATGGCCCCCCACTTTCCAAGCTCATGCTTAACGAGCTTTATTGTTTTTTTAGAATCGTCGATGATGTGGAGAACTTCCCAATTGTTTGCCTGTAACCAATTACTGATGAGCAAACGGTGACATCTGGCGGGATGACGTTCAGAACACATGTAGGCCACGTTCATTTTCTTCGCCTGCGTCTTAAGTTTCTTTACTCCTTCAATAAATTCGTTCGTCAACGTAAAATCAGCGTAATTGTGAAATGAAGGGTTTTTCCACCCTTCATTCAACTCAGCCCCAACAGAGCTAGACTGACGTCGTCTCCCACCGAGAAGAGGAAAGTGTGCGTATTCTATCTTTGCTTCCCGAAGCCATTCCTTCATATTTTCGCTCTTATATTGCGGGTGCTTCCGGCTTCCGGGGAAAGCTCGGATGTCCGCCACGTAGGAAATGTCAGCTTCTCGCAACATGTCCAGAAAATATTCCTTGGAATGATTGGAATGTCCAATCGTATAGATTTTCACGAACTGTCCTCCTTTCTCCAACTTCATGTTAAAAACTCTTTCTCTTCACCTTTATTCAAATAGATAAATAGTGCCTGTCACCCATAGGGAGTCAGGCACTATTTATCTATTTATATCGAGAATAACTATCGTATCTACGTTTGGAGTAATAGCTTATTTTTCTTTTTGCACCATCTTTTTTAATTCTTCTTGTGCTTTTTGTACCGATGCTACATCTCTTTCTAACGTTTCCAATTTTGTAGTAATCGGTTTTAAAGCTTCTTCAAGCACCGTTTGCAAGCGGAGGACTTTTTCATTTTCTTTCGTTTCCATAAATACCTCTCCCTTCAACGTATCTATGCGCCACATTAGATCGGCTTATCTATCACTTTTAGTAGGGAGCTATTCTTCCTCAATTGTACTAACAGGACTGAACAACTCATAGTGACGTCTCTCTGCTGGTACTCCCCATTCTTTAAGCGATTCATTTACAGATTTCAAGAAGGGAAGGGGACCACAAAAGTAAAAGTCTTTTTGATGATTAGATAAGACCGATTGAAGCCAATCTAAATCAATCAACCCTTCTTTATCAAAGCGAAGCTCAGCGCGATCCTGTTCAGTTGGATCAGAATAACACACATAATAAGAAACGTTTGAATTTTCTTTCGCTAACTTCTCTACGTGCTCCCCTATTGCATGTACATTGCTATTTTGAGCAGCATGAATGAACGTGATTTCACGATTCGAACCGTTCTCAACCAGGCTATTCAGCATGCTCAACATCGGTGTAATTCCTACACCTCCACTAATCAACACAATCGGTTGGTCGTCAGTTGTGTAGGTGAAATCCCCTGCTGGTGCTGCAATAGATAGTGTGTGACCTTCAGAAATATCATGATGAAGATAGTTTGATACTATTCCGGCTGGTGCATCGTCTACGGCATCCTCACGTTTAACGCTAATTCGGTAATAATCTTTATTAGGAGCATCTGACAAACTATAATGCCTCATATGAGAATATTGTTCACCCTCTATATTGGCTTCTAACGTGAGATACTGGCCAGGTTTATAAGACGCAATAGGACCACCGTCCTCTGGTTTTAAATAAAATGAAGTAATAACATCGCTTTCTTTCACCTTACGATCGACATAGAAAGAACGATTTCCGATCCATCCACCCTGTTTCTGATCTGTTTGTTCGTAGAGCTTAGCTTCTGTTTTAATGAAAATATCTGCAATAGCTGTGTAAGCTTCTCCCCAGGCATCGATAATCTCGTCTGTTGCCGTATCGCCCAGAACATCTTTAACTGCTTCAAGTAACGTTTTCCCTACAATTGGGTATTGTTCAGGCTGAACACCTAGAGCCCGGTGTTTTTCAGTCACTCTCTCTACCATTGACTCGATTTCTTCTAGATTATCAATATTGGCTCCAGCTAAATAAACGCCGTACGCAAGTGCTCCTTGTTGAGTACCTAATTTTTGATTCGTTTGGTTAAACATATTATATAGATCTGGTACGCGCGAGAATAACAATTCATAGAATCTTTCCCCGATCTCCTGGCTATGCTCCTGCAATACCGGAGCAGTTGATTTGACGATCTTAATTGTATTTTCGTTTAACATGTCATAACCCCTTTCTGATCTAATGTTGGCAATGTTTCTAGTCCTTATACACCTCTCTTGCTTTTTCAATCAATCGATCACTTAATGAACCGTGATAGTAGATGCCGGATAAAAGAACAGGTGTATGAACCGGTTTTTAAAGAAGTATTTTGAATACATCTTTATGGTAATAGACATCTATATTAAAATCAATGCGCATAGGAAGGTTTTAAGTAAATGGACACATTTCAGAAGAGGGAAGACTTATATTTCTATTGGGTTCTGTAGATAGCTCATTAAGCATCCTGTTCGCTAGTTTATAGACCAAAGGACGTTTCGAACTCTCCCTCTTCTCAACCTTTACCTTCATTAAAAAAGCACTTCTCCATCTCGGAGAAATGCTTTGTTAGAGAGGAATGTCTCTAAGTTCTTTATTGTTCAAACTCAATATGAGTACTAAGATCAACATTTCCTTCGTTGTTCAAAAAGGTGGTTAAATCGGTTACCGCTCCTTCCTCCAATCGGTAAGTGAAACGATCTTCCAACAAAAGACTTTGAATGAATCCTTCTCCGGTTTCAGTCATCCATAAATGAAATGTTTGGTAAGTGTTTTCATCCGTAATAAGATCGTAAGTCAAGACTGGAGGTGTTTTAATCACTTTTTGATCATCAAGTTCCACTGCACGATTAGTCGCGTTCACGAACTCTTCTCGTTCATCTGCCACAAACTTACATGTGGTTTTGTTTCTCATCCCCCGCCCTGGTATTTTTCTTTCTCTTATAAAGAACGTAAATCACATTCGCGATAACTAGTAATAAAGAACCGGTTAAAGCCCCATAGATAGGAGGTAAATAGGGAACATCAGGCAGAAAGACGAGTTGACTTCCAAAGCTCCCTCCGATGAAAACCGCCAAAGCCAGCACACTCCATCTCCATTCGGAATGGATGAGTTTCTTCTTTTTCTTCATTATTAAAGACTCCCTTCATTCTTCGGTTTCATTTTCGGTTATCGCATTATTGAAGGAGTTGTTTTGAATGCCATTGCCTATAGGAGACAGAATCCCCTCAAATAGTCCATGCGTATGGCCTCTCATTCTTCATAAAATAGGCATGAACATTCGTTTCAAATTGTCTATTATCTCTTAGCAAATTGTTGAAAATTGCTGCCCTTTTCAGAAATAACTTTTTCACTTTCCATCTCAACTTTAACATAAATATCCAACCCCTTATCCTACTTAAACTATCCTTACTTTGTGTCAGTAAACTCATTTGAAATTCGTCAGCCGTGGTGTCGCGATTTTGTCCACACATATGAGACAAAGCAACGAACATAGACTCCTAGTATGAAGTCAGATCAGTGAATCAGGAGGTGTCTGATGATGAATATTCATCCTTCTATGCGTTTAAAGCTAAAGAAGGGCACTTTCTTCATGCCAGAGCCGAACGGGAGCGTTTATTTTAGAAACAATTCAGGTTCGTTTCGTATGGAAGGTAGCACGATTCATCAATGGATAGAAAAGCTTATTCCAATGTATAACGGGGAATATTCGCTAGCTTGCTTAACAGATGGATTACCAGATCCCTATCGTAATCGTGTTTACGAGATTACCGATTCCCTCTTTACGAATGGGTTTCTTCATGACATTAGTAAAGACCGCTCCCATCAGTTGAAACCACATGTGGTGGAGAAATTCGCTGCACAGATTGAATACATCGAAAGTTTCTGTGATTCAGGAGCTTACCGGTTTCAACGATACCGAGAGCAAAACGTTTTAGCTATCGGAGAAGAATCCATGTTAATTGGATTAGTGTCATCTTTACTTACATCCGGCTTGCCCCGGTTCCATACGTTACTAACAAACACGAACACCAGTCAACAAAGAATAAGGGAATTAGAGGCGGCTGCGAGACAAACAGACCCTGAAGTTTCTATTGAACTCACATTAACAAAGGATAATGATCCGCTCTCATGGGATGCCCTGGTCGAGCCATTCGATGCGATTTTATACGTATCACAAGAAGGAAATGTCAAAGAACTACGAACCATCCTTCATGCCTGCCAAGAAAAAAGAAAACTATTCATCCCAGCACTCTGCCCTAGAAAGGTTGGTGTGGCTGGCCCACTTGTAAGCCCCGATTCCGGCTGCTGGGAATCTGCATGGCGAAGCATGAACCGGAACGAACAAACGAGCTCACTCTCTTCCCCAGCAGGTGCAATGCTAGCGAATGTGATCGTATTTGAATTATTTAAAAAGAGCACGGGCATCCCTGTGCTGTCGCACAACCAAATGTATCTCCTTAACCTCGAGACACTTGAAGGCAAATGGCATCCGTATCAACCTCATCCGCTCGTATCAGCAAAGCTCGACGTTATAAGGGTAGAAAACGTATTAGAAAAGATAAGGACAAATGATGGAAAAAAAGCTCAAAACGAACTTCTCTACTATTTCAGTCAGTTAACCTCAAGCGAGTTAGGTATTTTCCATAAGTGGGAAGAAGGCGAGCTGAATCAATTACCTTTAGCTCAATGTGAAATTCAAACGGTTAACATACAACCAGATGACCCTTCTTTACGACATCCGAGTATCCTAATTGCCGCTTTAACCCACGAAGAAGCGAGGCGAGAAGCTGGTTTGACCGGAATTGAGCAGTACGTACTTCCTTTAAAGGAGAAGATCATCTCATCACTTCCCTCTCAATTGGAGAATTGTCCTTATATACAAACCGACCTTCATATTGGAGCTGGAGAAACGTTCATTGAAGGAGTTAGCCGGGCTCTGCAAAAAACACTTGAAGAGGAGTGGAATGAGAAAGCGGATCAGTGCACTGCAAACATATCCAAACTTTCCTTCGATCAAGTTGAAGACAATCTCTGTAACTACTATTTGAAAGTTTTATCGACCATGAAGAAAGTGCCGGAGCTAGGCTTAGGGAAAGATGTGTACGGACTTCCTGTCGTATGGAGGGAAGCGGAAGATAACCGCTGGTACGGAACTATCGGATTTACTCTCACGCTGGCTTTGCGCGGCGCGCTTCTTCAGGCAGTTAAAGAGGCACAAAACAAATCAACTTCGGCAGCTCCGTCTTTTTCAACGATTCAGTTTGAAGAAAAAGCAGTTCAATCCATTGATATTCCTGCCTATGACACGAACGACCAGGCTAACATTCTTCGTTCCGTGGTGGACCTTTTCGAACAACAAAAAAAGGAGCTTTCCATTGTAAAAATAAATCTCGAAACCTTTGAAAAAGATGGATATCTAGATGTCTACGGTGTGTTGTTAGGAAGGGGGAGACGACGTGAGCGCTAATATTACACTAGTAGGAAATGGCATGTTACAACAACGCGTAGCGAAAGAACTGGCTCCCTTCCATCACCTCACTCTCCTTCCAGACTTAGAGAAGGCGATTCCTAAGAATACGACATTGTTGCTCGTCATCCATGACTATTGGAATCCATCGATCCATAAACTTGCGGAGGAAGTGGCGCGGGAGCACGGTATCGATTGGCTACGGGGCTTCTTATCATTTGGTGAAGGTGTCGTTGGTCCGCTCGTTCGCCCCGGTCGTGAAGGCTGTTCACAATGTGCGGATACAAGAAAGATGATGGCAGCGAACGACCGGGAAGATCTATGGAAAATTCAACAGGTTTTAAGCAAGGCCGATGGCGATATTCGTGATGAATGGCTCTCTCAAACGGGACTTCTTCAAATGGCTCAACTAATCAAAAATGAAGTGCACAATGTGGTACATCTTAAGTCTCCTCAATTAGAAAGGGTGATTCAATTTACCAATTTAGGTTCCCTTGAGAGCTCTCGCCATCGTATCTTACCAGACGCCTATTGTTCCGTTTGCAGTCATTTGCCCGAAGACTCCGAAACGGATGCGGTGATTACGCTTAAACCAAGTTTGAAAATTAGTGAAGATAGCTATCGATGTCGTTCGATGGACGACTTAAGCAACGTACTTTCAAGAGATTATCTCGATCCACGAACAGGTCTATTAAATCGTCTTATGATCGATTTTGAAACACCGTATGCTGATGCGATCGTTAACCTTCCTCTGTTTAATGGAAATGAAGGCTCTGCAGGAAGAACAAATTCGTATGCGATGAGTGAAATGACAGCGATATTGGAAGGGTTGGAGCGGTCTTGTGGCATTGATCCAAAAGGTAAAAGAACCGTTGTTCACGATTCCTATCGCAATCTGGATCGAGCCTTGAACCCTCTTAAGCTCGGCGTTCATGCCGATGAACAGTATGCAGAGCAAGGCTATCCATTCGCTCCATTTCATACTGATCGAAAAATGAACTGGGTGTGGGGCTACTCTCTTATTGAAAAAAAGCCGATTCTCGTGCCAGAGCGGCTCGCTTATTACAGCATGGGCTGCGGCGACGGGTTTGTGTTTGAAACGTCTAATGGCTGTGCGATCGGAGGAAGTCTTGAAGAAGCGATTTTCTACGGCATGATGGAAGTGCTTGAACGCGACTCTTTTCTATTAACATGGTATGCAAAGCTCTCTCTTCCTCGGATTGATCCAGTCTCATCAAATGACGAAGAGCTCGATTTGATGATCGACCGCATGCGAGAAGTACTAGGCTATGATCTTTATTTATACAATGCAACGATGGAACACAACATCCCCTGCATCTTAACGATTACGAAGAACCGCACTTCTCATACCGATCGCTTAAATCTGATGTGTGCGGCTGGCGCACATCTCGACCCTGTGAGAGCTGTAAAAAGTGCAATCTTTGAGAGTGTTGGACTGATCCCACCGTTAAATAAAGATTTTAAAAACAAGAAAGATGAATTTCTAGCCATGTATCACGACTCTTCTCTCGTGAAGAAAATGGATGATCACGGCATGGTATACGGACTTCCTGAAGCGGAAGAACGCCTTCACTTTTTACTAAATCAGAATCGACCTATGCAAACATTCCAAGAAGCTTTTCAACCGGCAAAACATCATGCCGACCTCACGGATGATCTAAATACGATGTTACAAACCTTTCGCCGTTTGGACTTGGATGTCATCGTCGTTGATCAAACTACACCTGAAATTCATCGGAACGGACTTCACTGCGCAAAGGTCATCATTCCAGGCATGCTGCCGATGACTTTTGGCCATCACCTGAGACGCATCACAGGCTTAAGCAGAGTATTAAAAGTTCCAAAAGAACTCGGATATGTTGATCGCGAACTAACAGTTGAGGAGCTTAACCCTTATCCGCATCCGTTCCCTTAACGTGGCGAGGAGGTTAGTGATGAATCTTGATTTGTTCCTACATCAACTGCATTTCCGAAATGACCTAGTGACGCCACCGAACTGGGAAGTGAATTGGGACGATGCTCCCCTTCCATTTAAGATTTATCGTCATTTGCCGGAATACGCTCTTGCTCATGATGTTCCATTCGCTATTCAAGAATCATCGTTTCACCCAACGCCCGATCTGAAAACAATCGGTTATTTTCTCTGGTATGTTTATGGGCTGTCTCAGATTAGTCAGACAGCTTTTCCATCTGACGAGGGTGGCGAATCAACGGAAACGATGCAATCATTCCGCCGCTTCCCCCCATCAGGAGGCGGCTTATATCCAAGTGAACTGTATCTATATCTTAAACTAGATGAACTACCGAATGGGATTTACCATTATGATGTTGCCCATCATCGTCTTCTTTTGTTACGTAAAGGTTATTTTGATTCTTACTTAAACAGCGCACTAGGAAGTAGCTCTAACCTTTCGAGCTGTTTTGGGGCCGTCATCATCACGACGATGTTTTGGAAGAACTTTTTTAAATACAACAACTTTTCCTATCGTCTTCAAGGATTGGATGCGGGGGCACTTATTGGTCAGCTATTGGAGGTTAGTAAATGTTTTCGCTTCTATCCGAAGGTTCATTTTCAATTTCTAGATTCAGCGATCAATCACTTACTGGGGCTAGAAGAACTGGAGGAAAGTACTTACGCGGTCATTCCGCTATCAAAGCATAATATTGTGCATGAAGAGGCGCCTGGAGAATGTTCAGCAGCAGAGTTGGTTAAAGAAATTCCTAAAATCAAAACAACGCATTACCAACGTTCTCAAAACGTCTTACCGTTTCCTGAAATCGCACTGGTTCATCATGCTACGCTGCTTGAAACAACCGAGTTAATCCGAGGTCTTAAGAAAAGCGAAGAAAAACTGGAAAAAAAGCCAAAGATTGCTTTGCCTAAAGCAAGAGAGATAACCAAAGATTTAGCTCACGTTTGTCAGAATCGCTATTCACCAGAAATGGATTTTAACGGACAAAGAATCGATCAGATTCAGCTCGCTTCCCTTCTGAAGGAAAGCACCGATTCCTACCGGTACGCTAACGATTTAGATAAGGAAGAAAACCAATTGTCACGCGTCTCTCTTTACGGGTGCTTTTATCAAGTAGATGGCATTCCGAACGGGGCTTA
This sequence comes from Anaerobacillus sp. QJM3NY_17, assembly GCF_056173665.1. Taxonomy (NCBI): domain Bacteria; kingdom Bacillati; phylum Bacillota; class Bacilli; order Caryophanales; family Bacillaceae; genus Anaerobacillus; species Anaerobacillus sp. QJM3NY_17. The sequence continues at coordinate 1,238,778 of NZ_CM149685.1, read as the reverse complement.
TCGGTATGACCCTACTTCACATTCCCTTTTAACCATTAAAGAGGGTGACTTTCGTTTAGACCTCCAAGCTGGAATGTCCCTTCACAACGTTAATCTGCATCAAGTTCCGATCTGCCTGCATTTAGTCGGAGATTGCACGTATCACAAAGCAGAACTTGGCTACAGAGGCTATCGCATTCAACATATGGAAGCTGGGATGCTTCTTCAGCAACTATTATTAACGGCCAGCGCACTTGGCATGAACGGTCATCCCCTGCTTGGTTTTGATATCAATGGTTGTGATGACATTTATGAACTGGAAGCTGCACAGAAAACGACAATTATTCAAATTCCTGTGGGGTTTCATCGTGCTAAAAGTTGGTTGGTTGGGGGTATGCATAGTTAGGAGAAGGGGTCAGGTACGCACCTGACCCCTTTTGGTGCCTGTCACTTGTCGAATTTCAAGAGCGCTCAAGCACCGATACGAGCAAACGGTGCATGACTTCATGGTCACGCACATCGTGTAAGCGGTATTCTTTCCCAGGGAGCGTGTACCACTCCTCTGCTCCTACATACGTGATGCGAAGCGTGAGATCGCCTTTCTCATCACAGGAAGTCACCAGTTCAAGCTCCCCGCTAATCACACCTACTTCTTCGGTCATAACACCGTGAGTTGCAGTGAAAATGGAAGACTTTTGTTTCATTTGAGCGCACCTCCTCAGCTTGTCGAAACGATCAAACTATCCACTAACCCGAATTAATAACTACACGTATTCAGCATGTTTTGAAGAGCCGATTTCTCTGAAGACTGAAGGCTTAAATCATAGTCATACTTCGTATTGATCCACCACTTTGCATACCCGCAGTGAGCACTGTAACGCGTTGGCTTCCAAGTAGACGGATCCTGATCACCCTTGGAGCGGTTGCTGCTTGCCGTTACTGCAATAAGATGCGGACCATCAAGGTCATTCGCGTAATCCTCTCGCTTTTGTGTGCTCCAACTACTTGCTCCTGAACGCCACGCCTCTGCCAACGGAACCATATGGTCGATATCTAAATCAGACGGGTCATACACTTGCACGCCATCAAAGTAGCTGTACCATTTACCAGACGTTACAGGACAGTCACCGCTGTAATAATCAGCATCCCTCTGCAGCACCAACTGACGCGTGTCACAGCCATTTCCCTGTCCAATCCAGTGTGAGAATTTATCACGTGAGTATCCAGACATAGAATCTTCAGACTGTACAGTCAAGGAATCCAATTGAGATTGTGCGGCAGACTTTGACGGCGTTCCAGGAGGGATCGCAAGAGCCGACGGAAGACCAAATTGATATCCACTAAACAACAGAACCAACGTAAAAACAACTAAAATCGATTTCTTTAACATAGTAATGCCTCCTACTTTTTTGATTATTTATGTCCTAACACCTTCGTTCAGGCGAAAGAGATATTAATAGTCTTTTAAGTCAAAAAGAGAACTGAGACATAACAAAGCGTAGTAACCTCTTTTATCAAGCAGTATGTTTCTTTTATGTATGAGCGCGACTTAAATCTAGCATAATTTTCAAACAATGTTCTACCGTTCAAAGACATATAATCAAAGTTGGTTCATATGAGCTAGTGAGCGTTCTCTCATTTTTAAGTAGATGTTCCCAACAATTTTTACAAGCTTCATAAAAAGCGTGACCTTTGGATGATATGAAAAAATCAGTGCGAATCACCCACGATAAAATGACCTAAACTATTAAGACCAAATCAGACCTTTTTTCAATCTCGAATCGTCACCCTGTTTCTTTATAAAAAACTCTACGGAACGTTTGTTGTTACTGAGCTTTTTAGCTTATAAGATAGAAACGTAGTAGGAGGAGAATACGATGAACAATAGCAAAGTGGGAGAACTAATTTATAGTTTGAGGAAGGAAAAACGCCTTACTCAGAAGCAATTAGCCGATCTAATGAACATTTCTGATCGAACCGTTTCAAAGTGGGAGCGAGGTTATGGCTGTCCAGATATTTCGCTATTACCACAGTTATCTGAACTGTTAGGAGTTAACATTGAAAGTATCTTAGATGGTGATTTAGCGTCAAATGATTTTGTAGGAGGAAATATGAAAAAATCAAATTACTTTGTATGTGAATTATGTCAAAATATCGCTTTAGCAACTGGAGATATTTCCATATCTTGCTGCGGAAGAAAATTAGATCGATTAGAAGCAAAGAAAGCAACAACTGAAAACCAACTTACCATCATGGATATTGACAATGAATGGTATATTTCTAGCGAACATCCGATGTCTAAAAATCACTATATCTCATTCATTGCTTTTGCAACCGGAGATCAAGTTCGAATTATGAAGCAATATCCGGAATGGAATTTACAAGCACGCCTTCCTAAAAGCAAGCATGGCAAATTATTGTGGTATGATACGAAATTCGGATTGTATTATCAGCTGATATGAGCTTTTTGTGAACCGGAACTAAAGAGGGGGTCAGGCACGTACCTGACCCCCGATACATTAAACCACTAAAGACTATTTTCACTACTTGTCCTCACTCCTTTCAAACCATTGCATATTCTATTAATGAGAGTGATCCATTACCTCTTAACTTGAAAATCACAGGAGTGATAACTATGTCTGGATACAATAACAGCTTCGCCCTAATTGTTGTCTTGTTCGTTCTATTGATCATCGTCGGCGTTGCTTTTGTAAACTGATAATACCAATGAAGGGGAATCGCCGGAATCGCCGGGACGGTTCTGGTGATTCCACCTCATAAATAAAAGAAGCATTCATTATTGGAATAATGAATGCTTCTTTTAACGTTTTTCGAAATATTGCATTATGAGAACCATCCCCGCGATGCTTAGATGCTCAATTTATTGCATCATGAGAACCGTTCCCACGAGGCTAAAGCGATAATTCTTAATGCAACATAATTACTCCATTTCTTCCATCACTAAATCAAGTAGAAAATCTCCAAAGTCGTTCGCAATTAACTCATAAATTTGATTCTCTATTTCTACACCCGTATCAAAAGAAACTATTTGTGGTTCTCCCGTATCATCCAGTTGATTAAAATCCAAACAGTATAGTTCACCGAATCCACTATCGTAAATAACTAAAAGGTGATTAGGAAGATATATATTCTTGCGTTCTGTTAATGTATACCATATTGCATCCGGAACCGCAGAATTTTCAAAATCTCGGTCAATTATTCCATAGATCTCTTGAGAACCAAAATTACCAGCTCCAAATGTTTTTAAAAAGTCAAGATATGCGCCGGTAAACTTAAAGCCTAACTCTTGCTCCGCTAACTGTATTAATTCATTTGAACGACCTCCAACAAAGTCGGCTGTATCCTCTTCATTTAAAATATATTTTTTTGCTTTATGATAATGATCAATACTCATCTTTATGATTCACTCCCAAATATATAGTCATTGTATCTATTTTTCCAATATTCACTTCGCCATTTGTTAAATTCTTTCCTATTAATACCAGAAGGGATTTTATTTGGATTGATATGAATTACGAGACTATTTTCTTTATGAAAGGTTGATGTAACCTCTGCTATAGAACTTTCATTTCGCTGAGTAGTGTGATGAAGATTTATTGATTTTCCATCAGGGCCAAGTGGAGCTAAACCTTTTTTCATCCTATCGAGATTTGTTCTTCCTCGCGCATCTTTTTTATTAGGATTAATAATATCGTCTCTTTGATAAACTTTTATATGATTAAATTCAATAGTCTTATCCCAATAATTATACCCACTGAATTTCCTACTAGTACCCTTCCCACCATAAACCCGATCAATCTCAGTCTTAATCCGAGAAACCGGATCATTCCACACATTATAAGGTGCGCCACTTTTAGAAACCGAAGTTCCCCCAGCACCCGCTCCAGCTAACGCCGGTTGAGCACTCTTCCCATCAACCTTAACACTCTTCGCGGCATCCGCAACATCGTCAATCGTTTTTGCGGTTGTTCCAATTTTGCCGAGACCTTTGTCTCCTATGGCTCCAATTCCTAATGATGTTAGACCGTAAGTAATGAATGCCGTTCGACTTTCGGCATCCCCGTTCACAAAGTCTCGATCCCAGGCTTCTTTAAATCCTTGCCACATGTATTTCGGTACATCCAACACCTTTTGAACGTTGCCTTTTGGATCACCAAAGATGTTCTTATAGAAGTTTATCGTTTCTAAGCTTTTAAATAGTAATTCAGGGAGATCTTCTTCATCGCGATATACAGCAAGGTTCGGTCCGAATGCTTTTTCACCTAATGCGTTAAGATCCTTAAATCCCTCAATCATATCTTCCACGGCATTCCCGCTTCCAACCTGCACACCTTTTACCACATCACCCAAAAAGCTCCGTGCCGTATTCCGCGCTTCATCAATCTTCTGCTGCGTCTCTCCCCACCAGCGATCCACATAGTTTGAGTACCTGACCACACTATGCGACACATCCTGGCGGACATCGTCTAGATAAGTCGTCGTTTTTGATAAAGGATCAAGCACGACACTTTCATACGTTTGCTTCATCCTACTCTGAATCACCTTTGGGTTTAAGGTATATTGCAGATCTGGAAACACTTCTCCAAATGCACCACCGTATGAAGCCGTCAGTGGATTTTTTCCAAAAAGACGTTCGCTCCAGCTTAATGCTTCTCCCGTGATAGGATCATTATTCTGAAACAGCTTGTTTAAACCACTAAATTTTAATGCCATAAGACCAAACTTTGCCGAAAGCGAGTGATCTTCTTCCGTCATTTTTCTCTCAGTTAATTTCACTGCCGCCTGCAGGTCATGGAGCTTGTCTCGGTATTTGCGCATTTCATAATCGTCGGGACGGTTCTGTTGTCTCCATCGCATAAAGAAAGGGAGCATTAATTAGTGGAATAATTAATGCTCCCTTTCACTTTATTTAGAATTTTTGTATCATGAGAAACGTACACGCGATGGTGGAGCGAAAAGATAACATAGGTTGGTTTATTCCCTCTATTTCTGTCTTTCTTTAGTGGAACGAGGTACCTGTCCGCATAACCTTTAATATTCTCATAATTAATTTCCTTTGGAACCGCCTTTGTGATGTATACAAGCATTTTATCTTGCCAAAAGCCTTAATTTCTCTCAAAAAAGCACTTGTTGCCTAATATGCAATCAAATGCTTACAGTTAATTTACTTTAGTTTATCTTATTGCAATTTATATCTTGGATTTTAAAAATGTATATTTAATTCTTCACGTATTGCTTTCTCTAAGTACTCCTCAAAACTCTCTGCTATAATATTTTTCCCACCAAAATTCAAGTCAAATGTAATAATCTCTGTATTCGGGAAATTAAATCCTACGGGATTCCCTGCACCGTCAATACCAATAGCAGTAAATTTTTCATACCCTTTAGGGAGTACTTTTCTAAAATGTAAAGATTTCTCTACAAATGATGGTGTTGCAACAAACTCTGCCTCTTTCAATCCCAAAATAATAGCCTCACCAGCTGCTCCAGAACCATATCTCAAAAGAAATTCTTTAAAATCCTCTGGCAATTTTACTTTTAGTTCATCTTCTGCTTGGTTTACTTCCTCAATATTAAGAGGTCCCCCAAAGGCTTCTGGGCACATTTCGACTTCTTCATCGATAGCATTTAATATTTCTATCTTCATTCAATGATCCCCCTTTTAATCATTTCATTGGCGTATCTTGCCTTCCAATATTCTTTACGCCAAGTATTAAATTCAATCCTAGCTTCTCCACTGCCAACTCCACCTGAATTTCCAAATGGATGTTGTCTCTTATTACCTAAATCATGGTATCTATTAGGCATCTCAATCATTGGTCCCTCAATTTGTTGTTCATGATGATGAAGTATAATTGTATCATTTGCTCCATCCTTTGGTGAGTAACCTTTTTTAAATAAGTATATCAATTGTTTATCAGACATATGTGATAAGGAACGCTGTGCTTTTACTTCAAATCCCCTAAATTGTGCTGTGAATTTATGAGTTTGCTCGTATCCTACTAGCGCTTGGTTAACACTTTTAGGTGAAACTTTATAAATATCTTTTGCTGACTTTAATTTATCCGAACCATTAGTAACCTTACTACCCTTCCCACCATAAACCCGATCAATCTCAGTCTTGATCCGCGAAACCGGATCATTCCACACATTATAAGGAGCGCCACCTTTAGAAATTGCCCCAGCACCCGCCCCTGCTAACGCCGGTTGATCACCCTTCCCTTCAACCTTAACATTCTTCGCGGCATCCGCAACATCCTCAATCGTTTTTGCGGTTGTTCCGATTTTGCCGAGACCTTTATCTCCTATTGCTCCAATTCCTAATGATGTTAGACCGTAAGTAATGAATGCCGTTCGACTTTCGGCATCGCCGTTCACAAAGTCTCGATCCCAGGCTTCCTTAAACCCTTGCCACATGTATTTTGGTACATCCAACACCTTCTGGACATTGCCTTTTGGATCATCAAAAATGTTCTTATAGAAGTTTATCGTTTCTAAGCTTTTAAATAGTAATTCAGGGAGATCTTCTTCATCGCGATACACAGCAAGGTTCGGTCCAAATGCTTTTTCAGCTAACGCGTTAAGCTCCTTAAACCCATCAATCGCATCCTCTACGGCATTCCCGCTTCCAACCTGCACACCCTTTACCACATCACCTAAAAAGCTCCGTGCCGTATTCCGCGCTTCATCAACCTTCTGCTGCGTCTCTCCCCACCAGCGATCCACATAGCTTGAGTACCTAACTACACTGTGCGACACATCCCGGCGCACATCGTCTAGATAAGCCGTCGTTTTTGATAAAGGATCAAGCACGACACTTTCATACGTCTGTTTCATCCTACTCAGGATGACCTGTGGATTCAGGGCATGTTGCAGGTCTGGAAACATCTCTCCAAATGCACCACTGTATGAAGCCGTTAGTGGATTTTTCCCAAAAAGACGTTCACTCCAGCTTAACGCTTCACCCGTAACAGGATCATAATCCTGGAACAACCTGTTTAAGCTACTGAATTTTAATGCCATAAGACCGAACTTCGCAGAAAGCGAGTGATCTTCTTCCGTCATTTTTCTCTCGGTTAATTTCACTGCCGCCTGCAGGTCATGGAGCTTGTCCCGGTATTTGCGCATTTCATATTGTAATTATCGGGACGGTTCTGTTGAGTTAATCCCATAAAAAAAGGGGAGCATTAATTATCCCACTAATTAATGCTCCCTTTCATTTTATTTCGAATTTTGTATCATGAGAAACGTACCCCCAATGATGGAGCGAAAAAAACAACATAGGGCGGTTTTTTCACACTACTTCTCTCTTTAGTGGGACGAGGTACCTGTCCCCACGGCTAGATTTCTCCCTATCACCTTTTTCTAAAAGCGCATCATGAATACCAGCCCCACAATGCTATGCGATTGCCCACAAAATCTTAATCTACATTATCAATCGCCTCTTGGAAACTATCATCTAAATAGTCAGTAAACGATTTATATCTTTTAATTTCTTTTTTACTTATATCATCCCATCGTATAACATAATATTCTTCGACTGTGTTTAAACAATATAAAAACTCATCGACATCCTCTATAACAATGTAGTTACTTGGTAAACCTAATTTTCTATATCGAATTGTATATTCAACCACCGATGCGTAATCTTCTCTTTCAACACCTAGAATGTCAACCCCACAAATTCCTCCAGAACCAAATCTCTTGATAAACTCTTTATAGTCCATCGGGAACATTACTTTCAATGTATTCTCTGTTTTTGTTAAAATCTCATCAGATACTTCTCCACTAAAGTCTCCAGCTTCAATATATTCATTTATCATATTTAGAATGTTATTATTCATAAGCATATTCCCCTCAATCTAAATTATTTGCACGCCATTTCCAGTATTTTTTTCTGAAATTATTGAATTGTTTATCTAGAACTTCATCATTCCTAAAGCTATCCCCGTTTTTTATTAAGCCATGTAATATTTTCTTATAATCATCATGAGTTGTTGCAACTATCTCTACCATATTTCCAGATTCCTTTTGAATTAAATGATGAAGTTCAATTTGAACCTCTAATCCGTTTTTATCAATAACATATGGTGACCGACCTTTAGCGATCAATTCCCTATTTGAAAGACCCTTAGCTAGTGGGTGACTAGGAGTGTAATTCCAATCGATATCGTTTATTTGATAAACCCGTCTAGAAATATCCATTTCTTTACCGCTTACTTTAACAGTGCCTTCAACCTCTATTGCTTTATATTTTTCACCTAACCAATCAAGCTCTACTTCTCTCCCACTCAAACTTGATTTTTTAGTGGATTTCTTAGTGTAACTTTTATTACTATCCTTCCCACCATAAACCCGATCAATCTCAGTCTTAATCCGAGAAACCGGATCATTCCACACATTATAAGGAGCGCCACCTCTAGAAGCCCCCCCTGCACCCGCTCCAGCTAACGCCGGTTGAGCACCCTTCCCTTCAACTTTAACATTCTTCGCGGCATCCGCAACGTCTTCAATTGTTTTTGCTGTTGTTCCGATTTTGCCGAGACCTTTATCTCCTATGGCTCCAATTCCTAATGATGTTAGACCGTAAGTAATGAATGCCGTTCGACTTTCGGCATCCCCGTTCACAAAGTCTCGATCCCAGGCTTCTTTAAATCCTTGCCACATGTATTTCGGTACATCCAACACCTTTTGAACGTTGCCTTTTGGATCACCAAAGATGTTCTTATAGAAGTTTATCGTTTCTAAGCTTTTAAATAGTAATTCAGGGAGATCTTCTTCATCGCGATATACAGCAAGGTTCGGTCCGAATGCTTTTTCACCTAATGCGTTAAGATCCTTAAATCCCTCAATCATATCTTCCACGGCATTCCCGCTTCCAACCTGCACACCTTTTACCACATCACCCAAAAAGCTCCGTGCCGTATTCCGCGCTTCATCAATCTTCTGCTGCGTCTCTCCCCACCAGCGATCCACATAGTTTGAGTACCTGACCACACTATGCGACACATCCTGGCGGACATCGTCTAGATAAGTCGTCGTTTTTGATAAAGGATCAAGCACGACACTTTCATACGTTTGCTTCATCCTACTCTGAATCACCTTTGGGTTTAAGGTATATTGCAGATCTGGAAACACTTCTCCAAATGCACCACCGTATGAAGCCGTCAGTGGATTTTTTCCAAAAAGACGTTCGCTCCAGCTTAATGCTTCTCCCGTGATAGGATCATTATTCTGAAACAGCTTGTTTAAACCACTAAATTTTAATGCCATAAGACCAAACTTTGCCGAAAGCGAGTGATCTTCTTCCGTCATTTTTCTCTCAGTTAATTTCACTGCCGCCTGCAGGTCATGGAGCTTGTCTCGGTATTTGCGCATTTCATATTGCAACTCCGCTTGAAGGGCATCAATCTTACCGGTGTTCGCGCCCGTGATGTTCATTAGAAGAGATTGATAGTTCCATTTAAAATCGCTGATCGCTTCATCTGCTTTTCGCTCGGCATCCTGGATGCCGCTTGCCAGCTGATCTAATTGTTCTGGTTTTATCGCTATTCTTGTCACTTCAAGCCCTCCGCTTTCTGAAGAAGTCGGTCGATTTCTTCGTTAATCGCAGAGGTCAGTTCCTCATGAACCGCATACACACTTTGAGAGGCTTGTTCGAGTTCTCCCATGAGGGTCTCGAAAGCTTGTCGCGACTCTCCAACCCAATTCGTCGAATAAGTCGAATGATGGTGATCAAAGACTCGTTTACTATCATCGATATCAAATCTAGCTTCCCTTACCTTTCCTAGATACGCTTCCAACGCCTCGGCTTCTGCCCGATACTTCATGCGCTCCAAATAACGTTTAAACTCTTCTAGTTCGTTTAGCACCGCAACCTCCTTTTCGACCAAACCTCGCTTCACCACATATAAAGTCTATGGGTACGTCTGGTTAGGTATAGCCGCTGTATTGTCGAGCAGGAAATGCACGCTCTAATATCTTCCATTAATTTCTAAACTTAGAATACCCTCTCTTTCCCTCCTTTTCTATGTCTTTCGACGCATTCCACAAAAATAGTCCTTTTCTACCAAGAGAAAAGGACTATTCCTATGAACCTCTTATGCTGTTTACAAGCGTATCTACTTACTTTCGTTTCTACTCACCCGATCCATCACTTCCACCAAACGCTCCGGTTCCCGTGATCCAATCAAAACCTTCTCACCGTTCACTTCCATCAAAACGCCCTGCTTCCCGCTAATGGAATAAGCCTTCTCACCACTAAAATTCCATCGGATCTCCCATCCACCAAACCTTCGTAGTGGCCGGTAGTTCAAACTCTCATAATGCGTTATATCCTTATATAAGAAAACACGGGGTGTCAGATGAAATGGGACAAATCGCACATAAACCCCATCATCCCTCACCTCAGTAATGAGTCGCAGCCATCCGAGCATAACGATTGGAAAAGCAATTCCGAAAATAATCCATAACATGATCACTTCCATATCAGTACCTGGCTTACTCCCAAATGGAATGCCCATCACGACCTGACGGAAAAAGCCAATCCACATTAATATCGCGATGCCTATTACAATCGCCCAGATCCAGACCTGGTTTGGACGCTGGACTTCTTTGTAGTGGATTTCCTGGTTCAATATCATCAGCCCCTCCCTATCCCTATACTAAAAATGACACCCTGAGCGAACAGATACTCTTCCATCACGCTTTAAAGTATGCTACAGGGACTCAAGTTAGAAAGCAGGTTGATGAAAGTAACTTTGTTAACCTCATCTCGGCAACGTAAAAAACCCCTTACTCTCACTATAGTTCCCCGCAAGCCTGCCAAGAGGAGAAAGCTTTTCGAGATCGATTTTATAGTTTCCTAGATACACCTCATCCTGAATATGATAGTGCTTCATTTCCCCAAGAACAAGGGCATTCGATCCAAGCGGAATAATTTGATGGAGCTTGCATTCCATATGAATCGCCGCTTCTTTCACCCGCTTCGGTTGCACCGTCTTACTATCGATCGGTGTTAACCCAGCATGCTCAAATTCATCGACTTCCGCAGGTACGTTCTCTGCACTTTTTTGCATTTCGTTTCCAAGCGAACTCGACACCACATTGATGACAAATTCTTGTTGCGATCGGATATTTGCGAGCGTATCCTTATCCGTACCCTCACGCTCCCCCGTCCCTGGTCCGATGGAGATCGCGAGAATGGTAGGCCGGATGGAAGCAACGGTAAAGAAACTAAATGGTGCTAAGTTATGAACGCCGTCTTCAGACACGGTTGATACCCAGGCGATCGGTCTTGGAACAACGGAGCCGGTCAGTAGTTTGTAGATATCTTTGGTTTTTAAGTCGGAAGGGGTTACGTCCATTGGTTTCACTCCTCATGTGATGACTTATGCACTATTTTCACTAAGCTCTTTTTCCTTGAATTTAATACTCTTCAACCATTGGAGGAACTCATCTTCTTTACTATTATCCTTGCAGCTATTATTGGTTTCTAGACATTGAATGTAATAAGAAATAAGAATACCACCCGTATCTCTCGAGTTTTGTACGTACGCTAGATACCCATAGTTATCTTTTCTATTAAATTTCCCATAATGAAGATCAGCCGTATCGTTGTCTATTTGTTGAAAATCTACATCTTCAGCAATGCTACCTAAAAGAGATATATTCGTCTCTAGATTATCTTTTTTTAAATGGCTAATATACTCAGAAGTAATCCCAATATTATAAGATGAACTTTCAATGCCAATCGAAAGCTGTTCAAATCCCTCGTCTTTCGAATAACCTTTTTCACCGATTACTCCCGATTTCGGGAAATTCATTTCATAACGATTAATACCAGAAACAAATGAGTAATAACCATCCTCTACCTCTTCCGTTGATTTCAAAAAACTTCTCGTAAATTCATCCTGCATCGCTCTAGTATCAGGTAAATCTTCAGTAGACACTTTTTCGGGATTCGTGATTGGTTTGTCATTTCCTATTTGACAACCTCCTATAAAGAGAATCATACATAAGAAAACGAGCTTAACTATCGATTTCACAATAAAAACCTCCGATTCTGTTAAGTCTTAGAATCGTCGGGACGGTTCTATCGATTCCATCTCCAAAATTAAAGGAGCATCAATTATACTAATAATTAATGCTCCACTACCTTTTTTCGAAATATCGCATCATAAAAACCGTCCCGGCGAACCGATATACCCTTTACGTATCACCTTCTATATTTTTCTAGACTCTTATTCACCAACCATACCGTCATTATCATTATCACGCATATAAGGATATAACCAATGATCACTCATGATCGGCATACTATAACCTGCTGCCTCTGCTTCTTTAATCGTCACTTGTCCATTCCCGTTTGTATCAATACTAGAAATATCACCCTCTGTGTCTGAAGGAGTTGAATCGTCAGGCTCGCTCTCAGTTAAGCCGAGTGATGCGTTGACTTCATCAGGGTTCACATTATCAAATGTATCAACGGTTTCATTTCCGTTCATCGTATACGTGTACTGATAACTTGAAGGTATCTGCTTTTCCGTATCCGAATAGGTGATAATGGCTTCGAAATCAGTAGCTTCACCTGCGCTACGGATCGCGTCTTCCATATAAGCTTGATCACCATGTCGGTTAAGTGTACTCTCTTGTGGGGTAATGTTATAAGCATTCGATACCCCTCCGAGAGAATCAGCAATAATATGTCCTTCGTCTAACACGTCACTTTCGACGCCCGGAACCTTTGCCTCATCAGAATAGTACCGTCCAGACGATAATACAGGTTCGTTACCATCATCTTGTAGAATGATTTCGTCAGCAACGACACGTACGAGTTGTCCGTATTCATTCGTAAATGCCCAATATTCACGGTCACCGTACCCAATATCAACGACGACGTTAGGTTCTCGATGTCCAGACAAATCTCCACCATCAACTTCAATAAGTTCGTATCCTGAGAACTGTTCATCATCTGTTGGGTCTGGTGTTTCGTCTTCTACTGGTTCATCCACAACCGTAGTGTTCGTTTCTTCTTTTTCACTATTTTCATTTGTTTCAACTGTACTTACTTCTTGTGTATTTGTTTCTGCATCTTTATTGGGTGCCTCTTCTAAATTGGTACAACCAACTATAAAAATGATCGTTAAAAGTAAGATGAAATAGTTCATTTTCGTTTTCATATTAGAACGCTCCTATAATAGGGAAATTTCGTAATGTTAAAAAATCAAAAGAAAGAGTAAAAATGGAATCATAATTTCTTCTAATACTTTTATTATCCATTACATTGATAGTTTAATTTTACCACATTAAATAACTTCAAAAGCATTCAGAAAAAATACACGATTCATTTCAAAAATAATTTTACCGCTTATTCTTAAAAGCATCCAAGTCTAATCCCCAAACATCCACGATTTCGAATCATCAAAATGAATTGGCAAAATCCTCTTCTATCGACATTGGCTCACATCACACTCTCAATATAATCCCCATTTCCTCTCACAATTTGAAGCCCCTGCTTCTCTAATTCCAGCCACAAATATCGATCCAGCGCATAAGGGGATTTCTGTTGTAGCGAAAGCAATGCATCCTCCGTAAGCAACAGTTCATAAGAGCGGTTTTCCTTTTTAACAGTGACCTCGTAGTCGATCATCTTCATCACGATCACTTCATACGCTTCATCCCACTCCTTCAGTTGACGTTCCATGACTTCTGCCACGTGTAATAAAAAACTTTCACCATCATAACTTTTCGCCATGACGCTTCGTGCAAATCGATTTACGTTCACAAGCTCATCCCCCTTATTCTTATAAACAAGGTATTCAACAAATGAACAAAAAAGGCCCTTCATCGCAAATGAATGCAACAAAGAGCCTCCGCTATCCGTGCGTTATCATTCAAAGCAATGCTTTGCAGGTTGGAGCACCTTACCGCCTGGCAGGTTGCTGTGAAGTCAGTGAGCCCGTACTCTCGTTCACTCGTGATAACCTTGTTTAGTTGGTAATAGTTTACTTAATATTCCAATAAGTGTCCAAAAATAAATTCCTCAAAAGTTTCTTATTTTATTTGATGATTGATGTAGTACTCATTGAATCTACCACTTAATTCTTCAATCTTTTTGAATACCTTAGCTCTACTTATACTTAACCATCCAATAGATTATAACAGAAAAATTTGTAGGTCCATCCTCTTTTTTCCACTATAATAGGAATGACAATATAATCCTTATAGATAGGAGAAAATGATGACTTATTCCTTAGAATCAATTGCTCACCTTGATCACTCTAAAGCATTTGCACAACTAAACAGTAAATTCAACAGCTTTAATCCGCTTAAGGTACTTCGTATTGAACAATTTGAAATCCGACACTCGAATGTTCTAGCTTGGTTATTAGATCCATCCGAAAATCATAACCTAGGAGATTTTCTTGTAAAAAAAGTTCTCTCCCGTATTTTCACCCGTTCTGAGAACGAAGAACGTTTCCAAAATCAATCTCTTGATTATTTAAACTATCATTTCGCTTCTTATGCTGACCTGGAAGTGTTTCGCGAGGTACGTACAACGACTGGTCGTTATATTGATCTAGTCGCAAAGTCAGATGATCAGAAAACAGTTTTGATTATCGAAAATAAGTTTCATGCTGGAGAATCTGTCGGACAGCTGGAGGATTACCTTCACTTCATTCGAAATAAAGAAGAATATGAAGGCTATACGATTATCCCTATTTTCCTAACATTAAATAACGTAGCACCATCTCATGACGAATATTGGATTCTCGATTACAGTGATTTATTAGATATTCTGCAAATTTATCTTTCTCTAAACCAGGAGTCTATCGCTGACAGAGTCTATGATTTTTTAACATATTACATATCAATCATTAAAGAAGAACTTGTTGAAGATGAAAAAGATATTACGTTAGCACTCAATGTTTATCAATCGAATCAAGAAGCCATCGATCTGCTATACGCTCCTCATCATGAAGAGCTTAGAAAACATCACCGATATAATGATTTATTCAAACAAGTTGATTCATTTGATGACAGTACGAAATCGTCACTACACCGTATTTATCAAAAACAAAAGCAAGCAATCGATTATGTCTATCGTATAGGCAGCAATGTTCTCCGTCAGGCTTTCTTATCCTTTGCGATTAATGAGTATTGCGGAACGAAAAAGCCACTTGTGCGAAGTTTTGAGCCATCAATTGCGGAGAATGGAGCCAGTGAATGCATAGAAGAGAGCCACCGGGTAAATTTCACTAGTGACTCTCTTCTTTAATATGGTCAACGAGGAGCGACTAAACTATGCCTTTCACGCATTGATATGTGGCCATCGATTAGTATTTTATAAGAGTCATGGACAATCCGGTCAAGAATCGCATCAGCTACCTGGGCTTGTCCGAGTTTGGAATGCCACCCTTCGGGTGAGAACTGGGAACAAAAGATGGTAGAAGTCCGCTTGAGCCTCGCGTCGATAATTTCTAAAACGTGGAGTACTTGATCTTGAGACAGCTCACTCAGGAGCCATTCATCCAATATCAATAAATCAATCGATCTGTACTTTTTAATCAGTTTGCGAAAACTTCCATCTGCCTCATGTTTGGCAACTGCGAGTTCATCCAATAATTCGGGCAATCGGATATATTTCACCTTGTAGAACTGCCGGCAGGCCTGAATGCCGAAAGCATTTGATATCCATGTCTTTCCATTGCCTGAAGCGCCCATAAGGATAATATTATGATGCTTCTGAAGATAGGTGCCGGACGCCAGCTCTAAAATTAACTGCTTATCCAACTTACGGTCAGCGTGATACTCGATCAGTTCAACGGCTGCGCTCGAGTCATCAAATGTGGCTTGTTTAATCAATCGGTCTAACTTATTCGACCTTCTGCGATCATATTCCGTATCCACCAATAGGTTAAAACGATCATCAAAATCCATGCCTTGGAAGTCTTTATTTTCATTCTGTAGTTGATATAAGTCCGCCATTCCACTCATCTTCATGTCCATTAACTTTCGTAAGGTTTCTTGGTTGATCATTTTTTATCCCTCCCAAAATAGGTAGCGCCTCTGGTAAAACCATAGTCCTCTGTCTGCGGTTCCCCAACTAGCTGTTTGTTCGCTTGCTTTTTCTTCTGCCTCTCCAAGATGCTTTTAAGAACGGCAACGGTGGGATGGGAGGATATCTCCAGTAAGGTCTTGGTCGCTTCCTCAAGCTCTGATTCCGTTCTTTTAGAGGCTGTACTTCTCAATCCGTTCAATATATTCAAAGCTTTCTTTTCAACATTTGTTTTCAAGATATGTTCAACCAGACGTTGCGTATTCGGTCCGACAGTCCTCGCCCATTTACGGTTGTTTTCTGGATTGTGATCGAGATAAAGCCGATGGTGGTCTGGCATGTGATCCGGATTTGTGGCATACGAATCTTCTGATTTTTGTTTACGTGGATGGGATGCAATCCGCACATCTTTAAAGTACAATTCAATTACATCCGCAGTGATTCGGACATCGACATCCTCGCGGACGTATTCATAGGGGACGGAATAGAACTTATAGTCCACTTGAACGTGGTAGTTCGGTTGAACTTTGGCAGTTGCCCATTCCGTCATCTTGAACCGTGTTGGAGGTAGAGGATGAAGGTGGCTCTTCTCCTCTTCTTCAAACACTTTGAACCTAGAACCCTCGCGCTTTTGGAAATTCATCGTATTGATTTCTTCCAGCTTTTCAAAGATTCGTGCATTCAAATCCTCGAGATGAAAACACTGATAGTTTCGTAATGATGCAATGATCTGCCTTGATATGTATCCGACAGTTCCTTCTACACTCGCTTTGTCTTTCGGCTTTCTGACGCGACTGGGCACCACAACCGCCCGGTAGTAATCGGCTAATTCCCGGTAAGCTTCATTGATCATTGGGTCGCCCCGGTGGGGCTTAGTCACGCCCGTCTTCAAATTATCAGGTACCAATGCCTCGGTAACGCCTCCAAAATATTCGAATGCATGAATATGTGCACGCAGCCAGGAAGTTGATTTCATATCAAGAAATGCCTCTACATAACTCAACTGACTGTAGGGAAGAGTGGCAATGAACACATACGCTGGTATAACCTCTCCGGTCGAATTATCCATGATTTTAAGCGTCGTTCCTGCCCAGTCCACCTCTAAAATCTCGCCTGGCTTTCTTCTAATTGGCATGGTCAGCTTATGCTTCTTTGCGAAGTTCCCATATTTTTCAGCGAATGTCCGATAGGCATATGGGACTTTTCCATCTTCTCTAGCTGCACTTGCATATTCGTTGTGCAGAAGCGTCAGGGTGACATTTTTCTTTTGTAGTTCTTTGTGAACCCACTCAAAATCAACGGGGCAGTATCCCTTTTCAATTGCTTGTTTCTCCGGGAACAAGTAAGTCCCAAGCCACTGATTATTCATGGAATCCTCTAACCCCCTTAACCCTCTTTCCTTAGCCCGCTGGACAACTTCAGCGATTGTATTTCGCGAGTGGCCGGTACTGGAACTGATCGTCCTCTGGCTTATGCCATCGAACTCCATCCCCAGAATCTTCCGATAATTAACCATAAAAAAATCCTCCTTCTACACAAGTGTCATGCTTTATAGGCATGTCCCTTAAGTATACCGGAGGTATATTGTGAAAATATGTTTTTGTGGCTCTCTACTCCGCAAATGGTGGCTCTATCTTCCGCAATCGGTGGTTTAATTTTGCGCATAAGTGGCTCATTCACCATGCAATATTCAATTAAAGAAGAATTTCCAGAAGAAGTGTATCAAGCTGATTCTCGTTTACCTTATTTCATTCTTCCAGATTGGGTAGAGTTTACCGAAACAATCGGTGAGCCAACGATCCCTTACTGGCTTGGGCATGGATTGGTTATCTGGTATGAGCGAACATGGGATGAGCGCTTAAAGCTAACAATTGAGGTTGGTCCAACTCCATATGAGAAGAGACTACCTTTCTTAAATGCCTTAGAACAGCAAGGGATTCGAATTAGACCTACTGCAAAAATAGAAGGAAAGAAGTTTACGAGGATTCATTCACAAACGGTGGAAATTGCAGATTGGGCTAATAAAGAACAAGTGTTGCAAGGAATTGATGAGCTTTATCATAGTGATGAAACGAGGAAAATATTAAAATCAATTGCTTTAGCGGTTGAATCATTGCATTCAGATATTCAAGAAACTATTGAAATAGAAAGAGACCCTGGCATTGAATCATCCTTCATCCCCAGCAAAGCGTTTGATCAATTCGTTGAGCACTACAACGACCAAATTCTTAAATATCGCTATACGAGTAAACATTGTACATTTGTACTTCACTCTTTCGAAAAGTTAGAAGCTACGTACGGAAAACCACTTGAAAATTGGTGGTTAAATCATATGCTGATGTTCTGGTTTGAACGTTTGAATGATGACCGTTTAAAACTCACGCTTGAGCTGGGTCCGTTAGAATCTGAAAAGAGAATTGCATTCTTAGAACAGCTCGAAGCAAAGGGTATTAATGTTGCCAGTCGTTCTAAGCTTCCTTCGGCGAAATATACAAGGTTATATTCGCTTGCTAAAGTGATTAAAGACTGGAATGATGAAGAGGAAATTTTTGAAGTAATGAAATATTTGTTTGAACAAGAGAAGAATCAGGGCATGCTACAGATCATCTCTGAACTATGAAAATTAACCTCTCAATATTAATTGACTTATTTTAATCACAAACAAAAATCACCTACTTTCATAAATATAAAATGAAGGTAGGTGATTTACTTCTACTTAAAAATAAAGAGATATATGAATTTAATGGTACTCCTACATTTAAAGTTAATGCACGACCATCACCGCATCCTCAAACGGTGCATAGAATCTTCCCACTGGCGCAAGCATTGCATCAGGTTGATACCGTTTTTCTCCATTCACCTCATACTCTCCCGCAGGAAAATAATCAAATAGTCCGGATCTTTTATGCATGTCGACAAACGCCACTTGCAAATCATCGATTAGTTGTTGATAACCTTTTTGATCTTCAATATCACCATATTCATCAAGAATGAAGTTTTCTTTAATCACATCATCAAACGTTTTATGTCCTTCCGTTGCTATAAGAACATCCATCTCATGCTCAACGGACAACAACATGGATAAGTTTTTAATTTGATCATATGCCGTTCTAACAATATCCATTAATAACTCTTCTAATGCGGGTTCGTTTACTAATTTCATTCTAGTATGTAACATAAATCTATCTCCCTTTTATATAATTGGCCATTTAAAGTCCTTCTTATAATAAGTGGCTTTCAACTTATTTAGGTCATGCTCCCATTCGGTGATAGCATTGACGAATTTCTCTTCACCATTCTTCTGCCCTTTACGTAGTTTCACGTTATAGGAAATGGTATATGCAACGCGCTTTAATCCTAACTTTGGAACAGCTTTTTGGAGAATCTCCCATCGCTTCACACGCGTGAGGTTTCCGCTCACTTTATACCCCATTAGCATCAAGGCACTTTTTTCATTTAAAGTCTTTTCTTCTTTGTCTGTCTCTTGTTTGCTTTCTTTTACTTCTGTAGAAGGCCAAACAAAATTGATCAAATGATCCTTTTTTATTTTAGGATACAACCCGTAGGCATTAACGATATGCTTTAGCTGATCTTCCGTTATGTAGATTTCCTTATTCCACTTATCGATAAGTACATCCATTTCAGCAAAATCATTTACCAGGTTACTGTTTTTATCTTGATAAAGAGGCAAGGAAATAAATTCTTTTCTTAACTCTTTCTTCCCAAAGAAATACTCTCTCCAGTTATCCTGCAAAAGAAAAACAGGATCGTAGGAGACATGAGCTTTTTTCTGAATGACAATGCTTGACTCAATCGAACTTCTTACCTTTTGTAAAACCTGTTTTTTCTCATTACTGTTTAGTATTGTCCCTTTATTAAATTGAAGAAACTTCCGATCGACGATATCTTTCACAAAACGCTTTTCTTCACTAATATAAAAGTACAATGCAACGTCACCAATACTGGCATCAAATTGTTGTATATTCATCGACCCTATTTCTATCAAATCTTCATCAAAATTAAATAAATAGCAATACCACAGCAAGAAAATCATATCCTCATTCGTTAAGGAACTTTCGATAAATGACCATTCTACATCCAATAAATGAATTAAAGCGGCTTTCAACTCGTCACGACGTTCAAATGCATTTAATACTCGTAGATATTTGATAATGATAGCTGGATTATTTGTAATTAGAACATTATCAAAAATCGTTGATTCATTGGTTAATAAGAATGGAAGAATCTTTTGTTGCATAGGAGTACCAAAAAGTTGAGAAATTAGTTCTAAAAGGAAGACGAGTAATTTATCTGTTTCTGGGTCACTGGAAGTTTGGTCTCCCAAAAGAATATTTTCACTAAGGTGAAAAAATTTTCCTGTTAATTCCTGATCGTTGTGACTTAATGCAGTTTGATTATGTCCCAGCAATTCCAATAAGTAACTTAACATTTCATAATCATTATCAACCCATAGCTTATTGGCGATATGTAACAACAATTTGGCATCTTGAATAGAAGAAGATAAGCATAACCTATCCAGAAGTTGGTAAGTTATCCCTTCACTTAAACGATCGAAATAATAATTGAATCCATCAGTTTTCTCCACGTTATCTAGTTGAGTTCGCATTTGAACATTATCTGCTTCCAAAAACTTAATTCGTTTCTTTAAATGATCAATTTTTTTATTCAATTCAAGTTCATTATTTTCTATGTGGCTGATATAAGTCGTAAGCTCGTTGTCCAGGATCTTTAAAATCCCTTCTTTCGTTGTCATATCCCCGCTTCCCTCCCCCATCGTTAGTTAAATTATGGGGTAAAAGAGAAAAGTATTCAATATGTTTCTAGTATTTTCTTACTAGTTATAGAATGAACTTAAAAAAGTCTATTAAATATATGGAGATTACACATTATAATGTATAGTACCTTTCCGGCCCCTTAAAAACTTCCCTAACATGCCAATTCAAAAAACGATCCTTCGGCAAGTAATCCGGATGAATTGGACGACGAATATCCCTTCCATGAAATTGCAGCAGCCACTCTTGAAAACCGCTTGTTCCATGTGCCTGCTCAGCTACGAGAAACGTATTCTCCTCTGACAACGTAAAAACGCCTCGATCAAAAAGTTTATGATGCATGGAACAAAGAGCAATCCCATTGTTCTCTACATCAGGCCCACCAGCCTGATGCCATTTAATATGCGCTGCTTCCACGCCAACAAGCTTGTCTCCAAGTCGAACATTAAATCCACAAACCGCACAGCTATATTCATAGGCTTTAAGGATTCTTTCTCGGAAGTAAGGGTCTCTTGAACGCTTGCCTTTATATTCCAGATCCAGTCCAACATGAGCCAGAATATCCTCATGCAACGTTTCTGGAAAGTGGTTACGAAGTAGTATATCTGCTATCTCACATAAAAGCTGATGGTTATCTTTTAACAAATGATAGACTTCATCAGTAAATCCACCACTTACATGATGATCTAACAATAATCGATTATTTGGATTTCGAGTGTCCAGCTCCAAAGTTGTTCGTAACTCCCAAATCCCATCATGCTTTAACCTTACAAACGGCTCTTCTGGATGATAGGACTTCCGCTTTGGCCCAAACTCAATTAAGAGACTCGTTAATTTTTCTTTCACTTCTTTATATGGAATGAACTGTGAATTATCACTTTGCAACCTGGCAAGTGTATAGAGCAGAAGAAGTGGTTTATGAGGTGCACGCTTATTGCCTTTTTTCCAGATGCTTAGCGTATTAATCGTTTCTTTTAGAGTATGCTCGTTCATTGAAAAAACTCCTAGTTATGTATGAGGATTATGGATGAATCTACCATTACTAAAATTATATCATCTTTCATTAAAAAGTTGAGATAAACAAATGTTCATGGCAAGTTCTGGATGAAATGGAATGCTATAATAACGGTGGAGGTGAAAGCGTTGGGAGACATTAAATTATTTAAGTTGGGCACTGAATCCGTTACTGAACTAGAAGGGCAGTCGGTTTCAGTGGAAAAATCATTACAAGAAATTATGGAGCAACATTTAGAAACGTTCTTAGGTGTACGCTTTCTTGCATCAGAGTATACAACAGGCAAAAAGCATGCTGGAAGAATTGACACACTGGGTATCGATGAAAACAATGCGCCCGTTATTATTGAATACAAACGATCAATTAATGAGAACGTCATTAACCAGGGGTTGTTTTATTTAGACTGGCTGCTTGATCATAAAGCGGAGTTTGAATTAATGGTCATGCGGAAGTATGGCAGTACCTTAGCTGATGCAATCGACTGGAGTAGTCCACGTCTACTCTGTATTGCGGGCGGCTTCACAAAATACGATGAACATGCCGTTCAGCAAATTAATCGAAACATAGAGCTTTATCAATACAAGCACTATCATGATGGCTTTATCTTGTTAGACCTTGTTAACGCGACAACTGCTCAAACGACTGAGCTATCACCCTCAACAAACAGTACCAAGCAAATCGCATACAAAACCGTCAGTAATTATCTCGGACAATCGACCACTGAGCTACAAGATCGGTTCGAAGCGATAAAGTCTTATATGATGGCTTTAGGCGATGACGTTCAGATGAAGACATTGAAATATTACATAGCATTTAAGCGAATCAAAAACTTCGTATGTCTGGAAGTACATCCTCAGAACGGCAAGATCGTGCTCTTTCTGAAAATTGATCCCGATACAATTACATTAGAAGACCAGTTTAGTAGAGATGTGCGCAACATCGGTCACTACGGTACCGGGGATCTGGAACTAACTATTTATAACGATGAAGATTTTGAGAAAGCGAAACGATACATTCATATGAGCTATGATGTTAGCTAACAAAACGAGCACTCCGCTGAAGAGTGCTCGCTTTGTTTAATCTTCTACATCAATCAAGTAAACCCGCTCATCAAATCCACCGCGGACTTCTCTTTTCTCCCTACGTACTTCTTCCAGTTCATCAAAAGAAGAATGATGCACCTCAACTAACGAATAGATCAGCTCTAGCATATCAGCTAGCTCTTCAACCGCATGACTATCTTCCATTGCCTCAAGATACTCCTGGAGTTCTTCTTTTAGCTTCAACTGCAGCTCTTCTTTGTACTCTGCTTCATCAAGAATTCTAGTATTGAACATGTTTCCGTTCGCACGAATGATTTCTGGGATGCGGTCTCTTACTAGTTTGTTGTAAGTAGGCATTTCCCTTCTCTCCTTCGCATTGGGTTAGTTAAATGATAATATAAGTCTAGCTTAATTGGAGAAGGAATTGCTAACAAAAGATGAAACAGCTACCTTGCTTTTCTTCATCTGGTAGAATCCACAACGACGCTGTATACCACTCAAAACATCTGACTTACGGAGAAATATTCTCCATTCGCTCAAGCAGCTCTTTTACCTGTTGATTTTCTAAAATAACTTCTGCTGCATTAGAAAGATCCTTCATTTATTCTTCGTATTCACCCATGAGCCTAATCAATTCACAAAAAATATAAGTTCTGGGTTGGCACTCTCAGAATATACTTGTGGGGATCTTCCAAACTCTAGTTCATTCAAATAAGATATTAACTATTAACTTTTTGCTTCGCTTCCTTTTTAGCTTTCTTTTTAATATCTTCAATTTCTTTTTTATCTTTCTTTTCAATATAATACGCTTGTGCTACCCTTCCAATCATATATGTGCCAGAATATGCTAGTGACCCACTTATAGCACTTCCCAAGACAGGTGCACTCAAATTTATTAACTTAGTACCTTGTTGAGCTAACGTACGCAAACTATATCCTAAAATACCTACACCTCCCATGCTGACAAAAAATTCTTTAAGTGTTTCGTTATTAATATCAGCGCCGCTTAAATAACCTATAAGAATGACAAGAACCATTTGTATCGGTATCAATAATGCGATATCACTAAATGGGATAGGCAATAAAGCTACAGACCCACTAGCAGTCGCAAATCCATTCGTTAATGCCCGAGAAATTTTTAATACTGCTCTATCAATTCTCGTACTCATCATTAAATGAATTGCTGCTCGAAAATCCATATTATTTTCTAAAAAATCCAACAATTCATCTAAGTTATATCTACCGTCGAAATCAATTTTTAAATTCTTTTGCTCCTCAGCGCTTAACAATTCAGGATTTTCTCTATCCCATTCTAAGTACGTAGAGACTGGGATTATTGCAGTGAAATTAACGCCAAGTTCGTTCAATAACATCTCCATTTGATTTTTCTTATCAGCAATATTTTGCATTTTCTCCGAGGAATATTTTTCTGATTCCTTAATTCTTGAAGGATGCAACTCATCTACATGAGTTAATACATTTACTAGAGGGATATCTATACCAATATCGCCATAAATCTCTTTGATATATTTTACATCTTCATCCATACGTGCTCTTTCTTTTGCATTTGATAGGAACAGAACTGCATCTGGTTCAAAATTCAGAATCGCATTCTTAAGATCGTCTTCTGCAGTTGTTTCACTTTTATTTGTTGATTCAGCAATTCCTCTTGTATCAATAACCTCAAAGAGAATCTCTCCATTAGATTCGTAACGGTATTGGGTTAATTGTTTTGTACCAATTTCAACTGGACTAGTTTTGGCAATATACTTCCCAAAAATCGCATTAATTAAGCTACTCTTCCCAACTCCCGTTCGCCCAATCATGATAAGTCTAGGAGGTCTTCTTTCTTTTAGTCCAGAGATAACTTCATTAATTTCTTTATTATTGAAGATAATATTTTTAACTTTATCCTTCGCCCCTTTTGGAAGGTCTAAAGGCAGGGATTCAATTATATTATCTAAATCATCGTATATATTAGTAATTCTACTTAATCTATTTTCCAATACTTTTTTCTTCACAGAAAACCACCTCTTCATAATATTATTTCTCTTCTATTTTAACATACAAAAATATACAAATAAGGTATAAATAAGACTACTTAAATCATTGTTACATTTATATTTCAGAAAAATCTTTAACTTCAAACTACTATCACAGGTTATAATTACTTTTGGCCACTAAAAAGCACAGGATTCTTTCCAAGAATCCTGTGCTCTAAGTATCGATCGGCCATAACTCTTCTTTAAATTCCCGCTTAGCCCACTCTATTATTCTCTTATTCCCCTGATGGGCTGCACACCAAATGATATATGCTTCTTTCCTCTTTAAACTCATATCTTTCATGCCAATAATGAAATCCCGTAATCGAATAACAAATAAATCTGATTCACTGTCACTATTAACCTCTTCATCTAGTAACAGCTGAAGTTCACTCTCATCAGAGAAAATAAAAGGAATCCCAGTTGCACGAGCATAGGCAATGGAGACCGTTTCTCCCCAATTCTTCCCTTTATATTTCGTTCCAGGTGCTACTTTCTCCAAGTGGGTAATGGTTTGTTGATAGATTTTTGCTGCTAGTGGATTCTCATTCTTCAATGACTGAGCATCTACAACAACTGCCCTGCCCTGGTTTACAAGATAATTAATCTGCTCTTTGGTTCTTTTAGGAACCAGTATTTCATTTTCGTAAACATACTGATGGACAAAAAGCTTATGAACCAACCTTGGAACATATTTCTCAATAGCATTGAATTGTTTTGCTTTTTCTAACTTTAACGCAAAATCAGTATCCAGTATCGCTTCTTTCCATATACACTCAGTCATCCCCGTCATAATCCTCCATAATGTCCTCCCAATTATCATCCTCTTCTACTGTTGGGAACAATTGAAAATCCTCAGGTGACTGATCTACTAGTGATAAATGGTAACGTAGTTTTTCTTCTGAAATTTCACCTTTCTCGAAGGCTGTAATAGAATTTTCAACGAAACCTTCGAAGAAAATATCTTTCGTACGATCTTGGGTCGCATCATTTAACTGTAACTTTTTACGTACTAGCATGACTCCGCTCATCTCGTCTCGATCAGGTACTGACAAGAAAAATTCAAGTTGGGCATCTGTTATGAAATTTATCTCATGTAACCTTCTAACTAAGGTCTTGTATGGAGCGTAAAATAAAGCCATTAATTTTACAATGTCTTCAACTTTAATACTATTTGGATGTAGCTCTCTTATCTTTAATTCGCTTTGTAAAACATTCGTTGGAACAAGGAACATGGCCGCAAAAAGGTTCGCCTTTAATTCAGTTACATCTTCTGTATCGTTCTCTAATATTTTGGAGTTTAGCATTTCACTTTGATTTAGTCGATCTTGATCAAACCAAATATGATACAGCTCATGAGCAGCTGCAAATAACTGTTTTTCTTTAGGAAGATACGTATTAATATAGACAAACGTCCGGTTACTTTTCACACAAACAAATGCACATAGCTCGTCGTCTTGTATGGGATATTTGAGAAGTGTTGCTTCTTGCTCTAGTAAGTCCCACACTTCTTCTCTTAAAACCCGATGCGTTTTTTGCATTTCTCCAAGCTTAGCTCGTACCTTTGAGTCGATATCCTTTATCTCATGTGAGGATAATATTTGAACGGATTTCATAAGTCACCACCTTACTGAAGAAGATCTTCTAATTCAATCATTTCATTCATAACATGATTCAAAAATTGAAGTTTCTCCTTCGTATTTTCATTATCTGTTTCCCCCATCAAATACAGGACAGGATCCTGAAGAATCGGTGGCTCCTCATGTGAGGTTAACAATTCATCTATCGAGATTCCCATAATATCTGAGATTTTCTTAATTTCTTCTATGTTCGTAGCTTTCTTACCCTTAATGATTTTACTCATGACCTGCTTTGAAATTCCCATCCGCTCTGCGAAAAAGGATTGTGTCTGACCATTGTCCACTAACCATTGATTAATTCTTTCTCCTATTTGTTCAAAGAGTGTCGTCATATGGTTCACGTCCTTTTTAGTTAAGTATATGTAGAAACCAAAATAATTGTCAACGAATTGTTTACTCATTAAATAAAATATCATCCATATTGTTCACAAAGTTGCACTCTACCATACACGAACAACCCGATGTTATTAGAAATAGCCTTCATTCAGAAGGCCATTCTATGTTCACTTACCTATTCGAATAATGACTCTTCCACATCCCCGTTCGCTCAATCTGTTTCTGCATCCGATCAACAGACACTGGCACATCGAGAAACAATCCATTAAGAAAATGAATGCCAGAAGATGTTTTTGTGACGCTTCTTGCCCAACGAATATGTTGGAACATGACCCATACACAATTCAGGTTTTCAGGTGACTCTGAAGGCAGTGCGAAGATGTTCCAATATGGGTTTAGCACCACCGGCGTTGATTGAACATAATTGAGGTGATATACGGTTGCTTGGCGTCTTCCTTCATACGTACTCCCTCCCTGCAAGCAGGCATCTTCAATTAATTGGATTGGAGACTTTTCTGTTAGGTAAATACCGTTTTCTTCATACACTCTCGTTCCATACTCCACCGTCTTTGCTGCTCTTAGTGCAAGTGTCTTGGGATTGATTTCGTAGTCCGGATATACGTCTTCTTGACTATCCATATATTCTTTCCTCCTAAGTACATTATTTTGTTTTTATTTCTTGGTCATTCATGTAACTTTTAGCGCTTTTCACTATGAACCGAACACGTTATACTAAAAATAAGTTAGTTTCTCGACTAACGAGATGCCTCTGAATGGGTCTTCCCGGACTTATCATTCAGAGGCTTTTTCTTATTATTTCACACATTCTCCACCTCCTTCACATGTTGAAACCAGGAAGCAATAGAGTGAAGGGTGGACTTGTCCTTATCAATAAAATAATACTGCTCACGCCCTTTTCTACTTCCCTTGAACGTCTCCCAAATTGGGTTTTCTGGCTGCCAGTCAATCTGATGGAGCTTTTTCATCCTCATCGATATTTCTCTTTTTTGATCCTCCACTTTTTTTCCTTTTAGCCCTTCCACTGTATAGAAAGCTAACGCTTGCAACACAGCATAGCTTGCTAACATCGTCCTTCGGTAATTGCCAATCGTTTCACTGGAATGGAGGTAAAACAATTCTTTCAACCAGTGATTCATCACAATTAAAACATCCTCTTCTGAAACTGAAAATGACTGATTTTCCTTTACCTTTCCAGTAGGAATGCTCCCTGTGAGAAATATCATCGTCAACTGTCTTAGCTGAGATAAAGATAAGAAGTTCGAATTTGTTGGTTTCACAACCGCTTGCTTTTCCATCTCGATTCCCGCACGTTTTAAGTCAGGATTCCCGTGAAGCAATTCGTTTGTAATTTGGTTGACGCTATTTCTGGAATCATAGGCAATTCGTTTGGATAAAGCGACCTTTTTTCCTTTCGTATTAAAGTCAACGTACAGCTGATCACATTCTACTTGTGTTAATCCTTCAAACATTTGAACACTTAGATATGATGACTCTAAGAATCGATCCATTTGCAGAGCTTTTTTGACTTCCTGAGGTTGATCGCTTTTCATCCTTGTCTTTATTTCGTTGTACACCTGGTAAATAGCTTGTACTCGCTTTGACCCATCAATCATTTCATACCGGTCGCCTGTGATATTTACGGTAATCGCAGGAAAATAAACGGTTTCTTCTAATAAGTTATTTTCGAGATAATCCTTAATCGTTTTCACTCTTCCTTGTCGGTAATCTCTAAAGTTGATGAGGTTATGCTGAATTAATTCAATAAGATCTAGTACAGCGACATTTTCCATCCGCTGCGGTGCGATAATGCCGTTCAAATTCGAACCTCCTCTTCTGTTTTCATTAAGTGTAAAAAGTGTTGAGCAAGTTTTACAGTAGCGGTAGTGTGAGAGTAGTTTTTGATCTTTTTGGCGGAAGGATCGTAGTAATCACGAAAGAGGGGATCTTCGTGGCGCCATGTACAGTAGTGTGAAAGAGTCTGAAGCCGATCAATCGCTTCGAGGTGTGAGAGTTTTTCATTTTTCGTAAGTTGATAAACGGTATAAGCAAGGGCAACCTGGATACCAGCGAGACCACATACATAGGCCTGTCGATCATCCATTCGAACAGGAAAAAGCACCACCCACTTTTTAAAGAAAGCGCTCGCAATATCAGCCGCTTGATTAGGATTTAATCCCTGAAAGTACGGTAGACCTGTTTTGGCATTAACGTTACCTTCAAACATTGCCACCATACACCGCTTAATAATGGCAAGAGAGGTAATCGCTGAATTTTGAACGGTCAACCTGGAAAGTTTCATTTCAATATCAAGCGTATCGTGCAACTGATCAGCTACAGTGCGAGCAATTCTCGTGTATTCGTCTCGCTGATCAAACTGCATCACGAGACCAGCATGAGCATCCGATCGCTCTGTATTCATATCCGTAAACAGCTGCCTTTCTTCTTTCTGATTGAGATCCAAGAAAATCTGCATCGAGATGGGATAATTCTCAAGGAACTCAATTGAACTTCTTAATTGTTCAATCTTAGGGTCATTTGGTGTAAACTCTTCGCTATGCTCAACTAAGGAACTAAGATAGCTCATTGCAGAAATCAAAGCCCTCATGCGATGTTGTCCATCGCAAATGTATAACTTACTTCCTGGTACAAGTTCAAACCCTTCTCCATTATGGCTCTTATGTAGCTGCCCTCTCGCAGAGAACACAAATGCCCCAAAGTAAAACGGCTGATCTTTATCTAGGCAATCAATAATAAAATCCCGAATCATCTTACGCTTTCGGATATCAAGCTCCCGCTGGACTCTTCCATCAATGTCGAAAAGAGACTTCAACATGCGCAGAGGCATTTGGCAGGAGAGCGTGGCCTTTCCGAATTGAGATGTCACTTCTCCTTTTAATGTCGTTACTATACTCCTATAATCCAATTTATTTCCACCTCCTGAATTGATTATAGTGAATTGTTAGATATTTGCAAATAGTTTTTTGAGTTTAAAAATATTTTGTTGTGATTGATGGGGTTCGGAGTTAGAATCGTTCTTTGGTGCTTGCTTTTGAGGAATTCTAATGTATAATATTTAGGTTTCTCAGAATAATAAAAACAGCCCTAGTAACCTAATCAAGATTAGTCCTAGGGCTTGAATACAAGTTATTTAAACATTTTAGTTAGCCTACTGAAGAATAGATTTATCACCCTACTCCTAAAGCCTTAAAAACAGCATCAATCGGGTCCGAATAAAACATGGGTTGTACTTTTATTAAAAGGTCTGGAGGAACAGTTTGTAAATCTACTACAGATGAAGCTGGTATTAAAACTCGTTTAGCACCCGAATCCACACACACTTGCAGTACGTTTGCGAGATTATTTACTTTATTTATAGTACCACCTACTGTCATGTTACCCAATACAACCAAACTTTCTTGTACAGGCTTCTCCATTGCACCTGAACATAATCCAATTAGTTCTGCTATGGCCATTTGATTAGTTAAACCAATTCCATTTAAATCGGTAGCATGCATTAAATAGTCTTTGTTTTTCACACTAATTGTTCCGCTTATGCTCTTGCTATTAGAGGTGAAATATCTATAAGCCGTATCCAAACTTTCTTTAACATCTCTATTAGAGCCGACTCCTGACTTTTCAAACTTACCTGATCCAGAAACAACCTGGTTTTCGAGTTTGAATACACCTATCATATCGGATTCGCCATAACCTACAGTGTAAACATGGCCTGGTTTCCCAAGTCCTTCTGGTATTAATTTACCTCCACCTTGTTCTGGTACAGATACATATTCCTCTTCCAAGGAATCTTTTTGTATGTAGGAGAACATGACATCATAAAACTCCATGCCACCAATCTTTTTGAGCTGTTCTTTTACTCTTCGACGGCCTTCTAGAGCATACTGCAGGATCTCTTCAATATCTTCTTTTGTGTATTCGTCATGTGGATATAGTAGCTTAACTAATCCTGATACCGTTTTTCTTACACCTATCACATCTCGTTGATTCAGATTGTTTCCTAACTTGAAAAAACGATCGATTGAATCTCCAAAGGATCGCTTTCTCATCTCCCTGAAATACTCTGCCATATAATCTACGATAAAACCGTACTTATCAGTAAAAAAGTCAGGTCTCATCTTTGGAATTTCCCATCCTGGAAGATAGTAATGCATCCGATCAAAGAAAGCAGAGTCGTTTGACATTTCTTCAGGAAAAGGAGCGAAGAGATGGGATGTTTTAATTAATGAGTCCACACTTTGATTTATATTTCCTACAAACACCATTGAGGCAGAAGCTGTTTTCTCTTCTTTTCCTCTTGAAAAGGACCCAGAAGCCATAAAGTCCTTCATAATTTGAATACCATCTTTATCTTTAAACCTAATACCTGCTACTTCATCAAAAGCCACCGTATCCCACATACCAACTAAACCGACTTGTCGGGAAGACATGTTATAAAATAAGTTGGCGACAGTAGTTTGACCTCCTGACACCAATACAGAGTTGGGTGAAATCTCTTTATACACATGGGATTTACCTGTACCTCTTGGACCTAATTCACACATGTTATAGTTGTTTTCTACCAATGGTACAAGCCGAAGTAACAAATGCCATTTTACTCGATCATCTAATTGTGTTGGCTCCATACCAGTAGAACGGATTAATACATCAATCCATTCTTCTTTGGTAAACTGTTTTCGCCCATCAAATATTTCATTTACATCCATATTAGGCATCTGAATCGGCTTCAGATTACTTATGCTGAATGGATTCATATCACGTTGTTCTTCATCATAATAATAGTCCATCTTTAACATGCACCATATTCCACCCGCTAATAGCTTATCGTACTCTTTAATATAGTTAGAAGAAATCGGTACTCCTTTTAATCCAAGATTCGAAAATTCAGCTTCATAATAATCTTTTTTAGCATTCAGTTTAACAGTGATTTTATCAATGATCGAATACTGCCCGACTTCACGTATACGAGATTTTATTTTTTCTGCCTCGTCAGGTCTAACAAAGTTTTCAGAAAGGATCTTCTTCACTCGCTTGACCCCTTCTTGAATACTTTCTTCATCATCAGTAGCAGCATACATTCCAAGAAGGTATTCAAGTACATAAACAGGGACATTAGCTCCCTCTTTTATCAGCTTAGTTAAATCCTTTCTGACCACTCTTCCTGCAAACACTTCATTCAGTTTTTGATCTAGCGATATTGCATCTGACAATCCTTCATTTCCCATCGGCTTCACCCCTTTTCTTAAAAGTCGAATTCATTACTAATTCCTAAGCTGATGGTGAATGCAATGCGTTCTAAAACAATTCCCGTTTCCATGTCCTTCACTATTAAATAATACGTCTTATTTTTATCATAGTCCTGCGTTTTAAGAACAAACCGTAATTTAAACATACGCTCTTCTGGTTTACCAGTAGCTTTATCCGCAATAACGACTTCTTCATTTGATATCTTTTGTTCTTGATTATCTACCATGAAAATATTAGCCGTTCTTGGCGTCATCTTCCCTTCGACTTTTTCAGTCTGGAAGAAATTAAGATGGAAGATGCTGTTTGTCAGTTTACGTGAAGTATTAGTAAGCTTAATATCTACTTGTTGTGTTTCTCTACTTCGGGATTGACCTTTTCTCGCATTTTTAAACGTAATAAGAGGTACAACCACTTCCTGTAAACTGGCTCCACCATGTACAAAATTAACTCCCTGACCTTTCATTTTAAAACGGATTGTTGATTTTGGTACATAGCATTCTTGTTGGTT
The DNA here is from genome assembly GCF_056173665.1 of Anaerobacillus sp. QJM3NY_17. Lineage (NCBI taxonomy): Bacteria > Bacillati > Bacillota > Bacilli > Caryophanales > Bacillaceae > Anaerobacillus > Anaerobacillus sp. QJM3NY_17. Next base: position 1,206,058 of record NZ_CM149685.1, on the reverse strand, counting down.
CGATATAATGCCTTTAAGCGGTATCCTTAACAAGCCATCCACAGTCTCTTTATCTTCAGATAATATATAGCGACGTTTCATTTCATTAATCGTGAAATCAACCTTTTCGATTTTATCGCTTTCTTCAAGAGGATTTCTCTGATAAATGAAGCCATGATCTGCAGTGATGAAAATATTCGTACCGCTCAGTTCATCCCGAATGATTTTTACAATCTTATATATTTCTTCAATCGCTTTATCTACAGCATTAAATGTATTTTTTTCGGTTGATGCATGATCGCCTGTAGCATCAATCGCGTTATGGTAAATATAACTTACTTTCTTCCCTTTAAAATATTCTCTCCGATCATTCTTACTCATAGTATCTAATTCAGTAAAGCTGATGGCAGTGCTTTCTTCAAGAGCATTCTGTAAAATTTTTTTTCGATCAGAAGTTCCTTGTGATGCTTTACCGTCAACCATTACATTTTGGTTTAAATCTAACTCTAATGTACGATGTGGCAATAAAGAAGCCATTCCCAATTTTGTTACAGAGGGTAGGACACTTAACATAGTTTCGACTTGACTACTTCCCCTGGTTTCTGTATCTAAATATTCTGCAACTTCTACCCCTATATCATATCGAAGTGCATCAGATATGATCACGAAGACTCTCTCTCCATTTTTTACTATTGGAGACACATTGTGCTGATAGAAATTTTGTTGTTTTGATACGCCATCTATTGCCCATTCATCTTCTATCTCTTCCGAAATGGAACTTGACCAATGGTTGTTCAATTCGCTCATATACCAATTTGTGTACACATATTCGGCCATTCTTTGAAGTTCATCCATGTATTCGCTTGTTTCAGCTTCATCGAATGCATTATAGAATTTTCGATAATAGGCATCCATTTTGTAATACCGATCAAGATAAGACTTATGCATATCCTTCATTGATTGTTTCGGAATACCTAATGGATATTGTTTTTTAAATCCAAACATTTCTACAGTGTTGAACAACGCCTCATAAATAGCCTTGTTTTCTCTATAAAAGTGTTTGGCACGACGTAAACGAATAAGGCTTTTGTATTCATCATAATCTTCAAGTTGAGCTTTAATCCCATTGAAAATATATTGGATGATTGCTTGATCCAAGTAAGGAAAGATGTCTGTCTTTTTAAACTCATCAATTTTCATTTGTTGGACGATGTCTTTGATATTAATGTCGCTCTCAATATCTCGAACATATTGATCATATCTATTGGCATCTTCTGCATGATACATCCATCGATCAATAAAAATAAGAGAGTTTGTTTTATTGTGAGAAGCAATGTAATCTTTCACATTAACTAAATATTCCTCATTTACCGTTTGACTAAGAGCTGTCACAGAAAGATGTGTCATCAGCTTTTTCAAGGATGGATGAATTTGTTCAAAGCCATAGTATTTGTTGACATACTTCCAAAATGAATTGATATCGAAGAATTTATCCATTTCAATGATGAATTTATTTTCTGTATCATGCATTGTATCCATCAGTACCGCTTTCATGACATCATCAAAAGATGGACTTTTCACATTGCATAGTACACTCATAAGAGCGACTTCAAAGGTTTCTTCTGTAAATTTTGAGATGCCAAATGTTTTCAACTTACTTATGCGTTTACTACTATTAAAGAACTTCTTATACTTCTTCACTAAAGCTCTCAAAGAAGAATCTATACCAATTTCTTTCATGATAATGGATACTTTGTCCGCATAGAAACTCTGTGAATAGAGGTACGTATCCATTAGCCAGTTATTCTCTGAAGAGAGGTCTTCAGTCGTGTAAATCAAGAAGTTTGATCGTGTGTCTTCTTCTTCCAATAAATACTTGGTATAAAAGCTATTATTTTGGTTTAATTTTTGTACTTTTACATCAGAAATTTGCATTTCATCTATCACATCAGTAAACTCTTGGTCTTTATCCATCCAAAAGACAATTCTTCTATTTTGATGATCTTCAAGAGGGTGTTCATATGTTTTTTGAAGTGTCAGTATTATTTCATTAATTTCCATAGATATGCCACCTTATTAAGTCCTGCTATGTACAAGGATATACCAGGTTTAACTGATATATCCTTCATCTTGTTATTATTCAACTATTTCTTAGCCAGTAGACCTTTGAACTTTTCATAATTAACTTCCACACCATCGTTTAATTCTATCTCGATTTGCTGATCCGCCAAATGATGAAGCACTTCATCATAGGTTTTCAGTTCTTCAATTTTCTTTTCCACCAAGTTCAAATCCTTTTTTGCTTGAGTAATTTCTTGTGAAGTGGAGTCACCTTCAATAGTATTTATTAAGGTCTCTCTTTCTACATTCAATCGTGTTTGTAAAGTATGCAAATAATCAGTACGTACTCTTCCCAAAGTTGTTGAATCGTATCTGTGTATATAGATTAAACAATTAAAAGCTTTATGTTTTCCCGAAGAAAGCAACCAATAAATTGGTGCTTTTCTTCCACGCGAGCTAAATATACTCATATGATCCTTATAAAAGTCATTCATAAAATAACGTCTCATGGTTTCTAAAGCTGTTTCATTTTTCTTTTTACCTAAATTAGATGCAATAAAGGTAATATTTCTTTCTAAAGAGTCTTTTCCAAATGATATGCTAAGAAAATCAACAAAGCGTGATACTATATCATCTTCGAAAAAGGAGTCTGATATTATAGGCAATATATTATCTTTATCAACCTTAAATGCGTTATATTTTTCTATATTAAATTCTCCACCGGCAAATACAACACCCTCTGTATCTAATGAAAAACGGCCCAATATGATTCCCACTGCATAGGAGATAAAGTGTCTGATATCTTTTTGTAAATCAGGTGCTACAAGAGTAATATCATTATTAGAAACTTTTGGGGAAAAATCTTTTTCTAAGTTATATATATCTATAAATATTTGGTTCAACTCTTCTTCGTTTGCTTTTAGTTTTTCAAAATCCTTGTCTTTTTCGTACACCCATTGTTGGTAGGCATCTTCTATTACATTTGTATGTGATTTGAACTTCATAATAGGATTTATTCTAAAGTCAAAAGAAGTTTCTAACTCATCCCAGTCTTTTTTTGCAATACTATAGCATTCTTTTGCCAAAGCGATAATTCTGCTTTTCTTTTCTTTATCACTCGTTAAAATAAATGGAATATACTTTACATCATTCACCTGAGTGTTGGGAGTAGGATTAAATAGATTAATTATCGTTGATGATATTTTAGTATTTAGAAGAGCCAAGATATAATAAAGTAGGTCTCTTTCTTCTACATGTAGTGTAGGGCCACCTTTATCATAAATCGCTTCATCAACTAACCTAACTGTAAACCCTCGTAACGAAACTCCGCTGTAAGTAATCCCTTCTTTATGCCAGTATTTTTCGTCTAATAAATTTGACGTTGAATTACCTTTATAAAATTTTCTTGCCTCCTTTGACCAGTCAACAACAAGTTCTATATTCCCAAACCATTTTCGATAGCTACCACCTTTAACATAAAGGCTCCACCTATTGGTAATAATATCCGACCTTTTTACTTCCCATATATTCCTCAAATATTTTTTATTATTTCCGGTAATATTTTGCGAGCCAGAAATATCTATTACATCATTAAGTATTTTGTTATTAGTAAATAACTTTCTAAATTCATTTGAAATCCAATAAGCTATTCTTCTCCCAGGTATATCTTTAAATATTTTATCAATAACTGAATATCTATATTCTACAGTTGGATTTTCGACTGCTTCTAATACTTTGTTTTTTTGAATATGAACACCTTTAAATTCATGTAACCTAATATATTCACCAGGTACATTATCTACTTTATAATTTCTTAAAGTGAAGGTACAGACAGGTACTGCCGCAGTTTCAAAAGCGTTAGGTTCCAACTGAATTAGTGAACTTAACGTTGTTTTTCTTAGAGTTTCAATTCTTAATGTTTCATAATTCTTAATAAACATCCAAGCATATGGCGTTACTAAACCTATTTGACCATCACTCTTTGTAACCCCCTGCACATATTTCATAAAAACACTAAACAAGTCTGTACCATAATTCGGATAATATAAATCAATAAATTCCTTAAGTTTAGGATGAAGGAATTTATACCCAATATACGGAGGGTTAGTTATAGTAACATCATATTTTTTAACAAGTAGATCAGCTTGCTTTATTAATTTGGGTAGTATGTTCAATACTTCATTTCTAATTTCTTCCTTAAATAGATCTACAACGGGATTGTCGTTTATACTTTTCAATTGTTTAATTAGTAAATCTCTATCATAATTTTCAATATGAACTAAAGACCCAATCGTTTTAGCATGCTTAAATTGATAGATGAATTTTTTGGTGTACTCAAATAATTCTCCCTCTTCTTCACCTACCAAATATACAATTTTTTCATCATCGAAGGTATTGGTTTCTTGCATTGATGTAAAATTTAGATTTAAGTGCTTTCTCTTTATACTTCTTAAGAAACGTCTATTATATTTCATTGCCTTCATCACTATTGAAAAACTTGCAAGTTGATAAGCACGATCATCTATATCTAATCCATATAAATTATTTTCAATAATAAGTCTTGGAATCTCTTTCTCCAAATATCCTGATTTACTATATATTTCATAGAGTACATCAAACATATACACAAGTATGTGTCCACTTCCCATTGCAGGATCAAAGCACTTAATATCTTCAACTTTTAACTCATTATTTAAATACGGTAAGAGATGATCTTCAAAATTCATATTTTGATTTTCCAAATAATATTGCCATTGATTTATTAGATCTTTTTGATTTGGATGGTTTTCCACCCAATATCTACCCAGTGAATTTTGAACCATATATTGTACTATCCAATCAGGAGTAAACAGCTGAGTAGCAAAGGGAATTTCTTCAGTTTTATATCGTTTTTTTGCCTTTATTACACGGTCTTTTTCCTCAGCAATGTAATACTGGTATAGCCAACCTATAACTTCTACCTCTTCCCAATCTTCTTCGGGTATGATTGATATATCTATCATTTGCTTTAGGAAAGTACCTTTAGATAATAACCCTTCTGGAAATAATATCTCAGTATAATTATCTATTCTTTCAAACATGAAAGGCATATAATCATACAGATCATTACATTGCTTGATAATTAGATATTGAAATAGCTTATCATTTTCGTTTTTAACTTTTCTTTCATATACCCATTCTTTATCAATATCAAAGTCTAACGACATAGCTTCTTTGATAATATCAGGAATGGGATCTTCCGGATTAGATGAAGATAATACTCTTATATTGGAAGGTAAGTATTCGTTTACTTCCATGAACCTTAATGCTGTAAAACGGTTAAACCACGTGTATGCTACTTCCTCCATAACTTGGTTAAAGCCTTTTTGTTCTACCCTTTTTATTAAGTTAATCCTTTGAGATTTTTCCTCACTTGAAAGTTGTCTGCCGTCAATAAAGACGGCATCCGAACTTTCTACACCTGTTTTTTTTACCTTTTCTTCTGTGATACCAATTTTCATAGCCTTTGCTTTCACCTTATCAAGAAGCTCTCTTCGTGCATTTGTAGCAAACGTGCGTAACGCAGTTTTATTCATCTTAAGGCCCCCACTTTATCAATCAATAAACTCAATGTTATTTTCTCTGATTAGTTGTTTTAACTCATTAGTTAATGAATTCACATACCTATCAACATCAGCCTCTGAGGTTAACTTGGAGACATTAACCAAGTCCTTAATTCTTATTTTCTTTGTAGATGGTTTATGAGGTACTGATGCTGTCCTTTCGCCACCAATATCGTCTTCATTATCCATTTCTTTTTTCTTTATAATATCTTCAGCTATTATTCGTTCGAAACGATCTTTAAAAGTGTTACTTTGAGTGATGACTGCATCCACTTTATATATATTGACAAATCTATCAATGCTATCTAAGAGGTCATCAAACGTGCGCTTTATTTTTAATATGGTTTCCTCAGTAACTCCATCAGAATTAGTGTTAAGCAACAAGTTATCATAGGTAAGCTGTACTTCCTCTTTTGCTCTTGCTTTTTTCTTGGAAAGCACATTTTTTATGTCCTCGTCAATCTTATGTGCAAGTTCAGGTATATCTTTAATTTGTTTATAAGGAATAGGATCATTAACAATTGACCTTAACTGTTGAACCGTTTCTTGGGTGCTATCATCATCAAGATAAGATTCATTTTCTTCATATTTTAATAATGAGTCCAAACCTTGATCAAAAAGTGTCTTCTGATTTCCAAAAAAACTTTTAACCAAAGTGACATCTTCTTCCCAATCCAATAATTTGTCTTCCATCTTATTTATTTTAGTGAAGAAAGATGCATTATCCATTTGATTAGTAAATTGCTCAAAGTATTCGAGCCCTTTATCCAATAAACTTTCCCCTGGATACTTCCTACCCTCATATCGGTTTTTATAAGTGTGAATTTTCTTCTTCTGATCATCTATTAAACGTTTGATTTCATTCACCAAACCATCTTCATCATCTGGTAAATCCGTCTTGTTAAATACATTCTTTGCAATATTCCGAGATTTTCTCAATAAAACATCATCGACTTTAACTCGCTTAGTGATAATGGCTCTGTCTACATCTGTTGACTTAATTAATGCACTTAAAATATTTTTACTTTCAGGCTCAACATATGAACCGTTATAAGTAATACGTATAAATTGGTCTTTAAGTAATGTAGCTATCAAGCCAGCCGTATCATATTCACGCCAACCATAAGGCTTAGCATTGAAATGATCTAACAAGATCTTGGTACGTACCTGTCGACTGAACTCATGTTGTAAATTAATGAATTCTTTCATTTCTTGAAGTGCCAATTCATTTGACTCTACTTCAACATCTAAAGTCATTTGTTCTTCACTACTTCGAGCAATAGCTAATAGCTCATTATCATTTTCTACATGGGATTTGATATGCTCTAGTTTTGTATAGACGCTTTCGACTAAATGATTCATACCCCCAACAATCTTTTCTTTAACTGTAGAACCTTTTACATTTACTTGCTCTCCATTGATAAAGAATTGACCTGACCTGATTGCATCTGAAATCAATTCTTTTACTCTTCTCTTCCTTTGAGTAGCTTCAACACGTTTATTATTCAAGATAGTCTGCATATTATCAGGCATCTGCTGAATACTCTTTTGTTTACGGTATTCCTCGATTTTCAGAGCTTCTTCCATTTCTTCTACATATCCCTCATTACCTTGAAGACGGATCCAAAGCTCGTTATTTCCATAGGTCTGCGTATATAGCTCTTGATCGGATAATGGATAATTGTCGGATAAAGGTGAAATGAAGTTAATACCTAGTGATGCTGTTTGATTACCATAATTTTTCTCATCCATTTTCCGATTGAAGTTGAATGAATATTTATTTTTGTATTTGAATTTCCGATCATCGAAAATGTCCTGGTAGATGTAGTTAGCGATCTCACGCTTTACAATTTCTTCTTCAACCTTGGTTGCTTTAATATCTCGATTAATATCTTGTTCATCATCAGTAAGGAAGATATAAACTTCCCCATTTTTTTGAATTAAGTTTTGAGATACCAGTTTTCGTAACGCAACTTTGATTCGTTCTTTAAGGTTAAGTTTATCTTCATCTATTTTTGTTACCATTAAGGTTGCAATGTTGTCCAAATTAGCTGGCAAGTCATCAATATACTTGATCATAAATAACACTTTAAGAACTTCCATGTTGAAGTCATTATCCTTCAAACCTGGATTTTCATAAGCTCCTTCAATAACCCTCGCAACTGACGGAGTTAAAAATTCACGAATCGTCTCATAAAAAGCATGTAATGGTATTAGAGTTCCCTCTTCAAACGTTTTAAATTGTAGAGCTGACTCTTGGAAAGCAGAAAGCATTGAACGCTCCCCCTCTGATAAGTGCTTTCCAGACGATCCATGTTTACGCACTTGCTCAAATACTTTTTGAAGCAATTTAAAATGGTAAGGCACAAATGGATACACGTCAGCAAACTCATTAGCATCATCATAACCACGTAAATCCGCCGTGCTTTCTTTAAAAGAAATAAGATTTTTCAGTTTCGCATTGTTGCTGTCTTCAAGATAAATTTGTTTCAGCTTCAGATTAACAAAGTTTTTCTTCGCTAAGATACGTTTTTTAATCACTTCATCAACGGAAATGGAGGATAAAGAAAGCCTCGTATCAAAGCGACCCTGGATACGTGAAAAGTCATCTCCCTTTACTTTCATCAAGCTGTCAATGCTTTCCTGAGCTGTTACAATGATCCATACCTTCCCATTACAATACGTTCCTATGTCTTCTGTGAGCGTTTGAAGGTTCAACATCAATTGACGACTGTCGCCTATGTACTGACCTATTTCATCTACGAGAAACACCAAATGGAAATTGTCACCTTTTTGTTCTGTGTATTCCTTTACGTCCTTGGCAAACTTTTCAATACTTATTTCATAGTTATTCACACCATTTTCGAACCAATTGCGAGCGGATTCCTCCGACATAGCCGTTGCTTTTTTCAAAGCACCAACCACATAGTCTGCATCAAAATAAAAAGTGTTTCTTCGATCTACCCACTCTTCTTCAGCTAACTTTTTAAATTCTCTTTTGAAGTCATTATAAATTCCTTTTTGATCCAGGTATTTTTCCATCTCTGCCACACCAGGTATATCTCCATAATATCCCCTATGTTCATAGAATACCTTCATGAACACTTTCAAAATGGCATCTTCTTTCGATTTTCCATCAAGCGAACTTTTAGAATCAATATTAAAAAGAATAACTTCTGTATCCACATTTGCCGTACGCTTCATATTAGCTAACACCATAGGATCTTGAATCTTATTCTCGAAGTAGTCTAAAGCTCTTTTTCCTTTCACTTCTTTGTTTTCAAGAAGATAGGAGAGTATTTTCAGATAATGGGATTTACCAGATCCAAAGAAACCTGAAATCCACGCTCCCATCTTATCTGTATAACCATCAATTCCATCTTGATATTTATCGTAAAACTTGGAGAAGTGCTTTTGTAGCTCTTTTGTTACTACATACTCCTCCAATTCCTGATAGATATTATCCTCATCCGTTTGAGCTACTTTAATGACTCCTTTTAAAGGTCTATCTATCTTCTTTTCAAACATTTCACGAATCTCCATGTTAAAATCCCCCCTATTACTATTCCACTAATCGGAAAGCCCGATAATAGTTATCGTCTTTAAACTTCCCGAATAACTGCAATGATGCTCCATCATACTCCCCTGGGAAAAACAAAATAACTGGTGTTTTATCCAATATTTCCTGCAAATTATTCAAAATATTATGTGAGCGTACAAATGGGTAAACTTTACCTACCCCTGTGATTAGCAATACATTATGATCTTCCATTTGCTCATCAATTTTATTCAAAAATATATCCGGCTTTGTAAAATTTCTCATAGCTTTAAATAAGGCATCTTTCCCTTGTCTTTCTTCCATTTGTAGGACTCGTTCAAAGATCCCCTTTTCTTTTGCAATTTCAATCATCATTTCGTATAGGTCAAACTCTATGACTTTTCGGTTTGAATTCTCATGACTAAATTCTTTTTTGATATGTAGAATATAATCTCGTACTACTAGTTCATGTTCTGGTTCATAATCAAAAACATAAAAACTTATTTCATTCCCTAACCCTTTTCCTTCGATGAACTTCTCCTCTTTAATTTTAGGTAAGATCTTGTCCAATCTTCTATAAATATTGCTCATTTTAATACCTCATCATCTCCCATTGCTTTTAGAAAAGCAATGTCTCCTATATTTCTCATGTGCTCATGCAAGTTTTCTGCTAAGAGAAGTTGGCCAATCGACCCTTTTTTCTTATCAATTAAAATTCCGGATTCGAATAATATCTTGAAATATACTTGTCTTAATTTGTTAAAAGTACTTTCAGTCCATCCAGCTATCTTTGAATCCTGCTCAGCTTTTGATGTAAAAAATAAATTAATGTCTTTTTTATCAATTATATAGTCGTTAGTTTCTAACTTCTCCCTTATTATTTCATCCATAAACTCAAAAAAGAGCTTGTCTGTTTTCATAATCGCATATAAGTTAATGGCCTTTCCAGTTTCCAGAGGTTCCTGAAGTACCATCTCTCTTAAAGAATTGTCCAAAACATAAACTCTTTTTAATATCGTAGGAGCTATCCTCTTTATACTTGAAGGATGCCTATATTGGAAAACATTTTCTTCAACAATCTTTTTCATAATTTCAGTGTTATTCAAACCCTTACGGTCAAGTGTAATTACTTGCTTTAATTCATAAAATAAGAAGTATACTCGTGTTAGGTTAGCACTGTATTCTATTTCTCTTTCCATGCGTAGCGTTACACCTCTTCTTAAACTTGTCCCTCTTGTTTCAAGGAGAGAATATGGGATACTATTTCAAGTCTTCTTTTTCCACATTGTTGCCTTAATACCGTTGTAAAATCCCTATCCTTTAACATCTTAGTGCCATTATTTATGTATAAGTTTTTGATGTTCCCCATTAAATCCTTTTCATTTATTTCATCAGCCCAATAAGCATCAATGACCTTATTCACTGCTGTAGCCAGTTCTCGTTGAGTTTTATAGAAGAGCTTAACTTCCAATGAATCCACCTCAATATTTCTTACTTTATTCTTATTATACTCTTACTAATTTACTACCACAATGGGAAGTCTCTAGTCACTTTCAAATTCTTGTTTCATTTTCTCAAATTAATGAACTAAGTAAGATTAATACCTTAAACATTTAAAAAAAGAAGGTACTTACTCTAATGTCGTCGTATAGATTATTCATGGAAACGATTTATTAGCATTAAATTAACATACTTAATAAAAATTTTTCACATCCATACTTAATACTATTAATTAGGTGAAAGTGAGGAAGTTTCATGAGACAGGTTATATACTATCCAGGCATATTAATACCAAGTGATTGGTTAAAAAAGACCATTTTGTACAGTAATAAAATAAGTTCTATTTATCCATATAGCACTAATAATGACTTGGATAGTGAGGAAGAACAGATATCTATTACTGATATGAATTATTTACAGTCTCTTGGATTATATGAATATACAAGACCAGAGCATTTGAATAGACAAACTCAGAATTATATATTAAACGATTTAATAAATATTTTAGATGAAACGTCTTTAGATGAAATACGAAATACCTATTCAGAGAAACCTATTAGTTATGAAATTTACACGAGCAAGATGAGCGAAGAAACTAAAACGTTCCTTCTTGAAAACAGGGTCGCTTCTTTAAATTATGAATCTTCAAATTCTGTATTTGTTGAAAAAAATTTAGGACTTTTATATATGAGCTTATTAGCCCAACATTCTACTACTTCAAATCCAGAATACACAACGGCAACTGACAAACTGATACATCAAAATATTCTTTATAACAAAAGTACGACTCTCAATGATGATTTTCACCTCAACTTAATATTAGAAAATATCCCAAGCCCTTCTGCTTATAACACTCTTGAAGAAATTATTGAATTTAAAATAAAGTATGAAAACGATCTATTATTGTTCAGAAAATACCTCCATGATTGGACCCTAAAGGTTCAAGATGAATCTGCTAATCTTAGTATGTTTAAAGATGAGTTTGAATTATACCGAAATGAATTCACTAGTTTAATGAATGCATTCGGTATTGATGTAACTCTATCTACTTTAGAAATTGCCATCCCACAATTACCAAGCATCATTCCTTTGATAAATAACGACAATTATACAAACTTAGCTGCTATAGCAGCCGCAACTACCACCTCAGTATTAATTCAATCTATAAGATCAAAACATAGTAAACCTATACAAGATAGAAATCCTTTAACATATTTGCATCATGTAAATAAGAACTTATAGTTTCATTTTGTTTAGTGATTTGCTAAATACGTTTTCAAAGCGAAGCCAAATTAGTCAAACAACTGGTTGCATTAGACTATAAAGATGAATATATTTACTAAAATAAAAAAAGGAATTCAACCGATTTTAACAATAGTATTTTTCTCACTTTTGATAAATGACATAGTTGCCATGTAATAGATTTCACCAATCATTAGCGCAAGAACTTTTTTAACTAAAGTAAGAACCCTCTTGACCAAACCCATTTATTGTAAGATTATTATTGTAAAACACTGGGGGTTACTACTATTGAGATATGCGCTACATACAATCGATAACGAATTAGAATACCTTCCTTATAAAGTGAATAAAGGGGATGTTTCAAATTATAAGCAACTTGCTAATAAAGGAATCTATCAATGTCCTGATTGTAAAGCTAATCTAATAGTAAAGTATGGGGAAGAGCGAGGAATGTATTTCTCACATTTACATTCCGAAGCTTGTATGGAATCGAAACAAACCGATCGAGCTTTGACAAGATACAATAAACAAAACCAACGCGAAACAAAAAAACATCGAGCTATCATCGACATCGTCTACGATGAATTAAATGCTCAGTCTAAAATCAATCGCCACCTATCCGTTGAATTTGGTTTTAGAGCAAAGCCAAACTTTAAGGTTATTCCAGATATTTTATTAACAATTGATCGTAAAGACATCGCCCTTTCCTTTATCACGAACGTCAATCCCAGCAAAGACGAAAGCTTAGCAAAGGAAATCATTAAAAGGCACCGTTACTTTATAGAACAAAATTTGTTTCCGATCTGGTTTATTGAACGAAAAGAACTCGCCATTGAGAAAGAAAAAAATAGTATTGTTCTTTGGGAAGCGGAGCATACGATTGCATCCTACACTAGTGAAGATAGAGAATGGGAAAATTCATTAAAAGAACTTCGCCCAAATCCAAGCTTTTTTAAACTTTACAATTATCCTTTGTCCACACGACTAAACAAATTGGAAACCGGTAGTCTGTACTATCTTTATGATGAAAACGACAAAATCATTATAAATGTTAAAAGGTTCTTGAAGGATCATAATAATAGACCTTATCGAGCTTTTTTATTACATGAGGGGTATAGTCTATCACTGGCAGATGCACTTTCAGTAACCCCTCAAAATAAACTTCTACTTTGTGATCCTCAGCAAGAGTTATCTAACAGAAAAGCTTTCTTAGACAACCACTTAGAATTACAAAAATTCGAAGAAGAAAGAGGACAGGAAGTCCGTAAGAAAGAAGAAGATAGAAAAAAGAGTATCAAGCAAACAACGCCATCTATTTTAATTTCAACTTCAAGTAATAAAAAAATAAATAGCAGTAAGAAAACTAAGATGAGCAATGATTTACTTTATGATTTATTACGAGTAAGAATTAAAATAAATTCCCATGAGAAGAACCACATACAAGATTATTTAGAAGCAACAGGAATGGAACCTATAGAAGTTTGGAGAATAGTAGAATTATATAAATGCAAATCGTACAAAGAATTGGAAAGTAGATTAATAGGTAAGTAAGCTATTGATTAAAAGATTGGAAACGCTAAACTGAACATCAAACTTACTTTGAGAGACTTGAAACAGAAGTAAAGGATCTATTATTTCAAAAAAACTCCCTGAAATTAATGGGAGTTTCATTCGTCTCATAAAATAAAAAAATACCTATTTCTTCCCACTAACATTCCACTCAGGACGGTAAGCCCTTATTAACTCCAACTCTAGCGTTTTTATTTCTTCATCCTCTGTCATTGGTAGCAAATAAAGAGATATCTCATTCACCTTTTGTTCTTTTATGATCTGGGCATTAAGATGACAGTTTGTAGCTTGTCCATCTTTGAAGCAATTCTTTGGATGAATGACGCCGTAACCCTGGTTTATTCTTTTTCCGAACTGATCTAAACAGCGACCAATGTATTTAACCTTCCCTGCAGTCACATATGCATAAAGACCTTTTAACTGCTTATCTTCTTCACTTTCCATTAGAAATCTACCATATTCAAGATCGCCATACTGATTCAAGAAATTTTTATAGTATTGATCGCCTTTATTTTTTAAGTCTAATAAAAAATCTCCAAGCTGCATTGGTAAGGAAGTCGGGTATTTCTTCCTTGTTTCACTATCCAGATGGCTATAGCGACTATGTAATAGCGTTTCTTCCACTGTACGATTATTCTTCCTGGCAAAGAGATTTGTTTCACCTGTTGTGACAAAGTTTAGCGGTGTATAGAAAAACCTATAGGACGTATTAGGAGTAGTTAAATCGAGCTCATCCGCTACTTTACCACTTGTCTTTTTAGTAAATGTTACTGATACCCCTAATTTCAGACTCTCTACCATATAGCCAACTTCAAGCCAGGCTCTTGCGTGGGAATGAGTTTTCATTTCGTTTGCCCACCAAGCTGAATAGGTAGATGCTGATTTCGGTAAAGAAAAACCAAGTATGTTTTCTATTTCTTCGAATGTTAACTTCACGCCCCCCTCTTCTATAGATCTCTTCTTTAAATAATCCTGTAACGATGCGTACTTTCCTCTTTCAGTAGAAATACTCAATATGAAAAGCCTCCGTTCATGTTCTAGTTATTGTGCTAAAACCGATAATCGTAAAAAGAATCTATTCGATTAGCTAAAATACCTGCGAATCGTTTCCTTCATTCCCTCTTTGTTCTCTGCAAACTGACGATGCCGATGGCCATTTCCTCCAGAAGGATGTGGAAAACCGTTTACGATCGAGTTAGCTGAAATTAAGTTATTCTCAGCTAGATGCATCAGTACTTTCGTTACATTGACACCTAAAGGCACGATCAATGGATCGTTTAACTTCTCTAACTCGATCGGTAGATGGTTTAAGGCATATCGATGAAGTACTTCCGTTTTTAATATGTTTGGGGTGGAGCCACTGAAGTTCTTTCCTTTATAAAATACTGGATAAGGAAGAACTGAAGTAGTTTGGACGAGATGACTGGCGCGACCAAATAGCTCACTTGTAGAGGCCAGGTTTAAGTATGTATGTAGTTCCAATTCATCTAACATCGCAATCAAGTTTTTCCTCATTGGACCTTCGAAACTGGAATGGTTTTTCACCTTTTGTAAAACTTCTTCATCTCCAATTTCTTCACCGTTGTTATTCCAAACTGTTTCAAATGATTTCTTCATCTGATGAAGTCCAGGAGTAATTCCGACAATCACGATTTTCGCATGTTCATTCACATGTTCGAACGGGGCATAATACATTTCTAAGTTCTTTTTCTCGTCTCGTTCAAGTAAGAACGTTTCGTTCATTAGCTCTTCCTGATCAACAGGATTTGTTAGGGAATGAATCGATTCTTTGAAGCTAGTAAATTTTGAATAGGTCGCGATGGCCACTTTAATCCCTCCAACTATATATGCATATGTACTATGTCTAACAGCTTACGTTTTTGATATGTCAAATCAGATCAATTTTCTATTATTTTACTATTAGCTGGAAGTAATCGAAAGAAATAATGGTAAAAAAATCATTTTTCATCATAGTATTCACTTGTGGTTGTCACGCAACTCGGCCAAAACAAAAAACAGGACATCGAACCTCCTCGACATCCTGCAAAAGTTTAATCCCCTCTTCATTCTTCATCCTTATTCACTTTCTTCCTACGCAAATAAATCCACATGGCACTATACGTGATCATCGCTAATATCAAAAAGACGGGTACAGATAGAACATCACGAATCATCATAACGACTGCTCCACTCCTTTATTATTTTAGACTGTCCAATGGGACGGGGAAGAATAAATAGAAAAGGATGGCGAGAGGAATGGAGATGATGAGTGCTTTCACCGGACTTCGATAATGAATATAAATCATCAAGAACAGGATGATATTTAAGGGAATGTTTAACCACCCGTTCCAACCGTTATCATAGACGTACAATCCTTTATAGGCGAAGATCGTCTCAAGCACCGTGTAGAATCCAGCCCATATAGCGATGTAACTGAATTGATTGATCCTTTTCTTCGGAAAGCGTTGCAGGTAGATGATGAGACCGACGGGACAGATAAAAAAAGTGAAGGCCATGTTAATGATCGAATGATTGATCCATTCGGCTGTAACCCCTCTGAACGCCCACAGTGTGTGATTGAAATAGAGGAAATTATATGTAAGATTCACCACTATGAAAAAGAGAATGGTAGCATACTGCTTTCTCCACTGTGACCAGTCGATAAATTTATAAGCAAAAAAGATCCAAACGACCATCACGAATAATAAATACATAAAACCCACCTCAATCGTATTAAGTCGTTTCATTATTGACGCCGCTTGGATCTTTTATACGTTAGTCGTAGGGAATTCGCGGGTGCCTGTCACCCGCTATTAATAATGTTTATACCTCTTCAGCACCATAACACCTGCAATAAACAGTAAGAGCGATAAGATTGTCGTGCTACCGATGACGACCCATGTTGATTGGGTCCATTGTTGCTCGACTAAAACCTTCATCGCTTCTCCCCGTATATTCCCTGGGCTCCATTCAATGAATTTCGGAAGTAATGACGTTAGCAGGCTGAGCAGCGAGAGGAAGAGAATACTGACGCCCGCTATTCCGCCATTATGCTGGAGGATTGTTCCGACAAAAATAGTAACTGCGACGACAAAGAGAACCCAAAAGGAGTAAATGACGAGGCTACTCATCATGAGCTTCCAGTCTACTGAAGTAAATAATAAATTCGTATAATACCATGTGAGGCAGTAACTTAATAGAAGTGATAAGAGCAAGAGGGCAAGCTGGGCAACAGTCTTACTGCCTAAGTATTGCCACTCGTTAACGGGGCGCACCATAACAAGCGTAATGGAACCGTTTTGTCGTTCCTGAGCGATCACATTCATGGTTGCGAGAACGAACAGCAGGGTACCGATCGTGCCATATTGAGAGAGGGCGCCGCTCAATACTTCTTCACCCGTAGGTGTGGGGATCGAGATACTAGCTCCTTCTGGTAGATTACCGGCCATATCGAGAATTTGTGGCATATAGTAACTTGTTAGAGGTTGGGAGATACCGATGATCATCAGCACAACCGGGAGCCAAATCAACTTACCATTCCGCATCAGTTCAGTGATTTCTTTGTGTAATAGCGTTAGAAACCGATTCATTGTCTCACAACCTTCATATAAGCATCTTCTAATGAATCATGCATCATTTCAAAGTGAGTTACTGCTTTATTCCGGTTAATGAGCTCCTGTAACAGCTCATTTGGGTGAACATGCTCAGGAAGTCTTACTTTCACAGTTTTAGGATCCATGTATTCATAAGCTTCGATGATCTCAAGCTGTTCGATGATTCCATTCATCGGTTCTTCGGTTTGTAATTTAATCGGCAATAGATCAAATTCTTTACGTAAGGAAGGTAATGACCCTTTCCACTTTAAACAGCCATCTTGCAGAATAAGAACTTCATCGCAAATTTGCTGGGCATCGTGTAAGATATGGGTCGAAAATAAAACCGTCATGTTCTGTTTCAGTACTTCGATCAGTTGTAAAAAGTCTCGTCTTCCTTTTGGATCGAGCGCAGATACCGGTTCGTCTAGAATGAGAAGCTTCGGTTTGTGAAGCAAGGCCTGCGCTAACCCGAGGCGCTGTTTCATTCCACCTGAAAAGCCACCGATTTTTGTAGTCATCGCCTCTTCTAAGCTGACGAACGCTAGCACCTCCACTACGCGATCATGAAGCTCTGCCTTTGGTATCGACGATAGCTTACCGGCGAAAGAAAGAAATTCTTTGGCTGTCATCCAATTAAAAAAGGACGGATGCTGAGGCAAGAAGCCAATCAATGGCCGGTAGTCTTTATTCGGATACCCCTTAAATTGAATGGATCCTGAGTCAGGTGTGAGCATTCGCGCTAACATTTGCAGCGTCGTTGTTTTACCCGCTCCATTAGGACCTAATAGGGCCATGCAGCTTCCCTCTTGAATGGTGAAGGAGAGATTCGAGACAGCTTTTTTACCTTTAAACTGTTTCGATAGATTGTCGATTTTAACTAGCATGATATTCACCGCCTAACTGTTTTTACGTCCGATCACAAAGTAAAGGATTGCCCCAAAGAGATTCACAAAGAGAATAAGAAGGATCCACATCCACTTTGGTCCGTTTGTTTCCTTTTGTTTGATACAACTAACAAGCGCTGAAATGGTTAAGATCGCTTGCAAGATCAGCAATGGCGCCACTAACGCCCAATTTATATCGTTCAAGATGTCCATTTTTTTCACCTCTTCCCTTTTAGCCTTCGTTTATATGGCCAAACGACGAACAGCAAGTAAAATAAGGTCGGCATCGGTAATTGAATCAATCCCCAGATCCCCCATAGCCACGGGTAACTCCCTTTTTTCTTTGCATCTACAAAGAGAAGCATGCTTTGCGTGAGTAACAAGAGAATAAGAATCGGAACAAAGACGTAGAGCTCAAGATTTGTCATAATCAAACATTCCTTTCTTATTCACTTTCTTATAAGTGAAATAGACAGCAAAAGGAGCAATCAGAGTTGCAACGATCTGGAAGTATAGAAAGAAAAGTGGAGCTTCAAAAAGACTTACGATAACCACGGTTAAAATCACGACCGCTGTTAACAAGAAGAGCGTACTTTCGATGTAAAACGCTTTTTTCTTTTTTTGTTGAAACAGGACTAGTTGTTTCTCCATATCAAGCTGAGAAAGTGAACCTTTTCCAAGATCATCGATATGCTGCCAATCCTGTTTAAGGTGTTGCACAATCTTTTCTTCTTCCTTGTCATTCACGGCGTATCCAACTCCTTTCGTAACTTCCGTAAACCAGTATGCACCCTGGATTTCACTGTTCCTGAGCGTATCCCGAGCATTTTCCCAATTTCATCATACGAGTAGCCATAATAATGCCGTAACAAGATCGGAACTCTGAGCGTGGAGTCTAACGTATTAAAATCTGTGAAAAGATCGCTCCAATTCATTCCTTTTGTACTCGATTCCCACGCTAACTTTCGCGATAAGGTACGCTTCTCTTCATCCACCCATTTCTTTTCTCGTTTTTCTTTCCGAAGCATGTCAATGTACAGCCTAGAAGCGATCGAAATCATCCACGTCGAGAACTTCCCTTCTCCTTTATAAGAAGAAAGTTTGACGTAACACTTCATCATGGTTTCCTGAGCAAGATCCACGCTGTTCTCTTCATTTAAGGTTAGCTTTAAAAGATACTTATAGAGGAAAGCATAATAGCACTGAAAAAGCTGAGTGAACGCATCATCGTTTCCAGCTTGTGCCTGCTGAATTAATTGAATTCCCTCCTCGCGTTCCATACAACCCTCTCCTTTACCTGCACCTATATGACGCTGTCCTCTTAGAAATCGTTCATTTGAATTAAATTTATTTAGCTTGATCAATACCCTTTCCACAAATGATACATAAAAAGCTAACCTCCGTCTTTCAGAAGTTAGCCTCTCTATCTTTCCTTCTTCAACGCTTCAAAACCAAGTTGAGCGTGTTAAATGACAATAAGCTATCGGCTCTCCATTCAATTGCACCTATAGAAGTTTGTCTCCATACAACCTATCTATTCACTGTGTGTACCCTACACCTCTTACTCTACTAACTTACAAAATTCAAAAATAATAGGACCTCCCGATTCCGAGACGTCCTTCACCTTACCTTTATACTGTCATGCAACATTTCATACATCATCTTCATCTTCATTAACTTCAACTCATTCTCTTCAAACCGCTGCACCAGCGCCTTATTTGCCTGGCCATCGAAGTTATGTTCAATCTGGTTAAGAATTGCTTTATGACGTTCACTAAGGGAACCGACCGCGTAGCAATGTTCTAAATGAGTGTTTAATAGATTTGCTTCCGCTTCTAGATCACTTTTGATCTGCGTTCTTAAGGCATCTTTTTGCCGCTGCCTTTCCCAGTAATCGTTCCACCAGTCAAAATCAAAGTCCATTTCTTCACCTCTTCTCTTTATGATTCGTATCGTAGCCACTGTGCGAGATATTGATCAGCTCGCATCAAGTCTTGACTCATTCGTTCCATGTTGTAAGCAATATCCGCTGTATCCTGATGCGTATCACCAAGTGACGCCATTAAGCTATCGAACATCTGGATATCAAATAGCATCGGCACACCGTCAACTGGCGCTTTCGTAAACTCGTGAAAGTAGCTCTCCACGTCGGAGGCATTTAATTTATCGAATTGTCCGCTTCCTACCGAATTGATGTATTTGCTTTTCATGTCGCGCATCGTGTTCATGTACACATCAAGGAATTCGAGCAACGCCTGTTTCGTTGCTTCAATTTGCTCCTCGCTCTGCTTCATTTCTTGTACATACATTTCCATTAAGGCTTCTTGGATTTGGATATGGAAGTCAGAGACACCGCTGTTTTTTAGAGCTAGTGGGGATAGGTTGAGTTGACTTTGAAGTTTTTCGTCGAAGAGCACTTGTGGGACAAAGTAGCCTTCGTCATCATACAAACTAGTATCTAAGTAATTTTTAATCCCGTGCATGGCAACACCAGGCATACCCGCTTGGCCTGGATCATTCATATAATAAACGGATCCAACCGATTTCTCATAATAGGTGCCTACCACGTCATCAGGATAGGTATAGCTGATAACATTATCTTTGTACTCCCCATTAATCGCGTTTTGCTTTTGCTCAGGTGTTAATAGTGAATAAATATCTGCAGCTGCAAATGTGACGGCATTCGAATCGTGATTGACCGCAAAATACTGCGCTAATCCGCCACCAAGTGAGTGACCAACAAAGGTGATGTTTTTAGCTCCAAACTTCTCCACATAGTGATCCACTTTTTCTTCCGCTTCAGTAAATTGATTCTTATGTATATACGAAATGGTTTCAGATTTTGGATCTAATTCAGCTCGACCACTTGCTAGACTCGCATCCTGCGAAGGGGTTCCTAAATAGGCTGTTGTCCCATACCTCTTTTTGGTATAATTGGAATTGCCTAAAACGATGCCTTCGAGGTCTTCTTTAACATCTTTATACGATTCAGCAATGTCTGCTTTATTGATGGTGTTTTTCTCATATACGAGATTTCCATTTTCGATGCTTGCATCACCGGTCGCTAACATCGCGTCTTGGGAAGGGGTTCCAACGTATTTTGACTCAACCTTTGTTTCAACAAATGTGGGCATTTCAGTTCCTCTGAAGCTAATAACAATATCTTCAGTATTAGAATTTTTTAATACGTATCCAAAAAGCCCAGTTTCTGTGTTTTCAATAGTACCAATCTTCTTCCAAACAACATAATTAGTTGGAGACACTTTTACTAAAACTTCAGATTTAATGTCGTCATATGCTATTTCCGAAATTTCACTAGCAGTCATTTCATTTATCATAATAAATCTCTCCCTTTGTTTGAAACGAAAGTTAAGGAGGTTATCCTATCTACAAACTGTTATTTTTACCCATTATATTGATTATACTATTAGGAGGTTGTGGTGTGAACTCACAAAGTGAAAACTATGATGATGAAACTAAGGAAAAAGCGAAAGAAGCAGTTAGAAGTTTCGTAGTTAGCAATTATGAAGATATCGACTCCGTTGAAATCACTAAACTCTATCAAAGTGAAATGGGCGGATTAAATATTGAGGGTACTGTTAATGACGGGGCAGCTGAATTTAAAGCAGGAGTTAGAAATGATTTTTCTATCGGTAATTTAAGTCCAGGAGAAAAATTTCCTGATATGAAAGAAGAATGTAAAGAACAGATTTGTGATTAAGACTGTTATACACAAATATGAAATACGGAAAATTCCTTGTATCTTCTTTATCTTAAATTTTCACTCCAACTATCATATGAGGTGATTTTTTGTATTCTCGTCTCATTTTAATTTTTTCCGTTGTTATACTATTAGGGAGCTGCAGTGTGAACTCTAACAGTGAAAACTATAGCGAAGAAACTATCAAAAAAGCGAAAGCGAGCGTAGAAAGTTACATTATAAATAATTATCACAATGTCGAAAGGGTAGAGTTTAAAGAGTCTCCTTCTGCACCGATGGGTAGACTTGTTCTTGAAGGTACTGTTAATAAAAAAGCGACATTTAATATCGGAGTGAATGATGATTTTACAGTTGGAAGTATTGGCATGGGGGAAGGCTTTCCAGAGCCTAAAGAAGAATGTAAAGAGCAATCTTGTGACTATGAAATAAGTAAGTAATAAAGATAGTGCTCTCTCAGCTTGTTGCCACAGATTTTGTCTGTGCAAGCAGGTTTTCTTTTTGCAGTATGTGGGCTACTTTCTTCCCTTTTATACTGTTTAGACTAAACGAGAAAATGCATAAAGCTAGCCGATTGAAATTTATACATAAAATGATTCATCTCGAGGTGATGCTCAAATGAAATTCATCCGTATTTACACCATTGTATCGCTCATTTTATTAGTTGGTTGTAGTACGAAAGAATACAGCGAAACAACAGTGAGAGAAGCACAAGCAAACGTGACGAGTTACATAGAAAACAATTACGCTAACATCGAAACCCTTACAGTAACCGAGCCCTATGAAGCAGAAATGGGGATTATGACCGTGGATGGTAAAGCAAACGGTGAAGCTTTTTCTGTAAGCCTGGACACTGATCTGATGGTAGCTGGGGTAGCGATTCAAAGTGAACAGTTTCCTGAAAAGAAAGAAGAATGTTTGGAGAGATTATGTGACGATTAATTGTTTCTCACATTCAATGCGCTTGCTCCATATTCGCGCTAAAGGTTAGGAGATGGTTCTATTTCTACATTAAAAACGTTTCCCCTTGTCGTTCTTCTCCTGTTAGCTGCTTGTAGCTTCCATACGCAGAGCGAGGATTATGACGACGAAACACAGGAAAAAGCAAAGGCTTCTATTGAGAAATTTATCACGAATAATTATGAAGAGATTGAATCCGTTGAGGTCACTAAAGTTTATCAAAGCGAAATGGGTGGACTAAATGTAGATGGAACGGTCAATGGTGGTGAAGCTAGGTTCTCAGCTGGAATCGATAATGATTTTACTGCTGGAAGTTTAGGATTAGGGGAAGGGTTTCCAGAGATGAAAGAAGCTTGTAAAGAACAGATTTGTGGTTCGTAAAGAGGACCCATAAAAACCATACAGACCACTTCATGGGATTTGTATGGCTTTTATTCGTTTAGCTTAGGAAGAATCATATCTAGCTATGCAGATCAATTCGTTTTTTCTTTTTTGGGATACATTTTGTTCAAGACGGTCACAACTGTCATGGTTGGTAAACCTAGTGCAAGACCCTTTATAATGACGTGATCAGGCAAAAATACATACTCAATACTCATTAATACCATTACAACCAACCATGTAATAAGGAACCTCTTACCAAAAGACATGTTTACCTCCTTCAAAGCTCCTATTCTCACACCATCCAAATATTGTAACTTTATATCTTAACTACCACTTTACCCCATATACGAAACATGCTTTTCTATCGTAATGAGACTAGCAAATCAACTATCTCTCGCTCTTCTAGCTTGCTTCACTTAATCACGAAAACCTCTTCCTCCGCTTAGTCATCAGCTAATGTTGAGAGTTATCTATTTCATTTCAGCAGCCATTGTGGAACTTTTCATTGGAGCGAGATGAAAAATGCGTGTAAAGCGCAGATGTGTTGGTATTTATGTAGTCGTCTTCCGTCCTATTACGAGTGACAGCCTCTATATTGGCTAAAATCCGATTATATTGGCCAATTCCCATTTTTATTGGCCAAAACCAAAATATATTGGCCAAAATTCCATTTTATTAGCTAACTAGAATCATTCTAACCACCGCCCCCCAACCTAACCACCGCCCGCCCTCCATCACCACTACAAAAAAGCCGCACCTCGCGCGAGCGCTAAGTACGGCTTTTCCCTATTCTCGATCTATCTTTCAAACACCGTTCGGCTTACTCTCGATCAAACAACGACACACCAGCGATTCCTGGATGGGTCATTTCGTACGGATCTAAGATTAAGTTTAGTTCTTCTTCTGTGAGCACATCGTACTTCAAGCAAAGCTCTCGGATCGAGGCGCCGCTTAGGATTGCTTCTCTGGCGATTCGCGCGGCTACTTCATAGCCGATGTGCGGGTTTACGGCGGTTAGGACGCCGACGCTTTTTTCGACGTACTCATTGAGTCGGTCTTCGTTTGCTTCGATGCCTTTTAGGCAGTTGTCTGTGAACGTGCGGAACGTGTTCTTCATGATGCTGAGTGATTGAAGCAAATTGAAGACGAGCACGGGTTCCATGACGTTTAATTCGAGCTGCCCTGCTTCTGAAGCGAGGCAGATCGTGTTGTCGTTTCCGATTACCTGGAAAGCGACCTGGTTAATAACTTCGGGTAAGACGGGATTCACTTTACCAGGCATAATCGAAGATCCGGGCTGTCTTGCTGGCAAGCTGATTTCGCCTAATCCTGCTCGTGGTCCGGACGCCATTAGCCTTAGGTCATTTGCGATTTTTGACATGTTCATCATACACACTTTTAACACGCCAGAAACTTCGGTGTAGGCGTCGGTATTTTGCGTGGCGTCGACCATATCTTCCGCTCCTACGAGTGGTAAACCGCTAATTTCCGCTAGTTCTTTTACGACGAATTCAATATAGCGCGGATCGGCATTCAGTCCCGTTCCTACTGCCGTTGCGCCCATGTTCAATTCATACAAATGCTGACGGGATTGTTTGATCCGTTTCATATCGCGCGCAATCACGCGACTGTAAGCTTGAAACTCCTGACCAAGTCGAATCGGCACGGCGTCCTGAAGATGGGTGCGTCCCATTTTAATAATGTGGTTAAACTCTTCTGCTTTTTGTTCGAAAGCAGCATGCATGTCTTCCATTGTGCTTAGCAACTGTTCCATCATATTTAAGACGGACAGATGAATCGCTGTTGGAAACGAGTCGTTTGTTGACTGTGACATATTCACATGTGTGTTCGGGCTACAAGCGATATAGTTCCCTTTTTCTTCGCCTAACAATTCAATGGCACGGTTCGCGATAACCTCGTTCACGTTCATGTTAATGGAAGTACCAGCGCCTCCCTGGATCGGGTCGACGATGATGTGATCATGCATCTTTCCTTCCAACAATTCATCCGCTGCTTCAACGATTGCGTTTCCGATTCCAGCATACAGATGCTTCACTTCCATGTTGGCGAGCGCCGCCGCTTTCTTCACCATGGCGAACCCTTTGATCAATTCTTCATGGATGCGATACCCCGTGATCGGAAAGTTCTCCACCGCGCGCAGCGTTTGAATGCCATAATAGGCATCAACCGGAACTTCTTTTTCTCCCAAAAAATCGGATTCGATTCTTGTGTTGCTCATTGTTGTCGGCATGATGATTCTCCTTCTTATGCTTCGTCTTCTAATCTATCGAACTGTCGTGTTAAAATTCCGGCAAAAGGTGGTTTCACAAACTGCACCAATTTCTCTACAGATATGCCTGAAATTTACCCATTCTCTGCTTCTAGCGGGGGGATGGTTCCCCCCTAGTATTTATTCATAAATAACATTTCCATCACTTGAAATAGTTCGTGTAACGCGTATCAACATTCCCCATTATAATTACTTCATGAAATAGTTCAAGGCTTTTGGACATAATAGGCGTACCTTTTTATAGAAGCTTTTATTTGGTTAAGCTAATCTATGTAAAAAGTTTCTATAGCTCGCGTTTTATATGAGGCTAAAACATTTAACGGAACTAAGGAATTGGTCCATACAAGCAACGGCTGACCACCTTAGCCTAGCTAACTACGCTAGTTATGAATCGGGATACCGCATCCCCTCCGTTCTATCGCTCAAATCGAAGAGACAATCCCTCTCCCCATTTTCCGAAACACAACGAATGGCCCCATTCAATAATGCTTGAATGGGGCGAAAGAGTGAGAGGCGATTATGTACTGATAGACCATAGTTTTTTTAATACAGTATTAAAGCTTCTGCTTTACGGGAAGCCTCATTTCAACCTGATCTGCGGACTGGTTTGTCTTCACAAACCCTACCTTCTCATACACGCGCATGGCCGGTTTGTTTGCGGCAGCCACTTCTAACTGGATAAAATCGTTCACGCCTTCATATTGCTCTAAACCGAAAGCAATGCCCTGTTTCACGAAATCGGGACCTATTCCCTTTCCAATTAAATCAGGAGCTAAAGCAAGTCCGATCTCCAATCCTCCATCGACGATCGTAAACTCAAATAAACCTGAAACAGTCCCTTCATGCATAGCGACAAATCCATCGCAGCCCCCAGGACCTGTGAAAACACCATTTTTCTCACCAGATATAAAGTAAGGGGTCATATAAAGGTCAGCAAACTTTCCCTCATAGTGCCAATCATCAATCTCCTGTGCAGATTCGAATGAGATTGGAACAAAATGAAATTTCATAACGTCTCTCCTCCGGTAAACGGCTGTTTATTGGCCGAAATACCAATATATTGGCTAATTTATCATTTTATTGGCTAAAAACGAAATATATTGGCTAAAATCACTTTTTATTAGCTAACTAGAATCATTCTAACATTCACTAATACTAATCTCGCTAAATGCTCTTCCTCTAGGATCTAAAACCTCATTCCGTCCGATTTCAACCGTTAGTTCGCCGCCTATTACGTGCCATTTTCACCCATCTAAAAAAGGTCTCTGTTACTTAAAATAACATAAAAATGGCTTAATCATCATTTAATCCGGGTAACAATAGGAGTAGTGATTACTAAAGGAGGTTAAAACATGGAAGCTCGTGAGCGAGTACAAGAATGGATTTATTCAACATTTGATATAGAGGATATTACACTTCAACATGATGATTCGCTACCTTATGGGCAGCGTGTTTTCTCGGAAAGTGATGATGATTATGCGATCGTCTTCTTTGATGAATCATCCGATCAAGTGATGTGTTCGTTTAAAGAGATGAAGCCGCTTTGTTTCCGCGTCGATCCGATAGTTGAATTTGCTGAAAGGTTCAATCAATGAAGCGTCTGAAGAATGTCATTAGAGTAATATAGCTATCCTTTTCTTATGTGCTAATCTCGATTAGCTTTTTGTAAGAAGATTTAAAAGGATAGCTAGCTTATTTCTAATTATTCACCTATAAAACCCACACCAACTGAAGTTTTCTCTACATAAATTATCCCCCACCTAAAACCCACCCAAATACCGTGCATATCTCATATTCTGATACCGGCTCGTATAGAACGCCAGTCGATCCTTCGCCATCATCGCAATATACGGATCGGGATTTTGATGATTGATTTCAATGATTGAGATCTGACAGTTGTCGTCTAATCCGATATCAACGCCGATATTGGCTAGATGGTAGCCCTGTTCTTCGATTTTCTGAATCGAGTTTAACACGACGCGTTTCATTTCTTCTTCTACCCTTTGAATTTCTTTGTCCTGTAGCTTCCAGACGTTTTTTAACGTTGCCCTCGCTATTTCGGTATGACCGCCGGCCGTAATGTTGCTGACGATTTGCCCTTTTGCGCCATAGCGTGAATAGATCCCGATTGTTTCCCACATTCCTTTATGATTCTTTGAAGTCATCACGCGAAAATCGATAACTCTTTGTTCGTATGTTTTGAGTGGGATCGTTTGCTGAATAAGAAAGCTATTTGTCTCAAGATGCTTTCGGAAAAAGGCATCGCTCTCTTCTTGATTTTCGAAACGTTCTTCGCGGCTTCTTCGGTTCTCATCGTATTTCACGATAATGTGATGTTTCTCCTTCTTCACATTCAATATGCTTTTCCCTAATCGGCCGTTTAATGGCTTGATATAGATGCTATCATGTCTACGCAGCATGTTGCGGACGCTCTGCACATCCTCGTACAGCACGGTTTCCGGCAGATATTCTTTAAATTCAGGACGCAACATTTGATACATTTCCCATTTTGAGAAATGGGGATAGTTAAACACTCTTCCTCCTAAACGAAGTTCAAAATCGGTCATGCACTCGTGAAACTTCTCCCAGGAGGACGTTAAGCTTGGCTCGGCAATGGACATCACGACGGCAGGATAAGGGAGCTTTATAACTTCCCAGACTTTTTTCACGGGATGATAAAGAAAGCCGTTGATCATTCGCTTTTCTTTCTGAATCCCTTCGATAGAGAAGACTATCACCGCTCCGCCGATCGCGCGGTAGCCTTTGACGAAGCTTTTGTATGTGGATACTAGTTCGACTAGCTTTCTGTTTGTTAATTCGCAAAGAATCCCAATAAATGGACCGATAATGATCGTGTCACCTTGCACGATAACATCATAATGACACGATAATGGGAGGTCGAGCTCTTCGATTACGTTCGTTGAGAGATGGAGTTCATCTTCTTTCGCATAATCTGAATGATATACAGTGACGTTCCAGTATTTGATGCCAAATTGAATACGATAAGTCTTTTCCGATTGTACCTCGCGACTAATGTGAGATTTCTTCGATACAATCAACCGATCATTTTTCTGAAGGTACGATTTGACGCCTAACATCCTACTCCCTCCGCTCCATTGCATAAAACATATCATTCTCTTCCGACTGACTACGAAGGTAGTATATGCATTTGGAAGTAAATAGGAATGTGCTCCTAAAAGATTGGTAGAATGACAGGAGAGATATGCCCGTACACCTCCCCCTTGTCTGGAATAAGATAGGAGTAAGTCTAAAGCGAAAGTGTGGTTAATATGAAGCATCTTCCACTACCACGGCTCCTTCCTGTTCTAGAAGGAACGGTTTTATCTGGAAGCACCGCAAAAACAGTGAAAAACGCCGCAAAATATGGAGAGCACCTTATTACAGATCAGTCGTTAGTTTTTATGCTTAAACGAAAGTCGTCCATGTCTTTACCAGATAAAGCGAAAAATATTATGGTTGTCACCTCTAACCCGAAAGCTCTTAAGAATGTGAAAGAAGACGTTACGGTCATTTATGTAGAAGACGTTAGAAAAGCGTATTATCGCTTTATTTCGTTTTACAGAGGCTTATTTCAGCTACCTGTCATTGGAGTGACAGGCACCTGCGGTAAAACAACGACGAAGGAAATGATCACGTGGATTTTGAAGGAAAGAGATCGCGTTGTTAGTACGAAGTTAAGTCATAATGGACTGGCGAGAAACCTCGATTATTTACTAGAAATCGATGGTGCAACAGACAGTGCTGTGTTTGAGATGGGCGTTTCTGGGTCTAATCAGCTTCTTTATTCCGCCCATTATTTCCGGCCACAGATCGGTATTATCACAGCCATTGGTACGGATCACATCGAGGGATTTCTAAGTCAGGATGCGTATATCGCGGAAAAAGCGAAGATGTTAAAAGCCGTTGGAAAGAACGGGACGATTCTATTAAACCGAGACGACGAAACGATCCGAAACCTTGATCTAAGCGAATTTACCGGTAAGGTTCTTTACTATGGACAGGATTCGTCAGCTCATTTCCGAGCACGCAGCATTCGGTTCAATCTTCAGAAGAACGGCATGGATTTTATCCTTGTTTGTCGTGAAGGTGAATTTTCTTGTTTTGTACCAGGATACGGCACGCATAACGTCTTCAATGCGCTCGCAGCGATCGCCGCTTCCTCCCTCGTTGGCGTGAAGATTCCAGACGCCATCCGTCGCTTGAAGTCCTTTCACCACGTCAAAAGTCATCTGCAATTTCATGAAGGAAGAAAGGGCAGCCTGCTTATTGATGACACGTGGAATACAAATCCAACTTCTATCGAAGCGGCATTGGAAGTTCTCATTGAAACCGCTCAGGGAAGAAAAACAGTTGCCGTCCTCGGTGAAATGGAAGAGCTCGGTCACTACGCCGAGCAGGAGCATCGCAAAGTCGGTGCGCTTGTCGCGAAGAAAGACGTGGATGCGCTAATCGCCGTCGGGAAAAACGCCTATCCGATTTGTAGCGAGGCCGCTAAGTTAGGCATGAATCCGTCAGCCATTCATAACGTGACAACGCAATCGCAGCTGCTCACGCTCTTAGATCAGCTCGCCTCCCCTCAAACGTCGATTCTTTTAAAAACATCGATGCGAAGATCGTTTAGCGATACGCTACAATCACTTGTAGTGAAATCGAAAAGAAATTAACAAGCATAATGAGTTCCGTTCTCTATCGTAAAACCGTATTTTTCAGCTGAAAACGTAAAGCAATATGTACTGAAATTCCACTATGATTGTTTTTGATACAAGGCTATGCAAAAAAACAAGCCTCATCTCAATTGCTCTATAATTGAGATGAGGCTTTTGTTTAGTTAATCTTTGCTTCATTCTAGTTGGCGGTAAATTCTATCTATTCTTCATTTGCGTCAAACTTTATCTTGAAGAGAAACCTACTTACTTGGCACTGAAAGAGTGCCTTTAGCTATGTTAATTTCCCCTCCTACACTAGATACAGAAAGCTCTGAGCATATTTTGTCAGGATAGATCAGACTGGTTAATGCGTATTTTCCATCATTGATGAATAACTCTATGGAAGAAGCATCAGCCACTGCCGTAAGTTTCATCTCCTCCGTACGATCGATTTTTACTGTTTGAACATGAGTGAAATTTCTAGAAAAATCCACTTCCCCTGATGCACTCCTGTCCAGTGACAATTCTCCCTTTTTCGTGTCGATGTGAATGGAGGTAAAATGTTCAGCAGAGTGATGTAACATAACCTTATAAGCTTCAGCATCCATACTCTCAATAACAAAGTTCATTTTAAAATACGGTTCATCCAACTTAAGCTTTAGCGGTGAATCAGCTGAGACACCCACATTCCTTAGGGTTTTGGATTCAGTAAAATAAGAATCTAGCTCTTGCACAGGGGTTTGAATAATTGTATAGCTTTCATGCTCTTGCTGGAGTTGAAGAACGCGCGGTAACGTCATTTGGCTTCTCCAACCATAGGTAGGAACTTCATTTGCATAGCGCCAATTACTCATCCAGGCAAGGTAAATCCTCCTCCCGTCCTTCTCAGGAATATCAGAAAAGCTTACCCCGGCATAATTATCTTTTCCTGCGTCTAACCACTTAATATCTTCATGATGGGTTGAAAAGTTTTGGCCATCAAAGGAGCCGACAAAATATTGAGTGCGCGAACCATTCTCAAATTCCGGATTATCCCCAATGCTAACTAGCAACACCCATTCGGATTTGTTACTTCCAGTGACCGGTAGCTCGAACAAATCAGGACATTCCCATACTCCTTCATGAGACCCTACCGATTCTCCAAATTCACTCTCAAATTTCCAGTCTATTAGATTGATAGATGAATAAATTGATATCGTTTGACCAGTTGCTACAACCATCACCCATCGATTTGTATCGTTATGCCATATAACTTTTGGATCTCTAAAGTCTACTATTGTATCGTCAACAAGGACTGGATTATGCTTATATTTTGTCCAGGTTCTCCCGTCGTCATGGCTAAATGCGAGACTTTGCCTTTGAACGGGCATCTTCCCTTCTTCATGTAAATGGTGGGTAAATATCGCCACTAAACCAGGTTCATTCGGAAAGAATCCAGATGTGTTGTTCCAATCCACCACGACACTCCCAGAAAATATCGTTCCAAGTTCATCAGGGTATAAAGCAATATCCAGTTGTTCCCAAGTGATCATATCTTTACTTACTGCATGGCCCCAGTGCATAGGGCCATGTATACAGTCTTTGGGATTGTGCTGAAAAAACAGATGATATTCGCCTTTAAAGTAAACCATGCCATTGGGATCATTCAACCAATACTTTTTAGGAGCAAAATGTAAGTAAGGTCTATATGTTAGCAAGTCTTGCGTTTTCAATTACTTGTCCTCCTGTGCTTCCATATATTTGTTAAATGCATTTTGCTTAATTTCCATCCATTCCGTTAAGCCTAAACGCTCCAACTCTTCCAAGCTAGCTTCCCATTCTTCATCCACTGTACCGTTGACAATCCATTCTGAGCGCTTTCTTTCCACATAAGGAAATAAATCTGCCTCAATTTCAGAAATTGTTTCGAGTTCTTCTAGTTCAAGAAATACATTTGGGTACGTATAATCTGCGTTCATGTAAGGGACTAACTTCTCATGAAGTAAGTCCATTCTCCAGGCAGCATCATCTGGCATTGTTGTAATTTCGCCAAAGTAGCTATTCAGTATAGCTAACGGACCACCAAGCGCTGATTGTTCCCGTAATTCAACTGGAGCAGTTCCTTCTAGTTCTAAATGCTTTAACATCTCCTCGTTTTCATCATATTCGAAGATATTTTGTTTCTCTTCATCTCCATATGTGCCCCAATTATTTTGAACGGACTGAAGTGGAGCATACATCTGATCAATCCATTTTGCTGTTAACTCCAGATTCTGATTAGAACTCGTAATGACCATTCTTGATCGATCAAAACCAAGCGAGTTGCTTACGGCTACATTTTTTTGACCATCCGGTCCCTCCAAAGCAGGCAACATCTCATAATTTTCACCTGAGATGTTATTCTTATCCCATGTGAAATATACACCGTAGCGTTCGTTACCACCCTTGGCAACATAATTGTTCCAATCCTGCTCAAACGCTTCCACGTCAATTAAATCTTCCTGATAAAGACCATGTAAATAGTTAATCGCCTCTTTATAACCATCTGTAGTTGGCGTGAATACGACTTCTTTATCATTTGAAACGACCGTATGATTCCAGTTGTCCCCTTCACCAAACGAGCCGAATAAGAAGGCAGGGTCCTCTTGTCCCCCGTTTAAAATAAAGGACATAGGAATCGTTTGTCCTTCACCCGCAGGATCTTGATCTCGAAACGCCTTGAGTACTTCTTCTAATTCCTTCGTCGTTTGAGGCATCTCCAGTCCTAATTCATCCAGCCATTTCACATTAATCCAACCTGTGCCCTCTACTGCCTGAATCTTTTCTTTACCAGTACCTAGCTCCTCAATCCATGGAAAAGAATAGATATGACCATCTGGTGCAGTTACCATTTCCTTATATTCTGGTGCCTGTTCAAACACCTTTTGTAAATTTGGCATATAATCCTCAATTAAATCTTCTACAGGAATGATCGCTTCATCATCTGCAAGGTTTAATAATTCATAGTCACTATATCCAGAGTTCATAATCGCATCTGGAAAATCACCGCTTGACATTGCTAAATTTCTCTTCTCAACAAACGCTTCTCCTGAATAACTATCCCACTCAATATGCACACCTGTTTCCTCTTCCAAACGTTGACTTATTAATTTATCATTTGGATCTTCCGGAGCCATCGGAGAGCTTCCAGTCATAAACTTAAGCGTAACATCCTCTTCAACTGGGAAGGTAATATTTGATAGCTCGTAATCCTTAGCAGCACTTTGTTCATTTGAGCATCCTGATAGTAGCAACGACCCTAACACCACTCCAAACAACGCGTTCTTTACCTTTTTCATAACATTTCTCCTCTTTTCATTATTTTAATGAGCCTACCATAACACCCTTTTCGAAGTACTTCTGAAAAAATGGATACATAACTAGTAAAGGTAAACTAGCTAGCACAATGGATGAGTATTTAATCATTTCTGATAACCTTTGCATTTCAGCCATAGCCAGTTGATCTGAGATCATCCCAGGTTGGACTTCATTTTGTATTAATATAGATCGCAAAATGAGCTGCAGCGGGTATTTAGTCTGATCATCCAAATAAATCATTGCCTCAAAGTAAGCATTCCACTGACCAATGAAAGCGTATAGTGCCAACACAAATATAATC
This sequence comes from Anaerobacillus sp. QJM3NY_17, assembly GCF_056173665.1. Classification (NCBI taxonomy): domain Bacteria; kingdom Bacillati; phylum Bacillota; class Bacilli; order Caryophanales; family Bacillaceae; genus Anaerobacillus; species Anaerobacillus sp. QJM3NY_17. The sequence goes on along the minus strand of NZ_CM149685.1, from coordinate 1,172,431 downwards.
GGCTTAGATAATGGAATAATGATCTTTACGAAAATCATAAAATCGGAGGCACCGTCAATCCTGGCCGCTTCTTTTAATTCTTTTGGAAGCCCTTTAAAATAAGTTCTTGCCAAAATGATATTCCAGACAGAGACGGAACCGGGTAGAATAACTGCCCAAATCGTATCTAACAATCCAAGACCTCGAACCACCAAGTATGTAGGAATCAACCCGCCACTGAAAAACATGGTAAGTAAGAAGAAAAACATGATGCTCTTTTTCCAAGCCAGATTGTCAACGGATAAGGAATATCCTGCAAGCACTGCAACTAGTACAGATATAAACGTAAATGTAGTAGCGTATAATATGGAATTAAAGAATCCCCTCATAATCGTCCCATCGGCAAAAATTTGTGAATAGCCATCAATTGTCCAATGATCGGGATTCAGTGAGAACCCTTTAGTTAACAAGATACTCGGCTGGAGAAAAGAACCCAGCAGCACATACAAAAGAGGTACTAACACGATTAAAACAATAACTGACAAAAGAATCTTGTTGATAATGAGTAGATATCGGTCTTTCCGTGAATTGTTAATTATATTGTTCATTTTCTTCCCACTCCCTCTAGCGCTTTTTACACAAGACCTTCACCATCATTAAGTTTCTTGACGACATAATTCACAAAGAACAGTAAGAATACATTGATAACGGCATTGAATAATCCTACGGCTGTTGCAAATGAATAATCTCCAGCCTGTAATCCGCGTTTATAAACGTAGGTTGGTATAATCTCTGAAGCTGGCAAGTTCATACTTGTTTGCAATAAATAGGCTTTTTCAAATCCAATAGCCATAATTCCACCCGCAGCCAATATGAACAATACGGCCATAACTGGCTTTAGTGTAGGAAGATCAATATGTCTTATTCTTTGGAGCAAAGATGCTCCATCAATCGTAGCAGCATCATGGAGCTGTGGATCAACATTCGACAATGCTGCCACATAGATAATCGATGCAAATCCAGCGCTCTGCCATACCCCCGAGAAAATATAAATGGATCGGAATGCATCTGGATCAGACATAAATGAATATGGCTCATTAGTGAAAAGTGTCATTATACTGTTTATCGGCCCTGTGGGAGAAAGGAAAATAAACAACATTCCTGAGATTACTACTACTGAAATAAAATGCGGTGCATAAAGAATTAATTGGACGTTCTTCTTGACCTGAGCCCGTTTTAACTGATTTAACATGAGGGCCAGAATGACCGGAATAGGAAAGCCAATGATCAAATCGAAAGAACTGAGCTTTATTGTATTCATCAAGATACTCAGAAAATTGGGCGACTGTAGAAAGTTAGTGAAGTGCTCTAGCCCGACCCAATCACTTCCCCAAATTCCTTTTGTCGGACTGAAGTCCTTAAATGCAATAACGGTTCCATACATGGGCACATAATGGAAGACAAGTGTTAGGATGATAGCGGGAAGCAGAAATAGATAGAGGATATAATTGGTGCGCATATTTTTTTTATGTTGACGTTTTGTTTGTGACTTTTCTTTACGCTTTATTGCTTGACTTGTTTTTGGCAAGGTGTTGGATAAAATGTTTTTATTCTCCAAAAAATCTCCCCCTTCAAATAAGAATGTGATTTAAGTCAACCGGTTGACATATTGTGATGATGTAACCCCCCCTTTTTTTAAAAATTTACATTATTTGTTCATATCATATAGCAAACGCTTACAAATATCAACCGGTTGACATAAAAAAAGTAGTAGCGATTCAAAAATTTAAGTTGTTCTGTTTTTCAGTAATTGGACCGGTAGTACCGTTTCTAAATCAACTGTTGCTTCCGGGTCGTCAACTAATTTCAGAAGGGTGTTCACTGTACTCTTAGCCAAACTTTCAATAGGCTGCCTGATGGTTGTTAAGTTGGGTTGAATATTCATTAGTGTTTTTGTCCCGTCATAGCCGACAATTTTCAATTGATCTGGAACCTCAATCCCCATCTCTCTAGCAACATTTAAACAAGAAACGCCAATCATATCATCACTTGCAAAAATGCCATCCACTTGCGGAACTTCGGCAAAGATCTTTCGTATAAGCTCTATCGTTTGCTGCACATCAAATACATCCTGAATTTCATAAGTAATAGGATTTGTTATAATATCCTCGTAAGCTTTTCTTCTTAACTGTGTAGGGGTCTCTAGCTGAGCCGGGCCATTAATATGTACAATATTCTTACAACCTTTTTCTATCAAATGCTCGACAGCCATCTTCCCTCCCTGGTAATTATCCGAAGATATGACAGGAACTGTTGTTGATAAATACCTATCAACGGCTACAACAGGGATGTTTTGGCGTTGATAAGTACTAATTCCTCTGTTATGGGAACAAACTATTATTCCATCGACCTGATGGCGAATCAACATATCCGAATAAGACTCTTCTTTTTCTTGATTATCCAGACTGTTACACAAAATAACCTTATAGCCTAAATCCGCCAACATATTTTCAACATTAAAAGTCAGCTCTCCAAAGAACGGATTGCTTATAGTAGGTACGATTAATCCTATAAAGCGCGTCTTTTTTTTATAAAGAGACCGCGCCAGATCGTTCGGATAATAATTTAATTCTTCCATCGCTTCTTTTACTTTTTTTCTCGTACGCTCACTTATATATCCGCGATTATTAATCACTCTAGAAACTGTTGTGCGCGTTACTCCTGCTGCTTTTGCAACATCATCTAACTTTACCCTTTTCATCATCCATCTCCTCGCAACTTTTTCCATATCAATTCACTAATTACTTAACTATTTGAGAAATCAACCCTTTGTCTATTCTAGGGTTTTCGTTTCCTTTGGTAGCGATTTCAAAGCGGTCCACATAATAACATAGCAAGACAAACTAATGCCTATTACAGGAATGAGTACTGTTATACGGAAACATATATACGTTAATAACAGTAGTCCTAGGAGCATCATTATCGTTCGTACCGGCCTACCTACCGCTAATATTAAAGCATTTTTCAAGTACTGAAAACTCTTTTGGTCAAAATGGACAAATAACGGAAAGACATACAAAGACGTAATGAAATACAAGACGCTGATAACAACCGTTATATTAACCATAATGCTTTGCAATTGATTGGAGGAGATAAGCTGAACAACTTGAAAATACATGTACAACACCAATCCAAATAAAACATAAAGATACCCCAAAAGATTAGCCTTTATAAATTCCGTTCTAAAATTCCTTACAAAAAGCTTCAATACTGGAAGGTCATTATCTTCTATAATAGTGCGCCGAAGAACAGCAAATAGAGCCGCAGTAGCTGGAAATATCCCCAGTACGATCAAGCCAGTACATGTGAAAAAAAACCATAATAAATTCAACAAAAACAGATTAAACGCCCAGGTGCCAAGTCTTAAATACCAGCGTGACATTACCATGATCATAACCCTCCACTGATTTGATAAATCTTTAGTGAAAACGAAAGGGCAGACGAAATTTCATCCAAATAAATCTTTCACAATACTTTATCATTAGTTTGTTATTAATTGACTGAACCCAAACGCAATTAACCAATTGAGAAAGAAGGAAGTCACTCTCAACTTCCTCTTTCATTTAATAATCCACAGCACACCCGTTAGAAACTAGGAGAGAGAACAAAATTAAGATTCTAGTATTCTTAATTCGATGTAACCCACTGTTGGCGTGTATTCTCTGGATCATATGGTTGAAGCATGATATTCCCATCCTCTGATATAGTCATTGCCTCATCATTGAACACAGATAAGATGGTGACGGTTTGATTGTCATTCTCTTGAATGATCCATCTCTGATTATCATAACCAAGGTAGTCGTATAATTGAATTTTCTTCTGTACCGAATCAAAATCAATTGCTTTGCTAGCTTCCGCTCGTATGGAATAAGAGTCATGCTCATCACCAGTTGGTATAAGTGTCCAGGTCGTAGGCTCTTCATTAGCAGTGACAGGCACCCCATTTTGAGAAGAAGCTGCATAAAGAGATTGACCTGTTCTTTGATTAATAAAGGTCGTTTCACGTAAAGCAGCTTCAGAAACGTTACTAACCTTTACATTTTGAAAGACCGCTCTGCCTCCGAATACATTTAAACCAAAATGTCCCTCTGCAAAGGTTCCATCTCTTATATCCATTATCTTTTCTCCATCTACATCAATTTGAATACGGGGACCAGTAGCTGATATTCTCACATTATAGGTCTTCCCTGGCTGAATAAATGTTGGAACCTTACTGATTACCATACGCTCTTCAAAGCTTCCATTTATTTTATAAAAAAGACGGAAAGCGTTCATATTAGGATCTAAATTAAAATAATAACCACTTCTACCATCTTCACTGGCACGAAAAAGAATAGCACCGGCACCTCCCGATTCATGAAGTGTCATTTCTGCTTCATAAACAAAGTCGCCCCCAGTATTCTCAGCTATATAATTGGAATCACCGGTATGTAATCCCCGAATTCCTTCTTCAGTTGCAACCCATTTGACGGTATCAACATCTGACTTCCAACCAGTAAGATTAGTATTAAAATCCCCCTCAAATACATTCACTTCAAAACTCTCAGACACCTTGTTATTTGGCGTAGAAACTGTAATCGTCGCTTTTCCAGCGCTTGCAGCTTCAATTAAGGCAGTGTTATTAGTAGAAGAGCGAAGACTCACAATATCGGAATCAGACGTTTTCCATTTAAGTTTTTTCGTTCCATTCCCGTTAATACCTTTAGTTGCCGCATTAACAGCTAGCTTATCCCCAATATTCATTTCTTTTTCACGTTTATCAAGTACAATTTGGGGTCCATCTTCCATTTCCCGATCCCAAATATCCTCTAAAGAGTGTACTTTCAAGGAAATAATTTGAACTTGATCACCTTCAGTATAAAAGCTAACTCCCCTGCTCGTTGCATCCGGAAAAATGAGATCTGAAAAAACTGTCTCCCCATCATTAGCAAAAACCTCAATAGACCCGTTATCCACTAGTATATTTAATTTAATTCGCTGATTTTTCGCTTGTAATCCTGTCGTATGGGTTGTAGTAAATTCATTCGAAAAATCCGTCCTGCCTGACTCGGAACGATCCACAAATAATTTCTGTTCCGCATTATTATATCCAACAACAGTTTTTTGTTCAGAACCTTCACGAACGTGAAAACCAAACTCTGTCACATCACTACCAGCAGGAATTTCAATTTCCGCTTCTAATTGATAGGAAGCTTCGTTTACTTTGTTTAATAAATTACTGTCATTCTTTGGAGATACAAGCTTATTCTCTGTTTCAAAAACGGTTCTTTGAATTGTTTCTAATTCTTTAATCGGCGATTGTGCTAGTCTAATGCCTATATCTGTTAAGGTGAGTCGTAGTTCTCTTGGAATCGTTAGTTGACCATTCCATCCTTCTGTCGGGAAGGCAAATGGATAGTCCCAATTCGTCATCCATGCCATCGTAACACGACGGTTATCCGGCATATTTGCAAACGACATAGAGGCATAAAATTCCTTCCCATAATCTGTTTTCAATACCTCTCCAGGTTGATTGTCATTGATGAATTTGCCGTCAGGTGTTAGGTCTCCAATAAAATACTCTGCATCTGATCCCTCTGTATTCGGATTGGCTCCTGTACTAAGCATGAGGACCCACTTCTTCTCTCCTGTATTGTCGACTTCAAGCTGAAACAAATCCGGACATTCCCATACCCCTCCACGAATGTAGTCACCATAGCCGAAGTTCTGGGTGTGTTCCCAGTTAATAAGATCATGGGAAGTGAAAAATCTAATATGATCTCCTCCCGAAACAACCATCACCCAGCGGTCATTCGCTTCATCACGCACCACTTTGGGATCACGAAAATCCCAACCGCCTGGATTTTCTCCATTACTTCCAGGATTCTCTATAACGATCGGATGTTCTTCTGAATATTCCCACGTACGACCTCGATCCGTACTATACGCAAGACCAATTCGTTGATTGCCATTATCGGCATCTGGATTAAAAGAAGTATAATATGCTACCAGTCCTTTACCCCCAGTATCTGAAAATAGGCCGGAATCATTATTTAAATCTGCCACAGCAGATCCTGACCATACATGACCATAATCATTCCATGGCAAAGCTATAGGTAGATGCTTCCAATTAACTAAATCTTCACTAACTGCATGTGCCCATTGTCCACCGTTCTGATGAAACAGATGATATTCACCTTCAAAATAGACTAGCCCATTTGGATCACTTGCCGATTCTCGAGCCGGTGTATAATGATAATCAGGCCTATAATTTTCTTTATAATAACTATCTGAAGAAACTAAGTAAACATCTTGAAAATAAGCTGCACCTCTTAAAACCATCAATCCTGCTAAACCACTAGTATAACTACTATCTGTTAATTCAATTGCGGGATCTGCGTAGCCATCTAGATAGATTGTGATTTGTTCGTCATTCACTATGATTTCCAAGTGGTGTTTAGTATTGGTTTGTGACTTGAAACTTCGACTAGATTCCCCGAGTACCGTACCATCTGCTTTTTGTAATTGTACTGCAACTTCATCCCCTTGCTTCTTAAGCAAAGCTCGATAGCCCTCTGTTCCAGCCTCATTCATGCGAAATGTAAAACCTGCCTCCATTTGTTTTTCATCAACGGAGACATTACCTTCTAACACGAAGTTGTTGGCCTGTGTGTCATATATTTTCTTAACTATTTCATTCTCTCGCGCTATTCCTTTTAATCCTTTAATGTTTGGTTCCCAATCTCCTTCTTCCACTAGAGACTGACCCAAATTCGTTGCAAGTTCACTCACTTTCACGTTTTGAAATAGTGCAGACCCATTCCAAACATTCAGCCCCAGGTATCCATGATGATGAAGCGATACATTCGAATCTATCACTGGCGTATATAGATCTTCCCAATATACTTTAATATTGTCTTCTACTACTTTCACCTTTAAATGATAGATTTCACCTTCTTGAATGTTAACGTCAAATTCCTCTATTAACCTACTTTCGTCCCGAGCATCACGTAGACGAATCAGTCCTGCATCCGGCACTATTTGAACCATATAGGAATCCCAGCCATCTTCACTAGATCGAAATATCAACGTAGCATCTGCTGATTGATCTAATATCTGTATATCAGATTGGTATATAAAATTTTCTGATTGAACGTTTGAAATCGCCATTACATTCTCATTTGCTCCCGAAGTAAGCTTTAACCCTTGTACTGTATCTTCAAGTGTACCTTCACCATGAATGACCAAATCCGTTAAATTTGTTGATGCTTTAATTGCTGAAACCTCCTCATTTTCCTTTGTACGCTCTGCTTGCACTTCTGCCGTTACCTTATTGCAGATCAACAACATTATCATTAACCCGAATGCAGTAAATATAAGAAATTTGCGAACAATCTCATCATTATTCATTAAACGATTCAAAAGCATAACTCCTCACTATATTTAATGGGGTTAACCATCTTGCTTTACCTTAAATCACCTTCTTTATTCCAACTTGTTGACTCTCATACGAAACATCTACAACGCCAAACAGATTAAAAAATCCTTTTATTACAGAATAATATATCGTAAGCGCTTTCAGGTGTCAACCGGTTGACATAACTTTTATTTTGATAGAAGAAGACACCTTCCTTACCGTATAAATAACTGAGGCAATACTAAATTGAATGAAAGATATTAAGCATTAACGACGCAAGAATAACAGTTATTACACCTAGCGAAATGTTATTTAAGCTATCGACTCGAGCCTTATTTAAACGGTATGACCTACATTTTCTTGTTTAGAACCATTTCGAAATTCAATCATATCCTCAATCTTTTTTGGAAATAAAAAACGCAATTCCTACATGAGGAATTGCGTCCGATTGTTGAAGATTATTGTTGTATAACTAGGCTATTATGATGTTGCAGAATCGTTTCTCTTTAGTGAATAAAGAAATCTCATTAGCCTTCTCTCGAATTTAACCGAGTTTTTTATCAATAATCATGTATTTCTAATAGAATCTCGCACGACAATCGACTTCAAATAATGATAAACACCGTCATCATCACACGTAAATTCCGTCACATCGTCGACGATTTCTTTAATTTGGTCCGATGCATTTTTCATGGCTACAGCATAATCGGCAAACTGGAACATCGGTAAGTCGTTGTTACTATCGCCTATGGCAAGCGTCTCTACACCTGACAAATCAAAATGCTGGAGCATTTCTTTAATGCCAGTCGCTTTGTTTACATTGGCTACCATTACTTCGACGTTATGCGCTGAAGAGATTGACGTTGTAAAATCAATGTCCTGCTTGATATTTTCTAGCTCATCTTTCCATTGATTGATATGTTCTTTCGTACGAGCGAAGAAATAGAATTTGGAAAACTTATTTCCTTCAATTTGAGCTTTCCAGTTGATCGCTTCTTTGATCGCTTCTTGACGCGAAAGCCATTCATTCAGCCCGACGCCTTCTGGCTGAGGATCTTTAATTTCCTCTTCCATATAGTGACGATCTTGTTCTAAAGCAATGCGATCTCCTCCGTATGGAAAGAGCTCATAATAAATTTTCTGCTCACGCGCTTTTTCAATAATCTTTTCAACTAAGTCAAGCTCGAGTGAATGTTCAAATATGGCCTTACCTTCAACATACCCTGCCATCCCATTTGAAGAGATAATGCCATCCACTTGAAACCCTTCAGGGACAAGCTCATTAATCTCATCCGAAGCTCTGCCTGTTGCGATAAAGACGTATATGCCATTCTCTCGTAACTCATCAATCACTTGCTTCGTATATTCACTCACCTTGTTATAGTGATTCAAGATCGTACCATCCATATCTAAGAAAATAGCTTTTGGGTTCGTTAGCATTGTGACTCTCCTTCTTTCGTTATAAATCTTCTATTTTTAAATTTAAACGGCGTATTCTTTTACACCTGATCTCTCACTTCACTCTTAACGACAATATTTTCGTCTCTAACGGTTTATAAAGTTTCTGGATCTATGAATCTATTCGTAACTCATAGTGATTGTACCATTGTATTTCCCATTTAATCATTATCAGCAAATAACATGTTACTCCTCTTTAATTACCTTGTTCAAGTTATTGATACCAATTAGTTTAAATTGGCATCAATAACCTACTTCGTTCTTTCATTATAAAAGGAGCTTATCTTGTTACAGATAAGCTCCTCGATTGTTTAGTTATTATACAAAAGGAGAACTCACAGAATACACTGACCATATGAATATCCCCCAAAAAGTAAGAGAAGTAACGCGATCATTCAACAATAGACTTTTTTTAGAAAGGACATATACTTTAAACAACGTGTATAAAGAAAAAAGTATAAAGGAAATGCTGATCCACACTGAATCTACACTTTCATAGAAGTTACTAAAAACAAGCTCAGTTAAGAGAAAGCCAACAATTAAAAAGCTAATGATTTCAATAAGTGTAATGAAATATTCTTTCCAGAGAGCCAAGTAATTCACTTCCTTTCGAATATGTACTTAACAGTTACGATACTCCTGGGATAATAACCTGCATTAACTTTCATTGAATATTATTAAAATCCTTCCATTCTCCATTTTCTAATACTTTAAAAATATTTCCTTTGCCAGATATGAATTCGATTGTTTTATTTTCATCTTTGTACCTTGTTATTGGTAGGTCAATTTTTATAGACTTTATTTCTGGTTGATTTATTAAGAAGTAATAAGTGTTATCCAATTCATCTACACCGTCTTTTTAACAATAGTGCCTCTCTACTTAATACCAATTATTTCAAATTAATACGAGCAACTCAATCTTTATTTTTTGTATAAATGATATGAATGGGTATTAGGCAGGATTTTCAAACTATGAAAAACCACTACCGACCGCTGTTCGTTTTACCTAACCTTATTCCATTAGCAACAACACCAATTAGCCCAGTAATAATAAATACATAAGCTATAAACAGAGGTGTGGTGGATAACGATTCCGTCATTAATCTAAACAATCCAACAGCCAAAACAAGAAAACTACCTATCAATGCAACAAATGTTCTATTAAACAATGTTATTCCTCCTAAATAAATTGTTTTCTCATTCACAAAGTTAAACTATTTAGCAACCGCTCAGAGATTGTTGAACAGATAATTATTGTCATAAATTATCCTGGTCTTCCTTCTCATCCTTTTCATAAAACAAATAAAAAATAGACATCCCTGATAAAATCAATAAAGATAATGTCACGATAAGATTTTTTACTAAAAACGCAATATAAACTACGCTAATTAACATCATGATTGACGCTAATATTTTTGCAAGCACCTTACTCCCCCTTTTTCTAAGTAATCTCTTCCCTATATCTCCAATACCAATTATTTCAAATTGTTATGAACAACTCAGTCCTTTAATTCACATTAAAAGGAGCCTATCTTATGACAGATAAGCTCCTCGTCTCTTTCATAAAATGGGGCTGAATCGCCTATGCTTGAAAGGTTAATCTACAGCTTTTTCTTCTTTCTGAAAGATGACATTAAATGAACCTAGCTCACTTGATTTTGAAAGCTTATCAATGATTGCGTTTATTTCCTGTTCCGACTTTTCCCCTTTATATTCACTATTTGAAATGACAAATATAACATCTTTTTTCTTTGCGTCGTATATTGAATAATGTATTTTTCCCTCTGCTTGGTAACCTTGATTCTCTAACTCATTTACAACCTTACTAGTAAAATTAATTTCCGTTATTTTATTTGTAACATCCATTAGTTCAAGATCCGTTAATGGAGTGCTCCTGGCGCCCACCGGCTTATCATTATTATTCTCTATAGCAAAGTAATAGAATACAGAAAAAACACTCCCTAGTAGAAGCAGAACTATCATTGCTTTTTTCATTACAAATCCCACCTTCGCAAAGAAGTTGTTTTAGGGATATCGTATGTCCTCTTAATCGAACTATTCATAACGAGCAAACTGGGCATATGATTTCAGTTCTTTTTTACATATTACACCATCTCACCCCTGTTAATTTCAACATTCCGTTTTCGTTAAACCCCACTTCTACAAACAAAGAGGGAGGAATCGATGTACAATTCCTCCCTCTGTTCTAGTACATATTCATTATTCGTGATAGATAACAGGACCCGTTATGATTACTGCGCGACTTAAATCCGATCCATTAAATATCTCCCATACTCGATCGGCGTTCTGAAGACCGCTTCCCACTTATCGTGAAGGAGTTCTCCATCCTCAAACAATCCGCTCACATAGTCTGAGATAAAGTTACATTCAATAAAATAAGGCTTACCCGCTTTTGTGATGCCAATATCGAATCCAAGATCGGCTAGCTTCGGAAAATGGTGATCGAGTACGCGGGCGGTTTGAAGTCCTAGCTGTTCAATGCTTTGTAGGAGCGCTTCGTACGAAATTCCTGGATGGGAATGAGGCGCAACAGCTTCAAACGTGTACGTCGTTCCCCCTTGTGCTCCATTCGTTAGAAAGTCTCCCCCATTGGCTACCTTGCACATCACGCCTGACACCTGCCAATTCCCGTTTCGATTCTTTTGAACCGCGACGCGCAAATCAAACGGATGGCCTTTAAAATCAGCTAGCGGAATCATCTCCTGAATCATGTACGTATGCGTACGGAGTCGGTTAACGAGCACCGCAGGCAGCGTCTTTTTGAAATCAACTTGTTTGAGCTCGCCTTCTTTTGTTTTATAAAAGAGGCGCCATCCTTTCTTAACCCGCTCAACTTTCATCGCGCCAATGCCGAATTCGCCATAGCTTTTCTTGAGAATGAATTGCTTGTAGCGTGCAGCCATTTTATTTAAGTTGTTGATCGTAAAGAGCTCCGTCTCAGGCAAGTGGTCTCGAAGATTGTCATGCTTGATCAGGACTTCGTGAACTTTATGCTTCTCCACATCATAATTCGGCACATTGTAAACGACGCGCCCTTCCTTCATTAAAGACTTGATGTGCGAACGGTAAGCTGGCAAGTAATCGAGCACGCGTGTATAAATGACTTTCGGCGCTGGAACTTCTTTCACGACAAACGTTTCCTGTTCATACACATAGGCTTTCACCGTCGCGACGCCTGGCTTTAGATCAAAGAATCGAAAATAACAAGGGATTATGCCAAGTTCTCTTGCTGACTTCTCCCAAATCATAAACATGCTGCGCGTGCCACCCTGTAATTCAGGCATCGCCTCATACGTTGATTTGGGAAGGATAATACCTAGATAGTGATCGCTCACAACGATCTGCCCCCTTCGCTTTAATCTATTGCGAATAGGGGCCGTGTTGTGCCTGGTCGAGTGCATTTATAGGCGCTTCTCCGCCCTATTTCATAGCCAGTGGACTGGCACCTACACCGGGCTTATCCTTTTTCATAGAATAGTAGAGAATTGAAACAGAAATGAGGAGAATATATGACAACTCCAGTATCAGGCTATATTACGGATAACCGAAACTTAGTAGGTCGAAAAGGAAACCCGAACCTTTTTTATGATATAAAGGATAATGTTGCATTTAAGAAAGATCCGGAAAACCTCATCTATCTCTTATCCTCAGCGCAAATGCCAGCGATGATCGGCGGCTCACTTGCCGAATTAAGAATGTCGAAAGGATCTGTACGCGAGCCGCACTGGCATACAAACTCATGGGAATTGGTATACCTCGCTTCTGGATCCGCAACCGTCGGCATCCTCAACCCGAACAATGATCAATTATTAACGTATCAGCTACGAAAAGCTGGTGAAACGGTCTTTATTCCAATGGGCTACTGGCACTGGATTAAGGCAGATTCGGACGAGACCTTGCTGTTATTATTCTTTAACAACGACCGCTTCCAAACGCAAGATGGCTCTAGCATGCTGACGAAAACCCCTCTGAAGGTTTATGAAGAAGCGTATCGCATAGACCCGAAAACAATGGAAAAAGCGCTAGATCCAATTGAAGGGAAAAGTCCTGTCGTTATCGGACCGCCACCCCCTTTATCACGCAAACGTCGCAGGCGAAGATAAACGAGACAGACCTTTGTAATAGGTTCCCTTAACGAAACCTTAGGTAGGATTACCTAAGGTTATTTTTGATGCTATTACTTTGGGAGGATATGGGTGGAATGAAGTTTTAAATTCGTTCGAATATGGAAGAGAGCAACCAAAGGAATTTGGTTTCATCCTTACTGGAAAACAATTATCCTTTATTATGTAACGATAAAAAGACTTAAGAGGTGACGACTTATGGCAAACATTCTAATGCTTAATATCCCAGGTGAAGGACATGTTAACCCAAGCTTAGGCATGGCAAAAGCTTTTGGAGATCGGGGAGACAGCGTCTATTATATTTCAACTGAAAAATTCAAAGACCGCCTAGAAGGCGTAGGAGCCAATGTGATTCTTCATGAGGATCGATTAGATGGTTTACACATCAATCATGGTAGTTCAGAAGGAATCAATAACTTTCTACATTTCTTTATACGCTCATCTTTAGATATCCTCTCGCTTACAAAAGAGTTAGCGAAAGAAGTAGCGATTGATTTTGTTTATTACGATGCCTTTGGTCCTGGTGAATTAGTAAAAGAGTATTTACAAGTACCAGGCTTCTCTTCTTCATCATCCTTTTTAATCCCAGATGATTATAAGAAAAACCTCCCCCTTCACCCAGACGCGTCGGTGTCATTTGAACTCGATGAAAAAGGGAAAGCTTTATTAGCTAAGATGAAGCAAGCGTTTGGCGTCGCTCCTAAAACCATGTTGCAATTTATGCAAAATCAAGGCGAGCAAACGATGGTTTATTCAAGCGAGTATTTCCAACCTCATTTAAGTGAATTTGGTGAAGGGTATCATTTTATTGGTCCTAGCTTCCCGGAACGAAAAGACGCGACTGACTTCCCACTTGACCAGCTTGAAAACGAGCAGGTTCTTTTTATTTCTATGGGCACAGTGCTCGATCATGTTGAGAGTTTCTTTAATATGTGCATCGACGCCTTTACAGATTTTCCAGGGAAAGTTGTCATTTCAGCAGGATCAAGTGCTGATTTCACTAAAATAAAAGAAGCTCCCGATCACTTCATTATTCGAAAATATGTTCCTCAGCTAGATGTGTTGCAGCATACGAACGTGTTCCTTACCCACGGAGGAATGAACAGCACTAATGAAGCGATTTACTTTGAAGTTCCGATGGTGGTGCTCCCTCATGATAAGGACCAGCCTTTGGTCGCTGCACGCCTCGCAGAACTACAAGCCGGATATCCTATTTTCCCACCGAACGTAACAATCGAATCGCTACAGCATGCAGTGAATCAAGTCATTCATAACGCGAACTATCAGCTAGGCATCCGAAAGATCAAAGAGAGCTTTCAAGCCTGTGGCGGACCTAATGAAGCATTAGAAATCATCGATCGCCACCTTGCGTCGAGATAACAGGATCATAAAGCCTCCCCGTTACGAAGTTGATTCACTTATGAAATAACCGTATACTTTTGATGGATACTAGTAGACTATTACTTAATGAAGACGGGGAGGACGAATCGTGATCGATTTGCGCAGTGATACGGTAACGAAACCAAATGAACAAATGAGAAAAGCGATGTACGAAGCTGAAGTAGGCGATGATGTGTATGGAGAAGATCCTACGGTTAACAGGCTCGAACAAATCGCTGCAGAAACGCTAGGAAAAGAAGCGGCTTTATTTGTCACGAGCGGCACGCAAGGAAATCAAATTGCTGGCTTAGTCCACTGTCAGCCTGGTCAAGAAGTGATCATGGAATCTCAGGCGCACTTATTCCTATATGAAGCGGCAGCACTGTCCGCCTTTGCTGGTGTACAAATTAAGACGATCGATGGGAACCGCGGTGCGATGAATCCAGGCGATGTTGAAGCAGCTATCCGAGGCGAAGATATTCATCAGCCGGAAACAGGATTAATCTGCATCGAAAACACCCACAACAAAGCAGGCGGCGCAATTGTTCCTCTTGAGAATATGGAACAAATCTATCAACTATCAAGGAAACATCAGATCCCTGTTCACTTAGATGGGGCACGATTATTCAATGCTTCTGTAGCAGCTCAAATTCCCGTAAAAGAATTCGCGAAGTATACGGATTCTGTTCAGTTTTGCTTATCAAAAGGGCTCGGTGCACCAGTTGGTTCCATGATTGCCGGTACTTCTGAGTTTATCGAGAAAGCTCGAAAATGGCGTAAGCGCCTTGGCGGTGGTTTAAGACAAGCAGGTGTTCTCGCTGCACCGGGCATTATTGCTCTCGAAGAAAACGTGAAGCATCTTGAGATGGATCACGAGAACGCGAAGTATCTTGCTGATGGTCTTCAGAATATTGAAGGGGTTAACCTTGTCAATCAAGTGGATACAAACATACTCTTAATTGATATTACGAATACGAAGAAAACGACAGAAGACTTTATCCACCGTTTAAAAGAACAAGGCGTTTTAGCGGGTGCGTTTGGTCTGAACGTGATTCGATTTGTAACGAATAATGGGATTACGAAGAAAGACATTGATGCTGCATTAACGGCTGTCCGAAAAGTTGTAAGTTAAATTCCAATTTATTCATTTCACATGTTTATAGATTGAAAAAAGACCCACAAAATCATCATTCATTTTGTGGGTCTTTTATGTTGATAAATCAATTTTTCACATGTAATGCGATGAAAAGTTTAACCGAAATAAGATACATAGGTAAGAGATAGAATCTGAAACTATCCCTACTTAAAATAACCCTTACGAATGAACCTTCGCAAGATATTATTAGCTACTTATGGATATTTATTTCCTTCCTTGCTATAAATTTCATAAACAAAATATCCAACTAAATAACCTAGTGCCGCACCTAAATTAACGGAAGATAGTAATGAGAACGAGAAATACATACCAACCACTACACCAATACCAGCCCCCAAAAGCATTCCGATTGGGATGAGACTATCTAATAAAAGTTGAGCAGCTTTTGAATTTTTCTTCCCCAGATTGCCTTTATTAGATTTATACTTTAGGCTTTCAATCACAAAGACAACTACTATGCCCATTAAGACAAGAGGTGCTATTGTCTCAGCTATCCACATAATCAAATCTCCTCCCCCAAGATCATACCTGCCACTCAATATCTACTTATGGATCTTTTATAACAAAAATGCTCCACCTCTTTTAATCGAATAGGAAATTCCCAACCAATCCAATCAATAGCATGATAATCAAACTCCCAAACAGAAAATATCCGATTACCTTAATAGGTAAGGGCAGTTTTCCACCTCTTGATTTTGGATAACCTTCAATGTTTTGTTTATGAGCTATAGCATCATTGAATGGTTTATTTTCGTTTTCGTTGTTCATAGAGAATCTCCCTCCTCCTCTTGATAGAAGTTAATCAACTTTCGTAACCCCCCTCGTCTCTATTACTCTCGTTTCCCACTGATTCGCTTACTATACATCCAATAACATACAAAATAGCTACCCACCAAAAGAAGTAAATAGAATAACTCTGGATGATTAAATGGAGCGTTTTCTAGAGGTCCTGTTCTTAAGTCGAAAAAGCTTAAGACCACATTTATCACAAAGACGGTTAGTAAGAAAATCCAACTTCCTACAATCGCTTTTTGTTTAATGAATCGAGAGCGTTCATCATTGGTTTTTGAACCACTTCCATACTCTTTATCTCCAGTAAACCAGCCAATAATTAAAAATAGAATAAAGCTAACAAATATAGAAATAGCCCATTCGTTTAACATTTTTACCACCTCTTCTATTTAAAATAGACTCTTATAACTAATCTCTTCAATAAGCCGTCTCCTAAAAAAAATGAGATAGAATTATGCTTTGTTCGCTTAACAATCATGAACAAAACTAATCTATCTCAAATTTACATATTACACATTTATAGCGGCTAGCTTTTGCTTTCCTAAAATAACAGTTTGTATTTAATTTGAGTATGTTGGCTGACTTTCTTTATACTCTCCAAATTGGTAGCGATTAAGTAGTCGATCAAGCTCCTGGCTAGCCATTAATGTCTGTTTATGTGTAAAGCCATGAGCTAACACCTTTAAAGATAAAAGAGATTTTTTTTCATCGATCAGATCAAGAAGATCTGCACGATTATAGCATTTGATTGGCGATTTAAACGCTTCCCTTCCTAAATTAATGTTGGAGAACCAGAAGTACATATAAACAGCGTGCTATATATGGATTCTAAGGAATGGGCCAAATAATAGTGCTCAAAATATAAAATATAAAGATTTTCATTCCTACAAGTTCATTAATCAACATGTATATAACGCTATTAAATTAGTACGATAATATAGTAATTCATGTAATAGTTTACTATATTTTGCAAAAAGAAAATATAAAAAAAGAAATATTGCGAAAGAAATATTTGTGCTAACTCCAATAGCTAACTTACCATACTTTATAACGATTATGGCATCATGGCTTCAATTGTCTTCAAATTTTAACCTGTTGGGGATAGAGAATTGTCTTAATCTTATTTTCATATCCAACATAGTGTGGGCACATTATGCCTTCTAAAACGAAACACTGATTAACATAAATCCGCTACTCAGATTACTGACTATTCATTTTGTTGATAATCTCTATGATTTCTTCATTATCTCCTGTATCCACGTTTACAAGCTTTGTATTGGTAATGATATCTTCCATTTCCTTCTGAATTTCTTCTTTATCTATATCTTCAGGAGGAGGAAAGCCACCATACCAGCGCAAAGGAACGTTATATACATTAATCGTGCCATCTCCGTTACCACTATACGTAACGATGCCATCTACGATACGGGAACCACGTAATTGAACAACATCTTCTGGATAAGTGAGACTGTTCTCATCATCAGGATCAAGAGGGGAACCAGCGGATATAAGTTGAACATTTAATTCATCTACTTCTTGATTCGGTCCTAGCTGTGACCAGACACGAGCGTATTCAATTTCCTTGGAGGAGTAATCATCTAACGCATGATTTTCTTCATTTTCATCTGCGAAATTTGACTCACCGCTTTTTGGTTCTTCAGAAGAGGTTTCTTTATCATCTTCCTGAGAAGTGTCTTCTGACGTTGATGAAGATGCATCTTCGTTTACTTGATTACCCTCTTCCACTTCAGTCGCTTCTTCCGTTGATAAAGAAGCGTCATTCTCAGCAGCATTTGCATTTAATTTGGCATTCGTATTATCTGAACACCCTGCAAGTAATAGAATAAACAATAATAAGGACATATGACAATAAAAAAGCTTTACCTGTTTCTTCATTCGATCATTCCTTTTATTTATTATCTTGTCTAACGATTAGTAATAAAAAATGAAATCATCTCATTCGATCAACATCACGATCATCTAAGTGCCTGTACCAAATGCCTCTGCAAATTTTCTCCCCATAAAAATTCCCTAAATTTACAATTAATTTCCACACTATCATCCATTATTTCAGATTATTCTCATTAACTCAAGTATCAATTTCATTTAGTTCAAACCTTATTCTGAGGAACTTACTTTTAATCAACGAAAGGAGACTATTGCCCTTCAGTGTACAAGAAACATACTTATGAATAGTAAGTACTAAAGTTCTTCTGTTTTCATTCTCCTCAATGATGGTTTCCTGTCATATTTCTAAATCACCCTTCCAAGCTTCTTTCAATTCATAAATACACTTCCTTAATTCTTAATTGTCGTTGATTCAAATCATTTTTTTAATCTATATTTCCATGCAAAAAAAGGAGCCTACCTTTAACAGATAGGCTCCTAAAATAGTAAGTAAGGATGTGTATTACATCTATAAGCAAATTCATCAAATAACTAACTCTTCTTCCAACCTGGATATCTAAACAAACATCGAACTGCTTTCAACTGGAATGATGCTATTAAAGGTCATAACTCCTTATTTAGTTAGAGGAATTTTAATATCCTCACCAACTTCAAGAATACTGTCCTTACGATCCTCAACTGGAGCAAAAATCATAATATATTCATCATCTTCACCCTGTACCTCGCCTTTACTGAAGATCGGGTCAACCCTTTTACCAGCTGATCTTATAAACACTCCCGATTTTTTCTCATTTACAATATAACCTTCTTCATCATCTATTTTTCTTGCATTTAAAAATTGTTGCTCTAACTCACTAAGAACTTCATATCGCATTCCCGTTTCGTCAGTCAATATTTTCGTGTCAGGTCCAGTAACAACCACTCTCGTTTCAAGTGCCGAAAATTCCACACGCTTAATGCGATAGGTGACATCTTCAAAAGTGAATTCTTTATCTATTTTCACTTTTTCCCTGTCTGATACTGCAGATGCATCAAGTTTAAAGTCAAGTGGCCAAATTGCTTCTACCTCTTTGGACGAACTTTCATCATGTATAGTTAAATTCTCGATTTCTAAATGAATGTCCATTCCCTCATAGGGTTTTATTGATTCAAAAGATAATGCTTCGACTACTTTATTTTCATTTTCTTCATAATATCTGCTACCCCAACCAACAGTAGCCAGGTTATTTTTTTTCTCGCCATTCACCTTTACGTTAATTGAACTATAGCCTTCAAATAAGTCTATATAATAGTTCTCTAAATTGGTCGTTTCACTTTGATAAATGAGTAAAAGTTTTGTTTCTTTGTCATCCGTCATTATTTTCTCAAATCGCACTTTTATATCATGTTGTTTATCATAGTAGGTTTGATCAATCGATTTGCCATAACCCAAATCGATTGCATTTCTAACCCCAATATCATCAATTTGTTTACTTGAAAATAGTTTTTCATAAACATCTTGAATAGCAGCTAAAGCTGGTGTAAACGTCAAAGTAGAAAAAACAATTAAACATAAAGCCGCAGCTATTGATAATCTTTTAGATAATGTCCTTTTTCTATTTTCTTTGACTTTATTGACTGGAATGGGCTCTTTTAGGGTTTGCAAATTTTCTTTCTTATGTATTTTTTGCTCCAAATCGTTCCAGACATCTGGAATGTGAGTTTCAATTGCATTATTCAAATGTTTTTTAATTTGGTCTTCCTTCATGAAAATCCCTCCTTACTCTAAGTCTTTTTTCATCCGCTTTAATGCCAGACTATACTTCCAAACTACTGTACCCAGAGGAAGCTCTAACACTTTCGCGATCTCCCTATGCTTTAATCCAGAGATATCCTTCATAATAACAATCTGTCTCTCTTCGCTATTGAGTACCTCTAAGTATTTCGCTAATACAATTCGATCTAATGGGTCCTCTGAAAAATAAGGCACTCGTTCAAAATACTCTTTATCAAAACCCGTTAGTTCTCGTTTCTTTTTTCGGTAGAGATCCATAGCCGTATTTCTAGAAACACGAATTAACCAGGCCTTCACATTTGAAACTTCATGATGTTCTAAATGCTGATAGAGTTTGATAAATACTTCCTGTAGAACATCTTCAGCCAATTCGAAATCTCTTAATATCGATAATGCCATAGCAAATACATTTTTCTTATGATCATTGAATAATTGCTTAAACTCATCAATTCTTTCAATAGGCTTTTCTGATTGTTGCATACTCATTTCATTCATTTGCCTCCTCCCTTCACACTAAGTAGACGATTCAGCATCAAGTTTTATTGGTGATTGTCCAAAAAAATCATTAAACAAAAAATGGAACTTCATAAATACGAAGTTCCTAAAGATTTTTTATTGTTCAATAATTAATTACATGAATAAGCGGTCTGCTTCATTATAAATGAACAGCCTTTTTCTCGAAAAACTAATTTCGATATACCCTCCCGTAGTCACACCATTCCACTCATCTATGTATTACCTCAAGAAAACCCAAACCAATACTAATAAGATCGCTATTATTACCCAGATTAAAGCTTGTTGATTTTTCACGCTTTTCCCTCCTTCCATCCCACTTTGTCAAAGCTAAGACTACTTAACTTGTAATCAGAACAGCTGACAAATGCCGACACACAGAAAGAGATGACGGCATCTTCATTTAACGAATAAATGCAAGATCTCTTTTCTCAAGTGCATCCGTCAGCCATCGAGGGTGCATGGTTAATAAGTTCTGTGGTAAACGTGACTGTCCAAAAAATTGAACATCAAGTGATTCGGCAGAGTTGCATCGAAGTTCTCCACCTGTCACTTCAGCAAGGAAGCATGTTGTAATAAAATGAACAACTTTCCCATTTGGATAATGAAAAACCTGTGAAGTAGGATCAGAGTAAACACCGATGATCCTGGTAATCGTTATATCCAAATTTGTTTCCTCTTTTACCTCTCTGATGGCTGCTTCAGAGACTGTCTCACCTATTTCGATATGACCCGATGGAATCCCCCATTGCCCCACATCGGTTCTTTTCTGTAATAAAACCTCGTTTTCTTCATTCAAAATAATCACTGCAACACCAGCTTTTAGTTCATCGATTGTCGACATAAACAATACCTCCTTTAAATAATAAAAAAGGCCCGACGAGAAAGATTTCAGCGCAGTACAAATACGCTGAATCTTTCCCCTCGGACCTTTTATGTCAATAGGTGCCTTTTACTTATGTAAAAGATGTAGCCCTCGGTCACTAGCCTACCTCGATAGCGGAACCCTAGCTACAATTTTCCAGTTCATATTTACTTTACAACACATAACGATAAAGTTAAAGGTATTTTCACATCATCATGCTAGTTAGTGAATAGACGAACTAAAACACCATCATCTTCCACGTCATGTACAAAAAATCCAACTCCATAGCTTGATGCTACAGCCATAATCACAGTCCAAAGTACTAAACTCGTCATCATCCAGCTGGTGACCAGCTTTCTTTTTGAACCGAAGCTCATTCCCATAAACGCTGAAATATGCGACCCGACGAAAAAGGGACCGATGATCGTTAAGCCTGGCAAACCATACTTATCAAAAAGAACGCGTGCGCGTTTCTCCTTCTTCGACTCTTGCATTTCCTCGACATGTGCTTCTGTCGTCTCGCCCTCCTCCTGAACCACATCCTTCGTACGCTTTTGTTTTCGTTTCTTCCGCCATACTTTAAATTTATCTACAAATACAATTAACAAAACAACTGTCAAAGCATTTCCTAAAAAAGCAAGTATGCCTGTTAGTACTGGCGACAGCCCACCGATGATCGCTAGTGGGATTACAGCAACAAGTTCAAATAACGGAATCGCTGCCATAAGAAACACTAAAAAATACGATAAAAACATCGTCTCCATTCCCCTCTAAAATAAGTCATTTCTCACTAAGTAGCCAATTATTCCACGAACAATTATCCCTATACCTAAACTATTCGTAAGGACCCATTCGTATCCTCAAGTATTAAGAGCACTTAATTAATAGGAAAAGCCATATTACCTTCGCCACCTATCTAACCTTGAAGACCTTTCACGGACTAAGTACCGTCACCTCCTCTCCTTCTTCTTTCATCTCGAAAATACTACTTAATAGCGAACTAGAAATAAATAATTCGCAATTTTACGCCAATAATCCAATTCCAATTATTTCAAATCTAACTAGATAACTCAATCTTTTATTTTGATAACTATGGAAAACTTTTTAACAGTCCAAAATAAATCGTCCAAGCTTCACTATTTCATCCGTTCAAAACTCTCCATCAATTAGCATTTAAAAAAGAACCCTTTAAAAAGGGCTCTCTCAACTGTTTTTACTAAATTATTTTGCATTCTCATCCGGTTGATGAAGACCAAAGATATTTCCTTCCGTGTCAAGGTAATAGGCCTGCCACGCCATTCCAGGCAATGCGTATTTGGCCATCGCTGTTTTGCCACCATTAGCAAGAACTTTCGATTCAGTAGCATCTAAATCTTCCACGCCCATTGTACAAGCATACCCATTGATTGCAGCATTACCTTCAGGAGGTGGACCTTGCCGTTTCATCAACGCTCCATCGATTCCTGGTTCTTTTGCATCACCAGTCACCACGCCAAGATAAGGCATGCCGGCATATTCACTCCAGTCTTCAAACTTCCAATCAAATACGTTCCCGTAGAACTTCTTAGCCCGTTCCATGTCATCTACATGAATTTCAAAATGAACAACTCGTCCCATAATTCCCTCCTAATTTCAGCAAGATTTGAGAAGGACATTCGGTTATGAAATCTGTTCTTATGTATCCTTCACGTATCTATATTCGAGTCATCATGTCATACTCCTTTACGACTTTTGGTTCAATTACTCATTCTTCTCCAAATTGTCTTTCCATTCCAATTGAGCTACAATCGCATATTCCGCCGTTTTTACCGTTTCAGGCAAAGTTTTGACATCGCTATCGTTCACTGACGACATTTGGTTCTCACTTGATCCAATTAAGTATGCCAAATACACCGTTTCTCCTTTTGTGATCGTGACTTCTTCTTCTATCTGTTCAAAGATAAATGCGCCCAGCTCTTTAGGCATATTGGTCGATCCTTTGCTGTATCCATCCGGTGACCCCATTGTAAAGTAAGCTACTTTTTCTTCCATTTGAAGTTGGAATGAGTGAAGAGCTTTATTGAAACGCTCTTGTTTATAATCTCCACCCCAGGTAACAAACTCTTCTTTTCCATCTTCTCCGTCTTTGTATACAACGATCGAAGTCACGAGCGCTTCTCCTTCTCCTACGGTCCCATCCACCGTATAAAAGGTTTTGAAATCGACTCCCATTTGATTCACGATGCTTTGCTCACGTTTTGATAGTTTGGCAGGCTTAATGTGTAAGGAACTTGCAGAAGTCTCTTGAGTAGAACCTTTCTCCTCCTGCTTCCCTTCATTGCTGCCTTCATTCGTACATGCTGCTAGAAGCAGAAATACTCCTAGTAAAGTGATAAATCGTTTCATCTTTGTTCCTCCATCTTTCTTCTAATCGATTAGTTAGGCTTTCATCTCCGTAATCTCTAGCTTAAATTCAGAAGCGAGTGCTCTTCCATGATCGAGCAGCTACTTTTTCAATCATTTTAATCACTAACAAGTTCATTATAATCGCTTCCTCGCACTATTTCCCTTTCATCCATCATCGTCCATTCTTTCATAGAAGCTTCTGGATGATGACGTAGATAACTTTCGACTATTTTAAAACCCAGTTTATAATTGGACCACTTTGGTATATCTTTCTTCCAGTCACCGTTTTGGAATGTATCATATAACTCCGCATTCGTGGAATCGCTCTTTTCTCTAAGTTCCTCTAGCACTCTCTTTTCTTCTTCAGTCGATAGCGGTTCTGACCAGGGCGGGTTCGCCTCAGGATACAATTGAGATGCGAAGGAATCAGCTCTTCCCTCAAAAACAAACCCGTTTAACAGATTCATACCTCCCGCTCTATTTGGATTCTCTAGAAAAACGGCGTGATGGTATTCGTGCGCAACGGCATATTCTAGCATTTCTTTTTCATATGTAGGTGATAAAAATAGAACGATAACATCTTTACTTACAGTGATCGCGCTAACTCCCTTCATCTCGTTTTGAATAGTTTTGTAGTCTGGATTTACCGGCATAACATAAATGGTTTTATTTTCGCCTTCAAGACTTTTGCCCGACTTAGTAAGTGCTGCTTTGATCGCTTTATTAACTTCTTCTTGCTTCTTTAGTAGCTCACCTGTCTGTTCATTTAAAGCCTGAACACTTGTCGTAGGGGAGAAATAAGTAGAATAATCGAGTCCACCAGTTAAGCTCGCTCCTTCATGAGAAGCAGATTCTAGAAAAGGCTGTGTCACTTTACTATAATACTCCCCACTCGTATTCAGTTCGGTATTCTCCATAGCCTCGTTAGTATAATCAAGAACTTCTTCGTATAGAGAAATGATTTTGAAACTTTGGCCACCCACCTCAAATTTCATAGAAGATTGGGAAGGAATTTCATCCCCATCACTAGAGCAACCAACGATGACTATTAAGGCTAGACATACAATTAATTTCTTCATAAGCTTTCCCATTCAATCCCTCTTTCCTACCGCAGTTTCTATCTCACTTAGTTTCATCTGGCTTCAATAGAAGATGACGAAATGAACCACACATCCGCTGCCATCCTATTACTCCTCATAAAAAATAATCGCTCAAAACCTAAGCGATTACTTTTCTTCTAACTCATTACTGTCCTTACGATAGTCTAACTTCTTTATTTCCAACTCAATCTTCTTAGCTTCAAGCTCTAGCTCTTTCATTTTTATATCTTTTTCTGTTTTCTTAACATAGCCATAATAGATGAGCGATAAACCAACGACGATCGTAAGATAAAAGAATAAACCCAATTTTTCATCCCCCTAATGTGATTAGTGATTGCATATGCTACACAATCATATAGTTGTTTCGATCGGAGCTGCAAGTCTGTTTTCTATAAGAGCTCCTCTTTACTAAAATCCCCTTAATAATATGTGGTAATGGTTAAGACAAGACTAAAAATCGTAAATAGCACTGAACCGTAAAAAACGGCACCTACATTTACTTTCAGTTCATTATCTTCTTGAACTTTCCACCCTGCCTCGCTTGCCTCAGCAGTAGCCCCTTTTGATAAAAATCCTCCGCTACTGTTAAAGAAGTAAAGCACAATGGTAAGCCCTAGAGCAATAAAGAAGCTCCATTCACTAAATGAAAAAGAAATGAATACACTTGCAGCCCATACGAGTATACCGATCACAAGCGATGCAATCACTGACCTTACAATGACCTTTTTCACACATATCTCCCCTTCTTCTCATTAAGTTAATATCCAAAAATATTAAACAAACAAATGACGTAAGAACAAAAAGCCGTATAGTAGCGCTCCACCAATGAAAGTAAGCAATCCAACCAATAGAAAACCATAGACTAATCCCTTTCCCATGGCAAATAAGTCTAGAAACAAATTCTTAACTGAATGAAATAGTGTTTGCATAGCGCACTCCTTGAACATTTATCCCTTTTGTTATCTTAATTCGTTATACGAATGAAACGTATCAAATGTTTCATCTTTACCACATTATTCCTTCTCCCCATAATACAAAAGGTGCAGAGAGGTTCTCCTCTCTGCACCTTTTGTATTATTTTAATTCTTGTTGCTTACCACCTGGCCGTTAACATCTTTCTTCTCGTATAAAATTCCACTCCGTCTGATCCATTCGCATGAAGATCGCCATAGAAGGAATTTTTCCAACCTGAGAACGGGAAGAAAGCCATTGGGGCTGGTACGCCTATATTTACGCCCAGCATGCCAACTTCGATGTTTTCTCTGAAATATCGAACGTTGCTTCCGTCTTTAGTAAACAAGCAAGCCCCGTTTCCGAAATCAGATTCATTCGTGAGCTCGATCGCTTCTTCTAGATTTTTCACTCGCACAATTGATAGCACTGGCGCGAAGATCTCGTCCTTCCAGATTTGCATAGAGGAGTTTACGTGATCAAAAATCGTTGGTCCGATAAAGTAGCCTTCATCGTTGTATGCTTCGTCGTTTCGGCCGTCGCGAATGAGCGTAGCACCTTCCTCCTGACCTTTACGGATATAGCTTTCCGTTCTTTCTTTATGTTCTTTACGGATAACCGGTCCTAAGAATACGTCTTCATCAAGGCCGTTGCCGATTTTTATTTCATCGGCTTTTTCGTTTAACTTTTGAAGCAGTGGCTCCACAACATCATCTACCGCCACAACAACGGAGCAAGCCATGCATCGTTCGCCTGCAGAACCGTATGAAGCAGCGATGATTTCTTTAACCGCAGCGTCAAGATCAGCGTCAGCCATTACGATGGAATGGTTCTTCGCACCGGCAAGTGCCTGAACGCGTTTACCATTCGCAGCCCCTGTTTTGTACACATATTCGGCGACGGGCTGTGAGCCGACGAAGGAAATCGCAGGCACATCTTTGTGCTCTAGAAGCCCATTCACAACGTCATGTGCTCCGTGAACAATATTCAGAACGCCATCCGGTAAGCCCGCTTCTTTAAAGAGCTCTGCTAAGCGGTTTGCGAGTAATGGCGTTCGCTCAGAAGGTTTAAGAACGAAGGTGTTCCCCATGGCGATCGCAAGTGGAAACATCCAGCACGGCACCATCATCGGGAAGTTAAATGGCGTGATGCCGCCAACAACGCCAACAGGATAGCGATACATGCCTGATTCGAGATTCGTTGCGATATCCGGAAGCTGCTTGCCCATCATTAACGATGGCGCACCAGCTGCAAATTCAACGCATTCGATCCCGCGCTGCACTTCACCTTGTGCTTCTTTAAAACTTTTACCATTCTCTTTTGTTAGCAATCTCGCAAGCTCGTCCCAATTGTCGACGAGCAGCTGCTGGTATTTAAATAGAATGCGCGCGCGTTTCGGAACGGGCGTTTTACTCCAGGTTTTGAAGGTAGCCTTTGCTACTTTCACTGCTTCATCAAGATCTGCTTTTGTTGAAATCGGAACCTGAGCAAGCTCCTCCCCTGTTGCCGGATTTGGTACAGCTTGAAATTGATCGGTTTTCGCATCGACCCATTTACCATTAATATAGTTTTGTAGCACGTTCGTTGCCGTCGTAGCCATGTTTTCATTCCCCTTCCAGTTGTGTTAGCGAACCTTTTCTTCACTTATAAATTCGTAGTCATAGCAAATCTCATAAAGTTCTTCTAATTCCGCCTGTGTAGGCAAGCGAGGATGATGCGCTGGGCTCCCGCTGTCTAATGCGTCTGCTGCCATTTTGCTAATAACCTGCTTGAACGCCGTCTCATCAATTCCCCAAGATTTGAAGTTCGGGATATTTAATGAGGCACAAAGACTTTTGATAGAAGAAACCGCCACATCAGCCGCTTCTTCATTTGAGAGCGCCTCGCTTTCTTCTGTCTGAAACAGTCTCCCGAGATCAGCGAGTCGATCGATGCAAGAATCCTTACTGTATTCGAGTACAGCTGGAAGCAGCATCGCGTTTGAATATCCATGCGGCACGTGAAAAAGAGCACCGATTGGACGCGACATGCCGTGCACAAGACAGACGGAAGCATTTGTAAAAGCCATACCCGCCTGAAGAGCACCTAAACTCATCGCTTCTCGTGCATCGAGATTCTCTCCATCATTGTAAGCGCTTTTAATATGACCGATAATGTGTCCAATCGCAGATAAAGCAAGCGTATCTGTCATCGGATGAGCTTGCTTTGAGAGATACGCTTCCACCGCATGACTGAGGGCGTCAATCCCTGTCGCCGCGGTTACTTGCTGTGGCGATGAGCGCGAGAGATACGGATCCACAATCGCAACTGCCGGCATGAAGGCGGGCTGTTTGATCATCATTTTCACATCAGTCGTTGTATTCGTAATAACGGTCACGTCCGTTGCTTCTGAGCCAGTTCCCGCTGTTGTTGGAATAGCGAGATGCGGAATCGGCGCCTTCTCTGCCATCGTTCTGTTCGCGCGATAGTCACCTATGTATCCTCCATTCGTCGCAAGAACGGCGATGGCTTTCGCCGTATCGATACAACTTCCCCCACCTAATGAAATAACGATCTCACAGTTCGTGTTTCGGAAAAGCACAAGCGCTTCAGACACATAATCGTCCGTTGGTTCAGACGCAACACCCGTGTAGATCTCACTTTCCACTCCCACCTGCTTCAAATAATCCTGACAATCCGTGACATAACCGAGATTCATCATCACCTGATCACTAACAATAAGGGCTTTCTGACCGCGACGAGCTGCTTCTGCGCCAATTTGTTTAAACGAATCTCTTCCATAGAGAATCGTTTGAGGTGTACGAAAAACCGCAAACTGTTCCACCATATCTCTCCTTTTCTTAAGTTCCTTAAGTATGAAGAACGTGCTGTTATCTGCGATGTTTTCAATATTGACTTGTCTCTTTACACTACTTTCTTGATATGAGGAGCTCATTCCTACTCATCGGTGAGAATTTCATCGTTTGTTTCGTTCAACAGCTGGTAATAAAAAGCATCCTAAGATTAAATGAGTTCCGTTTTGCTAGGTAAATAAACTGATAGAACATGTTTTAGGATGATGGTACCTAACATAATGTTAAAAGAGAAAAAAGGATCCACCCCATTTATTCCGAATACATATTATGTAAGTTCCATTAAAATCTATGCTGCTATTTCAAATCGATAATAATGGAAATATCACTGCACATCGTAATAGGAATAAGTTAGAGAGCTTACCAGCGAAAACTAAGATCATTCAATTATGAAAGGAGGGCCGTGATGAAGAAGTCACTTACCTTGCAGATTGCATTCCAATTTCTATTAACTTCAATAGGCATCCTACTAATTGGCTCACTTCCTTACTTGTTTTTTAATATGAAATCGCAACTAAACGTGCTCAAAATGATTGATAACAATTCGTTAAACAATACTTCGTTTTTATATGACACCATCGTACTTAATTTTGATGCATACGTTCATCACATGCTTCATCTCTTAAACGTCATCCTAACTGGCAATACCATTGAGTACTACGTTCGGGGGAGAGAGTTACCTTTATTCCCGGAATTCATGGATGTTTACCTTACTTCTATGTTTTACCTATTCATTTCTATCGTCCTAGCTCTTATCTTAGGAATCCTTCTTACATTCCTTACAATGTTACTTCCAGTTCATAAAAGAACTCTTCCTAAGGCTTTTCTTTTTATTATTGAATCATTGCCGGACATTTTCGTGATTTTAGTTGCACAATTAGGCATTATTTGGGTCTATAAAAAAACAAACTTTCTCCTTTTTAACATTTCCAGCGGTTTCGATGAAAACGCGATCGTTCTTCCGGTCCTAGTTCTATCACTACTGCCTGGTATATACATATATAAGTATTTGTTGTTGTCCTTTGAAGAAGAGGAGAAGCTTCTTTACGTAGAACTAGCACGAGGAAAGGGATTAAAGCGATCAAGAATTTTAGTGTTACACGTTTTTAGGAACTCCATTTTAACCTTATTTAACCATTTTAAGGGTGTCTTTCTTTTTGCAATCGCTAACTTATTAATGTTGGAGATTATCTTTAATATTAATGGGTTTATGACCTTTATTTTTGAGAATGGGGTACTGAATCCTGAAATACTAACCATGGGGCTGTTTATGGTATTTATCCCTTCTTTTATCATGTTCACAACAGGAAAAGTTACGCTAGAACACTACTTCAATATTGGTGGGAAGAATATATGAAGAAACAATTAATCCAACGCCCGTTGTTAATAGGAGGCACTCTCTTTATCTTATTCCTCCTTATAGGAAGTTTCGTATACACCACGTTTGCAGATCCGGCTCCACCTGAAAAAGTATTGTATGATGAGAATCATAATGCCATTGCCTTAGCACCTTTCCCGCCCTCCCTACAGTTTCCATTAGGGAGTGATCTCGATGGAAATAACTTCTTACTCATGCTACTAGAGGGGGCCAAGTATACCATTGGACTATCCATCATCGTTGCCTTTGGGCGAATGGTATTCTCATTCTTAGGCGGATATCTTTTGTTTAGGTTACCGAGTGCTTTTCGAAAACTGTTAGCTGGGCTTGCAGATGCGCTTCACTATGCGCCGGTTACGATTTTCACCTACATATTGATCGCTCCCGTTGTGTTAACCTTTAGCTGGAGCTACGATACCGTCACGAAAGTCGTCTTCCCAATGCTCGTGCTTATTTTCATCAGTGTACCAGTACTTTCCCTTTACATTCAAAACGAACTCGATCTCATATCTAAAAAGGAATTCATAGAAAGCGCCAGAACTATGGGCGGAAGTAAATTTCATATTTTCAAAAACCATCTAGCACCTTTCCTGAATCCTAAGTTACTACTCCTTTTCGTTCAACAAGTTGGACAGGTCCTTGTTGTCTTTGCTCATCTTGGTCTTTTGAAAGTATTCATAGGCGGCACAGACGTCAGAATCATTGAGTATGATATGGAAACTGGAAAAGCCTTCACGGACTCATTTTCGATGTCGAATGAGTGGGCAGGGCTGATCGCTCAAAATTTCCAGTACGCCTCTTCTTTTCCATGGATGATTCTTGCGCCCGTTACCGCCTTTGCATTAACCATTCTAGCAGTGAACTGTATTGTATATGACTTAACCTCTCCTAAGCCTCTCAAATTGAAAAGAAAGAAAAAGAAGCTGCATACTTCAACGATAAAAAATGCTATACCACCGGAAAGTTTCGAATTCAAAAGTTAAACCAGTCTCATACAAGAAGTCATTCAATCAAGAATGGCTCCTTTTCATTTCATTTTTTTTTGTAACGTCGGAAAGGAAGGCGAAGGTATTGAGATCCTCTATCACGAATCTGATCTTGCTCACTCATCATAACTTCAGAAGAACTTCATTTACAAAACCAAATGAAATAAGGAGCTTATCTTATTATTGATAAGCTCCGAGATACTTAAAAAACTAGCTTCAGAAATAGCTTCTAGTCCAAACACAAATAAAAAACTTACCTACCTGTCATGTTTAGTGTTCTTCCACCTTGGATCTTTTCATATCAAAAAAACCTATCATTCCACACACCAATACGCCCAATAATAAAACACTCGTAAGAATCCAATGATCTCCCCAACTAGTGATCGCGCTAATTAGACAACTGAATGCTATAGCTATTGCTCCATACTTTTCTCGCCATTTATCTATTTTAGACATATAAGCACCCTTCATCACACACCTCCATAAAACAATCAACCTTCATCAAGCGGTATAATATACACTAAATAATTCAAATAATTCTCTAACCCTATATTTTTAGCAATTACATTTGAAGGCTTATTTGCCTCTTCACAATCCCAGTAAGCAATCATACCCTTGCTCACACAATCTTTCACAACACAGTGGGCTGCCTTCTGACCTAATTTATTCCCCTGATACTCCTTTATTGTTTCTATATCTATACCGTGAACATTTTCAGCTACAAATCCTGAAAAGCATAAACTCACAATCATGTTTTGGTAGACAATACAATATCCAATACCTTTTCGAAAAAATTTCTCAGGAGAAGCCCAGAATCCCAAAACTTTCGAGTGTAAAATTCCTATGTTTTTAAGGTTTTTTTCCTTATTCCTATACAGCTCTTCATTGATTTTTAATATGTCATAACCACGTTTGATTGAAAGTTCACTATCACCTTTATAATGACCTCTCAACTTATAAACATTTTGATGTGATCGTTGTATGTGACGATGTTCAAAAATCCTTTCTATTATCTTATCCCATCTGGAATGGTTACCAATTGCTATAAAACTATTTAATCCGAGCTTCTTTGCTTCAGGAAAGATTACTTTATCAATAAAATCATTTATATGGGTGTTAAATAACTCATTTCTCTCATCTCCAATAAAGAAAAACCCATCATTATTACCCAACCAGATAAGACCTGTTTTAGGAGAATTAATTTGATCTACAAAAATCCTACCAGGGTTATTCCCTTCTATTACAGCTTTAACTTCTAAATGTCCTACATCATTTATTAACTTCTCGCATTTATAGAATTCAGCTTTATCAAGTTCACGAATCAATTAAAACCCTCCCCCGGAAATAACAAAAACCACTGGAATTCATCCCAACCATTTACAACATTTCTGATAGATCATCAATTATTTCTCTAACTTTATTTCACTCTTCTCCGAGATAGTAGAATAATAATACTGTGATGGAATCTTATTAATACAACTAGCTACTCAGAATTTTTTCTGTTTTTAGTAACTAAATTATATAAGCTGTTATGTTTATAATTGTAAGCAAACACGGAAATGAATAATGCGACCAGAATAGTAGATAAAACAATCTTAATTACCCCATATTTAGAATAAGCCCCAAAAAGTAACCCAAAAATTAAAGGATAACCAAACCACTTAGAAGAAAAAATTTCTCTAATAGAATTGATAATAAGAACCTCCAAATCCTAATGACATCTCCTGCAACCTTCTTACAGATAAGCTCGGAATGAACGGAAGATTGAATGACTATCTATGAGATGTTGTAACAAAACACTAAATATAACTCAGATTTATTCAAGGTCCAAATATCAGAGTGCCAAAGAACATATATATAAATGGAAACATGATTAAAATGCCGTTTCCTACCATTGCAGCTATTGAAAAAACACTCTTCTTATATTTCAAAGCAATAGTTGCGAATAAAAACCCCACTGTACAAAATAGTAATGGAAAGAATATCGGAAATCCTTGTAGCTTGTTGAGCGTCATAACGTCTAAGAAAAAATTAGCAATGAATAAAACGGGAATAAAGAATAACAAATAAGAAATGATTAAAAAGAGTCTGTACACTTTAAAGCCTCCATCCAAATTTCCAACTTATTCTCTCTAGTTCCTGTAGATCTATCTGCCCTTATGATTCTTCTTTGACACGCTATGATTCGTTCTCTTGTAGCGTACGTAAATCGCATTAATAATCACCACTAATACCCAAAGGGCTATGTACCCTATCGCAAATGTTGGATTTAGTTCACGTTGGGTGACAAAGATGCCTATAAATGTCCCAAGCATTGCCGCTAGTAGCATCACACTAAATCTCCATTCGGAATGGGCGAGTTTCTTCTTTTTCATCTGAATCTCTACCTTCCCCTTTATAAACAAATCTCTATCACCAATTATTTCAAATGTATTCACATAACTCAATCGTTGATCCCCTGTAATCGGAGCCTAACTCATGACAAATAAGATACGACTTTATGTTGTAAAACTAACTGTAGCCATCACTTTTTGTTTTCTCTTTTTTCGATGTTGCTTAGCTGGCTGCTAATTTTTATTAATAGAGCCAGTGAACTGCCGATTAAAACGCTAGTACCCAACCCTGGCCAACCTGTCCCTATCTCAACTAAATAGGTAAATAGCCAACCAAAAATCCCGCCTATTACTAATAGTATAAAAGTTAACAAACTGCTTCACTCCTTCTCTTATAAATTCACTTCCTCACACAAAATGTATTTAGTCATGAATTGGCTACTTTTAGCGAAGACTTAAACTCAAGATTAACCTGTTTTATCTTTTGAAATATTTATGTAATCCGTTCAAGCCAATATACATCATAAAAAAACATACTCCCAAAATCCCCAGTAAGATAAGTACGCCTACAAAATATTCTAAAAAGACACTCATGTTTTCCTCCAATAGTTAAAAGACTTTAATTATCTCTGCCTCTTTCTTTACGATTGAAAAGTTTTGAAGTTCCTTTAGACCAATTGAACATGACAAAAAATGCCTCAATGAGCTGAGGCACTTTACTAATAGGTAGCCTAACTTATTAAAAGTAGCTCCGAAAAAACTTGAATAAGCAAAGAACAATTTTGACTCCTATTTTTCTCATTTAGCTCTGAAACATGGGTATCAACACATTCAGTGAAACGATAATGCCTAGAGCTACTCCTATAACGACTGTGAAGTTACGGCCAGTATGTGCGCCATACTTTTTCTTGAATTGAACTCGTACCAAAGTGTAGACAATTGATGCACCAACCGCCACTAAGAATAATGACAGGGAAAACTTAAAAATAGTTTCTAACACTAGCCCTGTAATTAATGAAAGTAAGGTAAATTGGAGTATTTCTCCTGCCGTTTTCAAATCAATGCCTCCCCGTCTACATTTTTGAATGTTTTTAAGTCAGACTATACTAGGTTTTTACTAGATGATGTAGCAAAAGAGAATAACAATTTTGAAAAAAGGGCTTCAGAAGTTGTAAATGATACCGGAATATCTGATAGAATAACATTTTGTGGCCAAATGAAAGAAAACCTATTAAAAAACCTAAGGACATAAAAATTACGGGCAAAGTCCTGTTGGCGATTATTTTAATAAGAACACACACCTTTTTCTTTCCAAATCATGCTTTATAATTTTAAATCCATTATTCATGCTCATCCTCATATTGCCAACTATATTTACCTACATAACCGCACTCATTTGGTGAATTAAGAAAACGGCGATTTCAATTTAGTAGGTATCTTTCTTATTTCTCTTAAATCGATTCACAACTAAACCTGAAAGAGCAGATAGCAAAGTTACGATGAACCCTGTTGTCGGATTCAGGGTTCCTGAAACTTTAAGGATACTCAATGCTAGAAGTAATAGTGGGAAAAAAACTAGAAAGAAAATTTTTATTTTCAGCTTCATTCATTACCTCCAAAATCTAGGCTTAACTAACCTCTCAACACATCTAATACCAATTATTTCAAATCACTGAAAACAGTTCAATCGTTTCTTAAATAAAATAGAAGCTTACCTTATTAGAGGTAAGCTCCGAGTTTGCGGAAGACTCGAAAACGAGATATATTCAATATTTTTCTCCATCCACTTGCTTACTTATCTTAGGAATAATAAAGTACCAAGAAATAAAACCGCCTATCATTAGTCCTATTACGACTGTCCATTTTATTTCTCCGTATATGAAATATCCAAAGAGAATAGCAACGACTGCAAAAACGAGTGCAGAGATAATACCCTCTTTAATTCGTTTATTCATTAGAAGATCTCCTTCTTATATATAAATCACTAAAATTATGTATCATAATATTGAACCAGCACTCCGAGATTATGGAGGTAGCCTAGTAAACTTTTAATCATTTACCATTATATTTTTCTCGCCCAAATCTTGAACAAACCTTAATAGATATCCATCTGGATCCATAATTAAGAACTCTTTTTGTCCCTTAATTATTGTATTTGCTCTATACCAATTTTCTTGAATATCAAACTTAATCGGATAATCATGCTTGATTAAATTTCTGTAGATTGGATCAATGTCATTTACTGTGATTTGAAAATTAATTCCTCTTCCAAAAGGGTAAGATAACTCGCCAGTATCCCAGTGACCATTTACTTCTTCTATCATTATCTGACAATCACTTAATGATAATAAAGCGAACTTATCCTCTGGTCGCTGATATTCAATTTTGAAAGTAAGAATTTCCAAATAGAATTCTAAACTTCGTTCAATATTTGAAACTGACAACTCAGGTATTAATGCATTTAGTTTGTGCAAAGTAGCTTCCTCCGTTATTTTATAAAAATCAGTAGTCTTACACATTAGCTCCGATATTCTGGGATACTCTAAGGTATGACTTTACCTTAACTTCATGTAATGCGCTCAACATAAGAGAACAAAATAATACGGGATATCTTTCAATTATGAATCGAATCGCTTTAAACTTCCCCCGTAATTCTCGTTTAGCTTTTTTATTCTTCTCATTTCCCCGATATTAAAAAAGAGCCAAACGGCAAATAAACTTATACTATCTTGAGGAAAATCTATGTTTAAAGCCTCTAAATCGAATTGGAAAAATAATATTGTTGAACCAGCACTAAATGCGAATAAGAAGATTAATCCTATAATCGCTTTTATCTTCCACTGTCTCTTTCCATGACGGTAGATCTTGAAGTTCAAAGCTTTTTGCATTGTCTTTGTACCTATGACCTTCCCGGTCCAAATCGTATAGACAGCATTCACTACCAAAATCCATAAAACTGCACAGCAAAAACCTATAAGGAATGTAGAAGATCCCCCAAGCTCTATATAAAAGCCAAACGAAACGATAAGCAAAAGCATGACAAGGTTGTTTATTATTAACAGCTTCTTTTTTATCTGCTTTATTTCTTGGATGTCCCACTTTCGTTCCTCCATCTATTTGATCCCTTCCATTACATTTTTAATTAATTGAACAGTGTTACTTCAGAGCATCTTCAACAAATAGTCACTTCTCTAACCATCTGTAATTCTTTCTTTGCTTTCACTACTATAGTCTTGTATCCGTTCCCCTTTCCAATTATTTCAAAACAACTCTTTATTCATCATCTTATATTTATAAGCAATCTATTTTATAGCTAACAAGGGGACTCCTATCCAAAGTGATGTCCCCTTAAGTTATTCAAAAATCGCTCCGAATAACTCAATCTTTTACTTCAAATTAAAAAGGAGCCTATCTTATTAAAGATAAGCTCCGAGATAACGGAAGATGGTAACGAATCCTACTGTAGTTTTCACCTATCTTCATACGGAAGACTTAAATTCGACATTTCTTCAGGACTCTCAGATAATGTAATCAATAGAATAATATTCTAAGTTGCCTTTTCTACTTCAAATTTCAACCTATTTAAATCCCATACGTCCTCTTCATAATTTTTAATAACTTTCACCTGTACTTCTTTCCCTTCATCATATTGATCTGGATTGGATACTCTTATAGTATGTGAATCTGGCATCTCTTCAAATATATATGGCGTGCTAGATGATTCTGCATCACTAATTGTTGACCAAGATTCGACTTTGATCTCCATTTCCCCACTTTCATTGTTGATTTTAGTTATCTCTCCTTCAATAAATGTTGCTTCTTCAACCTGAAAGCAACCTATCAAAGTAATAGCTAAAGTTGCGATAATGAAAGTTATCTTGCTTTTAAACACTTGGAACCCACCTTAAGTACATTAATAATAGTGCTTGCACTTCACACAATCCTGTGCAAAAACTTAATACCAATTAATTCAAATCCGGACATAGAATTCAATCTTTACTTCATATATAAAAGAGCTTATCTTATTTCAGATAAGCTCCGATTTAAAGGAATAATCCTTCTAAGAGTTATCTCCTTTTTCGCATTATAAGAAGTATGACAACTACTATTAGAATGATTGAAACTAGAGAAATTAATGCTATGCTCATTCCGCCCATCCCCATATTATCCCTCCTATCAATACCGCACGCCCTGCACTATCTGTATAGAGCTCTTACCTTATCTTCAGCAAAAGCTCCGATTTAACCAAACAATAAACTCAATTCAAAATTACTTTACTGCTATTTTATATCTTTGTTTTCACCATGTTTGAAAATAACTACACTACACTCTTCACACCTTAACGCTGGAACTTTTTTGACTTTTAACCATGCATCACCTATTAATATTTCACTTCCAAAATCCGCAAAGATGGAATCAGGTGAGTCTGACCAGCAAATTCTTCGAGGAGAGAAAATATATCCTTGCTTCAATTGGTTACCACATTCAGGACACATTACAACATCGTCCATTGTTAATTACACCACCTTCATCGTAGCGTTCTTAATGGAATAACTGGTTAGCCTGCACCTTCAATTTTAAATTAACTTTTATTTTGCCCGATGATTATGTCATAAGGACGAGTACTTTATAAAGTATTAGCTCCGAAATAACTGAAGATATAAGTTCATCACACTTTCTAGTACTCTCATTATGATCAATATTTCCCTGCTGAATTTAACAATTTATGGCTTATTACTAGTGAGGCAGGAATGCAAAAGATAACAAATATTATTATTCCGATTGCATCTGTTGCAAAACTGTAAGGTATATATTTGTTATAAATAAATCTAATGATCTTAAAGAATCCGTATAACAAAACACAAGTTATTATTAAATATAATATTTTGCCAGTCATTTCTTCCATTAAACCCCAACTCCTTTTACACAAAGTCATATGAAACCTCACAATCCACCTATATAATACCAATTATTTCAAACAAAACCGGATAACTCAATCTTTAATTCAAGTTAAAAAGAGCTTATCTTGTTATAGATAAGCTCCGAATATATTGAAAGAAGCGAAATCAATTCCTTTTATTCTATACGTCATTCTCGCTCATTCTAAATTCTTTCTTATTTTTCTTTTATCATTAAGATTTAAAACAATCTCATAACAAAGGCAACGATTAAACCCGACCACTGCTTTACCTGTTGAGATACTGAAGCAAATCATCAGCTATCGGTCCGAAATTTGCTTATTATGCAAGTAAAAGTATTATTATCGCCGATGTAGCAACAAAGTAGAAAAATGAACTACGTCTATTACCTTTCTTAAGCTCATCTATTCCCGTCGCTAAAATCATTAGTAATAGAAATATAAACAAATAAGGTAGTAAATTATGATTACCTGTAACCTTGGCATATCCTCCTAGTACACCTATTATTAAGGCGCATATAATCCTAAGCAATTTCAAAAAAGTTTCAACTCTTTTCTAATCGATTAGATAAGAATAAGCGAAATCTCTTTTTCTTATCTTGTGCACTTTAGCTAAAGAATGTGGTCCAATATCACTCAAAGAATGTTTAAATTCTTTTTTTAATTCGATAAGATCGAACTAATACATAATCAACAAATATTTTACAATGAATACTTAAAAAACCGCCGAGAGTAACTTTTATGCATTTAGCTTCATTATTATCAGCTTTTAATTCTCCAGTTAACGTCGCTCTTAAAGCTAGCCCAATATTTTCATCCTGTAATTCTCCATCTACATATAACTTTTCACCTTTCCATTTATTTTCCACCTGAATTCGATGGCCATCATACGTAGCTTCAAATATCTTCATATCTCCACTCCCTTGATCGACAAAATTAATTCAATGAACCGGCTCTTTTTGTGAGCTCATATTAACAACCTTTTATTCCATTTAACTGCCCGTTTTTTTAGAACTTCAGAATCCATGTCCCTCCTTAAACTAACTCTTTACTAGCTAAAACAAAATAGAGCGTAATCCTTTTAGATTAACGCTCCGAATTACTTGAATAATTCTGTCTTATGTTTGATGTAAAGTCGTGAGTTCTTAACTTTACTCTCTCAAAGCATCTCTAAATTCTTCATCGTTTATATATCGAATGTCTTTTACTTTTCCTTCTTCATTTGTAGAAGCCATACCCTCAACATCCATCGTTTTGCTTTCGTCATTTTCTTTATTAGTATAAGTAACCTTCATTTTGAAGTCATATTCACCCTCTTTATCATCTTCTTCAAGTGCGACTTCTTCAACCTTTAAAATATTGTTAGGATGAGCTGCTTGCAAGAACCTTACTCCTCCACTAAGTTTTACTATGTCGTTCCCATAAAAATCATCAGTCACATATGGCTTGAATTTTTCTTCTCTATAGTCAGTGAGATTTTCAGCCATTTCTCCGTTAGATTCTAATATATTTTCCTGTTCCTCATTTGGACCAGTAAACATATTTTCCAACACTGTTTTAATATTTTCCTGAGCTTCTTTTGATTTGTCTACTTTCGGTTCACTCCCCTCTGAACTGTTACCCGTTTCTTCGGAGTTCGCGCAACCGACAGCTATTAGAAGGATTCCCAGCATTATAAAAGGTAGAAAGTACTTCTTCATTGTTTTCATTGTTTAACTCCCTCCCATTCTTCAAATTCATAACACATTAACCCAATCCATCTATATATATCCTTTATAACTAACCCGCTTATTCAAGAAACTTGCCCTAAGACTGAACCTTCCACACCATTCGCCCATCCTTATTTTACCATAAAATAGATCTATCAAATTTATAAGCCCTGTTACAACTCACAGGTCTTTTCATGCACCAGTTTTAAAGAAGCACTTCAAAGTAGCATTATTCACCAAACTTCAGAAGATGTTTAAGGAAAGGAAAACAGTCTCTAGTCATGTTCCCATATAAGCAAATTAAAAGGAGCCCGCTTCATCACCTAAGTTGAAGCGAGCCCCTTTTTAATTCAATGAACATCATTTATTAAAAATCTTTTTCAGAAAGATAGTTCATCTGAGGACTTTGCTTTTGGCCCCCTACTTCTTTTCCTGTTTCTTTCACAGCTTCCTTCGCTCTTCGAACAGCATGACCGTATTTACGCTCCCAACTCTTCGTTGCAATAGCGAATGCAATAAGCGTTACAACCGAAAGAGCTCCAGTGGCTGGTAGGAATGAAGGCGAGATCACCCCATCTGCATAAGCTACACCAATTGGTGAGAAAAGGATGTACGTTTCGCAAATGCTTGCGATTAATAAAATACCAGCTGGCGCGCTGTATTTCCAAGGCGTCATGTTGACCTTTGAAGCCTTCGGGAAAACATAAGCTTTTTTCTGTGGCTTAACGTAAGCAATCCCAAACATGATCGCCACTTCAGCGACAAATAGAATACCGTAAATATGAATAAAGTGAATGTCGAGCGGAAGACCAAAGAGCTGTTCTGTTCCCCACACCATCATGTAGTAAGCGACCACATGGAAAACAATCGCTACCTTCGCCGCTAATGCCGGCACCTTCTTCGAGATAATTCCGATCAATACAACAGCCACAATAGGGATGTTGAAAAAGCCTGTGAATTTTCGAATCAGGTCCCATAGTCCGTTCGGTGCGTACATCAACATCGGTGACACGAAAAACGTCACGAGTGCAATAATGGAGCCAAACCACTTACTTGATTTAATTAGCTCTTCGTCTGAGGCATCCTTTTTAAACGCAGGCTTATAAATATCAAGTGCAAACATCGTTGAAGCACTATTCAATAGGGAGTTGTACGAACTTAAGACGGCCCCAAGCAATACAGCTAAGAAAAAGCCAGATAAGTAAGGTGGCAGCACATTGGTTACGAGCGTAGGATACGCCAGGTCAACGGACTTAAGATTCCCACCGTAAAGGTGAAAAGCGATAACACCCGGAATCATCATGAAAATCGGAATGAGAAGCTTAAAGAATCCGGAAAAAATAACGCCTTTCTGGCCTTCCTTTAAGTTCTGTGCACCGAGCGTGCGCTGAATGACGTATTGATTTGTTGCCCAGTAAAACATGTTAGCGATAATCAGACCGGTGAAAATTGTACCGAATGGAACCGAATCATCCGCTCCGCCAATCGCATTCAGTTTTTCGGGATTTGTCGTTGTGATGGTTTTTACACCGTTTAGAAAGGCGCCATCTCCAAGTGCGACAAGTCCGAGAATCGGAACAAGCGCTCCGATAATGAGTAGACCGACTCCATTGATTGTATCGGAAACGGCAACGGCTTTTAACCCGCCGAAGATCGCATACACCGCACCGATGATGCCGATCCCCCAAATTACAACCCAGATCGACTGGGTGTATGTAATGCCTAAAATCGATGGTACATCAAACAATTTCAGAACGGCTAGAGCCCCAGAGTAGAGCATCGAAGGAATCGTGACGAGTACGTACCCAACCATAAATAAAACGACAGTATAGCGACGTACCCCTTCATCAAACCGTTTACTAAGAAATTCAGGAAGGGTTGTAATTGACATGTTCAAATATTTTGGTAGCAAATAAAGTCCCATGAGAACAACCGCTACCCCTGCCGTTACTTCCCAGGCCATGTTCGATAAATTCGTCCGAAACGCCTGACCATTTAATCCAACTAACTGCTCAGCAGAAAGGTTCGTTAGCAAAAGCGATCCTGCAATAAACCCACCGCTCAATCCTCTTCCTGCCAGAAAATAACCTTCTGACCCATTCGTTGTTCCTCTTGTTTTGCGATAAGCTATGTATCCAACAAGCACCATGAATGCTATACACGTAAGCAATGTAAACCATAGTGACTGCATCTTGACTCCTCCTCTACCCCAAGAAAAAAATTTTCTCGTATAATTGTAGTAGATGGAATATCCTTTTTATTATATTAGTAAACATTTATTTGAAATTTGGGGTAGAAAACAGGTGAAAGTTAGTAAAAAAGGAGTGGAATTCGGAAGATAATCTCTCATATAAAAAAGAGCATATAGTTCTTCCTAGTAAATCAGAAGATTTTCTAACATAATTAATAGAAAAAAGTGAATGTTGCGCATTTACCCCTTTCCCTATACACTGACACAACAAAATACTATACCTTTACGATCTACAACAGAAATAGAAAATTCCTATCAAGAATCACTCTATCACTATGAAAAGAGGTGAGTGCATGTATGCTACTGGTATGAGCACATTTGAATTTGTGATCTACTTCGCATTTATCATGCTATGCTTTGGGATGAGGATCTATCATGAACGTGTTAAAGAGCAAAAAAGCGAGATTCATCAGTTGAAAGAGGAAAATGAAAAGCTGAAAGAAGCCGTGCGTTATTATCATGAACAGCGGGGGAGTATGGGTTGAAAACGGAATAAAAAGAAGGAATTTAATCACAAGCAAACCATTATTCTAAAATATAAAAGACACATCCAAGCTGCATTCTGGATGTGTCTTTTGGATATTTATGATAAATCGCACTTTCATTGATTACTTATTCAAAGCCCACCCACGTAATCTCTCTCACTTTTTCATTAAATGAAAATTTCATTAAATGAGGTGCGTCACCATATTGATTTTCCACCTCTACTTCCCATGTGGACTCGTACTGTTGGATGTTGGTTTTTGGGGTTTCTTTTCGTACGCGTATGTATTCCTCTTCAGTAACGACCTTCTCTTCACCATTCTTCTTTAGAATGTACTTTCCATCTTTCTCATAGCCAATGTTATCCCCCGTATGACTCTCTAACCAATTTTCTACTTCGGTAGAGTTTTGTTGAGCGATATCCAGGATATTGGCTTCCGTGATTTGCGGCTTTTTCTCTAAGAGATCAAAAAGAAAGTACTCACGATAATCGCAATCCGCATCACAAACATCGACCACAAGCGCATCAGCTGGTAATTCACTACTTTCTACCTTTTCCTTACCTGCAGTACTAATTATGTAGGATTCGTCATCTGTCTGAGGGTGATTTGTTCGTTGACCGCTCGCACTTAAATAGAAAGCATCCACATCCTTTTCTTTAAGCATAGGTTTCTTTATAAGGTCGATTTGTTTCAAGAAAAAATCCGCTTCCGTCAGCGTTTGACCCGCAAAATGTATTCCCTCACTTCCAACCTTCGTTCGTTCTACTATAAATTCCTTATCATTAGCTGCAAGTTCAATATTGTAGTGAACCTTCTCGGGAGAAGCGTTCTCTTCTACAACCATATTGAAATCGTTCATTGTTCCTTCATCACTGATTTCCATATTAAAATCGATTACTTTTGAAGAATCATTTTCATCTCCGAGCTTACTATGTATGTTCTTCCATTCTTCCGCTAAACTGCCACTATAGAAATTAGTATTAAGAAGAGCGACCTCCTGAGGTTGTTCATACAAGAACGTTTGAACCCAAGGAGCAATTGATGATGTTACGAAGATAAATAAACCTACATAAACAGCACGCTTCTTAGCCTTCACATTTACTTTAGTTTTAGTGAAAAACAAGAAGTATACGAGGGCGCCGAGTGGAAGCCGCCAATCATTGAGTTGCAACGAAAATCCCCCAAGAAACGTATAGCCGATCAGCTTTAAGAACAAATAGTGTTCAGAATCAGCCGCTTTCCGAAAAATAATAATGAGAACTATTAGAATGAGAACGTAATATAACAACCAAATCAAATTTTCCATGTTTCACCTCCTATCTAAACCGTATCATAGTGATGGTGCCTGTCACCACCCGTTTTCACTCGAACATTGTCGAAACGGGCCACTCCATCTAATCGTCACTCTATGGCGGTTTGTGATCTCCTTTTAACTCCACTATAATGGAGGGTAAGCTACTTAACAGGCTAGAAAGGAGTACGACATGTTTACGACATATCGCTCTAAAATGACAACCTGGAGAACGGTTTTCTTCATCTTTATCAGCGCGCTTACAACGCTTGCCATGTTTTTGATTGATCCGGTATCTTCTAGCTCCGGCGAATCTGCCGCTCTATATATCATGATTTTTATTTTAGTTGGGTGTGCGCTCTCGATATTA
The DNA here is from genome assembly GCF_056173665.1 of Anaerobacillus sp. QJM3NY_17. Lineage (NCBI taxonomy): Bacteria > Bacillati > Bacillota > Bacilli > Caryophanales > Bacillaceae > Anaerobacillus > Anaerobacillus sp. QJM3NY_17. The sequence continues at coordinate 1,127,996 of NZ_CM149685.1, read as the reverse complement.
ATGGCATTCGTTGTTTATCGAACAAGCGATGAGAAAAAAGGATGGGCTACGATCGGATTGCTGCTTACATTTTTCAATATCGCTGTAATCGCTTACTTTATCTATGTGGGTCTTCGGCTAGCATAAGCTGATTGAATATAAACCAAAAACGTCACTCATAAAAATCACTAAACAAAACAAGCGTCTTCCCTTTTACGGATGGGAAGACGCTTGTTTATGGACAGCTTCCATATGCTAACATCCCTTAAGTCTATTCTCTTTCTAACAAAAGAACATCCTAACCAAGCATGCTTCGTGATAAAATACAATAAAAGGAAATTCACTAAAAGGACTGAATCCAATGCCAAATCAATACTTTATTGGTATCACACCACCACCCGACTATCTGGCCAAAGTTGAACATTTCCAAAGAAAACGGATCAACTTCCTAGGAGTAGAACCACATATTACTCTGAAGGCACAGGGCGGACTAACTCCCGACAAGAAATGGATCAAAAAAGTGGAGAACGTATGTAAAAGGATGCAGCCGTTCACAGTAGCATTAGCAGAACCTCACTACTTCGGAGACAATATTCTTTACCTAAGCGTCACTTCCGCTCAGTTATTTCCGCTCCATGAAGCCATTGTAAAGGCGATTTCTCCACCCGAAGAGCTCATCAAGCACTACTTTGAATTAGATGACTACGTTGGGCATTTAACTCTCGGCAAAGAACAGTACGGTATATCGAAATCTGAGTTAAAGGATATGGAGCTTTTAGCAGAACAGGAACTCACGCCCTATCCAACGTTCACAGTAGAATCCATTCGTATTTATGAATTAAAGCCTAGCAGCAAGCGGTACGAACCTTATGTAGATCTTCCGCTAGGAGCAGATCTATAACTTATCTAAACCCCTCCGTTTCTTCAAGACGCAGGGGTTCTTCTATTTTTTAATCTCACAAGATTCTCAGCTTCAATAAGAGGAAAAGAAATGAAAGATCCTCTCTCTGTAACATAAGATGAACAAATGCATCGTTTCGAAAGGAGTGGTCCAGATGCTCGAAAAATTCGTAGATCGCCTCCCTATCATGCCAATCATTCAACCCGTTAAAATAAATCACGGGATTCCCGTTTATGAAGTAGCTATGAAGGAAAGTTTTCAAAAGCTTCATCGCGATTTGCCAGCAACACGCGTTTGGGGATATAACGGGCAATACCCTGGACCTACGTTTCAAGTTCACCGAAATCACCCGATTCGTGTTCTTTGGAAAAACGAGCTACCTGAAAATCATTTTCTCCCAATTGACCACACCGTTCATGGGGCTGGCACAAACGTTCCTGAAGTTCGTACTGTTGTGCATCTTCACGGTGGGGTTACACCTGATACGAGCGATGGTTATCCTGAGGCGTGGTTCACTCGAGGATTTCAACAGGGAGGACCCTATTTCACCGATCCCATTTATGAATATCCAAATCATCAAGCAGCTACGACCCTCTGGTATCACGACCATGCGATGGGGATTACCCGATTAAATATCTATGCGGGTCTCGCTGGAATGTATATCGTTCATGACGAAGAAGAGCGATCCCTCAGTCTACCGGAAGGTGAGTTTGATATCCCACTTCTTCTTCAGGATCGTTCTTTCCATCGTGATGGCTCTTTGTACTATCCCGCTGAGCCAGACCCTCCTATAGAAGGCGTTACGCCATCGGTCCTTCCAGATTTCTTCGGGAAAGCCAATCTTGTTAACGGGATGGTATGGCCTTATCTGGAAGTCGAGCCGAGGAAATACAGATTTAGAATCCTAAATGGATCAAACGCAAGATTCTACCGATTCTCCCTATCCAAACAGCTCCCAATCGTTCAAATCGGCACAGATCAGGGGCTGCTAGGAAAGCCGGTGCCTGTCACCCGCGTTTTGATCGCTCCTGCTGAACGTGTCGACGTCGTTATTGATTTCAGTCGCTCGGCAGGTGAAACCCTTACCTTAATGAACGATGCCGCCTCCCCTTATCCTCAAGGGAAATCTCCGAATCCAAAAACAACGGGAGTAATCATGCAGTTCCGTGTGAAGAAGAAGCTCTCTCGTCCCGATCAAAGCGTAGTTCCTCAGACATTGTCTCGGTACCAGCTCATAAACGAACAACAATCAAACAACCAACGAAACCTTCTCCTTAACATGAGACCTGATCAATACAAACGATCGATTCACCTATTAAACAATCAGCTATGGTCTGATCCAATCAGTGAAAAACCACAGTTAGGTGATGTAGAAATATGGAGTTTAGTCAATGTCACACACGCAACTCACCCGATTCATCTTCACCTCGTTCGCTTCCAAATTCTTGATCGGCAGCCTTTTGATCAGAATCTGTATGAAAAGCAAGGAAAAGTCGTACCAACCGGCCCACGCATGAAGCCAGATCCCAATGAACAGGGATGGAAAGATACCGTGCGAGCAAACCCAAAAGAAATTACTCGGATCATCATGAAGTTCGTACCTTATGCAGGTTTGTTTGTATGGCACTGTCATATTCTCGAGCATGAAGATTATGAAATGATGCGACCTTATGTAGTGGTCAAAAAATAAGAGGGGGGTCAGGTACGTACCTGACCCCCTCTTTGTATTTCTCCACCTCATAATGGTATTCTTATACCGATAATAGCTTACATAAAAGGAGCCTACATATGACGAATCCATCTATTTGCGTGATTGGCGCAGGCTTTCATGCAACGACGAACATTTATCCCGCTCTTGTCGAAACAGGTGCATTGATTACGGCTGTTGCTACACGAAACTTAGAACGCTCAGAGCAAACACTCCTTCGTTTTGGAAGCAAAGGAACGCCGTATGATAATCACAAGAAAATGCTAGAACAAGAATCATGTGACGGCGTCATCGTTGTCGCACAGCCAACAGACCAGGCAGCCCTTGTTATGGACTGTATTCAAGCAGGAAAGAATGTATATGTCGAAAAGCCGCTCGGCATGACAACGGAAGAGTCAGAACTAGCGGCAGATGCTGCGGAGAAAGCTGGCGTAAAGCTCATGGTTGGCTTTATGAAGCGCTATGCGCCGATTTATGAGCAGCTTCACTCGCTTATTACAAGTGAAGAACTAGGATCAGTTCGTTCATTCGAAGCACGATTCGCCGTTGATACAACACCCTTTTGCCAGAATGATGAAGAATTCCTAAAGTTTGCTGCCATTCACATCGTTGATTTAGTTCGCTACCTATTTGGAGAAACAGCAGCTGTAAGTGGATTTAAAAATAGCTCAAGTTCACACGTCAATCAAAGCATTAGTCTTCAATTCGAAAGCGGAACAGTCGGCACCCTTTCGTTCACCGGAATGACAGCATGGTCTAGAGAAAGCGAGAAACTGACGGTTACGTTTGATCACGGGTTCGCCTCAGCCGATGAGATTCACACCCTAACCGTGCACAAATCTCAACCCTTTAACGAACTCCCGTGGAAAGCACCGGCTGAATCCGATTTCGTATACAGTCCTTCCGCCTCAACGATGTCAGGCTCAATGAGAGATCTTTACCTCCGCGGCTTTGTCGGTGAAATGCAGCACTTCGTCTCATGCTGTACAACAAATGAGACGCCCCGCTCAGATGGAAAAGATAACATTCGTACGATGGCGTTGATCGATCGGATTTTGAAGACGTTAGATTAACAAATCCATACTAATTCGTTCACATTTTCTAATCACAAAAAACTCCGTAGATTGCTACGGAGTTTTTCAATTACACTATAAACGATTTCTACCTTTCTACTCGCCGCTTCTTTCTCTCCATCAAAACGACGATCAAGGCACTAGCCGTGACAACCAGCATAAAAATATTAAGCCAGGTTAATTGGATGTCCCAAAAGTAACCGACCCCAGAAATAATAGTGTTCAATAGCATGATTACAATAAAAGCATTTTCACTTTTAGTAGATTTCCTGTTTTCAAAAAACAAGCCCATGATCATTCACCAACAATCTTATAAAATAGGGTGCATTCATTATTCAACTACTACTTCAAACCCCGTCCACATACTCCTTCGCTTCCAACAGCGATAACCCAAATTCTTCTCGCGCCTTTTTCACGGCTTCTACCATTTTTCCTTCTTTCATGAGCTCTCGTAATTCATCGTTAATCGGATGTTCAGGTAAATCCATATGCTGAGCCATACGATTTAAGTGATCGTGCATACTTTTCATTCGTACACTAAGGCTATTCATTTGAGAACTTACTCGAAAAACGAGATAAAAAACAGCTGCTAACAAGCCTATAAGGACAATCTCCGTCACGTCAACATTCCCCCATTCCTCATTTCAAACAGTTATAAATACAACCATACCGATAGCACACTGAACACAACGATAAATAAACCGTGTCCTAACCAGCGATATTTCTTATGAATACCAATCCGGCTTTCTAAATGTCTAAAGTACATGGCACAGCACGAAAGTCCTAAGAAACCGATCCAGAAGCCTTGTTGATCATCGTAAACGATGGCTAGCTTGATTATTCCTAATCCTACAAACGCCATGCCAACAGATCCTATCGCAGTATAAAAAAGCAATCCTAAATGATTGTTCACAAGCTTCACCACCAAAGCACTTTTTAAAACTAGCTCACTGACTAAAATGATAGTTAAATAGCACAAATCCCATAAATAAAACGTCAGCTTCTTCCTTATATGTATCTACCATGTCTAACTCGTAAATCGAATTTCCTAATTCCGCTCTTTTCCCTTCAGCAATCTTATGGTCATCTCTACGAATCACTGTTTTAGACCCAACCCCAAATGACTGATAATGATAGGTGTGATCACGATAGTTAAGATAGAGACTTTCCTTTAACTTGGCGACATTTTTGACTGAGTAGTCCATTTGAATGCTGCCTACTTCATCGTTATTGGAGAAAATCAGCCATTCATTTGTTCCGCGAATGCTATTTTCATTTTTACCTTTTAAAACGATGCGATGACCATCTTCTGACGAAAACGCTAGATTAAGAAACCATCTTCCTGGGCTGTCCATAATATCTGCGACAACTCGCTTCCACGGCTTGCTATAGAATCGCTTGTATTCTCCAACAAGTTCCTGTCCGTCAAACACTCGTTTCGGCGCTGCCGATACTCGATTACCTAGGCGTGTCACCATACGTTCTTCATCCGCTTCTGGCTGAAAAGCAAGATCCTTCTTATGCTGCCACTTCATCACAAAAAGAATCAATATAGCCGCCACCGGAAAACCCATTAGCAACAAGAGCTGATCCACCTCGAATTTCCCTAGAAACAAATAGCGTAGAGCTAACCCTATAAACCCTACAACAAATAGTAAAAGTAGTTTACCCAAAATGAACTCCTTTCTCGCCAAACACAATCCAATGATTAACAAAATTTCCATTTTTGTTACACTACTACTTACGAATCGATTTAATGAAAGTTTCACACCTTATCACAGGCTAGCCCTTATCCCCACCCTCTAACAAGAAAGATCCTCACCAGCTCGCCATTGATTAATCGCTTCTTTCACAAATTCCTCCACGCCGCTTTCCTGTAAATCAATTGATTTTTTAATCCGGATACATCCTTTCCCACAATCCAAACCATTCAATAATTCACTTGCTCGATCAATTTTCTTAATATCTCCTACATAAAGGCTTACATAGGACTTTTGAGCATTAAGATTAAACAACACGCTCGATTTCCCCTTATAGCAAAGCATTTTATATTGAATGCCTTCTTCAAGCTCTGGAGCATTTTCGAGTATATACTGTCGTACTGTAAGGAGCTTTTCCTTCCTCCAATCATCCTCTAGCTTTTCGAAATATTCCTCTGGTGTTTTCGCTTCATATTGCATGGTTCATCTCCTTCTTATTTTTAAAATAAGTCACCGCACTAGCAAGAAAGATTGAATTGCTCCCGTGCCTCCACTTTCGTAAAGCGCTTAAAAACACTAACCTATTAGATAACTCTTGATAGATACATAAAAATTAAAGAGTGCGGTAACGAAAAAGAAATAACCTAAGTAGGGCGTAGCCTCTTTTTTACAACATTCTATCCCCATAACCAACTTAAGACTGCCTAGAAACAGCAGCATATAAGGTATTGCCGCATAATCCTCCGTAATACTCGCATATACAATTATAGAAAACGTTACGACCGCTAAACCGATCCTAGTTCTTTTTAATATCTCATCCACCTCCTCTTCATACGTACTTCTATCATTTATAAACTAGCTTTCCACCCCTTACGTCTGCTTATTAAAACTCCTAACCCCACGAAGCCAAATCCTATAAGATTCATGAGGAAATTACCGATGTTGCCGAAGTCGTTTACTCTTAATCCTATCAAAAAACTACCTAACAAGATTAGTGGTATCACGATAAAATACCTCAAATGCGCCCCTCCCGTTTGCCATATTAATCATAAAAACCCTCAACCTAAATAATACCATCTTTCGCCAATTATTATTTTTCATTCGAGACAATTAATGAAAGCACTATTGCACAAATATTTTCGATTAGACCTAGAACCCTCCCTTATTTTCCTTTAAACTTGATAAAGAAATAAATGAAAGGTTGATTGTTTGAAGAAGTTATTATCCCTGCTTTTAGTATGTTTATTTGTCTTCTTTCCTATAGAAGACACGCTTGCCGCTAATGTGAACAAAGAATTCTCCCTTGAAAAAACGAAAACTTCACCGGAAAACAACCGGCAATCCAATGCTAGAGAATATAGAGAGAAAACAAACACCCTTCTATTATCCACTCAAACTAGTAAAACCACATGGAATAGCGCTGAGACCTCACATAAGCTTTTGACCACACATGTACAGGCACTAGAAAACGGGAAATATCGCGTAAATGTTGTGATGGAATGGAAGAAAGTGCCCAAGAAGCGATTACATGATGTGATTAGCTTCGCTTTGCCTGAGCTTGGAGATGATTACAACATAGAGGCAAACTCGTTAACCGGAAAGCAGCTTGTCGTTGCGGAGAACATTGAAACCGGGGAGACTAGAACGATCGCTTACGAGTATACGAATACCCCGTCGGAAGAGGCAAATTCCTTTTATGTTTCTCCAGCGGAACGAGTCGTTCTAAGTCAAAACTTAAAAAATGACTGGGGCGACTACAAGGTTCGTAGCATCATCCAAACGCTTACTGGTGTGATTCAAGAGAGCGAGGAACTAAATACACATGCTCTTCACGTTAATGGGGGTTATAGTCATCAAATTCACCCTGATGAGAATTGGAGCGTACGCTTATTCCCGTATGAATTCAGCATTGATATCAATCAGTTGGTGAACGGGGATCCTTATCAAACACCCGATTCATTTGATCGTTACCTACAAGCTGAAACGCAGCTCATTATGAAATAACTTTCACTTGCACGCAAAAAAAGAGCTCGCCATGAGCCCTTTTTTTGCGTAAATCTTTATTCAGTAACGCCTACCTGATCCCAGGCTGACGCGACACTATTGTACGTAGTAGATCCGGCGCCGTATAAATCACCTGCTGATTGTAGGAAAGCCGATCTTGCGTCACTAAAGTCACTCGTTGGAGTGAGGTATGTGGTGAGAGCACGGTAATAAATTTGCTCTGCTTTGCTATCCCCAATGCTTTCGATCGTGTAATATGCCGCTTTGTTTGGAATACCACTGTTCGTATGAACGCCACCATTATCTTGAGACGTTTGAACGTAGTCATCCATATGAGACGGCTGGTTGTATGCTTCTGGATTCGATAGACTTCTTAGCGCATCTCCAGGTGTACCAGGCGTATAGACGTCTTCCCCCATAAGATAATCTTCAGGCTCGATAAAATATCCGAACACATCTGACATTGATTCGTTCAGTGCTCCTGATTGGTTACGATACTGTAGTCCCGCTGTGCGTTCTGTTACTGCGTGCGTTATTTCATGACCAACAACATCTAGCGCTGCTGATAATGGAGCAAAAGTGGTCCCATCGCCGTCACCATAAACCATTTGCGTTCCGTCCCAGAAAGCGTTGTTATAGTTTGAGCCATAGTGAACTGTAGAACGAATTGTTGCACCGTTATCATCAAAGCTATCGCGATTATGTGTCGACTCATAATAGTCATAAACAACGCCTGCATTGTAGTGCGCATCAACAGCTGCCGCTTGATCTGAAGAAACAAACTGATTGTCATCATCTGTTACGATCGCGCCAGGAAGGCTTGATCCATTATTCGCACTATACGTCTCTATGAGGCTACCTTTTGTCACGTCACGAAGAAGATAGCTACCATTTTGTGATACTGTATTTAGCGTTTTCTGATCACCCAATACGCCCGTTCCTGTTCCTGTCTCAGCGCCGTCAGCTAGTGCATTATACGCTTCTACAACGGAACCATCGCGAGCATCCACATAGATTTGCCAGTTAGCAGGATAAGGATCAATAAAGTTCAGCTGCACTTTATAAGCAAGAACATAGCGATCGCCGTCCTTATAAACGACTTTTTCTCCCTTATCCGTCATATTTTTATTATCACGAAGACTTGTTTCAGGGTGTACATCAACATGGTTCCATGCCGTGTTAACCGCTTCTTCCTCAGATACCTTCGCATTCTTACTTCCTTCAAATTTCTTTACAGCGTCTGGATGCAAATTGCCGTTCACGGCTGCAACTTCCCCATCCTTATCTGTATGTACGATGAATGTCGCTCCATCAAGTGGTACTCCATTTACCGTTTGGACATATGTGTAATGAGTCATGCCTAGCTTATCTTTCGATTGATCGATCAGCTTAAGATCATTCTCATTCACCTGGAACAAGGCTTCATTTTCCTGTAGATATTGCTGGACATCTCCTTCACTCGCAACCTTTTGTTCTGATAGTTTACCAGATAAGAAAGATGGCACTTTCCGCTCCTTTTCCCAACTCTCCTTTACAATTTCCATCTTTTCAAGTGCCTGCTTCTGATCCACGTTCAAATCCTTTGGTGAAGCAGCTGATGCAGTTGGTAGTGCGCCCCCAAATGCAAGTCCTGTCGCAAGTGCGACGGCGATTCCCTTTTTCAAAAAATCTCCTCCCCTTCTCGGAATGTTTTGAATTTTGAATACACTAGTAGCCTATCATAGAATTTCTGGAGGTTGTATTGGGAAATCCGTAAGACGATACGCCCATATACTCACTATGTTGCCATAACATTTCCCAATAACTTTCTAGAGCTTTACGTGATAAGCTTGATCTAGAACATTTAATGATTGGAAAAATATTCTTTTTATAGAAATCACATGAAAATCTAACCATCTATCGTCTGATGACTTGATATAATTGAGTGTAAAGGGCAGTCATTTCGTACTACAATCTTGGCGCCCTACCATCTAAAAAGTATTTCCCCTTTTAACTCGCAACAAATAATACAAAATACATTTCAATAATAATTATTTCAGTATTATTTCAGAGAAGACAATATAGAGGTTTCTATGTAACGAATTGGAAACCAGTTCAGGCAATATGTGAACGGTTCATTGGTTGACGAACAACTCTAGTTAGATTAGTATCTAATTAGATGATAATCTAACTTATAGAAAGGTGGGTCGTATATTGCAGTTAAACCGATTAGTTAATTTCCATAAAACACTCGGGGATCCAACTCGAATTCGCATTCTTTCGTTGCTCGCTAAAGGTCCTCTCCACGGCCAAGCCATCGCTGGCAAACTTGGATTAAAAGCACCTACGATCACTCATCATATGACGAAATTAAGAGACACCGGCATTGTTTATCCACGTAAGGATAAAAACACCATCTATTACTACATAGATGAGAAGAAATTCCGCTCTTATTCAGAAGCCCTGCCCACTATGCTTTACCAGCCTGACTACGATAAGGAGGACGATTCTGTGAAAACGCAAGCTGTTATTAATAATTTCTTAGCACCAGATGGTACGCTCAAGCACCTCCCTTCTCAACGAAAGAAAAAAATCATTATTCTTAAGCACTTGATCAACGGATTAGAACGAGGGAAAAAGTACCCTGAGAAAGAAATAAATGAGTATATCAAAAAGTTCCATCCCGACTTCGCAACCATTCGTCGAGAATTTATTATCAATCATTTTATGTACCGAGAAAATAACATTTACGAACTAAATCCAGAAGAAATGTGGGCGACGATCGATTAATCGCACGACCATTATTTGAATTCTGTTGAAGGTACTAAGGAATAATTCATTTAAAAAACGGATTCCCTCATAAGTGAGGAAATCCGTTTTCTTTTTACAATCCGTAATTTGTGACGCCACCATCAACGAAAATATTTTGTCCGGTAATGTAGCTTGATCCTTTAGAAGCGAAGTAAAGAACGGAAGTTTTCAGTTCATCCAACTCTCCAATTCGTTTCATGGGCGTTCTTTTATTAATCATCTCTTTAAACTCTGGGTCTTCTAAGGAATCTTTAATGAAATCCGTCTTAAACATCCATGGACTGATCGCATTTACGGTAATGTTGTTTTCAGCTAATTCGTTAGCTAATTGCTTCGTTAAGTGAATAACGCCTGCTTTACTTGTCCCATAGACTGAGCTGAAGAATAGACTTACATCTCCTGCAACAGAAGCGGTATTAATGATGCGACCATATTCCTGTTTCTTCATATATGGCACAACTGCCTGACTCATAAAGAAGACAGACTTCACATTAGTATCCATCACTTTATCCCAGCCATCTTCGTCGAGATTTTCGATCGTGCCAGGTGCATTCGTTCCTGCATTGTTAACGAGAATATCAATTTGTCCATACTCTTCATTGATTGCTGCGGTTACTTTCTCAATGTCCTGCTTACTTGTCACATCGCATGAATAGGCTTTAACTTCTGCGCCAGTTTGATCAGCGATTTCCGCAGCTGCATTTTCAACCTTTTCTAGTGAACGTCCAAGCAGAACGACTTTTGATCCGCTTTCTGCAAGCGTTTCTGCCATAAGGCGACCGATTCCGCTACCGCCACCAGTTACGATCGAAACTTTCCCGGTGTTTTTAAATAAATCCATGATCTTCACTTCCTTTTATAATCTAGCTTTAATTCATAAGTATGTTGAATGTTTCACAATTTGTATTTCTATGATCCTTTATGAACCATACGCCGCTCTTCGTTTAGCCAACGTAGGCTTGTGGAAAACTAATGTGTAGAGCTTACAAAAAAAAAAGACCCTCTTTCAACTATAACGACTTATGAAAGGAAATGAACATGTCTATTTTACCTAGAGAATTCTACCAAAAACCGACATTAGAACTAGCGAAGGCTCTTCTCGGCTGCGAGTTAGTGAAGGAAACGGATGAAGGCGTGGCATCAGGATATATTGTGGAAACGGAAGCTTATTTGGGCGCACAGGATCAAGCCGCCCATAGCTTCAACAACAAACGAACGAAACGCACTGAAGTGATGTTCGGGCCTGCAGGGAATGCTTATACGTACGTGATGCACACGCACTGTTTATTCAATGTGGTCAGTGCTGACACCGATGTCCCTGAAGCCATTCTCGTTCGCGCCGTTGAACCTGTTAAAGGATTAGACTTAATGGAGCAGCGAAGACCTGGACGAAAACAAAAGGAATGGACGGATGGTCCCGGAAAATTAACTAAAGCGTTAGGGATTGATCCAAGCGATTATGGGCACGCCTTAGTGCGCCCTCCCCTATATATTCAACATGGCTATACACCAGATTACATCTCTGAAGGAAAACGAATCGGAATTGATAACTCAGGAGAAGCTCGTGACTATCCGTGGAGATTCTGGGTGACTGGAAACCCGTATGTATCGAGGTAGCTCGCAATATGCTTCCCTCAAGTCGCTTTCTTTTATTTTCAAAATCTAAAGGTCTATACTAGTACTATAGCAACAAGATATCATCTTCAATCAACTAATCAGGAGGTTTTATGCATGAGTAAAGTCGCAGTTATTACAGGTGCAGGAAGTGGATTAGGACAAGCAGCTGCTGTTCGTTTAGCAGATGAAGGGATTAATATCGTTGCAGTAGACATTAACGAAGAAGGCGGTAATGAAACGGTAGACCTGGCGAAAAAAGCGGGTGTTGATGCGCTTTTCATAAAAGCTGATGTATCCAAAGCAGATGAAGTAAAGAATTATGTTGATAAAACAGTTGAAGCCTTTGGCTCAATTGATTATTTCTTTAATAACGCCGGCATCTCCGGTAGCGGTGAATATTACTTAAATACGAAAGTAGAAGAAATTGAAAAAATCGTAGACATTAACTTGATGGGCGCCTTATATGGTGTTCGTTACGTAGCTGATGTTATGATCAAAAATGGTGGAGGTTCTATTGTGAACACAGCTTCAAGTGCCGGTGTGATTGGTCAAGATTCTGTAGTCACGTACTCTGCCACAAAGCACGGTATTATTGGACTAACGAAAAGTATCGTAGCTGAATATGCGAAGGACGGATTACGCGCAAACGCAATCGCTCCGGGACCAACGGCAACTCCAATGGTGAAGGACTTCTATGAAGCGAATCCTAAAATGAAAGAAAATGCGGAATCCGGCATTCCTCAGAAGCGTCTCGGTACTCCTGAAGAAGTAGCTGAGCTCGTAACGTTCCTCTTAACTTCAAAAGCGCAATACATCAATGGTGAAGTCATTCGCATCGATGGTGGGTTTACGAATACGAAGTAAGGTTTAGTTAAGATGATAAATCACTACACCCATTTTCATAAGTATAAAATATAGTGAAGATGGCCGGCACACTCGATTGATGTGCCGGCCATTTTTAGTAATAAGATCTCGTTTATCCAAACTACTTCCACTGATCCTTTGTTAACTTTTTTGTTTTCGACTCAAAAGTGTAATCGTAATAAGGATGATCACTAGCCCTATACTTTGCGTTAAAGTCAAAACCTCTCCCAAAATAACTAATCCAAATAGAGAAGCCGTAACCGGTTCGACCATCGCGATGATCGCCGCAACGGATGCTGACGTTTTCTTCAAACCTTCTATATATAAGTAGAAAGAAATACCTGCGCCGATGATCCCCAGAGTGATGAACCAAATCAGATCCTCAGAAAACAAGGCGTCGAGCGCTTCCTTATGGTCAATAAATAGAAACATAACAATGGTAAATGTCGCAAAAGCCATACTAAGGACAAAAGGCGGGCGGCCTTCTTTAGAAGCGTTCTTAAAACCAAAAATAAACAGAGCGTACGAAAGACCTGATAATAGTCCACTCGTAATTCCAAGAATATTTAAACTACCAAGTCCCGTTTCATAAACGTTTGTTAATAAACTGATTCCCCCCATCACAATAACCATTGCAATGACCTTAAATGGGGTGACGGTCTCTATTCGAAAAAGAAATGAACTAAACAGCACGAACAATGGTGCCGTGTACATCAAAGTTGACGCTACCGCTACACCAGATTCCGAAATACTAAGAAAGTAAAAACTGAAATTCCCAGCGACCGCTAAACCTGCTAGTACTGACCACATCATCGTCTTCGTTGAATACTTTATTTTATTTCCTTTTCGATGAAGAAGTAGCCATACAAAAATACAAACAAACCCTATCGATCCTCTATAGAATGAGATCACCAGCGGATCCCAACCTTTATCCATTAATATGCCGGCTAATCCCCCGGAAATCCCCCACAAAACGGCTGCCATGATAACATAGCCTATATTATATAAATGCATTTTATACCCTCCTAAAATGAAGCCTTTATGACCTGTTTGGAGGAAATTCCCACTCTCTTAAACACTAAAACCAAAATCATGCAAACCCGTTCATATTCCATACTTTTTACTACAACGCCATAATAGTTTAATAATTATACGATAACTTAGGAATTCGCCAATAATTGAGCGTATTCTCCATCATACATAAAAAAGCTCATCCTGATTCTTTCTTCAGGATGAGCTTTTATTACTATTATTCATCTAGTAAACCATTCTCTACTAACCAATCATGAGCAACAACAGAGACGCTGTTTCCTTCAATATCGACTTTATAATTCAACTCACGCATAATATCACTGTTTAGTTTTTCACCTAAACGCGCTGTGATTTCTTCCACTTCTGGATACTTTTCGAATACATCCTCATTGATACTAACCGCCGCTCTATATGGCGGGAAGAAGGTTTTATCGTCCTTCAGGGTAACAAGGTCATACTCGACAATAGTAGCATCTGTTTCAAATGCGACCGAGACATCGACCTGCCCATTGTCTAAAGACCTTTGTGTTAAACCAAGGTCCATCAGCTTAATTTGACTGGAATCAAATTCAAACCCGTATGTTTTCTCTACGCCAGGCAATCCATCAGGTCGATTCGCAAACTCTGCGTCTGAGGCCATCGTTAGCTCTCCTGGGTTTTCATTCACGTACTTCGCTAAATCACTAATCGATTCAATCCCTAATTCTTCTGCCTGCTCTTTCTTCATAGCGAGAGCATAGGTGTTGTTAACATTAGACATATTCATCCAATGGATATCATTATTCTTGGCATCTAACTCTTTGACCTTCTCAAATGCTTCCACTGGATCAGCAATCGGCTCTTCGCCCATATATGTAATGAGTGCCGTTCCGGTATATTCCCACATCATATCAACCTGACTATTTTCGAGCGCTTTACGAACAACGGTACTCCCCAGGTTGTTCATTTGCTTCACGTCAAACCCTTCCTCCTTTAGAAGAAAAGCGGTCATTTCGGAAAGTAGGTATTGCTCTGTAAAGTTCTTGCCACCAACCGAAATCTGTTTCCCGCCAATCCCTACGCTTGAGCACGAGGCTAGCATGGAAAGGATGGAAATGATTCCGATAATACGAAATAGTTTTCTTTTCATACAAACACCTCCTATCGTTACGTTTCTTGTGGTGGTCTAGATCCCTTTGGTACAATCTTTCGTTCAAGTAATCGAAGAAGATAGTCTACAAAAATAGCTAGTAAGGTTACTGGAATAGCACCAGAAATTAAATAACCGTTATCAAATAACTGGATGCCGGTAAAGATCCATACGCCTAGTCCGCCACCGCCGACAACATAAGCAAGTGCAGCCGTTCCGATATTTAATACGACGGCTGTACGAATACCTGCAAGAATCGAATACGATGCATTCGGTAATTCAATTCGAAAGAGTATTTGGATTGGCTTCATGCCCATTCCTCTTGCTGCATCGATTAAATTCTCATCGATGGAATCAATTCCCGCAACCGTATTCCGATACATCGGTAACAGCGAGTAGATAAATAGGGCAAATACTGCCGTGTTAAATCCGATACCTAGAATACTAATCATCAAAGCAAGAACAGCAAGACTTGGAATCGTTTGACCAAGGTTGACCGTATTTGAAACGACCCACTCGGCTCTTCGAAAGCTTTTACGCGTGACAAGAATACCAACAGGTAGCGCTACGATAACCGCTAGGAAAGAAGAAACAAGTACAAGCTGCATATGCTGCTTCAATAAGTGAAGAAACGTACTAGTTTGACTGAAAATATAGTCAAAATAGCTGTTGCTGATGGCCCAAATAAAGAACACGGCCACTATTCCGTAGACGAGAAAGCTTACAATACGGCTCATAACTTTTTTCTTATTCATCAAATCACCCCTTCTGCACCAGGGTAGGCTTTGCCTTAATTTCAAAATGAAGATACTTTTGAACGAGATCAATCGTAATGGCGCCAAGTTTGTTACCGTCATCATCAACTACAATGACTTGATCCGCTTCTTGATTTAGAAGCATTGATAACGTATTTCGTAAATCGTGGTGAACATTAATCGTAATGGTATCCTCAATCGTTTCATCTTCATTAACAAGACCAATGATTTCTTGAATATCTTGAATAGTATGAAGACTTAAGCTCTTGATTGCACGGTCTTTCCCGAAGAATTCACGAACAAATTCATTCTTGGGACGAACAAGCATTTCAGATGGCGTATCGTATTGCATTACTTCCCCACCGCGTAATAGAACGATTTTGTCTGCCATTTTAATCGCTTCGTCAATGTCATGACTAACGAAAAGAATTGTTTTCTTTACTTCACGCTGAATTTGAAGAAATTCATCTTGAATTTTCTCACGAATAATCGGATCAAGTGCGCCAAATGGCTCATCCATTAGCATAACGGGCGGGTCAGCTGCTAATGCGCGAATAACACCAATACGCTGCTGCTGTCCTCCAGAAAGCTCATGCGGATAACGTTTACCAAATTTCTCACCGCTTAATCCGATCATTTCCATCAATTTATTAAAACGATTGCGCTTCTCTTTCTTTTTCCAACCTAAAAGGTCGGGAACAATCATCACGTTTTCTTCAATCGTCATATTCGGAAATAGACCATTGCTTTGAATGACGTAGCCAATTTTTCTTCGAAGAGCAATTTGATCTAAAGACATAGAATCTTCACCATCAATAGTGATCTTTCCATCTGAAATCGATTCCAAACGATTCACCATTCGAAGCAGGGTTGTTTTCCCACAGCCTGACGGTCCTAATAAAACCACAATTTGTCCTTTTTCAACGGTGAAGTCTACACCATTCACAGCTGTTACGCCGCCTTCAAATGTTTTGGTTGTTTGATCAAATGTAATCATTTCTTCACCTCACTCCTTAATTCGCAATGCTTTTTGGTGTATAGCGTTTTTGAATCCATAACAAGATACCATCTGCGATCATAGCAAGAATGGCAACGGCAATTGAGCCACTAATAATTAAGTAATTGTCCCCACGTGAAATGCCCTGAGTGATAAGAACACCGAGTCCTCCTGCACCAATATAAGCAGCGATGACACCGATTCCGATGTTAAGTACAACGGCTGTTCGAATACCTGCCATTATGATGGGGAACGCATTCGGAATTTCGACGCGAAGCAGTCGCTGACTCGTTTTCATCCCTAAACCCTTTGCTGCATCTCGCATTTCAGGGTTTACGTTACGAATTGCGGTATAGGTATTACGTATAATGGGGAGCTGCGAATACAGAACCAGTGCTACAAAAGCTGGAACAAAACCAATTCCCTGATTGACGATCGAGAAGACCGGAATCATAATACCGAATAAAGCAATACTCGGAATCGTAAGCATGACAGAAGCAATCTGCAGAATCGTCTCAGCTAGATAATCATTTGTTGTTAAATAAATGCCTAGAGGAACGCCAATGATAAGCGCAACAATGATCGCTAATCCGACGAGTATCGCGTGCTCAATCGCTAAATCAAAAATACGAGGAGCGTTTACCTCGAGAAATTTCATCCACTTGTCCAATACGATAACCTCCTTTTTCATTCAATTTCAACATTGTATCAAATTAGGTACAAATTACCAACCTACGAACGAACTTTCACCCTCTTTGATCAACTGTCTCTTTCGCTCGTATTGACAAACATTTGTTTATAATAATGTTTTCGAGTTAACTCTAACTTAATACCCTAATGCCAAAGTACTAACCCTGAATTTTCTGCGAATTTTTAATTTTCATGTGTGAAAATCTTACATTTTAATAAAGTAGCGCTCTCCCACCACGGAATCAGTGGCTTTTGCGATGCTTATCGCTGTATATTGGCTATAATATGATTTTATTGGCCAAACAACAAATAAGGGTGGCTCACAAACGCCCTTCCACCTACTTGTCCTCTGTTTTCCATAGCTTGAAATACATAAAAAAGGATCCACGGCTCAAAACCCATGAAATCCTTTTTCACCTTTTCTCACTTATTCACCTATCACACCGCACGCAATACGATCTCCGGCATCTCCTGATGGCTGTGATTCCATATCATCTGCACCAGCATGAATGACAATGGCTGTTCCGCCTTCTTTTAGCAACGAATTTTCTTCTCCTGCTTTTAGGGTTACTTTATCATTCATAATATCGGTTTGTAGTGTTCCGTCTTCGGCCACTTCGATATTTTCCATATCTCCTGCGTGTGGTCCATCATCAGATTCTGTACCATGTTCCTTATCCCCTGGATTATAATGACCGCCTGCCGATTTGAAATCTGGCGCTTCACATGATCCAGTCTCATGAATATGAAAACCGTGCTCTCCTTCTGGTAAATCACTAACATCAAGACTGATCATCGTTGCGCCGTCATGTTCCATCAACTCGGCCGTCCCAATCTCTTCATCGTCCTGATTCTTCATAGTCACAGTGATCGTATCCATTTGCTCCTGCTCGCTTTCACCAGCATTTTCCGTTGTCGTTTCCGGTTCGTTATCTGTTGTTCCTTCTTCGTTACCTCCTCCACAGGCGGCTAACACAAGTAGTACACTCATCATTAGTAAAAGAATCGTCCATCTTTTCATCGAAACAGCTCCTTTTCTCCCTTTATACTTACCATCATGACACCACTTTTCATTCAGTAAACCCGACAAATCCAAATTCCTTCCAATTAACTACCGGATTATGACTAAAAAGAGGCTTTAGTATGAGGCAAGACGTTTTAAACATGGATAAAAAGTTCCACGAAATATTGAAAGAATATTTATAATGTCTTAACTTAAAGTATCTTGACTTCGAGATAAAATTACGTTATCTTTAATCTATACTAAAAGCAACAATCCTGAGGAGGAATTTTTCAATGGCTACTTTAACACTAGATAAGGTTCACAGCAGTTTAGATTTTCAAATCAAGCATATGATGGTATCAAAAGCAAAAGGTGAATTTACTGACTTTGACGTCGATTTCAACGGCGATCTTGATAACCTGACTTCCGCAAACATTAAAGTCACTATCTCTGTAAAATCAATCGATACAGGTAACGAAGATCGTGACGGTCATCTTCGCTCTGGCGATTTCTTTGAAGCGGATCAATACCCAAATATGGTCTTCCAAAGTAAGTCGATTACTAAGAAATCTGACGAAGAGTACGATGTAACAGGAGATTTCACGATTAAAGGCGTAACGAAAGAAGAAACGTTCACAGTCGAATATAACGGCAAATCCAAAAGCCCACTTGACGGTAGCACAGTAGCTGGTTTTGACGTTTCCGGTAAGGTGAATCGTGAAGCTTACGGCATGACGTATAATGCAGCGATGGAAACAGGCGGGTTCTTGCTTGGGAAAGACGTGAAATTCGAAGGTAACTTTGAGTTTGTTGTAGCTGAATAAGTGAAAGCATACGGAAACACCTCATCCCCTAACGGATGAGGTGTTTTGGTTTATGAAGCTATTCTCCCTGCTCAATTGCACTTTCATCCATATGCATCACTTCCCACAAGTGCCCATCAATGTCCTGAAAACTCCAGGCATACATGAATCCATGATCGATGGGATCATTCGAAGCTTTACCTCCAGCTGCAAGCGCACGATTCACCATTTGATCCACCTCATCATTGCTTTCTGCAGAAAGGGCCATTATGACTTCCGTTGATTCTCTGGCGTTCGTAAGGTTCTTCTTCGTAAATGTCTTGAAGAATTCCTCTACAAGTAACATAACAAATGTATTTTCATTGATCACCATGCACGTCGCATTCTCATCTGTAAACTGTGGGTTAAATTCAAAGCCAATTTCAGAGAAAAAAGCGATGGATTTATCGAGATCCTTGACTGGTAAATTCACAAACACGTGCTTCGCCGTTTGAACCATTCGATCACTCCCTTTAGAATAATGAAACTCCACTTCTAAATCATTTCGCTATAAAAACTCAAACTCCTTATGCATAAATGATTTTTCACAAAAAATAAGAAAAATCACCACTTTCACTGTTAAGTGCTTGCCATAAAAATTTTTCTGAAAATCGTAATAACAACTATTTGTCCGATGAATACTATCCCTAAAGGTGGTGTTCATCATGGATCGACAACAGCAGTTTGATCAACTTGTATCGTTGCGAAGAGAGCTTGAAGAGAAAGCGAATCATTATTGGCAAAGTTATTCTGACTATACAACCTGGCAGTTCTGGCTTATTTTAGCGTTCATCTTAGTGCCGCTTGTGGTTCTTTATTTTCGAATCGATCGGCGCAACATTTTTCTGCTTGGATTTTTTGGGTATTCCGTTCACGTCATAGCTGCTTATGTGGATGCATTAGGTGTTCGTAAATCCTGGTGGGACTACCCTTATATTGCGATTCCGCAATTACCTGCAAGCATTAGTATCGATGGGGCTCTTGTCCCTGTATACTTTATTTTGCTTTATCAGTGGTGCTTATCACATAAGAAAAACTATTGGTTATATGGCACGCTTTCTGCTTTAGGATTCACATTTATTTTCAAACCGATTTTAATTTGGCTCGACCTCTTTAAGTTATACACGAATTGGTTTGTTTTATTAGGGGCTTACTTATTCGTTATATATGTAGCAAAAGTGATTACCGATATTTTCATCACAATGTCTAAACAAAGCAGGGAGACTTAAGGACAAAAATAACTGAACTTTGCACTTAAGTCTCCTTATATAAAGATAAAATATTGAATTTTGATACGTACTGCTTCAATCTTTCCACTTTCTGTTCACTATCCGCTAAGGCTACATAACCATCCGGACGGATCAGGTACAGCGCATTTTCCTGCAATCCTTTTTTCGTCATTGCTTTTTCAAAGCTAAACTCATATAGAGCATATCCAGATACCCTGGCAAAATCCTTAACGGCTTCATTTGCCTGACCATATACGTGAAGCTGCCAATCCATTGACTTAAGCGCTCCATAATTATTGCATGAATTTGTTTGAATCCATGGCAGGCGATCTCCACCATGAACTTCCCCCGCTGTACCATCACTAAGATGACTTTCGCGATAATGAATGTTGATTTGAGAAAGCCTTCTAAAGGCTGCTTTTCGAGCAATTGAAAAGGAACGAAGCGCAAATGGAGCCACGTTCGGTATAACGATTTTGCGCAGTAATCTGCTCGTCATGTGATCGCCTATAATAGAAGTAAATGCTCGATCTGTTGTATCGATTAGCGTTCTCGCAAAGCCAATGCGCTCCTTTTCAAACGTATCAAGAATAGCTTCATCCGCTTTCTGAAGCAGCACTGCGGCTAGCTTCCACGCTAAGTTCACCGCGTCCCCAATCCCGGTGTTCATGCCCTGTCCGCCAGCCGGGCTATGAATGTGCCCAGCATCTCCGGCAATAAAGGCACGTCCTTTTCTAAAATGACTGCTAACGCGATGATGAACTTTGTACGTTTGGAACCAGTTCACATGCTGAATCGTTATGCCTGTTCTCTGCTCGATCAGCGACTGGAAATCCTTGAACGCAACTGAGCTTTGATCGGTTAAATGGCGAGGAACTATTCCAATAATCCGCTCCATTCCCGTGCTTCTAACTGGCATGAACAGGTAAAAGGTGTCAGAATCTAAATACACATTTAAACTACTTTCAGATAACTGGCCAGTGTTCGCTTTAACATCTGCCACAAAAAACAGTTCCTCATACGTTCCACCTGGAAAATCAAAAGCAACTTCTCTTCGAACGGTACTGTGTGCTCCATCACACCCGCATATATATGAAAACTCACTCCGCTCTTCCTTATTATCTTTTTTAATAACGGCTTGAACATGGTCCCCTTCATCCATAAATGAAACCAACTCTGTCTTCCATTCTACCTCAACGCCTTCGTCGGCTAATTTGTTAATTAGCAGCTGCTCGTGATCATCTTGCGGATAGCTTAGGGCAAATGGGAAAGGACTTAATCCTTTTCCAAGATCGTGAAAATTGATGTTGGCTTTTGCTTTCATTCCTTCTCGAAATTGGATAGACTTCAATTTAATCCCCCGGTGGATGACTTCTTCCGCGAAGCCCATTTGGTTATAAAATTCTAGGGTTCTAGCGTGTACAATTAGCGCACGCGATGCTTCTCCGGGTCCCTCATTTTTCTCGATGATCCGAAATGAAACTCCATATTTCGCTAGGTGGAGTGCTAATACAAGACCCGTAGGACCTGCGCCAACAATTAGTACGTCAGAACTCATTTCTCAATCTCCTTTCATTGGCATTCCAAATAAAAAAACTGAAAAATCAAAGAAAACAGTTAACAAATTCACCTTTTTATGGTATTTATTATATAAGTATATCCTTATGTCAAGATACCTCAGTAAGAGAACCACAAAAAAAGAGAATGCGATGAACTATCATTCTAGCCTGGGCACTTGAGTGATAGGGAGCAAGTAGTGCAACCGGCTCCTTAAAAAGGAGAATGAACATGGAAAAGTGTACATTGTACGGGCACGCTAATTTATTTTCATCACACACACTGCGAATGATGGAACTCCTAAGACGTCACGACCCTCATAGCTTTCTCCATTCAGTACAAACTACGAGCTACTTTATTGATTTCTGTTTGCATTACAATTTCCGATCACTGTTGAAACGGCGCTTTCTTGAGTCTGTTTTGCTACATGACATCGGTAAACTACTTGTCCCAACAGAAATTCTTCAAAAAAAGAGCCCACTAACCCTTTATGAGAAAGAGTATGTCGAGCGGCATCCAGAGTTTGGAATAGAGCTACTTAATGATTTTCCAGAGATTGATATTGAGCCGTCTCTTATACTAAATCATCATGAGAATAGCGATGGTACTGGCTATCCTTATCAATTACAATATGAGCAAATTCCTCGATTTGTTTCGATTCTTCGAGTCATCGATAGCTTCATTGCGATGACGTCTGATCGAGCTTATCGTCCAAAACGTTCTGACCAATCAGCCATTCATGAAATTAACGTTCATCGGAATAACTTCTATGAGCCATCCACTACCTCCTTGTTTATCTCTTATTTGGAAAAACGGCTAAAAGGGAAAAAGGTTCTGCTTCATTATTTTGATTATGCCAAACGTCAAAATTAAGCAGCGCTATTCAATAACCGTTTAAACAAAACCAAATACAATAGGGAGGGCGAATAGATTGCGACTCTTATCAACTAAGGATTTACTAATTGCATTTTGTGATGCGTATACTCTTCAATTAGATGAAGCTTTTATTGAAATGTTAACGAGCGAAATCATCCGAAGAGGCATCAATCCTCCCCAAACACGTACGGAGTGTTACGAACAAATCGCCAATTTCACTTGATGAGACAGCCTCTCATGACGCTATATAAAAAAAGCTTATCTGGTCACAACTGGCCAATAAGCTTTTTTTGATGAATTCTAATTGATTTCATCTCCCTTCACAAATAAATTTACTGTTAATACGCTTACATATGTTTGCATTTTTTAGGAAGTGGTAGATTTAAAGTGAGATAAAAAAGTTAATTATTATTGAAAGGAATGATCTTTGTTGAAGGAATCAATCCCAGAACTAACGTTGAATGATGGACTTACACTACCCGCTATCGGTTTCGGTACTTACTTGCTAAATGGAAATGAAGGGGCAACCGCTATTAATAGTGCGATTGACGTTGGCTATCGCCTCATCGATACAGCTTACAATTACGAAAACGAAGGAACCGTAGGCGAAGCCATTCGTCGAAGTACAGTTCCTAGAAATGAACTGCGCGTCACTTCTAAATTACCAGGTCGCTATCAAGAATATAAGAAAGCTGTTACAGCCATTCAAGAGTCGTTATATAGAGCCAACCTGGATTATTACGATTTGTACCTCATTCACTGGCCGAACCCTAAACAAGGTCTTTATCCAGAAGCTTGGCAAGCTTTAATTGACGCTAAGAAATGGGGACTCATTCGCTCGATTGGCGTATGTAATTTCCTTCCGGAGCATCTAGAGCAATTGGAAAAGGAAACCGGCGTAAAGCCAAGCATCAATCAAATCGAACTACACCCCTTCTTCAACCAGGAAGATCAGAGAAGATTTCATCAACAAAACAACATCAAAACACAATCCTGGAGTCCGCTAGCTCGAGTGACTGACATTTTAGAAAATGAAACGATCAGTCAAATTGCAAATCAACATAACAAATCAGTCTCTCAGGTGATTTTACGCTGGCATTATCAATTAGGATCCATCCCGATTCCTAAATCTTCTTCTCCAGAACGTCAGCTTGAGAACCTCTCTATTTTTGACTTTTCTTTAAATGAAACAGAAATGGCGATGATGGCTGAATTAACGAAACCAAATGGACGATTGAATGATCAAGATCCAGCTACTTATGAAGAATTTTAAATTTCTCCATCTAACGATTCAACTAACCAACTAGAATAGGATGCCCTGCAGCCATAACAGGTTCTGTTTAGAGCTGCAAATATACAAATATATACTGTTCTAGAGTCTGATTTGATAGCTAAATCAGACTCTTTACTTTTCCATGGTGTTGCTGTTTTGGTTGTATCTTTCAACCATTTTTAGAATATCATTTAGACATCCATTGTACGCTTCAGAATTAGTACTTGAAATCGACTTCAATTTCGGTAGATAATGAATGGATAATATGGAAATTATATGGTGAAATGTAAAAAGAGAGAAACTTCTTTTCTTCGATTAACTCGAAGGTTAGTTAAAGGGAGCTTGGATTTTAAGCCTTATGTATGTACAAGTAGGGAGTGAACTGTTTACCTAACGGGAATAGAGCCTCAGATGCGCAACGTTCAGCCCCCATCACCGCTATAGTAAGAACATATAAAAAAGTTAACCAGAAAAGTCTGGCTAACTTTATATTACGAACGGTTGCTTTAAAAAACAGAATAACTAGATATATAATTGGCGGATCGTTCTTTTGGGTCCGTCTTTTAATTTATTATCATAGTATCTATAAACACAGGTAAGCATCATTAAGCAATAAAATATTTCCCTAATGCCTGCTGTAACGTACCTAACGTTTTGATTTCTTCACCTAATTTAATGCCAAGCTCCGTTACTTTCCTTACAACTTCCTTCCTTAATCCGGTTATGACAGTGTTACACCCCATTAGTGAGGCGCCATCAATGATTTGAATCAATCGGTAAACCTCTTCACGCCTTATTTCTGCAACTCCGGACAAGTCCATAATCAAAGTTTGGATACGCATTTCGCTTATTACGGATAATACCTTATCCTCAAGTATTTCGGTTCGTTGAGCGTCAATTGCTCCTATTAAAGGGAGAATGCTTACTGAGTGGTTTATTGGAATAATTGGTACTGAAAGATTTTCAACTAGTTCTCTCTGAGCCTTTATAAGCGAATCTTTATATTTCGTATAACTTATGAAAAAGGAATTCAAAAAGTAGTCTACTCGGTTGTTAATTTGTTTTTCCATTTCAAAGAAATTAAAATCCTTATCATTACTTTCCTCGGTATATTTTTGAAAAAACATCCACAGTGTTCGACGTATAGCTTGTACCCACTCTAATTTAAAAGAGATAGCAAGGGAATGTGTTGCCCAGGCAATTCCTTCTTGTTCCGCAAATGCGTGAAGGTCCTGATCATTCTCTTCAATGATATAAACTACGAGTGTTTGAGCATTAGTAACAAGATCGATATTGCCTACTCTTAGTATTTCATAGATCTTATCTTTAACGTTGACAGCTTCCTTTAGGAGCGTATCTGTAAAGACTTGGATGTTTGCTTCGAAAAATTCGATGAATTGGAAAGAATCTTCATACGTAATCGATTGCAATTGCCTCTCCTCCTATAGTTATAAACTAGTTGCTTTTATTATAAAACAAGCTATACTATTATGCAGTAAATCCTCCTAGGTTTTTTTAAGATACTTAATTCATTATTAGACGCAAAAAAAACCACCTAACGGTGATTTTTCAAGAGTTATTTTAAGGATATAATTGTGAGACTTTTATTAGAGTTATTTTCTGTTCTAAAATAGCTTATAAATGATGATTTTCACCTTAAAACATAACCCGTTACTCCAGAAGCGCATCCTTTTTTCTTTACGAAGTTGTTCACTTCCCCAATAAACCAAATTCACCGCTACTTATTCCATTACTGCGCTCTAGCACTCATTGGTTTATTCGTTTTTACATACTTCACGAACAACCACCGAACGAGTGGGCCCATAATAAGGAGCTGTAACGGGAAGGCTACAATGACATTCTTCATAAATAACGAAACATACTCTCTTAGGAAGGAATGCTCCATAGATCCGATATTAGCATATGACATTATTAATCCGTAAAAAGACATAAAGAATACCATACCGATAACCATACAAGTTGAAAGAATTAAAATG
Organism: Anaerobacillus sp. QJM3NY_17; assembly: GCF_056173665.1. Lineage (NCBI taxonomy): Bacteria > Bacillati > Bacillota > Bacilli > Caryophanales > Bacillaceae > Anaerobacillus > Anaerobacillus sp. QJM3NY_17. Next base: position 1,101,980 of record NZ_CM149685.1, on the reverse strand, counting down.
ACCTTCCATTTATGAGATTTGTTAAAAGGCAAACTAAACGTAATTTTCTTCGCAATGGGAGCTACCACAATAAATTCAAATGACAAAGCGATAATATAGCCAAGCAATAGACTCATCAGCAATTCTATAAGAGCCATTTCTCCCAATAATCCATTCGTAGATAAGTTATAGAATGTCATCACACATACCATTCCAAAACACATCATTAATCCAAAATAAAAACCTTCTTTTTTCGTTTCTGGCAAAACAACTCATCCTTTCTTTCTAGCATAGTGACAAGTATAGTCATTTCAATTCGCGCTCGTAAGTGAACATTTTGTGAACATTTAAAGCGAACCGTATCGCATGAATATGCTAATGAAGATATGCTACACTGATGAAAATCACTGTTCTCGATTCAAGAGAAAGACTGTTACGATCTGGTCTTCTCGACATACAACGATATTGTTTTTTGAAGGTGCTGTTTGAATGAAAAAAGGACTACTACTCTTCATAGCTTTTACCGTTGGGTTTCTCTTTGATCTTATCAACATTCCAGCTGGATGGTTACTAGGTGCAATGCTTGTTGGAGCCTTCTATCGACTTATGATTGATGATATGGCATATCCGAATTTATTGTTTGACCTCTCGTTAGCCGTGATCGGTGTCAGCATCAGCTTAAGTATTAAAGCGAAAATGTTTCAGGAGGTCGCAAGTTACCTACTCCCTCTAGCCGTCTCAATGATCATCTTATTAATTGCAAGCTGGGTTTTAGGAAAAATTCTAAATAACTATTCAAATCTTGATTCAAAAACAGCGCTATTCTGCTGTTTACCAGCCGGTGCATCGGTCATGATGGCTCTGAGCCGCGAATACAAGGCGAACCTAGGTATGGTTGCTGCCTTTCAAACGGTTCGCATCATGATGCTCGTCTCAACTATCCCGCTCGTCGCTGGTTTTATGTCTTCCTTTCTATCAACAGATGAAGTACAGGGCGCTGCGATGAAAGCCACTTCTCAAGTGAATATGCCGATGGGATTTGCTATTCTTTTCTACCTTTTGTTAATTGGAATCACCCTTTTCCTCGCAAAGAAATGGCGCATTCCGATCGCCCCTTTTCTATACGCGATTATTATTGGATTTCTCTTTCACACGTTTATCCAACAGCTTCCAACCATGCCGAATCTCCTTGTAGGTTTGGGGATGGCGATGCTAGGCGTCATCATCGGAGTGCGATTTGATCGCAAAGCTTTAAAGGAGATCAAAGAAATTGGGTGGACAAGTGTTTGGATTCTTCTCTCATTCTTTTTCTTAACATTTGTCGTAACGTTTGTGTTCTATCTCATGACACCGCTCGATTTCATTACAAGTCTACTCGCGATCGTTCCAGCTGGCGCACCGCAAATGTCTTCTGTTGCAGCATCTCTTGACTTAGATGCCAGCATCGTCGCTGCCATGCAGGTCATTCGCTTGCTCGTGCTTGTGTTAATTATTCCAATGCTCGTTCCTTTTCTGGTATCTAAAGAGCAAGGTCATGAAATAAGCGGACAAGAAAACACATAAGAAAAAGCAGGTTCACATCAATTTAGTGTGACCTGCTTTTTCTTATGATTTTCATAGAAGTTCATCATTTTAACCTTTTGGAGTAAATAATCGGCGCGTTCATTCCGTCCTCATCTTCTTCAACCAATTCGATCAGTGCCACTTCTTCGATTCTGCCATAGATCGTATCATTCCGTTCAATACAGTAGTGATAGACCTTCGCTAAATCTTCATGAGAAAGATCATTAGCTAACGTACAGTGAGGAATCCACTTTCCAGGTAAATATAAAGAGTTAGCTGTTTCATTGAATTCGCCAAGGTTTTGATAATGATCCGCATGAAACGTAAGCAATTCCTGCGTCACTGTAGGCGTTAGAAAGATCGCTCCATAATCTAGGAAAGATCCGATTGTATTAAACGTAATCTCAAAACCACCTTTTTCATTATAATAATCATCCACTTCGTCTATGAACTTCTTTTTATCTAAGCTTTCATAGCTTCCTAATGTAATATGCGGTCTACCATCCTTCACTTCCTCTGCGTAGAAAGAAATGGATTGCTCACTCAGGTCATTCCATATGTCTTTCACCTGCTGTTCCGTCTTCTCATCAAATAATGCTATAAACCAGTACACTGTTTAGCCGCCTTTCTCTTCTTACCCCTTTGTTACGAAGCCTTCTCTCATACAATTTTGCTATAACGTTTGTTCCAATTCTTTGTTGCTTTTGTATTGTAGTAATTTGGCAATATGGAAAAACCCGTAGACGGAGATAAGCGTAATCCCCCAACCGACTATTTGTTTCAGAAGAATACCTTTATCAAAAGAATCTACCCCATATTGCAAGATTAGCCAAACATTAATCGACGCTACGATGATATCCTTACACGCAAAACCAAAAGTGATGAGCTTAAATATCGTTAAGATTTTCTTCTGGTAAAACTCCTGTTTTAGAATGCGACGGCTCCTTCCTTGGAGCTCCATAATATCGACTGTAAACAATAAATAAATAGGTCGATTGATCAAAATACTAATGATCATAATCAATGCGATTACATAAGAATAGACCACGTGATTCCAAAGCATTTGAATGGCAGACCCTGAAAGAACGTCTACTAACGTACTCGTTGCTAACGTCACAATGAGAAAAATCCCAAAAAAGTTTATTTTCTTCAGTAAAACAAAGCGGATAATACTATAAATAAACCCTGGAATCGTTGAAATAAGCATAGCATAGTAATCACCAATGATGTCTCGAGACAGGTGCCAAATGCCAATCGGAAATACAACGTAGCAAATGAGATCCCATATGAGAATATTTCGATTCACTAACTGTTCATCCTCCTCCGTACTAACGCTTGTGATTATAAAACAAGAGCTTCTCCTCGTCCCGGAAAAGCTCTTCCTTAGAAATTTCATCGTATTAGAAATCAAACGAGTGATCAGTTCAATTCATACGTTCCATCTTCATACACTTTGTACAACCCTACCGTTCCAGAACCACCCTTTTCCTTAAGGGATTTGGAAGTAAGTTGCACAGTATAATGAGGTCCCCCGTCATCTGTTTGAATCGGTCCCATCTCTCTAAAAACGATATCTTCAAAATCAATGTTTTGTGTTTCATCAGCTTCTAATTCACGCTTCAAATAATCGACAGCCGAAGTACCAGAAGTTATAGTGACCTCGCTCGATTCTAAAGTCTCCTCCTTAGAATCACCTTCTGTATGATCATTCGTACTCTCTTCTGTACCCTCGTCACTCGGATCATCAGATGTTGCTTCGCCTTCTTCCGTTCCTTCTTCATCAGTAGAAGCTTCATCGCTCGTTTCGGTGCTTGCTTCTTCATTCATCGAAGTGTCGGATTCTTCACTCGAACTATTAACCATTTCATTCGAGCCATTCGACTCGGCTTGCTCACCGGCTGAATTTTTTCCACACGCAGCTAGCATCAAACAAGTAACCACGCTCAGTGTAACCATTTTTCTATTCCATTTCATTTCGCAAGCTCCTCTATTGCAGTGATTTCACACTATGTATCTAGCTCGCGGTAGGATTGAAGAGTTTAAACACCGATTGTTCTTCACCAAATCGCTTCAATTGGGCTTCACACGTCATACCCACTTTTCGCAAAAGCTTACATGACGCCATATTTCGCGTTTGTGTCTCGGCGACGATTTCTTGTAGCTGCCATTCACTAAACCCGTACTCGATTACATAAGTAACGACCTCGCTCGCATAACCCTTCCGCCAGTACTGTGGTAGAAACTGATATCCGATCTCTGTACGAGCACCATCATGATAAGAATCAAGAAAAACAAAACCGATAAACGCATGACTGTCATTTAGAAAGATCGCCCAGTAGCGGCCTTTCTTTGCGTGAAGCATATGTGTGAAATGATGCTTAAACCCCTCTTCCTCCACTGTTCCACCTAAATATTTTCGCACATCCTCATTCTCATAAAGCTGTTTAACAGACTCATAATCTCTCTCCGAAAATAAGCGGAGATAACATCTTTCTGTTTTCAGGAATTTCCCTCCTATCCGTAGCAATGGTTTGAACAATATTTTTCATTAATATATAATTCCAATTATTTCAAAACAAACAATAAAATTCAATCATTTCACAGGAGTGCCATTTAAGTTCTTCTAATGAAAAACCAACTTTTCACTTTACGACATCATTTCCATTTGTTTCATTAACTTCTCTTTCGTGACTCCTAAGTTAGCTTTTTCCTTACCATTCTCGCTCTCTTCTTCATGATAGAAAGCTTGTCCTTCATATCTCGGGATCACATGCATATGGTAATGACTCAAATCGTTGAAAGTCCCGCCATTTTGGCAAACTGTGATTCCATCAGGCGCGTAAAGTGCTTTGATTGCTCGGGAAATTTTCATTGAAGCAACCATGATCGCATTGGCTGTTTTCATGTCTAACTCTTCCACATCTAAAAAGTGTTTCTTAGGTACAATTAACGTATGACCCTCGTTAAACGGCTCAATATCTAAAAAGCAACAAACATCATCATCTTCGTATACAACATGTACCGATTCGATTTTGTTTGCCAATTGACAGCCTAAGCATGCTGATACCATAGACATTCTCTTCCCCTTTGCTTAATCGCATTTATTTGTTGCAATACCTTATTTCTTTTACTAGCCAACCTTTACTTCACCTGGTAATCATTACTCGTTTTTACACCAAACCGATAAGTTGATTCTCCTAAAGACTTACCGCCTTTCCCATTCCAGAAGAAATGAAGACGATAGACTGTTTCACCATTAGTCGAAGGGCTAATGGTAATATTATTTGAATCCAATTTAATATGTTCGCCCGTCGTTTCATTTATGAGATTGATCGTAGATGGCGCTGGCTCCATCTCGTCAAAACTGATGCCTATGGATTGCTTGCCGATATCGACAATTTCGGGGTTTTTCTGTGATTCATTATTAGCTTTTGTTACCATGACACAGTCATTCCAGCACACCGTTTTTGCGCTGTGCGCTATTTCAGTTTTCGCTTGTTTATCAAGATTCCACACTTCCACTTTTGGTTTAGGCGCTTCCTCACCGTTCAATTCCCCACTGCAAGCAGTTAGTAATGCAATCAGAAGGAAGAGTAATAAACGTTTCGTCATATGCCATCCCCTTACGTCTTATGAAAATTCACACCCTAAGTTGTTTCTCGATTTTGACTCATTTGAGAGAAACCATTCCTTCACCTATCATTCAGCTAAGTCCAAACACTTCCTTAATGCTGACATCGATCATATATGTCATCGCACATAAGGAAATGAACATGATTGCACCAAACCGAAAGTGGATAGGTTTCCTTATTAATAATCGATCGATAACCAAAAACGTTACGGCAGGAATGAGGCTACCTAAGCCTACTATAGAGCCAGCTAGCAAGTGCAGAATAGTCGTCATATATATATCCTTTTGACGAGTTGTGATTGCAATCGACTTAGCCAACGAATCACTTATTAGCGAAACCGGCACTCCGTAAAAAAAGACTCCATAGAACAGAATGATGTATATATACGCCGTATCTTCTTGAAGCTCTGCGAGACCGCTACTTAGCGTAGCGTCTATAAGAACCGCAGAAACAATGAAATAAATACTTGATAACAGAAGAATCGTGAACGATCCAGCAAAGATTTTTCTTTTTATGTTTTCAATGAAAGCTGCTTTACTACCCAGTAGATCCCCTTCCTTCTATAAAAGCCTTGCTCATGTGATAGCCTCACACTCTTTTTATTTCCTTCAACTATATTGATCAAAAAACGCGAGCACTTTTCGATAGACAGCCATTTCATTTTCTTTTTTTGAGAAACCATGCCCTTCATCTTCTAACACAAGATAATCAACATCTCTTCCTCTTTCTTTCAGAGCTTTTACAATTTGATCAGATTCTTCTTTCACCACGCGAGGATCCTGTGCTCCCTGAATCACGAGCATTGGTTTTGTCATCGTCTCTACGTAGGTGTGCGGGGAAATCCTCTGTTAATTTTGCTTTGTCCTTCACTGGATCTCCAATAAGCTTCTTCGTCGCAGGCTTCCAATGCTCAGGCACCGAATCGACAAAACTAAATAAATGACTAGGACCAAAGATATCCACTACCGCTTTAAAATAGTCAGGATGCCTACCATGAAGAAGAAGCGCCATATACCCTCCATAGCTACCGCCCATCAGCATGATTTTCTCTCGATCAGCATAGCCTTGCTCAATCAACCATTCTAGTCCGTGAATGTTATCAAGACGTGGACCATGACCCCAATCGCCTTCTACTAATCTTTTAAAAGAAAGGCCATAACCTGATGAGCCTCTAAAGTTTGGAGCAAATATACTATAGCCACGATGCAGCAAAAATTGAAAGAGTGAACGAAACGAAGCCCGTTCAGCAACTTGTGGACCTCCATGCGGCCACAGTATCGTATGTCCATTGTCGTTTTCTTCCCTTGCCTGGAAAAGCAAAGCTTCTATTTGAAGACCATCGTAAGAAGGATAAGTAACCGTTTCAGGCACAACCATTTCTTCCCTAGCTACGCCTGGAACGCTATAGTTTGTTAACCGTGACCAGCCCTGATTCGACTTTTGATAAATATTGAAGGGAATAGTCGCCGAACAACCAAGAAGATAAACGCCACCATTTCCACCAATAACCACTTTTTCGATGATGCTCACAGGGGCATCAATCTTTTTAAGTTCACCAGAATGAAGATCATATTCATAGAATGCATCTACTACACCTTTTTGACTAACGAGGTAAAGACGATGATCCTTACTACAGTACTGGATATCCGATAAATCTTCATTTTCAAGCTGTACGACCTTTTGGAATTCTCTCGTTGTAAGATCGAACTTCGCAAGATATGAAAAGTCCTCTCGATAGTTCGTGAGCAAGTATATTTCCGTTTCCGAAGTGTACACAGCCCCAGCAAATGTATGCTCTGGGCTTCGATCAGGGGTTACTAAGATCTGTTCCTCTCCAACCTTCACGTAAGGAAGTGAATAGGTATTTCCAAAGAATCTTCCATAAAGAATACTGCTTTCCTCAGGACTTTTGACCATCAATAACGTAATCGCTTTTTCTCCATGGAGAATCGTCTCCTCCAGAGTTGTTTCAAGGTTGTAAGCATAGCTTTTCATAAACGTTTGATCTTCTTTATTCGAAGTATAAAATAACTGCTTCCCATCATTTGATAGGATTGGCATGTGATGACTAAAGCCTTCTGCTTCTCTTAGCGTTTTCACCTGTCCGCCTTTAGCGGAAACAGCATAAATCTGTCCATTCTCATCGCCATCTTTATCCATAACGGCGATAACATACGCCCCACTTTTGTCATAAATGAGTTCCTGACAGCTTTGATTCTTAAATGACAAAGGATAAGGAAACGTGTGTGGAAGATCCAAAGCCCACAAATTGTACGTTCCATTTAAATTCGTACTGAACACCAACTGTTCTTCGTCTGGACTAACGGCAAATGTCTGAATTCCAAACGTTCGAAAGAATTGTTCAACATCCGGTTTTTCAAATTGAATCATCGTGTTCTCCCTTCGTGACTTAACTCTAAGTCCTTTGATCAGCTACTATTTTTAGTTTTTATTCACTTCAAAAAACGACTAATACTAAGCAGTGAACAACCCAAAAAAGTTTGTTGAAAACATTGATGTTAAGAAGATAATGATGAGCGCCAATTGAATCGATGTGAAAATATAATCATTTTTATTAGCTGCATACTTCTTCTCCATAATGACTCGAACCGCTTCCGACGCAATAATAAAAACAAACAAAAGAATATGTGTTTGTAGGTACCAAATAGGATCATGAAAACCTCGATAAATATGAACGACAAAACTAATGATCAATAAAACGATAAAACTAATCCGAATGCCCCAATCCCATTTCTTATGTAGTTCATTCACATGGTTATACGAGAAGATCTGTTTCTTTTCAACCTTAAGCCATTTTCTTAGGGCTTTATTTATGAAATAAAGCGCCACTCCAACAACCGTCATCATTATGATGACCTTTGGAAAAAACGTTTCCACTACATCACCCTCAAATCTTAAAGTAACAACACATGAACATAGAATTCATAACTATCTTTCAACTTTTCCCTAGCCCTCTCTTATCGGTTTATTCCTGTTGGTTCTTTCTAGAAAGAAGTGATAAGAAAAACAGCGCTAGTCCTAGAGATATAGAGGCTAAGATCATCGATTGATCCTCTTTTACACTGCCTTCATTCACCTTTATTGCTAACAAAATAACCCCAGCGATGATAAAGAAAACACCTGCTGCAAAATTGACTTTCCCTAAGCGTGTTAACGTTCTAAACATCATTCCATTCGCCCCTTTTGATAGAGTTGAAACATGGTTTGGATATGTATGATTGCACTAACAAATTAATGAAGGAATACTTTCATTCGCTCGTTCTTATTTTCCGTAGTTCACTCACAATGCCACCTATACAAACAAATACTCCTACAATGCCAACTACATTTACAAAGACGCCAGTAAAATCATCGAACTTAATACCTTCTTGAATATTTGACCAGATGATTAAAACAAACACAGCAATTTCAAAGATAAAAAAGAAGATTCGTTTCAAGAGATCACCTCAATACAGTTAATGCTTCTTCCCGATCGGCTTCTCACTAAGCGTTACTCCATTTGTTTCACTGAATTCTCTATGTTCATGAATGGAGCAAACTATTTTTTCAAAATCCATTTGAATAACGAAAAGACGACTAAAGCGCCAAGTACGGTGAATAGAAGCGCCACTAATGCAACCGAAAAACCTCCCATCCCCATTCAACTCTCACATCCTTTTAGCGATCCTGTTCTTAATTCGATTGTTATCATCCTCTCCCTCTCACAAAGAAGTTCCGCGTTCCCTTACTAACTATACGAAGTTCACCTTAGAATCGTTTCGCTTTTTCCGTAAACAAAAAGGCTGAGTATAATGCTCAACCTTTTTTCATGTCTCTATAATGGCGTTACTTGTTCCCTTTTAAAACGAACTCTTCCATTTGACCGTCCCACTCGATGACTGTATGGATTCCCTTGTCGAGCTGAAGCTCATCACAGGGGTAGGCACAGCCTAATGTATCTTCAATCTCGATCTTAGAGTTATTCATTTCTACTTCTCCGGTTTTCTGCCAATCAACATCGTAAGCTGTTTCACCACTAAAAGCATATGTAATATTTGTAGAAGGAATTTCACCATCGCCAATATATTCTAGCATTATTCCTCTAAACTCTTCTCCATTCTCTTCACGGAGATCGTATTGAACAGTCCAATTTTCGCTCGTTCCAGCTAGAATCCCATCAGGTAGATTTGATAATGAGGATGGATTAGAGCAAGAGGCCAAGAAAATTGTTAACAGAATGAGACATTTGCCTTTCACTTTGTTCACCACTTTTCATATTTAATTTTATTATGTAGTGAGAATAGGTTATGAATATTGATCTATACACAAAATCAAAAAAGATAGAACGCTCATCAAAGAGCCTAACCAATAATGGTAATACGATTTTCCAGAGCGATTTTTAAGAAGTTCCTCGATTCCTTGATTCATATTGTGTAGAAAAAACAACGCAAAAATAGGGCTGATTTTCATCATAACAGGATAGTTTTCGCTATTAGGTCCCACATTCCAATCAAAATTACAATAAATGAATAGAACAACTAATACTAGATCAATGACCTTGGCAACTTTATTGCGATCCTTAGACATCATCCACTTCGTTTGGTCTTTAATACCAAGGCGCCTTTTAAAATAATACTCACTAACCCATATGTATACAGCAAATAGAATGACAAGACTTACAATTGTAGGGACATTCAGCTGAAATCACCTCGCCTATTAAATTAATTATTGTAGTGAATTTATTTGAGACGTTTTGCTCTTTGATTGAATTCATCCGAAAGAATTGAATACATCTTAAAGTCATGAAACTTCCCCTTCGCAAACATCGCTTTTCTCATAATGCCTTCAAACGTCATGCCCGCCTTTTCCATCACTCTAGCGGATCCTTTGTTCGTGACAAAGCACCTGGCTTGAATTCGCTCTAATTCTAATACATGAAATCCATAATCTATGATTTTCTTAGCCGCTTCGGTCATATACCCTTTGCCCCAGCAATCTTCAGCAAGTACATAGCCTATTTCTGCTTTTCGATGTTTACTCTCAATGGTTACAAAATCGATCGTACCGACAAGCTGACCAGAAGATTTTAGCTCCATGCCCCATAGTGCTTTGGTTTCTTGACGATAACCGTCAAGGATCATTCGAACGAATCCTTTCGTATCCTCTATAGACTGGTGCGTTTCCCAGCTTACATGCTGTGATACATTGGGATTGGAGCCGTATTGATAAATAGTTTGAAGATCACCCTCGGTGATTTTTCGTAGAATCAAGCGTTCCGTTTCTAACTGTGGTATTTTTAAAGAATTCAATAATTAGCCCCCCATTCTATGACGATGTAACGTATTTTTTCAGGAACACATTCTTTTAAAGAACATTGATTAAATCCATATTTTCGTATTCAATCGAATACCTATTCATATCTTAATGCTGTGTTTTGATTCATTGCTCTACTTACATCCATAAATATAAAAATTTCATAAAAAGCAAAGTAAATAAGATTAGTATGATGCTTTTCATTTCCGCTATCGGCGAAGGTTCTTCCTGTTTCTTCCTTATTTTTCGTCTATACTCATTCTGAATTTTAAAGAAACTCTTCTTCTCTTTCTTTTGACCCTCCATCTGAGTACCTCCCAAATGAATCTGTAAAATAGTCAATCCATTTCCAGGAGCTTTTTATTCAGTTCTTACTATGGTAACCCTTACATTACTAACGTCTCTTTTCTTAAAACCGCTGGATTTGTACCATTTTAACATATTATTCCACGTGGGAATCCAAAAGAATGATAGGTTATTAATAAAACGACACATGAGCCGGCTCATGTGTCGTTAAGGTTACTTATTTCATATTCATCTAGAATTCAACTTAACTATTTTTATGAAGGAAAGGGCATTTTCCGACGATTGGCTCTATGTCATCCCCGATAAACGACTGTTTCCATTCATTATGGTTAGGATCTCCGAAGTGGCTAATATCCGGATGCTTCGGAAGGTTATCCCATTTCTCTACACGCGCACGCACTTTGTCACGCGACATGATGCCGCCTTTTTCGGTTCCTTCCAATCCTTGAAAAATCGTTCTAGGCTGAAATCCTAAGATCAGGCTGTTGCCAAGGTTACGCGTTTTGCGTTGTTTATAGGCAGGTGCGTTTCCAAAAGTAAAGATCGGCTCTCCCGCGAAGTGAAAATCCCATAAAAAGTGCTCTGGATCCTTTGGTGCTTCACTTGGCCATGGAAAACGATCCTGGTTATGTAGATACTGTAGAATGTCCCAGAAGTAAGAACGATAGTAGTCAATCGACTTTTCTTCCCTTTCCGGCTCTACAAAAATAAATAATCCATGTCTTATTTTCGTAGGTTCACGAAATAAGCTAAGAAAGCTTTCCACCGCGTCAGGCAAGTTGGCCCAATCATCGTGTTCAATGTAAGAATAGCGCAGCTCCCCTTTAAGTTGAGCTGTTCTACCGAAAAAACAAGGAAATGTTGGATCTGTAACTAACTCACTGAACGTCTTATATTCTGTTAAGAGCCATTCTGGAAGATCTTCTCGATTCTCAATATCTTCCTTCGTTAACAGGAAACGACTTTCTGTCTTTAGCATTGGTTTCTCTCCTTTTAATAAGAAATTACCGTTTAGACCATTCCACTACTGGGCATGGTCTTATCCTCGTAGAAGTGGAAGAGTACAGCACCTAAACGAACCGCCCGATTTAATGATTTCAGAGAAGTCTACAGGTAGTACGGTAAAGCCTTCAGACTCCAATACGCGATTTAAACGTTTGTTTTGCGAGAGGCTAACGACTTTACCTTGACCGATCGAAAGAACATTTGGGCCCATATAAAACTGTTCTTCTTTTGACACGTAAATCAAATGAAAACGAGCATTTAACTTCTTTAAATCCTCACTAGTAAAAGCGTGCGGATAGACGAGCGCAACCTTTTCACTAATGATGTTGAACACACAATCTAGATGAAGAATATCATCCTTTAACGTTAGCGGTTCAATTTGATAATCAGGTAGGCGCTTTTGTAGTTCTTGAATGGCTAAGTTAGACGTTCGTCCACTTTCCCCAACGTAAACGGTCGACCTATCAATGACAACATCGCCCCCTTCCATTGAGAGTGGCAATCCTTCTTGATAAGTGATCGAGCTTTCCTTCAGCCATGTTTTTAGTGTATTTGTTTCTTGCTGGCGAACTTGTTCACTCATTGAAGCGACGAATAGCTCTTGACCAATGGTAAACCCAATGTCCCGAGTAAAGACTTGCTCGGGAAAATCCGGGTTCGCCTCAAGTTCATGAACATCAACATCGTGATCTTTAAGAACGTGAACAAATTCACTGTGCTGCTGTAATGCTTTAGGAACGTTAATGTTACTTCTTTCATAATGCTTTTGCGTTTCATTTATAATTTCAGTTATTTTCATAAAGGATGGTTTTACGACTAATACCTTTTTTAGACTCGTATATTCAGTGTTACACTTTATGCTTTGTTTGATCGCTACTTCGCTCATGTCCCTTACCTCCATCTTGCATTTACGTCTTTCTTCCCTCTGTCGACCTACCTAAAACCTGGATAATCAAAATAAGTGAACGCTAAATTGGAAGATATAAATCCCCATCTAAAAAAACCCCCGCGCTGTGCGCAGGGGTTTAGTATTTTGCTTTTATTCTATTTAAGCATCCATCAATATTTCTCGTATATCTTCTTCCGTTAAGTTTGTATTAGCCTTTTCGTCTGAATCTATGATCTCCCCGATGAGCTCGCGTTTTTTCTCCTGAAGGTCGTTCATCTTTTCTTCTATCGTGCCGCGGGCTACTAGCTTCATGACGTTGACAACTTTCTCCTGGCCAATACGGTGCGTACGATCTGCCGCTTGCTCTTCAACGGCTGGATTCCACCAAAGATCGTAAAGCACAACCGTATCCGCTCCAGTTAGGTTCAGTCCTGTGCCACCAGCTTTTAAAGAAATCAAAAAAACATCTCGTTCGCCGTTGTTAAACCGATTGCACTTCTCCACTCTTTCCATAGATGGCGTCTCCCCATCAAGATAGAAAAAGTTTTGTCCACGAGCGGCTAGCTCCCTCCCAATGATTTGAAGCATTTTCGTAAACTGAGAGAAAATTAATATTCTCCGACCAGAACGCCTTGATTCTTCGACAATTTGAAGCAGCTGCTCGAATTTAGCAGAGCTCCCCTTATATCCATCAACGAACAAGGCGGGGTGACAACAAATTTGGCGCAGTCTTGTTAAGCCAGCTAAGATTTTGATGCGATTCTTACTAATCGTATCTCGATCAAGGTGTTTGAGCGTATCGGTTTTTAACTTCGCAAGGAAAGCGGCGTATAGTTTCTTTTGCTCTGGTAATAAATCTGTTAACTCTAGAGATTCGAGCTTATCCGGTAGCTCTGCTAAAACATCCTCTTTCATTCTTCGAAGTAAGAACGGTCGCACTCTTCTCGCGATCGTTTTTTTCGTTAAGTTACCGTAAGCTTTTATCCCCTTGAAAAGGTCAGGGAAAACAACGTGATAAATCGACCAGAGCTCTTCAATCGCATTTTCAACAGGCGTACCCGTGAGTCCAAAGCGATGATCGGCGTTGATTTTCTCTACCGCACGGGCGGTTTGAGTTGAAGGGTTTTTGAATGCCTGTGCTTCATCAAAAAAGACGGTGTGGAAGGATTTCGTTTCATACCATTTCACATCGCGACGAAGTAACGGATAAGACGTGATGATAACGTCCATTCCTTCGACCGTTTGCTGAAGCTTGTCACGTGTTGATTGATTGCCGTCAATGATCAGCGTTTGAAGCTCTGGAGCAAATTTTTTCATTTCATTGTACCAGTTATACGTAAGAGATGATGGACAGACGATAAGAACAGGCTTTTTCTGTTCACGAATGGCTGTAAGCTCAGATACGATAAAGGTGATGCTCTGCAGCGTTTTCCCGAGTCCCATATCATCTGCGAGTACCCCGCCAAATCCATAGCTCGCAAGTGTTTTCATCCACTCATATCCTTGAATTTGATAATCACGTAAAACCCCTTCTAATTCGGGCGGTACTTCAAATTCCAATTTACTCGGATGCCGCATGGAATCGAGAAATTCACGAAACGATTTGTCTGCTTGAAAAATGTTCTTCTGCTCAATCACATCCATCAAATTTGCGCCTTTCGTAACGGGGAGCGAAAAATACGGTTCCAGTTGTTCTTGAGGAGGAACGGTCGTTAAAAAGTTGTGAATGTCCTCCATTTCTTTCGTTTCGAGCGATAAGAGTGATCCACTTCGAAGACGATAGTATTTCCGCTTTTCTTCTAATGCAGCTAGGATTTCTTTAATTTGATTGTCGGATATGCCGTCCATTTCAAATTTAAACTCTAACCAGTTTGTTCGTTCTCGCTTCTTCACCTTCACGTTGATTTTAGGATAAGTTGGTTTTTGAACAAGACGATTTCGAACAGCAGTCGTCGCATATAACTGAAGCAGCGATTGAAGCTTTGGAACGGTATGGTAGAGAAATTCATACTCAAGCTCTTCATTTTGCATCAAATAGCCACCGTCCGTTTTGGAAAATCCGCTCTCTTCCATCATCGCAAGAATTTCTTCTTCCTTCTCAACATCTCGAATGATCGTTGAACCCGGCACATCGCGATTCTCTAACGGCTGAATCACTACTTCTTCATACTGAAATTCAAGCCCTGCTAGCAGACGATTTCTAATGCGATCTAAGTAAAGTCTCGCCTTTAACGGTGTTTTCATAAATTTTTCACGGAAGGCTCTCGAAAGTTCTACATTTCCCATTCGTTTCAAATCAGGTACAACTTTTTCAAGAAAATGATCAATCTGTGTGTAAGGAATGGGAATAGAATTTGTCCCGGGTGACGGGAGCATCTGCTTCAATTCAACGATTCGATGAAAATCTCTCTCTTCTAATTGAAAGACCGTTCCATGATAGATCATCGATTGATACGCATTCAAAATGGTCATGCGTTCGAGTCCTTTAATCGTGACTTGGCAACTGTCCGCATCCGACTCATCTACGATAAACCGGATCGGTGGTGAGCCGTCGATCACGTTGAGACGCTCAAAGAAACGACCGTTATGCTGGAGCTTAACGTCTGGTGCCTTTGTTAACAAAGGGATCAGGCTGATCCACGAAGATGGCGAGATGATCAAGGTGTCTCTCGACGTATGGTCTGTGGATGTGTATGGCGCTGATTCTAGAAAGGCCTCCTCATCACTAGCGACTCGAATAAGGTGATGAAGAATCGCATCTGCTTCAATTGAAAAACAGTGAAGATTTGTATCATATGTAAAGTTCGCGGAGATTTCACTAGGCTTCCCCTGTTTCACATGAGAAAGAAAGTCGCGAATGCCAGGCACTTTTGTTTGTTCAATCGCTACTTCTATCCCAAGCATAGCCTGATCGTTTAGCGAAACAGGTTTACATGTAAATACCGCATCAAGCATCTTTCTTTTTTCAAAATAGCGTTGATGGCCACTCTTTTTAGAACCATCCTTCGTAAACAGCGTCATAAAGTCTTCTGTAAGCTCTCTATTATGAGTCTTGTTTTCCTCTTGTGCTTGCTGAAGCTGTTGGATCGCAATGAGGACAGCCGCAATGTGCTGACAGTCTTTTTGGAAAGTTGCAAGGGAAGGGCAGCTGCATTCCGTTTGAAGCTGGCCATCTTGATCCTTGATTACCGATACGAAAAAATCTTCTGTTCCATGAACGGTGGCCTCACATTGATCAGATTGATCACTTTGAAAGGATACTTTATTTGAACGGTAATAAGCCTCCCCTTTTTTGAAAGAGAGATCCCCACACATTTCTTTGATTCGATTTTTGTTTAGTTGAATATCCATGTTATCCCGATCCTTCATAAATAAATAACGTGATGGTCGCTTCCATCTTATCCACTCGTTTTCTAGTTCCATTTTAGCATATGTCACAGGCACTTACGGTCCAATGCCTATACGATCATATTCTTGTTCTCATACACTATCGTACAACTAATTAAGGGGGAAACGATCGTGTATCGACCATATTATCACCACGGACATGGAAGCTACTATCCTGGTTACGGGTATCATCATGGCCATGGCAGTTACAATCCCGGCTACGGCTATCATCACGGACACGGAAGTTATTATCCTGGCTATGGTTACCATCACGGGCAAACAACTTACCATCCTGGTTATGGCTTTCACCACAGCCAGAGCACCTTCCACCGCCCTTAATAATACAATTTGGCAATGAAAGAATTGCGCATGAAAGACAGGTGTAACATGGAGAAACGATTCGGAACGGCATTGAACTGCATAGATGGACGAACACAAATCCCTGTCACACAGTGGCTAAAAGCACAATATTGTCTTGATTACGTTGATCTTATTACAGAGCCAGGTATGGATCGCGTATTGTCTCATGGTCCACGATGTGACATCGAGCGCATTAGAGAAAACTCGCTTATTTCACTCACTGCTCATGCTTCTCAGGTTATTGCGGTCGTTGGTCATTGCGACTGTGCTGCCAATCCCGTAAGCAAGCGCCAACACTTTGCAGATATCGCTGCTTCCACCCAAGTTGTTAAATCATGGGGATTTCCAGTTTGGGTCATTGGTCTCTGGGTGGATGAGTATGGCCGGGTAGAGGTTGTTTGTGAATAAAATAAAGGGCCGTCTCCAGCTGTAGGAGATGGCCCAACGTATGTAGAAGCAAATTGCCTTACTAAGAACACCAACATTTATTGTTTCTCGCTTCAAATACTTTAAAACCACGTTCCTAGAAAGATCATCACACTAAAGAAAAGAAAGAAGATGATACTTCGCATTTTGCTTCTTTTCCAAACTCTAATCGTCATTAAGATCGCACCAGGGACAATAAAGACGAGCCCCATTACTTTTGCAATGAAAAACTCAAAAACATTGCCAACTGATAATAGAAACGCTCCAATTATGAGAAAGCCACCAGTGCACAAAAACTCTAGTGTGCCAAAACTTTCGCGAACTTCTTTTTTTTCTTTCGCATTCATCTTCTTATACCTGATTATGACCGCAATCATAGGAAAGCCGTATATCAGGCTTAGTGTAACAATTGAATCGACGGTACTACTCACAAGCACACTCCTCATTCCATTTATTCCCTACTATCATTTCAAATATAAGGAACCATTTCAATGATAAATGGTAAACTTACGACATTCAGTTAAGAAACAGTTTTACTCTGATAAAATAGGGAATTCATTCTTCTAGATAGTTACATAAAATTGGAGTGGGAGGAAGAAAAAGTGAGTCAAGCTAAGATGTCGGTTGGATTAGTTACCCCACCTGGATATCCAGAAAAGCTAAGTAAACAATTAAGTAGCGAATTGCCTAAGCTCCTTCGCTATTACGTAGAAGATGAGTGTGAATGGCATGTAGATTCAACCGTTGATCCTCTCACAGGAGTCACTGAAAAACCTGAAGAAGTTCTAGAAGCAGGTTATAAGAGAAAGGAAGAAGAAGATTGGGACTACATCGTTTGTTTAACAGACTTACCATTCTTTCAAGATAGAAAACCTATTTTGGCAGAAGCTTCTACAAATAAAAAAGTAGCCATTATCAGTCTTCCAGGATTAGGATCAACCCCTATGGTAAAAAGAATCAGGCAATCTATTCTACAATTAGTCAACGAAATGTACTATGGTAGCCCAGAGGAAGATCGAGAAAAAGCGCAAAGACGATTACAAGCAAAAGAAAATGAAGAATACGAATACTTGAAGGAAAAAGGGTCGAAGAGGCTCTTTAAAAAAGGGGGATTCGAACGGTTTTCTCCTATTAAACGTGTAAGGCCTGGAGAAGAAACATCTATTGATGTGAGATATATCGTAAAGTCACGGTTAAGTGGCGCCATTCGCATCTTAACTGGAATGGTAAGAGCAAACCGACCGTGGTTATCTTCCCCGCTTTTAAAAAGGTGATTATTTTTGCTTTTGCGACTGGATCCTATGCTCTCGTGTTTCCTACCCTCTGGCAGTTAAGTAACAGTTACGGTTTATGGAGAATGTTTATGCTTATGATTGTCTCCTCGTTCTTAATGGTTGGCTGGCTTGTCCTAGCTCATAATCTATGGGAAAAACCTAGGCAGGATCGAGCGAAATATCTTCGAAACCTCTATAATGTAGCAACGATCCTAACACTGCTTGTGACGGTTAGTTTCTATTATATTATTCTATTTTTTATGTTCGCCGTAGCGGTCATAGCTCTTATTCCGATGGGACTGCTGGAATCGCAATTATCAGGTTCTGTTGGATACGATAATTATTTCTACATTACGTGGACAGCTACGAGCATCTCGATTATTATCGGCGCACTTGGATCCGCCCTTGAAGATGAAGAAGTAGTTCTTTCCTCAACATACGGATACCGACAGCAGCAGCGATACAAGACAGCGAATGACTCGAAGAATGAAGACAAGAATTCCCAACAAGAGGAGACGCCTCTCCCTACTAAAATGAATAAAAAAGAGGTAAATTCAGAGAGGTGATAATAGCCCTCTGGTTTACCTCTTTTTTAGTGAACGATGCGTTTGGAATGAATAGAACGTGTAACGACGGTTGCTCTCACATAGTACTAGACAAGATATAACCAAACCCGCGTCACACGCATGTTCCACTTTTATAACTCTTTATACGATTGAAACATATCTTTTTGATCGGGAACATTCTCTAAATACGTGATCTGCCCGTTTTCATTTAATTTCGCGATGTCTTTCCCGGTCTGAGTGTAAACCTTTCCTGTGGAGAGCTTGCCACAAACAGCCCATGGAGTTTCATACAAATCGCTTCCCTCGACCTTTTTCCATCCCTCATACATGTGTTTAATATCACTATTATTTCTAAACACGCGCTCCATAAAGAGCTTCCAATTCTCAATCCCTTCTTTTTTTTGGCCATTTAACACGAACACCATATCATCTGAGAAAAGTCCGTTTAATTCTTCCATTGCTTTGTCACTCGTTCTCGATTGATCAAAAAGATCAAAATATTTATTTAGATTTTCCATTATTGCTCCTCCTTGTTTATAAAACCATTTTCTCGTAAATCGAAGCTCGTAATTGTTCAAGACTTTCAGGGGGACACTTTTTCATGATTTCCTCATGAAGCGACCCAATCGTTTCCCTTTTTAAAATAGACTGCCAGGAACCTTCTGCTTCATCCATTAAATTCGATAGCAGATCAACCTCTTTTTCCTTTATGTTCAGCAAATCTTGAAAAAGTCCCGTCGACGAATACAGCGATTGCTTTCCTTCGATCGCAAGGTAAACATCATAGATTCGAATATCACTCGCTTTTTGTTTAAGCTTGAAACCACCCTTTTTACCTGGCACTGATGCAATCAAGTCCGCATTAACGAGATGCCTTAATATTTTCTGAAAGTAAGTGGGAGACCCACCAAGTTGAGAGCTAATCACCTCTCCAGGTAGAACTGCTTTCTCCGGTAAAAACGTCAGCATGAGGATGGCATAAACGCCCTGCTCCACACCTGTTTTCATTTGCATAGAAACACCTCTCTTAAACTGGATAATCTTTATCTACTTTATACACTATATAATTTCCACAATAAAAAAGCAAGAAAAAACGACTCCGATTAGGAAGTCGCTTGAACTTGATTTTTTTTCGTAAGTGTAAAAAAGATGATCGCACCAATTGAAGACGTTGTGAACAAAATCGCTCCCATTGGAACCGCAGTTGATTCATCAATTCCAACAAGCGGTGACACCATCGAACCGAATAACAGCGGCAGCATGCCTAATACCGCACTTGCACTTCCGGCGCGGTGGCCCTGCTTTTCCATCGCAAGCGTGAAAGTACTTGTAAGTACCATTCCCATAGCTGTCATGTAAATAAAGATCGGGATGACGAGCGTTGCAAGTGGCCCTTCAATAATCGTCATGAGAAGAAGAAACGATGAAGCCGTGACTGCTGTAATAACCGCCGTACGAAGAAGACTTCTTTCATGAAAATAAGCACTTAACCTGCCAATCATGAAGCTCCCAGAAATAATCGCAAGTCCGTTAATTCCAAACAGAATACTGAAGGCTTGAGGTGAAACGTTATAAATACCTTGATAAACGAATGGAGTGCCAGATACGTATGCAAAGCTACCACCGTGAACAAATCCAATCGTTAACGCATATCCGATAAAGGAGCGGTCCTTAAGCAGACTTCCCATCGTTCGCACTGATTGCTTCACCGTGCTTGGCAGCCGTTTCTCAGGCGGTAACGTTTCTGGTAGTCGGAAACCGATAACCGTCACGATAATGAGTCCAAGAATTCCAAGGAAATAGAAGATCGTGTTCCAAGTCGCAAACGGCAATAGTAAAATCGCCCCTCCCGCAATGGGCGCGATCATTGGCGCTGTCGCATTGATAACCATAAGAAGAGCGAAGAATTTTGTTAATTCTCTCCCGCTAAAAACATCACGAACGACAGCACGTGAGAGCACAACTCCCGCTGAAGCTGTAAAGCCCTGAATAAACCGGGCAATGACTAGTGTTATGATGTTCGGTGCCACGGCACATAGAATCGAAGCGACCGCAAATAAGAAAATAAAAATGAGCAACGGCTTGCGTCGCCCCTGTCCATCACTGTAGGGTCCAACGACAATTTGTCCAACCGCTAATCCGATCAGACAGGTCGTTAAACTAAGCTGAACAAGCGAAGCGCTCGCATTTAAATCACTCGCAATTCCTGGAAAACTCGGTAGGTACATATCAATATTAAGCGGACCTAATATTCCGAGCATCCCAAGCAATAACGCGAGACCAAACCGTTCTTTTCCTGTTGGGTTTTGAAGCATGAATGTTAACACCTTTCTTGCACTATGCATCAGTTAGTCGTCCAATAGATTTTAGCAAACGAGCATTTTCATTACAATTGATAAGACCCCGATTTGGAAAAGAAAAACGATTCCTACGTATCATAGGAATCGTGTCATTCATCATCCAAACTGGGCTTTATGAAGTCGGCTGTATATACCGCTGGATTCGATAAGCTCCGCATGGTTTCCTTGCTCGGCAATCCCATCTTTCGTCACAACCATAATCCGATCAGCATTCTTAATTGTTGCAAGTCGATGGGCAATCACAAGCGTCGTGCGCCCTTCCGTTAGTTCTTCCAGTGACTTTTGAATCGCTACTTCCGTTTCCGTGTCGAGGGCAGAAGTCGCTTCATCTAAAATAAGAATCGGTGGATTTTTCAAGAACATGCGCGCGATCGCAAGCCTCTGTTTCTGACCACCAGAAAGCTTCACACCTCTTTCACCAATCACCGTATCCAATCCGTCCGGCTGACTATAAATAAACTCATCTAGCTTTGCTTTCCGCGCTGCTTCTAGAATTTCTTCATCTCCAGCTAAAAGATTTCCATAAGCGATGTTCTCGCGAAACGTTCCTGAGAACAGGAACACATCCTGCTGCACGATTCCAATCTGACTTCTGAGAGAGGATAGCTTTAGTTCTTTTACATCAATGCCATTAATCGTTATCGAACCACCCTGTATTTCATAAAAGCGAGGCAGCAAACTACAAAGCGTTGTTTTGCCAGCTCCAGACGGGCCAACAAACGCCACCGTCTCACCCGGCTTTATAGATAAGTTGATTTGATTTAATACAGGCGCATAGCCCTCATAGCCAAATGAAACATCTTGATAGCGAATCTCTCCGCTAAGCGCCATTTCAATCGCATCTTCCGAATCCTGAATGTCTGGATCAGTATCAATGATTTCGGTATAACGCTTAAACCCAGCGATCCCTTTCGGATAGCTTTCAATAACGGCATTAATTTTCTGAATCGGTCCGATGAGAATATTTGATAATAAAATAAACGCAACGAATTCACCATACGTGAGCTCCCCTGATATAACGAAAAAGGTACCGAACAGCAGCGTAAATAGCGTAACGACTCTCATTAACAAATAGTTCGACATGACGTTCTGCGCCATGATTTTATACGATTGAAGCTTAGTTGAACGGTAGCTCTCATTGTTTTGACGGAACTTCTCCTGTTCATGGTGTTCATTCGCGAATGCCTGAACGACGCGAATCCCTCCGATGCTATCTTCTACACGGGAATTAATTTCAGCGACATCTTGAAACATGCGCCTGAACGTTTTCGTCATCTTTTTATTAAAGTAGATGGCTAGAATAATAAGAAGTGGAATAACGATAAAGGAAAGAACGGCAAGCTTCCAGTTAATCATCAGCATTAATCCAAATGAACCAAGCAGCGTCATAAGCGCCACAAATACATCCTCTGGGCCGTGATGTGCTACCTCGCCAATTTCTTCGAGATCTTTTGTAAGTCTTGAGATGCTGTGACCCGTTTTACTATTATCATAGTAACCAAATGATAGCTTTTGCATATGCGTAAACAGCTTCTGACGCATATCTGTTTCAATGTTAATCCCGAGCTTATGTCCCCAGTAGGTGACGATAAAATGCAGGCCTGTATTTATTAAGTAAATGAGGAGCAATCCTGCACACGCGAGAAGAATGATGCCCCAATTCCCCTCAGGAAGTAACCGATCGATTACCTGGTTCACCGCAAGTGGAAAAGCAAGCTCCAACACTCCGACGATGATGGCTGATACGAAATCAAGAATAAATAGCCATTTGTATGGCCGGTAATAAGAAAAGAAGCGTTTGAGCAAAGAAAAACCTCCCTATAACATGATCGAATCAATGAAACTTTTCACAATTGAGATCCATTATCAATTATAGAGTTTTAACAGACTGAATACAATCTTTTATTCGCTTAAAAAAGCCGCATACTCATGAATGCTGATCCATGAGTGTGCGGCTTTTCTTAGTAAAGGCGGTTTGGCCAATAAATTGTGATTTTAGCCAATATATCTCGAATTTGGCCAATATAATCTCAGTTTGGCCAATATATTTCATTTTTGGCCAATAAACGGAGCTTCCGGCCTAACGCCGGGCCGTCTACACGCATTAGGAGGACATATAGTCCCCACCGTTTACGTGAATGCACTGGCCTGTCATGTAAGAACCGTCATCAGATGCTAGTAAAACGTATGGACCGAACAGTTCAGACGGCTGACCTGGGCGTCCCATCGGATTATCCGTTCCGAATTCTGCAACGGAATCTTCGTCAAATGTAGATGGAATGAGCGGTGTCCAGATCGGCCCTGGTGCCACCATATTCACACGGATGCCTTTGTCTACAAGGTTCGCAGCCATACTGCGCGTGAACGCCACGATCGCACCTTTTGTTGACGTATAGTCAATTAACACCTTATTTCCTGTATAAGGATTAATGGAAGTCGTGTTAATAATCGAGCTTCCTTTTTGCAAGTGTGGCACTGCGTACTTCGTCATGTTAAAAACAGAATAAACATTTGTTTTAAACGTTTGATCCCACTGCTCGTAGGAAATGTCTTCAATGCTTTCCGTTGGATACTGAATCGCCGCGTTATTGACGAGAATATCAAGCTTACCAAAGTGATCGAGCGTCTTATCGATTAAATCCTTGCATTCTTTTTCTTCCGAGACATCCCCCGGAATCAACAGACATTTGACGCCTTCCTTCTCAACAAACTTCTTCGTCTCATCGGCATCGCTCTGTTCCTTCTCAAGATAGTTAATCGCAACGTTCGCACCTTCTTTCGCATAAGCAATCGCAACCGCGCGACCGATTCCACTGTCACCGCCAGTAATGAGCGCTACTTTTTGATCCAATTTGTGACTGCCTATGTAATCATGGGGTTGATCCGGCATTGGCGTCATTTCAGATTCAATACCAGGCTGTTCAGGCTGCGTTTGTTTTGGTTGTCCATTTTGATTGTTCACGTGATCTCTCTCCTTCTCTCTTCATTAAGTGAGTTTTTTATGCTGTTTTAATGAAATACCACGTAAGGAAAAAGTGTAAACTTTTGTAAGCGAATCCAAATCAAAAAGAGTAAAAATGGATTAGACAATAGTTGCTATAGTCTAAATACCGAAGAAATAAGTTATCCATGTGGCAGCGACGGCGATACCAGCAATAATAGACAAACCGATGTTTAACATCGCAAGATTTTTTTGACCATCCACTATGTTTTTTAATCCAGTAAGGAGCAATCGAATAAACCAAAACGTTAGTAAAAAACCCCAGCCTATATAATCATTAAATGGATCTGAATCAAACAAAAATTGAATAGCTCCAATGAAAAGAGCGGCATAAATGAGTCCCATTAATATCTTGCGCAATTTCTTCCCCTTGTGATTTTCCTTCATTTCCATCTCCTTTCAATTCAAGTCTTCTCATTTCATTTTCTTGATCAAATTCTTCCCCACTACTCGAGCGAGGAGTCCAGCGATTAAAGCGATGACGATACTGATAACCGTGTTATCCGTCCACTCTTGTCCAAGAGCAAACCCAATCGCTAACGCAATGCCTATGACAAGTCCCAACATCACTCCTTGCACTTGACTCATGTTCACACCTCCAACTGAACGCTCTATTCTTCTGAATCACCGAAGCTCTCCTCGCTACTATACCGTCGACTCGGATGGTCGAGAATCGCTCGATATTTCCACAGGCGAACTTGCCTTAGTATAAGCCCAACAAAAAGACCAGCCATCGCGATGATTAATCCCGCTTTATAGCTGGTTAGAAGGGAGAATAACAATAAAAAGCAGGAAGGAATCGCAATGATGATCTGAACTCTTTTCATCGATCTCCTCCTATTGATCTTTTTCATACTGATTGCTTATTAATCAAACTGCTGAATGTAATCAAACGGAAAGTTTAATGAAAAGTAGCCGAATGTTAAGGTTA
This sequence comes from Anaerobacillus sp. QJM3NY_17, assembly GCF_056173665.1. Classification (NCBI taxonomy): domain Bacteria; kingdom Bacillati; phylum Bacillota; class Bacilli; order Caryophanales; family Bacillaceae; genus Anaerobacillus; species Anaerobacillus sp. QJM3NY_17. The sequence continues at coordinate 1,076,988 of NZ_CM149685.1, read as the reverse complement.
CAACTATGAAGAAAACAAGATTCATGACACGGATTTGCTGTGACTTACCATAACGTTTATGAATAACCAACAGGATCGCAGCGTTCGGTAGCATTAATAAAAGATAAAGTTTTACCAGCAGGCTACTCTCCACACCTTTACTATAAACCACCCCATCATTCATCAGAAACATGCCGTTAAAGAATAGGATCGGACATAGAATGAGACACATCACGCTATATAACACCAACAACAATGAAAATACTTTTAATTGAGCTATTCGGCTCACTGAAATTCTCTCTCCCTTTTTAACTTCTTCCACAGAACGACTAACTGAAGAAGTGAGATGATGACGATAGCCCAAACACCGAGATTACTAAATGAAATGCCTAAAGTCGATTCACCCCCGGCTAATTTCAAAACAGCTAGCAGGAACAGCAAATAGACGATCATAAACAGCTGAGACTGAAATAACTCTTTTACTGTATATTCTCTCAAGCGTTTGAAAAGAAACGATGCAACAACAGTCCCAAACATAAGCAGGAGTAGAATGGATGAAGGAAAGGTTTCTTGTAAACTCATATCTGGAAAATAATCATAGATCAATAACGTTGTGATAGAAAAAAGGAACAAACCCTCTATCGCTTTTGCCCAAACCATACTCCTCTCCCTTTCTATCTATCAGACTGAGATTTGTCTTTCTCAAGCAGCTGATCAACCTTATGTTCTAATCGATCAAGCTTTGAGTTTCTCTTTCTGAAACTCACAACGATGAAGACAATCCCACCCAGAACGCCAAACATTAAAAGAAATGCTACAAGTTGAAAGAGAATATCTCCCATCGGAAAACCCCGCCTCTCTAGTAGTATGAAATAGCTACTTACGCATACTTTTTTTATTCATCGCAATACGAACACTAGCCACTACACTTATGATGGCAATAAACTTGAGTAACATATTCCCCACTTCGCCAAAACTCTCAAAGGATAATCCAAGTAAAATCATTCCGAATAAGCCTAAAAAGCCGGCCAACATGAATTTCATAACATCCCCCTCGATCCCCACCTTAATTTTACCATTTTTCCAATGATTCTGTTTCACTCATTTTCTCATTATTAAGGTAATTTCCATTGAGAAAAATAAAAAAACGACGACTCATAATGGCTATAGCCCTTTACGAGTCGTCGCTTCTATTATCCTTATGAGAAATCATCCTTGCTCAGGATAGTCCAAATAACGGTTGATGTCAGATGGCGTTAAGAGATCGGTGTCCGTCGGTTCGTAACCGAGAGCTCGAGCAAGTGTTACGATCTGCCCTTTGTGATGAAACTCATGCGTGATTGTATGCGTCATTAACCATAGCGGAGACAGCTCTTCTTCCTCTTCTTGCCATGATACCTTGCGACTTATTTTCTCATCAAATCGCTCGTCGTATTCTTCTAGAAAACGATAGACGAGCTGATCAACAAGCTCAAACACGGTTCTCATTTCATTTACATCCGTTACATCGCTCACTTCTACGATTGGCTCTTGCATTTCCAAAGCAAAGCGACCTAACCAGCTTTCATAGCACTCTGCGATATGAACGTGTAAATTACGAATCGAACCCCATCCGTATCCATCTACTTCTTTTAAATAATCCTCCTGATTGATTTGCTCACAGAAATGAAAGAGAACTTTACGCGTGTGTTTAACTAAATCATATTGCTCTTTTAGTACGTTCATTGCATTTCCTCCTGTTATCTTAAAGTGACTTCTGTCCGTCACTCGACCGTCTCAAACTATTGCTTCTATCTTCTACTCTTTATTCCTTTTCAACGGTGAACTAAACCTATACTTTTATAGTGAATTTGCTCTCAAATCATAGAAATTCACATGACATTTGAACTAATTACGGAGTTACATGTTGGGCAATATCTCATCTTTTTTCATTATAAAAATAGAAATAAAGCTTCCTCTCAAAATCAAGAGAGAAAGCTTACTAGTAAAAAGGCTATCCCGATCAAAATATACTTTAGTGGAAACTGTGATCCTTTTTCGTTTGACGATGCTTTCCTTATGTCACCTATCACGACGAATAGAAACACAATCGCAATCACATACAGGAATACTTCACTAATTGAAAAGAGAGGATACATTAATCCGACGGATAGGATCACGGCGATGATCCCAATTAAACTCAATGGAATCATCGTATTTTTAGCGCAATTCTACTCATTAAGAATCTATAACAAAGAACCCTCCTAAGAGGATTCATTCCGCGATGCTTGCAGAAACTTTTTTCAGAGGCAATAAGACTGTAAACGTACTTCCCACATCGACTTCACTTTTTACATGGAGCTTACCTTGATGGTTCTCCACTAACTCCTTTGCAATGGAAAGCCCTAGTCCGGTTCCTCCCGTTTCACGTGAGCGGTTTTTGTCAACGCGATAGAAGCGTGAAAAGATTTTCGACTGTTCCTCTTTTGGAATGCCGATACCAGTATCGGAAACGCTTAGTACAGCACCATCATCATGTGTTAAGTCAACCGTGATCGTCCCTACCTCCGTATACCTCATGGCGTTTTCAACTAAAATAACCGCAATTTGCCGAAGCTGCTCAGCATCTCCTAACACAGTGACATTCTTTTCAAGATTTCCGATAAGAGGGATTTCCTTATTTCCTTCGAATTGACTGATCACATGCTCAACGATATGAGTAAGATTGACGTTCTCCATCCTACTTTCTAAATGTTCATTACGAGCGATCGTGAGCATTTGTTCTAAAATATGCTTCATTCGGTTACTTTCATCATCTAACGCTTGAATCGACTTTTCCAAAACAGTTGGATCGTCTTTCCCCCACCTTTTAATTAAATTCAAATGACCACGAAATGCGGTTAGTGGGGTTCTTAATTCATGTGAAGCATTGGAAACAAAGCTTTTCTCTCGTTCAAACTGTTCTTCTAGCTCCTGAAGTAGCTGATTGAACGTACCGGCAAGTTCCTTCAACTCTTTAGGATTCGAAGGTTCAAGAATCCGCTTCTGCAGATCTGAAGAACCGTCTATTTTACTCACTTCATCCGTCATGTTTAGAAGCGGTCGCAGCTTCTTTTTTGTAAATTGATAAATCAAAATGGAGCCAATTATAATGCTTAATATCCCCGTGAAGAGAAGGATAAAGAAAATAAGCTGAATGAATTCAAACTCATCTTCCATATGGACTTTCAGATGGATGTTGCCATCGGTAAAAGATACATCGCTTCGATAGAATAACCCTTCCTCTTTATTCCATATAAACTGATCAAACAATGGCAGGCTTACTTCATCACTTGTATCTAGTGTTTCATCGTCTCCTCTCGATTGTGCGAGAAGTTTCCCACCTTCACGGATTTCAACATAATAATCGGCATGATCCGGATACAACACTTCATCAAGTGACTCCTGGACTTCATCTTCCTGTACAATCATCAGCAATTTTTCTTCCATCGCTCCAACATCATCCTGTGTTCGATCTATCAAGAAAAAGCCGATGGCCCCAAGGACAACAATGCCGATTAGGATTAGGGCGATAATAAACTGCCACACGTACCATGAGGTAAATTGATGAAGCAGCGATTGGTTTCGTTGTTTCTTCATGCGATTCCCTCCAATTGAACGCTTATGAAGAGCGAAGGATGTAGCCAATACCTCTTATCGTATGAATAAGCATTGGTTCGTAGTCTCGATCTAACTTGTTGCGAAGATAGCGAATGTAGACGTCGACCACATTCGTTTCTCCCACAAAGTCGTAGCCCCAAACCGCTGAGAGAAGCCACTCGCGACTGAGCGCCTTGCCTTCATGTTTCATGAGAAAAACAAGCAAATCAAACTCTCGCTGAGTGAGTTCAATTTCATTGTTTTCCCGCACGACGCGACGACTTTTTACGTTCACTTCAAGATTCGCAATCGTTAACTTGTCTTCATCCTGTTGCTTACTTTGAGACTGAGCGCGTCGTAATACGGCACGAATGCGCGCAAGCAATTCTTCAATTTCAAAAGGCTTTGTAATGTAATCATCCGCCCCACGATCAAGACCGAGAATTTTATCCCCAACATAATCTCTGGCAGTAAGGATAATAATCGGAACGGAACTCGTTTTACGTATCCGCCTACATACTTCAAGGCCATCAAGCTTCGGAATCATCCAATCTAATAAAATGACGCTCCATTCTTTTTCTTGAAATCGAGCCATCGCTTCCTCTCCATCACGCGCCGTTGTCACGTCGTACCCTTCATGCTCAAGCTCTAACTTCATGAACTGAATAACATTTATTTCATCTTCTACAAGAAGAATTGATTCTTTCTCCATTTCTCCTCACCCCTTATTTCATCTTCCTCTATTGTAACTACCCTTAACGTAAGAAACATTAAATAGAAAATGAGAATTTCATGAGAAAAAGCTCATCCACTTCTCATGCTGCTGTCCTTTTTTTATTAGATTCGATCCGTATTATAAGAATTGTAGAAAAAACAGTTCAAGGAGGATAACTAATGAATATGAAAAAAACACTTATTATCGGCGGAACCGCATTAGGCATAGCTGGAGGAGCTCTTCTCTATCAAGGATCAGACGGTATAGAGAATGTGCTAGCTTCGGGCAATAACGAAAGCAAACTAATTGAGGAAGCTAAAATTTCTGAAGCTGAAGCTGAAAAGATCGCATTGGAAGAGGTTTCCGGAGACGTGATTGAGAAAGAAGTCGAGAAAGAAGACGGGAAGATCGTTTATGAGTTCGACATCAAAACCGATACCGGCGAGAAAGAAGTTGAGATTGACGGGATGAATGGCGATATTATTCAAGTTGAAGATGATGAGGAGGACGATGATAAGGAGCAGAAGGAAGAGTCTGCTAAGTAACAAAAAGACACGTCACATGGCAAGCACATCAACCTCTTGGTGAGCTTGCTTTGTAACGTGCAAAAATAGGAAGCTTTCCTTTACAACATAAGACTATTTTCAACATTGTACAGCACTTCTTCATTTAAGACTTTCTTTCCTGATTCCATTCCACGAGCTTTGTCTCCCCGATCATATACAACAGAAGTCGTAATAGCGCATAGCATGTTAGAAATCCAGCAACTATGCTAATCAATAGCATCGTCGCAAAACCTTTCACACTGCCTACGCCGAATACAAAAAGTCCTGCCGCAGCAATTAATGTTGTAAGATGCGCATCCGCAATCGTAAGAAACGTTCGATTCGATGCTTGCATCACTCGCTCTTCAAATGACAAACGACGATCCTCTATTTCTTTTAAACGTTCAAACGTAATGATCGTCGCATCTATTGCCATACCAAGACCAAGAATGAAAGCGGCAAGTCCTGTTAATGTTAGAACGCCTTCAAGAAAAACGAAAATCCCTATAGCTAGATAAAGATAGCTGATCATACAAACTATCGAGAGCAAGCCTAGCCAACGATAGCGCCAAATCATAAATAAAAAGATAAGCGTCATAGCTATGATTCCCGCTACCATCGTATTTTTCAACGCCTGTTCACCAAGCTGACCACTAACAGATTGGGAAGAAATCTCTTCCAAAGGAGCAGGGAGATCTCCAGTGCTAAGCGCTTTGGAAAGGAGTTCTGCTTCTTTTTGGGTGAATTTACCTGAAATCGCCATCCCGGAATTTTTTGTCCAGGTCTCATCTATATGTCCTTCGAAAAGAATCTTTGAATCTTCCTTTGCTCTCTCTTTTATATACGCATCTCCGTCAACGTAATCAAGCCATAAAGCGAGACTTTGATCTTCATAAGTCTTAGTCACGTTTCTCATATCAATGGAGTCGCCGAACTCGATGGTGACGACGGGGGCAAGGTCCTGAGAAGGATGTTCTATTCCAACAGATTTGAAATCAGTGGAAGAAATGACAAGATTGTTATCCGTATCCCGAAACGTAATATTCCCGCCAATGGAAATAAACTCGCGCGCTTCCTCCTGATCCTTCACGCCAGGAACCTGTATGCGAATACGATCCTCATCTTCCATCGTAATGACCGGTTCACTAATACCTAGCAAATCAATCCGATCACTGATCAGAGCAGCTGTTTGTTTTACAAGCTCTTCTTCTGCTATGTTTTTTTCTTCGTAAGGATCCTGTACTTCATAAAGGATCTCAAATCCGCCCTGTAAATCTAGCCCGATCTTTAATTCTTCTAGAATATTTTCAGATGTTGAAATCATTAAGAGAAAAATGAGTGAGATGGTGATCGTAGTGGAAATGATCCAGCTTTTTTTCATTACGTAACAAACACCTTTTTGTGAGAGTAGAGAATTCATTCCATGCCTGTCCCTGGCTTGTCTAGCTGCTCATGGAAATTTCACTATGAGTCTCGTAAAATCATTTAAGCATTATTTTGCTTTCGCTTTCGATATGAGCGATACAACGAGTTACCGATAAACATAGCAAATCCATAGCAAACTGCTACGATCGTGAAAGCAATGAGATTGTCATTCAAAATTAAGAGCATACCTACAAGTATAAAAAGCATGAGACCCAGTGTATTTATCATCCAATAAGGTTCCGATAATAGATGTTTTCTAGACTCCATTTCCCCCACTCCTTTTTCGATGATCAATGACTTTCTATACTACTTGTACGATCTCATTTTTATTTGGTTTCATTTTCCATATAAACAATAATTGTATAAGTCATTTTTGAGCAACGTCCTTACTGCCTCGTTACAAAACAAATCGCCTCTTCTAACACATTTGGAAATTCATTCGGCCATTCATGCCCGATGCCTTCATTTACAATTAGTTTGCAAGGGATCTGATAAGCTTCAAAAAGTTGAGCAGCTTCCAATGCATTTTCATAGAAAGGATCTTGATCTCCTGTAATGATGCAGCCTCTTGCATGAGGGTTCAGCTGATTTTGCAAAATTTCTTTTAGTGAATGGATATCGAAAGCTGGTGCAACAGCAATAAATAAATTAAATTCTTCCATATCATTACTTAAGCTCATTTGAGTTGCGATACTTCCTCCTTGAGATGCACCGGCTAGTATTCGTTTTTTATCTGACACATCAACCCGTTTAGTAAATTCATAATACGTCTTTTTTACATCATTATAAGCAACCGCTTCATCATCCCATGAATAACATTGGTAGCTGAAAAGTTGAGAAGATTGAGGAAATCCCATCAAGTACTTGGTGACGAGTTTCTCATCAGACCACTGCTCCGAAAAGTCTTTCGCATTAGAGCCTTTCCAGTGCAAAGGGAAAATGACCGTATCCGCTTCAGAATGCCCCTGAATGGTTAACTCCGCTTGTGTAGATGCTTTTGTGTTTTCAAAGATTGTATGACATTGACTTACGATCGACTGAAATTCTGGATGGGTTTGCAAGGGGCTCAACTCTGGATCAGATGTTAGAATTTCTGGGTTCCACCACAGTCCATGTTTGAGAACTTCTTTTAGTTCAGCAACACCTTCTTCGTGCTTTCCTTCCATTACATAAATATTCGCTTTCCAATGACCCAACCGATCTCTTTTATGAGGAAACATTTCTTTCGCTTCTTCCATAACACGCAAAGCTTCTTCGTTTTCTTTACTATCAGCAAGTTCTATCACCCGATTTTGTAGATCAGCAAACCTCATTGTAAATACCTCCCAATAGTTTAAGTAGTTCAATACTAATTGAACTACTATATTAAGTCAATGAATAGAAAATTAATATTTTGATTATTCTAATTAAGAACATCGTATGGTAAGATATGAAAAAAAGAAAGATATGGAGGGGCACCTATGACACTGCAAGTTAGAACGCTTTCTTCACCTGTTTATGAACTCTTATTAAGCATTTCGTTATATAAAAGGCAAACGTTAATGAAATATTTAGATCTTGGCGCAAAGTGGCCTAAGGATATTGAATTGTCCATTTCCCCTGAGTTACATTATTTGATTGCTTCAAAAGAGAACATGTTCTTTGAAGACTTATTAGTTTTATTTATTGAACTATCACCATACAAAGACAAAATCGACCTCTTCTTTGAATGGTTAGGGAATCTATCTGGCGGTGAGCTTTTTGAACGAATCGCTCCTTTATTAGACGTTGATCGAACACTTCCTGCTGATCTATCATCACAAAGAGATCAATCACTCACGTTGTTAAAAGCCTGGAATGAGCAATATTTTCAACTCCTAGATTGCGATATTTCTGATCGATTAAATCGTGACGCAAAAGAGAAGGAACATAAGCTTAAGAATCAATCGCAAGAGGATGTTATTTTGGAAGCTAGTCGTTACATCATTGAAACGCCTAGTGTGAAAAGCGTTTGTTTGATTCCTGCGATTCACCTTCAACCTATGTCGTTTATCGATCATTTGAAAGATACGCTATACATCACTTATCCTATTAAAGATGCGAAAGATGAACTAACTGAAGTTCTTCGTTTAACGAAAGCGCTCGGGGATGAAAAACGATTAAAGATAATGAAATTTTTATCTCACGAACCCACTACTTTCACCAATATCGTTTCGGAATTTGGCATGGCGAAAGGGAATATCCATCATCATCTTTCCATTTTAAGAGGGGCTGGATTATTGAATATTCACGTCAGGGATAAGCGGAACACATTTTATTACAGCACAAACATAGAAATCGCAGAAGAGTTACGTAAGAAGGTGGATCAGTTTCTTAAATAGTGCCTGTCACCACCTGATAATTCGGCTAATCTACGCCTTTTAAATGAAAAGAGCGCTCAAACGAATCGTTTGAGCGCTCTCACCTATTGCTACTGATATGTATTAATTTCCATACCAACCTTTATGTGCTTCTATTAACTTATCATGATCTTCGTCCCAATAATCAACACTATAAGAATAGTCATAGTTCATAATGCATTTAATCCCACTGCCTTGAGCATCGTGACTTAGTCCATAGTTATGAGAGAATTCGTGCTGAGCCGCGTGCCATGTATTCGTTGCGCCCTGATCGAGGTTAACTGATACTGCACTACCATAAGGAGAGTTCGGATAAACATAAGCAATACCGCCTGAATTGAAATTAGCATCTCTCGTGAAGCCCACTACAAAGTCGTATCCATTTCCATTCCAGTCCTTGTCCATGTCCTGAAGAATTTCAGATGCATTTGCCCCTTCAGAAGTCCACTCACCAAGAGCTTTGATCTCAAAATCAATGTTATGATCACGTGTAAACCCATTATCCGCGTTCTCAACAATGTTTTGCGTGAGAGTTTGCCAGTCGCTATGTGCAGCACGATACTCTTCATCCGCAGCAATCAATACGGTCACTACGCTAGCGCCAGTTGCAGTTGGTGTTGTGGTTCCGCCTGAACCTCCAGTTGATCCTCCGTTACCGCATAATAGAATACACAATTCGCCTTCTTCATTAACCTGTTTTTTAGTATTCTTTTTGTTTTGTTTGTCTGCTTTTTCATCCGCATTTTTCTTGATTTTCTTTTCTCCGATTTTCTTACCTTTTTCATCCAAAACATCCGCTACTGAAGAACTCTCCACTTCAGCTGGACGATCAAACTTCTCTTTCCCTTTTGTTTTGGCTTTGGGAAGTTCATGACCGATCGTAACCTCTGACCCCTGTGAATCTAGCTCTGCTGTTTTTGCACTTGTTTCCCCGAATCCTGGTACGATAGCGATTGATAATGCAAGCGTCAATGCTACAAGTCCTTTACGTTTCATACGTGTTCCCCCTGAGAAGTATTTTTAACACATCTCCTAATCTATCACATGGGTTCGACACTTCGCGGGGGCCAATAGATAGAAATCAACCGATATTTTCCAGGGGAAAAAAGAACGGTTTTTCTTAACAAAAACTTAACACTGACATTTATTAAGAGGATCATCATTCATTTTTTCATCTCAAAGGTTCACTCAAGTTCCAGAAAATGAAGCAAAATAATTAGAATGACTCCCCCCAATTTAGCTTGTCTTTATATCATTTCCCTCTAAAAACTCATATACTATTTCATCTATGAATGAAAGAGGTGATTAAAAATAGATAGCATAAGATGCCCGAAATGTTGTTCCCTTATTTGTAATCATGAATGCATAGGGAGCTCAACATATAAAAAACATTGTAAATGTAGAAAGTGTGACTGTTGCAAATGCATCTGTCCTCCTGGGCCTCCCGGGCCTCCTGGACCTCCTGGACCTACAGGGCCTAGCTTAAACACGATTTATTTAGCTGCAGAAACAGTACCGAGCGGACACTTTATTGGAGTTGGGACAGCTGATCTTAACTTTGAAGAAACAACTGTAGTCGTTCCATTTAGCGGTCTTATCACTGGATTAGTCTTTAGTATTCGTGATGAGATATTAACTGCAAATGAAAGTGTAACAGCTGAAATTTATAAAAGTTCTGATTGTGGATTCACTTCTACCCCTACTGGAATAATCGCAACAGTTATGGGACCAAATAATGCAAATACACCTAATTGCTGTGCTACCGCAATTGGTAATTTATCAATTAATCAATGTGATCTTTTATCAGTAAGAGTAACACATAGTAGCGGAGAAGCATTACAAGATGGTGCTACAGCAACCATTATTACAACAATTTAAACTCCTTGAGAATAGTGCCTGTCACCACCCAAAACCACTCGAATGGTTATAGATTTTGTCGAGTGTACTGAAATGAAAAGAGATCCCTCCGAAAGAAGGGATCTTTCTTTCATTATTTAAAGTTATATCCATATTTTCATTGCCCCTCCTAACTTTCCTCCAAACTACTTTCAAGTAAATATCATACTCAAACGAGAACTACTTTTGTAAGAAGTCATTCAGGAAAACCTGGATACAACTACTAGAATTACTGATAATGTGTTTGCTCTAAAATCTTCTTCCATCCCTTTGCTCTCAAGTGTAAGATTTTAATCGTCCCTCGAAACAGATGAAACATATAGACACTCTAAAATGTACTATTCATTAATATAGGTAATTACGGAAAACACCTCCATGATAAACACAATGTGTACATAACCCACTATCTATATGAAGATATTCCCGTCCTGGTCCATGATACTTCCCGATTGATGCTAAATAAGTGCAATGAACTTCAGCTGATGAATATTACCGACTAATACACCGCTATCAAAATAAGAGGTAGCCATTTTCTTTTTTCACCTAACGTCAAACTCTGATCCGCTTCCCCCTGCTTCCCTATCACCTTTCTTCTCTATTTATCTTTCATATCTTTTAGGCTCTTCAACCGCTGAAGGCACTAGATCAGATAGGAAACATTGGACAGAGAATGACTACCTTTACAGCGCCGACAAGAAGCATCAGCGCTGTAAAGGTAGCCGCTCATTACTACTGAAGTATACTGAGACCTTCTGAGGTTTCCACCGTATCACCCGATTTGAACGCTTGAATTTCTTCAACACCGCGCTTTCTACACATTAAACCAGCCCAATGTGCGCCATCTGCGCGCTGCTACCGTACCGTAGTACGCCTGGTTACCACCCGAACCGTTAACGGCCGTTCACGCCATAGCTTCTCACCACAGAAACCGGGAACTGTGTATGTTTGAGAACGCTGAATTTTCTGCATCGGCTTCAGCTCACCTGACAAGTTTTGTTTTCGAACGTGTGGTAGGCGTTCCACGTTCTGATTAGCGACGCACTTGAAGAAACCTCACCATCCCTGGATTTTAAAAAGAGATTGGGAAGCCGCTGTTCTGTATGAAGTTGGGTCGCGCCATTATGTAATAGGAAAAATGGGAGAGAGGCATTCACCTTCTCTCCTGTGCAATACATCACCCTGTCTGTTGATTCGAACTTCGAGCGTTTAAGTGATCTGGCAGCTGCAGAATCGTATCGTTCAGCGTATCGAGCTTCTGTTCAATGCGGTGCAGCAAATAAAGCGTCACCACAACGGGAAAGCCTACATCGCTAATAAGAGACATCCAGGACTCCATTCCTTCTCCCTCCTCGTTCGTTTAATAGACTTACTAAAAAGGAAGGACAATTGCCCTTCCTCTGAATTACTTAACCGATGATAATGTCGTTCTCGTTACGTTCAACGATGCGAGCGCCTTTTTTCGAAACAAGATCGCCTCCGCTCGTTGTAAAACAGTTCTGCGTAATAAGCGTATCCATCGCCGCTGCGATTGCAGCTGGATTTACGGGCTCGACTGGATCACTTAGAGTGATGGAAAACGGTTTGTTGTCACGCGTGTTGAATTGAAGTTCTAGTGTTTTAGCCATTTGGGGTTCCCTCCTTTCTTACCTTTATTGGTGACGGCTTACGATTGAAGATCAGATGAATCATTGCGCTCAACCGCGAACAAATTGTGCTGTTGAAGCGGTGCTAGTGCCAATGCGACTGCAAAAAGCGCATCAGGCGTAGCGGATGTTTTCACGTTGTTGAAGTTCTTGCTGCGGAAAATGGATTTGCCGTTTTCATCAACGCCTACTTCAAGAACCATGCGAAGCTGCGTATCCATGAGGGATGATGTTGCCATGTCGATCACCTCCTTTCACCTTATATATCGTTTGGAAAGTGGAAAAAGGGACATTGGGGGGAAATAAAATTTTCTAGAACGAGAAAAAGCCGACCCCACAATGGGACCGGCTTCGTTAAAAGATGCTATTAGGAATCTGTGAATACGTCCAAACAAAAGGACCGCATCAAAAATGCGGTCCTTCTTTTATCATCGCTATTACATTTTAAAATCAAATTCATCAGGGTGTGGGCCGCTACGAGCATTGTCATTCAATGCATCAAGCTGCTTCATTTCCTCTGAAGTGAGTTCAAAATCAAAGAGATCGATGTTCGCTTCGATGCGCTTCTCGTTCATTGATTTTGGAATTGTAATCACGTTATGTTGCAGATCCCAGCGAAGAATGACTTGCGCTACAGACTTGTTGTACTTTTCAGCAATACCTGAGATTGTTTCATTGTTTAACAACTCACCAGCCATTAGCGGAGACCATGCTTCCACTTGAATGTTGTGCTCTTCGCAATACGTTCTGACTTCTAGCTGTGTCAGACGAGGGTGGAATTCGATTTGGTTAATCACCGGTGTAATCTCGAAGTTTTTACGAAGATCTTCAAGATGATTCACGTGGAAGTTACTAACACCAATTGAACGAACACGCTTTTCTTTGTATAGCGTCTCAAGTGCTTTCCAAGGCTCCTGGTATTTGTTATCTCCTGGCCAGTGAATGAGGTAAAGATCTAAATACTCAAGACCTAGCTTAGATAGGCTTGTTTCATAAGCTTGAATCGTTTCATCGTAAGATAGCCCGTCGTTCCATACTTTCGAAGTAATAAAGAGCTCATCTCTTGTTACGAGACCTTCTTCAATCGCCTGATTCACACCGCGACCTACACTTTCCTCGTTGCCGTAGATCGCTGCTGTATCAATGCTGCGGTAGCCTTTCTTAATAGCCGTCTTCACTGATTCGACTAATTCTTGGCCTTCCTCTACTCTAAATACGCCGTAACCTAGTTCCGGCATTTCAATATTGTTGTTTAGTGTTTTTGTTTGAACAGACATTATAAATAACTCCTTTCAATACTCCATTCATTGGTTTACCCGTAAATGTAATTTTAAATCTTCTCATCGAGAAAATCACGTTAAACGCATTTTAGAAGTGGAGGGTGCCTGTCACCACCCGTTATTTGGCGTTTCATGTCGAAGGAGGAAGAGCATTTGCTCTTCCTCCTTCGTTTTCTAGTACATAGCAACATTAAAGCTCTTTCTTAAGTGAACTCACATGGCGGCAACCCCGGTACTGCTCCACTCGACGGGGAGAGGCGTTTTTGGCGACATTGTTCTTCTAATACGAGATTTAAGATTTTCTGTACTTCTTTTGATTTCGGTGTTTCAAAGTCAGGGTGAGCGAGGTTTTTCTCCTCTAGCGGGTCAAGTGTTAAGTTATACAATTCGAATTCATCTGGCACCGGCGTTGTTTTCGTTGTCGTGATGCACTCCGAAAACTGTTCATCCGCATTTGGTGGAACAGGGTCGGATTGAGTGACCGTAACGTCCGAGACTCCAGGGTTACTCCAAAACTGCGGGTTATCATAATACCGTCCATATTTCCAGATTTCTTTCTTTTTATCGCTTCCAGTAGGAAGCGTAGTAATAACGGCTTCAATATGATTCGGTTGAATAACGGACTCATAAGGCTCACCCGTTACGGTCACTTGATTCGGACCCCTCGTCACGTCGTCATCCGTCATAAAGTATAGTGGTTCATTAGCACGATAAAATCGTTTCCTACCTGACAATAATGGGGTGAGGTCTCTTCCAACAAGAGGATGAACTTCTGTATGATCAAGACTTAGCATCTCTTGAACCTCTTCCTCATCTATTCCCGCAAGCCCTAACATAGTTGGCAGAACGTCCACGTGACTCGTTAGCATCGTTGTGCTCTCTTTACCTGAGAAAAGAGACGGACTATGAATAATCAGTGGAACATGAATCGATTCCTCATACATGTTATACCATTTTTGATAAAGTTCTCCGTGCGCGCCAAGAAGATCGCCGTGGTCTGAAAGGAAAAGAACAATCGTATCTTCATAGAATATCGATTTTTTCAACGCTTGAAAAACTTTCATCATCTCGTTATCTGCCTGTTTCTGTAGGGAATAATAGAGCTTTCTATAAAAAGGCGTATCGATCAAAGGCTGTAAGGCTTTAGGATACACGTCGCGATAGCTCCTTTGTGCACGAGGTTTTGTGTGAAGAGATTCTAAAGATGTAGGAGCTTTAGGGATGAACGGAACAGAGGAATCGATTTCAAAGTTATAAAGAGGAAGTTGCTCAGCGATCACGCCAAAGAGAGCAATATCATGTGGATTAATGAACGAGCTCATGATCATCCACGGAGGCGTTTCCTCTTTTTCTTCCTGCTCAAGGCACTGAATTAAGTCCACCACTTCAGCAGCATACACTACGTCTCGTCCGCTGACCCCGATGGCAGCCGATGAACCGGAATTACGAGGATTCGCACCATGTGGTTCAGGTCCAATCCATCCGTTAAAGCCAAATCCATCTAACCGACTTGCTTCAAGGTACTCCTGAACATTTTCTTTATCAGGCACGCCCGTAGAAGTATAGCTTGGTAGGGCATTGTTTGTCCCCGGAATAATAATATCCACTTCAGAAGCATGCCATTTCCCTTTCCAGTACGTACGGTATCCCGCTTTACGCAAATAGTCTCCCATTGTTGGAACAGTATTGGGATCGAGCCAAAACATATCTGGATCAAATGGCGTCTTTGCTGCACCACTCGTTTGCGTGACTCCGTGAAGAGAAGGATACTGTCCTGTATATAATGTCGTTCTACTTGGTGAACAAGCCGTACTTCCAGCGTAGTGATTTTTAAATTCGAATCCATTTTCTCGCAGCAACTCTTGCACCAACAGATTTTCCTTGCTCCACTTCTTTATATCCTCATTTTCATAAATAGAGGGATAGCGTTGCTCATCCACCATTAATATAAGAAAATTCGGCTTTTTACACCGTTTTGTAAAAAGAGAGGTGCGAGGCTTCGAATGATCTTTCCTCATAATTCCGTTCCTCCTTCAAATAACCCTTAACGCTCTATTCCGTAGTCTATGTAAGCGCCCAGTAAACGGTGCTTCTTAGTGATCAGTCTTGCCGCAATCCACCTAATTCTTTCAACGAATGCCCTATTTTTCATAACCTATTTTTCTATCACATACATTAAGAAAGGAAAATATTAGAGGGATTCATAGCATTCAAGAGGAGGCTTGGCTAAAGTATGGATCAACCGTTCTCTTCATTACGCTACCCAGAAGACTTGCTGTCTCTCATTCAACATGGTCTACCGGGAAAAAGCAGTCCAAAACACGTCATCATAATTGGAGCTGGACTGTCCGGATTAGTCGCAGGTTCATTGCTACAGAGACAAGGACATCATGTGACCATTTTAGAAGGGAATGATCGCATTGGGGGAAGGGTTTATACATTACGAGAACCCTTTACACCGGGACAATACATGGACGCCGGTGCAATGAGAATTCCAGATAATCATGCTCTTGCACATGAATACATCCGACGTTTTCAGCTCCCTACTCATTCATTTATTAATGCCACACCAGAAGACTTAATTTTCATGAACAATGTGCTAACAACGCGAGCGGAATACGAAAAAAATCCCGATATTCTCAGGTTTCCTGTAGAAGAAAGCGAGAAAGGAAAGACAGCTGCTGCTCTGTTTCTTGAAGCAACAAAGCCCTTCATCGACCTTTACAAGCAAAGTACACCTGAAGAGCAAGAAAAGCTCGTAGCGGAATACGGAGAATATTCAATGGGCGAATTTCTCCAGTACAATCCACTAGGTAAACCATTATCACTTAACGCCATTCGTTACATTGGTGTGATGCTTGGGATTGAAGGCTTTCCAGAGTTTTCTTTCACAGATATTCTAACGGACATCATCTATCCGATTTTCAGTAAAGAAATTCAGTTCTTTCAAATTGATGGTGGCAATGATCGCCTACCTTACTCATTCGCAAACGAGTTGCAAAATCAAATCTACCTTAATCAAAAAGTAATTAAGATCAAACAATCAAAGCGAGGCGTTACTGTTACAACACTCAATCCAGAAACGAATGAACGGTACCGGGTGAAAGGCGATCTCGCTATCGTTACCGTTCCTTTTTCCGTTCTTCAATTTATTGACATTGTTCCCTACAACTCCGTCTCCTTTAAAAAATGGCAGGCTATACGTGAACTCGTCAATGTTCCTGCAGTGAAAATTGGAATTGAATTTCGTCATCGCTTTTGGGAGAAAAACAACGTTGGAAATGCTATAGCGGATTTACCGACAAGATTTAGTTATGTGCCGAGTGAAGGGATTGGTTCAAAAGGACCTGCTGTCTTATTAGCAAGCTATTCCTGGGGAGAAGATGCTGTTCTGTGGGGAAGTTTACCGCATGAAGAACTGACGCGTATCTTGCTAAAGGACCTCGCCAAAATATACGGCGACGAAGTGTACACAGAATTCATCAAAGTCGTTCCTTTTAATTGGAGTCAAAACCCTTACTCTGCTGGGTGCTTCACCCTTTTTACCCCCGGTCAAGAAAACAACCTCGGTGACATTATTAAGCAGCCTGAGGGAAAGCTCCATTTTGCCGGAGAGCACACATCCTCTTTTCACGGTTGGATGGAAGGCGCCATCGAATCTGGCCTGCGGGCAGCTTATGAAGTGAACATGGATGAGTAAGCCTAATGGATCATCCGTTAAGAACCACCTTAAATAAGTCAGGTGGCTTCTTAACGGTTTTTTTGTGTACTTTTAATAAACCTAATAAATAAGGAGACTTCCCCTTCAAGCCAAGTTACTGGTAACGATTACTACATATTGTATAAATGTTGTAATTTGTCGGAATTTATTGATAATTTGTCAATTTACTGTATAATTAAAAATAGATTTGAATTTTCAGAAAATAACAAACAACTAGAGGAGCGACACAACTATGGCTGAATTTCTATCCGGTATTATTGATTTTTCAAATAACATTCTATGGAGTTATGTATTAATTGCAGGATTACTAGGAATCGGAATTTATTTTACAGTTGCTTCACGATTTGTTCAATTTCGATTTTTCGGAGAAATGTTCCGCGTATTAGGAGAAAAACCCGATTACAAAGATGACTCCAAAAACATCTCCCCTTTTAAGTCATTTTGCGTCGGTGCAGCAACGCGTATTGGAACAGGTAACTTAGCAGGTGTGGCAGTGGCCATTACGCTCGGTGGTCCTGGTGCTGTTTTCTGGATGTGGATTGTGGCACTTCTAGGTGGGGCGACTGCCTTTATTGAAAGCACACTCGCTCAGGTATATAAAGTGAAAGGGAAAAACGCGTTTCGCGGTGGACCAGCTTACTATATTGAAAAGGGCCTTAAAGCAAGATGGCTTGGCATTATCTTTGCCGTTCTAATCGCGATTACTTTCGGACTAATCTTCAATTCAGTACAAAGTAACACAATCTCACTAGCATTTGAGAATGCCTTTGGTATTAATCGTCTTGTGATCGGATTAATCATTACAGCGATTACAGGTCTTGTGATCTTCGGCGGCGTTCATCGCATCGCGAATTTATCTAGTGTGATTGTTCCTGTTATGGCGATTCTTTACATTGTTATTGCGATGATTGTTCTCATTATGAATGTAGCTGAATTACCGTCAGTTATTGCTTTAATTGTTAAGAGTGCATTCGGATTTGAACAAGCTTTAGGTGGGGCCATTGGTGCAGCCATTATGAACGGTGTGAAACGAGGACTATTCTCGAACGAAGCTGGTATGGGTAGTGCCCCGAACGCAGCGGCTACGTCAACGACTTCACACCCGGCTAAACAAGGTTTGATTCAATCATTAGGTGTATTTGTCGATACAATCTTAGTTTGTTCGTCAACAGCGTTTATCATCTTACTTGCCCCTGTTTTCCAAACGGGTGATGTAACGGGTATTGAATTGCTTCAGAACTCACTAAACAGCCACGTTGGCGGTTGGTCAGGCATCTTTATTTCAGTAGCTATCTTTCTATTTGCTTTCAGCTCAATCATCGGCTCTTACTACTATGGTGAAACTAACATTGAGTTTATTAAAGAAAGCAAGCCTGCGCTATTTATTTTCCGTCTCGCAACGATGGCATTTGTGCTTATTGGTTCCGTTTCTAGCTTAAGTCTTGTTTGGAAAATGGCCGATTTATTCATGGCATTGATGACAGTCATTAACTTAATTGCAATCGGGTTACTAGGTAAGATTGCATTCAAAGTATTGAAAGACTATGAAAATCAGCGCAAGCAAGGCAAAAACCCAGACTTCAACCCAACTAAGCTTGGCATCAAGGATGCAGATGCTTGGATCGAAGATGAGGAAGAAGATGAAGAGGAATCTAAAAAAGAAGAAGCAGTAGGTTAATAGCGAAATTTCAGAGTCCGGTGTATACACTCAGCCGGGCTCTTTACTTATGCGCCCATCACTATCTTTTCGTTAGAAATTTGAAGATTGCCCAACAGGGAGGCTTTCATAACTTCTTCACCCTTTTTTTGACATCCCCTTTTTATAGTTCCTCATTCGTTATATGATAAGAATAAGGTTAGACATCCCACTCAGTTATTTTGGTGGATAACCTTATTTAGATAATGGAATATGTTGTAAACTACGAAGAAAGGCAGGTTCTTTCTACTTATGATTACACCGATTTTCCGAATCTTTGATACTGAAAAGGCCACTGACTTTTATCGAGATTTCCTCGGCTTCAACGTTGATTGGAGGCATCGATACGAAGATAATATGCCCGAATACATTCAGGTTTCCTTCCATGACGCCCTTATTCACCTTACAGAACACCATGGAGATGCTTCTCCAGGAAGTTCAATAAGGGTGAAATTAACCAACGTCGAAGACTATCATCACACCCTTACTCAAAAAGAATACGCCTATGCCAACCCTGGCATGAAACACACTCCCTGGAAAACAATCGAAATGACCGTCACCGATCCTTTCTTAAACCGGATTACGTTCTATGAAGAGAAGTAGCTCGGAGCGGGTGCCTGTCACCTCCCGCTTCTTGTCGAACGCTGTCGGCGCGCCTTTAGTTAGTCAATTGGATCTTCTGCTTTGCCATAGCGAATAACATCGTAGATCGCCATGCCATCACTTGGTTTTCCATCATCGTTTTTATAAGGCATTAAAGAGAAAAAGACAAAATAGAAAGAAAAGTAAACAAACTGTCTAAATACGAGAGCTTTCGGTAGCACTTCTATGAGAATGAGATAATTAATAATCAGTATGAGTAAAACGTTAAAGAGGCTACCACCAAGATAAATGGCTACGTGTGCCCATGTTTGGTTGTAAGTTAACTTATCGTATTGACACCAGCCTTCCATAAAATATTTCTTCCTGACCTCTAGAGGCCCTATATCAAATAATTTCTTACCAGTTCCGATACAAAATTTAATTCTCCCACCAAAGATTCTCGCTACTAGTACGTGACCAGCTTCGTGGACCAATGTAACGATTGGCAAAATAATAAAGAAATTCACAAAAAACATCGGGATATCGCTTAACGTAAACATGTATAACCTCCATTAATTTCGGCCTATGTTAGCCCATTTTAGTAATCTTGCAAATACGCTTTTACATGATGTTGGCTCAAAATGACTTCCACAAAACTGACCATCTCTTCGTTTTTAAGGCATAAAAAAAGCCGAAAAGGAGTCGTTCTCCTTTTCGGCTTATGTCTGATGCTAATTGTCCAGATCATTGCTACCTTACATATATGTTTGTTTCTCTTTGAGTTTGGTTGTCAGTATATCAAATTGCTCAACCTGGTGATTTAAGCATGAGTATGAAGATACAAGTTGTGCACCACATCACCGAGATGAGTTTGCTGTAAAAGTCGTGCTTTAAAAGACCAAACATTTTATTTCAGTCTCAGTTATCCATTGTAACGGCACAAGTTAAAAAAATGCAAGGAAAAAGGAGAAGCCACATTCAGCTTCTCCTTCTTTCCTTACCACTCTTGATTAGTAGGACGAACTAGGATTTCATTGATCGCTACTTCAGCAGGCTCTTCAATTGCAAACACAATCGTACGTGCAATGCTGTCTGCTTTAATCGCACCGCTATATACTGCATCGATCGAGGACTTCACATCATCATCTGTGATCGTTTCAGTTAGCTCAGTGCTAACTGCACCTGGAGAAATAATCGTTGCTCGAATGTTATTTCCAACGGATTCTTCCATTCTAAGCCCTTCCGTAATGGCTCTTACAGCAAATTTCGTTGCACTGTATACAGAGCTACCTGGGGAAATCTCATGACCAGCCACGGATGAAATGTTAATAACATGCCCTTCCTTTTTCTCTCTCATATAAGGAAGAACTGCCCCAATACCGTAAAGTACACCCTTGATGTTTACATCAATCATTTTGTCCCACTCATCATACTTTTTCTTGTGTAGGAGAGAGAGTGGCATTAAACCAGCGTTATTCACAATAACATCAATCTTACCAAATGTATCATACGCATATTTGGCTAATGACTCCATCTCTTCAGAAGACGTCACGTCTGTGACCTGATAGATCGCTTCACCACCGCTCGTTTCAATTTGTTGCTTAAGCTCTTTCAAACGTTCTTCACGACGAGCAGCTAGAACAAGCTTTGCACCTTTTCCAGATAGTAGCTTCGCCGTTTCTTCACCAATTCCACTGGATGCTCCAGTAATGATAACAACTTTCTCTTGTGCCATTGGTAGAACCTCCATACATTATATTCATCAATCAGTACAATTGATATTTCACACTCTATAGGTTAAAGTGCGGTTTAACACAAATGATTTGGCTCGAGACAGGAGGTTCTAATGAATAATCACTACTCTATGAAGCAAATAACATCGAAAACCGGAATTACCGCATCAGCCCTTCGCTACTATGAAAAAGAAAAAATCTTACCTTTCATTGAACGAAATCAGAAAGGTGTAAGAAGATACAATGATCAAAACCTTGAATGGATTCACTTTATCCTAGCTCTTCGCTCAACGAATATGTCTATCGCTGAAATTAAATGGTATGTAAATCTCTATCATCAAGGGGAGGAAACGATAGAAGAAAGAAGAAAGCTTCTTCACGATCATCAGCAAAAAGTTGCAGAAGAAGTGAAGCTGCAACAAAAATATTTAAAAAGAATCTCAAAAAAAATCGCTCTATATGACGATGTTACGACGGATTTGCAGACAATTGCCTGTGAAATTCATTAAAAAAGAGAGGGATCAAAACCCTCTCTACAAAACCTTATACATCAGCAGAACCGAGCGTCATCCCCCCATCGATTACCATTTCGGTTCCTGTACAATAGGAGCTCTCGTTCGAAGCAAAAAATGCGACGGCTCTGGCAATTTCCACCGGCTGACCGATCCGACCAAGTGGTATGGACTGATAAAAATCAGGAACCCCTTCCCCTTGGGTAGCCATTTCCGTCTCAACGCCTCCGGGATGGATCATATTAACCCGAATCCCTTTTGGGCCTAACTCAATCGCCGCTGCTTTCGACATAGCGACAACAGCTGCTTTTGTGGCCGCATAGGCAGTAGATTGCCCAATCGGAGCAAAAGCTGATATTGAAACGTTGTTTACGATTGAACCTTTTTGCTGCTTTTCCATGAAAGGAACGACAGACTGCATTCCAAGGAATACTCCGAACTGGTTTACGTTAACCATTTCCTGATAATCGTCGATCGTTAAGTTGGTAAATGGTTTTCTTTTTAATATACCGGCATTATTAACGAGCGAGTCTAAGCGCCCAAATTCCTCATCAATCTCATCCATCACTGCTTCCCAATCCGCTTGCTTCGTAACATCTAATTGCACAGGGTAGGCGCTTTCCCCAATAGAACTAGCCACATCCTTTGCGCTTTCATACTGACGAGCTCCAATAACAACACGTGCTCCTAATGAAGCGAGATGCTCGGCAATGGCCTTTCCTTGCCCGCGATTACCGCCTGTAATTAAAATGACTTCGCCGTTCAACTCTGGCATTTCTCTCTCTCCTTCAGCATTTTAACTAAAGTTTACACGAAATAACTCTACAATTCATACAAAGGCACATGGAAAAAGCTACGACAGAACGAAAATCGCCCGCCATAGCTTTATGTTAGCTTCGAGAATTTTTCAAAAACCGTGGATAGCCTGAGAAAGCGATAGCTGCGCCTACGGTACCAGCTAGAAACAGGATAAGCAGATTAAACCAAACATCGCTTACTACACCGTTCTGAAGAATGATTTCCTTATACCCATCAAGCGCCCAGTATTGGGGAAATCCTTTACTGATGTTCTGCATAAATTCTGGCATCGTTTCAACTGGCATCCACAGTCCTCCGAGCAAAGCTCCGCCGAGTGCAATGATTTGCGTGAGAGCAATCCCCATGTTTTCCGTTTTCACTAGCACGGCCATCGCCATTCCCCAACACGTGACGATGAAGGAAAGGGCGAGAGATAAAATAATGATGGCAAACGGATCTCCTAACGAAAGGTCATAAACAAGAATTCCAAACCCGTACAATACCGTAATCTGAATCAAGACAATAATAACGAACGGTATCCATTTTCCAATAAAATAATGGATGATCGAAATCGGCGTACTCGCAATTCGAGCAACCATGCCCCTCTCCCTATCTTTAACAAAAGTGATGACCATCGATATCATAATATAGAAAGCAAACATGATCGTATATCCTGGAATAATTTGTGTAACCACTTCTTTATAGTTTCCGCTACCAGAGAAGATGCCGACAAACGCCACAATAAACACAATCGGTAAGATAAACGTCCAAAACCATAACCCTTTATCCTGCACTGTCTTCTTTAGTTCAGTTCTAACAATAGCCCACATGAGCATTCCTCCTTTCCTTCAGACATCACGCAGCTGAGTTCCTGTTAAATGAAAGAAAATATCTTCTAATCTCGGTTGATATAATTCCAATCTTCGAGGCTCAATCCCCTCTTCTCGAAAACGTCCAATAACTTGTTCAAGCGTAGCAAGTGGATTCTCTGACGTTAATAAGTAGCCATTTCCTTTTCTTTCAGGGTGTCCGAAAGGAGATAAGCTTTCTTCTGCAATGCCTTCTCCAGAAATGAATAGCGAAGGCTTACTATGTCTCTCAAGTAATTCAGCCAGTTCTCCGTATTCCATCAGCTTACCTTTATCGATTAAGCCGATGCTATCACACAGCTGTTCCACTTCTTCCATATAATGACTCGAATAAATAATCGTGCTTCCTTCTAACTTTAAATGATGGATAATCGAAAAAATTGAATTTCTCGATTGAGGATCAATACCGACTGTGGGTTCATCCATAATCACAATGGACGGTTTATGAAGCAAAGCACATCCAATGTTCAATCGGCGCTTCATTCCCCCAGAATAAGTAAGCACCTTATCTTTTCCCCGATCTTTCAAACCAATCTGATCAAGCACCTCATCGATCCGAGCCTGAAGATTTCTCCCTTTCAACCCATAAAGATGACCGAATAAACTCAGATTTTCTCTTGCTGTGAGGGTTTCTTCTAAACAAATTTCCTGTGGCACGTAGCCGATTTCCTTCTTGATCGCCTGCCGGTCTTTCGATACATAATGGTCATTCACCGACATTTCTCCTTCAAACTGCATTAAAATGCCCGAAAGTATTTTCATTAACGTGGATTTCCCAGCTCCATTGGGACCAACAAGACCAAAGCACGTTCCTTCCTTTATGCTAAAACTAATGTCATCTAGCGCCCGAATGGGACCGTATTGTTTACTTACGTTTATCACATCAATCATTCGCCAAACTCCCTCCTCTCAAGATCATAAAGACTACTGTCTTCTATCCAATTACAAGTACGCATCGAAATGATGAAAAGTTTCTTTTCACAGCATTTAGGCTTCTCAAGAAAATGAATCAACTTTTACTTAATATATATATAAAAGCCTCCACTTACATTCGATATCGCTATACATCTTCATTACTACTACGGAGCGGAGTAAGAAACCTCTATTAATATTGCGAAAATATCTACTATTTGAAATAATATAGTGAACAGTAAAATAATGACATTAACTATTTTATATGAAACGAGGGGTCATTCCATTGATTTACAGAAGAAAAACGTATGCTATACAACCCGAAAAGCTTAACGAGTTCAATGAGTTTTTTCATACTTACCTCTACCCTAATCAACTGAAGCATGGTGCAAAGCTCATTGGGCGATGGGTTAATGAAAGCGAAAATGAAATTACAGCCACATGGCAGTATGATAGCATCGAGCAATATAAGGAGATCGAACGTAGCATTAGACAAAGCTCTTTACATACAAAAGCACAAGAACGAAGAGCCGAATTAGGAGAACTTTACCTCGATAGCCGAGAGGAAATGCTAACTTCAACAGCTGAACCTTATACGTATCACCCGCCAAAACATATCGTGTCCGCAGCTTCTGTTATTTTAAATGAAGAGAATGAAATGCTTTTAATCAAAGGCCCGCGTAGAGGATGGGAGATGCCTGGAGGTCAGGTTGAAGAAGGAGAATCCTTGATCGATGCGGCTGTACGTGAAGCGAAGGAAGAATCCGGCGCAGATATTGAAGTCGTTAAATTCTGTGGTGTGTTCCAAAATGTGAAATCCTCGATCTCAAATAATATGTTCTTAGCCAGGTTTGTTGGCGGCGAACTCACAACTACACCCGAAAGTCTTGAAGTTGGCTTCTTTCCCATTCCTACAGCGCTCGAAATGGTAACGTGGAAAAACTTTAGACAGCGAATTGAATACTGTTTAAATGAAGCGCAGCATCCTTTTTGTGTCGCTTTTTAATAATCACTAAACCGCCACTTAATCGAGAGGCGGTTTTTATATGGGCAAAATTGGTTTACTTTCTCGTTTTAAAAGGTATTTATTTACATATGAAAAGGATGATAGATGATGCAATCCTCTTGGCGTAAAGTTTTAGAATTGCTGTTAATTGGGATTCTCTTCATTCCCATCTTGACTGTTTTGAACAATGAACCGATTTTCTCCTCAAAAAACATCTCCCTTTTTCTTGGTATTCTAACTTTCAACGTCTGCATATTTCTTTGGAGATGGTTACGTCACTAACGATCATAAATTAATCTATTTGGAGGGCTGAAAATGCTGAAGAAAAAAGTGTTATCACCTTTTAAAGAGTTTCTCGTTATGTTCTCACTGTTTGGGGTTCTTTTCGGTGGCGGATTTCTTGCCTTTTATTATTTGGGTTTTAACATTGGGTTTCCCATTGCCCTCGCTCTACTGATTCTTATCGCTTACATATCAAGGCGAGTCATTAAACAATCTGACGAAAACTTTCTAACACCAACTGATCGCAAATTCAATATGAAGAAACACCCATGGTTTGTCGGCATTCCTCTCTTTATTCTTTTTTTCGTTGGTAATTATGTTCGTTATGATGATAGCCTCATCACTGCTCTAATTATAACGCTCATTAACTTTTTCTTTAGCTTTGTGGTGGTGCTCGGCGTCTACTATTTTAAAATGAAAAATTACGGATATCGATTGAAGGATGGTCATTGGTCTAAATAACTGAAAATAGGAGTTGTAAAACCGGAAGAAATAGCTGTTTCTTTCCGGTTTTATTTTATTTCCATGGGGTATTTATGAATTGAAAACACAATTTCGACTGAATTCGATTTTATTTTACAGAAAAGGGGGTTAATGGAATCGATTACCTGAAAATTCACCTTACATTAATAAAGTAACTAATCAGATTAAAACTTCTCTCTTTACACCATACTAACGGTAGTGATAGAGTAAGTAATTGTGTTTAAAAAGCGATTAAAGGAGTCTTCTATGAACAATAAAGAAAATGGGCGTATTGATTGGCCCGTCTTTGGAATAAGCGGTGGAGTGTTAATTCTCTTCGTTATTCTTGCACTTTTTGATATTTCATTGGTAGAAAACATTGTTAGCTCAAGCTTTGCCTGGTCTGCGAGGTTTTTCGGAGGTTTTTGGCAAGTATTAATGCTAGCGACGTTCTTCGTAGGTATTGGATTGGCTTTCTCAAAATATGGAAAGATAAAACTTGGCGGTATGGACAAGCCTGAACTAAGCCTCTATAAATGGTTATCCATTATTATGGCGACGCTACTTGCGGGTGGCGGTGTGTTCTGGGCAGCGGCTGAGCCGATGTATCACTTCTTAACTGTTCCCCCTTCTCAAGATGGGAAAGGTATTGAAGCAGGTACACAGGGCGCGATTGATACGGCACTTGCACAAAGCTTCATGCATTGGGGCTTTCTCGCATGGGCAATCCTTGGAACGATCAGTGCTGTTGTTATGATGTATGGTCACTACCATAAAGGCATGCCGATGAAGCCACGTACGCTTCTCTATCCTATTTTTGGTGAAAGACTTCGCCACAGCTGGTTTGGAACGCTTATTGATGCGTTTTCTGTTATCGCAGTTGCAGCAGGAACGATTGGACCAATTGGATTCTTGGGATTACAAGCAAGCTATGGATTGCAAGAAATCTTCGGAATTCCAAATCAGTTCAGCACGCAGTTCTCGATTATTTTAGCGGTTGTCGTGGTTTCCACGATCTCAGCGGTAACTGGACTTTACAAAGGAATTCAATATTTAAGTAGCTTTAACGTTCGACTCGCTATTGGATTAATGGTGTTTATCGTCATTTTCGGACCTGGTGGCTTTATCTTTAACCACTTTATCTCTGGATTTGGTGTTTATGTCGATCAATTTGTCACAATGAGCACATTCCGTGCTGATACTGGCTGGCTTTCATTCTGGACAGTCTTCTTCTGGGGCTGGTTTATCGGATACGGTCCAATGATGGCCATTCTTGTGAGTCGTATTTCAAGAGGACGTACGATCCGCGACATCATTATTGCCGTTTCTATTTTTGCACCAGTTATTTCAACGTTCTGGTTCACGGTACTTGGCGGATCAGGGATTTTCTTTGAAATTTCTAACCCAGGTTCCATTTCAGAAGCATTGAATGCTGCTGGTAACCCAGCGGCGATGTTTGCCATTACAGAACAATTCCCACTTGCAAGCATTGTTTCACCACTGTTCTTGATTCTAACGATTCTTTTCGTTGTCACAACAAGTGATTCTATGTCTTATACGATTGCGATGGCCGTTACAGGCGAAGGCGATCCACAAAGATGGCTTCGCGTATTCTGGGCTATTCTTATGGGAACTGTTGCCGTTATCCTACTCATTACTGGAGACAGCGGTATTACACAGCTACAGAACTTCATTGTTGTAACAGCTGTTCCCGTCTCTCTCATTCTCCTGCCGATGGTTTGGCTCGCTCCTAAAGTAGCCAGAGAAATGGCGAGAGATCAGAACATCATAAAATAAGAGAAGAATTGAGAAGGCGCACTATCTTACGATAGTGCGCCTTTTTGGTGTTGTGGTGCCTGTCACCGCCCGCTTTAGCTCGAATAAAGTCGAAATATATGCGGTGAAATTGGGTATCCTAAGAGCTGAGTTATGATATTTAAGGAGGATATGACTATGCTTGAAGGTAAATGTGCGTTAATTACTGGTTCTGGTCAAGGTATTGGACTAGAGATTGCAACAGAGTTTGCGAAGGCCGGAGCGAAAGTGATGTTAAATGATATTAACGAGGACACGCTTAAAGAGTCCGTTGAAAGTTTAACGTCTCAAGGGTTTACCGTTGAAGGTGTCGTAGCTAACGTTGCGAAAGAAGAAGATGTGAAGAATGCGATTGATGAAACAGTTAAGAAGTTTGGTCGCATCGATATTCTCGTGAACAATGCTGGCATCCAGCATGTTGCCCCTATCGAAGAATTCCCTAGTGAGAAATATAGCTTAATTCTTGATATTATGCTCAAAGGACCTTTTTACGGTATCAAGCATGCCTTCCCTATAATGAAGGAACAGGGATATGGCCGCATTCTTAATATGGCTTCGATTAATGGGCTAATTGGTTTTGCTGGTAAAGCTGGCTACAATAGCGCGAAGCACGGCGTGATAGGGTTAACGAAGGTTGCAGCCCTTGAAGGCGCTGATTATGGGGTTACTGTTAATGCGATCTGTCCTGGGTACGTTGATACACCACTCGTTCAGAATCAGCTTGAGGATCTTGCCAAAACTCGTAACATCGAGAAAGAGAAAGCTCTTGAGCAAGTGATTTATCCACTCGTCCCTCAGAAGCGGTTAATTCAAGTTCAAGAAGTAGCCGACTATTCGATTTTTCTAGTGAGTGAAAAAGCGAAGAGCATTACAGGTCAAGCAGCTGTTATTGATGGTGGATATACAGCACAATAAAATATCGCAAAAACCCCCCGGTCTCCTTTTTTGATAAGGAGACCGGGGGTTTTCACTTTTTACATTTGAGACAATTAGTTAACACCCATCATTGCAAGGAAGATAATCGCAATGGTCGCTATCATCGGGATGATCAACCCAACGACAAATACGTCTTTGTAAGAGTCTTTATGTGTTAGTCCAGTAACAGTGAACAATGTTAACAGTGCACCGTTATGCGGGAGAATCGACGCTCCTGAAGCTACTGCCGTGATCCGGTGGAAAGCTTCTAAGCTAAGATTGTTATTAATCGCAATATCGTAATATTCCGGCCCGAGGGCTTCAAGTGCGATTCCCATACCACCAGAAGCTGATCCAGTAATCATGGCCAGGAGCTGTACTGCAAAGGCCTCTGAGAAATACGGACTGAGTGGAATAGCGAAAATGAGGTCTTTCACTGCTTCAAACCCAGGTGATGCTGTCACGACAGAGCCGAAACCAACAGCAGCACTTGTATTAATCGTCGCCATAACGGAACCAGATGCGCCTCCGTTGATCGCTTTTATAAATTGCTTGTAATTTTTAATATTAAAGAGCATGATGAGTAGAATTCCGATACCTAACGCAACGAGAATACTTAAGTTTTCAAAAGCGTTTAATGTTACAACTACAGCAATTAACGGAATAACGGAAAGAATCCAGTTTGGAAGCTCATCTTCGTTAATGCTTTTTACTTCGTTCGAGCCCTTAGGCTCTGTAAATTCCTCACCATTTTTCGTGAGTTGTTTCTCGCGGAACTTCAGATAGAAATAACCGCCAACTGCCATAATTAAGCCAGCTACAATCCCAAGAATAGGCGCGGCCATTGTAGACGTTTTGAACGTATTAATTGGGATAATGTTTTGGATCTGCGGCGTTCCTGGGAGTGCTGTCATCGTAAACGTAAATGCCCCAAGAACGAATGTAGATGGAAGTAATTTACGTGAGACGTTTGCCTGACGGAACATCGCTACGGCTAGTGGGTAAACGGCGAATACAACAACGAAAAGACTTACGCCTCCGTATGTAAGAATGGCTGCTGAGATAAGCATACCGAGAATCGCACGTTTCTCACCAATCAAGTTTGAAATTTTATAAGCAACAGACTGTGCTGCTCCTGTGTCCTCCATTAATTTCCCAAAAATGGCACCAAATAAGAAAATCGGGAAATATGCTTTCGCAAAATCAACGAAGCCCTGCATGTATGTTCCAGTGTAGGCTTCGAGAATGTTCATACCGCTCAAAATTGCTACAATACCTGATACCAACGGGGCGATCCAAATAATCGACCATCCGAGGTAAGCTAAGAGCATCAAAAGAGCGAGCCCTACAAGAATACTAATCATAGCTGATTTGCCTCCTCAAAAATCTTCTGTCTGTTTTACTATGTCCAATCCAGGCAAATCTAAATCGACATAAGCCGACTTGCGCGTGCCTGTCACCACCCGCATTTACTCGAATTCACTCGAATGATGTTACCCGTTAATTTTCAATGTAAAACGCTATTTATCACTTTTATCTCCTATTCAACGAAATTCAAAAAAGTAAAAAATATCGAAACATTCCCGCTTTCTTTAGTAATAACCATTGACACTGGATCGATGCTAGAAGTTGATAATCTGGCCGACTTAAAGAACATTTTTCTTGATCAAGGCTGGACTTGGTTAACGGCTCTTAACATGATGTTATTTTCCTTGCTTCACTATCCATGTGGCACAACGTTGATTAACATTTATAAAGAAACAAAAAGCTGCAAATGGACGTTTGTTGCCTTCATCATTCCAACCGTTATTGCGCTAGGCGTTACATTTGCTGTTGCTCAATTAGTAAGAGGAATGGGATGGGTTTAGAGAACTCGGCGAATCAAAAAGCATGCCCATCGCAGGCATGCTTTTTCCTATTCATCCGTTATGAACTCGCTATATTCTTTCTCTCTACATAAGAAAGCTGCTTTTTCACAAAGTAAACTAGTAGGCCGACGATCAAACAGAACGACAGCAGACAAACCCCAGTCATGAGTGGAGCCACTTTAAAAGCGTAGAGAAACATGTCAATTTCATAAATATCTTTCGAAGCGACGACTGTGCCTGGCGTGAAAATGAGATGGCTTTTCCAATCTGACAGAGTCGATAATTGACTTGCCGTCCAGGAGGTAGCCCAGTACGAATACCCAAAGACAGTAACGAGACAAAGCATCGAGTAAAGTTTTAAGAAACCCCTTTTTTTCACACCATCACCTCTATGATTTTATACTGTATTTATTCGATGACTAAGGTGAATATTCCTGTATTTTCCTGAAATTGGTGTGCTCGTACAAAGCGTTTCCCTTCAATTCAAGAAAACACCTATTTCCAAATTGGAAATAGGTGTTTCAAACGCTCTATTCTTCTGGAAGTAGAACAATCTTGCCTAATTTACCCGCCTTTTTAAAATATACCTGCGCATCTCTCGCCTTTTCTAACGGAAAAGTTCGATCTATAACGGGTTTGATTTTACCTTCCGCTATCGCTTCAAGCATGCGTTTGAATTCGTCTCTCTTCCCAAGAACAGAGCCGTAAAGAGTAATGTGCTTTAAGTACATTGTTCTAAAATCAAGTTCTGTCTTCTGGCCACCAGCTGATCCTGATGTACAAAACTTGCCGCCTTTCTTTAATACTTGAAGCGACGTTGCAAACAGAGCGTCTCCTACTACGTCTAATACCGAATCAATCGGACCACCGTTTGCTTCGATGATTTCTTCAGCGAGCTGCTTCGATTTATAGGAAAGCACATGAGTGGCACCGAGTTCTTTAAGCTGATCTTCTAGGGCAAGGTCGCCAACGATCGCAATCACCTTAGCTCCGAATACGCGAGAAGCGATTTGAACATTGAGCGATCCAACGCCACCGTTCGCCCCAGTTACCATGATCGTTTCACCTGGCTTGGCTTGAATTTGTTCAACCATGTGCCAGGCCGTCATTCCACTTACAGAGAAAACAGCGCTTTCTGTAAAGTCTGGAAGAGGCATATCAAAGCATAATTCCGCCGGCCAAACGACGTATTCAGCATAGCCACCGTCGTATTCAGAGCCAATGAATGACATATCTTCAGAAATATGCTCCAATCCTTCTTCTCCACTAGAGGTAAATGGAAAAAGCACAACATCTTTTCCGATCATCTTCTCGTTATGTTCATTGCCGGCTTTTATGATTGTTCCGGTAATATCAGACCCTGGCGTTCTTGGAAACTGAACTCCTTCTGGACGCCATCCAGATTTCTTACCTGTTCCATAAGCTCCTTCTCTCATCCAAATTTCCGTGTTATTGATGGCGCATGCTTTCACCTTAACGAGCACCTCATCCGCTTTTGGTTCAGGTATCGCTTGCTCCACCACCTCTAATTGATCCACATCACCGTACCCCATTACTTGAACTGCTTTCATTCATTTATTTCCTCCATTCAGCAGAGGGCGGTGCCTGTCACCACCCGATATTTGTCACATTATGTCTTGTTGGATATTTTATCAGTTTCTTTCTCAAGATAGTAGTAATAGGGTGATTCATTTGATTGAGAAAGTAGGTAGTCCGTATGAGAAATGAACACATTGTTCAGCAAACCGTTCAGCGTGCTCAGGAAAAGAAAGCGAACAAAGGCGATGACCATCAGCTTCACTGGTGGCAATTAACGCTCATTGGAATAGGCTCTATTATCGGAGCTGGATTTTTTCTTGGTACCGGTCTATCCATTGAACGAGCAGGTCCTTCTGTTCTTATCGACTACTTAATTGCCGGTGTTATCGCCTTTCTCGTGTTTAGCGCACTCGCTGAGATGTCTGTCCATGACAAAGAGACGGGTTCTTTTAGAAAGTATGCTCAAATGGCTTTCGGTCATTCAATGGGATTCATGAGCGGATGGATGTACTGGGTGTCAGGCTTGCTCATTATGGCGAGTGAAATTACAGCGCTAGGGCTTTTCACCCAGTATTGGTTCCCGTCTGCACCGCTCTGGCTATTGATGATCCTCTATACAGCACTTGGGATAGGGATTAATCTCTTAGGGGTGAACAATTTCAGTACGCTAGAATCACTGTTTGCTGTAGTAAAACTAGCCACACTCATCGGATTTATTGGCTTTAGCTTACTCTTTTTATTTGATGTAGTTGCACCAGCGTCCTCTGTTCAAACCGACACAGTGAAGATGATCTCCCTTTTTCCAAACGGCTTAATGGGTACATGGTCTGCGATGATCTTCGTTCTTTTCTCATTTGGTGGGATTGCGGTCGTAGGGTTAATGTCGAGCGAGCTTAAACATAAAGATGAAACACCCAAAGCCGGACTCGCTACCGTTGTGATTCTGACCGTTCTTTATTTGTTATCGATTTTCTTTATTCTCTATATGGTTTCATGGACGGTGATTAGCGAAGAGGAAAGCCCATTCGTCACCGCCCTTTCGCAGTTTCAAATTCCTTTTATCGGATCGATATTTACGATCATTTTAATCACCGCAGCTTTTTCCACTATGGTTGGAGCCTTATTTTCCATTACGAAGGTGCTTGTCTCTCTTAGTCACGCTGGAGATGCTCCTAAATTACTTGATCAACACACGAAAAAGGGCGTTGCCACACGGGCATTGGCCTTGAATGCTATCGCACTCGGCATCATGATTTTCGTATCTTACGTGTTACCCGATAAAGTGTATGAATACTTAACAACAGCAGCAGGGATTATGTTGATTCTAAACTGGGTGGTCATCCTCTCTTCCCAAATCAAAAACCGCCGTCATTACATTGAAACACCAACGAAGAAAAGATACTTTAAAATGATTGGAGCGCCCTTCACCTCTATTCTCGGCATTGTTCTCATCTTCATCGTCATAGCTGGGGCTGCTTTTCAAGAAAGTGAACGGATAGGGCTATTTATTAGCATTGGGATAATGGCGATTATTTTCATTTCGTATTTTTTTGTGAGAAAGAAGACACGATCTACTCGCGAATGAAGGCATCACAAAACAAAAAAAGCCCTCCGTCGAAAATAACAGAGGGCTCTCTTCCTAAATTAATAGAGCTTCCCATGACGATAAAGAATATTCGAAAGCTTCATCACGGTGTGAATATAACAATTCTGTCTAAGGGCAAATGGATCACTAAAGAACTGCGGATAAATTTCGTCCATCGTTTCCTTCATTTTCTTAAAGAGAAGCGAGAATACTTCTTCCTCACTGTAGAACTGTGTTTCTCTTCCTTGGAGCCATTCAAAATACGAAACAATAACACCGCCGGCATTCGCCAAGATATCTGGAATAACGAGCACACCATCTTCACTAAGCTTTCGGTCGGCACCAAGCGTAATCGGACCATTCGCTCCTTCTACGATCATACGCGCTTTCACTTTATCGACGTTGTCTTCATGGATTTGGTCTTCAAGTGCAGCTAAAATCAGAATATCTGTATCAAGATAAAGCACATCCTCCCGATCTTGAATGTCAGCTTTAATATTATTTTGGCTCAACGCTTCATCCGTTGTCGGCAAATCTCCATCATGATTAGAAGTGAACTCAATAAGCGCCTTCACATCAAGTCCATCTTCATTATAAAGCGTAACGTTACGATCACTTACCGCTACAACTTTAGTATCTAAATAGTTACAGCTGTAGGATTCAAGTGCCGCAACAGACCCAACGTTACCGAACCCCTGGATACCAATCGTGAGAGGGCGTTTCGAATGCTCAAGCGCCGTCTTCGCAAATCGGTTCTCATTTTTCTTAAACCACTCTTCATTCTCCTTCACAAAATTATGAAGCATGTAACGAAGCGTATAGTAAACCCCTTTTCCAGTCGCTTCTCTTCGACCAAGCGACCCACCGTTCACCTGACTTTTTCCAGTAAAGCTTCCGCGATAAGGACGACCTTGATGAATGTTTTTGTATTCGCCCATCATCCAGTCCATTTCTCGTTCACCTGTTCCCACATCTGGCGCAGGGATATCTTTATCCGGACCTAATATATCGCAAAAATTTTGAACGTACGTTTTCGAAATCGTATGTAATTCTTTTTCAGAGAATTCACGAGGATTGATCACTACGCCGCCTTTTCCTCCACCAAATGGTACATCGTGAAGCGCATTCTTAAGCGTCATCAGCGTCGCGAGGTTAATCACTTCATCCTCTTCAACTGTTTCATGGAATCGAATACCACCTTTATACGGGCCGACAGCATTATTATGCTGTACGCGGAAAGCGGGAATTCGTAAAATCTTGCCGTTCTCAAGAGGAACGCGAAGAAATGATTTTTGAATTTGGTTCGGTGTAGAGAGAATCGATTCAAGCGACTTGAACGCATTCTCACGATCTTCGTCCTTGAAATTTGGTAAAAACGATTCATCTTCGAGTAGTGCATTTAATGATTCTTGAACAACTTCTCCATATTTACTAGCCAATTTCATCCCTCCATTATTTTCTAGTCTATTAATATCGTACCCTTTTGAAACTAGTTCAAACGGGCTGGATGAAAAGGCTTACTAATTTTTTTAACACAATCAAAATTCCACCGTACTACCTAGCAACGCTTGATAAAAAAAAGCCTGGCATGAGGCGGAAAACGCTCATGCCAGGCTTGGAATTTAAAGATCTGATTCTTTTAACGTTGATCAGCCGGAAAGACGACTCCGATTTGCTTACGTGCTTCATCCATGACTTCCACTGACCGAAGAGAATTTTCGTGTGAATTAATCGAAGACTCCAGTTGACCAGACTGAATGAGCTCAATAAACTCCTTCGCTTCATACATCATCGTATGAGACTGGGTCTGTGTAAGATCTTCAATTGATCCATCCCGATAGTGGATTTTCACATCAAGAGGTGAACCTATTTTATCGATTAGAATGCTACCATTCTCTCCTTGAATTTCGGATGGAAGATGAGAATCTGTGATTTTGGAGTACATGATCACCGCTTCTTTGTCTTCATATCTAAGCAAAATACTACCCTCTCCATCAACGCCAGACTCGAGCATAACGCCTTCTGCTTTAATCGACTTTGGCATTCCTAACATTGAGACAACGGGGTACACACCATACACGCCGATATCCATCAGTGAACCATTGGAGAATTTCGGGTTAAAGGCATTTAACACCGTTCCTTCTTTATAAGCATCATAGCGAGATGAATACTGACCGTAATTCGCCACAAATCGGCGTACCTGTCCAATCTTATGCAAGTTCTCTCGCACCATTTGCATATTTGGCATAACAGTGGACTTCATTGCTTCCATTAGAAGAACCCCGTTCCGAGAAGCAGCCTCAACCATCTGTGTAACCTCGCGCTTATTTGACGCCATCGGCTTCTCACAAAGCACGTGCTTCCCAGCATTCATGAAAATAACCGACTGCTCTGCATGAAGCGAATTCGGACTCGCGATATAGACCGCGTCGATCACATCGCTGTTAGCCATCTCCTCGAGACTCGTAAACGTCGCTTCTGCCCCATGCTTCTCAGCAAAAGCCTGCGCCTTCTCTTCTGTTCTAGAGTAAACCGCCGTTAGCTTAAATTCGCTAAGCTCATTTGCCCCCGCGAGAAAATTATCCGTAATCTTATTCGTGCCAACCACACCAAAACGTACCATCGTATTCCTCCTATTTTGTTCGGCAGGTGAAAGCACCGCCCGCCTTACGCCGAAATGTGTCACATTATGTAATTA
The DNA here is from genome assembly GCF_056173665.1 of Anaerobacillus sp. QJM3NY_17. Taxonomy (NCBI): domain Bacteria; kingdom Bacillati; phylum Bacillota; class Bacilli; order Caryophanales; family Bacillaceae; genus Anaerobacillus; species Anaerobacillus sp. QJM3NY_17. Next base: position 1,040,516 of record NZ_CM149685.1, on the reverse strand, counting down.
GATTTAGTTTAACGCTGTCCGTAGATCGTTTCAATGGTAATGAATGAATGAATCAAACAAACGCAATGCTGCATAAGCATTGCGTTTGTTTATTCGCTTTCTTCTATTTCCCTTTCATACCTAGCATACATCGTTTCCAGTGTCCTCAAGCTACTATCAAACGTACCATGAAGGTTACCGTATTGAATTTGCGCTAAATCTCGAGTTAAAAAATTCGCATCCTTTAGCTCTTCTACACTTTCTTCAATCGCAAGACAGTTCTCAATAGAAAGGCGCAATTGTTTCTTAACATCGGCGGAATACGTCTCTTCAAAAGACAAATCGATTAATACGTTTCTCGCTTGCTTGACATCAAAAGCTACATTATCAAGATCCTCTTTCGTCATGACGACCGCCTTCTCACTCAAAAGCCATTCTTGGTCGTACATCTGCAAAATATATTGAAGACGATCCATTGTTAGATCATCCCCTGAACCTTCAGCATACTTCTTGCTTAATCCATTCATTTTCTCGGTATAATCTTCTACAAGATAAGGATCCGGGCTGTAGGAGATTGATCGATGCAAACTAAGAGAAGAATAAGGGTAAAACCAGGTGATGATAGCGAAGAAAAGCACAAGAGCGCCAATGAGAGATAAGATCGCAAGCTTCATTTTACGTGACATTACGAGTGACAGGCACCACCCGAATCCCCTCGAACGCTGTCGAATCAAATCAAGCGCACCCCAAGCTGCTGCTCTAGCCATTTCGGTACAGCGAACCTAGCTGTCATTAATGGATCCACTACCTGACAGACTTCCACTTGACCAACGGCACTCATCAGCATTGTTGCTTCCCCAATGGACATGCCTGTTTTTTCAGCAACCCTCTCAACCATTAGCTCTGTCGCAAGCTTCACGGCATCATCAAGCGTTTCGGCCGAGGCAATCTGTGTCACAACCTCTTTGTTTTCTAACATTGGTTGAACCAGTGGCTCTCCCTCTAACACTTCAAGCTTAACGGTCGCTCTTCCAGGCACTTCAATGCCCGATACACTGACTTCTCCGTCCCCCATCGCTGCGTGGAAATCACCTAATCCAAACAGTGCTCCTTCCGCAAATACTGGGAAATACAGCACGGCTCCTTCTGTTACCATCTTGTTATCCATGTTTCCACCGTGAGGCCCAGGGGTGCCGCATGAAATGCCTTCTCCTTCAGGCGCAACTCCAATCACTCCGATCATCGGATTGAGCGGAATCATAAGGCCATTGAAGTGGGCTACGCCATCTTGAATAGGAATAATCTTAGACTCCATCTCTTTCAAACGGTGCCCCATAATACCAAGCTCCGGTCCAACGACCATAACACCCTGATCTCCAATCTCGAGCTTTTCAATCGTCACCTTTAACACATCTCCAGGTTTTGCTTCATTCACATAGATTGGCCCAGTCGCTGGATTCACTCGGTTCCAATCAATCCCGCTAATCTCATCTTCTTCGGTTTGAAGCTGATTTTCAAAGCAGTCATACGTTACAATTTCTATCGTCGCGCCTGATGGAACAACTTTTACTGGCTTATGAGACTTATTAAAATCATAAATAACAGAATCGTTCATAAGTAAATCCATTTAGCATTCCTCCAACTGTTTCATTATTAAGATAATTTTAACAGTTTGAAACCGTCCTTGACTACTTTATTCGCTTAACTCCTAAGTACTCTTCAAATAACTAGTTCTGTGAAAATAGTCTCGAAACCGCAAGTTTATTCGGTCATTCGCAGGTCACTATCTTATTACGACTAGTTATTTAATCCCGATTTTCTTAATAGCATCCTTACAATCTATTAATATTCACTTCAAATCTATCACGTAGACTATGGGCTGTGAGAAAAAATGATTCGGGGGGAACCTACACATGTTTACTAAAAATGTTAAAAAGAAACTCATTCCATTCGCTGTGATTTCATCATTAGCCGTTGCAGGATATGCTGGTGTATCTACAGATACAGGAGCGAAATCCGATAACAGCAAAAAAAATAATAATGAAATCGAGAATGTCATTTTCTTAATCGGTGACGGTATGGGGCCGGGCTATACAACGGCTTACCGCTCATTTATGGATGATAAAACAACACCTTATATGGAAAAAACAGCTTTTGATGAGTATCTAGTAGGCGCTCAAGAAACGTATTCATGGGATCCTGAAGAAAGCGTCACGGACTCTGCTGCAGCAGGAACGGCTATGGCTGCAGGGGTGAAGACTTATAACGGCGCGATTTCAGTTGACGTGGACAAAAATGAATTAAAGACGGTTCTAGAAGAAGCTAAGGAAAATAAGAAAGCAACTGGTCTTGTCTCTACTTCTCAAATTAACCATGCAACGCCAGCATCATTCGGTGCGCATGATGAAGATCGCAATAACTACAACGACATCGCTGACGATTATTATGATGAGATGATTAACGGTGAGCATAAAGTAGATGTACTACTTGGCGGAGGAACATCTTACTTCGAGCGCTCAGATCGCAACCTAACAAAGGAATTTCAAGAAGATGGCTACAGCTATGTAACATCGAAGGATGAACTTAAGAAAGATGAGAACGAACAAATCCTTGGCCTTTTCGCTCCAAAAGGAATGGATAAAGCGATCGACCGTACAGAAGATACACCATCTCTTGAAGAAATGACTGATGCCGCGCTTAACCGCTTAAGTGAAGATAAGGATGGCTTCTTCCTTATGGTAGAAGGTAGTCAAATTGACTGGGCTGGTCATGATAACGACGCTGTGGCAGCGATGAGTGAAATGGAAGACTTCGAGAAAGCTTACGCAGCAGCGATTGAATTTGCGAAAAAGGACAAGCATACGCTCGTCGTTACAACGGCTGACCACTCTACTGGTGGCTTCGCAATGGGACGTGACGGTGAATACAAATGGGATCCTGCCCCACTAAAAGCAGCGAAAAAGACACCTGACTACATGGCAGCACAGATCGCTGATGGCGCTGATGTTGAGAAAACACTTACCGAAAACATCGATCTTGACTTAACATCTGAAGAAATCACTTCTGTCAAAAAAGCCACTGAAACGAATGACGTTGTGGAAATTGACAATGCCATTGAAAAAATCTTTGATCTCCGTTCAGGTACTGGCTGGACAACTGGCGGACATACTGGTGTTGACGTGAACGTCTATGCTTACGGTCCACAATCTGAAAAGTTCGCAGGTCTTCACGACAATAGTGAAACAGGGCAATTGGTGATGGATCTTCTAAATGCGAAACAGAAAGGCGATCACGAGAAAGACGACGATCATGATGAAGATGACGATCGTGACCATGACAACGATCACCACAAGAAAGACAAATAAGGAAGAAACTCCCGTTGCTTTAAATGCATCGGGACTTTTCTTACTGATGAAGGAGTTTGGTTCAAGTGAATTATGTACTTGTTGCGCTTTTATCAGCATCCCTTTTTCTCGGAGGGTGTGCAGCGAACAATACTGAAAAGGGTGCGGAATCACAAACAGAGAATTCTACAACTACCGAAAAGTCTGAAACGAAGAGTGAACAAAAAGAGAATACTAGTGTAATCGACAGCCCTCAGGCGCCTGATGACAGCTCGCTAACAGAAGTTGGTCAAACATTCCAGGATGCAGACGGTTCCATTAAGTTAAAAGCTGTTTCTGATTATAACGAGAAAACAGAAATTGGTGATGTTGAGTTAACCATTTCAGATGTTAAAGTAATGAAATACGAGCCCTCCCCTGACTTGATTGATTTCTTCCACGGATATTCTACGAATGAAGAGAAATTCAACTATGTGAAGGTTCGGGTCAATATGAAAAACACATCGGATGAAACGGTTAACTTCGCTCCTGTTTCCTTACTTGAAACGAGTGATGGAGAGAAAAAAGGATACGACGATGATTTTTACTTGGAGAGTCTTTACGGAGATTTTGCTCCGGGTGAAGAACGGATCGGTCAGCTCGGTTTCGTATTGAACGAAACTGACGTTGAGAATCTCCAGTCGCTTACGATTCACACGAGCAACGTATTCGATGACCAGAAAGAAACGATCACGAATAGTAAGGAGATCACGATTCCTTTTTAAAGATGCCCTACGGGGTGTCTTTTTATATTTCGCGGATAAAAAGAGCGTTTCACGGAATTAAGTGATGTTTTCGCGGAAAAAAACCGATTATCGCGGAATTATTTCAATTTCCGCGGAAATAAGCTGTTAAGTTCCCTATCAGATTCAGTTCATCTTCCTACTTCATACCGTTTTATATCCCTTTTTTAAGTACCATAAGAAATAAGTTACAAAAGATAGACCTAGCCCACCGAAGAGAAAGACTGATTGAAGTTTGTACCCTTTGTTTTCGGATATCCAGTCCATCACAACATAAAAAACCGCTGCCAAATCTAGCATCCACATCTCCTCCAGAGTGTTTGATTACTAGATTATAAGCAAGCGGTTTGGAATATATACCAACTTTTTCATTATGTGAGTGAATTAAGGCGATCGGTTAGCTGCATGAATGACTCGCGGTCACGAGAATCAAGGGCCTGGTCAATTTCTTTCTTTAGAATGTCCTGTTTTTGTTCGATACTGGAAGCATTGATGTGTGCGATGAGCTGTTCGACCATTTCCTGTCTCTTTTCCGAAATCTGATTTTGGTAGACGTTTCGATTCTCCATCATCCAATCCTCCATTCATATTTATAGAAACGTGTTAACGTTTTCTATGCGATTAATTACAGTTTAACCGATTTTTACGAAATTTAAACAATAGTTTAGAAGATTCTAATAAATGAAGTCGAATTTTGTACTATTTTACTAGACTAGAGCTTAGAAAGTCTTAGTGATCATCTTCCTGCTTGGAAGCAGCAATTTGTGCAGAAGTCGTTTCGATCAGAGAGCGCTCCTTTTCCTTATGGTGCCTTCTAAGGGAAATAAATAGCGCTCTACTATAAAACCCTGATAATCGACCTTAATTCAAAATAATGTCGGCGAGTCCCTGACCAACTCCCCCAAAGCCTATGAAGGCGATGCGATGCGCCACTTGTGACACCTCCGTTTAGATTGATTGAAGCATTTCGTGCGCTGTTTTCGTTAGAATCGCTGTTCCAATCGGAAGACAGCGTTCATCAATATCAAATATAGGTGTATGAAGCTCCCTACTAATCCCGTCTCTTATTGCACTACCAAGGAAAAACATCGCTGCCGGCACTCGCTCTGCCATATAGGCAAAATCTTCACCGCCCAGGCCAAATGGTCCATGCGCAATTTCCATTTCTGGATCTAACTCAGTCACAACCTTTTCAATGATGCGATTCACGCGCGGTGAATTTCTGAGAGCAGGCTCGCCATGCTCAACATGAAACTCATATGTCCCGCCAAGTGCCTCCGCTATCTTAAATGCTTTTTCAAGCTCTATGGTTAATTTCTCTCTCGCTTCTGAAGAATAAGACCGAAATGTTCCAACTATCCTCACTTCATCTGGAATAACGTTGCTAGCACTGCCAGCGTGAATCTCACCAATGCTTGCCACTGCTGTCTCAAGGGGCGAAATGCGACGATTCACAATGCTATAGAGCGCTGGAAGCACAGAACATAACATCCAGATCGGATCCGATCCCAAATGAGGATACCCTCCGTGCCCCCCTGAGCCAGTTATCACTCCTTCAAATATGTCGACATTCGCCATGCTATCTCCATCATTTACTTGAATAACACCTACCGGCTGCCATGGACATACATGAAGCGCAACAGCTGCTTCCACGTCGTCTAACACCCCATCCAAAATCATATAAGAAGCACCTGAAAGGCCGCTCTCATCCGTTGCTTCTTCAGCAGGTTGGAAAATGAGCTTCACCGTACCATGAAGACTTCCATTACGCAGATCCTCAACTAGCAGCTTCGCAACGCCAAGTAACATCGCCGTGTGAGCATCATGACCACAGGCGTGCATCACGCCATCGTGCTTCGAACAATAGGCGTGAGTACCTGATTCGTGAATAGGGAGGGCATCCATGTCAGCTCTAATGGCAATGGTTGGTCCTGTTCCTCCACTAATTGTTCCAACTACTCCATGCCCCCCACACGCGTGAATGTGAGGCACACCGATTTCCCGTAAAGTTGTAGCAACGAATTCAGCCGTTTGCTTCTCTTGAAAGCTCAGTTCAGGATGCGCATGAAGCGTTCGCCGAAACCTTACTAACTCCTCCTTCATCGCCTCCGCTCGCTCCATTTCCGTATGCTTCGGCGCCATGACCGTCCCTCCTTTGCCTTCTGTCTACACCTTCGCCTCGCTGGATACGGATTGGAACGCCTGTTCAAGATCAGCAATCAAATCCTCAACATCCTCAATTCCCGCTGAATATCTGACGAGACCTTCTGGAATGCCCATAAGTGCCCGCTCTTCTGGCGTACATTCAACATGGCTCGTTGTACGAGAAGGTCCTACTGTCGTTTCCACCGCCCCGAGATTCGCCGCTCGGTTGGCATATTTTAATTTTGGAAGTAACTGACGCATCGTTTCAACGCCGCCTTTCACAGAGAAGCTGAACATTCCTCCGAAATCCTTCATCTGTTTCTTCGCAATCTCATGGCCTGGGTGCGTTTCAAGCCCCGGGTAAAAAACGGCTTCTACAAGCTCCTGAGTTTGGAGATATCTCGCAACCTTCATCGCGTTTTCACACTGTTTCTTCACCCTTAGATGCAATGTTTTCATACCTCTTAAAAGGAGATATGCGGCCATCGGATCCATTGTCGCTCCATTGATTTCTCGGTAGTGGTAGATTTTCTCGATCAGTTCTTTTCTTCCACAAATAACGCCTCCAAGTGCATCGGCATGGCCACCGAGAAACTTCGTTGCGCTATGAAGCACAAGATCAACACCGAGCTCGAGCGGATTTTGATTAATTGGCGTAGCGAACGTATTATCTACCACGACAAGTGCACCAACATCGTGACCTGCTTTCGCCATGCGCTTGATGTCCGTAATTTTTACCGTTGGATTTGTTGGCGTCTCGAGATAGAGAATCTTACATCCCTTTGCTACTTCCTCCTCAATCATCTCGTGATCTCCTGTTTCACATAACACGACTTCGATGTTCAACCTTGGCAGAAACTCGGTGAAGATTTTATTCGTACCTCCATATGTATCCTTAATGGATACGATACGGTCGCCAGGCAAAAGAAAAGTCGAGAGAGTGTTGCTGATGGCGGCCATCCCCGTCGAGAAACTAGTAGCTGACTCAGCCCCTTCAAGAGCTTTCACTTTGTCTTCAAAAGCCTGAACAGTTGGATTCGTATTTCGTCCGTAAATATGTCCCTTCTTGTTTCCAACCGCAACTTCATACCATTCGTCCATATCGTCATACCCATAAGCTACACTAAGAACGACCGGAACCTGAGTGGCCCCATGTACAAGATAATCCTTTTCCCCTGCCCATACCGCTTTTGTCCCATTGTTTGTTTTCTTCATCTTCATCATCTCCTTTTTCTAACTAGTGAATGGATGCCCATGCTTTCTTTTCCTTAAGCAAGTTGTACGTATACAGAGCGATCGCTGTGTCCTGGACACCCGTTCCAGTTAAATCGCATACCGTTACTTGCTCGTTAGTCACTCTGCCTTTCATACGCCCCGCCGTAATCTCACCAATTTCAATTGCCTTCTTCATCATTTGTTCCTTATTAACCGCATGGTGAATTTCTCCTAGTATACGAGACTGATTTTTCACATCACATACAAGAAGGTCCGCCCTTTCTAGAACTCCCGCTTCAAGCTCCTGCTTCGCTTCGGCATCTGATCCCATCGCGGTAATATGAAGGCCGCTGTGCAGCCATTCCTCTTTGATAATCGGGGTTGTCGCAGGGGTGGTTGTCACCACAATATCGCTATTCCGTACAACGTCTTCCGCGCTCGCTGCCTCAACCTTTATCCCAAGCCCAGCCTCCATGTCTTTCATATAGCGCGCAACGTTCTCTTCCTTCCGCCCATACACTAGTAGTCTTTCAATTGGACGTACGCGTGAAATCGTCTCAAGCTGATAGCGCGCCTGACTTCCTGATCCAATAACTCCTGCCGTTCGTGCGTCTTCTCTTGAAAGATGCTTCGCCGCCACTGCCCCTGCGGCTGCAGTTCGAATATCCGTTAAATATCCATTATCGAGAAGGAGCGCCTCAGGCTTTCCTGTTTGTGAGTCAAAAAGCATCATAAGACCATTTCCACTAGGTAATCCTCGTTTGTCATTATCAAAAAAACCCGTTGATACTTTGATCGCGAAATAATCTAGTCCTTCCACATAAGCTGATTTCACATCAACTTCTCCGTTGTAAGAAGGAATATCGATCCGCATAATCGGAGGCATCTCTACTCGCTTTGTAGCAAGACTCGTGAACGCATCCTCCACTACTTGAATGGTCTCCGCATTCAGACCAACATGCTTTCGAATCTCTTCCTCTGTTAAAAGAATCATCACATCACTCCTACACCGCATCATTATCCATCGCAAAAAGATTTGTTGCGGTAATTAGTTTTCGCGGCATGTTTGCCAGCACCTCAATGCCTGAATTAGTGACGTAAAAAGACTCACTAATTTCAATACCAAAATCGTCATACCAGATTCCTGGAATCATATGAAAAGCCATATTCGGCTTCAATACTGTTCGATCCCCCTGTCTGATGCTCGCCGTATGTTCACCCCAATCTGGCGGATAATTCAACCCCATGGAATACCCAATCCGCGAATCCTTGATAACACCGTACTTCGCAATTGTTCTGCGCCAAACTTCCTCCAATTCCTCGCACGTGACGCCTGGCTTCGCAAATGCAAGAGCTTCATTCAATCCTTCAACGACAACACTTGCGATGTCGTTCACTCGATCTTCCTGAGGACCGATCGATACCGTTCGAGCCATTGGACAGTGGTATCGTTTATAACAGCCAGCCAGCTCAATAATAACGAGATCTTTATCTCGGTACTTTTTATCAGACCAAGTTAGATGCGGTGTACATGTGTTTTCACCAGAAGGGAGCATGGGCACAATAGCAGGATAATCACCGCCGAACTCAGGCGTACCACGAATCAAACTTTGATAAATATCGCCAACCACATCACATTCACGAACCCCTTCTGCAATGGACTGAATCGCCTTTGTCATGCCACCTTCAACAAGTCTTGCCGCATTGCGAATATACGCAATTTCCTGATCTGACTTGATCATCCTCACATGATTGACGAGCAGCGTCGCGTTTTTCCAAACCGCATTCGGTAGTCCTTTTTTTAGATGTTCGAACGCAAGGGCCGAGAAATAATAAGCCCCCATCTCCACACCAATGACGCGATTTCCCTGACCAATTTGTCGCAGAATATCTGCTACAAAATCCATTGGATGCTTGACGTCTGAATGAACATAGTCATCCGTATAGGAAATGATGTTCTCACGATAGAGCCACGTCGTCGCTTTCGCACCATTCGCATCCATTTTTCTGCCGATCCAGAGCGGATGCTCTTCATCAATGATGACAACGACCATCTGATCAACATAGAAGGACCAACCGTCATAACCAGAGAGATAATTCATATTTGCTGGATCAGTGATCAACAACACTTCAAGCCCTTCCGCTTCCATCCGTCTCTTCGTGCGCTGAATCCGCTCCTGAAATTCACTCATCTCAAATGATTGCATCGAGATCATTCCCCCTCCCGCTATTTTATTTCTGAATATTTAGTTAATTAATTACATTCATCATACCTAACAGGAGGTTTTTAAGACATCCGCTAAATTGTATGAAGTTTACCTTTTCGGTTTAGACAATTTTAATCATGAGAGTTCTCTTGTAAACAAAAAAGGCAGTACCCCCACCCGGGTACCACCTTCTGAACATTACGATTTTACTTCAATAATATAAGTTGTTATTTCTTTAATTCTTCCATCCTTGAACTTATTAAATCGATAGGTTTCACAGAAAGCATAGACTTTCTTCTCTTCTAAGTCATTCGTTGTATGAATTGTTCCTTCGACAGCGGCAGTGATGCCATGCGTAATAATCGTCTTAATGGTTAATTCAATCTTTCCTTCTCGAGGCATCTCCTGAAACGCTCTCTCGAATGCATCTATTCCACTAATTTCATCTTCGCCTACCATATTCCACTTAATATCATCTGTCACACTATTTAAAACAATTTCCTTATTCCCTCGTATAAATGCTTCGTTAAACTCCTGAAGTAATTTGCCTTTCGCAGTCGCCATCACTCATTCGCCTCCATTACGTTTAAAGTATGTTCAAATAAGACAGCTCCTAAATCCAGTTCACTCCCCATAGACTGTGCAATAGAATCATATAAAATGTCATAATGACCGTTACAATCATGAAAATCACCGTAATAAACCTATAAGGTAGACCTTTTTTAAAAGTGATAATCGAAACAATAAACGAAATAGTAGCCATTGCATAGTAAGCAAAGAACAGCGGATAAAATGTATAAGGGCCTATAAACAGACAGAACACTGCAAACTGAAGAATGAAAGCTAAAAAAGAGAATGATAGCCATAGTAAGGAACTTTTGTACACCAATGCAGTAACAATCGACAATAGGAAAGTACAAGAAAGTAGGACGACAAGGGACCATTCGTAAACAAAAAACAACGATTCGTTCGATACCGCTAGAAAGTATCCAATAATTGATAACGGAAGAATAGCTAGTAGGAGAAGCGCATTTATCTTAATATAGCTTAATTCATTCAGCTTCAAATGATCATGACTTAATTCCGTTGAAGTCAAAAGCGTCCCTCCTTTAAAACGTCGGAATCTCTTAACCCAACCGACCAAATTTTGATGCTTAAATCAAGTAAAAACACGTCATCAGGATTCACTAAAGATAGCCTTGTCAACGATTCAATTTTTCTTAGTCGATACAGAAGAGACTGCCTATGAAGATTGAGCTTTCGAGCGGTTTGACTTACGTTCCCATTATTTAAATGATAGGCAGTGAACGTACCGATAAGATCCATCTTTCGCTTCTCATCGTAATCAACGAGCGGGGTGATCGTTGACATCGTAACCTCCTGCACATCCTTATCATACGAGAGACGTTGCAACAAACGATTGATTTTCGTATCTTCATAATCAATTCGACTGCCCGCGCCTTTTTGTTTTCTTCCAAGCTCTAGAGCTACGCATGCTTTACTGTAGCTGTCTTCGAAAACAATCACGCCATCACCATGCTGCGCGATCCCCCAAGTAAGCAAGACCCCAGGAAGCAATCGGCTCAACCTCCTCTCCAATAAGTCGAGGTATTGATTCACAAGTTCATTCGTTCCAGGGGTCGTTTCTAGAAAGATAAGTAGCTTCGATTCTTGAACGGTTGTCAGAACTCTCTTCTGAATCGTTTCTCCAGCAAGAAGAATTTCCTCGCTCACATAATAGATCATACTTTCAAACCAGTGTTGGTAAGAAGCAAATCCATCTTGATTTTTTCTGAATAGCTCCTCAAGATTATCAAGTTCCCCTACAACACAAACATAGGGTAGCGTGAGGTTATATCCGAGGAGTTTTCCTCTTGAAAGAAGACGCTCTTTCGATACAAATTCTCCATTTGCTAAACTAAGAATAAAATCATCCTTTAATCGTATTTCCGTCTCTTCAATCGCGCTATCTTTTAGAAAAGAAAGGGCCGCAGCAGTTGTGGCATGCTCAAGAAGATTCGTATCCAAATTGTTCGGATGATTAACGGAAAATATCACCATTTGACCCTGTTCCTTACCTGCAGACTGAATTCTCATCAACAGTCCAGGAGTATCACCAATGACGATTTTCTCCATTTTTTTATGAAGAGGATGAAGATTTCCATCATGAACAACGGTCACATGGCACTCACAGTGGCGTTGCCAATGAATAACATGTTCAGTGGTACACCCTGCTTTGCCTTTCACTCTTCCTAAAGGGTCAGTGATCAGGACAGGAGAGCTGAGATGTTTATGAACATAACGAGCTATATCTGAAAAGCTCCCGCCTTGAAGAACCATTTCTAAGAGACGTTGCTGTACCTCTTCTGATCGCTTCAGCTCTTCCTGCTGATAGTGATTAATTTTCTCCATACAAGAATGAATCACATCGGAAAACCGAATTTCCCAGGTCATTTCAATAAGAACAAAACCCCTCTGTTCTGCGAAGGAAATCACCCGTTTTGGAATATCATATAAATGTCGACCTGTTGCAAGGGCAAGGGCTGAAGCGCCTGATTCATAAACATCCTGGACAAAACGAAGCAAAGCATCTGAATCGTTGCCAAGACCCACGCCAGTGGAAAGAACGAACTCATACTGACGCACAAAATTTTCAACAGGTGTTTCAATTACTGAGACCCACTCGACTTGTTTTTGTTCGAGATGAGACTTTCCAGAAAGGACTCTTGCATCCGCAAGCATTGGTAACGTTGTGATTTCCCAAAGATTAACAGCCATCTTCATCATCCTTGTGTGCGGAAATGATCTCAAGCAAACGGTCAACATCCACATTACTCCCGCTTACAAGCGCCGCTGTTCTCAACCCTATTTTTCTCGTTTTTTTATGTAAAAGGACTGAAACAGCTGTTGCTGCAGCTCCTTCAACTCCAATCTGATGGTGTCGGAATAGAAAGGACATGCCACGCGCAATCTCTTCTTCTGAAAGCAACACGATATCATCCACGTAATTCTTCACCATCGTGAACGTGTATCGATTATCCGTCCCTATCCCACCTAGTAAACTATCAGCTAGCGTTGTTTCTTCAGGTATAATCACGGGACGATTCGCGCGAACACTTTCGTACATCACAGCTGCACGCTTCATTGAAACTCCGATTACCTGAATGTTCGGATTCGTCGCTTTCAATCCGAGTGCAATTCCTGATAGAAGGCCTCCTCCTGACAAAGGGATCACGCACGTATCGAGGTTCGGAAGTTCTTCAAGTAGTTCAAGTGCAATCGTTCCTTGTCCAGCGATGACTTCAGGATCATCGAATGGTTTAATAACCGTCATCCCTTCCCGATCTCGCAGTTCATAGCTAAACGCCTCAGCATCATCTTGATTTTGACCAGCTTTTCGAACTTCCGCTCCCATCTCACTAAGCTTCTTCACTTTATTTATAGGAACGCGATTCGAGATGCAAATATGTGCTCTCACTCCAAGCAGCCTTGCTACATAAGCCACCGCTAATCCGTGATTACCGGTAGAGAACGTCGTAACACCTTTCTTCCGTTCTTCCTCTGACAAACTCAGAATCTTATTGGCTGCTCCCCGCAATTTAAACGAACCCGTTTCCTGAAGGTTCTCTAATTTAAGATAAGCCGCTGTATCACTTACACTTGAAAGTCTTTCTGATTGAACGAGAGGGGTTGTTTTAATAAATGATGCAATGCGCTTCTTAGCGATCCAAATATCTTGGAGCGAAGGCGGGGTTACGGTTATTGGTTGAAGGCGATTATGGGAAGTGACCATATGCAATGATGCCTCCTTTGGGAGAGTTTAAATGATATGTTGCAAATTCGATATATTCTGTTAATTATATCGCAATTAGGGAAAAGTTTCTAATTTACTAGAACTTCATTTCTCAAAAGGGAGATCGTTTCATAAGGTTCACACGATCCCAACTGTTGCTCACTTTTCTCACGAAAAAAACGCCATTCCCAAAAATAGGAATGGCGCTTGCTTTTATTTATTCTTAATATGCTTTCCTTTACCAAAATAGAAGATACCTGATAAGATCCCTACGATCACCATAATGATCGAGAAAATCAGGCCAGCTACCGCACCAAATTGAACGATGAATGGTACAGATAGCGCCGTTACTAGTCCACCGCCAAGGAACGGCTCATAGACGAGCTGCTTGTAACCAAATGCTTCAAATGCTGGAGATTCATTATCAGGGTCAACGATGCGCATTAGTAGCAATCCAGTTGCTGTAACACCCATTGATTGACCGAAATCACCGATACCTCGTTCAAACCAGTAGTCTGGAATGATTTTTGGAGCAAGGGTAAGGAAACCAAATAAGTTCCATGAAATTCCTGCTACAGCCAATATTAAGAATGGCACGAGATACTCACCAATGACATCAAGGGAAACTGTTGCGATGGCTGTGATGATTAACACATCAAGCGCAAGTCCTTGAATACGATTGATCATACGACGATCAACAAGATTGTATTTATCTTTCTTGCTGAAGAAGACTTGAAGAATAATACCACCGAACATCGCGATCGGGAATAGCGGTATATACTTCATGAAGCTTGAGCCTGTCCAATTTGTAATCGTAATACTTTCTAGACCAATTAACCCCTGAAGAATTAACCAACCGATCAGAATCGCAAGCATCACAATTGATAAGTGAAACGATAGAGGTTCAATTGATTCAGGGCGAGTCGTCATTTTACCCGCTGGTTCACGATTTTGATATTCCATAATGCCCTGCTTACGTAGATCAGAGAAGCCATTCACGTCTTTGATCACTTTGGTTTTACCTCTACGAACGGCCCAGTTAATTAGAATAATACCGAAGATAACACCTGAAAGCACACCTACCGTCGCAAGACCGATAGCGAGGTCAAATGCTTCTTCAAATCCGAGCTCTTCAAATGTACTTGCCATACCTGCAGCCGTACCGTGACCACCTTCGAACGCTACTTCAATCAGCGCCCCAGCCATAGCCGGTATATCGAAGAATGGGGTTAAGATTAGAATGGCGACGAGTAAACCGATCACATATTGTCCCCAGCCAATCGCCCAACCGAATGCTAGTTGTGGACCACCAAATGTCCAAATATCTCGGAGCTTTGGCATTGTTGCTCCAAGAAATAGTGATGCAAAGACAACATTAATCATTAAACCTGGTAATGCTGACCATACTTCTATAATTGTGCCCGTCATAATTCCATTTGCGAGAAAATGATCTTCAGAAACGAAGTTCAGCATAATTTTCCCAAGCACTTGTGGCCCGAGAAGCAATGCGATAAATCCACCGATAATGGAGGAAGGTAAGAATAAGTTCTGTAAGACCTTTACTTTCAAACGAATGATCTTCCCTATTAGAAGAAAAACACCGATATACAACAACGCGAATCCAATTTGTTCCGGATTCATTTCTTTCACCTCTTTGGTTTTTATGATTCCTCAGCTAATGAGGCAGCTGCTTCACCAAATTGGTGATACGAACAGTCCACTTTTTCAGTTCCTCGAAAAAGAAACGATAAAACTTATTTTTGGAAATTAGTTATAGGTTTTTTTGTAGAAATACGTTGTGAAAATTTAAAATTTTTCATCTATTTTCCGATGAAAAAACGAGATTATGGCTACGCACCCTCCTAACAAATGAGATAAAGCTTTAATATCCCTGCTTTCTAACCTCTTAGGCACAATCATGTTATAATCGTTAAATGCAATATCAGGTCTTAGGGATCACGACTACAGTTCGACAAAAAAGTGTATTAAAATAGAGATAGCGAAAAATAGGAGTGGTAGAGATGGAAAAAGAAATCAAACTAATTGCATTAGATATGGATGGCACTCTTGTCAATCATGACGGAGACGTGTCAGAAGAAAATGAAGCGGCTGTTCAGCGCGCGAAAGAGAAAGGCATTCACGTCGTGTTAAGCACGGGACGCTCACTGCCTTTCTGCCGAGATATCGCAGAACAACTTGGACACTCCGCTTACTTAGTTACAGTAAACGGCGGACAGATTTTTGATAAAGAACTAAACCTAGTTGATAGCTCTCACCTGGATTATGAACTTGTTGAACGTTTGTGGGAACTAAAAGTGAAGCATGATGTGTATTTCTGGTCATCTACAACAGAAGGCGTATTTAATACACAAAAGCCGTTTGACCGAGAAATCAATGACTACACATGGTTGAAATTTGGCTTTGATATTAAAGACGATGATATTCGCAAAATCATTACTGATGAAGTCACAGCGAATGAGGCGTTTGAAGTAACGAATTCAAGCCCAACAAACCTTGAAATCAATCCATCTGGCGTTAATAAAGCTGCAGCACTCATGAAAGTTTGCGACTGGCTTGACCTTTCAATGGAGAATGTCATGGCCGTTGGCGATAGCATGAATGACATTGCGATGATACGCGAAGCTGGCTTTGGTGTCGCAATGGGTAACGCTCAAGACCGCGTCAAAGAAGCCGCAAACTGGGTGACTAAAGACTATACTGAGCACGGCGTTGCTTACGCTATAGATCAAGTATTGAAGGGATAATGGTGCCTGTCACCGCCCGAATAAACTCAATAAATGTCGAAAAAAGCGCAGTGGATTTACTCCACTGCGCCTTTTCCTTTTCACGCTTATTTCTCCGTGACTTCAAGCACATAAGGTTTATGTGTATGAAGCTCTTCCCCCTTCTCAACATGAACTTTCAGCTTGTACGTTCCTGGCTCGGAGATTTCTATCATTCCTTCATACATACCTTCACCGTTCTCTTCTGTTTCTGTGTAGGTATGCTTTTCCCCTCCTTCTTTCCAGTATTCAAAACGCACATTAGCTTCTGGAAGGAGCTCTTCCTCTTCAGTAATTGTTGTCATCAGAACACCTGGATTCATCTCATCATTCTCAAGAGAGATGCTAACGTGTGCACCATGACCTTCGTGCTCATCTGTCTTCTCTTCAGAGATCATAACCTTAAAGGAAGACTCATCCATTTGTTCTTCTTCTGAAGACTCAGTCTCCTCATTCTTCGACATACTACCAGCCTCTTCACTGTTCATACTAGATTGGCTCGCCTCTTCACTAGAATTAGTGGCGTCATTTCCTCCGCCAGCCTCATCCCCAGCTCCTGAACATGCGCCTAGCGCTAACAAACAGGTAATCCCTATAGTAAGTGATAGTCTCTTCACTCGATCCATCTCCTTTTCGGCCTAATTTCCCTGCCTAGAGAAGTTTCTCTTTATACAAAGCTAACGGAAAAAAGATCAGCATAGATCACTTAATCACTGGAAGAATTAAATTCCCCAGGTATTCCCTCATTATTGAAACTCATTTTCTAACCGTAGTAAAATATTCTCTTTATTCTATTTATTCCGACATATTACATGAACTATCCACTGGAAACTGTTACCATATAACAAGGGATGGCAAAAAAATACTTAATCCGGGGAGGAAGAAGATGAAAAAACTCGTTTCTTTGTTAGCAACTTTCTTATTGGTATTTGGATTTACGAACGTAGGGTATGCAGCGGATGATAAGAATTGTGATGACTTCTCTTCTCAAGAAGAAGCGCAAAATTATTATGAAAGCAATGACCCTGATGCGGACCCAAGCGGCCTTGACCGTGACAATGATGGAGAAGCTTGTGAAACTCATTCCTATAGTGGATCTACTTCATCTGATGAAGAAGCAACATCAGGCGGCGAATCTTCCGATGAAGAAATGACTAGTGAAGAAAGCTCAGAAGCAGCTGACAGCGAAGGCGCTGAAATGGCCGATACAGCAACTAGCTATCCTGTTTATATGTTGCTTGGACTTGCTATCGCAGCATTCGGCTCTCTTCTACTATTAAAAAGACGCGTCCACTCTTAATACACATACCATCCCATCGAGATAGGCGAACGCCTATCTCGATTTCTAAAGAAGGTGATCAATGGTGGTAAACAAGCTCAGTATTCTACTCATTTTAATCGGTCTGATTTTAACCGGCTGGAGCGGATATGAATGGTGGAGTCAGAAGAGTGTCACAACCTTTCAACCTGAAAAAGCCCAGGCCATTTCAAGGAATTGGGAGGAAACTGGTTATCAAAAGACAGTTAATCGAGAAGTGATTCAGACAAGTGATGCTACACCATCAAGTGAAGCATTTCATGCGAAAACAGGGGAAAAAATCGGTGAATTAACAATCCCTCAATTAGGATATCTCTACCCGATCTATTGGGGAACCGATGAACAAACGTTGAAACAGGGAGTTGGTATGTATGACACAGATTTCACAACTTTACCAAGTCAAGCAGGCCACACTGCACTTGCAGGACACCGCGATACCGTTTTTGACGGCCTTGATCAACTAAAAAAAGGTGATCGTCTTTACCTCACATTAGACGATACAACATATGAATATCAAATCCGCAAAACGTGGATTACAGACGAGCATGATCGTAGCGTTATTGTGGATAAGAATTCCCCCACTCTCACACTCACTACGTGCTATCCGTTTGATTACCTCGGCTCCGCACCAGATCGTTACATCATTCAGGCAAGTTTAATACAAGTCGATGACGGGAGTGACTCGCAATCCTGAGTTACCCCTAATTCGAAATGCCGCAACAAAATAGCTATGTTAGCTTATATTGTTGATACCTCGATATTGGCTCATTTGAGTGAAATTATAGTTTCACTCGCCTTTCAGCTCTCTGATGACCACAATCAACAACATTCATTAACAATTCCATATAAAAAAAGAGAACTGAGTCATCAGTTCCCTTCATCATGTTAGCGTATTTGACTAATCGAAAGCTTTTCCTGAACGATTCGAATCGCTTCAGCAAGTAGCGGAGCAATCGATAGGACTTTAATTTTATCAAGATCTTCTGAATCTGGAAGAGAGATGGTATTCGTTACAACCACTTCTTTAATGTTCGATTCAGCAATTTCTTCCGTTGCGTGACCAGAAAGAACAGCGTGGGTAAATGTCGCGTAGACGTCTTTCACACCGTTCTCTTCAAGAATGCGTGACGTAAACGTAACGTTTCTACCAGTATCAATCATATCATCAATAATAATCGCTGTTTTCCCTTGAACATCACCAATAACATTCACAGTGGATGGTTCTCCTGTGTCATAAGAGCGACGATCAATCAAAGCGATTGGCGCGTCTAGCATTGACCCTAATTTACGTGCACGAAGCGCACTGCTATTGTCGGGTGCCACAACAACAACATTTTCTAAATTCTTGTTCTCAAAATATTCAGCAAGGATCGGAATACCAGAAACTTGGTCAACTGGGATATTGAAAAATCCCTCAATTTGATTGGCATGCAAATCAATTGTTAACACGCGCGTTGCGCCCGAACGTTCTAGCATATTCGCAATCAATTTTGCTGTGATCGGCTGTCTTGGTCCCGTCTTTCGATCCTGTCTTGCATATCCATAATACGGTAGCACAACATTAATGGTTTTAGCTGATGCTCGTTTTAATGCATCAATCATAATCAAGAGCTCCATCAAATAGTCGTTTCCTGAGCCTGCGATCGATTGTACAAGGTATGTATCGCAACCACGGATGCTTTCCTCAACGTTCATGTGGATTTCACCGTCACTAAAGCGTTTAACGGAACAATTTCCAACTTTAACCCCAAGTGTCTCTACAATTTCTTGAGCCAACTCCGGATTTGAGTTCAAAGCGAACACTTTCACATCTTCTTCATGGCGTAGCATAGCGTAGCTCCTTTATCTTTCGTTTATCCCACGAATGTTCCATTCACAATACAACTGTGTATGAAGCATTTACATATGTATTTAGTTTAAACTTCTCCTCCACTATACCATACACGGAAGCTCAATTTCTGCAGATTTTTTTTGGAATTTCTATCAAAAACCACATATTTATTACTCTTCTTCATATGTATACGCTTCATTTCGTTCACTCCAAATCAGATGGGAACTTTCCCCTTTACCTCCACCTAATTGATTGAATGATACATATGATAATTGAGCCAAATATAAGCGTGAGGAATACAGGAAGAATCCATGGTGTTAAGCCAACCTGTGAACCATTTGCCATTGATATGGTTTCGATTGTTATAACTGAAAACATGAGAGCGATTGTGTTCTTTAAAAAATGAATAAGAGCAACTGCCGTTCGATACTGTAGCTCAGCATTGCCTTTTGTAATGTGAACTACATAATTAAATACGTGCGGATAGCGCTCTAACATAGATAATCCACCCCACAGTAAAATGCCAAAAATAGGTAGAAAGAACAGCACCAGTTTACTTCCCCAATGATCTGCTTGACCCGCTACATCAAAATGAATGGGAACTTCTGATGGGAGACCTGACCAATTTAACAAAAGATAACCAAGAGAAAGACATAAGAAAACCAATCCAGCTATATCAAACAGTTTCTGAAGTATCGACTTTTCAATTTTAATTATCGGACGATCAGTCATTTAACCCCCCCTTTTCATTACTTACGTTACTAGGGTAACTCTAGTTTCAGAACAAGCATGCTAAAAATATAGCCCGCTCTCAAAATAAAAGTGAGCGGGCTAGAACACATACTTTCCATTACATCTTCGCAACTTTTCTTGACTCTTCATCAATTTTCTTCATCTCGTCTTGTGTCAGCTTAAATCCTAACACTTTCACATTATCTTCTGCATGCTTTAATTTCGAAGCTCCTGGGATGGCTACAACCGTGTCTCCATGGAAATGAACGAGCCAGTTTAATGCCACCTGTCCTGCTCCCACGCCATAAGCATTCCCAATCTCTTTTAACACATTAATAAGTGGCAGCGTTCTAGCTAATCCCTGTGGTTTGAACTGAGACATATGCTTTCTCGGTCCAGAAAGGTTTGCTGCTAAGTCGGGATGATCATGGAATTTTCCAGTTAAAATCCCCTGTTCAAGTGGAGAATAGGCAATGATCGTCACACCGTTTTGCTTCGCAAGATCGAGTACACCGTTTGTCTCAATTCTTCTATCGAGTAAGCTATACTTCATCTGGTTAGAAGCAAGGCTTGCTTCGTGACGGTTCAACTCTTGAATCGCACGATCCATTTTATCGCGATTGAAGTTACTTACACCAACAGCGCCAATATGACCCTCTTTCACGAGCGAGGCCATTTGATTCATCTCCTTTTCTGGCGAGGAGAAGGAAAACGGTTGGTGCACTTGATAAAGGTCAATACGCCGACCCTTTAATGCGTCTTTTCGTTTTTGAATCGTTCCTGTAATCGATCCTGCTGTACGCAAAAGCGGCCACCATTTAGTCGCGATGAGCGCATCTTCTTCTTTTATTTCAAGACGATTTAACGCTCCAGCAAGGGCTTCTTCTGACTTTCCCTTTCCGTAAGCTTCCGCTGTATCGAACCAGTTAATCCCGCCGTCTAAGCTCATTTTCACAATTGCGTCCATATCGGCTTCAGAAATCGTAGAGAAATAGCTTCCAATTAAGCCGCTACCTTGACTAAATTGCCACGTTCCGAGGCCGATCGGAGAAATCTCATAATTTGTCTGTCCTAGTCTTCTCACGTCTTTGCCACATCCTTCATTAGTCTTATAACCAAGTATAGCATTCAGTGAAACAAATCTACTAAGATCAGAGTTTATGACTTCAATACCTTTTTAAACACATAGCTTACCTGATCATACGACATCTTTTCTTGATAAAAGCGATGAGCCTCTTTTTTAGCAATGCCTGAAGAAAGAGCCACTGCACCATACCCACTTTCAATTGCCCACTCTTCAACAAACGATAGCAGCTTTTCACCGTGCCCTTTCGAACGATGTTGTTCACTAGTGACAAGATCACATACCCAAACAAACCGTCCGTAGTAAAGTGTAATCATCGGCTTGAATCCAGTCACCGCCACGATTTCTTTTCCTTTGTAAAGAGCGAAAAGTCGGTACATATCCTTACGTTGAGCTTCTTCCACTAAAGCGAGATACTCTTTCTCATCCAAATGCGACCTAAGCTCCTTCATAATCTGATAGACATCAAGCCACTGTTCCTTCGTTTTCATTTCTTTAATCAAGAATATCCCTCCGGTGAATAAAAATAATGGATAATGAAACCAAAGTATTCCCCAGCCCAACTCCATGACTATAGGCATTCGCCAGACAAGAAACTGATCCTTCTTATCAGAATAACCTTCCGTCTCTCATCAAAAAAACCTGCCCCATAATAGGACAGGCTCATTCATTCACAGCAGCATAACTTAGTTCGTTACATAATCCATAAGGTAAACAAAGCGGTTGGCCAGAACGAGGATCATAAATGATATCACTTCGAACACCAAACACATCTTCTAATACATCAGATTTCATCACTTCAAGCGGAGTGCCCGTTTTCTTCACTTTCCCTTTTTTGATCGCCACCATATGACCAGCGTAGCGGCTGGCGTGATTGAGGTCATGAACGACCATGACAATCGTGCGGTTTTCTTGAATATTTAACTTTTGAAGAAGCTCAAGCACTTCAAGCTGATGGGCCATATCGAGAAAAGTGGTTGGCTCATCTAGAAAAAGAATTTTCGTATCCTGAGCGAGCGCCATCGCAATCCAGGCGCGCTGGCGCTGACCACCAGAAAGCTGGTCAATCGGACGGTTGGCAAACTCTCCGATGCCCGTCATTTCGATCGCCCAGGCAATTTTTTCTTTATCTTCTATCGTAAGAGCTTTTAGTCCTTTCTGATGTGGAAAGCGCCCGTATGTGACAAGTTCTAGAACCGTTAGCCCTTCTGGTGCCGTGGGGTTTTGAGGAAGGATCGCTAACTCCTTCGCAAGGTCCCGCGTTTTCTGCTCATGAATGGCACGTCCATCAAGGTAAACCGTTCCACTTTTTGGCTTCATTAATCGAGATAGCGTTTTGAGAATGGTCGACTTTCCTGATCCATTCGCTCCAACAAGAGCCGTAATCTCTCCTTCAGGTATGGATAAATTCAGCTGATCTACAATGATGTTTTCCTGATAACCGATTTTAAGATCTTCTGTTTGAATCACCACACTCACTCCCTCCGCTTATACTTCTACAAAATCTTTATGGTGTGTAGAATACATCGCCATCGTTTCAGCCTCAGGATCAAGAAAGGCTTTCGCACTATTTAACGCCTTAGGTCCTTCCGCAAGACCGCCTGCTATGAGCGTTAAACGATGGGGATATGTGACGATATCTCCTACTGCGAAAACACCTGGTATACTCGTTTCCATTTTTGCATCCGTAACGACTTTTCCTTCGTTCATCGTCATTCCCCAATTTTGAATGCCGCCTAAGTCGAGATTAAATCCATGATTAACAAGGAGGGCATCGATTTCAACTACTTCTTTTTCACCTGTGTCGACATGAGTAAGAACAACCTGATCAATACGCTCCTTACCAATGACGTCAGATACGTAGCACGAACATTTGATGTGCGTTTCCGAGTTGTTCATCTCTGTGATACTACTTTCGTGACCAGTAAAAGCCTCTCTGCGATGAACAATCGTTACTTTATCTGCAATTGGTTCAAGCCGATTCGCCCAGTCGATCGCCGAATCGCCTCCTCCAGAAATCAGAACGTGCTTACCTCTGAAGCTTTCCACACGATCCACGGCATAATAAAGGTTCTTCCCTTCAAAATGCTCCGCGCCATCAACTGGAAGCTTTTTCACTCCAAGCGTCCCATGTCCTATCGCTAAAATAACGGTCCGTGTGTAATGCTTTTCTCCATTATGACTCGTTAAGATATAGGTTCCGTCCTCTGCTCGCTCAAGATCGTCTACTCGTTCCCCAAACACCATTGTTGGATCAAATGTGCTCGCCTGTTCTTCAAGCTGCTTAATCAAATCAGCTCCGGAGACGCCAGGAATTGCTCCAATATCTCGTAGAATTTTCTCTGGATAGAAGTAGGTCACTTTCCCACCAACTTGCGGAAGGTATTCAATGACTTTCGTCTTAAGCTCGCGCATACCGCTATAAAAAGCTGTAAATAAGCCAATAGGTCCTCCGCCAATGATCGTCACGTCATATATTTCATTCTTCACATCGTTCGCCTCCTAAGCTTTTGCTCTAGCAAGTAAATATAAAAAGTATGGAGCTCCTATAATCGCAACCATAATACCGGCATGAATCTCAGATGGTGCGAGAATCGTTCGACCAATCGTATCAGCTACTAAAAGGACAAGTCCACCAGCAAGAGCCGACAACGGCAATAGGAATCGGTGATCATTGCCGACTAACTGTCGAGCAAGATGTGGGCCAACAAGACCAACGAAACCAATTCCACCACTAACTGACACGCAAGCAGATGCAAGGGCAACAGAAGCACCTAGGAGCAAGAAACGCTCTTTCTCTACTTTCACACCCATTCCGGTCGCAAGCTTTTCACCAAAAGTTAATCCATCTAGAGTCCTCGCTTTATAGAATATGAACGTAAATAAAACGATAATCCACGGCAGTAACGTTAGAACATGAACCCACGTCGTTCCCCAGATCTTACCGGCAAGCCAAATGGCAATGAACTGGTAATCGAATGGATCCATTCGCAGCGTTAAGATTGTAATAAGGGCACCAATACCCGCGGCGATGGCAATTCCATTTAGAATTAACCGCTGGGGCATCAACCCTTCTCTTTTACTATAAGAAAGGGCATAAATGATGATGGCCGTTGCACATCCACCAATTAATGCAAGAAACGGCATGAGTAGAATGGGTGCATCCGTTGTTTTTGGGAAGAAAGAAATGAAAATCACGACCATTAAGGCTGCTCCGCTATTGATTCCAAGGATCCCCGGATCTGCAAGGGCGTTTCGGGAGATGCCTTGGAGGATACAGCCTGAAATGGCAAGACCAGCACCGACGAGAACAGCAATCACAATTCTGGGTAAGCGAAATTCAAATAGAATCAACGATTGTTGCTCTGTTCCATTTCCAACTAGCGTGTTCAATACTTCAAGAGGACTTAATTTCGTTAATCCTGTATTCAAGCTAATTAAAAAGGTGATAACGATCAATAAGAGAAAAGTCGCCATAATGAAATACCGGCGGCGATTCCGTTTCCGCTGTGCGTCAAATAAAGAATCTAGATCCACTATAACTCCCTCCCTTCACGTCTCGCTACAAAGAGGAAGAAAGGAACACCGATAAGAGCAAATATCGCTCCGATTGGCGTTTCGTATGGCGCATTAACCATTCTTGCTCCCATATCGGCAACAATCATCAAGAGTCCTCCAAGAACGGCTGAGCATGGGACAATCCAGCGATAATCAACACCAACAAGAAATCTTGCTATATGTGGTATTACTAGGCCCACGAACCCTATTGGACCAACAGCTGACACGGCAGCACCTGCTAACACTAGTACAACAACTGCTGCTAGCGCTTTTATTAATTTCGTACGTTGCCCTAGACCAACAGCCACATCTTCTCCAAGACTAAGTAACGAAATCGATTTGGAAAGAAACAGCGCCACTATGAGGGCTACAATGATCCACGGCAATAGAATCTGAATTTGTGGCCACTTCAAACCAGCTGTTCCTCCGGCAAACCAAAAGGCAAGGTCCTGTGATAGCTGAAAATGAATGGCGACTCCTTCACTCACGGCAGTAAAGAGAGCACTCACAGCAGCCCCTGCAAGCACAAGCCGAACAGGCGACAGACCATTTCTTGATAAGGAACCGATACCAAACACTAGTCCAGCCCCAATACCAGCACCTATAAACGAAAATAGCATCAAATTGTTATAAGATAAACCCGGGAAAAAGGCAAAGCTAAGCGCAATCATCAAAGTTGCTCCTGCATTTAAACCTAGTAACCCTGAGTCAGCAAGAGGATTTCGCGTTACCCCTTGCATGATAGCACCAGCAACGGCAAAACTTGCTCCAATTAATATGTCTGCAACTGAACGCGGCATTCGAAATTCCCGAATGATCGAATGTTCTGTTGAGGTTGGATCAAATTGAAAAATCGCCTGCCACACTGTCATTAACTTTATATCCGCTGCTCCAAGCGCGATTGATAGTCCAAGACTCAGAATGAGGGCCGCACTACCAGCAACTAAAATAAGCATAGCCGTAACAGGTCGCGACTGAACAGCTAGCTGATCTTCTATTTTTGCAGTCGGCTCAACTTTCTTTGACATGTGATAACTCCTTGCTTTATGTAGTAAAGAACCCCGGTGCCAGGCACCAGGATTTCTTCATTATTCATTGTTTTCTTTAAATGTTTTCACGATTTGGTCTAGCTGACCTTCTACTGCAATTGGATCATAGTAATACATTTCTTCAAAGTTCATTTCATAGAGATGACCATTCTTCACAGCATCGAGGTTCTGCCAAAGAGCACTTTCCTTCGTTTCCTTTAGTACATCTTGATTATCCTCAGCGGCATACTCGGTATAAAACATATGATCCGCTGCATATTCAGGCAATACCTCTAGTGAAATCTGTTTCCAGTTGTCTCCTTCAATCACTTCTTTTTGAATCTTCTCAGGTGCTTTTAACTCAAGAGCGTCGTAGATGACCTGACCACCACGACCAAAGTTATCTCCAAAAACATAGAAATCTTTTGTTTGTACTTCGTATATGCCAACCGTCTCGTCTTCCCCAATCACACCGTCTAGTTCTTCACGCGCTGCGGCTGCCTTTTCATCAAACTGTTCAATCCACTCTTTCGCTGCGTCTTCTTTACCAGCGATTTCTCCCATAGCCGTTACTTCTTCATCTAGTGAATCATATGCTCCGAATGGAACTAGGACAGTTGGGGCAATTTTAGAAAGGAGATCGTATTGTTCTTGGTCCGTCACAACGATTAAATCCGGGTCAAGCGACGTTACTTTCTCAACAGATGGCGGCGTACCAATATCTTCAATATCCGCAATTTGTTCTTCTGTAAAATAAGGATTATCAAGAACAAATTGATCTGGAGCTCCTACTGGAGTAATTCCAAGCGCCAGGAAATAGCCAACGTAATCGGTTGCAACAATTCGTTCAGGATTAGCTGGAATATCAAATTCTTGCCCATCAGGCAACGTAAAAGTTTTCATCTCATTGGTTTTCTCACCTTCACTTGATTCGCTTTTCTCATTCTCGTTCCCACACGCTGCTAACATTAGAACGAGCGCAAGCATCAAGATAAAAGTAACCCTCTTTTTTGTAACTTTCATTATATGTATCTCTCCCCTTTGGTGATATTGAGATTCATTATCATTTAGAATGATAACACTTCTCAATAGATGTGTCTAGATATCAACGAACAATTTTAATTCTTCAAAATGGCTTCATAGAAGGTTTTGTATACGCTTTCTGTCTCTTTATGAAATTTTTGTGAGAAAAAAAGTGGTTTATCCCCTCTTATCTAAGGTTATTATTACTGACATATTCAAATAAATTGTTGTGTTTTAACTTTTATGTTAGGAATCCTTACATAAAAACACAATTATCTGTAAATATCATTAGAATGGACACTAACAAAAAAATTAAAGGTGAGGTTATTTAATCCATGACACTAACAAAGAATAGTATTCAACAGGACATCATGAAGGAAGCAAAAGAAAAGAAAGTCGAATTTATTCGTCTTGAATTTACGGACATGCTTGGTGAAACAAAAAACGTTGAACTTCCAATTGAAGAACTGGAAAGCGTTATGAATAATGAAGCAATGTTTGACAGCTCTTCCATTGCAGGTTTTTCTGATATTCAGGAAAGTGATATGTATCTCTTCCCTGACCTTGAAACATTCAAAGTCCTACCGGACGCTGTTGATCAGGATTGTATCGCTCGCTTTATCTGTGATATTCATACACCAGACGGCGAACCTTTCGAAGGGGACCCACGCTACATTTTGAAAAGAGCGATGAAGGAAGCTGAGGATATGGGTTATACAGTAAACGTTGGCCCTGAACCAGAATTTTTCCTTTTCAAGCTAGATAAAGACGGTTATCCAATTCGTAAGATGAATGACCGCGCAGGTTATTTTGATGCTTCACCAAAAGATAAAGGTGACCAGGTACGTCGTGACATCGTCCGTACACTTAAGAAATTTGGATTTGAAATGGAAGCTTCCCACCACGAAGTAGCTCAGGGACAGCATGAAATCAACTTCCGTTTCGATAGCGTCATTAAAGCAGCTGATAACATCCAGACGTTCAAAAACGTTGTAAAAGATGTTGCGACAAGTCACGATTATCATGCTACTTTCATGCCGAAGCCAATCGCAGGTGAGAACGGCTCTGGTATGCACTGTCACCTTTCCCTCTTCACTGAAGGCGAAAGCGCATTTTATGATGAGAACGATCCAGAGGGCATTTCTAAAACAATGAAGCAATTTATGGCTGGTATTCTTTCACATGCAAATGGTCTTGCTGCCATTACGAACCCGAACGTTAACTCATACAAGCGTCTCGTTCCTGGTTATGAAGCACCAGTAAGTGTGGCATGGTCTCACTCTAACCGAAGCTGTATGATTCGCGTACCAACAACTCGTGGCATGGGTACTCGTTTTGAAATTCGTAACCCAGATCCAACAGCTAACCCTTACCTAACGCTAGCTGCTGTTATCCACGCTGGACTTGAAGGTATTCGTCATGATCTTGATGCTGGCGCACCAGAAACGCGTAACCTGTATGAAGTAAGCACAGATGACGTTCCAACACTTCCAACTAACTTGAAAGAAGCAATCAAGTCACTTCGTGAAGATAAGGTAGTTATGGAAGCATTAGGAGATCATACTTCAAAAGTATATATTGAAGAGAAACAAAAAGAGTGGATCGAATACTCCCTTAACGTAAGTCAGTGGGAAGTTGACCGCTACATGAATAAGTAATAAGTAAACAAAAAACAAGCTACCTCTCGATGAGGTAGCTTGTTTTTTGTTATATGATGTAAGCTTAATGGTTGCGTGTGTATTTTTTCAGCTTTTGATACTTCACTATTTTCTCATCTAATCGTTTACTTAAGAGAAGTATTTTCCCACTTGAATAATCGTCAGCTTCTTGTCCTAGATCATAAAGCACCATTCGCAGCGTATGAATTTCATCTTCAAGGCTTTGTAGCAACATAGCGCTCTCCCTTATCATTTGTCTTTTTATTACATTACCACAAAAAAAGCTTGACTGTTTCATATTCTTACAAATTACATAATTTTTAACATTTCGCTAATCATTAACACATTTGTAATACAAGTGTGAAAACATTGAATACTGGAACATTCATTAAAATGATTGACCCTCCTTTTTTTCATTGTTATGATTCTCGTTATAAATTTCATCTAAATAAACCTTGTATAAGTTCAGGAATACGGCCTGAACGTTTCTACCAGCTACCGAAAATGGCTTGTCTACAAGGAATAATGAATACATTCATATTCCTTGTGATTTGACTCTGGTTGCTGGCCAGAGTTTTTTTTATTGATCAGGAGGGTCCATCATGAAAAACTTCTTCCAGTTCACTGAACGGGAAACGAATTACCGAAAAGAAACGTTAGCTGGGGTTACAACGTTTCTATCCATGGCATATATATTAGTTGTTAACCCCATTATCCTTAGTGAAGCAGGCATTGATAAAGGCGCACTCTTCACAGCAACTGCTCTATCTGCAATCGTCGGGTCCTTACTAATTGGCCTACTCGCAAACTTCCCTGTCGGCATTGCTCCGAGTATGGGATTAAACTCTTTCTTCACCTTCTCCGTTGTAATTGGGATGGGAATTGATTGGGAAATTGCACTCACAGGCGTCTTTATAGCCGGGATTATCTTTATGATTCTTAGCTTACTTAAAATACGAGAGAAAATTATTAACGTCATACCAAAAGACTTAAAGCACGCCATTGCAGCTGGAATTGGTTTCTTTATCGCTTTTGTTGGACTTAAGAATGCAGGGATCGTCGTTGGAAACGAAGAAACGTTTATTTCGATCGGACAGCTTACAAATCCTACGACGGCTTTAGCTGCTTTTGGGTTTGTTATTACCTTAATGATGTTAATACGCGGCATTCGCGGTGGTATTTTTTACGGAATTGTCATCACTACGATTATTGGAATGATTATTGGTCTTGTGCAGGTACCAGGCTCGGTTGTTGGACAGGTGCCAAGCCTTGAACCAACTTTCGGTGTTGTCTTTCAACATTTAGGAGATATTTTCTCGCCTGAAATTCTAGCAGTTATTTTCACATTCTTATTCGTTGCCTTCTTCGACACGGCGGGTGCTCTTATCGCCGTGGCAAGTCAGGCCGGACTTATGAAAAACAACGAAATTCCGAATGCGGGACGCGCGCTACTTGCTGATTCTACATCTGGAGTTGTTGGAGCGATCTTCGGTACATCAACGACTGCCTCATTCGTAGAATCATCTGCTGGCGTTGCCGTTGGTGGCCGAACTGGATTCACATCTGTCGTTATTTCCATTTGCTTCTTCATCGCTCTCTTCTTCTCACCCATTCTTGGCGTGATAACACCTGAAGTAACGGCCCCAGCCTTAATTATCGTTGGTGCCCTTATGGCAACAGAAGTGAAGCAAATTGATTGGAGCCGATTAGAAGTAGTGATCCCTGCTTTTGTCACCATCATCATGATGCCACTCACGTTTAGCGTGGCAACAGGGATCGCCCTCGGTTTCATTCTTTATCCATTTGCAATGATCGCGAAAAAAGAATGGAAGCAGGTTCATCCGATCATGTATACACTCGGTGCTTTGTTCATTCTTTACTTTATCTTTCTATAACGTTACAAAGGGACATTTCAGCTGAAATGTCCCTTTTTTTAATCCACACTGTTTCAACTTGAAAAAATAGTGGTAGTATTGCGGTGGATGGTTTAAAATAAGGCATTAACGAGAAAAGCTTTACAAAAAAGGTAGTGATTAAAAACATGCTATATATATGGGATATTGAAGAATTGGTTAAAGACACATTGGCATTTCACCAATTACCAATCAACTATGAATTTAACAATGAGCTAAACGCTCCTATGAGCTATAACGTATCGACGAATACAATTAAGTTTAACTACTTACAATTGAACGGCTATCAAGCCAAAGTAAATTTCAAACTAAAAGAAACCGAAGAAAATATCGCGAAAATCCTTTTATATCATGAGATCGGGTACTACTTAGATTTTAAGAAGCACAGACATGACCTCAGGATTTTAATGTATGAGGAAGAAGAGGAGCAGCAAAAGTTTCTTGCTGAAATCGAACGAAATGCCTGGGATTTTGGGCGGAAATTGGTTCCAGATGACCTAGTCGAGTCGTACGATAAATTAAGGGAACTCGATCAGCAGTTTCAAAACGGACAATAAAAAAGCACGGAAAAGGACGAGATCTCAGTGATCTCGTCCTTTTCCGTGCTTTCTCTAAAACTCACTTCTCCACTTCGCTATCTTACCCAGCGCTAACAGATCTTCCTTTACTTCCCCCGGCTTCACACCGCTACCGATGACGTAATCGACGAACTCCATTTTCACGAACTCAAAGATATAGCTAAATTGCTGAATAAGAGGAAGTCCTTTCATTTTCGCACTGCTTCCGCCTGTTACGATAACATATGCTTTTTTCTTTGCTAGCTCTTCTTTTAAATTTAATTGTTCATCACGTAAATATTGCGACCAGCGATCAAAGAAATTCTTCATTGGACCGCTCATCCCATACCAGTATAGAGGTGTTGAGAAAACGAGAACATCATGCGTTAACACTAGTTCAAGCAACTCCTCATAATCATCCTCTACTGGTGAGAACCCTTCTTCTGAATGTCTCTCATCGACAATGGAATTGATGTGTTTATCTGCAAGAGAAACGATCGTATGGTTCGTACCTTCGAGCATTCTTTTTGTTAGGTACTCTGAGTTACCATTTTCACGAGTACTCCCTAATAGTGCCAAAACCTTCATACTACACTCTCCTTTTACAGTGAAGCGTCTATTCATTAGAAGTATATCATTGCAACAAACATCAACGTTATCTATAATAATTGATACTAACTATCGAAATTATTAATGGAGGGTTTGATGGATTTAAATTACTTTTATACTTTTAATGAAGTCGTTCGATCAGGAAGCTACACACAAACAGCAGAAGAACTCGGTTATGCTCAGTCCAGTGTAACGACGCAAATCAAGAAGCTTGAAGACTTTTATCACGTGAAATTGTTTGAGCGTGTTGGAAGGAAAATGAGATTAACGCCATCAGGAGAACAGCTTCATGATTACGTGAAGGAAATCATCAAGCTTGCAGATGAAGCAGAGGCTCACCTTCGAACTGATGCCAATTTAAAAGGGACCATTCGCATTGGAACTGGCGAAACACTTGCAGCGTATTATATTACACCTTATATTAAAGCGCTCAAAGAAAAGCACCCTGAATTACGCATCCGACTTGAATCGGGTCAGTGTCAAAACTTAATTGGCGGCACAGTAGATGGCACGTACGACATCACTATTTTGTTAGACCAATTACAACATCATCCTGATGTAAAAATGATCCCCATTCGTCAGGAAGAAATGGTCATAATTGCCCCTCCCCAACATCACTTCACAAAACTTGATGAATTGGATTTAAAGAAATTAGAGGAGGAAACGCTCATTCTGACCGAAGAAGGCTGCGCCTATCGAGTTCTTCTAGAAAAATGGCTAAAAGATGCAAACGTACAAGCGAAGTCGATCATTTCATTCAGTAGTCTTGAAGCCATTAAGCAATGTGTCGCTGATCAACTCGGAATTGCGCTTCTACCAAGAATAGCGGTTGAACGAGAAATTCAAAATGGGCTTGTTGCCGTTCTTCCATTTCATTCGAATGACATCACTCTCTACACGCAGATTGTATACAAAAAACGAAAATGGATTTCACCACCGCTGCAACAATTTATCGATCTGATGGAGAAGTAGACAACAACAGAATCCATTAGGGACTCTGTTGACCTATTGCGCTTGTTAGCTATTCATTAATTGAACAATTCCAGCTACTACTGAAAAAAGACTAAGTCCTATGAAAATCAGCGTCACTCTTCGCTGCTTTTTCTTTGTTTCTTCTATATAAAAGAAACAAAGAGATGCGAATACGGTGATGCTGATGACTAATCGAAACAGGTTTTCGTTCCCACCAGAAAAACCGAGCCAAGCGATGCTGCTAGCAGCGCCAATGATAACAACCAACAAGAAAACTCTTAGCAACTTCATTCTTTGTCCTCCCCACTACGACCTCTCCCCTTACACTGTAGTAGTATGAACGTTCCACCAACAGCCATAGAGATCATTACTTCAATGGCAATACCATCGGAAGGTTTATGTATGTAGTAAATGGATAGCAAACTCATCATCGTAATGCACATAAGTAATGCTGTAAATAGTATAGCCTTCCCCTTCATACGTTCTCCCTTCTTTCATGTGCTTTTGGCATCTGCATCTCTTTTACAAAGTAAGCTCCTATTAATAGAAAAAGCATTGATCCTAGTAAACTATATAATCCGAGGAAACCAAACCAGTAGCCTAAAGGATTGAGCGCAGCACTGATCAAGAAACAACTCGGGGAAATAGCTGATTTAAAGCCCGTTAAACCCATCCGTTTTCTTCTCGTTACTTGTACATAGATCCCTATTAAAAAGACGATTGAGAAAATAATCGTTACGATTACTTCGATCATCTCTCTACCTCCTCTCTCAATAAATCGCTTTCTTCTTTTACGACTGAGATGAGAAAGAAGTTTCATTCATTTTTTGAAGAAGAGGGAAGTTCCATTCTCTATTAACCGCTATTTCTCAACTAATTTTTGATTGATATACACAGAAACGATCAGTAATAAAATAATCATAGCAAAGGCAAGAACCCATTGATCATATGGATAAACAATGAAACTATGAAGAATAAGTATCACCCCTAAAGGGAGTAAAAATCCCCCGCCAACCACCCTTCCTAACCTAGCTTTATCACGAATCGCTTTTTCATTAAATCCAGCTAATAACCACGTTTGTTTCATTACGCCTACCAAATAAGAAACAATTAGAATTAAAATACCAATCACTAACAAATTTAGATTCATCCAAACTGCCTCCCTTCTTTTACTATTAAACTCACACAATGTTCAATCCTTCTCGTTGACTTTAAATTTAAACCGAGCTATAGTTAAAGTAACAAGGGGAGTAGCGACCGGTAACGGCTGATGAATCATCAATACGGTATTACGATACCTGGTTCATCGGGCTAAGCTATTTAGTACGCAAGACCTTGGTACAATTTTGTTGTGCCAGGGTTTTTTGTATGCGCTGGCGGAGAGGAGTTACATATGATCATTCTTATCTTTCTTCTTGCAGCTGCCGTAGTTGTCGGTGCCGCTATTTACCTGAATCAGTTCGGTGATGTTATTAGTAAGAAGTCTTCATTAAGTGGAGCTGTTGTAGGGACATTCTTAATTGCGGGAGCCACGTCACTTCCAGAATTAACAACAAGTTTAACAGCTGTGTATATCGATAATCCTGATATCGCAGTCGGTAACATGCTTGGAAGTAACGTTTTTAACCTTTTAATTTTAGCTGTAGTAGACTTAATTTATAGACGACGAAGATTGTTTCAGAAGGTAAACACGAAGGCAAATGTCCCATCTGCCCTCGTCGGTCTCCTTTTCCTCGTCATTTTAATCGTCTCTCTGTTAATTCCAGGAACGATTTCCATATTTGGTGTCGGGGTTGAAATGATTGTCATTGTATTATTGTATGTCTTATCAATGAGATACATTTCAAGCGACGATGGGGAGCAAGATGACGTCCCTACAAAAGATTACTCTCTTCGCACTGCCGTCATTGGCTTTATCGTCGCAGCACTCATTGTATTCGTATCAGGAAGTATTTTATCGATTGCTGGAGACAGACTAGCTGAGGCAACGGGTATGAATGCAAGCTTTGTCGGTAGCTTTCTCATTGCTGCTTCAACCTCTTTACCAGAACTTGTCACAGTGCTTGCTGCTTTCAAACTAGCAAACTACAATATGGCGATTGGCTCGATTCTTGGAAGCAATCTCTTTAACATTCAGCTATTAGCCCTAACTGATGTTCTCTATCGAAAAGGACCGATTCTAGCTGCAGTTGATCTGTCTCACATCTTCATTGCAGGACTTGGTTTGTTAATGACGATCGTGATTATGTACTTGCTTCTACGTCCACAAACACTCCGAAGTCAGTGGCGCTATGCTGCTCCTTCGCTTGTGATGGCGTTATTATATGTTGTTGTATCCTATGTATTATTCTAATGAAAAGCGTGCTGACTTGTTGTCAGCACGCTTTTTGATAATCTCAAAAACGTTAGTCTCGAAAGCCGCCATCTGAATGAATAATTTGTCCTGTAATCCACCTTGCTTCATGACTCGCTAGAAAACCAACCAGTCTCGCCGCATCATCAGGCGTGCCGATACGTCCTGTCGGAAACTTCGGCTTTAGAAAAGTTTGGAGTTCATCATCCATCCACCCTGAATCAGTTGGTCCAGGATCAATGGCATTCACTGTGATGTTGTAAGGAGCAAGCTCAGTTGAGAGCGATGTCGTGAAAGCTGAGATCGCTCCTTTTGTCGTAATATAGGCAAGATTGCCAGGCTGTGGGCTTTTGTCCTGCCCAGAAACAAAGTTAATGATTCTGCCTTCCGCTTGTTGCTTCTTTAAATGCTTCGCAAAAGTAACAGCCAGCATGCACGTTCCTCTTACGTTAACAGCACAGTGCTGATCAATGATTTCCGCTGATAATTCATCATGATCCACTTCTACACAATGGGTCGCATTGTTCACTAGAATCGCTAGCTCTCCGGTCATTTTCTTCACTTGTGCTATAAGGTCCTCTGATGCATTAGGCTCACTTAAATCCAGTTCCATTTCTTCAGCTATAACGCCCATTTCCTGCAGCTCTTTTTTAAAGATGACTGGGAACGTCTCGATAGCATCCTTATAACCTGTGCTAACGTCATACTTCAAATAATGAGTAAAGAAAATATCATGGCCCTTCCTAGCAAGCTCACGACATATGCTAGCACCAATCCCGTTCGGACGGCTAACGCCTGTAACAATGGCAATGCGATTCCTTTGGTTATTCATTTAATTTCCTCCTTATGAGGAACACCTGACCAATGTGAAAGGAGATGATTCGAAAAAGGACAGCAGCCTAAGGCCCTGTCCTGATCATTTATCAATCATGAACGCGGTGTCCCCTGTATAGGTTCCATTGACATACCCATCCCTACTTAAATAGGATTATCAATAAATCTAAACCATTACAGGATTTGTCCACACATGTTCATGATCCCCTCTCCATACATCTCCGCATTCACTATATCAAATAGTTGTCTGTCATTTCAAGAAAATTCCGTAAAATAAACTCTCTATTAAACATAAATCGCACATTATATATCTCGAATTCAAGAATTTAGAGTTTGAAATAATTGTTGCAGTGGAATTACAAAATTATGACTATTATTTTAAGGAGCTAAAACATGCAGAGCCAAAATCAACTCATTCAAAAGCTTATTTCCAAAGACAGAAGTTCATTGAATGAATTGTATGATACATATATTCACCATGTCTCTCGCATCCTATGCAATAGTGACACTCCTCGATCTGATCACGAAGAAATAATCACGAAGCTTTTCACTCAGATTTGGACCTCGCCTAGACTACTTAGTAATGAAAAACACCTCTCCATAGCCATAACCAAACTTTGCCTCAAGCTTACCAATACTCATCGTTCTAGCGTCTCATAATTCAACAATTACTATTAAATAAAAACAGAGCTTCATCAAAAGGTACTCCTTTTATGTTCTATTATAAGAGAGTATCTTTCTATTTCCTGAGACAATCTAAGAAATAGTTTAAACTAGATAAGTAAATCCAATCGTTGATCAGGTGAAAGCTTGGTATAATGAATACAAAGAAGGAAATTTCTCATTTTGCTACAGATAGAGTGAGCACAACGATTTACCGTCCAAATAAACGAAACAATTATAAAGGATCGAGAGGAGCACTTATTCATGCAAAGAAACAAAGAACTTTATCAATTTTTATTAAATAAAGCAGAACAATTAACAGAAGATTGGTATGCATCACTTGATAAAAGTGGAACTGGTGTTTATTCTTCTACTGATCCAGAAGTCATTAAAGGACTTAAAGCTCAGAATTTTGAATTCCACCTACATTT
This sequence comes from Anaerobacillus sp. QJM3NY_17, assembly GCF_056173665.1. NCBI lineage: Bacteria > Bacillati > Bacillota > Bacilli > Caryophanales > Bacillaceae > Anaerobacillus > Anaerobacillus sp. QJM3NY_17. Next base: position 1,003,704 of record NZ_CM149685.1, on the reverse strand, counting down.
GTGCAAAATCTTCATTATGAAGAAAGACGAATTCTTTGAGGAATTCGAAGACTGGGTACGAGAAATTGGACGTGATCCTGAACATTTGAACACTCCCACTCATCTGATTATGAGGGAATTTCTGCGCGTACGCGAGCAATATATGGACTTCATTGATCTGTATATAAAAGAAGCAGAAGATCTTGTCTCACAGAAAAGTATTGATATCTGGAAGTATGCTGTGATTGAAGCCATTGATGTGCTCATGACCCGCGTCGTTGAAGAAAAATCAAATCATTTGAACGCCCGTATTGAAGAACAACAACAAACGATTAATGAACTAAGCTCCCCCTTGATTGACCTGCCTAACGGAAAAGCTCTCCTGCCGCTAGTCGGTGACATTGACTCCGATCGAGCATCGGCCATTTTCGAGAACACGCTTGAAGGGTGTACAAGTAAACGAGTCGATCACCTTTTCATAGACTTATCTGGCGTGTATCTCGTCGATACACGGGTAGCTCAACAAATTTTCCAGCTGATTACTGGGCTTAAATTAATTGGTGTTACTGCTACACTATCTGGTATTCGTCCCGAAATTGCTCAAACCGCCGTTCAACTAGGCATCGACTTCGGTGAAATTCGCATCACTTCAAACCTGGCGCAGGCCATTTCAGCTGAGGCAACACCTTCTTAACACAATTAAATCATACTAAAAAGGAGAAAGCCGTCTCACGGTCTTCTCCTTTTATGATGCTTTCTCATTCTATTGTTCTCTGATTTACTAATCCACTCAAATAGGTCTCAACAATCATCCGGTAAGATTCTTCCAACGCAATGGGTAGCTGAAAACCGCCTTTACGATACAAATCAACCATGCCATGTAGAAAGCTCCGAAGCCCTCGAACGATATGGATTCTTTCCACTTCTGACAAGTGATATGGCTCAAACGCCTTCATCGTTAAGGTGACAATCGCTTCTCCAGCTTCTTGGACGTCAGACTGAAGAGGATTCGCCGCCATTAACGTAGCTTCATACAAACCTGGGTGCTGAAGTGCAAAGGATATGTACGCTTCTGCTAAGGCTAGAATGGTTTCTCTCCCTTCCGTCTGGTGTTCAGTCTTCTCTGACAACCAATTGAAGAACTGGTTCAACGCTGAAACGGCCATACCATTTTTGATGTGATCTAAGCCATTGAAGTGATTATAAAGGGAAGGAGATTTTATCGATAGACGACGAGCAATGGTTGCCATCGTTACCTTTGAATAACTTTCTCGCTCTGCAATGTCGAGTGCTTCTTGAATCACGATATTCTTTGTGATTTTCACTTATCCCTTCACCCGCTTTTTTGCTTGAAGGATGACGTTTTTCAACGCTTCTGGTTCATATAGAAAATCTCCATGCCCCACACCAATAACGGATGGGTTAAACGAAGCTAGCTTTTCCACTGTGGCAATCGCACGCTCCTTGTCCCACGTAGCCAGAGCAGGAAATGGAAACCGCCAGCGCAAATCACCAGCTATCGCTATGCCTCCCTTCGTTTGGAGCGCATCTGCGGCTATTAGTATTTGATTTCGTTTATCTATAAAAGCCATCATGCCAGGCGTGTGTCCCGGAGCCTCAATCGCGATCAGTGAGCCAACCATATCTCCTTCTTTAAGAAGAACATCTGGCTGCGTCTTACTGTTTCTAGGTACGCCACCCTTCACTGGAAGATCTCCTTCACCAGGCTCGAGTGATGAATCACCGTTTAACAATTTTAACTCTCTTTGAGGAAGAAGAATTTCCGCATGAGGAAGACTTGCCTTTAACCCATCAAGTGCTCCCATATGATCCGTATGTGCATGTGTAATAATGATGCGGTTGATCGGCTTCCCAATTTGAGCGGCCGCCTTTAGAATAGCGTTTTTACTAAAAGAAAGGGCTGCATCGATTAACGTTAAGCTCTCCTCTTCTTCAACGAAATAACAATTAACAGGGAACCAATTGGCCATGAAAGAAAGCTGATAGACGGTTTGTTCCTTTATTATTCTCATGTCTTATTCTCCCCCTTAAACTAATGGTGTTAGTTTAAGTATAACTAACACCATTAGTTATACAAGCTATATTTTCCGAACATATATATTAAGGATAGGTGGACAAAAGAAAAAAATAAGAGGTGTCTTCTATTTTAGGAAGGACTTCTTCTCTCCTACAGCTCGTACTTTTATTTGAATCTCTCGCAAACGTTCATTCTCTTTATGTGAGATAAACGAGTCAACAATTTGTCGAATGAAAAAAGGTCCATCTGGCTCATAACCCTGTTCAGATACGAAGTTCAATAGGGTATGATAATAAGCATTATCTTTCTCTCTCCCTTCTCTCATATAAACACTCGCATACTCCCCCTCTTCAAGTGTCATAATCTTTTGTTGATCTATTTCACTATCATCTTCAATTAAAATAAACAATCCGTCATACTCCATCGTTTCTCGTGTTTTCATATGATCCACTGATAGAATAAACCCTACTTTCCCAACCATAATCGGAGTAACATGATCAATTTCCTTCTTTAAACCGCGAAGCACGCTTTCAATATCATCTAGCGTATGGAACTGCCCCTGAATGGCTAATAGATAGCGATGAGGGAGTGTACGAATTTGCGGTTCACCAATAAAATGAATATCCCTCGATTGCTTTAAATCCACTATCTTCGTTTTCAAATGCTTCTTCATCTTTACTAATTCATTGATTTTCTCATCATTAATTCGTTCATATTCAGATAGTATTTCAATAAATTCATCTACGGTGCTATGCTCTACTTTTTTCTTTATTTCTTTTAACGGAATGCCCATCTTTTTCAAATACCAAATCATGTCCAATTTTTTAAATTGTTCTAAACAATAGTAGCGATAACCTGTCTGATCATCGACTTGAAATGGCTTGAAAAGCCCAATTTCATCGTAATATCTAAGAGTTTTTACAGGAATATCATGGAGTTTTGACATCTGGCCAATTGTAAACTTATGATCCATGCTCCATTCCCTCCTAATCGTTAACGTGTTGTGATGAATTAAATGAACCAGAATTAGTTATCATTCATTCTCTTCATTATGTTCATTTCACAAGCAATCTTCAACTTAAAAAAGGCTTAGCATAATCGCTAAGCCCTTTTTCTTATCTTACACAATGAAGGAAATATGATCGTTATTACAAAACCAATTTTCCTTATTGCTGATTTGTATAGCTTTCTTTCAAAGCCATCTTCAGCTGCATACTATTTGTAAGAACCCCGAGGAATCCCATCACTGCAAAAATCACAGAAAGAAAGATTGAGACTAAGTCGATCCATCCAAACAAGGAAAAGAGTCCAGAACAGAATATCAAGAAAGAACTAATCATTCCCACGATGTAATAAAAACCGTTTTTCTTCATTTAAACCTCCAACAGAAAGACTAACGTAAGCATCCTTCTTGTTAATCTTTAAACTTAACATCCTGATCTGAAGGGAGCATAAGAGCAGCTCCAAAGTAAACTAGCACAAAGATTCCAGATGTTAAGAGCGTTAGTGCGATGTAAGCAATCCTTAATATATTAGCGTCTACATTCATTACCTCACTTAATCCGCCTAAAACACCCGCTAATTTTTTATTCGTCGTTGATTTGTAGATTTTCTTCATACGGCACTCTCCATTCATTTTGTTTCTTACTATTCTTTACGTATTCAAAGCGAATTAGTTTCAATTACAACAAAATCATTCGTTAAATGATGAATCAGAAAGAGCGTTCATTGGTATAACCTGAGCTATGCTTCATACTTTAAACTAAAAGACTACGCCCAAAGGAGGCACCCCACTTGGTCCAGACATCACTTACTCCATGGCAAGAACATCATTTCTGGATTGAAATTCTTGCTGATCACGCGATCTTTGTACGTGATTACTTATCCCCGTCGGAACATAAATTTGTGAATGAAGCGAATCAGTTTGCTATGGCCTTCGAAGAGCTTCGCGAGCAACTCACACCTCTTAAGCGTGACGAACCTGCAAGCTCTGACGCTATGATTTCCTTTTCACGTAAAGCTTATCACCTGGCAAGGGCCTATTTCAATTTCGAAGGCACGATACAACGGCTTAGAATTCGGAACGAAATCAACATTAACCTAAGTCCATCTTACTTTAATGGAACGCTAGATGAGAATGAAGAATATTTGCGTCTGCTTACTTTCTACATTGAAGGAAAGGTGCCGCCCCCTCTTTCTCTTCTCGACTTAATGGACTTATGGTTAACTGATCAAGTTGGCCACGCCTCGCTATTAATTGATATTCTCGATCCGATTGAAGTCGAATTCATCACGAAAGCCCAAACTATTCAAAACCAATTTCGTGTGTATATCTCAAAAAACAGAGCCATGCGCGGTTTTCTTCGATTTACACCAACTGGCTTTCGAGCTCAGCAACGATTTGCAGATGAAGTCGCTCATTCGATTCAAGATTTAAACGCTCTTGTTGAAGAAGTGATGTCTCTTTATAAAATCGATGAAGTTCTAAACAATACGACATTACGATTTCTTGAACATCATTTTCCTGAAAGCTGTTATTTCCTAGCTCATCTTAGCCACTATGCTCCATCGATTCCAGCGCCTTCTTGTTCATTAACGAAACCTTCCTATTTGCCACCAAAAGAATGAAGACGCATCAATTATGCCCCTTCATTTTTCTATTTTAAAAAGAAGGATAACGGTTGTCCCTTTATTAGGGGAGCTTTCATAAATGATCTCCCCGTTCATGGCCTTCATAATGCTATGCGAGACCATCATCCCTAACCCTGTCCCTTTTTCTTTAGTAGTGAAAAAAGGCTCCCCCATTCTTACTACCTGCTCTTCCGACATACCAATGCCAGTGTCAGATATGCTAACTTTTAATTCAAAACCTTTATGTAAAGCATCAACAGTTAATTCTCCTCCATCCGGCATCGCTTCAATGGCATTTTTTAAAATATTTAGCAGACACTGCTGAAATTTACGCTTTTCTGATTGAATATAAGTGGGGGATATATCAATTTTTGAGTTAATGGTCACATCCGACATTGTAGCAAGAGGCTGAATGACGCTAAGGCTTTGCTCAAGTTCACTTTTTACATTTATTTTCTCTACCTTTTCTGGAAAAGGTTTGGCGAAGGTTAAATAATCATTAATAATTTCTGTTGCTCGATCAAGCTCATCAATAGCAAGCTCCATGTACCCCTTCGTTTTCTTATCTTCTAAGTCACTGTTGATCATTTGGAGAAAACCGCGACTAACGGTTAAGGGGTTGCGCACTTCGTGTGAGATGCTTGCGGCAAGGTGACTCGCCACCTCTAACTTCTGGCTTTCCATTACCGAATGAAGCAATTTAAATTGGTTCATAAATACTTCATAAATAAGCGTTGCTAGAACGACACCAGTTAAACTAACGAAATTGAATAATATCCAAGTTTCTATGTTTATTTGCGACTCAAAAAAAACAAGCGACACTCCAGTTGAAATACTCCCAAGACAGGCATCTAACCCAGCAGCAACCGCTAACTTCCATTTGAGGTCCAATTTAAGAAAGTGTTTTGATACTAGTGAAGTGAATATCGCAACGAGTGAAAATGAAAGCAATGTAGGATAAAAACCGCTACCTCCAAGCATAAAACGATAGCTTAATAAAACGAATAAATAGATAAGCGACACCCATTTCCCGCCATACAAAGCACCAAGAATAAAAGGGATCCTTCTAAAATCTAATATAAAATTTTCGTTAATCACAATGGGATACATCATACAGAGAATAACGGAAAGGAGGGGAAATATCGCAAGCAACCAACCTGATGATCGTTTTAAAAAGGAAGTTTGCTTCAGTAGATAAAGAATCTGAATAATACTTAACGGTGCAAAAACGAGTAATAAGTTTAGTAGGAAGCTCTTTGCAGTTAGGATCATCGTCATTGCCACCACTTTTCTAATGATTAGTAAGGTTGTCATAGTAAATATTCTTTATCTTTCCTTCTAATTCCTCTTTACAAAATGTGTAATCTTATTCTTTTCTATTGATAATGAAGCATTTTCTTTGTTATAGATGACTCACCTTTCTTCCACTTTCGGAATACAGGCATATAGATCAAGCTTTTTATCCCATTTACGAATCGTTTTCTCATAGGACATCCCAATCCGTTTCGCCACTTTGATAGAAGCTTTGTTCTCAGGATCAATTAATGAAATTAGCTTCGAAAGACCTATTTGCTCAAAACCATATTTCTTACAAGCCATCGCGGCTTCCGTTGCATAACCATTTCCCCAATTCCTTCTAGCAAAAAGATAACCGATCTCAACTTCAACACAGCCGTCCATTTTTTGAAGTACAAGCCCACATTGCCCAAGAAAACAGCCACTTCTTTTCTCTTCAACGATCCACATGCCAAAACCATAAACACTGTATTGATGCAGCGTCCATTCCACCCATTTCATCGTATCTTCTCTACTTTTACATGCAGGATAGTACCTCATTGCTTCCTTATCAGAAAAAATCTCTAAAAGGTAATCAACATCCTTCTCCCTCATTTTTCTTAAGATCAGTCGATTCGTGGAAAGAACTTGTGCTGTCATATAACTCACCTCTATGGCAGTAAAAAAGTTACAATCAAAACTTGATTGTAACTCTTTTTATCATTATCTTATACTGTGATGAAATAAAACATTCATTCCCATAATAGGAGGACGCTCATTCTCTTCCTCATCCTGATCGTTTGTTAAAGAGCTTCCTCGTGCCGATTTTGCTGATCAAGATCCCCAAACTCCATCGCCTCCAATATGGCCTCTTCTGAAAAGCCGGTTAATATGGAGATTTGTCTTATGTCACATGTTTTTTTCTGATGCTGCCTAATGAATTGAATGGCTACCATTGCTTGATACATAATCTTTGTATACTTGCTTAATAGCTGTTGACTCATCGAGCTTCGGCCACTTCCTCTCTTGGATGAGAGAAGAGAGGAGCATCACTCCCTTATCCTTTAACCTACCACTCTTACGCCTTTGTTCCAATAAGAAAAACTGAATTTTTACAATTTTTGATTAGAAACTTTTGTAGTCGACATAATAATTGGTTTTCTTTGGGTTTACTTCCTTTTATAGGTTCATTTTGAAAGGAAATGAGCAATCCTACAAATGTTTCTTTTTCCATAGTTCTCAATTCAAATCTAATGGTCATTGTTTCACAATATAGGTAAATTGTAAGACTGGTTTTATCCCTCAACCAGTTCCTGGTTCTACTTGTTCCTAATTCGCCATAATGAAAACGTCTTCTCTATGAAATCTGAGGATCGTGTGACACTTATTACTGTTTATTGAGAATTCTTAGTTTTTCATCTATACTAACCATATTGACTGACCAGTCAGTCTAATGGTTTAAAACAATAAAGGAGGAACATTGTATGCAATCCGTTGAATCTGTCTATCAATCCAACTTTAAAAAAGGGGCATATGCTTTCTACGAAAACTTGCGCCAAAATGAGCCGATTACGTCCATTGGAAACTCCAATGGTAACAATACGTGGATCGTCACATCTTATGATGATGTTCTTGAGCTGCTAAAACGTCCTTCCTTTATTAAAGACCAATCAAAACTCTTCTCAAAAAGCGCTCGTATGGAAGACGAGCCAATGGAAACGAAGATTTTTCATCATATGATGCTAGATGTTGATCCACCAGATCACACGCGGTTACGAAAACTTGTTCAGCCTGGTTTTAACCCTAAAGCGATTAAACAACTAGCTCCCCGTATAGAAACCATTGCTGATCAATTAATTGAAGAAATGAAGCAAAAGAATGATGTCGTGGACTTAATTGACGATTTTGCTTTTCCTCTACCAATTATCGTCATCTCGGAATTGCTTGGTGTACCAACGGAAGATCGAGATAAGTTCAGAAAATGGTCCAACTCCATCGTCTCCGCTTCCGACAATATGGAAGGCGAATTCATGAAGGATGTTCAGGAGTTTACCGAATATCTTACAATTCTCTTTAACAAAAGAAAAGCTGATCCACAAGATGACTTGATTTCAAACCTTATTAAACATGAAGAAGATGGAGAAAAGTTAAGTTCGGATGAGCTCTATTCAATGGTTTTTCTACTCATTATTGCCGGTCATGAAACGACTGTTAACTTAATTGGCAACGGTATGCTCGCTCTTTTCGAACATCCAGATCAGCTCGAGCTGTTACAAAGCGACTTTTCTTTAACAGAGAGCGCCATTGAAGAAGCGCTTCGTTATTATAGTCCCGTCGATTTCTCGACCGCTCGCTGGGCAGAAGAAGATTTTGAATTCAAAGGCGTTCAATTAACAAAAGGAGATATGATCCTCGCCTCCATCTCATCTGCTAACCGCGATGAGAAGAAGTTCGACAATCCGAATAAGTTTGATATTACTCGTAAACCAAATCCTCACATCGCATTTGGCTATGGCATCCACTTCTGCCTTGGTGCTCCACTAGCAAGGTTAGAAGGAAAGATTGCTTATCAAAAATTACTTTCTGCTTTCCCTTCGATTCAATTAGCAGGAGCTCCTGAGGATGCTAAATGGCGCAATATGTTCTTATTACGTGGACTAGAAGAACTTAAAGTTCAGCTCTAGTTGTTGTAACCTCTAGCTTAAATCAAAAGCCCCTCCTATTTTGTAGGAAGGGCTTTTGGTTTCATTATATCGGCACGTGCCTTTTTAATAATAAAAAGTATCCATAGCATACGAGATAGGCAAGCAAGTATGAAACATATGTCCAGTAGATCGTCCACCCATTAGAATAGTGAACGAGATTAATCCATACGCCAATCCCCTCAATGATCGTGGTGATCAGAGAAAAAAGTAGGATAATGACGAGAGGATGAAAGGAAGTTCGTTTAATAGTTAGAAACAAAAAGCCTGCTAGAATCGGATAAACACCAAAATACATCGGCATCGCTGCAATGGTTTCCATTTCATATTCAGGGTCAATGCGCCAGAAATCAAAATGTATTCCAAGCACATCAAAAATAATCGCTACAAAGGCTGCAAAAGGGGCAATCAGAAGAAAAAGCGTAAAATCTTTTCTCACAAGATAAATTCCAGCGATCCACGGAATTACAAACGCAGCAACAATGTTAAATAGCATTTTCGATCACTCCTCATATAAGGAATGCACGAATTTGATTAGATTTATACATATTCTTATAGTTTGCTCTATCCGGTTCAAATCATCGATCGGTTTGAGCAAAAATCAAGAAATCAACATATCGTCTTCATTTACAGATATCGTAGAAAATGATTATACTCAATCTATACAATAGGTTGGAATGAGGAGGCTATTAACGAATGATTGCAGTAAGAATAGAAACAGAAGAAGCATTAAAGGAAGCCTTTAAGATACGTAAAGAAGTTTTTATCGACGAACAAGGAACGCCAGAGGATGAAGAGTATGACGAATTTGATTCACTCGATACAGCCGAACATATTCTCGTTCTTGATGAAGAAAAAGCAGTGGGCACGGCTAGATGGCGCATCGTTGACGGCGTGGGGAAATTTGAACGTATTTGTATTTTACAGTCACACCGCAAGCTTGGGATTGGTAATTTAATCGTACATAAACTTGAAGAACTTGCCATCAAGAAAAGCATTACGAATGTAAAGCTACATGGCCAGGTACAGGCAGAGGGCTTTTATCATAAGCTTGGTTACGAAACAAAGTCAGATGTTTTTATGGAAGATGGCATCCCTCACATTCTCATGAGGAAAATACTACCTGAAACTTTCTCAGCTCTTTAATCGTAAGTTAGATTAGAATTAAAATTGGGAACATATCTATTAGAATGAATCTACTCTTACGAAAAGGATGAAGTATACATGATGCGAAGCGGAAATCCCGTTTTAAAAAATAATACCTTTAACAAAACACGTGATCAAGGTGAAGCGATGACAATTGGAGGAACGGTAGCGAAGACTTTCTTCTTATTCCTCTTTTTACTCGGATCATCCATCTATACCTGGTACCGCTATGCTCAAGGAGAAGATGTGTATACGATGATGGTCATTGGTGCGATCGGTGGACTGATCTTTGCACTAATTACAGCATTCTTTCATCGTGCTGCACCGATCACAGGCCCAATCTACGCTACGCTTGAAGGCTTTGCCATTGGTGGTTTATCCGCGATTCTAGAAGCCCGATATCCCGGAATCGTTATTCAAGCCGCCGCTTTAACTTTCTCAGTAATGGGCGTACTGCTTTTCCTTTATGCTGCTCGCATTATAAAGGTTACAAAGAACTTCCGATTAATGATCGTATCCGCAACACTTGCGATTTTTGTTGTATATATTATTGACCTTGGGCTGAATCTCTTCTTGAACGCCAACGTTCCTTACTTACACTCGAATGGCGTCGTAGGGATAGGCATTAGTCTATTCATTGTGGCCATCGCTGCGCTCAACCTTGTACTTGATTTTGATTTTATCGAAAAGGGAGCAAACCGCGGTGCACCAAAGCATCTTGAATGGTATGGCGCATTCGGGCTAATGGTTACGCTCGTATGGTTATATATTGAGATTCTTCATTTACTACAGAAATTAAGACGATAACGACCAAAAAGCCACGTCCTGAGGACGTGGCTTTCTTATTATCATTGCATTCAGCAATTACCTATATCAATACTTAATAAGTAGAGAGATCATAATAAAGCCCCCTATAAGGGGAGATTTCCGCGAAAATCAAATTTATTCCGCGCTTTTCTCATTAATTCCGCGAATTACACCGGTTTTTCCGCGATATTTAAATTAATTCCGCGAAACCACTGTAATCGCTCGGATCAGCCGTACTTCTTCTGATGCTCCTTCTTCTTCTCTAAATAAGCTTCATCTGTACGGACAACCTTCCACTTCTCTTCAAAAATCCTCGCTGATTCGGCTTTTTCCTCATCAATATCCCGCTCGTTCACCTCACCGTCGCTGTCGTATTTCTTGCCGCCTTTATAATTCGCATAGCGACGAGCTCTTGTATAGCCCATCTGAATAAATTTGCGCGCCATATCCATCCCTACGAAATCATCATTTTCCTGGTAGTCTCGAAACATTTGATAGATTTTTTCAGAAGACTTCTTCGCAATATCAGGCGTTTTAAAGCGCCAGTGTGGAAGGATCTCACTTTTATAAGGTTCTATCATCAGAACCCCCTGCTCACCGCGTCCAACGCGGTATTTTTCAGGCTGCTCTCGAAAATTAATATTGTCAAAATCAAGATCATAGTCAAATGCCATCGGTACCACTCCTTTTTGAAGGGTATTCCCAGTATGAGGCAGAGGGTAAACAAGCCAGGGCATATTAAAGCTCTACATGCAGATTCAAAATCTCCTCAAAAGACGCATGCTCCTTACACTCGATGGAAAAAATACACTTATAGCACATTCTAACGTTCCTCCTCATGCATTTTTGGGTAAAGATTAGTCGACAATGATGACAGACGTTAGGAGGATCCCATGATATTTTTCGGCTATGCTTTCTATTTATTTCTCGCCGTTCTAAAATTTGTACTATTTAGCTTCTATACAAATACAGCTTTTCCATTGGATTTTCTCCTTATGAATCTTGCCGGCATGTTACTTTTATCTAGCTGGACACTTCTGATTCAATGGAAGAAACGCCGATGGATATGGCTGACACTGTTGTTTTTACATAGTCTTCTTCTTATATCCGATCTCTGGTACTACCGATACTTTGAAGATATGCTGTCCGTCTCACTCTTTTCACAAATGCTTCAAATGAGTGATGTCGGCGGTGGTTTTATGGCGCTGATTCGCTTTCAAGACTTTTTCCTTTTCGCTGATGTTGTGATCTTTCTATTGGTACTCTTTTTCACGAGAAAGAAACCATTTGAAGTAACGAAGAAAAAACGAAGAGTAACAGCAGGTGCCACATTTCTAATTGGAGTCGTTCTGTTTGCGACACCGTTAATTTTTAGCGCTGTTAAAGAAGATCAGTCGCCAAATCAATCCGTCTCAGATATGCGGGACTACTATCACCTTGGTTTCTGGGGCTATCACGGTGTTGATCTTTGGAGAGGTGTAATGGCGGTGCTTAACTCTGAAGAGGATCTAACCGCAACGCAACAAAGAATGCTAGAGAAAAACGCTGCAGAAAACAAAGATGGTTCCGTTAAGAAACCTAATATCCTTTTGGTTCAATTGGAATCGTTTCAAGGATCGCTCATTGGGCAGAAAATCAACGGGAAAGAACTGACCCCCAACTTAAATCAGCTAAAAGAAGAAACGCTGTACTTCTCTTCGTTTTATCATCAAACACATGAAGGAAGGACTTCTGATGCTGAATTTATAACTAATACGTCCCTCTATCCCTTGAAGTCGGGATCCGTTTATACACGTTTTCCAGAAAATGAATTTGGATCATTACCGGAGCTACTGAAAGAAAATGGCTATGACACAGCAGCTATGCATGCGTATGACAAAGGATTTTGGAATCGCGACAAAGTGTATGAGAATATCGGATTTAATCAATTCTTCAGCAACAAAGATTACCCTAATCAGAAAAAAATCGGCATGGCTTTAAATGATAAAAACTTTCTGACCACCTCTATTGAACATATGGAAACGTTAAAAGAACCATACTTTGCGTTCATGGTGGCATTAACGAGCCACACGCCATATGAAATTCCGGAAGAAGAAAGAGAGTTGGATTTATCGGGATATGAGGATCCGATGTTAAAACGGTACTATCAAACAGTTTATTATGTCGATCAGGCCGTTGGGTTAATGGTTGATGAGTTAAAGCAGAAAGGGATGTGGGAAGACTCCCTCGTGATCTTCTATGGTGACCATGATAGCGGACTGACGAACGAAGGCAGCGAGATGAGAAAGGAAGCCAATGTTGAAAGCGCCGTAGACGCTTTTGAACTCGATCGTCAAGTACCCCTTTTCATTAAGAAACCGAATGAAGGTAGTGGCCAGGTGATCAAAGAAAACGGCGGGCAAATCGATATCGCCCCAACAATTGTCGACATGTTAAATATGGAAATGCCGTATATGATGGGAAATTCTCTTCTTGATGATCAGCCAAACCTCACTGCATTTCGAGATGGGTCTTTCCGATATCGTGATTATTATTACGAAGCTGATTTAACAAAAGATGCTGGAAACGGAACGTGCTATAACGTTTCTACGGAAGAAAAAGTATCGCTTAGGAAATGTGATGATCAAATTGAAAAGGTAACAGAGCAACTCCGCCTTTCTGATGCGATTATAGAAAAGAATGGTCTTGAAAAAGAAAACGAATAGAAACTAAGAATTGACGGTTCAGACCTTTAAAGGTCTGGATCGTTTTTTCTGGAAGGTTGTTATAGTACCTTTGACACAGCTTTTCAATGAGAGAGGAAACACTTGTAAGAACTTCATAGAAACCCGTCGAATGAACAGCGATTGCCGTTCTATTGACCTATACTCCAACTAAGTAAGTTAGTGAAAACGCTCCTTGTTTAATAAACTGAATATTCTTATAGTTGAAGTGGTATAAGACTCATTTCAAATAGGAGGGCTTTATGAAGAAATGGTTGGTGTCACTATTGGTGATGATCTTCTTGCTCGCTCCCCCTTTCGCTCACGACGCACAAGCCGGCATTATAGGAAAAGGTGATGCAACTGGTACACCCGGCGAATGGTACATTGGAGATGAACCCACGACCGTCAAGCCTGGCTCTCTTCCACTCGTATTTGTACACGGATTGAACAGCTCGTCAAACACCTGGATTGATCAAAACGATATGGATGAACTTACATACAGCAAGAACTACCAAACGGCTTTCATTGATTTATACCCTACGAAAAACATGTGGGACAACGGGCAGCTGCTTGCTAGCAAACTAGCAGAGATCAACGCGTACTTTGGGAAGAAAGTGATTCTTGTTACCCACAGTAAAGGTGGGGTTGATGCACAGGCTGCCATCGTTCATGCAAATGCGCAGCAATATGTTGATAAAGTCATTACCCTCTCCACCCCACACAAAGGTTCACAGCTAGCTGATCTTGCCCACAGCAGCTGGGCCGGGTGGTTAGCTGCAATTATCGGAAATCGAAATGACGCCACCTATTCACTACAGACCGGCTATATGAGCTATTTCCGATCCGTTACTGATGCAAAACCGAACATTTCATCCACACCTTACTACACGTTTGGGGGCACTAGTTGGGGGAGTTTCGGTGGCGCGCTCTATTGGGGCGGTTTGTATTTACGACAATATGGCTCAAATGATGGCGCCGTTACGGTGAACAGTTCGAGACTTCCCTATGGAAATGAGATTCGCATCGGGAATTGGGATCACTCGTCCATTCGAACTGGGAGCGCTACGCTTAACTTATTTGAACCTTACTTAACACAGTCGATCCCTGCCTTTGCCCCGCGCACTTCTATCAATGAAACGGCTGCTTCTGATCAAGCTAATGTCCTCATTCGGGGCGGTGAATTTAAGGGAACGCAAGTGGAAAAGTTTGATGTAGAAGAAGATACGAAAAGCATTACGCTCGATTGGATGAGTCAAAACGAGGATTCGGTGATCACTCTTCAAGGGCCTGATCAGAAAACGTATGCGGTGACAGAAACATCTCAAGATGAGGCGATGTTTGAAGGAGCGTTTCATCACCAACTGAAGGTAGACCTCCCTAAATCTGGCACATGGAAACTAAAAGTAAAGCAATCAAAGAAAGAAAGTTACGTGATGCAAGTTGCTTATGAAAGTGAACTAAATCAAGAGCTCCAACTGAAAAGCTCTGCAAAAGTAGTGAAGCTTAATATCGACGAAAACAATGTAGTGAAAGATTCAATCGAAGGAGATATTGTGATTCAATATAGTAAAAATGGAAAAACGAAACAAAAGAAAGTGTCACAGGAAAAATTGAGTGCTCAAAAGTCCTTTCCTATTAAAAATGCTGGTGAAGGCGTTTATCACATCATGCTTGATGTGAACGGTGATACTAAAAAAGGAGCTTCATTTGAGCGAACCATTCTTCATACGGTTTACATTGATGCGGATGGTAAGGTGTATCAGCCTTAATCAAAAAACCCCCTTCGAACGTTCGAAGGGGGCTTTCATGTTACTCGATTCCTTTTTTAACCTCGCTAATCATTTCTGTCACTGACTCCAGTCCGCCACCAGATAAGTACCAGTAGTTTGGATCTAAATAAACAATGTGATCATTTTTATAAGCGTCTGTATTTTTCACAAGTTCATTTTCTATTACTTCTTTCGCCGATGTTTCTGCTCCATCTACAACAGCGTCACGATCAACAACGAAGAGGTAAGCTGGATTTTTTTCTGCGATATATTCAAATGAAATGCTTTGGCCATGCGTCGATGCTTCAAGATCACCATCCGCTTCAGGTAACCCTAACACATCATGAATGAGTCCAAACCTTGACCCAGCTCCGTAAGCACTTACCTTACCACCAGTCACGAGTGTTATTAATCCTTTCTCATCTAAAGAAGATGTAAGCTCCTGAACAGATGAAATTTCTTCATCAATTTTCGCTAATTCTTCTTCCGCTTCTTTTTCTTTCCCAAAAATCTCACCAAGCGTTGTGACATTCTTTTTGAATGAAGGAATATAGTCTGTTGTATCGACTCCCATATAAATCGTTGGTGCAATCTTACTTAATTCTTCATAGGCATCCGACTGTCTGCCTGAAATGATAATTAACCCTGGGTTCATTTCTGCGATTTGTTCAAAATCTGGTTCCTTCAAACCGCCAGCGTTTTCGTATGTATCTGATTCATATTTTGAAAGGTAAGATGGAATATTAGCTTGTGGAACACCCGCTACCTCTACACCCAGTTTATCGAGAGTATCTAGTGTACCAAAATCAAAGACAACAACATTCTCTGGATTTTTTTGAACCGTTGTTTCTCCAAGGTCGTGCTTCACGGTTACTTCTTCTGTTTCTGATGATCCCTTCGCTTCTGCATTTGCTTCTGTTGCTTCAGAATTATTCGTACCGCATGCAGATACGATCAGTGCTAGAGCTGATAGAGCTAAAATCAAAATCCATTTCCTCATTATTCTTCTCCCCTTATCTCTTTTTTGAAGTGTTGATAGAATTGATATCAATTCTCAATCATTTACAATAAAAAAGAATGACCAGAATCATTTAACTTAATGATAATGATTATCAGTATCATTTGTCAATATAGATTTTGAATTTTATGAGAAATAAATTCCAATACGGTGATCACCATAATGTTCAATAGGAATATGCATATCATAAATTTCTTGCAGTACTTCTGTCGTAATCATCTCTTCGGTTCGCCCTTCTCGTATTAGCGATCCATTTTTAAGCGCAACGATTTGGTCTGAGTAAACCGATGCAAAGTTAATATCATGAATCACAATTAAGACGGTTTTTCCCAATTCATCAGCCAGGCGTCTTAACACCTTCATAATTTGAACAGAATGCTTCATATCAAGATTATTTAACGGCTCATCAAGAATGATGTATTCCGTATTCTGTGCAATAACCATGGCAATAAAAGCCCGCTGCTTCTGACCACCGCTTAAATGATCAATAAATTGATCTTGGATTTCTTCCAACTCCATATAGCGAATCGCTTCATCTACATACGCCCAGTCCTCTTTCGTTAATCGTCCCTGGGAATAAGGAAAACGACCAAATGAAACCAATTCACGTACTTTTAACCGAACGTTTAGCTCATTAGATTGTTTCAATATCGAGATTTTCTTTGCAAGCTCATTGCTTTTCGTTTTTGTAACGTTACTCCCATCGATGTAAACTTCTCCTTCATCACATGAAAGCAAGCGACTCACCATTGAGATTAGCGTACTTTTTCCTGCTCCGTTTGGACCGATGAAGGAAGTGATCGTCCCTTTTTGAACAGTGAGAGAGACGTTCTGAACAACTTTTTTCTTACCATATGATTTTGAGACATTTTTGATTTCAATCATGATTTCCTCTCCTTCAGTAGAAGATAAATAAAGTACACGCCGCCAATAAAATTAATAATGACGCTGATCGATGTTGAGAACGTAAAAACGCGTTCGACGATAAGCTGTCCTCCGACTAAAGCAATCACGCTCATAAAAATTGATCCTGATATGAGATAGCTATGTTGATACGTCTTAAGAAACTCATGTGCTACATTGACTACGAGTAGTCCGAGAAACGTAATTGGGCCAACTAGTGCGGTCGAAATTGATACAAGAATCGAAATGACAATTAACAATCGTTTCACGATGTGATCATAATCGACGCCTAGATTCACGGCATGATCACGCCCTAGTGATAGCACGTCCAAGTACTTTATGTATTTCCAGGCATAAACCAATACAATGACGAAAGCAGCAATCGATACAAGTAAGACATCTGTGTTCACATTATTGAAGCTCGCAAACATCCGATCCTGTACAACCTGAAATTCATTCGGATCGATCAACATTTCCATGAACGATGAGAGACTTCCAAATAGGGTACCGAAGATTAATCCAATTAAAAGCAGGAAGTAGATATTCTGTCCTTCTTTTCGAAATAGGAGCTTAAATAATAGACTTGCAAACACCATCATTAAGACAACTGACAAAAGAAAATTAATATTTTTATTTAAGATTAAAATGTTCATTGATCCAAATAAGAAGACAATGACGGTTTGAATGAGCATATAGAGAGAATCAAGCCCAATAATGCTAGGTGTTAGAATTCGATTATTTGTGATTGTTTGAAAGATAACCGTAGAGAATGCAATGGCACTTCCTGTCACAATAATAGCCACAATTTTGATTGCACGCCTCGGCAAAATATAGCCTACATTTCCTCCCAGGTCGATCAATAGAAACGCGCTAATGAGCAGGAGACTGAGCACAAAAAGGAGACTGTTTTTCATACGTTTAGACATAAGCTCTTCTCCTTAACAACAAGTAAATGAATAGAATACTTCCGATTACACCAACCATCAAACCAATCGATATCTCATATGGATAAATAATCAATCGCCCAAGAATATCACAAATTAACACAAATACTGCGCCCAACATGGCAGTTGGAAACAGATTCGCTTTCAGATTATCCCCCATCATGATCGAGACGATATTAGGGATAATCAAACCGAGAAATGGAATGGCTCCTACTGTTAACATCACAACCGTCGTCACCAAAGCAACGATAACGAGTCCGATGTTAACAATCTGTTTATACTTTAAGCCAAGATTAACTGAGAAGTCTTCACCCATTCCAGCAATCGTAAATCGATTGGCGTAAATGTAGGCGATGATAAGTCCTGGAACGCTTATGTATAATAGTTCATACTGTCCTTTTAATACGACTGAGAAATCTCCCTGCAGCCATGAACCGATGCTCTGCATTAAATCATACTTATACGCGAAAAACGTAGTAATTGACCCGAGAACATTCCCAAACATCAACCCTACTAGTGGAATGAAGATCGCATCCTTATATTTCACTCGATCGAGCACCTTCATAAAAAGGAACGTACCCGCTAAAGCGAACAGAAACGAAATCATCATTTTTTGCATTAAGCTAGCGGAGGAAAATAAGATAAGGGAAACGAGAATCCCAAGTCTAGCAGCATCCATCGTACCCGCCGTTGTTGGAGAGACAAACTTATTACGACTAAGCTGCTGCATAATAAGTCCACAAATACTCATGCTTGCCCCGGCAATAATAATACTAACGAGACGAGGAACCCGACTAATCCAGAACACCTGACTCTGCTCATCCGTAAAATTAAACACCTCGAGAGGTGACATGCTTTTGACCCCAATAAACAGGGATACAAAGGATAATAAAATAAATAAACTAATTAAGTATCTCTTCTTCATCTCACTCTTCCCTTTACTAGATTTGGTTAAATCGCTCTTACCACACGCATCTAATTTATAATGATAATCATTATCACTTCGTCATGCAACCTATTTCTGTCTTTTCATTAGAAATAAATAGACATAAAAAAGAGAGAATAGCAGCCAATTTTCTAGCTCGCTTTCTCTCTTTCTTTCAATAACCTATTTATTTTGATACATACCAATCGAGTGCTTTCTTTTCTATATCTTTTACAAGTGTATTCTTACCATCAATATAAGCTTCCATATCCTCAGGATAACGCATTGCTAGCTCAGCCTTTGTCTGTCCATATTTCAGGCGATCACTCCGATGTTCCATTAAGTAGTCTCGAAATGCCAGGTGGCGATCAATGTCCGGATTTCCTAATTCATATAGATGCACATGATGAGAGCGCTGATCTCCACCCTTCCGAAAGAAACGGCGGCCAGTCAGCCCATTTTCACCAAGCGCTTCATATCCAAGTTCTTTCATATACTCATTTTTTTGATCCACTAGACTAAGATCTTTCACAACTGGCATGATATCGATCACAGGCTTCGCTTTCAACCCTTCAACCGCGGTGCTTCCAATATGATGAACTTCGATCATATTATCGCCATATACGCGTTCAAGCTTCTGAGCTTCTAACAAAAACAACTCACGCCAAATTTCATTGAACTCCTGAACTTCTACTTTCCTCATTGTGGTCACCTCAATTAGTTTTAATTTAATCTCGTATTCTAAATAACGCTGCCCACAGACCTTCTACGCTAAAAGTTCCACTAGAAGGATACGCTCTCTTAATCTCAATGGGCTCGAAATCATGGAAGATGGTCCGCAACTCTCTTCCATAAGCATAAGCCACTCCTGTAGACTTCTAGATCGGAGAGGGAGGAACCTCCAAAAAACATGCGAGAGCTTGCCCGCGACAGGTTTATTGGCTAAATTCAAGATTTATTGGCCAAATTGCGGTTTTATTGGCCAAAATCGAAATATATTGGACAAAATCCAAGTTTATTCGCTAACTAGAATCATTACACCTAATTATACCATTATATGGAATAACCACCCCTCCTCCTTAATGAAATTTTTACAATCAAGACGTTTGTAACGAGACGATGATGAGAGTATAATTTGATAATTGATTGAGGGAAAAACTACTTAACTACTACTAATGAAGATGATAAGAAATTGCGAGAGGAGTCCTATCGTGACCACTAAACCTTATAATAAAGTGTTAATTGCGACGCTTCTGCTAGCTGGAGCGTTTATTACAATTTTGAACCAAACTCTTATGATTACGGCGATTCCACCGATCATGGAGGAAATGAACATTACCGCGAATACAGCACAATGGCTGACGACAGTCTTTATGCTAGTGAATGGAATCATGATCCCGATCAGTGCTTTTCTTCTTGAACGATTTACAACGAGACAGCTTTTTATTTCCGCGATGAGTATTTTCTCAGTGGGAACGGTTATTGGCGGATTCGCGCCGAACTTTGGCATGTTGTTAATTGGGCGTGTTATTCAATCCGCCGGTGCTGGGGTTATGATGCCACTTATGCAAACCGTCTTTCTGATGATTTTTCCAGTGAACAAACGCGGCGCTGCGATGGGTTACATCGGGCTCGTGATTTCATTTGCACCCGCCATCGGTCCCGCGTTGTCTGGTTGGATTACAGCTGCCTATTCATGGCGCTTACTCTTTTGGTCAATGCTGCCACTCGCGATTATGATTATTGCAGTTGCCTATTTCGTTATGAAAAATGTGACAGAGCTCACGTTTCCAAAAGTCGATCCGATCTCCATTATTCTTTCATCGATTGGTTTCGGCGGATTGCTTTATGCGTTCACGAGTGCAGGGAACATAGGCTGGGGCAGCATGAGAACGATCGTCGTTCTTATCGTTGGTGTCGTCACGCTGACGATTTTCATATTAAGACAGCTACGTCTTTCACAGCCGATGCTCGAGTTTCGAGTGTTTAAAGATAAGATTTTTACCATTACGACGATCATCGGGATGATGATGTTTCTTGGATTAATTGGTTCAGAAACGTTGATCCCACTATATATGCAAAACATGAGAGACTTTACCGCATTTGAGTCCGGACTTGTCCTACTTCCTGGGGCCGTTATTACAGCATTTATGTCCCCGATTACAGGACGGATTTTTGATAAAATCGGTGCGCGTCTCCTTGCAATTGTTGGTTTAACAATTGTAACTGGCGCAACGCTCGGCTTCTCATTTCTCGATACATCGACAACCATTACGTTCTTAACAGTAATGTATGCGATTCGTATGTTTGGTTTATCGATGGTCATGATGCCGGTCACAACGGCTGGATTGAATCAAATGCCGAAACACCTTATTCCACACGGGGCTGCCATGAATAATACACTGCGACAGATTGCGGCTTCAGTCGGAACGGCGATTTTAGTGACGGTCATGACAACGACCGCTCAAACGGCTCAGCAGCAGCCATCTATCTCAAGACCAGATATTTATGGCGTAAATATCGCATTTCTCGTCATTCTTGCTCTCACGATTGTGGCGCTTGTGCTTTCGTTTTTTGTGAAAAAGACCGCGCCTCAACAAGAATACGAGCAATCGAATGAAGCTCCAGTTGCAAACAACCGGAATCAGCCTAAGTCTGTTAATGCTTAAACGAACATTTTTCATTCAACCGTTCAGTCATTTGACTGAGCGGTTTTTATAATTGAAAGGTTGATCAAAGGATTGTTTCCCGCTAATCAGGTAATACTTGTTAGTAAATTCAATTACAGGGATGAGCATATGATTTACATTTATCATGACTACGGTGGGACACACACCACATCAATAGCTGCAGCCTTTCATTTACATCTTTTAAAGCCCTCTTCTCTTCCTTTAACAAGTGAAGAAGTTCTTGCCGTGCCCTTTTTTAACAAATTAACGAAAAAGGACGCCGGACGACTCCTTTTCCACGGTCGGGATTCAGATGGCCATAAAGTCTACACAATTGGCAAAAAATCGTCGAAACTGATCGTGCCCGCTTTATATGATATGACTTTAATGCTATTTGACCATTTTCAAGTAGATGATCAGATTATCCTCTCAAACACGTCACCAACCGTCCCGTTTGTTATGTCAATAGGAGGAGGTCTTTCTCGAGGGCTTGGCATCGATACTCTCGGAGTACCGCTTCTCATCAATGGGGCTAAAAAGTGCAGTCCGCTCATTCATGATCTCGTTGAGCATACGAAAAAACAAGCTCACCAAACGACGGAAAAAGTGCTCCTACTCGAGAATCAGCATTTTAAGATTTAAATAGTTTTACTTGTAGCCCGTTGAACCATCGTTTGGATCAACGCGCATTTTTCAGTCTAGGTGTTTTCTAAGTTGTAGTTAAAGAAGGAAATCTAAAAACTAGAGCCATTATAGCTAATAGATAAATTAAATACGAACCCCCGAGAGCAAGGCTCTCGGGGGTTCGTATTTACATCATTTGAACGCTTTGTAGCAAAGCTAAATAAGCTGATATGATAAACAACACGCTCATTAGAAATGAAAAAATTGGTGCCATCTTTTTCATAAATGCAGCAATCATCACCACTATAAACACTACGGCTAAAGCGCCAAGCAATAGCGTATTCACGTTAACGACTAATTCAATAGAGACACCAGGTCGAACTAATCCGTTTGTGAATAGCGTAAACAGCGGTGATACGCCTTCAAGACGAATGAGAGAAGCCAGATTGTTTGGAGGTGAAGAGTGGCTCATCGCACCCGTAGCGGCAAAAATCAGTAACACCATAACGGATTCTACTTTTGTCCACGGTCTTGGATCAAACGATTTATTCTCTTTAAGCTTTTTCTTCATGATAACACCATTCAGAAAGGCGTATCCGAGTAGTGGAACAATGAGCAAGTGTTTGATTAACAAGCTTTGTCCGTAAGAAACCATCCATGCATCAGGATAATCTTGTAATGGAATAACGAACTGCATTAACAATAGCCCTGTGATCCCTACTACTATGAAACAGATAATAGCGGTTGGATGAAACCATCTCAGAAATTGCGTCCAGTTTGCCGCGTTTTTTGAAAGCCAGCTTATGACAAAAAGTACTCCTACCCAGGTAATAACAGCCGTAAAGTGTATCGTGTGAATAATGAAACCTTTAACTGGATGAAGAGAGCTTGAATGGCTCGCCCACCCTAGTGCTAGAATGAGAAACAGAAGAAGAACCATACCAATGAATGGATATCTCTTCTCCTGCCCATCATCAACGAAGAGAATAAATAAGCTTAACATAATCGACAGCAGAACCGTAAAAGTCCAAGCCTGACCTACTTTAAATGTGAATAATACTGACGACAGAGCTTGCCCTATTCCATAGTCATCATATAAATAAAGAAGTAAATCCAAAATCGGCATGAAGGAAAAAAGCGCAATTCCTCCTGCAGCCAATAGGCGAATTTTCTTAGGAACATGAATAACCGGCTTTTTATCGTGAGAAATAAATAAGAAAAGATAATCCGCAATCAGTAACGCAAAGCTAATATAAAGCAGTGCTTCACTGATTACTGTTAGGAAAAACATTGATTATTTTTTCCTCCTCATTAACAATACGCTACCAATAAGCACAACAACCAGGACACCAATAACGATGCCGATTACTGTACCACTAGAATTTTCTTCTTCAGCGGTATCTGCCTTAGTCTCTTCTTCTTTATTCATTTGTTCTTCCTTCTCTTTTTCTTCTTCTGAATCTTTCGTTGTTTCTTCAGATGATGACTCATCTTCCTTCACTTCCGATTCAGGTGCGTCTACTGAAAAAGAAAACGTTCCTTCAATTGGATGACCATCAACTCCAATAATTTTCCATGGCACTTCATATTCTCCGTTTTCAATTGGCTGATCAAAAGTTCCAGTCATTGTGTTGTTTTCAATTGTGATGTTATCAACTGCTACGGTTTCACCACTCGCATTTTGTAATTCAAAAGAGCTTGTTTCCTCAATTTCTGTTTCGAAAGTGAGGGTTACTATGTCTAACTCCTCTGTAATTGTACTTCCATCTTCAGGGTTAGAACTTTCCAATCCAGTATGGGCGTAAGTCATATTCCCAAATGTGAGTAAACACGCAATTGTTAAAACTAATATTTTTTTCATTATCGTTCCTCCATTAGTTATTTCTGCTGGCAGAATGATTCTCCGTTTCCTATATGAAAAAGGAATCGGAAAACACACCTGAATAAAATATGTGAATCTTTCACTACTCATCACATTCTTCAACAGTATAGTTTCATTATGAGAAACGCTAAAGGTGAATACAATGCTTACAAAAAAACAGTTTTGGATATTCCATGAACTTTCTCAGTGAGAATAGAAGCAATATTTACTTTTCATTCAAGACAGGTGTTCTGCCTTGACTTTTGTCCTTTCGATCGTTATTTAACACCTGAATTGATTGAAAAGGATGGCTACTATTTAGCCATCCTGTGTACTTTCACCGACCTCGTATTCAAAACAACTCCTAAAAGAAGTAATGCAAAGGTTAGCATCACACTTGAACCTACTATAACGCTAAAACGTATAGATATAAGTTCTGCAGCGATGCCACAGCCAATCATCACGACGATAACAAAAACCGCCTCAAGCCAGCTGAACAAACTGCCAATCCTCCCCATGACATCAACGGGAATATTGTTTTGATAAAAAGTGTAAAAGCCAGTATTCATGAACGAAAGAGAAAAGGAAAGAACAAAGCAACCGATCGCAGCTAACTGAAAGGATGACGATAAAGCAAATATCAGATACCCAATGGAAAGCACAATGGCCCCGCCTCCTATTAACGACAGGGGATCTCTTTTTTCTGCAATAACGGTATTAAGAATGGCTCCCAAAAGAACTCCGATTCCAGCGATACTTACGAGAAAACCATATTCGGTATTTGTCAGATGAAGAACTTCTGTTGCGAAGCTCGCTTCAAGTGAATCGACTCCCCAACTCATCACGCCAACCGCACTCACTAGAAAATAAATGAGAATCACAAAAATAGCGCTTCGACTAAACATGTAGACAACACGCCAATCTTCTTTAATCATTTGAAATGAAATCACACCAGATATGTTCATCCTAGTTTCAGCTTCTATATCAGGTAGCAAGAGAAACAACATGCCAGCAAGAAATAATGCAACTGCATTAAGGTAAATGGCATTGGTTGGCGTTCCGATAATAAATAGCACACCAGCAATCGCTGGCCCAATTACAAATGCACCTGAATCGACCAGGCTTCGAAGAGAATTGAAATGGATTCGCCTTTCTTTAGGAAGAAGCTTCGTCATGTAAGTCATTGATGTTGGATGAAAAATCGAGCTACCCATGTTGATCAGAAATACAAGAGCATAAATCATCCATAAGCTTGATAGTAGCGGGAGAATAAGCATCACTAATGCCTGAGTGACATTCACCCCAATCATAAGCCAACGTTTGTTCACGCGATCAATTAGACTTCCAGCCCATGGATTTGTGAATAAAGTTGCGAATGGCTTCAGTAAGTATAGCCCTGTCACAGCAAGAGCTGACCCTGTTTGATTTAAGATGATGAGATTGAGAGCAATATGGTACACCCATCCTCCGATATTTGACACTCCCATTGTTGTAAGCAACAATAGATCGTTCTTCCGAATAGTACTAAGACGCTTCATAACTTGTCAGCTCCAATCGCGATAAGTTTTAACCAATAAAAAAATCTCACCCCCAGGACGTATAGTCCCGGGGGCGAGATTGCTTATCGCGGTGCCACCCCGGTTCAGTCATGTGTCGCCACATGACTCTTATCAGGTACGGCAGAAGCTGCTTATACCATAGCTCGTTAACGGGAGCTCCCGTTACACCATCCCCACGTTCGGTTCCGATGTACAGCTCAGAGGTTTGGTTCAATCATGTTACCTTCACTCCTTTTCAGCTACCGGAGCTCTCTGTGTAAGGTCGCATCATCTACTCTTCTCATCATCGCACTTGATTTTGTTATATAATACCAGTACGGCTACACCTTGTAAATGCTTATTTACAAGCCTCTTATTTTATTTAAAATCATACGCTGCTCAACAGACGCAACTGATCTTCTTGTCGCTGCCACCGTATCTGGATTAATGCTCACGCTATCAATTCCTTCTTGAATGAGGAACTCTGTGAATTCAGGGTAAGTCGACGGCCCCTGTCCACAAATAGAAACGGTTTTACCATACTTATGAGCTCCGTGGATCAGCTGTTTAATCGCTCGTTTTACGGAAGGATTTCTCTCATCGAAATAACCCATGCTGTTCAGAATGCCAGAGTCACGGTCCGATCCAAGAATAAGCTGTGTTAAATCATTGCTTCCGATGCTGAAGCCATCCACAAGCTGCGCGAATTCCTCCGCTTCAAAAATGACAGACGGCACTTCCGCCATAATCCAAATCTTGAATTCCTGATTTTGAACTAGTCCTTCTTCTGCCATAATCTTCTTCACTTTCTCCACTTCCCACGTTGTCCGAACAAATGGAAGCATTGTCCAAACGTTGATTAGGCCGTACTCATCACGAACTTTTTTAATCGCTCGACACTCCAAACGGAATCCTTCTTCATACTGAGGAGAAATATAGCGTGAAACACCTCGCCAGCCGATCATCGGGTTTGCTTCAACTGGTTCCACTTCATCTCCCCCGATGAGGCCACGAAATTCATTCGAGCGGAAGTCGCTTAGACGGACAACCATCGGCTTCGGGTAAATATCCTGCGCCACCTTCGTGATTCCTTCGCTCATTTTTTCAATAAACATCTCTTCTTGTCCGGTTTTAAGCAAATGCATCGGGTGAATACCGATATTTGAAAAAATAAATTCCGTTCGCATTAACCCAATGCCGTCAAACGGCAAGTGTTTGTATTTATTGATTAGATCAGGCTCACCGAGATTCATATAAATCTTTGTTCCTGTAATCGGTGCAAGCTGATGAAGAAGTGCTTCGTTAAACCCTTCGTTGGTGTTCGTCGCTTCAGTAGCCGATTCTTTCTTACTCGCTGGATCAGCGTCATTTAGAATTCCTTCATATACAACTCCACGCGTCGCATCAACCGTTACTTCCATTCCATCCATTAACACATCTGTTGCAATCGAAGATCCAACAATACACGGGATTCCGAATTCACGTGAAACAATAGCGGCGTGACACGTCCGTCCGCCTTCATCTGTAACGAGCGCTGCCGCTTTTTTCATAGCAGGAATCATATCTGGATTCGTCATAATGGTCACTAGAATGTCGCCTTCTTCTACAAGAGAAACTTCACTAATATCTTTGATTTTACGAACCTTTCCGCTTGCAGAACCAGGTGAGGCAGCTAATCCTCGAACGAGCATCTTCTTTGGCGTTTCAACCTTTTCAACCACTTTTGTTTCCTCCTCTTTTAGTGTTGTTATTGGACGAGCTTGCAGAATGTAAAGTTCATTTGTTTGGCAATCAAGGCCCCACTCAATATCCTGAGGCGTTTGATAAAGTTCTTCAATTCGAACAGCGTCACGTGAAAGCTGAGCGATTTCAGCTTGCGTTAAGCATTGTTGATTGACGTGCTTCTCACTTAAATATTCTTTCACGGCAACCGTATCCGTTCCGATTGCGTTGGCTTTCTTTACGACAAGCACTTTCTTTTCGGCTACGTGCTTTTCGATTAATTTAAACGTTCTCTTATCGACGATGTACTCATCTGGTGAAACCATCCCTGAGACAACCGCTTCGCCAAGTCCCCAGCTCGCATTAATCATCATCTGCTCTCGTTCACCCGTAATTGGATTCGCTGTAAAAATAACACCTGATTTTTCACTATTCACCATTAGTTGTACGACCGCACAAAGAGAGACATCGAAATGGTTGAACTGCTGTTTTTCGCGATAGTAAATAGCTCGTGATGTCCAGAGCGACGCCCAGCATTTCTTGATGTGATAAAGAAGTGCTGTAATCCCAGAAATCTCAAGATATGTATCTTGCTGACCTGCAAAAGAGGCTTCCGGAAGATCTTCAGCCGTTGCCGAGCTTCGAACGGCAACGAACGGGTCCGTTACGTTAAGATCCTCACTAAACGCTGCATAAGCATTTCGGATCTCTACTTCATGAGATTCAAGCATATCTGTCTGTAGGATCCATTCCCTGATCTCAGCACTCACCTCATTAAGCTGATCATTATTTTCATAATCAAGCGTCTTCATTTTTTGAAGAATCGACTGATCAAGTTCTCGTTCAGAGATAAACGTGGCATACGCTTCAGCTGTTACACAAAAACCAGGCGGTACGTGTACACCACTCTGCGTAAGCTCTCCAAGATTTGCTCCCTTACCACCGACAAGAGCAATATCTTCCTTTCTTATTTCATGAAACCATCGAATCGCACTTTGCTCCACCATTTATCCAACGCCTCCCTACTAGATTCGATTATCAGAATAACACATTAATTTAATTATGTCATACTATTTATTTTAAAAGTTTAATAATGATGAACTTATAGGTTGATAGGTTATTATTTTCGTCATTTTTTCTCACCTCGGCCATGATACGTGCCCACTTTCCTTTGTGAATCCTAACAATTTCTTAACTTCTCTTTGTGAAATCCCACAAAGGTGTTCATTTTCTTGTATACTCTTAATCAGAAGTAATGAATGTAAGGACATCGTTTACGAGTCATAAGAAAGGAGTGGTAGAAAATGCATACCGATCAAGAACGTCATAACCCTTTTCAGGGGCCATTCCGTTCGTTAGAAGATTTAGCTGACTGCATTCGAGAAAACCTTGGCTGCCCCGTCACGATTGAAGATTCAGATCATCGCATTCTAGCGTATAGTTCACACGATGAAAATGTGGACCCTGCTCGTATTGCTACTATCATGAAACGAAAAGTTCCAGAAGATGTGATCAAAAGCCTATGGAAAAAAGGCATTATCCCTCAGCTATTTGAGAGTGATGATCCGGTTATTATCCCGGCGATCCCAGAAGTAGGGCTAGGACAAAGAGTGGCCATATCGGTTCGAAAAAACGAAGAGCTTCTCGGCTTTATTTGGGCTCAACTTAATTGGGAAGTAAAGCAAGAAGAATTAGCGCTTCTAAAAAAAGCGGCTAAAGTCGTTAAAAATCAAATTCTTAAACTTGAAATAAAGAAGCGACATTCAGAAGAAGGTCATCGCGAGTTTTTCTGGAAACTGCTTACGGGACATTATACGAAAGAAGCAAATATACTAGATCAAGCCTCCACCTACCAAATTAAGATAAAGGGTGAAATGGCGATCGTTGTCTTTGAGTTTAATGATGAAATTCAACAATCGCTCGAACGCCATATGAACTATTACATTCAGGCTTCTCACCAAATCGAATTAATCTATAGTACGTTGGATCAGAATCAGCTCATTCTGCTCGTTCGACCAACTGATCAAAAAAACACGGCCGAGCAGCTATCAGAATTTGTACAGGTGTTTGTTGAGAAAATTAGTAATCGCCTTGGTGTTGATACACTAAAAGGCGGAGCTGGTACGCTCTACCAAAGTCCTCTTTCGATTAAAGATAGCTACCGTGAAGCACTTCATGTGTTATCCATTAAAGAACGATTCAAGCGTGAAGTGATGTCAATTTATAGCTATCAAAATCTTGGGATCTATCAATTTATTGATCTTCTCTATAAAGAGCGCAAGCATTATCAAAACAATTATATTGAAATGCTCAAGCAGTACGATGCCATTAATCACACACAGCTACTTGAAACGCTAGAAGTATATTTGCAGCACGATAGCAACGTGAAGGCCGCGGCTCAGGTTCTCCATGTTCATACGAATACGTTAAACTATCGGTTAAAACGCATCACTGATGTAGCAAATCTTGATCTAAAAGACGCTAATCAAAAAGTCACAATCTATCTCGATTTAAAAATAGAACAAATGAAATTATAGGGTGTTTGTGTAATTACACAAACACCCCCTTTTATTTTCTTTTATTTACACAATGTGAAATCCAAATAGGGCGTCTATAATCGTAGGTAATTGATCATTAATTAAGGCTAAGGGGATGAAATGATGTATATTGGTATTCCAAAGGAAATTAAAAATAATGAAAATCGTGTAGCGATTACTCCAGCAGGCGTCATCGCACTAACAAAGGCTGGTCATCACGTAACAGTTGAAACTGAAGCAGGAATTGGAAGCGGTTTCGAGGATATCGACTATCGAGAAGCTGGCGCCACAATTGCGACAGATGTAGCCGTTGTTTGGAATCAAGAAATGGTGATGAAAGTAAAAGAACCACTTCCTTCTGAATATACTTATTTCCGTGAAGGACTCATTCTCTTCACTTATCTACATTTAGCAGCTGAGCCTGAACTAACGAAAGCTCTTAAAGATAGCGGCGTAACAGCGATCGCGTACGAAACAGTTGTCGATCGTGGAACATTACCACTTCTAACACCAATGAGTGAAGTGGCAGGACGCATGGCTTCTCAAATCGGTGCACAAATTCTTGAAAAGCCTAAAGGCGGAAAAGGCATTTTGCTTGGCGGCGTTCCAGGAGTGAAGCGTGGCAAGGTAACCATTATCGGCGGTGGCGTTGTAGGTACAAACGCAGCGAAAATCGCGATGGGTCTTGGCGCAGATGTGACGATTCTTGACTTAAGCGCTGAGCGCCTTCGTCAGCTTGATGATATTTTCGGAAATGCGATTAATACGCTTATGTCTAATCCACTCAACATCGCACAAGCTGTTAAAGAAGCGGACCTTGTTGTTGGAGCCGTACTCATTCCAGGAGCAAAAGCTCCGAAGCTTGTAACCGAAGAAATGGTGAAAAGCATGACACCTGGATCTGTTCTTGTCGATGTTGCGATTGACCAGGGCGGAATCATTGAAACAGTTGATCACATTACTACGCACGATAACCCAACTTACGAAAAGCACGGCGTTGTTCATTATGCCGTAGCGAACATGCCTGGTGCAGTTCCAAGAACATCAACGATCGCACTAACAAACGTAACGATTCCTTACGCGATCCAAATCGCAAATAAAGGCGTAACGGCTGCGATCCAAAGCAACCCGGCACTTGAAAAAGGATTGAACGTAGCAAACGGAGCGATTACTTACGAAGCCGTTGCACGTGACCTTGGTTATGACTATGTTTCAGCAAACGATGCTTTGCTTGGCACGCATGCTTAAACCGTTAAATTGTAAAAGGGGAACTCCAATGAGAATGGAGTTCCCCTTTTTTTCATTCAATTAAAGCTCCAACTTTGCAAAAAATATCGAAATATAACTTGTCATAAGAAAAACATAGGACGAATTTAATCTCCCTCTGTTTTCCACAACATTATTTATCTGTCTGTTTTTGCTTCTTTTTTAAATACTCCGCACGTATTTTTTCAAGATGACTCTTTTTATCAAATTTAGCAGACGGCTGTTTCTCATGAAACTTTGTCACAGCTACCTTACTTTTGTGATCCAATTGATATCTTCCCACTTTGCTCACCACTTTTCTTCTCTTACAAGAGAATCTATTCAACAATATAATACACCTTATTTTACAGCAGTAATCTTTATTTTGAACACTTATTTCACAAAAAATGTACTTCTAGTTCTTAAAAACTTGCTCCGAAATTACTGAAGACTTGATCTCGAGATATCCTCAAGATTTTCAACTAACGCACCAAATAGGCTTTACTGCATTTGGTAACGAGTCGTGACAGGCACCGTCAAATGAATCACGCTTCGATACGGTTATATTGCTGTGGGCGATTTATTTTTTGGTTCTTTGATTCCTGCACGATGATCACAGAGCTGATCACCATGATCATTCCGATATATTGCCACGTCGATAAGGTTTCGTTGAAAATGAAGAACCCGATGACAGAGGCGACGACTGGCTCAATCGTTGCTATAATCGAGGCACGGCTTGATTCCACATATTGAAGACCTTTCGTGTAGAAAATGAATGGGAGCATCGTAGAAAGAAAGCCAAGTCCGATTACGAGTCCTACCACTTTTAGATCGGTCAAAGTAGAAACTCTCGAACCTAATCCACTGAAAGGGACAATTGCGAATGAAGCGAAAAGAAACGTGTACACCGTAACGGTTAGTGAGTCATATTTCGAAAGTGCTGCTTTTCCGAATATGCTGTAAAGGGCATAGAAAAATCCTGATCCTAGTCCAACGATTAATCCATATAGCGAAATGGATGCGGTGGAGCTAGAAAAGATTCCAATTACAAGGGAACACCCTATCAACGTAATCATTAGGGCAGTGACCTTGCGAGCGGTCAGTGATTCTTTGAAGAGAATTCGAGATAGAATCGTAACAAACGCCGGTGCTGTATAAAGTAAGATGAATGCAATCGAAATAGAAGACTCTTTCATAGAACTGAACAAACACCAATTAAAAAGAACAATACTAATAATACCGGTACCTATGAAATACCCGGAGTCCCCCACCTTTATTTTGAACAGATGACGATTCTTTATAAAAACATAAGGGACCATGAAGATGGAAGCCGTTAACACTCGCATTGCTACGACTTCAAGCGGCGTAAATCCTATCTCATAAAGGTACGTTACGAAAATCCCTATTACTCCCCATAGTGAAGCTCCGATTGCAATCAGTAGCCATGCCGATTTACTTTCCATCAACATCCCTCCTATCTATAATCCATTTATACTAACACAGGACTAATTCCCCTTCAAAACCATATCTGGATTTAAGTAAGTATAAATTAAGGTCCAGACATCAAACAATTAAACAAATCTACGCAAATTATCTCAAATCCAAGTTTTCTAGAATGCCGCACAAATTTCCATACTAATCATTTCAAAAAAATTCCCCATAACTCAATCTTTATTTACAGTTAAAAGGAGCCTACCTATTACAGATAAGCTCAGAGATTGTTTAATAACTGTTATTTCAAAGACATTTCTTCCTCAAGTGATTGTCGTTCCATTTCTGGCACCTCAGTAGTCAGCTATTGTGGAGCCTTATGAAAATATTCATTTCATCTGATATAATTAAATTACAAAATAAAGGTGGTGGTTTATGTGTTAGAACGTGAAAGTGAATCACAAGGAAGAAAGTTTGCTTGGGTGGGTAAATGGGCAAAAATGACTGGTGATCGTGCAAAAATTGATGCCAAGGTAAATAACACCTATATCGTTTATGATACAGAAAATGGCCTTGTGAAAGAGTATCCTGATGGAACCGTTGTAAAGTTTGACCAAAAACCAGATGGTGATATTGAATGACAAAGCCAAAGCTCCCTCCCATGATGTATGTTTTTGCTGGTAACAATGGGAGTGGAAAAAGCACGCTACGTAACCTTCTAATTGATAAGTTAGGCATAGACATTAATCTTGATCCTGATTCCATTGCGCGTAGATTGGATCCACAATCACCTGAGACGAAACAATTAGCAGCAGGTAAAGCAGCCGTAAGACTGATTTACGAGTGCATTGAAGAAGAAAAGAGTTTTTCAATTGAAACGACGCTCGCTGGAAAAAATGCGATTCACCAAATGACCAAAGCCAAGGAAAAAGGATTTGAAATTACAATGTTTTATGTTGGATTAAGCCACGTCACGCAAAACATTGAGCGAGTCGCATTACGAGTGAGGAATGGTGGCCATCATATCCCAACAAAGGACATCCTGAAAAGAGATATCACTTCCAAAGAAAACCTACTTCAACACTTGTCACTCATTAACAACCTCGTCGTTATCGATAACAGCAAATCAGATGGAGAATTGATTTTAGAAATATCTAATAACCAATTAACCTTCGAAACTGATGAGATACCTGACTGGGCAGACCCTATAAAACAGAAATTTAATACTCTAAGGTGAAAGCTTCTTCTATTGGTTCATAGAAGAAGCTTTTTAATGTAACTAAGGAATGAACACAAACTAAACAATCGCTCCGAGATTGTTGAATAAGAATTCCCTTCGAATCGAGACGGATTGGCATATAACGTTTTCGCGTGAATCTGCTTCCCTACTTCTTCGAATTACTTTCACACTGCTTGTCTGTTTCAATTTTTACTTCAGTAATTTATATTTCAGTAAAGGCTCTTTATAATACCTCGCTTACTTATTTGTTACCGAGTTGTTCTGCCAAACCGATTAGAAGTCCTTCGATTCCACGAATGTAGCAGAGCCGATACGAGTCCTCGTATTGAACCATTTCTCCAACGAGCTGAGCACCATACTTAGTGAGTCTGGATACCATTTCGTCAATGTCTTCAACGGTGAACATGACGCGTTGATAACCGAGGGCGTTTACAGGAGCAGTCCGGTGATCTGATATAGTAGGTGGGGTGAGAAATCGCGAAAGTTCAAGTCGGCTGTGACCATCTGGGGTAACCATCATAGCAATCTCTACGCACTGAGAACCCAATCCTGTTACGCGACCAGCCCATTCACCTTCGACAGTGGCTCGCCCTTCGAGGTTCAAGCCAATCTCCTCGAAGAATGAGATTGCGTCATCAAGGGATTCTACAACGATGCCAACATTGTCCATTCTTAGTAATTTGTTTTTTGCCATAGTTAGATCACTCCTTCTTAATTTTGATCAAAGCTATCGACTAGTAGCACCGGACTCAGGTGAATTTATATTAAGTTATAACGTTCTTGGTCTTCCAGATAAGCTCCGAGATTGTTGAAGATCGATCGGTCATAAATATTAAGCTACATTTAATTTGCAAATATATCATGATTTAATTTATTTTTTTACCGTCTTTGCTTTTAACAATAATCTGATATTCATCTCCTTTTACAACTTTCTTTATCTCTTTTGAGTTAATAAATGTGTTCATCTCATCTTCAATCTCATTTGCCAACATTGAAGCATTAGGATTAGACTTATCGATTGAAGTGTCAACTGATAATGTATAAGGATCTGAATAGAATGTAAAACCAACTAATTCTACTTTAAGCTCTCTTTTTCCAATTAATCCTTCTGTTAGAGTATCGATAACAGGACTCCATCGTACTTGTGCTTCTTCTCTTATAGGATCAAATGTATAAACTTTTATTTTAAATTCACCTGGTTCTTTTTCTTCTGCAACTTTCCTTACAATATCCTTAATCTCATCTACTCTTGTTTCAGAGACAGGGATTTCAAGTGGTATAAACCTCTCTTTGTCATTAATTCGAACATCAGCTGATTGAACCTGATAGTTTTGCTCGTTTAGTTCACTCATGATTTTATCGCTAATAGCAAGACTTCTCTTCTCATAATCATCGTACTTCTTTTGCATTTCTTCTGTAATGCCATCGTCGTATGGCTCTTTTTCTACTTGAGGATTGGTCACTTCAACAGTGTATGCTCCAAGACCATGCGCATCTAAAATGCTATTACTTTTTTCAATAATATCTTTTTGGTTTTTTTGATAATATTCGTTAGTACCTTCTATTCCTACGTAAATGGTTTTTTCCCTAAAATTAATATTTGTTCCCTGACTAACTTTAAAGTTGTCTTCTTTTAGTTCATGGATCAGGAGATCGCCGATGGAATCGACACCGATGGAATCTTCCTTCTCCATCAATTCATTTAGAAACGGTATTTTAGAAACAACAGAAGCCATTGATGGTGAAACGAATGATAAACTGACAACTAAACCAAATAACAAGACTGCAGCACAGGATATATAGATAAGTTTATAATTGATATAGGGTGGATTATCACGTTCCCTAATCCTTTCTTTCACTCTTTCTCTAATTCTGTTTTCTCTATCTAAAGAAAATTGCTCGTCTAATTCGATTTTCCCTTTTTGAACTTCACGTTTCATAGTTGCCTCCTTCCAAACCACTAATTTTTTCTTTTAAAAGAAGTCTCCCCCGAGATAATCTCGTTTTAACTGTATTCCTATTCAGTTTTAAAGCCAGCGATATTTCTTCTGTATTGAAATCTTGAAAATAAAAAAGGATAATAACTTCTCGATATTTTGGCTGAAGAGACAGAACGATGTCCATCACACTTTGTCTATTCTCTTTCTCAAGAAACTCATCTTCTGAACTTTTCCTTTTAACAAGCACCTCCATAAGATGAGAGGGGGAATAAAATAAATTATATTTTCGTTTTCTCAAAAAATCTTTTGAAGTATTTACTGTGATACGAGAAATCCAAGTTTTTATTGATGATTCATTTCTAAATTTATGTAGGTTTTTGTAACACTTATAAAAAACTTCTTGGGCTATATCCTCTGCTAAAGAATGATCTTTCACATATGAAAAAGCTAAAATAAACACTTGCTTTGAGTGTTCTTTGATCAACAAATCAATCTCCGTTTCACTAGCAATTTCATCGCCAAATCCTTCCCTATCAAATAATGAATCTCTATTTTTCACTTTTCAACCTCCTTTCAACCTTCATCCTGCACCTTATAGACTATACATTTATCAAAGCAGTTTCATTTTCTTAAATATTTTTAATAAAGTAATATGACTTTAATTCAAGGACTAATTTACAAACCTCACACAAAAAAAGCTCGGAGTTCAATAACTCTGAGCTTAGCTGAAAATTGCTTGAGCTTATTTAATTTAGTTGCCTACTTAAAGGGCAAATTTTTATTACGCAATTGCTCCGAGATTGCTTAATAAGACCTTTTCAGTAACCATCCAACCAAGCTTCAAAATCATCATTATTTTCAAGGCTTGTGACCGTCAAGTAGAATGACACAAGTTCTGCTGATTAATTTGAAACACTTTGTTCACCAAAAATCGTTTTTCTATGCTTCATTCTCCAACTGTCTTCATTTAAATGAATAATCTCTACTCGATGTAAGATTCGGTCCAAGATAGCTGTCGTAATCGCTTGGTCGCCCAATAGTTCTCCCCATTCTTTTGGCCCCTTATTTGACGTTAATATGATCGAAGTTTGATTGTATAGGTTGTTAATCAGATGGAAAAACATATTCGCTTCCTGCTTATTCATCGCCATAAACATCAAGTCATCTATGATAACTAAATCTGCTTCTCTAATTCGCTTCATCCTTGTTTTCGATTTCCTCGTGATTTCTTCTGTTTTTAACGCTTGAATAAGATCTCCCATGGTCGTGAAAATCACCTTATAACCTTGATTTAATGCTTCAATACCCAGACCTATCGAAAGGTGGGTCTTTCCGACACCTGGCGGTCCAAGAAAAATAATGTTATAGAGCTGCTCAATCCATGTTAAATCTTTTAATTGATTTAACTTCTTACTACTTAAGGATTTTTGCTCTTTTACGTCATAATCATCGATCGTATTATGGAAAGGGAAGGTAGCCCAATTAAAACGTTTCTCCAGCTGTTTCTCATCTCTGCGATTTTGTTCATAGGTGGCTAGATCTAGGAGAAACTGAGTAAAGGATAAGTCCTTTTTCTCAGCTTCTCTGATCAATTCGGGCAACTGATTTGCCGTCTCAGCTAGTCGTAGAGACCTTAGTAAATCTTGTACTTGCTGGAACTGACTCAATTTGCCTCACCTTCTTCCAATAAAACCGTATAGGTATCTACGTTTCTTTTTTGTGCTTCTGTTTCCATCATCCAACCAGATAAGCTGTTTAATGGCGAAACAATCTCAGCGTTATCATTCGTTGTCTCGTGATCCTGTCGTTGTCGCTGAAGATATAAAATGATATCGCTGAAATCTGTTGCACTGTATAAGTTTCTTTTTATACATTCTTGTAGAGCTGCCGTTAGAATCTGTGCGTTTTGTTGTTTTGTTTCTCTTAGGATCATGTGTAACTGATCGCGAATATATCGTGGATACTTCTCACGAAGTTTATCCAGGTAATCAAATGCCATTGTTGTTTCTTCAAACCGATTAGCTACGTTATCTATAAAGGCATCGATCCCTTTTGTACGATCTCTCGTATGCTGTCGATCTTTCATTAGCTGACCTTTGCCATCCGGGATGTGATGTTTGGCTAGAAGTTCTCCTGTCTCACGGTAATAGATTAAGAGATGTCGATCATCTGTTTCCTTGATGGAGACAGTTTCATATTTATGAAACGTTCCCAATGGAAGAGAGTACCTGTTAGACAAATACCGTATGGTATTGTCCTTACGCACGCTTCTTGTTATACTGTTTTCATAATTGTTTAGGAAATGGACATTTCCTTTGACTGGTCTTAAGTGTTGCTTTTCCAAGGAGAACACTTCGACCGGTCTTTTTTTTGTTGTATTGTGGATTTTATAGTTACCTGTTCGATGTAACCACTCCCACCCTTGTTCATTCCACGCCTCAATATTCTGGAACACTCTATGTTTGGCGAAATTGTACTTGATAAACCCGACCACATTTTCGATCTTTCCTTTGCTTTCTGGATCAGCTTTACGACAAACCCGTAGGTTTAATTTCCTCGTTTCTCTATATTGCTGAAACTCTTTCGTCAAAATAAGATCGCCACCATTTTCGCTCACCACTATAAGGCTATCCTGGTCATAAACTAATTCTTTTGGAATTCCACTGAACCATTGAAACGCATTTTCATGTGCCTGAATGACATCTTGAGTGGTAAATGGTCGATCTAACCATTCCTGATATTTATATCTTGAGTTAGACAAAACAAAGGCAATAAAGTTTAGCTTCATTTCTTTATTATCAGATGTTTTTTGTTTTGTATGACCAAAATCAACTTGAATCTGCTGCCCCATGGGTAAATCAGGTATCGCTTCGTATTCTCTTGGTGACGTTTCTTTCGTTATTTGATAGTCTTTCCGTAACTCTCTTACGAAAGCACGAACCGTGCTCTCACCAACTTTAAGATCTTTGTGCCTCTCAATTAACCAATCTTGTACCTGGGCTGCTGTAAGATCAGGATGCTCATTCAACCAAGATAAGATTAACTCCTTATAAGGGTCTAGAATCTTCTTTCTTGTTTGTAAGGATTCTACCCATACGGCCATGTCCGAAGGAGATTTCTTAAGGTGTCGATAGACAGTCGATCTTGATACTCCTAGTTTGTTTGCCACTTTAGACTTACTAAACCCCTGTTTGATTAGCTGTTGAATTTCCATATACATTTCCCACTTATCCACCTTTGTTCGGCCCTCCATTGATCTATGATATAAACTATCTAATCATACAATGGTAGAGCTTTCTATTTAACTGGTATATTAGGGTAAATAAGTGTTTCATCTTATATAGCGAAAACTGTCTACTTTAGTTTAGCAGTCACAAGGCTTAAGTAATACTTAATAAATCTTACAAATTCTTCAGTATCAACTTCTTTATACTGATAGTGAGCGAAATAGGCTTTCAGAAAATTTTCGGCTTTTTCCTTCCCACCATACTTCTGAAATAACATTCCTAACTTTGCCGTTGATTTTCCATAAATATATGAGCTTTGTTCTCCCATTAGATATTCATCCAATGGTAGATTAACCGGCAAAGGAAAGTCTTTACTTATTTCATTTCCAATTTCAAAAGAAAAATCAGTTTCCCCTAGATCTGAATAAAACAACATAGTAGCTAGTTCGCTCAAACCCTCATCTAACCAAGCATCATTATAGGGATCATTGCTTATCATCCCATAAAACCACTGGTGAGCCATTTCGTGGACCACCATACTCTTGAGTGAATCTGTATCAACTCGTTTCGTATTATAATAGGAACCTGCGGTGACGACCCCTGGGTATTCCATACCTATACTATCCAGAATAATATCCAACTGGCTGTTTGGATAGCTGCCTATATGTTCTTGAAAGTAATCAAGAGCATCTTTTGCTATTGCAGCAATTTCCTCTTCATACTCTGGACCACCATCCACCCCAAATACTCTAATATTTGTATGATTCACTTGTGTCTCAACGACATAAGGACTTTCAAGCAATGCTAGAAAGACTTCTTTCACATTTCCTATTTTATATTCATTTCCGTTATCACTTGGTATTCCATCTTCTTCACTAGTGGTGACGACCGTATAATTTGAAGGAACATTATAGGTCAGGAGAAAATCACTATATGGTGTATGATAGGATTCTCCTTTGAAGCGGTAGTCCTCCTTATTCCACCCATTTCGATATGTTGGTACCATAGGATACCATTGAGCTAAATAAAAATTTGACTCTTTTTTAGTGAACCTCAAACCTTTCTCTGGAAGTGTGAAGTTATATAAAAATTCGACATTGACTGTTTCATTTGGAGCGACTGCTGGAGTTAATGGTATTGTTAACGAATCTTTTTGAAGCGTGTACTCTACTATTTTTTCATTTAAGGAAACCTCAATCATATTAAGGTCTGAATGTGTTTCAAGCGAAGGAGAGTTTTCTTCGGTGAACATATTGGGAATGAAATAAAAAGGTATTTCATTCCACGTATCATTTGAAATATTCTTTATCAAAATAGATGCTTTTACAGTGAAAGTCTCGCTATTATCCATTTCAATCGTTAAATCATATTTGCTTTCAGTACCAGGTGGAACCCCTACAGCGTTAAACTCTGAAGTCTTTAAGTCGTTTTTATCTACCACCTGATTAATAGATGTTTCACAAGAACACAAAAATATCAAGGTAGAAAGAAGGAAAACCAGATACTTCAGTTTCTTCACACGTAATCCCCCATTAAAAGTAGATTTTAAAGAAGGTGCTGAAGCATGTTTTTTCACCTATTCTATATGTATATAACTGGAAGTAACTATTAATGTATCAAAATCTCAATTCTAAATCTATACATTCAACAGAAACTCCTAATAAGTAGCAAAGAATCAAAAAAAACTTAGTCGCAACAAAAAGAAGAGATTCATTACTACAGAACCTCTCCGATTCAGTGGAATAGAAAGAGATATTTACTTATTCAATAAACCGTTAATGAAAATGCTAAATAATAAACTGATTGTTGTTAAACCAGAGCAACTGGAATGGAAAAATCTATTTAAAACCCAATAATGACCAAATTCTTCTTAATAATTTATTCAACACTACCGCTACCATTGTTTAATTCCAATTATTTCAAAAAGATGTTTGGATCTCATTCTTTTATTTCATAAGCTATGTTAAATAATAGTTAATATATTTCGTTATGCTCCATATTATCAAATAAAAGGAACATCAAAGATTGGAGCGAAGTAGATATTATATTTACCTATTATTAAGGGAGGTGCTATTGGATGAGTAAACAAAAATGTATTACTGTTATTACTGCAATTACATTATTCTTTTCTACCCTGTTCCTTCTAAATGACTCAAATGAAGTCTCAGAAGTCTTTGAAGAAGTTGACTTAAGCTTAGCTCTTGACCCTTTTTTAATACCTACTGAATGGGATTTATTAAGTATTAAAGAGATCAAGGAAAAAAATGAACCCTTAAAAGTTATCTTTACCTTTGGTGAAAAGAGTAAAAAATCAGAATCCATATCTAGTAATGCAGATGTAGATACAGACCAAATAAAAACTCTTTATGAGCAACCTGGTAAGAATAAATACGCTAACTTAATTGTTGAGGAAATTGAACCTAACAAAGAAATCATGAGATATTCTCACCGTTATGCTATTCTTCATTATGGACGTTTTCATGATGATGATTTATTTCTGAAAGATATGAAAATTAATGTCGTAACAAGTGAAAATGATCTAAAAGGTATGGGACTTGGATATAATGCCTATTTTTGGTCTGATGGAAAATATGTATACCAATTAGAAACGACTGAACTATTTGATGAAAGATTTTCTAAAGAAATGCATTCAACAATTTTGTTGTCATTAATAAGTAATCAATAATGTATCCTGAATAAATTCTGAACACCTATTGTTGGCGCGGAAATAACTGACTATGTTGGAACAAGAAAGGAGCTTCATAGACTGGAAGCCATGTATTATTCCACAAGCTCTCCTGAGGTATTACGGAAGACTGTTCTTTAGCGATTACGTTGCTACGATATTTCAGAATTGCTCCGAGATAACAGAAGATTGGTTATCTACTATTATTCAGCATAAAAGATTATCGATTAAAATGAATTCTTAATTATTGTTGACTCTGCTTTTGTTATTCTTAGTTACTTTTATTATTCCTCTGATATTACGTATTACTTTAAACAGCCCCAATACAGTAGCGATAATAAATAAACCACTTGTAAATGAATTCAAAAATATATCGACTTGACTAATAACAAAACAATATAGAAGTATCCACGCTATTAAGTCCATTACTTTGTTAGTAAGCTCTGACTTGAATATATCACAACATCCTTTCAATAAATTGTGCAGTAATCGCTCCGATTTAACGGAAGATTGAATTATTATCTACTAGCCATCGTAACAAAGTCTATATTCAAGTCACATTTATTCAAGTGCCAAATATCAGAGTGCCAAAGAAGAGATAAATAAAGGGGAACATTATTAAGACGCCGTTTCCTACTATAGCAGCTATTGAAAAAACACTCTTTTTATAACCCAAAGCCTTCGCCGCGAAAAGGAGCCCTATTGTGCAAAATAGTAATGGAAAGAATATAGGCAATCCTTGCAGCTTGTTGAGCGTAATAAAATCCAAGAAAAAATTAGCGATGAATAAAACGGGAATCAAGAATAATAAATAAGAAATTACTAATAGTAGTCTATACAATTTAAAGCCTCCACCCAATATTTTTAAAAAAATTTGATTCCATCAGTTGACTATCCCTCTTCCAGATATGCTCCGAGATTGTAGAGTAATGTATTCACTCCACTTTCTTATCTACATATACTCCTACGAGAAAACGAAGCAATAGATATAACAAAATAGTGACCCCACCCACTATGAATACGTTATAATCATCAAATAATACCGTTGCCAAAATTATTGCGATAACTAAATAAATAACTGCAAACCCTTGCTGATATCTCCTCTTTTTAGATAACTCATTTGGATTCCTCAATTCATTCACTCCAGTCCTAAATCTGAAAGTCAACCTACATAAAGAGCAGACTTTTTATTCTGTAAATGCTCCGAGTTTGTGGAAGATTGTCATTTTACTTCCAATACTCGATTACTGTTCTTACTTTTGCTTTAGCAACCGTTAGTGAAAATACCTAGTAGGAGATTACTCATATATCTATTCCAAAAAAATTAAATAGTTTTGAAATGATTTCATCACTTCCTGGTGTAAACATAAATATTGAGAACGCAATACTTATGACCCCTATCAATACCAAGCCATTTCTTTTATTCCCAAGTAGCCCCTTAACAACTAAAAATATTCCTACAAATAATATTAAGAAATACCAAAACCCCATAACCTCACCCCTTACTAGAATAACTTTTCGTCAAATCTTGCACCAGATTGCTAAGCGATAACCACTGTGTAGCTATCGCTCCGAGATAATGGAATATCGTCATTTTCCAGCCACTGACGTTAATGCACCGATGGTAACACTTGCCATTGAGAGAGCAATATTTTGATAGCTATAAGAATAATCTTCTACAACCTTCGCTCTAACTTGTTCGGGTGTTAAGTACTGTTTTTCGGTTTTCATAATTTCTACTGGCAATTTAATTCCCCCCTATAATTTTTTCTGATATGTTAACGACTGTTCAATATATAAAGGGGAATTTTATAAAACAAAGTAAACCATTTTTAAAATTAGTTAGTTTTTTTCCTGAATTTCATCATTATTAAAAATGCTAATATGAGGTAAGCGACCAAACCTACCAACATAGGAAGTAATGCTTGTTCTTCACGGAGGAAATCAAAGTTTCTCAGTACCCCTGCAGCTAGAATAGCAAAAGCGATGACAATTAATCCCAAGATTAATTTGTATTGTTTTCTTGAGGGGGAATCACTTAATGGATAAATCATTAATATAACTACCAAAGAACTTACAAAGTAATAGTTTAAAGAAATCATTTCCGCACTTAGCGATTCTGCATTCATCAAGATAGCCATTTCTGTAGCTGATGCACCTATTATTAAAAGAAACCATTTAAAATATTTCATAGCGCCTCTCTTTCCAATATTAATATCT
Organism: Anaerobacillus sp. QJM3NY_17; assembly: GCF_056173665.1. Classification (NCBI taxonomy): domain Bacteria; kingdom Bacillati; phylum Bacillota; class Bacilli; order Caryophanales; family Bacillaceae; genus Anaerobacillus; species Anaerobacillus sp. QJM3NY_17. The sequence goes on along the minus strand of NZ_CM149685.1, from coordinate 959,922 downwards.
TTGGAACCTTATTTGAGTTTTCTTTCTTCATATTAACCCAATCAATTAAATCTTCACCTATGCTACGTATACCTCTAATACCAATTATTTCAAACCCACCTACATTACTCAATTTTTATTTCAAATTAAAAGGAGCCTATCCCATTACAGATAAGCTCCGAGATTATGGATTTCGTTCTTTATTTAATAAAGTTGAATAGATGTAATAAATACCTCCAGGTAGACATAAAGAAAAAACGATAATATGTAATCCTAACAAACCATATTCAGCTTTTAAAATATATCCTAGTGATCTTAGTGATAAGATTATTAACAATAAACCGTATATTAAGTTCATTTTTTTAGTCTTAAACATTTTATTCCTCCTTACGGTATAGCTCCGATTTTGTGGAAGAACTAAAGCAAAACTTCTTCTTCCACTACTCTGTTAGACCGAACCCCATAATATGATCAGTATAAAGAGCATAACTATCATACTCAATGACATTGTCAGGGTTAGCAAATGGGACAATCTTTACATTACTCAAAACAAGCATCCCGTTAAAGTTTGTCACGCTGCCTTCATTTATTAGAGGGAACATAGTATCCTCAGATTTCAATAGCGCCTTATCAAGTAACGTCATCTTGCTCTCATTTGGCTCTGCGGTATTTAGTTTATCTGCAATGATTAAGGAATTTGATGTAGTGATTTGAATCTTTCTCTGATCCTCGACTCCATCTTGCATTTCCTCTACTAGGCATTGTGCCGTCATTATCGATAATTTCTTCATGTCGTGTCCTGGGTTTAATTCATGACCTGTAAATTCAACTTTCAAAATATATCCCTCCATTTATTTATTCTTCCAATACCAATTATTTCAAAATAGTTCTGAAAAATCCATCTCTTATACAAAAAAAGAACATATCTATTTCGAGATATGCTCCGAGATAACGGAAGATAGTTTATTGTTTAATTTGAATTTCACTAAGAAATTCTAATAGGATATTAGTGTACATTTCTGGCTTTTGCTCATGGACTAAATGCGAGGCAAATGGGATAACACTCACATGCAAATTATTATGTTTACTTTGGTATTTTGCAGCAGAAACCACTTCTGCTTTATTTCCTTCGCCCACCATATATAGGATTGGAGCACTAATATTATCTAAGTCAGATGTATATTCAAAGGGATACCAGTTTTCGTCTCTAGCCATATAAATAAATTCTTTCCAATCAGATTCATGTATCAGGTCTAGTTGATTAGTCACTTCATCATTCTCCAATAGTTCTTGTTGGAATTTAACCTCTTGTAGATGCATTTCCTTCCAATTACTCGGCTTATCGGCTGTGATCCCTGATAAAATTAAACTAAATACTTTGCTAGGGTATTTCTTTGCAAATATTAAACCTACTAATCCTCCAATAGAGCAACCAACTAAATGAAGTTTATCAATATGTAAATGATCGATTGTTTCTTTCAAATCCTCTGCAGCATCTTCAAAATAGTTGCTAAAATCAACACTTACTGATTTCCCATGTCCTCTTAAATCTGGTACTATTACTTTTCTGCTTTTTTGAAGTTCTTCTCTTTGTTTCACAAAATCACTATTGCCAGTTTGTAACCCAGTATGTAAAAAAACAATTGGCTCCCCTTCTCCATATATTTCGGTATGCAAAATCAACTAATCGTCCTCCCCATCATGTGAGTATCTAAATAAATTATTTCTTTGGTCAAATTTAACTCGGTACGTAAACAGCTTATTCAACAGAAATAATCAATTCTACAATTCCAATTATTTCAAACCAGAACTATTTACTCAACCTTTTCTTAAAAGAAAAGACGTAATTCCTAAGTGCGGAATTACGCCCAATTAATGAAGATCGTTTCTCAACCTCTACGCTGCTATGATATTGCAGAATCGCTCCGAGATTGTTGAAGACTCAAATTTGAGATAAGTTTGTTTTCCATATCTTAATTAACCATTTTGATAAATTTAACTTAGTAAACGACCTCCCCATAAGGAGTGACAAGGAGACTTCTTTTTTGAATAACGACTTTAATAGTTTTATTGATATTTTCCTTATCACTTAGCTTTTGAGGTTTTGGTTTTATCCCCTCGTACCACTCTTTGCCTTTTTCCTCTTCCACCCACCAGTCAAAATATACTTCAATATCATCTTGGTTGTAGTAATTGAATATTTCTTGCTCACTGAGAGAAGATGATAATTTCATGAAAGCGACTACCGTTGGATATCCTCCATTACCCCTAGGCCCTCCTCCATAGTTGTAGGCAAAATCATAACCTTTCTCAATTAGTACTGTGTTTGGAGGAATTGAATACTCATATAGTTCATTCGCGAATTCTTTTGCGTATCTATATTCTTGTCCATATATATAGTATACAAAAACACTAAATACAAGAATTGATATTACAAGTAAATAAACTGATTTTTTTTGCACTGATTTCTCCTCGATTCAAGATTTGAATAGAGATATGTTTTAGTCATTTCCTTTATCTTTCACTTCCATCTGATGTCCTGATTTTTTCATTTCAAAATACTTGTCCATTATCCGTTCGCTAATATCATGATTAATTTCATTAGTGTTATCGATATCTGGCACTACAACTGCAAAAGCGACTTCAGGATCATCAGAAGGAGCATACCCTACAAGAGTTAAATTATAGTTATCTTCTCCAAACTCTGCAGTTCCAGTTTTTGCGGAGGGGTTATAAGATTTATCACTAAAAAAATTGGCCGTGCCTTGATTAGTATGTGTAACCATCCATAGGCCCTTTTTAACTATATCAAAGTACTTTTGATCAATATTCACAGTGTTCATTACTTTGGGTGTATACTGATATAAAATATTGTTTGAAAGCTCATCTCCATTATTAGCTTCATGCACTTCTTTGAGTAAATGTGCCTCCATCCTTTGTCCATCATTTGCTACGGTTGAAATGTATTGAACCATTTGAATAGGGGTATAAGTGTCAAACTGACCAATACTGAGATCAAGCAAATTACCTAATATATTACTATTCCCCTCATAACCAGTTGCTTCAGAAGGGATATCCACTCCGGTGCTTACTCCTAAACCAAATCGAGAAAACACATTCCTCATTTTTGAATAAGCTTCTATATCGAAAGCCCCGCCTTGATTTTTTTCATACTTATGATTAGCTATTTCCATTGCAATATTAAACATATAGACATTGGATGAACGTTGAAGGGCAGTTAATTCATTAATACTCCCCATGTTCACATATGATTTCTTTGGTTCTGTTCCAGGAAAATATAGTGGAGTATCATAAAAATAAGTATTTGGTTGAATGGCCCTATAGTGAAAGCCCGTTAATACAGTAGCTGCTTTAACAGTAGATCCCATTGCATAAGCATCCATAAATGCTCCGTATGAACGATCTTCAAATCCCTTATTTGTTAGTTCTTGTCCTGAAGCTGCTAATATTTCTCCAGTTTTTGGCTCCATCATTACTGCATAAGCGCGTTCCAACGAATAATTTCCTTCTGAGCGTGCTTCTTGTATCTCTTCTTTTAAAATCTCATCTACAGATTGTTGAAGCTCCATATCTAAAGTTAACACTAGATCTCCGCCTCTGGAGCCCGGAATTTCTTCTGGATCTCCAATTGGATTTCCTTCTTTATCAGTTACAAATTTTGTTTTTGACGGTTGTCCCCTTAAATACTCTTCATATTGTCTTTCTAAGAAACTAATTCCCACATTATCATTTAATCCATAACCCTTTTGAAGATAAGCATCTACTTCCTCTTCGGCAATTTGTCCTGTATTTCCTAATAGAGTTTTTATTGTTTCATTATAAGGGTATTCACGAATCGCATCAGCTGCAACTTCTATCCCCGGGAGGTCACTCAGATGTTCGCTCACTTCAGCAATTTCATCTTTCGTCAAATCCTGTTTAATTGTTTGGGAAGATAATGCGTATCCACCATCCATTTCACGTTTAATGGCTGCAATTTCTAATTCTTTTTTTGAGATTTTATTTAGATCTGATTCTTTAATACGATCTAACTGTAACTGATACGCATCTTTGTCACTAAGATCTTTGGTTTCTTTATCGCTTAACTTCGATCTTGCCTCTTTTGGACGAGTAATAATCCAATAATCTTTCAAGTCTCTTTCAGTTATTTTTTCAGTCCCTTTCTCAATGTACTTTGAAAGATGTTCTGCCACTTCCAGTTTTTCTTGTTGAGTAGTCCCCTGTGTCTTAGTATAAGTAATAATAAAGGTAGGTTTATTATCTACTACAACTCTACCGTAACGATCAAACATCATACCTCTAGGGGAAGTTGTTTTAGCCTCCACATTATCTGTTTCTTCTACTTGATTTTCAAAATCATCACCTTGAGCTAATTGGAGATATCCTAAACGAAAAATTAAAACAGAAAACAGTAAGAATACGAACAAAAACAATATATTTAGCCGGTATGGTAAATGACTCCTTTTTTCTTTCTTTATGCTATTCATGATGCCCCCTGTAAACTATCCTACTTCAATCATTCTTTTTGAATGAGGCTAATAATCGTTTCGTTACTTCTGCAGAAATATCCTGGGTTACGATTTCGTATTTGTAATCATCAGATTTTCCAATAAAATGAGATTCCGGAATATTGTTAAGTTTGTAGCTAACCCAATGAATCCCATTTAAATCAAACTCTTCAAGCTTATCTTTCGCTCCTGTATCGAAATCTCCTATCGAACGAACAACAGCATCTTTATGATACTGACGAACGTATAAAAGTTTGGATCCTGAGCCATCTTCATCTTCATCCTTTTTATAGCTATAAGTTAGATAGGCCTGTTTATAGTCTTTATATTTTTCATAACTAGCAGAATAAAGTTCCAACTCCTTATTCTTGAATTCATATAAAAATGGTAGTTCTTTCTCAAGTCTCGTCAAGACGACATCGACTTCCTCTGGATAATAATCCGCGTGATCCACTACCTCTATATCTGCTTCTTTCGAATCTTCATAAGAAGGCTGATCTACTTCCATCTCACTATAATTTTCAAGATTAGGTATAAACTCTTTTGAGGAAATTGGTAGATTTATTTCTAAACGTTCTGGGTGTAGGTAGCTAGTCACCGCTCCATTTTGATCGTATACTTCATACTGCACGAGAATACCTGTGTCTTTATCTACCCAAAAACGAAATTGGTTACCTTTCATTCGATCTGTATCACTTTTTGGTATCTCGCCATATAAAACAATTGTATTATGGCCGAGTAGTTCTTCGTTTTGTTTTTCAATATCCCAAAGATTTTCTTCTCTTAAATAATAAGCTACTTTTTCATATGGAAACAAAGAGATATGGGCACTGCTATCCGGTGGACTTTGCCTGAATACGCCAGGAGAATCATAGAGCTTTCTTAACTCCACCTGGAATACTTCGTTTGGATAAACGGTTTGCTGTTTGCCGTTAACTTCAGGTTCATTCACATAATATTCCTCTCTATTGTTGTCAATTCTCCATACCTTTTGTCCATCATAAAATGTTTTATTTATATTGGACTTAACTCCCATTATCTCTTCATCATAAAAAGAGGTTGAGATCACAGATTCTCCAACATGTTCTTCCAAGCTAACCGTATACTCGATCCTTTCATTGCTTTCTGAGTTATCATCGTATACATTTTGTAATTCAAATTCTCCTGATGCTGTACTAAAATAATCAACAGTATTCAGCATTTTTGTAGACACATCTTCTTTTGACAAATCATCGTATAGTTCATCCTGAGCCGGGGGAGTGAAAAAGTTATCCTCATCGCCCGCCTTTATATCGCTTTTTAATTCACTTGTTTCATTTGTTGGAGATGCTTCATCAAGAGCCATGAACCCCAACTTATCCAGAGTTAAATAACCAATTCCAAACATAACAATTACCGTAAATCCTATACTTAACAAAAACCCTAATCTTTGCTGGATGTTGATTCTTGTCTTCTTTTGATTGTAATAAATGGCATTCTTGACGTTTCGTTTATGTTTATTGTCAAAATCAATATCTTTTAACACTGTTTCATTCATATCCTCTTTAAGATTCTTTAAGAAATCATCCATCTGTTTTACCTCCTTCGAGTCGTTTTTTTAACAAAATACGTCCTCTGTGTAAACGAGACTTCACTGTTTGCATTCGTATTTGCAACAACTCAACGATTTGGTTATAAGATAGTTCTTCATAATAATAGAGAATAATCACTTCTCGATACTTGACTGGTAACGACATAACCTGTTCAGAAAGCATTCTTTTACTTTCTAAATTTATCAATTCAGTTTCCGGAGTATCATATGTATGACGAGACTTTGAAAAGAAATCATTTAAAACGATATTTTTAAAGGACCAACTTCTCAGCTTATCCTTGCATAAATTTACAGTTATTCTATAAATCCAAGTTTTATAAGTTGAATCATTTCGAAAACTATCTAGATTTTTATAGCATTTAATAAAAACTTCTTGTGCGATATCTTCAGCAAGCTGTTGTTGTTTTGTATAGGTAAATGCTAAGCGAGTGATATTTCTTCCGTACTCGTTCATTAACCATTCAACTCGCTCTTCTTTGCTGAGATCATCTTCATATTCATCATCCCGTTTTTTACTAGTAATCATCTTTCACACCCTTTCACCTATTAGACGGAACATAGCTCATTTGGTTGTATTTTTTTCTGAAGGTTATGATGAATTTTCTTTGCTGGATTTTGAAAGGATACTTAAAGTGAGGACACCACACGAAATCAATAGAAGTTAGATATGTATTGACCCTTAGATAAATGGATCGCTCTTATTCGGTAATGAGAAGAACAGAATTAAAAGTATAACACTATGCATAACCAATTCAATAATCATAGAAAGCAAGGAAAATTTCCATAGAAAAAAGAGCTTATCTTATTGAAGATAAGCTCCGATTATATTGAATAAGAAGTATAACTATTGTAGTGTATAATCGAAATGGTAAATTCCATCCAAAAGGAGGTAGATCTTGAAAAAACCTCATATTTTTAATATCTTGTCAGGCATTCTTATTACTATCATATGGATTTATCAGATTGTAGCAAATGGAGCCTACCCTTTGTTACCACTATTGATGATTGTATTGGTCCTGATATTATACATAATGGAACGAAAGGGCGTAGACACTGTTTATTGGGCTGCACCAACTATTGTATTGCTCCTAATTAGCTTGTGGGCTATGGTTCCAGAATTCTTTTTTGGACCTTAAAAAATTTCTCGTCACAACAAATTCTATTCAGGATTACCGACTATAGATCAAAAGACAACCAGCAGTAAAAATTAAATGTGTTACTCGCTAATATCTCAAAAAAGAGCTTGGTACGGCTTATATGGTTCCAAGCTCTAAAAACGTTTTTTGCTCCGTAAAAAGCTCCGAGATAACGGAACAAAGGACTTAATTAATATTCTTGAATTGCGCTCGATTGCCGTATTGTGCTTTTTATAATGTAGTAATAATTGGTCCTTCATTTGTAAGAATAACCGTATGTTCGTATTGAGCCACAAAGCTTTCATTGGTTAAGAAAGTCCATCCATCTTCAGATTGGAAAACTTCCTCTTCAAATGTAGAGATCATAGGCTCAAAGGCAATTACCGCACCATCTTTTAAGATTTCATCATCCCAACTAGCGAAATAATTAAAAATATGTTTAGGTTCTTCATGAAGCGAACGTCCAATACCGTGTCCTGTAAGATTTTTTATTACTGTTAACCCATGGCGTTTCGCTACATTGTGTGCAGCCTTTCCAAGAGCACTTTTTTTTGAACCTGGCTTTGCCTGCTTAAGTCCAGCATGGAATGCTTCTTTAGAAACGTCACATATTTTTTGTAATGCCGCGTCTCCTTTCCCTACTACAAATGAAATTCCAGTATCTGCATAATATCCGTTTTTTGAACCTGAAACGTCTATATTCACTAAATCTCCTTCATGGATGACCCGTTTTCTCTTCGGTATCCCATGCGCCACTTCATTATTTATACTAATACACGTATACCCAGGAAAATCGTATTCTCCTTTTGGCGCAGATTGAGCTTCTGCCTTTTCAAACATCTCTCTTGCAATTTCATCCAGTTCTTTTGTGGTAATTCCGGGTTTCGTACTAAGGACCAATTCATCACGAATCGCTCCACAAATTTCACCAATTATTTTCAATCCATCTAAATCCTTTTTAGCTTTTGCAACCATTGATATCCCCACTTTTTAATGTATTTTATGATTAGTATTCCATTTAGTTTCTAGCATAAACTGAACAGGTTTTTCTTCAACAATCTCTGGCCCTCTTATGGATTGAATATAACAACCTCTTATTCCGTTAAACTTCCCTGTTATTAACTTAAACAAAAAGGAGCGTAATCCTTTTTAGATTAACGCTCCGAGTTTGTGGAAGATTGTCATATTACTTCCAATACTCGATTACTGTAACCATTAGTGAAAATACCTAGTAGGAGATTACTCATATATCTATACCAAAAAAATTTAATAGTTCTGAAACGATTTCATCACTTCCTGGTGTAAACATAAATATTGAGAACGCAATACTTATGACACCTATCAATACCAAGCCATTTCTTTTATTCCCAAGTAGCCCCTTAACAACTAAAAATATTCCTACAAATAATATTAAGAAATACCAAAACCCCATAACCTCACCCCTTAATAGAATAACGTTTCGTCAAATCTTGCACCAGATTGCTAAGGGATAACCACTGTGTAGCTATCGCTCTGAGATACTTTAATAAAGGGAAATTCAATTATTCATTAGTCCACTTGATCGTTGGGATGGTGTCATAGCCTTACTCAATTTAGCAAATATCATTTTATAAACAAGGAAACCCAAAACAGTCCCTAGTACATTACAAATAACATCGTCAATATCGACTACGCGTCCCAATCCAATTCCTAAAAGAAGTTCAACAAATTGTAGGCATTCTATAGATAAAGAGGCAAGAAGTCCAAGTAAAAGTGTATTCTTTAGCCTCTTGTACATATCTAATAACATCGGAGCAAAGAATCCCAACGGCATCAGCAATAGTATGTTACCACCAACATTTTTCACTATCAGCTTGAGCATAAACAGTGTATCTCCATTATAAGCTGTACCTATTTGTTCAATGTCTCTGAATATAGAGGTAAGAGGAGTGTAATTTAATGACCTAAAAGAATTCATTCCGTACGTGTTATCACCTAATACCAATGGGAATAGCGTTACTGAAATAACCACAAATATGTATATTACAGCTAGCATTCTTAATAATTCTTTCAACCATATAAAAGACTTTTTGTATTTAAGTTTTAATGCGAATATTCCCCTCACCGCTATGTAACATATTATTCCAAAAACAATAACCACTTCTCCATCAACTAACAAACTTATCAACCATCCTTAATACAGTGAGAATAATGTATTCTAAAAGTGAGCTTCCCTTTGTTATTCAAACATCGCTCCGATAATACGGAAGACTTGATTTCGAGATATTGAAACGGATCTTTACCTAATGCACCAGTTTGTTTTCACTATAACTAGCACTAAGTTAATCCCCCAGAAATCAGTTTTTACTGTTTTTAAGTTGGAGATGTTTTAGAATTCGAAATCCCCATCCTTCATTAGCAGGACTTCAGTTCCATCTTCTTCAACACCCTCTACTTTCATATCTTCGGTACCAAAGGTCACATTGACTGACAAAAGTGAAGTATTCAGACCAGCTGCCTTCAACTCTTCCTCAGATTGGTCAATGCCGTTTTGAATATTGGAAGGAGATGCATTTCCGATTCCGATATGACAGGACGTATTTTCATCAAACACGGTATTGTAAAAAAGAGTATCTGCCTGAGCAAGAGGAGATTTATTAGAGACCAAGGCAATTTCACCTAGATACTGTGATCCTTCGTCTGTTTCGATGAGGTTTTGTAACACCTCTTGGCCTTTTGCCGCATAATAGTCGGTAATTCGTCCATCTTTAAAAATCAGATAAAATTCATCGATCACACTTCCTCCATAGATAAGAGGTTTAGTACCTACCAATTTTCCATTCACCTTATTTTTATGAGGAGCAGTAAATATTTCTTCCGTAGGAATGTTCGGAAAGAAAGGTATTTCATCTTTATCTATGACACCCCCACCGATATAGAGATGATGTTTAGGTAGACCAACTACTAAATCAGTTCCAAGGCTATTTGTAAAATGCAGGGATTCAAATTGACTCTCGTTTAGGATCCTTTTTCGAGACTTGAAGGATCTATTGTGACTCTCCCAATCTTTTATAGGGCTTTTCCCATTTGCCCGAGACCCTTTTAAGATTAAATTCCATAAGGATTGTAAAGCTTCTTCTTTACTTAGGTTGGGGAATACTTTAATTGCCCATCCAACACTCGGGACAGTTAGAAGACACCAGCGCACCTCGTGTGACCTAATTTTCGCATGATGATCCCTCAATTTGGTACGAGAAGCTTTTTGGAAACGATTTATCTTTTCTGTAGAAACTTCCTTAAAGACCTCTAATTTTTCAGAAATAATATGGATGTAAGCAGCACCTGCATCCTCCCATTCCTTAAAACGAGAAGCCTGCCAATTAGGATAGTCATCGATGACAGTATCTGCTGCGTGTAAGAAAAACTCTGTGGTAGACTGTTCATCTGTCCAGTCTATAAATACATTGGACGCTCCTGCCTCGTAGGCCACCGTTTGGATTAAACGTGCAAACGTAGCATGTTGTATATCACTATGAATAATCAATAATTGATTTTTCTGCAGGTTTACACCAGCTCGCACAGCAAGTTCTGCATACTTTTTTAACTGCCCTTCACTTATAGATTCATATATTCCTTTCATCGATTAATATCTCCCCTGTGATTTCTTGTATAATTTTAATGCAAAATCCTGATCTACTCTAAATAACCTGCACCGTTAGCACAACAAGCGATAGCCAATGTGCAGCTATTGCTCCGAGTTTGTTTAATAATTTTTATCCAAAAGTAGCAGTAAATAACTACTTCCTAAAAGAAGAAATGCAAATTGAGTTACAACGTAAACTGTTAACTCAACTGGAGTCAGTTTCCTTTCCCGTTTGATTTTCTTAAAATGAAAATAATAATAAATTGCACATATGATCAACACCACTCCTGATACTTGAAATATAATCTCTAATAAACCAATCACAAATATCTCCCTCTAGTAAATGTCCCGATTGTTGTTCAAACACATTTTATTTTTATATAGACACCAATTAAAAAGGACCTGCTGAATTGCAGGCCTTAGGAGTAAATTATTTACTTAGATAATTATCAATTTCAGGCACTTCATTATTATCTAATACATGTTTTAAGTAATCAATTACTGATAGATTTGGATATTCATTGGTTAATTGTTGTACTTCAAAATCTAGTTTAAGCTTTTCTCCTACATTATAGGAACCGGTTATATCACCTTTGAATTTAACTTTTTGCTCTTCTTTTTCACCGTGAAAAGTAAATACAGTTTGGTTTTCTTCTTTATTATACTCTATGTTTTGTATAGTGTCTTCAAAATACACCGTGTCACCTGCTTGATAATCCTTCATAGAGTATACGTGAACATTCAATTTCTCATCATAGTATTGATTATCTAACTCTTCTGCTGTTAAAGGACCTTTAGAATTACTGGCACTAAATGAACGAAGGGTATTTTCATTTATATTAGAGTGTTCATCTGATGGAGTGATAATATTTCCATATTTTGAATCTGTAGCAAAATGGTCCGTTATATCTATGGTTCCATTGATTTGCGAAACTTGTGTACTATTTAGTTTTGATGATGTCCTAGCAGAACTTACAAAGCCCTCATCGGCTCTATATACTAAGTAAGGAGTCCATTTTTCCTTTTTATTAACTACATATTGTGCTCTATATGTACCAGTTACTCCAGGGCTATAGGTTGTCCATTGTGTAGGGTCAACTGAACGATTTCTAACGTACGATCCATAAGGATTAGTTAAAATAACGGAGATGTTCGATCCAAAGTTCCAGATAGCTGTATCCGCGTACATATTTATTGAATGAGAAGAAGAAACGATATTAAAATCAAAATAAGAGGAAGTACCATATGTGCCGTTATTATAGTATATTGAACCAGGTGTTACTGTATCTGCATACTGACCGCTAGAAAAAGATGCGTCTACGTTGTAAAAATAGTTACCAGCTTTTTTAGCAATTGGCCAAGCTAACTTTTTGATCCAGTCTGCAACTTTTGCATCTGCAGTGTTTTTTTTAATCTCAAGAGTTGGGGCAGTACTAGATTGGTTTGTTAAATTCAGAGAAAAAGGTGTGATTAACAACCCACCGACTATTGTACCAATTACAATTTTTTTCTTCAAAACTATCTCTCCCTTTCAAAAAATTGTTAACATATATAAGCGTAAAGTAAAATCAAAGGAGAGTAAACAGTATATGGTTAATTTTCTTTTTATTGTAAATATTATAGCTAATTTTTTCCTCTTTAGCGCATTAGTAAAACCATTATTTAACATGTTGTTTTCAAGTTCTAATTTACTTCCTCAAATTTTTTGGGTTTTTCTTGTAGTTGGGTTATCGCTGACCACATCTATATACACATTTAATTATCTAAGGAAGAATTAATCTTAAAAATACGTAAGTTTATTGAAAACCGAGGGCACTAATTACGAGTTGCAAATACTGCAGCTGTAGTTGGTGTTCTTTTTTTATTTGTAATAAGAGGTTAAATATAAAGCGCAAGGTGCTCTTAATAAAATGGCTAACTCAACTTCCGCTACTTAAAAAAGGGAAGCCTTGATATAACGTTGGTCATACAATGTCATTTAGCTATAAAAACACAAATTGACCTTCTCTTTGGTAGAATAAACTCACCACAACAACAACCCACAAAGAGAGGATGGAGGAACTTTTATCAATCGATTCATCTTTAAACGGATACCATCTATCGTATCAAGGTTATTGTCGTTCATTTATTTCAAAATTCGCTCACTTGCTCAACCTTTTCCTTAAAGAAAAGACGTAATTTCTTAGTACGGAATTGCGCCCTATTGATCAAGATCGTTCTTTAACATTTACGCAAATATGATATTAAAGAATTGCTCCGAGATTGCTGAACAGTGAATATCAGTCACCAAACAGTTTATAATCAATCTCTACTTTCAACCGATCAATTTTTTTGTATCCAAACCTTCCAATTATCGTAACCTTCTATGTTGATTACTTTATCAACTTTTTCAATCTCCTTGTTTTTTGAATCACTCTTTAAAAAGCCTACACGATATCCTTCATCGCTCTCTAACATTATTTCAAAAGGGCTCCAATTTTCATTTGGTTCCATTAGGTGTGTAATGTTGTTCACTTTCCACCTATTATCTTTTTCTATGAAATGAACTTCCGCAACCCAAATTCCCTTTTGTGTATATGTCCCTTCTAGTACCACCAAAGTTAAATCATCGGCTACTTGATGAGAACCATAAATCTTCACATCTTTAAATTTATCGTACTCATCTATTGCCTTTTCTGGACTGTTTTCACCTTCTTCTTCCCACTGAATACAACCTGCTAAACTAATAGCTATCAACAATACAAGCATAAAAAATCTTATCCTCAAGATTTCATCCCCCCTTCTGAATAGATTTCCAATTTACTTAAAATTAATTTTTCTATAATACGACTAATCCCTTAATACCAATTATTTCAAATTAGTGCGGATAACTCAATCTTTTACTTCAAATTAAAAAGGAGCCTATCTTATTACAGATAAGCTCCGATATAGTTGAAGACTCGAGTCCAGAAATTTTAATCTCGTGAATACTTTTTATTTTTATGACTCTACAATTCCCTTTCAAGTCTTTCGACATTTTGATTTGTTGAAATTCTCCATGCGTTGTGTAACTCTTCTCCCTAAAATAATTAAAAACCAAGAAGTGCTACAATGCCTATTACAGTGAATGGTATAAAATTTATTTAGCCATAATTTACGAATATTCTATTTATAACACAAAATAAAAGCAATCAAAGTAACGGTGAATTTAGTCACATTTTAATAACGGTGACTTATTTCACTTTTTTAAATACTTTTGACCTGATAGCATTACGAAAGTGTTACAAAAAAAGGGGAAAATTAAAATGAGAAAACTTTCTGTAATATTTTCTTTAATAATAATTACGACTATAATTCCTTTTGGTAGTGAGGTATCAGCAGATTTGAGTTATCCAGACACTGTGATTTATAACAGTTATAATGGTAGTGATGATTCTTATTCTGCTCACGGTCATGGAGATGATATTGGGTTCTATTTGAACGAGAGTCCTACAACTAACCTTACATATGGTGAAGAGATGATATTCAATGTCTTAATTGAAAATGAGTCTACAAAGGAAATCGTTCCTTGGTTCAAATTTGGTTGGGATACAAATTATGTTGGAATAATGCCTAATGTATATCCATCAAGCTTTCAAAATGATACAAATGAAGATCATTTAACTGCTACTGTTTCCACAAATAAATATGGAAATAGACAAGTAATGTGGACTTTTGGGGATGGTGCTAGTTCATCAGATGCGATTTCTCAATGGCAAGAAGCTGATTATTATTTTGAGTTTCCATGGAAAAGTTGGTCAAGTTCTTATACTTGGGATGAACAAGTAGAAATGCACGGAGAAATGTGGACTTATAATGCAGGCTGGACTACAGGGTATAACTATCCTTATGACCAAGTAGCTTCAAATGATCATTTCCGAATGAATGAATAAATAGAAGGAGTGTGTATCAACCATGAAAAGAAAATTAATTACAAGTACATTAGCTTTAGGAATTTTAACAGCAGGTGGAATTTTTATATATGACTCTGCTGAAGCAAATATAAATCCTTCTTCAGACCATTCTCATATTAAACATTCCACTGTAGACATGACTAATAAGATCAAAAACGGTAAAATAAAACCACTTAATTATGATATTGAATTTGTTGATGAAAATGGCGATGTCATTTGGAAAGGTACAAAAGAAGCCTACGAAAAACACAAGGCAGCTATTGAGAAGAATGTTGATAAAGCTTACGCTGATATTGCAAAAGAAAAAATGCCTGAACAAGCTAACAATGCAGGAAAATAGCAAGCAGGGGGAATACCCTCTGCTTGTTTTTGTGTTCAAAGGATTAAATATATACTAAAATCCGAAAAATCCGCCTGGCTTACGATGCTTGTTCTCGTTTTGTCTTTGTTCCTCAGTTGTTTCGGTATTTTCGTTTAGATTATCATTTTTCCACTGTTTTTTTTCATTATAATGCTTTTTGTATTTCCTCCAAGCAACATAAGAAAACAATATAATTAATAAGAAAAACCAAGCAATATTTCCTAACAAAATATCAACTCCTAACGAGCGAATTATACCGTTCTCAATAATTTTTCCCTAATAGATATTCAACTAAACTAAGCATTATCGTATATGGAGGCTTAACCTTTAATTAAACAAGCGCTCCGATTTAGTTTAAAACTCGATATTGAGATACTTACAAGTAAATCTCTAACTAACGCAGTCATACAGTGAAGTATCCAAAGCAATAATCACTTTTGTAATTCCTTTAAAATTTGCTTCAGTATATCCTCTTGGGACATATCATTAGTAATTAGCACTTCTCCCTCCACTCCAAGAAAATCGTTTGGATGCCACCAGGACAATAAGGAGTCTTCACCGAACTCCATCTTTTGAGAGCGTGTGTAATGACGTGTAACTGTTTCTTCAAAGGATAAATCAAAATAATATGTATGTGCCTTTTGTCCATAGAACTGAATTAAGTTATTCAGCATATCACCATAACGGCGCTTAATTAAAATCCCTTCAACTATAACAAATTCACAATTATCCTTACCATATTCTGCGATTTGACGTATTAGATCAATTGAAGGATTTCCATCTCTATCGTGTACTTTTAACATATCACGACGAACAACATCCTGAGATACTAAGAGCGTACCTTGACCTAGATGATCTTGAAGGCTTTTTGCAATTGTCGTTTTTCCACTCCCTGAATTTCCTCGTAAGATTATTAGTTTAGATTCCATAGATTCCCCACCAATATTTATTTACTTGCTTAGTTAAACTTGAATATACAATCAATGTTCGCTCTTGGACATAACTACCCTGTTAGCTTAATGAGCACTAGCTATATTGTGCAGCTATCGCTCCGATTTAATTCAATAAAGAGAATAACTTGGTTTCACATCACTTTCTGTATAAATGTAAACTAGCATTAAGACACGTAAAACATCATTAAATAAAACAGCCATTAAACCAGCGCTGTTGAAACCAAGATAAATAGCACCAACAAGTAACAATAGAACCAAGAGAAGTTTATCCATCATTATCCACTACCTTCTCCTTTTAATTATTTCTATTTACTCCATTTATCTACTCAATCATTTCAATACCAATTATTTCAAATTCCAATGACTAACTCAATCTTTATTTTATTCAAATTAGAGCTTATCCTAATTACAGATAAGCTCCGAAATAACGGAACAAAGGACGTGATCCAATATCCTTGAATTGCCTTCAAAAACTACTTAATTAATGGCACAGAATATGGGTTAGGTAGACCTTGAATATCACCTTCTTTCAAAATGCTTATGATCAATTGTCTTTTTCGTATAGGGATCCTATTTTCGCGATCTTTATAGGATAAGCCACAACTTCATCTTACATATATAGTTACATAAAGGATAAACTGAAGGTTAGACCATATTTGATTTGGAGTGAAGACAATGGAGTTCATTCAACGTACCGGTATCAAATTAACATCAGCAGAGATAACAACTTTATGGGCTACATACATGAATGACAGTGGTTCCATCTGCCATCTAAAATACTATCTTAATACAGTGGAAGATACTGAAATTAAATCTGTTATTCAATATGCATTAGACATTTCACAATTGCACGTGAACACAATAACACAGATTTTTACTCAGGAAGGTTATCCTGTTCCTCATGGTTTTGAATTAAATGAAGACGTTGATGTGACTGCCCCGAGGTTGTTTTCTGATACTTATTTATTAAATAATGTTAATTATCTTGGTAAAATTGGTATAAATGTGTATAGCACGGCAACAACTGTAGCAGTCAGAGAAGATGTTTATAGCTTCTTTAGTCAGTGTTTACGGGAATCAGACAATCTTATTAAACAAACGAATGATTTATTATTGGCAAAGGGGTTGTATACTAGGTCACCATACCTCCCAAAACCTGAATCCTATGATTTTGTAAAACAGAAAAGTTTTTTGGCAGGCTTTTTTGGAGAAAAAAGACCCCTTACTGGTACCGAAATCACAAACCTATACACCAATTTTCAAAGAAACGCATTAGGGGCAGCCACACTGATTGGTTATAGCCAAGTTGCACAGGATGAAGAAGTAAAACAATTTCTGTTAAGAGGAAAGGAAATGGCAAATAAGCATTGTGAAATATTTGGTTCATTTTTAAAAGAAAGTGATTTACCCTCCCCTATGACATTGGATACAGAGGTTACTGATTCTATTACGCACACTTTTTCTGACAGAATAATGATGTTTTATACAACAAGTTTAATTGCACTTAGTGTAGGATACTACGGGGGAAGCATATCCATGAGTCCAAGAAGGGATATTGGGGTTATGTATAGCCGATTAATTGCAGAAATATTAAAATACGCTGAAGACGGGGCTAAGATTTTGATTAAACATGGATGGATGGAAGAACCTCCACGGGCTTTAAACCGTGATGAACTATTAAAACAGTGACGCAGCAATGGATAAAAGCAAAGTTCTTGAAGCAATATTTTGGAGTAATACATTACCTGGCTTTGCACGTATCCTAAACGGAAAAATATTATAAGGGTTCTTGTTTATAGTTTTGGAAACCTTATTTAACGTTAAATCAAACATGATTCGCTCCGATTTAATCGATGACTTGAAACTGAGATAAATCGGTTGATATTCTTCATCTACTCAAAATTCATAGGTGGATCTCGAAAAAGATCCCTTTTTTTCATATACTCGCTAGCTTTAGTTTTATTACTTTGATTTGAAACATATAAAGCTTCGTTCCTCTCTCTATAATATGAAATGAATTTTTCCTTCGAAATAATTCCCTCATCAATCGCATTTTTCACAGCACAATTTGTTTCTTTCGTATGAGAGCAATTAGAAAACCTACATCTCTTCGATAATTCAATAATATCCCTATATCCATCCTCTAAAGTAGCTTGAAAATCAACTATTTCATTTAGCTTCTTTTTAAATGTCATGGATTAACCCCTTATTCTTTAGTTATGCTAACCTATTACTTAATTTCAATAAATTAAGATATTAATCCTTCATTCAGTATTATTAAGTTATCTCAAACCCAAACCTGGATAGAGCGCCTACCATTTATTCAGCAAGCGCTCCGAGATTGTTGAAGATCACTCAAGAGTTCTTTAGTCGTTATTATTAAGGTAACAGGATGACCACAAAAATTGATATAGAGATAGCATTTCTAAACCTTTTTATGGATTCGTAATATATATGGTTTCTTTTCGTTAATTAAATTCGGTGGAATCCTTACGTATCTTTGGTTACATCTTCAAGAATCTTTTGTCCCTCTAGTACTGTTATTCTAAATATGCGTAAATCTTATGGAGAGTTTTTACTCTGCAGCAGTTATATTAGTTATGTGTTATAAAGACCGGAAAAACGCTGGCGATGCGTCTATACTTGCTAAAAAGTCTTTCATATCTGCTATTGTATGGGGATTATAGTATTCATACCTTACGCACAAGACTCAAGAGAGAGAACTGGGAGTGATTAGGGCTTCGAAACGAAAAAGCTAATACTTGTAGAAATCGGAAAATAAATGTTCGATGACTTCATATTCTTGATCACTATAGAGCGGGTTACCCGTAATACTAAATTGGTCTCCACAGTTTGTGTTTGTTACGTGATGAACTTCATAGCTTTGACCTTCTTTTCCATCAAAATGAATACTACCTGAGCGACTCCGATAAATACAAGAATCATCAATCCTTGTTCTTTTGCCATCACTAGTAACGTAATAAAACTCATCATTTATCATACCTTTAGGCTCATCAGAAGATGTCTTTGCTACACCGTATTCTATACGATCTTCTACACTTGTATATTCTAATTCTTCTTTAGAGACTTGAATTACTTTTTTACCCTTTTCTTTTACCAGACGAGGTTCCTCTTCTTGGTTATATTTGACGACAATAACGCCTTCATACCCCTTAGGAATGAGATACTGCATATCAGTCTTTTGTTCTAAATCGAGTTGATAAAAACCCCATACCCCTGCAAACAACACTAGGACGAACAAGGTGTTGCTAATAAAAGATTTCGTTTGAAACTTTCTAAGTTTGCGATTCTGCCATTCTTCCGCTGTAAAGAAAAAGACCGCAGCTCCAACAGCAACAACTGATAAATCCTCAATTACAAAATATGTAGCAACCGCTAAAGAAAGATGAATAAATGCAGCGACGATAAAGCGATAGGATGATAATTTGTTCGAAACCCAATCAGATAAAAGAGATACGGGAATTCCAAATATTAAAGTACCAAAGGCTGTATAAGCCATAATGACCACTATAAACATGAAATCATCAATCCCAAATGGTTCACTTGAACCAATAAACCCACTTAGCATCCACAATAACCCCATAAATAACGTAGTAAATACAGCGGACAGAAGTTTATTTTTAATTGGTTTCTCCTCCCTTGTTAACCATTTAATAAAATGCTAATGTGAATTAATTCACATTAGCATTTTATCACAAATAGGGTTATTTCTAATACTCTTGTAGAAAAAGGTCTGATCCGATTAAAAGACTGAAATGCTTCGTAGCAAAGGAATGATTAAGAGAATCTGTCACAAAAAGTTACAGGAACGATCAGTTTTGGAAAGTTTAAAAAGTTTTCTCATTTTGATATTCACTATTGTATATGAAAACAGGGTGCAAGGTTGCGGTCCATTAGCGGTTGTTGATACTGGAGCTAAAAAGGGAAACCCGTCCAAAACTGGTTTCCCCACTTATTCAAAAATCGCTCCGAGTTTGTTTAATACTGAATCCTTATCCAACCAGCATCCTTGGGAAAGTCATCTCTAGTAAGTAATCGTTTTGAGATTAACTGGCGATAGGATGTGATCGTTCCATCGTGTGACACGACATAAATATTCCCTTTCTCTTCTTGCTTGCACCCTCTCAAGAATTCTTCTCCAATAATCCGAAACTCTTTCTCTGGTAAAGCATTTATACCATCTTTCCAAAGCTCTTCAGAAACCTGGTGATCTAAATTAAATTCAGGAAATACCTTTTCAATGTTTTCCCGTTTCATCATTATGTCACAAGGAAGCGTTCGCCATTCTTGTTTTTGTGGAAACATTCTTGGAGAAACCAGGGGACTAACAATTGCTTTAACTTTCGCACTTCCTATCCATATTTGAGCAGTTTCTAGCGTTCTTTGAGTAGGACTTATAATGAGCGTGTCTTCACTTTTCAGATGAAAAGTATCTCTTAATAAATATGCTTGCTCTTTTCCTTCTTTTGTTAGAGAAGGATTTTTCATATGTAAACTATTAGGTGTATCTAGTGTATGCTGTCCTTGACCATGTCGTACAAATATTAGTTCCATAATTCCCTCCCTAAACTTATTATTTACTCTTTAATCGCTCCGAGATTGCGGAAGAAAGAAAACCTTTAATGATGTGGGATTATAAAATTTTTGAGAACTCATTGGTCCATTTATTCAATTTGTTCAATTTCTTTTGTTTGAAAATCAATAGTATAGATCTTTTTTACTTTTACTTCGCCACTACTATGATCGTAAACTCTAATATAATATTTTGTTCCTTCTTCTTTAATAAAGTCTACGGTGTATTTCTGCTTTTCTTCGTCACTTAGTTTATTAAAAATCATAACTTCTGCATTATCCTTAGATAATGTGCCATTCTTTTCGGCTATTTCATCACTAACTGTTACTCCGCTCTCGACTTTTTTCTCAGAAACATTTCCAGCGCAGCTTACCAATCCAAATAGTAAAGTAGCCATTACAATGCCAAACGATGAGCTTCTCTTCATAGGAACACTCCTATCTTACAGCTTCTTTCCCTAAATCCAATATTAAGAAAACGCTCCGAGATTGCTTAATAAAACCTTTTCAGTAACCATCCAACCAAGCTTCAAATTCATCATTATTTTCAAGGTTTAAGTAATACTTAATAAATCTTACAAATTCTTCTGTATCAACTTCTTTATACTGATAGTGATCGAAATAGGCGTTCAGAAAATCTTCGGCTTTTTCCTTCCCACCATACTTCTGAAATAACATTCCTAACTTTGCCGTTGATTTTCCATAAATATATGAGCTTTGTTCTCCCATTAGATATTCATCCAATGGTAGATTAACCGGCAAAGGAAAGTCTTTACTTATTTCATTTCCAAATTCAAAAGAAAAATCAGTTTCCCCTAGATCTGAATAAAACAACATAGTAGCTAGTTCGCTCAAACCCTCATCTAACCAAGCATCATTATAGGGATCATTGCTTATCATCCCATAAAACCACTGGTGAGCCATTTCGTGGACCACCATACTCTTGAGTGAATCTGTATCAACTTGTTTCGTATTATAATAGGAACCTGCGGTGACGACCCCTGGGTATTCCATACCTATGCTATCCAGAATAATATCCAACTGGCTGTTTGGATAGATGCCTATATGTTCTTGAAAGTATTCAAGAGCATCTTTTGCTATAGCAGCAATTTCTTCCTCATTCTTCGAATGACCATCGACCCCAAATACTCTAATATTTGTATGATTCACTTGCCTCTCAACGACATAGGGACTTTCAAGCAATGCTAGAAATACTTCTTTCACGTTTTCAATTTTAAATGCACTTCCGTTATCACTTGGTATTCCATCTGCTTCACTAGTGGTGACGACCGTATAATTTGAAGGAACATTATAGGTCAGGAGAAAATCACTGTATGGTGTATGATAGGATTCTCCTTTGAAACGGTAATCCTCCTTATTCCACCCATTTCGATATGTTGGCACCATAGGATACCATTGCGCTAAATAAAAATTCGACTCTTTTTTAGTAAACCTCAGACCTTTTTCTGGAAGTGTGAAGTTATATAAAAATTCTACATTTACTGTTTCATTAGGTGCTAATGCTGGAGTTAATGGTATCGTTAGCGAATCTTTTTGGAGCGTGAACTCTACTTTTTTTTCATTTAAAGAAACTTCAATCATACTAAGATCTGAAGGTGTTTCAAGCGAAGGAGAGTTTTCTGCGGTGAACATATTGGGTATGAAATAAAAAGGGATTTCATTCCAAGTATCGTTTGAAATATTCTTTATCAAAATAGAGGCTTTTACAGTGAAGGTCTCGTTATTGTCCATTTCAATCATTAAATCATATTTGCTTTCAGTACCAGGTGGAATTCCTACAGCGTTAAACTCTGAAGCCTTTAAATGATTTTGATCTATCACCTGATTAAAAGGTGCCTCACAAGAACACAAAAATATCAGGGTAGAAAGAAGGTAAACTAGATACTTCAGTCTCTTCACACGTAATCCCCCATTAAAAAGCAAACTTTAAAGAAGGTGCTGACGCCTGTTTATTACCTAGCGACCTTGTATGTATATAACTGGAAGTAACTATAAATGTATCAGAATCTCAATTCTAAATCTATACATTCAACAGAAACACCTAATAACTAGCAAAGAAGCACAAAAAACTTAGTCGCAACAAAAAGAAGCGATTCTAAACTATAGAATCGCTTCTTTTTGTTTAATAAATCCTTATAGGTTTACCTGACCTTTTCAAAAAAAACACCAGTTCCATTTTCTTGTTGCAAAAATCCTGATGATAATGATGAATCCTCTATCATATTTTGTTCTTCAGCTGTTATAACAGTCAAAACATCGCCTTCATTACTGAATGCTTGTACACTTTCTACTTTTGCTTGTTTTTCTTGTCCCGATACTTCGGTACTTTGAAAGTCTTTCAAGCCGCCTATTGAAAGTGCAATAACTCCCACTAACACGAGAGTAGAAATAGGTTTTGTTTTCATAAAATAACCTCCTATAGATTTCTGTAGTGTTATTACATTTTATTACAGTAAGTATAACACTATGAATTAAGGTTCGTTATTCAATTAAACTGCCCTTATCTTGAAGACTACAACAACCTACTAATCCTTTATTGATTAATATATGTACCCTCTCTTAAATGCCCTTTCTATACCTACTACATTCCATCTACCCTCGTGAGAAGCATCATCAACTGATGAAAATCCAATTGACTTCCTCTCATTCACCAAAGTGGTTCCTCTTCGTTACTTAACTGGTAATACAAAGGAGAAAGAAGAAGAATGAGTACTAGTAAAGCAAAGGAAAAACTCAAATAGAACCATAAGGAAAGCCTATAAATTGAAGTAATCGCAAGAGGAATAACGACTAGCATTGATGTATAACTCGATCGTTTTCTCGATTTTGCAGATAGATATTGGTTTGCGTCACAGTTTGGACACCTGGCCTTTGCGCGATAAATTAATCTTAATGCTTCCTTCCATTTCCATGTATAGCCACAAGTCTGACAAGTTGGCATGATCTCTTCTCCCTTCTTTCTTTTATTTCTCACAAGAAAAACGCCAATTTATGCCCAAAAGATCTTTTTCTAAATTGACTTTTCCTCCTACTTCTTTACATCCTTCAACCGCCATATCCATAGCTCGGTTGTTATTATAAGACGCCAATCCAATTATCAATAGGATAAATGCTAGCGGAAGGACCATGATGTAACGAACTTTCTTCATTTATTTAACACCTACTTTTACATCACTAATCAATTAAAATAGTCCTCATAGTTATTTGCCATTTTCTCTAATTCTTCTTCATGCTTTTTCACATATTCCTCGGCGAATGTTTCCTCCATAAGCTGCTCCTCGCTTGGAAATTCACCAAATTTGCTCGTTAATGTGGCTACCATTTCATCTCTCGTTATTCGGAAGCTCTCATCTTGCACTCGAAATTCATATTCTTTGGCGTTCGGCACTAAGATCGTTAAGTAAATCGCGTTATAATGGAAAATCCTCTGAGCGCTGTTTGCTCCATCAAACCAGGTAGAATTGAAGTCTAATTCAGAACTTGCTCGCTCCTCGTCATATGTCACGCTTATCTTTTGATCAGATAAATCAAATTTATTAACTGTTCCGCTTCCCGGAAGTTGCGCTAGAATGGCTAGAACAGCTGAATTGTCCCCAACATATGTCCCGCTAAATTTCAGCAATTCCACCTGATCGATTCCACCAATCGTTTTCACACTCTGTTTATCCGACGACGCATTTCCACTGGAGCATCCAGTCACTAACAGAAAAACGAGTATGATCGACAACCATTTCGTCTGTTTAAAGTACATCTTATTCTCCTTACTGATATTCTTTTATCCTACTTTATTTACGATGGAAACTACTTGGAAGTTTCAATAATTAACCAAAAAGGTAACTCTACTGTGATGAGAGTTACCTTTAAAGCCCGCACATTTGATTACGGCATTTTCTCCATGTCCATATACAACACATTCCATCGATGACCATCTAAATCAATGAACCCTGCTCCATAGAGCCATCCATCTGTTAAGCCGGGTTTGGCATAGATTGCTCCCCCTGCCTTTTCCACGTTCTTTATCATTGCATCTACTTCTTCTCGATCTTCCGCTCCAATTGAAAAAAGCACTTCCGTCGCTTTCATAGAATCCGCTACTCTGTGATGGGTAAACGTTTCAAATTTTGAAGCAGGAAACAGCATAACCTTCGTCCCTTGAGCACCGATCACTACTTGAACACCTTCTCCAATGGCCTGAGCAGCAAATCCGATCTTTGTAAAAAAAGCTTTCGACTTTTCTACATTTTGCACAGGAAGGTTCATCCACAAATCAGTCGCCATCTTTACTCCTCCTTAAAAGCTTTACTAAATAAACTTCTTTGGGTTCCTCACCTTAAGAGAAAGGATTGTACCGCAATTAACACAGAAACAAGCATCAACCGGAGAACTTTTCGCAAATCCTTTTTTCTTAAATAATGAGCCGTACCCAGTAAATTCTCCTGTTCTCGTTTCTTTTTCGCCACACTCAGGGCAACTTTTTTCATTTTCCTTCATCGTTTCATACCCTGCATCTTTTTGACTTGATCAGCATGAAACGGGGAATCTACCACTTCACTAACTACGCTAAAAGAATTATCATCGAGGTCAAAGAAATCAAAACATGTCATGCCCCCGAATTGTTCAAGCTCATTCGTTTTAACACCGCTCTTATTGAGCTTCTCATAAAAAGCTTCAATATCATCAACAAGAAAATTGAAATAGCTATTCCGACGTTCTGCTTTGATGTGAAATTCAGTTGGCTGAACGTTCTCCACTTTCACTAACGCAAGCTGAGTCGAATCATTTGGAAAATAGAAGCCGACACCTTCAGCCAATCCTTCTCCCCACTCTTGAATTTTATGAATACCTAGATGCTTTTCATACCATTTCACTGATTTTTCAAGATCCGTGACTGGTATAAAAATACTGCCAACTCGTATCATAAGACCAACTCCTTTTTATGCTCACTCTTTCTAGAAAACACTTTTTACTATACTGTTCCACTAGACGTATTTCTTTTGATTCCTCTTCTAATTTTCCATATTCTTCGTTCGAATCCCTTTCTTTTCCTCCTCATATGTAAAGGATTTCAAGAAAATCTTTGACAATTACAATGAATTCCTGTAAATTATCAAATGGACGAACATTTAAATTAAATTAAAACGTATTATTCGTTTTTAGGAGTGAATCTCATGGAAAACGTATTCGATTATGAAGATATTCAACTAATTCCCGCTAAGTGTGTCGTAAACAGTCGATCAGAATGTGATACTTCCATTAAGCTTGGCAAGCATACATTTAAATTGCCGGTCGTACCTGCAAACATGCAGACGATTATTGATGAAACAATTGCCGTTACTCTGGCTGAAAAAGGATATTTCTATGTGATGCACCGTTTTGAACCGGAAAAGCGTATCGCTTTTATTCGTGATATGAACGCTCGTGAGCTCATCACCTCTATTAGCGTGGGCGTCAAAGAGGAAGAATACACGTTTATTGAACAGCTTAAAGAGCAGGGCCTAGCACCTGACTATATTACGATTGATATCGCCCACGGGCATTCAAATGCGGTCATTGAAATGATCGGTCATATTAAGAAGCACCTCCCAGAAAGCTTTGTGATTGCTGGAAATGTTGGCACGCCTGAAGCTGTCAGAGAGTTAGAGCACGCAGGTGCTGACGCTACGAAAGTCGGCATCGGACCTGGTAAGGTGTGCATTACGAAGATTAAAACCGGCTTTGGTACTGGTGGCTGGCAGCTCGCAGCTCTACGCTGGTGTGCAAAAGCAGCAACAAAACCAATCATTGCAGATGGCGGTATTCGTACGCATGGCGATATCGCTAAATCCGTTCGTTTTGGTGCTTCGATGGTGATGATCGGTTCTCTCTTTGCAGGACACGAAGAATCACCTGGTGAAACGTTCGAACGAGATGGCAAGCTATACAAAGAATACTTCGGTTCTGCCTCTGAATTTCAAAAAGGCGAGAAGAAAAACGTTGAAGGTAAGAAAATGTTCGTTGAGCATAAAGGAGATCTTCAAGACACGCTTACAGAGATGGAGCAGGATCTTCAATCGGCGATTTCTTATTCAGGCGGAGACAAGCTAGAATCAATTCGTACGGTAGATTATGTCGTAGTGAAGAACTCCATTTTTAATGGAGATAAAGTATATTAATGAAGTGGGGGCAGTTGCTAATATGCAGCTGCTTTTTTGTGTTTTCATGATTATAGGCTTATTTCACTATTTTTCTCAGCTAGGGCATGTGTAAAAAGATTCAACTTTGTTGAAATGAAAGGGGATTTGAATGTGTTACACGAAAGGTTTAAATTGTAACGACCATTTAGTTAATTAAACGGAGGTGAACAAAATTAAGTAGAGTTCCTTCTACAATGTATTTTAGTTGAAACCATATTTGATCATACTAAACAACGAGGAGATGATGAATTGAAACAAACACTGAAAAGTTGCTTAATCATATCGCTGCTATTCCTCCTTATCTTCCCCCCTCTCACTTCTCATCAAGATGCAAGTGCAGACAAAACAAACAGTACTCTCTCAACACAGTTAAATGATATCCTATCAAATAAACTTCTAGATGGCGCAATCGCAGGGATAAGCGTCCGAGCGGCTAATACAGGTGAGTTAATCTATGAGAACTATGGCGAAACCCGGCTCACTCCTGCCTCTAATATGAAATTATTCACCGCCGGAGCTGCACTTGAAACACTTGGTCCAGACTACCGGTTTAGCACTGAACTGCTCACTGATGGAGAACTCAAAAAAAATAACCTTAAAGGAAACATTTATCTAAAAGGAAAAGGAGACCCTACCCTTCTTAAAGAAGACTTTGATGAACTTGCACAATCTTTAAAAGAAAAAGGTGTACATAAGATACAAGGTGATCTCATAGGCGATAACAGCTGGTATGACGAAGAAGCTCTCTCACAGGATATGGTTTGGTCGGATGAAGACAACTATTATGGTGCCAAAGTTTCAGCATTAACAGCTTCACCAAACGAAGATTACGACGCGGGTACGATCATTGTTGAAGTTTATCCTGGAAAACAACCTGGCGATCAAGCTGATGTTCAACTTTCACCTTCTTCCGATGTCCTAACAGTTGAAAACCGTGCCATAACAGTCAAGGCGGACAAGGATGCCGAATTAACTATTTCACGAGAACATGGATCGAATACAATTTTAGTAGAAGGTGAAATTTCTGAAGATGCCTCACGTAAGCGTGAATGGATTGCGGTATGGGATCCCCCGCAATATGCACTGAGCTTAATGAACCAATCACTAAAAGAAGCTGGAATTAAATTCAAGGGTGACATTCAACAAAGCAAAACACCTGAAGATGCGACTCTTCTCATTGAAAAGAAATCCATGCCATTATCGGAGCTTCTTATTCCATTTATGAAGCTAAGCAATAACGGTCATGCTGAAATATTAGTGAAAGAGATGGGGAAAGTGAAGAAAGATGAAGGCAGTTGGGAAGCTGGATTGGAAGTAGTGACAGACTTTCTTCAAAAGCAAGGCCTTCACACCGACGATATGCGTCTGCGAGACGGTTCAGGTATCTCTCACGTTACATTAGTTAAACCAAATCAGCTTTCCAAATTTCTATTTAACGTCCAAACCGAAAGCTGGTTTGACCCCTTTTATCGTTCTCTTCCAATTGCAGGCGATTCAGATCGATCTGAGGGCGGTACGCTACGATATCGCATGAGAGACACAGCTGCAGAACAAATCGTCCATGCCAAAACCGGATCATTAACCGGCGTCTCTTCCCTTTCAGGATATGTGGAACAAGGGAGCGGCCTCGTCTTTTCCATTTTACTGAATCAATTTGTTGAAGAAGATGACATCAAGGACATTGAAGACGAAATCGCTATAGTGCTAGCAGAGTACTCTACTGAAGGAAAAGAATAAGATTCACAGGAAGCCGTTCGGTTTTGAAATCCAAAAAAAAGAAAATTGAAACACATGATGCCCCCAGAGTTTCACGTTAATTTTTTGGGGCATCTTTTTTATTCTAGGGAAGTACACTTCGTTAAAATCGCTGCTATACCATTTGGGGGAATAAGCAGGATATCATAATGACAATAATGCTATCTGAACTGCTCTTTTTCGTCATTTTAGGGCAACATTCATTATGTATTCTCCTTTTTCAAATGTTTTTTAATAAGATTTCTTTTTGAGAAACATCACATCACTAAATGCGATGCCCATCGCTAGTCCAAATGAGGTGAAAAATTCATATCCGGTTATCTCCGATGAAGTAAAATATGAGAACAATAGATTCATAACGCTTAGACCCGCAAACCATTTGAGAAATGTGCCTGCCCTCTCTTTTAATTCGTACTTGTTTAGCAGTCTCATTTTCCAAATAGTTGAAATTACAAAGTACAAAATAGAAAGAAAAAAGACACCTAAACACCCGAGCACCATTTCGCTTGAATACGCGTATCCATCTCGCCAATAAATAAAGATCATCACTGTTCCTATACTGATCAAAATGAGACAAAACATCCCAACAGAAAGCCGATTAGCTTTTGTCATTATAGTTAACACCTCCCCTTTCCATTTTTTCACTTATACGTTATTTTGTCATTGTAAAGTTATAAAATAAAAAAGCCATTCCTATTTGGAAGTGACTTTTTACTAAAATTTATTCTTTTGAAAATCGAAAGACAAAAGAACCTAGCGTCTTTCCGATCAGACCTAGAAGCAATAGCTCAATGGAGGCTAAGTACCATTCCCCGAGCATAATCACTTGCAACACGATACAGAAAAGCAGTGCCGCTCCCATAAGAAGAGAGAAGGGATAGGATTTACTATGCTTCCTAGTAAAGCTGGATATCGATGCCGTAACATTGCCATACCCAAACAATACGATCGTAATAAGGGGGAGCACTCCTCAATTTTAAAAAGGAAGAATCCCCTGCCATTCCGGTGGATAACTAAAAAAAAGCCCATGCCAGCTAACATATAAACGCCTGTCGAAATGGCTCCGAGTGCTATTAATAGATTGTATAACCCAGCTATATTCCCAATTGATCTTCTCACCATTTCGTGCTTTCCCCTTTATCTAAAACTACATCATTTCAAGAAAACTCCCATTCAATAGCAGCACAATATCTCCGATCAATCCGATACAGAAAAAAATAAAGTAGTAGCTTGCTTTCGTAATCGTTTTATTAAAAAGCTCTTGAAAAGCTTGAATAAACAGCTGTTCAAATTTAAACCAGCTTAAGATCCAACCAATAAGTAAGAAGCTAACAATTGTCATGATTCACACCCCTCCCACTTTTGGCGAAACGTTCAATCGATCTCTTTTATTTTATCATATGATCTAAATGACCTAATCTCTCATAACGAAGACAATCTAAAAAAGTTCGATCGTTAGCACAACTTATTTACTGTGCTATCGAACCGAACTTTTTTCATCAAAATACTGCCAACTATTCTTTTTGATCGGTAATGAGCATGTGTCCTGGCGCATGCGTGATCATAATCTCAGGCTTCACGTTTAACCCAACATATTGAGGTGTAACGCCACACGCCCAGAAAACTGGGATTCGCTCTTCTTCGTCAAAAGGGGTAAATTCCCCGTAATCCGGATTCTCTATGTTTTCAATGCCTATTTCTGATGGATGGCCCACATGAATCGGCGCTCCGTGCGCAAGCGGAAACTTCGATGTGATGCATATCGTTTCATCGAGCTCTTCTTTCTTAATCGCTCTCATGCTTACAACCATCTCCCCATTGAAGCGACCCGCGTCTTCACAAGGAATCGTCGTTTGATACATCGGAACAACGCGGTTCATTTCCTGATGCAACAAGCTGATTTCTTTTTCAACGAGCGCTCGTTCAAACGTAAAGCTGCATCCAAGCAGAAACGTAACGAAATCATCTTGCCAGACGTCTTTTAGATCAAGTGCTTCCCTTTCTAGCTCGCCATTTTTATAAATGCGATACTTGGGCAGATCTGTTCGAATGTCGGCATCAGCAATACGAGGTGTAACCTGACCTGCTTCAAGAACATCCACGACAGGGCATGGCTTTGGGTTGCGCTGACAAAATAAAAGAAACTCGAACGCATACTCAGCCGGAAGCGTAATCATATTCGCCTGTAAGTAACCATCACATTTACCTGAGGTCGTTCCACTATCTAGATTTTCACGATACTGCTGTCGCTGTGTATAAGGGGTTTCCAACACGTCATCTCCTTTATAGCTCTTTATAGATCTCAAGAAACTTTGTATTAAAATCACCTTCAACGAACTTCTCATGCCTTAGTAATTTTTGATGAAAGGGAATCGTTGTTTTCACACCTTTGATCATAAATTCACTGAGTGCCCGCTTCATACGCTGCATCGCTTCCTCACGAGTAGCGCCGTATGTAATAAGCTTCGCTACCATCGAATCATAGAACGGTGGAATCACGTAACCTGGATAAACAGCTGAATCAACTCTCACGCCAAAACCGCCTGGAGGTAAATACATTTCTACTTTCCCAGGTGATGGCATAAAACCGTTTTCAGGATCTTCTGCATTGATCCGGCATTCGATTGACCATCCCTTCAAACTCACTTCATCCTGTGTGAGGGAAAGTCTTTCACCATCGGCCACTTTAATTTGTTCTTTAATCAAATCAACGCCAGTGACCATCTCTGTTACAGGATGCTCCACCTGGATCCGTGTGTTCATCTCCATAAAATAGTAGTTTCCATTAACGTCATAAATAAATTCGACCGTTCCTGCCCCAGCGTAGTTCACAGCTTTAGCTGCCCGAACAGCTGCATCTCCCATCGCTTCACGAATCGATTGATCTAAAGCAGGTGAAGGTGTTTCTTCAACGAGCTTCTGCATACGTCTTTGAATCGAGCAGTCTCGCTCACCGAGATGAATCACGTTACCATACAAATCTGCGATAATTTGAATTTCGATATGGCGAAAATCCTCAATGAACTTTTCAATATAGACACCCGGATTACCAAACGCTTTCTCTGCTTCCTGCTGCGTCATGTTAATCGCTTTAATCAGTTCTTCTTCCTCATGTACGACGCGAATTCCTTTGCCGCCACCGCCTGCAGTTGCTTTAATAATAATGGGATATCCCATTTCACTCGCAAGCTCAAGCGCTTCTTCTTTCGTTTCAATAATGCCGTCTGAACCAGGAACAACTGGAACACCTGCTTCTTCCATCGTCGCTCGCGCAACATCTTTCGTTCCCATGCGATTAATGGCTTCTTTACTAGGACCAATAAACGCAATGTCACAGTCTTCGCAGATCTCTGCAAAACTAGCATTTTCTGCAAGAAAACCGTATCCCGGATGAATAGCATCTACGCCGCTATTTACGGCAACAGTCATGATATGCCCAACATTTAAGTAGCTTTCACTTGAAGATGTTGGTCCAATACAGTAGCTCTCATCTGCTAGTTGAACATGAAGCGCGTCCCGATCCGCTTCTGAATATACCGCTACAGCAGTAAGGTTTAGCTCGTGGCAGGCGCGAATAATGCGAACGGCGATCTCGCCTCGATTTGCAATTAGTACTTTATGAATACCCATCTGATCCCTCCTATTCTGGCTTTACTAAGAATAGCGGTTGACCAAATTCAACAAGGTCACCATTCTCGACAAGAATTTCGATGATTTCTCCATTCACATCTGCTTGCACATCATTGAACATCTTCATCGCTTCTAGTACACAAACAACGGTTTCTTCCTGAACAGCATCCCCTACTTGGATAAAGGCGGGATCATCAGGTGAAGGTGAGGAGTAGAACATCCCAACCATTGGTGACGTAACGGTATGAGTGCTTTCTGAGATCTCTTCCTCGTCTTGACTCGGGATAACATTAGCCTGCCCGCGCTCCTCTACGGCCGTTGGTGTGACATTAGCAGACT
Source organism: Anaerobacillus sp. QJM3NY_17 (assembly GCF_056173665.1). Lineage (NCBI taxonomy): Bacteria > Bacillati > Bacillota > Bacilli > Caryophanales > Bacillaceae > Anaerobacillus > Anaerobacillus sp. QJM3NY_17. The sequence continues at coordinate 927,308 of NZ_CM149685.1, read as the reverse complement.
CCTGCTCTTCTCTTTTAACTTGGCCATCTCCGTAAGGATTCTGGTTTTTCACTTTTACTACGAAGCTATCATGTTCATAATGAACCTCATCTACAGTTGAACCATCCACATATTTAATCATTTCAATAATTTCTTTTGAACTTAACATGTTGTATTCTCCTTTATCGACGGGGATTAGACACTTTACCTAACGTACGCATAAAACGATCATTCTCTTCATAAGCTTCTTGCGCTTCTTCTACAGTTACTTCACGAAAACGAATCGTGCTACCTGGCATCGCTTGAGCAAGATATGGAATGTCACTTGAGATAACAGTGGCGATTCGTGTATAACCGCCGGTTGTTTGACGATCAGACATAAGAATAATTGGATCGCCACTAGCAGGCACCTGAATCCCGCCAAGCGGAATGGCTTCAGAAATAATATCGGCTGAATCCGCGTGCTCGATTTTCTCACCTTTCAAGCGAAAGCCCATTCGATCTGATTGCGGCGTCACTTCATAAGGGGTAGATAGAAAGGTATCGGTCCCTTTTTCAGTAAAAGCATGAGGTCCCATGACAACGCGTATATCGAGCTCTCTATGGTAGTCAGGAATTTCTTCAGGATGAAGGGCACGTCCGCTAACTCCTTTGATTTCTTCCGCACGACAAAGCACGTCACCTTTTTCAAGAGCTCGTCCTTCAATACCGCCAATCCCTGCTTTTAAGTAGGTGGATTTACTGCCCATAACGAATGGAACATCGTAGCCGCCTGCTACGCTGATATATAACCTTGCTCCTGAAAGCGGCTGCCCAAATTCAAGCCGATCTCCTTCTTTTACTTCGAAGCTCTTCCACATTTGAACCTCTTCACCGTTCACTTTTGGGGAAAGGTTACCGCCACAGATCGCTATAACAGCCTGATTTAACACTTCTAATACAGGGCCCATAACTGTTACTTCAAGAACCGCTTCATTCCCTTTGTTACCAACAAGAAAATTAGCGATATTCATGGAAAAAGGATCCATGGCTCCTGATACAACAATGCCATACTGCTGATATCCTTTTCGCCCATCGTCCTGAATGGTGGATAAAAGACCTGATTTTTTTACTTTAAATAGTGAGTTAGACACTGGCATTCACTCCAACACGTTTGATCTCTATTCCATTTTCCTCGATACGTTCTCTCAATTTCCGAACAAAAAGCAGCGCCTCAGGCTCATCTCCGTGCACGCAAATCGTATCAGCTTGAATACTAATATCGCTGCCATTGACGGCGGTTACTTTCCCTTCTGTTATCATGCGAATGACTCGTTCCACAGCTTCGTCCGCATCATGAATCATCGCATTCGGCTCCGTTCTTGGAGTCAACGTACCATCTTGTTGATACGTACGATCAGCGAAAACTTCTTCCGCAACGGTTAACCCGCATGCTCTTCCTGCCTTCACTAATTCGCTTCCTGCTAATCCGTATAAAACGAGGTTCGGGTTAACGGCATAGATAGCGTTTGCAATCGCTTTGGCTATAGCAGCGTCTTTCGATGCTTTGTTATAAAGCGCACCGTGAGGCTTCACGTGATAAACAGTGGCTTGATGGACATTCGCAACACCCTGAATGGCACCAACTTGATATGCGACGAGGTTATATACTTCATCAGGTGACATGTTCATATCTCGCCTGCCAAACCCTCCAAGATCAGGAAATCCCGGATGTGCACCAATGGATACCCCTAGAGACTTGGCTAACTCGACTGTTTTCATCATGACATTATGATCTCCCGCATGATAACCGCACGCGATATTGGCTGATGAAATAAAAGGAAGAACATTCTCATCATTACCGATTTTGTACGCCCCAAAGCTTTCTCCTAAATCACTATTTAAATCAACTGACTTCATGATATCCCACCTTCTTCTCTTCGGTTTCAACAACATAGTCTCCACGCTTAATCGCTTCTTTGATTTCTAGAAATTCTGTTTTACTAACAGAAACAAAACGTAAGTAATGACCTGATTCTAATAAGATCGGTGACTCACTTGTCGGGTCATACAGCTTAACAGGCGTTTGTCCAATAAGCTGCCAGCCACCTGGTGATTCTAGCGGATAGACGCCCGTTTGAGCTCCAGCAATACCAACAGATCCAGGCTCTATTTCAGCACGTGGATTTTCACGTCTTGGCGTTGCGATTTCTTCAGACATTCCTCCTAGATAAGGAAATCCAGGGACAAAGCCCATCATGTAAATAAGGTAATCTTTATCAGCGTGAATTGAGATCACTTCTTCTTTACTTAATCCGTTATGCTCCGCTACAAACTCTAAATCGGATCCTACTTCATCCCCATAATAGGTTGGGATGATATAAACAAGAGAAGCAGATTCTGCTTCTCTTCCATGTTGTTGTTCGTTCATTTCCTCAAGCTTTTCTTTCATTGTACTGTAAGAAATTTTGCTTGGAAGATAATAGATCGTTAACGTTGTATAAGCTGGCACCCATTCTTCCACTCCATTAATAGGGTGCTGCGCAAGTTCGTCTGCAAACATTCTTATTTTCTGATTCGTTTCTTCTGATATCTCGGTACCAAATACAAGCTGAATGCCCGTATCACCAAGCGGATAATAATCAAGTTTCACACATGTTCCTCCTAACAATTAAGAAAAAAGCTGTGGCACTTTATCAATAAGTGTAACGATGGCTAAATAAGCGGTAATAAGGAAGACAAACCCACCAAAGATCGTTAGCCATAGCGGATGCCTGTAATCCCCTACGATTGATTTCTTATAAGCAGCTACAAGGAGCGTCCCAAGAGCAACCGGTAAAATCAATCCGTTAAATGCTCCAGCAAGGATCAGTAACAGAACCGGCTTTCCGATGAAAGTGAAAATGATCGTCGATACGGCAATAAATCCAATCGTTACTCCTGAATGATGACGATCCACTTTCTTCGATAGCGTTCTTAGGAACGAAACAGATGTATACGCCGCGCCAACGACTGACGTAATTCCTGCTGCCCAAAGAACAACACCAAACATTTTATAACCAATCGCCCCGGCTGCTTGTTGAAATACAGAAGCAGGCGGGTTGGCTGGATCTAATTTAAATCCTGTTGAAACAACACCTAACACCGCAAGGAATAAAAAGACACGCATGATCGACGCAATTAAAATTCCTGAAACAGAGCTTTTCGTCACCTGATGGAGGTTTTCTTTACCTGAAATCCCGGCATCAAGCAGACGATGTCCCCCTGCAAACGTAATGTATCCGCCAACTGTTCCACCGACTAATGTAATAATCGCAAACACATCAATTTTATCTGGCGCAAATGTATGCGTAATCGCATCTCCGACTGGTGGATTACTTTGGAACGCTACGTACAATGTAAGTAAAATCATAATTCCACCGAGAATTCGTGCGATTTTATCCATCGCCACGCCAGCTTCCTTCGAAAGGAAAATCCCAATCGTAATCACGCCTGTAATCGCTGCACCGATACGAGGATCAATGCCAAAGAGAACATTCATTCCGAGTCCGGCACCACCGACGTTCCCAATATTAAAGGCAAGTCCACCAAGCGCTACGGCGAACGCAAGAAAATAGCCGAGTCCAGGGACAACCATGTTGGCGATGTCTTGACCTTTTTTCTTAGATACTGCAATGATTCGCCAAATATTAGCTTGTACACCAATGTCTAAAATAATGGACATTAGAATAACAAACCCAAAGCTTGCTAGAAGTTGTTCGGTAAAGACAGCCGTCTGGGTTAGAAAACCTGGTCCAATAGCTGATGAGCCCATTAAGAAGGCAGCGCCAAGAATGACACCCCATTTGCTTTTCGTTGGACGATTCTCTATTGATAAAGGTTCTTTATTTTTCGAAGCCATCAAATTCCCCCTTTTTTATATGATTCATCCGTTACATGAATCGATGCGTTTTTTCTCTTACCTCTACGATATCACGTAATTTTCAGATAATTTTATAAGATTCCGCACAAAAAAACCGCCCATATCGGGCGATTTCGCTCATGTTATATCGTATTTATCAATTCGACGCTGCAGGGCATACCGACTAATGCCTAGTAGCTTACTGGCCTGCGTAATATTCCACTTCGCGTCTTGAATCGCTTTCTCAATATATTTCTTTTCAATTGATTCAATATGATCTTCTAATGAAAATTCCTTATCGAAGACAACCTCTTCAATTGATTTCGATCCTTCTACTTGTCCTTCAACTGGGTTTAAGAAGTCAAAATGATGAGCGGCAAGCTCATCTTCTCGGTGTAAAATGGCAATTCGCTCAATCGTATTTTTGAGCTCTCTGACATTACCTGGCCAATCATAGTTCAACAGTCGCTTTTTCGCATCCGCTCGGAGCATTGGCGTTTCTTTCCTCATTTGCTGACAAAATTCATTTAGGAAATAATCTGTTAGCATGACGATATCATTCTCACGTTCACGTAAGGGAGGTAGCTTCACTGGTACGACGTTCAATCGATAATAAAGATCGGACCTAAACTCCTTCTCCTGTATCATCTTTTCAAGAGAACGGTTCGTTGCAGCAATCACACGCACGTCCATTTCAATATCGTGCACACTGCCAATTCGCTTAATCTTCTTATCTTCTAAAAAGCGCAGGAGCTTTACCTGAATATCGAGTGATAAATCACCGATTTCATCAAGAAATAGTGTTCCGCCATCTGCCCATTCCATTAACCCGATCTTCGGTTGAGACTGATCTGGTGCACTATTTTTTTCTCGACCGAAAAGTTCCATTTCAATGAGATCTGAAGGTATACTCGCACAGTTCACTGCAACAAAAGGTCCTTCATGACGATGGCTTTGTTGATGGATACTTCTTGCCACAAGCTCCTTCCCTGTCCCCGTCTCTCCTCTTACGAGCACAGTCGTATCATTGCTCTCTGCAATAAGAGAAATTTTGTCTTTCAACTCGTTCATTTGTTCACTTTCGCCGATCATTCGAACTAGTTTGGTTCTTCGCTCCTCTTCTCTATATCGCTCCACTTCTTTTTCAAGATGGTGCTGTTTCATCCATTTTTCTAGGGTGATTTTCAGTTCTTCGAGTTCAAAAGGCTTTGTTAAATAATCAAAAGCCCCTTCCTTGATCGCACGAACGGCCGTCTTTGCATCACCGTACGCCGTGAGCATCATCACAGCCATTTCGGGATAATGCTCTTTCCACTTGTGCAGGGAATCAAGACCATTCCCATCTGGTAAGCGAATATCTAATAGCAGCACTTGAGGACTAAATTCATCCACTAACGTCCAGCCTTCTTCAAGCGTTGAGGCGACTCGCACTTCATAACCTTCATCTTCAAGGAACATCTGGAGTGTAAGACGAAGCGTTGTTTCGTCGTCTATAATCCCTACTTTCACGGCCATCTAAACCTCCCCCTTCCTCGTTGGAAATGTGATAAAGAACGTCGTGCCTTTTCCAAGGGTACTTCTTACATCCATTTCCCCATTATTCTGAACGACTAGCTGATGAACGATCGACAAACCAAGCCCTGTTCCTTCAGAACGTGTTGTAAAGAATGGATCAAAGATCTTCTCCATCACAGAATCTTCCATACCTATGCCATTATCTGAGATCGTCATCGTTACATTCGCTCCGCTTCGGTAACTTGAAAGCGTCAGTTTGCCGCCATCAGGCATAGCGTTGATCCCATTTAGAATTAAATTCAATAGAATTTGACGAAGATGATCGCGGTCTACGATGATTTCATCTTCGTTTCGTTCAATCTCTAGCGTGACATTCTTTTCGCTCGCCATTGTCTTCATCAGTAAGACGAGTGAATGAAAGACATCATCTACATGAATGACAGAAGGATTCGTATCCATTGGTCTTGAGAATTGGAGAATATTGGTGATGATTTTATTCACACGATCAATGTCTAACATCATGTTCTCTGTCAACGCAAGCTGATCTTCTGACAACTCAAGTCTTCGTGTTAATAGCTCTGTCGTCGTTTTAATGCCAGCTAGTGGATTCCTAATTTCATGAGCAATCCCGGACGCCATTTCACCTAATGAAGCAAGGCGAGACATTCGCTCCACTCGCTGCTCTAATTTTCTTCTATGTGTAATGTCTTCAAATGTAATAATGGATCGCTGCTTTTCTGTTGTGTTTAAGACTTTATAACTCACCGCATAGAACACTTTCTCTTCATGTCGTTTATGATTCCAAATTTCTTCACTTCTTTTTTTTGTTTCGTGAATCGTTAATTTCTCAAACCGCTCTCTTAAAAGAGGGTCTTCCTTCATCATCGTCTGAGCCGCTTCATTGTAGACAGAGCTAGCTCCTTCTATTACAAGAACGATGCCTACGTGAACACTATCCAATATCGTTTCATTCAACTTCTTTATTTTCTCAATTTGGACGTTTCTTTCATCAAGTGTTTGCACCATTTCTTTTAAAGAGGTTGAAAGCACACCAATTTCATCTTTACGATTCTCTTTCATATGAAGATCGTCCTCTCTCTCACCAAGAGCAATCCTTTTGCAAAAAGCAGCAAGGTTTTTGATTGGTTTTGAAAGGTGATACGAAAGAATAATTGTAAACTGAACGGCAATCACACCTGTAAAAATGCTAATTAACAGCGTATATTTTTGAATATTCGGGAGTGATCCGGAATAGAAAGAGAATGTCAGCGGATGATAAAGTGTCCAGTTCCACTGCTCTAGCTGCTCTGTTAGCACGGTGTTTTCTGTCCATAAATTGGACCTAGCTTCTCCATTGTACCAATCTATTTCATTCGGTTGAACGACTTCCCCCTCTGAAGATAGGGTGCCATCCTCTTCTTCTACATACAAACCTTTCGTTTCATTAATCATGATTTTAATCAATGACTTCGCATCTTCTTCACTCATATCTCCGTTCTGAACACGTTCATTGAGCTTATCCGCATAGCGATTAAGACTAATCAACTGCTCTTGAGCTGTTGCCTGTTTTAATTGTTTCTCAGACTGATAGCTCGACCACATCGAGACAGCACCAATGATAAAGATCGGTAGCAGAACGATAATTAAGAAAGGGACTAATATTTTACGTTCAATAGAATGACGCATTAGGAAGATCTACCCCCTTTCCAAAAGAAGAACAGTCCTGCTATCGCAAGGGACGGTAGAACGGGATGATAAGTTGCCTGAACCTCCTGTGGAAGAAGAAGAAAGGCAATAAGATAGGTGAATAAGCCGACGAACGATGAACGAAGGGCATTTCGTTTCGCCACTTTCGTGTACAGCCCCCCGTATAAAGGGAAAAACAACGAAACGGCAATGATCCCCCATATATGTCCGCTAAATGGAACGATTCCCTCCGGCGGAGTGAATGCAATAATGAGCGAAAACGTCGCAAATATAAAAATCATCCAGCGCGTCCATGAAATCACCTTTAGATCAATCGCTTTTTTCCTGCGGATCGGAAGCGTGATATCATACACAAAGCTCGTCGCCATAATAAGAAGCTGAGAATTAGCCGTAGAAATGGCAGCAGCGACAACGCTAATAAGCAAAATCCCCTTCAAAGGCGTTTGGAGTAAATACGTAATAATAAAAGGATAAATTTCATCTGTACTACTAAACGAGACGTTAGGATCCAATACTCTTGAACCTATCCCAATGACAAAAATAGAAAAATAGATAAGAACTAAAAAGACCGTACTCGAGATAACCATCTTTAACGCCACTTCTTTTGATCGAGACGAAAGGATCCGCACGGCGTATTGAGGATTTGCCGCAACACCAATGCCGAGTGATAAGAACGCACTCACTAGCGCCCAGAACGATAAGCCCCCCTCAGGAAACAGAGCCAAATAAGAATCATCCCTTCGATCCGCAATCGCTGATAGGCCCGTCATCAATTCAGATAGCCCTCCTATTTCACCCACAATAAATAGAGCTCCTAGCATCGTTCCAAACAGTATTAAACAGAAATGAAAAATATCCGTACGGGCAACAGAATGAAGACCACCAAACGTCGTGTACAGAACAAAAATATAGATCAAAAACACACTTACCGTATAAGGCACTTCAAGCATTTGACTAACCACAATACCAAACCCTCGGATTTGGATCACAACGTATAAGAGATAACTAACACTAAGAATAATTCCAACCCAAACTTGCAGTAGCTTTGAATCATAACGTACTAAGAAAAACTCTGGAACCGTTACAACGTTATATGTATAGAGTTTTGTTGAAATAAAAAACAAGCCGATTAATCCAAGCAACCAGGCGATTGCCGTTGTCCAAATAACGGACATACCCCCTTCATAAATCAAACCTGGGAGACCAAGAAGCGATGCTGCACTAAACCATGTCGCGCAAAAGGACGCAATACTCGGAAACAAAGGCAGATTTCTTCCCGCTAGAAAATACCCTTTCAGCTCATCCGTTTTATCGAAACCGTGTTTACCAAAGATAAGAATAGCAATAGTATAGATGAGGAAAACACCTAGATAAAGTAATTCATCCATTTAGCTCCTCCCTTCAAACGTCGTAAATCTATGGATGCCTTAGCGTAAAATAGCTCATTCGTTTCAGGTTTCATTATATACAACATATTGTTGAGACACCAGAAACGAAGGAATGATGGGGTTCGAACTACAAAAAAGGCCGCTACCTTTTGATAACGACTTTTTTGATCTATTTAGTTAGTCACCTGGTTTATGAAACGTCTAAACGCTTGCTGACCTGCTTCATCTTGTTTAAATACTCCCGCATGTTCTAGAATAGTCGAGAAGGTTAAACCAATTTCATGTCTAAGCGTGTCACGTAACTGATCCTTCGATAGAGATCCATGTTTCTTCATCACCTTTTTTGCCCAAGGTACATGCTTCGCTACCACTTCATCATGAAATGCGCGATCAAGAAGATGATCTTCTATATAAGAAGCGAGCTTTTCCATTTCTTCTATAAGACGCCCGGGCAGAACCGCAAGACCCATGACTTCAATCAAGCCAATGTTTTCTTTCTTAATATGATGCACTTCTTCATGTGGATGAAAAATCCCCATTGGATGTTTCGCGCTCGTTCGATTATTTCGTAACACAAGATCTAGCTCGAATTGATCTCCGCGCATTCTTGCGATTGGGGTGATCGTACTATGGGGTTCTCCATCTGTTTCATGTACTAAATTGACATCATGATCAGTATATCCTCTCCACGACGTTAGAATTGTATTCGCAAGCTCCGTTAGACGCTTCCGATTCCTTCCTCGTAAGCGAAGCACGGACATCGGCCAGTTTACAATCCCAATCGTCACATCCCGATAGCCGTTAATGTGAACTTCTTCCTGAATCTCCGCTTTCGCCATTGGGAATTCATGATGCCCTCCTTGGAAATGATCGTGACTTAAGATCGATCCACCGACAATTGGAAGGTCCGCATTGGAACCGATAAAGTAATGAGGGAACTGTTCAGTAAAATGAAGCAAACGATCAAAACCTTCTTTAGAGATCGTCATCGGACGATGGTACTCAGATAAAATGATTGCATGCTCATTGTAATAAACGTAAGGAGAATACTGAATGTACCAATTTTCTCCCTCAAGGTTCACTGGAATGATTCGATGCTGATCGCGCGCTGGATGATCAAGTCTTCCGGCATACCCGACATTTTCTTTGCAAAGCAAGCATTTCGGATAGGCTGAAGATGGATTGGCTTTTGCTGCTGCGATCGCTTTAGGATCTTTCTCAGGCTTTGATAAGTTTATCGTGATTTCAAGGTCACCATACTCTGTCTTACTATACCAATGCACATTCTTCGCAATTCTGTTCGTTCGAATGTATTGCGAATCCTTCGAAAGCTGATAGAAAGTATCTGTCGCTTTGATTGGACTGTACCCGTAATCTTCATAAAACTGACGTATGGTCTCTGACGGTCGTGGAACGATTGTATTCATAATTTTAGGATCGAACAGATCACGCTCGGTAACGGTGTCTTCTTTTATTAAACCTGTCATCACTGCATAATCAAGCATGTTCTCAAGGATAGATGTTGGTGTGTCGAGCTGCTCTTCGTGTGGATGCGGAAACGATTCAATTCCATTTAATTCAAAAAGGTGTAGAAGAGCGTTTCGAGCGTAATCGGCATCCATACTTTCGATCAGCTGTTTTTGCAAACCGTATTGTAGAAGGCGCTCAATCTCTAAATAAATATTCGGTCTCTTTTGATGCCTCATATTCCTTCCACCACCTTGTGAGCGCCGTCACCGATTTCAACAACATAGAAGTCTCCTTCAAGATCCGTTTGATGTTTGTAGCTTTCACCAACGTTTTTAATGAAGGCCTCGACCTTTTCCTTCTCCACAATACTGATCGTACAGCCTCCAAAACCAGCGCCTGTCATTCGTGACCCAACGACCCCTTCTTTCCAAGAAGCTTCCACCATCGCATCTAATTCATTCCCTGTTACTTCGTAATCATCACGTAATGAGACATGCGATTCATTCATGAGCTTTCCAAACGCCTCAACATCGCCTTCGTTCAGAAAATCAACAGCTTTCATCGTGCGACGATTCTCATAAACCGCATGACGCGCACGCTTACGAGTTTTAGTATCTAGAATCAAGTGCTTATAAGCTTCGAATTGCTCTTCTGTCACATCACCTAGCGAGTTAACGTCAAGCTCTTCTTGCAAAGCTTTGAGAGCCTGTTCACACTGCAATCGGCGTTCATTGTATTTGGAATCGGCTAGTCCTCTACGCTTATTCGTATTCGCAATAACCAATGAATGATCTTCTAGACGGATCGGGGTGTGCTTATACGTAAGCGTGTCACAATTCAGAAGAACTGCATGATCCTTTTTCCCCATACCAATTGCAAACTGATCCATAATTCCACAATTGACTCCAACAAACTCATTCTCTGCTTTTTGAGAAAGCTTTACCATTTCAACCATTTCAATTGGAACATGAAAAAGATCCCTCAGTACGACAGACGTGGCTAGCTCGATTGATGCAGAAGATGATAGACCGGCTCCATTTGGAATATTGCCGTAATAGGCAATATCGATGCCATGCGGAATCGAATAGTCCTGTTGAAAAAGAGCGATGACTCCCTTCGGATAATTCGCCCAATCATCCTCGTCGTTATAAACGAGCGAGTCCAATGAAGATTCTATGATTCCATGACTTGGAAAGTTCATGGAATAAAACCTGACCTTCTGATCCTCACGTTTTCTTGCAACGGCATACGTACCAACGCTTAAGGCACATGGAAAGACGTGTCCCCCGTTATAATCCGTATGCTCGCCAATTAAATTCACTCGCCCAGGAGCAAAATAGAGAGCTCTCTCTCCTTCCTCTCCGAATTGTTCAATAAATTCCTGTTCAAGTTTCTTCATACTTCTCCACCTCTATTATTCTGATCCGTCTCGAGTAATACAAATACGTGAGAAGAAAAATCTCCTGATTCTTCCAAACCACCTGTTTGTGATCCATCATAACCGCTTGATAATTGAATTCCAGCGCTCATTAATTCATCCCCAAAGTAAGTTCCTTCATAGCCGCTTACTTCGTATTCTTTCTCTGTAGCAAGCCCCTTTAAGTACAAACGTTTAAATGACGGGTTAGGCTCCGCAAGTACTTGATAATAACCAACGATAGCTTTCGTTCGATCGCCTGATACACTCATCCAACTTGTGACATTTCCTTTCTGTTCAAACGGACTTTTTAATCGATAGAATGTTCCGTATTGAAGGAGTTGGCGATTCTCTTTATACCAGCGGATTTGCTCCGTCATTTCCTTCAACTCATCTTTATTCATCTTTGTCACGTCGAGCTCATATCCAAACGCGCCAAAGTAAGCGACATTCGCTCTTGTCTCAAGCGACGTAATTCGTTTCACCTGATGATTCGGCACAGCTGATACATGCGCTCCCATACTGCTCAGCGGATAAACCAACGATGTTCCATATTGAATGCTAAGTCGCTCCATTGCATCTGTGTCATCACTCGTCCACGCCTGTGGGGCGTAATAAAGCATACCGGGATCAAATCTTGCCCCGCCGCTTGCACATGATTCAAACAGGACGTGTGGAAAAGCTTCGATTAAACGTTCATACAGCTCATAAACACCTAAAATATAGCGGTGTGGTACTTCCGCCTGCTGATTTTTCAGAAGCGATAGCGAACCGATCTCCGTCATGTAGCGATTCATATCCCACTTCACATAGTCAATGTTCGCTTCATTTAAAATCGTAGCCATCTGTTCATAGATGTAATCCACCACTTCCTGATTCGCAAAATCAAGTACAAGCTGGTGCCGCCCAATAGACTTTAAGCGTCCCGGCACTTGAATGACCCAATCTGGATGTTTCTGATAGAGTTCACTTTCTTTTGATACCATTTCAGGTTCAAACCAGAGTCCAAACAATAGCCCCATATCATTCATCTTTGAAGCAAGATTTGATAATCCTTCAGGAAGCTTCTTAGAATCCACAAACCAATCACCAAGAGAGGTCCGATCGTCATTTCGCTTACCAAACCATCCATCATCTAATACAAACAGTTCGACCCCTGTTTCCTTCGCTTTTTCAGCAATGCTAAGTAGTTTATTCTCATCGAAATCGAAATACGTCGCTTCCCAATTGTTTAGTAAAACAGGACGTTCCGCATCCCGCCACTTTCCACGCGCAAGACGAGATTGATAGAGATCATGATATGTTTGGGTGAGCTCATTTAACCCATGTTTGGAATAAGCCATCACTACTTCAGGTGTTTGAAAACTAGTGCCACTTCCTAACGTCCATGAGAAATCAAATGGATTAATCCCCATTGTCATTCTTGCCGTCTCGTAATGATCTACCTCGACCTGCGCCTGGAAGTTCCCACTATAGACGAAGCTAAATCCGTAGACTTCTCCAGTATGTTCCGTTGTCATTGGTCTTTTTAATGCAAGAAACGGATTGTGCTGTGCACTGCTTGTTCCACGCGTACTTTGAATGCTTTGAATACCTGGGCTAAGCTTCCGCTCGGACATATGACGCTCTCTCGACCACGAACCTGATAGCTGAATCATTTCATAATCCGCATCTGGAAAATCAACTGAGGCACTATGTGCTCGTTTGATTACGTGAGTCTCTTCTCCATGATTTGTAAACAACGCAGAGCGAGTGATGACATTTCTTCCATGGTAAACAGAATACATCAGCGAAAGAGAAAGATTCATCACTTTATCGTACAAATGAATCACTAACGTATCTGCCTCCTCTTCGTCCTCAATATATGTAGCGGGCAAACCTGATAAACGAGGCTTTCCTTTTACTAGTTCATATGATTGATAGGTGAAATCTGAAATGCGACTTCCATCTGGATGTTCGATTTGAAAAGCAGGCTCTCGATAGTCTGACGTTCCATACCCTGGATATTCCTGTTTTATTAAATCTAGTGAAAAGGTTGAGTCATCATCGTAAATGTAAGAGGATGTCACTCTAGATTCTCGTTTAGATAAATGGCTGAAATCTGATCGATTTCGGATTTTCTTCCCAAAATACAGCTGTCCGAGCTGCCCATTTTTCATAACATGAAATACATAGCTGACTTCTTTTCCTTGTAAGTGAAACTGAAGTGTTTGATCATTAATCATGACTGGCATATACTTACCTCCGTCTTCTAATCGAAAACGTTTTCACATCCTCGTTTTCGTATCCACATCTAGTTTAAAAAAATCCCTATATCTGATCAATGGTAAATAAATTTAAGTATAATGCCTTTTATTGCTTAGACTTCTTTTCCTATATAAGCTAAAATGCTATTTAGAGTATGATTCACCTGTACGTTCTCGTTAAATAAATGGTACTATTTTGCTTGTTAAGGAGGGATCATATGGAAGAAAAATCATTACAATACGGATCTTACGGCTATCGTTTTTCAGATCCTACACTTCAGAACATCGCCCAAATCTGGTCACTCGGATGGGATGAACAAACCACTTCTCTCTACGATTGGGACGGGACAAATCGACGCGATACAGGAAAATACATATTTCAATATACGATCTCTGGTAAGGGCTGCATCGACATTGATGGACAAAGTCATGAATTAACACCTGGTCAGGGATTTATCGTAAATATTCCAGGTGACTACCGCTACTATTTACCTGAAGATAGTGATCGCTGGGAGTTTATATACCTTACTCTCTACGGAGATGTCGTGAAAAAGTATTGGGATGAAATTCAAAATCAAATTGGACACATTATCCATTTCCAACCAAATTCGGAGCCGGTTCACTACTTACTTAATCTATTAAGTATGGCTTCAAACCGACAGATTTCTAATGCTCATCAAGCTTCCGGTAAGGCTTATCAATTCACAATGATGCTTTATACGTACTGTTCAAACCTAGAAAAGCGACTGTCTGAGTGGCCTGAGGCAATCGTGGAATCTTCGATGTATGCAATGAATCATTATAATGAAGAAATAGGCCCAGATGAAATGGCGGCTTCATCCGGCATGTCTCGTTATCATTTCACTAGGCAGTTCAAGGAATATACGAACCAAACGCCTATACAGTATTTAACAGATATTCGCATTAAAAAAGCAAAAGAGCTCCTATTGAATACCAAATATTCTTCAGAGGATATCGCTATTCTCATTGGATACAAAAATGCCAATTACTTTAATAAAGTGTTCAAAAAAGTGACAGGCACTTCACCAGGAAAATACCGAACGAACACAAATGTCTCGTTACAGAAATGAAAAACAGGACCGCCTAAGCGCGGTCCTGTTCTATTTCGCTACTTCAATTGTAATCGAGCGTTTGTCATAATTAATGGTCATGCTTTTCCCTGAAGCTACGAAATTCTCAAGAACATCCTTGGACAATTGCAGTGCAAACTGTGTGCGATCAAGCTTCTCTATATCAGCTGGGTCCACAAGATCCAGCTTCTCTTCTTGCTCAGTTACTTCCTTTTGTAGCTTTTCTAATGATTCGTAAACGCTGTGATATAGCGATTCGATTGGCTCATTCGCCTTACTCATCCCACATCATCCTTCATTCCATTTGACATTGTTCCTATTATATCAAATGGAAATCCAATGGAACATTACGAAATGATGCCAATTGGTGAAAGCAACGTATAAATAATAATCATCGCTACTGTCGCTGCAATACCTACAGGATACAGAAGCTTCCATGGAGACATTTCTACCTGCGCATTCTCTTCAAGTACAAAGTCCTTATCACGTGGCGCAATTTTTCCAATCACGAGCATCAGAATCGTACAAGCCACAAACAAAATACCAAGAATATGCAAGAAGTGAATTCCTGTATCCCAAATAAGTTGAGTTGTCGCATAGACCGCTATGAAAACAAACAGAGAAACCTTCGCTGCGATCGAAGGGACACGTTTCGTTAAATACCCAACAATGAGAATCGTAAAGATCGGCACGTTATAGAAACCGTTTACGATTTGTAAATATTGAAAGAATCCTTGAGGAACTTTATCAATCATTGGAGCGATACACATTGCAAAAATAGCGAGAATAATTCCAACGAATTTTCCTTTTCGTACAACTATATTGTCCGGCGCTTTTGGATTAAAATAAGGTTTATAAATGTTAAGAGCAATGAGCGTCACCGATGAATTTAGAGCAGAGTTAAAAGATGATAGAATTGCACCGAACAACACTGCTGCAAAGAAGCCAACAAGCGGCTTTGGTAATACTTCATTCACTAGCATCGGGTAAGCATCCGTTGGTTCAAGACCAGGTCCAAACATATTAAAGGTAATAATTCCAGGTAAAATAAGAAACACAGGTCCAAGTAGTTTTAAGAAGGCAGCAATCAAGACGCCCTTCTGACCTTCCTTCAAATTCTTAGCTGCAATCGCTCGCTGCATAATGTGCTGAGCCGTGCCCCAGTAAAATAGATTAACAAGAAGCATACCCGTAAACATCGTCCCAAACGGAACTGGACTGTTTTTATCACCAACCGAATTTAATTTCTCAGGAGAGTCCTCAACAATCGTGCTAAATCCTCCAAGAAACGAACCATCTCCAAGCACATACAGTCCGATAATCGGGATCATTAACCCGCCGATTAAAAGACCAATACCATTAATCGTATCTGATACAGCAACGGCTTTAAGACCACCGAAGATCGCATAAATCGCACCAATAATTCCGATTGCAAAAACGGTTACATAAAGACTTGCCATTCGACCAAGACCTAAAACTTCCGGAATATTGAAAAGTCCATTTAGCGCCACCGCCCCTGAATAAAGAATAGGTGGGAGCAAATTGAAAACATATCCAAAAAGAAAGAGAATGGTAACAATTTGCTTAGTCCCAAAATCATACCGTTCCTCTAGGAAATCTGGAATCGTCGTAATACCACCTTTAAGATACCGTGGCAATAAGAAGAAAGCCACGATCACAAGTGAGATGGCTGAACCAACTTCCCACCCCATAACCGCAATAGTGTCTGAATACCCTTGAGCATTCAAACCTATTAATTGTTCAGTTGAAAGATTCGTCAGCATCAATGAACCTGCAATGACCCATGCGCCTAGACTTCTTCCTCCTAGAAAATATCCATCCTGTGTTGCTAAATCTTCCTTTCTTGTCACTAGGTAGGAGATCACGGCTACCATACCAGTAAAAAATAGAAATGAACCGACTGTAAATAAACTCATTGCTGCCTCTCCTTTTTGTAAGCGGAATCAAAGTGATCCGCACAGTTATGTATGCGTTTTAATGTCTGGTTAATATTCTATACTGCGTTCTGTAAGCGTTTCAACGGTAAAAAAAACAGAAAGTTATGCACTTTTTTGCTTTATTTCGTTACCGAAGCACAAAAAAACCACTGCTCTGAAAGAGGAAACAGTGGTTCGACTTAAAAAATTTAAGCTATGAAGCGTTTCTAGCTATTTTTCTGTTCATATTTCTAGTAATTGCGAGCACAACCTTCCCCAAAATAGAGGATTTCTTTCTTTAATGGAGAAACAAACTATACATGGTGACTTTTTAATCAGAAGAGCCTTGTGCCTCTGATTTGCCAGTTATGGAGGTTACAAATGAAACAATTTCTATACAAGCTAACGCTCATTCCCGAACTACTAGAAGAAAGCAACTGGACTGACAAAGAGAACAGTATTGTATCAGAGCACTTCCATGCCCTTCAGCAGCTGTTGAAGAATAATATGCTCATTATGGCTGGCAGAACGTTAAACAACGACCCTTCTTCTTTTGGAATTGTTGTCATTCAGGTTTCTTCTGAAAAAGAAGCAGAAGCGCTTATGAAAAGTGATCCCGCTGTTCGAGATGGAATGATGACAGCTGAGCTCTTTCCCTACAGCGTTGCTCTTTATAATGAAGATTTCACAACAAAGCAGACGTCATCGTGACGTCTGCTAGTTCTTAAAAGTATTGCACCATATGTTCTTCGTTTAGAAACCTTCCCTGAACATAAAGGGCCTTCTCTTCAATGTAAACGGTTTTAAATCCATAGCTTTTGTACAGATGTTTAGCCCGTTCATTCGTAGATACAACTGAAACGCTTAACTTAATGAGAGCATCCTGACTTTTCGCATAATCCATCACGCGGGATAGAAGTGCTCTCCCTGCCCCTTTGCCACGATATTCTGGCGTCACGTAAACAGCAAATAAATCAGCTTTATGACGAACCTTGATGCCGCTGCCTCTGACAAAAGTGATCACACCAATTAGTTTTTCTTGATCAAAAGCTCCAAAAGTGGCACCAGATTCCATGTTTCTCGCTGTACTTTTAATCGGATCATCTTTTTGAATCGCCTCTTCATAGCTTGAGGCAAATGCTTCTGGATTTTTCTTTAACGCTTCTAACCGAAGTTCCCAATAAGCTTCAGCGTCATCCGCTGTTAGCTGTCTGACTTCCATCTTAAAACCTCCTTTATAGAAGAGCTTTCACAAATGCTTTACACTTTTCTGCAATCAACTCTTTATCATGATCGAGCGTCGCTACGTGATAACTATCTTTTAGTTCGATCACTTCTTTATTCGATGAAGCTATTTCATTATAAATCGTAGTCGAATTCTCTGGCGGCACAACATGATCTTCTAGTGATTTAAAAATTAATGTCGGCGCCGATATTGTTTCAAGCCTCTTTCGTGTAATCTCGGTTAAAACAAGAATCTCTTGAATCGACTTCGTAGGCGTTTTCTCGTATGCGAGCTCATCGACACCTTCCGCTTTAATATCTGATCCAATTGCATCAAGGAAACGCGGCTCTGTTTTTCCTCTCATTTGTTCAAGACCTGGTAAATCGATCGCAGCATTAATCGGCATGATCCCTTTCACTTCAGGATGTTTTTCAGCTAAATAAAGCGTTAGCGTGCCGCCCATCGACAGGCCTGTAATAAAGATTTCCTCACATCGTTCGTTTAACCATTGATAACCATCTTCAACAGACTGGATCCATTCTTCATATGTACTCTGCTCCATGTCTTCATAGTGAGTACCGTGACCTTTCAACCTCGGACCACAAACCGTATACCCTTCTGAAGCCAATTGCTCCCCAAGATAACGCATGCTTTGCGTCGAACCTGTAAAACCGTGGAGAACAAGTACACCAATGTGATTCCCTTCAAAGTAAAAAGGCTCTGCCCCTAGTAGTACGTCATATTTCGCCATATCGTATCCCCCCTAATCGTTATCATCTAGCATTCGTCACGAAAGCGCTTTATCCTTTTTTAGAAATGTGCTCATTAAGGTTTGAGCATGGACCCAAAGTGGAACATATTACCTGGATATACTTGACAGGAGGAATGAAACGTGTCACACCTAAGCAATGCCGAGCAAGATCCTAAACAAAAACAGTCCTTCATTCAACGTCTATTAGACCGTGGAATTTATAAATTAAAAGATAAACAGCTCTATGAGTGCACAATGGAAGAACTAGAGTATTTAATGAGGAAAGTTGATCTACCTTAATTTCTCCAGAGGATTCTCTCCCCCTGGAGTTTTTTTATGCCTCTTTTTATTTTGTTAACCACTCTCTCGCTAGCATTCCGTACACAATGTGATCATAGAATTGTCCATTAACGAGCTCCGCCTCCCGTACCACCGCTTCTTTCGTAAAACCTAGTCGTTCTGGAACCGCCTGGCTTTTCTTATTTCCTGAGGCCGCACGAATCTCAATCCGATTGAGCCCGATTTCATTAAATCCTAGATTAATAATCCCACGGCACGCCTCCGTTACGATGCCTTTCTTCTGAAACTTTTCGCTTAGCCAGTATCCAATTGTCGCGTACTGATGAGTTCGATTCACTTCATTAAACCCAATCGTTCCAGCAAGCTCACCTTTATAAAACATGCCGAGCGTTTTCGGATATCCTCCTGTTTCACTAACGCCTTTTAGCGTACTTTGAATAAACTCTCGGGAAGCCTCAATATCTGTATTGTAATCAACCCACGCTAACCATTCTTTCAAGTAATCTCTTGATTCATCGATTAAATGATAAAGTGCTTCTGCATCTTCTAGCGAATACATTCTTAGGTAAAGATCGTCATTAATTTGATATGTAAACATGTGTCTATTCTCCTCTTTTATCACCTATGTATTGAGTTATAACGTGAGCAAAGTGATCGGCTTCCTCATCATGGGGAGTATGGCCGCTGTTTGCAAAATGATAGATTGCCCCATTTTCAACGTACTTCTTGAAAGCGTCGATCTGTTCTTCAGATGTCACAGGATCGTGCTCTCCTGTTAATAAGAGAGTTGGCATCGTAAGCTTTGATAGATGTGGAATGAGTGAATGAAAGATTTCTCCTTCTTCTCTTAACAGGTTATAGTGAACTTCTGATTTATCATAAAGCTCATCCCATTTCGCCTCACTATAATAGCTATAGTCTGTAGGCTCGTTCGAATTGTAAATGTATATTTCCATTCGATTCTCTTCAAGGTAATCACTGTATGTTCCATAAAGCTCTGCAAGCTCTCGATTCTTAATATCAGAATCCTTGGCGATTTCTAAGCTCTCTTTTGCTTTCTGATGCTCCCCATATTTGTCTAAGAGCGCACTCGTTTTTTTCAACAAGCTTCTCGATGTTAACGTAAAATCAAACGTCGGACATTCAAGCAGTAAATGATCAATTGATTCAGGATAAAGACTGGCATAGAGGACACCAAGATAGCCACCAAACGAATGACCGAGCACTGACCACGATTCTAATTCAAATTGCTTCCTAATCGCTTCGCAGTCTTCGATTAAATCCATCAAGCCAAATTCTTCATCATTAATCACCGCTTCTGAACGGCAAACGCCACGCTGATCAATCGCAATCACTCTGAAATTCTCTTTCAGTCGATCCGTCTGATGGTAAGAGAAATCAAAGCAGCTCTCTCCTGGTCCTCCGTGTAGATAAAGAAGAGGCGGGTTATTTTTTGAACCATGCACTTCTACATATAATGCTTTGTCTCGTATTGTCATCAGTGTTCCATTATGCACTTTGTTTCACCTCTAACTCTTTATTCTTCTTTTAATTAAGAGTATTTGCCCGCGATGACTAATTTCATCTTCCATCACGTGAAACCATTTGAAATAATGGTTAGCCTTTTCATCCCAACCAAACGGTGTGACTTTTTCGAGCCATTTGTCGTCCTTCTTTCGCAGGTGATCCAGCGTATGAGCACGCACAAGACTGAGTTCACTCCAATAATCATCCAGATCGCGCCCTCGAATGACTGATCTTGCCTTTTCTCCAAGCTCAATCCCTGTCCCAAACTCCTCCCATTCCTCGTCATTTAACTCTCGCTCTTGAAATGTCATAATTTGAAACGCCTTTTCAACCGAAGCCATGTGCTGTAGCAGCATGCCGATTGAATTGCTCTTTTCATCAAGGTGAAAATCGAGCTGTTCGGTAGTTAATCCTTTTATCGTCTCTTCCGTCGTATATCTAGCGTAATTCATCATCGAAACCAATCTACTAACCTCAGGCGTGAACCCTTCTAATCGATCTATCATACAAAGATCATTATGCTGCATCGTTCGACACCCCCCTTTCGATTGAATCTAGCTTATCCTTATTACTTTCCATGAGAGTGCCGAGAATTCCTTTTAAGATTCCTTACTTTTCCAGAAAAAAACCTCGATTCTGTGTGAGAATCGAGGCTTTAGTATGTTTGGCCAATAATAGTTGATTTTGGACAATATATTCGCGTTTTGGACAATAAAATCTCAGTTTAGCCAATATATCAGGAATTTGGCCAATAAACCGCGATCAGCCAGCCAAAGTCCATCCAACATCACTGCATTTCAGCGAAAACGTCTTTTACTTTGCCTGTAATATCGTGACTTGAGGCACCTTCGACCATCATCGCGACAAGTAAGTCGTTCTTGTCCGTATTATACGCGACAAACAGTCCATTTTCTGGGCCTTCTTCTTCGCCTGCCGCTTTTAACTCAGCCGTTCCTGTCTTACCAGCGAGCGAAATGCCTTTAACCACTGGATCATAAGCGGTACCCTCAGGATCAGAAACCACCTTCGCAAGATCATCGCTCACAATCGAGGCGATTTGAGGAGAAATCACTTCATACTCCTCCGCTGACTCGTCTTCTCCCGTTCGAAGCGTCGGTTTCAGCATCACGCCATCATTCGCAAACGTCGTATAGGTCATCGCTAACTGATAAGGAGAAATCTGTAGCTCCCCCTGTCCATAGGCAGAGTCAGCTAAAAGAATGTCATTATCATCGAGCCCTCCGTTCGAGATCGAAGAGTTTTCAGTTGGAAAAGGAAACTCAACTTCCTGACCAACCTGGAACGACTCCAATCCTTTCTGGAACTTATCTGCGCCAAGATCCAGCGCTTTACGTGCAAAATAAATATTGTCCGAATGCATAAGCGCTTCTGCAAGGTTTACTTCCGGATCTGCAGGCTTCACGCGCGTCACTTTATATCCACCCCAGCTTGAGTCTGGCTGCCACTTCAAACCATCAATTTTCTCAACTGCATTCGGATCTAAATCCCCATCTCGTAGTGCGATCGAGGCAGTAAGCGGCTTAATCGTCGAGCCTGGTGAATACGTTTTATTAAACTTCGCTGAAAAAGGAAGATCCTTATTATCAGCTAACTTCGCATACTCGCCTTCGTCAAACCCAAGTGTAAAATCATTTGGATTATAGGCAGGGGAGCTTGTTAATGCAAGCGTCTCACCTGTTGTTGGATGGAGCGCTACCGCAGTTCCCGGATCTTTTCCAAGCTCTTCAAACAACTTCTGTTGGACAGTGCCATCGATCGTAACTTGAATGTTCTCGCCATCAACCTTTTCCTTACTGGCAATCACTTTCTCAGGATCTGCTCCCTTTACTTCAATCGACCAGCCCGTTACACCATGAAGCTCGTCTTCATACACTTGCTCGAGGCCAGCCTTTCCAATGCTTTCATAGCTGGAATACCCTTTTCCTGCATACTTCTCTAGATCTTCTTTCTGCATCTGACGAATATAGCCTGTTAAATGTGCAGCACTTTCACCAAAAGGATAGATTCTTTCAGTCGTATTGTTTATCTGAACGCCTGTAATCTCACTTGCTTCAGCAAGTAACTCTTCCTCTGATTCCATCACGCTTTTTAGCGGAACGAATTGTGTTGGATCAGACTGCACCCACCCCTGATTAAGCTCTTTCTCAATATCCGCTACGCTCACCTTCAACGCATCACTAAGCTCATTCACAATCTTTTCTTGATCAGATTCAATGGCCTGCGGCACAACGCCAATTTGCTTAACCGTACCATTGATCGCTAAGCCCTCTCCATTCCGATCGGTCAATTCACCACGAACCGGAACTGAAGAACGAATGGCGACCTCATCACCTTCCTTCAATTCTTTAAAAATAAACGAAGGATTCCAGTTCACACCGTAAGAATCAGCGTCGTCTCCTTCAGTCAGGACTAGCGTTGCTTCGTTATCAAACGAAACTTCGCCAGCTAGTGTCTGCATCGACACTGAAAAAGGAAACGTCACTTCTCCTTCATCATTTGGCTCAGGCTCTTCTTCCGGTTTCTTAAAAGTAACTTTCAAATCCTCGACTTCTACATCGCCATAAATAGATTTGTAGCGATCAACAAAGTCTTCTTCTGATATTTCCTTTTGCATAGCAGGTGATAACTTCTTATACATGCTGCTAAATTCTTGTTTATTCCAGTCCTTAACATATGTATCGAACGCATCAACCGCTGATGGTTGATCCGAACAACCCGCAAGCAGCAATAAAAAAAGCCCCATTGCGATGAGTGATTTTAGTTTCACACTCAGCCTCCCCTTCTTTTTCCATTCATTTTCTATTATTTTCCTACTATTATAGAAGACTTTTAAACAAGAAGGAAGGGAAAAGGACTAACCTTTAAACGAGTAGGTTCGACTGCCTATCACATTTGTTTTCACTCGAAACACTCCGCCTGCATACGGAAACTGCTTTAGCTCTTCTTCACTCGTATTCGTTCTAGCAGTAGTAATGTAGAGCTCGTTCCGCTCTTTTCCACCAAATACGCATGATGTTACGTTCAATGCAGGGACGCTTACTTCTAGCATTCGCTCACCGGTATCAGGATTCCATCTCGTTACCTTAGATCCACCCCAGTGGGCAATCCACAGATTTCCTTCTTCATCGCTCGTCATCCCATCCGGCATCCCTTCTCCGTCTGGAATAGTGATCACCTCAACGGGGTTACGAATATCACCGGTAGAAAAATCATAATCATAGCGGACAACTTTTTTCGTTGGTGTATCAATAAAGTACATGTAGCGCGTATCAGGTGACCATGCCAAACCATTTGATGTACTCACATGATCAACTTTCTTCGTCACTTCAAGGTTTTCATCAAGGCAATAAAGCGCTCCTTCTCCTTTTAATCCTTCTAAGTGCATCGTACCTGCCCAAAACCTGCCTGCCGGATCACACTTGCCATCATTAAATCGGTTATCTGGTAAATGGCTTTCTGGATCGGTGATTGCTTCCACGCTCTCCGTAGAAAGGTTCATCGCATAAAAGCCACCGGCCATCGCCATCACAAGTCCGCCTGATTCTCGCGGAGCAATTGTGCCAACCATTTGCTCCTGTTGCGTCTCAATATTGCCTGCGGTCATTGGATTGTAGGCGTGAACCTTCTTCCCTTCAATATCCACCCAATAGAGAAGCTGGCTTTGATCATCCCAGCAAGGACCTTCTCCAAGTATCGCGCGTGCATCAATCACTAGTTTTGCTTCCATATTATGTACCTCCTAATTAGTGAATCATCTATTCTCTCTACTCTACCCCTTAATAAGAAAAGGGTCCACCTTCTATGAAGAAGAAGGGAACCCATCAACCTTTTAAATTAAAAACGGATTCGTTAAATCTGCCCACTGATATTTCTGTCCCCAGCTTTCTTTTGCGAGAGATGTCACCCGATCAATCAATTCATCTGGAACGACCGCTAAATCGCCCATCTCGTTTGGGTTATAGTGATAGGCATAAACACGTGAAAGGAATTGATCAAATGGAAGGCTCGCTTCCCCTTCCTCTTCGCCGTGATTCCGAACCGTTGACTTAATGCCCTGCCCCCAATCTTGACCGCTATCATTGTTCGGATTATAGAAATAAACTCTCATTTGTCCGGATGAATCCGCAGCAATACGTTGAATCGAAATGGCATGCAACCCGAGTAAGTCCGCATTAGCCGTCGTAACGAAAATTCCGACCGGGTTTGGATAAATGAGCTGATGTCCTGCGTTGTAGTCTGGATGATGCGTCGCGTAAAAAAGCCGAGCAAACTGCTCATAATCTGACACGCCACCAGTAACTGGATTGATAACAGAAGAAAACTCTTTGGATATCCACTGACCGTAAAATTCTGGATTCACAAATTTATGACCATCTTCCCCACGAAAGGCACTGCGCTTCATCATTTCATCGTAAACGCGATCAAGATGCGGAACGAGGATAAGAGAAACGGCATCAAGCTCTTTGTGAAGATCCGGAGCTAGACCTCCTAAGATGAGAGAAGAATTAATTTCAGCCCCTTCAAACGAAATATCAACTTCACCATCCCGACACGCTCTTGCAACAAGTTCTAGAAGGAATCCAGGGTCGTGCTGTGACCAAAGGCTGATTCCTCGCGCAGATTGACATGTAGGATTCATCCCCTGACCAATGCCAAGCGGTTGCCCTAGCACACTCAGTAGACCTGAAAGTAAAATCCCCACAGGCGTCACATCATCAGGATGATTCCGTGAAGCCATTAAATCCTTTTCTACTTCTGCTAGCATATCGATTTCAATGATCCTTTCAAGCCCTGGGATTACCGGAGGAGAAGATAAAACCCCACGCTCAAGCATGCGCGCAAGTCCATAGAGGGACTGAGCTGTGACAGGATAGATGGATAGTAAAATGAGCTCTTTTACTAAAGAAAAATGCTCATTTAAATTAGCTTCACCTTTTTCAGTTAATCCAAGCGTGAGGACGAGTAGATGAGAAGCGTCCTCCTCAGCAAGGGTACGAGCAAGCTGTGCGTGAATGGGAGAAACGAGACCTGTATCACGCATGACATCAGCGAACCGTTCCGCTTCTAACTCTTTCTCCATTTCAGATAACGCATTGAATTGATCGCGATAGTCCATAAAGTCCGGATAGGATTGACTCAGTTCCGTCGGAGCATGCACGCTATCGAGATAGCGCTGAATGCTCGCGCGTCCTTCTGTGCTTAAGTCCTCTGAAGACAAGAGATTTTCAGCGTAACCGATCATTTCTTTAATTCGCTTTACCATGATCGGGCGCTGTGCGGTTAGTCGATCAATTTCATCCACAAACGTAGCCGACAGCGATCCGAGCGACATCTTTTCAGCTAAAAATTGAAAAAGGTTCATGCCCCTCTTTTGTTCTTGACCTTGATTGATTCTTGCTTCCTCCGTCTCAGCTGGGAAAATCATTTGGAGATTTAGCGCCATGACTTTGTTTAGAAAAGTGCGAGCCTGTTCGCTCGAAACATCTGGATGAGTATATTCCTCTTTCGCAATCGCAAGCATACGAAGCTCACTTAGTACTTCAAAAATCGAATAGTTTCCGTCTATTTTAAAAGATCCCCCTACAAGAGGCGGTTGTAATTTACGAGGTTCTTCCCATGGTCCACCTTCAAAAACGCCCGCCTTATCATAGTCACTAGCGAGTTGATAAAGGGATTCGAGATTATTCTGGTCAATGAGAACGGCAGCGTCTGATAATAGTTCTTCTAACACAACTGGATTCTGACGGTTTTCCTTGAATGACTGAAGAGTACTGACAAACTTTTGCTGTTCTGAATTTGAAAATGATGATTCCATTTCCATACATCCCCCATTATTTACAAGATAGCTATTTGTACCCCAATCCAAGAAAAGGAAACCCCTTCTATGGACCTATTTATTTTCGATTATCGAGCATTTCGCGGAATAATTAAGAATATCGCGGAAAAATCACGTTTTTCGCGGAATAAAATAAAATATCGCGGATATATTCCAGAATTCGCGGAAATAACGAGATTCACCTCTCAACAAGAAGTCTCCAATACGAAAAAGCGGTCATCTTTATCGCAGATGACCGCTCTCAACATGTAACCTTTACTCTTCCCCACCCGTTTTCCACGAAGAATCAAGCTTATACACTTCTAAAGAATCAAGTGTCACTTTGCCATTCATCGCATAGATCTCAAAACCATCACTTTCCTCAGATGGGAAGATCCGATTTGTCATAACACGCTTTCCATCGTTCACAAACAATTCAACGGAAGAGCGATCAACAAAAAGATGGAGCTTCACTTTGCCATCTTCCGTTGGTTCAAGCGGAGCTCGATACACACCAGGAAACTGTTCATGAAATCCTGTATCGCCACTATTTTGCCGATCAACAAACGCGAGATTATTCTTGGAGTCATAACCTACAATCGTTTCCTCTTCATCTCCCTTTCGAACGCGGAAGCCGAATTCACCTGACGTGTCTAAATCAAATTCAGCGATCACCTCATACGTATCTGCTTTAAAATCATCAAGCGGCATTCGACCTTCCACTTCTTTATCCGATAAATCCACTAACTTCTTAGAACGATTTGACTCAATCTCACCCGCAGGCTCTTGGATAAGACGCGTTTCTCCGTTCACTTCTTTCAAAGAAACCTGACGTGGTAAAGACATCGCCCCTTTCCACGGATCCGTTGGCAAATCAGTCGCATACTTCCAATTGCTCATCCACGCCATCCAAATCGGATTACCTTCATGATTGCTGAAGGCTTGAGCCGCATAGAAATCAGTTCCATAATCGACCCAGTTAATGTCTTCTTTTGCGCCTTCTCTCGTGAACGTCTCTCCATCAAAATCACCGATAAAATACTGTCCACCGGATCCGCCGGCGATGCTGCCTGGATTCATATCCACCTGTAGCACCCATTTTTCATTCTCCGAATCCTCATCGACAGGTAGTTTAAATAACTCTGGTGTTTCCCAAACGCCACCCTGCGCTCCCTGATCGACACCAAATTCACTAAGCTGCTGCCAATCGATCAAATTATCCGAACCGTAAAAGATAACTTTATCTCCAGCAGCGAGAAGCATGATCCACTTTTCAGACTCCTCGTGCCAGATCACTTTTGGATCTCGAAAATCTTTGATTCCTGGATTCGGAAGTATTGGGTTACCACCGTACTTTTTCCATGTTTCGCCACCATCTTCACTATAAGCAAGCGCCTGAGTTTGTTCTTCACCAGCGATTGTATAGAACGCTACGAGACCCCCTTTTCCTTCTTTAAAAAGACCGCTCGTATTGTTCTCGTCATAGACCGCACCACCCGAGAAAATCATTCCCTGATCATCCGCCTCTAGCGCCATTGGCTTCTCTTCCCAGTTATAAAGGTCCTCACTAACCGCATGGCCCCAGCCCATGTTGCCAAATTCATTTCCAGAAGGATTATGTTGATAAAATAAATGGTATTGTCCTTCAAAAAAGACCATTCCATTTGGATCATTCATCCAGTTTTGCATCGGCGTATAGTGAAATTGGGGTCGATACGATTGATTGTAGTCTTCTAGGATCCCCGCTTCTTTTACTTCGTCTTGCCTGGAAGATTCATTGTTTTCATTCCAGCTCATTATGAGTATAATTATGCCGATTACTAAGATAGCTCCGACAGCTAGCAACCATTTTCTCATCGTATCAAGCTCTCCTGTCCATCGAGTTTACGAATAGGATATCTCTGAATAAAAAAGTAACTGCCGAAGTGTGTCCCCCGACAGTTACCATAAAAGATTATTTAAATACGCCAGCATCCATTTCTTTCACAATCTTCGTTTCATCATTATGAATGGAAAGTTTAAGAGATGGTGCTAGTGTGCCACCAAAGTGGTCAAATTGGTACTGCTCTGATTGCGCTCCAAGTTCATCGATCGTTAAGCCATTTAGGTCATAGAAGTTCGCAAAGCTAACCACTGTGCCATTCGGCATTACCATCCATGAGTACGTTTGATATGGTTCATTCTCTGGATTCGCTACAACAAGACCACTACCGTTAAGAGGTTCATAGTCCGCTGTTAGAGAGTTTGATACGAAGCCATAGAGACCATCTGGACCATTCGTTCCAGGAGCGAATTTGTTCTTGTGCG
The DNA here is from genome assembly GCF_056173665.1 of Anaerobacillus sp. QJM3NY_17. Lineage (NCBI taxonomy): Bacteria > Bacillati > Bacillota > Bacilli > Caryophanales > Bacillaceae > Anaerobacillus > Anaerobacillus sp. QJM3NY_17. Next base: position 898,732 of record NZ_CM149685.1, on the reverse strand, counting down.
TATCAGTGAAAAGGTAATATTTATTCCCTTTTGTCACGATATGCGGACGCTCAAGTTCCTGATTCAGGCTGTTCGCTTCCATCAACGGAGGCATGATTTCAAACTCAGTGTAGTCATCGTTCTCTGCTTTTGCGATACCAATGCTACCGTTAAAGAGCTTTGATACTTCTGGTACTTCGTCTACAGTAGCGAAGTCTTCAGAACCAATGTGTTCTTGTTCAACCGAGCGCTCTGCAGGCGTGCCTCCGGAATTTCCTTCAAACAAAATATAATCTTCGCCTGTTTTAGGATCTTCGAAGAACCATGGATCACGGAATGCATAAGCGATGTCGCCCTGCTTACTTTGTTCCATTGTCTGGTAGTATTCGCCATCTGGCTCAAGAATCACTTCATGATCAGACCAGTTTGTAAATTCGACTCCTTTTTTCGATGCATCCACATCAGCAGAAGCTTTTACAAGACGCTGTTCATAAGTCAATTGCTCTTCGCCTTTACGACCAGTTGCCGTATAGAAGAAATTGATTTCGCCGTCTTCAATCATGGCAGAACCTGCCCATTGACGTGAACCTAGTGCCTGTTCTTCATTGAAAACAGTTCCACCAAGCTCCCAGTCCTTACCATTCTTTGAAACGAAATAGCGGATTTCAGCGATATCATGACGCTTACCAGGCAATACATCACTTGGTGCTGTCAGTGAGAAGATCACTTTATATCCGTTCACAGTTGCGATGGAGCCATCCTTTTTTCGAAGAGGCCACGTATCCCAGATATGATAATCTGGCGCAATCTGCTCAAGATCTTTTGTATTAATTTCAGGTGCTGTATTATCCTTGTTTTGCACAATCTTTGCTGCATCTTCTCTTGTCCAGTTCGACGTTTCGCTCTCAGCCGCAAAGCCTGTTGCCGGAGCAAAGCTTGAAAACAGGGTAGCGAATCCGAGTACGGAAGTCGCTACTGTTTTTGAAAACTTATTCATGTTTGTAAGTCTCCTTTAGTCTGGTTTCCCAGTTTTAGTGTGATGGCATGATTTGCCCTGGCTTAAGTGCGCCGTTTACTTTTGTTTCGTTACCATGGATCGAAAGTTTAAGCGTTGGTGCAAATGTACCGCCATATTGAAGCTCACCATTTTCATCACGATACTCATTTACAAAGCTAATAACTGTACCGTTCGGCATAACTGCATGAGAGTATGTCATGAAAGGATCATCTTCAGGGTTTGCTACAACAAGACCGTTGCCGTTAAGCGGCTCGTAGTCTCCTCGAAGAGAATCATTCGTAAAGCCATAAAGACCATCAGGACCAGTTAATCCAGGAGCAAACGTAAATTTATGTGTGATTGTGAAGAGGTAGTAGTCTCCGCCTTTAACAAGAAGGTGAGGACGTTCAAGCTGCTGGTTAACACCGTTTGCTTCAAGTAGTGGTGGAAGCAATTCAAAGTCTGTTAGATCTTCATTCTGTGCTTCAGCAATCCCAACGTTCCCGTTGTAATCTTCAGCGCCAGCTGGTACATCGTGAGAAGAACGGAAATCAGCATCGCCAATGTTTTCTGGATCAAGTGACTTGTCGTCTCCAGCTGTATTTCCTTCAAAGATTAAGTATTCTTTTCCTGTCTTAGGGTCCTGGAAGAACCATGGGTCACGGAATGAATAAATGATATTACCAGTTTTTTGTTCTTGCGTTTCATAGTACTCACCGTCTGCTTCAGCAAGAATTTCGTGTTCGCCAAAGTTGCTTAGTTCAACAGATTTTGATTTCTTATCTGCTTCGATATCAAACGTTGTTTTCGCAAGACGCTGTTCAAATGTTGTTTGTTCTTCGCCTTTACGTCCAGTTGCTGTATAGAAAAGGTGTATCTTTCCATCGTCATCCATCATAGCTGATCCTGCCCATTGGCGAGCACCTAGTGCATCTTCTGAATCATAAGCAAGTCCGCCCATCTTCCAATCTTTCCCGTTCTTCGAGTAGAAGTAGCGAATTTGAGCTTCGTCATGTCGGCCACCCCATGTATATTCTCTAGATGCTGTAAGTGCAAAAACAACCTGGTAACCGTTTATCTGAGCAATTGATCCATCACGGTTACGTAGCGGCCATGTATCCCAAACCCAATAGTCTGGAGCGACTTCATCTACATTGTCAATGTTAGGTGCAGTGTTATCTTTTGATAAGTCATAATCCTGCGCATCTTGACGTGACCATACAGCTGTTTCAGCTTCATTTTCAGCTGCATTCGTTGTTAATGGTGTACCTGCAAATCCACTTACTAGCATAATTGTCGATAGTGCAATCCCCTTAAAAACAGAAGACTTTTTCACGTTCCCCATCTGCCACACTCCTCAAAATTTTAGTTGATTGTTTCGTTCGCCATAACTGTATGGAAAATATGTGAACACGTCAACAAGCTCGAAAAGTCACATTTCATACACAACTTTTGATACGTAAACCCTACTCTCACAGAAAAGAAAGCGGTTTGCAATCGTGTATTGAAAAGGTTTCCAAACCAAAAATAAATAGTTCTTTCGTATCAGGAATCGATTCCACATGGAGGTATTTAGACTCACTCAATATGACAACTAATTAATGTGAATGTAATAATTTTAATCTTAAATTCAAGGCACTGTTATCAGTTTACCTTTTTTATCCATCATTATAATACGCTTCAATGTAAAAATAAGCCACACTCGACTATAATAAGGACAACATAATAGAGGAGGAAAACCTATATGCAAAAAGCCATCGAACAACATAAAAATGCGTTTCTTAACGAGCTAGAAGAATTTCTAAAAATCCAAAGTATTTCAGCCGTTCCCACCCATAAGTCAGACGTTCAAAAAGGGGCTGAGTGGGTCGCAAATTCTTTAGAAAAAGCTGGCATGGAAAACATTGAAGTCATCGAAACAGACGGCCATCCGATCGTTTACGCCGACTGGCTTTATGCGGAAGATCAACCGACAATTCTTATCTATGGCCATTATGATGTACAGCCTGCTGACCCACTCGAACTTTGGGAAACACCGCCATTTCAACCCGTTATTCGTGATAATAAGATCTATGCCCGCGGTGCAACGGATGATAAAGGGCAGCTGTTTATTCATATCAAAGCGGTGGAACTGCTGATGCAAGAAGATAACAAGCTACCCGTCAATGTGAAGTTCTGTATAGAAGGTGAGGAAGAAATCGCAAGTCCACATCTTGGACTTTTTATTGAAGAAAACACTGATAAGCTCGCTGCTGACGCGGTTGTGATTTCAGATACTTCTTTTATTAAAGAAGGATTACCTGCCATTTGTACGTCTCTACGCGGCGCCCTTGCGATGGAGGTGAAGGTGAAAACAGCGAATACTGATTTGCATTCAGGAGTTTATGGTGGCGGCGTTCCAAACGCGGTTCATTCCCTTGTTCGGCTACTCGATAGTCTTCATAGCGAAGATGGATCCATTGCTGTTGAAGGATTTTACGAAGGGGTACCAGAACTAACAGAAGAATTAAGAGAAGAGATTGCTCGTATTCCATCTGATGATGAAGCGATGAAGCAAGAGCTCGGACTAACTTCCTTATTTGGTGAGAAAGGATTCTCCTTCAAGGAACGGACAGGCATTCGCCCGACGCTCGAATTGAACGGCATTTCAGGTGGCTACCAGGGTGATGGAATTAAGACGATTGTTCCATCAGAAGCAACTGGTAAAATTAGCTGTCGTCTCGTTGGGAAGCAGGATCCTCAGCACATCTACGAATTAATTGAAAAACACCTGCTCGAGCATCAACCTGCAGGTACTACGATGACCGTTAATCAATTTATTCAAGCACGCCCAGTCTCGCTTGATTCGAATGATCCTATGATTCAAAAAGCGGCCGATGCTTATGAAAAAGTATACGGCGAGCGCGCTCTCTTCCCTAAAGAAGGGGGATCAATACCAATCGTAGAAGTGTTCGCTCGCGTTCTCGAAGCACCCGTCGTCCTTATGGGCTTCGGCTTACCATCAGAAAACTTGCATGCTCCAAATGAACATTTTCACATTGATAATTTCACAAAAGGAATTGAAACGGTTTGTACCTACTTCAAATCACTGTAGTTCCTAATGAAAAAGAGAGGCGGCTCGATTGCGAGCTGCCTCTCTTCATTTAGAACGTGAGATAACCTTTTATGACTCTTTTTCCACTTGAAGGTTGCTCCAACCATTTCATACGCTGAAGCTTTTCATCCAATCTTGCGGCAATCTTCCATTCAATCCGATGCATCATTGTTCTCGCCTTATAAGCTGAGATACCAAACTCATTAGCTGCTTCATGATATGGGGAATACTTTTTCAGAAGGTTAAGGTATTGATCCGGTGTAGCCGCTGATTGTATTAACCTAACTTCCAGTTCATCGATGAACTGATAGAGGGCTTTCTCCTTCTCAGGGAGCTTCGCCACGATATCACGAACGAGCATCTTCAACAAATGTTCATTGCACTCCATATCTTCCCCTACCCTTTTACCAGCTTGACTTCTTCACCCCAGGAATCTGCCCCTTATGAGCATATTCACGAAACGCAATTCTAGACATTTTAAATTTCCTTAAATACCCCTTCGGACGACCAGTTACTTCACACCGATTATTCAAGCGTGTTGGTGATGAATCACGTGGGAGCTTTCGTAACGCTTCAAAATCTCCTTTTGCCTTCAATTCATTTCGTAGCTCAGCATACTTCATGACGAGCTCCTGCCGCTTTTGTTCTTTTACTACTTTCGATTTCTTAGCCAACCTAATTCATCCCTTCATCTATTCTAATTTATGCTATTCGTTTTGGCACCGTGCATAGAGCAATTATCCACAACCTATACCAATAGCTCGCTTTTTACAAATCGTAAACATTACGTTTTGTATTATATGCTTGTATTCGTTATAACGCAAGGAATCAAACTCCGCATTGAGTGCGTCCTAATGAATGATAAAAAAAGCCCAACTTCATTTCCAGTTGAGCCCTCCCTTTATCATCACTATCTATAAATCTTGTTTCCTTTTACTTCTCCCCATATGTAAAGCAAGCTTATTAATAAATCCAAGAATTAGACCAACTCCTGTGAATAAATAAATGATCGTGAAAATTTTCCCAAAATCGGTTTGTGGACTAAAATCCCCAAACCCTACAGTTGTTAGCGTAACAACACTAAAGTAAAGCGAATCTAACACGGACCAGCTTTCGACAGTGTGATAGAAAATTGTTCCTGAGACGAGTGTAATCGTTGTAAGAAAGAAAAGAACTTGAAATTCTTTATCCTTTATCGCTTTCCATAATGCTGACAACATCCTCTTTAAAGTAAGAAGAAATGATATCATCTTGACCTCCTTCTGTTTCGTTGATGAAACCGAGTATTCTTCCCTCACATCGTTCAACTACATACAATAGATTATTCTAGCATAACAACAAAAACCTGACGGATCGCCGCCAGGCTCTGTCCTTTTAACTCACTCGGTTAAGATCGCCTCATTTTCGGAGGGGAAAACTCATCGTGATTCTGCCATACGTAAAAGGGCTTTCTCCTTCTCTCTTGTAAGTCCAGCTTTGAATGGGTTCTCATCATTTCGAATGGGTAGCCAGTTTAAAACATCGTGAATCGTTTCTTCAAGAGGACGAAGGCTCAGTCCCTCACGAAGCGCCCGATCAATATTCGTCTCAGCTGCGCTCATTGATTCAGGAAGCCAGAGCGGTAATTCAGTCCACGGCGCTATTTCATTTTCAAGAAGAAACTCTTCGTTTACCCAACGAAAAACCGCATTACTTCCGCTCACCTTTTTACATGACGCAAGCACTTCCCCCATTGTATTCATTCTTTCTCTCCCGGTCACATTGTACGCGCCCGCGACCCTTTGTTCCGTCATTCGCAATACCCAATCAGCAAGGTCTCGCACATCTATGAATTGTACCGGACGCTCAGGGTTTCCTGGCGCTAGAACTTCACCACCCTCGTGAATTCGCTTAACCCAGTAAGTAAAGCGATCTGAATAATCATACGGCCCTACGACGAGTCCAGGTCGAATATGAAGAACCCGGCCACTCAAATTCTTTTCTGCAACAGCTTCACACTTCGCTTTTAGTGCACCATAATGCTCGTTGTAAATCGGTCCAGCTGTTCCTGCCGTGATACGTTCCGCTTCCGTATCTGAGATTTCCTGAAGAGGCGAACTTTCTGTACATGGCTTTTCTCCGAAATCTTGATAAGCTGAAACACTCGATATATATGTATAATGGTTAACCCTATCCTGTAAAAGCTTCGTCGATTTATTCACTGTTCTCGGAATAAACCCTGACGTATCAATTACGGCATCCCACTTTCTTCCCGCTAGACTGGATAAATCTCCATCACGATCTCCGATAATCGTTTCAACCTCTGAAAATTGCTGCTTATTAGTCCCTCTATTAAATAGCGTAACCGTATGTCCATTCTCTAAAGCTCTCTCTGTTACATATCTTCCAATAAAACGTGTTCCACCAAGGATTAATAGCTCCATTCTCATTCCCTCCTTATTTTGTTATAACATTAATCAAAAATTCCCCCCCTCGCTCTTTAGTCGTTAAGAAAACACTTCGCCTTAACATTCCAATCTCCTGTATGGAAATTTATTTGATCAGATAGGGAATGCTGTGGAATATGTCTAATTATTAGTGTACAGGAGTGTGATGAAATGACGGAGAAAGATTGGTTAACACATGCAATCCAGCTAGCATCTATAAGCGTAACTGAACATAACGGCGGGCCATTTGGTGCAATCGTCGTCAAAAATGGCGTTGTTATAGGCGAAGGATTCAATCAAGTGACAACGGATCATGATCCTACTGCCCATGCAGAAGTTGTCGCAATACGAAACGCCTGTCAAAAACTCGGGACGCATCAGCTTGAAGGCTGTGTTGTTTACGCAAGCTGCGAGCCCTGCCCGATGTGCCTTGGAGCAATCTACTGGTCTCGCCCAGACCGTGTATATTTTGCTGCATCGAGAAATGAAGCTGCTGACGCTGGTTTTGATGATGCCGTGATTTATAACGAAATTGAGAAAAAACCTGAACAAAGAACCATTCCGTTTCACCATATTGAAATGGATGAGAAGAACGAACCTTTTCAAAGCTGGGAAAAGCATAAGAATCGAATAGACTACTAAAAAGAAGGATGTGCACTATGCGCATCCTCCTTTTTAGTAATTTATTATCCTCTCTTCACAAACCGCTGAACATACCTTGATATCGTAAACAGACCAATTGTACAACCAAAGAAAATAAATACGTTAATAAAGATGTCGATCAGTCGATCATCAGGCAGATAAGAAAACAACAAAATAGCCGGAAGAAACAATACTACTTCCCATATGGCAATGCCCTTTAATAACCCACGTACATCCAACTGATGATTCATATATCCTTTCACTTCCTTATAGAAATGGTCGTTCAATAATTCTTCCACTTCTTCCTATCGAATACCTCCTCTTTTCGCAGTTAGGTGGAGAAAATTCCAAATTCAAATGACGTTTTACTTGAAAATCATATTTATACCATTCCGTTCATAGCATAGTGTTGTATCAAAATTCGCGAAGGAGGGGATTGAGATGTCTGAGAGAAATTCAACGAAAGAAGATAATATTGTGAAGAAGACATCAAAAACCGCAAGTGATCTTGTGAATAAATCCGCTGACACAGCGAACGATATTGTCAAGTCAGTTAGCGGAGAAGGCGGTCTTGTAGGGAAAGCCGCTGACGCTTCAACAGACTTTGTTAAAAATGTGAGTAAAACAGGGAACAAAGTCGTTGGTAAGTCAGTTGATACGGCCTCTAATGTATTTAAAGGTGCTACTAAAAAGGTTTTCGGTAAGAAAAAAGACAAAGATAAAGAGTAAAAAATATAAACGAAAAGGACTCCGAAACTCGGAGTCCTTTTCGTTTATATTATCTATCTCCTAGGGATCTTAATCATTAGCTAAGTTTCTCGACTACTTCTTTCGCAACACTAGTAGTTGATTGCGGATTTTGACCAGTAATTAAATTACCGTCTATTTGCATGTGATCTGACCAGTTATCTTCTGTAACAAAGTCAGCACCAAGTTCGCGAAGACGAGTTTCCAGTAAGAAAGGCATGAATTGATCAAGCGTTGTTTCTCTTTCTTCATCGTCTGTAAACGCCGTAATCGTTTTACCTGAAACAAGTGGCTTACCATCTGAAAGAGTTACGCCAACGAGTCCAGCGGGACCATGGCAGACAGAAGCAACAATTTTGTTTGATTCATAGAACTCACGAATCAAGTGCTGAAGCTTATCGTTTTCCGGAAGGTCAAACATTGTTCCGTGCCCACCAGGCATAAAGATCGCATCAAAAGTAGACGCGCCAACGATTTTCTCGAGCTTCACTGTATCTTCAAGGTATTTGGCAGTATCGAGAATTTCTTGAGGCGTTTCTCCACCTTCAAGACTGCGATCATCAACAGGCGCTTTTCCGCCTAGCGGACTAGCTACTGTGATTTGATAGCCAAGCTTTTCAAATTCGATATACGCTTCCCCAAACTCTGATAACCAGAGACCTGTCTTATGTCCTTCTTTCATTGTATCTGCGGTTGTAACAACCATTAATATACGTTTGCTCACGACTGTTCCTCCTACTGTAATTTAACACTTTACAGTTAAGATCATATGCTGTTCTTTAAGGGAAATCAAACAAAATGACTTCACCAATTAAAAATTACATAAAACTCCTCTTTTGTAGGAAGGTTAATCAACAAAAAGGCAAGGTGAGCAAATTGAAAAAAGTAGCGATTATTGCGATCATCAGCTTCATTTTCTTCAACTTCAATCTTATTGAAGCGAATGCAGAAGCTCTTCCAGAAGACTACGGTGCAAAAGGAGCACTACAAGACTCTTCCATTACATTGAAGGAAGCCTTAACGTATGCGATTCAGGATGAGTATCTGGCACAGGCAAGATATGATGCTATCATCAAAGAATTCGGTGACATAAGACCTTTCTCTCAAATTAAAATGGCTGAGCAAAGGCACATTACAGCTCTTCTCCCCTTATTTACAAGGTATAACATAACCGCGCCCGAAAATAATGCTAGCCAGTATACAACCACCCCCAAAACGTTAAAAAAAGCGTTCGAATCTGGCGTTCAAGGAGAAGTTGACAACATAGCCATGTATGAGAAATTAGCGGATCTACCCGACCTGCCGCAGGATGTCAAAACCGTTATGACAAGGCTTGGTGATGCCTCAAAAAATCATCTTGCTGCGTTTAAAAAAGGCTTAAGTCAGTATGAATGAATAAACGATCCCTACCACTATATTCGTGGTAGGGATCGCTTTGTTCAGCAATCATTCAATTGTTCCTTCACTAGCAAACTAATGTAATACGAAATGCGGAAATTGGATGAAGATTGACTTAAATTTTTTAGACGCTAAATAGATAGGTTTGAATACTAAAGAACTTTCTACATCATTCTCCTATGCTTTTCTCTCCATAGCTCGTAGCCATCCCGTAAGCGCAACCGCTCCGACAACCATAATGCCGCCAATCCACGGAGTGTGAATCAGACCAATGGAATCAACGATGATGCCACCTACAAATGAGCCAATCGCTATACCAACGTTAAACGCAGCGATATTAAGCGCGGATGCCACGTTAACGGCAGATGGTACATATTTTTCAGCAAGATTCACTACAAGTACTTGCAAACCAGGAACATTCATAAAGGCAAACAAACCCATGAAGAAAATCGAAATTATTCCAGCCACTTTAAATGGAAGGGCAAATGTCATGATAAAGAGAATGATTGCTTGCATCACGAACATCCAAAACAGTGCTTTTAATGGGTTCTTATCCGACGCTTTCCCACCAATGACATTTCCAATCGCTACGGCAACACCATAAACTAGTAAAATCACACTAACAAATTTCGCGCTAAGTCCTGTTACATCTTCAAGTAGCGGAGCTAAATACGTAAAGGCAACGAACGTACCACCGTAACCTAGTGCTGTAATCGCAAATGCTAAGAGTAATTTTCCATTCGTTAAGATCTTCACCTGTTCACTAAATTTCGCTGGCGGTGCTTCTTTTAAATCCTTCGGTACGAGAATCGCACTTGCGATAATCCCAATCACACCAAGAAGAGCGACACCAAGGAACGTTGCTCTCCACCCAAAGGCTTGGCCAATGAATGTACCAAGCGGAACGCCAGTCACGGTTGCAACGGTTAATCCTGTAAACATAAAGGCAATCGCACTTGCCCGTTTATTTTCTGGAACGAGATCTGCTGCAATCGTTGAACCGATTGAGAAGAAAATCCCGTGTGAAAATGCTGTAATAAACCGTGCAACGAGTAGTAAACCGAAGGATGTGGATATTCCCGCTACAAGGTTACCAATGATAAAAACGACCATTAATGACATGAGGAGTGTCTTCCGATTTATTTTTCCAGTTAAAGCAGTTAGAACGGGAGCACCAATTGCTACTCCAATGGCGTAACCTGAAATCAATAAGCCAGCAAGTGTAATCGAAATCGATAAGTCATCTGCTATAGAAGAAAGAAGGCCAACAGGAACAAATTCGGTTGTTCCAATTCCAAATGCACTAATCGCGAGCGCTAAAAGGGCTAGAGTACCACTAGATTTTTCTTTCGAGTGTGACATTGTATGTGTTTGAGAACTCATAAAGCGAATTCCTCCTTGAAATTTTTTAAGTGCCGAGTAGAAAGACGTCTTTTCTCTCAGCTGTACAACTGATTATGCAACCTTCCAAGTCTTTATGTAAGTACGCACTTTGGTGTAATATAGGTACCTGCAAGTGCCTAATGAGTCATAACAAGCTCTCTACACAAAAAAGCTCCTGATAAACGGATCCGTTTATCAGGAGCTTCAAATGTATTAACTATTTTTCTTCCGTCTGAAACGCTGCGATGTGTTCAATCGGAACCCCAGCTTCAATGTAACTTCTCACAAGCTTCCAATTCCCTTGTACCCCTTTTCGAAAAGTATCAAAAAAGACACTCCCAGTTTCACTTTGTTTGCCATCTACCTCAATAGAAGCAAAAATAATCGCAAGCATTTCATTTCGTCGAATTGGAGTGACAGCGAGCTTCTTTAGTACCCACTTCGTTCTGTCTTTTTGAAAAGCCGAAAAAGCTTGATCCCAGCCTTGAATCGACTCCTCATACCCAAAATCATATAGCTCAGATTGGCTTGAGATTTCTCTCGCCTCATACGTATCGCTTATTTTATACTTTATTTCATCTAACGAAGAGTTCCGCCAGCTTGATAGGAAATCATCTAAAAATCCTTCAAATCCACTCATATCGCTCATTCCCCTTTCGCTATTCATTTCGATCTATTTTCATCGAATCCTTTCTCACTATTTTCGTACCCTTCACGCAATAGGAACAACCGTAAGAATATGTTATATTACATAAGAAGTGATATTGAAAGGACTAATTGACATAATGAGTAACCATAAAGAATTACAAGAAGAAATAAAGAAGAGACGGACCTTTGCGATCATCTCTCACCCCGATGCTGGTAAAACGACTTTGACTGAAAAACTTTTGTTCCTTGGCGGTCAGATCCGTTCAACAGGAACAGTTAAATCACGAAAATCATCCAAGTACGCGACGTCTGACTGGATGGAAATCGAGAAACAGCGTGGTATATCTGTTACATCGAGTGTTATGAACTTTAACTACAAGGGACACACGATTAATATTCTGGATACACCAGGACACGAAGACTTCAGTGAAGATACGTATCGTACGCTTCTAGCCGTTGACAGCGTTGTAATGATTATCGATGCTGCAAAAGGTGTTGAGTCTCAAACAAAGAAACTTTTTAAAGTTGTTAGTGAGCATGGTATTCCAATTTTCACGTTCATAAACAAAATGGATCGTCAGGGCCGTGAGCCTTTAGAGCTACTTGAAGAAATTGAAGAAGTTCTTGGCATCGAATCTTACCCTATGAACTGGCCAATCGGTATTGGTCAATCGTTCCAGGGCGTTTACGATCGTCATCAGAAAGCCGTTGAATTCTACGATACAGAAGGCGACAATAAACAGGCGATCCAAATCTCAGATTTAGATGATCCCGTCCTTAAAGAAAAAGCTGGCGAAGATCTTGTTAATCAACTTCAAGAAGACGTCATGCTACTTGATGAAGCAGGTGCAACTTATAGTGAAGAAGCATTGCAATCAGGGAAGCAGACACCAGTTTTCTTCGGAAGTGCGATTTCAAGCTTCGGTGTTCCAACATTCTTAAATCACTTTCTTGATCTTGCTCCTTCCCCAGCTCCTCGCGAGAGCTCTGAAGGCGAAGTAAAGCCCGATGAAGAAACATTCTCAGGCTTTATCTTTAAAATCCAGGCGAACATGAACCCTGCTCACCGTGACCGCGTTGCGTTTTTACGAATTGTATCGGGTACTTTTGAAAAAGGAATGGAAGCATGGCTTGAGCGCACAGGTAAAAGTTTGAAGCTCTCTCAAGGCCAACTTTTCTTTGCCTCCTCCCGAGGTAATGTTGAAAAAGCGTACCCTGGAGATATTGTCGGTCTTTATGATTCAGGAACATATCAAATTGGCGACACGCTCGTAGGCTCTAAAAACGTTTATTCGTTCGGAGCTTTACCAACATTCCCACCTGAGCATTTCGCGAAAGTACGGGCACAAAAAGCGATGAAGCAAAAGCACTTCTACAAAGGTGTGCAACAGCTTTCTGAAGAAGGTGCCATTCAAGTTTATCGGACCGCACACTGGGACGAAATTGTTATTGGCGTTGTCGGACGTCTCCAATTTGAGATTTTTGAATACCGCATGAAAGGTGAGTACAATGTTGATATTCAATTCGATACAATGCCTCACCAGCATGCACGTTGGATTGAAACAGATAATCCGGAAGACAAGGTAGATAGCATTCGTAATATGCTTGTCTATGATCAGCTAAAGCGCCCGGTTCTTCTGTTCCAAAACGACTTTGCTCTAAGATGGTTCCAGGATAAAAATCCCGATATTCCATTAAGAGAATCAAGATAAACCATAATATCCAAAAAGGAGCGTGCATCTGCACGCTCCTTTTAGTTTGCAATCGTTTCTTCTGAACGAGTGCGATGAATCTTTCCCCACTTCTCCATTTCGTGAAGCAGTGGTTCAAGCTCATACCCATATGATGTCAAAGAGTACTCTACCTTGGGAGGGACATCTTTTGATTCTTTACGATTAAGTAGCCCATCCATTTCAAGCTCTTTCAAATGTTTAATAAGCGTTTGATGAGGTATGCGCGGAATCACCTTTTTGATCTCACTAAATCTAAGAGGCTTCTCCACTAATTCTAGCAGCAAAACGGCTTTCCACTTCCCACAGACAACATCAAGTGTCGTTTTCATATCTTCTACAGACCTGTTCAAATTTAAGCTGCACCTCCAGGTATATAGTAATATACTTCTTCACAAAACAGTGCATTGTAGTAAGATAAGCATATATTAAATTTATTTTACCACAAGTAGACCGTAATGCTAGAAGGGAGTTTCTATGTCCGAACAATTTTCTCACTCTATCCATCGCCTAGGACAATCTATTCTACAAAACATAGATGATATCACAGCCAACACTAGACATTTAATTGATATGAACACTCAAGTACAGAGCCTACCAGGTGAGTCATATACTTTCACTGAACAAATTCTAGTTTCACTAGGTGAGTCCATTGAAGCAGGAGAAATTTCTTATCCCTCTGAAGATCTCCAAAGATTTGAAGAGGAAGAAAACTTCCCTGCTTATTTAGATACGATCTTAATGAGCATTACAGCGATGAAAAAGTCGTTACTGACTTATATGGAAGATCACCAACATACATTTTCTTTAACAGTGTCTGACGTTATTACTATATCGAAATTAATAGATCCCTTGATTGATCATTCCATTAACCTTTTTACCGAAAGCTACCTTGATAAGAAAACTCGTAGCCTTCAGAAACAGTATATTCAAGACGATGCACTAACTGTCCCAATCATTAAAATCTCTTCTAAAGTAGCCATTTGTCCGATCATTGGTGAAATAGATGAAAAACGCGCGAATCTCATTCTTGAACGCACGTTAATGGAATCAAGTGCGAAGAAAATCCGCTCTCTGATTCTTGATTTATCAGGCGTAGCCACACTAGATACGATGATGACCCAGCATCTCTTTAAAATCGTTGATTCTCTTGAAGTGATGGGTGTTGAAATTATTGTGACAGGTGTAAGTTCTGATGTCGCTATAGGTGTAGTATCACTTGGACTTGATTTGCAATCTCTTACAATCAAGCAGAACCTAGAAGGTGCATTAAAGTCTTTAGGAATGTTGGAGGGTTAAGCTCCCGACTGTAAAAAAAGAATTCAGAAAAGCCCCATCTCACGCAAAGAGATGGGGCTTTTCTGAGAATCATTTCCTTGTTTTATCATTGTCCGTCTGCACCAAGGTATATGGTTTCAATCTTTTCTTCAGTTGACTCATTTTTATTAACCTTATATGCACTCGCTTCTTTTCTTGAACTGACAGCTACTTTAAGCGATTGGTCAATAAAATGAGCGGCTACTCCATCATCAAGGGCGATTCCTGGTTGCATTTGCGCATTATTAATCATTTGATGATAGGCAGGTTTTCGTTCTTCTTCTCCATCAAAGTGGGGACAGCAACTCCCCTTTAAAAACCCAAGACACTTCAGTGACTCGAGCTTATCTCCATAAGAATCCGTGAGTCCTTCTTCAAACCAACAGATTGCCCCTGCACTAATTCCAGCTAAAATGACGCCTTGCTCCCAGGCTTTCTTCAATGTATGATCTAAGCCCCATTCTTTCCAGAGCACCATTAGGTTTTTGGTATTTCCACCACCAACGTATATTATGTCTTGATTTAATAGAAATTTTTCAATATTTGCACGCGGATTAAATAGAGACAAATGAGAAGGAATACAGAGCTGATTTTCAAAGAAGGCATAGAATTTCGCTATGTATCCTTCCGCATCACCGCTTGCTGTTGGTATAAAACATATCTTAGGTTTCGTACACTTTGCTTGATTAAGAATGTATGCATCTAAGAGTGGGTTATCCTGTTCCATCGAAAAACCGCCGCCTCCCATGGCTATAATTTGCTTCACGTTTCCCTCTTCCTTTCTATACGAACAATCTGACTTACTGTGTTCCTAATTCCCGATCCAATGACTTGATCCCTGCAAAAAAAAGCTGTGCACCCTCATCAGGTACACAGCTCTTCATCCAATTACACTGCTTTTTGTTGCATCTTTTCTCGTTTTCTCTTTGATAATACTTCCTTGCTTGCTGCCTTAAAGAAGGAATACCCCATGAGGAGAACGACGATGGAAAATGGCAATGCCGCAAGAATAAGCATGTTTTGCAATCCTTGTGTTCCACCGAAGTACACAATAATGGCAGCCATACTGGAAAGAGTTAAACCCCAGACAATCTTAATCATCGCGGATGGGTTTAATGAACCCGTCGTACTGAGCATTCCTAATACAAACGTTGCTGAATCAGCTGATGTAATAAAGAAAATGGCAATCACGAAAATCGTGATAAAGGACATTAGCGTGCCAAGAGGATACTCTTGTAAAACCGCAAATGTTGCCGTCTCAATCGAATAATCCGAAATCGTTGCAATTCCACTCTGCTGAAGATCGAGCGCTGAGACTCCAAACACCGCAAAGAAAATAAAACAGACAATAGATGGAACAAATAAAACCCCAAGCATAAACTCTTTTATCGTTCGACCTCTTGAAATTCTTGCAATAAATATCCCCACAAATGGAGACCAAGAAATCCACCATGCCCAGTAGAAAATCGTCCAGCTATCGACCCAAGAACGTTGATCATTGTTGATCGGCTCAATGTGTAAACTCATATCGAAAAAGTTTGAGATATAACCGCCTAAGGAGCCCGTAAACATGTTCATAATGTAGAGCGTTGGCCCTACAATAAGGAGGAGAATCATAAGCGCAAATCCAAGTATCATATTAATGTTACTCAAATATTTGATTCCTCTTTTTAATCCCGACCATGCAGAGGCAATAAATAGTGCTGTTGAAATAACGAGAATAAGCAACTGTACAGAGAAGTTTGCTGGTGTGTTAAACAAGAATTTAAGACCCTGATTAATTTGGGCAGATCCGAATCCTAGTGTAGCTGCAACGCCTACTACCGTTGCGACAACAGCAAGAGTATCGATCATATACCCTAGCGTCCCCTGCATCCTCTTTTCTCCAAACAAAGGGGTTAACGTAGCGCTAATCAATCCAGGATATCCTTTATGAAACTTAAAATAAGCTAGCACGAGAGCAACGAGCGCGTAGACAGCCCATGCGTGTACACCCCAGTGAAAAAAAGAAAACTGTAGAGATTCCTCAATAGCTCGTTCTGTTCCTAATTCACCACTCGGGCTGCTTTTGAAGGCGTGAGAAATTGGTTCTGCGGTTGTCCAAAACACCATGCCCATTCCCATTCCTGCACTAAACAACATAGCAAACCAAGTTGGCAAGCTGAACTCTGGCTTGTCGTCTTTTCCACCAAGCTTAATGTCTTTAAATCTAGAGAAAATCAAATAAATACAGAAGATTAGAATAGCCACAACAATCAGAAGATAGTACCATCCAAATCGACTAGATATGTAAGTAGTTGCGGTAGATGTTACCTCCTGTAAATGCTCAGGCAAAATCGCTCCCCACAAAACAACGAGCAAACATACAATGAGACTATACCAAAAAACTAATGTAGCATTTTTCATTAACTCACCTCTCGTACTGATATTTTCTATGTAAAAATCCCTATCCTACTAGAAAACTAAACGCTTTACCATTATTGATCGAAACATTTAAAAAGGAGAATGAGACAATCCACACTTTTATCTATCTATTTAGGGTAGTGTCTTTTCTGCAGTTTCAATGTCCCAATTTTACTGATACCCTAATCATCAAAATCTAATCCAGAAATTGTGAAATGAATGAAAATTTATTTCATAACTTCTCTTCTTACTCCTCTACCGTTAGTAATCATTCGACTTCCAATCATATTTCATAGTGATTTTTCTATCTATCAGCTTAATGATAAGATAGTATAGAAATATAAGATTTGTTTAGATGAATTAGAAACGAGGTGTATGATATGATTCATTCTAATATCCCTACCTATACTTCCATTGAAGATGCATCTCAAGATGTCTTAGAGGTTATTAGTAAATTCGTAGGCGTAAATACATTTTTTGTAGCCAAAAACGATAAGACAGATGTAGATATTATTTCTTCATTCAATCGTGATGAAATTATCCTGGAGTCAGGTTTTGAAACCTTATATCGCGATTCCTACTGACAATTCATCGTAAAAGGCGGTCGTGAACCCCTTATTATTGATGATTTGGCAGCCCATGATTCAACAAAAAATATGGAAGTTACCAAAAATCTCGGTGGTGGCTCATTAATTGGTGTACCTATTTATTATCGTAACGGTGATAACTACGGTACTTTATGTGGACTTGATCTTAAACCATTTCATTACAATGAAGATCACGTTGATTTATTTAAAGCGATGGCTAACCTTCTTGGAAATGTCCTTGAATTAGAAAGGGCAAATACTGAGATCGAATCACTATCTGTGCCTATTGTTCCCATTTCAGAAGAAGTAGCCATTCTTCCGATCATTGGAGACGTTAATGAAATTCGAACAGAACGATTAATGGAACGTGCTCTCGCTGAAAGTGCAAAGAACAACCTTGATTATCTCATTTTCGATTTATCAGGACTTGTTAATATTCACAGCCAAAGTGCGACCAATCTTCTTAAAATAGGAGATTCTCTTAAACTTGTTGGAGTTCAAATGATCGTAACAGGTATTCGTCCGGATCTAGCTATAAAAGCGGTTCAAGCCTCAAGTGACTTTGACCAAATTGTTGTAAAATCAAATCTTCAACAGGCTTTGCATTGGATCGGATACAGCTTAATTAAAAAATAAAAAACAAAGACTGCCAGTTGGTAGTCTTTGTTTTTTATGTTGAATTTCTTGAATAAGAAACTTCTTCTATCGTTGTAAACATCCTGCTGCATACATTTTGGACATGTTCGAATGACTCTTCATTATTATAAAACCCATATCAAAAGAATTGAAAACCAATCGCCTGAACCAAGAATCGAGAATCCACAGCATAAGGTAAAATAAAACGATTAAGCTGGTGATGGTTCCAAGTTCAAATAAGTATCTTCAATTTGTTGAGGGGGAACCGGCTTGCTGTAGTAATAGCCTTGAATACTATCACACCCTTTTGATGATAGAAAATCAGCTTGTTCAATCGTTTCTACCCCTTCTGCAATGACGTGTAGTTTTAATTGCTTGCTCATGGCAATAATCGCACTCGTAATTTGGTCGGACTTCACATTTTGTGTTAACTCATCAATAAAGGATTTATCAATTTTCACCTGATTGATCGAAAAGTCTTTGAGATAGCTTAACGAACTATGACCTGTACCAAAGTCATCAATAGAAATACTCACCCCGAGTTCTCTAAGAGAAGTAATCATCCACGATGAGCGAGTAGAGTTTTCCATTGTCATACTCTCTGTCACCTCAAGCTCT
Source organism: Anaerobacillus sp. QJM3NY_17 (assembly GCF_056173665.1). Classification (NCBI taxonomy): domain Bacteria; kingdom Bacillati; phylum Bacillota; class Bacilli; order Caryophanales; family Bacillaceae; genus Anaerobacillus; species Anaerobacillus sp. QJM3NY_17. Next base: position 880,127 of record NZ_CM149685.1, on the reverse strand, counting down.
AACAATGCTGGATCAAGAGAATACTTGGTTAGCGTTTCTTTAATCGTTGTAATTAGTTCATCACTCTGAAATTGCTTAGCAGAAAGATTCACTGAAACACGAAGAGGATAACCGCTCTCACACCATTTCTTCGCCTGTTCACAAGCCATATCAAGCACTTGACGGCCGAGTTCAACGATAAGACCTGTCTCTTCCGCTAGTGAAATGAAATCGCCTGGGTAGCGGAGTTCTTCCTTTCCTGCTTTCCAGCGAACGAGGGCTTCAACTCCTGACAGTGAACCATCAGTGCATTTCACCTGAGGTTGATAATGTAGAATAAATTCTTTGTTGATAAGTCCCGCTCGAAGCGAACTTTCTTCTATTAATCTCAATTCACTTTTTTGTCCCATGGATGCCGAGTAGAATTGATATTTCTTGCGATTACGTCCTTTTGCAGAATACATCGCAATATCGGCATGCTTCATCAATGATTCAACGTTTGTTCCGTCACCAGGTGCTGCTGCTATGCCAATACTTACCGAAGTGGACAGCTCGTGGCCACTAACCTGAAATGGCTTCTCAAATGCTTCAATAATTTGATTCGCAAGCTCATCAGGATAAATGTGCTTAAATCCGTCGAGGACAATCACAAATTCATCCCCTCCAAGGCGTGCGAGAAAACCAAATGGGTCCACGCATTCTTGCAGACGCACGGAAACTGCGCATAGAAAAAGATCACCTGTGTTATGACCAAGAGCATCATTAATAACTTTAAAACGATCAAGATCGAGCATCATAACAGCAAGATCTGCTGGTTCATCTACTTTCCTAAGGCAGTTCTCTAGGTATTCAACAAATGAGCGACGATTTGGTAATGACGTTAAGGCATCAAAATAAGCCATTTGATGGTTTTTTTGCTCTGCTGCTCTTTGCTTCGTTATATCTTTTGTAATAGCATAGATCCGATCAAGACGATCATTTAAATAAATGGGAACGAACGTCACATTTAAATCGTTTATCCCTCCGTCAAACGTAAAGACCTTCGTATTGAAACTGACAGCCTGCCTTGTGTCATGCACCGAAAGAAAATAGTGACTCACTCTCTCTAATTCTTCACTTTCGAAAAAATCCATTGGATTTACATGACTTAATTCATCTTTTTTCACACGGAATAGTTTTTCACCTGCCGGATTGAGCGAACGGATTTTTCCATCTACTGTCAAAGTGAGGATCGCATCAATGCTATATGTAAGCAGTGATCGTAAACGATAGTCATTACCCTTCATCTCAATTGACTGCTTAATCAATTTCCGTTCAGTCACAACACCAAAAATCAAAATCGTTTGAACGCACAACGTACCGACGGCAATAGCAATGGAAAGAGCGGACGTGTCTAATCCTTCTACAACTGGTTGATGATGTACTTTAGACATATAGAAGGTCGCAGCTTCAAGTCCAACGTAATGCATCCCCGCAATAGCAATTCCCATGATTCCCGCACTGCCTATCTTTAGTAAAATTAAGTGACGGTATTTTTGGGATCTAGAAAGGGTAAAGGCTAGTTTTAGCGCTGTAAATGAAGCACACATAGCGATAAGTGTTGAAAGAACGAGCAACCAATCATTGTAAACGATCTTAACATTTTCCATCGCTTCCATACCTATATAATGCATAGCGATAATAGCCCCAGACATAAAGATCGTTCCAACAACTAACCTTTTAATCGTTAGCTCCTTCCCTCCAACTGCGACAAGAGCAATGAAAGATCCAAAGAAAGACGCGCAAGTAGATAGAGCAACAAGGGGAACATCATAGGTCATTGGCATCGACATTGAAAAAGCAAGCATGCCTATAAAGTGCATCGACCATATTCCAACTCCCATTGCGCCAGCCCCACCAATGACCCATACCCATTTGCGAATCCCTTTCGAATAAGAAACTCTACCTGCGAGATCTAGCGCACTATATGAAGCAAAGACCGCGATGACTACTGACAGTAAGACGATCCACCAATTATATTCTCCTATCATTTCAATCATAGTGTTGTGCCTCCGAAGTTATCATAAGAAATCTATATATGATCTTTATCGGCATATAGGAACAATACGTTAAGTTTTCTAGCTTGCTATCGTCGAATGCCTAGCTTGCTTTTCACATCTTTCAAGAACGGCTGCGCTTTAGCTCTTGCTTTCCTTGCTCCCTCTTCAAGAATTTGGTCAAGCTCATCTCTATGAGCCATATAGTAACGGTACTTCTCTCGAGGTTCAGCTAAGAAATCATCCATAACATGAAAAAGTTCTTTTTTCGCTTCTCCCCATCCGATCCCTTCTTTGAATTTTTTCCTCATTTCAATCGTTTCGGCATCACTAGCAAATTCTTTATAAAGTGCAAATACCGTTGATGTATCCGGATCCTTTGGTTCTGTTGGGTCAGAAGAATCCGTTGTAATACGATTAACTAACTTTTTAAGCTTATCTGGCTCTTCAAACAATGAAATCGTATTGTGATAGCTTTTACTCATTTTCCTACCATCAAGCCCAGGAAGTACGGACGTGTTTTTATCGACAATATAGCTTGGCAACGTGAACGTTTCTCCAAATTGAAAATTAAAAGCAGCGGCTATATCCCTTGCGATTTCCACATGCTGAATCTGGTCTTTGCCTACAGGGACGAAATCGGTTTGAAACATTAGAATATCAGACGCCATTAAAATGGGATAAGTGAATAACCCCATATTCACCCCTTCATCCTCTTCGCGATCTCCCTCACGATTTTTCTCCACAATTGCTTTGTAGGCATGCGCCCGATTCATTAATCCTTTAGGGCTAAAACAAGCCAAAATCCACGATAATTCAAAGATTTCTGGTACATCCGATTGACGATAGAGAATCACCTTTGTTGGATCAAGTCCAAGTGCAAGCCACGTAGCTGCAATCCCGTACGATAATTCTTCCATCTGCTGCTGATCTCGAATTTTCGTCAATCCGTGGTAATCTGCGACAAAATAAACAGGGTCAAGTTCCTCATTCATCGCTTGTTTTAAAGCTGGTTTAATCGCTCCAATGTAATTGCCTAAATGAACTCTTCCAGTCGGCTTAATACCTGTTAAGATCGTCTTTTTCATATGTCCCTCCATCATTTTAGACAACACAAAAAGCCCCTCATCCTCTAAAAAGGACGAGAGACCCGTGGTGCCACCTTTATTCGTTTACAAACGTAAACGCGCTTACCCCTTACAGAATGAAACCTATTTCAATAAGGTGTCTCTTGTATCGGTAAGACGTTCCGCCGAATCCTACTTTACTGTTCAGTTCGGTAGCTCAGAAGCCCATTCATCTGTTGCGCACACTGGTTTTCACCTACCACCAGCTCTCTAAAGTGCCGCTCAAGACTACTCTTCTTCTTCATTGCCTAGTTATTTTTTCTTATTCTATCGTGACGCTTATTTGAAATCAATACATTTCCTGATTTTCATTTGAATATTTCTTCTTACTCAGGTACATGATTGACTTATATGCTTATTTCTACACTTAAATAACAGTTGCTCTATAGCATTCTCGCATTTCGAAAGGAGATTATGATGAACGATCTACACTCATTCAGCTGGTATGCTGCTCGGATTAAGAAACACCTTCCACCTGAAGCTTTTAAGCCTGTTCCAGTACGACTCTTCGGGGGATTTACATATCTCGTCATCACATTGACCTGTTTCTTAATCATTGCCTCCAATCCTTTACCTACCCTCATAGCACTTGTCTTTTCATTTATGATAGGCGCTTGCTTTGCCGGACTTGGTTTTCTTGGCCATGAAATTCTACATGGAACAGTTGTAAGAAATGCCTTGCTACGTGATATTCTAGGCGCGATTGCGTTTTGGCCATTAAGTACTGGCCCAAAACTTTGGAGAAAATGGCACAACCTAAATCACCATGTACATACTCAGCATGATGCTAATGATCCAGATGCATGGCCAACCCTAGAACGTATTTCGAGAATGAAAATGTTCAAATGGATTTACGGACTCCCGTTATTTATCCGTTCGTTCTTTGCTTTTATTTCATTAACGGTTCAATTTACCGCCCATTCGATTAAAATGTTTTTTACTTATGTAAAAGAATTTGCGCCAAAAAAGCAACGTGACGTTTTTCTACAAATGATTTTGCCCTGGGTAACATGGATCAGTCTTATCTTCGTGATCGGAATAAGGAATTGGATATTTGCTTATTTCATTCCACTTCTCATCGCAAACTTTATCGTAATGGCTTATATCTCAACAAATCACAGATTAAATCCATTAACACCTATCAATGATCCGCTTGCGAACAGTCTCACCGTTACAGTACCAAAAATAGTGGACATCCTACATTTCAACTTCTCGTATCACACAGAGCATCATCTGTTTCCAGGGATGAATCCGAAATATTATCCACTTGTGAAAGAGCATATTAAAACAATGTGGCCAGAACGATACCACGAGATGCCAATGACAAGAGCCCTAATCACTCTCTGGCATACGCCTCGAGTTTATCATGAACAGACAAATTTAATTGATCCCAGAACGAGTGAGACATACGGTTCATTAGGTAACAAGCTATACCCAAAATCCATACTCCAAAAAAAGACAACAGATTGAAGGAGCTTGTTCAATCTTTCTATACAAGAAAAGGCTGATTTAAAGGTAATCAGCCTTCTTGCGCATTTATTATTCAACCCGTGCTCCTTCAACAGGAATTCCCTGCTGAATACAGCTTATGTTCCGAGAATTAGTAGCCTCCTCCAACAAAAGCTGCACCTACGATGATAAGGAGAATAAACAGCACTACAATTAGAGCAAACCCACTGCCGTAACCGTATCCCATGGAGTATGACCTCCTTTCCATCTTGGATTACTTCATACTATGCAGCTTCCTATTGAATGGATGGGCATTCGTTTAGTTTTATCGTTACTTTTCTAACCATATTGTTAAGCATAAGGCAGTTGCCTACAAGAAAGAATGCTAATCGAACAAGAATTTCGAAGCAACGTTTACCAATGACTCTTGCTCCGTTTTCTAAATTTCTCAACATTTTAAATCTGCTTGATTATATAAGTATATGCTTATATAATGATTTGTGGAGGTGAAGAAATGGAGAACACTATGATTGAAATCGATCAGGCTGCTTCTGTCCTTAAATTACTTGGCGATAAAACGCGTTTAACGATAGTGGGCCTTTTAAAAGATGGTGAATGCTGCGTCTGTGAGTTTGTAGAAGTATTGCAAATGAGCCAACCTTCTATCAGTCAGCACCTAAGAAAATTGAGAGACTCTGGTTTAGTGAAAGAACGCAAAAAGGGCCAATGGGTATTCTATTCATTAAATGCAGATCATGAAGCCTTTTTAGTGATTCAGAGTATTTTAACCTTCATTCCTGACCAAAAGGATAAACTTTACGAACTAGAAAAAAAAGGACTACGCATTTGTTGCGATTAATGGAGGTATTAGATTGACAGTCACACTCGCTATTCTTATTTTCATACTTACGTTAGTACTCGTTATTTGGCAACCTAAGAACCTGGGTATTGGCTGGTCTGCGTGTGGCGGCGCATTGCTTGCTTTATTAGTCGGTGTGGTAGATTTTCAAGATGTCATCACCGTAACTGGGATTGTATGGAATGCTACCTTTGCTTTTATTGCCATCATTCTCATCTCTCTTATTCTTGATGAGATTGGATTCTTTGAATGGGCGGCGCTTCACATGGCACGGATCGCCAAAGGAAACGGACTTCGCATGTTCATTTACGTTTCGTTACTCGGAGCAGTCGTTGCCGCTTTATTTGCAAATGACGGAGCTGCCCTTATTCTCACGCCAATTGTTCTTGCGATGGTACGGAACTTGAACTTTAAGGAAAAAATGATTTTCCCATTCATCATGGCAAGTGGGTTTATTGCCGATACAACCTCACTTCCACTTGTTGTGAGTAACCTTGTGAACATCGTTTCCGCTGACTTCTTTGATATCGGATTCGTTGAGTATGCATCACGTATGATTGTGCCAAACTTATTTTCCTTAGGCGCAAGTATCCTTGTCCTTTATCTGTTCTTCCGAAAAGACATTCCTGGAAATTACGACGTTAACCAGCTTCGCGTTCCACATGAAGCAATTAAAGACAGCAGAATGTTTAGGCTCTCCTGGTTTGTCCTTGCGATTCTACTTGTCGGTTATTTCTCCAGTGAATTTATCGGAGTTCCTGTATCGATTATCGCAGGAATCGTCGCGATCTTCTTTCTACTAATGGCGAGACGCAGTAAAGCGGTTGAAACGATGAACGTCATCAAAGGGGCCCCATGGGCGATTGTTTTCTTCTCAATCGGAATGTATGTGGTCGTTTATGGCCTTCGTAACCAGGGACTAACAGATATTCTTGCAAATGTCATCCAATCAGTAGCAGATCAAGGTTTGCTCGTAGGAACCGTTTCGATGGGCTTCATCGCTGCAATCCTGTCCTCAATTATGAATAACATGCCAACTGTTATGATTGATGCACTAGCGATCGAAGCGACTTCAACGACCGGTACAATGCGCGAAGCCCTTATTTACGCGAATATTATTGGATCTGATTTAGGTCCAAAGATTACGCCAATTGGGTCTCTTGCAACACTATTATGGCTCCACGTTCTCTCCCAAAAGGGCGTCAAAATATCGTGGGGATACTACTTTAAAATTGGTGTTATTTTAACAGTACCAACTCTACTCATTACATTACTTGGCCTTTACTTCTGGCTACTAATCATCTAAATTTTAATTTAAAAAGGAGAACAATATATGTCTAACAAAAAATCAATTTATTTCTTATGTACAGGTAATTCATGCAGAAGCCAAATGGCTGAAGGATTCGGTAAAAAACACTTAGGTGATGAATACGATGTTTATTCTGCGGGGATTGAAGCCCATGGCCTCAACCCTAATGCTGTTAAAGCAATGAAAGAGTCCGATATTGATATTTCCGCCCAAACTTCCGACATGATTGATATGGATCTTTTAAACAATGCGGATCTTGTAGTTACGCTTTGTGGAGATGCGAATGATAAATGCCCGAGAACACCAGCGCATGTAAAGCGTGAACATTGGGGATTTGATGACCCAGCTAAAGCAGAAGGCACAGAAGAAGAAAAATGGGCTTTCTTCCAGCGAGTACGTGATGAAATCGAAGAACGTATCGCACGGTTTGCAAAAGAAGGACGTTAATTTATTAGAAAAGCACCTCGGATCCCGAATCCGAGGTGCTTTTCTAATGCTATTATTTTTGGCTCATTCAGCGATTTTCGTCATTATTCCCACGAAAAACAAACTATATCCCCGATATCTCAGTTATTTCCGCGGAAATGAAACGGAAATGACTTTAAAGCTTTTTCATTTTATAAACTTCTCGGCTATCAATAAGGTCACCGATATCCTTGCGATACTTCTCATAATGCTCTGAGTTAATGTGCGTTTCAATCGCCTGTTGATTTTCCCACACTTCATAGATCACAAATGTTGTATCTTCTATAGATTGATGAACGTCATATTGAATATTACCTTCTTCATTCCTTGAACCTTTCAGAACTTCTTGAAGAACACTTAAGACATTCTCTTCTTTACCTGTTTTAGGCTTTAAAATCGCCGTAACCGCAATTTGTTCCATAAGTTTACTACCTCCAATGCTTATTTAAGAATAGGATAAGCATAGTAGCTTCAACTTATTATAGCAATTGATGTGCTTGTTATGAATTAGGGGCTGGCTTCAAGATAGTGCGCTGAAGTGGGACTCCCCCCATGGTGACGTTTCGTTCAATAAACAGATACTTCTTACCATCGATCTTAAACTTACGATTACCCAGGTACTCCACATCTTTTCCTTGCGCACTCAGTTCATTCTTAAGTGCCCTTACGTATTCATTGTAGTCGATATAGCGTTCATCCAGGTCAATCTGGATATGATTTTTCCGATAGCCCATTAACCAATTGAAGCCAGTTAAAGATGCAACAATAACTACCAACATAAGAAACAAGTTCATCATGCAGCATTCCTCCCGAGCTCTTTTCTATTTATACGAATGAGGGGTCTCTTTCGTTTCGTTTTTTTGAAAATAAAGGAAGTTTCATTAATTCTTTTTACATCGTATCCTTCTATTAACGTTTGGATTAGAGAAAATACGTCAATAGACTACTATGACCATAAGAGAAGGAGAGGATTAATTATGGCACTATTAGAAATCAGTGTAACACCTGTAGGGACAAGTCAAACGAGCATGAATCATTTTGTAACAGAAGCTGTAAAGTTAGCTGAGAAAGAAGGATTCACTTACCATATTGGACCAACCTCTACTGTCTTTGAAGGAAACGTCGATGAACTCTTTGAATTAGCAAGAGACATTCATACAAGTGCTCTAGGAAAAGGTACAGATCGTGTTATCACAAATATTAAGATTGAACAAAGAGAAGACCAGCCTCTTTCAATTGATGGTCAAGTGAATGAAGTTCGAAGTTCAATTGGGTAATAACAAAAAGGAGGGAGCGAATGATTCGCTCCCTCCTTTTATTTCTAACTTAGAATCTCTTCTTTCTTTAAAACTCCCTCTATTCCATGGCGTGCCTCATTGACAACTGATTCTCTCCATTCGGAATCATCCGGGTAAAACATCGCTTCGAATTCTCCTAGAATCCATTGAATATCATCAACTGATTCTGCCCCTTCAAAATACAAATGGTTTTCCAAAATAATCGTCGTAAATTCGTGAATTTCAGCCTGTTTATCTGTCCCAAACGTTCCGAACTCAAACAATGCCGACAGAAGATATGTTTCTGGAAATGCTTCTTCTTTTAATTTGTAGAAATGATTCGTAGAATCCCCTTTAACTTTTTCAGGAGTATACTTTTCGACGTTGTTAAGATTGTACGCTTCTTGTAACTCCTTCACGTCTCTTCCATCATTCTCTGAGATCACCATCGTTATTTCATTTGTTGGTCCGAGAGCTGTATGCCAATCCATGTGGACAACACCAGGATAAGTTCCTAACAACTTTTCTTGTATATCCTTCAAGAAAAGAGCTGATTCTTCAGCTGTTGAACCTCCGTAATAGACACCGCGCTCAAATTCAAATTGTCCCATTCCCTTTGCCTTTTTTAATCCTGCGTACCCTTCCTTTGCGAGACCTTTAATCAACTGTGCATATAGCTTGTGCTTCTCTGCTTGTAAGTCAGTGATTTTACCATCTGGAAGAAACAAGTCGCTTTCCTTAGCATAATTTTTATTCACGTCTCTACGAATAGAATTTTCGTCATAAAAGTAATTTCTGTTGAGATCAACATTATTTTCCGTAACCCGTCGGAAATGACGCATTCCCCACGGATTAAGGGCATGAATCAGGCAAATCCCAGTCGTTGAAGGATCGATTTGATCAAGATATTCTTCTACGAACATATGGATAACCGCTGCTCCAGCATACCCTTCTATCCCGTGTTCACCTGAAGTAAAGAATAAGACACGATCGTTTGATGTAAGGGCTTCAGAGGAAATCATATCGATTGTATTATCTTCTTCTTTCCCAATTGACTTTGTTGATAAGGTTGCGGAAGGCCATTTCTTTTGGATTTTATCAAGATGATTGCGAAATGTCTCGCGTGACTGTTCATAATTTTTAGCAAAATAGTGATCTGTTTGAAGTGTCATAACGAATAATCTCCTTTGCGTTCTATTGTACCGTTGCTAAATTGGTTATCTAACCTTTTCATACCACTATCCGTAATTATCAAACTTCTAAGAGTTCAAATACCCGGTAACTTTCTATCTTTCCATTAAGCAAGATACAAAAAAAGATGAAAACTCGTTTCAGAGTCTCCATCTTATTTGTTCTTCTCGTATTTTGATACTTGATGCGATTGTTCATATTCAGCAAGTTCTAATTCTAAACGCTTTTGTGTACGCTTTTTATCAACGTTGAGAAATAGTGCCGCTACCGCTATAAAGCCTATACTTAACATTAAAAACTGTAGTATTAATTCTAATGACATCATTCATTCCCTCTTTCTATTTTTCCATTTATTCCTTACTTTTTGCTTATCGTGTGGGGGTTATATATTTACCCTTTATTTCGCCACTCTAAACATCTGTATTGGTTTCAGGCTTAATGGAAACAAAGCAAAGAAAGATCGCAATTGCTGTTACACCTGCTGAAGCATAGAAAACAACTTCATGAGACTGCTTCATGAGCAATGCATAGATTGGTGGACCAGCCGCTACGCCAAGAAAGCGAGTCGAGCTATATAGAGATGTAATTGTTCCACGTTCTTCTTTTTTTACCCCTTCTGTGATGAGGGCATCAAGACAAGGTAGAGACATTCCAATTCCTACTCCACCCACAAATAAGATCAGTAACATCAACCAGAGTCGTTCTGTAAATGAAACGCTTAGTGTCGCTGCTGCCAGAATAAATAAACCAATGAAAATGCACCATTTCATCGTTTTCTTATTCTCACCGATACGTTTTCCCGTCACAAAAGAGGTTAATGAAAGAGCAACAAGTGGAATAGCAATAACCCCACCTTTTTTAACACCTACAATTTGAAATTCATTTTCCAAAAACCCGGCAAGATAGAATAGAATGCCAAAAAGAACAAACATTATCACACCGCCAATTGCAAAAATCGCCGTTAACCACTTTCCATCTTTTCGAAAAATATTTTTTAAGCATGACAAAAAACAGGAAAAAGTTTGTGGCTTCTCTTTTTTTTCTGGTGACTTAACAAGGAATATGACAAGTAATATTGAAATAAGTGAGAAAACAGGTATGGACAAGAAGGGCAAGTACCAGAGAAAGGATGCCAGAAGAGCTCCAAGAATGGGACTCAGCACCTTCCCGACTGTATTTGATGTTTCAATTAAGCCTAATCCCGCACTTACATCTTTATCATTTTTGAATAAATCTCCTACGAGAGGAAGAACAACTGGGGCTGCTCCAGAAGATCCAATCCCTTGAAGTACCCTTCCTATAAGAATCATGACGTATGGATTTTCTAGAGACCATGATGCCCAGCCTGTGACGAGCCCTCCAATCCCAGCGATAAACAAACTCGGGATGATCACTTTTTTTCTTCCGTATCGATCGGACAAATAACCGGCAATTGGAATTAATAAAATGGCTGCAATAGAATAAACCGTAATGATCATCGAAACCTTAAAGGATGTGATGCTGAGCTTCTTTTCAATTATAGGCAAGACTGGAATAAGCATTGAGTTCCCTAGCGTCATCACAAGTGGAATTGAAGCAAGTGATATCAAATCCCACTTCTTTTTATCATCCATGAGCATCCTCCAATAAAACTTAACTTCTTACGTAGTTTGCCTGCTCTCGTTAGCGGGTATACCTTAGTAAAAGCTGGCTATTATTATTAATCATTTAGAAGAAATTCCTGTTATTTAGATCGAATAACTTTGACCAAGAGGAATTTAACACATAGATAATCGTCGAAAATGTGTAACATAACTTACAGTCAGGCAACGACTTTTTTTAGTATACTTAACATGGAGATGAACCATGTAAAATCCATTTGGAGGTCAAACATATGATTACACTTTACACATCACCAAGCTGTACTTCGTGCAGAAAGGCAAAAGCGTGGCTGGAAGAGCACAACCTTCCTTATGAACAGCGCAACATGTTCGCAAAGCCGCTCACAGAAGATGAGATTAAAGCTATAATTCGTATGACTGAAAAAGGTACCGAAGAAATCATCTCAAAGCGTTCAAAAGCCTTTGATGCGCTTGATAAAGAGGTTGATGAGCTTACACTTCAGGAACTATACAGCTTAATTAAAGAAAATCCTGGCATTTTAAAACGCCCGATTTTACTTGATACAAAACGACTTCAAGTAGGCTTTCACGAGGACGAAATCAGAAGTTTTCTCCCTAGAAAAGTTCGAGCTTTTCAACTTGAACAAATCCTTCAAGAAGCAAAATAATAAATTGTCCCTTTAGAGTAAGCGAAACAAAAAGCGAGAGAGGTTTATCCTCTCTCGCTTTTTGTTTCGCTATTTCTCCTGATCATCAAATCCTTGAATCGTAAATTTCTTCATAAAATAAAGAACGAGGATTAAAATAAAGCCATATCTGATCTCAGTATCAGCAAGATTAAAAATCCCTTCGCTCCAGCTCACTTTCATAAAATCAATCACATAACCATATTGAATACGATCAATCAAGTTTCCAAGTCCACCACTAATGAGTAAGCCAAAAGCTAGCTGCACAGCAAAGCGTTTTGGGGTAGCACGTATGTATCCATAAATAAGAAGAAGTACGATACTCGCTTGTAGAAAAATTAATAAACCTGTGTATCCTTCTAACAATCCTCTTGTAGCTCCTGTATTGTAGTAAAGCTGAAAGGTTAAAAATCCATTGATCACGTCAATTTGTTCATTCAAGTTTAAGATCGAGTCAATCCATCGCTTAGTTACAAGATCCATAACAAGCAAAATGGTCACCATCGTGATCATCCGTTTCACCGTACCCACATCCTTTTTTACTCTTCAACCATTATCCTTTATGACCGCTTTCTCTGACAATCATTTCGTCTTTTATGCTTGATTGACACACTTCTATACAGGGTAAGGACTTATAGAACCTAGTAACAAGTCAATTACTCTGGAGGTTTTGTGATAATGTATCAACAGATTTTACTTGCATCGGATGGATCCACAGATTCAGTAAAAGCAGCTGAAAAGGCTTTTGAATTAGCAAGCTTAACAGGTGGACATGTTGAAATCGTTTATGTCATTGATGGTGAAACATCTAAGCACGATGCGTTACGTCATGCCGATTCCCCCGGTCTTGATATGGAGAGAAGAGAGAAACTAAGCTCCACAGAAGCAATTGCTGAAGAAACAAACGTTTCTTATGATGTGACTATTCTACATGGATCTCCTTCCACAACTCTTATTGATCATGCAAATGAAACAAAAAGTGATCTTGTAGTTATGGGCACAAGAGGACTTAATGTTCTTCAAGAAATGGTGATCGGCAGTGTAAGTCATCAAGTCATCCAAAAGGCAAGCTGCCCTGTACTTATTGTCAAATAATGAATGAAGCAGAGAAAAGACTCCTTAGCTTAAGGAGTCTTTTCGTATAAATAATTCGTTAAATATGCTGCGTCCTCAGGATAGGCATGTGGAATTTCTTCTACTTCATCAATCGTTTTCCATTCAATTTCCTTCACATCTTCTTCAGAATCGTCAAGAGAAAGCATACCACCTACCACATTTACTTCGTAATAATAGGTCGTCACATTCATTCCATTCACATCCTGATCTTTAACGAACAAAGGTTTCTCAATGGCTACTTGATACCCCGTCTCTTCCATCACTTCACGAACACAGCACATCTCAGGCGTTTCTCCCTTCTCGATCTCACCAGAAGGAACGGCCCATTCGTCAGTTTCATTACGAATCATTAGTAAATCTCCCTGGTCATTGATACATACAGCAGCTGCTCCAAACCATTCCTGCATTCTACTCACCCTTTAGCTTCCATTATGTATTTAGGGACTCGTCTGACTTTTAACGTGTTCTGAACTAGAAACCTGATGATTTGTTTCTTCAGGTGCTTTCATTCCATATTTTTTTTGGATGATAAAACCAATCATTAGAATCGAAGCGATCAAACCCCAGAAAATCCAACCGATTAACGTCAATTTGTCCCCTCCTCCATTAAACTCTCTCATTATTCTACGATTCACGGCGCCTTATTGTTTCAAATAATTACTAAAAAGTGCCTACTTACCAAAAAAATTCATGAACTTTATAATGGGAAAACGGGAGAGAAGGTTTACTAAAAGCTCCCCAAGTGAAACATATTCATATTCTGAACCTATTTTAAGGAGGATTTTCATAATGAAAGCTCTTTTACTAAAAGCTAAAGGACAATGGGATTCAATGAGTGTTGAAGAAATCGATACCCCTTCACCTGGAAAAGGAGAAGTTCTTGTAAAAATCCACGCTGCGGGCTTGAACCCAGTTGACTATAAGACAGCAACTAACGGGAATCCAAACTGGGAATACCCGCACATTCTTGGACTTGATGGTGCTGGTATTATTGACCAAGTTGGTGATGAGGTAACTGAATGGCAAGCCGGCGACCGAGTCGTTTATCACGGTGACCTGATGAGAAAAGGAACGTTCGCACAATATGCGATTGCACAAGCTCATACCATCTCTAAACTTCCTGAGTCGATCTCATTCGTTCATGCGGCTGCAATTCCAACAGCTGGTTATACAGCCTATCAGGCGCTATTCCGCAAACTTCATATTCAACGAGGTCAAACCATACTCATCCATGCTGGCGCTGGCGGCGTAGGAGGCTATGCTATACAGATGGCCAAATACATGGGATTAACGGTGATTACAACTGCTTCCCGCCACAATCATGATTTTGTAAAAAAACTCGGGGCTGATTATGCCATTGATTATAAAGAAGAAGATTTTGTGAACCGAACGCTTGAAATAACAAATGGAATTGGTGTTCACGCTGTACTAGATGCGGTAAGTGGTGATAATGCAACCAAATCGCTAGACACACTTACGTTTAATGGGCAAATGGCTTATATTGCAGGTGCACCCGACTTTGCGCAGGGCGTTTCCTTTGCTCGTCCTCTTTCGTTCCATCAAATCGCACTTGGTGGTGTCTATCAATCCTCTAATAAAGCTGAGCAAGCGGATCTTGCCATGATGGGTGATGAGATGATCAACCTACTGTTGGGTGGATATGTCGATCCAATGATCAAGAAGACAATATCGCTTGAAGAAATTCCGCAAGCATTGGTTGAGCTTTCAGAACGTCATGTTACAGGGAAAATTGTAGCTGAAATCGAACAGGAATAACCTACTGGATTCGCTCTCTTTCAAAAAGGGCGAGTCTTTTTCTGATCATGAATCTTCCGAATCATTCGTTTATCCTATACCCCCAGAGGGTAATTGTTTTGTACATACTTATTTTAGAGGTGAGATGATTTGACTACTTTACAGCTTATATCCATTGTTGCCCTATCAATTGGACTTCTTTCTTCCATCGTCATTCTTATAGACATCATTCATCATCCTCAAATGATGAAAATCATGAATGTGGTCTGGCCGATTAACGGATGGTTTCTTGGACCTTTCGCTATCTGGGCTTATTTTAAATGGGGGCGTTTGAAAGCGAAGAATTTGGATCTAGAAGACAATCGCGGAAAGTCTGCCAAAGTGTTTATGTCCACAAGTCACTGCTCTGCCGGTTGTACACTTGGTGATGCGGTAGGCGTTCCGATTGTTGCCTTAACAGGTTTTGCTCTACTTGGTTCCATTCTCTATACTCATTATCTTGTCGAGTTCATTCTGGCATATGGGTTTGGTATTCTATTTCAATTTTATGCCATTTACCCGATGAACAAAGAGAATGGTGCGTGGAATGCGATTAAAGAAGCTGCGAAAGCCGACACGCTTTCTTTGATCGCTTTTGAAGTTGGCATGTTTGGTTGGATGGCCATCGTTCATTTTGTTTTATTTACCGAGCCACCAAAACCCGACTCGGCTGTCTACTGGTTTATGATGCAAATTGCGATGATTCTTGGATTTGCGACAAGCTATCCTGCAAACTGGTGGTTAGTAAAGAAAGGAATAAAAGAAGCGATGTAACTGAAGAAAGTCTGGCCCTAGGCCTGGCTTTCTTCATACCACTTCGGAATTGTCCGATCGAAGCCTTCATACATCTCCCATACATACTGAATGGCCTCTTTCGCTTGAGGAAGATCTTCTGGAAAGTAATCTGTTGCCCAATTCATATGGTAGATCAGAAGCTGAGCCATATGAACCGATCGGATTTTCCAAAACAGTTCAGGAACACAATCAATAAAGTAACCATGAATAACCCCTTTTGAGAAAGGAATGCTTAAACGACTTGAGAATAATTCTAGCTTATCAAACTCCGAATAGGCCGTATTTACACCGCATCGATTAAAATCAATCACACCAGCATATTTTTTCTGAGAGATAATCAAATTCCCTGCATGAAAATCATGATGAGCAAAGACGAGCCTGCTTTCACCGATAAGATGGATATTGTTTCTTACATAGTCAATGGTCTTTCTACCATAAGGGATTTGTATATCAAGTCTATAATACCGTTCTACCGCTTTCTCAAATTTTTCTTGAATAAAGGCCATATGTTCCGGCATTGACGCTTCGATTCGAAGTTGATGCATGTGAACGAGATCTAATCCTGCTTCATAACCAGCAGCATACTGTTCTTCCATTGTTAAGTTCGCTAAAGCAGCTTCGCCATCTTCCCCCTCCAGAAAAGAAAAAATCGTATAACAGAAGTTTTCTTCAGGAACTTCACCGAACGCATATACTTCCTGACAGCGGACTCCTAGTTTCTTAAAAGCCTTCATCTTCTCAACTTTCTCTTGAACCCGCTCACGTAAATCCAACTCATATAATCGAAGCAATACGTCCTTTCCATTCCACTTTGTTACGTATTTCAAATCAAAAGAATACCCCTTTGTAATCTTTCTTAACGTAACATTCGATAGTTCAGGAATATGCGCTATGACTTCCTCTTCCGTAAGACTTCTCAAGCAATTCCCCGCCTTTCTATAGGAAATATTATCCTATCAAATCTTCAGAAAAAAAGAAAGATTGCTGAAATGGTTCTCATGTGCTACTATATTTTGAAATAAGAGGTGAGCGATATGAGACAATTATTCATCGTACAACTTCAGCATCACAGCTAGCCTTGCTATCCGATTGCAAAATAATCGCGTATAGGAAGGCTATTACTCGTAACCGTATGAATTGAGAAGAACATTTCTCCCATTCATGCGGTTTTTTGTATTCAAAAACGAAAGGATGAGGACTATGAAAAAGCTGAAAGATCAGAATGTCAAAGGAACGATGGATTATTTACCTAAAGATGAAATCATACGGCGCAAAGTAAGAAGAATAATAGAAGACACATTTATTCAATACAACTGTTCTCCACTTGAAACACCGATCCTTAACGATCGGAAATTGATGGCTTCAAAGTATGCCGGTGGCGATGAGATTTTAGCAGAAATGTACACCCTCTCTGATCGTGGAGAGAGAGAACTTGCCCTTCGATACGATTTGACCATCCCGTTCGCCAAAGTTGTTGCGATGAATCCAGATTTACCCATGCCATTCAAGCGTTATGAAATCGGAAAGGTGTTTCGAGATGGACCAGTTAAACCAGGGCGTTTTAGAGAATTCACTCAGTGCGATGTGGATATAACCGGCGTGAGTTCACAAATGGCCGAAGCAGAATTAATGGAGATGGCTCTCGATCTTTTCAGTCAACTCGAACTTGATGTGACGATTCAGTATAACAACCGCAAACTGCTTGCAGGTATGCTAGAGTCGATCTCTATTCCTACACTTCGCTTAAATGATGTGATTCTCACGATGGATAAGCTCGAGAAAATCGGGATGGAGGGCGTTAAGGAAGAGCTCTTCCAAAAAGATATCTGCTCTGAAGCCATTAATAGCGTTGAGCGCTATGCAAAAGAGTGGATTAATCAAGACCTCTATTATTTTGAACAGTTCGCATCTGCGAATTCAACTGTACGGGAGGGGTTAAATGAACTTAAAGAACTGACTTCCTACCTGGATGGACTCAACCTCGTTCAAAAATGTCAGTTCAATCCTTTCCTTGCAAGAGGGCTCGATATTTATACTGGGACGATTTATGAGATTTTCTTAAGTAACCAATCCATTACATCCAGCATTGGAAGCGGTGGTCGCTACGATAGTGCGATAGGTGGATTACTCGGTAGTGAAGAACCTTTTTCAACTGTTGGGATTTCATTCGGCCTAGATGTAATTTTAACCGCATTGAAACAGAATGCTACTTCACTTGTGACAAATGAAAAGCCTGAATATGTCATCATCCCCATTGATGCTAAACGCGAAGCCTTGATCGTCGCCTCTGCTTATAGGAAATTAGGATGTCGGATCGAGGTGGATATGAGTGAGAAACGGATTGGTAAATCGATCGAACGCGCAAGTAAAAGAGGAATAGAAAAAGTAATTCTCATTGGGGATAAGGAAGTTGAAAACAATGAAATCATCGTAAAAACACTAGATCAAGGAACGGAGGAGCGCATTCCCTTCCAATTTTAAAACTGTTATAAATATAGCCTTAAGATCCCCCGAGGATCTTAAGGCTACTTTACATTATCCCTGTAAGACGTAAGGAATTGAAGTATGAAGTAAGCTCTCAATTCCCCCTTGATGATAAGGCATCCATTTGTCTGCTTCTTTTCTGTTCATCCACTTGACGTCCGCTATTGTTTCCGTATCTTGAATAGATAAATGTCCACGCGATATTTTTCCTCTAAATGTAAAGAAGTGGACATGGTAATTCGTCATAAACGCTTCATTAACACTCAATAGATTTTCTACTTCTACGGTTAATCCTGTTTCTTCTCTCATTTCGCGAATAGCAGCTTGTGCAACGGTCTCTCCATCTTCCACCGATCCACCTGGTAAAGACCAGTTATTATGTTTGATATTTTGAACCATTAACACTTGATCTTCTTTTTCGTTGTAAAGTAGCGTATATACCACATCAACTCTTATTATTTTGAACACTCCCCATCCTAATCAAAAATCAACAAAGCGCAAAAACCATTTTTTACCTTTATAGTTTACCAGATCCCTTTCTCACAATGGGGAAAAGATTGAGATTCATGTTTTTACAGTGTTTCTCCCTTTGATGCTTCAGTTTTTTTCGAATTCGATAAAAACCAGCCACCGACTGCAATCAAAAGTAACACCGTATAAAACGTTATTTTCCATCCTGGAGACTTTGCAAATGCTTCAGGGAGCACCCCTAAATCAGGATGCGAGAGTGTATATACTGATAGTTTAATTCCAACCCATCCTACAATCATAAACGCAGCAACCTCTAAACCGGGCCTTGCTTTTAATAGCTTCACGAAATAATTTGCTGCAAATCGCATTATGACTAATCCAATTAATCCACCAGCGAAAATAACAAGGAATTTCCCACCATCTAAACCACCAATATGCGGTAGGGGTGTATTTGGCAATGTGACGGCTAATGCAACGGCTGCTAGAATGGAATCTACGGCAAAAGCGATATCCGCTAGCTCTACCTTAAAAACAGTCCCCCAGAAGCCTGCCTGTTTCTTATTCTGTTTCTTTGGCGCTTCCTTACCTTTGTGAATCATCTGTTTTCGAACGATATGATTGATCGCAATAAACAAGAGGTATAACGCACCGATCGCCTGAACTTGCCATACGTTGACTAGAAAAGAAATAGCAAATAATGAAGCAAATCGAAAAACAAATGCACCGGCAAGACCATAAAATAGAGCCTTTTGACGTTCCTCATCTGGTAAATGCTTCACCATAATCGCTAAGACAAGTGCATTATCTGCCGCAAGCAGCCCTTCAAGAGCAATCAGAAGCAGCAAAACCCATCCATATTCTAGTAACATTGAAGCATCCATCTGTACATCCCCCTTTTTTCATCCATACTGCTTTGTTCTTCACAAAAAAACCTTTGCCTAATTGGCAAAGGTTTTTGATGCAAATAAAGACCTTTACCGTAAAAGTAAAGGTCTTGCTAACAACACGAATGTTGCCAACAAAGCCGAGAGCAGTGAAGCTCTGGAATGACGACTTTGCTGTAAAAGCTACTCCCCTTTAGGAGTTGCAGTATGAAATTTTTATTATTTGAAATGATCATAATCTAATATTCTATCGCTGTCAATTATTATTTTATACAAGAAAGTAGAAGAAATAGCGGAATGCGCTGTCTTCGTTCATACTCTTCCTGATGTTGAAAGTTTTCTCGTTGCGGCGTTCCCTCTCTAAGACCTTGAATCGTAAAACCAGTTCGCTGCAGAAGCAAGAAATACTCCTCAATCGTACGATGATATTTCACAACGCTCTCTCCAATCCAGGGCTCTATTCTTCTCCCCGTCTGGAAATAATCATCTACAATCCAATCGGTTTTTTTACCTGTCATACTTTTGAAAGAAGCGGTCATAACTGGATGCAAAACGCTAAATACAAATTCTCCACCTGGTTTTAACGTGTCGTATACTTTTTTAACAATATGATCAAGGTCTTCTATGTAATGAAGAACTAATTGTGAAACGACGCAATCGAAAGTCTGTGATGGATAACCATACGACTCTAGATTTGACTGGACAACGCTCCCCTTCGTTCCCTTTAGCTTCAACTCTGCTTGGTGACACATATTTTTTGAACCATCAATCCCGACATATCGATCGCACTGCTGCTTTAGTAATTCTTCTCCGAGCGAAGCATCTCCACAACCAAGATCAAGAATGGTCTTCTCCCGAACATCGCCTAGTAATGTCATAAGAGCAGGATACTCGATGACTTTATTCGGGCTTTCTTCCCTATGTCGTCTAGCCATATAGTTCTCAAAAAAATCGTGATCATCATAAACCCGCGAACCGCTATATTCCATTTTCAGTATCTCCTTTATAAATAAGTGACTAGTTCAACCTGCATTTTTTATCGCCTTTGTTGCTATAAAGGTTTTAATATATTGATCGATTAGGCGACTCCCTCCAAAATCATCTTCATAAAAACCCTTAATGACAAATCCTGCATCAATCTGTCCCTGTATTTGATCTTCCAGCGTATGTCCGAACTCAAGGGCCAAGTTACTCACTTTGTATTTCTGAAGTTCTTCTTTCGTTAACAATTCGAGGGGAGAGTATGGGATGCTATTCTTCACATCCAGAATTCCTTTATCCTCTTGCTCATCATCAAAAAGATACAATAGTGGATTCGTAAATCCTGAAATAAGTGTGCCCCCTTCCTTCAGTACTCTTGCCGCCTCCTTCCAGACAGGTAATACATTTTCAACAAATACATTTGAAACAGGATGCACAATCACATCAAATGACCCATTTTCTAAAAAGGATAAATCCGTCATGTCTCCTTTAACAACAGTTAACTGCAAGTTCTCCCTTTCAGCTACAAATCTGTCCTGTTCTAGCTGTTTCTCAGAAAGATCAACAACTGTCACTTCCGCCCCTGCGGCTGCAAGTATTGGACCTTGTTGTCCACCACCAGATGCTAAGCAGAGAATGCGCAAGCCCTTCAGATTAGCTGGAAACCAATGACGCGGAACAGCTTTCTCCGTCGTAACAGTGATATGCCAATTCCCTGCTTTACTTTCTTTGATCATTTCTTGAGTGACTGGCTTTGTATAAACAACTTGATCCTCCACTTTCTTATCCCAAATCTGACTGTTATACTCATTTGTTTTCATTGTCTTCCCTCACTTAGTTAAAATCACTCTCGTTCTCCTATTCTGTTTAACTAGTAAAAACCCTGCTCCTAAATTCCCCAATGATTAGGCTAATCTCACGGTGGACAAACACACATTTTCCAAATGATAGACAAATATACTGATCTTTGTCCCTCCGAGATACATACTATGCCATTACAAGCGTTTATATAAAAAGGAAGAAAGGATGCATGAATGTGCAAATGAACTTTTCACAACTTGAGAGCTACATCGGCAAGAATGTTCGAATCAACCGTGGAGGACCTGAAAGTCAGGAAGGAAAACTTCTTGAGCTTAAACAGGATTTCTTAACTATGCTTGGACAAAAAAATAACGTTATCTATTTCCATGCTACTCACATCAAAAGCGTCACAATCAATACGAAAGAGGAAGTAGAAGTTATTGTGCCAATTGAAGAACCTGTTCTTGAATTTGAAAGTGGAGAAAGTTTTCAAGAAGTTCTTGATGAATTAGTCTTTAGTTCTGTTCAAGTTAATCGCGGTGGCCCAGAGAAAGTAGAAGGTGTTTTACTTGAAGTGAACGATGATCACATCATCGTAGGGAAGGAAGCAGAATTGGTACACATTGCACTGTTTCATGTAAAAAGCGTTAGTAAGGTCGTTAAAATGACTCAACAAGAAGAGTCTAGCAACAATCAAGAAGACAATCAAAAAGAAAACCGAGGAGAAAGCAGAAGAGAAAACCTCTTTTCTAACTACTGGCAGCCCGTTTCAAAAAAATAAATAGCGAATGCTTATGAAAGGATAGGATATATGATGGCCAAT
Source organism: Anaerobacillus sp. QJM3NY_17 (assembly GCF_056173665.1). NCBI lineage: Bacteria > Bacillati > Bacillota > Bacilli > Caryophanales > Bacillaceae > Anaerobacillus > Anaerobacillus sp. QJM3NY_17. Next base: position 857,999 of record NZ_CM149685.1, on the reverse strand, counting down.
TTAAATAGCGATACGCTCGTGCCATTGCTAGGTAAGCAAGTTAAAGTCAATTTAAAAGGACCTGAAGCAAAAGTAGGTATTCTCTTTCAGGTTGCAACGGACCACTTTATGCTACAAACAGAGAAAGAAATGATTTATTACAACCTTGACCATGTTAAATCAATTTCCTTAGATACAACTACTATGCCGGAAATCACTGGGAATACGTTTCTTGATCCAATCCAAGGAAGCTCTATCACAGAAGTGTTAGGGGCGCTCCATTATAAATGGGTAAAGATTAATCGTGGCGGTCCCGAGCATGTTGAAGGTATTCTCCTCAATGTAGCAAGCGACCATATTCTTCTATTAGTGAAAGCTGAACTCGTTCGCATTACACTTTTCCATATTAAAAGCTTCAGTACTATCGAAACGGTGATTAAAGAAGTTCCTGCAAAAATCGCCGAGGCTTAACTCGTATTCTTGAGAGGAAGAGAGAGCCATGATCGACTATATCTCTCCTTACGCATTTCGGAAGTTACTTCATGTGATGAGGAAATGACTCGCCTTTAAATTCATAGTTATTTGTACAGTCATCTTCCTCCTCACAATTATTTTTTATGTAGAAAAATGATCGTCCTATCAGAATCACTTGTTTATATGGCACAGCTGGTTTTTTCATATGAAAGGAGGTCAAAAGTGAGAAATTCATCAGATTTAACGAACGAAACCATTCGATTAAAAATGAACGGAACAAAAGACATTATCGGTGTGCTAATCGACTCAGGAAATGACATTCTTGTCTTATATAACGGCAAAGACTTCATCTATGTCTCCCAATACCATGTTCAGCATTATGATGTATGTACGAAAGAAGATGAAAAAATTCCACTTCCAAAAGAGTCGCTATTTGAAGAACCTGAAACGTTAAATTCGATTTCGCTTCGTAAAGCACTACAAGAATCAAAAGGAATGTTTACAGAGATTTATGTTACTGGCCATCACTCTCTTCATGGATACATCACTAGTATTATGAACGATTACTTTGTGTTCCAAAGTCCCATTCACAAAACGATGTATATATCCATGAAACATCTAAAGTGGCTGATCCCTTATCAAGGTAACGAAAGACCATATCACTTAACACATTCAGAATTCCCCGTTGTACCAATTGGACTCTCCTTATCACGCACATTAGAAGAGCAGCTAAAAAAAGTAACCAATCAAATAGTCATTTTCGATATATATGAAAACCAAAACAAAATAGGGAAATTAACAAGTATTCAGGAAAACCAGGTCACGTTAATGACGGCAAAAGAGGGTCAAGTTTTCATTAATTTTCACCATATAAAATGCGTTCATTTCCCTTAAAATCAAGACATCGATTCACTCATTGGTTATATCTCAGCCTCATTCGTCCGTTCCATGAAAACGGGCTTTTTATTATGTCTTGATGAAGACTTCTAAATGAACTTCCTTTAGTTCCGCGGTAAGAGCATCACCGTTACACCTACTAAGCAAATAAACGCTCCAATTAAATCATAGCTATCAGGGACTTCCTTATCAATTCCCCATCCCCAAAGGACGGACATCACTATAAACACACCACCATACGCCGCATACACGCGACCGAATTCCGGATATACTTGCAAAGTCGCAATCACACCATAAAGAGCTAGAGAGATTCCACCAGCTAGTCCAAATACGCTCGAGTACCCTTCACGAAGCCAAAGCCAGATTAAATAACCTCCTCCTATCTCTGCAAGCCCAGCTAAAATAAATAAGAGAATTGTTTTCATTTCCGCTACCCTCCTTCACAATGCAATTAATGTTAAAAATACAAATCAAGCGCTAGTGTCATTCCGATCATCACTACCTTTTCTTCATAACTAAGGTGACGAACATCAAGAAAATAATGATCTTCATTCAAAAGATTATCTTTCATGGATTGATAAACTGCAGATCGTTTCTTAATCGTACCAACACGATGAACTGATTCAACGCCATACACAGAAAAATCTGTAGCACCATACTTTCCAAGGGCTTGCATAATGGTACTCCCCCTTGTGTCAACAACCGTCATTTTTGGCGATTTCACTTTTACTTCAGACTTGATCGTTCCAATTAATTCGCTTGCTGAATAAAGGAAGATGTCTTTGTAGTAACCGCGATCTTTATCAATAGATGTATTCGGTCCGTTAGGCAAATGTAGATGTAATTCACGACTAACAGCCTGGCGCAAGGTAAAAACCTTTAAAAACCAATTCCATGGACTATCTGAAGGGATTTCTTCAATTGAACCTATTCCTTTTTTATTGCTCAATACAGTATACAATAGTCCCTTCCCCGTATGATCCGTCTCTTTTCTAATTTCGATTTCTTCTATATACTCAAGCATAATTTTCCCTCCAATCTAAATGGCTTCATTATAAAGTATCTAAGAATGCGATTACAATTTTTTTCGACAACATCAAGTAGAATCACGTATTACTAATGGTAAAAACTAACCAGTAGGGACCAAAGTATGATAATCTATAAAAAAATGATTCTATTAAATGCAAAAATAATACTTTTCACATAAAACCATTACTACTTCCAGGAAAAGAGGATGCCTCATGACGCAACGTGAAATTCAAATCCAACATTCTAAAAACACATGCGAACATGTCTATCAATTGGATCCAAACTCAATTCCTGTTCTTCACGTTTTACTTTCAGAAGAAGAGTTAGCGCTTCGTTTACAAAATTATTCATGTTCTCTCTCCATCATACAAAAATTCATGAAAAAGCTTCTTAGCTTTTTATCTGACACCCCAACCGTGGTGGTAACAACTGATCACGAAGGCTATGTATTAGATTCATATGGCGATGAATCCTTCGAACAAATGACAGCGTCACTCGGCATTCAAAATGGCGTTAAGTTTGATGAAGAAACAGCTGGTACGAACGCCATTACACTTGCCTTAAAACACCAAGAACCGATTCATCTCATTGGGGATGATCATTATCACTACTGCTTTGAAGATGTGGCTTGCTACTCAGCACCATATGCATATCATAATGGGGAGATTATCGGTACGATCTCCCTCATGACAACTAAGAAATATGCCTCTCAATTGCATCTAGGCTTGCTTTCATCTTCTATAGATACGATTGAACGGGAGATCCAGGTTAACAAGCAAAACGAACAGCTCCATCTCTATAACCAGATGCTTATGCGTGCCACTCCTATCGGAATTGTCATTTCGGATCAAGATGGGCAAATAAAAGAATTCAATCGAAGTGCTGAAAAACTAACGGGACTTAATAAAACCAAAATGATTGGCTATCCAATTACCGAAATCCCTACTCTTAAACCGTTTTTCGACCATGTGTTTTCGAAACAAAAGGGCATCGAAGACATCGAAATCACTTTTTTTAAAAACGATGAACGTAAATGCTTACTCGATATTTTGCCTCTTTACGATCACAATCAACAGCTAAGCGGAGCTTTCGCTCAATTCCGAGATATGACTTCTTATTATCAACTACAAGAACAGGTCATTCAATCTGAGAAGCTTTCTGCAATCGGAAAACTAGGTGCTGGTTTTGCTCATGAAATCCGCAACCCACTTACATCAATTATTGGCTTTACACAACTTTTAGATGTAGATGAGAAACAAGCCAATTACATTAGTATCATTAGGGCTGAACTCGACCGTATGAAAAATCTTGTAAATCAATTTGTTATGATGGGGAAACCAACGGTAAGCGAGCGAACGCTAAAACAGTTAAATCCCCTTGTATTTGAAACGGTAGAATTAATGAAAAGCAATGCTCACTTACATAATGTCGAACTTGAATTCGATGCGAACACTGAGAATATTACGGTTTGTATGGATTCCTCACAAATCAAACAAGTGCTCATTAATTTTATCAAGAATGCGATCGAAGCTATGCCTGAAGGCGGAGAAATCTCGGTTCATTTAACAAAAAACGAGGAAAATGCGGTTATCTCCATTGAAGATGACGGCAAAGGAATGAGCGAAGAAGAAGTGAAACAGCTAGGCACCCCTTTCTTTAGTACGAAAAGAAGCGGGCTTGGGATTGGACTATCGATTTGCTTTGATATTATGGAGGCTCATAATGGAGAAATAGCCATTGATTCAGAAATAGGAAAAGGTACAAAAGCCAGGCTCATTCTCCCTTACCATAAAGAAGAGAACTGAGCTTCTCTTTTTTTCCTCACATGCTCAACACGACGATGAACGTAAGGAGTAAAATCCCAATCGCTAGTGCGTCTAATCCATACTTTTGCCATTCTGTTAAGCTCTTGCCTTTTGGTTCTAATCAAGAAAGATAGAACAAGGATAATACCGATCGTGAAGACAATGGCAGCCCTAATCTTCAAATAGATAAAATCCCTTTTTATTCCATATTTCTCATCCTAACTAAAACCAAACAAAGGCTGTTCCCCTAGCAGAGGGGAACAGCCTTTTTAAACTAATCGTGTTTACTAATTAATACATTTCTGAAACAGTTTTTGCTTGCATGTGAAGTCCAAGATAATCCGGTCCACCTGCTTTTGAATCTGTACCGGACATTTTGAATCCTCCAAATGGGTGGTACCCAACAATTGCGCCCGTACAGTTCCGGTTGAAGTATAGGTTACCTACATGGAAGTCCATTTTCGCTTGCTCAATGTGTGCACGATTATTCGTGATCACAGCACCAGTTAAGCCGTACTCTGTATTATTCGCAATTTCAATCGCTTCATCGAAGTTATCTGCTTTCGTTAAGCAAACAACTGGCCCGAAAATTTCTTCCTGCTGCATGCGTGATTTAGGAGCTAGGTCTGCAAATACAGTTGGCTTGATGAAGAACCCTTTCGAATCATCGCCTTCTCCACCAGCAACGAGGCGGCCTTCTTCTTTTCCAATTTCAATGTAGCTCATGATTTTATCAAATGATGCTTGATCAATAACTGGTCCCATGTACACATCTGGACCTGTCGTTTCACCTAGTGTAAGCTCATTTGTTAATTCAACAACGCGATCACGAACCTGATCATATACCTCTTTCAAAATGACCGCACGGGAGCCTGCAGAACATTTCTGACCTGAGAAGCCGAATGCAGAGACAACGATGGCCTGCGCAGCAAGTTCAAGATCAGCATCCTTATCCACAACGATCGTATCTTTACCACCCATCTCAACGATCACTCGCTTCAGGTGTTGTTGACCCGGCTGTACTTTCGCAGCGCGCTCATAAATGCGCGTACCAACTTCACGAGAACCAGTGAATGTGATGATCGATGTTTTCGGGTGATCAACGAGATAGTCCCCTACTTCAGCTCCGCTACCTGGCACAAAGTTCAATACACCTTTAGGAAGCCCAGCTTCTTCAAGCACTTCAACAAACTTCGCTGCAACAACCGGTGTTGCACTTGCCGGCTTAAGAAGTACTGTGTTTCCTGTAACAAGTGGTGCTACTGCTGTCCCTGCCATAATCGCAAATGCAAAGTTCCATGGAGGAATAACAAGGGCAACTCCGCTTGGCGTATAAACGTAACGGTTTTGCTCTCCAGGACGGCTTTCAATCGCTTTCCCTTCACCTAGCTCGATCATTTGACGAGCATAGTATTCCATGAAGTCGATTGCCTCTGCAGTATCAGCATCCGCTTCTTTCCAAGGTTTACCGGCTTCGTACACCAGGTAAGCAGAGAATTCATGCTTGCGGCGTCGTACAATCGCAGCTGCGCGGAATAGAAGCTCAGCACGAGAGCGAGCCGACCATTTTCTCCAACCTTCAAATGCTTCATCTGCAGCTTGAATCGCGCGTTCCGCATGCTCTTTCGTTGCCTTTGATACGCGACCAACGATTTGTTCCTTGTTCGCAGGGTTAATGGAAACAATTTTATCTTCCGTGCTAACTCGCTCACCATTGATGAGAAGATCATGGTCTTTTCCAAGTTCTTCTTTTACTAGTTTAAGAGCCTCTTCAAAAGCCTTTTTGTTTTCCTTAACAGTAAAATCAGTAAACGGTTCGTGTTTGTATGGTACTACCATGAGTAAATTCCCCTTTCAAATATAAGAAGTTTATTTTTTAAATAATCCATTGAAAGCAAAGGCGATGTTCGCAGGTCGTTCCGCCAACCGCCGCATAAAATACCCATACCAATCGTTCCCATAAGGTAGGTATACTCTTACCGCATAACCTTCAGCAAGAAGATCTAGCTGACTCTGGCTTCGCATGCCGTAAAGCATTTGAAACTCAAATTGATCTTTCGGAATATCATGTTCTTTCACGAATTCTTTCGTAAAGTTAATGATGGCATCATCATGACTAGCGATGGCTGTAAAATTCCCATTCAATAAATGTTTCTTTATCAGCAGCTTCAAGTTATGATCCACATCTGATTTCGCTGGAAAAGCAACCTTCGCGGCTTCCTTATACGCCCCTTTCACAAGACGTAAATTCGGCTTTACTTCATTTAAATCATCTAAATCTTGATCGGATCGGTATAAATAAGACTGAACAACCGTTCCAATATTGTCGTACTTTCTCTTCAGGTCTTTATAAAGCTGAAGCGTCGCCTCCGTTCGTGTCGAATCTTCCATATCGATCGTAACGAATACATCATGCTTTACCGCTTCTTCCATAATCTCAATCATGTTACGCCATACAAGATCATGGCTAATATCCAGACCAAGTGAAGTGACTTTCAAAGACATCTGAGAATTTAGTTGATGAGCACTAATCATGCGAATGGTATTGATGCACTCCTGAGTCCGCTCCTTCGCTTCTATTTCAGAAGAAACAAACTCACCAAGATGATCCACCGTTACCCGAAGCCCCTGACTATTCAAATTCTGAATAAGAGGCACCGCATGCTCAAAAGTCTCACCCCCAACAATCTTATCCGCCCCAAACTTACTACCCCATCGTTTGGCGAGCCGATCAAGCGAGGGCCTGCTAGCGAGAAAAAGGAAAAAACTCTTGTTGATGGCTTCCAACTCTACCACGCTCCTTTTAACCCTATATCTCCAATCATTCACAAAGCTTGTGAAATACTTCAAAGAAAGTTTTTGTTTTCTTGTGAAAATTATATCGATTTTAACCCCCATCTGGCAACGTGGTCACGACACAATAGTTTGCTGAGATTTTGTGGTTTAAACACAATGAATAAAGCGGAGACGAGCGTTTAGAAACGGAGATATTGGAACTCTTGAACTAGAACACGCCCTTTGTGTTCGGATGAAATGGTGAAGTGACCAAGTGTCTGCCCACTGCAGCTGGATCTCATGAAAAGCGGAGACGAGCGTTTAGAAACGGAGATATTGGAACTCTTGAACTAGAACACGCCCTTTGTGTTCTGGTGAAAGAGTGAAATATCGCAGTTTCTGCGAGTCGTAGCTGGATCTCACGAAAAGCGGAGCGGGCCCGTTTAAATCCGCAGGATGTTGGAGCCCATGAGAGTGAGACGCTTTTTGTCTCATTCGATTGGGTGAAACAGCCGGAGGATTTGGCCCGCGCAGCTGGATCTCAGGTAAAGCGGAGACGAGCGCTTAGACACGACAGGCACTGGAGCCGTGAAAAGCGGAGCCCCCGTTTAGTGAGCGGAATTTCCGATTTGGACAATATATCTGGATTTTAGCCAATATATTCTGATTTTGGACAATATATCTCCATTTTGGCCAATAAACCACACTCCCCCCACGAAAACCAGCTATTGCGCCACACTTTCCAGCCCTAAACAACAGAAAAGAAGCTGCACAATGTGCAGCTTCCCAGTTTGGTCAATAAACAAGCTCCCAGCCCACTCAAATAGGCTACTTCGCAGTACTTTTCTGCTCCTCTACTGCAGAAAGGTACCGATTATAGTAAGACGGTATGTTGTTTAGCAACAACAACTCGATATATATGTGACTTTTCATATTAAAATCATCAAAATCAATGTCCGTTAAGTCCTGAATCTGCTTCATGCGATAGTTCAGCGTGTTTGGGTGGATAAACAGCTCAGCCGCGGTGCTTTTCCCCTTACCGTTGTTCGATAAATACACTTCTAGCGTCTTTAACAGACTGGAGTGACTAACTGAATCCTTTTCCATCAAGTTAAGCAAATTCTGATTAAAATAATGCTCCGTATTGTTTTTCTCATAAAGGGCGGCAAGATATCGGTAGACGCCAAGCTTTGAGAACTCACGTGGCATGACATCTGGCCTTGGACCAATGAAGTCAGCTGTCTCAATCACTTCTAATGCTTCTAAGAAGCTCTTCCTCATCTCAATGAGCTCCGTATATTCTTTCCCAATCCCAATCAAGAAAGAATAAAATTCTTCATGAGTTAACGCACTTTTTACATACTCTATAAGCTCTCGGCTATTTTCAATCGCTGAGCCTTTTCTATTTTTATCACCTGAAATAACAGCAACGATTTGAAGCTCAGTTTTCAGTACTTGAATTTTATGCCTCTTAAAACGGGATAAAAGCTCGAGAACTTCATTTAACAAGGGCTCCTGGGTAGGCTCAGCAATTGACATGACGAGTACGGAAAAGCGCTCAGGTAATGGTAAGCTCGCCACCTGAGCTTTACGCCGCATTTGATTTTCACTTTCGTATTCATGAAGAAGCACATTCCAAAGCAATTTCTCCTGCTTCCCCTCATGCTCTTTCCCTTTTTGATAAGAATCATGAATAAGCTTTCCAATGTGAGGTGTGATTTCAGTAAGAAAAGCAACCTCTTCTTCCGTCAGAGGACTATTCGTTTCTTGCACCCAGAGATATCCCATCGTCCGCTCTTCATAAATCGCTTTCACAACAATACGTTGATAAAAACCAATTTCCTCAATTGGAGCAATCCGGATCGGAGCTTCGTTGTTCTCAAGCTGCTGAACGATCCCTTCTTTTTTCAAACGATCAATAATAAACACTGGACATTTCTTATAGAGAATCGTCTTTTGCTGCGTTTGATCAAAGCTCTCCGATGCCGTGCTATATGAAATGAGTTCAAAGTTTTTGTTTTCAATAATGACCGGCTTATTCGTTGCGACACTGATCATCTCAGTCGCTTTATGAATATCTGTCGCTTCAAGAATGCGCTCTTTTGCTTCTACCATTATTTAACCCTCCCCTGTACCGCCAATTACATTAAAACCAAAGGGTTTAGCAATACCAGAATTAGTAATTCTTCATCTTCTTCTATTATATAGATTTATCTCTAAAAGAAAAATGATTTGGCGAGAATGACAAAAGAAAAAGGACGTAAGCGCTACGTCCTTTTTCTTATTACAGTGCTTTTACAAGTCCGCCATCGACAACGAGTGATTGCCCGGTCATATACGTATTTGCTCCTGAAGCAAGAAAAACAACTGTTTTCGCAAATTCATCAGGCTCCCCATATCGTTTCATTGGGATTGATAGCTCCGCCTGTCCTTTGAGATGAGTCACATCCATCCCTAACTGATCTGCCTTGATTTGATCCAACTGTTCAACTCGATCCGTCCCAATACGTCCAGGTCCAACCGTATTCACAAGAATATTGTGCTCGGCATATTCCTGTGAAAGACTTTTTGCAAGTCCTACGATACCCGCACGAAATGTATTCGATAAGATCAAATTATCTAGCGATTGCTTAATAGAAGAAGAGGCAATATTTACGATGCGTCCCCAGCCCTGTTCTTTCATAAAAGGAATAGCGGCTCGTGACGTTCGAACGAAGCTTAATAAATTTAGTTCAAAAGCATTCTGCCAATCTTCATCGCTGAAGTCCTCAAACTTACCAGCTGGAGGCCCGCCTGCATTATTAATTAATACATCGACACTACCGTATGTTTCAGCTGCAAACGTCATCAATTGTTTGATCTCATCCGCTTTTGTGACATCACAAACTCGAAATGTAATCTGATCATTTCCCGTTTCTTCAATCATTTCTTCGCAAGCTTTCTTAAGTTCTTCTTCACTTCGACTAGAAAGAACGACGCGTGCGCCTTCTCTTGCAAAAGCCAGTGCTGACGCTTTTCCTAGTCCTTTACTTGCCGCTGTTACGACAACTGATTTTTCTTGTAGGTTTAAATCCATAGCAAGAACACTCCATTTTTAATATGTTATTTTCTACAATTCTATCACTCTAAGTTCATTTTCGTTATAATATACCATCAAAAACGTTTCATTCTTATGAGTTGATTTCACACCTGAACTTTCTTTTCATCGTTCTCCACTCAAAACCGCAACTAGAATGCCGCCAACAATATACCACAACCACTATTGCTCAATCTTGGAGTCGATAAGAAGTATAGCATTAGATGCAATATGTACCCGTTCCTACATAAAAAAAGATTGAGGACAAATCCTCTCATTTGTCCTCGGTTTTTTCTTCAGTAAGCGATGCCAGTATTATCAGCGATTTCATCGTTTATGATCCCTATACCTTTTATCTTTTTCTCTTTCACAATCGGTGCAACAGATGGATTTTCAGGGTAGCTTTCTCCATCTAATTTCAGCTTATGGTAGGCTGGTTCTATTCCCCCACCCGCAACGTACATCACAATGTTCTTCCATCCATTAGTTGTTTCATTTTGAATGATTACGGGAGTTCTTACTAATGAAAAGCGCGTGTTAACAAAGTATGCTCCGTCCTTCTTTTCTAGTAAAAGACCACTGCATCCTCCGCTCCCACAGACAGAGGGACCTATTAAATAAACAAATGTCTCAGGAACCTGATCATCGTTCAGGTCTATCTTATTGTAGTAATAGCGAACGGAGTCTACACCCTTCTTTAAACCCAACTCTTTAGAAAAAACTTTTTCAAGCTCCATATCTCTTTTTGTTTCTGATTTGAAATAGGTTACTTCACTGAGATCTGGTTCTTGTTGGGCACTTTCTTCCATTTCATTAGTAGCATGTACCTTATCCAAGTAACCAACTAAAGTGCTGACGACTAATATCCAAACGAAGAGAAATCCAAGTTTATTCAAGTTACATCCTCCCTGTTAACCACTTTTCACCTAGGTTCTCCTTTTTACATCCATATATGTTTGTTTTTTCATACAAAAGCGACAGGTGCTTATCACACAACTGTCGCTTTCGTGGTCAAACTTTACGTTAATTTCCTGGTCGAGAAGCTCGCAAAGTAAATTTATACTCATCACTCTTAAAATAAATCTGACTATATTCGAAAATAGTGGAATCTTGAAAGGTACTATACAACTGCACCTTTAGAATCGGCAAATTCGAATCAGCCACCAGTAAAGACTACAACAAGAATAATCCAGGAAAAGGCAAGAACAAAGAATTAGCATTGGAAATCATGGAAGCACTTGGAGGCGAAAACAACATAAAGCATGTTGACGCCTGCTTTACTCGCCTTCGTGTAGAAGTAACGAAAGTAAAAGCATTTGACGAAAATCGCCTAAAGTAACTTGGAGCAGCTGGTGTTGTGAAAGTCGATCAAAACATCCAAGCTATTTTCGGTGGACGTTCTGATTTGTACAAAAATGAGATTAATAAAATTATGAAAGAATCAAATGCTTCTTAAAAAGGCTTCAAATTAATCATCATATAAGAGAGGTGCGACAACCAGTCGCGCCTCTTTTTTTAAGTTAAATTAATAATTAAGAAAAAAATCATTTATTAATGAACTTTCATTCCCTTTCATTTGTATAAATATGTGAAAATATAGAAAGAAAGGTGTGAAATACATGGCAATCGGTTGGATCATGGGGTTAGTGATGGCTGGAGTTCTCGGAACCATTTTTGCCGTCTTAATTGCAACGCTTCAAAAGCATGTTCACAAAACGAATGGGAGAATTGACTTTCAAAAAACAAATCTTTATTTCTACTGGTCACGCTGGGATTATGTCATGATCGCGTCGTCCATTTACTCATTCCTATGCATTACAGGGCTATTTGTTTTTCTAATTAAAGGTGAGAATATCGAAAATCCATTTGTTCAGTTCTTTCTACATCAAACGTTTGTCTTTCCACTTATCACGTTTCTCTGGTTTATTTTTCGACTGGCTTACACCTATAAAGGGATAAAAGAGCGCTGGCCGAATGAGTTTTAAGGAAAGTGGCGATTATTCCTTCGAAGCAGCCGTATCTATGACATTTGAGACTATTTATCTTATGTACAAAGACCCTCTTTATCGATTCATCTATCGGTATACGCGGGATGAGCAGTTGAGTATCGACATTGTGCAGGATACATTCGTTAAATTCCATAAATACCAGAACCGCTATGATGTCTCAAGAGCATCGCTTAAAACGTATCTATTTAAAATCGGTTATCACCTGATGATCAATAAAATTAAACGGAGAAAAAAGTGGCAATCACTCCTTCCCTTTCTAGTCAAGGGAGAGGAAAGTTTCTCTAGTGATACTGTTGAGAAGATGACAATTCAGTGGGCTATTAAGGAACTTTCAGAAAAACATCGGTCGGTTATCCTTCTCATCTATTATCACGATATGACTCAAGAAGAAACCGCCAACGTTCTAGATATCCCCGTTGGAACCGTTAAATCAAGATTATCTACAGCGATCAAACACTTAAGAGATTTATTGGAGGGGCAAAATGATGAAATCACACTATAAGCACGACCTACCTGAAGAACTCCGTGAACAGCTCGACCAGTATACTGTCGATGTTCCTCCTATTCCTTATAAACAGCAGAAAAGCGATCGACTAGCTGATTTTTTAGCTATGCCAGTACAAAACCCACTAGAAAATCACTCCATGACGCCTGGTCTTTTACTAAAAATCCAATTAGCTCCTATCGTCGTAACCATTGCATTGTCAGCAGGTTTCTTATTCTTTCTTTAGATATCAATTCGAAAGGGACCTCCTTTGAAGGTCCTTTTCCTTCACTTTAACAATTTCCTTCTTTTACCATTAAAGTGTTAGATATAACATTCATTCACTCTATCTCTCATTCATAAAAAAACTCATCAAATCATCCGTTCTGGTACGAAATGATTTATAGTTATGCTCCCCATCCTTTATCAAATGAAATTGCACACATGAAGCTTTCTCCTCGAGCAATTGATATATTCGATCATTTGAATTCAGAAATGCTTTATCAATCCGCTCGTCTCCAGATTCCTTATCTCCGCAATCCAAATAAAAGCAACTACGATTTGTTAGTTCGGACTCCAAGATAAATCCCTCCAATTCTTCTTGGTTTCGAAAAAAAGCGGAAGAGATGCAAGCTCCTTTACTAAAAACAGTAGGATAATGACAGAGGGCGTATGTAGTAAGTAATCCACCTAAAGAAATTCCCGCCATATAATTTGTATTTCTAAGCGTTCGGTATGTAGCGTCGATGGCTGGTTTTAAATCTTTTACGATATATGCGATATACTCTCGACCCTTCGCTTTTACGATCTCACTTTTACCTGTTAGCTCTTCACTTAATTGACCATGCCGCCATAAGCAATACTCTTCCATTCGTTTAGCTCCTGAATCAATAGCAACAACAATAAGCTGAAACTTTTTTTGCTCCAAATAGTTTAACAACCTCAGCGAACTTCCACCAACTACATCCTGATCTTCAAATACGTTTTGTCCATCATGCATATAAAGAACCGGGTAGCTTCTATCTGTATGAGCGTACTCATGAGGCAAATAGACGCGAATCATCCTCTCTTCCTGAAACACCGGAATCCAATATTTAATTTTCACTAACATTTTTCATACACCGCCTCTGCTTCCTTTCCTTTTCTATCAAAATCTCACGGTTCCTCTATTGACACTAAAAAAGCTAGTCTCGTTTTCCAATTGGAAAAGGAGACTAGCTTTACCATGATGTTTAATTTGCTCAGGAAGGTACTCCTACTCTCGCTTCCTCACATGCATCTTCAAAATCCCAGTTGGTCCCTTCTGATTCAACTGAATCATTTGCTCAGCCATCTCCTTTGGTGTGTAGGGCATGTCATTTTCAAGCCACCAGGAAATCATACCTGTATAAGCAGAAGCGATATAGCTTGCGATGACTTCACTTGGTAACGGCAAAGGATCGAACCTTCCTTTCGCAATTCGATTGTCATAGAAATCAAAGAAAAAGCTACGCATATGATCAAGAAAGTTCGGCATTCCTTTTTTGATTAACATGACGTGAAAAAACTTATCATATTCGGCAATGCTTGAGAAAATGTGCTCTGCAATATATCGTTGCAAATCATCAATTGGTAAATTACCAGGTGGGATCGTCAGCGCCTCGCCAAAAAGCTGCCTCAGCATTTCATCAACCGTTTGAAGTAGTAACTCTTCTTTATCCTGATAATGCAAATAAAAAGTAGCGCGATTAACAGTGGCTTCTTTAGTAATATCAGCAATTGTAATTTTCTCATATTCTTTTACTGCCATTAGGTGGATAAACGCATCCTGTAAGAGCTTTCGTGTTCGGGTAACACGTGGGTCTTCTTTCTCTTTCATAAGAAATCTCCTCCAAATTAAACTTTTTCTCAACAAAATTTAAAAACACGTCGTTTAGACAACGTTTCTCGAAAACTTGATTATTGCTCAATTTCATGACTCTGTTACAATATTTTACGACACTTGTTGTATAAATAACAACCGTTGTTCTTTTTGAACGATTTTTATAGGAGGTTAAGTTGAATGAATGAAAAAAAATTCACGAAAGCAAGATGGATAACGATCGCCGCCACCTTCCTTGCGTTTATGGGTATCGGGATTGTCGATCCGATTCTTCCAACGATCGCAGAGCAAATTGGCGCGAACCACTGGCAGGTTGAAATGCTGTTTACTGCTTACATTTTGACAATGGCGATTATGATGATTCCAGCCGGAATTTTTGCAAGTCGATTTGGTGATAAGCGCATGATGGTATTTGGTTTATTCATCGTTACGGTCTTTGCACTGCTTTGCGCTCTTTCAAATGGAATCGCAAGCCTATCTATTTTTAGAGCAGGTTGGGGATTTGGTAATTCTATGTTCTTCGCGACAGCCATGACGCTTTTAATCGCTTTATCTAAAGACCCGCAAAAAGCCGTTGGCTACTATGAGGCAGCTATTGGACTAGGAATGGCGGGGGGACCACTTGTAGGTGGTGTTCTTGGTGGTTATTCATGGAGATTCCCTTTCTTTGCAACGTCCATCTTAATTCTAGCTGCATTCTGCCTTGTTCTATTCTTTGTGTTTGAACCAAATGGCAAACAAAAACGAAAACCTGTTGGAATGAGTGAGTTAAAAGGACTTTTCTCATACAAGCCATTCCTAACTTCCGCTCTTGCAGCAATGCTTTATTACTATGGATTTTTCGTAGTTCTGGCTTATACGCCACTAATTATCGGACTTAATGCGATTCAAATTGGATTTGTCTTCTTTGGCTGGGGATTAATGCTCGCCTATGGATCAGCCATATTAAGTCACCAGCTTGAGAAGAAGTTTCTACCTAAGAAGATTCTTCCGTATAGCTTATTGATTTTTGCTATCTTACTAGCACTATTATTTGTTGTTCCATCAACACCTCTTCTGATTACTGTCGTGATCGTCTCAGGTCTTGCTTCTGGACTAAATAACGCGTTATTTACAAGCTACGTTATGGAGGTTTCTCCATATGAAAGAAGCATTACGTCAGGAGGATACAACTTCCTCCGCTGGCTCGGTGCTGCCATTGCCCCTGTCCTTTCCGGTTTGATTGGTCAAGGAGTATCAGCTCACGCACCATTCCTCGTTGCAGCTGTCCTTAGTGCTGGAGGAATCGGATTAATGCTAATGAAGCCTAAGCCGGCTACGTTAGAAACTGAAATGAGTGCATAAGAAAAAAGCGTAAAGCAGTGTCTGCTTTACGCTTTTTTGATTATTTTTCGATTTTATCTCCATCTTTTTCCCATGCAGCAAAACCACCGCTATAGTTTAAAATGTCCTTGAAACCGAGTGATTGTAGTAAGCTTGTTCCGATTGCTGAACGAGTGCCTGACTGACAGTGAACGACAATTGTTTTATCTTCTGGAATATCATTCGCCTGATCTTCTAAATAGCCAAGCATGTGATGATTAGCTCCAGGAATATGACCTGAGTTCCATTCATTTTCTTTTCGAATATCTACAACATAAACATCGTCTTTGTCATAAACATCATTCAATTGTTCCGTTGAGATAAAGGAATATCCCTCTAGATCGTCCCACTGGGAAAGAAGTTCTGGACTTGCATAGCCACGTATATGGTCGATGCCAATCGAATGTAAGGCCTTCACAATCTCATCTTTCTGCTCATCGTCTGCAATGAGGAGAAGATCGTGCTCATAATCTAGAACCCAGCCTGACCAATTCGTAAAGGCTTTATTAAATGGAAGATTAATCGCTCCATCAATATGCCCATCTGCAAAATCCTGTGCAGGACGTGTATCAACGATTGTTGTGTTGTCCTTCGATGCAAGCGCACGGAACTCATCAACATTCATAATCTTTTCTAGTTCTTCCCCTGATAACACGTTAGGACCTTCTTTATTCACCTTTTTCATAATCGCAAAGTATGTTGGGGCTTCTGGCTGTTCGTTTAATAATTCTTTAACGAATTCCCCTTCGTTCTCTTCTTTCAAGGCCCAATTATTTCGTAACTCATAGCCCACTGTTGATTGTGGCACAGCACCAAGAGATTTCCCACAAGCACTGCCTGCACCGTGTCCTGGCCAAACCGTTAGAAATTCTGGTAGCTCTTTAAATTTTTGAAGTGATTGGAACATCGCCTTCGCTCCAGTTTCCGCTGTGCCAACAGCGCCTGCGGCTTTTTCAAGCAAATCCGGACGACCAATATCACCAACAAAGACAAAGTCTCCTGTGAAAATGCCCATTGGTACTTCTGAGCCACCACCGCGATCAGTGAGTTCGAACGAAATGCTTTCCGGGGTATGGCCTGGGGTATGCATCACGCGAAGTTCTACATGACCAACGCGAATAATCGAACCGTCCGTTACTAGTTCGACATTTAATCCTTCTAGATAACCGTATTTCCAGTCTTGATCTCCTTCATCTGATAAATATAATTTCACGTCATGCTTTTCAGCTAATTGTCTAGCGCCTGATACAAAATCGGCGTGTATATGCGTTTCAGCTGCGGCCGCAAGATGAAAGCCTTCTTTTTTCGCTGTTTCTAAATACGGTGTTACGTCACGCGCCGGGTCAATCACAAGCGCTTCACCAGTTCGTTGACAACCGATCATATAAGAATACTGTGCCAATTTCTCATCAAAGAAAGTACGTAAATACATGATTTAATCCTCCCGAAAACGTATTGTTAATTACCCTACAGGGTATTTGATTTCATCATAAACTTTTTTAAACTTTTCATCAACCTTCTTGCTTTATACCCTGAATAACTAGTTCACCAAAACATCATTTTCCCCTTCTAAAGAAAAAAAGAGTGCTCTGCATTATTCTCAATCTTGAACACAATAAATAGCTCTTAACAGAACGTCATTTTCTAGTGTTTACTTCAATTCACATGTTTATCGATCCTTAAATTGTTTAAATTATAGTAAAAATCCAAATAATAGCGCTTTTATTTAATCTATAAAGTTTTTCGATTCAGTATTATATAACCACTTTATTTGAATTATTTTCTATTAAATACAAATAATAACCAATAATAGGTGAAGAAAGAAGTGTGTATTTAGATTGTCATCAGGTTTATTCCCAAAGTATTCCATAGAGATTATTTCCCACTTTTTTTAATACCCAAATTGTTGTGATAGCATATTTAACGGTGCGCACCTAAGAAAAAACACAACTAAGACAAGGAAGTGACGTTTACGTAATGGAAATTACACACAATCCTAACCTTCTATGGTTTGTTATTGCTTATGGCATTCTCATGGTGGGACTTGGAATTTATTTCTCTAAAAAAGTGTCAAATAGTGAGGATTTTATTCTCGCTGGTAAAGGACTTGGTGCTCTAGTATTAACGGGTACACTGCTAGCAACCTGGACAGGTAGTGGAAGCATTTCAGGTGGCGAAACGTCTATGGCGTATAGCTATGGAATTATTCCGGCGTTTCTAATGGCCATTCCAACGATAGTAGGTATCTTGATTCTTTATATCATTGCTCCAAGAATCCGAGCATTTGGGAAATATACAGTATCTTCAATACTTGAAGAGAAATACGGTTCATTCGCGAGGACGCTGGCAGGCATTATCATTATTCTTGCCTATGTAGGAATTGTTTCCTATCAGATGAAAGGGTTTGGCTTCATTCTGAATCTGACAACAGGTATTTCAGTTGAAACAGGTACTATTATCGGTGCTGCTCTGATCATCTTCCTAGCAACGATTGGTGGATTACGCTCGGTAGCTCCTACTGATGCTGTGAGTGCTATTTTAATGGTTGTCGGGCTGGGAATCACGTTACCGACCATATTTATTATTGCTGGTGGTTGGGACAGCATCCTGGCGAATGTACCAAAAGAACACTTAACATTTAGCGGTCAGTTATCGAACATTCAATTATTAGGTTATTTATTACCTTCCCTCTTTCTATTATTGGCTGACCAGAACATGTATCAGCGGTTGGCTTCATCAAGTGGAGATCGTTCATCGAAAAAAGCCCAAATTGGTTGGCTCGTGGCGATGCTTCTGATTTCTCCAACAATTAGTTTAATCGCATTTGCAGCACGTTCAATCTTCCCTGATATTGATCCAGGGATGGCACTGATGGCAACAACTGTCGTGATGCCAACGTTTGTCGGCGGTATTTTATTAACGGCAGCAACAGCCTTTATTATCACTACAGGTAACTCTTACCTTCTTTCCGCCGCTACAAACGTCACGTATGATCTGTACGGAAAATATTTAAAAAAGGATGCGACTGATAAGCAGCTGTTAGTCATGACCAAATGGTTCATCGTCATCCTCGGGGTTCTTGCTTATGTCATTATTAGCTTCTTCCCTACCGTATTATCTGTTCAAATGTATGCTTATACCGTTTACGGAGCTGGTATTACTCCTGCCGTATTAGCTGTCTTCTTCTGGAAACGTGTCAACCTTTATGGCGGTGTATCGTCTATGATCGCCGGAGTTGTGACAACGCTTGTTTGGGAAATCCCACTTGCAAAACCATTTGAACTAAATAGTGTTCTTTTCGCTGTTCCAGTAGCAGTTATCGTATTAATTGTCGTAACTTTAGTAACTACCAACAAAACAAAGTCTGAATAAGTTAGTCATCATTAAAATTTTTAAGAACAGGTTGTGAGAAAAAATGAATCAGCGTTTAGATAAATTTTCGAAGTGGCTAGAAGAAACTGAACAAACCTTTGCGTTTGTTCACTCTTCTTCCAATGTATTCTATCTTTCCAACTTTGAATGTGAGCCACATGAACGACTATTAGGTTTATTTATTTTCCCGGATGCAGAACCGTTTCTAGTTTGTCCGGGTATGGAAGTATCTCAAGCAAGAGATGCAGGGTGGAAATATGAGATTATCGGACATGGAGATGCCGATGATCCATGGGAATTTATCCATAATGCCTTGAAGAGTCGCGGTATTAAAGAAGCGAGTCAGGTAGCTATTGAGAAAGAAACACTCTCTTATGGACGTGCTGAACAAATCATGAAACGTTATCCATCTGTTTCATTTACAAGTGCTGAAGAGAAACTTCACGAACTACGTTTAATTAAAGATGAGCAAGAATTAGAGATTCTAAGAAGAGCTGCTGAACTAGCAGACTTCGGGGTAGAGACGGGAGTTAAAGCGCTCCAAGAAGGTTGTACTGAGATGGAAGTTCTTGCAACGATTGAGTACGAACTTAAGAAAAAAGGAATTCGTGAAATGTCCTTTTCAACAATGGTGCTTTTCGGTGAAAAAGCTGGACAGCCACACGGTAATCCAGGCGATCGTAAGTTGAAAAAAGGCGACCTCGTTTTATTCGATCTTGGTGTGGTGTTAGATGGCTATTGTTCAGACATTACGCGAACAGTTGCTTACAAAGAAGTGAATGAAAAGCAAAAAGAAATTTATGATGTCGTACTGAACGCTCAGCTTGAAACGCTCAATATCTCTCAACCTGGAACAAGACTTGGGGATCTTGATAAAACGGCGAGACAAATCATTGCAGACGCTGGATATGGAGACCAGTTCCCTCACCGCATCGGTCATGGAATTGGAATTGAAGTTCATGAATATCCATCTATGAGTGAAAACAACGACTCTCTTCTAATTGAAGGAATGACATATACGATCGAGCCAGGCATCTATGTACCTGAAGTAGGCGGAGTTCGAATTGAAGATGATGTTCTTGTTACGAAAACAGGGTATGAAACATTAACAAAGTATCCGAAAGAACTTCAAATTATTGAATAAGCTCCGGTGGAACGCCTTTCATAGGGCGTTCCTTTTTATATGGTGAAGTCCTTCTAGTGTTTAGTTTTGTTCGTCTACATGACTGTTTTCTCATCTCCATCATTCACGTAAGCTAAACTTTTTGATAAATAGAACATCTTCTAATCGTGTTACAAACGTATTAAATACGGGAACGCTTTTCTTACAGCACTTTATATTTATCACAATACCACTTTGGAGGTTTTAAATGTTTACCTTAAGCGATATCCCAATGTTCTTCGTGAACTTTTTCATTATATTACCGATCATTACTCTACTACATGAAGCTGGTCACGTTCTTGTTGCAAGGGTTTTCGGAGGAAAAATTAAGTTCTGTATCGGAACTGGCAAGACCATTTTTAATATCGGACCTCTAGAAGTAAAAAAGAAGTACTTTATGGAAGGATGGTGTCAGTACGAGGATCTCACTTATAACAAGACATGGGCACACGTTGCCATCTATGCGGCAGGTAGTTTATTTAACATCATTGTCGTCCTTATTATGAACGCATTGATTTATGCGGAAGTCCTTCCAGTAGACCTATTTTTCTATCAATTCACTTACTTCTCCATCTACTTTATCTTCTTTTCTCTCATGCCTTATCGAAATGATTCTGGTAAACCAAGCGATGGCATGGCTATTATTGATGTACTCCGCTACGGAAAAGCTCAAGATCCAATCGATTGATCGATGACATAACTTTCAAAGAAAGAGCCACTTTTCGTCCGAAGAGTGGCTCTTTCTTTGACTTGAGAATCTCCCTTCTATGATGAGGGACATTAAAGGAAAAATAATCCCCTTTAAATACCACATCATGGTTTCAGAAGATTATTTTTCCAATCATTTGCATATTCATAGGTTTTAAGACCCTTTAGTTAACAAGATCTTCAATCTTTTTAGGTCCTCTGCTTTATTGTTAAGCTTTTCCAATAGGTTTAAAATAGAAAGGGAATGAATGTTCATTCCGTATGTTGTGTAAGAAAGGGGGATGCTTGTGACGACCCAAAATAAGCGGGAAAACATTATGACAAGCGCTCTTGCTTTATTTGCTGAGCGAGGTTTTGATGCGACTACCGTGCCAATGATTGCCACCTCAGCTAATGTGGGTGCTGGCACGATCTACCGTTATTTTGAGAATAAAGAGGTGCTCGTTAACACCCTTTTTCAAGATTATGTTCGAACATTTACAAAGACGATTGAGGATCAATTTCCTTATCATCAGTCCGTTCGTGATCAGTTTCACCATATATTTAAAGCCATGATTTTGTTTACAAATCAAAATGAACATGCGCTCTATTTTATTAAAAAGCATAGTGCCGCACACTTCCTAGATCGTCAAAGTCAGGAAGATTTCACACAGCTGCTTAACCTATTAAGAAGCTTCTTTGATATTGGTAAACAACAATCAGTAATTCGAAACCTGCCTTCTGAAGCCTTAATCGCCATCCTTTATGGAGCTTTTCTAGAACTTCAGAATCTTGTAAGAGCAGGTGAACTTCATCCCAACCCAGAGCTTCTTTCAGGTATTGAGAATAGCTTATGGGATTCCGTAAGATCACATTCGTGAAGAGCATTTGCTCTTCATAAAGCGAAATGAATGAACGTTCATTCCGCTAATTTATAGATGAGGTGATTTAAACATGACTACTAAGAAATCGTTCCCACAGCCCCGAACATATGGACCTTTAGGAAGCATTCCTCTTATTGATAAAGAAAAACCTATTCAATCGTTTATGAAGCTAGCAAAAGAATTCGGGCCAATCTACCAATTTCAATTCCCTGGCCGCACAAGTACATTCGTTTCCAGCGCAGATCTTGTCGCTGAAATTACCGACGAGAAGCGGTTTGACAAAAAAATAGGCCCTGCCCTCCAAAAAGTTCGTGCTTTCGGTGGAGATGGTCTATTTACAAGCGAAACGGAAGAACCAAATTGGAAAAAAGCCCATAATATTCTTCTACCAAGCTTTAGCCAACAGGCCATGAAGGGCTATCATAATAAAATGGTTGATATTGCCACACAGCTTATTCAAAAATGGGCACGATTGAATCCTGATGAAGAGGTCGATGTATCTGAAGACATGACTCGCTTAACGCTTGATACCATTGGTCTTTGTGGATTCGACTTTCGTTTTAATAGCTTCTACAGAGAGAATAATCATGAATTTGTCGATGCTATGGTTCGTGCGCTAGATGAAGCAATGAATCAATCACAACGTCTCGGTGTTCAAGATAAGCTAATGGTAAGATCTAAAAAGCAGTTTCGAGAAGACATTGACTATATGTTCAATCTTGTCGATGACTTAATCGCCGATCGTAAGAAAAACGGGGATCAGGGTGAAGATGATCTTCTCTCTCATATGTTAAAAGGAAAAGACCCAGAGACAGGTGAACCTCTTGATGATAAAAACATTCGTTTCCAAATCATCACCTTTTTAATAGCTGGCCATGAAACTACCAGCGGTTTGCTTTCATTTACCCTTTACTACTTAATGAACAACCCTGACAAACTAGCAAAAGCCCAAGAAGAAGTCGATCGCGTTGTTGGAGATGGCATTCCTGACTATAAGCAAGTGAAACAGCTTAAATATGTCCGAATGATTTTAAATGAAACGCTTCGGTTATGGCCAACGGCTCCTGCGTTTACTCTTTATGCGAAAGAAGACACCACGTTAAACGGTGAATATGATGTGAAAAAAGGTGATGATTTCACACTTCTTTTACCAGAACTTCATCGTGATAAATCCATCTGGGGTGAAGATGTCGAATCATTTATTCCAGAGCGATTTGAAGATCCATCATCTATCCCTCAGCATGCTTTTAAACCATTTGGTAATGGACAGCGTGCTTGTATCGGACAACAGTTTTCTCTTCATGAATCTACGCTATTGCTTGGTATGATCATCCAGAATTTCGACCTGATTGACCATGCGAATTATCAGCTAGAAGTAAAAGAAACATTAACACTAAAACCTGACGGCATGAAAATGAAGGTGAAACCAAGAAAAGATTCGATTTCTTTTGTAACTCAAGCTTCTGAGCCTGTTCAAAAAGATAAGAAAACCGCGCCAACACCCGTTGAAAATGCGCACGGCACTCCTCTTTTTGTCTTATATGGTTCAAACCTTGGCACCGCTGAAGGAATTGCACGTGACCTTGCTGAGACTGGTCGACAACAAGGCTTTAGCTCTCAAGTTGGGCCACTGAATGATTATGTGAATGAACTTCCACAGGATGGAGCTGTTCTGATTGTGTCTGCTTCCTATAACGGAAATCCTCCAGACAATGCGGATGAATTTGTACAGTGGCTTGATGAGATGGAAGATGGAGCAGTAAATGGTGTGCAATATGCTGTATTTGGTTGCGGTGACCGTAACTGGGCAAACACTTATCAACGCATTCCTTCTTTCATCGACGAGCAATTATCTCAAAAAGGTGCAAAGCGAATGGCTGAAACTGGATTTGGCGACGCAAGTGATGACTTTGAAGGCGATTATGAGAAATGGGAAGCAACGCTTTGGCCAAATCTCGCAGAAGCGATGAATATAGAATTAAATGAAAATAACGCAGAAAACAGCGCGATCTCTATGAGCTTCGTGAGTGGCGTAAGTGATACACCTCTCGCTAGAACACATCATGCTTTCACTGCTATTATTAATCGAAATGTAGAATTACAGCATACAGAGAGCGGCAGAAGCACGCGCCACATTGAACTTATGCTTCCTGATGGCGCTTCATACCAGGAAGGTGATCATGTTGGTATCCTTCCACAAAACAGTGATAACATGGTTAACCGCGTCCTCGAGCGCTTCTCTTTAAATGGTCATGATCACGTGCTACTGACTGGAGATTCTGGTAAAGCAGCGCATCTTCCTACTGACAAACCAGTGAAACTCCAGGAACTTCTTTCTTCTTATGTAGAGCTTCAAGAACCAGCAACTCGTTCTCAAATACGTGCGCTAGCTGCACATACAGTTTGCCCACCGCATGTTGTGGAGCTCGAGCAATTACTTGAAGACGACATATATAAAAAAGAAGTTCTTGAGAAACGCGTTACGATGCTTGAACTCGTTGAGGAGTACATGGCTTGTGAGATTCCATTTGAGCGATTCATTGCACTGCTTCCACCATTGAAAGCTCGCTACTACTCCATTTCTAGTTCTCCGCTTTACAAAGAGCGAGAAGCGAGCATGACAGTTAGTGTCGTTCGAGACACTGCATGGAATGGTAAAGGAGAGTACAAAGGTGTTGCCTCTAACTACCTGGCAACGCTTGAATTTGGTGACAAAGTGGCCTGCTTCATTAACACGCCACAGTCCAACTTCCAGCTTCCAGAAGATCCAGAAACACCAATGGTCTTAATTGGACCTGGAACTGGCATTGCGCCATTTAGAGGGTTCATTCAAGCACGTCGTGAATTAAGCAAGCAAGGCGTCAAGCTTGGTGCTGCTCACCTCTACTTCGGCTGTCGTAATCCTGAACATGATTACTTATACCAGGAAGAGCTAGAGCAAGCTGAAAAAGATGGACTTGTTACCCTTCACACTGCTTTCTCTCGTTGCCCTGGAAAAGAAAAAACGTATGTTCAACATCTTGTATCCGATAACGCTACAGATGTTATCCCACTTCTAAAAGAAGGTGGACGCTTGTACGTTTGCGGCGACGGTAGCCACATGGCTCCTGAAGTTGAGCAAACGATGATCACAAGCTATCAATCAATGTATGAAACAACTGAGCAAGAAGCGATTCAATGGCTAGAAGAACTTGAGCGAGACGGCCGATATGCGAAAGACGTATGGGCTGGCGCTTAAAATTTAGAAAAACAGCGCATCCAGGCGGATGCGCTGTTTTTTTCAATTCTTCTTTTCACTGCACTTTCTTCATATCTTTTGCATGAACTGCTGATTTCACCACTTCATCTAGTGACTTGCCAAATCCAGCTTCCATTACCGCACTATAGGCGCCCTCAATCAATGGCGCATCTGCAATCTTGACGGAATGAGCATCCTCTATTAAATCGATCGCCATCTCTGCATTCATGACTGAGCTTCCGAAATCCACGAGAATAACGACGCCATCGCCATGGTCTGCCTTTTCAATAGAAGTTTGAATCTTAATAGCACTCGTTCCCATTTCACCATCATCTGTTCCTCCAGCATCGAGCACAGTAACTTCAGGCTGTGCTTCATC
Source organism: Anaerobacillus sp. QJM3NY_17 (assembly GCF_056173665.1). Classification (NCBI taxonomy): domain Bacteria; kingdom Bacillati; phylum Bacillota; class Bacilli; order Caryophanales; family Bacillaceae; genus Anaerobacillus; species Anaerobacillus sp. QJM3NY_17. The sequence goes on along the minus strand of NZ_CM149685.1, from coordinate 832,526 downwards.
TAGCATCTTTTTCAATCCCTTTGAAATATCAGGACTATGTGATACTAAGACAAGACTGACCATTAAGCTTCACCGTCCTTATCGAGAACTGTCGCAAGGGATTCTATTAGATAATAAGAAGACTGCGCCCCCGCATCCTGTTTACCTTTTGATTTTTCTTTGTAGTAAGCCGCTCTGCCTTTCTTGGCTTCATACTCTTTTACATGCTCAAGCGCTTCCTTCGCCTTGTCGATCAAATGAGCAGGTGTAAGCTCATTTCCCTTCTCTTCCATTAACTCAATTACAGGTTCAAGTAAGTCGACCATCGTCTTCTCTTCACGCTCAGCCTTACCTCGTTTCTTCATTCCATCCACGCCAACTCGAAGACTTGAAGAAAGGTCGCTAATCTGCACTTCTGTTCCTTCTAACTGATTTCCAGCTTTCATGAAAAGAGTGCCGTAAAGCGGTCCTGAAGCACCGCCTATCTTAGACAACAGACTCGTTCCAACAGCCTTCAGTACTTTCCCTGGTTCATCCGTCTCTTCATTCAGCTGTTCGACAGCCGCCTTAAAGCCTCTTGTCATGTTAAGCCCATGATCTCCATCACCCAGTACCTGGTCAAGATCAGTTAGCTGTTCTTTATTCGATTCTATCTTTTTAGCAGACTCTTTGATCCATTGTCTAGCCATCTCTGCTGTAAACATACATGACCCTCCTTAGTCGTTTATCGTCCATGCAATCGTCTGACATGGGTTTGTCACGTATTTCTTTAGTTCATTCGTTAATTTTAGAACTGTTAAAGAAGCACCTGCCATTTCTAGGGCAGTCATATAGTTGCCCACTAACGTCAATTCCGATTTAATGCCTTTTTCCTTTAAGAGATCATGAATACGATTATTTAAAATGTATAGTTCCATTAATGGAGTTGCTCCCATTCCGTTCACAATGACCGCTATTTCACCGCCTTGTTTTAGTTCTAGTTCGGGTAGCACTTCTTCTACAAGACGCTCTGCCAATTCATCGGCCGAAACCAGTCCGATCGTTTCCATCCCAGGCTCACCATGAATACCAATTCCAAGCTCCATTTCATTTTCTTTAATATCAAATCCTGGATTTCCTGAGCCAGGAACCTGGGCCGGATGAAGCGCTGCGCCCATTGATCTGACATTTTGAACCACTTCCTCAGCAAGCGCTTTCACTTCTTTCAGTGTTTTACCTTCTTGTGCAGCTGCCCCTGCAATCTTATGAACGAAAATAGTTCCTGCTACGCCTCTTCGACCTGTCGTATGAGTACTATCCTCTACCGCAACATCATCATTAACAATCACTTGTTCGACAGATATACCTTCGTCTTCAGCCATCTCGGCCGCCATTTCAAAGTTCATAACATCCCCAGTGTAATTTTTAGTAATAAGGAGAACTCCAGCACCCTGATCAACCGCCTTAATCGCTTCTAAGATCTGATCTGGTGTAGGAGATGTAAACACTTCTCCACTCACAGCAGCATCAAGCATACCTTCTCCAACGAACCCCGCATGTGCAGGTTCATGTCCACTTCCGCCACCGCTAACAACACCTACTTTGTTTTCCGCCAGATTTTTTCTTACGAGAACTGTTGTACCTTCCAGTCTTTGATAGGATTCGGGATGAGCTTTCACCATTCCGTCCAGCATTTGGCTTACAACGTCGTCTGGTTGATTGATTATTTTCTTCATCAGTTTATCCCTCCCAGAATGGTTATACCCGTGTTTTAGATTTCGCAAAAGTCAAAATAAAAGGAAAGACCTCTCTCTATAAAAAAGACGCTTCTGTTTTTTCAGAAAAGCGCCTTTAACGTATGATTTTATAAATATTCTTCATGTGGTGCTTGCGCTGGGTATAGCACGTAATACAGCGGATAAGCTCTTTCATACCAGAACTGAATGATTGGGCCAAGTAAAAATACGAGTGCAATAGTCCCAACGCCGACAGGCCCTCCGATCATTAATGCAAGTGAAGCCATAACAACAGCCACAATCGTCTGTCCCATTTGTAAGCTAAGATTGAATCTAGAGCTAATAACGAGAAACAGCTGATCAAACGGTGCACGTGGAAACTGTGGCAATATATAGATAGCCACTCCTAGCCCAATCGCTCCCATCCCAGCAATAAGAATCGCTACTTTTGCCATCAGCGGTGCTGATGCTAACTGAACGGATGAAAATACAATCTCTAACCAGAAGTCCAAAATAAAACTTTCTAATATAATTGGTAAGATGGCTCCATACTCTGGCTTTTGTTTCATTAAATTCCCATTTAGGAATATAACCAGTATTTGAAATAAACCATACCAGAAACCAACTGTTAACCCAGCTAAATCGGAAAGACCTATAAAGAACGAAGTCCAAAATCCTGCGCCAAGCGTTGCATGAATAACTAGTGCAACACCAAAGAAGTTAATAAACATACCTAGAAGATAAACCGTAATTCGATAAAACATTACGACCTCCTCCCTTCCACTAAAAATAAAGAAAATCTGATAGCATGACGCTTAGAGAAAGCATCTTAATTCCCTCTTCTGACTGGCTAAGCCAATCAGGCGTTGCATACCGCCTGTCCTTTGAGACGACATGTTCATACTTTTGGAAGAGAGGATCTTACTAAGATTTTTCGAGACCATTTTATTAGCGATTGACTTCAACGTCAATCGATTTTACTTTAAAAAAACATTCCAATTTTTTCGTTAGTACAAAAAAATACTGCCCGTATTGGACAGCATTACATTATGGATTATTTAGTATAATCTTGCTCATCTATTCTTAAAAAATATGCTTAGCAAGAGCCTGTTTTAACGTACTATGTGTTTGGATGGAAGAAAAATCGATTCCGAGATGAATCATTGTTTGAGCAACTTCTGGTCTTATACCTGCCAAAATCCCTTTCACTCCTAGAAGTTCAAGTGAATAAATAATGTTAAAGATGTTATTTGCGACCATCGTATCCACGATGGTTACGCCAGAAAGATCAATAAATAAATGCGTTAATCGTTTTTCAGTTGATTCTCTTAGAGCTGTTTCCATCAGAAGACTCGCACGATGCGTATCAATATCGCCAACAATTGGTAATACTGCAACACCATCAAGAATCGGAACAACCGGTACAGATAGCTCAAGAAAAACTTCCTGTGCATGGCTAAGCGTATTCTTAAATGATTCCACGTATGCTGTGCTATAGGCATAAACAGCATGATCAAGCAAGTTATCAATGATTTTCCCTACTCTAAAAACACTTTGGACAGTATGATTCGCTTCGATCGTCACAAGTTCAACCACCGACCAAATAGCCTGTCGAACTTCTGAAGTATTTTTTAGTGACTGATCTAACTCAGAGCCGTATTGAACGGCAAGCTCCCCCGTGTCTCTTCCCCACTTTGTTAATCGCGGCATTGTTGTTTCTAAACCACTTAGAATCGCATCTGCGCAAAGCTGAACAAGCTCAGTATGTAATTGCAATGCTTCTGCGTTATCAGCGCCTGGCTTAAGTAAGCCTTTGGCAATATCTAACTTTCTTGCTTCTAGTTGCTTCCCAATCATTTGAACTTCCTGTTCAATGATCGATTCTTGAACTGGCATATCTTCAACCTCCGATGATAAATCGAATCTCTTCTCTATAATAGATGAACTTATTTCATTTTACATTAAAAATTTCATTCCATCTTCATTAATATTTGTAGATACGGTCGATAGTCACAGTTGGTTTGAGGTTCTTTTACAACCTATGACGACCAATTGCTTCACACAAATAATATTTGATTAGAATTTTTACCATATCTTCATTGGTAGAACGACACTAAGAGTCTGTTTGATCAATGTTTTTCACTAACTAACAGTATTCGAACATACCCATACAGTCCTTTGTTTGGAAGTAAAAAAGAACGATTTTTCAGAAGAGGTTTGCTTTTTTTGGGAGACGTGTTATACTAAGGTTAATTATTGTTGTTCGGTACTGATTATTAAAGAGCAGGCTACTTTAGGAAGTACTTACATCTCAAATGATTATGTAGAGCAGTAATAGTAATATTTGTGCAAAATGCACTTGGAGGATACACACATGAACAAAGGTACAGTAAAATGGTTTAACGCAGAAAAAGGTTTTGGCTTCATCGAAGTTGAAGGCGGAGACGACGTATTCGTACATTTCTCAGCTATTCAAGGCGAAGGTTTCAAAACTCTTGAAGAAGGTCAAACAGTTACTTTTGACACTGAGCAAGGTAACCGCGGACCACAAGCTACTAACGTAGTTAAAGCGTAAATCATATAGAAAAAGCTCTTCCCCGGTGGAAGAGCTTTTTTATTATCTTTTTAACTGTTCTTTCTTACACTTCCGGTTACTCCTTCTCCTTCATAAATAACTCTGGATCCACTTCCCCTTCGATCGCAATGGCAGTCAATCCATTCTCTGATGTGGTCTCATGCCATTCGTCAATATTCCAAAAAACAGCATCTCCTTCTCGTACTTTTATTAACTCATCCTCTTCTCCTCTCACAATACCTTCACCTTTGATGATTAACAATAATTGAGGCGTCACAGCTTGATGGAACCCAATTATCCCTTCTTTGTCTAAATACATAACTCCAATATGTACGCTTCCCTCTGTTTGTGAAATTCGGGACATGATGAAGTTTGATCCGAACTTCGTTATTTCTTTTCCTGCCGATTCACCAAAATGATAAATCTTCATATGTGCTACCTCCTCATATAGACCTAGCACCTTCATCTTTTCTACAGTAGCTTTGAAGGACCGTTCTATATTACCATAGTAATGTTTTATTTCCACTTATTCCTATTTTGAAACCTCCTTACATTACTCATTCCCCTCCTCATTCGGTCATTCTTCTAACCGTATTCGATTAATAATGGAATTTCCCTGCTAATTTGTACTTTACCAAGGCGATAAACATTATTGATTTTATGACCATTTACACTCGATTGAGCCAATAATCGAGAATCAACAGTATAAACTACCAAAGCTTTTACAAAAGAAAACCTCCTTTATAAGGAGGCTTTCTCTTCACGTATGAAACAACTTACCTTCAAGCGCTTTTATATATCGAGTCGCCGATAGCTGAACAGATTGATCAGCATTGAATTTCACACTACGATGAAACGCATTGTATAGTCGATCATATTTTAACGACTTCACCTTTCGGGCCATCTCTTCCACCTTTAATGCTGGCAAAGGGATGAGGTTTGGATAGCTATACATAAAGCTTACCCACTCCTGATCAGCTACAACTTGAATAATGTCTCCTGTTAAAAGCAAGCCCCTTTCTTCATTACCTTCTGGTACATGAAGAACTGCTCCTCCTAGGAAATGGCCGCCAAGGCGATATATTGTTAAATCCGAAGTTAGCTTTAATTCCTCCCCGCTCCAAAAACGAATCATTTCAGACTCTCTCATCACCCACTCAGAGTCATCTTCATGAATGTAAATGGGAACGTTAAAGGCTTCTGCCCATTCGACTTGTGCAGAGTAATAATGGGGATGTGAAAGAGCAATTGCATCTAAGCCACCAAGATCATTGATCTTTTGAATAGTATCCGCATCAATATAAGAAATGCAATCCCAAAGCAGATTAAATCCCTTACTCTGAATGTAGTATGCTGTTTGTCCAATCCCAAAAGTGGGTGCTGTCGTCACACTATGTAGTCCTTTTTCTTCCTCAATGATCTGGTTTTGAAATTGAGCTGCTTGCATTTCCTCCAGTGTTGTCCACTCTTGCCCTTCAGGATTAACGTATTGTCTTTCTTCTTTACAAATAGGGCATGTATCCGGATTCTTTTCCATCATCTCATATTGCGTCCCACAAGTGATACAGATCGGTCGCTTCATTCCTATCTCCCTCTTTCCAAAGATTGATATCTATATGGAAATGATAACCTACTTAAAGAAACAAAAACTCTAGCTATTTACTTATTTTCATCTACAACTTTAGATGGAGATAGGCTATGTTTAACTTGAATAAGCCAAAAATGGTGAATCACCAGCATGCACTAATCTTGCATATAAAAAAGCAACCTGCCACATTAGGCAGGTTGCTTTGTCATTATTTCTGTTCTTTTTCTTGAGCTGGATCTTCTTGTACAGGTTCCAGTTGATCCACTGTATAGTTGTAATCGTTACGATCAACAGGAGTGAAGCCATCAGGTTCATAGAAACGAAGTAGATCACCATAGACGACTTTATCTGATAGTTCCAGTGATTCTTCGACAAACTGTCCTGCCTGCTCACATGCCTCTGCGTCTACTTTTTCTCCTGTAGGATTCGCATAGCACTTCTCGTTAACAGATGTTACTTCTGGTGTTACAAAATCACCATTTCGGAAAGGTACAATCTCACGGTGGTCATCTGAAAGAAGATCGGATCCGAATGAGATAAAATCATCTGTTTCAACACCTAGTAGGTGAAGAACCGTATCACGAACGTCCATATGACCACCATATTCATGTACTTGCTTTCCTTCTACGCCAGGGGCTGTAATGAAAAGAGGGACACGCTGTAATTGAGCATTTTCATATGCGCCGACCTCTTCTCCCATTACCTCTGACATCGCCGTATTATGGTTATTAGAAATACCATAATGGTCACCATACATGACAATCATTGTATTATCGTAAAGACCTGATTCTTTCAGATCATTAAAGAATTGTTCAATCGACTCATCCATATATTTAGCTGTTTGGAAATAGCCATTTACGACTGAGTCATTTGTTTCAGGTGTTGGGAAATCAACATCACCTTCGTCCATAGTAAACGGAAAGTGGTTTGATAAAGTAAGCATTTTCGCTTCAAACGGTTGTTCTAGACTTTCAAGATATGGAATGGATTGTTCAAAGAACGGCTTATCTTTAAGACCATAGTTATGAACATCTTCTTCATTCATATCGTAATAACTTGAATCAAAGAATTTCTGAATACCAAATGACTTATACATTTCATCACGGTTCCAGAATGTTTTCCCATTACCGTGTAGGGAAGCTGTGGAATAACCTTTTTGTTCAAGAATCGCAGGCTGTGCCTGGTAAGTGTTACGCGCTTTTTCCATTGCTACTGATCCACTTGGTAATGGATAGAGAGAATTCGCCATCATAAATTCTGCGTCAGACGTTTTCCCCTGACCAACCTGGTGGAAGAAATTATCAAAATAGAACGTATTCTGATCTTCAATAAGACTATTTAAGAATGGTGTTACTTCCTGACCATCTACTTCTCTTCCGATCACGAAACTTTGAAGTGATTCTAATGAAATGTAAATCACATTCATCCCTTCAGCCTTACCGAAATACTCTGGGTTTGGTTCTGTACGGTTTGCTTCTACGAAGTTTCTTACGTCCGTTAAGTCATCGCTACTTGCGAATGCACTCTGAGAGCTTGACTTAACTGTCGTCACGGCATCAAAGATTTGGTAATTGAACTGTCCAAGATACTTCACAATATACGTACGATCAAAAGCACGCGTTAGTAATTCAGGACGATCAGCTTCAGCAAGCCCCAGGTTCACTGTAAAGAATACTGCTGCTGATGCGAAAACAAGCGCGATTTTCTTCTTTTTCATCGCTACTTGTGGCTTGATAACTTTAAACAAAATCAAGCTAAGAATAAGCAGTGTATCAATGAAATAGAAAGCATCCGAGAACTGCATTAAAGCAAAAGCACTATCTTTTAATTCTCCTGCATCATTCGTATGCATCACAGTCGGTAGTGTAATAAAGTCATTAAAGAATCGGTAGTACACAACGTTTGCATAGAGAATAAATGAAAGTACAAAATCAATAATGAGGATTGCCCATGCTCGTTTACGTCCTTTAAAGAACAGCGCAAATCCAAAGAATAGAAGTAATGAACTAATTGGGTTTAAGACTAATAGGAACGATTGCATACCATTTTGAATTCCAAGATCAAATTCAGTCTGATAGACAGCGTACATTTTTAACCAGAATAATAGAATCACGCCAATGAACAGTGTCCATGGCTTATTAATCTGACTGCTTAATTTATTTCGCATGTCAGTTGAAGACCTCCTTGTATGTGATACAAATATCTTTTTAATCTATTTTAATTGTAAATTTGTAAATTCTTTTTAAATCCTAATACTTGAGTATAATACTCCCTAGAAAATTTAATGTCAACTTCCACTCTAGGAGAGCATAAATCATTGTCCTTCTATGAAAACGTTCTTTTAACACATTAGTAAAGTTACCTCGCAAATCGTAACCCTACTGTTAAAGAATAGAGAAAATAAGGAAAGGAGCATACATTATTTGGGATGTAAATGTAAAATACCTCCATTAATTTCTTTCTCTTTCTTAAACTCATTTAAACCATCTACATCTTTTCAATTATATTACATTTTCACTTTCTACAAAAAAGCATAAAGTCGCATATTTGGTTACAGAGTTGTGACAACTAAAAAAGCGCCTCAAGAGAGACGCTTTTCTTATTCATTTACAGCTTGTGCTTCAGGTTGCCCTGTTTGATCTTCAGGTAATGCTTTTCGAATAAAGAGAGCCACTAAGAAACCAACTATAGCAAATCCAAATGCTACAAGATAGACAAGTTCAACTCCTGATACGAGTGACTCGCTAATGGTTTGTGGGTTTGCTGGGTTTGAAGCATTATCGAGATAAGTCTGTTGTCGCGTTGTCATGATGCTAATGAAAACAGAGACACCGATCGCTCCTGAAACAGGTTGTAGCGTGTTCATAATGGCCGTGCCATGCGGATAAAGTTTTTTCGGAAGACCATTTAATCCATTCGTTTGAGCTGGCATCATGATCGCTGAAATCGATAGCATGAGTAAGATGTAAGTTACAACGATTAATGTAATCGATGTATTTATCCCTAGCTTACTAAATGTAAACATCACACCTACAAGGACAAACGTTGCTGGGATAATTAGTTTTCTTGGACCAAACTTATCAAATAATTTCCCCATCACCGGTGACATCAGTCCATTTAACAGCGCTCCCGGAAGGAGAATTAACCCTGCCGTTTGAGGAGTTAATGCTAGCGGTCCTTGCATGTACATCGGAAGGATAATTTCTGATGAGAACATGGCCATAATGATGATGATAAACAACAATACGGCTACAGTGAACATCGGATATTTAAACACTCGCACATCCAGCATCGGCTCTTCTAATTTCAGCTGCCTGATCACAAAAATAACGAGGGAGATAACTCCAATAACGAGAGGATAAAAGACTTGTGGTGCTAAATAGCCAACCTCTCCCTCTCCGGCAAAGCTAAACGCTAGAACAATTCCCCCAAATCCAATAGTAGATAAAAGGATGGAAAGCACATCTACTTTTGGCTTTGTTACCTCTCCAACATTTTTTAGGAATTTATAGCCAAATGCGATTGAAAATAACGCGAATGGAATAACCGTAATAAAGAGATAACGCCAGCCGAGCTGATCGACGATAATGCCTGAAAGAGTTGGTCCAATTGCAGGAGCAAACATAATAACAAGCCCAACTGTCCCCATAACAGTACCGCGTCGTTCTGGCGGGAATATAAGAAGAAACGTGTTAAAAATAATTGGAATTAATAATCCAGTACCAACTGCTTGTAAAAGCCGTCCGCTTAAGAGAACGCCGAAAGTTGGCGCAATTGCACATATGAGCGTTCCTATTGTAAATACGGTCATTGTGCCGATAAACATCTGTCTCGTTGTAAACGACTGAAGAAGAAGCGCCGAGATTGGAGTTAATATCCCCATCACAAGCAAGAATCCTGTAGCCATCCATTGAACTGTGGCAGGCGTTACACTAAATTTCTCCATTAAAGTAGTTAACGCGATATTCAAAAGTGTTTCATTTAAGATGGCAAAAAACGCTCCGATTATAAGAGAGATCATGACTGGTTTGACGTTGAAATTCGGATCGTCAGCCAAGAATTCGTATGTTTGTTTTTCCTCCATCTATTCCCCTCCTTTTTCTATGACGGTTGCGTACAAAAAGATGTATTTCTATTAGGATTTACCGTTCAAATGTCTTCTAAACAACAGTCCATATCTTACTATACCTGAAGAAGTAATAAAAGAAATTAGCTTATTCTTTCTTTTAAGATTAGGATTTATTGAATCAGCTTACTGCTCCTTCACTCCAATACTTATCAGAACGAAATATTAAAGGTTTGTAAATAAGCTTGGCAAGACCTTGTTTAACTTCCTACTCCACTATACAATAATAGCGATACCAATATCGCAATTCGATATCGATTTGCAATATCAGAGAGGTGGCTACTTTTGGATAATAAAATTCTGCGAAAGCTTTTTCTAGGCTTCATTCAAATCCATATTCTCCATCATGCTAAGGAAGAACCGATATATGGAACCTGGATGCTTGAAGAACTGCGTGAACATGGCTATGAAATGAGCTCGGGGACCTTATACCCGATCCTTCACAGTATGGAGAAAGACGAACTGCTGACCAAAGCAGAAAGCAACGTAAATGGGAAAATTCGAAAATACTATCGCACGACCGATAAAGGTGAACAAGTCTTAGCAGAAGCTCAATCAAAAGCCTATGAGCTATTTAAAGAAATTAAAGACTAACGGAGGACAAACATGCCTGGTAAACATAGCTTCAAATCATTTATTGAAATACTTCTTGTATCATCGCGACTTGGTCTTACTTCATTCGGAGGGCCAGTTGCTCATCTTGCCTATTTTAAAAATGAATATGTCGATCGAAAAAAGTGGCTTGATGATAAAATGTACGCTGACATTATTGCTCTTTGTCAATTTTTGCCTGGACCTGCAAGTAGTCAGGTAGGAATTGCAATCGGAATGATGCGCGGCGGGATGCTCGGTGGTTTCCTATCCTGGTTTGGCTTCACGATCCCATCCATTCTTATTCTTGTCATCTTCGCCATGCTTTATCAAACCTTCTCACTCGGAGATGGGATTTTCATTCATAGTTTAAAAATTGTCGCGGCTGCTGTCGTTCTACATGCCATCATTGGCCTAGGAAAGAAACTCACACCTGACCGAACGAGAATCGCGATCGCATTAGCGGCAGCACTCATTATGCTCCTCTATCCCTCAGCATGGATGCAACTCCTTATTATCGTAGGCGCTGGACTGCTTGGGTTACGTCTTTTCAATGATAAGACAGAATCTAACGTAAAACCGTTTCCTGTTTCTTTATCAAAAAAAGTTGGTGTATGTGCGCTTATCCTTTTAGTAACGCTTTTAATCGCATTACCTATACTCAACCGGTTTACCGATAACGCTCTGCTTCATTTATTTGACATGTTCTTTCGAGTTGGAGCGCTTGTATTCGGAGGTGGTCATGTTGTGCTTCCGATGATCGAACGCGAAATTGTTCCACAGGGACTTCTCTCAGCTGATCAATTTTTAGCTGGATATGGAATGGCCCAGGCTGTTCCAGGTCCACTGTTTACGTTCGCAAGCTACCTAGGTACAATGTTAGAAGGGTTTACAGGTGCTATTGTCGTCACAGTGGCGATTTTCTTACCTTCTTTCCTTTTGATCACGGCAGCACTTCCTTTTCTAAACGAGTTACGACAGCGTGCTTCATTCCAAAAAATATTAATCGGCGTGAACGCGAGCGTTGTTGGAATACTATTGGCTGCCTTTTATGATCCCGTTATCAAAAGTGCCATAATAAAAGGAGAAGACTTTGCCCTTGCAGCGATTTTATTCGCTCTCCTTTCAATTTGGAAACTCCCCGCATGGATGATCGTTTTAATCGGAGTCATCGGTGGTTATGTGATTCAGCTTATAAGTTAATGAAAGAAGACGTCGCAATAGCGACGTCTTCTTTCATTTAACCATCGTTACTTCCATGTGAGTCTTTATTGATCACTTGGCATCAAACCATCTTCACATATGGTAATGTCCCACGCTAAAATCGTCGTACTGTCTCTTACATTCTTATTCTTTATTTCCTCTAATAACCTATGGATATCCTCCTTAATAAAATCGCCCTTCAATCGATCGGTCACTTCCTCTGATTGATGAAAATTCGAATTCGGACATTCAAGAAGTCCATCCGTTGTTAAAAAGATACGATTTATACCTTTTCTCAGCTCCTTTGTTCCTGTGCTAAAGCATGGAACGATCGTATCAAAGGTGTTCACTTCACCAATCCACTCATAGAAACTGCGATGGTTTTGAATCGCTTCCCCAAGCCCCTCTAAATCAGCGTGCAATAGAAACAACAAACAATCCCCAACTGAGAACCACCATAAATACTTGCCTTTTCTAACAACGAGCAAGCATGCCGTTTCTCCTTCTACTTCCCTGCATTTTTGTTTAAAGTCTTCATCTTGGAAAAGCGCTAAGACTGCTGGCTGCAATTCACTCATCGCTTCTCTCGTTTCTTTGGCTATAATGCTTGAGATCGTCGAACGGTTCCGCTCAAACTCATCTAGAATTAGCCCTGCACTACTGGCGGTTTTATGCGCATCTAAAACCATGGCTAATTCCCAATCACCGCCATTCCAAACAAGACATCCATCTTCGTTCTTCGTTTGACCAGCTGATGAATTTCCACCAAATCGCCCCACGTGAACTTTCCCAACTTGAGAACACGAGGGCTCATCTAGATATGCTTTCTCACTACCTACCCATCGTATACTGTTTCCTTCACTACGGTTATTCTCACTGAGCTCCGTTTCACCCTTATGGATTGCAAGAGATTGGGCCAGTTCTTCCGGATATACATTCAAAGTCTTTAAATAACTCCCGCTCTTTTTCTTAACACTAATGTTCCCCCTTAATCCGACTGCTTTAACATACTTACAACATTCGTAACTCAAGGGGGAACCTCCTTCTTTCTTTATATTATTGAAGACTCCCCTTACAAAAACTGCATATTTCATAAGATTTTTTTTCAACCAGTTTTCGAAGATACAAAGGGTCATGTGTCCCCTCCCTTTCTTGAACTGGAGTAGTATGGAATTCACATTGATCTCCAGCGAAAGGCGTGCGATGAATCACTCGTTTTGAGTGATCAATTAAATATTTCATCATTTTCCTCCTTGAATCATTTTTGGATGATAGGTACTTAACAAACTAGGAAGAAAATAAAAAAAGCCGAAAAGAACCAGGTTCCTGGTTCTTTTCGGCTTATCACTGGTTCTATCGCCCAGTTTATTTCCACCTAATCTTAATTTGGTTTCATAATAATCGTAATGTAGCTTTTATCTAAAGTAAAATCCCAGTCTACGAAGATATCCTCCACTTTTGCGGAAAGAATCGATTCGAATTGATGATCGTGTAACAACCCTTTTTCAAGTCGTCTTTTCGTTAACTTGAGTTCCTCTTCAAAACCATCGCGAATTAACTCTTTTTCAATCCGAACGAGAATACCTTCTCGAAGAACAACTAACGTACGATCATTCAACTTACAAGAGTCTACGTTTTCAGGTGCTTTTTCTGCAAGCTTACTAACGCGAATGATCTGATCATGAACTTGCTCTTTTTCTTTATACCCTTCAAGTTCGCGTCCTTCAAATGAATTCACTTCTTTCATCACACCAACAATGATACCTGATCGGTTATGAAGCGACCAATCATGGTAGAACGATTCAATCTCAATATCCGCCATCACACGGATAGACGCTTTGATCTCAGGAAGTAATCCAAGCATGAGAAGATCTCTTGTTTCTTCTACACGCATATCTTCTTTCTGATCGACTAGAACGCGTTCCATAGGTGCTAGAAAGTCACGAAAATAGATTGTCATGTAAGGCTCTTGAATCGACACATAAACAGACGATGGCCCTTTTCCAAAATTATCTCTTAACAGCTTGCCAACATAGCTGGCAATTTCAGCTTCATTTGATTTCCGTTCCATTAAGTTCATCCTTTGTTTAGACAGAAACATAGTATTCCCCGTCCAGTAATCATTATAGTAGTCTTTCCTAATCAATGAAAGAATATGGATTGATTTTGATATTTCAATTAGATGACAGTGTGTTGTGAACGAAAGAAAATTCCTATTAGAACTGATTCAACACTTGATCTAATCCATTAGGGTAACAGTATTCTATATCATTAAGTATGTCTTCGACCGCTAACCACACTGCCACAGCATCCCCTTCAATAAAGGAAAATCTTTCTTTCATATAATGAGCCTCATCAATAAACGAAACCGTATACAATTGAATCAATTCATGAGACCATTTCTGATCGATTTGAAACCTATTTTCGAGACACGTTATGTATTTCTCTACTTTTATATCAATACCTAGCTCTTCTTTAAATTCTCTCACAACCGTTTCATTAGAGGGCTCTCCTAACTCTATATTCCCACCTAATGGTCGATAATAACCTCCTAAACCATTTGAGTGCTTACCATAAAATGCTTCAACAAGAATCTTATCTTCTCTAAATAGAAGGCCGAGCGCTTTCACTTTAATCACATCGAGTTACCTCCTATTTTGATTCTTCTTTTTCCTCTTCATCACTAACCAGACGACGCGCTGAAATACCACAGCAAGGGCACCGAGAGACATGATCATTCCAGGGCGTGCCGCTCGATCATCTTCAAACAGGAAAATAAGCAGAATAGCAATGAGAACGAGAGAAAGAGTAAGAGAAAAGAGCACACCTTTTTTCAATTCGAAGTCCTCCTTTTAGGCAAGTAAGATGACCGCGGAAATAATCTACTTTCACATACACATTACCACTTAAAGCACCTTAATGACACTGAAAAACCAGAGGACATTACATCCTCTGGTTAATCCCTCTCTTACTTAAAAATTTGATCGATTCGCTGTACTTCTTCACTCGTTAACTTCACATCAAGCGTTTTTAAGTTATCAACAACCTGCTCTTGACGTTTGGCTCCTGGTATTAGGACATCAATGCTATCACGAGTTAAGTACCATGCCAGCACCATATGAGGAACTTCAACGCCTTTTGCGTTTGCCATTTCGCGAACCTGGTCAACCTTCCTAAGATTCTCTTTAAATGCCTCCCCCTGGAATAAAGGATCCTTAGCACGAATATCATCGAAGGTTGTATTCTCATCATACTTACCAGCTAGAAGTCCTGAGGCAAGAGGGAAATATGGAACAAAAGAAATGCCTTGTTCTGCCGTATAAGGAAGGAGATCCTCCTCAGCTTCGCGATGGAATAAGTTATAGTGACTTTGAAGAACGTCAACATAGCCGTCTTTATTCGCTTCTTTCAACTGCTCCAAGTTGAAGTTAGATACACCAATAGATTTAATCTTGCCTTGATCTTTCAATTCCTTTAGAGCTCCTACTGCTTCGGCTTTCGGAGTATCTTCGTCAGGAAAATGAATGTAAAATAAATCGATGTAATCTGTTTGGAGGCGATTCAAGCTATTCTCAACTGATTGCTTCAAGAAAGCTGGTGAATTATTTAAAACAACCTCTTCCCCCTTAAATACATGAGCCCCTTTCGTAGCGAGGACGATATCGTCGCGACTGCCTCGCTCTTTAATGACTTGACCAACGAGCTCTTCTGAACGCTCTGGTCCATATATATAGGCTGTATCAAGTAAGTTAATGCCATTATCAAGTGCTGCCCTTACGAGATCTTTCCCAGTTTCTTCATTTAAGTTCGGATAAATGTTATGTCCACCAACTGCGTTCGTACCTAATCCGATCGGATTTGCTTGTAAACCTGATTTTCCAATTTGTACTTTTGCCACTTTCATTCATCCTTTCTATTAAAAGCTTCGCAAAAGTACATTACCACTTCTTACTAATTGGAAAACATCGCTACGCGTTTTCAATACGATTTTTTAATTCTTCAAAAGCTGGTTTCGCTATTAATTCGGATCGCATCAAACGCGAACGAATGCCATCCAACATCCCTTTCTCCTTATCATTCATCCGTTCAACATCAAACTTTTTATGAAACACAGTATAAAGCTCAAAGTCTCTTAAACGCAGGAAGTAAGGAATGGTCTTGAGCCACTCGTCTGAGACGTGAATTTCTTCTCGATATCCTTTCAAAAATGAACGTAAAAATTCTGTCGCAAAGGTTGAACGCTCCGTAAGCGAAGCTGTTCCACATTTTTGCCAGACAGCATAATAAACGGGGATCGCAATATCACTAATATAGTAGTGATACATACTATCGTCGAAATCGAAGAGATGAATACTCTTACCATCAAAATGAAAATTGCCATAATGGACATCTGAGTGAATGAGACCAAACGTTTTTCCCGTTTCATGAAAGGTCTGTATCTCTTCGATTAATCTTTTACCTTCTATAATAATTCGAGCATCCGCTGTTTTTGAAAGATACCGATCGAATTGAAGCAGGTCACCTGCATCCCATCTCTGTCGCTGAACTGAAACCTGATTTCTCATGGAAATACCGTGCAGTTTCCCAATTTCCTTTCCCCATGCTTCGAACAAGGGAGATCCAAATATAGGATCATAAACTTTAACCGCTCTTCCCGGTACTTTATTAAATAGACAGGCAAAGAACTGCCCATTTTCTGACGAAAAGATCTCAATCATTTTATTGTATTTTGAAGGATAAGCGCGTGCTACATGAGCGCCTTCATCGTATAAATGATTGACCCATACGAGTTCCGACTTCACTTCTTCTATTGTGCGATGTGAGCTATGAGTAAAGCGAAGGATCCAGAAGTTGTTTTTTTCTTCTACTTCAAAGACATAGTTTTCGAAATCCCCTAGCTTTTTCACACCTATCTTCTGAATACCAAACCGATCAATCGCTTCATCGACAAACGTTTGGGAGAACATTGCTTCAATCCACGCTTCCATCTCCACAACCTCCTTGTTTTCTACTATAATAATTTCGACTCTCGTCTCACATTTCCTTTTAAACAGAAAAACGCCCCCAATAGTGGGAGCGTTAACTGTTATTCTGTCTCTTCTGTAACAAGTTTCAAAGGCACTGGTATCGTTTCGTCTACTTCGTTTCCTTTTAGTACATCGACGCCTGCCTGAACAGCAAGAGAACCGATCTCTTCAGGTTGCTGTGCCACTGTTGCAGATAGCTTACCATCTTTAATGCTATTAATCGCATCTTCGTTACCATCAAATCCAACAACTAGAACATCTTTACCTGAGCTTTGGATTGCCTGAATAGCGCCTAGCGCCATCTCATCATTATGAGCAAATACGGCTTTAATGTCCGGATTACCCTGAAGCAAGTTTTCCATCGTATTTAACCCTTCCGTACGATCGAAGTTCGCTGTTTGTTTTGCCACAACATCAAGCTTTTCATCCGCAATATTATGGAATCCTTGACCACGTTCACGAGTAGCGGAAGCACCCGGTACACCTTCAAGCTCAGCTACTTTAGCTCCTTCACCTAGCTGTTCAACAAGAAACTCTCCAGCCATTTCTCCTCCTTTTTCATTATCAGAGGATACGAGAGTCGCCACATCACCTTTTTCAGCTGAGCGATCAAGAGTAACGACGGGAATACCGAGGCTATTCGCTGATTGTACAGCTGTTGAAATCGCAGCTGAGTCCGTTGGATTAATTAATAGAACGTCGACTCCTTGTTGAATAAGGTCTTCTACATCGTTAATCTGTTTTGCCGCATCATTTTGCGCATCGACAACCACAACATCCATTCCATTTTCCTTTGCTTCTGCTTCGACGCCATCTTTCATCGAAACGAAAAATGGATTATTTAACGTTGAAACAGATAAACCAATTTTAATATCTTCTATATCCGTTTCCTGACTCGGTTTGGCCCATTCAGGTGGCTGAAGCGAACACGCTCCAAGCACAAGCAGTGACAAACTAAGCAGAAGTGGCAATAGCTTTTTCATAGTAATCCTCCTAAGCTGCTTTTTTACGATCAATTAGCACAGCAATGATAATAACAATACCCTTAACAACCATCTGGAAGAATGAAGATACTCCAAGTAGATTTAAACCATTGTTTAACGTACCGATAATTAAGGCACCGATTAACGTACCAACAATTAATCCTCGTCCTCCGGAAAGGCTTGTTCCGCCTAGTACTACGGCCGCAATGGCATCAAGCTCATAAGATGTACCTGCCGTCGGTTGTGCTGAATTCAATCTAGACGTTAGAATTGCCCCCGCAAGAGCTGACAGTAGACCTGCAAGTGAATAGATCATCACTTTAATTTTATCGACTTTAATGCCTGAAATAAGGGCAGCTTTCTCATTACCACCAATGGCATAAGTTTTTCTTCCGAATGGTGTTTTATGAAGGATAATCCAAAGCACTGCGAAAGAAAGCAGCATCGTAATCGCTGGAACCGGAATACCAAGGAAATAACCTCTTCCAAAAAGTTGGAAAGCATAGCTATCGCCAAGACCTGTAATCGGATTTCCATCCGTGTACACTAGCGTTAACCCTCTGAACATCGTCATCGTTGCGAGCGTTGCAATAAATGGTGCCATCTTTCCCTTTGTAATCAATAGTCCGTTAACCATACCCATTAAAGCACCAAGCAATGAACCAATGAGAATAGCTAGAATCGGATCAATTCCGGATACCATCATCCCTGCCATAAGCGCACTTGATAGCGCTAGAATCGAACCAACAGATAAATCAATCCCACCTGTTAAAATAACAAATGTCATACCATAAGCAATTAAAGCATTGATCGCTACTTGTCTAAGTAAATTCAATAGGTTCAGTGGTTCTAAAAAACTCGGGTTCATGATGGAAACGGTTACAACTAAAACGAGTAAGCCTAATAGCGGTCCAAGCTTCTGCATGATATTCCCAACATGGTTTGTTTTTAGCGCATTATTCATCTTCTTGACCTCCTGTTGCCAGCGTCATTATTTTCTCTTGCGTTGCTTCTTCTTTTGATACTTCACCAGTCATATGACCTTCACGGAAAACAAGAATGCGATCGCTCATTCCGAGCACTTCAGGTAACTCTGAGGAAACCATGATAATCGCCACTCCTCGATCGGTTAACTCATTCATTAACTGATAGATTTCGCGTTTGGCGCCGACGTCAACGCCTCGAGTTGGTTCATCAAGAATAAGGACTTTTGGACCGATACCAATCCATTTCGCAATAACTACTTTTTGCTGGTTACCTCCAGAAAGGTTTTTGGCACTTGTTTTAGCTGACTCCGTCTTAATCGTTAGTCGTTTAATCAACAGCTCCACGAAATCTTCTTCACTCTTCTCATTGATTAACCCTTTTGGTGCGAAGCTATAGAGACTTGGTAAAGCAATGTTATCTTTTAGCGAGAAATCGAGCACAAGACCTTCTTCTTTCCGATCCTCCGTAATAAAACCTAGCCCCAACTGAACAGCCTGGTGGGGACTTTTAATAACAACTTGTTTGCCATTCAGTAGAATGTCACCAGTGTATTTCCCATCGAGTCCAAAAATGGTACGCATGATTTCCGTTCTTCCTGCACCCATTAGTCCGGATACACCAACAATTTCCCCTGATCTTACTGAGAAACTAACATTCTCAAACACACCTTTTCTGGATAAACCCTTTACTTCCAACATCGTTTCTCCAAGCTTAGGTGACCGTTCCGGGAAACGATCCGTTAATTCTCGCCCCACCATTTTGCGAACAACCTCGTCAAAGCTCGTTTCTGGAATAGGCTTTGTATCGACTGTTTTTCCATCTCGCATAACCGTAATGCTGTCACAAATGGTGAAAATCTCTTCCATTCTGTGAGAAATGTAGACGATGGAAACACCGCTTTTCTTTAGAGACCGAATAACCTGGAACAACGTTTGTATTTCGCGTTCTGTTAACGCTGCAGTCGGCTCATCCATGATAATTACTTTTGCATCTGTCATTAACGCTTTGGCAATTTCAATCATTTGCTGTTGCCCAACCGAGCATTTCCCAGCTTCCTGCTGAAGAGGAATCGAGATAGCTAACTTCTTAAATTGCTCATTCGCAATCGCTTTCATTTTTTTCGTATGAATGAGTCCCAAAGATGTAACCGGTTCCTTATTGATGAATAAGTTCTCCAATACCGTTAACTCAGGCCAGATGTTCAGCTCTTGATGAATAAAAGCGACACCGTTTTCTTCTGCTTCTTTTGGGTTATCAAAAACGCGTTCTTGTCCATCTATCACGATTGTTCCGCTGTCTTTCTTATGAAGCCCTGTAAGAATGTTCATGAGCGTCGATTTCCCTGCTCCATTCTCTCCCATAAGCGCATGAACTTCGGCATCCTGGATGTCAATGTTCACTCCTTCAAGTACTTTATTTGCGCCAAATGCTTTATGAATTTCCTTCATGCTAATTTGCATGCTGCTCACCTCGTTTAAAAGATTACCCCTGAATGAAGAATACAGTTGGCATATGGCGTTGTCTCGCCTGTACGGATGACAACTTTTGATTGCTTCGTTTTCTCCTTAAATACTTCATGATCCACATAATCTTGTTCTGTATCTTGAAGCTTACCTTTTAGCCAATCATATACCTTCTGATTGCCTTCTATTTCTTTAGCAAGCGTGACGCGTTCAACAACCATTTCATTTAGAAGTTCGTTCACAACGTCAGTAAAAGCAGGCTGCCCTGGTTTTAAGGCAAGGTCGATTTTCTTCACACCGTCAGGAACCGGGAGACCAGCATCTGCAATGACAATCTGATCTGTATGCCCAAGATCTGCAAGTACTTTCGAAATATGACTATTTAACATTCCTCTTCGTTTCATTCTGATAGCTTCCTTTCAACTTCTTCACGGGTAGGCATGCCGCCCTGTGCTCCAAAACTAGTAACTGAAAGAGAAGCGGCACGATTGCCAAACGTAATGCTTTCTATCAGGTCCTTGCCTTCGGCGATCGCTGTACCAAACGCTGCGTTGAACGTATCTCCTGCCCCTGTCGTATCAACAGCTTTCACTTTAAAGGAAGGAACTAGCACCTCTTCTTTCCCATTGAAGTAGCGTACGCCAGCTGCCCCTTCCGTAATGAACACTTTTTCAGGATAAGTACGTAACGATTCACTAAGAGGCTGACCATTAAAAAGAACGTCCGCTTCATGTTCGTTTGGTGTGATATAGGTTGCACCGTCAATCACCTTTTGTGAGATTTCCCTTGCAGGTGCTGGATTAAGTAGCAACGGAACCTGCTTTTCCTCACATAGCTCTGCTACATATTCCACCGTTTCTTCAGGTATTTCTTGCTGAATCATCACTAGATCACAGCTATCAATGAGCTTAGCTGCTTTAGTGATATATGAAGGGGTAATATGATCATTCGCTCCTTTGACAACAACAATACTGTTATCACCTTCTGCAAGAATAATATGAGCTGTTCCACTCTCCACACCTGTAACCGGTTCCACATAGTCGGTTTTAACACCATTCTTCTTAAAGTTATTTAAGATTGCCTCACCGTAATGGTCATCTCCTACACAGCCAATCATATAAACTTCTGCACCAAGACGCGCTGCAGCAACGGCCTGATTAGCCCCTTTACCCCCTGGAACAGTTTTGAATGATTCTCCTAATACCGTTTCTCCTGCTCCTGGACGTTTCTTAGAAGTAACTACTAGATCCATTGAAGAGCTTCCGATGACCGCTATTTTAGCTTTACGCATTTGGATCAACCTTTCTTGTCGTATTTCGTTCTATTAATGTCACTGGTAATTGAATCGTTTGATCAATTTCTTTTTCTTTGCGGATCATTCGCAAAAGTAACTTTGCTGCTTCTTTTCCCATTTCGTATGCAGGCTGCCTGATCGTTGATAAAGACGGGTAGGACAGGCTACTGAATGGGATATCATCGTAACCAATTAATTGTAAGTCGTCAGGTATGCTTCTTCCAAGACGAAGGGCTTCATGCAAAATCGCAATGGCAACAATATCATTACTTGCAATCACTCCGTCCGTATCTGGATGCTTTGCAAAAAGCTCTTCAGCCCATTTGCCCGCATCATCAAATGCATAAGACGTTGTCGAGAGAACAGAGAAATCAACTTCTGCTTCACTTAATTCTGCAAGTGCTCCTTGAAAGCGATCCATGGCAGGCTTTACATGTGCAGGCCCTTTAATGAGAGTAATTCTTTTGGAGCCTCTCTCAACTAGTGCTCTCGCTGCAAGCCGCCCCCCTTCGATTCCATCTGCATAAACAGATGGATGTTGTGTTGACACACGATCTAGAAAGACGACAGGTAGATCAAGATTTGTATAATTCTCATTGTCTGTATTGTTTGTTGCTGAAATCATACCAACAACTTGATTTTGTAAAAAGGTTTGAATGTAATCCAACTCTTTCGTTGCTTCTTCATCGCTATTTCCAAGTAATAACCTGAATCCTGCTCGATTGACTTCATCCTCTATCCCCCTCGCTAACTGAGGGAAAAAAGGGTTCGTAATATCTGGGAGAAGCAGTCCGATAAGCCGTGATTCTCGTTTATAGAGTGAGCGCGCTACTTCATTTGGACTGTAGTTCAAGCTTTTGATCGCATCCATCACGCGTTTTCTCGTTTCTGCACCAACGTAACCATTATCGTTTAATACACGAGAGACGGTAGCAACAGATACGCCTGCTTGCTCTGCTACATCTCGAATTGTAGCCATTTGCTTCACTCCTTCAACATTGTGTAACCGGTTACAGATAATTTACCACAAGCATGAATCCGCTTGCAAGTTTTTTTCTTATATTTTCGACTGACATGTAGGACAGAAGTATAATCTTCTTGATCCCGCTTTGATTTTTTGAATCTCTGTTCCATCAATTCGGCACGGCTTTCCTTCACGATTAAAGACCCAGTGCCTGTATGTCGAACGCGCCTGCCCTTTTTCTTTTAACTTCATAGCAAGATCAATATCGTTTGTAATCCCGTTATGCTTATATGACCGTTCAACAAGAGTGATCGTTGCCTCAGCAGCTTTGTCTAATTGCTGATCTGTGCAGTCCATTGGACGTAAATCAGGATGAATTCCTGCCAGAAAGAGAATTTCACTTCTTAAATAGTTACCAATTCCACCTATAAACGATTGATCTAATAGTAATGATGTCCACTTTTTTCTACGAAACTCCTGTGATTCAAATCGTTCCTTCAATTGTTCAGCGCTTACTTCCTCACTAAGCAAATCCGGTCCAACTTTTGCTATAAATGGATGAAGAGGCACTTCTTCATCGCGTAGAACTTCAATATCTGATGCACTATAAAGCAAAGCTGACTTCTTCTCATTATGTAGCGCTAAGCGAAGCTGCCGATTTGTTTTTGGATAGTTGTAGGCATTACGAATCACCCATTTTCCATATAGCTGGTTATGGGAATAGATTGTATAGCCGTTATCGAAACGAATGAGCATTGCCTTTCCTTTCGTATCTACCCTCTTTACCTCCGCTCCACTTAATAAGGATTCATAGCCCTTTAGCTGTTCGAATGCAAAGAAAACATCCATCACGCGTCCTTTCAGTAATGCTTTTTCCACCTGATCAGCAGCTCTTCTAATTTCTGGACCTTCAGGCATAATCTATGACCTTCTTTCTGGATTCGTAGATTTTTTCATTTGATTTGAAGAGGGATAGTTTAGGAACAAAATCCTTCAATGATAAAATTTTCCCCTTCCTTCTATAAACTAAACGGCTGAAGGGGCTCTCCAATGGAGAACCCCTTCAGTGATACCTACTAGTTTTTTTTCTTATCCACCAATGGTCTTGCGGATCCCTAATACTTTTTCTAACTCTGATTTCTTTTGATTCTCCACGAGAATATAAAGCACATCGTTGACTTTGATTTTGGTATCTCCAGATGGCGCAATCAGCTCATCTCTTCGAATAATCGCACTAACGAGCACTTTATCCGGGAAGGATATATCTGATAGTTCTTCTCCAATCAATTTAGAAGAAGAAGTAATCGTATAGGGAATCATTTCTGCATTTACCGTTGTCGATGAAACCAGCTCTAGAGAATGAGAAGGCACATGTACCTCAGGACCTGTTAAACCTAACTTTTTTCCCACAAATGGAATGGTTGCCCCTTGAACAAGAGCTGATGTAAGGACAATAAAGAATATGAGATTAAAGAAAAGCTGGCTATTTTCTAACCCTTCAAGTAGTGGGAAGGTTGCTAACACAATCGGTACAGCCCCTCTTAATCCTGCCCAAGCAAGGAAGCTTTTTTCTTTTATTGTAAATTTAAACGGAAGACTCGAAAGAAACACTGCAATCGGACGAGCAATAAAAATCAAGATGAGAGAAAGGGCTAATCCTTTTAATACAATCCAAGTTGAGAATAATTCAGAAGGATTTACTAGGAGACCTAGCATAATAAACATCAATATTTGCATCATCCATGCAATTCCATCATGAAACCGGAAAATCGCTTGTCCATACGGAAGACTTTTCGTATTACCAAGGACAAGGGCAGCAGCGTAAACGGCAAGCAGACCGCTTGCGTTAATCAAATCTGTCGCGCTGTATGTAATTAAGGCAATGGCAATCGAAAGAACAGGATATAAACCGTTCGATCCCAACTCAACTTTCTTCATTGCCCAGGATGCTAAATACCCGAATAGTACGCCTAATAAGAGTCCAGCTCCCATTTGCCAGAAGAATGAAAGAATCACAGATGCACCAAATGTTTTCTCTCCGATGGCAAGTTGTAATAAAGCAAGTGTTAGAAACATCGCCATCGGATCATTCGAACCCGATTCAGCTTCGAGCGTAGATTGTAGTTTCCGCTTAATGTTTTTTCCCTTCAATACGGCAAAAACAGCGGCAGCATCTGTTGAGCCTACAATCGCACCTAGAAGCAGCGCTTCATTCCAATTAACATCCAAAATCATTTTGGCAGCTACACCAAATAAGCCTGAAGTCACAAGGACCCCTACTGTTGCCAATGATAATGAAATAGGAAGAACAGCCTTTGTACGACGCCATTCGGTTTGCAAACCACCATCAAATAGAATGAGTACGAGTGCTAATATCCCAAGTGACTGCGTGAGTGACGCGTTATCAAAATAAATATACCCCAGTCCGTCGCTACCAAATATCATTCCAACGATAATAAATAATACGAGTGCCGGTACGCCTAAGCGAGAAGAAAACTTCGCCATGAAAACTCCGCCAATTAAAAAGATGGCGCTAAATAAAATGACTATATTCGTCTCCATCGATTTCCCTCCCTTCTATAAATGAACATCAATTTTCAGTTTCGGAATCTGAGCAGAATTTATACCAATATATTTTAATGTTTCACTTCTAGTTGCATGACCATATATCTTCTGAATTAATGACACAGCAACTCCCTGTTGAAAGGCATGATAACCAAATGTTTTCCTTAAACTATGGAAGCTAATCGGTTGATCTAATCCCGCCTCTTTCCCAGCTTGGGATAAGATTCGATGAACCTGCTGTCTTGTAATGGGGTGTGTCGGGTCTTTTTTCGTATGAAAAAGATAATAGTTTGTCTTTTGAGGTCGATTATCCATGTAGCGTGTAAGCGCGCGCTTTACTTCTGTATTGAGGTAAATATCTGTAGTTTCTGTGATAGAGGATTCAAGATAATCTTTGAAAGACTCATTGTTCATAACATCATGAAGAGTGAGATGTAAAAGAGGTGTTAAACGAATACCGGTATTAATACTGAGAATAAAAAGCAAATAATCTCGTTTTGATCGATTTATTAACGCTTCTTTTAAATGATAGATCTGTTTTGTATTTTGAATAGCTTCGACGGCATTCACTCTTATCACATCCTTTAATGTGACTCAATTGTATCACAGCATAGGTTATGTCACTATTGATATGCTTCTTTGAAAGAATGCTCCTCTGTAAAAAGGAATTCGTGTCTCTTTCGTAGTATAATAACTGTGTAGGAATAAAGGAGGGCTCTCAATGAATCTAACAAATTGGTTTGACCAGGGTATGACGATGCAACAATACATTCATAGTATGGACGAGCATAAAGGTGATTTATTAACCATCTACAATCATTTCGAGCTCGAAAAATCCAATCTTGAATTTCTTCATTCTCTTCAATCTGAGAAACTACGTGCCCTTGTGATAACGGCTGACTGGTGCGGTGATGCGATGGTAAACCTTCCTATTTTCATGAGAATGGCTAATGAGGCCTTAATAGAATGCAAATATTTTATCCGCGATAACTATCTTGAATTGATGGATCTCTATTTAACGAATGGAACAGCGAGATCGATTCCAATCATCGTTTTAATTGATTCAGAGGGTAATGAAGTTGGAAGATGGGGACCACGTGCTCCTGAAGTTCAAGCTTATGTGGACCAAGCCAAACAGGCCCTTCCTCCAAAAGGAGATCCGAACTTTAAAAAGGCCTTTCTTTCTTTTATAAGCGAAACGACTGAACGTTTTACGACTGATCATGACATGTGGACGCATATAAAGGATGATATGCTCGCAATGCTGAGTCAATCGGTAACAGTCACAAAATAATAAATCCAAAGCCTGGCAAATGCCGGGCTTTTTTCATGCCATTATAAAATGCTCTATGCAATTCACTAATGTTGACAGTCGACACCAGTCGCATTAGACTTGAGGGTATAGATTTTTCCTGAAGGCAAAAAATATGACGATAGGAAATAATAGATAGATTCTTAGAAGGAGAGTTTACTCATGGGTGATTGGATTGTTGGATTAAGCCCTGTAACACAGGCATTCTTATTTACGTTGTTTACATGGGGCGCCACAGCACTTGGGGCATCTTTTGTATTCTTTACTAGAACCGTCAATCAGAAAGTCTTTGATGGTATGCTCGCATTCGCAGGCGGAGTTATGATCGCTGCAAGTTTTTGGTCCCTGCTCAGTCCCGGAATTGAAATGGCTGAACAACAAGGAGTACCAGGCTATATTCCTGCAGTTGTTGGTTTTCTATTAGGAGGGTTTTTCC
This sequence comes from Anaerobacillus sp. QJM3NY_17, assembly GCF_056173665.1. Taxonomy (NCBI): domain Bacteria; kingdom Bacillati; phylum Bacillota; class Bacilli; order Caryophanales; family Bacillaceae; genus Anaerobacillus; species Anaerobacillus sp. QJM3NY_17. Next base: position 805,718 of record NZ_CM149685.1, on the reverse strand, counting down.
TTCTTCTCGTAGATCGCATCTTGCCTCACATTAATGAGGATTTGTACTTTAAAGAAATTAAAGATAAAAAAGCAAAACACCGCACAGCGATGCTTGTTTTCTCCATTACAATGCACAATATTCCAGAAGGTCTAGCTATTGGTGTAGCATTCGGAGCTGTTGCTGCAGAATTTTCAACCTCCACACTTGCTGGTGCCATTGCGCTTGCAATCGGTATCGGGATACAAAATATCCCTGAAGGAACCGCCGTTGCTGTTCCACTTCGAGGTGACGGTATGTCCAGAGCCAAAAGCTTTTTCTACGGGCAGCTATCAGGAATTGTTGAGCCAATTTCTGCCGTAGTGGGTGCCTTAGCGGTTATCTACATTCAACCTTTACTACCGTATGCACTAAGCTTTGCTGCTGGAGCAATGATTTTCGTAGTAGCAAAAGAAATCATCCCTGGCTCACAAGAAAAGGGGAATGTGCAGATCGCATCCATCTCATTAATGATCGGTTTTTCAGTCATGATGGTCCTTGACGTAGCACTAGGTTAAGAAAGAAAGGCGCATCATCCGTAATAGGATGATGCGCCTTTTCTAATACCTTTAGTAACTGTTTCTGGTTTTAGCACAGCATTTTAAAATGCATAGCGAAATAGTCCATAATAGAGTGGAATAAGCATTATGATCGAAAAGATAACGGTTGTCATCTTTACTGTTTTCTCACTCATTCCCTCAATCGCTTCATCACTTTGATCAAAGTAGAGGACAAATAGAAGATCCCAAAGTAAACCAAGGAAAAAAACAAATTTCCATAATAGCGCTGGGCCTATGCTGATTTCAGTAACATATCCAAATAACCCTGTCCAAGTTGTTGCTGACACGAGAAAGTCTATCTTCATTGAAGCGGTCTTATACTTTCCTTTTAACAAAAATCCTATCGCTGGTGCTCCAAGTACTCCAAGATACAAAATCCATAAAATATCCGACATTCTCAATCCTCTTTCGTTCACAAGTTCGTGACATAGGAGCCTAAGTCTACCTCGAAACTAAGCACATACACCTTTAGTCTACAAGAAACATAGGCAATAGGGATATAGTTACTTTTTAATTTCTGAGGAAATCAGAGTTTAAGAAGATTGTTTTTGACGATTTTCTTTCTTCTCTTTAGAAGCTTCGGCTAATTTTTTTAGTAACGTTTTTTCTCTTTTTCCTTCTGCTTCTTTCGCTTCATTACGTAATGATTTAAACAGATTAACGCACATGATAATCAAGATTACTGTAAACGGTAACGCAGCAACAAGCGAAGCTGTTTGAAGTCCCTGAAGACCACTACTAATAATCAATACTGCTGAAATAGCAGCAATAAGCGTTCCCCAAACAAGCTTTGAAAATAAAGAAGGATTCAAATCACCGTCAGAGGTCATCATACCGAGAACAAAAGTAGCCGAATCCGCAGAAGTAACAAGAAAGACGCAAATCAAAAAGATAGATAGCGTCGATAACACCTGAGTTAACGGAAATTGTTCAAGCGTCACGAATAATGCACTTGTCACATCCTCATTAACAGCATCGGCAATCGCTGTTCCTTGAAATAGATCGAGATGGAAAGCCGCTCCTCCGAATACAGCTATCCACACCATAGCAATAAACGGTGGGACAATCAGCACCCCAAAAATCATTTCGCGAATGGAACGTCCTTTAGAGACACGAGCAACGAAAGCTCCAATAAATGGCGACCACGCAATGACCCATGCCCAATAAAACACGGTCCATTCTTTCACCCATGTTCCACCTTGATAAGGGGTCATAAAGAAACTCATTTCAATGAACTTCTGAATATACCCACCTAATGCTAATGTAAAGCTCTCAAGTATAAAAACAGTTGGTCCAAGAAAAAGAACGAATAGCATTAAGATAAGAGCTAAAGCCAAATTTAAATTACTTAAGTACTTGATGCCTTTGTTTAATCCTGTAGTTGAAGATGCCATATACAAGACGAAAAGAATGGCAGTAATGCTAATTTGAACGACTGCATTTTGCGGAAGTCCGTACATATAATCCAGCCCACCATTGATTTGCAAAATACCAAATCCAAGTGATGTGGCTACACCCATCACGGTTGCAATGACCGCAAGAATGTTAATGATCTTCTTCCACGATGCCTTACTTCCTGATTTAGACTTACTTGAAATCGTTTCACTGATTAAGCTTTTACGACCTTTTCTATATTGGAAATAAGCCATCACAAGCCCTACAACCGTAAAGACCGACCACTGGTGAATTCCCCAATGAAAAAAAGAATAGCGCATGGCAAGCTTTGCTGCCTGCTCTGTCTCTCCTTCAACACCAAAACCTGCTGGTGGGTTAGCGAAATGCGTCATTGGCTCTGCGACACCCCAGAAAACAAGACCTACCCCAAAACCAGCACTAAACAGCATGCCAATCCAGGTGAAGAATGGATATTGAGGTTTCTCATCATCTGGACCTAAGCGAATTTTACCGTATTTACTAATAGCTAAATAGAAACAAAAAACCACGAAGAAAATAACCGCTATTAAGTAAAACCAGCCAAATGCATTCGTTGTAAACGAGTAAACTGAGCTAGCTACGGATGCAAATGACTTAGGTACCACAGCTCCCCAAATCACAAGTAACAATACGACTATACCCGATACCCAAAAGACCGGGTTCTTTCTTTGACTTTCCTTTTCTTTCATAGATCTCTCCTTTCAGATTGGTAGCAAAATCAAATTCAACATATCCCAATCATTTTTTCACTAGTCTGACTACATTATCATTTACCCTTATAAAATTCAAACTAACCAGATTTACCCTTTTTTCTCCAAATTTTAGACAAACAAAAAATCGACTTTAGCAGTCGATTTCAATCAAACATCACTTATGTGACCTTCTATTATACATCCAAATAAAGGGTTTGCTTAGGAAGAGTCGGACGAGAAACTTTTACACTTGGATCACTGAACTCCATCGATTCAAGAATTTGTTCTTCAGAAAAGCCGGTCATTTGAGAAAGCTTCCGAATATCTATCTTCTTCTTAGATAATCGTCTCGAATGTTGAATCGCGACCTGTGTTTGATGATGCACAACGGAATACCGATGCGTAAAAGTCCCCACAGAATGTTTCACAGCTAATCCCCTTCCGTTAGTGAATTAATGAAATAACTTCCATAAAAAATTAATTACGGTACAGTTACCCCATCTTCTATAAACTAAACTGGGTATTACGTCTCGCCCGAATCATTCTTCTCATCCAAACCTATACGGTAGTCCCTCTCACCAGTCTTATAATTAGAAATATTTAGGACAAATCTCTTGCTTAAGCCGAAGCTGCTTTGCTATGGTAATGTTCTGATTTAAAAAAGGGGGACATGATCATGAGATCGAATCGTTTTTTACTGTTGCTCGTTTTGATAGTTGTATCAATTCTAGCAGCGTGCAGCAATAATAGCTCTGAAGAAGAAAGAGACACTGCTTGGGAAGAGATCCAGGATGCTGAGTCAATTAAAATAGCGACTTCTGGTACACTTTATCCAACTTCTTATCATGAGCAAGAAACAAACGATTTAACTGGCTTTGATGTAGAAATTGTGAAAGAACTGGCCAACCGTTTGGATTTAGAAGTGGAATTTGTTGAAATGGGTTTTGACGGAATGCTGACAGCTGTTCAAACAGGAAAAGTCGATATGGCTGCTAATGATATCGGCATTACAGAAGAGCGCAAAGAAAAATTTGCACTTTCTACGCCATACAAACATTCTTACGGCACGGCTATCGTTCGTGCGGAGGATCTATCTGGTATAGACTCAATCGACGATTTAGAAGGAAAGAAAGCAGCCGGTGCAGCTACAACGAACTTCATGAAACTCGCAAAGGAAAAAGGCGCTGAAGAAGTAATCTATGATAATGCGACAAATGAGCAATACCTTCGCGACGTTGACAACGGAAGAACCGATGTCATTTTAAATGATGTTTACTTGCAGCGATTGGCTCTAGCGGCATTTCCTGAACTTGACCTTACCATTCACCCTGCTATTCAATATATGCCAAGTGAAGGCGGTCTTTTGATGAATAAGGAAAACGAAAAGCTTATTACTGAAGTGAATGAAGTAATTGAAGAAATGCTTGAAGATGGAACGATTCGTGATCTATCAAAGACGTTCTTTAACGGGGCTGATGTAACAGAACTCCCAGAAGATATTGAATTCCAAAAATAACTTACGTCTCTTATAGTTAAAAAGCAGATTTTAGACAAGAAAAAAAGCCGTTCTCCTTTGTTGGAGAACGGCTTTCATCTGTTACACAGCTTTTGCATTAATTTCTACATCAATGTTGCCTCGCGTTGCCTTGGAGTAAGGGCATACTTTGTGAGCTTCTTTTGCGAGCATTTCTGCATCTTCTTGGCTTACACCTTTAATTTCTACATTTAAAGCTGCGCCGATTTTAAAGCCATTGTCAGCTTCATCTTTCAATAAGCTAACATCTGCTGTGATTTTCGAATCAATATCCATCTTCTTCTTAGATGCCACAAGATTTAATGCACCATCATAACAAGCCGCATAAGCAGCAGCAAACAGTTGCTCAGGGTTTGAGCCAGTTTCGCTTGATTTTTCTGTTGGCATAACAAGATTTAAGTCAATTAAACCGTCCGAAGATTTAACTTGTCCATTACGTCCGCCTTCTGCAGTTGCTTGTGAAGTAAACATTACATTACTCATTGAATATCAGCTCCTTCTAATTTGCATACAATTAAAATGTCCCCGTTTCTCCTCTCTTTTAAACGTCTTACTTTTACAAATGCATGCTTTCATTCCATATATCGGTTGATTTTCGTTCAAATACGGGGTATGATTGAACAAGAACATTTGTTCGTTTATTTAAGGGGGAATATGATTGAACACTACTGCTCTGCTTCTCATTGATGTCCAAAATGGAATGTTTCATCGCGGGTCTTCCGTCTACCAAGATGCCAGGCTACTATACAACTTAAAAAAAATCACAGCCTCCGCTAAATCAGAACGCATACCAGTTTACTATATCCAGCATGAAACAAATGGAAATCACCTAAAGCGGAACACGATTGATTGGGAGCTTCATCCCTTTTTCACCATCGAAAAGGAAGATGAAGTGATTTACAAAACAACACCAGATGCCTTTCATCTCACTCGCCTGGAAGAAAAACTCCATTCTAAAAACATCAATCATCTTCTTATAACTGGTATTCAAACAGAAGTATGTGTAGATTCAACATGTAGGAGCGCCTATAGTAAAGGATTTTCTATCAGTTTAATTGAAGATGCTCACAGTACTTGGGATACGTCTCTACTAAACGCTAAAAAAATCATCCAGCATCATAACCAGACACTTCAATGGTTTGCAGATCCGATCTCAACAGATCAATTTGTTGATAGATTACGCTAAATTTCTACATGCCTAATCGCTTCCACTCATTCAACACTTGTGGAATTTCTAATAACGATTGGATCGAGGCGTCTCCTAACTCTTCGGATGTATTGAACCCTTTCTTCCATATTGTTTTCATTCCAGCGTCACTAGCACCCTTTATATCATTTATCTTATGATCCCCTATAAAAACGGTTTGAGAAGCTTTTAAATCAAGCCGCTCAAGGCTACGCTGGAAAATCACTTTCTCTGGTTTTTTCACGCCCTCTTGTTCAGAAATAAGAATAACGTCAAAATAGTTTTCAATTCCCAGAGCACTAATATTTCTATACTGGAATGCTGTTTTTCCATTGGTGATTAAACCAAGTAAGTACCCACTGCTTTTTTAGCGATCTAGCATATCGATCAAACCATTGAAAGGTTTACAATGAAGGTGAAAGGAACAAATATAATCCTCTAGAAGCGCTTCTGAAGTTATTGTTAGTTCATATTCATCTACTAGCTGTTCGTAAACGCGATCTTTCCACGTATACCCATTGTTATCTAAAGTAATGAAACGTGAGCAAAACTGTTCTTCCTCTATGTCTGCTAAAGATGTGAGGTAGCGTTTATATTGGTCATGAATAAAGCTATTCACTGAGTCTTTCCTATTCAAAAGCGTCTCATCAAAATCAAAAAGAATCCCTTTTATCAATTGCCTCATTTCCTTTCTAAATCCCACTATATTTTTAGATTAACATAAATTTTCATAATCTATTTACTTTTGTGTTATTTTATGTAAAATTGGTTGTTAGAATTAGAAAGGGGGAAACTATCAATTGATTAGAAGATTAACTGAAAATGATCATCTTCAATGCCTCTCCTTATTAACACCACACGCTGCAGAGAACTTGTTCATTTTAGGAGATATTGAAGCTTATGGGTATGATCAACCTTTCCAGAAGCTTTGGGGTGATTTCTTAGAGGATGGTACATTGCGAGCTGTTTTATTAAAATATGAAAAAAACTATATTCCGTTTGCACCTGAGGATTTTGACGCAAAAGGTTTTGCAAAAGTGATTTCAGAAGACAGCGATTTCTTTATGATGTCAGGACTTAAACGGGTCACAAGTCAAATACAACCCTTTGTTTCCCATCCTTTTCGCTCAAGTCGTGAATTGTTCTATGCGAAATGTGAGAGTACTAACGAACTTGCCCTCGATAACATCAACAATGTACAAGTCGCCTCATCGCTTGACCTAAGTCACATCCATTCTCTTCATGAACAAATTGGTGAGTTTGACTCATCTGAGACCGTAGAAGAAAAGCGACGAAATCAGGAAAAAGGAGTATCAAGAACATACTTTATTGAGGAAGATGGGAAGCTTGTGTCAGCAGCTTCTACCGCAGCAGAAAATTCTCAATCAGCGATGATCGTTGGTGTTTGTACATTGGCAAATTATAAACGAAAAGGCTATGCTTCAAAATGTACAAGTAAACTTTGTTATGACGTCCTTAAGGAAGGAAAAGTCCTATGTCTTTTCTATGATAATCCAGAGGCAGGAAACATTTACAAGCGAATAGGCTTTCAAGATATCGAGAAATGGATGATGATTCATTTTGAAACAAAAGAAGCTCTTGTTTAATCTCTCCGATCCTTCCTTTCAATAAGGATCGTTTTTTTATTGTCTCTTTTAAATTCACTCGTATAAAACTTCTATCAATCTCTTTTGTTGCCAGCTAGACACAACTATTCATGAATTAGCCTTGAGATTAGGTTATAACTTTCTTACTATTAAAGTGTGGATAAAGGTTTACAAGATTACTGAAGTGGCCATACTGTTTATTCAGAAATGGACGTAAGAAATGAAGGGAAGGAAAAATTGTTATGAAAAAAATCGGATCGTGGGTATCTATCCTTAGCATTTCTATGGTGCTAGCAGCGTGCGGACAGGATAATGCAAATGAGTCTAACAACGCCTCGACGGCAGAGGAAATTCAGGTCGAAACACTTGATGTTGCACTAGATACTCCTGAAAAAGTAGAAAAAGGTGAAAAGATTACTTTTTCTGCAACGGTTACACAGGGTGATGAAAAGGTAGACGATGCTGACGAAGTTATGTTTGAAGTATGGAAAGAAGGCTCCAAAGAAGATAGTGAAATGATCGAAGCTTCTCATGATGGTGAAGGCGTTTATACTGCTGAAAAGGAACTCGACGATGCTGGTAAATACTTCGTTCAATCTCACGTGACAGCTCGTGACCTACATACGATGCCGAAAAATGAAATGATGGTCGGTTCTGAAGAAGAAGCTGCTTCTGAAACTGATGAACACGCGCACGAACACGAAAGCGACGTATCCATCCATCTTATGAAGCCCGAAGAGATAAAAGCGAATGAAGATGTTTCGTTCATGGCACACCTTCAAAAAGACGAAGAAGCCTTAACTGGTGCTGACGTTCGCTTTGAAATTTCGAAAGTAGATGAAGAAAAAGCTGAGTGGGTTGACGCTGAAGAAATGAAGGATGGGGAATATGAAGGAACGACTTCTTTTAAAGAAGCTGGTGACTACACCGTTACCATCCATGTAGAGAACGATGAAGGTCTTCATGAACATACCGAAGAAAGTGTCACCATTACAGAATAATAAAATCCTCCCCCTCTATTCGAGGGGGAAATTTTTACTATGCTAGTTTTATTTTCTTGAATTTCCTTTTGCCCACTTGAATGACCAATCCATTTTTCACTTCAATTTCCTCATTCACTTCTGTTACTTTTACCTCATTTAGCTTAATACCGCCATTCTTCACCATTCGTCTAGCTTCACTTGTTGAAGGTAGCATGCCTAGTTTAGCGATCAATGTTGGCACAGTTACCATCCGATCTCCATCCCATATGACTTCCTCAATATCAGTTGGAAGCTGCTTTTGCTGAAAGATTTGTTGAAACTCCACTTCTGCTTTTTCAGAAGCATTTTCTCCATGAAACATGCGAACGATCGTCTTAGCTAAATTCATTTTAGCTGTTCTTGGATGGATTTCTTCTTGTTCAATTTCTTTACGAACCGTAAGCTTTTCCTCTAGAGATAGATCCGTGATTAATTCGGTATATTTGACGACCAGCTCATCAGGAATCGACATCGCTTTTCCATACATCTCTGATGGCTTCTCTGTAATCCCAATGTAATTCCCTTTGGATTTAGACATTTTTTCAATCCCGTCTAATCCTTCTAGAAGAGGCATCATTAAGACGACTTGCTTCTCTTTTCCGAACTGCTCTTGAAGGTGACGCCCCATTAAAACGTTGAAATATTGATCATTTCCACCGAGCTCAATATCACTTTCAAGATGAACAGAATCATAGCCCTGCATTAAAGGGTAAAAGAACTCATGAAGCGAGACAGGCTTATTCGCCTTCATTCGATTTTCAAAATCATCGCGCTCAAGTAAACGAGCAACCGTTATTTTTCCAGCGAGTTCAATAACGTCTTCAAACTTTAGTTCAGATAGCCACGCCGCATTGTAGTGGAGCTCCACTTTGCTTTGATCAAGAACCTTACCAAACTGCTCAAGATAAGTTCCAGCATTTCGTTTCACCTCTTCATCCGTTAGCTGCACTCTTGCTGTTGATTTTCCAGTAGGATCACCAATTTTACCTGTAAAGTCTCCAATAATGAGTTGGATGATATGGCCATTTTCTTGAAACTGCCTTAACTTATTTAACACAACGGTGTGACCAATATGGACATCGGGCGCAGAAGGATCAAGACCCAATTTCACTTTAAGTGGCTTATTCTTAAAAATCGAAGTAGCTATTTTATGTTTAAGTTCATCTCCAGGAATGACTTGACTCGTTCCATGTGTATAAACCGCATATTGCCTTTCCATTTCCTTTCTTTGTTCTTCTGTTAATTGATCCATGATTGAGTTCATTCCTGTCGACCTCCTAATTATTAAATTTCATATTAAAAGCCACGTCCCCTCTATATAGTAGGGACGTGGCTTACACGCGATACCACCCTGATTGAAGAAATAACTTCTTCCGGCTCGAATACGATAACGGTTTTCCCGTTCCTGACTAGTTAGATCACTCTGTTCATCAAGAAGGCTCTGAGGGGTAATTCACGGTTAGACTGTACCAGTTCACACCAACCACTGGTTCTCTGACACTACTCGTCATAACACGCTACTGCTTCCTCTTCCTAGCCTATTGTTATTTACGATGCATGAATTTCTCATTACTTTATCTTCTTTTACGCTAGTTGTCAATTTGTTTCTTCAAGAGCAGTTTGGAATTTCTCACAAAAAAGAACGCAGCCTTACAAACGTAAGACTGCGCCTTTTTCATTATTGTTTATTTAATTCTTTTAACACGACAGTTGAAAGAATATCGATGAATTCTTCCTGTGCGTTTGGCATTTCTGGTCGATAATAATTTGCACCGATTTCATCTGTTACAACTTTACATTCATAGTCATTATCAAATAATACTTCCAAGTGATCGGCTACGAATCCTACTGGAGCATAAACAAACGATGTAAAACCTTGTTTTTCATAAAGATCTCTTGTTAAATCCTGTACGTCTGGGCCAATCCATGGATCTGGAGTGTTCCCTTCACTTTGCCATCCTATTGCCACGTTCTTCACACCTGACTCTGCTACGATAAGATCTGCCGTTTCTTTCAATTGGTCTGGATAAGGGTCTCCATTTGCAATGATTTTTTCAGGTAAACTGTGCGCGGAAACGATGAGGACAGATTTCTCGCGTTCTTGATCTGCCATCCCTTCAAATATCTCTTTAATACGCTTCGCCCAATAAGAGATAAATTTAGGCTCGTCATACCAGCTCTCAACAGAATGAATAACTGGGCCACCTAGTTTTCCAGCTTCTTCTTTTGCTCGTCCATTATAAGATTTGATACTAAATGTAGAGAAGTGAGGCGCCAACACAATACTAACGGCTTCTTCAATACCATCATTGTGCATTTGCTGTACCGCATCTTCTACAAAAGGCTCGATATGCTTTAATCCGATATAAAGCTTAAACTCAATTTCATCTTGAATTTCATTAAGGTGAGCTTCAAGCCCTTTCGCCTGATCTTCCGTAATTTTGGCAAGTGGCGATATTCCACCAATTGCTTTGTATCGGTCCTGAAGATCTTTTAGCTGCTCGTCAGATGGCTTGCGGCCTCTTCTAATATGTGTGTAATAACGTTCAATATCCTCTTCTTTATAAGGCGTTCCATACGCCATTACAAGTAATCCCATTGTCTTTTTAGCCATGAATGTGTTCCCCTCTCATACAGTGATTAATTAAATAAACTATCTTTTTATAATCATTATCATCTAGGTATCAGTATACCTTTTTTTCTCCCCTGAATCAAAGGAATCTGACTATAAATTCGTAACGTTTTGTGTCACTCCTATTGAAGCAAACCTTTATGTATTTTGCCACTTCCGATGCGCTTCCTATCACAGTATAGCGAACATTAAGCGTTCTGTCTTTCTCTTCCTCCACTTCTATTTCATCCTATCCACCATTTTCAGATTTCATACTGTGGTTGAATAACGCGGTAGTGAAGCTGGGGTTAGGTGCGTGCCCCCCGCTTCCCCCCACAAAAAAAAGCTGCGCATCATTGCGCAGCTTTTTCCAATTTATCTATTTTTCCATTGCGCCATTATGCTTCGATACAACTTCACGCAGATCCGTGTCGTCTTGCTCTTCTGTATTAAAAACTAACACGTAGCGAAACTCTCTGTCCGCTTCCTCAGATGGATCAGCATTTTCTTCTTGCTTGCCTGTTGGCGTTTCATTAGAGAAAAACAAATCGTTATTCGCTCCAGCCGGGGTAGCAGTTCCCTGTCCCTGAACTGGTGTATCGATACTAAGCTTTTGATCTTCTGGAATATGTTCAACTGACAATTGACTTACCGAATAAGCCTGCAAATCAGCTTTTGCACTCTCTGCATCGTTCTCTGTTGTAAAATAAGCTTGTAATGATTTACTCATGTCAATCCAACTCCTTTTTATGATCTCACAAAAAGGGTTTCCCGATTCTTGCCATCTTTAATCATCGTGATAAAAATTAATGTCTTTTAGCGACGATCACCATGGAAACAAAGACTGTGCTAATCAGCATGGCGGCTAATGCACTCAGCACTGTTACTGAGCTAATATTCACTATGTTGAATTGTAGAAGAAAAAGAAACACCATGATATAACCTAGTACAGCAAAGTACGAATAAAACATCCCTTTCTCTCGAATCATTCGACTTCGCTCGTCCCGTGCCTTAAACTGCGGCTGAAGATAGCTTAAGCAAAAGGTCATAATAGACATACTCATCATCATATAACTTGCAGGAATAGGTTCATTTCCTGTGCCAAGACCAACACTAATCAGTAATAAAGCATTCAACGCAAAAAAGACGCCAAATCCGATATACGTTTTATTCATTGCCACTTCTAATCCCCCTCAGAATCCAAATAAAAAATCTCCTCCACAATCGTTCCAAACAACCTCGCCATTTCAAGTGCGAGCGGTAAAGATGGATTGTACTTTCCTTTCTCAATTGAAATAATCGTTTGCCTTGATACACCAAGTATTTCGGCTAGGCGATCCTGGGAATACCCTTGTTCTGTTCTTTTCTCACGGAGTACATTTTTCAACTAAAAAGCCTCCTCACTTCTCATTTACATTATAAGGTAAAGCTCACTTTACGTAAAGCTTACTTTACATCGAGATGAATCATAATCCTCCGTTCACTACACATGCTAGAAAGATCCTAACGAAATCAGGAGGTAAAAAATGAAGCGTGACACAACACAAGCAAACAAAAAGATAAACGATTCATTTTACAAAGGACAAGCACCTGTCAATGTTGATGAAAAGATCAATGAAGACTTCTATGGCGAAGAACCAGCTCAACCCACGAGCTACCTCGGAAACAATACACCTGCCATTGATGTAACGGGGAATAAGGACAAAAATCGATAACCAACTTAAACTGCCCCTTTGCTAGCAAAGGGGCTCTACTTTATTATTCTGTTAAGTAGTGCATGCTCTTCAATAAGTAAAAAGCCGATGCTAATAGTAAAACTCCTGATAAAGCAAAAACAAATGGAACACTAATCGTCTCAGCAAGAAAACCGTATAGCAAAGAGCCAAGACCAAACGTAATGGATATCAGAGCGCTTTGAGCGCTAAAAACTTCAGGAAGTGAATCTTTCGGGCATTTCTTTTGGATGAATGTCACCATCGCAATTGATTTTATTTGTTCCACCATTCCTGAGAGCACAGTTAACAGAAGTGCAATCACAGGAACACTTATTAAACCAAAAACAAACGTTAAAATACTAATCGCGAAGCACGTGGCGAGAAGCGTTTCTTTCATATAACGTTCAAACCAATTCGTGTATTTGGATACGGCCATTCCACCTGCTATCAAGCCGATGAAAAAGCACGCATTAAGATATCCCCACCACGCTTCTGATTTCATAAGAACTTCTTCGACAAAAATATAAAGGATAGCAGCAATCCAAACGACATTTGCTATCGCTTCAATAAAAATCATAATGTGAAATATACGCAGAACAGGATGCTTCCAAATCAACCTCCATCCGCTCATCATATGAATTTTCGTCTTCCTTTCTCTGTGATCCCTCACAACAATTAACCCCATCATCAGTGTGGAAATCACGTACATCACAAAGGTAACCCATATAACGAAGGAGCCTGACGTTGCTGCTACAAGAATACCACCGAGTGCCCAACCGCCAAATTGAATGGACTGATCAACAACCGCTACAAAACTATTCGCTTTCGCAAGCTCATCCTCCGTAACGAGTTGAGGGAGCATGGCATTTCGAGCAGGTGCGGCCCACCCATCAAGAAAAGCGATGATAAAAACAAGAACTAAAATAATCAGTATTGAAGGATCAAAAAGCCATAAAGACAAGCCAAGCATCCCCAACAACACTGTCTTTATACTTTGTGATCCGACTAGTAATCCTTTTAACGAAAAGCGGTTCAAGACTAGCGGTGCACACATTCCACTTACAAATCGAGCGATCGTAATAGTAAATGGTAGCAGGGAAAGATAAAGTGCTGAACCTGTTGATTGATAAAGAACAGCTATTAGCGCCACAATATATAGAACATCTCCCGTGTTGGCAAACCCCTGGCCAATCCACAAGAAACGAAATGAACGTAGTCTCATCATAACTACCCCTTTTTATTTTGGTCTTACAAATGAACTAAAGGGTAGTCAGTTTACATAGGGAAAATCACTCCTATTCTTCAATGTCTTTAAATGTCCAGATAACAGTTGCTAGTATGAATGAAAAAATAGTAGGCGTTATGATGAGATAATTCGTTTGAAAGCATTTTTTATTATTTTACCATATTCCTAAAATGACCGTTTTGAATTTTCTAAATTAATTAATTGTTTTTATGAAGCGTTTCATGCAAACTAAAAGGTGTAGTGATACTCTTTTTAGGGAAAGAAATAATGATACATTTTCGGATTGGTTTAAAGATTTCGTAAATTGATTGTTGCGAGTTGAATGCCATCTTGAGGAATGCTATCGTAAATATTTGATAAAGCAAGGATATCTACAACTAAATCGACCATTGTGATGGAGGTAAAATCTATGAGAATTATTGTAGCAGGCGGAGATGGTTTCTGTGGGTGGCCAACCGCACTTTACTTATCAAAACAGGGCCATGAGGTTACGATCATTGATAACATGGTACGCCGTAAATGGGATGATGAGCTTCGATCGAACTCACTCACCCCCATCTTACCCCTTGAAGAACGTGTGAAATTATGGGAAGAAAAATCAGGTAAGCATATCACAACGTATGATTGTGATTTGATGCACTATGACTTCTTAAAAGAAATCTTCAAGCAAGTACAGCCCGAAGCATTTGTTCACTTTGCTGAACAGCGCTCAGCACCATATTCTATGATCGATCGTGAGCACGCGGTATTTACACAAACGAATAACGTTGTTGGTAACTTGAACGTGCTCTATGCGATTAAAGAAGTTACACCTGATTGTCACTTAATTAAATTGGGCACAATGGGTGAGTATGGACAGCCTAACATAGATATCGAAGAAGGATACATAAAAATAGAACATAAAGGACGTGAAGACGTTCTTCCGTTCCCGAAACAACCGGGATCGTTCTATCATTTATCAAAAGTACATGATAGCCATAACATTCAGTTTGCCTGCAAAATTTGGGGCATTCGTGCAACAGACTTAAATCAGGGAATTGTTTATGGACTTCATACAGATGAAGATGAACTTGATGAAGGTTTAATCAATCGCCTTGATTACGATGGTGTATTTGGTACAGCCCTTAACCGTTTCATCATTCAAGCAGCCATTGGCCATAACTTAACAGTGTACGGATCAGGTAAACAAACGCGCGCTTTCTTAAACATTAAGGACACGATTCGCTGTGTAGAAATTGCAGCAGAAAAACCGGCCGACAAAGGAGAATTCCGCGTGTTCAATCAGTTTACTGAAGAGTTTTCTGTACTTGAACTGGCTGAGAAAGTTCAGCGTGTAGCTGAAGCTAAAGGACTCAAAGTTAACATCGATCACCTTGAGAATCCTCGTGTTGAGAAAGAAGAGCACTACTATCACGCTGTAAACACGAGCTTAATTGATCTTGGTCTTGAGCCTTCTCTTTTAACAGATGAACACATTTCGAGAACGCTTGATACAGCTCTCAAATACAAAGACCGCGTACTGAAAGAAAACGTTCTTCCTAACGTGACCTGGAAGTAAAAGATGCACAATACTAACTGAGGTGTTCTTATGAAAATATCCATCGTAACAGAGACATTCCTTCCTTCAACAGATGGCGTGGTGACAAGACTTCGTGCATCGATCGATTATTTAATTGATCAAGGGCATGATATTCAGGTCATTGCTCCAGATTTAGGAGTGCGCAGCTATCGGAATATTCGTTTTGATGGAGTTCAGCCTCGTACATTCTTTCTATATAAACATCGGAAATTCGGCATGCCAACTCGTGTGATTAAAACCTATTTAGAGGAGTTTGATCCTGATCTTGTTCATGTCGTTAACCCGGCTTTTATGGGCTATTCTGGTATCAAGTATGGTAAGAAACTCGGCGTTCCGCTTATTGCTTCTTATCATACTCACGTTCCTAAATACGCTGATCACTACAATATGTCATGGTCGGAACCTCTTCTCTGGTGGCACTTCAGAAGAATGCACAACAAAGCGGATATTAACCTCTGTACGTCACAAGCCATATTAGAAGAGTTAAATGAACAAAACTTCTATAACATGCATTTGTGGAAACGCGGTGTTGATACTGAACGCTTTAATCCTGAACTTCGTGACAGCAATATGAGACGCCGGTTATCAAACGACAATCCAGATAAAACCCTTCTCCTCTTTGTCGGAAGACTTGCATTCGAGAAAGAAATCGATTCGCTCGTTCCGATGCTTGAAGACAAGCCAGATGCTCACCTGGCGATTGTTGGGGATGGCCCTTATCGAGGTGAACTTGAAAAGAACTTTGGTCATCTTGATAACGTATCATTTACTGGTTTTCTACACGGAGAAGAGCTAGCAAGGGCTTATGCTTCTGCAGATGCTTTTATGTTTCCATCAACGACTGAAACGCTCGGGCTTGTCATACTTGAAGCGATGGCAAGTGGCCTTCCTGTTATTGCCGCAGAATCTGGTCCAACGAACGAACAGGTTGAGGATGGTTCAACAGGACTACTCTATCGTTCAGGAACGAACGGTAACCTCACTGAAGTCATTAATCGCCTTCAGGAAAAAGGGCTATTAGAAAAAATGTCAAAAGAAGCTTACGAGCATTCTAGAGATTACGGTTGGCGAGGTCCAGCTCAACAGCTACTTGATTTCTATGAGTCCGCCATTGAGCAAAAGCAAGAAGAACAGCAGCAGGCGATTCAATAGATAGAAGGATGAGTATATGAAGCAGCAGAGAATTGGCAAGGGTTCTAAACAGGTGATGAGTTTCAGTGTAATTGGTGTGATGAATGCACTAGTTGATATAGGTGCTTTAAACCTGCTCATGCTGTTATTTCCAACAGATGATCGAATCCAGCTTATTATGTACAACACAATTTCATACGTTCTGGCGATCATTAACAGCTATTTCTGGAATGCCAAGCTCACGTTCCCTTCAAAAGCGATCCATGACAAAAAACAGGTGCTGTTATTTCTAGTTCAGGCCATCATCGCACTTGGTATTAGCAACCTTGTCTTTTATGGCGCTCTCTTGATATTCGAATGGATCACGCTGCCACGCTACATTGAACGTAATATTTCAAAAGGACTAGCCATGTTCCTCTCTTCTGCTTCAAGCTTCTTTATGATGAAACATCTTGTGTTTCCTCGTACAAAACCAAATCAAGAAGAGCAATAAATCACACAAAAAACCGCAGGTTTTCCTGCGGTTTTTGTTATTCTTCCTTATGTTCAATTTTTCCAAGTACAATAGCTGCGCCAAGTCCCCCCAATAATGTTAAGAGGCTCGCTACCGCAAGTCCAACATCTGACTGAAATCCTGGATACAACACAACGACTGAGCCGATCACTAAACCAATCATAACGGCATAAGTCGAAACCGTATATTTTGAAAGTAAGTGAGCAATGACCTTACCTGTTAAGCTTAATCCAATAATAATGCCTGCTCCTACCGTTAGTAAGAGGGGAATTTGAAACGATGAAAGACCATGGATAACAGTCTGATATGACCCAAGCAGTAATAAGACAAAAGAGCCACTTACTCCAGGAAGAATCATCGCTGTACTAGCTAACCAGCCAGAGAAAAACAGAATGACGTAATCAACCATACTTAACGATTTCATCACCTCTCCTGATCCGTCCCCTTTTAGAAACAAAGTGGAAGCAATTAAAATCGCCGCTACAATTAACAATCCATAATGGAAAGGCTCGAACGTTTTCTTATAGTCTACTTTTCTTAATAGAAAAGGGACAACCCCAATAATTAAGCCAATAAAGAAAAAGAACGTAGGCTGTGGATAATGCTCGAGCAGTTTCTCCATAAGCTGACTAACGAGCAGTAAAGCAAGTCCTACGCCTATTAAAAGGGGAATAAAAAACCCAAGTTCTTTTTTCCAATTCTTACTCATCAATCCATTAATACCGCTAATCAGTCTTCTATAAATGCCAAGCACCATGGCAATCGTACCACCGCTTACGCCAGGGATTAAATCACTTACGCCCATTAATAATCCTCGATAAATATTGCGCCATACAAACATGATCACGTTTCTCCTTTTGCTTTATGTCTAGTACCTACATTACCCATATATACCCTCTTATTAACCGAGCATTTTTATCACCCGATTTAAGAAAGGTTCGATCACCCTTCTACTATGCCACAATCCCTTCAAGAAAGAATGAATCAATTTTGTGACATTTCCTACTTTAAGCTCTGTAGTTGAAAAAGAGGATCCCTTTGCAGTAAAGTGATAGAAGTGATTGACAAACTGGAGGAATTTGATGAGTGATCGAAATAAAGGAATTATCCTATTGCTAATATCATCATTTGGATTTGCGATGATGGCTGCTTTTGTAAAGCTATCAGGTGACGTGCCTACGATTCAAAAAACGATGTTTCGAAATGCCGTCTCTGCCATCATTTCATTTGGCTTTGTGATGTACTACAAAGAAAGACTCTTCGGTAAAAAGGAGAACCAGAAATTCTTGCTCCTGCGATCAGCGCTTGGAACACTAGGAATCATTTTCTATTTCTATGCGATTGACAACCTTGTCCTCTCTGATGCCGACATGCTCAATAAGCTTAGTCCTTTCTTATTAATTATTTTTTCCGCTCTTTTCTTAAAAGAAAAAGCGAAACGGTTCCAGATCATTGCGATCATCATCGCTTTCATCGGAACGCTATTAATTATAAAGCCACAGTTCTCAGTCGAGACAGTTCCGTATATTTCCGGCCTGCTTTCTGCTATTTTTGCTGCAGGTGCCTATACGGTACTCAGAGTTCTTGGACAGCGTGAAAAATTCTATACAGTTGTTTTCTATTTCTCATTCTTCTCAACAGTAGTATTATTGCCATTCGTGATTATCTTCTATGAACCAATGGAAACGAAACAGCTGATCTATCTATTATTAGCAGGCGTATTCGCAACGCTTGGACAATTTGGGCTCACCGTAGCCTATAAATTTGCACCTGCTCGAGAAATCTCGATTTTCTTCTACTCGACCGTCGTTTACTCTGCTTTAATCAGCATTGTACTATTCGGTCAAATACCTGATGCCTGGAGTATTATTGGCTATATTATCATTTTCTCAGCTTCGTTCTATATGTTTATACGTAACAACCGAGAAGCGAAAAAGGTTGAGAAGAGACAACCACAAACCTCGCATTGATTCACATAATAAAAAGAGAGGCAAACTTCTATTTAAGTTTGCCTCTCTTTTTTTGTTTTCCAATGACACTGATTCATTTGTGAACTGTTTTAACTTCACTCTCTACTATTGGAGAGACCGAATAAGATTGCATTTGATGATGGTGATAGATAAACCTGTGCTCCTGTAAATAGTTTCCTCCAAGTACTTCGGGCAAAAACTTCTGCAGATTGCTTACTACACCCTGGTTATCTTCATCTAGAATCCAATCTATTCGTTTCCAGTCTAGTATTCCTTCTGCCGTATTTAAAGGAGTAGTAAGAATCATTCCTTCTGGTAAATCCGCCAGAAAAATGTACATACCTGAGTTGCCCTGCTCACTATAAAAAAGAGCATTCCCTGCATAGATAACGCTCTCTAATTCAATCCCTGTCTCTTCAAAGGTTTCTCTTATTATACACTCAGACGGCGTTTCATTCTGTTCTAGCTTCCCACCAACGCCGTTCCAGAGACCCATTGTTGGGGCTTTGCGTCGATTTAATAAGAGAAAATCTTGATTTCTTTTGATAAAACAAATCGTATATTGAAGCATGTATCGTCACCTAGTTTCTCATAATTTGATCCAATTAAATAAGTTTGATAAAAACCTAAAGCAATTGCCTATCTATTTTACTAAACATTCACTCCATATGGATAAAACAGTTAAATTACTGTTACAATGAGCAAGTCGTCTTAAAACGATAGTAGAGTTGAATAAAAGGAACAATTAATGTTTCTCTGACATTCAGGAGGAAAGTAAGCATGCCAACAATCAATCAAGTCATTGAAAGCTATAATGAAGTGGAAAAGCTCTCAGATGCTCCACTCACCATCATATCCGAGGTATTATGGATCATCGTTGGACTCATTTTCATTATGCACCTGATCCGTAACCGGAAATTCTTATCCCCATCAAAATTTCTATTTAGAGGAGCCTTCCTGTTCATCATTTTACTCATCATAGGGTATTTATCGTACACGTTAAACAGCTATGATTTTTCAATGGACGAGAAATCATGGGAAGAAAATACACTCGCACCTTATCTTCAGTCTTTACATGAGCACAACGAACAAGTAGAGGATTTTTCTCAATTACTGAAAGACCCTAATAACGGCATAAAATCAAATTATGTAGATGATGACATATCTCCAATTTGGATCGAGTTAGTCACCACTACGGATACTGGTGAAAAACAAGAAAAAATTGTTGAAGCGACGATTGTAAAAGAACCAATTCAACAGCCCTATTTAACTTACAGAATGATTGAAAAAAACATTTCAGATCACTACTCAGATGAGGCTTATTATGAAACAACCCTTCACATTCCTGAAGATTATATGATTCTAACGGACTAATTTTTCAAAGAGCACACGCTCCATTTTTGGAGGTGTGCTTTCTTTCATTGTGCTAGTCTCGATTGGTTACCTTTTATCTTTGCGATACGCTATCCAGTCTCCACCTGGTATTTCGATAAAACGCTTTTCTGGATTTTTCATGATATAAGTAATGGCTTGGAAACTCCCTTGCTCACTTTCGATTTCCTGTATGACACAATCATACAAGTTATGATCGCGCCCTTCCTGATAACCTTCGAGAATATTAATTCTTTCTAGTAACTGATTATCGACTTCATAGACTTCTCCATATACGTTATGCTCCTCGCTTTGAACTAAAGCAGGGTAACCATCTTGTGTGTCATACAGCTGTCCCTTTGTCCAACAGAAGCTTTCTTTTAGAGCAGCTCCTTTTATGACACCATGATTGCTTTCTCCTAATCGTAATGTTCCATAACAAAACACAAGATGCATGATTCTCTCTCCTTTTATCTCCATAGCTATAACGAAAAGCCCGCCAATAAGCGGGCTCCCCAGTAACTTTATTAAAAAATTCGCTTCAATGCCTTTTTAAGCGGTGGCATATCAATTTCCTGTTCTTCAAATGCTTTTTTGAGCATGTATTTCGAATAGCTTGCTGCCTGTTCATACGTGATTTTACCTGGAAGAGGCGGTTGCTCTTCAATCACAATGTCGACAATGACAGGCTTCGGTGATTTCGCAGCTCGTTCAAAAGCCGGAAGCAATTCTTCATACTTTTCGACTCGGTAACCTTCCCCGCCAGCTGTTTCAGCAAATGCGGCAAAGTTAAAGTCTTTTAATTCCGTTTCATAATCAATGTTCCCTATTTCCTGCTGTTCATATTTAATCATGCCAAGACGTTCGTTGTTAAAGACGACAACCATCATAGGTAACTTATATTTAACAGCTGTTAAGAAATCTTGCATCACCATCGTAAAACCACCGTCACCGCAAATCGCTACGGCCTGACGATCTGGATGAGCTATCTTACCTGCAATCGCTCCTGGAAGACCGCAACCCATTGTCGCCATCCATGAGGAAATGATGAATTTTTGATTCGTAATGCGTAAATGCCTTGCTGACCAAACTGTCACATTCCCTACATCGATTGACAAGACGGCATCATCATCCAAAACTTTTTGAAGTTGTGGCATGATTTGCTGTGGTTTAATCGGTATAGACTGTTCCGATTCAATCTTTTCAAGATGAGCCCACCAGTTTTTCATATTGTCCTGACATTTCTCAATAAATTCACGGTCTTCCTGGTAGGTAGTATGGTCGGTTAAGTAAGATAACGTCCACTTGGCATCTCCTATTAATCCTACCGTTACAGGGTAACGTTTCCCGATTTGAGTTGGGTCAATATCAACCTGGATCGCCTTTGCTTTATCTGGTAAATAATCGCGATACGGGAATGACGTACCGACCATGATGAGTAAATCAGTTTCTTCCATTGCTTCATAAGCAGGCTTCGTTCCAATCTGACCGAGTTGACCAAGGTTATAAGGATGAACGTCAGGAATAGCTCCCTTACCTGGTAAACTTAAAATAACCGGTGCCCCTGCTTTTTCTGCAAAGCTTAACAGTTCTTCTCTCGCATGTTTAGAGCCTTTTCCTGCTAAAATGACCGGTCGCTTCGCTTCATTTAACATAGCGACTGCTTCGTTTAAATTGGAGTCATGTGGATGAACGACTGCTTTCGAGCGAATGAGAGAGGTGTTCTCCACCTTTTGTTTTACCTTCTCAGCTGCAAGGTCATCTGGAATTGTAAGGATTGCTACGCCCTTTTTCTCAACAGCTGTTCGTATAGCTTGATGAGTTAAGTCCGGTAACGATGCCGCAGTTTCCACCCTGCGATTAAATACAGATACATCATCAAACATTCGTTCAAGGTTAATTTCCTGAAATTGATCCGTTCCAAGTTGGTCGCTTGCGACTTGTCCAGCAATAACGAGAACCGGTGCACCGTCAGCCTTTGCATCATAAAGACCATTCATCAAATGAACTGCTCCTGGTCCCGCAATCGAAAGGCAGACACCTATTTTGCCTGTTATTTTCGCATACGATGCTGCTGCAAGGGCACCAACTTCTTCATGTCTAACCTGAATGAACTTCATACGGTCTTGAGCATTTCTTAAATTTTCCACAAAGTGGTTAATCGAATCTCCTGGTAAACCATACACATGATCTACTCCCCATTCAGAGAGTGTATTCAGTAAAATCTCGCCAGCATTTTTATCAAACATCATGACTCCTCCTTCGTTTCCTTATCCATAATGGGAAAGTACCCCTCTATAGGATCAGTGAAACGTCAGAGAAAAGAATAAAGCAGCCCAATTGGACTGCTTTTATCGATATTACGTTCGTGGTCCACCTGCAACATAAAGAACTTGTCCACTAACAAAGGATGAGTTTTCATCTGCAAAAAAGAGTGCAGCATTCGCAATGTCTTCCGGTTTCCCTGTTCTAGCTACTGGAATCTGCTTTTTGTTATATTCAATAAACTGGTCAAATTCAACACCGAGACGTTCGGCCGTTACTTTTGTCATATCACTTTCAATAAATCCTGGCGCGATAGCATTGGCCGTAATGCCATATTTACCAAGCTCGAGTGAGAGCGTTTTGGTTAACCCCTGAATGCCCGCTTTGGCAGCTGCATAGTTCGTTTGTCCACGATTACCTAGTGCAGAAGTAGAGGATAGACTTATGATGCGACCATATCCTTGGTCAACCATATACTTTTGTGCCGCTCTTGAAGCATAAAAACTCCCAGTAAGATGTACCTGCATGACCGTCATCCAGTCCTCATCACTCATTTTAAATAATAGATTATCTCGAATAACTCCAGCGTTGTTTACAAGAATATCAATTGAGCCGTATGCTTCAGCCGCTTCTTTCATACTTGACTCTACCTGCTCTCGCTGTGTAACATCCACAACTCCTGTCATAACTGAGAAGCCTTTCCCTTCTAATTTCTTTCTAGTTGTGGAAAGGGCTTCTTCGTTCACATCGGCAAGGTATACCTTAGCCCCTTCATCTGTAAACTTTTCTGCAATGCTCGCACCGATCCCTCTGCTTCCACCAGTTATGTATGCCACTCTACCTTCAAGTCGTTTCACTCAACCTCACTCCTGTAAGCGTTTTCTTAACTCTAATTAAACTATAATAATACTATAATTTTCTGTCAACTATTGTCATCCAGTTTAAAATTAGGATAATAAGTGAAAAGAGTAGGAGAATGAATTATTTATATTGGAGGCTATCGCGATGAAACATCTCGTTTTCTATGATGCTGAATGTCCTTTTTGTTTTTATATAAAGAAATCACTTCGCAAACTGGATTGGTTTAATAAGATCGAATGGATACCGGTCCAAGAAATTGAGAAACACCCAGAAGACTATCCTTATATGCAGTTTCGCCACAAACGAATGTATGATGAAATTCATATGCTCACGACATCTGGGAACCTTCATGCAGGCTTTTATACGGTAAGACGACTGTTAATGGCACTTCCTGTAACGGTACCTCTCTCTTTACTACTATACTTACCTTTAATTGATAAGCTTGGTTCACCATTCTATATCTGGTTTTCAAAAAACCGTTATGATTGGTTTGGACGTTATTCAGAGCCCCGTTTTGAATAATTTTTTTAAAAGCAGGCGTTTATACTTTTTTCTAGAATACTATTTATCAGAGAATTAGTTTGGAAGGATGCTTTGATATGGAAGAAAAATGGCTTACCTGGGCGAAACAAATACAATCCATTGCTCAAGCAGGGCTAACTTATACGCAGGATAACTATGATTATGAAAGATATATTGAACTGAGACAGCTAAGTGCTGAAATCATGGAAACCTACACGGACTATGATATGTAAACAATTAGCGAACTTTTCACGAATGAAACTGGCTATCAAACGCCTAAAGTAGACGTTCGTGCAGCTGTTTTTCATGAAGGTAATTTGCTTTTCGTTAAAGAAAAAGCTGATGGCAAGTGGTCCCTTCCCGGCGGCTGGGGTGATGTAGGCTTTACGCCAGGAGAAGTAGCGGTAAAAGAAGTTCAAGAAGAATCAGGCTACATTGTAGAAGCACGGCGACTTCTTGCCGTGCTCGATCACAAAAAACACCCTCACCCACCATCGCCTTATCATATTTATAAGGTGATGATTGAGTGTGAGCTAGTCGGTGGAGATGCGGCCGAAAGTATCGAAACAAGTGACAGTGGTTTTTTCGCTCAAGACGAGCTTCCCCCTTTGTCGACTGGCAGAATTACTGAATCACAGGTTGGGATGCTTTATAATCTCCATAACAACGTTACCCTTCCACCTGTTTTTGATTAGGTGAAATAAGGAGCTATCAAAATGATTAAACCATTTAACAATGGCCTTCTTCTTATGAGGAAAGACAAATTACAAGAACGAAGCTGGAGAAGTGATAATTGTTATAAGTTTATATTCTCTCACCAGGGGTCAGGGCTTTACGAAACACCACGTGGTGATATTTCAATTGATAAAGGACAGTTCTATATTCTTAACCCCGGCGATACCCATCGCCAACTTAACGTTACGGATGAAAAATTTCTAATCGAACTAGATGAAACGATTTTTCAAGAAGTAGCAAAAGATCTCAACCTCAGTGTACGCTGTCCTGAATTTGCGTCTATTCCTTATTGTCATCCACAGTTTCAGCAGTGGGCTTCTTTTGTACGAGATTGTATGGGGAACGGTTTGCAATCCGAAGAAAGCACTTACTTCCTTGAGCACAGTGCGGTACAACTTGTTATCCTCATGCTTAAGCTTGCTCCAGGATTGCATCAACAGGAGCTCTCCATCCCTTCAGCGAAGTTCCCGCTTACTACTGCTATCACAGCTATGAAAGAAGGATTTCAAGAAGACTGGTCGCTTGAGCAGCTCGCAAACCTGACAGGTCTCTCGAAATATCAATTCGCTCACTCCTTTAAAGAAGCGTTTGGTATTTCGCCTTATTCATTCCTGCAACTTTATCGCATTATGAAAAGTCAGGAAAAGCTTCTTCACTCTAGTGAATCAATTCTATCAATTGCTTTTTCATCAGGATTCAAGAATCTTTCTTCTTACAATCATCTATTTAAAAAGTTGTATGGAAAATCTCCTTCTCAATTTCGCAGTAGTTCCTACAAGATAGACGATACTAATGAGCATCATTAACATTCCACTAACAACCATTATAACTTGAATTGGCAGAAGTACAGCGAATACACCAAATAGAGCCAATGAAAGGGTATTAGCAAGATAGAGTAGAACAGCGTTCGTGCTAAAGCCTCTTCCAAGCTGTTCTTTCGGTACGATGGTTTGCAGGAGATAAACTCTTGCAAGTCCAGCTATCGGAATCCCGATTCCTACTAGAATAGCACCTACAAAAAAATGTTCTAACTCGTATAATACGCCATAATAAAATACGCCCGCTCCCCAAATGAAAGCACCAATCATATATGTTTTTAAATCCATTTCCTTTACAATATAAGGAATGACTAAATTCGTTCCAATCACAACTGCACCAAACAAACCTAGTATCAAACTATAAATCTCTTCACTCCTCGAAGTCATGTCTGAAAGCGCGAGTAAGAGCCCCACTTCCCAAACCCAGGTATTAAGAAAGACAATTAAAAAAGTACTTAGAAACAAATGCTTCAAGGTGATATTCTCACCAGCCCATTTAGTAAACGATCCGATTGAGCGCCAGACTCCGCTCAAGGATTTTTCCCCATTATAAGTGGTTTCTTTCACTTGTAATTTCATAAGAAAGAATGCACTCAATCCATAAGTTATGGCGTCAATAGTAAAAAAATGGACAGCACCATGCGTTGTAAGAATCCATATTGAAAGAAAAGGACTTATGACCGTAACGCCTCTTTGAAGTGTATCATTCAATCCATTAACCGATGTTCGTTCTTTCTCTGCTGTCATAAGAGGCAGTAAAGCACGATGAGCTGGGTTAAAGAAGCAACCAATCGATTGAATGAGAAAACTAACAAACAGTAAATAAGCATATCCTAACAAATCTGCGTAATAGAACAAAACAATAGATCCAATTAATGGAATCCTGACAAAATCTAAAATAATGAGCATTCTCTTCTTCTGTACCCAATCAGAGATCACCCCTCCTATCAACCCAAAGAGTAAATAAGGGAGCGTTTCCGCAATCGCCATTCCAGTCGTCAATACCTTAGATCCGGTTATCTCATAAGCAAGAAAAAGAAACGCCATACCTGAAAGAACATCGCCTAGCTTTGAAATCCCTCCTCCGAGCAAGTAGTACCTTATGTTTTGATTGAACATTAATTTGATATACATAAAATCACCTCTCTCTCTCTATCATAAAAAGAAAGAGGTGATTTATCTTATAAGATCTTGCTACAATTTAGCTCAATAAATTGTCTTTATATGATTTCAGCCATGTATCAGCCATAAGACGATTGCCTACTGAAGTCATATGAACGCCATCCGTTGTGAGAGTATCTTTCTTTTCCCTTAGCGCTTGTAGGAAAGTTCCATGAGTAGGAACAACAATTGCGCCAAACTTAGCTCCCAACTTCCGAACGATTTCAACATAAAGCATAAGCAACTGATTTCCTTTTGAATAGATATTCTCTTCAATAATCGTTGGTTCCATTAGGACAATTTGCACAATACCATCATTTACTTTATTTAAAAGTCGTTCATATACCTCCTCAAACTCACTTGGCAACACCTGCTCCATCTCAGAATGATCCAATTGTCTCCACACATCGTTAATGCCAATGGAAATGGAAATCAGATCAGGTTCCAACGCTAAAACATCCCGTTTCCATCTACTTTCAAGATCAGTGATTCGATCACCACTCACGCCTTTATTGATGATCTCCACATGGAATTCCTTTATTATCTCTTCCTTAATCATCCTTACATATCCATAACCAAGTCCTTCAGGGTCCTGGTTTCTGCCTGAATCCGTAATACTATCCCCGATAAACAACCACTTCATCTAAGCTCCTCCAGGTTCTCAGTCGTAATGGTCCATCGCTCATTTACCTTACTATGCTGCTCTAACATCCAGCTTTTTGAGTATTGTTCAATATCCCTCACATCGGTTTCCTCAAGTTGAACATCAATCGATTCAATACTTCCCTGTTGATTTGTTTTTAGATAGATGGCATCATGATCATCATTCATAAAACGGTTGTAGGATTGGGTGCTTTTCCAAAAACCAATAATAATCGCCACGTTTCCTTCTGACCAGCCACCGTACTGAGCTATAAACCCTTCGTCATTTCGCAATTCAATCCAGCGTTCTTGCCCACTAGAAAAAGTTGCTTCCTGACCTTCTCGCACGTTGCAAACTATTTTTTTAATCAGCATCACAGTTGAGCCTTTTCACTAAAATCAGGATGTCTGAAGCAGTCAGTTGTATGATCATTGACTAAACCAACAGCTTGCAAGAAGCTATATATAATAACAGGACCTACAAACGTAAAACCACGCTTTTTCATATCTTTACTAATCTTCTTGCTAAGTTCTGTTTCTGCAGGTACTTCCTCTAACGATTTCCAGTCGTGAATGATCGGAGTGTCTTGCATAAAACCCCATATGTATGATGAAAAGCTTCCGAACTCTTCTTGAACCTCCATAAATGCTTTCGCATTCTTTACCGTTCCGCGCACCTTTAATTTATTCCGTATAATGCCTTCATTATGGAGTAGCTCTTGTATTTTGTCCTCATCATAAGTCGCTACTTTCTCAACAATAAATTGATCAAAAGCAGCTCGATAATTCTCTCTTCTTTTCAAAATCGTAATCCAACTTAACCCCGCCTGCGCTCCTTCTAAAATGAGCATTTCAAAAAGTTTTTGATCGTCATAAACAGGAACTCCCCACTCATGATCATGATACTCTTTATAAATTTCTTCTTCATTCACCCATGCACAACGGTTCATAATGTTACCTCCAATAAAGGCTAGTTGCCTACAATTTCTTAACGCTAATCCAGTTGAATACTTTCTCCTACGCTAGCCATACTAAGTGGCGATAACAAAGGAGATGATCGTGATGGCTAGATTGCTTTATATTACCGTGAATCCAAAACCGGTAAAAGAATCTTTCAGTTTAAGTATAGGGGAAGTTTTCCTTGAAACCTACCAGGAAAAACATCAGAATGATGACGTCGTAAAGCTAGATCTTTATAATATTGATCTTCCTTATATTGATACTGACGTTTTTAACGGATGGGGCAAGCTGCAACAGGGAAATGCATTTGATCATTTATCAGGAGACGAACAGCTTAAAGTAAGTAAAATCAACGACCTTACAGATCAATTCATATCAGCAGATAAATATGTCTTTGTTACGCCATTCTGGAATTTCAGCTTTCCCCCTAAATTAAAAGCTTACATTGATACAGTGGCTATTGCTGGTAAGACTTTTAAATATACAGAAGAAGGCCCAGTTGGTCTCCTAACTGATAAGAAAGCCCTTCACATCCAGGCGAGAGGTGGCATCTATTCAGAAGGGCCAGCAAAAGAAATGGAATTCGGAGATCGGTACTTACATGCTGTACTTGGATTCCTAGGCATCCCTTCTGTTGAATCAGTCATTGCTGAAGGAATGGCACAAATGCCTGAGAAAGCTGAAGAAATCAAGAAAAAGGCGATGGAAGAAGCGAAACAAGCTGCAAAGACTTTCTAAGAAATACAGTATTCGTTCGTGCCTCTGAAATAGCATTTCCCCAAAATAAAAAAGCGCACATTGCGCTTTTTTATTCATCCCTTAACGAGTGGTCGAGCGGAATCATTAAACTGTAATCAAAAGGGAAGCTCATCTCAGCGATCTCTTCATTCTGATGGGGGACTTCACTCACGTTCATTTCTCCTGGTATACCCTCTAGCGGAATATGTTGTGTATGATCAAACATTTCATCGTCTCCTTCCATTTCTAGTATGGTTGAAGAACGATCTAATTATGAGATCTAGTTGCAATTCTATAGCAGCTTCGACATATAGTATTCATCAACAAATTCACCATCTATTAACAGTGAGTGACGTTTCAAGCCCTCCACTTCAAAACCTGCTTTCCTGTAAAGAGCTAATCCACCTTCATTTCGTGTGACCACATTTAATTCGAGGCGGTGTAGGCTTTGAGTCACTGCCCACTTCTCTAATTCAACAAATAACTCGGATCCCACTCCCTGTCCTCGATACTCTTCTTTAATTCCTATCACTAGATAGGCGCTATGTTGATTGCGCTTCGCCTGTCCGCCCACCGCAATTAGATAGCCGATCAATTCACCAGCATTCTCAGCTACGAATATACGAGAATGACGATCACTCTCCATTTTTTCAATCCGCTCACGCTGCTCAGCTATTGTCGTCTTTCTCTCGCCGTCTTCAAAGAGCATAAATGGGGAATCGCTCTCCACACCTTTTATTAGCTTCACAAATGCTTCGGCATCATCTGGGCTAATTTGTCTAATTTTCATTTGTTTGTCCTCATTTCCTATAACTGGTCTTTACAGCTTACCATAAGAAAAACGCGTATAAAGGATTATACGCGTTTTCCCTTGTTTTACTGCTCAACAACCGGCCTTGTTTTCTTTTCTAGCTTTCTTACTTCTTTCATAAGTTCTTTATATCCGAGTCTCGTTAATTCAAACTCATCGTTCACTAGCTCATACTCGATTAAAGTGTTCCGCTTTGATTCTGGAATGTCGTTATAAATGAGTCGAAGCTCTTCATTTAACTCAACAAATGAACTAGATTCAACAGAATCAATACCAATTAACTCAGCAACCAGCTTCATATCAGGGGTTTCTTTAATGAAAAGTCCCTTCTTATCAATGACTGCTTTTTGAATTTTATCTTTAAACAGAAGCACTTCTTGCTTGATCCGATTGCTTTCAGATTCCTTATGCTGCATTCTGTTACGATAGCTTTCTTTCTCTATTTCATCGAGATCCGCTTTAGAAAGAAGCTCTTCAAAAAGCATCGTTTTATCACTATTGATCTGCTCAAGTTCACGCTCTTTCTCAGCTTCCTCCATCGATTCTGCCTCGATAACCGTGTTTTCAAGTGAAAATGAAAGCTGATCATCTGCTGTAGTAGTTGAAGTAGCCGTATCCTCTACCCGCTCACCCTTTAACTTTGCATCAAAATCATGAATTTTTTTAATAACATATAGCGAAACGCCGACGCTAAGACACGTTAAGAACAACCTGAACATAAATGGGGAAAACGCCACAAGATATAATAATAAAATGAATCCAATAATGGAAAGAACCGTTAGTACTTTTTCTTTACCCGTTTTAGCTTGCATAGGCTGATCTAGTGTCGCAAGAAATTTCTTCATGGATGTTAACATCCTGACTTTTCACCTCTCTACTCTATTGTCATCCTCTTCTGAGAACGAACATTACCCGGATTGCTTACATTCCGGGTTCTATAATTGTTCGAAAGCACCTTCTATTTTACGAGGATAGCTTTTTTCGAAGGTCTAACAATCCTATGTGGACAATACACTTGAAAACAAGTCATTCGTTTGTCCATGAAAGGAGTTGTTAACTATAGAAACCCTTATTCATCAATGTTTAGAGTGGCTGCTACAGCTCGGTTACCCTGGCATCGCCCTTGCTCTAATGATTGAAATCATTCCGAGTGAACTCGTACTCGCTTATGGAGGATATATGGTATCTGAAGGAACGATACGTTTTACTGGTGCTGTTATTGCTGGGACGATCGGTGGCACAGTCGCTCAGCTCTTTTTATACTGGCTCGGCCGTTTTGGTGGACGTTCGTTCTTAGAACGCTATGGAAAATTCCTGTTTATTTCTCAAAAGCATCTTGCCATTGCTGAAACCTGGTTCGATCGGAATGGCGTGAGCGTCATCTTTACAGCTCGTTTTATTCCTGTCGTTCGTCACGCGATCTCTATTCCAGCAGGTATTGCTAAAATGTCGATCATGCGATTTACCTTCTATACGATCCTGGCTATGATTCCGTGGTCCATTCTATTCCTATATATTGGAATACAGCTCGGTGACAACTGGTCCCAGATTCATTCTGCTGCAAGAATTTATACGTTACCAGTTAGTCTCGGAGCAGGGTTCTTTCTTATCTGTTACATCTTTCTACTTATTATGAAGAGGCGACGCATTGGCTAATTCTAACAAAAATTGCCCGCGGTAAGTATACTAAGCAATCGTTCAAGCAAAGTTTACCTATACACCTAATCCCATTCTCTTACGACTAATGATGAGGCACTTAGTGCACTAGCTAAGTTTTTTTTGCAAGAAATATTGGGTATGACCTTGAGGATGATTTTCTACTTTACCACAAATTTCATACCCTTCCTTTAGATAAAATCCAGGTGCTTGAAAACTGAATGTATCAAGCAATATAAGTCGACATTCCTTTTCCTCTGCAAGTCTTTCAACTTGTTGGAGAAGTTTCCTTCCAACACCGTTCCCTCTCTTCTCATCTGTCACCCAAAGAAAATCGATATGAAGGTGCTGCCAGAACAATGTTGCCGAAATCCCGCCAATCACTTCATCCTCTTCTTTCATAACGAATGCGATTTCTTCAAGCGGAGTTTTAACTGCAGATGAAAGCTTCTGTTTGTTATATTCAACAACGTTCTTTCGAATGAAATCTCGTGACTCATCTCTTCTTTGTATCATTCAAATCCTCCTCATCCGAGCGTTCTTCTTGTTTCCTTAACTGGAATCTCGCTTCCTCTCTCGTATTCTACGGAAACTTCAAACGTTCCCTCCTCAAAGAACTTTGGCAGTCTCTGTTTAAACCAATCTTGCATAGGAAGCGTATGAACTAAATTTCTCTTCACCCACATTAATTCACCTTCTGGTGGATCGGGGTGCTTACTACCAGAGTAGGAAGTAGCTACATAATTAAACACGATGTACCGAAACTCTTCATCTGGAATAATAAATTCATCGACTCCCTTATATGTAAGATCGCAAGGATGAACAATAAATCCCGTTTCTTCATAAAGTTCTCTTGCAGCACCTTCGGCAAAGCTTTCTGAGAGTTCAATCTTCCCGCCTGGACCGATATAGCCAGGAAACCCTGCTTCAGGAGGTCGATTCAGTAAGAGAATTTCATCTTTTTCTCTATTATGTAAAATAACCATGGATAGTAAAGTAGCTTTTATCGTTGTCATCCATTCCACCTCCAGCAAATCCTATCTTCGTCTATGATGACAGTATATATCATTCTGAGTTAGGAACCTACTATACTATGATGAATGATTTTTAAGAAACAGGGTAACATCCAATATAGAAGGCATGATCGCGTAAGTCATACCGCCCAAGTTAGGAAAAGGAGTGATACCATGTTAACCCGCACACATTACAAAGAACGCAATCCAATGAATGAGCGATTAATCAACTGGTCAGTTGAAAATACGAAAGAAGATGACTATCAAGAGTCACAGCTTGCGATTGTTGAATGCACCTGTACGAATAGCGATGGAGACGAATTGCAAACAGTTAAAACGCTGGAAATGTCACCTGAGCATAACTCCTGGGAAGAGTGGATGGATGAACTTAAAAAAGATCGTTTTGAAATCATCCAGTGCCCAAGCTGCAAAGTATGGACGATTGATGACAAGTAAAGAAGCGTTTATGAATGTAAACGATATCGAAAAGCCCTTCTCGATGTTTGAGAAGGGCTTTCTTATTTATTACGATAGTTCTTCTAATTCAGCTGAAATAAAATCCATCAATCCTTTGATCATTGGTTCAGAGAAATCAAAATGGATACCTGCCGCTTCATACACTTCGGATAACGATACAGAGCTTCCGAGTGATAAGGCACGGTTGTAATTTTCTAGAGCCTGTTCTGGATTTTCTCTATACTGGCGATACATTTGAATCGCACCAAGTTGGGCAATAACATATTCAATATAGTAGAACGGCACTTCAAAAATATGCAGAATCAACTGCCAGTTATTCTGAATCCATTCTTCCTGCCCTGTCCAATCTACATATGAGGAATCATATGTGCGCGATAGCTCCATATATTTCTCGCTACGTTCTTTGCTCGTATGATTTGGATTCTCATACATCCAGTGCTGAAACTGATCCACCACGATACCACTAGGAAGGAAGAGGATTAACCCTTCAAGCTGATCTTTCTTAGCTCTTAGCAATTCCTTTTCATCCTGATACATAAGATTCCAGTAGTCCATCGTTAAGAGTTCCATCGACATGCTTGCTAGCTCAGCTGACTCCATAGGCGTATCTTGATAAGCTGATAGCATTTGATTACGCTTAAAATCATTATGAATGCAGTGACCCATCTCATGAAGAAGCGTAATAAAATCATCCTGTGACTTTGTACTATTCATAAAGATAAAGGAAAGCTCAGAAACCGGAAGATACTCACAAAAACCTCCCTGCGCCTTTCCTTTCCGACTTTCGAGATCAAGTGCACCTTTTTCATTCATCTCGTTTAAAAGATAAGAGAAGCGCGGAGAAAGCTTATCGAAAATATCAGATGTGCCTTTGATTAGCTCTTCGATTTTATTAAATGGACGAAGCGGCTGCTTATCTTTCGGAACAGCCCTCGTATCCCATGGTTTATACTCCTCAATACCAAGCTCTTGCTGATGCTTTTTTTGCAGCTTTTCTTTTAGAGGAACAACGTGCTTTCGAACTGCTTCGGCTAGAGATTTACAATCCTCTGGCGTGTAATCGAACCGCTCGTATTTCTTAAACATATAATCTCTGTAATTATCGAGATTCACATTCTCAGCTTTTTTCTGACGGAGCTGAATCAGCTCGTCCATAATTTCCTGTAAGTCGTCTTTTTTCGTTAAGAGCGTCGTGAAGATTTCTTCCATAGCGCTTTTGCGAACTTCGCGATCCCCATCCTGCATCATTAAAAACATTTCGCTAAGTGTTTTTTCTTCGCCATCCCAATGAAATGAGAGACTACCTGTATGCTCAAAATAACGATTAACAATGCGATCTTCTTCAACTTCTAAGTTAATATTTTCCTCATTAAAAAGCGTCATTGCATTTTCTTTCCGAAGAAGAAATTGTTTATAATACTCTTGGTTCAGCTGCGACTTGTAAGGCGACTCCTGAAACTTTTCATCAAAAAGCCCCTCATATCGCTTTACCATAGGTTCTATGTATTCTTGATCGTGCTCGATTGTCTTTTTTGCTTCTTCACTGCTGCTATGGCACTGGAAATCAATATAGTGTCCGGCAAGTCCTTCTGCCACACCATCCATTAATAAAGATAAGCTCATCACCCATTTTTCTAATTCATCAGCAGAATGAATCGACTGATTGAGGAGCGTTTTAAACTCTTCTTCAAGAATAGAAGGATTTTTAAAATCATACTTTTCAACATAAAACGTACTCATCAACTTCCCCCTTAAGATGCTTTTATGTACCAGTTCATAGTTTACCACAGAATTTTCTGACAGGATAT
This sequence comes from Anaerobacillus sp. QJM3NY_17, assembly GCF_056173665.1. NCBI lineage: Bacteria > Bacillati > Bacillota > Bacilli > Caryophanales > Bacillaceae > Anaerobacillus > Anaerobacillus sp. QJM3NY_17. The sequence continues at coordinate 771,061 of NZ_CM149685.1, read as the reverse complement.
GTCATAACCTTTCTCATGAGTCCACATTGATGAAAGGCTTAAATCGGAAAACACAAAAATGGGACCCCACCCCGTGGATGGGACCCCTCCTGTGTGGAAAACAAAGCATCCCATCCAAGGACGGGGCTTCATTCATGCTTGTACCCGTATCATTATGATCTATAACGTAAAAACGCCAATTCGTTAATTGAAATATTATCCTTCTTTCTGATCGACTAGCCACACTTCATCATTCGTATTAATTTTTCCCGTTTGAATCACTTTCGCATACATCCCAAATAAATTACCATGTTCTTTGGCAACCTTCTTCAAGAGGTCCGGATGTTTTCCTCCAGTCTCAGGATCAACGGTGATAATCATACATCGCTCACAGGGTTTTACGATTTCAAGCATCACTTCTTTTCCGATTTGTAGAACTTTCCCTTCCCACATTTCTTCTACAAATGGCGTTTTCTCCAACAAAGAGATTTTAAGGTTTGGTCGAAAGCGTCTTTCATCTGTTTTTTTACCCCAGGAAGATGATAACGCATCAAGAGAAGCATCCGTCACAATCAAAATGTGCTCTTCTTCAATCGGCCCTATTGGAACATTTTCCGGATGATAAACTTTCTTCGTTAGCTGCTTTGAAGATTCTTCTTCCATTTCACGTAGCCAGGTCAAATCAGACCACTTATACGTTTCTCCTTCTGGTGTGGTAATGACCGGTTCAGGATAAGCATCAAGTGATTCCGGCGCACTGAATGATGCTTGGTAACGCACGAGTGGTGGAAATTGTGTAATCGTAAAAAACGATTCTTTCTCATCTAATATCACATGACTTCGATCGCCATAAAGGCCGTAGTTCATCACCATTGTCTGAGTAACGCGTTCTCCTGTCATCGACTTCACAGGATGACGCATCAACTCACTAATTGTTCCAACTTGAATGATCATCAGCTCCCTTCTGCCTCCTTAGTATAACCAAAGAGACAGAATCTCATTTTTTTCTATAAGTCTAGTATAAACAATGAGAGATTTGCATAAAACTAGTAGAAACAAAGGAAAAAAGGAGAGATCCGAATGGAAATAAAAGAATACTACTCCATTACCCTCTATAATGAAAGACGAAGAGCGATCTTTCATTCAGAAGATGAATATGATAATTTCGAAGAGGCACAGCGTGAAGGATATGTTCTTCTTCGCAATCATCCGAAAGCAGACTTATATTCGGTAGAACGTTTTTTTGCAGTAGAAGACGTCTAAAATGACCTTTTCTTCTCAAGTAATATGGCCAATTTTTGATCAATCTCAGCTATTTCAGGATCACCAGGTAATAAAAGACTAATCTTACTAATCAGCGCAGATATTTCGTTATCAAGAAGCATCTTTTGTTCTTCTTCCTTTTTTGAAGAAACAGAAGAGCTTTTTTCTTGCACTCTTTTTCGATATTCCGCTAAATTCCTCTCAACCCTTTTAATCTGTTGATTCTCAAATACAAGAAGCTGATCACACATTTTCTCCATAAAATAAACATCATGCGAAACAATGAGAAGAGTTCCCGGAAACTCTCGCAGTGTATCTTCCAATTGCTCACGTGAAGGCAAATCTAAATGGTTTGTAGGCTCATCGAGTATCAGAAGATCATATTTGTTCATCAACATACGCGTCAGTTTCAGCTTTGTTCTCTCTCCAAGACTGAGTTGATTAATGGTGGCATGGATTCGATCTCTCCCCATTCCCATCGAAGCAAAAATCGATTTTGCCCGAAAGATCTCTTCCTTAGTTGCTACGTTTAAAACTTCAAGCGGAGTTTTTTTTTCAGGAAGATCATGCACATCCTGTGACAGATAGCCAATCTGAAGCGTTGGACTACTCCACAGTTCTCCCTCGCTAAGCGCCTCCATTCCAAGCAGCATTCGCAATAAGGTGGTTTTCCCACAACCATTTTCACCAACAATCCCCACTCGTTCCCCAGACTTCATGTAGAAAGAACTTTTTTGAAATAACCATCGTTCTTCAAAACGTTTTCCGACATTAGTCGCTTCTAATACCCGTTTACCACGTGTATCATTCGCCTGAAATTGAAAGCGTACTTCTTTCTCCTGATCAGGTTCTTCCACTTTATTTTTCTGCAGTTCCTTCTCGAGTCTCTTCTGTTTCGACTTCACCTGACGATCCATTTTCTTTGCTTTCATGCGGTAATGTTCCTTATACCCTTCCTGTTTTGTTGACTCACCGTGTGCTTTTTCAGACCAATTCGTTAATCCTGCAAGCTGACCTTCTATTCGCTTTATGTCTTTTTGCTGCTCGTCATAATGATGGAGCTGGTCTTCGTATCTTCTTTGCTTTTCGGCTCGATATGCCGTGTAATTTCCTTGATAGTCGCATATGTTACCACCTTCAACTTCAAGGATTCTGCCAACCGCTTGATCGAGAAAATAACGATCATGAGATATAACAAGAACAGCACCCTTAAAAGAGTGAAGCTCTCGAATTAACCAACTTACGCCTTTTCCATCTAGGTGGTTTGTTGGTTCATCTAGTATTAATAAATCCGGATGAGTCGACCAAATCTTTGTGAGCGCTAGTTTTAACTTTTCCCCACCGCTTAAATGTTCCGCTCCTTCACTAGTTGGAATAGGGCGTAATCCTAACTCCTTTTCCCTTTTAAAGTCAGAAGAATCGACTTCCAGCCCATATTGCTCAACCATCCCTGTCTGGTCAACCGACTGCTTCAGATAGCCGATATCATCTTTGAGAGTAATTCTCCCTTCATCTGGCTCGATCTCTTTTACGATTATTCTTGCTAAAGTTGTTTTACCAGCACCGTTCGGTCCAACAATTCCAATGCGCTCTCCCTTATGAATATCAAGGTTCACTTGATTAAATAACAAGTTCTCATTAAAGCTTTTTTTCAATCCTCTTATCGAAATAACGTTCACAGTATCTCCCCCAAATTTTCAGTTCAATGCTTTGAGGAGAAAAAAACCTCCCCATTACCTGGAGAGGCCTGTCGTTCCAATTTCCCATACCACCGAAAAAATGCATCACAAAGAAGCATGTTTTCGCCAGCACAAGTGATTAAAAAGGGCAGACTAATCCTATTCTCCAGAAAATCAATTTCACAATTTGAAATTAGATCTGAATAAATAAGATTAGTTCTTCATCGCTTCTTAACCATTCCCTTCGTCTTTAGTTGCCATTATTTTAAAGAATTATGTAAGCGATGTCAAATTCTTTTTTAGCCATTTATAAAATGAATGGCCTTTAAAAAATCGAATTTTGTTGAGGACTTTTAGAAAATTAGTCGATTTTTATCCTTTTTTAGTACAAAAGGACCCTATAATGTCTCATATTCCAGACCGATATTAGAAATAGTTAAGAAATACTTTCCATTTGATAATATTTTGAAGGGGGGCCATTTCGTCCGTTGTTGTCACGTCACTGCGTACATAAGAAAAATAGAAACATAGAATATGGGGGGATACACATCGTGCGGAGTAAAATTCTTACGTTTATTATGGCCGTTATTTTAATTTTTACAGGAATGAGTTTTCCAGAAAAAACATCTGCAAGTGGTGAAATCGAACGTATCAGTGGTCCAAACAGAATTGATACTGCTCTTGAAATTTCTAAGAAGGTATCACCAGGTAAGCTTGCATCAGCTGAAAAGGCTGTTATCCTCACTCGTTCAGATATGCCATTTGATGCTTTAGCAAGTTCAGGACTTGCGGGAGTAAAACAAGCACCGATATTATTAACAGGCTCATCTAAACTTGATGACAAAGTATCGGATGAACTCGCTCGTCTTGGCGCGAAAAAGGTTTATATCCTTGGAGGAACAACTGCCATTAGTCAGGGGATTGAAAATGAATTAAAAAGGACATATACAGTAGCGAGAGTTGAGGGATCAAACCGTTACGAGACGGCCAACGCTATTAATAAAGCATCAGGCCTTGATCACTCATCTACAGCTATTGTGGTAAATGGAAATCAAGTAGCAGACTCCCTATCAGCATCAAGCGTAGCTGCTATGAAAAATTATCCAATCTATTTAACAACAGAGACAAAAGCGCCATCGCTTCCTACAAATATTAAGACTGTTTATGTAATTGGAGGAAATGCTGTTCTTTCAGACGCTGTTATAAAGAAATTAGAACAGCAAGGTAAGAAGGTTGTTCGCCTTGCTGGTGACGATCGTTTCCTAACAAACATTGCAGTCAATAAAGCCTTCTTCACATCAAACTCTTCTTATATTTTAGCAAGAGGAACTTCGGTGCAACAAGATAAAGAAGATTATCCAGATGCTGTAGCTGCCGCTTCCTTAGCAGAGAAATTTAAAGCACCAGTTGTATTAGCTCACAATACGAGACCAATTCCAGACGTTCAAACTTATCTTTATCAAAACGCTTCTTCCTTGATGGTGTTAGGCGGAGAAGCAGCTATTCCTTCTAGTATCGTAGATTCTTATAAAATGAAAGAGAAAGTTGAAGAAGTTGTTTTAGAAACAGGAATTGTTACAGCTTCAAGCTTGAATGTTCGAACTTCCCCAGAAATGAATGGAACAAGAATCGGTGCATTGCCACGTAACGCTGAAGTTGATATTTATGGTTATTCAGGCGATTGGGCTAAAATTAAGTATCAGGGACAAGTAGCTTACGTGCACAGTGCTTACTTGATACCCAAAAGTAGTAACTCTTTAAACAACTTAACGATCGTTGTGGATGCTGGCCACGGTGACCATGACCCGGGCGCAAGCAATGGGAAGCTCCTTGAAAAAGACATCAATCTGGATGTAGCTCTTTATTTAGAGAAGAAACTTAAGTCAGCTGGAGCGAACGTCGTCATGACGAGAAGAGATGATTCGTTCTTAGAACTGAGAGAACGTTCGAATATCGCTAATAATTTGAATGCCGACGCATTTATTAGCGTGCATACTAATGCAGCAAGTGAAGCTGCTCACGGCATTGAAACATATTGGTATGACAAATATAGCTCTGCAGAAAGCAAAGCCTTAGCAGAAAGCATCCAAAAACGTTTGATCGAAGTAACAGAAGCAAGAGATCGTGGTGTCAAAAATCAGAGTTTCTCCGTTATTCGCGAATCTAGAATGGCAAGTGTACTTGTAGAAGTTGGGTTCTTAACAAATAATGAAGAATATAAACTTCTTCTTACACAATCCTATCGTGAAGAACTTGCTGAGGGCATTTATCAAGGTGTATTAGATTTTTATAAAACGAAGTAAGTGTCAAAAAGGAGCCTCCACTTATCCAGGAGGCTCCTTTTTTATTTCTTAAATATACAATAATACGGTGTAGGCGAAGCCTACGCCCAACCGAAGTCAGCGAAGTCCTCTTTATAACCCAAGGCCAATCGAAGTCTGATTAGTATAAGACGTATATGCAATAAGTTGATTAATCTCAACGATTTCTTTTTCAGTGTATCCATGTTCTTTTAATTTCTCAAGATCCGCTTTCTCCAGACTCTTCGGGTTCGTAACAAGTTTCTCGGCATAGCTTAGAATACTTTTTATATGACTTTCAAAAGCATTTGAGCTTTCATATCTTTCAAGCTCTGCAAGAATAGACTCATCTCCACTGATTTCTTTTAATAAGTTTCCGTGCCCCGTATAACAAAACTCACAACCATTCAAATGAGAAACAAAAACGACAACTGCTTCCGTTTCAAATTCATTCAATACGCCTGCTTTAACAGCTGCTGCTAAAGGCATAAACGCTGAAAAAACGTCAGGACTTTTCGCAATAAGTCGATTAAAAACAGGAACAGGGTGTTCAAGATCTTTGTAGATTTCAAGATCCTTTAGATCTGACTGTTTAGCTGGTTTAATCCATGGCATTTTCTATCATCCCTTCTTTATCCATTCTTTATCATAACAAATAATTTTGTTTCCCCAAAAAAACCACTGTGCTAAGAAGCACAGTGGGATGAGTTGGTTTTAAAACGTTTCTTTTTTCATTCGACGATACTTTCCGATCATTGCGTAAAAGATCTTGAGGAAATATTGAACCGGTTATTTATTGAAAATGGTAAAATAAAGTCGAAAGAAATCACCAGAAATTCGAGGTGTAGTCGAATGCAGTTAATACATGACTTTTTTGTAAATATGATGATTATACTAGCTCTACTTTTTATTTATTATCAATTTTTTAGAGAAGAAAATCTATCACGAACATCTTCTTTGAAAAGAAAATCCCTTAGTGGTTTGTATGCAGGAATAATCGGGGTTTTCCTGATGATATATAGCATTCAAGTTGATGCAACGACCATTGTCGATCTAAGACATATCCCTCTTTTACTAGTCACCTTATATGGAGGTCCAGTTCCTGGAGTTATTGCTCTTATTGTGATCCAAATAACGCGCTTTATCATTGGAATAAATCTTTCTTCCTTTGTTTCACTTGGTTTGCTAACTTCTCTTTATATCGGTTACCTTATCTTTAGAGAATGGAAGATTGGGATTTTCATCAAAGCTCTCTGGATGCTCCTTTATTCCAATCTCGTCTTCAGTATCTTAATCGTCTACTTGCTACTTGATATAAAAAGCTTATTTAGTGAAATCAACGTTCTCTTCTGGATTACATCAACTGTGACAGGAGTAATGGCGATTTACACAACAGAGCATTTACGAAAAATAAATCATCTGTTTAAAGAATACAAAAAGAGTGCTACTATCGATCCCCTTACCGGGTTAAACAACGTAAGAAGCTTTGATGAAGCGTTAAATCGCGCGATACAAGAAGCAGCTACGGACGATAACAAGCCATTGTCACTTCTAGTCATTGATATCGATCATTTTAAAAAAGTGAATGATACATATGGCCACGCAGCTGGAGATATCGTATTAAAACAGTTTGGTAAGACACTAAGAAGTGCTGCTAGATTAAACGATGTTGTATCTCGAAATGGTGGAGAAGAATTTACCATCTTATTAGGGGATTGCACTAATAGTGAGGCTTTGGAGATTGGAGAACGGGTCAGATCCATGATTGAGGAAAATTCTTTTGCAATCAATAAGGATTTAAGTATTCATATCACCGCTTCACTCGGTGCAAGTACTTTTCCCGAAACTGTTCCATCTCCTGCTCAGCTTTATCGAGAAGCAGATGAAGCCCTTTATCACGCAAAGAGAAGTGGACGAAATCGCATCTGTTCAAATGAACATACCATGAAAGTCTATGAGTATTAAAAAAAGGGGCTTCCTGCCCCTTTTTCATTTCCTATCTCATGATTCTATATGAACCCTGTTTAACGATATAATAATGCTCCGACCGCTCCACTGAACTGCCCCAGATGTGGAAAGTAAGCTTTGATATCAAATAATTCCTCAAAACGTTCAAGCTGCTGTCTAAATAATGGATTCGATTGAAAAGTAGAACCGATAAATACAATGTTTGACGTAGAAATGGTTTTCGCAAATGGGATAGCCATCATTAAAATCGATTCAGAAATCATTCCAATTAAACTTGCCAGCACATCTTCATCCTTTACTTCTTGCTGCTTCATCCGCTCAATGAAACCAAAATTACTGGCAGTTAAATCACCGCCAATGGGGGAGGCATCTCCATAAATATCCTTCACCTTTAAATCGATACCATTTCGATCGCCTTTTTCTGCTAGTCGAGTAATCTCTTGAAAATCTGTTCGCGCTGTCAATAAGTAAGCAAGTCCCATGAGCATTCCACCGCCTACTCCAGTTCCTCCAAGTCTTTCAGCACTCTGGCCATTAACAGAATGAATTGATGTACCAGTTCCAACGTTCACTACTAAATAGTTATCAGGTAAATGAAGCTTTGCTTGATCCACTAGCGCTCGGATGCCTGATGTAGTCGCTTCAAATTCCGGAACCATTTCGACTTCATTATCCACAAGCTTAGCAAGAGCCATTTGCTTCCCACCAGTAATCATTAACTTTGCTTCCTCATGGCTTTTCACCCATGACACAACATCACTTATATCACTCGTTGAAAAAGTCTGATAGCAGTATTTTTCATTCTCAAGATGCACAGTTTTAATTAATGTCCCACCAGCATCGATGCCTATTTTGTTTGCCATACTCACCCCTTCTTTCCCTATCTTAATGAGATAGTTTTATTCTATCCCAGTTCGTTTAAACAAGTAAAACATAGTCAGACAGAGTCAAAGCCCCTCTATCCTTTGAAAGAATAGAGGGGCTTTGCACGAATGAATGGATCACTCTTTCGGTAGTTGAATTAATACCTTTGTACCCTGTCCTGGCTTACTCTCAATTTTAAGTCGTCCTCTATGCTCGGTTATGATTTTATTACTAACGGTCATCCCAAGCCCAATTCCTTTTTCTTTATTGGTATAGAAAGGGACCCCGATCCGCTCGAGACGTTCTTCGTCAATTCCCATGCCATTATCATGAATCTCAATGATGACCCCATTCTGATTTTCTTCAAGAATCACATCAATTTGTCCATCTTGCTCAATGGCTTCAACCGAATTTTTAAGAATATTGATAAATACCTGTTTCATTTGGTTTCTCTGACATCGAATAACAATTGACTTGAGCTGACTACTTATATTAATTCTTATGTTTTTTGATGAAGCTTGTGGCGTAAGGACTGTAATCGCGTTTTTTATTAGCTTCAGCAAACTTACTTCAGCTACCTCAGAAGCCTCAGGCTTACCAAGAGAAATAAAGCCATTCACAACCTCTTCGATATTGGTAAGCTCATCTTCAATGATTTGGTGATACGTACGGTCACTTTCCTCCTGCCTTGCTAGAAGCTTTACAAACCCCTTTATGGAAGTAAGAGGATTCCGAATTTCATGGGCAAATCCTGCTGCTACATCTCCTATCAATGCAAGCTTCTCAATATTTTCGCGATATTGTTGAAGTTGAATCTTTTCAGTGATATCTCTTGAAATAAACACGAAATGATTGACGTTTCCCTCTTCATCAATAACGGCCATTCCTTTTGCTTCAAGTATAATATCATGTCCAGAAGCATGCAGTTTACGATAAATAGTCGTAATAGGCTGTTTGGTTTCAGTTAATTTCTGAATGGCTCTCTGACACTTTTCAAAATCATCAGGATGGATAAATGTCAAAATATCTTTTCCTACAACTTCATTCTGTTCATATCCTAATACTTCCTTATAAGAAGGTGATGCATAAACAGATGTTCCTTCATTATTCATCATACAAATTAAATCATTGCTATGTTCTAGAATCATACGATGCTTTTTTTCATTCCAATGAAGCAGCATTTCGGCCTCATGCCTCTCCGTAACATCTCTTGAAACGACAACATAAGATCGCTCATTTTCATCAGAAATACATGTCCCCTGTGATTCAATGTAACGATATATTCCATCCTTACGTTGCATGCGGTATTGAATGATAAGGGGCTGTCGATATTTGACTAATTTAAAAAATTCTTTTCTTACACGTTCCTTGTCTTCTTCATGCACATATCGAATTGAACTACGTCCAATTTCATCTTCAATTCCTTCTCTTGCGTATGCTCTATATGAAGGTGAAACGTATAGTAGATTTCCTTTCGGATCAAGTAAGCTTATAATTTCATTCATATTCTCTGTAATGAGTTGATAGTTTTCAAGAGTATTTTGTACATTGGCACGATCATAATCAACCTTTTTAATAATCGCTGTCGTTTGCCCAAGAAAATTCTCCACAGGAATCCCAGTAACTTCAACAGAGATATAGGACCCGTCCTTTTTCAACCATCTTTGAACGAGAACTCCAGGGTTAACACCATTAATAGAAGCTTCGATCCGCTTTGAAACAACCTCTCTATTTTCTGGATGAACCGTCTCCCAAATTGACTTACCTTCGAGTTCACTAAAGTGATCAAACCCGAGAAGATGAACGGCCGCATCATTTAAATAAAGCCACTTTTCTTCTTTTTGAACCACTAGTGCTGTAGTAGAACTTTCGTAGTACTTAACTAATCCTGCTAATTTATCATCCCTCTGTTCCTTAGTTTCATTCTCAGGAGGAGGGCCCGAACGTCTATAGATAGCTGTATTCTCGTTATGATTCATAGCTTCTCCTTCTAAAATATGATATTCGTGCAGCGGGTCTTTTGAGGGATATGAATACTTACATATCTTCTTTAAAAATAGCCGTTTTCCTGCAACTATTCTTTAATTCAAAAAAAGAAGATAACAAATGACGTTATCTTCTCCTCCTTTGTTCAATTAGAACGTTCTTCGTACCACCTACGTCCAAAATCAACGAGATCTCGTTGATTAAAAAGTTTGCATATGGCAGCACCTATCTTCATTCTTCTAAAGTGTTCTTTCTTTTCAAATTGAAACCCAATTTGATCAAAGCAATCTGAATCATAATCAATCTCTGTATATGTTTTCCATACTCGCTCACCATTTTCGATTATTGCTGCAGACTTTTCTGAGCGTTCCTTCTTGGTTGAAGCGTGTTCAGAAAGGTGAAATGAAGTGTTACTATCATGACCTACTCCAAGCATAAGAATTTTTCCATCAAGCTTATATATCTTTCCAAGAGGTGATTCCTCTCCAAAGCCACTCTTGATTAAATGGTCATTTGTAATGAAATATTTATGTTTGCCCCAGGCAGCAAACGAGTACATCGGATGATAACTGCGCACGACACCTGGGAATGCTCTAAACAACTCCGCTACCACTCCCATGCCACGCGTAGGAGTGGTATCACAGCAAAATGCTGGCATATTCTCTCGAATAATAGGCCACCACTCTTCTGGAACTGGCGGATTCATCCAGTCTGCTGGCTCTGAATTACTCGCTGACTGCGCTGGCATGACAATCGTTCCTTCTTCTCCAACAGCTCTTATCAATGCTAATATAAGAGCTTCTGCACCCCCGCATACCCATCCTAAAGAGCTTAAAGATGTATGAACGATTAATGTCATTCCGTCCTTTACCCCAAGCTCTCTCAAATCTTTTTCAAGACTATCGATTGTAAGGGGGAAATATACCTTATTCATTACATTTCTCTCTGTCATGATTCTTCCTCCAGTAAGATGTCATAGTATGATTCTCGTTTGATGCTCAGCTTCTCTTTTTCATCAAATAAGGCTTGAAGCTCTGTAAGTTCCTTCATTTCATTAAGCTTCTGATCGATTTGATCAATCAGGGACTCAATTTCCTCAAGCTCACATTCTATTGAATTCGATTTCGTTTTATTTTCCACCTTCTGAATGGGAGGTGACGGGACTATACTCTTCCTTGACCTCCAACCATCAATCATTTCCTCGTGCTTTATCTTAGCTTCTGAATAACTATACAAATGCTGGTAAAGGTGTTGATTTTCAATCCAAAATGTCACTGGAAAACACTTATTCAGAAAATAGCGATCATGCGAGACACAAACGATCGTCCCAGAGAAGCGCTCAATCGCATCCTCTAATACCTCTCTGGAGTCAATATCAAGATGATTTGTTGGCTCATCAAGAACTAATAAATTTAGATCCTTACTCATCAATTCAGCAAGACGTAAACGCATCTTCTCGCCACCACTCAAGGAAGAAATCTTAGCAAAAACGTCATATCCGTAAAATAAAAATCGAGCTAATTCATGTCTAGCGTCTCCTTCTGATACTTTTGCTGATTCACGGTAGACATCAATGACACGTTCTTCTCCACGATCTTCTAGGACATGTTGAGAAAGGTAACCGATTTTCACACTTCCGCCTACCTTTACTTGTCCAATTGAAGGATCTACATTTCCGAGCAGAACATTTAGAAGCGTTGTCTTTCCACTTCCGTTTCTCCCAACAATAGCGACCCGCTCACCGTACCTTACGTGCAAATCAACTTCAGTAAATAATACGTTTTGTTTATAACCCGCTGTAACATTTTCGAAAGTGAGAACATCTTCTCCACTGCGCTCCTTCACGTCAAAGTCCAGGCTAATTTTCTTCCGATCTAAAACCGGACGTCTCAATTTGTCCATACGCTCTAGAGCACGTTCCATATTTCTTGCACGCTTATGAAGGGCGGCATTCGGAGGATTAGCTTGATTAGCCCATTCTCTTAAACGTTTGATCGCTTCTCTCATTTTTTTGATCTTCTTTTGCTGTTCCTGATAGGCAGCAAACTCTGTGAGCAACAACTCTTCTTTTTTCTTTACAAACTCACTATAAGATCCGTGATAGACGGTTAACTCACCATCTTCAAGATCCATTATTTTCGTAACCACTTCATTAAGAAAATACCGATCGTGTGAGATCATTAAGACCGTTCCACTATATTGCTTTAAAAAACTTTCAAGCCACTCAACCGCTTCCACATCAAGGTGATTTGTTGGTTCATCAAGTAAGAGCAAATCTGGTTCTTTTAATAACAGTAACCCCAGACTTATTTTTGTCTTTTCTCCTCCACTCAAACGATCGAATGATGCATTCAACAAATGCTGAATACCAAGTCCATTCGCGACACTTTGAATAGATGAATCTATTTCATATCCTCCCCTACGAGTAAAACTCTCAAGTAATTGCCCATATTCTTTAAGTTCACGTTCGGTTTCTTGCCCATTCGCCATTTGAGATTCAAGTACATTCATTCGTTCTTGCATTTCTACAAGATCACTAAAAGCTTTTCTTAAGACATCTTCTACCAGTACCCCTGGATAATTTGGAATTTGGGCTAAGTATCCGATCTCTGCCCCTTTTTTATAATAAATCATTCCATCATCTACCTGCTCAACACCTGCTAACAATTGAAAAAGAGTCGTCTTTCCACAACCATTCCTTCCAACAATACCTACACGTTCCTTCGCATTTATCTCAAAAGATATATCTTCAAAAATAAGAGTTCCACCAAGCATCTTACTAATTGATTGTGCTGTAACGATCATTATAATCAGTCCTTTCATTCAGATAAGCATACAAAAAACCACAGATAAGGATACACCTCACCTGTGGTTGAATCTGGCATCATTTCACTTTAAGTCTACTAAAACCTTAAGATACTTAAAGCAAATAAAAAAGAGCGACAAATTTGCCGCTCTCTTTCCAGTAATTTTATACATTCCGCCTGAAGCAGGGTAAGAGAGCCTTACGCTTTGTTTCTTATGAAGTTGCTGTTTTTGGACACACCTGTCCCCTCGGCAGCTACTTCATGAAAAATCGCACGGCAAATTGATACATAATCCATAAATTCCGTACGTACAAAAGCGTTAGACATCCCTTCCTCACCTCCTTAAATTAATACTTTCATTCTATCTGAATGCTCTGACAAAATCAACCTTCTGCTACGCGAAGACCAATGACAGAAATGACAACACAAGATATTAACACTAATTGCATTCTATTTTTGGGTTCTTTAAACCAATACATACCGATCAATACACTGCCCGCTGATCCTATGCCAGTCCATATCGCATAGGCTGTGCCTACCGGTAGAGCTTTTAATGATAAAGACAACATAAAAAAGCTCATGCTTCCGAAAAGAATTGTAAAAATAGAAGGCTTTAATTTTGTAAACCCTTCTGATAACTTCAAGCTAATAACACCGCCAACTTCACCTAGACCAGCGATTAACAATGCAATCCATGCCATTTTGCTTCCCTCCTAAGCTTCCTTTGCATTTAACTTCAAACCGATAATAGAAGAAATAAGCAATAAGATAAAAAATAGTTTTATGAAACTAATCGATTCATTTAAGAACATCATTCCAATCACAGCTGTCCCTGCTGCGCCTAATCCTGTAAATATGGCGTATGCTGTACCTACAGGTAAATATTTTAATGCTCTAGCGAAAAAGTAAAAGCTTGTTGCAATACCAACGATCGTTAACAAGCTTATAAGTGGTTTCGTAAAGCCATCTGAATATTTTAATCCAATAGCCCATAATACTTCCATCAGACCACCGATCACAAGATAGATCCATGCCATCTTATTTCTCCTCCTTACTATGAACGCCTCTAATAAATAGAGTCCAGGAATTTTCTAACCGTTTATTATGTTCTTCAGGTGAATAGTAGAAAATTTGTTCAAACATACCGTCAAGTAAACATAAATAAGCATCAAAAACTCGTTCCCATTCCTCATTTGGGAGCATCTGCTCGAGAATAGACTTAATCACTCTCTTCATCACATTCTCCGTTTTTTCAAACATTTGAGCGATTTCCTTCCGTAACGACTCTGGTGGAAATAGCATCATTCTTTTGAAAATAAGTCCCATTTCATCATTCCGTAAATACTCTGTATTTTCACGAAGAAGGTCATATAATTGTTTCTCAGGTGATTGATTGCTTAATCGTTCAGCCGTCTTTACAAAAAACGCATTGTAATCAACTGATACTTTATGAATCACACCTAAAAATAAATCTTCTTTACTTTTATAATGCGCATATAAGGAAGGTTTTTTTATGCCTACTCCTTTAGCAATATCCGAAAGGGATGTCCCTTCAAATCCATTACGTGCAAATAGAATGAGGGCCACCTCTTTAATTCGATCCTGAGTCGATTCTTTTTTCATATAACATTACCTACCGATCGTTAGTTGTTAACAAATAAAAAACGCAGGCATTTGCCTACCACTCGTTAGTTATTATATCAACAATTCCTATCTTATGCAACGATCACAAAAAAAAGCAGCCACTAGGTAAATATCGTAGTGGCTACATCTAAGGGAATAAGGGTTTTCAACTAATTAGACGAGCAACTACCTCATGAGGTTTCAAAAAAAGAAGATTTTTTCATTTCATTCTTATTCTAGGATTATCTAAAAAAAGAAAGTGATGAGTTATTGATCCACCATAGTGAAAATGAATGCTACACATATATCGGGGCAAAAAAAAGGACCGGCAAATGCCGGTCTTCCTGGTAACGGAATATTTGAAAGGGGGTCTTAGGATCATCTTATCAAAGGGGTATAGGTGTGAACAGGTCCTTCAATACCGGTACAATCGAACGAAGTAACTTCTTTTTCATGATTTGATGTCCTTTGAACTAGTACAATCTATTCACTTTTAATCATAACAAGAAGAAATATGTCTTTTGAATCAATCCCTCCCCCTCTTTATAGGCTATTTTATAAGTAAGCTCTTACTCGATTTGAGCGAAAATTGCTTTATATTTCAATTCCCCAACAACCTACTGAAAAATATTTCCCTTACAAGGGAAATGTGTCAAAATATAACTAGCAATTGAGATTGAAAGCAGGTGGAATAAGGATGTACTGTCCACATTGTGGAAAAAAAAGAGGCGATGATGAGCAATTTTGCTTCTCTTGTGGAAAAGAACTAGTCACTCAAAATAAATCTAAGCATAGCCTATCCATTCTGTGGCGTTGGTTACCAGTGATGGTGTTTTTTCTTCTTTCTAGCACACTTGCCGGATATTATTTTTATGAAGAATCAACGTCAAAGGCAGCGATTCGCTCTTTTGAAAAGGGAGAGGAATTAGCTAAAAACGGCAAGCTCGAAGCAGCACAAAAAGAATTTAATGAGGCTCAACAAAACCGACCTCGTTTCCCCGCTGCCAAAAAAAACGAAAATATTGTAACGATCGCATTAAACGTTGAAGAGACTTTAAAACAGGCGGAAACCGCAAGAAAAAAAGATAATTACAGTAAAGCCTTAGATTTGATTAAAGAAGCTGAGCAAACCTCAGCATCCTATAAAGGTGATCTTTTCTCTACTTTACAAGAAGACATCGGAACGGTTCGGACAACTGTGATGGTTGCCGAATTAAAGTATGATATGAAAGGGAAAGAATCCATTGATGAATTGAAACCTGTGTTAACAAGGGCTGAAAGTTTACAAGTGGATGAAGCCCAAGACATAGCCGGACAAATTCGAAATCAAATTGTCGACTTTTCAATTAATGAAGCAAATGGTTATTTGGAAGAGAACCACTTTACGGAAGCATTAAACTCAGTAGAACAAGGCTTAGAAATCAATAAAGGTAACGAAAAGCTATCAAACCTCCAAACCGTAATTGAAAAGAGACGAAATTCGTTTGAGGAGGAGCAACAAAAGCGAATTGAACATGCTATGGTTGCTGCAGCAAAAGAAGAAGAAATGAATCGTACAAGCGCGATTGAGCTCAATGAATTAGAAACAAAGGTGACAGATTACAATGAATTAAAAGTAACAGGTACGGTCACAAGCAAAGCCACTGTTCCCGTCAATTCGATCGGGGCTTCTTATAAAGTATTGGACGGAGATGGAAAAGAGTTTGATAAAGGGGAGGTTTATATTAACCCCGACAAACTTTATCCTGACGATACAGGTAAATTTGACTTTATGATCTACGATGTAGGTGAAGACGTGAAGGATCTTGATCAATTCACAGTCGAAATTGATCATTTCACATGGTACTTGGATTAGCAGAAAGGAGTATTCAAGACGGATGTCTAAGAAATTGGCTTTGCTACTATCCCTTGCAAGCTCCCTCTTTATTCTGATTGGGGGCGGCGCAGGTTTTTATTTTTTACATGATTACTATTCGAATACAACCGTTGAAGCGACATCTTCTCTAGGAGAGAAAACAAATGCTCCAGAGAACCAAAAGAATGCTTCAGACTTAAAATCCGTCATTCATGAGACACAAAAAAGCGTTGTGCAAATTGAAGTCGCCTTAAAAGATGGCACTTCTTCAGGATCAGGCTTCCTCTACAATGCGAACGGAGACGTCATTACGAACGCTCATGTTGTCGAAGGCGCTCAAAAGATTATCGTTAAAACCTCTGATGCTAAACAATTCGAAGCTCAAATCATTGGTATGGGTAATACGATAGATGTTGCGGTAATTCGCGTTCCAGGACTAGAGGGAAATGATCCCCTACCTGTTGCAGAAGAGCGCATGGCGGAAGTTGGGGACGATATCATTGCTCTTGGTAGCCCACTCGGACTTCAGAACACCGTTACAACAGGGATTGTCAGTGGTCTCGATCGAGAATTCATCTTAGAGCCCTATCGCTATGAGCATATCTATCAAATCTCTGCCCCAATTACAAAAGGTAACAGCGGAGGTCCCCTTATTGATGCAAATACAGGAGAGGCAATCGCCATTAATTCCGCAGGAACAGACTCAGGGGCAATCGGCTTTAGCATTCCGCTCCCCAACGTTATTGAGCAAATTAAAAATTGGTCTGATGACCCAGTAGAAATAACGGTAGATGATGAAAGTAAGGAAGAAGTATCAACACCACAAGGACTCACAGGAGAAGATTTTAAAAATAATGCTACCTATCTTATTGGATATTTCTATGAAAGCTTATCTACTCAAGACTATGTCACTGGCTACTCCTTACTTGGCAGTCGCTGGCAGAGTGAAATGCTGTATGAAGATTTTCGAAGTGGCTATATCCATACCCTTGACGTGGAAGTTTCAAATATGACCGGAAGTTTAAATCAAACGAATGATCAAGTAAAGGTAACAGCTACTATTAAAGCACAAGAACGAACCGAGGATAAGAAGACAACTACTTCTCTTTATAACGTCACTTACCAGGTTGGTTATGAAAATGACCAATTGAAAATTTTAAGTGGTAAGGCTGAAAAATTAAAATAAGTTAGACAACAAATAGGCTAGAGATACATTCTCTAGCCTATTTGTTGTTTTATATTAATACGATCCCTCTTCCGGAGGTGAAAAACCTTCTTGAGAAATATAAATGGCGCTATCAGGAAAAAAGGCCTGTAATCGCTTCTTTATTTTCAAATAGGCTTTACGTTGATACCAATCTTCTAGACCCGCATCTTCAAAGAGCTTGCGAATGCCAAGCTGCTCTGTTCTTTTACCACCGCTCCCATCACCCATGAAAAAGTCATCAAGCGTGAGGCGATCCGTTACTTCAGCTAACTTCTTAGGGAAATGTTCAGAACACGGGAGAAGTGGTGCGACTGCCGCTTGTACAGGAATACCGTTTGCTCGTAACGTTTGTAGCGCCTTTAATCTTGCAGCAATTGGCGGAGCTGATGGCGCAAAAATTTTGCGCACTGAATCAAGGTCTGTTTCTACTGTCATACTGACCAGAACCTTTTTGCCGAATTTTTTTAACAAATCAATATCTCTAGTGACGAGTGGTGAGCGGGTTTGAAGAAATAGAAAATCAGGCATTTCTTCTACCATAGCTTCAAGTAATCCTCTTGTTAAATTAGTCTTAAATTCAATAGGCTGATAAGGATCTGTCGAAGAAGACATAAAAATCGATACTTCTCCTTTTTTCCGAGCTTTCGGAATCTCTTTTTTCACAAGATCCACAGCGTTTTCTTTAATATCTACCCATTCTCCCCAATCCTCTTCCCTAAAAAGGGCAATCGGCATTCTTCTTACATAGCAATACGAACATCCGAAGGCACATCCAGCGTAAGGGTTCAGAGTGTGACTATATCCATTAAGAAATCCACTACCTTTTGTTAAAATAGACCGAGATGTTCGCTTCTGAATTGAAGGTTGCAATGGCGATCCCTCCTTCTTCGATTAGTGTACCACAAACCGAACGTACATTCGATTATTACGAATAATTTTTCCTTAATCGGGCACGGTAAAGGTGAAAGGTGGTATACATTGATGAAACGTTCAGTAAGCTGTCTCCTTTTCTTACTTCTTCTTTTACCAATTCATGCACATGCAGCTGGTCCGATTCAGCTCATTCAAGGAAAGTGTCCAACATCACTAGATCAATCAGCATCAACAAAAGGACTTACAACGAAAGCTACAACGATTCTTTCAGGCTTAATGGCCAATACTCCCTATACAAATTCATGGCAAATCATTAGCATGTCCCCTTTAAAAAAGAAGTCACCCTATTACGCGCCAGCCGTTAAAACCTGTGAAAAAAAAGTCGCAAATCACACTTACCTTATTGATGTACTCGTCACAAAGAAATCTTCTCAACTCCCCGTGCGCATGCACCTCTTTGCTTCTAAAGAAGAAAAGGGGTGGAAAGTTTGGGGACTAACTACTTACTAAATGTGTATACTTTATTTTACTTCGCACATACTACTCATGCGTGTAAGCTAGCCGTTAGGATCTATGACACGCAACCATCCCACACTCTTATTTCACACTCGGAAAATAAGAGGATAGCCCGATCAGGACGCTGATCGGGCTTAATTCATGCTTTTCTCAATAAATTGTTTAAATATTTCTGTTTCCTCCGAAAGATGTTGATAGACCATGTATGTGTGAACCTCAGACAGTTTGATTTCCTCAGTATCGACTTGAAGAATTCTCCCTTCAAATACCTCACGCCGAACAGATGACCATGGTAAAAAAGAGAACCCAATCCCTTCCTCAATAAATCGCTTTGTAATGTGTACTTGGGATACGACCATCGTTCGAACACCGTCATATTTAGAACGTAGTTCAACTAAAAGATCTTCCCAATAATCAGGATGATTGTGTGTGAGTAACGTTGATCTCAAACAAAACTCACTTAAAGTTAAAGGCAGACTTGTTTCCGCATCTCCCCCATCGTGTGGCACAACTAAAACAATTGGATCGGCTCCAATTTGTTCATTTTTCACATAGGCCTGCAAAGATTTCATTCTTGAAAGACCGAAATCTGCATCATTCTTGGTGATCATCTCTCCAATTTCATTAGACTCACTTACTTTTACAACTACCTCAATCGATGGATAAGCTTTCATAAATTGCTGAAGGACATTAGGTAGAACCGTAGCAGCAATTAAAGGAGATACAGCAATCTTCAACTTTCGATGGTACCCCTGCCTCCACCCGTTCATATGACGTAAGCTAGTCTCATACTGTTCAACTAACTCTTTGGCATGCGGAAGAAATTGTCTTCCTGCTTCGGAGAGCACCACTCTTCTACCGCTCTTCATAAATAGCTTACTGCCAATCTGCTTTTCGAGTTGTTGAATGTGAACCGTAACAGTAGGTTGAGCAAGATAGAGTTTTTCAGATGTTTCCCTGAAATTTTCATACGAAGCAGCTGTGACAAATGTTTTCAACCAGTTTAGATTCATTCTTACCCCCCTTATTGATAGCGTTTCTCTATTAATTATTCAGTAATTATTTATTAGTCATAATCATATCGAATCGATACACTAGATACAAGACGAATGAAATGGAGTTGAGTTTATGATTCATGCCGGATTAGAAGGAATCATTGCGGCTGATTCCAATATCAGCCTTGTAGACGGAGAGAACGGTTTGCTTGTCTATCGAGGACACTGGGCAAAAGAAATTGCGAAAGAAAAATCATTCGAAGAAGCTGCCTACTTCCTATGGAATGGTTCATTTCCTACTGAACAACAGCTAACTGCTTTCACCTCCGCACTTGGTGAAGCAAGACACTTATCACCAAACCAGAAGGAAATCATAAATCGTTTACCTAAAAAAATGGAGATGATGAGCGTTATTCGAACGGTCTTATCTTCCATGGGAGATCACTCATATCAGTTCCCAGCGACACAGGAACAGGGAATTCACCTACTGAGTATCGTTCCCACTATTATTGCCTATCGCTACCGCACTCAAAATGGATTATCCCAAATCGATCCAGACGTAACGTTGTCTCACGTTGGGAACTATTTATATATGTTGACAGGAGAACGTCCTCAGGAAAATCACATTAAAGCGTTAACTGCCTACTTCATTTTAACGATGGAGCATGGATTAAACGCCTCTACCTTTACTGCTAGGGTGATTTCATCAACTGAAAGTGATCTCGCATCAGCTATTACAGGGGCTATTGGCGCTATGAAAGGACCTCTTCATGGCGGAGCGCCAACTGGGGTTATTGATTTATTAGAAGAAATTAAGCGCGACGGCGATGCTGAGAAAGTATTGCGACGTAAACTTGAAAATCGTGAGAAGCTAATGGGCTTTGGACATCGGGTTTATAAAACGCGTGACCCCCGTGCCGCCGCTTTAAGCGAGATTACTTCAGACTTCTATGACGATGCTGAGTTTAAACTTGCACACGAAGTAGAAGACACGGCCGTACGCCTTCTCCAGGAGTACAAACCTGACAGAAAACTTTATGCGAATGTGGAGTACTATGCAGCAGCCATCTTAAGAGCGATCGAGCTACCAACAGAACTGTTTACCCCAACATTTACAGCAGCCAGAACGGCAGGTTGGATCGCACACGTGTACGAGCAAAATGACAATAACCGAATCATCCGCCCATCTTCTGTTTATAGCGGGGAAATGCCTGAGTAAGCAGGGGTGCGGATTCGGCGGTCGGCGCGGGTGCCTGTCACCCGCGCTATATGTCGAACCACTCCTCCGTTGGAAGTTTATTGTCCAAAACATAAAAAGCTGTCGGAGTATCCTCCGGCAGCTTTTTATTACACTTTATAAGGTATCGGATCTACCGCTCCAGCTTCTTCAAAGCCTTTCAGACGCAGACGACAGCTATCACACTCGCCACATGCTTCTTCTTCACCATTGTAGCAAGATGTCGTTAGTTCATAAGGAACGCTTAAACGTAAGCCTTCACTAACCGTATCTGCTTTCGTCAAGTTAATTAACGGCGTATCAATCTTCATTTCACTACCTGTTGCTCCAGCTTTTGTAGCTAGATTAACCGTTTCATTCATACTTTCAATAAACTCTGGTCGGCAATCCGGGTATCCACTATAGTCAACGGCAGATACACCGATGTAGATCGCTTCAGCTCCAATCACTTCTGCGTAAGCAGAGGCAAGAGAAAGAAAGATCATATTACGAGCTGGTACGTAAGTAACTGGAATTTCATCTTCATCCATATCTGTTGGTACATCAATGGAATCATCTGTAAGGGCACTGCCCCCAATTTGATTTAGAAAACTAATGTTCACAATGCGATGATCGGGTGCATTGTAATATTCCGCTACTTTCTTCGCCTGCTCTACTTCTCGGTTATGCTTTTGGCCGTAGTGGAATGTAATCGGATAAAGCTCATAGCCTTTTTCCTTCGCGATTCCCATGCATGTTGTACTATCTAAACCACCGCTCAATACAATCACTGCTTTTTTATTCACGTTACACACCTCTTCTATTAGGATCCCAAATAATCTTATGAAGCTGCATACTTAGCTTCACTTTGCTTAGTCCTGCTTCTAGAATTTTTTCAACAAGTTTGTGTGGAGGCATCGTTTCCCACACTGGACTATACAATACCTGACCTTTTTGATGATTTTGTGAGACAACTTCAGTCGCTACTGTGAAATCTTCATCAGAGCCGATCACGAACTTAATTTCATCATGTGTATCAAGAAGATCAAAGTTCTCATGAAGCATGCGATGCTGTTCACCAGAATCAGGCAGCTTATAGTCCATCACAAAACGAACTTTCTCCTGCCAGGCTTCATCGTCTTTTCGAACCGCTTCATATGGCGTAAGATCAATCGCTCCGTTCGTTTCGATATGAATGTCTTCAATATGCGGAAGATCTACCATCGCTTGAATAAGCGCCATTGATTTCTCACGATGAATTAACGGCTCCCCTCCTGTAAAACAAATGTGACGGCTATTATATTGTTTGATTTGATCGATAATCGAGGCAATTGAACCTGTGTATTCTGCTTTATCCGGTGCATAGCTATAAGGTGTGTCACACCAGCTACAGCGCAAGTTACAGTGAAAGACGCGTACAAATACTGTTGGAAAACCAGCGCGCGTTCCCTCTCCTTCTACTGTCTCAAATACCTCCACCATCGGTAGTTCCCACTTCATATATTCGGATTGTTCCGGTAGCACCCATTTACTCATTTTCTTCCATCCATTCCCGCTTTAGCGTTGCGTAGCTTGTTGGTGTTTCATAGAGAACTAGTTCTTCAATGCGCTGACCAAGATCTTTCATATTGCGCTCAGTCAGAGCTTGATCTAACTGCTCCCACATCCAAACAATCATATTTTCAGCGGTCGTGTTCATGTTCGGAAGCACTTCATTTAAATAATGATGATCCAACTTCGAATCAATCACTTCTTTAAATAGGGTTTTGATCTCACCAAAATCAACTGAAATGCCAATCTCATTTACAAATCCACTGATTGTGATGACGACTTTATACGTATGGCCATGCATGCTTTTGCACTTACCTTCGTAGCAGTGCAAATGATGCGCAGCATCAAATGTAAATTCTTTTGTTACCGCTACTCGTTTATGATGATACTTTAATTCGCTTTTCTGAATATCTTCTCCAAGTACTTCTACTTTCTTTGGAATCATAAAAGACATAAAAAAAGCCCCCTTCTTTATTCAGTAAGGGAGACGCATGAAAAACCCCATCTCCATTCAGAGAACTGGGCTACACTTTTCACGGTCCCTAGTTTTGTTTTACGAGAGGAGGGAATTACGAACTCTCCAACTTTATAATAATATCATAACACGTCATATTAGAAAAGGAGACGTATGCTAAAGCTCTTCTATTGAAGGAAAATACCGGGTTTAAAATTTAGAAAATAGTGGTGAAATCAACATCAGATGAGGAGGTGATTTGATGATGTCTAATAGTGGTGGCATGGATGGATTTGGCATGCTTTTTGAATTATTTGGTTTTCTATATATGGTCATTATTTTATTTATCGTGGTATTAACGATCGTATTCCTATTTAAAGCGATGAGCTATATGAAAAGAAAGAACGCTGCTGATCAAGAGCAGAATGAATTGCTCAGACAGTTACTTTCCAAACAAACGTCTTCAAGTATTTCAACAAGCAAAGAGGATCCAACTTCCTATTAATACATAACGCCGTCCTCACTGAGGACGGCGTTCCTAATTATCCTTTTGAATTGTGACGGTTAACAAACCGTTCGATTCGCTTAACAGCTTCCTGCAAAGAATCGATTGACGTTGCGTAAGAACAGCGCACATAGCCTTCTCCACCAGCACCAAAGACATGCCCTGGCACAACAGCGACTTGCTCTTCTTCTAATAACTTTTCAGCAAATTCATCTGATGTCATCCCAGTTGCCTGTACGGATGGAAATGCGTAGAATGCACCACCTGGCATATGACAGGAAAGTCCGATGTTGTTAAATGCTTTAACAAGAAAGTTTCTTCGCTGACGATAGCTTTTCTTCATTCTCTCAAGATCGTCTCTTCCACTTTTCAAAGCTTCGAGTGCCCCGTGCTGAGCGATTGTCGGCGCACACATCATTGTATACTGATGAATTTTCAACATCGCCGCAATGATTTCTTCAGGACCCGTCACGTAACCAAGTCTCCAGCCCGTCATAGCAAATGCCTTCGAGAAACCTGAAATAAGAATTGTACGCTCTTTCATGCCATCAGCTCGGGCAATGCTATAATGCGTCTCATCATACGTTAATTCCGCATAGATCTCATCCGAAAGTACGAGTAGGTCATGTTCTTCAATGATGTCCGTTACGTTCTTCAATTCTGCTTCAGACATTGTGGCACCAGTAGGGTTACTCGGGAAACACAGAAGGATCGCTTTTGTTCGCTTCGTAATCACTTTTTCAAGCGACTCACGCGTTATTTTAAACTCGTCCTCTGCCTTTGTTTCCAAAGAGACAGGTGTCCCACCTGCGAGCGTTACAGCTGGTGAATATGCAACAAAACCTGGCTCGACAATAATAACCTCATCACCCGGATCAATCACCGCTCGAAAAGCCAGATCAATCGCCTGACTTGCTCCAACAGTTAATATGATTTGTGATTCAGCTGAATAGCTCAGTGAAAATTGTTCATCTAAGTAAGACGAAATTTCTTCCCTTAACTCTAGCAGACCTGCATTTGCCGTATAAGCTGTATAGCCGCTTTCAAGTGAAGCGTAGCCCGCTTCACATACATTCCACGGTGTAACAAAATCTGGCTCACCAACACCAAGTGAAATAACATTATCCATTTGGGAAGCAAGATCAAAGAATTTTCGGATACCTGAAGGTTTTAATTGAGAAGCTGTTTTAGAAATATACTGCTGTTGAACTTCCTTCATGGTGACACCACAATCCGCTTATCCTTCTGTTCCGGTTCAAAAATCACACCGTCGTGTTTATATTTTTTAAGTAAGAAATGCGTTGTTGTCGATAAAACTGAATCAAGTGTTGAAAGCTTGTTAGAAACAAAGAAAGCAACTTCCTTCATCGTTTTCCCTTCGATCTGAACAGACAAATCAAACGCTCCTGACATTAAGTACACCGCTTTCACTTCCGGAAAACGATAAATACGCTCAGCAATCTCATCAAAGCCAACATCTCTTTTTGGGGTTACCTTCACATCAATCATGGCTGCAACACCGTCTTTGCCAGAAGTTTTATCCCAATTAATGACGGATGAATAGCTTAAAATAATATCCTGTTCTTCAAGTTTCTTAATGATTTTCTCTACTTCTTCAACTGATAATTCAACCATATCAGCTAAAACATCCATTGGTACGCGTGCATTATCCTCTAAAATTTCTAGGATTTCGATTTCTTTTTCATTCACTGTATTGCCCCCTGCTTTCCATCTATTTCATCTACTATATCATTCTTCTACTTTTAT
The DNA here is from genome assembly GCF_056173665.1 of Anaerobacillus sp. QJM3NY_17. Classification (NCBI taxonomy): domain Bacteria; kingdom Bacillati; phylum Bacillota; class Bacilli; order Caryophanales; family Bacillaceae; genus Anaerobacillus; species Anaerobacillus sp. QJM3NY_17. The sequence continues at coordinate 745,653 of NZ_CM149685.1, read as the reverse complement.
TTCATTTTGTTATTTGCACGGAAGGATGTTCCTACACACCTACCACAATTTTCTCGATATCCCCATTTTCCTTTAACCAATCGGTCAATCGTTCGATATCATATGAAAAAATGCGATCGCAGTCTATTTCTCGAACAATGCCTCTTCCTGCCTCATATATTTTTTTCGTTTCTGGTGCAAGCTTCGTGGAATCTCGATAGGTAATTCCTTGCATTGCACAAATCGCTTCAATCGCTAGAATTCTTCTCACATTTGTTGTAATTTGGGCAGCGTGTCGAGAGCCAATCGTTCCCATACTAACATGATCCTCCTGATTGGCTGAGGATGGAATGGAATCAACTGAAGCCGGATGGGCAAGGGTTTTGTTTTCTGAGACAAGTGATGCTGCTGCGTATTGCATAATCATTGCGCCTGATTGTAACCCTGGTTTGGGACTTAAGAATGCAGGAAGATCATTCAATTGCGGGTTCACGAGACGTTCAATACGACGTTCTGCAATACTCCCAAATTCAGCCATCGCAATCGAAAGAAAATCCATTGCAAGAGCAATGGGCTGTCCATGAAAATTTCCTCCCGATAGTACTTTCGCTCCCCCATCAAAAATAAGTGGGTTGTCCGTGGCGGCATTCATTTCAATTTCAAGTTTTTCTTTTACATAAGCAAGGGCTTGCCAGGAGGCACCATGTACTTGAGGAATACATCTGAGGGAATAAGCATCCTGAACCCTTATCTCTCCTTGCCTCGTTGTTAACTGACTCCCTTTTAATAGCTTTCTTAACCTTCTAGCCACATCCACTTGTTCAGGGTAACCTCTGACCAAATGAATGTCCTCATCGAAGGCGTCTGTAATAGCTCTCAAGGCTTCTAATGTAAGAGATGAGATCCCATCCGCTTCGTAGGCGAGTTTTTCTGCTTCAAGATAAGTGACAGCGCCCATCGCCGTCATCGCCTGTGTTCCATTAATAAGCGCAAGACCTTCCTTAGCGGTTAATTTAATCGGTTCGATTCCTTTCTCTTTCATTGGAACAGTCGCGTTCTCTCGCTTTCCCCGGTAGAATACCTCTCCTTCACCTAATAACGGAAGAACAAGATGAGCTAAAGGGGCCAGGTCACCGCTTGCTCCAAGTGATCCTTGCTGCGGTACAACGGGTAGAATTTCTTCGTTGGCATATAGCAATAGTCTTTCAATCACTTCACGCCTAATCCCTGAAAATCCTTTCAGTAAAGCATTCGCTCGCAGCAAAAGCATAGCTTTTGATACAAGGGGGGGAAAGGGTTCACCGATACCACATGCATGGGAATAAATAAGGTTCAACTGAAGCTGATCAACATCTGAAATTTGAATATGAACATCACTTAACTTGCCAAATCCTGTTGTAATACCGTACACTGTCTCCCCGGTTGCAACAATCGTTTCCACTGCTTTTCTGTTTTGATCAACACGCTTTAGACTCTCTTTCGAACAACTAGCACGCGCACCGTTATATAAAAGTTTTCTAAGATCATTTAATGATAACTGATAACCATCGAGTAAAATCATTTACTACCACTCCTCTACCATATTATCTAAGTAAAGGTACATAAAAAACTCGTTTTAAAAATCGAATCGATTTTTAAAACGAGTTTTTTTATTCCTATATTGTGTGTAATTGCTCATGAGCCCTTCACACCTTTCCTCAATCAATGATTCCTGATTCTCCAATATTCACTTTAACATCAATCGTTACAGGAACATCAGGATAACGGTCATACCATTTTTTAAAATCAAAATCTCTAGTCTGACTACGAGCATGATCACCGATTGAGAAAGGATCTATTCCTAATTCTTGAAATTTCTTAACCATCTCATTACCTTGAGCTTGCACGTTACGTTCAAGCGTCTCTGCAATTTCTTCTTTTGTCTCTTTACTCAACTTATCCCCTGTGTACTCTACAACATTTCCATTTAACTTAATTGTTATGTTTACTGAAGGATTGGTATTCCCATTTTTCACCTTATATTTCACTTTTGATTTGATCTTTTGTAGGTTTGCATATTCTCCATCTGGAAGCTCCAACTCATATAAACCAGCGCTGTAACTTTTATTAATTAATGCGAACATAAACATTTCATCCAAGTTCAGTTTCCCAACCATCTTTTCATCTTCAAACAAAGCGAGACCAGTTATTTTCACTTCAGTCTTTTCTTTCTTAAGTATAGGAACAACTGGATCCATCCCATCGCCATAATATTTGTAATCAAACAAGTGAATATTATTTTGGGGCATATTTCCATACTCAATCGATTGTTTAATTAGATTCTGTAGAAATGGGCCGATTCCCTGTAAATATTGAAATTCATTTTTTATGAGTTCGCCTGCACTTCCTTCTACTACACCAACGTAAATGAGACGACCAGCTGCTGGGTCTCTTAGAAAACTATCTAACACATCTATGATTCCCTCTTCAGCCATATCTTCACTAAATAACAATACCGCCATCTTCCCTATCGAAATTGGCTTAGGTAAACCACTTAATTGATTGCGAAGTCCTTTACTTGTATATGCCTCCGCTTCAAATGACCTTGTCTCAACTTCTTGATTTGGATCAAATGTTTGGAGAGAAATCGTTCCTTTGATTTTCCCTTTTTCGCCGTTGTCATAGCCAACGATAAATAGAATGGGAACTTCATCAATTATTTCCTCTGCTACACAACCTGTCAGAAGCATACAAAGAACTATTAAGCTGAAATATTTCATGTTCGCCTCTTCACTCTCCTCCAAATCATGCTGTATAAGAAAATAAATGGAATATAAAAGTAATAAACGTAGGTTCCTATAATAGAAGTTATCGTATTCAGATAGTCCACCTGATCACGATTCGTAACCATCACACATGCTGTAAAAACAAATGCAATCAAAACCAGAACAAAGTACTTTTGTTTTATATGAAACACCTTTTTTCCAACTCGACTTGCCCCCCACATCGTTAAGCAAATATTAGGAAAAACAACGAAGCACCAGAATGTTATCCCAAGATACTCAAATCGCTCTACAAATGGCAACTCGACAACCTTCCATGCAATTAGTGTAGACCAAATAGACTGCTGAAGTTGCCCCTCGCTATAAAATGCAAGAGAAATTACCATAACCATCGTGTAAATCAATGTCGTTAATAAAACGCCCATGTGTGCCCATATACGAGAGCTCTTCGGATTTTTTAAGAATGGATAAGCAAGTAATAAGATGTCTATGCCAACATAGCTTAGCGTCATCTGCCTTGTTCCAAGAGCAAATTCCTGCAACGAATGATCCAAGATAGGGAATATGTTGCTAAATGTAGAAAATTTCAATGGAGCCGTTGCCGTAAATACTAGCCACACTGGAATAACCACTCCAAAGAAACAGATGCCTGCTACAGTTCGAAAACCTCCAGCAAGCACATAATACGTTAACAACAAATACATTCCGACAGGTATCCAAGTGGCTAATTCAGGAAACATCCAGGCCTGAATGACTTCTATAAACGTACGAAGAATAACAATCGTCCCTAGCAATAAATACATCATTAGTGCAATGTTAAAAAACGCTCCTATCCACTTTCCGAACCACTTATGATGAAGATCAATAATGTCATAAGAACCATCACTAAGAACACGATACATCATCCATATAAACACGTGAAAAATAACACCTGTAATTATAACGACAATCCAGGCATCATTTCCTGCATAGGCCGCAATATAGCGAGGAAAGCCTAGTATTCCAACTCCCACCTGATTACTGTGAATAATAAACATGATCAGGAAGGGAGATATAAGAAGATCATTTCGCTTGCTCTGTTCCATGCAACTCACCCTCTACTGCTCATCGAAATCCAAATGATGCTCTTGGCGTTTTTTCTTATCCTCAAATCGCTTCGTCTGTTTCCCTCGAAAAAATTGAAATCTGTTTTTTTGCATGACATAAGGTAAACGAAAGAAAGAATCGTACCAATCTTTTACCCTCGGAGGATAAAGCGGCGCGAGATATGGGTTTCCAAATGATGTTAACCTGATCATATGCGTTAGAATAAATAGTCCAAACAGCGCTACTCCGATTAAGCCAAGAAATTGTGCGAACACAATTAAAGGATAGCGTAAAAAACGAATCGTATTAGTCATGCGATAAACTGGTGTTGTAAAAGAAGCAAGAGCTGATAAGGCAACCAAAATCAACAGAATATTACTAGTTAAAGAAGCCTCAACAGCAGCCGTTCCAATAACAATACCTCCTACAATACCGAGTGTTTGCCCAACCTTCGTCGGCATCCTTGCCCCCGCCTCTCGTAACAAATCGATTGTCACTTCAAGAAAAAACACTTCAATAACAGGAGAGAAAGGGATGTCACTTCTTGATGAAATTAACGTTGCTAATAACTTAGAAGGAAATAATTCATAATGATACGTTAAAACTGCAACGTACAAAGGAGTAGCGATAATCGACGCTAGAATGGCAATCATGCGGACGACACGAAAAAAGGAAGCAATATTCCATCCAAGATAGTAATCTTCAAAGGAAACTAACAATTGCCCAAAATTAATTGGACCAATTAGAGCATTAGAAGAGCCTTCTGTTAAGATCGCAAATGCACCAAAATTCATATGTCCTGTAATACGATCCGTTCGTTCCGTATCAATCATTTGCGGAAAAACAGACAGAGAATTGTCTTCTAACATCTGACCAATAAAGGAAGAGTCAGAAATAATATCAAAATCGAGATCTTCGAGACGCTGCATAACGGTATTAATATTCTGTTCACTAGCCACACCCTCAATAAAGGCAACGACAACCTTCGTTTTACTTATCGTTCCAACGGTAATCTCTTTCATTCTCAACCTGGGATGAGGGATTCTTCTACGAATTAAATTCATATTTGTATGAAGATCTTCGACTAGACCTTCTTTCGGTCCCATCACACTAAATTCAATTTCAGGAGCAGATAAATCTCTTGATTTGCGAAGACTAATGTTTACAAGGAGAACCTTTTGACCTCGTGAAAGTTGGATGGCAAGATAACCTTCTAACAACCGTTCTTGGATGACTGATAGCTCTGATGAAATCTCAATATTTTCGATTGGAAGAATACCTTTTAAGTCTTCAAGTGATTTTGACTTACATTCTTTAATTACTGGCAATATGTCACGGTGGAGCTGTTCAGAATCAACAAGCGATGCAAAATAGATTAACCGATAAGGCTGATCGCTCGCTTTATTTTCATATGCTACAAAATCGATCGATTGTTTAAGGTCTTTTATCATTTCCTCTAACGTAGATGGCTTTTCAGAAGCGCCTTTCTTAAACCATTTCACATGAATCAGCTCCGCACTTAGCATTCTCTTCCAATTAGCATGCGCATTTCTTGTCCTCTTATCCATCAAAAAAAGATCAGGCGCGTATATAGCACCTGACCTTTTTATCACGTTCTTTCTTTATAAACACTTAGCACCTTTTGGCGCTGTACTTTATGATCCACAGTTGGAAGTGGGTAATCTTCCCCAATGACACAGTTATTTTCCTTTTGCTCTTCTTCAGTCATTTTTGATGGTTGATGGATATACTTCTTAGGCACACCTTTTAACTCTTCAACGTATTTCTTAATATAAACACCATCCGGATCAAATCGTTCTGCCTGAGTCGTCGGATTGAAGATGCGAAAATAAGGGACAGCATCTGTACCAGTCGAAGAAGCCCACTGCCATCCTCCAGTATTGGAAGACTCATCATAATCAATCAGCTTTTCCTCAAAGTAACGCTCACCAAGTCTCCAATCGATAAGGTAATCTTTTGTAAGAAATGAAGCCGTAATCATACGAAGTCGATTATGCATCCATCCTTCCTGATTTAGTTGCCTCATTCCAGCATCAACGATTGGAAAGCCTGTTTTACCCTCTTTCCACTTCTGGAATTTTTCTTCATTGTCATTCCACGGAATGCTTCGATATTTGGACTGAAATTCACGATCTCGAAATTCAGGAAACTCTGAATGAACCATTCCATAAAAATCACGCCAAGAAAGTTCCTGAATAAACGTTTCTGCCCCTTTATGATCATATTCCGCTACCATATGAAAAAGGGTTCGGACAGAGAGAGTACCTGTCTTTAAATACGGTGATAACTTACTCGTCCCCACAAATGAAGGAACATCTCGATGATTATCATAATCCTTGATTCTTTCTTTCACAAAACGCTTCGCCCGTTGATTTGCACTCTTTTCACCAATCGCTTGCCAATTTGCTTCACACTTATTTAGTATGATTTCAAATTCGGCTTCAGATTCGGGATCAAGTGTATGATCTAACGAATGAGCATACTTCTTAACCTTCTTAAAATCATTTTGAATGACTGGTGGCTTTCTTAGCGTCCGCCATTGCTTATAATAGGGCGTAAATACCTTATACATCGTATCATCATGTTTCCTAACTTCTTTAGAACCATGAAGGTAGTAATCTTTATAAGAAAATACTTTAATGCCCTTCTCTTTCAGCAAGTTACTCACTTCATGATCGCGCCTCGCTCCGTAACCTGCTTCATCTTCATTAAAGAAAATGGCCGTTACATTTAAACGAGCCGTTACCTTATCAAATACGTCTTTTGGAGTTCCGTAGCTAATTTGAAAGGGAAGTTTCTCATTTTTACAGCGTTCTTGAAATTCAGCCACCGTCCGAAAGAAATAATCATGGTGGAGATCGATTGTATTCGTAAAATGGGGATCAAGCTGGAAAATCCCTACCCAGTTAGCATCATTTTCTTCACAATAGGCGATAGCCTTTTCAAGAGCAGTTTGGTCGTTTAAACGAAAATCCCGTCTAAACCAAACGATAACGATTTCACTCATCACATTCACCTCTACTATCATTTTAGTTCGAAGAAAGGGAGGCATACAGTTTGAATGTGCTATAGATGCCAACTAACGATATTGTAGCTAAATAAGTGGTCTACCTATAAGACAAATGAATAATTTATTCGAATCTCTTAAACGCGATATGTAACACTTTAATCATTAACCAAATTGTTATTACAATGATTAAGATTGAAAAGAAGCTGTTCCAAAAGGGTTCACTCCATTAATAGTAGATTCTAGTTCTTCCCCTCGATTTTAAAGCATTATTTTATACAATTCACCTGATCTTTTAAGAAATCTCTATCAATTTTATAATACCAAGAAGCTTATCATTACCCATTAATTCCGCGATATTTTATATAATTCCGCGAAATCCGGATTTTTCCCGCGCTTTTCCGTAATAATTCCGCGCATTTGAGATTAATTCCTCGAACGTAAAAAAACATATAAAAAAGCGAGAAACCCTCAGGTCTCTCGCTTCTCTTCATTGCCCAGCGACGTCCTACTCTTGCAGGGGGAGATCCCCCAACTACCATCGGCGCTCGAGCTTAACTTCCGTGTTCTCATACGGGGCGCGATAAGCGGCGAACTTCTTCGTCAGCTGCGCGATGCCAGATCCTCATGGATCTCTCGAATATCCACTCCGGTCTGACATCACTTGCTTCCTCGAATTTCTTGCTTCTCCCACCCCTACGAAGCTTTCGAAGAAGTCTTTGATTGTCTTTCCTGCAGCTTTTTTCTCTTACGAGCTTACTACACTTTTTGAATACAAAAAAGCGAGAGACCCTCAGGTCTCTCGCTTCTCTTATGTTGCCCAGCGACGTCCTACTCTTGCAGGGGGAGATCCCCCAACTACCATCGGCGCTGAAGAGCTTAACTTCCGTGTTCGGCATGGGAACGGGTGTGACCTCTTCGCCATCATCACTAGACTAACAGGATGTTAGCCGTTCGGTGTTCACCACAGGACGTGGTGGCACTTAATCGAACTTCCTTATTTCAGGTGTTCCCTGAAAACTAGATAGCACGCACAACTTTCCAATATTTTAGGTTAAGCCCTCGATCGATTAGTATTCGTCAGCTCCACGTGTTGCCACGCTTCCACCCCGAACCTATCTACCTCATCATCTCTAAGGGATCTTACCAGCTTCATGCTGTGGGAAATCTCATCTCGAGGGGGGCTTCATGCTTAGATGCTTTCAGCACTTATCCCTTCCACACGTAGCTACCCAGCTATGCTCCTGGCGGAACAACTGGTACACCAGCGGTGTGTCCATCCCGGTCCTCTCGTACTAAGGACAGCTCCTCTCAAATTTCCTGCGCCCGCGACGGATAGGGACCGAACTGTCTCACGACGTTCTGAACCCAGCTCGCGTACCGCTTTAATGGGCGAACAGCCCAACCCTTGGGACCTACTTCAGCCCCAGGATGCGATGAGCCGACATCGAGGTGCCAAACCTCCCCGTCGATGTGGACTCTTGGGGGAGATAAGCCTGTTATCCCCAGGGTAGCTTTTATCCGTTGAGCGATGGCCCTTCCATGCGGAACCACCGGATCACTAAGCCCGACTTTCGTCCCTGCTCGACTTGTAGGTCTCGCAGTCAAGCTCCCTTGTGCCTTTACACTCTGCGAATGATTTCCAACCATTCTGAGGGAACCTTTGGGCGCCTCCGTTACACTTTAGGAGGCGACCGCCCCAGTCAAACTGCCCACCTGACACTGTCTCCGCACCGGATCACGGTGCTGGGTTAGAATGTCAGTACAGCCAGGGTAGTATCCCACCGACGCCTCCATCGAACCTGGCGGTCCGACTTCTATGGCTCCTACCTATCCTGTACAAGCTGTACCAAAATCCAATATCAGGCTACAGTAAAGCTCCATGGGGTCTTTCCGTCCTGTCGCGGGTAACCTGCATCTTCACAGGTACTATAATTTCACCGGGTCTCTCGTTGAGACAGTATCCAAGTCGTTGCACCTTTCGTGCGGGTCGGAACTTACCCGACAAGGAATTTCGCTACCTTAGGACCGTTATAGTTACGGCCGCCGTTTACTGGGGCTTCGATTCAGAGCTTCTCCCGTAAGGGATAACCCCTCCTCTTAACCTTCCAGCACCGGGCAGGTGTCAGCCCCTATACTTCGCCTTACGGCTTTGCAGAGACCTGTGTTTTTGCTAAACAGTCGCTTGGATCTTTTCACTGCGGCTCCCCTGGGCTATAAACCCGAGGAAGCACCCCTTCTCCCGAAGTTACGGGGTCATTTTGCCGAGTTCCTTAACGAGAGTTCTCCCGATCGTCTTAGGATTCTCTCCTCGCCTACCTGTGTCGGTTTGCGGTACGGGCACCTTTTTCCTCACTAGAGGCTTTTCTTGGCAGCGTAGAATCAAGGACTTCGGTACTAAATTTCCCTCGCCATCACGACTCAGCCTTCATGGTGAACGGATTTGCCTATTCACCAGCCTAATCGCTTGGACGCGCATTTCCAGCAGCGCGCTCTCCCTATCTTTCTGCGTCCCCCCGTCGTTCAAACGGAAAGGAGGTGGTACAGGAATATCAACCTGTTATCCATCGCCTACGCCTTTCGGCCTCGGCTTAGGTCCCGACTAACCCTGAGCGGACGAGCCTTCCTCAGGAAACCTTGGGCTTTCGACGGACAAGATTCTCACTTGTCTTTCGCTACTCATACCGGCATTCTCACTTCTAAGCGCTCCACCAGTCCTTTCGGTCTGACTTCACAGCCCTTAGAACGCTCTCCTACCATTGTCGTAAGACAATCCACAGCTTCGGTGATACGTTTAGCCCCGGTACATTTTCGGCGCAGCGTCACTCGACCAGTGAGCTATTACGCACTCTTTAAATGATGGCTGCTTCTAAGCCAACATCCTGGTTGTCTAAGCAACGCCACATCCTTTTCCACTTAACATATACTTTGGGACCTTAGCTGGTGGTCTGGGCTGTTTCCCTCTCGACTACGGATCTTATCACTCGCAGTCTGACTCCCGCGGATAAATCGTTGGCATTCGGAGTTTGACTGGATTCGGTAATCCGGTAAGGACCCCTAGTCCAATCAGTGCTCTACCTCCAAGATTCTTGCCGCGAGGCTAGCCCTAAAGCTATTTCGGAGAGAACCAGCTATCTCCAGGTTCGATTGGCATTTCACCGCTACCCACACCTCATCCCCGCATTTTTCAACATGCGTGGGTTCGGGCCTCCATTCAGTGTTACCTGAACTTCACCCTGGACATGGGTAGATCACCTGGTTTCGGGTCTACGACCACGTACTATTTCGCCCTATTCAGACTCGCTTTCGCTGCGGCTCCGCCTTCTCAGCTTAACCTTGCACGGGATCGTAACTCGCCGGTTCATTCTACAAAAGGCACGCTGTCACCCATTAACGGGCTCCAACTAGTTGTAGGCACACGGTTTCAGGTTCTTTTTCACTCCCCTTCCGGGGTGCTTTTCACCTTTCCCTCACGGTACTGGTTCACTATCGGTCACTAGAGAGTATTTAGCCTTGGGAGATGGTCCTCCCGGATTCCGACGGGGTTTCACGTGTCCCGCCGTACTCAGGATCCGTCTCGGAGGGCATCGGATTTTGACTACAGGATTGTTACCTTCTCTGATGGACCTTTCCAGGTCGCTTCGTCTATCCGTGCCTTTGTAACTCCAAAGAGACGTCCTACAACCCCAGAGGGCAAGCCCTCTGGTTTGGGCTGATTCCGTTTCGCTCGCCGCTACTCAGGAAATCGCGTTTGCTTTCTCTTCCTCCGGGTAATGAGATGTTTCAGTTCCCCGGGTCTGCCTTCCATTCCCTATGTATTCAGAAATGGATACCATCCTATTAAAGATGGTGGGTTCCCCCATTCGGAAATCTCCGGATCAAAGCGTACTTACAGCTCCCCGAAGCATATCGGTGTTCGTCCCGTCCTTCTTAGGCTTCTAGTGCCAAGGCATCCACCGTGCGCCCTTAGTAGCTTAACCTTCGATTTGTTAGGCATTGCTGCCATAACGCATCAGTTATTACTAAGTTATTGCATAAAAAATAATTATTGGATGTCGTTGTTTGTGCTATCAAGTTTTCAAGGAACAAGGCTACTGTTTGAATCCGCCTAAGCTTCATCACTTCACCTGGTTTGAAAGAATAAATCATTCTTTCAAAACTAAACGAAACGCTCATGTAAGGTTGGTAACGTAAGTTACCTTCGTAATTCTCCATAGAAAGGAGGTGATCCAGCCGCACCTTCCGATACGGCTACCTTGTTACGACTTCACCCCAATCATTTGTCCCACCTTCGGCGGCTGGCTCCATAAAGGTTACCCCACCGACTTCGGGTGTTACAAACTCTCGTGGTGTGACGGGCGGTGTGTACAAGGCCCGGGAACGTATTCACCGCGGCATGCTGATCCGCGATTACTAGCAATTCCGGCTTCATGCAGGCGAGTTGCAGCCTGCAATCCGAACTGAGAACGGCTTTATGGGATTCGCTTCACCTCGCGGTGTTGCTGCCCTTTGTACCGTCCATTGTAGCACGTGTGTAGCCCAGGTCATAAGGGGCATGATGATTTGACGTCATCCCCACCTTCCTCCGGTTTGTCACCGGCAGTCACCTTAGAGTGCCCAACTAAATGCTGGCAACTAAGATCAAGGGTTGCGCTCGTTGCGGGACTTAACCCAACATCTCACGACACGAGCTGACGACAACCATGCACCACCTGTCACTCTGTCCCCCGAAGGGGAACGTCCTGTCTCCAGGATTGTCAGAGGATGTCAAGACCTGGTAAGGTTCTTCGCGTTGCTTCGAATTAAACCACATGCTCCACTGCTTGTGCGGGCCCCCGTCAATTCCTTTGAGTTTCAACCTTGCGGTCGTACTCCCCAGGCGGAGTGCTTAATGTGTTAACTTCAGCACTGAGGGTGGAACCCCCCAACACCTAGCACTCATCGTTTACGGCGTGGACTACCAGGGTATCTAATCCTGTTTGCTCCCCACGCTTTCGCGCCTCAGCGTCAGTTACAGACCAGAGAGCCGCCTTCGCCACTGGTGTTCCTCCACATATCTACGCATTTCACCGCTACACGTGGAATTCCACTCTCCTCTTCTGCACTCAAGTCCTCCAGTTTCCAATGACCCTCCACGGTTGAGCCGTGGGCTTTCACATCAGACTTAAAAGACCGCCTGCGCGCGCTTTACGCCCAATAATTCCGGACAACGCTTGCCACCTACGTATTACCGCGGCTGCTGGCACGTAGTTAGCCGTGGCTTTCTGGTTAGGTACCGTCAAGGTACCGCCCTATTCGAACGGTACTTGTTCTTCCCTAACAACAGAGCTTTACGACCCGAAGGCCTTCGTCACTCACGCGGCGTTGCTCCGTCAGACTTTCGTCCATTGCGGAAGATTCCCTACTGCTGCCTCCCGTAGGAGTCTGGGCCGTGTCTCAGTCCCAGTGTGGCCGATCACCCTCTCAGGTCGGCTACGCATCGTCGCCTTGGTAAGCCATTACCTTACCAACTAGCTAATGCGCCGCGGGCCCATCCTACAGTGTTAGCTCGAAAGCCAACTTTCAACATTGCACCATGCGGTGCGATGTATTACCCGGTATTAGCTCCGGTTTCCCGGAGTTATCCCAGTCTGCAGGGCAGGTTGCCCACGTGTTACTCACCCGTCCGCCGCTAAGATCAGGGAGCAAGCTCCCATCTCTTCGCTCGACTTGCATGTATTAGGCACGCCGCCAGCGTTCGTCCTGAGCCAGGATCAAACTCTCCGATAGAAAGCTTAATCTAGCTTTAAAACAATGTTTTGTTTCCGTAGAAACAACTACTTACATGGCGTTTCGTTCAGTTTTCAAAGATCGATTTAATTCTATTAATCTCGGTGTTGTTCTCCCGAGTGACAACTTCTATCTTACCAGCAACATTCATATAAGTCAATGTCTTTTTTTAAAACATTTTTGTATGTAATTTGTATGTAAGATGTTGTTTGTTTTTCGAAGTGACAAGAAACATCTTACCATGTGATAACAATGGCGTCAACCATTTATGGGAATTAATTTTCATCCCCCCTTCCTCATCAATGGAAGGGGGCAGTTTTATCCTGTAAGTACTTCTTCTTCAGGGTATCTTATTTTAGAAGTCTTCTTAGAAGCAAAGATGAAGGCAAGCGTCAGGGGACCAAGTTTACCAACCATCATGATGACAATAATTGTTACTTTTCCTATTCCATCTAGGCTGCCTGTTAATCCCATTGAAAGTCCTACTGTTCCAAATGCGGATACAACTTCAAATAAATTAACTAAAAAAGGAGATTCCTGCGTTAGTTCAAGAATAAAAACTCCGAGTATAACAACCCCTGTTGAAATCACAGTTATTGCAAGAGCTTTAATAATGATAGAGAAAGCGAGCGTTTTATGAAAAATGGTTACTTCGTTTTTACCTTTTAAAAAGGTATTAACTGAAAGGAGCATAGCGATGAAGGTAGTAAGCTTAATTCCACCTCCAGTAGAAGCACTTCCAGCCCCTATGAACATAAGACATATAATAAAAAAGAGAGAAGCTTCTTCCATACTACCGATATCTACCGTATTAAAACCTGCTGTTCGAGGAGTTACAGCCTGAAATAATGCAGCCCATCCTTTTCCTGGACCATTTAGTTGCCCAATTGTAGAAGTGTTATTCCACTCGAGCGTGATAATCACGATAAAAGCAAGTGCATTTATGATGATACTCCCTATTACCATCAATTTCGTATGAAGGGCCCATTCACGAAAATGCTTCTTATTCTTAAGATCGATTAAAACCGTGAAGCCAATTCCACCTAAGATAAACAAGAGAGTAATAACAATATTGATAACGGGATCTCCAACATATGAAGAAAGACTGTCTGACCAAATCGAGAAGCCAGCATTATTATAAGCTGAAATAGAATGGAAAATTGCTGCGTAAATTCCGCTTCCTACTCCGTATTCAGGTATCCACCTCGCCGAAAGAATAATGGCTCCAATCATTTCTATTATGATCGAAAATAAAAGTAGACTTCGAACGAGCTTAACAATGCCTCCCATTCCTTTTTGATTTAATGCCTGAGTAATTAAGAGCCTTTGAGAAACCCCGATTTTTTTCCCTATTAATAGAAAGATCACAACTGCAAATGACATAATGCCAAGCCCGCCAATTTGAATGAGTAACATGATAACAAGCTGACCAAAAATAGTATACACACTGCCCGTATCCACTACTACTAGACCAGTAACAGTGATAGCAGATATTGCCGTAAACCAGGCATCTAGCCAGCTAATTGACGTTGTGGTTGCCTGTGGTAGCTTTAGAAGAAACGTTCCGATCGTACTAACAAATAGAAATAGAAGCAACAAAGCTCTAGGCGGATGAAGTAAAACCTTTTTGTATTTCAAGACATACCCCTCTTTCTTCTTTAAGAACAGCCACGCAAACCCCTCGAAATATACTTTCCACATCAAAAGCGTTAAAACGATTCATTTATATAGAAGTAAACAAAAAGAAAAAACACAGGAAATCTGTGTTTGACACGAAGATATAACCCATTAAAGTTCTTTTTATACCAAAGCCTGATGTTATTTTTATCCCTATGCTTTCGACACAATAAAGGATTTCTCAATAGGATTGAAATAATAATACATCCAGACTACCCACAAGTAAAGAAAATCATTTAGCGTCGATCTGCTCAAAGTAAAGATGTTGGTGAAGCTTACAACCATCATTAAAGAGAGACTGACAGTATGGACAAATTGAGTTTGAAGAAATGTACTGTTGTATCGTTAGTTCTGACTTGCAATTCCCACAAAGTACAGCTTTTTCATCAAATTCGTGTTTGGGCCACTTTATAACAGAATGATCCGTTGTTTCTTCATGACAATAGATACATGGATAATATGTACCACAACATTTGAATTTAATCGCAATAATGTCCCGTTTACTATAGTAATGTTGGCATCTAGTTTCATCATCTACAACTTTTCCTTTTATAACAACCTCTTCAGAACCCATTTTATATCCCTCTCTAATTCCATCTTCTATTACGTATCATTCTATCATTATCTTCCATTGTCTAGAAAAATGATTAATTAACTGATAGATCATTTTTAATCACATGGTCGGTCATGCAAATTTTGCAAAAAGAAAAACCTTTTTTGTCTCTGACATTCGCAGTCATTTGTATAAGTTCATCAAGATTACTTGAACAAATCTTTTCAACTTTCGTTCGCACACCCGCGTCTTTTTGTCGCCATAACGTTCGACATGTGGCGATATGAATTTTATTATAATCAGGATCGCTCCCTTTAAAATGATTAAATACATATCCTTCCGGATTAGCACGATACCAGTTTAAATAACGTTCTTCATTTTCTTTGAAAATACCGATCATAGTCTAGCCTCCCACTTATTTATCACTAGACCATTTTCGTCGTGACACTCGCTCCCCCTCTTTACAATTTATTACAGATACCAGTCATTTTTTAACTAAATGTAATTTATTTTCTGAAGAAGGCTTTTTACTAATCGGGTAACAAATAAAGATCGTAATATTCGACATACCAAGAGTGAGATTAGTATCAATTTTTCATCTAACCTTCTTAATAATAGTTTGATTCGTACTTATAGAAATTTAAAAGGCTCCGCTTTTATGCGGAACCTTTCGCTTTAGTGATGGAATATGGGCTTACTTTGGTGTGTTTTAATATTCTTCTTTAAATAAGGAACAATCCAACGATCAAGCCCGAACTTAGCTGCATTGTAACCAGCAATGAGCAATAATATTCCAAGAATGACCATCATTGGATTTGTACTGGTCGTGCCACTAAACAGGAAGGCAAAATTCATGATTACTCCCATAAGAGCGGCAAGTGTTGTAAATGTTCCAAGTAGTAATCCGAGACCAACAAAGAATTCGCCCCAAGGAATTAAAACATTAAAGAAATCGACATTTGGAATTGCTGCGCCTTCTAAGAATGTAGCCCACCACCCTAGAACTGCAGGATGCTCACCACTAGCGTTGGCTACTGCCCCCTGTAAGAAGCCATTTGCATCAAAACCATTAGTGATTTTTGTCCAACCAGATGTCACCCATTGATAATCAAGATATATCCGAATAAAAAAGAGTATACCAGCTGCTGCTTTATTTTCTCTTAGAAAATGAACAAACATCTCTCTCACTCCCCACTATTTATTCTTAACACACCTTTAATGTAAGGGAGCTTCTAAAAACATTATGTGAATTACATCACTATTAATCTAACTGTTTTATATAGTTACGATTCGGGTATGAAATAACTGGATAATTCAAATAGGACAGAATCTCTTCTATCCTATGCATAACTTTCGTCTCTTTTGGATTTTCTCTTATCGATTACACGATAGAAAAGTAATGCAAGACAACCAATTAAGGTCACGTACCCCATCACACTGTACAAAGTAGCACCAGAAGTTTCTTCAAAAATCATTCCTCCAAGCAATGAACCTAGTATGCCAGACAAACCAAAAAACACCGAAATAAATAACAAATGGCCTGTCGCCTGTAAATGCTCTGGAACTAATTTGGTCACGTATTGAAAGGCCGCAACGTAAAATACACCAAACGTTACGCCGTGAAAAACTTGAAGAAGTATCGCTGCTTGAGGTCCTCCAACGTAAGCTAACCCTATCCATCTGACAGCATAGATCAAACCTGCTATTAAGATAAAGACCACTTCATTAAAACGCCTAAACCAAAAATGACTTGTCGCAAATATGAGAGCTTCACTAGCAACTGCAACGAACCAGGCTAGTCCTATTTGAGATTCATTTCCACCAAGATCCGTGATATAAATCCCTATGAAACTGTCATTTGCTCGATGCGGAATGGTTAAAAACATGATCGTAATCAAAAAGAGTAGGAAGCGAGGATTCTTTCCAATCCGTATGGCATCCCATACAGTAACAGGTTTATTATGTGTTTCGACATCTGATACTCTCATAGCTGTAAAAAAAGCAAGCAAAATCATGAGCATAAAAGGAACCAAAATAAAAGCTATACCAAAAAAAGCAAAAAACTGACCAACTACTAAAGTTGAAACTGCAAAACCAATTGAGCCCCAGGTTCGAATACTTCCAAAGTTTCTATTCACGCTAGCTGCTGTTTTAACAGCTAGACTATCACCAAGAGCCCCTGTTGGGGACATAAAAACATAGAACGCCGCAGCGGAGATGAGAATAAACACATAGTTATGGTTCGTTAGAAGAAAAATGCTAATGATGGCAACGCCAACTAACGTTACGAGTAGAACCTTTTTAATTGTTCCGAATTTATCGCTTATGTAACCCCAAAACGGTTGAGCCATTATGGCTGCAAGTGGTCCGATCGCTAGGATAGATCCAATTTTACTCTCAGACATACCACTTTGTTGAAAATATACTGGCATATAGCTAATGATGATTGTATTTGCTCCATGAAAAAAGAACAAGAACAGACTAAGGAAAAAGACAGAGTCTCTTTTGGTCATCTTTTAAGCCGTCCTCCCTTGCTAAATGTGATGCGCTCAAAATACTTCTTCTAACTCTATAGTAAGTACAATTGAATTGCAATGCGCTTTCATTGGGATTGGTTCCATTATTATTACTATATTCTCCTACCTTATCAACCACTTCGAACGCCAAAAATTTCCAATCTATTACAAATATCGATCATAATTTGAAGGGGATACGCATATCTTGTAGAAATATCCAATTAGTACTAAGTTAAAATGCTGATTATGGGGGATTTCTATGAAAAATGGAAGCGAGCTACAAGAGGCGAATTTAGATATTATTTTTCACCATATTTCAGATCTTATTTTCCAAATTCGTGTGATCGATGTTCACCATTATGAAATCGAAGCTGTAAATGAAGCTTATCTAGCAAGTTATGAGACTTCCAAAGAAGCCATATCTGGGCGGAGAATCGAAGACTTTCTAGGGGTTGACCAAGGAATACAAGCGATTAAAAGATTCCAAGAAGCCATGATTCGTAAGAAAACCATTCAATTTGAAGAAGGTTATTCTTTCCCAAAACAGGGCTACAAGCTATTTGATATTACACTAGTGCCACTTGTAGAAGAGGGGAATGTTTCGAGGATCATTGGAATTGCGAAAGATATTACCGAGAAAAGAATGAATGAAGAGCACCTTGCTCAATCCGAAAAGCTATCGATTGTTGGACAACTTGCAGCTGGGATCGCACACGAGCTTCGAAACCCGCTCACTTCTTTAAAGGGTTTCTTAAAATTAATACAGTTCAAAAACTCTGATCAAGACATTGATCGCTATGCCCAGGTGATGGATTCAGAATTTCATCGGATCGAACAGATTATCGATGAATTTCTTATTCTTGCAAAACCAACAAAAATTAATTTTAACTATAATCGAATCGATCTCATATTAGATGAAGTCATTGAATTGCTAAGTGGCCAGGCTAATATGAAAGCAATCATTCTAACAAAAGAGTACCACTCTTCTCTCCCAGAGATTTATTGTGAAAGTAATCAATTAAAACAAGTTTTTATTAATTTGATAAAAAATGCGATGGATGCTATCGGTGAAGAGGGAGAAATTACAATCTCAGCCCGAGAATGTAACGATAAATTACAAATTAGAATCATTGATAATGGTAGCGGAATCACAGATGAAGAGCTTGAGAAACTCGGCTCTCCGTTTTTCACTACCAAAAAGAACGGGACTGGACTTGGGCTTACGATATGCAAACGTATAGTAAAAAAACATAAAGGGAACTTAACTATCGAAAGTAATAAGGGGAAGGGCACGATCATTACGCTCACTTTTCCAAAGGGGGTTGGCAATTAACCCCCCTGTTATTCAGGGCCTTGCGTATGGCCCTTTTGCTTTGTTTGCTCCTTTAACCATCTCTCTACCATATATAAAGCTTCTTTAGGTTTTTGCCAATGTAGAACATGACCTGTCTGTGGAATAGCGTCAATTCTACATTCACCTTTCACTTCATTCCGCATCACGTTTGCTGCATGCTTTCTATTAGTTTCATCTGCTACAGGAAGTGTTGCCCTTAGGAGATAGATAGGAACATTTACCATATGAAAAATTTCTTTGCATGGTTCTTGATAGAGGGACTTCATAATCGCTCTTACTGTACTACCACTAGCCCTTAAGGCTACGCCATTTTTCCTTTCCTCCATATCCCTATGTACCATTTGCTCTAAATACTTGCTCCACCTTCCGATTTCCATTTTCTTCTTTTGTTCATATTCTTCCAATTTTCTGTAATGATTTTCTACCACCCATTGAGACATTTGTTCAAGAAGTTCTTCAAGCGTTAGTGACGGATCATCAGAAGAATGAAGATAACCGCCATCAATCATCACGATACCTTTTACCATTTTAGAGAATTGACTACTATAATGAAGTGCCAGGGCAGCTCCCCACGAATGCCCAATGAGCCAGACTGGTACGTCACTTAATGATGTACAAACCTTATGAAGCCACTCTGTTAGAAGTTCAAAAGAATAACTCTTATCTTCATTAAATGGAGGCGTCTCACCATGGCCTGGTAGATCAATCGAGATTAAATGAAAGTAATCCTTAAGACCTTCTGCCATCTCACTAAAACCAAATGCATTGTTCGTTAAACCGTGAAGAAGAATGACAGTTGGCTGACTCCTATCTCCCCATTCAAAACAATGAACATAACTGCCATCTATTTCTATTATGATTTTTTTCATTTCACTTTTCCTTTAAACTATGACTTACTTCATATATTCGACTAGCAGGATTCATTCCCTCTCTCTCGAAATGAGTCTGATAGGAAAATCAAATTGAGATGGAGGTAATCAATGGAAATCAGAAAAGCGGTCGTAGATGATGCTTTAGCGATAGCAAATGTTCATGTAAACAGCTGGAGAACGACTTACCGTGCGCTTATCTCAGAAGACTATTTGAATTCATTAGACGTTCAAATACGCGAGGCTCGTTGGCGGAAAGGAATTGAAAATGGAAGTATTATCCTTGTGGCAGTCGAAGAAGGGGAAATAATAGGATTTGCGAATGGCGGAAAAAACAGATCAGCTGCTTACAAATTCGATGGAGAACTTTATGCGATATACCTTCTTGAAGAAGCACAGGGAAAGGGAGTTGGCAAACAACTTCTGTGCTCGGTAGCTAAACATCTTAGAAGCGAATCTTATCAGTCTATGCTTGTTTGGGTACTGAATGGAAACCCAGCTTCTCAATTCTACGAAAGTTTTCATCCACTTCAAATTGCCGTGGAAGAAACAGAAATTGCAGGTAAGACATTTAAAGAAACCGGCTTTGGTTGGAACGACCTGAATGAATTAATTGGATTTTGTAGCTAAAGGGATTGAAGCAAAATCAAAAATGATGGCCGTGACTGCTCACGGCCCTTTTTTCACTTCACACTTTCTTTTTCTTCATATGGATGGGCTACCCATCCTGATGGATCGATGAAAAGGCGTACGGCTACAACTTGCCGATCATCCATTAATGTAAAGAAGTGTGGTGTATCAACCGGTACAGAAATCACGTCACCCGGATCGAGCTCAACATCAAAATACCCCACGCTACCTTTAATGATAAAAATCCCATGTCCCGCCGTTATCGCTCTTACTTCGTCCTCAGTATGCACATGAACCTGTTCAAATTTTTTCAGAATCTTATCAAGATCAGGCGTTTGTTCAGAAAGTGCCACCACATCCCAGTTTCCATATCCATTTCGCTTAGCTAGAGAACGAATGTCATCATCAAATACACTCAGAATTTCATTTTTCTGTTCCTCTGTAACATGACAATTCCCCTTAAGAAACGTCGGTAGCTTCTCAACATCCCAATGTTCATATAACACTCCTTCATTCTGAAGAAATGCCCCTACTCGATCTTGACCTTCAATAACTTCATTTGTATTTCGTATTTTAATTACTGCCATTAATGCTTCCTCCTCTTTTGTTAAGCTAATGAAACTTTGTTGATTACTGATTAACTTACAATTGCTTGAAAGCTTCGTAATTTAAGATGATATTCAAAAAGGAATTCAAATGCTTCCAGATATTTTTTTGCTTCAAAACCATTACGTCCCCATACTGTAATCCCATGATTTCGCATCAAAATGGCTTTCGTGTCATTCTTAAGCACGTGCACCACATCATGAGCTAGTAGAGAAAGATCAGCTGAATTCTCGATAATCGGTACTGTCACTTTGTCATTCTGTCCCCATAAACCAAAAGCTTTAACTAACTCCAGTCCTTGAAACGTAACTTCTCCTTCTCCCGCAAAAAGTTCAGATATAACATTATTTTCAACTGTATGCACGTGTAAGCAACAGCCTGCATCTGTCTTTGAATAGATCGCCTGATGAATAATGGTCTCTGCTGATGGTTTCAATAGAGTCTCTTCAATTGGCTGCCCTTGTCTATCCACTAGAATGAAATCTTCTTTTGTTCGTTTTCTTTTATCCTTTCCACTAGCCGTTACTAAAAATTGAAGCGGCGAATCACTTACCTTAATTGAAAGATTTCCACTTGTTCCACGGAACCAATCTCTTGCTGCTAATTCATCTTTAATATCAGCAAGTTCGTTCCATCGATTCTCCACTTGGCACATGATTCTTCCCCCTTTCTTCAGTTAACTTTTCGACGATATCATCAAACGTTTCAAATAAAACGGCTGGAATGCCAAGTTCTTGACACTTCTCCGCTAAAAAATCTCTAGCAAACACAAAATCTGCTTGCTTTGAAGCTTCTAAATCGGTAATAGAATCTCCAATCACAATTTTTCGGTTAGCCTTTTTATCAAAACGATTTAATATACCTGGCTTGCAACAACCGCAATCTTTCGTACAATCGTCTCCACAGGCATACGGCCAAGTTATTGAGATGGTATCAGTAGTAAAATCACTGCCATTACAGAAGATATTTTCTTCTGGAATACCGTATGGCTTAAGAAGAGGGTAAATAAAGAAATCGATCCCTCCACTGACGATATAGAGCTCGATCCCTTCTTGCCTCGTGTAGTCTACGAATTCGCTAAAACCCTGTCTGATTTCAGTTGTAGCTACTAAATAATCGAGTAATTCCTGTTTCAATTTGGAAGGGATTAAGTGAAACATCCTTCCGACCCCTTCACGAATGGAAATATTTTGAGCGAGCACATCATCTTTTATTTGCTCCCACTCTTTCGGAGCAAACCGTTTCATCAAAGAAACGATATTATCACTTTTCGTAATGGTGCCATCAAAATCGCAAAAAATAATCGGCTGCTTCATCGCACTACCTCCCCGCTCCCCCACTTTGTAAGAGCCTGATGAAGTTCCTCACTATTTTGAGAGGCCTGTTCAAGAGGTTGCTCTGTTAAAACAGCTTGAATGGCATCTCGGAAAGCTTTTCCGCCTGCAGCTGCTCCATCGGGATGCCCGTGCACGCCACCTCCCGCATTAATCACACTGTCTATACCGAAATCTTTTATAAGAAGCGGTACTAGTCCAGGATGAATGCCCGCTGAAGGAACAGGGAATGTTCTTTTCAGCTTATTATTTCTCGTTAAGGCTTCTGCTGTTGCGAGCGCCTCTCTTCGATCAAGCGCTACACTCCCATAAGGCGAAGGGAAAAGGGAAAAGTCTGCCCCAGCAGTTCGAAGCAACTTTCCAAGTAATAGGGAGTAACTTACCCCATGTGTGCTTGAGGCAGCCATTGCACCAGAGAATGCAGGGTGTGCCATGATTGGAACCGGAATATCCGAGTCCTCTGAAAGTGATTGCAATGCATCTAGTCCATATGTAAAAACATTAAACAGAAGCGCATCTGCTCCTAATTCCACAGCAAGCTTTGCTCGATCACTGAGGTTTGCCGTTCTTCCTGTTAAATTCACTGCGTAACGCGTTCGCTTTCCTGTCAATTCAGCCGTTTCATCCAGCATTTTTCGTAAGGCGGGTACTCGCTTTTCAAGAGGGGTTAACTCATTTTCAAAAAGGATTTCATCGTCCTTCACAAAATCGACTCGACCAAGCGCCTGCTGTTTCATTTGTTCCTGCAATTCGCCTAACGATTTTCCAATAACTCCTTTGAAAATACTCATAACGAGCGGTCGATCGTATACTTCTGTAAGATTTCGAATACCGTCTATTCCAAATGCTGGACCTGGGAATTGATTTAGTAACCCTGCAGAGAACTCTAAATCAACCAGCTTAATTTCACCATCAAGTGAAAGCTTACCGATGACTGTTGTTAAAATCGCAGGTAGATCCGCACTGAAATTGATGGTGGGGTAAGCAATCGCGATGATGCCCTTTTCCCCTTTTTCCTCTACGTGAACGACTTCACCCTTATGCTTCTTTAACTGCTTTTTTTCTAATAACGGTAGATTGGTCCAAGTCCCAATCGTTAATCCAAGGGCGATCGCTTCAGCGCGCTTAGATAATTGTTGGTCATTCTTAACAAGGTAAGTTGCCACAAGATGACTCATCATGCTCATTCCTTTCCATCGCGCTAGTCCTCAATCTTTGATCATACAAAAAAGACCCCTTCACGAGGAAGAGGTCGTTATCACCATGCTCTTCCTCTTATCTTCCAGCTTTTGCTGCGAGAATTAGCACCGTGTCTTCAAGTAACCTTGAAAATCGGTTGCCGGGCTTCAAAGGGCTCGTCCCTCCACCTCTCTGGATAAGAGTATGCAACTATTCGTTTAAGTAATTGATTCGAATTATGCCAGACGTAGGAAATCCTGTCAATCTATTTTTTTACTTTTCTGAATCAAAAGAGATTAAGAGAATTAATTCGTTCAACTGCCTCCCTGAGTTTCTCTTCGGAAGTTAATAAGCCTACTCTCACAAAGCCTTCCCCATACTCTCCAAAGCCGTTCCCAGGCGCAACTACAATTTGAACATTCTCAAGCAAGTAGTCCGCAAATCCCTCTGAAGTAAATGATTCAGGTACTTTTAACCAGGCAAAAAATGACCCCGCAGGAGAGGTTACATCCCAGCCAATATCGTGAAGCCCCTGTATCAATACATTCCGTCTAGATTCGTACGTTTGGCGAAGGTTCTCAACACATTCCTGTGAACCTAGTAAAGCTTCTGCAGCTGCTTCTTGCACTGCACTAAACAAACTAACGTAGAAATGATCCTGAAGCAGGTTGATGCTTTCCACTACAGATGGGTTTCCGACAGCGAACCCAACACGCCATCCTGCCATATTATACGTTTTGGAAAGAGTATAAATCTCAATTCCCACATCTTTAGCACCTTCTGTTTCCAAAAAGCTTTTAGGACGTTCTCCATCGAATCCGATCGCTCCATAAGCAAAATCATGAACGACACAGATGTCATTGGCATCCGCAAACCTAACCGTTTCATCAAAAAAGCTTTTCGTTGCTATAGCAGCGGTAGGATTGTTTGGATAATTTAAAAACATGAGCTTTGCTTTTGCAAGAGCACTCTCTGGGATCGCGCTATAATCAGGCAGAAAATCATTTTGTTCAAGTAACGGCATCATTTGCATATCCGCTTCAGCCATCGCAACTCCAGACCAATAATCAGGATAGCCAGGATCTGGCACGAGCGCCACGTCACTTTTATTTAACAAACATTGACTGACTTCTACAAGGCCAGCTTTTCCACCAAAGAGGACGGCTACCTCTTTCTCCGGATCAAGCTCAACACCAAACTCTCGCTTATAGAATTCAGCCGCGGCTTGTTTCAGAAAAGGCTGCCCCCTAAATGGCGGATACTTGTGGTATGCAGGGTTTTCAGCTGCCTGCTGCAAAGACTCGATAATATGTGCAGGCGTCGGCTGGTCAGGATTTCCTTGGCCAAGGTTAATAATGTCATATCCCGCCTCTACATAACGGTTCACTTTTCCAGCAAGCTTCGCAAAAAATTGTTCTGGTAAACGTTTAAGTGCATCTGAAGTTTGAAATTGTTTCAAATGGAATCACATCCTGTTAAAATTTTCGAGAAATTCTAATAAGTTATGTTATCTTGGATACACAACCATGTAAAGGTCAATTTCTAAACATGTAAGGAGGACAAATCAATGAAAAACCTTGCCCTGTTGCAATTTGATATTGCTTTTGGCAATCCAGAAAAGAATTTCTCTAAAGTTGAAGAGCTTGTTTCTAAGGCGGTGAGTGACAAACCAGATATCATCGTTTTACCAGAATTGTGGTCCACAGGTTATGATTTATCTCGTCTTGATGAAATTGGAGATACTGATGCAGAAAAGTCGATTGCTTTTCTATCTCGCCTCGCAAAAAAAAACGACGTAAATATTGTCGGGGGCTCCATCGCTAAGCATCATAACGGCGAAGTAACGAACACCATGCTTGTGTTCAATCGAGATGGGCAGCTCGTTCATGAGTATAGCAAAGCGCACCTGTTTCGTTTGATGAATGAAGAGAAATTCCTCGTTTCTGGAAATGAAAAAAGTCATTTCACACTTGAAGAACTCCCATGTGCCGGGTTCATTTGTTATGATATTCGCTTTCCTGAGTGGCTTCGCCTTCATGCAGTTGAAGGTGCCCAAGTATTGTTCGTACCAGCAGAATGGCCAAAGCAACGCACCGATCATTGGCGAGCATTACTTATCAGTCGCGCGATTGAAAATCAGTGCTACGTGATTGCTTGTAATCGTGTCGGGGCAGATCCTGATAATACGTTTGGAGGACACTCATTGATCATTGATCCGTGGGGAACAATTATCGCAGAAGCAGGAGAAGAAGAAGTTATTTTAACAGGTTCTATTGACGAAGAGGAAATGTCATCAATCCGGAGTCGCATTCCTATCTTTGAAGATCGACGTCCAGATATTTATAAATAATATTCAAAATATTATTGACAAACATGTTCCTTTCTCTGTAACATACATTTCAAGCGAAAAAATTGTAAAATAATTTCATAAACTTTCTCTTATCAAGAGCAGGCTGAGGGATTTGGCCCTATGACGCCCAGCAACCGACCTATTTTTAAGTCCAGATGAATCCATGACTTAAATGGCACGGTGCTACTTCCAACAGGATGATATTCATTCTGGAAGATAAGAGGTGTGAAGTATCTCTGTCTTCAAGCCTCTTTCTTCGGAAAGAGGCTTTTTTTATGCCGAAATTCCGATCTTCATGCAATACAACAACCATAAATAGTTGAAAGGGGAATTTTACATGGGTATTCAGATCACTTCAGGGTACACACCGTTTACAAGCGAAACAGTTGTGCAATTTTTAGAGCATCACGAGCTTTTGGATCGCACCGCTCCTGTTCATGTAAAGGAAATTGGCGATGGCAATTTAAATTATGTCTTTCATGTTCAACACAAGAAAACTGGACAATCCTGGATCGTCAAACAAGCCTTGCCTTATGCCAAAGTAGTTGGCGAATCCTGGCCGCTTACACTTGATCGGTCCAGAATTGAAAGCGAGGCGCTCAAGCAAGCTCACTCGCTCGTTCCTGACTTTTCTCCAATCGTTTATTTGCATGACTCTGAAAAAGCCGCAACGGTTATGGAAGATTTATCAACGCACACTATTTTACGCAAAGGACTTATTGAAGGACGTATATATCCTGAACTTGCAAGAAACGTCGGTACCTACCTCGCTCATACGCTCTTTTTCACTTCTGACTACGGTCTTGGTTCGGCAAATAAGAAAGAGCTTGCCAAACGGTTTAGTAATCCAGACTTATGTGGCATAACAGAAACCCTCGTATTTTCAGATCCTTTCTACAATGCCGAAAGCAATGCCTTTACAGAAGAGCTTCGAGCAGATGTTGAATCGCTGTGGGAAGATGACGATTTCCTCACTGAAGTGCCCTCCCTCAAACACTCTTTTTTAACAAAAGGAGAAGCTTTGATACATGGGGACTTACATACAGGTAGCCTGTTTGTTACGGAAAGCTCAACCAAAATAATCGATCCAGAATTTGCTTTCTATGGGCCAGCTGGTTTTGATGTCGGTGCTTTTATCGCCAATATTGCGCTTAGTATCCTGTCGCAGGAGGCCCATAGATCAGAAGAAGAGAAAGAAGGATACCTCGCTTATTTATTTGGCGTCACTACCGAGGTTTGGAACGTATTTGAATCTACTTTCCGATCATTATGGGACGACCATCTCTCAGAAGATAATCGTTATTCGAGAGGATACCTAGACGCTCTTCTACAATCTATTTTTGTCGATAGCATTGGATTTTCCGGCTGTAAAATCATCCGAAGAACGATTGGACTTGCTCATGTAGAAGAGATCGAGACGATCAGTGATCCAAGAGTAAAACTCGCTGTGGAAAAAAAGGGGCTTACCCTTGGAAAAAAACTTATTTTAGACCGAAAAAGCATCACTTCGATTGAACAATACATTAAAGCAATCAAGGAGGTCATTTAAATGACTGTTATCTCATCACTCCAGTGGAAAGGTGATCATCTCTTACTCCTCGATCAACGGCATCTTCCACAACAAGAGATCTACCTTAAGCAAACGGCAATCGAGGATGTCTGGAATAGCATTTCTGCCCTTGTGGTCCGCGGAGCACCAGCCATTGGAATCGCCGCAGCGTATGGTCTTGTTCTTTGGAGTCAGCATGTTCAAACAAACGAAGCAACAGCGTTCAAGACAGCGCTAGTCAACCAAGGAAAATATCTTGCCTCCTCTCGTCCCACTGCAGTTAATCTCTCTTGGGCGATCGATCGCATCATCCGAGCTAGCTTTTCCTTACCAACAGTTCAAAAAATGAAAGAAGCGATTCTGCACGAAGCACTTACTATCCATAAAGAGGATGAACTTGTCTGTCAGCGTATTGGAGAACATGGTCTGAAGCTATTAAATGATAGGGATACCATCCTCACACACTGCAATGCAGGTGGGATCGCAACAGCAAAATACGGGACTGCTCTTGCGCCTCTCCATCTGGCAAAGGAAAACGGTCTCTCCATCTCTGCAATTGCGACGGAAACCAGACCAGTTCTACAAGGTGCTCGATTAACCGCATGGGAGCTTGAGCGTGCTGGTATTGACGTTACGCTTATTACAGACAGTATGGTAGCTCACGTTTTAAAAACGAAGAAAATCGCTGCAGTTATAGTCGGTGCTGATCGGATTGCTGCAAATGGTGATACAGCTAATAAGATTGGTACGCTCGGCCTTGCCCATATCGCAAAAGCATACAACGTTCCTTTTTATGTTGCTGCACCCATCTCAACAATTGACTACTCGATCCCTGACGGAGAAGCGATTCCGATTGAGGAGCGAGACCCGAAAGAAGTCACGCACTATAAAGGTGAACGTGTTGCAGCTGAAAACATTGGTGTATTTAATCCTGCTTTTGATGTGACGCCAAATGAATTACTTAACGGAATCATTACGGAGCACGGTATCGTTCGAACACCGTATGCTGAAAACCTTGCTCATCTTGCTTTCCCACACGCTAAAAACACGGAGGTACATTCATGAAACGCTTAGGACTTATTTTATCCATTCTTCTTCTCGTCGTGCTTGCAGCTTGTACGAGTGAGCAAGATGCCGTAAGTGCACCAGAAGCAAGCAATACGGAATCAAGTGAGGCAACTGCGAACACGGGTGAAGAAACGTCTAAAGTTTCTTCAGACATTCCAAAAGAAGTTCAAAAACCTATCAAAATAGCAGCGATTATGCAAGCATCCCTCGGTACATTTTCTTCCCAGTACGTAAAAGGAGTTGAAGATCAGGTTGAAAAATTTGGCGGAAGCGTTCAAGTTTATAATGCTGATAATGACCTTTCCAAGATGGCTACACACCTTGATACAGCCATCAACCAAAAAGTCGATGCGATCTTAATTGATCATGGCCGAGCAGATGCACTCGAAGCTGGAGTGAAAAAAGCCGTTGATAAAGGCATACCTGTCGTTGTGTTTGATAGCGATATTAACGTGCCAGGTGTAACAGTTATTGATCAAGATGATTATAGTCTTGCATGGAATACATTAAAAACGCTTGCTCAAGATTTAAATGGTGAAGGAAATATTGTCTATGTGTGGGTAGGAGGATTTGCGCCCATGGAGCGACGAAATGCGATTTATGAGGCCTTCCAGGAGCGCTATCCAGAAATCAATGAAATCGCTAAGTTCGGGACCGCGAGTGCTAATACAGCTCTTGATACCCAAACCCAAATGGAAACTATTCTAAAGCAATATCCAAACAAAGGAGATATTGATGCTGTATTTGCCCCATGGGATGAATTTGCGAAAGGCGCTACTCGTGCCATTGAGCAAGCTGGTCGAGAAGAAATCAAAGTTTATGGCATCGACATGAGTGACGAAGATCTCCAAATGATGCAAAAGGATAATAGCCCATGGCTTTCATCTGCCGCTACTGATCCGGCGGAAGTAGGACGTGTTCAAGTACGTTTTGCTTATCAGAAAATTGCTGGAGAAGAAACGCCTGAGATTTTCTCACTTGATCCGCATCTAGTAAAACAATCTGATTTACCAGACGAAACCATTTCAATGAGTGAATTAGGCAATTACGTCGATGACTGGGGCTCTTCTGACGCAGCTATTTCTCCGTGGATGGAGAAATTAACGCAACAGGATGATAGCAAATGAGTGAGTTATACATTCAAAACATCTCTAAATCATTCGGAAATATCCCTGTATTAAAAAACGTCTCCCTAACGATTCGTTCAGGCGAAGTGCACGCCCTGCTCGGTACGAATGGAGCTGGTAAAAGCACGCTTATGAAAATGGTTTGTGGAGACTATGAACGAGACAGCGGTTCTATTTTACTTAACGGAGAACCTCTACCGATTCATACACCTTCCGATGCAAAAAAAGCTGGCATCGGAATAGTTGTACAAGAAGTCGATACGGCTTTGTTTCCTACCCTATCCGTTTCTGAAAATATTTGGGCTGACTCAATGAATAAATCTCCTTTCAAACGCTATTCTTCTAACAAAGAACGGCAACGAACAAGAGATTTACTTAACTCTCTTGGTATTACTTTAACACCTGATAAACTGGCTTGCGAATGCTCGCTGTCAGAGAAACAAATGATCTTAATTGCTCGAGCAATGGCACAGGAGACGCAATATTTGATCCTGGATGAACCAACTGCTCCACTTAGTGTAGAGGAAACAAAGCTATTATTTCATCTTATTAACAAACTGAAGAAGAAAGGCGTGGGGATGATTTACATTTCTCACCGCATGCCAGAAATAGAAGAAATAAGCGACCGTTTTACGATTTTACGAGACGGCAAAGTTCATCTTTCCGCTGAAACAAAAACTGTTTCAGCGGATGAGATCATTTCCAGTATGGTTGGATCAACCCTTAGAAAAAAAGAACCCCGTCAAACAAAGAGCACGAGTCATGCTTTAATGCGGGCTGAGAATCTCTTTATACCCGAGACTGGAAAAACAGTGAATTTCTTATTGAATCATGGAGAAATCATTGGCGTTGCAGGACTTGTAGGTGCAGGAAAATCGGAAACAGCATTAACCCTCTTTGGAGCAACAAAGCATACAAGAGGATGTGTTCACATTAACAACCAAACATACCGCTTTCGCTCTCCAGCTGACGCGATTAAAGCCGGGATTTGTCTTGTACCAGAAGAGCGAAGAAAATCGGGTATTCTACTCGATTTCTCATTATCAGAAAACCTAACGCTCCCTTCTCTACGGCGTCATTCGCTCAGAGGATTCCTTAATCGAAAAAAAGAGGAAAATTATTCATCCAGGCAAATAACGCAGCTCGGCATTAAAGCAGCTTCACCTAAAGAACCGATCCATCATCTCAGTGGGGGAAATCAACAGAAAGCAGCTATCGGAAAATGGTTATACGATGATCAGAAAGTATTTCTCTTTGATGAACCAACAAAAGGCATTGATGTGAAAGCCAAAGCCGAAGTGATAGCTCTAATAAAAGAGCTTGCCGATCAAGGGAAAGGGGTTTTATATTTTTCCAGCGAAATCGAAGAGCTTCTTGATCTATCAGATAGAATCCTTGTCATGTACGATGGCGAAATTACTGCCACGCTCACAGGTGAAGAGATGACAGAGGAAGCCATTATGCAAGCAGCTACAGGAGGTAGGAAGATTGAAATCAGCAGCTGAACTCGTACAAACACAAAATCAAAGAGGGATCGCCTCACCATTCAAGGATAAAGTGATCAGCTTTTTCGTCAAATATGGTACGTTACTCGTCATCGTTGGACTTATTCTCATCTTCACTATTCTTAACGATCGCTTTCTTACTTACAGTAACTTTGCGGATATCCTTCGCTCCATTTCAATTGTGACACTCGTTGCACTCGGTGTTACCTTTACATTAATTGTTGGAGGTTTTGACTTATCTGTTGGCTCAACCGTTAGTCTCGCTACTGTTGCGAGCGCATCTGCCTTAGTCTGGTATCGGCAAGAACTTCTCGTCGCTCTACTCATTCCTATTCTGATCGGGGTATTGATTGGCTTAATAAATGCCTTCATAACAATTAAAATAAGAATCCCTGATCTTCTTGCAACGCTAGCCGTTATGTATATCGTGAATGGGATTCAACTAACTTATACGAAAGGTTTTTCCATTTACAACAATATGCCTATGAGTGACGGGACAACCGCCCCAGGCAAATTCATTCCATCTTTTCTTTTTATTGGCCAGGGTGAAATCGCGGGCGTTCCTTTTCCAGCGATTTTTATGATTGTTTGCGTCATTCTCGTTCACCTTTTTCTCACTTATACACGAGCGGGAAGATTACTCTACATGACAGGCAGTAATCGAGAAGCTGCAAGATTATCAGGTGTTGCGGTTCAACGATATCGTACGCTCGCCTACGTACTTAGCGGACTGTTTGCCGGAATTGCTGGAATTGTTCTTGCTTCAAGAATTGGAACTGGTCAGGTTTCTGCCGGTGCACCTTTACTTATGGACGGCGTTGCCGCAGCATTGATTGGTTATTCTGTACTTGGTTCCGGAAAACCAAATGCATTCGGTACGTTCATTGGAGCTGTCTTAATTGGAATTCTATTAAATGGGCTAACAATGTTGAATGTTCCTTATTATGCTCAAGATATTATTAAAGGCACGATTCTGATTGGTGCCCTAGCATTCACGTTTTATCAAAACAAACGAGAAATTAAAATGTAAAAAAAGCGATGCCATGTGCATCGCCTTTTTTAATAACTGCCAATCATGAGGCTTAGGTTTCAATTCATTGAAGGAAAACACCCCATTTAACTGATCTACCAATCCGCTGGAGGATTTCCTATAGGAGGACTCGTTTGACCAGAGAAATAATGCTCATGCTTTTCTTTTGATATCGTTTCACCGCTAAACGTATGATAATGACCACCACCAGGTAATGTAATCGGCGGACTAGATCGAACGCTATAACGGTGTTGGTGACCCTGATCCATTACCGTAATCCCTTCAATACGGTGAACATGTTGATCAAACGAAGTCCCATTTACAGGCAAACTAAAACCTATCATACTTAAATGGTGATGATTGTATCGGTTTTCGATGCTCCCACGAAAATAATGAGAGTGAGCTTCAGGTAAAGCAACTCCTTTAGACACACTATTCTCTCCCTTCCTTATAACAGGCATAACACACCTTTATCATAATCCATTCAAATTGATTCAAACTCTCCTTTAGCATGAACTTGATATATGAAATCAAAGGAAAAATGAATCCATGAGCGAATACATTACATAGATGGATTTCTAAATCCAAATCAGAAAGAGGTGACCTATGGCTTCTTCATTTCAAATTTATGGACACCGCGGTTCATCAGGTACGCACCCTGAGAATACACTCCTTTCATTCCAGGCTGCTCATAGAGCTGGTGCTCACGGAATCGAACTCGACGTTCAATTAACTAAAGATCTTGTCCCTGTTGTTATTCATGATGAACGAGTTGAGCGAACAACGAATGGCATCGGTTTTGTAAAAGACTTTCTTTACGAAGATCTTATCCGATTAGACGCTGGCCTAACATTCTCCAACCGCTTTCAGGGCACGTCGATCCCTTCATTAAAAGACGTGTTGGAATGGGTTTCTTCCACTTCTTTACTCCTAAACATTGAACTAAAGAATGGCGTCTTTCCGTATAATAGTCTAGAAGATCGCGTCCTGGATCTTCTTACTTACTATAAGCTTTGCGACCGAACCATTCTGTCATCCTTCAATCATTATAGTATTCAGAAACTCGCACAAAAAAACGATAAAATTGAAACAGCAGTTCTTTTAATGGAAAAAATCATTGATCCATGGGACTACCTTCAACGCGTTGGAGCTCAAAGTCTTCACATAGAATGGCAGGCAGTGGATGAACATTTAATGAAAAACACCCAGAAGCGCGGAATTCCTGTGCGAGCTTTCACAGTAAATGATCCTCTACAAGTATCCAACCTCCAAAAACTCGGTTGTTCAGCGATATTTACGGACTACCCTGCTTCTGCTATCCAAACGATATAGCCTGCCCACCCAAAAAGGGCTAATGCCTACGTCCACATTTCCACCTCCCAACATACGTTAGTAAAGAAGCGACACATATTGACGGGAGGAACAATCATGAGTGGTTACGGTCAAGGTTTTGCGTTAATCGTTGTTTTGTTTATTCTTTTAATAATCATTGGTGCATCTTACATTTCGTAACTAAATTAAAAAGAAGGCTTCCGCTCTTTATAAGCGGAAGCCTTCTTTGTTAATCCTTCATTAATCTTTTATATCGTGATGTTCGTTCAATTACAAGCTCGTATTCGGATTGGAAGATGTATTTCCAGGTGTACGCGTTTCGCTTCCTGGAATATTTGTTGGCTCATATTGATTTTCACTAGAATCAGATACTTCCTGACCTGCTTCTTTTACTTTACTTCCAATTTCATGCAGGTCTTCTCCAGCTTCTTTCGCTGTTGAAATCACTTCTGTTGAATCTTCTTTTACCTGATTCACCTGATCAACCACTTCATCATTTACTTTTTCATAAAGTGATTGTGCATCGTTCATAGCTTCCTTTAATACGGAAGATGCTGATTGAATACGATCCATCCAGTCGTCCTTCACTTCACCTGGATTTTCTTTCACACGTGTATAGAAACCTCTTGAAGAATCCTTTACGTTTCCTGCTGTTGAGCGTACTTTATTTCGAGTTGTAGAATCAAGCATAGCTACAGCGCCACCTACGATCGCGCCTACCAAAATACCTTTAACAAGCTTTCCGTTCTTTTCTTCGTTTACTGTCGTTGTCGTTTGCATGACGATTCCTCCTATTGTCTTTCTTAGTTTACTTAGCTAGTTTTTTCTTTCCCTTTATGTTAAAAGCTAAACTAAAAAATTTGACATGAACTTCCTTCTTCGCATCAGAATGCTGCTCTGTTATAATAGACAACGTTGTATGACAGCAGTTCGTAACCTTCCTGCTTCATCAAAACTAAAGGAGGAATTAGAATGAATAGCATGGATAAAGCATGGCTACCTTCTTCCGGACCAATGCCTCGTCCGGAAAGCGTAGAACAAGCACGAGAAGTAATAAAAAACGAAGCATTTGATGCACCAAACGTTCAGGAAATCACGTTTAATGCACTCGAATTCACAGCAGTTTGTCCCAAAACAGGACAGCCTGATTTTGGACGAGTTGAAATTTCATATGTACCCGATGAAAAATGCATCGAGTCAAAATCACTGAAATTTTACCTCTGGTCTTACCGTGACGAAGGAAGCTTCTGCGAGACACTAGCTGCCCGCATCGCAGATGATGTTGTCTACGCAATCGACCCTTTGAAAGTTACAATTACTGTTTATCAATCAGCACGAGGCGGTATCGAGCTAAAAACAACAGCTGTTCGTGAGAAAGCAGCATCATAATATGACGAACCAATACATCGACCGTCAACTTGTTCTGTTTAACGTGTTATTTGCGACTTCCATTGTGATCGCAAACGTACTAGCAGGAAAAGTGGTGATGATCGGAAGTTTCGTGATTCCCGCGGCCGTTGTGATGTACGCCTTTTCGTTTCTATTCACAGATATCATTCACGAGAACTACGGGAAAGAAGAAGCAAAACGAACCGTTCAGTATGGATTTATTGCGCAAATTTTTGCTAGTATTATGATTTATCTTGGTATGCTTCTACCTGTAGCACCTTTTGCAACTGATACGCAGGCAGCCTATGAAATTCTACTAGGTCAGAATTATCGATTTGTTCTTGCCAGCCTTGCAGCCTATCTCGTTTCGCAACACGTAGACGTTTATATTTTCTCTGCGATTAAGAAGCGTACAGCTGACCGTCATAAGTGGCTTCGGAATAACGCGAGTACACTGACATCACAGCTACTTGATACAACCATTTTCATCACAATTGCGTTTATCGGAACTGTCCCAAACATATGGATCATGATTCTTTCACAATTTGTGATTAAAATGGCGCTTGCTCTTTTAGATACGCCTGTCTTCTATTTTCTCACAAAAATCAATGGTGCTAAAAAGCCCATTCATAACGAAAACCCTCTGGATGCATGATCCAGAGGGTTTTTTGATATTTACAGTCCATTCTGATTAGCTAGAGTCATTGTAACAGTCTGTTGTTTTCCATCACGATAGAACGTGACATCCATTTTATCTCCAACTTTTTTATTGGAATACAAGTACTTACGAAGTGCGGCTGAATCCTTTACTTCCGTATCATCAAGCTTAACGACGACGTCCCTTTCTTTCAATCCGGCGTCTGAAGCTGGGGAATTAGGAGCAATGCCCATAAGAACAACTCCGCTATCTACACCTTCAGGTAGATTAAGCGTACCAGTCCAATACTGTGTTGGAACTTCAGCTAACGAGGCAGGTGTAACCCCCATTACTGGACGCTTCACTTCACCTGTCATTTCAAGCTGCTCAATGATCGGTTGCGCATCGTCAATCGGAATCGCAAATCCAATGCCTTCAACTGTTTCTTCTGCAATTTTGGATGAGTTAATACCAATTAATTGACCTTTTATATTAATTAATGCACCACCACTGTTCCCTGGATTAATCGATGCATCTGTTTGAATAACATCCGCCTCATAATCAGGTTGTCCATTCTGGTCAAGATCGACAGGAATCGTTCGACTTGGGTTACTAATAATTCCCTGCGTCACAGATCCTTGAAGGAAACCTAATGGGTTCCCAACCGCAATAGCAGGTTCCCCTGTTTGTAGGCTAGAAGAAGAACCCAGTTCCGCAACTGCTTCAACATTCTTCGCATCAATTTCTAACACAGCTAAGTCCATTAACGCATCCGTACCTAGTACCTTCGCCTCTGCTTTTTTCTCATTGCTTAACGTTACATCTACTGAAGATGCCCCTTCAACTACGTGATTATTAGTCACAACATATGCTTTTCCGCCCTCATTCTTGTAAATAACACCAGACCCTGATGCTGCAGCCTGTCCCGATTGGCCAGATGGATCTTCTAAAGAAAATCCACTACCCTGGTTTTGATAGCTTGTAATACTTACGACAGCATCCTGTGCTTTTTGAACAGCCGTTGTTATATCAGATGAGACATTGTATGCTACATTGGAAGTTTCAACATCCCCACTTGCAGTAGTGGTTACCGCCGCTTGATTTGTTGAAGACTGTTCTACATTCGAGACGAGCGGCGCCGCAACAAGCATAACGGATGCTCCGACAATTGCGCCGAAAGTGCTCGGTAAAAACCAATTCATACCTCTTTTTGTCTGTTTCGCTCTTGATTGATTATCGTCATAGTAACCCATTCCCCGGTCACCCTTTCTCCCTTTTGATTTGTTTATAGTTCTATTGTAACGAGAGATGACGGTCGTTTCCTAAATATGTGATATTTTTGATATTGTTTGATATTTAACGTCATTTCATTTTTTTCTACAGGGTATGTTCTTTATTTCCCTGGTATGACGCCAAATTAACTACTGTGTTGTCTAAGGAATGTGACAGTATGGGAAAGCTAATTGAAAAAGTTGTCCCGTGATTCACTTCACTATGTACGTCAATTTTACCATGGTGATCCTCTACAATTTTATAGCTGACCATTAAACCAAGCCCAGTCCCATTTTCTTTGGTTGTATAAAAAGCTTGATCTAAATGCGGAATGTCTTCTTCGGCAATTCCAACTCCTCTATCCATAATATGAATAGTTGTCCAATCACCATCATTAACAAGCTTCAAGCGAATTTCTCCTCCATCAGGCATCGCTTCCATCGCATTTTTCACCAAATTGAGTATAACTTGTTTCAACCTAACGTCTTCCCCCATGATCTGAACTTGCTCTTCAGGAAAGTTAGTATAAATCGTGATTTGCTTATTTTCTGCTTCCTGCTGCAATAAACTGACAACGTACTCGAGGCAATTCGTTAAGCTAATCGGCTTCAAATTAATTGATTGTGGCTTGCCAATCACCATTAAATCATTGACGATTATCGTTAATCGTTCTAACTCCTGTAGCATGATTTTAGAATATTTCGGGTTGTAGGTTTGCTCCAATTCTTGCAGCTGTACAAACCCTTTAAGAGAAGTTAAAGGGTTCTTAATTTCGTGAGTGACTCCAGTCGCAATCCTTCCAATAAAAGCTAACTTCTCATTATGCGCAGCTTGCTCATACGATTTCACAATTGTGTTTAAATAGGATTGGAAGCGATTTAAAATAATAAACGTAATTCCCGAAAATAAAAGAAGTATAAGAATCGGAAATACAACGACTGGCGACATCGTAAGAAAGCCCATTATGGCATACTTTCCTGTTATTCCAGCCACAACAGTGATATAAAACCGTTTGTTCACGAACAAAGGAGAGAACAAAACAAAGAATAATTCCACCGGGCTTCCGCTAGCATACATCTCGTCTGTTCCAATGTAGCGAAAAATCTCTGTAATGAGGGCAGTCGTCATGAATACTACAAAAAAGAGATATTTTGTAGCAAAAGGCTGCTCTCTATTTGAATACCACTTGGAAATAGGAATTAATGAAAATTCGATGGCATAGATCATCATTAGTGGAATGAGTTCTTTCGATTCATTTAGCAAGATCATAGTCGTATCGGGATCGATTAAAGGACTAATAATAAACCGATACACATCATATAAAATAACGGATACAAAAAACAGAAAGATAAATAACTTATTTGCCCGTCTTTCTTCCTCAATCTTGATTTCATTACGTATAGGTGAACGCATATTAGCTCCTTACCCCGCTCATGCAGTTACATATTTTTCAAAGCAATGATGATTATACCATAAAATATTCGACAAAAATCTCCAAATTCCTCTATTTTTGTAAGTATCACTGAAGGTATGGATTCTAATGATTATCACGCGAAATTCACATAAAAAAACCCTACAGTTTTTTTGTAGGGTTTTACATATATTCATTTTCCTTCATGAATTTTTCTTCATCTATTTTGTTTTTAACAACAGGTGGTTCAACCGTTAGTTTTGATAATCCAATTCGTTCCATGACGTTGTTTACTTCTTCTGAAGACACTTTATTGTTCACTTTTTCGTCTGGAAATGCCCAGTTAACGAGGGCGCTGGCCATTTCAATGGCGTACCCCTTGTTACGATACTCAGGTATCAGATGATACCCAACTTCAAGATTACTTGACGCTTCCATATTTTTATATCCCATCGTGCCGATTACTTTTTCATCAGAAGTATGAATCAATATGCCTTCCCACTTGTGACTCACTCTTGAAATAGCAGAGTCATTTAGATGAAAAGGTAGGAATTCTTCGAACTGCACATTTTTAAACTCTTCAGGTACTTCAACATGTAACAGCTTCTCTAATTCTTTCTTATCAGTCATAGCTTTAATTAAATCAAATGAGAAAGGAATAATGGTCAGACGATCGGTCTGAAGATAAGGCATTTTCTCTCAAAAGTCCTCCTTATGAGTTATTTTCTTGTGGTTGAAAATGACTTTTTACACTATACCTTATTGCTTTACTTACTGTAAACAATACCCCGATCATTTAATAATAAACGGAATATTCCCATCATTGCACGTGCTTTGTCCCTTTCTTTACTAGGATATGCAAGCCAAAGGAAAAAGCTGCTACAAATGTAGCAGCTTAATGTTTTCTTTTCGAATCTTTCACAACTTCTTCTTCTTCAAAATCCGCCAGGCCATTATTTAATAGTTCTTTATACTTTCCAGCTATTTCACCTGAAATGATTTCTTCTTGTTCTAGCTCGTTAATTTTATCGTACTGGGCATAAAGTGAGTGCTTTCGTAACGTAATTAACTGACTTTTTTTAAGTTCAGGATATTGATCTAATAAAGCATCAAGTTCACGATGACTGTTGTCAATTTCATTCTGGTAACTTGTCAACAATTCAGAAAAAACTGGTTCGGGAACGAATAGCTGTGTCTTCAGTTTTTTAATTTCTGCAACTCCAGCTTCATGACGATGCAGATTCGCAACAATGTCTTCATACTCTTTCGATCCGCTATGCTTCGCTCTTAAACCGAAGTAGCTAATTAGTGGTTTAATCGTTAGACCTTGAACAACTAATGAAAATAAAACAATACTAAATGTAAGAATCAAAACGGTGTCTCGTCCTGCAAAATCTCCCGGAAGACTAAGGACTAGCGCTATGGATAACGACCCTTTTAAACCGCCCCAATTAAGGACATGTCTCCATGACCACGGAAGACCTTTAACAAGTAAGGTGCTTCCATAGACTGCAATACTTCTACCTATTAGAACAATTAAAAGCGCAAGTCCTATCGTACCCCACTGATCGGCGAAATTAATTCGAGTAATTTCAAGACCAACCATTAAGAAAACAATGGAATTTGCTAATAAAGCGGCAACATCCCAAAAGTTGTTGATATTTAATCTTGTTGTTGGACTCATTCCAACTTTCGAACCAAAATTACCAAACGTTAAAGCTGCTACAACTACTGCAATAACCCCGGAAACATGGATACTTTCTGCAGTTAAATAGGAACCATAGAAAAGGAGAATACTAAAAATAATTTCAAGTGGATAATCATCAAAGTACTTTGTAAGGATTGAAATCGCATATCCTAATCCTCCACCGACAAGCAATCCACCAGCAACAACTTTTATGAATTCAAAAGCACCGCTCGTTAAGCCGCCCCAGCCCATATCAAGATAAGCTAAAAGAGAGAAGGCTGATATTTTAAATAAAACAACTGCAAGCCCATCATTAAATAAGCTCTCTCCCTCAATTACTGTAGAGAGTTTGTGATTTACGCCCATACTTTTAAAAATCGATAATACACTAACGGGATCTGTTGCACTCATTAATGCAGCAAAGACGAACGAAACTGGAATTGATAATCCAAGAAGAAAGTGTGTTGAGAATCCGATCACTAGAAAGGAAAGGAAGGTTCCACCAAAAGCCAGGGCAATGATCGGCTTTTTGTTTTGATTTAAATGGGAGAAAGGCAATTTTAGCGCTGCTTCCCCTAGAAGTGCAGGAAGGAAAATCGTTAAAATAACAAAATTAAAAACGTCACCCTCCGTAATAAACATTTTAAGCGGTTCAAGTACGGGAATGTTAAACAATCCGATTAAAGTGCCAATAATCACAAGGGCAATCGGATAAGGCTGCTTCAGTTTCTTAGCTATCGCTGTAATACCCGCTGCAATCATAGTAAGGATAAGTCCAAGTTCAAAAATATGATGCATATCTAAATGTTCCATATAGAGCCTCCGATCGTAAGTATCTTCTCATTATAACCAATATCCCACAGTATTGGAAAATTCCTTTTACTTCTGTTTCATAAACATGCGGTGATCAAAACAATGTAAAAGCATACCTGATCTCTACCTTCTTTACTATCTCCTGCACTTTATGAATCATGCTCGAAAATTCACTGTTGCCTAAAGTGCTCATGATCGTTGGCTTGAACGAAACAAAAAAAGGAAGAGTTCAATGTTTGAACTCTTCCTTCTCTAACTTTAATTTACTCCAACTTGATTCCAGGCGCTTGCAACAGCATTGTATGTTGTACCTGTACCATATAGATCTGATGTCGCTTGAAGTAGTGCTGAACGGGCTGAACTAAAGTTGCTTGTAGGCGTTAAATAGAGACTTAGTGCGCGATAGTAAACTTTCTCAGCCTTGGCTTTGCCAATGCTTTGAATTGTTAGGTATGCAGCTTTGTTAGGAATTCCACTGTTCGTATGAACTCCTCCATTATCAGAAGACGTATAATAATAGTCATCCATATGAGATGGTTGTCCATACGCTTCTGGGTTAGATAGACTTCTTAATGCATCTCCTGCCTTGTTAGGTGTATAGACATCTTCACCCATTAGGAAGTCTCCTGGCTCAACGAAGTAGCCAAATACGTCCGACATCGATTCATTAAGAGCCCCTGATTGGTTCTGATATTGAAGTCCAGCTGTTCTTTCCGTAACGGCGTGAGTAATTTCATGAGCCACTACATCAAGTGCACCTGATAGCGGAGCGAATACTGATCCATCTCCATCACCGTAAACCATTTGTGAGCCATTCCAGAACGCATTGTTGTAATTCGATCCATAATGTACAGTTGAACGAATCGTGGCTCCATTGTTATTAAAGCTATTGCGATTATGTGTATTCTTGTAATAGTCATACACAACACCAGCATTGTAATGAGCATCCACTTCTGCACCTTGAGAACTAGACGTAAACGCATTGTTGCTATCTACCGCATAGCTTCCTGGAAGGGATGTTCCGTTATTAGCTGTTCTTGTTTCAATCACACCGCTCATTGCCTTCGTCGTGTCATAAAGGTAGTAGGTGCCATTTGAATAATACGTGTTGAGGGACTTATAGTTGCCAAGGACGCCATACCCGTATCCTGTTTCTGCTCCATCAGCCACTGCATTATATGCGTCTACGATCGATCCATCGCGAGCATCCACATAAACTTGCCAGTTTGCTGGATAAGGGTCGATGAATTGAAGCTGTACTTTATAAGTTAGGTAGTACTTGTTATCTTTCTCATAAACAACTTTCTCACTTTTTTCTACCATATCAAAAGCATCAGATTTTCTTACAAAGCTTGGTTCATCACTCACAACGTTCTGTGGTTTTACATCAATGTGATCCCATGCTTTCTCAAGTGCCTCTTTATCAGAAAGCTTTACATCTGAACTTCCTTTATAATTCTTAGATGCTTCTGGATGAAGGTCTCCATTTACAGCTGTAACTTCGCCTTTTTCATCCGTATGTACGATGAATTTTGCTCCGTCGATCTGAACACCCTTTACTGTTTGAACATATTCATAGTGTGTCATTCCGAGCTCATCTGTCGTTTCATTCACTAGTTTCAAATCTTTCGTTTTCACTTTGAAGAGAGATTCGTTTGACTTAAGATATGATTTCACGGCTTTCTCTGTT
This sequence comes from Anaerobacillus sp. QJM3NY_17, assembly GCF_056173665.1. Lineage (NCBI taxonomy): Bacteria > Bacillati > Bacillota > Bacilli > Caryophanales > Bacillaceae > Anaerobacillus > Anaerobacillus sp. QJM3NY_17. The sequence goes on along the minus strand of NZ_CM149685.1, from coordinate 703,451 downwards.
TTCACATTCTTTTCTGATAGTTTACCAGAAAGGAATGAAGGGACCTTACGTTCACTTTCCCAATCCTGCTTTACAATTTCCATTTTTTCCAGGGCTTGTTTCTGCTCCGCATTTAAGTTGTTAGAAGAAGCAGCAGAAGCAGACGGGAGAGCTGAACCAAACGCAAGACCTGTTGCAAGTACAACGGCAATTCCTTTTTTCATTTCATTTCCTCCGTTTCAGAATAGTGAGAATTTTTGGTACATTTGTAGATTATCACAGAATTCTTAATGTTTGTATTGGGAAATATAGAGGAAAACATGAGTTTATAAGTCGTTATTTCACTTTGAATTTCCCAATAACAACTTTGTAATCTACGTGGTATAATTTTCTTGTGCTCATCATAAAATGTAAATTTATTACATAAATGGGTGGTTAAATGAAAATAAGACAGACCAATGGCCTGTCTAGAAAGTGATGATTTATTATTTATCTACCAATGGTACTACATTTGATTAAAGTAACATTTCTCGGATGTTAGCATTTCTACCCTACTTTTTTCAATCGTAATCTCTTAACTAGTACATGTTTCGAATATGTTTCCACCTTTCTGAATGTCCAAATTTAAAAATTCACTTCATATAACTATGCATATACTCTTCTACCCCTTCAACCGAGAGAGGTTTACTATAAAAATATCCCTGAACTTCATAACAATCTAACTCATGCAAAATCCGTAGCTGCGCTTCCGTTTCTACCCCTTCTGCAATAATCTCAAGCCCAAGGTGATGAGCCATTGAAATAATTGTTGTCACGATGGCTAGGTCTCCTGAGTTACTCGTAATATCACGAATAAATAACCGATCGATTTTCAAGCGATTAATCGGAAGCTTGTTCATATAACTTAACGAGCTATATCCCGTTCCGAAGTCATCCATACTTATTTCTAGTCCTAACTCTCTTAGCCTGTTCAATTTCTCGATCGTTTCCTTTTCATTAAACATAGCCATGCTTTCTGTAATTTCCAATTCAAGTGACGAAGGCGCAAGCCCCACATTTTGCAGTATAGAGGAGATAGTACAAACGATATCCTCTTGATAAAAATGGCGCTGTGATAGATTAACCGCCATCGTTAGATTCTCTCCAAAATAACACTGCCACTTTTTCAGTTGCTGACAAGCCTGACTCATTACCCACTTCTCAATCGGTATGATTAACCCTGTTTCTTCAGCAGCGGAGATAAATTCATCCGGAGAAATCAATCCGATAGACGGGTGTTGCCACCTAACAAGCGCTTCAAATCCAATCACACTGTTCGACCTCGTATTGATCTTAGGTTGGTAGTGTAGGATCAGCTCGTCTTCATCAATGGCACGACGCAAATCGTTTTCTAATACGATCTTATGTAAGGTTTGATTACTCATCTCTTCTTTATAGAAAGCGTAGTTATTGGTGCTCTTGTCTTTCACATCATACATCGCCATATCCGCATACTTTATCAGCTCAGCTGCATCCTTCCCGTGCTGCGGATAAAGCGAAATACCAATACTTGCCGTCAACAAACATTCCTGATGATCGATTAAGAGTGGATATTGAAATGACTCAAGCACATGCTGTGCAAGAAGTGACACACCCCTTTCTCCCAAATTGCCTGTCACTATAATGGTGAATTCATCTCCCCCAAGACGTGCAACAACAAAACGATCATCTAATACTTCAGAAAGACGCTTTCCGATTGCTTGAATGACTCGATCTCCGAATTCATGACCAAATAAATCGTTAATTCGTTTAAATCGATCAAAATCGAGCAACATAATCGCAAATGAAACCTGATTTTCATGCATTAATAAACGTTCTAGCTCTTCATTAAAATATCTGCGATTTGCCATGCCCGTCAGCTCATCATGATAAGCTAAATAATGAATCATTTTCTCTGCGCGGTTGTTCTCAGTGACATCCTTCGCAATCCCATAAACACCAACAATACGCCCACTGATCATAATAGGTACTGTGGAAATATATAGCTCTTTATAGTCTCCTATTTTAGTCTTTATTAGAACCTCAAATTGATGAACCTCTCCCTGTAAAGAACGCTTAAACATACCTTTAGCAAGATTTGCATTCTCCGGAGCGACCACATCTTCAAATGTCATTCTCTTAAGATCTGAAATGGAGTAGCCGGTATATTCCGAAGCAATGAAATTTACACTTATAAACTTTCCATTCGGATCAACAGAAAATACAGCATCAGGGTTATGATGAAACAAAGTTTGAAACTGTTGCTCGTGCTTGACTAACTGTTCGGACTGCTCCATTTGTTTCAAAACTCCATACCGATCAGGAATATAAATAAGTAGACCGATACACAACAGGTTGAATGCAAGTGCAATAAGATAGGGATCACCTTGCTGATCGAGATTAATAATCAACTTTTCCTCGATCATTCCATAAAACACGAGGTACGGTAAAAATAAAAAGACCGTTCCTGAAGCAAGGCTACCTAACACATTCCAGCCCAAACTAATTAATAAGTTTTCATCACTATTCATAAGATGAAGAAACCTAACAATGCATAGAGAAAACCCTATAATAAGCAACAAAGCTAATATCAATTGAACGAAATTGAATGCGATAACTTTATTGAAATACACAAGGTTCCCTATAAAAAAAGTTAAAAAGATACCTCCCGCTACTAGGAATCCACCCCTGAGTAAAAATCGCCCTCTCCAATTTTTATTCAAAATTATCCTTATAACAATATAACTAATCACACTGCTTAATAACACAATAATCAGTCCGTGAAACACCAACACTTCTCTATCGTTTATTTCCAAAACAGATAGATTCACCATTATATTAATAGAATAAAAGAAAACTCCTAATACGAATGAAACTATCCCAATCTTCCATTTTGGTTGTTCACGCTCTTTCTTTAAGAAAAGACGGATGAATGAGAGCCCGCCATAGAAGGTAAGAAAAGAGACAAGAAAACCCAAAATAACAAATATATATTCTAATTGATATAACGAGATGATTGACTTCATTAAATCCTCCGACTTTCTTCTATGTCTCTCCGAAGACAGACGTTTTCATAGTATTTTGGGATAATCCATTGCTATTGAACAGATATTAGAGAAACCCGTTATGAACTCAGCCATTCTTACATAAATATGATACAACCACGACCAAGCAGGTGAGTATGATATGTATCAAAAAATCGCTGCAGTAATATCTGGAAGCATCCTAGTTGGTGCTGGCATTAACGCCTTTCTTGTACCGAACCATCTCATCGATGGGGGAATGATCGGAATTGGCCTCATTATCAAATACATTTGGGGCTATCAAACAGGATTTACCATTATTTGTTTAAGTGTACCTCTCTATATTATTGCGTTTCTATATTTTCGGCCTTACTTCTACAATAGCCTTCATGGTTTATTACTTTCTTCATTTTTTATTGATATTCTCTCTCCCCTTCGATATACGTTTTCATTTCCGATCCTTACTAGCGCTGTCCTTGGCGGCTTTTTTGTTGGATCAGGCATTGGTATTATGTTGAGATATGATACAAGCACCGGCGGAACAGATCTGCTTGCTCAGTTCATCTCCCGTGTCCTCTCATTGAATATTGGTATCATTATCTTTCTCATCGATGGGGTTGTTATTATTATCGGTTCAAAGACGATTGGATTGAATGCTACATTATACTCTGCCATAACTATTTTTGCAGTTGGAATTGCGACTAGCTTACTAACATTAAATAAAGAAGCTGCTTAAAAGCGCTGTGCATATGCACAGCGCTTTGTTAGTTATTTACTTTTTGGGTCTTCCAGTAGTGTTCACTAACGACATCCGCAATCGCTTTAACTGTTCGACTCAGCTGTTCGAGGTTATTATCTACGCCCCCTATTTCAATTAACATAGCGTTAGGAGATATGTCCTGGTTGTAGATACCGTCTACCCCTTGACCTTTTTTACCAATAACTCCCCTGCTGAGCCCAGGATACTTGGTCTTTAATTCTACATGTAAATCCTTTGCAAGTGCTAAGTTTTTCTCGTAATTTGGATTCTCTTCTCCAATAACAAAGACCGTACGAGCATATTCCTCATTGTTAATTGTCACTGTCGTATCTTTTTCTCTTAAGGAGTCTCGATGAATATCAATAAACAAATTAAAATCATCATTTCCTGCCACAGCCGATTGTACGATTGTTCTAGACACATCATATGCTTTACCGTGTTCCCAACCTTTTTCATTTAAAAGTGCGCCTATATTTGAATCATCTACTTTTGCTCCAATCCCTCTCTCAGCCAGTTCTTCTCCGAGCATCTTACCAACTAACGTAATATTCGTTTTTCCATCATTTGCAAGATTTGCATTTTTGTTGCCTTCAAGTCCTAGTAATGGCAGATATGATTCATAACTATGAGAGTGATAAATAAAAGCTACTTTTCGGCCATTTGTTGTTTGAAGAGGAGGTGTTACTTGATCCTTGGAATCATTTATCTGTAATTTTTCAGTTGGAACTTCACGTTCTTTTAACAATTCATCTAATGCAGGAGTTGATTCAATAGGGAGATTAGTGAAATTCGTCCCTTCACCGGCTACGTGGATTTTAGCATCATATAATGCAAACCCTGGTAGCTCCCCACCCAAAAGACTACGTATATCCCCGGGTTTCACACTCGTAATAAACTGAAAGGCAACTAAGGACAGCGCTGGCGGCTCACTTTCCTCTGGTAGTACTTGAGTCAAGTAATGGTTTTCCGTCCCCATTCCATAAACGAGAGCTTCAGTCGAGAAACTTGTAATCCAATCATGTAACACAGAAGAGGAGAGTTGATACTTCGTTTCTGATGAGGAAATCATTCCTGCTACAATAAACAGGAGAATAAGTCCTACAATTGAAAAGAAAGAAACAAACCTAATTTGTCTACTGCTTGTATCACTAAACAGCATGCGTGAGCTGCTCTTCATTTCCTGTCCCCCCGCTCCTTAAACGTCATACTCTATGTCTATGAATCCGCACCCCAAAATAGAAGATTTTTTCACTAGTGATCATAGAAACGCATACATAATTCAGGAAGAAATAAGCAAAATATATTTGATAATTGAATGTTTGAAAAGTATGATAAAGATGAGGATACAGGAGGTGAACAGAATGGGAAAATCATCCGCATATATTACTGCAATAATTTTGTTCCTAGTTATGGTTGTAGGCTTTACATACTGGCTATCCACAACCGAAGAACATGCTGGTGGAAATGAAGCCGGCCATAGTGAACAGTCTGAAGAAGGCGGTGGAGATTCAGCTGGAGGAGAAGCCGAGAAAATCTTCTCTCAAAACTGCGCGTCATGTCATGGTGAAAACCTTGGAGGCGGTGCTGGTCCTGCTCTTGAAGCAGTAGGTGGCAAGTATTCAAAAGATGAAATTCTAGAAATAATTAAGAATGGTAAAGGCGGCGGTATGCCTGCTGGTGTCATCCAAGGTGGAGACGCTGAAAAGGTCGCAACGTGGCTCTCTGAGAAAAAATAATAGCGCTTTATTTTAAGCTCTCCCTCTTCAAAGATGGAGAGCTTTTAAGTTTATGTCTCTGCTAGCCCCCCTAAAAAGAAAGCGTTATCACAAAATAGCATATGTTCAAGATGTTTTCATTGAGATATCGCTACTTTCGCTGTATAATGAACTTGTAAATATTATAACGAACTATCTTCGGGGCAGGGTGTAATTCCCGACCGGCGGTGAAGGATAAGTAATTCCTCAAGCCCGCGAGCCTGTAATTTGGGCAGGATCTGGTGTGATTCCAGAGCCGACAGTATAGTCTGGATGGGAGAAGATGGTGGAGTAGTAAGCTTTCTTTGAATTATAACAGAAGCTTGCTTATTTCCCCATGCCGTAACCATGAGCCCCATACTCATGGTTTTTTGTGTGCACTGGGGCCACATCTCCTTTTTCGGTGGTTCGAAAAAAAGGGAGCAATGTCAAAATGAAAAGTGTTTCAAAAACGCAACGTATGATTGTCGTTGCGATGTTCAGCAGTATTTCTTACTTGTTAATGCTTTTAGATTTTCCACTGCCTGGATTTCCTGTTTTTCTACAAATAGACTTCAGTGAAATTCCAGCACTATTTGTTGCCATTCTGTATGGTCCAGTTGCTGGGATACTTGTAGAAGCGATTAAGAATTTCATTCACTTTGGAATTCAAGGAAGCTTCACCGGAGTACCAATTGGTCAAATATCAAACTTCATTGCAGGAGTTTTCTTGATCGTACCAACTTCTTTAATCTTCCGTAAATTTAATCAAACTCAGAAAGGGTTAGCACTGGGATTGACGCTCGGAACGATTCTAATGTCGGCAGTGATGGGACTGTTGAACTATTTAATTATTCTTCCAGCATATACGTGGTTTATGGGCTTTGAAGAAATGTCTTCATCAGCTCGTCAGGCTCTCGTATTAACAGGAATTACACCATTCAACCTTGTAAAAGGCGCTATTATAGCAAGTATATTCGTTGCCTTCTTTATAAAATTAAAACCTTGGTTTGCTCGTCAAACGAGAGTTGCATAAATATCAAAACCCGAATCTTACAAAGAGATTCGGGTTTTTTATGTGAATTGAAAACGAACGCTCAAGAACTGACTATTGCAAAAGGATTTTACCAATTTTTGTTGAAATAGTTACAAAAAGGATTCTCATGGGGGATACTATATGCTGTCATTAGAATGGTTAGAAAAATCAACGATCCTTGATCTTCAGCAAGCAATGTTAGAAGACAACCTTACTTCTCTCCAGCTCGTACAGTACTATCTTGAACAAATCGCAAATTATAATCCACGAGTAAACGCTATACTAGAAATCAATCCTGACGCCCTTTTTATTGCAGAATCTCTTGATCGTGAACGCAAACAAAATGGACCCAGAAGTCCATTACACGGAATCCCAATCCTGCTCAAAGATAACATCAACACCGATGACCACATGCATACAAGTGCAGGTTCTATGGCATTAGCTTCTTCTTATGGCAAAAATGACGCTTTTCTAGTAAAAAATCTTCGCCACGCTGGTGCTGTGATTCTCGGGAAAACCAATATGACCGAATGGGCTAATTTCATGAGTGAAACAATGCCTAATGGATTTAGTTCAAGAGGCGGTCAAGTCTTTAATCCCTATGGGCCTGGAACACTTGACGTCGGAGGATCGAGCTCTGGTTCTGCTGTAGCTGTTGCCTGTCATTTCGCTACGGCTGCTGTAGGAACAGAAACAAATGGCTCTATTCTTAGCCCATCAAGCTCTAATGCTGGTGTTGGTATAAAACCAACCGTGGGATCTATTAGCCGGACTGGAATTATTCCTATTTCTTATTCACAGGATACCGCTGGCCCAATGACACGCAATGTCACTGATGCTGCAATCCTTCTCGGTGTGTTATCAGGAAAGGATTCACAAGATCAAGCGACGCATTTTGTACCTGAGTACCATGATTATACGCCATATCTCTTCCCTACATTACTTGAGAATTTAAGAATAGGTGTCGTTAAAAAAGGCTATTATGATGCGATGCATCAGGAAGAACAAGAACAATTGGCTAAAGCCATGGAAGATCTTAAAACGATAGGTTGCTCTATTGTAGAAGTGAAAGAAATAAGTCCATATCAGGAAGCGTTAGAGAGAGACTACCAGGTCCTTCTCCACGAATTCAAATCAGGGGTGAACAGCTACCTTGCTAAGGAAACAACCTCTTCTGTTCCACTAGATCTATCAACAATTATTGATTACTATAACCAAAATCAGTCGACTTCTCTGCCATTTGGTCAATCGCTTCTTATCGAATCAAACCAAACGCAAGGAACATTATTTGATCCATCCTATCTTAAAAGTCGACTCCAAGATTTCAAATACGCAAAGGATGAAGGTATTGATCAACTTATGGAAAGAGAAGATCTAGATTTATTACTATTCGCAGGCTCTTACGGTTCAACACTTCCCGCAAAAGCAGGTTACCCTTCTATAACCGTACCAGCTGGTTTCACTTCTAATAACAAACCTTTTGGCATCACTCTGACTGGTAAAGCATTTAGTGAACCACAGCTTATTAAACTTGCTTACGTCTTCGAACAGCATACACATCATCGAAGATTGCCGCATTTGTTTATCAATAACCAGACGACACATGAGACAAGATGACAATCATTTATTAAAGAGCCATGATCAAACTTTTCCTTTTCACACCAAATAAAAAGCGTGAGCCTCTCGGCTCGCGCTTTTTAGGATTACTTCTCGATTGTTACCCATTTAAGAGAAGAATCAGCACCAAACTTGTGGATGTGGTAGTTTTTCACGTAGTCTTTCATGATAATAGCGGAACCACCTTGATAAGTTGGTAAGATCGCTGTATCTTCTTCGATTAGAATACGCTCAGCTTCTTGCATCATTTCCCAGCGCTTCTGCTCATCCGTTTCAGTTTTTGCATCTGAAACTAGCTTGTCATACTCTTCGTTAGAATAATCCATGCGGTTATAAGCGCCGTCTGTTTCAAACATGTAAATGTAAGTCATTGGATCTGGATAGTCTGGTCCCCAACCACCAGTTGAGATATCAAAGTCTCCTGCATCTTCAAGATCAAGGAACTGCTTCCAAGGCTGTTTGTTAATTGTAATTGTAAGACCGTCTAACTTAGACTCAAACTGATCTTTCGCATACTCTGCAATTTTGGATGCAAGGTCACTATCAGTTGTAAGGAATTCAAGTTCAACTTTGTCAGTACCTAGAGCTTCTAGCCCCTTCTTCCAGTACTCAGCAGCATCGTCTGCTGTTTGATCTGCAAGATAGCCGTCTGGAGCTGGTGCACGGAAATCTTCATCGTTAAAGAATAGGAATTCTTTTGGTACAAGATAGCGAGCAGCTACTGAACCATTGTTAAGCAATACATTTACTAGACCGTCGCGATCATAAGAAAGGTATAGCGCTTTACGAATGTCATTGTTCGCAAGTGCTTCGTTCTTCTGGTTCATACGAAGGAAGTAAATAGTTGTATCAAGAATTGTTGTGAAATCTTCGCGATCTTTAAACTGATCAACGAAATCTGCACTAAGACCAGCACGATCAATTTTTCCAGTTTCATAAAGGTTAACTCGAGTTGCTTCGTCTTTTACGATTTTGTAATTCGCTTCTTTAAGTTGTACTGTATCTGCATCCCAGTACCCATCATTTTTAGCAAGCTTCCAACCGTCGCCATGATTCCATTCAGCTAGTGTAAATGGACCGTTGTAAAGCATTGTATCAGATTCAAGAGAATAGTTTTCGCCTTGCTCTTCAGCAAAGTCTTTTGGCTGTGGATAGAAAGATGCAAATGTTAAAAGGTCGAAGAAGTAAGGAACCTCTTGAGTCACTACTACTTCAAGTGTTTTCTCATCTACTGCTTTAACACCAAGCTCTTCTACCTTACCGTATAAAGGATCGCCTTCAGTGATAATTTCGTTACCATTCTTAATTCCTGCAGCACCCATCATTGATGCATATCCGCCCATAGTATCTGGGTGAATAATTTTGTGCCATGCATAAACGAAATCATCTGCTTTAACTGGAGTACCATCAGACCAATTCGCATCATCACGAATCTTGAAAGTATAAACAGTTTCTCCGTCTTTTTCTTCAACTTGTGGCTCTTCAGCTGCCATACCTAGAACTGGCTTATTGTCTTTATCTAGACGATACAGCCCTTCAAATACCTGGTTCATTGCGTTAAATGCTACTGTATCTGTAGCCTGTGTTGAATCCATAGTCGGTATATCCTGTGTATCCGTTAAATTTAGCACCTGTTCAGCTGATCCCTCAGAGCTATCGCTGTCTCCGCTGGTTGCTTCTCCCTCACTGTTCGAGTTACTAGACGTGTTTGAGTTACCAGAACACGCTGCAAGGAAAAGGCTTAACAACAAGATGACCGAAAGCAGAAGCGAAAACTTTTTCTTCATTGTGTTACCCCCTATTTGTTTGTACCATTCAGTTGAAGATCTAGCACAATGTAGACTCTTCACAGTTAATCATTCAAACGAATACATTCGACGGAAAACGTTGTGAGATCTATAACAGGGAGGTCATATCACTCAACCTATGTAAACCAATGCCGACTATTCGTTTGAATATTAACAATTAACTGAATGATTAAATTTATTTTAAATTTCAAAAAACTTTCTGTAACCATCCAATTTAGCCAAAAGTATACCATCCAATTTGTCTTTTCCTACAAAAATATCCGTCAAATGGCTTAAAACCTGTGTTTATAGAGAATATTTAATTGTTAATTTTTTTGAAAATTTTATACAATTTTATCTAAAATTCACTATAATAGGAGTGAGGTGGTGGACAATGGCGAGATTTATACTCAATCCAGAGAGCAGCAAACCGTTGTACAAACAAATCGTTGATTACTATGAGAATTCGATTATAAATGGATCTCTTCAAACTGGTAATGCCCTTCCAGCTGAGCGTGACCTGGCTGTCCAACTAGGTGTGAATCGGAGCACCGTTACGACAGCATACGCCGAATTACGTGCAAATGGCTATGTAACATCCAGACAAGGAAGTGGCACACGCGTAAGTTCTGAGGCTGCAGATTTAATTCCTGATCATTCAATGACATGGAATAAACTACGAAATCAACATTTAGCTGAAGACTCTTCTTTGTATGGAAAACATTACGAGTATTTAAAAGACCCATCATTAATAAATCTAATATCAGGATCAATAGCGGAAGATTTATGCCTGGCAAAATCTGCTCATGAATTAACACCTTTTACAACTAAGCTTGATAATGCTCCACCAACGAAAGAGCGCGTCACTCACTCGATCTGTCGGTTTATGAAACAATCATCTCTAAGTGAACACATGGTCCTCACATCAAGCCTTGAACAAGCGATGCTCTTATCAGTTAAATGTTTTCTAAACCCTGGGGATGCGATAGCTATGGAAGAACCTGTGAATTACTCACACTTAAATATCCTAATTGTCTCAGGGATCCGAGTTATTAAGTATTCAACAGACAAGCCATTAACACAAAACATGTTTCAAAAAGAAAGCATTAAACTTGTAATTGCCAACTCCAACAACATTTACGATCATTCCTTAAGTCATTCAACTATTTTACAACAAAGAAAAAAACTGCTTTCTCAATGTGAGAAAGTAGGCATTCCTATTCTCGAAATTGTTGAAACATCATTACTTACTAATTCTGTAGGAAACGTTCTCCCTTCTTTTTTTGAATTAGGATCGAATCGTGAATTTGTTGTTCAGATTGGCCACTTCACAGGCATAGCCCCCGGCCTAAGTTTAGGATGGGTTCTTGGGCCAGAGCATGTAGTAAACCGAATACAAGAGGTTCAAATGCAACTTTGCATGACTCCTCCTCCGGTATTGCTCGAAATCGTTGATAACATTTTAAATTCTGATGAACTTCATGATCATATTGATACGATCCAAGACCAACTGTATGTACGAAAGCAGAAAGTCCTGCATAAGCTTAATACTCTTAAAGATCACATAACGATACTTCAAATAGAAGACCCTACCTCTATTTGGTTTGATTTCAAGCCATCACTTAATCGCCAGGAATTATTTGATACGCTACTAGAATCAAACGTCCTGCTTGTGCCACATAAGCAAGAGCATGCTGTAAGAATGAGACTACCGCTTTCTTATGTAACAAAAGAGCAGCTCTTAGAAGGGACAAGTCGCCTAATCAGTGTCTTGAATACATTACACGTGAGACAATTCGCAGCAATTTACTAATAGTTGGCGATAATGATTTCCATTCAAACACCGATCCTCCCGGGGAACAATTCTTCGTTGGACAGATAAAGACAAATAATCAAAAAAAAACGCTACCTCGTGCGAGGCAGCGTTTTTTGGTTACTTCTTTTTCTTTTTTCTTTGAGAATCACGGGCTGTTCCAACTTCAATACCAGTTCCTTGTCCTTCTGGCTGAGATGAAGCAAGTCCATTTGTAGTGGGGTTTGCTTTATGTTTTGCCATTTTTCTCACCTCCACCTTTTAGACTCTCCCGTGCCTCTTTTTATTATCCGATACCTTTCACAACTATGTTAAGAAAAGAGAGTGAGGTATTCCCTGTTCATTCATAAAAACTTCTATTTGAAGTTTGTGATGCTCATCGTGTTCAATTAATCCTTTAATATAACTTGTTAGACAGAGAGGATACTTATCAATATAAAACGTGTTTTCCCATTCGAATGGGCGCCATTCTAGAAGTCTCTCGACTACTCGTTTTCTTGATTTTATCGTTTCCTTCACTAATTCCTTTTGGGTAACCCCAGATCTAGCAAATTTGGCTGCACGATTGTTCACTGCTTCTACCTTTTCAAGCTTTGGCAAAATCGCTTCACTCTTCATGTATGGAATTCGCTCTTCTAATAGATAATCATCCCATTTCATGATGTGAGAGAGAATTTCAGCTGGAGACCATTTACCTGATTTAATAGGCTTAAAAAACACTTCCTCACTCATCTCCATCGCCGTCGTTTCTAACCAGTTCGTCAATGAAGCATATTCGTTTAAAATTGAACGCTCATCCGTCATCTCATCTACTCCTTCCTAAATTAAAGAGCCTAGCGATGCTTTCTAGTTCGATCTCCAGCGATTTTTTTCCACTTTTTCTTTTCCTCGAGCTGAGCCTTCTTATTCGTTTGACGTTCAAGAAAAGCAAGCTCTCGGTTGAACTTACTATAATTCTCAAACCTTCTTTCTTCTAGCGTTCCATCAGAAATAGCATTTCTTACAGCACATTTTGGTTCACCTTCGTGCTTGCAATCCCTGAAATAACATTGTTCCGCAAGGCTTTCTATATCAGGAAAACTCTGAGACAGGTTATTCGTTTCCCACAATTGAAGTTCTCTCATACCTGGCGTATCAATCAGTACGCCTCCGGTATGAAGAGAAATCAGTTCTCGACTTGTCGTCGTATGTTTACCCTTACCGTCTTCTTCACGAATGTCTTGGACAACTTGAATATCTTGTCCGTATAACTTATTTATAAGCGTGGACTTTCCTGCTCCTGACGAACCAAGAAGAGCGGTTGTCGTTCCCTCAATTAAATAAGGAGTTAATTCATCAATCCCAATCTCAGTCGCTGAACTAACCACATGAATTGGTACTCCAACTGCGACCCCAGTTAATGCATTCACTTTCTCCATGACGTTATCGCAAAGATCTGCTTTACTTAGAACAATAACGGGGTTTGCCCCGCTTTCCCATGCCATCAAAAGGTATCGCTCAATTCGACTTGGATTAAAATCCTGATTTAATGCGTTTACAAGAAAAACCGTATCGACATTCGCTACGATAATTTGCTCTTCTGTCGTCGTTCCAGCAATTTTTCGAGAGAACTTACTTTTTCTTGGGAGCAACTGATGAATGATCGCTTTATTCTCTGATTTTGGAGTAATCAGTACCCAGTCACCAACCGCTGGCAAAGCATCACGTTGTGTTACTTCAAATCGGAACTTACCTGAAAGTTCTGCTGCATAAGAACTTTCTCCTGTTGAAACGCTGTAACCTCCACGATGTTCCATTTTAACTCGAGCTGGTATAAGTCCATCTTCTGTCATAGCTTGATAATTTTCTTCAAAGTATGAATTCCATCCTAATTTTATTCGTTTCAATTGAAAGCCTCCTGATTAATAAGTGTAAATATGACAAAAAGCCGTACAATGATGTCGGCTTTTATCATACAATCAGCGTAAGTAATTAGCTGATAAAGTATAAAAAACCATAGACACAGTCGCACAGCCCATGGTTTTTGATCTTATTAATCAGAAGTAAGAAAAGGTTCCTACCCTACCAATGGGACTGTGCACAATATGCAATTAACGATGAATTCTTTTTGTTATTTACCATAATGCACAGCCCCTTTCCGTTAGTTAATACTTTTAGTATACGCAACATCGTGTGAATTGGCAATCTTTTCTGACAAATTAACTAATTTCGATTACTACGGCAATACCTTGTCCTCCGCCAATACACAGGGAGGCAACACCATATCTTCCATTTCTGCGCTTTAATTCTTTTATGAGAGTATAAAGAACACGTGTCCCACTTGCTCCAACTGGGTGTCCTAACGCGATGGCACCCCCGTTTACATTCACTCGTGAGCGATCAAGCTCTAGCTCCTTTTCAACAGCCAGATACTGAGCTGCGAAAGCTTCATTTACTTCAATCAAGTCCATATCTTGCAATGTCATACCTGCTTTATCTAGTGCCTGTCGAATGGCAGGAACAGGACCAATCCCCATGATTGAAGGATCTACTCCCGCTATTCCCCAAGAAACGATTCGAGCAAGAGGCTTGAGATTTTTAGACGTAACGTAATCTGTTCCTGCTAATACGACCGAAGCTGCCCCATCATTAATTCCACTTGCATTTCCACCAGTGACAGTTCCATCTTTTTTGAAAGCTGGCTTTAAACTAGCTAGCTTATCTTCTGTAGTACCTTCTCGAATATGCTCATCAATCGCAAAGCTTTCAACCCCCTTCTTCCCTTTTATCTCAACAGGGGCGATTTCCTCCACAAAAATGCCTTTCTCTCTTGCTTCGGCTGCTTTTTGCTGACTTCGGGTTGCATACTCATCTTGATCTTCTCTAGAAATCCCATACTTTACTGCAAGATTCTCTCCCGTTATCCCCATTCCTGTTCCAGTATACTCATCTGTTAACGTAGCCAACAGCATATCATCCATTTTAGGAGCACCCATTTTAGCTCCAAAACGATTTCCTCTTAACGTATAAGGCGATAAGCTCATATTCTCCGCTCCGCCGGCAAGGGCCGTTTGACCGTCTCCCATCATAATAGATTGAGCAGCTGATATGACGGCCTGCATTCCAGAACCGCATAAACGATTCACTGTTAGTGAAGGGCTCTCGATCGGTATTCCTGTTCCAAGAGCAATATGACGTGCGAGATAAGAAGCATTTGATGTTGAATGAATCACATTCCCAATAACAGAAAGATCAATTTCACTAGCCTCTATCCCGCTTTTTACTAGCGCTTCCTTGCTTGCCGTAATTCCTAAGTCAGTTGGACTAATATCTTTAAGTGAACCTCCAAACGTTCCAAATGGCGTTCTGGCACCCTCCAAAATAAAAACATCTTTCATGTTCTCCCCTCCATTCTTCTCTATTTTACAAACAAAAGGAAAGCGTTTACAAGTTTTTTTAGAGAGAAAAGATTTAACTCTCTTTCACTAATTGAATCCATTATTGTGCCGTGTATCCTCCATCAATGACCACTGCCTGACCTGTAATTCCTTTTGCCTTGTCGCAAAAAAACTAGTTATCTTCTTGTAAATAAACCTTTGCTTTACCTCAGTAAAAGAGACTACCCTTGTGAGACAGTGTTTTAAGATATTTTTGTTTTTTGCTTCTGATAGCCTTTCTAGTTGTTCGCTATAATCACTTGTTATCTCAACTCCTCCGGAACAAACACCTGCCCATTGATTTAAAGTCATTCTTCTATTTAAGTGACGAGAAAACTTACAGAAAACTCCATTTACTCCGATTAGACAATGGAAAAGTCAATTTATATTTTGCTATAGCTTAACCGAATCATATCCCGACAAGGAATACCGTTTTCTATAATCGTTTCAGGATAGCTATCAAAAAAACCTTCAATAACATCTGTTATTCGAAAGTGACATTTTTGATAGAGAGCTAATTGATCCAGACTTGAATTACCCGTGCCAATCTCTATCGTAGTCGCTCCAAGCGCCTCTGATCTTTGGATAGCATCGTTAATAAGCTTTTTTCCTATTCCGTTTCCCCTTCTATCCTCCCTTACTGCTATATTCATGATCTCCATTATTTCCTTTTCTTTTTCTACTAACACATAGACTCCCATCACTTCTTGCTCCTCAACCGCAACATAACAACTCCCAACTTTTAGATAACGTTCAATATGATCGAGAGATGGATCAGCATCAAGTAGAAGATCATAAGGAAAACCCTTTTTTATTTGCATTATCTTCATCAAAAAACCTCCTTACTCAGTCATTTTCATCCTACCTTTGTTCTTTTTCACAAGTTAATCATTCTATTCTTTTATGAACAATGCCTTCAAACACCATAAAAATAAAAAATCGTGCCTCGGCACGATTTAAGAAGGTTTGACTTTAGATGTAATGATAACACTGATCACTAGCGACAAAATCAAACTTATAAGATCAATAGGATTATATAGAAGGCCAAACGTAACGGTGCCTGTCACCTGTTGCCCCTTAGCCCAGGCCATCAACCAATCTGGTTGAAATATAGCATTAACAATCGAACCAATGATTAAATTCAAAATGAAATAGAAACTAATAAGACTGATCGTAAAAATAACGTATTTCTTCAAAACACCATGCTCCTTCTCCAAACGTCTTCTGAATTATTGTAACCTGTTGTAATCAAATTTCACAAATTAAAGAAAGATGCACCCCTTTTTTTATAAAACCATAGGGTAATAGCATCACATATTCAGGAGGCCTATGATGTCATTTAAACATTACAGATACAACGAATGGCCTAATCCGTATTCACCTTGTTATCCCTCTTATTATCGCCCTTTCCCTCCAATTGAAGTGACTCGTTTCCAAAAATCAGCCGAGACGTGTTCGAAGCTAATGACAGATGGAGAGAAGCTGCTTAATAAAGTGGAAAACGACGCTCAATTTGCTCATGAATTAAAAGACGCCGCTCAGAAAAATGATCATTCCCATGTTCATATGCTGATTCAACGTGCTGGCGTGACTTCTCCCTTTCACATAGCTTATACGCCAGACGCCATTCGCGTCGATCTCACAGCAGGTAATCAAGATAATTGCAGTGAATTAACGCTAAAGCTCTGCTGGTAAACGTTACTTTAACTTCCTCCGAAGAGAAAAATAAAAAACACTAACCTGAACGAACGGCAATAGTAGCAATATTAGGATCGGGTAGGCTGAAAAATAATGAGATATAAACGGTTGAAAAGTCATTGCTGCAATTAAAATAGGCGTGACAAACATCATCCCAATATAAGCATTGCGACACGCATGGGCGGTTAAAGCTTTTTCCCGTTCATCATCTTCACACAGTTCGGAAGGAAGCAAAAGCGCTTCTTTCCAACCCTTATTCTTTCTTCTCTTACTACGAGTGAATATAAAGCCAATAAAACTCGTGATCAAAATAGTCAAAAGAACAGGGAGTAGGTTAATCGTAACTTCATTTCCGTCTCCACTTATTATAGTTTGAAATTGCGAAGCTGCATCGAAATAAGTAACCATTGCCCAACCAAACAGACCAAGTATAACCAAGTTCATTAAATAAACGAAAGATAATTTCACTCCGATTCCCCCTGTAGTTGAAATACTTCCTCCACCGACATGTCAAATTCTCTACAAATATTCATAGCTAGTAATAATGACGGAACATACTCACCCTTTTCCACAGCTGCGATCGTTTGTCTCGTTACCCCTACTTTTGAAGCAAGCTGCTGCTGCGTTAACTGAAAACGAGCTCTTAGTTCTCTAATTCGATTTTGTAATGTCACCTGAACCCCTCTCTCACATTTCCTTTATATGTATTCTACACCAAACAAAATGTTAAGTAAACCTAACTTAAAGTTAATAATAATTAACTTTTTGTCCAAAGAAAAAAGCCTGGTTTCCCAGGCTATCTATTTTATAATGAGGACAGGACATGGCGATTGTTGAGCAACCTTCTCACTTACGCTTCCAAGCATCCATTTTTTAATCCCACTCAACCCTCGACTCCCGATAACGATTAAATCTGCTTCTGTCATAACGGCTAGATCCACGATTTCTTTCGCCGGATCGCCACTTCTTACATCGGAATAAACATTCACACCCATATGATGCAGCGTTTCTTTCACTTCTCGAAGCATTGCTTCTCCATCACTTCGTTCAACCGATACGCCACTTTGCTCTTCAGGAATCGGTGTGGGGACACCAGCATGTCCTTCATTACCGATACTTCCAGTGCCATAAGGAATTCTCGTCGCCGGTTGAGCTGAAAGTTTATGTGATTCTTTCGCAACATGTACTAAATGAATAGAAGCTTTGCTTAGTTCTGCTAATTTAACTGCCTGGTGGAGAGCCTTTTCACTATCCTCAGAACGATCATAAGCTACTACAATTTTGGTATACATGATACTTTCCTCCTCAGTATTTGAAGTAGTATGGATATACCCCTACTGAGAGGAAAATAACGCCATTATTGAAAACGTATTCATATAGATATATTTGTTACATTAGCCTCATTATCCGGTAATAATAGGTTCTTTTGGGTAATGGTAACGTTCGAGAGGAGCATTTCCTCGCATCATCAGTAGAAACGATATAATCCCAATTCTTCCAACAAACATGAGAAAGATAATAACCCATTTACCCGCAGTACTTAGTTCAGGAGTGATGCCAAGGGATAAACCCGTTGTACCAAAGGCTGAAGTCACTTCAAATACAATGGCAGTTAATGAGAATGGTTCTGTTGCTGAAAGATTAACGACTGCCAAACCACAAAGACCAGTCGCTGTAAAAATGACGATAAACGATTTGATAATATCATCATGTAAAAGCTCTCTCCCAAAAACTTTGACACTTTTTCGACCTCTTGCGAAGTGAACGACTGTTAATACAGCAACAGCAAAAGTAGTCGTTCGAATCCCTCCGCCGACACTGCTTGGAGATGCGCCAATAAACATAAGTAAACTTAACACTAACTGCGTAGACAGAGTGAATTCACTCACGTCCATAGTTGCGAGACCACCATTTCTCGTTGTAACAGATTGAAACAATGAATAGAATAGCGATTGATCCCATGACTTATCAGCCAAGAAATTTCCTGCTTCTAAAATCCAGATAAGGGCGGTACCGATTAAGATTAGAGCAAAGAAAGTAACCGTCGTAACCTTTGTAAACAACGTAAAGCGGTACGCTACCGTTTCTTTCTTTTGGAATAAGTAATCCTTCAGTTCGATAAGAACAGGGAACCCTATTGCGCCTAATATAAGCAGAATCATGTTAATGGATTGCACAAAATAATCATTTGCATATGGAATAAGTGAACTCCCAGTAATATCAAACCCTGCATTTGTCGTAGCACTTACTGAAGCAAAGAATCCCTGCAAAAAGGCGTCTTGCCACGTATCATAATACTTTAGCAGATAGATCCCAAGAATAATTGTCCCTATCGCTTCAAATAAGAGAATAAGCCCGAGGATTTGCCTCATTAAACTTACAAGGCCAGCTAATGTACCACGATTTTGATCTGTACTAATAAGCTGACGTTCTTTCATTCCTATTTTCTTCCCCATTAATAACCAAATAAAAGTGCCAAGAGTCATAATCCCAATTCCACCGAATTGAAGGACAAAAGCTAGGATGTACGTGCCGGTTGTACTGAACGTATCTGCAGTAGAAACGACAGTTAGTCCTGTAACACTAATTGCACTTACAGCTGTAAATAAAGCATCTATAAAGTTCCATTCAACATTAGCTTGATGGGCAATCGGAAGACTTAACAGAACCGTCGATAATACTACAGCCGCAAAATAGAAAAGAACAATCAGCTGGACGGAAGAAAGTTCTGTTGCTTTTTCTTTGATTTTCATCTTATTCCTCCTCAGCCTCTCTGATCTATGACTGGATTATTACGAACATCGTATTCTTGTAAATCTCACTGTTTAGATAATAACCCTGTTAATAGTATAATTAAAAATGTCAATTGTTTAAATATTGGGGGAACTACTGTGGATGATCAACGATACGAGCGTGAATTACTCACCATGAAAACCATTGCCGAAACATTAAATCGTTCAACCGACCTGAAAACAATGCTTCAATCTGTTCTTGAAGAGCTTTTGAACGTCACCGGACTCAAAACAGGATGGATTTTCTTATCAAACTATAAGAAGCAGTTTACTTGTACAGCCGATGCAAGACTTCCTGAAGCTCTTGCATTGAAAGAAAAGGAACCAATGTGTAAAGGAACTTGCTGGTGCTTAAATAAATTTTGGGATGGACGACTGAACGAAGCAGTTAACATCATTGAATGTAAACGAATTGAAGATGCCATTCATCACAAAACCGGTGATACAGAGGGATTAACTCATCATGCGACCGTTCCATTAACTGCCGCCGGGGAATCATTTGGTATTTTAAATGTTGGCTCTCCTGGTAAAGAAAAGTTTTCTGAGGAAGAACTTACTCTACTTGAATCGGTTGCTTTTCAAATTGGAACAGCTATTAAACGAGTACGATTATATCAAGATGAGCAAGAACGTGCAGAAAACTATTCGAAACTTGAATCACTTACAAGAGAATTATGGAAGTGCGAACATACTGAGGAGATCATTAACGGGATTGTACGGCAAACCGCTCAATCTTTTAACTGGCCTATCGTCGGTTATTTCCATAATAGCGGTCACCAGCATGTTCTCCACTCTTTGTACGATCAAAACAAATTAAACGTACTGAACATGCCTTATTCTGATGATACACTAAAAGAACTTATAGAAGCAGTGGATAAAGAAATTCCAGTTACACCTCACACGTTTCATCTTCCAATTGATGCGGAAATCACTGAAATTCATGCCCGAGCGGTTACGATTCGAAATGATCAAATAGGTATTCTATTTGCTCTTAGTCACAACGATGTAAGGCTCTCAAAAATAGATGAAGAAATTTTACAAGCTGTTGCTGATCACACGGCTCTTGCGATTGAGCAATCACGAGTAAATGAAAAGAGACAGGAGCTAATCCTCTCTGAAGAACGAAACAGACTTGCAAGAGACTTGCATGATTCCGTTAGCCAAAAACTGTTCTCATTATCAATGACAGCACGTGGTGCACAGAGTATTCAAGACAACCCTCTAGTTCTTAATGAGGCATTAGTCGATATTCAACAGCTATCTCAGCAAGCAATGCAAGAAATGAAAACATTAATCTGGCAGCTTCGACCTGTGGGAATTGAAGCCGGTGTGATGACGTCCCTTAAAACTTATGCACTAGGACTAGGTCTTCAAGCCGTTTGTGATGTTTCAGGTCTTAAACTCCTCCCTACACCAATAGAAGAGGCGCTTTTCCGGATTGGTCAAGAAGCGCTCAACAATATACATAAGCATGCTGCTGTAAAAGAAGTATCACTTCAGCTGGCATTTTCTGAAACCGATGCTAGCTTAACAATTGTGGATCACGGTGTTGGCTTTGATCAAACGACTGTTGGGGATTGCACACTTGGTCTTAGAGGAATGAAGGAACGTGCGGCAATACTCGGTGGCCATTTATCCATCACAAGTACAAGAAACTTTGGGACAACAGTACAAGTTATACTGCCGATATGAGAGGAGGATATGATGAAAATTAAATTACTTCTTGCTGATGACCATCTTATGGTTCGAAAAGGACTTCGCTTATTCTTACAAACACAGGAGGATATTGAAATTGTTGGGGAAGCAAAAAATGGAGTTGAAGCCGTGAAGCTTGCTTATGAGCTCAGTCCTGACGTTATTTTAATGGATCTAGTTATGCCTGAAATGGATGGAATTGAAGCAACTAAGCAATTGAAAAAAAACGCCCCACACATCAAAATTATTATCTTAACAAGTTTTTCAGATCAGGATCATGTTCTTCCAGCCATTAGCGCTGGTGCTGAAGGGTATCAATTAAAAGATATTGACCCTGATGAGTTAGTTTATACATTACGCGCAGCATTTAGCGGTAAACGCCAACTTCATCCACTCGCTACAAATCAGCTGATGTCTCATATGACTAAGAAAGATCAAGTCGATGATGAACGCAGAATCACAACCCTTACACCAAGGGAGAAAGAGGTATTAAGAGAAATCACTCTTGGGAAGAGCAACAAAGAGGTTGCTGCCGCTTTATATATTACTGAAAAAACAGT
This sequence comes from Anaerobacillus sp. QJM3NY_17, assembly GCF_056173665.1. Taxonomy (NCBI): domain Bacteria; kingdom Bacillati; phylum Bacillota; class Bacilli; order Caryophanales; family Bacillaceae; genus Anaerobacillus; species Anaerobacillus sp. QJM3NY_17. The sequence goes on along the minus strand of NZ_CM149685.1, from coordinate 681,524 downwards.
AAAAACTCATGTAAGTAGTATTCTTTCCAAATTAAATTTCCACGATCGGACACAGGCTGCTCTCTTCGCGACAAAGCAGAACTGGTTTGAAAATTAAATCTACAACTAAAGGCTGAGACTGAATTCCTTCTTCCCTCCGATGCCCGATACAAGAATTTAAAATACACTTAGATTGAAATACTCACATTTGAGGTAATAAAAGAATATAGAGGTATGAGAAAGGAGCTTTCCTATGAAAGTAATGGTGATGAACGGTAGTCCAAGAGACAAATCTATGACGAGGAATTTAACAAATACAGTTACCGATCAATTAGATGAAAAGGGAATTGAAGTGCTCACATTCGACGCAGGATTCCATGACCTCCCTTTGTTTAAAGGTAGAAAAGAAGATCTTGATCATCCAGAGGTGCAGCGCCTCATAAACCATGCAACAAAAGCTGATGCATTTGTTATTTGCTCTCCTGAATACCACAATGGCATGAGCGGAGCTTTAAAAAACGCACTCGATTTTTTAGGTGGTTCTCATTTCAAACATAAGCCAACTGTTCTTGCTTCTGTTGGCGGTGGTGGAAAAGGCGGTATTAACGCATTGAACAATATGAGAACAGTTATGAGAGGGTTATATGCTCTCGTCCTCCCTGATCAATTCTGCGCAGATCCCACATGCTTTGATGAGAAAGGTTACATGGTGGAAACAAAAGCGAAAGAACGTCTGACAATCGTTATAGATGAACTAGTTTCCCTATCCCAAACTATAGAAAATAAAATAGAAGTACAGTAAGAAAGAGCCCGATAGCGTTTCTCTATCGGGTTCTTTTCGCCTATTCTATGACTCCCGACTCTGTTACTTTCACATCCATATGAAATTCGATATCCATATCAGGATAACGGTCCATCCAATCCTCATGACTGAAATCACCTCGAGTCACACTACGAATCGCATTCCCAAGTCCAAGAGGATCGATCTTTAGCCGTTGGAATTCTTGAATCATCTCATTTCCTCTGTTCTCAATTTCCTTCTCCATCGTTTTCTCAATTTCTTTAAGCTTTAGAGGAGTTAACTTCTTTCCAGAATACTCCTTGATTACTCCTAAAATCTTACCATGAACTTCAACTTTATTGCGTCCAGCCTTCTTAAAATTAAGATTTCTTTTAGAAGCAATATTATAAATAGCGGCATGCTCCTCCTCATTAAGTCTCACAGTAAATGAATCATTACTAGAAAACTTCTCATACAGAATTTTGAATGTAAACAAACTTTGTGAGTCAATGGTAGTAACCATCTTATCTCCATTAAATAAAGCAATACCGATAATCTTCACCTTATCTCCATCTTGTTCAACCAACGGAAGAATCGGGTCATTTCCTTCTGAGTAATAATGGTACAGAAAGTTATGCAAACTCGTTTGTGGCAGCATGCCGTGCTTAGTATTATGACTTAAAGTGTCATGTATAAATGTACCGGTATCCACGTTCCCATAATTGGTACTTAATAATGTTTCCATGTCACTGTTAGAAATGCCCAAGAACACTCTTGAACCGATCGCTGGATCTCTTTGGAGTGTATCAACCAATTCAATAATACCTTCTGATTCTGCCATTTCCCTGCTAAAGAGAGCAACCTCCAGTTTTCCACTTACAAATGATTTTGATGACTCGGAATTATATTGACTGCGAATTTCTTTACTAATTTCAGCTGTCTGGATAAAGATGCTATTATCAACCCTACCATTAGCTTGATATTGGGGAGCTACTGCAATTCCTTTAATAAAACTTTCTTCATTGTCATCATCAGGAAGATCATAACCGATAATCGTCACCATTTGAATATCATCCAGAATACTACTTTCCACACACCCTGTAAGTAGGACACTGCATATTACGAATACCAGGATCAGTCTCATTCTGACCTCCCCACCTTACTTTTGATATACTGAGCTACGAATAAGAATGGTACATAGAGATAAACAAAGTAGAACCCCATTTGACTCGTATACTGATTTAGTAAATCAATGCTCTCTCTCCTAGCAAAGGCACTGCTAGCCAGTAAAATGACAAAAAGAAGAGGGATCGTCACATTTCGTTGACTGATATTTGATAACCTCCTAATTGCTCTACCTCCAGCCCATATCGTAATACAAAGGTTTGGAAGAATCACAAGTGCCCACGAGGTAATACCAATGTACTCAAAACGCTGAACAAAAGGCATTTCTGCAATTTTCCATGTTGTTAGCGTCGCCCAAATGGTCTTTTGTAACTGTTCGGTACTAAAGAAGGCGATCGTTGTGATCATGACTGTTGTATAAATAAAAACCGTAAATAAGTTCCCTGCCTGCGCCCATCGATGAGATTTTTCGGGGTCTTTCACAAATGGGAGATACATAAAAAGCGTTGTAAAACCTAAATAAGATAAGGAAGCCCCCTTAACTCCCTCATACATTTCGATTATAGAGTGGTTGAATATCGGCAGAAGGTCTCGGAAGTGTCCATAAAACATCGGAAAAATCATCGTTAGAATAAGATAAAATGGCAATACGACTCCAAAGAAAGCTATACCGGCAACTACCCTAAACCCACCCGATAAACAATAATAGACTAAAAGTAGAAACACAGAACCGAAGATCCATTTGTTTAAGTCTGGAAACATCCATACTTGAACTACTTCGATATATGTACGTAGAATAGTCACACTCATCGCAATGAAATAAACAATAGCAATCCAGCTTAATAATCCTCCTAACCATTTCCCAAAAAGATTTTGATGTAACGAAATGAGATCCCCTTTTTCCTTTAGCATGATTTTATATATCAAAAAAATAATCACATTTAGACTAAGGCCAGCAACTAGTACCGAAATCCAAGCATCATTTCCTGCATACTTTGCGCTGATTCTTTGAAACCCCATAACTCCTACCCCAACTTGAACGGAGTGAACAAGGTAAAACACTAGAAATGGAGATACTTTATACTCATCTTTCACTTCTGGTCCAGCCATATAAAAGCATCTCCTTTCTACGTTTACTCATGGAAATCATTTTTCTCTTTCTTCGTTACTGGATTAAAACGTACTGTATCCTCTGTTTGTAATTGAATAGGTCGCTTATTTTGAAATTTCAACGGAAGCCTAATAAGAGCATCCTTTAAATCCTGAACACGTAATGGGTAGATTGGCTCTAGGAATGGTCTACCTAACGATTTTAATTTGAGAAGGTGAGCTATTAAAAAACTAAAGCAAATTGTTACACCAAGGAGCCCCCACAGATGAGCGAAAAACAGGAAAGGAAACCTTGTTAAGCGAATAGTGTTGCTCATTCGATAGACAGGAGTTGTAAAGGAGGCAAGGGCAGAAAGTGCCACGATAATTAATAGGACGTTGCTTGTTAATCCTGCTTCAACTGAAGCAGTCCCAATAACAATACCGCCTACAATACCGATCGTTTGACCGACTTTTGTCGGCAATCGTGCTCCAGCTTCTCTTAGCAACTCAATGGCTAACTCCAAAAATATGGCTTCAAGAATGGGAGGTAGCGGTATACGTTGCCTGGAGCTAACGAGGGTGCCGAGTAGATCTTTCGGTATCAGTTCATAATGATAGGTTAATGTTGCTACATAAACGGGTGTCACAAGTATTGAAAATAAAATCGCAAAAATACGGATCAAGCGAGCACTTGAGGCGACGATCCAATTCACAAAATAGTCTTCAAATGCTGAAAAGAATTCGACAAGCGTCGTTGGCCCAATCAAAGCCTGAGGTGATCCATCTGAAAGAATCACTACTTTCCCTTCGCATAACACAGATGTTGCCCGGTCAGGTCTTTCGGTATCAATCAGTTGCGGAAAAGGAGAATTTCTATTATCGGAGATCAGTTGCATAAGAACTGAACTATCGACAACCTGATCTACTTTAAGGTCTTTAAGACGCTGTTTAACAGTGTTTACATTTTCTTCGTTCGCGATTCCCTCCAGGTAGAGAATAACTACTTTCGTTTTTGTCAGCTTACCGATCGTTAACTCATATGCTTTTAATTCATGCACAGGTAATCGTTTTCGGATTAAATGGATATTGGTATCTAGTGCTTCTACAAATGCTTCCTTTGAGCCGACAACTGTAAACTCGACTTCAGGTTGTGTGATCGCTCGGGCTTTTTTGACCTGGCAAGGTATCATGGCACATTTCGTTGCAGACTCACTCAAGCGAATGATAATAAAACCCATCATCACTTTTTCACAAATCACCTTAAGGTCTTCTGAAATGATGACGCCTGGCACGGGCACCCTTTTCTTCACCTCATCAAGTGACTTCAATGGTTCTCTCACGAGATAGGGTAAAATGTGGTCGTTGAATTCATTCTCATGAATAAGCGTTTTAAAATAATATAAGAAGAAAGAGCTGTTATCCTGCTTATTTTCAAAATGCAAAAAATCATCGGAGTCTTTTAAGCTTTTAATTAGCTCAGGCAAGTTTTTCAACTTATCGGGAGATCGACTTTTTTTAAACCATCGAAGCACTTTCAGTCACCACACATTCTCATGTTCTCCTTGTAGTTTCTACAAGTCACATCAATTTATCCACCTCCAGGCTTCATCAATGAAATCAAACCAAATAAAAAAGCGTGTCATTACGACACGCTTTTCCCTTTATTGTCCTTGTGCTAGTGAGTATGCAATCTTACCGTCAAAACGATATAAGTTCTCGATCTTAATCCAATCTAACTCTTCTGATTCAATTTGTGTTAGTAGCTCACGGATAGCTCCTTGAGTTTCTTTTTTACCTTCAACTGGCTGGAATCTGCAGCGCCAATGATCAGATAAGAAGGTTTCAGAGAATCCATTGGGATATACTTTCACACCACGATTTGTCATCATCACAAATTCATGATTGCTTTCTGCCGCTGCACGCGTTAGCTTCTCTGCAATTTCATCAATTGTTAGGGTGTTGTTAAATAAGAATACATCTGTTCCGTCAAGCTCGCGTTCAGGAACATAATTTGGACGATTCGTTTCTTCTTTCTCTTCCAATACTTCTTTACGATATACAACCGGTTCGAGTACTGAAGGAGATTGACCAAGACGTTCAACTACTGCATGAGAGAATTCTTTCGTTCCAACAGCATTTTTTCCTTTTGCAATATCGCCTGTTAGCACGCCATCCTCAATTGTTTTCAACCATGCATTGTGAATTTTCTCTGCAGCTTCAGGCTGACCAATATGAACAAGCATCATAATCGCACCGTGCAGAAGACCTGATGGGTTCGCAATACCTTTACCTGCAATATCAGGAGCGCTTCCGTGAATAGCTTCAAACATCGCAATTTGATCACCGATATTGGCTGATCCCGCCAAACCTACACTTCCAGCAATTTGAGCGGCAATATCAGAAGCGATATCACCGTATAAATTCAATGTAACGATTACATCAAATTCTTCAGGCGAATCAGCTAAGCGCGCCATACCAATGTCAACAATATAACTATTAGATTCAATTTCAGGATATTCAGCCGCAATCTCTTTGAAAACCTGATGGAAAAGACCATCACTTAATTTCATGATGTTATCTTTCACGAGACATGTTACTTTCTTGCGATTGTTTTTACGAGCATATTCAAATGCATGACGAATGATACGCTCAGATCCCGGTCGTGAAATAAGCTTCAAGCTTTGTACAACGTCCGGTGTTTGCTGATGCTCAATTCCTGAATAGAGGTCTTCTTCATTTTCTCGAACAATGACAAGATCCATGTCAGGATGCTTATTTTCTACAACAGGGTTATAAGAAACGCAAGGGCGAACGTTTGCATATAGACCCATAGCGGTACGAATGGTTACATTTAAGCTCTTGTATCCTCCACCCTGTGGTGTTGTAATAGGTGCTTTGAGAAGTACTTTAGTTCGACGCAACGAATCCCATGCTTCCTGAGGGATTCCCGTTGAATTTCCAGAAAGGTATACTTTCTCTCCAACGTCAATAAATTCAGGCTCAATTTCAGCCCCAGCTTGTTCTAAGATGTGCAAGGTTGCTTCCATAATTTCTGGACCAATGCCGTCTCCTGTTGCTACCGTAATTGGGCGCTTTTCTGCCATGATCTTCTCTCCTTCTCTCTGGTCTATCAATACAAATTGAAAAACCCGGTAGGCTCAATTAGAGAACACCGGATCTTTCAGATACAGTGAAATATCCATTTCTCAAGATCGTTCAACTCTGGACTTGAATCATGGAATAAACCAACATTTTGTTATCGCTTTCCAAGGTTATTATAGAAATCATGTGCTTTTTTGTCAATTTTACAGAGTTTCTGCCATCGCCGCTTCAAAAAAAACCAGCCTCTAAAGGAAGAGGACTGGTTGATCATTATTGAAGCGCTTTGACGTCGTCCACGATCTCTTCAAATGGAACGTTAGAATAGCCAGAATACTTCTTAACGGCAATCCCTTCTTTATTAACAAGGTAGAAATTAGTACCATGAATGAATTGATCTGAACTTGGGTCAGCATCTACAGCCGTTTTAAAACTACTTTCCGCAAAACCTTTTATTTCGTCTTCATTGTATCCAGTCAAGAAGTGCCAGTTAGATAGATCAGCATCAAATTTTTCAGAGAATGTCACAAGCTGTTCAGGAGTATCCCGTTCAGGATCTACTGAAAATGAAACGAGTTCTACATCTACATCCGCTTCACTTAGCTTATCCTGAAGCTGTGACATATTCGCTGTCATTGGGGGACACACCGTCTCACAATTTGTAAAAATAAAATCGGCTATCCACACTTTTCCTTCTAAATCATTTAATCCAAACTCACTTTTTGTATGGTCTGTATATGTAAAATCTTGTACTTTCCAATCGAGATCGTCAGGAACATCTTTTCCACATGCAGCTAGTACGACAAGAAGAGTTATTACTGTTACTAATAACAGTCGATTCTTCATAACGGTTACCTCCAATAAAAATAAAATTAAGCGCTCTCTTTACCTTATCTCAAAATAAGGAAAGATGCTATACGACGTAAATATCGGTTTTGAGAATTTCATGAACAAAAAGCTGTATCTCTCAAAAAAGCCTCTTTCTTTTTTAAGGTCCAAAAGTTTAAACTTTTGAACTATAAGTATTTAAAATAGAGTAGAAGGACTAATAGCAAGTCTCTTCTACTTTTGCTAGCAGCATTTTTAACGTTGTGACACCATCCTCTAATTGTAGAGAATAGAATCTCGTTGTGCCTTTCTGCTCAACAGAAACAAGCCCAACTTCACGCAAAATTTTCAGATGATGAGAAATAGCAGGACGTGATAAAGTCGATCGCTCCGTAATCTCATTCACACTTAATGGATCGTGTTCACTAAGTAGCATAATGATATCCTGTCTATAGGGATCACCAAGCGCCTGGAAGATTGGTGTGCTTTTGCGAAAAAGTTGGATCGCTTCCTGATGTTCATTTTTCTGATTCATAGCAGAAAGCCTCCTGTTCGTTTAAGTGTTTAAACATATAACCTGATTTCAGCATATAGGAATCCTTCTATCCTGTCAATAAACGGTTACGGTTATAAATAACCTAACTTTTCCAAGACTACCTTATGATTTGGGTTCATTTCTTTAGGTAACTCGTTTATTGGAAAATATTTCACTTCTGATACTTCATTTCCATCTAATTTAAAAGCTTCACTCTCACATTGTCCCTTATAAACAGCAATAACACTATAAACCTCATCTCCATTTGGATATCGGTAATATAACTCTTCACCAGAAAAGAGGGAAACAAACGTTAACTCCTTAATACCTACTCCTAATTCCTCAAACGTTTCACGTACAGCCGTCTCTTCAAAAGATTCTCCCGGCTCCATAAATCCACCTGTTAATCCCCATAGCTTATTATCTGTTCTCTTCTGTAACAATAGCCTGCTCTTCGTATGATCAAATAATAAAATCGCAACACCAGGTAGAATTAATGGCCGACTCCCAACTAACGCTCTTATTTGTTGAATATAGTCCATAGTACCTCCTAAAGAATTGAAATCAAACAAAAAGCCTCTCGATCTCTCGAAAAGGCTTTTTATGCGGTGGCAAACGCCCAAACCCAGAAGGCTACACCCCAGACAGCACAAAGAACTAATAAAATAATAAGAAGGCGAATATTTTTATTTCTCATGGTTGTCCATCTCCCCATGTTCTACCGTTTTTTCTTTTCTCTTTAACATATACAAGAAAAACCCAAATAAACCAAACACTACAAAAAATAGCCCTGTTGACATATAAACTAGAATCGACCCTATATCCATATTTTGTCCACCTTTCTAATTCCGTACTACCCGCTGTATGATAAATAGATGGATAATACTCCAATGACCATCATCGTTATAAAAGGCAGAACAAAGGCCAGGAAAATAACAGCGGATTCTGTTTTATGCTGTTTAATTTTAGATAACAAGAAGCCATTCTCCTTTCACTTTATCAATCACTCAAATAATAGTATAACGAAACTTCACTTCATTACCGTCCATTTTTCTTGAACGTTTCCGTACAATTCTACCATACAGAGCGATTAATCGTGACAGGCATGGTGGATCGCCTGGTGAAGCAGTGCCATCACATGCTGATCATCAGGAGAATAAAAAATACTCGTGCCGGCTCTTCTAAACTTTACTAAGCGTAAGTTCTTCAAAAAGCGAAGCTGATGAGAAACAGTCGATTGAGAAAGATGCAGAGCATCCGCTATTTCACTTACAGCACATTCCCGATCTGCCAACAAGTTTAATATCCGAATCCTCGTTGGATCTCCCAAAGCTTTAAAAGTTTGCGAAACAATAAAAAGTGTTTCTTCATCTAGATCCAATTGTTCTTTTGCCACATCCTGCCCATGATTATCCAAAACGATCCCCTCTCCCTCATTACATGAACATACATTCATATACCATTCTGTTGCCATTGTATGAAAGACCTTTCACTATTGTCAACTTAGATGAGGAAGCCTGTCACGATTCCTTCACACAAAATGTAGAACCCGCCTTGAGTTAATGGGAAATCCTTTTTACAATAGAGTAAGAAGAAAAAGTAAAGGCTTTCTTATCGTTAGATAGGATGCAAGAAGATGATATGGTATGATGAAAACGGTCAACATTTACTGTCAGGCATTATGATCATAGATGGAGGTGTTCCTAATGTGGGAACAATTATCGAGCACATTTTCGTTTAGTGCTTTATGGAGTCCTGGAATTATGGTAGCTGCAATCGTTATTGCTGGATTCTACTTACTTCTAACAGGACCTTGGAAAAATAGCTTTAAAGACTCAGCACCGATTCCCCTTTACAAAAAGATCTTTTTCTTAATCGGGGTTTTCTTATTTTATCTCGGACTTGGCGGTCCACTATCACTTATGGGGCATTTATTACTCAGCATCCATATGACTGAGATGGCGCTCGTATATTTAGTCGCTCCACCACTCATGATAGTAGGCACCCCAGCATGGTTGCTACGTCCACTGCTAAATATCAAAGTGATTCGTAAAATCTTTAAATTTTTCACATTCCCTATTATTTCACTGCTTTTATTTAACGGGTTATTTTCTTTCTATCATATCCCAGAAATCTTTGATTACTTAATGGTGCACTATACGGCTCAGAATTTCTATAAAGCCGCTCTAATCCTGACAGCCTTTGCTATGTGGTGGCCACTTGTTTGTCCAATACCAGAATACGATACGTTATCAGGTGTTAAAAAACTTGGATACATCTTCGCAGATGGTGTCCTACTCACACCAGCATGTGCTCTCATTATTTTCGCAACTACTCCATTATACGCTACATATACAGATCCAACGATTTGGGCTAATGCAATGGGATATTGCGTACCAACCGGCACGACCGTTTCACCTGAACTATTTGACCAATTCAAACCACTAGGCATCATGGAAGACCAACAGCTAGGCGGCATCATCATGAAAATCATCCAAGAACTCTCATACGGCACCGCACTAGGCTACATCTTCTTCCAATGGGCAAGAAGAGAACGAGAAAAAGACGCCGAAGAACTACAATCACCAGAATTCCGAATCAGTGAGATTTAAACGAAAAGCGGAAGTGGGCGGTTAGGGTCGACAAGCGCTGGAGGCCCATAAAAAGAACACGGTCTTTGTGTTCATTTTATGGGCTGAAGCGATCGAGACCCTGCCCACTGCAGCTAGACACCGAAAAGCGGAGCGGGCCCGCCTAAATCCGCAGGATGTTGGAGCCCATGAGATTGAGACGCTCTTTGTCTCATTCGATTGGGCGAAACAGCCGGAGGATTTGGCCCGCGCAGCTAGACACCGAAAAGCGGAAGTGGGCGGTTAGACACGGCAGGCACTGGAGCCTTTTCATTTGAACACGGTCTTTGTGTTCGGATGAAAAGGTGAAGTGACCGAGTGTCTGCCCACTGTAGCTAGACACCGAAAACCAAAACCGTCCCGTTCAAAAAGCCATGAAGCACTTTGCTTCATGGCTTTTGTTATTGCATACCCTTCCGTCTTAACAATTGTCGTAATCCGCCCCCAATTACTACCCCAATAACAATACCTATAATAGCAACAAAGGTCGGTGGAATAACAAAAGGCTCTGTTCTTAAATTCGATACAATCACAGCCACCGTAGAAAAATACGCTCCACATACAAAGGGTAAAGACAGGTAATCACCTGGTAGTTTCCCTGCTTTTTCAATAGCACCTAGATAGCTTTCATAAATCGCAAACATGTAAACACAAGGATAAAACATAGCCCATTCATAATTTGTAACTGAAATTGCCTGGACGGACTTACCTTGAAAACTATAGAGAATATTCATATTAAGATTTGCATTCACATTGATCAAAAACTCAAGCCCAATAAAAAAAGCACCTCTTATGTAATTCTTATTAATGATTTGTCCAAACCCGGGAAAGGCAATACTCCACAAGAGAACTTCAATTGGATTTACTTTTCTGTTCATCCCATCACCAGCTTCTTATTGTCTCAGCTACATTTTTACCTTTTCCATATTACTGGTATTTCATCCAACTCTCATGGAATTATTTTCAGAAGTAGCACCCTTCTTTTTGATCCATACTACGGATATAAGAAAAAGAAAGGAGAATTGACTATGTTAACAACGAACCAACTTCGTTCATATAAGAAAATGATTCAAGAACGCATCCTGGCTCTTAGTGATGAATTAGATGAAAACGATGAATTTGGTGTTTCTCAGTCTTTTGCTCAACATTCTACAGGTGAACTATCCAATTACGATAATCACCCTGGCGATACGGCGACAGAATTATATGAACGCGAGAAAGATCTATCACTAAATGAACATGCAAAAACAGAATTAGCAGAACTGACAAAGGCCCTTGAACGAATTGGAAATGGAAAATATGGCATATGTGAAGTTTGTGGAAATGATATTTCAACAGAAAGACTCGCTGCCCTTCCAACAGCTTCCACATGTGTAGAACATAGTCCATCACAAAAGACATCAGACAGAAGACCAGCAGAAGAAGGTGTACTTGGCAATTCCTTGGAGGAACATGTAAACGACACTAACGATGCTACCTTTTTTGACGCTGAAGATTCATGGCAACGAGCTGCGAAGTATGGAACATCCGAAACACCTTCAGACTTTAACGCTCAGGAAATGAACTATGACAAAATGTATATTGATTCCAATGAGCCTGTCGGGTATGTCGAGGAAATCGAATCATTTTTATCAGCCGATCTAGATGGCAAACCATCTGGAGTGATTCCAAATCAACGTCATGAACGTTATGAAGACTTACTGGATGATCATGACCAGAAGGCAAGTCAGGGTACAATCGAAGATAGTGACCTCATCTAAATAAGACAGCCCTAAAAACGGGCTGTCTTATTACATTTCTTCTGGTGCATGTAGTCCTAACAATCGCAAGCCTTCTTGTAAAACAATGGAGACAGCTGACACCAGCTGCAATCTCGCTTGTTTACAGGATGGGTCATCTAAGATACGAATCTGTCCATAGTATTTATTAAAAGAACGTGAAAGGTCAAGGACAAACTTTGCGATTTGAGAAGGGTCGTATTCAGCTGCTGCTCTTTCAATTACATTTGGAAAACTAAGCAGCTTTGTCACAACTGACCAGGCTTCTTCATCTTCGAGACCTTTTATATGATCATTGGAATGAAAATCCCCTTTGCGTAGAATAGAACAAGCACGCGCATGAGTATATTGCACGTACGGACCAGTTTCACCCTCAACACGTAGCATGTCTTCAAGTGAAAACTCTATATCATTTCGACGATCATTCTTTAAGTCATGAAACAAAACGGCCCCTACCCCAATTTGTTCAGCAATCGCGTTTTTATTTTCTAAACTAGGATTTTTGGTTTCAATATTTACTTTTGCAAGCTCGATTGCTTCAGTCAACACTTCTTCTAGCAATACTACTTTCCCTTTTCTTGTCGACATTTTCTTTCCATCTTTTAACATCATTCCGAAGTTAATATGGTGCATTTGATCTGCCCAATCGAATCCCATTTTCTTTAATACTTCAAATAATTGTTTGAAATGTAGACTCTGTTCATTTCCTACGACATAGAGAGCCTTACTAAATCCATATGTTTCATAGCGATAAATGGCTGCAGCGAGATCACGGGTTGCATAAAGTGTGGCACCATCTTTCTTCTTAATTAGACATGGTGGTAAGCTCTCTCCAAGTTCTACTACCATGGCGCCACGAGATTCAACTAAGAGATTTTTTTCTTCAAGTAGATCAATGACACTCTGCATTTTATCATTATAAAATGCTTCCCCATTTGTTGAATCAAAGGTAATCCCCATAAGCTCATAAATTCGATCAAACTCTTTAAGAGATTCTTCACGGAACCATTTCCATAATGAAACGGCTTCTGGGTTACCTTCTTCTAATTCTTTAAATGCCTTACGTCCTTCATCTTCAAGACCATTATCTGATTCCGCTTTTTCATGAAATGTAATATAGAGCTTAAGGAGTTCTTTAATCGTTTGCTCACGAACCTTTTGCTCCTCCCCCCACTTTCGGTAGGCCGTTATCAATTTGCCGAACTGAGTTCCCCAGTCCCCAAGATGATTAATGCGAATGGGGCGATAGCCGACTTTTTCAACAATTAGCGCTAATGAATTTCCAATAACGGTTGAGCGTAAATGGCCCATTGAGAAGGGCTTCGCTATATTAGGTGAGGAAAGATCAATCGTCACGGCACCTCCCTTTCCTACATTAGAAGCACCGTACTCACTTCCCTCACGTACAATGCGACTTATTACCTCAGTACTAACCATTTTTTTATTAAGAAACACATTAACATAAGGCCCAACAGCTTCTACTTTTTCAAAGGCTGACTCATGAATGTCAGTAACAAGCTCCTTCGCAATTTGATGAGGAGCCATTCGTTTCACTTTGGCAAGATCAAAGCATGGGAAGGCATAGTCACCTAAAGAGTCATGCTTAGGCAGTTCAATTCGCTGCAGAATATTAAGAAAGCTCACTTCTTCTTCACATGCTTGATAAAGTTGTTGTGCAAATAATTCTTTGTAATTCATACATTCCCTCCTATTTGTATATCCATTTGCCTATAAAAAAATCTCCGTCTCTATAAAAGAGACGGAGATGAATTCCGCGGTACCACTCTGATTGCTCAATAAAACGATTTGAGCCTACTTCACTCTATAACGGGGAGTCCGACTGCTTCTACTTAATTCAAAACAGTGTCTTGAAAGTCCGGTTCATGCCTGCTAAGGTTCCGAGCTCTCACCATCCCCGGATCGCTTTATCCGTATACAAACACTACTCTCTTTCGCATTGACGATACAATATTAGTCTTATTATAGCCGACTTCCATATAAATTCAACCACTTATTTTATAAGTCCTTTTTCCGATTCAGAATATCCATTTTTTTCACCATCAGCAAAACCTTCCTGATACCCTTCTCGATAAATGGATGTTAAGTACATGGAAATCAGCTGTCTTACTTTTGGCTCTACGTTCACGACCTCTAAATGCTTCATACACCGATCAACTGCCAATTTTTCCTTTTGAACATTTTTAATCGTCATCGTTAGAACCACCTTCCGGATAAGTTATCCGTATTATACACCACCTTAACAATGTATTTGCACTCATTCGACAAGACTCGATTTGAATTATGTTAAAACCCTACAAAAGACCAGTAAACGACGAGAACAATCACGGGATAACAAAGACTATAGACCTATCACAAGGCATTTATAACTCTTTTAAATCATTTATGAATGATTCATTTCAATTCGTATACATAACTTCTCAATTATTATAACAACCTATACCTATCTAATTTTATTGAGGAGGGTGCATTGTGAGACGAAGCAAACGAAAATCAATTCGAAATGAGTCCTACCAAATTCCAACTGCTACTGAATCACATGATGCATACTATTCTCTTGAAGAGAACAAAGAATATATAAAAGCAAAATTTCATAATACAGAAGATATCAAATTCAGAAATATTACGGTTCAGGATGTGAAATGCCTACTTGCTTATTTAGATCCTTTAGTTGATGAAGAGAAGCTACAAAGAACGATTATGAAACCATTATTTGAGACAAATCAGTTAAACATCGAGGATACAGTCACATCAAAGGAATACCGGCGATCAAAAAATTTAAATGAAGCTATTACAGGATTAACAAAAGGATTTGTCGTTCTACTAATAAATGGACAAGTACATTTTTATTTACTAGAAGCTTTCTCAGGAAATTCTAGAGCAATATCTGAGCCAATTAATGAGCAAGTCGTTCGCGGTTCACATGAAGGTTTTGTCGAAAATATTATGCAAAACCTACAAATGCTTCGCAGAAGAATTGAGAATCCTAACCTTGTGATTAGGTTCTTTAAAATTGGTAAAACAACAGACACGAAAATAGCTGTTATTTACTTACAGCACCTTACAAACCCTGATCTTATCGCAGAAATAGAAAAAAGAATCACATCTATTAAAACGGATTCCATTCAAACGCCTGGCTATGTAGAAGAGTTTATTGAGGATGCACCATTCTCTCCATTCCCCCAAATGCTAAGTACGGAACGACCTGATAGAATGACTGCTCACCTCATGGAAGGAAGAGTCGGTCTCCTAATGGAAGGAAGCCCTGCAACTTTAATTTTTCCAGTAACTTTTTTTGCCTTTTATCAATCGCCTGAAGACTACAACAGCAGATGGTATATTGGATCTATCTTAAGACTCATAAGAGTAGCCAGCTTTATTTTTGCATTAGGGTTGCCTTCATTATATATCGCCACCGTATCTTTTCACCCAGAGGTACTACCTGCCGAGTTAATCTTAAATATTAAAAGCTCGCTTGAAAACGTTCCATTCCCACCATTACTAGAAGCTTTAATTATGCAAATTATTCTTGAATTATTGAGAGAAGCTGCTATACGACTACCAGGTCCTATTGCACAAACAATTGGTATTGTTGGGGGTTTAGTTATTGGGACTGCGATTGTAGAAGCTAACCTTGTATCGAATATGATGATTATTGTCGTCGCACTGACGGCTATATCATCCTTTGCAGTTCCATCGTATGAAATGAGTATGTCAATCAGGCTGCTTGGTTTTCCACTCATGCTCCTTTCTGCAGCATTTGGATTTATTGGGCTTGTCTTCGGATTATCCATCATTTTAATCCACTTATGTGGTTTAGAAACTTTCGGCACACCTTATTTCTCCCCGCTTGCACCATTTCGTTTCAACGAACTAAAAGATTCTGTTATTCGCCTTCCAAGATGGTTACTCGGTAGGCGACCGTCAGACGTTCGTGCACAGCATGGAACACAGGAGTGGGTCTCAAGAAGGTGGAAACAAAATGAAGACGAGTAGCAAAATTAATTCGGCGCAGCTTTTTTTCATCATATTCCAAACACAAGTTGGCGTAGGCGTACTCTCTCTTCCCTCTTCCTTATATGCAGGAGCTGGAACTGATGGCTGGATTACTCTTCTTGTTACTGGTGTTGCTATCCAACTAATTATTTTTATACTTTACTTTTTGAGCAACCGTTTCCCATCATTAACGCTTTTTGAATATGGGCCTAAAATCATTGGCAAATATGTAGCATTCGTCGTCTCACTTCTTTACACACTATTCGCTATTTCAACAGCGGTCATTGTATTGGAATTGTTTGAAACCACAATAAAAACTTGGATCTTATTTCGAACACCCATGATTGTCATCTTTTTATTGCTAACTATTAGTGGCACTTACCTTGCTATTGGCAGAATCAAAGTAATGGGGAGATTTTATCAGTTTGTTTCAGTTCTAATTATTCCTCTGATCATTATGGCCGCCTATACTTTAAAGGACGCGGATATTCGTTATATCTTGCCAATTGGTCAAAATGGCGTAGGAACAATCCTAAAAGCAACACAGCAAGGGATAGTATCCATGCTGGGTTTTGAAATCGTATTATTCATTTACCCTTACGTTCAAACAAAAGGGAAAGCAGCACTAAAAAGCTTAACACTGGCTAATATAGCAGTAACATTATTATATAGCTTTTTAACATTTGCAACGTACGTCTTTTTTAGCCCTTCTCAGCTTGAAATGATTCCTGAACCCCTCGTGTATATGTTAAAAGGTGTATCCTTTGTAATTGTGGATAGAGTGGATCTCCTTTTTCTTTCGATCTGGATCGTTTCTGTTATGACTTCCTATGTATCGTATATATATATTGCAGGAAGAGGCATTCAATATTTAACAAAAAGAAAAAAAACAACTGGTCCCATTTTGACTGCCGCCTTTATTGCACTGTTTTTCTCAATGTTTTCACATGATCGATATACTGTGGAAATGATTTCTAGTTATCATGCGAAAGCAAGTTATTTTTTTGCCCTTGGCTTCCCTCTCCTGCTTTTGCTCATTAGTCTTTTATTTAAGAAGAAAGAGGAGTCACGATGAAAAAACTAAAACATCTTTCCATCATTTTTTCGCTCAGCCTGTTATTTCTGACCTCTTGCTGGGATCAGGAACTTTTAAAAGAATCGAAGCTGATTTATGGGGCTGGATTGGATTATGAGAATGAAAATGAAATTCGCACAACGTTCGCCGTTCGGAACCTTGGTATTCCAGTTAGTCAAGGGGGCGTATACTCTAATCGCATTCTTTCCGTTTCAGGGTCTTCACCCAGAGATACGCGAATTAAAGTGGATCGAGTTTTATCAAAGCAAGTAACAGCTTCAAAAAATCAGCTCATTCTCTTAGGGAAAGAGATAGCCAAAAAAGACATTGACCACATTTTTGATGTCCTGTACAGAGATCCAAAAGGTCCACTAGACGCTAGAGTCGGAGTTGTCGATGGACGAGCCGAAGACATGTTAAATTTAGACCATATTGGCGATACTCTCATTACAGAATTTATGTCAGATCTTATTAAAGGTGCTGAAAATAAAACAGAAGCCCCGCGAATGACGATCGAAAAAACATTTCGTTATTCTAAAGATGTTGGACAAGATTACGCCCTTCCATATATTAGTTTCAACAAGGATGTGGGCGCACCTGAAATAAACGGAATTGCTTTATTTCATCACGCCAACTATACAGGAGTTGTTCTTCCTCCAATAGACGCAACCTTACTACTCCTTATGGCTGATAGGAAAAGTAAAAAAGCAAGTATTACAGAAAATATTGGTGAAGAACACAATGAAGGTTTTCTCACCAAAACCGTTACTATAAACGTCCGAAATGCCAAAGCATCTAATGAATATTCTTTTCAAGATCAACAATTAAATAAAGGCGTTATCAATCTTGAAATAAGAGGAAATGTAGAAGAATATCCTCAAAACCATCTGTTTAAAGAAGGAATGGTACATGATATTGCAGATGAATTATCCACACGGTTAACAAAAAGAGCGAATGATATTCTTCATAAACTTCAAGAAGCCAACTGTGACTTCCTAGGTATTGGTCGTGATTTAAATGCTTATCACCACAAAGCATGGAATGAAAAACAGTGGGATAATGACTATCCAAAACTAGATCTTCAGGCAAACGTAAAGGTAAAGATCGCTGAAACAGGAATAATTAAATAGAAAGAGAGTAAGCGCACAACGCTTACTCTCTTTCTATTTGCTTCATCTCTTCAATCGCCGGTTCTTTTGCACCATACCAAGAATAGGCGACTTCATAATATTCCCCTTCATCCACAAGGTTCCAGGCCATTTCATCTTCAACCAAAAGTTCAATGGCCTCTCCTTCTCCTTCAGGCTGAACAAAAACATAGAAATGATGATCTGTGCTTTCCTTCTTAATCACTTCACCATGTTCAATATGTTTTTCATGAACATAGGTATACTTTCCAATTAAAAAAAGGCTGACAAGTACGACGATACTTGCAATCGATATATTTAATGCTCTCTTTCTATTCATAGTGCCTCCGTATTGAACATGTTTAGTATTAAGTTACCACAAACATTAGTATTTTAACAAAGTTAGATTAGGATGTTTAATGATTTTTTCACACGGGTACCATTTATTATAAGAGACGATACAAGGAGGAATTACAAATGGCTAAGAATTCTCAATACCAACCAATTCATGAGAGTGGTTTCTCACTAAGTGATGCTCAAGAAGTAGCTTATGCGAAAGAATTTAAGAAAGCAGATATTGCAGGCGGAATTCGTAAGCCTAAAGTGAAAAGGGCAAAGAGCGAAAATCCTGATCTACTTAAATAATGACTCTAAGGAGCCATGCTGATTGCATGGCTCCTTATTTATGCAGTACTTAGACTTCATCAAACCTTTTTCACAAATGCGTCGTACCCATTCTTTTTCAATTTCTGGCATAATTGATCAGCGCTAGCCTTCTCCTTATAAGCGCCGGCCTGGACGTAATACAGTGACTGTGGAAGCGCACCTTTTAAATACCGCACGGCCGCAAGTACAGCTTCCTCAGCGAGCTGAAGGCGATAGGAACGAGCCTTTAATTTTTTTACATCCGACGAAGAATCCAAAAAGCCGTATTCAATTATTACTGTCTCTACATCTCCAGTCAATCGATGCATGTAGTAGTAATCTTTTCTATCCGCTCCTTCTCTAGAGAATACCCTTCGCAATCCCATCCCGGCTTTTTTCAAACCTTCTGCTATACTGCCTGCCAAATCACTCTTTGCGTAAATTGAATGAATAACTTCAGCCCCACTTCCTCCTCCCGCATTATAATGGTTACTCAAACAAATCGAAGCACCTGACCCTTTCACAAGTGCAGAACGCTTTTCAGAAGATAGATCAATATCTGTCGTTCTTGTGATCGCACACGGTATGCCAAGATTCTTCAAAAACTCATATTGATGAAGCGCTACTTCCATAGTCCAATCCTTCTCTTTCACGCCATTCGCCACCGCTCCTGGATCATTCCCGCCATGTCCTGCATCAATGATAATCACTTTTCATTCCCCCTCTATTCCTTTTTCGTATCGATTATTCTCGATACCAATCGCTGCCTCCTTATGCTATATATCGAATTGAAAAAGATAAAAGGGGCATTAACAGATAATTTTTACAAATTCTGCAACCTTTCTTTTGATCCTTCGTCTTAATAGGAAAGGTCTTAGTTTCAATTGCTATTCAGTGCCAACCCTAAATGACCTTCGAAGGATGATGATATGAACGATAATTCCCCTCTTAAACTTAATGCAGATTTCTCTACCTATACAACACTGCAAAAAACAGAGTTAGTCGAAGAATTAATGGATCAATACGGCGAAGCTCTGCTAAGACTGGCTTATACTTATGTAAAGGACTGGGGTAAAGCAGAAGATATCATACAGGAGGTTTTTCTGACTTGCTTTTTAAAGATAAATACCTTTCGAGGAGAAGCTTCTCTAAAGAACTGGCTTTATCGCATTGCGATTAACCGTTGTCATGACTATGTACGAAGCTGGTCTTTTAAAAACATCATTCCAAGTAACATGATCTTAAATTTCTCTAAGAATCATCAGCCTTCCCCAGAACTTATTGCGATAACAAAAGAAGAATCTTATATGTTACGCCAAACGATTTTACAACTTCCATTAAAATATCGTGAAGCATTTATTCTCTACTATCATGAAGATTTATCCATTAGGGACATTAGTTCACTCCTTGACACAAAAGAGGCAACTATAAAATCCAGATTGCACAGGGCTCGTCGCCTTCTTGAATCAAGACTGAATAATGAAAGTGAGTGAATGAAAAATGAACCAAAATAGATTAAAAGAAAAAGTGAAAGAATCTTTATTCATTAAAGAGCATTTAACAGAAAGAAAAAAAGAAAGAATTATGGAAAATATCCTTATTGCTCATTACGCTGACCATAAGAAGAAACGAAGCACCTTTCTAGCATTGGTTGGATTTGCGGTCTGTTTGGCACTACTTATGACAGTCACTCTCACAGTCATTGATATTGATTTGGATCCTCCTATAAAACATGAAGCTTCTAACAAACTACAAGAGGCCCCATACGTAAGTGCAGCTTATATGAAGCGGGCATCAGAAATTGCTCAACGTGACCTAGATATTCTCGATGTAACCTATTTCTCAATGGATAAAACGATCTATCTGGATATCATGGTGTCAGACAGTTTTTCAAATAAAAAAATGAAGGAACTAACAATACAATATTTGGAGGTGTTATCTCATTTATATCAATTGAAAAATGATCAACTGGGGGAAATATGGGATTATTATCATTTAGAAATTACGATTAAACCAAACAGCGATTACCCTTCTTTAGCCTTTATGGATGAAGAAGATAGTACCTTTTTTCTTAAAGGTTCTAAGAGGATAAAGGAAGCAAGTATGAGTTGGTCCTCTCCATCTAATTAACTAACCTGTATGAATTTTTATCCGCTACTCGTAGATCATAGTAACGTTGTAAACAATCATAAAAGAAAAAGCACAATCTTGAATTGTGCTTTTTCTTATCTACTTGCCGTTTTCCTCTCCATCATTTCGCCATGATTATGAACAAAAGAAAAGGAACTTGAATCGATCTCTGTCTTTGTTTCAGGAAGTTCAACATTCTTCATCCTTCTACTATACGACTGCTTATCTAACACTTGCTTGAAGCCTTCTAAAACAAAATTCAGTGCCAGTATGACAAGAACAAAACATAGGATGGGAATCAACGGAATCCATGTTTCATATGAAAGGAATCTAAAGGTGGATCCAATTAACCCTGACCATTCTCCAGAAACCGAGCGATATTCATCACCTAACATAGGGTCTGGATTAAAGAACGTTCCACCAAAAAACAACTTCAACAATCCAAGATGTAGCAAAAGAATCAGAACGTTAACAATTTGCTGAAGAAAAATAATCATCATTCGTGGTCCTAAGTGTGGTAGTACATGCTTTGAAAGAATATGTCTTCTAGAGCCTCCTAACGTTCGTGCTCCTTCAATAAATTCTCTACCCCAAATGGCGTTCGTTTCATTTGAAATAAGAATCGTCGTTGTAGGAATAGCGACCGCTGTCAAGATAATCACTTCAAAAACCATGCGTTCAGTGAAAGAGTATGAAAACGTTCCTTCCATCCCGTTTTCCATTAATACTCCATGGAGAATAAAGTAACATAATAACGAAATAGGGATATACTGCATCGCATCCACCACTCCAGCTGTGCTTCTAAGCGTTCGGCGAAAATAAGTCCCTCCAATTACACCTGCAACAAACGATAACGCCATTCTCATTGAAGCAACAAGAAAGGCAATTCCAATTGTATATTTCGCACCAATGATAATTTGCTCAAACAAATGGTAGCCGAACTTATCTGTACCAAATGGAAGAACTTGTACAGGTGAAAGAGGCGATCGGTCAATTAAATTTCCATCGTCGTCATAAAGCATAAACGTTTGAGGAATGTCATCATGGTAAACGAGCGAATAAAAAATACTGCTACCTAGTAAGAGAACGATAATGATCATTCCGAACATAAACATTGGATTTCGCAACGCACTTTTCAACATCCTTCTTCCCTCACTTCCGAACTATAGTAACGCTTCTTCTTTTGAAACTTGCTCCGCTACAAACTGGTAAAGTGTCAACGCCAAGAAGATAGGGATAAAAAGACATAAAGCGCCTACCGTGAAAATTTCTGGCGTAGGATGTTCATACATAAAGCGGATTAATCCGTTCAAATTGAAGACGAATTCCATAATAAATAAATTAGATAACGTAAACCAGACAATGGAGCGCGAATGGAAGTAAATCGATAAAATCGCATTCCGAAAAACATGGACAAGGAAAATGACTGTTGATTGCACGCCTTTCGTTCGCGCAAGCTCAACATAAGGCTTTTCAAATTCCTCTTCGAAAACTTGCATCATAATTCGGTAGAATAGGAAAGCTGGTAATATAGATAGCACTAATATAGGCATCGTATAAATTCGTTCATATACTGCAATATCCATTAACAAAATATCGGTTTTTTTATAAAACCAGATGATTCCAATTTGAACAATTACGAGAATAAATACATCTGGAAAAGATTCAGTTAGAAACGCAAATCGTTTAAACCATTTTCGCATAGGAGGCGTAAATCTGTAGGTAACGTATGTAAAAACAAATCCTACAACAAACGAAAGAAATAAGGCACTGAATAAAATGACTATGGAATATGTCGCATAATCAAAGACCTCTGGGAACAATTGATAATTCGCATTCCCAGAGCGAAACGTTATATCTTGATAGTGGATCAACTCCTCTAATGTCTTAACTAATCTCTTCAAATATCCAGAAAAATCAAGCTTCATGCCATTGAATAACCCCGGTAACGCCCCTAGTAACAGCACACCAATAAATGCAGTAATAAACTTAAGACTAGTTCGAACAGCCTTATTCTCCATACGGTATCCCCCTAATGAATTCAATTTTCCTTCATAGCTGATCGTGTAGGTTTCTTGATTTAACTTAGTCTATCTTAAAGACGGAGCAAATAAGTAAAAGTTTCAGATAGAGCATAAAGAATCATTTTTTATTACATGTGATGAAACTCCCCCCTGCCGAATACGCTGTTAACAGCGCACTTTCGAAAGGAGGCCTCCCTTAAACATGTCTACCTCACTTGAGATAATCCGGAAAACAGAAGGCATTAAACGTCTTGATCTGTATATAAGAGAGTTGATTCAGCATGATGCAAAATTAGCCATTTCACGCATCAATGACGAGGACCTCACTTATCCCACTCTCTATGTCTTATCAAAGGTTATTCGCGAACACAGTCTCACAAAGAACTTATCAGATCGGAATAAAGTAGCTTTGTCCATCCAAAGAGATATCCTTGCTACAGAACGTACACCAGCAACTCCTTTTCCATATTCAGTCTGCGATCTTCCACAGTTCATTCACTCTGTACTCAGATGGATGGTCGAAACTGGGAAAGAGGATAAACTGAATGCTCGTTATCGACTTGTTATTGACCGCGCTGCTGGGCTATTGACAACCATCTATCAAAACCCGGAAGACCTCTCCCTTGTTTCAGAACTATTATTCAAGAGAAACAGCGAGGGCCACTCTACACATTACTTAACATGGTCTTATTTTTCTTCACGAAACATGTCTAGTCTCCTCCCTATTGGTGAAAAACTATTATCTTCTCATGAAGAAGAAGTTGAGTTTGCAAGAGAACTGCTTCATTTCATTTCCGGTTTAGAAGAAAGCTCTGATCAGTATGCCTATTTTAGGGGTTGGTATGAAGAGAACCTCCCATACCTTCTTCATAATGAAAATAGCTATGAATTAACAGCTGAACTTTCACCTTATATTATCGATCACTACACAAAATACCGTGAACATCATTCAAACACTTCATCGGAATACCATCGAGATAAAGGATTTCATACGTTAACCGAAGATGAAAAAGAAGATCTTGCCAACTTCTCCTATCAAATGAGAAAAAGATCTCGAAACAAATGGAAGGAGTGGATCAATCGACCTCTCGATGCCCAATTGACGCTCATTGAGGAGGTTCATCATGATTACTATAGGAGGTAATAGTTTAAATAAAGACGATGCGATAAACGCTGGTATCGTACGACCTCTTGAACAAACGATACTTCATGTCATGTATGCAAGTCCCTATACGTATTCCTATCGCTCGATGGATGCCTTATTATTTGAAATTCGATTTAGAGTAGCCATCACAGACAGTTCACGTGAACTTTACTATAGCGGTGTTCAATTTGCAGACTTTTATCGATCGCGATGTAACCCTATGTTCTGGAACCTCCTCCCAGATGGCGCCTTTCAATTAAAAATGGGCGTTCCGGCATCTGAAGCAATACTCGATATTTACCGAAATGGGAGACTATATGCGTTTGAATGCGCCACCGCTATGATTATTATTCTCTATCACGCAGCAGTCAAAATGCTCCCTCCCGCACAGTTTAATCGACTTTTTTCAAACATACGGCTTTGGGGATGGAAATACGATCAAGATTTGCAAATCGTTCATAACATTCCTCCTGACTACCTTCCTGGGGATATTCGATATGTAAAAAATCCTGACGTGAATCCTCTTACGCCAGAATGGCAAGGTGAGAATGTTGTAGATTTAGGGGACGGTACTTTTTTTGGACACGGTTTAGGCTTTCGAACCGTTGAAGGTATGATTGAAGCCCTTGCATTAAGAAGACGGCCGGGTGCGACGCGGATGCCTTATTTAATGCTTCCTGCTACTAGACCTGGGTTTTCCTACTTGTATCAATTCTCATCCAATAGAAAAGAAGGAACAACGCCTATTATGTTGTTCGATGACACCTTACAGCGATCAACAATGTCAATTGATGAATATGAAGAAAAGCATGAAGAACTTCTAAAAAACTTCATAACGATACGAATTGGAAATAGCTCTTGAATAAAATCAGGCTAACTCCCGGGTCATAAGCCCTCCACCCCGTTTTCACATATGCATATGGTAAAGTAACGGGTGGTGAACGCATTGAAAGAATTCCCTGAAATTCAAACTGAACGCCTTGTTTTAACAGCACTTAAAGAAGAAGATCGTAGTTCACTTTTTTCCATATTCGCAGATCCACTTGTCACCTATTATGATGGTGGAAAAGTTATGAAAACCTCTACACAGGCCCTTCACTATATACGTGCTTTCAAAGATACCACATCGATATCTTTGACCAATACAATACGTTGGGGTGTCCGATTGAAGACCTCAAACAAATTAATTGGTACGGCAGGTTTCCAAAACTGGGATCGCACCTCTTCTAAAGCAGAAATTGGTGCCATTCTGTCTCGAAATTACTGGAGCGGTGGTTATGGAGCCGAAGCAGCAAAAGCCGTTATAGAATACGGTTTTGAACAAATGAAACTTCACAAAATTTATGCGCAAACAATAGAAGACAACCGTGCCGCTGTTAAGCGTTTAGATGAGCTTGGCTTTCATGAAGAAGGACGCTTTATAGATCACGTCTATTTAAGAAATCAGTATTATCATGTGCTCGTTTATTCTCTATTCCAATAAAATCTAATAGGTAATTTCCTTACTTCCGCTCACACTCCTTAAATGTGCAAAAAAAAACGCTTCTTCAGATAATACCTGAAGAAGCGTTTCTTTATACTTGTTTACTAGGCGGTGGAGACATAAATGCAGCAATTGTACCGAGAATTGGAAAGATAAGTATAATCAATAATATTTCTGTATACCCTCCAAAAACGTCAAAAGCAATACCAAATGGAAGTGGTCCAAAAGCAGAGCCTATGACCATCGTCGTTGTCGCAATTCCTTTAATACTCCCTAGATGTTCCCTACCAAAATAATTCGGCCATATAATGTTTAATGTAATCCGTTCAATACCTCCAATCATTCCCCAAAGAACGGCAAACACAATAGCAAGTAAATAAGTATGCACCTGAGTTAACAATAAGATAAATACCATTTGGCCAATAAACGATAAACCAAGAACAATATGAACGTTCACGCGCTCGAGAATAAATCCAGAAGCCATTGTGACAGGGAAGCCAACAATCGCCATGATACTCAATATGATGGCAGCTGTACTTCCTGGTACACCTTGCTCACCTAGAATAGAAAATAAGTGAAAAGTTAAACCGGTATTGACAAGTGCAGGAATACTAACGCAAAAAAGAATAAACCAAAATGCTCTCGTTCTCATCGCTTCTTTCACAGTCCAATTCGTTTCGAAGCCCTCTTCTTGCTCCTCTTCTTCCATTTTCTCTTCTCGACGTTGTGCAAGTCTTTTCTTCGAAATAGCATTATCAGGAAGAAGTCCGATGTCTTCAGGTTTATTTTTAACAATAAAAAACACAACAGGTAGAAAAATAACAATGAGTGCGAGTCCAAGTATTCTCCAGGCACTTTCCCATCCAAACGTTGTAATTAGCCATGTATTAAGTGGAGGAAAAGAAGCTGAGCTTAAAAAACCACCAATAGCCATAAAGCTAAGTGCTCGCCCACGCTTTACTACAAACCACTGAGGCACAAGTGTATTCGGAATTAACGTCATTGAACCTTGTCCGAATAAACGAAGCATAAAAAAACCAATAAATAGCATGACAGGTCCAATAACAAAGCTATTCCAAAAACATGCGACTGCTAGCAAAGCCCCCATTATGAGCATCATTCGCCGCTGTCCATGTTTATCTACTAATCTCCCTACAACAAATAACAATAGTCCAGCCGCCAGCGTAGCAGAAGAATAAATGCCTGATACAAGCGATCGTCCCCAGCCAAAATCTTGAATGTAATAGTCAATGAACACAGATACGGCGTAAGTTTGACCTGGTCCTGAAAAAAAGACGCCAATGGCTGCTGCCATCACAATATACCATCCATAAAAAAAGGATGAGTTTTGCTGCTTCGAAAATAACTGCATCCAATAACTCCTCTCAAGCTGTCATTAAATAACATTCTATCGAAGAAAAGCTAAATACTAAAACACTTTGCTTTGTCATCCATATATCGTTATTTTCATTCATTCCTACAACCTCAAAATAGATTGTTCTATTTCTTTTTGTAATCTTGCTGTAACCTTTTAAGTAGATATATCGTTTTAATAAATAGAAGAAGGAGGGCTGAAGAATGGATAAGACATTTGAACGTTTATATGATCGCTACCACACGAACTTATTTCAATTTTTATTCTATATGGTAAAAAATAGAGCAATTGCGGAAGAGTTAGTGCAAGAGGTTTATATTAACGTGCTACGTTCTTATGACAAGTATGAAGAACGCAGCAATGAGAAGACATGGTTGTTTGCCATTGCGAGAAATATAGCCATTGATTATTTACGTACACACAATCGAAGAACCTCAAGGTGGCTTAGTAAGTTCGATTTTAACAAGCAGCAGCCAACTGATGAATCTCCACTTCCGGAAGAAATCCTACTTCAAAAAGAAGAAGTCCAAGCCATTTATAAATGTTTAAGAGAATGCACACTTGATCAGCAACAGGTGCTAATTCTTCGCTACATTCAAGAGCTGTCGATAAACGAAACAGCCGAAATATTAAATTGGAGTGTTAGTAAAGTGAAAACAACTCAGCATCGGGCTATTAAAGCGCTCCGCGAGCTAGTAGATGATCCATCCAAAAACCAACTAAAGGGGGTCTTATGATGAGTGATCGAACAAAATCCCTTCTTTCTCAACTACCTGAAGTCAAAGATCATAGAAGCAAAGAATCGATCTATCACAACATCGAGAAAAAAAAGAATGAACAATCACAAAGACATCGAACAAAGAAGAAAACGCCATGGATTATTCCTAGTATTGCCGCTATTGTGGTCCTATTCCTGGCCGTTCTAATTACGCCTGGTCTCTTCAATCAAAATGATAACTCTTCTAATATGGCCATTACACAATCAGACTCAAACAATTCAGATACAGCAAACTCTTCAGCCTCAGGAGATGATTCAAAATCTGAAAGCACAACATTAGCACCTACAGATGAGAAATCAGATCAAACGAGTGATACTGTTAAGGAAGAGCCGCCAACACTCACAAGAGAACCGACTACTTTTGACAGCTACATTCCAGCATTTCAGCAGTCTGAAGGAGCAAACGTTGTCGTTTCTTTCCCAGATCCTGAAAGCTTACTTCTCATTCCGCTTTCATTTACTTTAGATGAAAACAAAAGCATACAAGAAAACTTAGAAGAAATTTTATCTACTTTTGATGTTTCGGAATTTGGTCTTGAACGCTCACCACTAGTTGATACAACTCTAGATTTGATTGATACTGATGGAATTAAAACACTCATAGTTAGCTTCAAAGAGTCTGGTGATAGCCTTTCATCGACGGAATCAATTATGATAAACGATAGTGTTCAACAGTTAGCGAAAAGTCTCGGTGCCGATCAAATCAATTGGCAAACGAATGGAGAGGAAGGCTACACTCTCGGAAATTTCGGTTCAGCTGACACGACAGTGAATCAAAAACCTTCTCCATATTACCTATATGAATCAAGTTCTGAATTACGTTTTCTCGTAAAAGGACCATCCCTTTCAGGTGAAGAAGGTGCTGAACTCGATGTCGCTCTCTCGCTTATGAAAGAAGGCGATCCTAACGTGCCCTATTATATGCCAGCGATCCCTCCTAACGTAGACATCTATTCATTCGACGGAGACGGTGCTGAAGCAACAATTACCTTTACGGAAGAAAGTGAATTTCAATCAGAAGAGGAAGCGATGCAAACAATCGAAGCCATAATGCTTACTGCTTCTCAATATAACTATCAGACGATTCGTTTTGAGAACACTGGCTTTGATCAAATCGGTGGATATTCACTCGATCAATCCCTAACCATTCCTTCTTCTCCCAACGCTATTTCGAGATGAAAATAAACAAAACACCCGGCAATTTATGCCGGGTGTTTCGTTTATCTAGTAATCTCTTCCACTATATCTGCAGAAGACATATCCGTTTGAAGTTCATATTCACCTGGCTGAACTGCCATTTCTTTGTCCATGTCTCGAAGCGATTTAATAAAATCATCCGATTTCTTTACTAGCTTCTTGTCTTCTAGACTTTGAGCAACTTCCTGACTAGTCATTCCTTCCTTAATAGTAAAGGTGATTTTCTCAGGTTGATCAGAGATTTTTTCTTTCTCTGCCTTTTCTTTTGGAGCCTGATTTTCGCTCACTTGTTGATTCTGAGTCACTTCTTTTTCTTTCAAAGAATCATACTCTTCCTTTTTAACCATAACCATGCCTTTTTCTTCTAAATGCTGTTCAACGGCAGCTTCTGTTAACTTATTGCCATCCTCTGCTTTTGCTGGAGAAAACAAAAAGTAATAGGCCGTTAACAAAAGCGCAGCGAATAAAAGACCAGCCCCAATTCCTTTTGCTTCTTGCTTACTCATTAGGACCACCACTTACAGATTTTGTTTTGCTTTCTAGCATTTCAGTACGTTTCTTAACCGTTTTCAACTCTTTCATTAAGTTGATATAAACGTCATCAACCTGACCTTTCACTTCTTTAGCGTAGTCCTTAACAAAATACGAGTAAATAAAGAAACCAAGTGAAGCGGCAAGTAAAACAAAAATAATCGTTAACATTGCTTTTCCCCCTATTAAATGTTTGGCATTCTCTCTATGTATTGCACTTATTATAATCCAACTAAATTCTTTCGCGTCGATCTGTAGGTTTTTGTCGTTTTTAATTTAAACTTATCACCTATAGTAAATAAGTTAAGTTACCTAATAAATATATAACCTAGTAAACTCATCAAAGTTTCAACATTCCGAAAAAGGAAATCACAAAAAAACTAGAAAAAACCGACATAAATCGACCTTTTCTAGTTTACCTATATTTGCTTCAATTGACAATAGTCCTTTAATGGAAAAACGCTTCTTCTCTTATTCTTCATTCACCAATTGAATGAAATGATACAGTATTCTTGCCGTCATCCCCCAGATGACATAGTCACGATAATAGTAAAAGAACTCCGGCATACTTGAGGATGACCAATTATATTCTTCACCATTCGGAATAAGATGAAACGGGAATCCTTCATCTGGCTGTACATGTACACGTATATCATGTCGCT
Source organism: Anaerobacillus sp. QJM3NY_17 (assembly GCF_056173665.1). Lineage (NCBI taxonomy): Bacteria > Bacillati > Bacillota > Bacilli > Caryophanales > Bacillaceae > Anaerobacillus > Anaerobacillus sp. QJM3NY_17. The sequence continues at coordinate 651,492 of NZ_CM149685.1, read as the reverse complement.
CTGGTGGGTGATTCTTAAAATGAGATAAAGGAACTGTAAACACTTCCTCTACTTCATCTGGATTAGGTGATAATTCAGAGTCTGATTGGATCATCCCCGCAAACGGGTATACGATAGATTGGAATGATGTAACTAGGAAATCAAGTTCCCCCATTACAGTAACTTCTCTTTCTAAAACACCGAGCTCTTCACAAGTTTCTCTTACTGCTGCATTTTTCGGGTTTTTGTCGTGCTGATCTACTTTACCACCCGGAAAACAAACCTCTCCCGGCTGTCTTCTTAACGACCGTGCTCGAACTTCAAATAATACATGTAGCTCTCCATTCCGTTCTATTAAAGGCAAGAGAACGGCAAATTTATAAAAGCGCTCATTTCCAAGGACTTCTGCACTTCTGCCATTTATCCTAGCTTGAATATCTACTAACGATGGCTTCATTCTATCGAACTCCTTCTGTAGAACTTATCTCACTCTATTATATGGCATTTATAACGGTATATCCTCCACTTTGTCTTTGAAGATTGAAATAAGGTTTTAAGTTCATTCCTTTGAATTGTAACTTTCTAGGATGTCACCTCGTCTAATAAACAAAGGAGTGATGGGATGCTTAAATATGTGATGATAGGAACAATGGTACTCCTTACTTTGACCGGATGTGGAGAGGAGAACGCAACTATGAATACAAACAACAATACAAGTGAGCAAGTATCTGGTTCTTCTGGCATAGTAGCTGGATCTCTTGAACCTACCCTGCAGCTTGAAACAACGGAAAGCGGAGCGGCAACTTTCTTATATCGTATTCAAAACCAAACAGAGAGAGTCCAATCTATCCACTTTCCAAGTAGTCAAAAGTATGACTATACACTTTCGAATGAGCAAGGAGAAGTAATTAAAACCTATTCCGCTACCAAAAGCTTTTTGAAAGAAGAAGAGAACGTTACATTAAAACAAGCTGAATCACTCGAGTACTCCATTATTGTAGATGAACTTACACCAGGATCCTATACACTAGAAGTTTGGCTAGCAACAGATGGAGAAGGCCAGTTCAAACAATCCATTGATTTTACAATCGATTAAAACAAAACGAGCTGGCGCCTTTTATGAGGTTCCAGCTCGTTCTTTCTTCCTCATTCATCAGTTCTTATTTCCAAACATCATCAAGGTATTGCTTCGATAACGTTTGATAGTAAGCAGCTTGAACAGAGAGTGCGGCAGAAATAAGTAGTTTCTCAATATCTTTTTTTTGATTTTCCGTTACTTCATGGAAAACATTAGACAACTCAATTGACTTCTTTTTAAACTCTTCCTTTGAAGGTTTTATTTTCGTATGAATCACTTCAAAAAGCTGCGAGTACGCAGTATAAAAGGTTAATGGATCGATTAAGTCATCATTTCGATCCGCCGGGTTATTAAAAGCAAATTTCAATAGAAGGCGGATGCTTTCGAAATCGTGCGTATTCTTCAAGTCTTCTACAATAAATAAAATTGCCGCTTGTTCTATTGCGTATTTCTTACCTAATTGTGGTGGACCAATCCACTCTTTAATATCTCTTTTCACCCAATTTTGAACAGCAGTGGATCGGAAACTTGCATACTCTAGCTGATTACCAAGCGTTACAATTTCATTAATAGATAAGCCGAAAGCACCTTCAGTCACTTTCAATAACTTATCAAAAATAGCTGGTATTTCTGTTCTTCCTTTTCCGGACCTTTTCATCGCTCTCAATAAAATTTCATCTGGCTTTTCCTCTGCGCGAATCGTCTGAAGAAAATTTCCCATTTCAGTTCTAGTTAAATAAAAGTCTCTCATCTTCCACCTCTACATTTAAGGTCATTTGAACTTATCGTATAGTTTCTTTATGGAAATTTCAAGAAGGGCACACATAAATGAGATATTTGGGCTCAAAATTGCACTTGTGTTAGTAACTGATTCATATCTAGGTGAATATCCTGTGTTGTGTAAAGGAGGAATCGCTTATGAACATGTACGGGAACCAAATGAATCAGAACGTTCTAGGTGCGATGCAGGGACATTCTCCGAATCAGGCAGTTCAAGGAGCCATGCAGGGTAATCAAATGCCTCACCAGGCAGTGCAAGGGGCCATGCAGGGGCCGAATATGCAAAACAACGCCGTTCAAGGGGCAATGTTTGGAGAAGAAAAACAGCTTATGGGTGATATGAAACAGTTATGCAAAAGGTATAACACCTATCATGCTAAAGTAAGAATGCAGGATGGGATGGAGTATGAAGGAATTATTATGGACTCAGATGATGAGCACATGGGTATGATGATCCCTCAAGAAGTAGAAGAAAGCGAAGGTCAAGATACGGATAGACAATATGGCCGCTATCGCTATCGCAGATTCGGGCGCTTTTTCTTTCCTTTAGCTGGAATTGCAGCTCTTAGTCTCATTCCTTACTATCGCCCCTATTATCCCTACGGCTATCCGCCATATTACTATTAAGAAAAAAGGAAGCCAAACGGCTTCCTTTTTTCTATGAATATTTCAAAAAACACTACCTCATACTTAATGAAATTTTCCCAAATTGGGAACTATCACTCAAATGAGCAAAAGCCTTTTGAATATCGTCAAAAGAATAGACTTCATCCATAATTGGCCTGATAGAATGTTCATTTACGAAAGATACCATCTCTAGAAATTCCTCAGCGCTTCCCATCGTTGAGCCAAGCAAGTTATATTGGCCGTAAAAAAATGAGCGCAAGTCAAATTCAATTGCATCCCCTGTTGAAGAGCCGAAAATAACAATGGTTCCACCCTTTTTCAGTACTCCGAGAGATCGATTGAACGTAGCTGCACCGACACTTTCAATAACCAAATCAACGTTTTCACCCTCAGCTGCTTCAGTCCAATCCTCTTCATCGGCAAGAGCTCGATCTGCACCAAGTCGAAGAGCGGCCTTTCGCTTAGATTCACTTCTGGAACTAACAATCACTCTCGCACCAGCCGCTTTCGCAAACTTAAGCAAGAACGTTGCTACGCCTCCACCAATTCCAGGAATAAAAACAGTTTGTCCTCTTCGAAGTTGCCCTCTTGTAAATAATGAACGATACGCCGTTAATCCGGCCAAACCTATGACAGATGCTTCTTCAAAGGTAAGGTTTTCTGGCTTTTTCACAGCATTTTCAGCTGGAACAACGATCGTTTCAGCAAATGTACCATCACCTGGAAAGCCTACAATTTGAAATCCAGCTGGAGGAACAGGAGAATTCTTTTCCCAACCAAGACCGGGGTTAATGATCACTTCATCACCTTCATGAATCTCATCAACGCCTTCACCAACTGCAACGACAACACCAGCACCGTCTGAACCAAGAATAACGTCTGGATCTTTCGGATCGTGACGATCTGGTATAAATAGATCTCTGTGATTTAACCCCACTGCCTTTAGTTTAATCTTCACTTCACCTTTGCGAGGCTCCGACTCGACAATATGATCTTTAAGCGATAGCCCTTTATGACCTGCTTCATTGCCATGAACAAATCCTTTCATATGTAAAAGCTCCTTTCCATATTTATAGACATTCGAAATCTAGTGCAAGGACATCTCTCATTCCAACCTCTTTCAAGTATGCGACTACTTCTTGGTGCGCCGGGTGTGGACCATATGCTTCTAGCGCTTCTTTTGATTCAAACCGAACCGTTAGAGCACTTTCGAAGCCCTGACTACGATCAGTGAAGTTATTTCCTGCTTGAATATCAATAATTCCAGGAATTTTCTCCTTAACTTGAATTAATCTTCTCATGCCCTCTTCTTTCTGATCCATGGTCGTTTCTTCACTGAATTTAAATAAAACAACGTGTTCAATCACTCTATTTCCTCCTTCTTATATCAAGCCTGTCAATTCAATATGACAAGTTAAGTTAATCAAAAAAAGCGCCAGGAAACAAATGATATCCCTGGCACCTCTGCTTATATATTTCCCCAAAAACCGTGATTTATAACCTCTTATTTACTTAGCCAGGTATACTCGTGTCCCCAGCTATCTATTGCGAGTGATTTCACAATTGAGATGTGCTCGGCTTCAACCGCATACGCATCTCCTTGTTCATAAGGATTATAATGAAACGCATATAAACGCGATGTAAATTCTTCAAATGGTAGCGAGCTTTCTCCTGAAAGCTCCCCTTTTCCCATAACAGTGGATTCAATTCCCTGACCCCAATTCTGGGAACCATCATTATTCGGATTATAAAAATAAACGCGATACTCTCCATCAGGACTCTTTGCGATTCTTTGGATGGAAACAGCATGGAACCCAAGCATTTTTCCATGAACATTCGTAATGAAGATCCCAACTGGATTCGGATAAATTAATTCGTATTCATCGTTGTATTCAGGATGATGCGTCGCATAAAACAATCTGACGAAACCAGGATAGTCTGTTACGCTGCCAGTAATCGGCTCGATAACGGTACTAAAGCCTTTTTGAACCCAATTTCCATAAAAAGCAGGGTTGACCCAGCGATGTCCATCTTCTCCTCTTAGCGCTACTCTGCTCATCATCTCACTGTATATTCGATCGAGATGTGGAACGAGTACAAGCGACACCGGGTCAAGCTCTGGGTGAAGATCAGGAGCGAGACCACCTTGAAGATCTTTCGAATGAATTTGAACACCTTCAAACACCATATCAATGTCACCATCTCTTGCAGCTCTTGGAATGATCTCAAGTAGATAGCCAGGAGCATGCTGAGCCCATAGGCTTATTCCTCTTGCCGCTTGACATGTTGGATTAAGTCCTTGACCAACACCGAGCGGCTGTCCAAGGACGCTAATGACACCTGCAAGCAAAATGCTATTAGCCGTTAACCCTTCACCTTCTCCAACTGTATTGAATAATGCGCTTCGAACTTCTGGACGTATATCTAGCTCAATCATACGTCTTAATCCAGGCATAACTGGAGAAGCCGAAAGCACCCCTCTCTCTAATAACAATGCTAATCCATAGACGGATTGGCAAGTAGACGGAAAAAGCGCAACTTTAATGAGCTGATAAATAAGCTCCCCATGTTCTTCAAGATTCGCCTTCCCCTTCCCAGTTAATTGAAGTAATACAGGTAGAAGGTGAGGTGATTTTCGACTTAAGAAGCGAGCAAGCACACTATGGTGTGGAGAACAAAGACCGGTTTTTCTCATAGAAAGACCGAGTAACTCACTTTCTCTTCGAAGCTCTTCTGTTGATAGTCCCATCAGTTGTTTACGGTATTCATTCGGCAACTGATAAGTGTGACTTAATTCAGAAGGGCCTTCAATCGAAGCCACGTATCCTTCAAGAGTAGACCGCTGCTCTTCACTGGTTTCTGACCTCAACATTTCCTTAGCCATTTTAATCATGGACACTGTTCTTTTAACCGTAATTGGTCGTTGAGCGGTTAAACGTTCAATCTCATAGATCAGTGTTTCTGATAAAGCACTTGAAGAGAGATACTGTGATATAAATTGAAACAGCCTCTGTGTTTCAATCGTATTCTCCTTCTCCTCGATTCGGGAAGCTTCTGAAGCATTTGGGAAAAGGATATCTAGATTTAACGCCATAACTTCGTTTAAAAAGTCCATCGCCATTTCTTGTGAGACCTTTGGATGACTTCCCTTTCCTTCCGCAATCGCAAGCATACGCAGATCGCTAAGCATTTCGATCACGTAAGGAAGACCCTTTGCTTGAAGCGATCCTGCAACAAGAGGCGGCTGGAGCTTTGAGGGATCTTCCCATGGACCATCCTGGAATACTCCCGCTTCATCAAAACGTTGAGCGTATTGATATAGAAACTCAAGACCTTCATCGGTTTCCAAAAGCCGATTCGCTTCCTGGAAAACGTCTGTCTGATAGCGAGATTTCGCATAGGATGGTGCTTCTTCAAGACGAGTGAGTGATCTGGAAAACCTTGCAATCTTTCCTTCTGTTACTTCAGATGGCATGCTAAATTCTCCTTTATGGTAAAAATAATTATCTACAGATAGAAATCATATTTTTCGTAGTCTACAAGTAACCGCGTCATCTCCGCACTGTCATCTCCGAAGAAGAAAATGGTCCCATAATGATTACCGAAACCGACCCGCTCAGCTACTTTCCCCTGCGGAGGAGTAAACATATCATGCTTCTCAAAGAATTGATGTTCCTCAAGCTCTTCAGGAATATTTAATTCCTCAATGTAATTCACATGTGGATGTACCATTAAACAACCCGCATATCCCATAGCTTCATCTTCGCCAGGAAAGAATTTTCTTAACTCTTCTTCAGTCGTATTTGGATCACTACATAGAATTTGAGCTTCATAAGCACTAAAACCGTAAGCGCGTTCAATTAGATCAAAAATATGGCCACCTGGTACTCTAGCAGCTACTTCTCCGAAGTGAAGTGTGCCATCAGGCATAATGAAATACTCAGGATGAATCACGCCGTTCTCCACTTCGAACGCTTCGATTAATTGTTCAATCGCTTTCCGGATAACGGGACGCTTCTCTTCAAGAGAAGGAGAAGGTGGAACAAAGTTTGAGTACCCAAGTTTTACGTATTCTGTTATATTAAGAAATTGAATTTTCCCATCATGTACAAAAACCTCACATGAGAATTCCTGCCCATCCAAATGACTTTCCATTAATAAAGGAAAATCAGTATCTGTTAATGCATCAATATCTGCAGGATCATCGATGGCTCGATGTCCTACTGAACCAGCCTTATCTAAAGGCTTACAATGAATCGGCTCGTATTTATCTCCATCCACTTTCAAAAGAGCATCGTTGACCCTTTTAAGAAAGCGCTTTACATCTTCCTTGTCTCTTGCTTCTTCGAAAACACCTACTTTAATACCAGCCATCTGTGCCTTTCGTTTCATCATTCCTTTATCTCTTAACAATAGAGAACGGTTAAATAATCTAGGCTCTTCTCTAAAGCGAGAATTCAGAGCTCCTGCCCATTCCACACACTCTTCATAAAGGGGGACAGCAACCTCTGCGCCTAAAGCTTTAAGTTGCTTATAGAGTTTGTCTGATCCTTCATTCAATCTATCAAACTCCCAACCTACGAAAGTGATGTCATGCTTCTCGGCATAATCCTTAAAATCAGGAGGACCAACCACTACAAAAGGCCGATTCAACTTGTCACAGGCCTCAATTGCGGGAAGACTCCATCCAATCAATGCTGTTAAATATGGAATTGTCTTTCCTTCTGGCTGACTTTCTTGTAACGTCTGGTTCATTTCTAGTTGATCCAGTTCCATTTTGTTCTCGCTCCTTTATGAAATAGTAGAGAAGTCTTTCCTGACCTTCCTTATCTAACGTAGCAGATTTGAAGACTAATTTTAACTAATATTCTGACTTTTCGACCTATAAATACAAAACAAGTCACAATACTTTACCATTCGACAACGCTATAGAAAAAGTACAGTCAGGATACCATAATTATACCTTCCCTCTTTTTGTAAAAAAGTAACAAAAAAAACCATGGAAACAAAGTTTTTTCTTTTCTTTTTTTGAATTCACTCGCGAATGAGCCAAAAAACGAGATATCAATAATATAAGCTACTATAGCTAATAAAAAAGAAAGCCGCTCCATTGGAACGACTTTCAAGAATGTGACTTATTTTTCTTTTGATACGACGAGTTTATCTTCTACAACTTCAACTGTAACTGACTGAAGGTCTCCTTCATCCACTAGTATATCGGCAATACCATCTTCAACATGTTCTTCGATCACTCTGCGAAGTGGTCGCGCACCAAACTGCGGATTATAGCCAAGTGAAGCTAACTTCTCTTTCGCTTCATCGCTAATTGTAAGAGAAATATTCTGTTCCTCGAGACTCTCATCCAAATCTTCAATCATTAAATCAACGATTGTAACGAGACTGGATTGTTCGAGTGATTTAAATGGAATAATTCCATCAAAGCGATTCAAGAACTCAGGTCTAAAGTAACCACCAAGACTCTCCATCACATCCGTGTAGCTTTCAGCTGATTCAAAACCAACTGTAATTCTGCGCTCTGACGTTCCAGCATTACTTGTCATAATAATAACCGTATCTTTAAAGCTAACAGTTCTACCTTGACTATCAGTTAATCGTCCATCATCAAGAATTTGTAAGAACATATTTTGAACATCAGGATGAGCTTTTTCAACTTCATCAATTAATATGATGCTATATGGCTTACGTCTTACTCGCTCGGTTAATTGCCCAGCTTCTTCATGACCAACATAACCAGGAGGCGAGCCGATTAACTTAGATACAGAGTGTTTCTCCATATACTCACTCATATCAAGACGGATCATGGCTTCACGATCACCAAACATTTCTTCTGCAAGTGATCGGGATAGCTCTGTTTTACCGACTCCTGTTGGTCCAACGAATAGGAAGGAACCTATTGGACGATTTTGACGTTTCAATCCGGCACGACTTCTGCGAATCGCTTTAGCGACTCTATTTACGGCATCTTCCTGACCAATTACTTTCGCATTAAGTCGATCCGCAAGATTTTTCATTTTCGTTTGTTCATCTTCGCGAAGTTTACGTACTGGAATACCTGTTTTTCCTTCTATAATGTGTTGAATCTCTTCAAGAGACACTAAATGATTCACACTTGATTTATTTTTCAGCGATTGCTCAAGCTGCTCCTCAAGCTGTAATTCTTCAGTTCTTAACTTGGCAGCACGCTCATAATCTTCTGCTTCGGCTGCTTTATTTTTTTCAGCAGCTATTTCTGTTAGACGTTGCTGAATTTCATCGTGGCTAGACTCTGCAAACGTTAAGTTCAATTTCGCCCCTGCTTCATCCATTAAATCGATCGCTTTATCTGGCAAGAAGCGGTCTTGAATGAAACGATTAGACAATGTTACACATGCTTTAATGGCTTCATCTGTGTACTTGACTTCATGATAGTCTTCATACTTAGACTGCAAACCTTTCAATATTTCAATGGCTTCATCTACCGTTGGCTCATTAACCATAACTGGTTGGAAGCGACGCTCAAGCGCTGCGTCTTTCTCAATCTGGCGATACTCTTTGAGAGTGGTTGCCCCAATTAACTGAAGTTCACCTCTAGCTAACGCTGGTTTCAAAATGTTACCTGCATCCATTGAGCCTTCAGCAGATCCAGCTCCAACGATTTGATGTAATTCATCCACGAACAAAATAACATTCTTTCTACTTTGAAGCTCAGAAATTAACTGTTTCATCCGCTCTTCAAATTGACCACGAACACCTGTGTTTGAAACGAGTGAAGCTACATCAAGTAAATAAATTTCTTTGTTTTTTAGCTTAGAAGGGACATTGCCCTCTGTTATCCGAAGAGCAAGGCCTTCCGCTATGGCTGTCTTCCCGACACCAGCTTCCCCAATCAAGACAGGGTTGTTTTTATTTCGGCGGTTTAACGTCTCAATCACTCTTGATACTTCATTCTCTCTCCCGATAACCGGATCAATTAATCCAGCTTTTGCGGCGTCAGAAAGATTTCGTCCCAAGTCATCAAGTAAGCCACCTTTTCCATTTCCAAACTCGGTTTGCGGCCCCTCCTGTTGTGCGTTAAATCCATGTTGACCTGATTGGTTCATAAAGGATTGAAAGAACTCATCCATTTGACCTTTTGGTGATGATGCAGTTTGACCATTCATCACTTTTGCGTAACACGTACTACAAAGGTGTACTTGTTTCTTATTCTGATTCATCTGGACATTAAGTTGAACCGATGCTTGATTTTGTTGACAATGATCACAAAGCATATGATGGCCTCCTTATAATATATATAACGTACATTTTATGAAATTAAGATAAAAGGTGAAAGATACTCGCTTTGACTTTGACTATCTTTGACCTTGTAACCAAATTATAATTTGACTATCTTTGACTTTCAAGTCTTTTGCTCATCCAAATTTTATTTTTTTCTAACTGATTAACGACTCAGGAAAATATCATTCATATATGGTTCTTAAAAATATTTGTAATATTTGAAATAGAGGAATTTTTTCAGAGGTTGGATAATAGATTGTAATAACTACTTTTCGACAAAGGGGTATACAAGTTTACTAGTACGGTAACAATGATGATAGATTACAAAGGGAGGATATCTTATGAATGATTCAGTCTATCAATTGATTGTTGAAACAACCGTCAAACGAGTGCCTAGCTGTCACGAGACGCCTGAGGATTTCTTCATTGCCCTTGATGATCGGGAATATCCATATTTAATCTTACCCACGCCTAAGGAAATGTTTGATAATGATGATGTGTTCACAATTCGTTTAATTCCGGATGCCCTCAACAAATTTCGATTTGAATTGGACAACTCATTCACCAAATTATCCTTCAGACGCTTTTCTACCTTCTTTGATGATAAAACATACTACTTTGGCCCCGACGACAATATGTTGATTCATTTTCTAAAGTCGCCCGTTTACAGAAGCTATGTCGCATGGGTAAGTCACTTGTATTTTAAACGCATTGATGACCTTATTGAACGGTATAACAATGAACAGCTTCCTGAAGAAAGAAAATCCATTAAAGCGAAACTTTCTCGCCTTCTGATCGAAGCTTAATCTCGAAGCGATCTACTTCATTCTGGACAAGTTTAGTTCCTTCCTCAAGTGAATCATACGTTAGGTTAATAATGTTACCTTCGTTCTCATATGCTTTGTATTCATAACGAGGATCATAATAATAAATCAGGAGCCGTTCAACAATCAAGGCATAGTCATTCTCAGCAAGAGCATCGGCAATTACTTCTTTATCTTCACTCGAAAATCGCTTCTCAATTTTGTTAATAGCTCCTGTGATTTCTTCGTGATGATGTTCAGGATGATACGTATTTAAGATCGTACGAATTCGATAAGAAAGCGGGGCGTGGACTTGTATACGCGTCCCTTTTTGTTTGCCTTCTAAAATAAACTCTGGAATGATAATATTTCCAAGTCGCTTACTTTCAGATTCAATGATGTAATAAGACGTTTCTCCAATTTCTCCTAATCTATGGTATAGCATGGCTTCAAATTCTTTTTGACTTCTTTCAGGCAAATCAACTCTTCCAAATACAGAACCTCGATGAGCTGCAAGTCCCTCAAGATCAAGAACAGGATAGCCCTTCTCTTCTAAATCATTCAGTATTTCAGTTTTAGATGTACCGGTTAGTCCTTCCAAAACAAGATAGGGTGTCGTCTGATTCGCTAAGTATTCTAAACCAGCCGTCACTTTTTGTCTGTAGGAACGAATACCTCCTTCTAGCTGTCGGCATGGCAGTCCCATCATGTCAAAAATAACTGTCAAACTTTTACTTCTCATTCCGCCTCGCCAGCAGTAAATAGCAAATTCTTTACCTTTTGTTATTTCCTTCGCTCGTTTATAAAACTCAGGAAGTAAGGGCGAAACAAGAGAAATCCCTAATTCCTTCGCTGCTTCAGTTCCTTTTTTCTTATATGTTGTTCCGACAATTTCTCTTTCTTCATTAGAGAAAATAGGTAGGTTCACAGCACCTGGGATATGAAACTTTTCATATTCTGCCGGTGTACGAACATCCAATAAGAGCATCTTGCTTTCCAAAACTTCATCGATTGTTATTGTTTTCATGACATTCATCCTTTATATATTTACATAGCACAAGTATATCATCATCTCTTTGCCAAGTTCATTTGTACTGTTTATCCAATGTATAAATGGGGAAATTTGATAGTGAGGTGATAAAATGAATGCGTCAACTATGCTAACAGAAGTTCGTAACACGCTTACTGAATGGGTAGGCGGACATCTTATCATTGAGAAAAAAGAACAAGACGATCTCGATAAAACCATCATGAAACTCGAAGATTTTGTATTTCAACACAGAGGGGAGACCGTCGATGATTACACGGCTTCGACACTCCTTCAACTTAAAGGCGAGGGCAAAGTCATTTCAGACGAAGCTACAGCCCCTCTTCCACACTCCACTTTTGAAATTCCTTTAGAAGATATAAACAATGTTAAAAAGCATTCAGACGAGCTGATCGTACTTACAGAACGCGCGTCTTATCACATCAACTACAATTCCAATTAAAGGAACCAAAGGTGGTTCCTTTTTTTATTGCCTACTTTATTAAAGGCATATCTTAAAATAATGAGTAATATGCTGATCATAGATGAGCTATATAGGGAGGTATTGAGATGGATAATAAAGACGTAACAACGGTTCCTGATCAAACAATAAGACAATGGGCTATGTATGTTCATCTCTCTGCATTGAGTGGTTATTTAATTCCTCTGGGACATATTATTGGTCCAATCATCCTCTGGTCAATTAAAAGAGAAGATGAACCGTTTATCGATGAGCAAGGAAAAGAATCCATTAACTTCCAAATAAGCATGACACTCTATCTAGTCATTGCTGGGATCTTAAGTCTAGTCCTTATAGGGCTTATCCTTCTCCCTATTCTACTTGTCATGCACCTTATCTTTATTGTGATTGCATCGGTCAAGTCGAATCAGGGCACTTTATATCGCTACCCCTTAACCATTCGATTTGTATCTTGAATTTTCAAGAATTTCAAGCGTTTACACATAAGTTAGGTATGTCCATGTTATAATGAAACTAAACTTATGATGTGGAGGGTCTGCTCTTGGCTGTTAAGGAAAAAGAATGGAACCGTTTTACTGTATGGGCACTTGCCTTTATGGTTTGGATCGTTCCTATTGCTTTTGTTATTGGTTTCTACATAATTTCACGTCCACAGTAAAACCAGCGTCAATGCGCTGGTTTTTTTAATTCTCTTAAAAGCAGGTTTCATCACTACATATGATGGGAATTGTTCCTTATACACAGCTTAAAGGAGGATTTATTCATGAAGGAATTTACAGTAGCACCAAATAAAGATGTAACAGGTTGGTATGTTAAAATTGAGGACGTCGCTCCAACAGACCTCTACGATATGCGCTCAACAGCTATTGAAAAAGCAGAGGAAATGGCTAAAGGAGATTCTCCAAGTCGCCTATTGATTTTAAATGAACAGCATGAAGTTGAAGAAGAACGCTCATTTTAATCTACATAAAGAAGCCCTCCGTAGCTTACGGAGGGCTTCTTTATTTTTATTTCAAATAGGATTTCATTAAAAAGAACGAAGGGAAATCCCTTCGCTCTTTACTGTTTCTATTTGTTTCCGCCGCTCTTTTTTCCACCCTTTTTCCCAATTTCCTCATAGAATTCTTTATCTTGATTTTTGGATGTTTGGTTTCCACCTTTTTCTCCAATTTCTTGATAAAACTCTTTATCGTGTTCTCGAGCGGTTTTCTTACCACCCTTTTCTCCAATTTCCTCGAAGAATTCTTTATCATGCTCTTGAGCCGTTTTATTACCGCCCTTTTCTCCTATCTCTTGATAGAACTCTTGATCATGCTCTTTTGCTGTTTTTTCTCCACCTTTTTCTCCAATATCCTGATAAAACTCTTTGTTATGTTCTCTTGATGTTTTTTTGCCACCTTTACGTCCTGCTTCTTCTCTGCTCATTTTGTCATTACTATTGTTAGCCATTTAAAAAACCTCCTCTAGTAATTTTTTTACATCTTGCGCTACACTTGTTGTATTCCACCTTACTCAATTGATAAACGGGAAAATGGTTTCTTTTTACATTTTTGATTCTATCTTACTAATACTAGTTCTTATCCGACAAAAAACGCTCCCAACATTGGGAGCGTTTAAATTAAGAATAGTAAACATGGATTGGTTTCTCATATTTCTTAGAAAGTTTCTCAAGAGACTTTTTGACATTGATCAAATCGTCTTTATCAATGCCACAGCCGATTTTGATTTTAAACCCTTTTTCCTCGAACGGTTTCAGTTCCTTTATCATATGTTCAAATGATTTCAACCAGGCGGGATAATTGGTTTGAAGTCCAGCTGGCTTATACTGTCCATACAGATTAGCAATAATACGCTTATTATCTCGACTTAAAGCAAACGAGCATTTACCTAACTTCTTCTTCGGAGAAAACGGAAAGTCTTCATCTGCTTTAGCGGCTTCAGGGTACGTTTCTTTTACTGATTTCGCAATGCCAACATCCATTGCATTAAAACAGTCGCATTGATGTGCAATTACAGTACAGTCACTTTTAAGAAGGTTGCCTTTTTCAAAACGAATCATACATGCACTCTCCTTCGTAAAGAACCCTTTTGTATGATTATAAAGAAAATTCTATTAATTTCAATAGGAATATTTTACTTCCTTCAGCATATTATGATAAGTTTCGCACTTCTGAACTCGCTTTTGTATACGTAACTGTATGAAAAACTGGATGACAGTCATTATATTGAAATATTTGCTGCATTGGTTTGTTTTCTATACCTGTACTACCTATATAATAAGTGGCGCCTTTTTCTTGCAAAAGAAACAAACCCAGCTGATGTAATAGCTTCCCGAATCCTTTCCCACGCTGCTGGGGCAATACACCCATGTAAAATAGTCTACCTTCTTCTTCCGTGCCCGGTTCGATAATTGGAATAACTACGCCTAAGAGGTATTTATTCCAATAAACAGAGTAGCAGCTAGATTTGTACTGCTCACCAATTTCTTGCTTCATCGCTTCATACTGCATTTCGATAGGGTGAGCGGAAGGAGCATTAAGTGTTCCCTCTGAACATGCTTGCCACAATTCAAGAAAGAGTTTGATATCCCTCTCATCAACTAGCTTATAAGTAATACTACTATTGTGATTAAAATGCATTTTTTCCATTTGAAAACTTTTATAATAGTCGATGGACTCAGACTTTAAAGCAAAAAAATTATTTTCTAGCACCTGTATTTTTAATTCGGAGGATGCTTCTACCGTTACCGTACAGTGAAGAACCTCTTTTGATTCTAGAGCAACATTCAACCGATCAAGTAACAAATCAAATTCAGGACTATGCTTGAGTTTATCTACACCTTCGATTGAAAGGTAGTAAGGTCTTCCATCAAGTAATTTGACACCTAGCTGTTTTTCATGTTCATTCAATGAGAAAACCATACGTTACCCCTGATTATTTTGCATATATACTTCTTCAAATGGTTGAACGACAACAAACCCTTCTCCTTCAAATCTCATTTGAACCGATTCACCACTGCCTCTTCCAAAGAAGGACTTCAGCGACACATCTGTTTGAAAATTCGGCTGCAATTGACCTGACCAGGCAACCGTTGCATTAGGATCTGTAATGACTGGTTTTCCCGGAGTTACTCGAATTGTTAGTGGTTCATAGTGGCTTGTAATGGCAACCATTCCCGGACCCTGACAAGTGACATTAAATAATCCACCTGCCATCATTCCAGTAATCCGTTTCATCATTTTGATATCCCACTGGATGCCATCTTCAAATGCGAGTAGATCGTTTCCATTTACGCTAATTGATTCACCATGTTGCAAATGTAGGATGGAAATCTTCTTCCCAGAATCCGCCAGATATAACTTTCCATTCCCCTCAGCTTTCATTAACGAAGCTCCCTCACCTGTAAGGGCTTTTTTAAACATCTTTCCGAGGCCGTGTTCAAGAATTCCTTCCCTCTCGAATTTAATCTGACCGTTGTAAGTAATCATAGCGCCAGATTTCGCCCACACACGCCCAGCGAGATTAACTTCTAACATTCTTGGCGTTTCTAACTCGAAAAATCCTTCTCCTTTATCTTTTTGTTCTGTTGACTGAATAAATTCTTCTATTGAGTATCGATTCATTTTCATCTCTCCTTCTAATTAACTATTACGAATAGCTACTGCAATACGTTTCAATTTTCTACGTAATTTTCAGTAAAATTCGAACTCTTACTACTCATTTTTTTGTATTTAATAAGTAAATTCTGCTTATACTCATCTCTTTTTCATCAAATTGTTTGCACATATCATGTTAAGGGTAAGGTAACATTAACTATAATCGCGAGTAGGAGGTTATCATATGGTTATCGTTTACATTAGTATTGCAATCGTAGTTCTTTCACTTATTTACCTGGGATACATAGCCCTTCAAAATTTCAAAGAAACCAAAAAATCTTTAAATGATTTATCTGAGACCGCAGCGAGGTTTCAAGAAAAAGTAGATAAAATCACTGAGGAAACAAATCAATTAACAGCGACCACTACAACCATTTCTGAAGGCATCCAATCGAAAAAAGAAACCGTTCAAGGCGTAATTCAAGTTGCCAAAGGCACACCTGAACCCTTTAAAAACCTTGTTTCATCAATTAAAAACACGCCAAATCCGCAGCGTGAAGCTAGAGATTCACAGTTAACTGAAATTGGTGATCAACTTGTTGACTTATGGGGAAGATATCGTCTAAAACGGAAATCAAAACATGCGGAGTAAGGGCTATGCCCTTACTTTTTTTGGTCAAATTCAAATGAGGTGGGCTATATTATGAAACAAGCAAGACAAATCATTTTCTTTCTTCTAATGACAACTTCACTTTCGATCATCTTGTTCACATCACTATCACCATCATGGAAATGGGCTGCAGGTATTCTTTATGTAGCCATTCTAGTTTCTATTTTATTCGTACTTTTACTAGAAGGTAGATCTCCATACAAATCGCTTTTATGGATATACGTATTAATCTTCTTTCCCATTGTAGGTTATGTTTTCTTTTTATTTTCTGGTCAACTAGAAGTAAAGGGACATTTATTTAAAGAGAAACGTACGAACGGCCTTGAATTTTTCAAGAAGTACGTAAACTTTCCAGCTTCTGAAAAATGGCATGACCTAAGTGAGCGAAACCAAAATTTCTCAAACCTTATTGCCACGATGGTTGCAAGTCCTATTAGTATGAGATCCACAACGGACCTCTTGCTAAACGGTAGAGAGACGTTTACGGCGATTAAAAATGAAATTCAAAAAGCTGAAACGTACATACATATGGAATATTATACGTTTCGTTCGGATGAACTCGGACTCTCGATCATTGACCTACTCGTTAATAAAGCCAAAGAAGGTGTGGAGGTAAGGGTTCTTTATGATTCAATCGGAAGCCATAACCTTTCAAGAGCTTCTAAAACAGCCCTAAGGGAAGCTGGTGCAAGTGTACAGCAATTTCTCCCAATTAAATATGGATTCGTCAATCAAACCATAAATTTTCGAAATCATCGTAAGATCATTGTCATTGATGGTAAAGTCGGTTTTGTAGGTGGCTTAAATATCGGTGACGAGTATGCTGGAGATATGAATCAAATGGGGTTCTGGCGTGATTCTCACCTACTTGTTAAAGGAGAGGTGCTTTCTGCCCTCCATGGCGTTTTCTTAATGGATTGGTCCTATATGTGTGGTGAGGAACTCCTAAATGGCAAGTACCTCGAAACATATGATGTCGAAGGTGATGGTGGTTCTCAGCTTGTGGCTAGTGGGCCAGATACAAAACGAGGAGCTATGTCCGATCTATATTTCAGTTTGATAACTTCTGCAAAAAAAAGAGTTTGGATTGCTACTCCTTACTTTGTTCCAAACAAAGCCATCCGTACCGCTCTAGCCATGGCTTCTATGAGAGGTATTGAAGTGAGACTCATTGTTCCTGAAGTAAGTGACGGCTTTCTTACCCAATACGGAACAAGATCCTACTTCTCAGAGCTTCTTGATTATGGGGTAGAAATTTATATGTATCGAAAAGGATTTCTCCATCAAAAAATTATGATTGTTGATGATGATCTGGCCACAATCGGCACAGCAAATATGGATATGCGTTCATTGAATTTAAATTTCGAAGTAAATATGTTTCTTTTTCAATCCAAAACGGTTCATGACCTTGTAGCAGCTTATCAAAATGATTTGAATGATTCAGTAAGCGTGACAAAAGACTCTTATAGTAAGCGTGGACTTAAGCACCGCACAAAAGAATCTTTCGCCCGACTGTTTTCACCGGTATTATAACGAGAAGGTACTATCAACGTGAGGTATTTGATTACTATGAAGCTGCATGATTTTAATCAGATATTATGGACGAGAAGATTCCCATTCACTTTTTAATAAAGAATACATGATTAGATTCATATACTCTCCACCAGCGAGAACATAATCACGCAATAGTCCTTCTTGTTGGAATTCCAGTTTGGTTATAAGTTTCCTCGAAGATGCATTGTTTGGATGAATCAATGCACCAATACGATTCATATCTAACTGCTGAAAGGCAAAGGGAATGATGGCTGATAAAGCTTCCGTCATATACCCCTTTCCTTCTTCAGTTTGTTTTAATTCATATCCTATTTCAATGCGATTGACTCGCTTGGCCCAATTATGAAAGCCACAAGTACCAATCAATTCTCCCCTCTCTCTAACCTCTATTCCAAATCGCATCGCCTGCCGTTGCTCAAACCCTTTCTTAAAGCTCATTAACATTCCTTCTACTTCTTCAAGACCGCTCATTTGCTCACTTCCGTAATATTTCATCGTGTGAGGATTCGAAAATATCGACAATAACACAGGAGCATCATCTTCTCTTAATTCTCTTAATCTTAATCGATTTGTAGTTAGTTCTGGAAAACTCTCCATCTCCATGCCATCCACTCCTATATCTCATTTGAATTATTTACACCCAATAACACTTCATATAAAAAAATGCTTAAAGAATGGCTGGCATTCTTTAAGCAAACAGGGGGTAAAATATCTCTTAAAAAAGGGGTCTATCTTATAACGAATAAGCGCTATTAAAAGTTTCAATATTCTATGAATAATTTTCTTCACTCTACCTGAATGGTAAAATAGATTATAAGCACGCTCAAACGATTCTAGGAGTGATCACATTGAAGAAAAAAATATACTTGGTCAGACATTGTAGCGCCTCAGGACAAGAATCTACTGCTTCCTTAACGGCAGAAGGACGCAATCAAGCGACTCAATTAGCACAATCTCTTGGACATATTCCATTTGATAAATTATATAGTTCACCTTTTAGACGTGCCCTTCAATCGATTGAGCCACTCGCTCTTCAATTAGATAAACCAATTACTATTGATGATCGGCTAGAAGAGAGAAAGTTATCTGCTGTTCCTATTGAAAACTGGTTAGAAGAACTTGAGCAAACATTTGTGGATCTGTCTTACACCATTGAAGGCGGAGAATCAAGCCAGCAAGCCATTTCTAGGAGTATTGCGGTTTTAAATGACGCCCTTCTCTATACGAAAGAATATTGTCTTGTCATGACACATGGGAATTTATTAACCTTAATACTGCATCATTTTAATACAGATTATCAGTTCAACACATGGAAGAAACTTCGGAATCCAGACGTCTTCTGCCTTACTTTTCATAATAATACGATCGAATCCATTCAAAACGTTAAGTTATCGGGGGAACCATTGTAATGTCTCAACTCTATTCTCGTTTCCACTGTTGCGCTACTTGCATTCATTTTGAAGTGGTGAAAGCAGAAACAACAAGCTATCGATGCGCAAGACTCGGCTTTGAAACGAAGCCTACCTACCAGTTTAACTGTTGGGAACCAAAAGAAGTTGTTAAGAAAAAAATGGAGAAAGAGAAATCACTAGAAAAGGTGGATGATCCTTCTTCTAAGAAAACTGAGTGAAGTTATCAAAAAACATAAAAAGATGCCTCCCCTAAGAGGAGGTTTCTAGACCGCATTAACTAACGAGTCACTATTCTCATCAATGTGAGTCATTCGTTCAAGAAGAGGTACCTGATAGCTGCATCTCTTCCATCCATTTATTTATTTGTTCTTGAGGAAGGCTCCAGCTAATCCATGAAGCCATTACCTTCACTTCTTTATTCTCAACTACCCAGTACTCATATCTCTTTTCGGAGAAATTTTCAACGATGCCCGTCCGATCAATCTTCATCTGCTTTTCCTCCTTAGTATCCTTTCTATGACTATACCCTAATTAAATAATGCCTAATTACCTATTTTACTTTTATCACGTTTAGAATGATAATGCATGAAACACTGCCCCTTCTTCACATACTATCCAAAATCATTCTTTTTTGGAGGAAAAGGGGTATGGAGCACAATAAATTCAAGCGAATCCGATCAAGCTTCTGGTTTATTCCAACTTTTTATGGTGTTGGCGCTTTTCTCGCAGCTATTATCACGCTCATTATAGACCGAACGATCATCCAAGGTAGCGCGATGGTTCTTCCTTATTTTTTCTTTGCTTCCTATGAAACAAGCGTCACTATTTTAAGCACGCTCGTATCTTCCATGTTAACAATGACTACCATTACGTTTTCGACGATTATGGTTGTCTTAACAACGTATTTATCGAACTTCTCACCACGAACATTGCAGAATTTCATTACCGATCGTATTACGAAAAGAGTGCTTGGAATTTTTGTTGGAGGAATTATTTACTTTATTATTCTTCTTCTCCTAATTGAACAAAGCAGTCAAGAAGATGTTGTCTATCTTGCACCTGTTTTCGCTGTGATCTATGCCATTGTCTGTGTCGCCTATTTCGTTTTCTTTATCCATCACGTATCGAATTGGATTCTCGTTGGCAATTTGATACAACATATCACTACTAATACGTTAACAACAATCGACCGTACTTTTTTAGATTTTGAAGAAGCCAATCATGGTGATATCGCCTCATGGGATTCTTGGGAATTGGATGAAATTAAGATGAAAAAACCTATTGCCATTCGATCCACTAAATCAGGGTACCTACAAAATATTGATTTACCTGATTTGATTTCGGTTGCTACAAACAAAGATTTTATCATTCGCCTCGAGAGAGATATCGGAGAATATATTGATGAAGGTACGGTGATTTTTTCTTATTGGGCATCAATGGATTCTTCTCCTGATTCTCATATCCTTCTTAATACGTTATCTCTTGGAACAGAACGAACAACTGATCAAGACATAGAATATGGCATCCAAAAATTAGTTGAAATTGCATTAAGAGCGATCTCACCTGGGATTAATGATCCCAATACAGCCATTAATTGCATCAACCGTCTTGGGAGAGTTTTATCACGTCTTGGCCAAAAACACATCCCACACCCCCTGTATCATGATGAAAAGAAAAACTTACGGGTGATCACAAAACCTATTACGTATGATACGTACCTCTATAAAAGTTTCTATCAAATTAGGCATTATGCCAAAGAGGATGTATCCGTTCTTGGCTCGATTCTTCATTCTTTAGAATTAGCAGCAGACGGAAATAAACATGATACGCACGAAACTATATGGGAGTTTGGTCAGTTTGTAATTAGAGGTTTTGATCCAAAAGTGCTCGATAAGTTCGATCATCGCTATATAAATGAAAAGCTTGAACGACTCGCGAACGCAACTGGTTTTCAAGATGCTTTTCATCCGATCTCACATGAATAGCCCCGTTAGAAATCTCCATAAGAAAAACGGTCTCACCAGAGAGACCGTTTTTTGCTATTATTTTACTTGATCAAGCCATGTTTCCATATCTTTCAGCGTAAGAGGCCCCACTCGTTTCTCACGAATAATTCCTTCTTCATCAATCATAAACGAAGTTGGCATAGAAATAACCTGGTAGAGATTCTCACCTACGTTACCTTCTCGATCCATAAGAACTGGGAAGCGAAGCTCATGTGATTCAACAAATTTTGGAATCGCTTCTTTCTTTGGCTCGTATTTAGTGAAATTAACGGATAGAACTGTTACTTCCTCACCATGAACATCAGCAAATTTTTGGATATCCGGCATTTCTTCTTCACAGGGTGGACACCATGTCGCCCAGAAATTAAGAAAAACGGGTTCCCCTTCATAATCTGAAAGACTCACTTCTTCTCCATCTAGGGTTTCTAAGTTAAAATCTGCTGCCTTATCGCCAACTTCCGTTCCTACACTTCGATCGGCGATAACTGTATTATAAATCCCCCATAGAAGAGCAATCGCGAGAACGATTAGCACAAACTTCTTAATCATTTTCATTCGATCTTTTTTATTCATACTCTAGTCCAACGAAAAGCGATCATCACGAACAAAGATCTCTTCTCGTTCAATCGCATCCTGCTTTGAGGCTAGGACAAGTCCAAGTGGAGTATCTGTTTCTTTATCATTCACAATCGTGAATGATAGGGAAGCTTTGCTCGCTTCTTTAATATATTTTGAAAGCATAGAGTAAGATAAATCCCCATTTAAATATAGAATGCCATTCCGAATACGCTTCATTTCATTAATCACTTCTTGATATACGTTGTTTTGTGCAACCTGCCTTTTTGTAAGAGCAACATATACACGCTCTCTAAAAGTTGATAAGAACAACGCTTTTTCTGCCGGTTTTAATTCTGGCGCACCATAGATTCCAGCATCAAGTACTCTCTTAATATCTTCGTTCACGTTTGCCACCTCATCATGTAAATTGCTTTGTTTCATTGACTTCTACCTTCATCCTATACTATCTCCACTCATTCTTAAAGTGAAGGTTCTGTTAAAAATGAAGGCATGTATCTTGAAACAGGATTCCCTCTCAAACTAAAGATGATTCAATGCAAAAAGATGCCCCATCATTCCGTGGGGGCATCTTCTTCATAGTCATTCAACATAATCAACCGTTCCATCATCGTTGGATGACCATATTTAAAATATTTCACAATGAAAGGCGGATTTACTTCATTTAAACTATTAACCGTCAGCGTTTGAAAGGAACCAATCGCTGCATCCACATCACTGGTCATTTCAATGGCATATTCATCTGCCTCCATCTCAGCATGCCGAGAAACCGCAAGTTCTACCGGACTCGCAATAAAAGACATGATCGAGAAAAGAAGCAATAATGCTGGTAAAGATGCAAGATCTGATTCTGAGTGAATCCCCCATGAGTCGCCCCATTTTCGAATCATCTTCCCGAGAAGCCGATATGCCAGGTATAACCCTATAAAACTCGTTGCTAGAGCGCCAACTAAATTTCCATATAGATGATTCATAACATAATGACCCATTTCGTGTGCCATAATAAAAAGCACTTCGTCATCATCAAGCTTATTTAAGGTCGTGTCCCAAAGAACAATTCGTAAATTGTCGCCAATACCAGATACATAAGCATTCATTGCATTCGTTTTTTCTGACATATTCACTTCAAAAACACGGTCTGCAGGAATATGAGCCGTATCAGCCATACTGAGTATTTCTTCTTCTAATTCTTTGTCTGTTAATGATGTAAAGTCGTTGTATAAAGGATCAATTACGACCGGCTGAATATACATCATAAAAGCAAGGTACGGAACCATTAATCCCCACGCAATGAGCCACCACTTTTTCTTAAAACGATTCATTAGTGCATAAAGGACACCGATAATAAGGGAGGTAAGCAAAATATCAATCCAGAATGAGATCATATCATCCTTCATCCAACCCGAAAAGGATTGCGTGTTAATCCCATATTTAACGGATAAAGACCTCGCCCAATAGTGCAGTGGAAATGTTAGTAACCATGTAAAAGCCGTTAATAAAATGATATACAACGGAACAACGACTATCCGTTTTTTTGAAATACCTTCACCGAATTGTTTAAAGAGCTTTGATAATCCAAACCAGAGAACGCCAAGATAGATGAGCCATTCATATGGAATCGCAATAAACGAGAGAAAGCTTCTGTAGCGTGAATATTCCTCCGATAATTCTAACTGCCTGTCTGTCATAAATGTTGCTGGATCTGCCGCTGTTCCCTTGTATGCTTCAGGTACCCCGAAGTCCGCCCAATTAAATAAATAGAGTCCCAGGATCAGGGCGTAAATGGAGAATCCCAGAATGAGCCAGGTTATGCGTTTCTTCATCTTCATTCTCCTCCCGATACGATCTCATTATCAATAGTACGAGCAAAACAACTTTTTAGAACCTTTCCCCTTAACGATTGCGAATACTAACTACTCTTCTATGTAGTTTCTACAAAACATGCCATTCTCTTTCAAGCCTAACCAAATCTTTCTTTCACTCTTTCCATATAGAAAGCCGACAGAGTGACCTGTCGGCTTTCTATATCTTTTATTAGCTTTCCGCGTACGCGTTCGTTCTATCATAGCTGTGATCAAATCGATTGAGAATCCCACAAACGGGACACTCTGCAAGAACTTGCAGTTCAACAATTGGCGCCTGACTACTTTTCGTCGTAATTCCAGTTGCCTCAACCCGTTCTTCCATAGATACATGTTCTTTTGCAATTGGAATAAACCACGTATACTCAGTCTCACACATTCGACACGTTGCTTTTTCTTCAATTTCGGTTGGCTTTAATGTCATTTTTTCCAGCTCCTTTAGCAGAGTAATTCAAAGACTGCAGAAACAAGGCCCGGAAAACCTCCAATAAAACTGGGAATCCCTTCCTGTAAAGAGGGTTCCCGTTGTGAAAAAAATCAAACATCTTTCACAAGGTTAATTAGACAGTAAATCTTCGTCCATTAATTTATATATGGCATGAGCAACGCCATCATGCTCATTGGTTTTTGTAACAAATGAAGCCTGTTTTTTTATTTGCTCGTCCGCATTTCCCATTGCAATAGGATAGAAGGCTTTATTGAACATCGAAACGTCATTATAGTTATCGCCAATTGCGGCGGTTTGCTTCATATCCAGCTCCATTTGCGCTACAAATGTTTCAAGCGCAAGTCCCTTCTGAGCATCTTCATGATTAATTTCCAAGTTTTCTTTACCTGAAGAAGTAACCACAGTTTTTTGTACATTTTCAGCTGCAGATGCCGCTCGCCCTAATCGACTTTCATCAAAACAGAAACTAAGGAATTTATACACATGTAGGCTTTCATCTTCTAGTAGTTCATCAAAATCATTAATGGCTTTAAGTGATAAGCTTTCGAACTGACGCTTTGCTCCAATCTTCAATTCTTCTGGAGTTAGGGCGGGATTCGAACTCTTCATCATATCCATGATTAAATCAATCGTTCCTTCATAATCGTGCGTGAAAACACCTTTATTTGTAAATAGCTGATAATAAATCTCTTCACTATCAAGTATTTGTTTAATCGATTGGACTTGTTGACGATCAAGGTAAATGGCGTGCAAGATCTCTCCTTCAACAGAGCGAATCTCTGCGCCGTTATAGCAAATAACAGGAACTTCCAATCCACTTCCTTCAAGTGGCTTCATCGCACCATCATAGGCCCGACCAGTGTTAAGAACAACTGTTATCCCCTGACTCTGTGCCTCTCTAATCGCATTAACATTCTCAAAGCTGACTGTTTGTTCATTCGTTAAAAGTGTTCCATCCATATCAATTGAGATACATCTCATTAGGGCAACATCCTTTTCTATTTGGTCCAATCCTTCTTTCAAACTTCTTAAATAGTATAGCAAACGTAATGCTTGTATAAAAAAATAAACGATGTTGATATTTGGCTCATTTAACCCCTGTGACGAACGATCGAATGAACCGAAAATCGAATATAGCTCTAAACAAATAAAAAAGAGCTTTCAAGAAAGCTCTTAACAAAACGTTACTTTTTATTTTGAAAGAAAAAGTCAATGAATGAGGATATTACTTCGACAGATTGGAACCAGACGAGTGACACAGCGGTCATTGAGAAAAACCCAACCATCAAAATACGAAACAAATGCATGTTTCATTCCTCCTCTTTAACTCTCGATATTAGGTTTGATTTATTTATATCACAAAAATCAAAAAATTCAAATCAATTAATTTCACATTTGCTAAATAAAATAGGCATACGTACTGAGCACTGCAACAGCAAACATAACAACAACAATTAAATTCGCCCCAAGGTATGCTGCAACGATTGCTGCCACTGCCCCAATAACACCAAACATCATATCATCATTGATTGTTAAAATACCCGGAAAGATGAGCGCACCCAAAATCGCGAAGGGAACGTTCTTTAGTACATTTTGAATAACAGGCGGTATTTTATCAGAATTAAAGAATACGAGTGGAATCATTCTTGGAATATAAGTGACAACTGCAAGTCCGACAATAAGCCAGATCATAGAATTACTCATTCGTTCCCCTCCCTATAAACCATTCAACAATTATGGATGACAGCAGAGTGGCAATCACGATAGCCCAACCTGTTGGAAACTGAGCCAACGTAAGAATGCTATTAAATATTGCAGCTAACCCTGCAAGAAAAAGCACCTTCCGACTTTTTTTAGCAGACGGAATAAGTAACCCTACAAACATGGCATAAAGCGCAACACTCATACCCTGCTGAATCACTTCAGGTAGATTTGCCCCAGCAATGTATCCTCCCCCTGTAAAGATGACCCAACTCGAGTAGGAAATCAGACATAATCCAAACATATAACCTGTCGTGAGAGCACCTTTTTTTGTTGCGGAAACGGTAAACGTTTCATCAGTAATTCCGAAGGCGTAAACGGCTTTTTTCCATGGAGTATCTACCTCTACTTTTTCATTTATAGAGGCACTCATCAATAGGTGGCGAATATTAACAATAAAGATTGTAAAAATAATTTCAAAGGCACCTGTCCCAATGGCAATTAAGCTAAGCGTAATGTATTGAGCAGCCCCTGCAAAGACGAGAATACTCATAAGGACCGCTTCATAAAGCGTTAGTCCTGTTGTTCTTGCAAGTAAGCCAAATGTGAGAGCAACCGGCATATATCCGACCGCTATGCTTACACCTGCTTTTAATCCATCTACAAAATCAGAATGACTCTTTGTTACGATAGCCTCCACTTTATCCCTCCTATTGCTACAAATTGTTCAATATATTAAACTTATTGTATGTTATATTAAACAAATTTTCAATATAAGGATAAATATGTAACACTAAAAGAGGAGTATTCAATGGAAAACCAATCCCTAACAAAACAAATTGGCGAAAAACTAAAAAAGCTTCGTCTTGAAAATAAATTAAGTCTCGATCAACTATCCGCTCGATGCTCAGTAAGCAAGCCAATGCTTGCTCAAATCGAACGAGGTGCTTCAAACCCAACCGTTAATACACTATGGAAAATTGCAAATGGACTTGGCGTGTCTTTCACGGCATTCATCGATGAAGAACAGCCTGTTATCAAGAAAGTCAATCGATCTGAAATCGAACCATTAATTGAAGAAAGCGGAAAAATGAAGGTGGTCCCGCTCTTTCCGATGGAACCAGGAAAATCGTTTGAAACGTTTTATATTGAACTTGAACCAGGATGTGACTATCATTCTAATCCACATCCTGATGGTGTTGAAGAATATTTATTTATTGAAGAAGGCAGTATGACCCTTGAGGTTGATACGCAGTCATACATCATTTCTAGTGGAGAAAGTTTAAGATTCACTGCAAATTATCCACATTATTATCGAAATCCTTACAGTGAATCATGTAAAGCTATGATGATCATTCACTATCCGAGTTCTATACGTTAAGACAGAGAGTTATACGGAAGATATAGTTCTCCCCATTTAGTTCAGAAAGTTCTTTAGGAGGTCTTTGTGATGAGGAAAGCTTTATTTATAGTGACTCTACTGATTGTAGTAGCTTCTTTCTCCATCAACCTTTTTATCGAAAACAGTTCCCTACAAACAATCATCAACATGACAGGATTAGTTGCTATACTCTTACTAGCTATTTTTACAAGGAACCGAACGACTAGTATTAAAAAACATTGAATTACCCCATGTAAAAGACCAGGCGAGCAAATATTTTCGCTCGCCTGGTCTTTTATCATCTAACTTTTGTTTTCACTACTGATTCAACAGTCATTTCAACCGCTTCTGTCCAGGCTTCACCATATCCTGGATGCGGGGAATAAGGATAGATAAAATCTTCGTCTCTTGCCCCCATCTCAAGAGCTAGCGTTGCTTTTTCGATCAGTTCAACAGCACCAGCACCCACAGCATGAAATCCTAGAAGCACATGACTTTGTCGATCTCGAATGACTTTGATCCGACCTTCTTTATGGCCCATGACTGTTGCATAACCATTTGCTTGCATAGAAGAACTTGCCGTCATAAACTCATACCCTGCTTCTTTCGCTTCTTTGTCCGTTAAACCTACAGATGCTACCGGAATTTGAGTTTGGATGACTTGCGGAAGACAATCGAGCGTAAATGCGGCTTTTATACCGCAGCAACGATCCGCCGCCGTCTTCGCCTGCTTAATTCCCTTCGCAGCAAGCGAGGGTCCCACAGTTACATCACCACAGGCATAGATCATTGGTATTGACGTTTCACATCCCTCAGAAATGTGAATATATCCATCATCTTGTAAGTCTATTCCCGCTTGATCCAATCCAAGCGAATCACTATTATGAATCCTTCCAATCGAATAGGCAATTATTTCTGTTTCTAATTCAACGTTTTCTCCGTTTTGGTTACGGAATATCAATCCAAGACCATCGTCCTTTACACTGCAATCAGATACTCCTCTGAACACCTGAACCTTTTGCTTTTTAAATTGCCTTTTGCATTCACGTTGAATGCTTTCATCCCATTCAGAAAGAATCGCTTCTTGGTCTGTCACAATCGATACGTCTACACCTAGCGAGCGAAACGTACTCGCCGCCTCTACCGTAAGATAATCTGCTCCAAAAATAACAAGTCGATTAGGCAGGGAGGATAACGCATAGAGCTGTTCTACAGGAAAAATGTTTTCTTTTCCGATTGAAATGAAGGATGGGGTTTTGGGTCGACTCCCTGTTGCAATAATCGCATCGTTAAATGACCAAACTTCAAATTTCTCCCCTTGTTCTACACCAATTCGCTCAGAAGATAAAAACGCTGCATGTCCCTTTACACAGTCAATGTTATTTGACTTAAAGCGCATCTCAAGACCTTTTTCCATGGAATCGATCATGCGATTTTTCTCGCTATGCCATTTTTCCATAGAAAACGATGAAGCTATCGTTACCCCTGGAGCCGTTTCCTTCATTTTTCTCGCTGAAGATGCCAGTAGTTTTGATGGTATACATCCTCTATGAAGACATTCCCCACCTGATCGAGATCGATCTACCATAGTAACGTCTCTTCCATGCTTCGCAAGTCGAAGAGCGGCTTCATAACCAGCTGGCCCTGCGCCAATCACGACAACATCTTTTTCATGAATGATCTCACCTACAACCATTAGACAAGCTCCGTTATAAATAGAGAAGGTTGTTCGATCAATTCAATAAAGCGATTCGTAAAGCGCATAGATGTCCCTCCATCTGCGATACGATGATCAAACGTCATTGATATCGACATTATTGAGCGAATAATGATTTCGTCTTTTTCCGTAACAACTGGCATTTTTTTTGTTTTATGAAAAGCAAGTAAAGCCGCTTCTGGATAATTAATAATCGGCGTAGCCCCAGTGCTACCAAGCGGTCCTGCGTTACTAATCGTAAATGTACCAGATGAAAGGTCTTTGCTCTTGAGCTGATTACTCATAGCAGATTGATGGAGGTTTTTCATCTTAGTGTGAATGCCTTTAATTGAAAGTCTGTCACAGTCGTGAATAACAGGCACAATGAGCCCTTCCTCCGTATCCGTTGCTAAACCAATATGGATATCAGGGTTTAAATAAATGAGACCTTCCTCTTCTTTTAATTCCGAATTGAAAATGGGATATTCCTTAAGTGCAAGGCATACTGCTTTAATATAAAAGGCAGCAACAGAAATAGATACGCCACTTTTTTCTTGAAGAGTCTTTTTCATCTCTAATACATTCGTCACATCTACTTCGTCAAAATGTGTAACATGAGGAATTGTGAGAGTGGATTTTTTCATTTTTGCTGCGATTTGTTTCCGTCTCGCTGAAAATGGAATGGTATCAGTTTGTAATAGATTCGTTTCGTTTGCTTTTTCTTGCTCTTGAGGCTCTCGAGGACTTTGTAACGTGGCAATATGTCTTAAAACATCTTCGTCTGTAATGCGTCCCCCTGGCCCGGTACCTGTTACCCTCTCGATATCAACGTCATTTTCTCGCGCTATTTTCCTCGTGAATGGGGCAGCTAAAATTCGTTTCGTTCGGTTTGGAATAAGCGTTTGCTCCACGTGTTGAGAGATTGGAGAGATGGTTAATAACGTACCCCCCACTTCAACTACTTCACCTGCTGCTACATGAATTCTTTCTACTTTCCCCGCTAGCGGAGATGGAAGCTCAGCGGTTACTTTATCAGTCTGCACTTCGACCAACGGCTGATCAATTATGACTTGATCACCTGGTTTAACAAGAAGCTGTACAATTTCACCTTCTGACATTCCTTCTCCAATGTCATGCAATTTCACGTCCATATACGATCCCTCCTTTAGAAGCGAACTGTTTCTTCAATCGCCTGCAGAACTTTACTAGCATCAGGTAGATAATCATCTTCAAGCGTAAATAACGGCACTGGCGCATCGTAGCCCGTTACTTTTTTTATCGGTGACTTCATATAGAGAAACGAAGTATCGTTAATGATTGAGATAACTTCACTTCCTACTCCTCCAGATGATGCAGCTTCATGAATGATAACCGCTCTCCCAGTCTTTTGGACTGAATCAGAGATCAATTCTTTATCAAGAGGATAGAGACACCTGAGGTCAATCACATCACACTCAATCCCATTGGAAGCTGCTTTTTCAGCAGCTTGCTCAGCCACTTTCATCATAGCTCCCCAAGCAAAAAGAGAAACATCACTACCATTACGCCGTCTGTACCCTTTGCCTAGTGGTATCGTATAACTTCCCGTCGGTACATCACCTTTGCCTGTGCGATACATCCTCATAGGCTCAAGAAACAGGACTGGATCAGGATCTTTTATACTGCTAATAAGGAGCCCTTTTGCGTCATGTGGCGTTGATGGCACGACAACTTTCAACCCTGGTATGTGAGCAAATAGCGCTTCTGTACTATCGCTATGAATTTCTGGTGCTCTTACACCGGCTCCATAAGGCACTCGAATCGTCAGTGGTACTGTATAACGACTTTGTGTTCTCGTTCGAATTCTCGTCGCATGTGTCATAATTTGATTAAATCCTGGATAAATAAAGCCAAGAAACTGAATCTCCACAACTGGTATAAAACCATTCATCGCAAGTCCTATCGAAGTTCCTATTAAGCCTGACTCTGCAAGCGGCGTGTCTATGATTCTGTCATCACCAAAAAGTTCATAAAGCCCATCTGTGGCTCTGAAAACACCGCCATTTCTCCCAACATCTTCCCCTAGCACAAGAACGGACTCATCTTCTTCAAGCATCACCTTTAAAGCTTCCGTAATGGCCTGCACCATCGTTAGCTTTTTCATATTCACCGCTATACTCATTTTTCACTCTCCTTGTGAAAAAAGCGCTCTTTTTGTTCCTGCACTGGCCAAACGCTAGTGCCGAACACATGATCAAACATAAGAGCTTCATCTGATTTCTTTGTCTTTTCCATTTCCGAGACAGCAGTATTTAATCGATCTTCTGCTTCGTTCTTGATCTGTCCCACCCAATCAGATTCCCAAGCATTTCGAGCTTTAAGATATTCCTCCACTCTCTTAATTGGATCTTCCACCTGTCTTCTCCGTTCACTTTCCCCCTGATCGCGATATTTCGAAGGCTCATCTGTCGTCGTGTGTGCCCCATAGCGCCACGTAACGGCCTCAATTAACGTTGGCCCTTCGCCCTTCCTCGCTCGCTCTACGGCTTTCAATGTTTCACTATAAACAGCAAAGACATCATTGCCGTCCACTCGTACGCCTGGCATATCATAACCAAGTGATTTCTGAGCTATCGTCTTAGAGTTCATTTGTCTTTCAAGAGGAACGCTGATCGCATACCCGTTGTTTTGGTTAAAGAATACAACTGGGATTTGAAACACACTTGCAAAGTTTAGCCCTTCATGAAAATCCCCTTCAGATGTTGCCCCGTCACCGAAATACACTATAGAAACTCGATCGCTTCCTTTTTTCCTCTCCGCCCACGCTGTACCTGTAGCATGAAGAATTTGCGATGCGATAGGTACAGATGGCGGAAAAATATGTTTACCCTTTGGTGGGACACACCCCTCAATACACCCTTTCCAATATAGAAAAATATTAACGAGGGAATGTCCGAAAGCAGCTGTTGCAGCATGATCGCGATACGTTGGGAACATCCAGTCTCCATCTTCTAAAGCAAGCGCACTTCCGATTTGAGAAGCTTCCTGACCCTCGAATGGAGCATACGTACCAATTCGTCCCTGACGCTGAAGATTGACTGCTTTTCGGTCAAACATGCGTGAGAACGTCATTTGCTCATAAAAGCGCCTGGCGTTCTCTACTGTGACATATTCACTTTCTTCCAATTGCCTACCTTCCCCATTAACGAGTTGTCTCAACGGAAACTGCTCAGCTAGATCCATTGACATCCACCTTTCATTCTATTTTAAGAGCGAACTGTCCATTTTCCAGGTTTCTTATGTGCAAAAAAACTATTTCTTCGTTTCCTACTTTCCAAACGCTTTTCGCAAAAAAGATTCGCTGCTTTTATCGTAGAAAAAGAATGCGTCTCTGCTTGCTCAAAAATAGATAGCAAGGTGTCATAAATGGCTTTGGTTTTTTGCAATACTCGTTTTGGATTTGGCGTATAAAGCTCATCAGATACTTGAATCAAACCGCCGCTATTTACTATATAATCAGGAGCATAAAGTATGCCGCGTTCATTTAACAAATCACCATGCTCATTTGTTAAAAGCTGATTGTTAGCAGATCCAACAACTGCCCGTACTTTAAGCTTATGAATCGTTTGGTCATTAATTATTCCTCCAAGGGCGCAAGGAACAAATACATCAGCATTCGCTTCATAGATTTCGTCTCCAGAAACAACCTTCACCCCACGGTTTAGGTCAATAGCTCTTTGAATCAAACGGTCAATCGCATGCTGATTAATATCTGAAACAATTAAATCTGCACCTTGCTCTAGAAGCAGTTCTGCTACTTTATATCCAACTTTCCCAAGCCCTTGAATAGCGTAAGTGCGCCCTCCTAGCTCTTCTGAACCAAACACAGTTTTGTTTGTAGCCTGTATTCCATAGACCACACCGTTAGCGGTTGGAACTGACGAATCTCCACTTCCGCCATACTCTTCCGGAACACCGACAATGCAGCTGCTTTCTCTTAATGAATGAACGAAATTATCAGGAGTCGTTCCCATATCTGTACCAGTGTAAAACCGCCCGTTCAACGATTCGACAAACTGGCCAAATGCGCGAAAAAGCTCTGGAGTTCGATCTCTTAGCGGATCCCCGATGATGACTGCTTTTCCACCACCAAAGTCAACATCTGCTGCAGCGCATTTATATGTCATCCCTTTTGACAGCCTTAACACATCTTCTATCGCATCATCGACCGTTTCATAAGGTCTCATTCTACAGCCTCCAAGCGCCGGACCAAGCGTTGTGTTATGTATGGCAATGATGGCTTTTAGACCTGTATCGACATCATTACAAAAAAGTAACTGTTCATGCTCTATGATTCGATCAAACACGATTATCACCCCTTTATGAAATCGCTTACATTTTAGTGCTTGCTAATTTTTCATCGATAACGTTCTTAGGAAGAATGAACTGAATCACTTTCCCTGTCCCGATAAGTTCTGATCCTCTTTTCACGTCTACTCGACTAATGACAGATTTGTGTGTTAGCGAAATGATAACGGCAAAGATCTCGACCATTTGTCCTTCGCAAGCTGGCCCTAGATGTTTTACTTCAATCCCCCCACCAATGCCTTCCTCTTCTTCTTCAAGAAAAGGAAGAATTAGCTGTCTTGCTGCCCATTCCATATGGTAAACCATCGAAACAGTTGAATATGCCTTGTGGACTACTTTTCCTTCAAATTTTGCATACATGTCAGGGGTTACCTCTATTTGAATAACAGTACTTTGGCCGATCGTAATACCACTCTTCACCTGCTTCACCCCTTTAACATCACACTATAATATATGACGTTTATTTAACGATATAATAACATTGCGTATATTAACCGTCAATAAATTGTCAAAAAAATCAAAACAATAAAGTGAACTTCAAGATTATGAGTCAATTGACGAGCTATTATAGGAACAAATCCCCCACTTCATATTTCGCTAAGTGGGGGCTCTTACTCTTATTATCTAACTTCACTATCCTAACAGGGCGCGATCATTTGTCATTTTGGCCCCTTTTATTCGCTGGAATTCATGAAGTAACGCTTCAATCGTTAAGTTCTGTTTATCCTCTCCTTCTACTTCTAAGATAATTTTACCGCTATCCATCATAATTAAACGGTTCCCTAAATCTAAGGCTTGTTGCATATTATGAGTAACCATGAGTGTCGTTAAGTTCGTTCGCTCCACAATTTCTCCGGTTAGTTTTGTGATTAGGGCTGCTCTTGCTGGGTCAAGTGCTGCAGTATGTTCATCTAATAAAAGCATTTTTGGTTCTGTAAAGGTCGCCATTAATAAGGAGAGCGCTTGTCTTTCTCCTCCTGAAAGCAAACCAACTTTTGCGGATAAGCGATCTTCAAGGCCGAGGTGAAGTGTTTCGAGCGCTTCCTGAAAAGTTGTTTTCAGTTTCTTCGTCACGCCCTTCATTAACGTTCGTCTCCGATTTCGATTATAAGCTAATGCTAAATTTTCTTGTATCGTCATCGATGGCGCTGTTCCAGCCATCGGATCCTGAAAAACGCGCCCGATCAATTTTGACCGCTTATATTCTGGTAAACTTGTAATCTTTTTTTCATCAATGAATATGTCCCCAACGTCAGGTGTTAAGACGCCAGATACCATATTCATTAAAGTCGATTTACCAGCCCCGTTACTTCCAATAACGGTTACAAAATCGCCGGTTTTAAGGGTTAGGTTAATGTCTTCTAACGCTACTTTTTCATCCAGAGTCCCTTCGTTAAATACTTTGTGAATTTGATTTAGTTGAAGCATACCCTTCGTCCCCCTCCTTCATTTCTTTCAATTTCACTTCTTGCTGGAGGCGTTTTCGTTTTTTACGGTTTCGCTCTTTCTGACCATCAATTAATTGTGGAAGAACAAGTGCAGCAATAACGATAATTGCCGTAATTAATTTCATGTCACCTGTTTCAAGAAAATCCACTCGGAGGGCAAGACTCACAACAATACGATAGACAATTGCGCCACCTATAACTGCGAATGTGGTCACAGCTATCGTCCTTGTTCCAAAGATAGCCTCCCCAATAATAACCGACGCAAGACCAATAATGATCATTCCGATTCCCATACCCACATCTGCAAATGAACTATACTGAGCAATTAACGCTCCTGCTAACGCAACAAGTGCATTTGAAAGTCCAAGTCCAATAATCGTTAGCCTATCCGTATTTGCTGAGAAACTCCGAATCATTCGTTTATTGTCACCTGTCGCTCTGAGGGCAAGACCAATTTGAGTACGTAAGAAAAGATCAGTCAAAATTTTAATCACTGTCGTAACAACAAGCATGCTTATTAATATAGCCCATGTTGAAGTGAGATTTCCTAAGCCAATACCTGATGCCATATTATTTAAAACCGAATCAAGTCCCGATGTCTCAAAAAAACTTTCTATCTTTGTGAAAATGGATTCTTCATTTAAGAGCGGAACGTTCGATCTCCCCATTATTCTTAAATTGATTGAGTAAAGAGCAATCATCATTAAGATTCCCGCAAGAAGAGGATTAATCTTCCCCTTAGTATGTAGAAGACCCGTCACACAACCCGCTAAGAAACCTGCTCCAATGGCTACAAGCGTAGCAAAAAAGGGATTAGTCCCGTTTACAATCAGAATAGCAGCAATGGCTGCCCCTGTTACGAAACTTCCATCAACAGTTAAGTCTGGAAAATCAAGAATTCGAAATGATAAATACACTCCAAGTGCCATAATGGCATATATAATGCCAGATTCTATTGCCCCAAACATTGCTGAGCCCATCTTAAGCGCCCTCCTCTTCCCTATCATTTGAAAGCACGTTCATAGTCCATCTGATAAAAATAGGTTCGAAAAAGAAGCTCTCTCTTTTTCGAACCTAATGATCTACTCGATATATTCCCCCATCTCTTCCCATTCTGTCTTCACTTCGATGCCCATTTCTTCTGCCGCTGTTTGATTCATTTTAAGTTTTAAATTCTGAGGGTATTGAACGGGGATATCTGCCGTCGTCTCTTCCCCCTTCAAAATTTTCGCAGCCATCAGGCCAGCTTCATATCCAATATCTTTATAATCAAAGCCATATGCTGCAAATGCTCCTCGGCTAACAGAATCGAATTCTCCTGCGAACATCGGAATATCTTTATCATTCGCTACGCTGATTACCGACTCAAGTGCTGATACGACAGTATTGTCAGTTACAATGTAGATCACGTCCACCTTACCAACAAGTGCTTCTGCAGCCTGTTTAACTTCAGCTGAAGTAGAGACACTTTTCTCAACAGCCTTCATATCTGTACCTTCCATCGCTTCTTTTACAATGTCCACTTGCGCAACAGAATTTTGTTCACCAGCATTGTAGATGAGTCCTACATTTTTTGCGTCAAATTCACTTGCTATAAATTCAATTGTTTTCGGAATGGCTTCTGGATGTGTATCAGTCGTTCCCGTAATGTTCTCTCCTGGCTTATCAAAATCTTCAACAAGCTTTGCACCGACTGGATCAGTCACGGATGTGAAAAGAATTGGAATATCTGAGGTCGCATTTAATGCAGATTGTGCACTTGGTGTTGAATTAGCAAAGATTAGGTCCACTTCATCTCCAACTAGATTTTGTGCAATCGTATTGCTATTGTTCATATCGTTCTGCGCATTTTGAACATCGTAGGAAATGTTCTCGCCTTCTTTAAATCCATTCTCTTCAAGCGCCATTTTAAATCCTTCATAAGCAGCATCTAGAGAAGGATGTTCAACAATTTGAGTCACGCCAATTGTATAAGACTCCTTATCCTCTGCTTCTCCACTACTAGAATCCGTGTTTGATGAGGAATTGTTCGTTCCGCAACCCGTAAGAGCCATCACACTAACTAGAGAAATACCTAACCATTTTTTCCAGGATCTCAAACGCCTGTCCTCCCCCAAATAAGTTTTCTAAACTTATTGTTGTTATATTCTTTATCCACTGAAAATTCTTGACTAAACCGGGATATCGTATCGTTATGGTACACTTGCTATTCTAGCTTGTCAACGAGTATTCAAACAATTTGAATTATTTAATATATTTTAAAAATAACACTTGATATATGACTACTTCTTCATAGATATTTTCTCAAACTCTTCCAGTTTATTTTTATAAATTAGTAATGCTCCTTCAACCATGTCTTCAAATAGTTTCTGGACAGAAGGAATAGATTTGACTATCCCACTTATTTGTCCTCCATTAATAAATCCATCTCCAAGTCGTCCTTCTACTGCTCCTATCCGATGTTTCTCTTCATCAGTCATCGCCGCAAAGTCTTCAGGCTTTACTCCACTTAATTCAGCTTTTAATAACTGATCTGCGTATTCAGTTCTCAAAACCCTTCTCACTTTTCCAACAGATCTCCCAACGATAACTGTTTCAGTATCGTTAGCTTCTAGAAGCTTTGTTAGATATCGCTCATGATATGGCGATTCTTCTGTCGCAATTAATCGTGTACCCATCTGTACTCCTTCTGCCCCAAGAGCTAAGGCTGCAGCAAACCCTCTAGCATCTCCAATCCCACCTGCTGCAATAACTGGTATTTGCACACTTGCGACGAGCTGAGGAATCAGGGTCATCGTAGTAATCTCTAGTGGAGAATTAATTCCAGCTGCTTCATACCCTTCTCCTACGATTAAATCTGCACCGGATTCTTCTGCTTTTTTCGCTTGTTTGACACTAGCTGTTACACAAATAACTTTTATACCGCACTCTTTAAGAAAGGGAACATAAGGTGCAGGATTTCCTGCGGAAAGAGAAACAATAGGAACAGCATGTTTTACTGCAAGTTCACACATCCCCTTTAAATCTGTTGTAACAGTAATTGGTATGTTGAGAGCAAATGGTTTAGCTGTTCGCTGTTTCATATCAAGAAGGAGGCTCTCCACTTCTTCAAGACTAAGCGTTCCAGTTCCAATCGTTCCTAGTCCTCCTGCTTCAGATACCGCCGATGCAAGAATCGGACTCGAAATATTCCCCATTCCCCCCTGTATAATTGGATAACGAATGGAAAATAGCTGACAGACTCTTTTCATTTATATCCCTCCTTTCATTCATATAACGATAATGATACGAAACAAAACATTCGTGTTATACTTATTAATAACATTCAAAGAAGATCAACATAATTCCTGCTTAATATGAAACTTCTATTTTGAAACAATGAAAAAATAGTTTGCAAGCTAAAAAAGAAGGGAGAGCAACTATGTTATTTTCGTATAATCGTATAGCACCTACTCTCGCTCCAAATGTTTTTGTCGCACCCGGCGCAAAAATCATCGGAGATGTCTCAATCGGAGAGGACTCTACAGTTTGGTTTAACGCTGTTTTAAGAGGTGATGAAGCACCGATTAGTATCGGGAAAGGATGCAACATTCAGGACAATTGCACCTGTCATCTATTTGAAGGGTATCCTCTCGTTCTTGAGGATGAGGTATCAGTTGGTCATAACGCCATTCTTCATGGTTGCACCATTCGAAAAGGTGCTCTAGTCGGGATGGGGGCGATCATTCTTGATGGAGCTGATATTGGAGAAGGTTCTTTAATTGGGGCACATACACTCATTCCATCAGGTAAAAAAATCCCGCCAAACAGCATGGTGCTTGGCTCACCAGGTAAAGTAATTCGTGAACTAACAGATAAAGATAGAGAACTGATTAAGCTAACCATTGAAACTTATAAAACAAAAGGGAAAGAATTTAAAGAAAGCTCGTTCGAAATAAAAGAATAGAAAAAAGAAGGAACTGGAGGTTAATCCTCCGTTCCTTCTTTTTATAGGCGATCCGTTAAGAGAGGATGCTGTAATGCATCATAACCGTTATCTTTGTTTGTTAACTCATTTCCTTCTTTAAAGATTTCTTCAAAGAAGCGAGAAGCCGGCTGGGCAAGTGTTCTGTAATAGTCACTAAATAACGTAGCCGCATGCTCACCCGGCCACTCTTCAGGTAATAGTTCTGAGGGAAGTCCTGGATCAACGAAGAGAAATTTTCTATATTCATGAACCAGCTTTGCCCGTTCAACAAAGCATTCCCCATCACTCATCTTACCTTTTTCAATTTTACTTCGATCAATCACATAGCGCTCACTATACATTTGGATGAATTCACGATATTTATTACTAATTTCATTCAAATCCCAGCATTCCTCTACAAGAGCCATGCTCTCGTGCGGTCCTTTGTAATCGGCTATGAAGAAATGGATATAATCACGAATATCATACTGCTCAATTAGCAAATTCACCTGTTCTTCAAGATGGTTGGGAGATAGCCATAAACTAGCAGAAGAACTTCCAAAACCGCTCCACACTAACTCTTTACGCAGCTCATCGCGAATATGACGTTTCTCTTCAGGAATGTTATAAAGCAACATTCGCCATCTTCCGTCCCACTCTGAAGGTTGAAGCTTAAATATTCTTCGCGCAGCCTCATCCATCCTTCTAACACCGCGGTCTGTTAAGTAATAAAAACTTTTGTTACCTTCTTTCCTGGATTCCACCCAACCTTGTTTACTCATTCTTGAAATGGCCGCTCGAACAGATTGATCGTTATGACCAAACTCTTTCAAAAGACGAATCAGGCTTCCGATCCAAATTTCATTTCCATAATGTCTGATATATTCTCCATACAGTGTAAAAATCATTGATCTTGTATTTAAACCTTCACTCATCATCATACCCCCGCTCGTCATAACTTCATTCCGTTATGAATACGTCGCTTAAATATGATGTTATACTACCAGAGCCATTGGTCCAAAGCAACTTTTACTTTCCTTTAAACACTGGTTTTCTTTTCTCTGCAAAAGCATCTAACGCTTCGAGACGATCCTCTGTTGGAATCGTTACTTCATATGCTTTAGATTCAATAGCCATACCAGTATGACGGTCTACATTCATACCTTCACGAACGGAAAATTTCGCCTGCTGTACCGCAATAGGAGCATTTTGACAGATCTCTCTCGCTAGCTCTTCACACGTACCTAGTAAATTCTCACGAGTCGTAACACCGTTTAAAATTCCGTAGTCGTAGGCTTCTACAGATGATAGTTTGCGAGCAGTTAAAACTAATTCCATTGCTTTCGCTGTTCCAATCAAACGAGGTAACCGTTGCGTTCCTCCCGCACCAGGTATGATGCCAAGACTCGTTTCAGTTAAGCCCATTTTTGTTCCTTCGACGGCAAATCGAAAATCACATGCAAGAGCGAGCTCAAACCCTCCCCCAAAAGCAAAACCATTCAGCGCAGCGATCGTTGGCTGGGGAAGCGATTCAACAGAGGAGAAAACCTCACGAATCTTCTTCACATTTCGCCGCACCTCACTCTCAGAAAGTGTTCGCCTTTCTTTTAAGTCCGCCCCTGCACTGAAAGCCCTTTCACCAGCTCCCATAAAAATAACGGCTCGCACCTCTCGATCCGAGTAAATATCATCAACAATGCCTTGAAGAACTGAGAGTGTTTCATAATTAAAACAGTTTAATACATCTGGACGATTTAACATTACGTATGCCACATGGTTTTTCATTTCATATGTAACGACAGCCATTAAAAAAACCTCCTCTATGTTTGTAAGCATAGGAAAGAGCCGGGGGAGCTGATTGCGCAATCAACCACCACGGCTACTTTCACTCTATAGCATCTATTCTTGATTTACCCCCATTTTCCTGCTTTTTTCTCTCATAACTTAACTGCCGTGAAAAACTGGTTTACGTTTCTCGGTAAAAGCTTGAATGCCTTCAAGATGATCGTTCGTTTTTCCGGCTTCTCCTTGAGTCACAGCTTCCATCTCAAGTACTTCATCAAGATTACTTTCCCAACTTCTTTGAAAGTTTTGCTTAATGTGCTGCACCGCTTTAGGAGGAAGACTAGCTAAGCGATTGGCAAACTGATTCATTCCTTGCTCCCAATACTCATTTGAGAACATGTCTGTCACAAGACCAAGCTCTTTGGCATCTGCAGCACTTACTTTCTCTCCAAGCATAGCAAGCTCCAGTGCTTTCGCATGACCAAGTAATCGCGGTAGAAAGTAAGTGCTCCCAGAATCAGGAACAAGCCCAACATGAACAAAAGCCTCAATAAAGCTTGCACGCTCATGAGCTAACCGAAAATCACACGCTAGAGCAAGACTCATTCCAGCACCCGCCGCTACTCCATTCACAGCAGCGATCACCGGCTTACTTGATGACGTTATTTCTTTCACCATTGGGTTATAAGTAGATCTGAGCATTTCCGCGTGATCCACACCTTCTTCAACGCTACTTAAATCTTGACCAGAACAGAAAGCTCTTCCATTACCTGTAATAACAATGCAGCGAACCTCTTGATCGTTTGTTGCTTGATTGACCGCTTTCGCTACTTCTTTGTTCATCAAAGATGTAAACGCATTCAATTTATTCGGTCGATTTAGACGAATCCAACTTACACGATCTTTCACTTCATACTCAATCGTTTCGAACATCTTATTAACACCGCCTCTTCTACTTTGTATCTGCTGTCTCTCCAACTTCTTCGCCAACCATTAGTGTGACAAGATCTCCCGCAAACCCCATCAAATCTTTCCCTGAGGCTTTTCCTTCTTGCGACTTCATGCCAGCTTTCATCGCTTCGTGATCTTCATAATACATTTCACACATAAGATAGTAGTCACTTTTCCCCATTGGTGAACCAACTATTTTAGTTACTTCCATTTTTTTAAGACCGGGAATTTTTGATGTAATCGGAGCATGTGTATTAAAGTAGTGTTCATCGAACTTTTGAGCATTTTCCGGTTGTTTGTACAATGCGATTAATTTGACCATTCTTCATCAACCTCTCTCATTTTAATTAAATCGACACAGGCTTCATCGCTTCAAATGGATTCTTACACGACCTGCAATACAATATACTTCGACAAGCAGCTGGCCCAAAAATATTGTCCATCGTTGTATAAACTGATTCACAATAAGGACAGGGTACTCTCCATTCCTTCCCATCGTGTTCTTCTGGGGGAGCAATGCCAAACTTTTTCAACGCTTCTCTTCCTTTTGTAGAAACAAGGTCCGTTGTCCAGATCGGATACCGAATGAAAGTGACAGTTACAAAATCCACTTCAGGAATACTTTCTACAGCCAACTCAATATTCCTTTTGATCATATCTAGGGCAGGGCAGCCAGAGAATGTCGGCATAGCTTCAATTGTCACTCGGTGATTGGAGGTGTGAACTTCGTGTATTATCCCAAGATCAACAACGCTTACAACTGGAATTTCAGGATCCTTTACAGTTTCAAGAACCTCCATGACTCTTTCTTTAAGAAACATTCTATGTTGTCCCCCTCCTTACCACTCAGCTGCAGGCACAGATTGATAGACTTCTGAAAGAGTAAGCAATGCTGTCATTAAATGCGTTGTATGAATCCCGTTTCGTCCATCTCCTTGCTTCATGCCCATTGTAAAAGTAGACTCTTTTTTATTTAAGTATTCGATAAAACGTTGCTTAAGAATTTCCTCGCCTTCAATAAGCGAGAGGCGCACCATTTGATCTCCTAAACGACCGTATGAAAAAACGCCACTTAGATCTTCAAGTACGATGCTGATCGCCTTCTCCATTCTGATTCTCGCTTCAGAAGTGCTATTCATTAGCTGTTCATACCACACTTCCCAGTGCATCATATGGTAGCTCATTTCAATAGAGATTTTTTGAACAATGTGTTGAAGAGGCTCATAGGATTCTTGTTTAATAGAATCAAGCCGGATTTTTTTTGCGAGAGTATAAAAGTAATTTCGGACAACAGTAAAAGCCCAATCATACGATGGATTTTCTAAATAGGTCCCCGTTCCATTCGGTAACTCCACAAGCACAGAATTACGAAAATGCTCATTTGATCGTTGATGTGTTAAAACATCAGTCTCGCCTTCACCAAGCTCTTCTAACAATGAATAATAAAGTGCTGCATGCCCCATTAAATCCTGGCTAATCGATGCAAACGCCACATCTTCTTCGATATGAGGAGCGAGGCCGAGCCATTCTGAACCCCGATAAGCTAGAATAAAGTCATCATCTGCTAATTGATAGATTAGTTCAATTAAGCATTGTTGATATTCCACAGACTTCATTACCCCTCGCCTCCTCCCATAATGTCTTTTTCAGTGAGCTGTTCTTGCTCATACTGACGCCACTTTTTCCTTAAATAGCCGTATCCCTTAGTCTCACGATAATTCTTCTCCAGATGCTTCATTGCCTCTCGTTCCTCTTGACTCATCCGTTTAATATGATCACGTTTCACTACCCAAATATCAGCTGCCTGCTCTCTCCTAAAAAAATTTTCTTTCGCCATAATAAAGGCGAGCTCACGATTAGGTGCAAGAAGACTAAACTGATGCTGTAGTGATGCGGTATCCGTCTTCTTACTAAAAACCTCATAAACTTCATAAAACTGATTATTTTCTTCACTCACACCCTATCACCTCACTAAATTCGTTTTTACGCTTGAACCGAGTGCATCTCTTACCCAGCTATTCATCTCATACGAACGCACGCGAAGTGCTAATCGCTCTTTCGATTTAGGTCCATTTCCACTAACAATTTGCTTAAATTCTTGCCAATCCGGCTGCTGATACGTCCATTCAGCAGTTGCTTCATCATACGTTAACGTCTCATCTGGTATGGTTAAGCCCAAGGCCCAAACTCTTGGAACATACTTCGTAAGAAATTCCTGTCTCAGCTGTTCATTTGTTTTCGTTCGGAGCTTATAGCGCATATTCTTATCCTGATTCGTGTGACCAGTATCCGCTTTTGATTTCGGTCCAAAAAACATGAGAAGAGATGGCCACCAATTATTAATAGAATCTTGTAATAAGGTACGCTGCTCCTTTGTTCCTTCCGCTAGAGCCATAATGATGCTTTCCCCATGCTGAGCATGAAACACCTCTTCCGCACAGATGCGTTTCAGAGCACGGCCATACGGTCCATAAGAAGTTCCTAACATCATCGTTTGCGAAATAATTGCCGCTCCATCTACTAACCAAGCAATCACTCCAGCATCTCCCCAAGTCGGTGCCTCCATATGAAAAACATTATGGAATTTCAACCTTCCAGAAAAAAGGTCCTGCATAATGTCATCGCGACCTTTTCCTAGTGGTTCCATTAAATCCTCAGCTACACGGAGCAGTAACTGTCCATGCC
The DNA here is from genome assembly GCF_056173665.1 of Anaerobacillus sp. QJM3NY_17. Lineage (NCBI taxonomy): Bacteria > Bacillati > Bacillota > Bacilli > Caryophanales > Bacillaceae > Anaerobacillus > Anaerobacillus sp. QJM3NY_17. The sequence goes on along the minus strand of NZ_CM149685.1, from coordinate 607,378 downwards.
CCATTTCATCCTGTACTTTAGCCATAATCGCAAGCTTTCTATAAAGGGTAGGGGCTTTAGGAACCCATTCTTTCTCTGGTAACGCCCCCATGATTTCACTAATTCCATGCATTGAAATTAACCTAATCAAGGCTTCTCGATAATCATCTGGCATCCAATCATCCGCTTCAATCTTTTCTCCATTATCAATACGATCCATAAACTGAGCCATTTGATGTTCTGAAGTTACCACTATTCCACACACCACCTATATAACGTTTATTTAACGTCATTATATTTTATTGTCATACAAATATCAATCGTTTTCTGATTATTCATAATAAAAAGCTGATCCCACTAGGATCAGCTTTTTGGTTTAGACGTTCATTTGTTTTCTAAGAGCTTTTCTCAGAATTTTCCCAGTCGTGTTTTTCGGAAGTTCTTCAATGAATTCGATTGTCGTGGGACACTTATATTTCGCTAAATGTTCTTTGCAAAAGCTCATAACTTCTTCTTCTGAAATCTTTTGCTTCGTTACAACAAAAGCCTGCACTGCTTCCCCAAAATTCGGATCAGGTATCCCGACAACTGCAGCCTCTACAATTTCTGGGTGCTTGTAAAGAACCTCCTCTACTTCTCTTGGATAAACGTTATAACCTCCGACGATTACCATATCTTTTTTGCGATCCACTATATAGAAGTATCCCTCTTCATCCATTCTTGCTAAATCGCCTGTAAAGAGCCAACCTTCTTTAAGGGTAACGGCTGTATCCTCCGGCATTTTATAATACCCCTTCATCACATTAGGTCCCTTAACTGCCAGTTCACCAACCATCCCTACCGAAAGCTCTTGCCCAAGTTCATCAACTACTTTGTTTTCGACATTAGTAATGTTACGACCAATTGAACCAGCTTTCCTAGGTCGGTCTAATGGATTGAAGCACGTAACGGGAGCCGCTTCTGATAACCCATATCCCTCAGAAATGCGGACGTTAAACTTTTCTTCAAAACGGTGAAGAAGGGCGACAGGCAAGGAAGACCCTCCAGAAATACAAATACGCATATGTTGAAAATATTCAGCACGGCCTTCAGGATATTGATAGAGGAAATTATACATTGTTGGTACACCTGCGAAAATTGTTGCTTTGTATTTCTCAGCAACACGAAAAACTTCTTGAGGACTGAACTTAGGAAGGATGACAATGGTTCCGCCTGATATAAGCGGTGCATTCATTGAAACAGTCATGCAGAATACATGAAACATCGGAAGGGCTGTAATCACCACATCCTGTGAGGAGATTTGGAGATATGATCCTGTATCTGATGCATTGCTAAATATATTCCTATGGGTAAGCATTGCACCTTTTGGTTTTCCGGTAGTACCGGATGTATAAAGAATAACAGCAAGATCATCTTCATTAATGGTTATTTCCGGTAGTGACCTACCTTGATCTTCAATCATATTTGTAAACGTTTTCAATTTGATGTTTGAAATCATTCTACTTTCTGTTCCCTCTCCTGTATAAACAACTAGACCTACACCATAAAGTTGGTCGGCCATTTTTTCAACGAGAGGTAGTGCCTGCTCTAACGTCACGATTGCTTTCACATCTCCATTATGAAGGAGATAGCCGATTTCATCAGGGGTATAGATAGGATTGATTGGAATGATGACTGCACCCGCTCTTAATGCACCGTAATAACTAATTAGAAATTCCGGCGAGTTTCCTAAAATAAGGGCTATATGATCGTCTTTCTTTACTCCTTCTGCCGATAAATTCGCAGCAAACATAGAAACCTTATGCTCAAACTCTTTGTAAGATACAGCATTATCTTGATAAATGTATGCCTGTTTCTCAGGATAAGTGGCAGCTGTCTCTGTTAATTGCTGAGATAAATTCATTCGCTCTCCTCCTATGTGAATGAGTAATCATTCATTTTTAATTTTCTAAATATATTATATTGGAAGAAAATTTCAGTAGCAAGGGGAACAGAGCAAAGTTCATAATTTAAATCAAAACAGCAAAAGTATCTTTTAGTGATAATCGTGTTAAAAAGCAATTCTCCCTCGTTTTAGTAAGCTAGTTAGAAAGCCAATCTCACATGAAATAAAAAAATTAAGAAGCTGGCCTCCCAGCTTCTTTCATTTAATAAAGAAGATCGATAAACTCTTCTTTTGTTATTTTCCCAAAATAATGAGAAACATCTAAATTTTGAAGTGCTTCTTCCAATGAACCAGGTTCATAACGAACACCAACTAATTTGTTTTCAAGTTCTTTTACATCACCAACACCAAAGAAATCTCCAAAAATGGTAGCCTGTTCGATGTATCCTTTTTTAACTTCAAGTCGAACATCAATCGAACCAATCGGAAAGCGTTTGGAATGCTGAACATTAAACTTCGGTGAACGACCATAATTCCAATCCCAGTTTTTATAGCGCTCTTCAGCAATTTTGTGAATCGCCTCCCAATCCTTTTCCTTCAGATTATAAGATGGGATCTCCTCTTTCTCTTCGAAAATATACTGAAGTAGCGTTTGTTTAAACTCTTCTCGCGTCATCTCCTGATCCATATGCTCACTAATATTCGTAACACGACTTCGAATTGATTTAATCCCTTTCGACTCGATTTTTTCTTTGTTTACTTTAAGTGCTTTTACGACATTCTCTAAGTTGACATTAAACATAAGCGTACCATGACTATACATTCTACCTTTTGTCGAAAACTGAGCATTGCCTGAAATTTTCTTGCCATTCACGAGCAAATCATTTCGTCCACTTAGCTCTGCGTCGACACCGAGCTTACCAAGAGCCCTCACAACCGGATCCGTAAATTTCTTATAGTTATGAAAGCTGTTTCCATCATCCTTTGTAATAATACTAAAGCTTAAATTACCTTGATCGTTATAGACGGCTCCACCACCAGAAAGACGACGGATCACATCCACGTTATTTTCGCGTATATAACTCGTATCAATCTGCTCAATCGTATTCTGGTTTTTTCCTACAATCACTGTCGGATTCATCGAGTAAAACAACAAGTACGTTTCCTCAGGATCAAGCTCCTTCAAAATGTATTCCTCTATTGCCAGATTAAGCCCCGCATCCATGATGTTTTCATTATCTATATAAAGCATAGCCTTACCTCCTGTTTATTCTTCTTCTATTCTAATGAAATATCAGTAAGGAATCAAAACCTGATACTTATGACACCCTGACAAAAGAACGAAAAACCCCACCTACACTACCCTTTCCCCGCTCTCGCTCTACGAATATTGTAAACAAACGTACTATGAGGAGGAGCAATATGAAAATCGTTTATTACGAAAAAGGTGAAATCCCTGTCATCGTAGGGGCATCAAACCTAAACTCAAGCCTAACCATTGAACAAATCAAATCCGAAGGCGAAAAAAAATCCAAAGAACTAGCCAGACTACTCGGCCGAGAAATCGGCTTCCTAATGGACATGAACGGAAAACTAGACTCAACATTAGGGGAATAAAGAAAAGCGGAAGCCTCCGTTTAGACACGGCAGGCACTGGAGCCCTATAACTTGAACACGCTCTTTGTGTTCGAGTTATAGGGTGAAGTGACCAAGTGTCTGGAGGCTGCAGCTAGACATGAAAAGCGGAAGCGCCCGTTTAGCCTCGACAAGCGCTGGAGGGCCTTCATTTGAACACGGTTTTTGTGTTCGGATGAAGGCCTGAAGCGATCGAGACCCTGCCCGCTGCATACTTCCCATTAAAAAACCAGAACGGCAATATCGTTCTGGTTTTTCACTATAACTATTTTTCTGAATTCCACACGAGCCCCGTAGATGCAAGCATCACTTCACCATCGAAATGTTGTTTAGCATCCTTCTCAAGTTCTGATAAATCACCAAAGTGCGGAAGATGTGTCAGCATCAGTGTAGATACATCCGCTTCTTTTGCAATTTTAGCAGCATCCGTACTATTCATGTGTCCCATCTGAGAGCCATCCATATCACTGTATAGATTACATTCGGAAATGAGTAGGTCAGCTCCAGCAGAAAACGTTTCAAATTCTTTTATATAGCTAGAATCTGCAGTAAACACCATGCTATGCTCTCCATCTGTTACCCTTATTGCGTAACAAATAACTGGGTGCTTTGTTTTTTGAAAAGTAATAGAGAAAGGACCAAGTTCCAAAATATCTTCTTCTCTATATTCCCTTGCTTCTGTATAAGGCTTATGATCCAAGCTATTAAATCCAGCTTCATCATATGGATGACCATAGATTGGCAACACAGGAAGCTCAGATTTAATTTTTGATTGAATTAAGCGACCGTGGTAAAGAACACCTGTATCTGCAATGTGGTCAGGATGATAATGACTAATGATTACACTATCAAGCTCTTCTACAGATAGATGATGTTGGAGTTGAGATAGAACTCCGCTTCCACAGTCAATTAACAGGTTGTACCCTTCACTCTGAATGAGATATCCTGCACTCGCTTCTCCAGCCTTAGGGTATCCCCCCCATGGTCCTAAAACAGTGATTTTCATGCTTTTTACCTCCCCTGTTTTTTCTCTAATAAGGCACGAGCCGTATAATGATCCGTTACCAAAACATTTGCGTAGCCACCTTGCAACGCCCCGTAAATCGCTTCAACTTTCTTCGGACCGCCTGCAGCTAATATTGCTTTCTCTTTCCTTGAAAGATCTTCAAGATCAATTCCGATTGTTCGTTCATTTAACTCCTCATGAATAAGCATTCCCTTTTCATCAAAGAAGCGTGAACAAATTTCTCCTACAGATTTTGAATGAATCGCTTCAAGCTCTTGTTCTGACACATAATCAGCTTGAACAATAACAGAGTCATTTGTTGGAATTCCAACACTATAAAGAGCGATATTCGCATTTCGGCCCATATCAAGCACACGCCGAATGTGCCTATCCTCTTCCATTGTTTGCTTTACAAGAAGGTGATCTACAATAGCCGGAACAGGCAAGAAGTGACTTGTAGCATGAAAGGCACGACCAATCATTTGAATGACTTCGTAAGCGTATGTGTTAGTTTCGGAATAACTAATTCCTCCGTTTAATTGTACAACTGAAACGTTTTTAAGTAATTGATGACGAAGATTCTTACCGATTTCATTCAGAGTTGTTCCCCAGGAAACTCCTATTAAATCATTATCTTGAATAGTTGCATTTAAATAATCAGCTGCAATTTTACCGATATGTTTTTTTACAAGTTGATCTTCAAATTCTGGAACAATTGCGACTCTGGCATCTAAAAGTCCATAAGCTTCTGCAAGATCGGTAGCAAGCAAATGCACATCCTGTGAAGGATCATGAATCTTGATTTCAACAATTCCTTCTCTTTTCGCTTGCTTTAATAAACGGGAAACAGTTGGCCTTGAAACCTCAAGTCTCTTAGCGATTTCCTGTTGACTATAGTCTAATTGGTAGTATAAGCGTGCGGCCTCTACTACCTTTGTAAGTTTATCCTTTTCCATAGCAACACCTGTGTATTCAAAATTGGTTATCTTTTGGTAAGAAAAAGGCTTTCAGAAAGACCATTTTCGCCTTCTGAAAGCCTCTCACTCTCAACTAAAACCTATTGTATTATTTAGAGAGCATTGTCTTAACTTTAGTTACAACATTTTCAGGCGTGAACCCAAACTCTTTGATTACCGTATCGCCAGGTGCAGAAGCTCCAAAGCGATCAATTGCAAGGATATCACCTTTTTGGCCAACATACTTATCCCAGCCAAATGAAACGCCCATCTCGATACCAAGACGTGCTGTTACATTGTCAGGTAGTACACTTTGCTTATAATCAGCAGACTGCTTATCAAAGCGATCCCAGCTTGGCATGCTGACAACTGATGCAGAAATACCTTCTTTTGCTAATAGTTCTTGAGCTTCAACAGCTAGACCTACTTCAGAACCAGATGCAAGAAGAATCGCTTCAGCGTCTTCTCCACCAGCTACAACGTAAGCTCCACGCTTAACACCTTCGTATGCTTGATCATGTGAATCTGTCACAACTGGAAGATTCTGACGAGAAAGCACTAGAGCAGTTGGGTGATTTGTTTCTTCAACGGATAGCTTCCAAGCAGCAGCCGTTTCGTTACCGTCTGCAGGACGAATAACTGAAAGACCTGGCATTGCTCGAAGTGAAGCTAGTTGCTCAACAGGTTCGTGAGTTGGACCATCTTCTCCTACCGCTACGCTATCATGAGTGAATACGTATGTTACCGGTACTCCCATCAATGCAGATAGACGAAGTGCAGGGCGAAGATAGTCAGAGAATACGAAGAACGTTGCTCCAAAGATGCGAAGACCTTTATGAAGCGCGATTCCGTTCATCGCCGCAGCCATGCCGAATTCACGTACTCCGAACCAGATATTGCGTCCGCTATAATCCGCTGGTGAAAAGTCCTGCTCATCTTTTAACATTGTTTTGTTAGAAGATGCAAGGTCAGCTGATCCACCGAAGATTTGCGCATTGTTTTTAGCAAGTGCGTTTAGAACTTCACCAGATGCCGCACGAGATGCTGTACTTGTTCCTCTTTCATAAGTAGGAACTTCACTATCCCATCCTTCAGGAAGTTCATTATTTAGAGCAGCAGTTAATTGCTTCGCAAGCTCAGGATATTGTTCTTCATAGCGTGCAAACAATTCATTCCATTCCTGTTCTTTCTTACTGCCAGCTTCTTTAAGTTCAGCAAACTGACCTTTCACTTCTTTAGGAATAAAGAAGTCTTCGTCAAACGTCCACTTATAGTTCTCTTTTACAAGTGCAATTTCATCTTTACCAAGAGGAGCACCGTGAGAAGTATTTTTGCCGCCTTTGTTTGGTGAACCATAACCAATTGTAGTTTTCACTTCAATTAGTGTTGGTTGCTCAGTATTGCTTTTCGCTTGTTTAAGAGCGTCTGCAATTGTATCCATGTCATTACCATCTTCAACACGGATAACTTGCCAGCCATATGCTTCATAACGCTGTTGTACGTTCTCTGAGAAGGACTGATCAAGATCACCATCAAGAGAAATATCATTAGAATCATACATTACTATAAGACGACCTAATTTCAAGTGAGCAGCTAGAGAAGCTGATTCTGAAGATACACCTTCCATTAAGTCACCATCACCACAGATGCTATATGTGTAATGATCCACAACATTGAAGTCGTCACGGTTATATGTTGCTGCTAAGTGACGCTCAGCCATCGCCATACCAGTTGCCATAGCAAGTCCCTGTCCAAGTGGACCAGTCGTTGCGTCAACTCCAGGTGTCTCACCAAATTCCGGGTGTCCTGGTGTATTGCTTCCCCATTGACGGAATGATTTTAAGTCTTCCATTGAAACATCATAACCAAATAAATGTAGCATGCTGTATAGAAGAGCAGAACCATGTCCTGCAGATAGAACAAAGCGATCACGGTTAAACCATTCTGGATTAGAAGGATTGTGATTTAAAAATTGGCTCCATAGCGTATAAGCCATTGGTGCAGCACCCATCGGCATCCCAGGGTGTCCCGAGTTCGCTTTCTCAACCGCATCGATTGCAAGCGTACGAATCGTGTTAACAGCAAGTGAATCCATTTGAGTCGTTGTCATATGTATACACTCCTTTTTTTATATTGAAATTTAGTAAACACACTCATGAACAAATGTACATTTGTTATTATACATGACTTAATCAAAAAGAAAAAGGAAACCGATCACTTTTCATGTAAATTCTTTTTCCCAAAATTAGCTTCCCTCGAAACAGAGAATTCAATCCTTTTAAAACCAATAAAATGATAACTAAATAAGCCTATGATAGCTTGTACAAAAGAATACGTGAGCGAATGCCCACGTTTCTTCCTATAGTAAATATGCTTTCACTTCATACGGTCTCATAATCGATTCATTCTGCAAGAGATGACTTACTTCCTCGTAATTATGAACCAGTAACTCTCCACCACTTAGGGTGTGAGGCAGCTTCATCTCACATGTTTCTTTTGAGAAGTTTGCTGCAAGAAGTAAGCTTCTACCATTATAGCTTCTTGTATACACGTACAAATTCTCATCTTCTTCTAAATGCAGCTGATAATCACCATGGATCATGACTGGAAGTTCTTTTCGAAGTCGAATCAAATTCTTATAAAAGTAAAAAGTAGAATCTTCATTACTTAAAGCCTTTCTCGCATTAACCTCATGATAATTGTCGTTTACTTTTAGCCACGGATTACCCGTCGTAAATCCAGCGTTCTCCTCTTCAGTCCACTGCATAGGGGTTCGCGCATTATCACGACCTTTTTTATGGATCGCCTCTAAAACTTTCTCTGGTGTTTCTCCTTTTTCAATAACTTCTTCTGTATACATATTAAGCGTTTCTATATCTTCATATTCTTCAATTGAATTGAAGTAGACATTCGTCATACCAAGCTCCTGACCTTGATAAATATAAGGCGTACCTTGAAGAAAATGAAGCCAGGCTGCAAGCATTTTTGCTGATGTTACTCGATATTCCTGGTCATCACCGAATACGGAAACTGAGCGAGGTTGATCGTGATTCTCCATGTAAAGACTGTTCCACCCATTTCCGTGTAGCTCAGTTTGCCATTTTGAAATAATCCGCTTTAAATCAGTGAGTTTCCATGGCTGCTGATCCCACTTCCCACCAGGTCCACTCGTCACATCCATATGTTCGAATTGAAAGAGCATGTTTACAATACCGGTGTCTTCATTTGTGTACCTTTTTCCATCCTCAGGTGTCGCCATTGGCATTTCACCAACAGTCATAGCATTGAATTTCTTCAGAACCTTTTCATTCATTTCATTCATATAATCAATAAATTTAGGTCCATTTACAAAATGCTCTCCTCCCCATTGATAAGGAGAATCTGCTGTTACTTCGGCATCTGGTAAACCAGGGGTTTTGGAAATCAAATTAATGACATCCATTCTGAATCCATCCACCCCTTTATCTAGCCAGAATTTCATCAGATCATAGACTTCTTCTCTCAATTTTTCATTTTCCCAATTTAAATCAGGCTGCTTTTTTGAAAATAGATGAAGAAAATATTCCTGACTCTCCTCATCGTACTGCCATGCAGACCCACCGAAAAAGGAGCCCCAATTGTTAGGAGGCTGATCCCCTTTTCCTTCTCGCCATATATAGTAATCACGATATGGATTATCCTTCGATTTCCTCGCTTCAGAAAACCATTTGTGCTCATCAGAAGAATGATTAACAACGAGATCCATAACTAGACGAATCCCTCTATTGTGCATCTCTTCTAACATCTCATTCCAATCTTCTATCGTACCGAACTCATCCATAATGTTTCGATAATCACTTATATCATATCCATTATCATCATTCGGTGACTGATACACTGGTGAGAGCCAAACGACATCTATTCCTAACTCTTTTAAATAATCGAGCTTTTCCGTAATTCCCTTAATATCTCCAATGCCATCACCGTTGCTATCATTAAAACTTCGAGGATATATTTGATAAACGACGCTTTCCTTCCACCACTGCTGTGCCATGCTGCATCCTCCTAGAAAAAGATAATTTCTTAATTTGCGCAAACGTTTTCACTAACTATTATAAAAGAATGCTGATTATAGTACAACAGCTAACAATCCCTAGTTTCCCCTCAATAAGGACAAGTTCTTTTATAAATGAATCAAGGATTGGTATAATAGAATTTATCGGCAAACCCTTCCAAACGAAGGAAGAATGTAGAACGAGAGGAGATAGGAGCAACAATGAGCATCATCCAAGTAAAAGATCTAAAGAAATCGTTCGGAGATTTAGAAGTACTTAAGAATATTAATACAGACGTAAAAGAAAAAGAGGTTGTATGCGTCGTTGGTCCTTCTGGCTCAGGTAAAAGTACCTTTCTTCGGTGTTTAAATAAATTAGAAGAAATAACTGGTGGTAGTGTGATCGTAAACGGCCACAACATAGCTGACCCTAAGACGAATATCAACAAAGTTCGACAGGATGTTGGAATGGTTTTTCAACATTTTAACCTTTTCCCTCATAAAACCGTACTTGAAAATGTGACATTAGCCCCAATTAAAGTCAAAGGGGATAACAAACAAAACTCAGCCCAAAAGGCGAAGGAGCTTCTCGCAAAAGTTGGCCTTGAAGATAAAGCCAATAATTATCCAGGGGAACTATCAGGGGGGCAAAAGCAGCGTGTCGCTATAGCAAGGGCTCTTGCTATGGAGCCAAAAGTTATGCTTTTCGATGAACCAACCTCTGCACTTGACCCTGAAATGATTGGTGAAGTTCTAGAAGTCATGAAAGACCTTGCCAAAGAAGGTATGACGATGGTTGTTGTCACACATGAAATGGGGTTTGCTCGTGAAGTAGGCGATCGTGTGATTTTCATGGACGGGGGATATATCGTTGAAGAAAATGTTCCAAATGAACTGTTCTCAAATCCTCAAAACGAACGGACGAAAGCTTTCTTAAGTAAAATCCTATAACAAAACGTGCAGGGAAAACCTGCACGTTTTGTTATTATGTAGAACGTATTCAAAATTTTCATGAAGCAATATCTTGCTAATTCCCTCTACTCTTCTTCATTATCAATAACATCAAATATCTTTCTAGATTCAAATAAATCCACTACCTTATTCAACCACTCATAGTATCCCAACGCATAAGACATTTTATCTAAATCTGCTTCTGCCGTCATTTTTTCTTCGTTAGAAATATCATTCTCCAGTACGTCCATAAGTTCAGAAATGGATTCTCTACAAGCATCTCTATTCATTTCAATTCCTTTACGCCAGTGAATACAAAAGAAATCTGTAAAGGTTTGATACCAATCTGACTTCACCTCGTAAAGATCTTTACGCTCGCCCTTTCTCCATACCTTATCAACCATATTTAAGTCGATTAAAGTTCTTACTCCGGTAGACATACTTGTCTTACTCATTTGAAGTTTATCCTTCATTTCATCAAGAGTCATTGGCTCTTTCTCAAAGAACATTGCTCCGTATAGTCGCCCCACAGAAGGCGTGACGCTATATATATCCATATTTTTAGAGATGGATTCAATAACACGTTCTCTCGCATTCTCTACTCTATTATCTCGCAAACTATGCACCTACTTTTCCAATCGTTTGTCATTTCATAGTTTAGTGTTAACCTCGTTGATTGTAAAGTTTACATGTGAACCGTGTAGCATATACTAGCATCCTTGACGATACTTAAGCATTTACCTGTTTAGTTTGTACAGTTTTTTCTGTATGTACTGAATTAACTGATTTTGAGCTCTCACGACGTTTGTAGTATTAAGTACCTACGCTCTATACTTAATAGGTCGGTAAAAAAAGACTAGTAAATGACTGATTATCGTAAATTTCGACATATTTCAGTGATTTTTGTAACTTTAACCGTTGAAATTTATTAATAAAGGCAGAGGTGAAACTATGGAAAAAGCCAAAATTACTGTAAAAGACGTAACAAAAGTATTTGGCAAATCGCCCAAACAAGCTATAAAGCTATTAGATCAGGGCAAATCAAAAAGTGAAATACTTAAAGAAACTGGAAATACTGTGGGTGTAAATCGAGCAAGCTTCGATGTATATCCCGGTGAAATCTTTGTCATCATGGGGCTATCAGGTAGTGGTAAATCTACGCTTGTTCGTCTACTCAATCGATTAATTGAACCAACTTCAGGTCAGGTTCTCATTGATGATGAAGATATCGTCAGGATGAAACCTGAACAGCTTCGTGAAGTGAGAAGAAAGAAGCTTAGTATGGTATTCCAACGCTTTGCTCTTTTTCCACATCGTACTGTTCTTGAAAACACGGAATATGGACTAGAGGTACAAAGTATTGGCAAAGAAAACCGAGCAAAAAAAGCGCAAGAATCACTTGAACTTGTTGGTTTGAAAGGATATGAAAATAGTTTTCCTTCTGAATTAAGTGGTGGTATGCAGCAGCGTGTTGGTCTTGCTCGTGCTCTTGCGAACGATCCAGATGTACTATTAATGGATGAAGCATTTAGTGCACTAGATCCGCTTATTCGTAAAGACATGCAAGATGAGCTCCTTGAACTTCAAGAATCAATGGAAAAAACGATCGTCTTTATTACACATGACCTCGATGAAGCACTTCGCATTGGAGATCGCATTGCATTAATGAAAGACGGTTCTATCGTTCAAATTGGTTCTCCAGAAGAAATCATGACAAATCCTGCAAATGACTACGTTGAACGATTCGTTGAAGATGTGGATCTTTCAAAAGTGTTAACAGCTTCACACGTAATGAAACGTGCTGAAACGCTACGAGCTGATCGTGGGCCACGTGTTGCGCTGGAGCTTATGAGAGAACAAAAATTATCCAGTATTTATATTGTTGATAAAAAGAAAAAGCTGTTAGGCGCTATTACAGCAGATGCTACGGCAAAAGCTATTGAGGAAAAGAAAGATATAAATGACATTTTGATTACAGACCTTCCTACTGTATCACCAGAGACTTTACTAACGGATATGTTTGTGAAAATGGCAGACTCATCCCTTCCTCTCCCCGTTGTCGATGAAGCCGATAAATTTCAAGGCATCATTGTAAGAGGAGCAGTTATCGGGGCACTCGCAGGCCACGAAACTGAATCCACGAAAGGCGAGGTGAACTAAATGCAACTTTTTCCTAAAATACCACTAGCTGACTGGGTTGATAGTATTGTTGATACGTTAACCGATAACCTTGAACCAGTTTTCGATAGTATTACATCTGGGATTGATTGGTTCGTAGAAGGGATCGTTTCCATACTAGGTTTCCCGCCAGCTCTTGTTCTCATTGCAATCTTTACGATTCTGGCATGGTGGTCTAGTCGCTGGCCAATAGCTGTATTCACGTTACTTGGACTTCTGTTAATCGATAATCTCGGTTATTGGGACCCAACTATTCAAACGCTAGCACTTGTTTTAACTTCGGTCATCATATCGATTATTCTCGGTGTACCACTTGGGATCTGGGCATCACAAAGTGACCGTGTAAGAGGAATTATCACACCGATATTGGATTTCATGCAGACAATGCCTGCATTCGTATATCTCATCCCAGCTATTCTATTCTTTGGGATTGGTATGGTACCCGGAATCATAGCTTCTGTTATCTTTGCAATGCCTCCTACGATTCGTCTTACGAATCTCGGCATTCGTCAGGTGCCTGAAGATTTAATCGAAGCATCTAATGCATTTGGATCTACAACAAAACAAAAGTTGTTTAAAATACAACTCCCACTTGCTACTCCAACGATCATGGCAGGAATTAACCAAAGCATCATGCTTTCACTATCAATGGTCGTTATTGCATCTCTAGTAGGTGCACCAGGTCTCGGAGCAGACGTATATCGTGCTGTAACGCAGATCAAAGTTGGTATTGGTTTTGAAGCTGGTCTTGCAATTGTTATTCTAGCGATTATGCTTGACCGGATTTCTCAAAATATAGGTAAAACAAAAAATTAAGGGGGAATTACATGTTTAACTTTAAAAAAGGGTTAACAGGACTTGCACTATTTTTGTCACTCACATTGATTCTTGCTGCTTGTGGCGGTAACAATGGCGGAGATAGCAGTGAAGGTTCCAGCGAAGGCGGTACTAACGTTGGAGAAGCAGTAGATTACGAAATCGTAGGAATTGAACCAGGCGCTGGTATTATGAAAGCTACGACATCTGCACTTGAAGAGTACGATAGCCTTAAGGGTTGGGAATTAATCGAGTCCTCTTCAGCTGCTATGGCTGCAGAACTTGGTAAAGCAATTGATGATGAAGAACCGATTATCGTTACTGGTTGGACACCACATTGGATGTTCGCGAAATACGACCTTAAATACCTTGAAGATCCACAAGGTCTTTATGGAGAAGAAGAAAACATCGAAACTTTTGCACGTATGGGGTTAAAAGAAGATCAGCCTTCTGCTCATACAATTCTTGATCAGTTCAACTGGACTCCAGAAGACATGGGCGATGTTATGGTCGAAGTACAGGAAGGTGCTAAGCCTGAAGAAGCAGCACAAAACTGGGTAGACGAACATTCCGACATGGTAGAAGAATGGACTAAAGGTGCTGATGAAGTAGACGGTGAAGAAATCTCACTTGCATATGTAGCATGGGATTCTGAAATCGCAAGTACGAACGTAGTAGCTAAAGTTCTTGAGAGCGTAGGCTATGAGGTTAAATTAACTCAACTTGATGCAGCTTCTATGTTCATCGCTGTTTCTGAAGGTGATGCTGACGCAATGGTAGCTGGATGGCTTCCAATTACACACGCTGACCTTCTAGATGAATATGGTGACAACATGGACCGTCTTGGAGTAAACCTTGAAGGTGCGAAAACAGGACTTGTTGTTCCATCATACGTTGAAGCTGAATCGATTGAAGATTTAAAACCAGCTGAATAACATAAATGAAAAAGCGAGATGAGGAATTCCTCATCTCGCTTTTTTTATTAATCAATCAATCCTTTTTCTTTCAAGAATTCCATTGCAACATCCTCAGGCTCTTCTCCATCCATATCCACTTTTGCATTCATTTCAGACATTTCTTCTTCTGAAATACTTCCAGCAAATTCGTTCACAACCTTCTCAAGATCAGGATGTGAATCAAGAACTTCCTGTCGAACAATTGGCGCAGCATAATATGGTGGGAAGAATTGCTTATCGTCTTCAGTTGTTGCAAGATCAAAACGAGCAATTCGTCCATCAGTTGTAAAGGCAGGAATCACATCGACTTCACCTTCATTTAAAGCATCGTACATGATATTCGGATCAAGACTCACTTCGTCTTTGAAATTAAAACCATAAGCTTCTACTAGGGCATCGTAACCATCTTCTCTTTCGTAGAACGTGTGTGGTCCACCAAATACCATATCATCTGAAGCTGGGATAATGTCCGAGAACGTTTTTGCATTTACCTCTTTATTTGTGTCTTGAGTCATAGCAAGCGTGTAGCCATTCTCAAATCCAAGTGGTTCAAGCCAAACAAGATTATATTCATCTTTGTATCCTTTTTTCACGCGTTTAAAAATCTCATCAGCTGACTCATCTGATTCAGCACTTTCCTTAAGTACCGCTTCAAGACCTGTACCTGTATATTCCACGTACATGTCAATATCACCATCGATAAGCGCCTGTTGTAGAATATTTACTTCACCAACACCTGCATCAACCTCTACTTCATAATCACTGTTAGCCTTTATGTACTCCGCAAGAAGGTGTGGTAAGATATATTGCTCAGTCCAGGGCTTACCGGAAATAACGATCGGATCACTTTCTTCACTTCCGCTATCTCCTCCACATGCAGCAAGAACCATGACAACTCCTAGTAAAAGTAAGGTAATTCTCTTCAAACGAATCTCTCCCTTTATTTTTTTGCTTTAACTCCTTTAGGAGTTGCCGCATTTTCTAATAATTTTAGAATTAAATCAAACCCAAGAGCCAGAATAGTTGCAGGAAGTGCACCAGCTAATACGAGCTCATCTTTATTCGAGGTAAGACCACGATATATAATATCGCCAAGTCCTCCTGCACCTACAAAAGTAGCGAGAGTGGCAACTCCGATTGTTAGGACAGTAGCTGTTCTGACACCAGCCATTATAACCGGTAGAGAAAGAGGCACTTCAATCTTCATCAAAATTTGCATATTCGTCATACCCATCCCTCTTCCAGCTTCAATAGAAGAATGATCTACGGAAGTGATGCCAGTGTACGTATTTCTGAGGATTGGAAGAAGCGCGTAAACCGTTAAAGCAATAATAGCAGTTATGTTTCCAATCCCTAGAAATGGAATAAGAAACCCGAACAGGGCTAAACTTGGTACTGTTTGAAAGATAGCTGCAACCGCAATGAATGGCTCCGCTAGCTTCTTTCTCCGTGAAATAAAAATACCAAGTGGAACAGATATTAATATCGCAATCACAATAGAGATGAACGAAAGGAAAAGGTGCTCCTGAAGTGCTACTAGTATATCATCCCAACGATTCTGCATCGTCTCAATAAATAGAATGAAAAAATTCTCGTCATTCATTCAGGCTTCCCTCCTCTCTTTGATCATATTGCTCAAGTCCTGCTAACCCTCTCATCATACTACTTCTTGTAACTAATCCTGTAAGCTTATTATCTTCAACTACAGGGATACTGATCGGCTGATTTTCAGCAAATCGTTTTGCTATTTCAGGGTAGAGCGTGCTCTCATTAATGGACTCGATCACTTCAATCACATCCACAATTCGTTTCCTATCATCACCATAATGGTTTTGGACATGTTCTAGCGTAACGACACCGATATATTCCTGCTCTGGCCCTGTTACAACCAGGCTATCGACTCGCTCTGATTTCATTAGACGGAACGCTTCTGCAAGACCTCTACTTTCTTTCACAGTTGCTACTTTTCTAATCATTAAATCGACAGCTGTTGGAGCTTGCCCTTTAGCCATTCGTTCATCACCTATGAAATTGCGGACAAATTCATTCTTAGGGTGGCGTAGCAAGCGATCCGGCGTATCTAGCTGAAGTATTTCGCCATCTTTCATAATGGCAATACGATCGGCGATTTTCATAGCTTCATCCATGTCGTGCGTAACGAAAACAATTGTTTTCTGAATTTCTTTCTGTAGCTTTACAAGCTCGTCCTGAAGCTGTTCTCGACTAATAGGATCTAATGCGCTAAATGGCTCGTCCATCAAAATAATTGGTGGTTCTGCTGCAAGTGCACGAATGACACCAACTCTTTGCTGTTGACCGCCACTCAATTCTAGTGGATAGCGAGACCGAAAAATAGAAGGTTCTAACCCTACAAGATTAAGCATTTCATCGACGCGCTTATCTATTTTATCTTTGTCCCATTTTTTCAGTTTGGGAATTAAGGCAATATTTTCAGCAATAGTCATATGTGGCAAAAGTCCAATTTGTTGAATGACATATCCAATGCTTCTTCTTAGTTCAACCGGGTCCTGATCCGATATTGGTTTTCCATCAATATAAATTTGTCCACCACTTGGCTCTATTAATCGATTAATCATCTTCATAGTAGTCGTTTTTCCACAGCCGCTTGGCCCAATGAGCGTTAATAACTCGCCCTTTTCAATATGTAAATTAATATCCTTTAGTGCTTCAGTACCATCAGCAAATTTCTTACTAATATGCTCGAAAGTAATCATTCTATCGCCTCTCCTGCCTCCCGAAAAATCCATAACTTCATAATACTTACCCTTCCATAACCTAATATGAAACCCTCAATTGCGCTTCATCACAACTTTCTTACTATTACTGTATCGTTTTTCCATTCATTTATCAAAAGAAAAGAGGCCGTCTCTATCAAATGATAGAGACGGCCTCCTTGTTTCATTATTCATTCATAGCTGGTTCCAAGCCATGCTTTTTACGCTTTTTCAATTCTACAAAGAAGAAGGTAATGGTTCCAATAGCAAAGATCGCAATAAATCCTAAGAGAACATATACATTTTGCCACATGAAGTCAAAATCACCACTTGAAATGACGGCTTTCAAACCAGAAACTGTATACGTCATTGGCAACCATGTGTTAAAGATTTGTAGTCCTTCTGGAATTAACTCAAGCGGGAATGTTCCTGCACTTGTTGTTAATTGTAAAATCAAAACAATGATCGCTACAAATCGCCCTGGATCTCCTAACGTTGTTACAAAGAACTGAATCAACGCCATATAAGCGAGACTGGATACAATAGAGAAGAGTAGGAATAATGGAATACTCTGTACTTCTATTTGCAATCCGTATAATAGAAGCGCATCCGACACAAGCGCCTGAATCACTCCAACAGATAGTAGAATGCCATATTTGCTCATAAACCATCCAATTGCTGTACGTGGGCTTCCAGCCGGATCACGAAGTGGGAACACAATGGACATAAGTAGCGCTCCTACAAATAGACCAAGTGAAAGGAAGTATGGCGCAAAACCTGTTCCATAGTTTGGTACAGATGAGACGGCTTCTGTATCTACATTTACTGGATCAGCAAACATATTGTACGTTTCATCATCAGCATTTGTATTAGAAGTTTCCTCAGCCGCTTCGCCAAGTTTATCACGAAGCTCTGTTGTACCATCTGTGAGTTTCTGTGCCCCGCTGTCAAGATCTTTAGATCCATCCGCTAATTGACCTGCACCGGATGATAAATCAGACGAACCACCTTCTAGTTCTGATAGCCCACTCACAAGCTCTTGTGAACCACTTGATAGTCCATTCATTCCTGAGTTAATTGTGCCAACATTATCAATCATGCTGTTCCAACCAGTCGCTACAGTATCGTTACCATCTGCAACCCGCATTGCTCCTTCTTGAAGCTGAGCAATTCCAGACTCTGCTTGATTAATGCCATCACCAAGATCACTGAGTCCATCTTCTAGTTTTCCTTGTCCTTCATAAAGACCACTAGCACCTTGAGCAAGTTTCCTTTGTCCTTCTAATAGAGCATTCATCTTAGAAGATACACCTGAAAGTTTATCTGAAGCGTTAGCAAATGTCGTTGCTACTTCTCCAACTGACTTCGCCGCTGAACCAGATTTCTCAGCAATCGGTTGAAGCTGGCTAATTAGCGCCTGCTTCTGCTCATCCGTATATTGATCACTTGCTTGAATTGATTCAATTACGCCTTGCAGTTCTTTAGGTACTGCAGTTGCATTCGTTACTCCACTCGTTAGTGACTGTTTTAATCCTTCTGTATCAACTTCTGGTAATGAACTATTTTCTAATTCTGCAACAGATTGATCTAATCCAGCCATTAACTGCTTCGTTCCAGCGCGGCTTTCTTTAACACCAGATAGAAGTTCTTCTTGGCCAACTTTAAATTCACCCATTTTAGTACTAAGTTCTCCAAGCCCATTACTTACTCTTGAAGCTCCATCAGCTAGCTCACTAACTTCTGGTTGTTTTTCTTTTAAACCGTTTAATAAATCGGTTGTACCTTTATTTACCTTACTAATGCCATTTGCAAGATCAATGGACCCGTTTTCTGCACTACTAATGCCGTTGGTTAACTCAATTGACCCTTCATTGAGAGAGGCTAAGTTGTCTTTCAACTGCTGTGTACCGTCTTTCAATTCGGAAGAGCCATCAGCAAGCTCACCTGCACCATCTGTTGCTTCCGATAAACCATCAGCTATTTCACTGAACTTATCAAAGACAAGCTCACTGTAATTTTCAGTTATGTTCTCAGCAATTTGAGATTTAATTTCACTAACAGCCGTTCCACCGATCTGTCCAGCTAGAAAGTTAAAGCTTTCATTGGGAACATATTCAAGGTTTAGTTTATCCGGGTGTTCATCAAGAACAGTTGTCGATTTCTGAGAGAAGTTCTCGGGAATTTGGATTTTCATATAATAAGTTTGATCTTCAAGCCCTTTGTTTGCTTCTTCTTCATCTACGAAATCCCACTTGAACTCCGGTTCATCTTTCAGTTTATCTACTAATTCATTACCGATTTCAAGATGTTCCCCTTCGAAATCTGCCCCACTGTCACTATTTACAACAGCTACGGGAATTTGATCTAAATTTTCATAAGGATCCCAGAATGCCCACAAAAACATTCCACTATACATTACTGGAATAAACAACACCGCAATAACGGGAATTAAGATTTTTTTATTTTTTAACAATGACGACCATTCTGACCGAAATAGCCGAGATGATTTTTTCATTTTTGTCCTCCTGTCTATTTGACCAAATTTCTCAATTGGTCATTTTAAGCCAAAAAAAAGCATTGTTCTTTTTATATAAAAGCCTCGATTGACCAATTTTTAATTATGGTCATTTTTTGCTACAAAAAGTAATATAACACCGTTTCGTTAGAATAGCAATAGCAGTAGTCCACTTTCTTTGGATACTGCTACTTCAATTTAATCCCGCTCATCATATAAAATTCCAGGTGATTTGCAATTTCTTCTTTCGTAAATGAAGAATGAGTTTTTTCCCAGTCAAAAATGAGTGCAATATACATTTTAAACATAAGAAATGCTGTAAGAGAAGGATCACACTTCTTCACTTCACCATCAGAAATACCTCTCTCGATTTCTTGTTCCAGAAAAGAAAGAATGGCTTTCTCAACAAGATCAAGGGCGTCCATTGCTGCAGGCGTTCCAATTTCACGCACTTCTTGAGATAGCTTTATAGCTAATTTGTGCTCCTTCCGATGTTCCAGCACACTATAAAGAGCACGATGGAGATTGACAAAAAAGGACTCCTCTCTATGAATGGAATCTTGAGCAAGCCCCTTCAACTCCAACACCATACCTCTTACAATTTCATTGAATAGTTCTTCTTTATTTTTGAAAAAGGTATATATGGTTCCTTTTCCTACATTCGCAATTTTAGCGACTTGATCCATTGTCGTTGCTTTATAACCAAACATGGAAAAAGATTTTTCTGCTGCTTCTAAAATGCTTTTTCTTCGATCGAACGTCATTATTATCCCCCTATTGCTTTGTGATTGGTAGTGTTATTGTAACCGTCGTTCCTTCGCCTAGTATACTTGTGTAATTCACTCTTCCACCAATATTTCGAATTAGCCGGTTCGTGATCATTGTACCTAAGCCAGTTCCTTTCGATTTTGTTGTATAAAATGGTAGACCGATCTTTTCAAGCTCTTCCTTGCTCATCCCGGCTCCATTATCACGAATAACGATATCTACCGTACCTCTTTTTGTTCCGTATTGCAAAGCAACATGAATCAATCCTTCTCCTTCAATTGATTCAATTGCATTTTTTATAACGTTTATTAAACATTGTTTTAATTCTTGGGGATTACCCCATATATGAAATTCGCCTTTTTCATCATATTGAATCTTAACCGCGTAATACGAGGCTAATACTTCCGTTATTGCAACTGTATCTCTGACAATTTTATTCAGATCTACTTGTTCACAGTCACTTTTTGAAGGTTTGATCAGCATCAAATAATCTGTAATGATTTTATTCGTCCGCTCGATTTCTTCAAGCATCAATGGGGCATAATTTTGAACTTTGGTGTCCGCTGTATCAGCTGAAATAAACTGCAGAAGACCTTTAACAGTCGTAAGCGGATTCCGTATTTCATGAGCGATAGCAGCAGCCATTTTTCCCGCAACTGATAGTTTCTCAAGATAAACTGTTTCTTGAAGTTGAATATTTATTAATACAAGTCGTTCAGTTAAATAGAAAATAATGAAATAGGCGATTGCAAATGACGTGAAATAGATCGGATAAAAATAGGTTTTTAACGGTTCTAAGAAAATAAGAATGATGGCAATATACGAAATGATAAATAGAATTCCTGTGAAAATAATCCCTTTCCACTTTCGGATTGATCTTTGAAAGTAGTTCATAAATCCAATTGCAATGAGAAACCCAACAATCGCAATAAGTACTCCAACCCAAGCATTTTCTCCCCCCATCCAAGTTCGTGTTACAGAAATGGTGATCATGCAAATGAGACCAGGCAGTTTGCCACCATATAATGTTACAAGAATAAGAGGAACAACTCTCAAATCAAATACTGTATCTCCGAATTTTTCTAACGGAAAGAGCATACAAAGCAGAGCCATCAAGGAACTGATCACTCCATAAATTATTTTCTCTTTCAGGTTAATCGAGCTTGCTCTTGTAAATGGCATGACCATATTCCAGAGAAATAAAACTGAAAAGAGCATTGAAATATTAATAAGTAAGGGCCTTGCCATTTCCGACATGATTCGTACTCCTTTATTACTAATTGTTGCCATATACATTCTACCATTAGAATTTCTTCTGCACTAACAAAAATAGATAATAGTTCCAGTATAACATTTGTTAATTTATACAAAATACACTTCATTAAGTATTCTATAGAGAAGAGAAATAAAAAAAAGGTTCACCGCATTCGGTGAACCTTCTTTTTATTTGAAGAAATTTTGAACTGATGCTACAGCTGCCTCACCCTGATCAATACAGTCAGGGAGACCTACTCCATTGTATGAAGCTCCAGCTAGAAAAACGCCCGGCATTTTCTTTTCAATTCCTGAAATGACGGTTTCAATTCTATTACGGTGGCCAACCTCATATTGCGGCATAGATTGTCTCCATCTCGTAATTCGATAAAACTCAGGGTGGCCTTCAATTTCCATAATTTGATTCAGATCGTTTAATACTGTCTGAACGATTTCTTCATCACTTTTCTCAACAATTCCATCATTACCTGCTCGACCTACATAACAACGAAGAAGTACTTTTCCTTTTGGTGCAGAATGTTGCCACTTACGATGTGTCCAGGTACAAGCGGTAATCGTATAATCAGCGTTTCTAGATACAACAAATCCTGTTCCGTCCATTGCCTTTTTTATGGCTTCTTCAGGGAAAGCCATTGCAACTGTTGCAACCGTTGTGGAAGGCATTTCCTTTAGCGGAGCTACTTCCTGATGTTCTCGTAACATATGATATACCTGCTGATGCGGGGTCGTGATGATAACAGAATCAGCTGATAACTCCTCGCCGTTTGTTGTCTTAAGCGTGTAAGATCCATCGACCTCATTTTGCTTTAATTGATCCACCTTAACATTTTTTCTAATGTTAACGTCTGTTAAACATCTTTCAATCCCCATAACAAATGACTGTAAACCTGATTTGACCGTAAGAAAAGCCGGCTTTTTCTTACCAGTGCTTCGGCGAGAAGGTGGTGTCGTCTTCTTCATCCCTAGAATTAAACTACGGTACTTTTTTTCCACTTCTGAGAATTGAGGGAAAGTTGACATAAGGCTGAGTTTATCGATATCTCCTGCATAAATACCTGACAGTAAAGGTTCTATTAAATTCTCAACAACCTCATTCCCAAGTCTTCTTCGAAAGAATAGTCCAAGTGACTGATCTCCCTCTCCCTGTTCTCTCCTCGGAAGAACTAAATCTCCTGCTGCTCTAGCTTTCCCTTTTAAGCTAAATAGCTTTGTCGAGATAAATGGAGAAAGCTCCGTTGGGATTCCCATTACTGCTCCACCTGGAATCGGATAGAGCTGGTCATTATTTAATACGAAGGCTTGTCCAGTGGAATTCGGAACAAGTTGATCTCCCATTCCCACTTCATTCACAAGACGTGCTGCGCTTTCCTTTCTAGCAAGAAAGGAGTCAGGACCACGTTCAATCACAAAGCCATTTGTCGTATCCGTTTGAATCTTTCCACCTAAACGATCTTTGCCTTCAAGTAACGTGATTTCATAGGATTGATTTTCGTTCCTCATCTCTTTTTGAAGGTAATAGGCGGCGGTTAAACCAGTAATCCCGCCTCCGATAATCACGATTTTTTTTGTTTGTTTACTCATACTGTATCATCTTCTTTTTTATTAGTTCATGCTTCACAACTGTGGCTAATATCTCTATAAATTCATCCGTTGCATTGGGCATTTCCGGACGATGATAGGCTGCACCAAGCTCATTGGTCATCTGTTGACATTCGTAATCATTGTCATATAGCACCTCGAGATGATCAGCGACAAATCCTACAGGACAGTAAATAAATCCTGTGTAACCTTCTTGCTCAAATAAGTCTCGAGTTAAATCTTGAATATCTGGCCCAATCCACGGATCTGGCGTATTGCCCTCGCTCTGCCAGCCAATAGCATAATGTTCGATCCCAGCTCGTTCAGCAATATGCTTTGCCGTTTCTTCTAGCTGGCCAGGATAAGGATCCCCGTTCTGCAAGATTCTCTCAGGTAAACTGTGCGCTGAGAATATAACAATGGTTTTCTTTTTTTCCTTAGCATCAATCTGACTTAAACACGATTGTAATTGATTCACCCAATATTGGATGAACTTAGGCTCGTTGTACCACTGGTCAATCGCATAGATATTGGGGAAGCCCCGTTTATCTGCTTCAGCTCTCGCTCGTTCATTATAGGTTTTCACACTTAATGTAGAGTAATGCGGAGCAAGAACAAGACTAACGGCTTCCTCAATCCCATCTTTCTGCATATTCCGAACGGCATCTTCTACAAAAGGTTCAATATGCTTCAAGCCAAGATAGCTCTTAAACTCTACCTCTTCGCCAAATTCTTCATTCATACGATCCTCTAGCTTCTGAGCCTGTTTTGTTGTTATATCCGATAAGGGAGATATACCACCAATCGCTTCATACCGTTCAATCAAATCCTCCAACATTTCTTCTGTAGGTCGCTTCCCCCGACGTATATGTGTGTAGTATGGTTCAATTTCTGCTTCACTTCGCGGTGTACCGTAAGCCATAACTAATAGGCCAATGGTTCGCTTCATGCCATACCTCCCCCATTTCCATTATCTGTTCTTACGCGTATATTCGTGTACAAAATTCGTTAAACGCTGCAATGTCTCAACTTGAACTTGTGGGAACACCCCATGACCTAGATTAAAGATAAATCCTGGCGTCTCCATTCCCTGATCAAGAATTTCTTTTGTTCTTTGTTCAATAACTTCCCACGGTGCAAGTAGAAGTGCAGGCTCGAGATTCCCCATGAGCGGCTTTTTAATCCCCTCAACTTCTCTCGCTTTCTTAATTGAAATTCTCCAGTCTATTCCAATTACATCAACAGGCAGCTTGTTCCATTCCTGAATGAGGTGACTCGCTCCAACGCCGAACATTAAGAGTGGGACATTCAATTCTTTTAAAGCTGAGAAAATCCGATTCATAACAGGAGCAATATACGTCTGATAATCCATATCATTTAAAGCACCAACCCATGAATCAAATAACTGGATAGCTTGAGCACCCGCTTTTACTTGAGCTGTAAGATAAGCAATTGTCATATCCCCAAGCTTATTCATTAGCTGATACCAGCCTTCTGGATCAGAATACATGAATGCTTTAGTCTTATGATAATTCTTAGAAGGTCCACCTTCAATCATATAGCTTGCAACAGTAAACGGCGCTCCGCTAAATCCAATTAATGGAACAGACAATTGCTCACGTAGCATCTTAATAGTTTCCATTACATAAGGAATATCTTTCAGAGGATCAAGTTCACCTAGTCGATCAATATCAGATCTACTCTTAATGGGATTATCGATTACAGGACCTACACCTGATTTAATTTCAACATCCACCCCGATAGATGGAAGTGGCGTCATAATATCTGCAAATAGTATCGCTGAATCAACACCAAGCTGCTCAACGGCAAATCGCGTCACTTCAGCCGCTACTTCTGGGTTTAGGTTCATTTCATGAAATGAATATTTTTCTCTGATTTTTCTATATTCAGCCTGGTATCGACCTGCTTGTCTCATATACCAGACAGGTGTATGATCTGTCGCTTCTCCTCGGCATGCCCGAAGAAATTGATCATTAAATGATGCTTTATTCATGCTTGTCCACCTTTCTAATTGCAAAACGTACTTTTTTACATCCTTACATACTATAGCGATCGTAAGCTTCAGTGTACAGATATTGAAGAAAAAAGTCATAAAATCGTCCAACTTTGAAGCCGTTTACATCGTCTACTTTACCATAAGTAACCGAGCGTTTAAGTGAAAATCCTCACTCACTTACCTGTTTTCCTCTATCTTTTTATCTTCTTTCTCTTCTTCATTACCTTTAAACCTATCGAACAAACTGACGGAAGCTTCATTAGATGCCTCTCCTTCTTGCTCTGTTAACGGATTATAAGGAACTACTTGATAAGATACAGATCCAAAGAATGAGATCGAGTTTCTTGTATATTCCCCTTTTCCTTCAACTTCAGCTATCTTTTTTCTCTCCCCATCTTTCATTTCATAGATATGATAAACAATACGATCATCAGAGGATGCTGTCCAATTCAATTTGACGGCTGGAAGACCATAAAGGAAATCAAAATCTGCCTTCAAATCATTCACTTTTGGAAGGGTAATAGGTTTTTCCATATCTTTCAATCCTGAAGGCTTACTAAATTCCTTAGTACTATTCTCATCGATTGAAGTATTTACCACCTTTTTAAAAAGTTGAACCGGATATTCACTTCCACCCGTCAGATACTGTGAATCCGTTGTCCGGTCATACCCCATCCATACTGCACCCACCAAATCTGGTGTAAAACCGACAAACCAGGCATCACGCGAACCACCCGATACTCCCTCATACGAAGTTGTTCCAGTCTTACCAGCGATAGCAACATCTGCATCTCCACTTGTGGCGGTACCATTCTTAACGACACCTTCAAGAATTCTTGTCATATACCACGCCGTTTGTTTGGAGTATACTTTCTCTTCCTCTTGTTTTGCTTCACCTACTACCTTGCCGTCATTATTGTATAACCTACTAATAAAATAGGGTTCGACATGCTTTCCTTCTTGAGCAAACGGACGATAGGCTTCCATCATCTCAAAGGGAGAAACGCCTTTATCAATCCCTCCAAGAGCGATTTTTAAATCATTATCTTCAATTGAAAGGCCACTTTTTTCAAGAAAAGATTTTGAATATGAAATTCCAATCTCATTTAATAACCAAACTGCAGGTGCGTTAGCAGATACTCTGACAGCATCATAAAGAGAGAGCTGACCAGCGTATTGGTTATTATAGTTAGATGGAGAATACCCATCGTAGTCAGTCTTTTCGTCCTTTAATAATGTGTAAGGACTGTATTCCTTTTTCTCAATTGCTGGCCCATATACGGCTATAGGCTTGAATGCAGATCCAGGCTGCCTCTTTGAGGTCACGTGATTAAGACCCTTCTGAACATAATCACGACCTCCCTGAACCGCTACTACTCCACCACTCTTTGCATCCATCATTGTCAGAGCTCCTTGAGGCGGATTGTTAGGATCACTTCCTGGGAAAAGCTTTCCGTTTTGAAATTGGTCATAAGCTGCTTTCTGCAAATCTTTATCCATTGGAACTACGATTTTATAACCACCGCGTAATACTTCTTCATTCGAAAGATTAAATCGAGTCTTCGCTTCTTGAAGCGTCATATCAATGTACGTAAGAAAAGCTGCCTCCTTTGTTACTTCTGCCACATCAAGAGATAGCGTCTTTCCTTGAAGTCGAACCGCTTCTTTTGGTGTTAAATAATCCTGTTTCTCCATTAAAGATAGCACTAAATCTCTACGCTCTTTACTCTCTTCAGGATGATTAATTGGTGAATAATTTGAAGGTGCTTTCGGAAGCCCAGCTAACATGGCACCTTCTTCAACACTTAACTCTGATACTGGTTTATTAAAAAACAACATGGAAGCTGACTGTATGCCATAAGCACCATGTCCAAAATAAATCTGGTTTAAATACATTTCTAATATCTTCTTTTTACTGTAATTACGTTCTAAATTAATTGCGATAACAGCTTCTTTCGTTTTCCTCAACCAAGATTTGTCATTAGTTAGAAAAACATTCTTAGCTAATTGCTGTGTAATCGTACTTCCGCCTTCTACTTTTTTTCCAGCAAGAATATCACGATAAAGCGCTCGGCCAATTGCTTTTACATCAAGACCATGATGATCGTAAAATCGGCTATCTTCTGTTGCAACGAAAGCTTCCTGAACATGGTCTGGAATATCATCTATTGAGACCGGCTCACGGTTTTCAAAATAAAGTTTAGTTATAATTTCTCCCTCTTCATCAACAAGTTGGGTAGCTGAATTCATCACAAGCTTTTTTTCGTCGATGACATAGTTTCCAGCCAGTAATATCCCCAAATACCCTAATAATCCAATGAGGAATACAGCTAATGTTGCGATTAAGCCTATGCCGAGTTTTTTCATTCTATGAGGCACTCCCTTATTAACTTAATTACAGCTAAGCTTACATGAAATAATGTTATATTTGTACTATATACAATGACGATTCTGTTTAGTTTTTGCCAAATAAGGGTAAAGTATCAGGCAATTCTCCCTGATCACTTCATTGAAAGGATGAATAAGATGAACGTTTACGTTA
This sequence comes from Anaerobacillus sp. QJM3NY_17, assembly GCF_056173665.1. Classification (NCBI taxonomy): domain Bacteria; kingdom Bacillati; phylum Bacillota; class Bacilli; order Caryophanales; family Bacillaceae; genus Anaerobacillus; species Anaerobacillus sp. QJM3NY_17. The sequence goes on along the minus strand of NZ_CM149685.1, from coordinate 579,553 downwards.
CATATGGAACTTACGACTATTTATCAAAGGTAAAAGAAGATCATGATGGAGAAAATGTAAAGCTTTTTTCTAATTCTGATGGTGCTGCACTTTATCACGAAACGTCTTCCGAAACTTTTTTCAAAAACGCTAAGAAGTACGAATTAATGGACGAAAAAGGCGAGGTAACTGATCCTGGTTTTGTTGTTTTAAACCATATACCTGTTGAGGAAAGTGAACGGGCGATATTTGAAGATAGGTTTAAAAACCGCGCTGGGAAAGTGGAAAATGAACCCGGGTGTCAAGGAATTCGAATTTTACGTCCAGTTCATAACGATCCATATATCGTCGCCACATTTTGGAATACTGAGAAGGACTTCAAGAATTGGCAAACTTCTGAAGCTTATCAAACAGCGCACAAAAATCGGAACACAAGTAAAGGACTTCCAAAAACGATCTTTTCAGGAAAGCCATATCTTAAAACTTATCAAATCGAAAAAACAGATTCGGTTTAATTCTTAACGTGTTCGGGTAGTTTTTAGCTTAAGTGAATTATTCATATAGGAGTGAGCCTCATGTTAGTAAGCGAGAGTGAAGTGAATAAATACACGATCGATACAAAAGATGGCCAAAAAGGCGTCTTAAAAGAGCTCTATTTCGATGATGAACATTGGACTATACGGTATCTTGTTGTTGATACACACAAATGGTTACCTGGTCGAAAGGTATTGATTTCTCCGATTTCAATCGAGCAATTGAATCATGAGAATGAAGCTATTTCAGTTTCGCTTACATCTGAAGAAGTAAGTGAAAGCCCTGATATTGATACCGATCAACCTATTTCTAGAAAACACGAAATGGAACTGAATCGCCATTTTAGCTGGCCTTATTATTGGGTAGGAACTAATGCTTGGGGTAACGGGATGTATCCAAGACCGTTTATGGCTGATGATTTACCTGATGTTGATTCAACTTTGCATCATTCTAACCAAGACGAAGAAAATCACTTGCGAAGTACTAATGAAGTAGCTGGATACCACATTCAGGCGACTGACGGTGAAATTGGTCATGTTAAAGATTTCATTTTTGATGAAGAATCATGGCAGCTTCGATATATCATTGTTGATACTAAAAACTGGTTTTCCGGAAAAGAAGTACTGCTTTCTACAAAATGGATTCATGACATTCACTGGCAGGATCGATCGGTAGTTGTCAATATAAAAAAAGAAGAAGTTCGTCAATCACCAGAATTTCGTCTAAACGAACCCATTACTCGCCGTTTCGAAGAAGACCTTCATACGCACTATGGTAAAACGGGATACTGGAAATTTTAATGAAAGCGAGGTGGCCTTCCACCTCGCTTATTTCAGACAAACTTTGAGTTGATTTCCCAGGAAATCTACCTTGTTGACAGCAAATTAGCTTTCTTTCCTATATTCACACCATAGTAGAGGCACATTCGTCAGTTTATTCCCAAAGACAAAAAGGGAAATCATAGAAAAAGAGAGATAGGAGATTTATTGTGGCGAATTCTAATAAAAAAGACAAACAAGTAAAATATCCCGAAAGACAATTTTATTTTCCAGCGCAAATTGTTGAAACATTTATCGCAAAAGGGGAGTCTCATAGCGCCAGGCCACTGAATCGGCAATTTATTTTATCGATCCTAGCTGGGGCATTTGTTACGTTCGGAGCTATTTTCTCTGTTCTAATTGCTATGGGAGTTGAAACGGAAGGTGTTAGTAATCTTCTTTCAGGAATAGGATTTGTGACAGGATACGCGATTGTTTTTATTTCAGGAGCCATTCTCTTTACTGAAGTTAACGTACTCCTTCCTACGTACATCCTCCAAAGAAGATTTTGGGTTCCTAAGAATATAATAAAGTTTTGGATAGTATGTTATTTTGGTAACTTACTAGGTGCCCTGCTGGTAGGTGCTCTTGTCGTTGCATCAGGATCATTATCCCCTGAATTCTATAGCGAATTAGCTACATATACAGAGCACAAAATGAAATTTCTATCTCATGGAACGGTAGGGTGGTTTCAAATTCTTCTTTCAGGTATTATTGCAAACTGGCTTATTGGAATGGCTGCGTTTCTTGCTACTGCAGCTCGTGATTTAACAGGTAAAGTTCTTGCTACTACACTTCCTGTTATTATATTCGTAGCCGGAAACTTCCAGCATAGTGTAGCCAACATGGGGTATTTCAGCACATCCTTTATTCATGGCTCTGAATACTCTTGGATGGAATTCCTGTTCTTTAATCTAGTTCCAGCAAGTATCGGTAACCTGATTGGCGGTGGGGTACTCGTTGCTCTAACATTCACGTATGCATTTAAAGAAGAAATTAACGAAGAACGCCTTCCAAAAGAAGAAGCAGAGTGAGAAAAAGCAGCCTGTCAGTTGACAGGCTGCTTTTTCTTCAAAGAGGATATTAATGAAATAACCCTGATTCTCTGGACTTTTTCATTAAATACTTCGTCTTTTTAATGATAACTTCCTTAAGTACCGCTCCTATGAGAAGGAACACAACAGAAAAAATTCCCAAAAAGAATAAATCTTCTTTTGCTCGTGCCCATACAATTCCTCCTACTGCTTCTCTCATTAAATCTACTGCGTACGAAAATGGTAAATAAGGATGGATTGCTTGAAAGAACTCTGGTAGCAAAGCAACTGGATACGTTCCACCTGACCCAGCAATTTGAAGAACAAGAAAGACAATAGCCATCGCTTTACCCACCTCCCCAAATACAGCAACTAGAGTATAAACCATTAACATGAACACAAAGCTAATCACGATGCCAAATAGTACAAAAAGAACAGGATTTACGATATCTACATTTAAAATAAAGAGATCTCCTGATGTTACAACAAGCGTCTGAAGGAAACCAATGCTAATAAACGTCAATAATTTTCCGAAATACACCTGGCGATTCGACGCTTCTTCAAAACCAGTGGCTTCAGTGGTAAGTAATGAAACAAGAAGAAGTGCCCCTACCCATAACGATAGAACAGTATAGAACGGTGTCATACCTGTACCGTAATTTTGAATCGGGAAGAGTGAATTTTTACTTAACACTATAGGTTCTGCGAAAAAGCTTTGCTCTGCCATAGGATCATTCTTCAGTAAATCAATGATCTCGTTAATATCTGTTTCTCCTTGAATCTCTCTGATTCGATCCGCAAGCTGGTTCACTTTATCATTTACGTAAGGATATTCATTTAACATGTATGCTAAAATATCCTGACCTTCGCCGATATTCTTTTCAGTACTTGAAAGAATTCGTTCCACTTCAGGGATGGTGGTTTGCGCCTCTTTTAATGTCGATCGAGCATTCGATAACGTCTTTTTCGCACTTGCCACTTCAGCAAGAACACGAGGCTCAATGTTTTCCTTGTACTCTTTTAAGAATGAATCGATTCGATCAGCTGTTTCTCCGGATTTTTCCTGAAGAGTTGTTAAAATATCATCTATTTCTTCTTGCTTATCAGCTAAGGTAGATCCAATTTCATCACTATCTGCTTTAATGGTCTGTAACTGTTCTTTAACTTGATCAAGATCAGCGATTGCCTCATCGATAACCTCTTGCTGCTGCGAGTTAGCGGCAGGCTCCTGCACCGGCTCTTGAGGAGATTCTTCTCCTTCTTCCTGCGACTCCTCATTCTCGTTATTATCGCTAGCTTCCTGTACTTGCTTCAATACGACTTCAACATCATCAATACGCTGAACAGATTCATCTACTTGTTGATTTATCTGATTTCTTATTTCTTCTACTGAGGATAAATCAATATCTGGCGATTTTAAATCCGATAAGAACTTATTTACATCCTCAGCTGTTTGTTGAGCTTTAGTTAAATCTTCCTCTACTTGCGGTGCAAGCTTATTCAAGCGATCTTCTGACTCGTTTAAAAATTGTGTAGTTTCATCAATCGTACTAATGCCTTCACTCGTAATTTGCTGAGCTTCCGGAAGAAGTCCTTGAACTTTATTTATCACATCTTCAGCATCTCTCGAGTCAGATAGGGCATCGGAAATCAAACGATTGATCTCTGGAAGGTTCTCTTCTAGTTTGAAGACATATTCCTCGAACTGTTTTATGTCAGATAAATCCTTTTCAAATTCTACTCCTAAATCATTAAATACCTCAAAGATCGTCCCATTCACAACCGATACAAAGTTACTTGTAATTTGATCAACAATGACACTCGCACCTTTTTCAGTGATCTTTGGTGCGATCGCATTTACTTTTTCGTTTACATAGTACTCTACCTCTGCTTTCTCGGGTTCATCATTAATAACTGTCCCAAGTTTCTCTGAAAAGTCTTCTGGAATGACGATCACTGCAAAATAGTCCCCATACTCAAGCTTATCCATCGCAGCTTCTCGATTTGAGAAATGCCACTCAAGACTGTCATTATCTTTCAATTCCTTCGTTAACTCTCCACCTGCATCAATTTCCTTATCCCGAATGGTTGCCCCCTTGTCTTCATTGACAATGCCAACAGGAAGCTGATCCGTTTGACTATATGGATCCCAAGATGCTCCAATATTAAACCAAGCATAAAGAGAAGGAAGAATAATGAGACCACCTAATAGAATCGCTGCTACCCAATTCGTTCCAATTCCCTTCCAATCTTTCTTGAAAATTCTTAAAATATTCTTCATTTACAAGCTCCTACTCGTCAAAATATGTATTCTCCAACTAGTATAATTCCCTAAGAAGTGAATTGTCATGAGAAATGAGTCCAATGTCAATCAGTCCAATCTCACAACTAATTGCGATAGCTACTATGTGGAGGTGTTCAGCTAATTGAATTCGAAATCAACTTTTTTCGAATTCTACTATCCGTGTGTACTTCACCGAATATAAGGGAATAAGAAAGGAAGATTATACGAAAGGAGTCATTAACTTGACACGTGTAGCCATTATCTTAAATCCCAAAGCTGGAAATGTTAAAATGGTCAATCAAATTGATACGATCCAAGAAAGACTACGAGAAAACTATGATCAGGTTTCCCTTTATAAAACAGAATATAAAGGACACGGTGCTGAATTAGTCGCAGAACTAGGCGACGAAGTAGACATTCTCATTGGGGCTGGTGGGGATGGAACCATAAATGAATTAGCAAATGCAATTTGCCAAAGAGAGAAGCGTCCTGTTTTCGGTATTATTCCTGGAGGAACTTGCAATGACTTCTCTAGAGCAATCGGCATCAACCAGAATCCACTCCTTGCTGTTGAACAGCTATTAGAAAATAACCGTTCCCATATTGACGTAGGTCGCTCAAATGATGAGTATTTCTTGAATTTCTGGGGAATCGGCTTAATCACTCAGGCTTCTGAGAACATTAACCCTGATACAAAAGAAGTTTTCGGAAGGCTTTCTTACTACATTAGTACTGCACAAACGATCAACAATCCACAGCCTTTTCATCTTAAAGTAGATGCCGATGGGCAGAATTTTGAAGGGGAAGCTGTCATGATGATCGTAGGGAACGGTCCATTTACTGGCGGGATCCAAGCTTTCTTCCCTGAAAATAACCTGCAAGATGGTGAATTTGATGTCTTAATCATTAAAGAAACGTCTCTTCCAACTTTTTGGTCCATTTTTCAATCAAAGGTTTTCAAGCAGTCGCGATTTAACGAAGATATCATTCATTTCCAAACAAAACGTTTAAAAATAGAAGCTGATCCAGAGCAAAATATCGACTGTGACGGAGAACGTCATCATACGACTCCGTCAACGCTCGAAGTATTGCCTGCATACTTAACTGTTCTTACTGGAGAAGATTTTTCTGAATGAACCTAATGTTAACGAGGATCTCTTAATCCAAAGAACCCATTCAAGAGAGAAAATGCAAACAAATAGCCAGAGTGTACCAGCTGCATAACCTGCTAGAACGTCACTTGGATAATGAACACCTAAATAGATTCGACTAAATCCGATCAGTACGATGAAGAAGAATACTAGTGTTCCACTTAACCACTTTGTCGTTCTACTCCTCTGGCTTCTTACAATAAGGTAACCAATAAATCCATATAGTAGAAAAGATCCCATCGCATGTCCACTAGGGAAACTATACCCCACTGCATCATAAGCAGCATCGATGGAAGGTCTTGACCTAGCAAAAAAATGTTTTAGTTCTGTCGTTAAAAGTCCGCCTGCAGCCTGTGCTATAACGAAAAAGAGAATGCTCCAACCATCACGTAGTTTAAACCATAGAAAAGCTACAGTCGCAACAGAAACCACTGAAATCCACCAAACAGAGCCAAGTTCTGTTATAAATTCCATCACATTTAATAATCCATCGGAACGAATGCCGTCTACGCCAGAAATAATCGCTTGATCAAATTGTAGCGTTTCTTTTTCTAATATTTCTTCTGCTAACTCTGAAAACAACATGATTGCCAAAATAGCGATGAATAGTCCAAATGCATTTAGTACAAGTGGAAACCACACTTTTTTTTGCTTTAACGCTCCTGGCAAGGAGCTAAAAAAATTATTTTTATTCATAATATCGCGCCTTTCACCGTTTTCAATTCTCCAAACTCCGTGAAGTTCTTCACCTCATAAAATTCTTTTTAAAAAAGCCGCTGTATCAGCAGCGGCTTTGCCTTTACTTATCTTTAGTTAGAACCATACGTACAAGAAGATGGGCCAATTCATGACGTTGCTCTTTACTTCCCACAAGCCATAACTCTTGTAATAGCTTTTCTTCTCTATTCTTAGGCTCCTCCTTCTTCGCTAGATAACCCGCTACTTTTTCTGCAGCTTGAGCTAGCGCTTCTTCACTAAGTCCTAATTTTTCTCCGATTTCGACTCTAGTGGCAAGGTATTTTTTAAAGTCCTCAAAATTAGAGAGAATATCATCCATTTTGTCATCGCTCATACGATCTAGTGTATCATCAACTTTATTTACATCAAGCTGACTATCTTTATCAACTAAATGATTTTTTTCACTCATTACTTCCACTCCTTTTTATTAGTTGTCCATAACAGACAGAGATTTTTCAATGAATGCAGGAATATCGTCTGGATTTCTACTACTAACTAGATTTCCACCACAAACAACCACTTCTTCATCAAACACATTGGCACCCGCATATTTTAGATCTGTTTGAATGGATTTAAATCCTGTGATGTTTCTTCCATTTAATACTTCAGCAGAAATGAGCAGCTGTGGACCATGACAGATCACGAGAGTTTTCTTATTTAGAAACATCATTTTTTTCGTAAATGCAACAAATCGATCATCTGCACGCAGTTCATCAGGTGAAACGCCACCTGGAATAAAAAGAACGTCAAAATCTTCCGCTTTTACCTCATCGATTCCTTTATCAGACGTTACTTTAGCCTCGCCTTGTTTTCCCGTTAATTCTTGACCTGCTTCTGTACTAATTACTGTCAGGGAATGGTTTGCATTTTTAAACTGCTCAGCAGGTTTTGTATATTCTACATCTTCAAACATGCTTGTCATAAGTACTGCAATTTTACTCACTTTAGGCCCTCCTATAGATTAACTAATTGTGATTTACATAGTTGAATATTACCCCTCCTACTATCAGTCAAACATCCATCCTATTGTTCCTATCTTTTTCAATGTTTATGTTTTATTAACGGAGTGGAAGGGTAAAATTAATATGGAACCAAAACAGAACAGATTTAGAAAGGATGTTTAGAATGGCCGACAAAAAACAAGAACTAATTGATGGACTTAATGTGGATCTAGCAAATGAATACGCTGCTAGCATTATGTACACATACAATGCAGCTGTTGTATCTGGTTTATATCGTCAAACACTAAAACCATTCTTTGAAAGTGAAATTGCAGATGAACAGGGACACGCTCTTTATCTTGCAGAGAAAATTAAAGTGCTTGGTGGTACACCAACAACCGCTCCTGCTGAAGTAAAACAGCTTACTGATGTGAAAGAAATGCTTATTGAAGCTAGAACGGCTGAAAAAGATACCATCGATCGTTATGAAAAACGTAAAAAGCAAGCAGAGGAACTAGGATTTACTGAACTAGTTGTGAAGCTTGATGATATGATCGCTGATGAAACACACCATATGGAAGAAATGGATCGCATTCTTAGCGATGCACGCTTCGAATAAGATAATTGATACAAAAAGGCCAGCCGGAACATTCGGCTGGCCTTTTCTTTGTCTATTCTTCTTCATCCTTTACGTCAATGATGCGCTTCCTGTAAGCATTCATGGCATTTTCCCCTAGCCAGTCAAGAAAGTGATAATTCACATACGCCCCGACTATTGCACCAAAACCAGGAATCATCTGAAGTAATTTAGGAAGGTCAATATAATCTCTATACTCGAGTTGAAACGACTTCCAATCATGTTCATCATTGAATTTATTTCTTATTTCCATCTGGTTAAGGTTATCATCCCAGTTAGCGATGCGCTCGTAACTGCTCCTCCTCGCCTCATCTGCTGAAAAAGCGAGTTGAAAAATCGTAAGAATAAACACTCTTTCTTCGAATTTCTTAGCATCATATCCATAAACACTGGCAAGATCAAAAAGGAATTTCATCTTAATGGATAAAAGCAAAGGAAAATCAGCTAAACCAAGAAGGATCCCACCTGCGCCTGTACCTGCTCCTTCTGTAGCAGCAATACGTTTATACTTAAGTATTAATCGTCTTGCTTTTTCATCTCTCACTTGAAGAGATTGATTGATATCTGGGTCTTTAACAGTATACGTATTTCCAGCCAGAACACCTTGGACCATTGTTTTAATACCATTTGTGACGATCGAATGGATACGTTCAGGTATTTTATCGTTAATCCGACTTTGTATTTTTTTTGCTGAACGGGAAACCATAGAAGATTTTTTCTTTATTTTTCGTTCCCAAGATTCAAGCTCTTCTTCTACCTCACTTAAATAACTCATGCTGCAAAACATCCTTTGGCTCTGACTTTTAACACCAAACCAGTCAACTAAATCTTCTGTTTCAGAGTACTGTTTCGAGATGTGGCTACGGCAACTGCCGCTGACCCAACAATAAGAATCAATCCAGCCGACACAATGTCAAAAGAAAGAACAAAAGAAATAACAGCAAAAGTAACTGCTTGTGCACCTAGTAAACGAATTAGCAGGGCGCGAAACGCCAATATTTGTTCTTTATCTGACAGTGGATAAAGTTTTACCATCACATGTGCCTCGTAGTGAGGGAACAATGTTCGAAGTTGAACAGCTGTTAAATAAATAATGAGCGCAGTCTCAATCACTTTACCTGTAACTCCAGGAACAAAAGCGATCACTACGAGTCCTAAAAGCCATAACCTAAAATAGATACCTAAATATTCATTACTTCTAATAAATGCTTTTTGATAGAGCGTCTCATAAACATTATTTGTTGGGAGAAGTTTCTCCGCAATTGAGCTTAATGTACGCCTTTGTTTCACAGACTGTTTTAATTTAGGGACATCCGTAAATAAATTAGCTGTTCGATAGAACTTCATACTTTGTTGTTCATCTAGCACAAGTAGCTTCTCCCATTTGATTGCATATTTACGTTGTAACGGAAGAAAGAATAGAAAAAGAATCGCTACAAGTATGAGACATGAGAGCGTTACGAAAATCCATGATGCCTGCGCCAGTAATAAATATGTTAATAGCATTGTAGTAAAAAGACGCACCATTGTATAAAGCCAGGAAGTTTGGTGAGCTGGTAAGTGGAGTTCCATCCACTTCATGATGACGTTAACTCCCTTTAATGCAATCAGCACAATAATCACAAACACGTAGTAAGGCGTTCCAGCAGACATCTCGTGCTGATAGAGAGGTGCAAGAATCGTCATAACGACAACGGTTATAAATACTTGAAGTCCGAAACTATACAATAGAGATTTACGAAAGTAGCCGTGTAAACGGTTTTCCGCTGGTAGCATAAATACTAAATCGGCTTCTGACAAAAAGAACCTTAATGGCGTTCGAACCACAGTCACTGCAGCAATGACTGTGATGACCGCTAATCCAGGAAATGTTTCAGGAAGTACTTTCAATAATTCACTGTAATAATACGCCCCGAATATGAGGGTAAGAACAAGCGTGAACAAAAAGCTGCTATTACCAATTAGTCTAAAGTAACGCAGGGCAATTTTCCAAAAGGCCCCTGCCCTTTCTTTCCATAACGTCTCAAGCTGCATCATTTGCCACTCCTGGTCGCTTCAATATAGATATCATCGAGCGTAGCAGCTTTATTACCGATTTGATGCCGTAATTCTGCCATAGTACCTGACATTACAATTCGGCCATCGTGCAGAATAATAAATCGATCGCAATACCTTTCAGCTGTTGAAAGAATATGTGTCGACATTAATACCCCTGCCCCTTCCTCTTTCATCTCCAGCATCATATCAAGGAAGGACTGAATCCCAATAGGATCTAAACCAACAAAGGGCTCATCTACGATATAAAGAGATGGTTTCACGAGAAAGGCACACATGATCATAACCTTCTGTCTCATCCCTTTAGAAAAATGACCCGGAAACCACTTCTTCATATTAGTCATCCGAAACTCTTTAAGAAGTGCTTCAGCTCTTTCTTTCCATTCTTCACTTAATTCATAAGCTAGAGCTGTCAGCTGTAAGTGCTCCCAAAGCGTTAACTCATCATACAACAAAGGTGTTTCAGGTATATATGAAAACTGTTTACGGTAACCATCTTTATTTTCAGAGAAGCTCGTACCACCCACGTGGATACGACCATTCATTGGGTCAAGTAAGCCAAGAATATGTTTGATTGTTGTACTTTTGCCAGCCCCATTAAGGCCAATGAGACCAACAATTTCATTTGAATTTACATTAAGAGAAAGATCATGGAGTACAGGCTTATTCGCCTGGTATCCACCAGTAAGATTGCTAACTTCCAGAATTGAATTCGTCATAGCGTTCCTCTCATTTCGCGTCATTTGTTTACATTTTAACAAACTTTCAATTGGAGCGTGAAACAATGAGTTGATTGATTCGTACAGCACCCTTCTCACTTACCCCTATCCACATCTTACCTTTTTCACAGAAGACTTTCCATAAAGGACATTTTTCATTTTATAGTCTCGTTGATATTATTTAACTTTTGTTATTGACTCAGTTAAGTATAGATTTAGTTTCCAGCCTAAGTAGTCAATCATCGAGATAATAAAACTCACAATACATGAATAGATCGTTGATATTAAGAACATCCTTATAGAGAGTGTGGCGTCTTCCCTTAAAACAAGTTGCACTCAGGGCTCTGCACCCCCGGCAGAGCCTTTTCTTGTTCCAATCCAATTGTTCTTAAAAATAAATATTTCTTAGATCATATAGAAAATTCGTTTGATCATTGGATTTTGTTTGCAAGATATGTAAGTACAGTAGAAAGAAGCGGTCTTAACGAAAATGAAAATTATGGTACGATATATAAAAAGATTGAAAGGATGATGAACATGAGCCATTCACCCGATTGCATATTCTGTAAGATTATTAACGGAGATATTCCATCTGCGAAAGTTTACGAAAATGAAGACGTTCTAGCCTTTCTAGACCTTACACAAGTAACAGAAGGACATACCCTCGTCATTCCAAAAAAACATCAGCAAAACATCTACGAGCTTGATCCCGAGACAGCTTCAAAGCTCTTTGCTGCAGTTCCTGAAATAGCAAATGCTTTAAAAGCGAACTTTTCTCCTGAAGGCATGAATCTTCTAAACAATAATGAAGCGATTGCTGGACAATCTGTTTTTCATTATCATCTACACCTTATTCCACGCTACGGTAAAGGGGACGGATTCGGAGCGGTATGGAAAACACACGAAAATGACTATGATGCTGACAAGTTACAGCGTCTTGCTGAAGGGGTTCGTTCGCACATTAATTCTTAATGAAACTGTCTTGATACATAAAAGGAGACCATTTATGGTCTCCTTTTCATTTGGGTGCGTTTCATTTCTTTTAATGTATAAAAGCCATTCGGAACAACCCAATCTGGATGATCAAACGTTTGATCTAATCCATTTAACATCGTTGACATCTTTGTTCGTAAGTCTGGATTCCACCTTAATTCATGAATAAACTCTTCTCTATGACCTCCATACCCGACCATAGCCTTCAGCTCATTTAATAAATCTGCTTGCCACATAGATGGGAGATTTGATTCCCCCGGTATATCTTTAAATCGTACATAAGAACCTTCTCTTATGTAACCGTGTGGATAATAGTATGCGTAAACTCGTTCGAAATTCTCCCCTGTTTTAAGGGTAAGCTTGCCATGAAGGTGCTCTCTTAGTACATAACCGCCTTCCGTACGATTTAACAGTTCTAGCTGTTCACGATCAACAAATGTAACCCACACTTCTGTCTTCGCTCCCTGAACTGGAGCAATGACAGCAGGAAGTGCTCCATATGGTGCTAGAAAGGAACCTGCTATGACGTCTGTATCCTTTATTTCTGCACGATAATAGAGAATGAAATCACTAACATCAGGATTGAGACTAAACTTATATTTGAGCTGTGCTAGACAGACATTCGATCCATATGCGAGAAGCGGGATTCGCTCTTCAATAGGAGATAAACCTTCTGATAACAGCAATTCTTCCACTGTAAACTGTTCTGTCGTTGCAAATGCAAGAGAACCCGACACGTCTTCCCCTCTTGCATAATGAACAATTTGCTTCTCTACTGGAGTATTTTGAACTTCATCAATTCGATGTGCTTTCCCGTTATGGTATAGGAAAGATGAAGCTGGTCGTGGACCAGGATAAATATCTGGATGATCGTATGGTCCGATATGAGTTGGTTTGTTTTCTCGATACATTAGTTCACACCACTTTCTTATCATTCACTTCTATATAGAATAGCAAAATGATGAAGCAGAACAAATGCTTCTGCTTCAATAGAACGAAATATTCGAAAAGATTAGAAAAAAATATAGCACCGCCGAATCCTTTAATGATAGGATGAGTACAAGTTAAATCGAGGCATCGCATTACATTACTAAAGGAGTGTCTATTAGTGGAACGTCGTTATAATTTTAATGCTGGCCCGTCCGCCTTACCTCAAGATGTACTTAATCATGCTCAAGCAGAACTTCTCAATTATCAACAGCAAGGTATGTCCATTATGGAATTTAGTCATCGTAGCAAAGAATATCAGAAAATCCATGATGGAGCCAATGAGCTTTTAAGAGAACTGCTTCACATCCCTGATGACTATGAAGTTCTTTTTCTTCAAGGCGGAGCAAGTTTACAATTCTCAATGATCCCAATGAATTTTCTTCAAACTGGTCAGCAGGGTAATTATTTCCTTACAGGAAGCTGGTCCCAAAAAGCATTAAAGGAAGCTCAGAAATTAGGAGACACGTATGTTGGTGGAAGTAGTGAACAAGATGATTTCAAACGTATACCAGAGATCGACACGCTACAATACAGTAACAAAGATGCATACGTTCACTTGACTTCAAACAACACAATACATGGCACCCAGTGGAAGGAATTCCCCAAGCATACCCATTCTCCTATCGTTGCCGATATGTCGAGCGATATATTAAGTCGATCCCTTCCAATTGACCAATTTGGTCTTATTTATGCAGGTGCTCAGAAAAACCTTGGTCCAGCAGGAGTAACTGTAGTCATCTTAAGGAAAGATATGCTCAAAAACATCCCAGATCAACTTCCAACAATGTTAGACTATCGTACTCACGTTGATAAGAAGTCGCTCTATAATACCCCTCCTTCGTTTGCGATCTATATGCTATCCCTTGTTCTTGAATGGACAAAGACTAAGGGAGGTATTAAGGAAATCGAAAATATGAATGCTGAGAAAACAAATCTACTCTATGACACGATTGATAGTAGTAAAGGTTTTTATAGTGGAACAGCTGAAACAGCAAGTCGCTCATCAATGAATGTAACTTTCAATTTACCAGGAAAAGAGCTTGAAGAACTGTTCCTACATGAGGCGGCAGAAGAAGGTTTTGTTGGGTTAAAGGGCCATCGCTCTGTTGGAGGATGTCGTGCTTCCATCTATAACGCTGTTCCCTTTGAATCAGTTCGTGCATTAAGTGACTTTATGCAGACATTCCATCACAAACACAATATTTAACACTTTTCAATAGGACATTCGTTTGTTATGATATAAAAAATTAGTTCTTTCGCAGCAGGCACATAGCGCACTGATGGAGAGAACACCGTCTTTTGACGGAGAATGAGATGAGAAGAGGAGAGATTTCTTTATGAAAACAAAAAATTTAGTACTCATGGCTTTACTACTTGGTATTGGAACGATTCTACACGCAATTATACCTGGCTTAATTTCTGGCATGAAGAACGATATGCTTCTTACAATGATGTTTCTAGGAATATTACTATTTCCTGAGCGCAAAAGCGTTCTTGTACTCGGACTTGCGACAGGAGTTATCTCTGCTGCAACGACAACATTCCCTGGTGGACAACTTGCTAACATGATTGATAAACCTGTGACAGCTTTTGCTTTCTTTGGTCTTTATTTACTCGTTCAGCGGTTTGGCCAATCATTAGTAACAGTTGGAATTTTAACAGCAATCGGCACGATGATTAGTGGGGCTATATTCCTTGGAGCTGCTCTTGTCTTTGCAGGACTTCCTGGTGGCGCCGCATTCACTGGACTGTTTGTTACCGTTGTTCTTCCAACAGCCGTAGTAAATACCATTGCAATGGTACTAATCTTTCCAGTTGTACAATCAATCCTTAAACGTACTAGCTTCGCTTTCTAAATAAACACAAAAAAAACGGCCAAATTGGCCGTTTTTTTATATTTTCACTCCTGTTTCCCACTCTCGGAACTTTTCTAACTCATGCTTTAATTGACTTGCAACAAATCCTATTACTGCTACATCATCAAGAAGCCCGACTCCCGCTAATAAATCAGGAACCGCATCAATAGGACTAATAAAATAAAGTAATGCTCCTACAATCATAACGACTGATTTTTTTGAAATGTCGCGATAACTTCCTTTACGAAATTCCTGGACAAGTCTCGAGAACGTCTTCACATCCACCCACATCTCATCCATGCCCTTACGCCCATTGTATAGGGCTCCTTTTTTCAAGGATTCGATTGAAACATCCTTCATTTTGTCTTTATCCTTCATAACCGTTACTGCCTTCTTTGTCATTCTCTTAAAAACACTTTTAATCATACGATTCATTATTTCACGCTCCTTAAATACCCTTCTCTCTATAAGATACCTCAAATGAGCGTGATTCTAACCTTTTATATCGTTTTTATGTTTGCAAGTTGAAAGCCATGGGGAAAATAAAGAACATCATTAGAAAATAAGCATGGCCATCGATACCCCAAGCACAAGGAAAACAATCGCAAACGTACCAAATAAGTAGGCGCTTTTTTGCTTTCGGATCATTCGTTCATTGTGAAATGAATATTTTCTAATTAATAACAGCCTGCTTACTGTTGCAGTTAATAGTAGACTGCCAGCTGCAATAAGGAAAAAGATAAATCCAGCCATACCCGTCCCCTCCATTTACCTTAGCGTATACTAAAAGGTATATGTGATGCCCACTGCTTTCATAACCACAACGAATTAATGAAAGGAGAAAGCAGGATTCTTGACTGGGATGGCGAACTAATGTCTTTAAGTAGAAGTATAAGGATTTGGATAGGAAAGGATGAACATCATGGGAAAAGCAAAAACATTATTAACAGGATTTGTAGTAGGCGGGGTAGTTTCCGCTGCTTCTGTACTTTTAACCACTCCGAAATCCGGAAAAGAATTAATGACTGACGCTAAAGAGAAGAGTGATGATATAAAGGAAGGG
The DNA here is from genome assembly GCF_056173665.1 of Anaerobacillus sp. QJM3NY_17. Classification (NCBI taxonomy): domain Bacteria; kingdom Bacillati; phylum Bacillota; class Bacilli; order Caryophanales; family Bacillaceae; genus Anaerobacillus; species Anaerobacillus sp. QJM3NY_17. The sequence goes on along the minus strand of NZ_CM149685.1, from coordinate 563,761 downwards.
TTTACTAAGCTTAAAAGTGATCTTAACGAACTGACCGCTCAAGTAAAACAGCTTTCTTCAGAAGGCAAAGAAATTATTCAGGAAGTAGCCGCTGACCTTAAACGATCCATCTCTTCATTTCAACAGGATATTGAACCGAATTTAACTAGGCTAAAGGCAGATGTCGAGGAAATGCAGAAGACTATTGAAACAGTCAAAGAAGAAGTAAACAGTCCGGCTTCAAAATAGCCGGTTTTTTTACCGAAGATCAACAATATTCTAATATAGCTTGAATCATCTAGTTGTAAAGGAGGGCATTTATGAAAGAAGAACAGGAAATTTCTATTCAAGAAGCAATGATTTTTAGCCATCGAATTGGCCAATTAAGCAAAGCACTTTGGAAATCTGTTGAGCGAGATTGGCAAGATTGGCTCAAGCCATTCGATCTCAATATTAATGAGCACCATATTCTTTCAATTGCTTATCATCTTGACGGCTCTTCAATATCAGATATTGCGAAGTTTGGCGTTATGCACGTCTCAACAGCGTTTAACTTTTCAAAAAAACTTGAATCTAGGTCTCTCCTCACATTCTCAAAAAAAGAGAATGATAAGCGAAATACATATGTACAGCTTACCGAAAAGGGAGAGAAGCTGCTTCAGGAAACATGGAAACATTATTCACCAAGTCGAGATAGTGTTTTGAAAGCTTCCATGCCGATTAGAGAACTATACGGTAAATTCCCTGAATTTACTGAGATGATGTGTGTCATTAAAGGCCTATATGGTGAAGACTTCATGAAAATCTTCCAAAAATCTTTCACCAAGCTTGAAAGTGAATTCTCTAGAGAACTCACTGAACAAGATGATAAAGAGCGCTCCAATCTTTTCTAACGATAAGGCGACACTTTTAATAGCGTCTCCATAAGTTCTCTATAAACCTCTTCTTGAGATTGCAGTGCTTTAATGGTTGAGAGGGGCTCCAATTTAATATTTAACATCCCTACGAAATGCGTGAGCAACGTGGAACGGTTCAAGAGACCCTCCTCGATCTGCTCATGCATTTTTTGGTTCACCTCTACGCATAATTGATATACTTCTGACACTTCTGACTCTGTCAGCCCTCTGTCAATCACAAGGCGGTAAAAGGGATAGTCTCCTTCCTCTTCCATCTTTGCAAGTAGGCGCATATGAAATTCAATTTTATCTAATCTTTTGTGGATAGCTTCCATCTGACTTAACTCCTTACTGTGCAATTAATAGTACTTATAGTTTAACGGAACGGGTTTTAAATTGAAATGTATTTTCCAGACTAATCCAGCGCGAAAAACCGCTGATTTTGTCAAAATAATTTTGACTAATTTCTTTCTAAAAAAACGTGTTGATTTCTTCCGAGAATCGCTGTACAGTATACGAGTATTCAATAAACATCAACTAAATTGAAAGCTACGGAAGCAGGTGATTCTTATGAATTGTTGGAAATCGATTTATCTACATCGCGAATTCGGTACACATCGATTAACGATTTTCTCGATGCTGTTAACCTTATTATACTTTATTGCGTTTTATCTTGTGTTCAGTATGTTATACCCGACAACAAAACATGCGATCGTACCAATTTTACCGTTTCTCGGTTCCTTAGCTGTCCTTTTCCCTATTCATAAGCTAATACACTGGCTTCCTTTAACAATAGCCGGATTAAAAGCAACAATGAAATTAGAAAAAGGATTTGTGATCGTACCGATGATGCGCTGTGAAACGTGCAGCCCAATTTCACGTAACCTCTTTTTAATTGCGGCACTTGCACCTGCGGTTTCGATTACGACCGCAGCTATAATTGCGTCAGTTTATATGCCAGCTTATGTATCGTTCTTCTCGATCCTAGCGGCTATAAATCTTGGGTTTAGCTTTAGTGACTTCCTTTACGCTTCTCAGGTGCTCCGTGCACCGAAGAATGCTTATGTTGAGGATCGAAGTGAAGGTTTCCATATTCTTATTAAACGGGCTTCTTAATAACTAATCTTACACTCTATTAAACAATAGACTTCAGAGAGAAAGAATAAAATATGATGCCCCTAATAGATTAGCTATCCAACAGTAATTGCTCGATTTTGAGCTCATTAACATAGCTAATAGAATAAAAACAGAGCGCTGAAATTCAGCGCTCTGTTCTTTTGGATTGGCCACTAGGTCAGCAGTATTGAATTATTATGAGACTTCCTTCATAATAATATTAGGACAAGGAACTAATTAATAGGATAGTAAGCATCGAAAACAATTTCATCATTAGGAAGATCGAATGATTTAGCCCTTAGTTTCATATCATTCTTCAATTCTAATTCGCTTACAGCCATGTAGATTGTCCCTTCATCAGAATCAATTGTTATTTCAGGCGGCAATGATGCCTGCTTTTTTATAAAAGAAAGAACTTTATCACTTGGGAGTTCAAGCAAACCAATTTGAAAAGATTTTTCTTTTAATAAAAGGTCACCATTTGGCTGTACCTGTGGCTCAAACTTAAGAAAAAAATCAACTTTACGATCAAAAATCGTCACATACCCCTGAAAAGTTGCAAGTTCATCAAGGTTTACATTATAACCGATGTTCTTTTGTTTCTCGCTATACTTTTCAAGTTCTCGATTGATGATCTCGTTCAATTCATCTTTTTTCATCTGGATGGAAAAGGTTGTTTCAAAAGGTTCTTCTGTGTTTTTCTCATTTGAGAGTTTGGCAATTTCACTTTCAGGAAAATAGTATTGATAGAATCCTACTATTCCTGCGAAGATGAGAATGACGGCAGCGGAGAGAATGATAAAGGCCGCCTTCCATCGGTTTTTAAACATTTGAACAGCTCCTTATGGGACGAATATTTTCCATGATACTACGGATCGAAAGATAAGTTAAAGTAAACCGTTATATATTTCTTCGAATTATCGAATTGGACTCTGGGAGGTACTGAAATGACCATGATTGGAATATTCTTCATCCTATTTGCGACTTTCATTCTAGTCACATTTAATTCAATGACAAATGCACTATGCTTGAAGAAAAACATTCCTGAAGAAAAACAGCCTAATGTATTTAGAACCATTAACGTTCTTATTACTATTTTGCTCATTTCTTCATATGTAGAAGTTTTATTCACTTAGAATCTTAGGTAGCCTATTACCTAACGAACGATTGAAAAAGATGAGGCCAAATGCCTCATCTTTTTTTAGTGATTTTAACCCGGTTAGGGAATCACACTGTATTCTCGCTTTTATTATATCAATTTCCCATAAAATTCGCCTGTTTTGTGTAATTTTTCTCATATTTCCAATTGAATTTAACTTCACTTATCTTTCTATGCTATAGTATTAACTGTATCACAATTTTGTTAAATTTAACTAACCCTTTAGGAGTGTATGTTTGATGAAAAAAATGTTCATAATGCTTTCTGCATTGATCGCCCTACTCGCGATATCTGCTTGTAGCAATGACTCTGCGGATAATTCAGAAGCCGTAGTCGAAACAAGTGCTGGAGATGTTACAAAGGAAGAGTTCTATCAAGCGTTAAAAGATCAATCTGGTGAAGCAGTATTAAGTGACCTTGTCCAAACTAAAATTCTTGAAGATAAATATGATGTATCCGATAAAGAAGTCGATGCAGAACTTGATAAAATTAAAGAAAACTTTGAAACCGATGAACAACTTGAACAAGCCCTTCAATCAAATGGTTACAAAGACCTTGAACAATTCAAAGTTGATGTACGTAAGCAGCTATTAGCTCAAAAAGCTGCAACTGAGGGAGTAGAAGTTTCAGATGAGAAGCTAAAAGAATTCTACGATGAAAACAAAAACCTTTTCACTGAACTAGAAGCGAGCCATATTTTAGTTGACGATGAAGACACTGCTAAAGAAGTTCAAAAGAAATTGGAAGATGGCGGCGATTTCGCTGAGCTTGCCAAAGAGTATTCTAAAGATGGATCTGCTGAAAACGGTGGCGATCTTGGCGTCTTCAAAAAAGGCGACATGGTTGCTGAGTTTGAAGAAGCAGCCTTTGCATTGAAAGAAGGCGAAGTAAGTGATATCGTCCAATCACAATTTGGGTATCACATTATTAAGCTAAAGAAGAAAACGGTGATGCCGTTTGAAGATGCTAAAGAACAAGTTGAAGAACAATATATGTTACAAAACGCAAAAGATGTTCCAACTGTAATCGATGAGCTTATTAAAGAGTCTGATATTAAAGTAAAAGACGATCAGTTTGAAGATCTCTTTAAAGTCGAAGAAGCTGCTGACGAACCAGCTGATGACAGTGCTAACACTGAAGAAGAGTCCAAAGAGTCAAATGAATAAATAAAAAAAACGAAAGAGCTAAATTAGCTCTTTCGTTTTTTTTATTTAGTGTTCTGTTATACGCTGTTTCCTCCGCTCCCGCTCTTCTTCCATTCTCTCCACATATACTCGTCCTTCTTCTTCAATATGGATCTGATCGATTTTTTTCTCTTCAGCCGTCAATTGCATCGTTTTATAACCGCTGTAAACAATCCCCGCTAGTACAAAATAGAGCCACCAGGGAAATGAAGAGAATACTCCCGATAACGTTGAAGACACTTCTGTAAGCTGAAATAGACTAAGAATCAATAGAAATCCAAGAAGTATAAGAACACTCTTTCTCACCTAAAGCACTTCCTTTCCTTCTTTCGTACAAGCTCCATTAATTACTACAATTTATGAGCAAAGATCGTGATTTATTCCTCCTAGAAGTATTATGATTGCCCGTACGCTCCCTGTTTACTTCGCATATCAAACATTACATAATAGATAACTCCCGCAATGATCGCAAGGAAACTAATGAGATAGAAAGTCCATTGAAACCCTAGGAGAGCTGTGAGCGGGATGGCAGCTGGTGCAAGAGTTCTTCCAATTGTAAAGCGAAGACTTGCAGCCGCAAAATACTGCCCGCGCATATTTTCCGGTGCCAAGCGTGATACAAAACCCTCTTGAATACCCACAACCATCAGTTCTCCCATCGTAAATACAAGCATCGCAATGGCAAGTAGCCAAACGGACGTTACATGACCAAATAAGATCATGCTGACAGCATAAATCATGCAGGAGAAAATAAAGACGTTACGTTCTTTGAATTTACTCATTTTAGTCGTCATAAACACTGTTAATAGAGCAACTAGTAACCCATTTTCTGAAATAAGCCAACTAAAAATGCGATTTCCGTCTGCAGTAATGACTGTATTAAAGAAGGTTAACACTGGTTGGTCAGGTACTTTTTCACTCAAATAAACGGCAATTAATAAGTCCATCTGCATAAACGTTTGTGCTACTAGTATTCCAGCAAGTATAAATAAAAGAAAGACCTTATCTTTAACAATGATTCGATAATCTTGAAGCTGATCCCAAATAAACCTTGTCCATTTTACAGATGAATCTGAAACGAGACTGTTTTCTCTTTTCTCTGGTGCTGTTTCACGAACGTAGATTGCAATCAATGCCGCGACGGCGAAACTGACGATAGAAGCGATAAGAAGTAAAGGGAATCGATGTTGAAAGAAAAAAAGACCGCCTAATATTGGCCCTACAACAACAGAAATATTTAAAGCTGTATAGAAAACGGCAAAAACCGTATTACGATCTTTTTCCGCCACAACATCTGCCACCATTGCGTGACTAGCTGGCCAATACAATGACCCAAATACCCCAAGAATGGAGAAGCTAATGAACGTTAGCATTGGTGAAACAAGCCATGGAGAGTTTACAAAAGCAAATACGACAAAGGTGAGTCCTTGACCCACTGCAGAGATAAACATCATTTTCTTTCGTCCATACTGATCTGCACAATATCCTCCTACTAAGTTAGCTACAACAGCAACAACCTGTGATAAAACAAGTAAGAGTCCGGCCATTCCTTTGCCAAAGGACTCCGAAAAGTAAATAGCCATAAACGGGAAGAACATCCAAAAAAGAATGTTCATCATCCCTTCACCCAAAAGCCGTATCTTTAAATTCCGATCCCAATCTTTTATTCTCATGTACTTCCTCCACTATGCATGTATCCTAAGGCTAAGTTAGTAAATTGAATGGATACTTGGCTTTTTTATACGCTTACAATTAACGTAACATGACCATAAAAAAAGAGAAACGGCTCATAGAGCACATTTCTCTTGGATTTGCCTGTTTTATTTTTTCGAGCTATCAATAGTACTCATTTTAGGCTTGTAGAATGAACGATTATCAAGTGCAAACACTCGATCAGTAAATTCGCCAGGTTCTACTTTATCAAGAGCTCTATCGAGCATATTCATTTTCGCATCAATGTTATCAATCATATGCAGCATTTCTGCTTCACGAATCATAGGAGGTTTAGGACTCCCCCAATCCGCTTTTCCATGATGACTTAAGATAAGATGTTGAAGAAGCATCACTTCTTCACCGTCAATTTCTAATTCTTTTGCAGCCTGCCCGATTTCATTAACCATGATAGAAATATGGCCAAGTAATTTCCCTTCGTTCGTATAGCTTGCTGCAATGGATCCGGATAGTTCGACTACTTTTCCAAGATCATGGAGGATTATCCCACCATATAGCAGATCCGTATCTAGAGAAGGATAAAGATTCGCTAACGACTTGGCAATATCAAGCATCGAAACAACATGATAGGATAAGCCTGACACAAATTCATGGTGATTTTTCGTTGCTGCAGGAAAAGTCAGAAAGTCATTTTGGTGTTTTTTCACAAGGTGACGTGTAATCCGTTGTATGTTTGGATTACGCATTTCAAATACATATTGCGTCACTTTCTCCATGATTTCGTTCATCTCAAGAGGTGCCGTTTCAACGAAATCACCCACCTTGACTTGATCCATGTCTGTTGCGAGACGTATCGCTTTAATTCTAAGCTGATTGCGTCCACGGTAGCTTGTCACGTCTCCTTTTACCTTGATGATCTGCTGAGCATCAAAGCTTTCTTCATCGTCTGGAGAAGCATCCCAGAGCTTTGCTTCAATATCTCCAGATTTATCTTGAAGAATTAAAGTAAGGAAAGGTTTTCCGTTACTTGCTACACCTTTTACTGATGATTTAATTAATAAGTAGTGATCAACTTGATCTCCTACGCGATAATGTCCGATTCCTTTGAATTCCTTCATCTTTCCACCTCCGGGGCAAAATGTATTTACCTAGTATAGCATAGCCCTAATACATCATTAGGACCTTTCGCTTCGTTTTTTTGGCAATATAATTGAGAAAACAACACCATGGTCCAAGTTCGCCACTTCAGCTTTACCTGAGTGACGTTCAGCAATTTTCTTTACAATAGCTAGACCAATCCCAAATTGACCTTTATCCCCTTTTTGGAAAGGTTCAAACAACTGCTCTTTTTCTACCTTTTGAAACGAAATTTCTTCTCCATCATTAAACACTTCTAGTATGATGGTTTCATCCCTCTGGATTGCATTTAAGTGAATTTCGCTTTTCGCATACCGCAATGCATTTTGAACAAGATTGTCCATAGCAGTTAACATCTGTTCGTGAACAGCCATCAACTCAACATTTTCACCAGATATTGTAAACGTCACATCTTCACGCTGGTACATGAATCGTTCACGAATCTCTTCAGCAAGAACCCCAAATCGAAATGGTTCCCAGTTTCCCTCAGGTTCATCAATGGAATCTAGTTTAATATAAGTAAGCATCCCTTTTACCCTTTGATCCATCCGATCAGACTCATTTAGGATAATTGTCATTGTATTATCAAGAGAATCTGGCATTACGCCATCTTTAATGGATTGGGCATAACTTTTAATGATCATAATTGGTGTTTTCAATTCATGAGAGGCATGCTGTATAAACGTTTTCTGAGCCTTATCATACCTCATTAAGTTCTGTCTCATTGATTCAAATTGATTGGAAAGCTTCTGGAACTCTTCATCACCTTCCCACTTGAAAGGTTCTTTCCAATTGCGGTTAGCAATTTGATCGAAGCGTTCTCCGAGAACGGTTAGTGGTCTCCGTAAATACCTTGCAATCCACGCTGCAGGCAAAAGACTAAGCAATAATGCAAAAAGCAAAATAATGATAAGTCTAAACCAGAGGCGATCAATCATTTGATTACGATACGTGTCCCACATATAAGAGATAAAGTACGCTTCTTGTCCGTTAACATCTACTTTAGATATCACATAAAACAAGGATGCCTGATTATTATACGTTAACTCATAGCGCCCCTTCTCTTCTTTCTGATCAAGTGCGTTTTTACGCATTTCGATAATTACTTCATCAGGTATGGGGTCTCCCTGCAATGGTCCACTATAAAGTCTTGTAATCAACGTATGGCCAACCGAACGCTCCGCGTCTCTTCGTTCAATAAAATCTTGATCCGTTTGAGGAGGAAGTGGCCCGTCTTGATCCGGAAACGTATATCGCTGCTGCTCACTTTCAATAATCTGATATGTCTCTTCAGTTAGCGTGCCTTTAATGGAGAGAGGGTAGATCACCGCAATCACTACCCCAACAAGCAGAACAAGAATCATAAATGAGAGCCAGATTCGTTTCGTTAAATTTAAGCGAATCATGTAATCAACCGATAACCAAGGCCGTATGACGTTTCAAGGTTCATGCGTGGCATTTTCTTTCTTACTCGTCTAATCACATCGTCAACAGCACGATCTGATCCCACATAATCATCCCCCCATACCTGAACGAGAATTTGTTCACGGGATAAGGTTTGATTCACATGCTCGACTAGGAAAAGAATTAAATCCATTTCCTTCGTCGTTAATTCAACTGGCTCTCCTCGATCAAGTACTTTTCTCGATACCGGATCTATTTCATACTCCACAATCTCAAACCTTTTCTGGGAAGATTGTTGGTACACTCTCTTTAATAATTTTTTGGCGCGAATAATAAGTTCTCTCGGCATAAATGGTTTAGCAATATAGTCATCGCTTCCTAATTCCAATCCTACAATACGATCTAGATCCTCATCTCTCGCAGAAATGAAAATAACCGGTACGTCGTCTTCAGCTTTTATTTTCTTTAATAACTCATACCCATCTATCCCAGGTAGCATGATATCTAGAATCCACAGGTGGCAAGATTCGTGAATACTCTCAAGTGCTTCCTCACCACTCATAAACGCTTTAACTTGAAACCCTTCTTTTTCCATATACGTTTTTAAGATTTGCACTAGATTTTCTTCATCTTCAACTAAATGTATTTTATAAACTTCTTCCATAAGATCACCTCATTAGATTGTCCCTTTTTTTGTGGAAGCTGGCGACGGATCAAGTATGTGAATCCTGTCATCTATCCCAACTGTTGTAGCTGTATGACACGTTAATAAAATAACCTGATTGTCTTTTGAAAATCTTTTAATAAATGCTTTCGCAACATCAGTTCTTTTTTCATCAAAGTTCACAAAGATGTCATCGAGAAAAATAGGCATCTGAACTGTCGAAATAGACGCAAGCGAAAGTCTTATACAAAGGTATAACTGCTCTGCCGTGCCTCTACTTAACTCAGACGGCTTATATGCTCGGCCGTCCACGGTCAGCACTCGAAATTTATTACCTTCTACAGGAGGATAAATAGCTGTATACCGCCCTTCTGTGATTATGTTGAAATAGCTCTCTGCTTTCTTTATGACCGCGGGGAGACGTTCTTCCTGATACCTCGCCTTCGCCCTCGTTAGAAAATCAGATGCTACCTTCAGTACAGACCATTTCCACGCAAGAGAATTAATCTCATCTTCCTTCTGCTGACGCTGTAAGAGAAGTTCTTCGTAAGTTCCATCTTCTGTTAAGAGACGAATTTGTTCGTTTTCACTTGCAATCTGTTGATAAAGACCTTGCTGCTTTTTCATAATAGAAGTCTCTTCGTGCTCCAGCTGTTCACGATGATAATCGATTTCTTCCACCGTAGTATGCTCCACGAACGATTCATCACTTAATTGGGAAGTAATCATTGCGAGCTGTCGTTTAAGCTCTTGTGCTTCTTTATGAGCCTTTCCCTTCACACGAAACGCTTCCTCATTATCTTCACCTGCTAAGCGCATCAGCTTGTTCATTTCATCATTACAGCTTTGCCACTTTTCGGTTCCCCCACCAAGCTGCTCTTCAAGTTCTTGAAGCTTGTTTGTTGCGAGGTCTATGTCTCTCATTAATTCTCTTTGTTCCTCTGCCTTCTGCAGCAATAGCTGTATCGCTTTATCAGGCTCCTGGTAGGAAACATTTGCACGCTCGCATAGTTTCTTTATTCTATCTTCAACTACCGTTAAACTGTAGTCAAGATCTTCTATTTGCTGCTGCTTTTGATTTCGTTCCGTCTGAACCTTCTTAATTGACCCAATCCTATCAAAAGCATCAAGCAATGAATCGGTAGGAATGTACTCAGGAAAAGCATGAATCGTTCTCCACTCTTTCAACTTATCATCAAGTTGATACCTTTCTGCTTCCCACAAGTCTACTTTTTCAGCTGCTTTCAAATAGGTTCGATTAAGGCGATCGACCTGGTCTTTTATTGACTCAGCTTGTCTCCTCAACTCTCTATCGCGAATAAGCACCTCATCTTCACTCTTCGTCTCAGTACTTTTAGAGGTCATTCTCATTAAAATGGCACCACCTACCACTATAGCCGCGGCTACAAAACCAAGCAGCCAACTTTCATAAATGCCAAGAATAATAAAGACTAATAACGCGACAGCTATCATCCCAAACGACCACTTCTGATTAGTAGAAGACGATTGTTCTTTTTCTAACCCTTCCCGATCTTTCGGTGAAAGAAGGCGTGTTTTCAGACGATCATACTCATTCTCCTCTTTCTCCAGTTCATCTCGTGCAGAAAGAAAAGCTTCCTGAATATACTGGTATTTCTGATCAGAAAGCTGATAGGACGCCACCAATTGTTTGAGACTCTCACGTCCAGTAAAGGTCGGATGGATGGACTTAAGAGCTTCTTCAGTCTGACCAAATTCCATTAGCTCTGATTCTAAAGTTGTATTAAGTGAGCGTATCTCACTCTGCAGTCTTCTTCTTTCTTCTGCTCTCCCACGATAAAGAATCATTTCTTCATTCCAATAAGATACCTCTTGTAAAAACGCATTCGAATCAGGAAGCAACTGAGCGTGATGAATATCATTTTCTAGTCGTTCTTTTCGTTTCTTTAACCCTTCTAATTCCCCAGAAAGAAGAACAGCTTGTTCTTTCCATTTATCCATTCTTATAAGTCCTTCTTCAGGAAAAGGATGAAACTCAGGAAGATTCTCGATCTCTTCTTCAAGTCTTTTTTTCTCATTCAATAAAGGAATGATGTGCTTCTCACGCTCAAGCTTTCGCTGCTCATTTTGGATAAATTGCAACCGCTCAGCATTTTCTTGAACTTTTATTTCTAACTCCTTTGTCTTTTTGATAAGTTCATTGTAGTTCTCATTTTTCTTTTCCCATTCGTTTGTTTTCTTCTTTAAAGACTCGTAGGATTCCACATCTTGATTGAGTTGAGGTTTTCTTCCTCCAGGCTTAAAAATTTCACCCTGCCACTTGTCAAAATTCTTTTCAATTTCAAGTAATGAAGCTCCACCGCTCATTCCTGCTTCATAAAGGACTTGATTCCACGCTTCTTCATCATAATGATGATCATTATTTAAAGTAGTAAGGTTACAAAAGAAAATTTGTCTAAAACTAGCTCGATTCATTCCTTTTAAGAGCTTTTTTAAATCATCACTATTTCCTGAAGTACCATCTCGAAAATAGATATAAAGATTTTCAGAATTCCTATCCCTCGTCCGTTCAATTCTAAATGCTTCACCACTTTCTTCTACAAAGAGACTACCTCCAAAACGCGAGAGATGATTCATTTCATAATAGTTCTCCTGCCTGCTAGGAAAACCGAATAAAACATATTCAATAAAAGAGATAAGTGTAGATTTCCCTGCCTCATTCTCTCCAAAGATAAGCTGAAGTTCAGTTGAAACGTCTTCGATTTCGTAATTCTCAAATTTACCAAACCCGTAAATTGTTAGACCGAGTAACCTCATTAACTCTCACCACCTTTTGACTCAATGAGATATGTAAGTAATAGCTCTTCAGCTTCTTTTATTAATTGTTGCTCGTCTTCAATGGGGTGTAGAGCTTTTCTAGCTCGTCTATGTTCAAATAGCGGAGCTAACGCTTCTTTCATTTGGGAATGCTCGTACTGATCAGAGGTAAATAAAATATCCTGTAAAAATCCATTCTGCTGTTTTAAATTCTCGCGATCCCAGAGTGGCATTGATTTTAGTGTGAATTTATATGGCCAAACAAATCCTTCGTCTTCCATTTCTCTATTAAGTTGTAGCGTCTGCAATATATCTTCTAAATGATCCCCATGTATTAACTCTGAATGTATCGGACTATTGCCAACTAATTCAAGATTAATGAAATGTCCTCCAGTAGAGAAAATTTCCTGGTTCAAAATTTCTTCACAGTTATTTAAAAGATCTTGGATCGTATCACACTGTCCAATATCAATAATAGACTTGTGCCAGGTTACATCAGCGGTATGATGAAAAACAAGCGATGGCTCAGAATCGCTTAACTTTACAACATAACACCCTTTTTCACCACGTTCTTTCGAGTGTGCTCCTTGTATATTACCGGGATAAACAATAAAGGGCTCTTCTGATAGTATTGCTCTCTGATGAATATGCCCAAGAGCCCAGTAATCAAATTTCTTATTCATTAGTTCAGTTATTGTGAATGGAGCATAGGAAGAATGTTCTGTTTGTCCTTCTAAATTCCCATGAAGCATTCCGATCTGGAAACTCTCTTCATCTACCCTTTCATATGCACTTACCATTTTCTCATTCACATGACGCGTGGGATAGCTAAAGCCATGAATATATGCGATTGGTGTCTGATCTCTGTTATACGAAACCGATTCTACTTCCGCTCCAAAAAAATAACTTGTATCTGGCCACGTTAAATCAACCCATTCTCCATCTAGCGCATCGTGATTTCCATGAGAAAGATAGCTATAAATGCCTGCCTCATCCAATCTTTTCAATTGTTGTAATAAAATCATCTGTGCTTTCAAGCTACGATAGCTACTATCAAATAAATCTCCTGCAAACAGCACAAAATCTACCCGTTGATTAATAGCAATATCAACGATTGTTCGTAATGAACGATAGGCACTTTCTCGAACAAACTCATGGATGGATTTAGGTAACTGATTTGTACCGGAAAATGGTCTGTCTAAATGAAGATCCGCGCAGTGCAGAAAGGTTACTTCTTTCATCACTCATCTCCCTTTCTAATGCTCTCTATCTCTCATTTTACCATAATCAAACGAGCGCACGTTCGCACGATTCCGCTTTTTCTCATACAATGATTTTATACTCATCATGCGACAAGAAAAAAAAAGAAAAGTCCCGGGAACTAAAGTTCCGGAACTTTCTAGATTGTTAGTTGAAAGCTATTACTCACGTCGTGATAACTTTAACGCTTTGCCTATATCTTTTAAAGAAGATGATTTCCCATACATGAGAACACCACCTCTGTAAACTTTCGCCCCGATGATTGCAAAAAACACAATCGATCCAATTAGGAGTGCAAGACTAATGGCTACTTCCCAGAATGGAATGGAGAGCATACCTACCCGTAAGAACATCACTACTGGTGTAAAGAAGGGAATGAAGGACGAAATGGTGACAAATGTAGAAGACGGCGTACTTAGTCCAAACATCGCAATAAAGAAAGCGATGATAATGAGAAACTGGACTGGCATAATCATTTGCTGAACTTCTTCTGCTCTACTAACGAGTGAGCCTACCATTGCAAGAATCGTCGCATACAGTAAATAGCCAAGAATAAAGAATACGATCGCATAAATGATGAGTGAAGCTGAAAGGTTACTAAAATTAAGAAAGGATAGGAAACCTGCTTCTGCGAGCTCATCTTCCTGCATTTGCATAAAGAGGTACCCACTTGCAATAATGATCGCATATTGTGTTAAACCGAGTAAGGCAATTCCAAGTATTTTCCCAAACATTTGCTTGACTGGCGAAACGCTTGAAATTAAGATTTCCATTACTCTCGATGATTTCTCTGTCGCCACTTCCACAGCAACCATATTTCCATAGAAAATCACTGAAAAATAGATGACGAATAGAAGTACATAAACGAACACTCTTGCTTGATTTAATTCATCTTCTGTCTTTGCTCCTTTTTCGAGTGCAACTTTTTGAAACTGGACAGGTTGGTCGATTTCACTAAGCTGCTCCTGAGTAACCCCTGCTTTCTCAGCAGCAATTGTACTCTTCAATTGCTGAAGTGCTGATTCAAGAACTTGTGGAGTGACTTGTTCTGCTACTGTCTCCGCTTTATAAAGGGCCGTCGGTTCGGAATTTTCGTTTTCTTTAAGAATCAAATAGCTATCGAGATCACCCTCTTCAATAGCCTGTTCGGCTTTTTCTTCAGAGCCATCGAATTTTTCTAATACAATATCAGATTCCATCATCTTCATTTGGTTTTCAAGTTGTGTATAATACGAAGCTGTATCGATGACTCCCACTCGATCCGCTTCACTCGAATCGAAATTATCTATAATGGTCGAAAGATTTGTAATGAGAAAGATCATAAGTAGCGTAATAACCGTTGTAATAATAAATGCCTTGGACTTCAGTCGATTTAAATATGTTTGGGAGAGGACAATAAGAAATTTATTCATATGCCGCACCCACTTTCTCAATAAAGATATCGTTTAATGACGGCTCCTCTAGTTCAAACTTTCTAACAAACCCTTTGTTCATCAACTCGTGTAAAACCTTCTGAGAAACTTGCTCATTTGCTATTTGAACAGTGCTATGATTCATTCCTTGCTTTATGTGATGAACCCCTTCAATATTTTCTAGAAATGTTAGATCAAAATCAACGTCAATGATAATGTTTTTCTTACCATAAGAACGCTTGATTTCTTTTAAGTTCCCAGAAACAACTGCTTTTCCTTTATGTAGTATACAAAGATGCTCACAAAGTTCTTCCACATGCTCCATTCGGTGACTAGAAAACAAGATCGTTGTTCCTGCATTCTTTAAATCAAGAACAGCTTCTTTCAACACTTCCACATTTACTGGATCCAGCCCGCTAAATGGCTCATCAAGAATGAGAAGCTCTGGCTTATGAATAACTGCTGCAATAAATTGTATTTTTTGCTGATTTCCTTTTGATAATTCTTCTACCTTTTTATCAAGATATTCTGGCACATTGAAACGATCAAGCCATATAACAATTTCTTTCTCAATATCAGCTTTCTTCATCCCACGTAACTTGCCAAGATAAATTAATTGATCTTTCACTTTCATCTTTGGATAAAGACCGCGTTCTTCAGGTAAATAGCCAATTAAATGGCTTGAATCATAAGATATTTCTTCTTTCTTCCAGCTAATCGTTCCATTTGTTTGATCAATGAGGCGTAATAGCATTCGAAATGTTGTTGTCTTACCCGCTCCATTACCTCCAAGTAACCCAAAAATCTCATTCTCAGGAATTGATAAATTAAGTCCTTCTACTGCTGTAAAAGGTCCGAATCTTTTTGATACATTCTGAAATTCGAGCATAGCTTCCCCCTTTATATTGACATTCATTACATGAAAAATAGCTTCCCAACTAGTATAACGTTTCGTTTTCTCAAAAGATTCGTTTTTTCCAAAAATAAGTGACAAGAAATTATTACATCGGTAAACTAAAAGGAGGAGGCGATAATATGGAAAAGTACATTATCACGGCATTCGAAAAAAGCGGAGAGACTGTTCTAGATGAAAGCTTTGATGCACAGGATGACAAAGAAGCAAAAAAAGTTGGCGAAGAACTCTTAAAGCAAAAAGGTTTTGAAAACCATACGGCACGAGTTGTATCCTCTGCTGGTAAATTAATCGTATTAAAAAGATAGCGCTATCATATTTTGATTTTCTGATGATTAGCTGATCGAATTGAAACTTTGGAAGTACTTCACCTAAGAATAGAACATTAAAAAGAACCGCCCGTCCGTAAAGGACGAGCGGTTTTCTTCTGTTATTTTAAGTTAATCCAAACGCTCTTCACTTCTGTGTAATTATTTAGTGCATAGGAGCCCATTTCTCTTCCCATACCAGATTGCTTATAGCCACCAAATGGAGAAGCCGCATCAAATGCATTATAGCAATTCACCCAAACAGTACCAGCTTTAATTTTGTTTGCAACATAGTGTGCGGACTTGAGGTTCTCTGTCCATAGTCCAGCCGCTAGTCCATAATTCGAAGCATTCGCTCGCTCGATTACTTCATCAAGGTCTTCAAACGGCATTGCGGCTACTACTGGTCCAAAGATTTCCTCTTTTGCAATGGTCATTTTATCATCCACATCAGAGAAAATCGTAGGTTGGACATAATATCCCTTATCGTAAGGAACCTGTCCTCCAGTAAGTAACTCAGCACCTTCATCCTGCCCTTTTGAAATATAGCTCATTACGCGTTCATGCTGCTCAGCGGATACGAGTGGTCCCATTTGCGTTTCAGGATCCAATCCTGCTCCCTGCTTGATCTTTTGACTATGACTCACTAAATCAGCCATCACATTATCATAGGCTTTCTTTTGTACGAATAGTCTTGATCCAGCACAGCAAACCTGTCCTTGATTAAACATAATACCGCTTAACGCGCCTGGTATCGCTTTTGTCATATCAGCATCTGGTAAAATAATATTTGGTGATTTACCTCCCAGCTCAAGCGTCACTCGCTTCAAATCATTCGAAGCCTGGTTCATAATATACTTACCTACATCAGTTGATCCTGTAAATGCAATTTTATCTACATTTGGATGCTTAACTAGTGCATCACCTGCTGTTTCACCGTACCCTGGTACGACGTTCACAACGCCTTCAGGGAATCCAGCTTCCTCCATCAGCTGCGCTAGATATAGAGCTGAAAGTGGTGTTTGCTCCGCAGGTTTAAGAACAACGGTACACCCCGTCGCTAAAGCTGCTCCAAGCTTCCATGCCGCCATAAGTAGAGGGAAATTCCATGGAATGATTTGTCCAACAACCCCTAAGGCCTCATGACGTGTGTAATTAAAATATGGTCCATTAACGGGAATGGTTTGTCCCATAATTTTTGTTGACCAGCCAGCGTAGTATCTAAAGTGCTCAATCGCTAGTGGTACATCGGCATTCTGCGTTTCACGAATCGGCTTACCGTTATCAAGCGTATCAAGCATGGCAAGTTCTTCTTTATTTTCTTCCATTAAATCAGCAAGCTTATAAATTAATCGGCTTCTAGCTGACGCAGACATGCGCGACCACGGACCACTGTCGAAAGCTTTACGAGCTGCCATAACGGCTTCATCAATATCTTCTTTCACGGCTTCACTAACTGTTGCAAGCACTTCACCAGTTGAGGGGTTTAGGGTATCAAATGTTCTTCCTGATAACGAATCCTTCCATTGACCATTAATATAAAGTTTTTTCGTTCCTTTCAGAAATTCAGTCACCTTTGGATTCAAGTCGAGTAATTTTTGCATACTATCCCTCCAGAATTCAAAATTATCAAACATTATACATATTAGCGGTTTTTTCGTGAAAGCCTTTTCATTTTGTTAAAATGATTCAAAAGTAACATAAAAAACGCCTTCATTCCCCATAAATCGCCAGGGTTCGATGAAGGCGTCTATATTCTCTTTAACCATTACCTTTTTAATTGAACTCGCATTTGTCTTCTAAAAACTTCTTTAACCATGTAGGATACGCCCTGTTGATCATTTGAGCGGGTTACCCAATCCGCAAGTCGTTTTAGCTCATAAGAAGCATTTCCCATCGCGACACCAAGGCCTGCTTGACGAATCATTTCAGCATCACAATCCGCATCGCCAATTACCACCATTTGATCGACAGATACTCCTAATTTCTCTCCTAAAATGCGCAATCCTTTTGCTTTTGAGACGCCTTTTGGAATGATTCCAAAATTACATTTTGTCGATCGAACAACCGAAATAGAAGGAATTCGCTCTTCTAACAGGAGACGGGCTTCCTCTCTTTCTTCTTCATTAAAGAAATGAGCGTCAATTTTCGGAGGGGATAAATCTTTCTTTTCGAGATACTCACTTAAGGTTTCAACAAAGTTCACGGGGTAGAATAATGGATCTCCTATTCCGAGCGTCATTTTAGCAGATAAGTAATGATTATGCTTTACGCGATTACCAACGGCTAATCGTTCATGAATAATGCGAATATGGCAGTCAAATCCTTCAAGGATCTTAACAATCTCACGAACATCTTGATTGGGTATTCTCTCTTCATAAACCGGTTCTTCAACCTCTTCAGCAATAAACGCGCCGCTATGAGTAACGAGCATCACATCATCTAACTTCACCGCCTTTGCAATTTTCTTAGCAGATGCAAAGTTGCGACTAGTCGTTAGCGTAACGTAAACTCCCTTTTCTCTCACATAGCTAATAGCGTCCTTTGTTTCCTTATCAATTTTATGATTGGATCTAAGCAAAGTCCCATCAATATCTAAGGCAAGAAGTTGATAGACCATTCGGATCCCTCCTGTGTAAAAAGTAGTCCTTATAACACTTATCTCTATGACTCGTAATTCTTGTCTTATCACTTAAATTTATGATAATGACATGTTTGGATGAATTTGGCGTTTAGAATACGGACACCGTGGGAAGTTTTAATATGAAACTAGTTTATTACAAATAGATTACAAATAACGAAAGGGGTTTTACTTATGACCAAAGGAAAAGAGAGAATCAGGTTTGACTGCACAGGAGAATTCAATGAACCACACATTTACAAATGCTCTGAATGTGATCATGAATTTCGAGGTACTATTGGAGGAAATGAGAAAAGAGAACTTCAATTAAATTGTCCTGAGTGCGCCATTGAAGAAACGATCATTTCGCAACCAACTCAATTTGAAGTTGTTGGCGTAATAGAAAACGCTTCATAGTCCTTATTTTTTTATATTTTAATACCACCTCTCTCATTTTGTGCTTATTCGATTGAAGCATTTGTTTCACTCGAATAAACCCAAAATCACACAGCAACAAAGGTTATACGCTAACTTACTTCTTATGAACAAGTAATCGGTACTATGAATACAAAAAACGGTTCACCCAATTGGGTGAACCGTTTTTTGTATTATTGCTGAACGTCTTCTTCAGGGCTACCGTAAAGGTCCTCTAGAGGCTTCGTTACGATTTTGTTGATGTCCTGAATAACCTGGCTCATGCGCTGCTCTTGTTGCATCAACTGAGAAATCACTTCATGCTGCTGAACAAGTTCAACTTGTTGTTGAGCCGTTTGAGCTTCTTCCTCTGTGATCTGTTGACCACTCATTTGCTTTTGTTGAAGCTCCATTTGCATGTTACGGAAGTTATCAAAAAGTTTCTTTGCTACTTCATCCTGGTTTACCTGATCATATAATTCTTTAAGCTTTGTGTAGTCCTCGTGCTCACGCATTGCGCTTTCTAATTCGTATGCTACGTCGTAAAGATTTTTCTCTGCCATTGTATATACCTCCTTAGTAAATGAGGATTATTTCGCTCTCATAACCCTGTACTTCCCCACTATAACAAAGACTGACACGAAATTCATCCAATAAGGGTAATGATTACTCCTTGAATTAAACCAATCATTCCTCCGAGCACAGCTCCAAGGTACGTGATCATCTTAAATTCACGACGTGAAATCGAAAGAACCATCTCTTCAAGACGTCCAACAGAGAACGTCTCCACCTGACTTTTCACTACGTCTGCCAGGTGTAGTTGTTCCATGAGTGGCTGGAGATTCTGACTGAGATACTGACCAGCAGCATCTACTAGTCGTGGAACTATGTCTTCAACAATGCGCTCCTTATATGGATCAACTGCTTCCGATAGACTAAGATTCAGAACGTGATTAATTGGGAGTTCATTCACAATGAGATCTGTTACCTCTTTGACAAGTTCTTCTGAATTAAATTTATCTTCAAACGCTGCAAATTTCGTTTCTTTGAGCGAATTCCACTCTTTCTCAAGCATCGTTATGATAACATTTTGAATATCGTCTTGCTTAAGAAGACGAAGTAACTCAGGCTGTACTTTATCTACTAGTCTTGTGTTTGTAAAAAACATGTTAATCATGCTTCCAAGCGTTCCTCGATCTGCAAGATAACGGTCGATCATAACAGAAAGCTTATGCTTGCCCTCAGCAGAAGCAATGTAATCACTAATTTTTGTTAAAACGAGATCAGCAATTGGTTCGATTGAGCTATCAATTCTCGTTTGCATTTTTTCCGGAAGAATCTCAGCTAGTTCTTTATTTTTCAAATCCAATAGTTTCTTTTCAATTTTCCCATTGATGTAGGAGCTTGCATTCGCTCTAATATCTTTGGCTGGATCCTCTAGATGAAGTCCTTTCTTTAAAAGTGTTTCAATTTTCTCATCAGACTCTAAAAGTTTAAGAACTTCTTTTTGCGCATATTCAATCATCGTACGCTTGAATACTGGATCGTTCATTTTTTGCTGTATTCCCTCAGCCGTTAGAAGATGTTCAACGACCATTTTACCTAGCTGGACTGCCAGCTCATCTCTACGTTTTGGAATTAATCCTGGGGTAAATGGAACTTTCCACTTCCCTATATAACGAGCTTCATATGGCCTAAATAGCATTTTAATAGCTAACGAATTTGTAAACCCACCTATAACAGCGCCAATGGCAATCATAAATAGGATCGTTATGATAATGGACGACATCGTACCTCAACCTTTCTATTTCTCACGTTCACATAGTAAACTCCATCTTCATAGTATACGATATCCGCTATTGCCTATCCAGTTAAAGGAAGGTAAAAAAAGAAAAAACGTTGAACGAGGGTCTTGAATGAAACATACTGAAAAGATTATTTTACAACCAGAGAATTCAACCTCAGCTCAATCTAATCATACCCTTTCCATTCCAGAAAACATCGCCTCAAAATGGAAGCTTTCAGATACATCACTTAGACTTCGATGTGGCGTGCTTGAGGAATTTGTAACAGTCAAGGTCTATCGCACTTCATCAAGTCATACCGTATATTGTTCACCCGAACTACTAGCTTCTCTGTCTCTTCCAAATCAATCTCTTCCGATTACACTTACCTATAGTCATCAGCAACAAATGCTCTCAATCGGTCCTATTTTCTGTCTTGCGATTAACATTTCTAGACTGAAAGAAACACCATTCGGATCCTATACGGAATTCTGTAAAGAAGTCGCAGAATACTGCGAAGAGCATCATATTCTGTTCTATGTTTACACACTAAAACCGTGGAGTGACACTAAAGTCTCGGGTATGATTTGGAACCAACGTGACTGGGTAGAAGCCACGCTACCCATCCCTTCTGTCATCTATAATCGAATTCATTCGAGAAAGCTTGAGAAATCCGTTTACATTCAACAATTAAAAACCTATTGGCGTGATCAACAGATCCCCTATTTTAATGAATCCTTTCTTGATAAATGGGATGTTCATCAGAAGTTACTTTCTTACGATGAAGTCGCACCCTATCTTCCTGAAACGGTTTTGTTAGAGACAATCGACGATATTCATTTCATGATCGATAAATACCCTATCCTTTATTTGAAACCTTTAAATGGAAGTCAGGGAAAACATATTTTTCGAATCACTCAGAAAGATGATCTCTATTACCTTGATTACTCAAGCTTTAATGGCAATCAAACGCTCACGTCACATTCGCTTCAAAACATTTATACGACCATTCGCTCACGATCTAAAACGATTCCTTATCTTATTCAACAAGGCATTCCCCTAATTGAGGTCAATGGATGCCCCGTTGATTTCCGCATTTTATGCTTGAAAGGTATTGGAGACAAGTGGTCAGTTGTCTCAGCCGTTTCGCGCGTTTCTAGAACAAATGACCAGTTCGTATCCAATATTGCACGCGGCGCGTTACTAAAAAAGTTTGATGAGGGGCTCACCCCCTTAGAGGATTCAATGAAAAGACAAATGAAGCGAATCCTTCCCGAATTGGCCTGTGAGATTTCACAGATCATTGATCGTGAAAGTGAAGGAGTATTTGCGGAGCTTGGAATCGACATGTCTTCTGATAAAAATGGTCACCCCTGGATCATTGAAGTGAACACAAAACCTTCCAAGACTTCTGAAGGAATCACACCAAGTACCTATCGCCCATCGGTTAAAGCACTTATCCGCTTAATTAACTGGTACACGTCATCTTAAAAGGAGCAAGGTATGACATCACTTGGTATTTTACAACGTTCGCTCCAACATGAAGGAGATTACCTTTCTAAATTAGGTGAAGCAGGATCCACTTCTGGATTTAACGTCTATCGTTTTTCTCCAGATCAGCACTTTAGAAATAGTCTTCTAGGAATGAAATACGATCCAAAGACAAAAAAATGGCTGGAAACAAATTTTCCGATTCCTGATTTTATTTATGATCGCTGCTTCCATAATGGTCTCATAACAGAAATGGAAGCCTCCTTTATTAAGTGGTTAAAAAACGAGTCTAACGCTACTTTTCTAGGACACGGGTTACCAGGAAAATGGGCGATATACAAACAATTAAAGCAAAAGCCATTTATAAATCGGCACCTTCCACAAACAGTTAAGCTTCAGCCTGCTACTAGCGCTAGCGTTATATCCGATTTATTAACGAAGCACGAGAAGGTCGTTCTAAAACCAGTGGTAGGTTCTCAAGGAAATGGGTTAATGCTCCTTACCCGAAATCAAAATCAAGTTGATGCTCAAATCAATCATAATGGGAACGTCCTTCATCATACTTATGATACAACCAGTTCTTTCCTCAAAATAATGAGGAGAATTCAAAACCAGCGTGACTATATAGCCCAAGAATGGCTTTCTTTACTTGACCAAAACAACCGACCTTTTGATCGAAGAGTGGTAATGAAGAAAACGTCGATCGAAAGTTGGAAGGAGATTGGCCGTGCTACGCGCGTAGGGAGTTCTGACTCTTTTGTATCTAATTTGCATAGTGGTGGCTCTATTCAAAGTGATCACAAGCTCTCTATTCCCGAAACTGTTCTCCAAGCCGCAGATCAAAAGATTAATCTCCTCTCCCGTTGTATTGCTACTAACCTCGAGAGTACATTTCCTCCGTTGTTTGAACTTGGTCTTGATTTCGGAATTGACCGAAGTGGTAAAGTCTGGTTACTTGAAGCCAACTCTAAACCTGGACACAAAGCCATTCAACCATACGATTCTTTACATTTTATACCGTTTCAATATTGCCGGTCTCTCATGAATGAGAAGAAAGGGGTTATCGAATCATGAACACGATTCTTCCATTAAAAAAGGACATTAATTCTCAAGGGAATTTCTATGTTCCTCCAACAAAGTTTAAGGAATGGGTTGACCAAGTTTCTTTTCCGAATCAACTTTGCTTTGGGTCAAGACGCTCATTCTGCACGGTTTCTCCTCACCCTAGTAACAAAGAAGAATACCTTATTTCAGAAGACTTATGGAAAATATTAGGTGTTCCTGAAGAAATGTCTGTTCACCTTTTCGAAAAAGGAAATTCTCTTCATATTGGACCTTTAGTAGGTATTTTCACTGCAGGATTTACTAAGGATAGTATGAGACCTATCGGAGAGCGCAGTATGTATTTTGCCAAGCTACTATCCGCTACCTCTAAGTGTGGTGCTTTTGGCTTTGCATTTGGTGCTCATCATATTGATTGGAAAACGGGAAGCATCAAAGGATTAATGTATAACAAGCGAGGATGGTACAGAGTAACTGTTCCCATTCCTGATGTTGTATACGATCGACTACCGAATCGAAGCTCAGCAAGCATCGAACAAGTAAGCACTACAATGGAGAAACTTCAATCTCAATATTTCACTCCCTGGTTTAACCCAGGATTTTTCGATAAATGGACGATGTTCGAAAAGCTACGTGAAGACTCAATCGTTAAGCCGTATTTACCTGAAACTGTATTAAGTCCTAAGAGCGCCATAATCTCACGTATGTTAAAGGATTACGAACAGATCTTTATTAAGCCTGCCAACGGTAGTCTTGGGCTTGGGATTCAACAAATTCTAAAGCCAGCCGATGAGAAGTATTATTATTGCAGGTTCAGAACGGCCAAAGAAAATCGTCTAAGAAGATATACCTCTCTTGCACGCCTTCTTAAAACCCAATATCCAAACGGCATGAACGGTTTAATTGCTCAACAAGGAATTGACTTACATCGGATTAATCAGCGTTCCATGGATTATCGTGTTCATACAAACAAAAACAAAGAGGGGAAGTGGGAAGTTAGTGCGATCGCTGCAAAGATTGCAGGAGCTGGAAGTTTAACCACTCACATGGCTTCTAACGGAACAGTTAAAACAATTGGAGAGCTCACTTCTGAATTTGGTATTAAAAAACAAGTTGAAACAGATTTAATGGAAGCTTCCCTGCTACTAAGTCGTGCCATCGATAAAAGAGTTTCAGGCTTTATTGGCGAAATTGGATTTGACCTCGGGATTACAAAAGAAGGGGAAATTTATTTATTTGAAGCAAATTCAAAACCTGGAAGAGGCATTTTTGCCCATCCGAGATTGAAAGCGGAAGAAGCCAAAACGAGAACATTACCAATGGAATACGCGATCTTTTTAGCAAGATCCACCATTGAAAAACAGCTGGTTACACCAGTATGATCGAATTATTTTACAGTAGAGAAAATAATCGGTGGCATCAAAAAAGTAGCTATCAATATGTATATTGGGGGAAAGAGCCATCCAGGCTCTCTCCCTCTCCTGCTTTCTCTTCTTCTATTGTAAAGCTTCAAACTCCTCATGATGCCATTCGACCTCTTGTTGGCATTCTGGCAGGGTCTAACTTACATCACCATTTCAGTGGCAATGCTGCGATCTTCAAATCCATTCAAAAGGAATTGACTGATTCCGGAGGGCTTTCGTTTGTTTTTACACCTGACGACATTTACCCCTCATATATCAATGGCTATCTCTATGATGCTACATCTCAAAAATGGACAGGTTTTCGCTTCCCATATCCTAATATTGTGTACAATCGAATTCCTGACAGGGCAGAAGAACGCATTCCAAAAGTGAGATCTTTTTTCAACTTGTTGAAGTTAAAAGGCATTCCATTTTTTAACCGATCTTTTTTCCTCAAAAATGAAATACTCGATCACTTAGCTGAGAATGAAGCATTAATGCATCACATTCCAGAAACAGCTTGCTTTACAGATGCGAATCTTAATACATTTCTAAAAACATATTCATCTATTTTCTGCAAACCTGCATCTGGAAGCAAAGGTAGAGGAATATTTAAAGTTAAAACTGTTAAGTCCGGTTTTCTATTCACCGATCACGAAAACACTCGTTTCTTTCCAAATCTCGCCTTAGTTAAAGAACACGTCACTCCCTTAATTCATGAGCAATATTTGATCCAACGTGAAATTGATCTCGCAACTCATAATGAATATCCTTATGATTTTAGAATTCTTTTGCAAAAACCATTAAAAAGTTGGCAGGTCACAGGTATCGGCATAAGAGCTGCACAGAATAACAGCCTGACGACTCATGTTCCAAGAGGAGGAAAAATCCTCCCTTTTCATAAGGTGGCCAACAATGACGATGAAATTCGGGTAAGAGAGCTCGCTATTCGCACTGCAGAATCACTTGAAGAAAAAGAAAAGATGCTTGAATGCTCTTTGGACATTGGAAAAGACAGCGAAGGACATTTCTGGATTTTTGAAGCGAATTCGAAACCAATGCGTTTTGATGAACCACTTATTCATCAAGCATTTATACGTTCTCTCCTCACTTCTTTTCGAACGTATTCTGCGTATTAGCTTCCTATGTTATGATGATAAAAAAGGTGATTTGGGGGAATACCATGATTTCGCACTTTCAATATAAATCAGTTGGATCAAAAATAAGAAAACCTAAATGGGAAGTATCTTTTTTCTATCAGGGAACATATTATCGTACTCTTTATCTCCATACTGGCCAATTCGAATGGTATCAACCTGCTCCACCTGAATCGGAGCAAAACAAACTGCAATCTCAAATTCATGAGCTCATGCTTTTTCACGTCTATGAACAGCAGGACTCATAATTCTCCTGATTTCTTCACATAATAACCCTATTCAAAGAAATAGGGAGATGAAAAAGGATGCCGAACAAAAGAACAGAAGACTCTCAGTACGAAGGTCGCGATAAATACGATATGGACATTGACCGTATGGTTAATGAAGGAATGGCCGGCGGTGCCGTTCATCAAAGTTACAAGCAGGCTCAAATCGAGGAAGCTATTCCACTCATGGAACAGGAGCCTCCACATCGTTCAGGTAAACAAAGAAGAAATGATGATCAACAAAACTATTCATAATCACATAAAAGTAAATGCTTTTCATTCGTTCACTGAAACTGAACGAAGACAATCACGGCTAATTTAGAAAAGAACCTCTTACACATATAGAGGTTCTTTTCTTTGATTCATTATTAATTTGTGTTCATCATTACGTTATACTATATGTTAACTGTTACTTAGGAGGGGCACTTATGAATGCAAAACTAGCTGAACTATATGGAAATGATTTCGTCGTTACCTCCGATCAACCTGATCTTTTCCACTGGTATAGAACAACCGATGGTGAACGATTTGGCATACGTAAAACGCGACTAACAAACGAGGAAAATGAGTTATTAAATGCCTTCTTCCCTACTGTCCGACTGGAAAATGAGTCCATGACTCTTACCCAAAAAAAATGGACATCTCTTCTTTTTGAGGACGATCTCAGCGTTGACCTTACAATAGATCTCCCAATTCGATACATACATTTCAACCTCAAAAATGCACCATCAGATCTATCCGATTTCACAGAAGCCATGACCGGCTTATTTTCAGAAGAAACTGTACTCCTATTTGAAAATGACAAAGAAGGTCTGCTCGTTCAAACAAATGAATTTGACGAACAGATGGTAGATGAACTTAAACAAACAGCTGCTGCACTTACTGCCGACTTTTTCACAGGCATGTCTCTTTTTGTCGGACAAACGATTCAACATTATGATAACAGCCATTTAAAACGGATTTATAAAGCCGAAAAAAAATGGTTCTCAACAGGACGAAATCTTATGCCATCACAAATGGTATTTACGCACCAGGATATGGTCCCGTCCGTCCTCTTCCACGAGGCAAGTGACGAATCGATTGATTACTTAATTAAAGCTATCGAACCCGTACAACATGACACAGAGCTTTTGAAGAGTATTCGCATCTACTTAGAATCTAACTTAAATATTACTCTTGCAGCCAAACAACTTTATGTACATCGAAATAGTCTTCAATATCGTGTGGATAAATTTATAGAGAAAACAGGAATTGATGTAAAAAGTTTTCAAGGAGCTGTGATGGTTTACCTTTCTCTTCTTGCGATGGAACTGCGTTAATAAACGCAGTTTTTTTGGCTCTATAATATTTGTTGGGGTTTAAGAAAATGAAGCACAAAAATACACGCAAGCTCCTATATCTTTTACACTTGAATTGACGAGAAACAAGAAAAAGATTGGAGTTGCGTGTACGTGCATTTTAACATGAATTTACCCGGATTAGAAGAAGTGATGGTATCGAAAATGGAAGCCATTAATGGCCAGTATCATGTTCATATTGAAGTGCCAAAGAAGGCGCACCAGTGCCCCCAATGTGAAGAATGGACTGTACGTGTTCATGATTATCGGACTCAGAAAGTACAACACCTTAAAGTATTTGAGCGAACGGCTTTTTTGTTTTATCGCAAGCGCCGTTATGTGTGTGCTTGTGGGAAACGATTCGCTGAAAGGAATTCGATCGTCAATCGCTATCAGCGTCACTCAAAGGAATGGAATCAGGCCCTGGGATTACGCGTGGTACAGGGGAAGAATTTCAAGGGTACCGCAGCCCAATTTCGTACGTCGCATTCAACTGCGATAAGGCGGTTTGATGAAGTCGCCGCACCAACGCTTCAAGAAGTGAGTGATCTTCCTCGTGTCATCGCTATTGATGAATATAAAGGAGATACCGATGAAGGAAAATATCAAGTTGTCATTGCGGATGGAGATACAAAGCAGCCTTTGGATATCCTTCCTAATCGCTCCATTGAGACCGTAAAGGACTATCTTCGCAAGAAGGGGTCGCGAGTTGAAGTGGTGATCATGGACATGAGCTATGCCTTCAAGTCAGCTGTTCAAAAGGCACTAGGAAAGCCGATCATCGTGGCTGATCGCTTTCATTTTTGTCGCTACATCTATTGGGCATTAGAGCGTGTACGAAGAAGAGTTCAACAGAATTTCCATGATTATGACCGTAAAAAGTGCAAGCGAATGAAGCATGTTTTTTACAAGCGATATGAGCAGTTGAGTGAGAAACAAAAGTGGTATCTGGACCGTTACCTTGGATTATCCGAGGAATTACGAAAGGCTTACGAGTTAAAAGAAGCGTTTCGAAGCTGGTTTGAGGAAGCGAAACGAATCGGTCAAGAGAATCCTAACCAAGTTAAACAGTCTCTGTATAATTACTACAAAACGGTTGAAGCAGCGAATATGAAGGAGTTCAGACAAGCCGTTCAAACACTTAAGAACTGGCAACCAGAAGTCCTGAATAGTTTTGCCTTGAACTATAATAATGGTTTTATCGAGGGTTTAAACAATCAAACGAAGGTCATTAAGCGAAATGCCTTTGGTTTTAAGCGATATGACCGCTTACGAAGAAAGATCCTTTTACATCATCAGTACAAAAAAATTCGTCATTTTCAACTAGGATAAGGAGTAGGAGATGAATCTCCTACCCCAACATTTGATTTAGAACCGTTTTTTTACCTTTTTCAACAATATTACGTATAAATAATGGCATTTCGTACAGAATGCACAAAACCTAATGGTATTTTTGTGCACGCTCCCAATTTACGATAGCGTTTTCATAGAGTAGACTTAGAACTAGCAAAAGAGTTCATTTCTTAGGAGGCATTAACATGGCAGAGATCGCTCTCAATCACATTTACAAAAGATATGATAACAAATTTGAGGCAGTAAAAGACTTTAACCTGGATATTAAAGATAAGGAATTTATTGTTTTCGTAGGTCCTTCTGGTTGCGGTAAATCAACGACGCTTCGTATGATTGCCGGCCTTGAAGATATCTCAGATGGAGACCTCGTTATTGGTGATCGTCGCGTCAACGACGTTGCACCAAAAGATCGTGATATCGCAATGGTATTCCAAAACTATGCCCTGTATCCTCACATGAACGTATACGATAACATGGCATTCGGATTGAAACTACGCAAGTTCGACAAAAAAGAAATTGAGCGCCGCGTAACGGACGCTGCTCGTATTCTTGGGCTTGAAAGCCTATTAGATCGTAAACCTAAAGCACTCTCTGGTGGTCAACGTCAGCGTGTAGCATTAGGACGAGCGATTGTTCGTGATCCACAAGTGTTCTTGATGGATGAGCCTCTTTCAAACCTTGATGCAAAACTTCGTGTTCAAATGCGTGCTGAAATTTCTAAGCTTCATCAGCGTCTACAAACAACGACTATCTACGTTACTCACGACCAAACTGAAGCGATGACGATGGCAACGCGTATCGTTATTATGAAAGATGGGCTTATCCAGCAAGTAGGCTCACCAAAAGAAGTATACGATGCACCTGACAACGTCTTCGTTGGTGGCTTTATTGGATCTCCTGCAATGAACTTCTTCAGCGGTACATTAGAAGATGGCTATTTCAAGCTAGGTGATATTCAAGTGAAAGTTCCTGAAGGAAAAATGAAAACCCTTCGTGAACAAGGATACTTGAACAAAGAAGTTATGCTTGGTATTCGTCCTGAAGATATCCATGATGAGCCTGTCTTCATCGAATCTTCACAGGATACTAAAGTAAGTGCTATCATTGATGTAGCCGAATTGATGGGTGCTGAAACATATCTTTATTCCAAAGTAGCTGATCAAGATTTTGTAGCTCGTGTTGACTCTCGTACGGATATTCAAAATGGTCAAAACATCAGCCTTGCTTTTGATATGAACAAATGTCACTTCTTTGATACTGAATCAGAACTGCGCATTCGTTAATAAAATGATAGGGAAAGCTTCCTCTTAAACCGAGGAAGCTTTTTTTATTTATCTTCTTGCATGAAGCGGTAAATTAACGTCAATAATGTTTCTTGATTGACTTTAAGTTAAATGCTAACTACAATAAATTTATAATTCACATCAATTTTGTAGGAATTAAAAGGAGGATGTTATTTTGAATAAAAAATGGATGCTAGGGTTGGTGCTTGCATTAACACTTACTGTACTTGCTGCCTGCGGTAGCAATGATAATACAGAAAATAACGAAGAAGGCAGTTCAAAAGAGCAAGAAACCCTATTAATTGGAACAGAAGCAACTTATCCACCATTCAGCTATCGAGATGATAATAACGAAATTACAGGTTACGATGTCGAGGTTGCACGTGAAGTTGCCGATCGTATCGGAATGAAAGCCGAATTTAAAGCGATTGAATGGAAAGGACTTCTATCTTCACTTGAAACAGAACGCATCGATATGGTCGCCAATCAAGTAACGATCACAGATGATCGTAAAGAGCAATTTGATTTTACAGAACCATACACTTATTCAGGTGGACAAGTGATCGTTAACGAGAATAACGATGATATTAAAGGTATAGAAGATCTTGAAGGAAAAACCGTAGGAACTACCCAGGGAAGTAACTATGCTCAGGCTGCTGAAGAAGCTGGTGCTGAAACGAAAATCTACAAGGGCGCTAACCAGGTGTTAACAGATCTTAGTAACGAACGTAACATTGAAGCAGCGATGAATGATCGTCTCTTCATTTTAACTGAGCTTCCTGAACAGGATTATAAAGTAAAAGGCGTTGGAGAAACATTCAACAAAACAGAAATGGCCTTTGCCCTACCAAAAGGAAACGAAGAGCTTATTGAAAAGATCAACGGTGCACTACAAGAAATGAAGGAAGATGGAACGCTTGCAGACATTTCTAAAGAATATTTTAATGGAGAAAATGTAAGTGAGTGAGACAACTGATGTGTTAATAAATTCTTTGCCCTTTCTTCTGGAAGGGGCGAAGAATACACTTCTACTTAGTTTCTTTTCAATATTTGGTGCCCTATTAGTTGGTTTATTCATCGCTTTGTTACGTCTTTCAAAAAGCAAAATCGCATCTGGAATAGCGAAATTGTACGTCTCGTTCTTTAGAGGCACACCTCTTCTTATTCAATTATTTATTTTGTATTATGGTCTTGTTTCAGTGGATATTCAATTAACAGCCTGGCAGGCCGCCTACACTGGACTTATTTTACATTTTGGTGCTTATATTTCAGAGTCATTTCGCGCAGCTATTCTCTCCCTATCAAAGGGACAATGGGAAGCCGCAATGTCACTCGGTATGAAAAAATCGTTAATTTACAAAGAGGTTATCCTACCTCAAGCATGGAGAAGAGCCATTCCACCGGTGTGGAATTCTTTAATTGATATCGTTAAAGCCTCTTCTCTTGCTTCAGTACTTACGATTTCAGAATTAACCTATAACGCAGATCAAATTGCCGCATCAAACTTTAAAGTCTTACCAATCTTATTAACAGCAGCCTTCATCTACTGGTTCTTTACAACGATTCTCAATGTCATTCAAAGCATTCTTGAGAAAAAACTATATATCCCTTCTTCTTAAATGGAGACAAAGAGCTGCCAGACAAGGCAGCTCTTTGCTATGTACTCCATTCTTCAATTAAGTAAACATCATTCCAACCACAAGTTGGACATGATAGAAGATGAGGACATTCATGTGCTTTACTTATGAATCCGTCCATTTTTTTAGTCGACTCAATCGATTCATAGGCACTGTACTCATCGTAATACTCTGCTTCTCTTCCCTTATCTGTTAGTTTATCTTCACATACCTGACAAACAAGCTGGATAGCAGCAAAGCTATTACAGAGTGGACATTCAAAAGACATGCTACCCTCTCCTTCTATGTATCGAATCACGCAAGAAGGGATGGACAAGTCCACCCCTTACAGCCATGGTATAAAATTATTTTTGGTAACCGCCAAGCTGTTGTTCAGCCATTTGAACCAAACGCTTTGTGATTTCTCCACCAACAGATCCGTTAGCGCGAGAAGTTGAATCTGGACCAAGTTGCACTCCGAATTCAGTAGCGATTTCATACTTCATCTGGTCGATAGCTTGAGCTACACCAGGTACTACAAGGTTGTTAGAGCTTCCTTGTCTGTTTTGTTGTTGAGCCATGTCAATCACCTCCTTTGTACAACTAGTTTGTGAATTCCCGATATTTATATACCAATTTTTTTTGGTAAATATGACCATGAAAAGCGGAGCGGGCCTGCTTAAATCCGCAGGATGTTGGAGCCCATGAGATTGAGACGCTTTTTGTCTCATTCGAGTGGGCGAAACAGCCAGAGGATTTGGCCCGCGTAGCTAGACATGAAAAGCGGAGGCGAGCGTTTAGAAACGGAGATATTGGAACTCTTGAACTAGAACACGCCTTTTGTGTTCTGGTGAAAGAGTGAAATATCGCAGTTTCTGCGAGTCGCAGCTAGACACGAAAAGCGGAAGTGGGCGTTCAGACACGGCAGGCACTGGAGCCTTTTCATTTGAACACGGTCTTTGTGTTCGGATGAAAAGGTGAAGTGACCGAGTGTCTGCCCACTGCAGCTAGACATGAAAAGCGGAGACGAGCCTTTAGAAACAAAGATATTAGAACTAAAGAAAACTTAAAGAATTAAACACAAAAAAAGCAAGAGGATCATATCCCCCTGCTTTTTTATAATTAACCTATAATCACTCGTTCAGTTGGATAATGGTATCTTTCCCGAAGAACTGTTCCTCGAATAAGGAAGAGGAACGAAAGAATTCCAATTCTACCAATAAACATCAAACACATGATAACAATTTTGCCAAAAGTACTTAAACCTGGTGTCACGCCCATCGATAAACCTGTGGTACCAAAGGCTGACGATACTTCAAAAATAATAGCCACGATTGGATATGGTTCTGAGAAGGAAAGCATAATAATTCCACAGCTCCACACGATAATCGCCACGGTAAACACAACAAAGGCTTTATGAATATCCTCATGATGCAATTCTCGTCCAAACACTTTAATTGACGTACCACCCTTTGCAAAGAAGAAAATAGCGAGTAGCACAATCGCAAATGTAGTTGTACGCACACCGCCACCTACGCTACTTGGAGAAGCACCAATAAACATTAAGGCTGACATCAACAACTGTGTAGGCTCTTGAAATTGATTTACATCCATTGTAGATAGGCCACCACTACGCGTTGTCACTGATTGGAACATGGCATAGAAGAACGATTCATGCCAATTCTTACCGGCAAAGAATGAATTCGCTTCAAATGCCCAAATAAGGATAGCTCCTGAAACAACGAGTACAAAGAAAGTCATTGTTGTTAATTTAGTAAATAAAGAAAATTTATATCGATGGCTATTCTGTCTAGCAAATAAAAAGTTTTTAACTTCAATTAACACAGGGAAACCAATGGCTCCTGTGATAATTAATAATATATGAATAAATTGAACGAAATAGTCATGTGCAAATGGCTGAAGAGAACTTCCCGTAATATCAAAACCGCCGTTTGTCGTTGCACTTACTGCAGCAAAAAATCCCTGAAGGTAAGCTTCCTGCCATGTCTCAAAGAAGCGAAGGTAATAAGTACCAAGGACAAGAGCGCCAACTAATTCAATTATGAAAATTAATCCAAGAATTTGCTTCATCAATTGTACTAAGCCAGACAATGTGGATTGGTTTTGATCAGTCATTATCAGCTGTCTTTCTTTTAATCCGATCTTCTTGCCCATCACAAGCCAGACAAACGTACCAAGCGTCATAATACCAATCCCGCCAATTTGAAGGACAGCAGCAAGAATAAAGATTCCAGGAACGCTAAAAGTATCCGATATCGACACAACAGAAAGACCTGTCACGCTTACCGCACTCACGGCTGTGAATAAGGCATCAATAAAGGATAGCTGCACGCCAGATTGATGGGCAATCGGTAAACCAATTAGAAAGGTAGAAACCGTTACCGCTATTAAATAAAACAAAACGATTAACTGAACAGAAGTTAACCGTATCCGTCGAAAACGAGATCTTAACAAAGCATCCACAGCCTTTTCACGTAATACATTCTTCCATCCCCTCTGAGGGTTGGTTCATCACATTCCCTATCTTAACCCATATACGCTCTCTGTCAATCTCTTTCCTATATCATCCATTATTGAGAATCTTCTTACGTATTATTCCTCATTCCCGTTTCTTTAAAAAGAATCCCTAAATAATTGGCACGCTTGAGTAAAGTAAAACGTGACAAAAGAAATAAAACCAAAATAAAGAACCATCATAGACGGCTCTTTATTTTGGTTTATTCTTCTATCCACGTTGTAATTGTTCGAACAGCCTCGTTGATTTGTTGATCAGAAGTGAGGGAACCTGGGTTATCACCTTTTTGTTCGCCATACATGCCGTAGTTGGCATGGTTGCCCCCTTCAATAATGTGTATCTCTGCTGAAGAAGAGAGCAACTCTTCTTTTTCTTTTTGATCAGATAGGACTGCCACTCCATCATCTTTACCATAGATCGTAAGCGTCGATATAGACAGTTCAGACATATCTTCAATTGGATAAGCTGCAAGTAAAAACAACCCTTGGATTTCATCAGGATGTTCGATAGCAAATGATGATGCCACAGCGCCTCCGAGAGAATGACCACCAATGTACCATTCCCCTACATCGTCATATTTACTTATCATTTCAGATGCTTTATCTCCATCTAAAATGGCCAGGTTCAACGTCAGACGAGGGATCACTACAAAATAACCTTCCTCAGCAAGCTGGTGAGCTAAAAAAGCATATGCCTCTTCCTCTACCTTGCCGCCTTGATAGAAAATAATCCCCTTGTCAGCATGTTGTGATCCAAATGTTAATTCACTTTCATTTGACTCTTCCATGTACTCTAAAGCTTCCTGTGTTGGTTCATAAGACGCTTTTGCCCAGAAAAAGAAGACGATCGCAAGAACTAGTAATATCAGTGGAACGATAACTAACAGTCGTTTCATGAACTTCTTCATTTGAGATCCCCTTTATATGTGCATTATCACATATATAATACGATAGATCTCATACCTTCACAATAGTTGCATCGGTTAAAATGAGCGTTGTTTTCCCAGGCTAAGAAGCGAATTAATTTCACATTGATATACCTTCGCTTCTTTTGGACCTATTGCTTCTCCCACCTTGGCTTGAAGGATTGTAAGCCGTTCTATCTCTGATTGAGTTAAATAAACTGGCGATGGACTCATAATCCCTTTAACAACTGAGCCATTTGTTTCGCTCTCGTAGTGATACGTTTGAATGTTTTCACTCTGAAGCCGGTTGTTATTTTGTTCAACAATTTGATCTGTTTTTTGCTCGATATAACGCTTTAGAAAAGCGCTGCTCCCGAACCCTGTAAGTAGCGCTAAATAGAGTAAGTATTGACCTGAAGCTGTTTCAATAAATAATAACGTCGTTAATATCCCACCAATTCCACCAACTAGTGGCTCTTTTATTGATCCAATATTATAATAGACTGCATTATTTTGTTGATTGACTACTTTTCGAAACCGTTGAAATTCACCTGAGATCAGGATATTACCAATCCCTCCTAAAGCACCAGCTAGCGTTATGGAGAGTAGATACAGCCAGAAATGATCGCTTAAGTCACTCAGGAAATCCATTTGCTACAAGTACCTACGATGCAACTTCTTTCCATCATATGAAAAGAGAACTTCCTTATCCTCCACTCGCGTTTCCATATGAACCGGGCGCCCCCATAATTGATGTACATACGGTAGAACTCGCTCTAAATATTGAAGATCAAGCTCTGTATCTTCAAAAGAATGATGAAGGTACATTTCTCCAGCTTTCATGTAGTTCCCGTCGCTTACAGTTAAATATGGGAATCCACCATTTACTCTCATTGTCACTAGCTGATCACGAATATGCTCCCATTCTTTATCAACTATTTTGTAATCGCGTCCCTTCTTTTGGAACAAATACAAATCTTCTTTATATACAAGATCCTTTGTAAGGTAATTCCTAATAAATGAAATATCAGCTTCCACTTCACGAACTTCAAACATCTTCTCTCTTCCTTTACCTACTTCGAATCCGCGCTGCTTCATTTCCTCTGTAGGATGATCATACACTTCCTCAATATGCTCAAAGATTTTAAGACCGAGGTAATAAGGATTAATGCGTGTTCGTGAAGGTTGCACAACATTTGCATTGAGTGAAGCGAATTCAATTGCTTCATCCGTCGTTAAATCCATTTCACGAAGAATTCGCTGATGCCAATAACTTGCCCATCCTTCATTCATGATCTTTGTTTCAAGCTGTGGCCAGAAATACAGCATTTCCTCTCTCATCATCGTCATAATATCTCGCTGCCAGTCCTCAAGCTCCGCGCTATATTCCTGAATGAAGAGAAGAAGATCCTTTTCGGGTTGCGGTGGAAACTTCTTCTTTTTCGTCGGAGCTGGCTCGTCCGCTAGCTCATCCTTATCGATTGACCACAAATCATTATATCGAGAATCAGGCTTCACTGGAATCGGGGTTTCATCTTGAAGATTATACGTCAATCTTGGTCTCATTATCGAAGGATCAATATGTTCTTGTATGGAGAGAACAGCGTCAAGAAAGCTCTCCACTTCAGCCTTTCCATAGTGATGCTCATAATAAGCGATCCGTTCAGCGGTTGCTGTCATACTCTCAACCATGTCTCTTCGCGTATTTGAAAAACGAATATTATTCTTAAAGAAGTCACAGTGAGCAAGTACATGAGCAATAATGAGTTTATTCTGAATTAAACTATTCGTATCTAACAGAAAGGCGTAGCATGGGTCAGAATTAATAACAAGCTCATAGATTTTACTTAGCCCCAGGTCATATTGTAGCTTCATCTTATGAAATTGCTTACCAAAACTCCAATGTGAGAAGCGAGTTGGCATTCCATAAGCTCCAAACGTGTAAATAATGTCTGCTGGACATATCTCATAACGCATAGGGTAATAATCGAGCCCAAACCCTTTTGCTATTTCTGTAATCTCTTCTATAGCGTAAAAGATTTCTTTCTCTGTAGACATGTCATTCCCTCCTAAATGAATTGCTTACTAATATGTATGACCGGACAAGTAGGTTCATGAGTAACGTGAAAAAATCGTTATTCAAAAATGTTTTATTAAATTGTCAGATTCTATTGAAAATTGCACGAATAGGCGTATAATCAGGATTAAATTTTCTAAGGATGTGATGAAATGAGAGCTCTTGAGAAGGCAAGTCATTTTGCGGGGAATACTTTTGCGATTTGGGTCATTCTTTTTGCAGTACTCGGGTTTATATTCCCTAATGGATTTACATGGATTACATCATACATAACGATCTTACTCGGAGTTATTATGTTTGGCATGGGGATGACCTTATCTGCAAAGGATTTCAAGGAAGTAGTGAAACAACCAAAAAGCGTTGCTATCGGTGTAGCTGCACAATTTATTGTTATGCCTTTGCTCGCTTACGGTCTGGCCGTTATTTTTCAATTACCAGCTGAAATTGCTGTCGGTGTAATTCTGGTTGGATGTTGTCCTGGGGGGACTGCTTCAAACGTCATCACTTACTTATCGAAAGGAAACACAGCTTTATCAGTAGCGATCACAGCCGTTTCTACACTACTGGCTCCTTTAGTAACACCTGCTCTCGTTCTCTTATTTGCGAGTCAATGGCTACCTGTATCTGCAGGTGATCTTTTCCTTTCCATCTTCCAAATGGTCGTTATTCCCATTACACTTGGCTTTGTAGTAAAACTAATTTTTAAAGAAAAAGTTGCTGAGAGTATTAAAGTCCTTCCACTTGTTTCAGTTATCTCAATCGTCGCTATTGTTGCAGCAGTCGTTGGGGCAAGCAAAGACCGGATTGCAGAAACGGGACTCATTATTTTCTCAATTGTTATTCTTCATAATATACTTGGCCTTGTCGTTGGCTACTTTCTTGCCAAATTAATGCAACTCCCTGAACCCGATCAACGCGCCATCTCGATTGAAGTCGGGATGCAAAATTCTGGTCTAGGCGCAGCACTTGCTTCTGCTCATTTTAATCCCATCGCCGCAGTACCAAGCGCTATTTTTAGTGTATGGCATAACATCTCTGGTCCGATCCTAGCTACCATTTGGAGCAAAAGAAAACCTTCTACTAAAGAGCAAAAAGCCCTTACTAAAAAAAGCGCATAAGAAAAGGCAGGTCTCTCCATGGAGGACCTGCCTTTCTTTTAGTTATACATTTTCTCTTCTTCATGTGATGGAGTAGTTTCCACATGGAGAGTTTGTGTAGGAAATGCAAAAGCAACATGTTCTTCTTCCATTATTTTCATAATCTTAAAATTCACATCTTGTTTTACATTCAAAAAGTCCCCCCACGTGGTTGTGTTGGTAAAGAAATAAAGAAAAACATCAAGGCTGCTATGATTAAACTCATCAAATGACACAAATATAGTCTCGGGATGAATTTCTTCATGATCGCGAAGCATTTTCTCAATTCGATTAATACACGTTTCAAGTCTTTCTGATGGTGTATTATACGTTACTCCTAAATGAAAGGTAATTTGCCGCTTACCCATTTTGGACCAGTTCGTAATATTCTCATTCGCTAATCGCGCGTTCGGAACTGTCACCAGCGCCTGGGCAAAAGTACGAATTTTAGTACTTCTAAACGTAATATCCTCAACCACGCCTTCTACACTCGGTGTTTTAATCCATTCACCGATCGAAAATGGCTTCTCAGTAATGATCACTATTCCACCGAAGAAGTTTTCAATCGTCTCTTTTGCAGCAAGAGCAAACGCTAAACCTCCAAGTCCAAGCCCAGTAATGAAGCCGTTAACGTCATAGCCGAATTCTCCTGCGATAACACTAAACGTCATAGCAACAATTAAAAGACGAAGTGTTTTTGATAGAAATGGAATAAGAAGCTGATCAATTTTTAGATTATATTTGCTGTTAACTGTTTGGAAAAACAGTGATGACGATGAGGAAAGGTTATATAATCCCCATGCAGTAAGAAAAATTAACGACGATCTCATAATCTCTTTATAAAATTCATTATGATGATCTAGGAATGACACATAACGTACAGAAATATACAAACCAATTATTACGAATAACATTCGTAACGGCCTCTCAAAAGCAAGGAAGAGGTGTGTGAAAAATTCTGTAGAAGACTTTCTACTTAATTTAAGAAAAACATTAAATATATATTTCGCGAAAATTTTCCTCATTACTAGAAAAAGAAGGAAAATACCGAGTGCAATACCAAGTTCAATCCATGTGTCTTGAATACGTAACAATTCCATTACGCAACTTCCCCTTTACAAAAATAGGTTATAAGGATATACATTCGTTTTCTAGAAGTTGTATTTGTCAGTTACAGAGAATTATGCTGCTTTTTTTTCTGACTGTTGGTCATAGCTTACATTCCACTGGGAGATGACAATGCCAATCAAAATCAACAAAACGCCTCCCCATTGAACAAGATGAACCGCTTCGTGAAGAAAAATCGCCGATAAAAGCACTGCCGCTGGAAGCTCTGAGGAACTTAAAATCGTTCCAACACTTGAACCTACTTTAGGTACACCAATGGCCATAAATAAGACCGGAAATATATTTCCGAGAAGCGCTAAAAACAAACCAAACATCCACCATTCACCTGATATATCCCCTTGGAAAAGTGACTCAGGGGAGAACATAGTTAAGACGAGAATACCAGCTATTGTAACCATATAAAAGCTTTTTTGAACAGCAGGAACTTCTGCTGATGTTTTACTCATAATAAAAATATAGATGGCAAAACAGATTGCTGCAAGAAGACCCAGTAAAATACCGATCGGATCATAAATGAATTCCTTAGCTCCTACTACTCCACTCGCTAGAAATGTCCCTATGAGGAGAATAATAACTGATACGAACGTTTTAGGTTCTGGCCATCTTTTTTGACTGAGAGAATCAAGTAGGAGGCCGATCCAAGTGAATTGAAAGAGAAGAAGCACCGCAATAGAAGCTGGCAGTTTGGATACAGCAAGCGTATAGAAAATAGAAACACAACCGATAGCCACTCCACCGATTAGAATAAATTTTAAGCCTTGTAATTTTAGTTTTTTCTTAGAAAGAACAACGAGAACTATTAGAACGAGCCATCCAATAAAGAATTGACCAGCTAATAATTCTCCTACTGAAAATCCTTTAGAAATCCCTATTTTCGTAATTGTAGACAATGAACCTAAACTACATCCTGCAAATAAAACAAGTAATACATATTTCCACATTCAATGATCCTCCCATCATTTATCTCATGTTTACCTTTTTTAAAGGAATTCAATAAATGGTATAAAAATAAGACAATAAAAAAATCGCCCCCTGTCGAACAATCGACAAAGGGCGATGAAAATGAAAGGTTTTTCTTTCAGAAAAATCGCCGTCTAACCTGTCTGAGGCTAGTTTTAGTATATTTAAATCATAAGCCCTAATCCCCGTCTCGTCAATAAGAGCTGTAAAACTACAAATGAACCATAGGAACGAGATACGAAAATAATTTATAGCATTCGTATACTTCTAATAAATCTGATAGATCCCCGTCGTAATGAGATAACCCACAAGTAAACCAAGAAAAACCGACATTGAAATGTAGGACCATTTTGATTTAAATTCAATCCCAACCCCATTCACTGGCTCATAAATCCAGCTATATTGGACAAATCCCAACATCAAAAACAACATGACACCAAATCCTAAATTAGTCACAGTTCACTCCCCCTTATGCGTCAACTGTTTGTCCTTCGCAATTTTAAAACATCGTTTCTTTTAAAGAACGATTGAGCGAACGGAAGCTCATACCTCTCCTAACAATACCTCTTTTATTCCACTGAAGAGGCCAACTCAACCATTTGGTCTTTACTCATAGGACCTATTACCCTCTTCATTATTATACCATTTTTGTCAACTAAATACGTCGTTGGAATTGTTATAGTAGCGAAAGTATTTGTTTGATCACCATTTTCATCCAACAATACTGGAAAGGTAAGAGCATATTCTTTCACAAAATCTTCCACAACTTGAGAAGAAGATTCGTTGGTCGTAATATTTATAGAAAGAATTTCTGCATCGTATTCCTCTGCCTTTTCTTCATAAAACTCCTGCATATCCGGCATTTCTTTTTTACAAGGGGGGCACCAGGTCGTCCAGAAATTAATAAAAGTTACCTTCCCTTTGTAATCAGAGAGGCTCACTTCTTCCCCTTCTAGTGAATATAATGTAAAATCAGGTGCCTTATCTCCTTTTTGCAATCCTACTTCAACAGCTCCTGACACTTGCTTCGCTGGTTCTGCTTGATTTATAACGTTAACATTCTTATTATCCGTAAAAACTTGCAAACCAAAAGCTAAAAAACCACTAAGGACGACGATCCCGATTATCAAATTTCTCATTAGCTCCTCCTTTTACCAAAGAACATTGACTAAATGCCTAATTAACACATAGCTTCGTAAGTACAAATGTTGTAAATAGCAGAGTTTATCCATTATTCACTATCATACCGATTTTAGGTGGAACTATACCAAATACTTAAGACAACTATTGTCACAGAACATTTCCCATCTTACTTTTGAAAACGAAGGAGGGTTATGATTTATTGAGTCGTGTATCCATTTTAAAAAGGTACTAGGATTCTCATGATATTTTATTCAATATCCTAATAATCCTTAACGGCTCTTAACGAGAAGTTGAACAGCTTCCTTTACAACATCTTCTGTAGACTCGCCTTTATCAAGCTGTTCACGAATACACTCCTCTAGATTAGAACCAACTATTAAACCTATCGTACGGTCAATCGCCGTTCTGCTAGCAGATAGCTGAGTGATTACATCTTTGCAATCTTTCTCTTCTTCAAGCATACGAAGAACACCACGAATTTGACCTTCAACTCTTTTTAAACGGTTTTTCATTTCATTTGTATATTCCATGATATAACTCCCTTTCGTGTTCATTTATGTTTCTATGAATAAGAATATTCTGTCATAAATAAATTAATTTCTTGCTACTTCTCTTCATATATTGTAAAATAAATCGTAATTTAAGGATAGGAAAAAGGTTTAGTTCATTATAAGGAGGCAGTGCCTTTTGGATTTATCCGAAGATGATAAACGGTTATCTAAAATTTATCGAAAGATTGTTACCTCAAACGAGTATAAAGCAGGTAAAATTCTCGAGAAACTAGATAGCGAAACGAAAGACAAAGTATTTCATCTCATTCGTATGAACAAA
The DNA here is from genome assembly GCF_056173665.1 of Anaerobacillus sp. QJM3NY_17. Taxonomy (NCBI): domain Bacteria; kingdom Bacillati; phylum Bacillota; class Bacilli; order Caryophanales; family Bacillaceae; genus Anaerobacillus; species Anaerobacillus sp. QJM3NY_17. The sequence continues at coordinate 521,361 of NZ_CM149685.1, read as the reverse complement.
GCTGAATACGAACATCAATTGAATAAACAACAACTTCACCAATAGTAGAAAAATCGGCGAAACTAGCCGATTTTTTTTCGTGCCTTAGTTTAGCATAAGATACATGTTGTGCTTTTAGAGGAAACTCATCAAGAAAACCAGGACGAGAGATTTGTCCTGGTTTTCCTTTTCATTATTTTATTTTATCCCAAACGTTCTTGAACCTTACCCATAACGGACGATCTAAGTTCAGCCAATTTACTTTGACTGTTTTCAAGATTATCGCTATTTACGCCAAAATAAAATTTCACTTTCGGCTCAGTTCCTGAAGGACGAAGGCAGAACCATGATCCATCTTCTAAAATATATTTCAATACATTTGAAGTAGGCAATTCAATTTGCTCACTTTCACCACTACCTAAAAACGTTCTTTTGCTTGTCTCATAATCCTCTACGCTTTGCACTCGTAATCCAGCTGCTTCAGTAGGCGGCTCTTCACGGAATTTCGCAAGTAAAGAAACGATCTTCTCTGCCCCTTCTTTTCCTTTCAGTGTTAACGATTCAAGACCTTCCTGATAAAATCCATACTGTTCAAATACTTCGAGCAAACCTTCATAAAGCGTCATTCCTTTAGACTTGTAGAAAGCAGCAACTTCAGCTGCTACGAGGCATGCTTGAACAGCATCTTTGTCTCGAACAAAGTCACCAACAAGATAGCCATAGCTTTCTTCATAGCCAAATAGGAAAGTATGCTCCCCAGTTGTTTCGAATTCTTTAATCTTTTCTCCAATAAATTTAAATCCTGTAAGCGTATCATATGAAGTAAGACCGTTATCCTCCGCAATCTTACGACCAATTTCAGAAGTAACAATTGTTTTAAGAACTGCGCCATTTTCCGGCAGCTCTCCATTTTCTTTTTTCTGAGTAATGATGTAGTTCAACAATAGTGCACCTGTTTGATTTCCAGTCAGGACCACATACTTACCCTCTTTGTTTTTCACAGCTACACCAACACGGTCTGCATCCGGATCTGTAGCCAAAAGTACATCAGCATCCTCCTGCTCCCCATATTGAATGGCTAATTCAAACGCAGCATGTTCTTCTGGGTTTGGAGAAGACACTGTAGAGAAATTAGGATCTGGTAACTCCTGTTCTTTTACAACAGTTACATTTGAAAATCCATAAGCTTTCAAACCTTCCCTAACAGGAATATTCGCTGTTCCGTGCAAAGGCGTGAAGACGATTTTTAATTGCTCGCCCATTTTAGAAAGTAATCCTTGATTTACGCGAAGCGTTTTTAATTGTTCTACATATTGGCGATCAATTTCTGCGCCAATCATCTGAATAAGTCCTTTTTCTTTCAGTTCTTGCTCGGACGTAACCTTCACTTCTAACTCATTCTCAACACCGTCTACATATGAAATCACTTCTGAAGCAGCCTTAGGTGGTAGCTGACCTCCATCTTCTCCGTAAACTTTATAACCGTTATACTCTGGTGGGTTATGACTCGCTGTGATAACGATTCCAGCGCAAGCATTTAAAGTTCGAACCGCGAACGAGAGCTCTGGAGTGGGGCGGAGCTCTTCGAAAACATACGTTTGAATGCCATGGCTCGAAAGGGTCTTCGCAGCTTCCATAGCGAATTCAGGAGACTTGTGACGTGAATCGTAAGCAATCGCTACTCCTCTTTTCTTGTAAGCTTCACCATGTGCATCTATGTATTGCGCAAGACCTTCAGAGGCTTTTCGAATCGTATATAAATTCATTCGATTCGTACCAGGGCCTATTTCTCCCCTCATGCCACCCGTGCCAAATTCAAGATTTTTATAAAATGCATCTTCAAGTGATTGGTCTTGTCCTTTTAATGCTTCAAGATCCTTTTTCAATTCTTCGTCAAGGGAAGTTGCTGATACCCATCTTTTATATTCATTTTTCCAGTCCATTATTGCCTCCTATTATGTAAATCTTCTTTAATTTTTATCAATTCGAGAAAACCTGTTAAAATCCTGCATTTTGGCTAGATTTTCTCCTTTTCTCTAATTATCATAATATGAATTGAATCGTACGCCAATGCTATATAGGAAAAAAACACCATTCGCTTAAATTCGACAAAAAAAGCAAGCCGCAAAGCTGCTTACTTTTTGTAATGTATCTCATATAAATCTTTTCGGCGATCTCGCAACTGTCGTACCGTACCAGATTGACGTTGTCTTCTAAGAATCTCAAGATCTACATCGCCTACCACGACAGTTTCAATATTCGGGTGACATTCACCAGCAATTCCATCTCTTGAAAAAGCAAAATCTGAAGGGGTAAAAATCCCTGATTGTGCATACTGAACATCCATATTCTCTACTTGAGATAAGTTACCAATCGTACCGGCAATGACTGTATAGATTTGGTTCTCAACCGCTCTAGCCTGCGCACAATAACGTACGCGTAAATACCCTTGACGATCATCGGTACAGAAAGGTGTAAATAGAATGTTAGCGCCCTTATCCGTCGCAATTCTTCCAAGCTCAGGGAATTCGATATCATAACAGATTTGGATCGCAATTTTACCACAATCTGTATCAAAAACTTCAATACCATCTGAACCATGAATTCCCCACCAGCGACGTTCATTTGGGGTAACATGAATTTTATATTGCTTTTCAATCGTTCCGTCTCTTCTAAACAAATAAGCAATATTATAGATCTTTTCATCCTCTAAAACGAAATGAGAACCACCAATAATATTAACGTTATACTTTACAGCTAATTCTGTAAAAAGCTCGATATACGGCTCTGTATATTCTGTTAAACGACGAACAGCTTTGCTTGGTATTTTTTCATCCATGAACGACATTAGTTGTGTCGTAAAAATCTCAGGAAACACAGCAAAATCAGAACCAAAATCTGCTGCCACATCAACATAATATTCCACTTGGTTTGCAAATTCTTCAAAGGAAGAGATTTTCTTCATCGCATATTGTATCGCACAAATTCGAACGGGGAATGACGATCTAAAGTGTCTTCTTGTCACGGCTTTGTATTCAACGTTATTCCACTCCATTAAAGTAGCGAATTGCTTTGAAGCTTTATCATCTGGTAAATAGTTCGGATTTATTCTCATTACATTAAATCCATTCATGAGCTGGAACGTTAAAACAGGATCATATATGTTCTGGAACTTCACTTCTTCTACGTATTCTGATGCTTTCATTTCATTCGCGTGTTTATGGTAATTCGGAATTCGCCCTCCGATGATAATACTCTTGACGTTTAATTCTCGCGCAAGATCTTTTCGTGCCTCATAAAGACGCTTACCGATTTTCATCCTTCTATATTCCGGATGCACCATCACTTCAATACCATAAAGGTTATAGCCATCGGGGTTATGATTTGTAATATATCCTTCATCCGTAATGTCATCCCACGTATGCTGATCATCATATTCATCAAAGTTCACCATTAAGCTTGAACAGGAGCCTATGATTTCTCCTTCGAGTTCTACACAAAATTGCCCTTCTGGGAAAATTTCCAGGTGACTCTCAAGATGCTCTCTTTTCCAGGGATCCATTCCAGGAAAACATTTTTTCTGTAATGAAAGGATTTCATCTATATCTTCGTGATGAATTTGCCTAATCTCAATCTTTTTTTCGAATTTCGATACATCTAATTCTGACATATGCTTTCCCTCCACATTCCATCTATATTACTATGTACCCTATTTCCACATGATTCTATCCTGATTTTATCATAGGATGAACGAAATAGAAGAGACTGACATTTGTCAGTCTCTTGGTTCTTAACCTCGTGTTGTTCCATTCTGAGAAATGCTCGATAGTGCGGTGGCGGCCTCTTGATGATCAGGTGTTTTCGTCGCAAAATCTCCAAGCGAAACCATTCCCACTACCTGATTGTTTTCAACAATAGGCAATCGTCGGATCTGATTCTGAGCCATTAATGCCGCTGCTTCTTCTGCACTCATGTTAGATGTAGCTGAGACAATGTTATTAGACATACATTGGCTCACCTGACAATCCGCATTTCCACCAGTTGCAGTGGCACGAGTCGTAATATCACGATCTGTGACCATCCCGCAAAGCTGACCATTTTTCATGACAGGTAATGAACCAATATTATACTGATTCATTAGAGCCGCTGCTTCCTGGATCGATTGCTCTGGTGTAACGGATACGATGTTCTTAGACATGAGGTTTTGCAGATTGTTATGCACAAGCATTCCTCCCAAGGTGTATGATCGTTCAGACAAGAAAGGCGGTGCCTTTCAACATGTAGTGTAAGCTCCTTCGCCAGTTATTATTTATCCTTTTTATGTGAAATTAGGTTGTTATCAGTATGAAATACAATGTTCTCACCATCACTTGTAGCAATAATCGTCCCTATTTCATCTGTTCTTAAAACAGAAATATGATGTTCATTTAATCTCTGAATCACATTTTCATCTGGAAAATCATAACGATTATTTTTACCTACTGAAATAACAGCAGTCTCTGGGGTGACAGCTTTAAGAAATGTCTCTGATGTAGCCGAACTCGCACCATGGTGCCCCATTTTTAGAACATCAGATTTAAGCTGTTTCCTTTTAACGTTTTCTAGCATTTGCTTCTCTACTTCTACCCCAGCGTCACCCATCAACAGGAAGCTATTCTCTTTATGACTCAGCCGTAATACGGCACTATAATCATTAAAATCCTCGTACTCTGCTTCTTTGGAAGGTGAAATGACCTGTATATTCACCTGATGTCCTAGTTTTATTTTCATACCTTTTCGTGCCTTTTCTAAGGTAATGTCTTTTTTCTTCAATACCTTTATGAGGGACTTATAATGAACTGTTGGATAAGAAACATCGGGCATCATCACATTTTTTACATCGAAATTTTCTATCACATCATCCATCCCACCAATATGATCATGATGGGGATGCGTCGCCACAATATAATCTAATTGGCTAATGCCTAGCTTCTTTATATAATTTGAAACCGCTTCTCCATCACCATTATCTCCTGCGTCGACTAGCACAGCTTTTTCTCCATACGTGATTAAAATGCTATCAGCCTGTCCCACATCAATAAAGTGAACTTCAACCACATTTGATTGAGCTGTCACATCATAAGGCATCAATAATAAGATAAGAAGGGAAAGAAAAAGAAACCTAATGAATTTCATAATGATTCCTCCAACGCTTTACTTGTTATTAGTATGTACCTTCCTATCTGATCTAAAAGCAATATTAACTTATTATGACTTCTCAATTTGTGGATCTTCTGAGTGAAAATAACAGCGTTTAATCGCATAGCCTAACTGAAAGAAAAAAGCTCCCCATTTTGGGAAGCTTATGAATGAATTTCTTCTTTTCGGAAGAAACTTTTCATTGCGTGATAGACGTCTTTCTTTTCTTTCAGAATATAATGCCTAAATTTAGGATCATGTATATTTTTGTAGGCACTCATCAGGGTGGAATGGCGATTATAAGCATTAACTTCTCCATATCCAAACATGTTCGAGACCTTCATAATTTGATTGACCAGTTTCACACATCTTGTATTGTCTGACGTCAGGTTATCGCCATCTGAGAAATGGAATGGGTAAATGTTGTAACGTGCTGGAGAATACTTCTCATCAATGAGTTCAAGCGCTTTGCGATAAGCTGATGAGCAAATTGTTCCGCCGCTTTCTCCTTTTGAAAAAAAATCGTCTTCAGTGACGACTTTTGCTTCTGTATGATGAGCAATAAACTCAATCTCCACTGTTTCGTATTTCGATCGTAAGAAACGTGACATCCAGAAGAAAAAGCTTCTTGCCATATATTTCTCCCATTTTCCCATCGAACCACTTGTATCCATCATGGCTAAAACGACAGCTTTAGATTCGCGCTTAATTTCTTCATTCCATGTTTTGAAGCGTAGATCATCTTGATAAATCGGTGCAATTGATGGTGTTCCACTAATTGCATTTCTCTTATACGCTGATAGAATTGTTCTTTTCTTATCAATATTACCCATAAGTCCAGTTTTTCGAATATCATTAAATTCTACTTTCTTTTTCACTACGTCGGCTGTTTCTTTTTCACGTAAATTCGGCAGTTCCAGTTCTTTAAATAAAATATCCTGCAGTTCTACCAAAGAAACTTCTGCTTCATAATAATCTTCTCCTGGCTGATCTCCAGCCCCTTCACCTTTACCGGCCCCAGGCTGTTTTTCCCCAGAACCATCTCTTGCCACAACGTCTCCCACCTGGCTATCGCCTTCACCTTGCCCAACATGCTTAGACTTATCATAGTTATAACGAATTTTATACTCATCAAGTGAACGTATTGGTATTTTAATGACATCTCGACCGTTAGATAAAATAATGTTCTCTTCACTGATGAGATCCGGGAGATTGTTTTGGATAGCATCTTGAACTTTTTCGGCATGGCGTTGTTGATCCTGATAGCCTTTTCGGTGGAGGGACCAATTCTCCTGAGAGACGACGAAATTGTTGGAGTCCTTGTCTTTCATGCCTTATTTCCCTCCTAAAAAAATTAAATTTCTAGCGAAAATTTATTCAATGATCGATGATCGCTCATGATGTTAGTTCAGAAACTTAACCCTAATGTGGACTTCCTTCGGCTGCGTTGAATAGTATACTTTATCCTATGCAAATACAAGCGATAATTGACAATTAATTCTGACAAATACAGCTTTTATTGCTCTAACTACTCGAATTGGACGACTTTCATCCATTTATACTTATGTTTTATCCTTCTCAGTTTATATTCAAAAAAAAAACTCCCTTATTGGGAGTTACTCTGTTTCATTTTCCTTTTTGTGTTGAATCGGATCTGGACGTTTACCCTTTTTCTTAATCTCATCATTTGTGTCTAGCTCTTCCATCTCTTTACCGAGTTCGGCCATTTCTTTTTCATTCATCGCCATTGAACTGTTCTCAGGTTTTTCTTTATGATCCGCCATCTTGAATCACCTCAATAGTAATAGTACCCCGATTCTCTTCCTTAATAACCATATTTAGTTTATTTTTGGAAAGTGAAATCAATTTTCTCAAGTGGCCAGTAGCGTAGATTTACTTCCCCTACTACTTGATTCATTGGTACGAAACCAATATGCCTGCTATCATAGCTATGTCTTCGGTTATCCCCCATGAGAAATAAATATCCCTCGGGCACCTCTGATTTTCCAGTTTTATCTTCAAGATGGAAATTCTCAGTGAGGTTCCCGTTAAAAATATCTTTCTTATAACGCTCAAGATAAGGTTCTTTTATTTTCTCACCATTCACATATAAAACATCATTTTTATATTCGATCGTATCTCCTGGAAGACCAATAACTCTCTTAATATAGTCTTCTTCTTCATTCGCATGAAATACAACAAGATCAAATCGATCAGGCTCTGAGACTTCATAACCAATTTTATTAATAATTAAACGATTCCCATCTTGGATCGTTGGCATCATTGATTCACCATGAACGACATAGTTCGTTATGAGAAATTCACGAATAACAATCGCCAGGACTACAGCTATTGAAAAAGCCTTGATCCACTCCCAAAGCGGATTGCGTTCCTTCTTCATCTCAAACCTCTTTTCAATACGTCTTTACGTCTAATCTATCACTCATAATAAGCTGGCACAAGCGCACACGTATATGACAGCGATTACATTGCATATTCTCACCATTCACTTCCATCGTTATAGTAGCTTTCCATTCCACGAACCAAGAAAATTTCTTATTTTAAGTATATTCACCCATTTCATAAATAACGCTCCTTTTAGCAGCATAAAAAGAAGCATACCTAAAGAGGCATGCTTCTTCTAATTATCGATTTAGGAGACTACCTACATAACGTAGGAGTTCATTGGCTGAAATTGAATTATATCCATGTTCATCGATGAGACGTGCGATAACCTCATTGATTTTCTTGAGCTGATTTTCATTTGGTGTTTTGGAAGATGTCGTTATTTTGACTACATCTTTTAAATCAGCAAACAATTTTTTCTGAATCGCTTCTCTTAAACGTTCATGGGAATTATAATCGAACTTCTTACCCTTTCTAGCATAAGCAGAGATACGAATAAGAATTTCTTCTCTAAATGCTTTCTTCGCATTTTCTGAAATGCCAATCTGTTCTTCAATTGAACGCATAAGCTTATCATCCGGACTCATTTCCTCTCCAGTAAGAGGGTCGCGGAGCTTATTTTTATTACAATACGCTTCAACATTATCAAGATAATTATCCATTAGCGTCTTTGCACTCTCTTCATAAGAGTAAACAAAAGCTTTTTGTACTTCTTTCTTTGCAATTTCATCATACTCTTTGCGCGCAATGGAGATGAAATTCATATACCGCTCTTTATCTTCTTTTGAGATAGAAGCATGTTGATCAAGTCCATCTTTCAATGAACGAAGAACATCCAGGGCATTAATTGACGGTACTTCTTTTCTAATAATCGTAGAGGAAATTCGGTTAATAACATAACGCGGATCAATCCCGCTCATTCCCTCATCCGAATGCTCTTTATGAAGTTCATCCACATCTACCTGATTAAAGCCTTCTACAATTTCTCCATCGTAGAGTCGCATTTTCTTAACAAGGTCCACTCCCTGACGATTCGTATCTTTTAACCTCGTCAAGATAGAGAAAATAGCAGCTACTCTAAGAGCATGTGGGGCAATGTGCACATCGGCTACATCACTTTCACGAATCATCTTCTCATAAATACGCTCTTCCTGACTCACCTTTAAATTATATGGAACCGGCATAACGATAATACGAGAGTGTAAAGCCTCATTCTTTTTATTTGATATAAAAGAGCGATACTCTGCTTCGTTCGTATGCGCTACAACAAGTTCATCAGCAGAAATTAGCGCAAAGCGCCCAGCCTTAAAGTTTCCTTCTTGAGTCAGTGAAAGCAAGTGCCACAAAAATTTCTCATCACATTTCAGCATCTCCTGAAATTCCATCATTCCACGATTGGCTTTATTTAATTCTCCATCGAATCGATAAGCTCTCGGATCAGACTCTGATCCAAATTCCGCTATCGTTGAGAAATCAATACTTCCTGTTAAATCTGCAATATCTTGAGACTTGGGATCTGAAGGACTAAATGTACCAATACCTGTCCGCTTATCCTCGTTAAAGAAGATACGCTCTACCATCACATCTTCAATACGACCACCATATTCTTGCTCAAGGCGCATTACGTTTAGTGGGGAGAGACTTCCTTCAATTCGGATCCCGTATTCATCGTGGAATTCATCTCTCAAATGATGTGGTATAAGGTGCAGTGGATCTTCATGCATAGGACAACCTTTAATTGCATAAACAGCACCAGAATCTTCATGAGAATATTTCTCCAATCCTCTTTTCAGCACCGTAACAAGAGTTGATTTACCTCCACTTACTGGACCCATCAACAAGAGAATACGTTTTCTGACATCTAACCTTTTGGCAGCAGGGTGAAAGTATTCCTCTACCAGACGTTCGATTGCTTCCTCAAGTCCATAAAGCTCTTCAGAGAAGAAAGAATAACTTCTTTTCCCATCAACCTCATCAATCCCTGCATCTCTTATCATATTATAAACACGTGAATGAGCTGACTGCGCTACTTCAGGTCGTTCCCGGATAATGTCTAAATACTCGCTGAAGGTTCCTTCCCACTTCAGCCGCCTCTCTTCTTCTCGATGCTGCTGGATTTTACGTAAGATATCCATTAAGAGCCCCCTCCAAGTTTGGTTCATCGGATTTAATACATGTTATGCGGGGATGTCCAATAACATTCGGCTTTCTTTCCAATGATTCAATCGAGTATTTAGGGGGTTTCTACTCAGTTATGGAAAAAGCACAAAATAAAAGAACCGGTTGCCCGGCTCTCATCCTTACGTATGATAAACTACTGTAAATTCGCTTAGTTCATTTCCTGTGGCTGGAGATTTCTCTTTGGATTCGCGCTTTTCTTTATGAGCGTTCTTAAATGAATCGGAGTGCACCCAATTCTGATAAGCCTCTTCACTTTCCCATTTCGTAAATACAATAAGCTTTCCGTTTTCAGCCGACTGTTCAAGAAATAGAAACTCTAAGCAACCATCAACGTTCTTCATACTATCAGCACTTTTCCCAAAACGCTGCTTCATCATGTCTTTTGCTTCATCAGGGACCTTCAATTCATTCATCACAACATACATAAAATAAATCCTCCTTTAGGTTTCTCTCTCTATCCTATCGAATAACGACGTTTTTTTCCAATTCAAACAACTCCTCACTACAAGAATTCCCCTCAAAACATTCACACCTTCCCGCACATGGTTTATAATGAGAGTTAGATTTGGACACAATTTTACCTGAGGAGGATGAGACCATGAGTTTCCTGGGTATTTTAGTAGTAATCCTAGCTTTCCTAGCAGCCATCTTTACAGCTGGCTACAACGACCGACCAAGCAAAACCAAAAAAGGTAGTAGGTAACACGAAAAGCGAAAGTGGGCGGTTAGACACGGCAGGCACTGGAGCCTTTTCATTTGAACACGTTTTTTGTGTTCAGTTGAAAAGGTGAAGTGACCGAGTGTCTGCCCACTGCAGCTAGACATGAAAAGCGAAGACGAGCGTTTAGAAACGGAGATATTGGAACTCTTGAACTAGAACACGCCTTTTGTGTTCTGGTGAAAGAGTGAAATATCGCAGTTTCTGCGAGTCGTAGCTAGACACGAAAAGCGAAAGCGCCCGTTTAGCCTCGACAAGCGCTGGAGCCCTTTAAAAAGAACACGGTCTTTGTGTTCAGTTTAAAGGGTGAAGCGATCGAGAGGCTGGGCGCTGCAGCTAGACACGAAAAGCGAAGGCGAGCATTCAGAAACAAAGTTTTTGAACTCTGAAACGCGCTTAAACTTCTATCAAAAAAAGAACGACTTTCAGCTCTTTGCTGAAAGTCGTTCTTTTTTATTTCATTCCTGGATAACTTTGCTGTCTTAGTGCTTCATATACCATAATAGCAGCAGTATTTGAAAGGTTGAGAGCACGAACATGATCTGTCATCGGGAGACGAAGACAACGCTCTTTGTTATTTTCAATCAACTCGTCTGGTAAACCATTCGTTTCTCTTCCAAAAACAAAATACGTATTCTCATTCACATCTGAGTAATCAAAGTCAGTATGTGTATTGGTACCGTATTTCGTAATATAATAATATTCTCCACCCTGGTTCTTTTCAAAGAACTCCTCTAGAGAATCATAATAATGTACATCAGCATATTGCCAGTAATCCAAGCCCGCACGTTTCAACATTTTATCGTCTGTCGAAAACCCTAGTGGGCGAATTAGATGTAGACTTGTATTTGTTGCTGCACATGTTCTAGCTATATTCCCTGTATTCGCTGGTATTTCAGGCTGAAACAGTACAATATTTAAAGACATATTCATTCACCTCCACTTCAAAACAATACTATTATAGCATGTTTTAGATTGGGAGATATCATTCTCTAATCCTCAATATGAAAAAACTTATACTTAATTTCAGGCGTCCATGCTGTAGAATCTTCATAGGCCCAATAGCGCATCCTGCTATTTGTTGTATGAGCATTGACAAGAGGATACCCCTTCTCATCATTATCTACGACGAAAGTAGTATGTTGCCAGTGGCCATCTCCATCAAAGTCATAACAAATAATATCTCCAGGAATGAGATCATCAGGATTCGCTACTTCACGAGCTCGAAGACCACTCTTCGAGCTACTTAAATGCCACCTAAGCGCATGAGCTACAGTCCATGAATAGCTCCAGTTATTTCCTTTCATCCACCATCCCTTAGTGCGATCTGGGTAACCACGCATAGGGGCTTTTCCTGCATGAAGACACTGAGAAATATAATTTGTACAATCTACATCAAACGACTGATAAGACGGATTCGCATCATCCCACCATCTCTCAGCATATTTCAGGGCTGATAACCGATCATAATAGGAACCTTTCAGACGAGCATCACCGCTGCCTTTACCTTCTGCTACTTGAAGTGTTCCTCCCTCTATCTCAGCTGATCGATCAAGAATAAGTTCACCCTCCACCATTTTTGCCAATCTCTTTTCAAGTCGTTCTTCCTGATATAGTTTCTCTCCCTGTTTAATAAGAAACTGCTGATGAAGAAGATATTCATAAAGTTGGCTCGTCGAGACTGTCTTTTTTCCCAGAAGGATCCCTTTATTTTTTATACGAATAACAGATGCTCCTCTATTTTGGCTCTGTTTACGATAACGGTTGACTGCTTCTTCTTCCTCTGAAGGCCTGGTTCCTATTCTTGAGTGATCCGTTCCATTTAGTAAGCAAGTCGCTTGTTCTTTCCAGAAAGATTTCAACTGGTCTCCCCACACCATATGCGTCCCCCCTCATCGCACTTTATGACAGGGGAATCAAACACATGACTTGGAATCAGGAATGGTTTACAGCTGGCTCTGCTGAAGGGTGTGTTATTTTCTTGAGTAATTTATCAAACCAACCAACAAGAATACCAAGCAGAAGCACTTCTACAAAGGTACCAGCACCAATTGGCCCGCCTAACAAGAATGCCAGAACAAACGCAAGTGCTTCTGTTAATGTCTTAGTAATACCAATACTCCAACCCGTTCTTTCTGTTAGGGCAAGCATGAGTTCATCGTTTGGAATAGATGCAAGAGATGCAAATAAGTACACTGCAATTCCAAGACCCATGATAACTAATCCAACCAGAAATAAGATCCACCTGGTAACGATTCCATCAACATCAATGAAAGTGAGAATTTGTAAATTCAAGAGGTCAACAAACAATCCTAGAAGAATAATTGGAACAAAACCAGCTAGGTTTGGTTTCCTCATCATAATAAGACTATTGATAAAAATTAAAATACCACCAACAATAAACACCCATGTTCCAACAGTAAACCCTAGTTGGTCAGAAAGCGCAACGTAGAGAGCATCCCATGGGGCAATTCCAACATCGGCATTAATTAATAGGACAACACCAAAGGCTAATGTAAATAATCCCGCTACGTAGATCAAACTTTTGGATAAAAAGCTGTTCATAATGTTCACTCCTCATATGAGGGCTTGAAACTAAAAGCTGTATCAAATTGCTCTCATTCTTCGCCCTAGATATTTTAGTATCTCTTTTTTTGAATGCATTTGCTATTTTACAAGAAACGAAGTTCTTTTTATAACTTTATGCCTAAGTCTAAAAAATCAAAAAAGCCAGTTCGCTATCAAGATAGCGAACTGGCACTATATATTGTTACGGTAGAACGGCATGCATCGAATGCTGCTGTTCAAGTGATAATAAATATTCTTTTTTATCTACACCGCCACCATATCCAACTAAAGCACCATTGCTTCCTATTACTCTGTGACACGGTACAATGATTGGAAGTGGATTTCGATTGTTAGCTGAGCCTATGGCTCTAACAGCCTTTGGTGCCGAAATACCAACAGCTACATCTCGATAAGACCGGGTTTCACCATATGGAATTTCCGAAAGGTTGTTCCATACTTTCTGTTGAAAAATCGTTCCTATCTTATCAAGCTTTAGATCAAAGAACCTTCTTTTTCCACTGAAGTATTCTTCCAGTTGCATGACGATGGGCTCGATTATATCAGAATTGAAAACAAGGTCCGCTTTGACATGATGTTTTTTATACCATGTTTCAGCAGCAGGCAGCACATCCTCAGGGCAACCAAAATCGAGCCTACTAACTCCATTAGGACTAGCAAACAATGTTATTGCACCTATAGGCGATAGAAACTCCCCATAATGAATCACTTGTTTATCCATTCTATCCCTTCTTTATTATACATTTTTCACTATCTTACAACGCATTCAATCGTTTGACCATCAGCATTAAGTCTTATTTTCAAGCATAGACAAGCCTTTAGCGATCTCATCTGCCACATCCTTGTCATTTTCTCTCAATTGCTCCTTTATAAGGGCATTAAAGGCCTTCTCGCCACCTATTTTCCCAAGCGCCCAGGCCGAAGTGCCGCGGATCACCGGACGAGGATCTTTTTCCATCACTTCAACCAGTGTATCAATAGCTGTTTCATCTTTATAATGAGCAAGAGCAAGAATAGCATTTCGTTGAATAGGCTTCTTTCCTCTCCACGAACCAGCCGCTTGACCAAACTGAGACTTAAATTCACGATTGGACATTGTTAGAAGTGGTATGAGTTTTGGTTTTACCATTTCTGGATCTGGTTCGAGTTCAGGATGATGATGAAAATCTTTTCCTTTGTTTTTGGGGCAAACGAGCTGGCAGGTGTCACACCCATATAATCGGTTTCCTAATTTAGTACGGTATTCATCAGGTAAAAAACCTTTCGTTTGCGTAAGAAAAGCGATGCATTTATTCGCGTTTAGCTGCCCCCCTTCAATTAAGGCACCAGTCGGACACGCGTCTACACAAATATTACAGTCACCACACCCTTCCTCAACAGGCTCATCAGGTTCTATATTTAGATCGGTGATCATTTCACCAAGGTAAACCCAAGAACCAAATTCTTCTGTTATGGTCATTGTGTTTTTACCGCTAAAACCAATGCCGGCTCTTTCAGCTACAGCTCGATCAGAAAGTTCGCCAGTATCGACCATCGAGCTCGTTCTAGCCTCTGGAACCTTTGATTTAATATATGCATCTAAAAGGGAGAGTTTCTCTCTAAGGAGGTGATGATAATCAACTCCCCATGAAGCACGACAGAAAAGTCCTCTTCGTTCGCCCTTCTTACTCCTAGGGCTATCTTTCATTCTCGAAGGATACGCAATGGCAATTGATATAATCGTTGTTGCACCGCTTAGCAATAGCTCAGGTTCTGTTCTCTTTTCTATATCAGATTCCTCGAAGCCTGACTGATAACCTAGCTCCTGCTGACGCTTTAAGCGTTGCTTAAGGGTTTTAAAAGGATCTGCTGCCGCGAAGCCTATCTTATCAACCCCAATCGTTTTACTGTATGCCACAATATCAGCTTTTAATTGTGCGTTTGTCATTAGTTTCCCCCCTTCCTATTTGGGAGTGTATTATTTAATTTTTAGCGTTCGAATTCGATTTAAAACGGCCGCCATTTCTGTTCTCCTAATTCGAGCAATATCTCCTGGATGCTGATTCTTATATAGTGAAAAAGAACCAAGTCCCTCTGTGTTTATTTTCTGATCAATGAAATCAAGAAGTTCTGGAATCGACTTATCTCCTAGCTTATGATTTCTTTCCAGAAAATGAAGGACGTCAGCGGCAAAACGCGTTTGACTTGGATCTACAAGCTGTTCTACTTGAAGTAGTGAAATATCTGTATGACCAAATTGAATATGATGCACTCCGCGGGCAGTCACTTTCGATTTCTTTCCCTTTTGGCTGTTTAAGTTATTCTGCTCAGGTACTCTCTTTCTTGCCTCTCCGAATTTTTCTCCACCTTCTTGTCTGCGTGCCGATTCTTGTACGATTGATCGAGCTTGATCCGTTACGTCGTATGGAAGGTAGTTCTCCATTAAAATCACCTGATCAGCTACATCAAAGTAGTCTCCAGATCCGCCCATAACAAGTACGGTTGATATATGATGTTCTGTACGTATTTGCTTCACACGATCAATGAATGGTGTAATGGGTTCTTTCTCTTTCGCAACTAACTGCTGCATTCGATAGTCTCGAATCATAAAATTAGTCGCGCTTGTATCTTCATCAATTAATAACGTATCTGAACCCGCTTCGATCGCCTCAATGATATTGGCTGCCTGGGACGTACTTCCACTGGCATTCTCAGATGTGAAAGACCGCGTATCTTTTCCATATGGGAGATTGTTTATAAATGGCGAGATGTCTACTCCAGTTACCTTTCGACCATCTTCAGAGCGAATTTTCATTGCCTGGTGGTTTGTAATAACATACTCTCTACCATCCCCTAAAATATGATCATATACGCCATGCTCCATTGCATGCAAGAGGGTACTCTTTCCATGATAACCACCGCCAACAATTAATGTAATACCTTCCTTAACAGCCATTCCTTGTAATGGCTCAGTACGGTGTGGGATTGTTAAAGACACTTCCATGCTTTTAGGTGATTGGAATTGCACTGCCTCATTTTTCATAGGACGATCGCTTATCCCGCTCTCGCGGGGTAATATAGATCCATTCGCTACAAATCCGACATATCCGTTTTGGGTAAGTTGTTCACGAATGGCCTCTTGTTGGTCTGCTAAATGCAATGCCTCTAAGATTATTCGTTTGTTTAATGCAAAAACAGAATTCTTCACAATGTCTGGCAGCTGATGCAGAAGCAAGTTTATAGCCTGTCTGCCAAGAACTTTTCTGCCTTGTGCAGGTAATCCTATTGATAGACAAATCGTAATAGATTCCTCTGTCACGCTCACTGCTGCCCTCTCAATAACCTTTTGACCAGGTATATCGATTGAGACCAATCCACTTTTCCCAGTGCCTTTCGCATGCCTCTCAGTCCTTCTAATGGCCTCTCCTACTTTTCTAGCAATCATATCTTCTGTTCGAACTCTTCTTACAGCCGAATCGAACCACTCAGGCTCTACGATCGTTTTCTTACGTGGGATGATGATTCTTATCCGAGAAGGACTAGCAAAAGGGTCTCCCTGGACATAATCGATGTAAAGGGTGTAATCCGCAAAATCATAGTGCCCACTAATGTCTTTATATGCTTTATATCCTTTTCCATCAATACGCTCTAATTGTTTTCTAAGTTTATTCATAAATGAGGCAAGCCTCCTTATAAGCTTCAAATTTAGGTATATGATAAAATGAACGAAAAATTATATGTTAGGAGAAAAGTGTGATGACAAGTATAATTCTCGCTCCATCTATTAAAAAGACATATCCTGATTTTAAAATTGGTTATGCTATTTACCATAATATCGTTGTTGAAAAGTCGCCGCAAATGGTGCGCGGTCGCTTTCAGTTCTATCAGGAAACATTGATGATGGATCTTGAGCAGACAGACCTGCTCACTTTTCCTGCTATCTCAGAGTGGCGTTCCATTTTCAAAAAGTTCGGGACGGATCCCGCCAAATATCGACCGTCCTCAGAAGCCCTATTACGCCGGTTAAAGAAAGGGTCTTCGCTACCTCTCGTTCACTCTGCTGCAGACATCAACAATCTTCTGTCGCTTCAATACAAAATTCCAATTGGTATCTATGATCTTGATCAAGTTGAA
This sequence comes from Anaerobacillus sp. QJM3NY_17, assembly GCF_056173665.1. NCBI lineage: Bacteria > Bacillati > Bacillota > Bacilli > Caryophanales > Bacillaceae > Anaerobacillus > Anaerobacillus sp. QJM3NY_17. Next base: position 504,200 of record NZ_CM149685.1, on the reverse strand, counting down.
GGAGATATTACAATCGACATTGGTAGTGAGACGACTGCATATGAGGGCTTAAATGGACGTGAGGTAAGCTTCAACAACAAAATCCTCTCACTTGATCACAAAGGAGCGTTCGGAAGTCCTATCGTTGATTCTAAGCGAACAGCTATAACGGAAGAAACCAAGCATGCCATTCAACTTTTCTATCTTCAACCTTCGCTCCCTGTTTCAGAAGGTGAAAAGCTTGTAACTGCCTCAGCAGAAATGTTTAATCAAATTCACGGAGGAGACTTCTTAAGCGGGGTTTCAAGTTAAAGAAAGCAAACATAAAAAAACGCAACGCTTCGTTAATTTTAACGAAACACTGCGTTGGGTAAATGGTGAAAATTCGAGGAATTTCTACAATCCTCGCTGATGTAGATAGAATACCACAGAACATATGAAAGAAACAACACATTTTTCATATTTTCTTTACAAACGTCTCTCATCACGACAGAGCTAATAGAATTTTACTCTTCATAATCCGTTTGACGTCCTGATGACGATCACCCTATAATCAGAATGACAGACAGAAAGGAGAAATCATATGGAACCATTCTCAACACCATTTTTCGAAGAAAATTTTCGCCAATACATACAAAAGAATCGTGATGTATTTTCAAAATTAGAAGCAATGAATAGCTATTATCGATCAGTTGTTTCATCAATGATCTATGACAACCTTAACAAAAACTCAGAAATAGTTCGTCGCATTCGCAACCTTGATTCAGCTTACAAAACGATTAAACAAGAAAATACAGACGCATAAGAAAAAGCTCTCTTTACAATAAGAGAGCTTTCTTACGTTTTATTTAGGAAGATCACAAGAGTCAGCAGAACACGCTTCTGCATTGCCACCAACTACTTCAAGCTTATTTCCTTCTCCCCAGGCCTTCTCAACGGCCTGTTCAAACATTTCAACAGGCTGAGCACCTGACACGGCATATTTACCGTCAAATACAAAGAACGGTACGCCCTGAATGCCAAGCTGACTTCCCATAGCTTCATCGTTGCGAACTTCTTTCGTAAATTCTTCAGTCCCTAGCATACGTTTTATATCCGCAGCGTCTAGCCCAAGTTCTTCACCAAGTGATGCAAGCGTTTCATGATCACCAATATTTTTCGATTCGGTAAAGAAGGCATAAAAGAGACGTTCTGACATTTCATTACTTTTACCATGCTCTGTCGCATAGTGAACAAGACGATGAGCATCAAATGAATTCGTTGGAATCATTTTATCGAAATCATACGTTAGGTTTTCTCCAGCAGCTTGCTGCCTCATATTCTCACACATAGCCTGAGCTTGTTCTAGACTGACATTGTATTTCGCTGCTAGAAGCTCAGCCATGCTTTCCCCATCCGATTCTTTCGCATTAGGATCAAGTTCAAAGCTTTTAAAGACAACTTCTACTTGATCACGCTGTGGAAAAGCCTGAAGCGCACTTTCAAGACGTCTTTTTCCTATATAACAAAATGGACAAACGAAATCGGACCATACTTCAATTCTCATCGAATCACTCTTTCAGTAAATTGTTTTATCTATCTTATACTTGTATTTTATCACCTCTACTTTTAAATGAGCAGGAATTTGCTCAGTGAGTCATTGAAAACTAGTGATATCAAATAAGACAAGGAATTAAAAAGAATACAAAAAAGACCTCAACGAGAACGTTGAAGTCTTGTAATAACGTATGTAATGGTACCGGTGGTCGGGTTCGAACCGACACTCCTCTCGGAACACGATTTTGAGTCGTGCGCGTCTGCCAATTCCGCCACACCGGCAAAATACCATATTCAATTCAGGCAGAAAAATAAGTGGTGCCGGAGGCCGGGCTCGAACCGGCACGGAGGTACACCCTCCGCAGGATTTTAAGTCCTGTGCGTCTGCCAATTCCGCCACTCCGGCAGGACTTTTAAGAAAAAATATTAAGATTGGAGGCGGCACCCGGATTTGAACCGGGGCGTAAGGGTTTTGCAGACCCGTGCCTTACCACTTGGCTATGCCGCCTTTTTAAAATGGAGCGGAAGACGGGATTCGAACCCGCGACCCCCACCTTGGCAAGGTGATGTTCTACCACTGAACTACTTCCGCAACAAAAATGGCTGGGCTAGCTGGATTCGAACCAGCGCATGACGGAATCAAAATCCGTTGCCTTACCGCTTGGCTATAGCCCAAAAATGGGGCGGCTGATGGGAATTGAACCCACGAATGCCGGAATCACAATCCGGTGCGTTAACCACTTCGCCACAACCGCCATAAAAATTTAAAATTGGCAGGGGTAGTAGGACTCGAACCCACACCGGAGGTTTTGGAGACCTCTGTTCTACCTTTAAACTATACCCCTATCAAGATGGTGGAGGGGGACGGATTCGAACCGCCGAACCCTGAGGGAGCGGATTTACAGTCCGCCGCGTTTAGCCACTTCGCTACCCCTCCAAATTGACAATTACCATTGTAATACACATTTTATGAAAGTGCAATGGAATTTGATCTCATTTCGAGAAAATGGTGCCGGCCAGAGGACTTGAACCCCCAACCTACTGATTACAAGTCAGTTGCTCTACCAATTGAGCTAGACCGGCAACATGGTGGCTCCGGACGGAATCGAACCGCCGACACGTGGATTTTCAGTCCACTGCTCTACCGACTGAGCTACAGAGCCATGTTTAAAATATAATTGGTTGCGGGGGCAGGATTTGAACCTGCGACCTTTGGGTTATGAGCCCAACGAGCTACCGAACTGCTCCACCCCGCGATAATGTGAATGTAATTATGCTGCACCTGCTCATTACGCTGTGCACTGTTTCTTTCTCTACAAGGTTATGCTTCGAAGCGTATCCGTCGAAACAACTCGTTGCTGTTTCAAGGAAGTATCGCTTGTTGCTCCACCCCGCGATAATGTTAAAATATAAATGGCGGTCCCGACGAGAATCGAACTCGCGATCTCCTGCGTGACAGGCAGGCATGTTAACCGCTACACCACGGGACCTTAGATAATGGTGGAGGATGACGGGCTCGAACCGCCGACCCTCTGCTTGTAAGGCAGATGCTCTCCCAGCTGAGCTAATCCTCCACAAAGTAGAAATGATATATAATGGTGACCCGTACGGGATTCGAACCCGTGTTACCGCCGTGAAAGGGCGGTGTCTTAACCGCTTGACCAACGGGCCCTTGCTGCTATTATGTATGCTAGTGGCGGAGAGCGAGGGATTCGAACCCTCGAGACGGCTTTGACCGTCTACACGATTTCCAATCGTGCTCCTTCGGCCACTCGGACAGCTCTCCATGGCTCCACAGGTAGGATTCGAACCTACGACCGATCGGTTAACAGCCGATAGCTCTACCACTGAGCTACTGTGGAATAATATCAGCCTGGCAACGTCCTACTCTTGCAGGGGGAGATCCCCCAACTACCATCGGCGCTGAAGAGCTTAACTTCCGTGTTCGGCATGGGAACGGGTGTGACCTCTTCGCCATCATTACCAGACTAAGGACTGGATTTCACTTTCGTGATTTACCAGCGACAAAATATATCATACTATATTCCATCATGTTTTTCAAGGAAAATTTTATTCCCTGAAAACTAGATAGCACGCACAACTTTCCAATATGTCCAGCTACATAAGCCAAATCCTCGATCGTTTCACCTTTTGATTCTGACGCATAAAGCGCGTCTGACTCAAAAGCCTCCAACGGTTGTCGGATTTAAACGGCTTACTTCGCTTTTCGTTTTTAGGTTAAGCCCTCGATCGATTAGTATTCGTCAGCTCCACGTGTTGCCACGCTTCCACCCCGAACCTATCTACCTCATCATCTCTAAGGGATCTTACCAGCTTCATGCTGTGGGAAATCTCATCTCGAGGGGGGCTTCATGCTTAGATGCTTTCAGCACTTATCCCTTCCACACGTAGCTACCCAGCTATGCTCCTGGCGGAACAACTGGTACACCAGCGGTGTGTCCATCCCGGTCCTCTCGTACTAAGGACAGCTCCTCTCAAATTTCCTGCGCCCGCGACGGATAGGGACCGAACTGTCTCACGACGTTCTGAACCCAGCTCGCGTACCGCTTTAATGGGCGAACAGCCCAACCCTTGGGACCTACTTCAGCCCCAGGATGCGATGAGCCGACATCGAGGTGCCAAACCTCCCCGTCGATGTGGACTCTTGGGGGAGATAAGCCTGTTATCCCCAGGGTAGCTTTTATCCGTTGAGCGATGGCCCTTCCATGCGGAACCACCGGATCACTAAGCCCGACTTTCGTCCCTGCTCGACTTGTAGGTCTCGCAGTCAAGCTCCCTTGTGCCTTTACACTCTGCGAATGATTTCCAACCATTCTGAGGGAACCTTTGGGCGCCTCCGTTACACTTTAGGAGGCGACCGCCCCAGTCAAACTGCCCACCTGACACTGTCTCCGCACCGGATCACGGTGCTGGGTTAGAATGTCAGTACAGCCAGGGTAGTATCCCACCGACGCCTCCATCGAACCTGGCGGTCCGACTTCTATGGCTCCTACCTATCCTGTACAAGCTGTACCAAAATCCAATATCAGGCTACAGTAAAGCTCCATGGGGTCTTTCCGTCCTGTCGCGGGTAACCTGCATCTTCACAGGTACTATAATTTCACCGGGTCTCTCGTTGAGACAGTATCCAAGTCGTTGCACCTTTCGTGCGGGTCGGAACTTACCCGACAAGGAATTTCGCTACCTTAGGACCGTTATAGTTACGGCCGCCGTTTACTGGGGCTTCGATTCAGAGCTTCTCCCGTAAGGGATAACCCCTCCTCTTAACCTTCCAGCACCGGGCAGGTGTCAGCCCCTATACTTCGCCTTACGGCTTTGCAGAGACCTGTGTTTTTGCTAAACAGTCGCTTGGATCTTTTCACTGCGGCTCCCCTGGGCTATAAACCCGAGGAAGCACCCCTTCTCCCGAAGTTACGGGGTCATTTTGCCGAGTTCCTTAACGAGAGTTCTCCCGATCGTCTTAGGATTCTCTCCTCGCCTACCTGTGTCGGTTTGCGGTACGGGCACCTTTTTCCTCACTAGAGGCTTTTCTTGGCAGCGTAGAATCAAGGACTTCGGTACTAAATTTCCCTCGCCATCACGACTCAGCCTTCATGGTGAACGGATTTGCCTATTCACCAGCCTAATCGCTTGGACGCGCATTTCCAGCAGCGCGCTCTCCCTATCTTTCTGCGTCCCCCCGTCGTTCAAACGGAAAGGAGGTGGTACAGGAATATCAACCTGTTATCCATCGCCTACGCCTTTCGGCCTCGGCTTAGGTCCCGACTAACCCTGAGCGGACGAGCCTTCCTCAGGAAACCTTGGGCTTTCGACGGACAAGATTCTCACTTGTCTTTCGCTACTCATACCGGCATTCTCACTTCTAAGCGCTCCACCAGTCCTTTCGGTCTGACTTCACAGCCCTTAGAACGCTCTCCTACCATTGTCGTAAGACAATCCACAGCTTCGGTGATACGTTTAGCCCCGGTACATTTTCGGCGCAGCGTCACTCGACCAGTGAGCTATTACGCACTCTTTAAATGATGGCTGCTTCTAAGCCAACATCCTGGTTGTCTAAGCAACGCCACATCCTTTTCCACTTAACGTATACTTTGGGACCTTAGCTGGTGGTCTGGGCTGTTTCCCTCTCGACTACGGATCTTATCACTCGCAGTCTGACTCCCGCGGATAAATCGTTGGCATTCGGAGTTTGACTGGATTCGGTAATCCGGTAAGGACCCCTAGTCCAACCAGTGCTCTACCTCCAAGATTCTTGCCGCGAGGCTAGCCCTAAAGCTATTTCGGAGAGAACCAGCTATCTCCAGGTTCGATTGGCATTTCACCGCTACCCACACCTCATCCCCGCATTTTTCAACATGCGTGGGTTCGGGCCTCCATTCAGTGTTACCTGAACTTCACCCTGGACATGGGTAGATCACCTGGTTTCGGGTCTACGACCACGTACTATTTCGCCCTATTCAGACTCGCTTTCGCTGCGGCTCCGCCTTCTCAGCTTAACCTTGCACGGGATCGTAACTCGCCGGTTCATTCTACAAAAGGCACGCTGTCACCCATTAACGGGCTCCAACTAGTTGTAGGCACACGGTTTCAGGTTCTTTTTCACTCCCCTTCCGGGGTGCTTTTCACCTTTCCCTCACGGTACTGGTTCACTATCGGTCACTAGAGAGTATTTAGCCTTGGGAGATGGTCCTCCCGGATTCCGACGGGGTTTCACGTGTCCCGCCGTACTCAGGATCCGTCTCGGAGGGCATCGGATTTTGACTACAGGATTGTTACCTTCTCTGATGGACCTTTCCAGGTCGCTTCGTCTATCCGTGCCTTTGTAACTCCAAAGAGACGTCCTACAACCCCAGAGGGCAAGCCCTCTGGTTTGGGCTGATTCCGTTTCGCTCGCCGCTACTCAGGAAATCGCGTTTGCTTTCTCTTCCTCCGGGTAATGAGATGTTTCAGTTCCCCGGGTCTGCCTTCCATTCCCTATGTATTCAGAAATGGATACCATCCTATTAAAGATGGTGGGTTCCCCCATTCGGAAATCTCCGGATCAAAGCGTACTTACAGCTCCCCGAAGCATATCGGTGTTCGTCCCGTCCTTCTTAGGCTTCTAGTGCCAAGGCATCCACCGTGCGCCCTTAGTAGCTTAACCTTCGATTTGTTAGGCATTGCTGCCATAACGCATCAGTTATTACTAAGTTATTGCATAAAAAATAATTATTGGATGTCGTTGTTTGTGCTATCTAGTTTTCAAGGAACAAGGCTACTACTTAAATCCGCCTAAGCTTCATCACTTCACCTGGTTTGAAAGAATAAATCATTCTTTCAAAACTAAACGAAACGCTCATGTAAGGTTGGTAACGTAAGTTACCTTCGTAATTCTCCATAGAAAGGAGGTGATCCAGCCGCACCTTCCGATACGGCTACCTTGTTACGACTTCACCCCAATCATTTGTCCCACCTTCGGCGGCTGGCTCCATAAAGGTTACCCCACCGACTTCGGGTGTTACAAACTCTCGTGGTGTGACGGGCGGTGTGTACAAGGCCCGGGAACGTATTCACCGCGGCATGCTGATCCGCGATTACTAGCAATTCCGGCTTCATGCAGGCGAGTTGCAGCCTGCAATCCGAACTGAGAACGGCTTTATGGGATTCGCTTCACCTCGCGGTGTTGCTGCCCTTTGTACCGTCCATTGTAGCACGTGTGTAGCCCAGGTCATAAGGGGCATGATGATTTGACGTCATCCCCACCTTCCTCCGGTTTGTCACCGGCAGTCACCTTAGAGTGCCCAACTAAATGCTGGCAACTAAGATCAAGGGTTGCGCTCGTTGCGGGACTTAACCCAACATCTCACGACACGAGCTGACGACAACCATGCACCACCTGTCACTCTGTCCCCCGAAGGGGAACGTCCTGTCTCCAGGATTGTCAGAGGATGTCAAGACCTGGTAAGGTTCTTCGCGTTGCTTCGAATTAAACCACATGCTCCACTGCTTGTGCGGGCCCCCGTCAATTCCTTTGAGTTTCAACCTTGCGGTCGTACTCCCCAGGCGGAGTGCTTAATGTGTTAACTTCAGCACTGAGGGTGGAACCCCCCAACACCTAGCACTCATCGTTTACGGCGTGGACTACCAGGGTATCTAATCCTGTTTGCTCCCCACGCTTTCGCGCCTCAGCGTCAGTTACAGACCAGAGAGCCGCCTTCGCCACTGGTGTTCCTCCACATATCTACGCATTTCACCGCTACACGTGGAATTCCACTCTCCTCTTCTGCACTCAAGTCCTCCAGTTTCCAATGACCCTCCACGGTTGAGCCGTGGGCTTTCACATCAGACTTAAAAGACCGCCTGCGCGCGCTTTACGCCCAATAATTCCGGACAACGCTTGCCACCTACGTATTACCGCGGCTGCTGGCACGTAGTTAGCCGTGGCTTTCTGGTTAGGTACCGTCAAGGTACCGCCCTATTCGAACGGTACTTGTTCTTCCCTAACAACAGAGCTTTACGACCCGAAGGCCTTCGTCACTCACGCGGCGTTGCTCCGTCAGACTTTCGTCCATTGCGGAAGATTCCCTACTGCTGCCTCCCGTAGGAGTCTGGGCCGTGTCTCAGTCCCAGTGTGGCCGATCACCCTCTCAGGTCGGCTACGCATCGTCGCCTTGGTAAGCCATTACCTTACCAACTAGCTAATGCGCCGCGGGCCCATCCTGCAGTGTTAGCTCGAAAGCCAACTTTCAACATTGCACCATGCGGTGCGATGTATTACCCGGTATTAGCTCCGGTTTCCCGGAGTTATCCCAGTCTGCAGGGCAGGTTGCCCACGTGTTACTCACCCGTCCGCCGCTAAGATCAGGGAGCAAGCTCCCGTCTCTTCGCTCGACTTGCATGTATTAGGCACGCCGCCAGCGTTCGTCCTGAGCCAGGATCAAACTCTCCGATAGAAAGCTTAATCTAGCTTTAAAACAATGTTTTGTTTCCGTAGAAACAACTACTTACATGGCGTTTCGTTCAGTTTTCAAAGATCAATTCGTTTCTTTCAACGTCGTTTTCAGCGACTTTATTAATGTACCACATTAACTCGGTCGACGTCAACAACTTTTAAAAGTTTTTTTCGTTGTCGCGTTAATCTCTCGCGGCGACAAGTAATAATATACCACGGAGAAAAAATACGGTCAACCCTTTTCTTGATATTTTTTCTCCGTTTTATAAATCACCTATACAGCGCTATATTCTCGAATGAAAATACCAGAACCTTTAGTCTCGCTTCGGTGAACTTCGATAAGCCCTTTTTCAATCATATATTCTAGAAGCGCACCAAGGTCTATCCCGTATTCCTTTAGCTGTTCTTCTTCCATTAATTCTTGATATGTCCATAAACTTTCACGTTCATTCATGATGTTCCTTATATGAACGGTTGCGTTTTTTGATTTTGAAGATAAAGAAAAGTCATTAGCCAATAGCAATAACTCCAGTCGTTTATCAAGAGGATCTTCTCCAGATAAAAGCTCGGTATACAACTTGAAAATTTCAGGTTCAATATGTTTAACCTGATTCCACACAGTAATTTCAGGATGGAACCCATGCTCAATAACAGATAAGCGAGCAAGATGGTGCAAAGCATGAAGAATAAAGTTATACGCATCCATATATTGCTTAGAAGCGAAAAGTTCTTTCCCATCTGTATATCTTCGAATAAGTCTTGCAAACTCCACTCCAATTTTTTGAGTGCGCTCTTCATATGGAAAATCTCTAATTCTCTCTTTCAATCCCGCTATGTACTCGTTCCGATCAAAAATGATCTTTCCATTAACAAGCCATGCCACAAGACGACGGTGGCTACCAGAGATTAGCCATTCGTTAACCTGCTGCTCTGTTATAACGTGCATAGCAGCTTTCTTTCCTTCAAAATCATAATGTTTGACGAACCATGGTTTCTCGTTATTTTGAACGATGATTAGTAGGACAACATCAAAATTATCAGTAAGCGGGTGAAATGGCTTTGTCTTTTCAATAACTAGTACACCCAGTGTATCAGGATGACTAGCTCTCTCTTGATAAATCGGTCTTAAAAGGTTTTCCATAATTCGATCCTCCAGAAGTACTTATACTTTTGTTTCCTTACGATATTCAATTTCCCTTTTCCTACGTTAACTTAAGTATTCAACAGTCCATATTATAAATCCTGTAATGAAATAAGCAATCCCTGAATTTGAAGTTTCCACTATCTACTTGAAAATATCCAACTATATGAAATGCAGATTACGTTATTCACCTTATAAGGAAAGTGCTTACACCTCATGGTTATGCTATAATTGTGTGCAGGAGGGACTTGCAATGCAACTAAAGTATACTAATAAGATTAATAAAATTCGTACGTTCGCACTGAGTCTAGTGTTTATTGGTATCGCGATTATGTATATAGGAATATTCTTCAAGACATCTGTCTTGCTTATGACCATCTTTATGCTGATTGGATTTCTTGCAACGATCGCAAGTGCGGTTGTGTACTTCTGGATCGGAATGCTCTCCACAAGAGCAATCCAGGTAGTTTGTCCAAACTGTGAAAAGCCAACGAAAGTTCTTGGACGTGTAGATGCTTGTATGCATTGCAAACAACCACTAACGATGGACCCTAATTTGGACGGCAAAGAATTTGATGAGAAATACAATGTGAAAAGAGCCCAAAAAAGAACGCAGTAAAAGATAAGAAGGCTTCCACCATTAATGGTGGAAGCCTTCTTTAAATTAGTGTTTGCTTTGCTGGCAATCTGGACATTTTCCGTAAATCTCCATTCTGTGATCACCGACTCGGAAGCCTGTTACCTGTTCCGCAAGCGTTTCTACTTCGTCCAATCCCGGATAATGAAAGTCTACAATCTTACCACAATCATCACAGATAATATGATAATGATCTGTTGTGACACAATCAAATCGGCTGGAAGCATCTCCGTACGTTAATTCTTTCACCAATCCAATTTCCTTAAATACTCTCAAGTTATTATAAACTGTAGCTACACTCATATTAGGAAATTTTCCTTCAAGAGACTTATAGATCTCATCTGCTGTAGGATGTGACATGGACTGGATTAAATGCTCCAGAATGGCATGACGCTGCGGGGTAATACGCACTCCTGAATTTTTCATAGCATCAATTGCTTCATGCAGTTTTTCTTCAGCCATTCGTCATGCACCTCGCTTTCAACAAGCATTCTTACTTTGTAATGTTTATAATTAGTGTACATGGAGAAAGAGGGTTTTGTCAATAATGACAAGCTTATAGGCCTCTTTCTTATTTGTGCTCTTGATGAAGGATCGACTCATTCTCCCCCATATGGTAGTTAATGAAACGAGCTGCTACAAATAAAAAGTCAGAGAGACGGTTTAAGAAAGAAAGGACAAGAGGATTTGCGTCTTCTACCATTGTCGTAAGACGCTCCGCGCGACGGACAATCGTACGCGCCACATGTAAGCAAGCTCCTGCTGAGTGTCCACCTGGCAATACAAAGTTCCTGAGAGGTTCAAGCTGCTGCTCCCAGCTGTCGATTTGGTTTTCCATTTCATTAATATGCGATTCTTCAATAGTCCATCCTACTTTTTTTCCTTTAGGTGTAGCAAGCTCTGCTCCCACATGGAAAAGCCACGTTTGTATTTTATGAAAAATGGCCCCCCATTCTTCTTTACCATCGAAGTTCGTAGCCCCAATATAACTTAGAGCAAGTCCGATCTGGGAATTGGCTTCGTCACAAGTTCCGTATGCCTCGACTCGAATATCGTTTTTAGACACCCGTTGCCCATAAACGAGAGAGGTTTCTCCTTTATCGCCTGTCTTCGTATAAATTTTCACTATTAATACCCCCTATCCGGATCAATGACATTCTTCAAGTCATTCGTTCCTTTTTGATATTGAATTAAGTTATGCTCAAATATTTCAATCGCTCTAGGTTGATAATTGTCAGAGATAGCTGAATGGTGCGGCGTAACCGTTACATTTTCCATCTCCCAAAATGGGTGTGACGAATCAAGTGGTTCATCTTTAAACACATCCAATACAGCATGGGCAATTTGATGTTCATTTAGTGCGTCAATCAAACACTGCTCATCTACAGTATCTCCTCTGCCAATATTAATAAATACCCCAGATTCTTTCATCGCTGCAAATTGTTCTTTCGTAAAATAATTTGCCGTTTCACTCGTACTAGGCAGCACACTTACCACGTAGTCACATTTCGGTAGCATTGATAAAAGTTCTTCATTATTATATATCACATCAAAATGGTCTACTTCACGTCCAGATCGATTGACTCCTAGCGTTTTCATTCGAAATGCTTTCGCCACTCTTGCAATCTCACTGCCAATGGCACCAGTACCAACAACCCCTATCGAGCTACCAGTAATTTCTCGTATAGGCGTTTTTTTCTTCCAGATCTTTGAGGATTCATTTGCTAGCACTTGTTTTGTATCCCTCGCTACTTGAAGCATAACAGATAATGTATATTCAGCCATCGGAATGCTATGGATGCCCCGTGCATTTGTTACGAGAATACCTCTTTCTTTAATAGCCTGAAATGGCATTCTTTCAAGTCCAGCCGATAGGACCATTATCCATTTAAGGTGAGAAGCTTTCTGAATTAACTCTGCGTTCAGGTCCTCTCCATATGTAAGAAGAATTTCTGCATCAGCAAGTTTAGGCTCCGCTTCTTGCATTGATGGATAAAAATGAAACGTTACGTCTGGATATGTTTCTCTAAGGCGCTCTTTAATATTTGTCTTCAGTTTCCCCGTTGATAGTACCTGCATTATTTCACCACTCTCCATTTATTTAACCTTTCTTCATGTATTAAGTATAGCTGAATGACCAATATGACTTAAACAAAACAACCTCTTCGAAACATCGCTAACAAAAAAAGAGCGCATAATGCGCTCTCAACTGAAGATATGATCTACTATACTCTATGTTGCAAACATCTAATGGTATAGTCTTTTGTCCCGCAGACAAAGGCTTATGATAAGTTTTCTTTAATGTAACCTAGTGCAGATTCCACATGCTCTTTAACGCGAACTTTCCGCCAATCTTTTACAAGGGTTCCTTCTTTGTCTATAACAAAGGTAGAACGAACAATCCCCATGTATTCTTTGCCGAAGTTTTTCTTTAACTGCCATACATCATATGCTTCTGCAGCAGAATGATCTTCATCTGCTAGGAGAAGGAACGGAAGGTCATACTTATCAATAAATTTTTTGTGTTTCTCGACTGGGTCTGGACTTACTCCCAAGATAACCGTATCCAGTTCTTCGAATCCTTCAATATGATCTCGAAAATCACATGCCTCTGTCGTACAGCCAGGCGTCATATCTTTTGGATAAAAATAAAGCACAACATTTTTTCCTTTATAGTCTGAAAGAGACACAGTCTCACCAGTGCTTGCTTCTAACTTAAAATCTGGAGCTTTTTGACCAATTTCAACACTCATTTTTACGCCTCCTTAAATCTTCTTAAGATAAGCGTAACGAAATTCATTCGAACTTACAACTTGGGGCTTTCACGATAGTCAACGATGGTCGTGACAAAAAATGCGGCTGGCATTAAGTAACCGATTAACGCCTCAAAAATCGCAATCCATCTTCCAACTCCAATTGGAGTAAGATCTCCATAGCCAACCGATAGAAGCGTAACCGCACTGAAATAAAGGACAGATTGAACTCTTGTAAACGGTGTTAATGTCATATCCGCAAGATCCATTTGACCTTCTTGAAGTACAGGAATATCAAGGATAATGAGGCTTAAATACATACTCCCAAAAGCGATAATCATCGTTAAATAAACAAGGAACAGTAGAAACATCTTATAAACAGACAGGAGACTACCAGGCACTCTCGTTCTTTTCATAAGAGCTACCATACTTCTCCCAACACTAATAAGGGCAAGAATAATAGCACAAGTAATCAATAAGAGCATTAGTAAACACCTCATAATAGGTTTATGAGGTGTTCGTTGAATTTAGGACGAACTATTCTGAAACAAGTGTCGTGTAGACAACCATCCGCTCCTCGTGTGTTCCTGCATCTCGATCAAATGTCCCTGTACAAGTAATTAAATTGAGGCTTGATTTAGAACTTGTTCCAAATACTTTCTCGAGTGGCGCTTTATTTCTAGGATAAGACTCAACAGCATGCACCTCAAAATCATACGCCAATCCATGTTCATCCGTAACTGTAACGAGATCTCCAGCTTCTAAATCTACAAGGTGAAAGAACACCGATGGTCCAGTTTTGTTATCAACGTGACCGGCAAGGACGGCATTTCCTCTTTCACCAGGTTTCGCTCCAGGCTGATACCATCCAACGTTACGTTCATCTTTGGGCACATCCATTTGCCCATCTGTTAATTGGCCCACATGCTCCACTTTTGCGTCTACATTAATAGCTGGAATGGATAATTGGGCTGGAATGATTCCTACTAAAACAGGTTCAACGGATTCGTTACTCTTAGATGAAGAAGATGCTGTTAAATTTGGAGCAGAGATCAGATGTGTTTCCTCATTATTAGGTAAAACTTCTTTCATTTCATCTGATTGATTAGAAGAAGAGGAGCAGCCTGCCGCTGCTCCTAAAAGTAACATACTTAATAAAAGCTTTTTAAACGGCATATGCGCTCCTCCTTCTACCTTGATTTAAGCTGTTTGCTTCTTACGAAGATAAATTCCAGTTCCTGCTGCTAGAATAGCTCCTCCAAGAAGTGCCCATGCAACTGTATGAGACTGATCAGCTGTACCACCCATACCTGTTTGGGGCATGTCTGAAGGCATATTTGTCGCATCAACCATCGGCCATGCTTCAAGAGTTGGTTCACCTTCTACAAGACCTACCGCATAAACAGAGTAAACATAGCCTTCTTTTAATTCAACACCAGGAATCTCAAGAACAACGTCTTCAGAACCTGCTGGTCGAACTTCAAGATCAACAGTCATAGGATCAACTTCAGCGTAGTCTGACGTTGATTTAAATGCTACATCTGAGAATAGAACGTCTCCGTCTTTAACGGCTACATCTACATTAGGTGCATCTGGAGACGCATGTACAACCCTTACTTTTGCTTTTCCTTTAGAAGCTTCCATATCATCGCTTAGCGCCCAAAGGGAGATGCTATCTAGCGTACCTACTGCAGCAGCAGAATACTTCATGCCTTCTTCAAGCGTCACTGACTGACTGATAACCGGCTCGCCTTCTCCATTCTCACCAGCTGGGAATACTTCAATTTCGTGATCTCCTGCAGGAAGAGCCATGTATTCTGTCGCCTGTTTATATTCAGCACCTTCTACAACTGCCTCACCATCTACATAAACATCAACTGCAGGTGCATCTGGAGACGCATGAATCACTCGTACCATTGCTTCATGATTATCTGCGAATGCCGTACCACCAATAATCCCAAACATCATAACCATCGCAACTGCGGCCGCCATAAACTTCCTAAGCATTCAATCCACTCCCTTTATTTAATTTTTGTTATACTTTTGTATAACCTTTGTTCATTTACTAATACGACAAAATATTTGCAATCGGATCACTTTTTTTACACTTTTGTTGTTTTTATTTCGAATTCAAGGGAATAGAGCTACTAGCAAAGCTCGGAGGAGGAACTAACTAATGAGTAAAGGCAATTATGCGATTGCTTACTGGGATAGTGAAAACGAGGAGCATTTTAAAGTCTTTTGTATTGAAAACCATCAAACGCTTTTACACATCGCCCGTCGCATAGTCAATGACCAGCAAATTGCCGAAGAGATCGTTCAGGATGTTTATTTAGAAGTTTGGAATAAGCGAAATCAATTCAAGCCTGATAAAGGTAAACTCTCCTCGTGGGTTAACCAGATCACACGAAACCGAGCTATTGATCGGATTAAGAAAGAGCAGCGTAATTTTAAAGAAACAGTTGTTGAAGATCACCAGTTGGTCGATAAAGAACTTTATATTCAAGATGACTTTGGAAACAAAGATATGATTGATGGAGCCTTAAATACTTTGAATACAGAACAAAAAGAAATTCTTAAACTCATCTACTTAGAGGGTTATAGTCAAGCAGAAGTAGCTTCCAAAAAGAAGATTCCCCTTGGAACAGTGAAAAGTCGCGTTAGGCTTGGCATGAAAAAATTAAAAGAAACGATCGATTTATCATTATTAGAAACTGTCTAATCATAAACAAAAAGTCCAGAGGGAGATCCCTCTGGACTTTTTAGTTACCTGCGCCCCTGTATTTCGTGACGCCAATATTCCACATAAAGATGGCGAATCCAAAAAACGCCACTCCCATAACAGGTGTAAGAAAAGCATAACCATACCATTCTTCACGACCTAAGAAATAAGCTGATGGATACACACCAACAAAAGCAAATGGTAAGATCCACGTTAATACAAAACGAATCACTTTATTATAGATATCCACTGGATATCTCCCATAGTTCCCGATATTGTACATCATTGGCATAATACTTGTTCTGCTATCAGACCAAAAGCTAATGCTTGCTAGTAGAATAAAAATACCTGCATACACAAATGCACCACCTAAAACCATAAAGAGAAATACAATAGGATCGTACCAGGACATACTTAGATCAAGTCGATTCCCCGCATAAACCATAACAGCGATTCCTGTGATAACCCCAAATAAAGATTCAAGCTCCATTCGTTCTAAAATAATCTGAAATAAACTATGAACGGGTCTTGTTAGAATCCGATCCATTTCACCCTTAACAATATACCGCTCGTTAAAGTCCCAAATGTTAAAAAATGCTCCGAAGATAGCAAAAGGAACGAGGAAAAATCCGTAGATAAAGATGATTTCATCCTTCGACCAGCCGCTAAGCATATTTGTATGCCCAAACACGACAAGTATAAAAATCAAATTAACTGCCTGAAACAATAAGTCAGACATAATTTCCATTAGCATATCTACACGATAAGTTAATCTCGTTTTCATATATTGCGAGACATATAGAAAGAAAATACTAGCATGCTTCATTTGTCACCCTCCCTGCACAATCAAGCGTTTTTTGGCAATTACCCATAGCGCTTGAATTGGAAGAATCAAAATAACCGCCCAGACAAGCTGGAAAAGAATCGCTTCCCAAACCGCACTTCCAGTAAAACCTTCTGTGAAAATCATACTTGGAATATAGCTAATGGCTTGGAACGGTAGAAAGTCCATGACATTCTGTGCCCAACCTGGATAGAAACTAATTGGAAGTAATAACCCTGAGAACAAATCAATCACAACGCGCTTTGCTCGAATCAGTCCATCGTTGTTAAAGAAGAAAAAGGTCATAACGCCTGTCAGCAGATTAATTTGAGTATTAACAATAAAACTTAGAATAATTGCTACCATAAAGAACAACCACGTCGACAGTGCAGCCGAAAATTCAATCGGGAAAATGAGGCTAACAATAATCATCCCTGGAATTGAGAAGAAGCTTAATCTAAAAATCCCTTCTCCAAGCCCCTGCATCGTCTTCATTATTAAATAATGATAGGGGCGTATAAATTCAACTGCTACCTTTCCCTCTTTAATCTCCTGAGCGATTTCTCGATCAATATTATTAAAATAGAAAGCTCTTGCCATCCAAGCCACAGCAACATATGTTGTCATTTGAATAACTGATAATCCTTCAATCTCCCCTTTTCCACCGTAAATCGCATTCCATAGAAAGTAGTAAGCACCAATGTTAATGCTGTAAATTAAAATTCCGCTATAATAGTTCGTCCGATAGGCAAGCATCATTAAGAAGCGGACGCGAATCATCTCAATGTACTTACCCATTACGCATGCCCTCTTCATAGATATTTCGAATAATCTCTTCAGTCGAAATTTCATGAATCTTAATATCCGTAATCCTGTTTGCTGCTACGACTCTCCCAATTACTTCGGAAATGACATGCTCTTCATTCACTACATTCGCGATCCACACATTCTCGCGATCACCTTTTGTCCATTCTGCTTCAAGTTCCTTCAATAAAGGTTGAAGTTGTTCACCACTAACCTGTTCACCAAATTGAAATTCAATTTGCTTCCCTTCTCCCCAATTAGAACGAAGCTTTGCAAGCTTGCCATCATATATAATCTGGCCTTCATCTAGCATAACAACCCGATCACATAACGCTTCAATATCCGTAAGATCATGAGTCGTAAGTAAAATCGTTGTCTTATACTTCTCATTAATCTCTTTTAAGAAATTACGGATCTTTAATTTAACTAGCACATCAAGTCCAATTGTCGGTTCATCTAGAAATAGAAGCTTAGGGTTATGAAGAAGAGCTGCGGCTAACTCACACCTCATACGCTGGCCAAGCGATAATTTCCGAACCGGTTTATCAAGTAAAGGACCAATATCTAGAGACTCAATTACATGATTCATATGCTCGTTATAAACATCATCTGGTACGTTATAGACTTTTTTAAGCAAACGAAATGATTCTTGTACGGCAATGTCCCACCACAATTGAGATCGTTGCCCAAATACAACTCCAATGGATCGAACAAACTTCTCTCGTTCTTTATGTGGATCCATTCCATTTACACGAACAGTTCCAGAAGTGGGCGTTAGAATACCCGTTAGCATTTTGATACTCGTCGACTTCCCGGCTCCATTTTCTCCAATATAACCTACCATTTCACCTTCATTAATGGTAAAAGAAATATCTTTAACAGCCGAGATAACCTTATAATTACGCGTAAAAAGATCTCGAAACGCTCCTTTTAAACCAGAACGACTCGAGTGAGATTTAAAATCTTTACGCAGTTCCTGTACATCAATCACTTTTTCCATACGTCTTCCTCCTTTTAACACACCAACTTAGTTTACAAGAGCAGCTTGTAATAAACAATATTTGAGCTTTCACTTAAGCGGCAAGAGTGTTTCGTTACACTCTAGTCATGCTACAATGGAGTTTGATGAACAAGCATTACAAGGAGGTCAACATGAATTTCACGAAATCAGAACAACATCATAAAGAATCACTCGATATTATGCTAGGTGGCGTCAACAGTCCATCTCGCTCATACAAAGGCGTTGGAGGAGGCACTCCTGTCTTTATGGAAACAGCTAAAGGTCCTTATTTTTGGGATGTCGATGGTAACAAATACATAGACTACCTTGCAGCATACGGCCCTATCATCACTGGTCATGCGCATCCACATATTACTAAGGCCATCACAACAGCAGCTGAGAACGGCGTGTTATACGGTACACCAACCGTCTTAGAAAATCGGTTCGGTTCGATGCTTCAAGAAGCCATCCCTTCTCTAGAGCGCGTTCGATTTGTGAACTCTGGTACGGAAGCAGTAATGACAACGATACGCGTAGCTAGAGCCTACACAGGTCGCAACAAGATTGTGAAATTTGCTGGCTGCTATCATGGACACTCTGATCTTGTGCTAGTTGCCGCCGGTTCTGGTCCCGCTACCCTTGGAAGTCCTGACTCAGCGGGTGTCCCAAAAAGCATCGCTAGAGAAGTTATCACCGTACCATTTAATGACATTGAAGCTTATAAAGAAGCAATGGAGAAATGGGGAGATGAAGTAGCCGGAGTTCTCGTTGAACCGATTGTTGGGAATTTCGGAATTGTTGAACCTGAGGAAGGTTTCCTTGAAAAAGTAAATGAGATCACACATCAATATGGAGCGCTCGTTATTTATGATGAAGTTATCACTGCATTCCGCTTTATGTATGGTGGTGCCCAAAACTTACTTAATGTTGAACCGGATATGACGGCACTAGGAAAAATCATTGGTGGTGGCCTTCCAATCGGCGCATACGGTGGGAAACGCGAGATTATGGAACACGTTGCACCACTTGGTCCAGCTTATCAAGCTGGGACAATGGCAGGTAATCCAGCCTCTATCTCAGCCGGTATTGCGTGTCTTGAAGTTCTTCAAGAAGAGGGCGTCTATGATCATTTAGACAAACTTGGAGAACGTCTTGAGAAGGGAATCCTCCTTCATGCACAGGAAGCTGGTATCCAAATTACAATCAATCGTCTCCGAGGAGCTTTAACTGTCTACTTTAATAACGAGAAGGTTATTAATTACAAACAAGCTGAAGACTCCGATGGAGAGAAATTCGCCCGCTTCTTTAAACTAATGCTCAGTGAAGGTATCAACCTTGCCCCTTCTAAATATGAAGCATGGTTCTTAACAACAGAACACACTGAAAAAGATATCGATGATACGCTTGAAGCAGTAAAGCGCGTCTTTCATCAAATGGCTTAGCGAAAAGACAGAATGAAGTTCCTTCATTCTGTCTTTTCTACTATCTTTGTTATTATTGAAAATAGGGCTTGCTATCCTGACCATTCCGATGTATAACTAGAACGTCTCATATGTTTAAAAGAGGAAATAGAGGATACTCTCTATACTAAAAGTACTCGACGAAAGGACTTACAATAGAATGAAGTTTGGTGCCCGTATTTTTAAAACAGGGCTAGCGATTACTCTCGCACTTTATATTGCAACATGGCTTGGACTCGAGCCTCCGACCTTTGCTGGCGTAGCTGCATTATTTGCCATTCAGCCGTCGATTTACAGATCTTATCAAACCGTTATTGATCAATTTCAATCCAATATTATTGGAGCCGTGCTTGCAGTTATACTCGTTCTGCTCTTTGGAAACCAGCCAATCGTAATTGGTCTAGGTGCGATCATCATTATCGCCATTAATATTAAATTGAAAATCGAAAGTACGATTCCACTCGCAATCGTAACTGTTATTTTAATCATGAATGCTCCTCAGGAGGAATTCATCACTTTTGCGACAAACCGATTCTTAGTCATTATGGTCGGTGTGATCAGTTCTTTCTTTGTGAACTTAGTTTTCGTGCCACCGAGATATGAAACGAAATTATTCCACAAAATTGTGAGCAATACAGAATATATTTCACAGTGGATCAGGCTTGCTACTAGAAACGATGCCGAACATAAAGTATTGAAAGAGAACTTAATTAAGTTGAAAGAAGATACAGTTAAAAGTGATCAGTATTTTCTTCTATACAAAGAAGAGCGTACGTACTTCAAACGCAGAGATTTTGTAAAAGCACGTAAGCTCGTCCTATTTAGACAGATGATTGCTACAACAGAAAAGTCACTTGCTATACTAAAAATGCTTGATCAACTTGATGTGAAGATTTTGATCATGCCTGACGAGGTCAGGAAGATGATTCAGACTCACCTCGATGAGCTAACAAATTATCACGAACGCATCCATTTAAAATATATCGGAAAAGTGAGGAACCAGTCTCCTGAGGAAATGTTAAACAATGTTGGATCTGGGGAGTCTACCTTAACCGAACGCTATGTTGACTTATACGAAAATGGCGAATGTAATCGCGAGCTTTGGATGACAATATTCCCCCTAATCGGAATGATTATCGATTACCACGATCACCTTGAACACCTTGATTTACTTGTCGATAGCTTTCATTCCTATCACCAGGAAGAAAATGAAGTTGATATTCAGGAACTTCATGCCAAATAAAAAAATCAGCCGATACGGCTGATTTTTTTATTTCTTCATTTTTGGATCAAGCGCATCTCGAAGACCATCACCAAGTAGGTTAAATCCAAGAACCGTTAGCATAATCGCAAGTCCCGGAAAGAATACAGTCCATGGTGCCTGAATAATATACGAACGTGAATCTGCAAGCATTTTCCCCCACTCAGGCTGTGGCGCCTGTGCACCAAGACCAAGAAAACTAAGGGCCGCTGCCTCCAGAATAGCCGTTGCAATTGCAAGTGTTCCTTGCACAATTATAGGTGCAAGTGAATTTGGCAATATATGATGAAAAATGATTCTTGAATCTTTCATCCCAACAGCTCTAGCCGCCATAACATACTCTTCCTGCTTCACACTTAACACCCTTGATCGAACAAGCCTTCCAAAGTTCGGAATATTAATGATAGCAATCGCGATAAGTGCATTTCTTAGCGATGGTCCTAGTACGGCAACAACAGCAATAGCAAGAAGAATACTTGGAAACGCAAGCATAATATCAAATATACGTGAAATAATCGTATCCACTAGCTTACCGTAATAACCTGCTACCATACCTAGTAAACTCCCTACCGCCGCTGAACCTAGTACTGCAAAAAAGCCAACCCATAAAGAAATTCTTGCCCCATAAATTATACGTGATAAAATATCGCGACCGAAATCATCGGTTCCAAACCAATGACTGGCCGATGGAGATTGAAGTCGTTCACCTAATTTTTGTTCGTTAATCCCTTCAGGAGCGATGACCCCTGCAAAGATCGCTAGAAGAATGAAAAAAAGTACAATCCCCATGCCGACCATCGCTAACTTATTTCTCCTGAATCCTTTCCAGGCTTCACGCCATGGCGATAATACTTCTTCATCTGGTTGCTTTTGAACATTCACTTTTTTTTGCGGAGCGATTTCAGCCATCTTAGAAGCCCCCTTTAGTTGTATTTGATTCGAGGATCAATTGCAGCGTATAACAGATCGACAATGAGATTAATAAAAACAAAGATGACAGCAACGATGAGAATACCAGATTGAATCACTGGATAATCCCTGAAATTAATGGCGTCGTAAATATAACGACCGATTCCTGGCCAACCAAATATTGTTTCAGTAAGAATAGCTCCACCTAGTAAGAGACCCATTTGAAGTCCAATAACAGTAAGTACAGGAATAAATGCATTTTTTAATGAATGCTTGTACACAACCCAAAACATCTTTGTACCTTTTGCTCGAGCTGTTCGAACAAAATCTGAGCGCATAACCTCAAGCATACTTGAGCGTGTCATTCGAGCAATGATAGCCATCGGTATTGTTCCAAGAGCAATACCAGGTAGAATCAAATGCTTAACCACTTCTACAAATTGATCCATTCTTCCCTGAAGTAAGGTATCAATAAGATAAAGATGCGTGATAGCATCAACAGGGTTTCTCACATTTTCGCGACCCGTGGATGGTAGCCACCCAAGTTCAAGCGAGAATGCCCATTGTTCCATCAAACCAAGCCAGAAAACAGGCATCGACACACCGACTAGCGCAAGTACCATAGCCGTGTAATCGAACCAAGAGTTTTGAAACCATGCACTAATAATCCCTGCATTGACGCCAATAAAAATAGCTATAACCATCGCCACAAGCGACAGTTCAAGAGTAGCAGCAAGATATGGCCAAATTTCTCCACTAATATCTGAACTTGTTCGAAGAGATGTGCCTAAATCACCTGTAAACAAGTTTTTAATATAGTCGATATATTGTAGATACCACGGCTGATCAAGGCCAAGCTGTTTGGTTAAACTTTTTATCGCTTCCTCTGTTGCCTGTTGACCTAAAATGACCTGGGCAGGATCTCCAGGAATAGCTCGAATCATAAAGAACACAATAAGCGTCATTCCAAATAAAACCGGGATAAGCATTAGCAATCGTCTAACTGTATAAGCAAGCATCTACTCACCTCTTCTTCCATCTGTAAAATCACATGCCGTTCTATATGTATAAAACCAATTTATTTTGAAGAATAAAAGGGGAGTTCATCACTCCCCTTCTTTATTTCCTATTGAAGCGTTACTTTCGTTAGCTTGTCAGAACCAGTTGGATGCGGTGAGAATCCTTTAATTGTACTAGAGCCACCTAGTGCAGGCTTAGAGTGTACAAGAGGAATCCACGGTGCATCTTCATGGATGATTTCTTGAGCTTCTGCATAAATCTTATTACGCTCTTCTTCATCTGGAGTCGACTGTGCTTCGATTAGAAGATCATGAAGCTCCTGGTTTTCATAGTACGTATAGTTGTTGCTTCCAATGTTATCCTGATCAAGGAGTACATATAGGAAGTTATCAGCGTCACCATTATCCCCTGTCCAACCTAGCAAGAAGCTATCAGCTTCACCATTACGAGCTTTTTCAAGATAAGTTGCCCACTCGTACGATTTGATTTCAGCATCTACGCCAATTTCTGCGAAGCTTTTCTGAAGAACTTCTGCTACTTTTTGACCATCTGGCATATATGGACGTGGAACAGGCATTGCCCAAAGCTCCATTTCAAAACCATCTTCATAGCCAGCTTCTTTTAGAAGTTCCTTCGCTTTATCAAGATCATATTCATAACCTTCAATATCATCGTTATATCCACCGATTACCGGAGGCATTGGGTTTTTCGCTGGTTCAGCTTGTCCAGCATAGAAAGAATCGATAAGCGCTTGCTTGTCCACAGCGTGGTTCAGCGCCTGACGTACAAGCTTATCTTTTAATGGTCCACGATTTGTTGTCAATCCAACGTATCCAACGTTCATAGAAGGTCGGAAGAACGTTTGAAGATCGCCATTGTCTTCTACCTGCTGAACATCAGAAGGGTTAAGGCCATCCATCAAATCGATTTCCCCAGCCATTAAGGCATTTAGACGTGCTGAGTTATCAGGAATCGCTCTGAAAATAACACTATCAAGTTTTGGATAACCATCCATCCAGTACTCTTCGTTTTTATTTAGAACGATTTTGTCATTTCTGTTCCACTGATCAAATACGAACGGACCAGTACCTACAGGATTTTCACCAAACTTATCGCCCTGCTTTTCAAGTGCATCAGGACTAGCAATCGCAAATGGAGACATCGCGATATTTTTTAAGAATGGCGCCTGTGGACGCTTCAATTTAAATTCAACTGTGTAATCGTCTTTCGCCGTTACACTTTCAATAACGTGCCCTTCATCACCTTTAAATCCACCGAACATGGATTTATAGTAATAGAAAGCTTCTTCATTCCCATTCATCCAACGTTCGAAGTTGTAAACAACGGCGTCTGCATTAAAGTCTGTACCGTCATGGAACTTCACGCCCTCACGAAGTGTGAAGGTATACGTCTTGCCATCATCAGAAACTTCCCACTCTGTTGCAAGTGCTTCCTGTACATCTGTGTTATCATCACCGTAATCAAGGAGAGTATCAAAGATGTTCTTTGTTACTTTAAATGATTCCCCGTCTGTAACAGATGCTGGATCAAGTGATACGGAGTCACCACCGCGACCAAAGATCAACGTTCCACCTGCTTCTTCGCCTCCTTCTCCGGAGTCTCCCCCACCATTGCCATTCGTTTCGTTAGATCCACCGCAACCGGCTAGACCGATCGAAAGAAGCAATACAAACATTAATGAAAAAATGGTCTTCTTCATGTTCTTCCCCCTTAGTCATGTGTGTGATTTATACATGGTCTTCTTCATACAGATGACACGCTGTATAGTGCCCAGGTTCTATCTCCCTAAATTCGGGAACTACGGAGCTGCACACGTCCATCGCCTTAGGACATCTTGTGTGAAAAGGACACCCTGATGGCGGATTAGATGGACTTGGTACATCTCCAGTAAGAATAATTCTGTCTTTCCCATATTCAGGATCTGGAACCGGCACCGCTGAAAGAAGAGCCTGTGTATACGGATGTTTTGAATCCAAATAGAGCTTTTCACTATCTGCCATTTCAACAATGCGCCCAAGGTACATCACTCCGACACGATCGCTAATATGACGAACAACTCCTAAATCATGAGCTATAAACAAATATGTTAGTCCAAGCTCTTTCTGAAGATCTTCTAAAAGATTTAATACTTGAGCTTGGATCGAAACATCAAGTGCTGAAACAGGTTCATCCGCGATAATTAACTTCG
This sequence comes from Anaerobacillus sp. QJM3NY_17, assembly GCF_056173665.1. Lineage (NCBI taxonomy): Bacteria > Bacillati > Bacillota > Bacilli > Caryophanales > Bacillaceae > Anaerobacillus > Anaerobacillus sp. QJM3NY_17. Next base: position 478,994 of record NZ_CM149685.1, on the reverse strand, counting down.
GATTAACTGCAAGTGCCCGTGCTATACCTATTCTTTGACGCTGTCCACCACTGAATTGGTGAGGATAACGTTTGGCATGGTAGGCACTAAGACCAACAATTTCAAGAAGTTCTCTTACCCTTTTTTTACGCTCTGCTTTATTACCAAGCTGATGAACGATAAGAGGTTCTTCGATAATTTTCTCAACTGTATGTCTCGGATTAAGCGATGCAAAAGGATCCTGAAACACCATTTGAATATCTTTTCTAAGGTGACGAAGATCCTTTTTGTTTAAACTGGTCATTTCTTTTCCATCAAAGAGAACTTCCCCTTCACTTGGCTCAAGAAGTCTCATCAACATACGACCAGTTGTAGACTTCCCACATCCACTTTCCCCAACTAACCCAAATGTTTCTCCTTTATGTAAGGTAAAGGTTACACCGTCCACAGCTTTCACTGTTCCTACCTGCTGTTTAAGTACGCCTCCCTGAATTGGGAAATGCTTCTTAAGCTGTTTTACTTCAAGTAATGCTTCTTGCAAAATAGGCGCCCCCTTTAGCTTTTCACATTCTCTAATATAGCTGCTTTTTTCTCGTCTTCATGAAGCCAGCACCTAGCCTGTTGTCCTGGTCCTGCATCTAATAACGTTGGATTCTCTTCATAGCATTTATCGAAAGCAAAACTACAACGCGGAGCAAAATGACATCCTTTATGAATCGAACCTGGTTTTGGCACATTTCCAGGGATAGAATACAGCCTGTCTTTTCGAACTCTCACATCAGGTACTGATTCGATTAACCCAATCGTATACGGATGCTTTGGATGCTGAAAAATATCACTTGTTTTTCCCTGCTCAACGATTTTGCCAGAGTACATAACAACAATACGATCACAAATTTCTGCGACTACACCCAGATCGTGTGTAATCATAATAATCGATGTATTAGTTTCTTGGTTCAATTTCTTCATGAGCTCTAGAATCTGAGCTTGAATCGTCACATCAAGAGCTGTTGTTGGCTCATCCGCAATGAGTACTTCTGGTTCACATGCCATCGCCATCGCAATCATAACGCGCTGCCGCATCCCCCCAGATAATTGATGAGGGTAATCATTCATAAGTTCTTCAGCCCTAGGAAGCCCAACTAGTTTAAGAATTGATATAGCATGCTCCCAGGATTTTTTCTTGTTCCATTTTTTATGTATTCGAATTCCTTCAACGAGCTGATTGCCGATTCTAAATACAGGATTAAGGGATGTCATCGGTTCCTGGAAGATCATTCCGATTTCATTTCCCCTTATTTTTCTCATCTCTTTCTCTGATTTCGTAAGAAGGTTTTCCCCTTTGTATGTAATTTCTCCTCCTACAACTTTTCCTGGAGCCTGAATAAGTTGCATAATGGACAATGAAGTCACACTCTTTCCAGAGCCAGACTCCCCAACAATCCCAAGTACTTCACCTTTATTTACATGAAAGTCAACGGAGTCTACTGCTGGAATCTCTCCATCATCAGTAAAAAAGTGCGTTTCTAATCCACTAACATTTAAAACTGGATGTTCCATACACTCACCCCTTTCCGTAAATTCTGAATTTTTTAATTAAACTAAAATCTGTTTATCATTATTACATTATTTTTGTTAGTTGGCAACGCTTATTGAGGTAATTTTCTGTCTTTTTTTGACGCTTTTACGCGATAATATGCATATTTAAACAAAAAAAGCACCTCAAAGAGATGCTTTTTGATGAATAACTATAAATTTTGTACTTGAAACAAATTATGGTAGGACCCTTTCCGTTTCATGAGCTCTTGGTGATTCCCGCTCTCTGAAATTTGGCCGTTTTCTACCACCACGATACGGTCAGCATGCGTCACTGTCGCTAGACGGTGTGCGACAATAAAGGTTGTGCGATCTTTCGCAAGTACTTCAAGCGCTTCTTGAATAAGATGTTCACTTTCAAGGTCAAGTGCTGACGTTGCTTCATCAAGAATTAAAATAGGCGGATTTTTAAGAAATACTCTTGCGATTGCAATCCGTTGTTTTTGTCCACCAGACAGCTTCACACCTCGTTCACCAACGGGCGTATCATATCCGTCTTGAAGGTTCATGATGAACTCATGAGCGTTAGCAGCCTTTGCAGCTTGTATAACTTCTTCTTCAGAGGCATTTGGATTCCCCATCATGATATTCATTCGAACGGATTCACTAAATAGGATGTTATCCTGAAGAACCATTCCAATGTTATCTCTCAAGCTTCTTGCTTCATAATCCCGTATGTCTGTACCGTCAATTAGAATACTCCCACCCGTCACATCATAGAAACGTGGAATTAAGCTGACAAGTGAGGATTTACCGCCACCGCTCATTCCTACAAGCGCAATGGTTTCTCCAGCACGTACATTAAGATCAATTCCTTTTAGAACAGGTAGATCCTCTTCATTATATTTAAATGAAACATGTTCAAATTGGATATTTCCTCGAACATCGTTTAACTTTTTTGCATCTTTTCTATCTACAATATCGTATTTTTCATCGACAAATTCAAATACACGATCCATTGATGCAATGGCTTGGGTTAATGTGGTAGACGAATTCACCAATCTTCTTAAAGGACTATAAAGCCGGTCCATATAAGTCACAAACGCAACCATTTCACCGATTTGGAGTCCACCCGAAATCACAAGATACGCAGAAAAGGCGATAACAATAAGAGGAGCTACATCCGTAATCGTATTAACGACAGCAAACGTTTTGGCATTCCACCTTGTATGATCAAGTGCTCGTTCTAAGAAATTCGTATTTCTTTTGTTAAATTGCTCTTGTTCATAATCTTCTAAGGCAAAACTTCGAATCACAGACATCCCTTGAACTCGTTCATGAAGATGACCTTGAACTTCTGCAAGTGCCTGTGAGCGATCCTTTGTTAAATCACGAAGACGCTTATAGAAAAATTTAACTGACAGTCCATACAGAGGAAGAAGAACAATTGCTGCAAGCGTTAGCCAAACATTCATAAATGATAATATACCGATAATGATGACGATGGTAATGAGATCAAGCCAAACATTCATCATCCCAGTAATTACAAATGTTTTTGTTTGCTCCACATCATTTATTACTCTTGAGATGATTTCCCCTGCTTTGTTATTAGAGTAAAACTTCAAACTTAATTGTTGGATATGAGAAAATAATTTATCTCGTATATCATACAGAATCTTACTTCCAATCCACTGAGCATAATACTGACGGAAGTATTCTACCGGTGGTCTGACAACGACGAATAGAAAGAAAGCTCCTCCCATCAACCAAAGAAGCTGCTCATACTTATCCCCAGCTGGCATTTCTGCATTGATAATGTCATCAATGACGTACTTTAAAATCAATGGAAGGAGAAGAGGAATACCAAACTTTAATATTCCAATTCCAATCGTTATCCCAATTTGTTTTTTATACGGTCTTACAAAGGTCATATACCTTTTTATACTACCCAGATGGCATCATCCTTTAGTTAATCACATGCTGTTTTTATATCATGCAAAAACCTGTTGAAAAACATTCAACAGGTTTTTCTTACCTATATTGAAGGAACTGTTCATACCACTGATCTACAAATCCAGGGGCAAACGGTCCTTTTCTTTGATGAATCCAGTTCATCAGTTCTTTTACATTTTGTTGTATAATACGATCGACTGCTTCGGGATAATTCATTTCTTCGCGGTGTGCTTCATACTCATCTTCATCTAATAACTTAAAAGTCATATCAGGATAGATCTTAATATCAAGATCGTAATCAATATACTTCAATGCTTCTTCATCGTAAGTAAATGGAGTACCTAAATTACAATAATAATATAGCCCATCTGTTCTGATCATTCCGATGACATTGAACCAGTGGTTTGCACTAAAGTAGCAAATCGCAGGTTCACGCGTTCTCCATTGTCTTCCATCAGCTTCAGTCACAAGAATGCGATCGTTTCCGCCGATTATTTCTTTGGATGTGCCTTTAAGTACGATGCTTTCTTCCCAAGTACGATGTAGCGTACCGCGATGTTTATAGCTTTGAATTTGAATTCTCGTCCCGGTCGTTGGGAAACTCATCTTCTTCTCCTTTCCTAAGAAATTCCGGAAAACGATGAATGCCTTTTGCATACAGGCAGACTCACAGCATCCTTTCTTTCTTACCGTTCAATACATGGCTATTATCAAAAATCTTACATCTCATCTATATTCTTCTCTATTATAACGCTTAACAAAATAAAATTAAAATAAAAGCGCCACTCGAATAGAATGGCACCCAATTTCAGCTTAATAAATAGGGGTTTTTTCAAAGGTAGAGATGACGTCCGAAATAAGTCGTTCAAACTCATCCTCCATAAGTGATAGCATCTCTTTTCTTTCTACAATTATGGCATTTCTACCCTTTTCTTCATCCAGAATATCCTCTAAGCTTAGAATTTCTTCCTTCGTACGAATCATTTGATCGGCAAGCTTGAGCTGCTGTTGAATGAGCTCATCAAACTCCTTCATTTAACCTCTCCTTCCAAATTGTGATTTTTGACATTCCCATGGAGCAAGCTAATACCATTAGCGATTTCTAGCAAGCCTTCATCAAAAAAGAAATTCCATAAACTCATGTGAAATCCTTTGGGAACTTCTGTAGAGAAGTCAGGAGTTTTGTCATAAACTCCCTACAGGAGCAATACATTCTGGTTGTTCATTTCTAGGGGAATTCACAAGCGTCGAAACTTCATACGCATTCATTTCCTTAGAGGATATGGGCTTCATACAACTGCTTAAGATTTCACTATCACTTACTGTATCATCCAGCCAAATCCTCTCATCATCTCTTGTTAAAATGACGGGCATGCGATTATGTATCTCTTTCATAAATTCATTTGCTTCTGTGGTAAGTATCGTACATGTAAAATGATTTTTGTCGCCATCATTCCATTTTTCCCACAACCCCGCCATTGCAAACGGCTCACCCTTTCTTACTTGGATCCGCATCGGAATTTTTTGATCCTTCGTCTGCTTCCATTCATAAAAACCATCCGATAATATTAAACACCTTCGCTGCTTAAGAGCATGCTTAAAGCTCGCTTTCTCCTGAGCTGTTTCACTTCGCGCATTGATTAATTTATTTGAGATAGACGCATCCTTTGCCCAGAATGGAATTAGCCCCCAACGCAAGGTTCCCATTCGATTCATTTGATTTGTTCTAATCACAGCCGGGATTTGTTGAGATGGTGCTATATTAAATCGTGGTATATATTCATCCATGCTCGTTTGATCAATTTGAAACCTTTCAAGTAACACGTCGAGTTCTGTCGTTAGCGAGAATCGTCCGCACATAACCAACACCCCTTCCTATATTAGATTGTTTCTCCACTTGTCTTATAATCCCTACCAGCATTTAACTAACGAAAAACAGGGCTGACTAAGTCAGCCCTGTCCGGGAAGTTCGATTATTGTTGCTGCTGGTTCTTAGCAGATGCTTGCTGCTTATTTTGAGCAGACTTCGCGTTGCGAGCTTTCACTTGTTGTGCATCCGTTTCGCTTGCAAATTCAGCACCGTATTGTTGCTGAGCTGCTTGTCCTGCAGATGCTTGCTGCTTATTTTGAGCAGACTTCGCGTTGCGAGCTTTTACTTCTTGTGCATCTGTTTCATTTGCAAATTCAGCACCGTATTGTTGCTGACCAGCTTTACCAGCAGAAGCTTGTTGGTTCTGCTGTTTCGCTTGTTGAATGTTTGCACCAGCTTGTGTTTGTCCTGGTTTCTTTGCCATGGCTTATCACCTCCCACAAACAATAGAATATCCAGTAACATGATTCTTATGTATTGTTTTTAGAAAAACTTGTTTCGGGTGCAAATAAACAAAAATATTCCTTATAGAACTGTTACTTGATAGCTTATCAGGAATGAACATTTCATCATGCTTTCCATCTCTTCCCCTTCATACTGTTCAAATCAATGATACAAACTAAGAAGAAGAAGGAGGTTAAATGATGAATAATCGAGATATGACAGAGCTTTCTATGATGTCTAAAAAGGAGTGGGTGGACGAAGAACTATCTTTTTTTCACTATAGCCTTCAACAGGTTACTCCTTACTTAAATAGCGAAGGCGTAGCTATCCATCGAGAAATAATGAAAGAAATTGAACAGCGTGGTGGGCTCTCAGCATTTATGCCCGAATAAAATCCAGTTCTCCGTCCAAAAAACAACCTTCTGAAACTCTTCAGAAGGTTGTTTAAGTAAATGTTAGAAATTTGATTTCGATTGTCCGCCATCGACGTTGATTGTCGCACCAACAATCCATGAAGCTTTTTCAGAGGCAAGGAAAACAACGGCATTCGCCACTTCGTCAGTTGTCCCAAATCTTCCTCCTGGTATTTCTTTATCTACAAATTCAGCTATTTTCTCAGGATTATCATCAAGTCGTTTCTGCCAGTTCCCTGATGGGTGCAGAATGGCTCCTGGAGCAACCCCATTCACGCGGACACCGTCTTTAATTAGCTCATCACCCATAGCTTTAGTAAAACTAATCATAGCCGATTTTGAATTATTATAAGTTGGTTTCCCACCAGATTCACGACCGAAGATAGAAGAAATATTGATGATTGCGCCACTTCCCTGTTGCTTCATGATTTCGGCAGAAAGCTGACTAAGGTGTACCGCTGAGTAGTAATTAAGCTCCATTGCTTTATGGAATTGAGATATATCCGTCTCCATAATTGTCGAACCACTGCTTCCCCCAGCGTTGTTTACTAAGATATCAAGTGAACCAAATTGCATGATGAAAGAATCAATGAGCTGGACGCGCTTCCGCTCATCCGTCACATCCGCTTCAAAAATGGCTAAGTCCTGACCAATTTCATTCCTAGCCAATTCGAGATCATCACGATTTCTACCGCAAATCCCCACTTTCGCACCTTCTTCATAGAATACCTTCGCAATCGACTTTCCAATTCCCTTAGAGCCTCCTGTAATAAGAACGCGCTTGTTTTCAAGATTCAAATTCACTCTGCTTCATCTCCTTCTAAAATCAAATTGACAATTTTTTGGTGAGCGACAGGAAAGGCATAATCTCGCAACTCATTCTTACTAACCATTTTCGCCTTTTCATGATCGATATGGCCAATAAATGATCCTTTATAAACTGTTAATTGCCATTTTAAATGGCTAAAAATATGATTAAACGAGGATAATTCCTTCTCAATCTTAGAGTTAATTTCATAAGTATCTTGTAAATGGTGTTTGAGCTGATTTTCTTTCAAGCCACCTTCTGTTAATTCAACGTTTGGAAATTCCCACAAGCTTGCCAGAAGTCCTTTCTCCGGACGCTGTCGAATAAGAAATTTGCCTTCATTATTCTCAAGAGCTATAACTGCAATCGGTACGGGTCTGGGGGCTTTTTTCTTTGATTTGATTGGCAGCTCTTCCTGCGACCCTTCAGCAAAGGCTCTACAATGCTCTTGTACAGGGCAAAGAAGACACGAAGGGGATCTTGGTGTACATACAATCGCACCAAGCTCCATCATCCCCTGATTGAATGAGGATGGATCCTCATCGGAAATAATTCGTCCAGTTACTTCTTCAAAAGTCTTTCTTGCTGATGGTTTAGCAATATCCTCCCAAATCCCAATAATTCGCGAAAGAACACGCATCACGTTTCCATCGACAGCTGGCTGTGGTATGTCATAAGCAATGCTTAAAATTGCCCCAGCAGTGTAGGGGCCTACTCCCTTAAGTTCAGATATTTGCTTGGGATTATTCGGCACTATACCGTTATAAGTCTCTGCTACTTCTCGAACAGCACTTTGAAGATTTCTCGCCCTTGAGTAATAACCAAGCCCTTCCCAGGCTTTTAATACATCTGCCTCTTCAGCATTTGCAAGTGCCTCCACAGTAGGAAAAAGGCTCATAAACCGCTCAAAATATGGGATTACAGTGTCTACTCTCGTTTGCTGTAGCATAATTTCAGATACCCATACACGATAAGGATCCTGATTCTCACGCCAAGGTAGTGTACGCTGCTCTTTTTTAAACCAGGCAATAAGGTCCTGTTGGAACTGCTTTTCATCGAAATAATGTAAAAGGTCTGTCACTTTCTCTGTCATGGATCAACTCTCCGATATGATATATTAAATGGTGTTAAAAGATTTATTTAAATTTACTAAGAAACTTCCTCAACCTTCGTCTATCACATATAATAACGCATCATACCTTTTCATTCACCTTTTAACTTTTCACATTCGTTCAAATTGGGTATAACTAAATAAAGAATGCAAAATAGACATAAATTCTTTTTGGTCTATTTACGATCGTTAGCTAAACGATCGATACGTTTCATAAGGAGGATTCTTAGCCTATGGATACTGGGACACATGTGGTCATGGGACTGGGGATTGGAGCTCTTGCAACGTTAGATCCAGCTATTGCACAGGACCCCATTACCGCTCAAAGCGTTCTAATTGGAGCGCTAATAGGATCGCAGGCCCCGGACTTTGATACTGTGCTTAAACTTAAAAATAACGCTGTCTATATCCGACACCATCGTGGAATTACTCATTCCATTCCTGCAGTTCTTCTCTGGCCAATCATTATTAGCAGCGGAATAATGGTGTTTTTTCCTGAAACAAATTGGCTCCACCTTTGGTTATGGACATTTCTTGCTGTCTTCATTCATGTGTTTGTCGATATTTTTAACGCATATGGAACGCAAGCCATTAGGCCATTTTCTAACAGATGGGTAGCCCTTGGCGTCATTAATATTTTTGATCCATTTATTTTTCTCAGTCATATTGGTGGATTAATTCTCTGGTATTTGGGAGTCAATCCTGGGTACACTTTCCTCACGATCTACGGCATACTTATTCTCTATTACGTTTGGAGAATAATTGAACAGAAGAAAGTGATTCATGCTGTGAGAAAGCGAATTCCAGATGCAGTCGAAGTGATCGTCTCACCAACAATTCGTTGGAGCAGGTGGCATATCGCAGTTAAATCTGAGACACAGTTTTATGTAGCTCGCGCTGAAGGAACTACGATCCATATTCAAGACGTATTTGATCGCGTTCCTGTTCCTAAAACACCAGTACTGGAATCTGCGAAGGAAGATCCTAACTTAAGTGCATTTCTTTCATTCTCACCAGTTTATAGATGGGAGATTGAAGAAAAAGAAGTTGGATATGAAGTTCGCTTTATTGATCTTCGCTATCGAAATAAAGGCCATTATCCATTTGTCGCCGTGGTACAAATGGAAGATCAGCTCGAAATAACGAGTTCCTATACTGGATGGGTTTACAGCGAAGATACGTTACGAAAGAAATTAGATCCCGCTCTTGATTAGTCGTTAACTTTATTTTATGACACAGAAAACCGGCTGGGCACATAATGTGCCCAGCCGGTTTTTGTTTAATGTTTTATGCTTCTGTCATCTCCAAAATACCCTTTATATTTTGGATTATTCATCATGAAATCATGTAAAACAGGACCATAGTAGTCAATCCATTGCTTTACAATTTTTTCAGTTACATCCTGACCTTTATACTCTCTGCCTGCCTTGGCTCTTGACGATTCAAAATCCTCCCAAAGCAACTCCACCATTGTTCTCGCTTGACCATAAGAGAGGTGATCATTTTTCTCAAGAAGGTTATGAGTAAGCCTTTGAAATAAATCTTCCATGAGGCATTCTCCTTTCGTGGTGTAATTCAAATTCTGTCTAATAAATAACTTTGTTTGGCACATAACATTCCGACCGAATTCGCATACTAATGGTGTGCCTGATTCACAACACGATATTGGAAAGGGGCGCACGCTGATGAGAAATAAAAAAACCGGATTTCCAGATGCTAAATTTTCTGGTGAACCCCGCGCAAAAGAAGAATTCGCATCAAAACGTGCTGACGGGTCGATTAACACTCATCCACAAGAGCGGATGAATGCTTCAAATCGGACAGGCCACCGTCAGGGATAATTCTCTTATACAGGAGGTAGCATCTATGGGAAAAAATAACCGAGATAGACTCCATCCGAAATATGAGGATCCATTCCAATCTCCGCGTGCAAATCCAAAACACGCTCATAATCAGGTGAATGGAGAAACGCAGCAAACTTATAACGATATCGTACTACAGGTACAAACACGTAAACGATCGTAAAAATGATGAAATAAGAGAGCAGCGTTACTGCTGCTCTTTTTGAATTAACATCGAAATAGGGAATGCTTCAATCTCATCGCTACCGTCACGGTTTCCCCATGCAAACGTCCCATTCATATAATCGATAATAAACGTAGAACCTGGATCACCATCAATTTCATATTTATGGCCCGGTATAAAGTCATCCGGGTTTAATAAATACGATTTAGCAAGTGCAATCCTTCGTTCATGAACGGCGAATTCATTGACCATGCCCATTTGCTCCGCTCTACGTGCTTTTTCGCTTAAGAGGGCAATTTCATTTCTTAGTTCCTGCTCACTCATATCACTGAAACGCTTTTCCATCCTTGACCTCCATCATCATCAATTCTTCCCCAAGTATAGTTCATTTTCTACTTCCTGACAAAAATATGCTACGCTTACAGAAAGGAGTGATTTTATATGAAAACCATTTTAATTACGGGTGCCGGTTCTGGCCTCGGAGCTGAGCTTGCAAAACAGTGGGCAACTAAAGGACACCATGTCGTACTTGTTGGTCGAACCAAACAAAAACTTGAATCCATTGACCAGGAAATCAAAAATAATAAAGGTGTCTGTTCCATTTATGAATGCGATATAACTGATCCTGAAGAACTTAAAAAACTGAAACAAGCAATGGATCGGGATAATCTACAAATTCACATGCTTGTAAACAATGCTGGTACAGGAACGTTCGGGGCTTTAGAAGACATTACTATTTCTGATATACATAAGGTTATTGATACAAATGTGAAAGGCACCATTTTTGCAACACAAACGTTCCTCCCTACATTAAAAAGCATGGAAGGTCGCATCATGAATATTATTTCTACCGCTGGTTTAAAAGGGAAAAATCACGAAACCGTCTACGTCGCTTCTAAATATGCGATAAGAGGTTTTACTGAGAGCTTATGGAAAGAACTAGAGGGCACGGGTGTCAGTGCAACTGCTGTTTATATGGGAGGGATGAATACTCCATTTTGGGCGAATTCCGATCATATTAATGATGTATCAAGACTTAAATCCCCATTTGAGAAAGCCCTCCAAATCATCGAGGAAGATGAAGGACAAAATGAGATATTTATTGATCGTTAAGTTCTTCTAGATATTTATTAATAAGCGGAAAAGGAAACCCTTTACGATATAAAAATTGCTTCATTTTATGATCGAATTCACGACGCTCGAGTTTGCTATAGCGTCGTTCCGCTTTTTGGGCCTGAAGCACGAGCGCTTCCCATTCCTCGTCTTCTCCTTTTTCTAGATCGATTTGCTGCATCACTTCTTGAATGATGTCACGATCGAAGCCTTTGGCTCTTAGTTCCTGATTTACTTTCTGCCTTTGTTCCGTTGCTGAGGAAGTCTTTAGCTTTGATGCTTTTTTCTCAGCTAACTTAATTGCAATCTCAAGCTGTTGCTCATATGAGTATTCTTCAAGTGCTTTATCGGTCATCTTTTTATTAACTCCTTTTTGGTTGAGCTCTTGCGCGATGACAAATGGACCTTTTGCGCCTCCATTTACTTTTGTCCTTACAAAAGCAATAGCGAATTCAAGATCATTCACGTATCCATAGCGATGAAGCTTTTTGAAAATAGCTTCGAATGCCTCTTCAGGTATTTCCTTTTTAGTAAGGTATTCTTTCACCTCTTTTTCAGAGCGCATCCGGTAAGATAAATAATTTAACGCGTAATTCATGCCTTTTTTCACCTGGTCTTCAAAATGAATTCCTTCAAGCATCTCGTCGCTTAATTCGACGCCTTTTCGAAGACCAAAGCTGATCAGAACATCCTGGTCAACACCGAAACCAAATTCTTCACCTGAACCTTTATCTATAAATATCGAAAATCGTTCGTTATTGTTTTTTTGCGTTGTTATACGCGTAACCTTGACCAATGCACTCACCTCCACTCACATTGTAGCACTTTCTGAATAAACGAATGAAGTTAAAGCATTTGATTAGAGGAATATGAATATGGGTAAAGAACTAGTAGAAGTATATCGCGTACGCTTAGGAGGAAGATGATATGAACATTGCGATTACCGGAGGAACTGGTTTTGTTGGAAGTGAACTAACAGACTCTTTTGTTAATGACGGGCATTCGGTATTTATTCTAACACGGAACCCTGCAAACAAACCTATAAAAAAAGGGGTTACTTATGTAAAGTGGCTTCAGGATGATGCTGAGCCAGAGAAGGACCTCCCAAAGATTCACGCCATCGTGAACCTTGCAGGCGAATCAATTAATAGCGGCCGGTGGACAGAAGAGCGTAAACAGCGTATTCTAGACAGCCGCATTTCGTCAACGAGAGAGATCATTTCCATCATTCAAAAACTTGATCATAAACCACGCGTTCTTGTAAACGCTTCTGCTATTGGATTTTATGGTTCATCAGTTGATAAATCATTTACCGAAAATGATACAGAACCTGGTTCTGACTTCCTGGCAGATGTTACACGCAAATGGGAAGATGAAGCAATGAAAGCACAGAATCATGGAGTTCGTACCGTTCTTGCGCGATTTGGTGTTGTCCTTGGCGAAGAAGGAGCCCTTCCTTTAATGACCTTGCCATATAAATTATTTATGGGTGGTAAACTTGGTGATGGACGACAATGGTATTCCTGGGTACATATTATGGATGTAGTTGGGATGATCCGATTTGCTGTTGATCACGATTCTGTCCAGGGACCATTAAACGTAACCGCGCCTGAACCAAAGAGAATGAATGATTTTGGTAAAACAGTTGGAGAAGTATTAAATCGACCTCACTGGATGCCTGTTCCTGAAGCACCTGTTCAAGCAGCTCTAGGAGAAAAAAGTGGGATTGTATTAAAAGGACAGTGCGTTCTTCCACAGAAAGCTAAAGAATTAGGCTATCCTTTCCGCTACATTAAATTAAAAGACGCATTAGAGAACCTGCTGGTCTAAACCAGCAGGTTTTTTTCAAACCCTCTCTTCATTTGAATAGTTAATGAAAAAGTAGTATTTCAATTAATAATCCTTCGGCATGTGCACCTTCGATTAGGTAGTATCGATGATGGATAATGGCTATAATGAATTAACTAGCTATTTTCGACGATGCATAGTTATAAAACTAAAGGATGATAGGTGAATAATGTGACGATATTATTTAAGCAAGCTCGAGTTTATCCAGTTTCATCACCATTACTCCCATGTGCTGATGTTCTTGTAAAGGACGGCCTTATTCATGAAGTCTCCCCCTCTATATCTGAAGAAGCTGATATGACCGTAATTGACGGCAAAGGTTATCATCTTTTACCCGGTTTCATTGATGCACATACACATGTTGGCCTTTATGACGAGGGCACTGGCTGGGCCGGTAATGATGCAAATGAAACCGTAGAAGCTCTAACTCCCCATGTAAGAGCACTTGACGGTGTAAATCCACTCGATGTTGGTTTTAAAGATGCGATTGCATTTGGCGTAACTTCTGTCCAAGTTATGCCTGGAAGTGCGAATATTATTGGCGGTATAACAACTGTTCTGAAAACGCATGGAAAGAACGTAGAGAAAATGATTGTCAGAGAAACCGCCGGTCTAAAAATTGCATTAGGTGAAAACCCAAAACGGGTTCATAGTCACTCTAATAATGATTCCATTACCCGCATGGGAATTATGGGCCTTCTTCGAGAAGCATTCTATGATGCTGGGAGATCTAATCAGATCGAGCATCCACGAATTTCACCCATTATTGCAGCACTAAATCGTGAAATTCCTGTTAGAATTCACGCTCACCGTGCAGACGATATATTAACGGCTGTTCGATTTGCCAGGGAGTTTAATCTTGATCTCAGAATTGAGCATTGTACAGAAGGGCATCTTATTGCAGATGAACTTAGTGGACAAAACCTTAAAGTAACTGTAGGCCCTTCTATGACGAGACGTTCGAAAATAGAATTAAAGAATAAAACTTGGGCGACTTATGGTATTCTGAATAGCCACGGGATTGAGGTGTCAATCACAACAGATCATCCATACGTTCCTATTCAGTACTTAAACATTTGTGCAGCGCTTGCTGTTAGAGAAGGGTTAAGCGAAGAAAAAGCGATTGAAGGAATTACACTAAATCCCGCTAGAAGCCTTGGAGTAGAACACCGAATTGGAAGTATAGAAGTTGGAAAAGATGCCGATTTAGTGCTCTGGTCTAATCATCCATTCCAGTACGATGCCCGTCCAATATTGACGATGATTAACGGGGAAATTATTCGTTAAAATCGCTTAAATTTCTTGTCACATAGACACTTACAATAACTTTACATTTAGAAGTGAAAAATACGCAAAAAACCAGTATCTTTTTTTAAATAAATCGAGTATGATACTTTTGTAATTACAATAAAATGAACTAACAACTTCATATCTGAATATGGGAAGGCAATTGGTGCGCCACCAGCAGTGACTGGTCCTAGTGGGTTCGATTCCCACCCCGAATAATAATTCAACATACTATTATTCGAGGGTGGGGATAAGTCTGCCCTCGACAGGAGGGAAACTCATGATTAAACATCGTGACCTGTCGGAATGTCATATGCTATTTGACTTGATGGTTGACCCAGCTGTCTTCCCATTCGTACGTCATAAAGCAAGCTCTTACGAAGAATATCTATTCTTAACAAAACAACTTATTGAAGCTGAGGAGCAGGGAGAATTAATTTCTAGGACCATTCTTGATGAATGGGGTGCACCTATTGGTACAATTAATTTGTTTGATATTGAACATCAAACTGGCTTTCTTGGAACGTGGATTGGTACCCCTTACCATGGCAAAGGTTATAATCAAATCGCGAAAGAAGCTTTCTTCAATGAAATGTTTTTTGATAAGCAAATTCATACAATTTTCATGAGAATTAACAAGGATAACATTCGCTCTCAAAAAGCTGCAGAAAAAATCCCTTATGTCGAGAAAGCTAATGAGAAATGGCCTGAAGTTTATAAGCAAATTAATAATGGAGAGAAATCATATCATTTATATGAAATTGAACGCGATAACTATCATCTTCATGTCATGCGTGAAGGTACAGAAGCAGTTGAAGTTCAATTAGAAGCATAAGTTCCTGTTAAAGGAACTTTTTTTATTGTTATTATTGCCTTATTTCTATTGGTTTTTTTCTATAGAGTGCCATAATCCACAGTCTTACTATCGGCGACCGGTCATTGCTTTTATCCACATGTGCATAGAACTTTATGTGATGGCAATGCTAGTAGCATCTTAAGGAAAAGAGGGATTATTGTGGATAAACGTAAAGGCAGAGAAAATAAGGAAGCAAAAATGACGCTAACGAAGACCCAAGATGTTCTTTTTGGAAGAGAATTCAAACGTGCTGACCGAGCTGGGCATAAATAAAGACGAATAATTAAACAAAAACAAGCCATTCTAATGAGTGGAGAGATCTTCTCCAAACACATTTACAGGAGCTGATTAAGATGGCAAAACGTCCAAATTTTTCAGAAGGTAAACAAAAGCGTCAAGCTAAAAATCCAATTCCATCAGCACAAAACCAGGATGTAGAATTCGCAAATGAATTCGACACCGCTGATGCGAAAGCAGCAGAAAGATCTAAGGCCGCAAACCAGCGCGCGAAGAAAAACAAATAACCAAAAAGGGGACCGTATCGGTCCCTTTTTGATTTCAGAAAAAAATAGCGATTCAGAAGTTAACAAGAAAGTTATGCACAAGCTGTTAACAATGTGCATAACGTGTTATCTTTCCCTTTTTAAAGCACATTTACTATAAACAACTCTTTTTGTTGATAACCTCGTATTAACTTGTGGATATTGTTGATAAACTTGTTAGTAACGCTATAAATACCTATTTATATTGTGCATAAGTCTGTGGAAAGTGTTAATGACTGTATTTAGCTTCCAGTCGGAAGTGATTAACTACTTCCACTATCCATAAATAAGCTTGTAACTATTTCTTATTCCCTGTGTTTCTTTTAAAAACAGACACTACTTCAATATGAGAGGTTTGTGGAAACATATCGACTGGCTGTAAATGCCGAAGCTCATATCCCTTTTTCATTAAATAGGAAGAATCTTTTGCAAGCGTTGAAGGATTACAAGATACATAAACAATTCGATCTGGCTTTGCTTTTACCATCGTAGCTAATAACGTCTCATCACAGCCGGTTCTCGGTGGATCTACCACAATCACGTTTGGTTTGAACCCTTCTTTTATCCACTTAGGAACGACCTCTTCTGCTTTACCTACATCGTAAGTCATCTTCTCCTGAAAACCGTGACTTTTAGCATTCTTTCTTGCATCATCAATCGATTCTTTAATGACATCCATCCCTCTGACTTCTCGCGCATTATCGGCAAGCCATAATCCAATCGTACCTACTCCACAATAAGCATCTATAATGTTTTCTTTACCAGTAAGCGCAGCAGCTTTTTTCACTTCATCATAGAGGTGAACAGTTTGCGTGGGATTTAGCTGGAAAAAGGCACGAGCAGATAATTCGAAATTTAAATCTCCTAATGATTCCTCTATTACTTCTTCCCCATCTAATACGAAGGTTTTATCACCGAATATTAGAGATGTTTTCTGCCCATTTACATTTTGAATAACCGACTTCACTTCAGGAAGCCTTTTCCTCACTTCTTTAATAAGTAATTCTTTCCGCGGAATGTTCTCTTCTGAAGTGACAAGCACTAATTGAATTTGTCCCGTTTCAAATCCAACTCTCGTTACGATTGTACGAACTAGCCCCTTCCTCTTCTTTTCATGATATATCGAAATATTTAAATCCTCGAGTATCTTCACAACTTGACGAGTGACTCTATTTGTTTCCGGGTGTTGTACTAAACAGTTTGTCAGTTCAACAAGCTCGTGTGACCCTGCTCCGTATAATCCTGCAATGACTTTTCCCTTTTGCTTTCTTACCTGAAGCTGACTTTTATTTCGATAGTTCCAGGGATCTTTCATTCCAATTACAGGCTTTATCGTTATATCCTTTTCACCCAATTTTGCATGTCGTTCAAACGACTGAATCACAATATCCCGTTTTTCACGAAGTTGTGCCTTATAGCTTAAATGTTGGAGCTGACATCCTCCACACTCTTCATATACCGGACATGGTGGAGTGGTTCTGTCATTCGATTTTTTTCGAAGCCTTTTTATTTTTGCTTCAGCACGATTTGAAAAAACCTTTGTGACTTCAGCTGTAATTTCTTCTCCTGGTAGTGCTCCCGGAACAAATACCACTGTCCTTTTAAAAAAACCGACGCCTTCTCCATTTATCCCCAATCGTTTAATAGTTAAAGGAATTGTTTGACCGTTCGTAAGCCCTGTCCCTTTCACATTTTTGTTATCCAAAAATATCTCTCCTTCTACTTAACCGCTTAAGCTTTCCCATAAATACATGGACACATAGCTTGAATACGGAGACCATTTCTCTTTATACTTAGCGACTTCTTCTTTCGTAGGCTTTGTTGGTAATTGAAACCATTTCATAATGGCATTTTGGATCCCAACATCACCTGCAGGTAATATATCTTTCCGTCTTAGTCCAAAAAGCAGTACACATTCAACTGTCCATGGACCAACACCTCTTATAGGAAGCAGTTCATCATATACTTCCTTAGTTGTTAATTTGTAAAGATTCTCTAAATCAAGCGCTCCTGATACAATCTTTTCAGCAATCCCAATCACATATTCAGCTTTTCTTTTGCTAAATTGTAAATCGCGTAATTCGTGAACAGTTAAACGACTAACCACCTCTGGTTTAGGATAGAACCACACGCCGTCCATTTCAGTTCCATAGCTTGTCACAAAACGATAGGTCAACGTATACGCAAACTTCATATTAAGCTGCTGATGAATAATATTCTTCAGTAGTGCACAATAAGCGTCAGGCTCACAAATAATTGGCATACCGAGGTAATTATTCATTAATGATCGAATATTTGTTTCTTTTAATACTGATGAGATCCCTTCAATGTCCATATGAAAGTCAAACATTTGACTAATCTGAGTAATCGCTTGTTCCTTATTACTTACATCATATCCGTATATCTCAAAGCAAGGGTATTTACGATTTCCAGTTGATTGAACTGTATATACGGCTTTTTCATTATTAATAATAAGAGGAATCTTAAATTGTTGCCTGTGACCATCGATATACTGAAGCGGATCCATGCTCATTCTTTGGAAAAGTCGATCTACGTCATATGGCGCTTTAGGATATAATTTCTCAACCCACATCATAACGCCTCCCTTTCTTAGGTCGTCTATATTATCGCAAATCCAAAACAGGATTACTAGTTACAGAATAGTAAGTCGTCCTTTCTTCTTTCTTCTTAAATCACGCAAAAGACTGCCATTTCTGGCAGCCTAGAATATTTATTAAGGAATAAGCGGTTCAGGAATTGTTTCAGTTAGGACAAGGTCATCCAAACTTTTAAAGGTATACCCGTCTTTCTTTAAATCCTTAATAACTTTCTGAAGAGCTTCAGCGTTATCTTTTGAGACTGTATGAAGAAGCAGTATCGCTCCCGGGTGAACTTGTTTCATAATCGAATCATAAGCATACTGACTCCCCTTTTGCTTATCCGTTTCCCAATCTTTATAGGCAAGTGACCAGAAGATGTTACGATACCCCTCTTCGTAAGAAATAGCGAGTGACCTTTCGCTAAAAACCCCACGAGGTGGTCGAACATACTGCATCGTTTCATCTCCAGTTAATCGGGTGTACTCCTCCTTCACTTTTTTTAATTCAAGTCTTATCTTTTCATCAGAAATGGCCGTCATATCAGGGTGACTCCAGGAATGATTCCCAACGATATGTCCCTCTTTTACCATTCTCTTAACGAGATCTGGCTGGTCCTTTAAGTAATGACCGGTAACGAAAAAAGTGGCAGGTACATCTTCTTTCTTTAGAACATCCAAAATATCGTCAGTAAACCCATTCTCATACCCATTATCAAATGTCATATACAATTCCTTCTGATCCGTTCGACCAATGAAGTAGCTGTCGTAGGGCTTTAGTAATTCCTGAAATTCAGGCTCTGTTGTGGCAGGTGCATGATTTTTACTTCGTTTAAAATACCAATCATGAGACGTGTTATCTATCGCATAGGTTCCCGTCACTGTTCCAATAAATATAACGATCGTCATTACGAGTATCCTCATTTAATCCCTCCTTTGTCTGTCCCCTTATTTAGTGTGTGAAGTTTGCACTGTTTTCTATCCTAATTCCATCTCTTTGGCTAAGGAAATTACTTCCTCGAACCGAATACCTTGTTATCCTCATAAGAAAACCAGCATTTCTGCTGGTTATTGTCGCGTATTAAATTCAAAACTAAGGTAGTCTTGAACCGGGATCCATGCACCAATTCCTTGCTGAGTCACGTTACGAACCTCAAGTTTCATTTTGCTTCCTTTTAAAACAAGATAAACTTCTCCATATGTTACTGTCCCTTTTTCATTTACAGCAGGAACATAGCTCGTTAAAGTACCATAGTTCTTAGCTCCCACATTATACACATTACCTTTTTTAGTATCTTTCCCAATCATTGTTTGAAAAGATAAAGAGAGCTTCGTTTTTTCAGAGGCCTTCATCATCATCATCTTCTTCACGTCTTCACTATCAGGAATTGAGGCCGTTAATCCACCATTCACCTTCTTCTCTTCCTCTTGGCGATACGTCATCTGAATTGGACCACTTCCACCTCGATTATCTACCCGATTTATATTTGCCTGCTTGTATTGCCAGTTAATATTTGTTTCTGCAGAATCATAATTCAACGCCCACTTACCTAGATAAATACTCGCACGATAACCGATCGCTAGCTTAGACGGTGAAATCGAAGAATCATTTAAAATCTGAATCAATTCAGGATTAGCAATGGGGACATCTGCAGATCCTGTTAACTCCTTCGTCAACTCACTCGGCTGCAAGGTAGGTAAATCCTGTGCGGGATTTGGATAAGTGTTTTCTTTCGAAATATTAACCGTAGAATCAGGAACTTTTAGCGATTGATCTTTCCCCGCTTTCTGCCCTTCTGCGGCTAGTGTGTTTAGAGGTAGAATAACAGCTAGAATAACGAGCATTAACAAGATTTTCTTCATACAAACTTCTCCTTTGTTAGCATTCATTTAAACGAATGGCTTCAAACTCTTATCAGTATTTTTTTCTAGAACCATCCGTTTTATCCAACAAATTTAGATATTAAAAGCGGAAACGAACGTATAGAGCCGACAAGCGCTAGACATTTCCCACAAAAAAAATGAACGCTTAAGCGTTCATTTTCTCAAAAGTAGGATAGAAAAATTGGACAAGAGGTCCGATGCCAAATGTAATGGCAATCGTGCCCACACCAATCGGCCCTCCTAAAAGCAATGCAGCAAGTAGCGCAATAAGTTCACCAGCCGTTTTCGAAGTTCGAATGCTTAAACCAGTTCTATGATGAATCGCAAGCATTAAACCATCGATTGGGATCACCGCAAATTTGGCTTGAAGGTATATCGCAATACCAAGGCCGATGAATATCATTCCTATTATAAAAACCGCATAAGCAAAGAATACGTCCGTAATCGTCCAATTTGAAAATAACGTAATTAACCAAAAATCAATAAACAAACCTGTTACGATAATCGTGATAAGAGCAAAGAAATCTGGCCAGGCTTTCATCAGAAGCGCATTGACTATAATCAAGATGACTCCAACGAGGATTACCCAGGTCCCAACCGTAAAACCGATCTTCTCAGATAATCCTACGTTAAGCGCATCCCAAGCTCCTGCTCCGATATCAGATTTAATTGTTAATGTTATTCCAGCAGTTAATACGAAAAGCCCTATTACATAAAATAAGAATCGTTTTATTTTCACTGACTGCATCCTCTCTTTAACTATATCCTTTTCATTGTAACGTACGATGTAGTTAAAAGACGACATTTTCTAAGCTATTCCTTTTAAGCCTTACTTTGAGTTGAACTTTCGTATTGACTTGAATCTTCTTCCCTTTGCTGATCGAATAATTCTATATCACGCCATTTTCCATAACGGTAATATCCAATAGCAAATACGCTCGAGATAATAAAGCTTACTCCTATACCGTACGCAATCCCTTCTGCTCCTAACCATTTTGAAAAAGCGTAAGTGAGCGGAACGCGAAGGATCCAGAATGAAATAATATTAAGTATAAGCACCTGAACCATAGCACCGGCAGCTTTAACCACTCCATTTAAAACAAAATTAATACCAAGAAACGGATAGAAAAAGGCAACGGTTTTTAAGTAGTTCTCACCGAAAGCAATTGTCTTAGGATCATCAATAAAGAGACGGATCATTGATTCAGCTGATAAAAAGATAATAGCACTAATTGTAAAAGAAACGGCAAGGATTAAAATAATCCCATTCTTAGATATCGCTGAAACCCTTTGCCACTTTCCAGAGCCAATGTTCTGTCCAGCCATGCTATTTACAGCGGCTCCAAGAGTAAACGCCGGTAACATGATAATGCGATCAAGTCTTTGCGCCGCACCAAAACCTGCAACAACTTGTGTACCAAAACTTGCAACAATCCCCATAATCGCCGTCACTCCCGCTGAAACAGTCATCATTTGTAAACCAGCAGGAATTCCAAGCTTTGAAATTCGTTTAAGCTCTTTCATGTCTGGAAGATGGGGAACAGTAAACGGGATTTTAGACTTCCAGATAGAATAAACCACACCATATAGAAATGCTGACCCTTGAGAAATAATCGTTGCATATGCAGCACCTTCAATTCCCCAGTTGAAATAAGCAATAAACAACGGATCCAGTGCAGTATTTAAAATTACAGCAAAAAGGACAAATCGAATCGGAGTTTTACTATCCCCTAGAGCTCGTAATACTGTGCCGATAAAGTTATAACCAAATAAAAAGAGAATGCCTAAAAAGTTAATTCGCAAGTATACTTTCGTACTTTCAAATATCTCATCCGGCGTTCCAAGGAATTTAAGAATAGGGTCAGTAAAGAGGAAGCCAATAATTCCAAACGCAACCGATAAGATCGTTAAAGCGACAACAAATGCATTTAGCGACTCGACTAATCCCTTTTTATCAGATGCTCCTTTCCGCTGAGACAGTACTGTTAACGTTGCACTATTCACTCCGATGATGAAGGAGAGAACAGTAAAAATGACGGGAGCTGCAATTGAAATAGCGCCAAGTGCATTTGAACCGAGTAAGTTACCAACCCAAATGCTATCTATAAATTGATAAGACGTTTGCAGTAAATTAGTTAAAAAAATAGGCAATGAAAAATAAACCATTTGCTTCGTAATGTTACCTTGAGTAAAATCATAGCTCTTGTTCATCTGATTACCTTCTTATGTTCAAATTAGAATCTACATATGGCTATACCCCTAGTATCTGAATGAAAAACGAATGAATGCGCTAAAAGCTCCCGTAGTAAATAATGGCATATTATCGCGTTTTAGAATTCGAGATTAGAGGAAGATTAAGATTAGAGTTAAATTCGAAAGGAGAATTTGTAATGGCAATGTCTCAATCAGAAATTAAAAACAAGGTACTAAGCATCTTTGATTCTCACTATGTAGGAACACTTAGCACAGTGAAGGAAAATAAGCCTCATTCAAGATTTATGACGTTCTTCCACGATGGACTTACACTAATGACTCCAACTAGTAAGGAAACTCATAAAGTAGAAGACATCGAGCAAAATAATAACGTGCACGTTTTGCTTGGATACGACGGCGAAGGTTGGCATGACCGTTACGTAGAAGTACAAGGTCACGTCACGATAGATGACTCAAAAGAAACGAAAGAAAAACTATGGGGTGACCAGCTGAAAAAATGGTTCGATTCACCAGAAGATCCAAACTATGTCGTTCTCAAAATCACTCCGGACACAATTCGTTTAATGAATGAGGGTGAAAACACACCAGAATCACTTGAGTTATAAAATAACCTCCCATTAGAGGAGTTTTACTACGCATAGATAGGTAAAATAAAAAAACGAAAAAAAGGGCCACTGCGGTGACCCTTTTTTTCGTTTCTTTATTTTGATACAATCTCGAAAGTTTCCTTCAATTTAATGCTTCCCAAAACAGACTGTGCCATTGAACAATGCTTTTTCGTTAATTCAAGCGCTCTTTCTACTTTCTGCTCGTTCAGCTCTCCAACTAGTGTGAAATGAAGATGAATTTCTTCAACACGATTTGCTTCCTTTTCATTACGAGTGACATCCGCTTTTATTTGAATATCTTCATAGTCCATTCGCTTTTTATCAAGAATTTGGCGTAACACACCACCACTACAAACTGCTATTGATGAAACAAGTAGTTGATATGGACGAAAACCAAACTGCTCGTTCCCTGAAATATGAAGCGTTCCATATTCAAAATCAGCTGTAAAACCAGTTTCTTCTTTCTTCATGTTAAATTCCAACATGACCACTCCTTTACTAGACGTTGTCCTTATTTTAGATCAGCTTTTAAAAAAATGCGAACGGTGGCTCTTTTCACCCCATTCCATTATAATAAGCACTGATAAGAATTTCCTTTTTTGGCTAATTGGAGTGTGAACAAATTGTTTGAATCAAACCGTTACCGATTTCTGATTCTTATTTCAATCGTTTTTATTTCTGGGTATTCTCAAGGGATGCTGCTTCCTTTATTATCTATTCTTCTAGAGGAGGCAGGCGTATCGTCTAGCATGAATGGACTTAATGCTTCGGCTCTTTACATAGGGATCCTTTTTGCCTCACCCTTTATTGAGAAACCCGTTCGAAAATATGGTTATAAACCAGCTATAGCCGTTGGACTTCTGCTTGTTATTGTTTCAATCACGCTAATACCTATATGGCAGGCTTTTTGGTTTTGGTTCATTTTAAGGATCATTGTCGGAATAGGAGATAACCTTCTTCATTTCGCAACACAACTTTGGATTACAACAACGACCCCAAAAGAAAAAAGGGGAAGAAACATAGCCATTTATGGATCTGCATTTGGACTTGGTTTCGCTGCCGGTCCCCTCTCGACTATTCTAGTTGAGTATTCTATGTACCTTCCATTTTTACTGGCATCAGGCATTGCTATGGTGACATGGTTGATGCTGACAAAAATCAAAAATGAGTTCCCTGATCCATTGACGCACGGTTCTGAACGAGTTCTATCTAAATATGCGCACGTTCTGAAAGTTGGCTGGGTAGCCCTCTTACCTTCTTTCGGATACGGATTTCTTGAAGCATCTCTTCACGGTAATTTCCCTGTGTATGCACTTCGGAACGGAATTGATATAAAATCGGTTTCGATTTTACTTCCAGCCTTTGTGATCGGAAGTCTTGTGTTTCAAATGCCTCTTGGCGTTATCAGTGATAAATTTGGTCGGAAAAATATCTTACTCGTTAGTATTTTTATTGGCTGGGTTAGTTTTTCGAGTGCGATCTTCACCACATCAGTACCAATACTTTTTATCTTATTTTTCCTTGCAGGCATGATGGTTGGATCTTTATTTTCACTGAGTATTACCTACTTGGCCGATTTGCTACCAAATAGTCTTCTCCCAACCGGGAACATTCTAGCTGGCATATTTTTTGGCATTGGTAGTATACTCGGGCCCTATCTTGGTGGAGTTTTCATTGATTGGTTTACAGAAGGAAGCATTTTCTATGCGATTAGCGGGATGCTACTCTTCTTATTTACAGCAACAGCCGTTCATAAGAAACCCGAACCACATGCTCAGTATTCTACATCGTGAGTAAAGAAACCTTTTTATAGCCATCTTAATAATATAATACATGAACCCTTTTCATTGACTTATGATTTATATGTACTATAATAAGAATTGTGATTATCTGATAATGATTATAATTAATTCCGAACAAAGGAGTCGATACAGAATGAAACTACGCGAAGAAATGCCTGAACTAGAAGGCGCAAAAGAATGGTTTAACGGAGAAGTTAAGAAGAGTGACCTCGTAGGTAATAAACCACTTACTCTTATTCACTTCTGGTCCATTAGCTGTGGTCTATGTAAAGAAGCTATGCCAATGGTTAACGAATTCCGTGATGAATATAGTGAAGATATGAATGTTATTGCTGTTCATATGCCACGCTCTGAAAAAGACCTTGACCTTGAAGAAATTAAACAAGTAGCTGATCAACACGATATTAGCCAACCAATCTTCGTTGATAGTGATCACAAATTGACAGACGCATTCGAAAATCAATATGTACCTGCCTATTACGTGTTTGATTCAGAAGGTAAACTTCGTCATTTCCAAGCAGGCGGAGAAGGTCGTAAAATGCTTACAAAACGTATTACTAAACTTCTTGATAAAGCGAAGAAAGAAGACTAAATAACGAAATGATAAAGAGGCAGCGCAAGCTGCCTCTTTTATTTTGTCTTTTTCATTTTCCTATATAATGAAAGCACTATGCGATAGGCACCGTAGCCTACGATAGCTCCAAGAGCATTTAAGAGAATATCATCAATATCAAATATACGGTGAGCGACAAAGTACTGCAATAATTCAATAACAGTACTCGTTGAAAAACCGATCAGGCCAATAATCAGCACAGACTTTCCTTTTTTATAAACTAGCGGTGTTAAAAATCCTAGCGGCATAAACAACATAATATTTCCAATAATATTTTTTAAGATGAGCCAGTAGCTTCCGCTTTCCCACATTAACTTTATACTATCGAACAAAACAAGGTTAACTGATTTACCATATGGATAATAATTATAAATAAACAATGTCGCATAGAAAAGCGCAAGTAAGTAGATACCTAAAGCGAAGGACCCACCCCTCTTCACCCATTTCTGCGTTGACACACCTTCATTCTGAGTCTGCATATCCTACGTCTCTCCCTATTCTTCAGATGCCTTATGGGCTGTCTATATGCTATAGTATTCTATACAAAATATGTTCATGTAACAAAATTGAGGTGGAAAAATGCCAGAACTCCAAGAAAATGTCTTAAAGAACCTTTCTTCAAACCTAAACAATTATAACATTCCTTTTTTCTTTATAAATGAAACAGCTCTTTGGCTTCAAGGAGCAGTCGATGCCCCTCATTCTATAGCCGTTTCGATTCAATGGGATGCTTTTGAGTCCGTCGTAGATGATTTCAATCTTAAATACGGAGTAGCAAAACCCGATTACACTTCCGAAACTGCTTACGCTCTTTATGTGATCGATGAGTGTCCGGTACGAATTGAGTGCACATACAACACCGTTATCCGCACGAACCCTTATCTCATTGAAGTCTCACTAGGAGAACAATCGGTTCAATGCCTTTCACTCTATTACTATCAGAAGCTTCCAGAATGGCGGAATATAATTGATGCTCACCTAAAAGAAATACAAGAGAATGTGACAGCCCAGAATGCAAAATCTTGGAATCAACAAACTTACGAAGCATTGCTTAATCGATTTGGAAAACCTGAAGAAGCCGCAACAAAATTAAAAGAAAATCCAAAATCACGTCTTAAATCACTTCTACCGTATCTTCCTTCACTACAAGGAAAGAAAGTAGCCAACTTAATGGGATCACATGGTATGAAAGCGACAGCAATGAGTTTACTTGGTGCAAATGCAACAGTCATCGATTTTTCCTATGAAAATGAGCGATTCGCCAAAGAAATTGCAGAAGAGTGTAACGTGGACCTCTCCTATTATGTCACTGACATTTTAAAAATGAACCATGATCTCGATAGAAGTTTTGATATTATTGTTATGGAACTGGGGATTTTACATTACTTCCTTGATCTTCACCCTCTCTTCAAGGTTGTTTCACGTCTCTTGAAGCCAGAAGGCACCTTTGTAATCCAAGATTTCCATCCTATATCAACAAAGCTTATTTCGTCTAAAGGAAAGAAGCATAAAGTTGATGGTAACTATTTCGATCCGACAATCCACAAAACTAAAGTTGCTTTTGAGAAGCATTTAACGAACGAAACAGCAGAAAGCCTGGTGCTTCAGCGTAAATGGACACTTGGTGAAATTCTTACAAGCATTGCTGATGAGAACCTTATTATTAAACAGGTAACAGAGGAACCGAATATTAAGCTCCACGACAGAGGCATTCCGAAAATTTTCACTGTTAAAGCTGTCAAATAGCCCTAATATAATAAGGTAATGTTCATGAACATTCTAGATTTTTGCTCGTTCTGTGATGACCAATTGAATGAGTCAAAAATCGAGAAGCAACAGTGGAAGCTAACATAGCTCATAATAATAAAAGCACCCTCAAGGGTGCTTTTATTATTATGAGACTAGCGATTCGATCACTTCATCATCTCGCTTATCAGAATAATTCTTACCAACTACTGTAGCTTCCTTATTCATTAACTCATTTAATTCGCTTGCTTCTTCTTTTTCACCAGCCACGTAGATTTTTTCCCACTGCTGAGTTTTTGCTTTTTTATCAAGCTTTGCAGCCATCGATTTGTACCATCTTTCACGATTGGCTTTTACTCGATCTTCATATAGCTCTCGCTGTGCTGTACTTCCATTTCCAGAGATATTCTCATTTCCCGTTGTTCCCTCGTAAATTCTCCAGTTATCCTCGTCCGGATCCCAGGCATATTCTTCACTTTTGGTTAGAAAACCAAGTTCAGTTTCAATAATCCGAACATAATCATGATGGACAAGCACAATACCAGTATTTGGATAGTTGTTTTCAAGTTCTTCTACTACTTCTAGTTGAGGTTCTTCTTCCCAATAAAGGTTCGTTTCGACTGGAACTTGCGTACGCTCTACGAACCAAATCTGATCATCTGAAGAAGCAATAATAATAAGTCCGCGTTTTAAATCATTTTCTATACGATTAAGCTCATCTTGAATTTTCTCTTTTACTTTTTCATATTTTTCAAGATCTTCTTTATTATCACTTTGCTTTAAGTATTCCTCGAAATTTCGAAATCCGTTTTTCAATTGAATTTTCCATTCACCATTTTGTCGGTCCGCATCACGACGATCCGTATTTAAATACAGAGTAAACACTTTATCAGGCTTTTGGACACGAGCATGTTTCAGTTGTTCTAGCTTTTCTTTTAATAGCATTGTACTCCTCCTCATCTTTTCTTTGTTACAAATTCAATTCCCTGTTCATTCCCATTTTTAAACATAAAATCATTCCGCCCAATTGTTCTTTTTCTTATAGTCAAGATGAGAAGCATGTGATAGAATAAAATTATTAAAACATGATAATTATTCTAATCTACATGAAAAACATTCTCAATTCGATTTAGATAACTCCGTATTATCAGCTTTCTAATGCTGTGACCACTTTAAGTGGTCACAGCATTGCACGTTTAGTAAGGGAATGAAGATGACTATTATTCTCAATTAGAAAAAGGAGGAATGATAATGGAACAGGCAAATATTCAATCAAGTACTTACACTTCACATACTTCTTTCTGGTGGAATACTTTGAAACGTCATGGGGAGCTAACTGCTGCCCTAATAAGCGGATTAATCATCGCCTTTGCTTGGATCATGGAGGGCGCATTTTCACCTTCCGTTGAAGCTAGTCTCTATATCACGGCATTTGTTATTGGCGGTTTCGCTAAAGCAAAAGAAGGAATAGAAGACTCGTTTGCTGAGAAGGACGTGAATGTTGAGCTTCTTATGATCATCGCAGCGATCGGTGCTGGTAGTATTGGGTACTGGACTGAGGGAGCCATACTTATATTTATTTTTGCATTAAGTGGTGCCCTTGAAACCTATACATTGAACAAAAGTGAACGAGAGCTTCAATCTCTGATGGAAATTCAACCAGAAACCGCAACCATTATTTCAAACGGTTCTGAAATGGTTGTACCTGCTAGTTCGCTGTCTGTAGATGACGTTATTCTTATTAAACCAGGAGAGAGAGTTCCTGCAGACGGATTAATTATGAAAGGGCAAACTTCTCTGGATCAATCTGCAATTACCGGCGAGTCTATTCCTGTCATTAAACGAATGAATGAGGAAGTATTTGCTGGAACGTTAAATATATCAGGACATTTAACCGTTAAAATGACAAAGAGTAGTGAGGACACCGTCTTCCAAAAAATCATTGCCCTTGTTCAAGAAGCCCAAGATCAAAAAGCACCATCACAGCTGTTTATCGAAAAACTTGAAGGCTGGTATGTCAAAATCGTATTACTAATGGGCTCTTTACTTATGATCCTTCCCCACTTTCTTTTTGGATGGACGTGGGATGAAACGATCTATCGTGCTATGGTTTTTCTAGTTGTTGCTTCTCCTTGCGCCCTAGTTGCTTCCATTATGCCTGCTACGTTATCGGCTATATCAGCAGGTGCACGAAATGGCATCCTATTTAAAGGCGGGGTTCATCTCGAACAACTAGGCTCCATGAAAGCTGTTGCACTTGATAAAACGGGAACATTAACGGAAGGTTCTCCAGTAGTTACAGATGTTCTCACTCGTTCAGATATGGATGAGACGACATTTATGAACATCGTAGCCTCTATCGAACGGCAGTCGACACATCCACTTGCAAAAGCCATTGTTAATCATTCAGGATCACATAACTGGCTTGAACCTGAGGAAATGATGGATCATTCTGGATGGGGTGTTGAAGCGAAAATTAATGGAATCAGTTGGAAGGTAGGGAAGTTAGATTTCTTTACTGATAAGGATGGATTTGATTCTTTTCAAGAAAAGTACGCCCAGTTGCAATCAAGTGGGAACACCATTGTACTTGCTGCGGATCAACATGGTTTTGCTGGTATGATAGCTTTAAAAGATAAAGTACGAAGTGAATCGCCAGCAATGATTAAAGCGTTGAAAAAACGCGGGATTGAGCCTATTATGCTGACAGGAGACAGTGAACAAACAGCAAAGGCGATAGCAGAAGAAGTTGGCATAAAAACCTATTTCGCCAATTGTCTTCCAGAAGATAAAGTAACCCACATGAAAGAATTAAAGAAAAAATATGCAACGGTTGGCATGATTGGGGACGGCATTAATGATGCACCTGCTCTAGCGGTTTCTGATGTTGGGATTGCTATGGGACAGGGAACAGATGTAGCTCTTGAAACGGCAGACGTTGTTCTAATGAAAAATGATCTTGGAAAGCTTACTCGAGCCGTAAATCTTTCTAACCGATTAAATCAAATTGTAAAACAAAACGTGATCTTTTCCATTGCCGTCATACTCATCCTTATTGCATCTAATTTCTTTCAATTCCTCACTCTTCCATTGGGAGTCCTCGGTCATGAAGGAAGTACCATTCTTGTTATATTAAATGGATTACGCCTATTAAAATAACAAAAGCCCAATAGATATAGCAGCATATCGCCGCTAGCTCTATTGGGCTTTTTTCCTGAAATAATTTGAGGTCGCGTTCACTTCGCCTCCTATGATAATCACAAGGCCAGTGAGATAGAACCAAAGCATAAGGGCAATAACCCCTCCAAGACTTCCGTATGTAGCAGAATAGTTGCTAAAGTTATTGATGTAGTAGGAAAAGGCTAATGATACAAGCTGCCAAGCTACCGAAGCAAACACAGACCCTAGCAACACATCTTTATAGTTTAGCCGTTTATTTGGAGCATAGTAGTAGATAAACATAAAAACCACAATCATAATGGATAGGCTTAAAGTCCACCGGATGATCGCAAACATAAAACTTAATGATTCAGGTAATTCAAAGAACGATACAAAAAACCGCCATAACGTTTCCCCAAATACGGGTAAAACGAGTGCCACAACGATTACAAAGATCATCGCTAACGACAATAGAATCGATAATCCTCTCGCTAGTAAAAAATGTCGACTTTCCTGTACGTTATATGCTCGGTTAAGTGACTTAATGATCGCATTGATTGCATTAGATGCTGACCAAATTGTTGCGATAATCCCAAATGATAAAAGACCTTTACGTGCTCCATCTTCGAGAATAAGATTTTCTTGAATGGTCACAAATGATTCAGAAGGTGCGTATTGCGCAATTAAATCAAGAATTTGATCCTGAGAGAAATCAAAATGAGTGAGGAGGGTAATCGCAAAGATCAGAAACGGAAACAGCGATAATAAAAAATAGTAAGCAAGCTGTGCCGATAAGTCGGTTACTTGGTGTTCTTTTATTCTTGAAAATAGCTGTTTCGAAAATTGCCCTAATGATGCATCCACCATATACCCTCCTGCGGCTCAATTAATGTGTCAATTTATCGTTAGTGTTGCCAGTTAATTCTTCACCAGCTTCCACAACTCTCGAGCCTATTTCTTTAAGATCGTCCTGTGTTTCTTTGACAAGATTAAACGCTTCAACCGAACTTTCTTTCAATCCATTGAATTTCTGAGACAGGGTTGAAATGTCATCTTGTACTTCCTTCATTAGCCCGCTTGCATCATCTACGGTTTGCTTCCATTTATCCGTATAGTATGATGGATTATTCTTAACATCACGCAAAATAGTGCCTGCTTTTTTTGATCCGTTTTGAATGGATTCTCTCGTTCCTCGATCGAACAGTGAAATAAGTGCGCCTGCTAATCCACCAATAAGGACTGCCTTAAACAGTTTATTTTGACTACCGCCTGAATATGTCTGACCCATTTGATTTCCTCCTTGTTATATAAAGATGCGATTTAATTCCCTTTATTCACGCTTATGAAACGCCTTCATAACATTCAGAGTGTGTACTTTTGCAGTATTCGATCTACCGCATTTCCATAGCTTTCCCCAAATAAGATCAAATGAACAAGAAGATAATATAACTGATAGATCGGAATTCGCTCCTCAAATTCTTTCTCTAACGGATAATCAGCTTCATATTGCTCGTAGAACGTTTTTGAATAACCACCAAATAAATATGTAAATGCGATATCTACTTCTCGGTCACCAAAATAAACAGCAGGATCAATTAAATAAGGTTGCCCATTCTCACCATACAACCAATTACCACCCCAAAGATCACCATGTAAAAGTGAAAAAGATGGTTTATGCCCTATGATTGAATCAAGCCTCTGGCGGAGTTGCGTTAAGCGGCGGTCACGCTCCCTTGAGATCCTCCCCTTTTCAATTGCTAGCCCCTGCATGGCCCCAAGACGCAAATCTCTGTAGAACGTAACCCAATTGGAAGAAGGGCTGTTTAATTGAGTTAGCTCTCCTATAAAATTGGGCTCATTCAGACCAACCTGATTGGAATGCTGTTGATGCATTTTTGCAACAAGACTACCTAGTCTCCGATCGCCTGTTTCATCAGATGGTTTGGAACGAATCCATTCCATCAGAAAAACCATTTCTGTTTCATCACGCCCCTTAAGTAGAAGGGGATTTGGTACCATCAATCCATTATTCCGTAATCGTTCAAGGCCTTTTTTCTCAGCTAGAAAAAATTGTTCAGAAGCTGTTTTATTTATTTTCGCAAAGTATTCCCGCTCTTTCGTTCGAACGTAAAATGCCTGATTTATCGAGCCTCCTAAAACAGGCTGCATATCGACAATTGAAGTTCGATCACCTGTTTCTACAATCGCTTTTTCAATATCAAGCTTCATATGCCCTCTTCATCTCTAATATGTTCAAGTAATTTTGAACAGCCCTCTTCAACCATTTGGTAAACTTCTTCAAAATTCCCTTCAAAATAAGGATCAGGTACATCTTCAATCTCACTTTCGCTTACGTAGTCCATCAATCGTGAAATTGAGCTCGATGAGTTCATTCCCGCCATTTCATGAAGTTCTCCAAGATTACTTGCGTCCATTGCAATCACATAGTGAAATTGAGAAAGATCGCCTTCCTTCACTTGTCTTGCTTTCATTCCATCCACTGAAATTTGTTGCTTTAAAAGAATTTCCCGAGTTCCCTCATGAGGAGGTTCTCCTACATGCCAATCACCTATACCAGCTGAATCAATTTCAATCTGATCCGATAATCCAGCTTGTGCTACTTTCGACCTTAGGACTGCTTCCGCCATTGGTGAACGACAGATGTTTCCTAGACAAACGAATAAGACTCGGATCATCGTTATCCCTCCATTGTTTTGATATAAACGGTACGGTTACGTGGGCCATCGAACTCACAGAAATAAATGCCTTGCCACGTGCCAAGAATAAGACTACCCTCTTCTACAATGATCGTTTGCGATGCACCTACTGTACTTGTTTTAAGATGAGAAGCAGAGTTTCCCTCAGCATGTTGGTATTTTTCGTGCTCCCATGGATACACTTCATCTAATCGCATAAGCATATCGTGCTTTACATCTGGATCAGCATTCTCATTAATCGTAATACCAGCCGTTGTATGAGCGGAATAGACGAGAACAGTCCCCTGTTTAAGATTCTCATCACGGATAACCTTTTTAACCTCTGAGGTAATATCAATCATTTCATCTCGACGATTTGTTTTAACAGATATTTTTTTTAGCATCTGATCCCTCCTATAGCTACTATCTTACTACTACCCTTAAAAGCCTCTTTTCACTCTAGTCTTGCCACAAACTTTCTATATGACGCAATCCACGTGGAACAATGACTTTCTACGGAGCTTGTGTTCACCACTCTCTAGTAGTCATCTCGTTCATAAAGATAGAGGTATGGTATATCTAGAAACAAGTAATAAGATTCATTTATAGGATAAGAGTAAGTCCGGATGAGCTCATTTGTTTCAATATCACTATATAGGTCAGACAATATCCCAACCTTTTCATGCTTCATCCTCACGATATTTTCGAGAAAATATGGACGCCAGCTCCAATTATCGCCTTCATATTCAGGCTGAAACTCCCACCCTCCTTCTCCATTTCTATAATAGTTAGACGAAACTTGATGACCGTCTTCATCACAAATGTAGCCTCTAAAACAAGCTTCACCAAGTGAATGGGCAGCTTCAGCTACCATCGTATTCCAATCATTTTGCCTGCTCCTTTTTATGTGCTGCTGCAAATGACGATTAAAGTCTTGAGACAGCTCATAAAGCGAGAGAAGACGCTTTCTCTCATGCGTGATAAAATGTTGAAATTCATTTGTTAACAAAGATTTATATTGGTTAACATCAAGATAATCTGCTCTAGGCTTACCAAGATAGTATCCCTGATAATAACGCCCGCCGTTCTCCCATGCATATTTTAGCTGACCTACTCCTTCAATTCCTTCAAACAGTAGAGTTGAACCAATTTTTCTTCCTAACATAGATAAGGCATACAAAACTTCTCGATATTCTGGAGGCATACCTTTATCTTTCAAATTCAATAAACCAACCTTAATAATATTGGGATTAAGAATAGCAATTTTTTCAATATTACTCATCGTATTACCTGCATGGCTAACAGCTACTTGTACACCAAGACTCTTATAATACGTAAGGATATGCTGAAGAGTCTGTAATGCTTCATCTTCAATATCATAATCAGAAACCTCTATGACAATTTGTTCATAAGCGATCCCCTTATTCGCATACTCTTCAAGATCGTTTGTGAAAGTTTCACCATGGTCATAAAGAAGGTGCCTGGCACTCGAATTAAAGAATAGGCTCTGACCGTTTCCGCGCTCTAAAAGAATATCAATCGCTTGACTTCGAATATGTGAATCAATTTCTAATATGTACTCTTCAGGTATAGACTGATCTTGAAAAAAGAATCCGAGACTATCTATTCCTTCTTCTGTTCGAATTCTCCCGAGAACTTCATACCCGATAATTTGCTGCTTATCAGCACTAACAATAGGCTGGAAGTATGGGAAGATCTCTTCTTTTTTTCCCATAACATCAAGTGCATCCATTACATAACCCCTCCCGTTCAATCAAAATAAATACTTTTATTATAGCATGAATACTAAATATCCTTTATATCTCTATCTTATTTGTCTGATTTTTTCAGTTTATTATCTGAACATTTTTATAAGCTAGTCGAATAAATGGGTTTTCATTGGTTTTTCTACGAGAGCGATTTATACTAGTAGTACCATTCAATTTAAAAGGTGATGATCAAATGAGAAATATGACGTCATGGAGCTGTAAGCTATGAAAGTAAACAAAGAACAGCTTAAGCGTATGAAAAGAAATGAATTCGTTAGAACAGCAATAGAATATGTAGATACAGGAGTCGTCATTACCGATCCTGAGCTTCCCGATAATCCAATTGTTTATACAAATGAAGGTTTCGAGAAATTAAGCGGATATTCAACCGATGAAATTATCGGGAATAATTGTCGTTTTTTACAAGGAGCGGATAGCGATAAAGAAACGGTTGCTCAATTACGTTCCGCTATTCAAAATAAAGAGAAAATCAAAGTTGAAATCAAAAATTATAAAAAAAATGGAGAGTTCTTTTGGAATGAACTCCAAATTTACCCAGTCTACTTCGAAAGTGAACATCAAACATTTTTTGTAGGGGTACAGCAGGATGTTACTAAACGCAAAATGGCCGAAGAACGATCTGAACATTATTTCGAACAGGTGAAACGTTTATCCACTCCTATCGTTCCAATTGACCGTAAAGTCTCGATCGTTCCAATAGTTGGGCACATTGATGACGAACGAATCGATCTCATTCTAAAGAACGTAAGTGCCCATATTCAGAAGAGCGGAGATGAATACTTAATTATCGACCTTTCTGGTGTCAGCCATTTCACTTCTGAACTTCATAAAGGAGTCTATCAACTCCATCAGCTCATTAAGCTAATGGGAGCTGAACTAATGCTAACCGGAGCTAGACCTGACTTTGTCTTAGAAGGTGTACAAGCTGACTTCTCCCTGTCTTCCGTCAAAAGCTTTCCATCTGTTCAGCACGCTCTCATTACAATCAATTAAAGGATTGAACTGAGCTAGCCATTTAGTGGTTTTTCTTCATCAAAATACTATGAACAGATTCTTTAACAATCTCAATAAATGGAGCCAAAAGCTTTCGAATAAACGCTTTTGGCTTTTTTATAATAGCTTACTTGATTAGAATAGAGGTTTTTTAGGAATGGAAACTTTTTTCTCCTGGTCGACAGACAACCGCTTTGCTCTTTTTTCTTTTCCTCATCTATCAGCGTTGTTTACTTTAGGGATTATGATGTTGCTTATCTTTTGCTTCAAATCAGTCTTAAAAGAAAATCGTGCAAATCTTGCGATGCGAATAATGATTGCCACTGCTTTATTACTGTCAGAGGGGAGCTTTCATCTCTGGTTTATTTACTATAGCGAATGGAGCATTACTACGACTTTACCTCTTCAATTAAGTAGCATTTCACTTCTTTTATCTGTTGCTCTTCTAATAACAAAACAGAGGGGATTGTTTGAAATAACTTATTTCGTAGGGACGTCTAGCGCCCTACTCGCCATGATCACCCCTGATCTTGGCTTCTATTCTTATCCACACTTTCGATTTTTTCATTTTTTTGTAGCTCACGGCGGGATTGTTCTAACATCATGGTTATTTATTGCCGTTGATAAATATATCCCCTCCTATCGCTCAATATGGACGGCCTTTACTACTCTGAATTTATATGTAGCTGTGTTATTTGCAATCAATCTTAGCATCGGTTCAAACTATATGTTCTTAATGAATAAGCCGCATAGTCATACCATTTTGGACTACTTAGGACCATGGCCATTATACTTACTTTCACTCGAAGGCATTACCATTATCGCCTTCCATCTTCTTTATCTTCCGTTCTATATACTGAAGAGCAACTCGTTTAATAGAACAACAAATAGGAAAAGTACTATATAGGACTACTTTGAAAGGATGAAGCCAGATGAAACGGTATCATTATATTATTAAAGGAAGAGTTCAAGGTGTAGGATTCCGAGCATATACACAGCAAAAAGCAGCCCAATATGGCCTTACTGGCTATGTCATGAATCGAATGGATAGCTCTGTTGAAGTGGAAGCACAAGGAGAAGAAGCCACTATGACCCAATTTCACTCTGCACTAGAATCAGGTAGCCCCTATTCCGTCGTTGATAACGTGATTATGGAAGAAAAAGAAGTCAATGAGAATGAAAGGTCTTTTACTATTCGTTATTAATAGGCAATTGGTATGCTTTGAATTATAATATGATTAATATGTTAGTTAAATTTGCGGAGGTAATGAGTTGGCAGAAACGACTTTTTTTTCACATAGTGAGACAACAAGGGCGCTTAATAGTTTAGGCGATAATATATTTGTATGCGATTTAGATTTACGTATTGTGTGGTTTAATGAACGTGCAGAAATGCTACTTAAGTCACTTATACCCTATTTACCTATTAATCACCCTTCAGAACTAATCGGGAAAAGCATTGATGAGTTCCATCAAAATCCTTCACACCAAAGAAACATTTTGCTCTATCAGTTGCCATATGAAAGTACCATTACCTTATTTGACCGATTTGCAGCTAGTATCGTTATTTCTGAATACCTTAACGAATCAGGTGAAAAAACTGGTTATCTACTTGTCTGGCGCGATGTAACAGAAAAGCAAAAGGAGCTTCAGGAAAACAAAAAACTTGTTAGTGAACTATCTTCAGCGATTATTCCAACCATTATTGATAATGCTATCCTTATTCCTCTCATCGGCACCATGAATGAGGAAAGGTCAGAAAAGCTTATTGACAACACATTAAATTATTGTGCAGCTAACAATACGGATTATGTTCTGCTTGACTTCTCTGGGCTATCTGAATTGAATGCGAGCTCGGCACAAGCCTTATGCGAGACGATGACAAAGTCGCTCTCTTTGATGGGCATTCTTGTCGTTTATGTGGGAATCACGAAGCGGGTTGTGCAATGGTTAATGAATCTTGATCTTGATCCAAAGATTCCTACATTTTCAACGTTTCGTCAGGGTATTAACCATGTTGTTAATCTTGAAGGATATTCACTCATATTGAAAGAACGTGACGAGAATCACTAATATCACTTATCCTGGTGAAAGAAAAAGGACTTCCCAAACATGATAAGTTGGGGAGTCCTTTTTTCTAGTGTGATTCCGTATCGCTTTTAAAGATCTTTACGTTATCCACTCCAAGACCTACATTCCTTTACTAGAAAACTGTTGGAAAACGGTATTTGTATTAACTTTGTATAAGGATCTTCCTGCTACGAAGTTCAACACGCGCTTGTTTCGCTCAACAGAAAGGGCAAGGTTTGTTGCTCCTGTTCCGTGAGAATGATCGAGATTTGTTAACGTAAAGATGTGGTTCTCTCTTCCATCTTTAAAGACCAGCTGCTGATCCATCTCTACTTTAAATCGATTCTCATCTTCCCATTCAATTTCGTCTTCTATCCGTCTAAACCATTCAGGGAAGTGAGGTTTATATCCAGTCGCAAGAACAACTTTATCCGTAGTCGTTTGGAATTCATGATTTTCTTGCCACTGTCTACACGCAAGTTCATAGTGCTTACCTCTCTTTTCAATACCATTTACCTCAGATAAAGGTTGTATCATCACATCTAGCGAACCCTCAGAGGATCGATGGTAAAGAAGGTGATAAATATTCTTTAATGTAGATGAATCTATGCCTTTTCTTAAAGTTCCAAGTGTTGAAAGAGCATCTTTCCGGTCGTCAAACGAAAGGCCGTGAAAATAGCTAACATAATCAGGCGAGAATACTTCCTGCCCTAGCTTAGCTGATTCTAATTGAAAAAAACCTGCTGATCGAGTCAACCAGTTCAAATGATAGCCGTACTTCTCCTGGTCATGAAGCAAATCATAAAACACTTCTGCAGCACTTTGCCCTGACCCGATCACTGTTACTGAACGTGATTTTTTCAACTCTTTCTCGTGATATAGATAATGATTTGTATGAAGAACATCTTCAGGTGGATATGAGTCGAAGCCATCAGGTATATTTGGCACACTTCCTGTTCCTAGGACGACATGCTTTGCTTGCAAGGTCTCTGTTCGACCCGTCTTTACCTCTTCAATCGTAACGTCATAACATGCTTTTTCTTTATCATAAAGAACATCAATTACTTTTTGACCAAAGAAACAATTATTTAATTGTGACGCAACCCATTTAGTATAAGCGTTGTATTCTTTTCTCGGTATATCAAATTTATTAAAAAAATAAAACTGATAAAGTCGATCATGCTCATGTAAGTAATTAATAAAAGTATAAGGGCTTTTTGGATTTGCAATGGTAACCAAATCTGCAAGAAATGGAACCTGAAGATCCGCTCCATCAATCAACATCCCTGGATGCCAATTGTATTCTTCTTTCTGATCAAAATAAATCGCTTCTACTTCTGTCTCATCTGCAAGTGCAGCCATCCCTAAATTAAACGGCCCAATCCCAATTCCTATAAGATCATATAACTTAGCTGTATTCAATGTCTTCACGTCCTTTAATCTCCATTCCAGATTCACTTGGTTTGCAGTATCGATTCAATCGAATGTTCGCATATCTTGTTTTACCCTAATCTCTGTAGTTTTAAATCCTAATTGATTATATTAACTTTTTCTCACTCTCTACATCTCCCCTGCTATAATGGTAATTAATAACAGGAGGGGTTATACGTGATAACAGATCAAGCATTTGAATTTCACCTTAAAGACATCGAAACACCGGTCTCAGGTTGGGATTTTTCTTATATTACAAATACAGAAAGAATGAACGGCGAACCGCTTCCGTGGTCGTACACTTCTTATGTTCTACACTATTTCCGCTCTAGCCACAGTGTACTTGATATGGGTACTGGCGGCGGAGAATTTCTTGAAGCATTAAAGCCATTTCCAAAGAAGTTAGCAGCAACTGAAGCCTATCCCCCTAACCTTCCAATTGCCAAATCAAGACTTGAGCCTGAAGGAGTCATTGTAAAAGGATTCGAGGATGACGATACTCTTCCTTTTTTAGATGCTGAATTTCAATTCGTGATGAACAAGCATGATTCCTACTCTCCAAAGGAAGTCCATCGTATACTATCCGCTAATGGAGCTTTTATTACTCAGCAGGTTGGCGGGGAAGATATGAAAGAACTAAATCGAGTGTTGGATGCTCCAATGAAGTCTGAATACGATCATTGGAACTTGAATTATGCCGTTCAAGAACTGGAATCTTCCGGCTTTTCCATTGTAGATGCTAAAGAATCTTTTCCTTCTACACGTTTTTATGACATTGGTGCAGTCATTTATTATTTAAAAGCGATTCCATGGCAAATTCCTAACTTCTCGATCGACCGCTACCGAAACGCCCTTTATCGCTTACATAAAAATATAGAAAATAACGGATTTATTGATATACCTTCACACCGCTTTATTCTACATGCAGCTAAAAAATAGCCTATATTTTAAAAAAGCCCGCAATAAAATGCGAGCTTTTTTCTCTTAATCAGCACTTACCGCTTTGGAGGCACTTACCGCTGAGAAACTAATCGTAATAGCACATAACAGACCTATGACCAGAAATCCTCTAATAAGCGGCCAAGCTTCCCAACCATCAATAAACACGGAGCGCATCGCTTCAAATAAATATGTCGTCGGATTAATCGTTGCCGCCACTTTTAACCAACCTGCTTCAATCAATTCATAGGGAACAAAAGTTGTGCTAAGAAAAATAAGTGGAAAGAATACAAAAGTCCCTGCTTGTGCAGATTGAGCATTCTTTGTTCGTAACGCTACACCAACTGAATACCCTGCAAAAGCAAGGCCCCACCCAAGCGTTAATAAAAGAACGACGATTACTCCACCAAATCCTGCTGCAACTTCTAGACCAAGAAAATAAGCAACTACTAGAATTAACACCGTTTGAATGAGCAGCTGCAGCATTCCCGCAATAATCGGACCAAGTACGATAGCAAGTCTTGAGGAAGGGGTAAGAAGAAGACGTGAAAAGTATCCATTTTCTAAATCCTTAACCAGCGCTTGCCCAGCTCCACCTGCTCCCCCGATCGCAGCTGAAACGATAGAGACAGGTAAAATAAAGGCAAGGTAGTTTGCTCCTTCAAATGCAGGAAGCTCTGAAATCCCACTTAATCCTCCTTCATAAACAAACAAAAAGAAAAGACTAATGATTAAATTAGGAATGAAAATCAATGGATTCCGAATGATTGTTATGATACTTCTCTTTGTGAAAACCAGTGTATCTACAAGAAAAGAGCCTTTCTTTTGCTCCCCCATAGCTTCACGCCCTTTCCTTTTGCTCGTTCGTCACATTAATAAATACATCATCTAAAGATGGTGGCTTTACATTCAATGTTTTTGGGGAAAGGTTGTGTTCATCAAGCTTACGAACAAGCTCTGATAGAAGTTGTGTTCCATTCTTAGTGTAAAGTGTAATCTCTTCTTTTGATTGCTCAATATTCTCTGCAAGATCGGCTAGCGTTTTACTTGCTCGCTCCGCTTCATCAACCTCATCGAACACAAGTTGAATCGCATCAAATCCGAGCGTCCTTTTTAACTCTTCGGCACTTCCGGATGCGACGATTTTTCCCTGATTGATGATACTGATTCGATCAGCAAGTTGGTCAGCTTCTTCAAGATATTGGGTTGTTAGGAATATCGTCGTTCCTTCTTCTTTATTCAACCGCTTAATTTCCTTCCAAATGGCTTTTCGATTCGATGGATCAAGTCCAGTTGTTGGTTCATCAAGAAAAAGGATTTTAGGCTTATGAACTAAGGTGAGCGCGAGGTCCAACCTCCGTCTCATTCCCCCAGAATACTTTCCACATGGACGATCTGCTGCATCATTTAAGTCAACAAGGGTAAGTAACTCTACAGCTCTTGTTTTGGCTTCTTTCTTACTAAAACCAAATAGTCTTGCCTGCATTTCAATTAACTCTCTCCCCGTCAACACTGGATCGATACCCGTTTCTTGTAGAGCCACGCCAATATTCCATCGCACCCGTTCAGGTTCTTCCCCAACATCAACACCACCAATGCGAATGCTTCCTGTCGTTGGTTTCACAAGCGTAGTAAGAATCTGAACTGTCGTAGATTTACCTGCACCATTTGGGCCGAGAAAGGCAAAAAATTCGCCTTCAGCTACCTCAAAACTTACGCCCTGGACGCCCTGGACAGCTTTCACATCACCTTTATACGTTTTAACTAGCTCATGTACTGATATAGACCCATCCATTCTCTATCCCCCTCTATTGTTGGAAGGCTTTTCTGCAAGGAAACACGCCCGCGCTGTTATACTTACATTCGCCTTAGTATAAATTTCTCCTTTAATAGAGTGTGGTCGTTCAAATAAGAACCCCCTTAAATTGAATTCAAAGGGGGCAATTACCATTCGGTTAGTTTCTTTTGCACTTTAGGCTGATATTCTTTAGTTAAACGGAAGCGTCTTTCCTGATAAAGCTTATTGTAACGAAGCTGCTTTTCTGAAATTCGCTGCTTTAAACGCTCTTTCTCCCTATCATCCTCACAATACTCAAGAAGTTTTTCTAGAGACAGTAACTCATTTTTTAAATCCATTTCTTCAGGGAGATAGCCACTATTCTTTAGAACTTTATAGGCTATTCTAAGATCTTCTGGAATCATCGATAAATCCTCAAGATTCTGTCGTTTTCCTTTACCAGGTAGATCGTCAAAATCACCATTTTTCAATGCTGTTTTAATCTTATCCTCTGCCACAAGCCAGGCAAAATCCATGCACATCCCTCCTTACTTTGATTATCCTTTGTTGTTTATGAATTGTCATGAATCCTGTAACAAAATTCCTTCAAAAAAATAGACTTTTCCCCTTTTCATAGAGAGCAATGGATGATAACATGGTTCACGGTTAAGGTTTATTGAATACTCCTTATAGAATTTTCAATAGAGAAAGGATGGTTCGATGCATTACGGAAGCAAAGGCTGGTACGTTGAACAGCTTAAAAAACATGATGTACGTTACATTGAAGGACGCAAGACAGAGAAATTCAAGAAACACGTACTTGCATCTCTTCTTGAAAAGCAATAAAAACGAAATTCCAAAGGGGGATCACATCCCCCTTTTCTTACATACTCTCTATCCAAATATACATAAAGATTGATACATAGGAACGAACTGGTTTTCTTTCCACTGAAGTGGTGTAGAAAGAAAACCTAGCCCATCCGCGTTATATTTTCCGATTACTCTCTGATAGACCAACAATTCATCAACTCCGTCACGCTGCAAATCAATTGGATATACGCCTCCAGGAGGCAAGACACTTCCCTTTATCGGGGCTTTTAATTGCCCGTTCTCCTTATAAATTTCCGAAAGATACTCTTCTCCTTTATAAAGAAGACTCACAATATAGTTTTGATTT
Organism: Anaerobacillus sp. QJM3NY_17; assembly: GCF_056173665.1. Classification (NCBI taxonomy): domain Bacteria; kingdom Bacillati; phylum Bacillota; class Bacilli; order Caryophanales; family Bacillaceae; genus Anaerobacillus; species Anaerobacillus sp. QJM3NY_17. The sequence continues at coordinate 435,714 of NZ_CM149685.1, read as the reverse complement.
AACGTTTTATTTTCAACCTTCGCTTGATAATAATCAAGGTAGTATACATCATAAGTAAAAGCTTCATAGAAACTCTGTTGATCAAAAAGTAACCTCAGGGTTTGATTTAGATAGGAATACAAAAAGTCATACGTAATTCCTCCACTCCCTCCAGAATCAGAACGCACTAATATTTCCTTCACTTTGTTCCCGGTAAAATCACCCAAATAAAGGGTCGGGTTATAGCCACTACTACCCGGAAGAGCAAAAGAGACATCGATCGCTGTGGCATCGTTTTTGATCGTTAGAACCACGCTATCGACTAACGGTGAATCATCTCCAAATGGTTTATTACCAGTAAGGGTCACAAGATCAGGAATGCCGTTCCCTGTTACGTCTCCCACCTTCTGATCTAATAAAATGCGCGCTGCTCTCATTGCTTCCAGCCCCTTTCGCTTTATGTAACAGTCTATGTTCATAGACGAACGCTTTTTCGTTGTAATGATTTGGAAAGGAAGCTAAACTAGTGTGAAGTGATCTTATGGAAACGAGGAAAAACGATGAAATTTTCAGATAATGAACAAATGTTTGGGATACTTTCGGGTGCCGGCGCCTATTTCTTATGGGGTATTCTCCCACTATATTGGAAGCTCGTCGGGCAAGTACCATCTGAAGAAGTGTTAGCTCATAGGATCATCTGGTCCTTTGCTTTTATGATTATCATATTAATCGTGCTGAGGAAATTAACTTCATTTAAAATAGAGCTTCTCGGTATTTTTCGTCAGCCGAAGAAGCTAGCAGCGATCGCTTTTGCATCCGTATTCATCACTATAAACTGGTATGCATTCATATGGGCTGTCAATCATGATCACGTCATTCAAACCAGCCTTGGATACTATATCAACCCATTAATTAGCGTTCTTCTAGGTATTCTATTCTTAAAAGAAAGGCTTTCCTTCTGGCAACTCATTTCATTTGCTCTTGCGACAATTGGCGTATTAAATCTCGTCTTTCGATTTGGAGAAATACCATGGGTCTCTCTCATCCTGGCCATGAGCTTTGGGCTCTATGGTTTATTGAAGAAAAAAGCGAGACTTGGTGCTTTAACAGGACTAACGATTGAGACGCTATTCATTACGCCATTTGCGTTAATTTATTTAATAACAGTGCGTACTAGTGTGGCAGATGCCATGTATTTAGAAGACGTCACTCTTTTCGGATTATTACTAGGCGCTGGAATTGTCACTGCTGTACCACTGTTGCTTTTTGCAAGCGGGGCAAACCGCATTTCGCTTTCGATGATTGGTTTTCTTCAATACATCGCACCTACTTTAATGCTCATACAAGGTGTATTCCTCTATGGAGAGTCGTTTACTTCTGTGCACTTAGTCAGTTTTGCTTTAATTTGGGCAGCACTGGTTATTTTCACCCTTGCTCGCACCAAAATATTCCGTCGCATAGAACCCCGCTCATTTCAAAGAAAGCATTCACTAGAATCGTAATATCAAAAACCCCTTTACTTAATGTGAAGGGGTTTTCCTGTCTGGGTTACATTCTCAAATGGCCACAAATAAGTTGTCACCTTCTTAGAGAAATGAGTAACAACTTGATCAGAGTAGTGATATGGGTGTGAGAGAGTATCACGAAGAACAGCAACATCAACCTTTTGAAGTGGCCATCGATCATGCTTAATTTTCCCCTGAAATACTTTATTTCCTCTTACAATAAAAAGCCGATCTCTTTCTGTAAGCCAAAAATCAAGATCTCCTTTTCGCGCTTCATAAGATGTTCCTAGTGGTTCATAAATAATATGGTAATCGGCTTTTTCAACACCCTTATGTGTTCTTGAAGACCAAAAGCTAATTTGCTTTCCATCACTTTTTTTACCCATTTTTGCTTGAAGGTAAGGAAGGTGAAAAAGATTTCTCGCCATCATAACACCTGCTCTATGACTAGCATCAAGGCTAAAGAAATACACGCCACGTTTCTGGCCATATTTCACATAAGTCCGCACATTAAGCTCAAGTAGTTTTGAAGCAAATGGAACCGAAGGTAAGCCACGAAACCGAATTTGATTCATTTCAAATGGAACGATTCCAATCCATGCCTCCCCTTCAAACGTATCTACTTCTAGCTGAGGTGGAAGCATGGATTGAAGCCAATAGCGATCAACAGACCAGTGTAGGAACAAAAGATCCTCCCACATTTGTTTCATAATCCACCCGCTAGTTCTGGGACTCAATAGACCTTCCTCCTCTCTTTCGTATCATAACCAATTATGTCTATTCTTTTCAAAAAAAGAGAATTTGAATGTGTTGAAGAAGATGAAAAGTACTGTTTTTAGATGTGCTTATTTACAATGCGAATACTTTGATAAACTGTAATGTTTTGTGGTACCGTTTAGGTGGAACAGCTTAGATAAGAAATGAATGAGGCATCAATCATATAATGGAGGGATTATGAATGAGTAAACAAAGACAAATTCATCTAGCAAAACGACCAGAAGGTATGCCTTCAATGGAACACTTCAACATTGTTGAAGCGGACATTCCATCACCTAAAGATGGAGAAGTTCTTCTACGTGCACTATACCTTACAGTAGACCCTTACATGAGAGGGCGTATGAGAGATGCAAAATCATACGTAGCACCCTTCCAAATCAACGAACCATTAAACGGTGGTGTCGTAGCAGAAGTTGCCGAATCCAAATCTTCTCAATTTAATCAAGGTGATGTTGTTATTGGCCACCTAAACTGGGAAGAATACTCAGTTGTGAATGAAAAGCATCTTCGAAAAATTGATCCATCTATCGCTCCAATTACCACGCATCTTGGAATCCTTGGTATGCCTGGACAAACAGCTTACTTCGGACTTCTCGATATTGGTCAGCCTAAAGAAGGCGAAACAGTCGTTGTATCAGGCGCAGCTGGAGCAGTAGGCTCTGTTGTTGGTCAAATTGCCAAAATCAAAGGCTGCCGTGTTGTAGGTATCGCTGGTTCAGACGATAAAATCGACTATATCAAAAACGAACTTGGTTTTGATGAAGGAATTAACTACAAAACCCAGGACGTATACAAAGCGCTAAAAGAAGCTTGTCCAGACGGCATTGACGTTTATTATGAAAACGTTGGTGGCGAAATCGGCGATGCTGCCATTAGCCTACTAAATAAATTTGCTCGTATCCCTGTTTGCGGCGCAATTTCTTCTTACAATAAGAAAGAAGCGGATCTTGGTCCACGCGTTCAGACAAAACTTATCCAATCAAGTGCTCTCATGAAAGGCTTCGTTGTAGGCGATTATTCAGATCGCTTTAATGAAGGTGCTGAGCAATTAGGGAAATGGTTACAAGAAGGCAAGTTAAAATATGAAGAAACAATCGTGGAAGGATTTGAAAACGTTCCTGACGCATTCCTTGGTCTCTTTGAAGGTACAAACCTTGGTAAACAACTTGTAAAAGTAGCAGACCCTGAATATGCTACACTTCCTAATCGCTAATAACACTCACCTGCCCCTCAATTAGGGGCAGGTTTTTCTATGTGCTCATGCACATAAAAAGACGGTTATGTTTAAGATTAAGAAGGAATAGTATGTACTATAGACTTTATTTCTAGGAGGTCCTTATGGGTAAATTTCTTCTTAATCTCATTGCGTATATACTCGTCGTAACAGTAAATGGCCTTGCAAATGCACTACCGTTAAATGGGCAAACGACAGGAGAAATATCAAATAGACTGAACGTACTTTTTACACCTGCCGGCTATGTTTTTAGTATATGGGGGCTGATCTATCTTCTTCTAGGAATATGGGTTATTCGTCAATTTCCTAAAAGTCGGAGAGATTTGCCAATCTACCAGGAGACGAGTGGACTATTTGTTCTAAGTTCCATTCTAAATAGTCTTTGGATTTTCATGTGGCATTATGAATTCTTCGGCTTATCGGTGATCGTTATGCTTCTTTTACTGTTCACACTCATTAGGCTTTATACTAATTTGAAAGCAGCAGATGCTTCTTTCTTTGATTTGTTACCTTTTTCCGTTTATCTGGGTTGGATTAGCGTTGCGACGATCGCCAACATTAGTTACTACCTAACATACATTGACTGGGATGGATTTGGTATTTCCGATACGATATGGACATTCCTACTATTAATCATCGCGACAATTCTTGCTCTTTATTTCTTGAAAAGCGAGCAAGATTGGATCTACCCACTCGTTTTTGTTTGGGCCTTTATTGGGATTGGTGTCAAAAATCAAAATGGAGACGTACCATTAGTCGTTTACTCATCTTATGTACTGGCTGCTCTTATTTTGATCGTTACGCTTCTGTATGCTTTTAAACGTAAGAAATAATTATAAGTAAAAACCCCTTTTCCATTCTGGAAAAGGGGTTTTAAGCTATTATGCAAGAGATTTAAAATCTTGACCAAGAATTTCTTTCATACTGTGAACCGTAATAAAGGCTTTCTGATCAACAACACCAACATGCTTTTTCAATTTAAGAAGATCTTTTCTACCAAGGATTGTTGTAATCACTTCTTTTTCATCAGAAGTAAACGCCCCTCTAGCCGTGTGGATTGTTGCGCCTTTTCCAATCTCTTCAACAATAAAGGATCGAATTTCTTCACTTTCTTTACTGATAATCACAATCTCTTTCTTAGCTTCAAAGCTCTGAAGCGTATAATCAATGACAAGGCCATTTAGAATGACACCAAAGATCGCATACATTCCGATTTCAGGTCCAAACAAGACGACTGAGAATAGTGCAATTGAAATATCTGAGATTAGAACGGCTTTTCCAACCTCCATAGAGAAATACTTATTAAGAATCATCGCAATAATATCTGTACCGCCAGTAGAAGCTTTCTGATGAAAGACAAGTCCCATACCTGCTGCAGCAATACACTGACCAATAATTAATTGAATTAGGATATCCTGGCTAAATGGCTCAGTTACTGGTATAAAGCGTTCAAATGCCCATACAGCAAGCGATAAAGCGAAACTTGCATAGATCGTTTTAACACCGAATTTAGGACCGAGAAAAAGAATTCCAACTAACAAAAGTACTGCGTTTAATATGATCATAAACATTCCGACTGACAGGTTCGGGACTAGATGGTTCATCAGAATCGATAAACCACTGACTCCCCCCGTCGCAAGACTATTAGGAGATAGAAAGAAATGAACGTGGGTAGCAACACCGAGCGCACCCAAAGTAATTAGCAGATAAGTTTTGATGTGATGAAGCATCTATTATCCCTCCCGTTGTTTTGTTTTCGTTTCGTAAGCACAATCGGGATTATAATAGGGATTCAGCGCTTTGTAAACAGCCTAAACCTAAGATTTTTAATTGAAGCGGTTACAACTCATAAATAGGCCTTTATTACTATGTTATCTATTGAATTCGACACTAATATACAAGAATTTTCTTAATTTTTTGGTTGCTAAATAAGTAGAATCAACCTCTCTTCATTGTATTAAAAAAGCAAAAACAGCTTCTGTTTTTGCTCATTTTACTAGGTCATGCTTAAACGCATAAATAACCGCCTGGGTTCGATCATGAACTTCAAGTTTTCCAAGAATGTTGCTCACATGAACCTTTACTGTTTTAAGCGCAATAAACAGTTCATTAGCAATCGTCTGGTTCGCCTTTCCCTGAGCCATTAATAAGAGAATTTCCATCTCTCGATCCGTGAGTTCTTCATGGGGCTGCTTTTGAATTCTACTTCTCATCCGCGACATCATTTTCCCCGTTACTTCAGGTTCAAGAACAGATTCCCCATGGTGCGTTTTTCGAACTGCATTTGCAATCTCCACAGCTTTCGATGTTTTCAGCATATAGCTTGTAGCTCCAGCTTCAAGTGCTGGATAGACTTTTTCGTCGTCTAAGAAGCTTGTTACGATAATGATTTTTGCATCTGGCCATTGTGTAATAATCTGTTTCGTTGCTTCAATCCCATCCATTTCTTCCATAACTAGATCCATTAATATGATATCTGGACGAAGGGATAGCGCGAGGTCTACCCCTTTCTTTCCATTATCCGCTTCTCCAATGACGTCAATATCAGCCTGAGCAGATAAATAAGATGAAACGCCAATCCGAACCATTTCATGATCATCGACAAACAAAACTTTAATCATTCTCTACCCCTCCCAACAAGTGGTACGCTTACTTCCAGCCTAGTCCCTTTATGTGGAAGACTGACCAATTTAAGAACCCCTCCGATTTCGAGTGCTCGTTCATGCATGTTTTGTAATCCATATGAAGCAGCTTTCTTCTCGTCCATCTTAAAACCAACCCCATCATCAACTATTCGTAAGATCGTACGTCCATCTCGATGAATAAGTAGAACATCAAGTGTCGATGCCTTCGCATGCCTTAGTGTATTGGATACACATTCCTGTAGTATACGAAACAGATGGTCTTCAACACCTTTATCGAGCTCAATGGCTTCAAGCTTCCAATTCACTTGTATTGGCACCTTTTGAGACAGTTCGTTCAATAGCTCTTTTATTCCTTCCTCGAGTGAGCGATCTTTCAATGCGGCAGGTCTAAGATGAAGTAAGAGAGCGCGCATTTCTAGTTGGGATTGATGAATGGTTTCTTCAATCATCTTAAGGTGCTTTGTTTCTAGATCATCCGCTACTTCACGACTTTCCGTTATCGTACTCATTAACATGGAAGCAGCGAAAAGCTGCTGACTCACGGAGTCATGTAGCTCACGAGCAAGACGATTGCGTTCTTCGGATACGACTTGTTGAACTCGCTTCTCATGATCCTCTGCTTTCTCGTTCGCAAGCTTCTGGGCTAGTCTTACTTGATCATTCATTCGGTTTTGCAATTTATCAATTTGTTCAAAAACGACATTTAGACTTGTACCACTATAGTTATGTAAAGCACGTCCCTTATCAAGTTCCTCTAGCGTATCTGCAATGTTTTGAATTTCTTTACTCGCATATAAACCTGATATTCCTCCAACAGCCGCTCCAATCATTACACATATAATTGGAACGATTAACCCGAACGGTAAGTCCATTAAATCTTTCTCAAATAAAAGGGAAAGAGATGCCGGTGGGAAAACAGTCAAATAAGCGGCAGAGAAAAGAAAAAATAGCAAGAGTGACAGTAATGCACCAAATAGCATATGACGCTTCATGACACTCATACTCGCTTCACCTCTAAATCTCCAGCAAACATCGAGGTGACTAGTTTTACCTTTTCAGTAGCATCATCATATCCATTCGTTTTATAAGAGAGAACTTGATTAAACACTCCAGGTTCTTCATGTTGTAACAACGTGGCAGATCCGATCATAGCTGAATGTTGAATATTCACTTCGAGTTCATAGGGAATGAGTATTTGCACTTTTCCTACGAAGTTTCGAATCATAATAACGGATTCTCCTTTAGGAAGAACCGTGTAACTTAAATCGATAATCGTTTCACCAAAACCAGCTTGAATGTTAATATCATTCCACTCGTACACATGATCATGTGTTTTCTGTCGACCGGACCACTTGTTTTGCAACAATGGCTTTTGATGGATCATTCCTTCTTCAGACACTGAAGGTTTTTCAAATACCGGCCTTATTTTCTTCGGTTTTTGTTTGGACTGATAAAACTGGAAGCCAAGATAGACTAATAGAACAAGAAGAAAAAACTTCACGACTACCATATTCATAACGGTCGTTAGAAAGAAAAAGATACCGAGTCCAAGAAAAACTTTTCCTGAAGTTCGTGGAAGACGTTTTCTCCCCATATAAACAAATGCAGCGGAAAGAATTAATAAGAACAGGAGGCCGCCATTTAAAGAAACTTCTAATAGGATAAGAATAACTCCAATTATTAGAAGTCCATTAACAGTGTCAATATGTCTATTTTTCCACACTAGCGTCCCTCCATTCATCCCTCATTTATCGTCATTGCACCTTTTATACTCATGACTAAAAAAGGCGCACGCGCCTCTTTTAGAATACCACTATTTCTCTAAGAATTTGAATTGGTTTCTTGTTTTTTCGCCTTTTTCTCAAGTAAGTGGAACTTTGTATCAATAGTAGACATATCGTAATCTCTATTCACTTTCTTCTCAAGTTGCTCAATATAACTCTCCATCTCATCAAAACGATTAAATGGTTGATCTAGATTCCTTTCTTCCAGAACCAAATCCATCTTATGATGAGCCCTCACACTATTCTCTTTCCCCATTAATTCCATTCGCTTAATCGACATATCTTTAAGCTTATGCTTCATTTTCTCGTACTTTTGTTCAAGACGTTTAAGTTCAAGATCTGCCTCATCCATCAATTGTGATAAGTGGTTAGCTCTTTCTTCATATTGCAACTGCTCTTGTTTTGCGAACTCATACAGCTCAGCCTCGCCTGCTTCATTTGCTAAAACAGCTTGTCCAGCGCGTTTCTCAGCATTTCTTCGCGCTTTATCTAATTCTCTTCTGAATTCTAAAAGTAGCGTTGACTGCCGCTCGACAAGTTTTCTCGCCTTTTCCACTTCTCTTTCACACTGTCTTAAATAGTGATTTAAAAGGGAAATTGGATTTTTCTCCTCCTTCTGGTCAAGGATGCTATGAAAATCAGCTTCAATTGAGTTTTTGATGCGATTAAGTAAATTTGGCATGTCCATTCTCTCCTTTGCTTGATTAACTTTTCTTCAGTTCATCCCATTGCTTTTCAAAATTTGTGAATGGGTCATTGTCTTTCTTATCGTAACTTGCTCCATCCCACTTTTTATAAACGACATAAAGAATGTAGATAGCTACGAGACCAAGAATAGCTGGCATATTCGCCACGGCAGTACTTAAACCGATGAATCCTAAGATCCCCCAGATGACTTTACCAGTTGTTGAATCTGCCTGAATAAACTTCTTAAATGCAATGTAGAGGATGACAAGGCTAATCATCATACCTACTAATGAACCAAGATTCGACAGCAATACAATCGCAGCGATGATTCCAAGTAACAGCAAACCTGCTTTCTTCATCATAATCGCCTCCTTTCATACTTTGATTCTACCTGCTTACCAAAGCCTCCATAATGAGCTAAAGCTATATATTTATATAGGACCAGCGACTTAGACAGATTAAGCTATATGACAACCCTCGTCAGATCATGTTCTATCTTAACCGCGATAATCATGGTAAAGTGAAAGCAGACATCACGGAAAGGAGTTCGGGAATGGTTATTACGATAACAGTCATCGTCGTTGTCATTATGACGATTGTCATTGCCGCTGCTTTTGGAATGGCTGTATCAAAAGGATACAGTGTCAAACATACTGTCGATCCGTTGCCTGAGGAGCAGCATAACGAAGCGACAGAGAAAGAGGTTACTGATGAACGGACAGAACAGAAGTAATATAGAACCAGGGAAAACTGTAGATATCGTCTTGAAACAAGATCAGCGTTCAGGGAAAACGACAAGAGGTGTTGTAAAAGATATCCTGACTAAATCCCCCACCCATCCGCATGGTATCAAAGTACGTCTTGAAGATGGACAGGTTGGTCGCGTCAAATCGATTTTATCGTAAGCTGAATTCATAAAAATAACCCCCGGCTGATTTTCAGTCCGGGGGTTCATCTTTATTATTGTTTTAACGCCATCCAACTATCAAGGTAATGTATGGAAAAACCTTGTACTGAAGAGGAATGCTCATATGCAGTCTTTACTTTGAGAAGTTCCTTTATCATGACTGCTTCTCCCTCTTCAAAGAATGAAATGTAGGAAGCTTCTGACGTTTGCCCTGTCTCTACACCAACGGAGATTTTCTTGCCATATTTTTCAGCTAAAGCTATCTCATTGCTAATAAGAGCAACAATTCCATTTGCACCATCAGCACGATCACGGTAAGCCATTAATGTAGTCACATCCGCCGTTTGAATAATCCACTCAGCTAAATTGCCCGATCCATACCGATTGTTGTAAGATTGTTCGTCAAACCAAAAAGGAGTGTCGACACCAAACGATAATCCAAGACTCATCGCACGAGTTTTTCCATCTGATAAACGGTCTTGATAGAAAGCAATCGTTTTTTGATAACTATTCGTCCAGCCAGAATGAAGATAAGGTTCTATATCAAGATGAACACCACTAAACTTTTGATTCTCTGTCGCATTAGCTTGATAGGAATCCAACCAGTTAAATAAGTTCGCCTGATATGTAGCACCATTTCTTGTAGCCCAATTTGGTGCCCCATCTAGAGCATGTACACGAATACCTTTGGATGTCGCATTTCCAATAAATGATTCATAAGAAGATGCCATTACTGAACGATTTATTTGCAAGTAAGCATCGGTTACTTGTTTCTCCTCCATAAACTGAAGGATCTCATTTGATTTCGTTTCAATGTCCCTTGTGTTCCAAATCCATGTAGCAAGAGAAGTGTCCATTTCTATCGCCTCAGCTTTCCCCTCAGGCAAAACCATTATCTGCACAAAAAAGCCCAGTATAAAAAAGAGAATTCCAACAGCAACCGATACATTCTTCACATGTACGCTCTCCTTTTTTTCAACCCAGAGCTCAAAAAGGAGCCTGGCGGTTTGGCAACCATTCGCATTCATGCGGGCTGGCCCATAACTTTGCGTCCCTGCTTTTCAACAGGTTTGCCTTTTTCAGTTTTATATTCCAACTACTTTTATTATCGGCAATAAATAATAAAGAGTTTAGCTTTTTTTGTAGAGTGTGTGAAGTAAATGCTCAATGGTGCTAATACTTGAATGTACTAACAATCGCTCATTTCATGGTATGAAATAACAAAGGTAACCTTTAAACAAACGTTTGATTAAACTGGTAGCAATTGTGAAGGAGTATCAATATAAAAGAGTTTTAATTCATGCAATGCTCTTGTACATCCTACATATAGTAATTTCGCATCTGTTGCATGTGGACTATAATTATCTTCGTTAGCATTTGCCAATATAACTCCATCGAATTCTAATCCTTTAGTAAGATAGATTGGCACAATTGATAGTCCCCCTTCATAAGATCGATCATTCGCAGTAATAAGATGCAACTTCTCATCATACCTACTAAGATTGCCATACAAATCACGACATTCCTCTTCGCTCCTACCAACAATCGCTACTGTATTCATACCTCTCTCTTGCATTTCTTTAGCTGATTTTATCAAGCTACTAACATGCCTCTTCTTATCTATTTTGCTTATTTCGACTTTCTTCCCACTTCGAAAAACAGGCACAGCCGGTTGAACCGGTATATCCGCATGAGCTATCACTTCATTCGCAAATTCAATAATTTCTAAAGTCGATCGATAACTTTGTTCAAGTTCCATATAAATTTCTTTACCGTTAAAAAGCACCCTAAATTCTTCCCAGTTATGAATGCCCTTATATGAATGAATGCCCTGTGCCAAATCCCCTAATATTGTAAAAGATTGACTTCGATTCACATCTTTCAGAAGCGCCAGTTGAAAAGGTGAAAAGTCCTGAGCTTCGTCAATTACAATATGCTGAAACCTATGTTCTTTATCAATACCGTTTAATTGAAATTGAATGTAAAGGAGAGGAGCAAGGTCATCCGGCGATAACTTCTTCTTTTTTAATCGCTTTGCCGTTTCCATCACAAGTTCTTCATTTATAACATCTGCTCTTTCTGACTGTGTTATGTAGCTAGGAACATTCGATTGAAAGAGTGATTGATAGAACGAAAGAGCAGTTTGCTTCGGCCATGTTTTAAAATAATTCTTCAGCTGATCGTTTGCTAGTTTGCGATATTCTTTCTTTAAATGGGCTCCCTCTACCGATTTGATCTCATCTTTTATCCAAATTTTAAATCGATTCATCATCATATCGCGTTTACGTCCAACAGGATATGCAGAAAGGTCTTTTAACCATTGTTTGATCTTCGTTTCTGAAAGCTCTCTTCTTTCAAATGGGTGAAAGGAGCCAACCGGACCGACTGAGTTGCTATAACGATGTATAGCTTGATCAATCCATTCTTTAAATGCCAGTGATCCTTTTACTCTTCCTTCTGCAATTGAAAAATCGAATCGACTCTTCCCAAACCACTTTCTGAGGTCGTGTCCAGATGAATCAATCGTAATCTTTTCTTCAATCGTTTTTATTGTCCAATCCGTGAAGGTTGATTGTTGAATTCCCCCTACGCCTAGTTCCGGAAGGACACCTGAAATATAATCAAGAAACATCCTATTCGGTGCAAAGATAATCATGTTACCCGCTTGAATGGTATCTCTGTATTCATATAGTAAGAAAGCTAATCGATGAAGCGCAACCGTTGTCTTACCACTTCCTGCTGCTCCTTGTATGATAAGTGGCGTCGATCGCTCAGCACGAATAATATCATTTTGCTTTGTTTGTATTGTTGATACGATGTCACGGAGACGGTTATCTTTATTTTCACTCAGACGATATAGAAGAAATTCATCTGAGCCACTTAAATCATCGCTACCTTCTACATAGGTGTCTACGACTCGCTGAAGTTCTTTATCTCGAATCACAATATTTCGCTTCAGCTCTATATTCCCTTCGATGACGCCATCAGGCGATACATAATAGACATTCTCTTCTGGCCCTGTAAATGCATAGAACATACTCGCAACAGGAGCTCTCCAGTCTACAACCAGAGAATCCTGTGAATCTCCATGTGCTACGCCAACTTTCCCAATATAATACGAATGTGATTCCTTCTCATCCTCTTGAAAATCCATTCGTGCGAAGTATGGTTCTTTTGAAGCTATGACAAGAGATTGACGATTCTCCTCTCGAATGCTCTCAAGAACTTGTTCTGTTACATTATCGCCAGAATACCTGGGGTAGTTCTCCAACACCTGCCGCTGTTTTGTAATCTCCGCAGCGATTTGATCGAGTTGCTGCTTCTCTTTCCGATAGGCACTTTGAGTCTTATTGTCCAAGATCAGTTACCTCCTTATGAGATTTGTCTCTGAATCAGACAGAAGTTTAATACTACCACAAATTAGGTAGTTCAACCAATTGTTTTTAGAATATTAAAATTAGTGTTTTTACCATTTTAAAAAACTTTATTAAAAAGTTTATAAAAAAATGATCCACCTATTCACTTTGAACGTTAGCTATGTGTAATCCAAATAAACGATAAAAAAATCGAGGAGAGTGAAAAGTAAAATGAACATGAAAAAAGCATTCAAGAAATTAATGGTTCCTGCATTAGGCCTAACCTTATTATTCCCAACAGTTGCTGGGGCAGCGGCAGCTGAGCCAACAGCCAAAACGCCTGCTTCAGATCTACGCGCAACACTTGACCAGCTCTTATCTGAACATTTTGTACTAGCTGTTTCATCCATGACGAAATCATATGACGGTACAGAGGATGCAGAAGAAGTAACTGAAGCCCTAGATCAGAACGCAGCTGATATGACACCAGCGATTGCATCTGTCTATGGCGATGAAGCCGCTGCACAATTTGAAGATATCTTTCGAGGTCACAATGATTACTCCGCTGATTTCGTAAAAGCAGCAACCGAAGATGATGCAGAACTTCGTAAAGAAGCTGAAGCTGAAGTAGACGAATTTGTTGAAGAATTCTCCACGTTCCTTGATACAGCTACAGAAGGTAATCTTCCTAAGGAAGCCGCTGCAGATGTTCTAGAAGTTCACGAGGATCAAGTCCTAACAACTTTTGATGAGTATACAGAAGGAAATTACGAAGAAGCTTACACGACATTCCGTGAAGGGCATAAGCATATGTTTGCGATCAGCAAAGCACTATCTAGTGCAATTGTAACGCAGATGCCTGATAAATTTGAAAATACAAAAGCTGATACTCCTGCTGCAGACTTACGTTCAACTCTAAACAGCCTTGCATCTGAGCACTTTGCTCTTTCTTCCCTTGGTCTTGAAAAAGGCTATGACCAATCAGAAGACTATGACTTTGTAAACTGGGCTGAAGACAGAAACACTGCTGACTTTAAAGCGGCTATCGGTTCTATCTACGGAGATGAAGGTGCTGCTCAGTTTGAAAAAATCTGGCAAGAAGATCATATTGCTGCACAAGCTGACCTTGTAGTCGCATCTCTATCTGAAGACGAGGAAGCTATGGAAATGGCGAAAGAACGTATGATGACAACATTCCCTAAGAACTTTGGAGCTTTCCTAGGAACAGCAACAGAAGAAAACCTTCCAACCGACGCTGCTACTGAAGCTCTTATGGCTCATGAAAAACAAGTAATTGGATCATTTGAAGCTTACATGTCTGGTGATTACGAAGGTTCAATTGAACAATTCCGTGAAGGATATGCATTCATGTTTGGTGTAGGCGAATCTCTTGGAGGCGCTATCGTTAAGCAAATGCCAGACAAATTTGCAGGAGAAGCAATGCCTGGTGATATGCCAAAAACAGGTATGGGTGGTGCGAGTGAGCAGTCATCTGACCTAACAGCACTTTGGATTACTCTAGGTTCTCTAGCTGCTGCTGGTTCAGCATTTGCCATTCGCAAGAAAATTGTTAATCAATAAAACACATGTCTTCCCCCCCTTATAATAGATATGGAAAAACAGAGAAGTCTCGAGCTTCTCTGTTTTTGTTGCATAAAAAAAGCCTCTAACTAATAGCTAGAAGCTTTTCTCTATGCATCATACAGTCAATCACAATACATTCAAAACCGAATCGATTTTCGCATGATCTTCTGGCGACTGATCGATATGATGCCAGATTAATTTCCCTCTCTCATCAAAAATCCACGTACCACCTTGAATATATACATCCTGCGTTTTCATCGACTTTAATACAAAATCCTTTTTCTTTTGTTCTTTTGGAATAAACCCATCCAATTTACGGGTGACAAATCCAATCGCTGCTTGTCCAAGTAATTTCCACTTCGGCATCGTATGATGTCCCATGCCACGGTATGCTTCTCTCTTCGGATCACCTGCAATGACAAAAGGAAATTCTCCAAAAGCCTCTGTAAACTGGCTAATATAAGTAGCATTTGAGGGGGCGATGGCTATAATCTGAAAGCCCTTATTCTCAATTTCATTTACGCGCTTACGCAACTGCGTAAGATAAGCTCGACAAACTGGTCAGCCAAGGTGACGGACAAATATGACCATCGATTTCTTTTGATTAATCAGTTGCTCCAGAGTAACAGTGGTACTTCCTGGAACATCGAGTTCATAATTTAATTTATCCAATACAATCTCTCCTTACCTGATCGATGCTACGTTTGATCGGTGTTAAACACTTGTTTCTTACTATCGATTTTACACCTTTTTCGATAGTAGTGATACCCAATGAACCCAATAACTGCCACCACAACAATTAAAAAGACATATTTCTGTATGCTCCCTAAAATCGCTTGAACTGATTTTATATTCCCATTCCGCCCAATCCACAACATAGCGATTGTCCAAGGAAATATACCGACAAAGGTAAGTGTTCCAAATATCCAGGGCTTGACCTTACTCATACCAGCCACATAGGATACATAGTTCCCTATCCCAAGTGGGCGTGTAATTGCAATACTCCATGATCCACATTTTCTAAACCATCTTTGAACGCGTTCAACCTTCTTCTTTTTTAATTTCCTTTCGACTTTATCCTTTACTTTCAAACCGATCCCATATGGAATAAAACTAAAAATCGTGTAAATACCGCTCGTTAGAAATGCAAAACCAACCATCTCGATCATCGAAGCATTCAATAAATAACCGTACGTCAATGTCATCATTCCCCCGGGAAAAGGTAGAGATGATGCTTCAATAGCATTGCTTATTAAAAGACCCCAGATTCCAAGCTCTTTCAGGAAATGAATCAGAAATTCCAGCATAGTGGATCCCCTCTCAATCTAAAACTATGTATTAAGTTCCCTGATCAGTGAGTCTGAAACCAATGTAACACTGTTTTAATGCGTAACAATGAATGGATATGTCGTTTTAACCCGCAAAGTTTGAAATATTTCCGCGGAAATGAAATGATTTACTCGATTAATTAGTTATATCCACGTATCTGTTAAAGAACAAAACCCCCATCACGTCCAAAGTGATGGGGGCTATTAAAACACTATCCTACAGAAACAACGTGTTTCTCTTGTTCATACTCCGTAACAGCTTCCTCAAAAATGCGGAGACCTTCATCAATTTGCTCTTTCGTAATAATCAATGGAGGAATCATTCGAATCACTTCTTGATGTTTTCCGCACAGATAGAAAAGCACCCCTTTTTCAAGAGACAGATCTAGTATCCGCATCATTCCATTTCCGTCTGGTGCGCCTGTCTCTGGATCAATAATTTCAATTCCAATCATTAACCCTACACCACGGACATCTCCGATCACATGGTGCTTTTCCTTTATAAGAGCTAATTTTTCTAATGCATAAGCACCCATATCCTTCGAATTGGACAGTAATCCTTCTTCTTCAATTACGTCGAGAGTAGCTAGCGCCGCTGAACAAGCAATCGGATTACCACCAAATGTTGTGCCATGTGTTCCCATTGGCCACTGACTCATTAGTTCTTTTGAAGCTACTGTGGCGCTAAGAGGCATCCCAGAAGCAATTCCTTTTGCGATCGCCATAATATCAGGTGTAACATCAAACGTCTGTGCAGCGAACCAGTCACCAGTCCGTCCGAATCCAGTTTGAACTTCATCAAAGATTAGCAGCATACCATGACGATCACAAATCTCTCTTACTTTTTGTAACCATTCTTTCGGTGGAATGATATAGCCACCTTCTCCTAGAACAGGTTCCACGATTACGCAAGCCACTTCTTCAGGAGTTACCTGATGATCAAAAAGCATTTCGAAATCTTTCTCAAGCTCACCAACACAATAATCTTCTACACTTTGCCCTTCTGGACAACTAGCAGCATCCGCATAAGGAATTTGATAGGTTAGTCCATTAGGCTGTAAAAATTTACGGTATTTGCTTTTTGATGTACTTACACCAAGAGCACCAAGCGAGCGTCCATGAAAGCAACCTGTAAAGGAAACAACATACGGTCGTTTCGTTACATATTTAGCAAGTTTCATCGCACCTTCAATGGCCTCAGTGCCACTGTTCGCAAAGAAAAAGCAATCTAAATCTTTCGGCATAATGCCTTGAAGACGTTCTGCTAGCTTTAGAATTGAATCATACATAATTACTCCTGAAGGCCCGTGCATAAGAGAGTCAGCACCGTCCTTTATAGCCTGTACTACCTTAGGATGACGGTGGCCCGTATTCGCTACGGCAATACCTGAAGTAAAATCTAGGTACGTTTGGCCATCTGCCCCATAGTAATAGCAACCCTCTTCTTTCACGACTGGTAAATTCGGATGATCCTTTGCCATACTTGGTGCAAGATAGTCTGACATGTTGTTGTATCTATGTTCAAATGATGTAGCCAATGTGATATCCTCCTTTAAATTCTGCTTTTATACAAAGAAATGGGCCATTACAACAATAATCGGAAGTGTTATAACCGTACGTTGCAAGAAAATAATAGCAAGTTCTAGAACTGAAATTGGAATTTTCGATTTCACTAGCAAAATACCAATCTCTGACATATAAATTAATTGTGTTAATGAAATAGCTGCAATAACAAATCGCGTTAATTCACTTTCAATCCCTGTTCCTATAACTGCAGGTAAAAACATATCTGCAAAACCAACTAACATAGCCGGCGCTGCTTTAGCTGCTTCAGGAATTTGCATAAGTTCAAGGACCGGTACGATCGGCATTGATAAATATGTGAAGAAAGGCGTAAATTCAGCAATAATAAGGGCAATTGTTCCAAGTGCCATCACAAGCGGAATAAGAGCAAAATAAATATCAAGAACGGTGTTAACACCCTGACCAGCTACATGCTTCACTCCTTTTACTTCAGATGCCTTCTCTAGTGCTTTTTGTATTCCCCATTTGAAGCTAGAGACACCCTCAGGTACATCTTCAGAAATTTGTTTTCCTGTACCCTCATAGTACGTGTCCGCTTTACGAGATAGCGGTGGTATACGTGGACAAACAAACGCAGCAACTAGCCCTGCTACCACAACCGTAAAGTAGAACGGAATAAACATATCTTCTAAACCAATGAAGCTAATTACAACAAGACTGAATGCGATCGAATTGATCGAAAAATTTGTTGCAATAACAGCAGCTTCTCTTTTTGTATAATAGCCTTCTTCATACTGTTTCGTTGTGATCAGTACCCCAACGGTTCCTGCCCCCATCCAGGAAGCAAGCGCATCTATGGATGAGCGACCAGGTAACTTAAACAAAGGACGCATCACATAACGAAGGGCTGTTCCGAAGAAATCCATTAACCCAAACTCTAGTAAGAGAGGCATTAACAGACCAGCAAAAAGAAACCATGCTGCAAGAACGGGAACGAGTGAGTAAAGCATTGTACCACCCGAAACATCCGAGATGATAAATTCTGGACCAAATTTAAACAGTGTCATTACTGCGAATAATGCACCGATTAACCTCGTACTAATCCAGAACCAATTCACATAAAATAATTGCTTCAGAAACGGACGAAGCATGATAGCTTTTGGTTCAAACGCTTTTGCAATAATAGGAATAATAGCAGATAAAATAAGAATGGCGGTCATAAATCCAGGCAAGATAGGCGCTAGTTTTATTTGTATAGACTCAGCCAAAATCCCGACTCCAATCGTCATTTTCCCATTAAAAGGAACGGGAACAAGAAATAATAAGATACCGATTAACGATGGAATAAGAAACCATGCATACGCTTTTTTTGTTTGAGATTTCTCTGCTGATTGACCCGTACTTTCAAGAGGATAGGATTTTTCCTGTTTAACTTCCATTCTTCACTCTCCTTCGACATTTTTAATATTAATTCATATTCTTGCATATAAATCAGAAAAGAAGCAAGGGTAATTTTCACTTCTTGCTTCTTTTAATATGCAAGTATTATGCCAAAAACTATTGAATTCTGTATTTTTTAAGTTTTCTAACTACTGTTGGTTGACTCATCCCTAACGCATCAGCAATCCTTGTCGTTGTTCGAAACTGTCGTCTAGCCTGTTCAAGTCGTTCTTTCTCAACTCTTTCAACTGTTTCTTGTAAAGTTTCATTAAAATTATTCATTTCTGAATAGTCTTCACTCGAACTTTTATATGTTTGAGGGAGATCTTCCTCTTGTATAACGAATGCATCTGAAGTAACAATAAGACGCTCTATTAAATTCATCAGCTCTCTAACGTTTCCCCTCCACACATGCTGAGTTAACTCATGCATCACTATCTTATTTAGCATCCGCTTTCGTTTATATTGTCTAGAAAAATGATCGACAAACGATTGAATGAGCGGAAGGATATCTTCTTTTCTATCTCTTAGTGGAGGGATCATCAATGGGACGACATTCAACCGAAAAAATAAATCTTCTCGAAAGGTTTTCTCTTGCACAGCTTGTTCCAAATCCTTATTTGTTGCGCTGATCAACCGAAAATCAGAATGAATTTCTTTTGTTCCACCAAGTCGATAAAAGCGTTTTTCTTGAATTAATTTTAATACTTTCACTTGGTTTTGCAGTGAAAGTTCACCGACTTCATCTAAGAAAAGTGTTCCTGTAGACGCCATTTCTGCTAACCCCATACGTCCACCTTTTCTAGCTCCTGTGAATGCCCCCTCTTCATAACCAAACAATTCTGCTTCAAAAAGCGCTTCAGGAATTGCTCCACAGTTCACTTCAATAAACGGTCCATTTCTACGATCACTTTTGTGGTGAATGTATCTTCCCATTTCCGTCTTTCCTACTCCGGACTCCCCTAGAAGGAGAACATTAACATCCACACCTGCAACTTGTTTCCCTGTTGCCATCACTTTTCTCATTTCATGACTTCTAGCAATAAGCCCTTCATCATCCTGCCTTTGCTTAAGCTGCTCAAGCTCATTTTTAACACGCTCCATTTCGGAAGACATTTCTTCCATCCCGGCCTTTATTTCCATTAGTTCAGTAATATCATGAGAATAACTTACAATCCTTACTAGCTCTTTAGCATCATCAAACACTGGCAAACCTGTTACAAGCAGTTTTTTGCCATCAGAACCCGTTTGCACAAACGTAACACGCTTCTTATCCTTTACCACCAGTGGCGTTGCAAGTGGTGTGAATAAACCTTCTCGTTCCAATTCATATACTGATTTCCCCATTAAGTCATTTGCGTTAACACCATAAACCATCCCTGTTCCTTCACTAACTTTCACAATGATTCCATTAGGATCTGTGACAAGTATATCCTCCTGTAAAGAATGAAAGATTGCCTCATATTCATTCCATTTCGCCATACGCCCACCTCATCTATTCATTATTGAATACTTTTGCAATGTGTTATTAAATCCCTTATCTATCAAGTTATTCGCTATTCATTTTTGAATAATCTCACTTTTGTATTTTATCACACTATTATAATCGCAAAGCTAAATTCTTTCCTGCTTAAAGCTAACCCTATAGAATAAACGTTGGAACTTAAAGTTAACGAGGGAGGAAACAACATGGTAGCTCTTAAAGGAAAAACAGCATTAATTACAGGTGCAGCTCGAGGAATTGGTCGAGCATCGGCAATTGCTCTTGCAAAAGAAGGCGTAAATATCGCAATGATTGCCCGTACAGAAGAGACACTTCAGAACGTAGCGAAAGAAATCGAAGCAGAAGGTGTGAAAACTTCCTTCGCTATTGCAGATGTTTCCTCTAATGAGGAAGTAACAACAGCTGTAGCTAAATTGAAAGAAGAACTTGGCGAAGTAGACATTCTTATTAATAATGCAGGTATCGCTAAAATGGGTGGCTTCATGGATCTCGAAGTTACAGAGTGGGAAAAGATCATTCAAGTGAATTTGCTAGGCGCTTACTATGTAACACGTGCTGTACTGCCAGATATGATTGAACGTAAATCAGGAGATATTATTAATATTTCTTCTACAGCAGGACAAAAAGGGGCACCAGTTACTAGCGCCTATAGTGCTTCTAAGTTCGGACTTATGGGTCTAACGGAATCACTAGCTCAAGAAGTTCGCAAGCATGATATCCGTGTAAGTGCGCTAACACCAAGTACCGTTTCTACGGATCTAGCAGTAGAAAATAACCTAACAGATGGAAATCAAGAGAATATGCTTCAACCAGAAGATATGGCTGAGTTTATCGTTGCTCAACTAAAAATGAACAAACGTGTATTCATTAAAACAGCAGGTTTATGGACAACTAACCCATAAGGTAAACTCTCACAAAAGTTACTCTCATTCTCACGATTAATTTAAATGAAAGAAGCAGCCAGACTACTTATGCTGGCTGTTTCTATATTCTCTAAGTGATCCATAGTACTCGTAAGCTTCCCATTGTTTTTCATTTGAATCAAAGTAAACCCAAATAGGTAAATTATCTAGTTCTGGATATGCTTGATATAAGTGTTCATCTCCTATTCTTATAGCCGATAAGGCACCAGGTAACTCTTCTCGAAATATACGATTTCTTATACTCGACCTCCCCTCTTCTGTAGGATCGTCAATTAAGACATATACGTAGAAATAGAGTCCACAATCATTTCGAAAGCTTCCAAGCACCTCATCTCTTATGGTAGAAATACGATCAAAGGCATATTCTTTTCCAATCGTTAAAAACAATTCTCCAGTTATATCGGAATGTGTTAATGTATATTTCCTTCCTAATACACAGTTCTTCTCTCTCATTCCATCACGATACGTCACCATCAGCTTCTGCTTCACTTATCTCTTCCCCCCTCCTTTTTACAGACTATGGGTCATCACTCATATGGGTTCATTTCATTCTTATCGACTATGACAACCTATACAGTGCGTAAATTAATATAGCTAAAGGACATTTTTGAGAGGATGAGAGAATTTGAGTCAACAACCCCAATTAATCAGTTCTGTAGATCCCTACGTCTATCAAACGCTGGTATCAATTGAAGGGAGTTTGCTTACAGTTCAAACAACAAATGGCTCACTCCAAGGAATGCTCGAATCTGTGATGCCAGATCATATTGTTTTACAAGTGAACGAAACCCCTTTTTTTGTTCGCATTCAACAAATTGTCTGGGTATTTCCTAATTAAAGGGGGGATTACATGTTTAAGCGAATCAATAAGCAGTTAATTGAGCTTCCGATACCAGATCATGGGGATGCAAACGCAGCAGCTGCTGTACAGGATTTACTTGGAGGACGCTTTGGAGAATTGTCTACACTAAATAACTACATGTTCCAGTCGTTTAGCTTTCGTGAGAAAAAAAAGTTGAAGCCTTTTTATGACCTTGTTGCCAGTATTACTGCAGAAGAATTTGGACATGTGGAATTAGTAACAACCTCGATCAACTTGTTGACCACAGGAAGTTCTTTTCAAGCGCCACCTGATTTAACTCCATTACAAAATGGTAAAGACGTGCGAAATACAGCTCAGTTTGTCGCTACAGCACAAACAGCTCTTGCTGCAGATGGAATGGGCAACTCCTGGCGCGGAGATTACGTCTTCAGTAGCGGCAATCTAGTGCTTGACCTACTCCATAATTTTTTTCTGGAGGTTGGTGCAAGAACGCATAAGATGCGCGTCTATGAAATGACCGATCATCCTACAGCCCGAGAAATGATTGGCTACTTACTCGTACGTGGTGGAACTCATGTACTTGCATACGCAAAAGCGATCGAGATCGCGACAGGTACAGACTTAACAAAAATGCTTCCGATTCCGAGCCTTGATAACTCCAAATTTGACTATGCTCGAAAATTTGAAGAACAAGGATTAAACAACGTTCTTTATACTTGGAGTGATAGCGATTACTTAGGTATTAAACAAATATGGAAAGGGACTAACCCGGAAAATGGTGAAAAACTAATGGTGATTGAGGGGGCACCAGAAGGGGCTCCTATTCCTAATCTAGATGATCTTCCAGAAGAATTTGCGCCAGGCATTACTAAGGATCATTATGAACAGATCGCAAAACGTTTAATGCGAAATTTATAGAAAAAAGCACCTACCTAAGGGCAGGTGCTCTTTTCTTGCTACCAGATCGCTTCCACCCATTCTGGATGATCAATAAACGGATTGCGATTATGTTGGTACTGATCATAAATAACATTGTTTCGATTTTCTTCAAAGGAATCCACGGGATCCATTTCATTCCATGCCTTTAATACAGAAACTTTCCCAATATATGGTGATGAACCATTGTTTACAAGATTATTTACTTCAAGGTCCACTTCACCACTGTCCCCTTCGTAACGAACAGCCATGTAGAAAATCATTCGTGCTACATCACCTTTCACACTGTCACGAGGCTCCCAAGAATCACTATCATAATAGTTACCGGGTGCTTCTGATTGAGGCGATCCACCGTTATCAAAATCAAGATTACCACGTGAGCTATTGACTGTTACATCAGTTGGGCGTAAATGATGAATATCTGTTCCTGGCCCCATAGATGTCCCAAAATCCCCGTGAGACTTCGCCCAAACGTGTTCACGATTCCAGTCGTCAACGTTACCACCATTCTCATATTTGCTTTGAGATCTGCCACTATAAAGGAGAAGTACATTGTTCGGGTTCGCTGGGTCTTCATCCGTCACGCGTAGGGCATCCCAAACTTCACTGTAAGTTAGCTCATTGTGATCATCGATGATAAGATGCAGCTCAGATTTTAAGGCACTACCGGTTTTACCAACAGCCGAGCTATAGTATGTATCATCGTAAGGGGATGGTTCTCCATCACCTGGGTCGTTAGGATCCCCACTTCCTTCACCATCACTTAATTCCATATCGGAAACACTCTTCACTCCTGTATGAGCGAAATAATCTGTTAGGCTTCCACTGACCACAACAGCTTCACCTAGTAAACTAGGATTACTTTGCAATCCAAAATCATTTCTGAAAGTTGATGGAACCTGGACGAAAAGCATTTCATTTACATTTGTTTCATTCACTTGATCGGCAATCGCGATCGCATAGTCATCCGAAAAGTCAGACGTAGTTACGGAGGAAGTTGAGACTGGCTTTCCAACAATATACCCTTCAACTGACCCTGTACTACCTTGATTTGCTATTCCCTGATTAACTGAAAAAGGTGATGATGAAGTTCCAGATCCATCAGCAAAAGATGGTGTAATCGTGAAATACATCATAATAAACGACACAACTAACATAAAAGCAACCGTTCCATAAACCCTACGACGTGTGGTATTCATTCATATTCCCTCCCCTTTAAAATAAAAGCTCCGTTTTATGAAGCCCCTCTAGTGTAAACGTACACTATTAAGCTAAATGAAACACGATGTAAATGTTCCTTTATTTATCATAGGTCAAATGCCTCATCACGCCTTATATTGTGTCTTTCTTACTATACGGCTGCTTTTTACGAAAATTCCCATCGTTTTCTCATCTTCCTTACTTTCATCCCAGCCCATAGTCCGATATAATCAATGAGGATTGTTAAACCATAAATAAAGGGTGTTTTCCTATGAGTATATTAACCGTGAAAAACCTAACACACGGATTCGGTGACCGTGCTATTTTTGATGATGTATCATTTCGTCTTCTAAAAGGCGAACATATTGGACTTGTTGGTGCTAACGGCGAAGGTAAGTCGACATTTATGAATATTATTACTGGAAAGTTAGAACCAGATGAAGGAACAGTTGAATGGTCGAAAAATGTAAGAGTCGGCTATCTCGATCAGCACACTGTTCTTGAACGAGGCATGACGATTCGTGACGCCCTTAAAGGCGCTTTTCAGTATTTATTTGATTACGAAGCTGAAATGAACGAGCTGTTTGCGAAAATGGGGGAAGCTTCTCCAGAAGAGCTAGAAAAATTGTTAGAAGAAACAGGAACAATGCAAGATATGCTCGCTAACAATGATTTCTACGTAATTGATGCAAAGGTAGAAGAAATTGCACGTGGGCTTGGACTAGATGAAATCGGACTTGAAAAAGATGTACAAGATTTAAGTGGTGGTCAAAGAACAAAGGTCCTTCTTGCTAAACTTCTTCTCGAGAAGCCTGATATTCTCCTTCTCGATGAACCGACAAACTTTCTTGATGAGCAGCACATCGTATGGCTCAGGCGTTACTTACAAGAATATGAGAACGCGTTTATACTCATTTCTCACGATATTCCTTTCTTAAATAGCGTAATCAACTTGATTTATCACATGGAAAATCAAGAGCTAACAAGATACGTAGGTGACTATGATAACTTCTTATCTGTATATGAAGTGAAAAAACAACAAGTTGAAGCAGCGTTTAAAAAGCAGCAGCAGGAGATCTCTCAATTGAAGGATTTTGTTGCGAGAAACAAAGCAAGAGTTGCAACGCGTAACATGGCGATGTCGAGACAAAAGAAGCTTGATAAGATGGATGTAATTGAGATCGCCAAAGAAAAGCCAAAACCAGAATTTCATTTTAAGCAAGCTCGGGCTTCTGGCAAACTCATCTTTGAAACAAAAGATCTTGTTATTGGGTACGATGAACCACTATCCCGTCCATTAAATCTTTCAATGGAAAGAGGGCAAAAAATATCCCTTATGGGTGCAAATGGGATTGGTAAAACGACACTTCTTCGCAGTATACTTGGGGAAATTAAGCCGATTGAAGGTTCAGTTGAGCTCGGTGACTACCTTTATACTGGTTATTTTGAACAAGAAATTAAGACAAGAACATCTAACACTTGTATTGAAGAGATGTGGAGAGAGTTTCCTCACTACAGCCAGGCTCAAATTCGAGCTGCCTTATCCAAATGCGGCCTAACAACGAAGCATATTGAGAGCAGGGTCGACGTTCTTAGCGGCGGCGAGAAAGCGAAACTTAGACTTTGTAAATTGATGAACACAGAATCAAACTTGCTCGTATTTGATGAGCCAACAAACCATCTTGATGTAGAAGCGAAAGCTGAATTGAAACGTGCTTTAAACGAATACAAGGGTAGCATCATTCTGATCTCCCATGAACCTGAATTCTATCAAGACATTGCAACAGATGTATGGAACTGTGAAGATTGGACAACGAAATTAATTTAGAAAAAAAGGCTTATCCGATTATTCGGATAAGCCTTTTTCTATATCTTCAATCGTATAATCCGGAACTAGTATCTTACCGTTATTATTCTTGTTTACGATAGATTTAATCAATGATTTTGTAAGATTTTGAGGGGGATAAGGCTTAATAAGGTAGTCATTTGCACCTAACTCAAAACCTCGCTGCTTCTCCTCACTTACTGTAGATACAAAGATTGGAATATCTTTCGTACGCTCTGATTCCTTCACGGCTTTCAAAACATCCCATCCGCTCATGCGGCCATCTAACATTATATCTAGCACAATTCCTTTAGGAGTCATTGTCTCAAGCATTTTGATCGCGGCTTCACCACTGCGGCAATGATGGGCCGTAAATCCACTTTCTGTAATTTCCTCCATTAATAAAAGGGCAAGGCTATCATCGTCCTCTACAATCAAAACGCCTGAATCCTCCAATTCCCCTGATTTCGGTTCTATTGGCAACCTTTCTCTTATTAGAGGAAAAACAAGTGTGAATGTACTTCCTTTCCCAAGCTCAGAAGTAACTTCAACATCACCATCATGCGCTAACAAAATCTCTTTTGATATAGCAAGCCCAAGCCCAGTTCCACCAATTTGGCGTCGATCTGAATTATCAACACGATAAAACTTCGTAAAGAGTTTAGCTAGAGAATCTTGTGGGATTCCTAGTCCCTCATCCTCAATATCCACATAAAGCTGACCTTCTCCTACTCTGAATCGCGTTAGTATTGCCCCACCTTCTGGAGAATACTTTACCGCATTGCTAATGAAATTATTAATGACCTGTTTGATCTTATCTGCATCTCCAATAATCTCATGTTCATCTGTTGTGTCTTCAATCATAAAAGAATGAAGCTGAGAATGAACGCGATAGTTATCGAGCACTTCTTCAATAATTTCTTTCAAATTCACTCTTGTTTTGTCATAATTTTGCTTTCCAGCTTCCATCCGCTGTATATCAAGAAAGTCATTAATCAGCGAGGTTAACCGCTTCGCTTCTTTATAAATCGTGCTTAAATATTTCTTTTGCTTTTCAGGTTTTAGCTCTTTTGAAAGCATAAGCTCTGTAAAACCAAGAACACTTGAAAGCGGTGTTCTAAGTTCATGACTAACTGTACTAACGAATTCATTTTTCATTTCATCTACCTCATGTTCACGAGTAATATCGCGATGAA
The DNA here is from genome assembly GCF_056173665.1 of Anaerobacillus sp. QJM3NY_17. NCBI lineage: Bacteria > Bacillati > Bacillota > Bacilli > Caryophanales > Bacillaceae > Anaerobacillus > Anaerobacillus sp. QJM3NY_17. Next base: position 408,557 of record NZ_CM149685.1, on the reverse strand, counting down.
CAAAAATCGAACCAATGAATTTATCACCATTATATAAATGCTCATAATACATTTGAATAAAGAGCGCTGGTTCTGTATTTGTTTGATAGATTAATTCACTTTGCTTAGGTTTAACACCCACAATGACGTCATGCACGTAAGACTTTACTGCATCGCGATCATCTAAATCAACTTGCAGAAGAAATTTCGAATTCCACTCAGCAAATGTTTTTTCATCTACGCCATCAGGAAAACAGGCATCCAACATTGTACACATTTGATCATTAACAGCACGCGTCGTTCCTTCCCTGTCTACAAGTTGAATTCCTTCTCGAATCGTGTTCAATATTTCTCTATTCACCTGTCGTTCATTCTCTGTTGTTTCGTATAATAGGATTTTATCTAAAGCAAGAGAAATTTGACGTGATAAACCATTGATTTCCGATACTTCTTCAGGCTTGTATTCTACCCCAGTTCTAGTAATGCACAATAAAGCTACTACTTCATTACTTGAAACTACAGGGATATACAGATCATTTGAGAGAACTTCATCACCATGATACCCTGCTTCTCCAACTGAGGCTGGTCTTTGTACAATGTGATATCGCTTTTGTTGAACTGCTTTTATTCCGGGTCCATCCGTAAGATGATCAATCCACTGATGTACCTTCTCCTGGCTGATGCCTAACGACGCATAATCTTTCCCTTGATTCAGCATCACAATAATCCCTTTATCTGAACTTAAGATATGAATCATGTTCGTAATAATACTTTGTAATAACTCATTCTTATTTAGCGTTGAAGCAAGTGAACGGTTTAATTCATTACGATGTTCTAATACTTGCTTCTGAACGTTCATTACTTTCACATTTTCTTCAAGGGTATTTTTACTACTTTGAAGTTCTTCGCTTTGCTCCACCAACGTTTCATTTGATGCAATGAGTGCTTTTTCGTTTTGTTGAATATTAGTAATCATTAAATTAAATGATCTAGCAAGCTCTCCAAGTTCATCTGATCTTCTAACATGTGGTACAGCTACATTTTCACCAGAGGACATTTGACTTGAGGCCAAAGCGAGCTCTTGCAGCGGTTTTCCAATACGGCGAGCCATTATCCCAGCAAGAATGGTAGCTATTAAGAGCAGGAACACTACAAAAAGAACAAATAGAATTTGTAAGTTTGCTAAACGATCAATTAAATTCTTCTCAGTTGCGGTTATTTCGTTGTCAACGTCAGAGACTAAATTTCTCGTTTGATCTCTTAAATTGTAAACGAGATTGCTGCCCCCTTGATTTTGAGATAAGATTTGTAATCCTGTTGTATTATCACTAGCTACCTGACTTTTCGCTTCTTCAAAAAGGTTATAATAATTTATTAATTTATCTTGAAGATATGTGAGATATTCTTTCTCTTCAGGACTCTCCAATTTCGGCTCTAGCTGATTGATTTTATCGACGATCGAATTCTTTTTGGCTTTGTAATTGTTGAGAAACGGCTCATCCAAACGAAAGCCTAGATAGCCTCGTGCTTCAAAAAACATATCATTCAAACTATCTTCTAGTTCAACAGCGTACTGCTGCTTTTCTCGAAGGTTAACAACTTTTTCCTCATACTTTTTTTCAATCGACTGACTATAGAGGCCCAATCCTACGGCTACTATTAAAATCAATAACAAAAACCCGCTCATAAACCAGACAAATTGACGTGATAAACTACTTTTCCATCTTCTATTCACCAAGAATATCCTCTACGACGCTCGCAAGCTCAACAGGACTAAACGGTTTTGAAATAAAATAATTCGCCCCAGCTTCTCTTGCAATCTCTTCATCTTTCTTTTGCGCTTTTGCCGTTAGCATCATGATTTTGACATCCATGTTCCCTTCAGAGCGAACTTTTTTGATAACTTCAAGGCCAGTCATCTCAGGCATCATGTAATCAAGTAATACTAAATCATAGTCATTATCTTGAATAAAATTGTATGCTTCCGCCCCATCTTCAGCCTCATCGATGTCATACCCATCATCTTCAAGTGTATCAACGATTAACATTCTTAGAATCTCTTCATCTTCTGCTATTAATAATCGAGGAGTCAAACCATTCACCCATTTCTTGTAATATTGATTAATAAGATTAAATCACGAACACCCTTTAATAATACCTTCATATTAAAGAGAGTAGAGGGAAATTCCCTCTACTACTTATATCGGCTAAACTCATCTTGCATAATATAGTACGATTGTTTTAATCTTTCATGATAGTCAGGTTCATTCCATTTGTCCCATGTGAATTTGTAGAATTGATTAACTGACAGGTTCCCGTTATCTATAGATGGCATTGATTCAGTAATAGATGAGATCGACAAATCCGAACCTTTTGAATCCCCCTCATACATCACCACTCCTACTTTAAAACCATCTGTTTTCTTCGAGCTAGTAAGTCCGCCATTCCACATATCGCCCATCATTTCCTTATCACTTGGATCTTTAATATTAAATAAAGCCCATGGTAATCGAATTTCAATAGAATTGTTTTTTACGATAAAATCTGAAAGTGAATTAAAGTTTTCACTGTCTGGATTAGCATTTCCATAGGTCAGACGACCCGTTTCATAATCTTCAAATGGAAGTATTTGTTTTGTGCTTGGAATTGTTAATTGTTTATTCAGGGCTAGTCGAATAGGGTGAAAAACATCATTATCCTTTTTGCTCGCATAATTCTTTTTCTCGATTAAACCAAGATCCTCACCATACTGGTAGTAAAACGAGTCATAGTAGCTATGAACGCTAAGTCTTGATTGATCTTTCCCGGCAAGGTTAAGTATAAAATCAATTCCAGACGATGCGTTTATTTCAGGGTCATCTTCAACCTGTTTACTCCCCTGACCACTGTTCGTATCAAATAATAATAATGTTTTATCCTTTTTCAATTGTTCTTCGGACATCTCTTGATAATCTAGTCGGAAGTAGATATATTTCTCATCACTTGTCATGTAGAAGTTTTGTAAGTTCTGATCTTTATTATTTGATTCAAATAAAGGCTTAATCCCCGCCTCATTCCAATCCTTCACTTTTCCATCAACTTTAATCTTTTGCTTCTCACCTGGATCAAAACTTAATAACCCAAACTGTTGTTCATTTGTCTGGTCATTTGACCAAAAAGGACGACGATCCGAGTTATCGTAATCCATCGTATTCCACGTTCGTTTAAACCACTCATCTTGCCAAGAAAACACTAATCCTCCTGCATAGTCTTCAGAAACAATGTTTTCAAATAGCTTCGCATCCGTTAGTCCTTGCTCTTCTTCGGAATTTCCGCCCTGATTCATTCCATATACGTTCCGATGAGTCATACCTCGGGAGGCTGGAACACCAAATTCGGCTACAAGAACTGGCATAGTGTGAACTTTTCTAAGTGCATTTAAATAACCGGCATAGTTGTTTTTCTCACCGTTCTGGTCAATATAATTCACATACTCCTCTTCATAGTTCAAAAAATCCGGATAGTAAGGATAAATATGATAAGAAGCAAATTGACCCGCATAATAATTATCCTTCAAATCAATCACATTCGGATCCACTGAAACTAAATCTTCTTCTTCCGATGGTTCTGCTGGATGCTCAAGTAAGTCGGTTGTCACCCAGTTTGTAAAGCTAACTGGCCTTTGCCAATTGTACTTCTCCATTTCATATCCAATCGTGTCATCCATCATCTTCGCTATCCATATCTCAAAAGGGCTCGCTTCTTTTGTATTAAGATAGTCTCCATCATATTGCTCCATATCATTATTCTTCTCGTTCGTTGAAACAACAACTTTCGGATCCCATTCGATACCGAGAACCCATCCAAGTACATATGGTGAAACATCAGCTGTGTAACGCCCGTTTGCATGACCAACTTTCTCCTTAATCGTTGCATTACCATGTATTAGGTCGACCGTATCCTCCATTGCTTTCTTAAGCAGTTGAACGTTCTCATTAGCATATGCATCTTGAGTTTCAATAAGCGGTTCTTCTTCTACCCATACACCATGGAATATGTATAACGGTGTGTCAGCTTCTTGGTTATGTTCTAACAAGGCTTCGTAGAAAGCTGGTGGGTGAATTGTGTAGACACGAACTGCATTTGCATTCATCTCAGCAATTTGATTAAACCATCTTTTATACTCTGATTTCGTAATAGCTGCCTCACCAGGAAAATAACCTGGTTTTGCAATACCCATATTTACACCTTTAATAATGAGATCGGCCCATTCACCATCTTGAAACACCTGAATTTTGTCTTTTCCAACTTTACCTGCCACCTGGATACCTTCGATTGATTGAATATCTAAACTTTTAGCTTCCTGTTTTGTTTCAATATTTTTTAAGTTTTCAAGCACAGTCTCCATCATAGGGGTGTATATTTTCCAATAAAACGATTCGAGACTTTCATCATCTCCACTCAACAATAAACGATTAATAGAAGGAAGCCATTTATACTGATAGAAATTCGAATCTGTATCGCGATCTGCGAAATCTCCTGCAAAATAGTAAGATTGGTTATGCTTCATAACAGCGGGAAAAGAAAGCGGAATTCCAGTTTCCACCAACAAATCTTCTGCTTCTTGAGTAACATCTAATGTATAATTTGCAAGAACCTCTTCTTCGTTGATTGGCTCCACAATATCAAACCAGTAATGATAAGACATAGAGTCCTTTACTAAGGAATCTTCAAACCATTTCTTACCTTGGTCATTGAATGAGAATTGTACGGTATCATTTCCAACCTCATCTTTTTCAATAACAATGATCGAATCATCTTCATTCACAAAAATTAATCCTTGATCCGAAAAATCCCATTCTTCTTCATTCTGTTTTTCATAGTTACTAATAGCCCATCCTGGAACTTCACCATCTGCTGATAGGTCATCGAAATAACGACCGATCCACCCGGACCACTCCAGATTCAGAATAGAATATAGACCCTCTCTCGCCTTATCATCAGTCGGGCTACCAAATGCATTAAACTCCGCAACAAATGTAGATCCCTGCTGTACAGCTTCAGATATCAAACTAACTTCTTCTTGCTTCATTCCTCCGTAGATTATATCTGACCGATCACCCTCAGACGCCTTCCCAAACCATTCTTCTTCGTATACTCCATATGAATCAGCAAGATAAATTAAGTCCTGTCCTACAAGTGTTTCGGGGAAGGAATCAATCGTATAGTCTTCTTCATCTTCTGGTCGGAATCCTGTATAATCCTCTACTTCTGAGTAAGGAGTCCCATCCCCTTTCACCCACTTCTCGTGATTCATAACCCATGTTAGACCTTTGTGTTCACGATAGGTTTCATCAGGGATAGTTTTATCAATAATAAATACATCTTTCCTAGTCTCATCCTCCATATACCAATAAAGAACAGGAAACATTAGAATAAGTCCTAAAGCTAGTAACCCCACTACAAAACTAATAATTGTTGTTCGCTTTATACTACGCACTTATTTTGAAACCCCTTTTCTGCTCATTTCACCCCAGCTTGTGTTTCCACGAATCAGCTGAATAATACCTTCGACTCTCCAAAACACGGTCAATGGCCGAAACCAGAACGCTTCAGAAAGAGAATAGAAATACAACCGTACTAAATCTTGTACTCTTGTATATCGTCTTAAGCTCCATTCTTCTAGTAGCACTGCACTCATCGATAAGAGAGAACCATAGATGACTGCGAGCAAGAACAGAAGCACAGCAAAGGAAGTATAAATACCACCAACAAATGGTGAAATAACCATAATAATATACCCAAGTAATTCAATGACAGGCCCTAGAAATTCGACAATTAAGAAGTATGGCATTGAAACAGTACCAACAAGACCGTACTTAGGGTTTCCTAGCATTTTCTTGTTATGCCAAAGGCTCTCAAAAAGACCTCTATGCCATCTACTCCTTTGTCTCCTTAAAATCTTCGTAGATTCCGGTGCTTCAGTCCAGCAAACAGGATCAGGAACATAAACAATTCTCTTCCCTGATTTTTCTTCTTTGATTAATTTATGAAGCCTGACTACTAGGTCCATATCTTCTCCAACGGTGTCCGTTCGATAGCCGTTTACCTTAACAACACTCTCGCGATGGAAGACGCCAAACGCTCCAGAGATAATTAATAAGAGATTATGTTTTGAAAGGCCAATTCTCCCCATAAGGAACGCTCGGAAGTACTCAATAACCTGCATGACAACGAGAGGACTTTTAGAAAGGGCAACCTTCATGACTTCTCCACGTTCAATTGTACAACCGTTAGCTATTCTTACGCTCCCTCCTACTGCTACAATTTCTTCTTTAGAATCAATAATCGGTTTCATTACTTTAGCAAAAGCATCTCGTTCGATAATAGAATCGCCATCCAGAGAGCAGAAGTATGGATAATGAGCAACGTTTATTCCTGCATTGAGAGCATCTGCTTTTCCGCCATTCACTTTGTCAATTGCGTATAAGTTCTCATAAATAGTAGATTGATAGACAGAAATAATTTCACTAGACTTAATCTGTTTGCGAATCACTTTCTCAACCTTTACCATTTCAAATGATTCAATAACAGATTCTAATGTTTTATCTTTAGACCCATCATTAATCACTACTACTTCGTACTCAGGATAATTGATACTAAGGAGTGAACGAACGCTTGGCACAATTCCAGCTTCCTCGTTGTATGCAGGAACAAGAATAGATACAGGTCTCGTAAAGGAGGATTGAGCTAACTCCTCATATGGCTCAAATTGATCGAGCTTATATTCTTTGCGAAGTTGAACAGAAGAAATAAGAAAAAGGATGAAATAGAAAATGATAATTCCAACCATATAGATTGCCACAAAAATTGTAAATATAAGAAGTAATGTTGAAAAAATACTAGCGATAGACACTGTTTCTCCCCTTTCTAAGCAGCCATTCCTTCGCTGCATCACGCGCAAACCGATCGACATGAGTAGCGGCAACATCTTCTAAGATTGCCCCGCCGTTCTGCTGCACAATAATAGACTCGGCAGCAGTAGTTCTAACCCACCAGTTTTCATCAGTAAGAAGGATTAACAGATCATCTAAGAAGCGACTATCCTTTAATGGCTTGACCAATCTAGCAGCCATCATTCTCTCTTGCCAGCTTGACGCGTGCAAAGAGGGTTTGATTTTGTTCGCATTTGTAATATACCCGTACTTAACAAGAGATTTAAGAGCACGTATTCGAAATTCTGTGTCTTTAGAGTCTATGAAAGATTCAATTGTGGGCAAATACTTGTATTCTGCACTATCCCCCATGGCTTCAATAAGCGACAACTGAATCCATTGGGGAAACTCTTCTATTGTTCCAATAAAGCGGTCTAATAGATCTTCATCTAATCTTCCAAACAAGTCCAAATAATAAAAGGTAGGATATTCTTTTTCCTCATTTAATAGAATCGTATAGATGCGCTCATCCTGTAGATTCGCAAGTATGCGTAATACCTGAATAGACTCCAGTTCACTCGTGCGTTTTTCTTTATAAAGACTGACACATTGCTCAACTAGCGTGATCATACGAAACTTCTCAATCCGATGGAGGGTATTCATTCGTATACTCCATCGGTTATGAAGTAATCTTTTCTTGTAATAATCTTCAAGGGTTGTCTCAGCAAGTTCTTCAATGCTGCGTGAGGTATCGTTATCCCCTTTCATTAGAGAATAGTAGCGGGTCAGAACATCCTCAAAAGCTTCAATCATATAAGGTTCTTTCGGTAACTGGAGTTCTCCGTAGCCTTGCATATACGGGCTCATGTGCTCTAAGTAGTAAACTTTCCAATCTGCTTTCTTCTGTTCGAACCGGTTAGATCGAACTTTCTGACCTACAAGGAAGAGGAATAGGGCCGTTAAAGCAATAAAAAGAATTACAAACACTTGAAAAATAATAAAAACTGCACTCATATCTACATTCGCCTCAATCTTTCTCTTATAGCATTTTTTGAATTAACCTTCTAATTCTAGCTTCTAATTCGCCCATGCTAAATGGCTTTGTAATATAATCATCGGCACCAAGCTCTAAAGCTTTAACTATATCTTTTTCTGCTTTACGACCCGTCAGCATCATAACAGTGTATTGGTTTTGACTACTCTCCTTACGTAACTTGCGCAATACCTCAATCCCATCCATTCTTGGCATAATGCCATCAAGTAGAACAAGACAAGAAGAACCGGCTTTGTGCCAGCTATCTTCAAAGAAACTTTCTCCTTCACGATAGCTTTTCACTTCAATTTCATAATTTCCTTCTGGTTGAAGCTGTTGAAGTTGAGAAGTGAGTAATGTTCTGATAATTTCGTCATCATCAACAACAGCAATTCGAATCGTCTTAATAGGCTTTGTATTAGTTAAATCACTTTCATAAATAACCATTTGATTTCGCCCGTTTGCCTTTGCTCGATACAGCGCTTCATCCGCTTGATTTAATAGCTTTTTGTTGGAAGAAGAACCATCAATGTCAACGATCCCGCCAGAGAATGTAACAGAGAATCTTTCTTCTTTAACCCGAAATACTTTTGAACGAAATCCACTTAATAAACGTTGAAGAAATTTATCAGCCTGAATAGATGTTGTATCAGGTAAAATCAAGACAAATTCTTCACCACCGTATCGAATCAATGTATCAGTACGTCTTTTTTCATCCATAATAAATTGTGATAATTTTCTTAGCACCTGATCCCCAATTAAGTGACCGAAACGGTCGTTAATAGATTTAAAATGGTCTATATCAAAAATGGCTAATGAAGCTTTTTCCCCATTTCGGACAAGGTCATAGCGCATATAATTCAGTTGGCTATCAAGAAATTTCCGATTGTAGGCACCCGTCAATTCGTCTGTTAATACAGAATGAACAATGTTTTTTCTTTTGGAAATTTTCCCATTAACCCTTAATAAATATTCCTCTAAGGTTATATCTACATCAAAAAAGTCATCTGCTCCAAATCGATAACCGTCGATACGATTAGATATCGAATTTTCTGTATCTGTCATAATTAACGGAGTAAACTGTAGCTCTGCTTTTTCTCTAACTTCTTTGGCAATTCCTGATTTGTCTGTTTTGATTAAAAGATAATCTACAATAATACAGTCAGGGTGCATATCGTATAAGGCCGTTTGCGCCTTTTTAAGGTCCATCGCTGCAAAGACGATGTATCCTTCCTTCTCAAGCTGAGCTTTCCGCTCAATTAACGTCATCGGATTTTGGTTGATAAGCATAATCATCTTCTGAACATTTGCTTCTTCATCCTTACCTTTGTTCTCAACAGCCGCTTCGAGAATTTCCTCCATCAGACTATTTAATAATTGAGTTGTTTCTTCATTTGTTAGGGTTCTTTCGCTTTCTAAATCCATCTTCATCAGCAACTCTTCCGCTTTATCAGCGGATACTTTATATCCAACTGTCCCAGCAGTACCTTTAAACGTATGTAAAAACTTATATAATTCCATCTCTGTTATACTCTCATTTGCTGCTATCATCTCGTCATATTTCTCTTTCATATTAGAAACAAACTTCTTTTTATATTTCTCCAATGTAAAGCCTCCTCTTTCAAATAAGAGTGAATTTTGTCGAATTACTAAATACTCTCATCATAATTTAGTTTTAGATGTTCCACAACAAAGATTGTGTATTTTTTCCACATTTTATAAACTTCTATCTTTCGATTCATACCTTTCTACACCTTTTTTTATCATCGTATATATCAAAGTGAATCTTCCATTAACTAACAGCGAGGTTATGTTAATAAATTTAATAGAGTCTTATCTCATTGCAAACGACATTTGTTTACAAAGTTTACTTCCTTAGGTACACTAGTATCTATGCGAATTATTTACCCAGGTAAACAAAAGGAGATTAACATGATTTCAACAAGCGATATTTTTCATTCGTTAAATCAACAAGTGCGACACATCACAAAAGAAGTAAACGAGCTATTGAAAGAGTATAACTTGTATAGTTCACAATGGACGATTCTCTATTGTCTTGATCAATTCGGTCCTATGAAACAGACAGATATCTGGAAATACTTAAATGTTGAAGCGCCAACTACCACTCGTACTCTTGTTCGAATGGAACAAAATAACTGGATTAATCGAATGGAAGGTTCCGATAAGCGTGAACGCATTGTTAGTCTTACTCATGAGGCAGAAGGGCTTTTGCCTACCATAAAAGATTCTATTAAAGAGATGGAAGAATCCCTCCTTCAACACCTATCAACTGAAGAGCAGATTCACTTTTATCATCTTCTAAACAAAATAGGGCAACAGAAAGGAGAGAAAACACATGTCTAATAAACAACCGATTTGGACAAAAAGCTTTTTAAATATCTCAACTAGTAATCTATTTATCTTCATTGTTTTCTATGCACTTCTAACCTTACTCCCTATATACGTTACAGAGGAACTTGGCGGAAGCGAATCTCAAGCAGGTCTTATTATTACGATTTTCTTACTATCTGCTATTATTGTTCGCCCTTTCTCTGGAAAATTGATTGATCGGTTTGGCAAAAAGAAAATGCTCGTAACGAGTGCTTCTCTATTTGCTGCGGCTTCTTTTATCTATCCATTAGTAGACAACTATTATGCTTTACTCTTACTACGATTCTTTCACGGTGTATGGTTTAGTATTGTTACCACGGCAGCCGGAGCAATTGCTGCAGACACAATTCCAAGAGAACGACGTGGAGAAGGTTTGGGTTATTTCGCAATGTCTATGAACCTTGCAGTTGTTACTGGTCCCTTCCTCGCCCTAACGCTTCTTCAATATGTTTCATATATAACAATTTTCCTTGTATTAAGTACCATAATGGTGATAGGGGTTCTTTGCACACTAGGCGTAAAAGCCATAGAAAATACCGAACCTATACCTAAGAAAAAATTATCATTTGATGATCTTTTCGAAATAAAATCATTCCCAATTGCAATCGTTGGACTCTTTGTTGCTTTCTCTTATGCAAGCGTCATTTCATTTATCTCTCTATACGCGAAATCAATCGGTCTTCTTGAAGCTGCGGGATTCTTTTTCGCAGTATTCGCTGTAGCTATGCTTGTCTCACGACCATTCACTGGCAGGATGTTTGATTTAAGAGGACCTAATACTGTCATTCTTCCTGCATTTGTTTTGTTTGCTCTTGGTCTCGTAACTCTTAGTTTTACAACACAAGCATGGATGTTACTTCTTGCAGGGGCATTGATCGGGTTAGGATACGGTTCGATTGTACCAAGCTTCCAAACACTTGCTATCCAAGCAGCTCCCGAATCAAGAAGCGCGCATGCAACGGCAACTTTTTTCACCTTTTTCGATACTGGAATCGCAACGGGGTCATTCGTACTCGGCATCATTGTGACTTCTCTCGGTTATGCTAATCTCTACATGATTCTAGGGCTCTTTGTGATTGGTATTCTGTTCTTCTATCAATGGATTCAGAAACAAAAAAGTTCGAGAAAACAACTTCGATCACAAACTAATTATTAAGGAAATGTATACCATAGCGATTTAATGGGTTGAAGTATAGTGAAAAAGTAAGCTATTATGGGAGAATCTTATTTTTTCATGAGAGCGAGTTGACAACAGTGCAAGTAATAGAAGCAATTAACGCGGTTCTTTGGGGACCCATAATGATTTCCCTCCTCCTTGGAACTGGGTTGTTTTTCACGATACGTCTTGGTTTTATCCAGTTTACAGGCTTAAAAGAAGGATTTCGCCAAACATTTGGGCCCCTGTTTTCAAAAAAGAAACAAAAAGGTATTTCGTCTTACCAGGCCCTCTCAACAGCCATTGCGGCTCAAGTAGGGACTGGGAATTTAGCCGGAGTAGCCACTGCTATTGCAGCTGGGGGACCAGGAGCTATTTTTTGGATGTGGATCTCTTCCTTTCTTGGTATGGCGACGATCTTTGCTGAAGCTGTACTAGCTCAGAAATTTCGCGTAAAAGAAAATGGGGTCGTAAAAGGTGGACCCGCTTACTATATTCGCGACGGTCTAGGTAGTAAAAAATTAGCCGCCTTCTTTGCGATTGCGATCATTTGTGCGCTTGGTTTTGTTGGGAATATGGTGCAATCTAATTCAATAGCCGAGGCTTTTCAAACCGCATTTCAAATTCCACCAATTGCGATCGGCATAGGTGTAGCGATTTTAATTAGTTTAATACTATTCGGTGGTATCAATCGAATTGCTCGATTTGCAGGCAATGTCGTTCCGATTATGGCGTTACTCTACATTATCGGAGCTCTTATCATTCTTGTCATACATTTCGATCAAGTACTTCCAGCACTATCACTTATCGTTGAATCGGCATTCACTCCAGAATCAGCTGGAGGCGGAGTGCTTGGTGCCTCGATAAAAGAAGCGATTCGGTACGGGGTTGCAAGAGGGCTATTCTCAAATGAAGCAGGTATGGGGTCAACACCTCATGCCCACGCAGTGGCAGAAGTGAAACACCCTGCACAGCAAGGATTTGTAGCTATGGTCGGTGTTCTCATCGATACCGTGATTATTTGTACCGTTACAGCACTCGTGATTCTTGTAACGGACGGGGCAAGTTCTAACCTTACTGGAATTGAATTAACGCAAGCTAGTTTCACTAGTGGCCTAGGGGGCTTTGGTGTTTACTTTATTGCATTTAGTCTTTTGTTCTTTAGTTTCACAACAATTTTAGGCTGGGCTTACTTTGGCGAAACAAATGTAAATTATTTATTTGGACAAAAAAGCGTCCCTTACTATCGTGGTGCTGTTCTTGTTTTCATCGTCCTAGGAACTGTTTTAAATGTGCCGTTCGTATGGCAGCTTGCCGATACATTTAATGCATTCATGGTGTTGCCCAACGTCATTGCCCTGATCGCTTTAAGTAGCGTCGTAAAAAAATCATATAAAGAGCTTTCTCAATAAAAAAAGCGATGCAGCTGCATCGCTTTTTTCTATCTATCTGCACTTAGATGAGAGTTGATATTCAGACTGCGGATCACGATTTCATCGCCAGCCACATCAAGGATATTTATTCCTGTATTATCTTGAAAGATGCGACGATAGTTGGCAAAAGGCATCCCAAGTACCCCTGCTAGAAAGAAACGAATCGTGTTGTTGTGCGCAACAACGAGCACCGTTTCACCGGAATGCTTTTCACTTATTTCCTTAAAAAAAGATGACGCTCTTTCATACATTTCACGAGCCGTTTCACCCGTTCGCCCCGCTCTTGTTTCCCATGGGTTAGCCATCCAATTATCCCATGAGTCAGGATCTTCTTTAATAAACTCCGCTTTCGATCGACCTTCCCACTCTCCAAAATCACCTTCATAGATCCGTTCATCTATTTGAATCGGCAAATCTCGTTCTCCTAAAATGAGTTCAGCTGTATGACGTGCACGTATTAATGGAGAAGCATAAGCTCGATCAAACGAAACCGAACTTAGAAAGTCGCCTGCATTCTTCGCTTGAGTGGCTCCCTCCGTAGAAAGTCCAATATCTGTTCGTCCACAATAAAGATCTCCTGCTGCATTCCATTCACTTTCACCATGTCGTACAAGATAAATACGCGTATGACTTTGTTTCGTTGCTTTATTTATACTCTTATTGGTCACTACTTGCTCACTCTCTCCTACACAAATTCTAACCTTCATTATGGCTATCGTATCGAGAGGATGCAAGTGGAAGAAAATGTTTCTATTTCTCATTACACAAGAAATCCGCTAGCTATATGCCAGCGGATAATCATCTATAAAGCGGCCTGTAAACCAGCCTGATTTAGAAAGTTCCACGGTTTATTAAAATGTGGTTGGAAAAAGAAATCGATGTATCCTAATTCATCTATAGTCATTTTGTTTTGAATACAAACAGAGAGTGTATTAATTGATTGCGTTACGTCTGCTTTAGAGATTACTTGAGCTCCAAGAATTCTCCTCGTATCCACTTCATAAACCACCTTCAGTGTGATCACTTCATAATCTGGCATAAACTCTGGACGATTGTTTTCTTTTATTGTGATTGTTTTCACATTCTTACCCACACTAATAGCTGCCCTCTCGGTTAAACCAGTAGAAGCCATACTGTGATCAAAAAGGTGTAAACCAGATGTCCCCTGAGTGCCCATATATCTGATCGTTGGTTTCATAATGTTCTGTCCAACGAGGGTACCCATTCGAACAGCATTTGTAGCTAAAGGAATATACGCATTTTCACCAGTAGGATTGTATTGTATAGCACAGCTATCGCCAGCAGCAAAAATATTTTCCTTACTTGTTCTCATATATTCATCTACAATAATGGCCCCGTTTGGCATCATCTCTATCTGCCCTTTAAGAAGATCTGTGTTCGGACGAAAGCCTACAGAAAGAATAACGAGATCTGCTTCATATTCTCCACGGGTTGTCACAACTTTAGAGACGTGTTCCTCTCCTTCAAAACGAGTCACTGTTTCGTTAAGCGCAAGACGAATGCCACGAGTCTTGAAGTCCTCTTCAATTATATCTGTAAACTCTGGATCAAGATACTTACTTAAGATACGGTCTTCTCCATCAATTAAGGTTACTTCTTTTCCATATTTCTGAAAAGCCTCTACTAACTCAACTCCAATATAGCCTGCCCCAATAACGGTAACGCGTTTAGCTTCCTTTGCTCGTTCGATAATTGTATTAGCTTGGGTATAGTTTTTTGATAAAAGGATATTATTAAGTTGAATTCCTTCAATAGGCGGAATAATCGGCCATGATCCTGTCGCCATCACAAGCTTATCGTAATCATCCTCAAACACTTCTTTTGTATTCAAATTCTTAACGCTAATACGATTGTTTATAGAATCAATATCTAATACTTCATGCTTCATTTTCATTGTGACACCCATCTCTTCTAACTTCTCAGGAGATGAATAGAATAAACCTTTTGGATCTTTTACAACTCCTCCAACATAAAGAGCAATTCCGCAAGATAAGAAAGAGACATTATCATTACGCTCATAAACCGTAATATCTGCTTCAGGATAACGTGTTGCTATATTCGTAACTGCGGCCGTTCCGGCATGTGTACATCCAACAACTGCTACTTTCATCAATAATTCCTCCTTGTATAATTGTGAATTATTTCACATAAAAGGACGCAATCATGTGATGTGTTTCACAATTTCTATATTGTAATTATATGTTCCTTTTGTATTAATTGCAATAAGTTTGTTCAATGTTTCACAATAAATTTTAAACACAAAGTCGTCTTACTATCACATACCTTCCTATCGCGTTACGATAATGATAGAAGGTTAATACTACTTAATAAAGCGGAAGGAGTCTGACCATGGTTACATTAAGCATTCTTGATCAAGTCCCTATACCTTCAGGGAGTGATGCCTATAAAACACTTGAGCATACGCGTGAACTCGCACGTACTGCAGAAGCTCTTGGATACTACCGATACTGGTTTGCAGAACACCATAGTACAAAAGGGCTTGCCAGCACCTCTCCAGAGATTATGATGTCTCACATCGCAGCCTCAACCTCTAATATCAAGGTAGGCTCTGGTGGTGTCCTGCTTCCACAATATAGTCCATTCAAAGTGGCAGAGAATTTCCGACAACTAGAAGCTCTTCATCCAGGACGTGTTGACCTTGGAGTCGGCCGTTCACCCGGTGGTACAGCAAAAACACGATTAGCTTTAACAGATGGCATTAATAAAAGCTTGAATGAATTCCCACGTCAATTAGAAGAGCTCTCCCACTACTTGACTGACTCTATGCCGAGAGGACACGAGTTTGCCGGCATAAAAGCAGCTCCTCAAACCGACTCACCCCCTTCTCTTTGGCTATTAGGTATGGGTGAGAATAGTGCTAAAAAAGCAGCAGAATTGGGCATTGGCTATGTCTTTGGGCATTTTATTAAACCTGATCGAGGTAAAAACGCCCTCCAAACTTACTATCAACTGTTCCAACCTACTTATTATAGTCCTTCTCCTTCAGCTATTATTGCCCTATTCGTCGTATGTGGAGAAACTGACGAAGAGGCGGAAGAACTTGCTTTAAGTCAGGATCTCTGGCTTCTGCGAGTAGAAAAAGGTCTTGATAGTCGAGTGCCATCCATTGACGAAGCTAAACAGCACCGTTATACAGTAACGGAAGAAGAACGAATAAAAAATAATCGAAAACGAATGATAATCGGATCTAGAGAAACAGTAAAGAAGAAAATCGACGAATTAGCCGAACACTATCAAACTGAAGAATTCATGGTTCTCACAAACATACATGATTTTGATGAGCGAAGAAAATCATATGAGCGTCTTGCACATATTTATTTATAAGGCGATTACTCAACATGTTTTTAGGTGTTACTCAAATAAAAGCCCCTACTTCTCAATGAAGTAGGGGCTTTTACCGTTATTCAGTTAATTCGGATCGATGCCGTATTCGATAAAATTCATAGAAATTCTTAACGATGACCTTAATGACGGAGTAAAGTGGAATAGCAATCAGCATCCCAATGAACCCATATAAAGCCGCTGCTACAATTAGTAGTAAAATGATGGTTAAAGGGTGTATGTTTAACCTTTTACCTAAGACAACAGGCGCTACCAGGTTTCCTTCTAACTGTTGAACAACTATCGTAATAATAATCACATACAAGGCTAACATCGGTTCTTGTGTTAAAGCGACAACCAGAGCAGGTATCACACCAATAATTGGTCCGAAAAATGGGACCACTGCTGTGATCATCACAAATAGTCCTAATATTAATGCATAAGGTAGTCCAATGATTAAATAACCAACATACATTAAGACACCGTCTACGATTGCTACAATAATTTGTCCAATAATATAGGCCGATAAAGTTTTATCAACCTTATGAAGGATCTGTTCTCCTTCACTCTGATGTTTATTAGGAATAAATCTCAGGAGAAATGGGCTTAATTTATGATCATCTTTAAGAAAATAGAATAAGACAAAAGGTACGATTACAAGGACTGTCGTAGCACTTGTTAATGCACTCACAACCTGCATAATGTGATCACCGAGGCTTTGCGTTAAATTACCTAAATAGCTCGTTGCTTTTTGTTGGAGGTTTTCTACAGAAAGCATCCCCATATCATTTTTCTCCATCATTTTCTCAGCTTCTTTTGCTGATTCTTTCAGCTTCTCAGGCAACTCCTTCGAAAACTCTGACACCTGACTCTGAATCGGGTTTGCTAGAAAAGTGAATCCAGTATAGAGGATACCCGCAATCCCTATAAACACAATTAAAATCGCGACAATATCTGATACAAATGGAATCTTTTTTAATAACTTAACAATAGGCTTGATTGCATAATACAAAAAACCAGCAATTAGTACTGGATAAAACAATGTACCTATAATTGTTTTCACCGGTTTCAATAAATCTAATTCTGTCAAAAAGAAAAAACAGATTAATAATAGAATAATACCTGTTATATACTTGAAGAAATCATGTCTAATCCACATTGGCCGTCTCCTTTGTTTTTATTCATTTCACTCTCATCCCTATACCACTCAACACTCTTTTACTAACTTGATTTCCACAAAAAGTTTCCGATTCCAGGGGATTTAAAAAGGAGCCTCTCTCGTAAATATTGTTTCTATAAGAGTGAGGGGTGATTCCCTCTCCAATCAGCTAAATGTGGTTTTAAATACAAAACAACCATCTTTTAGGAATGAACCAAAATATAACGATAAAATGTCTCACGACTAACAAAAGAGAGCCGGAATACTCCAGCCCTCTTTTCTGGTTATAACAACGTTAGGATTCCCCCTAGATTCTTGCTTGTTTCTTTACGATCCAATCTTGTTTGAGCTCGTTTTTGGGCTAGTTCGTTAAGCTGCTTTTCCCCTTCAGTTTCCGGCTGAATTCCAGGTACTTTCATTGGTCTACCGTCGAGAAGGGCTACAAACGTAATAAAACACGTCGCTGCTATACGATTGGCACCCGTTAAAAGGTGTTCGGCGTTTACTTTCACAAAAACTTCCATTGAGCTTTTACCCGTCCATATGACAAAAGCTTCATAATGAATCGAATCCTCTTCCGTTATAGGATGTAAAAACTCCACCGTATCCATAGACACTGTCACGCATTCTAGACGAGAATGCCTTGTCGCCGCGATTGATGCTAGCATATCCATGTCCGCAAGAAGTTTCCCCCCAAATAAAGTTCCATGACTGTTAAGGTCAGGCGGAAAAATACGGCTACTCTTATACACTCTTGATTCGCTTACATTCTTTTTCATATCATCTCTCCTTTTCTAAACAATAAAAAATGCATACTCTTTACATAAGAGCATGCATAACAAATAGACTTTTCCCAGTCTTCTCCGTTACACCCCCCTATCGTCCGTAGGTCAACCAGTGCTTCAGAAAAGGCAGGTCTCCTGGCTTGAAGCTTCGTTGAACAAATGCCCCTTCCCTATCATTGATAAGTGGGGTAACGCACCGTCCTTACTTCTTACAGTGGCGGGACCGCATTGGATTTTCACCAATTTCCCTATTAAGTACTGAAATCAGTACACCTTTTCCATTTTATTCAATTGTACATCTCTATTCTTCATGCCGGGGATCTAAAAGTCAATACCATTCGTTAATCAAACGTTTGTTTAACTATTTATACCTTAAACAAACGTTTATTTAATGATTTTTGCCGGCTGAGGAACCAATTAATTAGAATGCAACAAAAAAAAGACGCCTTCACAGCGCCTTTATTTATTCGTCGGTTGAATCCTCAACCATTTGTTTTAATTCAGATAAACTCGTTCCGTCAAAACGCTTACCATCTACAAATAAGGTAGGCGTTTCTGAAACATTCTTTTTATTTGCATAAGCAAGGTCAGCTTCTACTCGTTTCTCACCTGCACCACTCTTATAGGCTTTAACTACTCTGTCCGTTTCTTCTTCACTAACTAGACCACTAAGGGTTTTCGTTAAGAAAGATTCAGTTAAAACATCTTTCGTCTCAGACCCTTTTTTATGTTTGTCATACAGAACATGATGAAATTGCCAAAATACATCATTACCTAATTCTTGATAAACAACCTCAGCAAATTCAGCAGCCCTTGTGGAATCTTTATGGAGGAATGGATAATTAACAAAGTAGAATTTTACTTTCTCAGTCGCAATTAATTCCTCTTGGATTTTTGGAAACAAAGATTCATTAAAGGATTGACATGAAGAGCATTTATACTCACCAAATTGCACAATTTCAACTGGCGCTGTTTCCTCACCCAAGTGCGGTTGAGACTCTAATTTAAATCCTTTTGTATTTGCAAATGGATGAAACAGAAAGTTAATAAACAAAAATAGAATAACGAGTCCCGCAAATAATAATAACCATTTGGCACCCGGTTTTAACTTCTTTTTTGGTTTAGCCATTCAGTCACTTCCTCTTTAATCCTATGTTTCTTTCTCCTGATCGATCTTAAACGACCAACCTTTTCTCTTAAGGTATGTTGAAAGACTATATGGTCCGCCGCCTCCTAGAAATAAAGACACTGACATAGCTAGAAAAGCAATGTCTAGTTCATAACCACCCAGCATTCCAGTTGATCGCTTTACAAAGAGAAGAGCTCCTAATAAAATCATGGAAAACAGTACGCTGACAATTCGCGTTCCTAAGCCGAAAATCATCAAAACTCCTCCAGTTAACTCAACTATAGCCACAACATAAGCAAGAAAACCAGAAATACCGATCGTCTCAAAAAAAGCTACTGTATTCGTGATCCCTTCAGAAAACTTTAAAAAACCATGAGCAAAAAAAAGCATACCTACGACCAATCGAATTGTTAACAACCCGAGATGGGGATAGGTTTTCATTATTGATCCTCCCCAGATACTAACATTATTTGACACCGTTCGACACAGTTATCCAACTAAACGTTATCATAATGAATGCCTACATTGCAAAAGGATGAAGACCTATTTCTGACCCCTTGCGAGTGTGGAATGCCGAATGATTTGATTGATCACTTCCGAAAATACTAACCCTACTGCAATGGATCCCGATATCATAAATGCTCTGGCTGCAAGGTTAATGGCACTATTGTAATCATTTTGAACGAAATTCCTCATCGCATCGTAAGCCAGACCACCTGGAACAAGCGGAATAATCCCCGCTACACTAAATATAATGACTGGTGTCCGATACACCTTTGCAAAAACCTGACTAATAACAGCGATGACAAATGAGGCTGTTACAGTGGCGATGACAGCATCAATACCTGATGCCTCCATTCCGTAATAAATCATCCAGCCACACATGCCAACAAACCCGCCTTTAATAAGGGAGGATTTAGGAGCGTTAAATAATAATCCAAACGCTGCACTTGCCACAAAGCTCGTCAAAACCTGAGCAATAATTGTCATAATTGTCCTCCCTTTCTATAAAAATGATACAACAAGGGCAATGCCTGCTCCAATCGCAAATGCGGTAAGAAAGGCTTCTGCGCCTTTAGATAGGCCAGATATTAAATGCCCCGCCATTAAATCCCTTACAGCATTCGTGATTAATAGACCAGGAACAAGTGGCATCACTGAACCAATAATAATTTTATCAAGTTGCCCACCGATTCCAGTAGACACAAAAAGGACAGCGAGTAATCCTATGACAAATGAAGCAAGGAACTCTGAGAAGAATTTTATCGGTACAAGGCGGTTAAATAGTGAAACACTATAAAAGCCACCTCCCCCTGCAAGAACTGCCGGAAGAAAATCTCCCCACTCCCCTTGAAACATAATTAGAAAACAACCGCTTGCAATCGCAGCAGCAACTAACTGCTTAGGAAATGTATACCGCTCGGTCATTTTATCCAATTGGTCAAGCTCTTCATAAGCTTCCTTAATCGAAAGACCACCGCTGCTAATTCTCCTCGATATACTATTTACCTTCGTTACTTTATCTAAATCCGTCGTGCGCTCTGAAATGCGCATCAACTGTGTTTTGGAAGGTTCAGGACCTTCTAAAGAGAAAATAATCCCAGTAGGGGTTACGTAACTATTCGAATGCGTTGCCCCATAAGCGTCCGCAATTCTAGTCATCGTATCTTCTACACGGTAAGTTTCACCGCCATTTTGCAGCATTACCTTTCCAGCCAAAAGGCATACTTGAATAATGTCATAGGCATAACTCGTTTGATTTTCCATACGTCGCTCCTGACAACCGTGAAGTATTCATTGTTCGTTGTTTCTTAGTTTATATGAACCTACTTATGTTTATCAAATGTAATATAAAAAGAAGACGATCATTTTGAATGTCACTTTAACAAAAAGGCTATGTTAGCTTATACTGTTGATTCCCGATTTTTGGCTCATTAATATTGCCTAAAAAAATAGCGCTGGCATAAGCCAGCGCTATTGTTGAGACACTCTTTGCATTTTAGAATAAATCGACATATAGGTATTCGATTCCTCCACTTTACCCATCTCACGATATACCTTCGTCAACCACTGAACAGGGGTTGGGTCCGTTGGATGCAGCTCCATCTCCCAATCGAAGCAGGTAATTGCTTCATCATATTGTTTAAGTTTATGGTAGAGCTTACCCAGCTGAAATTGCTTATCTGGATCATCTTGAATATCCGCCATTATTTGTAGCGTTGATAGGATAGAGAGATCTTGGTTTTTCTCGAATAAAGGCTTCACCCAGCTATAGACGTATCCCAATCCAAATTCATGCAGCATCCTAGGGATAAGTGCTTGAAGTAAACCATCTAGATAAGGACGATTTTCTTTACGTTCCAAACAGCTTTGAAGGGAAGGATAATCAAAGGTTTTGAAATTTGTAGTCTCATCTTGAAATGCACTTAGAAGAAGGTCATATTCACTTTGGGTGATTTCACCTTTTCGTTCTGTCATTAATTGAATGGCTTCACTTGTTTTATTTAAATACATTAGAGCTTGAAAAGCATTGTTTCTTAGAGTTTTATGGTGAGGTGCTTCTGCATACATCAATGATAGCAGACGGGCTCGCTCAGATTCAGAGAGCGTAACATCGATGAGAGATAGTGGGTCCAGATCATCCTCTTCAGGTGATTGGAGATAGAGGTAAAGGCGTAAAGCGGATCGTTCAATAACACGTTTTTCTTTACGAAGGATTGATTCAAGGTAGGCTTGATGTGCTTGAAGGTCATCATAAGCCTGAATTTCAGCAAAAAGCGGATCAACTTCTTTAAGACCATCATGATCTCCTTCATAGAAGCTTCTAACTTTTTGATATTCTAATTTCCGCGATAGTTCGATCGCCCATTTATTTGTTGGATCGAAATAAAGCATCACAGCTAAAATTTGAAACGCCATCCGTAATTGGCCATTTCTGCGGTAGTCATAAAAATGCTTTCGCATTAATTTAATAATGGTTTCGGTTGAGAGAAATGAATCAAAATAAGAAAAGATAAAGGATGTTTCTTGAGGGGTGTACCGTTTCTGTACAGATTGAAAGACTTGCTTTGTAGATTTAAGATGAAGTGTTCGATCAGCTAGAAAGTAATCAATAAGCGGGTGAGGTGCTTGGAGTACGATCCCTTTCTGGAAAGCTTTCTCAATAAGAGATCCATTTTTAACTTCTGCCGTTTTTCCAGTAATGAAATCATCTTTATAAAAGAAAAGGTAGAAGTTACTTCCATCTGTCTTCTTAGCTTCTATAATCTTCATTCTTTGATGAATTACGAGTCGCTCAACACGTAATTGGACTTGTCGTTGATTCGAGATAACAGTAACACGTTGTGGTTGCTCGATCATTAAAATCCCTCCCGGGCAGAGCTGATTTTTAAACCTTCCACCTTTATTTTACCACTCCATTCATCAGGAAGAAAGTGATCATTCTTGAGCCTACAGAAGCTGCTAATATAAACGAATAGTTGAACCTCCTTTAGGTAATTTAAAGATGAAGCTAAAAGTTCATTTGTTGAGGTTTCTTCTTCATATATCTATCGCTTTTTTAACCATTCCGATACAAGTTTGATTAGCTCTGAATCTATAGGATGCTTTACCTGCTTCTTGTAATCATTGATGATACTCGAGAAACGATGTTCTACTTTCGTTTTTCGTAAAACATGAGTTAAGTCATCAACAATATATTGTTCACATTCACCTTTAACAAGAAGACAAACGTCTTTCACCTGCTCCTTCTTTACCTGAACATCTTTTGAGCCAGTAATTGCAATAACTGGACACTCTACCTCACTTAAATATTCGCGCACGTCAAACTTCTCATGTTCACGATTCCATTTCGCGTTTATTTTCTGACCATTGTATCGTATAGTTGGCGCATCAGTACTTTTTATTTTTCGGGTCATTTTATCATTCATCTTATCTAACTTTTTATCCGCTTTAATGAATCGAAGCAACCACCCCTGGAAGCCACTTAGCGTTTGCATATCTTCTTTCATTTGACTTCTTTGCCAAGCTGTCGTTTCTGCAAGCGGCTCAGCTGAGGGAGATAATAGAATCATTCCTTGCACAGTAGTCCTAGTGTGGACGACAGGTGACACAAGACAGCCCTCGCTATGCGCTAGAAGATAAATTCGCTCTTCATCAATACTTTCATGTGATTTAGCGAACTTTACAACGTCTACAGCATCATCAATTAGATCATAGTACCCTGTTTTATAATAATCCCCTCTACTTTCACCTATTCCCCTCTTGTCATACCGAAGAGTGGCGTACCCTTCACTTGTCAAAATAGTAGTGAATTCCTTAAACGCATTTATTTTTAGACTTTTGGCATTTTCATCACGATCTACAGGACCGCTTCCATGTATCATCACGATTACAGGATACTTCTCTTCTGAATTGGAAGGAAGAGTAAGAGTTGCACTTAAGTCAAATTCGCCTTTAACCATAACATCAATTTCCCTCATGCCTTTCGCTCCTTAAATCTGTTATTTAGTACTCACTTCTCATTTTCCCCAAGGGTTTTTATTTATTATATCGAATAACAAAAATAGGAAAGAATAAATAAGATGGTTTATTTTACAATGTGAGGTTATCTTACATCAAGTGTCCTTTTCAATCAGTACTACATGTATAATAAACAATTGTGTTGCTGCGTCTAACGTCATTTATTTTCTGAAAATACGATTTATTTTCCATTTTTATTAAAACACTTATAAAGTAAGTTAGATTCAGTTGAATTAAGGGAAGTGTGATCATATCTTACATTCTTCTTTCCTAAATCATATATAGAAGGGGCCTACATATGGATATTTTAAAAACAATTGTTGATGCTGGTAATGAGCTTATTTGGTCAAATGTTCTAATCGTCATTCTAATTGGTGTCGGACTTTATTTTACAATTCGTTCTCGATTCGTTCAATTTCGCTTATTCGGTGAGATGTTCCATGTTCTTTCTGAAAAGGACACAATGAAAGGAAGAAAAAACTCTGTTTCTAGTTTACAAGCTTTCTTCATTAGTACGGCTTCACGTGTTGGAACCGGAAACCTTGCCGGCGTTGCCTCAGCAGTTAGTATCGGTGGTCCCGGTGCTGTATTTTGGATGTGGGTTATTGCCCTACTCGGTGCAGCAAGTGGATTTGTTGAAAGCACACTAGCTCAAATTTATAAAGTGCGCGATGGCGACGATTTCCGTGGTGGACCTGCTTACTATATGCAGCGTGCACTAAATGCTAGATGGTTAGGGATTATCTTCGCCGTCTTAATTACATTCAGCTTTGGTCTTGTATTTAACTCTGTACAATCCAATACGATCGCACTTGCTTTCGAAAATTCATTTGATGTGAATCGCTGGGTATTAGGTGCGATCTTAACTGTTGCAACGGCGATCATTATTTTCGGTGGCGTTCGTCGAATTGCTGTTGTTTCTCAAATCATTGTACCAATTATGGCAGGGATTTATATCATTGTTGCTGGTTTTGTTTTAATTGTTAATTTCACTGAAATTCCAGCTATGATCGCTCTGATTTTCCAACATGCTTTTGGTTTAAAAGAAGTGACAGGAGGCGGTGTAGGTGCCGCAATGCTTCTAGGAATCAAACGTGGTCTTTTCTCCAACGAAGCTGGTATGGGTAGTGCTCCCAATGCTGCTGCAACTGCCGACGTATCACACCCAGTAAAGCAGGGACTTATCCAAGCGCTTGGTGTGTTCGTGGATACTCTACTTATTGCTACAGCAACAGCATTTATGATTCTAATGTCAGATGGCTATGTTGATTCAAAGCTAGATGGTGTACAACTTACTCAGGAAGCGATGAACCAGCACTTAGGAAGTGGCGCAGGTATATTCGTAGCAGTTGCCGTTCTCCTCTTTGCTTTTAGTTCAATTATTGGTAACTATTACTACGGTGAAACAAATATCGAATTTATTAAATCAAGCAAAACCGCTCTTCTTCTTTACAGACTGGCCGTTCTTGCCATGGTTATGTTCGGTGCTAAAGCCGGATTCGGTATCGTTTGGGGCATGGCCGACCTTTCCATGGGTCTTATGGCACTCTTGAACTTAATCGTCATCTCCATTATTGGTAAAGTGGCGTTTGTAGCATTGAAAGACTATCGCGATCAGCGAAAAGCAGGTAAAGATCCTCAATTCTACGCGGATACGATAAAAGGCTTGAAATCAGATATTTGGACAGATAAGCCTGTAAAAGATAAATCAAACTAATGTACTATTTTCTGCCCCTTGAAGCAAAATGCCGTTTGGCATCCGCCTTCAGGGGGTATTTTCATTACTAGATAATCGTAAGAGAAAGGAGCGTTTTTGCAATGAGTGATCGCAAAGGACTAAGTGATAAAGTGAAAGGCGCTGTTTCCAAAACTAAAGGTGAAGTAAAAGATCAAATTGGTAATGCAAAGGATGACCAACACCTTCAAGAAGAAGGCAAACGTGATAAGTCGAAAGGCGAATATCAGGAACGAACTGGTAACCTCAAGGATAAAAACTAAATAAAACTCAATTATAAATAAAAGGAGAGCGGGAACCCGCTCTCCTTTTATTTATGAACGTTTAGCATTATTACCGATTTGCTTCATGTTATCTTGAAGTTCAAGAATTCGCTTCGTACCTTCATCTCGCAGACGTTTATTCTCGTCCTCAATGGCTCTCGTTTCTTCCATGCCTTTAACGATTGTATTCCAAGATTCTTCAATCGTCTCAATCTTAACACTCGGTCTACCAGATAATTTAGCTATCTCAACGCTTTGATTCGAGATGTTCTGCGCATTGTTTTTTAACATTTCGTTTGTACGACGGTCCAGCTCGTTCATTGAATCAGCAACAAGCTTCTGACGCTTCGCGGTCACAGCTTGAATGACACCGTTCTTAAAAACAGGAATGGTAATAATAAAGGCTGAATTGATCTTACCTATTAGCTTTGTGTTTCCGCGCTGCAACAGTCGAATTTGTGGAGCTGTTTGAATTGCAACCATTCTCGCCATCTCAAGATCGTAGATGCGCTCCTCTAGCGTCTGAATAGCATTATTCAAAGTATCTAGCTCCATTTGCGCCATTTGATCGCCAGCACTAACTTTTTGTTGGATCGCAGGAACCTTATCTTGAAGTTCTTCTAACTTTATTTGACCTGCAACGACGTACTTCTCAAGTTCTACATAATAGTTCAGATTATGTTGGTACATTTCATCCAACGTCCCAGTAGAACGAGACATTTCATCTTTGTACTTGGAGATTTCAACGTGTACCTTCTCAATTTCTCCACCGAGCGTCTGATATTTACCAAAAATCTTTTCTACCATATCATTGCTTTTTTTGAAAAACTTAGAGAGAAAGCCCGTTTTCGGCTCTTCAAAATCTTTTTTATCAAAACGATCCATGATTTTCCCAAGTTGTTTCAGCATCTCACCTGAGTCCGTGACGCTAGTTGTACGCATCATAGATAAGATTTTATCTGAGAACTTCGAGATCTCTACCGCTGGTTCTTTACCAAATTCGAGTAATGCCATTTGGTCTTTTACATCAATTTCACCGGCAAGTTTTTGAACTTCTTGCTCTTCGCGAAGTTTTAAACGTACATCTTCAGCCTTCGCTTCTGTAATCTCTTCATTCTTATCGAGCGTAGTTAGGCCTGTCTCATTCGTCATGGACGATCACTCCCTGATTATAATTTAATCGATTTAAATAGCTTACGAAATACAGAAGGTTCTTTAAAATCCTGCCGAAATGCCATTTCCTCTAACCAATGCGTATCAAACTGATTCGAATCGAGGTAGCGCTCAATACATTGATGACCAGGAGGATTATATAGAATGATATCAATACCGAACTCATTTAGCAGATGTAACACTGCTGCATCTGATCGTGATAATGTCCCGTTCATTTCTGTATTATATAGCACTACTTTCGGCACTTCCTGAGAGTAATCAAACGTTTGCATTAAATGAACAAACTCTTCAGGGATTTTTGTAGTTTGAGAGAATAAATAAAGCTTAATATCCTCTTCTGTTTCATTACCTTCCGGAAGCAGCTTCGGATTTGCACACATTCTTGAGATAGCTTGTCCAATCGCTTTTTGCGTCTCATTTGGAAGGTGTTTATACTGCCACCAATTTCCCTGCATCATCAATTCAGGATCTAACATTCCTTCCCGATTCATCGTATGCTGGTAGTGAAATTTCTGATTCGCTCTCGTCTCCTGTGTGAAAGGAAACTGGCGAATCATCGTAGTCGATTTCGCTTCACTAATATCTTGAAGTCGGTTCCAGTATTCCTTTTTATTCTCAGATACTCCCATGATCTTAGCAAATAAAGAGGGGATATGGACCGTGCCATCCTCTACTTTAAAATTTGGTCTAATAAATGCTTTTTCCATTGCAATCAGAAATAATTCATCATAAGTCGTTTTTAGCGTAACAGACTTAGGGGAATAATTTCGTAACTGCCAAGGCTTAAAAAGTTGCGATCCTTCATGATGAAGCACCGTATCCATTTCCTTTGTTGCTCGATAAGCAACCGTAGAGCGTCTCTCTGGTTTTTCAATCGGAAATGGTTCAATTGCGACGGTAGTAGGTAATTTCCTTTTCTCCATCAATTCCCCATCGGGATCGAGTTCGTCAAACGAATCAACTCCTTCAGGATGAAAATAAAGGACATCGCATCCAAGCTGAACAAGATATAGTAAAAAGTATTGCTGACTTGTTGAAGCTTCACCGTACCATACAATACCGGGCATCTTTATTTCAAACTCCACATCCTCTAACCATGGAGCGAGATGATTCCAAGTCCATTTCATTAAATCAACAAGTACTCTGCGAAATTCCGGGTGACTAAATCCACCATTATGCTGTTTCTCAAACAGTTCAAGAATGGAGATTAATGATTTTCGCAAATGACGATGTAAGGCAGGATTTTTGTGTGAAGGAATCAGTTTGGCGCCTTCCAAAAAGGCTACAAACCGATTCGCAGAAAGTCCGTTTTCTTTTTGGTTAATGGAATGAATCGATTGAATCGCCTGAAGTCGTTCAGGACTTATTACCTTATTCAATTCTTCACTTAATACATGAAAATAGTTAGAATTCGATAGCTCATGCAGCTGAAGAAAATATTCATTCTCATCATAATAGCTCCCCAAAAATCTCCCCACGATTTGCGTTATAAGTAATTCGTTCCCGTTCTCATAAGGAGTTCGTTCAGGAAACGGCTTGAATAATAGTTCATTTAAATTCTCATCATCAAGTGGTGTTTTCTTGATAAGAATTTGATCATAGTGACTCATGATGTTCTCCCCGCTTTCTCATTCCTTTCCGGAGGATGGTCAGTTCCGATCAAGCCTCCCTACATTCATAATTTTATTATACTTTTACAAGTAAGAAGTAACCCTATTTATTTCTAGCCATTCTTTCATCAATATAACATCTTCTATCTTTCAGAATAACATACTATTTCTTCCATACTTAACTCTTTTGTTCTACCGATTCCTTTTTTAAAGATAAGTCGCCAACAATGGAGTCTAGAATTTCTTCTGAGGCCTTCATTCCAGGGGCTGTCGTTTTGGGAAGATCGGGATAACTTTCGAGAACTTCACCATGTGCAGGTACATAGCCACAATCACCTTGGTGAACAAGTTCATAATCAAGAAGGGAGTCTCCTGCTGTATACACGTAAGATAATCCAATCTCTTTCTTCAAATAGTCGACGGCTTTCCATTTGTTTACTGGATTTGGAACAAAATAAAGCTTCCTCCCCTGAAGACTAGGTTGCCATCCCTGCTCACGTGACCACTCAAATAAATGATAGAGTTCTTCGGACGATACATGATCTCGTTTAATAATTAGGTAAACAAAAAGGTAGTCTGCATGACGAATTCGCTCAACCCAGTTTCCTGTGATAAGGTTCTCCAGTTGCCGAACAAAGGCATCAAGCGACAAGCACTCTTCTAACGAAGCATTGATTCGATTCGACCAGTCACTCAATACTTTTCCGTTCTTTAAAATTCGACCGCCATTACTTGTTATGGCGTATTCGGGTTGAATCGTTGTTTGAAAGAGTGTGATACGACGGTATTGTTCAACTGTTCTTGTTGTAACAGGGATAAAATAAATTTCTTTATTTACCTTCTGTAATAACTTACTAGCATAGTTGGAAATATACGAAATTTCCTTTCCATCGAGTGTTTCAATTAATTCATAGTTTTGCTGGGTATCTTGCTCGATCATTCTACTAGAATAAATTAACGTGCGATCTAAATCACTAGCAAATGCTCTCATGATTCTTTCTCCATAGGCTTAATCAGTCCGCAGCATGAATAAGACATGTTTGCGTACTCTTCAATTGGAACACCTCGGTCTCTTGCTAGAATAAGAATATGTTCTAAGTTCATTTCCGCACCTGGATGCACAAGAATTTTCCATGGAACACGCCGTAACAATACTCTCGTTGTTTCTCCAACACCAGGTTTGATGAGGTTACTGTTTGCTATTCCATAATCCCTCTGGATGTTTTCGATGGATTCAAGTCCTTTCCACTTCGGCTTGCGATCTTCCTTTGAGATATCTTGCAATCCATCTTCAACCTCTGTAGCGATCAAAGGATACTGTGTACAAATTGTATCGACGAATAAGTTGGAGACATCTTCTGCAGCAAGCTCCGAGTAGTATTTGCCTCCGTGGAAATCTCCCTCATAGATCCAATTATTATTAAGCACAGTACGACTGACAAGCCCTGATACGGTTGAATTTAAACAAGCACTTGGAATCAGAAAATCTTCACGAGTTCCAAAAAGAGAAGAACAGTCACCTGGGTCTGCTAAAACGGCTAATTCGCTTGATAGATTCTTGCCAGTACTAGCATTAAATTCTGCTACTGACTTTGTTAACTCCTTTGTAATCGCTCCTTTTCCAGTCCATCCGTCAATAAACGTAATAGACGAATCAGGATGCTGATTTAAAATAAATTGAAGAGCATTCTCATCAATGCCTCTGTCCCTAATAATAGAAATGCTGTAATGGGGAAGTACTCGATCATACTTATAAGAAAGGTAACGCTTGATTAATACACCTATTGGCGTGCCTGCTCTAGCAAGCGAAACAAGTACTGTTTGAAAGCCTCTTTCCGCCACAAGCTGTTCAGCAACAATCCCTACTGCTACAGCCACTTTGTGCTTCGCCTCTTCGAGTGAAGTATAGAACAATTTCATATATTCATCTGTCGGCTTATACTCAATAGGAAGCATCTCAGAATAGTGTGTACCTTTCTGAATTGCCTGTTCTCTCTCCATCGTACTTTTTTCCATTGTGATGTCTGATAAATCTTTTAGAAGGAAAGTTACATCTTGATCAGGATAACTTCCCATTTTGGTAGTCTGTACAGTCAATTTGTTCATCCCTCTCTTCAAGAACACGTTACAATATGAATCGTTTTTATATCCCGTTCTTCTAATATTGCTATAATTTCTTTAAGGTCAGCATCTGGGACACTTTTTTCAAAAAAGAGAAAAGCTTGCTCATATTCACCTTTAAGAATGTTGTAGACGTAATGCTGAATTTGTTGATCTTCTGGATTCTGAAATGTGAATCCATTTGATATCGCATATCCTTCAATATCTACCGGCTGTATCGGACTTCTTGTCGTGGAATGATAATACACCTCACCATTTAGATAAGAGGCAATTTTCATTGGGATATACATAAACTCCCCAGTGCCAAGGCATAGAGTCTTCCCTTCGAGTGATTCTTTCTTTAAGAGATTCGATGCTTTCTGACATGAATCCTCTATCTTCGCCTTATCCGCTCCATTAATTCCAAACCTACCGCTATAAGTTAAATAGTCATTTTCATTACGTGAATCGAAACAAGATGATAAATCAATGCGATTAATCTCGGCTACATCACTAAGATATCGACTTGATTGAAAGTCATGAATCGGATGCTCAAGAGGCTTTCCTTCGAATTTAATAGTTCCTTTAAGCAAAGAAACAACGCTAATTGTAATCCCGAGTTCCATTTCTAATGCTTTATATTGTTCCATATGTTCAACAGATCGCCAGTCTAATAGAGAAAGAACAGCATAATGTTTGCGAGGATAGTTGGCGTGGAGTTCCCTGATGATATTTAGACAAGTCTTCCCAGTTGTTATTTCATCATCTACTAATACAACAGGATTAGACTTCATTAGAATAGACCGATCTGCATAACACCGTTGATCCACAGCATGAGAATGCTCTTCTTTAAAGTTAAATTCTGGATCTAAATCACTTACATTTTCTCTTGTTGTATGAATATAGTATCCTTCTTGAAAGCTATCAAATACAGCATGTCCGAGAGCTGTAGCCGTTTCAGCAAATCCAATTACTATTGGTGGTTCCTCAAGATAGAGAGGATTGTTTA
The DNA here is from genome assembly GCF_056173665.1 of Anaerobacillus sp. QJM3NY_17. Classification (NCBI taxonomy): domain Bacteria; kingdom Bacillati; phylum Bacillota; class Bacilli; order Caryophanales; family Bacillaceae; genus Anaerobacillus; species Anaerobacillus sp. QJM3NY_17. The sequence goes on along the minus strand of NZ_CM149685.1, from coordinate 376,804 downwards.
GCAATCGCTCGTACGATTTCTTAACTTCTTCCAGGTGGTCGCTTAAAAACCCATCTCTTACTTCTGATAAATAATCGATGGACTCTCCTGTCACGCTCTCATAATAAGTGATTGCTAAGAGTCCTGAGGCAAGTAGCGATTTATGAGGATGAACCGGAATATGCTTGCCAAGCATTTTACTAACAAACAAAAAACCTCTTTTTTTATTAATTCTAGCTGCCATTTGAAAAAATTCCTCAACCGGTATGTTCAATTTATTTTGAGTAACCTCTAACTTAACGCTCATATCCGACAGGATCTGAAAATGGTACTGTTTCGGTAAGCATTTTGATGAAATTGTACTTGTCATGATACACCCCGTATATATTCGATTTCGTAATGATCTTCATCGCCCACTTATAATGCGGTTTAATCTCATTCATCTTATTTTGTGATTCGCTTTTCAGCACGCCTACATCCCCACTTACGTGATCCAAAATGCTAAGTGCATCAAGATATTCTTCTTTCGATACAATATTTACACACTGTACGACTTTCATATGAGTAGGGTGGATGACAGTTTTACCAATTAGACCATTCGTCAAATCAAGCAGCGTCTCGTTCAACAGTCCTGTGTTATAGTCCAGTATGGTTTCGTTCCCATGTGCACTTACTTCTCTTCTGCTATTAAAATACTCCCATACAGGACCCGAGATAACAAAGGTTCTACCAAAATAATTGACGACATCAGATATAAAGTCTCTCATTATCGATATATCGTATATTGTTGATTGGGCACTGCGGCGGATTCCATAAAGTCCACATAGATCAGTTGCTCCTATACGGACGTTAAGAATAGAGGATTCGTATTCTGTTAATAGCAAAGATATGCGTTGGAATTCTGTATAGCGTGATTCCTTATAGAAAAGCTCTGGCGATTCTAAAATCGGCATGCCATATAGAAGAGCACCTGCCGTTCGTTCTACTTTTTTGAGAGTATGTAAATACTCTCCACCATTCTTAGAGGAGAATTTAGGAAACACAAAACCTGTCAAATAGTGAATAGAAGCACCTAATTTATTTGCCACTTCGTTTAACTGCTCAGCTGACCGGACACGAATGAACAGTAGGGGCAGTGTCTCCCAACACAATTGACGATCATTCATAGCTTGCGCGATAGAAGAAAGGTGTTCTACCGTCTGATCGATCGCCTCATCCACACAGTTGTCCCCAATTGCATCTTCAAGATCAAGCACAATCGTAGTCAATTCTTGGTACTTGCCTTGGATCACGATCTCAGCAATATCTTTTCGAATCGCAGGCATATACAAAGCAGCACCAACCGCATACGATAGCTGTTCACGATCTATATGTTTATTAATAGGTGTTGGTTTTTTATAGAAAATTTGCTCCTTTTGCATTTCTGATAGATATTTAAAATATTCCAGCGTCTTCACCCCCTAAGTCCTAATTATTAGGTTATATTAGCTTCTATTTTTACTAAATTGAAAGTTTCATTGTATAAAAAAGAAGGAGAGCACCCGCGTCTCCTCCTCTTTATATTATTCGTTCTCTTTTGCTGATGCTGTTTCTTCAGCGTATGGTCGATTTTTATTGTTAATGTAATGAACAACAAACGTTCCAAGGAAGGCAAGCACGATAATACCAAAGAAAGCAACGTGCGGGATTTCAATATGGAACACGCTTAAGAACATTTTCACTGAGATGATTGCAATTAATACAAACGCTGTATTTTCCATTTCAGGAACTCTTTCAATCAACTTCAGAAATACACCCGCTACTGTTCTCATAAGAAGAATACCAATCATACCTCCGAGTAACAGTACCCATACTTGTTCTGAAATAGCTAGTGCAGCTAAAATACTATCAGCAGAAAACGCAATATCCATTAATTCTACTGAAATAACAGTTGCCCAAAATAAACCAAAGGTTCGAACAAGCCAGGTATCCTTTTTCATACCCTCCGTACCTTCTTCTTCACCTTTACTTCTAAAGTGTTGAATTACAATCCACGCAAGGTATGCGGCACCAAATACTTTGATCCACCAAAATTTAATAAGATACATACCAATACCAATAAATAAGAATCGGAAAAAATATGCCCCTATTAACCCATAGGTTAGCGCTTTTCTACGTTTTTCTGGTGGAAGGTGTTTAACCATAACGGCAAGTACTAGTGCGTTATCAGCTGATAGCAGCCCTTCTAAAAGCACCAGCGTACCGATAAGTCCCCATGAAACAGGGTCAGTTAAAACTTCTCCCCACATTTCCCAATCAAAGAAAGAGGCATATGTGTTTAGAATTTCTTGTAAGATTTCCACTTGATGTTTCCTCCTAATGTCAACTAGCTAAGCCTTAAACCTCAAGGCCATAATTTTTACAAAGGGATGCAAGTCCACCTGAGAACCCGCTACCTATTGCATTGAATTTCCATTCGTTACCGTGTCGATATAGTTCACAAACGACGACGGCTGTTTCAATTGAAAAATCTTCGCCAAGGTCAAATCGCAATAGCTCTTCTCCAGAAGATTCATCCGCAAGACGAACAAATGCGTTTGATACTTGTCCAAAGTTCTGGTGGCGTGTTTCAGCATCATGTATCGTGACGGTGATCCCAATTTTATCAACATACGCAGGAATTTTTGAGAAGTCGACGATCAGTTGTTCATCATCTCCATCACCTTCACCTGTTCGGTTATCACCTGTATGAATGACTGATTTACTTGGATGCTCTAAGTTGTTATAAAAAATAAAATCCAGATCGTCCTGACAACGATTATTTGCATCAACTAAAAATGCCGATGCATCTAGATCAAAGTCAGAGCCTCCCTGGTATTTGTTCGTGTCCCAACCAAGCCCAATAAGTCCTTTAACGAGTCCTGGATTAGTCTTTGTTAAATCAATTCTCTGTCCTTTAGATAGTTGAATTCCCAATGTGATCCCCCAATTCGCGTTTATATTGGAATGGCAAGAGGGAGGCATCCCTCTTGCCAAAAAAGAAGAGTTTATCCGACTTGTAAACCAAAGTCAGTTGCGATTCTAGCAAGTCCTCCCTGATAACCAGATCCTACTGCAGAGAATTTCCATTCGCCGTTATGACGGTAAAGTTCTCCAACAATAATCGCTGTTTCAATCGAGAAATCTTCTCCAAGATCATAACGAATGAGCTCTTCGTTTGAATCTTCATTTAGGATGCGTACAAATGCATTAGATACTTGTCCGAAATTTTGATTACGCGCTTCAGCATCATGTATCGTAATGACGAAAGAAATTTTCTCAATTTCAGCTGGAACATCATGAAGATGAACTTTTACTTGTTCGTCATCTCCTTCTCCTTCACCAGTACGGTTATCGCCTGTATGAACAACCGAACCGCCGCCACCTTCTGTTTGATTATAGAAAACAAAATCTTTATCAGAAGAACACTTACCAGTGCTGTCTAATAGGAAGATACTTGCGTCAAGGTCAAAGTCATTTCCGCCATCGTATTTATTTGTGTCCCATCCAAGTCCTACAATAACCTTTGATAGACCTGGATTTGTTTTTGTTAAATCTACTTTTTGTCCTTTAGATAATGATACAGCCATGCTCGTCAACCCCTTTAGAATTTTAGTAGTTTAATATTTTTTTGCAATGTCGCTTAAGCCAGCATCGTTCGTTCCATTACCAATCGCGGCAAATTTCCATTCACTGCCGTGGCGATAGATTTCTGCTACAAAGAGGCTTGTCTTACCAGAATAGTTATCTGTGAGATTAAATTTAATCATTTCTTCTTGATTCGACTGGTTTACTACGCGAATAAACGCATTTTGAATCATACCAAAATCCTGTTTGCGTTTCACAGCATCATAGATATTTACTACAAAAACGAGTTTTGTAATACGCTGTGGCACCTTACTGAGATCAACCATAATTTGCTCGTCATCACCGTCTCCAGCACCAGTCAGGTTGTCACCAGTATGATTGATACTTCCGCATGCGCTTTTTAAGTTACCGAAGTAAATTAAATCTTTTTTAGAAGTTAATTTGTCGTCCTCGAGCATAAGGAGAGAAGCATCACAGTCAACGTTAGCGCCGCCGCTTCCGCCTCCAAAAAGACCGCCTAGAAGACCACCTTTCTTTTGCTCAACTGGATCCCAACCAAGGCCAACCATAATTTTCGATAAGCCGGCATTTCCTTTTGTTAAGTCAATTCGTTGACCTTTCTGCAAAGAAATTGTCAAATCGTTTCACTCCTGTTAGTAGATTTAAGTTAAATATGAGATGGTGCGTGTTAAGTTTAATAGTTAACTGCCTATTCTGTAATACGTGCCTAGATTCAGAAAGTTTCATGTTTCAACAAAAAAATTGTTTTTAACTAGAAAAATGAATTCTTTCTATTTAAAACTAACATATTTTCAGCTAAAATGAATCCTTTAACCATTGAGCAACAACGATAAAATGAAAAGATTTTGTCGATTCTGTTAACATAGGGAACTAGCTACTTACTGAATAACTCTTTTATCCTTTGCTTCCTCCAACCAATCAGGAAATTCATTTAGAAGATTATTGTACAACACTTCATCACTTGTCCGGTCAATATCTCCTATATGGAAGAAGTTGGCGTTATCAATGAACCGTCCCGTCATTGTGTCCAATTTCTCAAGTACATCGAAGTTTGAATCTCCTATACCAATAAACTGCCAAAAAAGAGGTTGGTCTGAAGATTCGACAATGGCTTTCTTAATTCCACGTTTACAGCCCCCATCATTAATAAATACAATGAACACGGGCTCTTTCGATGGATCTTCTTCTACGTATTTACTAATGACATCTTCCATAACGAGAGGTTCATCATTTCGACCAAATTTATGAACGAGATCGTTCGAAAGAATTTGACGATCCACGTAACCTTCGAAATCAAATTCTGTTACAGGCTTTAATCGACTAAACTCATTATCGTATACCCATACATCTAGTGAACCATCATCATCGAATTGACTTGCGACTGCAAGAACTCGCTCGACGACTTTTTGAACGACGCCTTCTTTGTATAGTTTCCGCATTGAACCACTAATATCAAGGACAAGACCTACTCTAGCTACAACTTGATCTAAATTCTTTTTCTTCAAAATAATACCAGCGTTTTTCTTCATTAATGTAATACTCATCAGAGTGCCTCCTTTAAATTAAGAAAGAATAACTTCTTTTTCTATATGGCTAGCGCGAATACCCATTTCTGGATTTAAATTAAGGAACGGATCACCACCATTTTGCAACAGTTTAATCGCTTCGTACGGGATGTTTACGCCCGATAAGCAGCTAATATTTAATCCCCCAGCCATCCTTGGGTTAATTTCAAGAAGCTTTGGAATTCCATTGCTGAACTTAACTTGAATATTTGATATGTAATCAATGTTATATTCCTTGTGTATAGCTCGTGCAATCTCTAGTAGCTCTTCATTGTTCTCAAGTTCTCTTACTCTTCCCCCAACTTTCTTACGAGGGATAGCAAGATGCAGCTCTCCATCATACGCAAGACAATCGATGCTATACTCATAACCATCTAAGTACTCTAAGACCATTAATTCTGGGAACGAATCTTTTTGACTTAAAATAGAGCAAGCATGCTCAATTGAAATTCTTCTAGATATCCCACCCGTAAGAAGTTCTTCAATCGTTTCCTGCCCCTCACTAATAACCCGAAAGCCATTGGCGCCTTCACCTATCACAGGTTTAAAACAGACAGTATGACCTTTTTTACGAAGATGATGATAAGCTTTTTTGAATTCTTCTACATTGGTAACAACTGCGTAATCTGGAATAGGAACGAGCGATGTCTTTTTCTCTGCTTCCTTTGTAAGAATGGATTGGTACATAGCCGCTTTATTATCCATAAGAGCCATTAATTCTGCGTCACATACGAGAACTTTTACACCGATGCTGTGGAATTTCGAAAGGTTTTTCGAGATGAGGACATTTTCTTTACGAGGTATGAACAAATCGATGTTCTTTTCAGCACAAACTTGTAGACAATACGCAACGTACGCATCGCCACTAATATCAGGTTCAACAAAAGAATGATCGCAATACTGTAAATACAAAGCATCTTCGTTCGGGTGTGAACCATACACTTCAAATTCTGCTCCATCTTCGTTTTGTCGAATTAACTCTATGTAATGTGCCACAGTAGTAAACCATCTATTAAACCAAATTTTTGTCATGTTTGACTCCTTCTTTGCTGTGAAAGTTGTTTCTTAATTCAGCTAATACAGTTAGCTTAACATGAATACTTATCTCGAGATTTCACTCTCCCCGTTTATCATTTCATTCCAAATTTAAACATTCGACAGGTTTCGAAATTCTCCTCTATACGGCAAAAAATAAAGTGCGAACCTTTATTAGGTCCACACTCTATTCTTAATTAAACGTTTATTTAATTTCTAAGCTTGATCTGGCGGTGACAGGCACTAATTCAGACTTCCAATAAATTCATCAACTACTCGATTAAACTTATCAGCTTCTTCTATAAACGGACAGTGACAGCTTTCTTCAAACAATTCAAGTTTCGAGTTAGGGATCGCTCGATTTAAGTGCTCCCCTGCTGCTACTGGGATGAGCTTTTCTTCTTTTCCAAAACACAATAGCGTTGGTTTCGTTATTTGGTTTAAATAAGGGCGGCAGTCAATGATGGATTGATCGAAAAGAATCGCGCTTGCAATGGAAGCAGGCATTTTGGTTGTCTCTGCTAACATCCACTCGAGCTCAGATTCAGACAAATCTTTTTTAAACATCAGTGGAATGAATCCTTGAAGCAATCCTTTTTGATCCGATTGAATCTCTCTCATCATTCCGGTGAGTGCCGGTAGATCAAATGCGCCTATTTCAAAATCTGGCCACTTAAAATCCGATGCTAGCTCATCAACAATAACTGTCCCCTTCACGTTATCCTCACCGAACTGCTGCAAGTATTCCCATATTACAAATGCCCCCATTGACCATCCAACTAGCATTACGTCCTTAAGATGAAGCTGGTCAATAAATTTCTTCAGATCACGAGCATAGTTTGCCACTGTGTGCCCTGTTTGAACGTGTGAGGATTGGCCATGACCTCTTAAATCTAGAGAAATCGCACGATACTTTTGTCTAAAGTACGGAAGCTGCTTTTTGAAAAAGCGGCTACTCATCCAAACGCCATGAATGAAAATCACAGGCTGCCCCATACCAACATCTTCATAATAAAGCTCTACATCATCTTTAATATTCAAAAATGGCATTGTTACCCCTCCTATAAATAAGAAATAATTGCCGTTAATCCTGATCGTATAGCTAACTCGTATTTATCACGAGCATCATACGATACGTATGCAAGAACCTCTTCTTTTATCCATATATTGCTCGACAGCATTCGAGCCCGTTCGGGTGGTGACAGGCACTACCTATGCTAGAATATGAGGGAGAACATAATACAAATGTGAAGGAGGAGTTACAATGGGTATTTTAAGTGGATTTATGGGGAACGCTTCAACGATGAAGAAAGAAGATGTGCAAAAAGAGCTATCTACCATTCTTTCAGAAACAGAAGAGGTGAATGCTGCATTTAAGCTTGTGAGGGATTTAATCGTCTTTACAGATAAACGTCTTTTGTTTGTGGACAAGCAAGGCATGACAGGTAAGAAAGTGGAATATCATTCTGTTCTATACAAGAGCATTTCGCACTTCAGCATTGAAACGGCAGGACACTTTGATCTTGATGCAGAGCTTAAAATCTGGATTTCCAGTTCACAGGCTCCTACCTTCTCGAAGCAGTTTAAGAAGGATGATAGCATCTACACGATTCAAAAGATCCTTACTGAACTTTGTGGATAATGTATTACAATCCTAAAAAAAATTCAAAGAAGCTAGCGAACCTTAGGTCACTAGCTTCTTTGTTCAGTTTTCAATATTCATAAATTTATAAAGTAAGGTTGCTTTATTACTTGGACAACACATTTACGATTTTAGCTATGGCCCAATCAAGATCTTCTCTTGAAATGATAAGCGGTGGCGCAAATCGGATCACCGTATCATGCGTTTCCTTACATAAAAGCCCTTCTTCTTTTAACTTTTCGCAGTAAGGTCTTGCTGGCTTTGTTAATTCAACTCCGATAAATAATCCTTTACCGCGTACTTCTTTAATTAGAGGGTTATCGATTTCCTTTAATTTTTCTTGAAAATAGTTTCCAAGCTCGAGTGACCGCTGAGCTAACTGTTCGTCTTCTAAAACTTCAAGAGCAGCAACGGAAACGGCACAGCCAAGCGGATTCCCACCAAATGTGGATCCGTGTGAGCCAGGATTAAAGACACCAAGAATCTCTTCATTAGCAGCAATACATGAGATTGGGAAGACGCCTCCGCCTAGCGCTTTTCCAAGAATGTAAATATCCGGCTCAACATTTTCCCAATCGCACGCAAATGTTTTACCCGAGCGCCCAAGACCAGCTTGAATTTCATCTGCAACGTAAAGCACATTATTTTCTTTACAAACATCATAAGCTTCCTTTAAAAAGCCTTCTGGAGGAATGACAATCCCTGCTTCTCCTTGAATCGGTTCAAATAGGAAAGCAGCTGTATTTGGTGTAATGGCATTTCGTAGCGCATCAATATCACCGTATGGAATCAATTTAATTCCCGGTAACATTGGACCAAATCCTCTCTGGTATTCAGCCTCAGAAGAGAGAGATACAGCCGCCATTGTACGTCCATGGAAATTTCCGACACATGCAATAATTTCAGCCTGATTTTCTGAAACGCCTTTCACATCATAAGCCCAGCGTCGCACCGTTTTAATAGCGGTTTCCACTGCTTCTGCCCCAGTGTTCATTGGAAGAACTTTTGCTTTATTTGTTAGTTTTGCTACCTTCTCATAAAACGGAGCCAATTGGTCGTTATGAAAAGCTCGGGATGTTAATGTAATGCTATCTGCCTGGTCCTTTAAGGCTTGAATAATTTTCGGATGACGGTGTCCTTGATTAACTGCTGAATAAGCACTCAACATATCCATATATCGGTTACCTTCAGGGTCTTTCACCCACACCCCTTCTGCATCCGTAATAACAATTGGAAGCGGGTTATAGTTATTCGCTCCAAATTGGGTTGTTTTTTCAATCACATTCTCAGTCGTTGTTTGTGTCTTCATGTTCTTCCTCCTTTAAAAGTTCGCCTCACCTAGAGGAGCAAAAAGAACTTCGCTCTCCCTCTCCTTAGTAACAAGCAAGTTTTATGCCAACTTTTTAAAACGATTAAATCTTAGGAAGGACGGGGATTATTCAATTTCACCATGCAAAACCTCTTTGCATACAATTGATTTATTTTGCATGTGTGTGCAAAATAATATTGCAATCCATGTACTTCCATACATACAATAGCGGTAGTAACAAAGGAGGTACGTAACTTGGATAATGAAACGGAGAACGATTGGAAAGCACTTAAAACTATGAATCATGTATACAAAAAAATCATCGATGAAATCGACGTCGGCGTTCATGTGATTGATGAAAAAGGCAAAACGATCATTTATAATCCTAAAATGATGCAAATTGAAGCCATGGATCGTCAGGATGTTGTTGATAAATATTTATTAGATGTCTTTATGTTCTCAGCGAATGAGAGCAGCACGCTTGTTAAGGCACTTCAAAAAGGCATCGAAACGTCGAATGTGAAGCAAACGTATTTCAATAATAAAGGGAAGGAAATCACAACAATTAACAACTCATTTCCTATTTTAGAAAATGGAACTATTAAAGGCGCTGTCGAGATTTCTAACGACGTAACAAAGCTTGAACGGTTAATTCGTGACAATATGAATCGAAAAGGAAACACTCGATTCACATTCGATAGCATTATTGGAGATAGTCTTGCCATTCAAGAAGTGATTGAGAATACAAAACGAAGCACACGAACATCGTCGTCTGTTTTGATCGTTGGGGAAACCGGAACAGGAAAAGAATTATTTGCTCAAAGCATCCACAATGGTAGCCACCGTTCTTCCGCTCCGTTTATTTCGCAAAACTGTGCTGCCTTACCTGATAATTTGATTGAAAGCCTTCTGTTCGGTACGAAGCGAGGCGCATTTACAGGAGCAACTGAGCGACCAGGCTTATTTGAACAAGCAGAAGGCGGGACGTTATTACTTGATGAAATTAATTCTTTAAGTATGAATTTACAAGCGAAACTATTGAGAGTCCTACAGGAAAAAACAATTCGGCGCATTGGTGACACAGAAGATAAGGCCATTGACGTTAGAATCATCGCTACAATGAACGAAGATCCCATTGAAGCCATTGCGAAGGAACGAATGCGTAAAGACTTATATTACCGACTTGGGGTTGTGACTCTATTTATCCCTCCACTTAGAGAAAGGAAAGAGGACATCTCTTTATTAGTGGATTCGTTTATCTCAAAATATAACGATCTCTTTCAAATGGATGTTAAAGGAGTAGATACGGAAGTCTCTGAATCATTTCAAGCTTACGACTGGCCAGGGAATGTACGAGAATTAGAACATATTATTGAAGGGGCAATGAATTTAATGATGAGCGAAGACATCATACACTATTCTCATTTGCCCATTCAGTATCGAAATAAATCGCCATTACAAAAAGAAAGGCATTTGATTGAGGCTCATCAACTTACCATTCATCATTCCAGTCAACCCATCCCATTGAAAGAACAAATGGAAAAATCTGAAAAAGTTTATATCCAAAAGGTGCTTCAAGAAAATAAAAACAATATATCAAAAACCGCAAAAGTGTTAGGTCTAAGTAGACAAAGCTTGCAGTATCGGTTAAGGAAATTTGATATTCAAACGTAAAAATAAGAGGCTAGATGAAATCGTAGCTTATGTGTGAGTGATTCGCCTTCTCTCTTCCATCCATTTTATCTCTTCATTAAAACACGTATAATAAGAAGTAACCGCTTTATCATTCGACAGAATTTGACTTAAACCGGGTGGTGACAGGCACCACAAAGACCAGAAAGGAGCTTTCCCTCATGTTCGAACTCTTGCTTACGATGCTAGAGCGACTTGGCATTATCGTCACAATTGCGTTTGTGCTAACCCGCTTTCGCTTCTTCCGAGATATGATATACAGCGATCAGCTTGCTCGTAAGCAGCAGTATGTTGCGATTGGCTTCTTTGGTTTCTTTGGGATCATCGGAACATATACAGGATTAACATTTAGTACAGATTCACTCCAATTTAATTCATGGCCACTTGAAGTTTCTTCTGACGAAGCCATCGCGAATTCAAGAGTAATCGGAGTCGTTCTTGCTGGACTTCTTGGTGGAAAGAGGGTTGGATTTGGTGCAGGGCTAATTGCAGGGATTCATCGCTATATGCTTGGTGGATTTACAGCAGTAGCTTGTGGACTTGCCTCCATTATTGCTGGACTTATCGCTGGCTCTCTACACAAACGAAACCGTCATGTAAAACTTCGATCAGCCTTTATGATCGGTGCAGGTGCAGAAGCCGTTCAAATGCTCATTATCTTGCTTCTTTCAAAACCGTTTCAAAATGCCATGGCTCTTGTAGAAGTGATCGGAATTCCAATGATTCTCGCAAACGGAATTGGCTGTGCTCTCTTCCTCCTTATCATAAAAAATGTTGTAAACGAGGAAGAAAAAGCTGGTGCGCTTCAGGCACAGAAAACCCTTCGTATCGCAGATCAAACACTTGGTTATCTAAGACAAGGGCTTTCTGAGACTTCAGCTCATGAAGTCTGTCAGATTCTTCATCGAGAAATTGAAGGTAGCGCAGTAGCGATAACGGATCGTACACACATTTTAAGTCACGTTGGCCTTGCGAACGACCATCATCAATCAGGACACGAGATTCAAACGACCATTACAAAAGACGTGATTCATAAAGGTGAAATTGTTATAGCAAATGATCAAACCATTCACTGTGCTGAGAAGAATTGTCCGCTCGGAGCAGCCATTATTGCTCCCCTTAAACAGCGAGGTAAAACAATCGGCACGCTAAAATTCTATTTCCGATCGGAAAAAGAGATCACCCATATTATTACTGAGCTCGTTCTCGGTCTCAGCAATCTTCTTAGTAATCAGTTAGAAATAGCTGAAGCGGATAAAGCCTATCAGCTCGCAAAAGAAGCCGAAATCAAAGCATTACAAGCACAAATCAGTCCGCACTTTCTTTTTAATTCACTGAATACAATTATTTCGTTAATTCGTATTGAACCTGATAAAGCACGTAAATTACTCGTTTCCCTTTCACACTTTTTAAGACAAAATTTATCTGGTACTACAGCGAACATGACCTCGCTTAACCAGGAGTTAAAACACGTGAAAGCCTACCTTGAAGTGGAAGAAGCACGATTTGTAGACAGACTAACCGTTAAATATACAATCGATGAAAGTGTATTATCCGTCCAATTACCTCCACTCACGTTACAGCCGATTGTTGAGAATGCTATTAAACATGGTATCAAAAATAAGGAAAACGATTGTCTTGTTGAAATTACAATTGCTCAAAATCCAAACGGGGTTACTGTTTGCGTAACTGATAACGGTGAAGGGATTTCCCCTGATCGTTTACCAGAGCTTGGTAGAGTACACGTGTCGTCAGAAATTGGTACAGGGCTTGGCCTCTATAACGTTAATCGTCGCCTAACAATGCTATTTGGAAGCGAAGCAAGCCTTGCCATTCATAGCGAGCCTTGCAACGGTACAACCATTTGCTTTTTGATTCCACTAATGGAGGACTAATAGATGAACGAAATGAAATGTTTAATCGTGGATGATGAACGATACAGCCGCCAGGAACTCGTTCATTTACTCTCACATTTTAAGTCGATAAATGTGATCGGTGAGGCTGATTCAGGTGAAACAGCAGTGATCAAAGCACTTCAACTTCAACCAGATGTTGTTTTTCTTGATGTTGAGATGCCCAAAATGAATGGGATGGAAGCAGCAAAAGCCTTATTGGAACTTAAGAAATCTCCTCTAATCGTTTTTGCGACCGCTTATCCTGAATTTGCTGCAGAAGCTTTTCGATATGAAGCGATTGACTATCTTCTGAAACCCTATGATGAAGAACAGCTTCATCAAACCGTACAACGTCTAGAGAAGTTGATGCAAGTATCTACTAAAGAAGAACCTCCGCCAAAGAAAGGCAAGCTCTCAGTTGAACTAGAAGGTGAGATTCATTACCTCGATCCCAATGATATCCTCTTTATTTTTCGCGATGAAAAAGTCTCACGGATCGTTGTAAAAAATGGCGAGTACGAAGTGAAGATGGCGCTAAAAGAACTTGAAAGCCGACTATCCTCCTTTTCGTTTTTTAGAATTCATAAAGGATATCTTGTTAATCTTCACTACGTGACGCGCCTGACCCCATGGTTTAATGGTGCTTATCAGCTTGAATTAGAAGGTGTTCGAGAAAAGCTTTCTGTAAGTCGTAATTATGTAAAAGCACTACGTACAGAACTTGAATTGTAATTCCGAGTGCATTTCAGTCTTTCATACAAACATCTCAATCCAACTTTCAGACATGTTAGAGCGGAATTAGTCCATTCCTCCCTCTCATCTCTTATACTTTATGTAAACGCATACATTGTACGGAAAGGGATGATTTCATGTATACATTTCTAGCAGGAATTGCACTTCTTATTATTGGTTATTTTACTTATGGAAAATTTGTTGAGAAAATTTTTGGCATTAAGGAAGCACGTCAAACCCCCGCCTATACGCATCAGGATGGCGTCGATTACCTTCCAATGAACACGAAGAAGAACTCCTTGATTCAATTATTGAACATTGCAGGAGTTGGTCCAATCTTCGGACCGATTCTTGGTGCACTCTACGGGCCAGTCGCTTTTCTCTGGATCGTATTTGGCTGTATTTTCGCAGGAGCTGTTCACGATTACCTTACAGGAATGATCTCCATTCGTAACAGGGGCGCTCACTTACCTGAACTTGCTGGAAAGTTTCTTGGAACAGTGATGAAGCACGTTGTGAATGCTTTCGCTGTGCTACTTCTCCTCCTAACAGGAACGGTGTTTGTCACAGCACCAGCTGGACTATTGAACAACTTAATGAACGGCTGGGCAACAATGGGTCTTATTCTAGGAGCAATTTTTGTTTACTATATCCTAGCTACATTGTTACCGATTGATAAAATCATTGGACGCTTTTATCCGATTTTTGGTGCACTTCTTCTTATTAGCGCACTCGGCGTTGGTGCTGGACTTGTGTTCACTGGCGCACCGATTCCTGAAATCACGCTAAGTAATTTCCACCCTGACAATGCACCAGTCTTTCCATTACTATTCTTAACAATTTCTTGTGGCGCACTTTCTGGATTTCACGCTACACAAACGCCAATCATTTCACGCACAACGCAAAATGAAAAACAAGGTCGCAACATTTTCTACGGAATGATGATTGCAGAAGGTGTCATTGCGATGATTTGGGCTGCTGCTGCTATGAGCTTATTCAATGGACCGGTTGGGTTAAATGAACTGCTTGCTAATGGTGGACCGGCTGCGATTGTAAGTGAAGCTTCTACTCTCATGCTAGGTGCGATCGGTGGAACGCTTGCCATTCTTGGTGTTATCGTCCTTCCAATCACGTCCGGCGATACGGCCTTCAGAAGTGCTCGTATGATTATTGCAGACTACTTTAATTACTCACAGCGTAAAGTAACAAATCGCCTCTGGATCGCACTACCGCTATTCGTTGTCGCATTTGGGCTTACGAAAATTGATTTTACCCTTCTATGGAGATACTTCTCATGGGCTAACCAGTCTACAGCGATGATTGCCTTATGGGTTGGTGCAATGTACTTGTTTATTGCAAAGAAAAACTACTGGATTGCCATGATCCCAGCAATTTTTATCACAATGGCAACGACAACTTACATTCTTAATGCACCAATCGGCTTTCGGTTACCAATGAATGTCGCCTACATCGGCGCAACCATCATTACGATCGCCGTTATTGTAGCTTTCTTCTACTCTGCTCGCAAGCAACGCGCTGCCAACATTCCACTAGAAATCGATATCTCCGGTTGGGATAAGGATAGCGTTGCTTAAAGGGATACATTGAACAGAGAATCCCCTTTGACGGATAGCGTATTAAACCGAAAAGGTGTGATGATATGGGCTGCTGCCAATCGAAAGATAAAACGACTCTTGAAGAGGAAGAAGAACGTATTAATGAGAAGGGAAAAGAACAGCTCCCTCTCTTTGGAAAAGTGATTCTTAGCGTTTTGTTTCTTTGCGGAATTGCGCTAATCACCTATTTATGAAATTTTAAAAAGGGAGCGAGATCGAATCCATGATCTCGCTCCCTTTTTACTACTCAATCGAAAGATGCCGAACTCTTTCAGGGTTATACTCATTTAGCCAATCATTCGCTTCTTGAATAAGCCATTTCCCATACTGATCCAAAAAGTGAGTAATCTCTTCTCTTGAGGATGTAGGAAATACAGCGTATGTTAAGGCTTGTTTCATATAAGACTCTTTATGTGGATAAAAATTACTAAACAGCTTATAAGCTGGATAAAGGTCTCTTGTATACTTTGGATCTTTCTCCATCACAAGCGCGAGACCGCTCCGGACAATGATTTTCATAATCCATCCGCAGCAATCCGCTATATCTTCACTATCTTCATTTCCAACAAGCTCGCTTTTTGCCTGAACGATGTGGTTTTCTAGCTGAATCAGATGATCATTTGCAAGAGCTCTATGTGGCTTGAACCTAGGAATAGCTTTTGCCACATCTTTTCCATAAACACAGAGACTGGACGTTTTCAGCATGAATGGAATGATTGAAAAGGAAGTTAACCCCTCTAACTCTTTAGCTGAATAGAAACTTATCTCACACCCATTTAACCATGGAAATTCATCAACTAATTGTTGATTCAATAATTCAGCTACTTGCTCATTCCCGTTCTCTGTTAAAACAATGAGATCCAGATCAGACACACCTTCTATTCCTTTCCCCTTTGGCACTGATCCTCTTAAATAAATACTGCTTAAAGGCATAGCTATAGTTAAAATCTCCACAGCACGATCGATCGCGTTTCGATAGTTTCTATTGATTTTCTCCCAGGACGTATCATTTACAAGGTACCCCTTATGATCGACTTGATAGAAAGACCCAATTTGTTTAATACCGTCCATTTCATCCCTCCTTCTTTCTATCCTTATCATAGCTACTTTATTCCTTTTACAAAAGAGCCGTTATTTTGTTTCAGCTCCATTCCTGTCCAAACCCCATCTATCTGAATTTCATAAAGTAATAATGCACGATCTAAGAGTTTCCCGACTCTTACATTTAACAAGAAAAGAGGAATAACATGTCTTATCACGACGAATTCACTAAAAACGCTGGTAGGTGTATAGCCATTCGCTGTCATGATGGCAAAACGCATTACGGTTACATCGATCATTGTGACCGCGACAATGTCTATCTTCGACCAATGGATGGCCAAAACGATGGTCCAGGCTTTGGAAGCTACTTCTTTTTCGGAGCGGCTCTCATTGCAGTCGGTCTTGCCTCCATCGCCGCTTATAGCTGGTCACCTTTCTTTTTCTGGTAAAAAGCAAAACGCTCAGATTTTGAGCGTTTTTTTACATAGACTTCTCATGTAATCATATTTATTTTACCTTATAAAATTAATTTTTCATGTAAACCTTTTCATGTGATCTTTGTCACATATGAGCAATTAAATCCACGTTATATTATGTATGTGAAAGACATCACATACAATAGATTGGTGGAATTAATATGAAAAACGAACGATATACAACTAGAGTTGCTGTCATTGGAACTGGATTTGTTGGGACAAGCTATGCTTTCGCCTTATTAAATCAAGAAGTAGTAAATGAAATGGTGCTCATTGACTTAAATAAAGAAAAAGCTGAAGGAGAAGCAAGAGATTTAAATCACGGGATGCCGTTTGGATCAGCTATGAGAATTTGGGCAGGGGATTATGAAGACTGTCGAGATGCTGACATTGTCGTAATTACAGCCGGCGCAAATCAGAAACCTGGGGAAACGAGACTTGATCTTGTTGAAAAGAATGTAAACATCTTCAGGGGAATTGTTACTGCCGTTATGGAGAGTGGTTTTGACGGACTATTCATCGTTGCAACGAATCCAGTAGATATCCTCTCTTATGCTACATGGAAATTCTCTGGTCTACCGATGGAACGCGTTATTGGTTCTGGTACGATTCTTGATACCGCAAGACTTCGTTACTTAATCGGCGATCATTTCAAGGTCGATTCTAGAAATGTACATGCTTATATCCTCGGCGAGCATGGCGATACGGAGCTTCCAGTATGGAGCCACGCTACCATTAGTAGCCGCCCAGTAACGAAAATGCTATCAGAAGAAGAGTTGCCAGTACTTGACGAGATTTTCACGAACGTCCGCGACGCAGCTTACCACATTATTCATCGGAAAGGCGCAACTTATTACGGTATTGCAATGGGACTTGTACGTCTGACCAAAGCGATTCTAAGGAACGAAAGCTCTATCCTAACGATCTCAACATTGATGCAAGGTGAATATGGTCTTAATGACATCTATATTGGCGCACCTGCCATTATCGACAGAAACGGTATTCGAGAAATTGTAGAGCTTGATCTCACAGAGACCGAGATGAAACAACTGCATCATTCTGCAAGGACGTTACGCGAAGCAATGAAACCCTGTTTTGAGACGGTTAAATGAATACCTACTATAACGCTTAAGAGGTGATCCCCATGGAAACATGGACACAAGTATATGACCCATTTAATAACATCTGGCTATCCGCTTTTATTGCTCTTATTCCGATTATCTTTTTCTTTCTTGCTCTTACCGCTTTTCGAATGAAAGGGCATATCGCTGCTACTGTTACAGTGATGCTCGCTATAGTGATTGCGATCCTCTTCTATGATATGCCTATTACGATGGTTGCAGCGACTACTGGTTACGGATTTGCATTTGGCTTATGGCCAATCTCTTACATCGTTATTGGTGCTGTCTATCTTTATAAACTTTCTGTAAAAAGTGGGCAATTCGATATTATCAGGAGTTCCATTGTATCCATTACAGATGACAAACGAATCCAAATGTTGCTCGTCGCCTTTTCATTTAATGCGTTTCTTGAAGGCGCAGCTGGTTTTGGAGCACCGATTGCGATTACAGCCGCTCTTCTTGTAGGACTTGGATTCGAACCACTTAAAGCAGCGGGCCTTTGTTTAATCGCCAATACAGCTAGTGGAGCATTTGGAGCAATGGGCATCCCTGTCATTGTTGCCGGTCAAGTGAGCGGGCTCGCTCCACTGGAAATTGGTCAATTTCTTGGCACGTCTCTTCCATTTATCTCTTTCACAATTCCATTCCTACTCGTCGTCATTATGGATGGTATGAAAGGCTTGAAAGAAGTATGGCCAGCAGCTCTTGTAGCCGGTAGTACTTATGCCATTACACAATGGGCGACAGTAACTTTTATTGGACCAGAGCTGCCTAATATTACGTCTTCTATCGTTAGTTTAGTAGCCGTAGCTGTATTCGTGAAGATTTGGCATCCAAAAATGCAGCAAAACCATACGATTGACCCAGTTGAAGCACAGCTTGCTGTTTCTCTTGATCCAGAAGCTCAGCTAACAGCTGGACGAATTTTAAAAGCATGGTCTCCGTTCATTGCTTTAACAGCAATGGTCACAATTTGGAGTCTAAAACCTTTCAAGAATTTATTTGTAGAAGGGGGATTACTTGAAACAACGATCCTTCAGATTCCTGTACCCGGACTCCATAATCTCGTTATTAAAACAGCACCAATTGTAAGTGAACCTACACCATATGGGGCGATGTTGAAACTTGATCTTCTTTCAGCAACAGGAACATCCATCTTCATCGCTGCGGTCCTATCTATTTTCATTCTTAGAATGAGTCCTAAAGCAGCGCTAGAAGCTTTTGTTGAAACAATAAAAGAACTTCAAAAGCCCGTACTTACAATTATGATGGTGCTAGGATTTGCCTTCATTGCAAATTATAGTGGCATGAGCTCTACATTAGGTCTAGCTCTTGCTGCAAGCGGAGGTGTCTTCCCATTCCTTTCTCCACTCCTAGGATGGCTTGGCGTATTCTTAACTGGTTCTGTTACGTCTAACAATGCTTTATTCGGGAACTTGCAACAAATTACTGCTCAACAAATTGCTGTTCTTCCAATGGTTCTCGTTGCTGCGAATACTGCAGGTGGCGTGATGGCAAAAATGCTATCTCCTCAGTCTATCGCTGTTGCAACAGGTGCGGTTGGCCTAGTAGGACGAGAAGGAGATCTCTTCCGTTTCACTCTTAAATATAGCTTCGTCTTTTTACTCATCACCGGGGGCATCACATTTGCGCAAGCGATTTTCATAAGTTAACGATTTAATTAGGAGTCAAGAAGCTGACTCCTATTTTTTATGCTTCATTAAATTTAGACGCTAATTTTAAAGACATGTCCACACCATTCACTCAGTTTGTCCATATACTGCTATCAGAAGATGGCTTTTGAGGAGTGAAATGGATGGGTTGTTTTATTAGAGGACCAGTGATCATTACAAATAATAGCGGAACGGTAGTTCAATGTGCACACACGATCTCCCCAATCTCCGTAAGTAATACGGTTAGTGGATCCGGTGGGGGCAATACAGGATCATTTATGATTGTAAATAATTTTTATAGCGTTGCAAAAGGAATAAAGTCCGGACAATAGGCATCATTATCCTTTTTATGAAGTAAAGCCAATCGATTAACGATTGGTTTTTTCAATTCCTAACGTAATGAAAGTGTCAGGAGATATGCGATAATGAAGAGGACTCTAATCCAATCTGAGAGGTGGTAAGTAACATGGAGAAATTTTTCTACGGAGAGAACGAAAATCAATTTGGCGAACTACGACTTCCAGAAGGAGAAGGACCTTTCCCCGTGGCAATCGTTATTCACGGCGGCTTTTGGAGAAAACCGTTCACACTCGAGATCATGAGAAAAGTGGCGGAAGATTTAACAGCGAGTGGATTTGCCACGTGGAACATTGAATACCGTCGAACGGGACAAGAAGGCGGAGGTTATCCTGGAACACTTACAGATGCTGCAAAAGCAACTGACTACATAAGAACACTTGCAGAATCCTATCCGCTCGATCTAAACAAAGTGGTTACGATTGGACATTCAGCTGGGGGCCATCTTGCTACATGGATTGCTGCGCGTCACCGTATAGATAAGAATAGTGAGTTATTCATTACGGACACCCCTCTTCCTATTCACGGAGTGGTTAGCCTTGCAGGTGTGAACGATCTTGAAATGATGCATGGTGTTCATGAGTACAGAGATCAAGTTCTCTCTCTTGAACCAAATAACCCTACCGCAGAACTACTAGGTGGTTCGCCTAGAGAATATCCAGAGCGCTACAAAAATGCTTCCCCTGTGGAACTTCTTCCGCTTGGTGTGCAACAAATTCTCGTTCATGGTGCGCTAGACATTAATGTTCCGATCGGGATTAGTGATTACTACCAGCGCGAAGCTGAAGGCGAAGGCGATTTTGTTAAACTTATCGAACTCCCCTCAGCAGAACACTTTGTGCTGACCGATACGAATTCATTTGCATGGGAAACAATTAAGGAAGAACTTTCACTTTTAGTCGAATATTAAAATAAACGAAAAGCCGGGGAGCGCCCCGGCTTTTCGTTTATTTCTATACAGACTCTTTCGTCTCAATCGGTTTGCCAAGGACGTTCTGATTGTAATTCTTCCCCCACTCATACATGGAGTCGAGTATAGGCATTAATGTTTCACCTTGCTCGGTAAGGGAATACTCTACTTTCGGAGGGACAACAGGGTATACTTCTCGATGTACGATTTGGTCGTCTTCTAATTCTCGTAGCTGGTTCACTAGCATACGCTGTGTAATTCCCGGCATTAGTGACTTTAGCTCACCAAATCGCTTCGTTCCCTGCTTACCTAAATGCCATAAGATAAGCATTTTCCATTTGCCTCCGATAACCGCAAGCGTTAATTCTTTTTCACAGTAAAATGTTTTATCCTGGGTACGTGACATACGCATCACCTCCGTTTAAGCCCAGTATAACTCATAGTATACTTTTTGACACTATGTAAGTTTAATGTGCGTACTTACATTAATAGGTTGTAAGCAGTATACTTGCTACTACACCAACAGATCGATTATATTGGTGTCGGACAAGAGAGAGAAAGAAAAATTATGGATTGGGAGTGAACGTATTATGAAATTACAGCTAGCATTAGATTTGGTAAACACAGAAGAAGGTATTGAACTAGTGAAAGAAGTTCAGGAGCATATTGATATTGTTGAAATCGGTACGCCGATCGTCATCAATGAAGGTCTTCGTGCTGTCAAAGATATGAAAGCAGCATTCCCTAACCTTGAAGTTCTTGCAGACCTTAAAATTATGGATGCTGCAGGATATGAAGTTATGAAAGCATCTGAATCTAACGCAGATATCATCACAATTCTTGGTGCTGCTGAAGATGAATCAATCAAAGGTGCTGTTGAAGAAGCGAAGAAACAAGGTAAGGAAATCCTTGTTGATATGATGGCAGTGAAAGATCTCGCAACTCGTGCGAAAGAAGTAGACGCACTTGGCGTTGACTATATTTGTGTCCACACTGGATACGATCTTCAAGCAAAAGGCCAGAATTCTTTCGAAGACCTTGAAACAATTAAAGGCGTCGTAAAGAATTCGAAAACAGCAATCGCTGGTGGCATTAAGCTTGATTCTCTTGAAGAAGTTGTAAAAGTACAACCAGACCTTGTCATCGTAGGTGGCGGTATTACTGGTGAAGACGATAAAAAAGCCGTTGCATCAAAAATGCAAGAGCTTATTAAAGGATAATCAACCATGCAGACTACTCACTATTTAGCTGAAATCATTGATGAGCTAAATCGTTCAGTAGATCTCATTGCTGACGAAGAAGCGGAACAGCTCGCTAACGAAATTCTCGAAGCGAACAAGGTTTTCGTTGCTGGCGGTGGTCGATCTGGCTTTATGGCAAAGTCTTTTGCGATGCGCATGATGCACATGGGAATTGATGCTTACGTTGTTGGCGAAACGGTCACACCAAACTTTGAAGAAGGTGATCTTGTCATCATCGGATCAGGTTCTGGTGAAACGAAACAGCTCGTTTCCATTGCGAATAAGGCCGCCAATATCGGCGGAAAGATCGCTGCTGTAACAATTAATCCTGACTCAACAATTGGCGAGCTAGCAGACATCATCGTAACATTACCAGGTTCACCAAAGGATCAGTCAGGTGATTATGAAACGATTCAGCCAATGGGCTCTTTATTTGAACAGACTCTTTTACTTTTCTATGATGCGATAATTTTACGCTTTATGGATAAGAAAGGGTTGGATACGAATAAGATGTATGGAAAGCATGCGAACTTAGAATAGTGTTAAAAGCCTGAAAAACCTCTAAAGTAGAGGTTTTTCAGGCTTTTTTGCATGATAGCATACTCTATCTTCCTTTTATCCCCAACAAACCCATGACATTTATCATGGTTATGTCCTGACGTTTGTGTCTTACACCATGACACCAAATCCTCTATCATTAGGCTTAACGTTATTTCAACTATGCCTAACAAAGGGGTAACCATATGAATGAACAAAAACAAAAACAAAAAGAATTGAAAAAAAGTGTATCAACTTTCGCAAAACCCGACACGGTCGTAGGGGTACGACAGCTCTTGAACACCCTTCTTCCATTCTTGTTGCTATGGTTTCTGGCTTATCAGAGCTTAAGCGTGTCTGCCTGGTTAGCCGTTCCACTTGCGATGATCGCAGGAGGATTTGTCGTTCGAATCTTTATTATTTTTCACGATTGCACACACGGCTCTTTCTTTAAGAGTCAAAAAGCAAACCGGATAGTTGGTACGATCTCTGGGATCATTACTCTTTTCCCGTTTGAAAAATGGAAACGCGAGCATAATATTCATCACGCAACAAGTGGAAACTTAGATAAGCGTGGAACAGGCGATATCTGGGTGATGACAGTTGAAGAGTATGCTGCAGCTACATTCTGGGGGAGACTCGCTTATCGTCTCTACCGTAACCCGATTGTGATGTTCGGGCTTGGTCCGATCTACCTTTTCCTTATCGCTAACCGTTTTAATCGCAAAGACGCGAAACGTAAAGAGCGTATGAGCACATACATTACCAACGCATCAATCGTTGCGATCTATTCCCTATTGATCCTGGCTATTGGATGGGAAGCGTTTCTAATCATTCAACTTCCAATTCTTTATGTTGCTGGGTCACTTGGAATCTGGTTGTTCTATGTTCAGCACCAATTCGAGGACTCTTATTATGAAGATGAAACAGAGTGGGACTTTGTAAAAGCAGCCGTGGATGGCAGTTCTTACTATAAACTTCCTAAACTTCTTCAGTGGGTATCCGGAAGCATCGGGTATCATCACGTGCATCACTTAAGTCCAAGAGTGCCAAACTATCATCTTGAAAAGGCGCATGAATCAACGCCTCCATTGCATAAGGCGACGACGATTACGTTATTATCAAGCCTTGAATCCATTCGATTCCGTCTATATGATACAAAGAATAAAACGTTCGTTACATTTAAAGAAGTAAAACCACTTCTTAAAAATCCTGCAAAGCTTGCGATGATGACTACGAAAAGACCAAGCTTCCAGGAAAAATAACATTACTGAAAAACCCATTCAGCCTGGATGGGTTTTTCAATATCTTTAAAGAGATTATACTAATGGTAGATAAGTGACAGGCGAATACTGATGGTATATCCTGTAATTAAAGCACCTCGAAAGGAGATCCCTATGCAAAGCTGGTATCATATCATTCCTAAGAACACTGGGATCAGTTCTTACGTTTGGATTATTTTTTGTTTGCTACCCTTCTTTTTTATTTTCCGATCTTCATCGGTTATAGAAATTACAATCGGCATCTTCGTCATTCTTTTATTTTTCTTATCCTATCGATTATCTTTCATTTCAAATAGTAAATTAGTCTATTTATGGGTCAGCATTGAAATGGCCATAAGTATTG
This sequence comes from Anaerobacillus sp. QJM3NY_17, assembly GCF_056173665.1. Taxonomy (NCBI): domain Bacteria; kingdom Bacillati; phylum Bacillota; class Bacilli; order Caryophanales; family Bacillaceae; genus Anaerobacillus; species Anaerobacillus sp. QJM3NY_17. Next base: position 352,730 of record NZ_CM149685.1, on the reverse strand, counting down.
TGATGACGATTTTATTCGGTTATGTCTACTTCGCTCTGTTTTTAGCGTTTTTTATTGGTAGCATCGAGAATAAAGCAGGGTTTCTAACACTCTATATTGTTCATCTCACAACGACGATTGCTGCAACAGTGATTATATTCTTCACTCACGATGATACATTACTACCACAGCTCCCATTTATTTTCATCTGTGTGCTTGGAGTGGCTCTGCTCCCTTTTACCATTCGCTATCGAAACAAACAGCACCGCTTGGAGCAACAACTCCAAAACGCGAATGAGAAAATTTCGCAGCTGATGGTGATTGAAGAAAGAGAACGGATTGCACGCGATTTACATGATACACTCGGGCAAAAACTATCGATGATCGGACTTAAAAGTGATTTAGCTAGAAAGCTAATTCCTGTTAAGCCTGATGCTGCTATTAATGAAATTCATGATATTCGACAAACAGCAAGAACCGCTTTAAAAGAAGTACGCGAAATGGTATCGAATATGCGTGGAGCAAGAGTTGAAGACGAGCTTTTACGCGTACAACAAATTTTACAGGCCGCAGAGATGGAATTTCGTTTTGAAGGTAATCAACAACTTGAGAATACACCGTTACTCGTAGAAAATGTCTTAAGCATGTGTCTCAAAGAAGCTGTGACGAATATCGTCAAACACAGTAACGCTTCATGGTGCAGAGTTCTGATTGAACAATCTCCAACAGATGTCCTCATTCAAGTCGAAGATAACGGTGATGGCATCCCAGAAGGAACAACTTCATTCAAAGGACACGGACTACAGGGAATGAGGGAGCGACTAGAATTCGTAAACGGCTCTCTTGATATTAATTCTTCAACAGGAACAATTTTAAATATTCGTGTACCAAATGTGATTCAACAAAAAGAACAGGAGGGATCGGTGTGATACGCATCGTGCTTGCGGAGGATCAGCGTATGCTACTTGGGGCGCTTGGCGCCTTACTCGACCTAGAAGAAGGAATGGAAGTTGTCGGTCAGGCGACGAATGGTGAAGAAGCGATTTCTTTAGTAAAAGAATTACAGCCAGACATTTGTATTATGGACATTGAAATGCCACTTAAGAGCGGACTTGATGCAGCTGAAGAGCTAAGCAGTCATTCATGTAAAATCATTATACTAACAACCTTTGCTCGTGCTGGTTATTTTGAACGTGCTCGTAAAGCTGGCGTTAGTGGCTATCTTCTGAAGGATAGTCCGAGTGATGAGCTCGCAAGCTCGATTCGAAAGATCATTGAAGGTCAGAGGATATTCTCGCCTGAGTTAGTGGATCTAGCTTTCGGTAATGAAAATCCGCTAACAGAACGTGAGAAGCAAGTCATTCAGTTAATGGCTGATGGTAAAAACACAAAAGACATTTCAAGTGAACTTTACATTACCCCTGGAACGGTTCGTAATTATATTTCTGTTATTCTGGATAAATTAGAAGTAACAAATCGAATTGAAGCAATATCGCGATTTAAGGAAAAGGGCTGGTTCAAATGATGAACCAGTCCTTTTTTTAGAAATGTTTTTTTATGTTAGTTACAAACTCTTTTCCTACTCGAGTTGCTTGTCCTTCTCGATGACGAACAAGGGCAAGATACACCCTTTCATGCTCTCCTTCTTCGATCTCTACCATGACGATATCACGATCTTTTAGTTGCTAATTGTAGCGTCGTAATGGCTGATGAAGGGTATGCTTCTTTTAAATAGAAAGTACAAAATTCTGCTTTAGTAAAGCAGAATTTTGTTATTAGTCTTATAAAGATCTACCTAACTTTCTTCTACCTAGTCCATCACCTAAGCACGATTCATATCTCCTTCATACACTAAAGAAGATCCTATGAAAGGAGATGATTTCATGAGTTATGGTTACGGATGTGGAAACCAGGTAGGCGGCGCTGGATATGGCGGCTGTGGAAACCAGGTAGGTGGCGCTCGTTACGGGAATGGCTTCGCGTTGATCGTTGTTTTGTTCATTCTTCTTATTATCGTTGGCGCTGCGTTTGTTAAAGGGCAAGATTGCTAATTTTTTTATCACAACCATCAGGGAGAATTCCTGGTGGTTGTTTTTTTGTCCTTCTGTTCATATCCCCTTCAGAAATATTTAGAAAAAGGACATTCATTCTGGTTCGTTTCTGATAAAATACAATTGTTAGTAACTACCATTTAAAAGGAGAGCACCTGATATCAGGTGCTCTCCTTTTAATCTATTCCTATCGCTTCATTCACTGACTCATACATTTCTCAATTCAAGCCTCTGAAGCTTCAAACTTATGAGTATCGTGAGACGAGTACTAAGTCCCAAGCATAACCTTTCAATTACAGTGAACTAATTTCATCCTTAATTGAATTCGTTCCAGTTACAACCTGAAATTCTTTCCCAATGGTTGCATCATTTTCAAGAGTGGCCAAAATGACACTTGCCACATCTTCTCGAGGAATTTCATTTCTCTCTACTTCGTATGCTGCATTCACTTTGCCAATTCCATTATCATTTGTTAATAAACCTGGATGGATAATTGTATAATCCAAATCAGTTGCTCTTAACCATTTGTCTGCATAATGTTTGGCTACCACGTATGGTGAAAAGGAAGAAGGTGCAGACTGGATGGCTTCACGAGATGTATCAAAGGAACTGATCATAATAAAACGCTTCACACCAGCTTGTTTTGTAGCCTCAATTGTTTTTACAGCACCGTCTAAATCAACAAGAACGGTTTTGTCTGCTCCAGTGTTTGGTCCAGAACCTGCTGTGAAGACAACAGCATCTACGCCTTCAGCAGCTTTTGCTATAGCGTTAATGTCTTCTTCCAAATCAACTACCGCTGTTTCAGCACCTAAATCTTTAAAGTAGGAAGCTTGCTCCTCTTTTCGAATCATAACTTTCGCTTCTAAGTCTTTATGATCTTGAATAAATGAAACAAGATGCTTTCCAACCTGACCGTTTGCACCAACAATAAGTACTTTCATTCTTTACTACACCCTTTCTAAGTATATTAAGCTATCAAATGATCATTAGCACAATGTTATCAATTCTTATAAATGGTTTTGTAACATCAATGCTCTACATTATTCATATACCCGTTAACATGATGCGTAAAGCATAAGAGTTTAGCGAAATGGATATATCTTTCTATTTAATTAGCTTATAAGTATTCTAAAAGTGTGGGGACGGCTCACGGAATTGACCATGATCAGCCCATGAATTTAACTAGTCCTCTATTATTTCAATTATGATCTAACGTTCTATTCGTTACCTAATACACTAATTACTTTTTTCCATTTATTAATCCCTCCCCCTCTATCTCATTATTTCTAGTAAAATGGTAAAGGAAACTAGTAAGGAGATGAAAATCACATATGTCATATAAAATGATTGTATTAGATTTAGACGATACATTGCTCAATGCTGATCAAATGATTTCTGCTCGAAGCAAAGAAGCTCTTATGCAAGCCCAGCAAGAAGGAAACAAAGTCGTGCTTGCGTCTGGACGCCCAACATTCGGAATGGTCCCATATGCTGAGGAGCTCCTGCTCGCAGACTATGAGAGTTATATTCTTTCTTTTAACGGCGGAAAGATTATTAACTGTCATTCCAAAAAGGATTTCTTCAGTCAGACATTATCTGTCGAAGCTGTTCAACGACTTTACGAAATCAGTCTTCGAGAGAACGTCTATATTCACACTTACGTCGAGGATGAAATTATTACCGCCGAAAAAAATCCCTACACAACGATTGAGTCTGATCTAACAGGTCTACCAATCACTGTCGTCGATTCGTTTATCGATCGTGTCACAGAACCAGTAGTAAAAGTTCTGATGGTCGGTGAACCGGAGCATCTGAAGAAAGTGGAAACCAAACTTCAAGCTGAGTTAGGTGAAGAATTCAGCGTGATGCGTTCTAAGCCTTACTTTCTCGAGTTTACTGATAAAGGGATTACGAAAGGCACGAGCATCGAGAAGCTTATTAACGAGCTCGGTGTTAAACGGGAAGAAGTCATTGCAGTTGGAGACAGCTACAATGATCAAGAAATGATTGAATTTGCAGGCCTAGGTGTTGCAATGGGTAATGCCCCTGATGACATCAAAAAGATTTCTGACTATATTGCAGATACGAACGAGAATGATGGTGTCGCAAAAGTGGTTGAAAAGTTTCTTTTGAAGGATCAGCTTATAACAAAATAGGTTACTAAAAAGAGAGGCGGGGATTACCGCCTCTCTTTTCTATTATATGATATGCCATAAACTGTTTTTTGAAAGAGGTAAACTCGTAATGGAATCGAAAATATATAGTAAGTGGATAAATAAACCCGAAACAAGGGTGACTATTTCTTTCCCATTAATTGTAACCGCTTTATAAAACGAGTTATTAAATTTATTTTGTGAAAATTAGTGCATAACTCTTCCAAAATGATTATTAATTTATTATAATTATAATCTAATAGGAGTTATAATTAATTTTCTTAAATTCGGAAGGAGATTGAAATATGGATAAAAATGAAATGCATGACAGCCAAGCTGGGAAGTGCCCTGTCTCTCACGGCCAAACAAAGGAAGATAGCGCCATTACTACGACTAAAGTGAAGACTACAAATAAAGACTGGTGGCCGAACCAGTTAAACTTGCAACTTCTTCAACAGCACGACCGCAAAAGCAACCCAATGGGGGAAGACTTTGATTATGCTGAAGAATTCAAAAAGCTGGACTATTATGCACTGAAGCAGGATCTTCGTGACTTAATGACAGACAGCCAGGACTGGTGGCCAGCTGATTATGGACATTATGGCCCTCTCTTCATCCGTATGTCATGGCACGCAGCTGGTACATATCGTACTGGTGACGGACGTGGCGGTGGCGCTACTGGATCGCAGCGTTTTGCACCATTGAACAGCTGGCCAGATAACGCGAGCCTTGATAAAGCACGTCGCCTCCTTTGGCCAATCAAGCAAAAGTACGGAAATAAGATTTCTTGGGCTGATTTACTTGTCATCACGGGGAACGTTGCGCTTGAATCAATGGGCTTGAATACATTTGGTTTTGCTGGCGGACGCGAAGATGTGTGGCATCCAGAAGAAGATATTTATTGGGGTGCTGAAAAAGAGTGGCTTGGTGACAACCGTTATTCAGACGACCGCGAGCTCGAAAGTCCGCTAGCTGCCGTTCAAATGGGGCTTATTTATGTGAATCCTGAAGGACCAAATGGCGAACCAGATCCACTAGGAAGTGCACGTGACATTCGTGAAACATTTGCCCGAATGGGAATGAATGATGAAGAAACGGTTGCTCTTATTGCCGGTGGTCATACATTTGGTAAAGGACACGGCGCAGGAGATGCTGAGGCTAACGTTGGAGCCGCACCGGAAGCTGCTGATATTGAAGAGCAGGGACTTGGTTGGAAGAACTCTTACGGAAGTGGTAAAGGTCGCGACACAATTACAAGTGGTGTAGACGGCGCATGGACCGCTAATCCAACAAAATGGGATAACGGATACTACGACTTACTATTCGGCTATGAGTGGGAATTAACAAAAAGCCCTGCAGGAGCTCACCAATGGAAGCCAGTGAATCCTAAACCAGAGCACCTTGCACCAGATGCTGAAGATCCTTCAATTAAAGTGAATACTATGATGACAACAGCAGATATGGCGCTTCGTGAAGATGAAATTTATGAAAAGATTTCACGTCGCTTCCACGAGGATATCGAATATTTCGCTGATCAATTTGCACGTGCATGGTTCAAATTGCTTCACCGTGACATGGGACCGAAAGAAAGATACCTTGGCCCTGAAGTACCACAGGAAGATTTGATCTGGCAGGACCCGATCCCGAATGTGGATTACGAATTGACTGCTGCTGAAGTTGAAAACCTGAAAGCTAAAATCCTCGACTCCGGATTAAGTGTCAGCGAGCTTGTGACAACAGCTTGGGCTTCTGCAAGTACGTATCGCGGTTCTGATTATCGCGGTGGTGCTAATGGTGCGCGTATCCGCTTAGAGCCACAAAATAACTGGGATGTAAATGAACCAGAGCAATTATCAAAAGTACTATCCGTATATGAGAAAATCCAAAGCAAACTTGATAAAAAAGTTAGCCTTGCTGACTTGATTGTTCTTGGAGGTAGTGCAGCTGTAGAAAAAGCGGCAAAAGATGCTGGTGTTGACGTTACTGTTCCATTCTCACCAGGACGCGGGGATGCAACCGAAGAGCAAACAGATGTTGAAAGCTTTGACGTATTAGAGCCAATGGCTGACGGATTCCGTAACTATCAGAAGAAGGAATACACGTTAAGTCCTGAAGAGCTACTCGTCGACAAGTCACAGCTTCTCGGTCTAACTGCTCCTGAAATGACCGTTCTTATTGGTGGTATGCGCGTACTTGGGACAAACCACAAGGGTACGAAGCATGGCGTGTTCACTGATCGCGTTGGTACACTAACAAACGACTTCTTTGTAAACCTACTCGACATGGGAATTGAATGGAAGCCAGCTGACTTCAATGAATACGAAGGACGCGACCGCAAAACAGGCGAACTTGTCCGCACTGCTTCACGCGTTGACCTCGTCTTCGGTTCAAACTCCATCCTCCGTGCTTATACAGAAGTCTATGCACAAGAAGACAATAAAGAGAAATTCGTGCGCGACTTTGTGTCAGCATGGGTGAAGATCATGAATGCTGATCGTTTTGACCTGAAAATGAGTAAGGATAAAATGGCGTCTAACGCATAATAAATCATAAAAGCACCGTCTCAAACGCTTAGAAGAGTTTGAGATGGTGCTTTTTTTCGGTCATCTTTCAGTTCCTGATGTTTTCACTCGTAAATCTAACTTATTTTTCTAATGGCAAACGAGAACTGAGAATCTCACTTTTGCTTTTTAACGTATATGCATTTCTTTTACTAGAGTAGTCAATGATCATATCTTCTTTGAAAAAGGATTCGTGCTTAACTCCTAAAACCACAGGCTTATAATTAGTCTCTAACAACTTCTCACCTGTCTGTGTTTCCTTGGAAGACAAAGCCTTAAATGTGATCCAATCCGCACCAATACTACATCCACCTAAACTAGGATTAAGCTGAAAAGCTACGTGATCCTCTGTATTTAAATGTTCAATTGCAGCGTCCGTAAACGTAATAGTCAAGATCCTCACTCCTTCAAGAATACAATAATGCTTCACGCCTAAACCATATCACACCACTATATGCGATTCAATTTAATTGCACTCTATTCAATTTCACAAAATATATTTCAACAAGTATAACTATTATAAAGACTAATCCTGCTATAAACCAAACACCTTATGGCAACTAATTAAAATCCCACCTCAACTTTGGAGTTAAGGTGGGATTTAGTGAAGTTTATTATAGCTCCAGTACGGCTACGCACTCGACGTGCGTCGTATGCGGGAACATATCAACCGGCTGAACTTCTTTCGTTTTAAAACCACCATCTTCTAAGATGCGTAGATCACGAGCGAGCGTAGCTGGGTTACATGATACATAAACGACTTTCTCAGGCTTCATATCAATAATTGTTTGAAGTAGAGCTTCGTCACACCCTTTACGTGGTGGGTCAACGACGATCACATCAGGCTTGATGCCCTGCTCTTTCCAGGCTGGAATGACGTTCTCTGCTTCACCTACCGCAAACTCTGCGTTTGTAATGCCGTTTAAATCAGCATTTCGCTTCGCATCTTCAATCGCTTCTGGTACGATTTCAACGCCGTATACCTGCTTTGCTTTTTGCGCGAGGAAAAGAGAAATCGTTCCGATGCCGCAATAAGCGTCGATGACCGTTTCATTCCCAGTAAGTCCAGCGTATTCAAGCGCCTGATCGTAAAGCACCTTTGTTTGATCAGGGTTCACCTGATAAAACGAGCGAGCTGAGATGGCGAATTTAATGTCGCCGATCGTATCGTAAATGTATGGTGAGCCCCACAGGACGCGGGTTTCGTCACCGAAGATCACGTTCGTGCGCTTTGGATTTACGTTTTGAACGATTGATTTCACTTTCGGAAGTTGCTCAGTGATGTCTTTGATGATGTTCTTGCGATTTGGTAAGTCTTTGTTTTTTGTAACGATGACGACCATGATGTCGTCTGTTTGCTTTCCGTATTTTGCAACAACGTGTCTGAGCGTTCCGCGATGTGAACGCTCGTCGTATGCACGGATGCCGTACTTCTCAGCAATTCCTTTTACAACTCGTAAAACTTCATCGTTTTCCTGCTCCTGAATGAGGCACTGGTCCATGTCGATAATCTGGTGACTGCGCTGCTGGTAGAAGCCAGCGACGATCTTACCATTCTGTTCGCCAACTGGTACCTGAGCTTTGTTGCGGTAGCGCCATGGGTCTTCCATGCCAAGCACAGGATGAACGGGTACGTCGATTTTCGCGATCCGCTCCATCACATCTTGAACTTGCTTATGCTTGAACTTCAACTGGCTATCGTACGTAATGTGCTGTGTTTGGCAGCCTCCACACTGATAGAAGATTGGACACGGCGGCATGTTACGGTCTTCGCTCTCAACTTTCACATCAAGAATCTTTCCGAAGCCGTAACCTTTCTTCGTTTTGATCACTTTCACGTTCGCTGTTTCGCCAGGGATACCGTACGGGACGAAAAGCGTGTAACCATCTATTTTCGCAACGCCTGCTCCGTCATGGGAAAGGTCTCTGAACTCTACTTCAACAACGTCATTCTTTTTTACAGGTACTTCTTGATTACTCATTTGGTTTCCGTCCTTTTCCGTTCAATTTCATGTACAAAAATTGTACCACAGTGTGAATGGATCGCGAAATGTATCAGCGCGGTGCTTTTTGCATGTGAGGCAAGCTCGATTTCATGGTTTATTGGCCAAAATGGGATTATATTGGCTAAACTCACGATATATTGGCCAAATCTGAAATATATTAGCCAAAATCAATTTTTATTGGCCAAACCCAATTTCCCTCCACTACAACAGAAAAAGCCAGAGCTCTCAGTCTCTGACTTCTCCCATACACTTCACTTCTACTCACCTGAAATAGCGCGCTTGTGCGCGGCTTCTTCTTCGTTTGTATGTTTCTCGCTCGTTTCTTTCGGGACGATCATTGTGATGTGACGATATAAGTTCGTAAACTCTGCTGGAAGTGGGCCGCCGTACTCTCCGTCCAGGTTGAGCTGCATTTTATCGACTGATTCTACTTTGATGTGACTTGCTTTTTTATAGACAACATTTGGATCATTAATATGATCACCACGTAGCGCACTACTTGCGATCCGAATGAATTCTGCGATGTTCGTCTTTTTCAAAATCATGAGATCGAACAGTCCATCATTCAATGACGCATGAGGGGCTAGCTTTTCAAATCCGCCGATGGAATTTGAGTTAGAGACTAGAAAAAGCATAATTTCATCTTCAAAGAGTTTTCCATCATATTCAATCCGAGTCCTCGCCGGGCGTATGGATGGAAGCATTTCGATGCCTTTCATATAATAAGCTAGCTGGCCAAGCATTGTTTTAAGCTTACTAGGCACTTCATACGTTAATTCAGTCAGGCGTCCGCCACCTGCGATGTTGATAAAGTAATGTTCGTTTACACGACCAATATCAATTGGCATTTCAAGGCCGTTGCATAGGACATCCATAGCACCTTCAACTGTGCGAGGAACGCCAATCGCTCGTGCGAAATCGTTCGTTGTACCAACTGGAATAATCCCCATTTTTGGACGATACGGCTGCTCAGCGATGCCATTGATTACTTCATAAATCGTTCCGTCTCCACCTGCAGCAATAACAAGATCAAATCGTCTTTCTACAGCGATGCGCGCTGCTTCCGTTGCATCCCCTTCACAAGTGGTTGCATGGGCAGACGTCTCGTACCCATTTACTTCAAGGCGTTCTAAAATGTATGGCAGCGAGCGCTTCACTTGTTCTCTACCGGACGTTGGATTATAAATTAGTCTTGCACGTTTCATCCTTCATCATCCTATCTTCTCTATCTTAATTCTTTCATTCTGATTTGCATGTATGGTTACTTTTTTGATTTGGTTTGGACAACAATCGTACGCGTTCTCTTAAGTAATGTCTTCTTTTATTTATATGATAGCCGCAAACAAAAAACGCCCACATTCTCGTGACCGTTTTCCACCGCTTAACCTTCTGTTCTGATTATAGGCTTTTCCCTAAAAAAAAGCAAAGCCGAAAAAATGCGGATGAGGTATACAAGCTTGCACTTCTATATAGACAATAAAAAAACCCTCCGCAATGGGAGGGTTTCACAATTTATCGCTTATCCATTTCTTCAACAATGAGTTTGTTTACCATTGGAGGATTTGCTTTTCCTTTGGTTGCCTTCATCACTTGACCAACGAGGAAGCCGAGTGCGCGGTCTTTCCCGTTTTTGTAGTCTTCGATGGATTGTTCGTTCTCGTCAAGAATACCTGAAACGATTGAACGAAGCTCGCCTTCGTCAGAAATCTGCACAAGGCCTTTGTCTTTAACGATCTGTTCAGGATCGCCGCCTTTTTCGATAAGATCTTTGAATACTTTCTTCGCGATCTTAGAAGAAATTGTTCCTTTCTCGATTAGAGAAATTAGTTTGCCTAATCCTTCCGGAGTTAGGGCCACTTCATCAATTTCTTTATAGTTCGCATTTAAGTATGCCGATACTTCACCCATCAACCAGTTTGAGGCTTGTTTAGGATCAGCTCCCTGGTCAATCGCTACTTCGAAGAAATCTGACATTTTCTTGGACTGAGTGAGTACCATCGCATCGTACTCTGGAAGATCATATTTCTGCACATAGCGCTCACGACGAGCATCTGGAAGTTCAGGAATATCTTCGCGCACGCGGTCCATCCACTCTTTATTAATCGCAAGACGAACAAGGTCAGGCTCTGGGAAGTAACGGTAGTCGTCAGATCCTTCTTTCACACGCATCAGAATTGTTTTCTTGCCAGCTTCGTCATAACGACGCGTTTCCTGACCGATCACGTTTCCTGCTAGAAGTTCTTTCTCCTGACGTACTTCTTCGAATTGAAGACCTTTTTGTACGTTAGCAAATGAGTTCAAGTTCTTAAGCTCAGTTTTTGTACCAAACTCTTCTTGTCCATATGGGCGAAGAGAAAGGTTCGCATCGCAACGAAGAGATCCTTCTTCCATTTTACAGTCAGACACTTCCGTATATTGAAGAATCGCTTTAAGCTTCTCAAGGTAAGCATACGCTTCTTCAGGTGTACGAATATCCGGCTCAGATACGATCTCAACAAGTGGTGTACCCTGACGGTTGAAGTCAACTAGAGAATGGTTCTCTCCATCAACGTGCGTGAGCTTACCAGCATCTTCTTCAAGGTGAAGACGCGTAATACCGATACGCTTTGTTTTGCCGTTTACTTCAATATCAATCCATCCGTTTTCACCGATTGGCTTATCATATTGTGAGATCTGATAAGCTTTCGGATTATCTGGGTAGAAATAGTTTTTACGGTCAAACTTCGTATCTTCTGCGATTTCACAGTTCAATGCCATTGCCGCACGCATCGCAAAATCAACAGCTTGTTCGTTCATCACTGGAAGAACACCAGGATGACCTAGACAGATCGGGCAAACGTTCGTGTTAGGCGGCGCACCGAAATTCGTTGAACAATTACAGAAAATCTTTGTGTTTGTCTTCAGTTCTGAGTGAACTTCCAGACCAATAATAGTTTCAAAATTCATTTTCAGTCGTCACCCCTTACAGCTCTGGTTTAGCCTTATGATGATCCGTTGCTTGCTCAAATGCATGAGCTACGCGGTAAACGGTCTTCTCATCAAAGTGCTTTCCGATTATTTGAAGTCCAACAGGTAGGCCATTTGATAAACCACAAGGTACGGAAATCGCAGGAACGCCTGCAAGGTTAACCGGGATTGTGAGAATATCATTCGCATACATCGTTAGCGGGTTATCAATTTTCTCGCCTACTTTAAAGGCTGGTGTCGGCGTTGTAGGTCCGATAATCACATCGTAGTCCTCGAATACTTTTTCAAAGTCATTCTTGATGAGCGTACGAACTTTTTGTGCTTTCTTATAATAAGCATCGTAATAGCCAGAGCTAAGTGCAAATGTACCAAGCATAATACGTCGCTTCACTTCGTCACCAAAGCCTTCGCTTCTTGTTTTCTTATAAAGATCAAGAAGGTTCTCAGCTTCAGCACGAACGCCATAGCGGACGCCGTCAAAGCGAGCAAGGTTAGCTGATGCTTCTGAAGAAGAAAGAAGATAGTATGTCGCTACAGCATATTTAGAGTGAGGTAGAGATACTTCCTCCCAAGTTGCGCCGAGCTCTTCAAGCTTTTTAAGTGATTGAAGGACGCTGTTCTTCACGTCTTCATCTACACCTTCAGCAAGGTATTCTTTCGGTACAGCAATACGTAATCCTTTTACATCACCAGTTAGGCTAGAAAGGTAATCTGGAACGTCAACGTTCGCTGATGTTGAATCCATCTTATCGTGACCTGCAATAGATTGAAGAAGATAGGCGTTATCTTCTACGGTGTTTGTGATTGGTCCAATTTGATCGAGTGATGATGCGAACGCGATCAAGCCAAATCGAGAAACGAGTCCGTAAGTAGGTTTTAATCCTACAACACCACAAAAAGCAGCTGGCTGACGGATTGAGCCACCTGTATCAGAGCCAAGTGAGAAGAAAACTTCTCCAGCAGCAACAGATGCAGCTGAGCCGCCGCTTGAGCCACCAGGTACATAATCGGTGTTCCATGGGTTACGCGTGCCAAAGAAGCCAGAGTTCTCATTAGAAGAACCCATCGCGAACTCGTCCATATTCAATTTGCCCACAGTGATTGTTTCCGCTGCATTTAAACGTTCAACCACCGTTGCATTATGTAATGGGTCAAAGTTGCTTAGAAGCTGGCTTGACGCTGTTGTACGAAGGCCTTTTGTGACGATGTTATCTTTCACACCTACAGGGAGACCAAAAAGAAGCCCTCTTGCATCTTCTGTACCGAGCTTTTCATCAAGCGCTTTTGCTGCTTGCATTGCTCCTTCTTCATTTAACGTCATGAATGCTTTTACCTTTTCGTCGACCGTATGAATACGATCAAACGAGGTTTGAACAAGTTCACTGACGGATAATTCTTTCTTATGAAGCAAGCTGTGAAGCTCACTTATGCTTTTATCAAACAAGGACGTTGCCTCCCTTACTCAAATATTGATGGAACTTTTACTTGACCATTCTCTTTATCAGGTGCATTCTTCAATGCTTCCTCACGAGATAACCACGGCTGTACTTTGTCTTCACGAAGTACATTTTTTAAATCGAGAACATGCGTTGTAGGCTCAACGTTCTCTGTATCTAATTCATTCAGCTGCTCCGCCATTGAAATAATGTCATCAAGCTGAGTTGTAAACTTCTCGACCTCTGCCTCATCCATTTCTAGTCTAGCGAGGTTCGCTACATGCTTAACCTCTTCTTTGGTAATTCTGGACATCACTTTCACCTCCACAAATTTCGAACAACCTGCAATATATAGATGATACCAAAAACAAGCTTCATTAAGCAACAGAACGCCGTCTGTTCCAATTTTAAACAAACGTTTAATTAAGAAAATGTAATTAAACGTTTGTTTGACTGCGGTGCCGTACCCGCAGACTAAAACGTTCTCTACTATACAAGGCATTTCTCAATAAAAAGACTCACCCATCTCAGGGTGAGTCTTCAAAAAGGATAATATTAAAATTCAGATGTCTTAGCTGCTTCAAATTCATCTTCAATCTCTTTACCAGGTTCTTTACCTACAAAGCTGAATGCCATAACAGCGATCCACGCAAGAATAAAGCCTGGAATCAATTCGTAAAGGTCGAAGAGTCCGCCTGATAATTGAGCCCATAGAATAACGACTACTGCACCCGTGATGATACCAGCAAGGGCACCATTACGCGTCATACGTTTCCAGAATAGACTCAGTATAATTACTGGCCCAAATGCGGCACCAAACCCTGCCCACGCATAACTTACAAGATCAAGAACACTGCTATCAGGGTTGTAAGCAAGTAGAATAGCTAGTAACGCAATCGCAAGAACCGCGATACGACCTACCCATACAAGCTCAGTCTGACTAGCATTCTTACGAAGGATCGCTTTATAAAAGTCCTCCGCAACAGCACTTGAAGATACAAGAAGCTGAGAGTCAATTGTACTCATAATCGCAGATAGGATTGCAGCAAGCAAGAAGCCGGAAACCCATGGATTAAAGAGCACTTGTGTAAATTCAATAAAGACTGTTTCCGAGTTCGGAAGGCCCGCATCGAAATAGGCAATACCGATGAAACCAGTAAAGATTGCACCAAACAATGAAAGAACCATCCATGACATACCAACAAGGCGTGCTTTAGGAATCTCTTTTGAAGATTTAACTGCCATAAAACGAGTGATGATGTGAGGTTGGCCAAAGTAACCAAGTCCCCAACCAAGCAGGGAAATAATCCCCATGAAGCTCATACCAGTAAAGATATCTAGATAAGTTGTATCCGTTGCACCAACTTGATTAACTGTTTCGCTCCAGCCACCCATTTCATTTAGGGCAACAATTGGCACGACAACAAGTGCAAGGAACATAAGTATTCCCTGGAAGAAATCTGTCCAGCTTACCGCTAAGAAACCACCGAGGAACGTATAAGAAATAATAACAAGTGCACCGATCCACAATGCGCTTTCATAGCTCATTCCGAACGAGCTTTCAAACAGGATTGCGCCCCCAACAAGACCTGAAGACGTATAGAACGTAAAGAATACAAGAATGACAATTGCCGAAATCACGCGAAGTGCTTTCGAACCATCACGAAAACGGTTTTCAAGGTAATCAGGAACCGTAATCGAATCATTCGCCACTTCTGTATAACGGCGAAGACGCGATGCAACAAACTGCCAGTTCAGGTAAGCTCCGATTGCGAGCCCAATCCCAATCCAAATTTGACTCATACCACCTGCATACATTGCACCAGGTAGTCCTAGTAAGAGCCAGCTACTCATATCTGATGCTCCGGCACTAAGTGCTGCAACAGATCCACCTAATCTTCTTCCTCCAAGAACATAATCAGATAAGTTACTTGTCATTTTGTAAGCAATTAATCCAATTGCGAGCATACCGACAAGGTACACTATAAATGTGACTAACGTTGGCGTCTCAATACTCATCGAGTACTATTCTCTCCTTTCGGTAAAAAAAGTTATTATTGATAATACGACTAATAAAGGCATTGGTATAAGTAGCCAGAACCATGTTGCGGTAGTTAAGGTATATTCCACACTTTCACCCCCTCCAAAGTCAATATTCACAACTATGCATTTTCGCTGTGAATTCAAATTATTCAAGTAGACCATTAGTCCTTTACAAACCAATGATTACTATATCACAAAATATTTTTCTGAACAATGAAAATATTATAAGATAAACTTTTTAATGAATAAAAATACACAATAAAAGAGATTTCCCTTCTTTTAGCAACTTTTATGTCATAAGTATTCAGGAAAATTTATTTAAATTAATTCACCAATATTTGCCTCATCTACATACTCTAGTAACATTTACCCACTATTTTGTAATGTTAATCTTTAAATTGAAATATTTTTTATAGATTGCCGCGTTTCTCTTCTTTTCATACCTTCATAACGCTAATTATTATAACTATATTTTCCATGTAATTTTGAACCTTCCCACTTCAAAATCTTTTTAAGATTTTTCATTATATGAACGAAACTAATCGGAAAGATTACTGTTTGCAAAACGTAATGATTACGATATAATGAGTGGCAGAGAAACTTACGGAAGGGAAAATCATTTATGAATAATCGCTTTTTTAAATTAGCGCTATTATTATCTATATCTACGTTTATCCTTGTCGCTTGTGGTCAAGATGAGTCAGACTCTAAAACGGATGGGAAGCTCACCATTTATACAACACTTTACCCCCTTGAATACTTTGCAGAACGGATTGGAGGAGAAGGTGTAACGGCAGACTCAATCATTCCTCCTGGTAGCGATGCACATAGCTTTGAGCCAACAACTAGAACAATGGCCGAATTAGCTGAAGCTGATTTGTTTATTTATAATGGTGCAGGTATGGAAGGATTTGCTGATGCTGCACAGGATACGCTAAGCAATGAGGATGTCATGGTTCTTGAGTCTGCTAAAGACATCCATCTAGATGAATCAGAAGAAGAGCATGAAGAGCATGAAGAACATGAAGAGCACGCCGATCACGATCATGGTGATATGAATCCCCATATCTGGATCGATCCCATCCTTGCAATCGAGCAGGCTGAAAATATTAAAGATGCTCTAATCACGCTCGATCCTGATCAGAAAGAAACATTCGAAACTAATTTTAATTCTTTGCAAGAAGAATTATTAGCCTTGGATCAATCTTTTCAAGAAATGGCTGATCGTGCAGCTAAGAAAGAATTTCTCATCTCTCATGATGCTTATAGCTACTGGGAAAGTCGTTATGGCCTTGAACAATTAAGCGTCTCAGGTCTTTCTCCTTCTCAAGAGCCAACTCAAAAACAATTGGAAGAAATTATCGAAACAGCTAAAAGCCACAATTTGAAGTATATGCTTTTCGAACAAAATGCTACGCCCAAGCCTGCTAAAGCAGTTCAAAAAGAGCTTGGACTCAATACGCTTCGCATCCATAACCTATCAGTTTTAACCGAGGAAGATATCGAAAATAATGAAACATACTTCACATTAATGAAAAAAAACATTCAAACACTTCAAAAAGCCTTGTCTGAATAAACAAAAACCCTCTCAGTGTCCTTACACTGAGAGGGTTTTTGTTTATTGATAAATATGAACAAACGGTTCTTCTTCGTTAGGATCTTTCACAATCATACTTTCCGTTTCTCCGTTATTTGTAATGTAGATGGAGACCGGAAGCTCCTGAGGAAATGTATCATTTCGTTTCTTGACAAGACCGTTTACGAACTGTGTAAACGAAATGACCTCCGCTTTACTATAGAATTGAATTGGTATTTCAACCTTCAATTGTGTAAGCTCATCCTGTTTATAGAACCCGGTGCCAATGACACCAACAAAGTTTGGAAAGAAATCCTGGATTTCACGCGTGAAATCATCAAACTTCTCTGCTTCAGCAGGATACTCGTCGGAGGCTGCGGAAGAAGGAAAAGCAACGTACTTCTCATTCAAATCCTTCCATGAATCTGGGCTGGATTTCCCCTCTCCTACAATCGTGCTCGCCACAAAGTTTCCTGGGACAACTGATTGTCTTGGTTGCTCTAAAAACAGAGTGAACATGATAGGTACGTCATGCTCAGCACGAATTTTCTTCACAATTGGTTCAATCGATTCCTTCGCCTTAGAAATCACTTCTTCTTTCCCTAGTTTCACTGAACCAGTATATTTCAAGCCATTCTCATCAAGAACAGAGTAAGGATATTCAGAATAAAGCGATAAGGCAATCGAAATTCCGCCTAGTTGTAACTCGTCATCTTTGTTTTGAACATAGTAATCTTGTTCATGTATATAAGATAAGAATTTAGGGTTTTTCTTCTCTGCTTCAATTACTTGCTCATAATTAGCAGGATTTTCTTCCACTCCGAGCTGTGGATTAAGTCCCTCATTTACTTCCTTCTCTTTATCTTTTTCAGCTTCTTCTTTCGTTACACCATTATCTCGATACAGCCAGCTATGAATTTGCTCTGTATCAAAAAGCTGCCCTTCTTTAAAGAAATATTTCTCAGGATCAAATTGCTCTTGAGAAAGTCTGATTAAACCCATCTCAAGCGCATCAACATCGAGACGGTTATCAACGCCAGCCGTGATTAATCCCCTAACTTGTGAAGTATCAAGAGAATTCTTATCCCCATCCTTCTCAAGTACTGAACGATAATACGTTTCAGATGTTTTGATATCTTCACTAACAATCATTTCTTCGCTATCTTCGCCTTCTGAATCATTCACTTTCACTGTATCATCCTGATCGCCCTTCATAAAACTTGGAACACAACCGGATAATACGAGCGAAAGGGCCATGATACTAACGATGAACGTTTGCTTCTTTGGCATTACTTCCCTCTCCTCATTCGTTTAACTCTTCAAGGAACCTGTTCTCACTCCACACGTCAATGCCAAGAGACTCTGCCTTTTCAAGCTTAGAACCAGCATCTTCCCCTGCAATGACAAGATCTGTGCTCTTACTTACACTACCTGTCACCTTTGCGCCTTGTTCTTCAAGCTTCTTCTTTGCTTCCCCGCGACTCAACTGTTCTAACTTACCAGTGAGTACAATTGTTTTACCCGCAAACACGGAATCAATGTCTTCTACCGCAACTGGCTTAGGTCCTTTATAGGTCATATTAACGCCAGCTTCTTTTAATTCTTCAATTAGTTCATGCACTTCTTCGTTTTGAAAATATCGCACAACAGAATCAGCCATTTTCTGTCCCACTTCATTAATTGCTTCAAGATCTTCTATATTTGCTTGAACAATACTGTCCATAGAGCCAAATTGTTGTGCAAGAGTTTTCGCAGCTTTTGCACCGACATGGCGTATCCCCAGACCAAACAACAGTTTTTCTAATGAATTATTCCTTGAGACGCTTATCGCCTCAAGAAGGTTGGAAACTGACTTCTCACCCATTCGCTCTAACTCAATAAGTTGATCGTGTGTCAGCTGATAGATATCTGCTACATCATGAATTAATTCCTCACGAAACAGCTGAGTAATCACCCGTTCACCTAGTCCATCAATATTCATTGCATTGCGTGAAACAAAATGAATGAGTCCTTCACGGAGCTGAGCTGGACATTTTGGATTAATGCATCGAAGTGCGACCTCTTCTTCTAATCGAACGAGATCACTATCACATTCAGGACACTTCTCAGGCATAGAAAATGCTTTTTCTTCACCTGTACGACGGTCTTCGAGAACAGAAACAACTTCAGGGATAATGTCTCCTGCTTTTTTCACAACGACATAGTCTCCAATTTTAATATCCTTCTCACGAATCAGATCCTCATTATGAAGAGATGCTCGCTGTACGGTTGTCCCAGCAACAAGCACTGGTTCTAAAACAGCCGTGGGAGTGACGACACCAGTTCTGCCCACATTAAGCTGAATATCCAAGAGCTGCGTTACAACCTCTTCAGCAGGAAACTTGTATGCAATGGCCCATCGTGGACTTTTCGCAGTAAATCCTAGCTCCTCTTGTTGATTGAGGGCATCTACTTTCACAACAATCCCATCGATCTCGTATGAAAGATCAGGACGTTTCTCTGACCAACCACCGATGTAATCAATAACATCATCAATCGTGTTACATCGCTTCCATTCTGGATTGGTTTTGAATCCTAGCTCTTTGAGAAAATCAAGGCCATTTGAATGTGAACTAATTTCCCTGCCTTCAACCGTACCTACACCGTATACAAAAATAGACAAGTTGCGGCTAGCAGCAATCTTTGGATCAAGCTGGCGAAGAGAACCAGCCGCTGCATTTCGAGGATTTGCAAATAAATCCTGATCGTTCTTCTCACGTGCTTCATTTAATTTCATGAAGGATGGCTTTGGCATGAACGCCTCACCACGCACCTCCATGCTAACATTCTCGCTTAAACGAAGTGGGATAGCTGGAATGGTTTTCAAATTCTGAGTAATGTCCTCTCCTACCGTGCCATCCCCACGTGTGGCTCCACGCACAAGAACTCCATCTTCATAAATAAGTGAAACGGCAAGACCGTCTATTTTTAACTCGCATACATACGAAAAGTTTTCGCCAATTCGATCACGTACACGTCGGTCGAAGTCCTTCAAGTCCTCTTCACCAAATGCATTACCAAGGCTTAGCATAGGTACTCTGTGTTCAACTTTTTGAAAGCCTTCAAGCGGCGGGCCACCGACGCGCTGAGTTGGAGAATCTTCCGTTTTAAGTTCAGGAGTCTCTTCTTCCAGGTTAATTAATTCATTCATCATCCGATCATACTCGGCATCAGGAACGGTCGGCTGATCTAGAACGTGGTACTCGTAATTGTACTGATTTAAGAGCTGACGAAGCTCTTCGATGCGCTTTTGCTTTTCTTCCATCGTCAAACCTCACCTTCTAAAATGACTATTGCTTTTCAATAGGCGCAAACTTCGCTAACAAACGCTTAATTCCTACCGGGTTAGGGAAAGCAATATCAAGCTCAGTCGAGTCACCCTCACCCTTAACGCTAACGACCGTACCAACGCCCCATTTGCGGTGACTTGCTTTATCTCCTACTTTCCAATCGAGTGAATCTCCACCCGTTGAAGTAAGTTGAGGACGTCTAGGCGTCTTTGGAGTAGCAGGTCTTGAAGAAGGTCGGGAACTAGTTCCACCAAACGGTGTAGCTGGCTTTTCTTGACCTTGCTTCTCAAGTAATTCTTCTGGTATCTCTCCTATGAAGCGGGACACAGGATTCGCGTTTGTTTTTCCGTAAAGTGTTCTAAGACGAGAATTTGTTATGAAAAGCTCTTCTTCTGCTCTTGTAATACCGACATATGCTAGACGACGCTCTTCTTCCATCTCCTCTTCCTCAAATAGGGAACGACTATGCGGGAATACTCCTTCTTCCATCCCAATGAGGAAAACAACAGGAAATTCCAAACCTTTTGCTGAATGGAGCGTCATAAGTGTAACAGCTTCCTTCTGCTCACCTTCATCCTCATCTAACTTATCGATATCTGCAACGAGCGCAAGGTCTGTTAGAAAAGCGATTAGGCTTTTATCTTCACTTGCTTTCTCAAATTCTTGTGTAACAGAAAGAAATTCATCAATGTTTTCAAGTCGTGTTTGTGATTCGATTGTATTCTCGTTTCTTAACGCATCACGATACCCTGATTTATCAATTACTTCCTCAACAAGTTCAGATACGGCTAGATATTCCTGCATTTGTGACCAGTTTGCCATTTGATTACCAAATGATTTAAGAGTCTTAGTGAAACGAGCGCTTAACCCGATCTGCTCGACTTCTTGAAGAGCTGTAAAGATAGAAATATCCTGATTAGCCGCATATTGTGCTACCTTGTCCATTGTCGATGCACCAACACCACGCTTTGGAACATTCACAATTCGAAGTAAGCTAATATCATCATCTGGATTAGCAATGAGACGGAGGTATGCTAGAACATCTTTAATCTCTTTACGGTCGTAGAACTTTGTACCACCGACAATGTTGTAATGGATGTTCGACTTATTTAAAATTTCCTCAATCACACGCGACTGGGCATTCGTACGATAAAGAATCGCTATTTGTGAATTCGTTCGCTGTCCGCTATTCACCATATCAAGGATTTTCCCTGTTACGAAACGACTCTCATCATGTTCATCGTTTGCCTGATAGTAAGTAATATGTGGCCCATCATCATTATCCGTCCAAAGCTTTTTAGGCTTTCTGTTCGTATTATTTTCAATAACTACATTGGCCGCTTGTAGAATTTTCTTAGTTGAACGATAGTTTTGCTCAAGGAATATCGCGCGTGCACTTGGATAGTCCTTCTCGAAGGAAAGAATGTTCTGTATGTCCGCACCACGCCAGCGGTAGATCGACTGATCAGAATCACCTACTACGCAAAGGTTCTGATATTTCTCAGCCATGAGTTTAACAAGGATATATTGTGCTTTGTTTGTATCTTGATACTCATCAACATGAATGTACTGAAATTTACGCTGATAAAACTCGAGTACTTCCGGCACCTTTTTGAACAACGTGATCGTCCGCATAATCAAATCATCAAAATCAAGCGCCTGGTTTTTACGAAGCTGCTTCTGATATTGCTCATATGCATCAGCAACAACACTTTCGTAAGGTCCCTTTGCATTAGCTTTATAATCTTCAGGGGTTTCGAGTTCATTTTTTGCAGAGCTAATACTGCCAAGAATCCCTCTAGGCTCAAATTTCTTTGGATCTACGTTCTGCTCTTTCAAGATCTTCTTAATAACAGTCAGCTGGTCCCCAGAATCAAGAATGGTGAAGTTGCGGTTAATCCCAATCCGATCACCGTCTCTTCTTAAAATACGTACGCACATAGAGTGGAATGTTGAAATCCAAATATCTTCCGAGACTGGTCCCGTAATCGAATTCACTCGCTCTCTCATTTCTCGCGCCGCTTTATTCGTAAACGTAATCGCAAGAATATTCCAAGGAGATACCTGTTTCTCCACAAGAAGATACGCAATACGATGCGTCAGCACTCTCGTTTTTCCACTACCTGCTCCAGCCATAATTAAAAGCGGTCCATCCGTGTGCTTGACCGCTTCTTGTTGTTCGGGATTTAGCCCGTTTAGTAACTTATCAACTATTCGTTGCATGTTTTCGCACTCCTCACAAACGTATGTTCTTGTTTCTTATTTTACCTGATCGACAGGAGAGAATCAATTTCCTTTCACAGCAGCAACAGTTTTTATCGCCTGCTTCATATTATCGTATATGACGTTCCCGACAATAATCGTATCTGCAGAAGCTGCCATTTCTTTCGCTTTCTCAGGAGAATCAATTCCGCCACCATAAAAAAGTTGCGTATCGTCAAGAACCTGGCTCACTTTCCGAACAAGCTCTGCATCTCCATATGTTCCGCTATATTCCACATAAAAAATGGGCAGTTTGAACATTTTCTCTGCCATACGAGCATAAGCAAGAACATCAGCTTCATCTAGATTAGTATGAGCAGAAGTTAACTGAGCAACCTTAGAATCCTGGTTTAAAATACAATACCCTTCCATCACAATTTCATCCCAGTTCATGATTTCGCCAAAATCTTTTACAGCCTCATGATGTAATCCGGTCACCCATCGGCTATCTTCCGTATTCAACACTGTCGGAATAAAATAAAAATCAAATCCTGGTGTCACTGCCTCAACAGTGGATACCTCAAGAGCACATGGTACCGCGTAACGGCGAATTCTAGCAAGTAGATCTAAAGTCCGATCAAGCGTAACGCCATCACTACCACCAACAATCACCGCATCCGTCCCAGACTCACAAATCGCCTCAAGATCATAATCCTCTATCTCCTTATTCGGATCCAGCTTAAACACATGCTTCCACTCTCGAAAATCAAACATCCTAACCCTTCCTCCCACTTTTCCTCATAAATTGGATTATATCAAAGAATACCCTAAAAGCGGAAGCGCCCGTTTAGCCTCGACAAGCGCTGGAGCCCCATAAAAAGAACACGGTCTTTGTGTTCATTTTATGGGGTGAAGCGATCGAGAGGCTGGGCGCTGTAGCTGGATAATGAAAAGCGGAAGCCTCCGTTTAGACCCGGCAGGCACTGGAGCCCTCCAAATTGAACACGGTCTTTGTGTTCGAGTTGGAGGGTGAAGTGACCGAGGGTCTGGAGGCTGCAGCTGGATCATGAAAAGCGGAAGTGGGCGTTTAGGTCCGACAAGCGCTGGAGGCATTTCATTTGAACACGTCCTTTGTGTTCGGATGAAATGGTGAAGCGATCGAGGACCTGCCCACTGCAGCTGGATCACCTAAAAGCGGAAGCGCCCGTTTAGCCCCCACAAACATCTGCAACCATTTAAAATCCATAATTCCGCGATTTCCTCGATAATTCCGCGATAATCTCATTTTATCCGCGAAATCGATCATTATTTCCGCGATTTCTCAAATATATCCGCGAAAAGGCAAATATCCATCAACACGCCAACCAAAACAAAAATGAGCCGGAAGCCGGCTCATTTTCTACTCTTTATTGTGAACACGATCAAGCGTCATTTGATAGCCATCGTTTCCATAGTTCAAGCTGCGCTTTACTCTGGAAATCGTTGCGGTGCTTGCGCCTGTTTCTGTTTCAATTTTATGATACGTAAACCCTTCACGTAGCATTCTTGCTACTTCCAAACGCTGAGCAAGCGATTGTATCTCATTTACAGTCGCTAGATCATCAAAGAACAAATAGCATTCTTCAAGATCTTTCAATGAAAGAATCGCTTCAAAAAGTTGGTCAAGTGTCTTACCTCGAAGTTTATCAATTTGCATTCTAAATCCACTCTCCTTACTTAAGTATGTTTCGTCTATATGTTGCATTCTGTAACGTTCATCTTGATGTGCTATTTATAAAGCTTTATATTCATTTTAACAATTCAACCGAATAAAATCATGCACTTCACTCCGTTAAGAGGTTACTTTGTTATAGTTTAACGCATTATCGAAGGAAAAAGTACCATTTTCCTTTTCACATCATAAATTCCTTGCTGCGTCAATCGAATAAAAGGTAAATGTGTTGAAGAAAAGAACAACAAGCTATAAACGGGATCTTTATATAAGTAGCCCCTATCTTCTAGTTCTTGTATCATTCTCTTTTCAACTTTGATTAGTTCTTCAAGTGGAAGATCAGACATTTTGCCCATGAGAGGAAGTTTAATTTCGGATATAACTTCTCCATCTTCTACAAGAGAGATCCCCCCACCAATTTCATTTATTCGATTAAAAGCTGTCATCATATCCGCTTTATTTTTCCCAATCAGAATAAAATCACCCGTATTCGAAAAGCTGCTTGCAAATCCTTTCACTTGATTAGCGAAGCCTTTAATGATCGTATTTACACGCCATTTCCCTTCACGACTGAGAAGCATCATAAAGCTTTCATCAGAACCTGAAGGTAACTCTTCAACTGACGTTTCGACAGATAGATTATAAGGCTTTGTAATAACAGCATTCACCATTTCAATTCCTGCCGGACCAGAGAAAGTTAAATCGTTTGATTGGATTTCCCACGAATTATCAAGTGGAGAAAGTCCATGATCTTCCCAATCAAAAGACCAATCTTGTTCTACTTCATCACGATCACGCTTTAACCATTTTCCACGCGCTAGAACAGAGACAGGGAGCGGATCTTCTTTTGACGCAAGAATATTAATGTGAGCCACTCTACCCGGCGCTATCATACCATGCGTATCGCTTATACCGTAATGGTTTGCGACATTATATGACACCATAGAATACGCATCTTCTGAAGGGACTCCTTTCTCAAGTGCTATTGCAATTAACTTGTCCGTTGTGCCATTTTCCAGGAATGAAGGCGTTGATCCATCTGTATTCATCATAACGCGGTCAAAGGAAGTAACTCCTTTTTTCAGCAATGATTCGAGAATGACAGGTAGATCAGGTCTTATCGAAGAATAACGGAGTGACGTCATCATACCCATCTCTAAGCGACGTAGCGCCTCCTCTCCTGTCATCGCTTCATGATCACATGAAACGCCAAGAAGCCCCATCTTCGTTAATGTTGCGAGAGAAGCACCTGGAAGATGTCCTTCCACTGGTTTACCGAGTCTTCTCGTCTCCTGCATCCATTCTAATATTTCATCATCTCCCCCGAGAACATCAGGCCATGCGGTAAGCTCTCCACCCTGTATCACAAGTGGGTGTGCCAGCCATTCCTTCATATTTTTATTCGTAATGGCCTCCTCATCGAGAAGCTGTGTTTGTGAATCATATCGCGCCCACCAATACATCGAAACGGGATACTGATCTAAATTCTCAATTAATGTAAGCGCTTTCTCTTTTGTCAAACCTAGAAGGAATAAAAGGTTATCATTCATCATTGTTGTTGTTCCCCGCTGAGATGCATATCGCGCAAGCGTAAGGGGATTATATAGTTGAAATGGATGTGCATGTGGTTCAATATAACCTGGCACGAGATATTTCCCGTAACAATCAATCCATTCAGTTGACGGGTGCTTTTCAGGAAGATCATCGCCTACGTAAACAATACGATCTTCATATACCCATATATTCGATGTAACCCATTTTTTAAGTCCATTATTTAAATATGTTGCATTGTAAAAAACGATCGATGGAGGCAGTTCTCCAGACACTACTTGAACGTGTTGTCGTAATTGCTGCTTTGTCCATAAATTTTTTCGTTTTGCCAAAACCATCACCCGCTTCAAGAAGTTTTCTTTATTTTAACATAATTTCGACACGTTGCTACTTTAGATTTGTGAATGAAGAAAGGAGTTTTTCAATTGAAGCCAAACATTAGTATGATGAATGCCTTTGTTCGACTAGCTACCGGATTCACACTTCTTGCTTATTCAACCGCAAAGCTTTCTAAAGAAGAATCCAAATCAGCCTGGATAATCG
Source organism: Anaerobacillus sp. QJM3NY_17 (assembly GCF_056173665.1). Lineage (NCBI taxonomy): Bacteria > Bacillati > Bacillota > Bacilli > Caryophanales > Bacillaceae > Anaerobacillus > Anaerobacillus sp. QJM3NY_17. The sequence goes on along the minus strand of NZ_CM149685.1, from coordinate 326,619 downwards.
CCGCAATCGGTGCCATGAAAGTAGCTGAAGGACATACGAGGTATTGCCCCATCGTTGACCTCATGACCCCCGATGAAAAACTTGATCCAGATGAAACGGCACTTGAAAGAGTGATTAATCCTTCTTAACGTTTTCATAAAAAAACTTCCCTGCATTCAGGGAAGTTTCATCTACCTTATCAAAAGGAGGTCTATTTATGCTCGAGTATATAACAGATACATGGTTAATTTATACGATGATTATTGGAAGTATCGTTGCGATTGCGTTCGCCTATATTAGGAAGAAACGTGTGAAATAGCGCGATGCCCAATGTCTGTTCGATAGAAGCCTTCCGTTACTTTTACATTTTCTAATTCTTTATATACCACCTGACTCGCTTCTCTCAAATCATCACCTGCAGAAGCAACAAGTAGTACACGACCCCCGTCTGTCACTAGTTTTTCACCGATTTGTTTTGTTCCGGCATGAAAAACAAGAGACTCTGATCCAACCTGATCAAGCCCAGTAATCGCCTTGCCTTTTTCATAGCTACCTGGATAGCCACCTGAAGCAACGACAACACCAATAACGGACTGTTCGCTCCATTCAAGCTTAGGTGTTTTACCCTCGAGGAGATCAAGGACAGCCTGGACGAAGTCTGATGTCATTCTTGGGAGAACGACTTGCGTTTCTGGATCACCAAAGCGCGCATTAAATTCAATCACTTTCGGTCCATCAACTGTTAACATAAGGCCAGCATAGAGAATTCCGGTAAAGGAGCGGCCATCTGATTTCATTCCTTTTGCTGCAGGACATAAAATCGTCTCAACCGCATGATCCACAGTATCTTGAGAAATTTGCGGAACAGGAGAATAGGCTCCCATCCCTCCTGTATTTGGACCCTCGTCACCATTGAAAGCACGTTTATGATCTTGAGAAATAACGAGTGGGTAAACACGATCACCTTCGACAAGAGCCATTAAAGAGAATTCCTCACCCTCTAGAAATTCTTCTACTACAACACGTTCACTAGCAGCACCAAACTGATTGTTCTCCATCATGTCATGAAGGCTTTCAAGTGCTTCCTCCAGTGACATTGCCACCACAACACCTTTACCTGCAGCAAGTCCATCTGCTTTTAGGACGATCGGCGCCCCGACTTTTTCAACATAAGCTTTCGCTTCGATATAGTCAGTAAAGGACTTAGAAAATGCGGTAGGAATGTTATGCGCAACCATTAATTCTTTGGCGAACGTTTTACTTCCCTCAATCAAGGCCGCTTCCTGTCTTGGTCCAAATACACGGAGTCCTTCCTCCTCAAAGCGATTTACAATCCCGTCGAGAAGAGGTTGTTCAGGGCCAACAAGCGTTAAATCAATGTTTTCCCTTTTTGCGAAGGCAACAAGTTCCTCATGATCACTCTCTTCAATTGCCACAAGCTGACTAACATCCGTCATACCTGCATTACCAGGAGCGACAAAGACTTGATCAACAAGGCTGCTTTCCGCCGCTTTCCATGCCATTACATGCTCGCGGCCACCGCGACCAATTACCAATACCTTCACTCGAAAAACCTCCTCTTAATGTTTAAAATGACGAATGCCAGTAAAGACCATTGTAATGCCATATTCATTCGCTTTCTTGATGGAGTCCTCATCGCGAATGGAGCCGCCAGGTTGAATAATAGCTGTTACACCAGCGCGACCTGCTGCTTCAACAGTATCATCCATTGGGAAGAAAGCATCTGAACCCATAACTGATCCCTTGCTCTTCTCACCTGCTTGCTCGATGGCAATATTCGCAGCACCGACACGGTTCATTTGTCCTGCACCAATTCCAATCGTTTGGTCATTCTTCGTTAGAACGATAGCATTTGATTTCACATGTTTCACAACTTTCCATGCTAACTTCAGTGCTTCCCACTCTTCTTCTGTCGGCTCACGATCGGTTGGAACCGAAATATCAGCTTCATCGAATCCATAACGATCACGCTCTTGAAGTAAAAGGCCACCATTTACGGAAGTTAACTGATGTTCAATCGCAGGAGAGGCAGAAACATCAAGCTTCAATAAACGAAGGTTCTTTTTCTTCGTTAACACAGCTAAAGCTTCTTCTGTAAACGAAGGTGCCATAATAATTTCAAGGAAAATTTCTTTTAACTTAAGCGCTGTTGCTTCATCCACTTCACGATTAATCGCGACAATCCCACCAAAAATCGAAGTGGAATCAGCTTCATATGCTTTTTGATAAGCTTGTACAACCGTTTCACCAGTACCAACTCCGCACGGGTTCATATGTTTCACAGCTACAACAGCCGGCTGATCAAATTCCTTCACAATATTAAGCGCCGCATTGGCATCGTTAATATTATTGTAAGAAAGCTCTTTACCATTTAACTGCTCTGCTGAAGCAAGTGAAGCTCCAGTATATAAAGGTTTTTTGTAGAAAACAGCTTTTTGATGGGGGTTTTCACCATAGCGAAGCGTTTGTTTCCTTTCAAATGTTACCGTAAGTGACTCAGGCTCTTCTTCTCCTGATTGAGCAGTTAAATATTCCGAAATCACAGCATCATATGAAGCTGTATGGCGAAATACTTTTGCAGCAAGCTCACGACGAAGAATTCCGGTTGTATCACCATTTTCTTCAACTTGTCGCAAAACGCGATTGTAATCAGAAGGATCCACTACAACTGTTACGTCCCGATGATTTTTTGCAGCAGAACGAAGCATCGTCGGTCCACCAATATCAATATTTTCAATCGCTTCTTCATAAGTAACATCAGGTTTTGCGATTGTTTCCTGGAAAGGATACAAATTCACAACAACAAGATCAATTGGCTTGATATTAAGATCATCCAACTGTTTCTGATGAGCTTCATTATCACGCACAGCTAGAAGACCACTATGTACGTTTGGATGAAGGGTTTTTACGCGCCCATCGAGAATCTCCGGAAATCCAGTTACGTCCGAGATGCCAATCACGTCTACACCAGCTTCTTCTAGAGCACGCTTTGTCCCCCCTGTTGAGATCACCTGGACCCCTTTGTCCGCAAGTCCTTTTGCAAATGCTGTAATATCTGTTTTATCAGAAACGCTAATCAACGCACGTTTAATAGCCATAATGATTCCTCCTACTACCTTTTGTTTTTTTCCTAAAGAAGGGAACGGATGACGGCAGGGTATAAAAGATGCTCTACTGCCTGGATTTTATTTGCCAGGTCATCCTTCGTGTCGCCCTCATCAATCCGAACACTGTCTTGATCAATGATTTTTCCGGTATCCATTCCCTCGTCCACGAAATGAACGGTTACGCCAGTGATTTTAACACCTGCTTCAAATGCTTGTCCGATTGCGTCCTTTCCAGGGAAAGAAGGAAGAAGAGATGGGTGGATATTCACAATTCTTCCTTCGAAACCTTGAAGCAACGTTGGACCGATTAACCTCATATAGCCTGCGAGAATAATCCACTCAACACCAGCATCATGTAACTGCTGAAGAATAAATGTTTCAAAGTCAGCTTTCGATTCATACGATTTAGGATAAAAGGAAAGGACAGGAATGCCAAAGCGTTCTGCCCTTTTTTCAACCTTAGCTCCAGGACGATCACAGACTACGAGGGCCACTTCTGCTTCAAGCTGTCCCTTTTCAATCGCTGCGGCAATCGCTTCAAAGTTCGAGCCGCTCCCAGATGCGAATACGGCTAGCTTCTTCACGACAAGTCACCGCCTCCGAATTCGATTCCTTCTCCCTTTACAACGCGTCCAATCATATAAGCACGCTCACCATCCTGCTCAAGTGCTTTGATGACATTAACCGCAACATCTTCTGGAACAGCAAGGACCATCCCTATACCCATATTAAATGTTGTAAACATTTCCTTACGAGCGAGACTTCCCTTCTTTTCGATCAAATCAAAAATAGGAGGAACCGGCCACGAACCATAATCAATTTGTGCAGCCAGTCCTTCAGGAAGCATACGCGGAATATTCTCTTCAAAACCTCCGCCTGTAATGTGTGCAATCCCATGAACAGTGTTAGATTGAAGAACATTTAGAACAGGTTTAACATAGATACGCGTCGGTGTCAGCAAAGCATTTCCAAGCGTCATACCAAGTTCGTCATATGACGTTTTCAAATCCATATCATTATCCTTGAGAAGCACTTTACGTACAAGGGAAAAGCCATTACTATGAATACCGTTTGATGCAAGGCCAATGAGAACATCGCCTTCTGTCACATTCTCTGTTGTAATCAACTGAGACTTCTCTACAGCGCCAACTGTAAACCCAGCAAGGTCATAATCATTCTCTTGGTACATGTCAGGCATTTCAGCTGTTTCACCACCAACAAGAGCACACCCTGCCTGTGAACAGCCTTCTGCAACGCCTTTCACAATTTGTTCGATCCGCTCTGGTGCAAGCTTACCTGTTGCAATGTAATCCAAAAAATAGAGCGGTTCTGCGCCTTGTGCGACAACATCATTTACGCACATCGCAACACAATCAATCCCAATTGTATCGTGCTGATCGAGTTGGATCGCAAGCATGAGTTTCGTGCCTACTCCGTCCGTCCCTGAAACGAGAACTGGCTTCTCATAATTGAGTTCTGACAGATCGAACATGCCACCAAAGCCACCAAGTCCTCCCATAACTCCCTTACGCATCGTTTTTTTCACATGCGGTTTGATCCGATCTACCGCTTCATAACCTGCTTCTATATTAACGCCTGCCTGCCTGTATGCTTGTGCCATAACGGCCTCCTTCAGTTAGACTTTTTCGTAAGGATGTACGGTATCAGGATAAATTTCAGTCGGATAATTTCCTGTAAAGCAGCCAAGGCATTGACCGCACGACGAGCCGTCTTCTTCTCTTCCAATCGCTGTAGTCATCCCATCCGTTGTCAGAAACGTCAGTGAATCGGCTCCAATTTCTTCACACATCTCATCTACACTCATCTTCGCCGCTATTAATTCACCCGAATTGGATGTATCAATGCCGTAGTAGCATGGGCTAATAATTGGTGGCGCACTGATTCGAACGTGAACTTCTTTTGCCCCCGCTTCTCGAAGCATCGTCACGATTCGTCTGCTAGTTGTACCACGTACAATCGAATCATCGACAATAACAACACGCTTACCTTCAACAACTCCTCGAACAGGCGAAAGCTTCATTTTCACACCACGTTCTCTCAACTCTTGAGAAGGTTGAATAAAGGTTCTGCCAACATAGCGGTTTTTAATTAATCCCATTTCATATGGAATACCAGATTCTTCCGCATAGCCAATTGCTGCTGAAATACTTGAGTCCGGCACTCCGGTTACAATATCTGCCTCAATCGGGGCTTCTTTAGCGAGTTGCTTACCAAGCTTTTTACGTGCTGTGTGAACGTTAATATTCTCAATGTTACTATCCGGTCTAGAGAAATAAATGTATTCCATTGAGCAAATCGCACGTGAGATTGAAGACGAGAACCTCTCTGATTCAAGTCCGTTCTCACTAATAATCAAAAGCTCACCAGGCTGTACGTCACGAATATATTGCGCACCGATTAAATCAAACGCACACGTTTCTGAAGCAACAACGTAAGCCCCTTCTAAAATACCAAGTGATAGTGGTCTTAAGCCATGTGGATCTAGCGCCACCATCATTTCTTTCTCTGTCATCATAATAAAGGCATAAGCACCCTTCACCATTGTAAGAGCATTCTTAACCTTTTCACGCTGACTCAAGTAGCCGCTTCGTTTAATAAGATGAGCCAATACCTCTGTGTCTGATGTCGTCTGAAAAATGCTTCCTTGTCCTTCAAGCTGATGCTTAAGAGCATTCGCATTTACAAGGTTTCCGTTATGCGCAAGCGCAAGGCCACCGTTCTGAGAGCGGAAAACAAGAGGTTGAACATTCTCATACCCGCCTCCACCAGCTGTCGAATATCTCACGTGACCAATCGCACCATTGCCTTCAAGCTGATCAAGATCACCAGGTCCGAACACATCATTCACTAATCCAAGTCCTTTATGATTATAGAGGCGATCACCGTCAGTTGTGACAATGCCCGCTCCCTCCTGACCACGATGCTGTAAACTATGCAGTCCGTAATACGTTAGCGAAGCAGCATCATGGTGACCCCAGATACCAAATACGCCACATTCTTCATTTAAGCCTTTGATTTCACCAAACATGGAATAGCTCCTTTCCAGGCTGCTTCAAGCTCTTGAACCGGAGCATCGAAGATATGTGTTTCATCTTCGTGCATAATCGTTAATACGCCAGTACCGGTTACTTCACCGATCAACTTCGCTCCTGTACGCTGCTCAAATGCCTGCTGATGTTCCCCCTTGATGGTTACAAGAAAACGAGATTGTGTTTCACTGAAAAGATCTGTTGTCGTATCTCCGTCAATCCGTACATTAGCACCAAATTCTGTTCCAATGAGCGATTCCGCAAGTGCAACACTAAGGCCACCTTCTGCGAGGTCGTGAGCTGATTCAACAAGTCCGTCTTGAATCGCAGTTAGAAGTTGGTTTTGACGTTCTTTTTCAATTTCAAGATTAAGTGTAGGAGCTTGACCTGAGATCTTACCATCAAGATACTTTTGAAGCTCACTACCGCCAAAATCTTCTCCCGTTTCACCTAGCATATATATTAAGTTTCCTTCTTCTTTAAAGGCTTGTGTTGTCACATGATTTAGATCGTGGACAAGGCCAACCATTCCAACAACCGGTGTTGGATAAACAGCGATGCCGTTTGTTTCATTATAAAGTGAGACATTCCCACCAATAACTGGTGAGTTCAGCATACGACACGCTTCACTCATTCCGTCTGTCGCTTTCTCAATTTGCCAGAAGATCTCTGGCTTCTCAGGGTTACCGAAGTTTAAGCAATCTGTAATCGCTAGTGGCTCGCCACCCGAGCAGACAATGTTACGCGCTGCTTCTGCAACTGCAATTTGACCGCCTACTTCAGGATCAAGATATAAATAACGGGAATTACAGTCCGTTGTCATCGCTAACCCTTTGTTTGTTCCACGCACTCGAACAACAGCCGCATCTGACCCAGGTGACACAACTGTATTTGTTCGCACCATATAGTCGTACTGATCAAAAACCCATTCCTTACTTGAAATTGTCGGCTGACTTAACAAGGTATAGAGCATTTCCTTCGCGTCTTCCACATTTGGAATTGGCTTATGAAGCTGCTGATTTTCAATATAATATTCTGGGATACGAGATGGTTTGTGATAAACAGGTGCTTCCTCTGCTAATGCATCGACAGGAACGTCCGCAACGACTTCTCCTTTATGAAGGAGACGGAATCGCTTATCTTCCGTTACTACACCAACCTCTTTCGCTAAAAGACCCCAGCGATCTGTTATAGCTTTAATTTCATCTTCATGACCTTTTTTCACAACAACGAGCATACGCTCCTGAGATTCAGAAAGCATCATTTCGTATGGCGTCATTCCTTTTTCACGCTGTGGCACTTCATCAAGATTCATTTCAAGTCCCATGCCTGCCTTACTCGCCATTTCGGAAGCTGAAGACGTTAGTCCAGCTGCTCCCATATCTTGAATACCGACAAGTGACTCGCAGTAAACAAGTTCAAGGCATGCTTCAAGCAGAAGCTTTTCCATGAATGGGTCACCAACTTGAACGGCAGGACGCTTTTCGTCAGAAGCATCTGTCAATTCTTCAGATGCGAAGGTTGCGCCGTGGATCCCGTCACGTCCCGTGCTCGCGCCAACGTACATGACCGTGTTCCCAGCTCCTGATGCGATCCCTTTCTGAATGTTTTTATGATCAATTAAGCCAACACACATCGCATTTACAAGAGGATTTCCATCGTAAGAAGAATCAAACTGAACTTCCCCACCAACTGTTGGAATACCAATGCAATTTCCGTATCCTGCAATTCCGGCTACAACTTCCTCAAAAAGATACTTCACTTTTGGATTGCTCAGCTCTCCGAAACGAAGCGAGTTAAGAAGGGCAATAGGACGTGCCCCCATCGAAAAGACATCACGGATAATGCCGCCAACTCCTGTTGCAGCACCTTGATACGGCTCGATAGCTGACGGGTGGTTATGGCTTTCAATCTTAAATACCACCGCCTGTTCATCACCTATATCAACGATTCCGGCTCCTTCACCAGGACCTTGAAGAACACGCTCACCCGTAACAGGGAATTTTTTTAACACTGGCTTTGAATTCTTGTAGCTACAGTGCTCCGACCACATAACAGAAAATAGCCCCGTCTCCGTATAGTTCGGTGTACGGCCGAGAATCGCTTCCACCATACCGAACTCGTCATCTGTTAAACCCATCTGACTATAGAGCTTTTGGTCTTTAATCATCTCAGGTGTTGGTTCATGCATGTGTGACATGGGATTCCCTCCAGTTACGTAGTATCGATTTAAATAGATTTAATCCATCTGCACTTCCTAATAGCTCATCTACCGCTCGTTCGGGGTGAGGCATCATCCCGAGGACATTGCCCTTTTCGTTTACGATTCCAGCTATATCTTCAACCGAGCCGTTCGGATTATCGGCATAGGTAAACGCAATTCGATTTTCCTGCTGCAGTGTTGCAAGCGTTGCTTCATCGCAATAGTAGTTTCCTTCACCATGCGCAATTGGAATCGTGATTTCTTCTTCTTTCTCATAAGCTGAAGTAAACATTGTTTCATTGTTTTGAACGCGAAGAGTAACCGGTCGACACATAAACTTCAAGTTCTTGTTTCGTTTCATTGCTCCTGGTAACAGACCTGCTTCCAAGAGAATTTGGAATCCATTACAAACACCCAGAATTGGCTTCCCTGCTTCAGCTGCCTTCACGACCTCAGTCATAATCGGTGCAAAGCGTGCAATGGCACCACTTCGAAGGTAATCTCCGTAAGAGAAACCGCCTGGGAGAAGGATCGCATCATAGTTTGCTAGATTTTGCTCATCGTACCGGACATAAACCGCTTCTTCTCCAAGCTCATCTTTGATGGCGTGATACATATCCACATCGCAGTTAGAACCCGGGAACACAATCACCGCAAATTTCACTGTGCGACTCCCTCCTCGATTTCGTAGGTGTAGTCTTCAATAACCGTATTCGCAAGAAGCTTTTCGCAAATTTCTTTAATTCGCTGATCAAGGTTTTCCGTATCTTTCACTGTGAGTTCCATGTATTTCCCGATCCGTACGTCTTCCACTTCATGATACGAAAGACTGTGCAATGAATTCTTTACGGCACTTCCTTGTGGATCTAGAACACTTTCTTTTAACGTTACATAGACTTTTACTTTGTACATGATTCGGAGCCCCCCAGGCGAGTTAAAATTTGTTCGTACGCTTCTGTCAAATTTCCAATATCTCTTCGAAACACGTCTTTATCTAGTTTCTCATTCGTTTTACTATCCCATAAGCGGCAAGTATCTGGAGAGATTTCATCCGCCAACATAATCTTGCCTTCCGGTGTTACACCAAACTCTAATTTAAAATCAACGAGCTTCACGTCACGCTCAAGGAAGTATTCGCGTAATAGCGTATTGATCTTTAACGCGCGTTCTTTTAATTCTTGAACGGTTTCTTCTGTTGCAAGTTCAAGTTCTAACACATGATCAAGCGTAAGAAGAGGATCACCAAGGTCATCATTCTTGTAATAAAATTCAACGATCGGCTGTTTTAGTAACTTCCCTTCTTCCACACCCGTGCGTTTGGAAAAGCTCCCAGCTGCGATGTTTCGAACAACCACTTCGAGTGGAATGATCGAAACGCGTTTCACAAGCTGTTCAGTAGAAGAAAGCTTTTCAATAAAATGACTTTGGATTCCAGCACTTTTTAAATAATCAAAGAGCAGGCTTGTAATTTCATTGTTCAGGCGACCTTTGCCTGTAATTGTTGCTTTCTTCTCCCCGTTATAAGCGGTTGCTGAGTCTTTATACTCGACCCAGACAACCTCCGCTTCATCTGTTGCATAAATTCTCTTCGCTTTTCCTTCGTACAACAATGTTTGCTTTTCCATGGTGATCCCCTCCGATGCTTAATTAAAGTCCGAGACGTTCAAAAATCATATCCACCGGCTTTAGGTGGTAATTGTAGTCAAAGCAATCTTCAATTTCTGCTTCACTCAGCTGATCTGTAATCTTAGGGTCAGCTTCAACAAGCTCTCTAAATTGAATGCCTCTTTCCCAAGCATCCATTGCTTTTGGTTGAACAAGATCATAGGCAGCTTCACGTGCCATGCCTTTATCAATAAGAGAAAGAAGAACGCGCTGGCTGTAAATCAAGCCGTATGTTCTTGTCATGTTGCGCTTCATGTTCTCAGGGAAGACCGTTAGTTTCGAAACAATTCCTGCAAAACGATTCAGCATATAGTTGAGCGCAATCGTTGCATCCGGAAGAATAACGCGTTCTGCTGATGAGTGAGAAATATCACGTTCGTGCCAAAGAGCAACGTTCTCGTAAGCTGTCGTCATATAGCCACGAATCACACGCGCCATGCCAGTCATGTTTTCAGAACCAATCGGGTTACGCTTATGCGGCATTGCGGATGACCCTTTTTGTCCTTTTGCGAAAAACTCCTCTACTTCACGCGTTTCGCTCTTTTGTAGACCACGAATTTCAACAGCAAACTTTTCAATGGATGTTGCCACAAGTGCTAGAGCCGACATGTAATGAGCATGACGATCGCGCTGAAGCGTTTGGGTTGAAATCGGTGCTGGTTGTAAGCCAAGCTTTTCACAAACATACTGCTCGATAAATGGATCGATGTTGGCATATGTTCCAACTGCACCAGATAGTTTGCCGAAACGAACGTTATCTGAAGCTGTTTTGAATCGTTCAAGGTTACGCTTCATTTCTTCATACCATAGCGCCAATTTCAGACCAAATGTTGTTGGTTCTGCGTGAACACCGTGCGTTCTTCCCATCATGACAGTGTATTTATGTTCCTGCGCTTTAGCCTTTAGGACTTCAATGAACTTCTCAATGTCTTTAATCAGAAGGTCGTTCGCTTGATTCAACTGATAAGACAGTGCTGTATCAACGACATCCGTTGATGTTAAACCGTAGTGAACCCATTTCCGTTCTTCTCCAAGCGTTTCAGATACCGCTCTTGTGAATGCCACAACATCATGGCGCGTTTCCTCTTCAATTTCGTGAATGCGATCGACATTGAACCCGGCATTTTCACGGATCTTTTGTACATCTTCTTTTGGGATAATGCCAAGTTCTGCCCACGCTTCGCATGCTAGGATCTCGACTTCAAGCCACGCGTTATAGCGGTTTTCTTCTGTCCAAATAGCTCCCATCTCGGGGCGGGTATAACGTTCAATCATTGTAAGTCCTCCTGGTCTCTTGTCTTTACTGCCATAACTTCCATGAGTTCATTCGCTTAATTGCTTCTTCTGTTGAAGGTGCAAGAAAGTTAATGTGTCCCATCTTCCGATTAGGCTTTGCTTCGTCTTTCCCATATAAATGAAGCTTTGCATCACCGAGCTCTTCTATACTGTCCATTAGCGGTGTGATGTGCTGACCGAGCAAATTCCCCATGACAACCGGCTTTAGAAGTTCAGTGCTTCCAAGTGGTAGTCCACATATTGCTCGAATATGCTGTTCAAATTGCGAAGTCTCACATGCCTCCATCGTATAATGGCCAGAATTATGTGGTCGTGGTGCAAGCTCATTTACATAAATCTCATTATCTTTAAGAAACAGCTCAACTGCAAGTGTACCGACAAGCTGTAGGGTATTTGCAATCTTCTTTCCGACCTCATCCGCTTTCGTTATGACCGCTTCGTCTACTCGAGCTGGAACGATGGTTTGATGAAGAATGTTGTTCACATGAACGTTCTCACCTACAGGGAACGTCGTTGTTTCCCCAGTTACGCTGCGTGTCACAATCACTGACAATTCTTTTTGAAACGGTACCCAACTCTCCAGAATGCAAGGTACATTAGGAAAAGAGAGAGCTTCAACATCTTTTTCTGTTTTTAAAACCCACTGGCCTTTTCCATCGTAACCACCAGTACGTGTTTTAAGGACTGAAGGGAGACCGATCTTCTCGAGCGCACCCTTGAGATCTTGATGAGAATCGACTGCTTCAAAAGGTGCTACTTGAAGTCCCGACTTCTGAATCGCTGTCTTCTCAACATAGCGATCCTGCGTTACGCGAAGCAATTCTCCACCTTGAGGCATATACGCATTTTCTTCCAACCACTTTGCAGTATCGTGTGTAATATTTTCAAATTCATAAGTGATCACATCACTTAAATCAGCTAGCTTACGAGCGCCATCCAAATCATCATATCCACTAACCACTTCATGATCAGACACCTGGCCACAGGGAGAATCTTTTTTCGGTTCGAGAACGGCGATTTGATAGCCCATCTCTCTTGCCTTTAACGCCATCATTCTTCCTAATTGTCCACCGCCTAGAATCCCAATTGTGCTACCGGGTAAAATGGTTTTCCTCATAAGCTGTCACTACTTTCGAGTACTGTTTCTTTCATCAGATTTCGATAGTCGCTAAGCTTCTTCTCGATCGTTTCATCAGCTGTACTTAGTATTTGCGCAGCAAGTAGTCCTGCATTTTTCGCTCCCGCTTTTCCAATCGCAACTGTCGCAACAGGCACGCCACCTGGCATTTGCACGATTGATAGAAGCGAATCTAATCCATTTAACGTCCGCGATTGTACAGGTACGCCGATGACTGGCAGTGTCGTTTTAGCAGCGACCATCCCTGGTAAATGAGCGGCACCACCTGCTCCCGCAATAATGACGTTCAAACCGCGTTCTCTTGCTGATTCTGCATATTCAAACATCAATTCCGGCGTTCTATGAGCCGAAACAACTTTTTTCTCAAATGGCACTTGAAGCTCCTCTAGTATGTCACAGGCATGCTTCATCGTATCCCAATCCGAAGTGCTCCCCATGATGACGCCAACTTTTGTGTTCATGCTATTCCTCCTTAAATGAAGGTGCTAATTAATCGAAATAGTGTGAAAATAACAGAAAAGCCCGAGATAGAATTCTTCTATTTACTTAGAAGAAGCTTCTACCTCGGGCGAAAACACATCCATCCTGTTCTGCGCATATGCAAAACACGACTTTCCCCCTCATAGTCCGACGATTCATGGTCGTCAGGTAGAAACTTATGGGCCTTATTCCCAAAATTATATGAGGTATCCTTTTTGCTCCTCTTACATAGTAACAAGAGCGACGTTCAACTGTCAACGAAAATCGAACGATGCGTTTTATATTTAGTCTAATGTTCGGTTTTTACTTTAACTTTCCTTCAAAAACAATTTTCTGACCGCATAGCTCAGGTTCTTTAGAACCCTTACCTTCTTTAAAGACTGGTTCTTCCCGGCGTCTTACGGGCATGTATCCTTCATCGTCCATTCGTTTTAAGCAGTCAGAAAGTGATTCATTTTCTTTAACTTCAAACTTCTTTTTCTTCGCTTTCTTTTCCATACATTACCTCCGAATTTTTCTAACCCAGAATCCACCCTGGAAGGTACGGGGCTCATAAGAGATAACGAAGGCTTTAGGATCAAGTTCCTCAATAGCCTGATAAAGCTTACGCTCCGATTTACGCGATGTTAGAACTTGCATGACAAGACGTTCTCCCTGACGCCCGTGCGCAAGATAATGTGTAACACCGTAACCGACATCTCTTAATTTATTGGGAATATCATCTTCTAGCTTTGTTGTGATGGCATTCACTGTAATATAACCAAGCGCAAGGTATTCTTCAATCTTCATCCCAACGATAATTCCTACACCAAAACCAAGGGCGTATGCAATAACGTTTTGAATTTGCCCTAGATTATCGAGGACGAGACCAAGCCCTACAACATATATCGCAATCTCAATTGTTCCTGTAACAGCTGCAAGGTATCGCTGACCTTTAAGTGTAAGTATCGTACGCATCGTGAGAAACGATACATAAAAGATATTAATAACAAAAATGGTCAAAACCATGCCAAGACCTGTATCCAGCATGTCCATCCTCCTTTTCCCTTATCGTTCAAACTCGAACTTTCCCTAGCATAACACGAGGAAACCTGAAACCGCATGCGATATTTATCGAATTAGACTAATAATTTTCGACTATTTTTTCCAAACTTCCCCTATATCTTTCCCATTCACTTCTCAAAAGGGTTTAAACCAGCAGTACGTTCTTTTAACATTCCACTTCTCGGTGCATATACTGGCAAAAAGCCCAGGAGGTGACCTCATGGGAGACCATTGGGGACAGATGTATGACTGGCGCAATAAAATGAATAAATTTATGGGAGATGATTTTTGGACGGATTTTCAGGATATGTTCGTATCAAATGGACCTCTTGTTAATCTCTATGAAGCTGGAAACGAACTCATCTGCACAGTTTATCTTCCTGGCATTAAGAAAATTGATGATGTTGACGTGTATATCCATTATCGGACACTTAAGGTAAAAGGCCAAACAGCGATGAACCTTAAAGGTTATCGTAATGTTCAGGAAGAATATAAGCACGGTCCCTTCGAACGCATCGTTGAGTTACCATTCCCCGTTCGTGAAAAACCGATTGATGCGAGTTACAGTAGGGGCATACTCTTAATTCATCTTCACCGACTTATTGAATCGAAGGAAGAGAAAAAACGATTAAAGATTAAAGACGTAGAATCAGATGAAACCTAAAAACAGAGACGATCGATAAGCGATATCGATCGTCTCTGTTTATTATGAATCACTTTATAAGAAGCTAAATAATCCATCAGTTATACCAATACGATAAATATAATAGAATCCAAACCCGACTGAGAGAATCCCAGTCACTTGAGTTAATCGATGGTTGAGCTTTAACTGCTTCCTCGTTGCGACGAACGGAAGTCCAAGAATGGTTGTAAACCCGAGCATACCAACACATGTCCCTACACCAAACACTAGTATATAGATAGCTCCTTGAAACATCGTTTCAACCGTACTCATCGTTAACAAAATCATCGCGGCACTTCCAGCTAATCCATGGATAAACCCGATCACTCCAGACTGTACGTATGTATGGTTTCCTTTCAATCCTGTACTTTCCGTTTTTGTACGTAAGGCTTTTATCCCTAGAAATACGAGCATAAATCCAACAATCATCTCAAGCAACATCGCCCATGTATCTGTTATCGTCGTATTGAAGAGAAATAGAAGGATTCCTACTAGGAAAAGCGTGGTGGTATGTCCAATCCCCCAATACACTCCAGCTAATGAAGATTTCCACAAACTACGCGTTTTACTCGCAATGGTCGATACGGCTATTACATGATCTGGTTCAATAGCATGTTTGATTCCAAGTAGAAATCCAATAACTAAAATTGATAATAAACTAGCGTCCATTTTTTCCTCCTGTATACACTACTTCCGCCAGGATATCGCACTCCTCTTGTAAATGGTGTTATGAATAAACGTTTCGATAGCAGCAAAAACCGTCTCAATATGTGCCGTTCGCTTCGCAAGAATTCGGAAACAGCACCCCGGAACCTGCAACAACGATATTCCGAAATGAGTATCACCGAACGAAGCAAGGTACTCTCTTAACTTCTCTATCCACTCTCCTGTTACGTTCGGATGAATAAAGTACAATGAACCGATATGGGTGTTCCCCTCTAACTGAAGCAACCTCTTCATATCTTCTTCAGGCTTCAACCGTAAATGATCATATACTTTGAGATTCTTATTCTGATAGATTTTCACCTTAGAGGTTACACACTCATAAGGAAAGAGGACGCCATCCTTTGACCATCCCGGCGTTACAATGTCTGTCAAAAAGAAAACAGCACTTTCATCCATGTGTACTTCTGTTTCCTGCGTAAAGCGAGCATCTCGATAAGCAATGAGCGGATCCAGCTTCATATGTAATTCACTATGCTCTTCTAATTTATAGAACGCTTTTTGTATAACTTGCTTATTTGGTGTTTTGTAAACCTTAGTGGAAGCCTGCGTTGTAACAGCTAACCGAGCCTTCTCCTTCACAAGAATTTCCGTATAATACGTGTCACCGTCTACATATCCTCCACCTACATGAATCATTTGCAACAGAGGAAGTCCTTCCTCATTGTAAGTAGGGCGTGAAATCTTAAAAACACCGTTATAGTAAGCATCCGAAAGCACGGATTTCCCATATCGATCAGATGCTTCTAACTTCAGATAACCTGTATATGTCACTGCTCAAGTCCTACAAAAAACGCCTGCTCCTTAATCCACTGTACAACATCACTAACGCCAGTTTCATCCTTTAAGTTAGTAAAGAAAAATGGACGATCTCCTCTTGATTTCAACGTATCCTCTCGCATGATATCAAGATTGGCGCCAACATAAGGAGCAAGATCCGTTTTATTAATAATAAATAAATCCGACTTAATCATCCCCTGACCGCCTTTACGGGGGATTTTCTCTCCCTGCGCCACATCTATAATATAAATCGAAAAATCAACAAGCTCAGGACTGAAAGTTGCAGCTAGATTATCGCCACCACTTTCAACAAAAATAAGATCAAGATCTTCATGACGTTCATTCAATTCATCAATAGCAGCAAAGTTCATCGATGCATCTTCTCGAATCGCCGTATGCGGACATCCTCCTGTTTCTACGCCGATGATGCGGTCAGAAGGCAAAATCCCGTTCTTATTCAAAAACATCGCATCTTCCTTCGTATAAATATCATTTGTGATGACAGCCATACTAAATTCGTTATTCATCGCTCTTGTTAAGCGATCCACTAATAGTGTTTTGCCAGCGCCAACTGGTCCGCCAATTCCTATTCGTATGGGTTCACTCATTTTTCAATCATCCTTTCTTCATTAACTCATAAATAGACGAACATTGATCGCCTCATGCTTCATTTGTGCAATTTCAAGGCCAGGAGCGCCAATTCCAAAGTCCCTGTCTTCAAGAGACATAATCTGCTTCACACAATCTGTTAAAAGTGGCTGAATTGAAACTAGAATTTGCTGTCCTTCTGTTTGACCAAGCGGGACGCCTCGAACCGCGTTTTGAACGAGTGACGAAGCAGTTGCAAATCCGTAGCATGAAACCGCACTTTCAACATCAATACCAAGGTGATAACATACAATCGCAAATACCAGTGCCCCATGGCCGTACACCTTTTTCTCCTTCATTGCAACGATATACTGATTAAATATCGCGTTCGGATAAAGTGTGGAAACTACCTTAACTAAGCGATTCCCAATTCTTCTATTCCCTTCTCGGGTCTCCCTAGCCATCCCCAACGCATACAATGATTGATCCAGCTCCCATAGACGATCCGTGTCATCCACTTCTAAGGCTTCATACGCAAACCGACAGGCAAGTCCATCCGTATAAACTAGCTGATTCATTAGAAAAAGCTCAAGAACATGTTGAAATGAAGAAGAGTCATGAATGGTGCCATTTGCAATATATGTTTCTATTCCAAACGAATGCGAAAAGGCCCCCGACGGAAACTGAGAATCACTTAATTGAAGGATCGGTAAGAGCGCATTAGTCATGTCCAATATATTTAAAAGCTTCTTTCATTTTTCGTTTTTCAAGCACATGAGAGATATTTAATTCTGTTAGCAACTGAATAACTAGATAATCATGCTGCACAATCATCTCATCTCCTTCAAATTGTGCTGGCAAATGGCGATTGCCTAGCATATGAGCGACTTCTCCCATTTGTTTCAAAGAATTAGGATAAATGACGATCACTTCATCTTCCAACACACTGACAATAATCATATTGTCATCTGCACGATACAGAATATCACCATCGACTAAATCTTTTGGCTTAGATAGTTTAATCCCAAGCTCTTTTCCGTGATCGGTCTTTACTCGCTGAATTCGTTTCACAAGTTCATCACTTCGAAGATAAACTCTTTCTACATGCGGTAGCGTATCCTTTTCGTCACGAATGTTTCCTTTTATCTCACTAATGATCATCTGTTTACCACCTCAAAATAAAAAGTATCTTTGTGCAAGCGGTACGCTCGTTGCCGGTTCGCACGTAACTAGCTCACCATCCACCACGACTTCATACGTTTGTGGATCCACCTGAATATCAGGAGTCTCACCGTTGTACTTCATGTCTTTCTTTTTTAGCTTACGAATATTCTGAACAGGACGAATGATTTTCTGCAGCGAAAGCTGGTTATGAACACCTTTTTCAATAGCCGATTGTGATAAAAAGGTAATCGAGGTTCTAAATTTCGCTTTCCCGTATCGGCCAAACATCGGCCTATAGAGAGCTGGTTGAGGAGTAGGAATTGATGCATTTGGATCCCCCATTACACTCCAAGCAATCATCCCCCCTTTCACGATCTGTTCGGGCTTTACTCCGAAAAAACCAGGTTTCCATAGAACAAAGTCCGCTAGTTTCCCTACTTCTATGGACCCCACCTCGTCTGATATACCATGGGCAATGGCCGGATTTATCGTGTATTTCGAAATATAACGTTTCACCCGCTCATTATCGTTTTCTGAACCCTTTGGTAATGCCCCACGTTGCTTTTTCATTTTATCCGCCGTTTGCCACGTTCTTGAAATCACTTCTCCAACTCGTCCCATTGCCTGTGAATCTGAACTAATAATGCTGAAGACACCCATATCATGCAAAATATCTTCTGCAGCAATGGTTTCTTTTCGAATCCTTGAGTCAGCGAATGCCACATCCTCCGGTACGGAAGAATCAAGATGATGGCAAACCATCAACATATCAAGATGCTCCGCAATTGTATTTGTTGTAAATGGTCTAGTAGGATTCGTCGAGGATGGAAGGATATGCTCATAAGAAGCGGCCTTAATAATATCCGGGGCATGCCCCCCGCCTGCGCCTTCTGTATGGTAAGTATGAATGACGCGGCCATCAATTGCGTTTAAGGTATCTTCTACAAAACCACCCTCATTTAATGTATCGGTATGAATCGCGACCTGAATATCATATTCATCCGCCACGGTTAATGCCGTGTCAATGGAAGCAGCAGTCGTTCCCCAGTCCTCATGAAGCTTCAAGCCTATCGCACCCGCTTCTATTTGTTCGCGTAAAGCTTCTTCACCTGAGGCATTCCCTTTGCCCAAAAACCCAAGATTAACAGGGAAAGATTCTGCTGCCTCAAGCATCCGGTGAATGTTCCACTCCCCTGGAGTACAAGTTGTCGCATTTGTCCCAGTCGCTGGACCTGTCCCTCCTCCAAGCATCGTCGTAATTCCAGACTCGATCGCGGTATCGATTAATTGTGGACATATAAAATGTATATGAGAATCAATTCCACCTGCTGTTACGATCATTCCTTCTGCGGCAATAACCTCTGTACAAGCACCAATCACTATATCAATGCTGTCCATCAAATAAGGGTTACCTGCCTTTCCAATTGAAGCAATACGACCATCCTTCACACCGATATCCGCTTTATAGATCCCCGTATAATCAATGATCAACGCATTCGTTACAACAAGGTCTACAGATTCGCCTCTCGTAGCAAGTGGATGTTGACCCATTCCATCGCGAATCACCTTGCCTCCACCAAATTTCACTTCATCACCATAAGAGGTTTCATCTCGTTCTACTTCAACAAACAATTCTGTATCTGCTAACCGAACTTGATCCCCAACCGTCGGACCAAACATATCAGAATAGGCTTTTCTTGAAAGTTCAAAACTCATTGATCTACCTCTCTATCTAACGAACCGTTTGTTTTATTATTTAGTCCAAACACCTTTCGATCACCTGAAAACGCGACTAGCGTGACTTCTTTAGCGTCACCTGGTTCAAAGCGGACAGCAGTACCTGCAGCAATATTTAAATGCATCCCAAAAGCAAGGTCACGTTCAAACTTTAAAGCTTCATTTACCTCATAGAAATGAAAATGAGATCCAATTTGCACTGGTCGATCGCCAATATTGGTTACTTCAATTTCGATTGATTCTTTCCCAACATTACAACTAACAGAAGAAGATCTTAACTTATATTCACCTGGAATCAATGCTCAGAACCCCTTTCATATAATTGGATCGTGAACGGTTACTAATTTTGTTCCATCTTGAAAAGTAGCTTCTACCTGAATATCTGTGACCATTTCTGGGACACCTTCCATTACATCTTCTCTTGCTAAAATCGTTCTTCCATACTGCATCAATTCTGCGACGCTCTTCCCATCTCTCGCCCCTTCAAGTACTTCATATGTAATAATCGCAATAGCTTCCGGATAATTGAGCTTTAACCCTCGCCCCTGTCTTCTTCTCGCCAAATCTGCCGCCACAACGATCATCAATTTTTCTTGTTCTCTCGCCATTAGCTTCAATGAAAGTTCTCCTCCCGCACATAGAAACAGAAAATTAAGATAATTCATATTATACATAAAATAGTAAGTTAAAAAATATGTTTAGATTATTTTTATATTGAAGTCTTATTTTAAGTTAAGCATTCCTTCTACCTAAAATCCTTAACATATAAGGTTTTGGTAACGCATACAATTTTTATGTTCTATATGAATCCATTTAAAAATAATATGTTAGATTAACTGACAATCAGCAAGATCAACAAAAAAAGAAGAAGCAATTCGCTTCTCCCATCATCCTACTTATGAAATATTACTCGCTAAATTTTCAAGTGTTAATTTAGTTTTATGGAGATGCAGGACTTTTAATACGGGGATGGTGAATGAATCAGGTGAATAACTTAGAAATGAATGATAATTCCGCGAATTTGAGATTAATTCCGCGAACGTAAAAACCATACAAAAAAAGCGAGAAACCCTCAGGTCTCTCGCCTTTCATCTTGTGCCCAGCGACGTCCTACTCTTGCAGGAGGAGATCCTCCAACTACCATCGGCGCTCGAGCTTAACTTCCGTGTTCTCATACGGGGCGCGATAAGCGGCGAACTTCTTCGTCAGCTGCGCGATGCCAGATCCTCATGGATCTCTCGAATATCCACTCCGGTCTGACATCGCTTGCTTCCTCGAATTTCTTGCTTCTCCCACCCCTACGTAGCTTTCGAAGAAGTTTTGATTGTCTCACATGAAGCTTTTTTCTCTTGCGAGTTTTCTTCACTTTATAGATACAAAAAAAACGAGAAACCCTCAGGTCTCTCGCCTTTCATCTTGTGCCCAGCGACGTCCTACTCTTGCAGGAGGAGATCCCCCAACTACCATCGGCGCTGAAGAGCTTAACTTCCGTGTTCGGCATGGGAACGGGTGTGACCTCTTCGCCATCATCACTAGACTAACAGGATGTTAGCCGTTCGGTGTTCACCACAGGACGAGGTGGCACTTAATCGAACTTCCTTATTTCAGGTGTTCCCTGAAAACTAGATAGCACGCACAACTTTCCAACATTTTAGGTTAAGCCCTCGATCGATTAGTATTCGTCAGCTCCACGTGTTGCCACGCTTCCACCCCGAACCTATCTACCTCATCATCTCTAAGGGATCTTACCAGCTTCATGCTGTGGGAAATCTCATCTCGAGGGGGGCTTCATGCTTAGATGCTTTCAGCACTTATCCCTTCCACACGTAGCTACCCAGCTATGCTCCTGGCGGAACAACTGGTACACCAGCGGTGTGTCCATCCCGGTCCTCTCGTACTAAGGACAGCTCCTCTCAAATTTCCTGCGCCCGCGACGGATAGGGACCGAACTGTCTCACGACGTTCTGAACCCAGCTCGCGTACCGCTTTAATGGGCGAACAGCCCAACCCTTGGGACCTACTTCAGCCCCAGGATGCGATGAGCCGACATCGAGGTGCCAAACCTCCCCGTCGATGTGGACTCTTGGGGGAGATAAGCCTGTTATCCCCAGGGTAGCTTTTATCCGTTGAGCGATGGCCCTTCCATGCGGAACCACCGGATCACTAAGCCCGACTTTCGTCCCTGCTCGACTTGTAGGTCTCGCAGTCAAGCTCCCTTGTGCCTTTACACTCTGCGAATGATTTCCAACCATTCTGAGGGAACCTTTGGGCGCCTCCGTTACACTTTAGGAGGCGACCGCCCCAGTCAAACTGCCCACCTGACACTGTCTCCGCACCGGATCACGGTGCTGGGTTAGAATGTCAGTACAGCCAGGGTAGTATCCCACCGACGCCTCCATCGAACCTGGCGGTCCGACTTCTATGGCTCCTACCTATCCTGTACAAGCTGTACCAAAATCCAATATCAGGCTACAGTAAAGCTCCATGGGGTCTTTCCGTCCTGTCGCGGGTAACCTGCATCTTCACAGGTACTATAATTTCACCGGGTCTCTCGTTGAGACAGTATCCAAGTCGTTGCACCTTTCGTGCGGGTCGGAACTTACCCGACAAGGAATTTCGCTACCTTAGGACCGTTATAGTTACGGCCGCCGTTTACTGGGGCTTCGATTCAGAGCTTCTCCCGTAAGGGATAACCCCTCCTCTTAACCTTCCAGCACCGGGCAGGTGTCAGCCCCTATACTTCGCCTTACGGCTTTGCAGAGACCTGTGTTTTTGCTAAACAGTCGCTTGGATCTTTTCACTGCGGCTCCCCTGGGCTATAAACCCGAGGAAGCACCCCTTCTCCCGAAGTTACGGGGTCATTTTGCCGAGTTCCTTAACGAGAGTTCTCCCGATCGTCTTAGGATTCTCTCCTCGCCTACCTGTGTCGGTTTGCGGTACGGGCACCTTTTTCCTCACTAGAGGCTTTTCTTGGCAGCGTAGAATCAAGGACTTCGGTACTAAATTTCCCTCGCCATCACGACTCAGCCTTCATGGTGAACGGATTTGCCTATTCACCAGCCTAATCGCTTGGACGCGCATTTCCAGCAGCGCGCTCTCCCTATCTTTCTGCGTCCCCCCGTCGTTCAAACGGAAAGGAGGTGGTACAGGAATATCAACCTGTTATCCATCGCCTACGCCTTTCGGCCTCGGCTTAGGTCCCGACTAACCCTGAGCGGACGAGCCTTCCTCAGGAAACCTTGGGCTTTCGACGGACAAGATTCTCACTTGTCTTTCGCTACTCATACCGGCATTCTCACTTCTAAGCGCTCCACCAGTCCTTTCGGTCTGACTTCACAGCCCTTAGAACGCTCTCCTACCATTGTCGTAAGACAATCCACAGCTTCGGTGATACGTTTAGCCCCGGTACATTTTCGGCGCAGCGTCACTCGACCAGTGAGCTATTACGCACTCTTTAAATGATGGCTGCTTCTAAGCCAACATCCTGGTTGTCTAAGCAACGCCACATCCTTTTCCACTTAACGTATACTTTGGGACCTTAGCTGGTGGTCTGGGCTGTTTCCCTCTCGACTACGGATCTTATCACTCGCAGTCTGACTCCCGCGGATAAATCGTTGGCATTCGGAGTTTGACTGGATTCGGTAATCCGGTAAGGACCCCTAGTCCAATCAGTGCTCTACCTCCAAGATT
Organism: Anaerobacillus sp. QJM3NY_17; assembly: GCF_056173665.1. Taxonomy (NCBI): domain Bacteria; kingdom Bacillati; phylum Bacillota; class Bacilli; order Caryophanales; family Bacillaceae; genus Anaerobacillus; species Anaerobacillus sp. QJM3NY_17. Next base: position 303,272 of record NZ_CM149685.1, on the reverse strand, counting down.
CTTGCCGCGAGGCTAGCCCTAAAGCTATTTCGGAGAGAACCAGCTATCTCCAGGTTCGATTGGCATTTCACCGCTACCCACACCTCATCCCCGCATTTTTCAACATGCGTGGGTTCGGGCCTCCATTCAGTGTTACCTGAACTTCACCCTGGACATGGGTAGATCACCTGGTTTCGGGTCTACGACCACGTACTATTTCGCCCTATTCAGACTCGCTTTCGCTGCGGCTCCGCCTTCTCAGCTTAACCTTGCACGGGATCGTAACTCGCCGGTTCATTCTACAAAAGGCACGCTGTCACCCATTAACGGGCTCCAACTAGTTGTAGGCACACGGTTTCAGGTTCTTTTTCACTCCCCTTCCGGGGTGCTTTTCACCTTTCCCTCACGGTACTGGTTCACTATCGGTCACTAGAGAGTATTTAGCCTTGGGAGATGGTCCTCCCGGATTCCGACGGGGTTTCACGTGTCCCGCCGTACTCAGGATCCGTCTCGGAGGGCATCGGATTTTGACTACAGGATTGTTACCTTCTCTGATGGACCTTTCCAGGTCGCTTCGTCTATCCGTGCCTTTGTAACTCCAAAGAGACGTCCTACAACCCCAGAGGGCAAGCCCTCTGGTTTGGGCTGATTCCGTTTCGCTCGCCGCTACTCAGGAAATCGCGTTTGCTTTCTCTTCCTCCGGGTAATGAGATGTTTCAGTTCCCCGGGTCTGCCTTCCATTCCCTATGTATTCAGAAATGGATACCATCCTATTAAAGATGGTGGGTTCCCCCATTCGGAAATCTCCGGATCAAAGCGTACTTACAGCTCCCCGAAGCATATCGGTGTTCGTCCCGTCCTTCTTAGGCTTCTAGTGCCAAGGCATCCACCGTGCGCCCTTAGTAGCTTAACCTTCGATTTGTTAGGCATTGCTGCCATAACGCATCAGTTATTACTAAGTTATTGCATAAAAATAATTATTGGATGTCGTTGTTTGTGCTATCTAGTTTTCAAGGAACAAGTCTACTATTTGATTAGTATTAATCATTAGTAGATGTGTTGGTGGAGCCTAGCGGGATCGAACCGCTGACCTCCTGCGTGCAAGGCAGGCGCTCTCCCAGCTGAGCTAAGGCCCCAGGATCTTTTATGGTGGGCCTGAGTGGACTCGAACCACCGACCTCACGCTTATCAGGCGTGCGCTCTAACCAGCTGAGCTACAGGCCCACAAAAGAAAAGTAAATACCCCGACATAGCCATTAGCCGGAGGTGTTTCTTAAAAGAGACTTGCTCTTCTTCAAAACTTACCTTTTCAGTTGAAAGAAGTAAATCATTCTTTCAAAACTAAACGAAACGCTCATGTAAGGTTGGTAACGTAAGTTACCTTCGTAATTCTCCATAGAAAGGAGGTGATCCAGCCGCACCTTCCGATACGGCTACCTTGTTACGACTTCACCCCAATCATTTGTCCCACCTTCGGCGGCTGGCTCCATAAAGGTTACCCCACCGACTTCGGGTGTTACAAACTCTCGTGGTGTGACGGGCGGTGTGTACAAGGCCCGGGAACGTATTCACCGCGGCATGCTGATCCACGATTACTAGCAATTCCGGCTTCATGCAGGCGAGTTGCAGCCTGCAATCCGAACTGAGAACGGCTTTATGGGATTCGCTTCACCTCGCGGTGTTGCTGCCCTTTGTACCGTCCATTGTAGCACGTGTGTAGCCCAGGTCATAAGGGGCATGATGATTTGACGTCATCCCCACCTTCCTCCGGTTTGTCACCGGCAGTCACCTTAGAGTGCCCAACTAAATGCTGGCAACTAAGATCAAGGGTTGCGCTCGTTGCGGGACTTAACCCAACATCTCACGACACGAGCTGACGACAACCATGCACCACCTGTCACTCTGTCCCCCGAAGGGGAACGTCCTGTCTCCAGGATTGTCAGAGGATGTCAAGACCTGGTAAGGTTCTTCGCGTTGCTTCGAATTAAACCACATGCTCCACTGCTTGTGCGGGCCCCCGTCAATTCCTTTGAGTTTCAACCTTGCGGTCGTACTCCCCAGGCGGAGTGCTTAATGTGTTAACTTCAGCACTGAGGGTGGAACCCCCCAACACCTAGCACTCATCGTTTACGGCGTGGACTACCAGGGTATCTAATCCTGTTTGCTCCCCACGCTTTCGCGCCTCAGCGTCAGTTACAGACCAGAGAGCCGCCTTCGCCACTGGTGTTCCTCCACATATCTACGCATTTCACCGCTACACGTGGAATTCCACTCTCCTCTTCTGCACTCAAGTCCTCCAGTTTCCAATGACCCTCCACGGTTGAGCCGTGGGCTTTCACATCAGACTTAAAAGACCGCCTGCGCGCGCTTTACGCCCAATAATTCCGGACAACGCTTGCCACCTACGTATTACCGCGGCTGCTGGCACGTAGTTAGCCGTGGCTTTCTGGTTAGGTACCGTCAAGGTACCGCCCTATTCGAACGGTACTTGTTCTTCCCTAACAACAGAGCTTTACGACCCGAAGGCCTTCGTCACTCACGCGGCGTTGCTCCGTCAGACTTTCGTCCATTGCGGAAGATTCCCTACTGCTGCCTCCCGTAGGAGTCTGGGCCGTGTCTCAGTCCCAGTGTGGCCGATCACCCTCTCAGGTCGGCTACGCATCGTCGCCTTGGTAAGCCATTACCTTACCAACTAGCTAATGCGCCGCGGGCCCATCCTGCAGTGTTAGCTCGAAAGCCAACTTTCAACATTGCACCATGCGGTGCGATGTATTACCCGGTATTAGCTCCGGTTTCCCGGAGTTATCCCAGTCTGCAGGGTAGGTTGCCCACGTGTTACTCACCCGTCCGCCGCTAAGATCAGGGAGCAAGCTCCCATCTCTTCGCTCGACTTGCATGTATTAGGCACGCCGCCAGCGTTCGTCCTGAGCCAGGATCAAACTCTCCGATAGAAAGCTTAATCTAGCTTTAAAACAATGTTTTGTTTCCGTAGAAACAACTACTTACATGGCGTTTCGTTCAGTTTTCAAAGATCGATTTGTTTCTTTCGTTGTCGTTTTCAGCGACCCAACTAATATACCATGTTGTTTCGTTTGATGTCAACAACTAATTTGAAATGTTTTATTTAGTGTTACCTGCTTGTTTTAGCGGCAACGTTATTTATAATACATGAAGTGCGAAATGATGTCAATCACTTTTTTTCATGCGTTTGTTGTTGTTTTCTTAACAACGTTCTCTACTTTATCAGTAAAGAATGATATGGTCAATAGTATTTTTCAAATTAATTAAATCAATATGACATAGCTTGCTTAGAGAGACACATTATTATTAGTAGATATTCAAGTCTAATTGACGCCCTTTAATGAAGCTTCTTTTTAACGGAGATTATGAAGAACTATGTTTAAGGTTAAACAAACGTTTAATTAACCTTTTAGCCAATAAAATGAATTTCCTCGTCTCACTCTACTTTAGCAACAGAAAAGTACTATCTCACTTCAATTACGAAATTTGTTCTCACCTTAATAATGGAACAAACCGAAGAGTATCGCTACATAACAAAAAGCAGCCGATTTCTCGACTGCTCCAAAACGAACTATGCTAAAAACACGAAATATGCGATAAATACAAAGAACAAACCATACATGATTGGATGAATATTCTTCCCCTCACCTTTTACGACCATAGTGATCGGGTACATTACAAATCCTAACGCAATCCCTGTTGCAATACTGTATGTTAATGGCATTGCAACAATTGTTAAGAATGCTGGAACCGCAATCTCAAATCGTTTCCACTCAATGTTACCGAGTACGCTCACCATCAGGACACCGACTATAATCAAGACTGGTGCTGTAACTGAAGGTGTGACCACTGCTAGTAACGGAGAGAAGAATAGTGCTAACAAGAAAAATCCTGCTGTTACAACAGATGTAAAACCAGTTCGACCACCTGCCGCTACTCCTGATGAAGATTCAATGTAGGCTGTAGTTGTTGACGTACCAAGTACAGCCCCAAGAACAGTTGCAGATGAATCAGCAAACAATGCTTTCCCTGCTCTTGGAAGTTTGTTGTCTTTCATTATGCCTGCCTGCGTCGCAACAGCTATTAAAGTACCCGCTGTGTCGAAGAAATCGACGAATAAGAACGTGAGAACCACGACAAGCATGTCAATTGTAAACAAATCACCAAGGTGACCCAAAGCAACGCCGAAAGTTGGTTCAAGAGTTGGTACGCTACCCACAATCCCGCTTGGAATCGGCACCTGGTTAAAGATCATACCTACGATGGCTGTAATCACCATTCCGTAGAAAATACCGCCCGTTACGTTACGAACCATTAAGATAACAGTAATAATTAATCCGAAGACTGCAAGTAACGTCGGACCGGCGAGAAGATTACCTAGTTGAACAAGTGTAGAATCATTGTTTTGAACAATTCCTGCGCTTTGAAGACCGATAAATGCTATAAAAAGTCCAATCCCGCTCGCTGCCGCGTATTTTAATTCCATCGGAATCGCGTTGATGATCATTTCTCTAACTTTAAAAATGGTAATAATAATAAAGATAATTCCTGAAACAAGTACCCCTGCAAGTGCTGTTTCCCACGGTACGCCCATAACGGTGACAACAGAATAGGTGAAGAACGCATTCAATCCCATTCCTGGCGCCAGAGCGATTGGATATCCCGCTAGAACACCCATAATTAAAGTACCGAGCGCAGCAGCAAGTGCTGTGGCAGTAAAGACAGCTCCTTGATCCATTCCTGCATCGGCCAAAACAGCCGGATTCACAAATAGAATGTAAGCCATTGATAAGAACGTCGTTAATCCAGCAATAGTTTCTTTTCTATATGTTGTATTATGCTCATGAAAACGAAAAAAACGATCCATTTCTTTAAGTCCCCCTTATTCCCCTTCATCCATCTTTCTAACGGTTAGTAACCATTCTTTATTCTTGATTCATTTAGGTTAACTATTCATAAAAAGAAAAAAGCTCCGGGTTCTCTACCCGGAGCGGACTAATAGGAAAAGAGAAGGTTCTCCACGAGTCGCTACATGAGCAAGACGTTTCAATACTTTCTCTATTTCCTTCGTAGTCAGGTTATTTACGGTAACCTGGTAGAGACTTTCGGGCCTTATTCCCGATGTTATACGATGGATGGTCGTTCTATTTATTTACTTTTGTAGTGTATCAGCTTTCTCACAAGCCGTCAATACAAAACACGAACATTTTATCTATTTATTTATATTTCGTTCGTGTTTACTCCCACTCAATTGTAGCGGGCGGCTTAGAAGTAATGTCATACACAACGCGGTTAACGTGATCCACTTCGTTAACAATTCTTGTAGAGATAACTTCAAGGACTTCAAATGGGATACGCGCCCAGTCAGATGTCATGCCATCGATTGATGTTACAGCACGAACACCAATTGTGTAGTCATACGTTCTCGCATCACCCATAACACCAACACTACGGAAATCAGGAAGCGCGGTGAAATATTGCCAGATATCACGATCAAGCCCTGCTTTTTTAATTTCGTCACGAAGAATCGCGTCAGATTCACGTACAACTTTTAACTTTTCTTCTGTCACTTCTCCGATCACACGGATACCAAGACCCGGCCCCGGGAACGGCTGTCTCCATACAATTTCGTCTGGAAGACCAAGCTCTGTACCTACTTTACGAACTTCATCTTTGAAAAGCATATTTAAAGGCTCAATCAAATCGAGCTTCATATCTTCAGGCAGACCGCCTACGTTGTGGTGGGACTTGATGGTTTGAGCAGTCGCTGTTCCACTCTCAACGATATCTGTGTAAAGTGTTCCTTGTGCTAAGAAGGACATGTCTTCAAGCTTTTCAGACTCTTCCTCAAAAACATAGATAAACTCGTTACCAATGATTTTTCGTTTCTTCTCTGGATCAGTTACACCTTTAAGCTTTGTAAGAAAACGATCAGCAGCGTCAATTTTGATCAAATTCATATCGAAGCCTTCACCAAATGTTTTCATTACGCTGTCTGCTTCGCCTTTGCGAAGAAGACCATGATCGACAAACATACATGTTAGCTGGTCACCGATGGCCCTATGAATGAGGGCGGCAACTACAGAAGAGTCAACTCCACCACTAAGGGCGCATAGAACTTTTTTATGCCCAACGGCTTCACGGATTTCATTAATTTGCTCATCGATGAAGTTTTCCATTGACCAGTTACCATCACACTCACACACTTTATAAACAAAGTTTTTCAATAGTTCATTGCCGTGCTCAGTGTGACGAACTTCCGGGTGGAACTGAACGCCATATAGGTGGCGAGAAGCATCGCTCATTGCCGCAACTGGACAAGATGGGTTTGTTGCGGCCACTTCAAATCCTTCAGGTGGAGCTTTAACAAGATCACCGTGACTCATCCATACAGATTGTTCTTCTGGTAGACCATCATATAATGGGGATTTGTCCTTGATTGTCAGCATCGCCTTACCATACTCACGGTGTTTCGCCGCTTCTACACTTCCACCAAAGTGATGTGTCATTAGCTGCATGCCGTAACAGATGCCAAGAACCGGAATGCCAAGCTCGAAAATTTCTTCATCGCAGCGCGGCGCGTCTTCACCATATACGCTGTTCGGACCACCTGAGAAGATAATTCCCTTTGGATTAATTTTCTTTACTTCTTCAGCAGTAATCGTGTTCGGGTGCAATTCACTAAACACACCAAGGTCACGAATACGTCTAGCAATTAGTTGATTGTACTGTCCACCGAAATCGAGGACAATAATGGATTCCTGTTCTTCTAACATCTAATTCCCTCACTTCTATTTAGTCTCTAGTAGCATTGCCGAAATCGAATCGAAAAACAGGGGATTAACAAGCTTTTCGATCTCTTTCATCCAAGGTCATATAAAAAAAGCCAGAACCCTGCCATGGTACAAAGGCAGAATCCTGGCTTATACTAGGAGTATCTGCCTTCATAGTCAGATCATTTACGGTGATCCGGTAGAGACTTCTGGGCCTTATTCCCAGGGATATACGAAGGTTACAACTTGTTGTTCAAACTATGGATTCATTCTATCAACCGTCTATACAGCGGTCAAGATTGCATCTTTTTAATTAAATTTTCCCATAATTCCTTCATTTCATTCCAACCATCACTGTTCGCTTTTCCACGATAGTAATTTTCTTCGTAGCGACGTGTTAATTCCTTCATATCCTCTGTTTGAAGCTTGCTGTCAACTTGAACAGCATATTCCCGCAAAGTCTGATTTTCCCCTCGCTTAATGCCATGTAAGTCTAACAACCATAGCAGTCGAAAATACGCTTCAGATAGCACCTTTCCGTCATCTCGTTTCTTATACCTTGAAATAACCAACCGCTTCAACCATTTCTTATAATTCTTAAATACGACGTATCCAAGTAACAACAGAATAAGCACAAGCACAACGGTATACCACACTGTCCATTCAAACGATACAGATGATGAACCTGATGATGCCTGTTCCTCTGGTGTTTGTTCCTGCTGCTGCGCCTGCTCTTCTTCAGTTTGTGCAGGATCAGGTGCTTCAGAATTTGTCGCTTCATCATCACTATAATCGCTAACAAAATCAGCCTGGTTAGTGAAGCCTCGAGTTGGTTCAAAAGGAACCCACCCCACTTCCGGGAAGTATGCCTCAACCCACGAGTGTGCGTTGTTATTTGTTACTTCATACTCTCGATAGTCTCCAGCAGCTGCCACAAATTCTCCCTCGGTAAATCCTTTGACCCATCTTGCTGGAATCCCGAGACTTCTTAAAAGAACGGTCATCGAACTAGAGAAATTATCGCAATAACCTAGCTGCGTTTCAAAAAGAAATTGATCGACATAATCATCATTATCCCCAGGAACGGCAACGTCCATTGTTTCATATACAAAACCATTCCCTACGAAGTAATTTTCGATCGCTCTCGCCTTATCATAAGGATTTTCTTCTTCTACCGTAATTTCTTCAGCAAGATCACCGACTCTCTCAGGAAGGGACTCCGGTAATTGAAGGTACGTATTTGCCAACCGATCTGGATAGTTAACAGGTGCTTCTCGTAACATCTTTTCAGAAAAGGTAGGTGATTCGTAATCTAGCTTATAATTATCTAGCACAATAGACTCACCAAGATTTTGTGTAAACACTTTTCCAGTCAGAGGATTTTCCAGTAGTTGAACTTCTGCGCCCGTTTCGATGTTTGTTACTTGTCCTGGATGGACAATAAAATCAAATTCCTCATTCCCAGTCATATTCATCTTCATATCAAAGGCTTCTAACTCAACACCATCTTCAAATAATGTTTCTGTGCTACCTTCAAAAATAACTCGATCTTGTACGGAAGATTCCCAACCTTTTCCGGTATACACATCTTTCGTTTCAACACGCCAGTACCCTCTACCTTGAATTTGTGCAGTAAAGATAGGAGTATCGTCCATGACGAAGGGGCCGCCAAGTTGTGAGTCATCTTCTCCGTATCCAATCTTACTAATTCCGTTTCCATTTCTTCCTTCTCCGTCACCATCTCCAGTCGTTTTCTTCAGGAAAGGTACCGGATCCGGCCATTGCGGCTCAGCCTTCGGAGCGATATAACCGAATATAGAAGAAAAAGCAATAACAACAACTAGTGGCATAAGCCAATAGACTGGGAAGCGACCCTTTGAAAAAATAACTCCCTCTTGTTCTTGAATTCGCAGAATTTGAAGAAGACCTAGTAATACAAAACCAATGATCACAATACGAATAATCGCATTATCCGCTTGATAAGTTGTAAAGGTATCAATAACCGAAATGTAAACGATCGTCACTAATAGAAATAAGAAAATCCGTCTTGTTTGAATTAACCAGTATTGCATTAAATAACTTATAAGCCAGAGCAATATGAAAAACAAGAAGGTTCGAAATACATTTGACAAACGAACAAAACTACCATCAAATAGAAAACCGACGTTCTGTGAAAAGTCTGATAGAAAGTAATCTACCCACAGAAATTCAAAGAACGGTCCCGGAAAAAACATGGCATGTAGAGCATATACTAACGCCACTCCTTTAATCGGGAAAGATAGCCAAAAAGGTAGCTGAAAATAAGATAGCAAAAATAAAAATGCCGTAAACAGAATAAAAATTTCTGTTTGACCTGTATCTGAAATGATCGAAAGAGGTCGTAGCCATTCCCAGAACAGAAGAAAACCCAATCCATAGAGGAGAAGCGCGTAAAGCCAATCTGTTTTTTCATTACCTTGTTGCACGCTTCCCACCCCCTTTTATTTCCTCATTAAACGAATCTCCCGCAATCACGTGTGCTTTAACACCGTATAGAGTAAGCTGATTAAGCTCAGCCTGTTGCGCTAACGTAATGTGCTCAGTGACATAAAAGAATTCCACTTGAACCTTTCGTGCAACAAGCTCTTTTAACGTAGAAGTGAATGCCCCATCAAGCGAAGGACTAATGATCATAACACCTGTTCCAGCAGGGAAATGATGAGCCTCTCTTTTAACAACTGTATCAAACGTTGTCATCCCATTAGCTTGAACTCGTGCGAGATGATGAAATACTCTCCTTCGTTGTGCTCTTCCACCATTAATATTCAGAACAGAATGATCTTTTCCCGAGGAAACAAGGCCGATCATCGCATTCTGCTTTAAAGCAGCGTTTGTCACGGAAGCAGCTAGTCTTACACCCTTCTCGAATATAGGCGAAGCTACACGACCATAGTGATCGGTCTCTCGATCGAGGAAGACCATATAATCCTGGCTAATTTGTTGTTCAAATTGCTTGGTTAATAGTTTCGAACCACGCGCGGTTGCTTTCCAATCAATCCATGACAATTTATCTCCTGGTACATAATCTCGAACACTAACCGCCGTAGAATAATCTAAATCTGCTTTACGTGGAGAAGGTCTCGTCCCAGAGAGCTGCTGATTATAGGGAGACCACGATATTTCTTGATATTGCGGTAGAACATAAACCGCTTGATCGTTCTCTATCATATTCTCATGTTGGACGAATCCAAAGAGGTCCCCCGTTCGACAGCGTAGTTTCTTAAAATGGTATTCTCCTCTCGGAATTGGCTTGATTGTATACCGATAAGTTAACTCTTTTTTGAACATGGGAAGAAGCAAGGCAAGTGAACGTTTTTGATACCTTGAGGAGGCTTCTCTAGCAAACGGAGCTAACCGATCAGGAAGCATATCTTCAACAACTAAATAAAAAAGAGGAAAGTGACTTTTCCGCTCTATCTGGATCGTAACAGTTAACTCCTGTCCATCTGTTAATTCTGTATGACTGATCAATCGCGTCATCTTGATTGCGCTCAAGGGATAGAAAATAAGAAGGATAGAATAGATAACGAAAGGTAAAAAACTATAGAACAAGAACCAGCTCACAAAACCTCCCTGAAACATCGCATACGAAAAAGTAATCAGGAAAAGCAGTGCTAAAAAGAAAAACTTTAACACTCTGTTATTCGCTAGCTTCTCTCTCATTTCACTTTCTCTTCCTTTTGAAGAGGAACTCTTACACGATGAAGAATCTCCTTAATAATCTCCTCAGGCTTCTGTCCTTCAAACGCAGCCTCTGATTTAAGAATGATGCGATGGGATAATACAAAAGGAGCTAAGAATTTCACATCGTCAGGTAGTACATAATCGCGATTGCGCATGAACGCATACGCCTGACACGCTTTCATTAGTGATAGTGACCCGCGTGGACTAGCTCCAAGATAAATCGATGAGTTATTTCTCGTTCTACTCACGATATCGATAATGTATTGTTTAACAGACCCTTCAACAAACACAGCTTTCACCTTTTTCTGTATCTCAAGAAGGTCTTCCAGCTCAAGGGCCGTCCCAATCGAGTCAATTGGATGCGCGTGTTCCGTACGATTCAATACTTCAAGTTCTTCTTCAGGAGATGGATAGCCCATACGTAACTTCAATAAAAAGCGATCAAGCTGAGCTTCCGGCAGAGGATACGTTCCCTCGTATTCAATCGGATTCTGTGTCGCCATAACAAAAAACGGCTGTGGAAGAATGTGCGTTTCTCCATCAACCGTTACATTCCCCTCTTCCATTCCTTCTAGAAGGGCCGATTGTGTTTTAGGTGACGTTCTGTTAATTTCATCTGCCAAAATAATATTGCCTAATAACGGTCCTTTACGAAATTCGAATTTCATCTCACGTTGATTAAAAATGGATACACCTGTTAAATCAGACGGAAGTAAGTCTGGTGTGAATTGAATTCGATTAAACTTTGCACCTACTGATTTTGCAAGAGCACGAACCATCATCGTTTTACCAACACCCGGTACATCCTCCAGAAGGACATGACTTCCAGCAAGCAGCGCAACCAGGCTTAATTCTGTTACATCTCGCTTACCAACCATCACCTTCTCAATATTTTCAATCACTTGTTTGACAGCCGGGTGGTACGCATCAAATTGATACGATGAACTCATAGCTGATTCCTCCAATAGTCATTCTCAAAATTTTTATTTTAAAAACAGGCCTCTTTACCTATCAATTTTCCAACAAATTAGCAAGAGTAAATGTCTGAATACTCATAACCTTATTGTAACAAAAAATACTTTAGGCACGTTAATAAGAAGCGAGTTTTCCTATAATTTCATTATTGATCCAAATAAAGATATGACTAGCTACATCGCAAATCGTTTCATACTGGATGAAAAAGGGAATACAATTTTCAGACGAAAACACCAAAAGAATCCTGAATCTTCAAACCATTATAATGAGGTGAGTACATAAGATTACGCTATGCCTCTCGTCCCACTCGTCTAAAACGAAAAGGAGGAAATTAAATGGTAGGTAATCGCGGTGTCGTTTATACAGGTGCAGGTCGTGTAGAAGTTCAGGATATTAGCTTTCCGGATTTAGTTCTTCGTGAGGGGCCAGGCGTTCCCAAGAGTAATGCCGGCCGTAAATGTGAACATGGAGTAATCTTGAAGAATATCGTGACGAATATATGCGGGAGCGATCAGCATATGGTGCGCGGTCGCACGACCGCTCCTTCTGGTTTAGTTCTCGGCCATGAAATTACCGGAGAAGTGATTGAGGTTGGACGAGATGTTGAATTTATTAAAAAAGGAGATATTGTCTCTGTTCCATTCAATGTTGCTTGCGGTCGATGCAAAATGTGTAAGCGTCAGGACACCCATATTTGTCAAAACGTAAACCCTGAACGTCCGGGCGCAGCTTACGGATACGTTGATATGGGCGGCTGGGTTGGTGGCCAGTCCGAATATGTGATGGTTCCTTATGCAGACTTTCAATTACTAGCCTTTCCCGATAAAGAGAAAGCGATGGAGAAAATCCTCGACTTAACAATGCTATCGGATATTTTTCCTACCGGCTACCACGGAGCGATTAGTGCAGGAGTAACGACAGGGTCCATTGTGTATGTCGCTGGAGCAGGACCAGTTGGACTCGCTGCAGCCCATTCTGCTCAGTTGCTTGGTGCTGCGGTTGTCATTGTTGGAGATTTAAAAGAAGAACGTCTCGCTCAAGCAAGGAGTTTCGGGTGTGAAACAATTAATCTAAAAGAACACAACGATCCCGGCGAACAAATCGAACAAATACTCGGTATACCTGAAGTGGATTGTGCGATCGATGCAGTTGGTTTCGAAGCTTATGGTCATGGAACAGATAACGAAGAGCAGCCGGCAATTGTGCTAAATACGATGATGGATGTTGTAGAAGCTGGAGGAAAGATGGGGATTCCAGGGTTATATGTAACAGAGGACCCTGGAGCAGATGACAAAGATGCCAAGCAAGGCTCACTTAAAGTAAGATTTGGACTTGGCTGGTCAAAAGCCCACCATTTTGTTACAGGACAAACACCTGTCATGCAGTATCACCGTCAATTAATGATGGCGATTTTAAATGGAAAAGCGGATATCGCGAAAGCTGTAAATGCAACCGTTATCAGTCTTGATGAAGCTCCTCAAGGGTATAATGAGTTTGATAGTGGTGTATCAAAAAAGTTTGTCATTGATCCACATGGGATGTTAAGAAGGTAAATCAAAAAGAAGCCAATCCTTATCGCTAGGATTGACTTCTTTTTTTAAGTTATATACTACTAATGCGAAACTAATAAATACGGAAGGTGGTTTAAATGTCAGTTATTCTTAGACGAATTTATGGAGAAGATCACCCGCTTGAAGGGAAGCGTATTCTAATTGACCGCGTATGGCCGAGAGGCATTTCAAAAGAAAAAGCCAACTTAAATGAATGGATGAAGGAAATCGCACCAAGTTCTTCGTTACGAAAATGGTTTGATCATGATCCTGATAAGTTTGAAGACTTTAAGAAAGCATATCAAGAAGAAATCAATGGAAGTAAGACAGCACAGACGAAATTACAAGAACTAAAGAAAATGGCTACAAACGAAAGACTTGTTCTTTTATTTGGGGCAAAGGATATGGAGCATAATCATGCGGTAGTGTTAAAAGAAATAATTGAAGGTTGAACAAGGATTTTCACTTATTCCACTAAAAAAGAGAGGATCTAATCCTCTCTTCCTTCATTCTATTCCATTATACTAGTTCACGATCCCAGTGACGATGCGTTGCAATAGCTTCACTGAACTCTTTCACGAATGTATTCATATCTTTACCAGTGACTACTCCTGGTTGACCTACTAAGTCGTTATTCTCTAGCCACTTCATCCCTTCATGCGTTCCACCGATCGGTTTAAAGTGTGAGAATGCTTCATTGATAAAGTAATTAGCGGATTGATAGAATCCTTTGCTTTCCTGATTTCCACCAACCGCATAAATAGCATCAAATAAAACGGATTCGCTTGTAAGGAACGTATGATCAATTTCAGCCTCGGCTCCGTCAGTGGCTTTTTTTACACCACGCTTGTCACTAATGAGCTCAGGCTTAATGCCTTTTTCTTTAAGCCCATTAAGCACTTGTATGAGTTCTTCTCCATTAAATCCATCGTCTACAATGACACCTACTTTTCTAGTATCCGCAGTAAACGTTGTATTTAGTTGGCTAAGCGCAGGTGATGTCTTCGTGATATCTGATCCACCTTTTGTAGGTTCTTTAGCTCCAACATTCTGAGCAACGGTTTGAGCAAGGTCAAGATTGATATTCGAAAGCATATCGACCACTTGTTGCTGAACTGACTTACTCTTTAGCTTGCCGAGCTCAAAGCTAAAGGCATTCTTAATATGTTCTTTCTCCACATCACTCATGCTGTTATAGAAAAGAACCGCTTGAGAGAAATGGTCTTTAAAACTTTCACTGCGTGCGCGAACCTTATGACCTTCTACTTTCTCCTGATAATGAACGTAGCCACCCTCTTCTTCTGTAGCCGGTTCTGGCTGATTATCAGCAAGAGAATTTTTGTGATAGCTTACCTGGCCTTTGTTAATTGTTTGGCGCATAAAGCCATCACGCTGATTATTAAAGAACGGGCAAACAGGTCGATTAATCGGTAATTCATGATAATTCGCACTTCCAAAACGGTTGATTTGTGTATCTGTATAAGAGAACAAGCGCCCTTGAAGTAGCGGGTCATTGGAAAAGTCGATGCCTTTTACGACATTACCAGGATGGAAAGCAACCTGTTCGTTTTCAGCAAATACGTTCTCAACATTTCGGTTTAATGTCATTTTCCCAACGATTTTGACAGGGATATCTTCTTCAGGCCAAATCTTAGTTGGATCAAGAACGTCAAAGTCAAAGTTGAATTCATCTTCTTCTTTGATAATTTGCACGCCTAGTTCCCACTCAGGGTAGTTACCATTTTCAATAGACTCATATAAGTCGCCGCGGTGGAAATCAGCATCTTTACCTGAGATTTTTTGCGCTTCATCCCACACGAGTGAGTGTACGCCCAACTTTGGTTTCCAGTGAAACTTAATAAACCGCGCTTCTCCTTTTGCATTCACAAACCGGAATGTATGAACACCAAAACCTTCCATCATACGTAGGCTTCGAGGGATCGCTCTGTCTGACATTGCCCATAGCGCCATATGTGCTGATTCTTGATTGTTAGCAATAAAGTCCCAGAACGTATCATGAGCAGAGGCAGCTTGCGGCATACCATTATGAGGTTCAGGTTTGACCGCATGAATTAAGTCAGGGAATTTAATGGCATCTTGAATGAAAAAGACTGGCATGTTATTCCCAACTAAATCGTAGTTCCCTTCATCTGTATAGAAACGCGTTGAGAATCCTCTCACATCTCGAACCGTTTCAGAAGAACCTTTTGAACCTGCCACCGTTGAAAACCGAACAAATACTGGCGTTTTTCTGGAAGGATCTTTTAAGAATTCTGCATCCGTATACTCTTCCAATGAATCATATACTTCAAATTCACCGTGAGCGGAAAATCCTCTTGCGTGTACGACACGTTCAGGTATACGCTCATGGTCGAAATGCGTCATTTTTTCTCTGAAATGAAAGTCTTCCATCAAAGTTGGACCGCGTTCACCAGCTTTAAGAGAAAATTCATCTTCCGAAACTTTTAGACCCTGGTTTGTCGTCATTTTCCCTTTATCATTTGTGCTATATTGTTCTAACTGTTCTTTTTTCTTATTGTCCTCGCTCACAGTAATACCTCCCGCTAATATATGTAAAATCGTATATATAGTGGTTCCCTCAATAAAATAAGATCAAACCTTATATTTAGATAATTAGGTATTCGTTACTGCGCTCCCCTTTATTAATGTCAATGATTTATGAACCCATAATCGCATTAATCTACATTTCTCAATTCATGATATTTCACATAGACGAAGCAAGCATACAGCACAACTAGAAACGCACCGCCTGACATGATATGTTGAATGCCAATACCTGCTGAGAGAAGAAGGGAAGTCATCGCATAGCTAACAGGAATAAGCCCCATTGAAGCTAAAGACAGCAAACCCATTACTCGCCCTAGCACTTTCTCTTGGATCAATGACTGAATTGCAGAAAATAAAGGGATGTTACTTCCAGAAAGACACGCCCCAAAAATAACGAGCATGACAATACTCATCCACAGCTCTGTCGAGAAACTCAGACCTATAAAAGCACAACCAGAAATGATTAATGCAAGCAAAGCTACTTTTCCTCGTCCTTTCGTTAGATTAAGAATACCGATTACTACTGCCCCAATTAACATTCCAATCGCCGCCCCGGCTTCCATTAAACTGAAAGCAAATGCATCTCCATTTAAGACTGTTTTCACAAAAAGAGGTAGCCCCATGGAAAGTGGTCCAACGAGAAATAGATTCATAAAGACCGTTGTTAGTACAACTACTACCAGAATCCTAGACTCTTTCACATAAAGAAAACCTTCTTTAAAAGTTTCAAAAAAAGTTTGGTCTTGATTCCCCTGCTCTGTTTCTTGTTTTGGGATTTTCATCAAATAAATCAATACGCTTCCAAGAAAAAGCATTAGCGCTGTTACAGCGAAGACGATTTCATAGCTTCCAAAAGCAATAAGTAATCCTGCGAGCATAGGTGCAATAATAAACGATGCCTGGTTAGTCATTTGAATAATTGAATTGCCTCGAGTCAGATTTTCTTTTCGAATAATCGATGGGATCACAGCGCTCTCTGCTGCCCAGAAAAAAGCATCTAAAATTCCAAAGAAGAAGGCAACTCCAACAAATGTCCAAAGAGTGATATCTCCAAATATAAACCAGAGTACTAAACCACTAAGAAGGACCCCTCTTGAAAAATCAGATAAGAACATGATCTTCGTCTTACTCATGCGATCCGCTACCGTGCCACTTATCACCATAAATACTAGTCTTGGAATACTTGAAGCAATGTAAATGAGTCCGAGTGAAGCTTCAAGATTTAAAACATTCACCACGTACCAGCTCTCAGCAAAAAGAAAGAAGGAAATGCCAAAGCTTGATAAAAACGCTGCCGCCCATAAAAGAAGGAAATTTTTATTTTTAAATATGGAGTCAATCTTGTCTGATTTTACATCCGGCATTCTTTCCATAACATTTTCTTTCATCGCCATTACTAACACCCCTGCTGTTTTGATACTTTAAGTGTAGCGAATCATAGAAATCTAGACGATGACCCTCAGTTTGATAAGTACTCCGTCTTAAGACTGATTTAGAAAATATTGTCTATTCACAAACAAAAAAACATTCCAAAGGCTCATCACCTAGAGAATGCTTTCAATTGCAATACGGAGCTACCGGCCGAAAGGGGTAGGATGAATGACATCATGCCGTTAATATCACGTGATTGAGATAAGACCCTACCTCTATATCTGACCTTACATACTGTAAGCTTTCTTACCACGAACTTTCGTTATAAATCATCACAAATCGTCAACCAGTATATACGTCGCTTTCACCGGCCCGTGCACACCGACAATTAAATTCATTTCAATATCGGCACTGTTACTTGGTCCAGTCACAAAGCTTACACAGGAGGAAACAGGATTTCCTTTCTTTTCTTCTTCATGAATCAATTGACTCGCTTGCGTCATTCGAGGTACGAGCGTACTCTTTGGAACAATGGCAATGAACGTTTCCGGAAGCAAGCTAATCGAACGACCGTTATAGCGATCGTTAAACAGCGTGACGGTTCCGGATTCGGCCAGTGTAATATCACTGAACACAATCCCGGCTCCCGCCTGTTCTGCAAAAGTAACATTTTCTCGTCCTTTGTTCTCATCCCAAAGGTGAATATCATAGCCTTCAGATTGAAGTTCTGCGTACACGGTACTCAAGTGAGTTGCATCATTCCTCGCCCCTGCTGCACCAACAACTTTGGTTACACTATAGTCGTTAAGTACTGTCCGTAACGTTTCTCCAAGAGTTTCTAAGGTCGTACTCGTAAAAGAAGTATGAATGACTTTACACTGTTCTTCCAATTTCCCGACTAGCTCATCTTGCGTTGCACCTTGAAAAACACGCTCCTGCGGATGAACAGAATAAACAGGCGATTCCACTTTCGTTCTCCGCGTTCGACCCAGTTGCTCAGCGACGTTGTCCAAAAACGCTTCCCGGTTATGAATAGCCATTAATGATCACTCCTCTGCTCTCGTTGTCGATACCAATCCCGGAAACGCTCCTTCGATGGCGCAGGGAAATCGCGTTGTTCCGTCCAGCCTTTCATCGGACCTGGACCTTTTTCGATATATTCGTCTTTTGTCCAGGGCTTTAGCGTCGTTCTAGCCATTTTCGTCGACAATTTATAGGCCGCTGGTGTGGAGGCCCATTTAGCGAAACCCATCATCATCATTTTCTCTGCTTTGGTCGTCATTTTTTCGCGTTCTACGATGATTTCTCGGTGTCTGATTAAATGCTCATGAAGAGGAATTTTAACAGGGCATGCTTCGGTACATGCAGCACATAAGGTCGAAGCATACGGGAGATCTTTGTGATCCTCGTATCCATCCAGCAGAGGGGTTAATACAGCTCCAATCGGTCCTGGATAAATCGATCCATACGAATGCCCACCAACATGACGATAAACCGGACACGCGTTAATACACGCAGCACAGCGAATACAATGAAGAGCCGATTGAAACTCAGTTCCTAGTATTTTCGAACGCCCATTGTCTACAATGACAAGATGAAAATCTTCCGGGCCATCTACTTCATCTTCGAGGCGCGTTCCAGTTAATGCTGTAATATAGCTCGTAAGTTTTTGACCAACAGCTGCACGAGTCAACAAACTAACAACGACTTCTAAGTCCTCCCAAGTTGGCACTATTCGCTCCATGCCCATGACTGAGATTTGGGTGTCAGGTAGAGACGTGACCATCCTCGCATTTCCTTCATTCGTAACAAGCGTAATTGCTCCAGATTCCGCAACCGCAAAGTTGCATCCCGTAACCCCAATATCTGCTTCTAGAAAGTCCTGACGCAATTGCTCTCGTGCAAATGCGGCTAGCTCAACGGGATCATCCGAACCGGTATATCCCTTCATCTTCATAAACGTTTCGCGAATTTGCTCTTTGTTTTTATGAAGCGCTGGCGTCACAATATGAGATGGTGGGTCTTCATCCAATTGTAAAATCCACTCACCAAGGTCCGATTCGACAACTTCACACCCGCTCTTTTCTAGCGCTTCATTCAAACCAATTTCTTCTGTCACCATTGATTTTGATTTAACTACTTTTTTTGCTTGTTTTTTCTTCGCAATCTCCTGAATATACTCGTTCGCTTCTTCCGCAGTCTTAGCAAAAAAGACGGTCCCACCTCGGTTTTCCACCTGCTCACTCAATTGACGCAAATAATAATCCAGATTTTCCATCGTATGAGAACGAATCTCTTCACCAAGGGTTCTCCAATCTTCCCAATCACCAAGTTCTTCTGCTGCTTTTAATCGCCCCGAACGGAAGCGACCTTGAGCTCCAGAAACAGCTTTTCTCATAAAGGAATTACTAAGACCATCTTGGATACGATCACCATAAGATTTTTGACCAATTTTAATACTCATTTTATCCCTCCTTATTGAGCGTTCAGTACTTGTGCAATATGAAGAAACTTTACTTCCTGTCCGTTTCTACGCAAACGACCACCCATGTTCATCAAGCACCCCATGTCTCCACCAATTAAATAATCCGCTTGCGTCTCTCCAATATGCTCCGCTTTCTCTTGCACCATCTCTCCAGATATCAAAGAATTTTTGACAGCGAATGTACCTCCAAATCCACAACAATCCTCTTTCAGTGGCAGATCAATAAGATTTAGTCCTTCTACATTTTCCAATAAAATTCTCGGAGCATCCTTCACACCCAATAAACGAGTCATATGACAAGAAGGATGATATGTTGCCGTTCCAGTAAACGTTGAACCAACGTCTTTTACATTTAGCACTTCAACTATAAATTGTGTTAACTCATATGTTTTGCCTGCCAACTTACGTGCTCTTTCAGCCCACTCCGGTTCATCAGCTAACACTTTCGGATATTCTTTAATCATATGGACGCATGAACCTGAAGGTCCAACGACATATTCAGATTGTTCAAATGCCTTGATCATTTGTTTCAACCCTTTAATCGACTCGCTTTTGTATCCGCTGTTATAAGCTGGTTGTCCACAGCACGTCTGTCCAGCTGGAAAGTCCACTTCACATCCAAAGCGCTCTAACAATTCCACCGTATCCTTCCCTACATCAGGCGTGAACGTGTCACATAAACAAGTAATAAATAACGAAACCTTCATAATAATACCTCCTATTTTAAACATAAGGTCATCTGATGACTATGATAAATAAAAAAGGAAACTGCTAATATCAGATCCCTTATTTTATAAAGTGGGCTAGTGAATCTTCCACATTGTTAAGATGTGCTAACATCGCCTCTCGTGCTTTTTCCTCATTACGAGATTCAATCGCATCTAATATTCTTTCATGTTCCTGTAACAAACGTTCTGTGCCTTCCGGCGTATGCAGTAATTTTCGCGTTTCTCGCATCGCTTGTATCATAATTTCAGAAACACTATTCATTAAGTTAATCAGCATTTGGTTGTGACTCGCATTAACCAGAGCCATATGAAACGCTAAGTCTGCCTGATCACCAATCTCCCCACTACCTTTTGCCTCTTCCATCTTCCTAAGGGCGTCCTTCATAGGAGACAAATCTTCTTCTTGATGTGAGGAAGCTGCTGATCCCGCTGCGCCGACCTCTAGAATCTTCCGCACTTCCAATAATTCTTTTAGATCTTCTGATTTCATCAAAAATGCTACGGATACTGGAAGCGAAAAACGCGAAGCATCAAAGGACTTCACATACGTCCCTTCCCCCTGTCGCATTTCAAGAATTCCCATTGCTCGAAGCGCACTTAAAGATTCTCGTATAGCAGACCTTCCAACATTGAAGTTCTTTGCCAACACTTCTACGCTATCGAGTTTATCTCCTGACTTTAAGCTGCCACTTTTTAACGATTCGAGTAGAGAATCTGCAACTTGTTCATAGATCTTTTTCGATCGAATCGGTTTATATTCCACCATTCTTCCTCCAACTTCCCATCATATGTTACTTCTATTTTACTCTAAATCTTACAAATGGAAAAGTTATCGGGTCATTATAACAGTAACGTCGTGAATAAGGCTGCTAATCCCACCAATAATCCGTATAGCAGAGCTGGTAATAGCGTTTTTCGAATGATGTCCCCTTCTTTTCCAGAAAGACCAACGACTGTCCCTGCCGCTACCACATTATGAACACAAATCATATTGCCTGCAGCAGCGCCAATCACCTGTAGCGATAAAATTGCATCCTTCGCAAGAGCCGTTTCCTCCGCAATGCTATATTGGATAGGGGAAAAGGTTAGCGTTGACACTGTTGCACTTCCGGTAATAAAGGCTCCTAATTCACCAAGAAACGGTGCCGCAAGCACCCACATGGAACCAAATCCACTCGCAAGGGTTTGCGCTATGTATTGAGGCATGCTAATCAAATCATTCGTATTCATGCCTGAGTTCGTAAAAACCTGTACTAAAGCTAAGGTAGCGAATAACGCTAAAGCGGCATCTTTCATCGATACAATCGATTCCTTTGCAGCAGCCGAAAAATGACGGAAAGATTTTCGTTGAATGACCACTGCAATAACCGTTGCCAAAATTAATACGGAACCTGGTGAATACAAGACTTGCCACTTGGACGTTATACCCTCGATCCCGATAATATTCGTCCAGGATAAATCCACCCAACTTAATGTAAAGTTCTTTATGGAAGGTACAATTCGCGTCATTAACAAAAGACCTACAATAATCAAGTAAGGAGACCACGCTGATGCTAATCCCATATTAGATCCTTTTTCTTCAATAACAAAATCCTCTTGAAGGGCATCCTGCCACGAAGTCTTTGGAAGCAAAAACCCTTTCTTTGCAGTGATCGTAGCGACAACTAAGCCAGTAAGAGAAGCTAAAATCGCAACAAACTCATGACCGAACAAAACCGCATAGATATATGCAGATGACGTATAAGTAAGTCCAATCAATAATGTCCATGGCAGCATCTCAACGCCATCCTTCAAACCTTTCTTCTTTCCAAAAAAGACAATTAGAACGACAACTAATATAAACGGAATAAACGTACCAGCAAATAAATCAAAAAAAGCAACTTGCACCCCTATATCTTGATAAAAAGACAAACCCGCATCTGGTAGATTACTAAGTCCAACTTGAATCGGCGTACCGACAGCGCCATAAGAGACGGATGAGCTATCTGCGATAAGAGCAATTGCTGCAGCTGCCAACGGTGTAAAACCTAACGCTACAAGCAGTGGTCCCGTCAATGCCGCTGGAGTACCAAACCCTGCAGCCCCTTCAATTAAAGCCCCAAATAAAAAAGCGACAATGACAATTTGGACCCGCATGTCCGTTGAAATATTTCGAAACCCTTGATTAATGCGATTCACAGCGCCCGTTCGACGAAGAGTATTTAATAACGCGATCGCCCCGAACAAAATAAATAAAATCGTGAGCGCCTTATGCGATCCTTCTAAAACAGAAGCTAAAATGACGTCTCCCTCTACTCCCCATACTAAAAAAGATAAGATGATCACAATGATTGCGCTGAAGAACATTCCCTTTTTAGCCGGCATCCGAAGGAGCACCAGAAAGAGAAATGGGGCTAAAATGGCACTTAAAGCTACAAGTAGTAACATCAACATCCCTCCGTTTTAATAGCTTCATTTTTGTTAGCGTTTTCAGTCAAAATCATAAAACAACAAGTCATCAGATGACCTGTTGTTTTATTTTATACCGATAGACTTGCTGTTACAAGTATTTTTTGTAATATAGACAGAATAGGATGTGATTTATCTATTCTCAAGTTTTAATACAAAAAAAGCTTCCCCCAGTCATAAAACTGGAGGAAGCTTTCCATTCACTCAGGTATTCTGAGCAGATGGGAGCATGAATTACATCATGCCGCCCATACCGCCCATTCCACCCATGCCGCCCATATCAGGCATGCCACCGCCGCCTGCATTTTCTTCAGGCTTATCTGCGATTACTGCTTCTGTAGTAAGAATCATAGCAGATACGGATGCTGCATTTTGTAGAGCAGAACGAGTTACTTTTGTAGGGTCAACGATACCAGCGTCAACCATGTTTACCCACTCACCAGTAAGAGCGTTAAAGCCAATACCGATTTTCTCGCCTTTAAGGCGCTCAACCACAACAGATCCTTCAAGACCAGCGTTGTGAGAGATCTGACGGATTGGCTCTTCTAGTGCACGAAGAACAATCTTAACGCCAGTTGCTTCATCTCCAGAAGCTTCTACAGCTTGAACAGCCTTAACGACGTTCACTAGCGCTGTACCACCACCGGATACGATTCCTTCTTCAACCGCTGCGCGAGTTGAGTTAAGAGCATCTTCAATGCGAAGTTTACGCTCTTTCAATTCAGTTTCAGTTGCCGCACCAACTTTGATGACAGCTACGCCGCCAGCAAGCTTAGCAAGACGTTCTTGAAGCTTTTCTTTATCGAACTCAGAAGTTGTTTCTTCTAGCTGAGCTTTGATTTGGTTTACGCGACCAGCAATTTTATCAGTTTCGCCAGAGCCTTCAACGATTGTTGTATTTTCTTTCGTTACAACAACTTTAGAAGCGCGACCAAGCTGAGTCATGTTCGCTTGTTTAAGATCAAGACCAAGATCTTCTGTAATCACTTCAGCGCCAGTAAGTGTACCGATGTCTTCAAGCATTGCTTTACGACGGTCACCGAAGCCAGGAGCTTTAACTGCTACTGCGTTAAATGTTCCACGAAGCTTGTTCACAACGAGTGTTGCAAGTGCTTCACCTTCAACGTCTTCAGCAATCATAAGAAGTGGTTTACCTTGTTGAACCACTTGCTCAAGCACTGGAAGAACATCTTGGATGCTTGCAATTTTCTTATCAGTGATAAGGATATAAGGATCTTCTAGAACAGCTTCCATTTTGTCGGAGTCTGTAACCATGTAAGGAGATGCATATCCACGATCGAACTGCATACCTTCTACTACTTCTAGCTCAGTAGCAAATCCTTTTGATTCTTCAACAGTGATAACGCCGTCGTTACCAACGCGCTCCATTGCTTCAGCGATCAATTGACCTACTTCTTCGTCAGCAGCAGAGATTGACGCAACTTGTGCGATTGACTCTTTGCCTTCGATTGGCTTAGAAATGTTTTTAAGTTCTTCAACAGCAGCTCTAGTTGCTTTCTCAATTCCTTTACGGATAACCATTGGGTTCGCACCAGATGCTACGTTTTTAAGACCTTCACGTACCATAGCTTGCGCAAGAACGGTTGCAGTTGTTGTACCGTCACCGGCAACGTCATTTGTTTTGCTAGCTACTTCAGCGACAAGCTTTGCACCCATGTTTTCGAATGCATCTTCAAGCTCGATTTCTTTCGCGATCGTTACACCATCATTTGTGATAAGTGGAGATCCGAATTTCTTCTCGAGGACAACGTTACGTCCTTTTGGTCCGAGTGTAACTTTAACTGCGTTCGCAAGAGAATCAACACCGCGAAGCATTGCGCGACGGGCTTCTTCACTGAACTTAATATCTTTTGCCATTTGTTACCCTCCTAAATGTATGTAGTACTTTTTATTTTTGTTTTTACTTGCCTACGACTGCAAGAATATCGTTCTCACGAAGAATCAAATACTCTTTACCGTCATACTTTACTTCAGTACCAGCATACTTACTGTAAATAACAGCGTCGCCTTCTGATACTTCAAGAGCTACACGCTCTCCACCATCAGTTAGTGCACCGCTACCTACAGACACGACGCGACCTTCCTGTGGCTTTTCTTTCGCAGAATCTGGAAGTACGATCCCACTAGACGTTTTTTCTTCTAATTGAATTGGTTCGATGACTACTCGATCACCTAAAGGCTTTAACAACTCAAACACCCTCCTCAGATGGAAATTATGGTTTGATTCGTTTTTTAGCACTCACCATCGTCGAGTGCTAACACATGTATATAATAAATAATTCACTATTCTTTTGCAAGTACTTAAGTTGATTTTTTTTCAGTTTTTTCTTTTCTCCTTAACTCGTCACCATGTGACATAAACTGATAAGACTTATGGCCTGTTTTTCGATTATATTCGATATAGCTATATGAAATAGTTATACGAAGTCTTATGAACGGCATTCCCTTCAGAAAGTGTGTTAAACTAATACGAGTATGCAAAATGCCATTTACGGCATGCAAACCATTAAAAGGAGTTATGCTTCTTGGCCAAACATTATTGGACTATATTGATTACTTATATTGTAATGCAGCTCTCAGGATTAGTAGGCGTTCCCCTACTTCAGGAATTAAACATCCCTGATCCAGTCGTCACTTGGTCTGTGTTTAGTTTTCTGACAGCACTGATTATCATGCTATTTCTTCTCCGTTCCACTCCGGACGTCCCTTTTGAACGCTCAACGCGCGTCTCTCCTGGTCAGGCGGTTGGATGGAGCATTCTAGGCGTATTCATGGCTTATGCTTCCCAAATTATTGCTGCAATGATCGAAATGAACGTATTTGGGATTGATCCTGGTTCTGAAAACACAGAAATGCTGATAGAAGTCGCAAAAGCGGCACCTGTTTTTATTATTGTGACATCAATTATCGGACCAATTCTTGAGGAAATTGTTTTCCGAAAAGTTATTTTCGGTTCGTTATACAAACGATTTAATTTTTGGATTGCCGGCATACTCAGCTCTGTTATTTTTGCAGCGATTCATTTTGACTTTTCTCATATTCTTATTTATACAGCAATGGGACTCACCTTCGCCTTTCTTTATGTAAAAACGAAGCGTCTGATTGTACCAATCATTGCTCATATGACGATGAATACTTTTGTTGTATTAATTAACGTCTATTTTGCTGATGATATTATGGAGATGGAAAAGCAGCTGAACGAGATGCAATCGTTTATTGGAGGACTCTTTTCATGAAACTTTCACCAATTGTAATGGGTTTTTTCTACTTGGGACTTGGCTCCCTCTTCACCTACCTGGCGATTCAAAGCGCTAGTAGTAACGGGGAAATATGGAGTTTTTATACCATTCTGCTGATGGTTCTCGCTACGGTAGATTTTGTTTATGCTATTCGTTTCTTCGTCTTGAAAAGAAGGATAACGGAACTAAAGAAAAAAGATGATAACGAAAAGCGATAGGGGCTTCCCCTATCGCTTTTTATTTGCATTTAATTATTGCTCTCTTCCTGAGCTTCCTCAAGGATCCGTTTTGCTTCAGCCTGCAATCTTTTACGGTAGCCATATCGTGACACAATGATACTAAATTCATACAGAAGTAACAGCGGTACTGTAACCATAAGATGTGAAATGATTTCAGGTGGTGTAATCATCCCCGCTATAACAAGAAGGACAAAATAGGCATACTTTCGAATCTGTACAAGCATAGCTGGATTTAACATACCAAGCCTTGTAAAGAAAAGAACGATGACTGGCAACTGAAAAACAAACCCAAATGGGAGCGTTAATTGAAACAAAAAGCTGAAATATTGATTCGCTCCATACATTTCTTGAATGTTAAGACTTTGAGCAAGATTCCCTACAAAATCGATGACAAAAGGAAATAAAACAAAGTAGGAAAAGGATACACCACCAAGAAACAAAATAAACACTGCGGGAATATACGATAGTGTCACTTTCCGTTCGTGTTCAAATAATCCTGGTGAAATAAATGCCCACAGCTGATAAAGCGCCAGTGGAGATGTCATAATAAAAGCAATTAAAAAAGCGAAGCTGAAATACACTTTCAATGGGTCAGTCAGATGAAACGCGTTCATCGGTATACCCTGCGCTTCAGGAGCATGTTGCAAGAACACAATGACTGGCTTAGCCAGAAACAGCCCCGCAATAAAGGAAAGAATTAAGAAAACGACTGTAATAATAATCCGTTTTCTTAATTCTTCTAAATGATCATAGATGGATTGCTTCTGATCCTCCATTCACTATCCGTCCTAACCGATTACTTGTCGTTATTTTTCTTTTCGTTTGGTTCATCATCATCATCCGCTAAACCTTTTGTTGCATTTTTAAATTCACGAAGCGTATTTCCTGCAGCTTTACCAAGCTCAGGTAATTTCTTAGGTCCAAAAATAATTAAAGCAACCACAGCAACTAAAGCGATACTTGCGCCACCCATTCCCATGCGTGTCACCTCCTTAACATGTCGTTATACTGGATAATGTTTCATGAAATAAACTAGTGCTTGTAACTCAACTGCAAGATCAATATGATGCACTCGAATGTGATCCGGCACCGTTAATCGTGCCGGCGTAAAGTTTAATATTCCTTTTATTCCTGTTTGATCCATCTGATCGGCAATCGATTGAGCAACATGAACTGGTACGGTTAAGATAACGACGGAAACGTCATTTTCTCTCAGCCGCTTTTGAAACTCGTCGATATGATAGACTGGAACGCCACCAATCTCCTGTCCTACTTTTTCAGAGTCTGCGTCAAAAGCAAGTTCGATCTTTGTATTATTATTTTTAATGAAATTGTAGTGCAGGAAAGCCGTTCCAAGATTACCTACACCAATAAGCGCGACTTTTGTCGTTTCATCCTGATCAAGCGTCTTACTAAAAAAGGATAACAAATAATGAACATTGTACCCATAGCCTTTTTTACCAAGAGCACCAAAATAACTGAAATCTCTTCGAATTGTAGCAGAATCGACCTTGATGGCATCGCTAAGCTCTGCTGACGAAACGCGTTGTTTACCTGATGCACTTAAATTTTTTAAATATCGATAATAGAGCGGCAGTCTTTTTGCTGTCGCCTGCGGAATTTTTGTCTGATCAATATCCATACACTACCTCCATATTGATCTCCGCGCTCCATCGTCACGTTATTCGCGCGCATAATCCCCGCTTTTACCTCCTGTTTTAGTAACAAGATAGGTTTCCCCGATAACGATGCCTTTATCCACCGCTTTACACATATCATATACCGTCAATGCTGCTGCCGAGGCTGCCGTCAGCGCTTCCATTTCAACGCCAGTACTTCCGCTCGTCTTCACATGAGCCTCAATAATTAGCTCATAGGCTTGCGATTTCTCCTGCCAGTAAAAATGAAGGTCAACGCCAGAAAGCGCTATCGGATGACACATGGGGATGAGATCAGATGTTTTTTTTGCTGCCATAATTCCGGCAATTTGAGCGACTTGAAGCACATCGCCTTTCTTCATCGTTCCTGATTGAATACCAGAATAGATGTCTTCACTCACCTTTACGCTCGTTCGTGCTGTTGCAGTCCGAACGGAGGGAGTTTTATCAGAAATGTCGACCATTCTTGCGCGGCCTTCTTCATTAAAGTGAGTAAATGAACTCATATTTGCCCCTTTCCTCATCCGAAGATGATAGAAGGATAATGCTGCTACTTGTGACTATACACCATTTCTTTCGATTTTGCTGTTTTTTTGATGACTTTTTTTGTTAACTCATGCACATTCCTTTAGTTGCTCAGCTCGTCCTCTCTGCGGTAAACTTAAAGGAAACTCGGATAATGCCGAACTATCGGTGATACACCAGGAAATAACCTTTCCTTACTAACCGTTTTTCACGGATTTAAGGAAGGAAATAGAGGTGAAAGAACATGATCGTATTGCAAGTTAATGGACTCACCAAATCATTTGGTGCTGATACCATTTTATCGAATATTAAATTAGAAGTACAATCACGAGACCGTGTAGCACTTGTCGGACGTAATGGCGCAGGCAAGTCCACCCTTCTCAAGATGATAACAGGTCAGCTTTCCTATGATTCAGGAGACATTATTAAGCCGAAAGGTGTTTCCATCGGCTATATGGCTCAGGATACAGGTTTAGAATCAGATTTATCAATCTGGGAAGAAATGCTTGGCGTCTTCAATCGTTTGCGAAAAATGGAATCTGAACTCAGGAGTTACGAGCAGAAGATGGGCAATCCTGATGTTTACGAGAATGAAACTGAATATGAACGAATTTTAAAAGAATACGATGAACTTCAAGTCGCCTTTAAAGATCAGGGCGGATACAAATACGAAGCAGACATTCGTACGGTTTTACATGGACTCAACTTCAAAGACTTTGATTACAGCACAAAAATCTCAACGTTAAGCGGCGGTCAGAAAACACGCCTTGCCCTTGGTAAGCTTTTACTAACAAAACCAGAATTACTTATTCTAGATGAGCCCACTAACCACCTGGACATCGAAACACTTACTTGGCTTGAAGGCTATCTTCAAAACTATTCTGGTGCCTTATTAATCGTCTCTCACGACCGTTATTTTCTCGATAAAATTGTAAATAAAGTTTATGAAGTATCACGTCATCGTGCGGAAAGATTTGAAGGTAACTACAGTTATTACCTTGATGAAAAAGAACAACGGTATGAACAGCAATTGAAAGAGTTTGAGAAGCAACAAAAAGAAATTGCCAAACTTGAGGAGTTTGTTCAGAAGAATATCGTTCGCGCCTCAACTACAAAACGAGCCCAAAGTCGGCGCAAGCAACTTGATCGAATGGAGCGACTAGATAAACCAAAAGGCGACGAGAAATCTGCTAATATTACGTTCGGGATCGATAAGCAAACTGGTAACGACGTCTTAACGCTAAGAGAACTAGCGATTGGCTATCCAAATAACACCATAAACGACAACCTAACATTTGATTTGAAGCGCCAGGAGAGCGTTGCGCTTGTAGGGCCAAACGGAATTGGGAAATCAACTCTACTTAAAGCAATCGTATCAGGTGAAACTCTCCTCAATGGTGATATTCACTATGGCAGCAATGTTCAAATTGGCTTCTATGACCAGGAACAAACCAATCTTCACTCGAATAAAACCGTCTTAAAGGAACTATGGGATGACTTCCCACTAACAGACGAGAAAGACATTAGAGCAGTTTTAGGACGCTTTCTTTTCACTGGTGACGACGTTTTGAAGAATGTCTCTGACTTAAGTGGGGGCGAAAAAGGGCGCCTAGCACTTTCCAAGTTGATGATGCAAAAATCAAATCTACTAATACTGGATGAGCCAACAAACCATCTAGATCTAGATAGTAAGGAAATTCTTGAAGAAGCACTTATTCAATTTCCCGGTACAATCCTATTTGTCTCGCACGACAGATATTTTATTAACAGAATCGCGACGCGCGTCATTGAACTTTCAACTGATGGCGTAACACCTTATCTAGGTGATTACGATTACTATGTTGAGAAAAAACAAGAGCTTGCTGAATTAGCAGCTCTTGAGCAACCAAAGAACAATGTCACACAAGATGCTCCATCTGCCAAATCAACATTTCAGCAGGATAAGGAAACGAAGCGCCAAGAACGACAAATGCAAAGACGAATTGAAGAAATTGAAAAAGAGGTCGACAATGCTGAAGTTCGCATCGCAGAAATAGAAGAAGAGCTTTGCATTCCAGAAGTTTTTGAAGATCATGAAAAAGTAATGAAATTAAATGAAGAAATGGATCATCTTCGTCACCAAACGGAAACTCTCATGGAAGAATGGGAGCAACTACAAGAAGCATAAGAAAAAACAGTCCACAGTGGACTGTTTTTTTATTAGGTAAGAATTTTCCGACATATTCACACTATCCACAAACTTATACACAATTAATCACCTGTTATGACTAATTCCCTAAAAACTATCAACATTATCCACAGGTCAATAACCGATTATCCACAAAATGACCACTTTCCAAGAAACGGCGAGGGAATCCCTTTCCTCTCCTTATATCCACATTATCCACCATCGTGTGGATAACTGTTCTCATTAAAACACCTCACCTTAAACATGAAAAGAACGTCTGTTTAGCTTTCTGATAAATGGGTGGTTTTTCTTCAAATAAAAAAACCGGGATTAGATTCCCAGTTCTAATCCCGGATTTGCGTTAAGTTGTAAGCTAGATCTCTTCCCTTTACGATAAGCTATCGTTCCAGCTGCTGCAATCATAGCTGCATTATCAGTACAATAATAAAGTGGCGGAATCACAAGCTCTGTCTCACTGCCATTGAATGCTTCTGTTAGAGAACTTCTGAGTCCTCTATTGGCAGCTACACCACCAGCAAGTACAACCTGTTTCACACCATACTCTTTTGCTGCTCGTAAAGTTTTAGTAACAAGAACTTCTACGACCGAAGCTTGAAAACTTGCCGCAAGATCCTCAGGCTTTAACTCTTCGTTTCTTTGCTTCGCATTATGAACAGTATTAATAACCGCGGATTTCAAGCCACTAAAACTAAAATCATAAGAACCTTTTTCAAGCCAGGCACGAGGAAGAGGGACGGATTCCTCGCCTTCCGCGGCTAGTCGATCAATATGCGGTCCGCCTGGATAAGGTAGCTGAAGCGTTCTTGCTACTTTATCATAGGCCTCACCCGCTGCATCATCACGCGTTTCTCCTATTACCTCAAACTCACCTTCAGATGGCATATAAACAAGCTCTGTATGGCCTCCTGAGACGACGAGAGCAAGCAGTGGATATGTTAGCTCTGCTACAAGCTGATTCGCGTATATGTGCCCAGCAATATGATGAGTACCGATCAGCGGTTTTTGATGAGTGAAAGCAAGTGCTTTTGCTGTATTCACACCTATTAAGAGTGCCCCCACTAATCCTGGGCCTTCCGTTACAGCAATCCCATCAATATCGTCCATTGTAACGTTTGCCTCGTCCAATGCTTCTTCTAAAATCAGCGTCATCTGCTCTACATGATGTCTTGAAGCAATTTCTGGTACAACCCCACCAAACCGTTTATGACTTTCAATTTGAGAAGCCACGACATTGGCCAAAACTTCTTTCCCATTTCTTACAATCGCTACTGCCGTTTCATCACAGCTCGTTTCAATACCGAGTATTAATTCATTTTTATTTTCCATTAAAATTCACCCACATAACTAGCGCATCCTCATGATTATCAGTGTAATAATTTTTGCGAATGCCGCCTTCTTCAAATCCAAATTTCCGATACAAGTTTTGCGCAACTTTATTAGATACGCGAACTTCCAAAGTCATGGTCAACGCTCCACGTAATTTAGCAAAATGAATGGCTCTCTTAAGTAGTGCTTCTCCTAGCTTCATTCCTCTATAGTCCGGATGAAGCGCTATGTTGGTAATATGTGCTTCATCGATGATGACCCACACACCACAATATCCCGCTATTTCTTCCCCAACCTCGAGCAATAGATAAGTAGCAAAATGGTTAATTACAATTTCATTATAGAAAGCGGATTTGCTCCAAGGCGTAGGGAACGTTGCATGCTCAATTCGCATGACAGCTTCTATATCTTCAATCGTCATCGATCGAAACGATACCGTCTCATTCATCGTTAATCCCCTACTTTTTCTGTGAAGCCAGCCATTTCGCTTCAGCTTCAGCCATTCTTACATAGTTTGGTGTAAACTGATGGACATCTTCTACCGGTTCTTTACAAGACCCTAATCTTGCAAGATCAGAAGGACGAGCATTCAAGCTGCTACTCGGTGCAAAAGTTGCTTTCTCTCCTAAAATCGCTTCGATTTGTTCCTTGTGTAAATTTAAATCGCCACTAATAAATAAGAAGCGCTCATAGCGATCTTTATTCTCTTTCAACCAGTCTTCAAATAGGACGATATGATCGTCGGTTTCTCTCTCGACTTCTATTCCATTTGCTCGATATACGCTCATATAGACCTGTCCTCGTCTAGCATCAAAAAAGGGAATGATAGCTCCAGTAAAATAACGGCCGTTCTGGCCCAGAACCTCTAAACTCGAAACCCCCACAAGTGGAATGTTTAATGTCCACGCAAGCGTCTTAGCTATACTAATACCAATACGAAGACCTGTATAAGAACCTGGTCCCTCCGCTACTACAATACGATCAAGGTCAATAGGCTTTAATTGAACTTCTTCTAGCAATTGCTCAATAGCAGGCATCAACCGAACCGAGTGGTTTTTCTTTATATTTGTTATGATTTCTCCAACAATCGTGCCCTCCACCATAACGGAGACACCCATACAATAATTCGAAGAATCAATGGCTAGTACTCTCATGTTGCAACTCCTTACATAACGACTCATAAAAAGGACCAAAGGGTCTCAATATTAGCCGACGTTCTGATTCTCTTTGATGATAAATTTCAACTCTGAGTAGTTCCTTTGGAAGCATGTCCTGAATGAATTTTGCCCATTCCACTACAGTGACACCTTCCCCTTCAAAGTATTCGCTAAAACCAAGGTCTTCATCACTCTCTTCTAGACGATATGCGTCCATATGAAACAGAGGAATCGTACCTTCATATTCTTTTATTATCGTAAAAGTCGGGCTGTTTACCACTTTCGTAACCCCTAGTCCTTTTCCGATTCCTTTTGTAAATGTTGTCTTGCCAGCACCTAGATCTCCTTCAAGTGTTAATACACTGCCTGGCTTAAGCTTTTCAGCAAGCTTTCTACCAAACTCCATCGTTTCATCTGGAGACTTCATGATGAAAGCATATCCACTCATGGTCATCACCTATTCCTTAGACGAGAAGTGATTGTAACCCTTCTTGTCCAGTTTGAATTTTTGATCTTTATAATTCATCCATACACTTGTCCGCTTATCCTCTACATAACCAATCCGATAAATTTCTTCATCGTGCGCCTCGAAAAGTTCTACAACCTTTTCCCAATTCTCCTCAGCAACTGTTCCGATAAGTTCATAATCTTCTCCACCATTTAACATCCATTCTAACCGCTGAAAGGAAGAATAAGCATCGAAGCCCTCAGGAGCTGGAATCGTATCCTGATTCAGTATAATAGAAACGCCACTTGCTTCAGCTAACTCATGGGACTCACTTGCAATTCCATCACTAACATCATTTAATGAAATCCGGTACCCACTTTTGGCGAGAATACGTCCTTGCTTTATTCTCGGACTAGGTTCTTGATGATATTTTACATATGGGGCTTCATTCCCTTCCCCTTCAAGCAAAGAAGAAAGTCCAGCAGCTGATCCACCGACAGGTCCAGTAAGAAAGACAATATCTCCAGCTCGCGCATTACTTCTCAGAAGTTTGCGTCCTTTCTCGATTTTACCAATCACAGTAATTGCAATGTGAAGATCGCTTCGCGTCGAGACAGTATCTCCGCCAATCATATCTATTTCATAGTCATCAGCAATTTCTTTCATACCTTTATAGATTTCTTTTAGCTGCTTAGACGACCAGCCTGTCTGAGGTACTGATATCGATACAAGGTAAAACATCGGAATTCCGCCCATAGCAGCGATATCACTTATATTGACGGCGAGCGCTTTTCTGCCAATTTGGAAAGGGGAGAGCGTACTTTTTTTAAAATGGATTCCTTCCACCATTGTATCCGCACAGGCGATTTCATCCCAGTCTGATCCAATACGATAAAGAGCAGCATCGTCTCCAATCCCTTGAATCAATTCTTCACGAAATGTATAAGCTGGCTTAATGGATTGAATAAATGCAAATTCATCTTTCACCAAACTCATCTCTCTTTCTATTTTATAAAAAAACCTTAGGAATTTCATCCTAAGGTGCTTTTTCTATCAGTTTATCTTACTTAACGACAAATTCACATGTTTGTTTAGAAAAACTTCTATTTTCCCTAAGGTTTATAGAAAAAAAACGATTTTAGAGTATAAAAAAAAAGCGATTCTATCGCTCTATTAGAAATGGCGGTCTCGACGGGAATCGAACCCGCGATCTCCTGCGTGACAGGCAGGCATGTTAACCGCTACACCACGAGACCAGTATGCAATGTTTGAACAATATACACTTACGATTGTGAGAAATAATACCAAGTTATCAGTTTAGGTTGCCCCTAAATTCACTACAATAAAAATTTAACAAGGAAGATTAATCGACGTAGGTAAATTTTTGGTTGCGGGGGCAGGATTTGAACCTGCGACCTTTGGGTTATGAGCCCAACGAGCTACCGAACTGCTCCACCCCGCGACGATATAAAAAAATAATTTGTGCCTGCTTCTTTATGCAGTGCACTGTTTCTTCCTCTGCAAGATTATGCTACGATGCGTATCCGTCGAAACAACTCGATGTTGTTTCATTGAAGTAACGCTCGTTGCTCCACCCCGCGACGATATAAAAGAACTTAATATGTCTCTCGGACACAAATACTACTATACCAGATAAATGTAATGAATGCAACCTTTAGGAGAAAAAGAAAAATCCCTCCTATTAGAGGGATTTTTCCACAGCATTTTTGAATGCATCTACAATATCATTTTCGTTTTCAATTCCTACAGAAATACGGACGAGCTGCTTATTGATCCCCAGCTTCTGTCTAGTATCTTCAGGTACTGTTCGGTGGGAGGTGGCAATGGGATAAGAAACGGTAGTATCTAATCCAGCCAGAGTCGGTATAATCTTCACCCATCCTAGTGACTTGAAGAACGATTTCACATTGGTTTCTTCCTCTAATTCAATGGAAACCATTGCCCCAGATCCTCTTTCAGCTACATATGCTGGATAATATACATTCTTTATGCCTTTAACGTCTTTGAGTTGGCTTGCAAGAAATGCAGCATTCCTAACATGCCGTTCCATTCGTACACTCATCGTTTTTAACCCACGGCACCCTAGCCACGCTTCGAATGGACTAAGGTTAGCACCAAGGTTAATCACTTTGGCTTTTGCTTTAGCCATAAGATCTTCTCTGCCTACTAGTACGCCTGCTGTTACATCACTATGTCCGCCAATGTATTTTGTTGCGCTATGTACAACAAGATCAATTCCAACTTGATAAGGTTGAAGAAGATACGGAGTAGCAAACGTATTATCTATCATTGTAATTAGTTCATGCTTTTCACCAAGTTCTTTAAGAAGGGTTAGATCCTCTACTCTTAATAGCGGGTTTGTTACTGATTCCGTATAAAGTAACTTTGTATTTGGACGTATGGCATGCTCAATTTTTTCTTTGTCAGTAAAATCAACAAAAGAAACTTCTATGCCGAAGTCAGGGAGTTCTTCATTAAAAAGAGAGTATGTACCTCCGTATAGATCTTCACAAGCCACAATGTGGTCGCCAGCCTTAACAACAGCAAGTACTCCTGCAAGAATAGCAGATAAACCTGAAGAAGTTGCAATGCCTTTAGGAGCCCCCTCAAGGTCTGCTACACCCATTCCAAGATCATCTGTATTCGGATTGCTAACACGCGTATACAAATAGTCTTTTTTACCTTCATAAAAAGATTCCAAATCATCGAGATCTTCAAAAACAAAGGCAGAGGTCTGATAAATCGGTTGAACCTTACTAACTGTATCTGCTTTCGTCTTTCGTGGAAAACGTACTGCTTTTGTATCAAAATGAAAATCCATTTATTTTCCCCTTCCTCTAAATAAAATTCTTTTTCATTAACTGTACGTGTTCTAGAGAGTAATTTCAAGAAATACGGTTCGAAATTTTCAATTAATTATTCTTATTAAGCACCACATTCTGGCTGGATAGAATTAAAATGCTTACTCGCATGCGGTTATTTCGCGATATTTTATATAATTCCGCGAAAATCAAATTTATTCCGCGAATTTGAGATTAATTCCGCGAACGTAAAAACCATACAAAAAAAAGCGAGAAACCCTCAGGTCTCTCGCCTTTCATCTTGTGCCCAGCGACGTCCTACTCTTGCAAGGGGAGATCCCCCAACTACCATCGGCGCTCGAGCTTAACTTCCGTGTTCTCATACGGGGTGCGATAAGCGGCGAACTTCGCCAGCTGCGCGATGCCAGATCCTCATGGATCTCTCGAATATCCACTCCGGTCTGACATCGCTTGCTTCCTCGAATTTCTTGCTTCTCCCACCCCTACGTAGCTTTCGAAGAAGTTTTGATTGTCTCACATGAAGCTTTTTTCTCTTGCGAGTTTTCTTCACTTTATCAATACAAAAAAGTGAGAAACCATTTGGTCTCTCACTTTTCTTCAATTGCCCAGCGACGTCCTACTCTTGCAGGGGGAGATCCCCCAACTACCATCGGCGCTGAAGAGCTTAACTTCCGTGTTCGGCATGGGAACGGGTGTGACCTCTTCGCCATCATCACTAGACTAACAGGATGTTAGCCGTTCGGTGTTCACCACAGGACGTGGTGGCACTTAATCGAACTTCCTTATTTCAGGTGTTCCCTGAAAACTAGATAGCACGCACAACTTTCCAATATGTCCAGCTACGTAAGCCAAATCCTCGATCGTTTCACCTTTTGATTCTGACGCATAAAGCGCGTCTGACTCAAAAGCCTCCAACGCTTGTCGGATTTAAACGGCTTACTTCGCTTTTCGTTTAGGTTAAGCCCTCGATCGATTAGTATTCGTCAGCTCCACGTGTTGCCACGCTTCCACCCCGAACCTATCTACCTCATCATCTCTAAGGGATCTTACCAGCTTAATGCTGTGGGAAATCTCATCTCGAGGGGGGCTTCATGCTTAGATGCTTTCAGCACTTATCCCTTCCACACGTAGCTACCCAGCTATGCTCCTGGCGGAACAACTGGTACACCAGCGGTGTGTCCATCCCGGTCCTCTCGTACTAAGGACAGCTCCTCTCAAATTTCCTGCGCCCGCGACGGATAGGGACCGAACTGTCTCACGACGTTCTGAACCCAGCTCGCGTACCGCTTTAATGGGCGAACAGCCCAACCCTTGGGACCTACTTCAGCCCCAGGATGCGATGAGCCGACATCGAGGTGCCAAACCTCCCCGTCGATGTGGACTCTTGGGGGAGATAAGCCTGTTATCCCCAGGGTAGCTTTTATCCGTTGAGCGATGGCCCTTCCATGCGGAACCACCGGATCACTAAGCCCGACTTTCGTCCCTGCTCGACTTGTAGGTCTCGCAGTCAAGCTCCCTTGTGCCTTTACACTCTGCGAATGATTTCCAACCATTCTGAGGGAACCTTTGGGCGCCTCCGTTACACTTTAGGAGGCGACCGCCCCAGTCAAACTGCCCACCTGACACTGTCTCCGCACCGGATCACGGTGCTGGGTTAGAATGTCAGTACAGCCAGGGTAGTATCCCACCGACGCCTCCATCGAACCTGGCGGTCCGACTTCTATGGCTCCTACCTATCCTGTACAAGCTGTACCAAAATCCAATATCAGGCTACAGTAAAGCTCCATGGGGTCTTTCCGTCCTGTCGCGGGTAACCTGCATCTTCACAGGTACTATAATTTCACCGGGTCTCTCGTTGAGACAGTATCCAAGTCGTTGCACCTTTCGTGCGGGTCGGAACTTACCCGACAAGGAATTTCGCTACCTTAGGACCGTTATAGTTACGGCCGCCGTTTACTGGGGCTTCGATTCAGAGCTTCTCCCGTAAGGGATAACCCCTCCTCTTAACCTTCCAGCACCGGGCAGGTGTCAGCCCCTATACTTCGCCTTACGGCTTTGCAGAGACCTGTGTTTTTGCTAAACAGTCGCTTGGATCTTTTCACTGCGGCTCCCCTGGGCTATAAACCCGAGGAAGCACCCCTTCTCCCGAAGTTACGGGGTCATTTTGCCGAGTTCCTTAACGAGAGTTCTCCCGATCGTCTTAGGATTCTCTCCTCGCCTACCTGTGTCGGTTTGCGGTACGGGCACCTTTTTCCTCACTAGAGGCTTTTCTTGGCAGCGTAGAATCAAGGACTTCGGTACTAAATTTCCCTCGCCATCACGACTCAGCCTTCATGGTGAACGGATTTGCCTATTCACCAGCCTAATCGCTTGGACGCGCATTTCCAGCAGCGCGCTCTCCCTATCTTTCTGCGTCCCCCCGTCGTTCAAACGGAAAGGAGGTGGTACAGGAATATCAACCTGTTATCCATCGCCTACGCCTTTCGGCCTCGGCTTAGGTCCCGACTAACCCTGAGCGGACGAGCCTTCCTCAGGAAACCTTGGGCTTTCGACGGACAAGATTCTCACTTGTCTTTCGCTACTCATACCGGCATTCTCACTTCTAAGCGCTCCACCAGTCCTTTCGGTCTGACTTCACTGCCCTTAGAACGCTCTCCTACCATTGTCGTAAGACAATCCACAGCTTCGGTGATACGTTTAGCCCCGGTACATTTTCGGCGCAGCGTCACTCGACCAGTGAGCTATTACGCACTCTTTAAATGATGGCTGCTTCTAAGCCAACATCCTGGTTGTCTAAGCAACGCCACATCCTTTTCCACTTAACGTATACTTTGGGACCTTAGCTGGTGGTCTGGGCTGTTTCCCTCTCGACTACGGATCTTATCACTCGCAGTCTGACTCCCGCGGATAAATCGTTGGCATTCGGAGTTTGACTGGATTCGGTAATCCGGTAAGGACCCCTAGTCCAATCAGTGCTCTACCTCCAAGATTCTTGCCGCGAGGCTAGCCCTAAAGCTATTTCGGAGAGAACCAGCTATCTCCAGGTTCGATTGGCATTTCACCGCTACCCACACCTCATCCCCGCATTTTTCAACATGCGTGGGTTCGGGCCTCCATTCAGTGTTACCTGAACTTCACCCTGGACATGGGTAGATCACCTGGTTTCGGGTCTACGACCACGTACTATTTCGCCCTATTCAGACTCGCTTTCGCTGCGGCTCCGCCTTCTCAGCTTAACCTTGCACGGGATCGTAACTCGCCGGTTCATTCTACAAAAGGCACGCTGTCACCCATTAACGGGCTCCAACTAGTTGTAGGCACACGGTTTCAGGTTCTTTTTCACTCCCCTTCCGGGGTGCTTTTCACCTTTCCCTCACGGTACTGGTTCACTATCGGTCACTAGAGAGTATTTAGCCTTGGGAGATGGTCCTCCCGGATTCCGACGGGGTTTCACGTGTCCCGCCGTACTCAGGATCCGTCTCGGAGGGCATCGGATTTTGACTACAGGATTGTTACCTTCTCTGATGGACCTTTCCAGGTCGCTTCGTCTATCCGTGCCTTTGTAACTCCAAAGAGACGTCCTACAACCCCAGAGGGCAAGCCCTCTGGTTTGGGCTGATTCCGTTTCGCTCGCCGCTACTCAGGAAATCGCGTTTGCTTTCTCTTCCTCCGGGTAATGAGATGTTTCAGTTCCCCGGGTCTGCCTTCCATTCCCTATGTATTCAGAAATGGATACCATCCTATTAAAGATGGTGGGTTCCCCCATTCGGAAATCTCCGGATCAAAGCGTACTTACAGCTCCCCGAAGCATATCGGTGTTCGTCCCGTCCTTCTTAGGCTTCTAGTGCCAAGGCATCCACCGTGCGCCCTTAGTAGCTTAACCTTCGATTTGTTAGGCATTGCTGCCATAACGCATCAGTTATTACTAAGTTATTGCATAAAAAATAATTATTGGATGTCGTTGTTTGTGCTATCTAGTTTTCAAGGAACAAGGCTACTGTTTGAATCCGCCTAAGCTTCATCACTTCACCTGGTTTGAAAGAATAAATCATTCTTTCAAAACTAAACGAAACGCTCATGTAAGGTTGGTAACGTAAGTTACCTTCGTAATTCTCCATAGAAAGGAGGTGATCCAGCCGCACCTTCCGATACGGCTACCTTGTTACGACTTCACCCCAATCATTTGTCCCACCTTCGGCGGCTGGCTCCATAAAGGTTACCCCACCGACTTCGGGTGTTACAAACTCTCGTGGTGTGACGGGCGGTGTGTACAAGGCCCGGGAACGTATTCACCGCGGCATGCTGATCCGCGATTACTAGCAATTCCGGCTTCATGCAGGCGAGTTGCAGCCTGCAATCCGAACTGAGAACGGCTTTATGGGATTCGCTTCACCTCGCGGTGTTGCTGCCCTTTGTACCGTCCATTGTAGCACGTGTGTAGCCCAGGTCATAAGGGGCATGATGATTTGACGTCATCCCCACCTTCCTCCGGTTTGTCACCGGCAGTCACCTTAGAGTGCCCAACTAAATGCTGGCAACTAAGATCAAGGGTTGCGCTCGTTGCGGGACTTAACCCAACATCTCACGACACGAGCTGACGACAACCATGCACCACCTGTCACTCTGTCCCCCGAAGGGGAACGTCCTGTCTCCAGGATTGTCAGAGGATGTCAAGACCTGGTAAGGTTCTTCGCGTTGCTTCGAATTAAACCACATGCTCCACTGCTTGTGCGGGCCCCCGTCAATTCCTTTGAGTTTCAACCTTGCGGTCGTACTCCCCAGGCGGAGTGCTTAATGTGTTAACTTCAGCACTGAGGGTGGAACCCCCCAACACCTAGCACTCATCGTTTACGGCGTGGACTACCAGGGTATCTAATCCTGTTTGCTCCCCACGCTTTCGCGCCTCAGCGTCAGTTACAGACCAGAGAGCCGCCTTCGCCACTGGTGTTCCTCCACATATCTACGCATTTCACCGCTACACGTGGAATTCCACTCTCCTCTTCTGCACTCAAGTCCTCCAGTTTCCAATGACCCTCCACGGTTGAGCCGTGGGCTTTCACATCAGACTTAAAAGACCGCCTGCGCGCGCTTTACGCCCAATAATTCCGGACAACGCTTGCCACCTACGTATTACCGCGGCTGCTGGCACGTAGTTAGCCGTGGCTTTCTGGTTAGGTACCGTCAAGGTACCGCCCTATTCGAACGGTACTTGTTCTTCCCTAACAACAGAGCTTTACGACCCGAAGGCCTTCGTCACTCACGCGGCGTTGCTCCGTCAGACTTTCGTCCATTGCGGAAGATTCCCTACTGCTGCCTCCCGTAGGAGTCTGGGCCGTGTCTCAGTCCCAGTGTGGCCGATCACCCTCTCAGGTCGGCTACGCATCGTCGCCTTGGTAAGCCATTACCTTACCAACTAGCTAATGCGCCGCGGGCCCATCCTGCAGTGTTAGCTCGAAAGCCAACTTTCAACATTGCACCATGCGGTGCGATGTATTACCCGGTATTAGCTCCGGTTTCCCGGAGTTATCCCAGTCTGCAGGGCAGGTTGCCCACGTGTTACTCACCCGTCCGCCGCTAAGATCAGGGAGCAAGCTCCCATCTCTTCGCTCGACTTGCATGTATTAGGCACGCCGCCAGCGTTCGTCCTGAGCCAGGATCAAACTCTCCGATAGAAAGCTTAATCTAGCTTTAAAACAATGTTTTGTTTCCGTAGAAACAACTACTTACATGGCGTTTCGTTCAGTTTTCAAAGATCGATTTGTTTCTTTCAATGTCGTTTTCAGCGACCAAATCATCATACCATGATGACTTGAACAGTGTCAACAACTTTTTTTCAAAAGATGGTGGGCCTGAGTGGACTCGAACCACCGACCTCACGCTTATCAGGCGTGCGCTCTAACCAGCTGAGCTACAGGCCCATCTTTAATGGAGCGGGTGATGGGGATCGAACCCACGACATCAGCTTGGAAGGCTGAGGTTTTACCACTAAACTACACCCGCGATATTGATGGTCGGGAAGACAGGATTTGAACCTGCGACCCCTTGGTCCCAAACCAAGTGCTCTACCAAGCTGAGCTACTTCCCGACATTTTATTAAGTAAATAAATATGGTGCGCCCGAGAGAAGTCGAATCCCTAACCTTCTGATCCGTAGTCAGACGCTCTATCCAATTGAGCTACGGGCGCATATTATATTTGGTGCGGTTGAGAGGACTCGAACCTCCACGGGGTTTCCCCCACTAGCCCCTCAAGCTAGCGCGTCTGCCATTCCGCCACAACCGCACATCGTTACTTGATGAAAACTTAGCATTTTAAAAGAATTG
This sequence comes from Anaerobacillus sp. QJM3NY_17, assembly GCF_056173665.1. Classification (NCBI taxonomy): domain Bacteria; kingdom Bacillati; phylum Bacillota; class Bacilli; order Caryophanales; family Bacillaceae; genus Anaerobacillus; species Anaerobacillus sp. QJM3NY_17. The sequence goes on along the minus strand of NZ_CM149685.1, from coordinate 260,685 downwards.
GTGCGGGTGAAGGGACTTGAACCCCCACGTCGTAAGACACTAGATCCTAAGTCTAGCGCGTCTGCCAATTCCGCCACACCCGCAAAAAGTGGTGAGCCATGAAGGACTCGAACCTTCGACCCTCTGATTAAAAGTCAGATGCTCTACCAACTGAGCTAATGGCTCAACATGGCTGGGCTAGCTGGATTCGAACCAGCGCATGACGGAATCAAAATCCGTTGCCTTACCGCTTGGCTATAGCCCAACAATTTATATAATCAGATTCATTTTAGAAAATAATGGCGGTCTCGACGGGAATCGAACCCGCGATCTCCTGCGTGACAGGCAGGCATGTTAACCGCTACACCACGAGACCTCTATAACTGATTACATATCATGTTGTTGAAACATTTTATTTTTAAAATTTGTTGGTGACCCGTACGGGATTCGAACCCGTGTTACCGCCGTGAAAGGGCGGTGTCTTAACCGCTTGACCAACGGGCCATAAAAATGGCGGAGAAGGAGGGATTTGAACCCTCGCGCCGCTCACGCGACCTACACCCTTAGCAGGGGCGCCCCTTCAGCCACTTGGGTACTTCTCCGTTTGGCTCCACAGGTAGGATTCGAACCTACGACCGATCGGTTAACAGCCGATAGCTCTACCACTGAGCTACTGTGGAATAGTGTTTAATTTGTTGTCTCCGTTATCGGCGACATTTAATATAATAACTCATCCGGCAATCAAAGTCAACAGCTTTTTTGAAATTTCTTAAAGCGTTATGTATTCGATCTGGACTTGCTCTCCGAAGAGACTTTATTAATTTACCACATACAATCTAGGTCGTCAATGATAACTTTCAATAAACTTGTTTTAACTTTCCTCTACACTTTCCGCACACATATCGTAAGGTGTCCATCCTTCTCTTCCTTCTATACTTAGCATGGCATTGTTGACACTCGTAAAGGTACTTATATGATTCTACTCTTCTTTGCCCAGGTACTACCTGGCAGTAGCGTGATCCCCCCACTTTTTGAAGAAGTTGTTTGAAATCCTGGTCCTGATGTTTATAACCTTTCTTCTGAATGTGTAGGTGATAATGACATAGTTCATGCTTTATAATCCCTTCAAGTTCTGTTACACCAAATTGATCATAGTGCTTTTTATTGAATTCAAGATTATGTGACCTTAACAAATAACGTCCGCCAGTAGTTCTTAAACGAGCATTAAATGTAGCTTGATGAAGAAAAGGCATACCAAAATACCTCTCGGATATTGCTTCTACTAAACGCTGCAGTTCTTTCTCAGTCAACTCATTCATCCTTTCACTTTCCGAACATATACAAGCCGCTTTTCATAAACTAATTTACATCATCATTCACGCAGTGTCATCCATTAAAGGAGGAGATGGAGTTGCCTGTATGGTTTAAGAAACAACTGAAACAAGCTTACCTTGAGAAAAATCGCCGACAAATCAAGCTTCTTAATCAATGTTGGTTTTTTTACAGAAGAAAACACCGCCCCTAAGGGCAGTGCTTATGATGGCTTTAGCATAGTAAGAGCGATTCTTTCCCTTTTCAAATCAACTTCATCAACCCATACAGTAACAACTTGCCCTACATGGACAACTTCCATAGGGTTTTTCACAAAGCGAGTCGTTAATTTCGAGATATGAACAAGCCCATCTTGTTTAACCCCTATATCAATAAAAGCACCAAAGTCTACTACGTTTCGTACTGTTCCTTCTAACTCCATACCCTGTTCAAGATCTTCCATTTTCAAAACATCTGTTTTTAAAATAGGCTGTGAGAGTTCATCTCGGGGGTCACGCCCCGGCTTCTGCAGAGATGCCACAATATCTTGTAACGTGGGTTCCCCTATATTTAAAGCCTCTGCAGTTTCCTTCATCGGAATTGCAGACAAAGATTGCACTAGTTTTTCAGTCCCAATATCCTGCGGCTTACAATCAATGCGTTCTAAAAGTGCTTTTGTTACCTGATAACTTTCAGGGTGGATCTCTGTTTGATCAAGAGGTTGCTTCCCTCCCATTATTCGAAGAAATCCAATACACTGCTCATATGTTTTAGCACCAAGCCTTGGCACTTTCTTTAACTGCACCCTACTTGTAAACTTTCCTTCTTCATCTCGTTTTTTAACGATATTCATCGCAACTGCTCGAGAAAGACCAGCTACATATTGAAGGAGAGAGACAGAAGCTGTATTCACATTAACGCCAACCTGGTTAACAGCGGTTTCCACAACAAAGGTTAATTGATCATTCAGCTTTTTCTGAGACACATCGTGCTGATATTGTCCCACTCCTACTGATTTAGGATCAATTTTAACTAGCTCAGCAAGTGGGTCTTGAACTCTACGCGCAATGGAAACCGCCGAACGTTCCTCCACCTGTAGATCAGGAAACTCTTCTCTTGCAAGGTCTGATGCAGAGTAAACACTCGCTCCTGCTTCATTAACAATTAAATAGACCACTTTTACTTCCACTTCTTTTATCACATCTGCAATAAACTGTTCGGTTTCACGTGATGCCGTCCCGTTCCCTATAGCAACCATCTCAATATCGTAGTCTTTTATCATTTGTATCACTATAGCTTTCGCTTTCTCGACTTCTGAGCGTGGCGGTGTTGGATAGATAACAGACACATTAAGCATTTTACCGGTATCATCAACAACAGCTAGTTTACACCCAGTTCGAAAGGCAGGATCTACCCCAAGTACTCTCTTTCCTTTTAAAGGGGGTTGTAGCAAAAGATGTTTTAGGTTTTCTGAGAAAATATGAATGGCTTGGTCCTCAGCTCGCTCAGTTAATTCTTTACGTATTTCTCTTTCTACAGAAGGTTGAATAAGACGTTTGTAACTGTCAATAATGGCTTCCTCTAATAGAGTGACGCAACTTTGCTGCTGATTTTTTATTATTTTCCTATTTAAATAATCATGGATTGAATCAGTAGGTGGGGTGACTGATGTACGTAAAACTTTTTCCTTCTCACCTCTATTAATCGCCAGAACCCGATGTGGAACGATTTTTGAAATACCTTCCTGGTAGGAATAGTACATTTCAAATATCTTTTTAGGATCTTCTTCTTCAGATTTCACAGCGGTTTGAAGAATACCATGTTGAAATGTTTTTGCACGAATCCACTTACGTGCGTCCGCATCATCTGATATCCATTCAGCAATAATATCCTGCGCTCCTTGGATGGCATCTTCCACTGTAGGAACTTCGTTTTCTTTTGATATGTATTCTACAGCCGCTTCGGAGGCTTCTCCAGTTCCATCATTTAGAATCCAAAGAGCAAGAGGCTCCAATCCCTTCTCTTTTGCAATTGTAGCCTTCGTTCGTTTCTTTTGTTTATAAGGTCGATATAGATCTTCTACTTCTTGAAGCTTAGTAGCCTTCTCTAGTTGCTTCTTTAATTCATCTGTTAGTTTGTCTTGCTCCCGTATGAGACGAATAACCTCTTCTTTTCGATTGGCGAGATTTTGAAGATAAAGCCAAGCTTCCTGAATATCCCTCAATTGAACTTCATCAAGCCCACCTGTTAACTCCTTACGGTAACGCGCAATAAACGGAACCGTGTTACCATCATTTAAAAGTGTGATTACTTCTCGTACACTTCGTTCAGCAAGCTGCAATTTCTGCGCTACCTTATGAAAATGTTCCGCTTGCTTTTTATCTGCTGTCATTTCCAAAATAATTCCTCCTCGGGACTCATTCGATAATACTATTAGTTTACCGGATAAGTTGATTAGTTAAAAGCGCGCAAGCATAATCACTAAAACACTTCAGACGGTTTCTACTACTAGTAGTAGAAACTTAAACCAAAATAAAAAAGCTCTCCCTGATTTATCTGGAAGAACTTTTTATACCGTTTTCCCTACAAGGAGAGTAATGTCATCATTTGTAGAGGGAAGCGCGTCTGTTAAATGCTGAAAGGATTCCTTTACTGAATCAAATCGAGCAATCATTGAGTAGTTTTTAGAACTAATTTGAACACCGTCAGAATAAGTAACGAAAGAGGACCCTGAAGGATAATCAATTGATTGCACCTTCACCTTCTGAAGCTTTCCTGAGAGATACCCTGAATAAGAGATAGGACGAATAATCTTACCATCCGGTTGGTAAATAATTAAATTAATATTTCCTATACCACTATATTCGAGCTGTCTTGTCTTAAGATCAAGTTTAAAAATAGAAAGCACGCACCCACGTTTCCCTCTCATCTCTTCATTTGCACGTTTCATCAAAGTTTCTACATCTTCATCCTGATATTCTTTTACTACATTGATAGCGGCTAGGGAAGAATCTTTAGCCATATCTCCACTGCCAAGCCCATCCGCTACAGCGCAAATGAAATAATCAGATGTTTCAGCTACATAATAGCTATCCCCGCACATCTGATTACCTGCCTTAGGTTTCTGATAAGCTGCAACAGTAAGCTTTTTAAAATCATGATGATGAATCATGATTAAAAAGCCTCCGTTGGTTCAATACGAATTGCCTGTCTTAATTTTTCGAGAGCTCTTCTCTGCAAGCGGGAAACATGCATTTGTGAAATACCAAGCTTCTCTCCAGTTTCTTTCTGGCTCATATTTTCAAAATACGTACAATTCAAGATTTCTTGTTCTCGCTCAGTGAGTACTGCAAAAGCCTTTTTAAGAAGCATTTGCTGATCCACAAGATCAAACCCTTGCTCTTGATCACCAACTAGATCAAGTAGAGTAACTGTACTTCCTTCCTGATCTGCTTCAATTGAACTATCAACCGAAAGAGCTTGATAACTTTTGCCCATTTCCATCGTCTCAAGAACTTCTTCCTCAGATACATTAAGGTACTCTGCAAGTTCATCGACCTTTGGAGAACGCTGAAGTTCATTAGTTAATTCTTCAACCGCTTTTTTAATACGGGGTCCAAGCTCTTTTATTCTTCTCGGCACATGAACACTCCATGTTTTGTCCCGAATAAACCGTTTGATTTCACCGACAATCGTTGGAACTGCAAACGATTCAAAGCTTCTACCAAATTCAGGGTCGTAACGACGAAGAGCTGCAAGCAACCCAATCATCCCAACCTGTGAAAGGTCGTCATGAATGCTTTTCCCCTTCGAGAACTTACGAGCGAGTGACTGCACAAGATCCTGATACCTCTCAACAAGCTTTAGTTGAATAACTTCATCAGTCGGATCGTTTTGATATTGCTCAATCCACTCATATACCTCATTGTTGTTATTATTGCGGGGATGATGAGATTGTGTCGGCATCTACTTCCACCCCATCTCTGTGGAGGAACTTTGTCATCATGACTACTACTCCGTCCTCTCCACTGATTTCCACTTTGTCCATCAGTGATTCAATCAGAAAGAGCCCTAATCCTCCCTCACTGAGTTGTTCTACAGACTTGTCACTATCAACTGGTCCAAGCTTTTCGGAAACTTTTGTATAGTCAAAACTTTGACCGCGATCGAGCACCATCATCTCAAGTCGGTCTTCATAAATACCAAATCCAATTGTGATTTGACCCTTTTCATCTTCTTTATAGGCATGGTTCACTGCATTTGTACAAGCTTCTGAAAGAGCAATTTTGATATCCTCAATCTCATCATAGGAATACCCCATGCGATTCGCAATTCCTGAAACCGTTAATCTCGTAACGCCAACAAATTCTGCTTGTGCAGGGATTTTCATTTCAACAAAATCTGAAATATTGATCACTTCGATCCCCCCTTTACGTCTTCGATATCGATCACTTCGTCTAATCCAGTGATTTCAAAAAGACGCTGTACGCGTGAAGTCATTCCAGTCAACTTAATAGAGCTACCGTGCTCTTTAGATGACTTCAGTGCACCTACGAAAACACCAAGACCAGTACTGTCCATATAGTTTACGTCACCAAGATGAACAAGTGTCTCATGTCCTTCTTTTCCAGTTAACGGAAGCAAAGCTTCACGGAGCTGAGGTGCTGTATAAGCATCTATTTCACCAGCTATATGTAAATGATGTGTATTTTCATGGTCTTCTTGTTTGATTTGCAAATTCATAACATTACCCCCTGTAGGTTGCTTCTAATTATTAGTTAAATCCATTAATTCCTTATTCCACTTTTAGAAAGAAGTTAAACCTCACGACGCAAAATAACAAGGGTGAAATCATCTCTGAGTTCAAACTCCTGTAAGCGCTCAAGCTCTCGATAAACCTCATCGACAATTTCTTGAGCAGAGAGGTGGATGTATTTACGAATTAACGCAACAATTTCATCACGTTCAATAAAACCATTAGTGGAGCGGCATTCAGTTACACCATCTGAAAGCATGATAACCATATCATTTCCATTAAGGACACGTTGGTATTCTTGATATGACGTTTTCTTTGAAACCCCTAGGACAAGTCCCTTTGTAAATAGCTCCTCGAACTCATCTTTTTCTGCATCGTAAAAAAAGCCCGGTTCATGACCGGCACCAGCGTAATAAAATGAATGTACCCTAGGATCATATAATCCGTAAAACATCGTAATGAACATATTAGGGTCAACATTTTGTTCCACTACTCGATTTAGATTTTCAAGAACCGCACCCGGCTGCATTCGCTGCTCTGGCGCGCTATCCATTGTGTATTTAATCATACTCATGCACAAAGCAGCTGGAATACCTTTGCCTATAACATCAGCGATAGCTACACTAACGCAATTGTTCTCATCTTGAACAAAATGATAGTAATCCCCGCTCATTTTCTGGGCGGGTTTACTAATAGCACCAATATCAAGATCCTGAACTTCTGGCTTATCACCCGCAAGCAAGGTTTGCTGCATGTTTGCCGCGATCTCAATTTCGGATTCTAATTGTTGCTGACGACTACGAAGACTCTGATGCTCTCTGTATGCAAATCCATACCCGATCATCATCTCAAGTAGAAAATCATATGAATTTTTAAGCGGCTCAGGTATATCCGGGAACAGTTCCTCAAGAACGCTCACATGGAGACTGACAGCTTCTTCAGGAGATATCTTTTGTTCGATCATCTTTCGACTAAACTGCTGTCCCTTATATAAGGTTTGCTCAGACTGCTCCTCTAAATAATTCTCTAATATTGCTTTGTATTTTTGATATTGAAGATCTCGGTCGTCCATTATTGTCTATCCTCCTTAACGGAGCCATTTAATAGAAGTGATAACAGTTCCTTCATTTTCTTTCGAATCGATCGTAAACTCATCCATTAATCGTTTGACCCCAGGAAGACCAGCTCCAAGACCACCAGAGGTTGTAAAACCATCTTCCATTACTTTTCTAATATCTTTAATTCCCGGGCCAGAGTCAGATGCTTCGATTTTAAGTCCTAACTTCCCCCCGTTTTCTACCCGTTCAATGGCTACTTCGCCACTCCCGGCATAGAGGTATATGTTACGAGCGAGTTCAGAAATAGCCGTCGTAATACGAGCTTGATCAACAGTACCGAAGCCTAGCTCTTTTGCTATATTCCTACCAGACTGTCTCGCTTTCACAATATCCCATTCATTTCGTACTTCCACACAGGATTGGATATTCATAACTTATCCCCCCAATTCCTGTTGTAATTTCTCTAACCCCTGTTCTAAATCTAATGCAGTCGGGACATTTTTCATCATGATTCCTAAATCAATTAACGTAATAGCAACGGCAGGTTGAATTCCTGTCAGTACTACTTTTGCCCCCATTAAATTCGACATGCGCACTACATCACCTAAAACTTTGGCAATAAATGAATCAATCATATCGACAGAAGTTAAATCAATTACAACGCCCTTTGCTCCTGTTTCATGAATCTTCTCGAGCAAATCCTCCTGAAATTGAAGTGCTGTTTTGTCATCGAGGTCTATTTGTATGGTAATTAGTAAATACTCATTTAATTTTAATATAGGAATTCGCATTGTCTTCCCCCCTTACTCAATCTCAATCATCTGACGTTTTGTCATTTCTAATGCAGTTTTCATGCCTTTAAATAACGTACTTTTCGTTGGGAATTGTCCAAGGTCAATTCCTAGGTTAACGATTGTTTGAGCAATTTCTGGTCTAATCCCTACAAGAATGCACTGAGCGCCAACAAGTCTCACTGCTTCTGCTGCTTGTATAATATGATGAGCGACCATCGTATCAACAACTGGAACCCCAGTGATTTCAATAAGAACAACTTGAGACCTGTGTTTAATAACACCAGTTAACAAGTTTTCCATTATAAGTTTCGCCCGCTCAGTATCAATTGTGCCTATAAGTGGCATGACGCTAATATTCTCAAATACCGGGATGAGAGGTGCAGATAATTCTTGAAGAGCAACTTTTTGAATAGATACAGTGTTCTCCCAATTTTTTGCGCTCTCATTAATTAATTGATTAACAATTGGATCGATCCAACGATCGATTTCATCGTACATGCTAAACACTCTATCATTAGATTGATTCGCATCAAGAAGAACACCTAGAATAATTCGACGGAAGTTTTGTAATCCCTGAGTGACATAACTCAGTCTCCACCCAATCTTCATCAAACGCTCTGCAAACTCCGTCATTCGATCTGTTGGTTTATGAACGTTTTGTTCAATATGCGTGTAAATAATTTCGAACAACTCTTTGTTTGTTTCTATATAAGCATTATCTGTTATTGATTGAAGCCGATGTTCATCACGTACTCTCTCCATCTCATCCATCCATCTGGTGTAAATACGTTCTCGGCTTTCGTTCAATAATTGTATAACTAACTTGTCCATCGTGCTCCTCCCTACGATCTTTCTTCATTCATTTATCTTCTCATTGCAAGAAATCACTCGCAATTATTATGCCTTACTAGTCTTAGCGCATCACATCATTTTCATCTTAACACACTTTTCGACATAACTAGAAAATTCCCTGCTATGAGCTACACGAAATGTGGTGAATAAAAGGGGGAGCAGACCAAGAGTTGCAAGGAAGCACTCTACCTAAAAACATTTATATGATACAAAAAAACTGCTCATAGGAGCAGCTTCGTTTGGGTATTATACGTTTTCAAAAATCAATGAGTCCAAGGCTGATCTGCAAAGCTTCTTGCACTCTTTGCATCATACCCTCATCAAGGTGAGTGATTTTATCAGTTAGACGCTGTTTATCAATGGTACGAATTTGTTCTAGCAGGATAACCGAATCACGTTCAAACCCGTAACGCTTGGCATCAATTTCCACATGTGTGGGCAGCTTAGCTTTTTGGATTTGCGCAGTAATTGCGGCAACAATGACAGTAGGACTAAAACGATTCCCAATGTCGTTCTGAATAATTAAGACGGGTCTTACCCCACCTTGTTCAGAACCTACAACAGGAGAAAGGTCAGCAAAATACACATCACCTCGTTTGACAATCAAGCCACTACACCCCGCTTACTAAGCGGTCCACGGTGTGCTCTGCTTCCTCCTCAACAAGAAAGGCTTCTGCTGCAAGGTTCAAGTTAATCTTAGCCATCTCCATGTACCCCTGGCGCATGGCGTCACGAATTTGTCGCTTCTTTCGTTCGCGAATATACATTGTCGTGGCCTGTGATATGAACTCGTTACGATCAAGCTGTTCCTGTTGAATAATACCATCCACCTCATTTAAAATATGTTGTGGGAGAGTTACAACAATCGATTTTTTGTTTGCCTCTGACACAAACATACACCTCCGAAGCACTGCTACTCATATTGTATTCCACCATTAATCTTACCATTGCAAACGACGCATTGCAAAACAACTTTCCACAAGACTATTTCATCATATTCTTCCAAAATCCTTCTTTTATTTTACTATTTTTTTAAAATTGTATTCATTACGCCTTTTTTTTCTCCGTTTTCACGAAAAAGTCTCGGAACGCGCGGTCCTATCATACAAGGAATTTCATAGTTAATCGTCTCAAGTCGTTCAGCAATGTCATCTATTGTAATTTCCTCTGAACCTTGTACTCCAATTAGCGTCACATGAGTTCCTATTTCAACTTCAGAAGAAAGACGAACCATGAGTTGATCCATACAGATACGGCCCACAATAGGTGCACGCTCGCCATTTATGAGAACATAAGCATTACTTAGTTTACGTATCCATCCATCAGCATATCCAATAGGAACTGTTCCAATCCATTCCCCTTCAGCTGTGTGATACGTAGACCCATAGCTAATCGGCTCTCCTGTGCTCATTTGCTTCACGTTAACTAGCTGACTATGAAGACTAAATGCAGGTTTAAGCTCAAAAGGTTGAATGGACTTCATCTCTTGAGAAGGAATCAATCCATACATTGAAATACCGATACGAATTAAATTTCCAATTCGATCAGGGTAGCGAATCGCTCCTGCACTATTTCCAAGATGAACCCATTTAGGCTCAATACCTTCTCTTCGAAAATAATCTTTCATTTTTTTAAAAGTTGCTATTTGAGATTCAATGAAAGCATTATCCGGTTCATCCGCTGTCGCGAAATGAGTGTAGATCCCCTCAACGATAAAAGAAGTGTGCTTTCTTAACCTTTCTATAATCATGGTTGCTTCTGTTTCCTTTTTTATCCCAAGACGCCCCATCCCAGTGTCAACTTTCAAATGGATATTAAGTGGTAATTCCCCTAGTACTCTCGCAGCTTGTTCGATCCAATCTTTTTGGAAAGCAGTAAGGGTAATGTCATGTTCTGCTGCCATTTTCACATACTCAGGAGGCACCCATCCCAATACAAGAATGGGAGCATCAATTCCTTCTTCACGAAGTGCAAGTGCCTCATCAAGAATAGCTACCGCAAGGTATTTAGCCCCAGCGCTTAAAGCCTTCTTAGCTGTCGCAACAGCTCCATGTCCATACCCATTTGCTTTCACAACAGCCATGATGGAAACATCTTTCGGCACATATTGCTTATATGATTTTACATTCTGTTCAATAGCATCCAGATTAACCTCAGCCCAAGTTTCACGATAAAACGCCTGATTGTCCATTCCAACTTCCTCCTAAAACAAATCACTCTGCCCTCTATTTTAGGAGATTTCAAGAAAAGCGCAAGTGTCTCGTTTAGTTCCGACAAGCGCTGGAAGCTTTTTTCCTGAACACGCCCTTTGTGTTCTGGGGAAAAGCTGAAGCGACTCGAGGAACTAGACACTGGAGCTAGACAATAAAAGCGCAAGTGTCTCGTTAATTCCGACAAGCGCTGGAAGCTATTAAATATGGTTTACTATAGCTATTTCTAAAAAAGGTTCAGCCATGTAATCATAGCTGAACCTCTTTGAAGTGTTATTTAATTTCCGTCATACCATACACTGACCTTGCCACAGACGCCATCTCTTCTTGAGTTAAATCATTTGAAGCCAGGAAGAAATCAACACCATTATGGTTCCAGGTAACTGTAGTATCTGTCATGACACCCATTGTAAAGCCTAAGTCCACCGGTTGACCCTCACCTACCGAGACAGGAGCACTTGTTTCGAGCACCGCCTCACTTTTCTCTTCTATTAACGTAAAGGACTTTTCACCAGTGAAGCTTAACATAACTTTGTTTGTGGCTACTTCTTTCTCATCTGTAAGACCTGTGCCTTGTGGTTCGTACATTGGATACACAACTTCAAACGGTTCATTTGTTGTAGCAATGACAGGTATTTCTAACTGAGCAGCTGTCATATTTCGTTCCATATCAAATGCACCCTTATCGAATGAAGCGTTGAATTTCATATTAGAGAATTCAATATCAACAAGAGGTTTCTGATCTTGATTCATAATGGTTACTTTCTCTGGCGCAAGGTCTTTCTTATTTAATTGGATAGACTGTTTTGATAAGTTCTTGTTCTGGTAGTTTGTTTTCGTTGTAAACACATAATCATTTTCTTTTGCTTCAAATTCTGCTCCAGAATCATTTAGTATATCTAGAACAAGCGTGTTATAGAGATAGGCCTGGCTACCATTCTCCGGCCAATCACTCTGGAATCTAAAACTTTTATTAAGAGCAGGAGTCAGAACAAATACCCCTTCATCGTTACGCAAGATAATTTGACTCTGTTCTTTTGAAGCGTTTTTTAACTCAACACGATAAAAAGAGGGCTTTTGGTACCAGATCTCTACATCATAACGCTGTGGTTCTTCACCTGTTTCAAGCGTCATTTTGGCATTTACTTTATAGCTCTCCATCTCATTCAACTTTTTGTCTAAAGCATCTACAACATCCTGCTGACTTTTCTGTCCGCATCCCGATAGTGCCACAAGCATCAGTACTCCGATAAGAAAAACGACTCCGAACTTTTTCACTCTATCCAACTCCTTTGCCTCATTTAAAACGACAAAGGAGGTTCCTGTCATGTGAAAAACCTATCCGTGATGTTGGTTAAGAAATGAATGCAGAACGGTTGGAATCGTAGCAATAACATCAGTCGCCAGTACGTCAAGAGTAGTGTGAGTCGTTTGAACAAGGGTATCTGCTGCTTGCCCATGTAGAAATACCGCATTGCTTATCCCTTCTTGGATGGACGAACTGTGCATAACGAAAGCAAGTACCATACCAGTCAGGACGTCACCGGTTCCTCCCTTAGCAAGCGCTGGATTACCTGTTGTGTTAACGAACTGACTTCCATCTGGGGAAGTTACAATCGTATTCGGGCCTTTCAATACAAGGTAAACACCGAATTCTTTAGCAAATGAACGAGAGATCTCGAATCGCTTACGCTGAATTTCCTCGATTGGCAAGTCAGTTAACCTTGCCATCTCTCCAGGATGGGGCGTTAGCACAGTCGGTGTTTCCCTTGCCTTCAGACATCCTTTCAATTCTGCCAGGTGGTACAAAGCATCTGCGTCCAGAATGAGGGGGGAAGTTGTTGATAACGCTGCTTCAACGACTGATTTACACCCCGGTTTTCTCCCAAGACCTGGACCAACAGCAATTCCATCGAAAGAAGAAAGGTCCTCCGGCACTTCTCCAGAGAAAAATCCTTCGCGAGATGACCACCCCTGGAAAATTGTTTCAACGACTGTTCCAGCCACCACAGAAAGAATTTCATCAGGTACTGAAGCCTGAATTAACCCCGCTCCGCTCCTATAGGCAGCTTTCGCTGTCATAACAGGCGCTCCAACCATTCCCTTTGATCCTCCAATCACCAGCCCTTTTCCATGGCTTCCTTTATGAGAGGACGCCGATCGATCAGAAAGCGTGCGATGTACATCTGACTTTTGCCAGAGTTCTCTATTGAATACAGATGAAAAAGCAGCCTGTGGTAGACCAATATCAACTACCTCTAAATCTCCATAAAAATCGGCATCTGGATAAAGGAAGGCTCCTAATTTTGGACACTGAATCGTATAAGTTTTATTCGCACGAACCGGAACGCCTTCGCCCACGTATCCTCCATTCGCATGTAGACCGCTCGGAAGATCAACAGATAAAACCGTTGCAGAAGACCGATTCAATTGCCTAATTACCTCATCGTATGGAGCACGAATTGCCCCTGATAAGCCAAGTCCTAGAAGACAATCGATAACTACAGAATAGTTTTGAATGTCCCGAGCGAATGCAACTCCGTCTTCATACGATTTGTAAGAATACGAGAGGCTACGATAAATATCGAAGTGAGTTCTAGCGTCTCCCCTTATCTTTGAATATGGTGGAATCAACCAGATATCTACATCATATCCATGCTCTTTTAAATATCTTCCCAGAACAAAACCGTCGCCTCCGTTATTCCCTGTGCCAATTAATACAGCCACACGCTTTTCTTTTTGAATTCTGCTCTTCATCGCCTCAAATAGAGCTTTCCCCGCATTTTCCATCAACATCACACCGCTAATCCCGATTTCCTCCATGGCAAAACGGTCTGCTTCATACATTTCTTCTCCGGATACGATTCTCACAACAGGTCCCTCCTGACCGTGGTAAATTATATGAGGCAAGTCTCCACCTTATGCAGACTAGCTTGACGAGCACTCAATAATTACTTGTGCAATAGCATGCTGCTTCGTATGTGAAATGGATATATGTATCTTCTCATCTTGATCGGCTGATTCAATATACGGCGCACCTTCTGGCGATTTCCGCACACAAATGTCTTGCCAGCTAAGTCTACCAATCCCAGTACCCCTCGCTTTTGCATACGCTTCTTTAGCTGCAAAACGTCCCGCCAAAAATTCCACACTTCTATGCCCACTTATTTGCTGATATTCTCTACGTTCACGTTCAGTTAGGATACGCCCAGCAAATGCAGCATTCCTCTGAACAACCTGTTTGATACGATCAACCTCAATCATATCTATTCCGATTCCTCTAATCATCTCTATACTCCTTCGTACTAATTCGTCACAAGCCTGCATAGTGTTTTCAATAGTGATTATACCTCTAGCTATGCTAAACTAATAAGAAAACGAGTGAGCTTAATTTACCAGCCACTCCTACAACATTCCATTGAACTGAATTGATAATAAATTCTCTGAAAAAGGTGGTCGAATTATGTTTGTGCGAAATGAAGATTTTCGCTCATTTATCCGTTATTATCCTATCATTTCCATACTTATTGGTATACATATCCTCCTCTTTGTTCTCGTAAACCTTTTTGGTTTGTATTCGATCTTAAGACTTGGGGTGGGCTACAATCGAGCGATTGAAATTGGTGAATATTGGAGACTCATTACGCCGATCTTCCTACATGGTGGATTTGCCCACGTTTTATTCAATTCCTTTTCACTCTATCTTTTTGGTCCGGCTTTAGAACAGATGTTAGGGAAAGCCAAGTTCTTGGTTGGCTACTTCGGGGCTGGAATTATCGCCAATATTGCCACCTTCTATTTGCAAGATAGTAATTTCAGTCACGTGGGTGCTTCTGGTGCAATCTTTGGGCTTTTTGGGATATATTTTTATATGGCTTTCTATCGCAAAGAATTAATTGATCAAGCAAATTCACAATTGATTTTAATGATTCTTGGAATAGGACTCGTAATGACATTTGTAAGTCCTAATATCAACATTCTTGGTCATCTCTTTGGGTTTATAGGCGGGGCAGCTCTGGCACCTATTCTTTTGATTGGAGCTAAACCATTTATCAATCGCGGCATTATTCGCGTCAGACGAACGGCAGACAGTGGAGAAATACGGTTTAAACCAAATCGTTGGCAACGGAGGAAAATCCGTACAGGGTCTGGTCGCGGCGGAAAAATTCTATGGGGAATTTTCATTTTCCTCGTCGTAATTGGTTTTATAGCAAGATTTGTTTAACGAAGTTCACACAAAAAAACCAGTGATTTTAACTAATATGTACCCTGTGTAAAGGACAGTTTAAAAAAGACTAGGCAACATTAAGAAGATGATTCCTGTATTGAACAGGGGTCATCTTTTTTAAGTTCCACTGACATCTATCCAGGTTGTAATACATCATATAACTCTTAACTTCACGTTTTAATTCGATTAGTGTTTGACAAGGTTTTATTGAGGCTTCGTCTTTAAAGTGACCAAAGAAAGATTCCTGTGGGGCATTATCCCAACAGTTTCCTCTTCTAGACATAGACTGATCTAAACCGTATTTCTTTAGCTGTTTTTGGTAGGTAGGGTGAGTATAGTGAAAGCCTTGATCAGAATGAATAAAGGCATTCGCATCTAGTTTTGCTTTACGGTTGTTTTTAAGTTTTACTAACGTATCTGTCGCTAGATCGAGCGTAATTCGGTCAGACACATGATAAGCTAGGATCTCATTCGTAGAGCCGTCCTTTATGGTAGATAGATACGCTTTCTTCTTATTTCCATAAAACAAATAGGTAATGTCAGTTAGAAGTACTTTCCCTGGGATGCCTTGTTTGAAGTTTCGCTCAAGTTTGTTTGGTACAACGCTGTGCTCTTTCGTTGCTTTCGCCATACGACGATAGGGATTCGCTCTTCTGATCGGACATACGATTCCGTATTTTTTCATGATTCTGCGTATGCGTTTTAAGTTATAGGTTATTTGATACTGGTTAGCTAGCGTCATCTTGATTTGACGTGCCCCTTTTTTTCGCTTTTTAAAGGCATAGGCTTTTAGGATCCAGTCTTTTAAAACTTGGTCTCGCGCCTCGTTTTCTGTTCGACGCTTTCGAGCACCTTCAGTGAAATAACGATAATAACCAGATCGTGAGACACCCACTACGGAACATAAGTATCGGACCATATTTTTAAGTTGATACTCATGGATGATATGGCGGATTAATTCAAACTTGAGAGAAGCAGCTAATTTTATCTCTTTTTTCCCATCCCCTTTTCCATCATTTCGAGCTTTTTTAGGAGATCATTCTCTGCTTTTAATAGGTTATTTTGAGCTTCTAAACGTTTGTATTTTTCCTCTAAAGACAGTTCCTTATCTTTGGATCTTCCGGAGCTTTCTTTACGAGTGTCAGTAAGTCCATTAATCCCTTTGTTTTTATAACCCTGTCTCCACCTTCTCGCGGCAGAATGTACTCTTTCGTGTCCGAGAGTATCGACATCAAATCCATTTTCTTTAAAAATCTGACTCGGTAGTTTTCCTTTTTCATACTCCGTAATGAATATTCGCTTAAATTCATCACTGTATGTGATTCCTTTTTCACTAACTGATTTCACAAATTTATTAGAGGCAAGTGTTTTGACATCTTCCTCTGAGAATACTTTCTTACTCATTAATAATCATTTCCCATCGTAGAATTTGTCCTCATTATACATAAAAGTACCCTATAGGGCAGACTTTTTTTAAGTGTCTACTCTATAGGGTACATATTAAACTAATCACTGGTTTTTTTACATGAAAGACTGTTTTAAATAATAATCTACAGCATCATTTAAGCTTCCCGTAACCTCAAAGTTTTGATTTAATTCAAAATCATACTTCATTAATTGAAGCACATGATTCGGTTTTAACCCACATAAAACCACGGAAACGCCAGTAACTTCGAGCATTGAGCAAAACGATAACAGCGGAAGAACACCGCTATTTTCAATTTCTCCAATACCACTAAAGTCCAGAATCACACGTTCATACTTTCCATTGTTCAAAATTTGCAAAAGATTTAATTCGTTAACAAGAAAGAGCTCCTTTTCAAGTTCACCAAACAAAGGAATAATCCCCATATTATTAGATATTGGTAAGAAGGGGCTTGATAGCTGCTTTATTTTCAATAAAGCAGCTTCAAGCTCCTCCTTTTTATCTAATAAATCAAAGTTTGTATCTGCTAGTCTCTCCTGTTGCTTCTGTAGCATAGTGGACAACTTCTCAATACGATCATCCTGTCTGATACAAACTATCTGCCCGATCCCACTTGACCATTTTGCAAAAACCTGAAAAAGAGAATAGGGCGACTGAACCGTATTCATGACCAATTCTAACTCAACTTCATTTTGAGAGGGGCTCAACATACGTACCGCTTTATCTCTGCTATCAAGATCAACTAGATCTAAGAAAGACGAATGAAATGAGAAAGCTTTCACAGCATTTTCGGACTGTGAAAGGATCGTCAATGTCTCATCAATTAAAAAAGCTGGAAGAGGATGATCATTTATATCATAAATCATACTGTACACTATCCTTCCAACTTTCAAGCCATTCACGTACCTGATACAAATCAGCTACTAGCGTAGTTTGTTCAGAGCAGTAGCTAGACAAATCATATTGTGATGCAAGCCTACCTCCTACTATTATCTCAGGTGAATGTGGCAAATCTTCAAGTTCGGTTACATATCGATTTAAGCGCTCCGCATGGTAACGAATAGAGACTGAAATCCCTACTACTGATGCTTCCCACTTCTTAACTTGATCTAAAGTAAACTCAAGAGGTAAATTTGCTCCAAAAAGCTTTGTTTGAAATCCGTATTCCTCAAAGAGCAATGAAATCATTTTCACTCCCAAGTAGTGCTGCTCTTGTTCGATACAAAGAAAAAGAGCCTTTGGTCCTTCTGAATTCCGATTCGCCATCTTTCTAAAATGCGCATATCGTGATAGAACATAATCACAAGTTGTTGTAGCTAAATGCTCGTCCGCTACAGATATTTTATTTTCCTCCCATAGTATTCCAATACGATGCATCGCTTTTGTAAGAACTTCGAAGGTTAAATAACTGTTTTCCAGCAACTCAGAATGCTCCATTATTCTTTCCCATGCTTGATTTTGATCACCTTCAAGAAAGTCATCTGTTAACATTTCAATATTGATCGCCATGTTCACACCCCTTTCTATAAGATGAATGATCCCTCTAAAAGTATTGCTATTTCATATGACCTGACATTCTGCAAGAAGAAGTTCACTCTTTATTATCCTTACTTTTATTTGAACGATAGGAATACCAATTTAACAGTTCTTCTGCATGAGAATGACCGATGTCTTTCACTCTAAACTGTTTTCCAGCAAGACTTGATAAAATCGATACCTTAAATGTAGCTAATTTTCGACGCTTTTGGAAGAAATTCGTCTCGATTTCCAGCGATTGAACCTTCTTACGAGAAACATAGACACGTGTTCTCCCAATTTGCCTAAATTGTAACAGCGCCACGTCATTTTTCACACCAGAAGCAGCATCTCGATAATGAAGATAACCAATCAGAGCAAAGAGCGGTAGCAACAATATCGACATAGCGCCATATGGAACAAAGTAACTAATGACACCTATTGGTAATAGAACGGGGATACAGAATCGAAAAAAATACCTTCTCCTAGCACGAACAGGCAAGGAGACATATTCTTCATGGATCGCTAATTCAGGTAGAATTTCTGCAAGCAACTCGGTAACTTTCTGACGCTTTATAAGCGGAAATAAAATCGTTGAAAACTGTTCATCTTTTCCACCGCCACCACCGCTCTCCACATAAAGCACAGAAAAGCCGAACGGTTGACGAAGAACCCCCTCTACAATGCGTATGGCCTGAATACGATGCACAGGAATCGTTAACTGTCTCTTCTCTAATATCCCTCTATTAATGATTAAATCATTCTCCATTCGAGTGAGAATGAACCCTCCGTACTTCAAAACAGTCCCCAAAACAGAGAAGATCCAGGAGACTAATAATAAAAAGGCAACAGCAAGTAATACAAATGGAAGGGTAGCCTCCATCACTCGCTCTGTCATACTCTCATAAAATGCATCAGGAAGAAGATCATCCACTTGGGAAGCAAAGGCTGCAACGAACGAGATCACTACGCCAATACCGCCCGACGTGGATGCCGCTATAAGTAACTCTTGCCATGAAAGCTTATATTCGAATGTCTTTGGATTTTTAAGTTCTTCCACTTCTTCATCTAATTTTGGTTTTCTTTTATCATAAAGTTCACTTCTTAATAGCTCTGCATCTTCACGTCTTAGAGCGGACATAACCACTTCAGGTTCGCCACCACCACCAGCGGTTTCAATTTGAACTTTCACAAGACTGAACAAACGTTGAATAAGACCTTCAGAAAAATCAATGGATTGAATTCTTTCACGTGGAATGAATCTTTTCTTTCGAAATATAAAGCCTTGATGAATTCGAAGCTCATTGTTTTCGACTTGATATGTATAAAAAAACCAACCAAGAACACCATTTCCGATCGTAAACAATAAGAGTGCCCCTATTGCTATAACGTGCCACCATTCATAGCCGCTTCCGCCCCCAACAAAAATAAAGAAAATAAGAGGGAGCGCCGCTTCTCTTGCGTATCTTAAAAGGGATAATAACATAGCCACTGGATGAAGACGTTTCTTATTAGACATCTTCTTCCGCCACCCTTGCAAGCACGGAGATACGGTCTCTTAGCTCATCTGCTATGTCATTTGATAGAGCTGGAATCTCGTGAGTCGTTGCTGCAGTAGAAATAGTCACAGATGATAGACGATAAGCTCTTAAAAGTGGGCCCTGTCTTGTATCAACGTGTTGAACTCGAACCATTGGAATCAACGTTCGCTTCACTACAATAACGCCATATTTAAGCTCAATTTCATGTTCTGTTACTTCATACCGCCATTTTGACCATCGTAATCTCGGTAAAATCCAGGTTTGTAATAGGAAAAAGAGCAAAGCAAGTATGCAGCTTATCACCAATGTCCATATAGGAATTGGTACTATCATTAAATGAATAACAAACAGGCCACATAGGAGAGCAATGGCTAGTAAAGAAGCCAGTCCACCAGTAATTTGCCAAACTTTCAATCCTTGTGGATCAATTTGTTTTGAAGGTTCCAGTCGCATTCTTTTCCCCCTTCTACCTCGTATCTTCTATTTTCTTTAAATTAGTATATCATGTTTATTAAGGTCCTCTATCACTAGTTCTAACTGTATTCTTTGTTCCTTCTTCATTCACCTTTTCATTTCATCAAAATCTCACAAAACAAAAAACTTGAGCGACATTCAGCTCAAGTTTTTTCTAAAATCAAAACTATATTAGTCCATAATATTGATTTTTCGATTCTGGCTCATTTCGAGCGAAAAGTCCTTATAAAGGATAAAGGCCCAATAAATTAATAACGTTTATGAGCATGACAGAATTAAAAATGCTTTGATACATATGGTCGTTCGGATTCTCTCATACTAATGATTTCTTTTTGTTCATGATCCCAAATCGATAGTATTTTTGAGTCAGCGTTGTAGAAAGTTAGATGTTGATCTGAACATTGAACAAGCTCACTACTTGGGATAGGGAATTTTTCTTGATGTCCTGTTTTGGAGCATATATAAACGAGCTGATCACTTTTCCCTGTTCGCCCATTGATGCCATGAACAATTAAGCTCCCGTTCCAGGAGTGAATCGTTCTTGGAGAAAAGTCGAGCTTAAAGGAATTTTTTATCTGATAAGAATCATTTAGAAGAAGAATCTGATCTTGATAAGAAGCTGAGATCGATAGTGCAGCAATATATATGCCTTCCTCTGCGATCATCATATTAACTGGAGAATATCCAGCTTCTAGCGGGATCACTTTTTTTCCTTTGTCACCGAATGTTGTTAAAAGAGCTTCATTTCCTTCAACATGGTAAGAAGAAACAATTAGCTGATTTCCTTTTCTTTTTAGATCACAGAAAATGCCATTCACATGCCACTGGTGTGTGATTCGCGGGTCTTCCTTTGCGAACTCATAAATCCATCCATTCCATTCTTCCCCTTCACAAGCAATGCAAACTGACTCAGGATATTCATAGAAACTTGGCTTCCCGTTTACTTGAAATGTTCTCAATTGAGCAAGGTGGTGAACAAAGACATAAACCTCGACATGGTTAGATGAAAGTTGCTTGGTAAACCAATAATTCTGGTTTGAATCCCTTACAACATTAGAAAAGCCTTCTTCACTTGCGATTGGTAGCTTGGGTACATTGACCCGCTCAGATGTTTTAGTATTGTGATGGGCATTTTCACCGGATTTAAGTGCTTTGTTCCCTTGCTCTAACGGCATTCTAAACTCTCCCTTCATAATCAGCTGCCTTCTTCCGTTTAGGCAAGTAGGAAAAAGGATAGATATTTATAACCGATCCTTGCTGTTAGTACTAGTTTAACAAACAATTCGTCAAGGGGGTATTGGGAAATAACAATAACTTTCGTCGGATTAATTAAGCGAATTGTTTCCTACTTTCCCAAGTATTGTGGAATGGACTAGGACTTTACTCCCTATTCAAGCCACTTAACCGGGACATGCTCTCTTTACTACTAGTGAATAAACAGTAGTAGGAGGACGACTTTTACCTTGACACCCTTTCTCTTCTGCATAACAATGATTACGAATCCACTAATTTCAGGAAGGATGAGATTCACTTGGCACGCAACCATGATGAGTATATTCGCAATTTATTTGGAAATGAAGACACAGCACTTCAATCAGTCAATGAAAGCATTCGTAGAAATGGTATGCCCGCAATCTCAATTAAACCTGAAGTAGGACGCTTCCTAGCTCTACTCGTAAGTATTGCAAAACCTCGAAACGTAATGGAAATCGGTGCACTTGGCGGTTATAGTGGCATCATGCTCGCAGGTGCTCTTGAGAAAGAAGGCTCCCTCACATCCCTGGAGTTAGAAGAAACCTACGCCAATGTTGCTAAAGACAACCTCACTAGAGCTGGACTTGGCGATAAAGTGAAGTATGTCATAGGACCCGCTCTTCAAAATATGGAATCTCTCCATAATGCCGGCCAGCAATACGATTTCTTCTTTATTGATGCTGATAAAGTGAACTATCCTAACTATTTTACTATGGCACTAAAATTAGCAACTCCCGGAGCAGTCATCGTAGCTGATAATACCCTTCAAGGTGATAAAGTTTTCGATGAAGATATTCATAGTGAGAATGTGGAAGCTATTCGAACATTTAATAAACAAATAGCAACTGATGATAGAGTTGAGTCCATTCTATTGCCTTTGTGCGATGGCTTAACGATTTGTAGAGTAAAACCTTAACTAGAAGAAATATACAAAAAAGAAGGGAGAGCATTGCTCTCCCTTCTTTTTGTTAGCTGAAAGGCGAAGAAACCGCCTAACATCGCCCTCTTATTTAGAATGCTACGATTGTTCTTCCACGTACTTTGCCATTTAGAATAGAACTCAACACATCAGGTAGTTCATCAAGTGTCACTTCATTTTGAATCGCTTCAAGGTGCTCAGACGGTTTATACTCGTCAGCGGCTTTCTTCCAAATTTCCTTCCGTTTTTCCATTGGACAATAGACAGAGTCAATTCCAAGTAAATTAACTCCTCTTAAAATAAACGGAAAAACAGTTGTAGGAACTTTAGCGCCTGCAGTAAGACCACTTACGGCAACTGCGCCACCGTACATTGTATTACTTAAAACAGCAGCAAGCGTTTCTCCTCCAACGGGATCGACTGCGCCTGCCCACTTCTGCTTGCCAATTGGCTTAAATCCTTCAGGGGCTACTTCTTCTCGACCGATTGTATGTGTCGCACCAAGTTGCTTCAGGTAATCGTATTCTGATTCTTTCCCTGTACTTGCTGCCACTTCATACCCTTTTTTAGCTAGAATAGCAACAGCCATACTTCCTACGCCACCCGTTGCACCTGTCACAAGAACTGGTCCTTTTTCAGGCGTCACACCAGCTTGTTCAAGTTGATACACGGAAAGAGCTGCCGTAAATCCTGCTGTCCCGTATACCATTGCTTCCTTAAAAGACAACCCTTCAGGAAGTGGGACGATCCAATCTGATTTCACCCTTGCATACTCGCTAAACCCACCGTAGTGTGACACGCCTAACTCGTAGCTAGTAACAATGACCCGATCTCCTTCCTTCCAATCTGGATGATCCGATTCAGCAACAACACCTGCAAGATCTATACCAGGGATGTGGGGATATTTCTTAACAATATTTCCCTTTGGATGAGTAGCTAACCCATCTTTATAGTTCACGCTAGAATAATGAACTTTAACTAACACATCTCCTTCAGGAAGATCGTCTTTCGTTAAATTCTTTATCGATACTTCTGTATTCTCATCAACCTTATCAACAACTAAAGCTTTAAATTGATCCATCTAGGATCCCTCCTTCAACTTTCTTTCGGACTCATCTTAACAGAAATTATTCTGACCGGTCAATTAATCTGAATTCTTTAATCACACATATGGTTTGTGTATAATGATCACTGTAAGGAGAGGAATGAGATGAAACGTAAAGCTGAGTTAAAGCGACAGCAGATTATTAAAGCAGCCTATCAAGCCGTCTCTGATAAAGGCTATGAGGCGGTTACACTTCAAGACATAGCTGATTATGCAGACGTAAGTAAAGGCGTCCCGAATTATTATTTCCAGAACAAAGAGGACGTACTTGCTCATCTGCTCGCTCAAATTACCGATCGCATATACGAAAAAGAGAAGCTGGCTGTTGAAAAAGAAACAACTTCAACTAACATGCTTCTGGCATATTTAAATACAGTGTTTGTAGGTCCTAAAGAAAATGAGAAATTCTACCGTGTATATTTAGATTTTCTTGCGCAGGCAACCAAAAACAAACGGTACAGAGAAATAAATGAACGCTTTTATCAAAATTGTTCATCCATCTCTAAAGTGATTCTCGAGCAAGGGAAGAAAGAGGGCGCCTTTCGTACGATTGATAACGAAGAGGCAGGGAGAACAATAAGGGCCATGATAGACGGTTATATGATTCAATGGATGATGACGGGTGACCATATACAACATAGCGCATATAAAACAGCTTGTTACAGAAGCGTGCTTTCCTATATACAAAACTAACTTTTGCTACTTTTCGACCCGTGCTACTTTTCAATGAAAAGCTCCACATTTCCTATTGAACTTCATTCTCTCAAAAAACAAGTCAGCCTTTCACTCTTATTAATAAAACAACTGAGAAAGGACAAGCTAACATCAAGTAAAGGAGGAATGACGTTTGCCTCAGGAGAAAAAACGCGGCATGAAAAAAGAGCTGTCTCAATCTGTTGAACATGCCAACCAAACAAAGCCTTCCACTAAACAAAAAAGCAAAAAAATCACAGAGTAAAACCGGGCCAAGCACGCCCGGTTTTACTTTAGTTTAAACGTAGATTGATCAATTAGTTCAACATCACTTCTTTGTCTAATTCTCTCCATCAGTTGAAAGAGCGCTGCATCTTTTTGCTTGGCTTCAATCATACAATCAATTTGGTCTGTGCTACCTTTGACTTCATTTAGAAAAGAAAAGAACCAATCAACATCTACATAATCAGCATGACTTCGAAAATCCTCTTCACTCTTAGGAGAAGAAATATGCATCTTAACAGGTAGTGAAGAGTCTCTCCAAGTATTAACCACTCTCCCCCATTCTGTCACCCAATCTTTTGTTTTATGACACGCCACATGATGATGATAATCAAAAACGAGCGGCACGTTTAACTTCTCACATAAATAAAGAGTATCTAGGAGCGTAAACGTTGTATCATCATTCTCTAAAATAATGGTTTGTTGTATTTTGTGTGGGGTATACATCCAATTATGGATAAACCGTTCAAGTGATTTCTCCTTATCATCATAGGCTCCTCCTACATGAAGGACACACCGATGTGTTGAAGGAAGTCCCATTTCTTCAAGAAGGCGCACGTGCAAAGAAAGCATTTGAATCGATGCTTGTAAAATTTCTTTCTTAGGTGAATTAAGTAAGACGAAATGATCCGGGTGAAAGTCCACCCTCATTTTTTCTCTAATTGCAAAATCACCTACCTGTTTCAACGATTTCTTTAGTGGAGAAAGATAATCCCACCCTTCAAGGGCTTCATGATTGGCAAGCGGGATTAGCCTTGAGCTAAAGCGAAAAAAATGAATCTCGTTCCCTTTATTGTGCTTAAGAAGACGTAGGCAGTTCTCAAGATTTGAAATTGCAATCCGCTCCAGTTTCCGAATAGCAGCTTCTCTATCTTGGATTTTTTGAAATTGAGCATATGTCATCGTCTGAGACGGAGAGCTGTTATTCAGTTCTGTACTCATTGCGACATACCCTAGCCGAATAATTGTCATTCCATTCTCACCTCCAAACATCTTTCTATTAGGCTCTCCATTCCATTCTTAATTCATTAGCCACAACTTACGTTCGATTAGACGTTGAAGCGTGGTACAATAGACATAATACCTGGATGCGGGTAATAACAAAAAAGGGGTAATTGTATGGCAACTCGAATCATTACTGACAGCAGCGTCGACTTCCCTGAAGAACTGCTAAATGAATTGAACGTAACGGTCGTTCCACTCAACCTTCTCTTTGGTGAAGAAGAATACAAAGCTGGAGTAGATCTTGATACGCAAACGTTCTACCAAAAACTAAAAAAATCGAAAGAACTTCCTAAGTCCTCTGCCCCAGCACCACAGGACTTTCTTACAAAATTTGAAGAAGCAAGTCCTGAGGACGATATTCTTGTTATAGCGCTGTCCGGAGCATTAAGCACTACTTATGACAATGCTGTACTTGCAAAGAAAATGTTTCATGAGGAACATCCTGACAGGAAAATCGAAGTCATCAATTCAAAAACAGCCTCATCAGGTCTTGGGATCATTGTTTATCACGTTGCAGAAATGGCTCGTGACGGCGAAACCTTTGAATCCATCGTTGAACAAGCATATGAATACACAGAAGATACGCTAACAATGTTTTTATTAGACACCCTTGAGAACGTTATCAAGGGGGGACGCCTCGATCGTGTAAGAGGAACGATTGCTTCTGCCTTGAATATTAAATTACTTATGAAGGCAAGTGATGACGATGGTTCACTTGAGGTCCTTGATAAAATCCGCGGAAACAAGCGAGCAGTACGCCAGTTCATACAAAAAATTGGCGAGTATGGGCATAATTTTGAGGATAAAGTCATTGCTGTAGCTCATAGTAATTGTGAGGATAAAGCAAAAGCATTAATCGAGCAAATTCAAGAACGCTATAAATTTAAAAACGTCATCCTTTCGACGATGGGGCCGCTTATTGGCACTTATGCTGGCGAAGGTGGCCTTCTTGTCGCATTCAAGAAAAATTAATATCCATTTAGGGAGCGCATTTTGCGCTCTTTTTTTTGGATAAATCTATGTTTGCTCATATTGTTGATTACTCAAATGAGCCAAAAATCAATAACATTCATTACCATTGCCTTGAATAAAATAAAAATTTAAAATAAAAAAACGCTTTCTTTACAGGAAATGAATGACCATTCATCGAAATGTGTTCAAAACAAAGAAGTGTGGTGAGCAGTTATGAAATGGGAAAAATTATTTAAACCAATTCAATTAAGGAGATTAACCCTGCCGAACAGAGTAATGATGGGATCCATGCACCTTGGAATGGAAGGTAATAAGGATCAAGAGGATGCTCTCATTTCGTTTTATACTGAACGGTCAGGAGAGAACGGGCCAGGTCTCATTGTCACAGGAGGGATTTCTGTTTCACCTGAAGGCGATGGTGGACACCATTTTCTAGGATTCTATCGAGACGATGATCTTCGAGTCATGAAACGATTAACAAGCAGCGTGCATACAGCAAATGGGCGTATTGCGGCACAGCTTTTTCATGCTGGACGATATGCTTACTCTGAGATGAACGGCATTCCGTCTGTCGCTCCATCTCCTATCAAATCGCCCATACACAGAGAAACTCCCCAGGAACTAAATGAACTTGATATTCTTAATTTACTTGAATCCTATGCAGAAGCTGCCAGGAAAGCGAAAGAGGTTGGATTTGACGCAGTAGAAATCATGGGCTCTGAAGGATATTTAATCAATCAATTCCTATCACCAAGAACAAATAAGCGAGCAGATAAATGGGGCGGAAACTTTGAGAATCGCACCCGTTTTGCAATCGAAGTCCTTAAAGCAGTTCGAAAAACAGTCGGAGAGGATTATCCAGTGATTTTTCGTATGTCTGGACTCGATTTAGTACCCGACTCCTCAACACCAGAAGAAACCGTTCAACTAGCTACAAAATTAGAGGCCCATGGCGCTGATATTCTAAACATTGGAATCGGTTGGCACGAATCAACAGTCCCAACGATTTCAATGATGGTGCCTCGTGCTGGTTTTATTGAACCCGCTCTACAAATTAAAGAAGCGGTGACCATCCCGGTGATTGGAAGTAATCGAATTAATGACCCGGTTCTAGCTGAAGAGTTACTTCAGAAACTCGATATGGTCTCAATGGCTAGACCTTTCCTGGCCGATCCACATCTATTAGTGAAGGCGAAGGAACAAGCACTTGATCAGATCAACACATGCATCGCTTGTAACCAGGCATGCCTTGATCATGCCTTCGAAGGCAAAGCCGTCTCTTGTCTTGTTAATCCCAGGGCTGGCAGAGAGCACAAGTGGACCATTAAGAAAGCTGAAAATATAAAAAAAGTTATTGTGCTCGGTGGAGGCGTCGCTGGCATGGAAGCTACAAGAGCTCATGCTGAATTAGGTCATAGCGTGATACTTTATGAGGCGAGCTCTGCGCTTGGTGGGCAGTTTAACCTGGCTAGAAAAATTCCAATCAAGAAAGAATTTGATGAAACCATTCGCTACTATACAACGGAACTAAACCGATTAGGCGTTAAGATTTATTTAAATCATAAACCAACAGAACAAGAGCTTTTAAATCATTCACCAGATCTTGTTGTGGTAGCAACTGGTGTGACACCACGGCAACCGGTTATTCCGGGTATTGAACACTCCATCGCTTATCCAGACGTTCTTTCTGGTAATGTGGCTGTGGGCAGAAATGTGATTATCATTGGGGCCGGTGGCATCGGATGCGATGTGTCTCATTTCTTAATCGAAAAAGGAATCAATAACATTCTCCTTCTAAGACGTAATGGAAAAATGGGTGAAGGCCTTGGCAAAACAACTAAATGGGCGATGTTGCAGGATTTAAAACAAAATGGTGTGAAGTTTCGAACGAATCTCTCATATGAAGAAATGACAAAGGATGGTCTTACAATCAGAAATGCAGAGACAGGCGAGAAAGAATTTCTCGAAGCCGACACCATCATTCTCGCAGCTGGGCAGGAATCGAATATACCCCGTGAATGCGAATTGCTTTCACAAAAAGGTGTTGATATCGCAGTTATCGGTGGCGCTCGTCTTGCTGGTGAGCTAGATGCGAAACGCGCCATTTATGAAGGTGCTAAAATCGCGTTTGAACCCGAAACCATATCGATTAACTAGCTAGGTCCCAAAACGAAAAGAAGAGACGCCAGAGAGCGCCTTTTCTTTTCGTTCTATATCAATTCCAAATCATACGTTTAAGAAAAGGCACACTATAAACCGTACCTTCTAACTGCTCTATGATCCAATCTTCCTCTTCCTTCAACCAGTTTCGAATAAACTTAGCAGATTTCTCATGCTCTTCAATCGTCATAAACTGAAAAATTTCTTTCGACTTCTCAACCTTTTTCTCTTTCAGTGTTCCATCCAATGCTTTTAAACCAAGCTGAGCTCGATCCGGATGATAACGGTGCAATATCACTCTTGAATAATGAAGCATAACTTGATTTAACATATGAACAGACCAAATATCGTTTCCTCTTCTTCTGGACTTCTCGTATTGAAATAAGAAAAAAGCTGTATCATCCACGTGATTGATAAACTCCTGCCTCGATAAGGTTAACTCCTCATTAAAATGACTCAACCGATTGTTGGGATCATAAATCACTTTGCAATAATCTTTCTCTACCAACGATTCCGCTGTCACTGTAAATAAATCAAGATGGAGCATATTATCGAACACAGCGATGATCTGTGGAGCAATAATGAAAATTTCATCATAAAAGAGAAGATTAGCATATGCTTCTAAATGATGCTTTCGATTCTTAAGAAACAACTCCACATCGTTCTCTTCTACAAGACAATAAAGATCAACATCCGAATTTTCATCATGTTCGTTTCGCCCCATAGATCCTTTAAGGAAAATTGCTTTTACGAGAGGATCTTGCTCCAGACTGTTAGATATCAGTCGAACTGCTTCTTCTTGCTTCACTCCCTCACCTCATTTTTACATTTTTTAGATATTAAATCATTATATAGGGATTGGAAGTAAATAGACAAGAAAAAAAGAATGCTTATATGCACTCCTTATCCTAATTTATCACCTTTTTTCACTTTTTGATCAGGCTGTATTAGCACGACTCCTTCATCTCCGTATACGCCTAATACAAGTACTTCAGACATATAATCTGCAATTTGCCGTGGGGGGAAATTCACCACTGCCATCACCTGTTTACCGATTAAATCATCCTGGTTATACAGGTCCTTAATTTGTGCACTGGACTTCTTGATACCAATTTCCTCCCCCAGATCTACCTTTAATTGATAAGCTGGTTTTCTAGCCTTTTTAAAATCATTCACTTCAATAATTTCCCCAACACGAATATCAAGTTTCATAAAATCATCAAACGTCGCCACTTCATCCACCCTGCCTTTTCATCTAAGTATAGTATCATTTTCTTTCAATACCTCTACCATTTGTTTCTCGAGATGATTTTAAAATCCTTCTTATTCCAATCTCTTCTCCATAAAAAGATGAATCCCGCTATGAATTTCATCCTCACTTTTGTGTCGCTCTCCAAATAAGAATGAAGAATAACACTCTACTAGGAAGCGATCGCTCTCTTCAAATTGTATAGCGTATAGTTCAGATAGGGTGAGGGGGTATTGTGAAGTCTTGAAGAACTGTTCGATGCGAAGGGCGTACATGATGTCATTTAATAATTCGTAGTGGTTGATTGGTGGCACACACTGTTGCAAGCGAGTATCAATAGACTGTAGCAGGCTCATAAGACCAACCTTGATTTTATTTCTTGAAGGAAGGACAAAAGGTGTTTCTCCAAATACATTTAATTGCTCAAAACAAGGAGCCACATACTCTTTTGACCCATCAGCCATTTCACTAAATTCCTGTAGACTAACTTCTCTTAGATCAAGTGAAATACCCGTTAGTTCAGGGAGACATGGCGACTTACTTGGGAGCTCCTTATAAAAACACCAGATATCCAGATCGGAATATGGACCAGCTTCCCCTCTAGCAAAGCTACCAGTCAAAACAATCCCAGATAACGATGGTTGTTTCAATCGGACAACAAGTCGTTTAGCGTATTTTTCAATCATTATTGGAGTAAGTAGTGGATTTCGCATCTCTTTTTCTCCTTTTCACCGAGACCCTAAGAAGGAGCTAGCAAGTATGAAGCTGTTCTTTATAGTTAAAAGCAAGTTCTTTGTTTTATAAACAATCATCCCGCTAGTTTGTAAGGAAACGGTACACCGTATGAATAACCTCATCCCGATCCTCCCCGTGGCAGATCAAATGCTTTGAATTCTCCATCAATCTAACCTGTTTCTCATCCGAACGAATCAACTGATAAATCGTATCAGCGGTTTTATAAGGTACCATTCCATCAAGCTTTCCCTGTAAAATGATCGTTGGAATAGAGACCTGTTCGAAGGATGGCTTGAGGTGTTGGACAAGCTTTCGAAATTCTAATGAAGCAAGGAGTGGCGTTGTCTTTACCTTTTTGCTATAGCGAATGAATAACTCATTCTGAAGAAGCTTTCCTCTGCATAGATCAGTCATCATTTCTCTTATATCCTTCACCATTTGAAAAGGATGGATATACTGTATAGCTGCACTTAATAATACTAATTTATCGATTTGGTACTTCGTTGCTAAATAGCCTGCAAGAACGCCCCCCATTGAAAACCCAATGAGATAAATCGTGTCGCACCTTTCTAATAACTGTACTAAATATTCCTCAGCTGTATCTACCCACTGTTGAAAGGTAATCCCTTTAAGTGAATCGTTCTCACCGTGTCCTGGAAGTGTCGGTGATGCTACAACCCAATCCGTTTGACTTCGAAAATAATTTGCCAAAGGTTCAACCTCAAATGGTGACCCTGTAAATCCATGTATGAGCAAACAACCAATCATGTTTGTCCTCTCACCTTTCCTTCTGTCGTTACCACTTTATATTCCCATCAGAAGAAAAAGTTAATCGCTTGTTGCCCATACATATCATTCCTATTACTTAAATGATGTTCTTGAATCTTTCCGAACATGAACCTTTAGTGAAGGCGGTTCAAATTCTTCACGAAGAGATGTAGAGCAATTCGGACAAATCACCGCTTTCGAAGGTATCGGTGTACAGCAAAACGGGCATTCTTTTCTAGTCATAGAATTAATAGGATCCTGTCCTGGTTTTCGCCATCTATTCAACTGACGAACGACAAGAAACACCGAAAAGAAAATGATTAAAAAGCGAATGGACGTTGTAAGGAAAACTCCATAATTGATTGTTGCCGCCCCGGCTTCTTTTGCATCAGAGAGAGAAGGATAATAATGCCCATTTAAACTAATAAAAAGATCGGAAAAATTAATTCTCGCTAATAGTAGACCTACAGGTGGAAGTATTATATCTGAAACAAGCGAATCGATAAAATTACTAAACGCTGCGCCTAGGACAATTCCAATTCCCATATCAGCCGCGTTACCTCTAATAGCGAAATGACGAAATTCATTTAATAGACCGATGGAAATTCACTCCTTTATCCTCGCTCTACACAATATGTATGCTTCATTAATACAAGCTATGAATTTTTCTAATACTCGCAACTTTTCTTTAATTAATTTTAAAAGCGAAGAAAGTCACTTAGATGATATAATGTCTATTTGCGACTATAGTCTAACATCAAGGAGTGAACAATAATGACATTTGCACTAGCCTGGTCAAAGGCTAATCCATTAATTGAGGATCCGATGGCTGTATTTGTCTATCTAACGGTTGTAGTTGGAGCAATCTTCATGCTTGGCGAATCAAAAAACAACGTTCTGCAGAAGATATTTCATTATGCCCCACCGTTAATTTGGACATACTTTATCCCAATGCTATCAACGACATTTGCGATTATTCCGCAAGAGTCGACTTTATATGGCTTCGTTTCTACGTATATTCTTCCAGTTGGGCTCCTGCTGTTATTATTATCAGCTAACGTCCCAGCTACGTTAAGATTAGGACCAAAAGCCTTATTAATGTTCCTAGCAGGAACAATCGGTGTTATTATCGGCGGGCCGATTGCGCTAGCCATCTTCCAACCTTGGCTACCTGCTGACGCATGGACAGGAGTTGCTGCTCTCGCAGGAAGTTGGATTGGCGGCTCAGCGAATATGGCTGCAATGATTGAAGCAGTGGGGACACCGAAAGAAATTCTTTCCCCAATTATTGTCGTTGACACTGTTGTCGGCTATAGCTGGATGGGGATTATGATTTTCCTAGCAGGATTCCAGCACAAGTTTAACAAATGGAACAAAGCGGACGATTCCGTTATTCAAAGTGTGAATAAGGAAATGAATGATATTCAACGTAAGAATGAACGCCCAATTCAAGTACCTCAGCTACTAGGATTACTTGGACTTGGCTTTGGTGTCTCTTATATTGTATTGAAAATTTCCGAGAATCTTCCACAATCAGCTGTTCTTTCTACAACAACATGGACAGTCATGATTATTTCTGCCATCGGTATTTTGTTCTCATTCACTCCTATTAAAAAGCTAGAGGGTTATGGCGCTAGTAAAGTCGGCTATACAGCCATTTATCTTTTGCTTGCAACAATAGGGGCAAGAGCGGATCTTACTTATGTAGTGGATTCACCACAATATGTTTTAATGGGCATTGTGTGGCTCAGTATTCATATTCTTGTTATTTTCATCGCAGCGCGCTTATTACGTGCCCCTCTTTTCTTTGTAGCCGTAGGTTCACAAGGAAATATTGGTGGGACAAGCTCGGCACCAATCGTTGCCTCTGTTTTCCAACCTTCACTTGCTCCTGTTGGACTTTTGATGGGAATTGTAGGTAATGTTGTCGGTAGCTACGCAGCGGTTCTCTGTGCGCAATTGGCCAAGATGGTCGCCACAATGTTGCTCTAGAACCTTAATCTAGAAAGTTAAAAACCGTTCTCCTAAATGGAGAACGGTTTTTTCATTATCCTTGGGATGTTGGACGCACTAGTACTTCATTGATCGATACACTGTCAGGTTGACCAACAGCATAATAAACGGCATCAGCAATCGCCTCTGGATCTAGTGGATCAAGACCATTTGGTCCGCGATTGTTCAACTTCTCTTGAACATCTTCATCTGTAATTGTGTTCGTTAACTCTGTTGCAACAGCCCCTGGTGATATGATCGTTGCACGAATATTTGTTGAAGGAGACATTTCCTTACGCAGTCCTTCTGTAATCGCTCGTACAGCAAATTTCGTACCACAATACACTGCACCAGCTGGCATAATTTCATGACCGGCAACAGAAGATACATTAATAATATGTCCAGATTTTCTTTCTTCCATATGTGGAAGAACTCCGGCAATACCGTAGAGGACACCTTTTATATTCACATCAACCATCTTATCCCACTCATCAATCTTAAGCTTATTCATGAATGATAGTGGCATCAATCCTGCGTTATTGATCATGACGTCAATCTGTCCATAATGCTCAATGGTTTTATCGGCAAGAGCCTGCATTTGTTCCCTTGAAGTTACGTCTGTTGTTTGAATAATTGCTTCTCCGCCATTGTTCGTAATATCGTTCTTTAATTCTTCAAGGCGGTCCTCACGTCGAGCTGCAAGAACAACTTTTGCGCCGTCTCCTGCAAGTTTCTTCGCCGTTGCTTCGCCGATTCCACTGCTTGCTCCAGTAATAATAACTACTTTTCCATTAATATGACTCATGATTCTCCACCTTTCGTTTTATCCTCACATCTCTAGTTCCCGGTTGAATGACGTGTAAACATTCCAATGTTTTATTGTATACAAAAAGCACCCTCATAGGGTGCTTTAGTATGTTAATCATTCTTTTCGATCCACTGTTTAAAAGTGTCTTCTGATTGCGTACCTACAATACGATCAACTTCTTTACCATCTTTAAATCGCACAAGAGTTGGCGTTGATTCAATTCTGTAATCATTCCAACCTTGTTCAAACTCAAGAACATTGTATTTTTTCAATTCAATTCCCATGTCTTCGGCAAGTGGTACAAGGACTGGGGAAGTATTTTTACAATGGATACATGTTGGACTATAGAAATAAACGAAGGCATCTTCTTCATTAGACAGGGCTTCCTCAAGCTCATCAGGTAAAATTTGATTTTGATATAATGGATCGTCAAGTTGCTCTATTGTAGCCGGATTTAAAGAGCTCTTCCCGTATGGATTCCCTTCTGTCTTCTCACTATTACTATAGTTTGTAACGAAGGCGAGTGCTCCGAATATTACGATGACAATACCAAGAAAGATAATAGCTTTCTTCACATGTTTTCCTCCCTCTTTGTTTGCTTATGTAAGGCAACCATTAGAATCGTAATGATTAGAAATGCAATAAGTGCAAGAAACGGTATCGTAATAAATCCAAGGTAATTAATATATTCACCTGTACATGGAACCCTACCACATGAAGGTGCCGCTTCTGCTAGAAAAGATGTTTTTTGTAGCAAATAATGATACAGCGAAACGCATGTACCAATGATCGACAATGGGAGAACATAAAATCGTTGGGATGCGTCTTTTCGCACCACAGCGATACCTAGAATTATAACTAGAGGATACATGAGAATCCTTTGATACCAACATAGTTCACAAGGTTCGTATCTAAGAACTTCAGAAAAATACAAACTTCCAGCAAGGGCAAGAACTGAAGCAGCCCACGCTCCAAATAAAAGATACTCACTTTTTTTCTCAGTATTCACAGCTGTACCTCTCTTCTTTCAAGCCAAAATATATTATTATTATACACTACTATTGATGACATGAAATAAACAGAATGATGACAATCCACCTAACTCTTTTTAAAGCCGGCTCTTTGAAGAGCCGACTTTATCTCACTTAATAATTTGTAGATCCTTCGGGTACTTTGTTAACGTCTCATAACCAGTCTCTGTTACAAGAACATCATCTTCTATACGCACGCCGCCAACATCTGGTAGATAGATACCCGGCTCAATCGTATACGTCATACCTACTTGAAGCAAGTCGTCATTCTTCTCGCTCATGGAAGGAAACTCATGTACTTCAATTCCAATACCATGTCCAATACGATGTGGAAAGTGTTCGCCATAGCCTGCATCAGAAATAACGTTTCTTGCTGCAAGGTCAATATCACCTAGTCGTGTCCCGGATTTTGAGATATTAAGTGATTCCGTTTGTGCACTTAATACTGTCTCATAAATTTCTCTTTGCTTATCGTTAGTCTCACCAAAAGCCACTGTTCTAGTAATATCAGAGCAATACCCGTTTAATACAACTCCGAGATCAAATAAGACGAGATCTCCTTTTCTTAATTGACGCTCTCCAGGGTTACCGTGTGGTTGTCCAGATTTCTCACCAAACAAGACCATTGTTGAAAATGACATCTCACGAATTCCTTTTTTCTTCAATTCAAATTCAATGGTAGCAAGGACTTCCATCTCTGTAACACCTTCTCGTAAAGCCTTAACACCAGTCTCTACACCAAAATCAGCAAGTGCTGCTGCTTCACGTAATACTTCAATTTCTTTCTCATCCTTAATTAGGCGCAATTGATTCAGTCCAAGCTCTGCTGAGTGATAGCTCAGCTCAGGATAACGTGCTTGCAGTTCTTCAGCTCGCTCATAAGCAAGCGTACCTTTTTCAATCGAAGCACTAGTTGGTTTATGGATGCCACGTTGTTTCAATGCTTCAAAAATGAAGTCAAATGGTTGTTCTGAATCACTATAGCCGATAATGTCATATTTCCACCCTGCGTCTCTAGCCTGTGAAACTTCCATTCCAGGACAGACTAGGAATGGTTCCTGATTCGGCACCACAAAAAGTCCAAGCAACCTTTCATGAGGCTCACAATGAAAGTTAGTCAAATAATAGACATTAGAAGGGGAATGGATGTAGGCAAAATCTTGATTCTGCTCAATAAGGTAATTCGTAAATTTCGATAAACGTTCGTTCATAGTGACACTTCCTTTTTTAAATTAACCTGTTCATTTTTTCATTCTATCAGAACACAGGCCTCTTGATTATTAAGAGCGTTTCCTCCCCTAGCTTATCATACGTGAAATCGTATACGTCATACAAAAAACTACTATGTAAAAAACCCTGCATTTAATATGCAGGGTTAAATTTCTCTATTCTAGTTCTTTCGCAAAGCTTGGCTTAATTAAATCAGCATCTTCAAATACTTTACCCATTTGATCTTCAAACATCGTAAAATGCTCTAATGCCTTCTCTTGCACTGAAGGATCATCAATAGCAGCTTGCTCTGCGCGAATTTCATAGGCTTCCGTTAGTTCATCAAGTGCGCTTTCAATTTCTTCTTTCGAGTCTTTCAATTCAGATGGAACTTCCAGGCTTTCAATACCTTCAACAGTGGCTTTGCTTGCTTCTACAGCACTGCCTTTCAGCTCTTTAAGTTCTTCAGTTGAAGGCTTTTCCTCTTCTGGTGTTTCACTGTCACTTACAGCAAACTTAGCTGACTCGTATGCTGCAATGTCTTCATTATTTTCTTTCAATACGCTAACAATTTCAGATTGAAAATCAAGTAGAACACTCTTCGTGTCCATCTGCTCTGCATCTCCGCTAGTTTCATTAGCACTATTTGTATTTGAACCGCATGCTGCTACGACGAGAAGCATTGATAAACTCAATACAAAAAAGACCTTTTTCATTGGTATAACCCCCATTATATGTGTACTTCCAAAAATTAGTTTAGCACGTTATTAAATTTTGTAAATGAAAATATATGGATAAAAACCCTTTCTAAATCACTGGTATAAAAGCATTTATGTATATTTATTAAAGGAGACAAATAAAAATAGCTGCCGGCGTTGGCAGCTACAATATTCAAACAATTGGAGAAGGGGGAACTTCTTTGGCTTTGTTTGAGCTATATAGGACAATTTGTGTCGGGGAACACCATGTCTCTTTTCTTCTATACCGATAATGATAATCTTTATCAATTAGAAAGTCAATAACTTTTCTTAAATGAAATTGGTGGTGTTGATTCAAAAGCACTCGTTTTCTTTTCACGTACATAACCACTTCTTAAAGCCTCTGCTCTAAGAACAAGTGCAAATGCTGTAAAGGAAAAGACCAGTATTAAGAAAAACATGGAGATTTGTAACGTTTCAACCATTTTACCCACCTCTTCGTTGACTATTTTTTTCATTATAGCACGCCTTAATGATAATGAGAAGCATTATCATTAAGGGTGAGCACATTTGCCAACTAATAAAGGTTCAACAAGTTGCGCAAACGATTTCATTACATTATGATAAGAAAAGTACATACAAAACCATTTTGGAGGTTTAATGATGCAGCGTATTCATCTAACAGCAGATTTATCATTCTCTCGTCTCGTTCATGGTCTCTGGCGACTGGCAGACTGGAATCAAACGAGCGGAGAAACACTTTCTTTAATAGAGCATAATCTCGATCGTGGCATTACAACGTTCGATCATGCTGATCTTTATGGAAGTTATGAGTGTGAAGAACTTTTCGGGAAGGCATTAGCACTCAAGCCATCTCTACGTGACCAAATGGAGATTGTCACAAAATGCGGGATTGTAATCGAGTCTCCCAATCGTCCCTCCCACCAATCTCATCATTATAATACAAGTAAAGATCACATCATCGCTTCTGCTGAACAGTCCCTTACAGCACTTGGGATTGAGCATATCGATGTCCTGTTAATTCATCGACCTGACCCCTTTATGGATCCAGAACAAGTGGCCGAAGCTTTTTCTGAATTAAAACAAGCTGGAAAGGTTCGTCATTTTGGAGTCTCTAATTTCAAACATCATCAATTTAACATGCTACAATCTTATGTGGATCAACCGTTAATTACAAATCAGCTGGAACTTTCAGCCTACCATCTTGAGAACTTCGAAGATGGCACGTTAAATCTTTGTCAGGAAAAGCGAATGAAACCAATGGCATGGTCTCCACTTGCAGGAGGAGATGTGTTCACATCGCAAGACGATAAAGCAGTTCGTCTCCGCAAGACGATAGAAAAGATAGCCTCTGAGACCGGTGCTGAAGGGATCGATCAAGTGCTTTATGCATGGCTACTTAACCATCCGGCAAACATTATGCCAATCGTTGGATCAGGAAAGCTAGAGCGAATTGATAGTGCTGTCGAAGCTCTTTCTTACTCCTTATCACGTGATCAGTGGTTTGAAATTCTAACAAGTTCTATGGGACATGATATTCCATAAGAGCATCGCTAACCGAGATATATTCTGAATTTTATCTGGATATGACACAAATAGAAGCGCCTCTCTACAGAAAGGCGCTTCTTTATTTTATTCTTCTTAAACAAACGTTTATTTAGCACTATTTAGAGCTATCTTGCTGTACAATATTTGTTGAAAAATCATCTCTTCAAAGATCGTTCTATTTCATCTTTTTATTTTTCACTTGAAATAACTTCAGATAAGGCCAACTTCCTACTACCTGTAAATGCTAATATAAGTGATAATCCAAAAAGGGAGAGTGGAAATTCGTAGCCTCCTATTAATCCCATAGGAAGCTTTGCAAAAACAATAGCACCAATCATCGTTAATCCTAGAAGGATCGCAGATGGGACAACGAAAATCCCCGCAATAAGAAACGCTCCTCCAACGGCTTCAATAATGGCTGTAGCATAAGCTAACCAGGCAGGTTGACCAATCTTTTCAAACATGGCAATGGTATCTCCTATTCCACCTAGTTTCTGTATTCCATGAGCTAGCATAATGAAACCGAGTATTACTCGCCCACCCAGAAAGCCCCATTCCATTCTGTTCTTCACAATGGACACCTCACTTGTATTGTTTCTTAGCTAACGTGTCAGATAGGGTCCTTGGATCACTTTATGCTTGAATCGGTCCCACTGGACTTTGTAAGAGCCTTGCTTCAATCAGACGTTTGCGAACAGTAATACCTAACCAACTTGCAAGAAATGCTTTGATTAAACCAACAAATAAGAAAGGATAAACTCCCGCAATCATCGCATCATGCCAGTTTAGATCTACAACAAATTTCAATTGAATCGTACCGATTAAAAGGATGATAATCATAGCCACGGTGTTCGCCAACATCGCATGTATCAAAGTATACGATGTTTTCTCTAGGATAAGGCCAGTAACATATGCCGCAATAATGAAGGCAAAAATATATCCACCAGTCGGCCCTAATAAGACTCCTAATCCACCTTTAGCCTGTGCAAACACCGGAAGACCAATCCCCCCTAATATTGTATAGCCTGTCATTGTAATGGCACCGTATTTACTACCAAGAATTGTGGCGGTTAAACCGACAGCTAAAGTCTGTCCACTAATAGGGACAAGTGGTAAAGGGATTTCCATTTGTGCAAGAATAACTGTAATGCCAATAAAGAATCCACATAAAATTATCATTCTAAGCTTTGATTTCTGCATTTTCTTCCCCCCCT
The DNA here is from genome assembly GCF_056173665.1 of Anaerobacillus sp. QJM3NY_17. Lineage (NCBI taxonomy): Bacteria > Bacillati > Bacillota > Bacilli > Caryophanales > Bacillaceae > Anaerobacillus > Anaerobacillus sp. QJM3NY_17. The sequence goes on along the minus strand of NZ_CM149685.1, from coordinate 220,878 downwards.
CAAATGTTAACCTATATATAATAAATGTTAACATTTATTATAGAAAGGAGGAAGTTCTATTTAAGGCATGCTTTCATCAATCATTTCAAAACCTGGAATCATCTGTGAAAGAGGTACAATTTTTGCTTCGCTTTTGTACATTGGAATAAATTCATTTAAAACAGCTACCATCTTTTTCCCGGCGATTCCTACATGTCCAATTGCGATATGAGCCTCATCATCCTTCAGCTTTTCCGCCAACTCTTGAGCTTGTCTGCTCATATGTTGAATCGTATAGACATCGTCAAAAAACAGCTCATTCTCAAGGTAAGGTACCCCTATTTCTTCTGCTAGTTCAGGAATGACACTTTTGCCTGTTGTCTTGCTATCTAAATAATAGAGACCCTTTTCTCGACACACTTCAAGAACTATCCTCATCACTCGTTCATCAGCTGTCGCTTTTGAACCCATATGGTGATTCATTCCAACCGCATGAGGAACAGCCTCAATCGCTTCGTTTACTCGCTTTTGAATTTCTTTATTAGAAAGATCAGTTGTAATTGCGCCTGGACCTAGCCAGCTTCTCTTCCCTTTTACCGGTTCCATCGGAACATGAACGATCACTTCATGTCCATAACGATGCGCTTCCTCTGCGTCTCTTTCAGTCGTTTCAAGAAACGGCATAATGGCTACCGTTAGTGTAACAGGTAATCGAAGCATTTCATCTGTCCCACCCATGTCATTTCCAAAATCATCAATAACAATGGCCAACTCGCGATTATTCTCCGCATACACGTGACTTGGAAAAAGTACGATCAACATCATAAAACAAACCCACTTGTTCACGTCCACACACTCCTTTCACCCTTTACTATTCCCATACAAGGCTTCTTCATGAATGCCGAGGTAGATCAGTTGCGTTATCCATTCGACTGCATGAAAATAGAGAGAAGAAAGGAGCTTCAGTATGAACGTAGATGAGTATTTACTACGCATCTGTACAGAAAGTGGTCAACCGATCTTCTCTCTCTTCAATTACTTCAAAAAAATCACATACATCACATCCTTTTGAAAACCTCGATACATAAAGAAACACATGGATCGATTTAAACCTTGAGACAATTTATCAAAATGGGATTCAAAAACAGTCTTTGACGTGAACGAAGATGAGTGGGACGATTTATATAATCGCTACTTTAGGTAACTCCTCTACTCTTACATATTTGACAGAGGTTTTTCAGCTCCTAATCAAGGGCATAGTAAAGATAGACGACAAGAAAAGCATAATAAGGAGAGACGACTATGGAATCTAAATACATTCGCGAATCACGTGTTGTCAAAACAAGTCACGTATTCCCAGAAGCAACAAACAATCATAATACTTTATTTGGTGGCCAGCTGATGAGAGACATTGATGATATTGCATCAATCGCAGCAATGCGCCACTGTCGTAGTGAAGTTGTAACAGCCTCAACTGACTCTGTTGACTTCTTACACCCGATTACACCAGACGACTCTGTTTGTCTCGAAGCATACGTGACATTCACCGGAAAGTCTTCTATGGAAGTATTTGTGAAAGTAATTGCAGAACATCTCCTATCGGGCGAACGACATATAGGAGCTACAGCATTCCTTACATTTGTGGCATTGGATGAAAAGAAAAAACCACTACCCGTTCCAAAAGTCATCCCTGAATCAGAAGAAGAAAAAAACCTACACGAAACAGCTCCCGCCCGAGCAGAAAAACGCAAAGAACACCGCCAGGCCAGTAAAGAACTAGCCGGCCTCCTAACCACAGAAAAACCTTGGGAATAACAAAAGCGGAAGTGACTGGTTAGGCCCGACAAGCGCTGGAGCCACTCAAAAAGAACACGTCTTTTGTGTTCATTTTGAGTGGTGAAGCGATCGAGGGACTGGTCACTGCAGCTGGATGGTAACAAAAGCGGAAGTGACCGATTAGGCCCGACAAGCGCTGGAGCCTTATAAAAAGAACACGGTCTTTGTGTTCATTTTATGAGGTGAAGCGATCGAGGGACTGAAGCCACTAAAAAAAGCGACAGCCAATTTTATTGGCTGTCGCTTTTTCACATTAAATCCAATTGTAGCCGATTGAAATAATAACTAAAATAAGAACAATACATGCGATCCAAAGCATTTTTGTTGATTCGGCACGCTTTCTTCTTCCAACAATCATTTCCATAACCCCGATTAACACAACCGCCAGGATCCCTTTAAGCACATAGATCAGCGGAAAACCAAGGATAAAGAGCATCCCAATTCCAGTACCGAGCATAATCAAGTAAAATAATCGCTGAATCATAAGCGAGATCTTTTGCTTAGGAGCAAAGTAACTAACCACTAATAGCAAAACAAGAATCGCCCATGAACCTGAGTGAGACTGAAGTAATATATTGAACATTCGTGTTCCCCTTCCCATTGAAAATGAATATGACTAACGCCATACCTTAATAGTAGAATTGTATTGAGGTTGGCACAAGTCCTAATACGAAATCGTAACAAAATGATACGATTTAAGATATTATTTATCCCTAATAAATAATTCCGAAACGAACAGATTTCAAACAAATAAAGGGAAGCTCCATTTAATGAGCTCCCCTTCTGCGTAGAGATTACGCCATTTCTTTATAATGCTTGCTAATTAGATCAAATAGAGTTTCTCCTTCGGTTACTCCTGTAAAAGCAGTAATCGCACTAGAAAGACCTTCGTTTTTGATTTTACTCTGAATCGTTACAGCATCTTCATCTTCTTTAGGATCAAATCGTAATGCTGCTGCAATTCCTTTCGCAAGGTAGTTTGGTTCTTTGTTTAATTCCGCGAGCTGACGTGCCGGTCCAACAAGACGGTCGTCAGCTCCAATTTTACGAATTGGAGCTCGTCCAACGCGAGTAACTTCATCCACTAGATGTGGATTTAGAAAACGACCAAGAATTTTTGTAATATAAGCCTCATGCGCCTCTTTTTCGAAACCGTGCTTATGCTGAAGCAATTCACCAGACTCTTCAAGAGCTTTCTTAACATCATGATAGATATCTTCAGTGTCTAGTGCTTCCTTTATTGTCTCATACCCTGCTTGATAACCAAGGTAAGCTGTCACTGCGTGTCCAGTATTAACGGTGAACAACTTCCGCTCAATGTAAGGAGCAAGATCTTGAACGTACGTAAGCCCAGCAATATCCGGAACCTCTCCAGCCATCATAGTTTGATCGACTACCCATTCATAGAACGGTTCAACCGCAACCATTAATGGATCTTCGTGCGTTTGATTTGGAACAATACGATCCACTGCGGCATCTGGGAAACCAGCATATTGATCTAGCACTTTACGATCCGCTTCATCCATCTTTTCTTCAACAGCTTTTCGAAGCATTGTACTGCCACCGATCATATTTTCACATGCAATAACGTTAACGGGAGCCTTTCCATCTGCGATACGTTTTGAGATGCCTTCTTTGATAGCAGAAGAAATCAATTTCAATACGGTCGGGCCAACAGCGGTCGTAATAAGGTCAGCTTGATAGATCGCATCGACAACTGCCTCAGGATCTTGTTGGCTATTAATACCTTTCACACCCTCAACAGCAATCTTCTCCTTATCCTGACCTAATATTTCCACTGTATAACTATTTCGTTCATTAAGCTCGTTAATCACATTCTCGTTGATATCTACGAAGCATACTTCATATCCTGATTGAGAAAGAAGCTTACCAATAAAGCCTCTTCCAATATTTCCAGCACCAAAATGAACGGCAAGCATGATTAATTCACCTCGTTAAACATTGAGATTAACGTTTCTTTGGAATCCGCTTGAATCAACTCTTCTACATTTTCTTCTTCAGAACATACAATGGCAATTTGAGAAAGGATCTCTAAGTGTTCATTATCCTTACCAGCAATACCTATGATAATCTTCGCAATATTTCCATCTCCGAAATCAACGCCTTCTCGCAATTGGATGATGGATAGTCCAGAATGCTTCACAGCTTTCTTAGCATCCTCCGTACCGTGAGGAATTGCAACAGAGTTGCCCATGTAAGTCGTCGTGATCTTTTCACGTTCTTGCATTTGCTCAAGGTAGCTTTCATCCACATAACCGTTGTCTACAAGGATTTGACCTGCCATACGGATAGCCTCTTCTTTTGTTGCAGCCGTTTCGTTTAGTAATACGTTCTCAGTTGATAGAATTTCTTTTGCCATTTTAATCGTCTCCTTTAAATCCTAATTGTTTTTCTACATGACTTTTCATTTTGTTAGCGAGATACAATCCAATTGATTCTTGATTGCTCCCCGAAAAAAGCGCGATGCTTTCATTTGATTCAATGATAAGAGAACTAATGTAGCTCATGATCTCAATGCTTTCAATTGGCGAATCCTCTGGTGCCAGTTGTAAAAGAGCGGTGTCCATTTCAATAAATGAACCATCCATTGCCTTTCTCTGAACAGGTTCCATTAATCGAACAATTGTAAACACAGGCTTCTTAACTTCAGGTGTCCGCGTATGAAACAATGCAAGTGAAGTCTCAGGAATACCCACTCCACTAATGGTTTCGCGCTTTAGAAGTGCTTCTTTAACATCTGATGAATCGCTGATAGCATCAAGCATTTCTAGACGCATACACTCTTCTGCTAAAAGCTTCTCCACCTCTTTGTGTTCAGATTGATTTACTCGAAATAATTCCACTACTGAAGCTGCAGTCTTGGTATATAATTCAGCTTTACGAAACCAGGTACTCGCTTCATCATTTGAAAAAAACAAGGATTCCTTATCCGTCTTTGGCTTCTCGACCGTGCTTCTTCTTTTCATCATCGACTTCTTATGAAGAGTCGAGCGGATTCGTGTTGCCTCTTCCTCCGTTAAAAAAGGATTTACCTTTATATACTCTCCTTCATATTCAGGGAGAGGGATTGTAGAAACAATCAGATCATAATTCTCTGGATCTTCATCTTGTAGTTCAAATAATGAAGCGCTTTTGATAGTTTGGATTTCTGGTAACTCCTGCTTCAATCGAGTCGCCAGCATTTTGGATGTCCCGATACCACTTGAGCATACGGCAAGAATATTCACTTCGTTATGTTGAAAGCGACCTTCAAGGGCTGAACCAAAGTGAAGGACGAGAAAACCAACTTCTTCATCAGGAATGGATACCCCCGGAAAAGTATCTTTTAGCGCATCTTCAAGCAGTTGGAATAAGTCAGCATAATCTGCTTTGATTTTTGTAAGCAAAGGATTATGGATATTCATGTTCTGCCTAACACGATGCGTAGCAGGACCGAGGTGTGTCACTAAACCCTCTAGAAGTGATTCATTCGTTTCTAAATTCGCATTGAGACGCTTATCTACATAGCGGATTAACTCCTTGGTTTTAACAAGAATCGGATAATTTGTTTCTTCTAAATAGTAGTCTCCAGTGTTTCTTAATTTGGCTCCGCGTAAATGCATGGTGATATAACCGATCTCAGCTTCAGGTATTAAGACACTAAAAGATTCTTCAAGTTTTGTAGCGATTATTCTAGCAAAACCAAACTCTTTCGTATTCCTTAGCGTGCTTAAATAGTCTTCATCAATCTCGATCTTTTCACCCTTTTGAATACGCTCCACAGCCAGAGTCAAATGCACAATTAAACCAATATATGCACTATCAGCGATCATATAAGGTAACTCATTGTTAATATCATCAACGATTGTTTCAACTTTCAAAAGCTTATCTCGATCAACTAACCCTAGCAATCGTTCGGAAGCAGATTCGAGAACATTGCCTTGAGATTTCTTTTGAATCGACTTCTTTAACAACGTAAAAAAGTCTGAATCATTAAACTCAGAAGCAAGCAAGGAACTCATGGCGTGCCTTTTCAGGGCTTCAGTCCCTTCAACCTGCACACCATATCCCCGCCTTCGTATTAATGAAAGCTGCATTCTTTCAAGCCATTCTTCCGCTTTGTCTAAATCATGACTGACAGTAGCAACTGTCACTCTCAAGTCATTCGCTAGACCAATTAACTTAATAGGATCAGCTGATTCCAATAGCTTACATAGAATCAGCGTCTCCCTTTCTTGTTGCGTGTATTCCGTAATGGTTAGATCAACTAGATAGCTTTTCAACTCATTTCGGTTGGATTCTTCACCATCAATTCGAACCCCTACTCCAGCTTTCTTGTTTAAGGTTAAATCATACTGAGTGAGAATATCCTCTACGCCTACTAAATCACGGTGAACCGTTCGTTCGCTTACCTCAAGTTCTTGAGCGATTCCTTTGACCGTATAATAGTCATTACTCTCTAATAGAAGCTGAAGAATTGTTCGTTCCCTTGCTGAAATAAACACATGGTTCACCTCGAATTCTGGCTATACCTACTTTTTAAGTCTATCAACAAGCTCTTCGTATTTCGGGCTATTCATAAAGTTTGCCACTGAGATATGCTCAGCATCAGGACGTTTTGCTTTTGCTCGATCTGTTAAGTCCTGGTGCGTTACGATTAAGTCGGCATCATCTGGTAAGTTACTAATAGCCGTATTTGTCACATCAATGTCTTGAAGTCCAGCTTTCTTGAACTTATTGCGAAGGACTGATGCGCCCATTGCACTTGATCCCATTCCAGCATCGCATGCAAACACTACTTTATTAATATCTTTCTTCTCAACTTGCTCTACTTCTTCTTTCACTGGCACTTCACCTGCGGAAGTTAACTCAGCAACAAGTTCATCATATTTTGGGCTGTTCATAAAGTTTTTAACCGAAATGTGATTCGCTTCTGGAAGCTTATCCTTTGCACGATCGGTTAAATCTTGATGAGTCACAACGAGATCTGCATCATTAGGTAAATTGCTAATCGAAGTATTTGTTACTTCAATGTCTGTTAACCCAGCTTTTTTGAATTTATTACGTAGTACGGATGCCCCCATTGCACTTGATCCCATTCCAGCATCACATGCAAAGATTACTTTGGCTATATTGCCATAAGAAGATGTTGTTTCTTCTTTTGGCTCTTCTGCATTCGTTTTTAGGTTAGAAGATACGCTGCTCTTCTTCCCTTTCATTGCTTCCATTTTTTCAGTCGCTTCTGAAATATCTTCTCCGCTATCTTTTGAGCGTTTAAGGATTATGAAAGCGACCAGGAAAGAAACAATCGTTGCTACCACAACACCTGCAATGACGCTTAGATAACCACCCCGTGGTGACATAAGTATAAGAGAGACAATACTACCCGGTGAAGCTGCCGCTAACAACCCTGCATCTAGAAGTGTAAATGTGAACACACCACTCATTCCACCAAGAATGGCGCTAGAAGAAGTGCTGGCTTCATCAAAATGTAAGGGAAGTAAATTTCATGAATTCCCCCAACAAAATGAATTAGTGCAGCTCCTGGTGCTGATTGTTTTGCTGACCCTTTACCCACAATCGAGTAGGCAAGGAGAATCCCTAAACCTGGACCAGGATTGGATTCAACTAAAAAGAGAACCGATTTACCTGTATTCGCTACCTGTTCAAGTCCAAGTGGGGTGAAAATCCCGTGGTTAATCGCATTATTTAAAAAGAGTACTTTACCTGGTTCAATTAGAATACTTACTAATGGTAATAGACCTGCAGCAATAATAACTTCTACACCTGCAGCAAGCGCTTTGTTTAAACCTAATACAACTGGTCCAATTGCTAGAGAAGCTATAATAGTTAAAGCCCCACCAATAATCCCAGCTGAGAAATTGTTAACGAGCATTTCAAAGCCTGATTTAATCTTGCCATGAATCGCTTCGTCGAATTTCTTGATTAAATATCCCCCAAGCGGCCCCATAGCCATAGCTCCAAGGAACATCGGAATGTCTGCTCCAACAATAACACCGATGGTTGCCGTTGCACCAACAACTCCGCCTCGACCACCGTATACAATTTTACCTCCAGTGTAACCAATCAAGAGTGGCAATAGGTAGTAAAGCATTGGTTCTACTAACTCGGCAAGGCTTGCATTTGGTAGATAACCATCTGGTATGAATAAAGCAGTAATCAATCCCCAAGCAATAAATGCGCCAATATTTGGCATGATCATACTGCTTAAGTAACTTCCGAAACGCTGAACTTTTACTTTAAATCCAGATTTCTCTGCTGTGTTCTGTTCACTCATTATATATCCTCCCTTTCTTCCGCACCGTTAAAGCGTTTTCATTTTTTTAGGAGACTTGTTGACATGATCTTATATTTCGCTTAATTGGAACCCCTATTCCCCGGCACGTATTGTTTGTCTTAATTACTTACTATCATAAAGGGAGACAAAGTCAGTTACAACGAAATCCAAACGCGAATTCGGCATAGCACTTGTTGACATGATTAAACAAAGCTATACTTCCTGTTAATTTTTATGATGAATAATCTAGAATGCCAGCATAAATAAAAAAACCCTCTAGACATCTAGAGGGTTACGAATGCTGTGGTTCTGCTTCATTATGAATATGTGTTTTTTCTTTTGTTTTCCGTTCCCATAGAATCGTTAAACTAATGAACGTCACGAGAATTGTTGCCCCCATATCAGACAGTATCGCAATCCATAGCGTTAATAACCCAGGAATAGTAAGCAGTAAAGCAATCATTTTTAAGCCAAGGGCTAACGCAATATTAACCCGTATCGTTCGATTCACTCGTTTAGCGATCGAGACCGCTTCAGGCAGTTTTCCTAAGTGATCCTGCATCAATACGATATCGGCTGTTTCAATCGCGCTATCTGTCCCTTTTCCCATAGCGATTCCAAGGTCAGCTGAAGCAAGAGCCGGAGCATCATTAATCCCGTCACCGATCATGGCTACTTTACCTTCTGTTGTTAATTCTTTCACCTTAGCCACTTTGTCTTCAGGTAAGAGACCTCCGAAATAAGAACGTACGCCAACACGTTTTGCCACTTTCTCAGCTGTTTTCTCATGATCTCCTGTTAACATCACCGTATTCTTAATACCTACATGATGTAAAGCGCGAATAACAGACTCACTTTCCTCTCTAATTTCATCTGCAACTCCAAATATCCCAAGAATATGTTTCTCATCGGCTACAAGGACCAGCGTTAACCCATCATGTTTCATCGCATCAATCGATGTTCTCACATCCTCAGAGATGGTTACATGTTGAACACTTTTTTCATTTCCTACCCAATGTCTTTTTCCATTAATGTCGGCTATGATCCCCTGCCCTGATATCGTTTCGATATTTGTTGCTTCGATTTCACGATAAGGAAAGCTATTTACTTTTGTCATGATTGCTTTTGCTAACGGATGTGAAGAATGTTTCTCAACCGCTGCCGCTACTGATAAGAAATGCTCCTGGTCATAAACTTTATATTTCTCCACATAAGGTAGCCCTTTTGTAAGCGTACCGGTTTTATCAAAAGCGAGCGTATCAATTTTTCCTAGCTGTTCAAGATAAACAGATCCTTTTACGAGAATACCGTTACGCGCATTTCGAGTAATACCCGAGATGTTGGCAATCGGTGATGAAAGAATAAGTGCACATGGACATCCTACAATAAGCACTGCAAGTCCCTGGTAAAACCACTCACTAAAAGCCCCTCCGAACAATAAAGGCGGAACAAGCATCACGAGTGCTGAGATAAGCATAATAATCGGTGTGTAATACTTTGAGAAACGATTAATAAATAATTCCGTAGGTGTTTTTGTTTCCTGAGCTTCTTCAACTAAATGCAATATTTTTGCTAGTGAGGAATCCTCATAAGCTTTCGTGATTTTCACACGAAGAATTCCTTCATTATTTATACTTCCGCCATAAACAGACTCATTAGCACTTTTTTCAACCGGCATAGCTTCTCCAGTAATAGCCGCTTCGTTCACTGAACTATAGCCAGATTCGACGATTCCATCTGATGGAATTTTTGCGCCAGATTTGACCAAAACAATGTCGTTCACTTTTAGATCCTGAATCGAAACGATTTCTTCTCTTCCCTCTCGAATACGAAGGGCTTCCTTCGGCGCAATTTCTAGTAAGGACTCCATAGACTTTCTTGCCTTCTCCATACCTAGGCCTTCTAAATATTCATTCAGTCCAAATAGGATTGCAACAAGCGTGCCTTCCTTCCACTCTCCAATAGAGACTGCACCTATTAAAGCAATAGTCATCAACGTCTCAATATTAAATGTCAGTTTTATTAAGTTCTGTAGACCTTTAATAAACGTTTGATAGCCACTTAAAATAATGGCAATTAAATAGAAAGGAATAGCTGGTATGTTTGTAAATCCATCTAAAAGAAGAGCAGCAGCGAAAATCGCTGATGAGATAGCAAGGAGCCACTTCCCGTTGTTGTCACCCTTACTATGTTCATGGGCATGTCCATTTCCGTTTTTAATCAATGATGCGTGATCTGAAGCAAGAATTTTCTCAACTTGTTCAAGATTCACTCTCTCATCTAGCTTTAATTTACCGGAATTATATTGAATTTGAGCGGATTCTCCGTATTCAAGTTTTTGAATCTGTTGTTCCATTCCCGCTGCACAATTTGGACAGGATAAACCTGTCAAACGATATTCTTCCATCGATGGGAACTCCTTTCTTATGTGGTTTATTTATTTTATTCAATATATGAGCATGTGTTCATATTAGACTATGTACAATTTTACTGAATTTTATATATGTTGTCAAAAGAGTTTATGAGTCACCTCAAGGTAAATAGCCAGTAAAAGTATTCCCAGACTTGTATATAAGTACAACTCCCGATTTAAAACTCTTCCAACAACATGACCGATCATTTCATGAAGGGCTACATATGATAAAGATCCAATAGCTACGCCCATAAAGAGACCATTTAGTAGATGCGATTGATAAGAAACCATACCGAACCAGGCCGATAGCGTTAAAATAATTGTTACAGAGCTTGCTGCTAAGATCACAAACAACCGATGTAATCCGTTCATTCGAGTGAGTATATACAAAGCCACTCCCTCTGGTAAGTGATGGATAAATAAAGATAGCAGTAATGACATGCCAATTCCGCTACTAACTGACGTCATTCCAAGAGCGATCCCGACTGGGATATTGTGCGAGATGACAGCAAGAACGAAAGCAAACACTGGAAGGTAACTCTTGTCTTGAAACTTCCTGTGAACCACTTGCTCTGTCCAAATAAAGAAAAGAACAGAAAGCGACGCACCTGCAAGTAGTGCCCAAAACGAATACGAACGAACGCTTTCTGGTATCAGTTCAAAGGAAATCACGCCGATGAGCATACCACCACAAATCAGATAAAGAGCTTCCAAACGATGTTGATAATAGGTAAATGCCACCTTCCCTGCAGTAGCTCCTATCAAAAGACCCCCGAAGCCTATCATAAATAAACTTGTGAACAGTGAAGTGTTCATTGGCGTCTTTCCCTCCTCAAAGATAAGCTTATTCTTCCACTTGTCCTATTAGCGAATTTTATTATCAAGAAACGAAAGTTATGAATTTAAAAAGCCGAAGAAAGGATTCACTCCCTTCTTCGGCTTCTTATTTAGACAATGTCATATCCCTGTTCTTCAACCGCTTCATTCATTTCCGAAACGCTAACGCTAGAAGCATTGTAAGAAACTTTTGCCGTTCCTTCTTCTACGTTCACATTTACTTCTGAAACCCCTTCAAGTTCCTGTAAAGCAGTTGTTACTGCTGCTTTACAATGTTCACATGTCATTCCTTCAATTTTTAATGTTGTTTGTTCCATCGTGATTCTCCTCTCAATGAATTATAGTTTCACTCGCTTCAAACGAAGGGAATTGGTTACGACTGATACAGAGCTGAAGGCCATAGCAGCCCCCGCAACCCAAGGTGCTAGTAAACCAATTGCAGCAATTGGAACCCCAATTGAATTATAGAATAACGCCCAGAATAGATTCTGGCGAATATTCCGCATCGTTTTACGGCTTAAATGAATCGCCTTTGCAATGTTTTCAAGATCGCCTCCAACAAGTGTAACGTCTGCTGTCTCAATGGCGACATCTGTTCCGGTTCCAATCGCCATTCCTATATCGGCTGTTGCAAGAGCTGGCGCATCGTTAATGCCATCCCCTACCATCGCCACTCGTTTTCCTTGCGCCTGTAACTCTTTTACTTTAGTAGCCTTTTCCTCAGGAAGTACTTCTGCAAACACACCATTTAGGTTCACTTGCCGCCCGATAGCTTCAGCCGTCCGTTTATTGTCACCTGTAATCATATATACATCGATTCCAAGGGATCTCATTTCCTCAATAGCGCTTTTCGACGTTTCTTTCACCGTATCTGCAACAGCGATAATTCCCTGTACGCGACCGTCAAATGCAACAAACATGGCAGTCTTCCCGTCAAGTTCATATCTTTTCATTTGTTCTTCATGAGTGGAATAAGGAATTTGCTCTCGTTCCATAAGTTTTCGAGTCCCAACAAGAACCTGATTTCCTTTGACAGTAGCAACAATACCGTGACCTGGTATAGTTTGAAACTGCTCAGCTTCAGCTAAAGTAACATTGTGATTCGCGCCATATTGAACAATGGACCTTGCTAGAGGATGCTCGGAAGCTTTCTCAGCGGCAACCAATTGTTCGAGCACCGTTTTCTCATCGAGGTCAAAAGCAACAAAGTCCGTTACTTCAGGCTTTCCCTTTGTGATTGTACCGGTTTTATCAAGTAAAATTGCATCAATTTTATGAGTGGCTTCTAAAAATTCGCCACCTTTAAACAGAATCCCTTGCTCAGCACCCTTCCCAGTCCCTACCATAATAGAAGTTGGTGTAGCTAATCCTAGTGCACAAGGACATGCGATAACGAGCACCGCAATCCCCGCTTCAAGTGCCTGTGGCAAATTGTAGGGATCGACTAGTAAATACCAAACTAGAAACGTAATCGCTGCGATCCCTACCACAATAGGGACAAATATGCCTGAAATCACATCTGCTAAACGTTGGATCGGTGCCTTTGAACCCTGCGCTTCTTCAACAATCTTAATGATTCCAGCAAGAGCGGTATCTTTCCCCACTTTTTCAGCACGCATTGTTAAAGTCCCATTTTCATTAATCGTAGAGCCAATCACACTCGCCCCTACTTCTTTCTCAATGGGAATGGATTCACCTGTAATCATGGACTCATCTACGGATGAATTCCCTTTTTCCACGATACCGTCTACTGGTATTTTTTCACCCGGGCGAACGACGATTCGATCAGCTACCTGAACCTGATCGACAGGTACTTTCACTTCAGCGCCTTCCCGAATGACGCTCGCTTCTTTCGCCTGAAGGTTTAGTAATTTGGTAATGGCCTGCGTCGTTCTCCCTTTCGCTAGATCTTCAAATAACTTCCCTACTAAGATGAGCGTGACCAGAATGGCGCTTGTTTCGAAATAAAGCGACGGATTGTATCCTTCTGTCAAATAACTTCTGATTCCTTCAATAACACTATAAAAATAAGCGGCTGAAGTCCCAAGCGCAACAAGAACGTCCATATTTGCGCTTTTATTTACTAAGGCACGATAAGCCCCAGTGTAAAATGGAGCACCTATTACAAATTGAACAGGTGTTGCTAAAAGAAACTGAAACCATGGTTCCATAAGAAGATGAGGAACAGGAATAGCCAACTCCCCAGGTATATGGGCAAGCATCGTTAACAGAAGCGGAAGAGAAAGAAGAGCTGAAATCAATAATCGACGTTTCTTCTTTATAATTTCATCATCTTTATGGCTTTTTTGATTTTCACGATTCTCTTTAATCACCGCTTCATAACCAAGTTTTTTCACCTTCTGAAGAATGTCATCTAACGTCACTTCTCCCGGCTGATATTCGACAACGCCAGACTCTGTTGTTAAGTTAACCGAAGCAAGCTCAACACCCTTCGTACGATTTAAGCCTTTTTCGATTCTTGTGGAGCAAGCTGCACAGGTCATTCCGTGAATATCAAGCTCCACTTTTTCTTTCCGAACCCCATAGCCTAGTTTTTCAATTTTCCCTACGATATCTTCTGTCTTCACTTGATCGTAATCGTACAAGATTGTTGCTTTTTCCATCGTTAAATTGACGTTTGCCTCGACACCATCCATTTTATTTAATACCTTCTCGATTCTTGATGAGCAAGAAGCACATGTCATCCCCGTCACATCAAGAGAGAGTTGTTTCTTCGAATCCATCTGACTCACCTCTTTATTTAGAGAACTGCTGAATCACTTTCATTAATTCCTCTATTTGCTCATCTCCATTACCTTCTTGTATGGAACTAGCAACACACGTTTTTGTATGACGTTCAAGCAACGTATAGCCGACCTTTTTTAAGGCAGCCTGAATGGCAGACAGCTGAATAAGAATATCCACGCAATAGCGATCATCTCCAACCATTTTCTGAATCCCGCGTATTTGGCCTTCGATTCGCTTCAATCGGTTCTGCAGCTGCTGTTTCTCTTCATCCGTTCTCGGTTCAGTTGGCTTTTTATCCGGCTGTAAAGGGATGTTTAGTTCATCTGTCAATCCGATCATCTCCTCTAATTTAGCTTACTATCAATATACCCCCCTAAGGTATAATAGTCAACCAAAACACATGTAAAAGAATCCCACAACTTTGCAGGATTCTTTATGAAATATATATTGAATTAGCCTTCAAGCCACTTTCTCTTATCCCCTCTCAAGTGGTAATGTCATACATCGGATTCCTCCACCACCGTTTTCTAATTCATCTACCTCTATCTCAATAAGCTTCTTTTTACGAAGGGTAGGATGATTCTTAAGAATAGATTTATTTGTTTTCGTACTAATCAATAGCGTCTCAGGATTTAAATTCAAGAAATTAATATCTGCAACAGTATGTTTGATCTCAGAGGTCCATTCGACTTCATATCCATGTCGCTCTAAAAAATCACCCGTCATCTCATATCGAAAATCATTTTCGGTCACAACCTGTACAGGGAGATACCTCATATAGCTTTTCGCTATAAATATACTCTCTCCCGCTACATTACAATTCATATCAAGATGCATCGTATCTGGACGTCGTGGTAGATCAATAACACCGATTTCCTGGAACCCCGCATTAAAAATACTCCCTTGCAGTGCTTCTATACTTTCAATGCTTGTCCGAATCCCAGAATTAATAAAAACAGCATCCTTATTAAGTATCATGACATCTCCATATTCCAATGCCTTTAACTGATTATTTGATTGCATTTGAAACGTCCGCTCATCAAACCACTGTTGAAATAACCTGTGGCTTTGAAAATATTCAGGTCGCCTCATGGAAGTTCCTGCTGCTCCCGGAAGAATCGTATTGCCAAATACACAAGCAAGATCACGTACAAAAATACGATTGATTAATTTTTCATTTAATAAAAGGTCTTCTCGTAATAAATGAACGGAATAATCAATAACATGAACGCCAGCATCCTCCATTGCGCGAATCATTTCTTCATGATTTTCTTGCGCCTTCTTTTGTTTCACTGCTTTTTCCCACTGCACATCTGTAGCAGTTTGCTGATCTGGTACATCTAAGTGTGAAGGAGAACAAACGACAACCGTTTTTAATTCTCCATATTCATTCCAACAATTCGGATGGATGTTCATTCAACCAAACTCCTTTATCATACATAGTCTCCTTACTTTCTCCTCATCCGAAGAAAAGATTCTCCAATTCAAGAAACACACATAAACACTGCCAGTGATTCTCAAACTAAAGAAGATAAGAGGGGGATGCAATAATGAGTAAATCGACAAATCACGAAAAGAAATTAACCTGGTGGCAAATGTCGTTTATAGGGATAGGGTGTATTATCGGGACCGGGTATTTCCTTGGTTCTAGTATCACGATTGAAAAAGCAGGCTATCTCGTTTTATTGGCTTATTTTCTGGCCGCGATCGGCACATGGATTGTTTATGAAGCACTTGCGAAATTAACTGCTGAACATCCAGAAAAAGGGTCTTTTCGCACTTATGCAAAACAAGCTTTTGGCCAATGGGCCGGCTTTAGTAACGGCTGGGTATACTGGTCATCTGAAATGCTTATTATGGGAAGTCAACTAACAGCCCTCGCTCTATTTGCACAGTTTTGGTTTCCGAAAGCTCCTTTATGGCTCACCGCATCTGTATTCGCTTCACTTGGCCTTATCGTTATTCTTATCGGTGTTCAACTCGTAGAAAAAATGGAGAACGTATTTGGGGTAATGAAGATTGCTGCCATTGTGATGTTTCTCGCTATCGGAATCGCCGCCTTATTTGGATGGCTTGAACCACAAAAAGGTAACGCTGGAATTGAAATCACGTCAAAAGACTTTCTCACAGGTAGCGCAATGGGTCTCTGGGTTGCCCTTGTTTATGCGTTCTATGCATTTGGTGGAATTGAAGTGATGGGACTGATGGCGAATGAGCTTGAAGATCCCAAAAATGCCCCTAAAGCTGGAAAGATCATGCTTTTAGTCTTAACGTTTCTTTACGTAATGTCTTTTTTCGTTGTGTTAAAACTTATTCCGATCAAAAGCATTGATCCGAATGAAAGTCCATTTTTAACAGCTTTAACTCAATTTCATCTACCCTGGATCCCGCAAATATTTAATGCGATCCTCATTATTGCCGGTTTCTCCACTATGGTCGCTTCCCTATATGCCGTAACGACCATGCTAGTAACACTTGCTGAAGAAAATGATGCACCTGCCCTCTTTGCAAAGAAAAGCAGGAAGATTCCTCTTCCTGCTTTTGGTCTCACGACTCTAGTCGTCTTACTTTCAATTGTTGTTGCACTACTTTTACCGGAGAACATCTTTGAGTATTTGACGACAGCTGCTGGTTTAATGCTCCTCTATAATTGGATGTTCATTCTTTTTTCATATCGGAAACTAACCAAAACTACGTTTAAAGATCATTTGAAAATTGGAACCGGCGTAGTCCTGATTGGTACAGCTATTTCAGGAACGTTATTTGACCATATTAGCCGGGCTGGATTTTTGGTTAGTTTATGCTTTCTAGTTCTCATTGCCGGGGCAACTTTTCTGAAAATGAAAAGAAAACAAAGTTAAGAGCGAATGCTCTTCCACTTGTTTTTCATCGCCATAAAGGGACACTTGGAAAGAGAAGAATCATCATCAGATAGAAAATATTGCTCCCATTCATAATTATCTTGTTGACCGTACCACTTCAAGGCGGGGTGAGCTGGAATCCCATCGTAAGAAACCAACCGTTGCCGGATCGCTTTTTTAAGCTTTTGACCAAATGTTGTTTCTGCATTAATTTCATCAAAAACCCATCTTGGTTGAAAAGCAATCAGAAAAGATGGAAACTGACGACTCTTTCGAACTTGGTGAGCTGGTGTCGCACAGAATGCAAAATACGGTTCTCCGTTGAAGCAGAACTCCCATTTAGGATCATGTGGGTCTTTAGGGATATGTTCTGGCCACTGCGCCTCATCAAGCTCATGTAAACTGTTTAGTAGCGACCAAAATAATTCCTGGTATTGATCTACTTCGGCTTTTTGTTTCTGTAACGTCGTGGAGTCAAAAAAAACA
Source organism: Anaerobacillus sp. QJM3NY_17 (assembly GCF_056173665.1). Taxonomy (NCBI): domain Bacteria; kingdom Bacillati; phylum Bacillota; class Bacilli; order Caryophanales; family Bacillaceae; genus Anaerobacillus; species Anaerobacillus sp. QJM3NY_17. Next base: position 203,420 of record NZ_CM149685.1, on the reverse strand, counting down.
ACAAGAGAGGCATATTTCCCCGTTTCCCTCGCTACTTCCCCGTACTGTTTCAACAAAGTAGCTAACTGTACACTTGCTACATCTGTTGTAGGATCTTCCGCAAATCCAAATCGTAAATTATCTTGATAGAATCCCTGCTTCCCAGGAATGCAAGGATAAGGATGTTCACGATCTCCTAACATCGCTCCAAAATGAGCAAATGCAGTTCGCTTCCAACCTTCCATTCCTTCTCCGTGTTCATCAATCCATGATTTCGTATATAGTTCCAAACGGAATCCCTCCTTAACACTACACGCGTTATCCTATTAGGAGGGACAAAAAGAGGTGCCAGTCTATCCAAGGAACAACCTAACAGCTTGCATACCGAAATAGAGTCCGAATCCGATTAACGTGATACCGGATAAGATCGATATTCGCTTCAAAATAAATGGATTTACCCACGCTCGTGCACCTGCTGATGCACTCGCCATTGTGAGATCCCATAGGGTAATACCTAAAAAAATGCCCGTACTATAAAGAAACAGTTGGGCGGCACCAAACATACTAGATGTTTGGGCTAGAATCGAACCATAAATGCCCAGCCAGAACAAAATGTTCAGCGGATTTGAGATTGCGATAAAAAAACCAGTTCGAAACGATTTGCGGTTCGTTTCATATCGTCCACTTGTCTGCTTAAGTCCAATTGAATCAGCCTTCACGATATTTTCAATTCCTGTATACGTTAAAACAAAAAAACCAAACAGCCAAAGAAATGTTTTCATAAACGGCGTCTCAATGACATGAGCAAGTCCAAAGTAAATGAGCATCATAAATACGCCATCCGCTACCATAGCTCCAAACCCTACTAACCAGGCATTCATAAAGCCAAATCGAATCCCCCTGTCCAGCTGTGCCGCATTAATCGGTCCCATTGGAGCTGAAAGGGAAAGTCCTAACAATATGTAGCTTACAAAGATACTCATACGCCTCCACCCTTCTTCGTATTCGTATCATTGTATTCGGACATGCTTTTAAGTAGTCGAAAAAAGAGAGGCGAGTCATTTTTTAACAATGATAACCAAAAATAAAACGGCCCTCCCTAGTAAGGAAAGGCCGTTCTAATCAATCTATGGTTACTCTACCGTAACTGATTTAGCAAGGTTTCTTGGCTTATCTACGTCGCATTCTCTGTGTAGCGCTGCATAGTATGCAAGTAATTGAAGCGGTACAACAGAAGCTAGCGGAGTAAGATGCTCATGTACTTCATCAAGGACGATGGTGTCGCCTTCTTCTTCAAGGCCAGCAAGAGAAATAATGCATGGTGATGCCCCACGAGAAACGACTTCTTGTACGTTTGAACGGATGCTTCCATTTACGTGCTTCTGCGTAGCAAGAGCAATAACAGGAGTACCTTTCTCAATTAGAGCAATCGTACCGTGCTTCAATTCACCGCCAGCAAATCCTTCAGCTTGAATGTAAGAGATTTCTTTCAGCTTAAGAGCTCCTTCAAGACAAACGTAGTAATCTACACCGCGACCAATAAAGAATGCATTACGCGTAACTGAAAGGAAGTTACGTGCAACTGTTTCGATCATTTCCTTCTGGTCAATCATGGACTCCATCGCTGTTGCAACGATTCCAAGCTCCTGAATTGGGTTGAAATCAAGCTTAATGCCTTTTGCCTGAGCAGTATCGACAGCAAGTAGTGTTAGTACAGCCATTTGTGCAGTGTAGGCTTTTGTTGAAGCAACCGCAATTTCAGGGCCTGCATGTGTGTGCAGCGTATAGTCAGCCTCACGAGAAAGCGTTGATCCTGGAACATTCGTAATCGTAAGAGATTTAAATCCTTTTTTCTTCACGTTCACAAGTACGCCACGGCTATCTGCCGTTTCACCACTTTGTGAAATAAAGATAAAGAGTGGATTCTGTGAAACAAGCGGCATGTTGTATAAGAACTCACTTGCGATGTGCACTTCAACAGGAACCTCAGCGATGTTCTCGATCAGCTGTTTACCAACAAGGCCAGCATTGTAACTTGTGCCACACGCAATGATGTAAATACGATCCGTTTCTTTCATTGCTTCACGAATATCTTTATCAAGTTTGATGTTATCATTCTCATCTTTGTACTTTGTAATAATGTTACGAATCGCAAGCGGCTGTTCGTCAATTTCTTTAAGCATATAGTGAGGGTATGTTCCCTTTTCTATATCACTTGCGTCGATTTCAGCTGTGAATGGTTCGCGTTCCATTACTTTTCCACTCATATCTTTAATTGTGACAGAATCACGCTTCACAATCACTACTTCTTCATCCATAAGCTCGATGAATTTACTTGTTACTTGAAGCATAGCCATTGAGTCACTTGCTACTACGTTGAAATCATCGCCGATTCCAACTAGAAGCGGACTCTTATTTTTCGCTACGTAGAGCGTTTCTGGATTATGATTGTCAATAAGTGCAAGTGCATATGAACCGTGAAGTTCATTCAATGTTTGATGGAAAGCATCTTCAACAGACATATTTTGATCTTCAACAAGAGTAGCAATAAGTTGAACAACTACTTCTGTATCTGTAGCACTTACGAAATTAACTTCGGATAAGAAGTCACGTTTGATTTGTTGATAGTTTTCAATTACACCGTTGTGAACAAGCGTGAAGCGTTCAGTTGAGCTCTGATGTGGGTGAGCATTTACCTGACTAGGTTCACCGTGTGTTGCCCAGCGTGTATGTCCAATACCTGCTGTCGCTTCCACACTTGTATCCACTTTTTTTCTAAGGTCAGCAATACGACCTTTTTCTTTAAAAAGGTGGAGTCCACCGTCATTAAGAAGCGCAATACCTGCTGAATCGTACCCTCTGTACTCAAGCTTCTCCAGACCTCGTAATAGAATTTCTTTAGCATCCTGATTTCCAATATATCCAACAATACCGCACATGTAAAAGTCCTCCTTCAATTGAAGGAGCAGGCATACAACGGGGCAGACCTGCCCCTTCTTTTCCGATTAATAGCTTTTTTGTCACCATAGTTTTGCTTTTGTTCAGAAAGTCACCTCTCTGTTTTTCACAAAACCATTCGATTGTGGTGGAGCAATCGAGAGGTATCCGCCGATGATCGATAAACCTCTTCCTCGTCAACTGTTTTCTACCGTTCGAAAACAGTCCAGGCGCTTTTATATCAAAAGTAACCCAACTTCCCTCTCTTTCCCTTTTAGAATAAAAACCAAACACACTTCTATATTATATCAATTGTAAAAAGCTGGTCAATTCTTTTTTCTAGAACAAGTCGTTCTCGCTATAATTTGCTCTATTTTGACTCATTTTAATGAGAAAATCACTTGTGAAAATTCCCCTATATATAAAAATATGCATGGGTAGCTTTTTCCGTGCTTCCCATGCATACCTTTCGTACAAACTTTTCATTTTTGTCGATTACGCTCCAAGTTCTTCTTTCACCATAGATACAACGCGATCGACGTACTCATCACATAGATCTTTTGTAGGGGCTTCAGCCATGACGCGAACAAGAGGCTCCGTTCCGGATGGACGAACAAGAATACGCCCTTCTCCGTTCATGTCGCTTTCTACTTGCTGAATCGTTTCTTGAATACGCTCGTTTGAATCTACCTTGTTTTTATCTGTTACCTTCACATTCACAAGAGATTGAGGGTACTTCTTCATTTCTCCAGCAAGCTCTGACAACGGTTTGTTTGTCACTTGCATAATGTTAGCAAGCTGAAGTGCTGATAGCATACCATCACCTGTCGTGATGTGATCAAGGAAAATAATATGTCCAGACTGCTCTCCGCCAAGGTTGTAGCCTTCTTTACGCATTTCTTCCATCACATAACGATCGCCTACCTTAGTTTGAAGCGATGTTACACCTGACTCTTCCATCCCTTTATGGAATCCAAGATTGCTCATAACAGTTGAAACAACCGTATCATGACGTAAACGCTTTTGATCTTTCATGAATTTAGCGCAGATAAACATAATCTGATCGCCATCTACAATATCTCCATTTTCATCAACGGCAATAAGACGGTCTCCATCTCCATCAAATGCAAAGCCTACGTTGGCATTCTTTTCTTTCACAAATTCAGCCAGTGTTTCTGGATGCGTCGATCCGACACCGTCGTTAATATTTGTTCCAGTAGGATTTGTACCTATAGTGGAAATATCAGCTTCAAGATCAGCGAATAAATGAGCTGCAAGCGAAGACGTTGCACCATGTGCACAGTCGAGCGCAATGTGAAGTCCAGAGAAATCTTCATCAATTGTTTGTTTCAAATACTGAAGGTACTTCTGACAACCTTCGAAGTAATCACTAACGATACCTAGATCAGCACCTGTAGGACGTGGTACAAGATCCTCATCGCTATCAATAAGCGCTTCAATTTCTTCTTCCTGAACATCTAAAAGCTTAAAGCCGTCCGGGCCAAAAAACTTAATTCCGTTATCCCCAACTGGATTGTGGGAAGCAGAAATCATTACTCCCGCTTGAGCACTTAGTGCCTTCGTTAAATGAGCAACTCCTGGCGTAGAAATGACACCAAGACGCATTACTTCAGCCCCAATGGAAAGAAGACCGGCAACTAGCGCCCCTTCAAGCATATATCCAGAAATACGCGTATCGCGTCCGATTAAAATCTTAGGTTTCTCGGTCTCTTTCGTTAAGACATACCCACCGAGACGGCCCAGTTTAAATGCAAGTTCAGGGGTAAGCTCTGTATTAGCTATCCCTCTTACACCGTCAGTACCAAAATATTTACCCATCGTTATACTCTCTCCTTTATTATCGCGCAGTTCCAACTATTAGGAAGGACTATTCTCTATTTGCAGCGTTACCTTCTTGGATGAACCGGACCAGCGAACATAAGACGGTCCGTTCCATTGTAATTCAAGTTCATGTTCTCCCTCGGAAAGACCACTTGCATCAATATAAGCCTGAAAATCATCATTCTGAATATTTTCAAGCACGCTAGATACACCATATATCTTCATATCCGTAGATCCCGTTTCAGGTTCTGAAATATTTGCTGTTAACCCATCAGATACTCCAGTTACTTTAATTGGTACATCTTCAAATGCTTTTTCATCTTCTTTACCAACTTTAATTTTTGCTTCAACCGTTTCTGGATCTACTTTTTTCATTCCGTCCGGAACTGGTACATCAAGCTCAACCGTTGTATCCTTTGTTATTTTTGATAGATCAAGTGGAATACCGTCCAGAAACTCTAGTTTGCCAAGTTCCTCTTCAGGACCAAAGACAGAAACCTCCGAAGGTTCAAGGTCAATCGATGAGATACTAACACCGTCAGGAAGCTTTCCTTTTTGATCTAGTTTAATCGGCACCTTTTTGTAAGGGGCAGTAATTGGTACTTTTACATCAACTACGGCAGGATCGATCGATACCCCCTGTATTTCTTCCATATTCGCATCATACACATTTAGTGTTATTCTTTCATTAACTTCTTCTTTTGCACCGCTCACATTTACATAGCCTCTAACAAATGCAATTTGCTCAAGCTTGGAATTTGCACCAGTAACTGTAACGGTTTTAGGTGAAACGATCGGTTCTTCTGTCGCATACCCTTCCGAAAGCTCATCTTCCTTCAACAAGTTAATTCCAGCTTGAAAGGTACTCGATTTTTTCTCTTCAATCGTCACAGAAACTCTAACTGGATCAATCGCGACATCTACATTTTCAGGAAAATCTCTGTGTTTTACTGTAACAAGATGTTGACCTGGTGTTAAATTGCGCAAATCGACATAGACCTCTTTATTCGTTAACTTTGATAGCATTAAACCATCTGTGCGGCCTTCAACAATGACATCTACGGTTTCAGGTAAATCAGAAACCACTACGCTATCTTCATCGTATAGCACTTCAAGCTCCATATCTGGTAAACGTTCTGTTTCTGTTTGTTGAGTAAGTAATCCATTAGGATCAGTAGTAGACCCATCAGGCATCGCAACAATCGTGTAAAGCATGAGAGCGAGAAGAAAAGAGATGATTTTGACAAACCAGTTGCTCGTTAACAATTTGTCCATTACTTTTTCCCCCTCCAATTACTAAAGCGGTTGGAAGTCTCAGTCTTAGACACAGAAGGATTTAGCTCAGCATTAAGAAGATCACGTAATACCTCTTCAGATAAATTTCGATGAAGTTCTCCGTTCTTTGTCAGGGAAATACTCCCTGTTTCTTCAGACACAATGAGTGTTAGGCTATCTGTTACTTCACTTATTCCAAGAGCAGCTCTGTGCCTTGTACCGAGTTCCTTCGAAATAAAAGGACTCTCTGAAAGTGGCAAATAACATGCTGCAGCTAAAATTTCATCCTTCTTTAGAATAACCGCTCCATCATGAAGTGGTGTATTCGGAATGAACACATTAATTAAAAGTTCAGAAGTTAATTTTGCATTCATAGGAATACCTGTCTCTACATAGTCATTGAGACCTGTTTCCCGCTCAATGGATATTAATGCGCCAATTCTTCTCTTACCCATATAGGATGATGACTTAATAATGGCTTCCACCATTTTATTCGTCTCTTCCTCTTCAACAGCGGAGCGAGCAAACAATCGACCGCGTCCTAACTGCTCAAGTGCTCTTCGAAGCTCAGGTTGGAAAATAATAATGATGGCAAGTAGTCCATAAAGAACGACCCGCTCTAGAATCCAATGTAGCGTGTTCAGTTCGAAAAAACTACTTAAGAACCATGCGGCAATAATGACCGTAATTCCCTTAAGAAGCTGAACAGCCTTCGTGCCACGAATAAGCATAATAATTTTATATATCACATACGTAACGAGCAAAATATCAATAATCTCAGTTATGTAATCAAGTACATTTACATTTCCAACAGGCAGCACGGCTCTTCCTCCAAACGTATTGTATTTAGCCTGAAGTTCACTTCTAGTGCATTGCTAAAATACATTTGTAACTTTTTAATTATATCATATTTTTGACAACTTCAAAAAAAGCACATCTCAATTAGTATGACATTTCATATAATTAGTAACTCTGTGATCAAATGTTGAGTTCGGGGGAGAAGAATCATTTTTTACTACAGCAATAATTCACAAAAATAAACCGCCCTATAGGACGGTTTATTTTTGTTCATCATTTGTAAATACACTACCTATATCTTGAAAAAGGTGTTTCAGCTGAAACCACGTCCAGTCAAGAATATGATCCACCTCTTCGATTTCACCAGTTACCTGTCCAGCAGAGGCCATATACTGTTCTCCATTGATCACAAGAACATCACCTTTAACCTGTCCTTCAATTTCAAGATTACGGTTTTTTACTGTTAGATCTCCTTCAATGACTTCACCCTCAGGAACAATAACCGTATTCGTTTCCTGGTCAAATCTTAAATTACCAGAGAGCGCAGATAATTGATCCTCACTCGTCCATGAAGAATAAACAGATCCTGCCATTAATACTAAGAATAAAATCGCCGCTGTTACGAATGGATGAGATTTCATCCATCGTTTCATCCAGACCGTGCGTTTCTCCTGTGGTAGCTGTTGCATTACCTTTGATGTAAAACCATCGGGTGCCTTCATAGAAGGTGAGCTGAGGAGAAACGATTCCGTTTTCTTCAGTTCTTCATAATGCTCTTTGCAATCATGACATGTCTTTAAATGATCAAATAGCTCTTTACGCTGTTGATCTGTAGCTTCTTCATCAAGTACATCATGCATAATTGCAACTATTTCTGCAGGGCATTTCATAGCTTCTCCCCCTTTCTTACTGCTCTCGAAGCTTCTTTCTAAGCGCTTCTCTACCCCGATGTATTCGGGTTTTGACCGTTCCTACTGGTAAATCCAGAATTTCACTGATTTCCTTTAGCGATAACTCCTGAATATACTTTAAAGTTATAGCACTTCGATACTTAGCTGGCAAACTTAGAATAGCCTGATGTATCCCATCCTGTGCCTCTAACGATACAACTTCATCATCAGGTAATGGTTCATCAGTCGACACTTGAGAATACATTGTCAGACCTTCCGTTCCCGAAATTTCAGCATCGAGGTAATAATCCGGCTTTTTCTTTCGCATACGATCAATCGATAAGTTCGTGGCTATACGATATAACCAAGTAGAGAATTTTCGATCAATCTGATAGCGATCAATGTTCGTATAAGCACGAATGAATGCCTCCTGAGCCACATCCTCAGCTTCCTGCCTGTTACCAAGCATTCGGTATGTCAAAGCAAAGACTCGATCTTTATAGAGCTCTACTAACTCCCCAAATGCATTATGGTCCCCTTTTCTTACTTTCAACACGATTCTTTTTACGATTGCATCCATTTTTTCAACCCCCGCTGATTCCTGCGGCTATTATAGTTACGTATCAGGAAAAACAAAGTTTCACTTTTTCTAAAAAAACATTTTCTAATCTTTCCTTATTCTATCACGTTTGAATTACTGTTTTTAATGAAAATACATAATTTTCTAGTGAAAATAGTTTATTTTTTTAATATATAGGGTATAAAGCTATAAATTATTGAGAGGGTGGTTCGGCTCATGGAAAGGTTGAATCGAAAAATAAGCTTTCAAATAAAAAGCGAGAAAGATCATCTCCTTCAAGAAATTGAGGCTTCCCGCAATAAAATGAATTTATTAGCAAGGAACAAACCACTTAGTTCTTCCGAAATAATTGAAATTAGCACTTATCTGGACTATCTATTAAACGAATATGATCAATGTCGAAATAAAAAAACAGCGGCTTTATCTTAAGATAAAGTCGCTGCCTTTGTGTTTATTTTAATTTTTCCCCAAATAAAGATCCCATTAAAGCGACGGCAACAGTAGCCGTTTTATTTTTCTCGTCTAAAATAGGATTCACTTCAACGAATTCTGCAGAAGTTAAAATGTTTGATTCTGCAAGCATTTCCATCGCAAGATGACTCTCACGATAGCTAATTCCTCCAAGTACTGGTGTACCTACTCCAGGAGCATCGTGCGGATCAAGTCCATCAAGGTCAAGACTTAAATGCACCCCATCAGTGTCTTTCGATACATACTCGATAGCCTCTTCCATTACTTGCGTCATACCCATACGGTCAACTTCATGCATCGTATATACTTTAATACCTTTTTCTTTAATCAGTTTACGCTCACCATCATCAAGAGAACGAGCTCCGATAATCACAATGTTTTCTGGTTTAATTTTAGGTGAATATCCTGAAATGCTAGTTAAAGACTCATCACCAATACCAAGACTAACTGCAAGTGGCATTCCATGAATATTTCCTGATGGTGACGTTTCGGAGTTATTTAAATCACCATGCGCATCGTACCAAATAACGCCTAAATTTTCATAATTACGTGCTACACCGGCAAGAGTGCCAATAGCAATACTATGATCTCCACCAAACACTAGTGGAAAGCGCTTTCGATTAATCACTTCATTTACAACATTTGAAAGCTTTTCGCTAGCATCAGCAACTTCTTTCAAATTTTTAAGTTGATGATCCTGTTCTTCTGGACGCTTTTCTGGCCTTCCTATTTCAATATCCCCAAGATCTTCAATATCGTAATTCAAATTTGATAACCGTTCTACAATTCCAGCATATCTGATCGCACTTGGACCCATGTCTACCCCGCGTCTCATTTGGCCAAGATCCATTGGTACTCCTATAATCGAAAGTTTATTATTCATTATGTAGCCTCCTCGTATCCTAGTCTAGCTCTATTCTACCCATATTCCAGTAAATGACTCAACCTGACATAAAATACGAATAAATATTCATACAATTACGTAAATTGATGTTCTTTACGGATAAATATAAGGAACAGTAGCCTGGCCGTGGAGGATCTGAATCATATATCATCTGCAAGGCGCATTAGAAATAGAAAAGTTTCCTACTTCAAAATGATTTTATGACATAAAAAAAACCCTAAACATTGTTTAAGGAAAATGGTGGAGCCTAGCGGGATCGAACCGCTGACCTCCTGCGTGCAAGGCAGGCGCTCTCCCAGCTGAGCTAAGGCCCCATTTGGAGCGGGTGATGGGGATCGAACCCACGACATCAGCTTGGAAGGCTGAGGTTTTACCACTAAACTACACCCGCATATAAAGTTTGGAGCGGAAGACGGGATTCGAACCCGCGACCCCCACCTTGGCAAGGTGATGTTCTACCACTGAACTACTTCCGCATATGGTGAGCCATGAAGGACTCGAACCTTCGACCCTCTGATTAAAAGTCAGATGCTCTACCAACTGAGCTAATGGCTCTTACTGGTGGAGGGGGACGGATTCGAACCGCCGAACCCTGAGGGAGCGGATTTACAGTCCGCCGCGTTTAGCCACTTCGCTACCCCTCCACTGGAAAAAATGGTGCCGGCCAGAGGACTTGAACCCCCAACCTACTGATTACAAATCAGTTGCTCTACCAATTGAGCTAGGCCGGCAAATATATAGTATTAACAAATAAAAAAGAGTGCACTCTACTGAGTACTCCTGAAGGTAAAGCAATTATTAAGAAAAATGGTGGAGGATGACGGGCTCGAACCGCCGACCCTCTGCTTGTAAGGCAGATGCTCTCCCAGCTGAGCTAATCCTCCACAGAGTATAGATAAATTAAATTGGTGACCCGTACGGGATTCGAACCCGTGTTACCGCCGTGAAAGGGCGGTGTCTTAACCGCTTGACCAACGGGCCATGTCCTGGAGCTTCCAACCGGATTCGAACCGATGACCCCTTCCTTACCATGGAAGTGCTCTACCTGCTGAGCTATGGAAGCATAATGGCTCCACAGGTAGGATTCGAACCTACGACCGATCGGTTAACAGCCGATTGCTCTACCACTGAGCTACTGTGGAATATTGGTCAGCCTGGCAACGTCCTACTCTTGCAGGGGGAGATCCCCCAACTACCATCGGCGCTGAAGAGCTTAACTTCCGTGTTCGGCATGGGAACGGGTGTGGCCTCTTCGCCATCATTACCAGACTAATCAAAGGTTGTTCCACTAGAAAGTGTTTAACCAAGGACAAGATATATCTTACTATATTTCTTTATAAAGATCAAGAAAAATTTTCATTCCTTGAAAACTAGATAGCACGCACAACGTTTTCCAATAACAATGTCTAGTTCCGCAGGCTACATTCTTGCCCATTTCACTCTTTCACTTCAGGCGAAAAGCGCCTTACGTTCAAGAGCTCCAATGGTCTACGAAAGTGACCAAGCCTGCTTTACTTTTCGTTTTTAGGTTAAGCCCTCGATCGATTAGTATTCGTCAGCTCCACGTGTTGCCACGCTTCCACCCCGAACCTATCTACCTCATCATCTCTAAGGGATCTTACCAGCTTAATGCTGTGGGAAATCTCATCTCGAGGGGGGCTTCATGCTTAGATGCTTTCAGCACTTATCCCTTCCACACGTAGCTACCCAGCTATGCTCCTGGCGGAACAACTGGTACACCAGCGGTGTGTCCATCCCGGTCCTCTCGTACTAAGGACAGCTCCTCTCAAATTTCCTGCGCCCGCGACGGATAGGGACCGAACTGTCTCACGACGTTCTGAACCCAGCTCGCGTACCGCTTTAATGGGCGAACAGCCCAACCCTTGGGACCTACTTCAGCCCCAGGATGCGATGAGCCGACATCGAGGTGCCAAACCTCCCCGTCGATGTGGACTCTTGGGGGAGATAAGCCTGTTATCCCCAGGGTAGCTTTTATCCGTTGAGCGATGGCCCTTCCATGCGGAACCACCGGATCACTAAGCCCGACTTTCGTCCCTGCTCGACTTGTAGGTCTCGCAGTCAAGCTCCCTTGTGCCTTTACACTCTGCGAATGATTTCCAACCATTCTGAGGGAACCTTTGGGCGCCTCCGTTACACTTTAGGAGGCGACCGCCCCAGTCAAACTGCCCACCTGACACTGTCTCCGCACCGGATCACGGTGCTGGGTTAGAATGTCAGTACAGCCAGGGTAGTATCCCACCGACGCCTCCATCGAACCTGGCGGTCCGACTTCTATGGCTCCTACCTATCCTGTACAAGCTGTACCAAAATCCAATATCAAGCTACAGTAAAGCTCCATGGGGTCTTTCCGTCCTGTCGCGGGTAACCTGCATCTTCACAGGTACTATAATTTCACCGGGTCTCTCGTTGAGACAGTATCCAAGTCGTTGCACCTTTCGTGCGGGTCGGAACTTACCCGACAAGGAATTTCGCTACCTTAGGACCGTTATAGTTACGGCCGCCGTTTACTGGGGCTTCGATTCAGAGCTTCTCCCGTAAGGGATAACCCCTCCTCTTAACCTTCCAGCACCGGGCAGGTGTCAGCCCCTATACTTCGCCTTACGGCTTTGCAGAGACCTGTGTTTTTGCTAAACAGTCGCTTGGATCTTTTCACTGCGGCTCCCCTGGGCTATAAACCCGAGGAAGCACCCCTTCTCCCGAAGTTACGGGGTCATTTTGCCGAGTTCCTTAACGAGAGTTCTCCCGATCGTCTTAGGATTCTCTCCTCGCCTACCTGTGTCGGTTTGCGGTACGGGCACCTTTTTCCTCACTAGAGGCTTTTCTTGGCAGCGTAGAATCAAGGACTTCGGTACTAAATTTCCCTCGCCATCACGACTCAGCCTTCATGGTGAACGGATTTGCCTATTCACCAGCCTAATCGCTTGGACGCGCATTTCCAGCAGCGCGCTCTCCCTATCTTTCTGCGTCCCCCCGTCGTTCAAACGGAAAGGAGGTGGTACAGGAATATCAACCTGTTATCCATCGCCTACGCCTTTCGGCCTCGGCTTAGGTCCCGACTAACCCTGAGCGGACGAGCCTTCCTCAGGAAACCTTGGGCTTTCGACGGACAAGATTCTCACTTGTCTTTCGCTACTCATACCGGCATTCTCACTTCTAAGCGCTCCACCAGTCCTTTCGGTCTGACTTCACAGCCCTTAGAACGCTCTCCTACCATTGTCGTAAGACAATCCACAGCTTCGGTGATACGTTTAGCCCCGGTACATTTTCGGCGCAGCGTCACTCGACCAGTGAGCTATTACGCACTCTTTAAATGATGGCTGCTTCTAAGCCAACATCCTGGTTGTCTAAGCAACGCCACATCCTTTTCCACTTAACGTATACTTTGGGACCTTAGCTGGTGGTCTGGGCTGTTTCCCTCTCGACTACGGATCTTATCACTCGCAGTCTGACTCCCGCGGATAAATCGTTGGCATTCGGAGTTTGACTGGATTCGGTAATCCGGTAAGGACCCCTAGTCCAATCAGTGCTCTACCTCCAAGATTCTTGCCGCGAGGCTAGCCCTAAAGCTATTTCGGAGAGAACCAGCTATCTCCAGGTTCGATTGGCATTTCACCGCTACCCACACCTCATCCCCGCATTTTTCAACATGCGTGGGTTCGGGCCTCCATTCAGTGTTACCTGAACTTCACCCTGGACATGGGTAGATCACCTGGTTTCGGGTCTACGACCACGTACTATTTCGCCCTATTCAGACTCGCTTTCGCTGCGGCTCCGCCTTCTCAGCTTAACCTTGCACGGGATCGTAACTCGCCGGTTCATTCTACAAAAGGCACGCTGTCACCCATTAACGGGCTCCAACTAGTTGTAGGCACACGGTTTCAGGTTCTTTTTCACTCCCCTTCCGGGGTGCTTTTCACCTTTCCCTCACGGTACTGGTTCACTATCGGTCACTAGAGAGTATTTAGCCTTGGGAGATGGTCCTCCCGGATTCCGACGGGGTTTCACGTGTCCCGCCGTACTCAGGATCCGTCTCGGAGGGCATCGGATTTTGACTACAGGATTGTTACCTTCTCTGATGGACCTTTCCAGGTCGCTTCGTCTATCCGTGCCTTTGTAACTCCAAAGAGACGTCCTACAACCCCAGAGGGCAAGCCCTCTGGTTTGGGCTGATTCCGTTTCGCTCGCCGCTACTCAGGAAATCGCGTTTGCTTTCTCTTCCTCCGGGTAATGAGATGTTTCAGTTCCCCGGGTCTGCCTTCCATTCCCTATGTATTCAGAAATGGATACCATCCTATTAAAGATGGTGGGTTCCCCCATTCGGAAATCTCCGGATCAAAGCGTACTTACAGCTCCCCGAAGCATATCGGTGTTCGTCCCGTCCTTCTTAGGCTTCTAGTGCCAAGGCATCCACCGTGCGCCCTTAGTAGCTTAACCTTCGATTTGTTAGGCATTGCTGCCATAACGCATCAGTTATTACTAAGTTATTGCATAAAAAATAATTATTGGATGTCGTTGTTTGTGCTATCTAGTTTTCAAGGAACAAGGCTACTACTTGAATCCGCCTAAGCTTCATCACTTCACCTGTTTTGAAAGAATAAATCATTCTTTCAAAACTAAACGAAACGCTCATGTAAGGTTGGTAACGTAAGTTACCTTCGTAATTCTCCATAGAAAGGAGGTGATCCAGCCGCACCTTCCGATACGGCTACCTTGTTACGACTTCACCCCAATCATTTGTCCCACCTTCGGCGGCTGGCTCCATAAAGGTTACCCCACCGACTTCGGGTGTTACAAACTCTCGTGGTGTGACGGGCGGTGTGTACAAGGCCCGGGAACGTATTCACCGCGGCATGCTGATCCGCGATTACTAGCAATTCCGGCTTCATGCAGGCGAGTTGCAGCCTGCAATCCGAACTGAGAACGGCTTTATGGGATTCGCTTCACCTCGCGGTGTTGCTGCCCTTTGTACCGTCCATTGTAGCACGTGTGTAGCCCAGGTCATAAGGGGCATGATGATTTGACGTCATCCCCACCTTCCTCCGGTTTGTCACCGGCAGTCACCTTAGAGTGCCCAACTGAATGCTGGCAACTAAGATCAAGGGTTGCGCTCGTTGCGGGACTTAACCCAACATCTCACGACACGAGCTGACGACAACCATGCACCACCTGTCACTCCGTCCCCCGAAGGGGAACGTCCTGTCTCCAGGATTGTCAGAGGATGTCAAGACCTGGTAAGGTTCTTCGCGTTGCTTCGAATTAAACCACATGCTCCACTGCTTGTGCGGGCCCCCGTCAATTCCTTTGAGTTTCAACCTTGCGGTCGTACTCCCCAGGCGGAGTGCTTAATGTGTTAACTTCAGCACTGAGGGTGGAACCCCCCAACACCTAGCACTCATCGTTTACGGCGTGGACTACCAGGGTATCTAATCCTGTTTGCTCCCCACGCTTTCGCGCCTCAGCGTCAGTTACAGACCAGAGAGCCGCCTTCGCCACTGGTGTTCCTCCACATATCTACGCATTTCACCGCTACACGTGGAATTCCACTCTCCTCTTCTGCACTCAAGTCCTCCAGTTTCCAATGACCCTCCACGGTTGAGCCGTGGGCTTTCACATCAGACTTAAAAGACCGCCTGCGCGCGCTTTACGCCCAATAATTCCGGACAACGCTTGCCACCTACGTATTACCGCGGCTGCTGGCACGTAGTTAGCCGTGGCTTTCTGGTTAGGTACCGTCAAGGTACCGCCCTATTCGAACGGTACTTGTTCTTCCCTAACAACAGAGCTTTACGACCCGAAGGCCTTCGTCACTCACGCGGCGTTGCTCCGTCAGACTTTCGTCCATTGCGGAAGATTCCCTACTGCTGCCTCCCGTAGGAGTCTGGGCCGTGTCTCAGTCCCAGTGTGGCCGATCACCCTCTCAGGTCGGCTACGCATCGTCGCCTTGGTAAGCCATTACCTTACCAACTAGCTAATGCGCCGCGGGCCCATCCTGAAGTGTTAGCTCGAAAGCCAACTTTCAACATTGCACCATGCGGTGCGATGTATTACCCGGTATTAGCTCCGGTTTCCCGGAGTTATCCCAGTCTGCAGGGCAGGTTGCCCACGTGTTACTCACCCGTCCGCCGCTAAGATCAGGGAGCAAGCTCCCATCTCTTCGCTCGACTTGCATGTATTAGGCACGCCGCCAGCGTTCGTCCTGAGCCAGGATCAAACTCTCCGATAGAAAGCTTAATCTAGCTTTAAAACAATGTTTTGTTTCCTTAGAAACAACTACTTACATGGCGTTTCGTTCAGTTTTCAAAGATCAATTTGTTTCTTTCAATGTCGTTTTCAGCGACTTTATTAATATACCATATTAACTCCGTCAGCGTCAATAACTTTTTTGAAATCCTTTTTGGCGTCAACTGCATTGTTGCGGCGACCTATATAAATATACAGGTAGTTGTACTATTTGGCAAGGGGTATTTTAAATTAATTTGTACTTTTTTTCAAAATCCGCCTATACTTCGAAATCTCCGCTTCTGTAGCCGTTCTTTTATAGATACCTAATAGAAGGTGATATCGTTCTTCCATCGCTCTTTTAATTAGTCCATCGATTCGATTGTTATCCAGGTCTAACAGTAGCTCTTCCATTTCTCTTTTAAGTAAGTATTCGATTTCCTTCATCTCTTTAAAGTTTACTAAGAATCCAATCATCTGAACCTCTCCTTCCTCAAACCAGTATGACCTAAGCTTTTAAGAAATATGTGTCTCCTCTAGAGTTTGTACATAGTTAAGAAACTTTTCGCATATGAATGGGACAAAGGGGGTGCATGATGAGGTTTTTTTGGATTTGGAATGGCATGCGAATAAAGCATGGACTGATTATAGTTACAGCCGCTTTCTTTGCTGCAATTATTCTTTTTATTGAAGGTGGGGACCTCGCTGTATTTACAAATAACAACGTCCCGCTCGCAATTGATCACGTGAAAAGCGAGGATAAACGTCTTGCATTAACCTTTGATATTAGTTGGGGCGAGACAAAAGCTCTACCTATTCTTGAAGAGCTAAAACAAAATAAAGTGAAAGCCTCATTCTTCATTTCGGGAGCCTGGGCTGAACGCCACCCTGAAATTGTTGAGCAAATTGCAAAAGATGGACACGAAATCGGGAACCTTGGATATCGATATGAGAACTATACGTCAATGAAGGACGAGGAAATAAAAAAGGACATTATTCGTTCTAATGAAGCAATCAAAAAAGTAACAGATGACCAACCAGAATTACTAAGACCACCAAATGGAAACTTTGATAAACGTGTTCTTATTCTATCTGAGAAGTTTAATTACACAGTCATTCATTGGAGTCTCGATTCAGAAGACTGGAAAAACCCAGGAGTAGACAAAATTGTTCAGAATGTAACAACACAAGCTGATCCGGGAGATATCATTCTTATGCATGCATCTGATTCCGCTAAACAAACAGTTGAAGCCATTCCAGAAATGATCTCTCTTCTAAAAAAGGAAGGCTATTCTTTTGTCACAGTCAGTGAACTCGTATCTAATGCAAAAATAAATACCAAGGAAGTAAAATAAGCAGCCCTCCGATTAGGAGAGCTGCTTTTGTGTATTAAGCTTCTTTTCGAATTAATCGATGAAGTGTTAGCAATTGCCATACATTACTCACCAATAGCGGAATCAAAATAAGCCAGAGCCATTTTGGATCATTACTTTGCAGGCCAGGAATCCACTCAAGAATAGTTACAACAACAATAAAGAAAAGAGCTGGAATAAAGGCCTGCTTATTCGTTTCTTTTTGCTTAATATATGCTGTTACCAATCCAATAATCAAAATAAAAAGAGCGGTCAAGATATAACTTAGAATACTCTCTCCTTTTTCAGCAAAAACAGCATAGCGGAAGTAGACAAGATCGAATAGAGCGACCGCAATAAGTACGACTTGTATCGTATTCCAAAGCTTTACTGATTTAAAGATACCAAGACCAAAACGATGAATTGTTAAATAGGCAAAGAATCCCATCTGACTAATCAAACTAAAGATACTAGATACTCCCAGTAACCAGAGTATCACAATGAGGAACGAAACAAATTCTCCATTTTTCAGATCCGTCCAATACTGTGACCAATCTAAAACAATCCCTGTGAGCATACCTGCTGTTGATCCAATCAGAAGGGTTGTAAAAAATAAGTAAACAAGATTTCTTGTTTTCAAAATCAAACCCCCGTAAACGTTAATGGTGCTTCTATGTTGAATTGTACCAATGCCACTTTTAAATTGCCACCCTTCCTTTATTCACCGGGTATAAATTCACAGTTTCGCCTAATATTAAGGTTAACACCTCGAGAAAGGAGCACAGACTTATGAGTCATGGATTCAAACTGCTTGCTCTTGGATTAACCATTCTTTTAATAACCGGATGTGCCTCGGGTTCTGCTGAAGGATCTCAGGCTAATTACGAAGAAACGAAAAAGATGCTTGTCGATCTACTTAAATCAGATGATGGCAAGAAAGCAATTCAAGAAGTCATGTCAGATGAAGAAATAAAAAAACAACTTGTTATGGAACAGCCATTTGTGAAAGAAACCATACAAAAAGTACTAACAACTGAAGAAGGAAAAGATTACTGGCAAGAAATGCTGAAAGATCCTGCGTTCGTTGAGAACTTTGCCAAGAACATTCAAAGTGAAAATGAGAAATTATTTAAATCACTGATGGATGATCCAGAATACCAGGAAAAAATGATGGATCTCTTGCAAGATCCGGTAATGGAAAAACATTATTTACAACTACTCGAAAGTAAACAATCGAGACAGCAAATTAAAGACCTTATATCCGAAACATTTGAAAGTCCGTTATTCCAGGCCAAAATCCAGGAAATGTTAACTGGAATTACTTCTGAACAACTAAAATCATCTGAGAGCGGTAATAAGAAAGAAGAAAACACAGACAATACCGAATCAGATAGTGGCGAAGGATCAAATTCTGGTCAGAAATAATCTGCATAATAAAAGGACATGCGCTCGCATGCCCTTTTATTATTATTTTGCTGTTCTTTTTAAGATTTCTTGTGCAATGTGAAGATATTGCTGTCCAATCGGATGATCTTCTTGATAAACAGAAGGTGCAAATTCTTCATCATTAAAATCTGGCTGCCCAAGAGGAAGTCTACCAAGAATGTCAGTTGTTAACTCGGAAGCTAACTTATCTCCTCCACCTTGACCAAACACATATTCTTTCTCGCCTGTTACTTTACTCTCAAAGTAAGACATATTTTCAACAACACCAAGCACTTCATGTTTCGTTTTAAGCGCCATAGCACCCGCTCTCGCAGCTACAAAAGCTGCTGTAGCATGAGGAGTGGTCACGATGATCTCTTTTGAAGCCGGAAGCATCGTATGAACATCCAATGCTACATCTCCCGTTCCTGGCGGTAAATCTAGAAGCAGGTAATCTAACTCTCCCCAATCTACTTCACTAAAGAAGTTATTCAGCATTTTCCCAAGCATTGGACCACGCCAAATAACAGGAGCGTTATCTTCTACAAAAAAGGCCATAGACATTACTTTAACGCCAAACCGCTCAACGGGATAGATTTTTTCGTTTTCCACTTTGGGTCTGGTTTCAATCCCCATCATATCCGGTACACTAAATCCATAAATATCTGCATCGATAATGCCGACCTTTTTTCCAAGACGGGCAAGTGACGTTGCAAGGTTTACGGTTACAGTTGATTTACCTACGCCACCTTTTCCACTTGCCACTGCGATAAACTGTGTTTTACTTTCTGGAGAAAGCAATGACGGGAGGTCAGGATTAGCAGATGTTCCTTCAGGAAGCTCTTCATCCGCCAACTGTTCAAATCGCAATCCCACTGATTCGGCCCCTTCGCCTTTTAAAGTGTTGACGATTTCTTGCTGCACCTTCATCTGTTCAGCTGATTCAGTTTGAGCAAGAGCAACCTTAACACTGACATAGCCTTCTTTCGTTTTCACATCACGAATCGTGATACTTTTATGTAAAATAGGATCTTGCACCTTTTGTAGTAATTCAACGACTTGATCTTTCGTTAACATGGAGGCACCACCTTCTCTGAATTCGATTACATTGCTAGTATAACATATCATTCAGAGAGTTTTGACTTCGGTGCTTGAAGGATATACCAAATCAATGAAAGAGTATAGAACGTACAATAAGCCAGTGTTTTCTTTATTCCTCGGGTACTGGCTCATTTGTCGTATATCGTATAATGCCCTGATAAATAGAGGCTGCGACTTTATTTTGATACGTTTCAGTATTTAATAACTCCCTCTCAGTAGGGTTAGAAAGGAAGCCAACTTCAACAAGAGCTCCTGGAACTTCAGCCTCTCTTAGTAAATATACACTATCCATGTTTTTAGCCAATCGATTTGTGTTTTCAAGGTTTCGCTTAATTTCAGCCTGAATAAAACGAGATAAGGCCTGGCTCTCATCATTAACTGGATTATAAAACGTTTGAGCGCCACTCCATTTAGAAGACGGAATCGCATTTAGATGAATACTCACAAAAAGATCGTTACTTCCCTCATTAATCAACTCAACTCGTTTTCTTAAATCTTCAGCTTTTCGATTGCTAAGTCCCTTAGTTCCTTCTGCTGCTAAATCTGTATCCGTCTCACGTGTCATAATAACAAGCGCTCCCGCTTCTTGGAGATAATCCCTTAACTTAAGAGAGATCGTTAACGCAATATCTTTTTCAACCACGTTATCACCAACAGCTCCTCCATCAGCCCCTCCATGTCCAGCGTCAATGACAATGACCTGTCCTGATAAAGGAAGATGCCAGGCATCCCAAGAAGAATCAATAGCGAATTTGTAATTAATAATAAATAACAGCACGATGATTCCAGTGGCAACACCAAATCGCTTATACCACTTTTTCATATCCCACTAACACCGCCCCTTATTTTGTCCTATCTTATCTATATGGGACGGGTAGCTGAATTAGTCATGGAACTTAATCAATTTATTGTAATCGAAGTCGACGCCTCATTGTTCCTTTTTCATAGCCTGCTTTCCACCAATTCGAAACAAATACATCACACGTAATTTGTAATGATTCTTCGTAAACCGCTGACGTTTTCCAGAAAAGCCAGTAATCAAACAACGCTTCAATTAATGCTTTCTCTAATTTGAAGCACCGTTTATGCGCTGTCGACATTGATTCTCCATAATAAGAAAACTTGCTATACTCAGCACCAAGTAAATATGCTTCGATCGCAATGTCCATACAAACATTCTCCACATCACCTTTATACAGAATAGCCTCTGAGAAAAATGGAGAAAACAGTTCTCTTATGTTATCCGATAGCTCTTTCAATGAAATTTCAATCAACACCCTTCGTTCGAATTCAAGGCGTTTATGACGCTGACGTTCCTTGAATACAGTAATAACGTTGTCCATCTCACCCATCCTCTCGAATCATATTGTTTTAGTCTCACTCAAGAGTTGGGGAGTATACAGCAAATAAATTGGTAATTCATTCAGGCTTCAAAATGAATAATTCTCAAGTCTTTTGTTAAAAAGACCATAGTAGCAAATCTTTTCTAAATACAAAAAAACCCCTGGCCATAGGCCAGAGGTTTTGAAAAACCATATTAACGTTTTGAGAACTGAGGTGCACGACGTGCTGCTTTAAGACCGTATTTTTTACGTTCTTTCATACGAGCATCACGTGTTAGGAAGCCTGCACTCTTAAGTGTAGCGCGTGATTCCGGATCAGCTTGAAGTAGTGCACGAGCGATACCGTGACGGATTGCGCCCGCTTGTCCAGTGAATCCACCACCGTTAACATTCACGAAAATATCGTAAGTGCCTTCAGTACCAGTTTCAACTAGTGGTTGCTTAGAGATTAGCTTAAGTGTTTCAAGATCGAAATAGTCATCGATTTCACGGTTGTTAATAACCATACGTCCGTTACCAGGAAGTAAACGTACGCGTGCTACAGAGTTTTTACGTCGGCCAGTGCCGTTGTATTGTACTTGTGCCAAGTTAATTCCCTCCTTTTAATTATCCTCTTAGTTCGTATTTTTCAGGCTGTTGTGCCTGGTGATTGTGCTCGCTACCAGCGAATACATGAAGCTTTTTAATCATTTGGCGACCAAGGCTGTTCTTTGGAAGCATACCTTTGATTGCAAGTTCAAGCATTTGCTCAGAACGGTTAGTACGCATTTCAAGAGCATTTCTTGATTTCAAACCACCTGGGTGTCCACTATGACGGTAGTACATCTTGTCATTAAGTTTGTTACCAGTTAGTTCAATTTTCTCAGCGTTAAGGATGATCACATGATCACCAGTGTCAACGTGAGGTGTGAAAGTTACTTTGTTTTTACCGCGCAGGATCGCTGCTACTTCACTTGCTAGACGGCCAAGTGTTTGACCTTCAGCGTCAACGATGTACCATTTACGTTCTACTTCGTGGCCTTTAGCCATAAATGTTGTACGCATGAGTTTCCCTCCTAAAATCAATCCAATTTATTTTAAAACTAGCACAGAATTTTCATTGTCAGTTGTCAGTCAGATTTCTAAATCCGGGGCAAGTGGATGTAGAAATACCAAAGAATATCTTATAATACTGGGGCGAAAATGTCAAGTGTTTGGTAACTTTCTTTCCTTTTTTACCTATAAGAGACTTCCAATAAATAAAGCCCATGTGGTGGTGCCGTCTTTCCCGCTGTGTTTCGATCCTTTGCTTCTAAAATGGACACCATTTCATTCGCTGAGCGCCGCCCTCTCCCTATCTCAAGGAATGTTCCCATTAAAATGCGAACCATATTGTATAGGAAGCCGCTTCCTTCAAAGGTAAAAACGAGTTCATCCTGAATTCGCTCAATTTCTATTCGGTAGATGTTCCTCACTTTATTCTTCACATCAGTCTTACTAGCACAAAAGGATGTAAAGTCATGCTCCCCAATGAGGTGAGCGGCTGCACGCCTCATCTCTTTAACATTGAGCGGATGAGGTTCATGTACGGCATAGTTTCTTCTAAAAACATCTGAAGCTGCACGATTATGCACTCGATATTGATAGGTTTTGCGAACGACATCATACCTCGCATGGAAATCGCTAGGAGCGGTTTCAGTGTGTAAAACCCTCACATCCTGTGGGAGCTGAGCGTTTAATGCCCGTGTCCAATTTTCAGAAGGAATCGAAAGCGGGGTGTCAAAATGAATAATCTGCCCGTGAGCATGCACCCGAGCATCCGTTCTTCCTGATCCGGTAATCGGAATAGAGGCGCCTTTATGCATCTGCTTCAGGGCGCACTGCACTTCCTCTTGAACTGTGCGGCCATTTGGCTGAATTTGATAACCATTAAAAGCCGTCCCGTCATAAGAGAGGGTCATTTTTATTCGTTGCATCACATTCTCCCCTAACTTCTTAGAAGCAGCAAACTAACACATAGAAGGAGGAGGATAAGAAATAAGGCTGTATCTTTTCCTGACCACTTCAGTAATCGGATGCTAGTTCTTCCTTCTCCTCCACGATATCCTCTAGCCTCCATTGCCATAGCAAGATCTTCAGCACGCTTAAATGCACTTACAAAGAGAGGTACTAGCAGAGGAACAATACTTTTCAATCGTTCTTTAATTGGTCCACTAGAAAATTGCGCACCTCGTGCAGATTGTGCTTTCATAATCTTCTCAGTTTCTTCCAGAAGCGTCGGAATAAACCGAAGAGCAATAGACATCATGAGAGCAAACTCATGAACAGGAAGACCAATTTTTTTCATAGGTCCAAGTAACGTTTCAATACCTACTGTAATATCAATAGGCGTTGTCGTCAGAGTTAACAAGGAAGTAATCATGATTAAAAACAATAGCCGGAGTGAAATAAATACACCTTGCTTCAAGCCACCTTCATAAACTTCAAGAAAACCAAAATCAAACAGCAGCGGTCCCTCTTTCGTTAAAAACACATGAAGAAGAAACGTTAAAATGATAACAAGTAAAATTGGTTTTAAACCATTATAGATATAGCGCAATGGTAATTTGGATACCAGGATCGCTAGAAGTGTAAAACCACCAAGTAATGCGTAGGTAATCCAATTGTTAGCCAAGAAAACGATAATAACAAATAGAAACGCCGTTAGCAACTTCGCTCTTGGATCAAGTTTATGAATGAAGGATTGACCTGGGACGTATTGACCAATAATAATATTTTGCATCAAGAATCATCTCCTTTCTGCAAAATAGACAGGGCTGCATCAACTGCCGCATCGAGAGTAAATACACTCTTTGGCAGACTGAGATTAAAGCGTTCTTCTAGCCGATGAATGAACTTAACAGTTTCTGGTACATCAAGACTTAGTTTCTTTAACGCATCGGAATTAGCGAAAATTTCCTCAGGTTTCCCCTGAAGTGCCACACCGCCCTTTTCCATTATGACGATCTCATCGGAATACTGCGCTGCATCTTCCATGCTATGGGTCACTAGAATCGTAGTGAGGCCCTCCTCCTGATGTAAACGATAAAAGAGACTCATAATCTCCCGTCGCCCTTTAGGGTCTAGTCCAGCAGTAGGTTCATCGAGAATTAGAATAGATGGTTTCATCGCTAGTACTCCTGCAATAGCTACTCTGCGCATTTGGCCACCACTCAAATCAAACGGAGAACGGCTAAGGTATGATTGATCAAGTCCCACTTGTTCAATTAACCTCGCTGCACGCTGTTTCGCTTCTTCTTCTGATACTCCAAAATTACGAGGACCAAAGATAATATCTTTCTCTATAGTCTCTTCAAACAACTGATGTTCTGGA
Source organism: Anaerobacillus sp. QJM3NY_17 (assembly GCF_056173665.1). Taxonomy (NCBI): domain Bacteria; kingdom Bacillati; phylum Bacillota; class Bacilli; order Caryophanales; family Bacillaceae; genus Anaerobacillus; species Anaerobacillus sp. QJM3NY_17. Next base: position 178,931 of record NZ_CM149685.1, on the reverse strand, counting down.
TATTGAAAAACGATCCCTACATGCTCTCTTAGGGCTTTTAGGCGTTTTTCTTTCTCACCAGCTCGAATCAAAAAGTCGCCAATCTGAATGCTTCCTTTTGTAGGTTTAAGTAACCCATTTAAATGCTGGATCAGCGTTGATTTGCCTGAGCCTGTATGCCCAATAATCGTTTGGAAAGTACGTGCTGGGATAGATAACGATATTTCAGAGAGCGCTTTTCTTTCGAAAGGGGTCCCTCTACCATAAGAATGCTCTAAATCTTTGATTGTAATGTCCATAGCTCATTCACCAGTTCCTCTTGAGATAAAGTAAGCTTTGAGAAATCATAGCCTTTCTCACTGAGTGCTCGCTGCACCTGAAGTGGAAACGGCAAATCTAAACCAATTTGCTCAAGCATGTCACCTTTCTTAAACACAACAACCGGAAGACCTTCATCAATGACCTCTCCTGCATTCATGACGATCAATCGATCAGCTTGTGCAGCTTCTTCGAGATCATGGGTGATAGAGATCACCGTCATGCCTTCTTCGTCTTTAAGCTCACGCATTGTTTGAAGCACTTCTTTACGACCAGCTGGATCTAGCATAGAAGTGGCTTCATCTAGGATGACAATGGATGGTCTTAAGGCAATAATCCCAGCAATCGCTACACGTTGCTTTTGACCACCTGAGAGACGGTGTGGCTCTTGATCAAGGTAATCTGCCATCCGCACCTTATTCACACTCTCATGGATGCGCTCCAACATTTTTTCGCGTGCCATTCCGTTATTTTCAAGACCAAAAGCTACATCATCACGCACAGACGTACCTACAAACTGATTGTCTGGGTTTTGAAATACGATCCCCACTCTTCTTCTAATTTCCCAAATACTTTCCTCATCTCTACTGTTATATCCTTCTACGGTAACATCGCCTTTTTCAGGAAGTTGCAGCCCATTTAGAAGCTTTGCAAGTGTCGACTTCCCAGAACCATTATGTCCTACTATCGCTAGCCATTCACCCTTATGAACAGATAATGAAACATCATGCAATACATGGGGTTGCTCTTCCTGATACCGAAAGGATACATTTTGAACGGTGATTAGTTCTTCCATACTCGTTCCTCCTGCCTCTGCTAATTTCAAGCGGTGATCGCTTCAGGCAATATACTGGTGCGAAAAAAAGGCGGGCAGTTGGAACCGCCGCTTTTTCCTATCAGTATAATAAGCTTTTTAATGCGTGATATTAACTGTACTTATCCTATAAAAAAAGCCTGGCAGATGCCAGGCTTTTTTTAATGGCAAGCAGCAAATAACCACTTGAATTTGTGCGATTCAAACAAAAAAACGCACGAAAAAAGGGCATAGAATCAGTATCCAATGTCGAGATCCTGTCCCGCCCTTTTAATCAAGTGCGTCTTATACTAGCTCGATGATAACCATTTCAGCACCGTCACCGCGGCGTGGTCCAAGTTTACGGATACGAGAGTAACCGCCTTGACGCTCTGCATAACGAGGAGCGATATCGCTGAATAGTTTTTGAACTGCATCTTGACCGCTTTCTTGATCCGCTACTTCGTTACGGATGAAAGAAGCTGCTTGACGACGTGCGTGTAGATCTCCGCGTTTACCAAGCGTAATCATTTTGTCGATGAAAGAACGAAGTTCTTTCGCCTTTGATTCTGTCGTTTCAATACGTTCATTGATGATCAAATCTGTAACAAGGTCACGGAATAGCGCTTTACGCGTATCACTAGTACGACCTAACTTTTGGTATGCCATGAAGTATTCCCTCCTTTGTTGTTTATAAAATCAACAACTTTAAATATCTATTCTTCGTTACGAAGTCCAAGCCCAAGCTCTTCAAGCTTCTCTTGTACTTCTTCAAGTGACTTACGTCCAAGATTACGAACTTTCATCATGTCTTCTTCAGACTTCTGAGTCAATTCTTGAACTGTATTAATGCCAGCACGCTTCAGGCAATTGTATGAACGAACTGAGAGATCAAGCTCTTCGATAGTCATCTCAAGCACTTTCTCTTTTTGATCCTCTTCTTTTTCGACCATGATTTCAGCATTTTGAGCCTGGTCCGTTAAACCAACAAAAATGTTTAAATGTTCATTTAAAATCTTTGCACCTAACGAAACAGCTTCTTCAGGACGAATGCTTCCATCTGTCCAAACATCAAGGGTTAGTTTGTCATAATTTGTTACCTGGCCAACGCGAGTGTTTTCAACCTGGTAGTTAACACGAGAAACAGGTGTGAAGATCGAGTCAACCGGAATTACACCGATTGGCTGTTCATCATTTTTGTTTCCTTCCGCTTGTACATAGCCTCTTCCACGAATTGCAGTAACTCGCATCTGGAAACGCGCACTAGCAGAAAGGGTAGCAATATGAAGGTCAGGGTTTAAGATCTCCACGTCGCTGTCATGAGTAATATCTCCTGCTGTTACCGTTCCTGGTCCTTGTACATCAACAACCAATGTCTTCTCTTCTTCAGAGTAAACTTTCATAGCTAACTTCTTAAGATTGAGAATGATAGTTGTTACATCTTCATGTACGCCTTCAATTGTAGAGAACTCATGGAGTACTCCTTCAATTTGTACGGATGTGACAGCAGCACCAGGAAGTGAAGATAACAGGATACGACGAAGGGAGTTACCCAGGGTAGTTCCATAACCACGCTCTAATGGTTCTACAACAAACTTACCGTATTTTGCATCCTCGTTGATAGCTACCGCTTCAATTTTTGGCTTTTCGATTTCGATCATCCAACAAACCCTCCTTCAAAACGTCGAACTTCGGTTAGACATGCTGTCTAACCGAATAATCCCCTTAGGTGGTTCAAATACCAACAACCTAATTATGATTCGTCAACCGTCAACAATTTATACATTATCATTATTGACATGTTCATCAATTGTATACCGATAGATTGAATCTTTCCATAAGAGATTGTTCAAAACCAGGCATTCTCCCGAAGGGAACATCTACGTTTTTGAACTCTCTACTACCTTAGACTCTACGACGTTTTGGCGGACGGCAGCCGTTATGAGGTACTGGAGTTACGTCACGGATCGCAGTAACCTCTAGACCTACAGCTTGAAGTGCACGAATTGCAGCTTCACGACCAGCACCAGGGCCTTTAACAGAAACTTCTACAGTTTTCATGCCGTGCTCCTGTGCAGTTTTACCTGCAGTTTCAGCAGCCATTTGAGCAGCGAATGGAGTAGACTTACGAGAACCTTTGAAGCCCATGTTTCCGGAAGTTGCCCAAGAAATCGCATTTCCGTGAGTATCAGTAATCGTAATGATTGTGTTGTTAAAAGTGGAACGGATATGAGCTACTCCACTCTCAACATTCTTTTTCACGCGCTTTTTACGTGTATTTGCTTTACGTTGTTTAGCCATTTGTTAATTACCTCCCTTACTTCTTCTTGTTAGCTACTGTACGGCGAGGGCCTTTACGAGTACGAGAGTTGTTCTTCGTATGTTGACCTCGGACAGGAAGACCACGACGGTGGCGGATACCACGATAAGAACCGATTTCGATTAGACGTTTAATGTTAAGTGAGATTTCACGACGAAGATCACCCTCAACCTTAATTTTGTCTACTACTTCACGGATTTTTCCGAGCTCTTCTTCAGTTAAGTCGCGTACACGAGTGTCTTCAGAAACACCAGCGTCAACTAGAACTTGTTTCGCAGTTGTTTTACCGATTCCATAAACGTAAGTTAACGCGATTACGATGCGCTTTTCGCGTGGAACATCAATACCAGCAATACGTGCCATTACGTTGCACCTCCTTATATATTAGCCTTGTTTTTGCTTATGCTTTGGATTTTCACAGATAACCATGACTTTCCCTTTACGGCGAATAACTTTACATTTTTCACACATTGGTTTTACTGACGGTCTTACTTTCATTATTTTAACCCTCCTTATATACGGAGATTAATTTCTTATTTATATCGATACGTGATACGACCACGTGATAAGTCATATGGAGAAAGCTCAACAGTTACTTTGTCACCTGGTAGAATACGGATGTAATGCATACGTATCTTTCCGGATACGTGAGCAAGAATCTTATGACCGTTTTCGAGTTCTACTCGAAACATTGCATTCGGTAGAGGTTCGATAACCGTGCCTTCCATTTCAATTACTTCTTCTTTAGCCATCTACTTGCTCTCCCTCCTTTAAATCAATGACGTGTTCATTCATATACTTTGAGATCGCGAAACGTAGCTTGCCATTTGTGACACGGCCCGTTTCTTCAAGACTTCGCTTTACCTCAGGAGATATATACTCTACCAGCTCAAGGTGTGCGAGGTTCTTCCGCTTAGGACGATCAAACTTTCGTTTGTCACCATCGGCTAAGAAAACATAACGTTCATCAACAATCCCTACAATCACGCTATATTGTTCAGCGTCTCTTCCCCGTCTATTCCAAACGATCTGACCGATCTCGGGAACGGTATCCGACTCTTTCACGAACCATCACCTTCACTTAGGCTTTTGTTAGTATTTCATATCCTTCTTCTGTAACGGCAATCGTATGCTCGAAATGAGCACAGTTCTTACCGTCAGTTGTTACTACAGTCCAATTATCCGAAAGTGTTCGAACGTAGCGAGAGCCCAGATTCACCATTGGCTCTACTGCAAGGACCATCCCCTGCTTAAGCCTCGGTCCTTTTCCTGGAGGACCGTAATGGGGAATTTGAGGATCTTCATGAAGGTCCTGACCTACACCATGACCAACATATTCTCGTACAATCGAAAAACCCTCAGCTTCGGCATATGCTTGGATCGCATGAGAAATATCAGAAAGCCTCCTACCGGCCTTCGTCTCATTCAACCCTTTATATAACGATTCCTCGGTAACTTTTAACAACCGTTCGTCTTCTTCTGAGATAGTGCCAACAGGATAGGTCCAGGCTGAATCGCCATGATAACCATTATACTTAGCACCAATATCAATGCTAATTATATCTCCCTCCGCCAACACGCGATCTCCTGGAATACCATGTACAAGCTCTTCATTGACTGAAGCGCATATACTTCCAGTAAATCCATTGTAACCCTTAAAGGAAGGAATTGCACCAAGCTGACGAATAAACCGATCGGCAATCGTATCCAGCTCTTTTGTCGTAACTCCAGGCTTGATGTGCTTCTGTAGTTCTTGATGTGTTAACGCGACAATTTTGCCTGCTTCTCGCATGATATCAAGTTCACGAGGAGTCTTGCAAATAATCATTACGACAACCCTTTTAGGAGTTGGTCGACATCTTCAAACACCTCATTGATGTCTCTGTTGCCATCAATCGTTTTAAGATAGCCCTTGCCTTCATAAAAGGTCAACAATGGCTGCTGTTGCTGCTTGTTGACTTCGAGGCGAGTTCGCACAGTTTCTTCCTTATCATCATCACGTTGATAAAGTTCTCCACCGCACTTATCACAAATTCCATCTTCTTTAGGTGGATTAAAGATTACGTGATAGGTTGCTCCACAATTTCGGCAAACGCGACGTCCAGTCAAACGCTGCATGAGTTGATCTTCCTCGACTGCAATGTTTACCACGTAGTCAAGTTTTTTACCAAGATCGGCTAAGATCGTTTCAAGCGCATCAGCCTGTGCGACGGTTCTTGGAAAACCATCGAGGAGAAATCCTTTTTCGCAATCATCTTTTCCTAAACGCTCCCGTACTATACCGATAGTTACTTCATCAGGTACGAGGTTTCCAGAATCCATGTACTCTTTTGCTTTTAGACCAAGAGGCGTTCCTTCTTTGATCGCTGCTCGGAACATATCTCCAGTAGAGATATGAGGGATACCATACTTTTCGACAATCTTTTCTGCCTGGGTTCCTTTTCCGACACCCGGAAGCCCCATTAATACTAGATTCATCTAATCCCTCCGCACGTCACCCAATCGAGGATGAAGGAGGGGAAGAAAGCTCTTCCCGGTTTATCCTCAAGATTTAATAAAGCCTTTATAATGACGTTTAATTAATTGACTTTCAATTTGCTTCATCGTATCAAGCGCTACCCCAACAACGATCAGCAAGCTTGTTCCGCCGATTTGCAGCGTCTGCGGCAGTCCTGCTACGGTTGTGAAAAATACCGGAATAATCGATATAACAGCAAGGAAAAGTGCTCCTACAAACGTTAAACGGTAGAGAATTCGTGTAATGTACGTTTCAGTAGCATTACCCGGACGAATACCAGGAATGTATCCACCCTGTTTTTTCAGATTCTCAGCCATTTTCTCCGGATTTACCTGGACGAACGTATAGAAATACGTAAATCCAATGATGAGTAACGCATACACGACCATACCAATAGGCTGTGTATAGTCAAACACCCTTACGATCCATTCCGTTACCGAATTATCTCCGAACAACCTGGCGATCGTTGGTGGAGTAATGATCAGTGATATCGCAAAAATAACTGGAATAACACCTGCTGCATTAACTTTAATCGGTAAGTGTGTGGATTGACCACCAACTTGTCTGCGGTTAACAGTTCTTTTTGCATATTGAATTGGAATTTTACGAAGACCTTGTTGAACAAAGATAACAGCGACAACAATTGCAAGTGCAGCTAGTGCAATAATAACAAGTGTAACGATGTTAATGAACAACTCATCCTGAGAACCCTCAAACATCTGAGCATAAAGCTGATTAAGCCCTGGAGGAATTGCAGCTACAATCCCAGCAAAGATGATGATTGAAATTCCGTTTCCAACGCCTTTTGCAGTGATCTGTTCGCCTAACCACATCAAAAAAGCCGTTCCGGCTGTTAAAACAAGAGAAATATTAAGATACGTTAGTACACCGGGATTACTAATCAACTGACCTCCAACAATATTGTTAAACCCGATTGAAAGTCCAACACCTTGGACAAGTCCAAGTGCGATCGTCCCATAACGAGTAACTTGTGTTAGCTTTTTACGTCCGGCTTCGCCCTGTTTAGACCATTCGGTAAACTTAGGAACGACGTCCATTTGTAAAAGCTGCACAATGATAGAAGCAGTGATGTAAGGCATAATTCCCATGGCAAAGATGGAGAAGTTTTGCAACGCTCCACCGCCAAAGGTGTTGAGAACTCCGAAGAGACTCATTTGATCTTGAAATTGAAGTACATCTCTGTTCACACCAGGAACCGGTATGAATGTTCCGATACGGAACACGACAAGCATGAGTAGGGTGAAAATAACTTTATTTCTAATATCACCTACGCGCATAATGTTGGAGATTGCTTGGAACATTAGATCACCTCAGTATTTCCGCCTGCCGCTTCAATCGCCTCTTTTGCAGAAGCAGAGAACTTGTGGGCTTTCACGGTAAGCTTTTTCTCAAGCTTACCATTACCTAGAATCTTAATTCCAGCTTTTTCTTTGCTAACTACGCCAGATTCTAAAAGAAGCTCTGGAGAAACTTCAGTTCCATCTTCAAAACGGTTCAACGAATCAAGATTAACAATCGCGAACTCTTTACGGTTCATGTTTGTAAATCCACGTTTCGGTAGACGTTTAAAAATTGGAAGCTGTCCTCCTTCGAAACCGACGCGTACACCGCCGCCAGAACGAGCTTTTTGACCTTTTTGACCACGGCCAGATGTCTTACCGTTACCAGTAGCAATACCGCGACCAAGTCTGTTGCGTTCTTTACGAGAACCTTCAGATGGTTTTAGTTCGTGTAGTTTCATTGTGGGCACCTCCTCAATGTATAGATTTTTTACGCATCAATTTCGTTAACAGTTACAAGGTGAGATACCTTGTTGATCATACCGCGAATCGCAGGATTGTCGCTATGAACAACCGTGTGATGCATCTTTTTAAGTCCAAGTGTTTTTACCGTCACGCGTTGGTCTTGAGGGCGACCAATCACACTACGTGTGAGGGTGATTTCTAATTGCTTAGCCATCTAATTTCCCTCCCTTAACCTAGTAGCTCTTCTACAGATTTTCCACGAAGCTTCGCAACGTCTTCAGCACGCTTAAGGTTTTCAAGGCCATTAAGAGTTGCACGCACCATGTTAATCGGATTGTTAGATCCAAGAGACTTCGATAGAATGTCACCTACACCAGCGAGTTCAAGTACCGCACGAACAGGTCCGCCAGCGATAACTCCTGTACCTTCAGAAGCAGGCTTCAATAGTACGTTACCAGCTCCGAAGTGGCCTGTGATTTGGTGAGGAATTGTTGTTCCAACGACTGGAACAGTAATTAAGTTCTTTTTCGCATCTTCAATAGCTTTGCGAATAGCTTCAGGAACTTCCTGTGCTTTACCAGTTCCGAATCCAACGTGACCGTTTTTATCTCCGACAACTACGATTGCTGCAAAGCGGAAACGACGTCCACCTTTTACAACCTTCGCTACGCGGTTAACGGTAACTACGCGTTCTTCAAGTTCTAGTTTGTTAGCATCAATGCTAGGCATGAGTTAACCTCCTTTTTATTAAAATTTCAGTCCTGCTTCACGCGCTGCGTCTGCAAGAGCTTTCACACGTCCGTGATAGAGGTATCCTCCGCGGTCGAAAACCACTACAGAATAACCTGCTTCTACAGCACGCTTTGCAATTGTTTCTCCGACCTTCACAGCTGCTTCTGTGTTACCGCCGTGTTTAACGTCAATTCCTTCTTCCATACTTGAAGCTCCAACGATTGTAACACCTTTAGTGTCATCGATAAGCTGAGCATAGATGTTCTTGTTAGAACGGAATACGTTTAGACGCGGACGTTCAGTAGTACCGGTAACTGTGCGACGAACGCGAGCGTGTCTTTTTTGACGCGCTTTGTTTTTATCGGCCTTAGTGATCATTAAAGTCACTCCTTTCCGCTAGGTTTTTACCTATTTACCTGTTTTACCTTCTTTACGACGTACATATTCGCCTTCGTAACGAATTCCTTTGCCTTTATAAGGTTCTGGAGTACGGACAGCGCGGATGTTTGCTGCAACAGCTCCAACGCGTTCTTTATCGATTCCTTTAACAACAACTTTTGTGTTTGAAGGAACTTCAATGTCAATACCTTCTTCAGGTACCATCTCAACTGGGTGAGAGTACCCTACGTTAAGGATTAGTTTCTGACCGGATTTACTAGCACGGTAACCAACCCCGATGATTTCAAGACCTTTTTCAAAGCCTTTAGTCACACCTTCAACCATGTTAGCGATCAGGCTGCGAGTTGTACCGTGAAGTGCACGGTGCTCTTTATGATCTGAAGGACGAGCTACTGTTAGCACGTTCTCTTCAATGTTTACTTTGATATCAGAGCTGAATGAACGAGAAAGTTCCCCTTTAGGTCCTTTAACCGTTACAACGTCTTCTTTGATATCAATTGTTACACCACTTGGGATTTCAATCGGTTTAAGTCCGACACGTGACATAATTACACCTCCATTCTGCTTTAAGAATTACCAAACGTACGCTAGAACTTCTCCGCCTACTTGCTGTTGACGAGCTTCTTTGTCCGTCATAATTCCTTTAGAAGTAGAAACAAGAGCGATTCCTAGACCGCCAAGTACACGTGGTACTTCGTCTGCTTTAGCGTATACGCGAAGACCAGGTTTACTGATTCGCTTTAATCCAGTGATAACTCGTTCGTTATTTGAACCGTATTTTAAGAAGATACGGATGATTCCTTGTTTGCTGTCTTCGATCATTTCAACATCACGCACAAAACCTTCACGTTTGAGGATTTCAGCGATGCTTCTTTTCGAATTAGATGCAGGAAACTCAAGTTTTTCGTGACGAACAGTGTTCGCATTACGAATTCTTGTAAGCATATCTGCGATTGGATCAGTCATGACCATTAGTAATTACCTCCTTCCCTATTTCGGGTTTACCAGCTAGCCTTTTTAACGCCTGGGATTTGACCTTTGTGTGCAAGTTCCCGGAAACAAATACGGCAAAGTTTAAATTTACGAATAACAGAGTGAGGACGTCCGCAACGTTCACAACGAGTGTATTCTTGAACTTTAAACTTAGCTTGACGCTGTTGTTTCGCGATCATTGATTTTTTCGCCACAATTTTCCCTCCTTACTTACTTTTGAAATGGCATACCTAGGTTAGTCAACATTTCACGGCTCTCTTCGTCCGTATTAGCTGTTGTTACGATAACGATGTCCATTCCGCGTACTTTATTTACTTTATCGTAATCAATTTCAGGGAAAATCAACTGCTCTTTAATACCAAGTGTGTAGTTACCACGACCATCGAATGCTTTCTTAGAAATACCTCTGAAGTCACGTACACGTGGTAGTGATACAGAAATAAGTTTATCTAGGAATTCAAACATACGAGTTCCGCGCAATGTAACTTTTGCACCAATCGGCATGTCTTCACGAAGCTTAAAGCCAGCGATAGACTTCTTAGCACGAGTGATAAGTGGTTTTTGACCTGAGATTAACTCAAGTTCTTCAACAGCTGTATCAAGAGCTTTCGGGTTCTGTACAGCATCACCAACACCCATGTTGATTACGATTTTCTCAAGTTTTGGAACTTCCATAACAGAGGAATAGTTAAATTTCTCCATCAATGCAGGTTTAGTTTCATTTTGATACTTTTCTTGGAAACGATTCATCGGATTGACCTCCTTTCGCTACGAACTACTTATCGAGTACTTCACCGGATTTTTTTGAGATACGAACTTTCTTCCCGTTGTCTACTTTGTATCCAACGCGAGTAGGTTCACCAGACTTCGGATCAAGCGCCATTACGTTAGAAACATGAACCGCAGCTTCCTGTTCGATGATTCCACCTTGAGGATTAGCCTGGGATGGTTTCGAATGTTTCTTAACAAGGTTGACACCTTCAACGATAACTCTATCTTTTTTCGGGTAAGCTTCAAGGATCACACCTTGTTTACCTTTATCCTTACCAGAAATAACTTTTACTTTATCTCCCTTTTTTACGTGCATAAGGTCGCGCACCTCCTTACAAGGCATCTATTTTCAAATGATTAAAGAACTTCTGGAGCAAGAGAAACGATTTTCATGAACTGGTTGTCGCGTAGTTCGCGAGCAACTGGTCCGAAAATACGTGTTCCGCGCGGTCCTTTGTCATCACGGATAACAACCGCTGCGTTTTCGTCAAATTTGATATATGAACCATCTTGACGACGAACGCCAGATTTACTGCGTACAATAACAGCTCTTACGACTTCACCCTTCTTAACAACGCCTCCAGGTGTTGCCTGTTTCACCGAACAAACAATTACGTCACCGATATTAGCAGTTTTGCGACCGGAGCCACCAAGAACTTTGATACATAGCAATTCGCGTGCACCAGAGTTGTCTGCTGATTTCAAACGAGATTCCTGTTGAATCATCTAGAAAGACCTCCCTTCGGACATTATTCAATGATCCGAGTTCATTTAGATAATAACTGCTTCTACAACTACTTCCATAAGACGGAAACGCTTATCTTTAGAAACTGGACGAGTTTCCATGATAGTTACCACGTCGTTGATTTTTGCAGTGTTGTTTTCATCATGTGCTTTAAACTTCTTAGAATACTTAACGCGTTTACCGTATAACGGGTGCATTTTGTATGTCTCAACCATAACAGTAATTGTCTTATCCATTTTGTCAGAGACTACACGCCCAGTGTATACTTTGCGATTATTGCGTTCGCTCATTTCGCAAACCTCCCCTCATATTAACCGTTTGTGATTCCTAACTCTCTTTCACGCAAAACAGTGTTTGCGCGAGCGATTGATTTACGGACTTCACGAATGCGGGCTGGGTTTTCCAGTTGACCTGTAGCAAGTTGAAAGCGAAGATTGAAAAGTTCTTCTTTAAAAGATTTCGCTTTCTGCTCGATTTCGGCAGTGGTCAAGTTACGAATTTCCTCAGCTTTCATTTGTGTCACCACCCACTTCTTCGCGTTTTACGAACTTAGTTTTAATAGGCAATTTGTGAGAAGCAAGACGAAGTGCTTCGCGCGCTACTTCTTCAGATACGCCTGCAATTTCAAAACAGATTTTCCCTGGCTTTACTACAGCTACCCAACCTTCAGGAGCACCTTTACCGGAACCCATTCGTACTTCAAGTGGTTTAGCAGTGTAAGGCTTTGATGGGAAAATTTTAATCCAAACTTTACCGCCACGTTTCATGTAACGAGTCATAGCGATACGAGCTGCTTCGATTTGACGGTTAGTGATCCAGCTAGCTTCAAGAGCTTGTAGACCATATTCACCAAATGCTACTTCAGTGCCACCTTTAGCACGTCCGCGCATTTTTCCGCGATGTTCTCTGCGGTATTTAACACGTTTAGGTAACAACATGATTTATTTTCCCCCTTCCTCTTTTTGCGTTCCTTTCGTTGGAAGGACTTCACCACGATAGATCCAAATCTTCACACCAAGCTTACCGTAAGTAGTATCTGCTTCTGCAGTACCATAATCGATGTCAGCACGAAGTGTGTGAAGAGGTACAGTACCTTCACTGTATGATTCAGAACGAGCAATATCAGCACCGTTTAGACGGCCAGATACTTGCGTTTTAATACCTTTTGCTCCGGATCTCATTGCACGCTGAATTGTTTGCTTCATAGCGCGACGGAATGAAACGCGGTTTTCAAGTTGACGAGCGATGTTATCAGCAACTAGAGTTGCGTCGATGTCAGCTTGTTTGATTTCGAAAATGTTAACGTGAACTTTCTTACCTGTTAGTTCCGCGAGAGACTTACGAAGAGACTCAACTTCAGAACCACCTTTACCGATTACCATACCAGGTTTAGCAGTTTTCACTGTAACATTCACTCGGTTTGCTGCACGTTCGATTTCAACAGCTGAAACAGATGCATCTTTCAAACGTTTTTCAATATATTCACGAATTTTAATATCTTCGTGTAAAAGGTTAGCGTAATCTTTGTCTGCGTACCATTTAGACTCCCAATCACGAATGACACCAATTCGAAGTCCTACCGGATTAATTTTCTGACCCACTCGTTATCCCTCCTTCTTTTCTGATACCACGACTGTGATATGGCTAGTACGCTTGTTAATGCGGCTAGCTCTACCCATAGCGCGTGGGCGGAAACGTTTCATTGTTACTCCTTCGTCCACAAACACTTGAGAAACCGTAAGATTGTTCGGTTCTAGCTCAAGATTATGCTCTGCATTAGCGATCGCAGAGTTAAGCACTTTCTCAACTACTGGAGAAGCAGCTTTGTTTGTGTTGCGCAAAATCGCAATAGCTTCACCGACTTGCTTTCCTCGAATGAGATCTACGACTAAGCGTGCTTTACGAGGAGCAATACGCACGTGTTTTGCAACAGCTTTAGCTTGCATTCGTTGTACCTCCCCTCAAATTAACGTCTAGTTTTTTTGTCATCTGCAGCGTGCCCGCGATATGTGCGAGTTGGAGCAAATTCACCAAGTTTGTGGCCGACCATGTCTTCAGTAACATAAACCGGTACATGCTTGCGTCCATCATATACTGCAAAAGTGTGTCCAATAAATTCTGGGAATACTGTTGAACGACGAGACCAAGTTTTGATAACTTTTTTGTCGCTCTTTTCATTTAAGTCTTCGACCTTTTTCATTAAATGATCGTCGACAAAAGGTCCTTTTTTCAAACTACGACCCATTTGTGAACCTCCCTTTTGAGATTATGCTACGGCTCCATGGAACCGTAGGAAAATCTCGTTATTTTTTACGACGTCGTACAATGTACTTGTCAGAGTCTTTGTTTTTCTTACGTGTCTTAAATCCAAGGGTTGGTTTGCCCCATGGTGACATTGGTGATTTACGTCCGATCGGCGCACGACCTTCACCACCACCGTGTGGGTGATCAACTGGGTTCATTACAGAACCACGAACTGTAGGACGAATGCCCAACCAGCGAGAACGACCAGCTTTACCAATATTGATAAGCTCGTGCTCAAGGTTACCAACCTGACCGATTGTAGCGCGGCAAGTAGATAGAATCATACGAGTTTCTCCAGAACGAAGACGCACTAGTACGTATCTGCCTTCTTTACCAAGAAGCTGAGCTTCTGCGCCAGCAGAACGAACAAGCTGTCCGCCGCGGCCTGGTTTAAGTTCGATGTTGTGAATAGTAGTACCAACTGGGATGTTGATTAGTGGAAGAGCGTTTCCTACTTTAATGTCAGCTTCAGCGCCAGACATGATTTCAGTTCCTACTTTAATTCCTTTTGGAGCAAGAATGTAACGCTTCTCTCCATCAGCATAGTTGATAAGAGCGATGTTAGCAGAGCGGTTTGGATCGTACTCGATCGTAGCAACGCGTCCTGGTATTCCATCTTTGTCTCGTTTAAAGTCGATAACACGGTATTTACGCTTGTGACCGCCACCTTGGTGACGAACTGTCAAGCGACCTTGGTTGTTACGACCGCCTTTTCTATGAATCGGTGCAAGCAACGATTTTTCCGGCTGGTCTGTTGTGATTTCAGCAAAATCAGATACTGACATACCACGACGACCGTTTGTGGTCGGTTTATACTTTTTAATCGCCATTCTTATTTCCCTCCTTCACTATTAATTTTTAGCCTTCAAAGAAGTCCAATTCTTTGCTTTCTGGTGTAAGCGTCACGATAGCTTTTTTGCGACGTGGTGTAAATCCGCTGTGGCGGCCAACACGTTTCTTTTTACCCATATAGTTCTGAGTGTTAACTCCTGCAACTTTAACTCCGAAGATTTCTTCTAGAGCACTCTTGATTTGAGTTTTGTTAGCACGAGTATCAACTTCGAAAGTATACTTTTTGTCTGCCATTACATCTGTAGTAGCTTCTGTAATAACGGGGCGCTTGATGATATCACGAGCGTTCATTACGCTAGCACCTCCTCTACTTGTTCCACAGCGTCTTTTGTCATAACTAGTTTGTCAGCTTTAAGGACATCAAGGATGTTAAGTCCAGCTGAAGTTACAACAGTAACACCAGGAATATTGCGTGCAGATAATGCAACTGCTTCGTTATAGTCTCCTGTAACGATAAGCGCCTTGTTTTCTGCAGATAAGCTTGATAGTACTGATTTCATTTCTTTTGTTTTTGGAGCATCAAAAGAAATGCTGTCCACGATGACCATATCCTCTGTTTGTACTTTAGAAGACAAAGCAGAACGGATTGCCAAACGGCGAACTTTTTTAGGTAGCTTGTAAGAGTAGCTTCTTGGTGTCGGACCAAATACTACTCCACCGCCAACCCATTGTGGTGAACGGATTGAGCCCTGACGAGCACGACCTGTTCCTTTTTGGCGCCATGGTTTAGCTCCACCACCGCGTACTTCTGAACGATTTTTTACGTCATGATTACCTTGACGCATAGATGCTTGTTGCATGATAACCGCATCATACATAACACTTTCGTTTGGTTCGATGCCGAAGATTGCTTCAGCGAGTTCGATGTCGCCGACCTGTGCTCCGGTTTGGTTGAACATTGTTACTTTAGGCACTTGGATATCCTCCCTTCTTACTTAGCTTCTTTTGCTTTAACCGCGCTTTGGATAGTTACGTAGCTCTTCTTAGCTCCAGGTACGTTACCTTTTACTAGAATGACGTTACGTTCTAAATCTACTTTAACGATCTCAAGGTTTTGTACAGTTACACGTTCGCCACCCATGCGACCAGGTAGAAGTTTACCTTTCATAACACGCATTGGATCGATAGGTCCCATTGAACCTGGACGACGGTGATAACGAGAACCGTGAGTCATTGGTCCGCGAGATTGGTTGTGGCGCTTAATTGCACCTTGGAAACCTTTCCCTTTAGACGTACCAGTTACATCAACTACGTCACCTTCGTTAAAGATATCTACCTTGACTTCCTGACCAATTTCGTAACTACCTTCTGCGTTACGAATTTCTTTCACGAAGCGCTTAGGTGTTGTGCTAGCTTTTGTAGCATGGCCTTCTTCAGGCTTGTTGAAGCGAGACTTCTTCTTGTCAGCAAAACCAACTTGGATTGCTTCGTAGCCGTCTGTATCAACCAATTTCTTTTGAAGGACAACGTTTGGTTCTGCTTCAATAACAGTTACCGGGATAATATCTCCGTTGTCAGCAAAAACTTGTGTCATGCCTACTTTTCTTCCTAAGATTCCTTTGGTCATTCGTCACACCTCCTAATTGTTTTTAAATGATTTATTTAGCGTTATATTAAAGTTTAATTTCGATGTCAACGCCAGACGGTAGGTCCAAACGCATTAACGAGTCAACCGTTTGTGGTGTAGGCTCGATGATGTCGATAAGACGCTTATGCGTACGCATTTCAAACTGCTCACGAGAATCTTTGTACTTGTGTACAGCACGTAGAATTGTGTAAACAGATTTTTCCGTCGGCAACGGGATTGGTCCGGATACTTGAGCACCTGAACGTTTTGCTGTTTCTACAATTTTCTCAGCAGACTGATCTAGAATACGGTGATCATATGCTTTTAAACGAATACGAATCTTTTGCTTTGCCATTATTTCCCCTCCTTTATCGCCCATATTGTTATAGACAGTTCTCCGTGAAAATAAACCCAACACACTCGCCATGGCAAAGGGGCCGGGTGTGTCAGCAACCTTCCACATCATCGCTGTTTATGACCAACATTCTTATTATACTAAATTAAGCGCCTATATGCAAGGTTAAGCTCAATTAGAAAAGTATGTCGATCGCACACTCTTGATAGTATAACGGCCTGCGCCGAAAAATGCAAGGTCTAAAAGCAATTTCAGACTATTCAATGAATCGGTTGTAATTTCAAATGGTTCTGATCGAACCCATTTGTCTAATCTAACATAGATTCAAAATAAAAAACACCCGGAAAAATCCGGGTGTTTTGTTAAATCAATGAGATTACTCAGTGATTGTTGCTACAACGCCTGCGCCTACAGTACGTCCACCTTCACGGATAGAGAACTTAGTTCCATCTTCGATTGCGATTGGAGCGATAAGTTCAACTGTCATTTCGATGTTGTCTCCAGGCATAACCATTTCTACGCCTTCAGGAAGAGCGATTGTACCAGTTACGTCAGTTGTACGGAAGTAGAACTGAGGACGGTAGTTAGCGAAGAATGGAGTGTGACGTCCACCCTCTTCTTTAGAAAGAACGTAAACTTCAGCTTGGAACTTAGTGTGAGCTTTTACAGTTCCTGGCTTAACAAGAACTTGTCCACGCTGAATGTCGTCGCGGGATACACCACGAAGAAGTGCACCAATGTTGTCACCAGCTTCAGCATAGTCAAGAAGCTTACGGAACATTTCAACACCAGTAACTGTTGTTTTCTTGTTCTCTTCAGCAAGACCAAGAATTTCAACTTCGTCACCGACTTTGATTTGTCCACGCTCAACACGGCCAGTTGCTACTGTACCACGACCAGTGATTGAGAATACGTCCTCAACTGGCATCATGAATGGCTTGTCAGTGTCACGTGTTGGAGTTGGGATATACTCATCAACAGCGTCCATAAGTTCATAAATCTTAGCTTCGTAGTCAGCGTCGCCTTCTAGAGCTTTAAGAGCAGAACCTTTGATTACTGGAACTTCATCGCCATCGAAGTCGTATTCAGAAAGAAGATCACGAACTTCCATTTCAACTAGTTCAAGTAGTTCTTCGTCGTCAACCATGTCGCATTTGTTCAAGAATACAACTAGAGTTGGTACACCAACTTGACGAGCAAGAAGGATGTGTTCACGAGTTTGTGGCATTGGACCGTCAGCAGCAGAAACTACTAGGATTCCTCCGTCCATTTGTGCAGCACCAGTGATCATGTTTTTAACATAGTCAGCGTGACCTGGGCAGTCAACGTGTGCATAGTGACGGTTTTCAGTTTCGTACTCAACGTGTGCAGTTGAGATTGTAATTCCACGTTCGCGCTCTTCAGGAGCACCATCAATTTGATCATAAGCCATAGCAGTACCGCTACCTGAACGCTTATGAAGCACTGAAGTGATCGCAGCTGTTAGAGTTGTTTTACCATGGTCAACGTGTCCAACTGTACCAACGTTAACATGGGGCTTGGAGCGGTCGAATTTTTCTTTAGACATTAGTGTTTCCTCCTTTGATTACCAAGAAATTATCTATGCCAAGATAGGCGTATGAATGAATCAATCTCGCCTATCTTAGATTACAACAAAAGTTGGTTTGCTACAATTATTCGCCTGTAGCTTTTTTAATGATTTCTTCAGAAATTGATTTAGGTACTTGCTCGTAGTGATCGAAAGTCATTGTATAAGTACCACGACCTTGTGTACGTGAGCGAAGCGTAGTTGCATAACCAAACATTTCTGATAGTGGTACGAACGCGTTAATAACCTGAGCGTTTCCGCGTGCAGTCATACCTTCAACACGTCCACGACGGCTAGTTACATCGCCCATGATGTCTCCCAAGTATTCTTCTGGAACTACAACTTCAACTTTCATCATAGGCTCAAGAAGAGCAGGGTCACAAACAGTCTTAGCTTTTTTCAAAGCCATAGATGCTGCGATCTTAAATGCCATTTCGTTTGAGTCAACGTCATGGTAAGATCCATCAACAAGACGAGCTTTCACGTCGATTAGTGGGTAGCCTGCAAGCAGACCGTTGGCCATTGAATCGCGAAGTCCTGCTTCAACTGCAGGGATATATTCACGTGGAACAACACCACCGACAATTTTGTTTTCAAATTCAAATCCAGCGCCTTCTTCGTTAGGTTCAAATTCAACCCATACGTGTCCGAATTGTCCACGACCACCGGACTGACGTACGAATTTACCTTCAACCTTACCGGCTTTACGGATTGATTCGCGATAAGCAACCTGAGGTGCACCAACAGTTGCTTCAACTTTAAACTCACGACGTAAACGGTCAACGATGATATCAAGGTGAAGTTCACCCATTCCAGAAATGATCGTTTGGCCAGTTTCTTCGTTTGTTTCAGTTTTGAAAGTTGGATCCTCTTCAGCAAGCTTAGCTAGAGCAACAGCCATTTTATCTTGGTCACTCTTAGTCTTAGGCTCGATTGCTACTGAGATAACCGGATCTGGGAAGTCCATAGACTCAAGGATAACAGTATCCTTTTCATCACATAGAGTGTCACCAGTAGAAGTATCTTTCAGACCAACTGCCGCTGCGATATCTCCTGCGTAAACAGTTGAGATTTCTTCACGGGAGTTAGCGTGCATCTGAAGAATACGGCCTACACGTTCGCGCTTATCTTTAGTCGAGTTCTTAACATAAGAACCAGAAGAAAGCGTTCCTGAGTAAACACGGAAGAATGTAAGCTTACCAACGTAAGGGTCAGTCATTACTTTAAATGCAAGTGCAGAGAAAGGACCATTATCGTCAGCTGTGCGAATTACTTCTTCTTCGGAATCTTTTAGATGACCTTTAATTGCTGGAACATCAAGTGGTGAAGGTAGGTAGTCAAGTACAGCATCAAGAACAAGCTGAACGCCTTTGTTCTTAAATGCAGAACCACAAAGTACAGGATAGAATTCAACGTTACAAGTTCCTTTACGGATTGCAGCTTTGATTTCTTCAACTGTCAATTCTTCACCTTCAAGATATTTCATCATAAGGTCTTCTTCAAGCTCAGCTACAGCCTCAATAAGCTTCGTGCGGTACTCTTCAGCTTGTTCCTTGTATTCGGCAGGAATTTCGCGTGATTCTGTACGTGAACCAAGATCATCAAGATAATAGAAAGCTTCCATTGTGATGAGATCAATGATTCCTTCGAAGTCATCTTCAGCACCAATTGGTAGCTGAATAGGGTGTGCATTAGCTTGTAAACGCTCAGTTAGTGTACCTGTGGAGTATAGGAAGTCTGCTCCGAGTTTATCCATTTTGTTAATGAATACGATACGCGGTACGCCGTAGTTAGTAGCTTGACGCCAAACAGTTTCTGTTTGTGGTTCAACACCAGATTGTGCATCAAGTACTGCAACTGCTCCATCCAATACACGCAATGAACGTTCAACTTCTACTGTGAAGTCTACGTGACCAGGCGTGTCAATGATGTTAACACGGTGGTCTTTCCACTGGGCAGTGGTAGCAGCAGAAGTGATCGTGATTCCACGCTCCTGCTCCTGCTCCATCCAGTCCATCTGTGATCCACCCTCGTGAGTTTCACCAATTTTGTGGATACGGCCTGAGTAGAAAAGAATACGCTCAGTAGTTGTTGTTTTACCAGCATCGATGTGAGCCATGATACCGATATTACGTGTATCTCTTAAGGAGAATTCTCTTGCCATTAGTATTTCTCCTTCCTTTTATAAAGGGATTTGGGTTGTGTGCTGATTACCAACGGTAGTGAGCAAATGCTTTGTTAGCTTCAGCCATTTTGTGCTGTTCTTCACGCTTCTTAACAGAAGCACCTGTGTTGTTAGCAGCATCCATAATTTCGTTAGCAAGTCTTTCTACCATAGTCTTTTCACCGCGAAGACGGGAATAGTTCACAAGATAGCGAAGACCTAGAGTTGTACGACGATCAGGACGTACTTCAACTGGAACCTGGTAGTTTGCACCACCAACACGACGAGCGCGTACTTCAAGTACTGGCATAACGTTCTTCATCGCTTGGTCAAATACTTCCATAGCCTCTGTGTTTGTACGTTCCTGAATAAGATCAAATGCTTTGTATAGCACCTGTTGAGCTTTACCTTTCTGACCGTCTACCATAAGGCGGTTGATCAGGCGAGTAACTAGCTTGGATTTGTAAATTGGATCTGGTAATACGTCACGACGTTCTACTGGACCTTTACGTGGCATGGGTTAACCCCCTTTCATGTTTTAGTTAATTTTATAGCTATTATTTCTTAGCTGGTTTCGGTCTCTTAGTACCGTATTTAGAACGACCTTGTCTACGGTCGTTAACACCTGCAGTGTCAAGCGCACCACGAACAATGTGGTAACGTACACCCGGTAAATCCTTAACACGACCTCCGCGGATTAGCACTACACTGTGCTCCTGAAGGTTGTGACCGATACCCGGGATATAAGCAGTTACTTCAATTCCGTTAGTAAGACGAACACGAGCGTATTTACGCAATGCGGAGTTCGGCTTCTTAGGAGTCATCGTACCTACACGAGTACACACACCACGTTTTTGTGGAGATGAAAGATCAGTATGAGACTTTTTGAAGCTATTATATCCTTTGTTCAATGCTGGAGAATCTGATTTCTTTGATTTAGAAACGCGTCCCTTGCGAACAAGTTGGTTAATAGTTGGCATTTTGTTTTCCTCCCTTCTTTTGTTAATAGCAAGCCCACACATCCAGGTGGTTCATGTATAGATAAAAGGAAAGTTTTTGCCTGACAGGGCATGCCTTGCCCGGCAAAAACGGTTATGCTTTTATCGTAACTGTTGCTGCGCCTACTTCGATTCCACATGCCTTACCTAGCTTCTTCATAGAATCCACTCGGTAAACTGGTATGCTTTTCTCTTCGGCGAGTGCAACAACTTTAGAAGTTACCCTGCGATCAGCGTCGTCAGCGATGAAAACTTCCTTCGCTTCTCCAATCTGGAGGGCCTTTAGAGTTTGTTTCGTTCCGATAATCAATTCATCTGCCTGTGATACTTTTTCATAAGACAAGAACATATCCTCCAAAGTAACAGGATTATCGGAAGCACCTTGGATATAATATCACCCTGTACTTCCGATGTCAACACTTCCCCTGTTTATTCTTGACTAACTAACGCACTTTCTTCTTGTTCTAAAAGCTCTTCAGCCTCTTGTGCTTCACCTGCTACGTTGATTCTACGGTAACGTTGCATACCAGTACCTGCCGGAACAAGTTTACCGATAATAACATTTTCCTTAAGACCAAGTAGCTCATCACGCTTACCTTTGATAGCTGCATCAGTTAGGACACGAGTTGTTTCCTGGAAGGATGCTGCTGATAAGAATGATTCAGTTTCAAGAGACGCTTTAGTAATACCAAGAAGAACCGGACGACCAGTTGCAGGTAAGCCACCTTGTTTAAGAACTTTACGGTTAACACCTTTAAACTGGTGAATATCGATAAGGGATCCTGGCAACACTTCAGTATCGCCCGCATCAATAACACGAATCTTACGCATCATCTGACGAACCATAACTTCAACGTGTTTATCGCCAATTTCAACACCCTGCATACGGTAAACCTTTTGCACTTCTGCAAGTAGGTATTCTTGAACGCCGTCAATACCACTAATTGTTAGAAGTTGTTTAGGGTCAATCGAACCTTCAGTTAGAGGTTGACCAGCCTTCACTTCATCTCCTACAACTATTTTCAAACGAGCGCCGTATGGAACAGGGTAGTTTCTTGTTTCAGTTTCACCTTGAACGACAATCTCTTTCTTCTCTTTCACCTCAGCCAAATCAATCACTTTACCATCAAGTTCAGACACAACAGCCTGACCTTTAGGGTTACGTGCTTCAAATAGCTCCTGGATACGAGGAAGACCCTGAGTAATATCGTCTCCGGCAACACCACCTGTGTGGAATGTACGCATTGTCAACTGTGTACCTGGTTCACCGATTGATTGAGCAGCGATAATTCCAACTGCTTCACCAACTTCTACACGAGTACCAGTTGCAAGGTTACGTCCATAACACTTCTTACAAACGCCATGACTAGTGCTACAAGTAAAGGCAGAGCGGATATAGACGTTCTCAATACCAGCTTCTACGATTTCAGTAGCAATGTCTTCTGTAATTAGGTTATTTTTCTCAACAAGAACTTCGTTCGTCTCAGGATGTCTAACTTTCTTAAAGGCAACACGGCCAACAAGACGGTCAAACAACCCTTCGATTAATTCATTTCCATTCTTAATCGCACTAACTTCAAGGCCGCGATCCGTACCACAATCGTCTTCACGAACAATAACATCCTGTGCCACGTCAACAAGACGACGAGTAAGGTAACCTGAGTCAGCTGTTTTAAGGGCCGTATCGGCAAGACCTTTACGAGCACCGTGTGTTGAAATAAAGTACTCAAGCACTGTTAGACCTTCGCGGAAGCTGGATTTGATTGGAAGTTCAATGATCTGTCCAGATGGGTTTGCCATCAATCCACGCATACCTGCGAGCTGAGTAAAGTTAGATGCGTTACCACGAGCACCTGAATCACTCATCATAAAGATTGGGTTATCTTTTTCGAGTCGATTCATTAGTTTTTCCTGGATACGATCTTTCGCACTACTCCAAATCGCAATAACACGATCATATCGCTCGTCGTCAGTAATAAGACCACGACGGAATTGCTTAAGAACTTTTTCGACTTTCTCTTCAGCCTCATGAACAATTTCTTGTTTCTCAGCAAGTACCACTACGTCAGCTACACCAACGGTAATACCAGCTTTAGTTGAGAATTTGAAACCAAGATCTTTCATGCGGTCAAGCATACGAGACGTTTCAGTCACTTTGAATCGCTTAAACACCTCGGCGATGATTTTACCAAGAATACCTTTCTTAAATGGTGAAATCAATTCGCGCTGAGCAATTTCTTCTTTCACATTCACTCCGTGAGGAAGGAAGTAATTTTCCGGTGTGGCGATTTCAAGGTTATTTGTCGTCGGTTCATTAATATATGGGAATGACTCCGGAAGAATTTCGTTGAAAATCAACTTACCAACCGTTGTCACAAGCAATTGCTTGTTCTGCTCTTCAGTAAAGGCAGATTTATTCAATGATGCAGCAGGGATTGCTACGCGAGAATGAAGATGTGCAAATCCATTCTGGTAAGCAATTAATGCTTCATTTGTATCTTTGTAAACAGAACCCTCACCGATTGCTCCTTCACGTTCCATAGTAAGGTAGTAGTTACCTAGAACCATATCCTGTGACGGCGTAACAACTGGTTTACCATCTTTCGGGTTAAGGATGTTCTGTGCTGCAAGCATTAAGATACGTGCTTCAGCTTGTGCTTCAGCAGATAACGGTACGTGGACGGCCATTTGGTCACCATCGAAGTCAGCATTGTAAGCTGTACATACGAGTGGGTGAAGACGAATCGCGCGCCCTTCAACTAGAATGGGTTCAAACGCCTGAATTCCAAGTCTGTGAAGCGTTGGTGCACGGTTTAAAAGAACTGGATGTTCTTTAATTACGTTTTCCAAAACGTCCCAAACTTCAGGGTGAACTTTTTCTACTTTACGTTTCGCACTCTTAATGTTGTGTGCAAGACCTTTTGATACAAGCTCCTTCATTACGAAAGGTTTGAACAATTCAAGCGCCATTTCTTTTGGAAGTCCACATTGATACATCTTCAAGTGAGGACCTACAACGATAACGGAACGACCTGAATAGTCAACACGCTTACCTAGTAGATTCTGACGGAAACGACCTTGCTTCCCTTTCAGCATGTGAGAAAGAGATTTCAAAGGACGGTTACCAGGACCTGTTACTGGACGACCACGACGGCCGTTATCAATAAGGGCATCGACAGCTTCTTGAAGCATACGCTTCTCGTTCTGCACGATAATACTAGGAGCACCAAGATCTAACAAACGTTTCAAACGATTATTGCGGTTAATTACACGACGATACAGATCGTTTAAATCCGATGTCGCAAATCGTCCGCCGTCAAGCTGTACCATAGGACGAAGCTCTGGAGGAATAACCGGAAGAACATCTAAAATCATCCATGACGGGTTATTTCCTGAACCACGAAATGCCTCAAGTACTTCAAGACGTTTAATCGCACGAGTTCTACGTTGACCTTGTGCAGTTTTAAGCTCTTCTTTAAGGATATCTACTTCTTTATCAAGGTCGATATCAAACAGTAGTCTGCGGATTGCTTCCGCACCCATTTCTGCAGAGAATGTTTTACCATACTTTTCACGGTATGCACGGTATTCTTTTTCAGAAAGAAGTTGTTTCTTCTCAAGCGGTGTGTCTCCAGCTTCAGTGACAACATAAGAAGCAAAATAAATAACTTCTTCTAGTGCACGCGGAGACATGTCGAGAACAAGTCCCATACGACTTGGAATGCCTTTAAAGTACCAGATGTGAGAGACAGGAGCAGCAAGCTCGATGTGCCCCATTCTCTCACGACGGACTTTTGCACGTGTTACTTCAACACCGCAGCGATCACAAACGACTCCTTTATAACGGATACGTTTGTATTTCCCACAATGACATTCCCAGTCTTTTGTGGGTCCAAAGATTCGCTCACAGAAAAGACCATCTTTCTCTGGCTTCAAGGTACGGTAGTTAATGGTTTCTGGCTTCTTAACTTCTCCTCTTGACCAAGAGCGGATTTTAGCCGGTGACGCCAGACCGATTTTCATATACTCAAATTTATTGACATCTATCAAGGGGCCTACCTCCCTTTAGAATTCAGGTTTAACCCTTACTCACTCGCCTGATTTGACCCAACATTCAAGTTTAATTTCTCACTGGATTGGTCTTCTTCATCGTCTAACTCTTTCATTTCAATTTCTTGCTCATCACTTGCTAGCATTTTGACATCCATACCAAGCGACTGCAATTCTTTGATTAGAACTTTAAACGATTCTGGAATACCAGGCTCAGGAACATTTTCGCCTTTTACGATTGCTTCGTAAGTCTTAACACGTCCAACAACATCATCCGACTTCACAGTCAAAATCTCTTGAAGGGTATATGCAGCACCATATGCTTCGAGTGCCCATACTTCCATCTCACCGAAACGCTGTCCACCGAATTGTGCTTTACCACCAAGCGGTTGCTGCGTAACAAGTGAATATGGTCCAGTAGAACGTGCGTGAAGCTTGTCATCGACCATGTGAGCAAGTTTGATCATATACATGACACCGACAGAAATGCGGTTATCAAATGGTTCGCCTGTGCGACCATCGTAAAGAACAGTTTTACCATCACGTGGCATTCCTGCTTCTTCTAGTGTTTCCCATACGTCTTCTTCACGAGCTCCATCAAATACCGGTGTTGCTACGTGAATTCCAAGTGCACGTGCGGCCATACCGATATGCAACTCTAGTACCTGTCCAATGTTCATACGAGAAGGAACACCTAGAGGATTCAACATGATATCGATCGGAGTTCCATCAGGCAAGTATGGCATATCTTCTTCAGGAAGAATCCTAGAGATTACACCTTTGTTACCATGACGTCCCGCCATTTTATCTCCTTCATGAATCTTACGCTTCTGTACAATATAAACACGAACAAGTTGATTTACTCCCGGAGGAAGCTCATCGCCGTCTTCACGGTTAAAGATCTTCACATCAAGTACAATACCATCTCCGCCGTGAGGTACACGTAGAGAAGTATCACGAACTTCACGAGCTTTTTCTCCAAAGATTGCATGAAGTAGACGTTCTTCAGCAGTTAGCTCTGTTACACCTTTAGGAGTAACTTTACCTACAAGGATATCTCCGTCTTTCACTTCAGCACCCATGCGAATAATTCCGCGTTCATCAAGGTTACGCAATGCGTCTTCCCCAACATTCGGAATGTCACGAGTGATTTCTTCAGGTCCTAGCTTTGTATCGCGAGCTTCTGATTCGTACTCTTCGATGTGAATTGAGGTATAAACGTCATCTTTTACAAGACGTTCGCTCATAATAATAGCATCCTCGTAGTTGTAACCTTCCCATGTCATAAACCCGACTAGGACGTTACGCCCAAGGGCCATTTCACCTTTTTCCATTGAAGGTCCGTCGCCAAGGATTTCTCCTTTTACAACGCGATCGCCTTCAACAACAATAGGCTTTTGGTTATAGCACGTTCCCTGGTTGGAACGAATGAATTTAAGCAATTTGTAACGATCAAGATCGCCTTTCACTTCCTGTCCATCAATGACGGAGATACGACGAACATGAATTTCTGCAGCAGATGCAAACTCGACTAGACCGTCATGCTTACAAATAACAGCAGCACCGGAATCTTTTCCGTTAACATGCTCCATACCTGTTCCGACAATTGGTGCTTCAGGAACCATCAAAGGTACAGCTTGACGCTGCATGTTCGCACCCATAAGCGCACGGTTGGAGTCATCATTCTCAAGGAACGGAATACAAGCCGTTGCGGCCGAAACTACCTGTTTCGGTGATACGTCCATGTAATCAATTTTTTCACGAGCGATGATAATGTTTTCGCTACGGAAACGAGCAACAATATCTTCGTCTTGGAATGAACCATCATCGTGTAGCTTAGCATTTGCCTGTGCCACAACGTAGTTATCCTGTTCATCAGCAGTTAGGTAGTCAATAAACTCCGTCACTTTACCTGTTTCAGGATCTACTCTGCGGTATGGCGTTTCAATAAAGCCAAATTTATTAACTCTCGCATAAGAAGACAATGAGTTAATAAGTCCGATGTTTGGTCCCTCTGGAGTTTCGATCGGACACATTCTGCCATAGTGGGAGTAATGTACGTCACGAACTTCAAAGCCAGCACGCTCACGTGTTAAACCACCAGGTCCTAGAGCAGATAAACGACGCTTGTGAGTTAACTCAGCTAGCGGGTTTGTCTGATCCATAAACTGGGACAACTGAGAGCTACCAAAGAATTCTTTAATAGAAGCGATAACAGGACGAATGTTGATAAGCGCCTGAGGCGTAATAACGTTCGTATCCTGAATAGACATACGTTCACGAACGACACGTTCCATACGAGATAAACCGATACGGAATTGGTTCTGAAGTAGTTCACCTACAGAACGAAGACGACGGTTACCTAGGTGATCAATGTCATCTGTGTTACCTACTTGATGTAGAAGGTTAAAGAAATAGTTAATAGAAGAAATGATGTCGCCAGGTGTGATATTCTTCACGCCTGTTTCAACTCCACCATTACCAATTACATTAATGACTCTTTCCCCTTCTGGATCATCAGGTGCGTATACCTTAATGGATTGCAGACCGATAGACTCATCTTCAATTACTCCACCGTGAGGTTCAACGTCCTTAAATCCAACGTTAGTCTCTAGAGCAGGAAGGATTCTGTCCAGTAGACGACGATCAAGGATCGCGCCTTCTTCTGCAATCACTTCGCCTGTTTCAGGATCAACAAGCGTTTCCGCAAGACGTTGATTGAATAGACGATTTTTAATATGAAGCTTCTTGTTAATCTTGTAACGTCCTACGTTCGCAAGATCATAGCGCTTTGGATCAAAAAAGCGAGAATCAAGTAAGCTTTTGGCGTTATCGACAGTCGGAGGCTCGCCAGGACGTAAGCGTTCGTAGATTTCTAGAAGCGCTTTTTCCGTGCCGTCCGTGTTGTCTTTTTCCAGGGTATTGCGAAGATACTCATCTTCACCTAGGAGATCTATGATTTCTTGATCAGACCCAAACCCTAACGCTCTGAGCAGCACCGTAATTGGTAGCTTTCTAGTACGATCAATTCGTACATAGACAATATCTTTGGCATCAGTTTCAAATTCCAGCCATGCTCCTCGGTTTGGAATGACAGTAGCTGTATATCCTTTTTTGCCGTTCTTATCGATCTTTTCACTATAGTAGACACTTGGAGAACGCACGAGCTGAGATACGATTACGCGTTCTGCCCCATTAATAATAAACGTACCTGTTTCAGTCATTAATGGGAAGTCACCCATGAACACTTCCTGTTCCTTTACTTCGCCTGTTTCTTTATTGATCAAGCGTACTTTTACACGTAAAGGCGCAGAATAGGTCACATCTCGCTCTTTGGTTTCTTCCACGGGATACTTAGGTTCACCGAGGCTGTAATCAATAAATTCCAGCACAAGATTACCAGTGAAATCTTCGATTGGAGAAATATCCTGAAACATTTCTCGTAAACCCTCATCAAGAAACCATTGATAAGAAGCCGTTTGAATCTCAATTAGATTTGGCAAATCCAACACTTCTTTGATTCGCGCGTAGCTTCTTCTTTGGCGGTGGCGTCCATACTGAACTAGTTGGCCTGTCAAATGATTCACCCCTCAAATCCAGCGTATTTATTTTCTTAGCCCAATGATATTCTGTTTTAAAAAGAATCTATCGTTGGACAAAAAAAGAAAAAGGGCATTGATAAAAATTCCCCTTAACTATAAGCGATTATATTAGTTTTTCCAGACGACGGCATTTTATACCTCTTTGCAAACGAATGTGAAAAAGGCCTGGAAAATCCATCATTGGCATTATGTTATATTAGCATAGGCCATCCATGAAGTCAAAGGATATTTTCATATTTTACTTGACTGCTTTAAGAATATAGTATCCTTTCTTTTTCACGACGGTTTCAACATGCTCAAACATTTCTTCGAGTCTGGTTATTGCAGATGGGGCCCCTTGCTTCTTTTGGATCACTACCCAAAGCGTCCCACCTTTTTTTAAAACGTCATAGGCCTCTTCAAGAATTCCATGAACAACTTGTTTACCTGCACGTATAGGAGGGTTCGTAAGGACAGACGCGAACGTTTTATCTTTTACGGCATTCAACTGATCACTTGCCATAACGCTCAAATTATGAACGCGATTCTTAATGGCATTGCTCATCGCAAGCTCTGTTGCGCGTTCATTTATGTCTAGCATATAAAAATAACGATTTGAAAATTCAGAAGCAAGTGAAATGCCGATCGGGCCATAGCCACATCCAACATCAACAATATCCCCTTCAAGTTCAGGTTCTTCAAATGATTCGATTAGAAGTTTACTCCCAAAATCGATTTCCTTCTTTGAAAAAACACCAGAATCAGTCGTGAATTGAAATTTACTTCCCCGTAAATCCGCATCAATTTTGTTCGGACTGCTTTTCACACCCGGATTCTTCGTATAATAATGTTCACCCATTGCTTTCCCTCTTTTCAACGTCATTTCTATAAGCCTAACCCCTATAACCAAACCAAAAATAATAGCGTCAAATAACAAAAAGCTCGCTTTTAAAAGCGAGCTTTTGTTTCAAACGACTACTTAACTTCGATTACTGCGCCAACTTCTTCAAGCTTGCCTTTAAGCTCTTCAGCTTCTTCTTTAGCAATGCCTTCTTTAATCGGGCTTGGTGCGCCATCAACTAGTTCTTTAGCTTCTTTCAAGCCAAGACCAGTGATTTCGCGAACAACTTTGATGACCTTGATTTTGCTGCTTCCAGCACTTTCAAGAACTACGTCAAATTCAGATTGCTCTTCAGCAGCACCTTCTGCTGCGCCACCTGCTGCTGCTACTGGAGCTGCTGCAGTTACACCAAATTCTTCTTCGATTGCTTTAACTAGGTCGTTAAGCTCAAGAACTGTCATTTCTTTGATTGCTTCAATGATTTGCTCGTTACCCATGAGTAAATCCTCCTTAATTTTTGTTTTATTTATACCAATTGATAGGCCGTGCGTTTACGCGCCTTGTTCTTCCTTTTGATCAGCCACAGCTTTTGTAGCAAGTGCCATATTGCGCATAGGTGCTTGAAGCACAGATAGCAACATAGAAAGTAGTCCATCGCGGTTTGGTAGGTCCGCAAGTTCTTTGATCTTTTCTACTGATACAACGCCGCCTTCGATTACGCCAGTCTTGATTTCAAGAGCTTCGTGATTCTTAGCGAAGTTGTTCAAAATTTTAGCAGGAGCAACAACATCTTCATTGCTGAACGCGATTGCCGTAGGTCCGACAAGGTGTTCATTCAAATCAGTAAGTTCAAGCTCTTCTGCCGCGCGACGAGTCATTGTGTTCTTGTAAACACGGAACTCAACGTTTGCATCACGCAATTGCTTACGAAGCTCAGTTACTTCAGAAACATCAAGTCCACGATAATCAACAAAAATTGTTGATTGGCTATCACGTAGTTTGTCTGCAATTTCCGTAACTAGTTGCTTCTTCTGTTCAACTATACTGCTCATAGTTCCACCTCCTAAAGAAATGTATCTATACCGCCCTGGAATATGAGGTCATATAAAAAGCCTTCACATCCGAAGACATGAAGGCTTTACGATTACATACGTATCGAATCACTTCACACCTCGGCAGGATATTAAGTGCAAGAACACCCCTGCTGTCTACGGTACAGAAAGTATTAATTTATCAAACAACATTTACAAGTATATTTAATAGCTACGCAAATGTCAACAGCTAATTTAATTAGCGGTAAGTTGATGCGTTAACTTTAACACCAGGTCCCATTGTAGATGTAACCGAAATGTTTTTAAGGTACGTACCTTTAGCTGCTGCTGGCTTAACTTTCACAAGTGTTTCTACAAGTGTGTTTAAGTTTTCAACAAGCTTGTCAGCTTCGAAAGATACTTTACCGATTGGTGCATGGACGTTACCAGCACGATCAACGCGGTACTCTACTTTACCAGCTTTGATTTCGTTAACAGCTTTTTCAACGTCGAACGTTACTGTTCCAGTTTTCGGGTTCGGCATTAAACCTTTTGGTCCAAGTACACGACCTAGTTTACCAACTTCGCCCATCATGTCTGGAGTTGCAACGATTACGTCAAACTCAAACCAACCTTCGTTGATTTTAGCGATATAGTCTGCTTCTCCTACATAGTCAGCGCCAGCTGCTTCAGCTTCTTTAGCCTTTTCGCCTTTAGCGAAAACAAGAACGCGTTGTGTTTTACCAGTTCCGTTTGGAAGTACAACCGCGCCACGAACCTGCTGGTCGTTTTTCTTAGGGTCTACTCCAAGACGAACTGCTGCTTCAACTGTTCCATCAAAGTTTCCTACAGATGTCTTTTTCACAAGTTCAACTGCTTCTTGAGGCTCATAGAAAGTTGTACGTTCAACTAGCTTGGCAGCCTCCTGGTATCTCTTACCTCTTTTTGCCATTTTGTGTTCCTCCTTGAATGTGGTTTAGCGGATTAACCTCCCACTATTTATGACGCCAAAATGTCGACATCATAATAAAAGTTGCGAACCTGTATAACACAGGCAGGAATCCCTTTTAATCGCAACGGCTTGTGTAACATTAATCTTCGATCGTAATTCCCATGCTACGTGCAGTACCTTCAACCATACGCATTGCAGAATCAACATTCGCTGCGTTAAGGTCTGGCATTTTTGTTTCAGCGATTTCACGCACTTTATCACGCTTCACAGTCGCAACTTTGTTGCGGTTTGGTTCACCAGAACCTGACTCGATACCTGCTGCTTTCTTAAGAAGAACTGCAGCTGGTGGAGTTTTAGTGATAAATGTAAATGAACGGTCTTCAAAAACCGTAATTTCTACTGGAATGATCATACCAGCTTGGTCAGAAGTACGAGCATTAAACTCTTTACAGAATCCCATAATGTTAACTCCAGCTTGACCTAGTGCAGGTCCTACTGGCGGTGCAGGATTCGCCTTCCCAGCCGGGATTTGCAATTTAACAACCTTGATTACCTTTTTAGCCACGCGACACACCTCCTTAAGTCCGTGATGTGGTATTTGGGTGTTTTACACCCTCCCACCTTATATATCAATTGAATGTCTCGATTAGTATGAGACTCATGAAACATTAAAATTCTATCATTAATCGAAAAGTTAAGCAAGGACTTTTCAATTAGAACTTCTCAACTTGTCCGAAATTAAGTTCAACAGGCGTTTCTCTGCCGAACATATTTACGTGCACTTTGACCTTTCCTTTGTCCGTATCGATCCCTTCAACAGAACCTACGAAATCAGCAAATGGACCTTCTTTCACTTTAACTTTCTCTTTAAGTTCAAAGTCTACATCTACTTTTGGTTGCTCCATACCCATTTGCTTAAGAAGTGATTCCACTTCTTCCGGAAGCAATGCAGTCGGTTTAGACCCAGCACCACTAGACCCTACGAATCCAGTAACACCTGGTGTATTCCGAACGACATACCATGAATCATCTGTCATGACCATTTCTGTAATAACATAGCCAGGAAAGACTTTTTTCATAACTGTCTTTTTCTTGCCGTTCTTCTCTTCTGTTTCTTCTTCTACCGGGACGAGAACACGAAAGATCTTATCCGTCATGCCCATTGTCTCAACCCTTTTCTCAAGGTTGGTTTTTACTTTGTTTTCATACCCCGAGTACGTATGAACAACATACCATCTTTTTTCCATATTTGCAGGACTGCGTCCTTCCCTCCCCAGCTCATTTACTCTCTCATTCTAACCTTCTGAATGAAAATTTATAACGAATTATCCTAAAATGAGGCGGATTATCGAGGAAATACCCTGGTCAATCAATGCGAAGAAAACAGCTATAAAAATAACCGTTGTAACAGTTACAATCGTATAGCGTGTTAATTCCTTACGCGTTGGCCAACTTACCCGCTTCATTTCACTTGCGACATTACGAAAGAACTTACCAGAACGTTGAACAATACTTGCCATTACTTGTTACCCCCAATTAATCTGGTGGAAAACTCCCCCGAGAATCTATTTTGATAAGGTTTGCCTCAAGAAGCAAACACCCTTCGAGGCATTACTTTGTTTCACGATGGACAGTGTGAACATCGCAGTATTTGCAATACTTCTTAACTTCCATGCGGGCCGGGCTCGTCTGTGAGTTTTTCATAGTTGTATAGTTTCGGCTATTGCATTGAACACATGCTAGTACTGCCTTTTTTCGCATAATGACACCTTCCTAAGCCGCGCAGTAGTGAAGTTTGTAATTTATATAAGCTATATTATTTCAAAAAAGAGCAAAATAAAAAAACGTTCAGCTACCCTGTGACGTTCTTACAAACCTAACAAAAAATTGACATTCTTACTTTTATCACTTTATCACAGCGTGTTTCAGCATGTCAATAAAGCGTCGGATAGGTACTCATAAGAAAAGAACAGGGAACTCGCCCCTGTTCTTTTCCCTAACCATCTTAGGTTTGTCCATATTAAAGGCTGACTTCACGTAGTTCGAGATAACGCTCTAACTTGCGTTTCACTCGTTGCAATGCGTTATCAATTGACTTGACGTGACGGTTTAGATCAACCGAAATTTCTTGGTATGAACGTCCATCGAGATAGAGCATTAGCACCTTTCTCTCTAAATCGCTCAAAATTTCTGACATTTTAAGTTCGATGTCATCAAATTCTTCCTGATTAATAATTAATTCCTCAGGATCTGTTACTTTCGTGCCGCATATAACGTCTAGAAGCGTACGATCAGACTCTTCATCGTAAATTGGCTTATCAAGCGATACGTAAGAGTTAAGCGGAATATGCTTCTGTCTTGTAGCGGTTTTGATAGCTGTAATCATCTGCCGGGTGATGCATAATTCGGCAAACGCTTTAAAAGATGAGAACTTGTCTCCTCTAAAATCACGAATGGCTTTGTAGAGACCGATCATCCCTTCTTGGATGATATCTTCTCGGTCTGCTCCAATGAGAAAATACGACCTCGCCTTAGCGCGTACGAAATTTTTGTACTTCGTAATCAAATGTTCCAACGCTCTACTGTGACCTTCATGAACCATGATGACGAGCATTTCATCATCAAGTTGATCGAATGCTACGTGTTCCAGGTGTCTTTGGTCTACTGACAGTTGTTCTTGATTTACCGTGCTTTCTTTGAGGTCTACTGTACTCAATATGCGTTCCCCCCGACCAGTACGCTATATAGAAATATTATACAGTACGTGTCGAAAAATCGTCAACCGCCTATTTACCGCCTCTTCGCCATTTTTCAAATATTTCGCTAATTTCTTCTGATAAATGCAGGCCACCAGAACGATTGCGACGATTTTCAATATTTACACTTTTTTCAATTCCTTTTTCAATTCCTTGCATTTCGTTGTAAAGTTCACGCGCCGATTTCCTAAGTGCACCTTGGCCAAAGATAGCCCATTGCTCTGTAAAATCTGATGTTGCCACATGTATTTGCGTTCTTATACCCTTCAGTTTCCTCGCCATTTTCTCAATCCGCTCATCTGCTGTTTCATTTTCTCTCGTATAAATAACATCAATTCTGTATTGGCTATGACGTTTTTCAATACCATGAGAGAGGTGAGCGTCAAAAACGACGATCACCTGATACCCGGTATAAGCTTGATATTCGGCCATTTTTTCAATTAGAAGCTCACGTGCTTTACTGAAATCTCTCTCTTTAAGTGTTCGCAATTCTGGCCATGCACCAATAATGTTATAGCCATCAACTAACAGCACGTCCATTATTTACTCCCCCAAAGGATGACGTTGTCGGTAAACCTCATACATCATTAACCCTGCAGCAACTGAAGCGTTGAGAGAGGTTACTTTTCCGGCCATTGGAAGACTTACTAAGAAATCACATTTATCCTTAATAAGACGTCCCATCCCTTTACCTTCACTTCCGATGACAAGTCCGATCCCCATATCATAGTCTGCCTGACGATAGTCCTGCCCCCCGGTTGCATCAGTGCCCACAAACCACAAGCCGCGGTCTTTCAACTCGTCCATTGTTCTAGCAAGGTTCGTTACTCGCGCAACCGGGATATACTCAATCGCTCCTGTAGAAGATTTGGCAACGGTAGAAGTTAAACCAACCGCTCTTCTTTTTGGAATAATAACTCCATGAGCTCCTGCAGAATCCGCTGTTCTTAATATAGATCCTAGATTATGAGGATCTTCAATTTCATCAAGAATAAGGAAAAACGGCGGCTTCCCAGAATCCTCTGCTTTCTTAAATAAATCCTCAAGATCAGCATATTCATAAGCCGCAATTGAAGCGACAACACCTTGATGGTTACTTTCCCCGGATAGTTGTTCTAGCTTTCGTTTCGGCACGAACTGCACGAGTACATTTTGTTCCTTTGCTTTTTGTATCAAGTTTTGAAGAGGGCCTTTTTGAGACCCTTCATTTATCCAAATTTTATTGATTTCGTGTCCCGATCGTAATGCTTCAAGAACCGAATTTCGTCCTACAATAAATTCTTTATCCATCTGACTTCACTTCTTTCTTCGGTTGTTCTACGAATTCATAAAGCTTTTGTAACAATTCATTTACTCTCTCTTCATTTCCCTTTAAATGATGGTACCCAAACAAAGCTTCAAGGGCTGTTGAATATTTGTACGTACTTACGCTCGTATTCTTTGGGACAGTTCCCGATTTAGCATTTCTTCCTCGGCGCACAACACCAGCTTCTTCCTCTGTCAGCCATTCTTTGTTTAATACATGGTGCAGGAACGCTGCCTGTGCTTTTGCAGAAACATACGTCGTTGCTGTTCGGTGCAGCTGATTAGGTCGAATGTGACCAAGTGAAAGCAGCCGCTTCCGAACGTTAATTTCAATAACAGAATCTCCCATATAAGCAAGCGCAAGTGAATTAAGTTGTTTTGCATCGATTTCCTTCATGCGCTACATCCTTTTCCAGCGAACACCTTGAGGTGTATCCTCAAGAAGAATTCCCTGTTCTTTTAATTCATCACGAATTTCATCTGCTCTTCCAAAATCACGTTGCTTCCTTGCTTCATTTCGTTCTTCTATCAGTTGATCCACATCTTCATCAAGTAGAGCTTTTTCTCTTTTGAAGGAAATGCCAAGAACGGAACCAAAGTCTTCAAAGCGCTCCATAAATAGTTCAAGAATCTCCATGGATGAATTTGTCCCCTGGAGGTAGAGATTAGCTTCTTTAGAAAGTTCAAATAAAATGGAGATCGCATTCGCCGTATTAAAATCATCGTCCATTTCTGTAACGAAGCGTTCACGATATCCCTCAATTTTCTCTTGCCATTTCTCAACTTCTCCATCAAGGTCAGCACTGTGTTGAAGGCGGTGCTCAAGGTTTTCTACCGTATCCTTAATGCGATCAAGTCCTGTTTTAGCACTTGCCAGGAGCTCATGGTCAAAGTTAATGGGATTACGATAATGAACAGACAACATAAAGAATCGAATCGCTTCTGGGTCATGCTGTTTAATCAAGTCATGAACAAGGACAAAATTACCTAGTGATTTAGACATTTTCTCGTTGTTAATATTGATATACCCGTTGTGAAGCCAATAATTCGCAAAAGTATGCCCAGTTAACGCTTCCGTTTGCGCTACTTCATTTTCATGGTGAGGGAATGCCAGATCTTTTCCTCCCGCATGAATATCAATTGTATCTCCTAAATATTTCTTCGCCATCGCCGAGCATTCAATATGCCAGCCTGGTCGCCCCTCTCCCCATGGACTCGCCCATGAAATTTCACCTTCTTTTGCAGATTTCCAAAGTGTAAAATCAAGAGGGTCTTCTTTCTTTTCACCCACCACAATTCGAGAACCGAGCTTAAGCTCATCGATGGACTGGTGTGAAAGTTTTCCATAACCTTCGAATTGACGAGTTCTAAAGTACACATCTCCTTCAGACTCATATGCGTAGTTCTTTTCAATAAGAGCTGTGATAAAATCAATGATTTCCTGCATGTTCTCTGTTACTCTTGGATGTTCGTCTGCTTTCTTAACGCCAAGCGCACCCGTATCTTCATGATAAGCACCGATAAATCGTTCAGCCACTGCCGGTACATCTTCACCCAATTCATTGGCCGCTCGAATCAATTTATCATCTACATCCGTAAAGTTAGAAACATACTGCACATCATAATCTCTGTATTGCAGATAACGACGGACAACATCAAAGACAATAGCAGGGCGCGCGTTACCAATATGAATATAGTTGTATACGGTCGGACCGCACACGTACATCCGTACTTTACCTTCTTCAATTGGTTGAAACGTTTCTTTTTTCTGTGTCAATGTATTATATAGCTTAATCGCCATAACTTTCACTCCTCTTCCTTAACGTTCGGACTTCCTCTGTTAACTCTCGCAATTCTTGTTCCATTTGCTTAAATTTATCAGCCACTGGATCCGGCATCTTATGATGGTCAAGATTATGTGGAACTTTCACTCCATTTTGGATAACGACTCTTCCAGGTATACCTACCACAGTTGAATTAACAGGCACATCCTGCAAAACAACTGACCCGGCACCTACTTTGGAATTCTCTCCTATCGTGATGGAGCCTAGCACCTTCGCTCCCGTCGCAACAAGCGTATTATCCCCAAGAGTTGGATGACGTTTCCCTTTTTCTTTACCAGTTCCCCCAAGTGTTACGCCTTGGAATAACGTCACATTATTTCCAATCTCACATGTTTCTCCAATAACAACACCCATACCGTGATCAATAAAACAACGTTCTCCAATTGTTGCTCCTGGATGAATTTCGATACCTGTGAAAAATCGACTGATTTGCGATACTGCTCTAGCAAGAAAGAAAAACTTCTTTTTCCAAAACCAGTGTGCCACTCGATGTGACCATATTGCGTGAAGGCCAGCATAAGTTAAAATAACCTCAAAATAACTTCGTGCTGCTGGATCTTGATCAAAGACCACATCGATATCCTGCTTCAACGTCTTCCACATGTCTTCACCTCTCTCCGTATACTCCCATAAGGTCAACTAGAATGTAGGTTCACCCTCTTAGCGTTCCAAAGAACAATAATTATTAAAAAAAAAGCGCCCCTGTGTGATGACTCCATCACACAGAGACGCTATTCGCGTGGTTCCACTCTGCTTCGAACATTTTTACAAATGTTCCTATCACCGATAACGGCGGCACCGCTCCTACCTAATCACCATAAAGGCTTTCTGCAGAAGACTCAGAGGGGCATTTCAATGAATGAATACTTAAGCTGCTTTCAGCCGAGGACAGCTCTCTCTATAAAGAATTACACTCATTTACTTTTCCTCTTCAACGTTTGTTGTCAATTGGTTTATTATTATGCTTTATTCATCGCAAGAACTTGATTCAAACGAGCATTAACTGCTTCTCTTCCAAGTAAGGCAATCGCCTGTGGTAGTTCAGGTCCATGTGTTTCACCTGTCGTAGCTACACGTATTGGCATAAAGAGTTTTTTACCTTTATGACCAGTTGCCTTTTGAGTAGCCTTGATAGCTGATTTAATCGCAGCTGGCTCAAATTCTTCAACTTCTTTAAGTTGGTCTAAGAATCCTTGCATCACTTCAGGAATTTGCTCTTCGTTTAGTACTGTCATTGCCTCTTCATTATACTGAATTTCTTGCTTAAAGAACAACTCAGTAAGCTCAACAATTTCTCTACCATAGTGAAGTTGTTCTTGATAAAGGGCGATTAGTTCTTGAGCCCATTCCTTTTGTTCCGCTGTCATTTCAAGAGGGAATCTTCCTGCTTCAACAAGATGTGGAAGAGTAAGTTCAACCACTCGATCAAGACTCGCCTGTTTAATATATTGATTATTCATCCAGTAGAGTTTTTGTGAATCAAAAACTGCCGGCGAAGTGGACAAGCGTTCTGGATCAAAGATTTCGATCAATTGCTCTTTCGTAAACAGCTCTTCTTCTCCCTTAGGCGACCAACCAAGTAGTGTCACAAAATTAAATAACGCTTCTGGAAGAAAACCTAAGTCATGGTACTGTTCAATATACTGCACAATTGATTTATCCCGCTTACTAAGCTTCTTCTTCTGATCATTAACGATCAGTGTCATATGACCAAATTTAGGTGGTTCAAAACCAAATGCTTCGTAGATCATTAACTGCTTAGGTGTGTTTGAGATATGATCATCCCCACGAAGAACGTGAGAAATCTTCATATGGTGATCATCGAGAGCAACTGCATAGTTGTAAGTCGGAATACCGTTCTTCTTAACGATAACAAAGTCGCCAATTCCATTCGATTCAAAGGATACGCGGTCTTTTACAACATCGTCAAACGAATATTCTTTATCACGTGGAACTGCAAAACGAATGCTCGGTTCTCTACCTTCCGCTTCTAACTTTTCACGCTGATCTTCTGTAAGATGTCGACATTTTCCAGAATATCGAGGCATTTCTCCTCGCGCACGCTGTGCTTCTCGCTCTGCCTCAAGCTCATCTTCTGTACAATAACATTTATATGCAAGTTCTTTATTCAAAAGCTCTTTTGTATGTTCAGTATAAATATCTAGACGTTCCATTTGAGTATATGGACCGTATTCTCCCTCTTTATCGATACTTTCATCCCAATCCATTCCTAGCCACTTTAAGTAATCAAGCTGATTCTCAACGCCGCCTTCAACATTACGAGACTGGTCCGTATCTTCAATACGAATGATGAACTTACCGCCTTGATTTCTAGCAAACAAATAATTAAATAACGCCGTTCTTGCATTCCCAATATGTAAATAACCTGTTGGGCTCGGCGCATAACGTACGCGTACTTCGTTTCCCATTATATCCACCACCATTAATTATTATCTTTAACTGTCTTATTATTTTACCATTACCGTCAAATTATCGGTCAAGCTTTTTGAAGCAATACGACAACTTCAGCCGCAATTCCTTCCCCTCTACCAGTAAATCCAAGCTTCTCTGAAGTAGTAGCTTTCACATTCACCTGGCTAATGTCACCCTCAAGTAAATGAGCAATCACTTCACGCATAGCTGAAATATGAGGAGCCATTTTGGGAAGCTGCGCAATAATCGTGCAATCCACATTACCGAGCGTGAAGCCTTTTTCCTTCACAATTCCAAATACATGTCGAAGAAGTTCCTTTGAATCAGCATCTTTAAAAGCTTCATCTGTATCGGGAAAATGTTTTCCTATATCGCCTTCTCCAATAGCCCCAAGACAAGCATCCGCAACGGAATGCAGGAGTACGTCTGCATCGGAATGACCAAGCAAACCTTTCTCAAATGGAATGGTAACCCCTCCAATAATACACGGACGGTCTTCCACTAACTTATGTACATCAAAGCCATGACCAACTCGCATTAAACTCCACTCTCCCTCTTCTCTCGCAAGATCGCTCTCGCAAAAATTAAATCTTCAGGTGTTGTTAATTTCACATTCCAATAATCGCCCGGGATCACTTGGACTGAGCGTCCATTCATCTCTACTAAACTGGCGTCGTCAGTTCCAATCACACCGTTCTCCTCAGCCCATTTATGAACTCCTTTGATGACCGAAAGACGAAAAGCCTGTGGAGTTTGCACGGCCCACAAGCTTGAGCGATCAATGGTTTTCTGCACCTTCAGTTCATCCACTTGCTTCACTGTGTCCTTAACTGGAACAGCTACAATCGCACCATCGTAATCTTTAGCTGCTGTCGCCGCTTGATTTGCAACTTCATGTGTAAAAAATGGACGGGCGCCATCGTGAATTAAAACAATTTTATCCCCTTGCAATGCTTTAAGTCCTTCATAAACACTTTGCTGACGTTCATAGCCACCTGTTACGACACGACTTACCTTTGTTAATCCATATTCCTGAATAAGCGAGTGAAAATCTTCATGCTCACGTTCATTTACAGCGAGCACGATCTCCTCGCAATGTGGGTCACTCTGAAAAACCGATATCGTATGAACGATAATCGGTTTTCCTTCAAGCATAATAAATTGTTTGTTTTTGCCTGCGTTCATCCTTTTTCCCTGTCCGGCAGCAGGAATGACTACTGAATATTTCAAAGCTAGAACCCCCGTCGCCTATCACTTAAAGTGCTTTTTCGAGTAGTTTGGGTTTGGCAAAAATCATGCGTCCAGCTGATGTCTGCAATACGCTTGTTACAAGAACATCAATCGTTTTGCCAATATAATTCCTACCTTCTTCCACTACAATCATTGTACCATCGTCTAGATAGGCTACGCCCTGATTATATTCTTTTCCATCTTTGATGACTTGAACATTAAGCTCTTCACCAGGGAGAACGACTGGTTTAACCGCATTAGCTAAATCGTTGATGTTCAACACTTGAACCTTTTGAAGTTCGCATACTTTATTTAAGTTAAAGTCGTTTGTAACAACCATGCCATTAACAAGCTTGGCAAGCTTAACCAATTTACTATCAACTTCTTGAATTTCTTCAAAATCACCTTCGTATATTTCCACATTCACCGCAAGCTCTTTTTGTATCTTGTTTAGTATATCAAGACCTCGACGACCACGGTTTCGTTTCAAAACGTCTGATGAATCAGCAATATGCTGCAATTCCTCCAGTACAAATTGTGGTATAACGAGTGTTCCTTCAAGAAAACCAGTTTGACAGATATCAGCAATTCTTCCGTCAATAATTACGCTTGTATCAAGGATTTTCAATTTGGATGAACCAGAATCAATTTCATCCTCATCGTTATCCTTTTTCTTATCTTTTCCTTTGGTGTTCGAGAAAAGATTAATCAGCTCATCACGCTTTTTAAATCCAACCTGGAATCCAAAATACCCAAGCAAAATGGTAATGAAAATCGGCAGAATGTTACTCACAACTGGAAAATTAATCTCAGCCAGAGGTACGGTTAGTAAAAATGCAATTATAAGTCCAATAATCAGTCCAATTGCCCCAAATAGTACGTCTCCAACCGGTGCACTAACAACCTTTTCTTCAACCAGACGAATGAAATCGACAATATAATCTGTCACCCAAAAAGTTGCTAGAAAGAACAACACCGCTCCTATGACAGCACCTGCATAAGAATTAGTAAATACTGCTGGAAGGTCCCCTATATTGAGTAATTGTATTAAATCTGGTAAGTATACTAATCCCAGTGCTCCGCCTAAAATGATAAAAAATAACTGTACAATCCACTTTATCATTGACGTTTTCACCTCCTTTTAACATTATAAACAAATTCTCAGAATTGAAACATAAATCCTTGAAGTTTGTGAATTTTATAGTATGATTATAGGTTAGCTTGCATGACTATAAATTAATTATAGATTAGCACACCCCCTATGGAATGTCTATTTCACAGCCCTATATGTGGCGATCTACAAAGAGTTGCTCCTGAATTCGTTTCAATCCATCTTTAATTTTCTTAGCTCGAATGGCCCCAATTCCATCTACATGATCGAGTTCTTCAATAGAGGCTTTAGAAATAGCGTTAAGGTTTTCAAAACTATCTACCAAGTTCTCAATTATATTTGATGGCAGTCTCGGAATTTTATGCAAGATCCGATACCCTCTCGGTGCTACATTCTCATTTTGATCATGATAACCCAGAATTCTCATAATGGCATTGTCTTCTAGTAAGTCATCACTTGAAAGCTTCTTTAAACGTTTCATAACATCAGCTGGAGATTCATCCACATCTTTTACGTAATCTCCAATCAGCCACTTTGCTTCCGATTCAAGATTCGAAACAAGCTCTTCCATCTGCATACTAATCAGTCGTCCTTCCGTACCAAGCTCATTAATGTAGTTAAGGATCTCTTTTTTGATGCGCAAAACCATCTCAATACGATGGATAACTTGAGCAACTTCCTGAAGGGTTACGAGTTCTTCAAACTCAAGAGCTCCGAGATCGGTAATCCCTTGATCAAGAACTGATTTGTATTTTTCAAGTGTTTGCATCGCCTGATTCGCTTTTGTCAGTATAACGCCGATTTCCTTTAATGAATATCGAATACTTCCTTGATAAAGTGTAATAACGTTACGACGCTGTGAGATCGAGATCACTAGATTACCTGTTTGCTTGGCGACGCGTTCCGCTGTTCGATGTCGGATACCCGTCTCAGTAGACGGGATCGAAGTCTCAGGTATTAACTGTGTATTAGCATAAAGGATTTTAGAAGCTTCTTTGTTTAAAATAATGGCTCCATCCATTTTCGCAAGCTCATACAAGTAAGCAGGGGTAAACCGACACTCTATTGAAAATCCACCATCAACAATGTCCTGCAATTTCCCATCATACCCTACAACGATTAAACCGCCAGTATTAGCTCGTAGTATATTATCGATTCCATGCCTTAACTGCGTACCGGGTGCAACGATTTTTAGAATTTCATTTATGATTTCCT
This sequence comes from Anaerobacillus sp. QJM3NY_17, assembly GCF_056173665.1. NCBI lineage: Bacteria > Bacillati > Bacillota > Bacilli > Caryophanales > Bacillaceae > Anaerobacillus > Anaerobacillus sp. QJM3NY_17. The sequence goes on along the minus strand of NZ_CM149685.1, from coordinate 135,420 downwards.
GCTGCTTATCGATCTCCATCTTCTACCCTCCTAGCGCTTCATTTAATGCTTCATCTACGGTTTGAACTCCAATAACCTGAATACCTTCAGGGAAAGTCCAACCACCTATATTTTTCTTCGGAATAATAGCCCGCTCAAAACCAAGTTTGGCAGCTTCAATCACTCGTTGTTCGATGCGTGATACCCTTCTGATTTCTCCTGTTAGTCCAATTTCTCCTACCACAATATCTGATGGACGTGTTGGTTGATCTCTAAAACTGGACGCGATTGAAACTGCAATAGCAAGATCAATTGCCGGCTCATCAAGTCGCACACCACCCGCAACATTTAAATAGGCATCCTGATTTTGCAGGAGAAGTCCTACTCTTTTCTCAAGCACTGCCATTAATAGAGAAACGCGATTATGATCAATCCCTGTCGCGGTTCTTCGTGGATTCCCAAAGCTTGTTGGTGATATTAATGCCTGGATCTCAACTAGAACAGTTCTTGTTCCCTCCATAGATGCAACAACCGTTGAACCAGCTGATCCAGATGATCGTTCTTCTAGAAAGATTTCTGAAGGGTTCAGCACTTCTTCAAGCCCCTCTTCCTTCATCTCAAAAACACCAATTTCATTTGTTGAGCCAAAACGGTTCTTTACTCCGCGTAGAATTCGAAACGTATGGTGACGTTCCCCTTCAAAATAAAGCACAGCGTCAACCATATGTTCTAAAAGTCTCGGACCAGCAATTGACCCCTCTTTTGTCACATGGCCAACAATGAAAATAGCTATTCCTCTTGTTTTAGCTATACGCATAAGTTGAGAAGTACATTCCCGCACTTGTGAAACACTTCCGGGTGCAGACGTAACTTCTGACCTGAAAATGGTTTGGATCGAATCGATGATCACAAGCTGGGGGTTTATTTCTTCAATTGCTTTACTAATATACTCAAGATCAGTCTCTGCTAATACATATAATTTTTCTGCATCGACTCCTAGACGATCTGCACGAAGCTTCGTCTGCTTGACAGACTCTTCACCAGAGATATATAGAACCGGATGATCTTGGTCAGCAAGCTTTGATGACGTTTGGAGCAAAAGAGTTGACTTACCAATACCCGGGTCCCCTCCAACAAGTACGAGGGAGCCTGGTACTACTCCGCCGCCTAACACGCGATCAAGCTCTGTAATATGAGTTAAAATTCTAGGCTCCATTTCTTTTTGAATACGTCGGATGGACGTCGGTTTACTTGCAGTTTCATTACTTGAAGTAACAAAACGTCTTCGGTCATTGTCACCTGGTACAACCTCTTCCACCATAGTATTCCATTGATGGCACCCCGGACATTTCCCCATCCATTTAGCAGATTCATAGCCACAATCCTGACACATAAATTTCGTTTTTTTCTTTGCCATTTAACACCCTCACCTTCACGATCAACCGAACAAATTACTATCTTTATTTTATCACAACTTATAAGTTCCTATGAACTCATAATGATTGGCAGATTTAAAAAGTTCTCTAGGACAAGTAAACCGTCCTGATTATTGAAATAAACTGCTTTTCAACTCTTTTACTCTAGCATCCCGAAATAAGACATAATCATTGTCTCAATACCTTTCCCTTAAGTATCTCAAACCACTCCTCAAATATAAAAAAACCGGAAGACATTTGCCTTCCGGTTGTTATTCTTAAGATGAAGTTGCTTCAGAAAGGGTTTCGACAACAAAATCATTTTCTTTATAATCGATTTTCACTCGTTGACCTTTTTCGATGTTACCTCTAAGCAACTCTTCAGAAAGACGATCTTCAATATGGCGCTGTAGAGCTCTTCTAAGCGGTCGAGCACCATATTCTGGATCATAACCTTCCTCAGAGATCTTATCTAGAGCCGTATCCGTTAATTCAAAATCAATACCATGATCTGATAGACGAGCTTTAAGCTGGTTGGCCATCAGAACAATGATTTCCTTCAAGTGTTTCTTTTCAAGAGAATGGAATACAATCGTCTCATCAATTCGGTTTAGGAACTCTGGACGGAAAGTCTTCTTAAGATCATCCATCACTTTACCTTTCATATCGCTATATTCCTGACCTTCAGAGCCAGTTGAAAAGCCAACGTATTTATTACGTTTAAGCGTGCTAGCTCCAACGTTTGAAGTCATAATAACGACTGTATTACGGAAATCGACTACGCGACCTTTAGAATCAGTCAAACGTCCATCTTCTAGTACTTGAAGAAGAATATTAAAGACATCTGGATGTGCTTTCTCAATTTCATCTAGCAAGATAACAGAATAAGGTTTGCGTCTTACCTTCTCAGTTAACTGCCCGCCTTCTTCATATCCAACGTAACCTGGAGGTGAACCAACAAGACGTGACGTTGAGTGTTTCTCCATGTACTCAGACATATCAATTCGAATAACAGAATCTTCTTCACCGAATAGTGTTTCAGCAACAGCACGAGCTAGTTCAGTTTTACCTACCCCTGTTGGCCCAAGGAAAATAAATGAACCAATTGGGCGCTTAGGATCCTTCAATCCAGCACGAGCACGTCGTACTGCTTTTGAAATGGATTTTACGGCTTCTTCTTGACCGATCAGGCGATTATGAAGAATCTCTTCCATTTTCAATAGACGTTCTGTTTCCTGCTCTTCTAGCTTGGAAACCGGGATACCGGTCCAATTGGCAACGACAATTGCAATATCCTCCGGTGTAACCTCTTGATTCTCTTTTCCTTGCTTTTCTTTCCATTCTTTCTTCGTCTGCTCTAGCTGCTCGCGTAAGCGTTGTTCAGAATCACGAAGAGAAGCGGCTTTCTCAAACTCCTGGCTTTGAACAGAGGCATCCTTTTCTTTTCGAACCTCTTCAAGCTTCTTATCAAGTTCTTTTAAGTTTGGTGGTGCAGTATAAGAACGAAGGCGAACTTTCGAAGCGGCTTCGTCAATTAAATCAATTGCTTTATCCGGCAAGAAACGATCCGAAATGTAACGATCTGAAAGTTTAACCGCGGCTTCGATCGCATCGTCAGTAATCGTAACGCGGTGATGAGCTTCATAACGATCTCTAAGTCCCTTTAAAATAAGAGCGGACTCATCACTTGTCGGTTCGTTAACTTGAATTGGTTGGAAGCGGCGTTCAAGGGCAGCATCCTTCTCAATGTATTTACGATACTCATCAAGAGTAGTAGCACCAATACATTGAAGTTCTCCTCTTGCTAGTGCAGGTTTAAGAATATTTGAAGCATCAATTGCTCCTTCTGCACCACCAGCACCAATTAGTGTATGAAGTTCATCAATAAACAGAATAATGTTACCTGCCTGACGAATTTCATCCATTACTTTCTTCAAACGGTCTTCAAATTCACCGCGGTATTTCGTACCTGCAACGACAGTACCCATATCTAGCGTCATAACGCGCTTATCACGAAGCGTTTCAGGTACTTCATTGTTAATAATTTGCTGAGCAAGGCCTTCTGCAATTGCAGTTTTACCAACTCCTGGCTCTCCGATTAGGACAGGGTTATTCTTTGTACGTCGGCTAAGCACTTCAATCACTCGCTCAATTTCTTTGCTTCGACCAATAACAGGATCCAGTCCGTTGTCTCGAGCGATCACAGTAAGATCTCTTGCAAGACTATCTAGTGTAGGAGTATTCGCGCTCGCTCCTCCAGCTTGATGACTAGAAGAAGAGCTTTCATTACTACCTAACAATTGTAGAACCTGCTGGCGAGCTTTATTCAAGCTTACCCCTAAGTTATTAAGTACGCGTGCAGCAACGCCTTCACCCTCACGAATTAAGCCAAGTAGAATATGTTCAGTACCTACATAGGAATGGCTCAACTTACGTGCTTCATCCATCGATAATTCAATCACTTTTTTAGCTCGTGGTGTATAGTGAATGGATTGAACAGAGTCCTGTCCGCGTCCAATTAACTTCTCTACTTCTTTTTGAATCTTGTCTGAGCCAAGTCCAAGTGCTGTTAACGCTTTGGCTGCAATACCTTCACCTTCACGGACTAACCCAAGTAAGATATGTTCAGTACCAACGTTGTTATGGCCAAGTCGGATCGCCTCTTCTTGTGCTAAAGCAAGTACTTTCTGGGCACGTTCTGTAAATCGTCCAAACATCATTGTTCATCACCCTCCAAATTCTTCGTTAGTTGATCTTCAAGTTCAAGTCTTTCTCTAATTAAAGTAGCACGTTTGATATCTCGTTCCGTAGGGGTAAGACTTGCCCCAGCATACTGCTGTAAGAAACCTGGTTGCGTTAGGATAAGCAATTCATTCAATATCGATTTAGATAAGCCTTTTACAAGACCTAAATCAATACCAAGTCTTACATCTGACAAACACTTAGCTGCTTCTTTTGATTGAATAATTCTGCTGTTCTGCAGAACACCAAGGGCACGATAAATACGATCCTCTAACTCAATTCTGGAGTTATCTAGAAGTGCCCTTCTAGCAGCACGTTCTTTTTCGATAACTTGCATAACCACACCTTGTAAATCTTCGATGATGTCATCTTCTGTCTTTCCAAGAGTGATCTGATTTGATATCTGAAAAATATTACCTAGCGCTTCGCTACCTTCCCCATAGCTACCTCTTACGACCAGACCGAGCTGGTTGATAGCCGGAATAATATGGTTTAATTGCTGTGTTAATACAAGCGCAGGGAGGTGTAGCATAACAGAAGCTCGCATGCCGGTTCCCACATTAGTAGGACAACTTGTTAAATATCCTTTTCTTTCATCAAATGCGTAGTCAACTTTTCCTTCAATCCAGTTATCTAATGAATTTGCAATGCTTAGCGCCTTCTTCAGTTCGAACCCTGCAACTAGACATTGAATACGAAAATGATCTTCTTCATTAATCATTATACTAACCGTTTCATTCTCGCTCAGAAGCACGCCGCCGTTATTTGAGTGTTCGATAAGGTTAGGACTAATCAAGTGCTTCTCCACAAGAACTCTCTTCTCGATAGGTTTTAACTCATCCATTTCAATTAATTCAAGTTCACCAATCTGGTCGTCTGGAATATCTGTAAACTGTTGTCGAACTTCTTTTATAACTTGTAAATTATCCTCACTGTTTGAAACGATCGGAAAAACATAATTCTTTAAGTTACGTGCAAATCGGACCCGACTACTCATGACAATATCAGAATCTGGACCCTCATCTTTCATCCATGGGCTTACGGCTTCACTGATAAAATGCTGAAGTGACATTATGCTCCCCCTTCCCATTTGCTCTTTTCTTCAAGGGAACGAATCAAATCTCTAGTTTCTGCAGCTTTTTCAAATTCTTCATGCTGGATATACTCTTTCATTTTGCTTCTTAAGTTCTGGACTTTGCGTTCAATTTCTATCGCTGCTCCAGCCCTCTTCGGAACTTTTCCAGCGTGAACAGTATTGCCCCCATGAACTTTTTTAAGTATAGGATCCAAGTTATCCGAAAAGGTTTTGTAGCACTCAGAACACCCAAATCTTCCAATCTTAGTGAATTGTTGATAGGTCAACCCACACTTTGGACAGTGTATTGGCTCTTTTTTATAAAAAGACTGAGCTGGATTCTCCTCAATAGGGGTATCGAAATTTAGTAATCCCGATAATAAGTTATGGATAGAAAAATGGTTAGTGCCTGGCTCAACCTCACCTTTTTCCTTAGCACACTTCTCACAAATGTGAAACTCTGTTTTTTCACCATTAATAATCTTAGTGAAATGAAGCGTAGCAGGGCGCTCACCACATTCCTGACAAGTCATAGGGCAACCCTCCTTCTCTACCCTAAAAAGTATAAAATTTATTTATATTTTAAAGCAGTTAGCATTGCACGCAACATATTCGCACGCAGATGATCTCTAACTGGTAATTCTATAGTAATCACAGTACGATCTAGTACGCTTAACATTAACTTCGCTTCTCGCTCCGAAATTACCTCTTCTTCATGTAAACGAAGAATAATATTTTCTGAAACTACTTGTGGCACTTGATTTTTGACGATCTGTATCATTTCGTCTATTAAATCAGCGTGGGTTTCGGGTTTAACTTTAACGATCCGTATATAACCCCCTCCACCTCTCTTACTTTCCACAATATAGCCTTTTTCAATCGTAAAGCGGGTATTTATTACATAATTAATTTGTGAGGGAACACATTGAAATTTATCTGCTATTTCACTTCGCTTTATTTCAACAGCATCCCTTCCATCCACCATTAAAATTTTCTTTAAATATGCTTCAATAATATCGGAAACATTCCTCACGTAGTTCCCTCCTCTCCGTCCCCATACTGACTTTGACTATATTTGACGTTAAATATATTATAACGTTTTTATCAAGGATTGCAAAGCAACAAGCCTATCGTAGTTCTTCTGTATAAAGCATTACCATTTAAGATAAATCCAAGACTCTTTTTTCTCTAGTTTTCACCTTTTAATAGAGCAACTAAAATTTTCTTCAGAAAACTATTAAACAAAAAAAATACGATCAGACTCGAATAATTCATTTGCTACATAAGGGTAGCAAGATTTTTCATTAAAAGTTTCTTAGCCCTGCTATATGAATTGCTTTTATTTCTCAATTATATAGAGTGCTTAGATAGAGAATATATCCGATCAGGTATTTAGATGCTTGAGGAATTACTCTGCGATAGTAAGGCAAAACAATTATGCAAACAGAAAAATTAATTCCGCGATCTTTTAAAACAGAACTAGCTATCTAAAAGTGTTGAGAAAGAAATACAAAAAAAGCGAGAAACCCTCAGGTCTCTCGCTTTTCTTCATTGCCCAGCGACGTCCTACTCTTGCAGGGGGAGATTCCCCAACTACCATCGGCGCTCGAGCTTAACTTCCGTGTTCTCATACGGGGCGCGATAAGCGGCGAACTTCTTCGTCAGCTGCGCGATGCCAGATCCTCATGGATCTCTCGAATATCCACTCCGGTCTGACATCACTTGCTTCCTCGAATTTCTTGCTTCTCCCACCCCTACGAAGCTTACGAAGAAGTTTTTGATTGTCTTTCCTGCAGCTTTTTCTCTTACGAGCTTTCAACATTTTTTGAATACAAAAAAGCGAGAAACCCTCAGGTCTCTCGCTTCTCTTATGTTGCCCAGCGACGTCCTACTCTTGCAGGGGGAGATCCCCCAACTACCATCGGCGCTGAAGAGCTTAACTTCCGTGTTCGGCATGGGAACGGGTGTGACCTCTTCGCCATCATCACTAGACTAACAGGATGTTAGCCGTTCGGTGTTCACCACAGGACGTGGTGGCACTTAATCGAACTTCCTTATTTCAGGTGTTCCCTGAAAACTAGATAGCACGCACAACTTTCCAATATTTTAGGTTAAGCCCTCGATCGATTAGTATTCGTCAGCTCCACGTGTTGCCACGCTTCCACCCCGAACCTATCTACCTCATCATCTCTAAGGGATCTTACCAGCTTAATGCTGTGGGAAATCTCATCTCGAGGGGGGCTTCATGCTTAGATGCTTTCAGCACTTATCCCTTCCACACGTAGCTACCCAGCTATGCTCCTGGCGGAACAACTGGTACACCAGCGGTGTGTCCATCCCGGTCCTCTCGTACTAAGGACAGCTCCTCTCAAATTTCCTGCGCCCGCGACGGATAGGGACCGAACTGTCTCACGACGTTCTGAACCCAGCTCGCGTACCGCTTTAATGGGCGAACAGCCCAACCCTTGGGACCTACTTCAGCCCCAGGATGCGATGAGCCGACATCGAGGTGCCAAACCTCCCCGTCGATGTGGACTCTTGGGGGAGATAAGCCTGTTATCCCCAGGGTAGCTTTTATCCGTTGAGCGATGGCCCTTCCATGCGGAACCACCGGATCACTAAGCCCGACTTTCGTCCCTGCTCGACTTGTAGGTCTCGCAGTCAAGCTCCCTTGTGCCTTTACACTCTGCGAATGATTTCCAACCATTCTGAGGGAACCTTTGGGCGCCTCCGTTACACTTTAGGAGGCGACCGCCCCAGTCAAACTGCCCACCTGACACTGTCTCCGCACCGGATCACGGTGCTGGGTTAGAATGTCAGTACAGCCAGGGTAGTATCCCACCGACGCCTCCATCGAACCTGGCGGTCCGACTTCTATGGCTCCTACCTATCCTGTACAAGCTGTACCAAAATCCAATATCAGGCTACAGTAAAGCTCCATGGGGTCTTTCCGTCCTGTCGCGGGTAACCTGCATCTTCACAGGTACTATAATTTCACCGGGTCTCTCGTTGAGACAGTATCCAAGTCGTTGCACCTTTCGTGCGGGTCGGAACTTACCCGACAAGGAATTTCGCTACCTTAGGACCGTTATAGTTACGGCCGCCGTTTACTGGGGCTTCGATTCAGAGCTTCTCCCGTAAGGGATAACCCCTCCTCTTAACCTTCCAGCACCGGGCAGGTGTCAGCCCCTATACTTCGCCTTACGGCTTTGCAGAGACCTGTGTTTTTGCTAAACAGTCGCTTGGATCTTTTCACTGCGGCTCCCCTGGGCTATAAACCCGAGGAAGCACCCCTTCTCCCGAAGTTACGGGGTCATTTTGCCGAGTTCCTTAACGAGAGTTCTCCCGATCGTCTTAGGATTCTCTCCTCGCCTACCTGTGTCGGTTTGCGGTACGGGCACCTTTTTCCTCACTAGAGGCTTTTCTTGGCAGCGTAGAATCAAGGACTTCGGTACTAAATTTCCCTCGCCATCACGACTCAGCCTTCACGGTGAACGGATTTGCCTATTCACCAGCCTAATCGCTTGGACGCGCATTTCCAGCAGCGCGCTCTCCCTATCTTTCTGCGTCCCCCCGTCGTTCAAACGGAAAGGAGGTGGTACAGGAATATCAACCTGTTATCCATCGCCTACGCCTTTCGGCCTCGGCTTAGGTCCCGACTAACCCTGAGCGGACGAGCCTTCCTCAGGAAACCTTGGGCTTTCGACGGACAAGATTCTCACTTGTCTTTCGCTACTCATACCGGCATTCTCACTTCTAAGCGCTCCACCAGTCCTTTCGGTCTGACTTCACAGCCCTTAGAACGCTCTCCTACCATTGTCGTAAGACAATCCACAGCTTCGGTGATACGTTTAGCCCCGGTACATTTTCGGCGCAGCGTCACTCGACCAGTGAGCTATTACGCACTCTTTAAATGATGGCTGCTTCTAAGCCAACATCCTGGTTGTCTAAGCAACGCCACATCCTTTTCCACTTAACGTATACTTTGGGACCTTAGCTGGTGGTCTGGGCTGTTTCCCTCTCGACTACGGATCTTATCACTCGCAGTCTGACTCCCGCGGATAAATCGTTGGCATTCGGAGTTTGACTGGATTCGGTAATCCGGTAAGGACCCCTAGTCCAATCAGTGCTCTACCTCCAAGATTCTTGCCGCGAGGCTAGCCCTAAAGCTATTTCGGAGAGAACCAGCTATCTCCAGGTTCGATTGGCATTTCACCGCTACCCACACCTCATCCCCGCATTTTTCAACATGCGTGGGTTCGGGCCTCCATTCAGTGTTACCTGAACTTCACCCTGGACATGGGTAGATCACCTGGTTTCGGGTCTACGACCACGTACTATTTCGCCCTATTCAGACTCGCTTTCGCTGCGGCTCCGCCTTCTCAGCTTAACCTTGCACGGGATCGTAACTCGCCGGTTCATTCTACAAAAGGCACGCTGTCACCCATTAACGGGCTCCAACTAGTTGTAGGCACACGGTTTCAGGTTCTTTTTCACTCCCCTTCCGGGGTGCTTTTCACCTTTCCCTCACGGTACTGGTTCACTATCGGTCACTAGAGAGTATTTAGCCTTGGGAGATGGTCCTCCCGGATTCCGACGGGGTTTCACGTGTCCCGCCGTACTCAGGATCCGTCTCGGAGGGCATCGGATTTTGACTACAGGATTGTTACCTTCTCTGATGGACCTTTCCAGGTCGCTTCGTCTATCCGTGCCTTTGTAACTCCAAAGAGACGTCCTACAACCCCAGAGGGCAAGCCCTCTGGTTTGGGCTGATTCCGTTTCGCTCGCCGCTACTCAGGAAATCGCGTTTGCTTTCTCTTCCTCCGGGTAATGAGATGTTTCAGTTCCCCGGGTCTGCCTTCCATTCCCTATGTATTCAGAAATGGATACCATCCTATTAAAGATGGTGGGTTCCCCCATTCGGAAATCTCCGGATCAAAGCGTACTTACAGCTCCCCGAAGCATATCGGTGTTCGTCCCGTCCTTCTTAGGCTTCTAGTGCCAAGGCATCCACCGTGCGCCCTTAGTAGCTTAACCTTCGATTTGTTAGGCATTGCTGCCATAACGCATCAGTTATTACTAAGTTATTGCATAAAAAATAATTATTGGATGTCGTTGTTTGTGCTATCTAGTTTTCAAGGAACAAGGCTACTGTTTGAATCCGCCTAAGCTTCATCACTTCACCTGGTTTGAAAGAATAAATCATTCTTTCAAAACTAAACGAAACGCTCATGCAAGGTTGGTAACGTAAGTTACCTTCGTAATTCTCCATAGAAAGGAGGTGATCCAGCCGCACCTTCCGATACGGCTACCTTGTTACGACTTCACCCCAATCATTTGTCCCACCTTCGGCGGCTGGCTCCATAAAGGTTACCCCACCGACTTCGGGTGTTACAAACTCTCGTGGTGTGACGGGCGGTGTGTACAAGGCCCGGGAACGTATTCACCGCGGCATGCTGATCCGCGATTACTAGCAATTCCGGCTTCATGCAGGCGAGTTGCAGCCTGCAATCCGAACTGAGAACGGCTTTATGGGATTCGCTTCACCTCGCGGTGTTGCTGCCCTTTGTACCGTCCATTGTAGCACGTGTGTAGCCCAGGTCATAAGGGGCATGATGATTTGACGTCATCCCCACCTTCCTCCGGTTTGTCACCGGCAGTCACCTTAGAGTGCCCAACTAAATGCTGGCAACTAAGATCAAGGGTTGCGCTCGTTGCGGGACTTAACCCAACATCTCACGACACGAGCTGACGACAACCATGCACCACCTGTCACTCTGTCCCCCGAAGGGGAACGTCCTGTCTCCAGGATTGTCAGAGGATGTCAAGACCTGGTAAGGTTCTTCGCGTTGCTTCGAATTAAACCACATGCTCCACTGCTTGTGCGGGCCCCCGTCAATTCCTTTGAGTTTCAACCTTGCGGTCGTACTCCCCAGGCGGAGTGCTTAATGTGTTAACTTCAGCACTGAGGGTGGAACCCCCCAACACCTAGCACTCATCGTTTACGGCGTGGACTACCAGGGTATCTAATCCTGTTTGCTCCCCACGCTTTCGCGCCTCAGCGTCAGTTACAGACCAGAGAGCCGCCTTCGCCACTGGTGTTCCTCCACATATCTACGCATTTCACCGCTACACGTGGAATTCCACTCTCCTCTTCTGCACTCAAGTCCTCCAGTTTCCAATGACCCTCCACGGTTGAGCCGTGGGCTTTCACATCAGACTTAAAAGACCGCCTGCGCGCGCTTTACGCCCAATAATTCCGGACAACGCTTGCCACCTACGTATTACCGCGGCTGCTGGCACGTAGTTAGCCGTGGCTTTCTGGTTAGGTACCGTCAAGGTACCGCCCTATTCGAACGGTACTTGTTCTTCCCTAACAACAGAGCTTTACGACCCGAAGGCCTTCGTCACTCACGCGGCGTTGCTCCGTCAGACTTTCGTCCATTGCGGAAGATTCCCTACTGCTGCCTCCCGTAGGAGTCTGGGCCGTGTCTCAGTCCCAGTGTGGCCGATCACCCTCTCAGGTCGGCTACGCATCGTCGCCTTGGTAAGCCATTACCTTACCAACTAGCTAATGCGCCGCGGGCCCATCCTGCAGTGTTAGCTCGAAAGCCAACTTTCAACATTGCACCATGCGGTGCGATGTATTACCCGGTATTAGCTCCGGTTTCCCGGAGTTATCCCAGTCTGCAGGGCAGGTTGCCCACGTGTTACTCACCCGTCCGCCGCTAAGATCAGGGAGCAAGCTCCCATCTCTTCGCTCGACTTGCATGTATTAGGCACGCCGCCAGCGTTCGTCCTGAGCCAGGATCAAACTCTCCGATAGAAAGCTTAATCTAGCTTTAAAACAATGTTTTGTTTCCGTAGAAACAACTACTTACATGGCGTTTCGTTCAGTTTTCAAAGATCAATTTTTCTTTCAATGTCGTTTTCAGCGACCAAACCATCATATCATGATTCATTTGTCAGTGTCAACAACTTTTTTAAAATTAATTGGTGGAGCCTAGCGGGATCGAACCGCTGACCTCCTGCGTGCAAGGCAGGCGCTCTCCCAGCTGAGCTAAGGCCCCGTTGGTATGAATGGTCGGGAAGACAGGATTTGAACCTGCGACCCCTTGGTCCCAAACCAAGTGCTCTACCAAGCTGAGCTACTTCCCGTAAAAAGAAGAAAACCAACAAAATAATGGTGCGCCCGAGAGAAGTCGAATCCCTAACCTTCTGATCCGTAGTCAGACGCTCTATCCAATTGAGCTACGGGCGCAAAATCTAATTTAGTTAATGGAGCGGAAGACGGGATTCGAACCCGCGACCCCCACCTTGGCAAGGTGATGTTCTACCACTGAACTACTTCCGCGCAATTGGTGCGGGTGAAGGGACTTGAACCCCCACGTCGTAAGACACTAGATCCTAAGTCTAGCGCGTCTGCCAATTCCGCCACACCCGCAAATGCATGGTGAGCCATGAAGGACTCGAACCTTCGACCCTCTGATTAAAAGTCAGATGCTCTACCAACTGAGCTAATGGCTCTTTTCGATAAGAAAAGCTGGTGCCGGCCAGAGGACTTGAACCCCCAACCTACTGATTACAAGTCAGTTGCTCTACCAATTGAGCTAGACCGGCGATATATGTACCCTTTCGGGTTATAAGAAAATATGGTGGAGGATGACGGGCTCGAACCGCCGACCCTCTGCTTGTAAGGCAGATGCTCTCCCAGCTGAGCTAATCCTCCACTATATAAGCCTAGCGACGTCCTACTCTTGCAGGGGGAGATCCCCCAACTACCATCGGCGCTGAAGAGCTTAACTTCCGTGTTCGGCATGGGAACGGGTGTGACCTCTTCGCCATCATCACTAGACTAACAGGATGTTAGCCGTTCGGTGTTCACCACAGGACGTGGTGGCACTTAATCGAACTTCCTTATTTCAGGTGTTCCCTGAAAACTAGATAGCACGCACAACTTTCCAATATTTTAGGTTAAGCCCTCGATCGATTAGTATTCGTCAGCTCCACGTGTTGCCACGCTTCCACCCCGAACCTATCTACCTCATCATCTCTAAGGGATCTTACCAGCTTAATGCTGTGGGAAATCTCATCTCGAGGGGGGCTTCATGCTTAGATGCTTTCAGCACTTATCCCTTCCACACGTAGCTACCCAGCTATGCTCCTGGCGGAACAACTGGTACACCAGCGGTGTGTCCATCCCGGTCCTCTCGTACTAAGGACAGCTCCTCTCAAATTTCCTGCGCCCGCGACGGATAGGGACCGAACTGTCTCACGACGTTCTGAACCCAGCTCGCGTACCGCTTTAATGGGCGAACAGCCCAACCCTTGGGACCTACTTCAGCCCCAGGATGCGATGAGCCGACATCGAGGTGCCAAACCTCCCCGTCGATGTGGACTCTTGGGGGAGATAAGCCTGTTATCCCCAGGGTAGCTTTTATCCGTTGAGCGATGGCCCTTCCATGCGGAACCACCGGATCACTAAGCCCGACTTTCGTCCCTGCTCGACTTGTAGGTCTCGCAGTCAAGCTCCCTTGTGCCTTTACACTCTGCGAATGATTTCCAACCATTCTGAGGGAACCTTTGGGCGCCTCCGTTACACTTTAGGAGGCGACCGCCCCAGTCAAACTGCCCACCTGACACTGTCTCCGCACCGGATCACGGTGCTGGGTTAGAATGTCAGTACAGCCAGGGTAGTATCCCACCGACGCCTCCATCGAACCTGGCGGTCCGACTTCTATGGCTCCTACCTATCCTGTACAAGCTGTACCAAAATCCAATATCAGGCTACAGTAAAGCTCCATGGGGTCTTTCCGTCCTGTCGCGGGTAACCTGCATCTTCACAGGTACTATAATTTCACCGGGTCTCTCGTTGAGACAGTATCCAAGTCGTTGCACCTTTCGTGCGGGTCGGAACTTACCCGACAAGGAATTTCGCTACCTTAGGACCGTTATAGTTACGGCCGCCGTTTACTGGGGCTTCGATTCAGAGCTTCTCCCGTAAGGGATAACCCCTCCTCTTAACCTTCCAGCACCGGGCAGGTGTCAGCCCCTATACTTCGCCTTACGGCTTTGCAGAGACCTGTGTTTTTGCTAAACAGTCGCTTGGATCTTTTCACTGCGGCTCCCCTGGGCTATAAACCCGAGGAAGCACCCCTTCTCCCGAAGTTACGGGGTCATTTTGCCGAGTTCCTTAACGAGAGTTCTCCCGATCGTCTTAGGATTCTCTCCTCGCCTACCTGTGTCGGTTTGCGGTACGGGCACCTTTTTCCTCACTAGAGGCTTTTCTTGGCAGCGTAGAATCAAGGACTTCGGTACTAAATTTCCCTCGCCATCACGACTCAGCCTTCACGGTGAACGGATTTGCCTATTCACCAGCCTAATCGCTTGGACGCGCATTTCCAGCAGCGCGCTCTCCCTATCTTTCTGCGTCCCCCCGTCGTTCAAACGGAAAGGAGGTGGTACAGGAATATCAACCTGTTATCCATCGCCTACGCCTTTCGGCCTCGGCTTAGGTCCCGACTAACCCTGAGCGGACGAGCCTTCCTCAGGAAACCTTGGGCTTTCGACGGACAAGATTCTCACTTGTCTTTCGCTACTCATACCGGCATTCTCACTTCTAAGCGCTCCACCAGTCCTTTCGGTCTGACTTCACAGCCCTTAGAACGCTCTCCTACCATTGTCGTAAGACAATCCACAGCTTCGGTGATACGTTTAGCCCCGGTACATTTTCGGCGCAGCGTCACTCGACCAGTGAGCTATTACGCACTCTTTAAATGATGGCTGCTTCTAAGCCAACATCCTGGTTGTCTAAGCAACGCCACATCCTTTTCCACTTAACGTATACTTTGGGACCTTAGCTGGTGGTCTGGGCTGTTTCCCTCTCGACTACGGATCTTATCACTCGCAGTCTGACTCCCGCGGATAAATCGTTGGCATTCGGAGTTTGACTGGATTCGGTAATCCGGTAAGGACCCCTAGTCCAATCAGTGCTCTACCTCCAAGATTCTTGCCGCGAGGCTAGCCCTAAAGCTATTTCGGAGAGAACCAGCTATCTCCAGGTTCGATTGGCATTTCACCGCTACCCACACCTCATCCCCGCATTTTTCAACATGCGTGGGTTCGGGCCTCCATTCAGTGTTACCTGAACTTCACCCTGGACATGGGTAGATCACCTGGTTTCGGGTCTACGACCACGTACTATTTCGCCCTATTCAGACTCGCTTTCGCTGCGGCTCCGCCTTCTCAGCTTAACCTTGCACGGGATCGTAACTCGCCGGTTCATTCTACAAAAGGCACGCTGTCACCCATTAACGGGCTCCAACTAGTTGTAGGCACACGGTTTCAGGTTCTTTTTCACTCCCCTTCCGGGGTGCTTTTCACCTTTCCCTCACGGTACTGGTTCACTATCGGTCACTAGAGAGTATTTAGCCTTGGGAGATGGTCCTCCCGGATTCCGACGGGGTTTCACGTGTCCCGCCGTACTCAGGATCCGTCTCGGAGGGCATCGGATTTTGACTACAGGATTGTTACCTTCTCTGATGGACCTTTCCAGGTCGCTTCGTCTATCCGTGCCTTTGTAACTCCAAAGAGACGTCCTACAACCCCAGAGGGCAAGCCCTCTGGTTTGGGCTGATTCCGTTTCGCTCGCCGCTACTCAGGAAATCGCGTTTGCTTTCTCTTCCTCCGGGTAATGAGATGTTTCAGTTCCCCGGGTCTGCCTTCCATTCCCTATGTATTCAGAAATGGATACCATCCTATTAAAGATGGTGGGTTCCCCCATTCGGAAATCTCCGGATCAAAGCGTACTTACAGCTCCCCGAAGCATATCGGTGTTCGTCCCGTCCTTCTTAGGCTTCTAGTGCCAAGGCATCCACCGTGCGCCCTTAGTAGCTTAACCTTCGATTTGTTAGGCATTGCTGCCATAACGCATCAGTTATTACTAAGTTATTGCATAAAAAATAATTATTGGATGTCGTTGTTTGTGCTATCTAGTTTTCAAGGAACAAGGCTACTACTTGAATCCACTTTTATGCTGCCTTGCACCGAGGAAGCCAACATCGTTAGCGTTACTCGAAGACGCAGGTGCATATTTGTTTCATTTCATTATAGTAGATGTGTTGGTGGAGCCTAGCGGGATCGAACCGCTGACCTCCTGCGTGCAAGGCAGGCGCTCTCCCAGCTGAGCTAAGGCCCCAAATGATCCAAATGGCATTCAACCAAGAGGAATAAATCGAATCAACAAAACTTTTATGGTGGGCCTGAGTGGACTCGAACCACCGACCTCACGCTTATCAGGCGTGCGCTCTAACCAGCTGAGCTACAGGCCCATAAAGGCTTGTTAACTATATTTAATTGAAAGAATAAATCATTCTTTCAAAACTAAACGAAACGCTCATGTAAGGTTGGTAACGTAAGTTACCTTCGTAATTCTCCATAGAAAGGAGGTGATCCAGCCGCACCTTCCGATACGGCTACCTTGTTACGACTTCACCCCAATCATTTGTCCCACCTTCGGCGGCTGGCTCCATAAAGGTTACCCCACCGACTTCGGGTGTTACAAACTCTCGTGGTGTGACGGGCGGTGTGTACAAGGCCCGGGAACGTATTCACCGCGGCATGCTGATCCGCGATTACTAGCAATTCCGGCTTCATGCAGGCGAGTTGCAGCCTGCAATCCGAACTGAGAACGGCTTTATGGGATTCGCTTCACCTCGCGGTGTTGCTGCCCTTTGTACCGTCCATTGTAGCACGTGTGTAGCCCAGGTCATAAGGGGCATGATGATTTGACGTCATCCCCACCTTCCTCCGGTTTGTCACCGGCAGTCACCTTAGAGTGCCCAACTAAATGCTGGCAACTAAGATCAAGGGTTGCGCTCGTTGCGGGACTTAACCCAACATCTCACGACACGAGCTGACGACAACCATGCACCACCTGTCACTCTGTCCCCCGAAGGGGAACGTCCTGTCTCCAGGATTGTCAGAGGATGTCAAGACCTGGTAAGGTTCTTCGCGTTGCTTCGAATTAAACCACATGCTCCACTGCTTGTGCGGGCCCCCGTCAATTCCTTTGAGTTTCAACCTTGCGGTCGTACTCCCCAGGCGGAGTGCTTAATGTGTTAACTTCAGCACTGAGGGTGGAACCCCCCAACACCTAGCACTCATCGTTTACGGCGTGGACTACCAGGGTATCTAATCCTGTTTGCTCCCCACGCTTTCGCGCCTCAGCGTCAGTTACAGACCAGAGAGCCGCCTTCGCCACTGGTGTTCCTCCACATATCTACGCATTTCACCGCTACACGTGGAATTCCACTCTCCTCTTCTGCACTCAAGTCCTCCAGTTTCCAATGACCCTCCACGGTTGAGCCGTGGGCTTTCACATCAGACTTAAAAGACCGCCTGCGCGCGCTTTACGCCCAATAATTCCGGACAACGCTTGCCACCTACGTATTACCGCGGCTGCTGGCACGTAGTTAGCCGTGGCTTTCTGGTTAGGTACCGTCAAGGTACCGCCCTATTCGAACGGTACTTGTTCTTCCCTAACAACAGAGCTTTACGACCCGAAGGCCTTCGTCACTCACGCGGCGTTGCTCCGTCAGACTTTCGTCCATTGCGGAAGATTCCCTACTGCTGCCTCCCGTAGGAGTCTGGGCCGTGTCTCAGTCCCAGTGTGGCCGATCACCCTCTCAGGTCGGCTACGCATCGTCGCCTTGGTAAGCCATTACCTTACCAACTAGCTAATGCGCCGCGGGCCCATCCTGCAGTGTTAGCTCGAAAGCCAACTTTCAACATTGCACCATGCGGTGCGATGTATTACCCGGTATTAGCTCCGGTTTCCCGGAGTTATCCCAGTCTGCAGGGCAGGTTGCCCACGTGTTACTCACCCGTCCGCCGCTAAGATCAAGGAGCAAGCTCCCATCTCTTCGCTCGACTTGCATGTATTAGGCACGCCGCCAGCGTTCGTCCTGAGCCAGGATCAAACTCTCCGATAGAAAGCTTAATCTAGCTTTAAAACAATGTTTTGCTTCCGTAGAAACAACTACTTACATGGCGTTTCGTTCAGTTTTCAAAGATCAATTTGTTTCTTTCAATGTCGTTTTCAGCGACTTTATTAATATACCATATTAACTAAATCAATGTCAACAACTTTATTGAAATTCTTTTCGGCGTCAACCGCGTTGTTGCGGCGACCTATATAACTATATCAGGGTTACTTTAGATACGCAACCCCTTTTTTGAATTCTTTTTAGAAAAACTAAAAAGAATGAAGTTCGATAAACGAACTTCATTCTAAAGGCTTTTACCTTCTATCGTTCCGTATTTCTCATTTGAGGGAATAGAAGAACATCTCTAATAGAAGGAGAATTTGTTAGAAGCATTACAAGCCGATCAATTCCAATACCTAAACCACCGGTTGGTGGTAAACCGTACTCAAGAGCTTCGATAAAGTCATGGTCCATCATGTGGGCCTCGTCATTACCTTGCTCTCTCTCCACAAGCTGCGCTTCAAACCGTTCTCTTTGATCAATTGGATCATTAAGCTCAGTAAATGCGTTGGCGTGTTCACGAGCTACGATAAACAACTCAAAACGATCTGTGAAACGGCCATCTTCAGGATTTTTCTTAGCTAGAGGCGAAATAGCCACCGGATGTCCATATACAAAAGTAGGTTGAATGAGCGTTTCTTCAACTTTCTGTTCAAAGAATTCATTTACGACATGTCCGAATTCCATTGTCTCTTTGATTTCGACACCATGTTCCTTAGCGATACTGCGCGCTTCTTCATCCGTCATCTCTTTCCAGAAGTCGACACCTGTTGCTTCTTTAACAGCCTCAACCATATGCACTCTTTTCCACTCTGGTTCGAGGTTAATCTCATAATCACCGTACTGAATCATTGTAGAGCCTGTTACCTCTTTAGCGATGTGAGCAACCATTTGCTCTGTTAAGGACATGACGTCTTTATAATCCGCATAAGCTTCGTATAACTCAAGCATTGTGAATTCAGGATTGTGTCGTGTAGAAACACCTTCATTTCGGAAAACTCTTCCGATTTCATATACACGCTCCATGCCACCTACAATCAATCGCTTTAGATGTAGTTCAATGGCAATACGCATATAAAGCTCCATATCAAGAGCATTGTGGTGTGTAACGAAAGGACGTGCTGATGCGCCGCCAGGAATAGAGTGCATCATTGGTGTTTCAACTTCTAGGAAACCCTGGTCATCAAGATAACGTCTCATCGATTGGATGATGCGACTTCTTGCGATGAACGTTTCTTTAGAGTCAGGACTCATTATTAAATCAAGATAACGCTGACGGTAGCGTTGTTCTACATCTTTCAAACCATGGAATTTGTCTGGCAATGGACGTAGTGATTTTGAAAGCAAATGAAGGTCACTCACTTTAACAGAGAGTTCTCCGACTTTTGTTTTGAACGCTTCACCACTTACACCAATGATATCTCCAATATCCATTGAGTCAAAAAGATCATACTGCTCATCTCCAACAGTGTCTTTACGAACATAAAGCTGAATTTGACCAGTTAAATCTTGAATATGCGCGAATCCTGCTTTTCCTTTTCCGCGTTTAGTCATAATTCTTCCAGCTAAGGATACTGCCTTGCTTTGTTCAGCTAATTCTTCCTTTGAAAAAGAATCGAACTCTTCTAGCATTTTGCTAGCTGAGTGAGAACGATCAAACCGATGTCCGAATGGATCAATATTATTCTCTTTCAGAACGTCAAGCTTTTCTCTTCTTACTTTAAGAAGGTCATTCAGTTCAAGCTCCTGACTCATCTCTATCACTCCTGTCAAATCTATGTTTATCCCGCTATAACTTTATCGGAAAGCATCATGAATAGCAAGCATTCACTTATATAAAACTTATGACAAACGCGCCGGGTGTATCATGGCAAAGGTGAAGCGCTAGTTAGAAAGTCAAACTGCCTGTCTAGATTCAAGCTCTGCAATAAACCCGCATAGTAATTCAGCAAGACCATCTCTCGTAGTCGTTACATTGATTTGATAAAGAACCTTATCGTTACCGCGAAGTTCTATTGAGTATTATTCAACATGTTTACCTATTTCGTGAACGGTGACTCTTTCTCCTTTAAGCTCTAAAAGGCGATTAAGATGAAGCATTGCTACATCAATCTTCTCTTTAGCCATAGGATACCCAGAATCTTTCCGGTTTCAAGGTATTGAGCCGTGCGATAAAGCAACATCACCAATCGTTAACACGCTTCACTTCATTATTCAGTTGTGTTCTAAAGGAAAAAGTTCCTCAAGCGGAACTCTGAGCTGCTTAGCTACTAGCTGCATAAAATCATTTGTAGGTCTTCGGTTCCCTCGCTCGATCTCTCCTAGTACAGATACCGAAACACCGAGTTCCTTCGCAAGCTGTTCCTGAGTATAACCCTTCAACTTTCGAAAAGCGCGAATACGTCTTCCGTAGATCTCCGCTTCCATAGACGTACACCTTCTTTATCTTCTATATGATTAAAATAGGAATCAATTCTCTTATTGGTAGTTGGAATAATAATATCAGGACTCAATTCGTGAAGAGGTATAACCACAAATCCTCTTTGAATGAGACGAGGATGAGGAATGACCAGACCTTCTGCTACAATATTCTCATGATTATAGAGCAAAATGTCAAGGTCTATTGTTCTTGGACCCCATCGAATGTCGCGCTCTCTACCTAGAGACTGCTCAATCCCTTGAAGAATTTCGAGCAGCTGAAATGCATTCAATTCTGTTTCTAGCAAAGCCACCATGTTAAGAAAAGCACCCTGCTCTGTTACGCCTACAGGAGCGGTTTCATATAACGAGGATGTAGATGTGATCTCTACACCCGGGTACTCTTGAAGTCTTAATAAAGATGTTTTGATATAGTTTTCTCGATCCCCTACATTGGATCCAATACCAACATATACACTATTCATTACGTTCCCTCTTCATCTCGATTGCAACAGAATCATATTGACCATCGATTGGAGGATCCGGTTTAGTCACTTTCACCGTACAAGCATCGACAATCTCAAATTCTTGAAACATCTTTTTTGTTATTTCCTCAGCAACAGTTTCAACTAATTTTCTTGGCGTTCCTTCAACAATTGATTTGATTGAATTATACGCGTCTGCATAATTCACAGTGTAATTTAAATCATCAGAGTTACTAGCCTTGGATAGATCTGTTTCGAGGGCCAAATCAACATAGAAACGCTGACCAAGCTTATTTTCTTCAGGAAAAACGCCGTGATAACCGTAAAATTTCATTCCGTTTAGATAGATCTTATCCATATCATTCACTCTCCTGTTGTTTAATTAAGCTGTGGTTTAAGCATAGCGTCCATCATACGAGCCATACGTACCATTGGTTTTACATCATGAACTCTGATAATTTGAACGCCTCTTTCAATCCCGAGACAAACTGTCGCTCCAGTACCTTCTACTCGATCATTCGGCGGCGTATTCAATGTTCTAGCAACAATCGATTTTCTTGATGTACCAAGCAAAACAGGATATCCAAGAGAAGAAAATTCATCGAGTCTCCTCATAACTTCAAGATTTTGCTCATGAGTTTTTGCAAATCCAATTCCAGGATCGAGAATGATGTTTTCAGTGCGTACACCTGCAGAACGAGCTATCTCAATACTTTCTCCAATGTCAGACTTGATATCAAGCATGATATCCGCATAATTCGTGTCGTACCGATTATGCATAAGAATAATTGGTACATTATGTTCCGCTGCCACCCTTGCCATATCAGGGTCCGCCTTAGCTCCCCATACATCGTTAATAATATCCGCTCCTGCTAATATTGCTTGGTTAGCCACTTCCGCTTTATAAGTATCAATAGAAATAGGAACGTCCACAGTATGACGCACAGCTTTGATAACTGGAATAACACGGTTCAACTCCTCATCCATCGGAACTATTGTAGCCCCTGGGCGGGTAGATTCACCGCCAATGTCGATGAGGTCCGCGCCATCCTCAACAAGTTGGAGAGCATGCGCTACTGCTTGAACTATGGTGTTATATTCTCCACCATCAGAAAACGAATCGGGGGTAGCATTCAGAATACCCATAACCCAGGTTTTTTCATTCCAGTCAATGAATCCATTCCGCCATTTCATCATCATTGGGTGTTTTTTATGATTATCTATTACCGTCGACAAACGGCTCACTCCTTTTCGTACATATGTTCTCAGCTAGCATTCATTTCGACTCATTAACGAAGTGCGGTGTTGTTCATATTGAAGGATGAGCTCATTTGTCGCATGACCCTCAAGTCCTGGTAAAGATTTATGCTCAATCTTAGATAATGGCACGATCTCTTGAATAGAATTTGTAACAAACACTTCATCCGCTTCAAGAATTTCCTTTTTCTCGAAGTTACCTTCCCTGACTAACATCCCTTTTTTTCTTGCTACGTCCATCACATATTGTCTCGTAATGCCATTTAAAATTCCTGTAGTAAGGTCCGGGGTGTAAAGAATGCCGTTTTTAAACCAGAATAAATTTGAAACAATTCCTTCAGCAAGCTTTCCTCTTTGTGAGAGAAAAATCCCTTCCACTGAAGGATCATTTCCAACTTCTCTTTTTGCAAGAATATTATTTAAATAGTGGTGTGATTTAAGTCTTACAGGGCCTTCAGGCGTATTTCGCCTAAGCGAAAGAATCACACCACGCTTTTCTTTTCGCACTGGTTCGCCTATTTCTTTCAAATAAATAATCACCGTTGGACTAATGTAGGGTTCCGTCCTCAGACCAATCTCTCCTTCTCCAGCAGAAACATTTAAGCGAACATATGCGTCTTTAATGCCATTTACATCAATCGTTCGCCTTATCTCAAAGAGAAGCCCTTCTTTTGTAAAAGGTAGTGCGATTTGAAGTTCATTTAAGGAATCACAAAGTCGATTATAGTGATCTTCAAATAGAAAGGGATGTCCATCGTACGTTCGAAACGTCTCAAAAACTCCTACGCCATAGAGATAACCGTGATCATAAGCTGGTATAACAGCTGATTTTTCATCGATAAGTTCTCCGTTAACGTTTATAAACATGGCTCTTTTCGGTGCTCATCTATAAAGTTCTTAAGCAAAGCTTTCCCTATACCAGTCATAATCGATTCAGGGTGGAACTGAACCCCTTCAACCGCAAGCTCTTTATGTCGAATTGCCATGATTTCGCCTTCCTGTGTCCAGGCGCTGATCTCAAAGCAGTCCGGTAATGTCTCTTTTTTGACAATTAATGAATGATATCTCGTTGCAGTAAACGGGTTCTCAAGCCCCTTAAAGATTGATCGTCCATCATGATGCATCGGGGATGTTTTCCCATGCATAAGTCGATCGGCTTTAATAACATCTCCACCAAATACCTGCGCAATCGACTGGTGACCAAGACAAACACCGAATATCGGTATGCTACCGGCAAAGTGCTGAGTAACAGACATACTAATTCCCGCTTCATCAGGACTACACGGTCCTGGAGAAACCATAATAAATGACGGACGAAGCTGTTCAATTTCTTGAATAGTTATCTCATCATTTCTTTTTACAACTAGCTCTTCTCCCATTTCTCCAAGGTATTGCACAAGGTTATACGTAAATGAATCGTAGTTATCAATCATTAAAATCATTTTGTTTCCTCCTCTAAGCTAATCTCTGCTAATCTCTTCACTTAACTCTTTCGCTTTCCATAATGCTCTTGCTTTCTTTAATGACTCTTTGTACTCCGCTTCGGGATTAGAGTCAATTACAATTCCAGCACCGGCTTGTACGTGAGCAATATTATCTTTAATGACCATAGTTCGAATAGCAATATTTAATTCCATATCATCATTGAATCCAATCCATCCGATAGATCCAGTGTAAACCCCTCGGCGAACAGGCTCAAGTTCTTCAATAATTTCCATTGTTCGAACCTTAGGGGCGCCCGTGATTGTCCCCCCTGGAAAAGTGGCTTTAATAGCATCAAATGCTGTCGCCTCAGGTGATGAAATACCACGAACGTTTGAAACAATGTGCTGCACATGAGAATATTTCTCGATCACCATAAACTCATCTACTTCTACCGTTCCATAGGCACAAACGCGCCCCAGATCATTTCGCTCAAGATCTACAAGCATCACATGCTCGGCGCGCTCTTTCTCATTCTCAATAAGGGTACGTGCCAATTCTTCATCCTCATCGTCATTCTTTCCCCGTGATCTCGTCCCTGCAATTGGTCTTGTACTTAATTCTTGTCCCTTTTTCTTAATAAGTAATTCTGGTGACGCACTCACAAGATCAAATGAGTGAGTATGAATAAAGGACATATACGGAGATGGATTAATTGTTCTAAGCGTCTCGTAAATAGAAATAGGGGCTGTGTGGAGACTTCTTGACTCTCTTAAAGAAAGATTGACCTGAAAAACGTCTCCAGCTGAAATATACTCCTGTACTTTTCGAACGGCAATCGAGAATGACTCTTGACTCATTGAAAAGGTCTGTGTTGTTGCTTTCGAATAAGAATCACACACAGTAGAACTTGCTTCACTATGTTGTACCCACTTCTCCTTATAGGCTTCGAGACGCCGCTTACCTTCTTCTTTATTTCCCTCTTCAACTTGCGCAATAAACCATAGTGTTTGCGTAGTGTGATCATATACGCCAACATCTTCATACACAACAAAGAAAAGTTCAGGAAGCTCCAGGTCATCTGATGCTATATCAGGAAGTTTTTCAATTTGACGCGCAATATCATAGCTCAGAAACCCCATTGCCCCACCCTGAAAGTCAGGTAAGCGTTCATCCATGATCGACACATTCCGTTCCATCCAGTGTTGCATCAACTCAAGTAAATTACCCTCTAACGTTTTCGGTTCTTTTCCTACTTCATCAATCGTAAGAAAAGTGCCGTGTCCATACAGGCTCGCAATAGGCTTAATACCAAACATGCTATATCGACCACCACGTGTACTATCCAATAAAATATGTTCATCGCGGCCTTCAATAAAAGATTTATACCCTGAAAACCACTCATCCGCACTTAATTCGAGAGTTTCAAAAATTGAAAACCGTGTTGTTTTCTCTAGTTGTTCCGGCAAATTTTTCACACCCTATCAAAAGCTAAGCGTACGCCCTGTTTATGCCTCTATTCTACATGAAGTCTTTCGTTGCTTCATCCTTTTTATATTCCCCAAACTCTTCCGAACACCCTTTTGGAAAAACTCACCTTTTCATTTTGCTTTTCGTTGTCTCTAATAAATAAATTAATAGACGGTCTAATTTAATTAGCGTTCGTTTAGAATAGTAAAAAATCAACACTTCAAAAAACTAAAAAGAAAAACAGCCCGTTAAGGACTGTTTTTAGAGTTGCTTAATCTTCATCAAATTGAAAAAGAGGTGTGCTGAGGTAACGTTCCCCATTACTTGGAATCACAGCAAGCACTTTCTTTCCTTTACCCAGTTTCTTTGCTACCTCAAGCGCTGCATAAATCGCCGCGCCTGAAGAAATGCCTCCAAGAATACCTTCTTCTCGTGCAGCTTTTCTAGCCCATTCAAAAGCCTGTTCATTTTGAACCTGAACAACTTCATCATATACATCCGTATTCAAAACTGACGGTACAAAACCTGCACCAATCCCCTGAATTTTATGTGGGCCAGGCTTGCCTCCGGATAGAATAGGTGAATCTGTTGGTTCAACCGCGTATAGCTTGATTGAAGGGAAATGCTTTTTTAACACTTCGCCTGCTCCAGTAATTGTCCCACCAGTGCCAATACCTGCCACAAATCCATCAAGCTGGTCCATCTGATCAACAATTTCTTGACCAGTCGTACGACGGTGCACTTCCGGATTTGCTTCGTTATTAAATTGCTGAGGCATGAAATAACCATGTTCCTTCGCTAGTTCTTCTGATTTACGAATCGCTCCGCCCATACCTTCAGAACCAGGAGTAAGGACAAGCTTTGCTCCATACGCCTTCAGCAGGTTACGACGTTCCATGCTCATAGTATCTGGCATAACAAGAACAGCCTGGTAACCTTTTGCAGCCGCAACCATAGCAAGACCAATACCTGTATTACCACTTGTTGGTTCTACAAATGTATCACCAGGTTTCAATTCGCCTTTTTCTTCAGCTGCTTCGATCATTGCAAGTGCAATACGATCTTTAACGCTGCTTCCAGGGTTCATGAATTCAAGCTTTAAATATACCTCTGCATGATCCTCGTTAGTGATGCGATTTAGTTTCACAATAGGTGTTTGACCGATTAAGTCAGTAATAGAATTTGCTACCCTCATCATCACGCCTCCTCAAACCCGAGTGTTTTTATAGGAATTCTCTTTCTAAAAGAATATCACCGTAGGTCAAAAGTGTCAATTTGAACCTTATTAAACTTTGCTCTCAGCGTGTAATTCTTCAAGCTCTTCTTTCGAGAAGTGATAATGTGCATTACAGAAGTGACAAGTTGTTTCCGCTTCACCGTCTTCTTCAATCATACTGCTGATCTCTTCTTTGCCAAGCCCCATAATGCCATTCGAAAAGCGCTCTTTGGAACAACTACATTCAAATTGAACAGGCATATTGTCGATAATTTTAATGTTTTCTTCTCCGAGAAGTTCATTCAAGATTTCTTCAGGTGTTTTCCCTGCTTCAATCAATTTAGAGATTGGAGGAATCGCTTCAATACGTTTTTCAATAAAACGAATCGTTTCTTCACCTGCACCAGGAAGTAATTGAATCATAAAACCACCTGCTGCAAGGATCGTATTATCTGGATTAACAAGCACGCCCACTCCAACTGCAGAAGGGACTTGTTCTGAAGTCACAAGATAGTACGTAAAGTCTTCTCCTAATTCACCTGAGACAATTGGAACTTGCCCTGTGAATTTTTCACGCATACCAATATCTTTTACAACGGATAGGAAACCATCTTGTCCAACGGCACGCGCAACGTCCAATTTCCCACTATCATTAAGATCAAAGTGCACATGTGGATTGCTTACGTACCCGCGCGTTTCACCATTCGCGTTAGCGTCTACAACAATGGCTCCGATAGGACCACCGCCCTCAATTTTCACAGTGATTTTCTCTTCACCTTTTAATCCTGTTGCTATCATTGTGGAAGCAGTCATAGCACGACCAATTGCAGCAGATGCAGTAGGCCAAGTAGTGTGACGTCGCTGTGCTTCCGCAACCATTTCAGTACTAGATATCGCATAAGCCCTTACATTGCCATCGAACGCAAGTGCTTTTATTAAATAATCATTCATTTGTTTGTAGCTCCTTTCACTAATGGGCCATTGCCCAATTACACGATACAATATTTTTTCAAGAACTTCCATTATGAGAAACTAACTTGCTCTCCCTTTAGTATCTTTCGTTAAATAAATCTGTGGCTTGCGACTTACTTTTTAAATGCTTTTTTAACTAAGTCTAGATATCATTATGGGAAACGGTACATCCATCCATAAAACAAGAGATAAAAAGAGTATCTATTTTTATTTTCCCCCAAAACGCAAAATGAAAAACGCACCCCGTTTTATCGGTATGCGTTTAATTCTTCTTTGTTCTTATTATAAATTATGTGTAATCCCTTTAATGTTAGAAACGAGTCAACCACATCGATAAGATCGCATTCTTCTGCTATAAGTGAGGCAAGTCCACCAGTCGCTATTACAGTAGGTTCCTTCGGAGAATGTTTCTTCATCCTAGAAACAATCCCTTCCACTTGTCCTACGTATCCATATAGCGTGCCGCTTTGCATGGCGCTAACCGTATTCTTTCCAACGATATGATTTGGCTTCGCAATTTCAATTCGTGGAAGCTTTGCTGCATGCATGTATAGAGCTTCTGTCGAAATGTTAATGCCTGGTGCGATGGCGCCCCCAACATACTGTTTTTGCTCATCAATGTAGCAGTAAGTTGTAGCTGTTCCAAAATCCACAATAATTAGCGGTGCTCCATATAATTGAATCCCCGCCACGGCATTCACAATACGATCCGCTCCTACTTCTTTCGGGTTATCATATTTTATATTGAGGCCTGTCTTAATTCCTGGACCAATCACTAACGGTTTATGATGAAAATATTTCTGGCACATACGCTCAAGAGCGAACATAATAGGTGGCACTACAGACGAAATAATGATGCCTTCCACATCGTCAAAAGAAAGTTCTTCATGAGAGAAGAGTCCTTTAATAACCATTGCGTACTCATCTTCTGTCTGTTTTCTGCTTGTTCCCATTCGCCAGTGATGCGTTAACTCTTCGCCTTCGTATACACCAAGAACAATATTTGTATTTCCTACATCAAGCACAAGTATCATATTATCACCTTATTAAAAAATTTTAACTTTCATCATGCTCTCTATAGTTATACCACACAATGGAATTAAAAACGAAGTTCTTTTTTGAAAACGATTACCATAGATATCGATTTCACAGATAACATGGATTTATTATAAATAAAAAAGCAGGACGTCCTTAAGACATCCTACTTTCAATCTTACTTATTCTTGTTCTTCATCTGTTTCAGGCTTATCTTCCTTTTTAGAGATGTTGACTTTCACATCTTCTGAACTACCAGTTGCATGGTGACCTTCAGGAAGTTTTCCTTCTTCAACAAGAGAACGAATTTGTTCAGCATCAAGCGTTTCAATTTCCTTAAGCGTTTCAGCAACAAGATTTAACTTATCCTGATTTTCAAGGAGTATTTCACGACAACGCTCATAAGCTGATTTGATGATCTTTTGAACTTCAAGATCAATTTCATTGGCGAATGAATCACTATAGTTCTGTTCATTTTGGATATCACGTCCAAGGAAGACATTTCCTCCCGAACCTGATCCAAACTGCATCGGACCTAGCTTTTCACTCATACCATATTCTGTAACCATACTACGGGCAATGGCTGTCGCACGTTGGAAGTCATTACTTGCTCCGGTACTTGCTTCACCGAATGTAATTTCTTCGGCAACACGCCCACCGAGTAAGCCTATGATTTTATCGACCAATTCAGGCTTTGTCATTAAGTAACGGTCTTCTTTAGGAAGTGTTACAGCATAACCGCCAGCTTGTCCGCGCGGAACAATCGTAACCTTATGAACAACATCTGCATTATCAAGCTGTGTACCGATGATTGTATGACCAGCTTCGTGATAAGCAACGATATTTTTCTCTTTTACAGAGATCACGCGACTCTTCTTAGCGGGCCCAGCAATAACACGGTCTGTCGCTTCATCGATATCGTTCATATCAACCTTCTTCTTGTTATGACGAGCAGCAACAAGAGCAGCTTCATTCAACAAGTTTTCAAGATCTGCACCAGAGAACCCTGGTGTACGCATTGCGACTGTTTTCAAATCGACTTCATCACTAAGAGGTTTGTTACGTGCGTGTACTCGAAGTACCGCTTCACGACCATTCACATCAGGGCGATTTACCGGGATTTGACGGTCAAAACGTCCAGGACGAAGAAGTGCCGGGTCAAGAATATCAGGACGGTTTGTTGCCGCAACGATAATGATACCTTCGTTTGCACTAAAGCCATCCATTTCAACGAGAAGTTGGTTAAGCGTCTGCTCACGCTCATCGTGACCGCCGCCAAGACCTGCACCACGCTGACGACCAACTGCATCAATCTCATCAATAAAGATTATACAAGGTGCGTTCTTCTTCGCATTTTCGAATAGGTCACGTACACGAGATGCACCGACACCTACGAACATTTCTACGAAGTCAGAACCAGAAATTGAGAAGAACGGAACGCCTGCTTCACCAGCAACCGCTCGTGCGATCAACGTTTTACCTGTACCTGGAGGTCCTACTAATAGAACACCCTTTGGAATACGGGCCCCAACTGCAGCAAACTTACGAGGATCCTTCAAAAACTCAACGACCTCAACAAGCTCTTGCTTCTCTTCATCTGCACCAGCTACGTCTTTAAATGTAACTTTCTTTTTCTCTTCGCTGTATAACTTCGCCTTACTCTTACCAAAGTTCATGACACGGCCACCGCCGCCTTGAGCCTGGTTAAGTAGGAAGAAGAACAGAATGAAGATAATAACGAAAGGAATGATGCTTGTTAGAAATGTAACCCACCCACTTTGTTCAGGGGCTGGTTCTGTCGTTAATTCTACAATCCCTTCGTCAGCTGCAGTTAAGATATTCTCTACAGCTTTCTCTGAGTCAGGTACATTCGTTACGAATGCATTAGCATCTTCGCTGTCTTCATCGCCACCAGCTAATTGACCAGTGACAGTGTAAACCCCACGCTCAGGTTGTAACGTTAACTCTTGAATCTCACCATTATTCAATTTGGACTGAAATTCGCCGTAATCGAGGACATTCGTGTCATTATTTGTTCCGTTAAAGAAACTGACTACACCTACTACGACGAGGAATATTAACAAATAAAATATTGTATTTCGGAAGATACGATTCATTCCTTACCTCCTCCCACGAACAGGAAACCATAGATTATCTTACCATACTGGCACAACTGACTACAACAAATTAACCTTGATAAATCTCGGGTTTAAGAATCCCGATAAACGGAAGATTACGATACCTTTCAGCAAAGTCAAGACCGTATCCGACTACAAACTCATCAGGTACGATAAATCCTGCCACATCCGGCTTTAAATCAACTTTTCTTCCAGTAGGCTTATCTAGAAGCGTTACAATCTTAATCGACTTTGCTTTACGGTATTTTAGAAGGTCGATCAAATAGCTAAGCGTTAACCCACTATCTATAATATCTTCGAGAATAAGAACGTCTCGTCCTTCTACGGAAGTATCAAGATCTTTAATTATCTTTACTTCACCAGAAGAAACGGTTGAATTGCCATAACTTGATACGTCCATAAAGTCCATCTCAAGATGACAAGTCATCCGCTTTGTTAAATCACCCATGAAAGGCATTGCACCTTTAAGGACGCCAATTACAAGCGGAAAGCGATCCTCGTATTCATCTGAAAGCCGTTTCCCTAACTCGCGGCATTTCTCTTGAATCTGTTCTTCACTAATTAGTGTTTCTTGAATTTCATTTAACATCAGTGGTATTGCCCTCCCAACCTATGTAAGTGTTTTTTTCTCATAGTGCACGTGCACGAGCTGATTCTTTTTTGCAGACAGTGTTGCCTTTTCAGAACGAGTTACTCCAGCGACCCAGATTGTGTGGCCCATCACATCCTCAACGATTGGCCATACATCGCGTTCTGAACGGTCTATTTTACGGTCGATAAAAATATCTTTTACCTTTTTCGTCCCTATCATGCCTTTTGGCTGAATTCGATCACCAGGACGCCTGGAGCGCACAACCGCAGGAAGCAATTGCTCCTCAATAATAAGATCATCACTTGTCAGGTGTTGCGGAACGTCGTTAACTGGAATGGCCGTAATCGTTCCAAGTGGCGTTTCGACAGTACCCCATAAAGGGAGATGATACTTATACGGTTCTGGTTGCAAAAAGGTTTCAAAAGAAAAATAACAGGTGGTATAAGATTTTACCGCCCTCAGTTCCAGGGGTAGATTAAGGGAAGCAGAAGGGTGCTCAGAATCGAGCATTAACCGCAAATCCTCAATATGTATAGAAGAAAAAGGAGCATTGCCTGTATAAAGATAATTTAATATTAGATGAATCACTCTTCTTTGTAAAGGAATAGGAAGGCAATCATACGCCTTGTTATCCAACTTCACAAATTTGTCATATTGATCGATGATCACATCATCGAGATATCCCTTAGCTAAATTCATTAAAAATGCTTCGTCACTTTGAGCTCGCTCGCTATATAATTGGTATCTTGTATGGACATTGGGATTTTCTTCTTTAAGAAAAGGTAACACATGATTCCGAAAACGATTCCTCATATATTGATTGCTCTCATTAGATGGATCGAGCCTATACCCAAGTAAATGCTCCTTACAATAGTTCACGAGATGCTCCTTTGTAACGCATAGAAACGGACGAATGATTTTTCCAGTTGAGAAGGGACGTTGGACCGGCATCCCAGAAAGTCCAGAACCTGAGCTACCGTGAACCTGTCTCATAAGCATTGTTTCAATCTGATCGTCTCCATGGTGAGCAAGGGCCAGAGCGCTAGCATGATGTTTTTCCATTACTTTTCGAAAAAAATCATAGCGGCAATCTCGTGCTGCAACTTGTGTAGAGAGGTTTCGCTCCTTTTTGTAAGCATTCACATCTACCGTAGAAGCTTCAAAGATGATCCCTTCTTGTTCACAATAGCTCTCCACAAACGCTAAATCCTCAGCAGATTCCTTTCCCCGTAAACTATGGTCCACATGCGTGGCAACAATTGATAATTTTAATCGGGGAGCTAAACTTACTAAGTAGTGAAGTAGCGCAACAGAGTCTGGTCCTCCAGAAACTCCAATAACTAGCGTATCCCCATGTTTGATTAAATCATGCTTGTGGATAAAACGTTCGACATCTTGCAACAAACTCTGTCTTCCTCTCACTCACTGTCTCGATAAACAGCATTTCATTTTAGTACTAATAACCCAACTACGTCTTTTTCAAACCTTTCTTTTATATAGGCTCTGTTAAAAAACATGACCAACTAAGTATAAAGTATAGAAGAATAGAAGAAAAGCAACTATTAGTACGGTTTCAATCCATTTTGAGCTCTTTTGTTTCACACGTTTTGGAGGCTTCTGCCTTGAGGCTACCCTTGAGTTAGAAGGTGCTTCTGGTCGTTTACGGACCTTTGACTTATCTCCTTGCAGTAGGGAAAAAAGCTCCTGTCGCATATCTTGAGCATGTATATACTTCCCTAGTAGAGCCTTTCGAAGAATTGGCTTATACTCCCTTAGCAGATGACTTTGTTCCATTTTATTGAGCAAATAGGTTTCTGAGTCTTTTTTAGGACGGTCAAATCGCTTAGGGTAAGCGGCATTTATTACGATCATAGCTACAGAAAATAAATCATACGACGGCTCTGCTACTCGGTTGCCAAGCCCCCAGTATCCTCGATCGAAAAACTCCGTAAACTCCTTCACTGACCTTCCCATTGAAGTCGTCCCTCCCACATCAAGCCATCTCATAGTTGGAGGCGATCCTTCTACTAGAAGATTGTCTGGTTTTAGATCACCAAAAACCCAGCCTTCTTTATGAAGGGCTGAAAGATCACGGAGCAATTGAAGCATTAAAATCCCAATCCATTCTTTTCCTCTACGTTCAATGAAAGTAAAAAGAGGTTCACCATCAATATATTCCATCACATAAAACGGATAACGCTTCCCATTTATCTCCCAGTCATCCACCTCATAGAAAAACGGCCCAAGAACTGTTCCCTGGACCACCGAAAGCTGTTTTAGAACATTCACTTCTGACGTAATGGACATACTATCAGTACCTAATTTTAATGCGACTCGCCCCCTTGCAGAGTCAGCTAAGTATACTGTACCAAGTGCCCCGCTACCTAATTTCCTCATAATTTGGTAGCTTTGCTGATTCCATTTCCCACTTAGTCTTGTTCCACGAGAAACATCAGCTGCCTGATTCTTCGAAGTACCCGTCATCTAATAGCCCTCTCTTTGAGCGTTTTTTCTGATAAGCTTCGATCGCTTCTTTTAATGCCGGACCTGTTGGCGTAATGCCTCCAGATGTCAGCTTTGGAAAAATGGTATGAATATCTTTCAACATTGGCGTCCAATCCATTAGACGTTCTACTTGCTTTCGTTTCCCGGGAAATGCATATAGAGAATATTCGTTTTCACCGATTCTTGAATGAAGGCTAATTGAAAGATCAAGAAGGGCATCTTCTACCGTAGGAAGTTTATGCTGCATACTCGCACTTGTATCGATCATAATCAACACTTCGAGATCCATCGTTTCCCCCAGTTCATCGACCACTTCCACGACCTGCCCCCGTTTGTCAGGTGGTAAATCTTCTATTTCTTTTTCGCTACCCAAGATCGATTGCAATTCTTTATGAATGAATCCTTGAATCGTCTGGGTCATCGCTTTACGTGTAACCATTTGTACCGTATGCGATAGCTGCTTAGCATAAACAAGCTGGTGGATGCCCCCGCCAGATAATGCAATATTCTCAATTTCTTTTAGTCCATGATCTGTCCGCTCGTTTTCGTCTAGCACTCCAATTACATTCACTGTCATTCCATGCTCCCGTGCAAGAGCCGCCATTGCAACCGGATCTTCCCCCTGATTTGAACATCCGTCTGTGATTAATAGAATCTGTCTTAGCGTTCCTTTCTTCATCTCGACTCCTCCTTTTTTGCTGTTACAAGCATCGCCTTTAGGAGGAGAGTTTATACTTACCTACTGCGCTTTTTTCTTCCTGAATGAAGGAGCTGAATAGATTGGAATAGTTGACCATTTAGGCACATTACGTTTTATTCTTGCCACTACAATCGTCATGTCATCATCAATTCTGCCATACTCCGTCCTAATTACTTCTTCCATGATGAGGTCTGCAATTTCTTGTGGCTTATCTGTTGAAAGCTCTCTAATTTTCCGCTTCATCCAGAACTCCGGATTCTCTATATTTTTAACCCCTTCATAAATACCGTCGCTCATCATGATCAAGAGATCCCCAGCTTTTAATTGTTCACTTACGACCTCTACATCAAATTCTGGAATAATCCCCATCGGTAGATTACCAGATTCCACCATCATGACTCGATCGCCTCTTTTTATAAAGCTTGGAATTGATCCAATTTTAAGAAACTTGGCTGAAGCATCCTGTAAGTCAATCATGGCTAAATCAAGCGTTGAGAATATTTCGTCGGTATTTCGTAAAGATAGAACAGAGTTAACCGATTTAATCGCCACCGTCTCATCAATTCCTGAATGTAGAATTTTTTGAAGGAGTTGAATGGTTTCCGTGCTTTCCTGATGCGCTCTCTCTCCATTGCCCATTCCGTCACTTATCGCAATAGCATATTTGCCTGCACCTAGCTCAATCGTAGAATGACTGTCTCCAGATATCCAAGCTCCTCCTTTCGCTGCATTTGCTACGCCTGTTTCGATCACAAAATCTTTAGCTGAACCAAAGTAAAGGTGACATGTGTCGTGCTCATGTTCTGCACACACTTCTCTTTTCACGACGATGTTTTCCTTTAGAATATCTGACAGCATTGGAGCGATGACCTTTTCTCCTTCTCCTCTCCCTCCGCAGGCAGGTATCTTCATCTCAATGTCGACGTTTCCCTCTTCTAAGCTGTAGATTTCCACCTGTCCTACTTCCAGACCCATACTTTGAATGGCATCCATGATTTGCTCTTCTTGTTGGTGGAGGTTATCACGCTCTTTTTGTATTTCTTTCGCGAAATCCCCCATAACATGCGACACTCCACGCAATTGATCGGCAACGATCTTCCGGCTTTCACGAACTTGTTTTTTTAACATTCGATTGGCGTGATAGTGACTCATCTCCTTTCCAATAAGATCAATCACCTTATTTGCCTTAATGCAGTGCTTATCGAAATCTCTCTTCAGACTATAGTTAGTCAATTCCGCCGTTTGTTCCAGTTCCTCCATTATCCCTGTCATATACCCATAGGTGGCATCGAAGTTTTTCGCCCAGCAAGTTTCTTTCTTAAAACAATTTTGACAAGTCTTTTCTGTAACGTGACTTAGAAAATAATCAACTTCGCGTTCTGACTGTTCTTCACCTTGAAGATCGGCATCTGTAAAGCTACTAGAAAGAGCCTGAAATAAGCTTGAAAATTGTTCGACACGATTAGCTGTAACGTCGCGTACTTTTCTTAAGTATTGTTGCTGCTCATTCGCATGTTCCACCGTTCCCGGGATATATTTAGAAAGCTGTGAAGTAACTTTAGATGGTGTGAAGAAAAAGAGTAATACGGCAATCACAGACTCCATCAGATTAGGATATAGAAACTCAGGACCACTCCCATATAAAGCGATTAATAACGTACCGATCAGTAAACCCATACCAACTCCAACTTTTCTACCATCTTTCAATAACCCACCAAGTAATCCCGAGAACGCAAGCATACTCATCTGATAGAGACTAGCTACATTAGCGAGGGCCAGTATCAAGCCAGTAACCACGCCAACTGTTGAGCCAATCGCTGCTCCACCTACATATGCGAAAATTAATACGAGATACCGAGAAAGGATATTTTCAATTGAGAAACCATATACAACCCAACCTATTGTTCCTGTTAACATCGTTGCTAATAAAATGATAAAACTAATGATCTCTTCATTTTTTAGAGCCTGAGTTCTTTTCTTAATAGATAATACCGGTATACTCTGAATAAAAATAATGGTTAGTATCATTCCAAGAGCACCTTCAACAGCTGCTAGGATCCAATTTGTGTTAGCTAATGAACGTTCAGTAAGTAAACTTAGGATCAGACGTCCCAACATACTCGTTGAGAACACAAGTATGGGTAACGTCTTAACAAGAGAAAGGGAAGATAACTTCACAAAACGATTAATGAATAGAAAAACAAGAATGCCACACATTATAAATGCTGTATTCTGCAAATTAGCCGTTGATACCGCTCCAGCTAATAAAGCAACGATAATCATAGGTGCACGTTCTCGTCTCAGGAAGAATACTGCGCCAAAAAAAGGAATAGCGAAAGGAGTAACCTGAGTAAGGATAACAGCTCGTCCAAGTAGGAACCCAATCACAAAAAGCAGAAGACCTCGCTGGAATAGAATCGTTTCTAATCGACTCTTTGTTCCGTGAATCCATTTGCCCACCTTCGATTTTGACCTTTCCATCACTAGTTCGCTTTGCATTCCCCCACCTGCTTTCTTTCATTCTTTTTTTCACCGATCTGCTTGAAGCAGTTTGTGTTAATCATTAAAACACAATAGAAATTCGCTTTTTGTCAAAAAAAGAACAGGTATGATATAAACTTCTCGACTTCTTTCAGTGAAGCTTGTCAATCACTTGTAGACAGAACAAGAAACCTGTAAACAACTGGAACGATCCATATTATAGGAGAGTATGAATTTTCATTAGAAAGATAAAGCTTTTTCATGCTTTTCTATCTAAAAAAGCAACTAGAAATAAAAGGTCGAAATGTTAAAGATAAAAAAGAAAAGAAACTCTCATAAAACCAATAAAAGAATATTAATAACGTTTATTTTCACTATGAATCCTAGGACTCATAGTGAAATCATGAAAGACAAGACAAAAAAAACACCCTGCATTAATAAAATGCAGGGTGTTTTTTAGCAGACTATGTATATAACAAACATTCAAATGAATAGTTATTACTAATAAGTGGTGACCCGTACGGGATTCGAACCCGTGATACCGCCGTGAAAGGGCGGTGTCTTAACCACTTGACCAACGGGCCAATTAATAAAAATGGTAGCGGCGGAGGGGATCGAACCCCCGACCTCACGGGTATGAACCGTACGCTCTAGCCAGCTGAGCTACACCGCCATAAGACTGTTGCTTTCTTAAGCACAAGATATATAATACATTGCGAGAAAGTTTGTGTCAACTTCTTTTTAATATTTTTGCATAAAAATCTTATAATCTTCTTCAGAAACTATAAAAGATTCATTTCGTATAATCCTATACTGCAACTTACTTAAGAAAATTAACCAAAAACATTTACTGAGATGACAGGGAATACATCTTCACATATAACAAACCAGGCATGCGAATGCATGCCTGGTTTGTTATAGAATATAAATAGTAGACAACAAGCCCTAGCCGCGACGAGCGCCGCGACCACCGCGTTTTGACTCTGTTTGTTTCTTCAAAGTTGAAAGGCGGTCTTCACTGTCTTTAAGGAACTTGCTCATTTTATCCTCAAATGACTCTACCGGTGGACGTCCGCCACCACCGCGTGGCTTACCTTTAAAACCACCACCTCCAGGTCTTCCACCGCCTTGTGGACGGCCTCCTCCACCTTGAGGGCGACCTTGTGGACGGCCCTGAGGACGCTCAGGAGCAGGTCGATCTTTTGCTTTCTTAATCGATAAACCAATTTTACCGTCGTTTTCAACCTGGATGACTTTTACCTCAACCTGATCGCCAACTGAAAGAAAATCATTAATGTCCTTAACATAATTGTCTGCAACTTCACTAATGTGAACGAGACCTGTTTTGCCGTCTGGTAGTTCAACAAACGCGCCAAAATTTGTAATACCTGTTACCTTTCCCTGTAACTTGCTGCCTACTTCGATTGCCATGTAAAAAAAGCTCCTCCTTAGAATCTTTAAAAGATCAGTCGTACGCTAATTATACCCCTTCAAAAAACAACGTGTCAATTTGAGGAAGAAGGAAGCTTAAAGATTGTCTCTCCGGGTTTTGACATAAAGTAGTCTCTTCTTGCCAATTCACCGATATAATCAAGGTCATTAAGTTTCTCAATTTCTTCCGTTAAATATTTTTCCTGGTCTTTCAGTTTCGTTAATTCTTCTTCAGCCTGCTTTTGCTGTAAGTTTTTTTCTTCGATCGTTGCTGCCTGTGAAGTGAATACGGAGATGAATAGAATAGCTATGGCTAAAGCAGCTACCGCGAAGGCTGTCAGACGCCGTACAAGACCTCTCTTTCTTCGTTCTTTCACTTTGTCCTGTAGCTGTTTCTCTTGATGATATTCCGAATGCACTTCCGTAACTTTAGGCTTACGCTTATTCGCAGTAACCAAGCTTTTCCCTCCTCACTTTCGTATTTTAGTTAACCAATGGTATATGTAGTTCTTTATTTTATCGGCAACTCCTGCTAATTTTATTAGTGGCATTTGTACCGATTGTGGTATTAATCGCCAGATCAACGAGAATCCCCACTTTAACGGTACCCAAAAAAACTTAAAGATAAACCAAAAAATGGTTGTCATAATACTCACTATCATCATACATAAGCTAAATACAACTTTCAATATGAACCTTATCGGCTGATAAATAAGATAAATAAATAAAGACTTCACAAAACGAATAATAGCAATAGTTATTAAAATGATTCGTTCAAGTAAACGGCGATATAACGGTTGAAAAAGGGACCGATATGCTGCATAACCACATAATATGGCCAAAAAGACATAAAATCGTAATTCACCCTCGTTAACAAGATAGAGAACATAAAAGATAATCAGCCCTTGTAGCAACCAGAAAACGATATCGTTCGCATAGAGCCACAAACTTTTACTTCTATCTGGATGAAGAAAACGGCTATAGGTATCCATGGCTATACCAAGCCACACCCCCATAGCCACCATGGCTACCATCGTATAAAATTGCACCGTTAGCGTCATTTGAACAGCTTGCTAAAGAAACCTTTAGCTTTTTCCCCTTCGTGATGATCGAGATAACTAAGATCAAAGATTTTCCCTTCGATCGAAACACGACCTTGCTCGACATTTAAATTTTTCATTTTCAAATGCTGCCCTCTGATCGCAAGAAATCCCATTGCTGTTTCTAGAAGAAATTCTTCATTATCGAAGCTATCGACGTGCTTCACACCTGTAATTTCAAGCGACTTTCGCGACTTCATAACTAAATCATGCTCTGGGGTGTTAGAAGCCTTATCGTATGTGCCATATTCATAATAATTATCCATCGCTCTCCTCCTCTTCTCGATACATGTCTATGAGAAGAAGAGATCATTTAGAACAAGCTGTTCTGATGGCTAAAACGATTCAAAAAGTAGCCCATTCCCTTCTCATTAAAAGAGAATTTCAAAATGAACATCAATAAAAAAAAGACCCTCTCGGATCTTTTTTATTCACCTGCAGCTTCTTCTTTTAAAATGGTAAACATATTGCTAGCTTCTTCTTTCTTCGTTGTTTCTTTAATTTCATCAACTCGGGCCGTCACTTTCTTATGACCAAAGGAAATCACCAGTTCGTCGCCGGCCTTCACATTTGTTCCAGCTTTAGCTTTATTTCCATTCACTTCAATTCGTCCTTTATCACAAATTTCTTTTGCGATTGAACGACGTTTAATTAAACGCGATACTTTCAGAAATTTATCTAATCTCATTTGTTTCAACGCTCCCTATTAAATTCCTTTTTCTTTTGCCTCATCCCAGAAGTGATCAAGTTCCTCAAGTGATAAATTCTCGATCTCAAGTCCCTTTTCCTTTACCCGATTCTCAATATATTGAAAACGCGAGAAGAATTTATGATTCGTGCGATGGATCGCCACTTCCGGATCAACTTTATAGTACCGAGCTAAATTGACGACAGCGAACACTAAATCGCCTAATTCGTCTTCTCGATCATCAAAAGATTTTTCATTTACAGCTTCTTTAAATTCGGCTAGTTCCTCATAAATCTTTGCCCAAATCGGTTCAACTTCGTCCCAGTCAAACCCGACTTTCGCAGCAGCCTTCTGGATTTCATTGGCGCGCATGAGACCTGGAAGCCCTTTTGGTACCTGATCAAACTGTGATGGTGCAATTTTCTTTTCTTCTTCTTTCACTCGCTTCCAAACACCAGCTACTTCCTCGGCTGTTTGCACATTTTCGTCGCCGAATACGTGTGGATGCCTCCGTATTAATTTGTCGTTTAGCTTATGAATCACATCATCCACAGAAAACATACCTTCATCTTCACCTATCTGAGCATGAAGCATAACTTGAAGCAGCACATCACCAAGCTCTTCTGCGAGATGCTCTTCATCTTGATCATCAATAGCTTCTAATACTTCATAGGCTTCTTCAATCAAATATTTTTTGAGAGACTCATGCGTCTGCTTTCTATCCCACGGACACCCCCCAGGTCCTCGCAGTGTTGCAACCACATTTCGTAACCATCCGAAATCCTGGTAGAGAAGATTTTCTTCTTTTACTGGAGGAACGTAGACAGCGGTTAAATTATTTACTTCCATCGAACGATCTAATTCAAATAGGGGAACAGAGACGATTTTCTCATCCCGACTTCCCGCTGCTTGCAGTACAGTAATTTCATAATCGTCAGGTAAGAGCTCCATTAATGTGAGTTTTACACTCGATGCTGTAAATTGATCATAAACTTGGACAAAGATTAAGTGATTACGTACCTGAACCTCAGACTTTGTAAAACGCGTGGCATCTAGAATTTGACAACCTTCAATAGGATCGATTCGAACTGCAGTAAAAAGCGCATCAAGAAAGCTTTGACCTCCAGCAACAGTCACTTCAACACCATGTTGAGATTGTTCTTCCAACAGGAGCTGTACGGTTGCTTCAGCCATCATTGGATGACCAGGTACTGCGTAAACAAGCGATCCTTTTTGTGCTTCATGAAACAGCTGATTAACAATGGTTCGATAAGTCTCCTCGAAAGATTCATTCGCTTCATATACCTCATCAAACCCTGTCATCGATAGCCCATCATCCATCAATTCCCTAAGAACGGGATGATCAAGCGTCCTAGCAAATATCCGTTCAGCTGACTGAAGCGTGCGGTAACTTCCTAGTGAAAGCTGACTGAGATCTCCCGCTCCAGTTCCTACAATTGTTATACGTGGCATCGCTTATGCCCCTCTCCGTAATTTATTTTGATAGATCGTAATAATTTCTCCTTTTGGCAATTGCATTAATTCTTTCTCTGTAAACACCCGCAGCGCTAATGTTGCAAACCCAAAAACGATGCCTCCGAGTAATGCGCCTCCAAGTGCTGAAACGCTTGAAAGCCCCCTAGAAAGGAAGGAGGGGATAAATAGTTGCAGAATGATTACTGCTGCACTCATGAACATAACGGCTGTTACTGCACGCCTTAAATGAAATTGGTACTGGAGAAGCCCTACTTTGTAATATACGGCAAGAATGGCGAGCGTAGCGACAACGACAAAGCCAAAAACCGTGGCCACTGCCGCCCCATTAATACCGATAAGCGGGATTAGAACAAGGTTTAACAATCCCTTAACTAGTATTCCAATTCCAGCATACCGAGCAGCGTTTCTCGCTAAGCCTACTCCTTGCAAAACACCTGCTGCCGTCATGCTAAGCGAACTAAAAAAGATTGCAATGGCAAGGATACTGAGCGTAACAGAAAGGGATTGATCTTTAAATAACATCATGTTTGTCTCACTCATAATAATGGCCAATCCCGCTGCAGCAGCAAGCCCTATTACAAAGCTCACTTTAAGAGCAAGAGCTGCTTTTTCGCGAATCAATATCTCATTATTCTCTGCAGCCGCTTTAGAAATGACTGGGACAATCGATAATGAGAGAGATGTGGCCAGAACGGTACCAACCTGCATTAATGGCTGTCCTCGATCAAATACCCCTTTCATTTCACGAGCTTCTAAAGAAGAAAGACCATGCTCAGTTAATCCCGGCACAATCGTTAAAGCATCCATTAACTGAAATAGCACCAATACAAGCGCACTTACACAAATTAACGTCCCTTCTGTTAGGAGCCTACGCGCAATGCCAATGAACCGAAAAGGCTCAAATTTGATTTTCGTTATTTTAGCTACTCGTTTTTTAAATCGAAGCACTACAAGAAGCAATAGCGCAGCGACTCCTCCTAATATTGACCCTAGCGCTGCACCTGTACCAGTCGCATATGCATCCGCTCCGCCCGCTACAAGACCAATTGAAATAGCAAGAATAGCGATAACACGAATCGATTGTTCTGTCACTTGAGACCATGCAGTAGGTACCACATTTTCCTGCCCCTGAAAAAAACCTCTGATTGAAGCAATGCCAGGCATAATAAGAAATGAAAATGCCGTCATTCGCAGAGGACCAACTAAATTTCGATCCGCCATTAAAGCCGCCACCGCTGGCGCACCTGTATAAAGCAAAATAAAGCCTGTAATGCCTAGAATCACAAGCACGCAAAAGCTATACCGTGAAAGCTCCTCAGCCTTCTCATACTCACTTTTTGCAATTTCTTCTGAAATAAGTCGGGAGATCACGACAGGAAACCCATATGTAGCAAGTATTATCGCGATTGAG
Organism: Anaerobacillus sp. QJM3NY_17; assembly: GCF_056173665.1. Taxonomy (NCBI): domain Bacteria; kingdom Bacillati; phylum Bacillota; class Bacilli; order Caryophanales; family Bacillaceae; genus Anaerobacillus; species Anaerobacillus sp. QJM3NY_17. The sequence continues at coordinate 92,345 of NZ_CM149685.1, read as the reverse complement.
TAAAATGGATAAATTTGTTGATACACATAAAAACCGATGTCACCAGTTATATTTTGATAAGGAATTCGATAGCCGACGCTGAGGACTTTCATAAAAAGGGCTACTGCAGTTAGCAGAAGTGCGCCTTGCCAAAATCCTTTTTGATTTTCTTCTTTTGTCATATACACCTGCCAAATGAAAGTACCAGTTTATGTACGAATTATATCACATGAATAAAAGTGGGAAACTTTTCAAGCTTCATAAAACGAAGAAAATGGAGGCATTGGCCTCCATTTTCTTCTATACTTATTGTTCCATTTGTCTTGCTAGGAAACCAGCTGCCGTTTCAGACAGCTTTTGTTCCAATTCAGTCACTTTTTCATCTTCTTTTGCAAGTAGAATCACCGTACCAATTGGATCGCCATTCGCTATAATTGGAGCTATCACGTGACCTGTATCAACAGGAACACCTTCAATGAGCTCTGACTTACTTTCGTTCAGTAAACTTCTTCGCTCATTCATTGCTTTTTCTACAGAATCGCCAATGCTTTTGTTCAAATACTCTTTCTTTGGTCCCCCCGCAGCTGTAATATAGACATCTCGGTCAGATATGAGAGCAATGTGTCCCGAATGTTCTGCAAGAGACTCGGCATACTCTTTGGCAAAGTCACCTAATTCACTAATGGGAGAATACTTCTTAAGAATAACTTCCCCTTCGCGATCAACAAAAATTTCTAATGGATCTCCTTCTCTAATCCTGAGGGTTCTGCGAATTTCTTTCGGAATGACAACACGACCCAAATCATCAATACGACGAACGATACCTGTTGCTTTCATCTAAGTTGCCTCACTTTCTGGAAGTTGTAGGTGATTGCTCCAATCACTTTTACTATTGTTTGTTCTACAATATGTTTCCATTAGTATCCTTTCGAGGTATCAGTTCTATTCACAAACCTGTCAAAATTATGAGATTCATCCAAAATCGACTTTAATTCGCATTCATTGGCTGTTTTACTGCTTGCTTCACTTTCTTTAAGACTTTCTCAACAAGCTGTAGGTGAGCTTTTGTATCAAGACCTCTCCCTTTCACCGTTACCTTCACTTTATTTCCATCTGCTCCTAAAGCTAACTTATTTCCAAATTCATTCGCTACTTCAAAAATTGTTTCCCCACCAATCGCCTCTCGAGCCGATTCGTGGAATAGAAGTTGTATATCTTTTTTACTTCGGCCAACTTTCTCAACCTTAACTTCTTTGGCAATCTCTTTCATGCGGGAGACCTGGAAAAGATAGTCCACTTCTTCAGGAAAATCACCGAAGCGATCCATCATTTCATCTTGTAAGTCCATAATATCTTTCAACGATTCAATTGATCGGAAACGTTTATACATATCGATTTTCTGTTTCTCATCGTTAATATACGTACCAGGAATATAGGCATCCACTTCAAGGTCAATTTCAACGCTAAATGCTTTCTCTTTCGGTGCATCACCTTTTCTTTCTTCGATGGCATCTTTTAACATTTGAGAATATAAATCAAAACCAACTGAATCAATAAACCCATGCTGTTCTGCACCCAAAAGGTTACCAGCACCTCGAATCGAAAGATCTCGCATCGCAATTTTAAATCCAGAACCTAGCTCAGTAAATTCCTTAATCGCTTGAAGACGTTTTTCCGCTACTTCGGTTAAAACCTTATCCCGTTGATAAGTGATATAAGCATAAGCTACTCGGTTGGAACGCCCAACGCGACCACGTAGTTGATAGAGCTGAGAAAGTCCCATTTTATCCCCATCATACACGAGCAGTGTATTGACATTAGGAATATCAACGCCTGTTTCAATAATCGTTGTACTTACAAGAACATCGTAATTGCCATCAAGAAAATCAATCATCACAGATTCAAGCTCCGTCTCAGTCATTTGACCGTGTGCAAAGCTAACTCTTGCTTCAGGCACTAGTGTACGAATTTGGTCTGTCATGTATTCAATTGATTCCACTCGATTATATAGGAAATAGACCTGTCCCCCTCGAGCAAGCTCTCTTTCAATTGCCTCTCGTACAAGCGTGCCGCTATATTCAACCACATACGTTTGAACTGGGAAGCGATTCTCAGGCGGGGTCTCAATCACAGATAGGTCCCTCACACCTAACATCGACATATGAAGCGTTCGTGGAATTGGCGTTGCAGTAAGAGTAAGCACATCGACATTCGCTTTTAACTTCTTAATTTTCTCTTTATGTGTTACTCCAAAACGCTGTTCTTCATCTACAATAAGTAACCCAAGCTCGTTATAGGTGACGTCCTTTGATAAAAGACGGTGCGTACCAATAACAATATCCACGGTCCCATTTTTTAATCCTTTTAACGTCTCATTTTGCTCTTTACGTGAGCGAAAACGACTTAATAAGCCAATGTTAATCGGATGATCTGCAAAACGCTCTTGAATCGTTGCAAAATGCTGCTGAGCTAGAATTGTAGTTGGAACAAGCAAGGCTACTTGCTTTCCGTCCATTATAGCTTTAAAAGCGGCACGGATACTGACTTCTGTCTTACCGTAACCAACATCTCCACAAAGCAATCGATCCATCGGACGTGTTTTTTCCATATCCTCTTTAATTTCTTGAATGGCTCTAAGCTGGTCGTCTGTTTCTTGATAAGGGAAGGCAGCTTCAAATTCTCTTTGCTCTTCCGTATCTTTCTCAAAGCTGTGGCCAACGCTTGCTTCACGTTCTGCATACAATTTAATTAAATCGTCTGCAATATCTTCAACGGAAGATTGTACTTTACGTTTAACTTTCTTCCATTCTGTTCCACCGAGCTTATATAGTTTTGGTTCTTTTCCTTCAGATCCAACGTACTTCATCACCTGATCAATTTGTTCAACTGGTACATACAAGTTGTCATTACCAGCATAGCTCACATACAGGTAATCCTTATGAATACCACTCACTTCAAGGGTTCGGATACCGAGATACTTTCCTATCCCATGATTCACGTGAACGATATAATCGCCTACTTTTAGTTCTGAATAACTCTTGATTCGCTCGGCATTAGACATCTTTTGAGAGCGACGCGGTTTTTTCGACTGTTTCGTAAACACTTCCGCCTCTGTTAGAACGGCTAGCTTTTGCATCGGCAGTTCAAATCCACCATTAAGACTTCCGATTAATATCTGTGGCTGCTGATGAGAGATCGGCGTATCTTGTTCGACCATCATCGCATTAATTTCATAATCCTCTAGTACACGTTCAAGTCGTTTACGTCTTTCTTCCGTTGCTGCAAGAAAGACAATCGCCATACCGCTTTTCTTCCATCGTTCAATCTCAGTACTTAATACTTTCATCTGACCATGGAAATTTTGCATCGCTTTACTTGAAGCATTAATGATATTCTCAGGATTTGTATAGGGAACATGTCGTAAGAAAATCGATAAATAGATAGTTGAGTGTACAGGCTTAGCGAATAACGTATCATAAGATCTCGATAGGGAAACAGACGAGACAATCTCTCCTTGATTGAGAAGAGCTGTTTGCCATTCTGCTTCTTCCTTATCCAGATCAGATGACATTTCCTGAATGCGACTCACTTCATCAAAAACGACCAGACCATCATCGGGTAAATAGTCTAGCAAACTCGCAGGCTGATCGTAATAGAAGTCCATGTATTTGATAACACCCTGAAAATTTTGCTGGCTTTTTAATTGATCAATTTCGTAAGTAATGTTTTCATGCATTGCTTCTTTTACTTTCTGATCCTTCACTTTCTTTAAAGAAGTCTGAAGTTCTTGTTGAAGACGTTCTGCCCCTTTTTCATAGTGCTCAGGGAATAAAACAACTTCGTCTGCTGGTCCTATCGTAATTCGTTCTGTTTTATTAGCAGAGCGCTGAGACTCGATGTCAAAAAATCGAATCGAATCAACTTCAGTATCAAATAACTCAATTCGTATTGGGCTATTTTCAGTCAATGGATAAATATCTATGATACCACCACGCACACTGAACTCCCCCGGTGAAGATACCATTGGTACTCGTTCATAACCCATCGCTACAAAAGTAGCGAGTGTTTCATCCAAAGGAATATCGTCGCCTAATGTAAACGAAATCTGGCTTCTTTCCCAGATACTCTTCGGTGGTAAATATCTTCTTACTCCCGAGATCGGGGCAATCACAATACCATTGTTATTTTTCATCCAATAATTTAAAGCTTCCATTCGCTGCCCTCTTAATTCCGGGCTAGCAATCGCGATTTCCGAAGAAATGAGTTCATTAACTGGGTATAAGTACACTTCGTCTGGTGAAACAAGCTCACACATGTCTTCATACAGCTTTTGTGCTTGATATAAATTATGGGTAATAATCAGCTGGGGGCGCTTTGTTTCATGATAGAGAGAAGCCATTAGGAACATCCGAGCAGAACCAGCTAGCCCTGCAACAAGTTGTTCTTTAAGACCCTCTTTCACCCCGGTAAAAACGGACTGGAATTCATCGCCCTTACTAAAATATTCTCTTAAGCCTAACATCGGTAGGTTATTCTCCCCTCTCACTCTGAAAAGCGCAAGCGCACATGTAGTCCCAAGAAACGCTTCCACCAATTAGTCAAAACAAATCTTGATTGTTTTGAAAAAGGCGAAGCAGCCCAAGGGACCTGTCACTGAAGCTAGACTTCTCTTAAATTTATATTCTATAACACAGACTATTCTTTATAATCATTCTGTTAACGCAAAAATGCTTTGGACGAACTCCCAAAGCTTCTTACTGAATAAATGTATCAAGCTCATGAAAAGAAGGCGTACGCTCCATAGCTTCATGACAATCTTCACAAATGGCTTTCACTTCAATTGTACCATCGTGGTGGTAATGAACCATTGCTTGCCGCTCCTCTTCAGTGAGCTGCTGAAATCCGAGTTCATCAGCTGTGTGATTCATCTGTGACAATCTTCCAATCTCAGCTCTACAGTGACGACATACGTAATGAATATCCATAACAGATCCTCCCTGTTCCTAACTTTTACTAGTATGGACGGGAGAATAGAAGGATATTCATGTGTTATATTGATTCATTACTTCTGGGAACGACGTCGTTGTCCATGCTTCACAAGCTTTGACCGTCTGTTCAATGGCAAGCTGAATTGGCTCTGCCTCTTCTTTAGAGAATGGCTTTAAAACGTAGTCAATAACGGACTGTCTGGCAGATCGATCTATTCCTATCCGCACTCTCTTAAAATCTTGAGTATGAATGTGCGTGATAATCGACTTCATCCCATTGTGACCACCGGCGCTACCTTTTTGACGAATTCTCACTTTACCAGTAGGAAGGTCCAAATCATCGTAAATGACTAGCATATCATTCACTTCAATATTAAAGTATTCCATCAAAGGACGTACCGATTCACCTGACAAGTTCATATATGTTTGCGGTTTTAAGAGGTACACTACTTCTCCGTTTACTATACCTTTCCCATAGATCCCTTGAAACTTCTTTTGATCTAAAGATATGCCTAAGTCTTTCGATAGCTGATCAATAGCCATGAATCCTACATTATGTCTTGTATTATCAAATTTCTTCCCCGGATTACCGAGGCCTACAATTAATTTCAACAGCTGACGCCCTACCTTTCATTACTTTTATTCTATCCTATCAAAAATGCGAGCACTTATTCACCTGTTAGCTCATTATCTTGAAAAAAAGACGTAACCCGTTCGGTTACGTCTTCGAAGTTTATTCGGTTTTCGTTGTTTCATCATCAGTTTTTTCTTGATCTGCTGGTGGCTCTTCAGCCACTTCATCAGCTTCTTCTTCGTCTTCAGCAGGTTCTTCCGTCGGAGGAACAATCGAAGCGATTGGCTCTTCAGCGTCTAGAAGAATTTCGTATTTATCTCCTTTTGGAAGATCTCCCGCTTGAATAGCGTCTCCAATGTTAAGTTCAGCAATACTAACGTCGATGCTATCAGGGAAATCGTTCGGCTTCGCTTTTACGAGAATCTCGTGAAGCATTTGCTGAACAACGCCACCCTCTTTGCTACCTGCAGCTTCGCCAGTCAAATGAACTGGAACCTCCGCTTCAACTTCCTTGTTAAGGTCAACTGAATAGAAGTCTACGTGAAGAACTTGATTCTTGATTGGGTCAACTTGCATGTCGTAAACCATGACTGGGTAAGTGCCCTGTCCTTCAAAGTTCAATTCAATAACGCCGTTTTTTCCGACCTGACGATATACTTTAATGAACTCTAAAGCGTCAACCTGTACCGGTGCGCTTTTGCGGTCTTTACCGTAAAGAACAGCCGGAAGTCCTTCTTCTGTTTCGCGTAATGTTCTAAGTTCACTTCTTTTTTTCGTATTACGATCTAATGCTTTTAATGTTGCTGCCATTTGAAATCACCTTCCTGATTAGGTTTTACTCTTCTATATGGATACCCATAATCACGAGGCAATAAACATAAATTATTTAATCAAATAATTTACTTACAGAAAGTTGCTCATGAACACGGATGATTGCTTCACCAAGAAGAGGTGCAACAGATAGTTGTGTGATTTTATCGATTTGCTTATCATGCGGAAGCGGAATCGTATTTGTGATAGCAAGTTCCTTAATTTTAGATTGATCGATGCGTTCAATAGCTGGTCCTGATAAAACAGGGTGCGTACAGCATGCAAAGACTTCAGTCGCTCCATTTTCGATCAATGCATTGGCTGCTAAGGTAATTGTACCGGCCGTATCAATAATGTCGTCAATAATGATTGCCGTTTTCCCTTCAATATTACCTACAATATTCATGACCTCTGCTACGTTTGGACGTGGACGACGCTTATCAATAATAGCAATTGGTGCCTTCAGTCGCTCAGCAAGCTTGCGAGCACGAGTTACACCGCCATGGTCTGGAGATACGACAACAATATCTTCAAGGTTCTTTTCTTCAAAGTGTTTAGCGAGAGTCGGAACCCCCATTAATTGATCAACAGGAATGTCAAAGAATCCTTGAATCTGAGAAGCATGAAGATCGAGTGTAATGAGTCGAGTTACTCCAGCAACTTCAAGTAAGTTTGCAACTAACTTCGCCGTAATGGGTTCACGAGACCTTGCTTTACGATCCTGACGTGCATATCCATAATAAGGGAGTACAATATTAATTGTTTTAGCTGAGGCTCTCTTTAGCGCATCAATCATGATAAGAAGCTCCATAATGTTTTCGTTTACTGGAGCACAAGTTGATTGGATAACGTAAACGTCACACCCACGAATACTCTCTTCAATGTTAATCTGGATTTCCCCATCGCTAAAGCGAACAACAGAACATTTCCCCATCGGAACACCAATATGTTCTACGATCTCTTCTGCAAGATCAGGATTCGAGTTTAAACTAAACACTTTCAAGTTTGGATCTAAATAATTAGCCATTGGCCGGTACCCCTCCATTAATTAGTAAGAAAAGCGCGAGCGTCTTAATCACTTCAAAACGATTATGCATTGTAGTAAGACACCAAGAGTTCAAGCTTTCTTATCTTCTTAAAATTAACTATCCTTCTTTTTCGTTGCGTAGTCTTCTTTATTCGTCTGACGAGAACGAGCAATTGATAGCGCCTGTTCAGGAACATCATCTGTGATCGTCGATCCAGCAGCAACAGTTGCACCTTTACCTACCGTTACAGGGGCAATCAAATTCACATTACATCCAATGAACGCGCCATCTTCAACTTTTGTTAGGTACTTTTTCTTACCATCATAATTTACTGTAATTGAACCACACCCAAGATTCACATCTTTACCAATTTCAGCGTCGCCAACATAACTTAAATGGGAAGCTTTGCTACCATCACCCATAACAGACTTCTTTACTTCAACGAAGTTTCCAATCTTCACTTCGTTCCCAATTTGTGAAGCTGGACGAACGTGTGCGAAAGGACCAATATTGACAGCATTTCCCACTTCACTATCATGAATAACCGATTGTTTCACAACGCTCTTATCTCCAACTTTACTATCCTTAATTTCAGAGTTAGGGCCGATCTTAGCTTCATTACCAATAGTGGTTTTGCCAGTTATAGTGGTTCCTGGATAGATAACAGTATCTTGACCAATCACTGCTTCTGAAGAAATATATGTTTGATTGGGATCAATTAACGTAATGCCATTACGCATATGTTTCTCATTAATTCGTTTTTTCATCGCAATTTCAGCTTTTGAAAGCGCGACTCGATCATTTACGCCCATTGTTTCATCAAAATCTGCTGTTTGATAGGCGCTTACGATCTCACCTTGCTTTTGAAGAATTTCAACAACATCTGGAAGATAATACTCTCCCTGAGCATTTTCATTCTTAACGAGCTGAAGCGTCTCAAAAAGGGTTTTGTTATCAAAACAGTATGTACCTGTGTTAATTTCCGTTACTTTCTGCTCAGCTTCACTTGCGTCTTTCTGTTCGACAATTCGTTGAACACTTCCATTCTCATCACGGATAATTCGACCGTATCCAAATGGATTATCCGCATCTGCTGTTAGAATCGTGGCTTTTGCACCCTGATCTTCATGATAAGTCAATAGTGCATCCATTGTTTCTTTCGTAATTAAAGGGGTATCTCCACATACGACAAGGGTGACGCCATCCTTATCGTTTAGGGTGTCTTGAGTCTTCATCACAGCATGCGCTGTACCAAGCTGTTCTTCCTGGAGGACATAATTCACTCGACTACCAAGCTGGTCACGAACCTTTTCAGCGCCATGACCGACGACAGTTACAATGTTTTGGAGCTTAAGTTCATCAAGTTGATCAACAACATGCTCTACCATAGGCTTCCCACAAACGGGGTGAAGCACTTTATAAAGCTTTGATTTCATCCGTGTTCCCTGACCTGCTGCTAACACAACTGCAAATCTATTCATGTATATGGTTCCTCCATTGTATCCTATTTTTCCACTTTGACTATATCTCAAAAACCCCTCATTTTCAAGGAAGTTCCCTAAATCCTCAGCATATAAAAAGTTGGAAAAGAAAGGTCTATGACTTTTTTCTAAATGAAGCGAAATTTCTGGTCAAATAAAAAAGCCCGGTCAGTTGACCAGACTTTTACGATTAGGAAGCTCCAGCTTCCTCATAAGCAGCTTCCATTTCACCAACACGGTGATATTCAGCTAATACAGCTGTTTGAATCTTTTCCCTTGTATTCGACGAAATTGGATGAGCGATATCGCGAAACTCTCCATCTGGAGTTCTTTTGCTTGGCATCGCTACAAACATGCCGTTATTCCCATCAATGACGCGAATATCATGAACGACGAATTCATGATCCATTGTGATGGAAGCGATTGCGCGCATGCGTCCTTCCGTATTCACACGGCGTAGGCGAACATCTGTAATTTCCAACTTGAGTGCACCACCTTTTTCCATTAATTAGAGCATATATGCACTATTCAACTTCTAGTTATTAATTCCTTCTTCTAAATATAAAAAATGTTATAAAAATTTAGTTGCTTTCACACTAAGATTCTATTTCAGAATAAAAAATCGACTGAAAGAAGCTAAATTAATCACCTTAGTGACATTTACTCCAAAAACTTAAATCAATTAGAAAAAAGTTTCATAAATAAAAAACCCACTCAGCGGATGAGTGGGTTAAATTGATTAGCCTACTAGAGCAATGACTTCAATTTCGATAAGGGCATCTTTTGGAAGACGCGCAACTTCAACACAAGATCTTGCGGGTTTATGTGCATTGAAATATTCACCATAGATTTCATTGATCGAGCTAAACTGGTTCATGTCTTTAATATAAACTGTAGTTTTTACGACATTCTCGAGTGAAGATCCGGCAGCTTCTAGAACAGCTTTCACATTTTGAAATACTTGATGAGTCTGGTCTTCTATCGCTCCATCAATGAGCGTTCCATCTGCTTTAAGAGGAATTTGGCCAGAGCTATAAAAGATGTTATTCACGATCATTCCTTGTGAATAGGGGCCAATCGCTTCTGGTGCTGATTTCGTATAGACTGTCTTCATTCGTTCTCCACTCCTTCTGTTAATGGCGTAAGAAATTTCTTGTAATTCCCTGGCGCAACCTGAATCGATCGCTCTTTCATATCGACTCCACCAAGGTTCATCATAGATACGTACTCTTCAACTAGTCGTTCTTCGCCTTCACCCTCAGCCTCAACAAGCACTCCAATTCCAGCAACGTCTGCTTGAAATTCTTCAAGCAAATTAACCATTCCTTGAATTGTTCCACCAGCCTTCATGAAATCATCTACAATCAAAACGTTCGCTCCTGGTTTCAAACTTCGACGAGCAAGCGCCATTGTTTGAATTCGTTTTGACGATCCTGATACATAGTTAATACTTACTGTTGAGCCTTCAGTGACCTTGCTATCGCGTCTAACAATGACAACCGGAACGTTAAGATGACTTGCAGCAGCATACGCAAGGGGGATTCCTTTCGTAGCAACAGTCATCACACAATCAATTTTACGATCAGCGAAAACAGACGCAAATAAGCGGCCGACCTGATTCATAATTTCCGGATTACCGAGGATATCTGTTAAATACAAATAACCACCCGGAAGAAGACGATCAGGACTTTCTAGAAAATCGCATAGTTCACCAACCACACGATCTGCTTCTTCTTCACTAATAAGCGGCATGTATCTTACGCCTCCAGCTGCACCTGGAACGGTTAACAACGATCCCACACCCTGTTGTTCAAAATTCTCTTTAATGATGACCAAATCCTCACTTATAGATGATTTAGCCGCCCCGTATCGCTCTGAGAAATAAGTTAGTGAAACTAACCGGTGTGGATGCTCTAATAAATACCTTGTCATATCCACTAGCCGAGAACTTCGTTTCATCTTCATAGAAGAACCTCCAAAAAATCCGAATAATTAATCATAATATATCACTAATGTACGGATTTATTCAAGGGTTCTTCTCACCTAATAGACGTACCGCATAAACTTGACCACAAAAACCTCTTAAACCGTTATAAATTCGTTGCATGCGCGATTCATGTCGTGTAAGACCAAAGACAGTTGGCCCACTGCCACTCATCAGCACACCGTCTGCTCCGAGGCTTTCCATCTTTTCTTTAATTTGACGTACTTCAGGATGAAGTTTCAATGTAACATCCTCGAGAACATTACCAAGGCGCTGACATATCGCTTCATAATTTTTTTCCTCTATTGCTTGCATCATTCCTCTTACGTCTGGATGGTTCATCTCTGCTGTTCTAAGGCGTCGATATACATCTGCTGTCGATACCCCAATAGAAGGCTTAGCAAGAATCACCCAACAAGGAGGTGGTGCATCCATTGGCTGAATAATTTCTCCACGTCCTTTTGCAAGGGCGGTGCCACCATATACACAAAATGCAACGTCTGACCCTATCTCAGAACCAATATTAGCAAGCTCATCATAAGTTAAACCTAATTGCCAAAGCTCATTAAGTCCTCGTAATGCCGCGGCAGCATCACTGCTTCCTCCAGCAAGACCAGCAGCAACTGGAATTTGCTTATCAATCTTGATCGATAAACCCTGCCGAATGTTGAACTTTTTCTTTAATAATGCTGCAGCTTGAAAAGCTAAATTCCTTTGATCGTCTGGAACAAAACCGCTTGTTGACTCAATAATGATTTCATTTCGTCTCAATTCCGTTAACTCAAGTCGATCTGCAAGATCGACATTCGTCATAACCATTTCTACTTCATGAAAGCCATCAGGTCGTTTATGAAGCACATCGAGTGCTAAATTTATTTTCGCCGGTGCTTTCACACTCAGTTTTCTTTTCATCTCGTTCACCTACATTTTCGTCCTACCGTTCGACATTTTAACTTACTGTGAATTATTGTAACACAACAAGCCTAAAAGAAAGAAACGGAATAGGATGCAACCACGGGAGAGTTTAACTTCTCTGCAACAAAAAAAGAACCCTGACTATTAGTCAGAGTTCAATCGTCACAGGGTTCAGTGTTTTTGTTGGTTTGCAAGTTGCTCCTCAGCTAGTTGAATAGCACGCTTCACGATGTTACCTGCATCGCGAGCTTTTATTCCTCCCCAACCTTCTTTCTGAACCGTATCATAAATACCAAGCTCTTTCGCAATTTCTTCTTTCAATTGATCAGACATAATCCCTTTACGTCTTGCCATGCGAATCAAGCTCCTTTCTATCCTGTAACACTCTTAGTGTGAGGATCGAAAGCCATCGCTATACTGCCAATATGTAACCAAAAGAAAGAGAAAAATTATTTATTCCCAAATAAAGCAAAAAAGCAGTTAGACCATTTGCCTTAACCGCTTACTGCCGCTTGTTCTTCATTAAATGTAATTTGTACTGTATCTGTTAGAATATCTGTGTAGCTGTATGACACACGCTCAAATGCGTTCGTGTCCTGATCCAGCTTAACAATGAACACTGCCGGGTAGGTTTCTTCAAGGATGCCTGAACGTTGAATTGTCTTTCTGCGACCTCCGTTTGCCTTTAAGGTCAACCGTTTGCCAACCTGAGATTGTAACGTTTGTTTGATCTCAATAATCGTTTTTGCCATCGGAACCTCCACCTCACTTAGACAAATTATAACATCTTTTGCATCACCTTGTCAAATAAAACTTAAATTATAACAACGAAGCAAAAACAATGTCAATTGTTATTTACTGATGATGTGTATTTTTATTGTTTCTTAATTTGTCGAAAAATATGTATACTCATTGAAATATGCTGGTTATCTCAGGTTTCGCAAAAGAACATTTCTCTATTCTAGCCCCTTTCAACGAGCTTATTTTTTTATTAAAACTGACGTAAAAAAGCGAACGGATGGATATGTATTCCACCCGTTCGCTCACTCTGAATAATCCTCCTGGTCCTTCATAGGCATACCTGTGCGTAGAATTCCTCTTGTTTCTACTCCACCAAGTCCATCTTCACCAGTCAACGTGTTTCTAAGAGCGTCCCAAACATTAACGTGATCAGTAAAAGATGTGAGTGCAATTTTGGATACGATAAAAACTGGATCAAGCATGTGAATGTTGATTCGAGCTGGAGAGCTTGCAAAATTAGCCCCTGCACGAATGAGTGACTCAAAATGAGACTGACACGCTCCAGCAAAAATTACAAGGTGATCAAGATTCGGAAAAACACTTCTCACTTCTTTTACAGCTCGAACAAAGTACCGTGAATTTCGGTACGATTGAAGATCCTTTTTCTCGCCTTTATGTTTTGTATACGCATCATGCCCTGTGATAACCAAAATATCTGGTCTAACATTGTTAACTAATTTGATAATATTCTCCGGTATTTCGCTCTCCTTCATATATAGCCCATAAACCGGGACGCCAAGACGCTTATACATTTCCAAACATTTACTAAGGTATAGTGGATCCCCGTCAATATGAAGAATTTTCCCCGGTAGTTCAAAAAAACTTGTTTCTTTCTTAAAATGACTAGTTGCCGAATATTCTCGCTTCATTCGCAACAGTTGATAGTCTTGTCGAAACAAACGAAAGGAATAGTCTTCTTTCTCTTTGGACTGCTCCCGTCTCATTTTGTGTTCATTGGAGTCAATTACCACCAGGTCGTCAAACGGGGCATCTGCGATTAGCCTCATATCCTCGCCCACGAGCTCCGCTGACTTACTTGACTCATTCATCCTTGTTACTCGAAAGATTAAGTCACAGCCATATGAACGCCTGGCAACGATATCTCCTTCTTTCATCGTCATTATCTTCCCTCCACACCGCTTGACCTGAAAGACTAAACAGCATCTCCTTTACCTACTATATGAGAACTTTAAGAAAAGATGATTTATATAGAAATGAGAACTTGGTTTACCTTCACTGATTATTAGGAAGATGTTCGAATCATGAAAACTAAAAAAACACCCCGGAAGTTAGTTTATAACTCTAACTTTCGGGGTGCACCACAATCAAGGTGTTTTTTTAGTTTCATTTTTTCTGCTATAAAAAGCATTACTCAACGCCGCGAATTCTTCCATTGAGAGCGTTTCGCCCCGACGTGTTCCATCAATCCCTGTCTCTTGTAATACTTCCTCAATCATTGGCTTTTGCTCTTTACTTAAAAGATTATTTTGCAAATTGTTCAATAAGGTCTTTCTACGTTGACCGAAGCTTGCTCGAATCACTTCAAAGAAATAGGCTTCATTTAAAAGATCGACAGGAGGCTCCTGACGCAGCTCCAAGTGAAGAACGGATGAATCTACATTGGGCTTTGGTACAAAAACGGTTTTTGGTACTGTGAGAGCCGTTTTAGCCACTGCATGGTATTGCACTGCAAGTGATAATGAGCCGTATTCCTTAGAACCAGGCTTTGCAGCAATACGCTCTGCTACTTCTTTTTGAATCATAACAACGATCCCACGTACTGGTAATTTTTCTTCCAATAACTTCATGAGAATAGGCGTCGTCACATAGTAAGGAAGATTCGCTACTACCATCAAATCCTGACCCTCTTCAAACTCTTCTTCAATCACTTGACGAACATCGGCTTCTAACACATCACTATGACGTATGTGAACGTGTGGATAAGGAGAAAGAGTGTCTTCTAGAATAGGGAGTAGACGCTGATCAATCTCAAATGCCACGACCTTTTTAGCTTGTTTTGCTAGTTTCTCTGTTAAGGCTCCAATACCTGGCCCGATCTCGATAGCGCCAGAATTCGGTGATAACTTAGCCTGGTCAACAATTTTTGTTAGGACATTCGAATCAATTAAAAAGTTCTGTCCAAGACTTTTCTTAAAAGTAAAACCATGTTTAGATAAAATTTCTTTTGTTCTAAAAGGGGTTGATATTTCTTTATTCATTTCTCTTCCTCCTGTAACACTTCTTCCAAAGCCTGACTAAACTCTTCTCTTGAAATTTGAAACATTTGTAGCCGTTTGAAAAGCTGCTTTCCATTCATATAGCCCATTTGCAACCGATCTCCTAAAGCTTTTCTTCTCTCCTTAGAACGATCGCCTACAACCAGACCAGCAGCGATAAGATCCTCCCATTCAATCAAAACATCTGGAGCTTCTATCTCTTCTCTTACTGAAAGAATGGCTTCTTGAATATCCTGAATAGAGGCATGTTCAATTCCAACTTTCTTTCCATTAGATGAGATGGCACGTTTTTTATTTAGAAAGGCGTGTTTACAAGAAGGCAGTCGGTCACTAATGATTTGACGAATTCTTGTACCAGGATAATCTGGATCTGTAAAAACAATTACGCCTCGTCTCTTCCAAGCAAGCTCAATACGTCTAAGCGTCTCTTCGCTAATCTCAGATCCATTCGTTTCTAGCGTATCCGCATCAAGCGCTCGTTTCACAGCCAATGTATCGTTTTTGCCTTCTACGATAATGATTTCTTTTACTTTCACTCTGTTTCCTCCATAATACATAACCGATTCTACCCTGTTATTATAACTACACGTGAATTTTTATAGTTTCTCTCATATATCTTTTCTTTATCATACAAAAAACACAGAGAGAGACTTTCCCCACTCTGTGTTATTAGCATACCATATCTCGATCACTAATCGAGGATTGTAATTTGAACAGTCTTGTTTCCCCATGCGTAAGCTGCAGACTTCGAAGAGAAAAACACATCAATCTTGTTACCTTTAATCGCACCACCCGTATCAGCCGCAATAGCCGTTCCATATCCTTCTACGTGAACTTTTGAGCCGAGTGGAATCACACTAGGATCAACCGCAATGATTTTCGCATCAGGATTAGATTTTAAGTTAAAGCCCGTAGATGTGATACCTGAACAGCCAGCACAATTTGCCGTATAAGCTGTCGTCGATACGTTCATTACCTTCCCTGACGACTTACTTTCAGGTTTAGATGGTGATTTTGAAGTTTTTGTAGCAGGCTTACTAGCTGTCTTTGTTGATTTAGATTGAGTTGAAGGGGCACTGCTAGTTTTCACAGCTGTTTGTGTAATAACCTGGGTACCAACAGCAACGATTTTGTCACTGCTTTCCTTCACTACATCAGTTTTCTTAAGCTCACGGGAAACCTCTTTACCATTTTCTAAAACAACTTCGTAATGTTTCTCCCGCTTGCCTTCTTGTCCGTCTTCTAGGACTGTTTCTTTACCTTTTTGAATTGAACTATCATTCTTCTTAATCGTTGCATAGTCAATCGTCTCTTCCACTACATCGGTGACCTTTTCCACTCGAATCACGTTGATTTCCGAGTTCGCTGTAACGTCCTCATCTTTTTTGGGTTCTACGCGATCAAGTTCTCCAAGTTGTATATTCTGCTGTTCTAAAAAGCCAGCTACCGTAGTCGAAGTTGTCCAAATCTCTTTTTGTTTCCCACCGTCGTTTACCGCAACTTTGAAAGCTTCATCAACGGCAATCGTCATATTTTCTTTCAATTCATCATCGAGTGATACAGACATTTGATCATGCTTACCGAGCTCCATGTTTTGATCTTCAAGTAACCCTTTCACTGTATCTTTGGTGGACCAAACTTGTTGGTTATCCCCATTAATCGATAGCGTTACTTGAAAAGCCGGTTTCCATTCAATCACATCTCCAGCCTCAACCTTGGCTGATAAATCGTGACTTAAATAATCATGAGAACCAATATTCAATTCTTCATCCTTTAATAACTCCGCAACTGTATCTGCATGTGTATCTACCGGCTTCTCTTCTCCATCAAGGACAAGCGTGACCGAAGCTTTTGTAGTTTCAAACACGATAAAGCCGGAGACTAAACCTAGTACAATTACACTTAAACAAATCATGAATACGTTCTTTCCACCCTTAACACGAGCAAAAAAGTTTTCCATGTTCGATTTCATTGTCATAGTTACCCCCTGAACCGACTGTGTTTCAAAAAGAAAAGCTTCTTACTTATCCCCAATTGCTAGTTTAGTAGAAAAGGCATCTACTTCGATCTTGTATGATGGGAGAAGTTATTTTTAAAAGCATGCTATCATTTCTTTTTAACGACAACGGTCTTTTTTATTAGCGACTAATACCGAATAATGTCATAGCATTTTCGGATGTTCTTCTTGCTAATTCTTCATAATCCATTTCTTTCAAATCCGCAATCTGTTCAGCGATGAGCTTCACATATGAAGGTTCATTTCGCTTCCCGCGGTTTGGGTGTGGTGCTAGAAAAGGACAGTCCGTTTCAATTAGCAAACGATCAATTGGTATTTCTTTCGCTACTTCTTTTGGTAGTTTAGCGTTCTTAAATGTTACTGGTCCACCTAGAGAAATGTAGAAATTCATATCAAGACACTCATTAGCCTCTTCTACAGTTCCAGCGAAACAGTGCATGATGCCACCTACCTCAGCTGCATTTTCTTCTTTCAATACATCAATGACATCTCGCGTCGCTTCACGATTATGTATGATGATCGGTAATTTCACTTTTTTCGCAAGTTGAATTTGCTTACGAAAAACATCTTTTTGTATGTCATGAGGTGATTTGTCCCAATGATAATCAAGTCCCATTTCACCGATTGCTACTACTTTTGGATGACCAGCAAGTTCTTCAATCCACTCAAGGTCCTCTTCTTTCATATCAATCGCATCAACAGGATGCCAACCTACGGCTGCATAAAGAAAATCATACTGTTCAACAAGTTCCATAGCATGTGTTATCGTTTCACGATCAAAACCAACAACAACCATCTTGCTTACTCCCGCTGCCTGGGCACGCTCAATTACTTCTTTTTGATCTTCGGAAAATTGTTCAACATTCAAATGCGTGTGTGTGTCGAATAACATGTCAAAACTCCTTCTCCGCTCTAGTACGATGCTAGTGTACCAAATGTCCTAGTTATTTTCTAAGTCTAAACAGTTTCATTTTAATTACATTTTGTTTACAATGCTCACAAAATAAGTTAGAATATTCAGTATATTAAGGTGTTTTGGTTCTTTTTTGTATACTTATCTTGCAACTCAAAATGGAAGTTTAGTCACAAATAGCAAAGTAAATGGCAGGGATTTATTGTGAATTAGAAAGTAAAAAAGACCCGGTCTATTTTAAGACCGAGTCATGAGTCATTATTTGATTTGTGTTCCATTTGGCAAGCTTTCAGCAATAGTCGACAATTTCAGCTCGCCGTCATGCTCACCTGCTAGAATCATACCTTCAGATAATTCTCCTCTAAGCTTTACTGGCTTAAGATTGGAAACACAAACAACTTTTTTGCCGATGAGTTCCTCTGGTTTATAATGTTTTGCAATTCCTGAAACAACTTGTCTCGTTTCATAACCAAGATCTAATTTTAATTTCAATAACTTATTGGCTTTTTTCACCGGCTCTACTTCAAGTACTTGGGCGACTCTTAAATCAACTTTTGTAAAGTCATCAATTGAAATTTCATCTAAATCTGGTTTTTCAATTGGCGGTGCTTCCTTAACGACATTGCCACCCATTTGTTCAACTATATATGCAACCTCTTCTTCACGGTCAAGTCTTGGGAAAAGCGGAGCATCTTTTTGAACCGTTGTACCACCGAATCCTTTTTTGAATCCTAATGATTCCCAACTTGTTTTCTCGCCTTCTTCAATACCTAGCTGTGACCAGATCTTTTTAGGCGTTTGCGTAAGGAAAGGCTGCAATAAAATACCCACTTGTCTCAATGATTCAGCGAGGTGAACCATTACAGCACCAAGCTTGTCTTTATGAGTTTCTTCTTTAGCAAGAATCCATGGTTCTGTTTCATCAATGTACTTGTTCGTTCGACTAATGAGCTGCCAAATCGAAGCAAGCGCAACTGAAAACTCCATGTTTTCAAGAGAGGTCTCTACTTTGGAAATTGTTGAATCTACCATCTCTACAAGAGTATCATCAAAATCTGTGACCGATCCTTCATACACAGGTACTTCACCGTCGAAGTACTTAGCGATCATCGCTACTGTTCGATTTAACAGGTTGCCGAGATCGTTCGCCAAATCATGATTGATTCGCTCCACAAAGCTCTCAGGTGTAAAGACGCCATCTGAACCGAACGGTACTTCACGCAATAAATAATAACGTAAAGCATCAAGGCCATAGCGATCAATTAAGGTAACTGGGTCAACCACATTACCTTTGGATTTAGACATTTTTCCATCTTTCATTAACAACCAACCATGAGCAAAGACTTTCTTTGGTAACGGCAGGTCTAGTGACATCAGCATAATTGGCCAGTAAATCGTATGGAAACGAACGATTTCTTTCCCAACAAGATGCACATCCGCTGGCCAGAACTTATTATAAAGCTCATCATTTTCAGTTCCATACCCAAGGGAGGTGATGTAATTGGACAATGCATCGATCCAAACATAAATGACATGTTTCGGATCTCCTGGAACTTTAACACCCCAGTCAAAAGAAGTTCTTGATACCGCAAGATCCTCAAGACCAGGCTTGATAAAGTTATTGATCATTTCATTTTTTCGAGATTCCGGCTGGATAAACTCGGGATTGTCTTCATAAAATTTCAATAGACGATCGGAATACTTGCCCATTTTAAAGAAGTAAGACTCTTCCTTTACTTTCTCCACCTCACGTCCACAGTCGGGACATTTCCCATCGACTAACTGGCGTTCAGTAAAGAAGGACTCACATTGTGTGCAATACCAACCTTCATATTGGTCAAGGTAGATATCACCCTTCTCATACATCTTTTGAAAAATCGTTTCGACAATTTCCTCGTGACGCTTTTCGGTTGTACGGATAAAATCATCGTAACTAATGTCTAACTTATCCCACAAATCTTTAATGCCAGCAACGATGTCATCAACATACTTCTGAGGAGTAACCCCCTGCTCGTGTGCTTTCTTTTGGATCTTTTGCCCATGTTCATCCGTTCCTGTTAAATACTGAACATCAAAACCTCTTAAACGCTTGTAACGTGCCATAGCATCTCCTGCTACAGTTGTGTAGGCATGACCTATGTGGAGCTTTCCACTAGGATAATAGATCGGTGTCGTAATATAAAACGTCTTGTCACCCATGTTGCTTCCTCCTTGATTAAAACAGTGATAAAGTGAAAAGCTTAATTCGTTCTTTAGAACAGTGAATCCCCCACCTTAACGCAAAATTGACTCACGTTTAGAGGTGGGGGCTACTGGATAAAAAGCTCCCGCCCCATGTAGGACGAGAACGTTAGCAACTCTCAACTACAGCCCGCGTTTGCGTATCGCTGTGTAACATCATTTTGTTCATTCAAGTACAATTCTTCTTCATCAAAATATAACTAATTTAAGGAAGAAATGCAAGGAAGCGGAGCTTAAATCGCGTAACCTACACAAATTTACAATTAATGTCGAAGGATTTACAAGAAAATTGTCGAATCATTTATTTAAGGAAGTCAGGTTTTGGTAATAATATAGTACTTCGAATCCCGTAACAAACCTATTATAGGAAATATTTACCCGATTAAAAGGATTGACGCTTATGGGAAACACTGGTATTATATAGAACATAAATAGAGAAATTTGTCGAATCCTGACGTAATTAATAAAAAATTGGGAATAGGGGAGTATAAAACATGAAATCTACTGGTATTGTACGTAAAGTTGACGAGCTTGGCCGTGTTGTTATTCCGATCGAACTACGCCGTACACTTGGTATTGCAGAAAAGGACGCTCTTGAAATCTACGTTGACGATGAGCGCATCATCCTAAAAAAGTATAAGCCTAACATGACTTGCCAGGTAACTGGTGAAGTATCCGATGACAATCTTGCCATCGGTAACGGCAAACTAATCCTTAGTCGCGAAGGTGCGGAGCAAGTATTGGAAGAAATCCAAAAAGCTCTTGCTAAATAATGAATGTATAGAAAAGCTCCTGCCAATAAAGGCAGGAGCTTTTTTTGTACTCTAAGATTCTACATGATAGGCCTGATACACTTCTCTTTTTGGTAGCTCGCGATCAATCGACACTTGTTTGATCGCATCCTTACTTTTCATTCCGTCACTAATATAGTGTTCTACATGATCTCGTAAGGTGAAATCTTCCCACCAAAGCTCTTCATTCACTTCTTCAACTATGCCACCTTCGACGATCACACAAAATTCACCACGGATTTCATTTTCTTCACACCAGCGAAGCACCTCTTCAACTGATCCCCTAATAAACTCTTCATATTTCTTCGTTAATTCTCTTGCTATAATAATTTCTCTGTTTCCTAGAACTTCAAGAACCGCTTTCATCATTTCTTTTAAGCGGTGAGGAGCCTCATAGAATAGAACTGGTGAAGGAATTGTTTTTAGCTGTTGTAATTCAATTTTTCGCTCTTTCTTTTGTCTAGATAAAAAACCATAATAATAGAAATGCTGTGTTGGTAAACCTGATGCCACAAGAGCAGTAATTGCTGCATTCGCACCCGGTAATGGAATAACAGGAATTTCCTCTGCCACACATGCCGACACAATTTCATACCCTGGATCTGATATAGCAGGCATTCCAGCATCGCTTATAAGAGCAATACTTTGTCCTTCCCTTAAACGCTCCAAAAGTTTATTTCCACTCGATTCCTTATTATGTTCATGATAGCTAATCAACCGTGTCTCAATCTCAAAATGATTCGTTAGCTTTTTTGATTGTCTTGTATCTTCTGCAGCAATAAGATCTACGTCTTTTAACGTCTGTATAGCGCGGAAAGTCATATCATTCAGGTTTCCGATTGGGGTTGGTACTAGATAAAGTTTACCTGTCTCGCTCTCTTTGTAACTCTTCTGACTCCACATGAACTTGCCTCTTTTCTTTTATTATCTTTTCTTTTTGTATACGAGATAGTTGTTTGATCCGATATTCTTCTTGCATTGCTTCACTTTTTGTCTCGTATTCTGCTTGATAAACAAGGTGTAGTGGACCTCTCCCCCTCGTATATTTTGCACCTTTTCCACATTCATGTTGAGCTAATCGATGAGATAAGTCCGTCGTATAGCCAGTATAATAACTACCATCTCGACATTCGAGCATGTAAACAAAATGACTATAGTTCTTCATAAACATTTCTCATCTCGTCACTATACGTATTATCTTTCTGATAAACGATGAATGGCGGCAACACTTTTAAATCAGGCTTCCCATCTTTAATTCCTTCTATTAATAGCGTGTTTGCTTCTTTACCAGCTTTCGGATAAACAAGCTGCATTCTCTTAGGTTCAACACGGTATTTTCTCATTAGCGTCACAATATCAAGTAACCTCTCAGGACGATGAACCAGTGATACCTTCCCACCCTGTTTCGCTAAACGACTGCAAGATTGAATAACATCTTCGAGAGTACACATAACTTCATGTCGGGCGATGGTAAGGTGTTCATTTAGATTACGCTGTTCATTTCGCTTACTTTGAAAATAGGGTGGGTTGCATGTTACTGCATCATAAGATTCCTTTAATAACCCAGCTGGTAGGTCCCGAATATCTCCATGATGTAGGGTAAGCTGTTCATTAAGGTCATTTAAATCCACACTTCTCTTCCCCATGTCATATAGCCGATCTTGAATTTCGACCGCATCAATCGGAACCTGACTTCTTCTCGATAATAGAAGTGGAATAATGCCATTACCTGTACAAAGATCAATTATTTTACCACGTTTTATCGGCACCCAGGCAAATCGTGCAAGTAGAACGGCATCTAGAGAAAAAGAAAATACCGTTGGGCTTTGAATAATTCTTAATTCATTTTCAATGATGTAGTCAATCCGTTCATCATCATATAAATGCATGATGCTTTTCTCCTATCTATTTTAATTCTTTAGTGAACAAGTTATTTAATTGTAAAAAAGGTCTTTCCAGATGTGGAAAGACCAAATCACTACTTTTTATTTAAGAACGACAAGCAGAAAAGACAATCTCCCTCTGTCCGGATGCTACCGTAATGGAGATTACAAATATGAAAACCTTCTTGATATAATCTCGCAAGATTATCATACCCTTCTCCAACTTCTGGTTTACCGCGCTTCTTTTTTCCAGATGAATGACTCTTCGGCTCTGAAGTTTGTTCTAACCGCTCTCGCAAGTGGTGATTCTCAATTTCGAGATGGTGATTTTCTTCCAGAAGTCCTGCAAGATGTTCTTTTAGTTCGCCTAATTGTTTGTATAAGTCACCAATCTGTTCTTCCATTGAGCTTACACGTGAAAAAACTTCTTTTTTCTCCACTTCCGTTCCACCTCAATCAATCTGTGGCTTGCGTAGATACTGCGCCGTCTTGTATCAATTCATCAAGCGTATATTCTGTCACGCGGTTGAGTTCAAATAATTCGACCTGAACAAGACGTTCCAATATATTCAACCCAACAACTTTCCCTTTACCTTGTCCGGTTTGAATCGTCTTTCCAACGTCTGGAAGCTCTTTTTTACCGGATTCGTAAGCATCGTTCTCATATTTCAAACAGCACATTAACCTGCCGCAAAGACCAGAAATTTTAGCAGGATTTAAAGATAGATTTTGATCTTTCGCCATCTTAATCGAAACAGGTTCAAAATCACCAAGCCATGTTGAGCAACAAAGCATTCGGCCACATGGTCCAATTCCACCAAGCATCTTCGCTTCATCTCTTACACCAATCTGACGAAGTTCAATTCTTGTTCTAAAGATGGATGCGAGTCCTTTCACAAGTTCGCGGAAATCTACTCTTCCATCTGCTGTAAAGTAAAAGATGATCTTATTCCGATCAAATGTATATTCAACATCAACAAGCTTCATATCAAGCTTGTACTCTTCAATTTTAGAAACACACACTTCAAAGGCTTCTTCAGCTGCGTGTTTATTATCTTCTACCGCAAGGCGATCTTTTTCATCAGCTATGCGAATTACTTTCTTGAGAGGAAGTACAACATCCTCTTCATCAACTTGCTTGTTTGCTAATACGACTTTCCCAAATTCAACCCCTCTTGCAGTCTCCACGATAACAAATTCTTTGTTGGACACCTGGAGGCTACTCGGATCAAAGTAATAGATCTTCCCCGCTTTCTTAAAGCGAACGCCAACTACTTCATACACAAACTTATCCCTCCCGTAACCTGAGTACTAGCTGTTCCATCACAAACTGCGGGTTTGTGTTTGCACTCAGACGTCTTTTGGCATCAAGTATCGCCATCATATGCTGACTTATCTTCTTTCTTCCGAATTGAAGGGCATAACGTTCGAGCTTATCCTTCTGATCTGCATAGACAATCCGATTATCCTGCAGTTGTATTTTCATTATATCCTTATACCAAAAAAGCATAAGATTAAGTCCCATATCCTGCTGCGTTTTATCCTTAAAATGAGCTAGCCATTTGTCATGGATCGTTAGGAAAACCTGATGAGGTCTTTCCTTCAACTCTTCAGTTAATTGTATCACTATCGCTCTAGCCTGTGCAAACCACTCATCAAGCGCCAACTCCTTTGCTGCACGCTGATCATTCGTTAATTGAGCAGCTAATTTAGCAAGGTGTGTTGTTACTCCGTCATTCACTAAGGCTTGTTCCACCCCATTTGTTGAAAGGGGTTGAAATGTAATAACCTGGCACCTCGAATAAATCGTGGATAGAATATGCTGCTTTTGCTCTGTTAAGAGAATAGCCATCGTCATTTGTCCTGGCTCTTCAAGAAATTTAAGTAAACTATTAGCAGCTTGAGTTGTCATTCGATCTGAATGATTCAATATATAAACTTTCTTTCGAGATTCTACCCCAAGATAAGAGAATTCCTTCTGAAGCTTACGAATTTGATCGATTTTAATCGATTGTCCATCAGGTTCTAGGAGATGAAGATCGGGATGATTCCCAGAATCAATCCTTTTACAGTCTCTGCAGTTTTGACACGGATCGATTCCTGTTCTTTCCTGACAAAAATACGTTTTCGCCATATGAACCGCAATATCTTTTTTGCCTGTTCCTGCCCCACCGTCAAATAAATACGCATGAGAAAGACGTTCTTTCTTGAAACTATTTATGACCATTCTAACAACCGTGGGTTGCCGGTCTTTTAATTCATTCCAATCTGTCATTGCTATCACTCATCCTACCGTGCATATTAAAAATGATGGAAGGCCTCTACTGGAAGAACAAATACCGTTGCTCCTCCAACTGACACTTCAACAGGATACGGTACATAAGAATCTGCATTTCCTCCCATCGGAGAGACCGGTGCCACCATCTGTTCTCTACTCTGACAATTGTCTTTAATAATATCAAGAAGCTTTTGTACACGATGATCTTCCGTACCTACTAGAAATGTCGTATTTCCTGCACGTAAAAATCCACCTGTAGTCGCAAGCTTTGTCGCCTGGAAATTATGATCGACCAGGGCATTGGATAACCGATTACTATCCTTATCCTGAACGACAGCCATTACTAGTTTCATGTATATCCCTCCCCGGGCGGCAAGCATGCACCCGTCAATTAGTTATTACTACAATAGTTATCCCACAACACTGTAAAATCCTTTTTTATTGAGGAAAAAATCTCATCGACAGCATTTTCACCATCAATCAAATGAATCCGTTCATTATTATTTTTATATAATTCCAGGAAAGCTTCTCTCACCTTTTCATGATAAGCGGTTCCTTTTTGCTCTATCCGATCAAGTTGATTTCTTGCTGCCATTCTTTCTTTACCAACAGAAACAGGAAGATCAATCATATAGCTTCGATCAGGTGTTAGCCCTCCTGTTGCAAATTCATTGATGACCTTTATCGTTTCTACATCTAGTCCAAGGCCAACCCCCTGATAAGCCACTGATGCATCAACAAAGCGATCACATAGTACAAGATATCCTTCATTTAATGCTGGAAGAATCTTTTCTCTCACATGCTGAGCTCGGGATGAAGCATAAAGAAGTACTTCCGTCTCATCCACCATCTCTTCATGTTCTGGATTAAGGATCAAAGATCTAATTTGATCGCTTATAGCTGTACCACCTGGCTCTCTTGTATGAATAAAACGAATGCCTTCTTCGTTTAAATAATCGGCTAGTTTTTGAACCTGTGTTGACTTACCTGCGCCATCCGGTCCTTCAAATGTTATAAATAATCCTTTCAATGCCCTACTCCTCTTCTATTGCAATCTCAATCATATCACCATTCATCCCCTGTATGTGTCCTCCGCCATTCAACACTGTTTCTACTAGTTGAATCTTACCTAAAGTTATGCGCTCCCCTGGCAGAACGATAGGAATTCCTGGGGGATAGGGGATAATGGCTTTCGCTGCAATTAAACCAACAGCGTTTCTAATACTAACTGTATTGGTATTCATCGTTTCCAACTTCGCAAAAGAATAAGCAGGAAATGTTATCTCTTCATGATTCAACTGATTCATAGGTATTCTAAATGTGGCTTCATCCCTATGAACTGCAATCCTTTCAAATGCCTGTAACGTTCGCTCATAAGCCTCACCATTAAATGTTATGGGACAAATGAGCAAAATGTTTAATGGGTCACTAAGCTCAACAAATATACCTTCATTCTCAAGCTTTTTTGCCAAATCATATCCTGAGGTGCCAGATAACTGGACCGTTATTTTTATTGGATCAATCTGCTTATAAGCATGACTTACATCTCCAATAACGTTTATACCAGGAATCTTATTCAGCCGGTGCTTAAACTGAAGAATCTCTTCTAAAATTTGACCGAGCTGATTGTCAGGAAGTGAAGAAATATAGTGTCTGGCTAAATCGAGCGAAGCCATAATCGGGTATGAAGGGCTGCTTGATTGAAAGACTTGTAAATAATCGTTTATTGCATTCCTATACTTCGGATCACCTATATGTAAATATGAACCCATCGTCATGGCGGGGAGTGTTTTATGTGCTGATTGAACAACAACATCTGCTCCTTGTTTCAAAGCACTTTCAGGAAAAAAATTTTCTCTTACAAAATGTGCACCATGTGCTTCATCAACAAGAACCGGAATTCCTTTCTCATGAGCATAAGAAATGATCGGTTTTAGATCTTTCGTCATTCCGTAATAATTGGGGTTTGTCAGTACGATTGCTTTAATATTCTTATATCTTGTGATCGCTCGATGGATGAGATCAACTGACACACCTGTTGGCACCTGACTTTCCTCATCAATGGAGGGAGTAAGAAAAATAGGATGTGCTTTCGATAAGCGAAGTCCATTTAGTACTGATTTGTGACAGTTGTTTTGAACAAGAACAATGTCCCCTTCAGAACATAATGCCATGATCATCGCAAGGTTACCAGCTGAAGATCCCCCTACCAAAAATCGGCTTTCAACACTTCCATAAAGATCAGCAGTAAGCTGCTCTGCCTTCTTAATTGGACCGTCTGCATGATGAAGATCATCTAGTCCAGAAAGTTCTGTGGCATCTATATTCAATATTTCTTTAAATGAGTTATCCGCACTTCTATAAGTTGAAAAAACCTTACCGTTTTTATGACCTGGTACATGAAATGAGAGGGGGTTCTGTTCCTTCCACATAGTTAATGCTTCATATAAAGGTGCTTGATCTGCTTTATTCATAAAACCAACTTCTATCTATCGAAGATTCATTACTTATACTAGTATTCTATCATTATCTAGACTTTCGGAGAAGTAAAGGCGCAAGTAAATCTGTATCGTCTCTTCCTACTTACTGCCGCTTCACATTCTTCCGTAAAAAAGCAGATAGCCTATAAAACAGCTATCTGCTTATGCTAATCGACTAAGTCGTAGTTTTCGTAGTTTTTCAAGATAAAATTGATAGTTTTCATGACTGGTATCTGTTTGAATTACCTTTCGCTCACACTCATAACAAATAAATCGGTCGCAAATATGAATACCTTTTAAACTGTGTTCTTCGCAAACAAGGCAGCACTCACTTAAGCTATACCTGATTGTCTTCTCCATCTCCCCACCTCCATGGTAAAAGCTTTGCCCAATTATAGTGGATCTATACCGATTCACTTCATTTTAGCCTATTTTTTTCTTCTTTCTATGGATATGTGGCTTTAACTTATCCCGTGTCAGTGATTTTAAAAAAGAAAGGAAATTTCATAAGTATATTATCCTTGTAGCTTAAGAAGGTAAAAAAATACCGATTTTATTCCGCTATATTTTAGATATTTCCGCGAAAATCGGATTAATTCCGCGCTTTTCCATGATAATTCCGCGAATTTGAGATTTATTCCGCGAACGTGAAAAAACCATACAAAAAAGCGAGAAACCCTCAGGTCTCTCGCTTCTCTTATGTTGCCCAGCGACGTCCTACTCTTGCAGGGGGAGATCCCCCAACTACCATCGGCGCTCGAGCTTAACTTCCGTGTTCTCATACGGGGCGCGATAAGCGGCGAACTTCTTCGTCAGCTACGCGATGCCAGATCCTCATGGATCTCACGAATATCCACTCCGGTCTGACATCACTTGCTTCCTCGAATTTCTTGCTTCTCCCACCCCTACGAAGCTTTCGAAGAAGTTTTTGATTGTCTTTCCTGCAGCTTTTTCTCTTACGAGCTTTCAACATTTTTTGAATACAAAAAATCGAGAAACCCTCAGGTCTCTCGCTTTTCTTCATTGCCCAGCGACGTCCTACTCTTGCAGGGGGAGATCCCCCAACTACCATCGGCGCTGAAGAGCTTAACTTCCGTGTTCGGCATGGGAACGGGTGTGACCTCTTCGCCATCATCACTAGACGATTCAGGTGTTCCCTGAAAACTAGATAGCACGCACAACTTTCCAATATGTCCAGCTACGTAAGCCAAATCCTCGATCGTTCCACCTTTTGATTCTGACGCATAAAGCGCGTCTGACTCAAAAGCCTCCAACGCTTGTCGGATTTAAACGGCTTACTTCGCTTTTCGTTTAGGTTAAGCCCTCGATCGATTAGTATTCGTCAGCTCCACGTGTTGCCACGCTTCCACCCCGAACCTATCTACCTCATCATCTCTAAGGGATCTTACCAGCTTCATGCTGTGGGAAATCTCATCTCGAGGGGGGCTTCATGCTTAGATGCTTTCAGCACTTATCCCTTCCACACGTAGCTACCCAGCTATGCTCCTGGCGGAACAACTGGTACACCAGCGGTGTGTCCATCCCGGTCCTCTCGTACTAAGGACAGCTCCTCTCAAATTTCCTGCGCCCGCGACGGATAGGGACCGAACTGTCTCACGACGTTCTGAACCCAGCTCGCGTACCGCTTTAATGGGCGAACAGCCCAACCCTTGGGACCTACTTCAGCCCCAGGATGCGATGAGCCGACATCGAGGTGCCAAACCTCCCCGTCGATGTGGACTCTTGGGGGAGATAAGCCTGTTATCCCCAGGGTAGCTTTTATCCGTTGAGCGATGGCCCTTCCATGCGGAACCACCGGATCACTAAGCCCGACTTTCGTCCCTGCTCGACTTGTAGGTCTCGCAGTCAAGCTCCCTTGTGCCTTTACACTCTGCGAATGATTTCCAACCATTCTGAGGGAACCTTTGGGCGCCTCCGTTACACTTTAGGAGGCGACCGCCCCAGTCAAACTGCCCACCTGACACTGTCTCCGCACCGGATCACGGTGCTGGGTTAGAATGTCAGTACAGCCAGGGTAGTATCCCACCGACGCCTCCATCGAACCTGGCGGTCCGACTTCTATGGCTCCTACCTATCCTGTACAAGCTGTACCAAAATCCAATATCAGGCTACAGTAAAGCTCCATGGGGTCTTTCCGTCCTGTCGCGGGTAACCTGCATCTTCACAGGTACTATAATTTCACCGGGTCTCTCGTTGAGACAGTATCCAAGTCGTTGCACCTTTCGTGCGGGTCGGAACTTACCCGACAAGGAATTTCGCTACCTTAGGACCGTTATAGTTACGGCCGCCGTTTACTGGGGCTTCGATTCAGAGCTTCTCCCGTAAGGGATAACCCCTCCTCTTAACCTTCCAGCACCGGGCAGGTGTCAGCCCCTATACTTCGCCTTACGGCTTTGCAGAGACCTGTGTTTTTGCTAAACAGTCGCTTGGATCTTTTCACTGCGGCTCCCCTGGGCTATAAACCCGAGGAAGCACCCCTTCTCCCGAAGTTACGGGGTCATTTTGCCGAGTTCCTTAACGAGAGTTCTCCCGATCGTCTTAGGATTCTCTCCTCGCCTACCTGTGTCGGTTTGCGGTACGGGCACCTTTTTCCTCACTAGAGGCTTTTCTTGGCAGCGTAGAATCAAGGACTTCGGTACTAAATTTCCCTCGCCATCACGACTCAGCCTTCACGGTGAACGGATTTGCCTATTCACCAGCCTAATCGCTTGGACGCGCATTTCCAGCAGCGCGCTCTCCCTATCTTTCTGCGTCCCCCCGTCGTTCAAACGGAAAGGAGGTGGTACAGGAATATCAACCTGTTATCCATCGCCTACGCCTTTCGGCCTCGGCTTAGGTCCCGACTAACCCTGAGCGGACGAGCCTTCCTCAGGAAACCTTGGGCTTTCGACGGACAAGATTCTCACTTGTCTTTCGCTACTCATACCGGCATTCTCACTTCTAAGCGCTCCACCAGTCCTTTCGGTCTGACTTCACAGCCCTTAGAACGCTCTCCTACCATTGTCGTAAGACAATCCACAGCTTCGGTGATACGTTTAGCCCCGGTACATTTTCGGCGCAGCGTCACTCGACCAGTGAGCTATTACGCACTCTTTAAATGATGGCTGCTTCTAAGCCAACATCCTGGTTGTCTAAGCAACGCCACATCCTTTTCCACTTAACGTATACTTTGGGACCTTAGCTGGTGGTCTGGGCTGTTTCCCTCTCGACTACGGATCTTATCACTCGCAGTCTGACTCCCGCGGATAAATCGTTGGCATTCGGAGTTTGACTGGATTCGGTAATCCGGTAAGGACCCCTAGTCCAATCAGTGCTCTACCTCCAAGATTCTTGCCGCGAGGCTAGCCCTAAAGCTATTTCGGAGAGAACCAGCTATCTCCAGGTTCGATTGGCATTTCACCGCTACCCACACCTCATCCCCGCATTTTTCAACATGCGTGGGTTCGGGCCTCCATTCAGTGTTACCTGAACTTCACCCTGGACATGGGTAGATCACCTGGTTTCGGGTCTACGACCACGTACTATTTCGCCCTATTCAGACTCGCTTTCGCTGCGGCTCCGCCTTCTCAGCTTAACCTTGCACGGGATCGTAACTCGCCGGTTCATTCTACAAAAGGCACGCTGTCACCCATTAACGGGCTCCAACTAGTTGTAGGCACACGGTTTCAGGTTCTTTTTCACTCCCCTTCCGGGGTGCTTTTCACCTTTCCCTCACGGTACTGGTTCACTATCGGTCACTAGAGAGTATTTAGCCTTGGGAGATGGTCCTCCCGGATTCCGACGGGGTTTCACGTGTCCCGCCGTACTCAGGATCCGTCTCGGAGGGCATCGGATTTTGACTACAGGATTGTTACCTTCTCTGATGGACCTTTCCAGGTCGCTTCGTCTATCCGTGCCTTTGTAACTCCAAAGAGACGTCCTACAACCCCAGAGGGCAAGCCCTCTGGTTTGGGCTGATTCCGTTTCGCTCGCCGCTACTCAGGAAATCGCGTTTGCTTTCTCTTCCTCCGGGTAATGAGATGTTTCAGTTCCCCGGGTCTGCCTTCCATTCCCTATGTATTCAGAAATGGATACCATCCTATTAAAGATGGTGGGTTCCCCCATTCGGAAATCTCCGGATCAAAGCGTACTTACAGCTCCCCGAAGCATATCGGTGTTCGTCCCGTCCTTCTTAGGCTTCTAGTGCCAAGGCATCCACCGTGCGCCCTTAGTAGCTTAACCTTCGATTTGTTAGGCATTGCTGCCATAACGCATCAGTTATTACTAAGTTATTGCATAAAAAATAATTATTGGATGTCGTTGTTTGTGCTATCTAGTTTTCAAGGAACAAGGCTACTGTTTGAATCCGCCTAAGCTTCATCACTTCACCTGGTTTGAAAGAATAAATCATTCTTTCAAAACTAAACGAAACGCTCATGTAAGGTTGGTAACGTAAGTTACCTTCGTAATTCTCCATAGAAAGGAGGTGATCCAGCCGCACCTTCCGATACGGCTACCTTGTTACGACTTCACCCCAATCATTTGTCCCACCTTCGGCGGCTGGCTCCATAAAGGTTACCCCACCGACTTCGGGTGTTACAAACTCTCGTGGTGTGACGGGCGGTGTGTACAAGGCCCGGGAACGTATTCACCGCGGCATGCTGATCCGCGATTACTAGCAATTCCGGCTTCATGCAGGCGAGTTGCAGCCTGCAATCCGAACTGAGAACGGCTTTATGGGATTTGCTTCACCTCGCGGTGTTGCTGCCCTTTGTACCGTCCATTGTAGCACGTGTGTAGCCCAGGTCATAAGGGGCATGATGATTTGACGTCATCCCCACCTTCCTCCGGTTTGTCACCGGCAGTCACCTTAGAGTGCCCAACTAAATGCTGGCAACTAAGATCAAGGGTTGCGCTCGTTGCGGGACTTAACCCAACATCTCACGACACGAGCTGACGACAACCATGCACCACCTGTCACTCTGTCCCCCGAAGGGGAACGTCCTGTCTCCAGGATTGTCAGAGGATGTCAAGACCTGGTAAGGTTCTTCGCGTTGCTTCGAATTAAACCACATGCTCCACTGCTTGTGCGGGCCCCCGTCAATTCCTTTGAGTTTCAACCTTGCGGTCGTACTCCCCAGGCGGAGTGCTTAATGTGTTAACTTCAGCACTGAGGGTGGAACCCCCCAACACCTAGCACTCATCGTTTACGGCGTGGACTACCAGGGTATCTAATCCTGTTTGCTCCCCACGCTTTCGCGCCTCAGCGTCAGTTACAGACCAGAGAGCCGCCTTCGCCACTGGTGTTCCTCCACATATCTACGCATTTCACCGCTACACGTGGAATTCCACTCTCCTCTTCTGCACTCAAGTCCTCCAGTTTCCAATGACCCTCCACGGTTGAGCCGTGGGCTTTCACATCAGACTTAAAAGACCGCCTGCGCGCGCTTTACGCCCAATAATTCCGGACAACGCTTGCCACCTACGTATTACCGCGGCTGCTGGCACGTAGTTAGCCGTGGCTTTCTGGTTAGGTACCGTCAAGGTACCGCCCTATTCGAACGGTACTTGTTCTTCCCTAACAACAGAGCTTTACGACCCGAAGGCCTTCGTCACTCACGCGGCGTTGCTCCGTCAGACTTTCGTCCATTGCGGAAGATTCCCTACTGCTGCCTCCCGTAGGAGTCTGGGCCGTGTCTCAGTCCCAGTGTGGCCGATCACCCTCTCAGGTCGGCTACGCATCGTCGCCTTGGTAAGCCATTACCTTACCAACTAGCTAATGCGCCGCGGGCCCATCCTGCAGTGTTAGCTCGAAAGCCAACTTTCAACATTGCACCATGCGGTGCGATGTATTACCCGGTATTAGCTCCGGTTTCCCGGAGTTATCCCAGTCTGCAGGGCAGGTTGCCCACGTGTTACTCACCCGTCCGCCGCTAAGATCAGGGAGCAAGCTCCCATCTCTTCGCTCGACTTGCATGTATTAGGCACGCCGCCAGCGTTCGTCCTGAGCCAGGATCAAACTCTCCGATAGAAAGCTTAATCTAGCTTTAAAACAATGTTTTGTTTCCGTAGAAACAACTACTTACATGGCGTTTCGTTCAGTTTTCAAAGATCGATTTTTTTCTTTCAATGTCGTTTTCAGCGACTTTATTAATATACCATATTAACTCCGTCAGCGTCAATAACTTTTTTGAAATTCTTTTCGGCGTCAACCGCGTTGTTGCGGCGACTTATATAACTATATCAGGGTTAACTCTGTTACGCAACCCCTTTTTCAAAAGTTATTTCAGAAAAACAAAAAAGGACTCTTTTAGTTACATGAGTCCTTTTCATTCAACCTATCAAAATCAGTTCAATTGCAGCCAGAGCTATAAGGCCAGGAACGCCTAGAAAACCGGTGATCACTGCTGTCCCGGGATTAATAGGAACATGGAGGTCAAATGGAGTGCCGAATGTATTGAGAAAGAATAGAAGTAATGCACCGATTGCTAACTTGATTAACCCCTGCCCAATCCAACGCATCGGCTTCAGTGGTGCCCCCACAAAAAGAAGCAAAACAATACTGAAGACAAATAAGCCAATAATAAGTTTAGGATCCATAATAGGCCTCCGCTCTTTTTTTCAGAATTACTAAAGCATATGTCTGTCCAAATAAAAAAGAACGGGAGGTTTATCCCATTCTTATCTTTCTTCGTTTTGCTTCTTTTAATAGAAAGAAGTATTTTGCTTCATCCACTTTAAGCTTCGCAAGAACGGCTCCAGAAGGCTCAACACTGCGCTCTACGATTTCTTTTTGATTGTTCCATACATCTTTTAATTCGTATAGCGTCTGAATCAAACGCTCATCAGCGTCTTTCCGCAAATAGCCTTTACGTTTGAAGAACATTTGCTTCCCTCCTGATGCTACAATTCACGACGTCCTTCCATTGCTTTTGAAAGGGTGACTTCATCAGCATACTCAAGATCGCCCCCAACAGGGAGACCATGAGCAATACGAGTAATACGAATACCTGTAGGCTTAACCAGGCGAGCAATATACATCGCTGTTGCTTCTCCTTCAATCGTCGGGTCCGTCGCTAGTATAATTTCTGTTACCTTATCATCCTGCAGACGTTTCAATAACTCTGGTACCTTGATATCTTCAGGCCCAATACCTTCAACAGGAGAAATAGCACCATGAAGAACATGGTATAAACCTGTGTAGTCTTTCATTTTTTCGATAGCAATAACATCTTTAGCATCTTGAACGACACAGATAATCGTCTCATCGCGATGGCTATCTGAACAAATACGACAAGGGTCGGTGTCTGTAATGTGATTACACACAGAACAATAAGTTAACTGACGCTTTGCATTAACTAACGCTTTTCCGAAATCAAGGACATCATCATCATTCATTTCAAGAACGAAAAAAGCCAGGCGGACCGCCGTTTTTGGTCCGATTCCCGGCAATTTCATAAAACTGTCGATCAGTTTTGATATTGGTTCAGGATAATGCACCTGCGTACCCCCTAAAACATTCCTGGCATATTAAGACCCTGTGTAAATTTGCCCATGTCTTTGTTTACCAATTCATCTACATTACGTAGTGCATCATTCGTTGCAGCAAGCACAAGGTCTTGTAGCATGTCGATATCATCTGGATCTACGACCTCTTCTTTTACAATTACTTCAAGGATTTCTTTATGACCATTCGCTTTAACTAGAACCATACCGCCGCCAGCTGTACCTTCAACGATTTTATCCTTTAGTTCTTCTTGAGCTTTCGCCATATCCTTTTGCATTTTTTGCATTTGTTTCATCATGTTATTCATGTTTCCTCCGCCACCCATGCCACGTTTCATAAAAAAATTCCTCCTTAGTTATTGTTCATTTTTATGTTTGAATATCTAATAAATCATCGCCGACAAGACGTCTTGCTTCAGCGATCAATGGATCTTCCGCCGGTTCAGCCCCTTTTTGATCAGGTTCTGGTTCATCTCTTGTTTTCAAGAATTCTGTGCGAATTTCCTTCCATTCTTGTTCCACAATTGCAACCATTTCTAACTGTTTACCAAGCGTTCGTGCTAATACTTGTTCAAGCGTACCACGAATGTTGTCCTTCATTGCCATCTGGCAATGCATGTCATACTGAAAAGATAAAAGAAAAGTGTTGTCTGTAGCGGCCACCGGCTCACTATCTTTCAACCAGGCATGTGCTGAGACTTTTTCCTGACGAACGTTCTCCATCACTTCTCCCCACACGCTTTTTACTTTCATTAAATCTTGCTTAGTAGCTTTCTTCAGCATCTCTTTTATTCTACCATGAGATACGCCGGATTTCTGTCTGGAAGGTTTAAATTGTTTCTTCTGTTTTGGTTCAGAACCTTCTTCTTGTTGCTTAACCGTAACGCCTTGCTCCTTCAGTGTTTTCAACTCATTTTCTAGCTTTTGAATACGATCAAGTAGTTCATTTTGGTCTTCTCCACCTTGTATAGGCTGACTACTCGTCTCTTCCTGGCAGATTTGAACAAGCGCTAATTCCAGAAAGATTCGTGGATGGTTCGTCCACTTCATTTCCTGCTGCGATCGATTCAATGTCTCAATAACAGTATAAATCCATTCTTTCCGAGAACGATCTCCCAAGTGCTGAAACGTTTCGTCGATTTTTACCCGTTCAACTACTTCCTCAAGCTGAGGCGCGGTTTGATATAGCAGTAAATCTCGGTAGTAATAAATTAAGTCTTCTAGAAAACGAGCAGCATCCTTCCCGTGATCCATTAATTCTTCTACTGCGTTCAAAGCTTCTGCCACATCTTTATTGTAGAAAGCCATCGCAATTTTCGAGATCATTTTTTGGGACACGCTTCCTGTTACTGCAAGCACATCATCTAATACAACTTCAGCCTCACTATATGAGATTGCCTGATCAAGAATACTTAACGCATCTCGCATCCCACCATCTGCTGCTCGAGCAACTTGATAAAGCGCATCTTCTTCTACCTCTATATCCTGCGCTTTAATAATTGTTTGTAACCGTCCAACGATGTCCTGCGCCGTAATTCTTCTCATATCAAAACGCTGACACCTGGAAATGATGGTTAATGGAATTTTATGCGGCTCAGTGGTCGCAAGAATAAATACTACATGCTTTGGTGGCTCTTCTAACGTTTTCAGAAGGGCATTGAACGCTCCAGTTGAAAGCATGTGAACCTCATCTATGATATACACCTTATAAGAAACAGAACTCGGCGCATACTTTACTTTATCGCGAATATCACGGATGTCATCAACACCTGTGTTAGAGGCAGCATCAATTTCAATAACATCTGAAATCGAACCATCCGTAATCCCGAGACATGCTGAACATTCATTACATGGTTCAGCAACAGGTGCCTTCTCGCAGTTAATGGCCTTCGCAATAATTTTCGCAGCACTCGTTTTTCCCGTTCCTCGAGGTCCTGTAAACAAATAGGCGTGAGAGATTTTTTGCTGCATGAGTGCGTTTTGAATTGTTCTTGTTACATGCCCTTGACCAACCACATCTTCAAACGTTTGCGGTCGCCAAACGCGGTATAGCGCTTGATAACTCATTCGCCTACTCTCCTCCTAACCTCTTCATACATTTCTATTATACCGTTTCACCGCTTCTAATTCAAAAGACAATCAGATAAAACGATACTAAAAAACTCACCCTATTAAAAGAGTGAGTTTGAGCATTTAAATTAAGTAAACCGTGCACCTTCCTTTGATAAAGCAACCACAGGCGTTACCTGAACAGTTAGCTCGATCCGGGCACTCCCGCGGCACACAGAGGGTACCTACTTACTGCTGCTTCCTTCCGGACCTGACAGGGTTCATAGGACTCTGTTGCGCAGGACCCGAATGTCAACACCACTTATTCAGGGCAGACCCCGCAGTAGCTAAACCTCGGGAAGGGATTCAGTCTCGCTGTAGCGGATTGCGAGTACAGGGCACCGCTAATTCCCCACCTAGCACGGCAAATTTGATAACATTGTTGTGCACTCGAATGGTGCAAGATAAAGTATATCGTATTTCGACCAATTTAGCAACAGGTCTACTACACCGATAAATGTAACTGGCGGAGGCGAGAGGATTTGAACCCCCGCGACGCGTGAACGTCCTAACTGATTTCGAGTCAGCCCCCTTCAGCCAGACTTGGGTACGCCTCCATCTAACGTTGTCTCTTTGACAAAAAAACTATATCACGTCTCTTTCTGATTTTCAATGATTGACGATCGCTGCTTTTCTTCTTTTCGTTTTCGTCTTAAGTCACGAAAAAAAGCTGATAACATGGTTCCACATTCCTCTTCACAAACACCTGGCGTTACAGCTGCTTGATGATTAAAACGTGGATCCTCCAATAAATTCATTAATGTCCCAGCACATCCACCCTTTGGATCGTAGGCACCAAAGACCACACGCTCTACTCTAGAAAGAACAATCGCTCCACTACACATAGCGCAAGGCTCAAGGGTTACGTATAACGTGCAGTCAGTTAAGCGCCAAGACCCCACTTTACGACATGCTTCATCAATCGCAAGCAACTCTGCATGTGCTACAGATCGTTGTTCCGTTTCTCTAAGGTTATATGCAGAGGCAATCACTTCATTATCTTTTACAATGACTGCGCCTATGGGTACTTCACCTATGATTGAAGCTTTCTGTGCTTCCGTCATAGCAAGTCGCATAAACTGCTCATCTTTTTCAATTTGGTCCTGCATTCATTTCCATCCTTTACAGTCGTTTTATCTATTAATCGTTTGGGTAAACTACACATTATTCCAATTCATTTAAAGGAGAGGAGTTCATATGAGTAAGAAACACATTGAACATAGCCATCAAACTACTTCTGCCGCTCTTTTATTAATTGATGTGATCAATACAATGGATTTCGAAGATGCTGAACTTCTTGCTAGATACACAGAGAAAACAGCAGACAATATACAATCTTTAAAAAAAGAAGCGAAAGCAAAAGGGATGCCTGTTATCTATGTTAATGATAATTACGGCTTATGGCAATCTGACTTCAAAAAGGTCATCAACTATGCAGCCGAAGCAAATGGTCAACATCTTGTGGATCGCCTTGAGCCAGAAGACGATGATTATACTGTTGTGAAACCGAAGCATTCTGGCTTTTTCTCAACCCCACTCTCAACGTTACTCAAATTCTTGAACGTCAATACACTTATTCTAACTGGTTTTGCAGGAAACATTTGTGTACTCTTTACTGCGAATGATGCTTATATGAGGGAATACGATCTTTATATACCATCTGATTGCTGTGCCTCTAACGTTAAGGAGGATAATGACTATGCCCTCCGCTTAATGGAAGGAAACTTAAAAGCCAGTACACAAGCTTCAACTGAATTGGATATAGACGACCTTATTGAAAAAGCGAATCAGCGAAATACAACAACAGCTTATGAAGGATAACAAAATCCCCTCTTCCATAGAAGAGGGGTCATTTGTTATGAGCTTGTTTGGAAATAAGCCGGTCTTTGTTCGAAAGCAGCATTTAAATACGTAACCATTAATTTATCATCGAAAAGCTTGCTACCTTTACGAAGACTCTGACAGTAGCCGTCTCTAAACTCAAGACGATCGATTAAAAACGAATTGCCGAATCCGCTATTTACTGTAACTTCAATCACACGTTCTTTAGCCGCAAAGGCAAGGGTCGTATCATTGATCTGGAAGCGAACTTCTTCAAGATATTTTGAATGGTAAAGACAGGTCATGCAGCGAACAACTTCATAATATCCCCCGTCAGTTGTCACACGCTCTGTTTTATATCGCTTTAAATCAGAATCGATGTACATCATCACATCCTGGACCTTTTTTGTCGAAATCGCCAGTTGGACGCTAGTATTCAAAGACTGATAGAAGCGTTTCTTAATACCAACCTTATAAAACACGAGACCCATACACCATATAACAAGGAGAACTGGTAACAAAATGGTCAGAACTTCTTTTTCGAAAATCGTCCAATCATAATACCAGATTAGAAAAAGAATGCTTACCGAAAAAAGGATGCCAGCTAAAAAAGTCTGTGGTCGATAATCGCGAAAGTCTTTTTCTGCTGTAGCAAGTTCCGCTTTCAGCCATTCCAATTCATATAAATCAAAGCGCTGAAGCTCTTTTTGTTGCCAGGCTGCGTCTCTCATCCATCCTTCTGAACGCTTATGATGCAAAAAACCTTTAAAAAAATTATGTAGATGTGAATTCGTCTCCATCTTCCGCTCAATCGTTTGCCTGAAGGCACGATCATATTGCCGAGCAATCGCGCTCATACCTTGAGCAATGATGAGAAGGATAAGCAATAATAAGAAAAGCTGTCCCCACGGATTATCTGAGAAAACAGATTGTATACCATCAACCACGGGAGAAAGCTCTGATTTAAGATTGATGCCAACAGCACGAAATAGTTCTGCCAAAGTCCCTTTCCAATCGTCCAACTTGAAAGCCTCCCAACTCTCCATACTATTTCTATCATATCACCTTTACGTTGCTTTAGCTTGCATTTTTTAACAATGAGCATTACTCATTCCGAGGTTTGATTAACCAGTTTGTTGGCACATACACGGGGAGATTCGTTAATTTAACCTGAATTATTTCAGACCGCTCATAAAACCCACGGTTAATCTTAAACGTCAATCGATCTTCTTCATCCCCAAGTAATCTCAAGTGACGTTTCTCATTCCTCTCATTGACGGCTTCTATCAAGATCTGATCTTTATACAACAAATTTAAGGAAAGACCTTCCGTAGCAATTTGATTCAATAGTAAGTGAAATGTAACTCCATGATCATCATAATAGAGAGTCTCCTTAACAATTTCAGCACCATACATCGTAGTGATAGGTTCATCTACTCGATGCGTGTAAGTCGATTCTTTAATCTGCTTATAAATTTCATATTGATTCGGATCAACTTCGAAAATGATTTCCTTTAAAGATGCGCCAATCAGCCCATAGAATTGGATGGCTTCGGGTAGCTCGGTTCCACTTGGAAAAGATACTGAGTATTGACCGCTGATCTCTTCTACTATTAGCGGCGCTATCTCTTTTTCATTGGTTGAGATCTTCAAATCCATTTCAACGATTTTTGAAAGAGGAGAATTGATATTTAGTATGAGACGACTATCAGAGGGCGTCTTCTCCCATTGAGAAACAGTTACAATTGTTTCTACAAATTTCTTTGTTTCATTTATTTGTCTTGTGATCTTTTCTTCCTTTTCGTACTCATAAGACACAGGCACTTCAACGGTAGCAGATCGCTTTCCACTTACAATTGCTTTTAGTGCTCCATTCCATTTTTGAAGAGGCTCGTTTGTCTCAGAATGAGTAACAGCTTGAAACGTTCCCTTCATATAATAGTCATCTTCAAACAGTACACCTTCACCTGTTTCAACGAGTTCCAATACAGATGCTTTACCCGAACCATCTTCCATCACAAGTTGATCAATTTTAGGGAGATCTTCTCTATCTCTTGTTATGACAAACTTACTATCCGACACATCAACATGATAGAAAACAAAGACATTGTGTCGAGAGTACCAGAAGCTATCCACGTTTATTTTAAAATCTTTTGGTAGTGAAGGACCTTCATATGCTTGATAATCTCCTGACTTTATTGCTAGTTCAAGTCCAGGAGTGATGCTTTTAAAGTAAGGGACGATATCATCAGCCTTTTCCACAGTTAAAACGTCATCGGAAATCTTCTTTTCCTTTCCGATAAATGTAAACGTGATAAAAGCTGCTCCTAAAAGAACAATGAGCATAAACCATTTACGCTTCCCCATCATCAGCTCACTCATTTCCAGTGAATCGTTCGTTACTCTTTAGCTAAATGGATTGGTGTTTCCTTTTATGAAGTTGGCTTTATAAATGATAGTGTTAAAGTAAAAAAAAGGGTGAGATGGATAATCGTAGAAAACTGAGGGTGAAAAGGACAAAATAAAAAACCCTTATCTCATAAGGATTTAAATGGTGGCCCCGAGAGGAATCGAACCTCCGACCTGCGGTTTAGGAACTAGTGCAGGGCTGTTTTACTAATTTGAGTTAGTGAAATTTGATTGAAATAACGTATTTTTATGATAACACTATTAGCTATAATTTGCTTAAATAGCGGTAATTATTTGAGTTTGGTGCCCAGACGGTGCCCAAATAGAGAGGTTTGAAATCCAATGTAATACATTGTTTATTCAATTATAAAATTCACAATTTATCACATCAATTTAAAAACGTGTAATCTCATCCATATTATTGAATTAATTCCACCGCATCTTAGGAGGCTTTAAACCAAATTCCACTTTATCTTTTAAAGGTTTAGCTATTTTAGGTTTATTTATTCCTCAACATTTGAATTTTCATGAATCCATAAAAACTGACGGGCTAATTCTTCATTTCGTGTTATCTCCAAATATTCAGGATACTGTTCATCTAATTGGAAATCCATATAAACACTATTGATTGCTTCCACTATTACTAAGGGATCTATGAGCCTTTTAATACTATCATAGTTTTCTTTACTAAAACTTGACTTCTTTGCCCCAAATGATCCGAAAGCAGTAGGTGTATAAGCATTTAATAATTCAAAAACAAAATTATGATCACTTCGTATTTTTTCTGAAATTAAAGTTCTTGCTTCTTCTGGCTCTCCAAATTCATTCCAAATGAAAAGGAGATATGAGAATCGCTCCACATCATTTATTTCTATCTTTTCTATGTCGATAAATTCTGTTGATATTCTCTTTGCTAGACCAATCCCTATTTTTGAGTATTCTTCGTAAGAAAATCCTTGAGGGTTTGGATGTTCCTCTGTATTCCTTCTAAATCCCCAATAACACTCTGCAGAGAAAGACAATGATTCTGCATAAAGAATTATTTTCGACGCTAATTCTATTTGAGCCTCCCTATCTGTAATGTTTTCTATACAGTCACCTGTAAACAACGCTGCTTGACCGTAAGTGTTCATTGTTCTAAACATTTGTATTGGGTTGGGAAAATGTTCACCTAACCTTGCTACCGAAAGCGCCAATATTTCTGACTGTCGTTGAGTGAACCTTTTACTCGAGGTCCTTAACTTCGATATGAATGTTTCTGCGTTTTTATCTGTGATTATTGTTTTAATTTCGTTTACAACATCCTCTATGGAGTGCAGTTCACTATATGCTAATAGTTCGGTTATCGCTAAATCAGAAACATCTTTATTAGAAATTGCATATGTGAAATATCTTTGGAAATATTGGTGTGAACTTATCCTTTGTTTTTCAGTCCATTTTGATTGCCAATCATTCCCATAATGAGTATTTTTAAAAATACTATTGAGTTTAGGAAACAAAAAACATAACAAGTCTTTAATTTGCTCTATTTCATCATCTGTATATCTTTTCAAAGAATCTTCAATGCTCTTTTTTCGTCTTAGCTTTTCCGCCTCGGCATTACCATACACTGCCCCTGTGGTACCATCATTTAAAAATAAATCTTTATTATCTCTAATTAAAGTATAAACGCTAGGCAAGAATACCCTGATTCCTTCAATCAACATTAAATCAACTATATTGACTTCTTCTTTTAATATTGGTAAAGAAAACATAAGGATATTAGAATATAATTTAGCTTGCCTAGGTGTTTTCAAGTGAGGTTCTAACCCTTTAGAATAATTATTTGCAAACTCCCTTGCATCTTCATCATTTATTTCAATCTCAACAAAATCTAACACTTCATTTATAGCATTGAAGCAGAGACTTCTTAGATCGTCACGATCAATAGTGGGAAGTTGGAGAGGGATTTGAATTATTTTTTCTAGGAATGAATATCCAGATTCTGAA
Source organism: Anaerobacillus sp. QJM3NY_17 (assembly GCF_056173665.1). Taxonomy (NCBI): domain Bacteria; kingdom Bacillati; phylum Bacillota; class Bacilli; order Caryophanales; family Bacillaceae; genus Anaerobacillus; species Anaerobacillus sp. QJM3NY_17. The sequence goes on along the minus strand of NZ_CM149685.1, from coordinate 49,111 downwards.
GTATCACCCGCATACCGCTCTTGTAATGCAGATGAAACTACATTTTTATCAAATGCTAGGATGTAAGCGGTGTATTTAAAGTCTGCTGTTAATTTAATTAATCTAAATAAGGAATGTATTTCGTTTTTTTCAAGTCTATCAATATCATCTACAAGAATTACTACTCTTTTTTTCTCCTCCTCGAGGAGATTTTCAATTCTTCCTTTTAACTCTTCTACATCTACGTCCGAGAAAAATGAAACTACACCATCTGCTGATTCTGCATGACCAAATAACGATGCAACGGGTTTACCATATGCCTTTAAAAATTCACCAACCTTTTCCTTTCCAGATTCCAATGACCTCTCAATTGCATTAGCAAGATCATTGAAAAAGTTAATAAGCATTTGATCTTCGTTTCCAAATCTCCATGGATTGAATCTTAAGCAAATAACTTCTTTTTCTTTTTCAAGTTCACTCTCTATAAAATTAAATACAGATGTTTTTCCTTCTCCCCAAGCACCATGAATTCCAATTACAATATTACTTGAATCATTACGTGTTGATATTATACTAGCTACCCTTTGCGCAAAAGGGAATCTATTAAATTGGTCAAGACCTCGATCATATACCGGAGTATCCGAAGAATAGTTTAGCGATCTCATTTGTATATTCCTCCTTTTTCGTTATTGCTGATTTAACCTCGTTGTAAAAGTATGGATTAATATATAGGAATACTGGTCAAGAATTGAACTTACTTATAAATAAATAATCGCTTCAACCTACAAACTTTGAATGCATCTACTATATGAATAACTATTTTTCAGCTATTTTTTCCAAAGTAGAATTTATTGATTTTAATTGGCGTTCACTATTTTCCTGGAAGCTCTTAAAATCTTTTGCCAAGTCATTAATATCTTTTTCCATCAAAAATAACAGTCCACTTTCAAAATTTAAATCCAATATATATTTTTCTTGATATAGTTTCTTGTAAGAATTATCTCTATAACTAACATCTGCATTATAGACTGGATAAGCATTATCGTCGGTTTTCAAGTCCCACCCCATACCAATGAATGCTTTATATTCATAATTTGGTGGAATATCAGGTATTGGTTTGTTCAATAGGTTAGAATTACTTATTGGGTTTGATTCAGGATGATCTAGACTAGGGTTTATTTTTATTGAGGTATCTTTTGCAATTGTTTTACCAATGTTTTTGACAATAAGATTAACTGGTCCATTCGTTCTACTTTCAAAAAAGACTATTATATATGGACGATTTTCCTCCTCTCGGGTTTTTTTCATTTCCTTTACCGAACTAAAATTCGCCCTTAAAATTAAAACAGTAGCAATTACATAGACTAGTGTTAAAACACTCATAACCAATCCGTTATTCATATTTATCCAATTTATTATTTCCAAATAAGTCACACACCTTTAGCATAATTCTTTGTACTGCTTTTATCTTGTTTGCTTCATAAATTACCAGATGATAAAAAAGAGAGCCATAAAAATATTATGACCCAGTTTCATTTATAAAAGCTCTAACTTAACCATTCAAATATTACAGTTTGTCTATCTTCGTCAATTTGTTTAACAAAATATTTTCTAAATGACTCAATGGTTGTTGGTTCACCTGTTCTAAGAGAATAATAGGAGGTTGTACTTGTATTACGATCTATTTCATACCACATTTTTACTGTTTCAAAGAAATCAGATTCTACTTTACTAATGTTTTTTATCCATAATGTCGTTGCTCTAGTGATACTGACATGCTCATTTTCAAATATGTGTTCAGTTTCCTCGTCCCCATTAAATACTACAACCGATATACAAGTTTTATACTCCATAATCCGTCTCCCATTTTTTAAATATTTCTATTCCCATAAAACATAAACTATCGAACTTTAAATTTATACAAGAGCAAGTTAGGCATGTCATTCATAGTCGAAAAATCCAAACTTTCTTTTGGTAACAATTTCTCATTAACAGATGGAGTTGTTGAAACCAAATCAAATGATTTTTGACTTGCCTCTCTTAGCCTTGTATCTTTTAAAACTAGCTCATTTATATCTTTGTTCATAAATACATCTTCAGAATAGTTGAAGATTATATAATTTATTGCAGCCAATTTATCTATAGGAGTTAACTTTTTAAACTGTTTATAGAAAGCTCTATATCTCTTATCCTTTGAATCTACAAACATCATAATAACAGTTGACTTTTCTAGTGGAAAAACACATATATGTACAGCCTTCACCTGATATTCGGGAGATGGGTTGTATATGTTATTAATAAAAGCACCTTTAAAATCTAGCACTAAAGCAACGTTACTTTGAAATGCGAGAGGTACCACATAATCAAGTTTTTCGTAATAAAACATGTAATACTCTTCCCATCCTTTTTCAATCAACCTTCTTGCTCGATTAAAACCTTCGGAATATTCTTGCAGATCTAGATTATTTATATATTGTTTTTGAGTGTAAACCTCAAATGGTATGTCGAATCTCTCATTTATGTTGTTATAAAGGGCTATTTCATTCTTTCTTTTACTTATACTTTTCAAAAAGTTTTTCATAGCTATTTGTGCTATCATTCTTGAATTTGGGATAGAATCATAATTATCTGGATTCTCATAATCTCTAAAAATTTTACTGTCACAATCTTTACATATTATTTGAAAAGTACCTGACTGATTTACACCTTTGTCTTCATCTAATAAAGGTAAACTTACTAACTTATTATTACTGTATAATTCTCCTTCAACTGCAATATTCCTTAAAGAAAATGCTGGGATGGAGTGGGAATTACAAAAACCACTATATTTATTACCACAGTAATAACATTCTTCGCTTTTTGCATCTTTTCTACTTTTATTAAGTAGCCTTCCCAATTGTTTTCTGAACTCAATTTTATTTTCATTCATTGCTTCCAATTCTACTTCAGAATTAGTTCCCAACCTTAACATTTCTACAAATTCCTCATCATGAAAAGAAATCCGACCCACCTCCAAAAATAACAAGCAGTATACAAAACACCCAAACTTAGATTGATTACCATTAATAATTTCAAAAAAACTATAAGAACAACAGAGTTAATTCATATTATAAAAGTCCCTTATACTTTTATGGAAACTTCCTGTTTATTTTTCTCCACTATAATTTTAACATTTTTTATCTGAATTTTAGAAAAATTTAGTCTGCTATTCTAATAAAATTTTTATCTTTGTCTCTTGATTTACAATTTTCAATCGGATAAAAGATTATATCACTTATTAATATTGTTTTACGATCATTCAATATCTTTGATTGAAAAAGATAATTCTTTTAAAAGTTTTTATCGTACTCTCTTGATTTAGATCTTTTAATCGGATAAAAGATTATATCGGCATTAAAAAAGAAGATTTTTCAGAATGAATTTTCACATTCCAAGGAGGATACAAAATGAACCCATTGATCAGAACAACACTTACTGCTAAAGAAGCTGCTGAATACTTAGGGATTAGCTATCACCTTCTATTAGACCTAGCAAAAAAAAGCATGGTGCCACACATTAGAGCAGGTAAAAGAGTTTTATTCAGGACAAGTAGCCTAGAAAAGTGGATGAATGAACAGGAAGAACAGTCAATAAACAACGACCAGGAAGATCAAAACTCTGGAAGTGTTAGAAAGATAGAGATATAAGGAGGCTGCGGGAATGAAATATACTGAAGAGAATCTCAAGCACTGGATTTCAAAAAGTTTAGAGGTATGTGAGAGCAATGGAGTATCGAAGACAATTATTCAAGCATTTATCAAAGGAGAAGGTATATATGATAATCGTTAATGATTTTACTACTAAGCGAATTACTAGAAAACGAAAAGTTAAAAATCCATTGGGCGTAGCTCAACTAGATTTTGACCTTTTTAGTGAAGAAGAAGTCCCCACCACAAAGAAAGGTTAGGTATAAAACCGAATCCTCCAGTCAATGACTGATGAAAACAATTGACTGGAGGTAATACCATTGGAAAAGAAATTGAGAGTTGTAAAAGTATCATACAGCGAAGAGCTTCCTGAAGAATCACAACGTTGGATGCTCTACTTGCTAGAAGGTATGATCATCTCCCAACTCGACGCATCTCCACAAATTAAAGGAGAATTACTAAAAGCATCGGATGAGTACAGAAAGGGTTTTTTAAAATGAATTCAGCTAAACACATATTCAGTAACATTGCAAAATTCATCCTTCTCTACACAAGGGTGAGTACAGATTCTCAAGATAAAAAAATGCAAGTATCAGCTGCTCAGAGGTATTTAGAGCAGTTTAATAAAGATAGAATTCTCGAATTACATGATGACGGTGTGTCTGCAACAAAAAGCAAAATAGAAGAACGACCTGAACTAAATAAGTTACTAACACTTGTTAAAGAAAATAAAATCGAAACATTGGTTGTTTATCATCGAGATAGACTTGCTCGAAATACATATCAGTATTTAGAAATTGCAAAAATACTTATTGATTATAATGTGAAAGTTATTTTCACTGCTTCCAATCAACCGCCTTTTACATATGATCTTGATACTGAGAGCATTTTTGCACTTATGAGCCAGGTAGAAGGTGCTCAAATTACAACGCGGACTGCTGATGCACGCATGCAATTTCCTTCAAGACTTTTTGGCTATAACCCTGAGGGAGAAAAAGGAAAGAAGATATACAGAATTGACCAACCTAAAAAGGAAATTGTAGTAGAACTTTTCAATAAAGCTCTTGCTGCACAATCACCGAACGATCTTTATACAACTATAAAATCCTTTAAGAAAAAGTATAAAAAGAAAGAAGAGACTGTTTTGAGAATATTATTTAATCCATTTTATTGTGGTCACTACTATTCTCAAGAACAATATCAGCCACTCTCTCATGTAGAGCCAATGATTAATCTCGATACTTTTCTAAGGGTTCAAGAAAGAATTACAGATTATAAAAACATCCTTGTTGAGGCTGAAGCCAGACATACCCGCAATAAATTATTAGATGTGAAATGTTCAGTATGTAAATCGTCGTTAAATTATAAGGAAGATATCGATAACTTAGGCTTGGGGATCTTTTCTTGTAGAAACCACAAAGATATTTTCATTGAATCAGATGAATTAAACCTCTTAGTGGAAGACATTGTTCAGGAATGCATAAGAAAGTTTGATGATTCTATTATTACTAAATGCTTCATGAAGAGTATTAATAAGCAGGCAAAAGCTATCAAAATGGAAGAAAAGTCAATTACCACTCAGATGTTAGCAAAAAAATATTCCTATACCCTAAACCCTTCAGGCAAGGATGGTCGTAAAACCCTAAAAGAGTTAAAAAAACTAGAAACCGACTACCTTAGACTTATGACTCAGGAAGAAAAGTTAAAGAACCAAAAAATGCAGATTAAACAATTGAAAGAGAGCGCTATTGGAGGGTATATTAGTTCCTTAGAAAAAGGAGATCTTTTAGAGTTAATTCCCATGCTCATTCGTTCAGTTGAAATTAGCACACAGGAGATCAACTTTGACCTTTATTACTGGCAACTATTGGAGGGAATTGATAATGTGCAATACTCTTAACAATGCGATTGGATATCTTAGGATTTCATGTCACAAGCAGTATGAGAACTTATCGTTTGATGTTCAAAAGAGAGAAATACTACATAAAGCTAAAAGAGAAGGTTACGAAATTGTAGCCTGGTGTGAAGATAAAGCTGTGAGTGCATATCAAAAATCTGCAGGTAAACGAGAAGGCTTGGCTAAGGCTGCCAAACATATTATGGAGGATCAAGCTGAAGCAATATTCTTCTATGAAGAGAGCAGGTTAGACAGAACAATTGAATCATTTGTTAAAGAAGTTTATGTGCCATTAAAGGAAAAGAAACCTAATTGTAAGTTCTTTTCAACTCAATCTGAAAATGAATGGGATCCTCATAACGTGATGGTTATTCTTAAATTCATTTTTGCAAATCAAGAATCAAAAATAAAATCAGTTAGAGCTTTCGATCACCAGAAACAATCCATCAGTAAGAATATTCGACCTGGTGGTAAAGCACCATTTGGTTTTGATTTAGTTAATAAGAAATTAGTTCCTAATGAGAATGCATCAGTTGTTCGCTTTATTTTTCATTTATCCAGTTGGGGTTATAGTAATGAAAGAATTACTACCTTGTTAAATGAAGCAAACGCTCCTAGTCCTAATAATAAAGGTTGGCACCATAGCACTGTTGATTCTGTTTTAAACAGAAAGGAAAACATCGGACACCTTACTTGGAATAAAAGAAAACGTAAAACTAATTACATGACAGGGTCTGACCAACAACCAGTTATTAATGAAAATCTACACGAACCGATCGTCTCCCCACTCGTCTGGAACATGGTAGAACAAGTAAGAAAGCTGAAAACCAAACCTAAAATGTTTGATACGCCATTCTTATTTAAAGAAATAATCTTTTGTAGTAAATGTAAATCGCCTCTTATTACGAAAGATGCAACACCTTCGAAGAGCAAAGTGAAATATCTAATCTATCGTTGTACCTCTTGTAAAAAAAGCATCGATGCTAATAAGACAAATGAAACAATAATGACAAGGTTTCAGAGAGAATGGCAGACAGTAATAGAAGATATGGAGCATCACGTTCTTGAACACCTTGGTAATTACAAATCAAAACTTTTAAGTATCCAAGACAAACTCCATCACAAAAAAGACGTAGTGATCTTGAACTCAGAAAATCCTGATATCAAAGATAATGAGCAAGTAAAATTTTACTTCACCGAGATCCTTGAAGATCTTGAACAGCACATTAGGAAAAATAATTCTTTAATTGACCAAATCACTACTTGGCAAACAACTAAAGGATATAAGGAATTTTTCAAAAGGTTTACCAAATTGGACTTGAATTCCTTAAATACAATTCCAATAAGAGTCTTATGTCTTATGTTCTTTGAACGTATCAACTTAAACATGGACGATCTCAAACTAGAAGTTAATTACCGATTAACTCCTTTTCCAATACTTGAAAAAGAAATTGATGCGACGGCAAGCATATTAGAAAGATGAATTTGAGTTAGTTATAAAACCGAAAATGTTAGGAACCTCTAACATGCGAAACAGGTATAAAACCGAATGAGTAAAATGACCAGACAGCAATTTAAACAAATCACACCTTTAAAAAGCCTATTACAACGGCTTTTTAAATAACAAGAGTTCGGTTATATATCTAACTCGGTATCCCGAGACAGTTATATAACCGAGAATTGATTTGATATATACATAACAAGTAGTTATAAAACCGAATAGATTTGTATGATTAACGCCTTAATTGGATATTAATGATCATATTAGTGTCTTTTCATATAATTAAGGAGGCAAATTGGAATGGCAGGAAGTATAGAAAAACGCGGAGAAAATACTTATCGTCTCAGAGTAAGTGCAGGTACGGATTCTAAAGGAAAAAGAATTATTCGTCGTAAAACGATAACTGCTAAAAGTAAAAGGGCAGCAGAAAAGGAATTAGCTAAATTCGTTGCTGAAATAGTTTCAGGCAACTATATAGAAAATCCAAAAAAGACCTTCAAAGAATTCTCTTTGTTTTGGCTAGATACCTATGCCAGGAAGACTCTGAAGAAAAGCACTGTTCATGGTTATGAACAAATGCTCAACAACCGAATCTTTCATGCCATTGGACATATACCGATTGAGAAATTAAAGCCACTACATCTCCAACAGTTTTATTCTAATTTACAGGAAAATGGTGTTCGCCAAGATGGAAAGCCTGGTGGGCTTTCTCACCAAACAATAAAGCATCACCACAACTGTATATCCGCTATTTTACAAGATGCAATGGAGTGGGATGTTATCCCTCAAAACGTAGCAACTAGAGTAAAACCTCCAAAAGTAGAACAAAAAGAAGCAGCATTCTATTCTGAAGAAGAAGCTGCAAACATAATAAAAGAATTAGCCAAAGAAGATTACAAGTACGCCACATTATTTACACTAGCCTTTATGACTGGACTACGTAAAAGTGAACTACTTGGATTAGAATGGTCTCATATTGATTTTGAAAATCAGGAAATCCATGTAAAGCAAACAAGTATGTACCGTTCCGGTGTCGGAATTTATACAGATGTTCCAAAGTCAAAAACTTCTAAGAGAGTTATCTCTATTTCAAATACGGAAGCTTCCTTACTCCTAAATCTAAAGGAACATCAAGAACAACAGAAAGATATCCATGCCGAATTATGGGAAGATCACAACCGATTGTTTACTCAGTGGAACGGAAAGCCGATGCATCCAGGATCAGTAAATAATCAATTCAAAAAGTTTCTAAAGAAAAACAACTTTCCTATCAAGTCTTTTCATACTACTAGGCATACAAATATCACATTGCTCTTAGCAAACAATGTCGATGTTAAAACGGTTATTCAACGTGCCGGACATGCTGATGGTATTATGACGATTAATAGATATGGTCATGCTTTGAAAGCTAAGGATCGAGAAGCCTCGGATAAAATTGAGAGCATATTTAAATAGAAAAAAGAGGATGAATTGTTTTTCATCCTCTTTTTTTCTATGCCTTCTATTCCTCAGAAATTAATGCTTTACTCTTATTAATAACTATACTCTCCTGAAGATATAATTAATTACTGCCTTATATATCTTAATTATTCTACTAATAATGCCTTTATTATCTAATTTTTTATTAATTTTCAAACTTGCTGGAGACAACACAGTTACTACAATATTTTCACAGTTGGGTTCATCTTTTAATGGTCTATTAATCTTTGGTAGTTTAAGTTCAGATTCTTGAACCATCCTATCTATGTATGTAGGTAATTCATTAATTGTTCTTTTATTAATATGTTCTGGAGCTGGAATTTTTGAAGCTGGATACTCTAATTGACCATCTATTTTTCTATCATTATTTTTATGTAGATTATTATATTCATCTAAAATGTCATCCAGATCTAAATCACAAAACAACCGCCACATGAAATCAGAGAAACTAAAAATATCATCAAATTTTTTTGATTTATTACTTCTTGTAGGGTATATATGTTCAGCAAAACAGTAAGTCCAACTTATCGTTTTATTATATTTTATTTTTGAAGTAAACTTTGAATTAGAATTACTAAGATTCTCTTCTTGTATATAATTATAAAATGAGTAAATAGGTATATAGTTATGTCCATATGCATGTTTGAGTAGTTTACTGCATTGGTCATCTATTTCTATATTTTTCCCGTTAATTTCTTTATTATATGGGTGATGTAAAGATTCATACTTGCCAGAATCTACATTTAATTTTTTCGCTTGAACAAGAAACCTAATCCAATACCCATCCTGTATTAAATACCATTCCCAATCGGCGCCATTATCTTTTTCTTTATGAATACTAAACTTTTTAAATTCATATTGTTCCTTTGGCAAACTTCTATATAATTCAAGGAGTATTGTTTCAGTTATTGTTTCTTCACGTGCAAATATTCCACTTTCATAAAAATCCTTCAAATCTTCCCACATTTTAAGTGATAAACGATATATGCTTTCACATATTGTTTGAATTGGATACCCCTCCAAATTTTAATCTTCAGATTACTTAAAGTGATATTTAACGTTCTATTCCTTTCTAAAAACACGTCATTGTGAGCTTTATATAATTTTTTCTACAACGAGCCAAAACGAACAATTGTATAAGGTGAAATCATTAAAAAGAATATAAACCCAAGAAAACCAATTAATAACTATTATTCAAATTCATTCTATTTATACTCTTTAGTAGCTTAGGATTCACCTAGGGTATTTTAAAGTCAAAAGAGCTTTGAAATCAACACTCCTAAAAAAGCCCCTATAACTAATGTTGATAATGCATAGAGCCAATGATCTTTTACTACCTCGTAAACTCCTTGTGGTGTTAACCCATAAGGTTCATACCACCTTGCATTCGTTTTAAGTTTTCCTTCAGCAATTTTCGTTAACAGAGAATGAAAAATATCTACCTTTTTTAATGTAGATTGATGCAATTTTACATACTCTTTATTGTCGAAAGCATCAGCCTCTTCTATACCCTGAAGAAAGTCCTTTTTAGAAATTTTATTCTTATCAACTAATTTTTCTAATCTTGGGTGCCCGATATATCCCATACCATAAACATCTACTAAGAGCCTTGGAAAATCATATTTTCTTAAATCATCTATAATTTGAGGTTTTCCGTTGAGAACAGTAAATCTATTCTCTATAGCTTCAAAACCATAATTTAAATCTCTCATATTCCAATGAACCCATTTGTAATCTTTATGAGTTTTAACAAACTGAAAGAATTGCTCAAGCATCTCTTTTTCTAATTCGTCATAATAAGTTTCTATTTCATTAAATTGTGTCCCATTGATTTCAGCTATTCTATGAATAGAAAAAGACTTTGTTTGTGCTGTACTCAGAAATCTTACAGCTATAGAGGTGATTCTAGGTGTTCTACCATCCTTAATATTATAAAAGCTCTCACACGAGTAATGAATTAGTAAAACATTTTCAGGATTGTTAACTAATTCTTTTAAGGTTTCGATTGCTCGTTTTCTTCTTTTTTTCACATATTTAATACTCATAAAAAGCTCCTCAATATCAATATATTTCAAAATAAAGTGCCGCTATCGAGTCCATTAAGCATTACAGGTATTACTTACAAACAAACTAGTATGTACATATTAGGGAGATTGGTGCTAAAAAAGGGATCTCCGTTCTTAAATGGAGTTCCCTTAATAAATAAAAATAATAGATTCTAGTAGAGTTATTGAAATTATGTTTAATGCTTTGTGTTTTTATGTTTGTTTAGTGTTTTTGCTGCCTGAGATTTTCTAGTTTTAGATTTTGAAGTGGATAGCACTTTTCCAGCCTTACCAACTTTTCCTCCAGAATGCTTTGGCATTTTAACGAACTCCCTTTTAATTAATATATTTAAATTAGCTATTTTTAAAGGCACTAGTTAAATCTAGGAAGCTATGGACTTACTATGGCATTAACGAAGTCTTTTAAGTGAAGATTTTTGAGTGTAGTATCTCAATCTCTATTCGTTATGCACACATTAATTTTTTTAATCCCATAAGTGTGAAGCTTCTTTGATAAAATTGGAAATATCTGATAACTGAATTTTATCATAAGTGATAACGATTGAGAATATGAAACTGTCTAGTGTGAAATTTTTCCTGGCAAAAAAACGTTTTGAGGCATTAGCCACTGACCGTATCTTACGTAATAGGTATGCTTCATTAAACTCCCGATTGTAGAATATACCGATACTAATTAGATTACGTATTTTAATGTAAAGCCTTTAATATCAACTTTGTTCTCTTTCGAAAAGTTGCTTTTTAGCCTCTTTAAGATCAATTTTTGCTTTATGTCCATGTTTTTGAAGGAGATGTAGAAGGTTATTACCATTTAAGAGAGTGATTGGTTTTCCTTTAGCAAACCCATACGCATCAGGTCCATAATCTGCTGTGGAAACGAGTATCCCTTTATTTGCCCCTTCATTTAGGACGGTTCCATATAAATCCCGGACTGCAGAGACACCCACAACGTTTGTGTATCTTTTAGCTTGTATGACGACTTTTCCTCCACGTAATGGATCGGGGTCAAACGCGACGGCATCTACTCCACCATCTTTACTTGCTCTAGTGATTTTCACCTCTCCACCTGATTGATTGAATTCCTTTGAAAATAACTCACGAATTAGATGTTCGAAGTCCTGCCAATCCATGGCTGCTAAGTTATCTGTATCAGTAATGGAATCTGCTATGTCATAAGAAGAGACGAATCGTGGATCTTCACGGTCTATTTTTATGATTGGTGCAATTGGAGATAAACTATGCAATTTACTACTCCCAATACCTTTTAAATTCTTAAAGCAAGTTTTGGGATCTATTTGAGAAAGATTGATACCTGAAAATTCTTCTTTTGTAGTCTGTACTGAAAGAATACACGCATTAACCTCTTGTCCAACTGCTTTATCAATTGACTTTACCCAACCGTTAAAGACAATGGATTCTACTGCATTTATAGCATCAGCCTCAAATACTTCGTGTAATGATCTAAGAGTTATTTGATAGATAAGGTTGTCATATAATTTTTTCTCGGCTGAGGCAGACAGAAATACTTCTTTAAATTCATCTCTGGATTGAAAATATTTAACTTCTTTAAGTGTTGGTATTCTCTCTGGGGATGGAAGTGAGTAATCTATGATTAGGATTTTGTTGGCTGGATTATAATCAATATCAAATTCTTGAGGAAATTCATCAGGGTATTGTGAGTTAGATAATACTAAATCACAGTAATCAATAATAGCAGTAGGGGAAGCATTCAAGTATTTTTCCTTTTGTTCTTTAATTGCTTTGTTCTTTCTCTCTTGTGTTGCCATAAACTTGGTGTTTTCGGTTTTCCATTGATTTAATGTTGTTTTATAATTGTTTAAACTCTCATCATTAATAGTATTTATTCTTTCTTTTTCTATCTCCCAATTTTTTAAATCGGTTTCAAACATGTTTCTCATTTGGTCAATCTTCTTCTGTCTCCAAATACTAAAAACCTTAGCTAATAAATTCAATTTAGGTTTGTACTGTTCTGAACCCTCTATAGGTTTTGTCGGTATATCTAATTTAATAGGTTTTGATGGCTTCTCTTTTTCAAATTCTCTAGTATCTTTTAAAGTTTCCCAATCAATTTTGTCATCGACTTCTAGTGTATGTAGTAAAGTGTTTTCCAGACTTTCTAATATTTTTTCAGCCTCTAGAGTTTTTTCTATTGCTAATTCTTTTTTGGCTTCTTTTTCTCTTACTATTTGATCTCGTTCAGCCTTCTTTTTCTCCGCTTCTTTCTTTTTTCTCCACATATCTTCCCATTGACTCAATTGAGCATTTGCTTTCTGTTCTACGACGTACCGATCTGCCCCTTTTATCATCCTATACTTGTTCAAGCCATCATGTTTAATCTCTATCATGTACATATTTCTGTAAGACATCAATCAATCTCCCCTCATATAAAATTTTCACAGCATACTTTTATTTCCATTTTAACAAATAAAAAAATAAGACACTACTTTTTAGATGGGTTATTTCAAATGATTTTTCATTGTATAATAGAATTCACTATTTAACCTAAAGATTATACCTCGAATTCAAGTCCTCAACCCTGCCCTTTATCTGATAGACTCATAAAAATATAATCCTTTGTGATTCTATTAACGGGTTTACTTCAGAGGTGCAAAACGTGAAATCACATAGCAATTCACACAAAATAGAGCTTGGAGGCACAATGCCATTCCAAGCTTTTTTAATTTTATTATTATGATAAAGCTCCCGATTGTTTAATAATCCCCTAAAAATTTTGTCTCCAGTTCAATTTCATTCACTCTATTTTCGTAATAAACTTTATAAGCCCTTGCATTGGGTCTTGAACTAACGATTTTACTTAGATCATTGTTCACATAATGCAGGGCAACACCATCATCAGTTGCGATACCCGACGTTATTTTCCCTTCAGCAACAAGTTCTTGATAGGAAGGTCTTCTTATTGTTTCCCCATCATAATGAGGACAATTACTACCTTTTAGGAAACCTAAACAATCTAGTGGTTCAAGTTCACCACCAAATGAATCAGTGATACCTTCTTCGAACCAGCAAATGGAACCTGCACTTATACCAGCTAATAAAACCTCTTGTTCCCACGCCTTTCTTAAAATAGTATCTAACCCCCATTCTTTCCACAAGACTAGTAAATTTCTGGTATTGCCACCACCAACATACACTATATCTTTATCTAATATAAAGCTTTCCAAGTCTCTGGTTGGTGGTTTAAATAATGATAGATGGGATGGTTTACAATTTTGCTTTTCAAAGAAGTTATAGAACCTTGATATGTAATTATCTGAATCTCCACTTGCAGTTGGGATGAAACAAATCTTAGGCTTTTCTTTTATTGATTGATTAAGTACATATGTTTCTAACAAAGGATTTTCTGGCTCCATAGAGAATCCTCCGCCTCCTAGAGCAATCACTTGTTTCAACTGTCTACATCCTCTCTTATGTCTAATTCAAAATCATACGCTGTAATTAACTTAAATAAAAAAGAGCGTAATCCTTCTAGATTAACGCCCCCTAAAGTTAAAGAAGGTATAAAACCTTATTTTATTCAGAGTTTTCTAAATTATAATATGCTCTCCAAATATTCACATCTATCAAGTGCTTGCATTTCTGTTTTAAATCCATTTTCAAGTATCTCATCACCATAACATATACACCATTTATTTGAATTATCTACCCATACAACCTTAATCCAATCCCAATGAGAATAACCTTCCTTGTGTTCCATATTACAAAAAAATTTATCCCATTCATCAATATCTAATCTTTTCATAACTAAATTCACCTTCCAATCTTTTATTTTATATATAATAAATATTAGCAAATTTTTAGTTTCATCCTACTTCTATCTTGGGGTTTTTGAGACTATAACCATTAAGAATGCTGAATTAAATCTTCTACTAAACTGCCCTGTTATTACTTAAACAAAAAAGAGCGTAATCCTTCTAGATTAACGCTCCCGATTATGGAAGATATAATAACTATCCCACTTGATGAATGGAGATATGGAGATTAACTATATTATTACTGTTTATAGATGAACCTATAGCCAAGGTAAATAACCAATAATGCTAAAAAAGTAACTATTAAATCATCTATCGATGCACACACTACTCCTCCGACACAGAAAGATGGTTCACTAGGATTTCCGAAGATGAATGATATTAAGCGAATACCTATCCCCTCCTAAAAGAGTGCTTTTATTGGTATATTCGCTTTTCTCAACTAGTATACTTAATCTTTTCAGCAGCAAAGCACTGTAGCCTAGTTCTTCGATAGCCCCCGATTATAGAAAAGGATTAAATTAAAGATGAGTGACTTAACTGACACCTAACCTTCATACTCACACTTATTGAATAATCGTACCTTGGTGAAAATACAATTGCCACCTACCGTCTATATGTTTCCATATTGAACTTCTAAGTGTGTTTCTCTTCCTGGTTCGATCTTCAATAAAGTAAGTTGCTAATACTAGGCCCTGAGCTAATTGCTGTATTTCATAGTTATGTATTGTCATATCCGTTAAAACTACACCAAGTTCAAGACATTCTCTTTTGTTGTACTTAATGCCTGAACTCCCAATCTCCCAAAAATCATCAGCTAATATCTTATCAAGTTCTTGGGCAGAAGACCTTACCTCAAGGTTGATATGGGTTTCTTCTAACTCTCTTAACTGCGCTTTAAGATTATTACTCATGATTCCTCTCCCACTTTATTAGTTTCACTTAAGCTCCCTTTAAAGGAATACTTCAAATCAATCCTCGAACTCGATGTTTGTTAAAAGGGTAGTGTTCTCATGCTTTTCTAGAATGTTTGTTAGATTTTTTATCGTATCTTCTTCCAATCGGTAAGTTTGACTTTCTTTTGGCACAAGACTTTGTATGAACCCTTCTCTATCTTGAGTAATCCATAGATGAAATGATTTATTATTGCTTCCTTCACCAATAAGATCAAAGGTCAATAACGGAGGGGTTTTAATAAACTTTTGGTCATCCAATTCTTTCGCATTAGTGGTAGCGTCAATGAATACTCCTACCTCTTGGTTCTCATCAAACCACTCTACTTCTCGTGGAGATTTTTCATTTACGATCCAATAGCTCGCTTTTACTTTTTCAACATTTTCTAATTCGTTAGTTGAACAGGCGCATAGAGCTATTGAAAGTAGCATCATAATCAATAGATTTTTCTTCATTAATTGCCCTCCTGGTTCTTCCACCAATCCTTTTAGATCAACGCTCCCGTTTGCTTAACAGACATCCTCAAAAATATTTTATTGTAATAGCCAATGTACCCCACTCTTTCTCTTGTTCTGGTGTATATATTTTATAAATACCTTTGAGCATTTCATCCATAGTCCATCCTTCTCCTCCTAAATCTTCAAAAGGAATCTCCTCATGCATTTGCTTAAAGGTATCGTAGTTTCTCAATCCAGTAACCTCAACATTTAAAGACTCGTTTTGTTCAGGTAACTTGATAAATACAATTGTATGACCAACCTTAATCTTTCTTCTCTTATCGTCAAATAACCTTATTTCAACTGTCTTTTCTCCTTCTTTTATTTGGTCAAAATATTTACTGTATAATCCCATTTTGTGTTGCATCCCCATATCCCCTTATTAAATCGTTTATTCCGCAAGCCTGCCCCTCAATCCAAGTAACTCTTTGTATACCTTTAAACTGCCCTGTAATTAAATTAAACAAAAAGGAGCGTAATCCTTTTTAGATTAACGTTCCCTTTAATTAAACAAGGAGTTATCGTATCCCACTGTTAAAATAAAAGGGACAATGAAGATCAAAATACAGTATGTAATAAAACGAACACGAATTCCTTTTTCCCTAGATTCTTTTGCTGACATAATAAAACGGGACATGTTCACCAAAGTTCCTCCTCATCATACCTATAAACCTTACTTAGACCAAATTAGATTGCTAATTCATAATTAAGCAAGTGCTCCTTTTTTCAGAAGACTCGACTTAAGGATCTTAAGGGAACAAAGCCATTAAAATTAAATCCTGGTATCCATTTTCCATCTTCACTCCCTTTATCTTTCTTCCCTCTTCATAAAAGTTCATGTTCCTATACAACTTAATCGCCCCTAAATTATCTTCCATTACTTCAAGGCAAATCTTTTCTATTTCTTGGTTACTCTGAGCCCAGTCGATTAATGTCTCAAGTAAAGCTCGTCCAATTCCATAATTTCGGTATTCAGGTAAGACTGTCATTCCAAAAGACCCTTGATGTTTAATTTTTTCATTATCACCATTTTTAAAATCTATTGCACCAACTAAATTACCATCAACTTCAGCAAGGAACTGGACGTAGTTTGAATTTTGATCATACAGTTCCAGCATTTTTTCAATGTCCTTAATATCTAGTTTTTCCTTATCTTTTACTGTACTCAACATATAAGGAGCATCAACCAATGCTTTTGAAGCATTTTTTACCATTATTTCAGCATCGTTTGTAGTAGCCTCACGAACCATTATAGTTTTATTGCTTTTTGATTTATATGTATATACGCCTTTACTCATAGAATGATAAACTCCTTTTACAAGTTTAAGGAAACGATTTATATTATGGATTCGCTCCCTATTATGGAAGATCTCCTTAAATACGATTCCTCTATGCATTTAATGATAATTCATCTTAACTTAGGTGAAATTAATAACATTACGTTTTGAGAGGATGTAATTATGGTTTCAAAAATATCAGCACTAACTATACCTTTTCTCTTTATTACACTAATAACTTCTTATAACACGTATGCCTATTCAGATAGTTACGAAAGTCGCTCGTGTAATATCAACCAATTAGTAATAAAAGACATTACGAGGAGTTATCCAGAATTAATCCCTTTTCTAAAAGACGACAATTCACTTCGCTATTCGATAGATGATTTACAAAAAGCACTAATAATTGAAGGTACCGAATCCTCACATATTAAATCTTTATTCCCATTGTTTAGTGGTGCTTCACAAGGCGAAAAAATGCTATTGATTGTAGGTGGAATGGAGCCACTACCGCCAAAATATGATAATTCATTTGTGGGATATTTTATTTATAAGGACATCGACGGATCAAACGTCAAGCTAACCCTAAAAAGAGGAACTGCTTCTTGGGATATAGTAAGTAAAGAATTAGAAAGAAGCAAACCTGTATATCTTTCAAAAAAATGCAGAAACAACTAAAAGAATTTATTTAAGGGAGCAATCTTTCTAAAGATACGCTCCCTATAACTTAATGACTCGAAACTGAGTTATTTTTTGTCTTTGAGGCTTTTCATTTCGTTTTCAAGACTCTCTACTTTTTGCTGTAATTCTTTGTTAGGTTCAGTAATTTTTCTCCCTAATATGACTAAAAATCCAATTAGAGCAACTATTCCACCCCCAACAGCAACTACACCAAATATCACAAGGTCAAAGATAACTACCACTCCTAAAAAGTGCTTTAATTTATATACGAATGAGTACAGATATCGTTTCAAATCTGGCTAATATCTTGAAACTGAGCCTTCCACAATCCTGCCCATATCTTGAGCAACTTTCTGACTTCACCTTCAATTTTAATATAAATATCCAATTGTGAAGTTGTTTGAATCCACATTTGAAATCACAGCTTTTTAAAATCTGAATTATTTATTTCAAATTTTTTTATCAGTGTGAATTAGCCTGTGAATTGATATGTGATTTGGTGTGCGAGTCCTCTTTAAAATTGATTTATAGTGTGAATTCTTATATGATTTCGTATGTTTACACCTCTCAAGTAACCCGTTATGATACTATGACTTTGTTCAATATGTGAATGCTCATCACAGTGTATTATTTTGTGGGAATGTTAAAAATATTTTAGAAACCCAAATCAGTACCAATTTTACTAATGCTTAAAACGGCTAAGACAACAGTCTAAATGTACCTCACATCAAGAGAATCATGCAGAACCGGTGCAGTCTCGAAGAGACTACTTGCAGTTCTTTTATTCAAGAATATCCATTACTGTAGATTGTGAACTCCTGCAGTGTAGGACTGCATAAAGACTAAATAAAATCTTTTCATATTGGAGTGAGCGAAATGAATTGGAACAGATTGAAATTGAACCCTCTTTTTTGGTACAAAAAACGAAAGATCCGCAAGTTCTTTGCAGAAAACGAATCAGAAATCATAGAGCAAGGCGTTAAGACGCTCGAAAATGGGGAGAAGTACAGCTATTGTGTTATAAAAGCTGCCAAACCTATACCTCATGCCAAGCCGGGAACCACGAAATTATGAGTGATCCAGCGCAGTTATTGCGAGGAAGTATCATTTTTCAACTTTGAGATGACTCAAGGAGTATTAAGACAGAAGGTATTCTTCGACTGAATTTAGAAGGCAGAGAAAGTGGAGAAACATTAATTAAAATTGAGAACTAAGCAAAAATCTCCCAGTCAAAGATATGCTTGTTCGCATCATGTCGGAGGCTCTGTGAAAGGCTAGCGGTTCAATGGTAGTAGAGATCCGAGAACGTGCTCGTAGAGCGAGAGTAGTCAGGCTAAGCGAATTTCCAAAGTATCGTGTTCAAATCAACTTTAAAAAAGAACAGAGGCATGTGCCACTGTTCTTTTTTAAAAGTCTTTTTTATGTTTATGTGTCTTTAAGTTGGTTCAGTTTGTTATATTTAACTGCAAATCGTGCCCAAATTATGCCCAAATCGTGCCCGATTATATATTTTCCATTTTAGCCAAAATAAAAAAACCTTATAAACTAAGGATTTTAATGGCGACCCCGAGAGGATTCGAACCTCCGACCTGCGGTTTAGGAAACCGTTGCTCTATCCCCTGAGCTACGGGGCCGAATGAATAACATTATACATGAAAATACATAAAAGCAAAAGCATCGTGCAACATAATCATCGCGTGATCAAGTGATCACGCGACTGCCGTTCATTTCCCCAATTCGTTATTCTGTGACCCAGCTTTTCATATAATTCTCATCTTCATATTGCTGAACGTGTTCAATGACCTTAAGTGGTCGGAATGTATCGATCATTACAGCAAGCTCAAGCGTTTCTTTTTTGCCGATGCTTGCCTCAATTTTTCCTGGATGCGGACCGTGTGGGATACCTGAAGGATGAAGGGTAATCGACGCTTCCTCAATACCTTTCCGGCTCATGAAATTCCCCTCAACGTAGTAAAGCACTTCATCACTATCAACGTTGCTATGAAAATAAGGTGCTGGAATGGCGTCTGGATGATAGTCATAGAGCCTTGGCACAAAGGAGCAGACGACAAAATTATGACCTTCAAAGGTTTGATGCACTGGTGGCGGCTGATGCACTCGCCCTGTAATCGGCTCAAAGTCGTTGATATTAAACTTCCATGGATAAAGGTAGCCATCCCAGCCGACAACATCAAGCGGATGATGATCGAACATATGGCGGTGCAACCCCCCACGTGTTTTCGTTACTACTTCAAACGATCCTTTTTTATCAAAAGATAGAAGACGATCTGGCCCGTTGAAATCTCGTTCACAGAATGGACTGTGTTCCATCAGCTGCCCATATTCGTTTCGATATCTCCTCGGAGTCGTAATGGCACTGTTTGCTTCTAAAACCAACCAGCGATTATCCTCCCCTTTTGGAATAACGCGGTAAATGGTTCCAATTGGCATGACAATATAGTCGCCAGCTTCATAAGAGACTTCCCCAAACATCGTCTCGATTTTCCCTGAACCGTGATGAATAAAGAAAAGTTCATCGCCATCCCCATTACGATAAAAGTAATCCATTGTCTTCGTAGGATTCACGATCCCGAGAATCACATCTTCATTCCCTAGGAAATAACATCGATCGACAACTGCATCACCTTTTTTGTCGCACTGTGCTGTTCGGAAATGACGATGGCGAAGAGCGCTTTCTGTCTCATACTCTGGTTCTATATTCTTTAGAAAGGTCGCATCTGTCACTGCTGTTGGAAAATGGTGATGATACAAGATCGATTGAATACCCGAAAATCCTTTCGTTCCCATCACTTGTTCCCTGTATAAGGAACCATCTTCTTTTTTAAACGTTGTATGTCGTTTAGAAGGAACCTCTCCCATTTTTCGATAGTAAACCATACTCTTCCTCCTCCCCCACGACATTTGAAAGCGTGCCAAGGTTCGTAATAGCTAAATCAACTTTATCGCCGGACTGTAGAAAGATACGATCTGTCTGTTCAAGAATACACCCGCTTCCCACCGTGCCTGAACCGAGTACTTCTCCAGGATATAAGGTAACATTGCGGGAGGCCTGTTCAATGATCTCACCAAAGGAATAGTACATATCTTTCGCATTTCCCAAGGAATAACGCTCGCCATTTACGAATGCCTCCATTTGTAAATCAAGCTTCCCATGTTCCATAGGAAGCTCATCAATCGTTACTAGAAAGGGACCGAAGGAAGTAGCAAAATCCTTTCCTTTCGCTGGACCTAGGCCGACTTTCATTTCTTGTGCTTGAAGATCACGCGCACTCCAGTCATTCATAATCATAAAACCGAAAATGTAGTCTTTCGCCTGATTTGCTTTTATGTTGCGCCCTTCTTTTCCAATGACACATGCAATTTCTAATTCATAGTCTAGCTTTTCACATGCTTTAGGTCGTAGAATTACATCCCCTGGTCCTTTGACCGCAAGATGATTTGAAAAATAGAAGACCGGAAGCTCATACCATTCTTGCACAACACCAAGCCCTCTTTTCCCTCGTGCAGTGACCACGTGTTCTTCAAAGGCATAAAAATCTCGGATGCTCAGTGGACGCGGAAGAGGCGCATATAGAGTAACGTTTTCGAGTTCATAATTACCATTTATACATGCTTCAATAAGCGGTTGATAACGCGGGTAGTCGACAATGATCCTCATGAGATCTTCTGGAATAACACCATTAGAAGCCTCATGTAATCCGATAATACGCGAGTCCTTATAAATACCAGCTTGTCTTCTACCCTCTACTTCGAAAGTAACGAACTTCAACGGCCTCAGCTCTTTCCATCAGGAGATGTTTTTCGTCTCAATGTAAATGTATCTGTTATAGATCTCGTATACTCCTGACCCGCTAAACGCCCAACTGGTTGGAGCATCTCCGTATCTATCTTGCCATCTTTATATAACTCATCACGCACGTGAACCATCACAACTTTTCCGATAACGAGACTACCTGAGCCTTCATGCTCACCAAACTCAACGATTTGATCAAGAACACATTCGAGCTGAACGTCACTCTCCTTCACTCTAGGAGGACGAATTAGCTCACTTTCTACTTTTGTAAGTCCAGCCTCCAGAAATTCATCCTTACCTTTTGGAAAAGGCGTAGCACACTCATTCATTTGTTCAGCAATTTTCTCACCAACGATATTGATCACAAACTCCTTTGATTCTTCAATGTTTAAGAGCGTATCTTTCTTATCTCCTGCACCAGCCTTTCGCATCGGAGAAAAGCAAACCATCATAGGATCCGCACATATCCCTGTAAAAAAGCTAAAAGGAGCAAGATTCGTCTCACCGCTCTCATCTATACTGGATACAAATGCGATCGGCCGAGGTAGAATAGATCCAATCAATAATTTATAGGCATCTTTCCATCCCAAAGTATTCGGTTGAACTTTCATGAAAAAGGCAACTCCTTCTTAAAGCAGATTGAAAATAATCTTCTATAAGTTGCCTCTTCGTTCCTGCTCTCGTTCAATCGCTTGGAACAACGCTTTAAAGTTTCCTTCTCCAAATCCTTTCGCACCCTTACGCTGAATAACTTCAATAAATAACGTTGGTCGATCGACAACAGGTTTTGTGAAAATTTGAAGTAAGTACCCTTCGTCATCACGGTCCACTAAAATTTTTAACTCGCGTAGTTTGCTTATCTCTTCATCAATCTCACCTACTCGCTCAGTAAGCGCATCATAATAATCATCTGGTGTTTCAAGAAACTCAACTCCACCCTCACGAAGTTTTGCAACTGTATCAACAATATCATTCGTCAGGACAGCAATATGCTGCACACCAGGACCATTGTAATAATCGAGGTATTCTTGAATTTGTGATTTACGTTTCCCATTTGCAGGCTCATTGATCGGGAATTTAATGCGTCCCCCATTGTGCATCACTTTCGACATTAACGCAGAGTACTCTGTGCTAATGTCTTCATCATCGAAATGAATCATTTGCTTAAAGCCCATCACATTTTCATAGTAAGAAACCCACTCTTCCATTGATTCCACGTTCCCAACGCAGTGGTCGATACCAAGTAACCCCGTTTCCTTTGAAGGGATTTTCCCTTCAAACTCCTTAAACCCAGGAAGAAAAAGCCCGGAGTAGTTTTTTCGTTCAACTAATGTATGAATGGTATCACCATAAGTACCAATAACCGCCATCTTCACTACGCCATGCTCATCTTTATATTCTTTCGGTGGACTTAGTTCAATCGCTCCTCGCTCAGCAGCTTCTTTGTAAGCGTTATCAATATTCTCTACAGTAAGAGCGATATCCTTAACGCCATCTCCGTGCAATTTGACAAACTCCGCAATTGGGTGATCATTCGACAGTGCACCTGATAAAACGAGACGAATGTTATTTTGCTGCAGCACATAAGATACTTTTTCACGATCCCCTGTTTCAAGCCCTGAATAAGCTACCGGCGTAAATCCAAACGCCTTACAAAAATAGTGACTAGCCTGTTTCGCATTTCCAACATAAATCTCCAAATAATCCACATCACGCACCGGGAAAAAATCAGCCGTTTCCTGTTGATTTTGATTCATCATTTGCTCCTGCACAATCATCCCTCCAAATATAGTTTGTCACTCAGCTTAAACGTATAGTTTTTTTCCAAACATTTCAAGAACATATGCTAAAGCCATAACGCAGTAAATGAAAAGCGAAGACGAGCGTTTAGAAACGGCGCCTTCTCTATACCGTGGAAATAAATGCAGTTTTCGCGGGAAAACTAAAATATCGCAGAATTCGCTTACACCACAGGTCATTTCGCTTTTTTCTCAAAATAACTAGACATCGGATAGATCGTCACGCTTTGAAAAACAAGAGATAGCAACACAGCCCCAAACGTGAGAGAGATAAGCGTACTATCTCCTGAACCATACTCAGATTCCAAACTTAGAAGAAGTGCAACCGACATCGTTCCCCGTATGCCGGACCAGGTAACAAGCGAAATGTCTTTCCAATTAAATTCATTACGCCAGGCTGTAAATGATTTAATAATACCTGCAAGCACAAGGAAACGAACAACTACAGATGCGAGAAAGATCAATCCTGCAAATACCCAGTAGTTAAAATCAAGATAGTTTGTTGATTCAATCCCAATCAATAGAAAAATCAATGACAGAATACTTGGCTCAACAACTTCCCAGAAGCTATTAAGGTATTCTCTATAGTGTGATTCTTTAATAAAGCCATCAAGTTCATGTGAAAGCATGATTCCAGCTGCAACGACGGAGAGAACTCCTGACACACCAAGATTTTCTGCTACATAAAAACTTCCATAAGCGAGCACGATACTTAGCATCACCTGATATTGTCGCTGGTGTGTAAAAGAAATGGCTCGACAGACAATCCAACTAAATATCGCTCCGATCGCAATTCCTCCAATTGACACAAGAGCAAAGTCATAAATAAACGAGCTAATAGAAAAGCTCTCATCACCAAGATACATGCCAGCGAACACTGTAAAAAGAACGATACTCGTACCATCGTTCACCATCGATTCACCTTCGACCACATCTGCTATTTTTGGATCTTTTGAAGCCTGCTTTAAAATCGAGACCACAGAGACGGGATCAGTGGGTGTAAGAATAGAAGCAATTAATAAAGCCCCAACAAATGATAATGAAAGGAACGGCCCGCTTATAATAAATAATAAACTACCGAGGAGGAGAGCACTCAATAGTAATCCCAGCGTGCTTAATGCGGCAATAATACCCGCGTGCTTTTTTAGATGAGCAAACGGAAACTGATACGCAGAAATAAAAAGAAGAGCAGGTAGAAACCATTCAAAGATAATGTCTTTCGTTATATGTACGGAGCTGAAGAACGGAAGAAAAGAAAGTCCTATTCCTAAACCTAATAAGACCAGTGGTGCAGGGAAGTTTTTTTGCTTTTTATCAATCGTATAAACTAAATAACCGATGAACAGTAAAATTAAGATCTGATTAGAATCCATGATTTCACTCCTTTGTATTAGTGTCATTCCCTACTCCATTTAGGCTTCAAACAGGCAGGCTTTATTTACCTCTAACTTGCTTCCTTTAACCCTGTCAACAGTTCGTGGTGTATGCTACAATAATCTTTGTCTATTCAAAGATAAGCAAGGTCTGCTATAGGAAACGACGGAGGAGGATACGTATGAACCAGACCCCATTTATTGCCGTCGAAGGCCCCATCGGAGTTGGAAAGACCTCCCTATCTCGAGCGATTGCTGCTCATTATCAATTTGAACTTTTTCAAGAAATCGTAGAAGAGAATCCCTTTCTCGGTAAGTTTTACGACAACATTGAAGAGTGGAGCTTCCAAACCGAGATGTTTTTTCTCAGCCATCGATACAAACAGTTAGAGGAAATGGAGAAGCATCATTTATCAAAACAGCTTCCCGTTATTTCCGATTACCACATCTTTAAGAATAAGATATTTGCCCAACAGACACTTAGTGACAAGCACTTTTCTAAATATATGAAGATTTATGACATTCTAACCGAAGGAATGCCCGAACCGAACGTCATTATCTATTTAAATGCTAGCCTTGAAACGCTGCTTAACCGTATTTCACAACGTGGAAGACAGATTGAAAAAAGCATCGATCCCGCTTACCTTGAGCGTCTTTCATCTGACTATGAACGGTTTATGCAAGAATTTGAAGCACATCATCCTGATATTCCTGTGCTCCGTTTCAATGGTGATGAGATGGATTTTGTGTCCAATCAAGATGATTTACACACCATCTTCCAATCCCTCGAAAAAACATTGAAAGAAGGAGACCCTGTTAAATGAATCTCAGAGAAAAATACAACATCCCACAGGATGCCGTCATTACAATCGCTGGTACGGTAGGCGTCGGGAAGTCTACCATTACGAGCTCACTTGCTAACGCCTTACAATTTAGGACTTCTCTTGAAAAAGTAGATAACAATCCATATTTAGAGAAATTCTATAATGACTTCTCACGTTGGAGCTTTCACTTGCAAATTTATTTCCTTGCTGAGCGCTTTAAAGAACAGAAGAGAATGTTTGAATATGGTGGAGGATTTGTTCAGGATCGTTCCATTTATGAAGATACAGGCATCTTTGCAAAAATGCATTATGAAAAAGGAACAATGTCAGCTGTTGACTATGATACTTACACGAATCTGTTTCAGTCTATGGTGATGACGCCTTTCTTCCCCCATCCTGATTTAATGATCTATCTTGAAGGATCATTTGATGATGTCGTTGATCGCATTAAAGAGCGTGGCCGTCCGATGGAGCAGCAAACGCCAACTGCTTATTGGGAAGAAATGTATGAGCGCTATACAAATTGGATTGACAGTTTCAATGCCTGTCCAATTCTCCGCTTAAATATCAATGAGTATGATCTAGTTAACGACCCATCCTCTGTTGAACTTATCTTAAAGCGTATTGAACAGAAATTTCAACAAATCCCTTCTTTAAGTAGATAATCTAAAAAAAGCTATCCGTTGGATAGCTTTTTTCTTATCATAAAATATGAGTACATAGAAAAAACCGCTGTCGGCGATGACAGCGGTCGAAATATAATCTCCAAATTATATGCGCGTTGGTTATTAATTAGTAAATGGAGGAGGAAGAGGGATTCGAACCCCCGCGGGCGACTAAGCCCCTGTCGGTTTTCAAGACCGATCCCTTCAGCCAGACTTGGGTATTCCTCCGTGTGAAGAAGTTATTAACTAACTGCGACAAGTAATATAATATCATCGTCTTATAATAATGTCAACGATATCTCAAAACTTTTTTAAAAGAATTTGAATTACTTACTTATGTTGATCATTTCAGTTAAACCGCGCCGAAAATCAACACCCCTTACTATACACGATTATATCCTAAAAATAAAGAGCAGAGATGCCTCTGCTCTTTATCATTTTCTATTTAATGATTTCACGACCACCCATGTATGGACGCAGAACTTCAGGAACAATTACAGAGCCATCTTCTTGTTGATAGTTCTCTAAGATTGCAGCAACTGTTCTTCCGATTGCAAGACCAGATCCGTTTAACGTATGAAGGAATTCTGGCTTACCGTTCTTTTCTCGACGGAAGCGAATACCTGCGCGACGTGCCTGGAAGTCTTCAAAGTTACTGCAAGAAGAAATTTCACGATATGTGCCATAGCTTGGAATCCAAACTTCAATATCGTATTTCTTTGCTGCTGTAAATCCAAGATCACCTGTACACATGCTCATCACGCGGTAAGGCAGGTTCAACAGCTGTAGCACTTTCTCTGCGTGGCCAGTCAGCTTTTCAAGTTCATCATAAGAATCTTCAGGCTTAACGAAGCGAACAAGCTCTACTTTGTTAAACTGATGCTGACGAATCAGTCCACGTGTATCACGACCAGCAGAACCAGCTTCAGAACGGAAGCAAGCACTATATGCGGTGTAAGCAAGTGGAAGATCTTCTCCGTCCATAATTTCATCACGATGAAAATTTGTAACAGGGACTTCCGCTGTCGGAATTAAGAAATAGTCTTCTTCCCTAATTTTGAACGCATCTTCTTCAAATTTAGGTAACTGACCAGTCCCAGTCATGCTCTCACGGTTCACAAGGTAAGGAGGCAGAATCTCTTCATAGCCATGCTCTGATTCATGTAAGTCCATCATAAAGTTAATCAATGAACGTTCAAGACGAGCTCCAACACCTTTATAGAATGCGAAGCGACTACCCGTTACTTTTGCAGCACGTTCAAAGTTAATAATATTTAGATCAGTTGCGATGTCCCAGTGTGGCTTCGCTTCAAAAGCAAAATCATTTTTCTCTCCCCACGTACGGATTTCGATATTATCGTCTTCCGTCTCACCAACAGGTACACTGTCATGCGGAATGTTTGGAATTTGAAGAAGAATTTGCTCAAGCTCTGTCTCAACATTGCGAAGCTCTTCATCCATTGTTTTAATCTTATCGCCAACTTCACGCATTTCTTTAATAAGGTGATCAGCATCTTTCTTCTCACGTTTAAATGCTGCCACGTTTTTAGAAGCTTCATTCCGCTGTCCTTTTAACTGTTCCGTTTCAGCGATAAGGTCTCTTCTTCGCTGGTCAAGCTCTTCAAAACGATCAAGACCTACTAGATCTTCCCCACGCTTAGATAGCTTTACTTTTACTTCTTCAAAATTCTTACGCAAATACTTTAAATCGATCATGCTTTTTCCTCCTTTTTTAATGAACAATAAACGAGTTAACGGAAGGGATAGTGGTGTAGAGACGTGTATTTAAATACAAAAAAGCCCCCGTCCCCTATAAAGGGACGAGAGCTACCCGCGTTGCCACCCTGATTGCAGACGATTGTCTGCCTCTTAACAGAATAACGGTCTGCTCCGAGAAAGCCTACTTCATTCAGCATTCTACTCAAGGATGGATTCACAGGGTTCAATGATCGATTCGCACCACACATCGACTCTCTTGGCATTGAACATCTATTACTAATTCCCGTCAACGTTTTCGTTTATCATTCGTCTTATGCAGAAAAAGAATTCTCTTCTTCTTGGTACGTAATAATTTACACGAAAAATTACTCTGTTGCAAGTCCTTCTTTCTTAAACTCCAAAACCATATCAATAAACATCTGATGCATGCGATCATCATCTGTTAGTTCTGGATGGAAGGCACACGCAAGAAAACGTCCATGACGTGCAGCTACGATTTTTTCATTAAACGTAGCAAGCACTTCAACATCTTCTCCAACTTCTTCGATATACGGAGCTCGAATGAAGACACCGATAAAGTCATCTACTAATCCTTTAACAGGTAATGGCGCTTCAAAGCTTTCGCGCTGACGTCCGAATGCATTTCTTTTTGCTTTTACATCCATAACACCAATATGCGATCCGTCTACTCCTTCAATATGCTTTGAAAGCAGAATTAGCCCAGCACATGTACCGAAAATAGGCTTCTCAGCTGCAAAAGCTTTAAGTGGCTCTAAAAATCCATATTGATCAATTAATCGACGCATTGTCGTACTCTCTCCACCAGGTAGTACGAGGCCATCTAAATCCTTGAGTTGCTCTACTCGTTTCACAACAATGATTTCTGCTTCTTTTGTTTCAAGTGCTTTCACGTGTTCTCGGATTGCACCTTGCAGTCCAAGGACCCCAACTCTCACCATACTTCTCTCGACTCCTTCTCTTTATCTAAGTAAGAACCCCACCTTATGTTGCACAGGTGGGGAATCAATGTTTTACCAGCCGCGCTCTTGCATACGGTCTGATGGCTTAAGTGAAGAAATTTCAATACCTGGCATTGCGATACCAAGGTTCTTAGAAATATTCGCGATCAATTCATAATCCTGATAGTGAGTTGTTGCTTCCACAATAGCTTTAGCAAATTTCTCAGGATTATCCGATTTGAAAATTCCAGATCCAACGAAGACGCCGTCAGAACCAAGCTCCATCATTAGTGCTGCATCTGCAGGAGTTGCGATGCCACCAGCAGCAAAGTTAACAACCGGAAGACGTCCAAGCTTTTTAATTTGAAGAAGAAGCTCAAATGGCGCCTGAAGGTTTTTCGCTTCAGTCATCAGTTCGTCTTCAGACATGCTTGAAATTTTACGAATTTGGGATTGAATAAGACGCTGATGACGT
Source organism: Anaerobacillus sp. QJM3NY_17 (assembly GCF_056173665.1). Taxonomy (NCBI): domain Bacteria; kingdom Bacillati; phylum Bacillota; class Bacilli; order Caryophanales; family Bacillaceae; genus Anaerobacillus; species Anaerobacillus sp. QJM3NY_17. The sequence continues at coordinate 19,678 of NZ_CM149685.1, read as the reverse complement.
ACAGCTTCAACAACGTTTCCTGTTCCTGGTTCACCTTTCGTACGAAGCATTGCAGCACCTTCACCTACGCGGCGCAGTGCTTCACCAAGGTTACGCGCTCCACATACAAACGGAACAGTGTACTTGCGCTTATCAAGGTGGAATTCTTCGTCAACTGGAGTAAGAACTTCACTTTCATCAATGTAGTCAACGCCCATTGATTCAAGAACGCGTGCTTCTACAATATGACCAATACGGCATTTTGCCATTACTGGAATCGATACGGCATTCACAACGTCCTCTACGATTGTAGGGTCAGCCATACGCGCTACGCCGCCTGCTGCACGAATATCAGATGGCACTCGTTCTAGTGCCATTACTGCTACTGCACCAGCTTCTTCTGCAATCTTAGCTTGCTCTGCATTGACAACGTCCATAATCACGCCGCCCTTTTGCATTTCAGCCATACCACGTTTTACACGATCTGTACCTGTTTGTTGATTCATCTATATTCCTCCCATATCTATACTTAGAAACGTCTTTGTTACACGACATCTATCAAACGCTTTTATTGTAACATTTTTTCATGACTTGTCCTATCACATGTGCAGTGATTTCATAAAAGATTTAGAAAAATACTCCTCGATGAACGCATCGAAGAGTATTTTTTCCAAGTATACTTGATATTATTAATTAAAACAGACCTTTCACAGCATCTGCTACGCTAGTCCATACACCAGAGAAGAAGCCACCAATCGCTCGCATAGTAAGTGTAAACCAACCTGCTTTTTCAACAGATTCAGTTGCTACAAGAGGTACTGAAGAACCCTTGTCACCTGTTATGTAACCGAAGTCTTCACCGGTTGATTTTAAGACGACTTTTCCAACTTGATCGCCTTCTTTAATTGGTGCAGTTAGTTCTCCATCTTCTGTTAGAAGAGATTGATCGTATTCATAGCTTAGTTTAAATGGTTCTTTCGTATTCGTCATTGTTACTGCATTGAAAGATTCTCCTGCAGCGACCCCAACTTCTTTCTCCTTACCTTTGACAACTTTAACCGTGGAATTACCATCAGCTTTATCACCTTTAGTAACGATTGTTTGGGACTGGAATTGATCAAATCCATAGTTCAGAAGCTTAGCTGTTTCTTCAAAACGAGCTTCATACGAATCAGTTTTCATAACAACAGAAATTAATCGCATATCACCTTGTTTAGCTGTTCCTGTAAAAGCAAATCCAGCAAGGTCTGTAGAGCCGGTCTTGAGACCATCTATGCCTTCTACTTTATATTTATTAGCATATACAAGTGAAGGAAGAAGCCAGTTCCAGTTCTTCATTGTAATTTCATCATCTGTACCTTCGCGGAATTTCTTTTCTGGAGTACTAGTGGTTTCTATTACTTCAGGAAAATCTTTAAGAAGGTTATAAGCAAGAAGTCCAGTTGAACGAGCGGACATCATGTTCTCTTCATCAGGGTCTCCAGCAGGATGATTACCAAGTAGGTCTTTGTTGTTCAGCCCTGAACTATTAACAAACTTGTATTCCTTCATACCCATTTCTTTTGCTTTTGCATTCATCATTTCGACAAACTTCGCTTCTGTTCCAGCAACGTGCTCAGCCAGCGCCATTGTGGCAGCATTTGCCGAATAAATGGCCATTGCTTCATATAATTCCTTAACTGTATACTGTTCACCCACACGAAGTGGTACGTTTGAAAGAGAACGGTTCTGTGATAGCTTTTGGATCGTATCACTTACTGTAACTTTTTCATCCCAACTTATTTCGTTTTTATTAATTGCTTCAAGTACTAAATATTCCGACATCATCTTTGTCATACTTGCAGGTGAGAGCGTTAATTCAGGATTTTTCTGATATAAAATCTTTCCTGAATTTGCATCAATTAAGATTGATGCTTCTGCTTTGATGTCGGGCGCCTCTGCTGCTTCTGCAGTATTGCCTCCACCAAATGTTCCTGCTAGTAATAATACCATCGCCATAGTTACGATCATGGCTTTCAAACCAAGGTTTCTCAACCCCTACACCTCCAAATAAGTCTCACATAACCGCTATTCTATCACACCTAAAATTAAAAAAATAGATAGAGGAAAGTCCCCTATCTACTTTTCGAAAGTATTAAGCTATTTTTGTCACACACCTGTTATAACTTCAGTCTAAAGCACTATTTAAACAGAGTAATTTGGTGCTTCTTTCGTAACCTGAACATCGTGTGGATGACTTTCGCGAAGGCCTGCACCCGTTATTCGAACGAACTGGCTATCTTCACGAAGTGAGTTAAGTGTTCTTGTCCCACAGTAACCCATTCCAGAACGTAAGCCACCGATTAACTGATGAATTGTATCAGTTAGTGGTCCTTTGTAAGGAACACGTCCTTCAATTCCTTCAGGAACGAGTTTAGACATATTTTCCTGGAAATAACGATCTTTACTTCCCTTTTCCATTGCTCCAATCGAGCCCATTCCACGGTATACCTTAAACTGACGACCCTGATAGATTTCACGTTCGCCTGGACTTTCATCCACACCTGCAAGGATACTACCAAGCATCACTGCGTGTCCACCTGCAGCGAGCGCCTTTACGATATCTCCAGAGAACTTAATGCCACCATCAGCAATAATACTAATACCATGTTTGCGTGCTTCTGTTGCACATTCATACACCGCTGTGATTTGAGGTACACCAACACCAGCAATAACGCGAGTCGTACAAATTGAACCAGGCCCAATTCCTACCTTCACAACATCGGCTCCGGCTTCAATTAACGCTTTAGTCCCCTCAGCAGTTGCGACATTACCTGCGATAATTGGGAGATCAGGGTAGGCGCTCTTGATTTCACTCACCTTTGTCATAATGCCTTCTGTATGACCGTGAGCAGAATCTAATACAATAACGTCAACACCAGCCTCCACTAGTTTTTCAACTCGCTTCAGAGCATCTGTTGTATTCCCTACAGCAGCGCCAACTAGAAGACGGCCTCTGCTGTCTTTAGCAGACTGAGGAAACTGAATAACTTTCTCAATATCTTTAATTGTTATAAGACCTTTAAGTGTTCCATCATCATCAACCAATGGAAGCTTTTCAATGCGATGCTTTTGAAGAACTCGCTCAGCCTCTTTTAATGTTGTGCCTACAGGAGCTGTTACAAGATTTTCTTTTGTCATAACGTCTTTAATTTGTATAGAGTAGTCTTCAATAAAACGAAGGTCACGATTAGTAAGGATACCAACGAGCTTGCGTTCCTCATTAACAATCGGAACACCGGAAATACGATACTTGCCCATCAGATGTTCAGCATCGAATACCTGATGTTCTGGTGTGAGAAAGAAAGGATCAGTAATAACACCACTTTCAGATCGTTTAACACGATCAACGTGTTCAGCTTGTTCCTCCATCGACATGCTTTTATGAATAATACCTAATCCACCCTGTCTTGCCATCGAAATAGCCATAGGCGCTTCAGTTACTGTATCCATACCAGCACTAATAATCGGTACATTTAATTCAAGATCTTTCGTTAATTGAGTTTTCACCGATACTTCTCTTGGTAGTACATCGGAAAAAGCTGGTGTTAATAAGACATCATCGAAGGTTAACCCTTCTTTAGCGAATTTTGTTTCCCACATCCCTTTCATCCTCCTCTAATCGAATTGTCCGAAATTTTATTAGTAGCTTATCAATTGGTTAAACTACTGTCAAGAAAGATAGAATAAGTTTGAATAATCAAACATGGAGGGCTCCTATGGGATATTCTGGACATTATCATTCAAACAACTTTGCATATCACTCAGCCTCATATGTTCAGCAATATTTAAAGGAATGTTATTCTAACATCGAACTTCCGGATGCCGAACGTAAAAGCTACGATTCCTGTTATCGATTTATGTATTTTATCGAATATGGCGAACGCTATTATCGGCATGCTTCAACTGCTGATGCAGAGCTAAAACCTATCCTTCTTTTTTATGGGATGATTCAACTGTTAAAAGCTTGTCTTATTACAATTGATCCAAATTATCCGGGTGACACACATGTTCTTGCACACGGCGTTACATCTCGAAAAAGAAAAAAACGCCATTATGCTTTCTTGCAAGATGAAGTAAAAGGTCAAAAAAATGGACTCTTTGAATACTTTTCAAGGAAAATGTTTCATGTGAAACAGGTAGAAGGGGAGAAATATAAAATGGAAGATCTTCTTACCCTTATACCCGAAGTTTGCCCATTATTTGAGAAGCTGACTCGTAAAGTAACGAGCTATAAAATGATTTCTCTTACCTCCACTTCTTTCACTATTCAGGCAAGTATTCTTGATACGTTAAATATGACTGCAGAACGTTTTGAATCCTACCTTCAGCAGCATGGGGATACTTCACTAAAAGTTCTTACTCATAATCGTGATTTCATTACTTTGCAGTTCAAGGAAGACCCCGTCGCAGGTTTACAGAGACGCCCCTTCCTATATGATAGGAATACTCTTTACCTCCCGGCAGAACGTAGTCAGTACAATCCTATTGCTGAGGTAATGGCTCACTATCTAATTTTATATAACCTCAGTATGATTTGCCGATACGAGACAGAATGGTGGGGAGATCTTTTTCATACTCAGGAGTCATTAGATCTACCTTTTATTCTACAATTTCTTGAAGTAACTTCTGAAAAAATACCGCATTTACTATATGAGTTTTTAAATAAGAGAAGTAAAAGTTGATCGCAGTACGTTGGTAAAGTAAAGGGAGTTGAAACAGGTAGTTCGTATTTATTCGACGAACGTGGTGGACCTAGGTATTCAGCTAGGTAATACACACCGAAAAAACCATACAAAAAAGCGAGAAACCCTCAGGTCTCTCGCTTCTCTTAGTTGCCCAGCGACGTCCTACTCTTGCAGGGGGAGATCCCCCAACTACCATCGGCGCTCGAGCTTAACTTCCGTGTTCTCATACGGGGCGCGATAAGCGGCGAACTTCTTCGTCAGCTGCGCGATGCCAGATCCTCATGGATCTCTCGAATATCCACTCCGGTCTGACATAGCTTGCTTCCTCGAATTTCTTGCTTCTCCCACCCCTACGAAGCTTTCGAAGAAGTTTTGATTGTCTCACATGAAGCTTTTTTCTCTTGCGAGTTTTCTTCACTTTATAGATACAAAAAAAGGCGAGAAACCCTCAGGTCTCTCGCCTTTCATCTTGTGCCCAGCGACGTCCTACTCTTGCAGGAGGAGATCCTCCAACTACCATCGGCGCTGAAGAGCTTAACTTCCGTGTTCGGCATGGGAACGGGTGTGACCTCTTCGCCATCATCACTAGACGATTCAGGTGTTCCCTGAAAACTAGATAGCACGCACAACTTTCCAATATGTCCAGCTACGTAAGCCAAATCCTCGATCGTTTCACCTTTTGATTCTGACGCATAAAGCGCGTCTGACTCAAAAGCCTCCAACGCTTGTCGGATTTAAACGGCTTACTTCGCTTTTCGTTTAGGTTAAGCCCTCGATCGATTAGTATTCGTCAGCTCCACGTGTTGCCACGCTTCCACCCCGAACCTATCTACCTCATCATCTCTAAGGGATCTTACCAGCTTCATGCTGTGGGAAATCTCATCTCGAGGTGGGCTTCATGCTTAGATGCTTTCAGCACTTATCCCTTCCACACGTAGCTACCCAGCTATGCTCCTGGCGGAACAACTGGTACACCAGCGGTGTGTCCATCCCGGTCCTCTCGTACTAAGGACAGCTCCTCTCAAATTTCCTGCGCCCGCGACGGATAGGGACCGAACTGTCTCACGACGTTCTGAACCCAGCTCGCGTACCGCTTTAATGGGCGAACAGCCCAACCCTTGGGACCTACTTCAGCCCCAGGATGCGATGAGCCGACATCGAGGTGCCAAACCTCCCCGTCGATGTGGACTCTTGGGGGAGATAAGCCTGTTATCCCCAGGGTAGCTTTTATCCGTTGAGCGATGGCCCTTCCATGCGGAACCACCGGATCACTAAGCCCGACTTTCGTCCCTGCTCGACTTGTAGGTCTCGCAGTCAAGCTCCCTTGTGCCTTTACACTCTGCGAATGATTTCCAACCATTCTGAGGGAACCTTTGGGCGCCTCCGTTACACTTTAGGAGGCGACCGCCCCAGTCAAACTGCCCACCTGACACTGTCTCCGCACCGGATCACGGTGCTGGGTTAGAATGTCAGTACAGCCAGGGTAGTATCCCACCGACGCCTCCATCGAACCTGGCGGTCCGACTTCTATGGCTCCTACCTATCCTGTACAAGCTGTACCAAAATCCAATATCAGGCTACAGTAAAGCTCCATGGGGTCTTTCCGTCCTGTCGCGGGTAACCTGCATCTTCACAGGTACTATAATTTCACCGGGTCTCTCGTTGAGACAGTATCCAAGTCGTTGCACCTTTCGTGCGGGTCGGAACTTACCCGACAAGGAATTTCGCTACCTTAGGACCGTTATAGTTACGGCCGCCGTTTACTGGGGCTTCGATTCAGAGCTTCTCCCGTAAGGGATAACCCCTCCTCTTAACCTTCCAGCACCGGGCAGGTGTCAGCCCCTATACTTCGCCTTACGGCTTTGCAGAGACCTGTGTTTTTGCTAAACAGTCGCTTGGATCTTTTCACTGCGGCTCCCCTGGGCTATAAACCCGAGGAAGCACCCCTTCTCCCGAAGTTACGGGGTCATTTTGCCGAGTTCCTTAACGAGAGTTCTCCCGATCGTCTTAGGATTCTCTCCTCGCCTACCTGTGTCGGTTTGCGGTACGGGCACCTTTTTCCTCACTAGAGGCTTTTCTTGGCAGCGTAGAATCAAGGACTTCGGTACTAAATTTCCCTCGCCATCACGACTCAGCCTTCATGGTGAACGGATTTGCCTATTCACCAGCCTAATCGCTTGGACGCGCATTTCCAGCAGCGCGCTCTCCCTATCTTTCTGCGTCCCCCCGTCGTTCAAACGGAAAGGAGGTGGTACAGGAATATCAACCTGTTATCCATCGCCTACGCCTTTCGGCCTCGGCTTAGGTCCCGACTAACCCTGAGCGGACGAGCCTTCCTCAGGAAACCTTGGGCTTTCGACGGACAAGATTCTCACTTGTCTTTCGCTACTCATACCGGCATTCTCACTTCTAAGCGCTCCACCAGTCCTTTCGGTCTGACTTCACAGCCCTTAGAACGCTCTCCTACCATTGTCGTAAGACAATCCACAGCTTCGGTGATACGTTTAGCCCCGGTACATTTTCGGCGCAGCGTCACTCGACCAGTGAGCTATTACGCACTCTTTAAATGATGGCTGCTTCTAAGCCAACATCCTGGTTGTCTAAGCAACGCCACATCCTTTTCCACTTAACGTATACTTTGGGACCTTAGCTGGTGGTCTGGGCTGTTTCCCTCTCGACTACGGATCTTATCACTCGCAGTCTGACTCCCGCGGATAAATCGTTGGCATTCGGAGTTTGACTGGATTCGGTAATCCGGTAAGGACCCCTAGTCCAATCAGTGCTCTACCTCCAAGATTCTTGCCGCGAGGCTAGCCCTAAAGCTATTTCGGAGAGAACCAGCTATCTCCAGGTTCGATTGGCATTTCACCGCTACCCACACCTCATCCCCGCATTTTTCAACATGCGTGGGTTCGGGCCTCCATTCAGTGTTACCTGAACTTCACCCTGGACATGGGTAGATCACCTGGTTTCGGGTCTACGACCACGTACTATTTCGCCCTATTCAGACTCGCTTTCGCTGCGGCTCCGCCTTCTCAGCTTAACCTTGCACGGGATCGTAACTCGCCGGTTCATTCTACAAAAGGCACGCTGTCACCCATTAACGGGCTCCAACTAGTTGTAGGCACACGGTTTCAGGTTCTTTTTCACTCCCCTTCCGGGGTGCTTTTCACCTTTCCCTCACGGTACTGGTTCACTATCGGTCACTAGAGAGTATTTAGCCTTGGGAGATGGTCCTCCCGGATTCCGACGGGGTTTCACGTGTCCCGCCGTACTCAGGATCCGTCTCGGAGGGCATCGGATTTTGACTACAGGATTGTTACCTTCTCTGATGGACCTTTCCAGGTCGCTTCGTCTATCCGTGCCTTTGTAACTCCAAAGAGACGTCCTACAACCCCAGAGGGCAAGCCCTCTGGTTTGGGCTGATTCCGTTTCGCTCGCCGCTACTCAGGAAATCGCGTTTGCTTTCTCTTCCTCCGGGTAATGAGATGTTTCAGTTCCCCGGGTCTGCCTTCCATTCCCTATGTATTCAGAAATGGATACCATCCTATTAAAGATGGTGGGTTCCCCCATTCGGAAATCTCCGGATCAAAGCGTACTTACAGCTCCCCGAAGCATATCGGTGTTCGTCCCGTCCTTCTTAGGCTTCTAGTGCCAAGGCATCCACCGTGCGCCCTTAGTAGCTTAACCTTCGATTTGTTAGGCATTGCTGCCATAACGCATCAGTTATTACTAAGTTATTGCATAAAAAATAATTATTGGATGTCGTTGTTTGTGCTATCTAGTTTTCAAGGAACAAGGCTACTACTTAAATCCGCCTAAGCTTCATCACTTCACCTGGTTTGAAAGAATAAATCATTCTTTCAAAACTAAACGAAACGCTCATGTAAGGTTGGTAACGTAAGTTACCTTCGTAATTCTCCATAGAAAGGAGGTGATCCAGCCGCACCTTCCGATACGGCTACCTTGTTACGACTTCACCCCAATCATTTGTCCCACCTTCGGCGGCTGGCTCCATAAAGGTTACCCCACCGACTTCGGGTGTTACAAACTCTCGTGGTGTGACGGGCGGTGTGTACAAGGCCCGGGAACGTATTCACCGCGGCATGCTGATCCGCGATTACTAGCAATTCCGGCTTCATGCAGGCGAGTTGCAGCCTGCAATCCGAACTGAGAACGGCTTTATGGGATTCGCTTCACCTCGCGGTGTTGCTGCCCTTTGTACCGTCCATTGTAGCACGTGTGTAGCCCAGGTCATAAGGGGCATGATGATTTGACGTCATCCCCACCTTCCTCCGGTTTGTCACCGGCAGTCACCTTAGAGTGCCCAACTAAATGCTGGCAACTAAGATCAAGGGTTGCGCTCGTTGCGGGACTTAACCCAACATCTCACGACACGAGCTGACGACAACCATGCACCACCTGTCACTCTGTCCCCCGAAGGGGAACGTCCTGTCTCCAGGATTGTCAGAGGATGTCAAGACCTGGTAAGGTTCTTCGCGTTGCTTCGAATTAAACCACATGCTCCACTGCTTGTGCGGGCCCCCGTCAATTCCTTTGAGTTTCAACCTTGCGGTCGTACTCCCCAGGCGGAGTGCTTAATGTGTTAACTTCAGCACTGAGGGTGGAACCCCCCAACACCTAGCACTCATCGTTTACGGCGTGGACTACCAGGGTATCTAATCCTGTTTGCTCCCCACGCTTTCGCGCCTCAGCGTCAGTTACAGACCAGAGAGCCGCCTTCGCCACTGGTGTTCCTCCACATATCTACGCATTTCACCGCTACACGTGGAATTCCACTCTCCTCTTCTGCACTCAAGTCCTCCAGTTTCCAATGACCCTCCACGGTTGAGCCGTGGGCTTTCACATCAGACTTAAAAGACCGCCTGCGCGCGCTTTACGCCCAATAATTCCGGACAACGCTTGCCACCTACGTATTACCGCGGCTGCTGGCACGTAGTTAGCCGTGGCTTTCTGGTTAGGTACCGTCAAGGTACCGCCCTATTCGAACGGTACTTGTTCTTCCCTAACAACAGAGCTTTACGACCCGAAGGCCTTCGTCACTCACGCGGCGTTGCTCCGTCAGACTTTCGTCCATTGCGGAAGATTCCCTACTGCTGCCTCCCGTAGGAGTCTGGGCCGTGTCTCAGTCCCAGTGTGGCCGATCACCCTCTCAGGTCGGCTACGCATCGTCGCCTTGGTAAGCCATTACCTTACCAACTAGCTAATGCGCCGCGGGCCCATCCTGCAGTGTTAGCTCGAAAGCCAACTTTCAACATTGCACCATGCGGTGCGATGTATTACCCGGTATTAGCTCCGGTTTCCCGGAGTTATCCCAGTCTGCAGGGCAGGTTGCCCACGTGTTACTCACCCGTCCGCCGCTAAGATCAGGGAGCAAGCTCCCATCTCTTCGCTCGACTTGCATGTATTAGGCACGCCGCCAGCGTTCGTCCTGAGCCAGGATCAAACTCTCCGATAGAAAGCTTAATCTAGCTTTAAAACAATGTTTTGTTTCCGTAGAAACAACTACTTACATGGCGTTTCGTTCAGTTTTCAAAGATCGATTTGTTTCTTTCGTTTTCGCCGTTGTTTATCGGCGACTTAAATAATATATCATGTAATGCGTTATCTCGTCAACACTTTTTTATAAGTTTTTTAAAACCAATTTTAGAAGGTTTTGGAGACCCCGTCAAAGCGACGGAATTACATCTTATCATCTGCTTATCAGTATTGCAATAGAAAAATAAAAAAAGAAGAGGATTTCTCCTCTTCTTCTAACTTGTTACTCTTCTTCAGGCTTTGAATCGTCGTTATCATCATTCTCGATGATCTCTTCAGCATCAACATCAATGATTTCTTCCGCACTTACTTCAATAGTAGGTTCTGTATCTTCGATGTCCTCACCTTCGATACCCTCTTCATTGATCTCTACCTTCGCAACCGTTGCGACAGAGTCACCTTCAGAGATACGGATCAATCTCACACCTTGCGTGTTTCTTCCGGTTTGAGAAATATCCTGTACATCAATACGAATAATGACGCCACTCTCAGTAATAATCATACATTCTTCATCAAGCGTGACAGTCTTGAGAGCTGTTAACACACCATTACGTTCAGTAAGGTTACACGTCTTGATACCTTTACCGCCTCTTGTTTGCACGCGATACTCTTCAACAGGTGTTCGTTTACCGAATCCTTTATCAGTCACAATAAGTACATCCTGGTTTTCATCTAGAATGCCTATACCGACAACTTGATCGTTCTCCTGAAGGGTGATCCCCTTAACACCAGTAGCTGTTCGACCCATAGATCTAACGTCTTCTTCATGAAAGCGAATCGCCATTCCTTGTTTCGTTCCCATAATAAGCTCTTTCGATCCATTCGTTAGACGAACGCCCATTAGCTCATCGTCTTCTTTAAAGTTGATGGCAATGAGCCCACCCTTTCGAATATTCGCAAAGGCAGATAATGGAGAGCGTTTAACAACACCCTGCTTCGTCGCAAAGAAAACGAACCAATCATCAACAAACTCTTCTATAGGAATAATTGCAGTGATATATTCATCTTTTTCTATTTGAAGGAGATTAATAATTGGAATCCCTTTCGCTGTTCGACTAAGCTCAGGTACTTCATACCCTTTAAGTCTGTAGACCTTCCCTTTATTCGTAAAGAAAAGAATCGTATTATGCGTCAGAGTAGTGAATAGGTGTTCAACAAAGTCACCATCATTTGTACCCATCCCCTGAATTCCACGACCACCGCGCTTTTGACTACGATACGTATCGATTGGCAGACGCTTGATATACCCCTTATGTGTGAGGGTAATAACAATATTTTGTTTAGGAATTAAATCTTCATCCTCGATCATATCAAAGCCAACCGTTATTTCGGTACGACGTTTGTCCGCGAATCTTTCTTTTACTTCTGCTAGCTCTTCGCGAATGATTTCAAGAACTTTCTCTTCATCAGCAAGGATCGCTTTTAGTTCAGCGATACGCTTCATTAATTCTTGATATTCTGATTCAATTTTATCACGTTCTAGACCAGTTAAACGCTGAAGTCGCATATCAAGGATCGCCTGAGACTGATCATAGCTAAGCGAGAACTTTGTCATAAGGCCTTCTCTAGCAATATCTGTTGTTTCAGAAGCTCGAATTAATTTAATCACTTCATCTAAATGATCAAGTGCAATTCGCAAACCTTCTAATATATGTGCTCTTGCTTCCGCTTTGTTTAGCTCAAACTGCGTTCTTCTTCTAATAACAACCTTTTGATGCTCTAGATAATGCTCAAGACATTCTTTTAGCGTTAATACTTTGGGTTGTCCATCTACTAGAGCAAGCGTGTTAATCCCAAAGCTAGTTTGAAGTGCAGTTTGTTTATATAAGTTATTTAGGAGAACATTCGCATTTGCATCTTTACGTACCTCAATGACAACACGCATTCCCGTGCGGTCAGATTCATCGCGAAGATCTGTGATACCCTCTATCTTTTTATCGCGAACAAGCTCTGCGATTTTTTCGACAAGACGTGCTTTATTAACCTGATAAGGAAGTTCAGATACAATGATCGTCTTTTTACCATTGCTAAATTCTTCGATTTCAGCTTTTGCCCGCTGGATAATTGATCCTCTACCAGTCATATAAGCTTTGCGAATACCCTCACGTCCAAGAATCTCAGCTGCAGTCGGGAAATCTGGTCCTGGAATAAACTCCATTAATTCAGGTATCGAAATCTCTGGATTCTTACTAAGTTCCAAAATCCCTTCAATGACTTCCCCAAGGTTATGCGGTGGTATATTCGTAGCCATTCCTACAGCGATACCTGAAGCTCCGTTTACTAGTAAGTTAGGAAACCTTGCAGGGAGAACAATTGGTTCTTGTTCAGAGCCATCATAGTTGTCCTGGTAGTCTATTGTGTCTTTGTTAATGTCTCGCACCATTTCCATAGCGATTTTAGACATTCTCGCCTCAGTGTAACGCATTGCAGCTGCTGAATCTCCGTCAATAGAACCAAAGTTACCATGGCCATCTATTAACATATTACGATAGCTAAAGTCCTGAGCCATGCGCACCATTGTGTCATATACAGCTGAATCACCGTGTGGATGGTACTTACCAATTACTTCTCCAACAATACGCGCAGACTTCTTGTAAGCTTTATCAGAAGTCATACCCAGGTCATTCATGGCATACAAAATACGGCGATGCACTGGTTTTAAACCATCTCGTACATCAGGAAGAGCTCGACTTACAATAACGCTCATCGCATAATCCATGAAGGAGGTGCGCATTTCCTGACTAATATTTATTTCCTTAACTCTCGATCTTTCCATATCAGACATACGGAAAACCTCCAATTATACTCTTGTTCATCTCATAACATTTAGCTGTATTGCCTTATTAACCCTTGAACAGCAGAAAAGGGGGGATTCCCCCCTTCAGTTTATTTCTTAAACATCTAGATTCTTTACATAATGGGCGTTGTCTTGAATAAAGTTCCGTCTCGGTTCAACACGATCTCCCATTAACATATCAAAGACTTCATCCGCTTCGATCGCATCTTGTAGTTCAACTTGCAGTACTGTACGCGACTCAGGATCCATCGTTGTTTCCCAAAGCTGAGTTGGGTTCATTTCACCTAGACCTTTGTATCGCTGAATACCGGGCTTAGGAGCTTTCGGAATCTCGTTCAAAATAATATCATGCTCGCGGTCATTATAAGCGTAAGTAACTTTTTTTCCTTGTGTAATCTTATAAAGTGGCGGCTGGGCAATGTAAACATAGCCATTTTCAATCAACGGACGCATATAGCGATAGAAAAATGTTAATAGAAGCGTTCGAATGTGGGCTCCATCAACATCCGCATCAGTCATGATAATTAATTTGTGGTAGCGAGCTTTTGATAAATCAAAATCTTCACCTATACCTGTTCCAAGTGCTGTGATAATCGCTCTAATTTCGTTATTTGATAGTATTTTATCTAAACGTGCTTTCTCGACGTTCAGAATTTTACCTTTTAGAGGCAATATTGCTTGGAAATGACGATCACGTCCCTGTTTAGCTGATCCACCCGCTGAGTCACCCTCAACAATATAGAGTTCAGAAATAGAAGCATCTTTAGATGAGCAATCAGCTAATTTACCTGGGAGAGCGCTCACTTCAAGAGCACCTTTCCTTCTTGTTAACTCTCGTGCTTTCTTTGCTGCAGCACGAGCGCGTGAGGCCATAAGACCTTTCTCAACTATTTGCTTAGCAACGAGGGGATTTTCAAAAAGGAATGTAGAGAACTTTTCTCCAAAAATAGACTCGGTAATTGTACGAGCTTCTGCATTTCCAAGCTTTGTTTTCGTCTGACCTTCGAATTGAGGATCAGGGTGTTTAATTGAAATGATTGCAGTTAATCCTTCTCGTACATCATCCCCTGTTAAGTTAGGGTCCGTTTCACGGAATAAACTATTTTTTCGTGCATAGTCATTAATAACGCGAGTAAGGGCTGTTTTAAAACCGTATTCATGACTCCCACCCTCATGCGTATTGATGTTATTGGCAAATGAGTAGATATTACTCGCAAAACCATCATTGTATTGAACAGCGATCTCGACAGAAATCCCTTCACGTTCACCTTCTACAAAGATTGGTTCTTCGTGGAGCGCTTCACGTGAACGATTTAAATGTTCAACGTATGATTTAATACCACCCTCGTAATGATATTCATTACGCTTTGTTTCTTCAGGACGCTTGTCTTGCGCAACAATTTTAATTCCGCGATTTAGAAAAGCAAGTTCTCTTAGACGGTGAGCAAGAATATCAAATTCATATTCTATTGTTTCCGTAAAAATTTCGGTATCAGGGATGAAGTGAATAGTTGTCCCCGTTACATCACTATCACCAATAACCTTAAGATCTTCATCAGGTACACCGCGTGTATAGCTTTGGTAATAAACTTTGCCTTCACGTTCTACCGTAATTTCAAGTTTAGACGACAAAGCATTTACAACTGATGCCCCTACACCGTGCAGTCCACCGGACACTTTATATCCACCGCCGCCAAACTTACCACCGGCATGCAGCACAGTCATAATAACTTCGACTGCAGGGCGGCCCATTTTCTCTTGAATACCGACCGGAATGCCTCGTCCGTTATCCTCTACTTTAATGCTATTGTCTTTCTCAATACTAACTGTAATTTGCGAACAGTACCCTGCAAGAGCTTCATCGATACTGTTATCAACAATTTCCCAAACAAGATGGTGGAGTCCTCTGCTACTTGTGGAACCAATGTACATCCCTGGGCGTTTTCGAACAGCCTCAAGTCCCTCAAGGACCTGAATCTGACTTTCATCATAACTTTCTTTATTAGACTGTTGCTCTAATGTCATATTGTTCACCTACATTTCTCTATCAAAGATAGACTCAATTAAGCTTGCTGATTGACAGCCAACCTGGTTTTAAGATGATTCTCCATTCGATGTTACTTCTACACTATCCGATACTGTGTAAGCACGTCTTTTTAGTGTAAGTGAAGATAAAGGGGACAGATAGACCGTATCAGTTGTGATAACGATTGATTTCGTTAAATCACCACCAATATCTTCTACTAGCTTATCTTTTTGATGGCGGTGCAAGAATTCATTCGTAATCTCCGCTTCCTCCATAACTTGCCAATCAAAGATGCCAACAACATCTCTCGATTGAACAACTACGTCCTCTCCTAAGTGTATAAACACCACTTCACCTCATTTCACCTTTTCGATTAGTCCATCTTGGACTTGAAAAGTCGTCGCTTTCTCAAGCGTTTCATGATGGATGCCTTCGACGCTAGTCGTTGTGACAAACGTCTGGACCTTCCCCTGAATTGTATTTAAAAGATGAGACTGCCTGTAATCATCTAACTCCGACAGAACATCATCGAGCAGAAGTAAAGGATATTCGCCTACTTCACTATGAATCAATTCAATTTCAGCAAGTTTTAGTGATAAAGCCGTGGTACGCTGTTGCCCTTGAGATCCATAAGTTTGAACGTCTTTTCCATTTACAAAAAACGACAAATCATCTCTATGGGGGCCCGCTAGCGTAACACCACGCTCAACTTCTCTCTCTTTAATTTTATCAAACTTTTGCTTATATCCATCTACTATTTTCGACAAATCGGTTGGTTCTGATACCTCTACAGTTGGATTATAGTGAATTTCAAGTTTTTCTAGCCCTCTACTAATTCCATAATGAATTGGTTCAGCCCATTGTTGAAGGAGTTGAACAAATCGAACTCGACGTATATAAATATTCGCAGCAGCTTCAATTAATTGTTCGGTCAGGATATCCAACATTACATAATCGGGATTTTTTTGATATCGCAAGGTCTTTAACAAGCTGTTACGCTGCTGAAGAAGCTTCAGATATCGACCAAGATAATAGAGATAGACTGGTTGTACCTGGCCAATTTCAATATCGATGAATCTTCTGCGAACGCCAGGATTGCCTTTAACCAGATTGAGATCCTCTGGTGCAAACATGACAACATTCAGTGCACCAATGTAGTTGCTCAGTTTCTGCTGTTCCAATTGATTTAGTTTGGCTTTCTTACCTTTTTGGGAAATAACCAGTTGGAGGGAGAGGGGACCATTTCGTTTTTCTATTCTACCTTCTATTTTAGCATATTCCTCGTCCCAATTGATTAATTCTTTATCTCTTGGTGTACGATGGGATCTCGCCATAGCTAGTACATAGATAGCTTCCATGATGTTTGTTTTCCCCTGAGCATTTTCACCGAGAAAAACGTTCACGTTATTTTCAAACTGCAGTTCTTGCTTCGTGTAATTTCGATAATTCGTTACTTTCAATGTGTTTAGATGCAACGGGAAACCCCCATTCAGCTAGATACAACAAACTCCCCGACTCCAGGAATCATCACTTTATCCTGATTGTAGAGTTTTCTGCCACGTCGGTCATCTAATTCTCCGTTTACATAGACCTCGTACTCTGACAGAAACCACTTTGCCATTCCGCCTGTATTAATCACTCCAGCTTCTTGAAGAAGTTGGCCAAGAGTGATGTATTCTTTAATTAATTTGATTTCATTCATCTTCGTTCACCTCATTTTCCTTCTACTCCATTCAACGATGACGAGTTTGAAGGATGACAATAGTTTATTATAACTCTTTTTTAACTAAAACGCATGACTTATAGAGTGGAAATTTCACAATGGCAAGAAAAAAGAGAAAGCCGCTGGAAGAATTCTTCTCAGCAGCTCAATATTTTTGCATGAATTTTAACTAAAATTAATAAGTTCGTACCGGTAGAATTAACTGCATAATAGCAGCTCCTTCAATAGGCTTGATTAAGAATGGACGCATCGCACCAGTAAAGCTAATATTCACTTCATTGGAATCCATCGATCTCAACGCATCCATCATGTATTTAGCACTAAAAGAAATCTTAAGCTCTTCTCCATCAAAGAATTGAGATTGTACCTGTTCAATAACTTTACCGATTTCAGGAGAGTTTGAGGAAATTTCTAACGTTGATTCCTCTATGCTTGCGAGCTTGACTACGTTATTCCTTCCTTCTCGTGCAAGAACTGAAGCTCGATCAATTGCTTGTAATAGTTCTTTTGCTGATACCGTTACGTTTGTTTTACTTTCGTTAGGTATAAGTCGACTTGTATCAGGATAGTTTCCGTCAAGAAGTCTTGAGAAAAAGAGAATGTGATTTGATTTAAATAGAATTTGATTCTCTGTAACCGTAATATCTACAAGTTCTTCGTTATCATCAATAATTTTAGAAAGTTCACTTAAACTCTTTCCTGGGATAACGACATTTGAGAATGAAAGGTCATTACCATTAGGTTCAACCTGCACTGTCCTGAGAGCAAGTCGGTGACTATCTGTCGCAGTACAGTTTAATTCGCCATTCTCAAGCTTCCAGTTTACACCTGTCAACACCGGTCTAGTTTCTGAAGTAGAAACAGCAAATACCGTCTGTCTAATAATGTTTTTTAGGAGATCTGCTTGAATTTGAAATCCTTCTTTGGATTCTACTTCTGGTAGACGTGGATATTCTTCAGGATCTAGACCGTTAAGGTTAAACTCTGAAGATCCAGAACGGATTCTCGTTGTTAAGCTATCGTGAACTTCAATTTCTACTTGATCACCTGGTAGTTTTTTAACGATATCAGAGAAGAAACGTGCTTGAAGAACAATACTTCCCATCTGAGAGATTTCAACAATTTGTTTATTATTTTCCTCTGCGGGAATGAAACACTCGATTGAAATATCTGAGTCAGAGCCTGTTAATGTTACACCTTCATCACTTGCCACGATTTTAATACCAGTCAGTATCGGTATCGTTGTTCTTGAAGATACTGCTTTCATGACATCAGATACGCTTGATACTAGATAATCTCTCTCGATTTTGAAACGCATAATTTACCTCCTAAATAAATGACCCTGATTATATATTTATTACTTAAAAAAGTCGTAGTCTTACTAGTAGGGGCTGTGAATGTGTGGATAAGTGTTAGTGAACCTATATCACGTAAGTTATCCACCTGTGGATAGTGTGTTAGTAACTCTGGATAATTGTACACACTATATCAACTAATATCCACAAAAAAGGTGACTAACCATTTTTCAGCTGCTCTACTATATCTTGCAGTTTCTTCTGAAATGCTTGATCAGAATCCACTAGTTTTGAAATCTTCTCATGAGCGTGGATCACAGTTGTGTGATCACGGCCTCCAAATTCTTCCCCAATCTTCGGAAGAGAAAAATCGGTCAGTTCTCTTGATAGATACATCGCAATTTGACGTGGGAAAGCGACTGATTTCGTTCTCTTTTTAGCCGCAAAGTCTTCTAGTTTTACTGAGAAGTGATCACCTATAACATTTTGAATATCATGGATGGTGATGACTCTAGGTTTAGATGATGGAATAATATTTTTTAGAGCTTCAGCTGCTAAGTCCGCATTCATGTCTTGATTAATTAGTGAAGAATAGGCCACCACTCGAATAAGAGCACCTTCTAGTTCACGTATGTTCGTATCAATCTGGTTAGCGATATAGAGCATCACTTCATTTGGGATATCTAGGCCTTCAGCTTTCGCTTTCTTTCTAAGAATCGCAATCCTTGTTTCAAGATCAGGAGGCGTAATATCAGTAATTAATCCCCATTCGAAACGTGATCGTAGCCTGTCCTCTAGCGTTGGTATTTCCTTAGGTGGTCGATCACTTGAAATCACAATTTGCTTACTTTCTTCATGAAGCGCATTAAATGTGTGGAAGAATTCCTCTTGGGTTTGTTCTTTACCAGCTAGAAATTGAATATCATCAATCAATAGCACGTCTACATTTCGATATTTATTGCGAAAATTAACGGTCTTATTATCGCGAATGGAGTTAATAAACTCATTAGTAAACTTCTCGGATGATAAATACACCACTTTTGCATTCGGATTATGCTCAATGACATAGTGACCAATTGCATGCATCAAGTGTGTTTTTCCTAGGCCAACCCCCCCGTAAATAAATAAGGGATTATAAGCTTTGGCTGGCGCTTCAGCCACTGCTAGGGAAGCTGCATGAGCAAAACGGTTCCCGGATCCAATAACGAAAGTATCAAACGTATATTTGGAATTAAGCACGCTCTGCGGATGTTCTTCCTGAGCGGGATTTGCTTTTGGTTTTTTCTTCATAGACTGTTCAAGATCCAAATCAGTATCGGACTGATTCTGGGGAATAATGAACTTTGCTTTGAGTTCACTGCCTGTTAACTCAAGTAACGTTTCCGTTATTAAACTTGAGTATCTAGATTCGAGCCAGTCTCTAGCGAACTCGTTGGGGGCAGTAATAATAATGGTGTCGCCGTCCATTCTGTTAGCAGAAGTGGACTTTAACCAAGTTTCGAAACTCGGCTTACTTAATTTTTTTTCGATTTCGGATAATGCCTGTTGCCAGAGATCCGTGATGTTATCCAA